>NZ_OZ245727.1:0-4739157 GCF_965227205.1 Pedobacter sp. | reverse complement strand
ATTCTTTTTTAAAGCAGCAATCATCAACTTAGTTTCAATTATTGAAGCATTATTGATATGCTCAATGGCTGAACATCATAAGTTTTGCGTAGAAAATGGAGGCAAAACAGTTTGTAAGTACAATTCTAAATGTGATCATTACATAAAGTCCACAAGGCATATGAAGGTAAAGGATGCTTTAAGGTATTACTATGAGAAGTATGCTAACCAATACCCAGAAATATGTGATGATTTAATGCATCTTAATGAAATCAGAAATAATGTACATATATCTATATTGGACAAACATGAATTTGAGTCTACTGATTACTGCTTTGCTACCTACAATAAAGCTATCAAAGTACTTTTATTTTTAAAGGAACATCAATTAAGACTTATGGAAGAATTTAACAGCAAAAGATTAAGAGGATGTTTAATAGCGTTCTAATAACTTATTTCTCTTCAGCTAAGCATGAAAATTTTAAAGTGATTGGATAACTTTTTATAACCAATTCATACTAGAATGATCCCCAATCAGATTCTGCTTCTGCAACCGCAGTATTTTTATGTTTGGCTTCCATTGCTTGTATAAATCGAACCATAGCTGTTACGTTACTGAAAATAAGTACACTTTCATCATAATTTAAAATTGGGTTGTCGTGAGCAAAGCTTTTGTTATTTCGTATATCATTGAAAGCTTCCATTATTTGAAATGAAAACTTTATAATTTTGTCAACCATTTCAGATTCAATAAAATTTTTCTCACGAATAATTTTAATATACTTGCCGTAGAGAGCGTTAACCGTTTCATCTTTTGTATAAATAACGCCATGACTATCACAGAGTTCTTTCAAAAACTTTATTAAGAATGTATGTAATCTATCCAATGCAGCCTCTGGTTCATTCTTTTCAATACTTTCCCTTATCAATTTCGCCAAAGTATTAAAGTCTTTATCTTCGTTATTTGCTTGTATAGCATCAATGTGCTCAACTACATTTCCTCCACTAATTAGACGTTCAAAAATTTTTGAATAAATCCCATAATAAGACACATCTCTAGACTTACCGTTATTATAATGGAACTGCACCAACTCTCCATAAAGTGCCTTCAACAATATTCCAACAGTGTAGTCGGACTCCAATTCCATAAACTTTAATAAACGCTGTCCCTTCGAACCTGAATTATTCTCTGAATACTTTGGGTCATCTATATTTTTCTTTGTTACATCATACACAAAGTCATTAAGAGTATTATTGGAGAAACCCAAAACATAACCCTGTTGTATAAGATTATGTTTAACTATTTTCTTTTCATCGAAGGATAAATCAACCATACACTAATATATAATATTTTGAAATAATCATGTTAATGGTGTTTCCTATTAAAGTTTGACAATAACTCAATTCTGGAAAAGATTTTACAATATTTCCTTTCTCCCAGCTGTTCAGGACGTTAGTATTAACGCATCTTGAACTTAAGATAAAAGTGGATTTGCAATCCAGTTAAATAAAATCTCATTCCTGAAGCATGCGTGTAAAACCTACAAATAAAAATTGAGTGATTTTTTTAACCTACTTTACAGCACCACTTGGCATTTTAGAAACATCATACCGATAAATCACTGCATTTTTTCCTTCGCTGATGCTGTAGTAAGCCTTTCCATCTGGAGTGAAACCAACAGCTTCGCCTTGCGGCTCCATGATGTAGGGAAGTTTTGTTGGCGTTCGTTTTAAGGTTTGTGAAATTGATTCCTTACCATTCCGCAGCCAATAATAAACATTAGTATAGGTTTTTAATATAATCTGTCGCCCATCACGAGATATGTCTCCAGAAACCACATATTTAAACAAACCTTTGCCGGGTAAGAAAAGGCTTCCCTGTTTTTTCATGGTAACGGTATCTTTGTTTTTGAAATTGAGTGAAGCGGAATATACTCCAACCGTATCTTGTCGTTTGGAGATTATAATCAATTCTTTCGAAATTGGGTCAATCATTAAAGTTTCGGCATCTTGCGGGCCATTTGGATATTTAAGATAAACGGCCTCACTTTCAACCTGCATCTTACTTGATAATTTGCTCGGTTCTGCGAAACGATACACCGTAACGTAAGGTCGGTTATTACCATTGTCTCCGATATCGCCAAGGTAGATGTAACTTTTATCTTTTACAGGCCCTGGACCACCGGCCATATCTTCGCAGTCAGTTACTCCAAAATTCTTTTTTGAAGGATCTCCCTTAAAAAATAATGTAGACAAAAGATTGCCTTTAGCATCTATGGCAAAAAATCGTGAGGTATCCCCACTATCGTTATGAACAAATAAAAGATTATTATTGGAGATAAATAAGCCAGATATCTCGCTAAGCGCTGCGGGAACAATCTTAGCTCCTGTAATCTGTGCAGATGCACAATAGCCTAAGCATACCAACAAAAAAGATAAAAAAGCAATTCTGACAGGGACAATTTTATTAATGTTCACTATGGTTCTAAATTTGATATGTAACAACGAATTTGGATATCCTTTTCGGAACCATCAAATCAATTTGCAAAATAGTTAATCAAAACTTAGTGAAAGAGAACAGAATGTAAATTAGTTTGCTCCTGAAGGAAAGAAGAAAATATTCGTAAAAAGTCAACAACCCATGTAATAAAAAGTACAACCAAACTGGGTTTTTATCACATGGGTTATGTTAATTGATATCCGATTCACCGCAAATCTAAACACAAACTATCCGTTTGCAGTAAGCGTATCGCCATTCATAGTCAAAGTATAAACCTTTAATGCAGTGGTAGTTCCACCATCATTAGGCTGGGCAAGAATGGTTCCACCAGTGCTGTATCTTGCACTATGCAAACTACATTGTATATAGTTACTTGCTTGTATAAAACCAAGAGAACCACCTTGATGCGGACAAACGGCTTGCGTAGCAGCAAAAGAAGTTGTTGCATTTCCTGCTGCTGTACGGATAAACAAAATACCACTTACAACAAGTGAGGCACCAACGGTTAACAATTGTGTAGATAAATTGACACTTACACCACCAGCCGGAGGGTTTCCGCCGCCTGGATTACCTGGTTGAGGGTCATCACCTTTACTGCCGCAGCCAGCAAAACAGCTACCAGTACAAACCAAAGCAACCCCTAAACCAAGCGATTTAATAAATTCGTTACGTTCCATTTTTTTATTTTTAGTATATTTTAGATTGGATATTTTTATCTTTTGATTTGTAGAGTGTGAAATTCCTGGATATGGTAAACCCGAAGCGTACGCCTCCATGTTTCCACGATTTTTTGGTATCAGGAATAAAACTGTTTTCTGAAATGTATTCGGAATTCATAAAATTGAGGGAAAACACATGCCCTCCAGTCTCAATTTCTAAGCCTACACCTAATGGGTTATAAAACTGCTGAACCAATGTTTTAGGGCGATTTAAGCCATTTACAAATGTATAATCTGCAACAAAAGACAAGCGCTTGGTTAGTTTCATCCGCCCGGCAAAGCCTAAACTAAACAGGTTATCCGGGTCGTTTATTTCTGTTGTGTTTTTACGCAATAAAAGAGCTGGTGCTAACTGCAGTGAAATTCTTTCGGTTATTCTTCTGGAAATTAAAGGCTGCAAAAAATAAGTAAAGCGATTTGCGTAAGATGGAAATTCGTTAGTAGCAAATGGCTTTCTGGTTATCCAAGCCATCTGCGCCAAAAAAGTAACGTTAACCGGAAAATTGTGGCTTTGTCCTCCATTTTGTTCAAAAATTTTATACTTAATAAATCCATTGTAAAGTTCGTCATGCTTACTTCTTCCTATACTAACTGTAAGTTTATCAGTAATACCGTAATCGAAACCGATAAACAAATCAGATGCAACATCTAAACCGTACAGCGTATGTCCACTTCCAAATTCCCCACCAATATCTCCAAAATGGTGACGGATGCGCATATCTAAATCGTGTGCCTTTTGCGTTTCCGTTGAATGAGAAAGTACAATTCGGGTTGATTTAAAAGTTGGGTTATGGGTTTTTAATGCGCTACTATCAACCATAGTATTGAGTAACGAATCGACCGATTGGGCAAAAAGCACATTGCACAACATTATAAGAAATGCAGTTAAAGTATATTTTCTAATCATTTTTTATGGTTTTTGGTTAAGGGTTCCGTTAACTTTAACATTGATAATTTTTGCGATTTTCGTAAAAACCAACGTTGGAATTTTGATATTATGATCAACGCAAGCCACATCAAAATTGGCTTCAATAGTTGCCTGCTTATCTTTAAGTGTAATTTTAACTGGAATATTTCGGGCTCTGCCTTGTCCATGAACCATTAGTATACCTTTTGCGGTTGTGGTATATACGCCATCAGTTGTCCAACTTATATTAGGCTCGATTTTACCTTTGAATGAAGCCGTAGGATATTTATCACTTTCCAGATAATTTTCATTAAAATGCTCCTGCATCAGTTTCTTTTCAAACTCAAAACTTTTTATTGAAACCTGAAAAGCAAATTCGCCACTATTTGATATAATTACGGCTGTGGTTTTACTGCTCGAAGCCTTAATATCTTCGATAGGAGTTTTTGAGTAAAAAGATGAAGTAATGTTTGATGAAGTATAGCTTTGTGCACTTATTGTCAAGCATCGCAATAATATAAAAGCGAGCATAAGTAATGCGATTACAATTTTGTTGGGTTTCATTTTTGTTTTGTTGGTTTATTTTGAAATGAAGGAATGCATTTTGGGAAGTTGTAACCTGAATTAACAACTTCCCTAATTTTATACCCTTTTTAAGGTGCCGGTGCTACAGTTGTGTTCAGCGTGAGCACTGGCCAAAATCCTGGAGCAGCGCCAACACTAACGCCTTTATTTTCGCCTCTGTTTAAATCCTGATTGAAATAATACAATGGCCAGCCTTTATAGGTCATTTGCTTTTTCCCAAACACATCTGTTAACCCAATTAAATCTTTTGTAATAATTGAAGGCAAACTTTTTAGCTCTGCTTCATATACTGGCCAAATGGTATTATTACTTAAATCAGCTCTGGTAAACGTGTTTTTATTATTTTTATCTGGCGAAAACGCGTACAATGTTCTTCCTGCCCCATCTGTAAAATACCTGGTATTACCTGTCCCTTCTATGTAAGCTGATGTATATAATTTTCCGTTTAGGCCGGTGAGCTGTGCATTGGCAAGCATTAAGGAATAATCTGGCTTGGCTACAAACCAAATCCCTCCAACACCATCGCCTTTAACTTCACCTACAGTTAGGTCGTTTGCATAATAATACAGCGGATAGCCTTTGTAAGTACTTTGTTTTCTACCATCTGCTCTGGTTATTGTACCTACCTGTGTTTTGTCGAGATTCATATCTGTACTTGCATCAGCCGAATAATAAAGTGGCCAAACAGCTTCGCAACCGCCAGTACAGTTGGCTGTTCCGGCAACATCCGATGCGAAAAAGTAAAGATTCTTTCCATCTTGGTCAGTCAGGACTGATCCAAACTTAGCATCAGTTTTTAATTGAATACCTTTTTTTTCTGCAACCGGCTCTTCGTTTCCAGATTTCTTACAAGCTGAAATAAAAAGAATAATTATGCAGCCTATACCGATTAATTTTTTGTTAAATACGTTTATCATAAGGTTTTAGTTAAAGGATTAGTAATTATATTTGAAGTGATTACGCAAACCAAATAACTATGGTTGCCTAAACCATTAAAGTTTTTTTTTGAAAAGATTTTTAAAAAAAATGATTCTGCAGGCAACCTTTGTGCAAAGCCTTTCGTAATGTAAATTGAAAGGAGAATCAGTGAGCATAAAGCTTGATAGCGAACATTTAGTTAAAACGTATATAGAGGGCTGCATTAAAAATGAAAGGAATAGTCAAAAAGCACTATACCAGCATTTTTACAGCTTTGCTATGGGCATTTGCTTACGTTATGCGAATGATAAGCTGGATGCTTCAGGAATATTAAATGAAGCTTTTTTCAAAGTTTTTAAAAACATATCCAATTACGATACAAATAAGGCTTTTCTACCTTGGCTTGGCAGAATCATAACCAATACATCTATCGATTTTTATCGTGTTAACTTAAAATTTTCAGCACATGTTGGCCTCGATGCTTTAGATGCTGCAGAGCCTTTGAGCCAGGTTAATGATAAACTCGCCTACGAGGATCTTTTGAAAATGATTCAAATGCTCAGTCCAGCCTATCGCACAGTATTCAACTTATTTGCCATTGATGGTTACTCACACGAGGAAATAGCTCAGATGCTTAGTATTTCTGTAGGCACCTCTAAATCTAATTTATTTAAGGCCAGGCAAAAGTTACAAGAATTACTGAAAGAGAATGAAGAAATAGACCTAAAGCGTAAGCTTACAGATAAGCATGAAGTAATGCAGATAAAGTTAAATACGAATATTTAATGAAAGTGGAAAAAGATATAGATAAGTTATTTAAAGAGGGGCTTGAAAATCCTGATTTACCATTTAATGAAATGGATTGGGTGGCGATGGATAAAAAACTCGATAAGGCAGATAAGCGTCGTGTTATTCCTTTTTTCTGGATAAGTGCTGCAGCTGGAGTTGCTGCGATGTTGTTAATAGCATTTTTAGTATTTAACTCTAGCCAAAAACCTGTTTCTCAATTTACCAATAAAAACAAAATCAATCTGAAAAAAAATACTGAAATAATTGAGGCAGAAAAATCTCGTGAAAAAATAAATGAAACATTAGCTGATAAATCACCAGAAAAAAATAATTTAAAATTTATTGAAGCTGATGGATTTCTTACAAAAAAAACAAACAAACGAAACGAACCTAGTACTGCTGCTACAGAGTTTCAAGATTCATCATTAAGTACCAACACACAAATGCTGCTGAATAATACAGTTGCCCAAATACAACTTGTTAAACCTTATCAGTTGAAAACTGATTTAGCTAGTACACGATTAAACACCAAAATAATTACTAAGCCAACCGTATTGGCAAAACTTGAAAGTACTCAGCGTAAGCCATCAGTTTCTTTAAGTTTTGTAGCAGCACCGGATATTACCAGCGTACGGGGATCTGGTCAGGGTAATCTAAGTGGCAGTTTAGGATTAGAAGCTACGGTATCGATATCCAAACGATTAAGCATTACCAGCGGCGTGTCTTATGCAAAAAAACTTTACGATTCAGATTTCAGCCTATACAATCCAATAACGAATTACATATTTAAAAATCAGCCATCTAATATTCATGCTAACTGCGATGTATTGGATATCCCTATCAACGTAAATTATAAGCTGTTTAGCAATAATAGAAACAGCCTTGTTGTAACATCAGGATTATCAAGCTACCTGATGCTTAAGGAAAGATACGATTACACATATCAAAATAGTTATGCAAGTGGACCTAGCTCATACCAAATTCGTAATCAAAACCAACACCTACTGGGTATTGCTAACGTTGGCGTAACTTTTCAGCATAAAATCAATAACAAATTTGCTGTAGGTATAAGTCCGTTTATGAAAATCCCGTTAACAAATATTGGATACGGCAATTCTAAGCTATCTTCTACTGGTGTTGCAATTTCAGTTAATATGACTGATATATTTAATAAGAAATAGCTGGAAATCGTTATTAAACAATTTTTTTCTGAAACAATATTGCCTTTAATTAACCTTTAAGTAAGCATTCAAATACCCGCTTTTCTTTAAAAAAACCTGAAAATCTTTAATATTCAGAATTTCCTTTACGGCTTGTTTTTTATCGGGTTGTTGTTCGTAATACGCTTTTGTGATTTCATAACCAATCCAGTACCCGAGGTCGTTAGGTCTTTTATCCTTTCCGCTTGTACCGTAAAGCCAGTCTTCGAAGTTTTGTTTATCCATTAGCTTAACAAATTCGGCACACAACTCATCTTTATGCGCATTTCCATAAGTGTTGGCTTTCTTATTTCCTTTAAGTCCGGTAACCAGTTCTGCGATAAAATCAGCAGAACCTTCTATAATGGATTGCTGCAGCAAATTAGTTTCGCCTCCATTCGGAAACTTTTGCTGAAAATGTACGGATTCGTGAATAACGAGTTCGGGTAGATGATCTAAACTGGTCAGCATTTCAGCTCCAATCAATAAACCATCCGGAGAAGCAGTTCCACCACTGTTAAATCTACCCATGATAAAATAAACTGGCGGATATACGGCATCAGGATACCAGTACTCCAATGCATAAAAATAAGGCTTGATTAACTTTTCCTTTGCTTTTATTAAGCTATCTACCTTTCTGGTTTTTTCATACTCGGCCTTTCGCTTTGTAACCATCTTAAGCAATTCATCGGCACTGATTATACGATTTGGAATAAAACCCTTCAAACCGATTGAGCCTTTATTGATATATTCTTCAAATGGATTCTGACTGCCCTTACCCAAACTATCGAATGCTAGCCAAAAGTTATTAATATCCGTTGTTACAAAACTGGCATCCAACGGGCTTGTAGGGAAAGATTTCTTTTGGGCAAAACAAATATTAAGTGCAAATGAGCAGCATAAAAACAGAAGGTATTTTTTCATAGAAAAAGGTTTTATAGGCAGACGAAAATTACAAATGAAAGGTTGCATGCATATAATTAACAAGGTCAACTATTTCTTTATTAAAATTTACACCTTCTGTTTTCCATAATTCGTATCTTTACTTAAGAAATAAACAGAGATTATAAATCTCAAATTCTCATATTTTTCAAATCAAATTACTACAAGTCTACCTTAAGTCCGCATCAAGTCCACCTCAAGTCTACTCTTTATCTACCTCAACTAGCTGACTGCATCGAACCTTCCCGCACCCTCCTTCATACCTTGTTCGAAAAATAGTGCTTTTTCTCGCAGAAAGACCGAACAAGCATCAAACATGTTACCAGGAACGTAAACCGAAAAATCTGTCATCATTTTCCATTATTAATTTTAAATAGCATTAGCTGTAAACGGTAACAACTAATATTTTACAATACTGAATCTAAAATGCATTTGATTTGTCTTCAGACATTAGTATTTTTAACAATCTAATCATCTAAACATGTTAAAATTAAATCTACTCATCGTATTGGTTATCTTATCTATAACCGTACAGGCACAAGAAGCCCGTGATTTCAAATACGGACACTACTACACAACCAACGGACAAAAATTGGATGGCTTTCTATATGTCCCATCTTCTTTAAATTCAATAGTTTACAGGAGAGACAATGAAACCGAGAAGCAAATAATTGCTTTAGACAAGATACAATCTGTTGTATTATCTGGTGGAAGAGATAGTTTGGTAGTTAAAACCGAAAATAATAAACCTAATAAACTTTATTTAGGCAGCCTGGCTGCGCTAACACCAGCAACAAAATTTTTCAGAAAATTTAACATTTCAACAACTGCTGGTTCAGGAAGTGTAAGTATGAGTGCCGCACCAACCATGCATGCTTCTGGAGGAAGGCCAATTTTCTCTAACACAAATTCATTTTCAAACAGCGGAGGAAAGACATCAATAGATGAAACTTTTATGTACGAAGAAGGCAATACAACGTACGAACTAACTAAAAAGAATTATATAGACATTTTATCTAAAGCTTTTTCCGACAATCAGGTTTTGACTAAACAATTTCAATCGAAATATCTGGGTTTTGACGATTTAGCTATGATTTTTCAAAAATATAATGAAAATAAAAACACAAATTCAAAATAGTAATCTTTCAATTTTATTGCTTTGATCTATTACGTTTTGAAGCTCAACATCTATAAAAAAAAGCAGGCAAAATGCCTGCTTTCTTTGTTTTAACTTAAATCTTATTGATAACCTGGGTTCTGACCAAATTCTGCTGCATTTAGCAAAGCGTTAAGTTCGGTTAGCGGTACTGGTCTTAATCGGTGGAATGCCTGCACTGCGGTAATATCCGGATTTGCAGATTTTATACGAGCCACAAACTGGTCGCCGGTTAAAGTACGTTTTAAATCAAACCATCTGATTTGCTCTCCGCAAAGTTCTCTGGCACGCTCATCTAAAATAAAATCTATACCTCCGCTTTGAACCGCAGCAGCTGTTGTTTGCATTGCCGCAGTTTGGTTAACTGGAGTTTTAATTGCTGCTCGTGTACGCAGCACATTAAGTTGTGTAGCTGCTGCACCATAATTTCCAAGTTGAAATTCTGCTTCAGCAGAGATTAAATACATTTCTGCCAAACGCATAACAATTACATCATTAAAGCCAGGTTGAGAGTTAGGAACTGTGCGGTTATTATCTAAAAACTTCTTTAATGCAACAAAATCTGTTAGCGATTTTATAGTACCATTTGCGTTGTATAAATCATCTCTATCTACAACCACATAAGGTTTAGTGGCTTTATCAGCCACAACATTTTTAGTAATCTGTAAAGAAAGTCCGGTTCCACTTACAACTGTTGCACCAACAACACTTGCTGCCTTGCTGTAAGTAGCGGCTTGCGCAGCCGTCCAAGTAAATGCTGTTGAACCATTTGTTGTAGAATTTGCCAACCAGTTTTCTTGAAAACTTGCAGCGTAACGGCCATCTATTTGTTCGTTAAAAAGATCTAAAAGAAACCGTGTTGGCTGCAAACGGCGTTGACCGTCAAATCCGTATGGGATACTTTGAACCAAACCCGGTTTATTGCTGTACTGTGTTAAATACCATGCATGTAACCTATTTGCGTTACCATCATAATCAATCGCCGTATTTGTAGAATTACTGATAATGTATAATCCTTCTTTGTTATTTTTATTATTTGCCGGGTTCCAAAGCTCGGCAGGACTTGCCCATAAATCTGTTCCGATTTCAGCCTTGCGTGTAATTACCTCGTTTGCTGTGTTTCGTGCAAGTGTAAAATATTCTGTGCGCTCCGCTCCGGTTGCATAATATGCTCTGGATAAATAGGCTCTTGCTAAAAAGCCAAGGGCAGCCTTTTTCGATGCACGACTGTATTCTGCTCCCCAGAAAGAAGAAACAGGTAAGTTATCTGCAGCAAATTTTAAATCGCTGATTATTAAATCGTAAAAAGCACTTACAGGACTACGCTGAGCAGTTAGTTCTACCGTTGTAGTTTCTTGGGTGCGTAAATTAATACCACCCCATTGCTCTACAATATGCCAGTAATAAAACCCACGAAGAAACCTTAATTCTCCCAAACTTCGGTTCTTTTCTGCGGCATCAGTAAAGCCCGCATTTTCTATGCGGTTTATCCCTGCATTACAAAGATTAACAGCTCTGTAAAATAACCTGAAAACAGCTAACGAAGAACTTGGCGTTGCGCCTGATAAACCTTCGTATCGAGTAAGCTGATTTGCATAGTTGGCTTTATTAGCATTAAACCATAAATCAGTTCCACTTTCTGAAACCAATAAACCATCTTCTTTGCCATACCAGGCACGTTGTTCTTGGTACGCACCATTAACCGCCGTAACAAATCCTTGTGGCGTTGTCCAGGTTGCATCAGCAGTTGCGCCCCCCGGGTTAACTTCATCTAAACGTTTTTCGCAAGAAACTAAAGAAGCTGATAAAAGCGCTGCGAACAAAAATATATTCCTTTTCATGATAATTTCTTAAATGTTATAAATCTAAATTGAAACCAAATACAAACTGGCGGCTCAATGGTGATGATTCAGCACCGCCACGCTCTGGATCGTAATCTCTCAATAATTTATTTTTTGAATAAGTGAATATGTTAGACCCCGTTGCATAAGCCCTTAACGAACCTATTTTTAATTTATCGGTAATGCTCTTTGGCAATGTATAACCTAACTGGATGTTTTTAATTTTGAAAAACGAACCATCTATGTATAATAAGGATTGGTACTGATTTGGATAGATACTCGATAATCCGTTACCTTGGCGAGGACGAGGAAAATCGTTAGAAGGATTATTAATGGTCCAGTAATCAAAATTATCTGGTCCGTTAGCAACACCACCCGGATTGTATCTTCCAACGAATTCTGCTTTAACGGTTTGTCCGTATCTTGCAATTAAGAAAATGCTTAAATCAAGGTTTTTGTATCTGAAATTATTTTGCAAACCACCAAACCATTTTGGCTGAATACCACCAATAATTTGTCTATCATTAGCAGGGTCGATGATGCCATCGCCATTTACATCTTGCAATTTAATATCGCCAAACCTAAAAGCTTGCCCTGCTAAACTCAATGCACCTGGATTTTCATCTAATTGCCAAATTCCAAGCTTTTTGTAAGTGTAAAATACCTTTACCTGCGAGCCAATAAAAAGAGAGTTTTCTTCGGGATTGTTCGAAGCTACAATGTTTCTTCCATCAATTAAATCTGTAATTCTTTCCTTGTTACGAGAAAATGTTGCTGTTGTACTCCAGGTAAAATCTTTAGTCTGGAAATTAACCGTAGTTAAACTTGCATTAATACCGCTGTTAAGTGTTGCACCAATATTTTGTGTAATTGTACTTTGTCCGCTGGTTAATGGAAGCCCTCTGCTTAAGATAATATCGGTTGTTTTAGTACGATACAATTCAAGTGAGCCGGAAATTCTGTTGTTAAACAAGCCGATATCTAGACCTGTATTCAACGTTGCCGAACGTTCCCAACCTAAATCGGGGTTAGCTACCGAACCACTAAAACCAAATGCCGGAACAGGTACCTCACCAAAACCCATAGGCACAGTGGTAATTAAACTTTGAGAGCCGTAAGGAGAAACACTACCTGAGTTACCCGCTGATCCATAACTTGCTCTTAATTTTAAATTGCTAATCTGCTTCAGGTTTTTCATAAAAGCCTCGCTGCTGATTACCCAACCCACAGAAGCTGATGCGAAATCATCCCATTTTCTGCCAGGAGCAAGAACCGAAGCACCATCCCAACGCTGAGTTGCCTGAAACAGGTATTTACCATCGTAACTGTAATTTAATCGCCCTGCGAAAGCTAACAAATCGAATCTAGTAAAGCCAGAAGTGGTTACACGACTTGATGCTTCAGTACCGAAAAGATTGTTGAAACCCTGAGAAGGTAATACTTGTCTAATCCCTGTTGCAGAATTTACGTCAGCATCGCTATGGATATAACTTGATAATGCAGTTACAGTAAAGTTGTGTTTATTGATGGCTTTATTATAAGTGATAACATTATCCCAATTGTAATATCTGCCATTATTATTTGTAAGCGAAGCGGATGCATACCTTACTGTATTTTGAGCATTCGAAAACTGATCGTTAAAAATGCCTCTTCTACTGTTGCTTAGCACCGTACCGAAATTCATTCTGTAGGTAAGTCCTTTTATAGGTGTTAGTTCTGCAAAACCGGTTGCATTTACTTCAGTTCCTAAATTTTCATCAATCGCCGCACCTGCTCTTTCGTCAGTAAGCGGACTTAAAGCTGTATTGCCTGTTGCAAAACCACCCATAGGAAATATGTTGATACTTCCATCTGCGTTGTAAGGTGTACCAAATGGTAAAGCTGTTAGCGCCGCAGATAATGGGTCTCGGCGGGCATTGGTTTTACTGTAAGCTAACTGACCAGTAATACCGGCTTTAAACCAGTTATTCACTTTGTGTTCTATGTTATACCTAAAATTATAGCGGTTATAATCGTTATTTCTAAGCGCACCTTCTTCGTTAAAATAACCCAAAGAGAATAATGCTTTTGTTGCTTCAGAACCACCTCTTATCGAAACCGTATGGCTTTGTTGTCTACCGTTTTGGATAGCTAAATCCATCCAATTCACAAATGCCCCTGCCTGAATTGCGGCTAATTCGCCCGCACCATTAAATATTTGCGCATCGGTTTGAGTGATTACACCCGCATCATTTCTAAAAGATTCTCTTCTAAGCGTTAAATAATCTTCACCTTGGCGTGGTGTTGGAAATGCAGTTTCGCCATTAATACCATAATAGCCATTGTAAGAAATTCTCGGTTTTCCTGATGTTCCCTTTTTTGTAGTGATGATTACAACACCGTTTGCACCTTGCGAACCGTAGATTGCCGTTGAAGAAGCATCCTGCAATACATCAATGGTTTCAATATCGTTCGGGTTGATGTTATTTATACTTCCACCGTTCTGAACTCCATCTATAACATATAAAGGTGATGGATTATTAGAAATTGAACGTGTACCTCTTATCTGAATGTTTACACCTGCACCTGCGCTACCACTGCTACGTGTAATATCAACACCCGCAGCTCTACCTTGTATCGCTTCGATAGCATTGTGTGTAGGCGCTTTAACAATATCAGCTGCTTTTACAGATGCAACAGCTCCGGTTAAATCTCTTCGTTTAATGGTTCCGAAACCAACCACAACAACTTCGTCTAAATCATTAGCCTGCGAAGTCATGTTGACTTTGATGCTTTGATCGGTAGGTTGAATAACAATAGACTGATCTGTATAACCTACATATCTAATTACTAAAGTATAGGCCTTATCAGTAGCAATATCGATTGTAAATTTACCATTAACATCACTAATTGCTTTTGCAGCTGTACCAGCTACAGAAATATTTGCGCCGGGAATTGTAGTTGTAGTACCCGATTCAAAAACTGTTCCGCTGAGTTTTCGGGTTTGTGCCTGTACAGTAAAAACTGCAAGCAATAGAATGCAAGCGAGGTAAAGTCTGTTCATATTTATATTTGGTTTTTAGGTTGAACCTTTAATAAACAGTATAACCGTCAATTAAACGCTTATCAAATATAAATACATTATTTATTAGTGCACAACATAATTTATTCCATTTAAGAGTAAATCCTGTAAAATTCAATGGTAATTATTACTTAAAACAACAAAAGCCACGTTTCCGTGGCTCTTTAACTATTAACTTTGGGTATGTATTCTTAGGTAACTATTTTGATATTAATTCTAAATCTTTAATCCTGTTTGCAATAATATCATTAAAAACAGGTTCGCTTTCTACGTACTTATTTAGTAAAAAGATTTGATTTTCTGCTCGGTTTAAGTTATGCCTCGTACTCGTGATTTTATAGTAAACATCGCCAGACAAAAAATCGGTTAAGAAACGTATGGCCTGCATAAAAATCATAAACTTACCGCTGTAAATAAAAAGCTGCTTTTCTGATGCATTTAAGATTTTATCCATTTCTTCCATGTAACCTTTATAAATAGCGGCAAACATTTCTGGTCTGATTTGTATGTTATCGAAATCTGTTTCTTCCTCATTAGATAGCGAAAGGTAAGTCCGCATCATATCGCCCACATCACTGATGAAAAACCCCGGCATAACCGTATCTAAATCTATAACACAAATGCCGCTTCCGTTATCTTTATTTAAAAGTACGTTGCTAATTTTTGTATCGTGGTGGATTACCCTCACCGTTAACTCTTTGTTTTCAGTAACCTGATTAAAGGTTTTTACAATATCGAAATGTCTGTCTATTTCCTTTATTGCCCATTCGGCAGCGTTCAATCTTTGTTTGCTTGCTATGGATAAAGCATGTTGATATTGTGTTACCCTGAAGGGTAAGTTGTGAAAATCCTGAATAGAAATTTTTAGTTTTCCAGGATTAAAAGCTTCAAGCATACGGGTAAACTTACCAAACTGCTTTGCAGCATGATAAGCCTGTTCGGCATGTTCTACCTCATCAATAGTAATAGAATTGGCTACATAAGGAAAAAGTCTGTACGCTTGTCCATCAAACTCTAAAACCGAATCGCCATTTTTAGCTTGAACAGGACCGACAAAAAAATACTTTGGAGCTACCCTATCCAGGTATTGCTTAATCATCAGAATATTATCTGATATATCTTTTGGTGTAGAAAACACATGGGTATTTATCTTTTGAAGAATATAATCTCCTTCAGGAGATGAAATTTTCCATGTATTATTAATCAATCCGCTCCCGAAAGGTTTATAACTGGCTTTGGTTTTATCCAATCCAAACCTTTCCAATACTTCTTCAATCATATGATTTGCTAAATTCTATTCGTTAATTTAATCTGGTGGTTATGAGTTTAGCCTTTTCGTTATGAACTGAAAGTTTCAAGCCCATAACGAAAATAAAATGCTAAAACTGATTACACAACTTTTTTACTAAAAGCCACTATCGTCTAAGGCGAATGTGTTTTTTCTTTCTTTCCATTTACCTTTTGTAAAATCAGGAAACTTTTGAGGCATATTTCCTTCTTTTAAAGATTTGGTGGAAAGCGGAACAATTACACTCATGGTAACTGAATCATAAACATCAATCGGGGTTTGTTTTTTCTGTTTTACAGCCTGGATAAAGCCATTAAACACAAACCAATCCATACCACCATGACCTGCACCAACGGCTTCCTTTTCGTATTTTTTCCAAAGTGGATGATCATACTTTTCGAACCATTCTTTAACTGGCTCCCATCTGTCATTCCCTTTAGAATTTTTTTCAATGTAGATAGATTTATTAACATCCATCCAAATTCCATCGGTACCCTGCACCCTGAATCCGATAGAATATGGGCGAGGTAAATGTGTATCATGACTCAATAAAACGGTTTCGCCATTTGCGCAATTTAATAGCGTTGTGGTAACATCACCATTCTTATAATTTATTTTTGCATTTGGATGACCAGGCGACATATCTTCTACATAAGCTGCCAAACCTCTCGCTTTTGAACTAAATGAAACCAGGTTAGTGAAACGGTTACCACGGTTAATATCTGCATACTGCATAATTGGACCAACACCATGAGTTGGGTATAAATCACCATCCTGATCAATATTAAATTGAGTTCTCCATTGTGCTTCGCTCAAAGCTTTCGGACCATATTCAACACCATTTCCGTAGTATGATTTTCCATCATTAAAAAGTACATTTCTTAAATTATGCTGATAACCACCTTCTAAATGAACCAATTCACCGAAAACGCCTTGTCTAACCATGTTTAAAGCCGCCATTACATCTCTGCGATAGCAAACATTTTCCAATGTCATGTAAGGCATTCCGGTTTTTTCAGACGTATTTACAATATCCCAATGATCTTGAACAGTTAAGCCTGCAATAACCTCGCAACCTACATATTTGCCAGCTTTCATTGCATCAACCGCTTGGTCTCTATGAAATTGCCAAGGTGTTGCAATAATTACCGCATCAATGTCCTTTCTTTCTAAAAGTTTCTTGTAGGCATCAACACCGCCTGTATATTCTGTTGCTGCTGGTCTACCCTTTTTAGCAATAAAAGCACGGCAAATTTTAAGCGAACTTTCCTGTGTATCGCAAATGGCTACAATTTCCACATCATCTCTTAAAGTACCTTCAGAAATATGACTCATTCCTCTTGCGCCTACTCCAATGTAACCAAGTCTAACTTTAGCACTATCAGATTTTGCAAAAAGTGTTCCGCCAGGTAAAATTGTAATTCCTGCTGCAGTAATTGTACTGTTTTTAATAAACGCTCTACGTTCCATTATTCTATTATTTTTATAGGTGATTATTATTTTACTGTAAATACATCGATTTCAGCTAAAAAAGTATGTTTAGTTGTTCCTGTCTGACTTTCAGTAGCGGTTAATTTAATATATCGGTAAGCATTAGCCGAAGAAACCGGGAAAGTTTGCGGATCGTTAGTGATTGCAAAATTGAATGTACCAAGACTGGTAAACGTAGTTCCGTTGGTACTGCCTTCTAAATTAAATTTTTTCATTCCCGATCTGTTTGGCGTTGCTGCTTGTCTGTTGGTTACTACTACAGCAACTAATTTACTTTCTTTTTTCATATCTATTAGCACCCAATGCGGATAATCGGGATTAGTAACAGTATAATCTGTATGCCAATAGGTTGCAATGTTATTATCAAGTACAGCTGATGCTTTTCCGGTATTTTCGGCACCATCAGGTGTTTCGCTATCTGCTGTAGCAGTCCATGTAGTTTTATCAGCTTTTATCGCTGTAGATTTATCTTCAAATAAAATACTTTCTGCCTTATCGCATGATGCAGTTAGCAAAGCGATGCCCGTTAAAAGGCTTAATACAATCTTTTTCATATTGATATTATTTTTTAGGAAGGTTATTAAAATTAATTTCTGGTTTAACACCAGTTGTTGTTCTGGTAAATGCTTGGTTAACGGAAATGTATTGGTCAAAGAAACCGCCGTTTTTTAAGTAAAACGAACCATTATCAAGGCCGCCCGCATAATCCATTCTTTGTTTATTCGTAACTGTGGCATCTCCGGTTAAACGGGCAGCTTTAAGTTCAATCCAAACGCCATCACTGGTACAAATCCATTGATTATTGGTGAGCATTTTTCTACCCATGTATCCGTTGTAATCGTAAAAGTTTTCGAGGAAAGAATGTAAACCTGTTAAATAAGTGTTTGTTAATGGTCTTTTCCAGGTACACATAAAACGCCAAACATTTGCTTCGGGCTCGAAAAACCAAGCTGAGTAAAGCGTATTGCCCGCACCATCGGGTTTTGCCTGCGTTAAAAACTTGTAGGTTACACCAGCTTTCCAGTTGTACACAATGTAGCTTTGACCTCCAGTACCTTCGCCACCAAATCTCTGTACGGTAACGCCTTCGCCTTTTGATGTTGCTTCTGTTATTCCGGTAGATGGGTCCCAAACCGAGAATAATATCCATCTATCATTAGCTCTGCTCTGAATACCAAAATAACCCTGACCAAAACCATTTGCCATAAAATAAGAACCGGGGTTATCTTCACCAACGGGAACAGTTAATTCGTTATAAAACCATTCGGCATTAGTTGATGCCGGTAAAGTATAACCCAAATGTACCGAAGGACCTCTACGCGACCAGTAAAAATTTTCAGGGTCGTTGGCGAAAATTAAATTAGCAGCAGTTGTGCCACCAACAACCAAATCAGAAATCTCCGCAAAACTGTTTCCGGTTTTTGATATACCCTGAATTTCCACTTTTACATAACCTTCTTTGGCTACATTAATTTTGCCTACGTAAACATTCTTAACCTCGCTATTTGATGCCGTTACTTTATTAGTTACACCGTTTGCGGTTACATTAAATTGACTTGTACCACTTGCGACCTTAAGTTTCAGACCTAATTTTAATTCTCCGGCTTGCTGTGCTCTAAAATAAACCACGCAGATGGTTTTATCACTTGTCCATGCTGTTAACCCGGTTTTTTCAATGGTTTCTGCTGCGGCTTTAGTTTGAATAAATGCATTTCCACCAAATGGAACCAAAATACCATCAATAGTTTCTTGAACGGCTTCCGTTTTTGGATTTTCAATAACATCTTTTTTCTTACAGGCCAATACAATTATTGTGCATAATAGTAACATCAGCGCACCGTAAACCCTCATCGATTTATTAAAATTTAACTTTTTCATAAAAAAGATTTTAAGGATTTTGAGTAAGTGCAGGGTTTTTATTTATCTCTGTTAATGGAATAAATGATACTACACGATTGTCAAAAGCGGTAACCGTTTGGTTTACATTTCCACTTACTGCGTGTGTACCCGGATAATTTCTAACCATCGAACGTCCGTTTCTGAATAAATCGTAAGCACGCTGACCTTCGAAAGCATGTTCCAACCATCGCTCTTCCAAAACTACATCAAGAATACTTTTGGCCGAAGCAGCAACTGAAGCAATTGTGTGTACAGGAATACCTGCTCTGGTACGGATAATATTTACATCATCAAGCGCAAGTTGCGCATTACCCAATTTAGCATTTGCTTCAGCACGGTTCAAGTACATTTCTGCTAACCTTAAATATACTGGCGAGCTTAGGTTTACAATACCTTCCTGCAAATTGTATTTATTAATATAATGCATGGGCGTATTCGGCGTAACTTTAGTATTGTTTTGTACAACACCATTTACTCTGTAGCTCGAAATAAAACTTAATCTTCTATCTGCTGGGTTCAGCGATAAGAAATCGTAATACTTTCTGGAAGCATAAATTTCCCCCCAACCGCTAAAAGCCTGGTTTTGTGCCACCCCATTTGCATCGCCACTGTAATACATCGAACCAATTGCAGAGTAACCTCTATCTTCTGTTTTAATGTGTCGGGTACAAAAAATTGTTTCTTTATTGCCTTCTGGTGCTGCTCTAAAATAAGTTTGATATTCTGAACCTTGCAATAGCGAATAGCGACCTGAGTTAATTACCAGATTTGCATAATCAATCGATTTTTGGTTGTTCTCTTGATAAAGATAAACTCTGGATAATAACGCATAAGCTACCTCTTTTGAGGCGAAAGGATTTGTTTTATTAACCGTCATTAAACTTGCAGCCTTCAATAAATCGGCAATAACAAATTCGTAAACAGCAGATACTTTACTACGAGGAAGCGTAAGTTTTTGTTCTTCTGATAATCCTTCCTTCAAAATTGGAATTCCGGCATTATCACCTGCATTCTGACTAAAAGGTCGGCCGAAAACTCTTACTAAATTAAAGTGCATCATAGCCCTTATGTAAAGATTTTCACCTTTTAACTGTCTTAAGTCTGCAGTGGCATTATCGTCTATTTTTTCGATAATTTTATTTGCAGCGCCTGCAGCTTTGTAAGATTGACTCCAGAATAACGAAGCATGAGAAGAATTAATTAGATGTGTGTATTTATATAAGTTGGAAAGATCATCCGATGAATTTTGTCCTTGCGCAATTTCATCAGAAGGATATTCAGTTAAGAAATGTCCGCTTCTAACATAATTTAAATCTTTAAATAATGCATAAGTACCAATGGTTGCGGTTTCTATATCTCCTGCATTAGTTAAAGCGGAGTTTTCGTCGATTTGTGTAGATGGAAAATATTCTTTTCTGCAAGATGAAGTGCCTAAAACCGTAGTTAAAATGGCAGCGAAAATTATAGTATTCTTTTTCATGATTTTAACGATTAAAGAATTAGAATGAAACATTGCTTATCGGTTTCACATTCTCCATAAATTTTTCGTTAGAAATTATCCATGAAGCACCTAACTGGTAAAATGTAGCATCAGGATTATTGCTTCCAAAACGTGATGAATATTCATTAACTACTGATGCAACTGCAAAATATTTATCTGCAAGGCTATAATCTACCTGACCTAAATATTTTATAAATTGGTAATTATCATATCCTCCTGTTGGATTACTGATAATATCTGTTGCAGTACTAAAAGCATCCCTTCCAGCCGGAAGCCCTTTGGCATTTGCGCTGTTTGAATCTGAATAACCTTTTTCTATCTCGCCAACAGCCAACGCACTAATGTTATGTTTTCCTAAGCTTACGTTATATTTTATTCTGTTTGATGATAAAAGTGTTGAAGAAAATGAATTGCCTACATAAGCACTTCCATTATTAACAGCGCCATCTTTTGTTCGTTTATCATAATACGAATTGCTGCGAAGATTAAAGATATTGGCTCGGTTATAAGTGGAGATTGTCAAATTATCCAATAAAGTATAATCCAGATTTAAATCGGCCGTAGTTCTGTAACTTCTTGCTTTTGAATAATTGTATTGCAAAGAATGCAAGAAGTTAGATCTATCTCTACCATACCATGTTCCGTATCTTGCATCAAAAGGGGTTCCGTCTGCATTGTAAGCTGGGTCGTATGGTAAATTCAAATAAGATTGATAAACAGAACCTGCCGAATTGTAGTTATCATTTATGTATAATCCGTTTAAAAGTGCAGTAAGTTTCAGGCGTTTCGTTAACTGCGAAATAATATTAGCCCTCAAACTATATTGTGTTTTATCATTATAAATTTGAGTTCCTTCTTCTTTGTAATAATTGCCCGATAAGTAAAACTGAGTTTTTTATGAACCGCCACTTGCTGTTAATGTGTGATTGTTAATCATTCCTGTTCTGAAACCTAAATCCCACCAATCGGTATCGTTATTTAGAACACCAGCTGCCGGAGTAAAAAAGGTACTTTGATAATTAAAAAGTTCCTGAGCATTCATCAGACTGAAATTACCCATAGTTGGGTTGGCAAAACCAATAACAGAACTTAGATTAAATTTTGTTTCGCCATTTTTACCTTTTTTTGTGGTTACAATGATTACACCATTTGCAGCTCTGGAGCCATATAAACCAGTTGCAGCTGCGTCACGTAAAACTGTAATTGTTTCAACATCGGCTGGGTTATAAGAACCTCCGATATTACCATCAACTACGTATAGCGGACCAGTACTGGCATTTATAGTTCCCGCACCTCTAATTACAATACTGGCTCCTGATGTTGGATCGCCAGAAGCCGTTGATGCCACAACTCCAGGAACCTTACCCTGAATCAGAGTAGCTAAGTTTACTGAGGTTACATCATTTAGTTTTTCTCCTGAAACCACAGATACAGCACTGCTGAGTTCTGATTTTTTCTTTGCAGAATAACCAACAACGGTTACTGCGTCTAAATCTGTAGTGCTTTCAACAAGAGAAACATTAATGGTGTTGGAAGTAACTTTAATGTTTTGTGTGGTATAGCCTATACCTCTGAAAACTAAAGTCGAATTTCTCGATGCGGTGATTTTATAATTTCCATCACCATTGGTTTGTACATTAAGGTTTTTACCTGATTCATTAACATTAATGTTAGGAATCGGATCGCCCTTTGAATCTTTAACTGTGCCGGTAATTGTTAATTCCTGGGCGCAGACAATGAGCACTGAGCTTAGTAGTGCAAAAAGTAGAAGTAGTTTTTTCATTTTTTTAAGCTTGGTTAGTTAGTTTTTTACATCAACTTGGTATTTGATGCTTGGTAATTTTTGAGGAATTGCATTTTAAATTTCACTCCCTTAACGGATAAAATTTATTCATCATAGATTTTTGTTTTTGGTGGTTAGCTTTAACTGTTTTGACCAAGGTAGGAGGAAGAAAGTAATGTTGAATATGAAAACTGAACGCAAACGTTTGATAAGATTATTGTTCACTCAAGCCCTAAAAAGCAGATATTCAGTCAATTTGAATTGTCTTCTTATTGTAAAAAGCCAATAAACTGTGTATTATCTTAGTATTATCCAAAAGTTATCCGGAATTGCATTAGAATTAATATCCACTAGAAAGTATAGATAAATTAATGCTGCGCAAACGTTTGAGAAAGTTTACGTAAGAGTGAAAATATTAAAGGAAGTTTGCTTAAAAGCGCCTTATACGATATTAAAATACACTTAGTTTTAACAAAATTGCATGTGTTAATAGCTAAGGAAGAAATTATCCCAAAAAGAGATAGGACTTAAATGGAAGAAAGAATTTTAGCTGAGCTTTATTATTCTTCAGTGTCATGTTCAAGATTCTCTAACAAAAATCGCAGAAATAATTCACGGTTACGTTGTGTTTCTAATGAGTTATCAGATATAACGACAGAGTCTAAGCCTTGATTCTTTATTGAATGATTCTCTGAATTTGAGTTTTGTAAAGTAGCCATAGTTTTGCGAGTTTTTCTAATACTTTAACTTATCTAACCTATAAATGTTTAAGATTATTTTATTTTCTTGGTAACAATCCTGTAGGAACGATTATAATTTTTTTTGATTTAATAAAAAACCAAATAGTTGTAGAGTTCGTAAGTAAGCTTAAGAAACATGTTTCAGGCAAAGCTTACAATGAAAAAAATTTACCTCTTATTTTTTTTATCATTTTTTACCTTACTTTCAGTAAGCGCTAAAGTTGTTGCGCCAGTTATTTGCAATGCAGTAAAATCTTCAACCAAAGAAGATTTTGAAAAAGAGAAGATTGAAACATCTGATGAGGAAAATAAAGAAACCGGAAGTTTAAAAACAACTGAATTTATATTAAATCAGTTTAGCTGTATTATTTTCCTCCAAAGAATAAAAATTTCCTTTTCTAATCACGATACCTTTCTTCCTATAATTTATTCTATAGTACCAAAGCAGCCTCCAAAAACAGTTTATTTTTCCGAATAATTAAACAATTCCTTAAATAAACTTAAATACAATGCTTAAAATTAAACAAACACTTTTAGCGGTACTATGTGTAGTATCACTATCTCTAATATTATCATCTTGCAAAAAAGACAGAAACTTTAACGACCCGTTAACTCCAGGGCCAGATGTAAATTTTTATGCTTTAACAGCAGATAGTAAACTTTTGCTTATCAATGCAAAAACGCCTTCGGCAGTAACCTCACAAGTAACCATTTCTGGACTACAAACCGGAGAAACTATACTTGGAATCGATTTCAGACCGGCTACTGGTCAGTTATATGGAATTGGAAGTACAAGCAGACTTTACGTAATCGACCAAAAAACAGGCATAGCAAGGTCAATTTCTGCCGCTCCTTTTACACCAGCTTTAAGCGGAAATTCAGTTGCTTTTGATTTTAACCCTACAGTTGATAGAATAAGATTAGTAACCTCTAGCGGACAAAACCTACGTTTAAATCCGGAAACAGGAACTGTAGCTGCAACCGACGGTGTAATAAACGGCGTAACTAACGCAAGAGTTACTGCAGCCGCCTACACACAAAACAAAGCAGGTGCTACAACAACCGTACTTTTTGATATTGATGTTGCTAATGATAAACTACACAAACAAGATCCACCGAACGATGGTAAACTTGTAGAAGTTGGTAGCTTAGGTTATGATGTTGAAGATGCAAGCGGTTTTGATATAAATCCAGATGGTACATCTGCATTAGCTGCAATGTCAGTTGGCGGAACATCATCATTATTTATCATTGATATTAATTCTGGAAAAGCCTCGAAAGTTGGCAATTTTAGTCAACAAATTACTGGTTTAGCTATTCCAACTGAAGCAGTAGCTTATGCAGTTTCTGCCACTAATGAATTGTTGATATTCAATCATCTTGCCACTACACCTACAATTATTGCAAAACCGATTACCGGAATTCAGGTTGGTGAAACAATTTTAGGTATTGATATGCGTCCAATTAACGGACAGATATTTGCGCTAGGTAGCACAAGCAGAATTTATACAATTAATGCTTCATCGGGAGTTGCGGCTGCGGTAAATGCAAATCCATTAACTACGCTTTTGGTCGGCACTCAATTTGGTTTCGATTTTAATCCTTCGGTTGATAGAATTAGAATTGTAAGCAACACCGGACAGAATTTACGTTTTAATCCAGCGGATGGAACTGTGATTGTTGATGGAAGTATTTCACTTTCTACGGCGGCAGTTACAGGTTCTGCTTATACTAATAATGTTGCTAATGCTGCTTCAACAGTATTATTTAATATCGATTCTACTGGTGATAGATTATACAAACAAGATCCACCAAATGCAGGTACATTAGTTGATGTCGGTGCACTTGGAATTAATGTGGAAGCCGCAAATGGTTTTGATATTGGTTCAACTTCGGGTATTGCCTATGGCTTATTTACAGTTGGTACCACACAAAGAATTTATACAGTTAACCTAACTACTGGAGCAACCACCCCACTTGGAACAGTTTCTACTGCGGCAAGAGCATTTACAGTTGGTTTAGGGTTTTAAATATCATCCCCTCTAAATATAAATATGAAAGCCCTGAAATTAATTTTTCAAGGCTTTCTTTTTTTACATCATTAATTCGTCCATAACTTCTAACAGGTATTCTATTTCGAAAGGTTTTTGCACAATTGCATCTGGCCGGCAGTGTGCATCATCAATATCAATTAATACTGCAGAAATTAAAACAATCGGAATATTGGCAGTTTCCTCATGGCTCTTTAAATAGTTACAGACTATTCTTCCATCTATGTCGCCAATCCATATATCAAGTAAAATTAAATCGGGTTTGAATTCCTTTATTACAGATTCTACATCAGTAATATTTAAAACACTTTTTACTTCAAAATCTCTATATTGAAACAACAAAGGAAATACGGATTGTAATTCACTATCGTCATCAATAATTAATATCTTTTTATTCATATCAAATATTCATTTAACCATAACGAAAAGAATCAATTATGGTTTCAGAAATCTATAAAAAACTGAAACTATAATATTTTATGAGATATTGAGATTTGAAACTTCTAAAGAATGTTCTTCTTCTACTTCAAATTGATATGCCCAAGCCAGATAAATTATCCGCAACCAAACAATAAAAAATGGAAGACTAAGTATTGCTAATGATAATGGGTGTTTGTGTGCCCAAACCGGGAAAAATAACAGAGGAAAATTGCAACACAAAACCAACAATGTTGGTAATAAAACTTTTCTTATCTGATTATCCCTTTCATGAACAAACCATAAGCCAACGCCTACAATTGAAATTATATAGGTACAATCTTCTGAACTTGTGCTAAACAGTACTGGAAAAAGTAATGCCGATGAAAGGATTAACAATCCAAATGTTTTCCCTTTAAAAGATGACCATTTAACAAAAGGGATTAGAAAAATAAATGCTCCAGGCATTAGAAACGCCAGATTAGGAATATCATAATCATAAATAAGCGAGCGGAAGAAACCAATAATAGATATAGGAACTGAGCCTTGAGTTGTATTGGTTAGATTTTTCTCGGCTAATGTGATAAACCACTCTTGATAAGATTCGAAAATTGTTAGTGGCGAAGAGAAAAACATTGGTAGAATAAAAAACACCACCGACCATAAAATTGAGTATAAAATGAAACGAGGTTTATTTTTCACAAAAAAGAAAAATGCTAAACCCATTACACCATAAAGCTTGACAAAAGTGCCTAAAACAATCAGCATAGATGACCATAAACCTTTGCTACTATTCAATCTGGTAAAACTTAGAATAATAAAAGCTGCGGCTGCTGCATTAAATTGCTGGTTTAACATAGATTCGATAAGGCAAGGAATTGCTATATAGCCGTTAATTACTCTTTTATCTGATTTTATGGGCAGTGTCTGCAAAGCATAGAATAGAATCACACAATTAAATACATTCCATAATATTAAACCCAACCAATTTGGCAACATCGCAAAAGGTGCAATAAATAAAGAAAACATCGGACCATAATGGTTTACATCATCATGAAATTGAGGATACTGAGCATAAAAAGATTGTTCAGTAATTAAATTTCTAAAAACATTCTCGAATATTAAATAGTTGTTAAATCGATGTGTTATTAAAGAATTTATTGCGAAAAAATAGCGCAATTGCAAGCCATATAAAAAATACAATACCTTGCTTAGAAGTAGAAAAAGTTTTCACCTTTCTAAGTAATTCAGGAAAGTTAATCATTAGTTAATCTCGTAATAAGGATGTTACACAATAATAATTATAACATTTATCATCTCCAAATAATTGGCCACAAAAAAAACAATAAGTATCAGTAATCATACATATTTACTCTAATTTCGAATATAAATTTATCCCTTATTCTTAATCAGAGTATTAACATCATATCCACCATAATATTTATGGAAAAATTTAATTCCTTATATTAGCGCTCCTAATCATAGTATGAATCTGAGTTTAACAGTCCCTAATAAGCTGAAATCTATTTTGATGAATAAACGATTTATTATAATTGTTTATTTACTTCTTGCAATAATTTCTGGAGTTAAGCAATACAATCATAATACATACAACAATTATCAGATTTATAAATATGTATATATTCATACTGCTGAAAACAAAAATCTATTTTTAGAGTATCCAGAATATTTAGATAGTAACCATTATGGTCCGGTCTTTTCGATGTTCGTAGCACCATTCGCATTGGTGCCTGATGCTATTGGAACTATCTTATGGAATATTGCCAATATAAGCCTCTTACTTTGGGGCATTTTCAGTTTACCAATAGCTATAAATAAACGAAAAGTAATTGCCTGGATTTGTGCACATGAAACACTAACAGCACTCTTTAGCTTTCAATTTAACATTGCCCTCACCGGATTAATTCTACTAAGCTTTTCTTATACCGTAAAGCGGAAAGAAATACAATCTGCATTTTTTATTGCACTCGGAACTTTAATTAAACTCTACGGAATTGTTGGTTTGGCATTTTTCTTTTTTAGTAAGAATAAAATAAAATTTATTGTAGCAGGTTTAGCCTCATTGGCAATTTTGTTTGTGTTGCCCATGGCGATTTCATCTCCCGATTTTATTTTGCAAAGCTACTCTGATTGGTACAACTCATTAGTACATAAAAACGATATTAATGCATCATTAACCTCTTTTCAAGACATTTCTGTTATGGGTATGGCTCGCAGAATTTCGGGTAATGTAAAGTTAGAAAATGCTCCATTTTTATTAGCGGGAGTTTTCCTTTTTGCACTTCCTTACATCAGAATAAAACAATACAAATTTTTGCCATTTCAACTTTTACTTCTAGCTTCTACCTTAATTTTCACGGTTATCTTTAGTAGCGGTTCAGAATCACCAACATATATTATTGCATTTGCAGGTGTTGCGGTTTGGTTTGTTACACAACAAAAGCCACAAAAAAAATGGGTAATTGCACTATTTATTTTTGCTTTTATACTAACCAGTTTATCTCCTACAGATATTTTCCCTCATTCAGTTAAAGAATTCATTCGCCTATATTCACTTAAAGCTTTACCTTGCGTTATCATTTGGTTAGCCATAATTTATCAAATGATGGTGGAAGATTTTGACGCTTATCCCATTGCCCGTAAATGAACAAATTAGTTTCTATAGTAATTCCTGCTTACAACGAAGCCGACAATATTTTCGTAATTGCCGAAAGTATTAAGCAGGTTTTTGCATCAATTAATTATAATTACGAAATTATTTTAGTTGATGATGGCAGTGCTGATAATACAATCGATAATATTAAAGAATATGCATCACAGCATAACAATATCTTTTTCCTTGAGTTTTCTAAAAACTTCGGACATCAACTTGCAGTAAAAGCCGGAATGGATCATGCTTATGGCGACTGTGTAATTTCTATGGATTGCGATATGCAACATCCACCAGAACTTATCCCCGAAATGCTTAAAAAATGGGAAGAAGGTTTTGAAGTTGTTTACACCATTCGCGAAGAAGATAAAACACTTTCAAAAGGAAAACGAAGTTCATCCAGCTTGTTTTATAAAACGCTAAACTGGCTATCAGATATCGAATTAGAATCTGGAGCAGCCGATTTTCGTTTACTCGACCAGAAAGTTGTTAATGTTTTCAGGAACTTCCATGAGAACGAACCTTTTTTAAGAGGCCTGGTAAAATGGTTGGGCTTTAAACAATTTGCCATAAAATATAATCCTGCTGCACGCTTTTCTGGGCAAAGCAAATATACCTTGAAGAAGATGTTAAGGTTAGCGCTACATGGTGTAACTTCTTTTAGCATCAAACCACTGTATTCTGCAGTTTATTTAGGTTTCACATTATCATTTGCTTCAGTTTTATACATACCATACATCATCTATGCTTTTGTTAATGATGTTGAAGTTTCTGGTTGGGCTTCAGTAATTATGACAATTGTATTTTTTGGTGGCTTACAACTGATTATATTAGGTATCATCGGAATTTACGTAGGTAAAATGTTTATGCAGAGCAAAAACCGTCCAAATTATATTATCCGTTCAACAAATATTCCCGTAAAATAATGGTGCTTTTAAGTTTTGATATTGAAGAGTTTGATATGCCCTATGAATATAACAGGGAAATTTCATTCGCTGACCAAATTGCAATTTCAAAAGCAGGAACCATTAAGATTTTAGATATTTTAGACAAGTATGATGTAAAAGCTACCTTCTTTTGTACAGTAACTTTTGCTGAAAACATCCCCGATGTAATTAAAAGAATTACCGAAAGCGGGCATGAATTAGCATCGCATGGCTACTATCATTCAGATTTTAAACCTGAGCATTTATTACAATCTAAACTTAAGTTAGAGGAACTTTCTGGAAAAGAAATAACAGGTTATAGAATGGCTAGAATGATGCCTGTAGATGAAAAAGAAATTGAAAAAGCAGGTTATACTTATAATACATCAATAAATCCAACTTATTTACCGGGTAGATACAATAACTTTAACATTTCCCGCACATTTTTCACAAAAGAAAATGTATTACAAATTCCTGCATCCGTTAGTCCGTTAATTAGATTTCCGTTATTTTGGTTATCCTTTCATAACCTTCCGCTATCTTTTTACAAATTTTTAGCCAGCTGGACTTATAAAAAAGATAACTACCTGAACATCTATTTTCACCCTTGGGAATTTACAGATTTAGATGATTTTGAAAGGTTTGGATTTCCAGGCTACGTAGTAAAAAATACAGGTGATAAAATGGTAAGCAGAATGGGAAACTTAATCAGCTGGATGAAAATCAAAAAGTACCCGTTCGGTACTTTTCAGGATTTCATCAAGACTATAAAAAATTAAAAGCTATTTATAAGTTTCGGCTAATTTTAATGCATTGTACGCATTAACAATACCACCGCTAACACAAATAGCGCTAAACGGAACTCTTACATTTTCACCCTTAGCATTTTTATATTTCACTTTTCGGGTAACCTTAGTTACCGATTTCATAATAATTTCCCTTACCTGTGATGGTGTTAAGTCGGGGTAATAACTCAAGATTAATGCCGCCAATCCCGAAACTACAGGAGATGCCATACTTGTACCATCCAGTTCCTCATACTTTCCATCTGGGACAGTAGAATTAATCAAGAAACCTGGTGCGAATACATCAACATTGTATTTACCATAATTAGAGAAATCTGCTTTCAGATTATCATCATCCTTGTAGGCACTTGCTCCAACCTCTATCCAGTTTGTAGCATGTGGAAGTTTAAATTTCGCCGAATCCAACGGTACTGGTTTACTAAACGCACTGTTTGCAATTGGTGGCCTCATACCCATTCCATTGCTTTGCATGTTGGGTTTTGGAGGTGTGAAATCTGCTAGCGATGGCTTCTTATGTTGCTCTTTATATTCCGCTGCTTCTTTACTTTCGAAATATTTATTAGGATAATTTTCCTCAATATCGTTGTTCTGGTTATCATTTCCGGCAGCGTGTACAAGAAGTACGCCCTTAGTTTCTGCATATTTTACGGCTTCATCTACAGCCTTCTTATCCCAGCTATAGCTTTTACCAAAACTCATATTAATTACCTTTGCACCATTATCAACGGCATATCTAATACCGTTTGCAACGTCCTTATCCCGTTCATCGCCAGTTGGAACAACTCTAATTGCCATAATACTTACATGATTTGCAACCCCCATAATCCCGAGCTCATTTAAGCGATTTGCGCCTATAATTCCTGCAACATGAGAACCGTGTTGTGCATCAGGACCTTTAACATCCTTATTACCGTAATCCTTCTGTTTTGAGTTTGAATAATCATCACCAACCAATGTTGCCCTCATATCATATTTAGGATTAAGGTTATATTTCAACATTGCATCATATTGCTTATATCCATCCTTAATACTCTTGTAGAATTTCTCAAAACTACCATCCTCTTTAGTACCTTTTCTGATAATCGTTTTAACCTGTTCTTCTATTTCATCATCGGCTTTATACTTATCAATATCATCTAGAGAAGGAATTTGTTTGCCATTTATTTTAGCAGCAGAATCAAGTACTTTATTTATTGCAATAAGCACAGAAAATGTATTGCTGGCGTCTTCATATTTCTTACCGAAATCGCCAACCATTTTTTTATACAGTCTAAATTCCTTTTTTTGAGTACTATCTAATGGCGTTAAATTAGTAGTAGACTGATATTTTGGAGTATAAATTCTTAACAGCCTAACCAATTCCAGATTATCATATTCTAGATTACCGTTTTTTGAGCCAATGAAATTCCATCCATGTACATCATCTATATAACCATTTCCATCGTCATCAATACCATTGCCAGGAATTTCTTTAGGGTTAATCCAAAGGATATCTTTTAAATCTTCGTGATTAGTGTCTATACCACCATCAATTACGGCAACGATAATTTTTTGCTTAGGCTTTTTGTCTCTCAGAATCTCACGATAGGCCTTTTCAGTACTAATACCAAAATAACCGTTTTCCAATAAATCTAAATTGAACCAATTTTTAGGTAACTGAACATTTTTATTTTGTGCAGAAACAACAAAATTAATAATCAATAATGTTAAAAGAATCCCTAACCTTTTCAATTTCATGTTCATCAAAATTATACTTACGCAATATTACAATAATACGGTTTTATTGCATTGAGGTTAAAAAATTTAGCATCTTTTAACAGATGAAATTGGGCATAAAACAAAAGAGGGTTATCTTCAATTGAAGATAACCCTCTTTATTATTAAAATAATTAAATTAGTTGCTATAACCTGGATTTTGTTGTCCTTTCAAAACAGGGTTTGCATTTAGCTCACTTTGAGGAAGTGGCAAAGCCAATTTATTATCACCAGGCTGGAAATTAACAAGTGCCCAGTGGCCGTTTCCTGCAGTTCTAACAATTGGAGTTTTTGTTCTTAATAAATCAAGGAATTTAAAACCTTCACCATACAACTCTTTACCACGCTCAGTCATAATTTCATTAATTAATGCTTGACCAGTATTTGCTGACACTGCAGTTGCAACACCTGCTCTTTGCTGTATAGCTAATAATGCAGTTTTTGCCGCTGCCTCATTTGCAACACCTTGTCTTGCCTCAGCTTCTGCTTCAATCAAATACATTTCAGAAGATCTGATAATCACTTGATTTTGAGCTGGAGTAGTGTTGAAGTCAAATTTATTAATTAAAAATCCTTCTTGACCTCTTCTAGCTCCAATTACACCATTAACCTTAAATTGTTGCAAACGTATATCATTAGCAGCAAATGAGTTAAAGAAATTATCTGCCGCTCTAAAACTAGAGTAACCAATATCAAATGGATCGTAAAAAGAGTTTACTGTGATAAATCCGGCATTGTCATCTGTTCTTGAGTTCAATGCGTAAATCCATTCTGATGAAGGATTGATAAAACCAGATAGTAAAGTCGAACCAGCAGCTAAAGGTTTCCCTACTCTGGCAAGCTTAGCATATTTACTTGCATTAGGATAATCACCCATCGTTAAGTAAACTCTTGCAAGAAATCCTTGTATAGCACCTTTAGTCATTCTGTATACACTGGTTTTGCTAGCAGGAATATTTGCTTCAGCATATAAAAAATCAGATAGAATTTGTGCATAAACCTCTTTCACTTTAGCTCTGCCAGTCAATGCATCGTTAGGACCTAATGGAGCCAAAACTAGAGGAACGCCTAACGCTTCAGGATCTAATGTGTATGGCTTAGCATACCATTGAACTAGCCAGAAATAAGCTTCAGCACGTAAGGCTCTGGTTTCTGCTAAATAAGCACTTTTCTGTGCATCTGCTAAAGATGATGTAGGTATGTTTAATTCAAATTGGTTTGCATTTGCAATTATTCTATAACCAATTGTCCAATAATCCGACGGCTCAACAGAACTTGGATTCTCAATAAATTGATAACCATTGATAAACCTGTTATAGTTTCCTGCACCGCTAACAACCAGAACATCACCGCCTTTAACATCACTATTTAAAATCATGTTGTATTTATATGACCCATTTGTTGAAAGGTCATAAACTCCGGTTAGAGCTGCGGCAATTTTTTCAGGAGAAGAAAATGCTTCAGCAGAATTTATTGCAGTTGTTGGTGTTACTTCTAAAAAATCTTTTTTACATGCACTAAAACTTGTAGCAAGAATTAGTGCGCTATAGATTCCTATTTTATTTATCTTTTTCATAATAATATTCTTATATAATTAAAAACCAGCGCTTAAACCAATTGAAAACGTCTTGATATTTGGAATATCATTATCGCTTGTACCGGCGATTGATGCTTCTGGATCAAATCCTTTATGTTTAGCCCATGTAAATGGATTTTCAGCCATCAAAAATAAGCGGGCAGTTGATAATTTAACTTTACTAGCCCATTCTTTTTTCAAAGTATAACCAAGAGAAATATTTTTTACCCTCATGTACGAACCATCAAATAAAAATCTGCTTGATGCACTGTTAGACAAATCTGTGTTTCCTGTAGGTAAAAATCTTGGGATTGTTGAAGTTGTATTAGTTGCAGACCATGCGTTTAGTACATCTCTTGACATTTGCTGACCAGGAGTAATACCATTATGCATTAATGCCTGATACAATGCATCATAAACTTTTCCGCCTAATGAGAAGTACGTAAATACACTTAAATCAAATTCTTTATAGTTTAAAGTATTATTAAAACCACCATAGTATTTTGGCAATGCAGAACCTAAACCAGAGTATTGTTTTGCTTCTGCGTATACTTTAGTGGTAACTTTATTTCCGTTAGCATCATCTCTATACCACATTGCTCTACCATCAGCCTGATCGATACCTGCATACTCACGTAAATACCACTGATAACGATCTTCACCAACCTTAATTAATTTTGTACCATCAACAACTTCATCTTGTGTAGAGGCAACAATTTTGTTTTTAATCCTTGTAATGTTGAATGCAATATTCCAGTTAAAATCTGTACTTCTGATAGGGCTTGCGTTAATAGCCAATTCGATACCAGCATTATTCATTAATGCCAAATTGGTTGTTATTGAAGAAAAACCAGTTGTTCTTGATAATGGTTTTGCAAATAATAAATCATCAGTTCTTTTCTTAAAATAAGAGACTTCACCACTAATTCTACGATTTAAAACAGAGAATTCTAAACCAAATTCAGCTGTTTTACTACGCTCCCATGCTAAATCTTGATTTGCAAGCTGACTATAAGTCATCCCAGAAAGTCCTTCATAAGCATTAGCTAAAGAGTATAATCCTTGAGCTGCATACCTGCCAATATCATTATTACCAGTTACACCGTAACTAGCACGTAATTTTAAATCGTCTAAAAAGCTAACATCTTTTAAGAAATTCTCTTGTTTAAGTCTCCATGCACCACCAACTGACCAGAAATTACCAAATTTACTATCCGGACCAAATGCTGAAAAACCATCTCTTCTGAAACTACCTGATAGAAAATATTTACCATCATAGTCATAATTTGCTCTTGAGAAATAAGATTCGAACCTTGCTTCTGTAAATGATGATGTAGCAGTTGCTGGAGTAGATGCAGAAACTAATTCTGTTTGACCAGCAAATCCATATCCAGTTGCAGTAGTAGAAAATTGATCAAATTTATTACGATACGCTTCCTGACCAATTAATATATCTACATTATGTTTACCAAAACTTTTGTTGTAATTTAAAGTATTAATGTATGTTGTTGTGATATCTTCTTTAGAATATCTATAACCTCTACCTCTTACTCCAACACCATTTCCATGCAATAAGTTATAAAATTGATTTTCTCTAACTGCAGAATAATCTAAACCTACAGTTGATTTAGCTGTAAAACCGTTAAGGAATTTAACTTGTGCATATGGAGTAGTAGTAATACGTGTAATCTTAGTAAGATAGGTATCCAAATCATTCAAACCTACTGGATTAAAATCTGGAGAAACCGGGTTTACATAACTGTATGAAGGATTACCATTTGAATCTAAAATAGGATTACCACTTGCGTCTCTAACGTATAAGGTATAGATATTAGAAACAATATCACCAAACCTCACCGGGTTTGCACCACCTCCCGCACCTGCAGGAGTATTTTGTGTTGAACTGGCTAATGTATTATTAATACCAAATGAGAAAAATTTATTCACGTCATTTGACAAATTGAATTTACCTGAATATCTTTTAAAATCAGATCCAATAACAATACCTTTTTGATCGAAGTAACCGCCAGACACATAGTATCTAAGCTTTTCGCTACCACCGCTTGCAGATACATTCACATCTTTACTCTGACCTCTTCTTAATACTTCATCTCTCCAATTTGTATCATAAAGCAAAGTAGCTCCAGGAGCTAATGCCCCGCCAGCAACAAATGGATTAGCAGTATTGAACGGATTAACAGTTAATCTATTTCGAGTTAACGTATTTGCAGCCGTAGCTGCTGCATCTGGCGCTAAACCAGCTGCTATTCTTTGAGCGTAGTAAGCATCGAAATATGTTTTATAATATTCCTGAGCATTTAAAACTTCATGTTTTTTTACCGCTTGATAAGAATATCCTCCGGTTACACTTGCGTTAAATTTAGTTGCACCTGCTTTACCCTGTTTTGTAGTTACTAATACAACACCATTTGCAGCTCTTGAACCATAAATTGCAGAAGCAGACGCATCCTTTAAAATAGTTACGGATTCGATGTCATTAGGATTTAATGAAGATAATACATCAGCAGTCTGTGCTACAGAAGTTAAATCAAGTCCTGAAGATGTTACCGCAACTCCATCAATAACATAAAGTGGACTCGAGCCAGCCGAAATAGAACCTACACCACGAACCCTCACAGTAGTAGCAGCTCCTGGTTGTCCTGATACACTAGTTACCTGAACACCGGCTGCAGCACCTTGTAAAGATTTTTGGAATGATGTATTTGGTCTATCAGCAATATTTTTTGCGCCAACAACTGATGCCGCCCCTGTAAAACTTTCCTTTTTCACAGTTCCATATGCTACAACTAATACCTCATCTAAGTCTTTGCTATCAACCGATAGAGAAACATTATAACTTGATGACCCAGTTAAATTTTGTTTTTGTGCTATATACCCTAAAGCAGAAAATTCGATTGCTGTTGCACCAGAGGCAACATTAATTGTGAAATTACCAGCGGCATCGGTAACTGCTCCACCTTTTTGCCCAGTTAATTTTACACTTACACCCGGAATAGGTAACCCGTCTTCCTTTGATGTAACTTTACCCGTTACTGTTCGATTTTGAGCTACTGCAGAAACTGCAATAAAAATCAACAGAAACAAACTTTGTAGAAGTTTTTTCATGAAAATTTAAATTAGTTTGATTGTTTTAGTTAATTAATAATGCAATTTAAATTATATTATTATGTAAAGCAAATTTTACATAAATAAAAATTTTTGCATTTATTAAAATTAACTCAAAAATTCGAATGATAATTAATAATTCCAACTAATACCATATCAAATTAGCGGTTAAAAATATAAAATTTCAACGCAAAAAATGTTAATTACACAATTGTAATCAACAATATTAATAAACGTTAAATAAAATCAAACAAAGATTCATAAAATCTATGAATTATAAAGACAAATAATCAAATAACACACTAAAACCTTTCTTTTAATCCCTCAAAAAAAATAACACAGATTTATTATAGAGATAATTAGATTAAAATTCAACATAAACTTATTTACTTAAAAAAAGTATCAATTAAATATATCAGCAACGAGCTGATAGAATATAAACTGAGAGCAATAACAAAAATATCAGTAGATTATTTGAAATAATATAAATACAAAATGATAAATAAACAAAATGTCAATCAGGAAATGGTGAAACTTGGCATGGCCTGGCATTTCAAAAAATATTCTTCCGATGTTACTTATGCGGCATTAGAAAATAATGCCAGAAGAAACAGGATAGGTTTATGGAAAGAGCCAAACCCTATTGCTCCATGGGAGTGGAGAAAGCCAAAAGCGAAATAGCCATTTAATCTTATTAATTGTAATCTCAAACCATTAGCAAACGAAGGCCATCCTTTCATCGGTTCTTAAGCCCTGCTGTGTGTTGCAATCTTTTCGGTGATTGGATTAGAAGTTATAGAAATCCTGTGAACCCAAAAAGGATTTCCACTTCTATCAGGTTTAGCTGGCAGTGTTTGGCGCTCCGATTAACAACCTGAAACCTCAAACCAGATTAACCGATTCTTCTGCACCAACGCTTAGCTGCTCTTAGATATCTTAGGTGGTAAATAATCTGCAACTTATTTACAGAATTCCCTTTAATCTGCGTTTTTTATCTGTGCCAATCTGCGGGAAATAAATAGTCAGTATTGCATTACGAAATATTTAGATGTACCTGGGGCATTGTCTACCAGTGGAAGGTTTTATTGTCGATAGTCAGGTATATTAGCATTTTCTGCTTTCAGCTTTAGCCTTTGTACTTTCTGCTTTAGTCTTTCCACTTTCAGCTCCAAGCTCTCTGCTCTCTGCCAAAAAAGGGTTATAAACAAAGAAAGCCTTGCAACAATTGTTACAAGGCTCTTCTTTTAAGATTTGGCACCGACCTACTCTCCCACGTGTTACCGCAGTACCATCGGCTCTGGTGGGCTTAACTTCTCTGTTCGGAATGGGAAGAGGTGGACACCACCGATATAGGCACCTAAATGTTTTTAATTGTAGTTGGTTAGTTGGTTGGTTGTTTTATTGTTTAGAATCCAAACAACTAAAAAACGATAAACCAAATACCCAAAACAAATGACATATTATTGAAAGAAGTTAAGTTTTGAAGAACAAACAACAGTCTGTTTGCTTTGAAAGCTTCGGATGATTAGTATTACTCGACTATGCTGTCACCAGCTTTACATCTATAACCTATCAACGTAGTCATCTTCTACGGTCCTATATGGAATTCTCATCTCGTGGCTAGTTTCGCACTTAGATGCTTTCAGCGCTTATCTATTCCCAGCGTAGCTACTCTGCAATGCCCCTGGCGGAACAACAGATTCACTAGAGGCTAGTCCAACCCGGTCCTCTCGTACTAAGGTCAGCCCCACTCAAAATTCCTACGCCCACAACAGATAGGGACCGAACTGTCTCGCGACGTTCTGAACCCAGCTCGCGTGCCACTTTAATCGGCGAACAGCCGAACCCTTGGGACCTTCTCCAGCCCCAGGATGTGACGAGCCGACATCGAGGTGCCAAACCTCCCCGTCGATATGAGCTCTTGGGGGAGATCAGCCTGTTATCCCCAGCGTACCTTTTATCCTTTGAGCGATGGCCCTTCCATGCAGAACCACCGGATCACTATATCCGTCTTTCGACCCTGATCGACTTGTAGGTCTCACAGTCAAGCAAGCTTATGCTATTGCACTCCTCATACGGTTACCAAGCGTATTGAGCTTACCTTTGAAAGCCTCCGTTACCTTTTTGGAGGCGACCACCCCAGTCAAACTACCCATCAAACAATGTCCTCCACTTAGTGGAGTTAGACACCGAATACAGAAAGGGTGGTATTTCAACGTTGACTCCACGACGCCTGGCGACGCCGCTTCATAGTCTCCCACCTATCCTACACATCCTGTACCCAATGTCAATGTTAAATTGTAGTGAAGGTGCATGGGGTCTTTCCGTCCCGTTGCGGGTACCCGGCGTCTTCACCGGGACCACAATTTCACCGAGCTCATGGCTGAGACAGCGCCCAGATCGTTACACCATTCGTGCAGGTCGGAACTTACCCGACAAGGAATTTCGCTACCTTAGGACCGTTATAGTTACGGCCGCCGTTTACTGGGGCTTCGATTCAATGCTTCTCCTTGCGGATGACATCCCCTCTTAACCTTCCAGCACCGGGCAGGTGTCAGGCCTTATACTTCATCTTTCGATTTTGCAAAGCCATGTGTTTTTGTTAAACAGTCGCCTGGGCCTTTTCACTGCGGCTGACATTACTGCCAGCGCCCCTTCTCCCGAAGTTACAGGGCCATTTTGCCGAGTTCCTTAGCCATGATTCACTCGAGCACCTTAGAATCCTCTTCCCGGATACCTGTGTCGGTTTGCGGTACGGGTTTTTATAACCTGAAGCTTAGCGGTTTTTCTTGGAAGTCTGTTTACCTGCTCTATCCACTCATCCGAAGACTCGCGGTACTATTAGTTTTCAGCTAGGTCGGCGGATTTGCCTACCGTCCTAATACCTACAACCTTTAACGAACTATTCCGTCAGTTCGCGGCAGTGTCACTACTCCGTCCCCACATCGCAGTTATAAAAAGTACTGGAATATTAACCAGTTGTCCATCGAATATCCCCTTCGGGTTCTCCTTAGGTCCCGACTAACCCTGATCCGATTAGCGTTGATCAGGAAACCTTATCCTTTCGGTGGGCAGGTTTCTCGCCTGCCTTATCGTTACTTATGCCTACATTTGCTTTTCTATACACTCCAGCACCCATTACCAGATACCTTCACTGTATATAGAATGCTCCCCTACCGATATATTTCAATCCCATAGCTTCGGTGATACACTTAATGCCCGTTTATTATCCATGCCCGATCGCTCGACTAGTGAGCTGTTACGCACTCTTTAAATGAATGGCTGCTTCCAAGCCAACATCCTAGCTGTCTGTGCAATCGGACCTCGTTAGTTCAACTTAGCGTACACTTGGGGACCTTAGCTGATGGTCTGGGTTCTTTCCCTCTCGGCGCGTGACCTTAGCACCCCGCGCCTCACTGCAGATCATATTTCATAGCATTCGGAGTTTGTCTGGATTTGGTAGGATTTGACTCCCCCGCACCCAATCAGTAGCTCTACCTCTATGAAACTTAATATCCACGCTGTTCCTAAAAACATTTCGGGGAGTACGAGCTATTTCCCAGTTTGATTAGCCTTTCACCCCTACCCACAGATCATCCGGAAACTTTTCAACGTTTATCGGTTCGGTCCTCCAGTACGTGTTACCGCACCTTCAACCTGTCCATGGGTAGATCACAAGGTTTCGCGTCTACCTCCTCTGACTATACGCCCTATTCAGACTCGCTTTCGCTTCGGATCCGTGTCTTAAACACTTAACCTTGCCAGAGAAGAGTAACTCGTAGGCTCATTATGCAAAAGGCACGCCGTCACGCAACTTGTACGCTCCGACCGCTTGTAAGTACACGGTTTCAGGTTCTATTTCACTCCCCTGTTCGGGGTTCTTTTCACCTTTCCCTCACGGTACTGGTTCACTATCGGTCTCTCAGGAGTATTTAGCCTTACCGGATGGTGCCGGCAGATTCCCACAAGGCGTCTCCGACCTCGCGGTACTCAGGATACTACTAGGCTAACATTCTATACGTGTACTGGGCTATCACCATGTATCGCCGGGCTTCCCATCCCGTTCCACTTCTGTTTGTTAATACCACATCGTAGTCCTACAACCCCCACTTTGCCGTAACAAAGTAGGTTTGGGCTCTTTCCCTTTCGCTCGCCACTACTCAGGAAATCATTATTATTTTCTCTTCCTCTGCTTACTTAGATGTTTCAGTTCGGCAGGTTTGCTCATTATATGTGACTGGTCTTCAACCAGCCGGGTTGCCCCATTCGGAAATCTTCGGATTAATTCCTATTTGCAAATACCCGAAGCTTATCGCAGCTTATCACGTCCTTCATCGCCTCTGAGAGCCAAGGCATCCCCCGTGTACTCTTTCTTACTTTCTTCTACTTATACGCCTTTTGCGCCGTATAGTATGCTTTTTTTGCTCTTGTTATGATGTCTCATACCATTCATCTGATTGCTCATTTGAGTGGTGAACACAAACACAACAGTCGCCTATTGTTGTTTGCTCTTCTTTTTTAACTTCTTCCAATATGTCAAAGAACTTTTCAATCCCCGCTTAAAGTATTAATACCTTTAGCTATTTGCGCAAACCTTTTGTACCAGGTTCGGGTGATGAGTAAAAAACTGCGGGCTCGAACCGTTTCTTGTGCCCCTATGGCGTTTCCTATTTTCTTCAGTTATGTCAATGTAGTTTACCTATCCCGGTAATCGTATTATGTTTTTTAAAAGCTTTCTGCTTTTATCTTTAAGCTTTACAGCTTAATGGTGGAGAATAACGGAGTCGAACCGTTGACCTCCTGCGTGCAAGGCAGGCGCTCTAGCCAGCTGAGCTAATCCCCCAAAGGATTTGATTATTGTAGTCCCGTCCAGATTTGAACTGGAGACCCCTACATTATCAGTGTAGTGCTCTAACCAGGCTGAGCTACGGGACTATTTGATTTTAGATTTATTGATTGACGATTTTAGATTTGTATATCGCTACAGCATTCGTAAATCGTAAATCAAAATTCGTAATTCAATTTAATCTCGCCTCTCAAAGATTCGTTAGTGCAACTAAGTGCTTCAATCTTTTGGGTGTTTCTTCTTTTAGTGTCTTAGTTATTTCGTTGGTTTGTTATTTAGTCTTACGTTTTATCAACGTATAACTTATAACTCATCAACCTATAACTTATTAGAGTATCATGTTGCGCAGCGAGTAGTCAACTCTGCTCCAGAAAGGAGGTATTCCAGCCGCACCTTCCGGTACGGCTACCTTGTTACGACTTAGCCCCAGTTATCGGTTTTACCCTAGGACGCTCCTTACGGTTACATACTTTAGGTACCCCCAACTTCCATGGCTTGACGGGCGGTGTGTACAAGGCCCGGGAACGTATTCACCGCGTCATTGCTGATACGCGATTACTAGCGAATCCAACTTCATGGGGTCGAGTTGCAGACCCCAATCCGAACTGTGAATGGCTTTGTGAGATTCGCATACTATTGCTAGCTAGCTGCCCTCTGTACCATCCATTGTAGCACGTGTGTAGCCCCGGACGTAAGGGCCATGATGACTTGACGTCGTCCCCTCCTTCCTCTCTGTTTGCACAGGCAGTCTGTTTAGAGTCCCCATCATTACATGCTGGCAACTAAACATAGGGGTTGCGCTCGTTGCGGGACTTAACCCAACACCTCACGGCACGAGCTGACGACAGCCATGCAGCACCTAGTTTCGTGTGATTGCTCACTTATTCATCTCTGAATAATTCACTAACTTTCAAGCCCGGGTAAGGTTCCTCGCGTATCATCGAATTAAACCACATGCTCCTCCGCTTGTGCGGGCCCCCGTCAATTCCTTTGAGTTTCACTCTTGCGAGCGTACTCCCCAGGTGGAATACTTAACGCTTTCGCTTAGCCGCTAACTGTATATCGCTAACAGCGAGTATTCATCGTTTAGGGCGTGGACTACCAGGGTATCTAATCCTGTTTGATCCCCACGCTTTCGTGCCTCAGCGTCAATAAAACCATAGTAAGCTGCCTTCGCAATCGGTGTTCTGAGACATATCTATGCATTTCACCGCTACTTGTCTCATTCCGCCTACCTCTAGTTTATTCAAGCCCATCAGTATCAAAGGCACTGCGATAGTTGAGCTACCGTCTTTCACCTCTGACTTAACAGGCCGCCTACGCACCCTTTAAACCCAATAAATCCGGATAACGCTTGGATCCTCCGTATTACCGCGGCTGCTGGCACGGAGTTAGCCGATCCTTATTCTTCTGGTACATTCAGCTCTCTACACGTAGAAAGGTTTATTCCCAGATAAAAGCAGTTTACAACCCATAGGGCAGTCTTCCTGCACGCGGCATGGCTGGTTCAGAGTTGCCTCCATTGACCAATATTCCTTACTGCTGCCTCCCGTAGGAGTCTGGTCCGTGTCTCAGTACCAGTGTGGGGGGTCATCCTCTCAGATCCCCTAGTCATCGTCGCCTTGGTGGGCCGTTACCCCGCCAACTAGCTAATGACACGCATGCCCATCTTAATCCTATAAATATTTGAACATTGAGTAATGCTACTCTGTGTTTTTATGCGGTGTTAATCCGAATTTCTTCGGGCTATCCCCCTGATTAAGGTAGGTTGCATACGCGTTACGCACCCGTGCGCCACTTTCGATAAAAGCAAGCTCTTATCTATCGTTCGACTTGCATGTATTAGGCCTGCCGCTAGCGTTCATCCTGAGCCAGGATCAAACTCTCCATTGTAAAATGTGTTGTAAGATTCTGACCAGTTTTAACTATCGTTAAAAATAGTCTTCTTTTTTTTAATTATGTCTGTCAGACATTGACTTTAAAATCAAGCTTCGGTACTCTGTACTTGAATCCGTACTTCATTACCCCGCTTGCGCTACATTGACATCTCTTTTAAGAACTTATTCGGCTCGGTACCTCGCGGCGGCCTTTTATATATCTTCGGGTTTCAGTTTCAGATGGTCTTATTCGTCCTTCTTCAGTTTCTTCCGTTTCAATCTTGTTTTTATCTTCTTCCCGACATCCGCCGTTCTGATTTTTTTTACCCTTCCTTTCGGTTGGGAGTGCAAAGGTAAGAATCTTTTTTTAACTTCCAAATAAAATAAATTTTATTTTTTCGCCGCCTTTTTCTTCTTAATCCCTCTCTTCAATATTTGTCCTTTTCAGGACGCCTGCTTCCTTCCGAAGCGGGTTGCAAAAGTAGAAAACTTTTATCAATCACCAAATTTTATTTGAAAATAATTTCTAGTGATTTCAGTCTCTCATTCTCAACCCCTCTTCCTCCGAAGCGGGTTGCAAAAGTAGAAAAATTATTGGTTTGTGAAAAGCCTGCACCGCTTTTATTTCATAGATTGCACATAAGTACATGGATTTCAGCGAGAAAAAATCATGCCCCTGTAAAACTTTTTAACCATAAAGTTTGTTTCGACGGGTTTTCTTCTTTTGAAAAAGATGTTTTTGTATTACGCTTAAAGGCTTTCCCACTGATTTACGCAGATAAATATCGCAGATTGAAAAGGATTTTGTTGCTTCGGAAACAAGTTTTTACCATCTAAGACATCTTAGAACAGCTAAGTATAGCGATTGTATACTGGATGCGGCTTAGTTTTTTAACCATATAAGACATATAAGGACATATAGATTGGGTGCAATTTAGTTATTAAAAAATTTCATGCAGGTAAATAAGGGAGGTTTAAAGGGATTTTAGTTTGATGGCAATTTTTTTCATCTAGATACGTCAGGACATCTAAATGTGGTAATTTGGTTTGCTAATTACAGGCTTAACATTCAAACAATAGAACAATCCGGCAATTGGCTGGTGTTTGTAACCTGCAACCGTAAATTGGAACACCAAAAGAAGTAAAATAAACCCGACCGCAATGGAAAACCCGCAAGGAGAGCGCAGCGAACCTAGGATTTGGAATAAAGGGCGGGACGAACGGTAATTGGAAAACCGGAACCTGATTTACTAATTATTTAATATTGACCTGTACTTAAAAGAACTAGTGTACAAGCCCGCATTGGTTCGATGTTATGTTGATCTAATAGTTTTTCGAGTTCAAAATTCTCAGTACCTGGGTTAAAAATAACACGTTTTGGCTTTGTATCTAAAATATAATCGTAATACTGAGGTTGCAATGCGGGGCCGATATATAAGGTTATAGTATCAATATCTGAATGTACATCGCCTTGGTTTTCGATCTCGACACCAGCAACTTCACCGCGCTTAATACCAACATTAACAATTTCGTGGTTGAACCTGGTTAACATATGTGCCGCTTTGTACGCATAACGTGAAGAATCTGGAGAGGCACCTATAATTAATGTTTTTTTCATTTTATGTTAAAATTTAGAAAGTAGCGCAATTTGACCTGAATGGTAAGCATGATGCTGAATGAGTCCGTTTAATAGCTCAACATTTGTAATCTTATTGGCAATTGTAGGATTTAAGGATTCTTCAATTTCATCGTTCCATTGCGCTTCTTTAATTATTTCGCAAAATCGAATTAATTCTTCATTTGCGATTTTAAAGTTGAAGATAATTTTTTCCCATGCTTGTGCAGAGGTTTCTGTAGGAACAGGCCAATCACCCATTTGAGGTTCTGCCGCAGCGTTTCCCATTAGTCTGGAAGTAACCTCTTCTGTCCACGCTGTTAAATGCAAAGCGATTTCTGCTATTGAATGTGCATTTGGAATGAAATGTTTAAATGCGTTTTCTGGCAATACATTATTAAGTGTTTGCATTACATGATTGCCATGCCATGCATCTCCATTAAAAGATTTTTTTATTTCGCCAGTGATATTAAACATGTGTATAGAACAACTCAGCCTATACAATGTTTGTTATTTTGCATTTAGGATTGCATTTGCGCAGTTAATTCCATCAATTGCTGCAGAAACAATTCCGCCTGCGTAACCTGCACCTTCTGCACAAGGGTATAAACCTTTAATTTGCGGATGCTGATAGGTTTCTTTATCGCGGGGAATGCGAACCGGAGATGAAGTTCTGCTTTCTACGCCAACTAAAATTGCTTCATTGGTATAATAACCTCTTATTTTCTTGCCAAAAAGCGGAAGTGCTGATTTTAAACTATCTGAAACAAATGAAGGTAAAATATTATCGAGCATTACACTTTTGGTTCCAGGTAAGTAAGAATTTTTAGGTAAATCGATAGAAAGCTTGTTGTTTACAAAATCTACCATACGTTGTGCAGGTGCAACTAAATTTCCGCCACCAGCTTCGAATGCTAGTTTTTCTATTTCGGATTGAAAATTCAGCATTCTTAATGGCTCATAACCTAGAACATCATTTAAGGTTACTTGAACTACGGTACCAGAATTTGCATAAGGATTATTCCTCTTAGAAGGAGACCAACCATTGACCACGATTTCATTTTCGCCTGTGGCGCAAGGTGCGATAATTCCACCAGGACACATACAAAAAGAAAATACACCACGAGCGCCAACTTGTTCTACTAAACTATAATATGCAGGTGGTAAAAATTCTGAACGTGTGTCGCAATGATATTGAGCAGAATCGATTATTTGCTGAGGATGCTCTATACGAACGCCCAAAGCAAATGGTTTTGCTTCGATTAAAATGTTTTTACTGTTTAGTAACTCGTACACATCTCTCGCAGAATGACCTGTTGCAAGGATTACATTGTCTCCATAGAGTTTATCTTCAAAATTTATTTCGATGCCTTTAATCTTACCAAATTCGATTATAATATCCGTCATCTGGCTATCGAATATCACTTCGCCACCGGCATTTAATATGGTTCCTTTTATAGAGGTAATGATATGAGGTAATTTGTTGGTTCCGATATGTGGACGGGCATCGATAATAATATCCTTTTCGGCACCATGATCTACAAAAACCTGTAATACTTTATTTATATCGCCACGCTTATTTGAGCGTGTGTATAATTTCCCATCAGAGTAAGTTCCTGCTCCACCTTCCCCATAGCAATAATTTGATTCAGTATTTACAACTCCATGCTTGTTGATGGCAGCTAAATCTCTTCTTCGTTGCTTAACATCTTTACCTCGTTCTATTATTATTGGTTTTAATCCATTTTCTATACACTGCAATGCAGCGAATAAGCCGGCCGGACCAGCGCCAATAATTAATACAGGTTTTGCATTACTAACATTTTGATAGTTTACTGTATTAATTTCTACCTCAGGATTTTCATCAATATAAACTTTTATCTGAAGGCGGTAAATTACTTTTCTAGAACGGGCGTCGATAGATCTTTTTAAAACCTCAAAGCCCTTTATACGATTTTGAGGTACTTTTAATGCTTCTTCTAACTTTTGGTTTATCACCTCAGTTTGCTCTACCTGATGCGGGAGCAGCGTAATTTCTATATCTTTTTGCATACAACTTGTCAGGTTTTTATCCTGATAATTTTCAAAAATACAAAATTATGAATTGAAATTAATTTCCCATTAATTGCACAGGTTGTTCATCATGTTTTAATTCGGCAACAATTTCCTCTTTCATATTAATTAGATAGCTTTTCCCTCCCTTTTCAACCGCCAAAAATCCTTTGTAAGGTATACCAACAGAGTAATATTTATTTGAAATGACTATCGTTCCAGTTTTATCTATAATCCCCCACAAATCAGTTGTGTAATGTGCGCCCGATGAATAATCACGTTTTCCGAAAGCGGCATAACCATCTTTAAATCCCATCATTACACCAATAAAGTTTCCTTTTATTTTAGTTTCACCAGTTTTATCAATAAAACTCCAAAAACCTCCTTTTAGCACGGGAGCAAGTCCTTCAGAAAAATTTCCTGCTTCATCGTAAATTAATGGGATAACCAACTCTCCACTTGCGTTGGCAAAACCACATTTTTTATTTTCCGTTACTTTTATTAATCCATCTTGCATTTGCTCAATGTCATTATATTCAACAGGAAGCAAAATTTTACCATTTTTATCGGCTAAGCCTTTTAATTTATTGTTAGTTAAGTAAACTAATCCGTCTTTGTGTGCAAATACGAAGTCGTTTATTGGCTCAATTAATACTTGCTCTTTCGCAGTAATTAACCCCATCTTTTTATCGTCAAAAGAAAATCCGGCAGAAAACCCGTTGTAAAAATCGTTTAAGTAATGGTATTTTGGTTTGATAAGCAGTGTACCTTTTCTATCTATCAAACCGTATTTTCCATTATTTTTAATAACAGCCAAATTGGCGTAGTATGGAAGAATAGATTCATATGGAAGAGAAAATAGTTGCTTACCATTTTTATCAATTACATATTTCCTACCATTCTTAGTAGCAATAATAGTTCTATCTTCAATGATAATGATATTATTATATTCTACAGGAAACACTAATTTTCCAGTTTTGTTAATTAGCCCATACTTATCGCCACGGCTTACGACAGCAAAATTTCCTTTAAACTCATCAGCGTATTCGAAAGTAGGTTTAATTACCATCTTTCCAAGTGCATTAAGGTATCCATACTTTCCGTTAATTTTTGCAGGCATTAACCCTTCACTAAATTCGCCAAAGTAATCGTAAAGATTTGGAGCTAAAATATTGCCGCTATAATTTAACAAACCAATTTTGCCATTTTGGCTGGTTTGATAAAAACGTTGAGCATTTTGCTATATTATAACATAAAAATAGAGAGAAAATAATTGCGATTTGTTTCATTAAAAATGTATAAATTAATACTTTATTAAAATAATTTGCTTTTGTACAGCAAAAAACATGAAACCCTAGGGAGTATGATGGATGCTAATTGATGCTTCAAAGTTCTGAATAAAAAAGAAATTTATATAGATTAATGAAAATAATTTTAGACTAATTTTAAGCTATTGTAACAAAGGCATGCAATTTGATATCAAACATGTAAATTGAATAAAATTCGATTGAATCAAAAAACAAAAACCATAAAAATGAAAAGATTAGTATTTGGAATTTTAGCTGCTGTTATTGCAGTAAGCACTTTAAGTTCATGCGGATATAACAGCATGGTTAAGCTTGATGAAAATGTAAAATCTAAATGGGGAACTGTTCAAACCCAATATCAAAGAAGAGCGGATTTAATTCCGAATTTAGTAAGTACTGTTAAAGGTGCAGCAAAATTTGAACAAGGAACATTAACTGCAGTAGTAGAAGCCAGAGCAAAAGCTACACAAATGACAGTTAAGGCTGATGATTTAACACCTGAAAACATTCAAAAATATCAGGCAGCTCAAGGTCAGTTAAGCCAGGCTTTAGGTAAATTATTATCGATTACTGAAGCTTATCCGGAATTAAGAGCCACGCAACAATTCAGCGATTTATCTGCACAATTAGAAAGTACTGAGAATAGAATTACAGTAGCCCGCAAAGATTTTAATGATGCTGTGCAGGAATACAACGGTAAAATCAGATCTTTTCCAAATAATTTAACCGCAGGTATGTTTGGCTTTAAGGCTAAAGGTTATTTTGAAGCTGATGCGACAGCGAAAGACGCACCTAAAGTAGAATTTTAAAATTCTGGTAAATAACATTTCAGGGTAATAGGTGTTTATTCAATTAAATATCTATTGCCCTTTTTAATTAAATCTAAAATATAATCATGTCATTATTTTCTGATATTGAACAAGATAAAATTGCGCATGCAATAGCTGAGGCTGAAAAGGCTACATCAGGAGAAATTAGAATTGCCATAGATAAGCATTGCGAAAGCGATGCCTACCAGACAGCTACGGAATATTTTGCTAAGTTAGATATGGATAAAACGGCTCAACGAAATGGAGTTTTAATTTATCTGGCCCATGCCGACCATAAATTTGCCATAATTGGCGATAGCGGTATAAACCGACTTGTGCCTGATAATTTTTGGGAAACTACTAAAATTGCAATGAGTGCTCATTTTGCAAAAGGAAACCTTGCAGATGGAATTGTTGCCGGCGTTGCCTTGGCTGGCGAAAAATTGGCGCTCTTTTTCCCGTACCAAACCGGAGATATAAATGAGTTGCCAAATGATATTGTATACATGGATAAACACGAAACCAAATAAGTAATGAAAAAAATATTCCTATTATCAATTTTCTGCTTATTATTTTCATTTGCCTTTGCTCAAGATTTTCCTGCAAAACCAAATACACTTGTTAACGATTATTCTGGTGTTTTATCAGCAGAACAAAAAGATAATTTAGAACGTAAACTGGTTGCTTTTGATGATTCTTCATCAACACAAATCGCAATTGCTATCTTAAAATCGGTAGGCGACTATGATATAAATGAGTACGCTGTAGAATTGGGTAGAAAGTGGGGTGTGGGGCAAAGTGGCAAAAACAACGGAATAATGATTGTTGTTGCCGTTGGCGATAGAAAGATTTCTATTCAAACAGGTTATGGTGTTGAAGGCGCCTTACCTGACATTTACGCAAAGCGGATTATTGAAAACGATATTAAACCCAATTTTAGGTCTGGTGATTATTATGCCGGACTTGATGAAGCAACAACCTCAATTATAAAATACACTAAAGGAGAATATAAAAATGATAAACCTAAAGCTTCGAAAGGCGGAGGAACGGGCAGCATCGCAGTCATAATCATTATCGTAATTGTAATTATCATTATTATGCGAAAAGGTGGCGGAGGTAATGGTGGCGAAATCATTGGAAGTCGTGGTGCATCAAATGCACTATTTTGGGCTATGCTTTTTGGCGGAAGTGGCCGTGGCGGAGGCGGAAGTAGCTGGGGCGGTGGAGGCTCATCTGGCGGTGGTGGATTTGGCGGTTTCGGTGGCGGAAGCTTCGGAGGAGGTGGATCTAGCGGAAGCTGGTAGTTTAGTTGTTTAGTTGTTTAGTTGTTTAGTGAGAACTACTTAACTAAAGTTTAGTTTAAATCAACTTTGTTAAAGTGTATAGAAAAGATTTAATTACGGCAGAAATACAGAAACTAGCTGAAGTTTTAGCAAAAATAATGGGACTCAAATTGGAAGGTAAATTTGTTGAGGCTCAAGATATTTTTGATGAGACAATTGCCAATGCTTTCAATCTACCGAAAGATATTTTGGAAAATGAGGATTTAACTGCTTTTAACAATTGGTTAGAGGGCAGTGAATTATCAGCAGAGAAATTAGATTCACTTAGTGAGTTTCTGTATTACGAACTTGGACTAAGTGAGGAAAGAAATAAAATCATCGCAGCAAAGCTTAATCTTATTTATAAATTACTTTCAGATAAGCACAAAATTGTACATCTTGTTAATTTCCATCGTCAGAATAACATTCAACAATATTTAGTTTAAAACTGTAAACGCAGTATCCAAAGGTTTAATTTACATTATATGATTATAGAGAAGTGGCGTAAAATTGCCTCGAAATATTTAGTTCGAGAGAAATGGGCAACATTAAGGGTTGATACCTGTGAACTGCAGACCGGAGTTGTTAAAGATGATTATTATGTTTTAGAGTATCCAAATTGGGTTAATGCAATTGCACTAACCGAGGATGGCAAGGTTATTATGGTTCGTCAGTATCGCCACGCGGCAGATATAATTTCACTAGAAATTCCAGGTGGCGTTATTGATGGCGATGAAACACCTGAAACTGCGATAAAAAGAGAGTTGCTTGAAGAAACTGGATACAGTTTTAAAACCTGTAAATATATTGTTGAACTTTACCCTAATCCTGCAACTTCTACCAATAAAACGTTTACTTATTTTTTAACTGGCGGTGTTAAAACTCACGACCAACATTTAGATGAACATGAAATTTTAAATGTTGAAGAATATACTGTTGAAGAATTAAAGGATCTATTAAAGGAGAACAAAATTGCACAAGCACTTCATGTCGCTGCCTTGCATTATGGTTTGGCAGAGATTGAGAAAGGCTAAACTTGGAGTAAATATTTTACCACCTAAGAAACCTTAGGACATCTAAGTCATTCAAGAATTTCACTGTAACAAAAAAGACCTGATTTTAGCAAATCAGGTCTTTTTTGTTACAGTGAATTTGAATTAAGCACTTTGGTTTTTACCTTAAACCCTCAACCTGCTACCCTAAACCTTAACTAGCTCATTTTTAATTTTTTCTGAATATCGTGTACGTAAGCCTTAAACTTTTTATCTGTATCGATTAAATCTTCTACAGTTTGGCAAGCATAAATTACCGTACTGTGGTCACGGCCGCCGAAGAAAGCACCAATAGTTTTTAATGATGATTTTGTATGGCTTTTTGATAAATACATTGAAATTTGGCGAGCCTGAACAATTTCGCGTTTACGTGTTTGCGATTTAACCATATCAACCGGTACTTCGAAATATTCGCAAACTAACTTTTGAATGTATTCCATCGAAATCTCTTTTGAAGTATTCTTGATGAAGTTCTTCAGCATTTGCTTCGCAAGATTTAAATCGATTTCCTTTTTGTTTAAAGTAGCCTGAGCTAACAATGAAACCATTGCACCTTCCAGTTCACGTACATTGTTATCTATATTGTGTGCAACATATTCAACAACTTCGCCTGGTAACTCGATACCATCAGCATACATTTTCTTTCTTAAAATTGCGATACGCGTTTCTAAATCCGGAATCTGTAAATCGGCAGATAAGCCCCATTTAAAACGGCTCAACAAACGCTCTTCTAAACCAGCTAAATCTTTTGGTGCTTTATCTGATGTTAAAATAACCTGTTTACCAGATTGGTGTAGGTGATTAAAGATATGGAAGAAAATATCCTGTGTTTTTTCTTTGCCTGCAAAGTTGTGTACATCATCCATAATGATAACATCCATTGCCTGGTAGAAATTAACGAAATCATTAATTGTATTGTTCTTTAATGAATCTACAAACTGTTGGCAAAATTTCTCACAACTCACATAGATAACAAGCTTATCTGGCATGCTGCGTTTAATCTCATTACCGATGGCTTGAGCCAAGTGGGTTTTACCTAAACCTACGCCACCATAAATCATTAATGGATTAAATGATGTGCCGCCTGGTTTAGCTGCTACTGCATAACCTGCAGAACGGGCTAAGCGATTACAATCTCCCTCAATATAATTTTCAAATGTATAGTTAGAGTTTAATTGTGGGTCGACGTTTAATTTTTTTAATCCGGGAATAATAAACGGATTTTTAATGTCTTTATTTATTGATACAGGGATTGGCATCGACTGTACCTTTGCTTCTGCCCCATTCCCGTTTGAAGGCATATTTGTTGTGTAAGGACTACCGCTGTTAGATGATTTATCTACAACGATATTATATTCTAACCTACCATCTTCGCCTAACTGTTTCTTTACAGTTTTGCGTAGTAAGCCTACGTAGTGTTCTTCAAGCCATTCGTAAAAGAACAAACTTGGCACTTGTATGGTTAAAACCTTACCTTCCAATTTAAGGGCTGTTATAGGCTCGAACCAAGTTTTGAAACTTTGATTCGGGATATTATCCTTAATAATTTGAAGACAGTTCTTCCACACTTCTGTACAAGTTTTTTCCATTGCGATTTCTATAATTTATTGGTTTACAGTGCCGATTCGAATTTACGGGGTGGTCCGTTTCGGGACTACGAATATTGAGAAAATTATCAACATTTGAAACAAAAATTTCAATTATTTTGTAACCTATTCATAAGCAGGTAGCTAACCTACTTAACCTAAATTTTTAATGTGGATAACTATTTATTAACATAGGTTTTCCACATCAAAAATCGATTTACAGGCTATTTCACCCAATTATTCAAATCAACATCGGAAAAGCAAATTCTAAGCCATGATTTGATAATTTAACAAATCTTTAATCCACAATAGCATAAATTAACTGATTATCAAAGGTGTAATTTCAAATAAGTAAAATTACCCAGTACAAACCAGGAAACACTACCTCAAAATTGTGGTAATTTTTACCCTTTTGGGGAAATTTCAAACTGAAATATTTGATATGCACTGCTGATTTTCATTGAGCAGGAGTTTAATATTCTCCAAAGGTTTTTCTAAATACATCGGCAATTTCACCCAGTGTAGCATAATGTTCTACGGCATCTATTATAAATGGCATAAGGTTAGCATTACCTTGTGCTGCATCATCTAGATTATTTAACGACCTTTCTACTGCTTTGTTATCTCTTTTAGCTTTCAATTTGGTTAACTTTTCAGTTTGTAATTTTCTTATTGAATCATCAATATTAAAAACATCTGTTAAGCCCTCTTCTTCTTGAACAAATTTATTTACCCCAACCGAAACACGTTCTCCTGTTTCTATCTCCTTCTGGTATTGATAAGAAGCTCCCGCAATTTCATTCTGCATATAGTCGTTTTCTATTGCATTTACAGAACCGCCCATCGCATCAATTTTATCGATATATTTACAGGCAGCTGCTTCTATTTCATCCGTTAGGTTCTCTATAAAAAATGAACCTGCCAAAGGGTCAACCGTATCGGTTACGCCACTTTCAAAACCTATAATTTGTTGGGTACGCAAAGCGATTTTTGCCGCCGCCTCCGTTGGCAATGAAAGGGCTTCATCATAACCATTTGTGTGTAAGGATTGCGTACCGCCTAAAACCGCAGCCATTGCCTGGTTTGTAACTCTTATTACATTATTAAGGGGCTGTTGCGCCGTTAATGTTGAACCACCTGTCTGGGTATGAAAGCGTAACATCTGAGCCTTTTCTTCAGTTGCACCAAGTTCTTTTGTAATTTTTGCCCACATCCTTCTAGCAGCTCTAAACTTTGCAATCTCTTCAAAAAAGTTATTATGGCAGTTAAAGAAGAAAGACAATCTTTTGGCAAAAACATTAATATCTAGGCCTTTATCTATTGCAGCTTTAAGATAGGTTTTACCATTAGCCAAAGTAAATGCAAGTTCCTGCACAGCAGATGACCCCGCCTCGCGAATGTGATAACCAGAAATTGAAATGGTGTTCCACTTTGGAACACTACTGCTGCAAAACTCAAAAATATCGGTAATTAAGCGCATTGAAGGCTTTGGCGGATATATATAAGTTCCTCTTGCGGCATACTCCTTTAGTATATCGTTTTGTATAGTACCCGAAATCTGCTTCAAATCTGCACCTTGTTTTTTGGCTAAAGCTATATACATTGCCAATAAAATTGATGCAGTAGCATTAATGGTCATTGAAGTTGTAATTTCTTTCAATTCGATACCATCAAACAAAATTTCGATATCCTTTAATGAATCTATTGCTACGCCAACTTTACCAACTTCACCATCAGCCATTTCATGGTCAGAATCGTAACCTATTTGTGTTGGTAAATCAAAAGCTACAGATAAACCTGTTGTACCTTGATTTAGTAGATAATGATAACGTTTGTTAGATTCTTCTGCAGTTGAAAATCCGGCATATTGCCTCATGGTCCATAATCTGCCGCGATACATATCTTTTTGAATACCGCGTGTAAAAGGAAATTCACCTGGTTTTTCTTCAACAGGATTAGCAGAAGTATAAAGTTCCTTAATTTCGATTCCTGATGTTGTAGTATGTTTTTTATCGCTCATATTTGTTTATGTAAATGGTTAACCGTTAAACTGTTTTAATTGGTTAATTGTCCGAATGGTTCCTCAAATTGATTCGGCTTATAGATTCGATTAACGGTTTAAACAATTATCCAATTAACCCAATAAATTAAAACATCTTCTGTATATCCTTTTTAATCAACTCGATAGTTAAATCATATGGATTTTCATCTATTGTAGCCATATGTTGTAAAATTGCTTTACTCAATTCAATTCCATTTGCACCTGCAGGCAAACCTTGAACCGCATTATTAATCATGCCGATTGTATCATCCTTTAATTTGCGTACTACATTCCAGGTTACACTATCAATATATAGCTGTTGTGTTATGTTATGCTGATACTCTGAACGTACTTCGTTTAAAACGCCTGCTTGTAGTGTAGAAATATCAATACCTTGTTGATGTAAACGAACAAGTAGATTTGCCGGATTAATTCTATCGATAAAAATAATTAAGCGTTCGTGAGCCTGAAGCCTTAAAGGTAAAAGCTGCGCTCTGTTTTCTTTATTTAGCTCAATAGTTTTCAGGTTAAAAAACCGATGAATATCAGCTTTAACCAAATAATAAATTGCTAACAAGGCTAAAGTAATGCCCACAAATAATGTTAAAACATCTATAACGATCTGTTGTATAATCATATGTATTGTTTAATTACGGTAATATTAACATCCCGTTAAAAGCAAAAATGTACATTATTATTTATATTTGTAAAAGATAAAATTTAAATAACATGAGTACTACAGTAGATACAGCATTTGCCCCGGTTTCTTTTTCAGAAGGCGCAACTAAAGAGTTATTAAAATTAAAAGATCAGCAGGAAATTAATGAAGATTACGGTCTACGCGTAGGTGTAGAAGGTGGTGGTTGTGCCGGCATGAACTACATTTTAGGTTTCGACCAGAAAAAAGATGGCGATCAGGAATTTTTCATAGATGGCATTAAAGTATTTATGAATAAAGCGCATCAAATGTATTTAATGGGAATGATGATTGATTGGCAAGATGGTTTAAACTCTCGCGGTTTTACATTTGTTAACCCAAATGCTACCAGTACATGTGGTTGCGGAACAAGTTTTTCGGCATAAAGAAAATTATATTGTAACATATTGCACAGTCCCTTTGTCTAAACATCGGGACTTTTTTATTTTTATAGAAATTTGTCGCTACAAACAATTGCCACTACTCCAATAAACTAAATGAATTACAGGGAAAATATCAGGCTTGCACTGCAATCAATCAAAAGCAATAGGTTACGTACTATGCTCACAGCATTAATTATTGCTATTGGCTTAAGTGCTTTAGTTGGTATTTTAACAACTTTAGATGCTGTAAAAGCAAGTATGACAAGTGCTTTCAGTAGCATGGGCGCTAACTCTTTTACCATTCGAAACAGAGGTACAGGAATTAGAATTGGTGGACAAGGAAAAAGGCCTAAACCTTTCAAAGCAATTCGTTATGAAGATGCTGTTAGATTTAAAGATAGTTTAAACACACCTGCTACAGTTGCGGTAAGTGTATTTGCAAGTGGCGGTTCTACAGTAAAAAGCGGAAGCTTAAAGACCAATCCAAACATTAATGTTCAGGGTATTGATGAAAATGGTTTGAACTCTCAAGGCTTGAGCCTTTCTGACGGGCGTAACTTTAGCAAATCTGAAGTACAGATGGGTAGTAACGTATGTATTGTTGGAAGTGAGGTTGTAGATAAACTATTTAAGGATACCGAAGCGATTGATAAAATGGTTAATGTTGGCAATAATCGCTTCAAAATAGTTGGAATTTTAGCAGCCAAAGGTTCAAGTATGGGTTTTAGTGGCGATAGAGCAGTGTATGTTCCGCTATTAAAGGCCAAACAAATTAATTCAAATGCCAATCCATCTTACACCATCACGGTAATGGTTCCAACCAATGAGATGCAGGAGGCTGTTATAGGAGAATCGACCTCGTTATTTAGAAATATCCGTAAGGTTAAAGTAAATGATCCTAATAACTTTGAAATTACTAAAAGTGATGCTATCGCTCAAACCTTATTCGAAAATTTAGCTTTTGTTGCAATTGGAGGCGTTGCAATTGGAATTATAACACTTATCGGTGCTTCAATTGGACTGATGAATATTATGCTTGTGTCTGTAACAGAAAGAACAAGAGAAATTGGAATACGCAAAGCTATAGGTGCGAACCCAAAAGTAATTAGACGCCAGTTTTTAATCGAAGCAGTTGTGATTTGCTTAATGGGTGGAACTTTCGGAATATTTTTAGGTATTGTTATTGGAAACCTGATTTCTCTGGCAATGGGCGGTTCATTTATAATTCCTTGGGCATTTATTATTGGTGGCTTTGGTATATGTGTTGGCGTTGGAATTTTATCAGGATACTACCCTGCTAAAAAGGCTTCGAGATTAGACCCAGTTGAGGCACTGAGATACGAATAACCGAGATTAGTTTAGAGTTTTTTATTAAGAAGTTGGTGTTGAGTTAGCAAAGTACTCATCCCACTGGTTAATAATGAATTTTCTAATGCTGCTGCGTGTTTTAAATGATGCATATCGCTTCCAATAAAATCAACTAAATGATGTTCGACCATTTCATCAGCAACTTTTTTTGCTCCTGAGCCATAGTACCCTGTTAATGCAATAGAGTTTAACTGGAGTAAACATCCTGATTCTTTTATTTTATGAAGATTTTCTATTGAAGAATAGTAATAAGGATATCTTTCAGGGTGCGCTAAAACAGGAGTATATCCAGTATCCATTATCAATTTAATAATCTCGAATAGGTTCTGCGGTTCGTTTATGTAAGATAATTCAAATAGTATGTATTGTGCCCCGAAGGTTAAAACCTGTTTTTGTTTAACTTTTTTTTCCAGCGTTTCATCTAAGTAATACTCAGCAGCGGCTTCTACCTTTAAATCAATTTTTGCTTCTTCTAATCCTTTTTGTAACACTTCTAAACCACGATTTATGGTATCTGGAGTATTACGAAAATAATCTGCCATTACGTGTGGCGTAGCAATCAGCTTATTAAATCCTAGTGATTTAAATTGCTCAGCAAGAAGTAATGAATCCTTCAGACTTTGCGCCCCATCATCAATACTTGGAATAATATGCGAGTGCATATCCGTTCCTATTGTAGAAAAGTTAAAATCAGGAATTACTTTTTTCTTCTTGAATAATCCAAACATTGTAAGGGACTTGGGTATTTAAATTTCATTCGGCAAATCCGAAGATTCTGCAACTGCGGCTAATTTAGAAGAATATATTTTATTTAGCAGTTGATTTAAATTTTCTGTTAAATCAAACTGTAAATCTTCATGAAGTTTTTTGAATTTGTTTATAGTAACCTGGGTGGTTTTAATATAAAAACTTGCAAAAAGGAAACCAAAATCGCGATATCCTAAAAACGATTTTTTATATTCTAAGGGAATAACATTTAGCACAAATATTTTTAACTCAACCTCGCCGATAGAATCTTTTGTAACCTTATAGAAATGATTTACTTGCGTAATCATCTTCCTAACTTTGGCCAGAGCATCTTTTGCATTTAACTTTTTAAGTTCTGGGAGTTGGATTTCTATATCATTTTTGATATTTTCTTTGCGATATTCTAAATCGCTTTCATCTTCCAGCAGTTTAAAATGAAGATGTTCTGTAAGCACTTTATCTTTAGCAATTAACCGCAATAACAATTTATCCTTTTCTTTTACAGGTAAATCAGTTATTGCGGTTTTTAAGTTTTTGTGCTCAGCAAGCTTCATTAAAAAGGATTTGCCTTAATATATTTTTCCCATTCCCATGCAGAACGCATCATTTCATTTATATCAAGCTCGGTTTGCCATTTCAGCACCTCTTTCGATTTTGTAACATCGCCAAAAATTTGTTCGATATCACCTCCACGTCTTGGTCCGATTTGGTAATTCAGTTTTTCTCCGGTAGAACTTTCAAAAGCTGTAATAATTTCTAAAACAGAAGAGCCTTTTCCGGTACCAATGTTAAATACCTCGTAATTACCATCTGCTTCTTCAGATTCTAATCGTTTAATCGCGGCAACATGCGCCTTCGCTAAATCAACCACATGGATATAATCGCGAATTGCACTGCCATCAGGTGTACTGTAATCGTTACCATGAACGGTAATTGGACCACGTTTACCAATTGCTGATTGCGTAATAAAAGGAACTAAATTTGCCGGAACACCATTTGGTAATTCGCCTATTAGAGCGGTTTTGTGTGCACCAACCGGGTTAAAATATCGCAAAGCGATAACATTCAAATCTGGAGTTACCGCAGCTGTTTCAACTAAAATTTCTTCTGCAATCTGTTTAGTGTTGCCGTATGGCGATTCTGCTTTCTTAACAGCTGCCGATTCTGTTACCGGCAAACTATCTGGCTGACCATAAACGGTGCAAGATGAAGAGAAAACAAAATTTGTTTTGTTGAAAGAATTTAAAAGGTTAATCAAGCTAAAAAAATTGTTCCGGTAGTACTTCAATGGATTTTGAACAGATTCGCCAACTGCTTTTGAAGCCGCAAAGTGAATTATACCTGAAATATCTGAATGCTCGTCCGAAAAAGTTTTAACTTTCGCTTCATCACATAAATCAAACTGATAAAACTCAGGTTTCATACCAATAATCTTTTCAATCTGATCTAAAATCTTAATATCAGAATTTGAAAGATCATCTACAATTACAACTTCATAGCCTGCATTATGCAACTCAACAACAGTGTGAGAACCTATGTAACCTGTACCGCCGGTAACTAAAATTTTAGACATTGTTATCGATTATATTTTTGGAAATCTTTATGCTCAATTTTCGCCAAAGCCTCTTCTGGCAATGATTTAAAATATTCGTAAGTAATTTTCAATCCTTCAGCACGGCCAACTTTTGGTTCCCAGCCAAGCAAAGCTTTTGCTTTTGTAATATCTGGTCTGCGTTGTTTCGGATCATCTTGTGGAAGTTCTTTGTAAACTATCTTCTGTGATGTTCCGGTTAGTTTAATAATTTCTTCGCAGAATTGTTTAATCGTGATTTCATCCGGGTTACCAATATTTACTGGTTGAGCGTAATCACTCATCAATAAACGATAAATACCTTCAATCAAATCATCAACATAACAGAAAGAACGCGTTTGGCTACCATCACCAAAAACGGTTAAATCCTCTCCTCTTAAAGCCTGACCAATGAAAGCTGGTAATACACGTCCGTCATTCAGTCGCATTCTTGGTCCGTAAGTATTAAAGATTCGTATAATTCTGGTTTCTACGCCATGAAATGTATGGTAAGCCATCGTTATGGCTTCCTGGAAACGTTTAGCTTCATCATAAACACCTCTCGGTCCTACCGGATTTACATTACCCCAATATTCTTCTGGTTGGGGATTAACACTTGGATCACCATAAACTTCAGAAGTTGATGCAATTAGCATTCTTGCGCCTTTTGCTCTGGCTAAACCTAAAAGATTATGCGTACCCAAAGAGCCAACTTTTAAAGTTTGGATTGGAATTTTTAAATAATCGATTGGACTTGCTGGTGATGCAAAGTGAAGTATGTAATCTAAAGTGCCCGGAATATGAACAAATTTTGAAACATCGTGATTATAGAACTCGAAATTCTCTAAGTGAAAAAGATGTTCAATGTTGGATAAATCGCCAGTAATTAAGTTATCCATGCCGATAACATGGTAACCTTCTTTAATAAAACGATCGCAAAGGTGCGAGCCTAAAAAGCCGGCTGCTCCAGTAATTAATATTCTTTTAGTGCTCATCTTAATCTACTAATTTACGGCCAATACTATTATAATAGTAACCCAGGTCGATCATTTTTTCTAAATCGTAAAGGTTACGTCCATCAAAAATTACTTTATTTTTTAAAGTAGTTTCAATTTTTTCGAAATCCGGATTTCTAAATACCGACCATTCTGTTGCAATTAAAAGTGCATCAGCATTTTCAAGTGCATCATATTGATTTGTAGCATAGTTTACTTTGTCGCCAATCAGGTTTCTAACATTTTCAATTCCTTCCGGATCGAAAACCGTAACTGTTGCTCCATTTTTAACCAAAGCATCAATAATATACAAAGCCGGAGCTTCGCGGATATCATCAGTTTCTGGTTTGAAGGCTAAACCCCAAAGTGCAAAATGTTTACCCTGGATATCGTTTTTGTAATATTTTAAAAGTTTATCAACTAGGATTGTTTTTTGGCGTTCATTAACTTCCATTACCGATTTAAGGATTTGGAAGTCATATGTATTCTCATCTGCAGCCATTACCAATGCCTGTACATCTTTCGGGAAGCAAGAGCCACCATAACCAATACCTGGAAACAAGAAGCGTTTACCAATTCTATCGTCAGAACCAATTCCTCTTCTTACAGCATCAACATCTGCACCAACTAATTCGCAAAGGTTAGCGATTTCGTTCATGAATGTGATTTTTGTTGCTAAGAATGAGTTGGCAGCATATTTAGTTAGTTCAGATGAACGCTCATCCATAAACAAAATTGGATTTCCTTGGCGAACATATGGACCATAAAGTTCGGTCATTAGTTTTTTAGCACGTTCGCTTTTTGTACCTAAAACTACACGGTCAGGCTTCATGAAATCTTCAACGGCAACACCTTCGCGTAAAAACTCGGGGTTAGAAACGACATCTACTTCAATGTTTGTGTTTTCTGTAAATACGGTTCTAACTTTATCTGCTGTTCCTACGGGTACGGTAGATTTGTTAACGATAATTTTATAATCCTTTATCAGCTTAGAAATATCTTTTGCTGCTCCCAAAATATATGAAAGATCTGCGGCTCCATCGCCACCTGGAGGCGTTGGTAAAGCCATGAAGATAATTTGAGCTTCTTCAATTGCTTCAGCAAGATTAGTTGTAAAATGCAATCTTCCCTGCTCTATATTTCTATGGAAAAGAAGATCTAGTCCTGGTTCATAAATCGGAACCTGACCATCCTGCATTTTTTTTACTTTTGCTTCATTTATATCCACGCAGATAACATTATTTCCTGTTTCTGCTAAACATGTCCCGGTAACCAGACCTACATATCCTGTACCAACTACAGCTATTTTCATATTCTATTTATAGGGGATTTTAAGTAATTTCGTTTTATCTTGCCACGAAGATAATAAAATCCAACAAATGCTTTTACTTTATATATTAGGAATTAAAATTTATAGCTTATTAATTTGGATTTTTTCGTTTTTTAATCAAAAAGCAGCATTATTTATCGCGGGTAGAAAGCAGATTTTCAGAAACATAGCCGCAAAAGTAAATCCGATTGACCAGAACATCTGGTTTCATTTTGCATCCTTGGGCGAATTTGAACAAGGGAGACCAGTTCTTGAGAAAATAAAGGCATTAAAGCCAGAAAAAAAAATAATTATCACTTTTTTTTCACCATCTGGATATGAGATTAGAAAAAACTATGCACTGGCTGATGCCATTTTCTATCTACCTATAGATTCAAGAAGAAATGCTCAAAAATTTATTGATTTAATAAAGCCAGAAATGGCAATTTTTACCAAATACGAATTTTGGTATTTTTACTTTGCAGAACTTAAGAAAAACAATATTCCGCTATATTTAATCTCTGGAATTTTCAGACCAAATCAAGTTTTTTTTAAAAGCTATGGTAAATTTTATTGTAATATCCTAAAATCAGTTACACACTTTTTTGTTCAAAATAAGGAAAGTGAAAATTTATTAAACTCAATTGGCATAACTGCTACAACACTTAGCGGAGATACAAGATTTGACAGGGTTTATGAAAACGCACAGCAACCTAAACAACTTCCAATTATTGAAGATTTTTGTGGAGATACAAAAACTATAATTTGTGGTAGTACCTGGCCGGAAGACGAGAAACTAATAGCTGAATTAGCTCTTCAACATAAAGATTGGAAATTTATTATTGCTCCACACGAAGTGGATGAAAATCATATTCAAAATATCGAGAAGCTGTTTACAGGTTCTGTTAGGTTTTCAAAATTGAAAACTGGTAAGATACAAGAATCCAATATTTTAATTATTGATAATATCGGAATGCTTTCTTCTCTGTACCAATATGGCAAACTTGCCTACATTGGCGGAGGATTTGGCGCAGGAATACATAATACACTTGAAGCCGCAGCATTTGGACTACCTGTAATTTTTGGACCGAAGTATGATAAATTTCAAGAGGCGAAAGATTTGATTAAAATTGATGCTGCAAAAAGCATTTCCAATCAAAACGAACTGATAGTTGCATTTGAATATCTTGCCACTAGCGAAAAATCATCGGCAGCTGCCAAAAATTATGTTTTAGAGAACAAAGGTGCTACAGAAATTATTTTAGATGAGATTTTTTAATCTTAATTTATCATTCCGGCTAATGCTTCGATAAATTTTGGATTATCGTTCAAGCTCTCTACCAATTGAACATGCTCGCCACCAAGCTCTTTAAATTCTTCGTGGTACTCAACCGTAATTTCGTATAACGTTTCCAAACAATCTGCAACAAAAGCTGGACTAAAAACTAATAACCTTTTCTTGCCTTCGGCAGCTAATTTTTTAAGCACATCAGTGGTGTAAGGCTGTACCCAAGGTTCCTTACCTAATCTTGATTGAAAGCAAACCGTGTAATTCTCTTTTGATATTCCAAGTTCTTTGGCGATTAATCTTGCTGTATCATGCCCTTGAGCCGAATAGCAAAATTTGTTTGTATCATTCAAAGTTTGACAGCAATCAGCATTTTTTAAACAATAGCTTCCTGTATGGTCGCATTTCAAAAGTTGTCTTTCTGGCAAACCGTGAAAACTAAACAAAATATGATCGAAAGTTTCAGGCTGATGTTTTCTTGCATTTTCTGCAAAAACTTCAATCATTAATTGATTATCATGAAAAGAATTTACAAATGAAATTGGCGGTACAGTTGGCCATTTACTAACTAATTCCATTACCAATTGCATTACGGAGCCACTGCTTGCCGAAGCGTATTGAGGAAATAATGGAATAACCTGAATGCTTTCAACCAAACCAGCTTTTAAATTTGCCAAAGCAGATTCGATTGATGGACTTTGATAACGCATCGCTAACTCAACGTGATAACCATCACCTAATCGTTCTTGAAGCATCTTGGCCTGCAATTTACTATAGTGCAGAAGTGGCGAACCCTTTTCATTCCATATTTCTTTATATAATTTTGAAGTTTTAGGACTTCTAAAAGGCACAATAATACCTTTAACCAATAAAATTCTGTTTAATTTAGGGATATCAATCACACGTTCATCCATTAAAAACTGATCTAAATATTTTCTTACATCAGCCGTTTCCGGACTATCAGGTGTACCTAAATTAACTAGTAGAATTCCTTTCTTGCTCATTACAACGAATATGTTTTGTGGCGCAAATATCGCCTTTTTATTATTTTTTACCTACCAGAAAAAGTGACTAAAAGCATTTTTTAGTCAATAAAAAGTAGTAATTATTTATTTAAACGGATTGTTCTAATTTTTGGCTTTGTATAATTGCCACCATGGTGTACCAGGTTTTTCGTGATGTTCTAAGTGGTAACCAAAGAAATAGCAGGTTATAAATGCTGCAAAATGATTTTTTTTTAATGTTGAGGAATGATATTGATTTTCATGTTCTCCCTTGTGTGGCAAATAAGTTCCGAAATAAAATAATTGAAATGTACTTAGTAATGACGGAAGCACCCAAAACAATAACAAGTTTTTTTCATCAACCCAAATTTTTAACACATTATAAGCAATAGCCATTATTACCAATTGAATTATAGTCACATAATTAATCATAAACTGATAGTACCATTTCCAAAATCCGTGTGGCGCATAATCTGGATCTTCTTCCGTATGTACGTGATTATGATGCTTGTGGTGTTTTGCATAAAGTTTATTGTAGAAAAAACCTGCATACAGGAACACCGAAATGTAGCCTATCAAATTATTTAGGTTTTTATTTAACGAAATCGTTCCATGCATTGCATCGTGCGCCGTAATAAATAAGCCAGTATATAAATGCATTTGAACCAAAATCATCAGATATACCAAAGGATTATTCCAAGAGAAATTCCAGTTTAAAAGAAAATACAGACATGCGAACCAGCAAGAAATTACGGCAATGGCTACTAAAATCCCGATGTGTTTACTAACTGTTTTCAACAATAATTTGATTGATTAGTTAATTAAACAATTTAGTACAAAAAATGATTTTAGAAAAATAGATTAATATTGCTCCAACTCGGCTTTAACATTTTCCATAAGCCACATAGGTGTTGATGTTGCACCGCAAATTCCAACTTTATCATGCTCAGAAAACCAGTCTTTATCTAATTCTGCTATATTAGAAATGAAGTAAGAATTATCATTAAACTTTTTGCATACATCGTACAAAACCTTTCCGTTCGACGATTTTTTACCTGACACAAAAACTATTTTATCGTAATGACTAACGAATTTCTCTAATTCTTCGTAACGGTTAGATACTTGTCTGCAAATTGTATCGTTTGCTTTAACTTCGTAACCTCTACCAAGCAATTCATCTTTAATGCTGTAAAATTTATCTACACTTTTTGTAGTTTGGCTGTAAAGCGTAAATTTTGATGGCAGTTCTACATTATCTAATTCTGCCAAATCCTGAAAAACGATTGCTTTTCCATCAGTTTGTCCTTGTAAGCCGATAACTTCAGCATGACCATGTTTGCCAAAAATTAGAATTTGTTCATCGTCATCATGCGAGTTTTTAATTCTATTTTGGAGTTTTAAAACAACAGGACAAGAAGCATCAATTAGCGTTAAATTGTTATCAAGTGCAAGTTGGTAAGTTGATGGAGCTTCACCATGTGCCCGGATAAGCACCTTTTCGTTTTGAAGGGTCTTCAAAATTTCGTGATCGATAATTTTTAAACCCATGTTGGTTAAACGTTCAACCTCTTCATCATTATGTACAATATCACCAAGGCAGTATAAACGGCCTTCGTTTTCTAAAATATCTTCTGCCATTTCAATCGCGTAAACTACGCCAAAGCAAAAGCCCGAAGCTTTATCAATAGTGACTTGTAAATTATAACTCATTGCTTTGCAAAATTAAGCAAAAATATCCTATCATCTTGTCATGTATAAAACAACAAAAAATATTAACTGCGAAACGTACATTGTTGTACCAATATATTTTTGTTGTTTTAGGCCCAAAGCATAGTAAAACTTTAATAAAATTACCGAAACGATAAACCAGGCAACATAATTTTGGACTGGAATAACGTGCCAATCCCAATGCCAATAGTCGAATTTCATTGCAGTAGGTTCAAGAAAAAAATCGAAAAGTATTAAGCAAAGTCCACCTAAAAGCGAAGCCATAATCCCATTTCTGATTTTAAAACTTTTAATCATCTGTCCGGTACTGAAGATTAAAATCACCCAGTTAACACCCATTAATAAAGGCACAGTAGCAACTTTAAAACCTAGTGTTGTTCCATAGTAATAGCTCCCAAAAATTTTACCCGTTTTAACACCTAAAACTTCTACTAAAAACCCACAAAGAAATACACCACAAACAAATAGCAACAGGCGCTTAATATCTGCATTGTAAGAAAATATGATAACGGCAAACATCAACAATAAATGAAATGGCACCAATTTCATAAAATATGGCTGTGCAAATGGAATTAAAAACCCAATTAAACCAACCAAATGAAAAATGATAATAATAGCAACAACTACCTTTTTTACTTTTAAATCTGCCTGATCAATCTGCCCTTCCATGTTCCGTTTTTAAATAAATGCTTTTTTATTGATATTAATGAAATTAGCAAAAAGAATAACATCTGTAAAGGATGTAAAACTAAGTTTAGTAAAACATTCTGTCCGGATAAAAATGATATCATCAATCTACTTAATATTACTAATGTTAATGGTAGTGCAAGGAGCGATAAATCGAAATTCAGAATTAAGATTACAGGCCAGGCAATTACCAAAAGCTGGTAAATTAGTAATATTATAATGTTACTACCAAAACCTGCAAGTATATTTTTACTAAAGCCGTTTATACTTTCGCCAAGGCTTTTATACATCCTACAGTAAATTAAATCGTTAGCTAAAAGTGCTTCTGTTTTAAAACCTTGTTGTTTTACAAGTTTCATAATCTCTACATCTTCAACAACCTTATTTTTTACCTTTTGATGCCATTGAAAATCATGGTAATTGGAAGCTTTAAAAAACATACATTGACCACTTGCAGCAGAAAATGCAGGATTATTTGAAACCCGAACCAATCGCAAGGGCAATAAGTTCAATAAAATAAAGTGCATTAACGGAACGGTTAGTTTCTCGCCAATACTTTGCATTACCTGATTGGTAAAAATACTAAGCAAACTCAATCCACCGTTTTCAGTCCTAAAAATTAAGCTATTTATAAAACCCCTTTTTATTTCTTCATCAGCATCTAGAAACAAAAGATAATTTCCGGTTGCAAGTTTGGAAAGTTGGTGACAAGCAAAGTTTTTACCCAACCATCCCTTTGGTAATTCTTTACCTTTTACTATTTTGAATTTTGGATGCTGTTTTGAGAATTTTTCTACCAGCTCGAAAGTATCATCAGAACTATTGTCATCTAACACAACAACTTCATAATTCAGATAATCTTGTTCTTTAATTGATTGTAATAAACCAAGAATATTTTCAGCTTCATCTCGTGCCGGAATCAATATAGAAACCTTATAATCATAATGTTTAACGCTTCGCGGAAGCTTTGGGTTTGAAAGAAAATTGAATACAGTAACCGAAAACCTGATAACCAGAAAAATTAATGCTGCGTAGATAAAAACCGTCATTCGTTAATTTGTATCTGTTTAACAAGCGAAGCATTGTAATGTTTATTATAGGCACTTTTTAAAAGCTGCAAACTCGTGTATTCTTCAATTTCCCAATTTTGGAGATATGTGTATGCAGAAGGCTTTCTTTTAGAGAAATAATCGATAAAAGTGGCAGCAAAAATTATGTTAGTGTTTTTTGTGCTTGCATTTATGATTTGCATTACGCCTTTTTCAAAGCTGATATCCTGAAGATGATTTGAGTGTAGTTTACCTTGCGGAAATACGAGCACTAAATTATTAGGATTGTTCAAAAGCTCGCCTGCGTAACTTAGAGTATCTAGGATATCTTTACCACTCTTTGCTGCAGCAAAAGCACCGAGATATTTCAAAAAGCTAACTTTAGCATAATTATCAGCATTTACCAATACATGAAATTCCTTTTTGAAGATTTTTTTATTGAGGTAGAAAATCAAGAAACCATCCCACCAGCTAAAGTGATTTGCTAAAACTAAAACCGAGGATTCTTTTTTAAGTGTTACAGATTCATAATTAAATGCCGCAAAATCTTTCTTGATGATAAAACTTATGTACCAGGCAAAAAACCTGTAAATGATAGTATTTTTTTTGGGAAGGTACATTCAGGGAAATTGCAAAAAATTGGGCTCAATTGCAAGTAAAGCTTTTAAAACAAAGATTATTTGAATATCTAACTTAAATAAACCCTATCCTCTTCACCTTCAACATCCATTACAACATCAACATGTTCTTTTAAAATGGTTGCAAGTTCTAAGCCAACAAAATCTGTCGCAATCGGGAAAATTTTATGACTTCTATCTACCAGAACAACCGTACGGATTTTTTTATGTGGTGTATTCAAGAAAACGCCTAAACCATAAGCCAACGTTTTACCGCTGTTTAAAACATCATCAACCAGAATTATAACTTTATTTTTCCAATGGCTTTCGTTTAAATCTGTTTTAGCAACAAGCTTACTGCTTTCCTTTTCTAAATCGATTCTCAACAAAACAATTTTAAGGCTCGAGATTTTTTTTAAAACCTTTTCAAGTCGTAAAGCAAGTTTATATCCCCTATCCCAAATTCCGGCAAGTACAATCTCTTTTTCATTCAAGTTATCTTCCAAAATTTGATATGCAATTCTGTCTATTTTCTGCTGAATTTGTTTCTTATTAAGAATGAGTACCTGAGATGTTGCCATTTGTAGTAAAAGGTTTGATTACAAAAAGAACGATTTTAAGGATGAAATTCAAACTATTTGAAAAATAATTTCGGTTGCTTGCAACGTTTACCATAACCAAACGTCTAATCAATAACCTAAAACATCAAAATTATCATCAAACATTTCAACCAATTAATAACATATTATGAACAATCTATTTAAAACTTCAGCATTGCTTGCACTATTTTTAGTTAGTGCTTATAACGCAAATGCACAAGAAAGCAAAAACGTATCGATTAAAAATGTGAGTAGCGTTACTGTGAGCAGCGGTATTGATTTATATTTAACACAAGGAAATTCTGAAAGTCTTGATATAAAATCATCAGAAGATTTACTTAAAAATGTTGTTGTAGAACAGAACGGTGGCAACGTAACCATCAAAGTTAAAGATGGTTTAAATTGGGGCAACATGTTTAGAAACCAAAGCATAAAAGCTTATTTAAATTTTAAAACTTTAACTGCTTTAACCGCATCTGGCGGAAGTGATGTTTACAGCCAAAATCAAATTAAAGCAGATAAATTTTCAATTCGCTCATCTGGAGGAAGTGATGTAAAACTTAATCTTGTTTGTACAGATATACAAATTCAAAGCAGCGGTGGTAGCGATGTCAAATTAACCGGAAAAGCAGAAAACATGGTACTTCAAACCAGTGGTGGTAGCGATGTTAACGCTTATGAGTTTCCAGTTGCTTATGCTAAAGTTTCTGCTTCTGGCGGTTCTGATGCAAATGTTAATGTAACTAAAGGATTAGAAGCTGGTGCTAGCGGTGGCAGCGATGTACATTATAAAGGCAATGCATCTTTAAAGAAAACATCATCATCCAAAAGCGGTGATGTAACCAAAGTAAATTAGTTAGTTTTAGGTTTAACTTTATTTACGAGTGCTGTCTTGCGGATGCAAAACAGCACTTTTTTTTATTTGTATGGGAAATAAACAAAGTTTGCGCCTTCAGGAACAATTACAAAAACGCACATAAAATTTTCGGGTTTTTTATACGCTTTTAAAAACGGCTCTTTTCTCTCTTTGTTAATGATGCCCTTTTCCACAAATTCTTCTAGTGTAGAAGCCTGAATGGTCCAATCGGTATTTAATTCTTCTTTGTTAAGAATAAGTTCGCCAATGCTAACTTCGTGTTGGTGTGCAATAAATATCGGATGAGCAGAAATGCCTTCAACCATAATCTCTACTGAAACTTCCTTAATCGCATCAGAATAAAATTCTAAATCTTTTTCTAAGCTAACTAACGGACTTTCGTTCTTCTTCGGTGCTCCGCTATCTTCTGGTGTTGCACCTAATAATTCTTCTCTATTCATAATAATTTTGAATGAGTGATGGATTGAATGAGTGAATGTTGTTTGTACAAATGATTAAATTTCATTCAATAATGCCCTCATTCATTAATTCAGTCATTCTCTAATTCACTAATTCCTTTAATTTCAATAAAACTACATTTTCAACATGCTGTGTATGCGGAAACATATCAACAGGCTTTATTCTGGCTACTTCGTATTTATCCTTTAATAATTCCAAATCTCTGGCTTGCGTTGCAGCGTTACAGCTTACATAAACAATCTTTTCAGCTTCCATCTCTAGCAAGCGTTGCACAACATCAGTATGCATTCCTGCTCTTGGCGGATCGGTAATTACTACATCAGGTTTTCCATGCGCTAAAATAAATTCAGAAGTTAAAATATCCTTCATATCACCTGCGTAAAAAATTGTATTATCAATTCCGTTAAACTGAGAATTAAACTTAGCATCTTCTATTGCAGTTGGAACATATTCTACACCAACAACCTGTTTTACATCTTTGGCAATAAAATTTGCAATGGTTCCTGCTCCGGTATATAAATCGTAAACCAGCTCATCACCTTTAAAACCTGCAAATTCACGGGTAATTTTGTAAAGCTCAAAAGCCTGCTCTGAATTGGTTTGATAAAATGATTTTACACCAATTTTAAATTTGATGCCATCCATTTCTTCAAAAATATGATCGCGACCAGCAAAAACATTAACATCTTGGTCAAAAATAGTGTCGTTCTTCTTTTGGTTAACGATATACAATAACGATGTTATCTGAGTAAATTCTGCCTTTAAGAAATTCATCAAACCGTTTATCTGTTCTTCCTCGGGATAAGCAAAAACAACAGCCACCATAATTTCTCCTGTTGTAGAAGTACGAATAATCAGATTACGTAAAACGCCTTCATGGTTTCTTAAATCGTAAAACGATAAATCATTATCCTGGGCGAATTGTCTAACTGCATTTCTAATTTGGTTCGAAGGCTCGTCTTGTAAATAGCAGTGCTGAATATCTAATATCTTATCAAAACGCAATGGAACGTGAAATCCAAGGGCATTCATATCAAAATCTTCGGCGCTATCTATATCAGTTTTTTCTAACCAACGTTTGTTAGAAAATGTAAACTCCAATTTATTGCGGTAATATTTATTTTTAGCTGAACCCAAAATCGGTTCAGTAGAAGATGTATCTATTTTGCCAAGGCGTTGCAATGCAGCTTCAACGTTTTTTTGTTTAAATTTTAACTGAGAATCGTAACCCATGTGCTGCCATTTACAGCCACCACATGTTCCGAAATGAGCACAAAATGGTTCGGTACGCAAGTCAGATTTCTGGTGTAATTGTTCAATTACTGCCTCAGCAAAGTTTTTCTTCTTTTTGGTTAAACGAACGTCAACCACATCACCAGGAACGGCTTTATCAACAAAAATCACCAATTCATCGGCTTTGCCAACACCCTTACCTTCTTCTGCAATATCAATTATTTGTACGTTTGGAATTATTGTTACCGTACCAGGTTTTCTTCTACTCATTATGCCGCAAATATAAGGCTAAAAGCTGAAACACTAAAGTTGAAACAGCAGGACAGAATGATTACAAATAATTGGAATTTTATGGCAATAGAAATCACATCAGACTTTTAAGTCTGGCCGTTGTTTTTGATTTAGGAATGAAAATTATGCTCCAATAAATTTAAATGCTTTAGCCCAAAAGCCATCCATCCAATTAAATTTCAAATCAAATTTTTCATCTATTGATACAGAGATTTCTAAAATTTCTTTACTCATGATAAAAAGCTATTTAATTAATGCAATAATAGATAATTTATACCAAAAACCAAAACGGTATAAGTTAATTTATAGTTAAAGTTATGTAATAATTGCAAAGAATAACATGTAGTTTCCTCTTGTTTTAAACCGTATAATTTCGTAACTTAATATATAAATTCACCAAAAAAAGGAGGTTCATCATGAACGTAATCCGCAAAATTGAACATTGGGGCGATGTTCATCAAACAAAATGGCTTGATTTTTTAAGGATAATTTTAGGCCTAATTATTTTTGGAAAAGGTATCTCCTTTATCAGCGATACCAACACCCTTCAAAATCTTATCACACAAAACAATGTTTTCGGCTTCTCTGGAGTACTTATTAGTGTTGCCATACACATTGTTGCTTTTGCTCACTTAGTTGGCGGCATACTCATCACTTTAGGATTAGTCACCCGTTTTGCTGCAGTAATTCAGATACCAATTTTACTTTGCGCCGTATTCTTTGTGAATATTACACAAGGATTTTCTATGTTAAATTCTGAACTGTGGCTTTCTGTAATTGTATTATTCATGCTTATCTTATTTTGGGTAATTGGCTCAGGACCTATTTCCGTAGATGAAAGTTTGAAACATACAAAAGGTAAGCGATACCAATAGTTAAGTTTATAATTCTAACAATCTTTCTAAATGATGGTATTGAATGCCGAAGTATGCCTTGCTGGCTTTAATTTTTTGAAGAATCTCCTCTTTATTCTTTGCTCCTTGTTCCTTATTCCTGATACCGACAACTAAAACATTCTTTGGAGTATGCGCATCAGAGATAAATTCAAAAACTTTAGTCTTGTAGCCGAAATATTCCAAAATTAACGCTCTTATACCATCAGTAACCATTTCAGCCTGACGTTCGAGAAAAATTCCATATTTAGTTAAAAATGAAACATCGTTTTTAACCTTATTTTTTTCAATCTCTTTACGAATTTGTTTATGGCAACAAGGTGCAACAACAATTAGTTCGGCATTTGCTTTTATTCCTTTAAAAATTGCATCGTCAGTAGCCGTATCACAAGCATGTAGGGCAATTAATAAATTAACATCTTTAGCATTAAAATCTTCTATAGTTCCTTGAACAAAATTTAATTTATCAAATGATGATTTATTGGCAACACTGTTACATAAATCAACCATATCACTGCGATATTCAACACCAATTACTTCAGTATCCAATTTTAAAACGGAATGCAAATAATCGTATAAAGCAAAGGTTAAATATCCCTTTCCTGAGCCCATATCTGCAACTTTCTTAATTGTTCCTTCAGGCAGTTCCTTTATTAAAGAGCTTAAAATTTCTATGTAATGGTTTATTTGCCTGAACTTATCCTGGGCATTTTTAAAAACTTTGCCCTCATTGTCCGTAATTTTTAACGCTGTTAAATAAGGTTTTGAATCCGGCTTAATTAAGCGCTCTTTTATTTTATCATTACTTAGTGTAGGTAATGTTTTTGTAGATGCAGCTACTTCCCGTAAAACGATTTTTTTATTATTAAGTTCCTCAAAAATAAAATCACCCTGTGTAGTAAACAATGTTGCAATTTTAAATCCATTGACCAGATAATCAGAAATCATTTGAATTCCGTCCTCGAATGAAAAATTTTTAACAATATCACGTGTTTTGTACCGAAAGGTAAAAGCCAGTTTATCTTCTCGCTTTATTAACACTTTCCTAACTAAAACTTGCTTTAAGGCCTCTTCGCTGCCTCGATAATTTCCTAACGAAATCTTAACAAATGTTTCCGCTATAACGCTTTCGTTAATTTTGATCTTAAATTGTGCTATCTGCTCAGAAATTTCCATTTACCATTTACAAAACACAAAGATAAACAAGTTTATAGCGCAAAAGCCATTAGATAAATTTTGTAACAATCAGGAGACTTTTTAAATGTAGTTTTACCTCGAAATATTATTAAATGCATTGGAACTAATACGATTTAGCGATTATTCAAACGCAGATTATCTATAATCATTCCAAAGAAGCTATTTTCCCTTCAATCTCTTTTATTTAAAAAAATTAAAAGTTAGATTAGAATTTCATTTAAATCTATTTTCCTATTCATGAGTGACTTTCAAATTAAAAAATCGCCCACTGTTTATGATGCCATAGTTGTTGGTTCTGGTGCTGGTGGTGGAATGGCTGCATACGTTTTAGCAAATGCCGGACAAAAAGTTTTAATGCTTGAGGCTGGTCAGTATTTTGATCCAAGAATGGATTCTCACCAGCTAAAATGGCCTTGGGAATCTCCACGCCGCGGTGCAGGAACCGTACGCCCATTTGGCGATTTCGATGCCTCATATGGTGGTTGGGAGTTAGAAGGTGAGCCATATACTCAAAAAAATAAAACCGAGTTTGAATGGTTTCGCTCAAGAATGCTGGGGGGTAGAACAAATCACTGGGGAAGAATATCACTCAGAATGGGTCCGATAGATTTTAAACCAACTGATGGTTTAACAGATGCATGGCCGATAACCTATGATGATGTAAAACCATTTTACGATAAAGTTGACCGTATGATTGGTATTTACGGAACAGCTGAAGGTATCGAAAATGAACCTGATGGAATATTTATGAAACCGCCAAAACCTCGATTAAATGAGTTATTCATTAAAAAAGGTGCAGAAAAAGCTGGTGTAAAAGTAATAACCGGTCGAGGCGCTGTAATGACCGAAGCCATAAAAGGCAATAACGACCGTGCACCTTGCTTTTATTGTGGCCAATGTGGTAGGAGTTGCAAAGTTTATGGCGATTTCTCTGCTTCATCATGTTTGGTTATACCAGCTGTAAAAACCGGAAATTTAACAGTAATTACCGATGCGATGGTTAGAGAAGTAATTACCGATAAAGATGGAACTGCAAAAGGCGTATCGTATGTTAATAGAAAAAATTTGCAAGAATATCAGGTTACAGGTAAACTCGTAATTTTAGGTGCAAGCGCTTGCGAATCTGCACGTATTTTACTCAATTCAAAATCATCTGCACATCCAGGCGGATTAGCTAATAGCAGCGGTGTAGTTGGTAAATATTTACATGATTCTACTGGAGCAGGTGTTTATGGTTTCTTACCGCAATTAATGGATAGAAAACGCTATAACGAAGATGGTTTGGGTAGTGTACACATCTACTCTCCTTGGTGGCTCGATAATAAAAAATTGAATTTTCCTCGTGGATATCACATTGAGTATGGTGGCGGTTTAGGCATGCCTTCATACGGATTTGGAAGTGGTGTTGCAAAAATGAATGGCATGTTGCCAGATAGAAATGGCAACAAAAAAGAAGCCGGAGGTTATGGTAAATCTCTTAAAGATGATTACCGCCGTTTTTATGGAACCAGTGTTGGCATGGCCGGAAGAGGAACAGCAATAGCAAGAGAAGATAACTACTGCGAGATAGATCCAGATATGGTGGATAAATATGGCATACCGGTATTAAGATTTAATTACAAATGGGCTAAGGAAGAAATTTTGCAGGCTAAACACATGCAAGAAACATTTTTATCAATTATGAAAGAAATGGGTGCTGTGGTAACTTCTGAAATTCATGGTGCAGATACCAATTATGGTTTGTTAAATCCTGGAAAAATCATCCATGAGGTTGGAACCATTAGAATGGGTGATGATCCTAAAAAATCAGCATTGAATAAATATTGTCAGGCTCACGATTGTAAAAATCTATTCGTTGTTGATGCCGGTCCGTTTGTACAACAAGGTGATAAAAATGCAACCTGGACTATTTTAGCATTGGCAATGAGAACTGCAGAATACATATTGGCTCAAAAGAAAAAACAAAATATTTAAGAATTACATTATGAACAGACGTGATTCACTAAAAGCACTCGGACTAACAGCAATTAGCACAAGTGTAATAATCGAGGCTTGCAAGCAACCAGAAACTAAAACAGAAGCTGCAGCTGCTCCAACAGAAGAAACAAAAGAAACTGGCCGAGAGCAATGGGAATTGGATAGAGATAAAAAGTTAAAAGCCGAAACCTTTTTCACTAAGCATGAAATGGCAACGATAACTATTCTTGCAGATATTATTATCCCAAAAGATGATGTCTCTGGGAGTGCCTCTGATGCTAAAGTTCCGGAGTTTATAGAATTTATCGTAAAAGATATTCCTGAACATAAAGTGCCAATGCGTGGTGGTTTAAAATGGTTAGATATTTATTGCTTTAATAAATTTCAAAAATCCTTTGCCGATGCTTCTGAAAAAGAAAGAATATCAGTAGTAGATGAGATTGCTTATCCAAAAAAAGCAAGACCAGAAATGTTGCCAGGTGTTAAGTTTTTTAACCGAATGAGAGATTTAACGGCTTCAGGTTTTTACACAACTGAAATGGGCGTAAAAGACATTGGTTACGTTGGCAATAGTCCTAACCAATGGGCAGGCGTTCCGGATGATGTATTGAAACAATACGGCATGCAAAACGTAAAAATATAAATAGTTTAATCCCAAGGTTGTAAAACACTTTGGGATTATTTATTTTTTAGAAATGTTTTTATCCAATCTCTCGTACAACTTAAACTGTCGTCCAAAGTTCAATTGGTTCTTTTCGGAAGGTTGCGGTGTTAAAATTAAATTGAAATCAAAGTTCAATTCGTCAGCTTCGTTTAAAGTTATTTTGGATGCATAAATATCCGTTAGCATTGAACTGCCCTTAATGTTAATTTGCATGGCTCCATTGTAATTTTTCAGCCAATTAGAGCTTTCTTTAATCCGAAAATATAGGCCTAGACTTTGATCGCCTATCCAAAAAGCTGGTTTGATCTTCTTCCAGTCGCTCTGTGCCCATTTTACAGTATCCGGTCTTTCATAAGTCTTTTGGGCCAATCCTGCTAAATACTTTGAACCTGATTTTTCAAAAGGAATATGAAAGTTAATTGCCGACAATGCAATGCTTTTAAGTGCCGCCATTTTAACCCTATATTCAACTAAACCATTTGAAAACACTTTTCCTTTAACTGTTAATTTTAAGTTAGCAGAAGCACTCGTTGCAATCCAAACAATCGAATCTACAGTTTCAGTTAGAACTTTAAACTCATTAGAAATAAACTTCTCTTGCGATTTTGGTAAGCTGTAAAAATGGAAATGCATAGGTTCATAAAGAAGATGCTGCGATAAATCCTCATTATAAATTTGCTTTGGAAAACCATCAGCATTTATCTCAAACTTTTTATCACCTGTAGAAATAATTTTATCTTGAAGCTTTAAGACCTTATTGCTCGTTTTGGTTTGAGCCGAAGAGACAATACTAAACAATGACAAGGCTACAGCCAAGATTAGTCTATTCATTTCATTTTAAATATATATTGTAAGCAAATTACGGATGAATATAAACAAAAAAAGTCCTGTTCGTTAGAACAAGACTTTTTAAGATTTTAAGGTGAATTAAATTATTCTCCTTTTGGTTCTTCAGTAGCAGGAGCTTCTTCAGTAGTAGCTTCTGGTGCAACCTCTTCTGCAGTTTCAGCTTTCGCCTCTTTTGCTTTTGGAGCAGCAGCTTTGCTTCTACCACGACGAGTTGTTTTCTTCTCTTCTTTAGCTTCTACATCTTTACCGTAAACTTCGTTGAAATCAACTAATTCGATTAAAGCCATCTCAGCGTTATCACCTAAACGATTGTTTAATTTGATAATACGAGTATAACCACCTGGACGGTTTGCAACTTTCTCAGCAACTTCACGGAATAAGATAGTTACAACTTCTTTATCTTGAAGATAAGCGAATACTGTACGACGAGAGTGAGTTGTATCATTTTTTGATTTAGTGATAATTGGCTCAACATAAGTACGTAAAGATTTAGCCTTAGCTAAAGTTGTAGTTATTCTTTTGTGCTTAATAAGTGAAGTAGCCATGTTAGCTAACATCGCTTTTCTGTGGCTGTCGGTTCTGCCTAAGTGATTAACTTTTTTACCGTGTCTCATTGTTCTTTAATTAAGTGTATACCGTCTCTTCTCAGAGGGAATTATACACTGTGAAAAATTATTTATTTTAAAAGTAATAAGTTCTAAGTTTTACTTAATACGTATAACCTTAGCTTCTTACTCTTCGTCTAATTTAAATTTAGACAGATTCATACCAAATGATAAACCTTTTGATTTTACTAATTCTTGAATCTCAGTTAAAGATTTTTTACCAAAGTTTCTGAATTTTAACATATCAGCAACATCGTAAGAAACTAAATCAGCTAAAGTACGGATATCAGCAGCTTTTAAGCAGTTTAATGCTCTAACAGATAAATCCATATCTACTAATTCAGTTTTAAGGATTTTACGCATATGTAAAATTTCCTCATCAACTTCTTTAGTTTCTTCTTTAGCTTGAGATTCTAATACTAAATTCTCATCAGAGAATAACATAAAGTGTTGGATAAGAATCTTAGCCGCTTCTTTTAATGCTTCTTCAGGATGAATTGAACCGTCAGTAGAAATATCTAATACTAATTTCTCATAATCCGTTTTTTGCTCAACACGAAAGTTTTCAATCGTGTATTTTACATTTTTCATCGGAGTATAAATCGAATCGATTGCGATAACACCTACAACAGCATCAGCAACTTTATTTTCTTCAGCAGGTACATAACCACGTCCTTTATTGATGGTTAATTCCACTTCCAAAGTAACAGATTTATCCATGTTGCAAATAACATGCTCAGGGTTTAAAACTGTAAAGTTGTTAGAGAATTTAGTGATATCACCAGCTTGAAACTGATCTTGACCATTAACGATGATGAAAACTTTCTCAGAATCTCCAGAATCACCAGTCTTTTTAAAACGAACTTGTTTTAAATTTAAGATGATATCAGTTAAATCTTCTACAACACCTTTCATGGTAGAAAACTCGTGAGATACGCCTGAAAAACGAATAGTAGTAATAGCATAACCTTCTAAAGAAGAAAGTAATATTCTTCTTAAGGCATTACCAATTGTTACACCGAAACCGGGCTCTAAAGGACGAAATTCAAATGTGCCATCGAAATCAGTAGATTTCTGCATGATCACTTTGTCAGGTTTCTGAAATGCTAAAATTGCCATTTATATTTTTTTAAATTCGTTATTGAATATATAGTAACACTAAAAAAGTTAATTACCCTTTCGAGGTAATTAACTATTCTATTTATTACTTTGAGTATAACTCGATGATTAAGTTTTCCTTAATGTTTTCTGGAATCTCATCGCGTTGAGGATAAGTTAAGAACTTACCTGTTAAATCGCTTGCATTCCATTCTAACCAGGCAAATTTATTAATTGTTCTACCTGCAACAGAGTTACTAATTGATTCTAATGATTTAGATTTTTCACGAACCGCAACTACATCACCAGCTTTTAACTGATATGAAGGGATATTTACAACTTCACCATTCACGGTTACGTGTTTATGGCTAACTAACTGGCGTGCACCAGAACGGGTTGTTGCAATACCTAAACGGTAAACTGTGTTATCTAAACGTGCTTCTAATAATTGAAGTAAGTTATCACCTGTGATACCTGCACGTGAAGATGCTTTTTTAAATAAGTTACTGAACTGCTTTTCTAATACACCATAAGTATATTTTACTTTTTGTTTCTCCATTAACTGGATAGCATACTCAGATTGTTTTCCTCTTCTTTTTGAAACGCCATGTTGGCCAGGAGGATAATTTTTTCTGTCTAACACCTTATCAGGACCGAAGATTGGTTCTCTGAATTTACGGGCGATTTTTGATTTTGGGCCTGTATATCTTGCCATTTTTTTTCTGTTTTTAAAGTATCATTCAGTCTATAACTGAAGATTCTTAGCTTTAAAATTAATTAAACTCTTCTCTTTTTAGGAGGACGACATCCGTTGTGAGGAAGTGGAGTAATATCTTTAATAGATGTTACTTCAATACCTGCTACTTGTAAAGTTCTGATTGCAGATTCACGACCTGAACCTGGACCTTTTACAAACACTTCAACTTTACGTAAACCTAAATCAAACGCAACTTTACCGCAATCTGAAGCTGCTTGACCAGCTGCATACGGAGTGTTCTTTTTAGAACCTTTAAAGCCCATTTTACCAGCAGAAGACCAAGAAATAGTCTGTCCGTTGTTGTTTGTTAAGGTAACGATGATGTTGTTGAAGGTAGCATTGATATGTGCCTGACCAACAGGCTCAATTACAACGATACGTTTTTTTGTTACTTTTTTACTCTTAGCCATTTTATCTTTTAGATTTTAGATATGAGACTTGAGATATGAGACTTTCTCTACCTCGATACTCAGTATCCTACTTTTTCTCTTTTATTCCAGATTTGAGCAGATTATAAAGACATGGTTTGCACGTCTAAAATCTCACATCTCATATCTATCTATTACTTAGTAGCTTTTTTCTTGTTAGCAACTGTTTTTCTCTTACCCTTACGAGTACGTGAGTTGTTTTTAGTACGCTGACCACGAGAAGGTAAACCTTTTCTGTGACGTAAACCACGGTAACAACCAATATCCATTAAACGTTTAATGTTTAACTGAACCTCTGAGCGTAAAGCACCTTCTACTTTAATCTCATCGTTAATCATTGTACGAATTGCTGATAACTCATCATCAGACCAATCTTGTACTTTTTTGTTTAAGTCGATACCTGCAGTAGTTAAAATACGTTGTGCAGTTGTTCTACCTATTCCGTAGATATAGGTTAACCCTATCTCTCCTCTTTTGTTTCTTGGTAAATCAATACCTGAAATCCTTGCCATATTTATTTATGTTTTGAAGTAATTCCGAACGGCGGGCCACCGTTGTGCGGTACATTACAATATTTTCTAATTACCCTTGACGTTGCTTGTATTTCGGATTTTTCTTGTTGATAACGTAAAGTTTACCTTTACGGCGAATAATCTTACAATCAGCGCTACGTTTTTTAATTGATGATCTAACTTTCATTTTATTTGTATCTATAAGTGATGCGGCCTTTTGTTAAATCATATGGCGACATCTCTAGTTTTACTTTATCACCAGGAAGAATTTTGATGTAGTGCATCCTCATCTTACCTGAAATGTGCGCAATTATCTCATGCCCGTTCTCGAGTTCTACTCTGAACATTGCATTTGATAATGCTTCTCTTATTACTCCGTCTTGTTCAATTGAGGCTTGTTTAGCCATATTTTATTGATTGTTACTTAATTAGCTGCTTACAAACAGGGTTGCAAAATTAAATAAAATATTTTAATTATTTATTTTTTTTGTTCTAAAACTTCTTCTATTATAGAAAAGGTTGATAAAACCTCTGCAATCCCCTTTTTTATTGCTACTGTGTGTTCAAAATGAGCTGAAGGTTTACTGTCTTTACTTGTTATTGTCCAACCGTCGCTATGGAATTTGACCCCCGCAACGCCTGCGTTAATCATTGGCTCAATAGCAATTACAATTCCTTCTTCAAGTTTTGGTCCACTACCGCGTTTTCCGTAATTAGGAACATCTGGCTTTTCGTGAAGCTTTACACCTACACCATGACCAACTAATTCTCTAACAACACTGAATCCGTTTGCTTCTGCATGTTGTTGAACAGCAAAGCTAATGTCTCCTACACGCATACCAACAACTGCTTTTTCAATTCCAAGTACTAAACATTGTTTAGTAACCTCAACCAGTTTCTGTTTTTCCTCATCAACCTCTCCTATCGAAAAAGTATATGCAGAATCACCGAAATAGTTATTCTTGATTACACCACAGTCTACTGAAATTAAATCACCTTCCTTAATTACATAGTCGCTTGGAAAACCATGAACAACTTGTTCATTTGGTGAGATACATAACGAGTTTGGGAAACCATTATAATTTAAAAATGCAGGTATCGCTCCGTTATCTTTAATAAACTCGTATGCTAACTTATCTAATTGATTTGTTGTAATACCAGGTGCGATAATTTTAGCAACTTCTGCTAAAGTTTTCGAAACCAGCATCGAACTCTCTCTTATTAACGCTATCTCTTCCAGAGATTTGTAATAGATTTTAGACATTACTTTCAGCTTTGAATAACTGAACTAAAAATGAGTGAATGACCATAATGGTATCCACTCATCTTATTATTCAAAATTCAATAATTTATATTACAATGCGGCGTTGCTACTAGCTGCAGGAACTCCTGTTCTGCCAGTAACTCTACCTGTTTTCATTAAACCATCGTAATGACGCATCAATAGGTAACTTTCAATTTGTTGTAAAGTATCTAAAACAACACCTACTAAAATCAATAGTGATGTACCACCAAAGAAATGAGCAAACTCTTGTTTAATACCAAACTTTACAGCTACTGAAGGTAATACAGCAATTATTGCTAAAAATACTGCACCAGGGAAAGTGATTTTAGAAATTACATCATCAATAAAAGTTGACGTTGCAAAACCAGGTTTAACACCAGGAATAAAACCACCATTTTTCTTCATATCATCACTCATCTGAGTTGGATTAACCGTAATGGCTGTGTAGAAAAATGTGAATGCAATAATTAAAAATGCAAATGTTAAGCTATATGCTAAAGATGTTGTGTTGCTAAATTGAATTAACCATGAACCTTGTAATGAAGGAACAAATTGAATTAACGCACCAGGAATAAACATTAAAGCCTGAGCAAAAATGATTGGCATTACACCAGCAGCATTTACCTTTAACGGAATGTATTGACGAACACCACCAAACTGACGGTTTCCTACAATTTTCTTCGCGTATTGTACCGGCACTTTACGTACACCTTGTACAATTAAAATGGTAAACATTACAATAGCAAATAAGGCAACAACCTCTAATACTAATGCAACCGGACCACCGCCTGTACTTGCCGCTCCTACCTTATCAGAAAACTCCTGACTAATAGCTTGCGGTAAGCGAGCAATGATACCCACCATAATAATTAAAGATGTACCATTACCAATACCTTTATCAGTAATCTTTTCACCTAACCACATTACAAATAAAGTACCTGCTGTTAATACAAACGTAGATACGATATAAAACATAGTTGAACTCATTACAGGCAATATTGCCTCTGGAGGTACTTGAGTTTTAACATAACCAACCGATTGAACAATCGTAATGGCTACGGTTAAATAACGTGTAATCTGGTTTAATTTTTTTCTACCACTTTCGCCTTCTTTCTGCATTTTTTGGAAAGTAGGAACAGCAATACCCAATAGTTGCACCACAATCGATGCAGAGATATAAGGCATTACCCCTAACGCTAAAATAGAAACACGAGAGAAAGAACCTCCGGCAAACATATCCAGTAAGCCTAAAATGCCCGATTTTTCGTTTTCGCCTAAAGCGGTTGGATCTACACCTGGTAAAACCACGTGAGATACGAAACGGTATACCAAAAGAATCATAACCGTAAATAAAATACGATCTTTTAATTCTTGAATTTTCCAGATATTACTTAAAGTAGTAAATAGCTTCTTCATTTAATAATTACAATTTTACAATTGAACCACCTGCTGCTTCAATAGCTTTTTGTGCGGTTGCAGAAAACGCATGTGCTGTAACTTCGATTTTTGCTTTTACTTCACCACGACCTAAAATTTTAACTAAGTCGTTTTTAGAAGCTAAACCATGTTGTTGTAAAGCTGCGAAATCGATAGTTGTTAAATTGAATTTTTCAGCTAAGCCTTGTAAAACATCTAAGTTTACACCAACATATTCAGTACGGTTAATTGGTTTGAAACCAACTTTAGGCACACGACGTTGTAAAGGCATTTGACCACCTTCGAAACCGATTTTAGTTGAGTGACCAGAACGTGAACCAGCACCTTTGTGACCACGAGTTGAAGTACCACCACGGCCTGAACCTGTACCACGACCAATTCTTTTTCTGTTTTTTGTAGAACCTTCTGCAGGTTTTAAATTACTTAAATTCATTTTTTTGAATTTGTGTTGCCCTTCGCTTTCACTAAACAGGTACAACGATTAATAATATAAAAGATGTATCCATTTATTAACGGATACATCTTTAAAAAAATTATATGCTTTCGATAGCGATTAAATGATTCACTTTGCGAATCATACCGATAATCTGAGGTGTAGCTTCTACCTCAACACTTTGGTTCATTTTAGATAAACCTAAAGCCTGAACGGTTCTTTTTTGGCGCTCACTTCTATCGATAACGCTTTTTACTTGTGTTATTTTGATCTTAGCCATGATATTATCCGTTAAAAACTTTGTTTAAATCGATACCACGAGTTTGAGCTACTGTATAAGCATCACGCATTTTAGTTAATGCATCAACAGTTGCTTTTACCACGTTGTGAGGATTTGATGAACCTTTAGATTTTGCTAATACGTTATGCACGCCAGCACTTTCTAATACTGCACGCATTGCACCACCAGCAATTACACCTGTACCTACTGCAGCTGGTTTGATTAAAACGAAACCACCTGAGAATTTACCGATTTGCTCGTGAGGAACAGTACCGTTTAAAATTGGAACTTTTACTAAGTTCTTTTTAGCATCATCCACACCTTTTGCAATTGCTTCAGTTACTTCTTTCGCTTTACCTAAACCATAACCTACAACACCGTTTTCATCTCCAACAACAACAATTGCTGAGAAGCTGAAAGTACGACCACCTTTGGTTACTTTGGCAACACGTTGTATACTAACCAAACGATCCTTTAATTCGATATCGGTGGTTTTAACTCTTTTTATATTGATAGTTGACATCTTACTTTTTCTTCAGATTAAAATACTAGACCAGCCTCGCGAGCACCTTCTGCTAACGATTTTACACGACCATGGTATAAATAGCCATTTCTATCGAAAACAACTTGTTTAACACCTGCTGCAATTGCTTTTTCGGCAACTAATTTACCTACTGCAACTGATTGGTCTGATTTATTTCCAGTACCAGCAAAATCTTTCGATAATGATGATGCCGAAGCGATTGTTGTACCGGTTATATCGTTAATTACCTGAGCATAAATACCTTTATTGCTTCTATATACAGATAACCTTGGACGCTCTTCCGAACCGGTAAGTCTTTTTCTGATCCCTTTTTTAATACGATCTCTTCTTGATAATTTTTTACCTGCCATGATTACTATTTTTTAGATGCTGATTTACCTGCTTTTCTTCTTAACACTTCACCTACAAACTTGATACCTTTACCTTTATATGGCTCTGGTGCACGTAACGAACGGATTTTCGCTGCTACTTGTCCAATCAATTGTTTGTCAATACTTTCTAAAATGATTTTAGGCGTTTGACCTTTTTCTGATGTCGTAGTTACTTTAATTTCTTGTGGCAACTGGAAAACATAGTGGTGAGAATAACCTAAAACTAAATCTAAAGTATTACCTTGATTTGTTGCACGGTAACCAACACCTACTAATTCTTGCTCTAATTTATAACCATCTGTTACACCAACAACCATGTTGTTAATTAACGAACGGTATAAACCATGTAAAGCTTTGTGTTTCTTTTGCTCTGACGGACGGTTAACTGTTAAAGTACCTTCCTCTTGACTTACAGTGATATCTGAATCTACTGCTTGTGTTAGTTCTCCTTTAGGGCCTTTTACAGTTACAACGTTATCTTTTGATACGGTAACAGTAACACCTGCTGGGATTGTAATTGGGGCTTTTCCTATTCTTGACATTGTGTTGTTCTCCTAAATATTAATAAACGTGACACAATACCTCACCACCAATGTTTAATTTGGCTGCTTCTTTATCAGTCATTACACCTTTAGAAGTAGATAAGATTGCGATACCTAAACCGTTTAATACTCTTGGCATATTTTCTACACCAGCATAGTTTCTCAAACCTGGTTTACTTACTCGCACTAATGTACGAATAGCAGGAACTTTAGTAATTGGATTGTATTTCAAAGCAATTTTAATTGTGCCTTGAACTGTAGTATCTTCAAACTTATAGTTCGCGATGTAACCTTTGTCGAAAAGAACTTTAGTAATTTCTTTTTTAAGGTTTGATGCAGGAATTTCTACAACACGGTGGTTGGCCTTAATGGCATTCCTTACTCTTGTTAAATAATCTGCTATTGGATCTGTATTCATTTTTATTGTTTTTGATAGTGGTTTCCTTCTGCTACCCAGCTGTGGGACCTGCTATCGGTTAAAATTCTAATTTTTTGCAAAAATACAAAAGCACAAAGACTAAAGCGAATAAAATCGCTTTAGACTTTGAAACATTTTGTTTTAAGCTATATTACCAAGATGCTTTTTTAACACCTGGTATTTTACCGTCTAGTGCCATTTGGCGGAACGTTACCCTTGAAATACCAAAGGTACGCATGTAACCACGTGGACGACCAGTTAATTTACAACGGTTGTGTAAACGTACTGGAGATGAGTTTTTAGGTAATTTATCTAAACCCTCTAAATCTCCTGCAGCTTTTAAAGCTGCACGTTTCTCAGCGTATCTAGCTACCAATTTTTGGCGCTTTACTTCGCGTGCTTTTACACCTTCTTTTGCCATTATTCTGCTGTTTTTTGATTTTTAAATGGTAAACCGAATTGTTTCAATAACTCTAAGGCTTCTACGTCAGATTTTGCCGAAGTTACGAAAGTTATATCCATACCTAAAATTTTATTGATTTTATCGATATTAATCTCAGGGAAAATGATTTGCTCAGTAACACCTAATGTATAGTTACCTTTTCCATCAAATCCTTTATCATTGATACCTTTGAAATCACGAATACGTGGCAAAGCTACAGAAATTAAACGATCTAAGAACTCGTACATGTTGTTATCACGTAATGTTACGCGTACACCAACCGGCATACCTTTACGCAATTTAAAGTTCGAGATATCTTTCTTAGAATTAGCCGGAACCGCTTGCTGACCAGTAATAGTAGTCAATTCAACGATTGTGGTATCCATAATCTTTTTATCTGTAACCGAGAAACGACCAACACCCTGGTTGATACAGATTTTTTCCAATTTAGGAACCTGCATCACAGTTTTGTACTGGAATTTTTCTTTTAATGCATTTACAACTTCTTCTTTGTATTTGCTTTTTAATCTAGGTGTAGCCATTATTTAATCTCCTCTCCTGAAATTTTAGCAACTCTAACCAATTTACCTTCTGCATTAGCTTTACGGCCAACACGGGTAGCTTTACCTGATTTAGGATCAACTAACATCAAGTTAGAAATGTGAAGAGCGGCTTCTTTTTTAATAATACCACCGTTAGGATTTGCAGCATTTGGTTTAGTATGTTTAGATACTAAGTTAATGCCTTCTACAATGGCTCTGTTTTTATCTATTTGTACTGAAAGTACTTTTCCTTGTTGACCTTTTGAATCGCCAGCAATTACTTTAACTAAATCTCCTGTGCGGATTTTAAGTTTTGATGGTGTATTTACTTTGTTTCCCATTTTATAATACCTCCGGTGCTAATGATACAATTTTCATGAATTGTTTTTCACGTAGTTCTCTCGCAACCGGGCCAAAGATACGTGTACCTCTTGGCTCATCCTGTGCGTTCAATAATACAGCTGCATTATCGTCAAAACGAATATAAGAACCATCTTTACGACGGATTTCTTTTTTAGTTCTTACAACAACTGCTTTAGAAACTGTACCTTTTTTAATATTACCTGACGGTAAAGCGCTTTTTACAGTAACAACCACTTTATCACCAATTGAAGCATAACGTTTGCCGGTTCCACCTAACACACGAATTACTAATACTTCTTTAGCGCCGCTGTTATCAGCAACGTTTAATCTCGATTCCTGTTGTACCATCTTATTTAGCTCTTTCTAAAATTTGTACCAATCTCCAGTTCTTGTTTTTACTCAATGGACGAGTTTCCATGATTAATACTGTATCACCGATACCGCATTCATTTTTCTCATCATGAGCCATAAATTTGGTAGTTTTCTTTACGAACTTACCATAAATCGGGTGTTTTACTTTACGTTCCACGCTCACTACAACAGATTTATCCATCTTGTTGCTTACCACTAACCCGGTTCTTGTTTTTCTTAATTGTCTTTCCATTTCGACTCTCAAATTAATTAGTTTCAGTAGCTGACTCAGCGTTTTTTACTCTAGTCAGTTCAGTGTTTAAACGGGCTATGTCTTTTCTTACTTTAGCAATACGAGAAGGATTCTCGATAGCCGAAATAGTATGAGCGAACTTTAATTTTGACAAGTTCTCTTTTTCTTCCGCAATCTTAGCTACTAATTCTTCTTTTGAAAGCCCTGTGATTTCTGAATTTTTCATTTTTATTTTTCTTTACGGTTGAGTGTAGCGGTTATAATAAACAAGTATTTACAACATTCATCTCAACAACTTTACTATGCTTCTACGTAATCTCTACGTACTACAAATTTTGTTTGGATTGGTAATTTCTGAGCTGCTAAACGCAATGCTTCTTTAGCTACTTCTAAAGGCACACCTTCAGCTTCGAAAATTACACGTCCTGGTCTTACTACTGCTACCCAGTATTCAGGAGCACCCTTACCTTTACCCATACGTACTTCGGCAGGTTTTTTAGTTACCGGTTTGTCCGGGAAAATCCTGATCCATACTTGGCCTTCACGTTTCATGAAACGAGTTACGGCGATACGGGCAGCCTCTATCTGGCGACTTGTAATCCAAGTTGCTTCTAAAGATTTGATACCGAAAGATCCGAATGCTAATTCAGCTCCACGAGAAGCTAAACCTTTCATTCTGCCTTTTTGCATCTTCCTGAACTTCGTTCTTTTTGGCTGTAACATTTTATTTTGTTCTAATCGTTAAACGATGTTAATAAATCAATTATTTACGAGGACCTCTGTTAGCGCCTGCGCCACCACCTCTATTTGCACCACCTTGGCCTGGACCACGACCGCCACCTTGGTTTCCACCACGTCTGTCGTTACCACCGCCACGGTTATCTCTTCCACCACCTCTGTTATCTCTTCCACCGAATGCTGGTTTTTCTGATTGGCCTTTTGGACCGTTGTTTGTTGCACCAATGTTTGGAGACAAATCACGTTTTCCATAAACCTCACCTTTACAGATCCATACTTTAACTCCGATTTTACCATAAGTGGTTAAAGCTTCAGCTAAAGCATAGTCAATATCAGCACGGAATGTATGCAAAGGCACTCTTCCTTCTTTGTACTGCTCAGTACGTGCCATCTCAGCACCACCTAAGCGACCAGAAGTCATGATTTTAATACCTTCAGCACCCATACGCATTGTTGATGCGATAGAAGATTTCATTGCTCTACGGAATGAGATCCTTGCTTCTAATTGTTTTGCAACACCTTCTGCAACTAATTGTGCATCAAGTTCTGGGCGTTTAATTTCGAAGATGTTAATTTGAATTTCCTTTTTAGTTAATTGCTTTAACTCTTCTTTAATTTTATCAACCTCAGCACCTGCTTTACCGATTACGATACCTGGGCGAGCTGTGTGGATAGTTACAGTGATACGTTTTAACGTACGCTCAATAACTACTTTTGCAACACCACCTTTAGCAATACGAGCAGAAAGGTATTTTCTTATTTTCTCATCTTCAACTAATTTATCGGAGTAGTTGTTGCCACCGAACCAGTTAGAATCCCATCCTTTGATGATACCTAATCTGGCACCTATTGGATTTGCTTTTTGTCCCATTTCCTATAAATTAGTTTTGAGTTGTTTCTGTATTTTTACTATCTACAATCAGAGTAATGTGATTAGAACGCTTGCGAATTCTATATCCACGACCTTGAGGTGCCGGACGTAAACGTTTAAGTTGACGACCACCATCTACCATAATTGTTTTAACAAATAACTCGCTTCCATCAGAAGTTTTGCCATTTTTAGCTTCCCAGTTGTTAATTGCAGATAATAATAATTTCTCAACTCTTATTGCTGCTTCTTTGTTGGTAAACTTTAAAACACTTAATGCTTTCTCTACACGTTCACCTCTGATAAGATCTACAACCAAACGCATCTTACGTGGTGAGGTTGGACAATTGTTTAATTTTGCTATTGCTTCCATTGTCTAATTATTTTTTCTTTTCAGCGTGTCCTCTGAATGTTCTGGTTGGAGCAAATTCTCCCAATTTGTGACCAACCATGTTTTCTGTTACGTACACAGGAATAAATTTATTACCGTTGTGTACTGCAAATGTATGATTAACGAAATCTGGTGAAATCATTGATCTACGAGACCAAGTTTTGATTACAGACTTTTTGCCTGAATCATTCATAGAGTTTACTTTTTTCTCTACGTTATGGTCAATATAAGGTCCTTTTTTTATCGAACGAGCCATTATTTCTTCCTTCTCTCTATGATGTAACGATTAGAATATTTTTTAAGTTCTCTGGTTTTGTAGCCTTTAGCTAAAACGCCATTTCTTGAACGAGGGTGACCACCTGATGATCTACCTTCACCACCACCCATTGGGTGATCGACTGGGTTCATCGCTACCGGTCTTGTTCTCGGACGACGACCTAACCAACGTTTACGACCAGCTTTACCTAAAACTTCGTTTGCGTGATCTGAATTAGATACAGCACCGATAGTAGCAAGACAAGTAGTCAAGATTAAACGGGTTTCGCCAGAAGGCATTTTTAAAGTAGCATATTTACCATCGCGGGCAGCTAATTGTGCGTAAGCACCTGCACTACGAGCTAATTGTGCTCCTTTTCCAGGATGGATTTCTACGTTGTGAACGATAGAACCTAATGGAATGTTCGATAATTTTAAAGTGTTACCTACTTCTGGTGCTGCAGTATCGCCCGATAATAATACCGAACCAACTTGCAATCCTTCAGGAGCAATGATGTAACGCTTCTCGCCATCTGCATAGTTTAATAATGCGATGCGGGCAGTACGGTTTGGATCGTATTCAACAGTAGCTACTGTTGCAGGAATATCGAATTTATCGCGTTTGAAGTCGATTAAACGATATGATTTTTTATGACCACCACCCATGTAGCGCATAGTCATTTTACCTGTGTTGTTACGTCCACCAGACTTTTTTGATGATACAACCAATGATTTTTCGGGCTTGGTTGCTGTAATCTCCGTAAAGCTGGCCCCAACTCTAAAGCGGGTACCCGGAGTAACTGGTTTAAATTTTCTTAAGCCCATAGTTATAATTAATAATTAAATTAAAGATTTGCGTAATAATCTATTGTTTCACCGTCTTTCAACGTTACAATTGCTTTTTTGTATTTCGGGCTACGGCCAGAAACAAAACCTGCTTTAGTGTAACGAGATTTAGCTTTACCATCTACAACCATAGTGTTGATTGCTACGATAGTTACACCATAAAGTTTTTCGATTGCAGATTTAATCTGTAATTTATTTGCTTTATGATTAACGCTAAACGTGAAAACGTTTAATTTTTCAGTTAAACCTGAAGCCTTTTCGGTTAATATTGGTTTTTTTAAAATTTCCATATTATTTGGCAAATGCCTCCTCCAAAGATTTAACAGAATCTGCAGTTAAAACAAGTACGCCAGCGTTTAATACATCATAAGTATTTAAATCTGCTGCAGTAATTACTTTAGTTTTTTCTACGTTTCTGCTTGATAAATAGATATTATTATTTTGTGAAGGTAAAACCAACAAAGTTTTTTGAGTACCTACGTTTAACGCAGCTAATAAACTTGTATAGTTTTTAGTTTTAATTGTATCGAAGTTGAAATCTTCTAAAACTACCACGTTGTTATCTTTTGCTTTATAAGCTAAAGCAGATTTACGTGCTAATGATTTTAATTTCTTGTTCAATTTAAAACTATAATCACGTGGTTGAGGACCGAAAACACGACCACCACCGTTGAATAACGGAGATTTAATGCTACCTGCTCTTGCGCCACCTGTACCTTTTTGTTTGTATAGTTTACGAGTAGAACCAGCAATCTCATTACGTTGTTTAGATTTGTGAGTACCTTGACGTTGGTTAGCCAAATACTGTTTAACATCTAAATAAATCGCGTGGTCGTTAGGCTCGATACCGAATACCGATTCAGGAAGTTGCACCTTGGCACCTGTTTCTTTACCTGAAATGTTTAATACTTTAACTTCCATCTGATTACTTGTCTAAGATTACGTAAGAACCTTTAGCTCCTGGAATGGAACCACTAACTACTAATAAGTTTTGCTCAGCATAAACTTTCAAAACTTGTAAGTTTTGAACTTTTACTCTGTCTCCACCTGTTCTTCCAGCCATGCGCATTCCTTTGAATACACGTGAAGGGAATGATGATGCTCCCAATGAACCTGGGGCACGTAAACGGTTATGCTGACCGTGAGTCTGCATACCAACACCGGCAAATCCGTGGCGTTTTACAACACCTTGAAAACCTTTACCTTTTGAGGTACCTACAACATCAACAAAATCGCCTTCTGCGAAAGAATCAACAGTTACTACATCACCTAAATTAAGTGAAGTTGTAAATGAATCAAATTCTACCAGCTTGCGTTTCGGAGTTGTGTTTGCTTTCGCGAAATGGCCTTTTAACGGTTGAGTTGTGTTTTTCTCTTTTTTCTCATCGTATCCTAACTGAATAGATGAATACCCGTCTTTTTCTTCGGTCTTCACTTGTGTAACTACACAAGGCCCAGCCTCGATTACAGTACATGGAATGTTTTTTCCATCTGCATCGAAGATACTGGTCATTCCTACTTTTTTTCCAATAATTCCTGACATTTTATCTTTTAATTTAACACCCATCGAAGCAGTAGGGCTTCGTTCAAGGTGGTTGTGCATCCCCCGAAAGGGACGGCAAAGATAGGTAAGAATTATTAATTTTCAAATAGTTAGCTAAATATTTTTTCAAATAATTTGCTGATAGATGGGTAGTTAGCTAAAAAGTATTACTAATGTGCTATACCACCACTTAAACTAATGGCTATTATAGCCAAAATAATGAAACCTATTAATACGTAGAGATAATCTTTTTCGAGTGAAAAGCTAAATATGGCAAATATGATACGGGCAATAGGTGTAAATATTAACATAAGCACTCCAAATTGTACAATTGCATCGCCCTGCATCGTTAATAAACCTGCAAAAATTTCGGTTATTGATGAGAATTTGGATAGCTCGGGTGTAAAAACTTTGTAGTCGGTAATGGCTCCGTTATTATGAATTAAGAAAATAACACCACCAACTAATACAATACTCATTGATATGATTACGCCAGCACGCAAGAGTGTACCTAGTAAAACCTGAATATCTTTTTCTTTTATATCTTTCATTACATCACCCCTGTTATGCCTTTATAAATCATCTGTAGTGCTAAAAAAGTAACTACAACAGCGAATACAATTTTTAATTTACCAGTATTGGTTCTTAATAGAATTTTAGAACCTATTGTAGCTCCAGCCAATACTCCAATACAAACCGGCATGGCAATTCCAGGGTCTATTTGTCCACGATGTAAATAAACAATTGCACTTGCAGCAGCCGTAACACCCATCATAAAATTACTGGTTGTAGTAGAAACTTTAAAAGGCAACCGCATAATGTTATCCATTGCAATAACCTTTAATGCGCCACTTCCAATACCTAATAAACCAGAAAGTGTTCCGGCAAAAAGCATCATAAAGAAACCGCCAGGAACATTTTTTACAGCATAGTTTTGCTCTACACCCTTATCAGGATAACTACCATTAAGCTTAAAGAATTTTGCCCATTTATTTGAATAATCCATGGTAGTATGATCTACCTTTTTCTTCAAAGTCATGATGGCTGAGAAAATTAAAATACAACCAAAAATGATGGCGATGTAGTTTGCATTAAGATATACAGCAATTACAGCTCCACAGATTGCTCCAACTGTGGTTGCGATTTCCAGAAACATACCTATTCTGATATTCGTAATGCCTTCTTTTACATAAGCTGCTGCCGAACCTGAAGATGTAGCAATTACTGAAACAATTGAAGCACCGATTGCGTAATGAATATCAACGCCTAAAGCCAACGTTAACAATGGTATAATAATTACACCTCCGCCTAAACCTGTTAACGAACCCAATAAGCCCGCTAAAAAAGCACCCAGCAATACAATAATCGTAAATAACAATACCGACATGCGGGCAAATATAAGCGACTTGTTTTAGGGAAACGAAGGATTTAAGCAATAAAATAAAGTCTATATGGTATATGGAATATGTAAAATGGGAGATGTATTATGGAAGATGGATAATGTTAAATAGGCTTGAGCATAAAGTACAGTTACAAATTTTAAGAAATTGAATATGCTAAACCAAATAATTTGACACAAAAATTGGTTGATGAACGGTCAACCGACGGCATAACGACGGTATACCGACGGTAAAACACAAGTATTTAAACGACAAATGCGTCATTAAGCGACAAATACGACATATTCAAATTCAATCACTCAGTCAATCTATAATTATTTGCCCAGTCTCTTAATCATTTCAGCACTTAAATCTCTTCCATCGTTCAATCGGTTAGCAAAGAAAGATTTTGCGGCTTCGAAGTGTTCTTTATAACCTTTCAAATCTCCGTAACCAATTATAGATGCCCACTCGTGTACTGCCGTATGAAACTCTAAATCATCTCCACGGATTGATTTATCGTATAAAGCGGTTTGAATAGATTCTTCTAACATTGCTTCGTTTTTGAAAAGATATTCGGCTATGCCTAAACGAAGTTTAAATGGTGGAGTTTGGCAAATTAAATTATCGTACGGATTTACGCCCATTTTATACCAGGCATAAACCATACTCAATAAACTTAAATGCGAATTTGGTTTTTGTTTATGGTTGGCATCAGATAGGCTAAATTCTTTCATGATGTTATCATCAAGCAATAACAGCTTACGACTTTCGTGAAATACAAAATCGCGGGCAGCATAAATTTTCGCTCTGAACTCAGTTTCGTTCTCGCAAATCATCAGTTTATACAATTCTGATTCTGCCTGAGCATAATACTTTACTTGTTTTTGAGCATAAGGATTTAAAATTGCCAAACCAGCATAAATGTGTGATTTGTAACTAAAAATACGGAGTGTGGTTAAAATTTTAACATTATCTATTCCTCCAGAGTAAGAAGGATTATCCCATGGGAAGAAACCTGCATTTTTCCATGCAGAACCCATGCTTTCGAAACCCATGTGTGTTACCGCCTGCGTATCGGCTACAATGCGATCGTGTTCATGAAAATCATCCATTTCGATAATGTTTGATTTTAATGATTTATAAATTTCAAGAGCCTTTGCATACACTTCATCTGTTGCACGATGACGAACAACAACTAAAGTTTGCCCTTCAGGACTAAAAGCAGGTCCGTGTAAAGAATGACAGGTTACAATCTGAGTTTCTTTAGGAAGGTGTTTCTCAAAAGCAGCAATTTCTGGATGCTTTACCGAAGTTTGGCCTGCAACAATAGCCCCGTACTTAGTAGATAGTGCAAAAGCAGCGACAACCTCATCGATTTTTTCAGCCTCAACACAGTAAATTATAAAATCAGATTTTCTTGATACTTCATGTCCATCATTTAAAACTTCGATGCCTTTTGGTTCAAGCTCTTGTTTTAAATCGTTGTAGCGCAAGGGCATATCTGCTCCACATACTTTATAACCAGCCTTTACAAACGAATGGGCATACAATTTCCCCATATCGCCTAACCCAATAATTCCTATTTGCATGAAACAAATGTAATCTATCAGAAATTAATTTATAATAAATTATATAAAAATGTAGTTTTACATTTTAACATTTACATTTAAACTATGCAAAAAATTAAACACATCCTTTATTGTTTAGGAGCGCTACTATTTTTAAACGTTGCATTTGCACATGCACAGCAAGACACTTCAAAAAACACTGATCCATCTTTAAACGGACAGTATCAGTTTATGTTAAAAAAATCTAAAACCTTGTATGGAGCAAAATTGATTAATCCGGCAAGGTTAACCTCATTATGGAAAAGCGTAAATGATACGTTACGTAAAGAGCGCAAACAATTAGCCGAATCTAAACAGCAAATCAAAAGTCAGGCGGAGAATATTTCGGGTCTAAAAGGAGAAGTTTCTGGAAAAGAGAGTTCTTTAGCGAGTGCAACAGCTTCAGTAAATGAGATTAACTTCTTAGGAATTTCTTTTAACAAAGGCACATATAATACCATAGTTTGGGCAATAATTATTGTTTTAGCAGCAGGCTTGGCGATTGTTATATTGCAAACTGGAAAATATAGGAAAGAGGCAACTTATCGTACACAACTTTATCAAGAGGTTGCAGATGAGTTCCAGGCACATAAAGTTAAGGCTAAGGATAAAGAAATGAAACTTGCCCGAGAGTTACAAGACGAAAGAAACAAGTGGGATGATATGGGAAGAAGATAAAATAAAAAAGGTCAGTTGAAGAACTGACCTTTTTTATTTTAAAGAATATTAAAACTTCCGAAAACTGTACCGTAATCCAATTTCAAACTCGCCATTGCTATAATTTTGCAAAGCTGATGTATTTGTAGTGTATTGAAGCAAAAGCTGAAGCTTACGTTGATAATTAAGACCAGCCCCAAGCGTGACACTATTGGTACTGTGATAAATTCCGCTTACAGCAAATTTTTCCTGTAAAAAACTAAAGTTTGCACCAACATCTAAAATACCTTTATAATTCTCAATTCCTCTAAATACAACTTTTGGTTCGATTACATTAAGGGTTTGACTTTTCGTTTTGATTTTATATCCGGCTGCAACAAAATAAATGGATCTGTCTACAACATTTCTGATTTGATCTCGCTTAAAAAATCTTTTCAAATTTGGCAATGAGCCTTGAATCGTAAGTTTTTCATTCCTGTAAGCTAAACCAAAATCGCCATCAAGGTATAATTGTCTATTTCTGAAATTGGCCAGAACATCATCATTTACATCGCCTATGGCTTTACCCAAATCTAACCACTCGTTCATTACCCCTGCAGATAATCCGAAATCGATATAACTGGAATCTCTGTTGAGTTTTAAGTGATAAGCATAGCTAAATGTTGCTCGGGTTCTATTTATTAATCCGGCGCTCTCGTTATAAATTAATATCCCTAAACCTACCTTTTTGCTTTTTAACTGTAAGTCTCCTGTTAGGTATTGAATTCTGGGAGAACCTTTAATACCTGTCCACTGCGCTTTAAAAGCTCCATTAATGTTTATCATTGTATCAATACCAGCAAGTGCAGGATTTGCTAAATATTGATTTTGGTAGTAAATACTACCCATTGGATTAAGCTGACTATATGCCGGTTGTAATGCAAAAATTAATAACAGCCCTATGATGTATATTTTAATATTTTTCAAAGCCGTTATTTTTTATAAATGATAGAGATAAAACCTTTTGCAGTGCCTGCATTTTCCAAATCGATGATGTAGTAATAAGTATCTTCGGCAAGTGGCTTTCCGTTAAAATAGCCATCCCAATCATTTTGATAATTTGAAGCGCTGTAGATAACACGTCCTGCCCTATCTACAATTTTAATTTTGTTATTTAGATATTTTTCTAAGCCTTTAACCACAAATAAATCATTCTTTCCATCTCCATTTGGAGTAAGAAAATTATTGACAATGATTAAATCGGTTGCATTTTGAGATATTATTATGGGCTGTAAAAATCCCTGTGTTAAACTAATGCTGTTCGCTTGAAAAGTTTCAACCAAAACCATTTCTCCTATTGAAAAATCGAAATATAAATTATTGATTTTTCCATAGCTACTGGCGGAGTTTATAACCTGCGGAAGATTGACCGGAATATTTGTTTGTGCCTGACCTGAAAGCCCAATCGCTATCAGGAAAACACAACAAACGAATGAGTATATTTTTTTCATAGCGATTACTGTGAAATTTTTACCCAATCTGTTCCGTCACTTTGAATTGTAATAACTTGATTAATCGCCGGCGCTGCAATCGCAGTTCCATCAGGATTTACCACAGCAGTTACAAAACTTAAAGCAGCAGCAGAACCATTTATAATTCTATAAACTCTGCCTTTAGCATCAGCAGCAGCGGGTAACGTAATCGATGTAGCCAATGCCCCAAGAATTCTAACCGAATGATGACTCTCATTTAAGGTTAAACTTCCTCCTGTTGTATATCTTAAAATACCAGTTGCAAATGAGCCATTGATATTTAACGTACTTGTTGTTGATGGAGCTGAAGTTGCAACACCCAAGCCATTATTTAAAGTTAGTGTACCACCATTGGTTGCAAACTGTCCGGAAACTAATGGTAATGCAGTATTGGTGTTTGCAATAACTAAAGTATTACTAGTAGTTGTAAGTGCGCTACCTGCATTACTGCCGATTAAAATATTCCCGCTTCCGGTGGTTATTGCCGCACCTGCCGAGTGACCGACTGCTGTATTGTTATTTCCAGTATTGAATGTTAATGTAGTACTACCAATACCTGTGTTACCTGTTCCACTAACATTTCTGATTAACGAATTTGTACCAATTGCAGTATTATCAGAACCTGATGTATTTATCAATAATGCCTGCGAACCAAATGCAGAATTATTAAAGCCACTCATGTTCCTTTGCATTGCCAAATAACCAAAAGAACTATTTTCATAACCAGAGTTATTTAAGGAAAGAGATTCTTTACCAAAAGCACTGTTGTAATATCCGGTAATATTATTTGTTATGGTTCTGTAACCGTATGAAACATTTAAATCTAATGAATTACCTATTCTACCAGATTTCTGCCCATTTATTGTAAAGTTAATGGCAACATCATCTGTATTTCCTAATAGGTTAGTTACATTATCTTGATTACCTGTATTTCCTCTTAATGCCCAACCTGATGAATTAACAAAAGTAGTTCTACTAATTAATTCTGGCACACCAGTAGTTGTATTGGTGATGTAAACCTTATTGGCATCTGTTACGCCTGCAGTAGTTAACTTAGCTACAGATACAGAAGCATTTGCAAGTTGAAGCGTACCAACAGCTGAATCATCAATATTTACAGTTTTAATTTCTTTATTGCCAATTTTTATAGAGGTAACAGCTGCATCAGCAAGTTTCGGTGTAGTTACAGCTCCATCCGCCAATTTTATCGTAGTAACTGCTCCGCTATTAATATTTACAACAACATCTTTAAGCAAAGCTGATGCTCCGTTTGCATCAATACTCAAATCGGTTGAACTTAAAGCTTTTCCTCCAGTAATATTATTTACGTCTAACGTTACAGGTTTCCAGGTGGTACCATCGAACATTAAAACCTGATTATTTATTGGATTCGGTGCAGTTAAAGTTTTTCCTTGAAGATTAGCTATTGTTGGATTTGGATAGTTACCCGTTAAATCGCCTCCCGCAACACCAGTAGACGGGCCAACTGGTCCTTGTATACCATCGTCTCCTTTATCACCTTTGTCTCCCTTAACTCCAGCAACACCTGCTGTTCCCTGAGCGCCAGTAGCTCCAGTTAAACCAATCGGTCCTTGCACACCAGTAGCGCCTGTAGCACCTTGTACACCCGTTGATCCGGTTGCACCAGTTGGTCCGGCAGGGCCTGTTAAACCGATAGGGCCTTGTGCGCCAACTGCTCCAGCACTACCTGTTGCTCCAGTTGGTCCCGCAGGACCTGTTAAACCTATACTACCTTGTGGACCCGTAGCTCCTATATCACCTTTTATACCTTGGCTTCCTTGCGGTCCAGCCGGGCCTGTAGCCCCTTGTGGACCGATAGCTCCCGTTGCACCTGTATCGCCTTTGGCACCAGTTGGTCCATTTGCAGAATACAATGCATAAGGAACGCTGAGAAGCTGAGCCGTTCCGGCCAAAACAAAATTATTGCCATTATCAGGATCAATCTCAACCTTAATAAATTTTAAGCCGGTTCCCCAAGTTACGGCGGCTATTGTTCCTGTGGTAGATGTAGCACCAGTACTGCCAATAATTACACTATACAAACCAAAGGCATTGGTTACAACATTTCTTACTTCGGTATATTGTGGAGTGCCAGTTGCTGATGCATCAAGTATACTAATTCTTAATGCTATGTTTTTATTTGCTAATGGTGTACCATTTGTATTTCTGGCAGCACCTTGGTAGTTGAATTGCTGAGGTGTTTGTGCCTTAACAGAAAATGCCATGCCAATTAATAGCAAAGCGATTAGTAAATTTCTTTTCATTTAACGGGAATGTGATCTTTATAGAAAACCATGCGGATGATGGCACAGCTTAACTCTCAAATCTAACAATTAGTATAACCTGCATAGAGATGTTTACACAAAACCAGAAATTTTTACCAAAAAAGCCGTTAAAAACTAAAAAAACAGAGGTGATAAAATTATTTTTTTACACAAACGTGCATTTTGAATTAAAATTTGATTAGAAATAATTACCTAAACATTCCCCAAAGGAATAAAAACGTTATGTCTCTGATGGGAAAGATATTCCTTTAATATTTCGGTACAAATCCACTGCGTATAAATCTGTCATTCCTGAAACGAAATCAAGAACACTTTGAGTTCTGGAATAAATATCTATCTTATCTGTATGGTATTGCTTAGGAATCAACTTCACCAATTTTTGATAGTAATGCGTATTGTTATGAATTAAAGCCGGAACAAACTCTTCCAACAAACCAGCCATTATTTTATAGCCTGCAACCTCTTTCTGAATAACCGAAGAGAAATTATAAATTCTTTCTATCGATATTTTTTCTACTGCCTTCCATGCGGTAATATATGGCTCAGGCAATAAATCGGTTAAACTTTTATTTAAAGTTCCATTTAAAAGATTTTCCTGCTCAGCGTAAAATATGCCAGCACAAGTTGTTGTTAAAGTATTAATTGCTTTTGCCCTCAATAACCCAATTTTCGCATCATCATCTTCATAATCATTTTTAAGCCTATCTTCTATCGTTTTCGAATTTGCAAATGGCATTAAAAAATTCTTTACTTCTTCGTATGATAAAATTTTTAACCTATGCGCATCTTCTAAATCGATAATGCTATAGCAAATATCATCTGCCGCTTCTACCAAATAAACCAACGGATGGCGCTTATAAATTAAAAATTCACTTTTCTCTTTTTCCATTCCTAATTCTGAAGCAATTTTTATAAAGCTATCTTCTTCAGATTGAAAAAATCCATACTTTTTTCTATGCAATAGGCCCTTTTGTTTTCCTGCAATTGATGCACAAGGATATTTTGCGATGGAAGCTAAAGTTGAATAAGTTAAAGCATAAGCATCGTTTCCTTTTCCTTTTAATGGATGAGTTAAAATTCTAATTGCATTTGCATTACCTTCAAAATTAATTAAGTCGTGCCATTGCGATTCATTCATATCCTTTTGATATGCTTTGCCATCACCATCGGTGAAATATCTTGAAATTGCAGCTTCTCCTGAATGTCCAAAAGCTGGATTACCCAAATCGTGGGCTAAAGATGCTGCTGCAACAATATTTCCAACCTCGTTAATAAGTGGAACATTTTTAATTAACTCAGGGTTCTTATCTTCTAAAGTACTTAGAAAAAGATTAGCCATAGAACGGGCAACGCTTGCTACTTCTAAACTATGCGTTAAACGGTTATGAACAAATACACTTCCGGGCAAAGGGAAAACCTGTGTTTTGTTTTGCAACCTTCTAAAAGGTGAGGAAAAAATTAACCTATCGTAATCACGTTGAAAATCAGACCGAGCCCTATCTGTGCTAGCACCATACTGTTCCTGACCAAAACGTTTATTCGAAAGTAACTTACTCCACTCCATGAATTAAAATTTATTTGAGCGCCAAGTTAAGCAAAACTGAAAAATGATAACGAAGATTTTAAATGGATTAACGTATTTACCTATGTATGAAAGCAAATAAAACAAAAACCATTTGAGTTTTTACCTGTTCTTTAAACTTAGAGTATCGCGTTATGAAAACTAGCATATATAATAAAGAAGAACATCTAGAAGGTTTTGTTGGAAATACTGACGAAACTAAAAACAAATCTGATGTTCAAAAAGCTTATGAAAAAGGAAATGAAGGCAACGAGGTAACCTCATTTGGTAAAGAACCTATATCGGAAATTGCTGCCAGAAAAATGGCAAACGGAGATAAAATTACAGCAAAAGATGGTTTAGACAATACCGGAACTCAAGGGGCAGATTCGTTAAGCGATGACGCTTACAATAGCAAGGATAAAAACCCAACCATAAAAAGCGCCGAAAGTGGAACGGGTAGTTCATCTGAAGATTTTGATACAACGAACAAAAACAACTTAAAGCAACGTGATGAAGATGACGTTTTAAATACTGGAATTTAATATAAAAAAAATGAGCTTACTAAAATATGTAATACTTGGAGCAGCAGCTGTTTACGGGTATAATTACGCAACTAAAAAAAGAGTTGTGGATGGAAAATCAATAATTGATGATTTGAAAGAACAGGCACCTGACTACATTGAAAAAGCAAAGAAATTTGGAGAGAAGGTTAAACAAGACTTGAACCAAACAAATGGTTTGTATTAAGCTATAAGGTTTTTCAATATTCGCATAATCGATTTACAATAATTATACAAGGGAAATACCCTGTATAATTATTGTTCCTTACCCTTCAATCCCTTCTCTTCAGACTTGTTTCTTGTAGACAAATCATCATTTTCTATAATATTTTCATCTTTTAATTTGCTAGAAGCATCTACATTTTCCTCTATAGTATGTTCTGGTGCATTTTTCTTTTTAAATGCATCTGGGTCTGAACTATGACCATATGTATCATTATCTAAATCTCCAGATAATCCCGACTTATTATCAGTATTACCGGGCTCATTTTTGTTTATATCTTGGTCTTCTTGATTAGTATTCATTTTATTTCTTTTTTGATAGGTAAGCTATCATTATAACAATCAAAATTTTAAAAGGTTTATAATCTTTTATCGTTGAAAATGATTAAAAAGAGCAAAATCAAGGTTAAACAAAATGATGATTTTTATGTTTAGTTAGATAAACGATTATTAATACGTATTAATACAATAATTTGAAGTACAAACACGGACTTTTACGTTTTAAAATATTTCGATATTTGAAATTGAACTAACTAGTTTTTGCAAACCGAAATTGAAAAATCATATTAAAGTATTACTTGCTGAGGATCATACCATTGTTAGAAATGGAATTGTTGCTCTCTTAGAAAAAGAAGAAGACATAAAGATTATAGCCGAAGCAAAAAATGGAGAAGAAGTTTTAAGCCTGTTAGAATCAGGAGTTGCGCCAGATGTTATACTAACAGACATTAATATGCCCGATATGAATGGTATCGAGCTTATTTCAACATTAAAAACCAACTATCCGCAAATTAAAACTTTGGTATTAACAATGCTTGATGATGAGAACCATGTAAATCAAGCTTTAAACGCTGGCGCTCACGGTTATTTACTTAAGAATGTTAATATTGATGAAATTATTTTTGCAATAAAGCAAATTACTAAAGAATATAAATACATATGCACAGGTATTTCTCTTAACCTATTAGCACTAGCAAGTAGTAATCCATATTCACAAAAAATAAAGTTAGATGTAGATATTTCAAAGAGAGAGATTGAAATACTTAATCTTATTGCTCAAGGATTTACAAATAGTGAAATTGCCGATAAATTATTTACTAGTAAAAGAACTATTGAAGGCAACAGACAAAATTTACTCGACAAAACCGGAACTAAAAATACCGCAGCTTTAATAAATTTTGTTGTACGCAATAAAATTATTGATTAATACATTATTACGAAACGCCCTTTTCCTGGTCAACATTTCCTGATAAATCATCTACATCGTCTTTATCCGATCCGTTAGTATCTCTTTTTTTAGGAGGATTTTCCATCCTGCTTTCTTCTAAATCCGAGAAATCGCCATCTTTTTGATTTGCTACTTCTCCGTGTGATGAAGGTTTCTCTTTTAGCTCATCCTTCGGCTCAGCGAAGTCTTGTCCTTCAACAGGTAAATTTTCGTGCTTCTTTTCTTGCTTACTCATATAAGCTAAACCTAAACTAATTGGCTTTTGTTTCAAAAAATCGAAGCATAAAAAAAGCCCTCGATTTACATCGAAGGCTTTTAGTTCTTTTAAAATCAATTAAACTTTGATTTCAACTTCAACACCGCTAGGTAATTCAAGTTTCATTAAAGCATCAACTGTTTTAGAGTTAGAGCTATAAATATCTAATAAGCGTTTGTAAGCACATAATTGAAATTGCTCTCTCGCTTTTTTGTTTACGTGTGGAGAACGTAAAACAGTAAAGATTTTTTTCTCTGTAGGAAGTGGAATTGGACCACTTACAACTGCACCCGTAGGCTTAACAGTTTTTACGATTTTCTCAGCAGATTTATCTACTAAGTTGTAATCGTAAGATTTTAATTTAATTCTGATTCTTTGGCTCATCTTGTTTTTAATTATGATTTCCTGTTAGAGCTATTAACAACAGAAATCGGATTTATCTTCTTGATTAAGGATGAAAGAACAAGGATTAAAGGATTATAATGCCTAAACATTACGTCTTTTATCCTTGCTCCTTATTTCTTTATCTTAATACTAATCTTCAGATTTAATTCTGCCTTTTGATTTAGCAATTACTTCATCCTGTACGTTTTTAGGAGCAGCTTCGTAGTGGTCAAATTCCATTGTAGAAGTTGCACGACCTGAAGTGATAGTACGTAACTGAGTTACATAACCAAACATTTCAGAAAGAGGCACAGTTGCTTTAATTACTTGAGATCCGTTACGTGTATCCATACCTAATAACTGACCACGACGACGGTTCATATCACCGATAACATCACCCATGTTTTCTTCAGGAGTTAAGATTTCGATTTTCATGATTGGCTCCATCAAAGTTGGCTTACATTTAGGTAATGCCTCACGATATGCCATACGAGCAGCAAGCTCGAATGATAAAGCATCTGAATCGACTGCGTGGAATGAACCATCAATCAAACGTACTTTCATATCAGGAAGTGGATAACCTGCTAACACACCATTCGTCATTGCAGATGCAAAACCTTTTTCTACAGAAGGAATAAATTCACGTGGAATTGAACCACCTGTAATTTCGTTTACAAACTGTAAACCACCTTTTTCGAAATCAGCATCGATTGGAGAAATAATAACCTGGATATCGGCAAATTTACCACGACCACCAGATTGTTTTTTATAAGTTTCGCGGTGTTGAGTTGTACCGAAAATAGCTTCTTTATAAGCTACTTGTGGTGCACCTTGGTTAACCTCTACTTTAAACTCACGTTTTAAACGGTCAATTAAGATATCTAAGTGAAGCTCACCCATACCAGAAATTACAGTTTGACCAGTTTCTTGGTCTGTTTGTACTCTGAATGTTGGATCTTCTTCAGCTAATTTAGCTAAGCCCATACCTAATTTATCAACGTCAGCTTGAGTTTTAGGCTCAATAGCTAAACCGATAACCGGCTCAGGGAAGTTCATAGATTCTAAAATGATTGGGTTTTTCTCATCACATAGTGTATCACCAGTTTTGATATCTTTAAATCCAACAACCGCAGCAATATCACCAGCAGCTACATTAGGAACTGGGTTCTGCTTGTTAGCGTGCATTTGGAAGATACGAGAAATACGTTCTTTACTTTCTGAACGAGTATTGTAAACGTAAGAACCAGCATCTAAGTTACCCGAGTAAACACGGATGAAACATAAACGACCTACGAATGGGTCAGTTGCAATTTTAAATGCTAAAGCTGCAAATGGCTCGTTAATGCTTGGTTTTAATAAAACTTCAGCACCAGTATCTGGGTTAGTACCTGTAACACCTTCAGAATCTAAAGGAGAAGGCAATAATTCCATTACGTAATCCAACATGGTTTGAACACCTTTGTTTTTGAAAGATGAACCACAAACCATAGGAACGATTTTAGCGTCTAAAACAGCAGCACGTAAAGCATCTAAAACTTCACGTTCAGTAATAGTTTCAGGTGCATCGAAGAATTTCTCCATTAGAGACTCATCATAATCAGCAACTGATTCTAATAATTTTTCTCTCCACTCAGCAACCTCGTCAATCATATCATCTGGGATAGGCACTTCAGTAAAGGTCATACCTTTATCATGCTCATTCCAAACAATACCACGGTTGTTAATTAAATCAACCACACCTTTAAATTGATCTTCAGAACCGATAGGTAATTGCAAAGGAACTGCATTACTACCTAACATATCTTTAACTTGTTTAACAACTTTTAAGAAGTCAGCTCCAGAACGGTCCATTTTGTTAACGAAACCAATACGAGCAACATTATAGTTGTTAGCTAAACGCCAGTTAGTTTCTGATTGAGGCTCAACACCATCAACTGCAGAAAACAAGAACACTAAACCATCTAATACACGTAACGAACGGTTTACCTCAACGGTAAAATCCACGTGTCCTGGTGTATCGATAATGTTCATATGGTAAGCTTGGTTTCTGTATTTCCACTCAACAGTTGTTGCAGCAGAAGTAATTGTGATACCACGCTCTTGCTCTTGTGCCATCCAGTCCATTGTTGCAGCACCTTCGTGCACCTCACCAATTTTATGACTTACACCAGCATAATAAAGAATACGCTCAGTTGTTGTAGTTTTACCTGCATCAATGTGAGCCGCGATTCCGATATTTCTTGTAAATTTTAAATCTCTTGCCATTATATTTTTTTGTTGATTTATCTGATTTTAAATGATTACACCGATTATGTTAAAGCAACAAATCGGTGTAATTTATCTAATCAGTATAATCTTCTAATTAAATCTGTGTAATCTTACTAATTTGTAAATAAACTACTAGAAACGGAAGTGAGAGAACGCTTTGTTAGCCTCAGCCATTTTATGCGTATCTTCTTTCTTCTTAACAGCAGCACCTTCACCTTTAGCAGCAGCAACGATTTCGCCAGCTAATTTCTCTTTCATGGTTTTTTCACCACGTTTACGAGCGTATAAAATTAACCATTTCATACCTAGAGCTGTTTTACGTTCTGGTCTAACTTCAGTTGGAACCTGGAAGTTAGCACCACCAACACGACGAGATTTAACCTCTACAGCTGGCATAATGTTAGTTAAAGCACGTTTGAATATCTCTAAACCGTTTTCACCTGCTTTTTTCTCAGCAATTTCAACAGCATCGTAAAAAATAGAATAAGCGATAGATTTTTTTCCATCGTACATCATGTTATTTACAAAACGAGTTACTTGAACATCGTTAAATTTTGGATCAGGAAGAATAATTCTCTTCTTTGGTTTTGACTTTCTCATTTCTTATTTCCTCCCGATTATTTTTTCTTTCCTTTTGCAGGTGCAGCAGCTGCTTGACCTGGTTTAGGACGTTTAGTACCATATTTCGAACGACGTTGGTTACGACCAGCAACACCTGATGTATCTAATGCACCACGGATGATGTGATAACGTACACCCGGTAAATCTTTAACACGACCACCACGAATCAATACGATTGAGTGCTCTTGTAAGTTGTGACCTTCTCCAGGAATGTATGCATTAACCTCTTTACCGTTCGTTAAACGAACACGGGCTACTTTACGCATTGCTGAGTTTGGTTTTTTAGGGGTAGTGGTGTACACACGTGTACATACACCTCTTCGCTGTGGACAGCTGTCCAACGCTGGAGACTTACTCTTGAACTCCAGTGCTACTCTACCTTTTCTAACTAATTGTTGAATGGTTGGCATTGTGCTTTTTTAATTTTTTATTTAATTATTTACCGCTCCCCCGGCATCCTTACAGATAGCCCATAAAACGGACTGCAAAAGTAGAACAATTCTTTTTATAAATCAAGGGGTTAGGAGAAAAAGTTTTACGTAGTAAGTAATAAGTTTTAAGTTGAAGGTTAAGGAGTTTTGTTTTTAAAGTAGTAGTCTCGTCTTGCCGGATTTATTTCAGCATCTAATCGATAAGCTATTTTAGCATCTGGTTGTTGAGACACCAACCGGTAAGGAAATCTAATAGAATCGTCATGCTGAATTTATTTCAGCATCTTAATCGGTCTAATATTTTATTTTGAAAAGCAATCGCAGTAATTCTTTTATAGGGTTCGGCCCCGCTAATGCTTCAAGCGCCGAAGAAAAATCGGCGGCTTTACGCGTATATCGGGTTTAGGTGGCAAATACCTTCAACAATTGAAGCTAGCCACATCAAGTTGGCAAATAAAATAACTCTAAGTTCACATCAATTACAATCTTTAAAACCATCTTTAAGAACTTTCAATTTTGCAACCGCAGCTTCTAATTCTTTAGGCGGTTTACCAAAATCGTAAGTAATCTTATACTTTTTACCATTAACCGTTACCGAAACCCATTCTGCTCCGCCATCAGCACAATCCGGGCAGCCAATAACTTCTGGTAAATTGGAAATTTGGTTGGTGTTCAATAAATCCTTAATTGAATTTACTTCGGCTTCAGAAATGCTTTTCGAACAAGTTTTAGTATCTGGTACTGCACCATTTTTGCTTTTCGAAAAACTAAGTTTAGAATCGCTAATTAAAATACTTTGCGAACAATAGCCTCCGCACATTCCAAAAGATGTACCATAACTAATGTTATTCAAATCATCGTTTTTACTCTTTTTACAGTTCGAAAAAAGTAATGCACCAAAAACCGTTAAGATTAATAGTATATTTTTTTTCATAGGTTGGTTAGATATTCCTCAAATATAAAGTTTATCTATAAATAAAAATCTGCAAAACCTTAATAGTCTTGCAGATTAAAACTTAATTAATTTTAGTTAACCGTATTTCTCGGGTTACTTCTCTCGCTTTTAGAACCAACTTTAGTTATTTTGTAATTTAACGATACGTAAAAATATCTCGTAATGCTATTAAAGCGAATATCCTCTATCCTACTTCCGTTTACCGTTCTATCTATGTTTGTATTTTGATTAAGAATATCGAATCCTTTTAAAGCTAACGTAATTCTGCGTTGCATAAAATATTGCTCCAAACCTGCATTTAAAAGAAATACATTATTATTAAAGCCATCGGCTCTACCAGCTGCACCATTATGGTTTAACTCTGCATTAAGTCGAGTGTTTTTAATAAACTCATAGCTCAAACTCGCACTATTAAAAAAGTTGAAAAATTTATTATCAAGTGCGCTAGGCTGCGAATTATTTACTCTGCTGTATTGAACGCCCAGATAAAGCCCGGCATTAAGTTTATCGGCCAAATCGTAGCTAAAGTTCGCATTCGGACCAAAATTATATCTATCCGTTATATTCTTTTCGCTATTAATAAATGATGAATTATGAGAAAGCGACAGATTTAATCCATATCCCATTCTTAACCCTTTAATTTTAGTGGGCTGCCCCATAAATGTACCAGCATTAATATAATAGTTGCCATCAACATTTACCGGCTGAACATATTGAACTCCGTTAACGTAATTAATATCATTGCCAATATCATCCAAAGCATAATTAACCAGAAAATATCCGTTCCAGTATTTATTGTTATCGGCACTGAAAGTGTTAAAATTTACCGACATACGATGACTTTTACGAGCCTCCAAATTAGGATTTCCAACACGTTGGTACAGTGGATTACTGTTATTTTGAACAGGCTGCAAATCATTTACCGATGGCAGGTTCACATTTGCATTGTAATTTAACTGCAGTGTATGTTTATTTTTATTTCTAAAACTTACATTTAATCGAGGCAGAATATTGTAATATTTCTTGTCGATATTATTTGTATTTAAACCTGCACTACTAAAGGTTGTTGCATCTAAACCCGTTTCCTGAAAACCCAATCCGAAATTATAAGTCCATTCTGTACGGTTATAGATTAAACCCAATCTTGCGGTTTGGCTCCATGTTTTGTTTTCCAGTGTATTAGAAAAATCTGGCACAACAGTATCGTAAGTATTATTTAAAGGATTATAACTTAAGGTTAGTTGTTGGGCATCTACCCTGCCTTCATTGCGAATATATGCAATATTGCTATTCAGTTTTTTATCAATAATTGGCCTGATGTAATTAATGGCAACACTATAATTTTTCGATTTATTTTCTTGCTCCGCCTGTTGATTTAAGTCGGTTACATCTACAATACCGGCGTTGTAGTTATTTATTAGTGATTTATTTAACCAATTTGAGTTAAAAGTATTTTGCGTGCCATTTAAACCAATAATTAACGAACCCTTTTTTAAACGACGAGTTGCAGAAAGCTCACCAAAAAAGGCCGGAGTAGAATTTCGTTGATTCAAATACTGATTACCATCATTTACTTTTCCGGTTAAATCAAAATCTGAATTAAAATTGCGACTGTTAATGTTATCGGTATAATTTAAGATAGCGTTTGAGCGAACGGTTATATCGGTCAGCGAATCAGGATGATATTCTACCTTAAAGTTAAAGCGGTGCGCCTGGTTATCAGAATTTCGGTTTGATATTTCGTTTGTTCTTAACACATCATCCTGATTAATATCTTGAACGTTAGAAAAACGATTCCCCAAACCCTTACTAAAATAAGTAAAATAGCTACTGCTTAGTGTTAGTTTGTCTTTTTTGCCCCAGCTGTTGCTAAAATTTAAACCGCCGCTATGAGTGGTTACTTCTCCGATAGCGTTATTATCAAAAACACCAGAACCACCAATAGTTGTACGCCCATTATTTACATTGATAGAAAAACCGCCGCCGCCAGGAGGTGCAAAGATATTCCCGATATTTCCACTAGTAAAACTATTTAAATCTTCGTATTGAAAACTTGCATTGCTAATGTTGTTGCTCATCCCCAATAATGCGAATTGCATCTTTTTGGTAAAATGATTTGCACTCAAATAACTGCTATACCTATCAGTTGTACCGCCCGATAGATTTGCATTACCAAACCAACCATTCTTTTTATCTTCCTTAATAGTTAAGTTTAAAACTTTCTCTCGCTGTCCATCATCAATTCCTGTTGCCTTTGCCTCGAGTGTTTTACTATCTATTAACTGTACTTTAGCAATAACATCTGCAGGCAAGTTTTTGGTTGCAGTTTTCGGGTCGGTGCCAAAGAAATCTTTTCCATCAACAGTTAACCTGGTAACTTTTTGCCCCTGAACTAAAATACTTCCATCCTTATCAATAGTAACACCTGGCAATTTTTTCAGCAAATCTTCAACCGCAGCATTTGGTTGTGTTTTGTAAGCATCGGCATTAAATTCTACAGTATCCTTTTTTACTGTTGCAGTTGCAATTCTTCCATTTACAGAAACATCTTTTAGCAGAATTGCATCTTCTTTCATTTTGAAATTACCAAGGCTTAAATTTTTACCAGTTACTGTTATATTTTTCTCGATAGGATTAAAACCAATTACCGAAATTCTATAACTGTATTCTCCGTTTGCTACATCTTTAAAAACAAATTCCCCGAGTGCATTCGAAACTACTCCGACCTTTTTTGTAGAATCTTTTTTACTGGTCAGGATTACTCCAGCGTATTCTAAAGGTTGAGTTGTTTTTTCGTCGATAATTTTACCCGTAATGTTACCCGTTTGCTGTGCGAAGACCTTCGTAGATAACAAGCATAGTATAAGGAATAAATAAGTTTTCATAGATGTTTTTAAATTTTTGTTTGGTTTGATGATGAATTTCTAATCCATTAACAACCACAAGACACCAAAAATTTAAAAACGTGACACATTTTATAAATTATTTTAAAAAAGAAAAACCTCGGCACTTGTCGAGGTTTTTCTTTTTAACAAAACACATAACTTACATTTTAGGCGCTGCTACTTTTGATTTTTGTTTATGGTGATGTTTTTTATGTGATTTTTTTACCTGAGCTTTTTCAGTTTTAGCTTTTGCAGGCACATTAGTTTGTGCACTTACAGTATTAACAGTAAAAGCTGCTATTAGGGCGATCATTAAAATTTTAATTGCTTTCATTTTCTTTTTATTAGTGATTAATAAACCTTGTTAATTGTTTAATAAATCTCCGTTAAGAATATGAAGAAATGATGAACTTGCAACCTTTATTTGTGAAAAGTATCCAAATATAAATCTTCTACCTTCTTGCGAGCCCAAGGCATTCGTCGCAGAAATTTTAAACTTGATTTTATAGATGGATTGCTGTTAAAACAATCTATTTTTATAATTGAACCTAATCGCTCCCATCCATAATGCATTTGTAAATCCGTTACAATTTTTTCTAAAGTTAAACCATGTAAAGGATTGTTTTTCTGCTCTGTCATGGCACAAAGTTAATTCAATTATTAAATTATTGAGGATTATATTGTGCCATCCAAACTGTAGCACCGCCACAATCTAAATCATTAATGGTATGGTTAATTACTCCAAAGCCATGTTGTAATAAAAGCGATTTGTAAGTTGCTGTATCCAGCGAAGCATGAAACATATTTTCGCCGCCGTTTTCTCCCCATGCTTCTCCGCTTTCTGTTCCAGAGGTAAATATTAAAATGCCGCCAGCAACCAGGTGCGAAGCAAAAATCCTGAACATATCAGGCTGATCACTTTGTGGCAAATGAAAAAAGCTATGCCATGCAATAATTGCATCAAACTTTTTATTTAAAGATAGTTTGCGCATATCTTCCCGAATAAAATTGCCAGAAGGAAAATTATCTTTGGCGATTTTAAGCATTTCCAAACTAGCATCAACTCCTGTAACATTAAAACCTTTTTCCTGTAGGTACCCAAAAATTGGTTTACCGTTTCCACAACCAACATCTAAAATTTCGGCATTGGCTTTAATGTTAGAAATCATTGCATCAAGATGCCTTTTCTCAATCACATCTGTTCGGTTGTTTTCGGCAAACCAGCTAGCTATCTTATCATAAACTTTGTAAACATCTTTTTGCTCCTTTTCCATAGCTAATTAATATTAAAAACTTATCGCTGTTGCATCAATTTCAATCAGCATTCCATCTAAAGCTAATCTATTTACAGGTATTAATGTATTAACGGGGAATTTCAAATCTGGCCAAATTTTAGTTGATTCCTCAATTAAAATATGATGCTTCACTTCATCATAATCAACAACCAAAGTAGTTAGCTTGGCTATATTTTGCATTTTCAAACCCTTACTAGCTAAAGCTATTGCTAAGTTTTCAAATACAATTTGGACTTGCGTTCTAAAATCACTACTTAAAACTCCATCGGTTCTACTTCCACCTTGACCAGCTACAAAAACCAATAAATCTTTTGCAGAAACAGCTGCAATATGAGAATAGCCATGCGCTCTTGGATCGTATATACCTTCAGGATTGGTAATTTCTAGTGGATTATCTTTCATTTATCTAAAATTTTACGCCACTAAACTATAAATTATCAACAAAGAATCTGTTTCGGTTTTGCAATAAAAAAGCCCTTAAACTTTCGAATAAGGGCTTTGATATTATTATTAATGAAATTAATTTGCGTTCCAGCTATTGTTTTCTGCATTAGAATCTGGCAGAACCTTGTTCGGATCTAATAAAACCGAAACAACCTCTTCGCTTGTAGGATAACGAACCAACCAGGTTGTATTTTTCATCCATACATCAACAGGAACTTTTACAATATCTGTTTTACCGCTTTTGGTTTTTATTTGAAGAATGATAGGCATCGGCATTTTTTCAAGGTTATCAACTTTAATAGTGTAACCTGTAATTTTACCATCCGTTTTTACTGCCTGAACATCGCTTATTGCCTGATCCATTTTCCAGTTATTTAAGAACCAACCTCTCCAGAACCAAGCCAAGTCTTCGCCTGCTCCATTTTCCATCGAACGGAAGAAATCAAAAGGAGTTGGGTGTTTAAACGCCCAGTTTTTAATGTACTGACGGAAAGCGTAATCGAAGCGATCTTCGCCCAAAATCTGGTCTCTTAGAATATTTAAGCCCCAACCTGGTTTGCTGTAAAGGTTTATACCGATATTACGTTCTGCCATTCCATCGGGCATTAACATTATATTTTCCATAACCGGATTACCGATAGCACGTTTACCAATAGAATTCATATCGGCTGTACGTTGCTTATACTCACCGTTATTAAAGTTTTGTGATGAAATTCCGTTGATAAAAGTATTAAAACCTTCATCCATCCAACCAAATTTACGTTCATTAGAACCAACAATCATCGGGAACCAGCTGTGGCCAAACTCATGATCAATAACGCCCCAAGCTGAACCATTTTTAGCTTTCCATCCGCAGAAAACAATACCCGGATATTCCATACCACCAATATTGGTTGCAACATTAACAGCCATTGGATATGGATATTCGAACCATTTTATAGAATAATGCTCAATGCTCGATTTTACATATTCAACACCTCTACCATAACCATCTGCTCCATTACTTTCTACAGGTTGTGCAGAAACTGCTAATCCTTTTCTTCCGCTTGGGAAATTAATTCTAGCGGCATCAAGTACAAATGCTTTTGATGAAGCCCATGCTGCATCTCTGGCATTTAAAATTTTAAACTTCCAGGTTAATTTATCTTTTGCAGGGCGAGATTTTGGATCGGTTACTTCTTCAGCAGAACGAATATGAACTGTTTTATCGCTTAGTTTCGCAGCATTCCATCTTTTTAATTGTTCTGCAGTAAAAACTTCCTGTGGATTTAAAAGCTCACCTGAACCCATTACTATATGGCTCGCAGGTGCAGTTATTGCAAAAGTGATATCACCATACTCACAATAAAACTCGCCACCCCCCCAGTAAGGTAAGGTGTTCCAACCAATTACATCATCATAAACACACATTCTAGGGAACCATTGAGCAATTGCGAATATTTCACCGTTTTGAGTAGTCAAATGTCCGGTTCTATCCGAGCCTTCTTTTGGTACAACGTAGGAATAATCCATTTTAACGATTACAACATCGCCATTTGCAGCCATGGGTTGCTCTAAACGAATCTGCATACGCGTATCTTCAACCAAAGAGGTGAATTTTACCGCAGCAGCTTTTTGCGAAACGCTAATGTTGTTGATTTTATAACCGCCATCAAATTTTTCACTTTGTGCACCATAACGACTTTTTGCAGGCGTTACTGCATAACCACGAGAAGTTTCTTTAAAAGTATTTTGATCTAACTGCAACCATAAATAAGGTAATTTATCGGGGCTATTGTTTTTATAGGTAATTGTAATGCTTCCAGTTACAGTGCTGGTTGCTTCATCAAGATTTGCGCTGATGTTATAATCAACCCTGTTTTGCCAGTATTTTGCACCAGGTGCGCCTATTGCCGAACGAAATTCGTTACCATTTTGTGTGTAAAAAAGTGGGCCAAATGCTTCCGAAGGGCTATAATTTGTTGCTGGAGCAGTGGTTTTTGGAGTTTGCTGAGCAAATGCAGAAAAAGCGAATGCACAACATGATAAGCTTAATGTTATAAGTTTATTTATTTTTTTAGTCATGTTGAAATTTTTATAGGCGGCAAATATAAACAATCAGCTTTATTATGCTTTTTTGTGCCTATAATGTTACTTTACAACAGATTATAAAAATAGAATTACATTTGATTATCGCCCTTTTTCAAGCTGGGTAAATCTTGCAGTTTTCTTTCTCTTGGCGAAAGTTTCAACCAGGCCTGATAAGCCTGCCCGATGTAATATGAATATCTAAATGGTCTTTCTTCTTGAATCTTTAAAACTGATGGGCGATAAATTATCATAAAGTTTTTTAAATCTTCACCATCTAATTTCGTAAGCTCTTTTACATTTTTTTCACTAAAATTCTGATCAATTTCTGCCATATAGGCGTCTCGCTGTTCTAGCTCGGCTTCTTTCCTTTGCTGGCGTTTATATTTACCATGCCCCAGATTCAGGCTTAAACCACCAACCTTATCTGTCATTCTTTTTCTGTTCAAATTACCACCTGTTCCCATTAAGGTATATTTTTCGGCTAAAGGGTCTTTTGCCAAAACTTCTTTATTAATTTTTACACCATTAATATTTACATCATTCAAATTATTTGAACGGACAACCATATAAATAGTTTTTGGAAGCAAATTAGTAAGGTAAAGCGTATCTGTTGTGTAACCAACGAAAGAAAACTCAAGCAAATCGCCAACTTTTGCAGCCACTGTATACTTTCCGGCAGCATTAGCACTAACCACTTTTTTTGTACTTAAATTTCTTACAGTAACACCCGGAATGGTTGATGATTTTTGGGAATAATCGTAAATGGTTCCGGTTGTAACGGTTTGGCTTATTGCGGCAAACGGAAGGGCAAGAAAGAATAAAATGATCAGCTTATACATATCCAAAAATATATTAGTTTTAAATGTTAAAATCCTATTTAACAAACTTTAACATTAAAACAATCAATTTAACTAAGTGTTTCGGCGTATCGGTTTTCATCAAATGAAATTAGAATGGCTTTGCCATCTTTTTCTATTATTGGGCGTTTAATAGCACTCGTGTTTTCAACCAAATAATCTATAGATTTAGCTTGATTATCAATAGCTTGCTGCTCTTCTTTTGATAGTTTTTTCCAGGTTAAGCCTTTTCTGTTTAAAACTGTTTCCCACCCAAAAATGTTACACCACGAATTTAGCTTCTCTTTCGAAATGCCCTTCTTCTTGAAATCATGAAATTCGTAATCTATTTTATTTGCCTTTAACCAATCTAAAGATTTCTTAACTGTATTGCAATTAGGTATGCCGTAAACTATCATTTTGAGTTTTAAATTTTCCATTCAAATATAATAATTGAATGGGAAATCCTTAGCTCTTGGAAATCGTGCTAATTCATCACATTTTTTCACCAATTCATCACATTTTAAAAATACATTGCCTGCGCCTTAGTAAAATTGCAGCATCAAAATAAACAAGATGGATTTTAAAGATTTACGCAAAGTTGAGTTCTGGGTTTCTACAGCATTATATGTTTTAACTGTTATTCTCCTAATTTCTGGCGCAGATGCCAGAATAAGAAACGAAAATTACTATTACTTTAAAAGCGAAAACATAACCTACTCGTACTTCTCAAATTATTTAGTTCCAGAACTTTTTCGATTCTCAATTCTTTATTTGAGTTTTTTGGCAATCAATTTTTGCATTATGCCTGCATTTATTAAAAGGCAAAACGTAGTATCCAACAGTTTTTTGCTTGCTGGTTTATTTCTTATCGGTGGGTTAATATTTAGTATATGCAAAACCTATTCAGAAGCTTATACTTTATTTGATTACGAAGATTTGCAACATGCTTATAATCGTGTTTTCTTCAAAGGTTACGTTTACAGCATGTGGTCTATTGTCATTATGGTTGCCTATTCGTTAATTAAAGCATTTTTAGGCTACTTATCAGAAACTAAGGATAAACATGCCGATGAAACCGTTCAAATGAAAGTTGATATCGGTTTCGGTTTAGCATTCTGGTTTGTAGGTTTGTTATTATGGATTTCGAGCAGTTCGGCGATAGAAATAAGTGTATGCTGGACATTGGTAATCTTCTCTGCAATTGGCATAGTAATTTATTCGGTTTATACACTTCTGCCTCAAAACATTGCTAATGGAAAACCTTTTAAAGTTTACTTCTGGCAAGTGTTCTTCATCTCAATTTTGTTAACTGTACCATTAGGTTTAATTTCTACTTTGTTTATTTGGAGGTTAGAAATGTTTTTCATCGTATTTGCATTTCACCTGCCAACTCAACTAATTATCAGCGCACCATTATCCTGGTTTATTTATAAAAAGAGGTTGGCCAATAAAACTGAAATCAGAACTTTAAAAACTGAATTGGGTAAATCTGATGCATCTTTAAGCTTTCTGCAATCGCAAATTAACCCACACTTTTTGTTTAATGCTTTAAACACTTTATTCGGAACGGCTTTGCAAGAAAACGCAGAAAGAACTGGTGAAGGCATTCAAAAACTTGGCGACATGATGCGGTTTATGCTACATGAAAATATGCAGGATAAGATTTCGTTAACCCGGGAAGTAGAATACCTTAACAACTACATCGATTTGCAAAAACTTCGTACATCTCGCTCTGCTGATATTAGAATTGAAACCCAAATCGATGAGCAGTTGAACAATCTGCAGATTACACCGATGCTTTTGATTCCCTTTATAGAGAACGCCTTTAAACATGGTATAAGTTTGCAGCAACCGTCGCACATTAAAATTACACTTCAAACCAAAGAGAAAACGCTTTATTTCGATGTGCACAATAGCATCCATTTAAAAGCAGATAACGACCCTGAGAAACTAAAAAGCGGCATTGGGTTGGAGAATGTTAAACAAAGATTATCACTGCTGTATTATGGCAAGCACGAGTTAATTATACGCGAAAGCGCAAAAGAGTTCTTTGTGCATTTGACCTTGCAATTGGATTAAGATTATTCCATTTTTTTGAAAATGAAAGTAAATGCTGGTGGCGGACGAAAGCCCCGCCATTCGCTTTACTTCGTTACACTCGTGCTCGCTGCTGTCGGGTTTAATTTATGCAGGCTGGTAAAACTATTAATGGTTGCTTGGCCTAAAGGTCAAAAGATTTAGCTTCGCTGAGCACTTCGTGGTTCTCCACTATGTTCGAAATGACGGAAGCCCAAAATCGAAATAGCGGAAGTTTAAAGTTGAAACGCCGTTGTCAGTCTGAGCTTGTCGAAGACTCTTTTTTTGTCGAAAAGATTAAAAGCACAGATTAATAAACCAAGCCGGGTGCTGCAATAACCAAAGCACTAATAACTTTGTTAAATAGCCCCGACATAAACGGAAATACTTTTGGCTTACCAAACTTAAGAAGTCAGTTACGGTGCTTCAAGCAAAAACTTTGTAAGCTTTGCCAAAAGATTGCAGTATTGGCGGGACTGAGCTAGCCAACAATTACAAACTTACCGCTACCTAAAATAATTTAGCAGGTAGAAAATTTTTAAAATTTAAATCTAATAGTATCTTTAAAAATGATTGCCATTGCAATAGATGATGAACCGATAGCGCTTGAGATAATTAGATCTCATGCATCGAAAGTGCCGTTTATTGAGCTTAGCGCAACATTCACAAACGCTTTTGAAGCAATTACTTACTTGCAAAACAACAAGGTAGATTTAATATTTCTGGATATTAAAATGCCTGATATTAGTGGAATTGATTTTTTGAAAAGTTTGAGTAACCCGCCGATGGTTATCTTTACAACCGCTTATACAGAACATGCCGTACAGAGTTTTGAACTTGATGCAGTAGATTATTTGTTAAAGCCTTTCTCACTTTCAAGATTTTTAAAAGCCTGCAACAAAAGCCACGAACTATATAACCTACGCAACAATAAGGTTGAAGCAAAATCTGATTACATTTTTGTTAAAGATGGTTATGAGCAGGTTAAAGTAGATTTAAGCGATATTCTTTACGTAGAAGCTTCGGGGAATTACACGCAAATTCAGTTGAAGGATAAACTCATCAGCTCGAGAATTACCATTAACGATTTGGCAGATTTATTACCGAAAAACAACTTTATCCGCTGCCATCGGGCTTTTATTATTTCAAAAGATAAAGTTTCGAAATTCGATAGAAACCAAATTTGGATTGATGATAAAATAATTCCGATTGGTGCAACTTATGGTAATATTCAGTTGGTGTAAATAAACTTACAACATTTAAACATTCAGCACTTTCAACATTCCAAGCTTAGCAGTATCTTTGCAGCATGTCAAGTCAATTAAAAAATCTTTCAGATTTTTCTCATACAACAGTTCCAAGTGGAGCAAACTATAAATTCGGCATTGTTGTAGCCGAATGGAATGCAGAAATTACGGGCGCTTTATACAATGGTGCTTTAAAAACACTTTTAGAAAATGGTGTTAAGGAAGAAAATATTGTTTCTTTACCTGTTCCCGGAAGTTTTGAATTAACCGGAGCTGCAGAAATTTTATTGAGCAAAAGAGCTGATTTAGATGCGGTAATTTGCTTAGGTTGTGTAATTCAAGGCGACACTAAACATTTCGATTTTATTTGCGATGCAGTTGCTCATGGCATAACCAACGTCGGCATTAAATATAGCAAACCAGTTATTTTTGGCGTACTAACAACCAACGATTTACAACAAGCTCAAGACCGTGCCGGTGGCAAGCATGGCAATAAAGGCGATGAGGCAGCAATAACAGCAATTAAAATGGCTGATTTTTCTGCCAACATTTAATAAATATATGTAACTTAGATATTTAAAGCTTAATAATTAGAAATGAAAAAAATTGCCATCCTTTTATTGGCGGTGTTTTGCACCATTACCATCTTAGAGTCTTGTTCATCAAAACTTTGTCCGGCATATAGCTCTTATCCTGAAGGCAAACGTAGAAGAAATTAATAAGAACTTATACTGATTTCATTTTTGGATCATTTGCAGAACATTAGTGTTCCGCGAATGTTATCTATATTAAATACAATAATTATGGCTTGGGTTAATTTAACATCAATAGAACAACTTGATGAGATTAAAAGTGCAGAAGGTTTTAGTCTTATATTTAAACATAGTACACGTTGCTCTATCAGTATGATGGCAAAAAAGAATTTCGAATTTGATTGGGATGTTATTCCTGCTGATACGAAATTGTACTTTTTAGACTTAATTGCTTACAGAGAAATTTCGAATAAAATTGCTGAGGTCTTTCAGGTAGCACATCAATCTCCACAAATTTTATTAATCAAAAATGGCGATTGCGTTTTAGAAGCTTCACATAGTGATATTTCTGCCGATGAAGTAGCAGAAGTTATTGCAGCTTAAAAATATTTAAAGCCACAGATTTACAGATTCTTTTCAATACTAATCTGTAAATCTGTGGCTTCTTCTATTAATCTATTTTCAATATTTTAGATGTTCTGGTTCTTGTTTCTTTACAAAGCTCAGCATCATCGGCTAATGATTTTCCGTAAGTAGGAATAATTTCTTTAATCTTTGCTTGCCATTCTGGTGTTTGTAAATCATCTTTAAAGCAACGCCCTAACAAATCGAACATAATTGATACAGCTGTTGAAGCACCAGGAGATGCACCAAGCAATGCGGCTATAGAGCCATCTGCAGCACTCACTACCTCAGTTCCAAATTCTAACACGCCTCCTTTTTTCTCGTCCTTTTTAATTACCTGAACTCGCTGACCAGCGTATTCCAATTCCCAATCTTTCAATTCGGCATTTGGTAAATATTCTTTCAAGGCGTTTAATCTATCTTCTGGCGATTGTCTTACTTGCTCAATCAAATATTTAGTCAAATCAAGATTATGCAAACCTGCCGAAATCATCGGGCGGATATTGTTAAACTTTATTGATTTTGGTAAATCAAGAAAAGAACCGTTCTTTAAAAACTTGGTAGAAAAACCAGCGTATGGTCCAAACAATAATGCTTGCTTACCATTTATCATTCTGGTATCTAAATGTGGTACAGACATAGGTGGCGCACCAACCGAAGCTTTACCATAAACCTTTGCATGGTGTTTAGCAATAATTTCTTCATTAGTACATTTCAGCCATTGCCCGCTAACCGGGAAACCACCAAATCCTTTTCCTTCAGGAATATCAGATTTTTCTAGCAAAGGAAGTGAACCACCACCAGCACCAATAAATACAAACTTGGCAACACGTTTGCGTTTATCTCCGGTTTCTAAATCTTTAACTTTTATAATCCAGTTGCCGTCTTTATTTTTCTTCAAATCACGAATTTCATGATTGAAGTTTAGACTTACATTGCTTTGATTTTTAAGATATGAAAACATATCACGGGTTAAAGAGCCAAAATTAACATCGGTTCCTAAATCCATTTTTGTTGCAGCAACCTTATCTCCTTTTTTACGTCCATCAATAACTAATGGTGCCCAGGTTTTAATTTGCTCAGCATCTTCGGTGTATTGCATTTCGCTAAACAAGTTGTATTTAGTTAATGCATCGAAGCGTTTCTTTAAATATTCAGAATTCTTTTTACCCCAAACAAAACTAATGTGAGGGATTTTCTTAATAAAGTTTTCTGGATTTGATATCAGACCTTTTTCAATTAAATAAGCCCAAAACTGCTTTGAAACTTCGAAATGCTCAGCAATTTGAACAGCTTTTTTTGTTTCTACAGTTCCATCTTTTTTTTCTGGAGTGTAATTTAATTCACAAAAAGCAGAGTGTCCAGTACCTGCATTATTCCAGGCGTCAGAACTTTCTGCTGCAGCAATGTCAAGGCGTTCGTAAATTTCTATACTTAGGTTTGGTTCTAATTCTTTTAATAAAACTCCTAATGTTGCGCTCATTATTCCTGCGCCAATTAGAATTACATCTGCGTCAGTTTTACCAACTGTCTTTTTCTTTTTTGTCATCTTATATCAAAGGAGTTACAAATTTAAAATCATTTTAAACATGAAACGAATTTTCGCATATGAAAACTGAAAAATTGCTAAAAAATGTGTCTTTATTTGATTCGAGTAAAATTAATTAGCAAAATTCAATCAAAAGCGTCAAATTTCGTCGTTAAATTATCAAATCTTCATTAAGATTTTATTAGAAATGCTCCATTTAACAAGAAAATATAAGTTTTGATAATTCAATAAATCAACAACCACTTAACGAAACGAATAATAAATACATTTCAACAAAATTTTAAATATTACATACGAATAATCATCTTTTAAAATCAAACTGTTTAAAAAGTATATTTTTAATAATTGAAGTACAGGCTTCATTAAATTCTATTTAAAATGAAAAACTTGATTTTATTGATTTGTATTGTTTTTCTTGCTGGCTGTTCAAAAGAGAAAACAGATGAAGCTTTGCTTGAACTAGACAAACAAAAACTCGAAGAAAATATTAATTATGATAAAATTGTTTTCTACAAGTTTGCTAAAATCGCAATTCGTTCTAGTGCTGTAAAAGACACAAACGCAATTGAATATAAACGCTTTTCGAAACAAGCCAACAGCATTCTAAATACATTACATAAGTTAGATACCAACAGTAAAACGCCAATTTCTGTTGTTGATGCACTTAAACTTTATAAGGATTATCGGGCTGTTAAAGATTTCGTAAAAACCACCGATGAAGATATTTTCCCAACTTTAGTAGATGGCTTTAATACGATTTACGGCGATGGAAAATCGGTTCAAAATTATGTAAGTGCTGCTGATAAGGTTTACTATCAAAACATTGAACATGCAATTTTGAGTATGCTTGTTTTAGCAACAAGAGATTTAGGCCAACCATTCGCACTGTACGAATGTTCTAAAACAAAACCCGAGCTCTTGGAGGATTCTGAGGTAAAAACACTATTACAATTTGTTCGTGGTTTTTTATTTTTTGGAAATAACTTATTCTATCTATCAGAAAATGAATTATCTAATAACATAAAATGGTTAGATAATAATAAAACCATACCTCTACCCTACACAAAAGCATTTTTTGGCTGGCGCAATTTAAGCGATGAACAAACTCACACTGCATTTCATAGCTTAAATTATCTTTTTAGAGGACTTGACAGAATGCGCATGGAGCGAAAAATTGACGAAGAAAGGTCGCTAGAGGATTTTGATCTGTTTCTAAAAGACATGAATAAGCTCGGCCTTGAGAATGAATTGGTTTGGACAATTGATGCTTATTTGAATTTAAAAAGAGAGAACCCAGAAAAAGCAATAATTGCTTTAGAAAAACTAAAAAACAGTCCATTATTCGCTGATGATGAAAGAAAAGCAATTGAAAAAACGATTGGCTATTTAAAGGAAAGGGATTCAAAAGCGGCACTAAATGGAATATATGATAAAGCATTTATGGCAAAAGTAATATCGAAATATATGATTTCTACCCTATCAAAAATTGATTGGGAGCGTGTACTAAAAGAAAATAATGTTCCACACACAAAAGAAATATTCGATTCTGTGAATAAATTTAAAGCAATGTCTAACGCAGTAAATCAATATACACAGCCATCTACAATAGAAAACGGCAAAAAGGAAATCACTAAAAAAGGAAGTGAATTATTAGATAAAGCAAAAGGCCTATGGTAAAGTACTTTGGTTAATAATTTCTGTTCGCAATATCCGCTTCGATTATTAATCACACCAAACATTACAACATTACAACATTTCAGTATTGCCACATTTCAATCCTAATCCTTAACTTTGCCTTATGATTGATTTACCGGTAGTACCTGCTGTAACTGAAGTTAAACGCAAACCAGATTGGTTACGTGTTAAATTACCTGTTGGTAAGGAGTATGCTCAAGTACGTAGCTTAGTTGATACACATAAACTTCACACCATCTGCGAAAGCGGAAACTGCCCAAACATGGGCGAGTGTTGGGGTGCAGGTACGGCAACTTTCATGATTTTAGGTAATATCTGTACCCGTAGTTGCTCATTTTGTGCGGTTGCAACGGGCAGACCATTAGCAGTTGATGTTGATGAGCCAAATCGCATTGCCGATTCGGTAAGATTAATGGGCGTTAAACACTGCGTTATTACTTCTGTAGATCGCGATGATTTGAAAGATGGCGGCTCTATTATCTGGGCAGAAACTTTACAAGCCATTCGCAGAGAAAGCCCGATTACAACTTTAGAAACATTAATTCCAGATTTTAAAGGTCAGTGGGATAATTTATATCGGGTTTTAGAAGAGCGTCCGGAAGTTGTTTCTCATAATATGGAAACGGTCAAACGCTTAACCAGACAAGTACGTATTCAAGCTAAATATGATAGAAGTTTAGAGGCACTTAAAAGAATATCTGAATTTGGTTTACGTACAAAAACTGGTATTATGCTCGGTCTTGGAGAAACTGAAGAAGATGTTTTTGAAGCAATGGACGATTTAGTTGCTAATGGCGTACACATTTTAACATTAGGTCAGTATTTACAACCTACACGCAATCACCACCCTGTGGTTGATTGGATTCATCCCGATACTTTTGCAATGTACAAAGAAGCTGGCTTATCAAAAGGTTTAAAGTATGTAGAAAGTGGGCCGCTTGTTCGTTCATCTTATCATGCTGAAAAACACCTATTTCCAATTGAGGGAATCGCTTAAATTTTATAAAATAGATTAGGTTTTAGTTTTTTTAATAAATCGCACTCCGATAAGGAATCAACTTCCAAAACATTTCTTTGGATTTGGTGTTATGAGTTGTATATTCGTAACCATAAGTGAGTGCATTAAAGAAAATTACCCTAACCGAGCCTGAATTAGTTTTGGCATTGCAATCGAAAGATCCAGCAGTGTTAAAAACAATATACAGCATGTATTCATCTGCTCTATATGGCGTAATTTCACGCATTATTACACACACAGAGCTGGCTGAAGATGTTTTGCAAGAAACTTTTGTAAAAATTTGGCAATCTGCATCACACTACGACAATACAAAAGGCCGTTTATTTACCTGGATGATGAACATCGCTAGAAACCTTTCTATCGATAAACTTCGTTCTAAAGATTTTAAAAATTCTCAAAAAAACCAAGATATAGAAAATAACGTAAGTTTCGTTGATGAACAAAACAAGGTAACTTTTAACCCAGATGTACTTGGTGTTAAACAACTTGTAGACAATTTAAAACCAGACTTACAGGTTGTTCTTAATTTAGTTTATTACAAGGGTTTCACACATGTGGAGGCCGCAGAAAAGTTAGATTTGCCATTAGGGACTGTTAAGACCAGAATCCGTTTGGCTATTATAGAATTGAGAAGGAGTTTTAATTGAGCGTGGAAAATTTAAAAGCATATATAGAATCTGGAGTACTTGAACTGTACGTTTTAGGGGATTTATCGCCTGAGGAAATGTTGCAGGTCGAAGAAATGGCATCCCAACATAAAGAAGTAAGGGATGAGATAGCTTCTATAGAAGAGGCTATGGAGCAATATGCTATAAGTAATGCTATTGAACCTCCTAAAGATATAGAGCAAAAACTATTTGATAAACTTGGACTAAATCTTTTAGATGAAGAAGAAGTTATTGTTAATCAAGAGGAGTATGTTAGTGATCCCAAAATTATCCAGTTAGATGGAAGCGACGGTAAAGTTAGAACATTGCGTTATGCTTTAGTTGCTTGTGTCGCTTTACTAGTATTAAGTGTTGGTGCGCTTTTTATAACATACAATAAACTAAACGATGCTCACAATCAAATTGCCAGCTTAAATTTAGATAAGCAAAAATTTGCGGGCGTTGTAAGCCAGTTAGAATACGATAATAAAGGTCTAAACAATATCGCCGAAATGGCTGAAAGTAAAGAATGGGCAACCATCAGGATGCAAGGACAGGCAATTAGTCCTAAATCTAAGATGAATGTTTATTGGAATAAAAAAGATAAAAGTGTACTGATTAATTATTTAGCAATGGATTTACCAAAGGCCGATGCAGAACACGAATATCAGCTTTGGGCATTAGTAAATGGCAAACCTGTAAGTTTAGGTTTATTTGGTAAATCAGATTCTACCTCGAACGAGGCTATTATCAAAATGCAAACGATACAAGAAGCTCAGGCATTTGCGGTAACGTTAGAACCAATGGGTGGTAGTGTAAATCCAACAATGGAGAAACTAACGGTAATGGGTGGTGTTTAAAATAGTTTCAAATAATATTAAAACGGCTTAGCATTTTGTAATGCTAAGCCGTTTTTGCTTAAGATGAGTTAAGATTTCTGTGCGTATTTAACTTCTTCATAAGGCTGAATCAAAACCCAACCTTCTCCAAAAAATTCTAATTGAAAAGATTCGCCGCTTCCCCTTCCAATAAAAGAGCCAAAAGTTAGATTGGTTTTTATATTTGGCGATAAATTTTCTGACCAAGCCACAGTAGCATTTGGGTCAGTATAAACAGGTTGATTGGCACTTACTCTCAATAAAATTGGTTCACCATGTGTAGTTATGGCAATATATCCACTCCCTGATAGCTTAACCTGAAATAACCCACCACTCATCATACCGGCGATGCTTTTTAGCATTTTAATTTCGTTCTTTATATTTTCTTCTAAAGCCAAAACATCATTCCCATTTACAAATACTGATTCGTTTTGAAGCTTTATAATTTTAACCTTTTTCCCCTCATCAGCTAAATACAATTTACCTGTTCCTGCTGCATGCATTAAAGAAGTTCCTTCTCCAGATATTGCCTTTTTTAATAAGCCACCCAAACCTTTACTTAATAAGCCTTCACGCTTAAAATCAATATTACCAACATAACCAACCATTGAGCCAGCCTTAGCTAAAATTTTCTGATTCTTCAAGTTTACTTCAAGCATTGCTGGCTTTTCTAATTCAAAAAAATCATTTTCATTTGGGTTCTCTGCCGATTCTTGAATTAGCTCGGTTAATGTGTACTCTTTCTTTGTTTCCATAATTTAGATGTAGTAATATTATATTTCTTAGTTATAAGAAGCACTTTAATCAATTAAACTTGCAGTTTTTAATTCGATTGATATTCTATTTGCTACTTGTGATGCAGTTACAACCGCCCTTTCTTCTGACAGAATATCTCCAGCCTTGCCATGCAAGTAGCAAGAGAGAATTGCTGAATCAATAGGAGAATATTTTTGAGCAACAAAAGCTGAAATAATCCCTGTTAAAACATCACCCATGCCGCCTTGAGCCATGGCAGGATTACCTGTTGGATTAATATAAACTTTACCATTAGGGGCGCAAATAAATGTAAATTGATTTTTCAGAACTATAACGACTTTTAATTTTTGCGCCTGTGCTTTTGCTGTTTCAACTCTATCCCACCAACTTTCATGTTTTCCAAAAATCCTGTCAAATTCTTTTATATGTGGCGTTAAAATAGAATCTGCAGGAATCTTTGACAGCAAATCTTTTCTTTTAGCAAGAATGTTTAACGCATCAGCATCAACAATAAGCGCTTTATTAAGTGAAATCAGCTTTTCTAATAATCCTTCATTTTCATCAGAAATGCCTAAACCCGGGCCAATTGCGATTGCATTATAACTTGAAATACTCTCAGCTGAGGTAACCTCATCACGCTCTAAAGCCATAACTTCTGGCAATGCAGTATTCAACGCTATTAAGCCTGAATTCGGAATACAAGCAGTTGTTAGTCCTGCGCCACCATGTAAGCAAGCCTTACTCGCCAATAATGCTGCACCCATTGTATTGTTGTTTCCTGCAATAATTAATGCATGGCCGTAGGTTCCTTTATGGCTAAAAAGCTGGCGGGGTTTGATTATCTTTTGAATATCTTCAAACTCAACTAAATAAAAGTCAGAATCTTGTTTTTGGATGTACTCCTGATCCAAACCAATCTTTACAACCTCATATTTTTCGGTCGCAAAGATACTTTCAGGGAAAAAGAAATTAATTTTTGGCCGTTCAAAGCAAATGGTTTTATAAGCTTTAATACCATTGTAAGTATTTGGAAGTTTTCCTTCAGAAAAAAAACCTGTTGGGGTATCTACAGCATAAATTTTTTTATTTAAAGAATTTATTTTAGAAACCAGCTCAAGGTGATTTCCAGATAACTGTCTGTTTAAACCAGAACCTAATATTGCATCGATAACGATATCTGATGATATGTTTTTTAAATCGGAAGGTTTATTTAGAATAATCTTTTTGCATTTTGATTCTTCAAAACGCTGTAGGTTTATTGAAAAATCTGTGCTTTCATTTTCACTGAAATTAACGATATAAACCTTTATGTTCTCGTAGCCATTTAGTAGCAGAACATGAGCAATTGCTAATCCGTCTCCACCATTGTTACCCTTTCCACAAAAAATAGCTATATTTTTATGAATGTCGAACTCTTCTTTTAAGAAACAATGTGTAAATGCTCTCGCTGCATTTTCCATTAAATCTATAGATGCAATTGGAGCGTTGACAATTGTAAATTTATCAACATCATGCATTTGTGAAGCGGTAAGCAATGTTTGCATAAAACGAATATATGGTTTTAGCAATAATAAAATTTATTAAGATTTGTTTGATATTATTTCAAACAGAAATTCAGTTGTTGAATTTTAAGGTTTAAATGCAGAAACCCATATTAAAAATTTATAGAATACTTAGAAAAGTGATATTATTAATCTTTCAAAAAGCTACTAACAATAAAGCTATAATAGATTTAATCGTTAATTATAATCTTCTTAAACTGAAGTAAATCTTCATAGAAGTTAATTATTAAAACTGTTTTTGGTTTTGGTGTTACCAATTTCTGATATACGCTGGTTTCGATTGCATCTAAGGTTTGTCTACTTGATTTAACAATAACCAATACATCGTCCTCGACCAAAAAATCTACGTGAAACTTATAATTAAGGATAACACCATTATAATTTACATCATATTGTTTGTTTGCTACAAAACTTATGGCCTTATCAGATAATTCTGCTTCAAAAGCATGTTTATATAACCCTGCATTTAAGTTTTTGCCTAGATGCCTATGAATTTTCATTTCAATATTGATTAGTACCATAAATTTGCTGTGTGAATGGGTTACTACTAAAGCACTATTATGTATCATATCTGTATTGGTAGGCTGTTTCTCGAGTGCTAGATTATTCATAACTGAAGACGATTGTAGGCTTTCTATAGCCTAATTTTCTTTCTTCAGTTTTTATCTGTGAGCGGACATCCTCTACTCTGGCAACCTGTTTATTAAACCGTTCAAGTGCCTTTCGGGCTTCAATAGCATCACCTTTCACTTTCTTCGACATTTTATCCATCGATTTCATATCAATCGTTGAACCACTAACCGTTTTATTTGAATAAGTATTCGATTCTTCTGCTGATGCTTTTGCTTTTCCGTTGGCATCCAAAAGCTTTAAACGCAATTTTTCAACAGCTTCTTCTTCTTCAGATTCCTTGACTTTCAGTTCTAAGATTTTTATATTTATTTTCAGCAGTTCGATTCTGGTATTAAGTATTTTAACCGAATCTTGGGATACATTGGCTTTATAGGTTTGAGCCATTGTGACTTTACTAGTTATTACAAGAAGTAAAATAAATAGGAATTTCTTCATTACAATCTGTTTGGATGCAAATCAATATCCAAGAAGTATGCCGCACGATAAAACGCTCCATTTAGGAGTTTTCTAAAATTTAGTGTGGAAAAACGAGAAAATTATAGTAATAGCGAGGATTTTTTTCTACAACAAGAACTAGCTTAAATTCTTCATCTCCTCTTTGATAACTAAGAATAGTTCGTTAGGTCGCTGAGTACCAATGAAATACTCCAAACCATCACGATCAGTTAAAACCACAGCATCTTTACCCGATGAATAAAAACGAATAGTTCCTTTAGTATGCAGGTTATATACAGGATTATTAAAGAAATAACGACTATAAGTTGCTTTTCTTACATCCACAATGCTATTTAAATCGATTTTTACACGTTTGGTAGTCCAAAGGCCGTCTAAAATCATACTACCATTATCTACAATAATTTTATATTGTATCAGGAAAAGTAAAAGCATAGAAACACCAATAATTCCAAAACCTACCACAAGAAACAAATCCTGTGTATTATCCCGATCGCGTTCGTAAACGTATGCTGCAAAACAAAATGCAGCCATAATTAACCTAATGAAAATGCGAACATAATCACGGCCAATGTATTGTTTTTCGATATACGCGTATTTGCTTTCCAACTTATTTAATTTTGACTTCGAATATAGCAACTTTTTTTGTTGCCTTAGTTAATTTATAGCGGTTATCCTGCCTTAAGCCAGCAATCCAAATTACATCACCATTTCCATTAATCAAAATTGGAATATCACTTTTTAAATGAACAGGTATTTTCTCATCAATAAAAAAATCGCTTAACTTTTTAAAGCTACGCATACCTAGTGGCATAAATTTGTCTCCATTTTGCCAATTTCTAATTACCAATGGAAAAACTAATTTATCTGCATCAACATATAACTTGTCTTTATCTACAGTATAGCCAACATCATTTGTATAATTCAAGCCAAAATGATGTGTATCAAAATAAAAATCGACTTCATTGCCATGAATCATTTTATATTGATTTACATTCTCAATTAATTGCGAAATAATTACGTAATCCCTATCAATTATTGCCTGATGTGTTGTACTTAAAAATCTTAAACCACTTTGTTTATGAAGATTATTTATCAACTCTGAGATAACAGTTTCATTAAAACCATATGGTTTTAGTATTTCAAATAATAAAAGATTTATCGGCTTAAGTTTTTCAATATCACTTATGGCGATATATAGGCCGTTTTTTCTCTGCTGAACAATCTCTTTAGTAAGCTGTAAGACATGTAAATTTAGAACCTCCTCCAGCTGACTAAATCGGTTTATATTTTGCGCAAAAGTATGCTCCAAATTTGGATTAATCTGTTGAAGATGCGGAATCACATCCAATCTAATTTTATTTCTTGTATAATTTGTACTTAAGTTGGAGCTATCCTCAACAAAGTTTAAATCATTATCATCAACAATTGTTTCAATTTCAACTTTGCTCAAAAATAAAATCGGACGAATTAATTTATCCCGCTTAGGTAAAATACCATGCAAACCACTAATTCCAGTTCCTCTAACTAAATTAATTAATATGGTTTCTACAGCATCGTTTTGATGTTGAGCAAGGGCAATGTAATCATATCCATTTTGCGCTCTAATTTCTTCAAACCATTGGTAACGGAGTTCTCTCGCTGCCATTTGAGTAGAAATTTTATTTTCACCCGCATATTTTTTTGTATCGAAATGCGTTAAATGGAAAGTAAGATTTAGCGATGCAGATAACATTTTAACAAAATGCTCGTCGCGGGTTGCTTCATCTGCCCGTAAATTAAAATTACAATGCGCTACACCAACATTAACGCCTAAAGCTTTGAATAAATGAAGCATTAATACCGAATCTTTGCCTCCACTTACGGCAAGCAAAATTTTGTTACCATTTGTAAACAGCTGGTGCTGTTCAATAAAATCCTGAAATTGTTTTAAAGGTAACATTCATCAAAAATATTTAATTTTAATCGGTTTCTGAACGTTCGAAACAAAAAACTAACTTTGTAGGGTGCAAAAAATATTTGTCTTTCTATTCTTTTTAATAAGTCCGGCGCTGCTATTTGGGCAAAAAAAAGGCTCCATTATAAAAATTATTAACTCAACCCGAGTTACCGGCGATACTAAAAAGAAAGCGCTATATCTTATTAATCCTGTTTTTCAGCAAGATAATGCAACGCTTACGTGTGATAGCGCTGTGTTTTATACAGAAAGAAACTATTTCGAAGCGTACAAGAATGTTCACATTCAACAACTTACTACCGATATTTATTCTGACGAATTGCAGTATGATGGTAATAAAAAACATGCGCATTTAACCGGAAATGTTAAAATGGTCGACCCAAAATCGACACTAACTACTAACATTCTGGATTATGATATGGTTGCGAAAATTGGCACATATACCAGTGGCGGCAAAATTGAAACACAAGATGTAACCTTAACCAGCAAAAATGGCTATTACTTTAATAATAGTAGCGATGCATATTTCAGGTATAATGTTTTGGTTGTAACACCACAAAGTACCATAAAATCGGATACGATGCGGTATAATGTAGATACCAAATGGACTTACTTTTACGGGCCTACAAACATTAGAGGCAAAGATGATAATCTGTACACAGAAAATGGTGCATATAATACTTTAACTGAAGATGCTTATTTTGGTAAAAAGAACTTATACACGCAAGACACAAAATCTTTAAAGGGCGATAGTTTATATTATTACGGAAAAGCCGGTTATGGAAAAGCTGTAAAAAACATTGTTTTTACTGATAAAAAGGATGGAACTAAAATGTTTGGCGATTTAGGTTATTACTATAAAATTGACCAACGAACATTGGTAACTAAAAATGCTTATGTTGATATTATTTCTGGTGATTCAGTAACTGTAAAAGATAAAAAGCGACCTGATACATTGCGCTTAGGCGCTGATACGCTGGAAACACAAATGGTTCTGCAGAAAACGCTAAAACTTATTCCGAAGATTTCGGTAAAAGCAAATAACGAGGTTGGCGAAGATGATGAAGATAGTGACTCGTCTGAAAAACCTGAAAATGAAAGTAAAATTCCTCAAACAACAAAAGTTGCAGCTAAACCGGAAGCTAAAAACGATAAAACTTCAAAAAATAAACGTAGTGATAAGAATGTACAAGCAAAGCCAGACTTGTTAAAACAAGTCACTTTAGATAGTACGAAATTAAATATAGATTCTCTTGGCAGCAAATTGGTTAAGACAGATAGTTTGAAAAATGCTGTTGAAAAACTGAAACCCGACTCTACCTTAAAAAAACCTTTAATAAAATCGAAAGATAGCTTGCAAGTAAAAAAAGCATTAACAAATGCCGCTTTAAGTAAGGCTGTTAAAACAACTACCGATAGTTTAGCGAGTAAAAATGTAATGGTAAAAAACCTAAAAAATGTAGCTAACAAAGTTTTAAAACCAGATTCTGTCATAAATCCAGCAGATACTGTTCAAACCAGAACGATTAAAGCTTATCACAATGTAAGGATTTATAAAAGCAACATTCAGGCGAAAACTGATAGTTTGTTTTACACCAGTGCCGATTCTACTTTACGCTGTTTTGTAAACCCAATTATATGGTCGGAAGGTTCGCAAATGGTTGGTGATACAATTTATGTTCAATTCAAAAACAGTAAACTAAACAACTTACAGGCTTTTAGAAATTCATTTTTGGTAAATACTCCTGTCGATTCTTTGCGCTTTAACCAAATTAAAGGCAGATATATGACTGGTTTTTTCTCTGAAGGAAAACTAAAAACTCTTTACGTTGATGGTAACGCCGAAAGTATTTACTACACCCAGGATGATAGCACGAAGGTTTACAAAGAAATGAACCAAACTTTAAGCAGTAGAATAAAGTTTACTTTTAAAGGTAACGACATTGATGACATTACTTACATCCGTAGTATTGAAGGGGCACTGAATCCTGAGAACAAAGTACCAAAAGACAATGTTTTAAAGGGATTTTCTTGGAAACCAAAAGAAAGACCACGTTCTAAAAAAGAGGCAATTGGTTCATCGGGGAAACCCAAACCAAAGGCTAAAGCTGCTGTTGCAAAACCGCTGGCAACGAAAAAACTTGCTATACCTAAAGCAACAATAATATCGAATGACAAAAATGTTCCAAAAGTTGTAGCACCAAAAACCACTGCAAAAACGGATTCTTTATTAAATGAGATTAAACCAATTTTACCCAAAAAGGATTCAATTTTAAATAAGCTTAAAGTTGTGCCTAAACAGTAATTAAGATTTTAGGAAGGTTAACATTTTTTGAAGTGCTATTGCACGATGGCTGATTTTATTTTTTTCGGATAAATCCATTTCAGCAAAGGTTATATTATAGCCATCTGGCTGAAAAATTGGGTCGTAACCAAAACCATTTGTACCTGATAATTCTGTTCTTATTGTGCCACTTATTATACCTTCAAACAAATGGTTTGTGCCATTTTGCATTAAAGATATAACAGTTTTAAACCTTGCCTTTCGGTTTTCTAAACCCTCCATTTTAGCTAACACCAATTGAATATTTTCCAAGTTGTCTCTGCTTCCAGAATATCTTGCAGAATAAACACCAGGCTCATTATTTAAGACTTCAATTTCTAATCCGCTATCATCAGCAAAGCAATCGATGTTATAATGTTCAACAACGTAAGTGCTTTTTAAAGTTGCATTTCCATCAAATGTATCTGCCGTTTCAGGAATATCAGTATCGCAACCAATATCTTGTAGGTTTAAAACTTCATATTGACCCATTAAAGCCGCACGAATTTCTTCTGTTTTGTGTTGGTTGTTTGTTGCGAAAACTATTTTTTTCATCGGTAGAAAAAGGAATCTATTTTATAATTTGAAGATTTGCCCAAAGCTTTTTCTTGGCAGTTAAATCCGCGTCTAAATCATGAAGATTAGGCGCAAAAATCATCGTTGTGCTTTCGTGAACAATAATTTCATTTTGCCAAATTAAATTCAGATTTAAATGATTTGTTTCTACACCAAAAGCCAGCATTAACTGGGGTTTAAAAAAGTTGTTGAGTTCAGCAAAATCAACATCCAGATAAGATGCATAATTTAAAAGGGCAAAATCAGGTGTGCTTAAATCAATTGCTTTTACAATTTTCCTCAACAATTCCCTCCCTTGCTCTGTACTTACATCGTTAATGTTATCGTTTACAAGAATTAATACAGATTTTTTATTTCCACCTAAAAATTTAAAGTTTTTCGGTTGTATTGGCTCTTCAAGAATGATTGGATTTACGACGTTTTCAGCATAATTTTTAGAAGGAGTAGATTGAATAACTTCATTAGAAACGCTGCCTTCAGCTATATTAGATTCTGTTTTAACCTCTACAACTAAGTCTTCATTAGGAGCTAAAACCTGCTTTAAAGCACCATCAGCCTGCATTGTAACAGAATTATCTTCCACCAGAAAAACATCATCCGTAAAAAATAATCGTAAAGCGTTGGCATTGTTGGTAAGCTGGTTTTCCATTCGTATTTTTGCACTATAATAATATCTGTTAAAATTAGTTAAATATCTTATAATAGCTCCGCTAATTGTTACTTTTATCCATTAAAATTTATAGAATCCTCTGTGTGAGAAAAGCTTATTGCTTATTTGTTTTTAGTTTTTTTACCGGCTCTACATTTGCCCAAAATGTTGCTACAATTAACAATAAACCATTAAGCAGCAAGGAATTTATGTGGGCTTATAAAAAAAGTCACAATGGGAATGCCTCGACAGATTACAACAATCTTGCTAATTATTTAAACTTGTACATAAATTTTAAGCTTAAAGTGCTTGATGCAAGAGAAATGGGTTTTGATAAAAGTGATAATTATCAGGAGGAAGTTAAAACCTACGAAAACGCTTTAGCTGAACATAAAAAAGTAAGTAACAAAGGCAAAGAGCATGATTTTTTGATAAACGAATATCGCGAAGGCGTGCTTATGTTTAACGTTTCTGAGCAGAAAATTTGGAGCAAAGCGCAGGATGATGAACAGGCGATTAACGATTATTATCAAAAACACAAACAAAATTACAATAAACCATTAAGCGAAGTAAGAGGTGAAGTTGTTGCCGATTATCAGCAAAAACTAGAAGAAAACTGGCTAAATAACCTTAAACAAAAATATCAGGTTAAAATTAATGAGAACGAACTGCGAAAATTAGCAAAACTATAAATCGCCGTAGGTTTAATTAATAAAGCCATTAATATTAAATTTGCAAAATACAATAAATAGAATGAAGAAAGTTTTTTTAGTAGTAACTGCGTTATTGGGCTTGTTTTTAAACACATACGCTCAAAAAAACAATATAGATAAAGTTGCTGCTGTTGTAGGAAATAATATTATTCTCCTATCGGATATTAACCAACAATATACTCAAGTTTTGTACCAGGGACAGGCGGCTGATCCGAACATTAAATGCAAAATTTTAGAGAACACTTTAATACAGAAATTGCTTAAACAGCAAGCTGAAATTGATTCGATTATGGTTGATGACAGTCAGGTTGATGACGAGGTAAACAGACGTATGCGTTATAGTATCAATCGTGCAGGCGGACAAGAGCGTTTAGAGCAATTTTTAAACAAATCTGTTTTGCAGTATAAAGATGAAATCAGACCATCTATCAAAGATGAATTGATTGCGCAGAAAATGCAATCTAAAATTACCGAAAACATTAATGTTACGCCATTAGAGGTAGAAAAATATTATAAATCTTTAGGCGATACACTTCCTGAATTTAACACCGAAGTTGAAGTTGGAGAGGTAATTTTGAATCCTCAATTAACTAAAGTTGAGAAAGAAAGATTTCATGATAAAATCGAAGCCTTACGTTTAAGAATTAAAGGTGGCGAAGATTTTGGTGCTTTGGCAAAAGCTTACTCAGAAGATCCGGGTTCAGTTGGTGATGGTGGAGATTTAGGTTTCTTTGATAGAAGCCAAATGGCAAAAGAATTTACTTCTTGGGCATTTAAACTTAAAGCCGGAGAAATGTCGCCAGTATTTGAAACCGAGTTTGGATTTCACATTTTGCAGGTTATAGAGCGAAGAGGTGAGCAAGTTCATGCCCGTCACATTTTAATTATGCCGAAAAGCACACAAGCAAGTATCGACCGTACAAAACTTCATGCAGATAGTATTTATAACAACATCATGGCAAAGAAATTAAGTTTTGCTGCCGCGGCAAACTTATATTCTGATAATAAAGAAACAAAATATAATGGCGGTATGATGCTTAATGCTGAAAATGTACAAAGCAGAACTACTTTTATTCCAATTGATAAATTAGACCCAGCGGTATTCCTGGTAATTGATACTATGAAGGTTGGAGGTATTTCTAAACCAGAATTATTTACTGCTGCTGATGGAAAACAAGGTTACAGAATTTTATATCTGAAATCTAAAATACCACCTCACAAAGCTAATCTGGTTCAGGATTTTCCAAAAATTAAAGCTGCTGCGCAGGATGATAAAACCAACCGTACTTTGAGCGAGTGGTTTGAAAAACGCAGAGAAAGCACATATATTAAAATTGACCCGGAATTCCAAACTTGTGATGGTTTAAAAATCTGGACTAAAACAAAAACTGAAAGCAAGTAATGCATATGCAGTACAAAAATGAAGTAGAAGCAGTAGATGCACTTCATCAATCCTTCAATACCATTAAAACTGAAATAAGTAAGGTTGTTGTTGGACAGGATGACATCATAAAATCCGTTTTAATCGCCATTTTCAGTAACGGACATTGTTTACTGGTTGGTGTACCCGGATTAGCCAAAACTTTACTTGTACAAACTGTAGCATCGGTTTTAGATTTAGATTTTAACCGTATTCAGTTTACACCCGATTTAATGCCAAGTGATATTATCGGTGCTGAAATATTAGGAGAAGACAGACATTTTAAATTTATTAAAGGGCCTGTTTTCTCAAATATTATTCTTGCTGATGAAATTAACAGAACGCCACCGAAAACTCAGGCGGCTTTGTTAGAGGCCATGCAAGAGAAATCGGTTACAGCGGCGGGACAAACCCATACTTTACCTAAACCGTTTTTCGTTTTAGCTACGCAAAATCCTATTGAGCAAGAAGGTACTTACCCGCTACCCGAAGCGCAGCTAGACCGTTTCATGTTTAACATTCAGCTAAATTATCCTACTTTTGCAGACGAGCTAAACATTGTTAGAAACACAACAAGCAATAAAACTAATCAGCTACAAAAAATTATTAATGCTGATGACATTCAATATTTCCAGAAATTAATCAGGGATATTCCGGTTACGGATAATGTTTTGGAATATGCCGTTAAACTGGCCGCTAAAACTCGTCCGAATACAGAGTTTGCTACAGAAGCCATTAACAAGTATGTAAGTTGGGGAGCTGGACCGAGAGCATCTCAATTTCTAGTTCTAGGCGCAAAGTGCCATGCTGCAATAAGTGGTAAATATGCTCCAGATATCGAAGATGTTCAGGCGATTGCCGAACCTATTCTGCGCCATCGCATTGTTAGAAATTACCGTGCAGAAGCTGAAGGTTTATCTATTGAGAAAATAATTAAAGATTTGCTTTAAGAACTTTTCCGTCATGCTGAATTTATTTCAGCATCTTATTGACATTTAGAACCTACTGTCATAGTTCTGCTTAGGTAAAATTCGAAGATTAATTAAAACACTAAACATTAAGCCTTAAAATTTATTTTTTTGAACATTGTTGTTATCTTTACAACTCATAACAAAGCATAAATTATAAATCAAAAATATTAGATATGTCAGCTCACGACTCACACGCACCGGTTCAGCAAACAAAAGGGATTTGGGCATTACCATTAACCGCATGGATTATTGTTTTAATTCTTTGCGTTGTATTTACCAGACCAATATTCCGCCACGCTGAAGAAGGTAGTTCATCTGAACACGGAAAAACAGAAGCTACACATACTGAAGAAGCTAAACCTCATCACTAAGATTTCCTTAACGGATAAATAAAAAAAGACCTGATAATTAATTTATCAGGTCTTTTTTTTATTCTTAGTTAATCTTAAGTTTATTTAAGCTGGTTCATTAAATTAGGGAAATCGGTAATCACACCATCAACACCCAGGCTCATAAAGTATTTTATATCTTTTGTAGTATTAACTGTCCATGGAATTATTTTAACACCCATTGCATGGCATCTATCTACTAATCCTTTACCAACTAAAACCGAATATGGACTGTAGATAGTTGGTTTAAACCCAAGTTTTTCAATATAATCTTCGAATGATTCCTTTTCATCAATTAATAATGATGTTTGAATTTTAGGATATTTTTCGTGTAAATACTGAAGTGTTCGCATGTCAAAAGACTGAATGATAACTCTTTTTGAAAGTTTCTTTTCGTTAATTACAGCCATAATTAATTCAACAAATTCTGCCGGCTCAGGATGAAACTCATTATCGCCATTTTTTATGGTTTTAGTTTCGATGCTATACATGGGCTTCGCCAATCTGTTTTGCTTTACATAAGCTTCCACTGCATCAATCGTTTCATTTAGCGAAGGCTTGTAAGCTTTAAATTTCATTTGCCCTGGAAAACGGCTATGAATCTTGCTACCAACATCAAATTTCTTAATCTCTTCATAATTCATTTTATAAATATTGAAGTTTTTTTGCTCCTTAAAACTGATGGCTTTTCCGTTAGGTTGCAAAGAAATTTCAGTATTAAAATATGGTTCCTGAGATAATATAACCTGTTTATCTTTAGATATTACTGCATCCATTTCGAGAGTGGTAACACCTAAATCTAAAGCTTTGAGCATTCCCTGAATGGTATTTTCTGGCATTATACCTCTCGCTCCGGCTTTACCCTGAACATCAAACTTTTGTTTTTGAGCAAAAGTATTTAAGCAAAAAAGGATTAAGAATTGAAATATTAGTAGTTTTTTAAACATGAATTTTGTTTTAGGAATAAACGTAAAATTAAAGATTTACTTATAAAAAAAGGGCTTTCTTTTTACGGAGAGCCCTTTCTTAAGTTCACATTATAATTTATCTTTCTGCCGGAACAAACGCCTGAACAATTAAGTTCCAGCTTGCATCTGCTGCTTTTTCGTATATAAAAACGTAGTTAAAACTTTCGCGTAAATCGGCTTTATAGTCGATAGTTGCAACACCATAGGTATATGCAAAATCGCTACCAGCAGCTTTATCTACAGCGGTAGTTTTTAAATTTATTTTACTAACCATCCCATTTAAAAACGAAAGTACTTTTCCTTTGCCTTCAATAGCTTCATTACCTGGAAAAAGTAAACGTGCATCGTTAGTTAAAAAGCCACCGAAAGCGCCTATACCATGTGTTTTAAGAAAAGTATTAAGTGTTTTTTCGGTAGTAAGAATTACATCCTTACCAGCTTTTATTTCTTTCTCGTTTATGAAAGTTTTAGGTGCTACATGTTCTTTTGGTTCTACAAACTTATCTGCAATTTTATTTAAAGGTTTGTTGCTTTCTGTACCTAAATCTATTGCCAACTTCCATTTTCCGCCTTCTGCCTTCCAAATAGATAAGTATTGACCATATTTTTTATCGGCTGTGCCAACCTGATAATTACCGGTTGTAAATCCCCAATCGCCACTTTTAGAAACCTTGGCTAAATTAGGTTCCCAGCTTACCTCATTTAAACCTTTTGATTGACTAGCATAAAAAGTTTTTGCATTTACAGGATTCGGTCGGAAAACTAATGCATTTGCAGATGAATATTCGATATATGATTCTTTGTCGCCACTTTTTCCTATCGATTTAGCGAATTCTTTTTCTGCATTTACTAAAGATTTGGTTGTTCCATCACTTTTTTGGGCAAAAGCGCCAAATGCTAAAAGCGAAGCTAATGCGGTAGAGAAGATTTGTTTCATTTGTATTTTTAATTATGGTACGGCGAATATAAAATTTTCTTTTGGGTGAGTTTTTAAAAGTAATTAACAATTAAACATTATTATTTTTCGCGATAAATGGTTTCCAGAACGGTTTGTCCGGTAGCCTTTAGCGTATTTTTATCGATGTTGGCTAAGTTATCCAATTGCGTATGCCAATTGATGTAAAACCCACTATTATCGTTATAATGAATAATATCTATACATGGGATTCCGGCTTTATTAACCCAGAAATGATCATCTACCAGTCTTCCACTCGGAATACTAACAAAGTAAGACGAATAGCCAATTTCGCTTCCAATGTTCCAAACCTTATTCACAACTTCTGGTGCAGATTGACGAGATATTTCATCTTGTGTAAATTGAGCATTACCACCGCCTACCATATCTAAATTGATACCGTACATCGCTTTGTAGCCATTTCTAGCAACGTTTTTCGCCCAGTATTGAGAGCCTAAACACCAGGTGGTTTCATCTGGTGTTTCATCATTGGCCTTGCCATAATCTTCCAAATCCCACAATACAAAATCTACTCCAACATTAGGTTGTTTTTGTTGAATCTGACGAGCCATTTCAAGGATTACAGCAACACCGCTACCTCCGTCATTCGCAGCATCAAAAGCTTTGTTATGATTTGCAGGATCTGTATCCTGATCAGAAAATGGCCTTGCATCCCAATGGGCAGTAACTAAAACCCTGTTTTTATTTTCAGGGTTAAAACTTGCATGTATGTTTTTAAGCTGGAAAGTTTTCCCATCGTAAGTTTTTGTAGGTTCACCTTTAATACTCACCAGAGCACCGAAAGATTTTAGTTTGGCAACCAAATAATCTGCACATTTTTGGTGGGCAGCAGTTCCTGGAATACGCGGACCAAAATCTACTTGTGTTTTAGTATACGCAAAGGCACTATCAGCATTAAAATCAGGAGAAACAAGTTTAATTTCTTGCTGTACTGTTTCAGTTTCTTCTGTTGATTTTTTATCGTTTCTACAGGCTTCAAAAGCAATTAAAGCTATTAAAGGCAGTATTAAAAGTTTTTTATTCATTGTTATAAGTTAAAAGCTGAAAGGGAAAAGATTAAAGCTTAAATGAAAAGTTAAACCTTACTCCAGGTTGTTCCTTCCTTCCCATCCTTAAGCTGAATGCCCAAATCTTGCAGGCCAATTCTTATCTTATCCGATGTTGCATAATCTTTATTTTCTTTCGCTTCTTTACGCAGTTGAATAACCATATCCAGTACACTATTTAATTCCAGATTATCAGATTCTTCATCCTTCAAACCTAAAATTTCAAACACGAAATCGTTTATCAGCTGTTTCAGCTTATCCAATTCTGATGATGAAATTTTGCCTTTACCATCATAAACCGTATTAATAATTCTAACGGCTTCAAACAATTCGGCAATTAAAACCGGACTATTAAAATCATCATTCATTGCATTAACGCAGTTCTCTTTAATTGCATCAATATCAAATTCATTTTGTTCAGAAACTGATAATTTATCCAATAAATTAACCGTAGCAATTAACCTACGGAATCCTTTTTCAGATGCATCAAGCGCATCGTTAGAGAAATCTAAAGTACTGCGGTAATGTGCCTGAAGCATAAAAAACTTAACCGTCATCGGACTATAGCCTTTTCTAAGCAAAGGATGGTCGCCAGTAAATAATTGCAATGGCAAGAAACCATTTCCGGCAGATTTCGACATACGCGTACCGTTAACCGTAAGCATATTGGTATGCATCCAAAAACGAGCAGGCTGATGGTGACTGCAAGCTTCAGATTGTGCAATTTCGTTAGTATGGTGCGTAGCCGCTAAATCCATACCACCGCCATGAATATCAAACTCGGCACCTAGATATTTGGCACTCATTGCCGAACATTCTATATGCCAACCCGGAAAACCCATGCCCCATGGCGATTGCCATTGCATTAATGTTTCAGGCTTTGCCTTAATCCATAAAGCAAAATCTAACCTACCTCTCTTCTCATCCTGTCCACCCAATTCACGGGTGTTATTCAGCATATCTTCCAGGTTGCGATTGGTTAAAATAGTGTAATTATATTCTTTGCTGTATTTTTCTACATCGAAATAAACATTACCACCAATTTCATAAGCATAACCATTCTCGATGATAATTTTAATCATCTCAATTTGCTCAATAATATGTCCGGTTGCGGTTGGCTCAATACTTGGCGGCAGCGTATTAAACATGCGCATCACATCATGGAAACCAAGCGTATATTTCTGTACAATTTCCATCGGCTCAAGCTGCTCTAACTTTGCTCTTTTTGCAAATTTATCATCGCCTTCATCCCTATCGCCTTCTAAATGGCCTGCATCGGTAATATTACGAACATAGCGAACCTTATAACCGGCGTATTTTAGGTATCTAAAAATTAAATCGAAAGACATAAAAGTACGACAGTTGCCCAAGTGCACATCACTGTAAACCGTCGGACCGCAAACATACATCCCAACATTGGGTGCATTTAAAGGTGTAAATAGTTCTTTTTTACGAGAAAGCGTATTGTAAAGCTGTAAGCCAGTATTCATATTGCAAATGTAATATTTACCATCGAAATGTTTGGAATTGTTTAATTGCCAAATCGCTTAATGACAATGTATAAATCAAATATTAGAAGAGCAAAGCCTGTTGTTCCAATAATGTTCGTCCTGCTTTACATTACAAGTCCTCTCCCGATATAAAATCGGGATGCGGGCTTTTCATTTCAATCAGGTCTAGATTACCTCTGCAGCTTCTGCTATGAAGGGTTGCAAATCGCAGATAGCACTAGCAAAACGGGCTGTTCAAACATTTCTCCAACATCAAAAAAGCTCAAACAAGTAATCCTATTTGGATAATCTCATTTGAGCTTTTTTAAGAAACAAAATTAAACTAGTTTTTCAATTTTGATTTAAAAACCTTCTCTAGTTTTTCCAGCTTAGGCAAAATAACCAGTCTGCAATAAGCCTGGTCGCCGTTATTTTTATAATAATTCTGATGATAACTTTCTGCCACATAAAATGGTTTAGCTGGCTCAATTACGGTTACAACCTTTTTTCCAAAAGCATTTGTTTTGTTTAACTCATCTTTATACTTATCAGCTAATGCCTTTTGCTCTGCATTATGGTAAAAAATAACCGAACGATATTGCGTTCCGCTATCAGCACCCTGACGATTTAAAGTGGTTGGATCATGACTTTTCCAGAAAATCTCCAATAATTCAGTGTAGCTAATTTGCATTGGATTGTAAGTAATCTGCAAAACTTCAGCATGCCCGGTTAAACCCGTACAAACTTCTTCGTAAGTTGGGTTTGCAACTTTGCCACCTTCGTATCCAGATTTTACAGAAGTAACGCCTTTTATCTTTTGAAATATAGCTTCTGTACACCAGAAACAACCCATACCAAAAGTTGCCTGCTCGCTTTTTTTACCCTGTGCATTTGCTCCGGTAATAGAAAGTGCAGTTAATAAAATTAAGATTATCTTTTTCATTGTTTTGTGTGTTTATCAGCAATCAATATTTCCATTAATTGCTTAACTATATTACGAAATAAAAACATTTAAAGTTTCTGTTGTTTTAATAATGGATTTTGCATGACAAACCTAAATTTTGTGGAATGAAACATCAATGTTAATAAATTAAAACACTAAAAATCAACAATTTGAAATAGTTAATTTTCACCAAAACACACTTATTAACAATTCTTTTTAAATTCGTATAACAATTAAAACATAAAATTATGTCTACACCTTATATTCCATGTTTAGATTTAGGCTCGTACATTAACGGTACTGAAGAAGAACGCAAAAAGTTTTCTGATGAGCTTGGGAGAGCTTTTAACGATTCTGGTTTTGTAACCATAACCAATCATGGTTTAAGTCAGGAATTGATAGATAAGCTTTACGAAAATATTAAGGCTGCTTTTTCATTACCTGTTGATACAAAACGCAAATACGAAAAACCCGAATTAGCTGGTCAACGCGGTTATACAAGCGCTGGTAAAGAAACAGCAAAAGGTGCAAAAACGCCTGATTTGAAAGAATTTTGGCAAATCGGCCAAGAAGTTACCGATGGCGACCCAGTTAAAAATGAATATCCTGACAATGAAGTTTTAGAAGAATTACCTGATTTCAATAACGTTACAGGCTCGATTTATAAAAAACTTGAAGAAAACGGAACGCACTTACTTCGTGCCATTGCCACTTATTTAGAGTTACCGATTAATTATTTCGACAAACATGTTCATAACGGAAATTCGATTTTAAGAGGAATACATTACTTCCCTATCGAAAATCCTGAAACAATTCCTGATGATGCAGTACGTGCAGGAGCGCATGAGGATATTAATTTAATTACTTTATTAATTGGCGCAAGTGCCGATGGCTTAGAAGTTTTAACCCGCAGCAACGAGTGGTTGCCGATAAAAGCACATCATACTGATATCGTTGTAAATGTTGGCGATATGCTGCAACGTTTAACAAACAACAAATTAAAATCTACAACGCACAGAGTGGTAAATCCTCCTCGCGAGTTAATGAAAACATCACGCTTTTCTGTGCCATTTTTCTTGCATCCGCGTAGCGACATGGATTTAACAAGTTTACCATCAACTATCGATGCAGAACATCCTAAAGCATACAGCGACATGACTGCCGGAGAATATCTTGATGAAAGATTAAGAGAAATTGGATTGAAGAAATAAGAGAGTCGGGACTCCGAGGTCCGAAGTTGAAAGTAAAAAGTTTAAAGTTTAAAGCATCAGCGAAAGTTGATGCTTTTTTTGTTTAAGTTTTTTAAAAGTCTACAACAGCTTTATCTATATTTGATCTATAACAACAAGCCATATATGAAAGACTTATGCCTCATTATTTTAATTATTCTGTCCTCCAAAATGGTGGTCGCACAGAATGATGATAGAAATTTTAGTCAAATTTCGCAAACGTATTATTTAAATAAAGACACGAATATTATTAATAAGGCGATTGAATTTATTAATAAAACGCCTGTTGATAATAATAAATTGACTCCGGTTATTACTGGTTTTTTTGGTGCCGCATTTTTAAATGACTCAAAATTAAAAAAGGATTTTATTTCAAGTATTGATAGAGTTGAGAAGCCTGAAATTAAAAAGCTTTTAGTTTATCTTTTTTCTGCAAATATTGATTCTATATATTTATCCGCTAAGCCATCTCCTTCTCTTAATGGTATGAATTGGGCTTCATTTTTCGCAACAGGCAAAGTAAAATACCTTGATAATATTATAGCACAAATACCTAATTTCGATAATCGGGTTGATGTAAATGTGTTTCTAGCTGGTGCTACAGCAAAATGGTCTTTATGCGGCAATTCTAGAAAACATGAAGCTGTGAATAAAAGATTAACTTTATTAAAAGATAAAAATCAAGCAATTAAAGAAGTCTTAGAAAAAGATCCTCAATTTTATAATAATGAAATAATTGGTATTATAAAACAGCAAAGAGAAAAAGGGCTTTGGAACTAGAAATATTTTTATCAGATTTAGTTTCACTTAGAAATCTACCACACTATTAATTCCTATATTTTTTACTCAGCCGTTAATTCTATCCTATGAAAAAAACCTATCTATTGTGCTTTCTGCTATTTATCTGCGTAAGTTCTACATTCGCTCAAAGTAAAAACATTGCTGATTTATATGAAGATTATACAACAATCAGAATGACGCCGGATGAAAAACCAAAAGCCATAGCTATTGGCTTAAGTTTATTAAATCGAAAATCAGAATTAAAACCTAAGCAAATTGCAAACGTAACGTATCATATGGGCAGACTTTTAGAAGAAAGCAATATGATGAGTAAAGCTATTCCATATTACGAAGAAAGCATTAAGTTAACACCGGGTTACTATGTACCATACCTGGCTTTGGGAAATGAACATTTTAAAACTTGTAAAGAACTGGTTGCTAAAATGAATCAGGCTGCTGATGCAAATGATACAGCATTACATGGAAAACTATCTGCTGAATACAAACCTCTTGCCAATAAAACAGTTGCTTATCTGGAAAAATCTTATGCTTGTGACCCAGATGACATTACAAAAGGCATGATTACTTACCTGTATCAGACTTTAAAAAATACAGAAGCGATAAAAACTTTCGACACCAGAATTAAGCAGCTCGAACAAGGATGTATAACCTTGCTTGATGATGAGTAGATGCACAATTCGTCATTGCGAGGTACGAAGCAATCTGTTAAGTTTAGAGATTGCTTAGTGCCTCGCAATGACGGAAGTTCTATACCATTTCTCTGAAAGATTCTTAATATCCATTTTCTATTGCACAGAAAACGCTCATATAGTTTAGCGCTTAAGGGGCCTTCAAGCATGTAAGTCCATGTTAAGTCCATGTTTTACCGCAAAACATGGACTTACTTCAGATTGAATTATGTTATAATACGGCGATGGTATGAGGGAGATAGCAATAAGTCATGATTATGCATACCTTGAACAAGTTTAAGCGCTTAACAAAAAAGAAAAACCTAGCTAAACTATGAATAATCTGCGACCAGACATTCCATATCATTCTATTTCTTAGACTCATCAATAGCCTTATTAATTACATCCTGGATTCTACCTCTGATTTTCAGGTTACCAAGCTTTTCCGAAACTGTTGGATTTACTCTGTTTGAAAGGAAAACATAAACCAATCCGCGAGATGGATCTACCCAAACGCAAGTTCCGGTATAGCCCGTATGTCCGTAAGTTTGTGCGGAAGCTAAATCAGATGGATAGTGTTTTGTTGTATCTGGGTCCCAGCGATCGAAACCTAAACCACGGCGACTTACCGGCGATTGCTTCGAAGTAAACATATCTACTGTTGATGGCTTAAAATATTCTTCGCCACCATAAGTTCCTTTATTTAGAAGCATCTGGTAAATTATAGCCAAATCATTTGCGCTTGAAAATAAGCCAGCATGACCAGAAATTCCGCCCGCTAAAGCTGCACCCTGATCATGAACATAACCCACTAACAAGGTTTTTCTGAAATATTTATCATCTTCTGTTGGAATAATCTGATCAGCATTAAAGCGATTTCTTGGCAAAAAGCCGGCAGTTTGCATCCCCAAAGGTTTATAAAAATTTTCGTAAGCGTATTTATTTAAAGGTTCTTCGCTGATATGCTCTACAATATCCTTCATCACATACATACTGATATCGCTGTAAACATATTGACCACGGGTTTTTATTGGCGAGTTTAACATTTTCGGCCACATAAAATCTTTAAAGAAACCTTTTTTGATGTAATAATTATCTGCAACCTTTGTTGGGTATGCAGCTGAAGAATCTCTACTGTAATCTCCTTCCTTAACAAAATTGTGGAAAGGTATATAAGGAATAAAGCCCGCCTGATGAAGCATTACCTCACGAATTTTAATATTGTTCATCGGTGTAGTTCTCGCTTTTGGAATGTACGCACCAATGTTTGTATCGAGCTTTAATTTATTTTCTTCGAATAATCGCATTACTGATGGTGTAGTGGCGGTAACTTTTGTAACTGACGCTAAATCGAAAATATCTGTAACCTTATCCGGCAGGCTAGAATCATAGGTATGTGTTCCGTAAGCTTTATTGAAAATTACCTTCCCATCTTTTGCAACTAAAACTACCATACCAGGAGCCGCTTTCTGACTAATTGCTTCTGCTGCTATTGCATCAATTTCTTTTAAATTATTTGAGTTTACACCAGCATCCTCCGGAACAGTATATTTTAAACGGGTTGCCGATGTACTAAAACCAGAGCCAATGGTATACTTAGCAGAAAACGCTGAAGTAAGTTTATTTGAAGCTGCGATACCACCGAAAATATACTGAGGTACAATTGCCGCTGCATCTGTAGAATTTTGTGCCGTCCAAATAATTGGTGTATTTAATGCGTCAAAAGATTTTAACCCTGTTCCATTACCAAAAAGGGAAATAATTACCGATTTACTTTTGCTAATGCTATTTATAAAATTGATGTATTTTGCATTAGCAACGTTTTTATCATCGATGGAAACCAGAACTGTATTGAAGTATTTCAGTTCATCTTCCAAATCATTAAGATTAACGCTATCCTTATAAGCATCGGCAGAGAAGGAAGTTATTTTATCATATTTATTTGCCAAACTATCGAAAACACTGCTGTAATTAAAACTTAAACTTACTGATGCAATATTTTTTTTATCCAGTTCTTTAAGCGGAATAAGGTTATTTTGATTATTTAGCAGAACTGTTGTTTTATTGATTGTATTAGCTACAGATAGTTTTCTTTCATTTTGAGCATGTTCTTGTGCACAGGCTGCTAAACATAAAACATTAAATGCTGTTGCTGCCGCAAGGACAAATAATTTACTTCGCTTCATATACTTTTTCTCCGTTGAGGTAGGTTTTTAATACTTTGGTTTTTAAAATATTTTCTGGTGATGATTTTAAAATATCGTTATCTAAAATTACGAAATCGGCAAACTTTCCTTTTTCAATACTTCCTTTTTCATGTTCTTCAAAATTTGCTTTGGCTGCCCAAATGGTCATTCCGCGTAAAGCTTCTTCTGGTGTTAATGCGTTTTCAAATTGAAAACCACCTTTCGGATAACCTTTGGCATCTTCTCTAACCGTTGCTGCATAAAACGTTAATAATGGATTAATGTTTTCAACCGGAAAATCAGTCCCTAATGGGATCCAGCCATTTTGTTTGAGCAGTTGTTTGTAAGCATAAGCACCTTTCAATCGCTCATTACCCAATCTTTGTCTGGCCCAATACATATCTGATGTGGCATGAGTTGGCTGTACAGAAGGCACAATGCTAGCACAACCAAACAAGTCAAAATCTTTGGCATTAACCACTTGCGCATGTTCAATACGCCAGCGTTTATCGTTTTTACCTTTTAAAATATTATTGTAAATTTTAAGTATTACACGGTTTGCAGAATCGCCAATGGCGTGCGTACACATTTGAAAGTTATGCGATGCAATTTTTTCAGCCACTTCTTCAAAATGTTTTTGGTCGCTCAATAAAAAACCCGATTTATTTGGCATATCGGTATAAGGCTTCAATAAGCTTGCACCACGAGAACCCAAAGCGCCATCGGCATAAACTTTAAAAGAGCGAACATTTAACCTGTCTGTTTTTATTGCACCTCGTTTAAAAAGATAATCGTAATTCTTTTGTGCATCAGATAACATTACGTACAAACGCATTTTTAGTTTCTTATCCTTTTGCAGTTTTTCGATAAAATCTACCGCTTCAAAAGGCAATCCGCAATCATCAATTGTGGTTAAGCCAGCGGCAAAACAATTGGTCTGTGCATCAGTTAAAATCTTTTCAGCAAGTTTTGCATCTGGAGATGGAATTTTGCTTTCTACCAAACCAACGGCATTATCAATTAAAACACCGGTAAGCTTACCGTTTTCTGTAAGCATATCGCCACCAACTAATTTTTGTTCACTTTTTATTCCGGCATCATCAAAGGCTTTTTGATTTACAATTGCGGCATGACCATCAATTCGGTTTAAAATAACCGGGCGATTTGGAAAAAGCTTTGTTAATTGTTCGTTTGTAGGGAAAGCTTTATCTGCCCAATCATTCTGATCCCAGCCGTTACCGATTAACCAGCCATCGGGATGTGTTTTTGCAAAATCTGTCAATCGTTGAATTACTTCTTCCCAAGATTTAGTTTCACGTAAATCAGCAGTTTGAAGGCTTTGTCCGTAGCCAAAAAAGTGGGCGTGCGCATCAATAAAACCCGGATAAACTGTTTTGCCTAAAGCATCGATACTTTCATCTGCCTCAAATTGCCTTCTTATCTCATCGCTTTTACCAACAGCAAGTATTTTGCCATCCATTATTGCAAAAGCCTGAGCTGTATCAAAATTGGCGTTTACGGTGTAAACTTTCGCATTGTAAACAATTATATCGGCTTGCTCTTTTTTTCCGCAGGAAGATAAAATAGCTACAGAAATTAATGCGTAGATAAATGATTTCATGAAGATAAAGATAGAAAAAATGTGAGCAGAAGTGTTTGTAAATTAAATGTTAGCTCACTCCTAAATCTTTTAATCATTTGTCTTAGCCAGACAGGCCTCTTTCTTTTGACACCAAAAGAAACAAAAGTGCCGGCTTAAAATTTTTGTATTTAAGTTTGTTCTTTGGCTTTGATAGTGCATCCCCAAAAATTTGTTATGCCGGAATAAAGCGAAACGAAGAAACAGCACTTTGGTTTGACTTAAATAATAAGCAACCGTAATTACTTTTCTTTCAATTTCCTGTACGACATGTTTACGTCATTGCTAAGCCATCACTGTTTTTTAGTTTTTATTTACCGTCATTTAGCTGTTGAGTTTTGAACAAAATACATTCCTTAAGCTTATTTTGCATAATTTAGCAGATTCACATTGCCTTATCACATGACTGATATTATTCACCTATTACCTGATGCTGTTGCCAATCAAATTGCTGCCGGAGAAGTTGTTCAAAGACCTGCTTCTGCAGTAAAAGAGTTGTTAGAAAATTCTATTGATGCCGGAGCAGACAAAATTCAATTGGTGATAAAAGATGCGGGCAAAGCATTAATTCAGATTGTTGATAATGGCTCTGGCATGAGCGTTACTGATGCCAGAATGTGTTTTGAACGCCACGCAACATCTAAAGTAAAAAAAGCCGAAGATTTGTTTGCCATCCGTACAATGGGTTTTCGTGGCGAAGCTATGGCATCTATTGCGGCAATTGCTCAGGTAGAAATGAAAACCCGCAGGCATGATGATGAAATTGGAACTTGCATTAGTATCGAAGGTGCGCAGGTGACCAGCCAGGAGCCTGTAGCGACGCCGCCCGGAACACAAATCTCTATTAAAAACTTATTTTTTAATACACCTGCCCGAAGAAATTTTCTTAAAAGTAATCCGGTAGAAATGCGCCATATTATTGATGAATTTCAAAGAGTGGCATTGGCACATCCAGGTATATTTTTCAGTTTACACCACGATGGAACAGAAATTTTTAACTTACCAAAAGGCAATTTAAAACAGCGCATAATACACTTATTTGGAAATAATTACAACGAAAGACTGGTTCCTGTTGAGGAAGATACAACAATTATTAACCTAAAAGGATTTATAGGCAAACCTGCATTTGCTAAGAAAACCCGTGGCGAGCAATTCTTCTTTGTAAACAACCGTTTTATAAAAGATCCTTATCTAAATCATGCGGTAAGCTCAGCTTTTGAAGATTTGCTGCCTGATGATAGTTATCCGCTTTACGTTTTATTTATTGATATAGACCCATCAAAAATTGATGTAAATGTTCATCCAACAAAAACAGAAATTAAGTATTTGGATGAAAAATCTATATATGCAATTTTAAAATCGGCAGTTAAGCGTTCTATCGGGAGGTATAACATCTCCCCTACATTAGATTTCGATCAGGAAACAGGTTTTAGCAACATGATTTCACCAAAGGCTGTTGAAGATATTGTACCGCCAAGTATTAGCTTCAATCCCGATTTTAATCCATTTGCTAGTGATAACACATCTGTTTCTGGTTATTCATCATCACCAAGAAATTACGAAGCAAAACCTAGCGCAAAAAACTGGGGTTCGCTTTATGAAATTACAGAACAACCTGTAGTTGAACAGGCATCATTTTATACAGAAGATACCAGTTTCGAAACACAAAAAAAACAATATATGCAGTTGCACAACCGTTATATTGTTTCGCAGATAAAGTCGGGTTTAATGGTTATCGACCAACAAATGGCACACGAACGCATCCTTTACGAACGTTTTCTCGTACATCTTGATGATAGAAAAGGTGCATCGCAACAAAGTTTATTTCCACAAACCATTACGTTAAATGCTAACGATTTTGAGCTTGCGAAAAGCTTGCTTGATGACATTAAAAGTTTAGGTTTTGATGTTCGTGAATTTGGGAAAAACACTTTGGTTGTAGAAGGTATTCCTATTGATTTAGGTAGTTCAAACATTAACGAAACTCAGTTGTTTGAACAGCTGATTGAAGGATTTAAAAACTCGCAACAAGATTTAAAATTAAACAAACGCGATAGTTTAGCTAGAAGTTTAGCTAAAAATAGTGCAATTAAAGCAGGAACCGCTTTAAGTCAGGAAGAAATGAATACGCTTATTGATGAACTTTTTGCCTGCAAAACCCCTAACTTTAGCATAAGTGGAAAACCAGTAATTCAAACCATTACTTTAGCAGAGCTGGATAAAAAGTTTGAGAAGTGATTAGAGTAGCAAGTATTTAGTAGCAAGTATCAAGACTATAGTAGAAAGCTAAAAACGAAAAACGCTTAACGTACAAAAGAATAATTAATGAATAACATATATATACCACCGGTTGTAAAGAACCTGCTCATCATAAATATTTTACTTTTCGTAGCAACATATCTTTTGCCTAATCTAAACTTAGGCAATTTGCTTGCTGTATATTATTTCGATTCTCCGAATTTTAGATTTTGGCAACCCATTACATACATGTTTATGCATGGTGGAATTGGGCATATCTTTTTTAACATGTTTGCGCTATATTCTTTTGGCAGTTTATTAGAATCGAGATGGGGTGCTAAGAAATTTTTAACTTTTTATTTTATTACAGGATTAGGTGCTTTGGCATTACAAATGGCTGTTCAGGCTTACGAAGTTCATTCGGTTTTAGGGCAGGTGACAATGTTTGAAGGTTGGCAAAAGCAAATTAGTAGTGAAGAAGCCCTTGGAACATTGCAAGGCGTGTATGGCAGCCAAATGGTTGGTGCATCGGGAGCAATATTTGGTTTATTAGTCGCATTTGGTATGCTTTATCCAAATGCAGAGCTATTAATTTTATTTATACCAGTTCCTGTAAAAGCAAAGTATATTATTCCTGTTTATATTTTAATAGAGCTTTCTTTAGGCATTGCACAAATACAAGGTGACTCTATTGCGCACTACGCACATTTGGGTGGAGCGCTCATTGGTTTTATTTTGGTGAAAATATGGAAAGATAAAAACACAAATTTTTATACCTATTATGAATAATAATGTTCTTAAAGATTTAAGCTCAAAAGTTTTCCGTTCAGGAAATCCAGTTTCTTTATATATTGGTATTAACGTCATTATATTTATTGCAACAGCTCTAATTGCTCTAGTATCATTCTTTAGCGGCAATAAAATAAATATTTACGAGATGGTAAGAACCTATCTTGCCCTACCTGCTGCATTTTCTAGCTTTCCAGATAGGTTTTATACGGTTGTAACCTATATGTTTTTCCACGCAGATTTCTTTCATATTTTATTTAATATGATAGCCTTGTTCTGGTTTGGACAAATCTTTATGAATTTCTTAAAAACGCGTCAGTTTCATTTTATTTTTTGGGCAGGTGGCTTAGCAGGTGCTTTAGTATATTTGCTTGGCTTAAATTTAATTCCTGTTTTTAAAGATAGCTTGGCAAGTGCTTCTGTTATTGGTTCGTCGGCTGCTGTAATGGCAATTATTGCTGCAACAGCAACGTTAGTTCCTAATTATGGAATTTTCTTAATGTTTTTAGGTGAGGTAAAAATTAAATATCTTGCAATTGCATATTTCATTTTAGATATTTTAAGCTTAGGCTCCGCAAATGCTGGTGGAAGTTTTGCTCATATTGGTGGTGCTATTTTGGGTTTTGTTTTTATCAAGAGCTTACAAAACGGCAACGATTGGAGTAAGATTTTCGAAAAAAAGCCTAAACTAAGGGTTGTAAAGAATGAGCAGCCTGTAAAAAAGCCTGAGTTTAAAGGTGTTTCGCAAAAAGAAGTTGATGAGATACTTGATAAAATATCAAAATCAGGGTACGATAAGTTAACCGCAACCGAAAAGGAAAAATTATTTAAAGCCAGTAAAGATTAAATGCCTACATCGAAATCGAAATACAACTTTTTAGATAAAATATTTTTGCCAATAACTATTGTAATGGCAATTTCGCTGATACTTGGAACAGTTGCCGGAAATATAGATCCACGTACAAACTTTCTTTTCGCCTATTTCGCGTTAGCATATCCATATTCCTTATTTGTTTGTATCCTGTTTTTTATTTGGTGGATAATCAGAAAGAAGTGGCTTTTTGCTTTTGTTGTTTTGGCTATAATCCTTTCAGGTTACAACACCCTTCATACTACTTTTGGTTTTGGAGGTGATGAAGGTCAGCTTGAAAAGGAAACCGGCTCTGTAAGAGTTATGACTTACAATGTTCATAGTTTTAAATTTTATGGAGAAGATAATACTATCCCGGCAAAAGAGAAAATGCTGCAAGTTGTTAAAGATCAAAATCCTGATGTGGTTTGTTTTCAGGAGTTTTATACAAGAAAAGCCGGGAAATTTAACACAATTGACAGTTTGAAACGGATGCTAAACACCAAATATTATTACTTTCAGCCTGCATCTGACAATGATTATGAAGCTTTCGGTTTGGCAATATTTTCCAAGTACCCTATCAAACATCAAGATAGTATTCTTTTTCAAGGATATGGTGATAACATGAGCATTTATACAGATTTAGATGTTAATGGTAAAACAATAAGAATATATAATGTTCACTTTCAGTCGATAAGTTTTCAGCCTCAAGATTATCAGTTTCTTGATGAATTAACAAAAAAGACCAGAGGCAAACTTTATGCATCTAAAAGGATTTTGAGGATGTTAAAACGTGCTTTCGTAAAAAGAAGCGAACAAGTTGATATTATGAAAGCAGAAATGGCTAAATGTAAAACACCTTATTTAATTGCTGGTGATTTTAATGATACCCCCGCATCTTACGCCGTAAAAAAAATCACTAAAGACCTAAAAAATTCATTTGAAGAAAAAGGCTCCGGATTTGGAAAAACCTATAATGGCAAATTTCCAAATTTCCAGATTGATTATATTGCAACCTCTAAAGATTTGGATGTGCTTAATTACAAAATCGAAAAAGCCAAACTATCCGACCATTTCCCCGTTAGGATTGATTTAAAATTTTCTGAAAATAAATCAGAGTAAAGTTTTAATTCAAACTACTTTCCTTTAAGAAACTACGCCTGTTTATTACCATAGATCAACAAAACTATGGGTACACATTTGTGATATTTGTTGTAAGAAATTTAGAATCAAAAAAATTTAGAATATGAGTTTATTAGAAGCTTTAAACTGGCGTTATGCTGTTAAGAAAATGAATGGCCAACCAGTTGAACAAGAAAAAGTAGATAAAATTATTGCAGCTGCACACCTTGCTCCAACCTCATCAGGCTTACAACCCTTTAAAGTTATTGTGATAACTAACCAAGAGTTGAAAGAAAAAATTGCTCCAATTGCATTTAATCAGTCACAGGTTATCGATTCATCACATCTTTTAGTTTTTGCAGCATTCGAAAACTATACTGAAGAAGGAATTGATAAAACATTTTCTCGTATGAACGCAGAGCGAGGATTGCCTGAAGAAGCAACTGACGCTTACAAAACACAATTAAAAGGTATGATTTTACCAAGAACTGCAGAAGAAAATTTTAGTCATGCAGCTCGCCAGGCTTATATTGGTTTCGGAATCGCAATTGCAGAAGCGGCTTTATTAAAAGTTGATGCAACACCAATGGAAGGTTTTAACGGACCAGCTTTAGATGAACTTTTAGGTTTAGAAAAACAAGGTTTACGCAGTGTAACTTTATTACCATTAGGATATAGAGACGAAGCTGGTGATTGGCTAGTTAACCTAAAAAAGGTACGTACTCCATTAAACGAATTTGTAATTGAGTTTAAATAACAATATCAAATTAAATATAGCCGGCTTTGCAATAGTAAAGCTGGCTTTTTTATTGTAAAAAAATGTTAAAGATAAATGCAAGTTATGTGCTCTATTTTTAATTGGATATATTTACATCCTTAGTAAAATAAATCCTGTTCATGAAGATTTTTAGAATTCTAGTTGTATTACTTTCTTTTTTAAGCGTGCTTAACCTTTCTTCTTTTGCACAAACTGATACGGTTAGCATAAATACCATAATATCAAAAACCAATAAAGTTTTAAATGATTTCCCTACAGAAAAGATTTATTTACACTTCGACAAGCCTTATTATGCAGTTGCCGACACAGTTTGGTTTAAAGCTTACGTAACCGAGAATCAAAACTTTCTTTCTGGAATTAGTAAAATCGTTTATGTTGACGTAATTAACCAGAAAGACTCCCTAATACAAACCATTAAACTTCCTTTAGTTGGTGGTGTTGCAGCTGGTAATTTCCCTTTATCAATGGAGAATTACAAACAAGGAAATTATCACGTTAGGGCTTACACTTTATGGATGTTAAACTCAACTGACCCTGCATATTTTAATAAAACATTTTATGTAGGCGAAGCAATTGATAAAGAAGTTAAAACGCATATTTCTTACAAAAATCTATCTACAGATAAACAAGAAAAGATTGATGCCAGAGTTCAATTTAAAGACTTGAACAATAAACCGTATGCTAATAAAAATGTTAACTGGCAAGTTGTAACTAGCTATACAACTATTGCAAGAGGTAGAGGAACAACTGATGCCAATGGATTTTTAACGATTAGCATGACGGCTGCGCAAAAAGCAGAATATCAATTACAAAAAGGCGAATTAATTACAACTTTAAACACAACTGAAAAAGATGTAGTTACAAATAGCTTTCAATTAAAGAATGCAGCTGTAAATAAAGATATACAGTTTTTTGCCGAAGGCGGAAACCTGATTTCGGGGATTGAAAATAAGGTTGCATTTAAAGCTATTAAAAGTGATGGCTTAGGCATAAATGCTAAAGGAACAATTACTGATGCTGATGGTAAACAAGTTGCAACTTTCACAGCCCAACATCTGGGCATGGGTAGTTTTACATTTACCCCCGAAAATGGAAAATCTTATAAGGCTGCTGTAGCGTATGCCGATGGTACCAACCAAAATGTTAATTTACCTGCAGTTTCTGGCAGTGGAATTACCATTAAGGCGAGCAATGCAGATGCCGATAATATTTCAATCAAAATAGCATCAAATGATGCATTTTTTCAAGCTAATCAAGGAAAATTATTTTATGTAATTGCACAAAGTAAAGGTGTGGTTTGTTATGGCGCACAAACGGCATTAGCTAATAAAGAATATACTACAACTATTCCTAAAAATAAATTCCCGATGGGAATTGCACAGTTTACACTTTTTGCAGAGAATGGTAAACCATTAAGCGAGCGCCTTATTTTCGTGCAAAATAAAAATACCTTGTCGTTAGCAGTAACAAGCCCACTTGCCACCTATGGACCGAAAAAGAAAGTTAAGATTAATGTTAGCACTAAAAAAGATGGTGCTCCTGTCGAAGGAAATTTATCAGTATCTGTGGTTGATGAAACTAAAGTTCCTTTAAATGAAGATGGCGCTACAACAATATTAACATCACTTTTATTAAACAGCGATTTAAAAGGATACGTTGAAAAGCCTAATTATTATTTCAACGATACAGATGCTAAAAAAGTAGGCGATTTAGATTTACTCCTACTTACACAAGGCTACAGAAGTTATTCATATACCGATATAATTGCAAACAGAATACCAAAAATAACCATTTTGCCAGAGCAGGGAATTGAAATTTCGGGTATTTTAAGAATGAGCAATGGTATTCCTGTCAGGAAAGGTCAATTACTTTTAACAATTCCTGATAAACGCTTTAACCTGGAAGGTGTAACTGATCCGGTAGGAAACTTTAAATTCAACAACCTTGTTTTTAACGATTCATCAAAAGTAACCATTACTGCAAAATATAATGTGAATTATAAAAGCATGGCAATTTCTTTAAATGGCACACCTGCACCTAGCGTAAGCAGAAATTTTAATGCACCAGATGAAGTTTTGAATATAGACAGCACTTTAACCAGCTATTTAGATAATAGTAAAAAGCAGTATTCGTATTTGCACACCTTAAAAGATGTTACCATTAAAGGTACTGCAGTTCCTAAAGTTAGCCATAAAGATTACCCAGCTCTTTCTGGATTGGGACAACTGGCAGATCACGAAATTTCTGGAGAAAGATTAACTGGCTGTAATTTATTAATAAACTGTTTACAAACCATGGCTACAGGTGTTACCTATGTAGATAATCAGTTTTTTGTAACGAGAGATTATAATCAAGGCAAGAAAATACCAATGGGCGTTTTTATTAATGGTATGATGGTAGATGTTAACCAAATAAACACTATTGAGGCTGCAAATGTAGAATCAATTGAAATATTTTTGCGTGATGAACTTGGTTTGGTGAATAGAAATAATAACATTAATGGTGTTTTGGTTATTAATCAGAAAAAGGCACCTAAAGGAACAAAGATTTCTAAAAGCCAGTTGTTAGATATGCTACCGAAAAATTATGAGGTTAGCTTCTCACCACAAGGATACGATAAAGAAAGACAATTTTACATGCCAAAATATGATGTTCCGGCAAATTTAAACCGCAACGATTTACGCACAACAATTTATTGGAATCCGAAGGTAATAACTGATAAAGCAACCGGAACATCATCATTTGATTTCTACAATGCTGATGGAAAAGGGCAATACAAAGTAATTGTTGAAGGTATAGATGAAAATGGAAATATTGGAAGATCCATTTTCAGATACACTGTTAAATAAGCAAATACAGGATAATAGTCCGAATTTGTCAATCTGAGCTTGTCGAAGATTAGATAATTTTATCTAATCTTCGACAAGCTCAACGTGGCAAGGTTAATGAACTACAGATTATTTAACCTGATTAGGTAATTGCAATCCATTTAAACCGGCAATAATATTTTCAGCTACAAGATTAGCCATTGCACTTCTTGTTTCTTCGGTAGCAGAACCAATATGAGGCAATACCGCAACGCTTTCCATATTTAATAATGGATTATCTTTTTGCATCGGTTCAGGGTTGGTAACATCTAAACCAGCTCCCCAGATTATTTTTTCTTCTAAAGCCTTAATTAAATCCTCTTCGTTGTGGATTCCACCTCGTGCGGTATTAATAAAAATAGAACCTGGTTTCATTTTCTTAAAAACTTCCAGATTAAATTTACCCTTTGTTTCATCTGTTAAAGCAGTGTGCACAGAAATTACATCACTTCTTTCAAGCAATTCTTCAAAAGAAACATATTCTGCATTAACTTCTGCTTCGGCATCTGGTTTAGGGCTTCTGTTGTGGTAAATAACTTTCATTTGGTATGCACCAACGCATTTCTTCGCCATTTCCAAACCAATTTTACCCATGCCAAAAACACCCAGGGTTTTGCCATTTAGTTCAATACCTAATTCCGGAGTGGGCTCATAGTTTTCCCATTGCCCTTTAATAATTTTTTTATGGAGATAAAATGCCTTACGAGATACAACTAACATTAAAATGAAAGCAGTATCAGCAGTTGCGCCACTTAAAACGCCCGGTGTATTTCCTATCGGGATGCTATGTGCCTTTGCCGCTTCAACATCGACATTATCAAAACCTACTGAATGCAAAGCAACCACCTTTAAATGTTTTGAGGCACTTAAAAATTCTTTGTTTATTTTATTAGGGCCAACACTCACTAAAGCATCAACATCCTTACAATTAGCAATTAATTCTTCAGCGGTTATTTGCCTGTCTTTTTCCCATTTAGTAATGGTAATGCCTTGGTTTTTTAATAATTTAATTCCGCTTTCGGCAATATTGCCACTTATAAAAACTTTCATTTTATGTAAACAGGTAAAATTAAAGGATGTTTTGTTTTTACGTTAAGGCACTGTAATGTTTAACCTTTGATAAGTGTGTGCACTAAAATAGCCTAAAGCACCATTAGAGATATTTGATGTTGGATTGGCGGGTGTTGTACCCTGGTTTGGTCCTCGCCCACTTTGCTGACTTAAAGCATACCAGTAATTAAAAATATTAGCATCGATACATTCCATATCAACGGCAACCTTATCGCCCTTTTTTAAATCTTCATCATTTGCACCTTCATAATACAGTTGCAAACGAAGCTTATTACCATTCGTTAATCTATCATTATTCACATAAATTCTATCAGATAAATTATCATTTACGTAAAGATTAAAGCGATAAAAATTCTCGGTATCTACCGGGTCACTAACAAATGCTGCAATGTTCAAATTTTCATTACCAAAAAAAGTATTTCTAACTACACCAATAGAATCCATTGGTACGTAAGCTGGCATTTTTGAAACAGCTGTATAGGTTTTTCCTTCAGCCACAACCTGCATAGTATAAGTAACACCCGAAACACCACGCATACCAAAAACATATAGGCCTGGCTGACTTTCGGTAAAGTTATAGGTATTTCCTCGGCTATCAGTTACAACGACCCTTGCGCCACTTACTCCAGGAAAATTACTTAACTCATCATAACCAACCGATTTAGAGATTTTGATTTGCTGTGCAACAAAGCGATTGGAAATATTCCCTTCAATTACAATTTGAGGCTCCGCATTATTGGTATTAACATCAATAATTTTTCTGCAAGAAGTAAAAACTAAACAGAGAAAAATATATAAAATAAATTTTTTCATACGCTTAAAATTTAAAATTCCAGGTTACAGATGGTATCAAACCAAATAATGAGGTTTGCTCGGCAACAGTTTTACCTGGGTCGTTCGGGTCGTTAATAAATTCGATTGAATAAGGATTTTTACGAGCCAGTAAATTATAGATTCCAAAATTCCAACTGGATTGGAAACGGCCTGTATTTTTACCTTCTAAAGTTGCGCTAACATCTAAACGCATGTTATAAGGCATTCTGCCTGCATTTCTCTCGGTGTAATAATAAACTGTTTGGCTATTAACTCTATATTTTCCTGCCGGAAATGTAACTGCATTACCTGTGCTATAGATAAAACTCGAAGAGAATGTCCATCGTTTATTCAGGTTATAAATTCCAACAACTGATACATCATGCGTTCTATCTTGCCTCGCTGGAAAATAGTTGCCATTGTTTAATTCGGCAAACATTCTTTCTGTTCTGGATAATGTATAACCTACCCATCCATTAAGCTTTCCGAATTTTTTCTTGAAAAACAATTCCAAACCATAAGCTCTTCCGGTTCCATATAATAATTCTGATTCTACATTTGAATTTGCAAGAAGTTGAGCCGCATTTTTATAATCTATCTGGTTTTGAAGCCACTTATAATAAACCTCTCCAGAGAATTCATAAGCGTTATCATCAATATTTTTAAAATAACCCATCGAAACCTGGTCGGCAATTTCGGGTTTTATGTTATTGCTGCTTAAAACATATTGGTCTGTAGGCGAACTTGATGTAGCATTGGTTAGAATGTGAATGTTTTGCGTATTTCTGTTATAAGATGCCTTGATTGAGTTCTCCTCATTAAAAAGATAACTCATTGATAGTCGAGGTTCTAGATTCAAATAATTTTTATAAAACTTTCCGCTTGCTACATTTTCGGTGTTCAGAATATTTCCACTTGCATCGTAATTACTAAAATTCCCCGGACCTAAAAGAGAAAAAGCAGCAAGGCGAACGCCATAAAGCAAATTCAATTTTTCGGTTACTGCCCATTCATCAGATACATAAACTGCACTTTCTAAACCATAACGTTTCTCTTGAGTTAAAGAATTTACCTGAGATTGCGGTGTGGTGCTTTCGATATCAATTGGAGAAATACGATGATGCGTTGCATTTAAGCCAAACCTAACGATGTGTTTATTGCTGAAATACTGAAAATCTTGCTTGAAATTAAAATCCCGAACTAAAGACGTCGCTTTAAAATTTGTAACATCGTTAAGTAAACGAACAGTATAATTGTAGTTGTTGTAGATTAGCGATGTATTGGAAAATAATCTATCGCTAAAAATATGGTTCAATCTTAAAGTAGTGGTTACGTTGCCCCAATTGTTCTCGAATAAATCTTTAACGCCGATGTTATCCTTCCCAAAATATCCCGATAGGTAAATTGTATTTTTATCATCAATTTTATAGTTGGCCTTTGCGTTTATATCGTAAAAGTTTAACGTACTGCCATTTATTGCCGAATCTGGCGAAGCCCGAAGAAATAAATCGATATAAGTTCTGCGGAAACTAACCATAAACGAACCTTTATCCTTAACAATTGGTCCTTCGGCTTTTAATCTCGATGCAATTAAACCAATCCCGCCCTGAAACTTGAACTCTTTATTGTTACCATCATCCATTTTTACATCCAATACGGATGACAAACGACCACCATATTGAGCTGGCATTCCGCCTTTGTACAAACTTACATCTTTAATTGCATCAGCATTAAAAGTAGAGAAGAAACCCAGCAAATGTGATGAATTGTACACAACGGCCTCATCTAATATTATCAGATTTTGATCTGCTGCGCCGCCACGCACATAAAAACCGGTATTACCTTCGCCTCCAGATTTTACACCAGGCAAAAGTTGAATGGTTTTTAAAACATCTTTTTCGCCCAATAAAACCGGAATAGAATTTAGTGATTTCATATCGACTCTTTCGAGTCCCATTTGTGCACTTTTTACATTTTCATTTTTACGGTTGTTTGCACTTACGGTTACCTCAGCCAAATCATTTGCTGATTTTAGCTCCTCATTAAGCTTGATGTCCTTATTCAGGTTAATTATTTTTGAGACAGATTGATATCCAGCATAGCTGATAATTACTGTATAATCACCTTCAGGCTGCGTTAAAGCAAAATAACCATAATCATTTGTTAAGGTCCCGGTAGAAGTTTTGCCACTTAATTTTACAGTTGCTCCAATTAGTGTTTCGCCACTTGCAGCATCGCGGATGGTTCCACTAAGGTTAAATTTCTTTTGTGCAAATGCGAATTGATTGATTAAAACGAATAGAGAAAACAGCAAATAAAATTTTATACGCATACAGGATAATCGATTGAACAAAGAAACCAAATGTACGAATTACCAACACGTTTACGCCACTTATTTTTTTATTTAACAGGATTAATACTTTGCTAAAGTTCTATTTTTGAACCGGATAAATACCAATATGATGCGAACGTAGTAAATATGGATTTACATTTTTATTGCCCGCAGTTTGAAATGAAATTAATTTTGAAGCTTGCATTGGCATATGGCAATCGATACAATTTGCCTTTAAAATACCTTTTGCAAGTGTTTCTTTAGTATGTTTTTGAGTTTGATGGCAACTTATACAACGTTGCGAATAAACGTTTAGCTTACCTTTGATGCTTTCGTGCGTATTGTGGCAAGATTGGCAAGTCATTTCACTTTTACGGTAGCACATGCTCCCTTCAAGCATGGCCGATTGATTTCCATGCACATCGGGATTTGCACCGCCAAATGAAACAAAATCCTGGGCATAAAAATTATCAAGATTATCTCCGGGTTGAAAGTTGAAAACGCTTTGAATGGTTGTTAACGTATTTCCGGAATGGCAAACGGCGCAAGCATCCATCTTTTGCTTACGGCTTAGTGTTTTATAACTCGTAATAAATTTTGGGGCTTTCTCTTTTGGATTCTCCAGATGAAAAACAGCGTGTTGTTTCGCCGGACCATGGCATCGCTCGCAATCAATTCCGTAAATTAACGAGCCTTTTTCCATTTCCTCATCAATTTGCAAAGCCGATACTTGCTTAGTTTGTGTTTTCACAAACGAGCTGTGGCATTCCAGGCAACGACTTGTGATTACTCTATCGAAATACATGGTGTTTACAGGAAAACCCGGACTGTTAGCCCAGGTTTTAATTTCTGAAAAATGAGATAATGGTAATTGGAATAGTTTTTTATCCTTCCAGTAAGCATAAGTAAAAGCCTTTTCGCCAGAACCAAAAGCAATATCAAATCTTTGAACTCTGACTTGCTTTCCGTTAAAGTAACCAACCTGATAAATTCCACTGTCGCGTTGCTCTACCACAACTTTCATCTCATTGTTAAAAACAAAAGTGTTTGAATCGGTAGTTAAAAATTTATTCAGATTCTGTGCTGACACTGCGGACGAACTATTTCCATGTGCATTATGCGCAAATGACTTAGAAATATCTGCATGGCATTTTACACAAGTTTTAGCACCCGCATAGTTTTCACCCCTAACATCGTCAGGAATTTTATCCGCAGCATTCATACACCTTGATAGGATTACAACTACTGCAACCAAAAAGGTGAGGATAAATAAAATGCGTTTATAGCGCTTCAACACAAGAGAAGATTTGTTAGTTTATTTTACAAATTGAATATAGCTAAAATTATATCCACCTGTGTTTGATAATATTCTTATGACTTGCTTACCTGCATTAAGGCTTACATTTTTCACATCAACGATTGCAAATTTTTTCAGGTTTCCTGTATTCGGAATTTTCACATTTCCATTTACTGTTTTTCCATTAACTAGGATGCTCAGATTTGCCCCCTCTTTATCGGTAGCAGTATTAAGTTTTAAGGTATAAATTCCCTTTTGCCCTACCTGAATAGTGTACTGCAACCATTCGCCTTGTTCAATACTCGAAACATAATACTTTTCGTATTGAGTAGAATCTCTTGAAATATCCACGCCATCGTTTCTGTACATCCATCCTTTATTACCTGTTGTTCTTTTATTGGTTGCAGTGTGATAATCTGCTGTATCCAAATCGAAGTAGGCATAACCATTTCGGCCTAAATCAAAATCGACTGCATTAATTATACTTCCATTCTTAATTGAATGAAGTTTAAATGGTTTGGTTTCTGTAGTATGCGGTTGGCGAATCATGGCATCAATCACATCTTTATGGATGATGGTATTTTCTAATTTCGTGTGAATGGCAAGCTCCATTACCCCGCTGTAAACATTACTTTCTTTTGGTTTATCGCCACCTTTATTCATATAGTTAACAACACTATCGTAGTTTGGATTCGATTTTATCTCCATTGGATTATTTGCGCCAATCTTTTTTAGTGGCCACCACGCCCAGCCAATGTTGTTTCTTTCTAGAAGACTTATAGCATCGGTAAACCATGTATTTGAATTTTCGCCAGTTTCGCCTAACCAAATTGGAGCATTTTGCTCGTCGCGGGCTTTAATCATGTGCGTTATTGAAGCCTGATCGTTATAATTCCAATATTTATGAAAACTAATAGCCATATTTTTATCCCACAGGGGAAAAACACCATTGTAATTATTTCCCCACCCATTACCCTCTATGATGATGAGGTGTTTTTGATCAACATCACGAATGGCTTTTGTAATATCAACCATTAATTTTTTTAGCGGTGCATTTAACTTTTCCTGTGTTCCGTTTTTATCTTGTTCTGGATTAGAAAAACCATAATTAGGCTCGTTGATGATATCATAAGCGCCAATCCATTCTTCATTTTTATATCGCTCAGCAAGCTTAGTCCACAAAGCAATTGTTTTCTGAAGATTGGCTTCACTTTCCCAAAGCATTGGTTTTGAAGCATCACGATCTGAGATATTGGCATCATTTCCTTGTCCGCCCGGTGCAGCATGTAAATCCAAAATCAAGTACATATTATTTGCCTTGCACCAAGCCAGTAAACTATCAGTTAATGCAAAACCTTTTTCCAGCCAGGTATTTTTGCCTTTAACAGGCTCTCTTTCTACCGGAAGTGTATATAAGTTATAATGCATTGGCAAACGAACAGAGTTGAAACCCCATGCTTTCAAAGAATCGATATCAATTTTACGGGTATGGTTGTTTAACCATGCAGTGTAAAACTCTTCGGTTTGCTTCTCGCCCATTAAATCAACCAAACGTTCGCGTATTTTATGTTGTTGCCCATCTTTATTAATTTTAAGCATATAACCTTCTTGCAACATCCATCCGCCTAAACCAAAACCACGAAGTAGCACATTTTCTCCCTTTCCGTTGATGATACGCTTTCCATCAGCCTTTAAAAAACCTTGAGAAAAGCTGTTATATGCAAATAACGTAAAACAGAAAATTAATACAATGTATTTTCGGGCAGTGACGATTTTAAGGTTTAGGTGCTTGTTAAATATTTGATTAGACATATAATTCGTTTTTCAGTTTAAGATTTGATTTAGATGTAGGGTGCTACCAAGTATAAGTTGCAACATCGCCTTTACCAAGCGTTGCAGAAACCAGTTTTCTGTTGAAATTGATGTTGAAATTTTGCGTTTCCTTTGCAGTATTTGCTACGATTAAAACTTTTAATCCTGTAGGAGTTTTAAATGCTACATTCGGTAAATTGGCTGTCTCGTTTGAAGCAATCCGAACAGAACCCGGGCGCACAAATTTTGATGCATGGGCGACTGAATAATAAGCAATATTTCTGCTTACGTTGTCTTTATCAATGGTTACTGCGCCTTGACAAGATGGGCAACCGCCTCTATCGGTAAAAGGTTTATTTTCAGAATCCGCAGCTAAATTCCATTCTAAAACATTTCTTGCCCAATTGCGTGTTGCACCAATAATTAATCGGCTTACTGGGTTAATGATGTTTATGTTTGATGAACCCGGTCTTTCGACCACCATTTGCTCGGTGAAGTAAATATTCTTATCAGGATGTGCATTGTGAACATCTGTTAATGCTTCAATTTTACCACCATAAAGGTGAAAAGCAGAGCCATCGATGTATTTTCTGGCTTCCTTATCATCAAGAATTGTAATTGGATAATCAGGACGATCGGCATTATGATCGTAAATTATAAGCTTGGTGTTTAAACCCGCTTTTTTAAAAGCGGGACCCAAACTCTGTTTTACAAAAATAGCCTGATCTGGCGCAACCATTAACAAGCTTGGATTATTACCCGGATGCAGTGGCTCATTTTGAACAGTAATTGCATCGATAATGATTCCTTGCTTTTTCATTTCCTGAACGTACTTTACCAGATATTTGGCATAAGCATCGTAAAACTCAGGCTTAAGCATTCCGCCTCTTGCATCGTAAGTGGTTTTCATCCACAATGGTGGAGACCATGGTGAACCTAAAATTTTAATTTTTGGGTTAATGGCAAGAATTTCCTTCATTACGGGGATTACATCTGCCTTATCCAATCCTAAATCAAATTTTTCTTGTTGTAGGTCTGTCTCACCTTCAGGTAAATCATTATATGAAAATACTTTTTCGTTTAAATCAGAAGCGCCAATACTCAAACGGATATAGCTTACTCCAATGTTATTCCCATCAGTAGCAAATAATTCTTTCAATAAAGCAGCTCTTGCAGGCGCAGACATATTAATGATGTGTTGTGCACTGCCGCCTGTAAGCGAATAGCCAAATCCATCAATTGGTTGGTAAGTCTGTTTGTCGTTTACAGTGATGGTAGGATTATTATTTTGAGTAACTGAAAACGTTAAAACTTGATTTTGCTTTGTAAACAATACTGAACGGTCGGCCTTTGTAAGCCATGTAATTACATTATTTTGTGCAGTTGTTTTCAAGGCCGAAGCACCTAAAATTAATACAAAGCAATAGCTTATCGCCTTTAATTTCATAATGGCAAGAGATTTATACGGTAGAAGATTAGAATTATTTTTTTGATGCAATAAAAAGGGGCAGATGAAAATCCACCCCTTTAATTTCGGTTATTTAGTGCCGCCCCACTCTTTACTTTGAAGAATTTTTGAATTTGCCAATTCTCTTTCAGGAATTGGTAAGGTTTCATTTTTATTAGCAACAAAACCTTTGAAGGCTAATTTTGATGGCGCTAATCCCCAACGAACCAAATCAAACCAACGTTGTCCTTCAGCAACAAGTTCAAGGCGTCTCTCTTTCATAATATTGTCCATCGTAACAGCAACTGGATTTAAGTTGATACGAGCTCTTACTGCATTAAACATGATATAAGCTCTAGAACCTGCACCAACCGCAGCACCGCTTTTTAACAATGCTTCTGCTTCCATCAGGTATGTATCAGCCAAACGAATTTCATACATATTTTGTCCGAAGTTTAACTCCAATTGCCCTGAAGCTGCTTTGGTAGAAACTCTACCTGCATATTTCTCAACAAAATAACCAGTATTTGCATTAGCATGTTTGTAAGTAACAATGCCTGCTTTTTCCAAACTATCTAAGTTTGCAACTGTTGGCTTGTTACGTGGATCATAGTGAATTAAATCAAATAATTCTTGTGTAATTGGCATAACACTCCAACCTGAAACATAATCTGGCGCCTGAGCAGCAATTTTAGGAACATAATTACGAGGACCAACTAAGATGCCCATAACATTACCTTCTCCACTACCAACGTTACCCCATCCCATATTCGAAGTTGTATTGTAAGCAAGTTCTATTATTGATTCGGAATTGAATTTATTTTTCACATTCCATAAATCAGCAAAATTGGGAAGTAATTTATAGCCATAAGTGCTTGAACCAGGAGCGGTTCCATTTACTAAGGCAAACTCAGCAGCAGCCGGAGCCCATTTCTCTTGCCACAAATATACTTTACCTAAAACAGCATGAACTGCGCCTTGACCCAAGCGACCATTTTCTGCAGCTGGAATAGTTGTTGGCAGAGCTGTAAGAGATGAAGTTAAATCGGCCTCTATTTGCTTATAAATATCAGCAGCAGGTACCTGAACAACATCAAACATTTGTGCTGGCTCAATTGGCTTCAATATCAATGGGATATTTTTGAAGATACGAACCAAATCGAAATAAAAGATAGCTCTCAAAGCCTTTGCCTCAGCAATATATCTGGCTTTAGTTGTAGCATCCATCTGGATGTTTTCAATTTTATCTAATAGAACATTTGCTCTGTAAACTCCGGTAAAACCTTTACCCCATAAATAACTTGGCGCTCCGGCAAGAGAGGTTACGGTGTAATTATTCATTGCTTGTAAATCACCTAAATCTGAAGGTGAATCTCCACCAGCATAGTGATCATCTGAGCCTGAAGCAAAAATATTAAGCTTGGTAATGTAGCCTGAACCCTGGTTACCCAATTGATCGTAAACTGCTACTAAACCATTAAATGCTTGTTGTGGTGTTGTGTAATAGCTTGATTCCAAAATACGTTCTCTTGGATTTACATCCAATTGTTTTTGACAAGAAACTATTAGTTGTGAAGCAGCTACTAAAGCTGCAAAACATAAAATATTCTTTTTCATTTTTAAATAATTTTAAAATCCAACTTGTAAACCAACCATAAACGAACGAGCTTGAGGATACACACCTCTATCAACACCAAGTACAGTTCCGCCAATTTCCGGATCGTAACCAGTGTAGTTAGTAATTGTCCAAAGATTTTCACTCATCACATATACGCGAACTTTTTGTGCGCCGATTTTCTGAGTTAAATTTGATGGTAAAGCATATCCAAGCTGAAGTGTTTTCAATCTGAAATAATCACCCGCTTCTAAATATTTTTTCGAGAATTTAGTATTGTTTCCATTAGGGTCAGACTGTACTACTCTAGGCTGAGTTGCAGAAGGATTGCTTGGAGTCCAACGATCTAAAATTGAGGTTTGCCAGTTTGCAAATGTTACATCTAGCCTACGTAAACCCTGGAAAATCATATTTCCACCTGCACCATTACCAAAAGCTACTAAGTCGAAGTTTTTGTAAGCTAAATTCAGAGTTACACCGTATGTGAATTTTGGAAGTGGACTACCTAAATAGGTACGATCTGCAGCTGTTATAGATTCGTTACCATCAAGATTGGCATATTTAATATCACCAGGTTTTGCATTAGGTTGTAAAATCGTTCCTCCTGGGCCTCTGTAAGCATCAACCTCTGCTTGAGTTTGGAAAATACCAATGCTTTCGTAACCATAAAATTCGTTAAAAGCACGACCTAAACCTGTACGAGTGAAGTTACCCATTGTCTGGAAGCTTTGTGCGTTATCTTCAATAAACGTTTTGCCAGGTAATAGTTTTGTAACCTTATTTTTCAAGGTTGAGATGTTCGCATTTACACCAATGTTAAATTCACCGATTTTTTTACGATAACCTAATTCAAACTCTAGACCTGTATTTTGCATATCTCCAACATTTTGTGCCGCACCACCTGCTGCACCTACGTATAGAGGAATATCAGGTGTTTGCAAAACGCCAACAGTTTTTTTCTTGTACCAAGAGAAGCCTAAATTGAAGTCTGTTAAGAAAGTCATGTCAAAACCAATATCCGTTTGACGGGTTTCTTCCCATTTCAAATCAGGGTTTGATAAAGCAGCCGGACTCCAACCAATTGTACTTACATCTGTTGTGCCGAATGTATAGTTACGTCCGCTACCTACTAAAGAAACAAAACGGAAATCACCTATTGCATCGTTACCCGTAACACCATAACTACCACGTAATTTTAAAGTGTTAATAATTTTGTTTTCTGGCCAGAAATCTTCTTTTGTTGGTACCCAACCCACAGATGCTGATGGGAAATAACCGAATCTGTTATTGCTACCAAAACGAGAAGAACCATCACGACGAATAACACCTGAAAATAAATACTTCTCATCATAATCATAGGTTACTCTGGTAAATAATGAGTTTACAACGTGTAAAGTATTATCGTAGCCACCTGCAAGAATATCAGCAGTAACAGGTTTGTATTGCATATTTGCCGAATAAAAATCGGTTGCAATTACATTCTGGAAATTTACGTTGATACCTCTTTGATTGTTATCCATGTAATAACCTTGACCTAAAACGGCAAAAGCGTGGTGCTTACCAAAAGATTTTTGATAGCTCACTGTATTTTCCCAGTTGTAATTCAAAATTGTATTCATCTCTCTGTTAAAAGATGCCTTACTATTTTGGCTCGATGAGTTTAAATAGAATAATGGTGTAAACGATTCAGCACCATAAAAAGCCAGTTTAGTAGCCAGTTGGGTTCTGAATTTTAAATTCTGGATAGGTTCAACCTCCACGAAAGCATTACCAACTATATTATGATCCCAGCTATAATTACCTAATCTTGTTTGGATGTAAGCCAAAGGATTAGACATTTCCTGTCCAACTACCGGAGAAATGCCATAAGGAAAACCAGTTACAGGGTCTCTCTTTACATTTGCAATTGTATATGGAGACGCAGCTGCAGCTGCAACATTTGTTTCAATTACTGGTGTAATTGGGTCTAAGTTAATTGCAGAACTCAACGGACCTCCAAATTCGCTATTTGTATTTCCTAAACTTTGATTAACTGCATGGCTGTATCCTAAGTTTTCACCAATTGTTATCCATTTTGCTGGCTTAAACGTAGAGTTAATACGAATGTTAGCTCTGTTAAAATTAGAAATTGGACTTGCTACAATACCGTTTAAATCTAAATACCCGAAAGATGTATAGAACGTTGCTTTTTCACTTCCTCCAGATATACTGAATTCGTGTGTTTGTCTGCGTGCATCGTTATTAAAAATTACTGATTGCCAGTCAGTTCCTTCACCAAATGCTGCCGGATTTGCATATGGAGCAGCTAGACCAGAATTAACTGCAGATTCGTTTCTTATTGTTGCATACTGCGTAGCATTTAACAAGTTTAGCTTTTTAGCAGGTGCCATTGTACCATAAAAACCATTGTAATTTATAGATAAACCACCTGCTCTACCTTTTTTAGTTGAAATTATGATTACACCATTTGCAGCTCTGGCACCGTAAATGGCTTGAGATGCTGCATCTTTTAAAACCTCAATCGATTCAATATCGTTTTGATTTAAGTAACCAATACCACCATTATCAACAATAGCACCATCAACTACCCATAAAGGATCGTTATTTCCAGATGAAGCAAAAGATGTAAAACCCCTAACTCTTACTGTAGATGCTGTACCAGGCTGACCATTATTGGCAGCAATAGTTAAACCCGAAGTTCTACCTTGCAATGCCTGTTCAACACGGTTAATTGGCATGGCTTCTAAATCCTTCGCTTTAACACTAGATATTGCACCGGTTACTACGCTTTTCTTTTGCGAACCATAACCAACAACAACAACATCAGTTAAGTCTTTACTATCAGTTGCCAATGCAACATTAATTCTGCCTCCTGTTGGTACGGTTACGGTTTGTGTAACCATTCCTAATAAACTTACTGTTAATCTTGCTCCAACCGGAGCCTGAATTGAAAATACACCTGATGCATCAGTAGATGCAGCTCGGGATGTGCCTTCAACTTTAACTGTAACACCTGACATGGGAGTTCCATCTTTCTGGTCTGTTACCTTTCCTGTAATGGCAATGTCTTGAGCAAATAATGCCAGGGGAATTGCCATGATACAGTAAATGAAGAATACGAATGTAAATCTTCCTCTCATAGAAATAAATTTTAAGTTAATATTTGGTTAGTTTGATACGGTTTGGTGCCGTATTCATAAATCAAATCTATACACGAGTTTCGCAATTGTGTAATTTTCTTGTGCTACACAAACCCTACAAAGTTTGTTTTAGGCAGACAAAGCACTACTTTAGGCACTACATAAGCACTACTACAAAAACCTAAAATATTGATTATAAGATTGTTAAAATTTACAGACTTTAATGTTTAAAAAAGAGAATTACACATCAATTTACTGCCTTTTTAGACCTCGAAATCTCTATAAGAAACTCATAAAGATTAATATCTGGCTTTAATTGTAGCTTTTTTCTTAAGCGATATCGACCAACTTCTACTGCTTTTATGGTAACATTCATCAGTTGCGCCATTTCTTTTGATGATAAATTCATGCACAAGTAAGCGCAGAACTTCAGATCGTTTTGACTAAGATCAGGATATTGATCTTTTAGCTTGTTAAAAAACTCTGTATTAACATTATTAAAGTGTACACTTAAATGATCAAGCTCCTGATCTTTCTTTTCAACATCTTTTATCAAACGAATTAAATGCCTAAAACTGGGAGAATTTTCAGTAATAACATCATCCTGATTTTTGATAACACTTGAGATTACCTCTTTAATTTTAGCCAAAACCTTGCCTCTTTGCACCAAATGCATAGTCATTGTAGATAGCTCCTTGTTCTTATAGGTAACATCAGCTTCAAGTTTTTCATTTTGAAGACGTACGATTTCCTTTTCTGTTCTATCCAATTCAAGCTGGTGCATATAACTCATGCGCTCCTGCTCCTTATTATGTTTTTTCTTTTGCCACCTAATTAACAACCTTAACAGCAATGCGAATATTATGAAATAGGCAATTTTCATCCATATTGTGCTATACCATGCAGGCAACACCACAAAACTATAGCTTGCAACTTCAGATTGATTACCTGCATCTGTTCGGGCTTTTACATTAAATATATACTTACCTGCCGGAAGATTAGTATAATCCTTTTCGCTTTTAATATTCCAGGCAGACCATTCATCATCAAAACCAACCAGCTGATAGCTAAATTTGGTATTTTTCTCGTGTTCGAACAAAGTTGATGAAAATTCAAAATGGATGGAGTTTAGCTCATTACTATATTCAGGAAGCATTGATACATCCTGTTTTGAAATCAATGAGCCATTTTTTATAAAATAACCACCAAAAACCAGACTATCCTTTTTACCCAGCAATTTTGCCAAGCCAATTAAAACCGATGGTTTGGTTATATTTTCTACATATTTATCATAATTAACATGATATGCTCCTTTGTTTGCCCCAATGAAAACATTTTCATTATCCAAAGGATAAATAGACTCAAAACCACCAACAACTTTACCATCCAGCTCTGGCAGATAAAAAATACTAAAAGCATTTGCTCCTGATGGTTTGTGAAAATCAATAATCCCAACTTTTTTGTTGCTTACAAACCATACGTTACCTTCATTATCTTCCTTTAAATACTGAATTGGAACACTATTCAGAGCATTGCCAAACATATTAAACCTTATGAAACGCTTTTGTTTCTGATCATATTCATAAATACCATCAGTTGTGGCGATGACAACGCGATTTTTTATGCGAAACACATAGTTATAAAGTTTAAATGGCAATCCGCTATTCTGACCAAAAAGTGTATTTTTTACTACTCTTTTTTTATCTGGAGAGAGTTCGAATTTATACACGCCATGATACGGATGCGATGCCCAGATGTTATCCTCATTATCAACCACAATAAACCTTAGCGTTTCAGAAATGCCATCAATTTTACCACCATTAGTGAAGTTGCCATTAACGTAGTTAATCTTTTGTAATCCCAAATAAGTTCCGGCTAAAACATCCTTGGCAGGAAAAACATTTTCTAAAGGTTGAAACATCCATGTTCCTGGCAAAGCATAAACTTGCGATGCTATGTTGCCATTAATAACAGAAACGCCATCTTCATGCGCCATCAATAGTTGATTATTAATTTCATTTAATCCCCATACCTGGCCTTTTGTATTTTTTACTTCTTCAAAATTCGCTGCAGATAAACTTAGATCTTGTGCATTCTGATTAATTTTAGAAGTGTAAAGTCCGTTTGATGTTCCGATGTAAATGTTCTGGTTAACTTTTCGAAAGGCATAACTAGTAACCTGTTTGTTTCTATCGGGTGAGATGCTTTTAACGGCGCTATTAATTGCAACGTAAGCAATACCATCATCCAGGGCCAACCACATATTCTTGTTTTTATCAAGCAAAATCCCTCTTACGTTGTTGTTTTGCAAGCCTTCTTTGTAATTGTATTTCTGTAATGCCTCACCATTTTTATTCATTAAATAAACACCGCCTGATGTTGTACCTACAGCATACAAATTTTTGTTTATTTGAGAAGCGAAGAAAATTCTATCGTTAAAAAACACATTATCCAACTTTGTTTTCATTGGAATAAGCTGGTTATTATAAATCAGAAAAAAGCCCTTTTTTAACGTAGAAACGATTAAAGTATCGCCATTGTAAGAAGAAATTGAGCTGATTGAAATTTGTTTTAGCACTTCATCTGTACAAAAAGGCTTCCAAATTTCTTTATCATACACCAATAAACCTTCGTACCTCGATTGAGCAAAGATTTTATTATTGGCCTTACCTAAAAAAGACCATGATTCGTTGGGTTTGTAGGCTTTAATAACATCGTCTTTATAATGTAAAACAATGTTAACTGAGCGAAAGAATACTTCATCGTTAATGATTGAAATATCCCATATATCTGCAATTTTGCGCAGCTTTTCCGGAACGAGATGAACTAATGAAGTATATTTTAAAATTCCCTGCCCATCGGGGAAGAAATAACCAAATTCGTCTTGTGCACCAACGTAAATTCTATTCTTTGAATCGATGCCTAAAGAACGAACTGAAGTAAAATTTGGCAGGCGATAGATATTCCAATACCGCCCGTTAAAGGTTAATAATCCCTCATTGTTACCAAAATATAAAATGCCGTTTTTATCTTGCTGAACGTCCCAATTTTGAACGCCGCCGTTGTATTGTTCGTTATTGTAGTTTACTATTTGCGGAATGCCAAGTAAATCTTGAGCATAAGCAATTTTAAAAATTAGAAAAAAAGAGATGACGAGAAGGAATAATTTCTTCATGGTTAGGGAGGAAGGATCTTATACAATATTAAATATATAAAATTTAATTCGCTAACCTTGATTTCTACTAACCTACTATTTAATCAGATAAGGTTTTACTGCCTTTTTCCAAATTGCATAACCAGCAGCGTTCATGTGGAGCATATCACCTACATAAAGTTCTGTTCTACCTTTTCCATCTTTTAGCATTGAAGGAAAAATATCGATATATGCTGTATTTTTTTCTCCCGATAAGAAATTTCTAATTAATGCATTTGCACCGATAGCTTTATCTCGAAATTTATCTCTGCTGGGGCTTGGCTTTATAGAAATGTAAGCAATTGGCACGTTTGGTAATTTAGCTCTGATAGATTTATATAAATTTATGGTCCTGTTTAAAACCGTATCGGCAGTAACGTTATCGTTCACAATATCGTTTTCGCCAACGTAAATAATAATCTGACGAGGGTTATATGGAAAAACGATATCGTTTAAATATCGTGTAATATCGTTAACCACTGCACCACCAATACCTCTGTTTAGTGCATTGTATTTTGCAAAAACCTGCGTTAAATCATCCCATTTTCTTATTGAAGAACTACCAACAAACAACACCGGATTTACTGGTGGCTTAAACATTTGGTCGTACTTTTTTATAGTTTGAACATCATCCCAAAAAGGAGGTTTATTTTGAGCAAAAGATGTTAAAATAAAAAACTGAGCAATAAATATTAGGATAATGTATTTCTTCATGTTAGCAGGACTTAAAATTGAATATGCAAGTTTCAAATTACAATTGTATTTAACAAGTTTTGTGTTGTAATTTAAACGTTGCTCAAAATTCCAATTTAATCCATTATTGCGAGGCAAGAAGCAATCTCATTAATATTATTTTGTAAAAGCTATAGCATTAAGATTGCTTCATACCTCGCAATGATAACCAGGATAATTGCTAATCCCTCAATATTTTACTAATTCCCTCCGTTAGCTTCTTAACTTTCATATAACCTTCTACATCGCTATTAACTTTGTTATATTTTATCTTCAAGTTACCTTCGGTAGCTTTTAAATGAAACTTCTCTCCGGAAGCTAAACTTACAGTCGCATCTACAAATTGGTCTAAAGGCAACTCATTATTAATTTCTTTCTGAAAATACGTTTCAAGCTTATCAGTTTTACTTACTGGATAAGTTGCTTCAAAAGCAAAAGTTGTTTTTGTATCACTTGTTTTTAAACTTAAGTGTGAGTTGTTATTTGTACAGCCAAAAGTTAATACCATAACAAGTAAACTAAGGCAAAAGGTTATATTTTTCATCATCATATGTATTTATTTTCAAATCATTAATTACCTCCGGCTCTGCCTTTCATATCATCAGTTGCGGTATTTCTTGTTCTGGCCGATTTTACATTTTGATTGCCAAAAGCGTAGCTAACACTAAAGTTCGCCCTTCTGCTGGTATATCTATTCGAAACATTCAGATTAACATTTTGATATTCCAATTTCCCTTCCCAACGGTTCGTTAGAAAAATATCATCCATATTTAATCTTAATTTCAGTTTCTTATTTAACATGCTTTTTTGAATACCTGCATTTAATGCATATTGAGAAATTGTGGTTTGTTCAACACCCGAAATTTTTGGTGATGAGTACCAAAAACTAATTTCGGCACTAAAATTATTTGCTAGGGTAAATTGCTGGGTTGAATTAAAATTGTATGCAACTTTAGATGAAAGGAAAGGTGCACCTTCTAAATTTCCATCCGCAAATTTGTTGTAATAAACACTGGCGTTGTTTTGCATATTCCACCATTTAACAACTTTTAAAGGGAAATAAACACCCGCAGAATAGTTTTGAGCACGCCCAAGATTCTGACGGATAACATTTACTATTCTGGTTACTTCATCTTGTTGACTAATCTGCGTTATCATATCTCTGGTATCAGAGTAATTCAAAGAAAATGATAATTGTTTATAGCTGTAACTAACTTCGAAATTATCAGTAAATTGAGGTTTTAAATAGGGATTTCCCTGGTCAACAGCATATGGATCCATGTAAAACGCAAATGGATTAAGCTGTTGGTAATTTGGTCTATCAACACGGCGGCTGTATGAATAACGAATATTATTGTTTTCAGTAACTTTCTGGTTTACAAAAACAGTTGGAAACAGCGATAAATAATTTCTATCAACCTCTTTATTACTGGTTACCGAATTTCCGTTTGAGTGCGTATGTTCTGCTCTTAAACCAAGTTGAATTTGCCAAACCTTCCATTCCTTAGCGAAATTTACATAAGCCGCGTTAATGTTTTCTTTGTAGATAAAATTATTCGATTTGCCCAAATCGTTTTGCCAGTTGCCTGATAAAAACTGTTCTGATAAAAAATCGTTATTGGTTACAACATAACTACTTTTTAAACCCGTTTCAACTTTCATTGTTTTATTAATCGGAAGGGTTAAATCTGTTCTCGCAGCGAAAATATCAATGTTGGCATCGGTATTATTTCTTAGCAAAGTAGCATTCGTTTGTTGTCCAGTTTGGTTTAAATAACGGGCATCAAATTGTTCATCTCTTTTGTTATTAAAATTAGAATAATCAGCATCGAAAGTGATGTTTTTACCGGTTTTATTAAAATCGTGTTTAATGTTGAAATTGGCTGTAAAATTATTTGCCGGAGATTTTGAATAAGCATTTTGCAATACAGAATTTGTACTTGTTATGTTAGATTGAACTTCTCTAATAAAAGTATTACTAAAATTATCAAGCTTGGTATTTACCGTATTTGCATCAACCATTACACCAAAAACAGTTTTTTCTGAAGCATAATAATCTGCTCCAAGTTTTCCCTGAAAACCAACACCTTTATTTTTTCTGTCGAAATCTTGTGTAAAAGCACTAGCTAAACCATTAGCAAAAGTAGTTCGGGTTAAAAATGTATTGTTAAAGTTAGATTTTCTCGCTACTGCACCATTCCCAAAAATATTCCATTTACCCTCACGGTGATTTAAGTTTAAGTTAACACCTGCACGCACTAAATCTGTCGGAGAATCGGGCATTATACCTTGTCCGCCATTAACCGAAACAGTACCATTTGTACCATAAGCCTTATTTCTTTTCAATTTGATGTTTATGATTCCGGCATTTCCAGATGCATCATATTTAGAAGATGGATTGGTGATGAGTTCGATTGTTGCAATCTGGTCGCTGCTCATATTGCTTAATAATGTTGTAACATCGGCACCTGATAAAAAATTTGTTTTTCCATCAATCATAATTGTAACGCCTGTTTTATTATTCAGCTTTATTTGCTCATTTTGCCTGTCGACCTGCACACCTGGTGCTTTTTCCAAAACTTCCAAAGCGGTACTTCCAGATGAGACAATGCTACCTTCAACATTCAAAACCGTTTTATCAATCTGATGTTCAACAAATTGTTTTTTCGCGATAATGCTTACCTCTTTTAATTGCTTAACAGTGCTTTCAACGGTGATTGTATGTAGTTTCAAATCGTTAAGTAATGCAAAACTTGCTGTTTTTGTAGGTTTATAACCAACCATCGAAACAGATAAAACGTAATTGCCAGATTTTAATCCTTCGATTAAAAATTCTCCATCAACATTGGTAGAACCGCTCTTAACTATCGTTGTATCAGGAGAATTTAAAACTCTTACGGCAGCAAAAGGCAAAGCCTGACCTTTTTCATCAATCACTTTCCCAGAAAGTTTATTGATTTTTTGGGCAAAGGAAGCCCCACATGCTAAAAAGCATGCAATTAGCGTAAATAATATTTTCATGTTTTCTAAAGCTAAGGCAGATTTACGAAGCCTTGCCAATTCGCTAATGACTTCGTAAACCTTTAGATGTTTTTTATTTAATTGCCAGTGTTTTCTTCTGTAGCTATACCTAGCTCACCTTTCACTTCCCTAATTCTATTTGAAACGGAATCCTGATAAATCGTATCTGTAGTTTTGCTTTTTTGCAGTAATTCTAAATCAGTCAATTCCTCTTTAAGCTTTTGCTTCTTTACGGCTTCTTCCTTTAACTGTGCAACACACCTTAAACCATCTTCAGTCATTACCCAGGTACTATAATCATTATTGTCTTTTTCCGTGTCCTCACATTCCCAAGCACCATAATTATTAATGTAACGGTAAGCATCTTGCTTAAGAATAATTTTAGTGCCTACAGGAATTCTCAGTTTTACCCATACCTCTTGATTTCTCCAGGTTGTGCCTTTATTTAATTGAAATCGAGGGTTGAAAATTAACCTCTCATCACGTTGCTGAAAGTTGTAATTAATGCTTTGTGCATTTTGCAAAGCAAGTTGAAAGGTTTTTCCCTGCGATTCGTAAGTTTGACTTAAGCTGGCTGCACCTTCACTTTTTTCTATTGTAATCCTAACAAAATTTGGTGTTCTAAAAGGATGGTCTTCAAAATCATCAACAACAATTCTGTTTTTATCATTCCCATCAATGTGATAGGTTGCACTATCTTCTTTGCTAAAAAACTTACTTTTATCAATATCTATAACATAAGTATCAAAGCTTTTTAAATCTAACGACTGTGTTAATTCAGCATGTTCTTTAAATTCTGAAGATATTTTAGCAACATAATAACCTGTTCCGGCAACACCTGCAAGCCAGATAATCAGCAATGCAAAAGATAAAGTTTTGTTAATCGCTTGTCTATTAAATGCAACACGGATAGAAAACAGAACCAAAGCTAAAACTGGCACGAACAAAGTAATAAATGCCCAGAAAAGTATCACACCACGGTAACTCTCACTCACAATAGAAAACGGGAATAAATCATAAACACTCGAATCTAAAAAGCCCATAAAAGCTGCAGTAGATACAATTAATGCCAATAATAAACCAGCTCCAAATACAATGATGAAACCTGCAATAACCTTAAAAATTACCTTTCCAGTTCCTGAGATAAATCTACCTAACCATTCAAAAAATTCGCCAACAAACATTCCGAATCTTGTAAATAAAGGCTGTGCATGTTTATTTGCTTCAGCCAAGCGTTCTCTAACAGATTGCAATTCTTCATCAAGATTTCTTTGAAAACCCTGAAGATTTGCAGGTTCGCCTTTCATCTCCATTTTTTCAATTCTCGATTTCGCTTTTGGCATTATTAACCATAAAATAACATAAACCAAAATTCCAGAACCACCCAAAAAGGCAAGTAAAAAGGTTGCAATTCTAATCCATCTTGCATCAAAATTTAAGTAATGCGCTATACCTGCACAAACACCTGCAATTACGCGGTCGTCCATATCGCGGTATAATTTTTTATCTGCCGATTGCGGTTGGAAACTTGTATTAATTACAGGCTCTTCTTCACCTTCTTCTACAGCATCAAAATCCTGTACTCTACCCATTTGGCTAATTACAAAATCTACATTTGCAGCATCTACAACTTGTTTTTTTTGCTCTTCCATTTGCTCGGTAAGCAATTCTGCAATTCTATTTTCTATATCAGTTACAATTTCCAAATCATCAGCATGATTAGAAAAATGTTGTTTCACTTCGTTTAAATAAGCCTTTAAAAGCTCGTAGGCGCTCTCCTCAATATGGATGATGGTGTTGCCTATATTTATGATGATGGTCTTTTCCATTTCTTTGCGGTTTTAATTTTTTACGAATTGGCTCCTTTTTGCGAAACCCCTACTGCGTAGGCTAATTCCTGCCAGGTTTGGTCGAGTTGAGATAAAATCGACCTGCCATCTTCTGTTAAAGTGTAATATTTACGGGGTGGGCCTGAGGTAGATTCTACCCAGTTGTAGCTTAATAAACCGTTGTTTTTAAGCCTGGTTAATAATGGATATAGTGTGCCCTCAACCACCAAAAGTTTTGCCGACCTTAATTCAGCAATTATATCTGAGGCGTAAATTTCTCCTCTGGCGATGATTGATAAAACACAGTATTCCAGAATTCCCTTCCGCATTTGTGTTTGCGTATTTTCTGCTATCATAATACAAAGATATATGTTTTAAATTGTACTATGCAATACATAGTACTAAAATAAATTAAAATTAATTCACAAAATGCTGTTAATCAGTTAAATAATTTTAATTTCTAAAATTGTAAATTTTTATTTTTCGATAAAAGAGATGTTTTTCCTAGTTTTTTGAAAAGCAAATTCAGTAATTCTTAGGTTAAATCAGTCCCGCTTTCGCCTATAGTCCCGATGAAAACTGTGCTAAATTAAAGCACCAATAAGAAACATTATTCAGATGTAAAAATCGGGAGCTATCTGGCTCAATCTGGTTTAGATAACGAAGGCTTTTGCAAATATTCAGCAAATCAGCAAGTGCCTAAAATCGTACTTCTACTTAAAGATTTGCAGATTCAAAAACAAATCACTACAAACAAGGTAGATTTAATATATTTTGATAATTTTGCAGTTCGTTAATTATTTTCATGAAAAAATCTATAGCCAGCATAGTTGCTGAAGCGAACCAACAAGGCGAAGGTTCATTAAAAAGAACATTAGGCCCTATCAATTTAATTTTAATTGGTGTTGGTTTAACCCTCGGTGCCGGATTATTTTCCATTACAGGTTTGGCAGCGGCAAATCACTCAGGTCCGGCTGTTACTTTATCTTTTGTTATTGCCGCATTAGGTTGTGGTTTTGCAGCACTTTGCTATGCAGAATTCGCCTCAATGATTCCCGTAGCCGGAAGTGCGTATACTTATTCTTACGCTACAATGGGCGAACTTTTTGCCTGGATAATTGGCTGGGATTTGGTATTAGAATATTCTGTAGGTTGTGCTACAGTTGCCATCAGCTGGTCGCAATATTTAACCCGGTTTTTAGCCAGTTTAAATATTTATCTTCCTCCGCAGCTTACACTATCCCCTTTCGAAACCGCAAAACTTGCTGACGGAACAACTGTAAACGGCATTCTTAATATTCCTGCTGCATTAGTCGTTGTATTAATGACCTCAATTTTAATTAGAGGCACTAAAGGTTCTGCAATTGTAAACGCAATTATTGTGTTTTTGAAAGTTGGTGTAGTGTTGGTTTTCATAGCACTTGGCTGGCAATATATCGACCCGGCAAATTATCATCCTTACATTCCTGAAAACACAGGTACTTTTGGCCAGTTTGGTTGGAGTGGTGTTTTACGTGGTGCCGGATTAGTATTTTTTGTATTTATTGGTTTTGATGCTGTTGCTGCTTCTGCACAGGAAACTAAAAATCCTGCAAGAGATTTACCAATCGGAATTATAGGTTCTTTGGTAGTTTGTACCGTATTGTTTGGCTTGTTTGGTCATGTTATGACAGGTTTAGCAAACTATAAAGACTTTGCGAACAGTGGCGCACCAGTTGCAATTGCAATTGAAAAAACTCCCTATGGCTGGTTAAGTCAGGCGATAATTTTAGCCATTTTAATTGGTTACACCTCTGTAATTCTAATTGATTTAATGGCTCAATCAAGAATGTTTTATTCTATCAGCAAAGATGGATTATTACCTAAAATTTTCTCAGAAGTTCATCCTAAATTTCAAACTCCATGGAAATCGAACATCATGCTTTGTATTTTCATTGGTTTATTCGCTGCATTTGTACCCATTAATGTTGTAGGCGAAATGACAAGCATTGGTACTTTACTGGCGTTCTTGATGGTTTGTGTAGGAATATTAATTCTTCGAAAAACAGATCCTGATGCAAAACGACCATTCAAAGTTCCATTGGTTCCGTTAATTCCAATACTAGGTATATTAACTTGCGTTGCAATGATGGTTTTCCTTCCGTGGGAAACTTGGTTAAGGCTTGCCGTTTGGTTAATAATTGGTTTGGCTATATACTTTTGGTATGGCAAAAAACATAGTAAACTTAAAAACTCTGAAGAAGCTTAAACAACTAGTTTACAGTTAATTAAAAATTATTCCTGTTGTAAATTAAAGACATTAATTTCATAAAAACAAAACGTATTTTTTGCTACATAATCACATAAATATCAATTATTTAACAAAAAATAAGTTTTATCCACATTTCAACATTTCAGTGTCTTTTTGGCTTAAGATTTGTTTTATAAAAAATAACCTATAAAAACATTTCCTATGATTATTAAATTAGACACATCTGTTTTCAGATTAGCAAGACAAAAAGCTGAAGTTGAAAAAAAAGTTTCTGCACCATTAACAAAAGACCAATGGGTTAATGCCGATAGAATAGTTATGGCAGTTATGTTTATTGCAACGGTAACTGGAGCAATTTTATTTTAAGTTTAACTTAAAAGTCTTCCCAAACTAAATCCTTATTAATCATTGCTCCGGCCATTGAGCCAGCAGCTGTTGCGGCAGATAAGCTTCTGAACATTGTTGTACAATCTCCTGCAGCATAAACTCCATTATTTGTTGTTTTCTGAAAGGAATCTACAACCAAAAGCCCGTTTTCATTTATTTCACAATTTAAGTCAGTGTATAGATTTGAATGCTGCACCATTTTTGGTTTAGCATAAATGGCCTTTAATTTCAACTGTTCTCCATCTTTAAAGACAACATTATTTAAATACCCTTCATTGTGCTCAAAAGCAGAAAGTTCTTTTTCGATAATACTTATCGATTTAGATTGAAGCTGATTTGTTTGCTCTGCAGATAACGTTGAAGCACCATTTGTTAACAGAACAACTTCCTTATTCCAATGGCTTATCATTTTCACCATGTCAAAAGCCATATCACCATTCATTAATAACCCTACTTTTTCATCTTTAACTTCGTAGCCATGGCAATATGGACAATGGATTACAGATATTCCCCAACACTCTCTAAAACCAACAATTTCTGGCAGAATATCTTTTAAACCACTAGCCAGCAAGATTTTTCTGGAATCAAATGTATTTCCATTAGCCAATTCCACCTCAAAGCCTTTATCAATGGAAGATGCAGAAATTGCCTTACCTTCTATAAACTTTACAGTAGGATATTTTAGAACTTCAGCTTTTGCTTTAGCCGAAATTTCAGCGGGCTTATCTCCATCGTGAGTTAAAAAGTTGTGAGCATGAGGCGTTTGCTTATTGCAAGGTTTATTCGAATCGACAATCAAAACATTTCTCTTTGCTCTCCCCAATGCCAAAGCAGAGGATAAACCAGCATAGCTGCCACCAACAATTATTACATCAAATTCCATAGTCTCTAATTTTAATCAAAAATACAGAATTCAATATTAAAAGCAATATAGTTGCATTTAAAATTTGTCATTTTTGTTTTAGGTAAACAGTAGCTTCAATAAAGTTTTTGAAGTAAAATCTTTCTTCTAGAATTATATAGTCTTGTTTTAAGAAATAAGGTTTCATCTCAACTAATTTAGAAACGCTGACCATTTTAAAAAATCTAAAGAATAAATACATTGATTTTAATAGAAGTGATTTCCACCATTTCCCCACTCCGTGTTGAAGTGTAAAATCGACTAAGAACCATTTTCCATTATTTTTCAACAAGAGATTTAATTTATGAAAAACCAGTTCTGCTTGCTCCTGATTAAAATTATCAAATAAAAAAGGTGTTAAAATAAAATCAAATTCAATAGCTGATTCAAAGTTTTCAATAGCCTGATTTTCAAATTTTACGTCGTTCTCCTTAAAATCTCTGTTCTTTGATAAAGCAATCATTTTAGCTGAAATCTCAACATAAACTATCTTTAATCCGGAAGGATAAATTTTGGCAATTTCTTCTAAAATCCACCCAGTGCCACCACCAACAATTAATATACAAGCGTTGGGTGTAAGGTATTTGAGTTGATTTTTTTGAGCATTAACCTGAGCTTTAGAAAACACAATTCGGCTTAACCAATCATAATGCTTTGCTATTTTATCATAATTATTTGCCAAAATTTTAAAAGTTGAGTGATTTTCAGTCTATCTTACAAATTGCATTCCGATTATTCCGCAAATGGCTTTGAAGAGAATTAAACCATCAATAACAATTAAGTAGAATAAAATATTTTTTCTTTTATGCATGGCATAAGCTACATAAAGCGTTAAAATAAAGGGTAACACGTTGCATAAAACCTGAGGTAAATCAAAACCTTTGTAATTCGCAAATACGGCTAAAGACAATAAGCCTACCAGTAACAAGGGAATAAGGATATTGAAGATTGTTTTTCTTAATCCATAACGTACTACGAAAGTTCGCAAGTGCTTATTTGCATCTGTAGGATAATCTTTAATATCAAAGATGATGGCATTTACGGTGCAAAACATCCAATTTTTGATGAAAAGCCATGTCCACAAAACTGAGTCGTGGTAACCTATGCCAGTTTCAATCTTCAGCATAATTAATGGCAAAACGTTGGCACAGCAAGCCCAAACAAAACCAATTACAAAAGCTTTTAACCAGCCTGTATTTCGTAAATTAAAGTTTAAGAAAGATTTAGGAAGCAAACCATAATATAAAGCGCCAGCAACTATTATGATGATAATTGCTACCCAATAAACGACCGGAAGATTTAATATATTTTGAAAATTTTCATACAATAAATTTACCGTAAGGGATAAACATAGAGTAAACAATACCGCCTGACTCCAATTAATAAACTTTTTATGCTTAAAATACCATTGATTTCGAGGGTTTGTTGTTGAAGAATTTGTAGAAGCTTTGCTGTAAGCGTAGGTGTAATAAATTGTTGGCGCAAGAAAAAGTAAGAGATAATAATTTAAAGAATTGAAAGGCAAGCGTAGCTGAAAGGTTGCCTCCAAGGTTAAGGCTACGGCAAGAATACCAACAAAGTAATTTCCAAAGAAGATGAACCGAATAATTTTGTTTAGCATTTAGGAATCATTCTAGCCGCCAATTTCGGATATTATATTAAGAAATTTATTAAAAAGCGATAGATTTTATTGCATAAAAAAAGCCTCTCAGTTTCCTGAAAGGCTTAGTGTGGGAAATGAGGGGTTCGAACCCCCGACCCCCTCGGTGTAAACGAGGTGCTCTGAACCAGCTGAGCTAATTTCCCTTATTTAAAGGATTGCATTTTCATTAAAAAACCTTTCAACTCCTTGAAAGGCTTAGTGTGGGAAATGAGGGGTTCGAACCCCCGACCCCCTCGGTGTAAACGAGGTGCTCTGAACCAGCTGAGCTAATTTCCCTTTCCTTTTGGGAATGCAAATATAGCGCTATAATCTTGTTTCGCAAATCTTTTTTATTTTTTTTCAGCTAAGTAATGTTTCTAAAATTTTATGAGATTGAACTTCACCAAACGAAGCGGTATGTAAGGTATAGAAAACCAATATCTTATCTAACAGAAACCTTCTTTGTACATTACTCATCTTTATTTCAGAAATTTTCTCCAGTGGTGTATTAAACAAGGATATAAAACCTAAAGCATCATCCAACTGAAGATAATTTGAGTGAATTGGCATTCTCGAAAGAAATTCGCCCTCTTGCAAATCAAAATAAACCTGGTCTGTTCTTCTTTTCTCATTAGGAGAGAAACCTAAAAAACGGGTTAGTTTCAGTAAAAAAGATAAATGAAAATTTGGATTAAGTTCTTCGTTTTCATCAAACCAGGCAATTGAATTAAAAATATAGTCGAACAAACTCTCATCAGCAGATTGCTGACGAATACTTTTATAAAGCACCTCGTTTAAAAAAATTACAATGCTAGTTTTTACAATATCATAAGGAATGCTTTTAAATACCGGCACTTGCCTTACTTCAGAAACCCGTTGAATACTTGTATTTGCCTTATGATAAACGACCATATCAAGCAAATGTAGAGACTGCAACATATTCATCTTAATCTTAGCCTTTGGCTTTTTAACCCCGTTAATCAGATAAGATTGCATCCCGAATTTATCGGTAAGCACCTGAACAATTATGCTGCTTTCGCTATAATTCGTCGTTTTTAAAACAATGCCTCTAACCTTGTGCAACATACCACTCAAACAATTTTCTCAAAAGTATGTTATTTGTGCAAATTTAATTGCGCAAAAAGTCATTCTGATTTATAAATAAGATTAGTTTTGCCGTTATCATTATAATTTAAAACTAGACTACACATGTGGGTTAAGCTATCAAGGTTTATTCTTCAGAACCGCATTGCAATTATTCTGTTCTTTGTATTGGGTACTGTTTTTATGGCTTATCAAGCCAAGAATGTTAAACTTTATTACACCGGAAGCAAAATTTTGCCTGTTACCGACAGTGCATTTGTAAAATACAACAATTTCAAAAAAACCTTTGGCGAAGATGGCAGTGTAATGGTAGTTGGTATTCAATCGCCTGATATTTTCAAAAAAGAAACTTACAATAAATGGGTTCAGCTTTCTAACGATATCCAAAAGTTAAAAGGCATAAAGGCAGTTTTATCTTCTGGTCGGATTTTTCAACTGGATAAAGATACTGTTGGGCAAAAATTTGTTTTAAAGGCAATTCCGAATGGATTAGTGAAAACTGATGCCGAAATGGACTCAATAAAAAGTGCCTTATATAATACGCCATTTTTTGAGGGATTGGTTTACAATAAGCAAGATGCCACATTGATGGCTATTACTTTTGATACGAAAATCTTAAACACCGCTGAACGTAACCCAATTTTAAAAGAGATAGAAGCTAAGGCAAAAGCATTTCAAGAAGAAACTAAAATACAAGTTCACATTTCGGGCTTGCCTTATATCCGCACTGCAGTAAGCAAATTGGTTAGTAATGAATTCGTATTATTTTTAGGCTTATCGATTTTAGTTTCTGCATTAATTCTGCTGATTTTCTTTAGAAAATTTTATGCTGTATTCTTCCCGATTTTAGTCGTAATAATGGGTGTAATCTGGAGCATCGGAACTTTAGTTTTATTTGGCTTTGAATTAACCATTTTAACGGGACTAATTCCTCCGCTTATTGTAATTATCGGAATTCCGAATAGTATTTTATTGTTGAATAAATACCAAAACGAACTCAGAAAAGGAAGTTCGAAAGAACATGCACTTAGTATAACAATTGAACGAATTGCCGTTACAACATTAATTGCAAACATTACAGCTGCGATTGGTTTTGGCGTTTTATACTTTACAGGAAGCGAATTGTTAATGCAATTTGGTAGCGTAGCATCAATAAATGTGATGATTACCTGGTTAATGTGCTTGTGCCTGATTCCAATTATTTTCAGTTATCTCCCTGCACCTAAACTTAAAGCACAAACACATGTTGAAGAGGGATTTTTGCACAAAATTTTGGTAAAAACTGATGTTTTGGTTCAGCAGAAAAGTAGCTTAATATATATCGCAACGATAATAATTTCCATAATCGCTTTTATAGGTGTGATGAAAATTAATGTGAACGGTTATGTAGTTGATGACTTACCTAAAAGCTCGACCATTTTAGCTGATTTGAAATTCTTTGAGAAAAATTTTGAAGGCATTTTACCGCTGGAAGTTAGCGTTGATACCAAGAAAAAGAACGGTGTTTTCAACCTAACAAACTTGAAGAGAATGGAAAAACTGGAAAAGATGATTTCTGCATATCCTGAATTTTCACGTTCGATTTCGGTAAACATGGGATTGAAATATGCCACACAAGCCTTTTATAATAACGATTCTACATTTTTCCGCCTACCGGATAATATGGAGAAAAACTTTATTCTGGCTTACATTGCAAGTGGTGGAAAAGGCAACGCAAGTTTGTTAACTAATTTTGTAAGCAAAGACAATCAAAGTACAAGGATTAGTTTTCAAATGGCTGATGTCGGCTCCAAACGTTTGGATGCGATTATCGCAGAATTGAAACCACGCATAGACAGTATTTTACCTCCAGAAAAATTTAATGTTGAATTAACAGGTTCTAGCGTAATCTTCTCGAAAGGAACAGATTATATGTTAAAGCACTTATTTGAAAGCATTGGTTTAGCAATTGTATTGATTTCGCTTTTACGTTTAGCGCAGTTTAAGAGCTTGGGAATTATGTTTATTTCCTTGTTACCTAACATTGTTCCGTTAATTATTACGGCGGGAATTATGGGATACTTTGGAATTTCCTTAAAACCGTCTACGATTTTAATTTTCACAATTGCTTTTGGTTTGGCATCAGACCAAACGATATATTTCTTAACCCGTTACCAGCAAGAGCTTAATTTAACGAATTTCTCTGTTCCTAAAGTGATTACGGATACCATTACTGAAACCGGTGTGAGCATGACGCACATTGCTTTAATTTTATTTTTCGGCTTCGGGATTTTCACAGCTTCAACCTTTGGTGGAACTGTGGTTTTAGGCTTACTCCTTTCGATAACGTTATTTGTCGCATTGATTTTCAACCTAACTTTATTACCAGCTTTAGTTTTATGGTTGGATAAAAAGAAAGTTAGAAAAGTAGTTTCTGATGAAGAATCGGCTAGAAATGCTGGAGAGTTTGACCATTAAGCCCACGATTTAAATCGTGGGATATGTTGTAAGTAAGTAAGCAATTCGCTCGACAAACTCAGTTTCTTAATCTACCTGAAATTATTTAAACCTGATGGCAGCGAGCACGAGCGAAATTTTTTATGGAGCGAGTAAAGCGAACAGCAGGGCGGACATTAAAATGAAAGACAGGTTTTGCTTTTCAAAATAAAAAGCATGCTATAAATTACCTCAATAGAGATGCTGAAATAAATTCAGCATAAGGACGGTTCTAAAAAACAATTACCTATTTAATATTACTCCGTCGCAGGTTTTTCTTCTTCCTCATCAACTGGAGTTTCAACCGTTGGGTCGGTAATAATTTCGGCCTTACCATCACCATCATCTTTGGCGAAAAGAATAGGATATAACATCCATAGCGCACCAACCATTACCAATACACCCGCAAGTATTTGCATGTATCGAGCCCAACTCACTTCATAGGCAGATAAAATTCGGTAAGCGATAAATGAAAGCACGCCAAGTATAAGCACCAAAACGGCCTTTTGCAATTTGAGAAGCTTTATCATGCGGAGTTTCTTTTGAGTTTGATTATATGAACTAAAACAAAGATGAGTCCAATTAGTTCTAATGCACCACAGAAATAAAATGCATACAGTACAAAATCGCGATTGGCTGGGTTAATAACGGCTACAATTGGCAATGCAACTACAGCAATAATCATTAACAAAAGGCCGATATTAAATAATTTCACATTAAAAGTATTTACATCAAAACTACCAAATTTGAGCGAAAAACTTTAACTTTGCAACCTTAATTTTTTGAGGTACCTGATTGATGTATAGCGAATTTAAACAACTAGACCTTGCCAAAATAGGGCAGGAAATACTGGATTTTTGGAAAGAGGAAAATATCTTTGAAAAGAGCATTTCTTCTCGTTCTAAATCCAACCCGTTTACTTTTTACGAAGGACCACCGTCTGCCAATGGTATGCCGGGGATTCACCATGTAATGGCTCGTGCTATTAAAGATATTTTTTGCCGCTACAAAACAATTAAAGGCTTTCAGGTTAAACGTAAAGCGGGATGGGATACTCATGGCCTGCCTGTAGAACTTGGTACTGAAAAAGAATTAGGTATTACTAAAGAAGACATCGGTAGAACCATTTCTATTGAGGATTATAACGAAGCCTGCAAAAAAACAGTAATGCGTTACACTGATGTTTGGAACGATTTAACTGAAAAAATGGGCTATTGGGTAGATATGGACGACCCATATATTACCTACAAATCGAAATACATGGAATCGGTTTGGTGGCTTTTGAAACAGATTTACGATAAAGGATTAATCTACAAAGGTTACACCATTCAACCTTATTCGCCAAAAGCAGGAACAGGTTTAAGTTCTCACGAAGTGAACCAGCCAGGTGCTTATCGCGATGTTACCGATACCACAATTGTTGCACAGTTTAAAGCTTTAGCAGATACTTTACCTGCATTTTTACAGGGCTATGGCGATATTTATTTGATGGCCTGGACGACAACTCCATGGACTTTACCATCGAATACAGCTTTAACTGTTGGGCCAAAAATCGACTATGTTTTAGTTAAAACTTTTAACCAGTATACGTTTTTGCCAACGAATGTAATTCTAGCTAAAAATCTAGTTGGAAAACAGTTCAGCAAAACTTTCTTTGAAAGCAACGAAGCTGATGATTTTACTAACTTTAAAGCTGGCGATAAGAAAATTCCTTACCAAATTCTTGCTGAATGCAAAGGAACTGACTTGGTTGGCATTAGATATGAACAACTTTTAACTTATGCTTTGCCATACAACAATCCAGAAAACGCTTTCCGCGTAATTTCTGGAGACTTTGTAACTACAGAAGATGGTACTGGTATTGTGCACACCGCCCCTACTTTTGGTGCAGATGATGCGAAGGTTGCAAAAGAAGCTACGCCTGAAGTACCACCAATGTTGGTATTGGATGATAATGATATTCTTGTTCCGCTGGTTGATTTGCAGGGGAAATTCACTAAACATGTTGGTCCTTTTGCAGGCAAATATGTAAAGAACGAATATTATGATGCCGGCACCGCACCTGAAAAATCGGTCGATGTTGAAATCGCGATTTTATTAAAAGAAGAAAACAAAGCTTTTAAAGTTGAGAAATACGTTCACAGTTATCCACACAGTTGGAGAACTGATGAACCGCTTTTATATTATCCTTTAGATTCTTGGTTCATTAAGGTTACTGATGTTAAAGACAGAATGTTCGACCTGAATGAAACCATTAACTGGAAACCAAAATCTACGGGCGAAGGTCGTTTTGGCAACTGGTTAAAGAATGCTAATGATTGGAATTTATCGCGTTCAAGATATTGGGGCATTCCTTTGCCAATCTGGAGAACGGAAGATAAAAAAGAGGAAGTATTAATCGGTTCTATTGAAGAACTTTATAACGCTATAGAAAAAGCTATCGCCGCTGGTTTCCAAAAAGAAAACCCTTTTAAAGGATTCGAAATCGGCAACATGTCTGAAGAGAATTACGATTTAATCGATTTGCATAAAAATGTAGTTGACGAGATTGTGTTAGTTTCTCCATCAGGCAAACCAATGACTCGTGAGACCGATTTGATTGATGTTTGGTTTGATTCTGGCGCCATGCCTTATGCGCAATGGCATTACCCTTTCGAAAACAAAGAAAGCATTGATGGAAATGAAGATTTCCCGGCAGATTTTATTGCTGAAGGTGTAGACCAAACCCGTGGATGGTTTTATACTTTGCATGCCATCTCTACCTTAGTTTTTGATAAGGTAGCTTACAAAAACGTGGTATCAAACGGATTGGTGCTAGATAAAAACGGGCAGAAAATGTCTAAACGTTTAGGCAATGCTGCAGACCCATTCCAAACCATTAACGAGTATGGTGCCGATGCCACGCGTTGGTACATGATTTCGAATGCAAATCCTTGGGATAACTTAAAGTTTGATATTGAGGGAATTGCAGAAGTTCGTCGTAAGTTTTTCGGAACACTTTATAACACCTATTCGTTCTTCGCCTTGTACGCCAACATCGATAAGTTCGAAATCGACAAAAACAATTTAAGCAAGGTTGAAGATAGAACTGAGCTAGATCGTTGGATTTTATCTTTACTCCAAAACTTAATCAATGAAGTTGATGAGGCTTACAACGCTTACGAGCCAACTAAAGCTACAAGAGCAATTCAGGCATTTGTTGATGAGCATTTAAGCAACTGGTACATCAGGTTAAGTCGCCGCCGTTTTTGGAAAGGCGAAATGACTGATGATAAACGTGCCGCTTACGAAACGCTTTACACTTGTTTAGAAACTTTAGCACAGCTAATGAGTCCTGTTGCGCCTTTCTTTGCCGATTGGTTATACAAAAACTTAACCGTTACCGATAAAAAAGCGGAGCAATCTATTCATTTAACTTTATGGAACGAAGCTGATGAAAGTTTAATTGACAATGATTTGAACGAACGTATGGTTTACGCTCAGGATATTTCATCAATGGTTTTATCGCTGCGTAAAAAATCGAGCATCAACGTTCGTCAGCCTTTACAGAAAATCTTAATTCCATCTTTAAGCAGCGATTTCGAGCAAAAAATCTCAAAAATTGCCGATTATATCCTTTCAGAAACGAATGTTAAAAACATCGAGTTTATTACCGATACTCATGGCATCGTTAAGAAAAAGGTGAAACCGAACTTTAAGGTTTTAGGTGCTAAAGTTGGCAAAAGTATGAAAGCCGTTGCTGATGCGATTAATAATTTCAGTCAGGAAAACATCTTCACCCTTGAAAAAGATGGGCAGATAGAAATCGTAACCGATCCAAATCTTGGCGAGAGCATTACATACGCTGTTCAACTATCGGATGTGGAAATTATTGCGGAAGATATCCCGGGATGGCAGGTAACCAATTTAGGTAGCTTAACAGTTGCTTTGGATATTACCATTACCGAAGAATTGAAACAAGAAGGAATTTCTCGCGAATTGGTAAACAGAATCCAGAATTTGCGTAAAGAACTAAATTTTGAAGTAACCGATAGAATTAAAGTTTCTTTACAAAATGATAATCTTGTAACCGATGCAGTTGCTAAAAACAAGGCATACATTTGCGCAGAAATTTTAGCCGATGAACTAGAATTAACAGATACTGTAACTAATGCAAACAAAATCATTATAGATGATGTTGAGTTAAGCATTTCAGTAACTAAAATATAAATCCATATATTAGAAAACTAAATTAAAAGCATGGAAAATAGTAACAAAACACGCTACTCAGACAGTGAACTTCAGGAATTTAAAGAATTAATTCAAGATAAATTGCGCACTGCGAAAGAAGAACTTAATGCCTTAACCTCATCATTAAGTAATCCAAACGCTAACGGTACAGAAGACACATCTGGAGCTTACAAAACATTAGAAGATGGTTCTGCAACCATGGAGAAAGAGCAAATCAATCAACTAGCTGCTCGCCAGAAAAAATTTATCGATAACCTAGAGAATGCTTTGGTTCGTATCGAAAACAAAACTTATGGTATTTGCCGCGAAACTGGTAAACTAATCCAAAAAGAGCGTTTACGTGCAGTACCTCACGCTACTTTAAGCATGGAAGCTAAATTAAAGCAGAATTAATGAAAGGCTATACAAAACCTTTAATTGTTATCTTTTTAGTTTTACTTGCCGACCAGGTTTTAAAAACGTGGATTAAAACCCATATGTATCTTGGCCAGGAGTTTAACATTATAGGTAAATGGTTTATTATCCATTTTACCGAGAATAACGGTATGGCTTTCGGGATGGAGTTTGGTGGTGAATTTGGAAAACTGGCTTTATCATTATTTCGCATTGCTGCAGTTGGCGGTATTGGTTATGGTTTGCACTATTTAATTAAGCACAAATACCATCGCGGTTTAATTATAAATGTTGCCCTTATTTTTGCAGGTGCATTAGGAAACATCATCGATTCAGTATTTTATGGCAAAATTTATGGCTACGAAAGTTGGTTTCACGGTCGCGTTGTAGATATGCTTTATTTCCCAATTGCTCAAGGGCATTTCCCAAGTTGGATTCCAATTTGGGGTGGAGATGAATTCGTATTCTTCAGACCGGTTTTTAACCTTGCGGATGCCGCCATTTCAGTTGGTGTTATACTTATCCTCATCTTCCAGAAAAATTACTTTAAAGAAGATGTTAAAGACGAAGTAAGCATTAATAGTGAAATTGTAGAAGATTAGTACCTGTCATTCTGAGCTTGTCGAAGAACAACAATTTATATAAATCCCATTTCTTAGTTGAAATGGGATTTTTTATTTTAACCTCTCCCTGTTAACACTTCTGGTTAAACATAGGTTAATGCTTTCCCTCTCCTGAAAGAGAGGGATTAAAGGAGCGCTGCATATTGACCAAATCAAAGGAATATAAATTAGAGTTTGGTTCGGTTTAACGTACAAACACTGTTTCCCTCTCTTCAAGGAGAGGGATTTGCTAAAAAGAAGAAATAACACTTCCTCTAACTGGGAGAGGTTTTTTGAAAAGCAAATCCCTACCAAAATCAAAGCTTCTTCCCGCTATCCTTACTGCCAATGAAACCTGTAGTTTAACCTTCTATCTGCTAAAAACTACGAAAGAATTAAAACGCATTGGCATTTATACTATCGGGTTTATTAACTTTGGATACTGCAAGAAACAAAAATTGTATGGCGCCAAATCTAAACTTTCTCGATATATCGTATTTAAAAACAGGGAACGAAAGGCAGAAGGAAGCTTATCAAATTTTGACTGCGAATCTCATTTTAGAAAAACTTAATCGCTTCGCTCCCATTTTGGTTGGCACTATTCCCATCAATATAGATATCAAAAACAGTGATTTGGATATCATATGTTACATTGAAAACAAAGAAGAATTCCTAAACACTTTACAAATCCACTTTCAAAATGAAAAAGGTTTTGTTATTGCTAAAAGCGAAAGGTTTAATTCTATTAAAGCAAATTTCTTCATTCAGGATTTCGAAATCGAAATATTCGGACAAGACATTCCGACACAACAACAAAATGCTTACCGTCACATGCTTATCGAACACAAATTACTAATGGAAAAGGGAGAAGATTTTAGACTGCAGGTTATTGAACTTAAAAAACAGGGTTTAAAAACCGAACCAGCTTTTGCAAAGTTGCTGGGCTTGCAGGGAGAAGCGTACGAAGAACTTTTGATGTTGGAACTCTAAAGGTGTCCGTCATTGCGGAGAATAATAAAGAAGTAATACTGTAAATCAATTTGAAAGATATTTTGAGGCGGTCGTCATTGCGAAGCACGAAGCAATCCTAATGCGAACGCTGGTCAAACAATAATTTTAAGATTGCTTCGTGCCTCGCAATGACGTAGTGGTCAAAGCAGAATCCCTACATTGTTCAATCCTTAAACAACAAACAAATCAAATAGCCAACAAAATAAGCCAGCAAATCGTAAACAGAAAAATAAGTACCTAAAACAATTGTCCAAAATTTGCTGTCTTGCAAACCTAACCAATTTACATAATGTGTTGCTTGCAAAAACTCAATAACAAAAGAAAAAATCAAGACACCTAGCGCAAGCTTTTTATTATTTGTTTCAAGGAAAATCCTAAAGAAAGCATACATCAAAACCACTACCAAAACGTCCCCTCCAAACGGGCGTATAAACGCGTCGTTCAAGTACTTTGCAATTAAAATTTCTACAATAAAAATCGTTAGAAAAATGAAGAAGAATTTTAGATTGAACGTTAATTTCATCTTTAAATATAAAATAGATTTTTCATCATTTCGACCTAAAATGAAGAGAAATATTAGTCGTTCATCGTTGCGAGGCACGAAGCATCTTACAAATATAGGTTAGACTAGCGCTTTAAGATTGCTTCGTGCCTCGCAATGACGATAGTTGAAAACAAAAAAAGCCTCAACCAGTAGGTCGAGGCTTCATATTTTTGAGATTATAGTAGACTAAACGCCTAATAATAATCTAGCTGGGTCTTCTAACAATTGTTTAACACGAACCAAGAAACCAACTGACTCACGTCCGTCGATAATTCTGTGGTCGTAAGATAAGGCAACATACATCATCGGACGAATTACCACCTCACCTTTTTCAGCAACCGGACGCTCAACAATGTTGTGCATACCTAAAATAGCCGATTGTGGTGCATTAATAATCGGAGTTGACATCATCGAACCAAAAACACCACCGTTAGTGATAGTGAAAGTTCCACCAGTCATTTCTTCAATCGTTAATTTACCATCACGAGCTTTTAAAGCCACAGCCAAAACAGCTTTTTCAATTTCTGCTAAACTCATGCTTTCAGCATTACGAATAACAGGAACTACTAAACCTTTTGGAGCTGAAACCGCGATAGAAACATCAGCAAAGTTATTATAAACTATTTCTTCACCATCGATACGAGCATTAACCGCAGGGAAATCTTTTAAAGCTTCTGTTACTGCTTTAGTAAAGAAACTCATAAAACCTAAACCAACACCATGTTTCTCTTTGAAAGAATCTTTGTATTTACCACGTAAATCCATGATTGGCTTCATATTAACCTCATTGAAAGTGGTTAACATCGCTGTCTCATTTTTCACAGTAACCAAACGTTTAGCAACTGTTTTACGTAATGGAGACATTTTCTCACGACGCTCAGAACGTGCACCAGCCGGAGCAGCAACCGTAGGAGCCGCAGCCTTAGGGCTTTCAGCTTTCGCCTTCCCAGCTTCAGCTTTTACAGCGTCGTCTTTAGTAATGCGACCATCAACGCCTGTACCTTTTACAGCACCGGCATCAATACCTTTTTCAGCAAGAATTTTGCCTGCTGCAGGAGATGGAGTTCCGGTAGCGTAGCTTTCGCCAGATTTTTCTGCAACAGGAGCCGAAGTTTTATCTTCAGCAACAACTGCTTTTTCTTCTGCTTTAGGAGCATCAGCCTTTGCAGGTGCTGTGCCACCATCTTCAATTTTACAAACTACTGCGCCAATCGCTAAAGTATCGCCTTCAGCAGCTATGGTTCTTAAAGTTCCAGCCTGCTCTGCAGTTAATTCGAAAGTAGCCTTGTCTGATTCTAACTCAGCAATAACTTCATCCATTTCAACAACATCGCCATCGTTTTTTAACCATTGCGATAAAACAACTTCGGTTATCGACTCACCAACTGGTGGAACTTTTATCTCTAAACTCATAATGTTTAATATGTCTTTATTAGCTTCTAATTTTTATATAATTACCAATGTCGAATAATCAATTATCAAATCTATCGCACATTTATGTTTGAAAATTGAAATTTGATTATTGTATATTCATCTTAATCGGCTTCCGCCATTTTTTTGCTTGCCTTTTTAGTTGCTTCTTTTACTTCTTCTTTTTTAACAGGAAGTTCTAAAGCTTTAGCTAAAATATAAGCTTGTTGATTAGCATGTTGTTTTGCAAAACCAGTTGCTGTACTGCTGCTTTCTTTTCTCGAAATCACATCAATACCTTTTAAACCGGTTTTATACAACTTGCGGAATAAATATGGCCATGCGCCCATGTTTTCTGGTTCTTCTTGTACCCAGAAAATCTCATCAGCATTTTTATATTTTGTTTTAATCGCTTCCATTTGGTCAACAGGAGTTGGATATAATTGCTCAACACGTACAATTGCAACGTGTTTAACTTTATCAGCCTGTTGTTTTTCCAGCAATTCATAGTAAATTTTACCGCTACAGAACACAACACGCGTTACATCTGAAACTTTAACATTTACATCATCAATTACCTCTTTGAAACCGCCTTCTGTAAATTCATCTAATTTAGAAACACAAGATGGATGACGTAATAAACTCTTTGGAGAAAATACAACTAATGGCTTACGGAAATCGCGTTTAAACTGGCGGCGTAAAACGTGGAAGAAGTTTGCAGGTGTAGTACAATTTACAACTTGCATGTTGTAATCTGCGCAAAGCTCCATAAAACGTTCAATACGTGCCGATGAATGCTCTGGTCCTTGGCCTTCGTAACCGTGTGGCAATAACATTACCAAACCATTTTCGCGTTGCCATTTAGTTTCGGCACTTGCAACATACTGGTCAATTACAATTTGCGCTCCGTTAAAGAAATCGCCAAATTGAGCTTCCCAGATGGTTAAAGCGTTTGGATTAGCCATCGCATATCCGTATTCGAAACCTAAAACACCATATTCTGATAAATGCGAATTGTAAATATCGAATGGTGCCTGTTGGTCTGATATATTTGCTAAAGGAACATATTCTTCCTCGCTATCTTCTAAAGTTAATACCGCATGGCGATGAGAAAAAGTACCACGTTCTACATCCTGGCCACTTAAACGAACACGTTTGCCTTCTGATAACAAAGTACCATAAGCCAATTGCTCGCCCATTGCCCAATCGAAAACGTTTGTTTCGTTAACCATTTTGGTGCGTTCAGCAAATAATTTTTCAATTTTTTTGAAGAACTTTTTATTAGATGGTAATGTTGTAATGCGTTTACCGATTTCTAATAATGTAGCTTTTTTTACTGCCGTAACCGGAGATTTTTCAAAATCTTTCGGCGTAGCCATACGTAAATCTGCCCATGCACCACCAAATTTTACTTCAGTATCTCCGGCAACAAACTCTTTAGCTTCGTTTAAGCGCTCTTGTAAAATTCCACGGAAATCTTTTTCCATTTCTTTTGCCAAGCCCGCCTCTAACTTACCTTCTTTAGTTAATTGCTCTATATAAATCTCTCTTGGATTTGGGTGTTTCTCAATTGTTTTATACAATAACGGCTGCGTGAATTTAGGTTCATCAGACTCATTGTGACCAAAACGACGGTAACACAAAATATCAATGAAAACATCGTTTTTATATTTCTGACGATATTCCATTGCTAAATTAATCGCATAAACCAAAGCTTCAGGATCATCACCATTTACATGGAATACCGGAGATAAAGTTACTTTAGCGATATCTGTACAATATGTACTTGTACGGGCATCTTTATAATTAGTAGTAAAACCGATTTGGTTGTTAATTACCAAGTGAATAGTTCCACCGGTTTTGTAACCATCTAAACCAGCCATTTGTATTACTTCGTAGACGATACCCTGACCAGCAACTGAAGCATCGCCATGAATTAAAATTGGTGCTAAACGACTGTTATCGCCACCATATTTAAAATCAATTTTCGAACGGCTCATGCCTTCTACCACACCATCAACAGTTTCTAAGTGAGATGGATTTGGACATAAACTTAAGTGAACGCTTTTGCCCGCAACAGTAGTTACATCGGTTGAATAACCTAAGTGATACTTCACATCGCCACCAAATGGTGTTTCCGGGTTGTAGCTTTTGCCTTCAAACTCTGTAAAAATATCTTTGTAAGTTTTTTGCATGATATTAGCCAACACGTTCAAACGACCGCGGTGTGCCATACCAATTACAAATTCCTCAATCCCTAAATCTGCACCTTTTTCAATAACAGAGTCTAATGCCGGAATTAAAGCCTCAGCGCCTTCTAAAGAGAAACGTTTTTGGCCTAAGAATTTTGTTCCTAAGAAATTTTCGAAACTTACTGCTTCATTCAATTTTCTAAGAATGCGTTTTTTCTCTTCGATGGAAAAATTTGGAGTGTTACGAGCACTTTCCATTTTGCCTTGAATCCAGTTCAAAACTTCTGGTGTACGTAAAAATTTAAACTCAGCTCCGATAGAGCTTGCGTAGGTTTGCTTTAAGAAAGCAACAATATCTTTTAATTTTGCAGCACCGATACCAATCTCAACTCCAGAGTTAAAAACGGTTTCTAAATCTGCGTCAGATAAACCAAAGTTTGATAAATCTAAAGAAGGTAAATGCTTGCGTCTTTCGCGTACCGGATTTGTGTGCGTAAATAAGTGACCGCGGCTTCTGTAACCATCAATCAAATTCAAAACACTAACCTCTTTTAAAAATTGTTCTGGAGTTTCTGCGGTTACTGCTCCAGCTTCAGATCCTCTTCCAAAATCGAAACCTTCAAAAAACTTTTGCCAACCAAATTCAACTGATTCAGGATCTTGCTGATACGACTGATATAAAGAATCTATATATTCGGCGTTTGCGCCATTAAGATAAGATAAACTACCCATTATTTACTGTTTACTATAAGCATTACAAAATTAGAATTTTACCTTATATAATTGGTAAAAAAGTCGATTAAAATAAGATTTATTAGAGAATAGAATCATTATTGATAAATGAAGGAATTTTGAAGTTAAGAATTAGTGAATGAGAGAATTAGTGATTATGCAAATTCAATCATTCAAAACTCAATTATTTTACAATTAACTATGATGCCCAGGTTAAGGCGTAATTTCCTTTAGGATCTAGATTTTTTAGGTTCTTATCGAAATCGAAAATACTCTTAGATTTTTGGTCGTTGCCTACACCAGCCATATTTGCCCAGTTACCCCAATTACTTGCCGGATTATAGTCAATCAGCTTTTCTTCAAAATATGCCGCACCTAAAACCCAACTCACTTCTAAATTGTTTATTAAATATAGTGCTGCAGTTTGCCGAGCAATGTTTGATATGTAACCAGTTTGATTTAGCTCGTTCATTACCGCATCAACAATTGCAAAACCAGTTTGTCCGTTTTTCCAATTATTAAGATTTTCTGCAGCATTTGCTTCATCAACAATCCCCCGGCTTCCAAATCCGTTAGGTTTAAAGAAATTGTTGCCGTACTTTTTGAACATAAAGCGGAAGTAATCCCGCCAAAGCAAGCCCAATAAAACATGGTTAAACATTGCCTTTGTATTTGGCATACTTTCCATTTTCTTAATTTCCCAATAAACTTTTCTTGGCGATAGGCAACCCATTGCCAACCAAGCAGAAAGCTTTGAAGCCAAAATTAAATTTTTGGTTGTTGCAGCTTGTTGCATGGCAACTGTAACCTTTTGCAAATTGGCTAAACCTTCGGCTTCACCACCAACATATTCAAAATCCGAACGATTATCTTTCTCGTGAATATTTAAACCTAAATCAGTTAAGGATGGGATATTGCCCCAATCAATAACTTCAGCAACATTTACTCTATCGGGTGCTGCAAAACAAGGTTTAATAATCGCATCTCTTTCAATTTTCTTTTTAAATTGATTAAATGCATCAGGAATATCTTTTATTGGGAAAGGTAAATCTTCTTTGTTGTAAAGTGTATGGCCAATAAAATGCTTTAAATTAATACGTAATTTCCAAAGGCCGTTTTCTAGCAAGCCGGAAATTTGTGTTTCTTCTTCAGCTACTTCACGATGATGATAAACTTCATTTATTTCGTACTCTTGCACCAACTCAGGAAGAATATCTTCAGGATTTCCTTCGGCAACAAGTAAGTTCCCTCCAATTTTTTTCAGAGAATTTCTTAAAGCAGCAACACTTTCCAGGATAAACTGCGCCCTGATGCTTCCGGTTTTAAGTGTACCGTATTTTGTTTCACCAAATGAACGAGAATCGAAAATATAAACGGGTAAAATTGAATCTGATTTAGCGATTGCCTCAACCAACATCTCGTTATCGTGAAGTCGAAGATCATTTCTAAACCAGACTAAAATTTTTTTAGACATCCTTATTGTAGAAATTGTGTTAAGAGCGTAATTACAAATTTATTGTATTTTTCTTCGGCATCAAAAACATGTCGAATTCTTTACAAATCCACAACAAAATACATTTTTCTTATGGAATATTATTATTCGGTGCATCATCCATCAAATTTTAAATAAATACACATAAAAAAAATGAAACGAATTTTAATTACGCTATTATTCCCTATAAGTGTTTTTGCCCAACAACAAATAAAAAGCAAGGCATCGCTAGAAAGTGTAACGGTTTACAACAATGGTGCGCAACTTACTCACAATGGAAAAATTAATGTTCCGGCAGGGTCATCAGAAGTAGTTATTAATAATATTTCGGGCCGGGTTAACGAAAGTTCAATTCAAGTTGGGGTTTCTGCTGGTGTAACCATTTTAGCTGTTCAGTTTAATCGAGATTTTTTAAATACCGAAGACTCAAATCCTCAGATAAAAATTTTAAACGATAGCATTAAAATGGTTAATACGGCGCTCGAAAAAACAAGAAACACCAAAACCGTTGAAGAACAAACTTTAGCTTTATTAGATGAAAACAGAAAGTCTGGAGGTGTTAACACAGGTACTAATGTTGCCGAATTAATAAAACTTGCGGAATATTATAGAGCAAAAAGCACCGAAGTGCGTAATGCTATAATGGCAATTAGTGTTATAGAAGATAAACAAGCCAAAAAATTAATTGCTTTACAACAACAACTGGCAGAATTACAAAACAATCCTAATCAGCAACTCGGGCAACTGGTTTTACAACTTATGGCCAAGGAAAACGTGAATGCCAATTATAATATTACATATGTAACTCCAAACGCTAATTGGTTAGCAAGCTACGACATTAAAGCAGTAAATACTTCGAGCCCCTTAAATATTGTTTATAAGGGAGCAATTACACAAAACACAGGCCTGGACTGGAAAAAGGTTAAGCTTTCGTTATCTACAGGAAATCCTAATTATAATATTACCGCACCAACTTTAAACCCTTGGTTTGTTTCAACCACTCAACCACAAATCAGACTAAGAGGAATGGAATCGCCAGTAGCAGTAGACGCAGCATTTAACGAAATTGTTGCTGTGGGTTACGGCAATGCAAAAAGACAAAACTTATCGGCAGCAGTTTCAACAATAAATAATTATACCACAGTAAATGAAACTAAGCTTGGCGTAACCTTCGATATAGATATTCCGTATGATATAAATAGCGATAATAAACCACACACTGTATCATTTAAAGAATACCAGATTCCTGCAAAATATAAATACTACGCTGCTCCGAGATTAAGTAACGATGCTTATCTATTGGCTGATGTTTTAGATTGGGAAAAACTAAATCTGCAAGCAGGAAATGCTAATATTATTTTCGAGGGAACATATACAGGCAAGTCTTTTATAAACCCTGCCAACATTTTAGATACCTTGAGTTTGAGTATGGGCAAAGACAAGAAAATTATAATTACTAAGGAAAAACAGGAAGATTTTAGCACTAAAAAATTTATTGGAAACACTAAAAAACAAACATTCACATACTTATTAAAAATCAGAAATACTAAAAAAGAAGCGATCGAATTATCTTTAAAAGACCAATATCCACTATCTACACAAAGTGATATTGAGATAGAATTATTAGAAAGCAAAGGGGCAGAAATTAACAAAGAAACTGGTATGTTAACCTGGAACTTAAAACTTGCACCAAGCGAAACCAAAACGATTAAGCTAAGTTATTCAGTTAAATCTCCAAAAAACATAATAATTGCGGGGCTGTAATGGTTCATTTGTAATTTGTTTATTAAGTCGGTTGCTCAGTGGTTATTGAATATTGATACTTGTCTATTCTAAAAAACCCTTTCGTATCTTTAGTGTTGTTTAACTATGGCAAAGAAGATTTTGATAACCGGAGCAACGGGCTTAGTAGGTTCTGCACTTAAGAAATTACTTTTAAGCAAAAACTATGAAGTAAATACGTTATCTCGAAAACCTGAAAACGAGGCTAATGCTTACAAATGGGATGTTTACAAAGAAGAAATTGACACCCGTTGCCTGGATGGTGTCGATGCTATAGTTCATTTGGCTGGCGAGGGCGTTGTAGATAAAAAATGGACAGAAGAAAGGAAGCAGCAAATTATCGACAGCCGGGTAAAATCCACAGAATTACTTTATAAAACAATATCGGCTAATAAGAATCATCAGGTTAAATCCTTTATTTCTTCATCGGCAGTTGGCTACTATGGCGATTGCGGCGATGAAATTTTAACAGAGGAAAGTCCGAATGGCTTTGGTTTTTTGGCAAAGTGCTGTTATTTGTGGGAAAAATCGGTTGATGAAGGTAAAAAACATAGTTTAAGAGTTGTAAAAGTAAGAACCGGAATTGTTTTAAGTAAAAATGGTGGCGCACTCCCACAGCTTGATTTACCTGTAAAACTATTTGCAGGCTCGGCAATTGGAACAGGAAAACAATGGGTACCTTGGCTGCATATTGATGATATGGTTGCAATTTATCTGGAAACTTTGGAAAACACCAAAATGGAAGGAAGCTATAATGCCTGTGCTCCTTTCCCCGTTACAAACAAAGGCTTTACCCAAACAATTGCAAAAGAACTCCACAGACCATTTTGGCCAATTAAAGTACCCAAAAAAGCTTTAGAAATATTAATGGGTGAAAGAACTGAAGCAATTTTAATGAGCAACAATACATCTGCCCAGAAACTTTTGGATGCAGGTTATATTTTTAAGTACACACAACTTAAAGATGCCTTAAAAAACATTTACAAAGGCTAAATTTACCCTCGTTAAAAAACAGTTAGAAATGAAGAAAACCATAAATATTTGCTGGTTACGCCGTGATTTAAGATTAGATGATAATGCCGCATTATATCATGCGCTAAAAAGTAAAAATCCGGTTCTTATTCTTTTCATTTTTGATAAAAATATTTTAGCTGATTTACCTAAAAACGACGCAAGAGTTACCTTCATTTTTGAAAAATTAACCCAGCTCAAAAGCAAACTCCAATCAAAACATTCTGATATTTTAATTGAATACGGCACGCCTGAAAAAATCTGGCCAAAGATTTTGAAAGATTACGATCTTAAGGAAGTTTACACTAACCACGATTATGAGCCTTATGCTAAAGATCGGGATGATGCAGTTGCTGAATTTTTAACAAGCGAGCAAATACCTTTTAAAACTTACAAAGATCAGGTAATTTTTGAAAGAGGTGAGATTTTAAAAGCTGATGGAACGCCATACACAGTTTTTACCCCTTATTATAAACAATGGCAAGCAAAGCTTGAAGAATTTTATTACAAGGCTTACCCCACAAAAAAGTATTTTAAAAATCTTTTTCAAACTACACGCTTATCAATGCCTACCTTAAAAGATATGGGTTTTGAAAAAAGCGAGCTCGAATTTCCCAAATTAAGTTACGAAAACAAATTAGACGATTACGGCAAACAAAGAGATTTTCCGGCAGTGGATGGAACTACACATATAGGCTTGCATTTACGTTTCGGTACATTGAGCATACGCAAAGCTGTTGCGGACGCGACTGAAGTAAAATCAAATGTATGGCTTTCTGAATTGGCCTGGAGAGAATTTTACATGATGATTTTATGGCACTTTCCCTACGCAGGCTTCGATTCATTTAAAAAACAGTATGATAAAATAAAGTGGCGAAATGATGAGCAGGAATTCAAGGCTTGGCGTGAAGGCAAAACCGGATATCCATTAGTTGATGCAGGTATGCGACAGTTAAATGAGACTGGTTGGATGCATAACCGGGTTAGAATGGTTGTTGCAAGTTTCCTTTCGAAACATTTATTAATAGACTGGCGATGGGGCGAAGCTTATTTTGCAGAAAAATTGCTCGATTATGAAATGGCCAGTAATGTTGGTGGCTGGCAATGGGCAGCAGGCTCGGGAAATGATGCTGCACCGTATTTTAGGGTTTTCAATCCCGAATTACAAGCAAAAAGATTTGACCCAAAATTTGAGTATGTAAAGAAATGGGTGCCAGAATTTGGAACAAAAAAATATGCTCAACCAATAGTTGAGCATACATTTGCACGAGAAAGAGTGCTTAAAGTTTTTAAAGAAGCGCTTAATTCGTAACGCTTACAATTTCGATATTGAAATCTAAACAAGCATTTCCAGGAATAGCTCCAGTACCGCTTCCAGATACACCATAACCTAAATCTGAAGGAATAAATATTCTAACTTTTGTTCCTGCTTTAAAGTTTTTCAAAATGCCCCAACCTTTTATGGTATCTATTAAAGTAAAAGTTGTTGGTGTACCATCAGTAGTATCGAAAACAGTTCCAGTTAAAAGTCGACCAGTATAGTTAACAGATAAAGAACTCGATGAAAGTACGGGTTCAGTTCCGGCGCCCTGTTGTGTAACAATATATCTTACTCTAGATGGATCTTTAATTGCAGTTAGAGAATTTGCAGCTAGAAAATTATCAATTTGCAATTCATCAATTTCATGTCTTTTTGATTGTGTATATATTCCCAGCTCTACCAATATATTTTCATTCGATTCTATATCTAAAGCAGGTATTCCATTTCTTCCAAAAGCTAAATTTGAAGGAATGATAACAGTTGCCTTACCGCCTCTTTTTAATTTAGAAAGCACCTCACGAACCGGAGTTAATGTGTAAGCCGAACTATTAATTACAAATCCATCAGTATAACCTAAAAATGTACCTGGGATAGAAATGTTACTTGTCTGATTTAATACTCTTCCAGATAATGTTTTGAAGGTGTAAGAATAAAATACCGAATCAGAATTTTTTAATTCGCTACCCGTTCCAAGAGTAATAATGTTATAATAGTAACCAGTAACATCTTTGGTCATGGTTAAATTATTCTGCTTAATGTAAGTTTGAATAGTAGCATCATCAACAACCTGAATAGAATCATATTGTTTCTCGCAAGCCGAGAATAACACAACTGCCAATAAAACAAGCACCAGGCTGATTTTTGTAAAGTTTTTCATTAATTATTGTACGTTTATTAATTGTATCGTAAAATCTAAAACAGAGTTTGCTGGTACAGGTCCGGTTGCCTGGCTTCCATAAGCAAGTTCTGATGGAATTATCAGCCGAATTTCTCCACCCTTTTGAATCAGAGGAATACCTATTCTCCAGCCTTCTATTAGTTGTGCAAGCACAAAAGTATTTTCAATTTTTCCACCATCATCTATTACCGTTCCATCAAGTAATTTTCCCACGTATTTTATGGTGATTTTAGTTCCCGATGGATAGGTTGACGAACCAGTACCCGGTTTTACGATTTGGTAATATAACCCTGAAGAATGTTTAGTTGCCTGTATATTGTTTTTCTCAATAAATTCAGTGATTTGCTTCTCAGCATCTTCATCCTTTTTACAAGCTGTAAATAAAACCGAAACGATTAAAAAACTGAATGCAGCGAATTTTAAAAAATTATTCTTCATTTAGTTGTTAACATCATTTAAGGTGATTGTAAAATCAAGTACAGAATTTGCTGGAATAACAGATTCTGGTGCAGTTCTGGCAACTTCACCATAACCATAATACGAAGGGATGAAAAGTCTGATTTTACCACCTTTTTGAATATAAGGCACGCCAATTTGCCATCCTGGAATTAAATTTCCTAGCACAAACGACTTTGTAACTCCTTTAGAAGAATCAAATATTCCGCCATTCATTACTCTGCCTTCATAATCTACAGAGATAGCCGTTGTAGTTTTATATTCAATACTTCCAGAACCTGGTGCAATAATTTGATAGAAAACTCCATACTGTTCATTTTTTAAAACAGCAATATTATTGGCCTTAACATAGGCTCTGATTGCAGTTGTATCCGCTTTAAATTGTGGAATTGGATCATAGGGCGCACCAACGTCCATTTTTTTACAGGCAGCAAAGCATCCTGCGATGCAAACCATTAACAAAAAATGTTTTATCTTAAGCATAGTTCGCAAAAATAAGCTTTTAATATGGTTGCAACAATTTTTAACCAAATTTAACAAATAGAGGTAAGCAAAAAGACCAAAGCTGAAAGACTAAATAACCATTATTGATACTAATTAGGCTTTCATACCTCATCAGTTCTTTCGGTTTTTCTCTTTTAGCTTTGGTCTTTAACCATTCAGCTTTTTACAGCCTTAAAAAATATATTTATTCGCTTCAATTAGTTGTTGCGCAACTCGTTGACGGGCATCTTTTACATTAAATGGTTCAACCTTAGTAAAGCGACGTAAACCAACCAACATCATGCGTTGCTCATCGCCCTCAGCAAAAGCCCAAAGTGCTTCTTTACCTGCTTTAGCGACACCATCAACCGCCTCAACCATATAAATCCTTAACAAATCTAACTGACCAGCTGAAGCTTCTTCCCCACGTAATGAAACCAATTTTTCTGTTCTTAGCAATGCTGATTCCAGTACATAAACATAACCGGCCATATCTGCAATGTTCATTAAAATTTCCTGTTCTTTACTCAAAGTCATCATTAGTTTTTGAACCGCGGCACCCGCAACCATTAAAGTTGCTTTCTTTAAATTGGCAAGGACTTTTTTCTCCGCAGCAAATAATATAGTATCTTCTTCACCAAAATCAGGAATGCTCATTAATTCAGCAGCAACCGCTGTAGCTGGCCCCATTAAATCCAATTCGCCTTTCATGGCACGTTTCAACATCATATCTACGGTTAGCAAACGGTTAATCTCATTCGTTCCCTCGAAAATTCTGTTAATACGAGCATCGCGGTATGCTCTATCCATTGGTGCATCGGCACTGAAACCCATTCCACCATAAATTTGAACCCCTTCATCAACAGTATAATCCAGCGCTTCAGAACCCCAAACCTTTAAAATGGCACATTCAACAGCAAATTGCTCCACAGATTTTAATCTGGCTTTGCCCGATTCCATTCCACCAGCGACCAATTGGTCGTAAGTATCATCTATGTTTTGTCCGGCACGGTAGTTTGCTGCATCAACTGCGTATAATTTCGAAGCCATTTCAGCAATTTTGAAACGAATGGCGCCGTATTTAGAAATCGAACGTCCAAACTGACTACGTTCATTTGAATAATTAATTGCTGTACTTAATGTTGCTTTTGATGCACCAATTGCCGCAGCAGATAATTTTATACGTCCAATATTTAAAATGTTAACCGCGATTTTGAAACCATTTTCTCTGTCGCTCAACATATTCTCAACAGGAACTTCGCAGTCGTTAAAGAAAACCTGACGGGTTGATGAACCTTTGATACCCATCTTATGTTCTTCAGGATTCATGGTAATGCCACCAAAATCTTTCTCCACAATAAAAGCAGTTAAGTTTTTATCATCATCAATTTTGGCAAAAACGATAAAAATATCTGCAAAACCACCGTTGGTAATCCACATTTTTTGTCCGTTGATGATATAATGTTTACCGTCAGCACTTAAAACGGCTTTGGTTTTACCCGAATTTGCATCCGAACCTGAATTTGGTTCTGTTAAACAATAAGCCGCTTTCCATTCACCCGAACCCAATTTTGGAATGTATTTGGCTTTTTGTTCTTCGTTACCGTAATAAAGGATGGGTAAAGTTCCAATTCCTGTATGTGCAGAAAGTGCCACTGCAAAAGAGTGACCAGCGCCAACCACATCGGCAACCAACATAGAAGTATTGAAGTTTTTGCCGAAACCTCCATATTCTTCTGGAACAGAAACACCCAAAATACCCAATTCACCGGCTTTGGTTAAAAGCGTTGGCATCAATTCAGGGTCTTCCTGCTTATCAATTTTATCTAAGTTTGGATAAACTTCAGCCTCCAAAAAATCGCGACAAGTTTGCGCAATCATTTGTTGCTCTTCATCAAATTCTTCAGGAATAAATACATCCTGGTAAGCAGTTTCTTTAATTAAGAATTCGCCGCCTTTAATTGTTTTTTTTTCAGTTGTTTCCATTTTAATAGTATCTAGTAGCGAGTATCAAGTATCAAGACTGGGCTCGAAAACCCGGTATCTCTAAGTTTAATATTTAGCTAGGTGTTAATGCTCTTACCTAAAGCGTAAACCATTTTTTGAATCTCAATAGTTTTTTCTATCAGATTGTCTGCAAGGCTGTCATCCAAAAGTTCAAGCTTATTTGAAATAATCAATTGTGTTTCTAACTCAAAAGCCGAACCTTGGCTAATTGTGAGAAAGTGTTTAAATTGAGGATTACTTCCTCTGCCTGACCCCTCTGCAATATTCGAGGAAATTGAAACTGAACATCTTTTCATTTGCGAAATCAGACCATATTTTTCATCATTTGGTAAAAGTGAAGCTGCCTTATAAACTTCAACTGCCAGTTCAATTGATTTTTGCCAGACCTTTAAATCTTTAAAATTGTGCATATTAGATAGTGTTAAGATTTGAATAAAATATTTGGGATGATTTTTTTAAGGATGACGTTTTTCCCCTTGCTATTCATCTTGATACTTGATACTCATATCTTGATACTATCCTAAAACAGCTCAAAAATCCCTGCTGCACCTTGCCCGGTACCCACGCACATGGTTACCATTCCATATTGTTTATTCTGTCTTTTTAGTTCGTTAAGCATTTGAACCGACAATTTCGCTCCGGTACAACCCAGCGGATGCCCCAATGCAATTGCTCCACCATTTACATTAATGATGTCTGGATTTAAATCCAAAGTCCTGATAATCGCTAAAGATTGTGAAGCAAAAGCTTCGTTCAGTTCGATTAAATCAATATCATCTTGTTTCAAACCTGCTTGTTTCAATGCTTTCGGAATCGCCTCAATCGGACCAATACCCATAATTCTTGGCGGAACACCAGCCACACCATAACTTACTAATCTGGCTATTGGCTCAGCATTTAACTCTTTCATTTTCTTTTCAGAAACCACTAAAACAAATGCTGCACCATCAGATGTTTGCGATGAATTACCAGCGGTAACACTTCCAACCGCATCAAAAACTGGTTTCAATTTTGCCAATTTATCTAAAGTCGTATCAGCACGCGGTCCCTCATCTATATCAACCACATAAGAACGCGTTTTCTTTTTCAGGTTCTCATCCAGGTAATTTTCATTAACCGTAATTGGCAAAACGCCATCTTTCAAATGACCATTTTTAATCGCATGAATCGCTTTCTCATGAGATTTCAAAGAAAATGCGTCCTGGTCTTCGCGACTCACATTGTATTCTTTGGCAACCGCCTCAGCAGTTAAACCCATTCCCCAATACCAATCTGGATTGTTCTTGGCAACCTCCGCATTCGGCACCAATTTCCAGCCACCGAAAGGCATTCCACTCATCACTTCTACGCCGCCTGCGATGATACAATCGGCCATTCCAGCTTTAATTTTTGCAACTGCAGTCGCAATCGTATCCAAGCCCGATGCGCAATAACGGTTCACCGTAACCCCTGGAACCTTGTCCGTATCCAAGCCCATCAGCGAAATCATACGGGCAATATTTAAGCCCTGTTCTGCCTCTGGCGTAGCATTACCCACAATTACATCGTCAATTTGTTCTTTATCTAAATTCGGAACCGAGGCCACCAAAGCCCTAATCACTTCCGCAGCCAAATCATCAGCTCTTGTAAAACGGAATACGCCACGGGGCGCCTTGCCCACTGCTGTACGATATCCGGCTATAATGTATGCTTCCATTGTTTTAGTATTTAGTAGCGAGTATCAAGTATCAAGACAGGGCTCAAATTTGAAATCGCCAATATTTTATTTTTATTTATAATTAGAAAAGCAAAACCTGCATTTCATCGGTTCGGGTAGTCCCGCTATTCGTTTCAATCTTTTTAAACTTCTGTCATTCCTCTCATGTCCGTCATTACGAGGAGGAACGACGTGGCAATCTTTCTTGTCAGAACCACCAAAAAGTATTTCCACTTCTATCAGGTTTAGAGAGGTTGAGACTGTTTTTCAAATTCAATTAACACCCAGCCTTGCAGGCACCCCTCTGGAAGAGGGGAATTTCCCCTTAGAGTTTTATAACCCTTCTACAAAACCCACCGCTTTAAGATTGCTTCGTGCCTCGCAATGACGAGATGGCTAAACAAACTCCAATCTTGATACTTGATACTCATATCTTGATACCTATATCGCAATACTCATATCTCGATACTCCGTCTAATTCCTCAACGGTTTCCCCTTCGTTATTATTGATTGAATCCGCTCTAAACTTTTCCTTTCTCCGGCAAGTGATAAAAACGCTTCTCTTTCCAAATCCAACAAATATTGTTCACTTACTTCTGTTGGAGACGATAAATCGCCACCGCACATTACGTAACCTAATTTTTCAGAGATTTTTTTATCGTGCTCGGAAATGAAATGACCAGCATACATGCTATTCGCACCTGCATAAACAATTCCCAAACCTTGTTTACCCAATACTTTAATATCTGTACGTTGAACAGGCTTGGTATAACCTGCATCAGCCAATTCTATCGCTTTTGCTTTTGCATCGGCCAGTAAACGGTTGCGGTTCATCGAAATTGAGAATTTGTCTTTTTGCAGGTAACCCAATTCATAAGCCTCATAACCCGAAGTGGAAACTTTGGCCATACCAATGGTTAAGAAACGCTCTTTTAAAGCATTTTGAACAATCTGGTCGTCTTTATATTCATCAGAAGCACGCAAAGCAAACTCTTTGGTACCACCACCACCTGGAATAACACCAACACCAAACTCCACTAAACCCATATAAGTTTCTGCCGATAACTGAACGTGGTCGGCGTGTAAGCTAAACTCGCAACCACCACCTAAAGTTAAATTATGTGGCGCCACTACAACCGGAATCGATGAGTAACGAATGCGCATCGAAGTATTCTGGAACATGCGAATCGCCATATTCAATTCATCCCACTCCTGCTCTACCGCCATCATAAAAATCATCCCAACGTTTGCACCAGCAGAGAAGTTTGCACCATCATTACCGATAACTAAACCACGATAATCTTTCTCCGCCATATCAATGGCTTTGTTAATGCCCGAAATCACATCACCGCCAATGGTATTCATTTTGGTGTGAAATTCTACATTCAGAATACCATCGCCTAAATCTATAATCGAAACACCAGAGTTTTTCCAAAGGGTTTTATTTTCACGAACGTTATCTAAAATGATAAAATCATCGGTTCCAGGTAAAGCTTTGTAAGATTTAGATGGAATATCATAGTACTTTTTAACGCCGCCTTCAACTTTATAAAATGAAGTGTTTCCAGCATCAAGCATTTCATGAACCCAGGCCGCAGCTTTGTTTCCATATTGCTCCATTCCTTCAATCGCTTCTTTCACGCCAACGGCATCCCAAAGCTCAAAAGGTCCAAGTTCCCAACCGAAACCCGCACGCATGGCATCATCAATGCGGTACAATTCATCAGAAATCTCTGGAATTCTATCTGATACATATTCAAATAACCCAAAAGAAGAATGGCGGAATAATTCACCTGCCTTATCTTTTCCTTTCGCAAAAATCTTCATGCGTTCGCGAAGATTTTCAACAGGCTTGGTCATTTCTAAAGTAGCCGATTTTACTTTTTGCTGAGGTTTATATTCAAGCGTTTTTAAATCAAGCGCAAGAATTTCAGTTTTGCCTTCAGCTGTTTTAGTCTTCTTATAGAAACCCTGTTTGGTTTTATCGCCCAACCATTTATTCTCTTCCATTTTTTTAACATACTCAGGAAGCTTAAATAAATCGTGTGCTTTATCCTCAGGACAATTATCATAAAGTCCTTTGGCAACCTTAATCATGGTATCTAAGCCCACTACATCCGAAGTACGGAACGTAGCCGATTTTGGTCTGCCCAAAGCAGGACCTGTGAATTTATCAACTTCCTCAACTGTTAAATCAAGTTTTTCAACCAAATGAAGCAAAGCCATAATGGAATAAACGCCAATGCGGTTAGCGATAAATGCAGGTGTATCCTTACATAAAACCGTGGTTTTACCTAAAAATTTATCACCATAATGCATTAAGAAATCTACAATTTCCGGTTTGGTATGCGGCGTTGGAATAACTTCCAATAATTTTAAATAACGAGGAGGATTAAAAAAGTGTGTGCCGCAGAAGTTCGCTTTAAAATCTTCACTTCTACCTTCAGCCATTAAATGGATTGGAATACCAGAAGTGTTTGAAGTAATTAAAGTACCAGGTTTGCGAAACTGCTCTACCTGCTCGAAAACTTTTTTCTTAATGTCAAGATTTTCTACAACCACTTCAATCACCCAATCAAAACCTGCAATTTTCGACATATCATCATCGAAGTTTCCGGTTTTAATTTTGTTCAATACTTTTTTGGAATATACCGGTGACGGATTGGTTTTAACAGCCGTTTGCAAAGCTGTATTTACAATCCGGTTTTTAACCACAGGTTTATCCAACGTTAGTCCTTTAGCCTGCTCTTCTGACGTCAGTTCTTTTGGTGCGATATCTAAAAGCAACACCTCTACACCAATATTGGCGAAATGGCATGCAATACGCGAACCCATAATCCCTGAACCCAGAACAGCAACTTTATTAATGCTTCGTTTCATATTAATCAACAGTATATGCTACAGTTATATCATTTAGTTTTATTAATAAATTAATGAATGTCTCCTTTTCCTTTTTAGAGAAATGCTCGTCGAGATACTCATTAAATTTTCGAACAACGCCCTTGGCCAATTGTTTCTTTTCTTTTCCAAAATCGGTAAGAAAAACCTTTACCGAACGCTTATCACCTGCCGATGTTTCGCGATAAATCAGATTGGCATCTTCCATGTTATTTAACATTCGAGAAAGACTGGTAGCCTTTACACCAAGCAAGCCAGCTAAATTCGAAACAGCAGTACCTTCATCATCATTTATGTTAATCAGCATGTAACCTATGGCTTGGGTAATCCCAAAACTAGATGCCATTTGATTATACTTATTAAACATGTTTTGCCATGCAAACTTCACATGGTAATCAATAGTTTGCTGTTGTTTCATTTACGTAATTTATTATGCTTGCATAACAAAGCTAATGAATGTATTTTGTTAATGCAATAGGAAAATTCAAAATATTTGTCAAAAGATTCTTATAATTGATTCAACACAAATGAAAATGCCCTATGTTAGTTTTTAGAAAAATATTTAGTCTCTCATTGTTTATTTTAATGGGATTGAATTGCTGCGCTCAAGTATCTTATTTTGCTAAAGAATCTATATCTGATGATAAATTAGAGCTATTCAAGAAGACTACAACTCTTTTTACATTGCAGTATAAAGATTACGCAGAACTAGAAAAATTTGATGAAGCAATAAAAAAAAGCTGGACAATCACGCCATATAAAATCATAAAGCCACAAGAATTGGCATCATACAATACGCTTGAGAATTATTCCTTTTTCTACTTTGATGCCTATAGCGAAAAGATTGATGAAACTAGTAAAGCGAACATAGTATACGTTTTAAAACTTGCCACACCATCGAAAAAACCGAAAGAAAAGGAAGAATTTGCACTAGCAACTGTTACACTATTTGCAGATATGTACACAAACATGCAAGTAAACACAATGGATGAACAATCTGGTTCTAAAAAAGCTAAAAAATCAAGGCTATTGAATGATTTATTTAACGCTTCAATTTTCCATAACTGGTCGCCAGGATTTTTAGCGGGTTACCTTAAGCAAATAAATGATGGTTTAACATCAGAAAAAAACAGGTCGTTAGAATTTGAGTTTTATAACAAAGTAAGATTACCACAGTTATCAACACAAACATTATATGTACCAGAATACATAAAAAACTCTTTTAACACAATTAGAGGAGAAGGTGCGGTAAGTAATTACGATGCAACTACAATACAAGAACCATATACATATAAACTAAAGTTTTCAAACTATGATGAATTGGATAGTTTAATTCTTGATAAAAGCACGCCCATTAAATACGTAATATATACACAACGTGGCAGCGATAAAATAATTAGTATTTATGATAGTCGTGATAATCAAATCATCTATCAAAAGTTTTCTCCGAATACGTTAAATTTTGAGATGAATGATTTAAGTAGTATTCAGAAACTGATAAAAACGATTAAATAAAAAATGCCCCTTAATTTTCATCGAGGGCACTGAAAAAGTAGACTTAAAAATGGTCTATAAAAAGATTAGCGGATGGGTAGGTTATAAGATCTCCATCCGCTTTTTGTTTTTTGAGTATTTTTATATTTTTACGGGGCCCAATCTATTGAGATTTCTCGCCGAATTCTGGTATTTTATGGTTGTTTTTAGGATATTTTGTGGCAATGATGATCCCGCTTTAGAATATGAGGATTCTTTTAAGATTAACTACGAATATCGCAAGTGCACCTTGCATTTTCATGCTTTCCAGGCCATAAGAGTTCGCTCTGTCATATCCATGAATATTTTTCAATTCACTATTTTTCGCCTCAATTTTATATCTATGTTTTGATTTCTCCCTAAAGTACTCGCTTTGTTGGAATATTTCCTGTTCTTTATGCTCATCTGGTTTTATGGCGACCGAGTAAGTCCTGCTTTTGGCTTCCGATTTATAGCAGCCATCTCTTAGCGGGCATACTTTGCATTTTTCGATATCGAAATAATAGGTCATCATCTGGTTTTTCCTGTCTACCTTTTTGCCCTGCACCCGTTTATACATAGCCAGGTGCCCTGCGGGGCATACGAACATATCTGCATCTTTATTGTAATCAAACTTTTCTTCCTCTTTTCTGGTACCATGAGTAATAGCAGGGTTCATCCTGGCAACTATCTTAACCTTATTTCCGTTCAAACCCTTAAGCTTAAGGTTGTTCTTGCCAGCATAGGCTGCATCACCTATAATAGTATCCACCTCCATTCCGTTTGACTGTGTCTGACCCAATAATTTTGGTAGCTCAGGACCATCTCCTTTCTCTCCGGAGGTAACAACAGCTGCTGTTATGATACGCTCCTCTGTCATTGCCAAATGAGTTTTGTAACCAAAAAAGCTACTATCAGCGGTTTTGTGTCCGACTCTGGCATCCATATCTTTGGATAAGGTGTAGTTATCCTGGGTATCTTCTACTGTTTCTTTTAAGAGGTTTAGCTTCTCTTTCACTGCAGGAATTTCACTTAATGCTTCATCAGACTCGATAACTTTTTGTAATTCCTTGCAGTATTCTATTTCTTTAAGAATATCATTTGAATCATTTTTCTCAGGCATCTGACCCTTGAAGTCATCATCCATTAGGTACACTGCTTTTCGAAGCAGTTTTGAGCGTTGCCTGAGTACTTCAATAGGTGAATATGGATTGGATCTGGAAAGTGAATGTGTCGCATCGACAATGATGGACCTGGATTTAATAATGCCTTTTTCCAATGCAAGGGAAACAGTTTTACCAATTAGAAGGTTTAAAAGATCCATGTCCTTGAGGCGGAGCTTTCGGAACTTGGTCAATGAGCTTGAATTGATCACATCCTCCTCCGGGGACATCTCCAGGAAATATTTGAAGGACATATCATAGCGGGAACGTTCTACCACATCAACATCTGAAACCGTATAAATTGTTTTCAGCAATAAGTATTTAAACATGCGTACCGGACTCTCAGCATTACGCCCGTTGTCCGGGCAGTATTTATCCAGAAGCTCATCATATATAAAACCAAAATCTATAAGCTCATTAATCTTGCGCAGTAAGTTCTCTTTGGGAACAATCAGGTCATAAAGCCTGGAAAACTCGCTAAACTGGATTTTTTGTTGTTGAAGAAGCATCTTAAAAGCAGTAATAATATACCTTTAAAATACAAAAAAAGGAGCAGAAAAACTAGTTTTCTACTCCTTTTGTCCTTTTCAATTAGGGGACTTTTTCAGTGCCCTCATTTTCATCAAGGGGCATTTTTTATAATTTATTAATTCCTAATATAAAGTAAACTCTACACGACGGTTTTTCTGACGACCAGCTGCAGTTTTGTTAGTTGCAATTGGTTGACCCATTCCGTAACCTGTAGCTTCGATACGAGATGCGTTAGCACCTTGAGAAACTAAGTAAGCTTTTACAGATTCTGCTCTAGCTTTAGATAAACGTAAGTTTAATTCTTTAGAACCAGTATTATCAGTGTGACCAGCTAATTTTAAGCTGAAGTTTTTCTGAACTAATAAAGCAGCAACTCTATTTAATGATGCAAAAGATTTAGAACGAATAGTCGCTTTGTTTAAGTCGAATTCTAAGTTTTTAATTGCTTCATTAACAACTTTACGATCTTCTTCTGTAACTACAACTTTCTCAACAACTTTTTCTGGAGTTTTTAAAGGACAACCAGAACCATCTACTACAGTACCAGAAGGTGTTCCAGGGCATTTATCTAATTTATCAGCAACACCATCACCATCAGTATCTTTTAATAAATCAGCCATTTCTGAACGTAATTTGGCATTTTCAGCTTTTTGAGCATCTAAATCACCTTTTAACGCGTTAGCAGTATTTTTTGCAGCAAGCGCTTCATCATAGGTAGCTGCTACCGGATTGTGGAAAGCTAATTGTTTTCCTTTACCTAAAGCAAACTCTAAACCTGCGTAAGCGTAGTTGTATTTATCATTATTTCCGTTTCTGTATAAACCATCTAAGTTATCGCCATCAACATAGTTGATAGTCCAACCTAAATCGATGTTTACACCATCAGAAACTTTGAATTTAGCACCAACACCTACCGGAATAATTAATTCGTTGATAGTTTTACCACCTGCATATGCGGTAGCGCCACCTGCAGTAGTAATAGTTGGTTTGTAACCAGCTAAACCAGCACCTGCTGATGCATAAAGTTGAACAGCGTTTTCTTTTCTGAACATATCAATATTAAACATATTGATAACAGCGTTTAAACTTGCTGAATAATTTAATTTAGTATCAAAAGCTGAAACTGTGCTCGTGTTAGTAAAACCACTATCATAAGCTTCAGTATTATCGCCTTTTAACTTACCCATTACTCCGTCTAAACGTAATGAGAAATAGTTAGTTAATTGTTTTTTAACGTATAATCCGTATCCAAAACTTGTTTTATTATTGCTAAAATCATTTCTTCCACCCAATGGAGATAATGGAGTTAAACCTCCGGCGTTAACGCCAATAGACCAAGTTCTGAAAGGAGTTGTTGTTGTTGCTGCAGGCTCCTGAGCCACTGCTGCTGATCCAACTAATAATCCGGCTATTACTACCGGTAGGGATTTAAATAAATTTGATTTCATGTCGTTTTTTAGTTTAACGTTAGTAAGCGTCGCCCACATATTACAATCGTCATACCAAAATGTTTAAGATTGATAAATATTTTTCAACTTTTTGAAAATTAGTATCCTATAGCTTTATCATCTCCACGCGGATCTGCTCCGCCTTGATAGTTACCCCATTTAGTTTTAAGTATGGCATCAACACGCCCTATTGCACCGCGAGATGATATTTTGTAACCTTTTGCCTTTAATTTTTCAGTCGTTAAACTATCCAATGCGTCCTTTTCCACAAACACTTCATCAGGTAACCACTGGTGATGAAATTTTTTCGCCGCAACTGCCGATTGCATAGGCATTTCAAAATCAATAACGTTTATAATTGTCTGGAAAACTGACGTAATTATGGTAGAGCCTCCAGGAGTACCTACAACCATAAACAACTTTCCGTCTTTTTCTACAATGCTTGGTGTCATCGAACTTAACATCCTTTTATTTGGTGCAATGGCATTAGCTTCACCGCCTACCAAACCATACATATTTGGTGAGCCAGGTTTTACCGAAAAATCGTCCATTTCGTTATTAAAGAGAAAACCAGCACCCTTAACTACAACCAGAGAGCCATAAGAACCGTTTAATGTGGTTGTAATAGATACTGCATTTCCTTCTTTATCTACAATAGAAAAATGGGTAGTTTCTTCGTGTTCTTTAGCATTAGCTTCACCAGCTTTTACTTCACTGCTTGGGGTAGCTCTAGACCAATTAAAATTTGCCATCCTGTTTTTATTGTACGGAATGCTTGTTAATTGGTTTTTAGGAACATTGTAAAAATCAGGATCGCCTAAATGTGTTGCCCTATCTGCATATACTCTCCTTTCGGCCTCTACAATTAATTGAACTGTAGAATCTGAATTATGACCCCACTTTTTTAGTGGATAAGGTTCTACAGATTGCAACAACTGTATAAGTGCAATGCCACCGCTTGATGTTGGCGGCATAGTGATAATTTTATACCCTCTGTAATTTCCTGTTAAAGGTTTACGCCAGGCGGAATGATAATTTTTTAAATCTTCTTTTGTGATTAATCCTTTTCCTTTTTGCATTTCTGCAACAACAAAACCAGCTACATCACCCTCGTAAAATCCGGCTCTACCTTTGTCTCTTATCAATTTTAAGGTATTTGCTAGTTCATTCTGAATTAACAAATCATTTTCCTTCCAGGTACCATCCAGGTTAACTAAAGCTGTTCCATCAGGATTAAACTTCATGAAATTTCTGTGTAGTCCATTTAGTTCACTAGCCTGGCTTTTAGTAATTTGAAAGCCTTTTTCAGCTAAATCAATTGAAGGTTTTACAACTTCTGCCCATGTTAACTTTCCATATTTTTTATGAGCTTCTACCATACCATCTACAGAGCCGGGTACACCAACCGCCAAATGCCCATATAAACTTTTACCAAGTATTGGATTGCCAGCAGAATCTAAATACATATCTCTACTTGCAGCAGCAGGTCCTTTTTCCCTAAAATCTAGTGTATTTATTTCTCCCTTTGATGAACGATAAACCATAAAGCCACCGCCACCAAGGTTACCAGCATTTGGGTAAACTACTGCTAAAGCAAATTGAACAGCAACCGCAGCATCTACTGCGTTCCCACCCTTTTTTAAAATTTCGACACCAACTTTTGATGCTTCAGGATGCGCAGAAACGACCATCCCATTCTTATATTCATCACTATTTTTTTTACCGAGTTGCCCGCTAACACAACCAGAAAGCACTGTAACTATTAAAATATATCCCGATAGGATACTGCTAAGTTGAAGCTTTATAATCTTCTGCATCTTTATAAATTTTTTCAATTATAGCAATATTTTTTTCAGTTATAACCTTTCTTTTTAAGCTTAATTTCGGGGTAAGTTCTCCTCCGTCAATACTCCATTCTTTTGGAAGTAGTGCAATGCGTTTAATTTGCTCCCATTTACCAAAACCAACATTAGCCGCTTCTATTACCTCATTGTATTTTGCTAAAACCTGATCATTTTTAATAATATCGTCATTACTGGTAAAAGTTATACCCTTACGACCAGCCCATGTTTTTAAAGTTTCGAAATTTGGTACCACTAACGCTGAAGGAAATTTTCGGTTTTCGCCTAAAACCATTATTTGTTCGATGAAAATAGACTCTTTGAACTTATTCTCTAACATTTGCGGAGCAACATACTTTCCTCCCGCAGTTTTAAACATTTCTTTTTTCCTATCGGTAATTCTTAAGAAACGACCATCAACCAATTCTCCAATATCTCCTGTGTGGAACCAACCATCTTTATCAATTGCTTCTTCCGTTAAATCAGGGCGATTATAATAACCTTTCATCACTTGGTGGCCTCTTGTTAAAACCTCGCCATCTTGCGCAATTTTAACTTCTACTCCATCAATTACTTCTCCAACCGAACCAAACATTGTTCCACCGAAATGATTAACAGTTATAACTGGTGAAGTTTCTGTTAAACCATAACCTTCGAAAACAGGCATTCCTGCAGCCCAAAAAATTCTGGCTAATCGAGGATTTAATGCAGCTCCACCAGAAACAACTACAACGATTTCGCCACCAAGCGCTTCTTGCCATTTTTTAAATACCAGTTTACGAGCGATGGAAAGTTTAAAATTGTACCATGAGCCCGCATCAATTTTATACTTTTCTGCAAGGGCAACCGACCAAAAGAAAATTCCTTTTTTAATTCCCGTTAACGATTTTCCTTTCTCCATAATTTTATCGTAAACCTTTTCAAGTAAACGTGGAACTGTTGAGAAAGCATTTGGTTTTACGTGTTGAATATCGGCAACAATTGTTTCCATACTCTCAGCATAATAAACATCAGTACGATTGTACAGATATAAATATATTATCATCCGTTCGAAAATATGAGAAAGTGGTAAAAAGCTTAATCCTTTATTTACACCTTCGGGCATAACAACAGCAGAATGCACAAAATTACACACCAAATTGCTGTGCGTTAACATAACACCTTTCGGCGTTCCGGTTGTTCCGGAAGTATAAATTAAAGTAAGTATATCTTCGGGTGTAATCTTTTCCCGATATTCATCAAGGTTAATTTCAGGGCTATTTTTTCCTTCTTCAGTTAACTTCGTCCAGTTTTCGGATCCGCTAACTTCGTTAAAAGTATATATTTTTATCTCGGGATTTACAATCTCTACATTAGGCTTAACCTTTTTATATAAATCTTCATCAGCAACAAAAATTGTCGAAATTTCTGCGTCTTTTAGAATGAATTGAATATCATGATCGGCTAAAGTTGGATACAATGGGATTTGGTAAGCACCAATTTGGTTTGCAGCAAAATCAGCAATATTCCACTCTGGCCTGTTATGAGACATTACAGCCACTCTGCCGCCCTTTTTTATGCCATTTTTAATTAAACCACGACTTAAATTATCAACCGTTGTACAAAATTCTTCTGTACTATAATTTATCCACTTGCCATTTACTTTACCATTAATAAATTCTGGCTTCGGCTTTTCCAGACTAAATTTCAGTAGATCGAATACACGTTTAATTTCTGCAGCCATATGATTTTTATTATTTGGTTAAGTTAAGAATTTCACCTCAAAAAGGTTATGCATTTCAAGCCATTAGACCTGTAAATGTGCTCCTTTATAAAAGAAACGAATTTGAGGCACAAATTGTTGGAATAAACTTAGCAATAACATTATTACTATGCAAGCATTGTTTTTATCTATTAAAATTTTTACCTAAAAAACATAAACGGCATTAAAGTTGTTAGGCTGATGTTACTTTAAAAAAACATTATAATTCTCTTATTATGAAAAAATTATTCTTTACTTTATTAGGATGCGCTGCACTCTTTGCTTTCACTTCAACTGATGTAAAAGCTCAAAATTACAAAACTGGTGTAGGTTTAGGTATCGATTTCGGTGATGGCGCAACATTGGTTGGTCCTTCGTTAAGACACCATTTTAGCAGAAGTGCTGCACTACAGGGCGAAGTTTTATTTGGTGGAAACTCAACATTCATTCAAGCTTTTCTTCAATACAATACGCCAATTAAAGGCGCTAGTGGACTTGATTTCTATGCAGGTGGTGGTCCATCAATTCAACTATATGATGGAGGTTCTAGTTTCTACTTGGTACCTCAAGCTGGTCTTGATTATAAAATTAACGGAGCACCTTTAGCAATCGCTTTAGATTGGAGACCTAGACTTTATTTAGGTGATGGTGGAAGTGATTTTAGTGCAGGCAGATTTGGCTTAGGCTTTAGATACACTTTTTAAGGTAGAAAGATTAACCTTTAAAAAATCCTGTTAGGAAATTCCTATCAGGATTTTTTTTTGCCAGATTAGAGAAATGAGATAGTATATGAATTGATTTACACGCTTAGGCTTCGGCAGTTGTTCGGGAACTCTTCGGGAAAGCATCGGGTTTCCTTCGAGAAGTGTTCGGGAAGCCTTCGGGAAAGAGTTTGGAAAGCATCGCTAAATTTTCAGAATTTTCCAGAAGCAAAACAAACTAAAAAACAAATCTTTTATAATCCATTCTTTATGTTATTCAGTTTCATTTAAGAATAGATATAAAGCAAATAAAAAAAATATATACTAAAAAGGCATCAATACATTTAGTACCGATGCCTTTTTCATAACTATTTAGATTAACGAAACCTAAATTCTATATTTTTATATGCCCATCCATTTTTTAAGCACTACTTTCTGAGCCGCCGTTGCATGCTCATCAATAGTTGCTTTTAAGCGTACGCTTGGATTAGCTTTCAACGTTAGAGAAATCTCTTTCTCAATTCCATCACGCTTAACTTTAAGTTTTAAAACATCGCCAATATTCTTTTTAGAAACAATTGGAAGAGATTCTAAAGAAACAGCCGGTGTACGTAATTTAATATTCGACAAGGCATCACTAACCGTAACGTCATCCAGCGAGATAATTACATCATTTACATTTAATCCCGATTCCCATGCCGCTGAACCTCTTACAGTACTTGTAATTGCTAAGCCATCATTAGTTAATTGTGCTGCAGCGCCTGTAACAGGTTTATCAGGGGTAGCATTTTCAGTAGAAACATTTACTCCGGCGTAGCCGAAATATTTTACATATTCGGCATCTATAACACCATTAACATATTTCTCCCAAAAATTAGTAAAACTGATGCCAGAGATTTTCTCAACCATGGCTTTAAATTCAGCATCAGTATAACCTCTTTTTAAAGTTTTGCACTGTAGGTACATCGCTTTCATTACATCATCTAAACTTTTAGCCCCTTTTGTAGCATTGATAATTTCCAAATCCATTAAAATTCCAATTACCTCTCCTTTGCTGTAATAAGAAATTGAATTGTTTTTTGAATTTTCATTCGGGCGATAGCCGATAATCCATGCATCGTAACTTGATGAAGCTGCAGATTGAACTTTTGCACCTGGTGTATTTAAAACTGTAGCCGTTGCAGCAGCCAAACCATTTACAAATCCGTTTGCATCATCAAAACCTGCTCTCAAAATGTATTTATTTTCGTAATACGAAGTAAAACCTTCTGCAACCCAAAGGTTAGTAGTATAGTTTTCATTATCATAATCAAACGGACCTAAAGCTACCGGACGCAAGCGTTTAACATTCCATAAATGGTGATACTCATGCGCAACCAAGCTTAAAAAGCCTTTATAACCAGCTGCTGTATTATATGCATTTCTTGTTGCACCTAAAGTTGTAGAATTTAGATGCTCTAAACCACCGCCACCACGGTTAAAATTATGAACAATAAACAAATAGTATTTATTAGGATTTTCGCCATAGACTGCAGTAGCTTGCTCTACAATTTTAGCCATATCAACTTTCAGTTTCTCTTTATCATAGTTACCACCACCATACATCGCAACCTCGTGACGAACTCCAGATGCCATAAATTCGAATGTATCTTGGTTACCAACTTCGATAGGGCTATCATACAACCAATCGAAATCTGGTGCCAAATAAGTAAATTGTTGACCAGCAACAGGCGTTAAACCGGTAGAAACTTTACTCCAGGCATTAAAAGGAATAATTCTTACTGTACTTGGCGATTTAATCATCCCCTCTGGATGCATAAAAATTCCCGTTGGAGATAAGAATGCATGAGATTCATCAATAAAAGGTGTACGAACGGAAATTTCAAAAGCATAAACACGATAGTTTATTTTGATGTTATTTGCTTTAGCAGAATAAACCCTCCAGATATTTTTTCTAACCTTTTGAACTTTTAAGGTTTTACCAGAAGCTGATGCTGTAAATCCTTCTACACTTTTTTCAAATTCGCGAACCAAATAAGAGCCTGGAGTCCACACCGGCATTTTAACATCAACGTAATCTTTTGCTAAACCCGAAATATTCATTTGAACTTCAGCATAATGTGCTTGTGGTTCTTTAAAGGAAACCTCAAAACCTATTTTTACCTGCGCCTTCGCCCCCATAACAGCTGTTAGTATTAAAACTAAATTTAAAATTGACTTTTTAATAAACATATTGATTTGTTTTGTCGCAAATTTATATTTTATGCGCATGGATTAAAATTAAATTATAAATACTGGAGTAAAATAATTGTTGTTTAGTTTAAAACTACTGATGTAAAAAAGCTGTGATCGTTTAAACCTAAAAGACAAACTGCTGTCGGTTATTAAATAGAAATGGCTAAAACGATAGAAATCTTTCCGATTATTAAAACAATAAAACTAACCAAGATAATATTTAGATGATTTATACATTGATACAATGCTGCTGTAACATCCTTAATACAACATTTTTACCAAGAACTAATTAGATATTTTTACGCTCTGCTTTCTGAATTACCATAACTTAACTACAATATCAGAAAGCACAACACAAACGAACATGAAGAAAAGGTATATTTTTTACGCCATTTTAGCACTAGGTTTAGCTTACCTGGTTTATTATCGAATTAATGCTAACAAAAAATTAGAAGGAAAAGGCGGAGCTACATCTGCTCCAGGTAAAGGCGGCAAGGATGGTAATTCTGCACCACCAATGGCTGTAGAAGGTATTATTGTTAAACCTTCAAAGTTTGACAGTGATTTAGAAGTTACCGGAGCAATTGAAGCAAATGAATCAGTAGTATTAAAAAGTGAGGTTTCTGGCTTAGTTACAGGAATATATTTTAATGAAGGTGCAAATGTTTCAAAAGGAAGTGTTTTAGTAAAAATAAACGACAGAGACATTCAGGCGCAATTGCAAGAAGCTTTAACCAAGCAAAAACTATCAGCCACTAACGAAAATAGAGCCAAACAACTGTTGGAAAAAGGAGCAATCAGTCAGGAAGAATATGATACTTCTTTGGCAGATCTAAAATCTTTACAAGCGCAATCGCAATTAATTCGTGCACAACTGGCTAAAACAACAATTAGAGCTCCATTTAGCGGAAGAGTTGGTTTAAGAAGTATTTCATCGGGCACTTATTTAACACCAGCAACTGTAATTGCAAATCTAGTAAGTACAAATCCGGTTAAGGTTACTTTCTCAGTACCGGAAAAATATGCAAGTCAGATAAAAATGGGTGGCGAAATTTTATTTACTACTGATGGTTCATCAAAATTAAATATTGGAAAAATTTACGCGGTTGAGCCCGGCATCAATGCAGCAACGAGAACTTTACAAATCAGAGCTTTAGCGCAAAACAACGAAAACAAACTACTTCCGGGTGCTTTTGCAAAAATAAAATTGGCTTTAAGTACCTTACAAGATGCTATCCTTGTACCCAATGAAGCAATAATTCCAGTTTTAAAAGGCAAAATTGTTTATGTACAAAAAAATGGTAAAGCTGAAGAAGTTAGTGTAGAAGCCGGAACAAGAACAGATGAAAACATTGTAATTACTTCGGGATTAAAAGCCGGAGATACCGTTTTAACAACTGGTTCTATGTCTTTAAAGAAAGGTTCACCGGTTAAAGTTCATCTGACTAAAGAATAAGTATGAGCATTTCGACCACGAGTATAAAAAGGCCAGTTCTGGCGATAGTAATGAACCTGTTGATTGTCCTTTTTGGGGTAATTGGCTACAACTTTTTGGGTGTTAGAGAATATCCTTCTATCGATCCAACTGTAGTTTCGGTTAGAACTTCATATCCTGGAGCTAACTCTGATATTATTGAATCGCAAATTACCGAGCCATTAGAGAAATCGATAAACTCGATTGATGGTATCCGTAATATTTCATCTTCAAGTAATCAGGGAACGAGTAACATTACTGTTGAGTTTAACCTCGATAAAAATATTGAAGAGGCTACAAATGATGTTCGTGATAAAGTTTCTCAGGCGGCGAGAAATTTACCAAGAGATATTGATGGATTGCCTATAGTGAGTAAGGCTGATGCCAACTCCGATCCGATTTTATCAATGACCATCCAAAGTGATAAGAGAAATACTTTAGAACTGAGTGACTTTGCAGAAAACGTTATTGCAGATAGGATCCAAACCATCCCAGGTGTAAGTAGTGTGCAAATACAAGGGCAAAGAAAATATGCAATGCGTATTTGGATGGACCCAAACAAGCTTAGCGCTTATGGTTTAACCTCGCAAGATATTGTTACTGCATTAGATAACGAAAACGTAGAATTACCATCAGGAAAAATTACAGGTGCAACTACAGAATTAACAGTTAAAACCTTAGGAAAACTCGTTAACGAAGATCAGTTTAACAATCTAATCTTAAAATCAGATAGCAATCAGGTTGTAAAACTTAAAGATGTTGGATACGCAGTTTTAGGTCCGGAAAATGAAGAAACCATTCTTCGCGAATCTGGTAAACCAATGGTGGCCGTGGCAATTATTCCTCAACCAGGAGCAAATTATTTAGATATTAGTAAAGAATTTTACAAACGCTTTGATAAACTAAAAGCAGATATTCCGCAAGATATTAAACTTAAAGTTGCACTTGATACAACGCTTTTTATTAAACGTTCGGTAACAGAAGTAGCAGAAACCATTGGTTTATCGTTAGTACTCGTAATATTAATTATTTACTTGTTCTTTAGGGATTGGGGCATAGCATTCAGACCATTAATTGATATTCCGGTTTCCTTAATTTTTACTTTTTTTATCATGTACGCTTTCGGATTTTCGATAAACGTACTGAGTTTACTTGCAATTGTTTTAGCAACAGGTTTGGTGGTTGATGATGGTATTGTAGTTACAGAGAATATTTTTAAGAAAGTTGAAGAAGGCATGTCGCCTTTTGAAGCTGCAATTAAAGGTTCAAACGAAATTTTCTTTGCCGTAATTTCCATCTCTATCACACTTGCAGCGGTATTCCTTCCGGTAATTTTCTTACAAGGATTTGTTGGAAGGCTATTTCGAGAGTTTGGTGTTGTAATTGGAGCAGCAGTTTTAGTTTCTGCATTTGTATCGCTAACCTTAACTCCGATGCTTAATGCTTACCTTATGAAAAAAGGTGGGCATAAACCATCTAAATTTTACAATTGGACCGAACCATACTTTGTAAAACTGAATGATTCTTATGAATCGAACCTGAATAAATTTCTTGATAAAAGGTGGCTTGCCATTCCAATTATTTTGGTTTGTATGGGAATGATTTTCCTATTCTGGAAAGTTTTACCGAAAGAAACTGCACCCTATGATGATAGAAGCGCCATAAATATAAACGTAACTACGCCTGAAGGTTCATCTTTTACTTACACTGATAAATTCATTATGAAGATTAATCAGATGGTAATTGATTCTGTCCCGGAGAAAAACGTAAACATTACCATTACTTCCCCTGGTTTCGGTGGTGCAGGTTCTACAAACTCGGGGTTTGTTAGAATGGGTTTAGTAGATCCGGGTGATAGAGCCAAAACGCAGAAGGAAATTGCGGATATGCTTACTAAAATCACTAAAAAATATAGTGAAGGTAAAACGATTGTAAATCAACAACCAACAATTTCGGTTGGCAGACGTGGAGGTTTACCGGTAAGCTACATCATCCAGGCACAAAACTTTGAAAAACTTCGTGAAAAAGTGCCATTGTTTATGGATGAGGTGGCTAAAAATCCAACTTTTACAGTATCAGATGTAAACTTAAAATTCAATAAACCCGAAATTAATTTAACAATTGATAGAGATAAAGCCAAAAACCTTGGTGTTTCCATTTCTGCCATTGCGCAAACTTTAAATCTTGGCTTAAGCGGACAACGTTTTTCATACTTTTTTATGAATGGAAAGCAATATCAGGTTATTGGTCAGTTTGATAGAGCCGATAGAAAAGACCCGTTAGATTTAAGTTCGGTTTACGTTAGAAACGATAAAGGTGAACTTATACAACTAGATAATTTGGTAACTGCAAAAGAAGAAAGCAGTCCGCCGCAATTGTATAGAAATAATCGTTTCATTTCGGCAACCGTTTCTGCTGGTTTAGCTCCTGGAAAAAGTATTGGAGAAGGTATCGATGCTATGGATGAAATCGCTGCAAAAGTATTGGATGAAACATTTTCTACCGATTTAAGTGGTGAATCTCGTGATTTTAAAGAAAGTTCATCAAATACGTTTTTTGCATTTGGTTTGGCATTACTACTAGTTTATTTAATTCTTTCTGCTCAGTTTGAGAGCTTTAAAGACCCTGTAATCATAATCCTAACAGTTCCTATGGCTGTTGCAGGCGCATTTTTATCCCTTTGGTTGTGCGGACAAAGCTGGAATATTTTCAGCCAGATTGGAACCATTATGCTAATCGGACTTGTAACCAAGAACGGTATTTTAATTGTTGAATTTGCCAATCAATTAAAAGAAAGAGGCATTCCGATTCCGGAAGCTATTCGTGAAGCATCCGTTTCTCGTTTACGTCCCATTTTAATGACGAGTTTGGCCATCGCCATAGGCGCATTACCAATTGCAATGGCATTGGGTGCAGCTGCGAAAAGTAGAATGAGTATGGGTACTGTAATTGTGGGTGGAACGATGTTCTCATTGGTTTTAACCTTGTTCGTTATCCCGGCGATATATTCTTACTGGGCGAAACCTTACAAACCTAACAAAGATTTAAAAGAAGCAGAACGTTTTGAACATGAAGCTTTGGAGGCAGCATCAAAATAAATAAGATGATTAAAAAGATAAATCTATTTGTGTTGTTATTAAGCATTTTCTCTTTCGCTAATGCGCAAGAAAGGCTCACTTTGCAAGATGCAATTACCATTGCGATGCAAAATAATTACGATATTAAAATTAGTAAGAACAATATAAATATTGCAAAAAACAATGCCAATATTGGCAATGCAGGTATGTTACCCAACGTAACAGCAACTTATGCTAATGGCGGAAGTATCCAAAATACCCGTCAAACGCCTGCAACCGGACCAGACAGAGTAATTACAGGAGCCAGAAGTACAAACAATGATTTGGGGGCTGATTTAAACTGGACCGTATTTGATGGTTTTACAATGTTTGCCAACTACGACAGACTAAAAGAGCTTCAAAAACAAGGCGAATTGAATGCCCGGTTAACAATACTAACAACAATTGCTGATGTTATAACGGCGTATTATGACGTTGTGAGACAGCAAAAGCTTGTAATTGCTGCAGATAGCGCAATTGATGTATCGGTATTTCGTGAGCAGATTGCTAAAACAAAACTTCAGCTAGGAAGAGGTTCTAAATTGGATGTACTTACCGCACAGGTTGATTACAATGCAGATACTTCTAATTATTTACAGCAGCTAAATGCTTTGCAGGTGGCAAAAGTTAGGCTAAACCAAATTATGGTTAGAAATGTAAATTTAACCTTTACAGCAGATAATGATGTAAACGTTGACCAAAGTTTGGTGTATAGTAAATTAGCAGAACTTGCTGAAAAGCAAAATCCAAATGTTCAGAATGCATTTATTAACCAAAGAGTTGCATCGTTGAATTTAAAATCAATTAAAGGTGCAAGATATCCGATGGTGAGTTTAAATTCGGGATATAGCCGAACAAATAGTACCAGCCCGACCGGATTTAACCAGAAGTTTGCAGCCAATGGTTTTACGTATGGAGTAACGGCTAGTTTAAATGTTTTCAACGGTTTCTTACAACGTCAGCAAGAAAGGAATGCTAAGATTGAAATAGAAAACTCTACACTTAATTTAAGCAAAACCAAACTTGATGTTAGTTCTCAATTACTAACTGCTTACCAGAATTACACAACATATTTGGATTTGGTTAAGCTGGAGCAGAAAAATGTTGACATTGCTAAAGAAAATCTTGAAATTACATTAGCGAAATACAAGCTTGGCAGCATTCCACCACTCGAATTAAGAGAAGCCCAGAGAAATTCAATTGATGCACAAAATCGATTCATTGAGATGGAATATCAGGCAAAAATTGCCGAAACCATTTTAAAAGAGATAACCGGGAATATAGATTTAACTAATTAATTTTTATATTTATTGCCATGATACTTGTTGCAGACAGCGGCTCATCAAAAACAGATTGGATGGGTTATTCTAATGGTGAGATTATTAAATTTAATACTCAAGGCATTAATCCATATTTTTTGAATGAGCAGGAAATAACAACCATCATTTCAAAAAATGAGGTGATTGCACCATTAGTTGATAGTGTAAGCGAAATTTATTTCTTTGGTGCAGGTTGTTCTTCACCAGATAAACATGAAGTTGTTTCAAATGGCTTGTCAGCAATCTTTAAAAATGCTTTTATTTCTGTAGAACACGATTTATTAGGTTCTGTATATGCAACCTGTGGCGATACGGAAGGTTTAAATTGCATTTTAGGAACAGGTTCTAACATTTGTTATTTCGATGGCAAAAAAATCCACGATGGGCATCATGGTTTAGGTTATGTTTTAGGTGATGAAGGCTCGGGCACTTTCTTTGGTAAAAAGGTATTATTAAGCTATCTGTACAAAAAAATGCCTTCTGATTTACAAGCTGAGTTTGAAAAAGCTTTTCCGGTGGAGAAAGAACAAATAATAACTAATATTTATCAAAAACCATTTGCTAATATTTATTTAGCAGGCTTTAGCAGATTCATGGCCGATAATCAGGAACATCCTTTTATTCAGGAGATTTTGAGAAAAGGTTTTCAGGAATTTGTTGATACAAACGTAAAAGATTATCCCAACTATAAATCTCTCCCATGCCACTTCGTAGGTTCAATTGCCTATTATTATCAAAACACATTAAAAAGTGTGCTTGCTGAAAACGGAATTGAAACAGGCAAAATTTTACAAAAACCAATTGAAGACCTTTTTAATTATATTTTGAATAAAGAAGGAATAATTAAAGAGGTAAATTAACTGTTTTTGGATATTAACTAAATCTTAAAAGATTGTAAACATAACAACCAACATTTTGTTATAATTACAAAAGCATCTAATGCAAGAATAACATGAAGAGAATACTAGTAGTTGACGATGACGTTGAGGTTTTAGAAACCATACAATTAATATTAGAAATAGGTGGATTCAAGGTTTCGGCACTACTTGATGGTGAAGAAGTTTTTAACAGAATTGAAAGTTTTAAACCCGATTTAATATTATTGGATATTTCACTCGGCCACATTGATGGACGTGTGTTGTGCGAACAATTAAAATCAATTGATAGCACTTCGAAAATTCCAATTCTTCTTATTTCGGGATTATATGACCCGAAAGATTTTACAACCTTGAATTACGGACAAGACGATTTCTTATCGAAACCTTTTCAAATGGATGTGCTATTAAAGAAAATAAGTAAAATTCTATCTTTAGAACAGGATGAAACTTATTTGATGAATTAAAATAACCCAAAAATAAGTGATGCCGGATTTATGCCGGCTTTTTTTTGCTTTTGATTTTTTGAAATTTGCAATAAATCCCCCATTTAAACCCGATTGAAGTGGAAATACTTTTTGTTAGAACAACTACAAAACCGAGGCAAAAGTAGGCTTAGTTTGAAGCCTCAAACTTTAAAACCACAACAATTAGTAACAGCAGACACAACTCCACTCCTAATTTAGGAGGGGCAAGAGGTGGTTATGTTCCCACTAAGAATTTCTGAAGAAGTTATTAAACCCGATTGAAACGGCAGCCCTCGATTTTCCCGGGGCTATAGTGTAAAGCGGGACTAACATTAATTGAAAAGCAGGTATTGCTTTCCAAAAATTAAAATTTCTCATTCTTATCTCTCTGTCAATTTGGCAAATAAACTGATTTGGAACAAGCCTTGATAGGTTCGGGATAGATTAAACAATTTATTTACATATGAGCATTCAAGAAAAAGGAAATATCTCGATACATACCGAAAATATTTTCCCAATAATTAAGAAGTTTTTATACTCAGATAACGAAATTTTTCTTCGTGAGTTGGTTTCTAACGCAGTTGATGCCGTTCAGAAGATTAAAAGACTAGGTTCATTAGGCCAGTTTAATGGCGAAGTTGGCCAGCCTTTGGTACAAGTTGCCGTTGATAAAGAGGCAAAAACCATTACCATTAGCGATAATGGTTTGGGTATGACTGCCGAAGAAATTAAAAAATACATTAACCAGGTTGCATTTTCTGGCGCCAGTGAGTTTGTAGAAAAGTTTAAGGATGCAAAAGATGCAAACGAAATTATCGGTAAATTCGGTTTAGGTTTTTACTCAGCATTTATGGTTGCTGATTTAGTAGAAATTCAAACTTTATCGTATCAGGATGGTGCAGAACCTGCCCGTTGGGTTTGCGATGGTAGTACTGAATTCGAAATTACTGAAGGTACAAAAACTACTCGTGGTACTGATATTATTCTTCATGTTAATAAAGATTCTGAAGAATTTTTAGAAGAATCGAAGCTTCAGGAAATTTTAGATAAATACGCTAAATTCTTACCAGTTCCAATTAAGTTTGGTACCAAAACAGAATCTGTTGAGGATGGCGTTGACGAAGAAGGTAAAGCAAAATACAACGATGTAGAGGTTGATAACATCATCAACACAACTAATCCGATTTGGACGAAAGCTCCTGCAGATTTGTCAGATGAGGATTATTTAAACTTCTACCGTGAATTATATCCATTTAGCGAAGAACCATTATTTTGGATTCATTTAAATGTTGATTATCCATTTAATTTAACAGGTGTATTGTATTTCCCTAAGTTGAAAAACGACTTCGAAATGCAACGCAATAAAATCAAGTTGTATTCTCGTCAGGTTTTTATTACCGATGAGGTGAAAGACATTGTTCCAGAATTTTTAATGTTGTTACATGGTGTAATCGATTCGCCGGATATTCCGTTAAACGTATCTCGTAGTTTCTTGCAAGCTGATAGTAACGTTAAGAAAATCAACAATTACATCACTAAAAAAGTTGCTGATAAATTAGCTGAACTTTTTGCTAAAGACCGTAAATCTTTCGAAGATAAATGGAAAGACATTGGTCTTTTTGTTAAATATGGTATGATTAGCGAAGAAAAGTTTTACGATAAAGCGAAAGATTTTGCTCTAGTTGGTAATACTAAAAATGAGCTTTTTACTTTAACCGAATACAAGGATAAAGTTGCGCCATTACAGACAGATAAAAATGGAACGGTAGTTTATTTGTACTCTAACGATGCTTCGAAACAAGATGCTTTTATACATTCTGCAAATAAAAAAGATTACGATGTATTGGTTTTAGATTCTCCGATTGACAATCATTTCATTCAACAATTAGAGCAAAAATTAGAAAAAACATCTATAAAACGTGTTGATTCTAGCGTAGCTGATAAGTTAATTGAAAAAGATGAGGTTAATGAGCATGTTTTAAGCGAAGACCAGGTTAAAGAAGTTACAACAATTTTCGAAAAAGCAATTACAAAAGCTGGTATGCAGGTTGAAGTTGTAGCTTTAAATCCTGATGAATTGCCTGTAACCATTACGATGGATGAGTTTATGCGCAGAATGAAAGATATGGCTGCAATGGGTGGCGGAATGGGCTTTTATGGCCAAATGCCAGACAGCTACAAAGTTGCTATTAACGGAAACCATAAATTGGTAAGCAAAATTTTAAAAGCTGAAGGCGAAGAGCAGAGCAACTTAGCTAAACAAGCAGTAGATTTGGCTTTATTAGCGCAAGGGATGTTAACCGGTGCAGAATTAACTGCATTTGTTAGCAGAAGTGTAGAATTAATTTAACATAAAAAAGGAGAAACGTTAACCGTTTCTCCTTTTATTATAATACGAAAAGCCCTGAAAAATTCAGGGCTTTTTTGCTATACAGCAATATTTTCTTTGTTTACGTTGAAGTAATCTTTATGCTCTTCCAACAGTTTCGCAATTGTTGCAGCTTTCATGTCTTTGATGTTAAATTCGAACAAAGGCTCATGATTTTTTTTGCTTTTTACCATTTTTTCGGTGTAAAAACGATAATCTAAACCATTTGTAAGTAAGCCATATTTAGCTTTTGTTTTACGGAAATATTTAGATAGACGAGAATCGTTGATATCCAAATTATCAGCATGGTGTTTGCACTCAACCAAAATAGTTGGTTCACCATCTTTCATTATCGTATAATCAACCTTTTTACTTTTCTTCACTCCAAAATCAGCAACCGCTTCAGATTGAACCTCTGAGGGATTAAAAACATCATAACCCAAAATTTGAATAAATGGCATAACCAATGCATTTCTAGTCAAATCTTCAGTTTGAACTTGAGGAAGCATTTTCTTGATTCTTACAGCAAATTCACCAATTTCGTCTTTAAGTTCCATGATAAAATTTTTTTTAGATTCTATGTATTTCTTCTTTCTTTGCATTAATTCCCCAAGTTTGTATGGCCTTAAAAACTAAAATTTCTACAGGCTATACAGAACAAGGGATAGGTAAATGTTGTTAATTAAAAGAGAATGAGTTCTCTAACAATTATTCGTTTTTGGCAAACAGTATTAAAGATTAAAAAAACATAGGATAACCGATTATTTTTTTACATGAACTACCCAGAATTTTACATCAACCCAAAAATTGACTATCCAAAAGCTCAAAAAAGATTTTCAAATGAGCTATATGAGGAAATTTTTTTTTTAGTTAACTTGCGATCAAATCATTCCAAACACACTTTGTAAAACATCATGAATTTAAAATGCGTTGTTATTGACGATGAGCAGCATGCAATTGAGGTTTTAACTGACCACATTGCAGAAATGCCTGGCCTAACTGTCTTCAAAACTTTTACTAGCCCGGTGCAGGCTTTAACAGAAATTAGTGTGGGTGATGAGATTGACCTCTTATTTATGGATATTGATATGCCTGGAATTAATGGGCTAGAGCTTGCAAAAAATATCCGTGAGAAGGCCAAATATTTAATTTTTACTACGGCGCATCCAGATTACGCACTGCAAGCATTTGACGTTCAATCAGATCAGTATCTGTTGAAACCTATTTCGTTTGCTAAATTTGCATTAGGGATAGATAGAATTTTAAAGAAAGAAGCTAATAATGCTAAAAATGCAGCTAAAGAAACCGAACAGGTTGCTGCGCTTTACATTAAGGGAGATCATAAATATGCTTTCTCTAATATTTTGATTGATGATATTTTGTATATCAGGGCATTGCAAAATTATATTCAAATAATTACAAAAACCGAAACAAACACCACATACCTAACTTTAAAAGAAATAGAAAAGGCTTTGGAAAATCACGCGTTTATACGTGTAAACAAGTCGAATATTGTTGCTAAAGCGGCCATAAAAAAAGTTGACGGCAACATTATAAGATTAGTAAATAATGAGATGATTCAAATTGGGGAAGGCTATAAAGAAGCTTTTTTCGCCTATATACAAAGTAGTTTATTAAAATCTGGGAGAAGTTAAAACTATCTGTTAAAGATATTGGATAACGATGACTGAGTCATTAAAATTGTATTCGCAGTTGGATCCGTACTAAAGTTATTCTGACTTTTTACATTTTTGTAAACAAATGCAATGTTTTTTCTCAGTTTACCAATATTATTAACTTTCATACTGCTATTTATTACTTTTTTTTGACATTTCAAATAATTCTGAAAAAATTATTTATTAAAAATATTTGATAGAGAAGACTGGGTCATTAAGATTGTATTTGCAGTTGGGTCAGTGCTGAAGTTGTTTTGAGCTTTAACGTTTTTATAAACAAATGCAGTGTTCTTTTTTAATTTGATATTTTGAGTTTTCATTGTATTACTTGTTGAAGATGTTAGATAGAGAAGACTGAGTCATTAAGATTGTATTTGCAGTTGGGTCAGTGCTGAAGTTGTTTTGAGCTTTAACGTTTTTATAAACAAATGCAGTGTTCTTTTTTAATTTGATATTTTGAGTTTTCATTGTATTACTTGTTGAAGATGTTAGATAGAGAAGACTGAGTCATTAAGATTGTATTTGCAGTTGGGTCAGTGCTGAAGTTGTTTTGAGCCTTAACGTTTTTATAAACAAATGCGGTGTTCTTTTTTAATTTGATATTTTGAGTTTTCATTGTATTACTTGTTGAAGATGTTAGATAAAGATGATTGAGTCATTAAGATTGTATTTGCAGTTGGGTCAGTGCTGAAGTTGTTTTGAGCCTTAACGTTTTTATAAACAAATGCAGTGTTCTTTTTTAATTTGATATTTTGAGTTTTCATTGTATTACTTGTTGAAGATGTTAGATAAAGATGATTGAGTCATTAAGATTGTATTTGCAGTTGGGTCAGTGCTGAAGTTGTTTTGAGCCTTAACATTTTTATAAACAAATGCAGTATTTTTTTTCAATTTTGTAGTGTGTTGCGCTTTCATATTATGTATATATTTATTGCTGTTAAATTAATTTGTTGTTGTTTCGATTAACTGATGTAAAGGTGCGGCGAAATCGAAGGCACTCCGAAATTTTTACACAAACACGTTGTTTTAGGAGATAAACCTCCCATTTTAGTAGATAAAACCCATTTAAATGAACTTTCAAAAAATAAAATCCTGGTATAATCAGAATATAATTCACCTTCAGGCTTGGGCATTTTTTATGCTTTACGAGATATTTATAACTGGAATTGTTACAGGTAGATGGGGAAATCTAGGTGTCTATATTTTTCATTATACACTCAATATTGTTTTATTTTATTTCCATGCATATGGAACAAAAAAAATAATGGAAACTCAGGTTAGATTCAAAAATTGGTTGTTTATTCCATTTTTGATATTTGAACTATCTTTATACATAGGTATTTCCTTCCCTGTAGATTACATAATGTCAACATATATATATTATGATCCAAAGGCAAACTTAGAATCATTTGATCAAGTCTACATATTGCGAAGTCTGTGGAGAGCTTTGTATTTTATTGGTTTCAGTACTGGATATGTATTCTTATTAAATTCATTAAGAGAGAGAAAACGAGTTCAACAGCTTGAAAAACAAAACTTAGTGAATACTATTGAGAAACAAGCTTTAGAAAATGATTTGGTTCAATCTCAAAACAACTTTTTACGTAGCCAGATTAACCCACATTTCTTGTTTAATACACTAAATTTCATTTATAATGATGCAAGGAAAAAGGCGCCTTTAGCTGCAGATGCAATTATGAACTTATCAGAGATGATGAGATATGCGTTAAAACGTCCTGAAGCTTCTGAATTAGTGCCTTTAAGTGAAGAGGTAGAACAAATAGAGCATTTAATAAATCTACACAAGCTACGTACAGCAAATACGATTAATTTTAATCTCGAAGTAAATGATGATTTATTTGGCTTGAGATTCCCTCCATTAATATTGCTAACGCTTGTAGAGAATATGTTTAAGCATGGTAACATTGCTCATTCTTCTCAACCATGTGTTGTTCAGATTAACTATGACAGAAAAAACCTTGTTGTATCTACAATTAATATGATAAATGATGTGAAAAAACGAGAAGTTGAGAGTCATCATGTTGGTATGGAAAACATTGACAAACGTTTAAATAACTTCTATAAAGACAGGTATTCTTTTAAATTTTATAAAGATGATACCAACAGATACATCACAGAAATACGGGTTGATGTCGAAAATCCGATGGCAGGATTGAATCAACTGGCAAATAATTAAAGCTATTTGCTCATTGCTTTTCTGCGTTGAACATCTTTTAATAAGAAGTAATACATAATCATTTCGTGTGTTCGCTGCTCTTTATTGAATAAGCGGTTTACATGCATGTGCAATAAATCGCTAAACAACTGACTTCTTCTTGATAAGTCAACACTATTCAAAATTTCTACGAATGATTCTGCAAAAGCATTAAATGATGCTAATTGCTCATCTGTTAATGATTGGAAATCCGTTTTACGGTAAGCCTGATATTGATTATTAAGCTTTTTAAAATCTGTAGAATCCAAGTGATGTTCTTCATTAAACGAATCTGACATCAACTTTATAATTTCAACAAGGATATTATCCTCAAAAACTGCAGACTTTTGAACGGCTTCAACTAAATCTGAACAGTATTTATACTTATTTAAAGCATCTGGAAAGCTATCTAATAAAGACAGTACAAAATTACTATCTGTGCTGAAATGTGTTTCAACAGTCTCAATTATATCATTTCCGTAACGTTGAGTTTCTCTTTTATAGGTTTTTATCTGCAAATCAGAAACGAGTCCACTCGAAATATCTGCTTCTAAATATTCAGAAAAAGCTGCTGAAAGCAAGTAACTTTCTTTTTCATCATTTAATAAAATCCTAAATCTGATGTGGTATCCATTCTCATTATAGCGTATAAAAAACCACTTTTTTATACATTCTTTATACTGCGCAATGAAATGTGCAATTGGTCCCGAAAGTAAAGCATCTGAACGCTGCTGGTGGCAGTAAATTTCGAAATATAACCATTCCTTACCTGGCGGAAAAAACTGCTTTATATCAGTTTCTACAAATAATTTATCATCACTAAACCCACTATAAACATTATCCTCATGGTAAAGATTCAAAATAAATTGAGCTAAATATGGTTTTGATGACTCATCAATAACTGAACCTTCTACAGGCAGCAATACTTCCTCCAAATAAATTTTATCCTGTTTTTGCATGTAAGATTGAAATGCAAGTAAATCAGTATCGCTTTTAACATCAAAGCATAAGGTTTGGTCTGAAAGGCCGCATTTAAAATAGCGGTTCACTCCAATTTTATTTAAGTGATTTCTACTTTCCAATAGATTCAACCCATTAAAATCAGCTTTGCTAACTTGCCATTTTTGCTGAGAAAGCACAATATTTTGATATTGAATTCTAGGGTAATAAGAAAGCTCGGGAAACAGATTTTCAAGAAAAAGTGTAAGGTTTGTTTGAACGTTTTGATGTTGCAAATCGCATAGCAACCTGAAAACAGATAAATCTGAACGGCTATAATTATAAGCTGAAGCCATTCTTGGAACCAACCGTTTATTTAAGCTTTTCGACCTTAGAAAAATTTCGCTTCCTTGTACAGAAAGCATAATATCATCGAGTGTTAAAGGATTATCAGAAGTATCAAAATTTAATATAGAAAGCTGCTTATTGTAAACCAATTTTCTTCGATTGATATTATCAACGTTAGCTTCTACCATATAGGCAACGTCGAAGAAAATAACATCAGGGTTTGCATCTTCCTCAATTTTCCCAATTGCTTTGCAGTGTTCAAGAACTTTATCACTCGCTAAAGTAAACCGTCCACTTAAGGCATTTGCTGTACTTCCACCGGTTTGGTCTACACAGATTAAATCATCTACCAATGTCAGTAACATGCTAAATGAATTGGGAATTGGAACTGGTTTTTCTGCTAGTGGAAGTCCGAGTTTATCCAATTGTATAACTATACCGGGTTCGAAATTTCCTGTAGAAATAAAATCTTTGAGCTTATATTTTATCTTATCCGTCCAATTATCTTTTTTAACTGACCTTTTACCTCTAAATTGGGTAACAAAATCATCATCCTGACCAGCCTGTTCCAATTCATCGTAACCAACGCCCATTTCAGGATCTAATGCTAACGACAAAGAAATTTCACGCTGTTCAAATTTTGCTCTGAATTTATTTATGAAACTGGTAAGTGCCTCTTTACCCTCAATTGGTATAATACGCTGCATTAAATTTACCAAACCCGGTACAGCATTAAATAAGTTGGCATTTAGTCCGCCACCTATTACATTTCTTTCGGCTATTAAATATTTTGGCGATTCTGGGTTAATATCCTGTCCAATTCTTTGAAAATAATCTTCACCAATAATATTCGGGTCTGCTTCGCTAAACAATAATTGCAGCGATAGCATATCTTCAAGTAAAGAAATCACATCTGCTCTATTCTCCCGGTTTACTTCAAGTTTAGCTAAAAGCTCATTGAAATGAATTGGATTTTTACATTCCTGGAGGATTCTATAAACAAAATCATCCTTATCTATTTCTGCAAGTTCAAATAAGCCTTCAGTGCAAGCAATATAGCGGATGCTGGTAGATGTAAAGTAATAGCTGCTGTTGGCAAATAGCAAACCATTATTTTCGATTAATTTCTTGAAGGAAAACTGAATTTTGTTCTTTTCTGGCCAATCGAGAAATTCGTGTACAATTTGATTCTCCTCAACAGTAATTTGATTTTCGACAGCATTATTAAAACCATCTTTAAAAATGCTAAAACCTGCGAAAATGCCATAGGGAGTTGAACGAAATTTTGACCGGTTAAAATACTTCCAAATCGTAAAAAATATCTTCGGTGGCAGAGTATTTACATCTTCAACTTTAACATCTTTAATGGTTTCATAAAATGATGATGAAGAAATAGAAATGGCTATTTTAAGTTCATCCCAACATTCTTCCAGATTAGATTGGTAAGAAAATTTCGGGGTACGAAAGATAATGTTAGGATGTATTTTTAATTTCATAAAATAGATTTCAGGCGAAAATTACAAAGTTTTAATTTAATCTGATTAGAAAAGCTCACGATTATTATATTCTAAGCACAAAAAAAACCTCACAAAATTTGCAAGGCTCAAATCACTTAGAAGTGAAATCTATTTTATTAAATTGTATAGCTCATCTAATTTCGGTGAGAGTACAATTTCTATCCTTCTGTTTTTGCTTCTGGCTTCTGCAGATGAATTTGCACCTAAAGGTTGATATTCTCCTTTACCTGTTGCAGTCATTCTAACACTTTCGATTTTTTCATTATCCGTTAAGTAGCGAACAACCGAGGTTGAGCGCAGTACACTTAAATCCCAATTGTCTTTAATCTGCCCGAGGTTATTAACCTTCTGGTTGTCAGTATGGCCTTCTACTGAAATATTAATTTCAGGCTGTTGTTTTAAAACCTTCGCAAGTTCTGTTAAGGCTTGTTTACCTTTTTCATCAATGATGATACTTCCCGAAGGGAATAAAAGCTTATCAGTTAACGATACATAAACCTTACCATTTTTAATCTCTACTGTTAATCCGCTTTTGGTAAAGCCCAACAATGCTTGTTGTAATTTTTCTTTAAGCTGATTGGTTGCTTCATCGCGTTTGCGCAAAACTTCTTCTACTTCTTTTAAGCGTTTTTCACGTGCGGCTAAATCGCCAGAAAGCTTGCTGATTTCTGATGAACTATTATTTTTAAGCTTATTAAAATTTGCATTTGTTTCGGTAAAACGACTTTGTAAATCACGCAAATCCTCACCTAACATTGCAGTATCCTTTTTTAATTTACTAACTTCTTTCTCCAGATTTTCGATTTTAATCAAGCCTTCATTAAAAGCAGTATAAAGCGAATCTTTTGTTCCAAGCAGAGCCTTATACTTTTTTGGAGAAAGCACCACACATGAAGTAAGTGAAGCAGCAAAAAGAAAGACGGTAAAAGCTAAAAAAATATTTTTCATTATTGTGTATTGGTTTATTATCACTGCAACTGATGATTAATCAAATTACAGTTTCTTCAAAAAATTATTGTTCTAATGCGTTTCGTAAAAATGCAACTAAAGGATTAACCGTTTTAAAAGAACTTATCAACTTATTAACGATTGTTGGCTTTAAAAACTCTTCATCTGCAATTTGAGTTGTAGCTTCAAAACTTTTTAGCTTTAAAAATTCAATGTTCGGGTCTGATGGGTCGTATCCTTTTGGCGCATTTTTTAAAGCATTACCAAAGCCCAACTTAAATGTTGCTTTAAAATCTTTATCATTGATTACCTTTTCAAAATCACTGAAATTATAATCTATTTCTTGTCTGATAAGTTTCAAATGTTCCGGTTCAGGCATCCAATAGCCACCGGCTAAAAAGCTTTTCCCTGGTTGAATGTGTAGATAATAACCCGGTTCATTACCACCTTTGCTTTTTGCAGAAAACCAAATTCCAAAGTTGTTTTTATATGGGTCTTTATTTTTGCTGAAACGCACGTCGCGGTAAATCCGCATTAATGATTTTTTAGGATCTGTTTCTGAAGAAATTAATGGATCAACTTTAGAAAGTTCTGGTATAATTTGAGAAACCAGATTTAAAGCATCAGCCTTAGCTTCCTCATAGCGATGCTTATTTTCAGCAAACCATTCTCTGTTATTATTATCCGCAACGTTTTGAATAAAAGCGAGTGTATCTTTTTTTAACATAATCAATCCTTAAAAGAAAATATAAATACTACAATTACGGATTATCGTAATATGGCTTGTACTTTATATTTGGTGATAAAATGTGTAGCAACAAGATTCGTGAATACCTGTAATTGAATGGATAAAATATAAAACATCCACTAAAAATTGCAATTAAATACGTCCAAAAATTTTCGTCTTTAAGTGTTCCGACAAACAGATATGTAAGAAAACTAACTGTTAGCATTTCGATAACATTCATAGCATAACTTACATACATTGCAGCATAAAAATATCCGGGCTCAATTTCAACGCGTTGGCCGCAATGCGAACAAACTTCTTTTGTATGTTGAATATTGAAACCATACATACTTCCTGTAAAAATATTGCCTCTTCGGCAGTGTGGACATTTTGCCCGAACAATTGCAGAAAGTTTAGAAGTTTTTTCAGACATACTAATTTAAATTTAGCGGTTCTGACTTCATATTTAGTTCTACATTTTTTTTGCGGTATTTTTTATACCAGATGATGCCAACAATGGTTGCAAGAAGATAAGGGATAACAAGAAGATAAATAACACCGGTATTTAAACCTGCAGCCTGTGTATTGCCATTTTTAACGCCTTGTTCGGCATTAATGGTACACATTGCACACTGAGCATTAACCTCAGGTGAAATCAAAACAGCTAGAGTTATTAGAAACAAGATAAAAAGGGCATTTTTCTTCATCATACAAATATAATGATAAACGACCTTTGGGACTTAAAAATTATGTCATAAAAAAAGTTCATCATTTCTGATGAACTTTAGCTTTTTTAATACTGATAATATGGCGATATCATGAGGTAAACAATCACTCCGGTTACAGCTACATATAGCCACATCGGGTAAGTGATTCTAGCCAACTTCCTATGCTTATCAAACTTTTCTGCAAGTGCCCTCACATATGTAAATAAAACAAATGGAATAATAATTACCGATAGGCAAATATGTGTTATCAATATAAAATAATAAACATATCTTATTATTCCTGTTCCACCAAATTTGGTACTGTCTGCTGTCATATGATAGGCAACATACATTGCGAGAAAAGCAACTGATAAGCCAATTGCAAACTTCATTAAGTTTTCATGGCGTTTACGATTACCATTTTTTATAGCTGAAACTGCAGTAACTAAAACAATAGCGGTTAATCCATTTACTGCCGCGTATATTGGCGGTAAAAAACTAAGTGGTTTTACATCGTAACCTAATTTTCTTAAATTAACACCAAACAATAGTGCAACTACAAGTGGGATTGCGATAGATAAAACAATAATCCACTTGTTATATTTTTTTTCTATAGAATTATCACTCATGATTTGTATCAGATAATTATAATTCGGTTATCTTCCGTCTTTAATATTTCTTAAATCCTCAGCTACTAAAACTTTAATTTCATCATCAAGTTTAGATAGCGCTTCAGCGTTTGTTGCTTCATAATATCCTCGAATTCTTCTATGGTTATCAATTAAAAGAATTTGGTTGCCATAGATAAATTTGTCTTTTCCACCTTGTTTGTGGTAAATCATATCCAACAACAAACTTTGACGGATGAAAGGATAAGTCCGAAGCGTATCACCACTCAGAAAATCCCACTTACCAGGCTTTGCATTTAAAGAATCAGCAAAGGCTTTTAGATTTGAAGGATTATCTTTTGGGTTAACTGAAAGGCTTAAAAAACGGATTAAAGGATTTCTTTGATATCCCTCTTCTATCTTTTGTATGTTAGAATTAATTTCTTTGACAGGGCTAGCTTTATAGAAAAGATTTAAAACAATGATTTTATCTTTTAATGGAACCCAATTAATTGTTTCATTTTCTTGATTTACAAGGCTAAAATCTTGAACGGTATGATATATCGTATCTGGTATCTTTTTGCCCTTTACAGTATGAAATGTAGTAGCAACTACCTTGTCGCCAAATATTGGTAAGGTTTTATATCTGTTCTTAGCAAACTGTGGCAACAGGTAAAAAAACAAAAATCCCGGTATAGCCAATATGCTTACCAGGATTAATGTTTTTTTTATTGAAAAATATTTCATTAAAAGTTTTGACTATGGTGGAATATGAAACCACCTTCAATCAGCATTAAAACTAAAAAGTAAATAATAAAGATAAATGTTACTGTTAGCGATAGCTGCAATCCTAGTTTTTCATATTTAAGGTGCATAAAATATGCAACAATATAAAATGCTTTCAACAAGGTTAAAGCGATATAAACAAAGTTACCAACCGCATGAGACATATAGTGATTTGGTAAAACCCAAAGTGCTATGATAAACTCAATTACAGTGATCGCCAATAATATTCCAAAAACCTTCCAGATTTTTCCTTTGCTAAGGCCACCATGTTCATCATGACCTTCTGTATGTGCGTGATTTTCTGACATAATAATATCTTATAAATTAATTAAACCAAATAGAAGAATGTAAATACAAACACCCACACTAAATCTACGAAGTGCCAATATAAACCAACTTTTTCAACCATTAAATAATGACCTCTTTTTTCAAAAGTTCCATTAATAGTCATGATTAAAATGATAATGTTAATTATAACACCACTAAATACGTGAAATCCGTGGAAACCAGTAATTGTGAAGAATAAGTTTGAAAACTGTTGAGCTGATACAAGAGAAACATCTCCAGAAAACAAATGTTTTAAAGTTTCCATTGGAGGAATTTTACCCCAACCAAAACCTTCGTGAAATAAGTGAGTCCACTCTAATGCCTGACAGCCTAAGAACATAAAACCGCCAATTATAGTTGCAATCATCCAGCCGATTACTTCTTTTTTAGAGTTTCTATGACCAGCTTCTACCGCTAATACCATAGTTACAGAACTCATAATCAAAATGAATGTCATGATACCCACGAATACTAAAGGAGCACCGTGATCCATAACACCAGGAATTGATTGGAAAACCAAATCCGGATCAGGCCATGTTAATTTAGAAAAACGCTGAGCACCGTAGTATATCAACAGCGAAGAAAATGTAAAAGCATCTGATAAGAGGAAAAACCACATCATGATTTTACCATATTCTACCGACCAAGGCGAACGACCACCACTCCATGGTCCTGTTTTAACGTGATCTAATTGTGATACTGAATTCATTTGGAAATAGTATAATAGTTTGTTAACAAATTTAACGGTTCAAAAGTAAAAAAACATACAGATATATCCATAATATATCTATAAAATGCCAAAAAATAGAGGTTATTTCCATACGGAACTTATTTTTCGACAAAGGAATATTCTTGTAGCTACCTACTAAACTGCTGATTATAAAACCTAAACCAGCAATAATGTGAAATAAGTGCATTAATGGCACTACGTAAATAAATGATATAGCAGCATTGTTTCCAACAAGTGTTGCACCAGTTTTAACCATACTTTCCCATGCAACAAACTGCATAAAGCCGAAGCCGAAAGCCAAAATCATAGTTAACCACAACATTTTACGTTGTAATTGGAAATTCAATTTTCTTAAAGCTCTTGATGCTAAAGTTAAGGTTATGCTGCTGGCAATTATAATAAGTGTACTGTAAATAAATGCATCAGGTAGAACCAAACCATGTCCTTTACCTTTGGAAGCAGCAAAAACCAAATAATAACTGGTAAAGCCGCCAAACATAATGGTAGATGAAACGACAAAAAGCCAGATAATAAATTTCTTTGGCCTTGGGTCGAATATATCTTGTGTGTTTTCCATTGTTAAAATCATAAATAATTATTTTGCAATAAAATCAAATAATAATACCAACTGTACAGCGGGTATGTAAAAAAATGAACAGAACATTACTTTTTTGGCGTCAATAAGTTCTCTATTTACCAATAATTTAAAAGCTAAATAGCTAAAAATTGCACCAGCAATTATTGAAATTCCTGCGATAAAATAACCCCCAAAACCATAAAATGTTGGCAATAGACTTATGGGTATTAAAATAAGTGTGCTAATAAAGGTAAATAGTGCCGAAGCTTTATCTCTTTTTTTAGTCGGTAGCAATCTGAAGCCAGCTTTCTTATAATCATCATCCAAAACCCATGCAATTGCCCAAAAATGAGGGAATTGCCAAACAAATTGGATCAAGAACAATATAACGGCTATTTTATAATCGATATCTAGAAATAAATCAGATTTCAAACTACCAAATGCTGCTAAGTAACCAATAAGTGGTGGCAAAGCTCCTGGTATTGCTCCAACAAATACAGCAATTGGCGATTTACGCTTAAGTGGTGTATAAGCAAAAGCATATAGTAAAATAGAAAATACGGATAACAAACCCGTTTCTAAATTAAGATGCCCTAAAAGCCATGTTCCTAAAAATGCCATAAAAACTCCTAGAACTAAACCTTGCCCGGTTGTCATTCTACCAGCTGGCATTGGTCTGTCTTTAGTCCTGCTCATTAACTTATCCAAGTCAACTTCAATAATCTCATTAAAGCAATTTGCAGCGGCAGTAACCAGAAATCCACCGGCAATTAATATCAGCCAATTTTGCCAATCAATTGAAGGAATATGTCCTCTACCGACTTGCATTTTCTGACCAATTAAAAATGAAATTGATGCAGAAAACACCACCGTAAACGATAGTCTGAACTTAACAAGCTTTGAAAAATCTGAAAAAAACTGCTTCAATTTTCTTTATTATTATTGTTTATATGTTTTTGTTCGATAAACCAACAAATACAAATAGAATTGTAAACTAAATAGCATTGTAGAAAATAAAATATGCAATGCTTGTGCTACTGGTGGTAATGATATGTACACTAAAGCGAAGCCACTTAACATTTGGATTGCCAAAGTTAGCAGGATAAACCTCGCTGTTAATAAGGGTGCTGCCTTTCCACTAAACCTGTCAATTACCATTTTATAGATAACCCCATTTGCAATTACAACCAGAATAGCAAAATCTCTATGGTAAGAAAAAACATCACCAACTTTTGAAACCCAAGTATTACGAGCTGCAAAAGATTTTGCTATAACATCAATTGCTTCCCTAACTTCAGTTCCTAATATTATTTGTGCAATACTTACAGCGAGTGTAAAAAACAAAAAGCCTTTTAACCAAGCAATGCGATACATAATTACTGACGGTTCTTTATGTAATTGTTTTGCATAACTATAAGTATAAATAGAAATTGCCAAAATAACTAATGCTAGAAGCATATGAACCGTTACAACCCATTGCATTAAATTAGTTGATACAACGATAGAACCTAACCATGCCTGATACCCGACAACAAATATGTTGAGTAAACTAAGCACAACAATTCTTTTCGCTGATTTTCTATAAGTAAAGGAATAAATTGCAGTTAGTAATAGAAAAATACCAGCCAACACACCCGCTAAACGATTGATATATTCTGTCCAGGTTTTTGCAGGATTAAATTCTTCAGGAACCGTTATTGATTTATCATGTCTGATACTATCTGCAAGTTCTTTCTTCCCCATCCTATCAAGATACTTTGCGAACTTTTCATTTTTCTTTAACCTACCCGCAACATATTTTTCCTTGTAATCTGCCGGAAGTTGAGAAACGTCAGTAGGCGGAATATACCTGTCAAAACACTTTGGCCAATCAGGACAACCCATGCCAGAACCAGTACTGCGTACAATACCACCGGCAAGTATAACCAATAACGTAACGATAATGGTTATTAAGTTGATTCTGATAAAACGTTGTTCTGATCTACTGATCATATCTATTTTAAGATGAAAAGGGTATCCGGATAAGCAGAAACTTAATCAGATACCCTTTAAAATTTGTCAAAGCTATCTAACTAGCCCTTATTTTCTGTCACAGGATTGGCAGTTTCCCAATCTTGCTGTATTTTTTCTGCTTCAGTATTTCCTTCAAAATCATGAGGCAAGTTTGATCTCATTGTTTGAGAGAAAGGAACAGTTTGAGGAATAAAATCTTCGTCATGACCAGGTTTACTGTAGTCATATGGCCATCTATAAACTGTCGGAATTTCTCCTGGCCAGTTTCCATGAAGGTGCTCAACAGGTGCAGTCCACTCTAATGTATTTGATTCCCAAGGATTTTGTGGTGCTACTTTACCTTTGTAGATTGAATAGAAGAAGTTCCATAAAAACGCTACTTGAGCCAATGCCGCCATAATAGCTGCCCATGTTACAAATACGTTAACCGTTAACCATTTTTTCATGAATTCAAATTCAGTGAATGCATAGTAACGACGAGGAACACCATCTAAACCTAAAAAGTGTAGTGGGAAGAATACCAAGTATGCTGCAATAAAAGTTAACCAGAAGTGTAAGTATCCTAATTTAGCATTCATCATACGACCAAACATTTTTGGATACCAATGATAAACACCTGCAAGCATTCCAAAGATAGCTGCAGAACCCATTACCAAGTGGAAGTGAGCTACTACAAAATATGTATCATGTAAGTTAATATCTAATGATGCGTTACCCAAGAATAATCCAGTTAAACCACCAGAGATAAAGAATGAAACTAAACCAATAGCAAATAACATTGCTGGAGTGAAACGAATGTTACCTCTCCATAATGTAGCTAAATAGTTAAATGTTTTTACTGCTGATGGAACCGCAATAATCAAGGTTGTAATCATAAAAACGCCACCCAATAATGGATTCATACCCGTTACAAACATATGGTGACCCCAAACGATGAACGAAAGTACTGTGATACCAATTAATGAATAAACCATCGCATGGTAACCGAAAATTGGTTTACGTGAATTTACCGAGATAACCTCTGATGAAATACCTAAGGCTGGCATAATTACGATATATACCTCTGGGTGACCTAAGAACCAGAATAAGTGTTGCCATAAAATTGGAGAACCACCTTCATTTGGTAATACATTAGTACCCATAACGATATCAGACAAGTAGAAACTTGTTCCGAAACTACGGTCGAATACTAAAAGTACAACACCTGCAACTAATACTGGGAAAGATAAAATACCTAAAATCGCAGTTAAAAAGAATGCCCAGATTGTTAAAGGCATTTTCCAAAGGTCCATACCTTTAGTACGCATGTTTAAGATTGTACTTACATAGTTAATACCACCCATTAATGATGATGCTACGAAAAGTACCATACTAATTAACCACATTGTCATACCAGTACCCGAACCCGGAATTGCTGTTGGCAATGCTGATAGTGGAGGATAAACCGTCCAACCACCAGATGCTGGTCCTGTTTGGATGAAGAATGAAGCCATCATAATCACACAAGCTGTAAAAAAGAACCAGTATGAAAGCATGTTTAAGAATGGCGAAGCCATATCTCTTGCTCCAATTTGTAATGGAATTAATAAGTTACTAAAAGTACCGCTCAATCCTGCCGTTAATACAAAGAATACCATGATGGTACCGTGAATAGTAACTAATGCTAGATAAAAATCTGATTTAATACGACCACCTTCTGCCCATTTACCTAAAAATGTTTCTAAGAAAGGGAAGTTTTTATCTGGCCATGCTAATTGAATACGGAATAAAATTGATAGACCCATTGCAATAACCGCCATAATAATACCGGTTACTAAAAATTGCTTCGCAATCATTTTGTGGTCCATACTGAAGATGTACTTTGAAATCAAAGTCTCCTTATGGTGCCCGTGATCAGCGTGATCGTGATTGTGTTCGTCGTGTAATGCTATTGTTGACATAATTCTTTTCGCTCTTCGGTATATTATTTATTTAAAGCCATTTGGTTAGTTTTAACAGCTGCAGAATCTGTAGCTGTCGAATCTGAACCTGATTCTACAGGTGCAGGTGCCACTGGCAAATTAAATTGCTTTCTTAAATCATCGTTTAAGTAAGGTTTTTGCTCTGCAATCCACTCATCATATTCTTTTTGAGTTACTACACGAACAACTTTCTGCATGTTATAGTGACCAGAACCGCAAATTTTTGCGCAATAGAATAGATATTTGAAGTTTGGATCGTTAGTTTTTTGCTGCATCTCTGCAGTTGTAATTGTTGGTGTAAATTCAAAGATAGTTTGCATACCAGGTACAGTGTTTAATTGTACTCTGAAGTGAGGCATGTAAAAACTGTGAATAACATCCTTACTCATTAATAGTAACTTAACTGATTTTCCTACAGGAATAACCATTTCGTCTGCCATTAAATCATCACGAGATTTTAAATCTTTAAAATCAATACCTAAAGTATTTGTAGCAGTAGTTAATTTATAGTTTTTATGTCCAACAACACCATCAGCTCCTGGGTAACGGATAGACCATTTGAATTGCTCCGAAGTAACCTCAATTTGAAGTGGCTTGTTGTTAGGATCTTCAACCTTATAGAAGATAGATCTCCAGGTTAAGAAACCCATTAAAACCAATACCGTTAAAACTAATGCCGGAACAATTGTCCAGATTTTTTCAATTGTATTGTTATGTGGATAGTAGTATGCTTTTCTTTTAGCAGAATATTTATACAAATAAGAGAATCCGAACAATAAGATATGCGTTACAACAAAAACGATGGTTGTAATAATCAACGTTAAGTTAAACATCTCATCAATACGTTTTCCGTGTACTGATGCGGCATCAGGTAGTAACATTGCACCGTGTACTGTATATTCCCAATACACACCGTATAATCCTAAAACTAAGAATAATGCAAATAAACTTGCATGTACTCTGTTCCAGTTAATACCTACAGGTTTACCTTGTGCTTCGCGGCTTAATTCATAAACTCTAATGGCTTTACCCACAATTGCAATGAATAAACATATGGCAAGGAATACCAGTACATAAAAAATTACTGATTTATAAACCTCTACCATATCAACTTTCGGTGCCGCGGCAGCACCTGCTGCTGCATCTTGCGCAAATACGCTCGTGTTTGCAAAAACAGTAAGTAATACTGCTAAAGCTGCGGTCGTTTTATTCGTGATAAACTTTCTTAAACTCATTTTCTTAAAAGTAGTACGCTGTACTTCTATATAATAATTAAATATTCGCTATTCTAAACATCAATTAAAGCTGATGATGCAAGCTTTCTTGTAATAAAGGGTGATTCTTAGCAATTAATGGTTTTTTGCTTAAGTTACTTAAAACCGTAAAGGTAAATAATCCTACGAAACCTATAGCAGTACCAATCTCAACAATGCCAAAACCATTGTGTCCATCTTCTACTGCACCTGGCATAATCATTTGATAATAATCTACCCAATGACCAAGTAAAACTACGATTGAAACAAATAATAATTTAACATCAGTTCTCTTATTGTCTCTGTCCATTAATAATAATACCGGAGCAAGGAAATTCATTGCAAGGTTTAAGAAAAACCAAAACTTGTAATATTCAAAACGTCTGTAGAAGTAAACAGTTTCTTCTGGCATGTTTGCGTAGTAAATTAATAAAAACTGTGCAAACCATACATAAGTCCAGAAGATTGAGAAACCAAAAATGAACTGGCCTAAGTTGTGTAAATGGCTATTGTTAACCCATTGCATGTAACCAGCTCTTCTTAATAAGATGATGATAATCGCAATTGTAGCTAAACTACTAACCCACATTGCTGCAAAGTTATACCAACCAAACATAGTTGAAAACCAGTGCGCTTCTAATGACATGATGGTATCAAAAGCAAAAATTGGAGTTGTGAAGCCGTATATTACTAAGAAGATACAAGCATTTTTAAAACTCTTTCTGTATGAATTTAAACCACCAGCCAAATCTTCATTATATGAAAATTTAACAAACATTATTGCGAAGATGCTATAAACACCTAAAAACAATACCTGACGACCTAAAAAGAAAGGTACGTTAAGGAAAACTGATTTACCAGCAATTAGCGCATCATAATTAGGGCTATTTGGGTCAGTTAAACCATCAGCATGCCAATGGTGATATAAATTATGTGTGTATAAACCTGCAGAAATAATAACAACAAGTATTACAGCAGCAATAGGCAATGTTTTTGCCATGGCTTGCGGTACACGTAAAATCGAAGCAGACCATCCTGCCTGAGCAACAAATTGAACAGCAAGGAAAAACATACCAGACATACAAACGCATGCAAAGTAATATCCCATAAGTAACAGGTTGGCAAAAGTACGCTCGTGCATAACTTTATCACCAGCGATAAAACCATAAGCAATAGCAAGTACGCCTAATGCTATACCAACTAAACTTAATGTTTTTACTTTTCCTGTAAACTCAAATTGTTCACTAAAATTAATATTGTGAGTTCCCATTTATATTCTGCTTTACTTATTGTCCTTTTTGTAATTGTTGAACATACAACACAACCTTCCAACGATCTGTTGGTGTGATTTGCGAAGCATGCGAGCCCATGTTATTTACACCGTAAGTAATAGTGTGGTAAATTTTACCTGCGGTTAAATCTGCCATGTTACCACCTCTTGATGAAGCACCAGTTTGATAAGCAGGAACACCGTTAAATTTTTCAATTTTAACTAAGTGACCTTGTCCATCGCCCTTTTCACCGTGACACGGAGCACAGAAAACAACAAATGAATGTTTACCTTCTGCAAGAGTAGTGCTATCAGCAACTAATGGATTTACCATTTTAGCTCCAGCTTCGTTATATCCTTCTAAAGTGTTAGGATAAACATCATACTCTGTAAAACCTACTGGTTTGGTATTTGCAGGAGGTAACTGTGCAGTTTTACCATCCTTAAAGTTTTTGTTTGGTTGATCCGGGTTGTAAGCAATCGGATCATACATGTTCCTGGCGTATTCTAACCCGGTACTGCGTTTATCTCTACAAGCCGAAAAAGTAGCTGCAAAAGCGATAGCTAAAAACGCGGCATAAACAAATTTATTCTTATTCATAGCTAATGTACTTCCTTTCATTATACTTTACTTCTAAAGCACCTGCATCTTTTAATAAACCATCAATTACAGTGTGCGATGCATTTTCGTGTGCGTCAATTGCAATCACAAAACGATCATCAGTAGCACGTAAATCCATTACTCTTGGCGATCTACCAGGAAATAAGTGGGTTGATGCGTAATAAGTTAAAACCATACCGAAAGCACAGAACAATACTGTTAATTCGAACATTATCGGAATAAAATCCGGCAATGCAAATGATGGTTTACCTCCAATATTTACTTTCCAATCGATAACTGCACAAAAATAAATTAAAGCAAAAGCTGCGCAAGTTCCAGTAATACCAAAGCAAAATGCTGCGATATCGATTCTCGATCTTTGAATTCCTAATTTGGCTTCTATTCCATGTATAGGCATTGGAGTATATACATCATAAATGCTGATGTTATTTTCCTGAAGTTTATCGATGCCATGCATCATTTCATCAGGGTCGCCAAAGCTGCCTAAAATATATTTGATATCACTCATTGTTATATTTTTGCGTAATCTTCTTGTTTAACACTATCAAATTTCTCTAAAGATTCTATGTATTCAGCCACATATTCTTTATTCTCATGACCTTCTTTAATCTGTTTCATTTTCGCTTGCTCACTTGCAGTTTTTAATAATAATTTAACCTCTGCAATTGCAATTGATGGTAATACTCTTAAGAATAATAAGAACAAAGTAAAGAATAGACCGATTGAACCTACGAATACACTGATATCAACCCATGTTGGATAAAACATTGCCCAACTTGAAGGGATATAATCGCGGTGTAGTGAAGTAACGATAATTACGAAACGTTCGAACCACATACCTACGTTTACAACGATTGATAGAATCCAGGTAGCTTTAATGCTTAAACGAATCTTTTTAAACCATAACAACTGTGGTGAGATTACGTTACAGGTCATCATCATCCAATACGACCACCAGTAAGGACCAGTAGATCTGTTAATGAAGGCATATTGCTCGTACTCAGAACCTGAATACCATGCAATGAAAAACTCAGTTAAGTAAGCAACACCTACAATTGAACCTGTTAAGATGATGATTTTATTCATCGACTCAATGTGGAACATAGTGATGTAATTCTCTAAACCTAAAACTTTACGAGCAACCAATAATAAGGTTAATACCATCGCGAAGCCTGAGAAAATCGCACCAGCAACGAAGTAAGGAGGGAAAATTGTAGTGTGCCATCCCGGAATTACTGATGTTGCAAAGTCCATTGATACAATAGTGTGTACCGAAAGTACTAATGGTGTAGATATACCAGCTAAGATTAATGATACCGCCTCGAAACGTTGCCAAGTTTTAACACTTCCAGACCAGCCGAAAGAGAAAATTGAATAGATTTTCTTACGTGTACCTTCAGCACGGTCGCGGATTGTAGCAATATCTGGTAATAAACCTGTGTACCAGAATAGTAACGATACAGAGAAATAAGTTGAGATTGCAAACATATCCCATACCAATGGTGAGTTAAAGTTTACCCAAAGTGAACCAAACTGATTTGGTAAAGGTAAAACCCAATATGCTAACCATGGACGGCCCATGTGAGAAACTACATAAGTAGCTGCGCAGATTACGGCAAAGATAGTCATCGCCTCTGCAGAACGGTTAATAGAGTTACGCCAGTTTTGACGGAAGAGTAATAATACCGCCGAGATAAGTGTTCCGGCGTGACCAATACCTACCCACCATACGAAACCGGTGATATCCCAAGCCCATCCAACTGTTTTATTTAAGCCCCATGCACCGATACCATTCCAAAAAGTGTAACTAACAGCTACTACCCAAAGTAATGCACCTAATGCTGAAACGATGAAACCAATCCACCAAGCTTTATTCGGCTTGTTCTCTACCGGCATTAAAATATCATCCGTAATTTTTGCGTACGTGATATTATCGCCGGTAATTAATGGTTCTCTAAGTATTGATTCGTTATGTCCTGACATAATTTGTATTTTCTTTATACTAAAGCTTACGCTTGTACTGTTGTATCTGTATTTCTAATTTTTGTCATATATCCGATACCTGGTTTCACGTTGATTTCCTCTAAAACGTAGTAAATACGCTCAGAACGTAAAGCTTTTGAAACCTCTGAATTAGGATCATTTGCATCACCAAAAATGATTGCATTTGCTGAACAAGCTTCTTGACAAGCCATTTTAATATCGCCATCTTTTAATGGGCGTTTCTCAATTTTAGCTTGTAATTTGCCTGCCTGGATACGTTGAACGCACATAGAGCATTTTTCCATAACACCACGTGAACGTGTAGTTACATCAGGATTTAAAACTAATTGAGTAAACTCGTTATTTAAATAGTTATCGAAACGTGAATCGTTCCAGTAGTTAAACCAGTTAAAACGACGTACTTTATATGGACAGTTGTTTGCACAGTAACGAGTACCTACACAACGGTTATAAGCCATTTGGTTTAAACCATCTGATGAGTGTACTGTTGCTAATACCGGACAAACTGTTTCGCAAGGTGCGTGGTCACAGTGTTGACATAACATCGGTTGGTGAACAACAGAAACATGATCTAAGTCTTCTAACTTAGCAATCTCTTTTTCTTTTGTTACATCTCCAGTTGGAGTTTCGTAGCTGTAATAACGGTCGATACGAATCCAGTGCATTTCACGACGACGGCGAACCTCATCACGACCTACAACAGGAATGTTATTTTCTACGTTACATGCTACAACACAAGAGCCACAACCTGTACAAGCATTCAAATCGATTGCCATAACCCAGCTGTTTCCTGGTTTTTCATACTCATCCCAAAGGTCATAATTTTTATGATCTCCTTTGTGATTACCTGCAGAAGCATCCTTTAAATATTCTTTAAACGTAGCTTCTTTTATTACTGCACGACCTTCGAAAGAGTGGTGTGTTTGTGTTTGTGCTAATTCGTAAAAACCGCCCGTTGGTGTAATGGTAACAGTTGTTGCATATTGCATTGTACCATTAATAAATGATACGAATGGAAAAGCATTTTTACCAACATCATTACCAGCTTTACCAACTTTAGTACGGCCATAACCTAAAGCGATTGAAGCTGTACCTTGTGCTTGTCCTGGTTGAATTAAAACTGGCAAGTCAACTGAATAACCATTGCTACCTTTTACAGTTACAACATCAAATTCTTTAACTTTTAAAGTTTCAGCAAATTTAGGCGCAAGAGCAACATAGTTATCCCAGGTTACTTTTGAAACCGGATCAGGTAATTCTTGTAAGAATGCGTTGTTAGCATTTTTACCATCCCTCATCGGAATGTTCTCGTAAACCTGTAATTGAATATCTTTTGATAATGCTTTGCTGCTACTTACAATTGAAGTTGCAACCTGAGCTAAAGATTGAGTGAATGAATAAGCTGCAGCTGGTTTTGGTGCTACAGTTACAACACCTTTTTCTAAAACATCAGACCAAGTTAAACCAATTGCAGGTAGCATTTTAGTTTCCCAGTTGCTACGAACAAATTGATAGTATTCTTTTACCGGAGCATCAGCCCAAGTTAATAAGCTTTCTTCTGCCTGACGGCTGTTGAATACCGGGTTAATTGTTGGCTGAACGATTGAGTAATAACCTTGGTAAGCGTTTGCATCACCCCATGATTCTAAATAATTATGGTTGATTGCGATTGCATCACATAATGAAGCTGTTTCGTCTGCTCTATCTGCGAAAGAGATTTTAGCTGGAACGCTTTTTAAAGCTGATTCAAATTTCTTTGCATCTACATAATCGTAAGCAGGGTTACTGTTTAAGAATAATACAGCACCAACTTCACCACGACCCATTTCAGCTACTAAACCATTAAATTCAGCATCATTACCTGCATATAAGAAGCAAGGATTATCTAAATCGATAGTAGTACCGTAACTTCCAATAGCAGCATTAATAGCATTTACTAAAATTTGTGTAGAAACATCGTTCGAACCACAAACTACTAATGCTTTACCTTTACTCTGAACTAACTCTTTAGCTGCTAATTTAATTACTTTATCAGCAGTTGCATTATTTCCTAAAGTTCCACCTGGTAAAGATTGACCAGTAATTGCATTATATAAAGCAATTAAAGCCGGACCTTCTTCTGATAATTTTACAGGAACACGAGTATCTGCATTTGTACCAGTTAAGCTCATTCCACTTTCAAATTGAATGTGGCGGCTCATTTTTTTGCCTTCTAATGATTTATAGTTACGGTTAGCAGTATATTGAGAAGTAAATTCCTCACCGCTAATCCAAGTACCTAAGAAATCGGCACCAAAACTTACAATTAAATCTGCTTTATCAAAGTTGTATTTCGGTAATACTGCTTTACCAAAACTATTCTGATTAGCCTGAATGATACCTGTGTAAGAAACAGCATCATACTGAACTAATTTAGCAGCAGGATATTTTGTTATAAATTGTGCTAAAACAGCATTTGTAGAAGGACTATTAACTGTTGAAGCAACAATACGGATTTTTTTTCCGCCCGATTGTGCTTTAGCCAATTCACCTTTTACATAGCTATCAATTTTAGCCCATGTAGTTTCTTCATTTTTAAGAACCGGTGCTTTTAATTTAGATACATCATATAAATCTAAAACAGAAGCTTGTGCTCTTGCATCAGTACCGCAATTAAATTCGCCCGCATTTGGATTTGGTTCGATTTTAATTGGACGACCTTCTCTTGTTTTTACTAAAATACTCTGGCCGTTAAAGCTCGAAGTATAATAGTTAGGAATACCCGGTGTAACCTCTTCTGGTTTTACCAAGTAAGGAATAGATTTATGAATCGGGGCTGTTTGACATGCTGCTAAAGTAACTGCACCTAAACCAAAACCTAACGCCTTTAAAAAGTCGCGGCGTGGGGTAACGGTACTTAACCCTGCTTCATTTAAAACATCTTCTATTGGAAGTGGCTCGGCAAATTCGTTTTTGTTATTCTTAACAAAATCGGGTGTATTTTTATACTCCTCTAAGCCTTTCCAGTATTTTTTGTTGCTTTCCATTTAAGCTATATTACTGTTTATTCGAACGTTCTTACTAAACTCTAATCTATTAATAGTGGCATTTACCACACTCTAAACCACCCAATAACGCTGGTGTAACTTTCTCGCCTTTTTTAATTTTCTCATGCGCTTCGATAACTTTAGCGTAGAAAGCATTGTTTTTCTGACCAGAAATATCTGTTTCCTTGTGGCAGTTAATACACCATTTCATGGTTAATGGAGAATATTGATAAAGTTCTTCCATTGTATTAACTGGACCGTGACATGCGAAACATACAGGCTCAGTTGGCTGTAATCCTTTTGCTTTACGAATTGCATCTTCAGCAACTACTACGTGCTGAGAGTGGTTAAAGTAAGCAAAGTCTGGTAAGTTGTGTACACGTACCCACTCCATTGGCTTTTCTTTACTCTTGTCGTATTTCTGCGTTTCAGGATCGTAACCTAAAGCATTGTAAATTTTCTTAATCTCAGGAGAAATTTCACCATCATGATTATCTCTTGCCTGTACCGCTTTGTGGCAGTTCATACAAACGTTTAATGATGGAATAGTAGCATTTTTAGATTTGAATGCTCCATTGTGGCAATATTGACAATCGATTTGATTGATACCTGCGTGTAATTCGTGAGAGAATTTAATTGGTTGTACTGGTTGGTAACCTGTGTGAACACCTGTGTTCCACATACCCATCCAACCCCATGAACCTAAAGCAATGATTAAACATAAAATGAAGAACATAACAAATTTCTTGTTCTTGAACATTTTACGAACACCAACTTTTAATGGCACATCTTCTTCAATCTCAATGCCTTGTTTTTGTAAAATTAAGCGCTCTAATAACTTAGAAGCACGACCTAAAATCACTAAAATAACAATAGCAATGGCAACGATAGCAACAATACCAGCAATTGATAAACCTGAAGTAGTATCATCTTTAGCAGCACCAGCTCCGGCAGCATCACCTTTTGCTTTAGGCTCGCCTTCTTTAATGTATGCTAAAATGTCTTTTACTTTTTCTTCATCTAACTCAGGGAACGAAGTCATGGCAACTTTACCATTTTCGTTAAAAAGTTTAACAGCATCAGGATCTCCTGAAGCTACCATCCCTTGTGAGTTCGGAATCCATTTTAAAAGGAATTCTTCAGAGTGACGATCGCTTACACCAGTTAAGGCAGGACCAACCATTTTCTGATCTAATGCGTGGCACGATGTACATTTTGCTTTGAAAAGTGTTCTTCCATTCGCAGCATCTTGCGCATTAACGGTAGAAACCGCTATTGCAGAAATGGCTGAAAACAAGAATAACGACTTCCAAACGTTTTTTAAAATCATCGAGATATCTCTCATAATGAACACTTTATACTTATTTAATTTATTTTTTGTTGTGAAATTGATGTTTAAACTGAAGTAGCCCCATCAAAACTTGAACAAAAGTATAACTTATTAATAAATCCCATGACATAATACTGACGTGAAATACAATTTATAATCATTCTAAACAAATGCCGTTTCAAGTCAATCAGTCAATAAAAATGCCCATTTTCGAAGTTCATCTCCAATGGGCATACTCAAAACCTGTTTGGTTTTGTTAAGTTTTATCTTTATTGTTTTAATATCCAGGCAAACATTAAAGGCGCAACAATTGTTGCATCGCTCTCTACAATAAATTTAGGTGTATGAATGTCTAATTTACCCCAGGTAATTTTTTCGTTTGGTACTGCACCAGAATACGAACCGTAAGAAGTTGTAGAATCTGATATCTGACAGAAATAGCTCCAGAACGGAATGTTTTCCATTTCCATATCCTGATAAAGCATTGGAACAACACAAATCGGGAAATCGCCAGCAATACCACCACCAATCTGGAAGAAACCAATTCCTTTACCACCGCTGTTTGCAATATACCAATCGGCTAACCAACCCATATATTCAATACCACCTTTTACCGTAGTAGCAGTTAATTCATTTTTCATTACATAAGAAGCGAAGATGTTACCCATTGTAGAATCTTCCCATCCCGGAACAACAATTGGCAAGTTCTTTTCAGCTGCTGCCAACATCCATGAATTTTTAGGGTCAATTTCGTAATATTGTTCCAAATCGCCACTCAAAAGCATTTTGTACATAAACTCATGCGGAAAATAACGTTCGCCTGCTGCTTCAGCATCCATCCATATTTTTTGAATGTGTTTTTGTAAACGACGAAAAGCTTCTTCTTCCGGAATACAAGTATCCGTAACGCGGTTGTAATGGTTTTCCAACAAATCCCACTCATCCTGCGGACTTAAATCTCTATAATTAGGTACGCGTTTGTAGTGCGAGTGTGCAACCAGATTCATAATATCTTCTTCAAGGTTTGCACCAGTACAAGAAATAATTGCTACTTTATCCTGGCGAATCATTTCTGCAAGCGAAATACCTAATTCAGCCGTACTCATTGCACCAGCCAAAGTTATCATCATTTTACCGCCTTCATCCAAATGCGTCTCGTAGCCTTTGGCAGCATCCATCATTGCCGCAGCATTAAAATGGAGGTAATTGCGCTCCATGAACTGAGATATTGGTCCTCTTGTATTGCTCATCGTGTTTTGTATTGTTTTTCGCAAAAGTAGGCATTTAGCCCGAAAGGATAAAACATTAAAAGTGCTTGGAGTTGGGAATTAATTAACCCATTTAACCAATCCCACACGTGATTGTCATCCTGAGCGCAGTCGAAGGATCCTTTTTTGAAAAGCAGTTGCAGTAACATTATTAAAATTATTCCGGCTTTTTGGTTCAAGGCCCAATGAAATATCGGGCGCTTTCCCCTCCAATCCGGTTTAGGTGGCTTGGCCAATTCTACTATTCGCAGAATCCCAAGCAATCGTCATAAAACAGTGCTTCCCTAAGCAAGAAATAAATCTTAAATAAAAAATCAGTTAATTTGCGGCAATGAAAAAAATTTATTTCCTCCTATTATTTGTGTTCATATCTGGAAGTTCATTTGCACAAATGAAATTGATTAAGAAATTGCTTTCTAACGAAAAAGACACTTTACGTAAAGCCAGTTTTTTACCTATCCCTTCTTTTGGCTACGCACAGGAAACAGGTTTTCAGTTTGGTGTAGGTGCTATTGTTGGTTTTTATGCAGATAGATTGGATACCACAAATCGTCCTTCATCTTTAACATTAAACCTTAATTATTCTACACTGAAGGCATATAACATGAGTTCATTGATAGACATTTGGGGAAAAGGAAATAAACTTCATTACATTGGCGAGTTACGTTTTAAACGTATGCCTTTTAACTTTTACGGTGTTGGAAATAATACTCAAGAAGTAAACGAAGACAAATTAATTCAACAACAAATTAAGGTTTTATTACAGGCTGAAAAACAATTGTTGCCAAAAGCATATACCGGAGTTTCATTAGGTTTTGAAAATTACGATTACAAAGATGTTGTTACAGATGGAATTTTCAACTCCAATCCGTATTACACTAATAGAAAAGGAAATGTTTTGTATTTAGGTGTTTCCCAAAGTTACGATGCCAGAAACAACAACAATTACACCACTAAAGGTTTCTTTATTAGAGGAACTTATCAATACGCCCCTGAGATTTTCTCGGCTGGAAATTTTACCGGAAGTCAGATAAAAATTGACGCAAGGAACTTCTGGCGATTGAACAGAAGTTTCGCAGTTGGCGTTCAAGGCTTATACAATACCGTAATCGGGAATAATACACCAATTTATTTATTGCCACAAATGGGTAATGATGAAATGATGCGTGGATATTACGGCGGCAGATATCGCGATAAAAACCTATTGGCTTTTCAGGCTGAATTACGCTATCGTTACAGCAGCCGTTTTGGAGCTACAGCTTTCGCCGGTACAGGAACGGTTTGGGGTTTTGATGATTTTTCTACTAAATCATTTAAGCCAAACTATGGCGCTGGTTTTAGGTATTTCTTCGACCCTGAAAAAGGCATAAGTGTGCGATTAGATTATGGAATTGGCGAAAAGAGAATGAATGAAAAACGCCAAAGTGGATTTTACATCAGTATCGCAGAAGCGTTTTAAGAAATGGATGATGTTTGATGGAAGAGTCACATCATCCTAAAAGATAATCCATAAATATAAGTGTATTTTTAGAGCGGTCGTCATTGCGAGGCACGAAGCAATCTCCTCTGAAAAAATATTTTTGACGATGAGATTGCAAAATCAATGAAGAATTGATTTCGCAATGACGGGCAAATCATCATCTCACATCAATTACTTCTCCTTCGCTCCTCTTCATTCCCTGCTTTTCGTTCTGTTTGTTTAACTTTCTCATTCCCGAAATTGTAGCGTACACTCAACCGCAACTGACGATTATCGTAGTAATTATTATAAGTTTGGTTAATATTATTTATCAAACTATTGTAGCGGAATCTGTTTGCTTTCAGCACATCAGTAACATTAATCGCCATTTGTACTTTTCTGTTCAACATTAAAGTTTTTAAACCTAAATCGAGATTGTATTGCGCTTTATTGTGGTTTAATCCATCAAGGGTTGGTAACTGATACCAGAAATTAACATCACCAAAAAAAGTTTTCTTTTTATTGATTGTAAACTGATTTGTTGTAGAGAAGTATGCACCAAAGCCGCTTAAATCATCAACAGTTTCAGGAAGATTGGATTTAGATAAATTGTAAAAAAAATCTATTTGATTTATGCTTTGTAGCCATTTCAAATCATTTACAATTAAAGAATTACTAATCTGATAATTATAACCTTTGATAAAATTAACGGGTTTCAGAACCTGCGAATTGGAATTTGCATCAACAAAATTCACATCATTATAGCCATCGGTTATTTTATTAAAAGATAAAGTGGTGGTGAATACGCTCTTATATATATGCGATAATTCTACATTGTTGCTGTATGATGGCTGGAGAAAAGGATTTCCTTCAGCATATACGAATTGGTTGCTATACCACCGAAACGGATTTAATTTTTTGTAAGCAGGTCGGTTAATTCTTCGGCCATAATTTACAGAGAATACGCTATTCTCATTAAGCTTGTAAGTAACAAAGCCAGTTGGAAAAAGCTGAAAATATCGACTTCGATTATTTTGGTTAAAAGATATGCCATTCAGCTGTGTGTATTCTCCTCTTAAACCCAATTGAAAATCGAATTTCTTAGTTTTCTTTTTGAAGTTTAAATAAAGCGCCTGAGTATTTTCATGGTATTCAAATTGATTCAGTTGATTTAAATCTGGCTGATAGATATCGCCATTTTTTTGATAAAAAGCCAAACCACTCTCGTTTTGAATGAAATTTATTTTTGCACCCAAAGCAATATTAAAAGCCTTGTAAGGCAAGTCTAAATCAGCCTTTAATGTATATAAATTGATGTTTTGATTACTTTCTGATAAATATTCGGCAAGAGAATTTGCAATGTATTCGCCATTTCCAGAATAACTTCTATTATTAAAAAACCGATTTTTATCATCAATATATTTAAACCAATCTCCGGTAATTATAAATTGTTTCCCGGCAGAATCCAAAGTATGCTTAAGGTAAAAGCTAAGGGTATTATAATTTGATTTGATTTTAGCATTCGCGTCAGAATTAAGAACGGAATCAATTCCTCCAACGGAGTTAAAAATAGTTGTTTTTATGTTTTCGGTTGAATGGAAATTAGTCAACCCACCGCTGTAAGAAAATCCAGTAATTGTTTTCTTTGTTAATTGATAATCAACACCTAACTGTGCACTTGGAACAGTTCTGAAATTCCTATCCTTATTTACAACGTTCCATGTTTGAGATGGATAAAAAACATTGCTTTGCTCAAATGGAACTAAAGAACCTTTTCGAATATTGAAATTAGAAAATACAGTTAATTTATCTTTTTTAAAACTCAGGTTTCCGCCTGTAGCAAACGTTGGATGACTTGCCTGTATGTAGTTTATATTTGCTGAACCTTTAAAACCTTCGGTATTATTTTTCTTTAGAACAATGTTGATTAACCCATTATTTCCTTGCGCATCATATCTTGCAGGCGGATTTGTGATAACCTCAACTTTAGTAATATTATCTGATGAGATAGATTTTAGGTAATTCGATAGTTCATCTTCAGAAAGCTGAATCAGCCTGTCGTTAACCATCACATTAACACTTCCCTTTCCAACTAAAGAAACCTTATCATTTATTACCCTAACACCGGGCACTTTTGTTAATAATTCTAAAGCATCTGTTCCAACAGCTGCAATACTATTTTCAACATTGTAAATTGTACGGTCTACTTTTTTCTCTATTAACCTTTTTTTAGCATTAACCTGAACCTCTTGAAGATGATTTGAGACAGATTTAATTTCAGTTTTAATAAGCGTATCGGCTTTTAAGAGCACCGAAATTTTTGTTTTTTCAGATTGAATTGAAGAAATTTCGATGGAGTATTGTCCAGGAGATAAATTTTCAAAAATGTATTTCCCTGAACTATCGCTTTGCGTTAGCTTGCTCGTTTTTGCTCCATTTAATTTTACTGTAGCTTCAGTCAGGTTTTTGCCTTCAAAACGTATCTGACCAACAATTTTAAATTGCGCATTAGCTTTTAAGGCAATGCTAAAAAGCAACACCAAAATTAAAATTCTGTGCATAAAAAATTTTAATTTAAATCTATTGGCTATGGTTCTACATTAATATTTCCGGCAACATTTTGCCAAATTTCTACATTCCCATTTAAATTAAATTTTGCGTTTGAGCCTTTAATTTTTGAGCCAGATTTATTTGTTAAAACAAGGTTTTTTGCTAGCCCAGTGTTATCGTTTTGGTTAAAAGTAATTTCATCAGCATCAAGAACAAGGTCTTTAAAGGTTAATTTTGCTTTTCCAAATAATGATATCACAGATTTATCTTTGCTAAACCGAACAGAATCTTCTGCAGAATACCTTATTCCTGCAGCAATCAAATCCTCTTGCTTTAAATTATAAGAGCCAAAAGATTTCCTTAACCCATCTTTCGAAGAATCGAAGGTTTTATATGTGCCATTTTTTAAATTAAAAACGATTTTCTCTGAAATTACACCAACTGAACCATTAAAATTATCGGCCTTATTAGCTGTTAGCAAATGATTACCCATATCCCATTCTATAGATTTTGCTTTCAGTTGGTTTCCCATAATTTCTACAACAGCATCTTCCAAATAAAGGGTTTTAGCTTTTGCGTTACTAATTACTTTTGATGAAGAAATAATTTTCGGTGATATCTTCTGATTGCTGTCTAGCTTAACAACTGCAACTTTCTGCCTTCCATCCTTTTGGTAAAACCTATTAAATAAAGCCTCATTCTTTAATTCATATTTTTTTGACTGAGCATACATTACAATTAGTTTACTGCTTGAGTACTCATTTTTTGCAACTATTTTCTCTCCAATAAATTTTACTACAACTTCATCCCCTATTTTAAAATTATCCTGCTTCAAATTTTGTCCGTTTAAATCGAAATTAATTGTAAAAGTTCCATCGTTTAACACAATTTTATTTAGTGTACCGTGGTTATTTTTTTTAATCGATTTGATTTTCGATGTAGCAAAACGGGCTTTATTAACCTCATAACCAAAAGCATGTTTCTCAGATTTCCTTTCAAAAATAAGTCTGCCATCATAATCAGTAAGTTTTGATAGCATATACACAGGATGGTCTAGCTTATCAACGACTTTTCCTTGTTTATCCGTTTTTACGAAATTATTGATACGACCAGATAAATAAGCAACAACATCATCGCCAATTTTAATTTTATTACTAAAACTATTCGCTTCAATAGGATAAGTTTTTCCATTTGCAGAAAGTTCAAAAACATTACCAACTGAAATTTTTTCAACCTTAATAATTTTACCTTTAATAATTTCTCCGGTTTCAGCAGCTGGCTGAATATCCAATGCGATATTTTGTTTGGTTTGTGCGTAAACCACCTCCACAGCAAATACCCAAAATAAACAAAACACGATTGGCAATGCCAATAAATAACTTAATTTTTTCATTTCTTTAGATTTAGAATTAAACAACATTTTTATTCTTTCCTTAACAGGACTTTTAACAAAATTATGTGCCAAGGGCATTTCACTTTTAGATATTGCTAGCCTTAATAATAATGATGCATAGCGTTCGCTACCGCAAAGTGCTGATGTTATTAAATCTGCTTCGTATTCATGTGTTTGCTCCAATTCCTTATCAAAAAAGTAAACTATTGGATTAAACCATAAAAATGCTTTACAAATTATCATCAAAATTTTATCTATTGAATGATATTGTTCAGCATGAACAGCTTCATGCTTTAGCAAAACAGATATTTCTGCTTCTGTCAGGTTTTGGTTATCTATAAAAACATATTTAAAAAAAGAGCAATTGGTAAAACCGCCAGTTTTGTATACAATTTTTAATCCTTTATTACTTGCTGAAACGCTTTTAGTATGGCTAATTATTCGATAAAGATGGAACAGACCAAAGCCAAGTATGGCAAAAGCAATAATGCAATAAGTGTAAGGTATAACTGATAACCAATTAAATTCTAGTGGAGTTACTTGTAAAACTTTCACATCAATTATACCACTATTTATATCAGCAATAATATCTGTAGCTGTTGGCGACGGTTGTATTACTTGTGGAACTTCAATCCCTTTTTCTATATTAAATTGCAAAGAAGGAATAATAAAACTTATTAATAATGCTCCCAATAAATAAAAGCGATTGAGCTTAAAAAAGGTAAGTTTCTTTAAAACCAATAAATAGAGCGCGAAGAATAAAGCTGTGCAAGCACTTACTTTAAGAAGGTAGATTAACAGTTCCATAGGTTTTTAAATTAAGATTTCGAAAATTTCACAAAACCGTCTAATATCAAATTGCTTATTCTCCTTAAATTGGCTTCATCACTAACGTAAGCCAAACTTTTTTCGCTGCTAATATTTCCGAGTTCAACAACTAGAGCCGGAACTTTCGATTCTCTCAAAACCAACAAGTTTGCATTTTTTAAAGAATCGCGTACTTCAATGCCATTAAGCTGATTCAAACTTTGTAGAACATCAGCGCCAAACTGTTCAGCGTATTTTATATTCGGATTTAACTTAGAAACAAAAACTTCAATCCCTTCAAAAGGAACTTTTACATCTGCCCTTGGCATGCTGTTATGATGAATCGAGATAAAAGCAGTAGCAGTTTCTTGTGGTAATCTATCTCTTAGTGGAATAAACTTGTCTTTATCTCTGGTTAGTACAACTTTAATATTTCGCTTTTCAGCTTCCTCTTTTAGAATTTGAGCAGCTTTTAAATTAAGATCTTTTTCTTTTATTCCCGATTGATTTTTTGCTGCACCATCTTGCCCACCATGACCAGCATCAATTACCAAAACCACATCATTAGCTAAAGCGAGCTTTTTAATTTCAGCGTTTATGCCGAGCTTTTCAGTTGGTTCATTCAAACCCAAATTGTTATCTACGCTACCAATCAAAAATTTTTGATTGGTTAATGCAACAGTATCTTCATTAATTAAATTTGCATCCGAATTAACAATGGTATTTGTATCTGTTAAAGCCGGAGTCTTAGTATTAACCAAATCAATATCCTTTTTAATATCAGGTTTCTCAGTAATTACTTTGGTAGTGATAATCTCTTTCTGATTTACGAAAGCCAGGCAGCAAATCGATATAACGGGAATTGCTATCAGATAAGTAAATCTTTGCAAATTTGAATTTGGTTTTTTGTACATCATCATAATTCTTTTCTTTAAGGGAAGCTTACTAAAACTGTTAATTAAATTGTTTGAAGGCATTGCCAATTGCAGAAGCAGCGTCGCGTAACTACTTTTATCAGTCATTTCAACGGTTTCTTCATCAGCCAAAAACTCATGGTTATTATAAATTTCATTTCGCCAGAAATATATAATCGGGTTTAACCACAATACACAAGCAACCGTGTTTACAATCAGCTTATCAATTACATGCACCTGATTTACATGTACAGATTCATGCTTAATCACCAATTCCCGTTCAACATCGGGTAAAGAAGAATCGATAATTATCTTATTAAAAAAAGAGCAGTTTTTAATCTTCGAATTTGGCTGAACTAGAATGATTGATGCCTTTTTCGAAACCGTAAACTTCTTCAGAATACGTTGTATATACCCCATCAAAAATATATTTCTAATTAGCAGAACGGCTATGATGAAATAATAGGAATACTCTAAAACCTGCAACCAATTTACGTTATCGATACCAGATTCAGCGCCGACAAAATCTTTCTCAAATGCATTATCATTACTGTAAACTATATTTTGTTCCGAAGCAGATTGATGAACAATAACCTCTTTTTTATGCTCAATAGTTAATACAGGAATTACGAAACTTATAAAAAGCGTAGTGAGCAGATAAATTCGGTTCAGCTTAAAAAAAGTAAGCTTGCTCAGTAATAACTTGTAGGCCACAAAGAAAATAGCGATGCAGGCTGAAACCTTTAACAGATATATTAAAATCATGGCTTACTGTTTTCGTTAATAATCTTTTTAATTTCTTCTATATCCTTTTCACTTAGCCTTTCTTCCTTAACCATAAACGACAATAAACTTGCAGGCGAATTATCGAAATAACCTGAGAATATTTTCGAAAACGATGTTTTTGCATATTCATCTTTGCTAATCGCCGGGAAGTATTCGTAAGTTTTTCCGTAAGCCTTATAATTTACATAGCCTTTTTTTTCCAGCAACCTAACAATCGATGAAATTGTGTTGTATGGCGGTTTCGGTTCATCATCCAACTCATCAATAATATCTTTCACAAATGCTTTTTGCAGTTTCCACAAAACCTGCATAATACGTTCTTCCGTTTTGGTTAATTCTTCCATAACTCAAACTTATAACTTATTTTTCAGTTATACAACTATAAATTAAGTTATTTAACTTAAAAATCAGTTTTAATATTAAATTACTGAAAATCAATCATATAAATATTATGAAAATGAGAGTTCAGTAATTCTTGGCGGTCTGTAGTCCCGCCATTCGCTGTAGCCCTCGTAGAAAAAACTCGGGGCTGCCGCTGTTGTCGGGTTTAAAATTAATGGACAGTTTAGCGAGAAGTAGATTTATTGCAGCTATGTTGCAGCCATGGTTTGTGTCCCCACAAACCATTATTCAAGTTATCGGTCTGTGGAGACACAGGTCAAGGCTTAGAGATAACAAAAACACCAATAACTGCCATTCCGAACAAAGCCGAGGTGCCATGGTCTGTGTCTCCACAGACCACTATTCATAAGGTTTTAGAAATGACAAAACCAGTAACCGTCATTTCGAGCGAAGCCGAGAAATCTTTGAACTTAGTTACAATAAGAAACAAAAGCTATGTTATGCGCACTTACAAACTAGATGTTTAGCAAACCCAATACTTATAACTTAATACGTAAAACGTACAACTCACTTACTCAACCCAGCCAAAGCATTAATTGTTAGCGCCACAATAACCGTATTAAAAATAAAAGAAATAATACTGTGCAAAAGCGCAAGCCTGCGGATGTTTCGCGAAGAAATTTCGACATCAGAAACCTGAAAGGTCATACCGATAACGAAAGAAAAATAGGCAAAATCAATAAAATCAGGCGCTTCATCATTTGGAAAATCTAAGCCACCCTTTTTGGTTTTATCATCGCCATAAAACAAATGAGCATACCGCATGGCAAAAGTAGTATGAACCAAAGCCCAGGAAAGAAACATCCCCGAAATGGCAATAATTAAATCAAGTGTTTTAATGTTTTGGTTAAGTAGTAATAATACAACAGCTAACATCCCCGCAAAAGTAGAAACCAGCACAATCGCAAAAATCTCGCCTCGGGTTTCATCCTGTTTTTTAGCTTTTAAATGAGTTTCCGAAGCAGAAGTGTTAAAAAACATATACCAGTGAAGCGAAATTAAAACAATACAGAAAACATCCCAACCCAACATAATGTGAGTTAAACTATCCATCTGTATCAAAAGCGAACCAAAATATGCGGCCAATCCAATAACCAAACTCAGCAAAAGAATAAACAATGCCGATCTTTTTTGAATGCCGGTTAACTTTGGTTCAGTTTCCATCAACTTATTACTGGTTAAATTTTAATTTGAAATGTTCTTTAGCCTGTCCTTTTTTGAAATAAACCAATCCAATCCAAAATAAATCTACAGTAACTGTAACATCAGGATGGTTTTTAATTTCATTCCAGGCTTCTTTCATGCCCTTGCTCCAGTAAATATCATCAAAAATAAGTAACGAATCTTCTGTTACTTTTGGCAAACACCACTTAAAATAATTAATGGTGGAGTCTTTTCTGTGGTTGCCATCAATGTAAACAAAATCTAATGTAGGCTGCTTTGCAATAATATCAGGTAAAAGTAAATCGAAATTACCTACATGCAACTCAATATTATTTAAATCTAAATCCTTAAAATTATTACTGGCTACTCCTGCTGTTTCGGGGCAACCTTCTATTGTAATAATTTGAGCTTCTGGATTCGCCTTTGCCAAATACGCAGAAGTAATTCCTAAACATGTACCCAATTCTATCGCAGTTTTAGGCTTTGTATTTTCTGCAAGGCGATAAATCAGTTGTGCCAACCGCTGACTTTTAAGCGCATTTTTTGCAATCTGGCTAACTTTTTTTACACGATTCTTATTCAGATGCGAACCTGCTCCAAGGTCTGTAACCGTTATTTCAGAATCGTCATTAAAAAGTTTTTTTCGTTGCGCTTCTATATTTTTGTATTCGGATTTGTTGCTAAAATCGTAAATTACCTCGTCGGCTAACTTATAAACGAAGGGTGAATGCGTTCCATGTCGGGTTTTAGCCGTCAAACGGTGCTTTAAATAATCTGAAATAAATTGAATTATCATATATTGCAAAAGTAATTAAACGCCGCAAACCAATGTATGTTTTATGGAAAATAACGCAGAGATAAGCGCTTTAGTAAAATTACTCGATGATCCGGATGAAGAAGTCTTTCATCATGTAGAAAGGAAACTTCTAGAGTATGGTGGAGAAGTTATTCACTTCCTGGAAAATGCCTGGGAACAGTCTTTCGATGGCTTAATGCAAGAAAGAATTGAAAACATTGTTCATCAAATACAATTTAATACCGTTAAAGAAGATTTAAATCTATGGTACTTAAGTGGTGCTTTCGATTTATTGCAAGGTGCGTTAATCATCAACCGTTACCAATATCCTGATTTGGATGAGCAAAAAGTAATTTTACAGCTCGAAGAAATTAAACGCGAAGTTTGGCTTGGTTTACAGTATGAGATGAGTTCTGTAGAAAAGGTAAAACTTATTAACCATGTTTTGTACCAGCAATACGGTTTTGGCGGAAATACAAAAAATCATCACGATCCTCAAAACTCTTACCTTAATCAGGTTTTAGAAAGTAAAAAAGGAAATCAAATTTCTTTAGCCATTATCTATTCAACAATTGCGCAAAAACTCGATTTACCGATTTACGGTATCAACCTGCCACAGCATTTTATTTTAGGTTTTATAGATGAAAGCAAACAGGAAAGTACCGAATATGGCGTGCTTTTCTACATAAATGCTTTTAACCGTGGTAATATTTTCGGCAAACATGATGTTGACCAGTTTCTGCGTCAATTAAACTTAGAGTCGATGCCCGAATATTACCGTCCTTGCAGCAATACAGATATTATCAGAAGAGTACTTAGAAACTTAATATCAGCCTACGAAAACGCAGGAGCAACCGAAAAAGTTGCAGAATTAAATCAGCTACAAAACATTCTTAAAGACGAAAATAAACCAGACCAATAAAAACTTCATGCAAATGATAAACAATAAAATAAAATCAGCCCTATTAATTATTATTTGCATTTTTTGTTTCGGACAGAAACTTATTGCTCAAAAAACTACGAAGCCAAATGTTATTGCCTATTACACAGGCAACAGAACAGTAATAGATAGTTTTCCTATTGAAAAAATTAGCCATTTAATTTACAGTTTTGCGCATTTAAAAGGCGATAGCATTAACATCCATTCGGCAAAAGATTCTGCTCTCATCACAAGAATGGTTGGCTTAAAAAAGCGTAATCCGGATTTAAAAGTTATGATTGCCTTAGGCGGTTGGGGCGGTTGTGCTCCATGCTCAGAAGTTTTCAGCAGAGCCGATGGTAGAAAAACTTTTGCCAAAACCACAAAATCAGTATTAGATTTCTTCAAGGCTGACGGTATCGATCTTGATTGGGAATATCCAGCAGTTGTTGGTCACCCAGGGCATAAATATCAGGAAGCAGATAAACAGAATTTTACTGAACTGGTTCGTGAATTGCGCAAAAGCCTGGGTAAAAAAGCTGAAATTAGTTTCGCCGCTGGTGGAACAAAAAACTGTTTAGATTCTTGCTTTGAATGGGATAAGGTAATGCCTTTAGTTAATCGTGTTAATTTAATGAGCTATGATTTGGTAAGTGGATATGCCACCACAAGCGGACACCATACTCCGTTATATTCTACTCCTCAGCAACAGCAGCTCTCTGCCGATTATGGCATAAAAGCAATGTTGGCTTATGGCGTACCAGCAAATAAAATTGCACTTGGTGCTGCATTTTATGCAAGAGTTTTTCAAAACACTACCGACGCGAATAATGGCTTATACCAACCAACCAAGTTTTTAAAAGGTGTTGCATCAAAATCTTTTAAAACTGAGTTTACCGAAGCAAATGGTTATAAATATTTCTGGGATGATGTAGCCAAGGCACCATATTATTACAATGCTCAAAACAAGCAACTTGTAACTTTTGATGATGCTAAGTCGATTGCATATAAAACAAAGTATGTTATCAATCAGAAACTTAACGGCATTATGTTTTGGGAATTAACCGAAGATTCTTACTCGAATGGTTTATTAGATGAGATTGATAAGGCAACAAAGCCTTAGTTTTTGAAGCGCAAAGACATTACAATTTTCGTAAGTTTCTTCCCGTTTTTCGCTAATACGCTTCGCTTCGTCATTACATTCCTCACTGCAGGGTATCGCTACAACCGGGGCTAAAAGGCAATAATTGTGCTTTTCTTTTAAGGCTTTGGGTGCAGAACCGTAAGTTGTAAACCCGATATAAGCGGCAGCCCCGAAATGCAATGAGGGCTACAGCGGTTAGCGGGGCTAAACCCCGCCAAAAGTGTTTAACCTTTGATTTTCAATCTCTTATTTAACGATTAAAATCTTTCTTTTTTCATCCAATTGGCCATAAGGTTAAACCAATCTACATCAGAAGTTTTATTTTTTAAGCCAAAACCATGTCCGCCTTGTTCGTAGAGGTACAGTTCGCTTTTAACACCATTCTTTTTTAAAGCTTCGTTTAGCAAAATACTATTTGCAACCGGAACCGTTTTATCATCTTTAGCGTGAACCAGAAATGTTGGCGGTGTTTTTTTATTTACATTTTGATTAGCAGAAAAATAGTGCTTCAATTCCTCTTTCGGTTCCGGACCTAGTAAATTTTTCATAGTTCCGGTATGCACCGATTCTTCAAAACTTATTACCGGGTAAACCAAAACGGCAAAATCTGGTCGCAAGCTAAGCCTTTCTTTGTTCTCTATTTTGACATCATGGTAATGTGCTAGCAAAGTTGAGGCTAAATGTCCGCCGGCCGAGAAACCCATAATCCCGATTTTATTGCTCTTTATATGATAATTCTTAGCATTTTTTCTTACCAAATAAATGGCTTGTTGAACATCTTGCAAAAGTGCGTAGGTTTTATCAACCATAATTTCATCGCTAGGTAAACGATATTTTAGTACAATGGCTGTTACACCAATTTCATTAAATCTTTTAGCCACATTGTAACCTTCGTGGTCTATCGCTAAAATGCTGTAGCCACCACCCGGGCAAATAATTACGGCCGTACCAGTTGCCTTATCAGCGGGTGCTTCAAAAATAGTTATTGTAGGCTCGGTAACTTTGCTAATTCTTGATATTCCATCAGTTCCCTTTTGTATTACTTCGGCATAAGTAGAAGAAATTTTAGAACCCGGAACCGTACCGTTGTATAATGGAATGACTTCTTGTGCATTTAAATTTAACATCATCAACACACTTAAAATAAACAATAGGGAAAACTTTTTCATAAAAATAGATTTAAAACTCCATTAAATAAGCCTTTAAGAAACCATCAATATCGCCATCTAAAACGGCTTGCGGATTTGAAGTCTGGAAATTTGTGCGATGGTCTTTCACTCTTCTATCATCCAAAACGTAACTGCGTATTTGCGAACCCCATTCAATTTTTTTCTTCGAACCTTCTATTGCTGCAATTTCCTCGTTACGTTTACGCTGTTCAATCTCATAAAGTTGAGATTTTAATAAACGCAAAGCATTTTCCTTATTCTGTAATTGCGACCTTGACTCCTGGTTTTTGATGATAATACCAGAAGGTTTGTGGTATAAACGAACGGCAGTTTCTACCTTGTTAACGTTTTGACCACCTGCACCACCAGCTCTGAAAGTTTCAAATTCAACATCTGCAGGGTTAATGTAAATCTCTATGGTTTCATCTACCAAGGGATAAACATATACCGATGCAAAAGAAGTGTGCCTGCGGGCATTAGAATCAAATGGAGAAATTCTTACTAAACGGTGTACACCATTTTCGCCTTTCAAATATCCGTAAGAAAAATCGCCATCGAACTGTAGCGTTACAGATTTTATACCTGCAATATCACCTTCCTGACTATCTTGCTCGGTTATTTTATAGCCATTTTTTTCGCCCCACATCATGTACATACGCATAAGCATATATGCCCAGTCGCAACTTTCCGTACCGCCCGCACCAGCTGTAATCTGCAAAACTGCCGATAGCTGATCTTCTTTAGTACGAAGCATATTTTTCAGCTCCAGATCGGATACGATTTGTTTACTGCTTTCGAAAAGTTCTTCTAATTCTGCTTCTGTAGCATCTCCAGATTGAAAAAATTCAAACATCACCGCAGCATCTTCTACCGCACTGTTTGCATTTTCAAAACCGTCAGTCCATTTTTTCTTCGAACTGATTTCTGCAAGAATTTTTTCTGCTTTTTTTGGCTCGTCCCAGAAATCGGGCGCCATTGTTAATTTTTCTTCTTCGCGAATAGCGTAAAGTAATTCATCGACGTCAAAGATGCCTCCTCAGAGACGTTATTCTGTCTCTTAAATCCTGTATTTGTTCTTTAGTCATATGGCAAATATATAAATTAGCTTATTAGTAATTCGTTAATTAGCTAAATCTTATTCACACCTACTCTACATTGTGAGGCACGAAGCAATCTATTTCGGTATAGAGATTGCTTCGTGCCTCTCAATGACGAAATGGTTAAAATTAGCGTATCAGTAATATTCTAATTAATCAATTAGCTAATTCTTCTTCATCGCCATATAATCAAGCGTTAAGTTTGATAGAAGCTTAACACCCAAAACAAAACCACTTTCGTCCAAATAAAAATCAGGAGTATGATGTGATGCAGCCTTTAATGGATCTTTACCTTTTGGCATTCCTCCTAAGAACACAAATAAACCTGGAACCTTCTCTTGGAAGAAAGAAAAATCTTCGGCTCCTGTAACAGGTGGTTTAAGTTTTACATGTGCTGCTCCGGCAGTTGCTTGCATACTTGGAAGAATTTTTTCGGTTAAAGCAATATTATTAAAGGTTACAGGATAGTGATTACTGTATGGGATTTTAACTTCTGCCTTTCCGCCACCAGCTTCTGCTGTTTTTGTAGCAATCGTTTTAATTCTATCAATAAACATTGCTTCGTCTTCTTTGCTAAAATTACGAACCGTACCAAGCATTTCTACTTTTTCTGGGATAATATTAGAACGAACGCCGCCATTAATTGCGCCAATAGTTACCACTCCTGGATTTTCTGTAACATTTAAGTTTCTACTTACAATGGTCTGTAAGTTGTTTACAATCTGTGCAGAAATCACAACAGGATCGATACTGCTCCATGGATATGCACCATGAGCCTGACGACCAGTAACCGTAATTTTCATATCATTTACCGCAGCCATTGTTCCGCCCGGGCGATACGTTACATCTCCGGCTTCCGTTTGAGAATTGATATGCAAACCAAAAATTACATCAACCTTTGGATTTTCTAAAACGCCTTCTTTTATCATTAAAGCTGCTCCACCTTCCTCACCTGGAGAAACACCTTCTTCAGCGGGTTGAAAAATGAACTTTACGGTTCCGGCAATGTCTTTTTGCATTGAAGCGAGAACTTCAGCTACACCCATTAAAATTGCAACGTGGCTATCATGCCCGCAAGCATGCATTACGCCAACTTCTTGTCCGTTATATTGAGTTTTAACTTTTGAAGCAAAAGGTATATCTACTCTTTCTGTAACTGGCAAACCATCCATATCTGCTCTTAAAGCTACAACTGGTCCTGGCTTCCCACCTTTTAAAATCCCAACAACTCCGGTTTTTGCAACACCTGTAGTTACTTTAATACCTAAAGATTCGAGGTGTTTCGCTACAATTCCAGCTGTTCTGGTTTCACTATTACCCAATTCAGGGTGCTGATGAAAATCGCGACGCCAGGTAATTACCTTTTGCTCAATGGCATCAGCTTTTTTAGATACAGAAGCGTTTAAAGGGGTTTTCTGTGCAAAGAGTTGTTGTACAGAAATTAAAGTTAAAAACAGAATGTAGATTTTTTTCATATAGGGGATTTGAGTTTGAAAAGTAAAATGGCTTTGCTATTTGCAAAGCCATTATTTTAGTTAAATAAACCTTTTAATTTATCCATGATGCCACCAGATTCAGCTGTACCACCAGCTTTAGCCTGACCACCACCATTAAACATACCAATTACATCACTAACGTCAAATTTGCCATCAGCTCCGCCAGCCAAACTGCCTAAAACATCTTGAATGTTAAAAGAGCTGTCGCCTGGATCAGCAGTTTTTTTAGTTAGCTTACTTAAAATTACCGGAATAACCGTAGCGGCTAAGCTTTTAGCCGTTTCTGCATTAATGCCTAAACCAGCTAATTTATCTGTAAAGTTTCCTGCAGCCTGAGCAGTAACTTGCGAGCCTTCTGCATTGCCAGTATTAAAAATTTCTGCCAACCCACCTACATTGCCCGATGACAATTGGTTTTTCAAAGCATCAAAAATAGAACCTGAAGCCGCCTGAATTACTGCTTCATTTTGTTCATTAGGAACTGCGTTATTGTTTACTACACTTTCCTGTACGTTCTCTCGAACTAATTCACTCAAATTTTCTAACATAATATATTTAATTAATGTTTACAAAATAGGATGCTGTTATGTAGGAGATGTTAACTGCAAGTTACTTTCTTTAAAAGAAATAATGAAAAGATTTTTTTGCACAAAAAAAGGACAATTTTAAAAATTTGCTTTACTACTTTTACAAAAAACAAAATACTATGTTACCAAAAATAAATTTTACCGAAACGGAAGCCTACAAATATCTGGCTGATCATTTTATAAACATCAACGAGAAAAGCATTAAGGATTTATTTGCTGAAGATGAAGACCGCTTTTCTAAGTTCTCTTTATTTTTTGAAGACATTTTACTCGATTATAGTAAAAATAGAATAACAGAAGAAACCTTGGCTTTGCTTATTCAACTTGCTCGTGAGTGCAAATTGGATGAATCCATAAAATCGATGTTCGATGGTGATAAAATCAATGAAACTGAAGACCGCTCTGTTCTTCACATCGCTTTGCGTAACTTAAGTAACACTCCAATTTTAGTAGATGGTAAAGATGTAATGCCTGATGTAAATGCTGTTCTTGCTAAAATGGAAAAATTCAGCAACAGCATTATTAGCGGCGAGTGGAAAGGTTATACAGGCAAAGCAATAACTGATGTTGTAAATATTGGTATTGGCGGTTCGGATTTAGGTCCGGTAATGGTTACTGAAGCTTTAAAGCATTATAAAAATCACTTAAACATTCACTTTGTTTCTAATATCGATGGAACGCATATTGCGGAAACTTTATCTGGCTTAAACGCAGAAACAACTTTATTCTTAGTTGCATCTAAAACATTTACAACTCAAGAAACCATGACAAATGCACATTCTGCACGTTCTTGGTTTTTAGAAAAAGGTGGCAAGGAAGATGACATAGCTAAACATTTCGCAGCCTTATCTACAAATGCTAAAGATGTTTCGGCATTTGGTATTGATACTGAAAATATGTTTGAGTTTTGGGATTGGGTTGGCGGTCGTTACTCGTTATGGAGTGCAATCGGTTTATCGATTTCATTAAGTATTGGCTTTGATAACTTTAAGCAACTTCTTGCCGGTGCACATGCTGCTGACAATCATTTCAAAACCGCAGAATTTGAAAGCAATGTTCCTGTAATTTTAGGATTATTAGGTATTTGGTATATCAATTTTTATAATGCAGAAACTCAGGTTATTTTACCTTACGACCAATACATGCATCGCTTTGCAGCATATTTCCAACAAGGAGACATGGAGAGTAACGGAAAACATGTAGACAGAAATGGCAATGAAGTCGACTATGAAACCGGTCCGATTATTTGGGGTGAGCCTGGTACAAACGGACAACATGCTTTTTATCAGTTAATTCATCAGGGAACGAGAATAATTCCTGCTGATTTTATTGCACCTGCACAGAGTTTAAATCCACTTGGCGATCATCATCCTATTTTATTATCGAATTTCTTCGCTCAAACCGAAGCGTTAATGAATGGAAAAACTAATGAAGAAGTTTCATCAGAATTAAAAAAAGACGGTAAGAATGCAGATGAAATTGCCACACTGGCACCGTTTAAAGTTTTTGAAGGCAACAGACCAACAAACTCAATTTTATTAAAGAAAGTAACTCCATATACTTTAGGAAGTTTAGTTGCCATGTACGAACACAAAATTTTTGTTCAGGGTATTATATGGAACATTTTCAGTTTCGACCAATGGGGAGTTGAATTAGGTAAGCAGCTTGCAAAGAAAATTCTTCCTGAATTAGAAGGGAATGAAAAAGTTTCAAGTCACGACAGTTCTACCAATGGATTAATAAATCAATACAAAAACTGGAGATAATATTCTGATTAGATAAAAAAGCGAGTTAAAAACTCGCTTTTTTTGTGATTATTATATACTTTAGCCAAAATCCCCTATTTGTTTAGTTACAAGCTAAACAGTTATCAATATTATTTAATAACCATGAAATCAACAATAATTTGATTTCAAAAAACAAACTAATTATCTAATGAAAAAAAGATTTCTTTTTGCTCTTGCCATTTCCGGTTTGTGCTTTAGTGCTTCAGCTCAAAAAGTACAATTCACCGAATTTGATCTAGACAATGGATTGCATGTAATTTTACATCAAGACAAAACTGCACCAGTTGTAGCCGTATCGGTAATGTACCATGTTGGCTCTAAAGATGAAGAAACAGAACGAACTGGTTTTGCACATTTCTTTGAGCATTTATTATTTGAAGGCTCAAAAAACATAAAAAGAGGTGATTTCATGAAGCTAGTGAGCGGTAATGGCGGTCAAAATAATGCCAATACCTCACAAGATCGTACGTTTTACTACGAAGTTTTTCCATCAAACCAATTAGAGCTTGGTTTGTGGCTAGAAAGCGAACGCATGTTACATCCTGTTATTAGCGAAGAAGGCGTTAAAACCCAAAACGAAGTTGTAAAAGAAGAAAAACGTATGAGAATAGACAATTCTCCGTACGGAAAATTTACTGAAAAAATCTTTACCCACTTATTTGATGGTCATCCATACAGATGGCAACCAATTGGTTCGATGGAGCATTTAGATGCAGCAAAGCTTAATGAATTTATTGCTTTCTTTAAGAAATATTATGTTCCAAACAATGCAGTGTTAACCATTGCTGGTGATTTAGATGTAGAAAAAACTAAAGGCCTGGTAAAACAATATTTCGGCGAAGTGCCAAAAGGTGCTCCCGTTGTTAGAAAAGAAGTTGTATTACCTGAAATTAAAAAGCAGATTATCGATACCGCTTATGATGCAAATATTCAGATACCTGCAATTTTTGCCGCATACCGCGTACCGGGAATGAAAAGCAGAGAAAATAAGGTTTTAGGCATGATTAGCTCTATTTTATCAGGTGGTGGAAGTTCGAGGTTAAGCACCAAAATGGTTGATGAGAAAAAAACAGCCTTACAGGTAGCAGCGTTTAATTACACATTAGAAGACTACGGTGCATACATCACTTTGGCTTTACCAAATAAAAATACGCCACTCAGCGATTTATTAAAAGATATTGATGAAGAAGTTTTGCGTTTACAAACCGATTTAATTAGCGAAAGCGATTACAAAAAACTTCAAAATCAGTTTGAAAACAGTTATGTAAGTGCAAACAGCAGAATGCTTGGCATAGCCGAAAATTTAGCGAACGGTTATACCTTTCATAATAAGGATACGAACGATATTAATAAAGAACTTGATGTAATTAAATCGATTACCAGAGAGGAAATTAGAGATGTTGCAAAAAAATACCTGAATAAAGATCAACGTATTGTTTTGTATTATTTACCAAAAAAATAACTAAGGCTAAGTTTCATATTACATTATTTAAGACATGAAAAAATTATTCATAATAGCTGCAGTTTCCTTATTGGCTCAAGGCATTTCAGCACAAACAATAGATCGTAGCCAAAAACCAAAACCTGGTCCGGCACCAGTTATTACAATTGGCGACCCGGTTATTTATAAATTAGCGAACGGAATTACAGTTTTGGTTGTAGAAAACCATAAACTTCCAAAAGTAACTGCAAGCTACAGTATTGATGCAGGCCCAATTACAGAAGGCGCTAAAGCAGGTGTGGTTAGTTTGATGGGCAGTATGCTAAATGAGGGTACAACCTCAAAAACAAAAGCACAATTTGATGAGGCTGTTGACCAATTAGGCGCAAATGTTTCTGCAGGAGCATCTGGTGGTTCAGTTTCGGCATTAACACGTTATTTCGACCAGGCTTTTATGCTTATGGCAGAAAGTTTACGTAAACCATCCTTTCCGGCAGCATCATTCGAAAAACTTAAATCGCAAACATTAACTGGTTTAAAATCAAACGAAAAAAGTGCTAAAGCAATTTCTACAAGAGTTGTAAATGCACTTTCTTATGGTAAAAACCACCCAAGTGGAGAATTTACAACTGAAGCATCAATTAATGGACTTACTTTAAATGATGTTAAGGCTGTTTATACGAAATACATAACGCCATCAAGAGGTTATTTAACATTTGTTGGAGATATTAAACCAGAAGCAGCTAAAGCAATTGCTGAAAAAGCATTTGGCGATTGGAAAGGTACTGCATTAACACTGCCAACAGTAGCTAAAGTTAGCAATCCGGCTAAAACAGAGGTTAATGTAGTAAATGTTAGTAATGCTGTTCAATCTGAGATAACGGTTGCAAACCTGATTGATTTACCATTAACCAGCCCTGATTATTTTGCTGTTTTACTTGCAAATCAAATTTTAGGTGGTGGTTCTGAATCGAGATTATTTATGAACTTGCGTGAGAAACATAAGTTTACTTATGGTGCTTATTCTGGAACAGGTTCTGGTAGATTTCAGTCTAAATTCTCTGCAAATGCTGCTGTTAGAAATGAAAAAGTTGACAGTGCTGTTGTAGAATTTTTAAGGGAAATAAATAACATTCGTACAACTAAAGTAAGTGCCGAAGAACTTCAAAATGCTAAAAATCTATATAATGGTTCATTTGCATTAGGTTTAGAAAATCCTGCTCGTACAGCCGGTTTTGCAAGCAGCATTTTAATAAATGGTTTACCAAAAGATTTCTATCGTACGTATTTACAAAAAATAAATGCAGTTACTACCGATGATGTTTTACGTGTTTCGAAGAAATATTTTAACCATGATAATACCCGTATTATTATTGTTGGTAAAACTGATGTTTTTGTACCTGGTTTAACAAAGGCTGGCTTTACAGTTAAAGCTTTTGATAATTACGCTGCGCCTGTTACAGCTACATCTGGCACAACGGCAGCTCCTGCTAAATCAGCGCAAGAAGTTATTGGCAACTACGTTAAAGCAATTGGTGGTGAAGCAGCTTTGAAAAAAGTAACTGCATTACAGCAAACTGGTGAAATGGATATGCAAGGCAATAAACTTGCTGTGGCTTTTAAAAAGATGAATCCAAACATGAGCAGCATGGAAATTTCTATGATGGGCCAAACTGCAATGAAACAAACTTTTAACGGCACTTCTGGTTACCAGATGCAGATGGGCAAAAAAGCAGACATGACTGCTGAAGAAATTGCAGAAGCCAAAGCTGATAAAGGAATTTTCAATCAACTTTATTATGGAACTGATGGCAGTAAATTAGAAGCAGCCGGAACAGCTAAAGTTGGCAAAGCCGATGCTTATAAAATTGTTGTAACATCTGCTTCTGGCAAAAAGAAAACAGAATATTACGATACAACTTCTGGATTACTTTTAAAAGAGGAAAGCACAACAACTAAAGATGGTAACGAGATTACTCAAAGCACAGAATACACTGACTATAAAAAAGTAGGTGATGTTTTATTTCCTCATGCTATGACTCAAAGTGTACAAACTGCTAGAGGTGGGCAAGAATTTAATATTGTAATTAAAGAAGTTAAAATTAACCCAGCTTTACAAGCTGCTGATTTTAACTAAACGGTTATTTTACAACTCTTAGAGGCTGTAGCATAAATCAAATCTCTTTGAGCCTTGTCAGGTTGAGCTTGTCGAAACGCCGAAAATGGTATTTCAGCAAGTCCTTCGACAAGCTCAGGATGACAAATTGAATTTATGTTACAGTCTCTTTTTTTATGTCCTTTTTTGGCTCGAAATTGGTTATATTTATGTGGCCGTCTACATTATGGTTTTTCTTTTATGGAAAAAGCTTAATCCCAGCATCTATAAATTGTAATAAAACACATAGACAAATGAAAAGGATAAAAATATTTTTGAGTGTAATTTTTGCCATTGCTTTTACGCAGGCATATGCTCAAACCGATAAAGAAACTACAGCTAAAATTATAACAGACCAACGTTATACATTTAATGCAAACACAGCCTTACCCATGGCGAACAATGAAATAAATCAAATTTTAAGAAGTATGCCTGGAGCAATGGGTGGTGGAACCATTAATTTAACGGGTTCGCAATACGATTTAAAAGTTACTAAAGATAGTGTAGTAGCTTATTTACCTTACTATGGAAGAGCCTTTAATGCTCCTTATAACCCAACAGAAGGTGGCATTAAATTTAAATCTAAGGATTTTAGCTACAAGCTTTCCAAAAATAAAAAAGGCTCTTATACCGTAAATATTAGAACCAACGATTTAAAACAGGAAAATTATCAATTAACGCTAATGGTTTCGCAAAACGGATATGCCAACCTTTTTGTATTTAGCAATAACAAACAATCAATAAATTTTCAGGGTGATTTAGCGGAGCCTAAGAAGGACTAAACTGATTATTGCTATCAAATATTTTGGGCAAGTTGTTAATAACAACTTGCCCATTTTTTTTAGTGTTTTAAGATAGGCCTAAGTTATCTAAACCTGACAGGAGCGAACACGAGTGCAACGAAGTAAAGCGAATGGCAGGGCTTTCGAAACCTATGAAAACAGAACCTTGCTTTTCAAATAAATTTACTTTTTTGTAATCTGTATTTCGAAAATGTAAGGCCATTTTTTACCCGCAACGAAAAGCCTTTTAGTCACTTTATCATAAGCGATACCATTTAAAACATTATTCATCCTTTCGCCATCTGTTTTAAAATAAGATGGGGAGAATAGTCCAGTCAAATCGATTTTACCTTCAATTGCCCCGGTTTTAGGGTTAATAATTACGATATCATTTGTTAAATAGACATTAGCATATATTTTTCCATCAATGTATTCAAGTTCATTAATGCTGTCTCTTGGACCTTTATCATCGTAAACATCTATAGAGCCGATTTGCTTGTAGGTATTTTTATCTAAGAAATAAATGGTATTTGTACCGTCAGAGTTGAGGATTTTTTCGCCATCAAAAGCTAAACCCCAACCTGCTTGTCCGACTGAAAATGGAAACTGTTTAATTAATTTAAAGCTGTTTTTATCATACTCAAAAGCAGTTTTTTCATTCCAGGTAATTTGCAGTATTTTATTATTGATAACCGTAATACCTTCGCCAAAATATGCAGTATCTAATTTAACTTGTTGTAAGGTTTTGCCGCTTTTAACATCAACCTTTTTTAAGTAAGAATTGCTTTTTTCTCCGGTTCCTTCATAAAAGAAACCATTGTGGTATTCTAATCCTTCTACATACGCACTTGTATCATGTGGGAATTTCGCAATAACTTTGTAAGTGTACAAATCTGGTGCTTTTGCCGAAAGAATATTGATGTTGGTGGTTAAATCTTCAAATTCGCTACCGTTGTAAATCTTTGCAGTGATGATGTGATTGCCTAATTTTAAACCTTCGGTTTTTAGTTTCACCGCAGCGGTGTCACTTTTGGAAATGGCCTTTAAGGTATCAATTAAATAGACCACAGAATCTACTTGCTTTTCTTTACCGAAAAGAACTTTTACATCAAACTCATTACCCGATTTTACATTTAAACCGATAAGCGGAGATATAAAACTTCTATAGGTTGATGTTTCTTCTTTACAAGAGCTTGCAAAGCTAATTGCAACCGCAATAAAAAATAATGTTTTGATTTTGTTAATCTTCTGGCCAAAAAGCATCTTCAATATGGTTTAAAGTAAATGTATTATCTTTTTTAAAGGTTATAGCAATGATATCAAAACGGATATCGTTCTGATGATTCATGATTTCAATATACGCCAATGAACCCAATTCCATTTGTTTTTGTTTTCTTTTCTCAACAAAATCTTCTGGCTGACCAAATGCTACTGAAGTTCTGCTTTTAACTTCTACGAAAATCATTATTCCGTTTTTATACGCAATTAAATCTATCTCAGCTTTGCCATGAACCCAGTTTTCATCTAAAATTTCGTAATTATTTTCTTCAAGGTAAGCCTTGGCAATTTCTTCACCTTTTCGACCTAAATCGTTATGTATTGCCATAGTGAATTATTGAATAAGTGGATTATTGAATTTTGAATAATAGAATGTAGCAGCTTAATCATTAAATCCTATTTCTATTTAACAATTACAGAACCTAAGAATTTCGAAATTTCGCGTTCTACACTTTTTATCACTCCATACCTTTGCATTAAAATCATCTGGTTGTCGCCGTCTTTTTCTTCTTTAATTTCTTTTAGAAGTGATGTTAAAATTTTATCGACTTTGCGCTTTTTTAGATGAAATATTCCTCCTAATATAGTTGCTTTTAGATTCATTGATTCATCTTTTACGTAAATAAGATGCTTATTTAACCAATTTTCGCTTAAGGCATATGGCGAAGTTGATAAGTCGATAGCCAAATCAGCAATGGCTCTATCCTGATGTTTTATAAAGTGGTTAGCGGTAGGAAGCCTTCCATTATCGAGTTCTGCTTTATAAAACTCTGCAATTTGTTTACATACCGGATTATCAAACTCTACATCGGCCAAATTTTGTACGATGAAAGAGCCAATGTACATATCGTCAATTTTATCCCAGTTTACAAATTCATGTCCGTAGGCTAAAAGAAGTCGTATAATTTCTTTCTCTTGATTTTCATCATTCTCTACAGTTTGATTTGATGTAGATGGTCCGTTATCATCCCATAAATCATCTGGCGGGCCAAGCGGTTCTGGAGGACCCGAATTATAGTTATTTTGATTAGCACGCTGATTGCTTTCAAAAGTCTTTTTGCTTTTGGTAGCACGCATTTTATTCAGTTCGGAAAGTAAAATACTTTCTTCTATCTGCAATAAGCTACTACTCTCTCTAATAAATACAGAAGCTTTAATTGGATCTGGAATTTTGGCAATACTTTCTACAATATCGCGTATAATTCCTGCCCTTTTAATCGGATCAGTTCCTGCTTCTTTTAATAAAACATTTGCTTTGTAGAGGATAAAGTCTTTTCGGTTCTCCTCTATGTAAGTTTTAAATGCCCCCGCACCAACATGATGCATGTATGAATCTGGATCATGTCCATCAGGGAAAGAAACAATTTTAACGTTCAATCCTTCCTCCAAAATCATGTCCAATCCGCGTAGGGAGGCCTTTATACCGGCAGCATCTCCATCGAAAAGAATGGTTACATTTTGTGTAAAACGACCAATAAGTTTAATCTGCTCTACAGTTAGAGATGTTCCGGAAGATGCTACAACATTTTCTACTCCAGCCTGGTGCACAGAAAGTACATCTGCATAACCTTCGGCGAGGTAACAGTTATCTAAATCGCGTATGGCTTTTTTAGCATGAAATAAACCATATAATACATTCGATTTATGGTAGATTTCACTTTCGGGAGAATTTACGTATTTAGGAACATTTTTGTCAGTTTTTAACGTTCTACCGCCAAAACCAATTATTCTACCTGTAAAATTATGAATTGGAAACATTACACGACCGCGAAACCTATCGTAAATTTTTCCGTTATCGTTTTTAATTGATAAGCCTGTTTGCTCCAGAAATTCGAGTTTATGACCAGCATTTACAGCGCTTTGAGTCATTGCATCCCAAACATCTGGCGAGTAACCTACTTCAAATTTCTTTAAAATATCTTCTCTAAAACCACGCTCTTTGAAATAACTTAAACCTATGGTTTTACCTTCCTGGGTTTCCCAAAGTTGCTTTACAAAAAATGCTGAAGCAAACTGAGAAACAACGTAAAGACTTTCTTTAGCATTTTGTGCTTCAGTATCTTGAGGCGTAAGTTCTGTTTCCTCAACCTCGATATTATATTTATTGGCTAAAAACTTAAGTGCCTCTGGATAAGAATATTTCTCATGATCCATAATGAAGCGAACCGAATCGCCACCTTTACCACAGCCAAAGCATTTATAAATTCCCTTTGTTACCGAAACATGGAACGATGGTGTTTTCTCTCCATGAAAAGGGCAATTGCCAATTAAACTTGTTCCGCGTTTTTTTAAGTGTACGAAATCCCCAACTACCTCCTCAATACGGGCGGTATCCATTATCTTATCTATCGTTTCGCGGTTTATCATCTAGGTTGTACGTTTTAAGGGATAAGTTGTAGGTCTATCGACTTAATACTTATAACTTTTAACAATATAAAGGTCTATCTTTAAGTGATAAGTTTATAGGCTTACAGACCTACAACTTATAACCCATAACTTTTAACGTACTAAAGGCAATAATTGCGTTGCTACAAGTTTATTTCCTGTTTCGTTTAAGTGAACCCTGTCACCTGTTAAAATTCCTTTTTCTTTATCTTCAGAATTATTCTTTGCTTCATATTCAGCGAAGATTTTCCTTAAATCACAAAGTGGAAGATTATTTTTAGCTGCCAATTGTCTAATTCCTTCAGCATATTTATTCAAATCTGCATCAAGTTCGTTAGTACCATCTTTTTTCTCGCCTACAACGGAAGGAGTTACAACAACAACCTTACTTCCAGTAGCTTGAATTTTATTAATTAAAGCCTGATAAAATTTTAGAAATTTATCATAATCAGTTCCTGTATGAGATGATTGTTTATGCCAAACATCGTTGATACCAACATAAATTACAACCAAATCGGGTTTCTTGCTTAACACATCATCTTCTAAGCGTAGGTATAAATCATAAACCTTGTTGCCTCCTATTCCGGCACCCATAACAGTATATTTGGTAGAATCTAATGCTTTCTTAATTAGCGTAACATAACCATTGGCAGATACGCCTTGTTGTGTTATAGAATCACCAAAAAACACAATTCTTTTGGGCTTAAATGTCATAGAAGTTAAAATAATTATACACACTGAAAAAAATAGGGTGACTTTTAATGTGGCTCTCATAGTAGTATTTTTAAAATATTGGTTTTGGTTCTGTTATGTTTTCAACTGAAATAGAAAGTAAATTTATAATTGAAATATGATATTACAAAGTAACATCTTGGCTTTAGATGAGTATTGAGGTTCTAAAATTTAATTATGATTTATAACGCACCAAAACTTCTAGGTATTACGCTTTACATAACAATTAGAAGAAACCTTTATCTTTAGTGAAAAACCTACATTATTTTTTTTCTAGCTTGTAATCTTTATGCAGAATTAAAAAACTAGCTCTTTCTTCCTTTTTAAATGGATAATCCCAATTACCTTGATACGTAATTTTTGTAGGCAATTTATCTTCACCAAAATAACCCATTTCAATATTCATTTGTACATCAAAGTCAAAGAGCATGTTACTGTATTTCATATCAACATAACGACCTAGAATATTAAAATTTCGTTTATCAAAAATGGTTACCAATTCCTTAATCATCATTCCATCTTTTGTCCAGCTACTCAAATCAGGTTTTACAGAAACCTTAAAACGGTAAACCGGGATAGAATCAAGGTAAGTTCCACTGGTGAAACCATAATCGTAATACTGGCGCATATTAGCAGAAAAAATTTCGGTTTTACTGCCTATAAAAGGCACTTTTACTGGCCTACCAGGATTAAAAATTAAGGTTTTTAGTTTGCTTTTATAACTTTCGTTTGTGCCACCCTTTCCATCACCTGCGGGTGCATCTGGAACAAAGTCGGTGTTGTAGGCATTCATAAATATATAATCGAACATCTCAACAGTATATAACTGATATTTTCCGTTCTTTTTATACATTTTACCTTCATCTTGTTTTACAAGATATTCCATTCGGTAAGGACCAGTATTATTATGTTTTATTTTACGGTAAATCTTACCATCAACTTTATTCTTTTTATCGTAACTAAAAATGCGATTTTCGGCGATAAAGCTGTATCGCTTCATATCGCGAAACGACTGGTAAAAACTTGTATCATTGATAATCGCGTTGATGAAAGTTTCGATATTTAAGCGTTCTGCCTTAATGTTTACCGCACCAGAATCTAAGTTGATAGTTTTAACTGTATCAGGATTAAATCTATCGATAACCTGACTATAAGCCTGAGATATGAAGAGCGTTAGCGTTATTAATAAAATTATTTTTTTCATGTGGTGATGAATAGTCAAAAATGATGCCCCTTTGTTGGATGGAAGACGGAGGGTGGTAGATGGATAATGGAAGATGGATAATGGAAATTATGTTTAATTACAAATATATGCTACCTTCCATCTTACATCTCCCCTCTTACATCAACACCTAGTTTCCAAGTTGTTTAACAGCAATGTAAGCCATTAACCCAGTTGATAATTTCAACGCATCTTCGTCAATATCAAATTTTGGTGTATGTACGGAATGCATGGTATCTTTAGCAGCATTTCCGGTTCCTAAGCGATAAAAGCAAGCATCAGTTACCTGAGAATAGAAAGAAAAATCTTCCGCAGCCATCCAGATATCCAAATCAATAACGTTTTCTTTGCCCAGAAAGTCTTCTGCAAAACCTCTTGCATTTGCAGTTAGTTTCTCCTCATTGATTAAAAATGGATAACCTTTATGAATGTCAAAATCGCAACTTCCGCCCATGCTTTCGGCAATACCTTCTGCCATTTTCTTCATTCTTTTATGTGCCTCTGCACGCCAATCTTCATCTAAGGTTCTAAAAGTACCTTCAATTTTAACTTCATTTGGGATGATATTGGTTGCGCCATTAGCAGTTACTTTTCCAAAGGATAAAACCGATGGTAAACGTGGATCTGCATTTCTGCTAACAATTTGCTGCAGAGCGATAATAATGTGTGAAGCAATTAAAACAGGATCGATATTTTGGTGCGGCTGCGCCCCATGACCACCTTTTCCGGTTACCGTAACATATAGTTCATCAGTAGAAGCCATATAAATACCTGAACGGAAACCTACTTTACCAGACTCAATTAAAGGCATTACATGCTGCCCGACAATATACTGAGGCTTTGGATTTTCCAATACACCTTCTTTAATCATTATACTTGCTCCACCTGGCAACAATTCTTCAGCAGGCTGAAAAATTAATTTAATTGTACCACCAAACTCATCTTTTAGCTGATTAAGGATAAAAGCTGTTCCTAAAAGAGACGAGGTATGTACATCGTGCCCGCAAGCATGCATTACGCCATGGTTTTTAGAACGATATGGTTTATCATTATCTTCATGGATAGGAAGCGCATCCATATCTCCGCGAAGTGCAATAACTTTATCAGATGGCAAATTGCCTTTTATTAAACCAACTACGCCCGTATTAGCACAACTCGTAAACTCAATGCCCCACTTTGTGAGTTTATCTTTTACATATAATGAAGTTTCAAATTCTTTAAAAGATAATTCGGGATTGGCGTGTATATGGCGACGGTAACCTACAACATCATTGAAAATGGTTTCGGCTAGGTTTTTAATTTTATCTTTGATCATCAGTTGAGGTATCTAAAGTTGGTGCATTAATTTTTTCCCTGAAAATAAACAAGGTTGGGAAGTTTGGTCGAAGCTCGCTCATTAATCTTTGCGCTTCTAGTTTTGTTCTAAAATCGCCAACTCTTAAATAATAATTTGGCTCTTTATAAATGATATAGGTATTGATTTTGGGATAGCTGCTTTTAAAACGAGATTGTTGATTAAACATCTCACGCCTGTCAGACCCATAGAAAACCTGAACCCGATATCCATAACCCGAAACAATTGGCTTGTTCGTTTTTACTGTAACATCACCCCCGGTTCTGTAAACCTCTATTCGTTTTGCAATTAAGGTATCAATCAACGGATCTTTAATTACGTTTACTTCTCCTTTTTGTCCAAAGGAAGCTGAATAAAGAAATATGAAGAAGGTTATTGAGTAAAATATTTTCATGATGTTATGACATCGCTGGCGTTAAAAATGTTTTAAAACAAGAATGCCGAACTTTCTGCAAAATTCGGCATTCTTTATCGGTTGTGCAAATGCTAGTTTATATACTGCATTTCATTAAATAAATTTGAAATATTTATTTTTTTGGTTCAAGCTTAAATTCATAAACTTTCGGGTCATATTTCATCATGGCGCCTGTTGCAGCATCAATCGGGAAACCAAGGATGCCAATTACATTTAATACGGTTACCGGATTAAAGGTTGTAGTAGGTTGAAATGTTTTAGTTTCATAACCATTTAATTTAAAACTAACAGTTTGTCCTGTAAATCCTTTTTTAAGACTTACATCCATTGGCGTAACGCCAACTTTAATACCATCTACTTCAATATCAGCAGCAGGCGGATCTGTTTTAAAATTTACGGTTTGTTTTGTACCTGTAAAAACGGTAGCGCAGCTCGATAGCAGCAGTGTTGCCGAAACAGCAAAAATGTTAAAAATTCTTTTCATTTGTGTGTGTATTTGTGTGTCTTTAAATATATGCTAAATTCTTATAATTAAAAACTTAGTTATAAAGAAAAAGCCCTGACAATTGTCAAGGCTTTGATATTATTGGAGTTAAAATAATCTTACAAATTTGCTCCGTGGCAGTTTTTGTATTTCTTACCACTTCCACAAGGGCAAGGCTCGTTACGCCCAATTGCTGCTTCCTTACGAATTGGCTGTTGTGGAACTGCTTCACGAGTATCTCCAAATTCTACACCTGCTTGCTCTGTACCAAACTCCTGTTTAGTAGTTTGCAATTTTGGTTGTTTTACCGGAGCTGGCGCTTCTCTAACCTGATCTGGTTCTTGCTGAACCGGAATGCCGCCTTTATATAAGAAACTTACTACTTCTTTGTTAACTGCATTAAGCATGCTTTTGAACAAGTTGAAAGCTTCCATTTTGTAAATTACTAATGGATCTTTTTGCTCGTAAACTGCGTTTTGAACCGATTGTTTCAAATCGTCCATTTCGCGTAAATGCTCTTTCCAGCTATCATCAATTAAAGCAAGAACAATTGTTTTTTCGAATGCACGAACAACTTCTTTCCCTTTATTATCGATTGCTTTTTTCAAATCAACAGCAACCTGAATACCACGAATACCATCTGTAAAAGGAACAACAATTTGCTCGATATGCTCTCCACGTTCTTCAAAAACCTGCTTTAAAACCGGCATTGATTGCTCAATAATTGCATCAGATTTGCGAGCGTAGAAAGTTTCTGCCTCTTCAAAAAGTTTTTCAGTTAATGTTGCAATGTTTGATGATGAGAATTCTTTTTCAGTGATTGCAGAATCTAAAGAAAAGTTTTTAATTACTTCTAACTTGAAACCTTCGTAATTTGATTCTTCTTTATATTCCGTTACGATATCTTCAGCCACATCATAAACCATGTTATTCATATCAACATCTAAACGCTCGCCAAATAATGCGTTTTTACGTTTAGAATAAATAACTGTACGTTGCGAGTTCATTACATCATCATACTCTAACAAACGCTTACGAATACCAAAGTTGTTTTCTTCTACTTTCTTTTGAGCACGTTCGATAGATTTAGTAATCATAGAGTGTTGAATCACTTCTCCATCTTCAATACCCATACGAACCATAATGCTTGAAATTCTTTCTGAACCGAATAAACGCATTAAGTTATCTTCTAATGATACGAAGAACTGAGATGAACCTGGATCTCCCTGACGACCAGCACGACCACGTAACTGTCTGTCAACACGACGAGATTCGTGACGCTCGGTACCAACAATAGCTAAACCTCCGGCTTCTTTAACGCCCGCTCCTAATTTAATATCCGTACCACGACCAGCCATGTTAGTTGCAATAGTTACCTGACCAGCTTGACCAGCTTCGGCAACAATATCTGCCTCTTTCTGGTGCATTTTAGCATTTAATACATTATGTTTAATTCCACGAAGTTTAAGCATACGGCTTAATAATTCTGAAATCTCAACTGAAGTTGTACCAACCAATACTGGTCTGCCAGCTTCTGTTAATTTTACAATTTCATCAGCAACAGCGTTGTATTTTTCGCGAACCGTACGATAAACATAATCTTGTTCATCTCTTCTGGAAATATTTCTATTTGTAGGAATTTCTACAACATCTAATTTATAGATAGACCAAAACTCACCTGCTTCTGTTGTTGCTGTACCCGTCATACCGCAAAGTTTGTGGTACATACGGAAATAGTTTTGCAAGGTTACAGTTGCATAAGTTTGAGTTGCATCCTCAACTTTTACATTTTCTTTAGCCTCAATTGCCTGGTGTAAACCATCAGAGTAACGGCGACCGTCCATAATACGACCAGTCTGCTCATCAACAATTTTAATTTTTCCTTCATCGATGATGTACTCAACATCAATTTCGAATAAAGTATAAGCTTTTAATAACTGGTTAACCGAGTGAATACGTTCTGCTTTTACAGAGTAATCACGCATTAGGGCATCTTTAGTTATTACCTTTTCATCCAATGGCAAATCAGATTTCTCCAATTCGGCAACTTCAGTACCTACATCAGGCAATACAAAGAAATGAGGATCTTCACCCGATTGAGTAATTAACTCGATACCTTTTTCTGTTAATTCTACCTGGTTATTTTTTTCATCGATATAGAAGAACAATTCAGAATCTACCTTAGGCATATTCTTAGACTGATCTGCCATGTAGTAGTTCTCTGTTTTCAACAACAAACCACGAACACCGCTTTCACTTAAGAATTTAATTAAAGCTTTGTTTTTTGGCAAACCCCGATAAGCACGTAATAATGCTAAACCACCTTCTCCTTCTTCAGTTCCAGAGTTACCTGCGTTAATTAATTTTTTAGCTTCATTTAATGCTTGAGAAACATAAGCTTTTTGAGCATTAACCAAACGTTCGATACGTGGTTTCAACTCATAAAATTCATGCTGGTCGCCATGAGGAATTGGACCTGAAATAATTAATGGTGTACGAGCATCATCAATTAAAACTGAATCGACCTCATCAACCATTGCAAAGTGAGGTTTACGTTGCACCAACTGATCTGGTGTTTGCGACATATTGTCACGTAAATAATCGAAACCAAATTCATTATTTGTACCGTAAGTAATTCCAGAAGCATACGCTTTTCTTCGTTCTTCAGAATTTGGTTCGTGTTTATCAATACAGTCTACACTAATTCCGTGGAACTCAAATAAAGGACCATTCCACTCACTATCACGACGGGCTAAGTAATCATTCACAGTAACGATGTGAACACCTTCGCCAGCTAAAGCGTTTAAGTATGCCGGAAGCGTACTTACTAAGGTTTTACCCTCACCAGTAGCCATCTCAGCAATTTTACCGCTGTGCAATACAATACCACCAATTAACTGTACATCGTAATGAACCATGTTCCAAACCACTTCAGTTCCGGCAGCATCCCAACGATTAGCCCATTGCGCTTTATCGCCAACAATTTTAACATTGCTTTTACGTGCTGCGTAATCTCTATCAAATTGGGTTGCAGTAACTTCTAAATAATCGTTTTCACTTAAACGACGAGAAGTTTCTTTTACCACAGCAAATGCTTCTGGTAAAATCTCCAGCAATACCTTTTCCAATTCTGCATCACGGTCTTTTCCTAAAGCATCTACTTGCTCATATAAAGCAGTTTTTTGATGAAGTTCTAAATCTTCATTTTCTGCCTCAGCTTTAAGTGTTGAAATTTTACCGTCAATACTTTCTAAAAAAGCAGAAATTCTACCTTTAAATTCTATTGTTTTTGCACGCAATTCATCATTGCTTATTGAAGATAACTTTGCGTATTCTTCATTTATTTTTACAACCAGCGGCTGTATGCTTTTTATATCTCTTTCTGATTTACTTCCGAAAACCTTCGCTAAAAATCCTAACATTATATTTTAATTGGTATTTATTATAAAAAATGGTGTGTTACAACAACCAAGCCATAGCTTTTTGCAAGTCATTTTGGCTGTTAATTGTATAAATTATGAAAGATCTTGAATAAGATCTGTTTATAGAAGAAGTTAAGGACTATTGTTTTTAGGCTTTTTCCTAATTGTTAAATCAGCAATAATATGATTTACATTTACATATTTAGCTGTTTTAACTGGAGTTTGAGTTCCGGTTAAAGCTAGGCTACTGTAAGAAAGTAAATAAGGATTGCGGTCTTCGTTAAGCTGAACAGAGCTTTGACCTGAAGAATTAACACTGATATTATGCTCGTTGCAATATTCATTTAATATCCTAAGCCCTTCAACACGTTCGGCTTTTGCCAAATGTGTTAAGCTAAAAAATACTAAAGATATGGTAACTAGGTGTTTCATTAATTAGCGGCAAAGCTAGGTTTATTCTTCTATAAAATGAAATTTCATAGCGTCAAAAACTGTACCTCATTTTAAATTCGAGTTTCTAAATCAAAGTTGAATAAAAACCTTTAGGTTATTAAAACTCTAAACGTTTGTTCATTTAACGTTTCAGATTATCTGTTTGTCGATACATTCGTTACGCATTTTATTTTTCTATGCACCTTTATATCAGCAGGTAACAAAACATAAATAACCAATGGAAAGAAAGAATTTTATCAGGAGTTTAATGGTCGGGGCAATCTCAACTCCAGTAATTATCGAGGCTTGTAAAAAAACAAGTATGAGTGATGGCTCTACATCTGGTTCGGGCAGCGCTGGTACAACAACCAGTACAAATGGAACATGTACCGTTGCACCTACAGAAACTGAAGGTCCGTTTCCAACTAAAGTTCCCGCTTCTTACGTTAGAAGCGATATTACTGATGGGCGAAGCGGATACAAAATGACGGCTAAAATTACAATCGGCAATATAAATAACAGTTGTGCAGCTTTAGCTGGAGCAATTGTAGATATTTGGCATTGCGACGCTGAAGGAAATTATTCTGAATATGGAGGAACAGGTATGCAAAGCACAAATTATCAATCGGTTCACTTTTTACGTGGTAGACAGGTAACCGATGCAAACGGATTGGTAACTTTTACGAGTATTTTCCCAGGATGGTACACTGGTCGTGCAACTCATATCCATGTTCATGTTTACAATGCAGCGGGTGTTTCTTTAAATGTAACACAAATTGCTTTTCCTGAAGGTTCTGGCACATCGGTTGCTTTAGTTAACGGTTATACAAAAGGTTTAAGCGGTTATACCTATAATAATGCCGATAACGTTTTTACTGATGATAAAACCGGTGTGCAGATAGCAGCCGTTACAGGTACACTTACTGCTGGTTTCGACTTAACATTTAAGCTAAATGTAAAAGCATAAGATTTATAATTGTTTGCTTATTTTTATGTGGCGTTAAGATTTATTTCTTGACGCTTTTTTATGCCTAAATCATGTCAGAAAAAATAATAATACTTTGCTACCGAAAAATAATTGATGTTACAAATGTTAACCCCTGGGATAAATTTGTACATGAAGATAGTTTCGCTGAATTTAAAATGCAGGCTCAGTTTTATAATCAAGAAAACAAATACAGTTCTTTTTCTCAGTTGTTGATAAATGCGCCCGGAGCTGAAAAACTTCATTTCTTGGTAGGTGGTGCAATTATAGGTTATATTCAGCAGCTGAAAACTATTATACCTGATGTACTGGATAATTTAGGCAGACGTTTTTTAACCTTTGAAAATTTTAAGTTCGAAATTATTAATTCGGATATTAATGATATTGAAAAACATAAAATTGCAGTAAACTTTTTTTCAAAACCTTTAGTTTTGCACGAGGTTATTGGAGAACATTTGCTAATATCGCAGTTTACAGAAAATAAGAGCGAAGAGGTTTTCACAAATCTATTTAAGCTACAGCCTTTTGTAAGTATTCACTCCATAAAAAATTTAAAATAGTGGAAAAACCCGGTAAAATTTATTTAGCAGATCAACGTGGATTAATTGAAAATTCGAGCATTAGAAGATATAGCACATTCAACTTTGAAAGTTTTTTTAATGAGCACAAGACAGCTTTCCAAAATCTATTTATTTTTAATGATGATTCTGTTGCTGCAGGAAAACTTAATTTTTATTTAGCTAAAGAAAACTCCTTACATTTATTTATGCCAATTACCGGAGGCATTGATATTGTAGCCAAAAACAATGAATTTTCTGTTGAAACTGGGCAAGTACAATTGTTAAGTTTGGAAAAAGGTGAAGTTTTAGAAATCAGCAATCCTTATAAAAGTGATGTTATCAACTATCTTCATTTGGGAATTATTAATGATTTTGCCTTAGTAAAAGACCAATTATTTTCTTTTGATTTCGATAAAAATCCAAATAAATTAATTGATATAATTTCTGGATATAAATTTCCTTTTAAACTTACAGCAGGCATTTTTGCTGGTCGTGAAGAAGCGAATTATAAGCTGCAAGAAAAATCAAATAGTCTTTTCACTTTTATTATTGATGGAGCATTTGAAATTGAAGGAAGGTTGATGCATGCCCGTGATGGACTTGCGCTATGGGATACAGAAGATGTGGAATTTGAAGCCCTTAGCAACAATGCAATTGTAGTTAATTTGGAATTATTCGTTTGATTTAGCTGGAATATTTTGGCATAATTTTAATACGCTGGGTTGCGTTAGGGATTGCAAGGGTTCAGTACCAATTTTTCATTGGTACCGTAGCGCAGCGAAGCCCTGAAAAGCCCGACCCTTTCCCGATTTTAGCTTCTACAAGAATATTTTATTGCTAGCTTAAATTGTCTCACAAGCTTTATCTGGATTGGGGAACGCCCAAATAAAAATCAATGAAAACAGAGTTGATGGAAGTTCAAAATCACGCAAATGGTCTGTGGAGACACAGACCATGGCATTGAGCAAAAAAAATTTGAAAGGATTTCTCCACTTCGACCGAAATGACGACTATCTTTACTTAAAAACTACTTCGGTTGCACCGTAACCAAACTTTTCTTTCCTGGCGTCCATATATGTTTTAATGTGTGGATTCTTGCTTATCAGTTTATGAATTTTATCTCTCAAGGTTCCGTTTCCTAAACCGTGTATAAAAATCATTTTATCAAAATGATGAACAATTGCGGCATCCAAAGCATTTTGAAAATGTGATAATTGAATTTGCAATATTTCATCGGGTGCTAAAAAATGATGATCATCTCTAAGTTTTTCGATGTGAAGATCAATTTCTTGATTTGGAACATCAACAACACGTTTTTCTGATGGCGATTTAAAGAAACTTTCCTTTAATTTTTGCGGGTCGATATTTACCGAAGCGAGTTCATCCAGACGAATTAACCAGCCTTTCTGCTTTAAATTAGGTAAATCTCTTTGCTCAGAACTGAAATCCTTTGCTCTGAATTTTTTTATGATTACGAGTGGCTCTAAAGGTTTAACATCAGCTTTGCTGAACACTAAAAATTGAAAGGTAAATTCTGGCCAGATATCTAATTCGGATAATGAAGCAGAGTGTATCAATATGGATTGGAAACTTTGCATAATACCATGATAAATACCAGCATACTTTTCCTTTCTTTCAGAGCTCAAACTGATAAGTAATGTATTTGGAGTTTGATTTTGCAAGTGAAAATGAACAACGCTTCCAGCTTTTCCATCAGCAGCCACCGCAACATAAATACCATTCTCAATTTTATTGAGTGACGGAACATTAACCTGAATGGGTTTTGGTGCATCTTGCTCTTTGGCAACAACGCCATGACCATGAACTGAAGTTAAATTGCTTATGGCAACAGGGATTTCAAATCCATCCTCATCGGTTACACCTAAAGTTTGTGCATCAATTATTTTTGTAACATAGCCTTCACGTTTTTCATCTACAAAACGTACAAAATCACCAAGATTAAACTTCATATTAAGATATTTCTGAAAAACCATCCAAGAACGGATGATAATGCAAAAGTACCTAATTTTTAGCTTAAGAAACGATTAGCATATTTCTTACCTGCTGTAATTCTCCGTTTTGAAGTCGGGCGTAGTAAACACCTGGAGCGTAATGCTGGTTTTCGAAATTGATATTATAAGTGCCTTCATCTTTAACGGCATCTACAACGGTAGCCATTAATTTGCCCATCGTGTTAAACACTTGTATTAAAACATGACCGCCCTTTGAAGTGTATTTTATGGTTGTAGTTGTAGTAAAAGGATTTGGGTAATTACTGATTAAACTCTCACCACTTAAATGATTGGTTTGCGCCAAACTGGTAGACATACAATTTGTACCGGGTTGAATAAGTGGCAGCGGCTGGAAATCTTTTAACATTACGCTTGATAAGGTAGATTTATCTACACAAAACCATTTTTCTAATAATGTAGCGTACACCGAACGGAAATCATACTGCATCGGAATGTTATCATTAACCGATGTAGTTGCCGAAATGGTTGGATTTTTACCCAAAACACCACCTTGAATAGCATCGCCAAAAACAATTAACGGGGCTGCTGCACCATGGTCGGTTCCATTACTTGCATTTGATTTTATTCTCCGCCCAAATTCTGAGAAAGTCATTCCGGCAACTCTTTTTGATGCGCCCAAACCTTTTAAATCATCCATAAAAGCCTTAATTGCATCGCTAACTCTTTGTAGCAAAACTGCATGGGTTCCGGTTTCGGTAGAGCCAGTATTTACTTGTGCGGCATGTGTATCAAAAGAACCAATATTTACCATGTACAAGCGGGTTTTTAATCCTCCGGCAACTAATCTTGCTACAACCTTAAGCTGATCGGCAAGTGAATTATTGGTTGGATAGGCACCTTGTTTTGTTACTTTGCCCGCAGCAGTTTTTATTACAGATGCATATTGTTGCGTTTGCTGAGAAACCTGGCGAATGTATGTTAACTCTTTACCTGCGTTTGTATTTGGTGCGGGAGATTGAATCCCGTTTATTAAATTGTAGAAATTAACAGGATCGGAAATGGCCATACCCATATTAACCGATGGTCCCTGAAAAGCAGGAGAAATAAAAGAGCCAATTTGAATAGCAAGCGGATCGGGCATCACCGTATTTGGATAACCAATTGGGAAATTTGAATATTCTTCGCTTAAGTACCTTCCTGCCCAACCACTTTCTATTGTTTGGTCAGAATCTGATGCAGAAAGCCAAATATCTGTTGCCCTGAAATGACTGAAATTTGGCTGCGGATAACCAACCGATTGAATGACCTGAACTTTTCCATCATCATACAAACCAGCCAAACCAGACATGGATGGATGAATTCCGGTATTGTAGCCCGAAAGCTTAATAATTTTATTTTTCGGAAGGATAATATTCGGGCGAGCCAGCGTAAGATTATCGTATTGATCTAAAGGCAGAATCATATTCAAACCATCGTTACCACCATTTAACTGGATGATAACCAAAACGTGATCGGTTTCCTGATTGGCGGCTGTAATTGCCGATAACAAACTCGATGCACCAAATGCCTTTAATGAAAATCCTCCTATTAAAGATGGAAGCACCACACCTGCAGGCATTGCCTTTGTTAAAAATTCCCGCCTTTTCATGATAGTTGATACTCTTCAAGGTTCATAATGTATTTATAAAACTCCTGTAAACGGGTTTGTACAATTGCCGTTTTCGCTGTTGTTGGGGCAGCTTTATAATCGAGCCAGGCGGTTGTCCAATAAGCATCAGTAACCTGATTGCTCAGTAATATGCTCTTCAAAAACTTTTTTACTTCGGCACTTACATCAATTGTATAAAGATGGCCTAAAGCTTCATCAACCAAAACATTTGGATCTTCGGGTTTGCTGAATTTTGCGGTGTAAGCAATTGGGTCAATCACTATTTTCTTTCCGTTACGCGTATAACCCGAACTAATAAATCTATCGGTAAAAACATTACGCTTTGGTAGCGTATCCGAATTTATCCAAAGTTCATAAAATTGAGGTATTTGATAATATGCAGGCCAACCAGAAACATTGGGTGGGTCTGCTAAATTTTGCTGAAGATTTGAAGCTGTACTGCGTAAATAATCGCTCATGTAGTAAACGTTTACATAGTCGCTCGCATCAGGAAATACAATCTCAAATTCCCTTGCCAAGCCAACTACAAAATCTACGGGTGCTTTAATATTACAAGAACGGTTTTGAGCTAAGAAGAAATGATTGCTGGTAAATAAAACCTTTAACACGGGCTTTATTTCGTAATTGGCATTTCTAAATATTTCTGCAAGTGGCGTAATAAAATTTGCTTCAACATCAGCAGTAATATCATAATAAACAAAAAATCGATACAATCTTCTACAGATGTATTTACTTACCTCTACCTGCGCAAAAATCATATCAAGCAAATCATCTACTTCCTTTGCACCATCTACACCAGCCCTGCCTTTAATTAGTTTATTTCCATAAAATGATGAAAATTGTTTATCGGTAACATCGTGCCTGGTTGTATTAAAAACAGAAATGATATTTGTACTGTCCAAAGTGTAACCCGTTAATAATCGGGCGGCAGCTTTAACATCTGCTTCTGTATATTTAGAATCTGGTCCTTTTCCTAAAGTGAAAAGTTCCTGCAGTTCTCTGGCGTAATTTTCATCGGGGGCAGTTCTTGTGCTTGCATATCCATTTAAATACCGAACCATTGCAGGATCAATAGTTACTTGCTTTGTTAATGTTTTGAAATTGCCTAATGAGAGGCTGCGAAGTAAAGCGTTATGCTTAAAAATGTATCTGGCATCATCAACTGTATCTGCTTCTGTAGCAAAGTGGTTATGCCAAAATAAAGTTAATTTTTCTCTGATAGATATTGGTTGATTAAGCATTTGCGTAACCCACCAAGATTTAAACGAGGAAACCCTGCGACTATTTGCCGTACCATCGGTGTAAAGTGCATTTACCCATGTTTGTCCGGCAGGGACATTAGCATCTGTATAATTGGTATCGTTGTAATTATTTACAGGTGGATTTGGGATCGGTAAATCTCTCAAAAGAAAATCAACAACCTGAGAAACAGATTGACCAACAAGAGAATTTATATCACTTCTTTTCGCACCAAATAACGTACGCTTTAGTAAATGATTTAGTTCTTTCGCTCCGAAATTTCCTGAGTAAACGTCTATTGCCATAAAATAACTAAAGGGGATTAGAATAAAATTAAAAAATATATCCTTGATTTCCAGTTATTTTACACGAAATGTCAAAATTTAGTTACCAAACTTGAATTTACCAACGGATAAGCGCACTTGCCCAGGTAAAGCCAGAGCCAAAAGCGGCTAAACAAACTAAATCTCCATCTTTAATTTTACCTGCTTCCCAAGCTTCACATAGTGCTATCGGAACTGAAGCCGCCGTAGTATTTCCGTATTTTTGAATGTTGTTAAAAACCTGATCATCATTTAAGCCAAGCAATTGTTGAACGTATTGACTAATGCGCAAATTTGCCTGGTGCGGAACCAACATATCAATATCTTTCTCGGTTAAATCATTAGCTGCCAAAGCTTCTTTAATTACCTCCGGAAATTTAACAACAGCTTTCTTAAAAACCGATGGACCGTCCATATATGGTAGTGCAGCACCACTTTCTAAAATTTCTGGTGTCATAAACAATCCGCCTAATTCCTGCTCGGGGAAAGCAGGTTTATCCTTCATCCATTTATTAGCATGTGACCCTGGATAATACATTGCTAAAATTTCAGCATCAGCACCATCGCTATGTAAATGTGTACTTAAAATTCCTTTTCCGGCTTCATCAGTTGGTTGCAAAACCACGGCTCCTGCCCCATCACCAAAAATTACAGAAACATTTCTGCTTCTGGTTTCGAAATCCATAGCAAAAGAATGCTTCTCGCTGCCAACTACTAAAACATTTTTATACATACCGGTTTTCACAAACTGATCGGCTACAGAAAGTGCATAAACAAATCCCGAACACTGGTTGCGAATATCTAAAGCACCGATTTCGCCCATTCCCATTTCGCGTTGCAGCAAGACACCACAACCCGGAAAATAATAATCAGGACTTAATGTAGCAAATACAATAAAATCAACATCTTTTGCAGTAATACCAGCTCTTTCTATAGCAATTTTCGCGGCCTCGATGCCCATCGTTGTAGTCGTTTCCTCATTCCTATCTGCAAAACGACGTTCTTTAATACCCGTTCTTTCCTGAATCCATTCATCACTGGTTTCCATGAAACGGCTTAAATCATTATTTGTATATATATTTTTAGGAACGTAGTAACCTATTCCTGCAATTTTAGATTGGTGCATATTTTAATATTTGGTTAACAAATGTATTAAAAGGGATGAAAGATGTATGATATTTGATGGTAAATGTAAGGGATAAGATGGTAAATTTAGGACGGAAAATTCAACAAAGCACCTTATTCTTTAATTCAATCCATCATCCATTTTACATATTACATCTTCCCATAAAAGTATTACATCTTCCATAAAAATAGTTATTTTTGCCGAATGTCTACAGAAACAAAAGAAGAGACCTTTACGCTCGAAGAAATTTTAACTTCCTTAAAAACTGTACATCGTTTAATTTTATGGAATGATGATGTAAATACTTTCGACCATGTAATTTATTGCATGATGAAGTATTTAGATTATAACGAATCGCAAGCGGAAAAAATTGCCTGGAAAGTACATAATGATGGTAAATGCCCTGTTTTAGAAGGTTCTTTTACCGAAATGGAAGTTTACAGAAAAATTTTACAACAAGAAGGATTAACTGTTTCTGTTGATTAATCAATTCGTCATGCTGAACTAGTTTCAGCATCTCTATACGAACTGACTCTGAAATAAGTTTATTTATTTAATCCTTTTAAAACCTCTATCAATTCTGCCTGTGTAGTTAAGGTTTTATCTTTAGCATACCATCCGTGAAGTTTTTCAGCTAAGATTGTCATTTCAGTTGTTTCGTTTTTCCACTCTTTTAAAAGTGTTTGCAAAACTTGCGGTCTTGGTGCCCAGGTTGCTAAAACTTTATCAGCGTTTTCGTTTAAAATAATTAAAACCGGAATTGCTCTACCGCCGTTAGTTAAATGCGCATCAATTAAAGGCAAGTTTTTATCTCGTAAAACAAACTTCAGGTCTATTTTACCTAAAGATGCTGTTGCAATTTTATTAAATACCGGAACAATTTGAGCCGCATCGCCGCACCAACCTTCAGTAATTACCAAAAACTTATAATTTTCTTTTAGGCTTTCTATTACAGAAGTAAATTCTTCAGTTAAACTAACTGTTTTATCAACTCTGCTCATGCGTTGCACATTCATTTTAGTGTAGTGCAAATCGTAAGTAACATCGCCAGTAGCTTTTCCCTCTAACAGAAGTTGATCTACCAACGCTCTGTAAGTTTGATAATCCATGCCTTGTGTGCTGAAAATTTCGCTGTAGTTAACCATGATGTTTACAATTTTATGCCGCAAAGGAAAGGAGAAATTGGAATAAATTAATCATTGCTTTGCAAGAAAATAGCAGGGATTTATTGAAGTTGCTTTCAATTTAAACCCGATTGGAATGAATCCCGATATTAAAAATCGGGAGAAATGGAAAGCGGGAAGGCTGAATCCTAAAAGTAGAGGAACCTGCTTTTCAAAGGAAAAAACTAAGCTTCCATTAATTTACTTACATGTTGTGTTAAAGCTACAAAATCGGCAACGGTTAACTGTTCAGCTCGTTTTTCAAAATATATATGGTCGTCCATTTTATCTTTTGGCATTACAGCCGAAACTGCGTTACGCAATGTTTTTCTACGTTGATTAAAACCTGCCTTAACCACACGCCAAAACAGTTTTTCATCGCAATCTAAAGTTTCAATTTCATTCCTTGTTAAGCGAATAACAGCCGAATGCACTTTTGGAGGTGGATTAAAAGTACCTGGTTTTACCGTAAACAAGTACTCTATTTTATAATAAGCTTGAAGAAAAACACTTAAAATACCGTAATCTTTAGTTCCTGCAGGCGAAGCACAACGTTGTGCAACTTCTTTCTGAAACATTCCAACCATTTCTACAACCTTATGGCGGTTATCTAAAATTTTAAATAAAATCTGTGATGAAATATTGTAAGGGAAGTTCCCGATTATGGCGAACTGATTAGGAAAAATATCATCGAAATTTAGTTTTAAAAAATCTCCGTTTATTAATCTATCTCCTAATTGTGGATATTTCTCATTCAGAAAGTGATACGATTCTGTGTCGATATCAATCAAATACGTTTGCAAATCCTCACGTTGAAGCAAAAAATCAGATAAAATTCCCATTCCCGGACCAACTTCCAAAACCTGATTGTATTTATCGGTACTGATTAAACTTTCTACAATGCGGTTTGCAATGCCTTTATCGGTTAAAAAATGCTGACCTAAATGTTTTTTTGCTTTTACTAAACTCATCGCTACAATTTCGTTTGCCACGGAAGCACTGAAAACACAGAATTAATTTGGAAAGAGGCACTTTCTATTTTCTGTGTAAGTTGTATTTCTGTGGAGAGATATATTCTACAAAATAACTAATTTTTATTCGGTAAGCGCCTGTTTAAACGAAAATCAGTAATTTGCGCTAAAATTTTCCAGTAATTATGAGCAATAAACTTAAAATTGGCATTAGTATAGGCGACGTGAACGGCATAGGTTTAGAGGTAATTATTAAAACATTATCTAATCCTGCAATTTTAAATTATTGTACACCAATTGTTTACGGCCATACAAAGGTTTCATCTTTCCACAGAAAGGCGAATAACCTTGGCGATTTTAGTTTCAATGTAATTAATCATGCAAATCAGGCGCAGGTAAAGAAAGCGAATATGATTAATTGCTGGGAAGAAGATGTTAAAATAGAACTTGGGCAGGTTACAGAAACTGGCGGAAAATATGCACTATTATCTTTAGAAAGGGCAACTGCTGATTTAGTAAGTGGCGATATTGATGCACTTGTAACCGCTCCGATTAATAAACATAATATTCAATCAGAAACCTTTTCATTTCCCGGTCATACCGAATATTTGCAAGAAAAAAGCGGAAGTAAAGATGTATTAATGTTTTTAGTGAGCGAAGGTTTACGCGTTGGCGTTGTTACCGGACATATTCCAGTAAAGGATGTACCAACAGCGATTACTAAAGAGAAAATCATCAACAAAATCCGTTTAATAAACGAAAGTTTAAAGAAAGATTTCTGGATTGAAAAACCAAAAATTGCTGTTTTGGGTCTAAATCCACACGCTAGTGATAATGGTTTGCTTGGTGCAGAAGAAGCCGAAATTATTACACCAGCAATTCAGGAAGCTTACGATAAAGGCATTATGTGCTTCGGCCCATACCCTGCCGATGGTTTCTTCGGTAACGGCAGCTATAAAAAATTTGACGCTGTTTTAGCGATGTACCACGACCAAGGTCTAATTCCGTTTAAAACTCTTGCCTTTAGCAATGGTGTAAATTACACGGCAGGTTTAAACTTTGTGCGAACTTCTCCAGATCATGGAACGGGTTACGATATTGCAGGCAAAGATTTAGCAGATTCAACATCATTTACAGAAGCGTTATTTGCGGCGATTCACATTGTAAAAAACCGCAGAGAGCAAGAAGAAATGTTAAGCAACCAGCTTAGAACAGGCGGTAAAGTTGTTGAAACGCAGTTCGATATTAAAGATGATGCTTCATAAAGCTATTTTTTTAGAAAAGCTGTTTCAGTTTTTCATCGGTTTCGGTAGTCCTGCTATTCGTTTCTCTCGATGAAAAATCGGGATCCACTTCTATCAGGTTTATTTTTGTTAAAATTGTGTTTCAAATTCAAACATAATGAGCAAAATCTCTCCAATAATAAAACCCGAAGATTTAACCTGGTTAAACTTCGATGAAGAAATTGTAATTATCGATGCAAGTGCAGGTTCACAAGCCAGATACAACGAAAATCATTTAGTTGGGGCAATTTTCGCAAATGTTAATGAAGATTTAGCCAATATTGGAAATTTTGCAGATGGTGGTCGCCATCCACTGCCTAGCTTTGAGCAATTCTCTAAGGTTTTGCAAAAATTGGGTATTACGAAACATACCCACGTTATTGTTTACGATGATAAAAACGGCGGCAACGCAGCTGCCAGACTTTGGTGGATGCTTAAATCAATCGGGCATGAAAAAGCACAGGTAATCGACGGAGGTTTTCAGGCGGCCGTTAAATCGGGTTTCCCAACCACTAATAAAATAGAAACTCCAAAATCTGTAGGTGAATATGAAATAAATACATGGAATCTGCCTTTATCAAATATTGAGGAAGTTGAAAAGGTTGCTAAATCCGAAGAATATATTCTAATTGATGTTCGCGATGCAAATAGATTTAATGGTTTAACAGAACCTATTGATACGATTGCAGGACACATTCCGGGTGCAATTAACATTCCTTTTACAGAGAATTTGGATGAAGAAGGTCGCTTTTTAGCGCCAGAAGTTTTAAATAAAAAATACACTTCGGCACTTTCTAGTGTTACTGCAGAAAACGTTATTGTTCATTGCGGCTCAGGTATTACAGCTTGCCATACTTTGTTAGCAATGGATTATGCAGGCTTAACCATTCCGAAACTTTATGTTGGCTCTTGGAGCGAGTGGAGCAGAAACAATAAGAAAATGGTTTTGGCTAATGGTTAGTGTTTCTTACACAGGCTAAAGTTATTTAAACCCGATTAATGTGGAAATACTTTTGGCTTACCAAACTTACGAAGTCTGTAAGTATGCCCAGAAGATACTTCGTAAGTTTCGCCAAAAGATTGAAACGAAAGCGGGACTTTCGGAACCGACAGAGCGAAGAAATTGATTTTCAAAAAATTATTAAACGGTAATTATTCTTTAATTGAGGATTTGGATGTTAACAATTTTTAAAAAACATTTTTTATCTAACTATTTTATCCATACATTTGCAGGCTAAAATTTTACAGTACTTTGAACCCGCTAAAACAATTTTCTGTACCGTTTACCGGATTAAAATTGGGAAGCCATCATTTTGAATATGAGCTTGATGACACCTTTTTTGGTGCTTTTGAGTATTCGATGATTAATAGCGGAACTTTAAAAGTTAACATGGAACTTGAGAAACAAGAAACCATGTTGCTATTAAAATTTAAAGTTATTGGTACTGTTAATTTAGATTGCGATAAATGCTTATCGGAATTTGCTTTACCAATTAATTTGTACGAAAGACAAATTGTAAAGTTTGCAGAAGATGAACTTGAAAGCGATGATGAAGAGATTATTTCATTAAGCAGAAAAGAAACATCTATTGATATATCGAAACCGTTATACGAAATGATTAACGTTGCGGTACCTTATATTAAAAACTGTGAGCAAAGTGGTAAAGATTGCGACCAGGAAATGATTTCTAGATTAGAAAACCTTTCTATTGATAAGCAGAACGAAGAAAAAGAACAAAATAGCGACCCACGTTGGGAAGCACTTAATAAGTTAAAAAAATAATTAGATTATACACCAATGGCACATCCAAAACGGAAAATCTCGAAACAGAGAAAAAATAAAAGAAGAACGCACTATAAAGCTGAGCTTCCTTCTTTAGCAACTTGCGCAACTACAGGTGCTATCCACGTACCTCACCGTGCATATAACGTTGATGGTAACCTATACTATAACGGTAAATTGGTTATCGAAAATACTCAAATCGGGTAATTTTCTTAAAAAATTGTTTGTGTTTTCAGCGGCTTTAGTCATACCTTAGTCAACTGAAAAATTCAGGATTTAACCTGAACTAACACAAACAGATTTTTTCTATGAAAATAGGCCTCGACATAATGGGCGGAGACTATGCTCCCAAAGCCGTAGTTTTGGGAGCAATAGCAGCTCATCAATCGCTAAACGCTGGAGAGCATCTTGTTCTTATCGGCGATACCGAACAGATTAAACCAATTCTTGCAGAAGAAGGATTTAATCCAGATCATTTTGAATACGTTCATACTGATGAAGTAATTGGTATGGGCGAACATCCCACAAAAGCAATTGTTCAGAAACCAAACTCGAGCATAGCAGTTGGTTTTAACCTTTTAAAAGAAGGTAAAATCGATTCGTTTGCGAGTGCAGGTAACTCTGGTGCTATGCTGGTTGGCGCTGTTTTTAGCGTAAAAACCATTCCGGGCATTATCCGCCCATGCTTATGCACAATACTTCCAAAAATTAAAGGCGGCACTGGTTTATTACTAGATGTTGGTGCTAATGCCGATTGCAAACCTGATATCTTACTTCAATTTGGTGTTTTAGGTAGTTTATATGCAGAAAATTTATTGCAAATAGATAACCCAAAAGTTGCTTTAATGAACATTGGCGAAGAAGATGAAAAAGGCAATATGCTAAGCATGGCTACTTTTCCGTTAATGAAAGATACCAACTTATTTAATTTCGTGGGCAATGTTGAAGGAAGAGATTTATTCAATGATAAAGCTGATGTAATTGTTTGCGATGGTTTTACAGGAAATGTAATGCTTAAATTAGCAGAATCATTTTATGTAATGACAGTTAAAAAAGGATTGAAAGATGAATTTTTCGATCGTTTTAACTACGAACAATATGGCGGAAGCCCTGTTTTGGGAGTAAATGCACCTGTTGTTATTGGTCATGGCATTTCAAGTCCGTTGGCTGTTAAAAACATGGTACTTCAATCAAGAGAAATGATTACGACCGGTTTAGTGGAAAAAATTAGAACGGCATTTAAATAATTTATTAAATTTTTTAAAATGAGTAAAATTCACGCTGCTATAACGGCAGTTAATGGTTACGTTCCTGACTATGTGCTTACAAACGCAGAGTTAGAAACCATGGTTGATACTTCGGATGAATGGATTACCAGCAGAACAGGAATTAAAGAACGTAGAATTTTAAAAGGCGAAGGTTTAGGAACATCAGATATGGCTGTACATGCCGTAAATGGTTTACTTGAAAAACGTGGTATTGATGCAAAGGAAATTGAATTAATTATTTTTTGCACCACTACTCCCGATTTTACTTTCCCTGCTACTGCAAACGTTTTGGCAGATAAGGTTGGCGCTACAAACGCTTGGGGTTACGATTTACAGGCAGCTTGTTCTGGCTTTATTTTCGGACTTTCTACAGGTGCTTCTTTTATCGAATCGGGCAGACATAAAAAAGTTTTAGTTGTCGGTGGCGATAAAATGTCATCAATTATTAATTACGAAGATCGTACAACTTGTATCATTTTTGGTGATGGTTGTGGTTGTGCTTTACTTGAGCCTAATGAAGAAGGTTTGGGTATTCAGGATTCTATTTTAAGAACTGATGGTTCTGGAAGAGATTTCTTAGGTATGAAAGCCGGAGGTTCTGTAAGACCTGCGACTCACGAAAGTATTGATGCAAGAGAACATTTTGCACACCAGGAAGGGCCAACAGTATTTAAATTTGCTGTAACAAATATGGCTGATGTGGCTGCCGAGATTATGGAGCGTAATAGCCTTACACCTGATGATGTAGCCTGGTTAGTACCACACCAAGCAAATAAACGTATTATTGATGCTACCGCTAGCCGCATGGGTGTTACTACTGAAAAAGTAATGATTAACATTGAGCGTTACGGCAATACAACTAACGGAACAATTCCATTATGTTTATGGGAATGGGAAAGCAAACTTAAAAAAGGCGACAATATTGTATTGGCTGCTTTTGGTGGTGGTTTTACCTGGGGTTCAGTTTACCTTAAATGGGCATACAATAGTTAGTTGGTTTTTTAGTTGGTTAGGATTTCACATCATACCCGAAAAACTAAAAACCAAAAAACTAAACGACAAAGAATAAAACAAAAAAAGTATAACTTAGTTAATTCAATAACACTATTTTTTACAATAAAAGCTTAAAAAATGGATATCAAACAAATACAGGAACTTATTAAATTTGTTTCTCGTTCTGGTGTAAATGAAGTTGCAATCGAGCAAGAAAACTTCAAGATTACAATTAAAACAAACCAAGCGCCTACTGTTGTGCATGCAACTGTACCACAAGCACCACTTGTACAGGCTGCAGCTCCGGTTGCTACAGCTCCTACTGCACCAGTTGCGGCTACTCCAGCTGTTCCGGTAGCAGAAGATACTTCTAAGTATATTACAATTAAATCTCCAATGATTGGTACTTTCTATCGTTCATCTAGTCCAGACAAACCTATGTTTGTTAATGTTGGTGATGAAATTGGTACTGGTAAAGTTGTTTGTATTATAGAAGCAATGAAGCTTTTCAACGAAATTGAAAGTGAAGTTTCTGGTCGTATCGTAAAAATCTTAGTTGATAATGCATCTCCTGTAGAATACGATCAACCGTTATTTTTAGTAGAACCTATCTAATTAGCGAATTAATCAATTAGCCAATTAGCTAATTTAAAAATTATGTTTAAAAAAATACTAATTGCCAACAGGGGAGAAATTGCCTTGCGTATTATCCGTACCTGTAAAGAAATGGGCATTAAAACGGTTGCTGTTTACTCTACCGCCGATCGCGAAAGTTTACACGTACGTTTCGCTGATGAGGCTGTTTGTATTGGACCTCCTCCAAGTAAAGATTCTTATTTAAATATTCCAAATATTATCTCGGCTGCCGAATTAACAAACGCCGATGCTATCCACCCAGGTTATGGTTTTTTATCTGAGAACGCTAAGTTTTCAAATATTTGCCGTGAATATGGCATCAAATTTATTGGTGCAACACCTGAGCAGATTAACGACATGGGCGACAAAGCTTCGGCTAAGGAAACCATGAAAAAAGCAGGTGTTCCTACTATTCCAGGTTCTGATGGTTTATTAACCAGCGTTAAGGAAGGTATCGCAATTGCAAATGAAATGGGCTACCCTGTTATACTTAAAGCAACTGCCGGTGGTGGTGGCCGTGGTATGCGTGTAGTTTGGAAAGATGAAGATTTTGAAAATGCATGGGATAGTGCTCGTCAGGAATCCGGTGCTGCTTTTGGTAACGATGGTTTATATTTAGAAAAATATATTGAAGATCCACGTCACATTGAAATTCAGGTTATTGGAGATCAGTTTGGTATGGCTTGCCATTTATCAGAGCGTGATTGTTCAATTCAACGTCGTCACCAAAAATTAGTTGAAGAATCTCCTTCTCCATTTATGACGGATGAACTTCGTGTTAGAATGGGTGAGGCTGCAATTAAAGGTGCACAGGCTGTAAATTATGAAGGTGCCGGAACAATCGAATTTTTGGTTGATAAACACCGTAACTTCTACTTTATGGAGATGAATACCCGTATTCAGGTTGAGCATCCGGTTACAGAAGAAGTAATTGAATTTGATTTAATTAAAGAGCAAATTAAAGTTGCAGCTGGAATTCCAATTTCAGGTAAAAATTATTTCCCTCGCTTGCATGCAATTGAATGCCGTATTAATGCAGAAGACCCGGCAAATAATTTCCGTCCATCACCAGGAAAAATTACAAATTTCCATTCTCCTGGTGGTCATGGTGTACGTGTAGATACGCATGTTTACGCAGGTTATCAAATTCCGCCTAACTACGATTCGATGATTGCGAAGCTTATTTGTGTAGCTCAAACTCGCGAAGAAGCTATTTGCACAATGGAAAGAGCTTTAGGCGAATTCGTAATTGAAGGGATTAAAACTACAATTCCTTTCCATTTACAATTGATGAAAGACCCTAACTTTAGAGCAGGAAATTTCACTACAAAATTCATGGAAACATTCGAATTTTCGGAATAAGATTAAATTATATTCTTTTTAAGAAGGCTGTTCAAAATAATTTGAACAGCCTTTTTCTTTTATTGTGAAATCTACTTTTCTCTCATTAGATGACGAAAGTTTTGACTTTAATCAAATTAACTACATAACATTCAATACCTTGTAGCGTTTCAGGCATCGCTTACGTTTGCTTTAAAAAACCTAACAACCATGAAAAAATTTCTACTTAACGGACTTATTGCGATACTCGCTATTACGGTATTTACCCAATGCAAAAAAAATGATGGTGATGAATTAAAACTCATTCAAATTAGCAAACTGATTACTGTTGATGCTATGAGGGCACTTCCAGTTGGCCTTACAAAAGCTACACCAGTTAAGCAGCCCGGAAAAATATATATCTACAATGATTATTTATTTATTAACGAGCCAAATAAGGGCATACACATTTACAACAATGCTAATCCAAATGCCCCGGTTAACTTGGCCTTTTTACAAATTCCCGGCAATGTAGACCTTGCTATAAGTAATAACGTTTTGTATGCAGATAGTTATGTAGATTTATTGGCTTTCGATATCACCTCAGTAACCAGCATTAAACAAATAAAAAGATTACCAGATGTTTTTAAACAGTTTTATGCATTAGGCTACAGCAATCAAAAGTATGTAGTTACTTATAAAGATACTTTAGTAAGACAAAGTACTAATAAAACCGGATGGGCAAATGATATAGCAGCCTATTCAAGTTCGGCAACAAGTAGCTCATCAGGACAAGGTGGCTCAATGGCAAGATTCACTTTATTAAATGATCATCTGTACACTGTTGGAACAATGGATTTGAGTTTGTTTGATGTTAAAGCGCCAGCAAACCCAACATTTATAAAATCAATAAATTTAGGTTGGGGCGTAGAAACCATCTTCCCTTACGATAATAAATTATTCATTGGAACAAATACAGGAATGCACATTTTCAGCGCAGCTGACGCAGCAAATCCTATAAAATTATCTACGTATAGCCATGTATTTGCTTGCGACCCAGTAGTTGTACAAGGAAAATATGCTTTCGTAACATTACGTACAGGTAATTTTTGCAGACAGGCAGTCAATCAGTTAGAAGTTGTGGATATAGAAGACCCGACAAAACCGAAACAAGTTGCTGTTTTCCCGATGCAAAGCCCACATGGTTTAAGTGTTAGTGGTAATAATTTATTTCTTTGTGAAGGCGAATATGGAATTAAAAGCTTTAACATCACCAATAAAGCAGAAATCGGAAAAAACATGTTACAGCACATAAATAACATTAAAAGCTATGATGTTATTGCCGGACCAAAATCTTTAATCGTTACCGGAGCTGATGGAGTTTATCAGTTTGCCTACTTTAATCCCATTAACATGAGACAATTAAGTTTAATCAGAGTTGATAAATCAGCATCGTTATAAATTAATGAGATTAGCGCTTTCATTTTTAAAGCTATTTCTCACAATAATATAAACTATTCCTATATTTAACACGTAAATACCATTCTATTCAATTAGAATGGTATTTTTGTTTTCAACATGAGCAACACTAGAGAAAAATCATCACTTACCAAAGCTATCGGGCAGCGCAGTACAACACTTGAGGCAGAAATGTCTTTTTTCGATCATCTTGATGTATTGCGTAAGCATTTAATTAGAGCCGTTATTGCAATTGCCGTATTTACAGGTATTGCCTTTTATTTTAACGAAGAAATTCTTGACAAGGTAATTTTTGGCCCTAAAAAACCTGATTTCTGGACATATAGAATGATGTGTAAATTGGTAGATATGTTTCCATCTCTTGGGAAAGATATGTGTATCACCAAAATCAATGGCGAAATCATAAATACAGAAATGGCAGGGCAATTTAACTTGCAGTTAAATGTTTGCGTAATGTGTGGTATTGTTGTTGGTTTCCCCTATTTACTTTGGGAAATCTGGAGATTTATTAAGCCGGCATTACATGAAAACGAACGCAAATCGGCAAGTGGCTTTGTATTTTTCGCATCAGTATTGTTTATTATCGGTATCCTTTTCGGGTATTTTATTGTTTGCCCACTTTCTGTAAACTTCTTAACAGGATATACTGTTAGTGCAGAAATTAAAAACACTTTTACTGTCGATTCTTATCTTTCTTCTGTTGCTACATTAACATTAGGAACAGGTATAATTTTCGAATTGCCAATCATCATTTTTATCTTATCGAAACTCGGATTAATGACTCCGAAACTAATGCGTTCGAGCAGAAGGTATGCTGCAGTAATTATTTTAATTATTTCGGCAATTGTTACGCCAACACCAGATATTATGACGATGTTGATTGTAGCAACGCCACTATTCTTGCTTTACGAATTAAGTATTTTTGTTTCAGCATTTATCGAAAGAAAGAAGAAAAAAGCAGATGCAGCGTTCTATGCTAACTAACAAAAACATTACGAATACATTTCACAATTCTCTATAAATTTGGCCATGTCTGATACGAAAATCAAAATTGCCATTGGCGCCGACCACGCTGGTTTTGAATATAAAGAAATCTTAAAAACTTATCTTATGGATTATGAGGTTGAGGATTTCGGCACACATTCTTTAGATTCAGTAGATTATCCTGATTTTGCGCATCCAGTAGCTTCTGCTGTAGAAAGCGGAGCATTTACTTATGGCATTTTGCTTTGTGGCTCCGCAAATGGAGTTGCAATAACAGCAAATAAACATCAGGGTATACGTGCTGGATTATGCTGGGAAAACGAGGTAGCATCTTTAGTAAGAAAACATAATAATGCAAACGTTTTATGCATTCCGGCAAGATTCGTATCAGAAGAACTTGCCAAAGAGATTACAACTACCTTTTTAAATACTGAATTTGAAGGAGGCCGTCATCAAAACAGGGTTGATAAAGTATCCTGTTAAATTTAACTATCAACTAACTTTTATTAAAAAATGAATAAAAAATTTTTAACCCTTAGCTTGGCATCACTACTAAGTGTTGGATGCTACGCTCAAGTAAAGGAGCTTAAAAAAAACAAAGATGCAGTAACATTCAGTAAGGCTATTAACCCTACAAATGCTTATAAACATCTTTCTATTTTAGCTTCTGATGAATTTGAAGGTAGAGAAACTGGAAAAAAAGGTGCATGGATGGCTGCAGATTACATCCGTGATTACTTTAAATCGATCGGCTTAAAAGGTCCGGTTGATGGAAGTTACTTTCAAAAAATAGACTTAGCAAATTATTCTATAACCCAAAGTTCGTTAACCATTAATGGCCAACCGAAACAACTTTATACTGATTACCTGATTACAAGTAACGCTGTTGGTTTAAATGGTTTTACTTTTAGTGCTGATGATTTGGTTTTTGCAGGTTACGGAATAAATAAAGATGGCTATAACGATTTTGAAGGTTTAAATCTTGAAGGAAAAGTTGTAGTTATTTTTGGAAGTGGTGACCCAACCGCCAAACCTGAAGATAAGCAAGATAGAAGAACAATGATGATGGCAAGAGCTAGAAAAGTTGCTTTTATAACAAAGGCTAATGCAAAGGCTGTAATCATTATCGATCCTTCTTTAGATAACAGAGCGGAACAGCTTAAGGCAATTTATGGCGAAGGTCAGCCGGTAATGAAATCTCCGGAAGTTGTAGAGCGTATGAAAAGCCAAAATCCTTTTACTACAATTAGTGTAAATACTGCAACTGCAAATGAGATTTTAAAGGCTGCAAATACATCTGTAGAAGCGATTCAAAAAAAGATTGCTCAAACAAAAAAACCAGCATCTCAAACTATTAATGTTGCAATTTCTGCAAGTGCAACAAAATCTGAAGTCGCGGTTAGGGCTGAGAATGTTTTAGGTTTCTTAGAAGGTTCTGACCCGAAATTGAAAAAAGAAGTTTTGGTTTTAACAGGACATTATGACCATATTGGTTTAGTTGCTGATCCAAATGCAAAAGATAAGGTAAATAACGGTGCAGATGATGATGGCTCAGGAACAACAGGTGTTTTGTTAATGGCAAAAGCATTTACTGATGCAAAAAAAGCAGGTAAAGGTCCAAAACGTAGCATTTTATTTATGACTGTTGTTGGTGAAGAAAAAGGACTTTGGGGTTCTGATTGGTATTCATCACACCCTGTATTTCCTGTTGAAAACACTATCGCAAACTTAAACACTGATATGATTGGTCGTACAGGTGAGCTTTATTTAAACACACCAGATTCAGCAAATTATATTTACTCAGTTGGCTCAAACATGCTTAGCAGCGAACTAGGAAAACTGAGCGAGCAAGTAAATGCCACTTATACAAAAATGAAATTAGACTATAAATACGATGATCCTAATGATACAGATCGCATTTATTATCGTTCAGACCATTACAATTTTGCAAAATTAGGTATTCCAATTATTTTCTATTATGATGGAATGTTGGAGCAAGATTACCACCAACCTGGAGATGAAGTTAGCAAAATCAACTTCCCTCTTTTATCGAAAAGAGCACAATTGACTTATTTTACGGCTTGGGAATTGGCCAACCAACCTAAACGTCCTGCAGTTGATAGAGACGGAAAAGGAAATCCAAAGAATTAATAAATATTTTTAGAATTAGCCCCGACATTTCAATTGGGGCTTTTTTATGCACATTACTTTTCGTGCCTGCTTAAATTCTTATCTTTGATTTATGATCAAAACTGCCGAGGAATTTTTAGAGAAGTCTGATGAGAAAGCTTTCGATTTACCGCATCGTAAAACCATAAATTATAACATTGGTAAATACAATACGGCTGTCGAACGTGGCTTATCAAAATTCGAAAACCTCGAAGCATCAAAAAAGAAAGCGCATGTTGTAAAATGGCGTGTGATGGAAAATTTAGATAAATTCTTACCAGAATTTGAATCGAATTTCCAACGCAGAGGTGGAAAAGTGATTTGGGCGAATGATGCAGCTGAAGCGCAACAGGAAATTCTAAACATCATTAAAAGAAACAACGGTAAAACAGTTATCAAGTCTAAATCGATGACAACCGAAGAAATTCATTTGAATGATTTTCTGGAAAGCAATCAAATCGAATCTTTAGAAAGTGATTTAGGCGAATACATTGTTCAGTTACTAGGGCAAGCGCCATATCACATCGTTACGCCTGCAATGCACCTAAGTGCAACTGATATTGCTAAACTATTTCATGATAAATTCGGGACACCGATTGATGCTACACCACCGCAACTGGTTCAAAAAGCAAGAGAATTACTTCGCGATAAATATTTGAATGCTGATATCGGCATTAGTGGTGGAAACTTTTTAATTGCGGATACAGGCAGCATTGCCATTACAGAGAACGAGGGGAATGCTCGTTTGAGCACCACATTTCCAAAAATCCACATTGCAATCGTAGGTATCGAAAAAATCATTCCATCGATGGCTGATTTGGATTTGTTTTGGCCTTTGCTGGCATCACACGGAACGGGACAAAATTTAACGGTTTACAATACGATTTTGAGTGGACCTCGCCAACCAAACGAAACAGACGGGCCAGAAGAAATGTACGTTATCCTTTTAGATAACGGACGTACAAATTTATTAGCTCAAAAAGATCAGCGACAAGGTTTATATTGCATCCGTTGTGGCGCATGCTTAAATGCTTGTCCGGTTTACAAAAACATTGGCGGGCATACTTATAATACGACCTACAGTGGGCCTATTGGTTCGGTAATTACGCCGCATTTAAAAGGTATGGAAGAGTTTAAACACTTAAGTTATGCTTCGAGTTTGTGCGGAAAATGTTCGGAAGTTTGCCCAGTAAAAATCGATATTCATAAAATGTTGTTGCTTAACCGCAGAGATGCAGCGGCAACACACGAAAATGGTAAAGTTGAAGAAATGGGTTGGGGAATGTTTAACCGAATGATGCAGAAACGTAAATGGATGGATTTCTTCGGAGGAAAATTTAAAAACTTTATGCTCAAAACATTCTTCAAAAAAAGCTGGGGAAAATATAGAGAAATGCCAAAAGTGGCCGATAAATCTTTTGCAAAGCAATGGGAGGATCTGAAAAAGAATAAAGATTCTTAAATTTATCCAACAAAAAACCAAATATGCAATTTAACCGAGGTGATAAAGACAACGCATTCCTACTAAATTTATATAAACGTTTACTTTATCCTCGAATGGTTGAGGATAAAATGCTTAAACTTTTACGCCAAGGCAGAATTGGCAAATGGTTTTCGGGCATTGGACAAGAAGCCATTGCTGTAGGTTCTACCTTAGCCATGCAAAGCGATGAGTACATTTTGCCTATGCATCGTAATCTTGGCGTTTTTACTTCTCGTGATATTTCTTTGAAAAAGCTGATGGCGCAGTGGCAAGGAAAAGCGACTGGATTTACCAAAGGCCGCGACCGCTCTTTCCACTTTGGTACGCAAGACTATAAAATTATCGGGATGATTTCTCACCTCGGTCCGCAAATGGCATTGGCCGATGGTATAGCTTTGGCTGATGTTCTGGCTAGCAAACAAAAAGCAACCTTGGTTTACACGGGCGAAGGAGCAACAAGCGAAGGCGATTTTCATGAAGCGGTCAATGTTGCAGCGGTTTGGAATTTACCCGTGATTTTTCTTATTGAGAATAATGGTTACGGATTATCAACCCCAAAATCAGAGCAGTTTAGATGCAAGAATTTAGTTGATAAAGCGATTGGTTACGGCATAGAAGGCAGGCAAATTGATGGAAATAATATTCTGGAAGTTTACGATACCATTAATCAACTGGCTAATGAAATTCGTAAAGACCCACGCCCAATTTTACTGGAATGTTTAACATTTAGAATGCGTGGACATGAAGAAGCATCGGGTACAAAATATGTTCCTCAAGAATTATTTGATGAATGGGAAAAGAAAGATCCATTGAGCAATTATGGAAATTACCTGATTGAACAAGGAATTTTAACAGCCGATTCAATCATCGATATAAAAGCAAGAATTAAAAAAGATATTGAACTAGAAGTTGAAGAAGCATTTGAAGAACCTGAACCAGAAGTAAGTTCAACTCAAGAGGAAAGTGATATGTATTTCCCTTATGAGCAAAAGGTAATCGAACCAAATCAACCTTCAACAGAAAAAAGATATTTAGATGCGATAACAGATGCTTTGGATTTGGCAATGCAGAAATATCCAAATCTGGTTTTAATGGGACAAGATATTGCCGATTATGGTGGCGCATTTAAAATTACTGATGGTTTTACAGCTAAATATGGCAAAGGTAGAGTTCGCAATACCCCAATTTGCGAGTCGGCAATTGTAGGTTCAGGTTTAGGTTTATCGATAAATGGTTATAAAGCTGTTGTAGAAATGCAGTTTGCAGATTTTGTGACCGTTGGTTTTAACCAGATTGTAAATAATCTTGCTAAAACGCATTATCGCTGGGGAGAAAAAGCCGATGTTGTAGTGCGCATGCCTACAGGCGCAGGAACCGGCGCAGGACCTTTTCACTCGCAAAGTAACGAGGCATGGTTTACCAAAACTCCAGGTTTGAAAATTGTTTATCCAGCTTTTCCGCAGGATGCAAAGGGTTTACTTTTAGCTGCCATTGAAGACCCGAATCCAGTTATTTATTTCGAACACAAATATTTATACAGAAGTTTAACCGCTCCTATTCCTGACGGTTATTATACCACCGAAATTGGCAAAGCAGTTACACTGAAAACAGGTAGTAAATTTGCTATCATCACTTACGGACTAGGCGTTCATTGGGCGTTGGATTACCTGAAAAACAATCCTGAAAGTGACACAACATTAATTGATTTGCGCACCTTACAGCCTTGGGATAAGGAAACGGTTCGTGAAGCTGTAAAAGCAACTGGCCGAGTTTTAATCTTGCATGAAGATACATTAACCAATGGTTTTGGTGCAGAAATTTCAGCATGGATTGGCGAACATTGTTTCCAATATTTGGATGCGCCCGTATTACGTTGCGCCAGTTTAGACACGGCAATCCCGATGAATAAAGCATTAGAAGATGAGTTTTTAGCAAAGGCGAGGTTAGCGGAAACGATTGAAAAATTATTAAAATATTAAGGATGGTTAATTGTAATAATTGCATGAATTGGTTAATTGTTGCACAACCAGTTTAACAATTAACCGCTTAACCAATTCAAAACAGTTACACAATACAATGAGCAATTTTAAAATCCAGGGAAACATAGTTGATATCGCAAACCGAAACATTTTCTTTGGTGAAGTTGAGGTAGAAGATGGCAAAATTAGGTCCATTAATCAAATTTCTGAAACCAAAAGTGATGCTCATTTTATCCTCCCAGGATTTATTGATAGCCATGTTCATATAGAAAGTAGCATGCTGATTCCGAGCGAATTTGCGAGGTTAGCCGTTGTGCATGGAACGGTTGCAACCATCAGCGACCCACACGAAATTGCCAATGTTTGCGGCATGGAGGGCGTTGAATTTATGATTGAAAACGGCAATACCGTTCCATTCAAATTCAATTTTGGTGCGCCAAGCTGTGTGCCTGCAACAATTTTTGAAACCGCTGGTGCTGAATTAAATCATGATGATGTTCGAGCACTTCTAGAACGCCCTGAAATAAAATACCTGAGTGAAATGATGAATTTCCCTGGTGTACTTTACAAAGATGAGGAAGTTTTAAAAAAGATTGCAGCAGCGCACGAATTAGGTAAACCAGTTGATGGTCACGCCCCAGGTTTACGCGGCGATGCCGTGCAGCAATACATTGACGCTGGTATTTCTACAGACCACGAATGTTTCACAGAAGAAGAAGCTTTAGATAAATTGCAACGTGGAATGAAAATTTTAATTCGCGAGGGAAGTGCTGCCAAAAATTTCGAAGCTTTAATTGATTTATTAAAAGATTGGCCAGAGATGATGATGTTTTGCAGCGATGATAAACATCCTGATAGCTTGATCGAAAGTCATATTAACGAACTTTGCGCAAGAGCTGTAGCTAAAGGCATCGATGTTTTCAACGTTTTACAAGCGGCTTGCATCAACCCAATTCTTCATTATAAATTAGATGTTGGCGCATTACAAATTGGCGATTACGCCGATTTCATCGTTGCCGAAGATTTATTAAATTTCAAAATAAAGCAAACTTATATTGATGGTGTTTTACTTTCAGAAAATGGCAAAACTGTTGGAGATTGGATAAAACATAATCCCGATAAAGAATCTGTAAACCACTTCGATTGCAGCTTTAAAAAGATTGAAGACTTTGTTTATCCATTTCAAAACCAGCAAGAAATTCCTGTAATTGAAGCTTTAGATGGACAATTAATTACCAATAAATTGTTTTTTTCTCCAAAGGTTGAGAACGGAAATGTAGTTAGCGATTTAGAAAATGATGTATTGAAAATGGTGGTGGTAAACCGTTATCACGATGCACCAATTGCGATTTCTTTTGTTAAGAATTTCGGCATGAAACATGGTGCAATTGCATCGAGCGTTGCACATGATAGTCATAACATTATTGCGGTTGGCGTTGATGATAAAAGCATTTGCGATGCCGTTAATTTGGTCATAAAAGAAACTGGTGGTGTAGTAGCTTTAGGCAATGGGAAAGAAGAAGTTTTGCCACTGCCAGTTGCTGGTTTAATGAGCAACCATAACGGTTACGAAGTTGCCGAACGCTATACTTCAATTGATAAGTTTGCCAAAGATTTGGGTTCCACTTTGGTCGCCCCTTTTATGACGCTTTCTTTTATGGCATTGTTGGTTATACCGCATTTAAAGTTGAGTGATAAAGGCTTGTTTGACGGAGATAAGTTTGAGTTTTTATAAAATTCGCGTCATTGCGAGGCACGAAGCAATCTTAATGCTTTGGGTGTTATAGCGAACGTTGTAGGATTGCTTCGTTCCTCGCAATGACGGCCGTCCTAGAATTTATTTTTCTTCTCCATGTCATCCTGAGCTTGTCGAAGGACTTTTTTAATCTGAATCAAGGCGTTTCGACAAGCTCAACGTGACAATGTATTATAATCAACTAATCAAAACCTCAGCCAGTGGATTGAAAAGATACACTCTTTTATCATCTAAGCATACACAACGGTAACGTTTTCTAATTCTTTCCCCTTTGGTAAAACGACGGCCGTCTTTAATTTTGAAAACAGTATTTACAGGCAATTGTTCGAGGTGTAAAGTTTCAGTTTTATCAGAATCGTACTTTTTTAAAGCTCTTGATAAATGCAAATCAGAACAGCTCGAAGCCGCTGGATTTGACATATAATTATCAATCGCTTTGTGGATATCATCAGGAAAAATATTCATTTCAAAAAATGGAACCATCATCCGTTGGAAGTTTTTCTTCCACTCTCCGCCATGTGGTTTCACTTTATTTTTAAAATCGTTCCAGGTTAAAAGATGTGCAAATTCGTGTACAGTTGTAACCAAAAAAGCGTAATGGTTAAGGTTAAAGTTTACAGAAATTCGGTGACCTTTATCGCGAAATGGATGGCGGTAATCGCCCAGTTTGGTAGAACGGGTTTTAGCGATTTTGAATTCGCATTGAAAATAATCTATCCACTTTGCAATTAGCGGCGCAGCCTCAGCAGGCATGTATTGCGCTAAAACATTAACTTTCTCCACGATGGCTAAGATAATTATTTTTAATAATTTAACCACAGAGGATACTAAGTTTTACTTATGAGAAACATTGTTTTAAACACCATGCATTTCCATCCCGTCATTGCGAGGCACGAAGCAATCTTTCTCCTAGATTTTTATAACTGCCGTATTAAGATTGCTTCGTGCCTCGCAATGACGACGGTATCTAAAACCCTATTCCTCAGTTGGAAACAACGACGCCAACACCAGCTTAATCTCTCCGAAAGAATAATCCTTGCCTAAAAAATCTCTGATTGTAGCCATCGATTTTGTTTTCTGACTTTCTACTGCATCGCTAATATTTCTGATTTTGTTAGGCTTAACCAATTTAGTAACATCAATTTGCTGAGTAGAAACATAATAAGCCAAGTGCCCCTCTATGGTAGTAACAGAAAAACCACGTTCTTTTGCAATTTCAGCTAAGCTTTTTCCCTGCTCATAAAGTTCGAAACTGATGAGTTTAGTATCAACTTTGGGCTCTTTCTTCTTTTTCTCTACTGCCGATTTCACTTTTAGCGCAACACCTTTCAGCTGAATGGCTTTTTGCAACTGTTTATCACGCTCGCTGGCATTCAATAGAGCATCTGTATCGGCTTTGCTAAACTCTTTACCATCTATCATGGCTTGCAACAGCGCCTTACTTTTGTGCATTTTCTTTAATTGCTCGTAAACCAGAATTTCCAATTCAAGCAATTCGGTTAAGTAAGTTTTGATTTGTTTTTCATCCTTTATAGCTTCAATATGCGTCAAAAGCTTATCAGAAATATCTTTAACCAAGGGATTAAAATATTTTAAAGCCGCGGCAACTCGTTTCAAAACATTAAATAAAGTATGTTCGGTTTGTGTGGCAAATAAGTTTTTAAGCTGATTGATAAAAGTATCTGCCGTTGCAGTAATTTTCTGAAAATCACGGTAAAGCTCCATCGTCCAATCATCGTAATGTTGCTTGGTCGATTTTTCCCCTTTATCAAAAGTTTGAACATGCTCTTTCATGTAATAACGAACCAAATTCAAGTCAAAAGCAGCCAATAAATAGGTTCTAATGAAATCGTAACTCTCGAAACTAATCTGCTGATTCAGGACATCAGACGGTTGTTTGGTGCTCGAAAAATAATGGATATTTGGATCTTGCTGCAAACCAGTTTCACGCAAATGCGATGTTAAAACCAAACCTTTTAACGAGCGTAAACGCGAAAGCGCAACGTAAGCTTGTCCAGGTGCAAAAGCATCGCCAATATCAATAATCGCCTTATCGAAAGTTAAACCCTGGCTTTTATGAACCGTAATTGCCCAGGCTAATTTTATTGGATATTGAACAAATGAACCTGCAACATTTTCCGAAATCTCGTTTGTGGCTTCATTTAATTTGTACTTAACGTTTTCCCAAGTGTAAGGCGAAATTTGGATAACCACTTTATCATCTGGCAATTCAATTTCTATAATGTCTTTTTCAATATGATGGACAACGCCGATTTTGCCATTGTAATAGCGCTTTTCAGCAGTCATATCATTTTTAATGAACATAACCTGAGCCCCAACCTTTAATTCTAAGCTTTTATCATTAGGGAAAGAAAACTCGTTAAATTCTCCTGTAACCTTAGCATCAAAGAAGTAAGATTTAGTTTTAAGTTGTGTTAACCTTTCTCGGTTTATTGTATCTGCTTTATTATTATGCGTGGTTAAAGTGATGTAATTTTCATCTGCAGCAGGTTTAAAATCTTGCTTAAAATGTTGGCGAAGCAGAGCTGTGTCTTCTGCGGTAATTTGGTTATTTCGCAGGTTGTTCAGTAAATCAATAAATACGGCATCATCCTGACGGTAAATTTTATCTAGCTCGATATAAATTGGCGGGTTATTTTGTAGCGCCAAAGCATCGAAGAAATAAATACTCTTGTAAAAACCTGCCATTACCCGCCATTCATCATTTTTTACAACTGGTGGTAACTGATGCAAATCGCCAATAAAAAGTAACTGAACCCCACCAAACGGAACATTTCTATTTCTACGAATGTAACGAAGTGAAAAATCTATGGCATCGAGCATATCGGCACGGAGCATACTTACTTCATCAATTACCAACAATTCAAGTTCCTGAATCATACGCCTTTTGTTGCCCTGCATATTCAAATGCTTCACAATTGTACGTGGTGTATTAAAGTTGAAAGTGATGTTTTGGTTGATAATATTTGCCGCAGCATCAGGAAAAAACGCACCAAAAGGCAACTGAAAAAGCGAATGAATGGTTACCCCAGAAGCATTGATTGCAGCAATACCTGTTGGTGCACAAATCATTGCTTTTTTATGCGTAAGCTGAATTAACTTGCGCAAAAAAGTAGTTTTACCAGTTCCAGCTTTCCCTGTTAAAAAAACATGTTTCGAGGTATAATTAACAAATTTTGCCGCAATTTCTGCGGGCATAGAAGTTTCTTCTAATTCTGGCATTTCAATATAAGAGCGCTTGAGTAAACAAATGGTGGGATAATTTAAAATTAGCCAATATTTAGCAAAGTAACATATTACTTTGCTAAATTCGTGAGCATTAAGTGATAAAATATGCCTTCAAGAATTTCTTTATCCTTCATTTTACTTTTATTTCTATCGATAACTGGGTTTGCTCAAAATACTAACCAACCTTATATTTTAGTTTTAGGTGTTGCTCAGGATGGTGGTTATCCGCACATGGGATGCAATAAAATCTGCTGTACCAAAGCATGGGCAAATCCGGCAACGCAAAGAGCAGTTGTTTCACTTGCCTTGGTTGACCCGAAAGCTAAAAAATGGTATTTATTTGATGCCACTCCCGACATTAAAAAGCAGTTAAAAGATTTTGGCAAGCAAACAAAAAACTTGTATCCTTATATACCTGATGGTATTTTTATAACACATGCACATATTGGACATTACACAGGTTTAATGGAATTTGGCAGAGAGGTGATGAATACTAAAAACCTTAATGTTTATGTTTTGCCAAAGCTTAAGTCTTTTTTAGAGGAAAATGGGCCCTGGAGTCAGCTTGTGAAATTGAATAATATTAAGATTACAGCATTAGAAGATGGTAAACCATTTGCTTTTGATGGAAATAATGTAACAGCTTTTACCGTTCCACATCGTGATGAATATTCGGAAACGGCAGGTTTTAAAATTGAAACTGGAGCAAGAAAATATCTTTTCATTCCTGATATTGATAAATGGAGTAAGTGGAATAAAAGTATTGTTGAAATGGTTAAACAGGTTGATTTTGCCTTTTTAGATGCGACTTTTTATTCTCCCGAAGAATTGGGAAATAGACCAATAAGTGAAGTACCACACCCTTTAGTAATAGAAACAGAGAAGCTTTTCGAAAATGAGCCTGCAAGTGTTAAAGCTAAAATTCAGTTTATACATTTAAACCATACCAATAAATTGTTATGGGATAAAGCTGCGCAAAAGGTTTTTTTTAAAACGGGTTTTAATTTGGCGCAGCAAGACGGAGTTTATTAAACCCGACGGTAATGGAAATACTTTTTAAGCACTGATGAAAAAGACTGCCACGTCGTTCCTCCTCGGAATGACGAAATTGGGAGCACAACAGAAATTTAAAAAGATTGGAATGTATGGCGGGACTAACCCAAACCGAAGCATCACTGCAACTGCTTTTCAAAAATTGACTAGTCATTTCGTTTTCAATTAAACAGTTAATCAATTTTCTTATCTTTGCAGCCTGATGAAACAAAATTATTCAAATCTAATCGCAGTTAAATTCCTTTAACCAGGTTTCATCGCCATTTTTTACCCAAAATTTTATTATGCTTAACCCTGAAATAGAAAAACGTAAAACCTTTGCCATTATTAGTCACCCCGATGCGGGCAAAACCACTTTGACAGAAAAATTTCTGCTTTTTGGTGGTGCAATTAATACGGCTGGTGCGGTAAAACGTAACAAAGCGAATCAAAGCAATACTTCCGATTTTATGGAAATTGAGAAACAGCGTGGTATCTCGGTGGCGACTTCGGTGATGGGTTTTGAGTATAGCGGCAAGCGGATTAATATTTTAGACACGCCTGGTCACAAGGATTTCGCGGAAGATACTTACCGCACTTTATCGGCTGTGGATAGCGTGATTTTGGTGGTAGATTGTGTGAAAGGTGTAGAGGAACAGACGGAAAAATTGATGTCGGTTTGCCGTATGCGTAACACGCCTGTAATTATTTTCGTTAATAAAATGGACCGTGAGGGTAAGGAAGCTTACGATTTGTTGGACGAAATTGAGGAGAAACTAAACATCAGTTTGTGTCCGCTTTCTTGGCCAATTGGACAGGGACATACTTTTAAAGGCGTTTATAGTATCTACAACAAACACTTAAATTTATTCAATTCTGATAAAACCAAAGTTACCGATTCGGTTGTGGCGGCAAATGATTTGAACGACCCATCTTTATTAAATTACCTGAAGGAAAACGAAATTAACACATTGAAAGATGATGTTGAATTGGTTGATGGAATTTATGGTAAAATTGACAAGGATTTATATACTGAGGGTTTGGTTGCGCCGGTTTTCTTCGGCAGTGCGATTAATAACTTCGGGATTAAGGAGCTTTTAGATACGTTTATTGATATTGCACCAAGTCCACGCCACCGTGAAGCCGAAGAACGTGATGTTTTGGTGGAAGAGAAAAATTTCAGCGGTTTCGTTTTTAAAATCCATGCCAATTTAGACCCAAAACACCGCGATAGAATTGCTTTCTTGCGTATTTGTTCTGGCAAATTTGAACGTAATAAATTTTACTACCACACCCGTCAGGACAAGAAATTAAAATTCTCGAATCCGATGGACTTTATGGCTAACGAGAAAAGTATTGTTGAAGAGGCTTGGCCAGGCGATGTAGTTGGTTTATACGATAGCGGCAACTTTAAAATTGGCGATACATTAACCGAAGGCGAAAAATTGCAGTTTAAAGGTATCCCAAGTTTCTCGCCATCAATTTTTAAAGAGGTAGAAAACATGGACCCAATGCGTACTAAACAGCTGGAAAAAGGTATCGAGCAGTTAACGGATGAAGGTGTTGCGCAATTATTTGTGATGCAGCCAGGAAATAGAAAAGTTATCGGTGCGGTTGGAGAACTTCAGTTTGAGGTTATTAATTTCCGTTTGGAGCATGAATACGGTGCAAAATGTCGTTTCCGTACATTGAGTTATACCCGTTCGAGTTGGGTAACTTCAGCTGACAGGAAGAAATTGGATGAATTTGTGAAACGTAAGCAACAACATATTGGTTTCGATAAGGAAGCAAATCCTGTTTATTTATCAGATAGTGATTATATGATTAATTTAACCAAACAGGATTATCCTGATATTGATTTCCATAAAACGAGCGAGTTTAAGAGCTAAACCCCCAAACCCCTAAAGGGGCTTCGTTATGTTCTCGTCATTGCGAGGCACGAAGCAATCTAATAAACAAGAGAGATTGCTTCGTGCCTCGCAATGACGATTTAAGCGAATAAATTATTTATTCAACCGAATACTGTTTAAAATTTTCTGATAATCTTCTTTTAATTTTCGAAATCAGTAATCGTGGCGAAAGCACTTTCACGCACTCTCCAAAACCCAAAATTTCCCGTTCCAGTTCGAAATTTAAAACCACATCAATTCTAAAAGTAGTTGTTTTATCGTTTTTACTTAAAACCACTTGCGATGAATGCAATGGTTTTGTTATAACATAAGGCGCATGTTCGTTGGTAAACTCTAAAATTACCTTTTGCGCTCTATCGCGTTCGCTTTTGCTAACACCAATTAAATCGTCGTAATAACGGTCGAAATCTACGCCTTCATAAGCAAAAAAGTCTTCATTGGGTAATTCCTGAAATTCTACAATTCTATCTAAAGCCAGATTCAAAATTCCAGGTCGTTTTTTTGCTTTGCAGATTAAAAACCACCTATTTCGATATTCCTTTAATAAATATGGATAATAAATACCTTGCTGCCCTTGTTGCGCTTTAAAAGATTTATATTCTATCAACAACGAACGTTTATTTAAAACAGCTTGATATAAAGGTGGAATACATTCTAAACCCTTAACCAGTTTATTGCTTTCTAATTGGATGTTATTGCCACTTTGTTTGGTAGATTTATTCAGGTTATTCTCCAAACGGGCAATCATATCGCTCATTTCATCGAAATAGTTGAAGGCGTTAAACTCTTTCAATACCCCTACAATTTCTTTCATTTTATCTACATCGGCGTTATTAATTGGCGCTTTTGTTATACTGTAGTTTGGGTCTTCGTAAGCGTAAAAACGTTTATCTTTTACAACAATTGGTGCATTATAACCAAGTTTATCGCTACGCATTAATTGAATATCGGCCTGTATTGTTCTTTTACTTACGCCACTGGTAATTGCCTCGAGTTCGTAAAGTGTTTCGGCTACCTTTTCAATAATATCATCCAACGTCCATTTGCGGAAACGGTTTTTTAAGCAATCATCAATGGTTTTGTATCGGATAAGCGCTAATTTATTTACGGCCATTTTGAGTGAATTTTGGTTGGGGCAAAAAATCTGACGTTTTAGCTTATATAAATATAAGAAAGTCTTCTGCATCTACGCAACACAATTGCGCAATTGGAGAAATAACGCAAACACAATAAAATTTATTCAATTGAAAAACAGAATGTTAAATAAATTTTTTTAGATATTTTTTATTACGCAAATCTGTCGCGTAGTGGTGGTGGCATCTTTGTAATGTTGGTTATGGGAATAATTTTAGACGCTCTCACAACCAATAATAAAAACCTCGGCAGGTGAATGTTGCCTGCCGAGGATAAGTTCTTTGATAAAATATAATCATCATATAAAGAAATTCCGATGAGAATCGGGATGGCAACACTAAACAATGAGTACCCATAGTTGTGGGTTTCTGTATAGCCCCAAAGTATAAATTTTATATTCTGGTATAAGTTGTAATAGATTGTCTAAACACGTTGTGTGTCGTGGGTTCGAATCCCACTTCCGAGCAATCGGAATAATTCAGGGGTAGAATAACAACCAAATCATGCAGGTTCGAATCCTGCTTCCGACTGTCCGTTGGAATTGCTAATTGGTAAGCGTTTAGGGCTCAAAATCCAAAACAAAAAAGAAGAGTAACTTTTAAAATCACTCAAAGAACAGCAATGTAAAACCGCATTCAGCTTCTGGATTTTTTAAAAGTCCAAAAAGCAATTTGCCTTTTGCTTTGAAAGTAAAACGACGAAAGAGCTGATTTAAAAATCGAATCTCGCTGAAAAATATATTTAAATCTTCGGATTTAACTATCTGACAAAGTTTGATTTCATTCTTAAAAACATCAGGAATCAATTTATTTCCGCAAGAAACAAATGAGTGCGCTTTTGCAATGTTTTGTAAAGAAAATAAATTAATAATATACTCATTGAAGTCCTTCCTTTAATGGGAGGATTTAGGTGGGATTTAACATCAAAAAAACATGAAAAGAGTAACAATTAACACCAATTATGTTGGATTGGTGTTTAAAAAAGGAAAATTAAAAAACGTATTAACTGAAGGAACTTACTGGTTAGGTTTCGGGGAGGATATTATGGTGTACGACATGGGAAAAGAATATTTCTTCACCGTGGCAGAGTTAGAAGTTTTGTTAATGAACAACGACTTTGTAAACTTAGTACACATTGTAGAAGTAGCCGATAACGAGTTGGCTTTAGTTTACAGAAATAATAATTTTAAAAGTGTATTAACTGCTGGTAAACACGCCATTTGGAAAGGTTTATCAACCTATAATTTCGAAAAAGTTAATATCAGCAACATTGAAATCGATGCTAATATTGATCGAAACTTATTAGAGAAAGCAACATTGATAAATTATATCAGGGCATACAAAGTAGAATCGTACGAGAAGGCATTGTTATTTATCGATGGAAAATTCGAAAAAGTGATTGACGCTGGAAACTATTTGTACTGGAAAAATGCGACAACCATTAGTGTTTTAAAAACCGATATGAGACAATTAAACATGGAAATTATCGGTCAAGAAATTTTAACTAAAGATAAAGCACAATTAAGAATCAACTTCAGCATTCAATACAAAGTAGTTGATATTATCAAAGCTTTGTTAGAGAACAAGGAATTTGAAAAACAGTTGTACATTACCATGCAGTTGGCTTTAAGAGAATCAATCGGTTTAATGACTTTTGATGAGTTAATGGAAAGCAAGGAGAAAATTGCAGCGCAAGTAATGGATTTAACTACTGCAAAAGCAGAAGATTTAGGTGTTAAATTAACGAACTGTGGTGTTAAGGATATTATTTTACCAGGCGATGTAAAGGAGATTATGAATCAAGTTTTAATTGCCGAGAAAAGAGCGCAAGCAAATATTATTACACGAAGGGAGGAAACAGCTTCGACAAGAAGTTTGTTAAACACCGCCAAATTAATGGAAGATAATGCCATGTTATACAAGTTGAAAGAGATGGAGTATGTAGAGAAAATCGCAGAAAAAATCAATACCATCAGCTTATCTGGCAGCGGCCAAATTGTTGACCAATTGAAACAAATCTTTGTGAAATAATTCGCATCCGCGAAACACGAAGCAGTCTATTTAGTGAGATTGCTTCGTGCATCGCAATGACGAGATTAAAATAAATTAAATTTAGAAACCCCTCGGTTAGGTGAGTGTTACCTGCTGAGGATTAGTTAGGAATAAAATGAAAAACATCATAACAGGAAAAACCTTAATAGAAATAGGTTATTCTGAGGGAAAAATATTAGGCTTGGCTTTAGATATTTTGAAAAATAACTTCACAAATACTGAAGAACAAGGTTTATTAACCTTATTAAAAAAGGTAAAAGATTATCCGGAAAGTTTTTTGGATGATGAAATTTTAGGTTCGTTGGCAACAGCGATGATTGAAGAAATCAACGCACCGAAAGACGAACCTATTCAATTAAATAGCAGAGCAAAAGAATATTCGATTTTTGGGCCTGATTATATTGAGGAAGGTGCCAGAAACCAAATGGACATTGCTATGAAATTACCCGTTTCGGTTGCAGGTGCTTTAATGCCAGATGCGCACCAAGGTTACGGTTTACCAATTGGTGGTGTTTTAGCTACGCGAAATGCAATAATCCCTTACGGTGTTGGGGTAGATATTGGTTGCCGAATGGCCTTGAGTATTTTCGATATTCCGGAAAAACATTATTTCGGGAAAGATGCCATGTACAAACGCGAGCTCATTGCTTTTACAAAATTTGGTGCTGGTCAGAATTTTAAAGGCAATGAAAAAGCCGACCACGAAGTTTTAGAAAACGAGGCTTTCAACTCCACTCCTTTTCTTAAAAATCTACATGGAAAAGCCTGGGCGCAATTGGGTACTTCGGGTGGTGGAAACCATTTTGTAGAATGGGGAATTATAGATTTCGCAGAGCGAGATGAGATTTTGAATATTAACAAAGGACGTTATGTGGCATTATTAACACATTCGGGTTCTCGTGGTTTTGGCGCAACCATCGCCGGGCATTACACCAAACTGGCGAAAGATATTTGCAAACTCCCAAAAGAGGCTTTGAATTTGGCTTACTTAGATTTAAATTCTGCCGAAGGACAAGAATATTGGATTGCCATGAATTTAGCTGGCGATTATGCTTCTGCCTGCCATGAAGTGATTCATAAACGTTTAACCAAAGCAATTGGCGCTAAGGTTTTAGCCAAGGTAGAAAACCACCATAATTTCGCATGGAAAGAAATGCTAGATGGTGAAGAAGTGATTGTTCATCGTAAAGGCGCAACACCAGCTGGTAAAGGCGTGATGGGTATTATTCCAGGAAGCATGACTGCTCCAGGTTTCTTAGTTCGTGGTAAAGGCGAAGTTCAGTCGATTAACTCAGCATCGCATGGTGCGGGTAGACAAATGAGTCGCACGAAAGCCATTCAGTCGATTACTAAATCTGATATGAAAGCCATTTTGAAAGACCATAATGTAACTTTAATTGGCGCTGGTTTAGATGAAGCGCCAATGGCGTACAAAGACATAAACAAAGTAATGGCTGCACAAACTGAACTGGTTGATGTGATTGCAAAGTTTGAACCTAAAATGGTGAGAATGGCTGATGATGGAAGCAGAGAGGATTAGAACTAATCAAAAACCCTAATTAATTAATAATATAAAAACCCCTCTTCAAATAATTTTGAAAAGGGTTTTTATGCATTTTATGTGAGCCAAGATACAAAGCCTTAGGTTAAATAAACCTGATTGAAGTGAAATCCTTTTTGCTGCAGGTCTTCGACAAGCTCAGACTGACAAATCGCAAAAAGATTTAAACGAAAAGCAGGGCTGAAATAACCAAAAAGCATTGTAACTGCTTTCCAAAAAATCTTATTTCAATTTGCTCAATGCCGTTTTAATTCGTGGCAACATATCTTTAATATCTTGCAAAGTACATGCGCCAACCGACGCCCTGAACCATGGCATGCTGTGTTCATTACCGAAAGCAGAGAAAGGAACCAAAGCTGCACCTGCTTCTTTAATTAGGTAAAAGTTTACATCTGCACTGTCTTTTAAAATCTGACCATCTTCAGCTGTTTTTCCGATGTAATCGATTTTAATGGTAAGGTAAATTGCGCCCATTGGCTCTACGGCATCAACATTAAAACCCTCACTTTTTAGCTCGTTAAAACCATTGTAAAGTGCATTTAAGCTGTCTTGAATTTGAGCTTTGAAACTGGTCAAAAATGTATCAACCTGTGCTTTATCGTTAAAATAATTTGACATCGCAACTTGCTCCGCTTTTGGTGCCCAAGCGCCCATGTGACCAACCAAAGCTTTCATTCTGTTCACAATATCTTCCGGACCGAAACCCCAACCAACACGAACGCCGGTTGCAGCCAAACATTTCGAAGTTCCATCAACAAAAATGGTAAATTCACGCATTTCAGGACGTAATGAAACTGGATTTACATGCTCTTTACCGAAGGTTAAAAGCGAATAAATCTGGTCGTACATTAAATACAATGGCTTTTCATCAGCTCCGCGAGATGCATTTTCTTCTAAAATTGCATCGCAGATTTCGGCTAATGAATCTGCATCAAACATGGTTCCTGTTGGGTTTAATGGCGAACATAAAGCCAACATCGTTGCGCCTTTTAAATGTGGTTTTAATTGTGCTGCAGTTGGCATAAAGTTATGCGCTGCATCGGTTTCTACCGCAATTGATTTTGCCGAAGTTAAGTGGCAATAATGATTATTATTCCAAGATGGTGCTGGGAAAACAACGGTATCTCCTGGGTCGATTACTGCCAAATAAGCTGCATAAATTAACGGACGAGAACCACCAGAAACTAAAATGCTATTGGTATTATATTCTAAACCGAATCTATCTTGCAATAATTCAGAAACGGTTTCTCTTAGTTGTAAAACACCATCAGCTGGCGGATAATTGGTTTGATTTGCATTATAAGCATCTACAATTCCTGCTTTCAATTCTGTTGGAATTGGATAGATATTTGAATCGAAATCTCCAATAGTTAGGTTAGCGATTGATGCGCCTTTGCGCTTCATATCGTTAACCTCGTTACCAATTTTTATAATTTCTGAGCCAATTAAAGCACTGGCTAACTTTGATACTTTCATATTTATTCTTTTTTGTCGCCTTACACATCATTGCGAGGTACGAAGCAATCTTAATACTTAAGCTAGAGTAAAAATCTACGGCTTTAAGATTGCTTCGTGCCTCGCAATGACGATTTATTTAACCAAATCTTCTATTGCTTTATTTACTTTATCGAAACCAAATTGAGATAAAACCGCTTGCATTGATGCAGCAATTTGTTCGTTACAAAGGTTGCCGATGCTTCCCTCGTGTGTGTGATGTATTTGGCTCGATGGAGCAAAAGTACCATTTTCTATTTGTTCGCCAACTATTTTATAAGCCTCTCTAAATGCAACGCCTTGCAAGGCCAAATCGTTTACCACTTCTACGCTAAACAGATAATCATATTTCTTATCTTTCAAAATATCATCTTTAATCGTGATGTTTTGAAACATGAAAGTCGCGATTTCCAAGCATTCGTTCAGCGAAGTAATTGCAGGAAAAAGGTTTTCCTTTAGCAATTGCAAATCGCGGTGGTAACCCGATGGAAGATTGGTAATCATCATCGCAATTTCGTTAGGCAAAGCCTGAATTTTATTGCAACGAGAACGAATCAACTCAAAAACATCCGGATTTTTCTTATGTGGCATAATGCTCGAACCTGTTGTCAGTTCGGGCGGAAAACTGATAAAGCTGAAATTCTGGTTGATGAACAAACAAACATCCATCGCCATTTTAGCTAAAGTTGCCGCAACCGCACTCATCGCCTGCGCTAAAATTCTTTCGGTTTTACCGCGACCCATTTGCGCATAAACCACATTGTAATTTAGGCTTTCGAAACCCAATAAATTTGTGGTTAAAGTTCGATTTAATGGAAACGATGAACCATAACCAGCAGCAGAACCCAATGGATTTTTATTCGTGATTTTCCATGCCGCAAGCATCAGTTCCATATCATCGGCAAGGCTTTCGGCATAAGCACCAAACCACAAACCGAAAGAGGATGGCATCGCAATTTGCAAATGCGTGTAACCCGGCATCAATTTATCTTTGTGCGTGTTACTTAGTTCAATTAACTGATTAAACAAAGTTGAGGTTTGGCCAACCATATCTTCAATGCAAGCACGGAAGAACAGTTTTAAATCAACCAAAACCTGGTCGTTACGAGAGCGACCGCTGTGGATTTTTTTACCTGCTTCGCCGATGCGTTGGGTGAGCAACCACTCTACTTGAGAGTGCACATCTTCAACTGTATCTTCGATGGTGAAGTTTCCAGCCTCAATTTCAGCATAAATATTTTTAAGCTCTTTTTGAACGATTTTCAATTCATCTGCGGTTAGCAAATTAATCGTTTCTAACATTTCTGTATGAGCCAACGAACCCAAAACATCAAATTTTGCCATTTGTAAATCCATTTCGCGGTCTTTTCCAACCGTAAAGCTTTCTACAAATTTATTTACATCTATATTTTTTTGCCAAATCTTCATAATTACGATTTTAAAATTACGATTTACGATTTTGTTCGTTTCTACGTAAAGTAACAATTGATGCCACTATTATTGAAAGAAGTTCATTGCCCTCTTTCCAGCTTTCCAAAATAATAGCCTTCTTATCAGGATTAAATTCTGCTATCAATTCCAAAAAGAACATGGTTTCATCGAGTTCTTCCTCCACAATTTTTAGTTTATTTATAAAATCGGGAGTAGATTTTGCCCTACATGCAGCCCTGTAGTTAGCTCCAACAGAACTTGAACATCTTACTAACTGATTGGAATAATTTTTATTTAAAATGTTATATGGCAAACTAACGATTAAATGACCTATTGAAATTGAATATGCTTTTGTTCTATTCTTTAAAATTTCGCTATTCATAATCGTAATTCGTCAATCTAAAATCTAAAATTGTATAACTGGCTTCAACATATTCACATATCCTTCCACACCTTCAGCAACCTCGCGAACGTATAAAAATTCATCGGCCATGTGCGAACGACCAGAAAACCCTGGACCACATTTTACTGATGGAATATCCAATAAAGCTTGGTCTGAAGTGGTTGGCGAACCATAAGTGGTTTTGCCCAACGCCACACCAGCTTGCACAACTGGATGATTTTTATCAATTGATGATGGCTTCAAACGGATGGAACGCGGCGTAACATCACAACCCACATTTGCACGAATAATCTCTAAAACCTCTTCGTTTGTGTACGCGTCGGTAACCCGAACGTCAACCGTAAAAGTACAATTTGCAGGTACCACATTGTGTTGAGAACCTGCGTTAATAATCGTAACCGTCATCTTCAGCGGACCAAAAACTTCAGATACTTTTGGGAACTGATAATTTCTAAACCATTCAATATCTGCTAGAGCCTTGTAAATGGCGTTTTCGCCTTCTTCCCTAGCCGCGTGACCAGCTTTTCCATGAGAAACACAATCTAAAACCAACAAACCTCGTTCTGCGATGGCTAAATTCATCTCCGTTGGTTCGCCCACAATTCCGAATTCCAATTCTCCCAAATCTGGCAGAACCAATTCTAAACCATTATTTCCCGAGATTTCTTCTTCCGCCGTTGCCGCCAGACAGATGTTATATTTTAAATTTTCTTGTTCGAAATAATACAAAAACGTTCCGATTAACGAAACCAAACAACCGCCCGCATCATTACTGCCCAATCCAAAAAGCTTATCACCTTCGATTGCAGCATCGTATGGGTCGCGGGTATAACCAGAATTTGGTTTAACCGTATCGTGGTGAGAGTTTAAAAGCAACGTTGGTTTACTTGCATCAAAATGCTTGTTATAAGCCCAAACATTATTCATTTTGCGGTAGATTTTTACCCCTCGCTCTTCTAAAAACTGAGCAATTAAATTCGCAGTTCTATCTTCTTCCTTACTAAACGACTGGATGCGAATCAACTGCCGCAACAAATTCAGACTTTCCTTTTGTATATTTTCTAACAACATAGTATCGAGTAGTTAGTATCAAGTATCAAGACAAATCTCGTCTCAATCTTACACTTTTTTTGCTTTAAGCTTTCTGCTTTTAGCTTTCTTTTACGTACAAATTCCCAGCCTTTAAAGCCGATAATTTAATACCTTTTATCAATGATGAACTAAAGCCATTGTGTTCCATTTCGTTTAAACCCGCAATGGTACAACCTTTCGGCGAAGTTACTTTATCTATTTCTGATTCTGGGTGTGTGCCGTGTAATAAAAGCAAATCGGCTGCTCCCTTTGCCGTTTGAACCGCCATTTTAAGTGCTTCATCAGCATGGAAACCAATTTCTACTCCACCCTGTGATGCCGCTCTAATTGCCCTTAAAAAGAATGCGATTCCACAAGCGCAAAGCGCCGTAGCTGAAGTCATTAGGTCTTCATTAATTTTTACAACCGAGCCAACCGTTTCAAACATTTTGGTCACCTCAGCAATATTTTCTGCCGAAGCATTATCGCTCGCCATACAAGTCATCGATTGCCCAATGGCAATTGCGGTATTTGGCATTACGCGAATCACTTCCACATCATCACCCAATTTCTCCCGAACCGCAGCACAACTCACACCCGAAATCACCGAAATAACCAAGTGTTTAGCTGCAACTATTGAAGCATTAATTTCATCTAAAACCGTGTTTAATTGTTGCGGCAAGACAGCAAGAATTACAACATCAGCATCAGCAACCGCTTGTTTGTTGTTATTGCTCACCACAAATCCAGCTTCTGCGAAAGATTTTAAATGGTCGATATTTCTACGGGTTAACGTAATATCGGTAGCTTTTGCAAAATCGGCCTTCACCAAACCTTTTGCTAAAGATAAACCGATGTTTCCGCTACCGATTATGGCTATTTTTTTATTCATTTGATTATACAGATTTTGGTGATTTCACCGATTTTAATCAATTAATATTTATTCGAAAAGCAGTTTCAGTAATACTGTTAATGTCAGTCCTGCTATTCACTTTAATCTTTTTTAAACTCATTGTCATGCTGAGGCACGAAGCATATGTTTCATCGCTTGCAGATGCTTCGTGCCTCAGCATGACAGAAAATTCAAAGTCGCTGCTAAAAAAAGTATTTCCGTTTCTATCAGGTTTAAATTATATCCGTCATGCTGAGGCACGAAGCAATCTTAATGCGATAAATTGAATAGCGATAGTTGTAAGATTGCTTCGTGCCTCGCAATGACGAAACGGCGATGGGTCGTCGACCTTCTACCTTAAACCTTTTACCCTAAACCCTATTTCAACATCTTACTTCCGAAAGTACCATTTGCAAGTTCAGCCAATTCATCGGCTTTGCCAATATATACTGCAGAAACGCCTTTTTTAATTGCTCCAAAAGCATTGTGCAATTTAGGTATCATGCCGCCTTGAACTGTACCATCAGCTTTTAAACCCTCAAATTCATCAGCCTTGATTTCTCTAACAACAGAATTATCGTCATTCACATCTTTCAGCACTCCTTTTTTCTCAAAGCAATATACCAAACGCGTTTCATATAATGCCGACATCGCGACTGCAACCGAAGAGGCAATTGTATCAGCATTCGTATTTAATAATTGGGTATCTCCATCATGGGTAATTGCACACAAAACGGGAACTAAACCAGCTTTTAGCAAACTGTCCAAAGTAGTTGAGGAAACAGAATTTTCATCCAAATCGCCAACAAAACCATAATCAATCTCTTTAACGGGGCGTTTTTTAGCTTTAATAATATTTCCATCGGCTCCTGTCAAACCTATGGCATTACTGCCTTTGGCTTGCAATTGGGCAACCATATTTTTATTAATCAGCCCTGCGTAAACCATGGTTACAATCCGCAAGGTTTCAATATCTGTAATCCTACGACCTTCAACCATTTTGGCTTCAACACCTAAGCTTTCACCCAATTCGGTTGCGATTTTACCACCGCCATGAACCAAAATTTTATCGCCAGGCAAAGCCGTAAAATCCAATAAAAACTGATGTAGGTTTTCGGAGTTATCAATTACGTTTCCGCCGATTTTTATGATTGTAAGTTGTTTCATATTTTTTTGAGCTTAAAGATTAAAGCGAAACGCAGAAAGCTTTAGACTTTTAGCTTTAACCTTTTTGCTTATTTATAATTCCTCCAACATCGCTTTAATTACAGCTTGCGCTGCCCATAAACGATTTCCAGCTTCGTGGATAACCAGTGAATTTGGTCCATCCAAAATCTCAGAAGATAATTCCAAATCTCTGCGAACTGGCAAACAGTGCATCACTTTCGCATCGTTCGTAAATTTTAGCTTTTCATTGTTCATCATCCAGCCATCTGGATAAGTTAAAACTTTACCGTATTCTTTGTAGCTGCTCCAGTTTTTTACATAAACATAATCAGCGCCAGCTAAAGCCTCTTCTATGTTATATTGAATGTCGGCACCAGGTGTAAATTCTTCTGCTAATTCATAACCTTCTGGCTGAGCAATGGTAAAATCTATCATACCTTCTGCCTGTGCTTTACACATCCACTCAGCAAAAGAATTTGGAACCGCTTGCGGCAAAGCTTTTACATGTGGTGCCCAAGCCAAAACAACTTTTGGTTTTCTGCCATCAGGTTGTTTCGTCCACGTTTCGTGAATGGTAATAATATCCGCGAAACTTTGTAATGGGTGGCGAGTTGCACTCTCCAAACTCACTACGGGAACAGCGCAATATTTTACAAATTTATTAAAGAAATCTTCACTATAATCTTCCTCACGGTTATTCAATTTCGGAAAAGAACGCAATCCTAAAATGTCGCAATATTGACCCATAACGGCAGCCGCTTCGCGAATATGCTCAACTGTGGAACCATTCATCACCACGCCATCCTGCGTTTCTAGAGCCCAACCTTCTTTATCCAAATTCATCACCATCACATTCATACCCAAATTTAAGGCAGCTTTTTGAGTGCTTAAACGGGTACGCAAACTTGGGTTCATAAAAACCAACCCTAAGGTTTTGTTTTTACCCAAACTTTGGTGTGCATAAGGATTCGCCTTTAATTCAAGCGCATCTTTTACAAATTGTTTGATGCTTGGAACATCGTGTACGGAAGTGAAAAGTTTCATTTTAAAACGTTGTAAGTAGTAAGTTATACGTTGTAAGTTTTGTATCCCTCGCCCAAAATAATTTATAAATAAAGTCCTATGTACTTAAAACGTACTACTTAGAACTTAAAACTAAAGCAAAAGCCGCCAAAAACTCATCAGCATCTGCTTTTGTTAAATTTAATGCTGGCAATAAACGGATTACGTTTGGTTTTGCCTCGCCGGTGAAGATAAAATGTTTAAATAATAACTCCTTTTTAACATGAGCAAGTTCTTCAGGCAATTCAATTCCAATCATCAAACCACGACCGCGAACCTCTTTTACCTGCTCAAATTTCTTTAATTCAGATATTAAATAGTTCCCGATTTCTTCAGCGTTTTTTAGTAAGTTTTCTTGTTCAATAACTTCTAAAACTGCTAGAGCCGCAGCACATGCCAAATGGTTACCTCCGAAAGTTGTACCCAATTCGCCATGCCAAGGTTTAAATTTTGGTGCGATTGAAATTCCTGCTACAGGAAATCCGTTGCCCATTCCTTTTGCCATGGTGTAAACATCGGCTTCAACACCAGCATAATCATGTGAGTAAAACAAACCTGTTCTACCATAACCACACTGAACTGAATCAGCGATGTAAACCGCATTATATTCATCACAAAGTGAACGGATTTTTTGTAAGAAACTTTTTGAAGCTTCTTTAATTCCGCCAACACCTTGAATGCCTTCGATAATTACAGCCGAAATTTCATCGCCCTGCGATTTAAAAGTTTCTTCTAAAGCTACCTCATTATTAAAAGGTAAGAAGATTACATTTTCAGTTTGATTAATTGGCGCAACTATTTTAGGGTTATCGGTTACGGCAACCGCTAAAGATGTACGTCCGTGGAATGCTCCACTAAAGGCAATAACTTTCTTTCTGCCATTGTAAAATGAAGCCAGTTTTAAAGCATTTTCGTTTGCTTCTGCTCCAGAATTCACTAAAAACAATTGGTAATCTTTTTTCCCAGAAACCTGACCTAATTTCTCTGCCAATTGAACCTGCAAAGGAATTTTAACCGAGTTAGAGTAAAAACCAACTTTGTTTAATTGGTCCGTCAAACGACTTACATAATGCGGGTTGGTATGTCCAATCGAAATCACTGCGTGACCGCCATATAAATCTAAATATTTTTGTTCGTTAGCATCCCAAACATTACTGCCTGATGCTTTTGTAATTTCTATATCGTTAAGAGGATAAACGTCGAATAAATTCATTTTTTGTGAGCTTAAAGACTAAAGCTAAAGGCCTAAAGCTTCCTGCAAGTTTTATACAGGTCGCAGGCATTAGCCTAGTCTATTAAATATTTAATTATTTCTTCAGCAATCTGCTTTCGCTTTATTCTTTGGTCTTTCAGCTTTTTAACTTAAAACCCAATCGCCTTCAACTTCAAGCCTGCTGTTTCTTCCAAGCCAAACATTAAATTCATATTCTGAACCGCCTGTCCGCTGGCACCTTTTAACAGGTTATCAATAATGCTGATGATGAATAATTTATTGCCATGTTTTTCTACATGAACCAGCGCTTTATTGGTATTTACAACCTGTTTTAAATCGATGTTTTTCCGACTTACATGCGTAAAAGGATGCACACTGTAATAATCTTCGTAGATTTTCTGCGCATCTTCTAAAGTTAAATCGCTTTCTAAATACATCGCTGCCAAAATACCGCGAGTAAAATCTCCGCGTTGCGGGATGAAACTCAAAGCAGCCCCCTCCAAACCTCCCCCAGAAGGGGAGGCTTTAGTAGCTTGCAACAAACTTTCGCCAATTTCATTTAAATGTTGGTGCTCGAAAGCTTTATAAATCGAAAGGTTATTATTTCTCCAGCTAAAGTGCGATGTTGCTGCCAAACTCTGTCCTGCACCAGTTGAACCTGTAGTTGCATTGATGTGAACTTCTGTATTAATTAAACCTTTTGCAGCCAATGGCAATAAGCCCAATTGAATACAAGTAGCAAAACAACCTGGGTTAGCAATATTTTTCGCCGTTTTAATTTTGTCGTGGTTTAATTCAGGAAGTCCGTAAATGAAGTCTTTAGTCGGAAGTCCAGAGTCTGGAGTAGAAAAACTAGCATTTGCCGAAAGCCTAAAATCCTGAGATAAATCGATGATTTTGATGTTATCATTAATTGGATTTGCTGTTAAAAATTTCTTAGCATCGCCATGGCCAACGCATAAAAACAGTACGTCAATATCTTGTGGAATATTATTTACAAAACGTAAATCTGTATCGCCAATTAAATCAGTGTGCACATCAGAAATTAAATTCCCTGCGTTACTGGTGCTATTTACGAAAGCAATTTCAACATTAGGATGGTTTATCAGAATACGGAGCATTTCGCCACCTGTATATCCTGCACCACCGATTATTCCTGCTTTAATTTTGTTCATTATTAAATTATATCAATTCTGTAAAGAAAAAATTCGGTATCTGGCGCCTGTTTTTTAAAGCCAATGGCTTCATATAAACTTTGTGCGGTGTAATTATCAACTGCTGTTTCCAGCTGTACAAAAGTAGAACTATTAGTTTTTGCAAAATCCATTGCCGTTTTAATTAATTCCTGTCCTATTCCTTGTTTGCGATAGTTTTCATTAACAAACAAATCATTTAAAATCCAGTTTTTACTTAATCTAGCAGATGAATATTTTGGATAAAGTTGTGTAAAACCTACAGGCTTGTTTTCATCTAATGCTACAAAAATTACCGATTCGTTATTTTCTAAGCGAGCATCAACAAATGCTTTAGCCATTCCTAAATCAGAGAAATTTCCATAAAATATTCGGTATTGATTGAATAAACTGATTACCAAATCAGCCTCGTTCAAGTTAATACGTTTTATTTCTATTTTATTCATAATTTATCTTTTGTCCTTCGACAAGCTACCGATGTAAAATCGGCACAAGTCAGGATGACAATTTTGAAAGTCAAGCTTTCTACTTTAGTCTTTTAGCTTTAAGCTTCTTCAGAATTAACTTTATGCCAAATCATTACCTGGTTACCAAAAATTTTAGAGAAACCTTTCACATCTTCGCCACTCCAAGCATTGTTCATTTCGCCGTAGCTACCAAATTTATTGCTCATTAAATCGTGGTTTGATTCAATACCAATAATCTGGAAACGATAAGGCAATAACTCTACGAAAACCTTACCACTCACAAATTTCTGCGTATCAGCCAAGAAAGCCTCAATGTTCCGCATAATTGGGTCGTGGAATTGACCTTCATGCAACCAGTTACCATAGAAAGAAGATAATTGCTCTTTCCAGCTTAACTGCCATTTCGTTAGCGTGTGTTTCTCTAAAGTATGGTGCGCTTTGATAATTAAAACGGGTGCTGCAGCTTCGAAACCTACACGACCTTTAATCCCAATAATCGTATCGCCAACATGGATATCTCTGCCGATTCCGAAAGGTTGCGCAATCGCTTGTAATTTCTGAATCGCTCTGACTGGTGCCAAAACTTCTCCATCAATGGCAACCAATTCTCCTTTTTCGAAAGTTAATTCCAGTTTACGCGATTCCGTTTCAGAAACCTGCGTTGGCCAGGCACTTTCTGGTAAAGTTTCGTGAGAAGTTAAAGTTTCCTTTCCTCCTACCGAAGTTCCCCACAAGCCTTTATTAATGGAATATCTTGCCTTTTCAGCACTATATTCAACACCGTGTTCTGCTAAATATTCTATTTCCGCTTCGCGGGATAATTTCAAATCTCTAATTGGCGTAATGATTTCAACCTCTGGAATAATGATATTGAAAATCATATCAAAACGAACCTGGTCGTTACCAGCGCCCGTACTTCCGTGAGCCACATAATCAGCACCAATTTTCTTAACGTAATTAGCAATAGCCGTAGCCTGACTAACACGTTCTGCACTTACCGAAAGTGGATAAGTTGCGTTTTTTAATACGTTCCCGAAGATTAAATATTTGATACAACCATCGTAATAACTATCGGTTTCATCTACCACTGCGTGAGATTTTACACCTAAAGCATAGGCTCTTTTCTCAATTTCCTGTAATTCTTCATCAGAAAAACCACCAGTATTTACAATTACTGAGTGAACTTCTAAGCCACGGTCTTGAGCAAGGTAAATACAGCAAAATGAGGTATCAAGACCTCCGCTAAAAGCTAAAACTACTTTCTTCTTCATTACTTATTAAATAACAGGGTAAATAAAACTATGATTGATTTTAATCCAGATTTAGGCTTAACCACTAATCTAGATTTTATACGCATAAAACGTTCGTATAATCCGGGTTTTTTCTGCAACTCTTCGGCAAAAACTTTTGCAGCTTCGTGTTTCTTTTCTGCAGGGTCGTAAAGCATTGCAGTACACATGCAATTCTTCCGCTCCTTCATTTTTAAAATCTCGAAGTTTACACAGCTTTGGCAGCCTTTCCAGAAATCCTCATCTTGTGTTAATTCAGAATAAGTTACAGGCTCATAACCTAAATCAGAATTGATTTTCATTACGGCTAAACCTGTTGTTAAACCAAATATTTTTGCCTTCGGATATAATTTTCTCGAAAGTTCGAAAATGGCTTCTTTAATGGCATGCGCTAAGCCTGCTTTTCTATATTGCGGACTAACAATTAAACCAGAATTGGCCACAAATTGACCATGGCTCCAGGTTTCGATATAGCAAAAACCAGCCCAGGTGCCATCTTTATGAAAAGCAATTACAGCTTTGCCTTCCTGCATTTTACCCGAAATATATTCAGGAGAACGCTTAGCAATGCCTGTGCCACGTGCTTTAGCAGATTCAGCCATTTCGGTTACAATCTCTTCTGCAAACACATGGTGTTCTGGGATAGCGACTTGTACTATAAATTCATTAATATTCATTCGTTTTCTAACGAAAAATTAAAGTATTCTTGTTAATTGGGTTTTTAGAGAGGATCAATTCCTCATTACGTTTAGTTGAGTACTAAATACGTGGAGTAAAATTTTGCCGACTTGTGGGATAGTAAAATACAGGCTGAAAACGACTAATAAATAAACTTTCACCAGCTACTAGATGTGCTGTGAAACTTGAAAGTTTATGTAAAAATTGTTTAATCATTCTTTGCGTATTAAAACGGCTTTAACTCTATTGAGGTGCAAAGGTTTAAATAAAAATCGAGTTACACAATATTATGTTGATTTTTTTATGTTTTAATAATGATTTATTAAACTAATCTGACTTAAAATCTAATCTCTAAAACCCCATCAACATGAAAATCCGAACCAAGGATAAACTTTAACATCTGCTTAACAAGATTTAACATTTGTAAACGGCATATAAACACAATATTTGCAAGTATGTAGCGAAAGCAACAATGGATTCGTTTCACTTTAAATTTTAAAACACAAAATTAATCATGAGAAACTTTACTTTAAAAAAAACAGGTTTTATATTATTAGCACTAGCGGTATTCTCTACAATATTAACTTCTTGCGGGAAAACAGAAGTTGCAGATACAACAATTTCTTATGTAAGAGTTGTTAATGGTTCTCCAAGTTTGGCCACTTATAATGTTTATCTATCAGGAAATATTATTAACTCTGCCGCTTTACCATTCCTAGGCGCAACTTCATACACTTCAAGAAGTTCGGGCGCCTACAATTTAAAGTTTACAAGTGCAAGTAGTACAGAAACCTTATTTACAAAGGATATAAGCTTAAACCCTAGTACAAATTACTCCTATTATCTGGTAAACAAACCTGGCCAGCTAGATGGCTTTTTAATTGGCGATGATGTATCAGTTTCTGCAGCTGATAAAGCATACATTCGCTTTGTAAATTTATCTCCAGATGCTCCTGCTTTAGATTTAGCAAAATCAGGCGCAACTACATCTTTAATAACTAATAAGGCTTATAAAACAGCAAGTGCATACATCACAATTGATGCGGGAACAATTTCTTTAGATGTAAAAGATACCTCAACAGGTACAGTTAGAACAACTAAAGCCGACGCAACTTTCGCAGCTGGATATCATTACGATATTATTTGTGGTGGATTAGTAAGTCCTGCAAATGATACAGAAAGAGCACTTACATTGCAGGTATTAACGATAAAATAAACATCCTGAACCCAAAAAATAACATCCATTAAGGGTTATTCTAAAATAGAATAGCCCTTTTTTTATGGATTCAAGAAAATTGAAATGTTAAATTTATTTTAGAAAAAGTGCTCTAATTTATTGCAATTAAGCTTATTGTATTTTTAACACGCCACGCTTATTTAGAATTAATCAAAATAATTTGGATAATAAACATTTCTGCCGTTATTTTGCATCTGTTTAGAATTAATCCAAATAAATACAATGAAAAGACTAATACCCTTTCTTTTAACAGTTCTCATAACACTTTTTACATTCACATCATTTGCACAACAGTTCGGGACTATTAAAGGAACCATAAAAACCAAAAACGGCAAGCCTGGTGCATATATTTCTGTTGGCTTAAAAGGAAGTGGAAACGGTACAATTACTGATGATAATGGAAAATACACCATTAATCGCGTAAAACCTGGCACTTATACTTTAAAGGCATCAGCAGTTGGTATCACAACCGAAGAAAAAAGCATAACCATTATTGCTGCCGATAATAAAGTAGTTGATTTCACTTTACAGGAAACAGATCAGGCTTTAGAGGATGTTATCATCGCCGGAAAGAAAAACAAATATAAAATTAGCCTTCCATCGGCTTCTTTGAGGTTAAACGAGCCTTTACTTGAGGCGCCACAGAACATTCAAACCGTGAGCGATCAGGTTATTAAAGACCAACAAATCATAAGCATGAGCGATGGTTTGATTAGAAACGTGAGTGGCGCAGTGCGTTTAGAACACTGGGGAGACATGTACACAAACATTACAATGCGTGGTTCTCAAATTCAGGCAATGCGTAATGGTTTTAATGTAGTTTCATCATTCTGGGGGCCACTTACCGAAGATATGAGCTTTGTAGATCATATTGAGTTTGTTAAAGGCCCGGCTGGTTTTATGTTGGGTAACGGCGACCCAAGTGGAATGTACAACGTAGTAACTAAAAAACCTACAGGCTTCAATCGTGGTGAAGTTTCCTTCACTTTAGGAAGTTATGATCTATACAGAACATCTATCGATTTAGACCGTAAGTTAACAAGCGATGGTAAATTATTGTTCAGGTTAAATGGTGCTGCACAAACCAAAGGTTCATTCAGACCATACGAGCAGAACGACAGATACAGCATTTCTCCTGTTTTAAGTTATCAGATTACCGATAAAACGAAAATCACTGCGGAATATACATTCCAAAATGCAAAAATGACTGAGGTTGGTTCTTATTACATTTTCTCACCAAATGGTTATGCTGCATACCCAAGAGAGTTAACAATGACTCAGCCTGGTGTTCCGCCAACACGGATTAACGACCAAAGTTTATTTTTAAACTTACAACACAATTTTGATGAGAACTGGAAATTAACGGCACAAGCAGCATATTTCAAATATGACCAAATGGGTTACAGTTCATGGCCTTCGGCAGTAAATGCGAATAGCACAGTTATCAGAAACGTTGCAATTTGGGATGCAGAAAGCAGCATGAAGTTAGCGCAGTTATTCATCAACGGACAAGTTAAAACCGGAGGAATTAATCACCGTATTTTGGCTGGTTTTGATGGCGGAAAGAAAAATTATTTAGCAGATTGGGGTCAGTCTCATGATTTGGATTTAGCTTCTTCTCCATTTGATTTGAATAATCCGAATTATGGTTTCCCTGCAAATGGTTATCCAAACTTTAACCGCACAACCTCTTTAGAACAAAGAGCAATTAGTGCAGGCGGTTTAATGGATTCTAAATATTTAAGTGGCTACATTCAGGATGAATTGGGTTTCTGGGAAAACAGAATCCGTTTAACATTGGCTGGTCGTTATACTTATGTAAGTCAGGCAGCTTGGGGTGGTGCACCAGATAAAGCTAAAAAAGTTACGCCAAGAGTTGGTTTAAGTGTATCGCTTGATAAAAACACAGCAATTTACGCAGTTTACGATGAAGCGTTTACACCACAAAGTGGTTTACTTCGTAATGGTGGAAAAGTACAGCCAATTACCGGAACAAATAACGAAATCGGTATTAAAAAAGATTGGTTTGATGGTAAATGGAACACCACTTTATCAGCGTATAGAATACTTAAACAAAATGAGTTAACAGCCGACCCAACCAACACACCTGGGACTAATTTCAGTGTTGTTTTAGGAGAAAAAAGAGCACAAGGAATTGAGTTTGATTTAAGAGGTAAAATTACCGATGGATTAACTTTAATAGCAAACTATGCTTATACCGATGCTAAAGTAACAGAAGTTACGCCTGGTGTTACAGGCATTAATGTTGGAGATGTTATTCCTGGTTTTGCAAAACACGTATCGAATGCTTGGTTAACTTACACTTTACAAGAAGGCGCTTTAAAAGGTTCAGGAATTTCTGCTGGCTTTACATATTTAGCCGATAGAGCAACTGATACCTGGAGTGTTGGTCTGCAAAAGTTACCAAACTACTTTAAATTGGATGGTGGTTTATTTTATGAGCGTCCGAAATTTAAAATTACGGGTAATGCCTTTAACATCCTTAATAAATACTTATTCAGTGGTTCTTACTACCAATGGTTAAATGCTTACTACTATCAGGCAGAAGCCCCAAGAAATTACAGAATTAGCGTTGCTTATAAATTTTAATTAACATCAATGTTTGTAAAGAAAAAGAAAAAAACTTTAAAATATTGGATTGGACAAATTCACTTATGGCTCGGGTTAATTTCCGGGCTATTTGTATGTTTTTTGGGTATCACAGGTTGTATTTTAGCTTTTGAAAAAGAGATTGAAAACGTAACACAACCCTATAGAAAACTGGAAATTCAAAACAAAGCTTTATTATCACCTACGCAGCTAAAAAATATTGCTGATAAGGCACTTCCAAATAAACATGCCCATAGTGTTACTTACCAGCCTGGCAAAGCAACACAAGTTGTTTACTATAATTTCGACCCAGAGTATTATTACATTGTTTTTGTAAATCAATACACTGGCGAAGTGCTGAAAGTTAAAAACATGAGTGATGATTTCTTTAGAATAGTTATCATGGGGCATTACTACCTATGGCTTCCTCCAGAAATTGGCCAGCCAATATTAACAAGCGCTACATTAATTTTTGTCCTTCTTTTGATTTCGGGATTAGTATTATGGTGGCCAAAAACAAAAGCCGCATCAAAACAACGTTTTTCAATAAAATGGAATGCAAAGTGGAAGAGGCTGAATTACGATTTTCATAACATTCTGGGTTTCTATATGACTTGGGTAGCAATATTTATTGCTTTAACAGGAATGGTAATGGGTTTTCAATGGTTTGCTAAATCAGTGTACTTTACAACATCAGGTGGAAAATCTTTAACACAATTTACTGAAACTTTTTCTGATACTACATCAAATACAAACTTGAAAATTAACGCATCAGCCGCTGATAAAATTTGGCAATCCTACTTAAAAAGCGATCCAGACTTTGAAGGTAGCATTGATGTTCACGTTCCGGAAAATGAAAAAGCCTCAATAGAAATTGCTAAAAACCCAGATCCTGAAACTTACTGGAAAGCTGATTACAGATATTATGACCAGCATACGCTGAAAGAACTGGAAGTTAAACATGTTTTCGGAAAAATTAAAAATGCGACAGTTGCCGATAAAATTTACCGGATGAATTACGATATCCATGTTGGAGCAATACTTGGCTTACCCGGAAAAATTTTAGCCTTTTTCGCCAGTTTAATTGCTGCGAGTTTACCAATTACCGGCTTCATCATTTGGTTGGGTAGAAAGAAAAAGAAGAAAAACCCCGCAGTTGCGATTTAATAAACACAATCATAATTAAACATAAAATGAAAATTTTAAACTTAATTTTAGTACTCGCAGGAATCTCAATTGCAAGTGCTAACGCTCAAGACAAATTAGAGCAAGACCGAAAAGCCATTAAATCATTGGCTGGCTTTTATAAAGTAAATTTCAACTATGGCGAAGTAACTTCTCCTGATGCAAATTATCAGTTCAGCAAACCTTACAGAAGCCACGGAAACGAATGGGCTGAAATTATTATAGATGAGCCAAAGAGAATTGTAATTCAACACATGTTGGCAATTAACGATTCTACAGTTATTAAACACTGGCGCCAGGATTGGACTTATGAAGACACCAACATTATGCTTTACACTCAAGATAATGCCTGGAAAAAAGGAAATTTAACCGCTGCTGATGTAAAAGGAAAGTGGACTCAAAAAGTATATCAGGTTGATGATAGTCCGCGTTACCAGGGAATTGGAACATGGAGCCATATTGGCGGACACGATGCGTGGTCTAGCGAAACAGACTCTCCACTTCCAAGAAGAGAATCTACAGTGCGTAAAGATTATAATGTTTTAAATCGCGGCAGCAGAATTACCATTACAAAAGATGGTTGGATGTTCGAACAAGACAATAAAAAAATTGTACGTTCTCCACAAGGTGATAAATTAATTGCAGTAGAGAAAGGTTATGAAGAATTTACCAAGATTGACCCTAAAACTTTTGATTATGCACAAAAATGGTGGGCAAGCCAGCAAACCTATTGGGCAGATGTACGTAGCTCATGGGCGGATATTATCGGCTCAAACGACACATTTAAGGTAAAAACAATGGCTAATGGCAAACTGCTTTACGAAACACTTTTTAACCTTGGCGACCAATCTATTAAAGAAAAATGGACCGCAGCACAGAATAAAGAAAAAGTAAAAACTGCTTTGCAACCTTACTTAGCTAAATAATACGCAAAGAATCACATCCCTTGAAACCGTTTAATGTAAATTTAAACGGCTTTTATTTTGAGTTTGATTTCATTCGCTAAATTAGCTTATGCAAATTTTATCCTTTAAGAAAATACTTCTGCCATTGCTTCTATTTATTTCGATAAATAGTTTCGCTCAAGATTCAACCTATACTAGAAATATCGTTAAAACTTTAACATCAAAAACATTTTGGGGCAGAGGTTACACAAAAGATGGAATGGCAAAAGCAGCAGATTTCCTATCATCCGAATACAAAAAGATTGGTTTATCCTCACTTAGTGAAAACTACAAGCAAGATTTTACTTTTGCGGTTAATACTTTCCCCGGCAAAATGCTGGTTGAGATTAATGGTAAGAAACTTACTCCAGGAAAAGATTTCATTATTAATAATGAAAGTCCATCGATAAATAAAAAAACCAATCTACAAAGAATAGATAGTACGAAATTTCAAGCTTTGCCCAACTTAGAAGTTTTATTAAAAGATAAATTAACATGGTCGGTTGCTTCTGAGATTTCTACCCAAACCAGCATACAGATTAATAAAAACAATTTTAAAGAAACGCCGAAAACTATTCGAATTGATATCGAAAATAAGTTTATCTCTGATTTCAAGGCTTCAAATGTAGTTGGAATTGTAAAGGGCACAAAATACCCAGATTCAGTTTTAATGATAACCGCACATTACGACCACTTGGGCGGAATGGGTGCAAAAACTTACTTTCCAGGCGCAAATGATAATGCTGCAGGTGTAGCAACTTTATTAAGTCTTGCGAAGTATTATACTGCAAATCCACAACCTTATTCAGTTGCCTTTGTATGTTTTGCTGCTGAAGAAGCCGGTTTACTTGGGTCTAAACATTTTGTAGAAAATCCTTTGATTCCACTAAAAAACATTAAGTTTTTGATTAACCTGGATTTAGTAGGAACAGGCGAAAACGGAATGACTGTTGTTAATGCAAGCGTGTACCCGAAAGCTTTTACTTTACTAAATGAGATTAATAACGAACAAAAGTTAATTTCAAAAATTAATTCGAGAGGAAAAGCAGCAAACAGCGACCATTATTTCTTTACTGAAAGTGGTGTTCCGGCTTTCTTTTTTTACACTCAAGGTGGGCCAAGCGCCTACCACGATATATTTGATGTAGAAAAAAACCTACCACTTACCGAATACAATGATTTATTTAAGCTGATAATAAACTTTAATAGAAGATTGATGGAGTAACGTCAAACGTCTTCTTTCATAATATCAATAATAGCTTTGGGATAAAATTTCGGGCAGTTCGGATAATTAAATATCCCTACTTGTATCTTCTGCACATCTTTGAATCAACAAATCAAAACAAGATTCCTTATGAAAAAGATACACAAAGCAGGCCTTGCATTATTAATCTTAATTGGCCTGGCCATAACTTCAAAAGCCCAAATAGAAATTGTTATTGTTGGCTCAAGTCATAACAATTCAAAATCAACGCAGAACTTTCAGGCAGTTATCGAAAAACTGAAAAATTTTAAGCCTGATATGGTTTTTGGAGAATACATCCCGGCAGGAGATTATGCAAAACTGGATGATAGCAATTGGGCTAAAAAAGGTTTTAAAACGAAAGTGAATTACATTGAAAAACTAAATCCAGAAACTGCTAAAAATTCATCATCCTTAATTAAGAAAAATCAAAAAGCGCTTTCATCATTTCCAAATTACCATAAAACAAGAATGGATTTAGCCGTTGAATATGCTAAAACCTGGGATAGAGGAAATTTTGATTATCAGGTTTACGTTTTGGATAATTATATGAAACCTAACTTCGGAAAGGAAGAAAAGGCAGCGTACGATAAAATGTTTGGCGGCACAGATTCTTTGAAAAAGTTAAATATTCTTCGCCCTGGAAGCGAGTACAACAAAATTTTCTTCCCTTTAATTTACCAGTTAGGTCAAAACCAAATTTACAATATGGATTGCCAAACCTATGACGAACCTTGGAGTGTTGCGTGGGGCAAAACAGATTCGATTTTTAAAATTTTATCTGCCAAAGCAAAAGCCGATGCGCTTTCACCAGAAGCCAAGACTATAAAGGCAATTGAAGAATATTCTAGCTATGCTGATGAAGAAGAAAAGAAATTTAAAGATGATGAATATGCAGGTATGAATACAGATAAATATGCTGAGCTTAATGATGCATGGAATTTTTATGGAGGCAAAAAATTCTTTGGCTATGCTGGTTTCCCAACCGAAACCGTTAAAGAAATGATTGCACAATGGACATTGAGAAATGAAGGAATGTGCAAAAACGTAATCGACCAGGCAAAAGCTAAAAAAGCTAAAAGAGTTGTAGTAGGCGTTGGTGCAGCGCACCGCAAGATAATGGAAGAAATTTTAGCTAAAAATAAAGATGTTAAAATTATAAGTTATAACGAATTGAAGTAATATTACATCCAATAAAACCTTAATCCTTCTTCATTTTATTGAAGAAGGATTTTTTATTTCAACCTATTTTTTAATTTTTCTACTTTTCATTTTAAATGCTCATTCCTTCGAACTATCTTTACCTAAAAGTTTAGTTATATTAAATTATGTGCAACATATTAACAAAAATTGCGTCTGTAAATTAATTAGGCTACCCTATTTAGCACTAAACAAAATTAAACGGACCAAAAAACAAAGCAGTTCAACCAACAGAACATGAAGAAACTCTTACTCTCAGTACTTCTTTTATTAATTTCTTGTGTATTATTTGCTCAGAAAAACGGCAGTATTTCAGGTATTTTAGCCGATAGTGCTAACCATAAAACAACGTTGAATTACTCAACAGTTTCAGTTTATAAGGTTGGCGATAGTGTATTAATCACTTATAAATTATCTGATGATAAAGGTATTTTTAAGATCAATAACCTTCAAGTTGGCATAAAATATCGTTTGGTTGTTACAGCCTGGCAATATGCAACTTATCGCAAAGAAGTTGAAGTAACAGCAGAAAACCCAAACATCAACTTGGGTTCGATATATCTTTCTACTAAAGCAAATGATTTAAACGAAGTAAACATCGTAGCCGAACGACCACCTGTTATCGTTCGTAAAGATACAATTGAGTTTAATGCAGAATCATTTAAAACTTTACCATCGGCAGTTGTTGAGGATTTATTGAAAAAACTACCCGGTGTAGCAATTGCAGCTGATGGTTCGATACAGGTTAACGGCAAAACTGTTAGCAAAATTTTGGTAGATGGAAAAGAGTTTTTTGGAGGAGATCAGCAAATCGCCACGAAGAATTTACCTGCTAATATTATTGATAAGATACAAGTTATGGACGATAAGGAAGCAAAGAGAGCCGACCCTGATTTACTAGCCGTTAATACACCTCAGGTAATTAACCTGAAGCTTAAGAAAGCCATAAAACAAGGTGCTTTTGGAAAAATTTATGGTGGTGGTGGAGTCCCTAACGGTCGTTTTGAGGCTGGTGGAATCATGAATTTCTTTAGAGATACTACACAGGTAAGTATTTTAGGTTACGGGAACAATGTAAACAAGCCTGGATTTTCAATTAGTGATGTAATGAGAATTGGAGGAATGCAACGTTCTGGGATAAACTCTATGATGGTTAACAGTGATGGCGGTTATGCACTTAATGGTGTAAGTTTTGGTGGTGCGGCAAGTGGTATACAAAAATCGGTAGGGGCAGGTGCAAATTTTAATACGTTAACAAAAAAAGGCGCAAAAATTAATTTAAAGTACTTTTTCGGCTTAAGTGATCAGGAGAATATTACATTGATAGATTCAAGACAGAGTCTTGGAACAGGTGATTTGCTTTCAACTACAAACCAGAATCAACTGAATAAAACATATAATCATAATATCAGTGGTCGTGGCGAATTTAAAATCGACAGTTTGAATCAAGTAACAATTTCTCCATCTGTTACCATAAACAATATCAGAAACACTGGTTTGCTACTTACAAGAACCAGAAATATTAATGAAGTTGAACTTAATAACGGCTATAATGAATCGCGAACTGTTGGTGATAATATTGATTATCAACTTTCGACAAATTATTGGAAAGATTTTAGGAAAAGCAAAGGCAGTTTAAACACAACTTTAAACTTAACCAAAAAGAACAATTTTATCGACTATTATAACAATACAATTAGTAATTTTTATAATCCAAATTCTACACAGATACTAGATCAGCTGAGGGATAACAACATCAAAAATCAAGGTGCTTATTTAAGTTTAAACTTCAACAGAACGCTATCAAAAAAACTAAGCCTAACCCTTGCCACAAATTCAAATTACTTGGATAATGAAAATGCTTTAGCAACTTTTTATAAAGACCCAACAAATCAGGCCTATGACATTGCTGTACCAACACTTTCTCAAACCGTAAATCAAGAAGGTTATAAAACAAACAATCGTACATCCTTAAGGTGGAAAGCAACAAAGTTTCTAACTATACAACCAGGATTGGTCTTTAATACAATAAACCTAAAAAATAGCTTTACAAGTTATCCTTCATTTAGTCAGAATTTTACATTTTTAGCACCATCAGCAATAATCCGTTATAAGGATTTCAGTATCGATTATACTCCAAGTTTTCGAGAACCTGATGTAAATTACATTCAGCCTGTGGCCAATAATACCAATCCACTCTATGTTCAAAATGGAAATCCGAATTTAGTGCCAACAAAAACACATCAGGTTTACCTAAATCTTTATAAATATGATGTAAAAAACACCTTAAATTACAATGCATACGGAAGTGCGAGTATTGATAATGATGCAGTAGTAATGGCTAGAACAATTGCAGCAAATGGATTACAAACATCAATACCAATCAATGTTGATGGAATTATAAGGTTAAATGCAGGCTTAAATTTCAGTAAGGATATTAAAAAGGACAAAAGACAAATTACATTGGGTACAGGTTTTTATACAAACTTTACCCGCAATCTAGTTCAAGTGAATAATATTCGCAGTTACGCAAAAATTTTAAGTCTTAATCCGCGTGTAAGTGGCAAAATTAACCTTAATGATAAAATTGAAATATCAACCAGCTACAACTTAGGCATAAATAACAGCAGATACGATGACAGCTATTTCACCAACATTAATTATTTTACCCATTTAAGCGATAGCGAACTTATTATACGCTTACCAAAAAAGCTTGTATGGGAAACCACTTATCGTATAAACTACAACACACAAACAGTTGCGGGATTTAACAATAAAATTCAAATATGGAATGCCGGTTTAACATACCTGTTCTTAAAAAATGATAGGGCTCAAATTAAATTTTCTGTTAATGATATCCTTAACACAAATACAAGAAGGTATGTGACTATTACAGATAATTCTATACGGGATTCGCGATACAATAACTTAGGCAGATATTCAATGTTAACTTTTACCTATAATATTCAAAACTTTGGTGGAAAGGTTGGCGGAAAAGATACTTTCTTTAGATTCTAAAAACGTATAGATATTCTGCCATTTCGAATGCAGCCCGGAAATCTTTGAACCTGAAAATCCAAAGGTTCAAAGATTTTTCTACGCTCTAAATAACTCATAGCGCTATAGTCTTAATAAAAATAGCCGTTAAAAAAGCTTTGTAACTTTAAAATTATTGCGCTAAAGTTAATTTAACTAAATATTGGTCTTCATCATCATCAAAAACAATTTCGCTAACCCAACCGGTTTCTTTTGAGATTTCGGCTATGGTTTGTTGGTCGATATATAACCAATTAAACCAGTTTCCTTTCTCACCTTTATATTCATATTGATAAGAAACCTCTCCGTAATATTGGTTTTGAGGTTTAGGCAAATCTTCATATAAATAAGCAATATCCGATGTATCAAAAAGAACTTGTCCATCGGGATTTATCAGAGATTTTAGTTTAATTAAAAAATCTTTAAAGCCAGGCAAAGTTCTGGTTAAACCTATTCCATTCATTAGCATTAAAATGGTATCGAACTTTTCTGTGTAGTTAAAAATATCATGATGAAGCGCTTTTTTAACACCTCTATCATTCATAATTTTAACTGCTGCTTCTGAAATATCTATTGCGGTTACATCAACATTAAAGGCTTGCAGTACCAAAGCGTGACTACCAACTCCCGCTCCAATATCCAATACTTTACCCGTACACATCTGTAAGGCTTGTAATTCGAGTACAGGCATGTCTTCGTCATCTCTGAAGAAAAAATCAACAGGCATTTCTTCCGGCTCATCGTAAGAATTGTGCAGCCAGAGCGTGTCGGCTTCGCCGGTTTTATAAAAATCTGTTAAAGCTTTTCCAAAAACGTCCATTCGGCAAAGATAACGAGGAAAGCTGAAAGACTAAAGCATAAAAAAAGAAGCAATTTGTAAGTTGCTTCTTTTTTGGTGATGAAAAACTATCTTAAAATAAATCTATTCCAATTCAAATTCCTGATGATACTCCGGAATGGCCACATGCTTAAATCCATGTTCTTTTAACCTCGTTGCAAAATTTTGTTGCACATCATATTCTCCATGAACAAGAAACATTTGTTTAACTTTTTCTGGCTCCTGACCAGATAAAAACTGTAGTAAATCTTCGTAATCTCCATGGGCACTCATCGATTTAATCGATTTTACTTCTGCTTTAACATCGTACTCATCATTAAAAATTTCTACAACTTTTTGTCCGGCAATTAAGCGGCCCCCTAACGATGATGGCTCACAATAACCAACCATTAGAATTGTATTTTTAGAGTTGCTGATGTTATTTCTGATGTGGTGCTTTACACGTCCAGCTTCTGCCATTCCTGATGAAGAAATAATTACACACGGTCGTGGATCAGCATTTAAAGCCTTTGATTCTTCTACACTTTCGATAAAACGCAAACCTTTAAAGGCAAAAATATCATGGTCGATTTTTAAAATCTCTTTAACTCCGTTATTGTAAACTTCAGGATGATTTTTTAAAATTTCAGTGGCTTTTGATGATAAAGGACTATCAACATAATACTGAACATCGGGCAGTTTATGCTTTAATTCCATACTGTTTAAAGCATATAAAAGTTCTTGTGTACGCCCAACGCTAAACGCAGGAATAATAACTTTGCCTTTTTTCACCTTACAAGTATTGTTTATTACCTCGTAAAGCATATCTTCAATAGGCTCTAAATCTTTGTGCAAAGAATCGCCATAGGTAGATTCCATTAAAATATAATCAGCTTGGCTAAACTGTTGCGGACTTTTCAGCAATAAATCGCCATATCTTCCAACATCACCACTAAATGTAATTCTTGTTGATTTACCATCTTCGGTTATGGTTAAATGAACGGCGGCACTTCCTAAAATGTGACCAGCATCTGTAAATTTTAAACGAATATCAGGCTGTATTTCAAAATCCTCCTCATAATCCACAATTTTCATCAGCCCCACTGCTTTGGTCACATCTTCATCAGTGTAAAGTGGTTCTTCTTTTTCTTGTCCTGGCTTTAAATGGCGGTTAGAAAATTCCGCATCCTGCATCTGTATTTTTGCAGAATCCATCATTAAAATTCTTGCTAAATCCATAGTTGCGGCCGTGCAAAAGATTTTACCATCAAAGCCTTCGGCAACTAAACGTGGCAGTAATCCACAATGATCTATATGTGCGTGAGATAAAACCAGATAGGTTATTTTCTTTGGGTCGAAACCAAAAAAGCCATTTAGCTTATCAGTAACGTGTCCCATGCCTTGAAAAAGGCCACAATCTAATAATATTTGAGTGTTATTTTTGAGCGTAATAAGGTGTTTACTACCCGTAACTGTTCGGGCAGCACCATGAAAGGCAATTTTCATTTATCGATGGTTAGAAATTATAATTGAATAAAAATGCCGGAATTATCCGGCATCTCCAATTATTTTTAAGCTTTTATATCAGATATTTTATCTTTCACTTTATCGGCAACTCCGCTTGCTTTGCCAGCCAAATCAGCTAATTTTTCTTTTGAGGAGTCTAGCAAATCGCAGAACCAATCCGATACCTTATTTTTAACATCGTTATTAGAATCTGAAGATAATGCTAATGCAATTGTAGCACCTAGAGCTGCTCCGGCTAATACGCCTACTATAATTTTTGTTTCCTTTGTCATAATCTTAATTTTTAAATATTAAACATAAATTAGTGCTCGCTGTTTTTTATTTTTTTAATAACACAAAAACCAATCCATAATGAAAAATATATTTTTTATCGATTTAGACAACACCATTTATTTCACCAAAACTAATGAAGAACAATTAATGGGTGGACTTTATAATGTTTTAGAAAATGAAGATTTGGGAATTTCTGATGAAAAATATCAACTAGCAAAAGCAGAAATGCTTAGAACGCCTTTCCAAAAGGTTGCAACTAAATATGGCTTTAAACAATCGGCTATTGATAGTGCAATTAAATATCTTGTAACCGGAGAAGTAACCGCACCGTTAAATCCATCTGAAGATTACCATTACATTAAAAATTTAAAAGGCAGAAAATTTATTGTAACGGCAGGTTTTTTGAGAAAACAAACCACCAAAGTTAAAATGCTAGGCATTAGTGATGATTTTGAAGAGGTTTATGTTGTTGATGTTACAACCTCAAACCAAAATAAAAAGGATGCTTTTGAAGCGTTGATAAAAAAACACAATTTAAATTCCGAAGATATTTTAGTAATTGGCGATGATGCGGAATCTGAGATAAAATTCGGCTTGGAATTAGGACTATCTACTTTTCTTTTAGACCCTGAAAATATTCATCCCAACGCCAAAACTACTTTTAGAGGAAGTGATTTGAAAACACTACCCGAAGCCGCTGGTCAGGCATAAAAATTAAAAAAGTCCCGATTTTCATCGGGACTTTTATTTTAACCTCTGCCACCTCTTGTAGGGCGACCGCCTTCACTACTTCTTTCTCCACCACCTCTATTTTGTTGTTGCGGAGGTGCTTGTTGTCTAGTTTCAGGTCTTTCTATACGTTGTTGACGCTGCTGCTGCATTTGCTCATTTCTTTGTTGCTGCATTTGCTGCGAACGTTCTTGCTGTTGTTGGCGTTGTTGCTGCATCTGTTCACTACGTTGAGCTCTCTGCTGATCCATTTGCTGGCGTTGCTGTTCTGCTTGTTGAGAACGTTGCTGTTGCATTTGTTCGTTACGCTGTGCTCTTTGTTGTTCCATTTGAGCCGAACGCTGCTGTTGCATCTGTTCACTTCTTTGAGCCCTTTGCTGATCCACTTGCTGACGTTGCTGTTCAGCTTGTTGCGAACGCTGCTGCTGAATTTGTTCGCTACGCTGGGTATTTTGCTGTTCTCTGCTTACTCGCTCTTGCTGGCTACGTTGTTGCATTTGCTGAATACGTTCTTGATCACGGTTTCCCTGTTCTCTTGTACGTTCCATTGTCTGCCTGTTTCTTTGCTCAGCATCGCCTAAATTCTGGTTCGCTCTTTCGGTTCTTCCGTTTGCGTCACGATTATAAACATCAGGACGGTTATTAGGTTGATTATCTCTACGATTATCTACATTTCCGTTATCTCTTCTGTTTGGCTGCGTCATTCGGTTATCGTTTCGTTCTCCAGAGCGATTATCATTTCTGTTTCCATCTCTCTGGTCGCGGTTTGCATAACCAGTATCTCCCCTACCATTTCTGTTAAAACCGGCATTACCTTGCTCAAATTTTCTAGGTGCAGCACTTCTGTTATCAACTGAACCACGTTCTGGTCTTGGGCGATAGATTGAAACCGCTCTATCATTAATTCTTCCTGCACCAGGTCTGTTACTTTGTTCGAAACGATAAACCCTTACATCTCTGTTCGTTGCTCTTCTAATATCTTCCATTCTTGGACCACCATAATAACTTCTTCTGTTGTATACATAAGTGTTGTTTATGATGGTTGTATTGCGGATGTAAACATTATTTCTTCCGTAATCGTATCTCGGGAATCTATTGATGTAAATATTGGTTTGAGGAATAAAATTCCAGCAAAACTCTGGCACAACATAACGACGACCAAAACTTAAGCTAATACTAATTGCAGGTGCCATTGGTGCCCAACCGTAATATCCATCTCCACTTCTCCAATCAACCCAAGCTGGCCCCCAATTTGTGTCCGGTAACCAAATCCACTGTCTATAGTTGTTAATCACCCATCTTCCATAGTGAAATGGTGCCCAACCCCAATCGTAATTCGAAACCCAGGTATTACCATATTCAGTCATTACCCATCTACCATTTGTGTAATAAGGGCGAAATTCGTTCTGATCTACATCTGGGCGCCAAACATAACCATACTGCGGGTCTTGAATCCAGGTGCCATAAGGAGAAAGTTCATCGTAAAAAGTTTGCATAGAAACATTACCAGTATTATAACCGTCATTCTGGTAATTTTCTTCATAGCCCTGCGCCCTGACTAAGGTTGTGGTTCCGGCAAGGAGCGAAAAAAGCCCCAGCACAAGTGCCGTAGTTTTCAGTGTTTTCATTTGTGTGTTTATTTAATAACCTAATCTGTGTGTATCAATTAGAGAACCAATTTTATATTTGGTTTAATATGCATGCATAGTTTTATTAAATATTTGAAAATATTGCCATGCAGGGCATATTTAACTAATAATTAACGGTTTGAACTAATATTAATTGTGCGGTAAATGAGTCAATCAGGAATAAAATTTGCTACACCACTGTTTATAAAATAGAATATATTGCCATCTATATTAATTTTAGAACATATATTCTATTTATTGTAAGTATTTTTGTACCATGCAAAATGGCACTTTATACCTTATCCCTGTACCGCTGGCAGAAGAAGCAGCAGCTAAAACTTTCACACCATATTTGGTAGAAACGATTAATCAAATTGATACCTATATTGTTGAGAATAGCAAAACTGCGAGAAGATTTTTAAAGGAAGCAGGTTTAAAAACCCCTCAAAAAGATTTACTTGTACATGATTATGGCAAACATAACCGTAACGATTTAAATCAGTTTTTCCATGAGCTTAAAGCCGGAAAAGATGTGGGTTTAATGAGCGAGGCGGGTTGTCCGGGTATTGCAGACCCAGGCGCTGATATTGTTGCAGAAGCGCATAAAAGAGGTATTAAAGTAGTTCCTTTAGTTGGACCAAGTTCAATACTTTTAGCTTTAATGGCGTCTGGTTTTAACGGGCAAAGTTTTGCTTTCTGGGGATATTTACCGATTGATAAAGAACAGCGCACTAAAAGAATTAAAGATTTAGATTTATCGGCTAGCCGTTACAAGCAAACTCAAATTTTTATCGAAACGCCTTTTCGCAACAACCAAATGTTAGAAGAGGTATTAAAAAGCTGTAAACCTAATACTCAGCTTTGCATAGCCAGTAATTTAACTGCTGATGATGAATTTATAAAAACACAAAGCGTGTACAACTGGCGAAAAGAGCCGATAGATTTGCATAAAAAACCTACTATCTTTTTGTTGTACTAACAGAAGATATAGTTTATCTCTTTGAGAATTATTTGTACATTCCTTTTGCTTCGATAAAATCGATCACCTTATCAGGTAAAAAGAACTGTACGTTTTTATTTTCAGAAATTGCTTTTCTAATAAATGTAGATGAAATCTCCATCAAAGGAGTTTGGGTAAAAGTTATCGATGGATGATTTTCCCAATCACTCACATCTGCACCTGGGCGAGGATAAACATAAATCTCGTAGTTCTTTAACAAAACCTCATAATTTTTCCATTTTTTAAAGGATACCAAATTATCGGCACCCATAATTAAAACGAATTGATTATTAGGATAACGCTCATGTAAATGCGTTAATGTATCAATTGTGTATGATGGTTGTGGCAAGTTAAACTCAATATTGCTCACGCGAATATTTACAGCACTCTCGGTTGCTAAAGTAGCCATTTCCAATCTGTCGTACATATTGGCTAAGCCACTTTTCTCTTTTAATGGATTATGTGGAGATAGAACAAACCATACTTCATCTAAATTAGTATGGTTTGCCATGTAATTTGCTATAATTAAATGACCGGTGTGTATTGGATTGTAAGAACCAAAGAAAAGACCGATTTTCATTTTTTAGGCTTTGAGTTTATTTGAAACGTCAAACTATTTATTCAAAAAATCGCCAACCAGTTTTTCAGCCTCTGCGCAAGCGATTTCTAAATCGTAATTTTTTAAAATCACATCAAATTTATCTGCATAAAGCAATTCCTTTTCTGCTTTTATAAAACGTTCCTGAAGCTTTTCAGCGCTATCAGTTCCGCGGCCGCTTAAACGTTCTTTTAATACTTCTAATGATGGTGGCTGAACAAAAATGGCTAAAGCATCTTCTTCATATTTTCTTTTTAAACGAAGTCCGCCTTCTACATCAATATCAAAAATTACTTGCTTGCCATCGTTCCAAATGCGGTCAATTTCCGAACGTAAGGTTCCGTAAAAAGTTCCATTGTAAACTTCTTCAAACTCTACAAATTCCTGATGAGCAACTTTATGCAAAAACTCTTCTTTTGAAATGAAATAATAATCATTTTCATGCTGTTCCGCACCTCTTGATTCGCGGGTTGTAGCTGAAATGGAGAAACTCAGCTCAGGAAATTTTTTAAGTAAATGATGTACTATTGTGGTTTTACCTGCTCCCGATGGTGCTGAAAATATAATTAATTTGCCTTGCATACTTATGACTGAAGTTGTAAAGTTAGAAAGTTGAAACGTTGCAACATTTCAACTTTTAAACCCTACAATACATTTAATAATTGTTCTTTAATCTTTTCTAATTCCTCTTTCATGCCCACAACAAACTGCTGCATTTGCGCATCATTTGCTTTTGCACCCATTGTATTAATCTCACGACCAATTTCCTGAGAGATGAAGCCTAATTTTTTACCATTTGCCTCTTTGCTTCCTAAAGTTTGAAGAAAGTAATCACAGTGGCTTTTTAAACGAGTTTTTTCTTCAGTAATATCGATTTTATCGATGTAGTAAATTAACTCCTGCTCAAAGCGATTTTGGTCAATATTAATCTTCCCAACAGCCTCATCTAAAAATTGAGAAAATTTATCACGGATGGCCGTAATTCTTTTAGGCTCAAGTTCTTCAACCGATTTAAAATAAGAAAGAATATTTTTGATTCTTAACTCTAAATCTGCTTTTAAAACAGCGCCTTCATCTGTTCTAAACTTGTTGAAATTAACTAAGGCCTCACTAAAGATTTTATATAATTCATTCCACTCATCCTCACTAACACTTTCTTCCTTGTAGCTAATTACCTCAGGAAAGGTTAAAGCAGTTTGTAATAAGTTATTGCTATTTGCTTGTAACTCATTATTAACAGCCAATAATTGGTTATAGTAATGTGCAAGCAAGGCAGTATTGATATTTGCTCCGGTAACTTCACCTAAATTTCTATCAACAGTAATGCTTAAACTAACTTTTCCACGTTCGATATCTTTACTACAGATATTGCGTAGAATCAATTCTTTATCAGAAAAAGCTTTTGGATATTTTAAATTCAGCTCAAGAAATTTACTGTTGAGCGATTTGATTTCGACACTATACTTAGCATTTGCATAATCGGCTGTTGCCAGTCCGTATCCTGTCATGGATTTTATCATGCGCAAAGATAGAAAAATAAGTTTGGAGTTTTAATTTTCAGCCATTGAACTGTACTATAAGATGCTTCAATAAAACAACAATACAAACATTATTACCCTTATTAACGTTTTTTTAACAGTTTACTTAAGCAACAATTGTTAATTTTACAAGAAATATCGCACCGAATGAAACTCAACAAATACTTTTATCTCCTTTTACCTGCCATTATTTTCTGCTTAAATACATCACTAAAAGCTCAGGATTTTATTGTAAAAGGTGTTGTATTTGAAAAGGGAGCAAATGTTAGGGTTGCGCTTGCCAATATCACCAATTTACGCACCAAAATTGGTGTTACCAGTAATGATTTGGGCATGTTTCAAATTAAAGCAGCCGTTGGTGATACACTTCTAATCGGTAAAACTTATTTAAACGATCAACGAATAATCATTCACGGTCAACAAGATATTTTAATTTATTTGATAAGAGGAAGTACGGCTTTAAATGATGTAACCATTTACGGCAATACAAAAAAGCAAGACTTATCAGAAATTAAACAAGAATTCCAAAACAAGGGCGTTTATAATGGCGGAAAATCATCATTTCTTTCTGCTGTATTTCAACCACTAAATGCACTCTATAACTTATTTGGTAAAGAACCAAAAAATGCAAGACGGTTTGGCAGATATGCAGATAACGAGATAAAGCAATCGCAAATTGATGTTTATTTTAATCCATCAATTATTAAAAACAACACAGAATTAAGAGGTGATACTTTAGAAAAGTTTATGATTGATTATCGCCCGGAATTTCAAAAAGCACAATACTGGAACAGTTACGATTACATTAAATACATTAAAGAATCATCGAAGAAATTTACTGATACTTTAGGAAAAGGGAAATAGTAAACAATAAAGCAGTTACTCTATTTTTTCGAACCAGACTTTTCTACAAGCTTATTCTTAATCCACTCTGCTATGATTAGCGTTTTTCCAGCTACAAGCATAAAAACGTGAATAATCATTGAAAAAAATATATAACCTGCGAATTCAATTTGTCGCAACCATTTGAATTTAATGGTCGATTTTATTTCGAAGTGACTGTTCTTGACATCAACCAAGTTTAGGCTATCAATTTCAGCATCTTCCATAGAATTTGAAAGATAGTACAAATTTTTACTTCGGCACCCACTATAAAACGCGTCGATTACCCTTTTAGGCTTAAGAACAAAGCCTGTAGACAATGCAAAAAGATTCATTATGGATATTAATGGCTTTCTACAACTTCTCGAACCCAATTCCCAAGCACTAATTTCGCTTTCACCAACTCTATCAATTCCATATTCTGTCATAATATGATGAAGATCATGAAATTTCAGATACTTTTTTCTTGCCTTTATATTTGGAACAGGAGCTAAAATGCAACCAATATAAACTCTTACGCAATGCGATTCAAAATCTGCAGTAAGATTTAAATTATTAAACCGATAAAACCCTATGAGCGCTTGTTTGGTTGTCATTTAGTCGAACAATATTTAAAAAGCAATTGAACAGTTAACCAGTTAATCACTTCAAACAGTTAACCAAAACTCTAAATCGAAAGCGCCTCACAAGCTTTTTCCGCAGCAAGTTTTTCAGCGTTCTTCTTATTGTAATCCCTACCAGTTCCAACTTTTTCGCCTTCAACAACTGCACTAATTGTAAACAATTTATTGCTTTCACCTTCACCATTCTCAACCAGTTCGAACATAATATCCTTACCGTGTCTTTGGCACCATTCAATAAGTTTACTTTTGAAATTCGTTTCCGTTAACTCAAGTGTATGAATATCGATGTGAGGTTTTACAATCCTGCGAAGCAGAAATTCTTTAGTGAAATTGTAGCCCTTATCCATGTAAATTGCACCGATAATAGCTTCGAAAGCATCGCCTAACATAGAATTATGCTTGGTTTGAATACTAACAGAACGTTGATCAAATTGGATTAACTTATCAAAGCCCATCTTTTTCGCCAGCTGGTTTAGGTTAGCACGATTTACAATTTTAGAACGCATTTCGGTTAAAAAACCTTCTTCCTTATACGGGTAATGCTTAAAGAGCAGTTCGGCTATTACTGAGCCTAAAACTGCATCGCCTAAAAATTCTAATCTTTCGTTACTGCTTCTACTTCCGTTTTTTAAAACTTTAGCCACAGAACGATGCCTGAACGCCATTTTATAAAGCGCTACATTACCTGGTATAAACCCAAGAATATTCTTTAGCTTTTTAACAAATTCCCTTTCAGGAGAGATGTAAAGTTTATATAATTTTAATATCGGCATTAAATAAATAACACAATTAACGGCTAATCAGCATATTTAACTAAGTTATCTATTTTTAATTAGCATACAAAATTATATAGCAGGGCTGATGAAATTATTCCTCGTACTTTTTGAAAATTACTGAAGCATTGTGACCACCGAAACCAAAAGTATTACTTAACGCTGCTCTAACTGTTCTTTTTTGAGCTTTATTAAATGTAAAATTTAATTTCGGATCGAACTGCGGATCATCTGTAAAGTGATTAATTGTTGGAGGAACAATATCATTTTTTACAGCAAGAATTGCAGCAATTGATTCGATAGCGCCAGCAGCTCCAAGTAAATGCCCAGTCATTGATTTAGTAGAACTAATGTTTAACCTGTAAGCATCTTCACCAAATAAATCACCAATAGCCTTGGTTTCACTAATATCTCCAAGCGGAGTAGAAGTACCGTGAACGTTAATGTAATCAATATCTGCAGTTGTTAAACCTGCATCCTTCATCGCATTAGACATTACCATTTTGGCACCTAAACCTTCAGGGTGTGGAGCAGTAATGTGATTTGCATCAGCACTCATTCCACCACCTACAAGTTCTGCATAAATTTTTGCACCTCTTGCTTTAGCGTGTTCAAGTTCTTCCAAAATAATTGTTCCTGCGCCTTCACCGGCAACAAAACCATCACGATCTTTATCGAACGGACGTGAAGCGGTTTTAGGATCATCATTACGTGTAGATAATGCATGCATGGCGTTGAAACCACCCATTCCTGCTTCGTTAATAATTGCTTCAGAACCACCGCTAATAATCACATCGGCCATACCCAAACGGATATAGTTAAATGCATCAATCATTGCGTTTGTAGAAGAAGCACATGCCGAAACAGTTGCAAAATTTGGCCCACGTAAGCCATATTTGATAGAGATATGCCCTGGAGCAATATCTACAATCATTTTAGGGATAAAAAATGGATTGTATCTTGGCGTACCATCTCCTTTAGCGAAATTCGAAATTTCATCTAAAAAAGTTTTCAATCCACCGATGCCTGCGCCCCAAATAACACCAATACGGTTGGTATCCAATTTCTCGAAATCGAAACCTCCATCCTTAACGGCCTCTTCAGTTGCTACAAGGGCATACTGTACAAACGGATCTAGCTTGCGGGCTTCCTTTTTCTCCAAAAAATCTTCCGGATTAAAGTTTTTTACCTCGCATGCGAATTTGGTTTTAAACTTTTCAGTATCAAAACCCTTAATAGGAGCAGCGCCACTCACCCCGTTAGTCAATCCTTCCCAAAAATCGGGAACATTATTGCCTATAGGAGTGAGCGCACCCAACCCTGTTACTACTACTCTTTTTAATTCCATTTATACTGAAAAAGCGTAATTCTATTTAACGTTTTTTTCCAAATAAGCAATCGCTTGACCAACTGTACCGATGGTTTCAGCCTGATCATCAGGAATAGCTACATTGAATTCTTTTTCAAATTCCATAATTAACTCTACGGTATCTAAAGAATCTGCACCTAAATCGTTGGTGAATGAAGCCTCTGGCGTAACTTCGCTTTCGTCAACACCTAGTTTTTCTACGATAATAGCCTTAACTCTTGAAGCAATATCAGACATAATTTTATAATTTAATGGTTAAATAATTCTGTGCAAAGAAAAATAAATTCTTACAATTTTCAAATGTTTTTATTTCGAGACATAATTTTGGCTCTCAAATAACAAGCGAATATAGAATTAGTTTTTTAATTTCGTTCTGTAAATAATTTATTTCGTTTTGAACAAAACTTACCTAAAATTAACCTTAGACCTTGATTTCATACTAATTGCGATAACTGCACCACTAAAAGACTATGTATTATGCCACAAAATTAATACGCGTTTAAATACTCATTTTGAAAAAATAGATGACCACGAAATATTTTTTAACATTGACGAACCAGCGTGGTATTTCTCTAAATATTACTTTTTTGTTGAGCAAGGAGAGGTAGAATATTACTTAATTAGCAATAAAAGTAGTGATGGTGTGTTGGTTCCAGAAATGAATAATGTTGATTTTTTTATAATAATTAAGGAATTTATTGATAAGGAAGATTTGAATTATTTATTAACCGGATTAAATAAACTGCCTGATATTCAGGTAGCTGCAAAAATAGACCCAACTAAATTAAAATCGAAAGAGAATTTGGTAATATAAAAATTATATACTTGGTGTATTAATTACACTATATTTGAGGGTTATAATAAAACTGTACAAAACAAAATATATATAAAAATTAATGCGGTTTAGTTAATTTAGATAATTAATTAGAAACACAAACTGCATTGCTAAATCAAATAATTAAATGAAACCTTTTCATTCCAGAACAAAAATTGTAGCCACACTCGGCCCCGCTTCAGCTAAACCAGATGTATTATATAGCATGTTTAATGCAGGTTTGGATGTTTGTCGTTTAAATTTCTCACACGGTTCACAAGCAGATCACCAGGCGGTATTGGATACAATCCGCGATTTGAATAAAAAATACGATTACAATGTTGGAATTTTAGCCGATTTACAAGGCCCAAAAATCCGTATTGGTTTAGTTAAAGAAGGTGGAATAAACCTTATTAACGGAAAAACGACAATTATTACTACGCAGGAGTGTGTTGGTAACGAAGAACGCATTTACATTACTTATCAGAACTTCCCTCAGGATGTTCAGGCAGGAGAAATTATCCTTTTGGATGATGGAAAATTGCAAATGAAAGTTCTTTCTACAAATTTGAAAGATGAAGTAGTTTGTGAAATTGTTCACGGCGGTATTTTAACTTCTAGAAAAGGTGTAAACCTTCCAAATACAAAAGTTTCAATCCCATCTTTAACTCCAGAAGATAGAGAAAACCTTGAATTTGTTTTAGAGAATGATGTAGAGTGGATAGGTCTATCTTTCGTTCGTAAGGCTGAGGATATTATCGAGCTTAAAAAAATTATTGCAGAGCGTGGTAAAACTGCCCGTGTAATTGCAAAAATTGAGAAACCGGAAGCGATTGCAAATATTGATGAAATTATTGCAGTTACTGACGGTATTATGGTTGCCCGTGGAGATTTGGGTGTTGAATGTCCGATGGAAGAAGTGCCTTTGTTACAAAAAATGATTGTAGCAAAATGTAGAGCAGCTTCAAAACCAGTAATTGTGGCTACTCAAATGTTAGAAAGCATGATTACTACACCTCGCCCAACTCGTGCTGAGGTTAATGATGTGGCTAACTCTGTTTTAGATGGTGCTGATGCGGTAATGCTAAGTGGAGAAACTTCGGTAGGTGAATTCCCGCTGATTGTTATCGAAACGATGCAAAAAATCATTCAAAACATTGAAGAAAATAACTACCCATTCAATCCTGATAAGTTTTTAAAACCAAAATCTCCATCATTTTTAAGTGATGCGATTTGCGATTCAGCTTGTTTCTTAGCTAAACAAACTAACGCAGTTGGTATTGTTTCTATGACTTTAAGTGGTTATACAGCTTTTGAAATTTCTAGTCACCGTCCGGAAGCTTTAACTTTTATTTTTACAAGTAACCGTGCCTTATTAAACGCAGTGAGTTTATTATGGGGTGTAAGAGGTTTCTACTACGATAAGTGGGAAAGTACAGATAACACCATTATTGAGGTTAACGAATTCTTAAAAAGTAAAAAATTGGTTAAACAAGGTGATATTGTTATCAACACTGCAGCTATCCCTATGGAAGCAAAAGGCAAAACCAATATGTTAAAAATTACTGTTATTGATTAATTTCAACAACAAAGAAATATTAAATGCTTCCAATTAGCTTTGGAAGCATTTTTTTTGAATAAAAAATATACTTTTGCTTTCCATTCGGAGAGGTGTCAGAGTGGTCGATCGAGCACGCTTGGAAAGCGTGTGTACTGCAAGGTACCGCGGGTTCGAATCCCGCCCTCTCCGCTCCTAAAATTAAAAGTGCTCAGCAGTGCACCTTTCCGACTAGCTTTACCTATGGCTGCTCCGATTGCTATTGCTTAGCTATCCGAGGATACTCCCATAGTAGTATATTAAAACTGCGTTTTAAGGGATATGCAAGCAACCCCCAAGCAATAAGCAATAGCTTAAGGATATGAAATAGCCATCAAATGACTAATCTTTAAAGGCTAAAAATTATCAATATTCAATTCAGAGCTACTCGGATATCAGATTTTGTATTATTATTGATAAATTAATATCAAATGCTAAAACAGTTTTAATTTTATCGCAAAGAACAAACAAAAAATGAATAAGTATTTATTAAGCGTAACTGCTGTGGCAATGGCTATTTCGGCTCAGGCACAGCAAAAAAATGCTTTTACCGTTCAGGATTATGAACGTGCTGAAAGTTTTATGAGTTACAACACAGAAAAATTTATCGATGGTGGTAATGTTAGACCAAACTGGCTGGATGGCGATAAATTCTGGTATTCTGTAAAGTTTAATGGCGAAGAAAAAACTTATCTAGTCAATCCTTCAACAAAAACAAAAACCCTAACAACAGATTATAAATCAAGCAATTCGCCTCAAACTCCACGCAGAGGAAGAGGAGAAGTCTTATCACCGGATGGAAAAAAATCAATCTTAATTAAAGATTATAACTTATATGTTAAAGATGTTGCTTCGGGTAAATTAACACAATTAACAACCGATGGCATTAAAGATTACGGCTATGCAACAGACAACGCAGGCTGGAAACACAGCGAAGGTGCAATACTTCGCTGGTCGCCTGATTCGAAGAAAATTGCAACTTTTCAACAAGATCAACGCAATACAAAAGACATGTATTTGGTGACCACAAATGTTGGTTCTCCAAAATTAGAAGCGTGGAAATATCCTTTACCTGGCGATAAAGAAATACCAACAATAAGACGTGTAATTATTGATGTTGAGCAGCCAAAAGTAATTTCGTTAAATGTTGCGCCAGATCCACATCGTGCTACTTTGAGCGATGACATTTCGAGTAGTGGCACTTTTGATGATATTGATTGGAAAGCAGATGGTTCTGAAGTGGCTTTTGTTTCAACATCAAGAGACCATAAAATTGAAAAATTTCGCATTGCAAATGCAACAACTGGTGCAGTGCGTGAGGTTTTTGAGGAAGTAGTTAAAACGCAATACGAATCTGGTCAAGGCGCAATAAACTGGAGGTATTTACCTGCATCGAAAGAAATTATCTGGTATTCAGAAAGAGATAACTGGGGGCATCTTTATTTATACGATTCAACAACCGGAAAAGTTAAAAACCAAATTACAAAAGGTGAATTTGTTGTTGCAAGAGTTGTAAAAGTTGATGAGAAAACCCGTACAATTTACTTCGTAGGAAATGGCAAAGAACCTGGAAATCCATATTTCACACATCTTTATAAAATTGGATTTGATGGTAAAAAATTAGTTTCGCTAACACCAGAAGAAGGAAATCATGTTATTAGTTTTTCTCCATCAGGAAATTATATTTTAGATACTTATTCTCAACCAAACGTTCCATCCGTTACTGTTTTAAGAGATTTAAATGGTAAGCTTATTAGCACTTTAGAAAAAACAGATGTAACAAGACTGGCTGCAACGGGCTGGAAAGCTCCTACTCCAATTACCGTAAAGGCGCATGATGGTAAAACTGATATTTACGGTTTAGTTTTCACGCCAACTAAAATGGAAACTGGAAAAAAATATCCGGTTATCGATTACATTTATCCTGGTCCGCAGGGCGGAAGTGTTGGTAGCTGGGCTTTCGCAGCATCCCGTGGTGATAACCAGGCTTTAGCCGAATTAGGTTTTATTGTGGTAGTAATTGAAGGTACAAGCAATCCAGATCGCTCTAAAAGTTTCCACGATATGAGTTATGGAAATATGGCAGAAAATACACTTCCTGACCAGATCACGGCAATTAAACAACTTGCAGCAAAATATCCGATTGATACAACGAAAGTTGGAATTTGGGGACATTCAGGTGGTGGTTTCGCAACTGCTGCAGCAATGTTTCGTTATCCCGATTTTTTCAAAGTTGGTATTTCTGAATCAGGAAACCACGACAATAGAAATTACGAGGACGATTGGGGCGAGCGATACAATGGTTTAGTTGAAAACGCTGACTACGAAGCACAGGCAAATCAAAATTATGCTAAGAATTTAAAAGGCAAACTAATGCTTGTGCATGGTATGATGGATGATAACGTTCCGCCTTACAATACTTTGTTAGTGGTAGAAGCACTTGAAAAAGCAAACAAATCTTTCGATTTGGTTATTTTCCCGAACAGTGCCCACGGTTTTGGTGCTTATTCGCCATATATGATGAGAAGAAGATGGGATTATTTTGTTCAGAATCTTTTGAATGCAGAACCGCCAAAAGATTACCAAATGAAAGGTCCGACAAGATAATTTACACAAAGGATAGCCCAAAAGCTATCCTTTTTTATTTACAACAAAGTTGAAGCAAAACAAAGATTAACTTTAGAGGTTGATGTTAATAAAATTACCATGGGAAAAACGAGATCAGTAAATAATGTAATTATAACCGGAAGCACCGGAATGGTTGGCGAAGGTGTTTTAATAAGGTGTTTAAATAGTCCTGAAATTGATTCGGTTTTAGTGATTAACCGTAAACCTTGTGGTTACACTCATGCTAAGCTTAAAGAAATTATCCATAAAGATTTTTTAGATTTTACACCAATTGAGGAACAGCTTAAGGGATATAATGCCTGTTTCTTTTGCCTAGGAATTACTTCTGTAGGTGCTGATAATGATACTTATTACAAAATGACTTACACTTTAACCTTACATATTGCTGAAATATTATCAAAGTTGAATAGTGATATGACCTTTTGTTATGTTGCTGGCAGTGGAACCAATTCAGACGGCAAATTAAATTGGCAAAAAGTAAAGGGTAAAACTGAAAATGATTTAATGAAACTTCCGTTTGAGCAGGTTTTTAATTTCAGACCAGGTTTTATAAAACCAATTGAAGGACAAAAGTTTGCCCACAAATTTTATAAATATGTAAACTGGATGTTTCCTATCGGAAGAAAGTTTTTCTCAAATGGATTTTGCACAATGATGGAACTTGGAGATGCGATGATTAATACATTAAGCCATAACAATGAGCGAAAAACATTGGAGGGCAAAGATATTATAGCTTTGGCTAATGAGCCATCTTAGGTATGGAAAATGTAAGAGGGAAGACGGATGATGTGAAGGAGAAAGTGTAAGGATGGAAAATGTAGAATAGAACTCTTAGCTCATCTTACATTTTCCATCTTCCATCGTAACTATTTTTTATTGTCGTATTTACGCTGGTCATCTTTATTCGAGGTTTGATCTGAACGTTGACCGCCGCCATTTGTTATACCTTGAATTTTCTTATCAATTTTAACATCGTGGTTTGCCCTGTCGGCAATAGAACTTCCCTGAACTGTAGGGTTATTCTTTGGTGTATTTACATTTTTCATGGTTAAAAATTTTAGTTTAACATTTATTGTAAAGCGCTATTATATTAACCGTTTATTCTCAATTATGTTTTTATAGTTATTAAATCCTTTACTGTTTTATGGTTTTTTAATAAAAATTTTTAAGTTAGATAAACCATTTAACCTCTCAATCGATGAAAAAATTAACACTAGAATTCGATAACTCTAGTCTTTTTGTACGCCGATTGTGCATCAATTGTTACTTCGACCGTTCACTACCATTTTTTTTACCAGCAATGCCTGGTATATTAATTTGCTAATATGCTCTGTTGGGGTTTCCAGCATACTGGATATTATAATATCAAAAAGGGTTTAAGTCCTTTGAAGCGATAGTAATAGTTAAATCAAGATTAGCAGGTCAATTATAATAATGTTATGAAAAGAATAATCATTGCAATCTTCATATTAAGTTTTCCAATATTTTCATGCACTACCCGAATTCACAAGTTAAAATTTATCACGCTGAAGCAATTTGACTATGCTAAAGAAATTGAAGGGAAGTTTGGTAGCAAAGATTCTATGCGAGGAGTTCATTATGTTGTGCAAAATTATCAAAGTAAAAACAAATCTGAACACCAAATTGACAGCTTCGTAAATACATTTATTTCCAAAATACCCAAAGGAATAATGCATTATAACCTAGTATTCTATAAAGAATCATCCAAAACAAATGTCAAGCACTTGAAAGTACACCCCCGCGACCTCGTTAGATATTCTCAAGATAATGATTTAATATATATCTATTATTGGAATATGAATCGGCCACTTATTAGGAATATATGGGAAAATGGGGAGATTATCGAGCCTAAATCTGATGTAATTGTAGAAGAACCTTAACACAGTTTTAACGGAATTTTTAAATAGAACACAAATTGTAAAAACATATCGAAATATGCGGATGCAATTGTCAATATTTATTGAATGTTCTTTTTCAATTTACACTCAAGAATCTCACAACGTTAACTTTTAAAATGTATTAAATCGATTACTTGGATTGGTTTTTGTTTTATTAGCTGATAACTTATTAATTTAGCCGCTACAACAAAACACCGTGAAAAAGAATTTAATAACACTTATAACCATTTGCACGCTGGCATTTTCTGCAAGCGCACAACAAATTACCTACCTAGAAATGCTGGCTAACCAACCAAAATGGGTTGATTCGGTATTTAAAAAATTAAACAGAAGGGAAAGAATTGCCCAAATGTTCTTCGTTAGGGCGCATACCAATTTAGGCCAGAAATATACCGATTCGGTTGGTATGGTGATTAAAAAAGAACAGCTTGGCGGCGTAATATTTTTTCAAGGCGGGCCAGTTAGGCAGGCAATGGCAACTAATGCTTATCAAAAGGTTAGTCGCGTACCTTTAATTGTAGCGAATGATGGAGAATGGGGTTTAGGGATGCGCTTAGATAGTACAATTTCTTACCCATACCAAATGACTTTAGGTGCTATTCAAAACAAAGAACTGCTTTATAAAATGGGTTTGGAAGTTGCGAAAGATTATAAGCGTTTGGGCATGCAAATGAATTTATCGCCCGTTGCTGATATTAACAATAACCCGAAAAATCCGGTTATTAATTACCGTTCTTTTGGCGAAAATAAATTTAATGTTGCGGTAAAAACCGGCGCTTACATGAAAGGAATGCAGGATGGTGGTCTGTTAACAACATTAAAGCACTTTCCTGGTCATGGTGATACAGATGTAGATTCGCATTATGATTTGCCGCAGCTAACTTTTAGTGCAACCCGTTTGGATACTTTAGAAATTTATCCTTTTAGAGAATTGATTAAGCAAGGTGCATCGGGCATAATGATTGCCCACATGAATATTCCATCGTTAGATACTACAAAAAATCTACCATCTACGTTATCAAAACCAATTGTAACCGGTATTTTAAAGCAAAAACTAGGCTTTAAAGGTTTAATTATTTCGGATGCGATGGATATGAAAGGCGTTGTAAAATATTTCAAAAATGGCGAAGCCGATTTAATGGGCATAATTGCTGGTAATGATATTTTAGAACTTTCGGAAAATAGCGACAGAGCTATTCACTTGATTAGAAAAGCTGTTCGTCAGGGTAAAATTGACATGAAAGCGATTGATGAAAGTGTTAGAAAAATTTTAACGGCTAAATATTGGGCAGGTTTAGCTCAAAAAGATACTGTTGTTACTAAAGGTTTAACCGCTGGAATTAATCGCAACGCTAGTAATGCGCTTGTACAGGAGTTAGCAAATGCTTCTGTTACGATGTTAAAAGGTAAAGATTACATTAAAAACTTGATTCCGATTAGAAGAACCGCAATTATTAGTATTGGCGTACCTTCGGTAACGAAGTTCCAGAAAGAGATTTCGAAAGGTTTTTACAACTCGGTTTATTATGTTTTAGATAAAGATGCGAGTGCAACACAAATCTCGAATGTAGCAAGAGAAATTGCTGCTTTTGATCAGGTTATTGTTGGTATTCACGATAGTCGTTCCAGACCAGCAAATAATATTCAGCTAAATGCAGGTGTTAAGAATTTTATTAAAGATTTATCGACCAGAAACACAGTTTTTGCCTTATTCGCCAATCCATATAATCTTGCAGGTTTGCCAGGTTTAGAAAACAGTAAAGGTTTAATTGTTGGTTATCAGAAAGAAGATTACATGCAAATTTCTGCAGCCGCAGTTATAAATAACAGATTAGTGCCTACCGGAAAATTACCTGTAAGTATTTTGCCAAATTACAAGTTTGGTGATGGGATGTAAGGCTTAACTGTATTGAAAAAGAATTTAGCCACAGATTCGCAGATTAATTAGATAAAAATAATCTGCGAATCTGTGGCTTTCTTTATTGATATAAAATTCAAAACAATTTCGCTCTTTAAATCATTATCTATTTATAAACTTAAAGTTATGATAGACCCAAAAGACGAAGATTATTCGAATGACCCAAATGATGCTTTACGCAGGGAAGACGACACAGAAAACATAAACGAAGTGGATGGCGATACGGCCAACATAGAACATGATAAAGATATGTTGGAACAAGCTGATGAAGCTTCGAGACCATCTTACGAGTTAAATGTTGATGATTTAAAAGAAGATGATTCTGAAGATTAAAAAAAAGCCACAAATTAACAGATTTAACACCTGAGAATTTGTGGCTTTTCACTTTAATTTTTAACCTTTTACCTTATTTAGCTTTTGGTTTATACGTTTCTGGATCTACTGCTGCAACAGTCCAGCCCTTTAAAAAAGCATTGATTTTTTTAACATCATGCCCTACTTTGCGTTTGCCATTAGCTCCAATTTCCTCCGATTCTAAATACGCAGAATTTTGAATATGCAACACCTTTCCTTTTCCGTCTAGCACCACAAAAACCGGATAACCAAAACGATTTGGAAAACCAAGATATTTCATCGCTTCATCGTTATGGTGGTCTTTATCCCAATTCACTAAAACATATTCGAAATTATCGTTTATGGTTTGTTTTAAAACAGCAGTTGTATCAACCAAATTATGAAAAGCGATGCACCACGTACACCAATTACCACCAACTTGTACCAATACATGTTTGTTAGCTTTAGCAGCCTTTTCTGTAGCAGTTTTTAAATCTGCCATTGCGTTCGCTTCAGGATTATAAATGTGAACACCTTCTTTTTTAGCCTGTCCAAAAGCGGTAGCCGAGATAAACAGAACTGTTAATATTGTTATTATTTTTTTCATGATTTTAATAATGATGAGGCAAAAATAGCAAAGACTACTAACTTTATAGATTATCAATCCTATCTTTTACAGAAGGAATACATTTTTGCAAAAGCTTATCTTTGGTTCTGAATGGATTTTTTAGATATACATACTCACAAAACTTCGCAACAGAAAGGAGTAATTAGTATTCAAAGTTTATCGCTTACAAGCGATATTTTTCTTGCAATGCCAAAAACAAAACCCATTTCAATCGGTCTGCATCCTTGGTACGCATCTACAGAGAAACTTGAAATTCAATTGAGATATTTGGAGGTGTTAGCTAAACAAAATAATGTAAAATTGATTGGCGAGTGCGGTTTAGATAGGCTTAAAGGCGAAAACCTAGAAAATCAGATTTATTTTTTAGAGCAGCAGATATTAATAGCCGAAAGGTTAAACAAGCCACTAATATTGCATTGTGTAAAAGCATTTGCAGAATTGATAGAAATTAAAGATAGGTTGAAAGTCAAAGTGCCGATGATAATTCACGGTTTTAACAAAAATGAAGAACTTGGTAATCAACTAATAGCAAAAGGTTTTTTGCTTTCCTTTGGAACAGCAATTTTGAAAGAAAATTCTGGCGCAGCCAAATTGATTCAGCAGAGCGAAAACTTTTTCCTGGAGACCGATGATGCTGAAATTTCAATCGAAGAAATTTATCAAACCTCAGCTAATTTAAAAAAATGTTCGGTTGATGAATTGAAAGCACTTATTTTTGCAAACTGGAATAGATTAAATTTGCTATAACCGTTTTACCTTCAGTTTTTTACTTTTTACTTTACACTTTTTACTTTAAAAAATGTCTGATACAAGCTGGCTTTCACGCTCCGCCCTTTTAGTTGGGAATGATGGAATTGATAAACTTCAAGCCAAACACGTTTTAGTGATTGGTTTAGGTGGCGTAGGTTCTTTCGCTGCCGAATTTATTTGCCGTGCTGGTGTTGGCGAAATGACCATTGTTGATGGTGATGTGGTAGACCCGACAAACAGAAACCGACAGTTACCTGCTTTGGCTACCAATCATGGCGTAAGTAAAGCGGCAATTATGCAAGAGCGTTTGTTGGCTATCAATCCGGAGTTAAAGCTTCATGTTGTAAATACTTTTTTAACGCCAGAGAAATGCAGAGAAATTTTGGAATCGAAATTCGATTACATTATGGATTGCATTGATAGTGTGATGCCGAAGATAACTTTGCTTTCTACTGCTTTAGAAAAAAATATCCCAATTGTGAGTTCTATGGGCGCTGGTGGTAAAATGGACCCAACGCGATTAAGAATTACCATGCTGCCCGATACATATCAATGTGTTTTTGCAAGTTATGTACGTAAAAGATTGAACAAACTTGTTGGCGCCGATAAAATAAAAGCGGTTTTTTCTACCGAAGAAATGGATAAAAGCTCTATGATTATGACCGATGGCAGTAATTTTAAACGCTCTGCCTACGGAACAATTTCTTATCTTCCGGCAGCTTTTGGTGGCACTTGTGCATCGGTTGTAATTCGCGATTTATTGGGTTTAAAAATAGAAATGGCCGAACGCCCTGCAAGAATTAGCCATAAAACTCTGTTAAAGAGAAAAAAGAAAAGCAAATAAATTTATTTGGTTCGTGGGGACACGAACCAAGGCACAAAAGCAAATTAGCTTATTATCACATTGTGGATATCCTGATTTCGGGAAAATTTTAAATTGTTGTAAGTTTAAAATTCCGAAACGAAATCATTTTATGCCTCAACCCCTCAAAATTCTTCAAGCTTCTGCCGGTTCTGGTAAAACGTTCAGTTTAACTGCACATTACCTTACTTTGCTTTTTTCTGGCGAAAATAAATACCGAGAAATTTTAGCCGTAACCTTCACTAACAAGGCTACCGAAGAAATGAAATCTCGGATTTTAGAGGTGCTGGTTGGTTTAGCTCAAGGAAATCCATCAAAAAAAATTGATGATTATCGGAAGTTGGTTTTAGAAGCCTATCCTGAGCTTGATGCAGAAAATTTAAAACTAAAAGCCGATAAAATCTACCGTAAAATTCTTCACGATTACAGTCGTTTTTCGGTGAGCACCATTGATGGCTTTGTGCAAAAAGTAATCCGTGGTTTTGCTTTTGAGTTAGGTTTAAATGCCGATTATAATTTAGAAATGAATTATGATAAGGTAAAAGATGACTTGGTAAACAAACTTGATGAAGCTTTAAATGACAATAAACAGCTTTTACAATGGATTATCGATTTGGCCATTGAACGCATCAGCGATAACAAAAGCTGGAATTATAAAATTGAATTGTATAATCTGATTGGAGAAATTTTCTCCGAACGTTTTCAGATTTTCGAATCTGCTGTGGAAGAATTAGGCCTCGAAAACATCGATGAACTTTTCAAAAAATACATCAGCGTTACCAAAGATGAAATCAAAAATTTTGAAAGTGAAATTATACAGCTGGCCAAAGATGCACATGAGGCGCTTGAAGTTTTAGGTGTAGAAACCGACCAGCTTAAAGGAAAATCCCGCAGTCCGCTTACTAAATTAATTGTAGTTGCCCGTGGCGATTTTTCTAAAATAGATTCGATTTTCAACATCATTGATGAACCTGAAGAATGGTTTCAAAAAAATGCAAGCGTAGTTGAAGCCTATGATACCATAAACCCGATTCTTCAGAAAATTAAAACGCATTATCAATCCCGTTTACCGAATTATCAGCTTGCCATTGCATTTAATAAAAACCTTTATTATTTACGTTTAATGCAAGAAATTGCCGTATTACTGAAAGAATATAGGGCAGAAAATGATAACCTTTTAATTAGCGATGCGCAGAAATTAATTTCTGGCATTACGGAAGATGCAGGCGATAATCCTTCCTTCATTTGGGAGAAAGTGGGTAACCGATATCGCAATTTCTTGTTTGATGAATTTCAGGATACTTCGACAAGCCAGTGGGGAAGTTTTAAATCGCTTTTAACCAATGCCATTGCTACACCAAGTTTAGATTTAACCGACCATTTAATTGTTGGCGACACCAAACAATCTATTTATCGCTGGCGCAATGGCGATTGGAACATCTTACATAAACATGCCAAATTAGATGTTGGTGCGCATAATGTTATCGATGATAGTCTGGAAGAAAACTATCGCAGTACAGAGAACATCATTACCTTCAACAATTTCCTGTATCGGTCTATCCCGATTACCTTACAAAATGAGCTAAATCAGAATTTAGAAAGCAAACCTGAAAATATTTTGGCCTGGTGGACGGCCCAAAACTACAACTCCATTATTACTGACATTTACGCAGGCTCTACCCAAAATTTTGCTGCTAATACAGGAAAAGGTGGAACAATAAAAATTAAAAAATTCAGCAAAGAAAGTGCACCAGATGAAGCTCGCTTTTCGGAGACCGTTTTTCGTGATATTGCCTTGAATGACGTTATTGATGAGATTTTTCATTTAAAAAACGAACAGAATTATGCGTTGAAAGACATCGCCATTTTAGTGCGTTCGAATAGCGAAGCCATGCTTACCGTTCAGAAACTAATGGAACAAAAACTTCCCGTTCTATCTGGAGATGCTTTGCTGATTTCGAACAATTCTGCCGTTCAACTCATCATCAACACCTTAAAAACCTTGATTGGTTTGGATGCGCAAACGGCATTGTACAAAGCCAATTGCATTGCGCTTTATCATTCCTTACACGAAAAAGAAGCCAATGCAAATCATTACTTAAACCTAAATAATGTTTCTTTAAGTACACTATTTAATGTTTTACCAAAATCGCTTTGCGAAAACTGGCAATCTTGGCTACAACTTCCATTGGCAGAATTGGTAGAAATATTAGTTGAAGCTTACGATTTAAAAAACCTGAATCAACACCTTCCCTATTTATTGGCTTTTAGAGATTTAACCGCAAACGCAGGGAAATTAGGCGAAAAAGGAATCATTTCATTTTTAACCTGGTGGGATGAAGATGGCGTTAAAAAATCGCTACCATCGCCCGAAGGTGCAGATGCCATTCAAATTATTACCATTCATAAATCAAAAGGATTGGCTTTTAGGGCAGTTTTTGTACCATTCTGCAACTGGGAAGTGAAAGGCAAAACGAACTCCACTTTTTGGGTTTCATCAGAAGATACTGTTTACAAAGAACTTCGTGGAATCCCATTAAAATACAATAAAGATTTAGCCGATTCATCCATCGCGAAAGCCTATTACGAAGAATTGCTTTACAACAATATGGATGCGTTAAACATGCTTTACGTAGCCACAACGCGGTCGAAAGATTTCCTTTACATTTCTACGATGGGCAAAGCCGAACCAAAAGGCAATAAAGAAGTGAGTTTATCAAACATGGGCGATGTAATCAATTTTACTTTTGATGAGCAGTTCGATGAAAATGGCGTTTATGAAATTGTGGATTATGTTAAGAGTGAAAATAAGATTGAAGAATCAAATTTCATTAATTTAAAAAGTTACCCAACCACAACCCGTTTATCCGAGCTTTACATTCCATCAGAAGAAAAGCATTTAAAACACCTGGTTAACATTGAAAAATCAGGAAGGAAAGGCTCTTTGCTTCATGATATTTTAGCAGGCGCTACTACAGAAAAAGGTGTTGATGATTACACTTCAAACCTGGTTTTACAAGGCATTATTAAAGAAGAAGAAAAGCAAAAACTCATTGATTCGGCACTGGAAGTTTTAAATCATCCAGAGCTTAGGGGAATTTTGAATAAAGCAACAGAAAGTATTGTAGAGAAGAATATTATCGATGCGGAAGGTAAACTTCATCGCCCAGACAGGGTTTTGATAAACTCAGATGAGGTGATTATTCTGGACTATAAGTTTACACTTGAAGAAAGCGATAAACACATCCAACAGGTAGATAGTTACAAGATTTTACTTGCTGAAATGGGTTATAAAAACATCAAGACTTATTTATTTTACGCAGTTACAGGCAAATTGAAATTAGTATAACATGCAGATGAAACCATTTTTACAAGAAGTTGCCGAAGATTTAGTGACCAGATTTGGAAATCAGCTGGATAATTGCGCTATTGTTTTTAACAATAAACGCCCGGCAACCTATTTGCAGAAACACTTTGCAGATATAATCGGAAAGCCGTTTTTCAGTCCTTCGTTTTTTACTATTCAGGAGTTTTTTGCATGCTCTACCAATTATAAAATTGCCGATTTCTATTTGCAGTTTTTTACGCTTCATAAAATATACAACCAACTATTAGCTGAAGAAAAGCTGGATACCATTTCCAGTCATAAGTTTTTTCCATTAGCCAAAATTATTTTAAGTGATTTTAACCAGATTGATGCAGATTTAGTTGATGCGGAGAAGTTATACCGCGATTTAGAAGACATTTCAGTTATCAACCAAGATTTTGATTATTTAAGTCCGGAGCAATACCAGTTTCTTGCTCAATTCTGGACATCCTACTCGGAAGGGAAGCACAAAAAACAGCAGGAATTATTTATAAAAATGTGGCGGAGGATGCCAAAGCTTTATCATAAATTCCATGTCACGCTTAAAGAACAAGGTTATTTAACCAATGGCTCGGTTTATCGCCATTTGGCCGATGACATTACCAGTCACCAGGAATTTATTTCAAATTTCGATAAAGGCAAAATTATTTTCGTTGGTTTCAATGCCTTAAGCAGCGCCGAAGCAAAGATTTTTACCCAGTTACAGGAATCAGAAAAAGCACTCTTCTATTTTGATGCAGATAGCTATTATCTGGATGATGCTTCGCAGGAAGCCGGTTTATTCTTAAGGAAAAACCTAAATCTACTTGGCCTTAAAAATGAATTTTCAGAGCGAGAAAGTTTGATGAAAACCGGACAACATGATGTAAATGTTTTCAAAGTTCAGGGCCAATCGGCTCAGGCAAAAATCCTGAATAATATTTTAGAAGAAGATTATTTAGATGCCGAAGCGGTTGGCAAAACCGTTGTGGTTTTAGCCGATGAAAGTTTGCTGATTCCAACTTTACAAACCATTCCTACAAGTTATAAGGATTCGGCAATCGACCTGAACGTAACGATGGGTTTTGCTCTATCAACCTCAAGCATTTTTGGTTTGGTCGATTTATGGTTAACCAGTCAGCTGGAAGTTTTGCAAGGCGACAAAGTTAGCTACAAAAACGTAGAAGCATTTTTAACGCATCCGTTAACAGGTTTAACGCAAAAAATGCGTGATAAGATTTTAACAGCCTTGTTGCAAGAGAACCAGGTTGAAATAGACCATACCCGTTTGTTAAGGCAAAGTGGTTTATTTGAGGTTTTCTACAAAAAAATCGAAAATCCACAATCGGTTGTAACCAATTTATTGGATATTTTAGATTTTGTTTTAACAAGATTATCGAATGCAAAAACGCTTAAAAAAATCGATGCAGAACTTTTTGTAAAGACCATTCAAGAACTAAATCGCTTGCACGATACGTTTAATGCGCATATAGGCAAAGAAGAAATTCCTTTTGTAATTTATTTGGTTCAGAAATCGCTGCAAGCCATTGCAGTCCCGCTATCAGGCGACCCATTAAATGGAATTCAGGTGATGGGTTTACTCGAAACCAGAAATCTGAACTTTGATAAAGTGGTTATTTTAGGTTTTAATGAGGGAATTATTCCAAAATCTTCCATCGGAAATAGCTTTATTCCAGATTCTATTCGCAGGGTTTATGGTTTGCCTGTATTGGAAAATCTTGATGCCATTTCATCTTACATGGTTTACCGATTGATGCAAAGGGCAAAGAACATCAACTTTGTTTATAACAGCTTAACGGATGAATCAACATCAGGCGAAGCCAGCAGAATTTTGAAGCAACTTGAATATGAAAGTGGTTTCAATTTCACTTACAATGAGCTAAACCTCGAAGTAAAAACAGAGGAATTTAAAGAGATTCAGATTGAGAAAACGGGGAATGCCTTTATTCAGGAAACGCTGCAAAAATACCTCGATAAGAAGAAAATTTTATCGCCATCGGCTTTAACGCAGTATATTTCCAATCCGATTGATTTTTTCTTTAACTATATCGCCGGCATTAAAGAACCTAAAGAAATTAGTGCCGTTGTAGAGGCGAATGAAATTGGTTCCATTTTACACAAAGTGATGGAGTATTTCTATCAAGATCTAAAAAGCGCAGAAATTACCGAGGAAAGAATTAAAGAAAGGAAAAAATTAGTGCCTCAACTCATTCAAAAAGCCTTCAATGCGGTCATGTTTAACCATCCTGACAAGGTGATGGAATATAAGGGAATGCAAAAAGTGATTCTCGCTATTGTTGATGCTTATGTAAATATTATTCTGAATCAGGATATTTCGCAAACACCTTTTATCATTATCAGTCTGGAGCAAAAAGTAGAAGCCGAAATCAGCTTCCCGTTAAATGGTAAGGAAGAAAGTGTTAAAATCTTTGGATATATTGATAGAGTGGATGTTAAGGACGGGATTACAAAAATTGTAGATTATAAAACCGGAAGCGATAAACTGGTTTTCAAGGATGTTAATGAACTTTTCAACTCGGATGGAAAACACATTAATAAAGCATTGATTCAGACCTTGCTTTATACCTATGCGTATGAGCAATCGGCAGGGAAAAATTGTGTAGAACCAAATTTATATATCGTTAAAACCATGAACGACCCGATTTATGGCGGCGTTTGGTTTAAATCAAATCGTCAGGTTTTAAAAGGCGAATTTCTTGAAGAAATTAAACCTTTGTTTTTGGCCCGGTTAAGAGAAAAACTCGCCGAATTATTTGGTGCTCCATATTTCAAAGCCAGCGAGATTCCTGATAATTATAAGTACTCGATTTATAAAACATTGTTCGGGAAGTAGGTTTTTAACCGCAAAGGAAAAGAAGGAAATACGCAAAGAATACCAAGCTTAGAGCCAATCCGTCAACTCATCGTCATTGCGAGGCACGAAGCAATCTTAAAGCTTTGGGTTTTATGAATAGCGAAAGTTGTAGGATTGCTTCGTACCTCGCAATGACGAAATGCCTAAAAACTAAACTTCATTTCTCTCTCTGTGCAACCTTTGTGTGCTCGGTGGTAAAAACCCAACTTCATTTTCTTCGCGAAAAACTTTGCGCACTTTGCGGTTAATCACTTAAATTTAAAAATGCTTACCCTCAACTTCACCAAATTTCCAAATTTAGAAACTGAAAGATTAATCCTTCGGGAACACGCTCTTTCTGATGCAGAACCCTTATTCGCTATGCGAACCAGCGAAACGGTAATGAAATACATCGACCGCGAGCGACCAAAAGATTTAATGGAGATTAAAACCTTCATCACCACTTTTAATGAAGGTTTTGAAAATGGCGATAATTTGGCTTGGGTAATTGCATTAAAAGAAAATCCAAACCATATGATTGGTTCCATCGGTTACTGGCGAACAGATTATGCAAATCATCGGGCAGAAATTGGTTATATGCTTCACCCGGATTATTGGCGAAAAGGAATTATATCCGAAGCATTAATAAAAACTATTGCTTTCGGATTCGAAGAAATGAATTTGCATACCATCAAAGCAAATATCAATGTTGGAAACGATGCATCAAGGCAAATGCTCATTAAACATGGATTTGTTAAAGAAGCGCACTTTAAACAAGATTATTATTTCCGTGGACAATTTCTAGACAGTGAGATTTATGGCTTGTTAAATCCAAATCATTAAAAAATGTTCAAAGCAGCAGTACCAATTTTAGCATCACTTAATACCGAAGAAACTGTAAAATTCTACACAGAAAAATTAGGCTTCACTTTTCATTCAGAATGGGATGGTTATTTAATTTTCAGTAGAGACAGCATGGATTTACACTTTTGGACCACAGATAACCCCGATTATCCTAAAAATACAGGTTGCTATATAAACGTAACCGAAGTTGATAAACTCTATGAAGAATATAAAATCCACAATGTAATCCACCCCGATAGTGCACTAAAAGATATGCCTTGGGGAATGCGCCAGTTTTCAATTTTAGATAACAACAAAAACATTATCCATTTTGGAGAAGATATTTCGGAAAAGCAATAAACCGGAATACAAAAACAACCTAAGTTAACGCGTTGCGAAATAATATTTTAGCTATTCCAAAATAACAGTCAAAATAAAAAGCAAAAAGCCAAATATTTCATCATAATCAACCATAATTATTACAAAATACACGCATTATTGCCTTTGGTTTCAATGCGATTAATAATTATATTTGCCACCGTTATTAAAATTTACAATGAGAGAAATCCAATTTAGAGAAGCACTACGCGAAGCCATGAGCGAAGAAATGCGTAAAGATGACCGCGTTTTTTTATTAGGTGAAGAAGTAGCAGAATATAACGGAGCGTACAAAGTAAGTCAGGGAATGCTTGATGAATTTGGTGCGAAACGCATTATCGATACCCCGATTGCCGAATTAGGTTTCGCAGGTATTGCAACTGGTGCTGCAACAGCAGGCCTTATTCCAATTGTTGAATTTATGACATTCAACTTCTCATTGGTAGCTATCGACCAAATTATAAACGGCGCAGCTAAAATTTTATCAATGAGCGGTGGTCAGTTCTCATGCCCAATGGTTTTCCGCGGTCCAACAGGTAACGCAGGTCAATTAGGTGCACAACACTCACAAAACTTCGAAAACTGGTTTGCAAACACACCAGGTTTAAAAGTAGTTGTTCCATCAACGCCTTACGAAGCTAAAGGTTTATTAAAACAAGCTATTATCGACCCAGACCCAGTTATTTTCATGGAATCTGAGGTAATGTATGGCGACAAAGGCGATGTTCCGGCAGAAGAATATTATATCGAATTCGGTAAAGCAAACGTAACTAAACAAGGTACAGATGTAACCATCGTAACTTTCGGTAAAATGTTAACTCGCGTGGTTAACCCAGCTGTAGAAGAATTAACTAAAGAAGGAATTAATGTAGAAGTTATCGATTTACGTACTGTTCGTCCTATCGATTACGATACAATTATCGAATCAGTTAAGAAAACAAACCGTTTAGTAGTTGTAGAAGAAGCTTGGCCATTAGCATCACTTTCAGGTGAAATTGCTTTCATGGTTCAAAAAAGAGCTTTCGATTACTTAGATGCGCCAGTTTTACGTATCACTTGTGCCGATGTTCCACTTCCATACTCACCAACTTTAATTGCTGCAAGTTTACCAAACGCAGAAAAAGTAGTTAAAGCGGTTAAAGAAGTAATGTACGCTACAAAATAGTAAAAGACTAAAACATACGAATCCTCCAAAGCAATTTGGGGGATTTTTTATTTTACTCACCACCTAAGACACTAAAGAAAATTTAAGCTTAGATGAACTTAGGTTTCTTAGATGGTAAAATAATTTGAAAACCAACGTTCAGCAATTCTTCGTTTTCAGCAGCCCTGCCATCCATTCCAATCTTTTTAAACATCTTCTATACTCCAACTATCGTCATTGTTAGGAGGAACAACGCGGCAATCTTTTCTGCCAATGCTACTTAAAAGTATTTCCATTTCTGTCAGGTTTATTTAACTAAAACCTGTGTAAAAAACGCAGTTCAGCTTCCTGCCTAAACCCTAAAAATTACTCAATATTTTTTATCTTCGTTATAACAAAAAACGTCCCATCAAAATGTCTGAATACATAGCCGAGCTAACATTTAAAAAAGAAGATTTTACTTTACGAGCACTACAAAAGGCAGAATATGAAAACTGCAAATTCATTGACTGCAACTTTTCAAGCTCAGATTTAAGTGGTATAAAATTTCTCGATTGCGAATTTATTTCCTGTAATTTAAGCTTGGCAACTTTAACCAAAACCTCGCTTAACGATATCACTTTTAGCGATTGTAAAATGCTTGGCTTACGTTTCGAAAACTGTAATGATTTCGGCTTAGCCTTCAATTTTGATCATTGTAAATTAGATCATTCCTCATTCTACAAACTGAAATTGAAGAAAACCCATTTCAAAAACACCCAATTACACGAAGTCGATTTTTCTGAGTGCGACTTGGCAAATTCAACTTTCGACAACTGCGATTTACTGAGCGCAACTTTCGACAGAACTATTCTAGAAAAAGCCGATTTCAGAACGGCCTATAATTATTCCATCGACCCAGATAATAACCGCATTAAAAAAGCAAGGTTTTCTAAATCTGGTTTAGCAGGTCTTTTACACAAATACGACATCCAGGTTAGTGAATAAATTAATTTAGATTTTTCGTATTTTCATATCAAGATTTCAATGTTATGGAAAAAACAGACCCAACAACCATCGACGAATATATTGCGCTATTCCCTGCTAAAACGCAAGAAATTTTACAGCAGGTTCGGGAAACGATTCAAAATGCGGTACCAAATGCCAATGAAGTAATTAGCTACAAAATGCCTGCATTTAAGCAGAATACTGTTTTAGTATATTTCGCTGCCTATCAAAAACACATTGGCTTTTATCCTACAGGTTCAGGCATTAATGCATTTCAAAACGAATTTGGCGATTACAAATGGAGCAAAGGCGCTGTTCAGTTTCCTATTGATAAACCAATGCCTTTAGATTTAATTTCCCGAATTACAAAATTTAAAGCCGAAAGAGATTTAGAGCAAGCCGCTAAGAAGAAATCTTAAGTAATCCAAAGTTCTTCTTCCTTATCAAAAATCCAAACTCCGTTTACTTTTTTAGCGTAAATATAAGTTCCCATTCCCCAAACGCCTCGTAAGCCAATCAGTTTACTTTGCTCAAAATAGTATTTAGCTTTGTTTCGTTCTTTATTAAATATCACACGACTAAAGGTTAAGTTGCCGTTGTAATTAGAATCTAGCTTTGCTTCTTTTCTAGAGATTTTTATAATCTCAAAATTTCTGCTAAATGAATGTTTTGATGCTTTAAATTCAAAAGGTACAGTTGTTTTAGTTGGTATTAATTTATAAGTTCTATTGAAATATTGAAACTCACTCATTGATAAAAGAGAATCTGTTACGGTATATTTCCTTACGCTCTTTATTGCTTTCGTATGGATTTGATGTATTTTTGCATGCATAACTTTAAAGTCGTTTTCAGAAACAGCGATAATACCATTTTCGAAAGTATTTAGAATTACCTGAACTTCTTCATTTACATTTTGCAACCTATCCTTAGCTTTATTTTTGCAGCCAAAGAAAATTATACAGATAATTATAATAAAATACCTCATCTACTAAATATGATGTAATTAGTTTGATTTTCCATAAACGAATGGTTTTATATGCATCTTGCAACCTTAAATTGCAGCAAAAACTTAGGTAATCTAAACGGGATTGAAGCGATATACTTTTAAACTAGCAGCAACTTTGTTCACCCTGTCATGCTGAGGCACGAAGCATCTGCAACCGATGAAACAGATTCTTCGTACCTCAGAATGACAGTTTGTATTTAAAAGATCTAGCGTAAAGCCCGACTAACAACAATAAAAGCTTCTGCCATTGCTTTCCAAAAAAATAAATCCTAAAATCATTTAATCTTTCAAATCCTAATACGCGGAGCGATTAATTACTCACAATTTCTGGTGGAAAACTTCATCTTAAAGATCCTTAAATCCAGCAAATCCTGATTAGCTTTGCCACATTAATTTTTTGAATATGTTAACTCACCATAAAATAATTGCAGCCGAGTTAAAAGTTGCAGAAAAACAAGTAACAGCCACGATAAGTTTATTAGATGAGGGTGCAACCGTGCCATTTATTTCGCGTTACCGTAAAGAATTAACAGGAAGTTTAGACGAGGTTCTGGTAGCTGGAATACGCGACAGAGTTTTGCAGCTACGCGATTTAGATAAGCGCCGTGAAGCGATTTTAAAATCGATGACCGAGCTTGGAAAGTTAACGCCTGAGCTGGAAAAACAAATTAACGAAGCCGAAACCATTTCGCTTTTAGAAGATATTTATTTGCCATACAAACCGAAACGCAAAACCCGTGCTTCGATGGCTAAAGAAAAAGGTTTGGAGCCATTGGCTTTAGAAATTTTCGACCAAAAGAGTTTTGATTTGGATGCTTTGGCTGACAAATTTATTGACACCGAAAAAGGCGTAAATACTTTGGATGAAGCTTTGGCTGGAGCCCGAGATATTATTGCTGAAATGATTTCGGAAAATGCAGAAGCACGAACCAAAATGCGTACTTATTTTCAGGAAAAAGCCGCTTTTAAATCGGAAGTGATTAAAGGAAAAGAAGAAGAGGGCATTAAGTATAAAGATTATTTCGAGTGGAATGAACCTGTAAAAACAGCTGCTTCGCACCGAGTTTTAGCAATGCGCCGTGGCGAAAAGGAATTGATTTTACGTTTAGATGCCTTGCCTCCTGCTGAAGATGCTTTAGCGATTTTAGAAAATCAATTCGTTTTAGGAAATAATGCGGCATCGAAACAAGTTCAACAAGCTTTGGAAGATGGTTATAAACGTTTGTTGGAACCAGCGATGGAAACCGAACTGCGTGTTTTAACCAAACAAAAAGCGGATGAAGAAGCGATTCGTGTTTTCGCAGAAAATGCCCGTCAATTGTTATTGGCTGCACCAATGGGACAAAAGAATGTATTGGCTATCGACCCAGGTTTCCGTACGGGTTGTAAAGTAGTTTGTTTAGATAAACAAGGTCAGTTATTAGAAAACACCGCCATTTACCCACATACCGGACAAGGAAACGTTAAAAATGCAGGGCTTGCCATTCAGCAACTTTGCGAAAAACATAATATTGAAGCCATTGCGATTGGCAATGGAACAGCTGGAAGAGAAACCGAATCTTTTGTGCGTGCTTTAAATTTACCGAATGTTACCATTGTGATGGTTAACGAAAGTGGTGCTTCAATTTATTCTGCATCAGATGTGGCTCGTGAAGAGTTTCCAACGCAAGATATTACTGTTCGTGGTGCAGTTTCTATCGGTCGCCGTTTGATGGACCCATTGGCAGAGTTGGTAAAAATCGACCCTAAGTCTATAGGCGTTGGGCAATACCAGCATGATGTTGACCAAAATAAATTACAGGCAAGTTTAGATGATACCGTAATTAGTGCTGTAAATGCTGTTGGTGTGGAATTAAATACCGCTTCGAAACAAATTTTAGCTTATGTTTCGGGCTTAGGGCCAACTTTGGCGCAAAATATTGTAGATTACAGAAACACGAATGGTGCTTTTAAAAACCGCGAAAGCTTGAAAAAAGTGCCTCGTTTGGGCGATAAGGCTTACGAACAAGCTGCAGGTTTCTTAAGGATTCGCAATGCTGAAAATGTTTTGGATACCAGTGGCGTTCACCCTGAGCGTTATGCTGTGGTTGATAAAATGGCGAAAGATTTAGGCACAACGGTTTTTGCGTTGATGAAAGATACAACTTTGCAAAAGCAAATTAAGCTTCAACAATATGTATCTGAAGAAATTGGTTTACCAACGCTTACCGATATTTTGAAAGAATTGGCAAAACCTGGCCGCGACCCACGTGAGCAATTCGAAGCTTTTAGTTTTACGGATGGCGTAAATGAAATTGCTGATTTAAGAATCGGCATGAAGCTTCCTGGAATTGTTACGAACATTACTAATTTTGGTGCTTTTGTAGATATTGGCGTTCACCAAGATGGCTTGGTTCATACAAGTCAGTTAGCAAACCGTTTTGTTGCAAATCCGAATGAAGTGGTTAAAGTTCGTCAAAAAGTAGAGGTTACGGTAATGGAAGTTGATGCGGCTCGTAAGAGGATTTCGTTATCGATGAAGACTGAAGTTAGTCCGAAGTCGGAAGTTAGAAGTCAGAAGCCGAAAGAGCAAAAACAGAAACAGGATTTCAAGCCAAATAACCAAAAGCCTAACTTCAAACCACGAAATGAGCCAAAAGATGCTGATGGCGATTTACAGGAGAAATTGGCAAAGCTGAAAGGTATGTTTAAATAATTCTCAAAGTTGTCCTACTGAGCTTGTCGAAGTATTTAAAAGGTCTTCGACAAGCTCAGACTGACAAACCTATATTCCCTCAAACTTATCTCTAAACTCCAACCTTTTCTTAGGTAAACTTTCAGGGTAATTCGTTTGGATAAAAGCAATCATTGCTTCGCGGATATTACAGCGTAAATCAAAAGCACGAGATGAGTTTGAAGCACTCATTAAGAAACGCACTTCAATCGAACCATCCTTTGTGCTATCTGTAACTTGTACAACATTTACTCTTTTATCCCAAAGGGGATTTGAATTTAAAAGTCTAGTCATTTCCTGTCGCAAAGGTTCAATTGGAATTGTATAATCGAGGTAGAGAAAAACAGTACCCAATAAATCAGCAGAAACTCGCGTCCAGTTTTGAAAGGGTTTTTCTATGAAATAAGTTATGGGAAGAATCAAACGGCGTTGGTCCCAAATGTTTACCACAACATAGGTTAAGGTAATTTCTTCTACTTTCCCCCATTCTCCTTCAACAATTAAAACATCATCAATACGAATAGGCTGCGTAAATGCAATCTGGAAACCAGCTAATAAATTACCAAGTGATTTCTGGGCAGCAAAACCAATTATTATTCCGCCAATTCCTACGCCTGTAAGTAAGCCTGCTCCTATTTTGCGCATGCTTTCAAAACTCAATAAGATTATGGCGGCAGTTATTAAAATAATTAATGAAACAATGAATTTTCGTACAAACTGAAGTTGCGTTCTGATTTTACGTTCCTTTAAATTATTCTCTTTATTCAGGTCGTATTTCAAATAGAAAAAGTCCTCCAAAACATTTATCAACCTGACTAAAATTAAAGCGAAAGTGATGGTCAAAAATATTTCAAGCGCTTTATCTAAAGGAATACGAATTGTGGTTGGCATAACCATTAAATCTAAAGAGAAATTTAAAAGCAATAATGGAATAAAAACTGCAACTGGTCTACCTAAATGTTTAATGGTTGATTTGATAATGATGAAATCCCACCATCTGGATAATAAAATAAAAGTTTTATGAATGATGAATTTGATTAAAACACCTAGGAGTATAGCTAAAAAACCAATAATCAGATTTTTAAAAAATAAAGGAATTGGATAACCGAAAATATTATCGAGGTACTGCATAAACAAATTTGTTGGTTAAGGAATATCTACTTAACAATGGGTAAAGTTTATTGTTTGAAGTCGCAAATTGCGACTTCAAGAATCAAATCTGTTTTTGTATCTTCAATTCAAATCCAATAATGATATTACAGCTAAACAAACGCTCTCTATTATCCCTGAAAATATTTTACTTAATAAGATTTACGAGATTCGCGGGCAAAAAGTGATGCTTGATAGCGATTTAGCAGAACTTTATGGTGTTGAAACGAAAAGACTAAACGAACAAATCCGTAGAAATTTAGATAGATTCCCTGAAGATTTTATGTTTCAGTTAAATGAAAGTGAGTTTAAAAACTTGAAGTCGCAAATTGCGACTTCAAGTTGGGGCGGAAGAAGAAAGCTTCCATATGCATTTACAGAACATGGGGTCCTTATGCTTTCCAGCGTTTTAAACAGCCAACAGGCGATTCAAGTTAACATTCAAATTGTAAGAATTTTTACAAGGTTGAGAAATTTACTGAGTGAGCATACAGAGTTGAAACTTGAAATTGCGGACATTAAAACGCATCTCCAAAATCATGATAAAAATATAGAATTGGTTTTTAGTTATTTAGATAAGCTAATTGATAAAGAAAACCAGCCAAGAAAAAGAATTGGATTTAAGCCTGATGATTTGTAGGCTTTCTGTCCAGCCTATAATAGCTCAACAAGCCAAAGTATTTTAAACGGGATTGTAGCGATATCCTTTTTGGCTGCTTGGTTAAACTTACGAAGTCTAATAAGCACCATGTCATTAGACTTCGTAAGTTTTCTTCAGGGCCAAAAAGATTTAGCGGAAAGCCCGGCCGGAGTTAACCAAAGAATTACTGTAATTGCTTTACAAATCATTTAAGAAAACCCCGTCTTGCAGGCAGCCCACTAAAAGAGGGGAATTCCCCTCAAACGCTTTAACATAAAACGAATGACGAAAATTAAGATTTTTTTCTCTTCAACTATTTGATAATAAAAGTTTTCTACCTATCTTTGCAGTCCCAATTTTAATGGGAATAAATAATTGTTTAATAAATTAAATACAAGCAAGTGAATACGTTAAGTTACAAAACTGTCTCTGCCAATGCGAAAACTGTTAACAAACAGTGGATTGTTGTTGATGCACAAGGCGAGATTTTGGGGCGCTTGTCATCGAAGATCGCAATGATCATCCGTGGTAAAAACAAGCCAGAATACACCCCACACGTAGATTGCGGAGATAACGTTATTGTTATCAATGCAGACAAGGTTAAATTGACAGGAAACAAATTCAGCGAAAAGCAATATGTTTCTTACACTGGTTATCCAGGTGGTCAACGTTTTATTTCTCCTAAGGAGTTAATGGCGAAACACCCTCAACGTGTAATCGAGAAAGCGGTACGTGGTATGTTACCGAAAACTAAATTGGGTAAAAAACTTTACACCAATCTTTTTGTGTATGCAGGTGAAACTCACCCTCATGCAGCTCAATCTCCAAAAACCATTAAACTTTAAGAAATGTCAGTTACTAACACTTCAGGAAGAAGAAAAACAGCTGTTGCACGTATCTACTTAAAAGATGGTGCTGGAGCAATTACCGTTAACGGTAAAGATCACAAAGTATATTTCCCAACTTTACCTTTGCAATATATCGTAAACCAAAGTTTAGAAGTTTCTGAGCTTACTGGTCGTTATGATATCACTGTAAACGTACAAGGTGGTGGAGTAAAAGGACAAGCAGAAGCTGTTCGTTTAGCTATTGCTAAAGCGATTGTTGAACTTGATGCGGAGAAAAAACCTGCATTACGTGCTAAAGGCCTAATGACGCGTGATATGCGTATGGTTGAGCGTAAGAAACCAGGACGTGCTAAAGCTCGTAAGAAATTCCAATTCAGTAAACGTTAATCACAGGAGGCAAGAACAATGGCAAGAACAACTTATCAAGACTTATTGGATGCAGGTGTACACTTTGGTCACCTTACCCGTAAATGGAATCCAAAAATGGCTCCTTACATTTTCATGGAGCGTAATGGAATTCACATTATAGATTTAAATAAAACTTTAACTAAAACTGAAGAAGCTGCGGCTGCGATTAAACAAATCGTAAAATCAGGACGTAAAGTATTATTTGTTTCAACAAAAAAACAAGCAAAAGGAATCGTAGCTGAGCAAGCTAAAAAAGTGAACATGCCTTTCGTAACCGAGCGTTGGTTAGGTGGTATGTTAACTAACTTTGCTACAGTTCGTAAGTCAATCAAAAAGATGTCTAACATCGATAAAATGACTAAAGACGGTACTTATGCTATCTTATCTAAAAAAGAGCGTTTGATGATTCAGCGTGAGCGTATTAAATTAGAATCACTTCTAGGTGGTATTGCTGATTTAAACCGTTTACCTGCAGCTTTATTCTTAATTGATGTTAAGAAAGAGCACATCGCAGTAACTGAAGCGTTAAAATTAAACATCCCAACTTTTGCGATGGTTGATACAAACTCTGATCCTTCAAACATCGATTTCCCTATCCCGGCGAATGATGATGCTACAAAATCTATCTCTTTAATTACTGATGTAATTATCAAAGCGATTGAAGAAGGTTTAGATGAGCGTAAACGCGAAAAAGATGATGAAGCAGAAAAAGAAGCAGTAGCGGCTAAAGCTGCAGCTGATGCGCCAGAGGTTAAAGAACCAAGACGTAAAAAAACTGCTGAAGCAGAAGTTGAAGCATCTTCATCAGAAGAAACTAAAACAGAAGAATAGTAATATTTTTTAATTGCAGGTTACTGGTTTCAGGTTTTAAGTTGGCTTAACATGAGTTTAACTTAGCGCTTGTAACTTGTAACCTGTAATTGTTATAAACAAGATTGTAAATTTTAAAAAAGGAAATAAAATGTCTACAGTACAAATTACTGCCGCAGATGTAAATAAACTACGCCAACAAACTGGCGCTGGTATGATGGATTGCAAAAAAGCTTTAGTAGAAGCTAATGGCGATTTCGAAGCTGCTGTTGATTTATTGCGTAAAAAAGGTCAAAAAGTATCTGCCGCTCGTTCTGGCAATGCTACTTCTGAAGGTTTAGTATCTATCGCTGTTTCAGCTGATGGTACAAATGGCAAATTAGTTGCTTTAGCTTGCGAAACTGAGCCAGTTTCTAAAGTTGAAGATTTCCGTAACCTTGCTCAAGCTGTTTTAGCTGCTGCAGTTGCTAACAATCCTGCTACTACTGAAGAATTATCAGCAATTACTTTAGAAGATGGACGTACAGTTGCCGAAACTATTACTGAGTTAACTGGTAAAATTGGCGAGAAAATCGTTATCCAGGAGTATGCAAATATCTCTGGTGAGAAAATCGTTTCTTATATCCACTCTAATGGTAAAATGGGTGTTTTAGTAGTATTCCAAGGTGCTAATGGCGCAGATATTACTGATGCTGGTAAAGATGTTGCAATGCAAATTGCTGCAATGAACCCAGTTGCTGTTGATAAAGACGGTGTTGATCCGGCTACTATCGAGCGTGAAATCGAAATTGCTAAAGACGTAATCCGTCAAGAAGGTAAACCAGAAGAAATGGTTGAGAAAATTGCTGCTGGTAAATTGAATAAATTCTACAAAGACAGCACTTTATTAAACCAAGAGTTTGTTAAAGACGGTTCTATGGATGTTCGTAAATTCTTAGACAACACAGCTAAAGGATTAACAGTAACAGCTTTCAAACGCGTACAATTAGGAGCATAAGCACTAATAAAATTATAGAAAACCGCCCGATGTATATCAGGGCGGTTTTTTTACGCTTATTATTTTTTAGAAAACGAAAGGTATATAGTGCTTCGGAAACTGCAGCCCCGCTATTGTTTCAATCTTTTTGGCTTCATCTTGCTTCCCTACATCGTCATTGCGAGGAGGAACAACGCGGCAATCTATTATGACAGTGCAACAAAAAGTATTTCCACGCTATCGGGTTTATGAATACAGTTTCTGCATAAACACCCAAAATCCGATGCCAACTTAGTAAATTAGCCATTTTAAAAAAAAGATCTATGCTAAACCTACCCCATACAAAATTTTACCAGAACGACACTTTACAAGAAAGAAAAAGTATAAATATTCAAAATGGTAAAATCAGATCAATAAAAGATTCAGAATCTGAAAATACAATTGACCAATTGGTTGTTCCGAGTTTTATCGATTTACAAATCTATGGCGCTGGTGGCAGATTATTCTCAGCTGCTCCAACAGTAGAATCTTTAACCATTATAGAAGATGATTTGTTAAAAAAAGGTACAACTGGTTTTTTGGCTTGCATGGCTACGAATACACCAGAAGTTTTTAATGAATGTATAAAAGCAGCTAAAGAACATCGCTCTACAGCAAAAAACTGTTTAGGTTTGCACTTAGAAGGTCCGTTTTTAAACCCAAAAAGATTAGGCGCTCATGTTCCGGAGTTTGTTCGCAAAGCATCTCTTGATGAAATTAAAGCCTTACTGGATTTTGGAGATGGTGTAATTAAAATGATGACCATCGCACCCGAGTTGCAGGACGATGAAGTAATTTCATATTTGCTAGATAATGGTGTTGTGGTATCGTTAGGCCATAGCAATGCAACTTACGAAGAAGCAACAAATGCATATAACAAAGGGATTCAAACTACCACACATCTTTTCAATGCCATGAGTCCGATACATCACCGTGAACCCGGCATACCTACCGCTATATTTAATCATCATAAAGCAGCGGCGAGCATTATTGTTGATGGGCGACATGTAGATTTTGAAGTGGTAAAATTTGCGAAAAAATTATTACAAGAAAGATTGTTCCTGATAACAGATGCTGTAACGGAATGTAATAACGGCCCATACCAACATGTTAAAAGTGGCGATAAATTTGTAATGCCCGATGGTACGCTTTCGGGCTCATCTTTAACCATGTTGCAGGCTGTCAAAAACTGCATTGAGCATTGCGCCATTTCATTATTGGAAGCAATTAATATGGCTACAAAATATCCGGCCAGGTTAATCGGCATCGAAAAGTTAACCGGAGAAATTGCCATTAATAAATCTGCCGACTTACTGGTTTTAGATGAAAACTTAAACTTGAAAGAAGTAATATTTAAGGGCGAAAAAATTTCAATCTAAATATTTACATCAATTCTGAAAAAGCATAGCCAAGTATTAAAAAAATGTTAATATTTTTGAGGTCATGAAGTACAAACGCATCCTACTAAAGCTTAGCGGCGAATCGCTAATGGGCGAGAAACAATACGGTATTGATAATGAGCGTGTTAAACAATATGCTGAAGACATTAAAGCAGTACACGATAAAGGATTAGAAATAGCAATCGTAATAGGTGGCGGAAATATTTTTAGAGGCTTAAGTGCTGAAAAAAGCGGCATGGACAGAGCTCAGGCTGATTACATGGGTATGTTGGCAACCGTTATCAACTCAATGGCTTTGCAAGATGCACTAGAAAAAGTAGGCTTGAAAACCCGTTTGCTTACCGCAATTAAAATGGAGCAAATCTGCGAACCATTTATCCGTAGAAGAGCTGTTCGTCACTTAGAAAAAGGACGTGTAGTAATTTTCGGTGCAGGAACGGGAAATCCATATTTCACAACAGATTCTGCAGCTGCATTAAGAGCAATCGAAATTAAAGCTGATGCAGTATTAAAAGGAACACGTGTAGATGGTATTTACACTGCAGATCCTGAAAAAGATCCGTTAGCAACTAAATACGAAGAAATTACTTTTAAAGAAGTTTACGCCAAAGGATTAAACGTAATGGATATGACCGCATTTACATTATGCGAAGAAAACCAAGTTCCGATTATTGTGTTTGATATGAATAAACATGGCAATTTTATGAAAATTGCTAATGGTGAGCCAATTGGTACTTTGGTAAAATAACCATTTAAAAATTTATTATTTTTGTAGAAATACACACATTATGAACGAACTCATACAATTGCAATTAATGGATGCTCAATCCTCTATGGATAAAGCAATCGATCATTGTGAATCAGAATTAACTAAAATTAGAGCTGGTAAAGCATCAGCAGGAATGCTTGATGGTATTTTTGTTGACTATTATGGTGCTCAAACTGCTTTAGCTCAGGTAGCAAGCATTAATACACCCGATGCTAGAACAATTGTTATTCAGCCTTGGGAGAAATCACTTTTAACTGCTATTGAAAAAGCAATTCAGGTTGCAAATATTGGTATCAATCCTCAAAACGATGGTATTGTTATCCGTTTAGTTGTACCACCACTTACAGAAGAGCGTAGAAAAGATTTAGTTAAAAAGGTTAAAGAAGAAGCAGAACGTGGAAGAATTACAGTTCGTAATATTCGTAAAGATGCCAATACCAAAATCCAAAAGCTAAAAGGTGATGGAGTTTCTGATGATGAAATTAAAACCGGAGAAGGAGAAGTGCAAAAATTAACTGATGCTTATATTATTAAAGTAGATAAGCACGCAGAAGCTAAAGAAAAAGATGTAATGACAGTTTAATCAATCTTTACATAAACGATACTAAAAGAGGAACAGACGGATCAATACCAAAACTTGTGGAGGACTGTAAAAATTAAAACCTCATTAGGAAGATTGGAAGAAACTAAATAACTTCAACGAGTTAGGGATTAAATGATACCCGGCTTGATTAACCAATGCTTCGAATATTTAGTTCAAAATAATACAAAGAATTATTAGAATTCTAACCTTTACCCCTCAATCACCTTAAATTTATGAAATCTAATATAGGAGTACCTTTTCATAGTTCATTTATTCCAGATCCTGATTAAGAATGGCAAATGTCTAGAGCAGAAAAGTATTGCCTAATTAATACTTTACAAACCCTTCAACCTGAAGTAAGTATTGAAATTGGAACTTATAAAGGAGGCAGCTTACAAGTTATACAGCAATTTTCTGAAGATGTCTATTCTATAGATATTAGTCAAGCACCTAAAAAGTTCTTGGAAAAGAAATTTCCTCTAGTGAATTACATTATTGCAGATGGGCATTTAATTTTACATGAATTGTTTGCAAAGATTGAAAAGGAAAACAAAAAATTAGAATTCATATTAGTAGATGGAGATCATACCTATAAAGGTGTAAAGCGTGATATTGAAGCTATCTTAACTTATCCACATAAAAATCCAATTACTATAATTTTACATGACAGTTTCAATCCTGGATGCAGAAAAGGAATTAGAACTGTTAATTATAGTAATTATCCCGCAGTAGAATATGTAGAGCTAGATTATATCACAGGCTCCTATTGGCACAATGACACCTATAGAGAAATGTGGGGTGGATTTGGCATGATAAGAATTAATCCAGATAATAAAAACACAAGTATTGAAGTGATGGAAAGTCAGGAGAATTTATTCAAACGTGCGCATTGGGGAAGCGTCCACATCATTAAAGATAAATTAGATTTTTTGGTGCCTATCAAACGCTTTATTTTCAAGAAAATAGGTAGAAAAAATAGAGCAGAAATGTACGATTCGTTCGACTAATCTTTTATATAACTTTGAGATGTAATTTCATTGAAACGTTTTGGAACGGAATTACTGGGTATTTATGGCAATTTTCTAAATTCGCCGGCGGTATAAAACCTGACGGTGGATTAGAGCAAGCGCAATCATGGCCTGGGTTTGAATGCGATATAAACCACGCCAAGCTACAAGACAGACCCGGTGGTGGCCACCCACACACTTTTCTTTTATGTCTCAATAAAGAATATGTCTATTATGTATTACCAATAGTAAAAAAATGATCCAAGCAACACTCTAGGCTAACGTTCAGAAAACTGCGGAAATAGACTTGCGCTGCTCCTCTTTTGTTTTACAGACATTTTATTTCATAATCCCTTTAAAAGAAAAAGAGCAACCCATCCGGGATTGCTCGATTAACTAACTTATTATTCATAAAAAATGCTGTTGGGGAAGGAGTCGAACCTTCAAGGGGTAGTTAGCTACAGTTCAAAAAATTAATTGTGGTCAACCCAATAAACTGCGTTTGTCCCATTATTCCCCACCACCGAGACAAGGAGGCGTGTCTGCCAATTTCACCACCCAACATTATTACTCAAGTTATACGTTTCACGTTTTGAGTAATAAGTTAAGTCTCCAAACTTATAACCTAAAACCTATCACTTACAACTTCAGTGCTGTAGGGGAAGGAATCGAACCTTCAAGGAGTGGTTAGCCATTGCTGGTTTTCCCATTATTCTCCGCCACCGAGACAAGGAGGTGTGTCTGCCTGTTTCACCACCCTACAGTATGTTAAACAAATTGTTAAAGAACGTTCCTTTTTGTTATTTGCTTAATACAAATGTAAAGGAACATCTAATACCTTGCAAATATTTTAATCATTTAATTTTATTTTTATAATATTGATAATTTTATTTAAATTTGCTTATCAAAATCAGAAAATATGCTTAAAAAAGACAATTCCAATTTAGAAATTGACAACCTAGACATTGATATTTTAAAACAATTAATGCAGGATGCCACCAAACCATATACTGAAATTGCAAAAGACCTGATTGTTTCTGGTGGTACAATTCACGTTAGAATGAAGAAATTGCAGGAAATGGGCATTATAAAAGGTTCTCATTTAATTATCGACCCGCAGAAGGCAGGATATGATATTTGCGCCTTTCTTGGTATCTATTTAGAAAAGGGAATTCAATACAAGGATGCTGTTGCGCAATTAAGCAAAATTAAAGAAGTAGTAGAATTACATTACACGACTGGTTCTTATAGTATGTTCGCTAAAATTATTTGCAGAGATACCAACCATTTGCGTCATGTTTTAAATGAGGAGATACAAGCTGTAAATGGCATACAACGCACAGAAACTTTAATTTCGCTGGAAGAAAGTATTAAAAGACAGATTGAGCTGGGGTAATAGTTTTAAGTTATAGGTTGTACGTTTTAAGTGGAAAGATTAAAGTTGAAAGTGTAGAGTTGAAAGACTAAAGCTTAAAGTAGAAAGTTTAAAGTGTAGCGTTGAGCGTTTATAGCGAAAATAGCGCACCTTCAAATTTAGGCGCTTGAATTTAATATTTGCAGAACAGTATCTATTTAGACCCGATTGTAGTGAACACGGAGCCACAGCTTTTTCTGCTGTGGAGGAGTAAAACGGAAATCGGGAACAGACTTTGATAGCAGCAAGAGCCTTGCTCTTCAAAAAAATTATTTTAATAATTGATAAGCAATCAAAGCTGCAAAATACGCCATAGCCGTCATGTAAGCCAACTGTATTACTGGCCATTTCCAGCCTTTGGTTTCGCGGTACACGATTGCTACGGTACTCATGCACTGCATGGCGAATGCATAAAATAACATAAGTGATATACCTGTTGCGAACGAATATACGGGTAAGCCTGTACGACTGTTAACGGATGCAGACATGCGCTCTCTGATTGTTGAGGTATCTTCATCGCCACCATCTACACTGTAAATTGTTGCCATTGTGCCTACGAATGCTTCACGAGCAGCAAAAGAAGTAATTAAGCCAATTCCAATTTTCCAGTCGTAACCTAAAGGACGAATTGCAGGCTCTATCCAATGACCCAAAATACCAACGTAAGAGTTTTCTAGTTTTTCTGTAGCAATTAGCGTTTCGATATGTGCTGTATTTTTTGTGGTATCGCTTAATGCAGATTGATATTTATTTTCGATTTCCTCAAAACGATTTCCTGGTCCGAAAGATGCCAAAACCCATAGAATTATTGAAATTGCAATGATGACCTTACCCGCTTCGAAAACAAAGGTTTTGGATTTCTCATACATGGTAAACAGTACGTTTTTCCATCGAGGCATGCGGTAAATGGGCAGTTCCATGATGAAATATGCTCTTTCTTTGGTTTTGATGATGAACTTCATTACCCAGGCAACAAGTACCGCAGCAACCAAACCAACAAGATACATTACCATTAATGCTAAACCTTGCAGGCTGAAAACGCCTAAAACGGTTTTGGCAGGAATGATTAAGGATATGATTAAAATATAAACCGGTAGCCTTGCAGAGCAACTAATTAAGGGCGTTACCATAATGGTTATCATCCTATCTTTCCAGTTTTCGATATTTCTGGCCGCCATAATGGAAGGAACAGCGCAGGCTAAACTGCCAATCATTGGTACAACAGACTTACCATTTAAGCCAACTTTGCTCATTACTTTATCCATCATAAAGGTAACTCTTGCCATGTAACCTGTATCTTCTAAAATAGAAATGAAAGCGAATAGGATAGCAATTTGTGGTATAAAAACAAAGATTCCACCTAAACCTGCAACAACACCATCTAATAGTAAATCAGTTAACATTCCTGCGGGAAGGTATTCGTGACCTAGCTCGGTAATTGCTCCAAATGCACCTTCAATTAAATCCATTGGGTATGATGACCAGGCAAAGATTGCATTGAAAATTACAAAAAGGATTAAAAGGAAGATTCCAAAACCCCAGATTTTATGGGTTAAAATTGAATCGAGTTTATCGCTAAAAGTATATTTCTTAGCAATTCCATTATCGGTAACAACACCAGCAAGCAAGGTGTTTAAGTGTTTGTAGCGGGCAATGGTTTCTGCTGCCTGAACTTTCGAAGATTCGAATTGATGTGATACTTCAATTTGCTCAATTTCTTCTTGTTCTTGCTCCGTAAAAAACTTTAAATATTCATGCTGATGCAAAACCTGCAAAGCGTAGTAATCGTTATCAGAATTAAGCTTTGATTTTATTGCATTGATTGCCTCTGGAGCCAAAATATTAACATCAACATCCTGAAGCTGTGTTGCAACTTTATTGGTGTTTGCAATTGCCTGCTTTAATTTATCAATTCCAATATTATTACGGGCAGAAATTGAAACCACCTGAACACCTAGTTTTTGCGAAAGCTTATTCAAATCGATATCGATGCCTTGCTTCTCAGATAAATCTATCATGTTTAAAGCCAGAATCATTGGTATTCCTAAATCAGCAACCTGAGAATACAACAGTAAATTTCGCTTTAGGTTAGAAGCATCTGCTATCAAAACAACAACATCAGGAAATGCTTTGTTGGTTTTATCGGCTAATACCTGAAAAACAATACTTTCATCTGCACTTTTTGGATATAAACTGTAGGTTCCGGGCAAATCGATTATTTCTGCTTCGCTCCCATTTCCAAGTTTTGTGTAACCTGTCTTTTTATCGACAGTTATACCCGGAAAATTTCCAATTTTTTGATTTAACCCTGTTAAACGGTTAAATAGTGTAGATTTACCTGTATTGGGATTACCAACTAACGCAACTTTAATATCCAAACCAGCTTATTTTATTGAATGATAATGACATCGGCCTCGCTCTTACGTAAGCAAAGCTGATAACCAGCAACGCGAATCGCCATCGGATCTCCTAGCGGAGCAAAGCGTTCAACTTCGACAACTTCGCCAGGCAAACAGCCCATTTCCATTAATTTTACAGAAAGATCTAAATCTGTAAATGATGTAATAGTACCTTTTTCACCGACTTTTAATTGTGAAAGTTTCATTTGAATCTGTTGTTATTTGTTTGCCAGATATTAACTGACAGCTTCATTGCTAATTGGTCGCAATTTAGCCTTTCTTTAGATTTATTCCAAATAAGACCGTAACAATCGTGTGCTTTAAATTAATCCGTGACGATATTCTGATTAATTTCTACGCCCTCCAGAACCACCACGATTACCTCCACCGTTTCTCTGATCACGCATCATATTCATATTTTTTCCGCCCATGCGATTAAGTGCATAAGTAAAAGAAAACATAAAATAGCGTTTTAAAACATTGTAGCTAACATCCTGGATGGTATTGTTATTAGCTGTTCTGGTTATGCCTTGATTTTGGTTTAACAAATCATTTACCGCAGCCTTAAGCGTACCTCTGTTTTTGAACATAAGCTTGCTTATGTAAGAGTTTATCAAAGTGAAATGCGTATCAAAACCTTCTCCTCTACCCGTGTTCTGATTGTAGTCCGCATCGATGTTCCAGCGGATATCGCCAGGGAAAAGGTAACTCACACTTACATTCGGACTAAAAGTATAAAACCTTGTATTTGAGTTTGGCTGCACTGAATATGTTGCTCTATTAACAGAACCATTTATACCCGCTGTTAAATCCAGTTTATCTAAATTAGAAACCAAGCGGTATCCATTAGTTATTCCCCAACTGTTCGTAATATTTTTTAGTGAATTGGTGAAGTTTACATCCCGATCATAGTTCCCACCAATATTAATGTGAAAATTCAATTTGTTCTCCGGTAAAAATGGCAAACCTAAAGATGATGAAATACTACCAGAATAAGTTCCATTTACGTTAACAGGCAAGATAGCAAGTTTACCTTGGTCAATACCGCTTTGAATTAAACTGCTGCTGTTCGCAATTCTGTTTAAGGTTTGCGTTAGATTCAAATTAACAAAAAGCGACCTATTTTTACCAACCGTAAATGTGTTGTAGGCTATGCGGAGATTATTATTAAACTCAGGTTTTAAATCGGGGTTACCAACAGGAATACTTTGCGTATTTGTATTATTCGGAATTGGCTGTAATTGTTGAATGGTTGGCTGATTTGTTGAACCTCTATAATTAATTACCAAACGTTTGCTGTTGCTAAAGTTATAGCGATACATTGCCGATGGTGTATAATTAAATACATTTTGCTTTAATGTAAAACCTTGAGTTAAATTATCATTGGTTCTATCTGTATTTTGCACCGCCATGCCCAAATTCCAGTTGTACTTTTTACCATTGCCGTTAAAGCTGAAACCTGCCGTATTGGTTAAAATCGTATTCTCGTAAGAATTACTATAGGTTAAATCTAAAATATCGTATTGTAATGTTGCCGGATTAAAATTATAAGTAAATCTATCAGATGTATTGTGGTTATAGCTATTCTGATAGTTCAACTCCAGATTTAATGTTTTAGATATTGGTTCGGTGTAAACAACCCTTGTGTTCTGATTGATAGATTCAGTTGTTTGATCGTTAAGCTGATTGGTAATTTTTTGGGTGGTTACGCCTGCATTAGTTGTATTATCAACAATGTTGTTGTAGTTATCAGCATCGTTATTATTAATGCTTGTATTTAAGTTTAAAGAAAGCGTTCTACCTCTACGCTTAAATTTTCTCCTCAATAAAATATTATTATTAATGGATGGGGAAGTATTTTTATTATTTAAAGACTGCGTTCCATTGGTAGTGTAAGTACTGTAATCTCGTGTGTAAGTGCTATTATTTGAGCTTTCATTATTCGTGTAGCTAATCGTAGGTTGGATTCTCAACGAGGTTAAAGAGTCTATTTTAGTATCAACCATAAAATTTAACCGATGATTTAATCGATTTGACGTATTGTTCTGGTTGTTGTTAAAAATAGTGGTTATATCACCTAAAAGATTTTGTGTTACGCTATTCCGAAGAACGAGATTTTCGGTTTTATTGAAAAAGTAACTTGCATTAATTTGGGTTTGATCGGAATAAGTATCGGCAAAATTGAAACCCATTGCATTTGTAGTGGTAATACCTGTTCCTCTACCACCTGCGCCACCGTTACCGCCCAAACCACCGCCAAAATTCTGCTTGTTTACATTATTGAATTGAGCTATCAAACTCATCTGTTGGTCTTGGTTAAAACGATTGATATTTGCATTTGCGTCGTATCTATAATCCGAACCGTACCCAATACTAGTGTTTCCGAAATAACCATTTTTCTTATTTTTTCTGGTCGTGATGTTTATAATCTTCGTCCGGGTTCCATCATCAACGCCGGTAAACTGAGCCTGATCGGATAGTTGATCAATAATCTGTATTTTATCAACCATATCTGCCGGAAGATTTTTTGTAGCCAGCAACGGATCGTTGCCAAAAAATTCCTTTCCATCAACCATAACTTTTGTAATGGTTTCGCCCTGTGCTTTTACTGCACCAGCTTTATCTACTTCAACACCAGGAAGTTTTTTTAGCAAATCTTCAACTACTGCGTTTTCTACAGTTTTAAAAGAGCTTGCATTAAATTCTAATGTATCCTTTTTAACTACGATTGGTGGTACTTCGGCTTTAATTTCTACCGTTTGCAAATCAATGGCACTACCATCTAAAATAAGGTCACCCAAGGCAACATCACTTCTGTCAGCAGTAATGGTAAAATCTTTATTATTATTTTTAAGTCCGATAAAAGCAGCGTAGACTTTATAATTACCTGGCTGAAGATTTTTAAAAGCGAATTTACCATCGGCACTTGTTGTACCAGAAGCAACAGTACTAGAATCTTTAAGGTTTTTAATTACGATTGAGGCATAATCTAATGGTTTTTTGTCTTTAGATTGAACAACCCGACCACTTACAGTTCCGGTTTTTTGCTGAGCAAACGTAGATAGACATAAAAAAAGTAAAAGGCAGGTAAAAAATATTTTCATTTGGTTAACGAGTAGCTATATTTTAGAGACTACCAACCTACCAAAAGGTTTGTTTTGCAAGAAGTAACAAATGGAATACAAAAAAAGCCTATCGCTTAAAAAACGATAGGCCTCTATAAATGTCGGATTAAATATTAAAATCTCATGCGTGGTGCACCACCGCCAACTCCTGGCATTTGCACATCATTACCAATGTTTCTGCCACCAATTCGGGTTAGCGAATACGTAAATGAGAACATGTAATAACGTTTTAATACATTATAGTTTAAATCGGTAATTGTATTTGCTGTTGCAGTACGACTAATACCTTGATTTTGGTTTAAAGCATCATTTACAGCAACTTTAAATGTACCACGGTTTTTGAAAAACTGGCGGCTGATGTAAGCATTAACCAAAGTAAAATCAGTATTAAAACCTTCTCCTCTACCCGTGTTTTTCATGTAATCTAAATCAACCGCTAAACGGATATTTCCAGGAAAAAGATAAGAAACATCAAAACTTGGATTTAAAGTAAAGAACCTTGTATTAGAATTCGGAGTTGCAGAATACGTTGCTCTTGTAACTGTACCTCCAATGCCTGCCGTTAAATCAAGCTTATCTAAATTGGTTACAAATCTGTAATTGTTATTTAAACTCCAGTTATTGGTAATATTCTCTATTCCGCTTGTAATGTTTGTTCCTTTGGAATAATTACCACTTAACGTTGCATTTAAGTTTAACTTATTGTTTGGAAGAATTGGTTGACCTAATACAACGTTTGCATTACCGCTATAGTTTCCATCAACATTGATATAAGTTGAAGCAATTTTACCATAATTAATATCTGCAGGATTTGTAATAACCGATTGGCTTGAAGCAAAAGCATTAAACGTTTGTGTTAAGTTTAAAAACACTGCGAAGAAGCGCATTTTAGCGAAAGCGAAATTGTTATATCGAACACTTAAAGTATTGTTAAATGCAGGCTTTAAATCAGGATTACCTAAAATAACCGATTGCGTATTGGTATTATCCGGAATAGGCTGAATCTGATCAATTGTTGGCTGAGCAGTTGTTCCTCTATAGTTAATAAATAATCTTTTACTGTTACTGAAATTATACCTAAACTGTGCTGATGGTGTAAGATTAATAAAGTTTTGAGTAAAAACCACACCAGTTGTTAAGTTGGTATTCTCTCTGTTAGTTTGTTGTCCGGCAACACCAATATTCCAGTTATATTTTTTCTGTGTTACAGTATAACTTACACCTGCTGCATTTGTTAACGTTTGATTTTCGTAATGATTTGAATACGTATTATCAACTAAATCGAAATTGCCCGTAAACGTATTAAAATTAAAAATGTTTCTGTCAGATGTACTGTTATTAATACCGTTTTGATAATTCAATTCTAAACTGGTTGTTTTAGATAATGGCTCTGTATAAACAACTCTTGTAGTATTAGTAATATTATGGCTACTTAAATCGTTAAGCTGATTTGTTAGCTTTTGAGTTGTATTACCGTTAACTGTACTGTTTTCTAAGATATAGTTGATGTTATCAGAATCGCTATCGTTAATTGCTGTATTGATGTTTAATGATAAAGTTCGTCCTCTGCGTTTAAACTTTTTACGAACCAAGATATTATTGCTGATAACCGGTGTTGAATTATCTGTTGTGAAATTCTGATTACCTATCGTATTTGTGATTCCACTAGCGATAACATTATTTCTATTATAATTTTGAAGGCTTAACCCACTATTTTCTGTGTAAGCAACATTTGGTTGAATTTTGATACTTGTTGTAGAATCTAATTTTGTATCAATCATAAAATTAAATCTATGATTCGTTCTATCGCTGTTACTGTTTAAATAATTGTTTACGTTCTGCGAAGAATTACCCAATAAAGTCTGTGTATTACTTGTTTGCTCATTAAATACAGAAGATTTGTTGAAGAAATAACTACCCTGAATCTGAGTACCGTCTTTATAGGTATCGCCGAAGTTTAAACCAGCAGCATTTGTAGTAGTAATACCGCCACCACCTGACGAATTACCACCTCCGCCAAAATTAAAACCACGGCCACCACCGCCGCCGCCACCGAAACCATTTCCCTGACCGCCGCCGCCACCAAAGTTTTGTTTATTTACGTTGTTAAACTGCCCGATGAAACTGAACTGTTGGTCGTTATCGAATTTATTTACGTTTAAACTTGCATCATAACGGTCGTTAGTTCCATAACCCAAAGTGCTATTTCCAAAGTAACCTTTTTTCATTCCACTTTTGGTCGTAATGTTTAAGATTTTGCTTCTCGAACCATCATCAACACCTGTAAATTGTGCCTGCTCAGATAATTCGTCAATTACCTGGATTTTATCAACCATATCTGCCGGAAGATTTTTAGTAGCCAATAATGGGTCGCTACCGAAAAACTCTTTTCCATCTACCTTAACTCTAGTTACAGTTTCACCACCAGCTTTAATGCTACCGTCTTTTGCAACCTCAACACCCGGAAGTTTTTTCAAAACATCTTCTACCACAGCGTTTTCACGCACTTTGATAGATTTTGCATCGTATTCTAAAGTATCTTTCTTTACAACTACAGTTGGAACCTGAGCCGTAACGTTTACATCGTTAAGATTTAAACCATCATCATCCATTGCAATATCGCCAACATTTACTGCTGCTTTTGCTACAGTAATATTTTTATTAGTGGTTTTTAAACCTAAAAATGCGGCTATAACTCTATAATTACCTGCAGGTATGTTTTTAAAAGAGAAAGTACCATCAGGATTTGATTGACCAGAAGCTACTATAGACGAGTCTTTTAAACTTTTAACTGCAATAGTTGCATAGTCTACAGGTTTTTTATCTTTAGCATTGATAACCCTACCGTTAATCGCTCCGCCATTTTGCGCCTGAGCATAGTATCCACAAAAAACAAGAACAAGAAATATTGCTCTTCGAACGTAAATTTTCATCAAAATTTGAATATAATTAATACAAAACTATGCTATCAGACTAAGGGATTGCTGAAAGGTTTGTTAAGGTGTGTTAAAAACATGGTAACATTTTAAATACAGCAAAAAAAGCACATGCTAAATCGCGGTGTTAAATGTTATTTGTTTTGGGATGGATATGACTTGTAATACACTTTAGGGCAATTACAGTTCTTTTTAAAAATGCTGCAACCACTTAATGTAATTACTATAAATAAGCAGATTAAACTAATTGGTTTTTTCATTAAAATTTAATTTATGCAATAAAACATAACTAAACACAGCCATAAAACAGCCTAACATATCGCTTGTAAAATCCCACCATTCGGCAGAGCGATAAGTAAAAACTTTCCATTGCAATAACTCAATTCCGCCACCAATTATTGCATTAATCAGTATTATTTTAAAAATTGTTAAGGTTCTGAAACCAAAACTGTGTTGATAATTGATTTTTCCGTAAAACAACAGAACAGATAAAATGTAAAAGAAACCCAAGTGAGCCATTTTATCAAATCCTGTAAAGAAAAAACCAGCTCCTTCTTTCTCCGGAAGGTGGATATTACAAAGCACTAAAGTCACAACTGTCCATAAAATGGCCCATTTTTGTGTTTTTAGTGCTTTGAACAATGTTGTCGAATTAGGCGCCAACTAATGCTTGATAAGCTTCTGCTGTAAGTAAAGCGTCTACATCTGCAGCATTTGATAACGAAACTTTCACCATCCAGCCTTTACCGTATGGGTCAGAATTTACCAATTCAGGATTATCGTTTAATTCAGCGTTAACTTCTAAAACTGTACCTGCAATTGGCATAAATAAATCAGAAACGGTTTTAACAGCCTCAACAGTACCAAAAACTTCTTCAGCAGCTACTTCAGTACCAACACTATTGATATCAACATAAACGATATCACCTAGTTCACGCTGTGCAAAATCAGTAATACCGATATATGCTTCGTTTCCTTCTACTTTAACCCATTCGTGGTCTTTAGTATATTTTAATTCTGATGGAAAATTCATTTGTATAATTATTTGTTTATCAATAAGTTTTGTTAGTTACAGTAACAATCAAATCGATTTACTGGTATTTTATCACCCGCAGCGATTTGTTAGGCTCAAAAATACATATTAGTTTGATGAAAGCAATATTAGGAGGTAACATTAAAATGATATTGCCAATCTATTTGAGCAAGTTTATTCCTTAAATACATTATAAAACATACTTGTTAATTTAATTGCCGCTTGTCTTCCTTTCCTACCAGGACAGAACTTCTCGTAATCATGAAGCGCATAGAAGTTTAAGGGCTTAATCGAGGTTTTGGTTACTAACAAGATATAAATTCCACCTGCATCGTCAATTGTCATTACTCCTTTGCCCTTGACTAGTGGGCATCCCTCTCCGTCAATAGCATCATCATTGATTTTCCAAGGCCTAAGTTTTATGACTTGTTTCCATATTAGTCTAAGGGAATCTGGAGATTTATCAACAACTCTGAAAAATCTATTGATTGATACTGATTCCCTCCAAAATTCATTATAATGATTACCATAAATTGCCCTCGCCATTGCTTTAGGTAGAGTGCTATTTATTTTGAGAGTGTATTTTGGCTGCTTATAATCGTATATATTTATTGTATCGCCCTTCTTACTTAAGAACTGTATTTTTGGATCTCTAGACCAAACGCTGGGATACTGTAATATAATCGTAGTATCTGCTAACCTTTGCATTGTTTTTACAATCCCGCTATCTTCATTTTGAATTTGAGAGAATGCAGATGAGCTTAAACATGCAATTAAAATTATAAGTGGAAATTGTTTCATGCAATCAGGATGACGAAAGTATATTTATTCCACAATCAGTTCTCTACCTTTCAACAATAATTTAATTCAAAGTAAACCTCAAGCTAAAACCAAAATTACTAAACGATGTATTAAACGTTTGTGATGTGTAAGGTTTGGTGATGTTTGAATCGTAAAATAACCTGATGTTAAACTTTTGGTTTAACACATAATCAACACTTGGTCTTAACGTAATATTCTTTGCTCCTGAAGAAACTTCGGTTTGCGCTACTTCCTGGTTATTTCCATCAGCAACTGTTCTGTAAATAACTGTTTTATTATCTCTAATGGCAACATCAAGTTTGAAATCCATGTTGTTATCCATCTTCAAGCTTTTAAACCATCCAAAAGGAAAACGGAATTTATTGGTACGATAACCAAAGCCTACAACAACATTATTTTCTGAAAGTTGCGCCAACTGACTGTTAGATAAACTTAAACCCAATAAGCGAGAACGGTTTAATTCGATGTTGGCGGTTATGTTATTTTTTAAACGGGTATCAATTCCTATTAATGGCGAAAAGTATTCTGAAACCGTAACCTGGGCAAACTGAAATTGTGGCAAAAAGTTATTGTTTGCATCTCTGGTGCTAACAAAACCATTATTTTCTTGATAGCGAAGTAATGAATTGTAACCATTAATATTGTACGCAGAACGATAGCCATGTTTTAAATCAACAGATGAAAATCTATCTGCAATAAAAGGAATTTTTGTAAGTCCGTTGTAGGTTAAACTCCAGTTTGGAAGCGGAATTTTAGGGAAAGAACTCAATTTTGAATTACTTGCATCTTTACCAGAATAAGCGGCTAAGAATGCGGCAATAACAACATCCTGACTTTCCTTACCATAACCATCAGCATAACCATTTGTGCTGCCAACTGAGTTTGGATTTTGACCACCTAAACGTCTTGACATTACAATACGGTTTGAAATAAACCTGTTATATAATGTAGAAATTGTGCTAGCGTTATTCTCTTTGAAAGCTGTTCCTATCGCGATATAAGAAATGCTGTAGTCTCCAGTTGTAATTGCGCTTAAATTTTCGAATGAAGCTACACTTGCAACATACCTGAAATTAGTAGAAAAGTTTCTGGTTTGCGCCCGGTTCGCCCTCAACGTGATTCTTAAATCTTTAATTGGTTCAATTTGACTCGTTAACTGAAAATCTTCACGAAGTGTGTTTATATACTGCTGCGTTTGGAGCGTATCTGTTGTTAACCAACCGTTGTTCAGTGCCATATCTCTAATGTCTCGCTGACTTCCAAATACAAAACCTAAACCTGGTGCTCCGGTAACATTATCAATTCCCAAATATCTGGTTCTTGGTAAATAACCCGGTAAAAATGTACCTTTTGTTTGTACATAGTTTAGGTTAACATTTTTTATACTGGTTAAAAGGTTGATAAAAAATTTCTTTGCACCTGCGCCTTCTTCGCTATTATTCGCATTGCGGATAAAACCAAATTTACTGTAAAGGCCATTCAAATTAAATGTTGGATTGACCTGAATGTTTCTGCTATTTTGAACGGTATTTCCCAAATTAATATTCGGATCGTTCAAGGTTGCCAAAGGTTCGGTTTGCCAGTTAAAGTTTGTACCATATTTTGTTAATAAAGTTACCCAGTTTAAGCCAGGAATTTTGTTAATCGGCACAGCATAAGTTACATTTAGGTTGTGGTTATAATCTGTAGTTCTGCCCAAACGTTTTAAATTCTGCCAAACAGTATCACGCTTTAAACCTTCAATTCTGCCGTCAGGTTCATCAATTATCGAATAATTTGTTGCGTTAAAATCGAGTTGTAATGAACGGGTTAAATTCCAGGCAATTCCGTACAAACGGCTCATTCTAAAATTTTTATTGAAAGTTGTACCATATCCATTCTGTAGTAATGGAATGGTATTATTCGGGTCGTTATTTCTCAGTGTATTTTCTGAATATAACCTATCAACGTCTACACGGAAATTTATAGCACTTGGTAAAATACTAAAATTGAAATCTTTCAATATTGAAAGCATATTGGACTTTATAATTTTTTCGAAAGGCGCATAACTTTTAGATTCCTTTGAATAACTATACTGTAACGAACCTCTATAATTATTCTGAATACTGCTCTGATTTATAAAATCGCGATGATCATATTGTGTGTAGGCATAACTCGCAGAGAAATTTTCAATATCCCAAAGGCGAACTGGTTTTGTATTATTGGTTCGTTCTTTTCTAACATTTGTAAAATTTATACCTCGCCTAACGGTATAATCTTGAGAGAAATTTAATATCGAATCTTTTTGTTCTTTAGTGGCCTGATCTAATGCATTTTTCAGTTCAATATCTGGTGTTTTTGGATTAAACTGAGGCGTTGCAACCTGCTTAGAATAACTTACAAACATTGGTATTTTTACACCCGATTTTTGAGGTAAAAACTTGCCCAGTTCTACAGCAGAAGAAACATCAAGCAAAACATTATCTGCTCTGTTTCTTTCACTTACGCGAGAATCAATAGATCCAAAGCCAATTGTAGATTTACTTCCGGAAATATTTACATCTGCAAAATCAGCTAGTTTTAAGTTCAATCTGGCAGTTGCCGCCCAACCTCCACGCTCATCAAATTCGGTTAAGCGCAACTCATTAAACCAAACCAAAACACTTTTATCCAAACCATCATCACTTTCCGGATTGGCTAAATTTCTCAGTGGATTTTTAACGCCCAACATGTAAATTCTAACCTTACTCATATCCGGTTGTCCTTTTACAATAATTGTTCTCACACCATCAGAATAAGTGAAAGGTGTATTTATTGGCCAAGGCTGTCCGTTGGGTTGTTTTGCAACATTACGGGCAAGTTTAGCATTTTGGAACAAGGTTAAATCAATATCCATTCGGTTTGCTTCAGGCCAGATTGCATCCGGATCAGAAGTTCCAGGCATTGTAATTTTTAGCGGAATATTATATTCGTAGTAGTTATCCTGATTATCTGTTCCAATTCTTAAGAAAGCCGAAACATCACCATCGTTTAAAATCTGATTGTTTATCGCCTCTGCGTGAACAAACATTTCCAAACGTTTATACGAACGGAAATCGCTGTAAGCAGTTTTAAATGCAGCACGTCCATAACCATCTCTTAATGTTTTTACGGTAACCGCTAATGATTGCTCATTTAAACGTGTATCTCCACGGTAATTGCTATAATCTCTTTCGCGGATAATTCCTGGTGGAGTAACGTAAGGAATTGGTGTGCGTCTTCCGTTTTCTTCAATATTCACTGTAGCAACTTCTACGGTCGAGTTATCCGGAGTCAACAATGGTAAACTCGGATCAACAATTACTTGATCAGCACCATTCTTGGTATTAAACTCACGCCATTCCCCACGGATTAACTGCAATTTTGCAAAACGCATAATTGTAGTATCGGCGAAATTGGTCATAAACATTCTGAAGAAACGAATCGATTTAAAATCCTGAATGTTACCAACTTTTTGCTGATAATCTCCAATTGGAACACGAAACTGATACCAGGTTACTGACTGAGTATTTCCATTTGCCAATCTTACGGATGAGGTAACTTTATCAGTAATATAATTCTGACCAACAACTAAATCTGCCGGACGCATAGAAACTTTGTATTGAAAATACTCATCGCTCTGCGTCATATTATTATCGCGATTAATATCTTCACCATCTGGTAACGAAGTTGAAGCAGAATTTTCTAAGCCAAGCTCTGCTTGCGATTGTTGTGAGGTTTTAGAGTTTCCTTCTGGTCCGTTGTATTTTTCGTAGCGTTTTAAAATACCGGCATTAATTTGATCTAAAGCCGGGCCACGGAAGTATGCATAATCATCTGATGATGGATCGGCATCCATAATAGCCGCAGCAGCCGGACTTAATTGTGCTTTAATTGCTGCAAGGGCATTTGCAAACTGTGTTCTTTCATTCTGGTTCGATAATCCATCCAAACCCACATCTTGTGCCCTACGTGCATCGGGATCGTTATCAAAAGCTTGTATTACGGGTTGCAATCTTGGAACTCGACCCCAATTGGTTACATCATATTTTGTAGGATCATCATTTGCAGGCAAACCATTTTCTAATGATTTTCGCCCATCTTTCAATATATCTTCAGAAATATTACCAAGGTTGAAATAGACATCTCCGCCTGCTGTATTGCTCTTATTATAGATGAAAGGGTCTAATACCCAAAATTCAATAAAACCTACGTTTAGTGCTTCAAAATCGTTGGTTTCTATTCTACGTTGGAAACCGCCCCAATTATTTCGTGGATTTAATAATGCTCCATCTCTGTTAAATCCCGTAGTTCGGAAATTGTAAGGACCACGAACCGTTGGGTAGTAAGCAACATCTAAAGTGGTAATATTTAAAGCCTGTCCGGTTGCTGTTTGTTTAAAAGGAAAAACTTCTTGCTCTATAACTTCACGCACATAATGATTGGAAAGCTCATTTCGGTTATTACGAATATTAGCAGGCGTTGTAGATGCCGCAGCATTGTAAAAAGTTGGGTCGATGTTGTAAAATGCAACTCTTGCCCTGTTGTAACCATATTCTAGGTTATCAATTAATTGAGATTCAGGAAAAAGTTGCGGCGTACCAGAAAGCTGCCAGGAAATTGCACCTTTTAAATCAATGATAGATCTCGATGCTTCAAAATCATCAAGATAACTTACTCCATTTCTACTTCCGGCAAAGTTTAAAGCCCTCGGATGGCCAGGAATTAATTGAGCATACTCACCATAAAAAGTAACACTCGATGGCGCTTTGGTAGAAATTAATGGAATCTTATCTACAAGCTTGGTTAAAAATCTCGAAGGTGAACTATAATTAATATCTGCGCCCCAAATGGTATTTGAAATTGGTTCTTCGCCCAGATTAACCTTTTGTGTTAAAGGTTTTTCGGTAAGATTCATTATCGTACCGCCTAAATTCAGCTTGTTATTAACCTTATAATCTAACCTTGTACCAAATAAAGAACGTTGTTGTAAACCGAAAAGCTCATTGTTTTCTGTTGTAATTCTTATCGGCTGACCAGAAATTAAAAGTGCCTGATTGATAATACTTACCCGACCACCCTGATAATCGACTGTAAAATCAACACCTTCTACCAATGGCATTGTTCCGGCAAAAACCTTAACCGAACCTTCGGGAACATTTATCGCATTTAAACTAAATTCTGATGAAACATCAGATTGATAATGACCTTTTAGAACGTAACGATTTTTATCCTGAAATAACTGCTTAGCAATGATTTGCGTTGAATCATACAAAGCGGTGTAAGTATATTTATCAATTAGGGCTTGCTCTCCTGGTGCAAACTTAGCCGCTAAATCTTTTCCAAATGGCTCAATAACCGGAAAAATAATTCGCCCATTAGCAGGATCTATTGTGATGTAACCTGTATTGGTATTATTAAGCAAAGCTGATAATCCGGTTCCTGTTAAATTAGAACCAAAGGTTGAGCTATTATTTGCAGTGTAGGCATTTGTTGCCGAACCGAAAGCATTATTTGCAGGCACAAAATCGAAGACACCATCCGATTTTCGTTCATTCTGAGGATTTAACCTATCAAACTCTGTTAAATTGATCCATTGTTTATTAGCCGTATTTTGTCCTTCGGTCATTACCGGACTTTCAACACCACTCTGGTTATCAATCCTAAAAATATCTAACCTAAAATTCTGACTACTAATTTGATAACCACCAATAGAATAGATGTTTTTCATCATCAAATCCCAGGTTGGTAAGTTGATTTTAGTTGTTTCGTTCTTTAACAATTTGGCGTATAAAACCTTTGGATTTGTTCCATCAAAAGTAACATCGGTAGAAAATTCTCCCACCTGATATTCCACACCGTTATACGTATAGCGATAAGCAACTGCTAAAACTTCATCGCCATTTAAACCATTATTTAAGGAGATATAGCCAAGCTGAGGTTGAAAGGTAAACTCTCTGTCTGTTAGTTTCCTGGCGTAGATTAATTTTGCAAAGTTATCTGTACCTCCGTTAGCCTGAAAATAAGAAATTACGTCGTTTGAGTTTGTAAATCTAGCTCCAGCCGGAAGGTTTTGCAGCAAAGTATTTGATTGTTGTGTAAATCCGGTAGCTGTTGTTCCGGCAGGAAGTGCAGAACCTCCTCCAGTAATTTGTGCGGTGTTAAACGGAGCACTTTCCCCTAAGTCAATCAAACCCAAAACATCTCGCGAATCTGTTGTATTTCCGGCTTTATTGGTTATCCAAACCTCGATTTTTGTAATTTGTATTGGTGAGGTGATGATTGGAGCATTTGCTAAATTTTTATTGTAGGTATTTCTGAAATATTGAGAAAGGAAAAAGTGACGGTTGGCCTCATAATTATCTGCACCTACTCTAAAATCATTTGATTGCGCACCATTTGTAATTTTAATTTCTCTCGATTGAGATTTTTGCTGCGTGTAAACACTGGTAACATTTAATTTCCCAAACTGCAATTGCGTTTTTAAACCAAATAAAGCCTGTGTGCCAGAAATTAAACTGGTATTTAAAGGCAAGCTTACATTACCTGCTTCAATTTTTTTAATGATATCGTCTGGTCCGCCGGTGTAATCCAGTTTAATCTGATTTTCAAAATCAAACTGCGCCTCGGTGTTGTAATTACTCTTAATTTTTAATTTTGTTCCAATATTTCCAATCAGATCCATTTGAATTCTTTGATTGAAATCGAAATTGGTTTGAACCCTTTGTCGCTCATTAAACAAAGGATTTTCATTCCGATTTGTTCGTCCAAGAAAGGTAAGTTCTGCTTCGCCTCGGGGTTGAATATCGATAGTTGTACCACCAAATAATTTCTCGAATGCCTTGCTATTTACCTGTATTTGAGGAATAACGCCTGTATTTCTAAAATCACTCACCTCAGCATTAGAAATGCTTCTCCAGTTCCCTCGTTTAATTTCGCTATTTATCAATCGCTGATATTCATCGAGTGTTAAATATTGAGTGCTGGTTACGTATTTATCGCCAACTAAATCCTTTACAATGTACCGCTTGTTTTTAGCGTCAAACTCAACAACTCTTTTTAATCCATTTGGAAGTGGATAAAAAGGATTTGTACTAGGACTTAAGCCCAGTAATTGCTTTTCGCGAAGACTGAAATTATTTTTTAACAAGGCGGTATCCGCTTTGCCAGTAACAACTTGAGAAAAGCTGTTATTTACGGCAAATAGAAGTGGGATGAGAATTAATAGGGTAAATATTCTCTTCAAAGGCGGTTAGTCTATAAGTTCTTCAAGGCTTGTTTAATTAGCTGCTCTACCGAAAGCGTTCCTTCTGTTACTTTTAAAATCTGATCGATAGTTTTTTCGGCTGTTTGTTTGGCGAAACCGAGCATCACTAATGCTGATAACGCTTCATCTTTAACGGTATTGTGTTGAGGCATAGAAATTAATGAATCTACACCTTCCTTTTTTAATTTATCCTGCAACTCCAGAACAAGGCGTTGTGCAGTTTTGGCACCCAAACCTTTAATACGTTGAATTAAAGGGTAATCTGCATTAACAATTGCAGCCTGAATTTCTGTAGGCGTAATCGATGAAAGAATCATTCTCCCGGTATTCGGGCCAATGCCCGAAACAGAAATTAAATGCAAAAATAAACGGCGTTCGCCCTCATCAGCGAAGCCGTATAATGTGTGTCCATCTTCCTTAACATGCAGCCAGGTGTAAAGCTTACACCTTTCTGTAGCAGGAAGATTGCTGTATGTATTTAATGAGATATTAATATGAAAACCTATTCCTCCTGCTTCTATTACAACATAGGCAGGGTTTTTAAAGGTAAGTTTACCATCAATGTAGGCGTACATATTTGAGATTCCGGATTACAATTTTAGATTATTAATTTAAGCTTAATTACTGTTAAAAGCAATTAAGAAATTACTTTTTTTACTGCTGTTTTTGTAAAAAGACCTTTTCGCTTACCTATTCCCGCAGCTTCTTCTTTAGCTTGAGCATCAGCCACTGCAATGGTTACCATATTCACAATTTCTCGTACCGAACTACCAAGTTGTACAATATGAACAGGTTTGTTTAGGCCTAGTAAAATCGGACCAACGGCTTCTGCTCCACCAAGTTCTTGTAAGAGCTTATACGCAATATTACCTGCCTCAAGGTTAGGGAAAATTAGTGTATTTGCAGGTGCATCAGCCAATGTACTGAAAGGGAAATTATCCTTTAAAAGTTCGTTATTTATGGCAAAGTTTCCTTGCATTTCTCCATCAACAACTATTTCAGGATGGTCTTTATGCAATATGTTAACTGCTTTTCTTACTTTCTCTGGCGTTACACCATCGTTAGAACCAAAATTTGAGTAAGATAATAAGGCAACACGAGGTTTAATGTTAAACTGCTTAACAGATTTCTCTACAAGCAAAGTGATAGCAACAAGTTCCTCAGCTGTTGGGTCTACGTTTACAGTGGTATCTCCAAAAAACACAGGACCTTTTTTCGTCATCATCATGTACATACCTGCAACACGTTTTACAGATGGATCTACACCGATTACGTGAAGCGCAGGCTTAATCGTATCACCATAATTTTTGGTTAAACCAGAAATCATAGCATCGGCCTCACCAAACTCAACCATCGATGCACCGTAATAATTTCTATCTCTCAATAGTTTTGTAGCATCGCTTGCAGAAATCCCTTTACGTTGACGCTTTTTGTACAACGCATCAGCATATTGCTTGGTTTTAGCTGGGTTTTGCATCTGATCGATAATCTCAACACCATCTAATTCTAAGGCATGAGCATCTATAATACCTTGTATTTTTTCCCTGTTTCCTAATAAAATCGGAATTGCAATACCCTCATCTTTAACAATTTGAGCAGCCTTTAAAACTTTATAATTATCGGCCTCGGCAAAAACAACTCGTTTAGGATCTGATTTAGCTTTATTGGTGATGGCACGCATGATAACATCGTCCAAGCCTAAACGTTTTCTTAATTCTTCATGGTAAGCATCCCAATCGGTGATGTTTTTACGGGCTACGCCACTTTCTATTGCTGCTTTTGCTACAGCGATTGAAACTTCGGTAATTAACCTAAAATCTACTGGTTTTGGAATGATGTAATCTCTACCAAATTTAAGGTTACGAGCATTATATGCTAAATTAACCGCTTCTGGTACAGATTTTTTTGCAAGCTCAGCAATTGCCTTAACCGCAGCAATTTTCATTGCCTCGTTTATAGTTGTTGCACGAACATCTAAAGCGCCTCTAAAAATATAAGGGAAACCCAATACGTTATTAACCTGGTTAGGATAATCAGAACGACCAGTTGCCATAATGATATCTTTACGGGTTTTTACCGCAAGTTCATAGGCAATTTCGGGGTTTGGATTAGCCATTGCAAAAACAATCGGGTTTTTTGCCATACCAACCAACATTTCCGGTTGGATAACATTGCCTGCAGATAAACCGATGAAAACATCAGCACCTTTCATGGCATCGCCGATATTTTTAATGTCTTTGCGGGTAGTTGCGAAGCTCATTCGCATATCATCTAAATCGGTACGCTCGGTAGTAATTAAACCATTAATATCGAACATAACCAGATTTTCTGCTTTTACACCTAAAGACAGATACATTTTAGAGCATGAAACAGCTGCTGCACCAGCGCCGCTTACCACAACTTTAATTTTATCTATCTTTTTTTTCTGAATTTCAATTGCATTTAGCAATGCTGCACCAGAAATAATTGCTGTTCCGTGTTGGTCGTCATGCATTACAGGAATATTCATTTCCTCTTTTAAACGACGCTCAATTTCAAAACACTCAGGTGCTTTAATATCTTCGAGGTTTACACCTCCAAATGTTGGCTCTAAAGCTTTAACGATTTTTACAAAATCATCTACATTTTTGGTATCCAACTCTAAATCGAATACATCTATATCTGCAAAGATTTTAAATAACAAACCTTTACCTTCCATAACAGGTTTTCCTGCTTCCGGACCAATATCGCCCAAACCTAAAACGGCTGTACCATTACTAATTACAGCAACAAGATTTCCTTTTGCAGTATATTTATATACATCATCCGTGTTAGCGGCTATTTTTAAACAAGGCTCTGCAACACCTGGCGAATAAGCCAAAGTTAAATCGCGTTGCGAAGTTGTTGGTTTTGTAGGTACTACTTGTATTTTTCCTGGCCGCCCTTGCGAGTGGTAATCGAGCGCATCTTGCTTTCTATTGATATTACTCATTAAGTAACTTATTAGTGACGGCACAAAGGTACAATTCTTTTTATGAGGCTTAAAATAAAAAGGCTATTGAATAAAAAGAATGAGACTGTTGAATAGGTTAAAATCTACAGTTTAATTAAAGTATGTTGCAAAATTGCTGCTTCGGTCTTTCTTCGAGACTTGTTCGAAGCTTGTTCGAGAAAAGTACCATTTTCTCAAAGAAAGACCGAAGAAGGTTCGAACAAAAGCCTTGGAAAGTTATTTTTTCTTAAAAGCAAAAGAGATAAAATCCACTACTATCCTTTACTGATTTTCAGAACCATACCTGGTTGCAAACCTGCTTTGGCAAGCTGATTATCCTTGCGGATGCTTTGAACCGTAGCACCATTAAATTTTTCAGCAATCTCAGAAAGTGTATCTCCACGTTTAACAATATAAGTTAAGTAAGATGCCGGCGCTTTTAAGGCAACGGTTTTTTTAGCATAGATTTTAAGCTTTTGTCCAGGAACAATTGTTTTACTTTTTAAACCATTCCAAACCTTTAAATCCTGAACTTCTATACCATATTTATTGGCTACAGCAGTTAAATTCTGACCAGATATAACTTTATGATAAACAATAGCAGTTGATGTTGGAACAGTAACTTTCTTTTTTCGGAGTTCACGAACATCATCAGTACTTGCCTCAATAATTCGCATACTACCATCCGATTCATCATTATTAAGTACATCATAAAGGCCTGCCAAATCAGCACTCTTTAACTTTGGAAGAATTACACGTTTTGGTAAATCGGCTGTGCCGTTAACTATTTTTTTCTTGTACCAAGGATTTAGGGCAAATAATGCACTTTCATCCATATCTAAAACCTTTGCGATTGATTGTAAAGAAACAAAATGATTCACCTGCATCGTATCGGTTTTCAAAATCATATTGCTTGCCAACTCCGTAATTTGATGTTTACCAGAATAATTCATTACATAAACCGCAGCAATAAATGCCGGAACATAATTTCTCGTCTCCTTTGGTAAAAACTGACGTATCTCCCAAAAATCACGAGAACCTGCTTTGTCGATTGCCCGGTTAACATTCCCTTTTCCACAATTGTAAGCGGCAATAGCCAAAAGCCAATCGCCTAATTCTTCAAAGGCATCTCTAAAATAAGCTGCTGCTGCATAACTGGCTTGAATCGGATCTTTACGTTCATCAACATAATTATCCATTTTTAAACCATAAGCTTTACCAGTACCAAACATAAACTGCCAGATTCCGGTTGCACCAACTCTGGAAATGGCATGCGGATTCATTTGCGATTCAACAATTGTTAGGTATTTTACCTCCTGCGGGATATTATAATCTTTTAATGCCTTCTCAAAAATCGGGAAATAATAATCAGACAGTCCATGCATTTTGCCAAACATATCTTTACGTTTAACATAAATATCAATGTACTGCTGTACGTATTCGTTATGCGGAAGTGGAACTGTACGGGTTACAGAATCTAAACGAAGTTTATAAATATAATTCTGATTTAAAAGCAAAGGATTTTCTATCGCCAGCGGAACTGAAACCGTATCAGTATTGACGAAAACATTATTTTGCTTTTTATAAAGGCTGTCGGCTTTTAAAATTTGCTGTGCCGATGAAGTGGTAACAAATCCAATGAGAGCATAAATACAAGTAAAAAGTAATTTTTTAATCATGCGTTCTGGTTCAATATAAAACTAAATTGTTGCGCAATTAAGTGTGCTCAAAAACCATTAATAAAAAGATGCTGAACTGAATTCAGCATGACGATACGGAAAAATAATATCTATTTTAAAAATGCCTGAGAAAAAGCTAGTAAAGCTTCTTCTTCGAAATTCCTGGCTATAAACTGAATACTTAACGGTAAACCCTCATTATTATTGCCCAACGGCAAAGCGATAGCCGGATTACCACTCAACGAAGGTAAAACGGTAAAAATATCTGCCATATACATCACCAATGGATCTTGTAAATTATCGCCAATTTTAAATGGTGGCGTAGGTGCTACAGGAGATAAAATTAAATCATACTGTTGAAATAAATCATCAAGTTTTTCTCTGATTAATCTTCTTACCTGTTGTGCTTTCTGGTAATATGCATCGTAATAACCGGCACTTAAAACAAACGTTCCAAGTAAAATACGACGCTTAACTTCCTCACCAAATCCTTCAGAACGAGAAAACTTATATAAGTCAGTTAGTGATTTAGCTTCCTCATTGCGGTAGCCGTAATGTACGCCATCGTAACGCGAAAGATTGGAAGAAGCCTCTGCAGTTGTTAATATGTAATACGCCGGGACAAGATAATCAAGCAGATCAAAAGATACATATTCTACCTTATGCCCTTTTTGTTTTAAGTCTTCAATAGATTTTAATATTGAAGCCTTAATTTCAGGATCTAAAGCATCACTTTCTATCGTTTCTTTTAAAACGGCAATTTTTTGTTTTTTCTCGTTGATTAAAAGGCTTGAATAATCAGGAACTTCTAATGGAGAAACTGTGGAATCACTTTCATCAGCGCCTGCTAAAACCTGTAAAAGGATTGCGGCATCTTCTACTGATGAAGTTATTGGCCCAACCTGATCAAATGATGAAGCATAAGCGATTACACCATACCTTGAAATTCTGCCATAAGTTGGCTTTAAACCAATTTGTCCGCAAAAAGCGGCTGGTTGACGAACAGAACCACCTGTATCTGTCCCAAGTGCAGATAAACACATATCTGCCTGAACAGCTACTGCAGAACCGCCAGAAGAACCTCCAGGTACAAGTTCAGGATTTGCAGCATTTTTTACGGCTCCAAAATAGGAAGTTTCATTTGAACCGCCCATTGCAAATTCATCACAGTTTAAGCGACCAATAATTATCGCATCTTCTTGTAATAAACGTTGTACAACTGTAGAAGAATATGGAGAAACAAAGCCATCAAGCATTTTAGACGATGCCGTAACAACATGATCTTTATAGCAAATATTATCTTTTATACCGATAACCATGCCCGCAAGCTTACCTTGCGTACCTTCATCAATCTTTTGCTGTACTGCTTTCGCTTGTGCCTCTGCCGAATAAAAAAACACCTCATTAAATGCATTGAGGTGTTCGTTTGCTTTAATTTGCTTAAAATAATAAGCCAATAAATCGGGTAAAGTTAATTGCTTTTGCGAAATGAGCGTTTGTATCTCTTTAAGAGAGCTGTATTTCTTCAAAACTTAAAATTTGTGTTAAACGGTTTTGTCGCGGTTCGATGGATCAACTTGTTCTCCATCAACACCATCTTTACCATCTTTAAATTCTTTAACGCCTTTACCTAAGCCACGCATAAGTTCAGGAATTTTTTTACCACCAAATAATAAAAGTACCACTACCGCAATAATGATAATTTCTGGTGTGCCAAGCATTGCTGCTATTGTTGTATTTAACATAACTTTTTAGTTTAAACTTTTTGACTGTCTGTTACAATTTTTTCATCAATGGGAGTACTGCTAACAGAGGAATGATTGCTATCTGCACTTGCTTCAACTTTTTCATCAACAGAAGAATCATCAGTTGGGTGATGACGATGGCTGTGTGTATTTGTAGCATTTTGTTCTTCTTCTTTATCTAAATCCATTGCATTAATATTTCTATGGATTTCACGCTTTACGCCATCAGATGCATCTTTAAACTCTCTAATTCCTTTCCCTAAGCCTCTTGCTAATTCGGGTAATTTTTTACCTCCAAATAACAAAAGAACCACTACTAAAATGAGTACGATCTCAGATCCACCCATATTTAAAAACTCTAATAACGTGCCTTGATACATCACTAATCTATTTTATACAAATATAAACATTAATTGCCTATTGTTATTTACTAATCCAAGCTTCTGGATTTAAGTTGGTTTGCCCACGCATAATCTCAAAATGCAATTCTGCAACATCACCACTGTTTGCCAAAGTTCCGATTGCATCTCTGGTATCAACCTTATCGCCTTTTTTTACGCTTACTGTACGTAAGTTCTGATAAATAGTAAAGTAGTTACCATGTTTTATTACAACAACGTATTTACCATAAATTAAACTCACCAAAAATACTTCGCCATCAAATACAGCTCTTACAGCCGCACCCTCAGCTCCTGTTATGTTAACACCCTTATTATCCATACTAGCCTGGTCTACTTTATGTACTCCAAATCTTTCAGTAATGGTTCCTGAAACAGGATAAGGTAATCTTCCTCGGTTATTTTCAAAGCCTGCAGCCAATTTAGCAGAGCTTGCATCGTTTGTAAGTAATTCGTTGGTCGTTTTTTCTTTAACCGGAGCTACAGCAGCAGGAATTGGTTTGTTTTCAGCCTTTGCCTTCGCAATTGCTGCTGCTCTTGCAGCCGCTTCTTTTGCCGCAGCAACTCTTGCAGCTTCTGCTTCTTCACGCCTTCTTCGCTCAATCTCACGCTGAATAGCAGCGCTAATTGCTCGTTCTATCTGTGCTTGTTGTTTCTTACGAGTAACAATATCTTGCTTAAATTGGCGCTCTTGCTTGCTCAGTTGATTTAAAGCTGCCGATTGCTGGTTTTTATCTTTCCCTAAACGCTCACGCTCTCTTTCTTGCTCTTTTAAAAGCTCACTTTTTTCTCTTAAAGTCTTATCCAAAACCTTAATTTTTCCGTTTAATTCGGTTTGCGTATTTTCTATATAACCAGCTTGTTTTTTACGGTATTGACTAAATTGTTGCAAGTATTTAATTCGTTTGTAGGCCTGATTAAAATCTCTTGCAGCAAAAACGAACATCATTTTCTCGTAAGCATTTCTATTTCGTTGCGCAAAGCGAATCATCCCTGCATACTCTTTTTTTAGATCGCCAAGCTGACCTTGTAACGTATGTACGGTATTTGTATTCTGAGAGATTTGGTTATCGAGGTTTTTTATTTCCGAGTTGATGGTACCAATTTTATCCTGACGAAGCCTAATTTGAGCATTAATCGCATTGATTTGTTGCAACGTTAGTTTCTTGCCACTTGCAGCCTTATTTAGATTTTTTTGTAGCTGCTCAATTTCTCGCTGTATAGCTTCTTTTTTTCTCCTTAACTGGCTTTCAGTTTGTGCTGTAGCAGAAAGGGCAATAGTGCTTAAAAACAGGATGATTAGGAGTTTGTGTAGCTTCATTAAGCCAAAAGTATAAAAATTTTACAGTATAAAGTATTAAAATTAAGTTACAAAAGGGCATTATAGATTTCTTCTTCACAAAATCTTCATGCCCATAACGACATTACCAAACTGTAAAATTTTCAGAAGAAATTCAATCAATGGAAAAGATTTTCTCCTTTTAAACTAAAGAAATTATTTTACAATTGTATATCGCTTTGGTACTGTAAACGGAAAATCTACCGGAACATTGCCATCAATTTTTACATATTGTAAATCAATATTGATTTTCTTAGTTGCTGATAAGGTGTTGATTTTTAAACTACCAGGAAAAAGAGATTCATTAAACTTTTGATAATCAGAATAATTCACTTTAAGTGCTTGTCCGTTTTTAGAATCGTTAAGGTTAGTTTCTGCAACTTTAAAAAGTGTATTGAACAACAAACGATAATCTAAACTCTCTTTACTTCCAGATACAATCCAAGCATCACCTTCTTGCTTTAAAACAGATTTATCAGTAAGAAATTCGCCCATTGCATTCCCTGTTAATATGGCTTGCAACGTATTGAAATTAACTTGCTTATTGGTAAAGTTGTAAATGTAACTGAAAGGTTTTTTTAAATATTCGCTTTTAAATTTATTCTGAATTTTAATACTATCTGGTGTGATTAAAGCCCTTGCAACTTCTGCCATGCCGCCTAAAGCCGTAATACTCACCCAAATTACTTCTTTATCTTTCATCCTGAAATTCATAGTTACATCGTTAGCATCGCCTGCAATATCAAGCGAAGCTTTTGCCCTTAATGAAAGTGTATTAAACTTAAGCTGTTTGCTATTAAGCAAGGTTAAAGTCTCGGCTTTAGAATTATCAGTTTTAGGTGCTGTAGTAGTTGGCGGGGCAACAACAATTTCTTTTTTTGGTTTACACGCAGCAAAAATTGATAATGTTGAGAGGATTAGCAGACTATTTAAAATATTTCTTTTCATTGATTTTTTTTGTTAAAACTTCTGAGCCATTTCCAGCTTCTTTTGCCTTTTGCCATTGATTAACCGCAGCATCCTTTTCACCTTTCATAAAAAGAATATCTCCATAGCGCTCCAAGTAAACACCGTTTTTGTTAGTATTGTTTTGTAAAGCCTTTTCAATCCAGGTTTTGGCTAAATCGTACTTTTGTTGTTTAAACAAAATGTAAGCGTAAGTATCTGCTACCGATGGGGAATTGGGCATCGCATTAGCCGCAGTTTCGGCATATTTAGCAGCCTTTGCCAAATCATCATTTCTAAGTGCAAGATAATAGGCATAATTATTCATAATCAGATAATTATCCGGCTCAGTTGAAATCGCTTTCTCGAACGCAATTTTGGCTTGCGAAAAGTTATTCTGATTGATAAAAATATCGCCTTGTAGTGCATAAACCTGTGCTTGCAAACTCTTGTTATCTACATCGAGTTGAAGTGCATTTTTCAGGTTGCTTTGAGCAACATCGTATTTTCCGGTTTTATACAAAGCATAAGCCATGTAATAGTATAGGCTTGCCTGATTTGGATAAATGGTTAAGGCCTCATCGCCAAGTTTAACAGCATCCGAATAATGACCAAGCAAAGTTTGAATGTTAATTACCTGCTCCCAAACTGCGTAAACTTGCTCGTTTAGTTTTAATGCAGATTGATATTGAACCAATGCCTCTTTTAATTTGTTCTGCTGATACAGCACATCGCCATAAAACGCAAGTGATTTCGCATCGTTAGGATTCGCTTCTGCTAAGCTTTTACTTAATGCAGTAATGTTCTTTGCAACTACAGATTCTTCAATTTTTGGGAAAAGCGCAGCTAAAATTTTAACTTTTTCGTCAATTGGCATTTCTTCACTTTCAAAAGCCAGTTTTAACGAGGCAAAAGCCGCATCATCATTTTTTTGCTTGCGATAAATATCAGCCAAGCCAAGATTAACTTCAAAGTTTTTTGGTTCAAGTTGCTGTGCTTTTAGTAAAACTTTTAATGCTTCAGCATCATTATTTTTTTGAAGTAATAAACCTGCAGCGTATAAGTAATTTTTTACATCGGCCTGGTTGCCTTCTAATAATTTTATGATATCGCTTTCAGTTGCATTACCTCCATCAATCCTTCTTCTTGCATTTGTTAAATCTCTCGAAGCCCCGAATTTTGCCTCAATTTCATCGTAAGTTTTTTTGGCGGCACTGGCCTGATTTGATATTAATTGGGCATTCGCTTTATCAAAATAGTAAATATCGTTATCGGGTTCAAGCGTAATTAACTGGTTAAACACCGAAATGAGTTCGGCCATATTATTGGTTCTTTTATAAACCTCAGTTAATAATCGCAAATACCATTTATTCCCTGCATTTAACTCGATTGCTTTCTTAATATTTAATTCAGCTTCTGGTAATTTATTCTGGCGTAGGTTTAAACTTGCCAGCTCATAATAAGCCGCATGGTTCTTTGCATCAATTGCAACAACCTTATTAAATGTTGTTGATGCAACACTGAAATTTTCAGACATTTTTTCGCGTAGGCCAGCAAAGAAAAGCTGCTTTACCATATTGCTATCCTGATTTGTATTTACAGGAGGCATCTGGCTATAAGCTTTCAGACTAAATCCAATTAAAGCGAGAAAAATGTATTTTTTCATAATTTAATAGGCAAGTAGTAAAATTAATAAATTATTGCCATTGCACAATATTGAATGAATGGGTGATTGAATTAGTGATTTAATGATTAAGAACTATCGTTTTAAAAGCTTCATTAATTCATTTTTCTCAAAATAAGCTATGCCTGCAACAAAGGCAATTAACATCGCATTACCGATATAAATATTTCTGTTGAATACAAAAAACGAGGTAAAAACTATAATAGTTGAAATCACCAAGTAGATTAATATTTTCTTAAGGTTGTATGGAATAGGGTAATATTTCTGTCCGAGAATGTATGAAATGATAGTCATGGTTGCATAAGCTGCCATCGAAACCCACGCAGAACCCATGTAGCCAAATTTTGGAATCAAAATTATATTTAATACAATGGTAATTATTGCACCAACAACTGAAATGTATAATCCGAATCGGGTTTGATCTGAAAGACGATACCAAATAGACAAGTTCATGTATATCCCTAAAAAAACATAGCCTAAAAGCAAATAGGGTACAGCGGGTAATCCTACCCAGTACTCTTCCTTTCTAATAAAAAACTTAAGAAGTTCTATATTGGCAACTAAGGCTACAAACAATATTGCCAATGCAATAACAAAATATTGAAGAATTACGGAGTAGGTTTGTTTTGCGTTTTCATTTTTAGCATGACTGAAAAAAAATGGTTCTGCCCCTAAACGAAATGCAGTAATAAAAATACTTAAGAAAATTGCGATTTTGCAAACGGCTCCATAAATACCAACTTGGGCATTTGCAATGTCTGCAGGCAATAATTCTTTCAGTACAATTTTATCAAGATTCTCATTAACGATGAAAGACAAATTTGCGATGAGAATGGGCCAGCTATATGAAAACATATTCGAGAATAAAGCTTTATCAAATCTCAATTGCAATTTTAAAAATTCGGGTATTAAAGCAATAAACGTTACCAAACTTGCGATAAGATTAGCCACAAATACATAACCAATCCATTGATGGCGATACCACGAATCAAGCCATGAAGCTCCAATCCAATTGTTTTTTATAATAGCTGGTAAAACAAAAATGAAGATCAGATTAAATCCTACAAAACAGCCAATATTTAGGAATTTAACAGCACTATATTTCATTGGTCTACCATCAGCACGAAGTTTGGCAAACGGAATTACGCAAATCGCATCTATATACAAAATCCATAAAAACAGATTTACGTATTGTTTGTAATCAGGTATTTCAGAAACTTTAGTAGCAAGATAAGCGGCGATTGAGTTGGAAAAAACTAATCCTGTTACGAGAAAAAGGGTAGAAACAAAGGCAATACATAAAAATGAATTATTGTAAACCTGTTGTTTTTTATCTTCGAATTTATTCAAATACCTGAAATAAGTACTTTCCATACCGAAAGCCAAAACCGCATTTATTAGCGAGGCATTGGCGTACATATTAGTAAAAATACCATATACACCTGCGGGATAAACTCCTGTGTAAATCGGTGTTAGAATGAAATTGAACAATCTTGAGAATACAGTACTAATACCATAAACCATTGTTTGCCCAACAAATTTTTTATATACAGACAATTTGATTTCAGATTTTGGATTTACGATTTTAGATTACAATACAATGAAATCTATTTACTTCTTAAAACTTCAAAATTACGATAATCCTTCACTTCGCCTTCGCTTACAGAAACATTTTCAACTCTCGAACGATCGGGTCCTTCATGGCACCAGTTTACAAATTCTTCAAGAAAAATATCATTGGCTTCAGCTTCAATATAAACAGAGCCATCTTTTTCGTTTCTAACAAAACCATTAACCGACATTTGATTGGCAATAATTTTTGTTGTTTCACGAAAACCTACACCTTGAACTTTCCCGGTAATAATGATATTGAAATGCTTCATTGATATTTAATGTTGAATTTTTTAATGTTGCAAAGTTAACATTCCAAATGCTTATCAGATGCTTAGTGCTGCAATTCATCATGTAAATCCTTAATTCTCTCTAATCCTGAAAGGTATTCCGTCCAAATTTCTTTAAGAATCTGTTTTGCAGGTTTAATTTTATTCAGCATAGCTGATACTTGACCGATTTCGAGTTCACCATTTTCCATATCGCCTTCAAACATGCCGAGTTTGGCTCTTGCCCTGCCTAATAATTCCATTAATTCAGTTCTACCGGCACCTTCTGCTTCAGCCTGAGCAACAGCATCGGCAAATTCATTTTTTAACAACCTAACGGGAACTAATTTTTTCATTGCCAGTTTTGTATCGCCTTCTGCAGATGAAATAATCCTATCTTTAAATGACTGATGTGCCGATGATTCCGCAGCAACGGCAAAGGCAGAACCAATTTGAACAGCATCAGCACCGAGTGAGATTGCAGCCAACATAGATTTTCCACTTGCAATACCTCCCGCAGCAATTACCGGAATGTTTACAGCATCTTTAATCATAGGTATTAAACACATTGTTGTAGTTTCCTCCCGACCATTATGTCCACCCGCTTCAAAACCTTCTGCAACAATTGCATCAACTCCGGATTCCTGAGCTTTTAAAGCGAATTTAGTATTGGCAATTACATGCACAACTATAATACCATGCTGCTTTAAAATACTTGTCCACGTAGCGGGATTACCCGCTGAAGTAAAAACGATTTGTACTTGTTCTTCAATTACAACATCGATAATTTCCTGAATATTCGGGTACAGTAAAGGAATGTTAACACCGAAAGGTTTATCCGTTGCGATTTTACATTTCTGAATGTGTGCTCTTAATACCTCAGGATACATCGAACCTGCTCCAATAATTCCTAAACCACCAGCATTAGACACAGCAGAAGCTAATTTCCAGCCACTACACCAAACCATTCCGGCTTGTATTATTGGATATTTTATATTAAAAAGCTTGCAGATTAGATTCATAAATTCTTAAACAAGTTTAGTTACCTTATCACTTTCAATTTCGAAATTATTGGATAGTTGAATTAAATTCAAACCAGGTTTTTTACCAATTTCAATAGTTCCCAAATCTTTTTCTATGCCTAAAAAATCGGCACCGTTTATCGTCGCCCAACTTAAAAGTTTCTCGAAATTAATATTTTTTGCAGCTTGTAAGGTTTTCATCTCCGCTAAAATATTTAACTGATGATTACTTGCCAAACTATCTGTTCCGAATGTGATTTTCACCTTTTCGTTAACGAGTAAATCTACATCAGGTAATTTATCTTCTATATATAAGTTAGCATTCGGACAAAGACACCAATACAAATCTGGATTTGTCTTTTTTGCAAAATCAATATCTTCCTTATTTGAAACCGTATTATGAACAAGCAAAGTCTTTAGACTGTTAAGGTATGGCAAAAAGCTTTGTAAAGATGATTTCGCAGTTGGTTTAAAAAATTCGATATCCAATCCTAAAAAATCATATAAATCTAAAAAGCCGCCTTGTTTATTTTCAAAGAAAGCATTTTCATCATTAGTTTCCTGGTTATGGATACTGATAAAGCTATTCTCTTCTACCGCAGCATTTATTAATTTAAAAAGTCCTGTAGAAACAGAATATGGTGCATGCGGCACAATAGAAGCAGATAACGGCGAAAAACCATCCTTAATTTCTTTAGAATAATGCATAATTGCTTCTGCCCTGTCGGGATTAAAACCCATAGCTTCTACAAATGTATGGTAGTAAATCTCGCTCTTAAGCTTAATTTCTTTTGAGATAGTTTGATTGGAGATATCACCAACAGCAACAATACCATTATCGAACATTTGCTTATCGGAAATTTCCATAGCCGATTTAATTTGCTGTTCGTTGCTTTGCCTGCTTTTTATAACCTGTTTCACAAATTCGACTAAACCTGTTTTTTCTGGGATTTGCCCAAGCATGTGCGACAATTCCAAATGGCAATGTGTATTTATAAAGCCAGGAACGATTGCTCCTTTATATTTTTGAACGTTTAAGTCTTTCGATTCATTCTCTGTAAGAAGATTAACTACTTCACCATTTTCTTTGGTAACAACCACACCATTTTTTATCGGCGGAGCATTTACAGGAAATATCCAATCGGCAGAAAAATATTGTAACATAAAGCGAACTTACGATTTGTAATGTTGCAAAGAAGTAAAATGCTTTGTAAAACTTAGATTTTGATAAAAATCTGAAAATTGTTGGATGAACAATTGAGAAGAAAAGAGCCTCCTATCGGAATCGAACCAATGACCTACTGATTACAAGTCAGTTGCTCTACCAGCTGAGCTAAGGAGGCTTTTAATCGGGCTGCAAGTATAGAAAAAAATATTCTTTTGATAAAAAAATTTTGAAAATTTTATTTATACGGCTTTAACTATCCTTTAACAGTCATATATCAAAGAGGGATGAAAATGAAAAACTTGTCATCCTGAGCCTGTCGAAGGACAATTGTTCAATTTATCAATTCAAATAAGGTCTTCGACAGGCTCAGACTGACAACCGTTCTAATTTAGTAATGACAACGACGATCCTTTAATTAAAGATGAAGGGAAGCTGCTTTCTATTTCTTACACAAACAGAAGTTATCTAAACCCGATAGTAGTGGAAATACTTTTTGTTGCTGCAACTCTGAATAATCTGTCATGCTGAGGCACGAAGCATCTACAGCCGATGAAACAGATGCTTCGTGCCTCAGCATGACAGTGCCTGATAAAAAGATTGGAAAGAATAGCGGGCTGAAACCTAAATAGAACTACAGTTTTTGCTTTACAAAAACCCGGATTACACAGTTAAATATTTCAAATCGAAGTAAGCAGCCTCTAAAACTGCTGTTATTACCCCCAATGTGTGGAGAAACTCTACACATTCAAAAGTGACATTAAATTTTAAATCATTGAAAATCAACAGAATAATTAAGCGTACCAGCTTTGGCACCATTATGAAACATTAGCAAGTATTGTTACAAATATTAAATTTTAAAAAATCATACTATGAAAAAGTTCATTTTATCAGCAGCATTAGCTGTAGCAGGATTTACAGCAGTACAAGCAAGCGAAGTTAAAGATTTTACACCAACTGCAATTGTTGCAGCTCAAGATAGCACTACAAAAACTCCGGTTAAATTAGAAGAATTGCCAGAGCCAGTAACAACAGCATTAAAATCTGACGCTTACAAAGGCTGGACAGCTACTGAAGCTTGGGCAGTTAAAGAAGGTGCAAAAGAGTATTACCTAATCAATGTTAAAAAAGAAGCAGAAACTGGTTCGGTAAAAATTGATAAAGACGGTAAACCAGTACAATAGTCGAATCACACCCCAAATATAACACGCCTTTTTAGGCATAATTAACCATTAGTGTAGCCTTTTATTAGGCTACACAAAAATTAAAACATAATACCATGAAAAAGTTCATTTTATCAGCAGCATTAGCTGTAGCAGGATTTACAGCAGTACAAGCAAGTGAAGTTAAAGATTTCAAATCAACTGCAATTGTTGCAGTTCAAGATAGTACCACAAAAACTCCGGTTAAATTAGAAGAATTGCCAGAGCCAGTAACAACAGCATTAAAATCTGATGCGTACAAAGGTTGGACAGCTACTGAAGCTTGGTCTGTTAAAGAAGGTACAAAAGAATATTACCTAATCAATGTTAAAAAAGAAGCAGAAACTGGTTCGGTTAAAATTGATAAAGACGGTAAACCGGTTCAATAACCCCAAATATTACATCTATCTAGTACAAGAAAGGCCAGTTTTTAACTGGCTTTTCTTATTTTTGTTGTATGGCGAGAATTCTGATTTTAGAAGACGATACAACATTTGCTCAATTACTTGAAGGTTTTTTATCTAAAAACAAACATGAGGTAACACTCGTAACCCATGTAAAACAGTCTTTTAAACTTCTCGAAAATCAGGAATTCGATTTACTTCTTGTAGATTATCGCCTACCGGATGGAGTGGGCTTAGAGGTTTTAACTCATGCCCGTGGCCTAGGTCTTTTTACGCCGGTAATTATAATGACAAGTTTTAATGATGTTCGAACAGCTGTAAAATCTATGCAGATGGGTGCCTTCGATTACATTACAAAACCTGTTAATCCTGATGAGCTTTTAATGGTGATTAAAAATTCCCTCACTAAAAAAGACGAAAAAAGTACCAATCAAACCGTTACTGAAACAGATTTTATTAAAGGCAAGAGTGCAATTGCCGATAAATTATATGAGCACATCGCTTTGGTTGCCCCGACAGATATGTCGGTAATTATACAGGGTGAAAGTGGTACAGGAAAGGAATTTGCAGCCAGAACTTTACATCAGCAAAGTAAAAGGGCTGATAAACCTTTTGTTGCAATTGATTGTGGTGCATTATCAAAAGATTTGGCTGCAAGCGAATTATTCGGACACATAAAGGGTGCTTTTACAGGTGCTTTAAATGATAAAAAAGGTCAGTTTGAGGCCGCCGATAGTGGAACTTTATTTTTAGATGAAGTTGGCAATTTAAGTTACGAAGTTCAGATTAAACTGTTGCGGGCTTTACAAGAGAGGATTATTCAGCCATTGGGCAGTACAAAACAAATTCAGGTTGATGTGCGAATTATTACCGCAACAAATGATGATTTGGCAAGCAGTATGCAACAAGGCGAATTTAGGGAAGATTTGTATCACCGTTTAAACGAATTTAAAATTCAATTACCTCCGCTACGCGATAGAGGAAGCGATTTAGAGTTGTTTATAAATCATTTTATTCAGCTTTCAAACCGTGATTTAGACCGAAATGTGAAAGCCGTATCTGCTGATGCAAAAGCACTACTTTTAAACTACGATTGGCCAGGAAATTTACGTGAACTAAGTAATGTAATTAAAAGAATGGTTTTGTTAACGCAAGGCGATGTTGCCAAAATTGAAGCTTTACCAGATGAAATGATGATTTCTGTAAATCAACAAACAGCCGTTGGAAATTCATCAGATTTAAAGGCGGTGAATGAGCAAAACGAAAAAGCTTTGATTACTGAAACATTGATAAGAGTTAGGCACAACAAATCTAAAGCGGCAAAAATTTTAAATATTGATAGAAAAACGCTTTATGCCAAAATGGAGCGTTATGGCATTGAATAACATAAAACGTTAAACAGAAGCAGAATCCATTTCTTCGATAACGGCAATTAAGCCTTCTAACTTTTTCAGTTGGAGGTTAATTTCTTTTTTTCTTTTGTCATTTAAGCCATACTCAGCAATATCAATTTCTAATTCCCGAAAAGCTTCTGCTAAGGTTTTGGCACCCATTTGTGCGGTTCGCCCGGCGAGTCGGTGAACAATTAACCTACTTTTATCCTGATTATTCTCTTCCAGATATTTCAACAATTCTGCCGAATCATTAACGCAATCTAGCTTAAAGCGATTTAATATTTTTTCGAGCATTTGCTGATCGCCAAAAGTCATTTTTTCAATAGAAGAAAAATCAAATTCGGTTACTTCTCCTACTATTTCTGTTTTATCAAAAATGGATAATAAATCTACTGCCTGGAATGGTTTCATAATTAAACCATCAAAACCATCACTTAAAACCATTTCGCGTTCTTCGGGTAAAACTTGTGCTGTTATGGCATAAAACCGAACGTTTGCTGGTAATTTTTTCTTTAATAAATGACACAACTCAATACCAGTCATTTCCGGCATCCGCATATCTATTAAAACGTATTTTAAATCTGGTGCAACATCTTCTTTTAAAATATCCGTTACCTGGTTAAAGCTTTTGTGCGGGATATTATTTTTTCCGAAGATAAACCCACACAAATCAAGAATAAGCTTATCATCATCAATTATCCAAACCGTACCCGGATTTACAATTGCGTAATGCTCCAAATCCAACGCATCATTTACATGCTCCTCTGTATATTGATAAGTAAGGTAAATATTAAAGGTTGTACCTACAGATGGTTTGCTTTTAACGTGAATTCTTCCGCCTTGCGCTTCTATTAACGATTTTACAATTGGAAGTCCTAAACCTGTTCCGGTTTGATTGATTGCATACTTTTCTGGTGATTCAATCTGCTCAAACTCATTAAATATTTTGCTGATATCGCTTTCTTCAAAACCAATTCCAGTATCCCGAATAGTAAAGTGAAAGTGCAAATCATCTAACTGCCTTTTGCAGGAAACAGATAAATTTATCTCGCCTTTAAGTGTAAATTTAACGGCATTGCCAATCAGATTAAACAAAATCTGCTTTAATCTAAAAGCATCTCCCCTAACAAATTCTATATCGGCAATATCTAAACTGGCATTAAGTTTTAGTGATTTTTGCTCCGCCAAAGGACGCATAACAGAAATGACTTCATCTAAAATTTTTCGGATATCAAAAACCTGATTATTAAAACTAAATTCTCCGGAAATGATGCGGTTATAATCCAATACTTCGTTAACAATTTGCAGCAAATGAATAGAGGATTGGTAAATCGCATCAATATCTTTCTTTTTGGGATTTTCTTGCTGAGAAATTAATTCGGCATAACCCAAAATTGATTGAAGCGGGGTTCTGATTTCGTGGCTCATGTTAGAAAGAAAGCGCTGTTTTGCCTTTCCATGATATTCAGCTTCGTCTTTAGCCTGCTCCAATTCTTTTCTGTATCGATTACTTTTAGTGATATCTGTTAAAATAAAATAGAGCAGAATTACAGTTAGCAAAAAAAAGGCAATAATAATAACTGTAATTTGAGTGATACCATCATTAACTACTTGTTTTGCCTGTATGCCATTTAAATCTATTTGTGCAACTGCCTGACCTTCAACTTCTCTTAAAATTTGCAACATTTGAGCGGTAAGGGCATTACTTGCATTGGATAAGTCAGCTTCGCGTTTTAAAAATTTCTGACTTTTTTGACGTTGCTCCAGTTCGATGTTTTTCAACGAACCAGTCATGCTTTTCATGATGCTGTCTTCAGCTTTTGCATTTAACGTGTCTCGTTTAACTTTAAATTCTTCGTTAATAATCTTATAAACGTCTGCTTTCTTTTTACCGAAGAGTTTACTCAAAAACCCTCTTGATTTTTGCTCTTCTTCTGGTGCAACCGTTGTTGTAGAAGTTGTGGTTTCAGTGGTCAGAATTGCACTATCTGTTTGAACCGACCTTTTTACAACTAAGTCATTTAACTTTTGAACCTCTTCCGAAAAAGATTTTGTATTAACTAAGGTTTCCCTAACTTTTAGATAATCTACAAATTGTTTATCCCTATCAGACAATAGATTTTTTATCGATTTTATTCTCGCCAACTGAAGCGAATCTCCAAAGTATAAACCTTTCAAGGTATCAAGTGTTGCCCTTAATTTTCTAGATTCTCTTAAAAAACTGTAATTACCTTGCTTGTTAAAAGCTTCGTCACGCTGAAGTTGATCTAATCTGGCAATTTTATGAGAAAGGTCATTTACTAATCTTAGCCTGTCGTTAGGTGCAGAAATTTCTTCTACCGTACTTAACATACGCGTAAAGGCAAACTTGCTAATTCCCCAAGCTAAAAGCAGCGCAAAACAAGCAAATAAAAACCCAATAATTACTTTACTTTTTATTGCCCTTAAGAAACGTTTCTGAATAACGGCTGCCATTTAAGTTAGGTTGTATCTATTAGATTAAACGAATTTTTATCGAAATAGACATATATAGTGATGCTTAAACAAATAACATACCAAGCCGTTTTAAAAAAATTGATTAATTTTAGTTAATCAAACAAAATGAATCGCATAGACAGACTTTTCGGAATTTTAACTTTGCTTCAATCGAGAAAATATATTGCCGCAGAAAAAATCTCTGAACGATTTAATATCAGCGTAAGAACTGTTTATCGGGACATAAAAGCATTAATAGAGCAAGGCATTCCGGTTAGTTTTGAACAACACAAGGGTTATTTTTTGGTTCAAGGATATTTTTTGCCGCCTGTTTCTTTTAATACCGACGAAGCAAACGCATTATTATTGGTAGAAAGTTTGGTAAATGGATTTGCAGACAATTCCATCCGTTCTCATTATTCTACAGCATTAACAAAGGTTAAAGCGGTTTTAAAGAATAGTCAGAAGGAAAAACTGGAAACCATGAATCAGCATATAAAGCTTCAGATTCCGGAAAGGCTAACTTTTAATTTCGGTTATTTATCTACAATTCAAATTGCAATATCAGATAAACATATTATAGAAATAGACTACAAAAACGCTAAAGATGAACCAAGCAAACGCCTTGTTGAACCAATTGGATTAATTTTTTATGCTTTCAGCTGGCATTTAATTGCCTGGTGCCATTTACGGAATCAGTATCGTGATTTTAATTTAACCCGAATTATCTGCTTAAAAAACCTTGAAACACCTTTCACTAAAGAAATTCACATGCCCTTAAGTGATTATATGAGCATGTTGCCAGTTAATTTTTAACGTTACGAGCTTAGTCAGTTTGTATTTACATTTCGTAAAGCCTAAGTAGTGTTTCTCCGTTCTACTTTAAACCGGCCTAATAAATTTTTGGGGAAGTACAGTCAAAGCCTAACCAGTAACTTTAATACAAAAATTTTCAGCCGGCAATTTTGTTTCTTTTGTTGTCAAAAGAAAAAAGCCTGTCTGGCTAAGACAAATTAACATTTCTGCAAATCACCTAGAGTTTATTGCAATCCGCCTTTTTTAATTTTTAGTCTTTAAAAAAATCAATTTTATTTTTTCTACGCTGCCATAGGGTTGTCAGTCTCCCATCTTTTCTTTGTGTAAACAAATCTCAAACAGCATGAGTTTAGCCGACCTTTTATTACTCGAAATCAATACTAAAGAAAAATCAAAACAACAAAACATGGATATTATCAAAGCATTATTAAAAGAATTGGAAGCCGAATATAACACAACGAAAAAATTTATGGCAATTGTACCTGCTGATAAATTTGATTGGGCACCACACGAAAAAAGTATGAAAATGAAATCGCTTGCAAGTCACGTTGCTGAATTGCCAGAATGGATTTCTTTAGCACTTACAACAGATGAATTAGATTTTGCAACTGCGCCTTATGAACCAAAAAAAATTGAATCTTCTGATGATTTACTAAGACTTTTAGAGGATAGCTATAATAAAGGTAAAGGGGAATTGGAGCAAGCTAATGAAGAAAGTTTAAGTGAAAAATGGGTTCTACGTAATGGCGAACAAATTTTAGCTGATATGACACGATATGAAATGATACGCATTGCTTTTAGTCAAACTGCGCATCACAGAGCACAATTAGGTGTTTATTTCAGATTGTTAGACATTCCGGTTCCTGGAAGCTATGGACCAACTGCCGATGACCAATCTTTTAAATAAAATTTAACCACAGCATAGCTTTTGAAATTATGCTGTGGTTAATAACACAATTAATTTCCGTAAAATTGCAGCATGAAAAACACTTCTGCAACACGGTTAAATAAGTTTATAAGCGAAAGCGGGTTATGTTCTCGCAGAGAAGCAGATAGGTTTATTGAACGTGGAAATGTTTTCATCAATGGTAAAAGAGCCAAAGTTGGCGATCAGGTATTTGCAGGCGACAAGGTTATGGTTAACGGACATAACATCGAACCAAAAGAAGATAGTAATTTTGTGCTTTTGGCTTTTAATAAACCTGTAGGTATTACTAGTACAACAGAATCGAGTGTTAGAGATAACATTGTAGATTATGTTAATTACAGCGAGCGTATATTCCCAATCGGTCGGTTAGATAAAGATTCTTCTGGTTTAATTTTCTTAACCAACAATGGCGATATTGTAAACAAAATATTGAGGGCTGGAAATAACCATGAGAAAGAATATGTGGTTACCGTTAATAAGCCTATAACAGAAGATTTTGTTTTTGAAATGAGTAACGGCGTTCCTATTTTGGGCGTTAATACCAGAAAATGCAAGGTTAGGCAATTAACTACATTCTCATTTAACATCATACTTATTCAGGGTTTAAACAGGCAAATTCGTAGAATGTGCGAGCATTTTGGCTACGAAGTAACCAAGTTGGAACGTACCCGGATTATGAACATCAACTTGAAAGGCATCCCAACCGGAGAATTTAGAGAATTTACCGAAGCAGAAATGGAAACGATAATGAAGAGCGTTGAAAAATCTTCATCAGAAGCAAAGCCAAAATCTTCCTCAAAACCTAAAAAGCAAAACAACTCTTGGGAGGAAATTCCAGAACTTAAGCAAGAAAGAAATCCAAAGGTTTCTAAATCTGCTAAGCCTGCTCAAAAATCTGGAGGTAGAAATCAATCTGGGCATTCCTCAGCAAAATCAAGTCCTAAAAATAGTTCTACAAACAGAAATTCACGCCCGGCAAAAGGAAAACCTGCAAACAAATCAAACTCCAGACATAAGGGAAGATAAGCTAAGAAATTGTAAAATTCTGAATGTTAACGCTTTGCCAAGAGTTTTAATTTTTCGGCTTAGTTTGTTTTTGAGTATCTTTGCATTAATTCTTCGCCAGAATTAAAGAATGACTTATGGAAACATTAATTATGCACCCTGAAACTAAAGAGCAATTAGCTGCCTTAAAAGCAATAGCTAAAGCTTTGAAGGTTCCATTTCAAAAAACAGAAAACAGAGAATTAACTGAACGCGAAAAAACAATTAATCTCTATGGAGCTGAAATGGTTAATACTATTGAAAAAGCAGAAGAATCTATAAAAAAAGGCAATTATAAAACTTTAGACCCAACGAAATCGTTATGGGAGAATATTCAATAGTTTTAGAAAAAATAGCTGAAAAACAGATTAAACTTCATCTTAAATCAGGCGATAAAGCATCCATAAAAAGAATAAATCAAATTTTCGAAGAACTTAAATCCAATCCTTATTCTGGAATTGGAAGCCCGGAAGCTTTAAAATATGGTCTATCAAATTATTGGTCAAGAAAAATAAATCAAAAAGATAGATTAATATACAAAGTTGATGAAAGCATTGTTACCGTTTTCATAATAGCTGCAATGGGTCATTACGGCGATAAATAAAATGTTAGAAAAACCAGTGAAAAAACTCGATATCCGCTCATTAGATTTGCCGCAGTTGCAACAGCATTTAACGGCAATGCAACAACCTGCATTTAGGGCTAAGCAAATTTACCAGTGGTTGTGGGAGAAATCGGCAACAACATTTGAAGATATGAGTAATCTTTCTAAAGATTTACGCAAATCATTAGATGAAAATTTTGCCATTAATGCCGTTCAGGTTAACAATTCGCAGTTTAGTAACGATCATACCATAAAAAACACTTTCCGTTTAGCAGATGGAAACATTGTAGAAGGCGTTTTAATCCCACTCGAAGACCGGATGACAGCTTGCGTAAGTTCTCAGGTTGGCTGTAGTTTAACTTGTAAATTTTGCGCCACCGGTTATATGGATCGTAAACGCAACTTAAATGCCGATGAAATTTACGATCAGGTTGTTTTAATCGATAAGCAAGCGAAACAAAATTATAATAATCCACTTACCAATATCGTGTATATGGGCATGGGCGAGCCATTGCTTAACTATGCCAACGTACTAAAATCAATCGAACGCATTACCGCACCCGATGGTTTAAACATGAGTTATAAGCGCATTACCGTTTCAACTGCAGGTATCGCTAAAATGATTAAAAAACTTGGAGACGATGGCGCAAAGTTTAACCTTGCACTTTCGCTTCACGCTGCAAACGATAAAAAACGAAACGAGATAATGCCCATTAATGAAGCCAATTCATTAAAATCTTTATCCGAAGCCTTAAAATATTACTTCGCTAAAACCAAAAATCCGGTTACTTACGAGTACATCGTTTTTAACCATTTTAACGATGAAATTACTGATGCGATGGAACTTGCTAAATTCTGCAAACACATTCCTTGCAAGGTAAATCTTATTGAATATAACCCAATTTCGTTTGCTGATTTTACAAATGCCGATGGTGATAAAATCGATGCGTTTTCAAACTACCTGAAAAGCCAGGGCATTAACACCAATATTCGCCGCAGCCGCGGTAAAGATATCGACGCTGCTTGCGGACAATTAGCCGTTAAAGAAGAAGCCAAAGCTTAATTTTTTTTGAAAAGCAAAGGCAGTTCCAAAATTTGTGTTCTGCCCCGCTGTACATTATAGTCCCAATTTTTTCTGAGAAAAACCGGCAGCTGCCATTTCCATCGGGTTTAATTACCTCTGCAACTGCAACTATTTAAGGTTACAAAGCGCAAAACAAACCCTGAGTATTAAAATCTTAATAAGAAATACTATATTTAGTTAAGTGATTTTGGTATTCAAATACTAATCAAAACATTTTCGTAATAAGGTAAATCGATATGGAGGTAATTAAATCCAATAAATTTTGGCTGCAACAATGGAGTTCAGATTTAATTGGCTTGCTATTTCCTGACCTTTGCAATGCTTGTGGCATATCATTATTTCAAAACGAGCATTTAATCTGTACCAAATGCTTGTACGATTTGCCTTATACAGATTATCACATCCACCAGGAAAACAGAGTTGCCAAACAATTATGGGGCAGATTACCAATTACAGCAGCCATGGCTATGCTTTATTTTAGAAAGGGTGCAAAGATTCAAAACCTAATACACAATTTAAAATACAACAACAAAACCTAGGTTGGAGTTTTATTAGGCAAATTGCTTGGCGATAGGTTAAATGATAATTCCATTTATAAACAAGCCGATATACTGATTCCGGTTCCATTACACAAGAAAAAACTTAGAATAAGAGGATATAACCAAAGCTCATTTATTGCAGAAGGAATATCCGAAATAATGAATATCCCATTGGATGAAGAGATTTTAATCAGAAATACATCAACAGAAAGCCAAACCAAAAAAAATCGTTATAACCGATACGAGAACATGAAGGATGTTTTCGGCATTGCAAAGCCTGAGAAAATTAAGGGCAAACATATTTTATTAATTGATGATGTAGTAACCACAGGCGCAACACTCGAAGCCTGCGCAAATGTACTTTTAGAATGTGGCGCAGAAAAAGTGAGCATTGCCGCTTTAGCATTTGCAGAATAATTATATTTGAGTTATGCGTTTGCCCATATTATATAGTTTGATCTTTTCTATACTTATCTCTTCTTGCAGAAAAGATGAACACACTACAACTGACCTGAATGCAAAATTGACATTATCAAAAGACATTATTTTATTTGATACATTATTTACCACAGTTGGTTCAGTAACTAAAACCGTTAAAATAATTAACAAGAATAATGATGCAGTAAACATTTCAGAGCTTTTGCTTGCAGGGGGAAATTCATCTCCTTTTAGTATTAACATTAACGGACAAAATTCGAGTAGCAGCACTAACTTAAAACTCAACGGACAGGATTCTCTGAATATTTTTGTTAAAGTTTTTATTAATCCTAATGCTAAAAACACACCATTTTTAGTTCAAGATTCAATTATATTTCACTCAAATGGAAATCGGCAAAGCATTCAGCTTATGGCTTATGGGCAAAATGCAGTTTTTATAAATAATGGCGTAATCAATTCAAACATCACTTGGAATAATAACCTTCCATACATAATCAATGGTGCAGTTACAATTCTTAATAATGCAAAATTAGACATTGCTCCAGGCACCAGAATTTACTTTCATAAAGATGCCATTATGAATGTTGAAGGTAAATTAAGTGTTAATGGATCAGCCACAGAACCGGTTCAGTTTAGTAGCGACAGAACTGAAGATGTTTACGCAAACGAACCTGGTCAATGGAAAGGAATTTACCTCAAACGTTTTGGAACTGGAATAATCAATAATGCTATTATAAAAAATGCATCGGTAGGCATCTCATCCGATTCACTTTCCAGCACTACTGAACCTAAACTGATTCTTGCCAATAGTGTTATCAAGAACATGCAAGTTGCTGCATTTATTGGTTATCATACCGAGTTATTAGCTTTTAACAATTTAATGTACAATTGTGGTAACTATATAATTTATGGTATTGGTGGCGGCAATTATAATCTAAAACAAAATACAATTGCTGGTTTTAACCCAAGCTTTCCACGAAAAAATGCAGCCCTTACCTTTTCAGATTACATTTCATCTACATCCTACAACAAATTACAATTAAATCTAACCAACAACATTGTTTGGGGAAGTTTAACTAATGAATTAGATATTCAGAAAAAAACAAGCTTAGCGAACGAGCTTTTAATATTTAACAACCTAATTAAAACCACTAACACAACTTACAACTCAAATAACAACATAACAAATGTAGACCCGTTATTTACGTTAGCTTCAAAAGAAAACTTTGAATTATCTACTGGTAGCCCGGCTTTAGCAAAAGGAATTAGCCTTACATCAGACCAATATTACAATCTCTATTTAAGTAAAGATTTAAAAAACAATACCAGAACATTTCCTTCATCTTTAGGTTGTTTTGAAAAAAAATGATTTTTTTCAAATTTCACAAAACAAATTTAATTGCTCGACGTTTATATATTCGAGAGCGTTAATTTAGATGGTAAGGGTCGATATTTCTTTTAGAATATCGGCCCTTTACTTTTTGGGTAGGATTTTCAAGATTTGAGGATTTTCAAGATACATATTCAAAATATCTATATAACACAAAAAAGCGCTTTACAAATAAATGTAAAGCGCTTTTGTTTAAAACCTTAAGAGGTTTTGAATTATTTATAAAGCGGGAAAGCGCTTACCAATTTAATAACCTCAGCTTTAACTGCATTTAAATTAGCTTCATCTTCCGGGTTTGTTAAAACCTGATCGATTAAATCAACAATCTTTTCCATTTCTGCTTCTTTTAAACCACGGGTTGTAATAGCAGCAGTTCCAACACGAATTCCTGAAGTTACAAATGGAGATTTATCATCAAAAGGAACCATATTTTTGTTTACAGTAATTTCTGCCTTTTCTAAAGCATTCTCTGCCAATTTACCAGTAATGTTTTTGTTTCTTAAATCAATTAACATTAAATGGTTATCTGTACCGCCAGAAATAATTCCGTAACCTTTAGCAACAAATGCTTTAGCCATTGCCTGTGCATTTGCAGCAACTTGTTTAATATATGTACCATACTCATCACTTAAAGCTTCGCCAAAAGCAATTGCTTTTGCTGCAATAATATGTTCTAATGGTCCGCCTTGAGTTCCTGGGAAAACAGCCATATCAAGTAAATTACTCATCATACGGGTTTCACCTTTTGGAGTTTTTAATCCCCATGGGTTTTCAAAATCTTTACCCATCATAATCATACCACCACGAGGACCACGTAAGGTTTTGTGTGTAGTTGTGGTTACAATATGGCAATGTGGAAGTGGATTTGCCAATAAACCTTTAGCAATTAAACCTGCCGGATGAGAAATATCAGCTAAAACTAAAGCACCAATTTTATCGGCCACTGAACGAATAAAAGCATAATCCCACTCACGTGAATAAGCCGAAGCACCACAAATAATTAATTTAGGTTTTTCTGCTAATGCAACTTCTTCTAATTTTTTATAATCGATTAAACCAGTTTCTTTATCTACACCGTAGAAAAATGGCTGATACAATTTACCAGAGAAATTTACCGGAGAGCCGTGTGTTAAGTGACCACCATGAGAAAGGTCGAAACCTAAAATTTTATCGCCCGGCTGAATAACCGCAAGCATTACTGCTGCGTTTGCCTGTGCACCAGAGTGTGGCTGAACGTTAACCCATGCCGCACCAAATAATTCCTTAGCTCTATCAATAGCAATTTGCTCCACAACATCAACAACCTGACAGCCGCCATAATAGCGCTTACCCGGTAAGCCTTCAGCATATTTATTGGTTAATACCGAGCCTGCAGCTTCCATAACCTGCTTGCTTACAAAGTTTTCTGATGCAATAAGCTCTAAACCGTGCTCTTGGCGGTTTAATTCCTTATCAATAAGTTCAAAGATTTGGTTATCACGTTTCATCCGTAAAATAGGTTTGTTATTTTTTTGGCAAAAGTAAGAAATTACAAGGTAAATAAGGCTGATTTAAGCCAATGCTTTTACATTAAAGTTATTAAACCCGCTGCCAATGTTTATTTCAACGATTTGTTGTTGCAGCATTTCTAAAATTGCAAGAAAATTATATACGAAATGCACCTTATTCTCCGAGTTTTTGAGCACTAAAGCAAAATCTATCTGCTTATTGATATCTAATAAATTGGCAATAAAATGCTTTTGCTGTTCAATAGTATAAGGATATTGAACCACAGTATGCTTAACCTCCTGGCTACGCAATTCGTACTTCTGCATCGTCTTGTGGTAAACAATAAGAAGTTTATATAAATCTAACGATAAAAGTTCATCCTGATGAGTTGAAGATTCGGCTGCCTGAGTTAAATCATACTCAATGTTACCTCTTCGCTCCTGCTGCATCCTAAGTTCTTCAAAAACTTTCAATTCCTCAGAAACTGATTTGAATTGTTTATAAGCAATTAGTCGGGCTATTAAATCCTGCTCGGGATTAATTTCATTTCCAGCCTCATCAACCTCAATGCGTGGGAGCAACATTTTAGATTTAATGCGCATCAGCGTTGCGGCAACCAAAATAAATTCGCTTGCTAGCTCAACATTTAAAGCTAGTAACTGGTGTATGTATGCAAGAAAATCATTGGTAATTTTTGCGATTTCAACGTCTTGAATATTAAGTTCATCACGCTCAATAAAAAAAAGCAACAAATCGAAGGGACCTTCGAATACCGGAAGTTTAATTTCAAAATTTTCTGCCTGCATCTTCAAAACAAACATAATAAAATATAAAAACAGTATTTAGTTTTTGAATGTTAATTTATCAGAATCAAGAACTTAATTAACTTTTCGTGCCATTTTCATCATAATTTACAGTTGTAGATATTGAACTTTTTTTTCTAAAATATTAAAACAAAAATCCCTTTCTTTGTATCTTGTTTTGTATCCAAAATATTAAATGCAAGTAAAAGCTGGCCCCCTATTATCTAAAATTAACTATCCTGCAGATTTAAAGCAGTTTAGCGAAGCTGACTTAGAACAAATAAGCCAGGAATTACGTCAATACATTATTGATGTTGTGAGTGTGAATGGTGGCCATTTTGGCGCCAGCCTTGGTGTTGTTGAATTAACTGTAGCATTACACTATGCTTTAAATACACCTTATGATAAATTGGTTTGGGATGTTGGTCACCAGGCTTATGGACATAAAATCTTAACAGGAAGACGCGATTTGTTTCATACCAATCGTATTTATAAAGGCATTAGCGGTTTCCCGAAGATAAGTGAAAGCGAATATGACACCTTTGGCGTTGGTCACTCTTCTACTTCTATTTCGGCTGCCTTGGGTATGGCTGTAGCCTCTCAAATTAAAGGTGAAACAGATAGACAGCACGTAGCCGTAATTGGCGATGGTGCAATGACAGCAGGTCTTGCTTTTGAAGGCTTAAACCACGCAGGAATTGAGAATAGCAATGTTTTAGTTATCTTGAATGATAACTGCATGTCTATCGACCCGAACGTTGGAGCGCTAAAAGAATATTTAACGAATATAACCACTTCAAAATCTTATAATCGCTTTCGCGATGATATTTCTCATGTGCTAACAGGTTTGTCAAAACTTGGCCCTAACGCACATAAGTATGTTAAAAAGATTGAAAAAAGCATAAAAGGAACATTACTTAAACAAAGTAACCTGTTCGAAGCACTAAACTTTAGATATTTTGGTCCGGTTGACGGGCACGATGTAAAGCGTTTAGCTGCAATTATAAAAGATTTAAAAGCAATTCCTGGTCCGAAGTTGCTGCACTGCGTTACCGTAAAAGGTAAAGGTTTTGCTTTGGCAGAAAAAGACCAAACTAAATGGCACGCTCCAGGCCTTTTTGATAAAATTACCGGAGAGATAAAAAAGAGTGTTCCAGATAAACCCCAGCCACCAAAATACCAAGATGTTTTTGGGCATACAATGGTGGAGCTTGCTGAAGCAAATGACAAAATCGTTGGGATTACTCCGGCAATGCCTTCAGGTTCATCGTTAAATATTATGATGAAAGCGATGCCAACAAGGGCATTTGATGTTGGCATTGCAGAGCAACATGCTGTTACATTCTCGGCTGGTTTGGCCGCACAAGGACTTGTTCCTTTTTGCAACATCTATTCTAGTTTTATGCAACGAGCTTATGATCAGGTTATACACGATGTTGCCATTCAAAAGCTTAATGTTGTTTTTTGTTTAGATAGAGCTGGTTTAGCCGGAGCAGATGGTGCTACACACCATGGCGCATACGATATTTCATTTATGCGTTGCATCCCAAACCTCGTGATTTCATCACCAATGAATGAAGAAGAATTACGTAACTTGATGTTTACTGCACAACAAGATAACATTGGCCCGTTTGTAATTCGTTATCCTCGAGGCAACGGTGTTATGCCAGACTGGAAAAGACCATTTAAAGCTTTAGAAATTGGGAAAGGGAGAAAGATTTGTGATGGTGAAGATGTTGCCCTTTTAACAATCGGCCATGTAGGCAATTTCGCAGTTGAAGCTTGTACTGAATTAAATAGTGAAGGGCATTACCCTGCGCATTATGATTTAAGATTTGTTAAACCCTTAGATGAAGAAATACTTCATGAGGTTTTTGCGAAATATAAAAACGTAATTACTATCGAAGATGGTTCTTTGCAAGGTGGAGTAGGCTCTGCTGTTTTAGAATTTATGGCAGATAATAATTACAACGCAAATGTTATCCGCTTAGGCATTCCTGACGAATTTATTGAGCATGGTGAACAAGCAGAATTATGGGCAGAATGTGGTTATGATAAAGCATCGATACTTAATGCCGTAAGAAGTGTAAGTAAACAACGTACGACAAACAGCTTGGCAGGATAACAGTTAAAACTATCTCAAAATCCAAAGAAAATTCACCCTGCTATGACTTCAACAACTTTAGTAAATAATAGTTTGTTGGTTATTTATTCAGGGAAGAAGTCCCTCATTGAGCAGCCTAAAATTTCCGAAATCTTTTTCAAATGGTTTATATTATACTTATCATCAGTATTTGTGCGCTCAACGTTCCCAACAAATTTAGGGTTAAGTTCCATAGCTACAGATAAAACTGCTTGAGTTAATCCAGAGTGAATTCTCTTTTCTCTAACTCTATCAACAACATATTGTTCTATCTCTGTTAATTTCCGCATTTAGTTACTAAGTAAGGAAATAAAAAAAAATCTTTACCGCCCTATAGCATTGTAATTTATTTTTTTTAACTTTGTTTAATTAATAATAGTAAGTATTAGAGTCTTGCGGTTACAAATCTGAAGCCGTCAACGCAGGACAGCAGAAAAATACCATATCTATTGCTGGATGTACTATATTTGTATATCCGCATAGATGTGGGATCTGCTGTAAATCCATGTTGATGTAAGGCTTCAGAAACTTTTATGTAACCATGGTTGGCAGATCTCACATTTATGTTCTGTTGCCCCTAAGACTCATTTAACATTAACTAAATGAGTTCAAATATGGAGTTATCAAATTTGCCATTTAAGGCAATTCATTCTAAACATTTTGCTAGTTTCCAAAATAATGATGAAAAGGGATTAGAGTTTTTCTACAGACTTTATTATTACCCTTTATATTATTGCGGCCTTCGTTACATCAAGGATGACGTTAATGCACATTGTATTGTTAATGAGGCCTTCCTAAGGCTTTGGTTAAGCAGGAAAGCATTCAATCATGTTTCTGAAATCAAAAACTTCGTTGAGAAATTAAGCAGGCAGGGTTTTAAGGCTTATTTTAAAACTGCAAATAATAGATTCAACAGGAATATGCTCAGGCTAGATGAATTGGAAAATCATCAGGATTTCATGGTTGGTTATGAACAGTCGCTGGGTGAATACGATCCTGATATAATAGAGTCTATTGAACCAGATGAGCATACGACACAACAGTGGAAAGAACTCGAATCACTAATTCCCCACATAAGCTCAGAGCAGCGACTATTCATCAAATTATGCATCAAATATTCTTTTGATTATGGCCGCATTGCCTGGCACATTGGTGGCATTTCTGATTATGAGGTCGCAAACAAAGTTGAGGCATCAATTGAAAAGCTCCGGTCTATTATTAGTGGTACAAAAAAAATAAACGTGACCGCAAAGAAGCAAAAGTTCAGATTTGAAGGAAACTTAGACGAGGAGCAATTAGCTATTCTCTCAATGCGCTATGAGTTGCAATACAGTTTTGAAGAAATCGCTGGTGCGCTTAACCTCAAGCAAGGCTATATCCAAAAAGTTTTCGCCAGTACGCTGTCAAGGGTTAAAAAAACTAAAATCAGCTGATATGGAAAAGCATACAATGGTCATCACCCGAAAGATCCAGCTGCTTATCGATTCCGACGATAAAGAAGTTATCAGACATTCAAGGGAACAAATTTATAACTGGCAATGGATCTGTTTCCGTGCGGCGAATATGATTATGAGCCACCACTACATTCAAGAACAGATAAAAGACTTCTTTTACCTTACCGAAGAAATTAAGCTTAAGGTAGCGGATATAAAGAAAGATGAAAACGGAATGCTGAATTCATCAAGGCAGAATACGACCTATAAACTACTTTCCAATCATTTTAAAGGACAGATACCGACTAATATCTTAAGCAACCTCAACAATACCCTTATCACCAACTTCAACAATGAAAAGGATTGCTATTGGAAAGGAGAAAAATCGCTGAGGAATTATAAGCGCAACTTGCCCATGCCATTTGGCCCTGAAGTCATGTCGAAATTTACCCTCACTCCTGATAATAAAAATATTTGCTTTAAGCTTTTTCAGATCCCCTTCAGGACTTATCTCGGAAGGGATAAGTCAGATAAAAAGCTACTATTGCAAAAGATTATGTTTGGACAATTGAAACTTCGTACAAGTCAGCTACAGCTTGCAGAGGGGAAGGTGTTTCTACTAGCTGCAGTAGAAATTGAAAAAGAGCAGCATAACCTTGATATAAGTATTATTGCTGAAGCCTCACTCTCTATTGAGCACCCAGTGGTAATCAAAATTGGAAATCGGGAACAGACTATTGGCAGCAAGGAAGAATTTCTGCACCGTAGATTAGCAATACAGGCAGCAATTCACAGAATCAAAAAGGCAAGTAAGTTCAATCGTGGCGGTCACGGCAGGAAAAGAAAGATGAAGAGCCTGGATGATTACCAGCATATGGAAAAAAGATATGTTGACCAGAAGCTACATGTATATAGCAGGATGGTTATTGATTTTTGTGTGAAACATAAGGCAGCAACTTTGTTGCTGGTTAACCAGGAACATAAAGAAGAAATCGCAAGGGAGGATAGTTTTTTACTACAAAACTGGAGCTACTATAGTCTTAAAGACAAAATTAATTATAAGGCAGAGAAAGCTGGCATACAGGTTATAGAAGAATAGAAAAATTATTGAGGTCTTTTGCAAGGCCGTGGGGTGAGATAAGAAATATGCTCACAAGCCCTGAATTTGCTAGGGTTTTGCAATGGCGAATTTCATGTTAGATGACATTCCGGAGAAATATTAAAAAAATTAAATGGTTTGAGGCTGCTTGCACAGCCGTAGGGTGAGATAGTAAATATGCTCACTAATTAATTTAAGACAATGCAACGGCGGGCCTCATGTTAAACCTGGTTAGGAGGGTGTCGAAGAATGCTAAACGAGAAAGACAAAGCTTGATTTCTGAGTACTAAAGAAAATCAAGAGAAAACATTAAGCCTCGTAAGTTGATCGACTCAGCCAACGAGGCTTAAATAATGTAATTACTAAAAGTCTGTGTAAAGATTTCTGAATGAACTTCTTAGACCAATGGTTATCATGCCTGTATTATTAGAACCTAGATTATTACTTTCCTTTCTATAAATACCGCCTAATTCAAAACGTAAATTATATTTTGGATTGATGATATAGGCAGCTCTACCTTCAGCATAGTATAAATCCGTTCTTAAACCTTGTGTAGTAAAGTTACCCGTTTGTCTAATTGCATCAGAATAGGGAAGACGTAAATCTTTACCATAATCTTGGCCGTTTAATGATAAACCATATTTTGCATACATTAACTGACCAGTAAAGTCAAATCTTCTCCAAGAATAATTTGCTAAACCAATAACTTCTCTAAAGTTTGTACCTAAACGATGGGCTAATGGCTCAGAATATCCTGTATAAGCTACAATTGGTGTACGACCAGTGTAGGTGTATGGTTTTGAAGTGTTGTATTCTAGTAAATAATTTAAGTTTTCAACTTTGAATAGGTCGGCTCCTCTTATTCCTAATTGCCAAGAATATTTATTACGCGGACTTCCATTGCTCGAGAAAAAGTTTTTTGCTTCAAATTCATCTAAAGAGAACTGACCGTAAGCAACAATCTCTTTCGAGAACTTATATTTTCCAGTCAATCCAATCATTGAGTTATCAGGAGAGCCACTTGACGCTTCAACAGGACGTAAGAAAATTATCGGATTTGCATAACCCCAATCAAAACCTCTTTCATTTCCTAACTCATCTGTTTGCCCCCATATAATGGAATCAAAGAAACCAATAGATAATCTGTTGGTAACGTTCCAATCTAAATAGTGAAATACACCACCTTTTTTACGGTTACCCGCTTCATATGATAGTTTAGGGATATTTGGATCTTGCAAAGAAGCCCATAACGCTGTGTATTGAACATTACCAAGATTTCCCGTTAATTTTAAGAATGGGTATGGAGAGGAAACATCAGACAAAAGTAGTGAACGATATCCGTCACCAACAAAATTCTTATCGTAACCAGCCGTTACATTAATATATTTAGATGGAGTGTAAGAAATTAAGGCTGTAACATACGACCAATCTAAAGACATTTTTCCAGCATTCGAGCCATAATCTCTATTGTATGATTGTCCGGGCACAACATTAATACCCTTAGCATAATCTGTATAGTATTTTGCAAACCTGCCTTGATTTTCGAAACCGCTGGTGTAGAAAGAGAATTTCTTACCAATTGTACCACCAATTTGGTAGCCACGGGTATTTAACCAGGTGTTCTGCTTTCCAGAGAAATCCTTTCCAATTTGAAAATCAGGTAGGAAATCTGCATAAAATGTATATTCTTCCTTTTGAATATCGATAAGATGTTCGTTGAATAATTTTCTGGCAACCCAAGAATGTCGGTTAGAATCAACACCTAAACTTAAAAGTTGCTTACCATGTTCAACCAATAAACTATCATCAATAAAAAATGGTTTTAAACTACTGTGAAAGCGGGTTTCCGGATTGTAAACTTCGCGATTTAATTTCTGATAAAATTGATAGGAATATGGCTGATAGACGGATTGAGCATTTAATTTGCCAAACGCAAGGCATATTATTACGAATAGTATTAGTTTTTTCATCAACATTATTTTTAATAAAATTTACGCAAAGGACGTAAAATATTTTGTTTTTATGTTTTATTTATCCTTTTCTGATTATAAAAGGTATGCTAGTTTGCTTTTTTGTGCCCCAATAAAACCTGCCAGATGGTTAAAAAGGTGATTTTTAAATCAAGAAAAAGCGACCAGTTTTCCAAGTACCAGATATCAGCTTTCACCCGTTCTTCCATAGAACCATCTGCACGGGTTTCACCACGGAAACCATTTACCTGGGCCCAACCTGTAATTCCCGGTAACAGGAAATGACGAACCATAAACTGATCTATCATTTTTGAATACTCTGCTGTGTGTTGAAGCATATGCGGTCGTGGACCAACAACAGACATCTCACCCATAAGTACATTAAAAAACTGAGGCATTTCATCAATACTGTTTCTTCTCATGAAAGCTCCAATTCTTGTAACTCTTGAATCATTAGGAGTGGCTTGTTTTGTATCTGCTTCACCATTAACGTACATGCTCCTAAATTTCAGACAATAAAAGGATTCGTTATCTTTTCCAGACCTTAATTGTTTAAAAAAAATGGGCCCTTTCGATTCAAGCTTTATCAGTATCGCCATTAATGGCACTAACCAACTCATTACAAATACAACCACCAACAAAGAAAATATAACATCAAACAATCTTTTAATTACTTGATTACTTAAAATTTCTAAAGGCTCAGTACGAGGACTTAAAACCGGTAAATGGCCATAAAGCTGAACCATTACATTTTTCTTAAAATAGTCCTTAACATCAGGCACTAGCTTAAAACGAATCATGGCTTTATCAGCCTGTCTCATTAAAGTATCAATTTTTGATAATGCCCTATCTGGTAGTGCACAATATATTTCGTTTACATTGCTCTCTTTAACAAAGTTGATGCACTCATCTACCTTACCAATAATATGGCTTTGAGTTAATTTCGATGGGTCATCATCAAAAAAACCAACAACTTTATAGCCTAAATGGGTATTTTTTTCAAGGTGATTTTTCAAATCTAAGCCCAATGGACCCGCACCAACAATAACTACTTTTTTATAATTAATCAGCTTTGCCCTACTCGACCTTCTTAAAAGCAAGAAAACAATTTTTCCGGCTAAAAAAAGTGGTGTAAAAATAACTCCGGTATAGATTAATAGTTGATTTGAAACACTAAAATCTTTTAAAGAAACAACAAGGATAAAAATGATTGCAATAAAGAATAACAAACTCCACAGTGCTTGCTTTATAGTTGGAATGGCATCTTTAACGAACATTTCTTGGTAAAGACGAGTAATTTGAGTAACGTTAAACCAAACAAAGTTTATAAGAAGGATATGCAGAAAATTTATGCCTTTTCCATCAGAAATACCAAAAGTACCATAAGTAAGTACATATCCCAGATATCCTGAAAGGTTTACAAGAAGAAGATCTATTAGGATACTTATTGTCTTAAAATAAGTACTGTTACTTTCAATCATTTATTAGGTAAAATTCGCCAAATATAGCTAGCTTGTTTAGTAAACAGATTATTAGTTTGTATTAAAATTATCGATATTAATAACAATAATTCAACCGCCTTACCTCAAAAAACAAGCCAAGTATTCGGAATACCAACTTTATTTCAAACAAATATTAATTATAGTTGTATTCGAATATTTTATTGAGGTTAATTTTTAACCATATAGAAAGATCCAGGTTCTATGTTAGCGCCTATTCTAGGAAACTTATCTTCAAAAACTTTATTATGATTATGAAATAAATAGTTAACAGCCCCAACGATTTGCCAATCTTTGTTTAAGCTTAAAAAAGCTTCTAATAGATACTGTTCATTCCATAATCTGATTTCATCAACAACCCATTGGTGCAAATAATCTTTTGGAGAAAAAATATCGTGTATATGAACCACTACCCCAGGATTTATTATTGGAAGAATTTCCAGATATTCATATAAAACATCACCTTGTGGTCTGATAACGTGAGAAGAGTCTATAAACAAAATATCATTCTCAGTAAGTTGCTTAAAATAGGATGTTTCAATGTCTTCAACCCTTTTTCTTATAACCTCAACATCTAGTTTTTCAAGCCATGGCATCTCATAAGGCTCAATGCAAATATGCTTACAAGTATAATTAGCATTCTCAGCCTTATTTCGTTTGATTGCCAGTTGCGCCATTTTAGTAGAGTGACCTGAACCTACTTCTATGATGATTGCAGGCTTCTTATACCGAATCATGTTATATAAAAACTCGCCATCGCCATGCTCAAAAGCGCCATTCATAAAATTGTAAATAGTATCGCCAACGTATGTTTCACTTACTGAACTTAACTCCTCACTAAAATTCAATTGATTTAATAATTCCAATTGAGTTTCAACATTAAAATCAATCCCTGGTAAGTTTCTATCCTGAGATAATGGCTTTGTTAAATGTTTGTTATTAAAAAGAGGTTCGTAATAATGATCGGTGATTGGAAAAACACCAATCTTTAACAAAATAGATTTAGTGATTGGGAGGTATTGAATGCGAACTCTCTTAACGATTCTTAAAACTATTGCTGCAGAAAATACAAATGGAATTAGTAAGATATCAATAAGCCAGGCAACTTTCTTTAGCATTATAATTATAAGTTAAATATCTTTTAAAAAGATGATTAAATTTTTAAAGTCTGCAAATATATAAAGTTTTAAAGAACCAACAATTAGTGCTAAAAATTGATAACTATGTATAAACATGATCAAAATAGAATCATTTTTCCGAATGATGAATAATTGTTTCTATTTTTGCAACCTACACGTCTGTATTGAAAAGTATAATAAAGTCTTCATTAATTAAATTAAAAGGGCAAAAAGTAGTTGCAAACTTCCTAAACCTATCTATTATTCAGGTTTCGAATGTAGTACTGATGTCTGTTCTTTATCCAATAATTACATTAAAAATTGGTATAGAAGAATTTGGTATTTTTATTTTTGCAAATACATTTTCTAATCTTGCTGCAACACTTATTAATTACGGCACTAATCAATCTGGTATAAGAGATATTGCAGAAAACATTGATAATAAAACAAAGCAGAGTAATGTTTTTAATGAAATCATCTCTATCCGTTTTTTAATTTTTATTGCCTACATCATCTTTTTGGTAGGGCTTTCCTTTATTCAGATAAGGTATTTTAATTACATAATTTGGGCATTGCCATTGGTAATTGCTGAGGTTTTAAACCCATTATTCTTTTTTACCGGAATTGAAAAACTTAAAACCTACAACCTGGCAAACCTTATCTCAAAAGTTTTAAGTTTAATTCTAATTGTATTATTAATTCAGAGCAAACAGGATACAATTTTGGTTAACCTAATTCTGGGTTCATGCTCTTGCTTTGTTTTCGCCTATTTGTTGTTTACAATTTTGAAAGAAAAATATTTTTCATTCAAAATACCAGCCTTGATTGATATAAGAAAAATCGCCGTAGATAATTTCCACCTAACAATAAATAACGCTTCAGTACAATTACAGCAATCGATAATGATATTCGTTTTAGCGAAAATTCATGTCCCAATTATCCTTGGTGCATATTCCCTATGCGACAAGGTAATATGGTGTATCAGAATGCTAATCATTTCTATATCAATGGCAATATACCCTAAATCAGTGCAGATTTTTGCTGAAGGAAACGTAGCGTGGCAACAATACAAAAGTTTATTCAGAAAGCTGATAACGATTTCTTTCTTCTCACTCTCTGTCGGCATATTTATCTTTTCCGATTTGATTATTTTGATTTTGTCGGGTACTGCAAATGAAATTGCTTCGAACTTTTTGAAAATGATGGCTCTTGTGCCAACCATTGCAGCATTAAACTCATTAAATATTATAGAACTGTTAATCAAGAAAGAAAATACAACTTTATCAAAAACAGCCATCGTTTTAGCTGCATTTGCATTTTTAATTACATGGGTAATCACTAGTTTTCTGCCAACCAAATGGTTTGGAATTTATACTTTTACCATTGAGATTACTGCATTAATAATCTATGAGTATCTAATTAAAAAATCAGAAAAGAGATGGCGAAGTCAGTAGCACTGATATTATTGAATTGGAATACGCCAAAACACACTGAAAGGTGTGTTGCAACCATCATGCAGTATTGTAACTATACACTTTTTGATATTATTATTGCAGATAATGGTTCTACTGATAATTCTTTAAGCTACCTGAAAAAACGCTTTCCAAATCAACATATTTTCATTGATAATAAAGAGAATTTAGGGTTTGCAGAAGGCAATAATAGAGCGCTTGAATACAGCATTAATAATGGCTATACCTATTCTTTGCTACTGAATAATGATACTGAAGCTGATGAGGATTTTTTAACGCCACTTGTAAATCATCTAGATAAAAATGAAGATGTGGTAGCTGTACAGCCGGCGATATATTTTCTTCATAAAAAAGATAAATTATGGAATGGCGGATCTTTTTATAATACAATACTAGGCGACACCTATTTCAAGAATAGTAAGGGCAGGCAAGCCTTAAAAGCAGTTGAGGAAGTGGATTGGCTAACAGGCTGCTGCATGTTTATGCGGAATGATACTTTGAAAAAAACTGGTTTACTAAATAGTAAATTTTTCGTTTACTACGAAGATGTAGATTTATCATACCGGTTAAAAAAATTAGGGCTACTACATTATCTACCAACTTCAAAAATTTATCATGAAGCTGGAGCATCGGGACAACAAAAAAGAAATAGCGAGGGTACTCAAAGTCCGATAATACACTTCTACAATTGCAGAAATAAAATATGGTTTTTACGCCGATATGGAAATGCATTATTCCTTCCATTTATTTTCATAAATAATCTAATCTACTATTCTGCATTATTTTGCTATTTCATTCTTCGGAGAAGGAAAAAGAAAGCAGCTTATATTATTAAAGGTATAAGAGAGGGATTATTTACACCTTTAAATACCATTTGGTCATGATAATACTGTTTCCACTGGTATATCTGTGCGCTTTTACCCTGGCCATGTCTGAGATTATCAGAGGTAAAAAGGATGGCCTTATGCTTTTCCTGATCTTCGGCCTTTCAATATATACAACGGCATTATCTGTCACTTTCATGTTAGGCTTTAAAAGCCTGATTGTTTATTTCCAGGCATTCAAGGAGCTATCCATCTTTCTGATTTTGGGTTATAGCATCTGGAATCTAAAAACAAGAATAAGGCTGCATTATATAGATTACATGATCATTGCCTTTCTTGGGTACACAGTTATTTATGCACTATTACCTATAGGTGAGCAGGCATTTGTTAATAGGGTAATGGCTTTAAAAACCTTATCATTTTTTGCTGTTGTGTATTTCTGTGGAAGATTATTTAAGCCAAAAGAAATTTATTTAAGCAAATACTTCCATTACATACTTTTCCTTTCAATTGCAGCCGCCGTTGTATTGTTAAGTGAAATGATAACCAATCAGCATTTACAAACCCGAACTGGCTACGCTGACTATAACTTCTATCTATTTAATTTTGAGCCCAGTGGCAATTATGGTTTAACCTGGACTTTCGAATCGGAAGGCGGCTATAAGCGTTTTGCTAGTATTTTTGCTAATCCACTTGAATTTGGATCTGCTACAATTATTGCAATTTCTGTACTTGCTGCACTTTACACTACCGATGATTATAAAATAAAGCTCGACAATTTTGGGTACTTAGCATTAGGGGCAAGCTTATTTTCAATCGTATTCGCATTATCCAGATCAGCCTTTGTTAGCTACTTTATACTGGTTTACATTTATTCTTTGCTTACTAAGAGAAAGTATATCATTAATACCATTCATGTATGCAGCATATTAGTGGTTGTATATATTATTTACCTCTTTGCTAAAGAACAGGATCAGAATGATGGTTTGCAAATGGTTATCGTCGGCACTTTAAACTTCAGCAACCCATCAAGTGTAGGCCATGTTGTTGAATGGGTTGAAGGTGCTTTAGCTATCGCATCAAGCCCTTTAGGCTTAGGACTTGGTACTTCTGGGCGTATTGGAGGAACTTTAGGTGGAAACATTGGAGGAGAAAATCAATATATTATAATTGGCGTACAAGCAGGAATAATTGCATTATTACTATACCTTGCCGTTTATATTTGCTTAATTAAAGAAGGCATGAAATGGTTTTATAGGTTAGAAGGAAAAGAAAAGAAAATCTGCTTAGTAATCGTTCTTATTAGGATTGGCTTTATCATACCATCCTTAACCTCAGAGATTGAAACTTCCGCCTATACATCATATTTAATGTGGTTTTTATCTGGTTTATTTGTGAGCATGATTTCTACCAAAGTTGCGGTTAAAAAAACTACACAGAATTAGCTGTTGAAGAAAATCAGTCATAAAACATACTAATTTAACGTGCACACTGTAAATCCTTCCTAGGTAAAAGTATTTCTTGATAATATTTTTTTAGTTTTGCCATTTAAATCCAATTGAGGATTATGTTATTAATTTTATGATTTAATGTAGTTTTATGCCCTGCATAAACTGCATCGCAATAGATTTTTTATGTTATACTTAACAAAAACGCAAAAATCATCAATAAACTAAAAACCCTATAGAAAGATTAGATGAGAGTTGCAATTATAGGTTCGAGAGGCTACCCATATGTGTACGGTGGATTCGAAACTTTTGTTAAAGAACTAAGTGAGCGATTAATAGCTCATGATGTTGAAGTACATATCTATTGCCAAAAAAACTTATTTACCGAATTTCCAAAAGAAGTAAATGGTATAAAATTACATTACATCCCTACTTTACCTCAAAAATCATTAAATCAAATTATCCATTCTTTTCTGTCTATTGTGCATGCAACATTCAGCAAAGCTGATGTTTTACTGGTTGTAAATCTTGCTGCCGGACCTATGGGATGGATACCTAAAATTACCGGTAAAAAAACCATGATTAATGTCGACGGCCTTGAATGGTTAAGACCGAAATGGAAAGGACTAGGTGCAAAATACTTTTATTGGGCAGCTAAATTGGCGACTAAATTATACGATAAAATCATTACAGATGCAGAAGCCATGCGACAGGTTTATCTTGAAGAATTTAAGGCAGATTCTACAGTTATAGCTTATGGCGCACCCGCTTTTAAGCCAGCTTCAGAAATGGGATTGCAGCGATTAGGCTTAGAGAAAGAAAGCTACTACCTTATTGTTGGTCGTTTAATCCCTGATAATAACGCTGACCTAATAATTAAGGGTTTCTTAAAGTCGAAATCTAAAAAGAAATTAGTTGTAGTTGGCGATGTCCCGTATAGCGATAAATACGCATCTGATTTGAAATCGATGCAAAATGATAGACTTATTCTTACGGGGTACATAAAAGATCAGCAAGAATTAATGGCTATGTATCAACACGCTTACGCCTATATTCATGGTCATAAGTTTGGTGGTACAAACCCTGCTATGCTAAAAGCAATGGTTAATAATTGTGCTATTTTAGCCCTTAATACAGTTTTCAATCAAGAAATGCTAAGTGATGGTAAATTTGGAGTGTTATTTGATGAGAATGAAAATGCCGTTTCACTTGCTTTAGAAAATTTGGAAAACGTACCCGAAAAAGTTAAAGCCCTGAAAGGGATTGTGAGTACCGGTTTAACAGACAAATATAATTGGGATAAAATTACAACAGCCTATAAAGAAGAGATGTTTAAATTAGTAAATAATAAATAGTGAAGGGGAAAAATATTGTTGTAGGAATAGATATTCGCGATTTAAAAATTGCGAAAACCGGAACTAAAACTTATTTAGAAGAAATTTGCAGGGCTTTTCAAACAGATAGACCAGGATTTAAGTTCTACTTTTTCGATACAATATTTCCAATTTATAGTGGCAAAAACAAGTTACTTAAGTTAGTTGAACATTTGAGGTTTTCTATTTGGAAACAGATTATAATCCCTATTTTAGCACTTACACGAGGTTGTGATATTATTTTTTGTACAGATTTTTTCGTTCCCTATGTAAAACTCGGTTACGAAACTATTCCCGTCTTCCACGATGCTTTTTTTTGGGAATACCCCGAGCATTACCATAAACTTTGGCGTAAAATATTTCATACACTTGGCGTTAGTGCTGCCAAAAAATCAGCATATGTTATTGCACCTACCGAATATGCAAAGGAGCGAATTGCACATTATTCAGGTTTAGCAGAAAGCAAAATAATTGCCATTCCGGAAGCGCCAAAAACACTGATTTCTAATCATTCGCTGTCAACCGGAGTTTTAAATTTAAAAACCAAAAAATACTTTTTACACATTGGTACTTTCGAAAAAAGAAAAAACCTTTGTTACTTAGTTGAAGCTTTGCACCTGCTACGAGAACAGGGTTACAATGATTATTCATTGGTATTATGTGGGCAGATTAGCCCAAAAAACCCTACAAATGGCAGTCAAGAACTTTTTGAGGTTGTTAATAAATATAATTTACATGACTATGTAATTATGCCTGGTTATGTTAAGGATGATGATTTATCCTGGTATTATAGAAATGCTGAATTGTATCTCTTCCCTTCTGTAAACGAAGGTTTTGGATTACCGATATTAGAAGCCTTTCAAAATAACCTGCCAGTTTTGGTTGCAAATAACACCTGTTTACCAGAAGTTGGTGGTGATGCAGTTATTACCTTTGACCCTTACAATCCTGAAGATTTAGTTAAAAACATTGTTCATTTATTGGATAACCAAGAACTGCGGGCAAAATTTATTGAAAGTGGCAGAAATCGACTTGTTGATTTTTCTTGGGAGAAAACAGCAAACGAATTGTTAGAAGTGTTTAAAAAAGCGAAAACTACACCATCCGCATAAACAGATGAATATACTAATTTTAGGCACCTCGTCAGATCTTTATGGTGGAAGTAAAATATTATCAATTGTTGCTAAAATCTTAGCTGATAATAATCATAAGCCCATAGTCGTACTTTCCGAAACCGGCGAGCTTGTAGATGAGTTGAACAAACTTGGAGTAGAAGTTCGAATTATTCGTTTAGGCATCTTAAGAAGGAAATATTTTTCAATCCCTGGAATACTGAACCGGATAAACGTTACCGGCAAAGCCTGGAACGTGCTAAGTAAATTGATAGACGATGAAAAAATTGATATCCTTTACTCCAACACCACCGGCGTTTTAATTGGTGCATTTTTAGCCAAGAGGAAAAAAATTAAACACATCTGGCATATACACGAAATTATAGCCAAGCCAGAAATTTTCACCAGTGTTTTAAGTTTTTTGATAGAAAAATATAGTCATAATATCATTGTCGTTTCAAATGCAGTTAAACAGCACTGGGAAAAACACATCCGTAAGCAAGCCATAACCAGAATTTACAATGGCATCGACACAAGTATTTATGGCCAAAACGAAGGATTACTCAAGGAGGAATTAAACCTGAACAATAATGATTTCTTAATTGGAATGATTGGCAGAGTAAATCATTGGAAAGGACAAGACTATTTTATTGATATTGCAAAACTAATTTTAGAGCAACAACCAAACGTTAAATTTGTAATTGCAGGAGATGCCTACCCCGGAAATGAGCATTTAGTTGATAAATTGGTAAATCGGATAGAAAATGAAAATCTAAAAAAAGCAATACATTACATCGGTTACAGAACAGACATCCCAAATATTTTAAATTCTCTGGATGTTTTTGTTTTGCCATCAACATGTCCAGATCCATTCCCAACCGTTATTTTAGAGGCGATGGCAAGTTCCAAACCAGTAATTGCGACCAAGCATGGAGGCGCTTGTGAGATGATTGCTGATAACGAAACCGGAATCTTAATTCCTTACAACAATGCTCAACAATCAGCCGGAAAAATTTTAAAATTAATTACAAATGAAAAGCAATTATCTGAAATGGGTAAGCTTGCCAAGGTAAGGATAGAGACTTTGTTCTCGCTAAAAATGTTTACAAAATCTATTCTAAATATTATTAACCAAACTTATGATCTCAAATAATTAAATTTTCATACTGATTTAACATTGAATTACTAATAATGAAGTAATATATCTAAAAATTAGTCATTTGATTTTTTAACTTATATTTGCCCTTAAAAATACTTTATTTGTTTTAACATACAGTTGCGCATATTTTAAAAACAATAACACGCCGATTAAACAAATAATTTCAAGATTAGCCAGTTAACAACTAAGCTGTTCTGGTTATCTTAAAATAAAAAAAACTTTTATGAATTCTCTTAAAATTTTCTCTTCATCTACCGAAAAAGAATCGTTAGGACACAAATTTAGGCGCAAAAGATTCTCTTTCTTATTTGAAAATTTGGAGGCTTTATGTAAGGAGAAAGAAAAAAACAATACCCTTCCCGTTAAAATATTAGATGTTGGCGGCCTTCAATCTTATTGGGAAAATATGGGCATGGATAATAATCCGAATTTGGATATCACTCTGGTTAATTTGGCAGCCGAAGGAGCGAAATTTAAAAATATATCATCTATTGTTGGTGATGCTACAAATTTACAGAACATAAAAGATAACGAATATGATGTAGCTTTTTCAAATTCAGTTATCGAACATCTATACAGCTTTGAAAATCAGCGGAAGATGAGCGAGGAAGTAAAACGTGTTGGTCGCTATCATTTTATCCAGACTCCAAATAGGTTTTTCTTTCTAGAGCCCCATTATTTATTGCCATTTGTACAATTCCTACCAAAACAAACCCTATTTTCTCTATTAACAAAAACCAAAATAAGTAGAGGGCATAAATGGGATAAAGACTATGCAAAGCAGTACATAGATGAAATTCGGCTACTTACATTAAAAGAAATGAAAATACTATTTCCCGAGAGTAAAATTTATAAAGAGAAATTTTTAGGGATGCTGAAATCTTTTACTGCACACAATTTTTAACCTATTGCCAAACTATGGAGCGGATATTTATTGGCGAAAGCCCAAATAGGAATCAACATTAATAATACAACTCGTTTAATGCATAATGTTGAAGCAATTAATGCACCTCAGCATTTACTATTTTAACTTATATTTGCGATTAATAAAAATTAAAATTTTATAATACATGCGTTTTAAAAATATCTTTTGTGCCCTAATTCTAATTGCTTTACTACCATTAGCAAAATTATCCGCACAAACCATATCTACCGATAACCTAAGCAAGGTAAGGGTAGAACAGTTATCCGACGCACAAATATTAGAAATATCGAAAAGATTTGAAGCTTCGGGTATTAGTGAAGCCGAAGCCATAAAGATTTTAGTAGCTAAAGGCATGGACCCTGCCGAAGTTGATAAATATAAAGAGCGCTTAGCCGAAGTTCAATCCGGTGGAAAAACAGCTAAAAACACAACTCAACCAACAGTAGTAAAAGCACAAGATCCTAAAAATAGAGACACTACTCGCTCTAGCGAACCTAAGCCGGTTAAAAAAAGTAGCCCGATTTATGGTTACGAATTCTTTAATAATCCTAATCTTAAATTCGAACCAAATATTCGCATTGCGACACCTAAAAGCTATGTCTTAGGTCCTGATGATGAACTATCAATTTTATTAACAGGTTTAAATGAAAGCACTACAAACGCCAAGGTATCTCCAGAAGGAAATGTTAAAATTCCTTATGCAGGCTTAGTTTATGTTAATGGGTTGAGTATTGAGCAGGCAACATCGCAAATTCGCTCTAAAATGGTTAAAGCTTACCCGGCTTTGGCCTCTGGACAAACAAAATTAAATGTAAATTTAGGAACGGTAAGAAGTATCAGAGTAACCATTATTGGTGATGTCAATACACCTGGAACTTATACGGTTTCATCACTCTCTACATTATTTAATGCCTTATATCAAAGTGGTGGACCAACAAATCGCGGCTCACTTCGTAAAATTGAACTAATTAGAAATAATAGGGTTATTCAGGTTGTAGACTTATATAGTTTTCTTCAAAAAGGAATACAAACGGATAATGTAAGCTTACGCGATCAGGATGTGATTAGGATACCAGTATACACCACTCGTGTGGCAATTGATGGCTCAGTAAAAAGGCCAGGTGTTTACGAACTTAAAAATTCTGAAACCTTAAGTGATTTAATTACCTATGCTGGAGGTTTTAGCGATTTAGCATACAAAGGAATTGCTAAGGTTACTCAAGTTGGTGAAAAAGAGCGAAGTGTTAAAGACATTTCAGCAGATATGTTTGATCGCTATACTTTAAAAAATGCAGATTCTGTTTACTTCGGTGCTATTTTAGAAAGGTTTGCCAATAGAGTGGTAATTGATGGCGCAGTTTACAGACCGGGAACTTTTGAATTGAGCCAAGGCTTAAGTCTTAAAACTTTAATTGCTAAAGCTGATGGATTAAGAGAAGACGCGGCTCTAGGGAACGGATATATTAAACGTATAAAGCCAGATTTAGAAAAGGAAATGATATCCTTTAATCTTGGAAATGTAATGTCTGGAAAAGATAACGATATCGTTTTAATGAGAGAGGATTCTATATTTGTCACTTCAACGAAGAGTTTGCGAGATGAATCGTCTATCAGTATCGGTGGTCATGTAAAAGCACCCGGTTCATTTCAATACAGAAAAGGCATGAGCGTTGCAGATGTAGTGAACATGGCAAACGGTTTTACAAATGATGCAGCAAACCACAGAATTGAAATATCAAGATTGATTAAAGACACTTCCGATACTTTATCAAATCAACTGGTAAAAATCATTACACTAAGCTTAGATTCAGCTCTTTCTTCTCAAGATGGAAACTTTTTGTTAGAGCCTTTAGATTACATCTATGTACCTCGATTAGTTAATTACCGTTCTATTGGTAACGTTAAAATTCGTGGAGAAGTTTTATTCCCTGGAGATTACGCCCAACAAAGAAGAGACGAAACGGGAATCGAGTTTATAAAACGTGCTGGTGGTGTAACGCCACTTGGCTCTCTTGAAAATACACAGGTTTACCGTAACGGTGTAAGAGTAGATATGGACCTAACCGGAAAGCGTAAAAGACAATCTGCAGAAGCAACAATACTAATGCCTGGAGATAGCCTTTTTATACCTAAAAATGAACCTTTTGTTGAGGTTACAGGATCAGTTAACAATCCTCAGTTACTACGCTATGCCAATTCCAACTTTAAATATTATGTTGATGCAGCTGGCGGAATTACCGAAAATGCAAGATTAAAGGGTGCTTATATCAAATACCCTAACGGCATTAATGCACCTGTAAAGACATTCCTGTTCATCAAAAACTACCCTAAAGTAACCGCTGGTAGCCAAATAATTGTACCAGAAAAAACAGGTAAAAACAAATTAGGCTTTGCAGAGATTACCACAATTGCTTCAGCACTAACTGGAATTGTTAGTTTAATCGCCATATTATTTAAATAAGAATGCAAACCGAAGAAAATAAAACTAAATACACTAATGTGGAAGAGGAATTTTCTTTTGCAAGTATGATTAATGCCCGCAAAAAAGACCTTGCTTATTTATGGAAATTTAAACTCAGAATATTAATTATTGGATTAATTGGAGGAGGATTAGGTTTAATTATGGCATTATTTTGGCCGGTAAGCTACACCGCAAAGCTTACATTTGTTGTAGAAGAAGGTAAATCAAGCGGTGGCGGTATATTATCTTCTCTTGCCGGACAAATGGGTTTTGACATTGGTGGCTTAACTGGCGGAACAAGTGGCGTTTTAGCCGGAGACAATGTGCTACAATTATTAACCAGCCAGAAAATGGTTAAGCAAACCATTTTGACACCGCTAGACACAGCCAATAAAGATTATACAATCGCAGATAAATATGCTGATGCTTATAAGTTAAAGGAAGACTGGAAAGACCTTAAAGCAAACACAAAGAAGGAAAAAATCATGTTCCCTTCTGATACTAGAAAATACACCCGTTTACAGGATAGTTTACTTCAGGATATTATCAGAAGAGTTACGGAAAAGGAACTATCTGTGAGCAAACCTGACAAAAAACTTGGCTTTTTTGCTCTAACTACAACAATGAAAAACGAGCAGTTAGCAAGTTTAGTATCTACCCGCTTGATTGACGAGGCTACGCAGTTCTACATCGAAACTAAAACCAAAAGATTACGTATAAATGTAAATCGATTACAGCATAGGGCAGATAGTATTGGAAGATTGTTAAATCGTAAAACATACGCAGCAGCGGGCGCAAATGCTATCATGTTAGATGCTAATCCTGCCTTTGCTACTATTGGAGTTGGTGCAGAACTTCAAGAGCGTGATAAGAGAGTTTTACAAACTATTTACTCAGAAATCATCAAAAACTTAGAAGTAAGCCGATCTATGCTTATGCAGGAAACACCAACATTCCAAATTGTTGATGAACCTGAAATGCCATTGAAGAAAAACAAAATGAGTAAGGTTTTTGGTATCGCAGTGGGGGGGGTATTACTCGGAGCTTTTTATTGCTTGTTTCTTCTGATTAAAAGAAAGGATTAGATTAATTTTCTTTTAATATTATCATTCTGAGCGGAGTCAAAGAATCTATTAATTCGTATTCCCATAACTGGATGTCACTCTGAGTGTAGTTGAAGAGCAATGCGCTGCCAGCACTAAAACCTAAACGCCACCGCTAATTCCCCATGAAAATTAAACACAGTATTATGTGGAATATAATATTGCGTATCGGTAAAATCCTTTTGCCTCCACTGGTAATTCAAAGACTTAATCCCTTGAATTTTTGCATTAAACAAGAAATTTTTATAATCCCAATTACCTTCAGCTGCTAGAGCAAAATCCACCCAACTTCTGCTCCCCCCTTTTGCATTACCAAAACCAGCACTATCATAAAAATCACGGTTATGTTCTAACCTATCAAACGACAAGCCTAACTTTTTCAAACCCTTAACCCAGCTAATATCGAAAGATTGCAAATTACTTCCTGGACCCGAACCTGCGCCCAACACTTCTCCATTATGGGTATAACCTTGTCTTGCTTCAAAATGATAATAAAAACTTCCAGCATCTCTTAAAAGCAAGCCATCTATAGTCTGAGACATTTGGGTAATTTCAGCACCAAATTGTATAAACTCTTCGGTTTTATCTTTCAAAGGAATTAATTTTTTAAAGCCAAAAAGATAAGCTCGTGAATGATCTGGAGAACCAATAAAATCTCTGAAGTTGTATGAATTATCATTTAAACCATATTCAAAGTATACCTCTGCTTTTGCTTTAGTTAATACCCATCTGGCATAAAGTGATGTACGCTGATCCCTCGCTTGTCCATCATCTCCACCCCCGTTATCAATTCTATTTTTTCTGAAAGGAATGAAGAATGGAAGATAATCATCTAAACCTTCCAAATCTGGCCCATACGACATAAAGGTTCTCGTAAAACCAATAAATAAGCCAGGCAACCATTTAGGTTGATAGTTAACATTCAAGCCTGCTAAATATCTCCAATCATCCCTTGGTTTTTTATATATCAAAGTACCATTGCTAGTCTTAGTATTATCTAGTGGAGAAAATCCAGAAGACTCTAATCGGCCACCAAATACTTGTCCTTCAAAAGAACCTACTGGAGTTTTCACTGGGCGAACAGTGTTTAATGTAACATGCTTAAAACCCTGTGCATTATTACTCATCATTAAACTATTTTTTATCCCAGGCCCCCACCATAGATTTTCATTAGATAAGCCCAAAGATGCAGGCCCTAAAGTTAGGCGGATGCTACTCTGTCCCCAATTAAATTTACTGTATGGGGCATTTCCAAAACGCTCAGGTGCATCTATTGCATTATAATTTACATAGTAAGCACGCAACTCAGCATCCGAACGAAGATTTCCGTAGCTTGCAAAGGAAACATTTTGAGCATATACATACTCTGGTCTTAATTGTATACTTAAAGGCCCGAACTTAGCAAAAAAACCACCCGAAATTATTGTTTGATAGCCTTTAGCAAGAATCATTGCTCCGTCGTTCCAGCCATAAGGATGATGAGAATTAAACTGCTGTTGCCAACTAAATGGTAATATTTGAAACTTACCTCTGCCGTTTGCAAAAGAAATTGGTCCAGAGGATTTATAAAATCCATCAGCTAAATTATTAGTAGGATCAAAAATATCATTCAGCTTTAAAGCCTCATTTGATAAAGGTCGATTGCTAAAGGAAATCGTCGAATCTAATTTACCTTGTAATTGTAGCCTCCTGTAATACTCATCCAGCCCTTGTGTTCCTACAGGAATAGTTTGTCCAAACAAGTCTATTGAAGCCCCAATTAAAAGAAAGACAAATGTATAGTAGAAAATATTCTTCATTATTTATTGACTTAAAAACGATAAGTTACTCCTGCTTGCAGTTGTAAGTTAAAGACATCTTTACCCGGAGTCATGTAAGACTGACCTGGCTCATCTGGTAAATACCATTGATAGTTTAAGGACTGAATACCTTGAAGTTTACCGTTGAAAATAAAGTTTTTATAATTCCACTCACCGCTCGCCGCAAAACTTAAATCTGTCCAGTGCCTTCTAAAATCCTTTGAATCATTAAAAGCGTAATAGTAAAAATCATTATTGTGTACCAATCGTTCAATCTGGAAGCCTAATCTTTTCAAACCTTTTACCCAACTTAATTCTACAGATTGATGATTGGCACCTGGGCCAATGCCTGCCCCCAATACTTGTCCTCTATTGGTATAACCATGCCTGATATTCTTGCTCGTATACCAGCTATCAAGGTTCAATACTTTCGAGATATTAGTTTCTTGCATTTGTGTAACCTCCGCACTTAACATAAGGTTTTCTCCGTTACGCGAACCGAAGGGAAATAACTTTCTGATTCCGAAGATATATGCTCTCGATACATTGGGCTCCAAAGCCAAATCATTTATTCCCCCAGAATAGTTATTTCTGCCAAATTCAAAATAAACTTCAGCTTTTTCTTCTGTCCATAACCATCGTATGAAATATGAATTTCTTTGATCTCTTTTATTAATTGCCTCGGCCGCCGAAGATTGTTTTTTAGAAGAGAAGAAAGGTAAATAATCGCCAATTGAACCCAAAGCTGTACTATATTGTTGTGCACTTCGGGTTAAGCCTAAAAACAAACCTGGCACCCATTTTGGTTGCCACGTTAAAACTAATCCAGATAAATAACGCCAGTCATTAGGTTTGGCAACATACAGTGGTTGATAAAAATACTCTCGTTCCGGCTCAAGTACACCATACCCTGAATTCTCTAGCCGTCCAGCGATGATTTGCCCCTCAAATGAACCTACAGGGCTTTTGATAGGCCTTCTGGTATTCAATGTCAGGTGTTTAAAGCCAGGCGCAGTATTACTCATCAAGAGAGAATTCCGTACACCAGGACCCCACCATAAATTTTCGGTTGATAAGCCAAATGATAAAGCTTGATAGTTTAAACGAATGCTACTTTGCCCCCAATAAGCTTTAGTGAGGCCATCTCTACCAAATCTGGCAGGTAAATCTATGTTATTGTAGAAATCATAATATCTGGCCGTTACTACATCATAATGATTTTTATCAAAGGTTTCAAAACTAGTATTTGCAGCAAGCACAACCTCTGGCTTAAACTGTATGGTTAGAGGCCCGTATTCAGCATAAATCCCGGCAGTTAATAAAGTCTGAAGACCTTTTGTCGGAATCATAGCACCATCATTCCAACCGTATGGATGGTGAGAATTATTTTGTAACAAAACTCCCATAGGTAAAAGCTGCCACCTAAATTTTCCATCTTTCGAAATACCTGAGCGTTCGGCATCAAATAGATTATATCTCATCTCAGTAGAATCGGGATAATCCATATCTTTTATTCCAAAAGCCGTTTTAGGAATGATAGGCCTTACAGTAAAGGAAACTGTAGAATCTAACTTCCCGGAAAGCTGGGCTCTTCTGTAATAATCCTCTAAAGCAGCTGAACCAACTGACAACGACTGCCCATAACTATAAGTTATAGATGTTAATATAATTACAACAGTATAGTAAATTGACTTTCTCATAAATTAATGACCTTAACCCTGATATTATCGACCGACCAACTTTCATTACATTTAGGATCAGAAGTATTAGTCTGGGTAAGCTGATCTCTACATTGCATCAAAAGCGTCGATTTAGAATGTTCGATAATTTTCTTGATCTTATATAATGTGGTTCCGCCAATTTTACCGGATAAGCTACACACGCCTGGTAAATTTGGATTTGCTGCGCCAGTTTTAGGATTGTTGTATGCATTTGGGAAATCTGAAGGATAAGATTGCGGAGGGCAAAATCCCGAATTATTGCAATTCTCATTAGAGAATGTTGCATTAACGTATAAGAATCCATCTACCATAAATTTCCAGATGTCTGGACCATCGACTCCGCCACTAACCTTATTTCCCTCCCAGCTATCATGAATGTATAAATCAAAGGAAACTTCAACAAGTTTGTGATTAGGAAGATTTGAAAGATTTAAGTCAAATCCTGAAGCATTATAGCGACCCAAAACCATTGAACCATTATAGTTTTCTAAAATGGCATTGCCAATTCCTTCGATCTTATTGGTTTCAAAGTCATTAAAATAGACTTCCTCTTCATTTTTCACTTCCTTGGCACAAGAACCAATAAATAGCCAAAGAATTATAATTCCTGTTAATCTTTTCATATATCCTGACTAAGATAGTTGATCCAATTCTTCAAAAACTGAATTCTTACTCTTAAACTCAGGAACCAACTTTTTCATGTTGATTACAACCTGGCGGTCGTTATTGCTTTTAGCTGATTGTATAAGTGTTGTGATTTGATCAACAATATCATTAAATACGTATTCCCTCACTTTACCAATCATTATTTTTTGATGGTGTGTAGGCATGGTATTTTCATTATCATTTAATAATTCTTCGTAAAGTTTTTCTCCCGGCCTTAAGCCAGAGTATTCAATTTTAACATCAACATTTGGTTCCAAACCTGCTAAACGAATCATTTTTTTGGCTAATTCTACAATCTTAACAGATTTACCCATATCAAAAATAAAAATTTCACCACCTTTGCCCATACATCCAGCTTCCAAAACTAATCTGCAAGCCTCAGGAATTGTCATAAAATACCGAGTAATTTCCGGGTGAGTAACCGTGAGCGGACCTCCCTTTTCAATCTGCTGTTTAAATCGAGGAATTACGGAGCCATTTGAACCCAGTACGTTGCCAAATCGGGTAGTAATAAACTTAGTGATTGGTTTTACATCAAGTTCGTTAATATAGCTTAATCCATTACTAAATATAAAATCAGATTGGTTTAAGGAGTTGTTAAGCGATTGAACATAAATTTCAGCGATGCGTTTAGAGGCTCCCATCACATTCGTTGGATTCACGGCTTTGTCTGTAGAAATCATTACAAATTTCTGAACCCCATATTTAACCGACTTATCTGCAATTGTTTTAGTACCCAATACATTTGCTTTAATGGCCTCTGCCGGATTATCCTCCATTAGCGGAACATGTTTATAAGCCGCGGCATGGTATACATAATGCGGTTTGTAGGTATTAAACAGCACATCCATACGCTGTTCATCACGTACGTCTCCTATGAAAGCATGATAGTTTTTACTGCGGTTGTTTTCTTCTAGTTCAAGATATAACTCATGTAAAGCAGATTCAGCCTGATCACAGATGATGATTAAGCCCACATCAAATTTAGACAATTGACGTACGATCTCACTACCAATAGAACCTGCTGCCCCGGTAATTAAAATTCGCTTTTTATCCAGCATTTTCCCAATTCCATCAATATCAATATCAATAGATTTACGGTTTAATAAATCTTCAATATTAAGTTTTTGAATCTGAGCGGGCTGTAATTTTCCATTCGTCCACACATCAGGAGGAGGAATATTTAAAATTTTAATGTCATTTTCCAGGCACAAATCGATAATTTGATCTTTGCGCTCATCAGGTATAGTATATGAAGCAAAGATAATTTCATCCAATTCATGTTCTAAAATTAAACTTTCCAATCGTTTTGCATCTAAAATCCTTACCCCGTCAATAGTCTTACCGACTTTTCTGTCATCGTCATCCACAAAGGCAACAATATTCTTATTTACGCTACCATCGTGGTCAAATGTTCTTTTTGTAGCTAAGCCAGCCTCTCCAGCTCCGTAAATAATGACCTTTTTCTTATCAAGCTTAAGGTTTTTAATATATAGGAAAAAATATTTGATTAATATCCGATAAGTAATTAGTAAAAGAAAACTCGCCAGACCATTTGTTATCAAAACAGTATGCGAAATTAAAAGTTCTTGAAAAAATGTTATTGATATCAGGTTTAGGACAAAAAAGGTTCCATTACTGATAATAACAGAAAATAATATCCTGAACGAATCTTGTGCACTCGTATATCTAATAATACCGGCATAAGTCTTAATATTAAGAAAGACAGCAACATTAATTATTCCAAGAATCAATATACTTCTCGCAAGTTCTGAAATATTAACAGAAGTCAAGTCTAAATTATGCCTTAGCGCATGAGCAAAGACCATAGAGAATGTGCAGATAATAATATCTAAGAGAAAAATTATCCAGCGAGGAACAATATTAATTTGAGTAAACAAGATTCTATAGGCTTTATTTAACCGTAAAGATAAATATAATATTAATACGGTTAAATAATATATTTCCGATACATGTACCAATTAGCAATTAAAATGCCATAAAAAATAATAGCTTCCTAGAGCTAATACTTGTCATTATTAGCGTAGTCGAAGATTAACCATTATAGCCGTTATTGCGGGGTATTGCATTTCCCGATTCTTTGGGGAAGCATCCATAAACCAATTTATCTAATATAACAATTTTCACAGGTGCAAATCTTATCTTAAGCCTGTCTAATTCGTCGTCCTGAGCGGAGTCGAAGGCTAACCAATATTACCGTCATTGCGAGGTACGAAGCAATCTCTAAAACAGTTGGTTCAACTGCACGATACCAAGAAGTTCAAATTTCATTTTTTGCTTTCTAGTTTCATCACCCTAAGCGGAGTTGAAGGACATACCCTATTTACAAAGCGCAGAATGTCTGATTCTTCAGTAGAACAATCTCTAGGCCATATTACCACACTTCATTGTGGCATAAACATAATCGTAATCCTAAATGGATTCGAAGGACTAATCAACATAATCACCATTGCAAGGCACAGCACCTCCCAATTATTCGCGAAAGCGACCTATAAACTAATTTGTCAGATAGCACGATTTACACAGGACTACCCTAATAATTTGCGCTTCCCCTCAGTTAAAAACCTAATTATAAGAAAAGCCACAACTGAAACAAAAACAAAAAAGATTGCCATATAGAAAGAATCTTTCAATAAAAAAATAATTGCTGAATTAATGATAAGCTGAACAATAAAATACCCAACGGAAACCAGCAAATGAGACCATCCTCTTTCATTGGTTAAATACTGGTAAAAATGACTGCGGTGAGCTTCAAAGATGTTTTCCTTTTTCATCAAACGAAAGAAAATAGTAATTACAGCATCTAATCCGTAAACCAACAAGAACAATATATAATTAAAATTGCCCGTTTTTATAATTAATTGTCCTATCAAGTAAACAATAATAAAGGCAATACTAACGCTCCCAACATCTCCGGCGAAACATTTCGCTCTTTTCCTAAAGTTGAAGAAGTTAAAAACCAATAATGATAAACCAACTACTATCAGAAAATCTGACGATATAAATGTTACCACATAGTTATTAATGTAATATAAGGTAGCTATAGCCAATAGGCTGTAAGAACCGGTTATTCCATTAATGCCGTCCATAAAATTGTAGGCATTTATCGTTCCGATTACAAAAATTAAAGCTATAGGAATCCAGTACCAAGCAAGTTCAAAAAGATTCCATTGATAAAACATCAGTAATACAGCAATTAGATGAACGCTTAACCTAATTTTGTTGTTGAGTGTTAATATATCATCTATAAAACTAATTGTAGCAATTGCAATTAGGCCGATTATAAAATATTGAAACTGAAAGCCAGATAGAATGAAAAAAATTATTCCAGACAAACAAAATATTACACCGCCACCTCTTAATGTAATGCTGTTATGCGAGCTCCTGGCATTTGGTTTATCGATAATGTTGAAATGATCTGCAACTTTAAAATAAATTAACTCTATTGCAAAAAGACTAAACAAGATGGTAACTGCAGCTAAAAACGTCATTTTAGTTATTAATGGACAAAGATAATATTTACTTAATAAACAGCGGTAAGTTTCTTGTTAGTCGATAGTTATAAACCGAAGGATTTTGCGGTCAAGGTTAACCCATCCTGGCTTGTTACTGGAAATTCAGTATTTAAAGCTTTTTTAATTTTCTCATTACTTACAACATAGTTCTCCGTTAACTTATTCAACCTTTCCGTATTCAATGGAAGCTTAAATATATCGCCAAATTTAGCTGCACCCCGGATTAAATTACTAGGTATACCCCACAGTTTAGGCCTTTTACCCAAAGAACCTGCTAAAATTTCCACAACCTCATTCGTAGATAATGATTTATCATCTGCTATTTGATAAATACCAGAAAAAATGTCTTTTTGAAGCAATTCGTTAATAACAAAGCACAAATTTTCGATACTTAAAAAGGAACGTTTATTTTGGAATGAGGCTAATGGATAAGGTATATTCTTTTCAACAAATTTGTATAATAAATTAAGATTTCCTTTATTACCTGGGCCATGTATCATGCAGGGTCTTAAAATATAATAAGATTTTCCTTCTGGTAATTCTTGACTTTGAATGTAGTGTTCAGCCATTAACTTAGATTTTCCATAATCTGTTTTAGGATTTGGTAAAGCATCTTCTGTTAAAGTGCCATTAACTATATCTGCTACTGCTTTAACCGAACTGATGAATATGAACTTTTTGATATCTGATTTTAGAAAGACATCATATAATTTTTTAGTTAGTTCAAAATTAACCTGATAATATTCATCAGGATTAGATGTCTTTTTAAGGTCGTGCGCTTTGCCTGCCAAATGTACAATAGCATAGCTTCCATTTAAAGAAAATTCATTCTCCAATTCATTTCTATCCAATCTTCGGGTTAAATTATTTGCTTTTTGTAAATACGGAATTAGATTCATCCCAACAAAACCACTGGCACCAGTTATCACAATCTCCGGTTTCATATCAATGAACTAATTAAACTAACATATTGATTAGCAACAATCTCTTTACTATATAAAGTGTTAACAACTTGATATCCATTATTTCCCATTTTAATCAGTTCTGTCTTTGTAACACCTTTTAAATATTTAACGATCTTTTCTGTCTTGGCTAAATCCTCGTGATCAATAATCAATTTAGCGCATGAATGCTTACTAAGAAAGTTAATTATTGGAGTACCTAGCCCAGAACATACGATTAAAGGTTTTGCGCAAGCCATTATCGTGTAAACTTTGGAAGGAAACCCGTGGCCTTCCATTTCTTTCGACATAAATATAAACTGCAAATCAGCAAATGCTAACAGCTGCGCCATCAATTCTCTAGGCTGATAAGATAAGATATGTACATGATTTAAGTTGTAAATCCTAACTTGTTCTACTAAATGTTGCTTCATTACACCCTCGCCAATAATGTAGAAATCAATGTTGTCTTCCTTCAATAAAATTGCAGCAGAGATTAAAGGTTCCCAATCTTGAGCATGCCCTATATTACCGGCGTACATTAATTTTAGGTTATCATTCTGTCTAAAGTGGGTAGCATTTAATTGAACTTCTTCTTTGCGAAGGGGCTTATATAAATCAGTATCAACGAAATTCGGGATAATATGTAACTTATGTTTATCATCAAACCTATTTAAAATAGTATTGTAAAAAACTTCGTCTATTGTAGTTACCGCATCTGATTTATTATAAACAATTCGTTCGAGCCATTTTAAAAATCTAATAACAATTTTTGACTTTAATCCACCCTGTTCAATCAAAAAATCAGGATAAATCTCTTGAACATTATAAATTACTTTAGCGCCTTTTATTTTGCCAATAATCAAATTTATAAGGCCAATTGTAAGTGGTGGCGAAGGAGACAGAATTGCACCGACGTTTTTCTGCGCTAAGCCAAGGATGAGCGAAAGAATATGCCAATAAACAAAGCCAAATAAACGAAGAACTGTAGATTTAAATTTTTTTTGCGGAACGTGAAGCACCTTAATACCATTAAACACACTAATATAATACAACCCTAAAGCTTTTTTAGCTAAGGGTTGTTGACTAAGATTTTCTGGAACTACATTATAATGCGGAGTTGTTGTTAAAACTACAACTTCAAACCCCGAATCTTTGAAAGCTTTGGCAATGTCATTATATAAGTAAGCAGTTGATACACCATCAGGACTAAATGCTATACTGTGTATTAAAACTTTCTTTTTATTTGACATTTTTTTTAATTCTGTTCCGACCAAACCACTCGTTTAATATAATCTACATAACTGATAATAATTCTCACAACTTTCTCAGAAACATTTGGCATAGAATAATCAGCAACTTTCCTAAAGTTTCTGTCTACCCCACGTTTTTGATATTGTAATTGAACCAACGCTTGCATAATGCGTTCTTTGTTCATGCCAACCATCATTACAGATGTTTCCTCCATTGCTTCAGGTCTTTCATGTGCATCTCTTAAATTTAATGCAGGAAAATTTAGTGTGGAGGATTCTTCGGAGATAGTTCCACTATCTGACAAAACTGCGTATGAATGCATCTGTAATGCATTATAGTCGTTAAAGCCCATTGGTTTTAAGAATTGAACTTCAGGTTTCATCTCAACTTTTTTGGCATTTATCATATTTTGTGTACGTGGATGAGTACTTACAATAATAGGATAACCATATTTTTCAGCTATTAAATTTAAACTCTCCATTAAGCCGAGAAAATTCCTTTCGTTACTAATGTTCTCCTCACGATGTGAAGAAACCACGAAATATTTATGCTTTTCTAATGATAACTTTTCTAAAATATTAGAATTTTCAATAGATTCTGCATAATGAGTGAGTACTTCAAACATGGGCGAACCAGTTTTGATAATTCTATCTGCTGGTAAACCTTCTCTCAACAAATACTCTCTGGCAATATCGCTGTATGTAAGGTTGATATCAGATACATGATCTACAATCTTTCTGTTGGTCTCTTCTGGAACACGTTGGTCAAAACATCGGTTTCCGGCTTCCATATGAAAGATGGGAATATGTCTTTTCTTGGCGGGTATAGCACACAAGCAACTATTTGTATCACCTAATACTAAAAAAGCATCAGGTTTCTCACTTTCTAATAATGGGTCAATCTTAATTAAGATTTGACCTACGGTTTCGGTAGCTGTTTTACCAGCTGCATTTAAAAAGAAATCAGGTTTACGAATAGCCAAATCATCAAAAAATATTTGATTTAATTCATAATCATAATTCTGACCAGTATGTACAATGACATGCTCAATTGCATCAGAATTATCTAAGGCTGCCATTACTCTAGCCAACCGTATAATTTCTGGTCTGGTACCAACAACTGTCATTACTTTTAATCTCGCTTTCATCAATCGTATTCCTTTATAATTTAAACTTCTTCAAAATAGGTATCGGCATCTGCCGGATCATAAAATTCATTAATCCAAAAATTGGTGTAGAGTTCCTCTTCTCCTATATTTTTAATGTTATGTGTATACCAGATCGGCATATCTACATAAGATGGTTCATTTCCATCCAAATAAAAATCTAAAACCTCATTTGTGCCTATTCTTCTTAATTGGATTAATGCCTTCCCCTTTATTACAGCAAACCTTTCAATCTTTCTAGTATGGTAGTGATTACCTCTTGTTATCCCTGGAATGGTTGTAGAAAAAGAGACCTGACCACCAATGCTTAATCGAATAACTTCTACAAATGAACCTCTCGGGTCAGTATGTTGTACAAATTGAACCGGATTGTGATTCTTGATATCAATATAACATCTAAAAGTATTAAACAGATTTAATTCAAATTTAGAATTCAATTGAGGGATAATTCCACCTAAAAAATATTGTTGTTTGTAGCTTTCTAGCAGAGTCAATATTTCCGAAACTTTATTAACGGAAGTATGAGGTATTACGAAAAGTGGATTGCTTTTTTTGCTTCTTATCTCGTTCAAAATAACTTCTACTAATTCTCCAACATAAATTAATTTCACCTCTCCGTCAACCTCAATTTTTGGTTGTTCACTATGTGTAAGCTGGTGCGAGAAGGTAGCAATAAATGAGTTATAGTATGGATGACCAAATGGACCGAAAACATTAGGAATAACTAAACCTGTAAATACACCGCCCGCTTTCGAGGCCCAATTAACCAACAATTCACGTCCTTCCTTCTTGCTTCTCCCATAAAGATTATCTCTTTCTTCTTGTGATGATGAAGAAAACAAAACATGAGCTTTACTATTTGATTTTTCAAGTGCGGCAATTAATTGTTTTACCAGATTAATGTTTGTTGAATAGAGTACTTCAGCATCATTATGCCTATTCATTGCTGCCAGGTGAACAATTACATCACATTGACTAACAAATTCTTCTAATTTTTCTTGATCTTTGAAATAATCAATATGATACGGAATTCTTTCAAATTCTTCTGGAAATAAGCCAATTGTATTATACAAGTGCTGTCCTACAAACCCCTCCTGTCCGGTAATGCCTATTTTAACTTTCATTCTAACTTTATCTAATTGAAGTAATCCGATGGGAATAAATAATCATCGTTTTTAGCATGTTCGATTGGATAATCTGCAAAAACTATCATTTCGGAATTTTCTTCCATTGCTTGTAAACTACTTGCATAGCCAACTGGAATATGAAATACAGAAATATCAGTTGCCTTTAAAATGAATTTATGTTGATCAAGGTTTGAAGAGGGGTTTCCCCAGTTATCAATTTTAACAAGCTTAACCATAAAAGTGCCATTAAAAACATGAAACCATCTTTGTTCTATTTTATGAGCCCTCCAACCGCGAATTGTTTCAGTATCAAAATGTTTGATCCGATAAAATCGCTTAACCTGAGACATGTCAAATTCGTTTACAAATGTAACTTCACCCCGAGCATCAACATGATGTCCTCCTGATATGACTTTAACTTTCTGTAGCATTATCCAGCGTATTGGACAGCGGTTAAATCGCCAAAAACTTCTTTTTTTATTAGAGGCAATCCAGATAATAACTTCTTCATACCCTCAACGTTCTGCTGTTCTGTATTATGAGAATGGTAATCTTCAGCAGTCGCAATCTCCTCCTCTCCTTCAGAAAAATATTGAGCATAATTTAAATCCCGGTTATCGGCGGGAATGCGATAAAATTCACCCATATCCTCAGCTTTAGTCATTTCTTCACGGGTACAAAGGGTTTCGTAAAGTTTCTCTCCATGTCTTGTACCGATGATTTTAATCTCATTATCAGCCTTACACAATTCCTTTAATGCTTGAGCTAAATCACGAATGGTTCCAGCTGGTGCCTTATTTACAAAAAGATCGCCAGGGTTAGCATGTTCAAATGCAAACAACACCAAATCAACGGCATCTTCTAATGACATTAAAAAACGTGTCATGTTAGGATCTGTGATGGTTAATGGTTGGCCTGATTGAATTTGTTTTAAAAACAATGGTATTACCGATCCCCTTGACGCCATTACATTTCCATAGCGTGTTAAACATACAGTAGTTTCATTCGAATCTCTAGAAGCTGCAATAGCCACCTTTTCCATCAGAGCTTTAGAAATGCCCATTGCATTTATAGGATAAGCGGCTTTATCTGTACTTAAACAAATCACCTTTTTAACCTTATTGGCAATAGCTGCAGAAATCACATTCTGAGTACCGAATACATTTGTTTTGGTAGCTTCTATCGGAAAAAATTCGCACGAGGGTACTTGTTTTAATGCAGCAGCATGAAAAACATAGTCTACGCCGTGCATGGCTCTTTCCACGCTTTGCAAATCTCTTACATCACCTATATAGAATTTCAATTTATCATTTTTCAATGTATTTCGCATGTCATCTTGTTTTTTCTCATCACGAGAAAAAATACGAATTTCACTAAAATGATCTGTTTGTAAAAAGCGGTTTAGCACAGCGGAACCGAATGAGCCGGTACCACCTGTGATTAAAAGAGTTTTATTTTTGATTTGCATTATATATTTTTTTAACCTGTATGGTTTTTATGTATCAATTCGTCTTTCTCACTTCTTTTGGGATAATTTATGAGTACTGCTTTGTAAATTCCTTTAAATACAAAAAGACTTCCAGCAGCAACACCAATAACTCCATGTTTATTAATTACTTTACCAATGTCGTCCAAAGATCCCGCACCTCCTAAAACTGTCATTGGTAACGATATTTTCTCCCTAATTTTATCGATTAGGTTCATATCATACCCTTTCATTACCCCATCTTGATCAATAGAATTAATAATAATTTCGCCAGCCCCAAGCCTTTCTGCCTCTTCAACAAATTTAAACGGATTTATACCTGTGCTTTTCTTTCCGTTATGCGTATATACTTCATATCCTCCAAGCAACTTCTTTTTTACATCAAGCACAACTATAACACTTTGATTACCAACACGTGAAGCAATTTCAGCTATAAGTTCTGGTTTTTGAATGACAGCACTACTCAGTGCTATTTTCTCTATACCAAGTCCGAATATTCTTTGTGCTTGCTCTACTGTATTAACACCACCTCCATAACATAAAGGCATTCTACTTTGAGTAGCTAATTTCTCAATAAGTACATAATCGGGTTCTTTATTTAGTACTGTTGCATCTATATCGAAAACAGCTAATTCATCAACCTCTTTCTCGTTAAAAATCTTAACTGCATTAATCGGGTCACCAACATATTTTGCATTTTTAAAATTTACAGTTTTAACCAGCCCATTATCGTGAATTAGTAGGCTTGGTATAATTCTTGGTCTTAACATATACTAAATTTTCGCAAAATTGTGGAGCAAAGTTTCACCATAATGATGGCTTTTTTCCGGATGGAACTGTATTCCGTAAATATTATTATGGTTTACGGAACTGGTAAAATTAATACCATAATCAGATTTGGCAATGCTATCTGCTTCGTTATTACAATAAAAATAAAAGCTGTGAAGAAAATAAAAAAGGGCATCCTGCTCCAAGCCTCGAAATAAAGGATGACCTTCAATCGGACTAACATCATTCCAACCCATATGAGGTAGTTTTGTAATATATTTTATGGTGGATTCATCGAATTTCTTAACATGAGCATCTATCCACTTCAAACCCTCCAAATCGCCTTCATCGCTACCATTAGCCATCATTTGCATGCCCACGCAAATGCCTATTACAGGTTTTTTCTCTTCTAGCACGAGTACATCTAATCTTTCTCTCATACCAGAATTATTTAACTGTGTCATTGCGTAATCAAATGAGCCAACTCCAGGCAAAATTAATTTTTCTGCACCTTCCAAGTCTATTGCTGTTTTTGCAATCTTAGTTGGAATATTTAGTCTCTTATATACATTTTGAAAAGCATAAATATTACCTACACCGTAGTCGATTATAGTTATCATCTAAATAATCTTTTTTCCAAACCTATTTTCATCATCACCTTAGAACCGGCTTTGATGATATTCATTTTATTTTTATAATCTTTATACGTTTTGTTAGGTCCGTCAAATATACTTTGCAGTTCTGTCCTAGTCAAATCAAGCTTATCAGCAACATAATCAAACTCCTTCTGTAAAAATTCTTCAGATAATTCTGGTTTTGATATTCGCTCCAAAGCCTCATCTCTCGTCATTTGACCAGTTAAAATTAAGCTTGAGAAATGAGCTCTCCTTTTCTCAAAGCCGAATTTTCTTGGTAACCAGTAATCCTCATAAAATCGTGTAAATCTTGATTCATGGTGCTTGTGCTGAAAACTTTCCCAACCATACTTTTCAAACAGAAATTTCTCAACATCTGCTTTAATGTATGGTACTAAATTTAATGGTTTAAAAACTTTCATTCCAAGTACGTAGCGGTAATATATTTTATAACTTAAAATATCTACCAATGGGAATGTTTTTAAAGGTCTTTTACCAAATTTGGAATGAATATCTTTCACAAGTCTGGTATCAATGCCCGGGAAACCGCCCCATTCTTCTGGTTCACGACAGCATTCCGTAGAAAAATTACCACCAGTTAGCACATACTTTATTTTGTTTTTTTTTGCAAACTTATACAAGCCTGAAAAAAATGCGTAATCCTGAGGTAAATCCTGATCTGCAATTTGAGACTTAAGGAATGCTACTTGCAAATCTTTCATCTCCTGCCAGTTAATTACATCTGTGTATAAATCTAAATCTAATCCATTAACTAACTTTTCAATATTTCCAACCGCCCTGTCTGTATTCCATCCAGCATCAACATGAAAAATCAAAGGCCTTAAACCCATAATCTCCTTAGCAACATAAGCTGCATATGAACTGTCAAGTCCACCACTTAAACCAATAATACAATCAAAATCTCTCCCTTTACCATCTGCTTTAATTTTATCAGCCTCTTTCATCAGTTCAGCATGACCACGTTCATCAGTATGCCAATTAGGCAAAATTGTTTCTATATAATTGGTGTAATAGTCGCTTTCGCCCTTGTCATTAAAAATGATTGTAGGATCGGAAGTGTCCATTATAGTTTTGGTGCAAATTTGGTAGTTTCTCAAGCTCATATTTTATATTGCAATTGCGAAAAGCAATCTATTTAATTATTTAAAATCTATTTCTGTTTTTTTATCCTACTTGTAATTTCAAAATAGCTTCTTGCAAAAATTAATCTTGAATATAACTTTTCTTTTAATGTTCTACTTAAAACGCTAGCGTTATTACCATGAATTCGTCGAAATAATGTTTGCGTATCAATGTGAAGATTAGATTTTAAAAGATTTCCAGCCATGGCAATCCACAGATCATGAGACTCTACATAATCTGGTATAGGCAAGATAATTTGATTCAACTCCTTCCGATATGCCATCGCACAACCATAATAATTAGTTTTACCTGCAAAAATAGCCAAAATATTTTTATTAAATCGGCTCGAATCTTCAGACTTAACACCATCTAGATAAAAATCTTTGGGAGCACCTTTTTCATCAATGAATGCTGAATTTGAGCTAAGCATTAATTTACCAGATTCTAAAAGGGCTGTCTTCATTAAATCCAACCTTCCTTTTACCCACAAATCATCTTGGTCTGACATGAAAACCAATTCATTATTTGCTAATGAAATTGCTTTACCAAATGAATAAACATGGCTTCGATTGATTTTATTTTTAAAAATTTTAATACGAGAATCTTTGTAGCCTTCTAATATTTCAATAGAAGAATCACTTGAACAATCGTCAACAATTATCACTTCATCGTCTAGAGAAATTTGGGCTAGAATAGAGTCAATTTGCTCTTTTAGATATTTTTCTCCATTATAGGTTGCTATGCAAACACTTACTTTCAATATATTATAAATTAGCTTTTTTACCTTTTTTCCCTTTTAAACCATCCCTAATAGCAATAATGTAACTTCTGAAATATTCCAATTTGTTCGCGACATAGAACATAAACACAAATTGATGTACCATAGCTGCCAAAATTTCCTTTAGCGCCAAATTAGTAGGAACATGTGCCTTGCGCAAAAGTAAGAAAGGATTTCGTAGTTTATAATAACTTCTAAGAGAACTGTGAATAAAGCCACGGATAACCCCGAGATTTATTGACTTCTCTCCAATTGCATGTATCATTGTTGCTTGTGGGACAATATATATTGGAACATCATTCTTCTTGCATCTAATTGTCCATTCAATGTCAACAAAATCGATAAAGAAATCTTCGTCCATCAAACCTACTTTTAAAAAAACCGCTTTTGTGGCAGCTGAACCCGATGAAATAATAACATCAACTTCATAAGGTGCCAATCGATTTTCACTATAAACCTTATCTAATAAATTAAACCGGTTGAATTTAAATGATGGGTATTCAAAACCTTGTTGTTCATCGTAAAAAACTGGAGCTACAACCATTGGACTACCATCAACTATTGGAGATAAGAGATTTGAAATAAAGTCTTCTTTTATGGTAGAATCCTGATCAAAAAACACAATAATATCTGCTCCATTTGTTACCGCATAATTTATACCAATATTTTGAGCACGTGCTATTCCTTGGTTAGAATTGAGTTCGATAACAAAGGTATTCGTTAAAGTAATGGTTTCTTTTAATGAATTTTGCTCGGTATTTTCAACCAATACCACACTTAAACCGCTATTTTCTAATTGATTACATAAATTAATCAATTGATAAATTTTAGGATTGTAAGCTACAATTATGGCGAAAACTTTCATTGGTTAAATTATCTTTAATATAACTTGATTTTTCTGTTGTCTTAAAATTTTAGACCAGTACCACAAAACGACGATTAAACCATAGGAATTGAACATTGTCGGATTAGTAAAAGAATTTATGAGGTAAAGCACAAATACACATGTAAAACACTTATTTTCAGAAAAATATGATTTTAAATTTTTACTTGGAAATAAAATAGCGGTATATAATAGCATAGTAAAAATAAATCCAAAATATCTCAGCATATCAAATGGTGTTACTTCAGTTTCTGCTTTTATCCCATTCGCACCTTTTGTAAAATAGTATGCTCCCAATCCATCACCTAAAAAAAAATTTTGAAAATTTAGGTTATCAAAAAATGAGGTAATATGACCAATTTTGATACTATTTGATTCTTCATTAGAGCTGAAGGCATTTGTAGTCACTAGTAAATAACTAAAAACAGATACTACAAGTGGGATACTCACTGTAAGTAAAATCAGTTTTGAAGTTAATTTTAAGTTTAAAAAGTAAATTAAGAATATACCTAAAATACAGATTACCCATAATCCTCTTGAAGTACTTATAAAAGTCGCAGGTAGAATAAAAATCATTGCCAGTATATTAGATAGCTTCTTGGTTTTCAAGTAAGTATAGAAGAATAAGCAAAGTGGTAGATATAAAAAGGGAACTGTACCAAAATGAAAACTTAGCGTGGCTTCTTCAGTAAACCCTCGTAATCCACTGGACCCGCCGCCATAGTTTTTGAATATATCATAGGCAATCATAGAAATTGGATTACCTGCGAATGTTACAACAAGTAAAAAAAATAGCCCAGTAAACGCTACCAAGACAAGTCCAGATATTTTTACGATTCGATCCATATCTATATCATATTTACTTATAGGATAGATGAGAAATAGAACGGCAACAGAGAGCATCAACTGATTAGTTAATGGGCGGTATACATATCCAAAAAAAGAAAAAATAAAACCATATAGAAAAACTAAAAACACAACGAAAGGAGCAACAGTTAGCATCTTATTTGTGCCACTTAATTTATAAAACATTAGCCCAAAAATTACGAGAAAAAAAATTTTATTTAAAATAAATACTGGAAATATTAATGTTGATAAAAAGAACATTAATACCAGAAAAGAAAATATTTTTTTTAAACTCATTTCCATTAAAGAAGATTATTGGTTATATATGATTAGAGTGAAAATAAAGTTTAACTCTATTATAACATTTAGCTATTAACCATTCGTTCTAACCAATTTGTTATGTTATACCTTTCTTTTATTAAAGGTGGGACAGGCTCATAGGGAGTCGAAAAAAAAGATAATTCTAATTTCGGATTATTTCTATCTATTAACAATATATTTGAGGAATTATAAAAATCGTAATTAACAATATCAGCATTTGTGGTAATCATCTTCCTTCCCATCCCCAAAAGCTCAATTGACCTAATTGTCAAACCACTTTGTAAGTTGTGAGCAATATCTAAGGTAGCAATTGAATCAAGCACATTTTGACGGTTTTCCTTCGCAGAAATTGCCTTAAATATCAAAAATTTCTTATTGTTCTTTAATTCTCCGCCAAATATTTTATGCAACAAAAAGCTAAAATAACCTGTAAATAAAATTAGTTTATAACTAAGCTGATGTTCTTCACAAAAACTTTCGATGTTCATAATTAATTTTAAACGGTCTGAGTGATACCAGCCCAAATGATACAAGTCATTTATAGTATTTTTGCCATCTATACTCCCATGATACTCATCTCGATAAAACAATGGATTAAAATTTAATACATCATTTTTTAAACAATCAATTCTATCAAAAGAAAAAACCTTATCAAAATATTTAAACTTAGATTCAATATTAGAAATGCGTACAATAGAATCCCAAAGATACAAAATACTTTTAGCTGTTGGATTTTTTTCCTTTATGGCTCGAAGTGTCTTTTCAGAAAGATATTCCGATTTAATTACAAAAATAAGCGAATATTGTGTACCACTTTCTTTTACAATTCTATCATTAAAGCGTTTGATGATGCGTTCCAACTGATTTTGCATCTTAAATCTATTATAAAAGCGAAAAGCAAGGCTATCAGGAGGGACTTCACAAAAATAGTCAACATCAAAATTTAGTTTTTTAAACTCTTGAATAATTGACTCTTCATAATCGTAAAAACCAATCCCAATAAAAAGCACCTTTTTTGTAGCCATTACTTAAATAACCCCTTTTCTTTCATTTCTGCTATACTATCTTCATACTTGCTCTCGTTCACTTCCTGAGTAAGAACCCAGTCTGTAAAGTGCTTTAATCCTCTTTCGAAATTGTATTCAGGTACAAAACCCAAAAGTAAATTAATCTTGGTCATATCAGCGTAATTGTGCCTTATATCACCAAGTCGGTAATTTCCCGTCACAGCAATATTAACTGATCCACCATAATTATTGATAAGTTTACTCGCCACAGTTAATACATCAATTGGTTCTCCTGCACCAACATTGAATACTTGTCCATTTGCTTCTTCTTTTTCCAGTCCCAGAATAGTAGCGGCCACGACATCTTCAATAAATACAAAATCCCTGGTTTCTTTACCATCTTCAAAAATATTTATATCTTTTCCGTTTTTGATAAGAGTAGAAAAAATTGACAATATGCCTGTATATGGATTTGACAAAGATTGTCCTGGTCCATAAACATTCTGATATCTGAAAGCTACTGGTGCAATCCCAATGGTAGGGCAAACTGTCATAACCATCTGCTCCTGGTTTTGTTTTGTAATTCCATATACCGACGACGGGTGTATTTTAGAATCCTCATCGGTTGCAACTAATTTTAAGGGGGATGAAACACCCTTGAATTTAACTTCAAAATCGCCATTAGACATGTAGTCGTCTATCCTGTGTTCAGGATAGACATAAGTATTTAATTCGTCAGACCAATATCTACCCTCGCCATAAATAGACCTCGATGAAGCTATAACTACTTTTTTCACAGAATTAGGGTGGTTAGTTAGCAAGTCCAACATGAGCGCTGTACCGCCAATATTTACCGAGGTATACTTTTCAATTTCATACATAGATTGTCCTGTGCCCGTTTCAGCTGCATAGTGAACTATGGCATCCTGGTTTTCTATGGCCTTTATCCAGTCTTCAGTAGACGTTACAGTACCTTTTATAAATTTTACTTTACCTTTGATTTTTAAAAATAAAAAAGAATTATTTTCAGCATCTTCCCCATGAATCTGTGGTGATAAGGTATCTAGAACAGTTACGTTGTATCCTTTATCAATTAGTTTCAAAGCTAAATTAGAGCCTATAAAACCTGCTCCTCCAGTTATTAGTATATTTTTCATAATTTATTATAAAAATTTTCCCGTTTGGTCTGTTCTCTTCCATTGATTTGTTTCCAAGCAGTACCGTTTAATTATTTTTGCCGGCGCTCCTACAATCACTGCAAAATCAGAAAAATCGCCCGAAACAACACTATTCGCACCAATAACACAATGTTTCCCAATATAAGTTCCAGGTAGAATTACTACATTGTTGTAAATCTTACAGTCATCACCTATGTAAACAGGATTTGTAGTAAGAGGTTGTCTTTCTACAGGTAGGTCGATATTTTCATAAGGATGATTGATATCTGTAATAGTAACATTTGCCGCTATGGCCGTATTTTTTCCAATATAAATTTTGCGGCCACAAGTTAAGTGCAAATTCTGCTGAATTGTGCAACAATCATCTATACTTATCTCCGGTAAAAAAGAAACCCCCTCATAACTAAAAACACCTTCAATTCGTGAGTTTGGTTGAATATATACATTATTACCCACAGAAATACAAGACGGTGTTATGATTAAAGCTTTTTTCACGAAGGATTTTCTTCCCAAATGCTTAAACTTCCAAAAATTAAATAAATACCAGATTCTTAAATTCATCTTACTAAACCTATAACAAATTACTCTAATTAACAATTTTCTCTGATAAGAATCGCTTAAAGGCTGTTACGTCAAAATCTTTAAAAAAGAATTGCTCATTTACATTCTTCTCAACGAATGGTTGATTAATCGCATTAATAATTTCTTCTACCGTATCTACTAGATAGACATTAGGATTATGAAATAATGAGCGATGCCCTTCATAAGATTGCTTTTTGTATATGATTCCTTTTTTCCTTAAATGTAATGCTTCGTATATAGTCGTTGATTGAATAACTAAAATTGCCACCGATTCCAGTAACAATTGCTCCATATTCTTCTCCGAAGTGATAACTTGTATATTTTTGAAAGAAGATAGTTCTGCAATATAGTATTCCCTCTCAACAAACTGATTGGGGTGCAATTTAAAATAGATTGGTATTTTACTGTTTTTTTCTGCAAGTTCTGTAACAATTTTTTTTAAATTTTCGCCATAAATATTGGCACTAGCAACTACTAAACCATTCTTTTGTAGTACTTCATCGTTGATGATAACGTTAGTAGGATTATATAAATAGGAATTTCCAATGGTTATTATTCTTTTCACGGGATAATTTGCCTTATCATTCCAATAACTAGAATACGTAAAAAAATAGGTTGGCAAATATATTTGTCCAGTTTTATATTCGATATCTTTACTGTAATGATATGCAGGATTTCCTTCATCAATTACACAATGCTGAACTTCAACAACAGGAACTTTACATTTTTCTGCGGCAGAAAATAAGCCTTTTTGGATGCCATTTTGATTAACAAAACAAATTTTGGGCTTCTTAATTTTGAATATAAAATTATAAAACAATAAATCAGTTTTATAATTTACAACCATTTCATTGATTTTTTCATTGGTAAAATTACAGTGTTCAAACTCCTTATGGATAGAAATAAGTATTTGACTATAATCGTGACGTTTAACGAATTTTGATAGAAACGATTTAATATGTATGCTTGGGTCAAAAAGAGTATTTTTTCTGTAATGCCAAGTAGAGCTATTTATCTGGAATTTTTCAAATAAAATCGATTTTTCTTTGCAAATATTTAAAATGTCACCCAAATTTCTATCAAAAAAACCATCATCTCCAATTTTATTTCTCGATGATGTGAGGAATAGAAATTCGCATTTTGTAAATATCAAAAAATAAATGAACGATAAAATTTGTTTTAAAATTCGAGTTGCTCTTGTAAATTGTGATTCTTTTTTATTTGTTTTAATAATATCTGGTTTTATATTTCGTAATATATCAAGATATAGTTCATATCTGATAATATCCCAGAAGTGTACGCCCCCAATTTCCTTATCAAAACAATTATGACGTTTTTCGAAATCTAGAAAAATTTGAGGATTAAATTTGTTATTCACAATTAGTTATTTGTATGTTAAAATTATAAACTTAAGAACGTTTTAAGATTTTATTAGCGAATAACAATATCTCGTTTCTCTCGTCCCACAGAATTATTACAGTTAACATACAAAAACAAAGTCCTTTTATCAATATTGCTCCAAAAATAGATTCGATTCCCATGATAAGATATAATAGTATATAAAATGGTGCAGCAATGATCAGCGGAAATAGTAGTTTTCTTAGTGGAGTTGTATGAAGTTTTACAAAATAATTATTAAGAAACCAAGCTAGTACAACCATAATAATATAAGAAATTACAAATGAGATTGCAGCTCCAAGCTGTCCGAAAGATTTAACAAAAAAAACATTCAGTAGCACATTGCTTACACCACTTGTTAGAATTGTTAGAGTCATATATTGTGTTTTCCTTGTGTATCCAAAATTCCTGACGTAAGCAAAAGAAAGCTGAGAAAAAATATAACCTATTGTAAAGATAGGGATCAGGTATAAAGCTCCTGAGAATTCTTCTTTAGCAAGGAGCAGACCAAGTTCCTTACCAAATGAAGCTACTCCAAAAGCAACAAGAATAGTAATTTTAAAAATTTTAATAAAATCACTATCTAATTGCTTATAATTTTTGGAGTTCATATACTCAAAATAGTAAGGATTCCAAGCTTGATGAGTAACAATAACTACAATATTTACAATACTGCTCACTGAAAGAGCTAAATTATAAAACCCTGCTTCACTCATACCTTGAGAGCTCCCGATTGCAATTTTCCCAAATTGCTCTATGATAACACCACTTAGCGCATACGGAATTAGGGGCACCGAAAATGTAAATATGTATTTGATATAAGATTTATCAAACGATAAAACAAAATAAGGCTTAATCAATCTGATCCAAAAGAAAAGCATTATAAATCCGGTTGCTATCTGCCCCCAGATCTGTCCATAATACTTCTCTGTTTTCATGAAAAGAAGAAAGGTAACGGAGAGTGCAAAACCAAGAAATACATTTATTACAGAATACACTGCAATCTCTTTACTTTTCTTAAGTGGATTATAAATTTGCTCAAAAGTCAATCCTACAATGGAGATTAAGGAAAATGGAATAAATAGATATACAACATTTTTGTTAAGACCAACCAGATTGCCAAAATCCTCAGCAAAATAAATAAGTAGAATGGAATTAAATATAAAAAAGCCTAATGCTAATATAGATGAAGTTCCTACGAATCTTTTAAAATCCATTTCGCTTTTTTGATCAAAAAAATATCTGCTTACTGACCGGTCTGTACTGAAAGCAATTAGACTTACCAATAAGCCAGATACTCCCATAAATATACTTACAATGCCATAGTCTTGAGTTGATAATAACCGAGTATAAATTGGTATTGAAATAAAGGCTAAAGATCTAGTCGCTAAACTTGCAACAAGATAATTCCCTCCATGCTTTAAAAAGCCTGTAAAATTGGCCATATATTATTTTTTAAAACTATTTTACTTATTCACGTTATCTTTGTACAATAATAGTTTTATCGGATCAAGTAATCCATAATTTTGGTCATCCAAAATAAATTTATCTGCTGATGTCTTGAAACTTGTTCCTTTCCTAATCCATCTTTTAATAAATTTGGGAATCATTTTACTTATAGTATCTCTCAAAGAAACTACTTCTTTAACATGCCCACTTAAGTAACTTTGCATTACAATATCAGCATGACCTAAAAATGTTTGATCATCTATTGATTCTTTAAACTTTTGATAATCACCTTTAATTTCCGCAATTTCCATACTCAATATAGATGCATGTCGAGTTCCCCAGTGCTCCTTAGTACTTACCTCTCTAATTCCCCAAATTTCTTTTGGAAACTTTATGGCCCCCTCGTAACATGCACAAGCTCCAATCGTTAATTCTATATAATTATCATTATGGAATTTTGCTTGATTAATAATTCTGAATGCTTTTTCAAGAATTACTTTATCATACATCGCCCACAAAATCATATAATAATTTTCAAAAAAAACTTTTGCATTTTTTTCAGAACCTAAATCGATATCTTCTGGAAACTTTTGTCCATTAGGGAAAAAATTACCATCGAAATCTTCATTAAAGTAGACATATTTGCCAACAATTGTTTTGTAGGTTTTATTACTTTCAAGGAAATCAACACCGCGATATAACGAATTAATTAGTATAAAATCATCATCAGGACATAGCGCTACAAAATTAGTCTTTATTTGTGCTAACACAATTAAAAGTTTTTCTGCAAATTTTTGATTTGGTAAGTGTAGATATTTAATATTATGATACTTTTCGATTTCATGTTCATCAAATGCTTCAATACTAGAGTCACAGTAAATCACTTCTGCATCCAAATCTCTGAAATACATCATCGAACGCCTTAAATAATGATGTCTGTTGTGCGTTGGTATTATTAATGTGAAATTTTTCATTCCCTATTCTATTTATGACTCGATTCAATTTAAAAATATTTGACCCGCTATTAATAAAAATCTTCTCAAAGAATTTAGTTACCTTATCTAGTGACGAAATCAAGTATCGTAACTTTATTTAGTTTCGCTTTTTTTGAAAAGCGAATTAGTTAGGTTCTTACCCAATTTTATAAATCTTGTTTCAAAGAAGTTATATAAAAAAACTGCTAATGCAACTGTCAGGGTCGAAACAAGCACAAAATTCAAATACACATTAGTAAGTGATAATGAGCTAACACCAGTATACACTATTGGATGCAATAAGTAAACGCCATAGGTAGCAATTCCTAAGGTTTCCAAACTAATGCTTAACATCTTTGGTAATTTCATTTCCATTTTATAAAAACAAAGAACTACAACAAAAGATAGAATCACAAAAACTAATCTATTTACACCTACTATGACTTTAATTAAATCGTCCTTTATTGGAAGAAAAGCAAAGACAAGACAAGCGATTACTAATATGATGATATTGATTCCATTTTTAATTTTAAAATCTTTTAAGTTATAATACATTCCAATTCCCATAACGTAAAGGAATAGATTATTTAAAGGATTCACATAAATCCTCCATTGATCTGATAGCGTTGAGTTTGCATTTATAATATAAAAGGCAAAATACAGTCCGATTAATAAACTTATTAGGAAAATAAGGTTTCCGAGCCATTTTCTCAAATTGTAACAATAAATTAAAAATGGTGTTAATGCATAAAAAACCATTTCACTTCCAATTGACCAAGAACCCGAGGCAATACCTTGAGTTGGTACTAAGAAGCCAAATAAGGTTGTAAAATTTAAGAATAATAGTTTCCAACTAAAATAGATTCCATTGGTATATTGTTGTATTATAACAATTATAATAACAAGCCAAAGTAACGGCCATATCCTAAAAATTCTTCGAATAAAGAAATCGGCAGCTGTTTGGCTATTTTTTATAAACGAATTATAAACAATAGCCATACTTAATCCTGACAATATAAAAAATATGGAAACTCCATAAACGCCTATTCTTCCTAATGCAGTAGATGCATCCAAAGGTTCAAGAAACCACCGGTTCATATGATGAAACATAATAGATAAAGCCATTAATCCTCTTAGCCAATCTAATGGTTCAATCCTTTGTTGTACTTTCATTTTACTTTTACTTAACTTAAGATATGGGCTTCTTATTTATTTTTTCTAGTAATTTAATTGCTCCATTTTTGCCACTCAATAAGCTTTGGTCACTCCAAAAATATTCCCATTCGCCAAATCGTCCCACAGAAATTATATTGTTCTTTTCTAAAAAATCTAAAACTATTTTTCTGTTTTCGTAGATATGATGATCAAAGATAACATTTGCATATTTTTCACTTCTAATGTCTTTTACAACTAAATCTTCTTCATTAAACAAGCCTATTCCTATAAATTTATTAATAGTATGTTCTAATATTTCAGCATCGCTAAGATCAAGCTTTTGTCCCTTGTTAAAATAAATTTCTGCCTGAATCGAACTGCAGCCTTCTGGCACATTATCTGGCGATTTCATACTCGGAGAGTACACCCTTGCTGACAAAATATCTTTATCATAAATATAGAACCACAATTTATCAGCTAGATCTGGTTTATTAAAACCTAATGAAACTAAATAACCCGAAGTATAATTCAATTTTTCTGAAGCGGCTATAACATGACTTGGAACATCGTTGATCAGTTTACAAATTTCAGTCAAAGGCAAACTAGAAATTAAATTATCAAACTCATATGTGATATCGTCTGATAGTGTTATTGTTTTATTCGATAGATTTATTTTATTAACACCGGAATTAGTTCGTATATCAAGATTTTTAACCATCGGCATCATAAAGGATTTATACCCACCTTTCGTAGGGTAGCGCATTTCCTTAGCGTAGTAAGTATTTGGGGTTTCAGAACTTACTATGCCTTGTTCAACTTCTTCTAAAGTAGGCTTATACATCCTATTGCCTACCCATTTTGTTTCTAAATCTTTGGCCTCAACTGTCCAATATTTTTCGGTGTAAACCATGGGGAAATTTTCGGCAAAATAGTTGCCATACTGAACTCTCAGCCATTCTTCATAATTTGCAATTTCAGAAATATCTTTATCCTTACGACTTTTAAAATCAGCGAGTATCTTTTCTTTTTCCTCTTTTTCTAGTTGAAATAAGTTATTTTGAGCTGGGTGTTTTAACCAATGTCCTTTATAAAAATTTTGAGACACAGGGTCATGAGATATAAATTCTGTTTGATAAAAAATATCATTAACATATTTGTCGCTTGCAAACGAAAGGTGTACAAATTTATCAAATCTGAATCCTTCAATTTCGAAGTTGTCAAGTAATCCTCCCCAATCATTATTTTTTTCAAAAATAACCGATTTTATATCATTTCTATTCAATTCGTACGCTGCTGCAATTCCAGCAATGCCTGCTCCTAAAACTATATTTTTCATTGAAAATCTTTAAACTCAATCAAATTAAGGTCTTTATCTGAGAGAATTGGATTATCAATTTTCCAATCATATCCGAAACTATCCCATTTTATTCCTAAATCATACTCTGCCGAATGCACTTTAGTTGCACAATACATAGTTATTGTATTATCTTCCAAAACTTTATACCCATGCGCACAGCCCTTTGGTATATATAATGCTTTAGGGGTTTTATCATTTAATTCCATCTCGAAATACTGACCAAATGTTTCGGATTCGGGTCTAAGATCTAGAATTATATCCATAACAGAACCATTTATAACAGAAACTAGTTTTTCGCATGCCATTTCTTTAATCTGTAAATGCATTGCTCTAATTACATTTTTTTTTGATTTAGTAAACCATGTTTCTTTAAAATCAAGGTTAACATCTAATTCACTGTACTTATCAAAATTAAAAGGTTTTATCAATTCTCCTCTCAGATCTTCAAATCTAAGTGCGTCAATTACATAGAGACCTGCTATTTTAGTTCCTGTTATTTTCATGTTTTCTTTTCTATATTATTAGGAAATGTCTTTATACTCTGCAAATTTCAATTTAAGGCCTTCTAGCAAAGATATATTTGGTTTCCAGCCTAAAACATTTTGAATTTTCCCAATAGGGGCACAAGCATAAAAGGTGTCTCTTTCTCTTGGTGGATGCGCTCCCCAGTTGATATTCATTTTCTTATTAGTCAATTTTTCAATTAATGTCGAAACTTCTCGCAGTGTATAAGTTTTACCTGTTCCAAGATATAGAACATCATTATTCTTAACATCAGAAATTTTATCAACTAATCTCAAAAAGAATTCTACTACATCGTTGATATGAATAAAATCTAAGTTTTGTATCCCTTGAGAAGTATCTGTAGGTTTTTCAGCATCAAGTGATTCGAATAATATGTCCATTATTTTCTTCTGCCTGTCCACACCTCCATATATAGAGTAAGGCACAACATGAACATATTTAAATCCTTTTAATTCTGAATAATATTTTAAAACTGATTTAAATGCAGTTTTGGTAGCTGCATATAGATATGTTGGATTTAAATCTCCATCATTAAAATGATATTCGGCAAAGGTGCCAACATTAATGAAATGCTTAATTGACGTATTTTTTAATGCGTATAACAGTCTGTTGCCAAATATGATATTTGCATCTACTAATTTATCGAATTCTTCCAGTTCAGCTTTGGAAGTTACATATGATGCTAAATGAATAACTATATCTGGATTAGCGCTTATTAAATTAACTTCTAAGTCGGCGTCGTCATTTATGACCTCTACTTCCTTAGGAAGTTTTGCATTTCCCCTAACAATAGCAAATAATTTATGGTTTGTAGACTTTAAAAATAAAGAAATCAGATTTCTTCCTACATATCCGGTAGCTCCTGTAATTATTAAATTCATATAATCTTTATTTATGACAAAAAACTCTTCACCTGTTCGGTTGTGAAATCTAAAATCCCATCTCTATTATCATTAAACACTCTATACCAATCCATAGTCATACTTACTGCTAATTTAGCATTCATTTTAGGTTGCCATTTTAACTCATCTATGGCTTTACTAATATCTAATTTTAATAATCCAGCTTCATGAGGCTGTCCTTTTATTTCTTCAACAATGTACTTACCTTTCCCCCAACTTTCAATTGCCAATGCCAACATTTCTTCAACCGATAATGCGTCTGACAATTGTGGCCCAAAGTTATATGCCGAACTAAATTTTAGCGGATTTGAGTATAAATTTTCTCCCAATATTAAGTATCCAACAACTGGTTCTAAAACATGTTGCCAAGGCCTAACCGATCGAGGATTTCTAATTGTTACTGGACTTTCAACAGCAAATGCCTTCGCTATATCTGGGATAAGTCTATCTTTAGACCAGTCGCCACCACCAATAACATTTCCTGCTCTGCCTACCGCAATAGCTTTTTGATGTTGGTTATAAGTTTTTACGTTAAAAAATGAATTGCGGTAAGAATCGATTACCAATTCGGCACAAGCCTTACTTGCACTATAGGGATCGTAGCCTCCTAGTCTATCATTTTCTCTGTAAGGATAAATCCATTCGTTATTGTGATATACTTTATCAGTAGTAATTAAAATAACGCTACATGGTTTTTCAAGTAAATTAACTGCATCTAAAACGTTAGCGGTGCCAATTACATTCACCTCAAAAGTTTCTGCAGGGATTTGGTATGACAAACGCACCAATGGTTGAGCTGCCAAATGAAAAACAAAATCAGGCTGAAATAAACTGAGTTCTTTTTGTAATCGTTTTTTATCCCTTAAATCTGCAATAACAGAATTACAAATTTTTTCTCCGTCAATTAAATAAAATAAGTCATTCTTGGTTTGGGGAGCAAGTGCATAACCCTTTACTTCGGCACCCAAATAGGTCAAAACTTTTAACATCCAGGCACCTTTAAATCCTGTTTGCCCAGTTAAAAATACCTTTTTCCCTTGGTATATACTCTTTAGCCTATAATACAGAGAATCTACCATGTTTTCCATTTTGCATTATCAGAACTCCACATTTGTTCTAATTCGACTCTATCTCTCAAGGCATCCATGCATTTCCAAAAACCATTATGTCTATATGCGGCAAGCTGTTGATCTTTTGCAATCGCACCTAATGGCTCCTTTTCCCACTGAATATCTTCAACATCGCCCTCCAAATATTTAAAAATTCCTGGCTCTAAAACAAAAAAACCACCATTGATCCACATTCCATCACCAGCTGGTTTTTCTACAAAGCTTTCGACTTCGCCTTGTGGTTTTATTTCTAAGTTTCCAAATCGTCCAGGTACTTGTACACTTGTTAATGTTGCTAGCCTACCGTGTGTTTTATGAAAATCTAAAAGTGCGGTTATGTCTACATTAGAAACCCCATCACCATAAGTTAGCATAAAAGTTTCACCCTTTACATATTTTTCAATACGTTTTAATCTTCCTGCTGTATTGGTATAAAGGCCTGTATCAATTAATGTAACCTTAAATGATTCTGTTTCTGAGAAATGAACGTTGATATTATTATTTGCCAGCTCAATAGTTACATCAGAATTATGTAAATAATAATTGTAAAAATATTCCTTGATATAAGTTGCCTTATATCCTAAACAGATTACAAATTCATTGTGACCATGTTGTTCATACATTTTTAAAATGTGCCATAAAATAGGTTTCCCCCCTATTTCCACCATAGGTTTAGGTCTCGCTTCAGTTTCCTCCATCAATCGGGTTCCAAAGCCTCCCGCAAAAATTACTACCTTCATAATTTATATCTTAATCTTAATGATTTTAACTCATAGCCTTAACTTACTCCTAATCTAAAATTTTCGTGTAGATATTTTCAGCATTTATAATTTGTTCTGATAAATTACAAAGTTGAGTATCATTTTCATTAGAAAAAAAAGCTTTAACTTGATTAAATAAACCTGGCTTAAATTTTATATCAAGCTCATCATCAAATTTATGTTCTACTAAAGCAACACTACCCTTTTCTTGTATACTAATTCCCTCAATAGGTTTCAAGTAAACTCTTCTTTTCTCTGTATACAGCTCAATTGCCCATCTTCCTGCACTTTCCCAATTGGACAAATAACTAAATAGAACACCTTTTTCCGTAATTCCTGCACCAGTAAAATTAGTCTTGGCATGCCACCTTAAAGTTCCTCCTTTGGAATAAGTATTCCATTCTATTGGCTTTCCAGCTAGATAGAAGGCAAGATCTACAACATGAGTGGAATTGGCGAAAAACCAGTTTTCTTTTACGCCAGCAGCTTTTGTTAATGGTTCAATTTTATGCGCCCACTCGGTAAACTCGAAATGCATGGATTGCAAGCCTCCATCTTCCTCAATTATTTTTCTTGTCTCTACAACTGAGGCATAAAACCTTCTATTATAAGCTACAAAAACTTTATCTAGATAAGTTTTCAAAAAGGATTGGTTATCTAATAATTCTTTCACACTTAATGCGGCGGGCTTCTCGATTAATACTTTGCTTACTCCTGCCGCTAAAACAATCTTCAAAATATGCATCAGTGTTTCCGTACCAGTAGCGATAATTACACTGCAATCATTACCTATATCGTTATTTGCTAAATAAGTGTCAATACCACCAACAAAGGGTTTTACACCAAGTAATGCTTCAAATTTTTCTGATGAGGCAAGTCCTCTACCAATTACCTGATAAAATCTACCTTGTGCATCAAGAACTTTTGCGTAATCTTGAGCCATTGGCCCAGTACCAATTAAAAGTATATTTTCTTTCATTTTAAGTAATCGGACATGAATTTGTTTCAATTCCTGTAAGCTCTACATATTTTTTTAGTGAAGCTGTAATAAATGGGATGTGGGATGCACATGCTTCCTTATAACTAGGCAAAGCACAACTTCCTGTTTCAAAAATGGATTTGGCAAGTTTTGTAGTCAATGTACTTTGAAATTCATTTTCAAAAGTGCTAATCATTGGTTTAAACCCACTCTCTTTTGACATATGAATAATATTTTGAGCCGCACCTTCCTGCACAATCCAACGATTAGAATTTGTTGAAATATATAAACTAATGTCTCCGATTTGACCATCTAATGCACTTAAACTAAATATATTCTTGTTTTCAAAAATTCCATTAACGGTACCCGTGAATTCAATATTACCTGGCCTTTTACTTTCATGAATTACATCATCAATCCAATCAAAATTTAAGTTTTCAACAGTTGAATTAGATAGAAAAGCAAATAAATCAATAAAATGAAGTGCATTACAAGCAAGCCCCCAATTACTTCCTACAAGACTAAAAACTACTTTTTCATTTGTTTCAGAAATTATTTTCTTAATATTTTGATAATGTGGAAACATTCGCCTTGGATGATTAACCCAAGTTGGAGTTCCCTTCTCTAAAAGCAATGATCTAATTTCTTCATATGACACCAAGTCTTGAAATAAGACTTTCTCTAAAATTAGATTTTTGACATCATAATTATCCATTAGTTTCTTTACTATAAATGATCTGGCATTTGCACCCGTTGCAACAATTACCAAGTCAAATTCTACAGGCAATTCAGCCCAATCAGTAATAAAATGAGTGATGTGCTGATTAGGTATTTCCTGTGCACGGGTTTGTGCAACTTTTAAAGAATCTACTGATGAATCAAGTATATAAATTTCCTGATCCAATTCCAATCGCAACAATGCCTGTAAATGTCTACTTCCTAACTGGCCTGCTCCTATAATTAAGTTTACTTTCACTGCTAATTATATATTTTTTTTACTATTAATTCTGCTATTTCCCAATCAAAAACCGTATCAATATCATGTGATGAAAATTCATCCATTTCATATTTAACTATTTTTTTAAAATCAGCAATAGGTTCTTTTTTTAACGAAGCAATATTAATGATATATATAGCACCATTATATTCCCATACTTTGGGGCAATCCTGTCTTCTTGTAAAACTTGCTTCAGTTGACCTTTTTAAAAATCCATCCTCATTTTCTTCAAAAGTATGATAAAGATTTGATTTTGTTTCTTTTACAGACACAACCATATCAAGATGATTAGAATATAATTTTAAAGCCTCTTGGATATGTGTTCCTCTCCTAAATGGGGAAGTTGGCTGCAATAAAATCAAGGTATCTGGAGCATAGCCCTTGTTTTCATAAAATGACACTGCATGCAATAAAACTTCATAGCTTCCAGATGTATCTAGAGCTAAGAAAGATGGTCTTACAAAAGGCACTTTAATTCCTTTTTCTTCAGAAACTTTGATGATTTCTTCATCATCTGTTGAAACACAAATAATATCGTTATCAAATAATTCCTGTGCTACTTCAATTGTATAATGAATTAGAGGTTTATTAGATAGCAATTTGATATTTTTACGGGGAACTCCTTTTGAACCTCCCCGGGCAGGTATGACAACTAATGCTTTCATTTTAGAATTTAATATGTTTAATGTCCTCCTGTGCTTTAGCATAATCTTCATGTTTCCCAACATCAAGCCAATATCCTGAAAATGGAAACGATATTACCCTCAATTCATTTTTTATAAGTATTTCCATTAAATCTGTCGCATTAAAAAAGGCATTTCTAGGGATAAATTTCAACATTTCTTTTTTAACCAGATAAATCCCACCGTTAGAATAGTAGGTGTAGGTTGGCTTTTCTTTAAAACTTTTTACCTTTCCATCTGCCGTTTCCAATACGGCATAAGGGACATTAACCTGATAAGGAATAGTCAGCACTGCCAAATCAGCTTTTTGTTCTATAAATTCAAGAAAAAATTGCTCATAGTCTATATTTGTCAACAAATCAGAATTTGTTATCAAAACATAGTCATGGTCAAAATTTTGAATTTGAGATACAGCCCCTATTGTTCCTAATGGCTCATTTTCCCAAACGTACTGTATTTTAATGTTCTTTTCATTTCCGTATCCAAAATACTCTTCTATCTGTTCGCCAAGATATTTTACCGAAACCCAAAAGTCATCTATACCATATAAGGCTAAGCGATCTATATTATGTTCCATAATAGGTTTACTGCCTACCTTTAGAAGAGGCTTTGGCTTAGTATCTGTTAGAGGCTGTAATCTTTGGCCTCTCCCCCCTGCCATTATAACAGCATCTATTGGGAGGTAAGATTTTATTTTCCTGAAATTTATAATATTAACAACCTTAAGATTTTCATCAACTACCGGGACAATCCTGAAGTTGCCTTCACGGTATTCAATTATCTTATCTAAATTATTTTCCCCTTTAGTAATATATTTAGGATTAGACTGTATAATGTCATCAATATAATTATCTATTGTAAACCCTTTAATAAGTCCTCTTCTTATATCACCATCAGTAAGCGCACCAATTAGTTTCTCTTCCAAATCAACTACAAAAAGAATAGTATCCTGGTCTAATTCGTTCAACATCAGCAACGCCTCTTTAACCTTGCTTCCTGTGAGAATTATATGGTCTTTGTAAATTCTCATAAATCGTATTTAATTAATTATAAAAACACTAAGGTATTTTTTTAAGACCTCGACTATTTTATTCGAAGTATTTCCATCACCATAAATATTGCAATTACCTGGCAATGGGGCTGTTTCAATACTTTTTACAGCATTTAAAATATCTTTTTTAGTAACAGGGGTTGTATAAATATTAGGTGTTTCAATTCTTCCTTTTTGCCTGTCGCCTAAATTGATGACAAATTTTGGAAAGAACGCAGCTTCAACAAAACCACTTGATGTATTACCCAACATAAATTCGCAATGCTTCATGCAAGTTAGATATCCAATTGTACCAAAGGACTCGATACCTATCGCATTTGCATGTGAATTGATAAAATCTTTCAGCTTGATTCGAATCATATTCCCCATAGTATCAGCATTAGGCATGGTAATTATCAACTGATAGGAATCTAATTCTTCTAATGCTGCTATAAGTTCATCGGTAAATACTTCATTCTTTTCGTATGAAACAGTTTCAGGATGAAAAGTAATTAAGATACTCTTTCTAGTCAGATCAATATTGAATTTTTCTTTAAATTCTTCAATAGAAAGAAAATCAATATTCTTTAAGTTATCTACGCTTAATGCGCCAACATTAAATACATCATTTTTACGTTCCTCACCTATTATCTTAATAATTTCGTTTTTATATTGCTCTGTAGAAGCAAAATGTAATTTAGACATCAGTGTTAGACTGTTCCTAAAAATATTGTCGATAGCACCTAAAGTAATTTCCCCCCCCGATATGTGCGCCACAGGAATAGAGAATGGTACCGACGATGCCACCGCAGCAAACATTTCGAAACGATCTCCTAAACAAATGATCAGGTTATAATTCTCAGAACGCCAAACAGATGAAAATTTCATCATTGTTAAGCCCATAGAGTCAGAAATGGATTCCGGAGAATCACCGAGTACCAAAGCATCTATTTTGTATTTCACAGTAAATCCATCTTCTTCAATTTTACTTGAAGAAGCTCCATAAATCAATGAATTATGATTACCAAAAGCAATTATATCCAATAAAAAAAAACTGTCTTTTTTGAGTTCTGTAATTAAAGGATAATAAATACTGTAATCTGCCCTGGAACTTGTAAGTAATGCTATTTTAAGCATAGTTTGTTTTAAACTAAATCCACAAATAAAAGTTTATGATCTTTAGGTGCGTCCCTATTCAGTGCCCTATTTAGCACCTCTCCAATATCCATTGGTGAAATACCATCGCCCGGTCTCTTCATGATTAAATCTTTTTCACTGATAATATGGCCTTTTGGTAAATCATTTAAAATATGAATGCTTCTCCTTGCAATAGGAATATTTTTGCTTTCAGATTCTGTAGGTAATTTCTCATAACTCCCTAAAGCTTGCTCAATATTCCTTATGGAATTAACCATCTCCTTTAATTCATTTGGTTCAAGAGATGCCAAGTGATCTGGTCCGTCCATTGAACGATCGAGCGTAAAATGCTTTTCTATTATAGTAGCGCCTAGTGCCACTGCTGCTACTGGCACTTCTATACCAAGAGTATGATCAGAATAACCTATTTTCACTCCAAATTTTTCACCAATTGTAAGCATTGCCTTCAGGTTCACATCGGTCATTTTTGTTGGATAATCGGTATTACAATGTAAAACAGTAATATTGTCTTTTAACGTACCTTCATTTATCAGGGCATTTAAAGCAGCGCCTATCTCATCAATAGTAGACATGCCTGTAGAAAGTATTACATTTGTTCTCATCCTACCTATTATCTGAAGATATGGTAGATTAGTTATTTCACCAGAAGGTATTTTGAAAATATCCAACCCAAGATTATATAAATAATCAATCGAAACATGATCAAATGGTGTTGACAGAAACTTTATACCAACACTGTTAGAATAGTCAAGTAATTCTTTATAAGCCTCAAGCGGTAGATGGATTTTTTTTGCCATCTCCAATTGGCTCTCAGAAGCTACACCAGTATTATCAATCTGATATACTGCCTTTTCTGCTTGCTCTGTCATTACCAATTCGGGTACAGCTGTCTGAAATTTGACAATATCAGCACCTGCTTCTTTAGCAACATCAATCAATTTTTTTGCTATGTTGATATCTGCATTATGGTTAACTCCAGCTTCAGCAATAATTAAGACTTTACTCATTTTTTAGATTTTTTGTTTTCCAAAATTCTATTAACATTATCCCATCCATCAAAACCAATCGCCCGGTCATCAATCCAAACATCGCCGATAGGTTTTCCTAATATCAGCTGATGAAATTTAACATCGTTTTTTGTGAGCCAGTCTATAGTCATTTCATATTCCATCCAGGTCCTTGCCGAATAAATTATAATTGTATTGCCTTCCTCATACAACTTATTTATTGAATCGACTGCATTAGGTAAGGGCTTAGCCATGGCACGGCTATATGTTCTTTCTTCGGTACAAATTGTACCATCTAAATCTATTATTAATTGCATATTTTATAGTATTCTGAAAATCGGCGAACCATTAAAAAAGAATCGATCCAATCATCAGTGTAAGCGTTATCTATATCGAGAAAATCATTTAAAAGATATGCGGGAGAATTTGCACCTGCAAATATTGAATTTACAACAGCCCCACCAAATCGGGGATTTACTTCAATAAAAAACAATTCATCAGTTGAATCATCATGTATAAACTGAAGGGTAACTGGACCTATTAAATTAGATTTTAAAATTACATCTTTAGCAAATTCTATAAAGCGACAATTTTTTACAGTTACAGATTTAATGGATTCACCACCTTGAGTTTCTAATCTCTGCCTGGGCACTATCGAAATAATTTTTTTGCTTTTTGGCGAGACATAGGCGTCAACGCTATACTCTTTGCCAGAAATGAATTTTTGAATCAAATAATCATGTTTGTTTTTTATCTGATCTAATTCGACTTGTCCTTCTATAGTAAAGATTCCTTTTGAAGAAGAACCTGTAATTGGTTTTGCTATTAATGGGAATTCATTTAAATTAGATGGGACATTGATATTATTTTTCAAGCACCAGGTATTTGATAATGACTTGTTAAAAAACACTTTACAAGTATCTTCATCTGAAACTGGAATAAAAACACTTTTATTTTTTAGCAGCTTTGCTAATCTTGCAGATACTAAAGTTGCAAAATCCAAAAAAGGTATTACAATATCAATAGATCTTGATTGAATAACTTCTTCTAAATGGTCGTATAATTTTTCATCACCCCATTTTAAACCAAGGATAATAGTTCCCACAAATGATATTGGAACCTCATCATTCAATTCATAGGAAAATATAGATACATTTAATTTCCTTAATTTACCCTCTTCTATGAATTTTTCAGCAAGTGATACTCTTTTCGCTCCTCCTAAAAAAAGAATATTTATATTATTATTTTTCATTATTAATTTAATAAGAATCTATCTTTATCAATATCACGAAATTTTAACTTAAGTTAGAATTAATAATTACTTTTTATATCCTATAACCGCTAGGTATGTTAACCAATCTATCTGCAATCCAAATACTGTTCTCCAAGGAATCAGTTTGGCAATGCCTAAACATTGGTAATCGATTCATCAGCTCCCAAACCGGCCTTGTCATTACCCCACTATCATTGCAATAAGTTAGAAATTCATCCCGCTCAACCCGATCTTTTAACAAGATCGCATTAAGCCAGTAATTTGCCATAGCATTAATAGGTTCATTTATAAATAAAATAGACAACTCTCTAAATAACTCGCAATATTTGGCAGCTAACATTCTTTTATTTTCTATAAACATTGCCAATTGCTCTAGTTGAGCACAGGCTAATGCAGCATTCAAATTAGGCATACGATAGTTATAACCTATTTCATCATGAACAAATTCCCATTTATGTGGCACTTTAGCTTGAGTAGTTAAATGTTTAGCTCTTTTTGCAAGAGCTTCATCATCTGTAATTAATGCGCCACCACCTCCACAGGTAACTGTTTTATTTCCATTAAAACTAAATATGCCAACTTTTCCGAAAACACCTGTATGCTTACCTTTATAGTAGCTACCAAGAGACTCTGCAGCATCTTCAACTAAATTAATTTTCCATTGTTTACAAATTGTTGCTATTTCATCAATTTTACAAGGTAAACCAAAAGTATGCATGGGTACACAGGCAGCAATACGCTTACCTGTTGCTTTATTGTAGCTACCATCTATCCTTAGTTCAGCATTAGCTGATAAAAAGTTACTCAATGCTTCAGGCGACATGCCTAGACTTTCCTTATCTACATCGATAAAAACAGGAGTTGCTCCAATGTACGAAATAGCATTTGCTGTTGCTATAAACGTTAATGCTTGCGACAAAACTTCGTCATCCTTTTCCACATCGGCTAGCAATAAACCTAAATGCAGTGCATTAGTACCATTTACAATAGCAACGGCATATTTTGCACCAGTAATTTCACACATCATTTCTTCAAAGCGATTTACATAAGCGCCAACTGAGGAAACAAATGTAGAATCTATTGCATCTAAAACATATTTACGCTCATTCCCTATAAACACAGGCTCATGTAACGATACAAAGTCTTTATTAGGATATTGTTCTTTTACGAAATCAACAACTCTTTGAAATTTTTCCATTATTACATTTTTGCATCTAAATACTTGCCGGTTTCCTTATGCCCAAAGTCTGGAATCATTTGATGAAATAAATCAATGATTTGCTCTTTAGACCATTTTTTATCTGCTTTATACTGCGAAACTGTATTATCAAAATGATTTAGTTTATCATTTTCAAAATGAAGATCATTCTTAATGATTCCTAAATTCTCAAATTTCTCCATATCCAGAACCTCTTTTGAAGTAAAAAACTCTTCAAAATCCTTTTCACCAGTGGTATCACTTGTAGTAAATAAACAAGGCCATTTTTTCTCCTGAGGCAAAGTTTTAATTAATTCCCTTGCTTCGTCTTCTGTTTCACATAAGTATGGTTCATATCCCAATTCTTTTAGGTATTTCACAGCAATATCAGCGAAGGTTATTAAATGTAGATCTTCACTCAATTTCGGGAAAAATATATCTCTATTTTCTCCAAAAATGCAAGACATCAAACAGAGTTCACCTGATTCTTTTGGAATGACGAAATATCTTTTTATATCATTAGGGGCAACGATAGGTTGCATTTTTTGAATTCGTTGGTTAAAGCCATGCAATAAAGAGCCATCAGAAAAGGCTACATTAGCAAACCTTGCGGTTGAAATAGCAATATCTTTACTCCTTCTCATCAAAAACATTTCCATAATTCGCTTTGATGCACCCATCATATTTACGGGATTTGCAGCTTTATCTGTTGAAACACAAAAATACTTTTTTACACCTTTTGCTATGGATTGATTAATGGTCTTTTCAGTATTAAAAATATTCACATCAATCATTCTCATCAGGGTAAATGGATCTTTTTCACTACGCACATGCTTTAATGCAGATAAATTGAGAACATAATCATACTCACCATCTGCTTCAATAAATGCATCGTATTCAATTGAGCCAATATCCAAAGAAAAGGTTTGAAAGTCTCCATCTATATACCCAAAGGAACTCCGAATGTCTCTAACCAACTCCACCATGTTATTTTCACTAATATCTACAACGTGGAGTTTTAATGGTTTTCTTTTAAAAATTTCTTTAGTTACCGCTTGACCAATGGACCCTGCACCACCAATAACAAGAAACTTAGATTTACTAATAATTTCTCGAAGTTGATTATCATGCATTTGAACATCATGATGAAACAGCTCGCTATCTCGACCAATTAAATTTAATATTTTCATCACTATCGCAAAATATTTTTATAAAGCTTTCTAACAATCAAAAAGAAAACAGTTAAAAATCCAAATAAAAACCCTCCGGTATATAAACCTTTTAATTTTCCTAAGCCTTCTTTTGGCAAAGGATAGATTGGTTGATCAATTATCTGAATCAGAGGGGCTTCCTTTGCTAAAGACATTTTAGTTAGCTCCAAATTTTTAACCATTTCAGTATAGATCCCCTTATTGCTTTCAGCAGAAAATTGAGCTTTCTGTGAAGGTGCCGTTCTTTGCACCTGACGTGTAGGATTTAGGTTGGGTGTAGCATCCACTATAGCTGCTGAGGTATAGATTGCACCATTCATGACTGCTCTAACAGAGTCTGTTTTATGCTGTAAAATGTTTACATTTTTTAAAGTCTTCTTTGTTTTGGTATTGACATAAAATTCATTAACATTTTTAACCAAAGCATCATTAAAATTTTTAGAAAAAATTTCATCATTAGATTTTACATCTACTTTGATAGTGCTTAATTTTTTATCCGGTTTAGAGACAAATAAATAGTTTTTACTTAAATCATTCACGATTACGCCTAGTACACTGTCTCTTAAGCGGTTTGGTTCTAGCAGTATTGTTCCGTCTACTATATTACTATTTACGGTAAACTGAATTTTATTAAGATATGGCTTATCGACCCAGATTTTTTTTAAACCATTAATTTGAATATATCGATCCACTAATAACTCGCTCTTACCCTCCAATAATATAGGTGTTAATAATGTTCGCTCTAACATTGTTCTAGATGTATAAAAACCTAAAATGTTATCTCCTTGAAATATTCCTCCTCCAGAACCCCCAAGATCCACACCGGCTATAGATGCTAATCCTGATAAATTACCTCCTAATCCTCCGCCACCTTTTTCATCTTCTAAAACGAAAGTTGTAGTTGCAGTGTAAATTGGTTTTTTATTGGTTGAATACCAAAAACCCAAAGCACCTCCTATTAATCCGAAAAACAAAATAATTACCCACTTGGATAACAGATATCTCAACCATTCTTGGATCTTAAGAATAAAATCCTTGAGAGACATCTCGTCACTTACTATTTTGCTATTTTGCTGACTCTCTACTGTCATGTTTTATTTCCTTTGCTCGGTTCTAAATTTTTTACTCAATAAGTAACATTAACCATTTAGTTAATTTTTACCTGAGTAAACTCACGATTATTGCTCCAAGAGACGCCAACCCAGTTCCTATTCCAATCCAAGCCTGAGCAGAAATGCGCTCTCTTTCTGCCCTTTTAGGAACTAAGATTTCAGCTCCTGGTTTAATCTTAGGATAATTGTTGAAGAACAGAAAACTTCTAGCGCCTTCAACAGACCCATTTGCATATTTTACGTAAGCTCTTCCTTTTAAGGCATTAGCGGTAAAACCGCCGGCTCCATTAACATAGTTTTTGAAACTCTTGCCAGATTTATAGACAATATTATTAGGATTCAATACCTCACCACTTACACGTACTGTTTGCAATTGTTTAGGTACCTTAATAACATCTCCATCTTCTAACAATAAGTCATAGCGCTTACCTGGGCTTTCTAAAATTTTGGTTAAATCAATACCTACCATGTCGGATGCAATAATTTCAGCTTGATTGGTAATATCTACGCCTGATTGGGTTAGACGTTGTAGATTTTGTATTCTGGTGCTTTCTTCCTGTTTTTTTTCTAAGGATGCTTTATCATTTAATAAATCAGATTCTGAATAAGATGTTCCGAATTGAGATTTTTTCATCTGTAATTCCTTTTGCAAAGAATCTTTTTGGCTTTTAAATAATGTTGTATCCTTGCCCGGTCTTTTTAATGATGCACCATCTGAATAAGCCAACGCTGTTAAACCACCCGCCCTTTTAACTAAATCAGATATTCTCTCATCTTTACTTTTAATCGTATAGGTTCCTGGATATAAGACTTCTCCTTCTATTTTAACCTGTTTTTGAACCATGTAACCTTCTGCGCTTCTAACCGAAACAATATCAAAAGGCTGCAGCTTAAAAGTCGTATCTGAAATCAGTTTCAAATTTTTATCGATATTAATAGTGAAAACATCGGCAGTAGTTGCAGCAGTAGATTGAAGATCGCTATTGCGAACACGTCTTGAAATTTCGATACGGTTTGGTGAAGCACCTTCTTTAAAACCACCGGCCATTTGAATCGCATCCTCAATACTCATGTTTTCTGCGTAACGAAACTGATCCGGTTGCCTTACTTCACCTTGTACTATTACTTTATATTCATCTCTCAAATCAAAAATAGAAGAAATGGTAATTTTATCCTCTCTTTTCAATAGAATATCTCCCTGACTTCCGCTCATAATTGCTGCTACATCAAATGGCTCCAGAGCCATTGTGTTATCAGAATTTAACCTGTTGATGTAACCACGACTCATAAAAGCATCTTCTTTTAAACCATCAGCTTTTAATATTAATTGTTTTAAGGTCATGCCTTTTTCTAATTCGAAATACCCTGGTCTGAATACCGCACCACTAATCTCCACTCTGTTCTCAAATCTATCTAAAATAGGCTCCACAAAAAACTTATCTCCATTTTTAGGTATGTATTTGCCAAAATCGGCTGCAAAAATGTCGGTGATTTTTCGCTCTCTTGAGGTATTTTGAAAAACCTTAACTGCTGATTGGTAAGCTACATTTGAAAAGCCTCCGGCAAAATCTAACACATCCTGAAAGGTTTCCCTTTTTAAGGTCTCGAAAATTGCGGGATTTTTTACTTCCCCTACAAGTTCAACTCTATTCTCATAAACTGGAACATTAATCACATCCTGATCCTGCAAACGAATATTTCCGCGTTGCATACCATTGATAATTAAATCATAAAAATCTACTGTGGCAACAACTCTATTGCTTCTTACTACCTGAATTTTACGGTATGAACCATTTTGATTGGGTCCACCTGCTGCGTATAATGCATTAAAAACACTTGATAATGAGCTTAAGGTATAGGTACCGGGTTTAGTAACTTGACCATTTAAGACAACTTTAATACCACGGATGTTTCCTAGGTTTATGGCTAGTTTTGTTCTGCCTGAACGTAACGCCGGGTATGTTCCAGACATTAAGCTTCTGATTTTTGAACGGGCTTCTTCAATACTCAATCCGCCAACTTTAACCAAACCAACATATTCAATTCTAATCGAACCATCCGGACTAACTTTTAAGTCATAGTTAGCTTCGTTATCCCCGGTTACATCGATTAACAACTGATCATCAGGACCAATTACATATCCCGCTGGTGTAGCCATTCTTAAGTTTGGCTCAAAAGTGATATTGGAGTTTCTAAACAATTCAGAACCAAATATTTTGGGTTTCAAATCATCGAAAGCTTTATCAATTAATTCTTGTTTAGTAGGCTGAGTATTTGAGGTGCTATCAGCACCACCAACATACTGTCTATCTGTTCTACCAGATGATGAACCAGTACTATTAGAAGATTTAACAGGTGCAGCACTAGTACCGCCTTTTCTGATTTTCTCAACTCTTGCACGTAGCTTAGAAATTTCTTCCTGCTTCATGCCTTGGGCGGCAGCCATTTGCTCTAACTGAGCATCGTTGTAACCCAATGATTCCGCCCTTTGCATCAGTTGCTTAATCTGCGCATCTGATAATTCATCAACCTTTTGGTTGGAAAAATTACTTTGAGCCAGAACAATATTGCTGGTTAATAAAGTTAAAAATAGGAAGGATAGTAAAAGAACTATTTTTTGTTTCATAGATATATTATTGTGATGAGCTTATCGCCTCACGTTTATTCAAAATAATTTAAGGTTTGGAATCCACCTTGTTTTAAGTGTTCATCTTTTTTCATCAAATGAAGATCTGAAATCACCATATCCTTCACTAAAGCAGGTAAATCATATTTGGGCGTCCAGCCTAGTTTGGTTTTTGATTTGGTAGGATCTCCTAATAATAAATCCACCTCTGTTGGGCGGAAATATTTTGGATCGACTCTAACAATCGTCTGTCCAGGCTTCAAATTATCTAAATTTAAACCTAAAGCAAGTGCTTTCTCTTCTTCGACGTGTATAATCACGCCTTTTTCATTTTCATCTTTGCCCGAAAACTCAATTTCTATGCCAAGTTCGGCAAAAGACATTCTAACAAAATCACGAACCGTTGTGGTTACACCGGTAGCAATTACGAAATCTTCTGCTTTTTCTTGCTGTAAAATCAACCACATCGCTTCAATATAGTCTTTTGCATGGCCCCAATCTCTCTGCGCAGAAAGATTCCCTAAATACAGACAATTTTGAAGACCTAAAGCAATTTTTGTAGCCGCCCTGGTTATCTTACGGGTTACAAAAGTTTCTCCCCGCAAAGGACTTTCATGATTAAATAAAATACCGTTACAGGCAAACATTCCATAAGCTTCGCGATAGTTTACTGTTATCCAATAACCATAAATCTTCGCAACTGCATAAGGTGAACGTGGATAAAACGGAGTGGTTTCACTTTGAGGAACAGCCTGTACTAAACCGTACAGTTCGGAGGTAGAAGCTTGATATATTTTTGTTTTATTGGCTAGTCCTAGAATTCTTATGGCTTCCAAAAGTCGAAGGGTGCCTATACCATCAGCATTTGCAGTATACTCAGGCATTTCAAAACTCACCTGTACATGACTCATCGCAGCAAGATTATAAATCTCATCGGGTTGAGTTTCCTGAATGATTCGGATTAAATTAGTTGAATCTGTTAAATCGCCATAATGCAATTTAAAATTAACATCATTCTCGTGTTGGTCTTGATAAAGATGGTCGATTCTATCCGTATTAAAAAGAGAACTTCTTCGCTTAATCCCGTGAACAAAGTAACCCTTCTTCAACAAAAATTCGGCTAAATAAGCACCATCTTGTCCGGTAACACCGGTTATAAGAGCAACCTTCATATAATTAATTCATAGACTTTAAGCCTGCAAACATACATAATAATTTTTGCGTAAAGAAATACAGATCATACTGTAATATGAATTTATCAACAAGTTTTTTACAACCTTGAATCTACTAATTCACGGTTTATTAAAGCTTTGGTATCAAAAATTATACAACCATTCTCTTTCATTGCAGCATAATCTAACTCTAAAAACTGTTTATGAGCAACAGCCAATATTAATGCATCATAGGTATTCTCTGATATTTTGTCGAGTAGTTGAATATCATATTCTGCTGCTACAGTTTCCTTATCCGCCCAGGGATCATAAACATCAACTTCAACAGAAAACGACTTCAATTCTTTGTAAATATCTATGACGCGGGTATTCCTGATATCCGGGCAATTCTCTTTAAATGCAAAACCCAGAATCAGCACTCTGGCATTCTTAATCACCTTATCTCTGGTCACCATCATTTTTATTACTTTATTGGCCACAAACATGCCCATATTATCATTTACTCGTCTTCCGGATAGAATGACTTCGGGCTTGTAGCCAAGTGATTCGGATTTATGTGCCAGATAATATGGATCTACTCCAATACAATGACCACCAACTAAGCCGGGTTTGTAATTGAGAAAATTCCACTTTGTAGCTGCTGCTGCCAACACATCACTGGTGTCAATCTCCATACGGTCAAAAATTAAAGCCAATTCATTTACAAAAGAGATATTAACATCTCTTTGCGCATTTTCAATCGCTTTGGAAGCTTCTGCAACTTTAATACTGGGGGCAAGATGTGTTCCGGCAGTAATTATGCTTGCATACAAAGCATCGATTTCAACTGCAACCTCTGGAGTCGAGCCTGAGGTAACTTTCTTTATTTTGGTCAGGGTATTGACCTTATCTCCAGGATTAATTCTTTCAGGTGAATAACCGCAGAAAAAATCTACATTATAAGTTAAACCGGAGATTTTTTCCAGAACCGGAACACAATCTTCTTCAGTACATCCCGGGTAAACTGTAGATTCATAAATCACTACATCTCCTTTTTTCAAAACAATGCCCAACATTTTTGATGCGGAAAGCAAGGGTGTTAAATCGGGTTGCTTTAAATGATCAATTGGCGTTGGTACAGTAACTATATAAACATTACAATCACTGATATCAGGCAGTTGAGCAGTAAATTTAATACCGTATTCTGTTATTGCTTTTTTTAATTCAGATAAGTCTGCCTCTTTGGTATGGTCGTTCACACTCCCCAATTCTTTTATCCGGTTCTCATTGATGTCGAAACCAATAACTGAATATTGTTTAGCAAATTCAATCGCCAAAGGCAATCCAACATAACCTAATCCAATGATGGCAATCTTCTTCGTTTTATCCATTTAAATAATGTATTGCGGATAAAGGTAAAGAAAATCATCTGCTTAAACCGACATAACACTTGCCATTTTACCAGAGAAAATATAAAATCAGTATTCAATCTGGCCAACATAGGTGCTCATCGAAATGCTCATTCTGTCATCAGAAATAAAAGAAATCCAGGTATGAAAAATAGTTCCCTTATACTTTACAGGAATTTCAATTGTTTCTTTCCCATCCTTTCTTCTTGCTCCGCTGAACACAGGGAATGCACGTTCCTTTTCCTGACTGTAAGCCATAAGCATAACCTGGTCATATTTGCGCTCATAATTCCCTGTTTCGCCAATATCTCATGTAAAATGAATGCCTGCATCATCAGCAAAATGACTTGAAGACTGAGCTTCGGCCAGGTTCCCGTAAGTTAAAGTGATTTTAGAGAAATCGATTGTATTATCCTCGTTAAATGCCTGGAGCATATTCAATGATTTGGCCACATTGTGAGCAGTCATCATTCTTTTTTTGGCTTCCAGATTGAACCCAATTCTGATGTAACCAAGCACCTCCCGAAGGAATAGCTGCATAAGCGTAAACTTTCTACGGGAAAGGTTCTGCTTTTCAGTGCCTATTTTGTTTTTTCTACTTACCTTAGGTAATCCCTTTATTACCCATTTTCCATTTAGCTGGTAGCCAACTACGCTTCCAACCTTTCCGGTGAAACCACCGTTAATTCCGTCGTTTAATATAGCCATAATGTTTTTAAGATTATGGGATGATTATTACCAAGGTAATAAAAAGATAACTATTAAGGTAAATTTAATTTGGTAGGTAATTCGGAGTGGATTGTCACAAGTCCGAACAAACTCCGAATCAAGCCCATACCAAGTCCGTCATAAAAGATAATAAGTCTGCAAGTTTTCTACAAAAAAAGTCCTGCCAGCTTGAGCCAACAGGACTTTAAAAAACTTATTTTAGACCGCTTATTTAATTTGCTTTAGCAAATAACTTCCATATCCACTTTTTACTAATGGAGTAGCGATAGCCTTTAGCTGTTCACCTGTTATGAAACCCATACGGTAAGCAATTTCTTCAATACATCCGATTTTTAAACCCTGGCGTTCTTCAATAATCTGAACGAACTGACCGGCTTGCATTAAAGAAGTAAATGTACCGGTATCTAACCAGGCCGTTCCTCTTGATAAAACACCAACTTTTAAAGTACCTCTTTCAAGGTAGACTTTATTCACATCCGTAATTTCATATTCTCCTCTTGGAGAAGGCTTAATATTTTTAGCAATCTCTACTACATCATTATCATAGAAATACAGGCCTGGTACTGCATAATCCGATTTTGGATTTTCGGGTTTTTCTTCAATGGAAATTGCTTTCTTGTTCGCATCAAATTCAACTACGCCATAACGTTCCGGGTCGGAAACCTGATAAGCAAATACAACACCACCTTCAGGGTCAGAACTTGCCTGTAATAGTTTTGCCATTCCATCACCATGAAAAATATTATCGCCCAACACTAAGGCTACTTTATCCTTACCAATAAACTCTTCACCAATAACGAATGCCTGTGCTAAACCATTTGGCTCAGCCTGTACCGCATAACTGAACTTACAACCCAAAGAAGCGCCATCACCTAATAATTTCTCAAAATTAGGTAAATCGTGAGGTGTAGAAATAATTAAAATCTCCTTAATACCAGCCAACATTAAGGTTGATAGCGGATAATAAATCATCGGTTTATCATACACCGGCATCATTTGCTTACTGCAAGCAAGTGTTAATGGATGTAAACGCGTTCCGCTGCCACCAGCTAAGATTATACCTTTCATATTTTTTTGTTTAAATGGCTATCCGTAGAACTGGTTAAATGTTCACCAGCTCATATAAATTAACCCTCTACTATTTATATTTTATTCGATTAACCAATTTTAACGATTAACCATTTAACCTTTTATTTTAGAAATACATTCTACCAAACTATCTCTCCAATATGGAATCGAAATGTTAAATGTACTTTTAATTTTAGTTTTATCCATTACAGAAAAAGCTGGTCTTGTTGCTTTTGTAGGGTAAGCCGACCCAGGGATTGGATTAGTTTTAACCTGTGTTCCGCTGATATCAAATATCGCTTTAGCAAAATCAAACCATGAAGTTACCCCCTCATTGCTGTAGTGATAAGTGCCGTAGCTTTCAGTATTAGCATCAATAATATCAAATATTGTGTTGGCTAAGTCAATAGCGTATGTTGGCGTACCAACCTGATCAGCAATAATACCCAATTCATCTCTTTCGGCACCAAGCTTTAGCATGGTCTTTACAAAATTGTTTGCATACTCTGAGTATAACCAACTCGTACGAAGAATGAAATGCTTATCTAAAATCGATATTACAGCCTTTTCTCCATCAAGTTTGGTTAAACCATAAACATTAATAGGCTTAGCTTCATCCTCTTCTTTTAACAACTTCACTTCATTTCCTTCAAACACAAAATCTGTAGAAATATGAATTAGAGTAGAATTATTCGCTTTACAGGCACGAGCTAAATTAGCTGCTCCGGTTTCATTTACTGCTTTAGATAATTCCACTTCATCCTCAGCTTTATCTACAGCGGTATATGCTGCACAGTTGATTACAAATGAAGGTTTTTCTCTTTGCAATAATTCTATCAATAATGCTTCATTAAGGATATTTGCTTCCTGTTCTACAGGAAATATGATATCGGAAACAGCTCTACGTTCTGCAACCGTTTTAAGACATTGTCCTAATTGTCCACCTGCACCAATTACTAAGATTTTACCCATATTATTTTAAGGAAGAAAAAGCGTTCAATATTAAATCCTTTTCAGAAATAGAAGCTTCATTTTCAGGAATCATCCAATCAATACCTAAATCCTTATCATTATACATGATTCCAATTTCAGCAGATTTTTCATAGAAGTTATCGCATTTGTAAAAAAACTCAGCAGTTTCACTTAACACAGAAAAGCCATGCAAAAAGCCACGCGGCACATACAATTGTAATCTGTTTTCGGCACTTAACTTTACAGATATGTGTTTACCAAAAGTTGGTGAACCAGGACGAATATCAACGGCAACATCCAAAACTTCACCCTTTAAAACGCGAACTAATTTTGCCTGTGCAAATTCTCCTGCCTGAGCGTGTAACCCTCTGATAACACCATAGGTAGAAAAAGACTGGTTGTCTTGAACAAATGCTCCAGACATGCCTGTTTTTTCTTCAAACGTTTTTTTGTTAAAGCTTTCAAAAAAATAACCTCTTGAATCTTCAAAAACCCTTGGTTTAATAATAACGCAATCTCTTAAGCCTGTTTCCTGAATCTCCATTATTTATTGTTGTATTGTTGCTCGTAATATGATTGATAATTACCTGAAGTAACGTTGTTTAACCAGTCTTCATTTTGTAGATACCAATCGACCGTTTTCGCTAAACCTTCTTCAAATTGTAAACTTGGGACCCAATCCAATTGGTTTTGTAATTTAGATGAGTCTATAGCATATCTCAAGTCGTGACCAGCTCTATCGGTTACATAAGTAATCAATTTCGCAGATTCACCATTCTCACGACCTAATTTCTCATCCATGATGTTACACAGCAGGTTAATTAAATCGATATTTTTCCATTCATTATGACCGCCAATGTTATAAGTATCACCCGTTTTAGAATTATGGAAAATCACATCGATTGCACGAGCATGATCTTCTACCCATAACCAATCGCGAACATTTTCTCCTTTACCATAAACTGGTACAGGTTTATTATTCTTAATGTTATTTATGGCTAATGGGATTAATTTTTCCGGGAAATGGTGTGAGCCATAATTGTTAGAACAATTAGAAATCACACAATCCAAACCATAAGTATCATGATAGGCACGTACAAAATGATCTGAACTTGCTTTTGATGCAGAATAGGGGCTGTGCGGATCGTAAGCAGTTGTTTCTGTAAACATACCTTCTTCGCCTAAGGCACCATAAACCTCATCAGTACTTACATGATAAAAACGTTTTTTATCATAATCGCCTTTCCAATATTCGCGGGCAGCATTTAATAAATTTACGGTACCTATTACATTTGTAATAACAAAAGCGGTAGGATCTGCAATCGATCTATCCACATGACTTTCAGCAGCCAAATGAATTACAGCATCAAAATTTTCTGTTTTGAATAGTTCATTCATTGCAGATGCATCCGCAATATCTTCTTTAACAAATCTATAATTAGGTTTATTTTCAATATCAGTTAAATTAGCCAGGTTTCCTGCATAAGTTAACTTGTCTAAATTTACAATCTCATATTGAGGATAGTTATTTACAAAACGGCGCACGACATGAGAGCCGATAAATCCGGCACCACCGGTAATTAGAATTTTTTTCACGTTGTTATCAGAGATATATGAGTTTCAATCCGCTAAAATAAGATAGATATTACACATAAACAACTAATTATGCTTTTAGAAATGGTACATAAATCATATTTCTTGAACGAAATGTCTTATCAACTACATATTTTATTATACCTATATAATTGAGGGTCAAGAATTTTAAGCTCACCTCTATTTGTTAGTTGCTCATTAATAGATGAAGCATACCTTAAGTAGGGATCAAGTATGGATAAAGTACTGTAATAGTACTAAATAGGAATTTTGAGCTTGTTTTACATTGCAGCTACAGATTCCTCTAGTTCTTTATACCAACGTTCTCCATATTTACGGATTAGCGGTCCTTTTAAAAAGCTGTAAACAGGTACTTTTAACTCTCTACCAAATGTACAGGCATCATGGCAAATGTGCCATCTATCATAGTTAAGCACATCAAACTCTGGGTATTTTGTAATTCTGATAGGATACAAATGACAAGAGATGGGTTTTTGCCAGTCTACCAAACCTTGCTCATATGCTTTTTCTATAGCGCACTTGGTTATACCATTTTCGAAAAGAACATAAGCGCATTCCTTATTTTTATCTACACAAGGTGTGGTCAAGTCGCCGTCTTCATCAACCACGTACGCACCTTGTTCTTCGATCGCTTTAATGCCTTTTTCGTTTAACAAATGCTTTATCTTAGGATAAATCTCCTCCAAAATCGCTGTTTCATCATTATCCAATGGTGCACCTGAATCTCCCTCAACACAGCAAATTCCTTTGCACTTACTTAAATTGCAAACAAAGTTTTCCTTTAAAACATCTTCGTGCACCAGCACTTGTTCTACCTCTATCATTATTATTCTTTTGCTAAAGCATATTTTAAACCAGCAGCCGATTTCAGTTCCATTGTAACTGCGCCTACCAAAATTTCTACTTGTGCCTTTACCGGCACACGGTTTCCATCATCAGTAACCCAAAGATACAAACGGCTATCTTTTTTAAAAATACGCCCAGGTTTTATGGATGGGCTAAATTTTAAACAGCGAATACTTCCGAGTTTACTTTTAACCACTTCTTTTCCTATATACTCAACTTCCAAGGCAGAAATTTCATCACCTAGGAAATAGTTTAATTTAAACTTATCGCCAATTTTTATCTTAGAGATATCCAGACTTCTGGCAAAATAATAGGCAGAAACCAAATCAAAAGTCTGGGTGGTTGGTGTAGTAAAAGTACCCCTGTTCGAAACTACTTTTTTCCCATCCTGATTAAATCGTGCTTTATCTTGTCTGGTATAGCTTGCTTCTCTTATATTTTCCTGATAGAAGTAAGGCGTGAGTTCAGTTTTATCAATGTAAGAATCGTAGTGATCCCTGATTTTATAAAATACATCAAATGTTCCTGACGTTTGAGCATCTACGGTTAATTTATACGTTGGCTTATTATCAAACTTTAAATCAGAATTCTGAACTTTAATGGTTGCCTCTGCCGCCGTAATAAATCCATATCGAAGTTTGTAACTCAGCACTTCTCCTTCCTGAAAAACCGGCTCCTTTTTTAAGGGAAGTTCTTGCGCATTCGCATAGAATATCGAAAATGTAAATATTAAAATTAATAACCTATTCATTTGTTGTGTGTTTTGTTTGTGTTTTTACTGCATCATAACGTGTTATTTACAGCTATCTTACAAGATATGCAAAAAACAATCCAAAAATTTAATTTACAAGATTTAGCAACTAGTAAAGGTTATCACAATAAATGAAAAGAGCATAAATTAATCCTTACGCTTGTAAACCGGAACGGTGGAACAAGGCTCGCCAAACATAATGCTTTTAACCACCGGAGTAAGTAGATTGGTTATCTCCACGTATGCTGAAACAGGAATATCTATATCACCACAGCCCTTTACCACAACACGTTCGTTAGCAAAGTTTTCTGGATTAATTTTGGCAATGGCTTTTGAAAACAATATTGCGTCAAGTGTTTCTAAACTACCAAAAACTACTTCGTTTGCATACGGCTTTAACTTGTTAGCCAAAAGCATATATGCCCAGGTTGGAACAATAGCATCTGTAGAACAGATAACCGAGATGTTCTTATCCTGATATTGAGACCAATCATGCGTTTTGATAAACTCTCTGAAGTCTTTCTCTCTCAGCATCAACCCATGAAAAAGATTTTCTTTGATATCATATACAATTCTTTCTCCCGGATGATGATAATCTTCCAGGTTTAAAGTAATTAAACCGCTATTGGCAACCTTATTTATGATGTTCTCTTGAATTTCCATGGCTTACAAATAAAAAAACCGTTCTGACTCAACATCAGAACGGTTCAAATTTACGGAATTTCTTATTAATAGAATTTCACGCGATTGTCTTTTATCTTCGCATTATCTTGCAATGCCTGGAAAGCTGAACCTAAAGAACGCTGACCGATAGTCATTAACATACTTTCTTTTTGTTTGAACATATTTGCTATTGGAGCTGGATTTGTAAATCCATCAACAGTAAATACATAAACACCACGCTCACCTTTAACAGGAGCAGAAACTTTACCCGGTTGAGAACCGAATACCGAACCTACTAATTTATTCTCTTGAGATACACCAGGAATAATTGGGTTAGCGAAAACAATATTTTGAATTGGAAGCACTGTACGACCAACTTTTGATGCAATTTGCTCTAAGTTGCCTTTTCCTGCGCCTTCAAGTTTAGCCGCAAGTAATTTTCCTTTTGCAGCACTTAATACCATTGGCTGAATTTCTTTTTTAACTGCATCTAAAGATAAAACACCTTTAGGTTTTACATCAGTTAAACGAGCTACAACATAAGCATCGCCCATGGTGTAGATTTCTGGTAATACATCACCTTTATCTGCGGCATAAGCATCCTGAATTAATTTACGAGGATTATCTAAGCCTGGTGCGAAACCTTGAGTAGCAGTAATTCTATCAGCTACAGCAATTTTCAATTTATCCTTTTCTGCGAGTTTTGCGAAATCATTACCTTTTACATTAGCTAAGAAGTTACTAGCCGCTTTATAAGCTGCAGCTTGAGTTTTGCTACTAGCTGCTAATGATTTCTCTACATAAGCTAATTTTGCAACTTTAGAAGAACCGATTTGTTTTTCGATTTTGATTAAGTGAACACCAAACTGAGATTTAACTACTTTTAAATCGCCTGTGCTACCATCAAAAGCTGCATTTTCAAATTCAGGAACCATTGTGCCACGAGCAAATGTACCTAAATCGCCACCTTTATCTTTAGAACCATCTACACTGTAGATTTTTGCTAAGTCAGACATACTCTTGCCACCAGCAATTAAACTTTTTAATGAATCTGCAAGTTTAACCGCTTTATCTTCACCTCCAACTTTAGCCGGGTCGATTAAAATATGACTTGCTTTAACTGAATCTGGAGAGAAACGAGTTGCAACAACTTTAATCACTTTGTAAGAATTACCTGATAATGCTGGTCCGTAATAACTTCCGGCAGGTAAAGAGAATACAGCCGAATCTACAGCCGGGTCTAATTTGCCTTTAGTTAAATAAGTAAACGGAACTTTAACGTCAGAATTAATCGCTGCGTAAAGTGAATCGTTTTTAGCTGTTCTAAAATCAGCAGCGATTTTATCAATCTGTGCTTTTACAGCAGCAGAATCTGCTTTTGTAGGTTTAATGCTAAAAGTAACGTAATCAAAAGAACGCAACTCTTGAGCATTATTGAAACGAGCTTTATTGGCATCGTAATATTCTGAATAATCTGCGTCAGTTAATTTTACAGAAGCATCTGGAATAGAAGCATAATCAAGGCTTACGTATTTAAAGTTAGCCAGTTTATTGCGATTAGTATACTCATCTGTTGCCTCTAAAGATGTAACATAAACCGAATTACGAACTAAGTTTGAATACTTTTGTTGTAAAGCCTGGTTTTTGATTTCAGTTTGCAATAAAAGAGATTGGCTTTGTGCTTGTGGCTCTTTAGATTTTAAAAAGCTGTTTAAAGACATTCTATCTAATTGCCCAGTTTGAGGATTAGTAAAATATTGTTTGATTAAAGGGCTTGGATTTTGACCAACCAATAAATCAAGCAACTCGTCTTCAGATACAGTTAAACCCAAACGATCGTATTCTTTTGTTAATAATACGCTCGCTAATTCTGCATTCCAAACCTGGTCAACAGCCATTGATTGCATTTGAGCATTTGAACCGCCACCATATTGTTGTTTAAACTGATTTACACTCTGCTCTACTTTTGGACCGAATTCATCAATACTGATGTCTTTCCCGTCAACCGAACCAACAGTTTTTTGGTTGGCTGCCCAAAAAGGCTTACCCACGTTAATTGCATCACCTACTAAAAATGCAACAATTGCAAAACCAATCATGAATACAAGAATGTATCCGGCACGGTTACGCAAAAATGTCATTAATCCCATATTGTACTTTAAATTATTTAGTTTTTTTTAAGAGGGCGCAAGATACAAATTTGCCTCAAAAAAGAAAACACTAAATTTTATTTATCAAGTGTTTAATTTTTAAGCAAATAAGAACCTCAAAAAAGGCTGTTTAAGGCGCAATTGCATCTTTCATAACCGCCTGCCCGGTTGCAGAATTAAATGTGTAGGTGCTAAAGTCTTGTGGAGCTTCAAAATCTACACCATCTAAAATATTACCATCGATTGTTTTAACGGTTACCTTTTGCTTTGAATAGAATATTTTCTTCGCTTCATCCCAAATTAGCTCTTCAGAAGAAAAGGTATCGCCTTTAATATTCTTAACGATAACATTTTTTCTGAAAATGGTTTTTTGTTCCTGAGAACGACGAATGGCGTAATCGCTAATCAAGGTACCGTCAATTTCTCCGGTTTGAGCGTTAAAAAAATCTATCTTAACGCCTTTAATCATCTCCTGATATTCGCCACCCGTTGAAGGGGTAACTTTATCCATTATCGGAGCATTACCTTTTGCTTTTACCCTTGCCGAATCACTATATATGATTTCTACACCTAAAGTTCTATCGCGATTAAGAATTAGCTTTTGATTTTTAACAGCATTTGCTTTTTTAAGGTCATCATCTCCACAAGAAACCAACAACAATGGTAACACAAGCATCAAACCATATAAAAATGCTTTGCTGTTCATTAATCTACTCTATACTTACGGAACCAGGTATCGTTTAGTGTAAAGCCTAAATGGAAGTTAATAAAACGCTCTCTAACAAGATTATTTGTCATCGTTCCACGCTGACCAACCTCTGTTGTGAAGTTAATTTTGTAGAAAGTTGAACCTACATTAGCAGATGCCAATGGGAATCCAAAACCTAATGAAGCACCAATCTGTTTTATATCCTGGTTGCCAATTTTGATATAAGTTTTATCGTAATTAACACCTAAACGGTAATCGATACGTTTAAAATAGTTGTTGTATGAAGTGATATCCGGTGTAAATTGTCCACCCAATGAAGCGCCATAGCTATCTTGTAAACCTTGGTTAACATTATTCAACGTTACGTTGGCCCACTTATTCATTCTAAAATCTGCACCGATTAACCATTTATCTGTTTGCTGAATGGCAATACCAAAGTTATGAGACACCGGCAACTTTAAGTTTGATTTAGCACTAACTACAGAGTTTAATGTATCAAGCGCAGTATTTTCGTTTCCATTCTGATCTCTCTGATAAATTGTAGCAAAATAAGACTGGCTAGAATTAACTTTACCAGAGCTGCTTCCAGAATAACCTAAAGTAACGAGCGTTTTAGGGGCAATATTGAAATTATATTGGATACCATAAGAATAATTTAACCCGCCAACACTGTTTTTATTTTGCAGCTTAGAGTTTAAAGCACCAACTTCAGCATATTCAGTTGCTCTGGTAGAAATTAGATTACCGAAAATATATTCTACGTTACCACCAATGCTTAAGTGATCGCCAAAACGATAACCGTAACCAAAGTACGCTTTTGATAAACCACCTTCACCTTCATAAAGCTGATCTACGCTCATTGTATCAACTTTAACCGTGTTCTTGTAACTGTAACCTAAATCTGTATAAGGCATTACTCCAAAACTAATTGCTGAGCGTCTGCTTACCGGAACTGCGAATGCAATATGACTAAATGTAGAATTGAAGCTGGTTTCGCTTAGATTATTTCTAGAAAGATTATTTAATCCGGCACTCATGCCGATATCGATTGTAGTTAAGGTTACGCCTGAATATGACGCAGGGTTTTGCATATTGATGTAATTGAAACCATTAACCTTATTTACAGCAGTTGAAATTCCTCCCATAGCACGAAGCTGGGGTAACAATGAACCTTTGTAATTTCCAAATCCGTATCTTGAATAGGGCGATGATGTGGTAACCTGTGCCTGAACACCTAAACCACAAACTAAAACGAGTATGGCTGCAATATAATTTATTCTTTTGTACATTTTAATCTGCAATAGCTTCATTTAATCCTTTTAATACCAAATAGGAATCTTTAATTATTAGAGGCGCAAAGATGCTGTTTTGTAATTGGTTAACCAAAAAATCAGCATCACCCCCTGTTATAATTACCTTTAAGGCACTTTCTTGTATCTTATTTAAGGAAATAAATCCTTCAATTTCATTTATTATTCCCTGCAAAATGCCATTTTTTATAGCAGTTTGCGTATCCGTTCCTGCCGGAATTGATTCTTTATTGTTCCAACTTACCAAAGGTAAGCGTCCGGTAAAATGGTGAACAGCTTTAAACCTCATATTAATTCCCGGACTGATACTTCCCCCAAAATATTCGAGGTTTTTATTAAGTAAATCGTAAGTGATGCATGTTCCGGCATCAATTACCAGGCAAGCCTGTATTCCAAAAATTCCCTTTGCACCTAAAACAGCTGCCCATCTATCTAAGCCCAAGGTTTCAGGTGTTTTGTATTTATTCTGCACTCCATTACTCAACATAGCTGAAAAACGGATGTATTGAGTTTTATTACTTAAAAATTCTTCCAGTTGGATAATATCTTCATCAACGGTACTAATTATCGATTTTTGGATATTAAACTGATTGATTATTTGCAATAAATCATCTGTTTTTAGCACATCAAATCTCTGATAATGAATAATCTCCTTGCCAGAGAAAACGGCAATCTTTGTAGAAGTATTGCCAATATCGATACTTAAATTGTGCATTTACCTTTAAAGGAATCAATTTTCAATATTAAAAAACTAATATAGAAAAGCTCAAAACTCTTCAATCAGCCACAAAGCTATTAATCTTTAACAAGTTTCGAGGTATCATTTTGTTAAAAAAGGTTAAACAAAAAGAAAGTACTGTACGGAAAGTACAAATAGCAGAAACAATGTTTCGTAAAACCATCTTTTTTTAGCGTTGCTGAAATAATAAGCCAAAAGCACTGCACCAGGCGGAACGCAAAGCAGAAAATGTGAAACTCTAAAATCGGGCTTTAAGTAAAAACTTGCTCCAGCTATCAAAAACATAAAAAACAACATCTGAAATCCTTTACGAGTACTTATAAAGCTCCTGAAAAAGTTTTCTCGAAGTTGCAGAGAAGCTAAAACGATAATTACCATTACCGGAATTAACACCAGATAATCGTTATAATTAATTTTAAAAACAGCAGGGAACTTATTAGCTAAAGGTTTCCAGATTTGATAAAATGAACTAATATTATCTTTCCAATAATAAAAAACTGCCAGGAAGAAAAAAATTGTCAGAAACCCCACTAAACCTGCAATCCAATCACGCCAATTAAATGCTCTAAAAAGCAATAACGAAAGAAAAATCATGAGCAGCATTGATATAAAAGGGAAATAAATCAATGTTCCTAAACCGATTATCATACCGATATCGAAAACTGCAGTTACTGAATTATTGCTTTTATTTAGCTTCAGGAATTTATCTATTATCCAAATTACCAGAAAATTACAAATCAAAGCCGGAGTTAAAACCATAAACGGCAGAAACAAGCTTGCGCCTGTTATGTACATTAATGCTGGTAAAAAGCTAGGCTTAAGCAACAAATTGTGAGTGTTGATTACCCGGTTAAATATTAATGCCTGCGTGAATACAAGAGCCGCAGCGAAAAAAATATTCGCTGTAGGTGAAAACATGTTTGTTGGGTCGTAATCTATCAACAGGCGAGCGAAGGGTTCCAGAAAATCAAAATTAATTTTATCAGGCACTTCATAAAAAAGAACTATTCGCATAAAAAAAGTATATGCGAGCAGTAATATGAGGTTAACTGGGTTTAATTTTCTAAACTGATTAATCATGCCTTTTGTAGAGAAGGGCAAAGTAAAGATAAAAAGCGCAAAGATGAAAGAGTAAGGAGTAAAGAGTAAGGATCAAGGATGAAGGATTAAGGAGCGAAGAAAGAAGGATTGCTAAACTCTTGCATACCTTTTTACCATGTCATCAATTATTTTTGCCGTTTCATCTGGAAAATTAAACTGATGCTTCTGAGGGTTTTCTACCCAGTTTTTAATTATCGGGAGCCAGTTTTTAGTACTTCCCCAAATAACAGGCAAGCCAAATTCTTTTAACGCATAAGCATTACACTGTTGCTCAAACTGAAATCGCATTGGTGCAACCAATAATTTTTTACCCAAATACAGTGCTTCTGATGGGCCTTCGAAACCGCCGCCGGTAAAAAGTCCTTCGCAACTGGCCAAACTTTTATTAAAGTTTTGGTTGTTAACCGGCTCAACAGAAACATTTTCAAATTGATAAGCCTCTTTATTGTGTTTAGAAAATACCTGCCATTTTACAGAAGGGATTTGGCTTAACAATTTAACCAATCGTTTATCATCAATAGCGGGAAGGTAAACCGTATAATGTCCAAGGTTTGTTGGCTCCAATTGCCTTATTTCTGAACGAATTACTGGTGTGTAAATAAAACTATCGTATCTATCAAAATGAAAACCGATATGATATTTTGTTGGCGCATAGTGGCTAAGTATAACTTTTCCCCAGTCTATCGTTCTTGGTCTTGGTACTTTCTTTGACTTAAACGCAGCCTGGTGACTTAATGAAACGCATTCAATTCCTTGCAGTTTACACGCCCATGCGCTAACTGGCTCAAAGTCGTTCACAATTAAATTATAGTCTTTTAGCGGCAACTGCTTCATGTCTTTTCTAAAACGGAAAAGATTCATGCTAAGCCAGGTTTTAAAATGATCTACACCACCTTTTTTACCAAAAATAAAGCTAAAACCGTGTAGCTGGTATTTTACCGGTTGACTTAATTTAACATCAGCCTGCGTTCCGCTAACCAAAATATCCAATTCACCGTATTTTTGTAACAGTGGAATAATTTCCCTTGCCCGGCTAATGTGGCCATTTCCTGTGCCTTGAATTGCGTAAAGTATTTTCATTTGAATGCCCGAATATCAAAAATTATCAGGCAATTTCATACTTTATATTTTTCAACAGTAAATTAATATCCAATTTACTTTTCAAATCTTCCGCATCAGATAAGATTCCCTCATCTGTTTCATCCTTAATAAAATCTTTATGGTCGTACTTAAATATCTCCCAAGCTTTATCTTTATATTCTAATGCTGTTAAACTTTCTACCCAATCGCCACTATTCAAATAAGTAACAGCACCATTTTCACCTAAAATCTCTCTTTTTTCTGGTTGATGTATGTGTCCGCAAACGACGTAATTGTAGCCTTTTTCGATGGCCAGTTCTGCTGCAACCTGTTCAAAACTGTTTATAAATTTAACCGCATCTTTAAATTTAGCTTTTATTTTCTTCGAGAAACTCATCTTTTCTCTCCCCAAAATATTTAGAAACCAGTTTACAAAACTGTTGATTAAAATCAGCGTATCGTAGCCAATAGCGCCCATTTTTGCTAGCCATTTAGAGTGCTGCATGGTTACATCGAAAACATCGCCATGAAAAAACCATGCTTTTTTACCATCCAACTCCATAACCAGTTTATTGCTCAAGTGAAAGCTTCCCATTTCCATTCCGTCAAACTTACGTAGCATTTCATCGTGGTTTCCGGTTAAGTAATGAACCTCAACCCCTTCAGAAACGAACTTCATAAGTTTACGAATAACTTTCATGTGCGATTCTGGCCAATAGCTTTTACTAAATTGCCAGATATCGATAATATCTCCATTAAGAATTAACTTTTTTGGTTTAATGCTTTTAAGATATTTTAAAAGTTCTTTTGCATGGCATCCATATGTACCAAGATGCACATCCGATATCACAACGATATCTACATTTCTTTTATCCATAAACAAGAAATTTTTGGGGGAGGAATTTTATTACCGCTTTATTTAAGCAGTTTAAGTTTTTAGAAAGGATGTTACCACTCGTCTTCCTCATCGAGCTTTACCTCAAAAGGACTAAAAAAATAGATAACAATAATTAGCAGGCATATCGCAAAAAATAATTCTAGCATAATATCTGATTTGCAAACAAAGATAAGACGCTGTCTATCAAACAAATGTTACGCGATTGTTAAATCTTGTTACACATTTATTAAAATTTGTTAAAATTATAAAGCATTAAAAAAAAGGCTATATCATAAATTCGAAATGTCATCCTGAGCTTGTCGAAGGACTTGTTAATTTGCCTAAAAGGCGTTTCGACAAGCTCAACGTGACAATATCAAGAGGATAATTGATTTATAATATAGCCTCTATAAATTTTTTAACTAAAGCCTAACGACTGTAGTAAATATTAAGCTTTCGCTTTCTTCTTATTCTCTGAGTAAAAACCGAAGCCTAAACCTAGCACCAATAAAATTGAGCCTGCTAGTGAAATGTTTTCGCCAACATAATATGATGTTGGATGAAAAATAAACTCTAGCTTATGATTTCCAGCTTCTAATTGTGCTGCACGAAGTACATAATCAGCTCTGAAATATGGCTTCTCAACACCGTCGATATACATTTTCCAACCTTTGTTATAATAAATTTCTGAGAAAACAGCAACCACATCTTTCGAGGTTGAGTATTCATACGTAAGATGATCTGGCGTATAAGTGGTTAGTTTGATAAAACCTTCCTGCCCTGTTCCTAAAATCTTACTGTTTAACAGGTTTTTATAGCTTTCATCAACAATTGCTTCTTTTTTAGCATCGAAGCTGTTGATGGCTTTCATTTCCTCATCAGAATTTTTAACGTACTGAACACTCTGTACAAACCATGCATTACCGCAAGCTGTTTGGTTACGTTGCATTTTGTAAGAACCATTTTGCTGATCTTGAGTGATGATGTATCTCGTGTTCAACATATCTAAAACATCCTGATTAATGCTTTTTGTTAATTGATGATCTACCAATTCCTGAAAACGCTTTAATCTTGCTGAATGGAAACCACCAACTGTTTTATGAAAGAATGATGTTTCAGCACTTTTAAATGGATCACCTAACGTCAAATCAAAAACCCTGAAGTTTGGATCTTTATCAGCAGAAATGAAATTATCTACATCTCTGGCTTTATAGTGGTCAGTTAATTCAGATTTATTTACAAAGTTTTGATTGCTCAAATATCTTCTATCTACTTGCCATAAATCGATAAGTATTGCTAATGCCAATAAACCAAAAGCAACTTGCATATTTAGTTTTTTGGTTATTAACGCCCATATTAAACCAAAACCAATCGCAATAAATAAAAGTGTACGCAATGCATCTGCTCTTGCTAAAGAAACTCTATCTGCTACAATTGCATCAGTAATTCTAGCGGTTAGTGTAGCATTATTTTGAGTAATTTGGTTAAGCCATGTTGTAATTTCTACTTGATTAGCTCCTCTGAAACTGAAAAACACAGTTGGCATTAGTACAATTAACAATGCAAAACCTCCGGTTATTGCTGCAGACCAGGTTAATCTCTTAACCAGATATCTCTGATCATAAATACCATCCTGTGCTTCTTTTATTGCCAACACAGCCAATAATGGCACTAATAAGCCAACAACTGCTAAAATAGATTCAACGGCTCTGAACTTGTTATATCCAGGCAAATAATTGAAGAAGATATCAGATACCAAAGGAAAATTAGAACCGAAAGAAAGCAACAGTAGTAAAATACTAGTACCTAAAATCCACCATTTCCATCGGTGTTTTACAATAAATAATCCAAAAACAAAAAGGAAGCAAATAATAGAGCCGAAGTAATATGGCCCAGATGTGCCTGGCTTATCGCCCCAATATTGCGAACCTGCATTTTGTGCAATCGCGTTAATTGCTTGTCCGGTATTTTCACCGTAAAGTGGACCAAGTACATTTGCAACTGTTCCATCTTGCAGAATCTTAACAAATTCTCCCTTAGGGTCAAGTTGTCCGCCACTTGCGCCACCGTATAAGTTAGGCACTAAAAAGGTGAAACTTTCGCCTACACCCTGGCTCCATTGATAAGCGTAAGCTTTATCTAAACCAGTTGCCGGTTCAGCTTTATCAATTGTTAAGTTAGATTTACCACGAATGGTTTCTTTTCCATATTCGTAGGTTGTCCATAAAGTTCCGGCATTAACTAAAATTGCAAGAAAAACACCTCCAAAAATATAAGCCAAGGTTTTACCGAATGCTTGTAATTGCTTTGCCTTTACAGCGTGATAAAGCTCAATGCATCCTAAAATAAACAATGCAATGAACAAATAATAAGTCATTTGAATATGGTTAGATCGAATTTCCAACGCCATAAACAACGCCAGTAAACTCCCACCAAGCAAATACCTTCCTCTAAGAATTAAAATAATTGAGGCTAGAATTGGTGCAAAAAAACCAATTGCCAGTGCCTTATTACTGTGCCCTGCTGCAATTATAATGAAGTTATAAGATGTAAATGCAAAAGCTACCGCACCTGCCGCAGCCAGCCAAGGATTAACTTTTAATACACAAAACAATAAGTATGCGCCTAAAAGATAAAGCAAGACAGTTCCTACCGGATCAGGGAAAACTCCTTTAATAACATCTATACCGTAAGTTGTAATATTTAATGGATATTGAACCCAGATTTGATAAGCCGGCATCCCTCCAAACATCTGATTGGTCCATAACGGGCCTTTACCAGTTTGTTCTTTAACATCCATAATTTCTTTTTGCATAGCCTTAGCTTGCAAAACATCGCCTTGCATTGGAGCTTTCCCCTGTAAAACAGGACTGAAATAAGCAAAACAAATGACTACAAAAATTGCAATAATGGCTAAGTGTGTGCCATTGTTTTTAAACCAGTTATTCATTAAGGTTTGTTTAAGTTTAAACGAACGTCAAAAATAAAAATTTGAACCGTATATTAAAGGAATAAATTAACTGTACTGATAATTAATAATTTCATCAATTGGAATAGTTATTGATTTATACAAAAATCGAAGTTTAAACTTTGCAAACACATAGAAACATATTTTCAATAATTTTCGAAAGTTTAATAATTTTAATTAAATTTGAGTATGGATTTAGCAGCAGGAAAATTAAAGTTTATTGAGGCTTGGGGGAAGTTAGGTTCTGAATGGGGCATAAATCGTACAATGGCGCAAGTTCACGCCCTACTTCTAATCTCACCAAATGCATTAACCACCGAAGAAATAATGAAAACGTTAAGCATCTCCAGAGGCAATGCTAACATGACGCTACGCGATTTAATTGGTTGGGGGCTTGTAGAAAAACAACATAAAGCAGGTGAACGTAAAGAATACTTTTTTGCCGATAAAGATGTTTGGAACATTTCAAGGCAAGTTGCCAAAGAACGTAAAAAACGCGAGTTGGAACCTGTTTTAAAAGTATTGTCTGAACTTTCGTCTGTTACTGGAGATGAAAAAGATCCTGAATATGCTACATTTAAAAAATCAGTTACAGATATAAATAAATTGGCAAATAATGCAGATAAAACCATTGAGACCATGCTAAAAGCTGAAGAAAGTTGGTTTTGGAGTTCAATTTTAAAAGTTTTCAAATAGAAAAGCTGATCAATAATCGAATTTGCATTATTTCTTCATTATTTGAAAAAAGCTTTACAAATAAAAAGTCCTGATTCTCATCAGGACTTTTCTTATTTAACTTCTTCGTAATCTACAAAATCTCCGAGTTTATCGGTTTTATTTTGATCTGGCTTTGGCGGCATGTAATCAATTGAAATTGAACCTTCTGGTTTCTTTTTCGGTTGTTGATATTGTTGGCCGGTAGCTTGCTGCTGCATTTTACTAGCCATATTATTAAACAACATTGGTAATATTAAACGAATTAACATTCGGATAATCCAAAGCACTAATATTGTTATAAAAATGAATTTTACTAATCCCATTCTGATTTAACTATTATACAAATATAGACGTAGTGTTAAATAATTTGTTACTTTTTTAAAGATTAATTGCATTTTCATTACAATTCTTAATCTTCAACAATTTCGCAAACTCTACCCACCTGACCATCATCCAGCCTTACCTTTATCCCTCTGGAATGAAATGCTGAAGAGGTTAATAAATCTTTAACCACACCATAAGTAACATTTCCATTTCGCTGGTCTTTCTTCAAAATTATCCCAACTTCCAATCCAGGATATATATCTTTTCTGTTTTGTCCATCCATACTATTTACCGAATTTCTCGTTGAACATTTTTTCTAATGCAAACATTTCATCACGCAGTTTCGCTGCTTGTAAAAAGTCCATTTCTTTAGCTGCCTTCTGCATGTCTTTTCTCGTATTATCAATGGCTTTCTGTAATTCAGCCTTGCCCATGTATTGCACAATCGGATCTGCAGCAATGCTGATTTCTGCATTTTCGATATAAGCTCTCGCTTTATTATCGCTTGCTTTTTGAGAGAAATCTAAAACTGAAGTCTGTTCTAAAATTGCTTCACGAGATTTACCTACAGTTAGTGGCGTAATGCCGTGTTCTAAATTATAAGCAATTTGTATATCACGGCGTCGATTGGTTTCAGAAATTGTTTTCTCCATACTTTCTGTAATGCCATCGGCATACATAATTACTCTACCTTTATCATTCCTAGCCGCTCTTCCAATAGTTTGAATCAGAGATTTTTCAGAACGTAAGAAACCTTCTTTATCAGCATCTAAAATTGCAACTAACGTTACCTCAGGCAAATCTAAACCTTCCCTCAATAAGTTAATCCCGACTAAAACATCAAATTCTCCTAAACGTAAACCTCTTAATATTTCAACACGCTCAAGTGTTTTAATTTCAGAATGTATGTATCTCGTTTTAATATTTAACCTATCCAAATATTTGGTTAGCTCTTCGGCCATCCTTTTAGTTAATGTGGTAACTAAAATTCTGCCGCCTTGCTTAATTGTTAAATCAATTTCATCAAGCAAGTCATCAACCTGATTAATAGCCGGCCTAATTTCAATAACCGGATCAAGTAAACCAGTCGGGCGAATAACTTGCTCTACAACTACACCTTCCGATTTTTGCAATTCATATTCGGCCGGGGTTGCGCTAACATAAATTGTTTGAGGTGCAAGCGCTTCAAACTCTGTAAAATTCAAAGGTCTGTTATCTAAAGCCGCAGGTAAACGGAAACCATATTCAACCAATGATAATTTACGTGAGCGGTCGCCGCCATACATTGCCCTAATTTGAGGCACAGTAACATGACTTTCATCAATCACCATTAAATAGTCCTCAGGGAAATAATCTAGCAAGCAGAACGGACGCATACCGGGCGAACGACCATCAAAAAACCTTGAGTAGTTTTCAATCCCCGAACAATAACCTAATTCTTTCATCATTTCGATATCGAAGTTAGTACGCTCTTCTAATCGCTTTGCTTCTAATAAATGTTTATCGCCTATTAATTGATTTTTTCGAATCTCAAGTTCTTCCTGAATGCCCCAGATAGATTGATTAAACTTATCTTTCGGCGTAACAAAAAGATTTGCGGGATAAATCGCCATATCTTCCAACTTCTCGATTGTTTTACCCGAAACCGGATCAATAGCAGAAAGTTCTTCAATATCATCACCAAAAAAAGAAACACGGTAAGCGTGGTCAAGGTAAGCCGGATAAATATCAACAGTATCTCCTTTTACCCTAAAAGTTCCGCGTTTAAATTCGGTAGTTGTTCTGGCATATAAAATCTCTACCAAACTATGTAAAAATGCATTTCTCGAAATTCTTAAACCTACACCAAAACGAAAAACCATTCGCGAAAAATCTTCCGGGTTTCCCATACCATAAATGCATGAAATAGAAGAAACCACAATAATATCACGGCGACCACTCATTAACGATGAGGTTGTCCGCAGTCTTAATTTTTCAATTTCTTCGTTAATACTTAAATCCTTTTCTATGTAAGTATTGCTGGATGCGATAAAAGCCTCTGGCTGGTAATAATCGTAATATGAAACGAAGTAGTTTACCGAGTTTTCTGGAAAAAAATTTTTAAACTCCCCATAAAGCTGTGCCGCTAAGGTTTTGTTATGACTTAAAATTAATGTAGGCTTTTGCGTTTGCTCAATCACATTTGCAACGGTAAAAGTTTTACCGGAGCCCGTAACACCAAGCAAAGTTTGATAGTTTTCATTTGCATTTACACCGTCAACCAATTGTTTTATGGCGCTAGGCTGGTCGCCGGTTGGCTTATATGCTGAAGTAATTTTAAATTTCATAAACAATCAAATATACGATTTAGAGTATTAAGATTTAAACAATCCAAAGGCAGGAAAGTTAGCATTGCTGATACTAAAAAATAGAAAATGAAATTAAAAGCATTAGATTGTTATTTTAGCTTAATATGTAAATCAAAAATAAATGCTATGCAAATTCAAAATAAAATCTATGTAAATTAAAAATAAAAGTTAAATTTGAAATAAAAATATGTTTGTTAAGAGGCAAATTTCGAATATAATTAAGGCACAGCAAAGCAAATTTCCAATACTTGCTGTTACTGGTCCGAGGCAATCCGGAAAAACAACAATGCTGAAGGAGTTATTTGAAGAATACAGATATGTTTCTCTAGAAAATCCTGATATGCGATTTTTTGCCAGTGAGGATCCAAATGGTTTTCTAAATGAGTATTCAGAAAAAGTAATTTTAGATGAAATACAAACTGTTCCTCAATTGTTCTCCTATCTTCAAACTAAGGTTGATGAAAATAAAAAGATGGGGCAATACATTTTATCAGGGTCGCAAAATTTCAGTTTAATAAATAAGATTACCCAAACACTTGCAGGAAGAGTGGCGCTATTTAAACTATTGCCTTTGGATTTTGAGGAGCTTAAAACAGAAAATTTATTGGCAGAAAGTTATCAAGAAACTATATTCAAAGGATTTTATCCTGCAATTTTTGATAGAGAAATAGATCCAAATATATTTTATGCTAACTATTTGCAAACTTATGTAGAAAAGGATGTAACCGAAATATTAAACGTAAGAGACTTAACGACTTTCCGAACATTTTTAGGCTTATGCGCAGCCCGAGCCGGACAATTACTAAATATAAGTGGATTGGCTAATGATTGTAATATCTCTCAACCAACAGCAAAGGCTTGGCTATCTATATTAGAAAGCAGCTACATCATCTTTAAATTACATCCGTTTCACGAAAACTTTAATAAACGCCTTGTAAAAAGCCCAAAATTATACTTTAATGATACCGGACTATTATCTCATTTATTAGGAATACGAGCTGCCTCAGAAATAAATACAAATCGACTTAAAGGGAATTTGTTTGAAAATCTTATACTAGCAGAATTACAAAAGAAAAATTACCATCAATATTTACATTCAAACTATTATTTCTGGCAAGATAGCAATGCGAATGAAGTGGATATTTTAACTAAAAACAATGAAGATTTTAAAATCTCAGAAATAAAAGCAACGGAAACAATTACTGCTACACTGTTTAAACAATTAGACCGTTTTGAAGAAATTGCAAAGCCTGCCAAGGTAAAGAAAACATTAATATATGGCGGTCTGAATAGTCAGAAAAGGAGCAGATACGAAATAGTCTCATGGAAAGACATTTCTTTATAAGAGTAATTATCTAAATGCTAATAACATCTAAGAGACAAAGTTAAGCCCTGCAGATTTTCAACAGGGCTCAACTAAATTATCTTCGCTAAATAGCGGAGCGTTATTTACCCGCAGCTTTTTGCATTGGGTTCATTCCAACTGATTGACCTCTAACTGCAGTTGCCGTTTTCGCTTTAAAAACCCTGAATTTGCTTTCTTTAGCTTTACCGCCCCAACCGTTATTGCTGGTATCAATATCAGCGGTTTCGCGTAGCGGATCAATTAATATCGATTGAACTTCTTTATCCTTCACATAAAACTTAGAAGTTTTAAGTTCATTATGTCTCCATATTTGAGCCGGAATGCGATCGATTTCTTTGGTACCATCAGCATAAGTAAATTCTACAATAATTGGCATAACCAAACCACCTTTATTGCTAAAAACGAGTTCGTAAAAAAACTTATTTTCGTATTTGGTTTGCTCTGATGCAGGAAGTGGCTCTACCAAAGCAGCCGTTTCTACTTTAATTGCAGTGGCTGTATCAACACTAACCTGTCCTCTATCATATTTATAATAAAAATCTTGCGCAGCAGGTGTTTTATCGGTGTAGAAACTTATCTTTTTATCTTCTCGGTTTCTTATTTTCGAAATATCTTGAAAAGCATTTACAGCAGGTTTATCTATTTTGACCATTCTTGATTTCGCTTCAGGTACCGAAGTTGGAAAATCTGCCTTGGCAAACTTTACGCTATCTAAAGAAATATCGCAAGGCTCAGTTCCGTAAAACCAGCCTCTCCAAAACCAATCCAAATCTTCGCCGCTTGCATCTTCCATCGTACGGAATAAATCTGCCGGTTGAGGATGTTTAAAAGCCCATCTTCTTGAATATTCTTTAAAAGCATAATCAAATAACTCTCTGCCCATAATGGTTTCACGCAAAATATTTAAACCAGTTGCAGGTTTAGAATATGCATTCGGACCGAAACGTGTGATGTTTTCAGAGTTGGTCATTATCGGTTCAAGCTCATCTTTTGGCAGTTTCATGTAATCAACAATGGTATAAGCCGGGCCTTTTTTACTTGGAAAGGTATTATCCCAAAGTTCTTCTGTTAAATACTCTACGAAAGAGTTTAAACCTTCATCCATCCAGGTCCATTGGCGTTCATCACTGTTTACAATCATCGGGAAAAAGTTATGCCCAACTTCATGGATAATTACGCCAAGCATTCCGTTTTTCGTGCTCTCGCTATAGGTTCCATCAGCATCGGTACGACCATAATTAAAGCAAATCATTGGATATTCCATTCCGTTTGCAGCCTCGATACTTTGCGCAACCGGATACGGATAAGGAATGGTAAAATCAGAATACGTTTTAATGGTATGTGCTACTGCACGAGTTGAAAATTTGCTGTATAAATTATAGGCTTCCTTACCGTAGAAACTCATACACATTACTGTATTGTTGTTGGCTTCTATTTTTTGAGGCATTGCATCCCAAATAAATTTACGAGATGAAGTCCAGGCGAAATCGCGAACATTATTAGCCTGGAAAACCCAGGTTTTTGTTGCTGTTGATTTTCTTGTCTCTGCCAATTTTGCTTCGGCAAGCGTTTGAATTTCAACTGGAGCAGTTGCAGTTTTAGCAGCATTATATCTGCTTAATTGAGCTGGATTTAAAACTGCACTGTAATTTAAGCAGGCACCAGTTGAACCCACAAGATGATCTGCAGGAACTGTCATTTGCACTTTAAAATCACCAAAGGTTAAAGCAAATTCTCCTCTACCAGTAAATTGGTGGTTTTGCCAACCCTGAAAATCGCTGTAAACACACAAACGTGGATACCATTGTGCCATTGTAAACAAATAGTTCCCATCGCCTGCAAAATATTCATAACCTCCACGACCGCCTTCGGCCATTCTATCCGTTATTTTATAATTCCAATCAATATTAAAAACCAGTTTTTGTCCGGTTTTTAATGGCGCAGGCAAATCAACCCTCATCATGGTTTTATTAACCGTATAACTTAGTTTTTTACCTAAAGCATCTGTTATTTTAGTAATGTTGATACCAAAACCATTATCACTTTTCGAACTTAGTGCATCAATACTTTTAGTTGTACCAGTATTTGGCATTTTGGTAGCATCCTGATAGTTGGCATTTTTACTGGTGCTGTGCTCGTTTTCATCAAGTTGCAACCAAATGTAAGTTAACGGGTCAGGAGAATTATTGGTGTAAGTAACCGTTTCACTTCCGGTTAGCAATAAATTTTTCTCATCTAATGTACATTTGATATTGTAATCAGCACGTTGTTGCCAATATTTAACACCAGGTGCACCACTTGCAGTTCTTTGCTCATTTGGCGTTGGCAAAATTGTACCCAACTGCTCAAATTTGTTTCCATGGTTACTTCCAGGATTATTCTGAATATTCTGGGCTATTGCCAAGCTTCCTGTAAAAAGCAATAAACCGGTTAACGTAAATAATTTATTCATAATGATATTTATAAAAAAGGAATTCTTTGTAATGACATTTGTAGAGCAAGGCTAAATACTGCTGCCGATATAAACAGCACCCATTCTCGGCGTTTAATTCTCGTGTAGTTGAAGATAAAAAATGTAACAGCTAAAATAATAATTACCATAAAAATCTGACCGGCCTCTAGCCCAACGTTAAATCCTAATAAGCCCCAACCTATACTTTCGCCTTTGGCAAGCATAATTCTTACCGAATTTGCAAAACCCATTCCGTGTATTAACCCAAACACCAAGGCTAGGTAATAGTTTATTTTAACAGACTTTAACGAGAAATCTTTTCTAAACAGGTTACTTATCGCTGTTAAAACAATAGTACATGGAATTAAAAACTCTACCCATTTACTTTCGAAGCGAAAAACATCTGTAACACTTAGGAATAAGGTTAATGAATGACCGATTGTAAAAGCGGTTACTAAAATCAAGACCTGCTTTAAATTTTTATAGCTGTATATGGCAACCAAAGCCAGAATAAAAAGCTGGTGATCTAAGGCATCGGCACTGATGATATGTTCCCAACCAAGTTTAAAATAAAATAAGAAATCTTGTAACGGCATTATAAATTAGCTTTGTGTAATAAGCTTTAGTATTTTTGAAAGCTTAAAATTAAAATTTTAATTGTAAAAAAATTAAAATCACACAAATGCTACTGTTAAACTCCAAATTTGTTACCTTATTTTTAATCTTTTCGCTTTTTAGTTTTAAAAAACCCGAAAAACACCCACTTCATATTAGTACAACTGAAGTAAATTTTAATGCAAAAGATAAAACTCTTGAAATAAGTTGCAGAATTTTTAGTGATGATTTCGAAAGCATACTAGCAAAATTATACAAACAAAAAACTGACCTGGTGAATCCGGCATTGAAAAACCAGATGGATGTTCTGGTGAAAAAATATCTAACCAGCCATTTACAAATTAAAGCGAACGGAAAGCTTGTTAATATGAGTTACATTGGCTTTGAAATCGACCACGAAGCCACAAATATTTATCTGGAGGTTGAAAAAATATCGAACGTAAAAAGCATTGATGTTAGCAGTTCTATTCTTTACGATTTGTTTGATGACCAGATGAGTATCGTTCATATTGTAAAAGGCAATACCAGAAAAAGTGGTAAAATTTTATATCCCGACAAAACCTTCAGTGCAAACTTTTAATTGTAATTTTTGTATTAGATATTAAATTAAGGTTAAAAAACCTTTAATTTTAGTAGATGCCCTAATCGTATGGTAATGTGAAAAGGCAATATTCGGCAGGATAAATTGTTTAAGAAATTAAGTTTATACCGCTCCCTATTGTTATTAAAATATGCACGTAATTGTCTTTTCGCCTATATTAACACCCAGGATAAAATATATCTTCAATTTTATTTTTAAAGATATATTAAAAACTGAGGTAGAATTTACCGGGAACAAAGAATACTTTTTGCAAAGTGAGCATGCGAAAATCAGCTATGCGGATAAACCTTTGGGCAATGAGCTTTTTTTCAAAAACTCAAGTTTGCTTTTATCCAACAAAGTTGAAATACTAAAGCTAAAATCTATTTCTTTTGATGATTACAAAGTTCCATTTCCAGTAGATGATTCGCCTTTTCCGTTCGATGTTTTTTCCGCTTCTTTTTTTATCCTTAGCAGATATGAAGAATATGTTCATAAAGAAGAAAGTAGCTTAAATTTCAAAGCCGAGAAAAGCTATCAGCATAAATGGAAACTTCTAAAAAGGCCAATAATTGATGAGTGGGCCTTGCTGATAAAGAATCTTGTTAGGAAGAAATATCCTTCCATAAAATTTTTGGAAAAGAAATTCAGCCATCAGCCAACCATAAACTTCACTTTAAAACCTGATGTTCCAGAAGGTTTCATACCTAAAACAAAGTTTATTTTCAGTTCGGTTTTTAACAAAGAACAGAAATATTTAAGTTCGGTTTTTGATGATATTACAGGGCTGAATGTAAATCCTGAAATCACAATAGAATCGCTAAAAAGCGTTCATTCAAATCAAAAACCCATTTACTTTGTAAATTTCCCATCAGATTCTAAAAACAGATTAAAGTTTGAAAAAAGCAGTTTGTTTTTGAGCGATAAATTAACAGGACTTTCTCGTCCTTGCACAAGCGATAAAGAAAAATCAGCTTCCTTAAAAATTGATTTGCTGAAATTATCGAAAATACAAAACAGTAGTATCAATTTATCTAGTCAGCAAACTGAAGATTTGAGATTGCCATCTTGCTACTTAAATCTACTTTCTGCCGGCATAAGTTGTGATTTTTCGATGGGTTATGAAGAAACTCCTGGATTTAGAGCCGGAACCTGTACGCCTTTTAACTGGTACGATCTACAATTGGAAAAAGTTACACCGATTATTGTAAATTCTTATGTGCTTTGCGATAACGCAATTCAATATTTAAATCTTAACGATGCCATTAAAATTGTTCATACCTTTATTGATGTTGTAAAAGTGGTGAATGGCCAATTTTACAGCTGTTGGCAATTAAAGAACTTGTCAGAAAACGTTAAATTTAAAAAAACCAGAGCTGTTTATATCGAAATGATAAAATACGCCGGAAACTAAAGTTATGACATTCGATCTTAGCAAAACTAAATCAATAGCAAATACTTTTATTGCAGAACTTCGCGATGAAACCGTACAAAAAGATTCAATGCGTTTTCGCAAAAACCTTGAACGTGTTGGTGAGTTTTTCGCTTATGAAATCAGCAAAACATTGAAGTTTAATCAGAAGGAAGTTACAACACCTTTAGGTACATCAACCTGCGATTTTTTAGAAACACAACCCGTTTTGGCTACAATTTTAAGGGCTGGCTTACCGCTACAACAAGGCTTGCTAAACATTTACGATAAGGCAGAATGTTGCTTTATATCGGCTTACCGCAAAACAGAAAAAAATGGAGACTTTGTAATTCAGATGGATTACATTTCTACACCCGATTTAGAAGGACGCGTTTTAATTATGGCCGACCCGATGTTGGCAACCGGACAAAGTATGGTAATGTGTTGTAAAGAATTAATTAATCGATATAAAATTGCCGAACTGCATATTGTTGCAGCAATAGCAAGCGTTGAAGGCGTTGCGCATGTAAGAGCGAATTTACCAAAAGCAAAGTTATGGCTTGGCGCAATTGATGAGGAAATGACCAGCAAATCTTACATTGTACCTGGTCTGGGCGATGCAGGAGATTTAGCTTATGGAGAGAAGGTATGAGCTTGGGTTTTAGAGCAGGATTTCTAGGATTTAAGGATTAACAGGATTCTGCAAGCCATTTAGAACATTTCAACATTAAATCATTCCAACATCACAACAAAAAAACATCTTGAAAAACAAAAAACATATATTCTTCGACCTTGACCATACCATTTGGGATTTTGATAGAAATGCGGAAGAAACCTTAAATGAACTTTATAATACTTATAAACTTGATGAACTAGGTTTAAAATCTTGCACTGATTTTATCGCAAAATATACAGAAAACAACCATCAGCTGTGGGCAGATTATCATCTAGGAAAAATCACAAAGGATTTTCTTCGGGCGGAACGATTTAATAAAACTTTCATTGAATTGGGCATCCATCCTGATGTTGTTCCACACCAATTTGAAGATGATTATGTGAGCATATCTCCAACAAAAACTAATCTTTTTGAAGGTGCAGAAAATGTGTTAAGTTATCTGCAACAGAAGTATACACTACACATCATTTCAAACGGATTTAAGGAAACCACCTTAACAAAAATGAATTTATCGGGCTTGAATCCCTATTTCTCAAATGTAATTATATCAGAAGATGTTGGCGTAAACAAACCTAACCCAATAATTTTTGAATATGCATTAGATAAAGCAAAGGCATTTAAGGAGGAAAGTATAATGATTGGCGATAGTTTGGAAGCTGATATTTATGGGGCTTTAAATTTTGGAATGGAAGCGATATTTTTCAATCCGTTAAAAAAGGAAAAACCAGAAGATGTAAAAGGCGAAATTGTGCATCTCAAAGAATTATTGCAATTATTTTAATTTAAATAAACCGTTTATAATGACTGCAGCCAAAATAAAAGTTTCAATTCATCAGATTGTTGATGCCTATAAAGCTAAACTTTCATCATATAAGGATGATGTTTTTGAAACGACACCGCCAATTAATGGCTGGAGTTATAGCGAAGTTTATAGCCATATTTTCGACTCGAGTTTACTTTCTCTTATTGCGCTTGAAAATGCTGCAAATGGAAAAGGTGAAAAGAAACCAACTCATTTTATCGTAAAACTGATTCTTTTGTTTGGTTCACTTCCACCAGCAAAAAAATATGAAGTACCAAAAAGATTGGCGAGCAGGGTTAAAAAGATCAGTAAAACTGAAGCGCTTGATTTTATTTTAGAGTTTGAAAAGGCTTTGGAAGATTCATGTCCTTTGATTGCTCAGGCATCTAAATCTATAAAAACGAAACACCCACGTTTAGGTTATCTAAATGCGAAGCAATGGCTGCGATTTATCGAAATTCATCTAAAGCACCATTTAAAACAATTAGTGAGGATTGAGGAAAGTTTCCAACGCAAAGCATAATGCTTATATTTAAAGAAAATGCGACAAAATGAGAAATTTATTTTATGCTCTTTTTCTAATTGCAATTTGTGCCTGCAACAATAAAAAACCTGCAACGCAGATTACAGCTACACCAACAGGGATGCAAGGTCTACAGAACAGTATGCCTGCTCAGCCGGTAAGTCAGCCAATAAAAAACAATTTAATCTTCAATCCTGCGCATGGGCAGCCTGGCCATAGATGCGATTTAGCTGTTGGTGCGCCATTAAACCAAACTCCATCAGCTGCACAACCTCAACAAACTGTTAGCCAACCTACTGAAACAAAAGTTGCGCCTGCAGTTGTTAAAACTTCGGCAAAAAATTTAAATCCGGCTCATGGTCAGCCAAATCATAGATGTGATATTGATGTTGGCGCTCCTTTAGATTCGAAGCCGATGTCAAAACAACCTACTGTAACCACGGTTGAGAACAAAACTAATGCAGCAACTACAGGCGTAAACCTAAATCCAAAACACGGAGAACCTGGCCATAGATGTGATATTGCAGTTGGCGCACCATTAACTTAAAAACCTACAGCATTTTTTCACATCTTTGCGTTAATGAAATTACCCAGTATAAAAGGCTTTGACGAGGAGGCACTAAAAAAGTATTTCAAAAATACAGGCATGCTTCTAATTGGCAAAGTTGGAAGCATGGGTATAAAAATGCTGAGCAGTATTGCCGTAGCAAATTACCTGTTATCTTATGGTAATGGAATATTAACCACATCAGTAGCTTATGTTTTCTTGTTTGCGGCTTTGGCTGGTCTTGGTTTAGATCAGTTTGTTGTTAAAGAGCTTCATCAATTTCCAGATAAAAGAGATCATATTTTAGGCACTGCCTTTTTTATGAAATCCTTCGCCGGAGTACTTTGTATCCCATTAATTTACATCGCCTGGTTAATTTATCCATTGGAAGGAATAGAATATGCGTACATATTCCTGCTCTCGTTTATGGGTATATTTCAGTCCTTTACGATTATAGATTCCTACTTTCAATCAGAAGTAAAATCAAAATACATCATGCAGGTTCAAATTATTGGTAATTTGGTATCTGCATTAATAAAAGTTGCTTTAATACTCACGCATTCATCCATTACGTTATTTTTTGTTGCTTATTTGTTGGATGTAATCTTACTATCAATCGGTTACATCATCACCTACAACAGAAAAGGAAGAAGTATTTTTACATGGAAGTATGAAGCCAAACTTACTAAAAAGCTCCTATCGCTGTCATGGCCGCTGATAATTTCCGGGATTATGGTTTCTATATATATGCGGATAGATCAAATTATGCTTAAACAATTATTAGGCGAACGTGGCATTTCCGAAGCAGGCGCTTACAATACAGTTGTAATGTTTGCTGAAGCATTAAACTTTGTTCCGGTCGCAATTGTTTCTTCACTTTTCCCCGCAATTTTAAATGCCCGTCGCGATGATAAAGAACGTTACCAAAAACGCCTTCAGAACCTTTATGATTTAATGGTATGGATGAGTTTGAGTTTTGCGATATTTATAACTTTTGCATCACCATTAATCTACAAATTATACAAACCAGAATTCCTTTCGGCTGCTCCGGTATTATCTGTACATGTTTGGGGCTGTGCATTTGTATTTTTAGGTGTGGCAAGCGGTCAGTATTTAATTGCCGAAAACCTTGGGCGGCTTTCTTTTATTAGAACCGGGTTGGGCGCCATTACAAATATTGTTTTAAACCTGATTTTAATCCCGAAATTAGGCATGATGGGTACAGCGATAGCAACTGTTGCAGCGTATTTTGTATCAACATTTATGGTTTTATTATTTAAAAGCACAAGAAAACAAGGATTTATGATGCTGAAATCCTTATTCCTAGTAACAGCATTTCAAAAACTAACCAAGAAAAACTAAAGTCGGTATATACAAGTTCGAAGTGTTTTCGCAAAGAAGCTATAGCCCTTTTCTTTAAGGAAATTATATATTGGAGAATTACTAAGCTCATCAACATTCACATTTTCTTCTACCAAAATAACATTAGGTTTATATTTATCCCAATTATTAGATAGTAATACCTGATAATCCAAACCTTCAACATCAATACTTAAAAAGTCTATTATAACGTTTTCAGAAAGATGTTTATCAAATACTTCACTTAAAGGTAGAACGTCAATATCAAGCTCTTTAACAATTTTATATTTTGCAGATTCCCTGTCAATTCTTTTTGAAACTTCTTCAGAAAAACTATTTAGGGCAGGCTCATTGAAACAATAAAACTTAAGTTTTCCTCTGTCGGTTCCAATGCCGATGTTTAAATTAATATCACGTTTTCTAAAAACATTAAAAGCACCAATTGCTGATGGTGTAGGTTCAATATTTATTCCCTTCCAACCGCGTTTGTAAAAGTAATTTGTATTCGAATATCTAACAGGGTGATGAGCTCCCACATCAACAAAAAAGCCTTTATATCCTTTTTTTTGCTCAAATAAAGCTTTCAAAATCATATCTTCTCCATCTTGAGAATATGATTTACTATATTCAAAATAATTTGTTGGCAGGTATTTTAATAAAATCTTTTTTACAGCTTTAATCATGGATAAAAATAGAAATATTAACCTTCCGAAAAAACATTTAATTTTCAATGTACATTTATAAAACATATACGTTGTTAATAGCCATTGAATTAGAATAGTTTATAAAATTATTTTATAATTTTATAAACTATTAATCATAACACTCCGCCCGCCTCACTAATCATCTAAATGCTAAATATAAATCGTATCCATTACAAAATATTTTTCTTAATACTGTTCTCGTTCAGCTTCCTTAATACCAATGCTCAGCAACAACCAATTCCGGATTGGGTTAAGGATATTGGAGGAATTGGTGAGAGTAAAGTAACCGGGGTTGCCGTAGATAAATTCGACAATATCTATATCGCTGGTAACTTTAGAAGTTCAATTGTTGTTGATCAATCTGGTGTTTCTACTCCTATCACTTTATATTCTACTGGTGATTATGATGTATTCGTTGCAAAATATACTCCTGATGGCAAACTAACTTGGGCAAAAAGCATTGGAGGACCCGGACTAGATCAGGTCAATAACCTCACTGTTGATGATGAATCGAATGTGATTTTTGGAGGACAATACAATTCTTCTTCCATGGATTGCGACCCTGGAGCCGGTACTTTCAACATCAACAATAATGGAGGTAATGATGCATTCATTGTTAAATTAGATGTTGATGGAAATTTTAAGTGGGCAAAAAATGTGGGGGGAAGTGGTACAGATTTCGGTCACGTGGTTGCAGCAGATAAGTTTGGAAATATAGTATTTGTTGGTTCTTATTATTCAAGTATCAATGTAGGCTCTATCAATCTTTTTAGTAAAGGCGGCTCAGATGGCTTTGCAATAAAATATGACAAAAATGGCAATGCAGTTTGGGCATATAGTTTTGGTGGCCCAGGTAATGATGAGATTAAGCATGTTGTAACTGACTCAAATAATGAAATTATAATTATGGGTTATTTCGGCAATAGCATCGACCTAAATCCAAAAGGCCCATCGAGTATGTTTACAGGAAATTCTTCAAATTATTTCATAGCAAAATATACAGAACAATGCCAATTAATCTGGGCCAACAAAGTTGATGGGCCATCAACAGTAATTTCTTCTTTGGCTATAAGCCCTGACGATAATATTTATTTAACGGGTGCTTACAGCGGATCAGTAATTTTTAATTCTCCCTTAAGTAATATTACCTTGACAGCTTCAAGCAGTAAAAATTTATTTATAGGCAAATATAATTCTACCGGTACAAGTTTATGGGCAAAGAATATCGAAGGAACCAGCACTACTCCATATAGTTATTATATTACCGCAGATAGTGATGACAATGTTTATATCGGAGGGTATTTTGATGGAACATTAGTCTTTGGCAACGCTCAATCTAGTAAAACATTAACTTATCATGGTAACCGCGATACCTTTTTTGCAAAATATACAGGAGCCGGTGATTATACCTGGGCATTTAATTTCGGCAGCCCATGCTCTGGAAATTTCGGTCATAAAATAGCTGTTGATTCAAAAAAAAATATTCTGTTGGGAGGTTCTTTCTGTAATACAGTTGACTTCAATCCCAGCACCTGTAACCTAAATATTTCTGCTAAAAATGCAATATCTGATGGTTATATATCAAAATATAATCAAGTAAAATTTACAGGAGATGCAAATATTGTATCATTTGAATTAGACGAACAAACTGCTCCAGCTATTATTGATGTTCAAAATAAAACTATAACTATCAAAGTTAAGTCAGGCACAAATCTAACTACACTAAAACCTACATTATCAACCGACATTGGTGTCCTTAATCCCCTATCAGGTGTTGTAACTAACTTTACACAACCGAAGGAATATATTATATCGTCCAATTGTATTGACTACTCCTGGTTAGTAACTGTAATGGTTGAAAATGCGAATGAAATAAGTATTTGTTCTGGTTCTACTCAAATATTAACAGGCAATTCAATCAATACAAAGCCTTCTGCCACTTACGAATGGCAGATTAAAGATTTAAATGGCAATTGGGTTGATGCTCCAAATTCTAACAAAAATGCTGATTATGAAATAAGAGAAATAACTAACTTTTCTGATAATGATATTACATTTTACTTTAGAAGAAAAGTAAGCGTGGAGAATAATAATATTTTTGAAGCAGAAAAAAAAATAACTATTCATCCAGCCACTAATAACAACATTATTAGCAGTAACCAAACACTGATATGCAATGGTTCCGCTGATATTACAATTACCGGAACTTTACCACAAGGCGCATCAAATACTACTAAACTTTTAAGGTGGCAGCAAAGCGATGATAGCATTAATTGGCTGGACATACCTAATCAGACAAACAAAGATCTCCTAATTTCTATTTCTAAGCGTAATTATTTTAGAAGAGTTACCCAAGCTGATAACTGTATAAGTTATAGCAATACTGTTTTTGTAGATTTCCAACCTGCAGTCAGTCAATCCATTGCAGGAAATGACATTTCTCTTTGCGATAAGAGTAATGTAAATTTAATTGCCAATAGTCCAGCAACAAATGAAACAGGTTCATGGTCAGTTGTTAGCCCGAACAACTATAATCCGTTTAACAGCACTAATGTAAATAATCCAAAAGCTATTATTAATGATATCCCTAAAGATGTTGACGTAATTCTTAAATGGACAATTACCCAAAATATTTGCCAAATCACTTCATCATCAACACTTAAAATACATAATTTTAGTCCTGTAACTTTAACTGTACCAGATATATTAAACGTAACTGAAGGTCAATCAACAATAATCTCAGCAACTATTACGCAACCATCAAATAACTATACTTACTTGTGGACACCTAATGGCGGGTTGGATAATCCTAATATATTATCACCAGTTGCCAAACCTAACCAGACAACAAAGTATCACCTCAAAGTTACATACGGTAATAATTGTGTTATTGAAAAGGATGTTCGAATCATTTTAGATAAAACCAATAAAGTAAATTCATGTTCTAGGGAATATGTTCAATTAACTGGCGATCCGATAATTGATAATGATCCAATTTTACAGTGGCAAGTTTTTAAACTTGGAGCTTGGTTAGATGTTCAGGGTGCAAACCAGAATAATTTTTCATTTAACAGCAATGAAAATATTTCGGAAAATGTAGATATACAGATGTACCGGAGGGTTGTCAAAGTTGACAATTTAACTTATTTTGATTCAAAATATGAATTGTCAATATATCCAACAATACAAAATAACATCATCCAAACTTCAACCTCTAATTTTTGTGCCGAAATTGTTGATTTATTACACATAGATGGAAATTTGCATACAAGTTCTGCTAATCTTAGATTATCTTACTTTTGGGAAAAAAGTATTGATGGTAATATCTGGACTAAAATTACTGGAGAAGTAAAAAAGGATATAGATGTTGAAAACCTAATTTCAACAACATATTTTAGGCGGTCAATAACTTTAGAGAATTGTACATACCTGAGTAATCCTCTAAAAATCACTATCAATCCAAAGCCAACTTTTGCATCTGCGGGTAAAGATATTTCATTATGCGGTTCTACTACATTTACTTTAACTGCTAATAAGCCTGGCAATAATGAATTAGGAAAATGGTCTGTTATTTCACAATCAAACTACAACCCTTTCACGCCTGCGAACATTAACGATCCAAATGCTGTAATTACTAATATTCCTAAGGATGAGAAATTGATTTTTCGATGGGAAATCCTAAATCAAAATTGTAATACTTCAACTTACGATGAAATTGAGTTAATTTCTTATAGAAATATATATCTCCAACCTACTAACACCAGCTATACAATCGACCTTGGCAAGCAAATTAAATTAGGCATCGACACGGATTTAGATTCAAAAGACGAATACACTGTAGAATGGACACCAAAAATTGGCCTAGATAATCCTTATATATTAAGTCCAAATGCCTCTCCAAATGAAAATACGACTTATACACTACGAGTAAATTATGGAACTGATTGTGTAAAGACAATTTCCATTCCGATTAAAGTCCTTAATGCGATTAATGTTCCAAGAAGTTTTTCACCTAATGGAGATGGCATCAATGACTTTTGGGAAATCAAAAATATTAGTAATTATCAAGGCTCAAAAGTTACTGTGTACAACAGATATGGTTCGGTAATTTATCAGTCGACAAACGATTATAAATCTTGGGATGGTAGTTATAATGGAAAAACACTACCTGTTGGTATTTATTATTACGTTATTTCCCTAGCAGACAAAAAAAGTACAGTATTAACCGGGAGCATTACTTTGATCCGTTAGGTTAGCAACTTTATGTTTCGAAAGAAAACTTTAATGTAAACAACCCTAACTTTAAAACACTAGCTCTACATTTTACTATTATTTCAAAACATCAATAATGAAAAAGCAGCAGAAATTCTTATGATTTTCTAAGATTTTTAGTGTTTTAAATAATATTGCAGATATGCTCTGCCTACTGTAGGATCTTTTCTCCAAATAACCAGTGAGTCAGAAGTTATTTTCACTATTTCAAAAGATCTTGCATTATATTTGGCCACATCGAGATCAATCATGCAGTAAGGTTGCCCTAATTTCCAAGTTCCATTTAAAGGCACTCCATCACTAACAACATTATAAGTCAAATCTGTATTCAATTTAAAATAACCTACTGGATAAACAAGATATGGGTTAATAAATGTATTAGTACTTGAATAATAGTCAAAATAATAAATTTTATTATTGTCCCACTGTTTTGTTAATTGAGCTACTGTCGAACAATCTGCAGTTTTGTAGTGCTCAGTATAAACCATGTTTCCATCAATTCTCTTAATAATCAGATTTCCTGTAGCAAGACTTAATATATCATATTGAACAATTATCGATTTAATAGATTTATCGCTCAGTGTAAGTTGACAGGTATTTTCATCTAATTTCCAACTCCCAACCTGAGCTATGTCGTTATTCACAATCTCGTATGTGCCACTTGGATCAACCTTAAGAAATCCAACAGTAGAAATTACTTTTGTACTAATTTTTTTTGCTCTTGTATTATCACTATAAGTTTCAAGTGTAGTATAAGTATTATACCATTTATAGGCAATATCTAATTTATAGTTGCAAGATTTTGTTGCTTCTTCTTCTTCATGTTTTCTACAAGAAATAACAGTTAATGTAACAAGAAACATTGCGATTGAGCTGATGAGCGTTATTTTTTTCATTTTCATTATTCCCCAATAATACCGCTAAAATTTAAATGATACAAGATACCTTCACTCATTAATCGTTTTTTAATATATTTTTGCTTGCTTACATTTATATTTGCCCCACAGCTATGATCGATCAGAATTTAAAAACAGCATACGATAATTTTTACATCAATAGCGATGTTGCATGGCGAATGCTTGGTGCAAAATACAAGGCTAAAAATATTGTTGATGTTTGCAGCGAAATAAAACCTCAAAAGGTTTTAGAAGTCGGTGCGGGCGACGGTAGTATTCTTCATTTTTTAAATGAATGGAATTTCGCTCCTGAACTTCATGCGTTAGAAATTGCTGAAAGCGGTGTTGATATTATTAAAAGTAGGAATCTATCGAGATTAAAGTCTGTTCAAACTTTTGATGGCTACAAAATTCCTTTTGAAGATAATGCCTTTGATTTAATAATTCTTGCCCATGTACTTGAACACGTTGAGCATGAAAGAATTTTATTACGAGAACTGAAAAGGGTTTCGAAATATATTGTGATAGAAGTTCCAAAAGATTACCGTTTCGGCGTTGATAGAAGAGTAAAGCATTTCCTAGATTATGGCCACATTAATATGTACACGCCAACATCATTAAGGTTTTTGTTGCAAAGTGAAGGACTTGAAATTTTAGAAGATAAGATTTCTATGACTGCCACAGAAACGGTTAAGTTCAATGAATTTATTAATAAAAAAGCGCCAAAAACTTTCAGTAAAAATCTAAAAATTGAACTGGAATATAGAATTAAAAAAACTTTGGGTAATCTGTTGGGAAGAAAAAAACAAGAGGAATTTGCAAATGCTTATACCGTTTTAACTCAGAAATCAGACTCAAACTTGCAGATATTTTAGAATGCAAAACCTTGCTCCTATAGCGCTTTTCGTTTATAATCGCCCACAACATACCGAGCGGACTTTAAAGTTTTTGCAACAAAATGAACTTGCTGCTGATAGCCGTTTGTATATTTTTTCTGATGGTGCTAAAACTGAAAACGACATTGATAAAGTTGAAGAGGTTAGAACCATAATTAATAAAATTGATGGTTTTAAATCTGTTAAAATTATCGAGAAGAAGGAAAATTCAGGGCTTGCAAATTCAGTTATTGCAGGTGTAAGTCAGCTTATAAAAGATTATGGTCGAGTTATCGTTTTTGAAGATGATTTAGTTTCATCGCCATACACATTAACCTATCTCAATGATGCATTAATCCGTTATCAAGATGAAGAAAAGGTTATGCATATAGGCGCATACATGTACCCGTTAAAATCTGAAAATTTACCACAATCTTTCTTCTTTAGGGCAGCAACAAGTTGGGGTTGGGCAACCTGGGCAAGGGCGTGGGAACATTTTGAACCTAACATTGATACTTTAATAAAACAGTTTGATGCGAAGAAAAGATCGGCATTTGCTATAGATAACACCATGAATTTTTGGAAACAGATCCAGGAATTTAAAAAAGGTAAGAATAACAGTTGGGCAATCAGATGGTATGCATCTATTTTTCTAAAAAACGGCTTAACTTTAAACCCTGCTCAATCTTTAGTAAATAATATTGGTCACGATGGTACTGGCGTTCATTCTGGAATTAATGATATTTATAATGTTGTCATTAATCCTAAGTCAATTACCAAATTCCCGGAGGTTATTGAGGAAGATAAGCTTGCTTACCAAACCATAAAACACTTTTTAGCAAATAGAAAAGGTAATATGGTAACGCGGATAAGGCGTTTTGTAAAAGAGAAACTTGCACAATATTTTTCAAAATAACGCATAACCAATTCTTAATAATTCTTTGTATTTTGGTTTTTCCAAACCATAATCATGAGAATCTTAACTGCTATTAGTTTATTAATTTCTATAAATGTTTTCGCTCAGCAAGCCCCAAAACCTTATGGAGCTGTTCCATCAAAAAGACAATTGGCATGGCATGATATAGAAGTTTATGGACTAATACATTTCACACCGACAACTTTCGAAAATAAAGAATGGGGATTTGGAGATGCCGATCCGAAATCTTTTAATCCTTCAGACTTTAATGCCGAACAAATTATAAAAGCTGCAAAAGATGGTGGCTTAAAGGGTATAATTCTAGTTGCAAAACACCATGATGGCTTTGCACTTTGGCCAACAAAAACTACAGATTATAACATCACAAAAAGTCCATTTAGAAACGGAAAAGGAGATTTAGTTAAAGAAGTTGAACAAGCGGTAAGAAAAAACGGATTGCAATTTGGCGTCTATTGCTCACCATGGGATAGAAACAATTCACTTTACGGCACAGATAAATACTTAGCCATCTATCAAGCGCAGCTTAAAGAATTGTATAGCAATTACGGACAGCTTTTTATGAGTTGGCATGATGGCGCAAACGGTGGCGATGGCTATTATGGTGGCGCTAAAGAAAAACGTTCTATCGATAATACAACTTATTATGATTGGACCAACACTTGGGGAATAACCCGAAAAATGCAACCAATGGCTAACATTTTCAGCGATATTGGTTTAGATGTTAGATGGGTTGGAAGCGAAGATGGTACCGCTGCTGAAACCAGTTGGGCTACGTTTACACCACTTCCTCCAGAAGGTAAAAACGTTGCAGTTCCGGGGCAGGCAAATTATCCTCAAAGCCCGATGGGCATTAGAAATGGCAAATTTTGGATGCCTGCAGAATGTGATGTTCCGCTAAGAAAAGGTTGGTTTTACCATGAAAATGAAAAGCCTAGATCATCAGAGGCTTTGTTCGATTTATACTTACAAAGTGTTGGTCATGGTGCTGGATTAGATTTAGGTTTAGCTCCTGATACTCGCGGCCAACTTCATGCTGATGATGTAGCCGCACTGAAAGGTTTTGGCGATATGGTGAATCATACCTTCGCCAATAATCTAGCTAAGAATGCAAAAATTGAAGCAAGCAATACACGAGGGAAAAACTTTGAAACTGCTAAACTTTTAGATAAGAATAAACAAAGTTATTGGGCAACTGCCGATAATGTTCATCAGGCTTCGCTGGAATTTGATTTAAACTCAAATCAAACCTTTGATATCATCAGTTTGCAGGAATACATCCCGTTAGGACAAAGAATTGAAGAATTTAATGTTGAAGTTTTTGAAAACAACGCATGGAAAAAGGTTTACGATGGAGAAAGTATTGGGGCTAAAAGATTGATAAAATTAGCAACTCCCGTAACTGCTTCAAAAATTAGGTTAAATATCACAAAATCGCCTGTGTGCATTACATTAAGCGAGTTTGGTGTTTATAAAAAGCAGATATAGCTACCTATCGAAATTATACAAGCTATCTCTTAATTTATAAGTCAGCATTAAAAGCGTCTCAATCTCTTTGGTTGTTTGTTTACTGTATTTTGTTAAGCTATCGGCATTAATGTCCCTTTTCATTAGTTTAGCAATGCGTAGGGATCTTTCTGCAATTTCAGATTTCATTTTTCTATCATATGCATCAATTGCTTTTAGATTCAAAGGCTGCATTTTTTTAGCAATCTCAACGTTCTTCTGCCCCTCTTTAATTCCAAACTCCTCAATCTGATTAATTTTTTCGTCTTTGGATGAAGCAATCTTCAAATACAAAATCTTATTAAAATTTATCAGGTTCTTACTAAATTCATACTTTAAATGCATGTATTTTTTAGTTTGATAATTTGGAGTTGTTAAGAGGATCGTTCCGGCGTATAATGAAATTAGAAATAAAGAGATTCCATATTTAAGTGCTGGTTTTTTAAAAGGTTCATGGCCAAAATCAGTTATTAAAATATAACACAGCATAAAGCCCGAAATAATTCCACTTATGTGAGCTGCGTTATCAGTCCGTTTTGAGATGGCACCATTAAATAAAATGATTGCTAGTACGATTGCTGTACTTATTAGCAAAGATTTGGTTGCATTCTTTTCGAAAGATTTATTAAGTAATAACGCTAAAAACGCCCCAAACAATCCCATTATAGCTCCAGATGCACCCATCATAACACTTTCTTCATGGAATAATAAACTGGTTAAGCCTCCGCAAATTCCACTAAAAATATAAATGAACAGGAATTTTTTCCAACCTAATTTATTCTCAATCATTAGCCCGATGTAAACCAACGAGTACATATTAAAAAACAAGTGCCAAAAAGAGTTGTGTACAAATTGATGGCTAATTAAGCGCCAATACTGTCCATCTAATACCAAATAGCGGTTGTTAACTCCAAAATTAAGCAGCAAATTATCCATCTTGTCGATAAAATCTGCACCAGAATTTGTTCTTAATGCTTGTTGGTACAGAATCCCGGAATAAACGACAGTAACTACCTTTTTAAAAAACCAATAAATAATATTGATAATTACCAGAATAGGCGTTACAAAATATCCCTTTTGAGGTAAGAATACATAAAGAATATTTTTGATTTTATTCTTCGTTGCCAATGGAGCTTTTTCAAAATATTCGGCGTCTTGCGTTTCGGCGAACTCATGAAATTTTAAAAGGCTTTCTTCCCAAACATCCTTTAAATGAAACTGAACATATTCAAACTCATGAAAAAACCGCTCCAAATTCTGACTGTTTTTTCCATAATCGTTAAACCACATCTGGATTCCAACACATTCACTTTTTACAATAGCGAAATTTCCATTTATCCGGATTGAAATTTCTTCGCTGTAAGATTGAAATGATATTGGTGTGTAAGCTATAACACCAGTTTCTGAAATGTGACTAAGATTCCAGCCAAGGTTTTCGATGGCTTGTCTTGCAATAATTAAATACTTATCCGCAGGAAAATCAGCCAACGGAATAAACTGTTCAACCTTGGGTGAGTAACCCCAACTTATAGACATAGAGCGCTAATTTTTTTTCGCCTCTAATATAATATATGGGGATAAACTTTTGCTTTCGAAAGGGATAATTTTTGTAAAAACTTTCCCACTTAACCAAACCGCTTTTTTGAATAACCTGACCGCAACAGATTTTTGATTTTCGTTCTCTAACCACACACTAAAGCGGCCAAAATAACCTGATTTTACTTCTTTCAATCCGGCTTTTTCGCAGATTGATTTGAGTAATTCAGGATTCATGCTATCGATGTTATGCTTATCGTAGTTTTCTTTATCAAAGTTTTTTTGGAACCAGCCATTTACAGCTTTAAAGTTTGGCAGCGTAATGAATAAAGTTCCGCCTGGTTTTACAAAAGCGATATGACGATTAATAATATCGGCTGTATCGTTAAAATGTTCGATTAAACCGCAGCTCAAAACCAAATCATATTGCTGCTCTGGTTGGTAATTAAATAAATCTGTTTCGATTATATTAATATCCTTTTCAGATAAATTGTTCTTTACTAAAAGTTCATTTACAACTGGTGGATGAACGAAATAATCTAAAAGCGTTACATCAATTTTGAAAAACTTCTTTAAAAAAACAGCATAGTAACCAGGGAAACCGCCCAGTTCTATCGCATTTTTAACATTTTCTTTTTTAATAACATCCGCAAGCTGCTTATGAAACAAGTAATTTTCTGGTAACTGAACTGCAAGTCCTTTTTTACTTTCCCAATAATCTACCCAAAAAGCTCTATCTGTTAATAAATTTGCCATGTTTTAAATTAATTCCAACACCAAAGAAACGGAAAATTTGGTTAACTGTAAAAATGGTTAATTGATTAACTGTTGAAATTGGTTAATTGGTTAATTGGTTAATTGAAAAAAACTTACGCCTAAAAATAAAAATTGGTTAATTGTGTAGGTTACACATCCACAATTAACCAATTCAAACAATTTACCAGTTAACCCCTACTTTAAGTCTTTCAAAATTTCAGCTACAGCTTTTTCCAATTGTGGATCTTTATCATTTAAACGATCTTCGAAAGTATTTTTAACATAGATATCTGGTGTTACACCATCTTTCTCGATGTTTTTCCCATCCATTGTATAACAACCCCAAGATGGTAAACGATAAGACGAACCATCTACCAAGCCTTTAGCCGAGGTAAAAATTATCCAGCGATAAGTTTCCGTTCCGATAATTTTACCCAATTTCAATTGCTTAAATCCTTGCGCAGTCATTTCTGCATCACTTAACGATTGTTCGTTTATTAACAATACAATTGGTTTAGCCGCCGGACCGAAATTACTTTGAGGCGCCATTTTACCGCCTCTGTACTTCCATTTTAAATATGGTTTCTGAGATAAGAATCTTAAAACTGCATCATGTACATTTCCGCCGGTATTGTAACGCAAATCTAAAATTATTGCATCCTTGTTTTCCTCTTGCTCAACCATATCTAACAGAAACCGCTCCAACTCGCCACTTCCCATATTTTTCATGTAAGAGTAAGCGATTCTGTTATTTCCCCATTTATCTACATTCGAACGGTTTTTAGCAATCCATTCATCGTAAAGATTATTTCTTAAACTTCCTGAGCTTTGCGGATGGATATTCACATTAACATCCTTTCCACTTCTGGAGAATGTTAAAGTCATTTCCTTATCAAGCGATGGCTTGCTGAAATAATAATCACGGTCGATTTTTTCATCCACTTCAATGCCGTTAACTTTCTTCAAAACATCGCCAGGTAAAACATTTACACTGCCGTAAGCTGCATTACTTTTAGCTGCAACGCGTTCTATTTTCAAAGGATTTTCGTTATTGAAAACAATACCGGTTTGATTTGTGATATAGTTTAAGTTTTTCTTTTCTTCAGCTCCGAAGCTATTGAAACCCATGTGCGATGAGTTTAATTCACCAAGCATATCGTTTAATAAAATTCTTAAATCGCTCCGATTATTTACGTAAGGCAAATACGCAGAATAACGATTTTTCATTTTTTCCCAATCCACACCATGAAAGTTTTCATCGTAAAAATTCTCGTCTAAGCCTACCCAGGTTTCGTAAAACATCTGGTTAAATTCAGCATTCAAATTTCTTGCGAATTTGTATGCATGATCTACTTTATCAAGCTTGTTGGTTTCCAGATTATATTTATTTATAGCACTACCAATTAATGCAAAAAACTTATCTCCGCTTTGAATAATTGTGTAATCTTCTCCATCGCCTACCTTTTCGGTTTTATTGGCTTCAAAAGGCTCTATTGTTGTTCTATATAAACCAAATTTTCCACCTTCGTGGTTAGAGCTGTAGAAAACATAAGTTTTATCGCCCTTGGCAAAAACATCTGTTCCAAACTGGCTACCAAATCCCGGACTTACAAGTTCAATCCTATCCAAAATATTCTGCGTATTAATTGTAATTACACTTGCAGGTTTTGGGGTTGGTTTAACATCGGTTTTTTTCTTTGCTGTATCTGTGGTTTTTTTAGTTTTTTTATCTTCTGATGGCGTAACTTCTTTCGGTGCAACCGGTGTTTCTTTAAACAAATCATCAAATTTATCGGCACGGAAAGGCGAATCATAATTATTCAAAGCCATGCGATAAATGTGAACATTTGCACTACCTGAAGGATAAAATGGATCGGTACGAGCGCTAGTAAAGAAAATATATTTACCATCTAGCGACCAAGCCGGAGCAGTTTCTGTAACACCTGTATTTGTTAAATTGATGGTTTTGTTGCCTTTAATATTGTGCACCAAAATATCTTGTTCAAAATTGCGATAAGCAGTAAAAAGCACATATTCATCATTCGGAGAAAAGCTTGGCGTAGAATTTTGAATTGCCCAGAACTCATCCGTAACCAATGTTTTGCTATCAAAAGTTTTTAAATCGATTAGCTTTAATTCATTTCTTCCGCTTAAATAAACGCCCAATGTTTTGGTTTTATTTAAAGTGATGTCTCTGTTATTTGCCTTATCTTTAGTAAGCTGTTTTATAGTTCCTTTTCCATCGCCGGTTATGGTAAACCAGTTTTGGTAACCATTCCAGGTTTGGCTAAATAGAATGGTTTTATTATCTGCCAACCATTTACATTGCAATGCTCTCTCGCCACTATTCGTAATCTTACGGATGAATTTCCCATCGGCATCACTAACAAAAATTTCTCCTCTTGAGATAAACACTGTTTTTTTACCATCTGTAGAAACATCAAAAGCCGAAATATTTCCACGCACATCATACTCCTGTTCTTTACTTAGAACCTGGTTTCTTGAAGTGCTGATGTTAATTTTTGTTGTTTTTTTAGAAGCCACATCATATGTAAATAGCTGATAATCTTTCTCAAAAACTACAGTCGTTCCATTTGCAGAAACGAAAGGACGTTTAATCGAACTATCAAAAGATGTTAAAGCTGTTTTTTTGCCATTTAGAAAAGTGTAGAGATTGTATTCCTCGTTGCCTTCATCAGAAACAAAGTAAATATTACCTTTTTGGTCAACGCTTGTCCAAAAATCTTTACCTAAATAGTTTGTATACTGCTTGTAAGCTTTTGTTTTCGGATTGTATGATTGAATATCGGGATTGTAAGCACCTTTATAATGTTTACGATTAGCAAAACGGTAGCTTTCCCAGGTATCATTAAAAAATAATTCGCCACTTGGTGCTTCAGCGATGTGATGTGTGGTGTTAAAATAATTATCGAAAAGGCGCACAGCTGTACCGCCATTTATACCAACCTTATAACTTGAAAACGAATTAAACCTTCCCGAAGTAAAATATATTGTTTTCGAATCCCAGCTCCAGTTATCTACTTCATCGGCTGCATCATTAAATGTAAGTTGCTTAATATCGCCACCAGCCAAAGGCATAACGTAAACATCATAATTGCCAAACTGATTAGACGAAAAAGCCATCCACTTTCCATCCGGAGATATTTTTGGATTGATTTCTTCACCCTGCATAGCCGTTATTCTCGAAGCAACACCTCCATTTGCCGGAACTTTCCAGATATCACCATCGTAAGCAAATACTACGGTTTGCGCATCTGGCGTTAAAGCAGGATAAGCTGCAAAATAAGTTTGACCTTGAGAAAATGAATTAAACGGCAACAAAAAAGCTATTGCTGCTAGCGATTTAAATAGTTTTTTAATCATGATTTTGTTCGTTTGGCTTTGGAAGGATGAAAATACGCAACAGTTTTTATAATCGTAAACAATAAAATGTATTTTTGAGTGATTTGAAAGTAGTACATCTAAATACCTATGACGGAAATGGCGGAGCAGGAAGAGCCTGTTTACGCTTAAGTGATGCCCTGAAAGCAAGTGGCATCGATTCGAAAGTATTGGTTTATTATAAGTTTGGGCAAAACCCTTCGATAGATACTTTTACCAAATCGCCATTTCAAAAAGCCAAAGCCGTTTACAATATTTTTTCTGAGCGATATTTCGCTAAATGGCTAAGCAAATCAGTTAAAACTCCTTTTAGTTTACAATGGTTTGGCCGCTCGGTTATAAACCATCCAGATGTTAAAAACGCAGATATTATTCATTTGCACTGGATAAATCATGGCTTTCTAAATCCTAAATTTTTAGCGCAGCTTGATGAACTTGAAAAACCAATCGTTTGGACTTTCCACGATAGCAACGCATTTACAGGTGGTTGCCATGTGCGTTATGGTTGCGAGCATTTTCATCAGCAATGCGGTAATTGTCCGATTTTAAAAATAAGCGGCCCGAATGATATTTCTCATAAAACCTGGTTGAGAAAGCAAAAAGCTTATACTGAATTAAACTTCCACATTGTAGCCCCAAGTAACTGGATGGCTGCTTCTGTAAAATTTAGCAGTTTGCTTGGTACACGGCAAACATCGGTAATTCCAAATACCATCGAAACCAAAATATTTAAGCCTTATGTTAAATCAGAAGCAAAGAAAATCCTTAAAATCAATCCTGATAAATTTGTGTTGATGAGTGGTTTTATGCCATCTAAAAATGATAAGCATAAAGGAACGCCTTATTTAGTTGAAGCTTTAGAAATTCTATCACGCAGAGCGGGAATAAATAAAGAAGATATAGAACTTGTTATTTTCGGAAATAAAGAAAATGCCGAAATGCCTGTATTCCCTTTCAAAACTACCTTTTTAGGAACCATTAATAAAGATGATCATTTAGCAAAATGCTATTCCGCTGCTGATGCATTTATAACACCTTCTCTGGAAGATAATTTACCGAATACGGTGATGGAAAGTCTGGCTTGTGCAACGCCTGTGATAGCATTTACCACCGGCGGAATTCCGGATATGGTTAAACACATGCAAAATGGTTATCTGGCAGAATACAAGAATGCAACTGATTTAGCAAATGGGATTGAATGGCTTTACCATCGCCCGAATAAAGAAGAATTAAATAAAGCTGCAAGACTAAGCATTTTAACTGATTTTTCGGAAGAGGTTATCGCAGCAGAGCACATTCATCTGTATGAATCGCTGATTAATTTACAGCCGAAATAATTTTTGTTTGCGAAATTTCATTTTCTGCAAGGCGGATAAATTATTATTCAATCTTTATTAAATTTACGGCAAAGCTAAACTTACACACTTGCCTAAACTAACCGTAATAACAATTGTTTACAATAACGTTCAAGATATTGAGCGAACGATAAAATCTGTTATTAACCAAACCCATAAAGACATTGAATATATTATTATCGATGGCGCATCTAACGATGGAACGCTCGAAGTAATCGAGAAATATCGTGAACATACCACCAAGATAGTTTCGGAAAAAGATAAAGGCATTTATGATGCGATGAACAAAGGACTCGCTTTGGCAACCGGAGATTATGTCTTGTTTATGAATTCTGGCGACGAGATTTACGATGAGCAAACCGTTGAAGATATTTTTGCTACAGCAAATGGTGCCGATATTTATTATGGCGAAACAGAAATGTATAACGATAATTGGGAAAGCCTAGGCAGAAGAAGACACGAAGCTCCCGAAAACTTTTCTTGGACAAGCTTTAAATTCGGAATGAGCATTAGCCACCAGGCGATTTACATTCGCAGAAGTATTCTCACCCCTTACGATTTGAAATATAAATACAGTTCAGATATCGACTGGATTATAAAGGCTGCAAAAAAATCATCTAATATTGTAAACGTTCATCGCTATGTAGCTAAATATTTGGTAGGCGGCATGAGCAAGAAGAAACATCGCGAAAGCCTTAAAGAACGTTTTCAGATTTTCACAAAATATTATGGTCTAATCCCTAATATTTTCAATCATGCTATTATTGCTTTTAATCTGGGTTTCTATTTTTTAAAGAATAGAAGAACGAATGATTAGCTTATGAATGAAGAAATTAATGAAGTTATTTCTTATTTCGAAAAAGAAAAAATTCGGCTTAAAGAACTAATGGAAGAATGCCTGTCTGACTCTGATTTCGAAAATGCTCACCAGTTTCAGCGGGGTCTTATTATTGTAAATCACCAGCTAGATATTCTTAAAAAGCTTAGCGATCCAAACTATTCCAAAAAGAAAGAATTAGAAAACAATATTGACTTCTTCAATAACATTATTACCAGAGAACCTCAAATTTCTGAATATTATACCAATAAAATTAATCAGGCTGTAGAAACGTTAAATAGCCTAAACAATCATAGCAATGAAGCTTTTTATGACGGTCAGGAATTTGATGACACAATTTTCGATTTGATTGAACAAAGAATTAATGGATTCATCTTTCATCTTAAAAAATCAGCAAATCTTTACTTGGATTTTTCCACCAAAAACAACTATTTAAGAATTCAATTAACACCATTTTTAGTACTAAAAGATAATTTTCGCATTAGTAAGTATGATATAAGGAAACTAAAAGTGGTTGGTTTTAGTAAAAATCGTTCAAAAAAATATCTTCGCTATAAGTATTCTTTAAATCAGTTTAAAGATGCGATTGAAATCAAAACAATTGTGAGCAGAGTTATCTACGAAGTCTTCTTTTTCCATGAATTGGATACAATGACAACACTGGAAATTAAAGCCTAATCTCAAATTCCTAAAAACAATATCTTATTTACTAATGTCTTAATTGTATCACCTATTAAAAAATTAAGATTATGGCACAATTAAGCAACCGAAATATTGCAATATTATCTGAAAGCGGATTTGAAGAAGTTGAATTAACCGAGCCTTTAAAACGGTTAAAAGAAGAAGGCGCAACGGTTCATGTTATTTCCTCAAAAAGCGGTAAAATAAAAGCATGGAATCACGATCATTGGTCGATTGAAGTTGATGTAGATAAAGCCATTAACGAGGCTAGTGCTGATGATTACGATGGTTTGGTTTTACCGGGCGGCGTTATCAATCCAGACCAATTAAGGGTTAATGAAGATGCAATTAAGTTTGTTAAAGCATTTTTTGAAGCAGGGAAACCAGTAGCTGCAATTTGCCACGGACCGCAAACATTAATTAATGCAGATGTTGTTAAAGGTAGAAAGTTAACATCTGTTAAAAACATTTCTCAGGATTTAATTAATGCTGGAGCCGATTGGAGCGATGAAGAAGTTGTTGTTGATCAAGGCTTGGTTACAAGTCGCACACCAGAAGATTTGCCTGCATTTAACGATAAAATTGTTGAAGAATTTGCCGAAGGCGTACATGATGGGCAACACGCCTAAAGAATTTGGACGCTCTTTCTAGATTACTCAAAACGGCTGACCTTGGTTGGCCGTTTTTATTTATCTTTTAGGATAAGAGAAAGGTAAACCTGCTAAGTATCTACTGATTTTACGATAAGGGTAATCGCCTGAACCACGATTCGCAAACTGAACAATAATAGTATTGGTTTTAGGGTCGATGTATAATCTTTGTCCACGCATGCCTTCAGCTCCGTAATCTCCATTTTCACCTTCTTGTGGAATCCACCATAAAAAATGATGAGCTGATTTTTGCCAGCCTTTTGCTGAAGCTGGTGTTTCAGTACCAATATTTATGGATTGACTAACCCAGCTTTCAGAAATTATTTGTTTTCCATTATAATTACCTCTATTTAAAAATAACCTGCCAATTTTTGCCAAATCAATCGCGGTAACTTGAAAACGACTTGCCGTGTTTGCCAATCCGTTTTTATGGTCTAAACCAAAACTTGCGTTATATTCGGTTCCTAGTTGTTTCCAAATATTCTCTTCAAAAAATTGAGATACTGATTTGCGTGTTGCTTTTTCTAAAACCCAGCCTAAAAGTATTGGATCAATGCTTTTATACTCCCAAAATGTACCCGGTTTATTTGTAAGTTTTACTTTTAGGAGTTCGGCTTTCATGTCATGCGTGTAGAAGTATTTCGCTTCGTCAGAAAAGAATGCTTTTGTAATTCCGCCTAAAGCATCCTGAAAATCTAATCCCGATTTCATATCAAGCAGGTTTTTTATTGTAATGTCTTGATAAGCCGAATTAGCTCTTAGTTCAGGAATGTAGTTTACAATTTTATCATCTAAACTTTTGATTTTTCCGCTTTCTAAAGCTTTGCCAATCATTATCGAAATAATACTTTTTGCGCCAGAAAATATGGTTGTAAGTGTGCTATCAGCATAGCCATTTTGATATCTTTCGTAAAGTACCGAATCATTTCTAATTACCAAAAACGCATTGATTTCTCCGTTTTTTATGTAATCTTTTAGGCTTACTAATTGATTCTTCCCATCAAATACATGAAGTGTATCTAAATCATTCCTTTGATTAGTAGCTCTGATAAAATGGAATGGGGAATCGCTTTTGTGAACAACAGCCTGAGGAAAAATTTTGTAGGTATTAGCATCGGGCGTTCGGTATTGTAAAACCCGAATTAGGTATGGATGCCAGGAAAATAATCCGACGAAGAATAAAATAAATAATAGCAGTAAAATTGACAAACTTCTTTTAACAAATCTCATTGGCAGTGGTTAACTACGCAAATATAAAAGATAGCTAAAAGAATTTATGCCAAACTATCTGAAAGATCTTGCTTCCTTTCTTCAAATTTTGGAAGCTTAGCTTCGGGTTTATATTTCCATCTTCTGTGGCTCCACAACCAATATGCTGGTTTTTCGTTTATCATTTCTTCTAAAAACCTGGTATGAAGTTCGGTAATTTCGAATTCTGCTGTTTCTTTAGGATGCAAGCAAATTGGAACACAATCTACTTCGTAATAACCGCGTTTTAAATAGTTTATTTTCAGATAAGAGACCGGACGATTTGTTTTCTTTGCAATCTTCTCAATACCTAATTGAACTGAAGTTTCCTGATGTAAAAAGTTTGTCCAATAGATTGATTCTTCTTTTGATGGAGCTTGGTCGCTACCAAATGTAAACATGCTTGCTGCATTTTTATTGGCTTGCACAGCTCTAAGCGTTTGGCGCATAGAAACCATTTTGTTTCCGAACTTGCTTCTCATATTAAAGAACCAGTTATCGAACAGTTCACTGCTTAATGGTTTATAAATTGGAAAATGCTGACCAGAAAAGTTTAAGCCAATTGCCATACAAACCCACTCGTAGTTGCCATAATGCGAAGAACAAAAAAGTACGCTTTCATTGTTTTGCAAATAGGCTTCAACCAAATCTTTATTTTTAAACTTAACGCGTTTATTAAGCTCATTTTTTGAGATACTTTTCATTTTAATTACCTCAACAAATAAAGAGGAAAGGAACTTGTAATATTCCTTTTCTATAGCATTAAGCTCTGCCGAGTTTTTATCTGGAAAAGCTTTATATAAATTCTCTTTTACCACTTTTCTACGATATTTAACAACGTAAAAAATTAATAAATAAAAAGCATCAGCTAATCTGTAAAGCAGAAAAAGTGGCAAAAGAGAAAGTGCGTTTAGCAAAACTATTCCCAAGCGGGATAAAATCTTGTTAATCATAATGTGCATGATTAGTTTACATAGGCAAATTTAAAGGCATGCTAAAAATCAATTGCCATAAAATTGTTAGAATTTTATTCCTGGTAGTTGTTTTGAAATTCCGCTGACGAAAATTCAATCGAGTGATTAATTTTTTATGGTTTTGGCAAGAAAAACTTTGTTCCTTGCACAAGCAAAATTTCTCTAAACCTTATTGCAGCAGTATACTTTTTCGGCTGTCATCCTGAGCTTGTCGAAGGACAGCCAAAAAGATATAGCGGAAAGAAGGACTAATATTAAAAAGAGTTGTGGGACCTGATTTTCAACAGTTTAACCACCTAACACTTAAGAAAAAACCTCTCCCTGTTAAAGTTACTGCTTTGGCAAACTAGTTGCAATCCCTCTCCTTGAAGATAGGGAAATGAAGTGAGGTAAAAACAAAAAAGCCCATCTCAATTAAGAAATGGGCTTAAATTATTTAAAGTCTCCTTTAGAAGATTTAAGTGTTATTAGTTTTTACTTCCGTTTGCTTTACGTAGTTGTTCTGTTAAGAAGATTTTACGTAAACGCATGCTTTGCGGTGTAACCTCGATGTACTCATCAGCTTGGATGTACTCCATAGATTCTTCTAAAGAGAATTTAATTGCTGGTGCAATACGGGTGTTATCATCAGTACCAGAAGCACGCATGTTTGTTAAAGCTTTTCCTTTAACGATGTTAATTACCAAATCGTTATCGCGAATGTGCTCGCCTAAAATTTGTCCTTCGTAAATATCAACTCCCGGGTCTACAAAGAAACGACCTCTATCTTGTAATTTATCAATCGAATAAGCAGTAGTTGTACCTTTATCCATAGAGATTAATACACCATTTAAACGACCAGGAATTGTACCTTTCCAAGGCTCGTAAGCTTTGAAACGGTGTGCCATAATCGCCTCACCAGCAGTAGCAGTTAATACGTTGTTACGTAAACCGATAATACCACGAGATGGGATTTCGAATTCTAAGTGTTGTAAATCGCCTTTTGGCTCCATAATTAACAACTCACCTTTACGTTGCGTTACCAATTCGATTACTTTACCAGAAACTTCTGCAGGTACATCAACAATTAAAGTTTCAACCGGCTCATGTTTTTTACCGTCAATTTCTTTAACAATAACCTGTGGCTGACCAACCTGTAATTCATAACCTTCACGACGCATCGTTTCGATTAATACAGATAAATGGAGAATACCACGACCGTAAACCAACCATGAATCTGCACCTTCAGTTTCAACAACTTTTAAGGCTAAGTTTTTCTCCATTTCCTTCATCAAACGATCTTTGATACGTTGAGAAGTAACTAATTTACCTTCTTTACCAAAGAAAGGTGAATTGTTAATGGTAAACAACATGTTCATTGTTGGCTCATCAATGCTAATTACTGGTAATTGCTCTGGCACTTCGAAATCAGCGATTGTATCACCAATATCAAAACCATCAATACCTACAACCGCACAAATATCGCCAGAACTTACTTCTTGAGTACGGATTTTTCCTAAACCTTCGAAAGTATAAAGTTCTTTTACTCTTGTTTTAACAATTTTGCCATCGCGTTTAATTAAAGTTACCGGTTGGTTTTCTTTAATTGTACCACGGTGAACACGACCGATTGCAATACGACCTACGAAAGACGAATAATCTAACGAAGTAATTTGCATCTGTAAAGTACCATCATTGATTGGTGCTGGTGGAATGTTAGCCACAACCGCATCTAACAATGCAAAAATATCAGTTGTTGGTTTTTGCCAGTCAGTACTCATCCATCCTTGTTTAGATGAACCGTAGATAACCGGGAAATCCAATTGCTCTTCAGTTGCTTCCAGGTTAAAGAACAATTCGAAAATTTGCTCGTAAACCTCTTCAGGGCGACAGTTTTCTTTATCAACTTTGTTTACAACCACAATTGGTTTTAAACCTAAAGCCAAAGCTTTTTGCGTTACGAAACGCGTTTGAGGCATTGCACCTTCAAAAGCATCGCAAAGTAAAAGTACACCATCGGCCATTTTCAATACACGCTCTACCTCACCGCCAAAATCCGCGTGACCAGGAGTATCGATAATGTTAATTTTTACATCCTTGTATTGAACTGAAACGTTTTTAGACACGATTGTGATGCCACGCTCACGCTCTAAATCGTTGTTATCCAATATCAACTCTCCTTTTTGTTCATTATCTCTAAAAACAGAACAAGAGTGTAAAATCTTATCAACCAACGTGGTTTTACCGTGGTCAACGTGTGCTATAATAGCTATATTTCTAATCTTTTGCATAAAATGCGCCTCAAATTTGGCGCAAAGATAATGTTTAGAAATGGATTTTCTACTATATAGCTTACTATTTAATGCTATGATAACACTGTAATTATCTCATTTTTAATTAGAAAAGCAAATGCAGTAATATTTAAGTTTGGTTCGGTCCCGTCGTACACTTTAGCCCTCATAATCCCGATATAAAATCGGGACGGGGCTGCCGTTGCCACCGGGTTTAATCAGAAATGCTTGTTCAAGAAACCTCCAAAATGCAGTGTTGTAAATCTATGGATTTGATGAAAATCAATTTTTCAGCTATCAAATAAAAAACAAAGTTTTATAATAAAAAATAAAATGTATCTTCATAAAACCTTAATCCTAAATTAATTATGAAAAAAACCATCATCTCTACAGCATTACTTTTAGTTGCCTTAAGTGTTACTTCATTACAAAGCTGCAACAGCGAAAAAAAAGAAGCGGCCGCAACCGATAGTCTATCCGCTACAACACCAGATACAACAATCGTGGATAGTACCGCAGCCAGAACTGCTCCATTAACAGATACTACCGATACAGGAGGCAGAGCCGGACAAGCACCACCAGCTGTAAAAAATTAAGCTTTAATCAATAGAGTTTTCAGCTGTTTCTGAATCTGCAGATTCATCTTTTTGTTGGCTCATTTGGCGTTTTAACAACTGTTGTTCTCGAAATTTAGTTAACTTATTAATTAACCAATGCTCTACTTTATGATGCGTAGGAGTTAATAACGAAGCAATAATTACAAAAACAACTATCTCAATAAGCGGCGAATGATGAGATTTCTCAGCTACAAACGGATGAATGAATAATGTTAAATATTCAAAAAGCATTAATAAAGAAACAACTCCTGAAAACTCTATTACCCTTTTTGGCACTTTCCTTTTACTTAAGAAAACGCTGATAAAGAAGAAAATCGGTATCATTATTCCAATGGCTAATAACTGAAGTTTTTGTCTTCGCTCCTCTGCTTCTTTTAGTTTTACTTCCTCTATTTCTTTTTGCCTAAATTCTTCGGCAATTGTAATACTTTGAACTTCTTTGGCTCTTTCTTTACTATCTATAGAATCAGAAAGGTTAACTGAAATTTCCTGGTATGCGTATGCACTATCTATTTTATTTTTCTCTTTGTAAAGTTTTGCCAAAAAAGAACCTGCATCTACAGCTCTGGCAAAAAACTCATTTTTAATGGCTAAATCGTAAACTTTCTTTGCGTAATAAATTGAAGAATCCATTTTTCCATCGGCTCTAAAAACCTTTGCAAGCCCTAAATTACATTCTGCCAAAGTGTTCAAATCGCTTACTTTTTCTAAAATTGGAGCGCTTTTTTTGTAATAACTGAGTGCACTTTTATAATCTTTCTGTTTTAGGTATATGTTACCTAAATTATTTAAAGAAGTTCCTTTTATCAGCTCATTTTTTTGAAGCACCGAAAGCTCGTAAGCACTGTGGGTGTAAATCATTGCAGAAGAAAGCTGATTCAATTTCTCGTAAATATCGCCAATGTTCAATTTGGAATAAAGTATTAAATCGGCGAAACTATTTTTCTTAGCGATATCTTCTGCTTTAAAAGCATAAGAAAGTGCTTTATCGTATTCTTTCTCACTGCTATACACAAGAGCCATACTGATATACGTGTTGGCCATATTTTTAGGCTTGCCTCTTTTTTCGTGAATTTTAAGTTCCTCAATAAAATATTCTATTGCCCGAGGATAATTATGCAAAGAGTGAAAAGCGTTAGCCAAGCCATTTAACGCCCAGGATTCTCCTTTCAAATATTTAATTTTCCTGGCTAGTTTGTATGCTCGTTGGGCAAGAATTAATGCGGAATCGGGCTTTGATTTATGGTACGAATAACTCAAATCGTATAACACACTAACCTTGCCGGTATCGGTTTTTTGCGACGCTAAGTCTTTATATAAACTATCTAAAACCTGCTTTTGAGAGAAAGTGTAAATCGAAGAAAATAAAAAAAGAGAAAACAGAGCTATTAATTTCATTTTTAGGGTATTATGCTTTAAATTTAATACATTAATTGTATTTTAACTACATAAATACCTTATAATTTCTTCCGATTTTCATTGTAAATGCTGCCATTGCGGTGATGAAAATGTAATCCCTTTAAATTAACCTTTCGCTGAAAATGAAAACATTCCTAATCATCTTTTTTTTGTCGCTATATGCAAGCATAAGTATCGCACAAAACAAGTATGCCATAATTATTGGCATTAACGAATATTACGAAAAACCTGGTGTTAAAAGTGCAAAGTATAGCTTAAAGGGCTGTGTAAATGATGCGGTAAGCATGAAATCGCTTTTAGTAAATCGCTTTGAATTCCCAGAAGAGAATATTAAAACACTTATAAATGCAGAAGCCACCAAAAAAACTTTTACCGAAGCAATGGAAGATGTACTGAATAAAACCAAAGCGGGAGATGTTGTTGTATTTTATTTTTGCGGTCATGGGGTTTACACCATCAATCCAGAAAACGAAGAAGATGCAGTTAAAAAAGGTTACAATCAGGCGATTTGCATGAGCGATTTATATTCTCCAAATTATGAATGTTTGGTTAAGGATAATATGCTAAAAAAAATGTTCAATCTTTTTGTTGGCAAAAGTGTAACACTAACGAGCATATTTGACTGCTGCTATAGTTCCAATCTTTCAATGACTCAAGAAGCAATCACATTCCACAATAATTATCAAAAAGTTAACATAGAAAGCAATAAAATTGCGCCAAAGGAAGTAATTGATTTAAGAGCGTTTAAGCTAAACGAAACGCTTAAAATTAGCGATAAATCAATTGTGAGTAGGCCATCAGAAACACCAAATTCTAAATTTGCCAATCTGGCCGCCTGTTCATGGCAAGAAAAAGCAGTTGAAGTATGGGATGAGTCTGGTCGTTCTCATGGTGCCTTTACGAAAACTTTAATCGATATTTTCGAGAAAAGCAAAACCGATTTACCGCTTAAAGAAATCATCTCCAGAATAAATAATGATATCGATATTGTACAAGGATTGCAACAAAGCCCTGGTTTTCGGTATGATACATTATCCCGAAGCAATTTAAATTTAATCGGGCTGCCTTTGCAAAAGATAATTCCAAAACTTCAATCAAAAGTAATAAATAACCAAAATGGTTTAATTACTTTGGATAAGGGCACGAATGATGAAATTATGGTTGGCAATATTTTTTCATCAGCAGATAAAAAAACCCGTTTTAGTATTTTTAAAGTATATCCTGATAGTGCTATTGGCAAAGTTGCGCCAACAAATCAAATTAAAAAAAATGACCTCTTTATAATATCAGACCGATACAGGGTTTCCAGTCCTATTATTAAAATTCATATTCCTGCATCCAGCCTCAGTTCTGCTGAATATATGGAAATGTTCAACAAGCAAATTTTACCGCTAACAAAAAGTAAAACTTATAACGATTATTTTAATTTCTCGTACAATGAAAATGCGCCAACATTTCTATTTACCAATCAAAAAAATTCGGGGCAAGAAATCTCTAAAATTGCCAACAATAGAGAATTTTATGTTTTGATGGCTATACCAACCGACATTTCTAGTTCCATCAAAGCAATGCTGCAAAAGGAACAAAGCATTCAGTTGGTTAGCTCGCCGTCACAGGCAAATTTTGTTCTCTATCTAAATTATGCGGTTGTTTCTGAGGATAATAAATCGCCAAGATTTGTTTTCAGTTTCCGTGAACCTTTACCTAACGATATAAAAACCACCAAAACCTCGAAAGTAATTTTTTGGGAGAGTAATGCAGATATCTCAACACTGGTATTAAGCCGCCCAGGACTGACAACTCTAAACAAACGAATAAGGCAAATCGCCTATAATGCAATACGAAGCACAGGAACTAGATGGATTAATACTTATCCGAGAAGATAATGACATAACAAAGCAAAAATATTATCGAAAAGAAGTAAAAAGCAATAATATTTATAAATTACTTGCAACCTTTTGACGCAAAAAAACATCTTAAAGGTTGAACACACAAGTATGAAAAAAGTATTACTATTAATTGCCTTGGCATTTTGTATCGCCAAAGAGAGTATAGCGCAAAACAATGAAATCGATAGTTTATCCTTTAGTACCGAAAAAGGATTACTAATTTTTGAAGGCTATTTAAATGATGTTAAAACTGATTTTGCTTTTGATACAGGCGCTGGAATGGGTGTACTAAACAGCAAAAATGTAAGTAATTCAGAAATTAAGAGAAAAGGCTCTACAAAAATAAATGACAGCCAGAGAAATTCAGCTAAACTTGATCTTGCGAAGATAAACAACTTAAAAATTGGTTCCTACAATTTTCCAGACATCACAAGTGTTGTTGCAGACATGCCATTTTTATACTGCAACACGGCATATTTACTTGGTGGCGATGTAATTAACAAGTTAAACTGGAAATTTGATTTTCAAAAAAACAGAGTTTACTTTTCTAAAACACCATTTACTCCTCAAAATAACATGAAAGAGATGCCGATTAAAATCATCGGCAACCGCCACTTTTCTACTTTAGCTGTTCAGGGCTCAACAATCGATAATGTTTTAATAGATTTTGGTTTTGCAGGTAGCTGTACAATGGATTTAAAATTCAGTAGCACTAAAGAAATCATGAACAAAATATTACCAGAAAATATTTATTCTAGTAAGAGTTCTTCAATGGGTTTAAATTCAATGTCGGTTGGCAAAACGACTAACTCATTTTTCCTTGATTCAGTAGTTTTTGGTGGCGTTGCGGTAAACAACTTTAAAGTAAACGCAATGAATGATACGCACCAAAAAATAGGATTATTATTTCTTAAAAAGAGTTTTAATCAAATAATACTCAATAACACTGACCTTAAATATTGGTTGCAACCAAGCAATATTGCGCATCAAAAACAAACCAGTTTTGATGCAGGTTTTCATTTTAACGACAAAAATAAAATCGAAGTTGTTTCACTAAACGGCTCTTCAAATCATACTGCTCAATCGCTAAACATCGGGCAAACAATAATGGAATTGAATGGCCGTAGTGCAGAAAGTTTCGCTGATAAATGTGAGTTTTTAAGCTGGTATTCAGAGCAAACTAAAAAAGAGGAATTTGTTGTAGTAACTGATAAAGGAGAGAAATTAACCATTAAGAAATCTGTTTTTTAATGGCTAATCTACAATTCTTTAAACCTCAAAAGCCCAATTTAAGAAAGCCGGCATAACGTTTTCCCAAGTTGGCACATCATGTTTTCCTCCAACTTTTTCGTAGTAGAAAACATTTTCAGGGCGTTTATACCCTTTTTTTAAGAGAGATTTTACAACATCAATTGTATCATCTATAGAATCTATAATGAAGTTTTTGTTACGATCTGCTTTCTCATCTTCAGTGCCTGTCATTAACCAGAACTTCATATCAGGTCTGGTTGATGTTGTATCAATAAGCTCGTGCATAATTCTATCAGCATCTGTATAACCATCAGCCAAATCTTTTTTACGCCACCAAAAAGCACCCGAAAAAACACCAATAGCATCAAAAACTGAAGGATTGTTCCACGCAATATCAAATGCCGACAATCCGCCTAAAGAAAATCCTGCAAAAGCCACTTTACCACTAATCGGCATTGCAATTTTTTTCTTCACAAATGGCAATAATTCTTTTATAACGAAATCAGAATATAAGTTTGCTTTTGCGCCACGCCCTTTAAAATCAGGTATGCCTGCAACTCCGTATTCCATTAATCGCTCTGCAGAAGCTTTAATGGCAACCACAATTAGTCTATGGTTTCTTTTGTTCTGATGAGCATCTTGCAAAATTTTCGCAAAATCCATTTTGGCAACATCCTGCCCATCGTTAAGTAGTAATAATTCTATTTTTTCATTCCCTAAAATACCTTCAGGGGCATATATATCTATTTCAACCTCGTGCTTTAAATAAGCCGAAGGAATTTTAAAATTACTGGTATTAACTTTTACTGATAAAATTGTTGTGTACATAATATTCAAATCCCCTAACACCTGGCAACCGCCTCAGAATTTTCGGCAAAGTTACAAATCTTGATAAACTATTAATTATCAGTTACCATTTTTTACATTAACCTTTTATTTAAACAAAAGCATTCATTTTTGTAGAATTTAATTTATATCTTAAAGCATTAAATTTTTTGTATGGTTAAAGAAGAACATAAAAAGTGGTACAGCCCGAATTTAAGTGCTGAAATCGACATGCTCATCTTTGGTCACGGTGGTATCCCTATTCTACTGTTCCCAACGAGTATGGGGCGATATTTCGAAAATAAAGACTTCAAACTAATAGACTCTGTAGAGGGTTTTATCAATGAAGGAAAAATTAAAATATATTGCCCGGATGGTATTGATAAATTAAGCTGGTACAACAAAAGCATACATCCCGCAGATAGAGTAAAAAATCACATTTGGTACGATAAGTATCTATTAGAAGAAGTAGCACCTTTAGCCCGACATGAAACCGGTCACAGTAAAATTATTACAGCCGGATGCAGTTTTGGAGGATATCATGCTGCAAACTTTGCTTTCCGCCATCCTTGGTTGGTTAGCCATATGTTTAGCATGAGTGGAGCCTTTGACATTACAGGACAATTGGATGGATTTTACAATGATGATGTCTATTTCAATAATCCTGTTGATAATTTAATGAATAATAGTAATCCGGAACTTCATTACATGAAAATTGTTCTGGGCACTACTGATAGAGACATGTGCAGGGGTGATAATGAGAATTTGTCGCGTATTCTATCTCAAAAAGGAATAAACCATTGGCTCGATATCAGGCAAAATGCCGACCACGACTGGCCGATATGGAGAGAAATGTTTCCGAATTATATTGCACAATTATAGTTGCTTAAAACAATTTCAAAATAAAATAATTAACTAGTTATACATATAACTAGTTGCACAATTAAACTAAAAGTACCAATGAAAAAAATAGGGATTTTATTTGGACAGGAACGCTCTTTTCCTGAAGCCGTAATCGAAAGAATTAATCAGAAAGCAGAAAAAGGCATTACAGCCGAAGCTGTTAAAATCGAAAAAATATTACAAAATCAGCCTTTAGGCTATTCTGTAATAATTGATAGAATATCTCAAGATGTGCCATTTTATCGTGCATCACTAAAAAACGCAGCCATTACCGGCACTGCAGTAATTAATAACCCATTTTGGTGGAGTGCAGATGAAAAGTTCTTTAACAACTCACTTGCAGAACAAATTGGTGTTCCTGTACCTAAAACAGCATTAATTCCTTCAAGACAACATCCAACAGGAACTACTGGTGAATCTTTCTCTAATCTTGCAATGCCATTAGACTGGGATGCAATTTTTGAATACACAGGTTTCCCGGCTTACATGAAACCTTATGATGGTGGAGGTTGGAGAGATGTTTACAAACTTCATGATAAAGAAGATTTCTTCGATAAACACAGCGGAACCGAGCAATTGGTAATGTTGTTGCAGGAAGAAATAATTTTTGATGAATATTTTAGAGTGTATTGTATTGGAGGAAAACATGTTCGTATTATGCAATACGATCCACGTAACCCACACCATTTACGTTATGCTGTTGACTCAAAACCATCGAGCGAAAAATTACTAAAAACGGTAGAAGAATATACTTTAAGACTTTGCCAATATTTAGGTTACGATTTTAATACCGTAGAATTTGCTGTTCGCGATGGTGTGCCTATTGCAATCGATTTCTGTAATCCGGCTCCAGATGCTGATATTAAAAGTGTTGGACAAGAAAACTTTGACTGGGTAGTAGAAACTACTGCCAATTATGCAATCGAAAGAGCCAAGGCTCAAAAAGATGGTCAGGATAATTTAACATGGGGACAATACATAAAAGCTTCTGTTGCTGGCAAACCTCTTTTTGAAAAAGCAGCTCCAAAAACTGCCGCAAAACCAGCTGATAAAAAAGTACAGGAAAAAGCAACTACTGAAAAAGCACCAGCAAAACCTAAAAAAGCAGCTACAAAAAAATAAAGGGATTTAGAATTTAATAACCATCAGGATGAACGAATTTACGCTTGGTATAGAGGAAGAATACATGGTAATTGATCCCGTTACCAGGGAACTTACCTCGCACGACCAAAAAATTGTTGAAGCAGCACAAAAAATACATAAAGACCAGGTAAAGGCAGAAATGCACCAGGCTGTTGTAGAAGTTGGAACTGGAATATGTAAAACAACCTCCGAAGCCCGAAAGGAGATTTCGCAACTGCGGTACACCGTTTCGCAACTTGCAGGAGAGCAAGGCTTACGTATTGGCGCTGCCGGAACACACCCATTTTCGCATTGGGAAAAACAATTGATAACTGAACATCCCCGTTATAATGAAATTGTTAACGAACTGCAGGAAGCTGCACGTTCAAATTTAATTTTTGGCTTACACGTTCACGTTGGTTTTCAATCGCGTGAGCTGGCCATACATATTGCAAATCAGGTAAGATATTTTCTGCCGCATGTTTTTGCCTTATCTACCAATTCTCCTTTCTGGGAATCGAGAAATACAGGCTATAAATCTTTCAGAACGAAGATATTTGATAAATTTCCACGTACCGGAATTCCTGATATTTTTAACAGTATAGAAGATTATGACAACTACGTAAAGCTCCTTATCAAAACAAATTGCATGGATAATGCAAAAAAAATCTGGTGGGATATACGCGTACATCCTTTTTTCGACACTGTAGAATTCAGAATTTGCGATTGCCCGATGTTAATTGATGAAACGATGGCGTTCACCGCTTTGTTTCAGGCGCTTTGTGCTAAGTTGTATAAACTTCGCTTACAAAACATGACTTTCATAAACTATTCTCGTGCTTTAATTAACGAGAATAAATGGCGTGCCGCAAGGTATGGTATTGATGGAAACCTAATCGATTTTGGTAAAGAGATGGAAGTAAACTGTCGAAATTTGGTATTAGAACTTTTAGATTTTGTTGATGATGTGGTTGATGAATTAGGTTGCAGAGAAGATCTGAACTACGTACATAAAATCTTAGAACATGGAACTGGTGCAGACAGGCAGTTGGCAGTTTACGAACAAACAGGTAACTTTGAAGCCGTGGTAGATTACATTACCACTCAAACACTTATAGGTGCAATGTAAAAATTATTATGGATAAAAGGAGCTTAAGGGTAGCCGTTATTGATATGAATAACGGCGCTCCAAATCAGGGCATGCGGGGAATACAGGAGATTTTATCCCGTTACAAAAACGAAAATAATATCGATTTAACCTTCGATATTTTTGATTTAAGGCAAAAAGGGCAAATTCCGGGCATTGATTACGATGCATACATTTCAAGCGGTGGTCCGGGAAGTCCGATAGAAAGTAAAGGCGAAAAATGGGAGAATGATTTTTTTAATCTTCTCGATCAGATTGAAAACTTTAATGCTGCAAATGAAGAAAAGAAATATGCTTTTTTAATTTGCCATTCTTTTCAATTAGCATGTAGAAAATATAATTTAGGTAATGTAACCGAAAGACGTTCTAATGCTTTCGGTATATTCCCGATTACACTAACTGAAGAGGGAGAGCAAGACGAAATTTTTGAAGGAATTACAAACCCCTTCTTCTCGGTAGATAGTAGAGATTGGCAAGTAATAGAGCCAAATCTCGAAGCTTTTAATTCAAAAGGCGCAAAGTTGCTGGCCATTGAAAAAGAGCGTAAACATGTTGATTTGGAACGTTGCATGATGTCAATTCGTTTTACTAACGAGATTATTGGTACGCAGTTTCATCCGGAAGCAGACCCTGTTGGTATGAAAATGTATCTTTTACAAGATGAAAAGAAGAAGGTTATCATTGATACACATGGTGAAGCAAAGTATTTCGACATGCTTAACAGCTTAGATGATCCAGATAGAATTGTACTTACTCAAAGTGTTATTCTTCCAAATTTTTTAAACAAAGCGATAGGGAATTTACAGGAGGCGTAAAACAAATTCTATTTACCTCTACTGAATACTTTTTCCAAGCATTCGTCATTGCGAGGCACGAAGCAATCTTAAAACATTAGCTATTTAAGCAACAACAAAATTGGTTCGTGCCTTTTGATAATCTTCCTTTAACCAAATACTAAATTATGATACCTGCTCAACGTCAAAAATTTAATCATCAGTTTACTGAAGGAAAATATTTAGATTTTTTAACCGATCTACAAGAAGGTTATCCTGAAATTCCGTTTCGGGTTGCAGAAACACCAATATTTATCCCATTAGCGTTAAAAGAAAAGTTGATTGCCGCAGGCGAAGAAATTATTAAATTAATTAAGCAGCCAAACTTTAAAGAGTTAACAAAAAATTCTATTCCGGCAGATTGGAATGTGCCTAATGAGAATGAGCAGCCGCATTTCTTAACTTTCGATTTCGGAATCTGCAAAAATGAGGCGGGAGAATTAACACCGATGTTAATTGAAATGCAGGGTTTTCCATCCTTATATGGATTTCAAAATCACCTGGCTAATATCTTTAAAAAGAAATACGAAATAGATAGTTCTTTAACCCATTTTTTAAATGGCTTTGATGAGGAAAAATACATCAAACTTTTAAAGGAAGTTATAATCGGGCAACACCAACCACATGAAGTTGCATTGATGGATGTTGATGCGCCAAACCAAAAAACAGCTATTGATTTTTTTGTTACTGAAAAACTACTTGGCATTAAAATTTTGCCTTTAGAAGGTATCAAGAAAATCAACAATCAGCTTTTTTATGAGGAAAATGGAAAGCAAATTCAACTTAAAAGAATCTATAACAGATTGATATTTGATGAAGTTGCTAACAATACAGAAATTTTTGAAAATAGCTTTGATCCGAGAGATGAACTTGATGTAGAATGGGTTACACATCCAAATTGGTTTTACAGAATTAGTAAATACACTATGCCATTTCTAAAAAGCGAGTTCGTTCCGGAAACCAGGTTTTTAAATGAAATCGGTTCAATTCCAAATGATTTAGAAAACTACGTTCTAAAACCATTATTTTCTTTTGCTGGAATGGGTGTAATTATAGATGTTTCAGAAGAAGATATTAAAAATATCGCCGATCCTCAAAATTGGATTTTGCAGAGAAAGGTAACTTACGAACCTGTAGTTCAATCGCCTAGTGGCGGCGTAAAAGCAGAAATTAGAATAATGTATTTATGGCCAGATGGCGGTGAACCGCAATTATGCCTTAATTTAGCAAGATTAAGTCGAGGTAAAATGATTGGTGTTCGGTATAATGCAGATTTTGACTGGGTTGGCGGAACGGTTGGTTTTATGGAGGAATAAATAGCTGTCATTCTAAGCTTGTCGAAGAATTAGGGGATATTCTTCGACAAGCTCAGAATGACAAATTATGTAAGCCTTTTTACATTAAACTGAACTCTTAAAGTCAAAAGCAACTTATATTAGTGATATGAATACTCAAACGATTTTAGTCTTTTTACTTTTTGCGGTTGCATTAGTATATGTAAGCCTTTTTACATTAAACTGAACTCTTAAAGCCAAAAGCAACTTATATTTGTGATATGAATACTCAAACGATTTTAGTCTTTTTACTTTTTGCGGTTGCATTAGTATATGTTGGCCGTTTGGTTTATAGATCTTTACAGGTTAAAAAAGATGGCTGCGGTGGTAATTGCAAATGTGGTGTAGATTTTTCGGATATTAAGCCTGCAAAAAAGTAATTCATATTCTTTATGATTGATCAGTTTAGAAATTATCTAAAAGAGAAAATACAAATCACAGATGATCAATTCGATAGCATTTCTGGAGATTTAAAAATAAAGAAATTCGACAAAAACGAAATCATTCAGTATACAGGCGACATTACAAAACATGGTTTTTTCGTTTGCAAAGGCTTGCTAAGAGCTTATTCTATTGATTCAAAAGGTAAGGAACATATCCTTCAATTTGCGCCTGAAAACTGGCTAATGTCTGATAGAAACAGTATGAACAATGAACAATCTGTATTTTTTATAGATGCGATTGAACAAACTGAAGTTGTAATTATGCCAAATGATTTCATGGAGCAAGCCGGCATGAAAGTACCTTGCTTACAACCCATGCAAACCAAGTTGCTAAATAATTCAATTCGTTTTATGCAGAAGCGAATTAATATGCTATTAAGCGCTACCGCAGAAGAAAGATACCTCGATTTTATTAAATTATACCCTAATTTAACTTTACGAGTTCCACAATGGATGATTGCCTCTTATTTGGGTATTACACCGGAATCTTTGAGCAGAGTAAGAAAAGAACTTGCAAATAAGCATTTCAGAGCGAACTAAATACTTATAATGATTGAATTTTGGATGAGAGAATGGTAGCAAATCATCAACATTCAACTAACAATATTTCTATCATTCCCTCCTTCTATCATTAATTAGTTACCATACATCAATCTCAGATAAAACCCCTTGCTTTACTTTTGTGTTGTAAATATTAAAAATCAAAACCAAAAGATATGGCAACTACAAAATGGACATTAGATCCAACCCACAGCGAATTACAATTTAAAGTGAAACACTTAATGATTACTACAGTAACTGGTAATCTGAAATCTTTTTCTGCAGAATTAACCTCAGAAGGTGATGAATTTGAACAAGCAGAAATATCTTTTACCGGAGATATTAATTCTTTAGATACAGGAAATACTGATCGCGATAATCACTTAAAAAGTGGTGATTTCTTCGATGCAGAGAAATTTTCTTCTATTGAATTCAAATCTTCATCAATGGAAAAAGATGGCGACGACTACATTTTGAAAGGCGATTTAACAATTAAAGGCGAAACTAAACCTGTTAAATTAACTGCAGAATTTGGTGGTATCGCTACAGACCCATGGGGAAATACTAAAGCTGGCTTTACTTTAAGCGGAAAAATAAACCGTACAGATTTCGGATTAACCTGGAATGCAGCTTTAGAAACAGGTGGCGTAATGGTAAGCGAAGAAGTTAGAATTTTAGGCGAATTACAATTCGTAAAACAAGCTTAGTTAATAAGTAATTCGGTAAAACGAATTTTAAATATTTCCTGTTATGGAAAAAAGAGAAGTTGCAGAAGTATTAAAAGCGCCTGCACCACACATGGTTGGCGATGGTTTTAGAGTTCATAATTTTTTCCCAAGTGGATATGAAATTGATATGAACCCGTTTTTCTTAATGGATTATGGCTCTAAAATAGAATTCTCTGCCCGAAAAAATCCCCGCGGTGTTGGCGTTCATCCACACCGCGGATTTGAAACTGTAACCATTGCTTATCATGGTGCCGTTGCGCATCACGATAGTGCTGGAAATAGCGGAGTTATTTATCCTGGCGATGTGCAATGGATGACCGCTGCAAGCGGCGTTTTACACAAAGAATACCACGAGGCAGAATATAGTCTCAAAGGTGGTCCGTTTCAAATGGTTCAACTTTGGGTAAATCTTCCTGCTAAAGACAAAATGAGTAAACCCAAATATCAGGGCATTAAACAAACTGATATGCCGGTTTTCAATTTACCTGATGATGGAGGTAAAATCGAAGTAATTGCCGGGAATTATAAAACGATTAGTGGAGCCGCGAATACCTTCACACCAATTGATGTTTATAATGCCAGATTAAGAAAAGATGGTAAGGCTGAGTTTATTTTCCCGAAGGAAAATAATACAGGTTTTATGATAATTGAAGGTTCGGTTATTGTAAATGGGCAGGAAAATGCAAAAGCAGATTCATTCATTTATTTTAAAAACGAAGGCGATTTAATAACGATAGAAGCAGAAGAAGATAGCGTAATATTAGTTTTAAGTGCATTGCCAATCGATGAACCTATTCATCAATACGGACCATTTTTAATGAACACAGAAGCTGAAATCCATCAGGCCATTGCAGATTACAACCAGGGAAAATTTGGTTATTTAGAAGAATAAAATAGGTTTAATAATTTTTGTTTTAAGAGCCAGCTAATTTATTAGTTGGCTTTTTTATTCAATTACAATCGTTCAATTAAACATACTGCATATGCAACCACTCCCTCTTCTCTCCCAACAAAACCCATTAATTCGTTAGTTGTTGCCTTTATCGAAATATCTTCTGTCGAAATACCTATCGCCTCTGCTATATTTTGCTGCATTGCCGGTATGTGTGGGTTTATTTTCGGGGCTTCCAAACAAAGCATAGCATCGATATTACCAACTTGCCAGTTTTTTTCCGCTAATAATTTGATAGTTTCTTTTAGCAAAATAATACTGCTAATACCTTTCCATCTATCATCTGTATTTTTAAAATGAAAACCAATGTCTCTTAAATTTGCGGCCCCCAATAAAGCATCACAAATTGCATGGAGCAATACATCTGCATCAGAATGACCATAAGCTCCTTTATGATGTTCTAGCGTTACTCCACCAACAACAAAAGGATGTTGTTCTTTTAATTGATGAACATCAAATCCGAAACCTACTCTAATTTTCATAATGAATTAATAATTATGGCACGAAATTGCCAAAATATTTCGAAACGAAACTATCTAAATACTTTTTTATCGCCGAAATTAAAAAGAAGACTGAAGCGCAAAGTATTTGCCAATGGACTGGTTTGTGCATTTGCAATTAGATATGCAAAATCGATATTAAATACATTGTATTTTAAACCTGCACCCAAAGTAAAGTACCTGCTATCGCCCTTTTGCGGACTTTGGTAATTATATCCTCCGCGTATTGCAAATTGTTGATTATACCAATATTCAAAACCTGTAGAAATTCCAACCTCTTTTAGTTCTTCGCTAAAACCTCCAGGTGCATCGCTAAATGAACCAAAAATCCCTGCCGGAACAGAGCGGTTCGGGTCTTTCCCTTTTACAATATTGTTGTTAGAATCGTAAATTGGTTGCGTTGGAACTAGGAGTTTATTAAAATCTAAAGCAAAAGTGAAAGTATTAAAATCATCAATTTCTATTGTTGATGCGCCACCAAGTTTAAAATTTGTTGGCAAGAAATAGTTCTCTCCACCATCAGAGTAACTCATTTTAGTACCTATATTCGAAATGTTCGCTCCTGCAGAAACAATTGCGTTTTTGCCAAACATAGTAGTTGGCGTTTTATACAATCCGGCAATATCAATGCCTAATGCGCTACCTGCTCTAACCTGTCCTGTAGAAGAAAACTGTCCCGAAGCAAGATTTGAATAAATATACCTCAGGGAAGTTCCCAAAGAAAATTCTTTACCGAAATTACGGGCAAAAGTTACATCAAATGCAAGTTCATTCGGATTTGCAATACCTAAATCTTGCTGATTAATATCCGTTAGTTGAATTTGACCTAAAGAGAAATATCTTAATGATGCACCAATTGTGTTTCTATCATCCAACTTGTAGAAACCGCCAACATATGCCAAATTAATATCAGGCACCAGATTTTTTAACCACGGGCTATAGGAAAGAGAAAAACCATAAGGCTTCTCTAAAAAAGCAAGCTTAGCAGGATTTATACTAGCAGAATTTGCATCACCTAGAATGGCGACACCTGCATCACCCATTGCACCTGCTCTTGCATCGGGAGTAATTAATAAAAATGGAACAGCAGTAATGATGTTATTTGATTCACTACCGTTTGTTTGTGTATTACCAATTGTTACCTGTGCATTCGCCTTGCCAAATACCAAAACTGCCGATAACGCAGAAAATGCAAGTTTACAAATGTACTTGAAATTCATCCTTAGGGTATGTATTTAAGATTTCAGGTAAGTTAATACTTTTAAAGAATATAATCATCAAACGTAAAAGCTCAATTTATATTTTACAGTAAACTTACCATTTTACAAGTTTCTACTAACTAAAACTACGAAATTTTATAAAAACTGAAAATCTTATTTTACACTATTTATTTCTCACTTTTTGCAGCTCGGTTCGGTATTAATTATTATTCTTTTTCTTGAAAAGATTATTGAGTTTATCAGCGATAGCATCTTTAACTTTTTCGGTAGCTTTTGCTTTTACGGTATCAATTTTAGCCTGGGCTTTGGTTTGTAATTCTGCTTTCTTTTCTGCTATAACTGAGTTAACAGCTTCTTTAGCTGAAGCTTTTGCATCAGCAATTCCATATTTTAAATTTATTGTAGGTTTTAAAAAAGTACCGCCCAAAACTGCATTAACCTTAACATTGTCACTCATGCTAACATTTGTTCCGGCTTTACTGTTTAATTTACCAAGCATTGTGTTCACCGTTTCGTTCGCTTTTGCACCAAGCATTGCTCGTGGAACATTCATAGCAAGATCGTAATCCATAGTTTGATCCAAACCGTTAGAGCCTTGAACGTTCATAACAATTCCATCCTTCTTAATATCAAAAGGAGCAACATTCAATCTTCCATCTTTTATTTTAAACTTCGTAATTACATTATTAAGCTCTAGTTTTTTTAATTTATCAGAACTTAAAGAAGATGCCAACTTGTTTAAAGGCTCAAAACCATCAATCATTGCCTGAATAATGTTTGTTAATCCTTCAGCATTTATGCTAGAATAAACAGGCATCATATTTTCATCTAAATCCGAATTATATTTTAAATCAGTTGAGAAAGAACCTTTTGCATATTTTGCTACTGGCGCCAATAATTTTATTGTATTAAATGCCTGAAAGGCCTTTTGAATGTTCATTTTATCAATTCCAAAATCAACATCAATTCTTGGTTTTTTAGGATTTAAAGTGGCATAAGTTCCATTCATTCTTAATCTGCCATCCAACATATTCATGCCTAAATCTTTAAAAGTTATTGTTTTATCTTTAACTAAAAGGATACCATTGGCGTTCGAGATATCGTAATTATCATAAATTACTTTGTTGGCTTTTGCAGCAATGCTAAAATTTATTTTATCGGGCACTTCAAATACTGAAAGCTTTGAATTTACGGTTTTAGCCGATGCTGCTTCTGTAGCTTTTGGTCCCATTAATTCATTAACGTTAATGAGAGTTGAAGACATATTAAAATTGCCCTGAAGCGATTGGTTTTTATTGAAAAAGTAACTCAAATAGTTATTTAATGAACCATTTGCAGCAAAATCGCTACTTCCAACTTTGGCAGAAAGGTTACTTAAGGTAATGTTTTTCGGACTGAATGTTAATTTTGCGGAAGGAACACTTATCGGCATTGGTACGTTTTTACCAGCATAATTAAAATTGTTTGCAATGATTTGTCCTGATGCCTTAAATGCCTCGTATTGTTGTTTATCAATAGATGATTTCCGACCTGCAGCCTTAACATCTGCATCTAAAATACCGCTTAAAACCATATACTTCATTGGGAAAATGGCTGTTAACTGTTTCAAATCTAATTTCCCTTTTAAAGCCATATCTACAAATGGATCGGAAACCGGATTTTTAACCAACAACTTGCCATCAACAGGCACTTGCCCAAATTCTAAATGAAACGCCGGAACATTGATAACCGTGTTATCAATCACACCATCAGGATTGCTTATCTGAGATTTAATCTGAATATTATTTATCGCCGACGGCAATGATGGATATTTAATCTTTCCATTTTGTACCAATAAATTAGCGTTAAAAGCTGGTAGCGATTTTTCATTATAAGTACCCTTAGCAACACCATTCATAGAAAATTTACCGGTTGCTTCTAAATCCTTAAAATTAGCTGCGTAAATTGATGGGATTAAAGAAAGAAAATTTTTCAATTCAGATTCCTTTGCATCAAACTTAAAATCCATTACCATATCTGTTTTATTTGGCATGGCTAAATATCCAACCGCAGATAAAAGGAGTTCGTTTAGTTTAATTTTATTATCTGCGAAAGTAAATTTCATGTTTTTCATGTCTACTTCAATAGGAAGCTCTGCATTCAACTTTACACCATTCAGATAAGAGATTCCGCCGTATTTAACAGTTAGTTTTTCAATATCCGATTCTGTATCAAGCGTAAATAAATCTTGTGTAAAATCTCCCTTTCCCGTATGATTCAAGCTATCCAGTTTCATGTAAAAACCTAATGAGGCATCGTCATAAATAACAGTTCCCTGCTCTATAGAATATTTTTGTAATGCAGCTTTAAAAGTAGTTGGTTTCGATTCCGCCGTAGTTTGAGCAGAATCAGGTTTCATGATGTCCCAATTTGCCTTTCCGCTTTTCAATACTTTAGCAAAAATGTTTGGTTCTTCGAGGTTAACAGAATTAATTTGATAGGTTTCGCCTTTTAAAACACTTAATAAATTAACATTTAATTGCAGTTGTTTAACATTTGCAAGCGTATCTTTATCAAAACTATCAATACCAATAACAGATAAATTGTTGATTTTTATGCCCACGTTGGGGAAAGATGAAATTAGCGACAAATCGAGCGCTTTAAAATCGACCTTTGCATTAACATTTGCATTTATGGAAGATTTTATTTTCGCATCGATTTCCTTTTTAAAAAACATTGGAACTGCTGCTGCAGCTGCTAATAAAAGTACAAATAGCGATACAACTATAATTATTATTTTCTTAAACATAACCTTAACCTTTTAAACTAATTAATTTGGAAATATTGTACGACAATAAGCACACCAATTTACTTTCAATACATCAACTAATTTTACTTTTTCAAATATTTTTAATAAAACACAATACATTGATTATTAATACGTTTTGCTTAAAAAAATATATTCAAAACATTTATTAACACAAATTTTACTAAATCATTTAAATTTCCGTAAATTTATCGGTTGAATAAGCCCTAATCCGTGATATTGCATCATATGAAAAAACAATTACTATATTCTTTAACCTGTCTTGCCGTTGCTACGCTTTTATCTTCTTGTGGAGGAAACAAAGGTGGTGTATCAAGTAAAACTGGTATCCCCTATGCTGATAAGAACAACAAAACTTATGGCAGTTTTGCTGTTGCTACAAAGTATAAACGTGCACCCGGGCCAGGTTTAATCCCTATTGAAGGTGGTGTTTTGGTTGTCGGTGGTAGTGCTATTGAAGTAGCCGGTGTTGAACCTAATATTTACAACTACAAAAGACAAGTTACAGTTCCATCTTTTTATATGGATGAAACAGAAGTTTCTAATACAGATTGGTTAGAATATTTACACTGGATTAGAACAAGTTATCCTGAAGATAGAGAATTCTACTATAATGAATTACCTGATACTTTAGTTTGGCGTCGTGCATTATCATATAACGAGCCTTACGTAGATAACTATTTAAGACATCCTGCTTATAGAGATTATCCTGTTGTTGGTGTGAGCTGGGAGCAAGTTTCTCGTTTTTGCGAGTGGAGAACTTCTCAGGCAAATGAGTACATCCTTCGCCAAAAAGGTATATTAACCGATTACAAAACACTGGCGCAAGGCAATAGTCCGGCAAGAAGTAATACAACTACAGCTGCTGCAACTACAAGACCCGACAAACCTTTTAATACTGATGCTTACTTAAATGGCCAGTATGATGATAAAGGTAAAAATGCCCCTAAAGATTACAATGCTAAAGCTGGTGCATCTGTTGGTGCTGCCGGTGGAAGAGGTGGTAATGCAATACCAACAAGAAATGCTACTTTAGAAGATGGTGTGATTATGCAACCATACCGCTTACCTACTGAAGCTGAATGGGAATATGCCGCATTAGGTTTAATCGGAAATACGGAGTATGAAAACATAAACCAGAATAAAATTTATCCATGGAATGGCTTAGGTGTTAGTTCTGCAAGTAAAAAAACAAGAGGCTTGGTACAAGCCAACTTTAAAAGAGGAGCTGGTGACTACATGGGTGTTGGTGGTTCATTAAATGATAAAGCAGATTTAACTGCCCCTGTTCTTTCTTACAATCCAAACGATTTTGGCTTGTATAATATGGCCGGAAACGTTAACGAATGGGTAAATGACGTTTATCGTACTGGTACTTTTACTGATGCTGAAGCATTTAACCCTTATCGTGGTAACCAATTCCAGGACAAACAATTAGCAGATGCTGCTAACGGTAAAATTGCCTTAGATAAATACGGCAAACCAATTAAAGCTAACGCTTACTCAGGTAAAAAATTAACCTGGGCAGAGAAACAAGCTTTAGCGAAAAGAGCCGATTCAATTGCTAAATCTCCAGACCCAACTGCAATGGTAACTTCTTATCAGGCAGATGAAAGAGGATATCGCGACAGACAAAACAAATTGCTTAACGATGAAGGCATTTCATTAGTGAATGACAAATCGAGAGTTTATAAAGGCGGTTCGTGGAACGATATGGCTTACTGGTTAAATCCTGCAACTCGTCGTTTCTTACAACAAGACGATTCTTCTGCTGAAGTTGGATTCCGTTGCGCAATGACTATGCTTGGAGCACCGGAAATCAGCACTGCTGGTAAACGAAACTTTAAGCAAGCTAAACCAAAAGCTTTCAATCCTAAAAGATAATTAAAAAGAAAGGCTCCAAAATCGGAGCCTTTCTTTTTAAAATATATTTCTATTTGAATTGGAGTAAAACCTGATTCTTTTCTACTTTATCTCCTTTTGTAACAGCTATCTTTTTTACAATACCATCTGCTGGCGATTTAATAATATTCTCCATTTTCATCGCTTCTAGTATCAAAAGATTATCTCCTTTTTTAACTTCAGTTCCCTCTTCTACAATAACATCTAAAACTAAACCAGGCATTGGCGCCTTAATTTCAGCAATTTTAGCAGAAGCTATATTATCTAAACCGAGTTGTTTTAATAACTGATCAAATCTATCCTCAACTTTTAGCGTGTAATTATTTCCATTAACTCTGATAGTGCATGTCTTATCAACTTTGTTAAGTTCAACAATTTCAGTGTTAAATGATTTATTGTTGTAGATGATGCTACTTGAATTAGATGAAGTCGAACTTAAATCGACATTTAATTTTGAGCCATTCACATAAAATTCATTTGATTTTTCTTCAACATCAAATTGAAAATCATCATTAACCTTTATTTTATACATAACTATTGAGTTAAAGCATATTGAACTAAGTTAGCGCCCATTTTAAGCGCTCGTGAGCGTGTTTCCTGAGTATCTTCAGGATATGTTCCAAAATCTTCCCACCCATTACCTAAATCGCATTCAAATGTGTAATAACAAACCACTCTGCCTTTGTAAATTAAGGCAAAACCTTGTGGTCTTTTGTTATCATGTTCGTGGATTTTTGGCAATCCATTCGGGAATTTAAATTTTTGATTATAGATGGAGTGATTAGCAGGTAATTCAACAAAACTCAATTCTGGAAAAACCTTCTTCATTTGCGGACGAATAAACTTATCTAAGCCATAATTATCATCGATATGAAGAAAACCACCTCCAGTTAAATATTGTCTTAGATTTTTGACTTCCTGATCGCTAAAAACCACATTACCATGCCCTGTCATATAAATGAAAGGGAAATTAAACAATTCTTTACTACCAACTTCTACGATGCTTTCTTCAGCGTAAAAATTTGTTCTCAAATTCGAATTACAAAAAGCAATTAAATTAGGAAGTGCAGTTCTATCCGCATACCAATCTCCGCCACCGTTATATTTTAACTTAGCCATTCGATATGATGGAGGAAAGGAAAAAGAACAAAGGATTAAGCTAAAAGCTAAAAGGCCAGAGCAGCATGCAAGCAACCTTGCTATTTTTGAAAATTGTAAATTGGTTATTGAAAATTTCAAACTGACAATCGGTTTAGGTAGTTGATTTCGAAACAGGCTGCAAGTGCTGCAGTTTCTGTTCTTAATCTGTTATTACCTAAAGTTAGTGGTTTAAAGTCTTTATTCAAAGCCTGTTCCACTTCATTGGGTGTAAAATCACCTTCAGGACCAATTAGTATTAAATATTTTTGAAACGGAGTTACCAAATCAGAGATATATTTTTTCCCTTCATTATCAATGCAATGCGCAATTAATTTATCTCCATCAAATGGTTGTTTTAAGAAAGAATCAAATGAAATTGCATCGTTCATTTTAGGATGATAAGCTTTTATTGATTGCTTAACGGCCGATGTAATTACTTTATTTAATCTATCTTCTTTAACAACTCTTCGCTCAGACCTATCTGTGATAATTGGTGTTATTTCATCTATTCCAAGCTCGGTAGCTTTCTCTAAAAACCACTCTAACCTATCGATATTCTTGGTTGGTGCAACGGCTATGTGCAGATAATGATTTCTCTTGGCATACTCAGTTTCAACGTTGAGAATTTTAAGGGTAACTTTTTTAGGGCTATCAGATGTAATTTCAGCGGTGTAGAACCCTCCAACTCCATCAACAAGGTAAATTATTGCACCAACAGATAATCTTAAAACCCTAACACAATGCTTACTTTCTTCTTCATTTAGGATGTATGAAGAACCTGATATATCTGGAGTGTAAAAAATATTCATAGTTGAAATTAGTGATTATCAACCATATCTTCTTTATTGAGTACCAACTCTAGTTTAACCGTTTCGATATTTTGCTCTGTTTTTTTAAGAATGGTAAACAGATAACCATAAGATTCGTTGCTTTCTCCTACCTCTGGAATTCTTTCAAAAACATGAGAAACTAAGCCGCCCATCGTGTCAAAATCTTCGTCCTCCGGTAAATCGTGGGGCAAATGTTCGTTCACATCGTAAACAGTTGCAAATGCATTTACAATAAATTCATTATCTGAAATTTTCTCCACCAATGGCTTTTCTTCATCATACTCATCCTGAATTTCACCGACAAGTTCTTCAACGATATCTTCGAGTGTTACCATTCCAGCTGTACCACCAAATTCATCCAAAACAATAGCAATTTGTATGCGGTTGCTTTGAAGCTCGCTCATTAAATCGTTAATCTTTTTTGTTTCTGTAACGAAATAAGGTTTACGGATGATGTCGTTTAATGTCCAGTGTTGATTTCCAGATGCAACAAGTGGCAAAATATCTTTGGCATGAATAATACCAACAATTTTATCCATTATTTCATCATATACAGGTAAACGAGAATATCCTTCTTTGATGATTTTATCAATTACATCTTCTTTAGTAGAAGATAATTCGATACCAGAAATTTTGGTTCTAGGAACCATAATATTTTTTACAACACGCTCATTAAAGTCAAAAACGTTTTTTATTAATTCGTGCTCATTGTTATCTAATGCACCGCTTTCTTTACCTTGATCTAGTAAATACTGTAGCTCTTCGGTACTGTGTAAAGATTCATGACCGGCAGATGTATCAATACCAAATGGTTTTAAAATTATCGCCGCTAAGCTATTTAAAGTCCAGATAAATGGTTTGAATACTACATAGAAAATTTGAAGCGGAACCGATACAAAAAGCGTCGTTGCAACAGGTCTTTGAATGGCAAATGATTTTGGAGCCAACTCACCAAATACAATATGCATAATGGTGATTAGAGAGAAAGCCACAATTGTTGATGCTGTATGAATTGTTGCATCACTAAATCCCCATTGCAAACTATCGAAAAGGTTTTTAAAAATAGTATGCATAACGCCTTCACCAACCCAACCTAAACCAAGTGATGCAAGCGTTATACCTAATTGTGTTGCGGCTAAATATCCATCCAAATTATGAATGATTGTTTTAGCCATTTTACCAACACTACTGCCAGATTTTGCTTTTATCTCGATTTGCGATGCCCGAACTTTAACAATTGCAAACTCTGCTGCAACGAAAAATCCGTTTAATAGTACCAAAAATAGAGCAAAAAATAACCGCCATCCAACTGATGTTGTATCAGCTTCCTCTAAGGCAACCATCGCCAGGTTTGTTGATGGTAGGATTGCGCTTATCTTTAAATTTAAAAACAAACAGACCGTGGGTAAATCCATTAAGCTAATTCTCTAAATGTTGTGTTATAAAGTTCTATGCTTTCTTTAATTACTTTGTGTGCATAGCGAACACCAAGTAAATGTTCGATAGTTACATTTTTTTCTTCTAATGCTTTATAATCCTGAAAGAAACGAACAATTTCTTTCATTTGATGTGGAGGTAATTCATCCAAATCATTAATGTAGTTTACAGACATATCATGTGCAGCAACTGCAATAATTTTATCGTCTTGTTCACCATTATCAACCATATGCATAACCCCAACTACTTTTGCTTCAATTAATGTCATTGGATAAACATCTACCGAACAAAGCACTAAAATATCTAAAGGATCTTTATCATCGCAATAAGTTTGCGGAATAAAGCCATAGTTAGCAGGATACATTACTGATGAAAAAAGAACCCTGTCTAGTTTTATTAAACCAGATTCTTTATCTATTTCGTATTTGGCTTTTGAGCCTTTTGGAATTTCAATGATTGCGTTTACAACTTCTGGAACGTTTTTTCCAGGGGATACGCTATGCCAAGCGTGAGTTTCGTCTTTTGCCATTTTAATTTAAATCTGTCTTATCCTCTTCAGGATCTTTCACTGTTACTTTATTTTTTACAAAGGTAATTAATAATGGTATAGTTGTGATAAGGATAAAGCCAATAATAATATATAATAAGTAATCGTTAATTTCTTTTTCAAATCTTCTGCCCAAAAAGTAGCCCAATAAGGTTAATGAACAAATCCAAAGTAATGCTCCAACTATATTGTAGAAAGCAAACTTTTTAAAATCTAGCTTTACAACGCCAGCAAAAATCGGGGCAAAAGTTCTAACTATTGGAACAAATCTTCCCATAATTAATGCAAAAGCACCCTGTTTGTTATAATAATCTTCGGCTGCTTTTAAATATCTCTTTTTAAAGAAAAAACTATCCTTTCTGGTATACAACAACGGCCCGGTTCTTCTTCCAAACCAGTAGCCTGTAAAGTTGCCTGAGATAGCCGCAACGCATAATCCGGCAAGCAGAACTGCAATGTTAACATCCAGTTTGCCAGTAGCCACAAACATGCCTGCAAGAAATAGTAAATAATCGCCTGGCAGAAAAAAACCAAAAAACAAGCCTGTTTCTGCATATATGACAAACACAACCAGATAGAAACCGCCTTCCCTCAATAATTTTTCGGGAGAAATTAAATGCTGAAGGTTAGTCCAAAAATCGTGCATATTCAATTATTCGTAAAACTACAAATAATTATTAAACAAGTGCATACCTATATTAGGTTTAAAATAATTGCAGGATAAATACCCAAAATAAGAGTAATCGCGACTGAAACAGCCAAAACCACTTTATATTGAACTGGAGTTGAAAGCTCAACTTCTGCACCATCTTTAAACCAAACTGCAACGATAACCTTGAAATAATAATAAAAGCCAACTAATGCATTTAAGATGGCGAATGCAACCAAAAGCATTTTGTATTCGCCCATTACGTTCAGGAACATCAGGTATTTACCAATGAAACCTGCTGTTAGTGGAATACCCGCCAAAGAAAGCATTGCCACTGTAAGCGCTAAAGCAACTAACGGGTTTTTCTTTCCTAAGCCATTGAAGCTTTCAAAGCTATCACTTCCTGTTTTTTGTTTTACAAGAATTAAAACTGCAAATGCGATGATTGACGCGAATGTATAAGCAGCAGCATAAACTAAAACGTTGTTTTCTGATTGTGCGCTTAACACAACCAATGAGAACAATAAGTAGCCTGCGTGAGAAATACTCGAATAAGCGAGCATACGTTTAAAGTTCTTCTGGAACAATGCCGTAACGTTACCAATAAATAAGGTTATACAAACGATAACAATCAAAGGTGCAACCCAAAAATCGTGAAGTGGGGCAAATGCATCTGAAAACAGTCTTAAAAATGCTGCAAAACCAGCCGTTTTAACAACTGTACTCATGAAAGTCGTAATCAATGTTGGAGAACCTTCGTAAACATCTGGAGTCCAGAAATGGAAGGGTGCAGCACCAACTTTAAAGCATAATCCAATCATCATCAGAATTACACCCGGATAAAAGATTGGTGAAATCGCTTTACTGTTATCTACTAAGTAAGCCTGGATTTTATCCAAATCGAATGAACCCGATGCCCCGTAAATTAAAGTGATACCAAATAATAAGAATCCGGTAGAAAATGCGCCCATTAAGAAATACTTCAACGAAGCCTCGTTCGAGGCGAAGTCTTTTTTACGAATACCTGCTAGGATATATAAACTTACCGACATGATTTCCAGACCAACAAACAGCATCGCCATGTTTTTGTACGACACCATCATAATCATCCCCGCAAGGGCAAAAAGAATTAAAGTGTAATATTCGGCTATGTTATCGCTCTTAGCGTGGAAATAATTTTGTGTTAATAAGAAAATCAAAAGCGTTCCAATAATACAAACACCAGAAAATGCCAAAGCGAAATTATCAGTTTGCATCATGCCGAAATGAACGGCATTACCATTCCATGCGAAGAATGTAAAGCCTAAGGCAGTAAGTAAGCCAACAACAGTAAGCGGTAATAATGCTTTATTTGCTTTAAACAAACCTGCATAAAGTACAATAAAAGCGGTTATACTAATGGTTATGATAATATTCATTGCTTATTTTACTGATGTTAATTTTTGATTTACCTGCTCTAATAAATGCTGCACAGATGCCTCTGTTAAGTGCAATAATGGTTTTGGATAAACACCCAAAATGATAATTAATGCACAGATAATATAAAGAACCAATTTCTCAGTTCCCTGAATATCGGTGAATGTAATCGTTAATTCGTTGGTTTTGCCAAGCATTACATTTTGGTACATCCGCAACATGTAAACTGCTCCGAAAATAATGGTCAAACCTGCAATTGCAGCTGCCCAAATTTCGTAATTGTAAACACCCATTAATAATAAGAACTCGCCAATAAAACCGTTGGTTCCTGGTAAAGCTACAGTTCCTAAAACAATGATTAAGAATACAATTGCCAGTTGTGGTGCCGATTTAGCAATGCCGCCCAATTCTTCAATTTTGTTAGTTTTGGTACGAGAAAAGATAATATCTAAAACGAAGAACAAACCAACTACGTTAATACCGTGACTTAACATCTGTACCATTGCACCTTGTATCCCTTGTACACCAAGATTTCCAAGATTAAAGGATGCGAATATACCTGCCGAGATTAGTCCAACGTGAGCAATTGAAGAATAAGCAACCAAACGTTTAGCATCTTTCTGTGTAAATGCGATTAGTGAAGCGTAAACGATGCCGATAATTGAAAGTACCATTGCCAGACAAGACCAATCCTGAACACCTGCCGGAACGATTGGCAACAACCATCTGATTACGCCGTAAATACCCATTTTCAACATAATACCTGATAACAACATCGTACCCTGAGTTGGCGCTGCTGTATAGGTATCTGGTTGCCAGGTATGGAATGGGAAAATCGGCATCTTAATCGCGAAAGCAATAAAGAAAGCCCAGAAAATCCAGCCTTGCTGTGCGCTATCTAAATTTAAAGCATAAAAAGCTTGAATATCGAAATTGTGAGCAGGGTTTTGTAAGTACAAATAAATAATCCCCATCAACATAAACAGTGAACCTGCAATCGTGTAAACGAAGAACTTCATGTTAATACGGATTCTATCTTTTCCGCCCCAGAATGCGCAGATGAAATAAATTGGAATCAATGCGGCTTCCCATCCGATGTAGAAAAGAAAAGCATCCATTGCCGTAAACACCAATAATAAACCGGTTTGCATGAATAAAATCAATGCATAAAAAGCAGATGGATTTTTATAATCGTGTTTGTAGCTTGATAAAATGATAATCGGAATTAGCAAATTCGTCAGTAACACCACAAGCATACTGATTCCATCGATACCTGCGTGAAAACGAATGCCCAAATCAGCAATCCATGGTAAGTTCGCTTCGAACTGTGTACTTGCATTTGGAATGAAGTTACAGGCGATAAACAACGCCAAGCCTAAGGAAGCAACCGAAATTACGGTTGAAACGATTTTAGCCGACTTACCTGCAAATGCTGTAATGATAGCACCCACAAGCGGAAGAAATATAAGTAGTAAAAGTTGTTCCATTATTTATTTTTGAACCCTTTTTAGATGTAATAAAATGTATAAGCAAGCAATGCGATGATACCAACTACCATCATAAAAATATAGAAACCTACATTTCCACTTTGTAATAAACGAACACCTTTACTGGCCTCGCTTGTACGCCAACCCAATCCATTCACAATTCCATCAATGAATTTGGTATCGATAATTCTGTAGAAAAATCTTGAAAAAGCATCTAGTGGTTTTGTAATGATGAAATCGTAAATCTCATCTAAATAAAATTTATGATAAGATAATTTTGCTAACGCAGAACGCGGTGCTTCATCAGCAACAGGAACACGGGCGCCTTTTACATATCTCGTATAAGCATAAAGCAAAGCGATAATTGCAGCTACAACTGAAGTACCCATTAAAGCATATTCCGTTGAATGACTTAAATCTAATTCGTGTTGCGCAACACCAGCTCCAGTTAACCAATGTGCCAACCATTCATTTCCACCGAAAACGTGAGGAATGTTAATCGCTCCACCGATTGCAGCTAAAACAGCTAAAATGATTAGCGGAGTAGTCATTGCTGCTGGCGATTCATGAACATGACTTTCTTCGTGATGTGTGCCTCTGTATTTTCCTGAGAAAGTAAGGAACATCATTCTGAACATATAAAAAGCGGTTAAGAATGCGGTTAGTACACCCACTCCCCAAAGGATAGGACTCGCCTGGAAAGCATGCGCTAAAATTTCATCTTTTGAAAAGAAACCAGAGAATGGCGGTAAACCTGCAATAGCGATTGTACCAATCATCATCGTTAAGAAAGTAATTGGAAGTTTCTTTCTCAATCCGCCCATGTGGCGCATATCTTGTTCGTGATGCATGGCATGAATTACCGAACCTGCACCTAAGAATAATAATGCTTTAAAGAATGCGTGAGTTAATACATGAAAGAATGAACCCGTATAAGCGCCAACGCCTAAGCCTAAAAACATATATCCTAATTGAGATACCGTTGAATAAGCCAATACTTTTTTAATATCTGTTTGGGTTAAAGCAATAATCGCGGCTACTAATGCCGTTGCTGCGCCAACAATTGCAATAATGTTTTGTGTAAACGGCGCAAGGTCGAATAATACACTCGAACGGGCAATCATATAAATACCAGCCGTTACCATCGTTGCCGCGTGAATTAACGCAGAAACAGGTGTTGGTCCAGCCATTGCATCTGGTAACCAGGTAAACAATGGCAATTGTGCCGATTTACCGCAGGCACCGATAAATAATAAAATGGTGATTAAAATCAAGGTATTGTTACCTGGCAACATATTCGCTGCCAGAGGAAAGATTTTCGAGAACTCAACACTTCCGAATAAGTTGAATATTAAGAACACACCCAATAAAAAGCCTAAATCTCCAATACGGTTCATTACGAAAGCTTTTTTTGCTGCCGATGCATAAGCACTGTTGGTATACCAGAAACCGATTAAAAGGTATGAGCATAAACCTACGCCTTCCCAACCAATAAACATAACGATATAGTTTGAGCCCAATACCAACAAGAGCATGAAGAACACAAACAGATTCAGATAAGAGAAGAATTTACCGAATCCTTCATCATCATGCATGTAGCTGGTAGAATATAAATGGATTAAGAAACCTATTCCGGTAATAATCAAAAGCATGATTGAACTCAATGGGTCAACCAGAAATGATAAAGGAATGTGCAGTGTGCCTGCGCTAATCCAGTCAAATAAAAATACTTCGTGAGATTTTTGTGTATCGCCTTGTAAACTAAAGAAAATAACTACGCTGATGATAAAAGAAGCTAGAATTACGCCACTTCCGATGATACCAACAAGTCCTTTAGATAAAGATTTTCTGCCCAGTCCGTTAATTACAAACCCTAAAAAAGGAAGTAACGGAACTAACCAAATCAATTGTTCTATTGTCATTCTTATAATATATTTACCACTTAAGGCGATTTAAAACATTAATATCTATCGATTTCGTATTTCTGTAAACCATTACGATAATCGCCAAACCAACTGCAACCTCTGCAGCAGCAAGCGCCATAATAAAGAATACGAAAACCTGTCCAGATGGGTCGTTGCTATGTACTGAAAAAGCTGTTAAAAGCAAGTTCACAGCATTCAACATCAACTCAACCGACATAAAAATTACGATTGCATTTCTACGCGTTAACACACCAATTACACCAATTGTGAAAATAATTGCACATAAATAGATGTAGTGATTTAGCGGAACGCCTGCCATTTGTGTAGTTAAATTTTCCATTATGCTTCTACCTCATCTCTTTTAGATAATAAAACGGCTCCAACCATTGCTGCCAACAGTAATAGAGATGATAATTCGAATGGTAATAAGAATGGCCCAAAAAGCTCTTTACCTAAGTTTTCTACCAAACCTAATCCCTGATTTTTCAAAATTAAAGGACTGTTAATGCTTGCCGCTTTGAAAGAACCAACTAAGGTTACAACCAGGCAACAGCCTGCAATTACACCTACAATTTTAATCAATGGCGATTTTACCGGCTCGGTTTCCTTATTTAGGTTGAGGAGCATCAGTACAAATAGGAATAATACCATGATGGCACCCATGTAAACAATGAAATTTACAACAGCCAAAAACTGTGCATTCAACAATACGTAATGTACCGTGAATGTGAAAAAAGTAAGGATTAAGTACAATACACTGTGGATTGGATTTTTTGCAAAAATCACCATCAGCGAAAAGATGATACTTAATGTGGCTACGAAATAGAATACTTGTGTACTCATTAATTTGTTATTTGTTAGTACACCTCGTCATTGCGAGGCACGAAGCAATCTCATTTTTATTGTCATCGCTTTAGGATTGCTTCGTTCCTCGCAATGACGCACTGGTAATATGTTTAGTCCTTCGACAAGCTCAGGATGACAACAGTTTATTTTTTACTATCTGCCATGGTTCGTGTCCTCACGAACCATAATACTATTTTTTCATCTCCAATGGAGCCTCAACCAACTTATCTTTTCCGTAAATGAAATCTTTACGTAAATAATCAGCTGGTACAATTGGTCCGTCTAGGTAAATGGCCTCTTTCGGACAAGCCTCTTCACATAATCCGCAGAAAATACAACGCAACATATTAATTTCATAAGTTGCTGCATATTTTTCTTCGCGGTATAAATGCTTCTCATCATTTTTACGCTCAGCGGCAATCATGGTAATTGCTTCAGCCGGACAAGATAATGCACATAAACCGCAAGCCGTACAACGCTCTTTTCCGTTTTCATCGCGTTTAAGCGAGTGCATCCCTCTAAAGTTAGCCGAAAATTCACGTTCTACTTCTGGATATCTTACTGTAGCCTCTTTTTTGAATAAGTGACTAATGGTAATGCCCATACCTTTTGCAATTGCAGGCAGGTACATGCGTTCCATAAAGCTCAAAGGCTTTTGTTCCAGTACTTTTTTCTTATTACTTAATGATTCCATAATTAAAACTTCTCAATAATCGCAATCACAATTCCAGTTATTATAATGTTGGCAATGGCTAAAGGTATTAAGCCTTTCCAACCTAAATTCATCAATTGGTCATAACGGAAACGAGGGATTGTCCAACGTACCCACATGAAGAAAAAGATGAAAAACACAATTTTCACGAAGAATATTCCAACACCAAACAATGGTGCCCAGGTTGGGCCTAAAAGCGTAGCCATGTAATCCATACCTGGATAATTGTATCCTCCGAAATATAAAGTTGCCATTACTGCTGATGATACAAACATGTTGATGTATTCAGCAAATAAATAGAAACCTAATTTCATTGAAGAATACTCCGTATGGTAACCACCGATTAATTCAGTTTCACATTCAGGTAAATCGAAAGGTGCACGGTTGGTTTCAGCAAATGAACAAACCATGAAAATTAAAAATCCTAATGGTTGATACAATACATTCCATCTCCAGCCATGTTGCTGGTCAACAATTTCTTTTAAGCTTAAGGTGTTTGTCATCAAAAGCAAAGCGATGATTGATAAACCCATTGCAATTTCATAACTGATATTTTGCGATGCAGCACGAATAGCACTTAATAGCGAATATTTATTATTAGATGCCCAACCGCCAATCATAACGCCATAAACACCTAAAGAAACTACACCAAAAATGTATAATACACCAACGTTAATATCAGCAACTTGTAGTGGAACGATTTTTCCGCCAATTTCCATCGGACTACCCCATGGAATAACAGCTGTACCAATACAAGCACAAAGTAAAGCCAAACCTGGCCCCACAATAAATAACCATTTGTTGGATGAAGCCGGAATAATTTCCTCTTTCATAAACATCTTAACACCATCGGCCAATGGCTGCAAAATACCAAATGGACCTGCTCTGTCCGGACCTAAACGGTCTTGAAGATAAGCTGCAACCTTACGTTCAGCATAAGTAGAATACATGGCAATAACTAAACTGATACCGAAAATTACCGCTACCAGAATAAATTTTTCTATAACAAAACTTATTTCCATTAGTATTTTACTGTTTTATGTAATTCAATTTCGTTCGCTGCCTGTAAAGCTGCATTCGGCTTAATTACAGGAAGTGGTTTTAATGTTTCGTAATGGTTTGATGCAATTACTGAAGTATCATCAATATGAGTTGGATGCTCAATTGTCCAATCAGAAGTTGCTTTTTTATCGAAACGACAAGTGTTACAGATAAATTCTTCTACTTCACCAAACTGGTCTTTACGAGCCGTAACACGTAAAACATCTTCGCCTTTATACCAAAGTGTTACTTTACCATTGCACTTTTCATGGTCGCAATTGCGATGTGCATCAACTGGTTTGGTAAACCAAACGCGGTTTTTGAAACGGAAAGTTTTATCTGTTAAAGCACCAACAGGGCAAACATCAATTACGTTTCCTGAGAAATCATTATCAACAGCTTGTTGGATGTAAGTAGAAATTTCTGAATGGTCGCCACGGTTTAAAATACCATGAACGCGTTTATTTGTAATCTGGTCGGCAGTGAAAACACAACGATAACACAGAATACAACGATTCATGTGTAGTTGAATTTTATCACCAATATCAATACGGTCGAAAGTACGACGCTCAAACTCATAACGAGTTTTTTGCAAGCCATGCTCATAACCTAAGTTTTGCAAATCACATTCACCAGCCTGGTCGCAAACCGGGCAATCTAAAGGGTGGTTAATTAATAAAATTTCTACCACACCTGCACGTGCTTCTAAAACCTCTGGAGAAGTAATATTCAACACTTCCATACCATCCATTACAGTTGTACGGCAAGATGCAACCAATTTTGGCATCGGGCGTGGGTCTTTCTCCGAACCTTTTGTTACCTTAACAATACAGGTACGGCACTTACCACCACTGCCTTCTAACTTAGAATAATAGCACATCGCTGGCGGAACAATGTCACCTCCAATTTGCCTTGCAGCATTTAGGATAGTGGTTCCATTATCAACCTCTACTGTTATCCCGTCTATCGTAACCTTAACTTTTTCACTCATGGTTAATGATAATCTTTTATTTTTTATGCTCATGCCGTCATTGCGAGGCACGAAGCAATCTCTTTTTCAATATGTCATCGCTTTAGGATTGCTTCGGTCCTCGCAATGACGTGGTGTTTAAACTCTTGCTTTCACGTCCTGGTTCGTGTCTCCACGAACCAATTTTATGTTTTCGTTTCGTGAGGACACGAACCGAGGCAAATGCACCGAGGGGAAAATTATTTCTCCTCCGTTACCGGAGCCTTTTCTATCGGCACAGCATAATTAGCAATACCATAATTTTGTTGCTGACTTTTAACCGGCTCTTTAATGTGCCATTCAAATTCATCTCTAAAATGACGGATTGCACTCGCCACTGGCCATGCTGCTGCATCACCTAATGGACAAATGGTATTACCTTCTATTTTACGTTGAATATCCCAAAGCAAATCCACATCACTCATCGTTCCATGACCATGCTCGATTTTATGCAACACTTTTTCCATCCATCCTGTACCTTCACGGCAAGGTGAACATTGTCCGCAACTTTCGTGATGATAAAAACGAGAGAAATTCCAGGTATTACGAACCATACACTGATCTTCATCAAAAGCAATAAAACCACCCGAACCCATCATGGTTCCCGTAGCAAATCCACCTTCTGATAACGATTCATAACTCATTAAACGAGGTTCGCCATTAGCATACTTTAAAGTTAAATTAGCTGGTAAAACCGGAACAGATGAGCCACCTGCAACCGTTGCTTTTAGGCGTTTACCATTTGCAATACCACCACAGTATTCATCAGAATAGATAAATTCTTCCACTGGTAAACCCAATTCAATTTCATAAACACCTGGCTTTACTAAATTACCTGATGCTGATATTAATTTTGTACCCGTACTTCTACCGATACCTATTTTTGCATATTCATCGCCACCATCGTTAATAATGGGTACCACTGCAGCAATCGACTCTACGTTATTTACTACCGTTGGGCAACCATATAAACCTGCGATTGCAGGGAATGGTGGTTTAATTCTTGGATTACCTCTTTTACCTTCAAGCGATTCTAACAAAGCAGTTTCTTCACCGCAAATGTAAGCACCACCACCCGGTTGAACATATAATTCTAAATCGTAACCTGTTCCTAAAATGTTTTTACCTAACCATCCTGCAGCTTTTGCTTCAGCAATTGCTCTTTCCAGGATACGGATTTGAGGCATCATCTCTCCACGAACGTAGATGTATGAAACCTTTGCACCCAAAGCAAAACTGGCAACAATCATTCCCTCAATTAAAGCATGAGGAATGTAAGTCATTAGGTAACGGTCTTTGAAAGTTCCTGGCTCAGACTCATCAGCATTACAAACCAAATAGCGTGCAACTCCTTCTGGTTTAGCCAAAAAGCTCCATTTCATCCCTGTAGGGAAACCCGCACCACCACGACCGCGTAAGCCTGATTTCTTAACTTCTTCAACAATCTCTTCAGGTGTTAAAGTTTTAAGGGCTTTTTCCACGGCACGGTACCCGCCTTTTTGGCGATAGACTTCAAGTGTATTGATGCCTGGTACGTTTATATGCTCAAGTAGCAGTTTTCGAGACATTTTAATTAGTCTATAGTCTGTAGTCTATAGTCTATAGTCCAAGAATCATAAAGACTCCCGACTTCAGACTTTTAACTTAGGACTTAATTTTCAAATCTTCAATCAATTTATCTACACTATCGGTAGTTAGGTTTTCGTAAAAAGTATATTCCGGGCTAATTTGCAACACCGGTCCGAAACCACAAGCAGCCAAACATTCAACGCCTCTAAAGCTGAATAAACCATCTGCTGTAACTTCACCCTCTTTAACACCTAACTTAGCTTCTAAGTGGTCTAATATTTTTTCTGCACCAACCAGGCAGCAAGGACCAGTACGGCAAACCTCTAAAGCATATTTACCTTGTGGTTTTAAGAAGTACATGGTATAAAAAGTTGCTACTTCATAAACTTCAATCGGCTGAATGTTTAAATATTCGGCCACTTGGTCCATTGCTGATGTAGGTACCCAAAGAAATTCTGCCTGTACCAAATGCAATAATGGTAGCAAAGCTGATTTTTCTTTCCCTTCAGGGTAACGACTTTTAACATCGTCAAATTTGGCAAGCAATTCTGACGAAAATTGTACAGGTGTTTGTTCTTCTACTTTAAGCATCTAATTCTCCTGCAATAATATTCATACTACTCATGTTGATAATGGCATCAGACAATAGCATGCCTTCGCTCATTGGTGCAAACATTTGGTAATTTATAAAACTTGGTCTGCGGAAGTGTAAACGATAAGGCGTACGGCCACCATCATTAATCAGATAGAAACCCAACTCGCCATTCCCGCCTTCTACAGCATGATAAACTTCTGCCTTTGGAGCGTCAATTTCACCCATCACAATTTTAAAGTGATAGATTAATGCTTCCATATTGTTGTAAACTTCTTGTTTTGGAGGAAGATAAAACTCAGGAACATCAGCATGGAAAATGCCTTTTTCTTCTGTTTTCAACTTCACTAGCGCTTGTTCGATAATGCGCAAACTTTGCCACATTTCTTCGTTACGCACCAAATATCTGTCGTAAATATCGCCACTTGTACCTACCGGGATCTCGAAATCAAAATCTTGGTATGACGAATATGGGTCAGCTACGCGAACATCATAATCTACACCAGCAGCACGAAGTAATGGACCAGTCCAGCTATATTCTAAAGCTGCTTCCTTAGTTACCTCAGCAACACCAGCGGTTCTGTCGATGAAAATACGGTTACGGGTTAAAAGATTTTCAAACTCCTTTAAAGCAACAGGAAACTCTTTTAAAAATTTATTGATTTTCGCAAAGGCGATATCGTTGAAATCTCTTTCAAAACCGCCTATACGACCAATATTTGTTGTTAAACGGGCACCACAAACCTCTTCAAAGATTTCGTAAATGTGTTCACGGAATTGGAAAAGGTAAAGGAAAGTTGTTGTTGCTCCTGTATCCTGACCAATAATTGTATTACAAATAATATGGTCGGCGATACGAGAAAGCTCCATGATAATCACGCGAAGATAATCTACACGTTTTGGCATCTGGATATTTAACAATTTCTCAACCGTCATGTGCCACCCCATATTATTAATAGGCGATGAACAGTAATTTAAACGGTCGGTTAATGGTGTAATTTGATAAAACGGGCGGTGCTCGGCAATCTTTTCGAAAGCACGGTGAATGTACCCAATTGTAGAAACGCCGCTCACAATACGTTCGCCATCTAACTGCAAAACATTTTGAAAAACGCCGTGTGTTGCAGGGTGCGTTGGACCTAAGTTTAAGGTTACCAGCTCACTTTGCGGGTCGTTATCTGTATATACCGGATGGTTATGATTCATATAAATTACCTTCCAAAAAATTCGTCCTTTTTATCAACTCTATTTGGGTCTTCCAATGGATATTGTTTTAACATCGGGTGAACACCTAAATCATCCATATTTAAAATGCGGCGTAAATCAGGGTGACCTTCAAATTTAACTCCAAACAAATCATACGTTTCACGCTCCATCCAGTTTGCACCTTTCCAAACTGTTGTTGCCGTTGGGATGGTTGGATTTTGCTCTGAAATAAAAACCTTTACTCTAATCCTAACACGTTCTACCATATTATTTAAATGGTAAACTACAGCAATACCGTGGTCTTTACCTGGGTAGTGAACTGCAGTAATATCAGTTAAGAAGTTAAATTTTAATTCTTCTTTAAGATGCGAAAGCACATTGATGATAACATCTTTATAAGTTACAAAAGTTAACAAACCATAAGGCTCAGAAACAGCAGTAACTTTTTCACCGAACTTTTCAGTCAGCTTAACGTGGATGTCGTTATTTAGTGTCGTTTCTTCCATTATTTAATGCCGTATTGACCTAAAAGTTCTTTGTAATAATCAGAGTTTCTTCTTCTGCCAGATTCGTTTTTAACCAAATCCTGAATACGCTGGAAGCCGTCTAAAATAGCTTCTGGTCTTGGTGGGCAGCCTGGAACATAAACATCCACAGGAATAACTTCATCAATACCTTGTAATACAGAATAAGTATCGAAAATACCACCACTACTTGCACAAGCACCAACAGCCATTACCCAACGTGGCTCTGCCATTTGGATATAAACCTGCTTAAGTACCGGAGCCATCTTTTTAGCGATAGTTCCCATAACCATTAAAACATCAGCCTGACGTGGAGAAAAACTCAAACGCTCTGCACCAAAACGACCTAAATCGTAATGAGAACCCATGGTTGCCATAAACTCGATTCCACAACAAGACGTTGCAAACGGCAGAGGCCATAATGAATTTGAACGAGCCAAACCAATCACTTTATCTAAAGAAGTGGCAAAATAGCCAGGTCCTTCGGTTCCTGGAGGCGCATCAACTATATTAATTTCACTCATGTTTATAAACAAAAAATGCTCACCCTTTTACAGAATGAGCAACAAATTTACAATATTTAAAAGGCAATTAAACTAGCTTAGCTTGATTTAGAACCTTTCTAAATTAGTCAAAAACTTCCTTAGTAAGTGTAATTGATACACGCCTAATTCCAGTCTAAAACTTTTTTCTTGATTACATAAATAAATCCTAACAATAATGTTCCCATAAAGATGAACATTTCAATCATTCCGTCCATTTTAAGTTCGCGAAAATTTACTGCCCATGGATACATGAAGATAACTTCGATATCGAACAATACAAAAAGGATGGCTACAACAAAATATTTAATGGAAAACGGCTGACGAGCATTACCAATACTTTTAACACCTGCCTCAAAAACTTCAAGTTTATCGCTTGTTTTACGTTTCGGACCTAAAAAGTGTGTAGCAACCAATGTGGTTACAACAAAACCTAAAGCAACAATTACTTGAAATATAATTGGTAAAAAATCTATTGAGGTACTTTGCGCTTGCATAATTATTATTTTCTGATGCAAAAGTAAAAGAAAAAGGCAGAGTAACCAAACTCTGCCTTTTCTAAATTATTTAACTGTTGTAATTATTTACCTTTTCCTTTTGGAGCCGGAGCAGCTAGTTCTTTTAATTTAGCCGCAGCAAAAGTTCCAGTTGGATAAACCGCTACACTTTTATCGAAATATTCTTTAGCTTTTGCTTTATCCGAATTGAAATAATAGCCACCTAAGTTATCATATGCTTCAGATAACTTCTTAGCATTTGGTGTTACCAACTCTGGTTTTTCAGTAACTTTTTTAACGAATGTTTCGAAAAACGGTACCGCTAAACCTTTAGGAGCTTTCTCGTCATCTAACAAGTTATTAATTCTTGCCCGATAAAGATATGCATCAGTTGTTTCTGGAGCTAATTGAGCCACTTTAGCAATAGATGAGTCAGCTTTTACTAATAAGTCTTTCGATGGATTTTTCTTAGCCGAATATTGAGTTGCGTACTCAAAGTAGTATGCTAAACCATTGTAAAAATAGCTATACAAAACGCCTTTTCCGTTGGGACTAGCAGCAATTACTTTATCATAAATCTGAGCTGATTTCGCATATTTTTTAGCATCAAAGAAAGTTTTTGCAACTTCAGCTAAAGCATCCGTATTACTAGAATCTTTCTCAACTGCTTTAGTAATATTGATTAAAGCTAAACTGTCCTGTCCACCTTTTAATTGCGCTTTTCCTAAATAAAGATAATCAAAGCCTAATAGTTTCGATGTATCTTTTTGCTTAGCAAAATACTCAGTCATGTTAGTTAAAGCCTGAGGATAGTTTTTATTCTCATAAGCAGACCAACCTTTCAATCTTGAAACGATAACACCTTTTGGATCGTTAGCAGGAACTTGAATTGCTGATGCAACTTGCTCTAATGCCTGGAAATCTTTAGCATAGAATAAAAATTGCATATAACGTAACTGAGACTCTAAAGATTTATCAGTTAAGTCCATATACTTTTTATAAAGTTCTACACCTTTAGCTGCTTTTTCTTTATCTGCACCAAAGCTACTCCACTGTAAGTATAACTCACCTAATTCGCGGTAAGCCGGACCATAGTTTGCATCAGCAGCAATTACTTTATTTAATTCTGCCTCTCCTTCTGGAAACGAACGTGCTTCTTTGTACATTTTACCAACCTGAGTTCCAGCTCTTCTGTTTGTTGGATCGATATCAGCTACACGGAAATATGGGCCAATGGCTTCAGAATTTTTCTTCTGCAATGCATAAGCATCACCTAAACTAATAAATACTTCAGCATCTTTATCTTTAGCATCTAATTCATCAGCTTTAGTTAAATTAGTTATCGCATTTGCGAAATCTGGTTTCGAAACATCTTCACTAGGTTTATCCTGTGCTAAATATGCTTTACCAATAGCTAAATATGTTTTGTAATCCTTAGGCGCAACTGAAACTGCTTTATCAAAATTTGTTTTTGCAGACGCAGCATTGTTGGATAATATGTCTGCCTGACCTAAACCTGCAAAATTAGAAGCATTTTTCGGATCAGCAGTTGTTCCTTTAGTAAATACAGCTCTTGCCGAATCAATGTATCCGGTTCTTAAATATACCAAGCCTAGGTTATAAAAATTATCACCATTAGACGCTTGAGAGTTTACTAATGTTTTAAGCATTGATGTTGCCTTTTGGTATTGTTCGGCATCGATCGCTTTTTTCGCGTCGTTTAAACTTTGAGCAAAAACTGCAGAACCCATCAACACCAAACCTACATTTAAGGTTATTGCTTTCTTTAAAATTTTCATAGTTCTTTTTTTGTTTTTTTAATGGTTGTAAAGTTTACATAAACTAATGCAAAGCTTCATCTGATATTCTTTTTTATTTGATTGCTTGTAGCAATCGTGGTTCAATTTATTATTTTTTTGTTATGTTGAGCTCTCTCGGCATTAATTTATGTGGCGCCAGTTCAGATTTCAGTACAATTAACTGTCCTCTTTGACTCCTTAACCATGTTGCAAATCCTGTGCCTAAACCACCCCTACCTTCACAATCTATAATATTAATATTCCTCAAAAGCGGATAAACACCATCAATTAAATTTAATTGAGTGGGTTTATAATATTTATCATCACCCGGACTTCCTTTTAAATTCTTAACCCCAAGTGTTTTAATTTTACTACCATTCTTAAGCATAATGGGATTCTTTTCTGAAAGCCAGTTAACGCCTAAAATACCAATAAAACTTTTATCTTCAGCTATAAGGTTAATTACCTCAGTGCTTGAATTTTTAGAATACACACCTTTTTGGGGAAACTGACTGATATTAGCCAGTTGTTTAAAGTACTTAAAAGTACTGGAATAAGCGTTATCAAATACCAATTTCTTACCCGAATCCTTGCCCTGCAATATATCAATAATTTCTTTAACGTTAATTACACTATCAATATTGTCTGCATTAGTAATTAATGCAATTCCATCAACTGCAAAACGCGAAGTATTGATTTTAATCTTACGCTGATTATAATATTTCTCCTCCTGCTTAGTCAGCATTCTAGGTAAAACAATAACCCTTACACTATCATTTAAAAAGGCTGGCAATAATTTTTCTTCAGGTTTTACTGTAGTTATAAAAGTCGCCTGCGGATAATCCATTCTAAAAATATCAATCTCTTCCTGAACAATTGGTCCGACAGTTTCATCAACTAATATTTTTAAAGTTCCGCTTGTCCTGGTTTCTTTAACTTCATGTTCATTTTTATTGCGATTACACGAAGAAAAAGTAAATAAAGCCAGTAATAATATTAAGATATTTCTCATTGATTTTAATCTCGTCTTCCTAAGCTTAATAATCTGATAAATGCATAAACAATAAGAAATATTCCAATTGCAACTTTGTATGGGTACGAAATATTTAAAGGCAAACCTTTCCAAAAGATACATGCTAAACCTATAACTAGATAAAACACGAACATGATAAGGCCTAAAATGAGCAAAAACCGCTGTTTAGGCGATTTTTGCTTAAAAATATCAAAATTTAACATTTTAATTGCTAAGTGTAAAGTTTACTTGGATATTGTACTTTACCCTAACCGGTTTACCATTCTGAATACCTGGAACCCAACGCTTACTTGCTTTAAGTACACGCACAGCTTCCTCGTTAGTACCACTACCTGGACCGCGAATAACTTGAATATCAGTTAATGAACCATCTCTCTCTACTACGAAAGATAATGAAACTTTACCCTGAACGTTATTTTCCTGTGCCATTGGCGGGTATTTGATTGCGCCTCCTAAGTATTTGTAGAATGCAGCCATACCACCTGGATATTCAGGAACCTTTTCGATACTAACGAAGTCATAAACTTTATTATCATCAACTGCTACCGCAGCTTCTCTTTTTGGTCCTTCACCTACAGGTTCTGCGATAACGATATCAGCAGTTGGGTCACCTTTAATATCTTTCTGTCCTGGGTCAGCTTCCTTCAGTTTTTCAACAGTAGGTGGTTCATCCTGAACTTCAATATCCGGTTTTACAATCGGAGGTGGCATTTTTACCTGATCCACTTTTGGTGGTGGTGGCTCTACCGGTGGCGGTGGAGGTGTTTCCGGATTAACCGGAGGTGGCGGCGTAAGTACTACTTCTTGTGCAAGTTCTTCTTTTTCTTCTGGCAATGAACCTTTAATAAGGCTGTAAAGCTTTGGAGAGAAAAATAACACCAGAAATACTACAGAGCCATAAATTAGTGCCTTTGTGGTATTAGCCGGAGAGCTCTTACGTAATTCGTAAGCACCATAGTTTTTGTTTTTACCCTCAAAAACTACTTCCAGCCATTCCTTTCTAAATATATCTAATTTCGACATGATTACTGGTTTTAATAATTATAAAATACCTTGTTCTTTCATGAATTGTTTTTCATTATCAAGGATATTGTCATCGTCAATCTGACGAGCTCTAACCTTTAAAATTTCCAATTCATCCATCATATCAACAAAGTTCTGAAAAGTAGAGCCTGTAGTTGGTTTAACCAACACAACAAAAGGATCTTTTTCCGTTTCATTTGAACCTTTTTTATTCTTGATGATTGATGCTTCAATCGCTTGCAATGATTCAATTGTTGGAGCGCTTTCTCCAGCCTCACCCATATACCATGCAACTTTATTGTTCTTACCTAACAAAATTGTCATGGTTTTAGAAGCTTTAAGCGCCAATCTGTTCTCTGGCAAATTTTCTTCTTTATCCGGCTTAGTGATATCCATCGCTTGTGGTGTAGATATACTAGTTGTTAAGATAAAGAAAGTTACCAAAAGAAACATTAAATCCACCATCGGAGTCATATCAACCCTAGGTGTGGCTTTCTTCCCGCCTGTGTTTAATTCTGCCATTTCTTATTTTCTTGGTGCTTCGGAGTTTGTAACTAACAAAAATTTATTAACCTTTTGTTTTTGCAAAACATCGATAACTTTTTTAACTACCGGATATTCTTCTTTCGCATCGCCTTTAATACTTACACGCATTGCTGCGCCATTAAGTTCTTGTGTAGCTTTACGAGCATTTAATACCCATGAATTTAATTGATTATCTGTCGAATCTGTAGGGATACCTGGTTGTGCACCTGGTTTCATACGATCTGCTCCAGACATACCGATAAATTGTTTAAGATTTGAAACAGGAACGCCGAATGAGCCAACTACAGAAAATCTGGTAATCTCATCAGGAGTGAAAGTAACTTTATACTGTTCTCCCATTAATTGCAACGTTCTTGCCCTTACTTTTTGTCCTGCTACTTCAAAGAAAACCTTGCCTTGCCCGATTGTTAAAATCGCGTTGTTTTCGGCAGGCACCTTAAATACATAAGTAGATGAAGGTGTTGATACCGCTAAAGGTTCAGGTTGCTTAGCCGTAGCAGTTAATATGAAGAACGTAAGTAACAGTGCAGCTACGTCGCACATGGCGGTCATATCTGTTACCGTACTGGTTCTTTTAACTTTAATTCTAGGCATAATATTTAATACTTTTTAATAATGATGATCTTTTTTCCGGTTTTCCATAAAGCCGGTAAAAATTATTTTCATTTTTTTTTATTTATGCGTAGAAGCATAAGTTTGAACGATGCTGAAACCAGCCTCATCAATAGCATAAGTTAACTTGTCAATTTTTGAAGTTAAGATGTTATACATGATGATCGCTAAAGTAGAAACAGAGATACCTGTCATTGTGTTGATAAGTGCCTCAGAGATACCTACCGCTAATGCAGCCTGATCTGGAGCACCTGAGTTAGCTAAACCAGCGAATGCACGAATCATACCTGTTACTGTACCTAATAAACCGATTAACGTACCGATTGATACTAAAGTAGCAATGATGGTTAAGTTTTGCTCTAACATTGGCATTTCTAAAGCAGTAGCTTCTTCAACTTCTTTTTGGATAGCAACGATTGATTGCTCAACATCCATATTAGTATCAGCTTCTACTTCGCTATATTTTTTCAAACCTGATTTAATTACTGCTGCAACTGAACCTTGTTGTTTGTCGCACTCAGCTTTAGCAGCTTCGATGTTACCTGAATTTAATAAACCTTTTACTTTGATGATGAAAGTATCTAAGCTTGTTTTTCCGCTTGCTTTACCAATTACGATTAAACGCTCGATAGAGAAAACGATTGTAGTTAATAATAAACCGATTAATACTGCAACGATAGGTCCACCTTTGTAAGCTGTACCTGGATAGTTATTAGGTAATGGCAGGTTTTCATTGTTATTATCGATAAAGTTTGATGGATCTCCTAATACAAATTTCCAGATAACAAATCCAATAACGATACAAATTGGAATAACTAATGTTGCAAATACATTTGAAGCACTTGAAGAGCTCTCTTTTTTAACAGTTGTTGGTTTTGGTGCGTTTGCCATTTTTTTGATTTTTAGTTTTAGTTCTTGTTTTTAATTTTTTTAGCTGTTTTTTCTTTTACTATTACCACAACGTAGGCCTAGCCGATTTTGTTGCGAAAACAAATTTATAAATTGATTTTAAATTACAAATTAATAAATCAATAAACAATTAAATCGTTACTTAAATTTTTAGTTCACGGCTTAATCCTATATGGCATATAACAAAAAAATTGCCTCAGCCGGAGGCAATTCTTTCACAATAAAAACTAAAAAAAAATCGAATTGCAAATTTTTTAGGGAAAAAATGCATTTAAACCCACATTTAACACATTTTTAAGGGTTCTTCTTCCCTTTTTTGAACTTTTGCCTCCTCAAACTGCTCAAAATTTCTCTTAAACGCTTCTGACAGTTCGTAAGCTTTTAAAAAATATTCTTCCTGATTACTCCATGTTTTAGATGGGTCTAAAACATCGTCTGGAACGTTAACGCAATGTAAAGGCATTGTTAAATTAAAAACATGGTGGGTTTTATAGTTATTATGATCTAAATCTCCGTTTATTGCTGCCTTAATCATCGCTCTTGTATAAGCCAGTTTCATCCGCCTACCTACGCCGTAAGGTCCGCCAGTCCAGCCCGTGTTTACCAACCATACATTAACTTTTTCCTGCTGCATTTTCTTTCCAAGCAAATCAGCATATCTTGATGGGTGTAATGGTAAAAATGCTTTTCCAAAACATGCAGAGAAAGTAAGTTGAGGTTCTGTTATTCCGGCTTCGGTTCCGGCAACTTTTGCTGTATAGCCACTCATAAAATGAAACATAGCCTGCTCTACATTTAATCTCGATATTGGCGGCAAAACCCCGAAAGCATCAGCTGTTAAGAAAAAGATATTCTTTGGTGTTGAAGCAACCGACGGTAAAATCGCATTATTAATAAAGTTTATTGGGTAAGCAACTCTAGTATTTTCGGTTTTTTCGATGTTAGAAAAATCAACGTCGTTTGTGCCAGGAAAATAATTAATGTTCTCTAGTAATGAACCATGTTTAATCGCATTATAAATCTGTGGTTCCTTTTCCAGCGTTAAATCGACACATTTTGCATAGCAACCGCCTTCAAAATTGAAAATAGAATTTTCGCTCCATCCATGTTCATCATCTCCAATTAGTGCTCTTTCGGGATCTGCAGACAATGTAGTTTTGCCTGTACCTGATAAACCAAAAAAGATTGCAGTATCGCCACCCATACCAACATTTGCAGAGCAATGCATAGAAAGCGTATTCTTATAAACCGGAAGAATAAAGTTTAGAACTGAAAAAATCCCTTTTTTAATTTCGCCAGTGTAACCTGTTCCTCCAATAATAATCATCTTTTTAGTGAAGTTAATTATAGAGAAGTTTTCTTGTCTGGTACCATCCAATTCAGGTACAGCCAGAAAGCCAGGTGCGGCAATGATTGTCCACTCGGGTGTTAAACCTAAATCTTCATGCGCTGGGCGAATAAATAAGTTATTGGCAAAGAGATTTTGGTACGCTGTTTCTGTTATAACACGAATAGAAATACTATAATCGGAACTTGCGCATGCGGCACAATCCCTAACGTAAAAATCTTTTTGATTTAAGTAGGAGGTTAGTTTTTCAAATAAATTATCAAAGTTTTCGGGCTTGAATTTAATGTTAATATCGCCCCACCAAACTTCGTTTTCTGTAATATCATCGCAAACTATAAATCTATCTTTAGGAGAACGACCAGTAAATTTCCCGGTATCAACGGCAAGTGCGCCCGAAGAGGCGAGCGTTCCTTCTCCATTTTTTAAAGATTCTTCAATGAGTTCAGCCGCAGACAATTGATATTTAACATCCAAACCGGCTTTCAGATTTAAATAGCTTAAATCTGGCGTTTGCAATCCTTTTTTGCTCATAACAATAAGTTAGTTAGTGCAACAAAGGTATGCAGATAAAATGCAAAAAAACCAATTTTACTTAGTCTTTTTTTACATATTGTAGTCTATACACTATGATTCAATAATCTGAAAATCAATAATTTAAATCGATTTATCAAAGCATAAATTTTTAACAAAAAATACACTAAGTCATTGTTTAACCGCCTGCTTTTTTCGCTTTATATCCATCCTTTTGTAAAATACCCATCACCTTATCCCTTACATCTCCCTGAATTAGGATTTCACCATCCTTTACTGAACCTCCAACACCACATTTATTTTTGAGTAATTTGCCCAAAGCTTCCAGGTCTTCATTTTTCCCTTTAAAACCAGTTATTAGGGTTACGGCTTTACCGCCTCTGTTTTTTTTATCGAGCATTATCCTTAAATCCTGCTGCTGATTTGGTGCAGTTACGGTATCATCCAATTCTTGCTCAAATTCAAAATCAGGGTTTGTAGAAAACATAATTCCACCCAAATCGCTTAAACTATTTTTTTTCGATTTCATATTACAAACTGAAATAAACTAAGGAACAATAACTTTTAAGGATAATGGTTTTACTAAAACCTCAATTTCCTTTCCCATACGTAAAGGCTCTCCGTCTACATGAACCGGACCATCATTTTCACGAACGATTTTGATATTTTTACCTTTAATAATCTCGATTAAATCTGAGGTTTCTGCCTTACCCTTAAATAAAACATAACTCAAAGCAGGCAATTTTAGTATAGAGAAAGGCTTAATGATGCAAACATCCAGCAAACCATCTTTTACTGATGCATTTGGAGAAATGTAAACATTGTTACCATATTGAGACGAATTAGCCACACTAACCGCAAAGGCCTTTCTTTGATATTCAACGCCATCAATATTTAGGTGATAGGTTTCTGTTTTATAACTCAAAACCTCTTTTAACGCCAACTTCATGTAGCCAGCCAAGCCACGTTTTTTATCATGAGAAAATGCAGCACTCAAATGTGCATCAAAACCTATACCTGCAATGTTAAAAAAACATTTATTGTTAAAACTTGCGGTGTCAATTTCGTCCGTTTTTAATTGATTTAAAAGCAAAATTGCATCTTTTAAATTTTGCGGAATGTTTAGAAACCTAGCCAAACCATTTCCTGAACCTAAAGGAAGTACACCTAAAATTTTATTGTGTTGCATAACTTTTGATGCAACTTCATTTATGGTTCCATCACCACCGGCTGCGACAATAACCTCAAAATTTTTAGCAATTGCTTCCTCAACAATTTCGGTAGCATGACCAACATATTCTGTTAAACGAAAATTAGCGTTGAATTTCTCCTTATCCAAATATTTATCAATAAGTGCCGGAATACGCGTTTTAGCCTTACCCCCGGAAATTGGATTGATGACGAATAAAATGTTAGTTTTGAGTTGCAAAGCTTGAGAATGAGGACACAAAAATAATCTATAATTTCTTGAAATAAAGAAAATATGCTAATTTTGCAACATTAAAAGTGGATTGATTTGCGATGTTCTGAAAAATGAACGGGATTGCAACCACTCAAAAAAAAGTGCTAATACCTTCCTAAATTCAAATGAACCTGTTTTCAGGGAATTTTAGCACTTATTAAATTGTTTATTTTCATCTTTAAATTTTTTAATAAATGTCATATTTATTTACATCAGAATCTGTATCTGAAGGTCATCCGGATAAAATTGCCGATCAAATTTCGGATGCATTAATTGATAACTTTTTAGCTTTCGATGCTGAATCGAAGGTTGCATGTGAAACCTTAGTAACTACAGGACAGGTTATTTTGGCTGGAGAGGTTAAATCTAAAACCTATTTAGATGTTCAGCAAATTGCCCGTGATGTAATCAAAAAAATTGGCTACACTAAAAGCGAATATATGTTCGAGGCAAATTCTTGCGGTATTTTATCTGCAATCCACGAGCAATCTCAGGATATTAACCAAGGTGTAGATAGAGCCAGTAAAGAAGAGCAAGGCGCAGGCGACCAAGGTATGATGTTTGGTTATGCAACTAACGAAACAGAAAACTATATGCCATTGGCACTAGATTTATCTCATGCACTTTTAATAGAATTGGCTAATTTAAGGAGAGAAAATAATGAGATTACTTATTTGCGCCCTGATGCTAAATCTCAGGTAACATTAGAATATTCTGACGATAATAAACCTCAAAGAATTGATGCTATTGTAATTTCTACACAGCATGATGATTTTGTTAAGCCTGCTTCAGCTTCAAAAGAAGATAAGGATAGTGCAAACGAGGAAATGTTAACTAAAATTAAAAGCGATTTAGTTTCAATCTTAATTCCAAGAATTAAAGCTAAATATCCTCAATACGCACATTTGTTTAACGATGAGATTACCTACCACATTAACCCAACTGGTGTTTTTGTTATCGGTGGTCCGCATGGCGATACCGGATTAACAGGTAGAAAAATTATTGTTGATACTTATGGTGGAAAGGGCGCTCACGGCGGTGGTGCTTTCTCTGGTAAAGATCCGAGTAAAGTAGATAGAAGTGCTGCTTATGCAACTCGTCACATCGCTAAAAATTTAGTTGCTGCAGGTTTAGCTGATGAAGTTTTAGTTCAGGTAAGTTATGCAATTGGTGTAGCAAAGCCTACATCTATAAACGTTGTTACTTATGGTACTTCTAAAGTTGATTTAACGGATGGTGAAATCAGCAAAAAAGTAGAATCTATTTTTGATATGCGCCCATATTTTATCGAACAACGTTTAAAATTGAGAAACCCAATTTATAGTGAAACAGCTGCTTACGGCCACATGGGTAGAAAACCTGAAACTGTAAATAAAACTTTTAGAACACCAAACGGCGAAGAAAAAAGTGTAACTGTAGAATTATTTACCTGGGAAAAATTAGATTTCGTAGATAAAGTTAAAGCTGCATTTGGCATTTAATTCAAATACATAAAATTGAAAAGCCCGAAATTAATTTCGGGCTTTTTTTATGCGTACGCCTACTACATTGGGTGCTATAATCTTTGTACCATCATATCTTTTTCGACCTATTAACCGCCGATTTTAGTCGCACTTTGTTCGGGCTGAATTGTCACAAGTCCGAATCAACTCCGAACCAAATGCGACTTAAGGCCGACTTAGTAGTTATGATTGTATCAAGAGTTGTCCTTTGTTTGTTTATCAATTCTTAAAGGCATTTTGTTTGCAGAAAGTCTATTTCGTTTTCTCGTCATTCTCGCGAAGGCGGGAATCTTAAAGCACTAAATAAATCGCTTTAGGATTCTCAATTAAATTGGGAATGACGGCAGTTCAAGATAGAACTTACCAATAAAGCAAAACAAATGTACTTGATACAGCCTCTTTTATATTTTTATAATCCTTTACTCTCAAAAAAGCTTTCTTCTTTTTTAGAAATTTGTTCATCATCAATCGAATAAGATTTTACGCCTAAAATCTTCATTTCATCAATTACATCAATCAAATCTTTATAACTTGATGTTTTGGTAGGTTTGATAATCACAATCATAAATTTATTAGCATTGTTATGATGATATTTTGCAATTTCCCTTCTAGTAGATGTAATAACATTTCCTATTTCCCTTACCGATTTAAGCTTTATCGTTGCCTTTTCGGTTTCGCCTAAGTAATATGCAGCCATATTATTTTTACCAAGCAAAACCGTCATGGTTCTGGAGGCCGGATAAGGCTCGTTAACATCTGTAGGAATTGGTTTTGCTATATCAGCGGCTTTTATCTCTGATAGTGATGTGGTAAGCATGAAAAAGGTAGTGAGCAGGAACATCAAATCGACCATTGCTGTTAAATCTACTCTCGGAGCTACTTTTTTAGTTCTTCTTCCGGCAGCCTTGCCGCCATTAGAAATTTCGAGTGTTGCCATAGTTTTAGGTTTTTCTATTAGGATGACAACAAAAGCATAATTGCATAAAAAAAGGCGATAAAAAATCGCCTTTTAAATTTTTGGAGTAATTTTATTTGGATAATTCGATAACGCCACAACCCACTCTTGGACCTGAATTCCCGGTTGGTTGCGTAACATAATCATCAGTTCCACCGTGAACAATGATACCACGACCAATAATATTTTTAATATCGCCATCTTTAATGTTCCATCTATCTGTTGTTACCGATACAGAACCATGCCCCTTATCATCTAAAACAATATTTCCAATATCCCCAGAATGATAAGCAGAAGAACCCCATTTGCCATGGTTTTCCTTTGTCGGATTCCAATGTCCGTGGGTATTTTCACCCATATTACCACAATCTCCATGCTCATGGAAATGTACGGCTACGTTACTATCAGCTCTGCTGGCAAAATTAATTTCCAAATCCATTTTGATTTGCCCATCACTCAGTTCGTAAAATTTTGCTGTACCAATTGTTTTAGAATTATCCGCAGTTTCAGATAATGTTGCACTTGCAATCTGTTTTTCCGTTTTAGTACATGCGCTTAATAAAGCTAAGCCAGCAATTGATAGTGTTAGGATATATTTTTTCATTGTATCTAATAATTTAATTCTTACAAATAACAACCTGACTATCATTTGGTTTTACAATTGAATCATTTAGATAAAACCATTTCTTAGCCTACTTGTTTAAGTATTAACAAAAACTAAAAACTATGGAACAGCCAGATGCAATGAACACTTTGAGTCAAATTTTGGAGAAATTGAGGCTGAAAGGAAGAGATAACGAATTAAAAATGACCGACCATGGCAAAATGCAAAGCCAAAAAGGTAAAATCTATAAACCGGAAAATTTAACAATTGTTAAAACGTACCGATTTGAAGGTGATTCTGACCCAGGCGATAATTCGGTTCTTTACATTACTGAGGATTCGGACAAAGAGCTTGGATACATCTTAGATGCTTATGGTATTTACTCTGATAACATAGGATCTAGCTTTGATGATTTCTTAAAGAAAATACCTACGGCAGACAGAGATGAACAGGAGCTCTTTTGCTAGCAAGATACACTAACTATAACAACAAGAACTGGGCACGAGCAATCGTGCCTTTTTCTATTACAGGAAATTTTTATCTTTAAGCATTTATATTTCCTATAGCTAATCATCTACATTTTGAAAATTTTTAATATTATTTTCTGCCTGATTTTCATTCTCTCTGCAGCACTACAATACAACGACCCTGATCCTTACATATGGGTTCCTATCTATCTTTATGGCGCATGGTTTTGTTTTCAAGCTTTTAGGGGTAAATATTACCCAAAAGCCTATTTAGCTGGCATTTTAATTTACACTATTTATGCCCTTTATCTTTGGTTTGATAAAAGTGGTGTAATGAGTTGGTATAGCGAGCACAATGCAGAAAATATTGTTCAAAGCATGAAAGCTACTAAACCCTGGATTGAAGAAACCAGAGAATTTGGTGGACTTTTACTATTAATTATTGCATTGGGAATAAACTATTTCGTTTACAGAAAACCTTCTGCTACCCGGTTTTAGATAAAAGTGTGTGTTCAATTTTTTCTACCCAAGAAGCTTTTTTATCTAAAAGACTGACTGCGTAAGTAAGTAATACAAACGCAAAAATTGCAACTAAAAACGTTGCCATGATTTTATTGTTCGCCTCAATCTGGCGGTTTGTTCTTCCTTGTTCCATAAAATAGAGTTTTTTTTTAGAGTTAAGGAAGATTTTTTGAAAGCGTCAACCAGCCTTTACTCGATTTTATTAAACTCTAATTTCAACACTTTGTTTTGAAAAAAAGTATAAATCAAGTGAAAGTCGATGAGTGGTAGATTTAAGTAGATAACCTTAAGTTTAAACAGGCTTAATATTAAAGTGACATTTAAAATCAGTCATAAAGACTTTCATCCTAGAATCTCATTCTTCAAAACTTTTCAGTTTTAAAAAGGTTATCAGTTACAACTAAAAATGTACTAATTGGAAAATAAGAATGTTGCCATTTTAGGTGGTGGACCAAGTGGATTATTTATGTTCAAAAGATTAATTGAAGCGGAAAACACAGGCTTTATAATCGACATTTTTGAAAAAAACACACAACTCGGTGCTGGTATGCCGTATAGCACTTTAGGCGCTAACCAAGAACATATCACAAATGTATCTGGTAACGAAATACCAGATTTGGTAACGCCCGTAGCCGATTGGATACAAACTTTACCGAAAGAAATTCTTAAGAGATTCAGGATAGACCCCGAAAAATATAACGATTTCAAAGTGATGCCCCGCTTGCTTTTTGGCTTGTATTTGCAAAATCAGTTTGAACTTTTATTAGATATTGCCAAGCAGAAAGGTACTGAAGTAAATGTATTTTTAAACACTGAAGTAATAGACGTAATTGATATTCCTGAAATTAAAAAGACTGCTATAAAAACGGCTAACAATTTACAGATTGAATATAATTACGTTATAATTTGTACAGGTCACACCTGGCCAAAAAAACTTGAAGGTAAAGTTGCGGGCTACTTTGATTCACCATATCCTCCATCCAAACTTGAATTTAAGGCAAATCATCAAATCGCTATCAAGGGTTCTTCGCTAACCGCAATTGATGCCATAAGAACTTTGGCAAGAAGTAACGGAGATTTTAGCACAGACAATACCGGAAAAGCTTCTTTCAAATTAGATTCTGGTAGTCCGGATTTTAAAATGATTATGCATTCACGAAATGGGATGTTACCGGCAGTAAGGTTTCATTTAGAAGACCCACATTTACTAAAAGATGCTGTTTTGAGCAAAGCTGAGGTAGAAGCTAATATGCTTTTAAATGATGGGTTCTTATCTCTTGATTATGTTTTCGATAAAAATTTCAAACAACTTTTTAAAGATAAAGAGCCGGAGTTCTACGAAAAAATTAAAGACATTAATCTGGAAGAATTTGTAGATATGGCTATGAGTGTCAGGGAAAAAGTTGATCCATTTGTGCTTTTAAGAGCAGAATATCAGGAAGCGCAGAAATCTATAAAAAGACACGAATCGGTTTACTGGAAAGAGTTATTGGCTGTGTTGAGTTTTGCGATGAACTACCCAGCAAAGCATTTCTCTGCAGAGGATATGCTCAGGCTTAAAAGAAATTTGATGCCTTTAATTTCTATTGTTATTGCTTTTGTACCTCAAAGCTCGGTAGAGGAAATGCTTGCTTTGCATGAAGCTGGCGTACTAGATATTGTTTCTGTAGATGCAAACAGCAAAGAAGAGCCAACCAAAGAAGGTGGAGTTAATTATAATTATATTGATGAAAACGGAATTAATCAAAGCACCTATTTTAAAACTTTTGTAAATTGTGTTGGTCAACCACATTTATCATATACTGATTTTCCTTACCAAAGTTTATTAGAAGAAAAGATTGTTAGTCCGGCGAAACTAAAGTTTAGAAGTAAAAACGCCGCATTAGCCGAAATGGAAAATAGCGAGGAAAAGGTGAATCAACTTTCAGGCAATTATTATTTAAGTGTGCCGGGCTTGAGTATTAATGATAACTTTCAATTACTGGATAGTTATGGCGCATTGAATGAAAGAATTTACATTATGGCTGTTCCTTATATTGCTGGTTTTAACCCTGATTATTCGGGTTTAGATTTTGGAGAGAAAGCATCTTCAATTATTATAAAAAGTATTAATAAAAACTGAATTTGAATTGGCTTGTTAAACTGGCTGTAAAGTTAAATTGATAGTATATGACTGAATTATCCAACCCAAAACTTTTTATGCTCCTGTTAGGCTCAAAAGCCCCTAAAAGAAATGTAGAACAGCATGATTACTTTTTTGGTATTGCAAACACAATTAAAGAACTTGTTCCTCAAATTAAAGCATTTTGGCCAGAAGCAGGTTCAAGCATCCATATTGATGGATGGCGGGAAGTAAACGCTGTTGATGGTTATGAGGTTAAAGTTGTTCCACGGGGTGAAATCGCTGAAGTTTCTGAGCATAAATTATTTTTCATTAATCTCGGAGGCTATCAATCCAATAAACTAGAAGAGCAGCACTATGCAGTTTTAACGGTTCAAAATGATAGAGCACAAGCGGTTCAGGATGCGAAGAAAACAGTATTCTTTAAACAGAACACAATCAAAGGGGCAACATCGCACATTGATGATAAATATGGTATTGATGTGGATGATATTCATCGGGTTGATGACATTTTAGAAGCCAGCCAAAAAGAAAACTATCGCATACAAATTACGCCTTCAGCTAATCAACTTCCTGAAGATGAAATATATTTAGGGTATTTTAAGTTGGATAAGTTGTAGGCACAATACTACTGACGCTTTCTCATTTTATAAATTAGGTGGTAATAAACAATGGAAGAGCTTGAGAAAAAGCCAAAAATAAAGTAGAAGAGCTTTTCTAAAACTGAAGATAAAACAATCATTTTTAGCTGCTCTGTTAATTGAGCTGCATACAAGACAAAAACGCCTACAATTGCCGAAACAAAAAACATGTAGAAAAATATTTTTATTGCATTCATTCTATTACTTCTTGGCTTTATATTGACAGTAAATAATGGCAATAATACAATAAAGTACTACAGCATCCCAAACCAACATTGGTTTTGTGTGGAGCTGAGGATATTTAAAAATAAATCTTCCAATAATCAGAATCGCAAGAATTACGAGATGAATATTAAATCTCTTAATCCATTTATGGTAATTTTCCATTTGTTATGATAATTGTAAAATACTTTGGAAACAAAAAAGCCTCAACTTTTTCAAGTTAAGGCTTTTGTTGCGGAATGGACGGGACTCGAACCCGCGACCTCCTGCGTGACAGGCAGGCATTCTAACCAGCTGAACTACCACTCCTTTTTGTTTACTTTTTAAAAGTTTAAACCTCTTTCCCCTTTCGAGGTTGCAAATATAGGCACAAAATCTATACTTGCAAATTTTTTTTTAAAATAATTATAACGTCTTAATTCACAGCACCTTCTTGCATCTTCTCTGCATTCTCTGCAAATTGCAAAGCATCAATAACCTCTTGAATTGCTCCATCCATGATGGTTGGAAGGTTATAAAGCGTCAATCCGATGCGATGCTCGGTTACTCTACCTTGCGGATAATTGTATGTTCTAATCTTCGCCGAACGGTCTCCGGTTGATACCATTGTTTTACGTCTTGCCGCAATATCTCCGTTTTTCTTCTGAACTTCTATATCATAAAGTTTGCTACGAAGCATTTCCATAGCTATAACTCTGTTACCAAGCTGAGAACGCTCTTGCTGGCAAACTACCACAATTCCCGAAGGCTTATGCGTTAACTGCACTTTAGTTTCAACCTTGTTCACGTTCTGTCCACCTGCACCTCCTGAACGTGAAGTTTGTAGTTCAATATCGGCCGGGTTAATGTATAAATCAATTTCTTCAGCTTCTGGTAAAACGGCTACAGATGCGGCTGATGTATGTACCCTACCCTGCGTTTCTGTATCTGGAACACGTTGCACACGATGTACGCCACTTTCATACTTAAGTTGACCGTAAACATCATCGCCTGTAACTTTAAGTATAACCTCTTTATAACCACCTGCTGTTCCTTCAGTAACATCAACCGTTTCTACTTTCCAACCTTTGGTTTCAAAAAAGCGAGTGTACATACGGTATAAATCTCCAGCGAAAAGTGCCGCTTCATCGCCACCAGTACCACCTCTAATCTCAAAAACTGCATTTTTAGCATCTTCAGGGTCTTTCGGAATTAACATTAAACGAATGTTACTCTCCATCGATTCTTGTTGCTCTAACAATAAATCAAGCTCTTCTTTGGCCATTTCACGCATTTCTGCATCTTTCTCTACCGCCAAAATTTCTTTATTTGCATCAATATTGCTCATCACATTTTTGTAGATTTTATATTCATCTACAATCTTGCCCAAGTCTTTATATTCTTTATTTAAAGCTGCAAAACGTTTCATATCCTGAATTACATCCGGATTACTCAATTGCTCCTCTACATCTTCCCAACGCAGCTTTATTGCCTCTAATTTATCTAACATATTATTCTTCAATTTATAAAGAAATGCAAAAATAAGTAAAAAAAGCCGAATGACTAAGCAGATTAATAAAGGCTTAAAAAATGGATTTGAAAATGAATGTAAATTTCGTTTTGGCGGCCGGAAGTCCTGCTATTGCCAATAGTCCTCGTTCGTTCCTCACTCCGGGCTATTTGGCGCTATCAGGTTTAGAAACTATGGTTTGTGCAACCTCAAAACCCACCGCTTTAAACATATAGTTAAACTTACGAAGTCTTTACCTAGCGTTTTGCAAGACTTCGTAAGTTTAATGGTCTGAAAGAAAAAACTAGGCCTTGAAGTATTTAAGCTCTAAATCAACGCCATTAAACACAACATAAGACTTATGTTTAATCCACTCGCCTGAATTTACATAGCGGCTGTTGTTACCCAAATCTAAATCCATAGGCAAATGCCTGTGGCCATATATAAAGTAATCGAAATGTTCCTTTTGCAAAATTTCGCGAGAGTAAACCGCAAGCCATTCATATTTATCACCAAAAAATACATCTTCGGTTTCAACTCGTTTTTTACTATTTCCGCTCCAGGCGTTGGCAATACTAATGCCCAAATTAGGGTGCAAGCGAGCAAAAAGCCATTGACAAAGTGGACTTCTGAAAATTTTACGAAGAAATTTATACTTCTTATCATAAGGACCTAAACCGTCTCCGTGATGTAAGTAAAACTTCTTGCCGTTTCTTTCCATTATCATTTCATCGCTGATAATTTCCATGCCTATTTCTTCGGTAAAATAATTTCTAACCCACATATCGTGGTTACCTTTAAAGAAGTAGATTTTTATACCTGCATCGGCCATTGCAGCCAGTTTACCTTGGAACCTAACAAAGCCTTTAGGAATTACTTTTTCGTATTCGAACCAGAAATCGAAAATATCGCCCATTAAAAATAACTCGCTACATGTTGGCTCGATAAAATTTAACCAGGCAACAATACGATCTTCGCGTTTGCGGCTTTCGGCATAATTTGGAGAACCTAAATGGAAATCGGAAGCGAAATAAATATTTTTAGTCATGAGCAGGCCAAAGGTAAGGGAAAAACCGGAAAGCGGAAAGATGAAAGCTTTGGACAGAAGGTAAATAAATCTATATTTCGCAACATAAACATAAATTCAAACCATACACTACAAATTCCATAGAATAATTATAATTTGTTTTAAAGATTAAAATAACGTTAAGTTTTGCTTTATATTCGCACTAAACATATAAAATACTGAATACGTTTAGCTTACAGAATTATCTGGAATATTTCTAAATAAGAAAAAAGATTATGGTTTATTTTGTAACTTTGCGTCAAATTTTTTCGAATGATCTCTACTGATATAGCCGTAATTGGCGCTGGTCCGGTTGGTTTATTTGCCATTTTCGAAGCCGGTTTATTAAAAATGCGTTGTCATTTAATCGATTACCTTCCACAGGTTGGTGGTCAGCTTTCTGAAATTTACCCAAAAAAACCGATTTACGATATTCCAGGTTATCCATCGGTATTGGCTCAGGAACTTATTGATAATTTGATGGAGCAGGCGAAACCTTTCCATCCAACTTTTACTTTGGGCGAGCGTATTGAAGGTTTAGAAAAACGTGGTGAAGCAGATTTCGTTTTAACAACGAATATGGGCACCGTTATCGAAGCCAAAGTTGTGGTTATTGCAGGCGGTTTAGGTTGTTTCGAACCACGTAAACCTGCTGTAGAAAATCTTGAAAACTTTGAGAATGGCAAGGGTGTAAATTATATGATTTTAGACCCAGAGAAATATCGTGACCAAAGAATGGTTATTGCTGGCGGTGGCGATTCGGCTTTAGACTGGACTATTTATTTAGCTGAAGTTTGTTCTGAATTAACATTGGTTCATAGAAGCGAGAGTTTCCGTGGTGCACCAGATTCGGTTGCAAAAGTTATGGCATTAGCCGAAAGCGGAAAAATTAACCTGATTTTAAATAGCAATTTACAAGCCGTACACGGAACTGATAAATTAGAGCAGGTTGAAATTGTACAAAACCGTACAATGGAAAAAACTGTAGTAGATGCCGATCATTTAATTCCTTTGTTTGGCTTAAGTCCTAAATTAGGCCCGATTGAAGAATGGAACTTAAACATTAGCAAAAGTGCAATTGAAGTAAATGTTGATGATTATTCTACAAACATTCCTGGCATTTATGCAATTGGCGATATCAATACTTACACAAATAAGTTAAAATTGATTCTTTGTGGTTTCCACGAAGCAGCTTTAATGAGCCACAGTGCATATTCTTACATGAATCCGGGTGTTAAATACACCATGAAATATACAACTGTAAACGGGGTTTCTGAATTTTAAGCAATTATTTATATTTGCCAATAATATAAGTAACCAGCGAAGAAATGGACAACAACATTACGATATATATGCAAGAACCGGATGGTTCTGTTACTCCTCACGAAGCGCCAACAGATATGGGGCTAAGTTTGATGGAGTTTTTAAAAGCATCTGAATATGATATTTTGGCAACATGTGGCGGAATGGCCTTATGTGCAACTTGTTGTGTTGATGTTTTGGAAGGTGAAGAAAAACTTAACGAAATGACGGATGATGAATATGCGATGTTAGATACATTGCCGGATTTGTTACCAAATTCTCGCTTAGCCTGCCAGTTACAGTTAAATAATAACATGGATGGTTTAAAAGTCAAACTTCACGGAGTGAGTTAATTTAAGTTTCGATATAACACAAAGGGCGATGCAAATGCATCGCCCTTTGTGTTTGTAAACCTCTTTACAAATATTATCTAATTTCAATTCTTTTCGAATCCACGTTCCAGCCGTAAACTTCAATTGCATTTTTTTCATCTCCAGAAAATTCAACTGTAACTATTTTATTTTCTCCAGGCAAAATGCTTAGGTAATTATCTGAATAGAACGCAGGCAAAATCCGCTTACCTGTTGTGCTGTTAATTAATGCTACACGATTGAAGAATGCTATCGGATTACCTTTATCATTACTTAAAGTTACTTCAATCTTTCCTTTTGATTTTTGAGTAGCAGTAACGTTTAATGGTGATGCTTTCATTTTCTGCAAACCTGTATATTCTCCATCTTTACCTGCAAGCCAATAAAGATTATCGCTTAGCACTTTTTTATCATCATTTAAAATTTGAAGCGAAACAAACACACCTTCCTTTTTATCAAGCTTTGCTAGAAAAGAATTTAGCGGGAAGAATTTTCTAACAGATGATGGACCGATTGTATTGAAAACCTGCGAATAAAAATACTCTTTACCCTCCATATCAAAAGCGCTTGCTTTAATCATCAGGTTATCGAGGTTTTTGAAACCATTATTTACAACCGTTACCATGCTATCCACAGGATTCATCATCACGTGAAGTGGTTCGCTTCCTTTGCGTAATCCATACAAGCAAGCATTTGGATCTAGGTAATAATCATACATCTGACCACGAAGTGCTGTCCATGGGTTTTGTGTTTTCCAGATAATCGATCCGGTGTACCAATCCCACATTTTGTTCGAGAAACCTTCCATTAAAGCACGATACTGGTCGTAATTGACCAACTGCGCTTTCATTGCAAAATCTTTTGCATCCTTAGCTTTTCCATAAGGATTTATATATTGATCATAACCAATATATTTGTGATAATCCCAAACAGAATCGGGCTTGCTTTTAAATTGAGGCGCAATCATATTTTCCTTCGGAATAAATCTTTCTAGTGAAACATAATCGCCCACACCAACAGAGCCAACCTCTGAGTTGTAGGGAAAAGTTTGATTCGCCCAAAAGGTTTTGGTATCCTGAATACCATATGGCCCGTCGCCATTACCGCCTAAAGCATTGAACGACATTTCATCACTGTTAGAGAAATCGAACAAAATTCTAGTTCCATCCAGGCGAGGTAAAATATCATTTTTTAGAGGTTGCAAGATATCTTCTGGTGGTGTAATTTCATTTCCACCACACCAAAATGCTAATGAAGCATGGTTTCTCACCATCTTAATCTGATCTTCCATTGCAGTAAGTACAAGATTGTGATTATCAGGATATTTCCTTCTTGTCCACTGGTCTTCTTTTTTCATTGGATCAACCCAACGACCGTTACAATCGCCACTAAACCAAAAATCCTGAAATACAAGTAAACCATATTTATCGCAAGCGTTGTAAAACTCTGGTCGTTCTATTAAAGCCCCACCCCAAATTCTAATTAAATTCAGGTTCATATCTTTGTGGTAGCGTACTTCTGCATCGTATCTGGCATCGCTGAAACGCAACATCGCATCAGAAATTATCCAGTTTCCGCCTTTGATAAAAATCTTTTGTCCGTTAACATAAGCGCCCATACTTTTGGTATGCTCGTTCCAGATATTATCAATCTGGCGAACACCAACATTAAGATTTTCCTGATCTAGAACTTTCCCAGAAGCTAAAAATTTAACTTGCATATTGTACAGGTTTTGTTCTCCATATCCGCTTGGCCACCAAAGTTTAGGATTCTCTAACTTTAAATCTGGTAATGCGATTTCACTTTGCTTATTTGCGGCAATAACTACTTGTTTAGAAACAGTTTTTCCATCGATAACATATTGCAACATACCGCTAATTGGTTTTTCAGTTGGGTTTTCAACCTCGACCGTTACCTTAATTGTTGCAGGCTGCTGTTTTCCCTCAGGTAATCTTTTACCCGGTACAATTGTAACCACGTGAGGATTTGAAATGTTAACCGATTTTGTTTTTTCGATGGTAACTTTATCCCAAATACCAGTATTACGGTCACGAATTGGTTGAATCCAATCCCAACCAGCTGTGTATTGTGTGGTTAAGCCTTTAGCAATTGTGCCATCGCCACCCTGACCGCCATTTGCATTACCTGGATTATCCGGAGGATAAACAATTACAGCTAATCTATTTTTCCCACTGGTAGCGAGTAATTTTGTTATGTTAAATTGCTGACGAAGGTGCATCCCTTCATAAACTTTTGAATTTACTTTTTTACCGTTCAGATAAATTTCTGCCCTGTAATTTATGCCTCGAAACTGAAGCCAAACCTGTTCGTTACCGATGGCTTTCTCATTAAAATCTTTTACAAACCAGTAGGTATAATGCTCGTTTCCTGTTTTATAGATGTCCTGAATTTTCTCATTATTCATTCCATAAAATGGGTCGGGTACTTTATTGTTATTTAACAAAGTGGTAAGCACCGTACCCGGAACGGTTGCAGGCATCCAATCAGCGGTTTTAAAATCTCCTTTAGAAATTTCTATTCCCGAAGATTTGATTTCTTTAATATTCGCACAAAACCAACCCGAATTTAACTCATAGCGTTGTTGTGATTTTACTATGAAAACCGATAGTAGAATAACAACAATTAAACAGATTCTTTTCATTTAGTGAGGTTATATTTTTTTAGAGACATAATTGTTTGGAAGGCAATTATCCATATTGACTAAAGCCCAGAATCAATATTGATAAAACGTTTTACTAGTCGAGATTCATTTAGATTTTTGCGCCTAAGTTATATATTTATTCAGAAATTTCTAAAACGACAACATTATCAATCTCATCATTAGAAAAGCCCGTAATAAGTTCTACAATATCATTTTTACTAGTAAATTTTACAGGTTTTTTATCTTTAAGCAAATAAGCTTTAGTGATTCTTTTAAACGGAACTTGATTTAACGTTATAGATGAGTTCTTCGCATCTAGTACATGAACATAGATTTTTTTATCGCTTTGGGTAATACTTCCCCATGGTTGAGGTTTTATAAAGCCTGCTTTTGTACCATAAATACTTTCTCCATAAATTTTTAACCAATCTCCAATTGCACTTAGCCTATCCTGAAATTCTGGTTGTACTTTTCCACTTGGCATTGGCCCAATGTTAAGCAAAAGATTTGCACCTAAACTCGATGCCTTAATCAACATATGAACGAGCTGTTTTTTGCTTTTATAACTTGTATCGCTCAGATTGTAACCCCAAGAATTTGAGATGGTTTCGCAGGTTTCTAATGGTAATTTATCTGAAGCTTTTTGAAAACTTAAACCAGAGCTATTTTCTCCCGGTAAATCTCTTTCGAACATTTGGAAATCTTCTCCTGCAAATGGCGTCAAATGGTGGTTATTACCGATCATACATTGCGGTTGCAGTTTATGAATCAGTCCGTAAATTTCATCATATTTCCAATCAATTCTTGAAGATCTGTCGGCCGCACCTTCGGGTTGCGTTTGATCCCAATGGCCATCAAACCAAATTCCACCGATTTCACCATAATTAGTTAGCAATTCGGTTAACTGGTTTTTCATAAAGGTAAGGTAACTTTGGTAGTCGCTTTTTGCTTTTCTTCCAGAGTTTCTGCCAGTTCTTCCTGTTTCGTAAGGATAATCATCTCTTCGCCAATCGAGCAATGAATAATATAAATACAATTGGATGCCTTGTTTGTGGCATTCATCTGCAACCATTTTTACAATATCTTTTTTATAAGGCGTATTCATGATGTTGAAATCTGAATATTTAGTATCCCACATACTAAAACCATCATGATGCCTTGTAATTAAAGTAATGTATTTCATCCCGGCATTTTTTGCCATACGTACATACGCAGCAGCGTCAAAGTCAATCGGGTTAAAAAAATCTTTTAAATTGGTGTAGTTGTGAACGGTAAGTTTTCTATCATTCATAACCCATTCGCCGCTACCCGGAATACTAAATGGCCCCCAATGGATGAACAAACCGAATCGGGCATCGGCAAACCAAGCTCTTTGTTTTAAATTTGCAGAAGATGGAACATATTCTTGCGCAGATAAACAAAATACGCAAAGCATAATAATTGCCGACAATAAAGTTTTCTTCATTGTTATTAGTTTAGATTTATAAATAGAGTATGTTTTTAATCTATACTACTGGTTTCTTTAACCGGCTTGCCTATAACTTTATAATTCCCATCTCCTTTTAAAATGGCAAGCATTTGTGTTTGGTTATTGAAAACAGATTTAGCCGCAGCCAATTCTTTATCGTACTGAAAACTTTGTTCAATTCTGCCCTTCTCGTAAAAATAACGACTTACGATTTGTGTTTCCAATACGCGTTTAATTTCCGATTTATGGTTAGCTAAATCAGCTTTTTTAGCAGAAGTTAGTTTGCTTTTAAGGTTATCCAAATCAGCCTTTACTTCAGCAGTTTTATTTTCTTTATCTGCTTCGTAGCGTAATTCTGTTAATAATCTTTCTGTTCTGCTTTGGTAGGTTAAATCCTTTTCGGCCAGACTTGCAGAAAAAGCAGTATAATCTGCATCGCTTATTTGAAATGTTTTGGCAGACTGAACAGCTGGTTTATCTTTTCTAAATTGATTAGCATAGTTAAAGAATAAACTTTTGTTTAGCATTGCGATGGTTATCGGGCTTAACTTATCTGCACTCACTGGAATATCGGGATAAACACCGTTGCCGCTGTAAACATTTCTGCCTCCACGGGTTTGGTACATTGTTATTGTAGAATCTGCAAATCTATCAACCGAACCATCAGCATTTCTATGAGCATAATCTAGTTTTTGAATGCATCTGCCCGATGGCGTGTAATATTTGGCAACCGTAACTTTAACTAGGCTATTGTAAGGTAAGTTGAAAGTTTGTTGCACTAATCCTTTACCATAACTACGCTGGCCGATAACAATTGCTCTATCTAAATCTTGCAGAGAACCCGCAACAATTTCAGATGCAGAAGCGGAGCTATTATTTACCAAAACAACCAAAGGCACTGTTGGTGAAATTGGTACATTCATAGTTTTGTAGGCGATTGTTTTCTCTGCATTCTTACCTTTTTGAGTAACCACAAGTAAGTCTTTATCAACAAAAAGATTTACAATTTTAACCGCTTCCTGTAAAATACCGCCACCGTTGTTTCGTAAATCGAGCACAATTCCTTTTGGGTTTTCTTTATTGATACTGACAAGCGCATCTTTAACTTCCTGCCCGGAGTTTTCTAAAAATTTATCAAGTTTGATGTAACCAATACCATCGCCAACCATTCCAGAATACGTAACATTTGGTTGTTTTATTTCTTCACGAATAAGCTTTTTTGAAATTTCTTTTCCATCACGAAGAAGCACAAGATCTACTGCTGTACCTTTAGGCCCGCGAAGAAGCTGACTGATTTGCGCTCTATCCTTTCCTTTGGTTTCGATATTGTTAATCTTAATAACCTGGTCACCAGCTTTAATATCTTGTTTGTTAGCAGGATAACCTTCACTTACTTCATTTACAAATAATTTTCCATCAATAAATAAGGTTCCGGCGCCAATGCCACCATACTGTGTGCTTACGTATTTAAGTTTGTAATCTTCTATTTCAGATTCCGGAACGTATTCTGTGTAGGGATCGAGGCTTTCGAGCATAGCATCTATACCAGTTTTCATTAAACCGGGTGCATTGGTTTCATCAACATAGTTGATGTTAATTTCCTTATATAAAGAGGCGAAAATATCCAGGTTTTTAGATACCAGAAATAAATCTTCCTTAAAAGAAAAGGATAAAATTGCGATGCCAGATACAGCTGCAAAGATTAGATATTTGATTTTTTTCATCCCTTTATGTTTGATGCTTTGAGGCAGGAGCATATTCAGCCTACCTTAAAGATTATTGAATTGTACAGATGTAAATGTACAAAAAGGGATAAAGATTAAAAACAGCTTAGAAAGGCCTAAACGTAATTTAATCGTTATTTTAGCTGAGAATTGATGTTAAGAATTAAAGTCTGTTGCCTTTTGTATCGGCTAGTGCTTTTTGAATGGTAAACTCTACATAAGTACGGTCACGTTTTACAAGCTGCATAATGTCTTGTACCAACTTATCTTCATTGCCAGGCGTAAAATCTAAAGGCGCATTAACAAGATCGCGGTATTTTCTAAAAAACTTAATTTTTACTTTCTCTGCGTTATCTTTTGTAAGTTGAAAATTTGCCATCTCTAATTTTATTTGATGCAAAAGTAAAAAATATTTGTGCTGGATTTTTTGTTTTATCACATAAAGTATAAAAAAACTTATGCCTTAAAGTTTTCTTGCATGATAATTGTGTTAAAAGTGCGTTATAGTTCAAAAAACCCAAAATATCGAAAAATTTAAACACAATTAAAATGAAAAAACTAATCTTCTCTATTGTTTTCCTAACCGTGGGTTGGGCAACATCACACGCTCAAACATTCAATTTAGGTATAAAGGCAGGTGTTAACCTTGCCAAAATGAATGCTGATTTTGCCAGCGAAGAAAACCGCTTAGGTTACCAAGTTGGTGCATGGGCAAGAATTGGTGGTGCAAGTTTTTATGTACAGCCAGAAGCATACATTGGTAGCAAAGGCAATAAATTTATCAGCTTTACTAACAATAGCAATACAGAAGTGGCAGCAGAAGGGAAGGTTAAATTTACCACTTTAGATATCCCGGTTTTATTAGGTACAAAATTCGGTGCTAAAAACTTAAACTTCAGATTAATGGCTGGTCCGGTTTTATCATTAATTCTTGATGATAGCTCTACTTTTAACTCAGCTTACCAACAAGCAACAGATTTTAATAACTACAAAAACCAAGCTTTTGGTTTACAAGCCGGTGCTGGTGTAGATGTTGGAGCAATCTCAGTTGATTTACGTTACGAAGCTGGTTTAACCAACATTAGCAAAAGTGAAAAATATAAGCAAAACCCTAACTTGTTTCAATTAAGTTTAGGTTTCAAAATTTTGTAAACGGAATTTGAAATTAACAACAAAGGCGACCAGTGGTCGCCTTTGTTGTATAAAAAGATTTTTAGAGTTTATCTATTAGGCGTATTATCAATAAATGGCCTGTTAGCGGCTGTTGTTGAAACAACTGTTATATCGCCTCGAATACTAAAAGTGTACGTATTTGATTTGATTACTGAAACTGTAGATGTTCCATTACGTGAAATAATATTTGCAGGATTATTCGGATAACGACAGTACAATTCATAAATCCCAAAAGGAACTTTAACAAAGTTTGATGCAGACTTGTACGCAATATTTGTAGCGATAACAGTTTCTACTCCTGTAGTTGTGTTTTTAATTACAAAATCAAATGGATTTGCATTTGAAATTGCGTGTACAAAACGTACATAACCGCCCGATGTATCTACTGGAGGAAGAACATCTTCAACAATAAAAGATTCTACAGTTTTAGCTGTTGTATTATATATTCCTGATAAATACAAGGAATAATTTTTACCATCTTGAACCGCAGTGTTTAGTGTTGATATTGCTAAAAGAGGATCGGCAGTAGCTGTTGAAGGCCTTTGACCTTTAAAATTATATGTTCCTGCTGGAATTACTGAATATGAATTTATCGCTGGAAAAACTGCGCCATACGCTGTACCAGCAGTACTGCTTTCTGCTCCCGTAGCAGATAATGCCGCAGACACTTTTGTATCGTTAGCATAAAAGTTAACAACTGGTGCATTTACACCAAAGTTAAAATACTTAAGTTGCGCACCACTAACAGGAACATCTATAATTTGAACAGCAGTTTTATCGCAAGAATACAAGAATATAGATAGTATTAGTGCTAAAGCTGGAAATAAAATATACTTATTTTTCATGTTAATTCATTTTTAAGGTAAAGTAATCCAGGTCTCTTTAGTATGATAATCTACAGCTAAACCGCCTATTTTATCAAGTTCTGCTCTATTCCAAACATATTCTGAGTTATATCGGGGTCTGATTCTGTAAACCAATTTAGTTGCATTATCTGGATAAATATTAACTGGTGTAATAAAGCCCACGAAAACTTGATTTCCAGTAACAGGATCTTTATCTGTATAGTGATATCTTCTTAAATCCATCCATTGTTCTAAATGACCCCAACCCCATTGCGCAATGTAATTTTGACACATAATTTGTGAAAGTGTTAATGCATTTGCATTTGTTGGAATTACAGCAGGTGAAGCCATATACGTTGCTTTCTCTGCTGAACTAATCTGCGTTGGAGATTGACCATCATCCGTATTACGAGAATTAACAAAATCAAAGTGCGCAGAGATTCCTTTTGTGTAAGCATCTAAAGCTGTAACCTTATCCCCTTTTTTATATGCCGCTTCTGCTTTAATAAACTGAAGTTGTGCATAAGTAAAGGCTGGCATTTTAGTTTTGCGAGCGAAAACGTATCTCGATGGCGTAGAAATACTAGCATTAGCCAGTGCTAGAGTTGTGTAACCCCAAAAGTTATTTGGCTGTTGAGCTGCAGTTAATGCGCCAATACCAAAAGTTGGCTCCAAACCGCGATAAGCACCATCTGGTGAAGGCGATAACATTCTTGACATCCTTGGGTCTATTACTCCTCCGGTAATTGTTCCATCCAGTAAGCTCAGAATGAAACGGGTTTGTCTGTAACTTGTTAAGTTATCACGTGCTGCAGCATAAAAGTTAATATCATCATTAGCTGTACCTGTATATGATAATAGTGGGTCATCTGCATTGCTTGATAAACCTGCATCTACAAGTGCGATAACATCATCTGGTTTATAGCTGGCTTTATTCGAATAATGATTTAAAATCATTGCTTTTAATGAATTTGCAAATTTTATCCATTTGGTAACATCACCTTTATAAATGATATCCGTTTTACCTAATACAGCTGCATTAACACCACCATCTGTACGTTTTAAATTAGCAATTGCAGCATCTAACAATCTTATAGATTCTTCATAAGCATATTGTTGAGTATCATAGGCGAAAGTTGTTTGATTCGCATTAATAGCTTCTTTAACTATAATTTCTCCGTGTAAATCGGTAGCAGTAATCCAGCCCCAAGCCTTTAAAATTTGTCCAACACCCAATAAATCCCATCTTTGTTCATCTTGCGCTCTTTTATTCATATCTACTAAATTCTGACCGAAATCAAAATAGGTCATTCTAAAAATCTGACCGCCATTATCAGAACTAGGATCGTAACCCATTCTATCCCAAGTACTACTTACAGATGTTAATGTCCAGTTTTGAGTGTAGCGCCCTACAAATCGAGCATCAAAAGTTGGTGCAGTAATCATCCAGTGCAGCATTGGAGATAGATACAAATTTGCTTCAACCTTTTCAGGATTATTTGGATTTGTATTTACATCCAGAAATTTTTTACAGCCACCCAAGGCCAAAAGTCCAAAAAGTGCTGTTATGATATATATCTTTTTCATTTTATTTTCTTTATAAACCAACTCTAATACCAAAGTTTAAACCAATAGGCATTGGGAAGTTACCATAATCAACACCTTGAGCGCCAGAGCCACCCACTGCAGCTGTATTTCCGTTTACAACAGGGTCAAGACCTGAATAGTTTGTTATCAAAAACAAATCTGTACCAGTAACAAAAACACTTGCCGATTTAACAAACTTTTGGCGTTTTAATAACTTAGGTGATAAACGATAGTTTAAAGTAACATCTTTTAACCTAATCCAGTTGATGTCTTTTTCAATAAACAACTCTTCACTCATTAGGGTATAAAATGAGTTTTGATAAAATGGGGTTACTGAAATATTATTAACTGTTGGATTCGCTGAGTTCTCTCTTCCATCTTGCAAAACACCTGTTACAACACGTGGCTGCAAACGATCTAATGTTTTGGTTGATAAACCACGTTGTGTTAAGAAAGCTTGTGTACCGTTAAATACATCACCACCTTTTCTAATATCCAATAAGAAAGAAAGCGAAAAATCTTTATAACTGAAACTGTTAGTTATACCTAATTGAAAATCTGGCTGTCTATCATAACCACCTTCAATAAACACAGTAGAACGTACTGGTAATCCAGTAGCTGGATTAATTAAAATTTGCCCAGCATTATTTCTGAGGTAAAAGAATCCTGTTAACGAACGTGTAGATTGGCCTGGAGTTACTCCATTACGAACGTTACCGTATAACCAGGTATCAGAGACATAAGATTCAGGTAATGAACGTGGAAGTTCCAGTACCTTACCTCTTGTAGCATCAAAATTAGCTAAGATATCCCATTTAAAGTTCTCTGTTTTAAATGGTGTACCTCTCAAACTAACTTCCCATCCCTTATTTTGAGTTTTAGCACCATTTAAGTTAAACAATACGTAACCTGTAGCGTAACTTCCTCGAATATCATTTACAATCTGATCACGGGTTTCCTTGCTGTAATATGTAACGTCTAAACCTAATCTATCATTAAAAAATGCTAACTCTGTACCGAATTCGTATGAACTTGCAAATTCAGGAACCAGATTTGGGTTGGGACCAGTAAAACCATATCCATATCCACCACCAACTGTCGTTTTACTTTCGAGAGCTGGTACGTAAGCATAAGGTTTAGCATCCTTACCTACATTTGCATAAGCTGCTCTTAATTTACCTGAGGTAAATATTTTACTTAAAGCTGGTTTAAAGGCCGGAACATCTGTGAATATAAAACTTCCAGAAACTGATGGATAGAAGAATGAGTTTTCTCCAACCGGAATAGTAGAAGTCCAGTCATTACGACCAGTTGCTGTTAAATAAAAATAATTTTTATATCCAATTGTTGCTCTTCCGAATAAACTTACAATTCTTTGTTCTATAGTTGTTGACTTTGCATTTCTTAATGTAGCAGTAGTATTATTAATAGATACAAAATTTGGATCTAAAAAATTCTCACCATAAGCACTTTCTGTAACAGATTTTAAAGCTTTCACTGCATTACCAACCGTCATATCAAAAGTAATGTCCTTTGTAATATTTTGCTTGGTTAAGTTAACTAAGGTTTGAGAGTTTAGGTTTCTCGTATTATCGTTTGCCAAATCTAAAATTCCTCCTTTTAACAAGCCTCTTCTACTTTCAGGATGACTTACTAATATTGCGTTGTTATTATAAGCATCTATACCAAAAATGGTTTTGATGTTTAAAAATTTAAATGGAGTAATGGTAAAACTTGCATTAGATAAAATCCTGTTATTTTTGGTAGAATTTCTATTCTTATTAACGTTGAAATAAGGATTTTCAATTTCGGAAGTTAAATCGGTTGCTGTGGTAAAACGTCTACGCGTACCAGATGCTGTTAAATAATTCCTTGCGTCATCCTCTTGAGGCCATAACAACAAACCAATTAAAGCACCCCCATCTCCTTTAAACGCTTGATTATTTAAGGCATAAGAATAATTCATAGAGAAATCTGCAGTTAACCACTCATTTAGTTTGCCGCCTGCAGAGCCAGTTAATGTAAAACGGCTGTAATCTGAACCTGGGACTACGCCATTTTGGTCAGTGTAAGATGTTGATACTCTATAGTTAGCTTCATTTCTACCACCTTCTAAAGATAAGTTGTGTTTTTGTGTGAAAGCTGTTTGGAAGAAACCGTCTATGTTATCGTAAAATTGTGTGTTAGGCGCATACCTAGGGCCGAAATAAGTAAATGCAGTACCTGCAGATACGCCACCTGTACCTAAACCAAAATCACGCTGTAACTCTGGCTGGTATCTGGTTTTTTCTACTCTAAAGCTATTGTTGTAGTTAATAATCCCTTCACCAGCTTTACCTCTTTTTGTAGTAATCACGATAGCTCCATTAGCAGCATCAATACCATACAAAGCTGCTGCTTCTGGTCCTTTTAATACTACCAAGCTTTCAATATCTTCAGGATTAATATCGGCTGCACGGTTTGTAAAATCCACACCCCTATTAAATAATCCTGTTGTAGAACTATTGTCTGAATAAAAGGCGGAAGTATTCATTGTTTTGTTATCAATTGGCAAACCATCTACAACAAATAGTGGTTGATTACTCCCGCTAATTGAACTAATACCACGTATAGTAATTGATGATGATGCACCCGGTACACCCGAAGAACTTGTAACCTCTACACCGGCAACACGTCCTTGTAATGCATTAATAAAATTTTCTCTTTGCGTGCCGGCAATGTCAGCACCCTTAACGGTTTGTTGCGCAGTACCCAATGACCGCTTTGAAGCTGTTTGGCCCAATGCTGTAACAACAACCTCATTTAATGAATTGCTATTTTGCTGCATGAATACATTAAATATTGTATTATTGCCAACTGTTTTTTCTACAGTTGTATAGCCTACATAAGTAAATGATAGAACATCTGTTTTGGCGGCTTTAATAGAGTAATTTCCATCGCCATTGGTTTGAGTTACCGTTGTGCCTCCTTTTATTTTAATAGAAACACCAGGTATTGGTCCGTCGGATGACGTAACCTTACCAGTAACAGTTATTTGCTGCGCAATGGCATGAGCCAGCAGCAAAAACGTACCGATAAAAACTAAGAGTAGCTTTTTTTTCATAAACAGCCAATAAGGTTAGTAAAAAAGTTTGTTTGTAGTTAGTTATTCCAGTTAAGAAAAAACACGCACAATACCGCATGATTTTCAATATTTAGCTAATATCATAAATGTTTTCCAATAAAAGAACAAACTTTATTAAATATAATTTACAACCAGCAACACATAATTGCATAAAACCGCAAAAAAACGCAATTAATTAATATTTTTTTTACATTAGCACAAACCAAACTTATATGCTTAAAAAAGAACGACATGATTTCATTATGCGCCAAATTAATTTGCACAATAGGGTGCTTACTTCTGATTTGGTTCAATTATTAAATGTTTCGGAAGATACCATTCGAAGAGATCTACAAGAGTTGGTAGATTTAGGCAAACTTTACAAGGTTCATGGTGGAGCATTATCCAAATCCTATCACTCCTCTTTTGATGACAGTACGGTGTATGCCCGTGATAGTAAAATTATCATCGCAAAAAAGGCAATTACCTTAATAAAAGACGGCATGGTTGTTTTAACCGGTGGTGGAACAACCGTGTTAGAATTTGTTAAGCAACTTCCTGAAAATTTAGAAGCAACATTTTTTACGATTAGTCCACTGGTTGCGGTTGAACTTGCCAAATACAACAATGTGGAAGTTATCTTGATTGGTGGCTCTTTCTCGAAAAACTCTCAGGTATCCTATGGTGGCAGTGTTATCAATCAGTTATCAGAAATAAAAGTAGATTTATGTTTGATGGGAACCAGTGCATTACATCCTGAAGAAGGCATGACAGATACAGATTGGGAAATTAATCAATTGAAAAAAGCGATGCTTGCCGCGTCAAAAAAATCTGCGGTGTTATGCATCTCTGAAAAATTAGATATTACGCTGCGTTTAAGAGTATGCCCAACAGAAAGCATAAGTTATTTGGTTACAGAATTAAATAGTAATGATGAATTACTTCAACCTTATTTTTCGAAAAACAATATTAATATTTTATAAAAAAAGCCCCGAATATTCGGGGCTTTGGACATTATATAGACGAAACTTAATTAACTGCGATATCTACCGCTGGTTTATTAGTTTCGGGATTTTTTGGAAGGGTTACTTTCAAAATTCCATCAGCATAACTGGCTGAAATATTTTCACTCAATACTTTTCCGTTTAAGGCAAAAGCTCTTTCGAATGCACCATTACTATATTCTCTTCTGCTGAACTTTTTATCAGTATCTGCTTCCTCTTTGGGTGTGTAAGTGATTGTTAAAACATCATCTTTTGTTATCACTTTTAAATGCTCTTTTATTAATGCAGGAGCAAAAAGATGAATGACAAAGAACTCTTCAGTTTCTTCAATATTAGCAGCAACATTTCTGAATCTACTAAAGAATTGTTCTGCATGGCGGGCAAATCTTCCATGGTGATGACCAAATCCTCCACCTCTTGCTGCGCAACCTCTATTCATTTTGCCATTATGGCATCTATATTCGTTATACATTGTATTATTTTTCACTTATTAAATCTGTTAATTAGTTTGAAACACAATATTGGGTTTTCGGAATCCCTAATAACTGGGTTATGATATTTGCGTATGGGTAAGCTGGAGAAAAAACAGCATAATCGAACTTTAAATCTCTAATTTGCTCAACAATATTGTCGATAAACTTCATCGGTTCTAGCAAAGCCGTTATTAAACCCGATTTTTGATTTTCTCCCTCAACCTTGTTAAAAACGCCTAAATCCTTGCCATAAGCCTTAAAATCAGCACCAATACTTTCTATCGGTTTCTTAAATTCATCCGAGCTAAAGAATGTTACTTGTTCGCCACGAGTAATCATTTCGCTGGCTAAATTTAAAATCGGATTAACCGCATTTAGTGAAGGGTTGCTTAAAAATAAAACTTGTGACATGGCTTTAATTATTTTCTTGTGCTATCAATCGGTGTTATATTACTGTCAATGGTTTTTCTGCTATGATGACTAAAACCGTGGTTTCGGTAATGTTCATAGTGGCAATCCACATCATGATAATTTCTATTCTTGAAATCTAACCTATCACGATATCCATTTTGAACAGCCAACACATTTAAGCTGTAAAAAGTTGCTCCTGCAACCGCCAACGCTAATAATATTCTAAATGCTTTCATCGCTTAATAATTTACGTTAATGTTTTGCACCATACCATTACCTTGTACCGTTGGTTTATACCATTGGTTATCAATTGGAACTATAGCAGAATGGTTATTTTCAAAGTGGTTAAACCGCTCCATAAAATGCCTGCGTTTTCTGTGAGCAAACATTCTTACAACCATTCCAATTACCATTGCAATTAGAATAAACTTAAATATGAATGGAACAAAGAACATGGTTGCACCTAGCACAATCCCAAACCCTATTGCTTTTAATATCTTTTTCATCGTGTTATTTTATTGTTATTTAAAAGGGTAGACGATGGGGATTTATTTTTACTTTAAATAATTTTACTTTTTTTCACTACCTAAGAAATCTAAGGGTAAGAAACCTCACCCTGTGAAAGGAATTCGGGAAATCTAATGTGTGCAATCCCTCTCCTATGAAGAGAGGGAAATTTAAGATTGTGGGTTTAACCCAGAGACTGAAATTACAGGAACCTGAATGCGAGGACGAAGCAATATTCATAGTTGCGAGGACCGGCATAGCAGATATTTGCAGTAAAAAACGACAAACTGTTCGCAGTTTCAATCATAAACCACCAAACAAAATAATTTTCAGCTGTGTGGAGGAATTGCGGAGTGGAAAGAGCCTAACAAATTATTTTCGAAAACAGTTTATCGAATTTTTACACAAATAGATGCAAGCCTTGATTTATTCATCTGTTTCTATATTTTATTGGTATTCATGAACTCGCCGAAAGGTTCGGTTTTGCTCCACTTTTTATCAAGAAAAAGTGGAAAGCCAGTCTGGCTAAGACAAAAAAACAAAATCTATAAAAAATTAACACGATAACCATTATTAAAACAAAAAAAAACCAGCTGAAAAGCTGGCTTTAAAATTAATCTTTATTGCGGTGTCCCCATCCCCCACATCTTTGCCTGTATTCTTCTTTAAACTTCGCTCTTTCTTCATCGTTCATGCTTTGCCACTTAGAACGCAAACCCATTGCCTTTTCTCTGAAACGGTTATTACCGCCGCCTTTATTAAAGTTGCCAAATAGTAATCTGCACAGAACCAATAAGCCAAGGGCCTGCCAAAAATTCAATCGCCCACAATGCGTCACTTCGGGCAAAATCCAGTTCCATAAATACATTACAGTGTAACCTAAAGCAGTAGCAATTAACGCTACAACAGGTAAAAAGAAAATGAACTTCTTGCCCTTACTAAACTTTCTGTTTCTCATCTCCTGCCAAATTAATAGTTTATAAATTCCTGATATAAATTTTGTAACCGATTACGCAGATGTTTCACCGCATAACCTTTTCTCGATATTAATGTTTTAATGTTTTCGCCAGTTTCATCTGCAAGTTCTTGCAAAGTTCTATCCTCCAATTCATTCTGAACAAAAACATAACGTTGATTTTCCGGTAGTTCTGCCAACGCTAAAAAAAGTTGATCCCAGAAAAGTTTTTTTAAACTTTCTTCCTCGGGCGAGAAAGATTCAGCCAATAAAATCTCTCTAAAGTTTATTTCGCCTTCATCATCCTCATAACTCAAATCCTCAATAAGCACATCTTTTTGCTTCCGGTAACGATCTGTAATTTTATTTCTGGCTACACGATAAAGCCAACCACCAATCTGTTCTATAGCGCCAGCTTCGGGCTGATTGCTCAACTGGCACCACACATCCTGCAAAATATCTTCCGCGTCCTCATCCGTATTCACCCGCCCACGAATGAAACTGAATAAGCGCTTACCATAATCGGCAACTGTAGAAATTATATTTTGGGATTCGTTTGTTGGCACTAAATTATCTTTGTTAAACCAGTAAACGGATGAAAGCCAATATTACTTTAAATTATTTTATTTTTTTTTTAGGAAGGTTGAGAAGCGTTACTAAAATTAAAGATTTCTTTTTTGAAAACTAAAGGAAGTAGTTTTTGGCGAAATTCAGCCCTGCTTTTCATTACAATCTTTTTGTGAATGGTAGTACCCAATATTGTCACGCTGAGTTTATCGAAGCGTCAGCAAGTATTAACCGAATCCTTCGACAAGCTCAGGATGACAGTGCACCAAAAAGTATTTCCATTGCAATCAGGTTTAAGAAACTTTGGCTTGTGAAAGAAACTTAGGTTGCAAATCGCACACTCAACTTAGGGAGTAATGAACTTTAAATTGCCTTTTGGCTAGGCCGAACCACTTAGTCCCCGTTTTACTTAAATCGGCCTAACATCCCGTACGTACGGGATTGGGGAAGCACAATAAAGCCCAACCACTTACTTAAATACAAAAACGGCGAAGCCCTCATGAATACCAATAAAAAAATAAAAGCCAATGAATAATTTTAAGCCGACATTTTTGTTTCTTTTGATGCCAAAAGAAAAAAGCCCGTCTGGCCAAGACAAATGAAGTGTTTACTTCAAAGCACCAGTCGGATAAGTTCCTTTGTTAACCAACAATTTACTATTACCATCTAAATCAGAAACATAAATTTTATTGTTCGAAGATTTTTCAGCTCCGCTGTAAAAAATTCTATCATCTGCTGTTACAAAAATGTAAGGAACATTCATTCCTTCAGGCGAAATTCTATCTACTTTTTTACTTGCTAAATCTAAAATATAAACCGCTTCACCCGTTTTGTTATTTGCATTAAAAACAAGCCCCTTCCCATCACTTGTATAAAAAAAGCGATTACTACTTGCTATAGCGAAATCATTTCCTATTAATGCAGCAATTGGCTGGGAGTTTTTCAATTTTCCAGAAATATCAAAAGTGTATAGATTAGCCAAATCATGCCCAATTAATTCTTGCTCATTTTTCCAGGTTGGCGAAAAAACATTAATTTTCGATGCACTATCTAAAACCGTTAGGCCAGTATTATCCGGTTTAACAACACCAATTTTCCATATATTTTTTGCACTAAAAATACTAAAGGCTAAAACGTTTCCACTTGGCGACCACATGGCTTGATAATAATTACCACTATTTGCCAGCAATTGCAATTGGCTTTTATTTTCCATATCTGCAACCCAAACACTTCTGTGTCCGGCGCTATCCGTAACCGTATAAGCTAATTTATTCCCATCAGGGGAAATTGCCGGATTAGTTGCGCCACCAAAAGAAATTTGTTTCATTGTATCAATACTTGTTGCTACAATTTTATTTTCATCCTGATAAGCTAAAGCGAAGTTTTTGTTGCTTAAAGAAACCGTATCCAAGATAGCTTTTGAATTTTCTTCAGTAGTTTTATTGTTGCTGCAAGAAATAATAATGGCTACACACGGAATTAAAAGTGTCGCTAATTTGCCCGAAATTTTAGTCATGCACAATTTTACAAATAGTTTTTAAACAAAAAGATTCAGGCGCTTTTGAAACCTGAATCTAATTGTTTTTATGATTTTAATAAGACTTAACTCTTTTTCTTATCGGCGTAGCCGAAAACTTTTTGCAATAAGGTAGAGCTACGTGAGCTGAAATTATCTCTGATTTTTAATTCTTCTTTAGCTACTTCTAAAAACAAACCATCAATCGCTTTTTGCGTTACATATTCCGTTAAATTAGTGTTTACAGGTTTTACCAATGGCAATCTATTATATTGTGTGGTTAAGTCGCTGTAATATTTAGTTGCTTCAACTTTGTTTAAACTGGTCGTAACTATCGGACTAAACTTTTGCATCAATTGAGCTGTAGTTGTTCTCTTAAAGTATTCAGTTGCAGCATCTTTATTTCCTAAAAGGATATTTGTTGCATCAGTTAAGGTCATTTGTTTAATTGCAGAAACAAATATTGGTTTAGCTTCTGTTGCTGCATCTTCTGCAGCTCTATTTAAACTCGTAATTACATTGTCGCAGAGTTTATTTAACCCGATTCCTCTCAGTGTTCTCTCAACCTTTTGCGCTTCGGGTGGCATTAAGATTTTAACAGCTAGATTACCAAGAAATCCATCTTTAACCGAAAGTCTGTCGGCACCGGCAGAAACTCCAATTTGTAAGGCTTCTTTAATTCCCTGTCCAATTTCTAAGGTAGATGGTGTACCTGTTGTAGTCGTTTTTTCTGTTACTTTCTTAAAAATGTCGCTTAATTTAAACTGAGCATTGGCATTCAGGTTTGTAAATAATATTAATGCTAGGGATGCAGATAGAATATTAATTTTTTTCATTTTGTGTGTGTTTAGTTTTGCTATGCAAAACAACTGCCATAAATTTTATCGGCATTCAAAGATAAGGCTTTGTGTAAAAATGAAATGTTAAATCTTTAGGGCGTTATGCAACTGAAGTTTCTTGCACAAACCTGCGTTATATAAACCCGATTGCAGTGGAAATACTTTTGATGCACTGTCATCCTGAGCTTGTCGAAGGATTCGGTTAATATTTGCAGACGCTTCGATAAACTCAGCGGGACAATATTTAGTACTACCATTCACAAAAAGATTGCAACAAAAAGCGGGACTGTGGCGACCAAAAATGTGCTGGTTTTGCTTTTCAAAAAACAAGTCCTAATCATTTTATAGTACCGCACTGGAAAATATTTTTTATACTTGAATGATAATTTGCCTTAGCTACCCAATTTTTTGAAGTTTATAAAAAATACAGCTGGAAATAACCAGAAAGAAGATGCAGAATTAATTGCCGAGTATAAAAATACTGGCAATTTAGATTCTTTGGGTTCGCTGTATAATAAATATATGCACTTGGTTTTTGGGGTTTGCCTTAATTATTTTAAGGATGAGGAGTTGAGCAAAGACGCGGTTATGCAAATTTTTGAGGAACTTGTAAGTAAACTCAGGGTGCATGAGGTTCAGAACTTTAAAAGTTGGCTGCATGTACTTACTCGAAACCATTGCTTAATGGCACTTAGAAAATCTTCTAAGCAAAATAATGTTTCTATCGATGAAAATTTTGTGGAAAACACTGAGTTTGTGCATCTGGATATTGACGATACAAAAGAAACACAGCTTACCATAATGGAAAAGTGCATGGAAACATTGCCTGAAGAACAGCGGAAAAGCGTAGATTTATTTTATTTACAAGAGAAATGCTATAAAGAAGTAGCCGATATTACGGGTTACGATATGCTGAAGGTTAAAAGTTATATTCAAAACGGAAAGCGGAATTTAAAGATTTGTATAGAGAAAAATAGTAGTGAATAACGATTGGTTAGATATTGATGTACTTGAGGATTACCTTGATGGTAAGCTTGATGCTAAAGGTATGCACTTTGTAGAACGCCAGGCTTTGGAAGATCCTTTCGTGGCTGAAGCTTTAGAAGGGCTTAAACAATCGCCAAAACGCAAGCAAACACTTTCTATACTTCAAAAACAACTTTACGATAGGGTTGCCCAAAAACCAATTAGGCGAAAAATGTGGGGCATTACCACACAACGTTTAAGTATTGCGGCAACAGCTACGGTTGCTTTTATTGCAGTAAGCATTTTATTCTTTATGCGTGAAACCAGTCGTAAAAACGCTGAAATTGCGGCCAGAAAATCTAATGGTGTAGTTGTAGAGGTGTTGCCAAAATCTGATTTAGCAGCAGCTAAAGAAAAGGAAGCTGAAACAACTGCTAGCGATGGCGTGAAAAGTGCAGTAATAGATAAAGCAATCGCTGATTCGAAATCTGGAGATTTAGCGAAAAATATGAAGGTACCTTCTGCGCCGAAAAATGCTACTGTATCTGCGGCGGTTGCTGAGAATATGCCAGTTAAAGAAGAAAGTGCGGTAATTTTACGTGATGCTGTTATTAACCGTGCTGAGCCTGCCGCAAACAAAGATGCTGTTGCTTATTCTACAAACTCGCTCTCTAACAGCGGTTTAGTTTACAGCGGTAATGTGATTTCGCAAAGTGGACAACCTGTACCTGGTGCTGTTATTAAAGTTGCCGGAACAAAGGCAGTTACCAGTACAAACTCCAGAGGATTTTTCACGCTTCCGGTTGATAGCACTGATAAAAACAAAGAAATATTAGTGAAAGCGCAGGGCTTTGACGATAAAGCAGTTACTACAGATCCTGAAGCCATACGTTTGGCTTTAAGTGGAAATCGTTCTTTAAATGAGATTGCGATGATAACACGTTCTAAAGGTCAAAAAACTCCAATACCTACACCTAAAATTGTGCTGAAAGCTGTTGAGAATTTGGATAAAAATACCGCAGAAGTTAATAAGCCCATTCCGGTATCGACCGTTAATTATACACAATACTTAGAAAGTAACAATAAGTTTTACAACCCAAAAGGGCCCGAGCAATTTGTTATCCTAAGCTTTAAAGTAAAAAGTAACGGCCGTCCATCAAATATTAAGGTTATTAAATCTTTAAATAAAAACGCTGATGCAGAAGCAAAACGGCTTGTTTCAGCTGGTCCAGATTGGGTATTACCTAAAAAAGGAACAAATACTGTTGAGCTTAGCATTAAGTTTTAGTTTAAAGATTTAACCGCAAAGGCGCAAAGTTTTTCGCAAAGTACGCTAAGTTTTACTAAGCAAGCTATCTATTTTAGATGATATTAACCACCGAGTACACTGAGAAATATACACAGAGAAAATTTGAGTTAACAACATAAATTCTTTGTTTATTCCGTAAAAACTCCTTTACTCTGTAGTTAAATAAATTAGTAATTCTATGTACAAACTCCCATATTTCACAGCAGATAATCAAGAAGAAGTTCTTGAATTTATGCACAAGAATACCTTTGTAACTTTAATTGGTTATGATGGCAATTTTCCGGTAGCTACGCAAATTCCTGTTAAAACTGTTGTAGATGGAACATCAATAAAATTGATTGGTCACATTATGACTAAAACCGACCATTGTGAAGCTTTTGCGCAAAATCAAAATGTACTTGCAATTTTTACCGGCGCTCATGCTTACATAAGTGCCTCTGTTTATACAGAACCAGCTTCAGCATCTACCTGGAATTATAAAACGGTACAAGCTAAAGGAACCATAAAACTTTTAAATTCTGAAGAAACGTATAATGTTATAAAAGATTTAACAGATAAATACGAAAACCCAGAAAGTAGCCCCGCAGCTTTTAACAAAATGAGCGAGGATTATATTAGAAAGCATTTAAAAGCAATTACAGGTTTTGAAATTTTAGTTACCAATATTGACCACGTTTTTAAAATGAGCCAAAATCATTCTGAGCACAATAAAGCTAAAATTGTTGAATATTTAGAAAAAAGTGATGATGTTTCAGCGCAAGAGGTGGCAAAAGAAATGAGGGGTGAATTGTAGATAAATTATTTTACCAAAGGAAGCAAAATTTTTTATTGTACTTAGTTTTTGAAAATGCTTTGTACAGTAAGATTTTCCAAAGAATTACCTACAATCATTTTAAACCCGATTGTAGTGAAAATACTTTTTGTTGCAGGTCTTCGACGAGCTCAGACTGATTGTTATGACTTTTGCAAATTAGGCTGCTATATTATAATTGCTTTTATAAGGTTGTTGTGTTTTAATTACAGCTGCTATTCTTAGCGTTATTTTATTTCTCACTGCATTAAGTATACTCATGCTATGCTTACCTTCATCCTTTTTCCTTTGGTAGTAGTTCTTGAATTCCATATTATGTTGGATAACTGATAATGCGCATAGATGTAGTAGTTTTTTAAGGTCTTTGTTTGCCATCCTATGTACCCTGGTTTTACCTTTTACACTAATCCCGCTCGAGTGCTCGAACGGAGCGACTCCTGCATAGCATGCCAATTGCTTTCCACTTGGGTTGCTGGCAAAATTCGCTGTACAACCAATCAGGTAAACCGCGGTGACATGTCCGATCCCTGGTATACCGGTCAACAGGTTATAGTTTCGTTGAAAGGCGCTGTTTTCTTTAATAATTTTGCGGATTTGTTCTTCAATATTTTTAATCGATTTTGCTATTCCATCAATAGCAGATTTAAGTGCTTTCTCAATTAGTTTCTGATGTGATTTTTCATTTACATTACCTAGCTCTTTAATTGAAACGCTAAGTCCTGTAGCCTGCTTGAGTAATTTTGTTCTGGCAGATATGAAATCTTTTAAATGCAATAACTGTGGATCTAAGGCTTCTGTGGCCTTTAATGTATCAGATTCCTTAAAGGCATACTTGCATAAACGGACACTATCTATCTTATCATTCTTTCCTCTAGCTATCCCAAAACTCCATTTAATATGGGCTGCATTACCAATATGAATTGGTACGTGTTTGTTACTGCAGAATGACCAGATTAGCCGGTGATAGATCCCTGTATTTTCAATCACCACCAGAGTGTCTGGATTAAAGGTGACCTTATGAAATTTAAGCCATTTCTCAAATGTCTTTATCCCAGAAGCTGTATTCTCAAACCGGGCGCTTTGGATAGCTTGTTTTACATGACTGATAACAGTCATTAAAGAAGCATCAAAGTAGGGCTTTGATACATCAATCCCAATAAAGAAATTTGTATTAATCATATTATTTATTCTTTAAATTTGTAGCAATTACCTAAGTTTTACCCCATCGATCCAAGTCCTTAATAATGGGTAATGCCCTAATTGTTATCTGGTCACTAAGGGAAAATCGGTAGCGGATTATATCAGTCTATAGGTATCTAACCTTGACAACGCTTAATGAGCCGCTACCGATTTAGGTAACTTGTTAAATATAAATCAATTCAATCATTTTAGACCACTGCAAATCTAAAGGACAATAACAAAAAAATTGCAACGAAAAGCGGGGCTGCTGTTGGCGAAAAGCTTCTGCCTTTGCTTTCCAAATCTCTTATAAACGAAAAAAGACTAAAGCAATTTGCCTTAGTCTTTAATAAGAATGATTTTTGAGTATTTTATTTTAAATAATAAATTGCTGCATAAATAATAGCTGCAAGCGTCGCAGAAACCGGGATGGTTAAAATCCATGCCCAAATTAAGTTGATGGTTACACCCCAACGTACTGCTGAAACACTTTTTACAACACCCACACCCACAATCGAACCTGTAATGGTGTGCGTAGTTGAAACCGGGATACCAAAATGCTCGGTTATACCTAAAGTAATTGCTCCAGCACCTTCTGCCGCAACACCTTCTAATGAGGTTACCTTTGTTATTTTAGAACCCATTGTTTTCACAATTTTCCATCCACCACTCATTGTACCCAATGAAATTGCAGAGTAACAGGCAATAGGAACCCATGCAGGCATCGAATCAAAATCTGGAATAACTTTAGCCGCAATTAATGCTGTAGCTATAATACCCATAACTTTTTGCGCATCGTTACCTCCGTGGAAAAAACTTAAAGCTGCAGATGATAACAACTGCAAACGTTTAAACCATTTCTCGGCAGTGGCAGGTTTTGCATAGCGGCAAATGTTGATGATGATTAATGTTAAAATAATCGAAATTACCATACCAATTATCGGTGCTAACACAATAAAAGATACGATTTTAACAACGTAACCCATGTTTACAGCATCAATCGGACTAGCGCCTGTAAGCAAGGCATGTGTCATACCTGCACCGGCAAAACCACCAATTAACGTATGCGAAGAACTTGAAGGAATACCGTACCACCACGTTAAAAGATTCCAGATAATTGCGGCAACTAAGCCGGCAAGAATAACTTCTAAGGTGATGTAGTTTTCTATTACAGTTTTAGCAACTGTATTGGCAACTTTATGGTCGGTAAAATAAAAGTAAGCGGCAAAATTAAATAATGCTGCCCATAAAACGGCTTGAAAAGGTGTTAGAACTTTTGTAGAAACAACAGTTGCAATCGAGTTAGCGGCATCGTGGAAACCATTTATGTAATCGAAAGCAATAGCTAGAATTACAACAACAACCAATAAGGTAGTTACCATGTTTTTGTTTGATTAAGCGTTTTTAACTAAGATAGTTTCAAGCACATTTGCTACATCTTCGCATTTGTCTGTTGCTTTTTCTATCGTTTGTAAAACCTCTTTTTGTTTAATTAATTCAATTGCATTTGTTTCGTATTCAAATAAACGGGCAACCGCTAAAGTAAATACATAATCAGCTTGGTTTTCGCCACTGTTAATACGAATACAAGCATCAGCAATAACACGTATGTTTTTGAAACTGCGTAATTCTTTAATTGCTTTATCAATATCGGTACACATTTCTACCAAAAGCTCAGCAATTTTAACAATCGGTTCGCTAATAGCATTCATGTTATACATCTGCATTCTATTGGCTGTACCGTAAATGTAATCAGCTACATCATCAACAGCAGTTGCCAGTTGGTGAATGTCTTCTCTATCAAACGGTGTAATAAAGTTTCTACTTAACTCTAAGAAAATTGAGTGTGTAATATCATCACCAACGTGCTCTAAACGCTCAATTTCTTTAAAAATAGATTTTCTGCTTTCCGGATCTCCCGTACTAACCATTTCTAAAAGTGCCTCAGCTATTTTCAACGCATTGCTTCCAGCTTGCTCAAATAGAGGGTGAAATTTTTTGTCTTGAGGGGTAAAGAACTTAAAAATATTGTTCATGTTAATTTTTAATATGCTGCAAAGCTACGAGCCCAATGTTAACTTAATGTTAAGTTGCCAATTATATTAACGAATTATCTTGCTGTGTACTAGTGCATAGTCTGTTTTACATCAACTATATTCTAAGTTTTAGAAAATGAAAGTCAGTATTCCATTTGAAATGGTAGTCTCGCTGTAGCCTCATTGCATTTCCGGGCTGCCGCTTATATCGGGTTTAAAAACTTAAGCTAATCGTTCTTAGGGAAAAACCAAATCGTTAATAACCATTGCTTAGCCAACTTTCTGCAAGGTAAATGCAAAGGTTGTACCAATTCCGGGTGTACTTCTAACCGAAATAGTTTGCTGGTGAGCCTCAAGAATATGCTTTACAATTGCCAGACCTAATCCCGTTCCGCCAACTTCTCGAGAACGGTGTGAATCGATACGATAAAATCTTTCGAACAAACGCAACAAATGTTTTTCTTCAATTCCAATTCCGTTATCCGTTACTTCAATTAAAAACTGATCATGAAGTTCGAAAATTTTAATTGCTGTTTCGCCTCCATCAATACCATATTTAATGCTGTTAACCATTAAATTAATTAAAACCTGACGAATCTTTTCTCTATCGGCAGAAACGGATGTTAACGCTGTATATTTATCTTTAAAGAAAAGCTTAATATTCTTTCTTTTTGCACGGTCTTCAAGGTTTTCCATAACCTCTTTAGCAAGCTGCACAAAATCAAATTTCTGATAATTTATAGGTGCTTCACCAGTTTCGAGTTTAGCAATTGCATCTAAATCGTTAATTAAATAACTTAAACGCTCAACATTGTTTTCAGCTTTCTTTAAAAACAAAACAGCCTGATCGGGATCATCAACAATACAATCTTGCAATGTTTCTATATAACCTTGTATCGCAAAAAGAGGCGTTTTAAATTCGTGAGAAACATTTGAAAGAAATTCTCTTCTAAATTGCTCTTGCTTTTTAAGCAAATCTATTTCCTTTTTCTTAGCTCCTGCCCATTCCTTTACTTCCTGTTCAACATCGTTTATTGGGTCAGAACTTACATATTCTCCAAGCGCATCTTTTAAATCTTTGCCTAATTTCAGATTATGAATAAGCTTATATATCAGTTTGATTTTAGTGTAAATGTACTTTTCTAACAAATAGTAGAAAACTAAGAAACTGCTTAAAAAAGAAACGCCAAAAGAAATTGCCAGATAATACCAGCTGTGCTGAAAGTAAAAGTTTACCATGCCAATAGACAACGCTACGGCAAGGGCAGTAAATAAAACCAGCACACTTAATTTCATGCTGCAATTTAGGATTTTTGTGTTAATAGAATATTAACTCAATTGCTTTTCGGTTAAATATTTCCAGTAACGCTTTGGCACATGCTGTATATGGAGCTTGGTATTTTTTCGTGCTACAATATTTGTACTATTAAAATAATCTTTCCATAAAACGGAATAAAGCTCTTCTTTTTCATCCATTAAAATACTTGCCGGGTTAGCTTTATTTACATTTTTTTCAAACGAAATTGTAATTTCTTCAACCGTGTTTAAATTATAATGCAAACCGCACTTCCGCTTCAAATCATAAATTATCCATTGCTGGTCGGCGTAGCGGTTTTTAAAATGATTGGAAATTAGCGGCAATACATTAAAGTCAGGGTCTATGCCTGCGTAAAACATTCCATCTCCGGTTTTTTGAAAACGGATAAAAGCTTCCATTCTATGTTTTTCCCGCTCTACACTTTTTGCATATTTTGCTAAAGCAATTACGTGTTCATTTCCATAGTTATTTTCAGCACCACTTTCATTTTGAAAGATATAAATTGCGAAGTAAAAAAGGTGATTATAAGCTTCCGGAAGCTCAGATAAATAGCTGCAATAAAATTTCCGCAACCAATCTTTCTTTACCTTTTTTTGCAAACCCGCCCAAACTCTGTCCGATTTTTCTGAATCGGTAATAACCGTAAAGCTTTCTGCAAAAGCTTCTGGCTGAAACAGCGAAATAGATTTCAATGTAACTTTTCCAGGTTTATGCTCAAACCAATCGAAAACTGCCGTTAAAAGCCCAGCTAAAGAACCATCAAAAATGTAAGTCATTCAATTCCGTGTTTTCTGTGTTTCCGTGGCAAGAGCCCTAAAACAAAAGCATTTGATTATTATCTGTTTTTAAATATTTACTCTGGCTTTCAGCTAAAATAAAGGCTTTAATTTGTGTTCCTTGATAATCTCTCAATTGATAGGGAGAATCTGCACAAACAATAAAATGTTTGGCCCGGTTGTAAGAAACTCCAATTTTTTTAAGTTGATCAATTCTTAATTTACCAAATTTACGTGCCTGAACAATTTTCTGAGCCGACATAACTCCTATACCAGGAATTCGTAAAATCATTTTATAATCAGCAGTATTAATATCAACCGGAAAATGCTGCATATTCCGAATTGCCCAGCTCAATTTCGGATCTATATCTACATCAAGATTTGGATTTGCATCATTAAGAATTTCCTGAACTTTAAAGCCATAAAAGCGCATGAGCCAATCTGTTTGATAAAGTCGGTTTTCTCTCAATAATGGTGGCTGAGTGCCCAAAACTGGCATCCTAGTATCATTACTAATTGGAACGTAGCCAGAATAATAAACCCTTTTAAGCGCAAAGTTTTTATAAAAAGCATTGGCGGTGTACATAATGTCTTTATCACTTTCGGGCGTTGCACCAATAACCATTTGAGTACTTTGCCCCGCCGGAACAAATTTTGGCGTATGTTTTATTAACTTTTTTTCTTCGGTTAGCTGTATCATTTGCTTGTTCACAAAATCAAGCGGTTTTATAACATCTTCGTGATTTTTTTCTGGGGCGAGAAGCTTCAAACCAGCTTCAGTCGGCATTTCCAAATTAATGCTCATCCTGTCTGCATATAATCCGGCCTCTCTAATTAATTCTTCACTTGCTCCGGGAATTGTTTTTAAATGAATGTAGCCGTTATATTTTTGTTCCAATCGAAGTTTCTTGCAAACTAAAAGCAAACGTTCCATGGTAAAATCGGCATTTTTGAAAATTCCAGAACTCAAAAACAGCCCTTCAATATAATTTCTGCGGTAAAAATTCATGGTTAAATCCACAACTTCATCTACCGTGAAGGCTGCTCGTTTTATATCATTGCTTTTTCGAGATACGCAAAACAAACAATCGTAAATACAATGATTGGTTAATAAAATTTTTAAAAGCGAAACACATCGACCATCTTCTGTATAAGTATGGCAAATTCCAGAAGTATGGCCATTTCCTAATCCTTTATTATCATTCTTTCTATTACTTCCACTCGATGAGCAAGAAACATCATACTTTGCTGCATCAGCAAGAATGCTCAACTTTTCACGAATTCTATCAGGCATACACAAAAATTTACTAACAAATATAGCTTAAAAAGCTAAATATATTAGTAAATTAAGATGTAAATCTAACGCTATTTGGGAATATTAAGCTTGAGCTAATTTTTGAGCAGAACGTTTATGGTAGGTTCTTTTTGCTTCGCTGATTAAATATGTATTTTGATAGTATTCCAATTCAGAGAATAAATAGTCTGCTTCAGCATCCTTCTCTTGTATTGGACTTAAATTAACTGTGATATTCGGATTTTTAAATTTTAATCGGTAAAAATATTTACCTGTTGCATTGCAAAATATCTCTGATATTCCTATAACGTTTTCCCATCCCGAGTAGAAATCTTTACGCTGATAGAATAAGCTTCTTTTCAGAAATCTATAACCAATTCCGTTTTCAGTTACATCTACCTTGCAAGGAATATTTATTTCTTTATTAATTGCCCAATATAAAACTATCGCCATTAAAAATATCGAAGTTACAATTGAGCTAACAGTTAAAACACCAAAAGATTCTTTTGGTAAAGAAAGTAAGGTAATTAGCAGCAACAATGTACCTAACAATGGAATTGCTATTATAAAACACAACAGCAAGATATTTTTATGGTAGTTTAGGATGAGATTTTTCACGGCGCTAAAAATTTATATAAATTTAGCGTTAATCATTTTACCAAAACATACCCAATAAGAGGTATTTTAAAAGGGTATTTTTACCTTTTGATTAATTCCCCTCCCACTCCGAGTAGAATTGCTCTAGGTAACTAAGCATAAAATTATGACGCTTTTCAGCTATTGCTTTCCCTCTTTCGGTATTCATCATATCTTTTAATAACAAAAGCTTTTCGTAAAAATGATTAATGGTTGGCGCAGTTGTATTTTTGTAACTTTCTTTAGATAGATGTTGTTCGGGTTTTATTTCAGGATCATATAAAACGCGATTTTTGAAACCTCCATAAGTAAAAGCTCTTGCAATACCGATAGCTCCAATTGCATCAAGTCTATCCGCATCTTGTACAATATTCATTTCTTTAGAGGTGTAACCTGCTTTATCAAAACTGTTTTTAAACGACATATTTTGAATAATCAACTTTACCTCATTAATAATGTGTTCATTTACATTTATAGATTTCAGAAAATCTGAGGCAACATTAGGCCCGAGTTCTTCATCGCCATTATTAAATTTTGGATCGGCAATATCATGCAGAAGCGCAGCGAAAGACACAATTAATTCATCGCCCTTTTCAATTTTATTGATATTAAGGGCAGTTTTAAAAACCCTTTCGATGTGAAACCAATCGTGACCAGCTTCAGCATTTTCAAGGGTTTTTTTAACGAAATTTATTGTTTTTTCTATATAATTCTGCATGCCCAAAGGTATCAGAATTTAGAGTTGAAAGAAAAACCGAATGGTTAATATTTCAAATTAAAGCACATTTATTTTGTTCCAACGGCTTCCATTTGATTTTCGGAAGAAATATTTTTAATTAACTCTGCGTGGTCTAAAGTTAGTAATTGAGTAACCTCTATATCTAAAATTGCAGAAATTTGAAATAACCTTTCTATTGTTAATTTACTGTAACCAAGTTCAATTTTACTATATGCGTTTTGCGAAATCTTTAATTTTGCAGCAAGGTAATCTTGAGTATAATCTCTGTATTCTCTGATTTTTCTAATGTTCCCTGCAACATTTTTCGTCTTCAAAGCCATCTGATCTTCCATAGGGGTGAGGATTTTTTTTATTATCTAATACGCATATAAACGAAAATTGTTCCAAAAAGGATCTTAAAAAACTGCATTTTACAGAAAAGCAGCTTCCAAGTTATTGAAACACATGTTTTGTCGATATATTTTTTACAATTTAAAAAATAAAATAAAACAAATACTACAATTTTTTAAGAAAAATTTACCTAAACCTAATCAAGAGGTTATTTGAATTTAATCTTCTAGCGGATTTATCCTTCTTGTACCATCGTACAATTCGTACTCTAACAACCTGCAATCGAGCTTGCCATTATAAAACTCCACTTTTTTAGAAGCCTTAAGTCCTATTTTTTTAGCCAAATCAGGGTTTCCAGTAAAAATGTAACCAGAGTAACCTTTACAATGCTGCTTCATATAATCGCCCATTCTTTTATATGTTGATTCGAGCTTGCTATGTACACCCAAGCGTTCGCCATATTCCGGATTAAAAACTACCGCACCTTTTCCACCTTCTGGAACTGGAGTTAGTTCGAAATCGCAAACCTGAAAATCGATGAGCGTATCTACACCCGCAGTTTTGGCATTTCTTCTGGTAACTTCTACTGCATCTTCAGAAATATCAGAAGCGATAATTTTAATATCAGCATTTTTAATAACCTGATCCTTTAACAATCTGCGCTCTGCAAAAAACACTTCTTCATTATAACCAATAATATGCATAAAACCATAATTCATGCGGTATAAGCCTGGAGCACGGTTAGTTGCAATTAAAGCAGCTTCGATAGCTAATGTTCCAGAACCACACATTGGATTTATGAATGGCGATTTTTTATCCCATTGGGTAGCATAAATTACACCTGAAGCTAATGCTTCTAACATTGGTGCCTTTCCAGGAATTTTACGATAACCATGTTTTGCAAGTGTTTCGCCCGATGTATCTAAGAAAACATCAGCTTCTGCATCTTTCCAATACAAATGAACAACTGTTTTATTAGCGTCAGAACCAGAATTTGGTCTGATTCCTTTTAATTCTTTTAGTCGATCTACAATCGCATCTTTAACCTTTAAATTAGCAAAAAGTGGCGTTGTAATATTTGGATTATCAACGTTTGATGTTACAGAAAAATATCCGGTAAAATCTATCAATTCTTCCCACTCAATCGCCTTAATTTGTTCATACAAATCATCAGGCGTTATGGCTTTAAAGGCTTTAATTGAATATAAAATCTGACTTGCGCATCGCAAATTCAGGTTAAGCTTAATACATTCCGTTAGGGTAATATTAAGTTCAACACCTGTTGAAAAGGCTCTTTCAATAGTATAACCTAAAGCCAAAACTTCTTCTTGCAAATAGGGAGAAAGGCGTTTATTGCAGGTAATTATAACCTTGCTTTTATTGTGGAAAACTTGCATCATATTATATGCGAAGTTATCAATAAAATTATAGAGATTTGATCTTTATAGTACAATAAAGTAGTATTTAATATGGAAATTAAGGGAAAAGTACACGAAGTGGGTGCCACGCAGCAAGTAAGTGAAACGTTTAAAAAACGTGATTTAATAGTGGAGTATGCAGAAAATCCAACATATCCGGAATATATCCGTTTTGAGGCTTTGCAAGATAAAACAGGATTATTAGACACTTTTAAAGCTGGCGATGAGGTTGAGGTTTTCTTTAATTTACGTGGTCGTCCGTGGACAGATAAATCAGGTAAAACATCTTACTTTAATAGCCTTGTAATCTGGCGTATTAACGCAATTGCAGCTGGCGCACCAGCAACAGCGGCTCCTGCATATGCAGCTCCGGTTGATGTGAGCAATACAACAGGCGAAGACGATGATTTGCCTTTCTAAATAAAGAATCTTTTTTAAGCAAACAATTTTGAACCATGCCGAGGCTTTAGTCTCGGCATTTTTTGTTTATAATCCTCTGTTAAAATATGTTAAAAACAAGAACTTAGCTACGTTATTAGTTATTTTTGAATTTGAAAAGGTTTTAAATATCGTTTCCTAATCTTCTAATTCCCACACACAACTAAATGAAGAAAAGAGGTTTTTGGGTAATTACTGTTTTAATGACAGTAGCTTTGCTTGGTGTATTTGTAATGCAATTGTATTACATCAGGGAAGCGTATAACCTAAAATCGCAACTTTTCGATGAGCAGGTAAACCAAACCTTAACTTCGGTAGTAAATAAAGTTCAAAGGTTAAATGCTGCAGACCGAATTAGCAGAAAAGACATCGAGAACAAGGTTAAGCGCAGTCAAGATAAAAGGCAGCGTGAGCTTGACATTAAGGACTTAAAACAACAATTTGCTGAGGCATCAGAAATAAGGCAGGCAGAGCGGGAAAATGAGATTGAAAATTATCTTAACCAGCAAGATAGTTTGATTAGAAATCGTTTTTCTTCACCAAAAGTAATTTCGGAGGTTGAATTTGTTTCTTTATCACCAGGAGGAGGTGCAAAGTTGGATTTGCAAATGGAAGCTTTCATTGACATAAAAAACTATGCGCTCAGAGGCTTAAGTTTACGTTCGAAACCTTATACCAGCAATACTAAAACCTTCGATTTCAGAAATGCACAAACCTTACCTGACACAATCAGATATCAGGTTTTTGAACCCAGCACAGGTAAACCATTGTTTGTTACCCTACCGAAAATCTCTGATGATTTAGAAAAGAAATTTAAACGAGAAGATGCTATCGCAAAGCGCCAGTTAAATTATAAAATCTCAGCCTTAGGAAAAGATACAATCTCTTTCAAAAACGGATATAACCTGCTAGAAGATGTTGCGAAGGAAATGACGGAGAAAAACATTCCTTTAAACCAACGCATCAACTTTACTTCTCTTGATAAGCGTTTGAAACAGGAATTTTTAAACCATAGCATTACGCAAGACTATAATTTCAGAATTAAACTGGCAGAAAAAGACTCTATTCTATATCTCCAAGCATCGAACTCTAGCAGAGATTTTTTACCAAAAAACACTTACAGAACTACGCTTTTTGGCAATGATCTATTTCGCGACCCAGGGATTTTAGAGGTTACCTTTCCTGATAAAAACTCTGCAATTATTGGCAATTTAAGTGTAACACTGGCCTCTTCTGTTGGCTTGTTATTGGTTCTGGTTTTCATTTTTAGTTATACGCTTTATGCTATTCTAAAACAGAAAAAAATATCGGAGATGAAGACAGACTTCATTAATAATATGACGCATGAGTTTAAAACGCCTGTTGCTACTATTATGATTGCCAGTGAAGCGCTAAAAGACCCCGAAGTAACGGAAGATAAGTCTCGATTAAAACGCCTGGCAAACATCATCTATGATGAAAATGTACGTTTAGGAAGCCATATAGAACGTGTTTTAAGTATCGCCCGACTGGAAAAAGGCGAACTTAAAATGGAAAATACCGAAGTTGACATGAACGATTTGGTTATGATTGTTTTAGATAGCATGGGGCTTCAACTCCAAAAGAAAAACGCAATTTTAACCGTTAACACAGATGCCGAACATGCAACTGTTTTTGGCGATGAACTCCACCTTTCGAATGTACTTTACAACTTGATTGATAATGCAAACAAATACAGTAAAGAAATTCCTGAAATAACTATAAATACACGGAACGTAGGTAAAAATTTGGTTATAGAAATTGCCGATAAAGGCATTGGAATGAACAAAGAACATACGAAGCGTATTTTCGATCAATTTTATAGAGTTCCAACTGGTAACTTGCATGATGTAAAAGGTTTCGGGCTTGGTTTAAACTATGTGCAGGATATTGTTAAAAAGCTTAACGGAACAATAAAGGTGAATAGTGAAAAGGATAAGGGAACAACTTTCGAAATAATTTTACCGTATATAAATTGATATTTTAACTATCGGCACAAAAGCAGTCTTTGTCGATACATTAAAATTTTGCAGGCATTTATTCTGTAATATAGCTGTTAATTAATTTAACTATTATAATTTGAATTAAACCGTTATGCAGAATTCCACTCAAACCTTAAGTAGCGTTTACTCTAAAAACAGCGTTTACTCAAATAAAATAAATAAAATGAAAAAAATACTTCTGGTAGAAGACGATCCAAATCTTGGCCTTTTGTTGCAAGATTATTTGCAATTAAAAGGAAAATTTGATGTTGTTTTATGTACCGACGGAGATGAAGGACTAAGAGCATTTAATAAGCAGGGTTTCGATTTATGTATTTTAGATGTGATGATGCCTAAAAAAGATGGTTTTACTTTAGGGAAAGACATCAGGAAGGTTAATGCTCAGGTTCCGATTATTTTTGCTACCGCGAAAACAATGCTCGAAGATAAATCTGCCGCTTACGATTTAGGTGGTGATGATTACATTACAAAGCCATTCCGCATCGAAGAATTATTATTGCGTATTAATGCAATGTTTAAACGGGTTGCCAATAAAGTTGGTAATACCGAAGAAACTGTAGAAAGTCAGTTCTCAATTGGTAAATACAATTTCGATTATACAACACAGATTATTACACATGATGATCAAATACAAAAGCTTTCTACAAAAGAAGCAGAGTTGTTGCGGTTATTGTGCTTGAAGAAGAATGCAGTTTTAACTCGCGAAGAAGCATTACTTACCATTTGGCATGATGATAATTACTTCAACGGTAGAAGCATGGATGTTTTCTTGAGTAAACTTAGAAAGTATTTACGTGACGATTCTTCTGTAGAAATTATAAATGTTCACGGTAAAGGTTACAAGCTTTTAGTGAGCTAAACTTTACAAGAAATGTTTTAAGCTTTAACAATTAAAGCTTAAAACATATAAATTATTGCAAAACGTATAAATCAGCCGATACTACCGGAATCAGATTTCGTTCCTGAGCAAGGTTAAATAAAGTGTTAACGGCCTTTCTTCCCTCCTCGCCTAAATCAATACTATATTTATTCACATAAAGTTCTATGTGTTTATACATTACCGCTTCGTCCATTTCTTGTGCATGCTGGCGAATAAATTCTATACACGATTTTGGATTTGCAAAAGCATACTCAACTGATTTTCGAATTAACCTGTTTACTTTTAGCTGAACTTCTTTATCAAGGTTTCTGTTAATTACTATTCCACCAAGCGGAATAGCACATCCGGTTAATTTCTCCCAGTAATCGCCCAAATCAACAATCTTATTTAAGCCTTTATCCTGATAAGTAAATCTGTTTTCGTGGATAATTAAGCCTAAATCAATTTCTTTGTTTAACAAAGCGGCTTCAATTTCTGAGAAAACCATAACCTTTTTGTTTTGCAAATGAGGATATGCAATTCCCAACAAGAAATTTGCTGTAGTGTACTTGCCAGGTATACCAACTTGTAAATCGGCAGATAAATCATCATCAAATTTTTCTTTGCTGATAAGTAACGGACCAACTCCAAAGCCTAAGGCGCTACCCGCATCAAGCAAGGCGTATTGATGGGCAACATATGCAAAGGCATGAAAACTTAACTTCGTAATATCTAATTCGCCTTTTAAAGCCTTTTGATTTAGTGTTTCTACGTCATCAAAATAAACCTCAAATTCTAAACCTTCAGTATCAATTTTATGATGAATTAACGCATCGAAAATAAATGTATCATTTGGGCAGGGCGAAAAACCGAGTGTAAGCTTCATGGTTTCAAAATTATAAAACTATGCTGCATTAGTCAGTCATAATCAATTCATATCTCCAATAAAAGAAATAGCCCAATCATTTAAATTTTTAATTGCCAAACCAATTTTCCATTTGTCTTTATTTCTTGGTTCAACATAATTGGAAATGCTTCTAACCTGTAAACAATCAATTTTTTCTTGTTGGCAAGCATATAAAACGGCGGCACCTTCCATACTTTCTGTTGATGGATTCAATCGCTTTAGTAAATTTTTTATGTTTTTATCGTTTCCGCTAACACGGTTAACTGTGATACCCGAAACTTGCAATAAATCGGTATTTATATTGTTTTTGCTTTTATAAGTGCTTTCGCCAAAACCTAAATCGGTAATGGTTAAAAAATTATCACCATCTTCAGCACCAAGTTCGGCAAAAGTATCTTGAGTAATGTTAACCACTTTTCCAAGTTCTATGTTTCGGTCAAAACATCCGGCAATACCTAAATTTAAAACCAGGTTATACTTGGCTGATAAATGTCTCCCCAATGAAAAAGCCGTAGCAACCATTCCAACACCGGTAATCAGAACATCGAATTTTTTTTCTTCGATAAAATCGCCCTCCTGTAAACTAAAGTGTTGATATAAGAAGGCAAGTTCTGCTTTAGTGGCAGCTACAACAAGTGTTTTCATAGGTTTAAAGTTAAATAAAGCACATTGAATGTGCCGTATAAAAAACGGATAAGTTCACAGTTCATTTTACATCTTCTATAATTCGTTCGCCTTTCGGGTAATACGTATATTTGCATTTTATTTTTGAACAATGATCTATATAACAAGAAAAGCATCGTTTAACGCGGCTCATAAATTAGCCAGACCAGACTGGGATGCTGATAAAAATGCTGAGGTTTATGGCAAATGCGCAAACCCAAACTGGCATGGACATAATTACTGGCTTTATGTTACCGTTAAGGGCGAGGTAAATCCTGAAACAGGCTTTTTGGTAGATTTGAAGTGGCTTAAAGATGTAATGAATACTTACGTTGTGGATAAGGTTGACCATAAAAACTTAAATCTTGATGTAGATTTTATGAAAGACAAACTTGCATCGACAGAAAATTTAGCCATTGCAATTTGGGAGCAACTTTTAGCACCAATTACTGAGGCAGGCGCTATTTTGCATTGCGTTAAAATTTACGAAACTGAAAATAATTTTGTTGAATACTTTGGTTAAACCTTAATGGAAAAGAAAGACATTTTAAAAGGAGAATCGCGAGATGGTTATGTAAAAATAGACCGTTACGATGAATCTAAAATTGAAGCTGTAGCCACACATTATAAAGATATTTTAGTTAATCTGGGCGAAAACCCTGAACGCGAGGGTTTGTTAAAAACGCCAGAAAGAGTTGCAAAAGCCTTACAATATTTAACACATGGTTACGATTTAAAACCTGATGAAATTTTAAAATCGGCAATGTTTGAAGAAGATTACAGCCAAATGGTTGTAGTTAAAGACATTGAGGTTTATTCGATGTGTGAACACCACATGCTGCCTTTTTTTGGTAAAGCACATATTGCTTACATTCCAAACGGACATATTGTTGGCTTAAGTAAAATACCAAGAATTGTTGATGCCTTTGCCCGCAGGTTACAAGTACAGGAAAGATTAACAAATGAGATAAGAGATTGCATCCAAAATACCTTAAACCCAATGGGTGTTGCGGTTGTAATGGAGTGTAAGCACCTTTGTATGGCTATGCGTGGGGTTCAAAAACAAAACTCAGTTACTACAACTTCTGCTTTTACAGGTACTTTTTTAAGTAATGATAAAACCAGAGCTGAGTTTTTAAGGTTAATTACCGCGAGCTTAGATTAACCCATACTTTCTTATTGGAAGCTTATGGTAAATATTAATAATTTGTAAAACATTTAATTTTCCCTTTGGGGATAAACGATTATGAAAGCATATATTTTCCCTGGTCAGGGAGCACAATTTGTAGGAATGGGTAAAGATCTTTATGAAAACCCGGCAGCTGCAGCATTATTTGAAAAAGCGAACGAAATTATCGGTTTCCGCATCAGCGATATTATGTTTAGCGGAACTGATGAAGAACTTAAACAAACTAACGTAACACAGCCTGCTATATTTTTACACTCTGTTATTTTAGCAAAGGTTTTAGGCGATGATTTTAAACCAAATGTTGTTGCTGGCCACTCTTTAGGTGAGTTTTCTGCATTGGTATCTGCAAATGCACTATCTTTTGAAGATGGACTTAGATTAGTAATCGCTCGTGCTAATGCAATGCAAAAAGCATGTGAAGCGCAACCATCAACAATGGCTGCAATTTTAGGCTTAGCTGATGATGTAGTAGAAAAAATATGTGCTGAAGTAGATGCAGTAGTTGTTCCGGCGAACTACAACTGCCCTGGTCAGCTTGTAATTTCTGGAAGCATTGAAGGAATTGACCTTGCTTGTGCAAAGCTAACAGAAGCTGGCGCAAAAAGAGCTTTAAAACTAAATGTGGGTGGTGCTTTCCATTCTCCATTAATGGAGCCTGCAAAAATCGAACTTCAGCAGGCGATAGAAAATACAGTAATATCTACTCCAATTTGCCCGATATATCAAAATGTTGATGCTAAACCATATACCGACCCTGAGCAAATAAAACAAAACTTAATCAAACAATTAACAGGTGCGGTACGTTGGACACAAACCGTAACACATATGTTGGCAGATGGCGTAACAGAGTTTGTAGAAGTTGGCCCAGGTAATGTTTTACAAGGATTAGTTAAAAAAGTAAGCCGTGAGGTAAGTACAAGCAGTGCAAGCATTGCTTAAAATCCTCGTAAATAATTAATATTCGGCGCCATAAGCATTAATGTTTATGGCGTTATTTTTTATCAATATTTAATATCTTTATCCGTAGATGAAACTGAGCTTTGGTGTTAAAATAAGATTTCTACTGCTTATTCTAGGCTTTTGCCTAATTGCCACATCTATTTCGCTGAACCGTTTTACTACGAAAACCCAACTTCTAGAGCGTGATGCGAAAAAAGTTCAGTTAAATCTTTCTCTAAAGGAACATATTGTTGATGAGTTTTTATCTGATAAGAAAAAAATCAAACAAGCAGAAAATCTCCATTTAAATGCCAACGAAGGATTAGAATTTTTAGAATTTTATCGAAATAACGGCATCAACCTACAAACGTTTCAAAAAAACCAATTAAAATACTGGAGCACCCTAAAAGTTACCGATATAAATCCAGCCTTTATCAAAGAAGGAAAATCTGTTCTTCAACTCTCCAATGGTTATTACGAAGTTATAAAGAAAACCGATGGTGATTTCACTCTGCTTTTTCTTATAGCCATCCAATCTCAATACGCCGTTCCAGAAAACAGATACTTTAAAAATGATATTGATGCGCTTCTTTCTGATTCTAAGATAATTACACTCGCTTCATACTACGATAAGGATGCTTACGCAATTAGAAGTAACGACAACGTATTTCTATTCAGTTTAAAAATTAAAGCCAGCTATGCCGATGATTATTATTCTGATACCCAGCTATGGTTATTCGTTGCCGGAATTATCTGCATTTGCATGTTCGTTAATTCCCTGTGCTCGTTAATTGCCAGAAAAGGGCATTTAATATTTGCAAGTCTATTGCTGCTAGCCTTTTTTGTTTCTGGTCGTTTAACTGATATGTCCTTTGGATGGTTTAACCATCGGTTTCCGTTAGAATTATTTGATCCAAAAATTTACGCTAACAGCGATTTAATGCCATCACTGGGAGATTTCCTGATGAATGTTTTAGCTGCAACCTGGTGGCTCCTTTTCGTTTATAATCATAAAGAGCAATATAAATTTCCGCAATGGGTACGAAACAGTAAATGGATTGGTATCGTTATCCACGCCATTTTACTTATTCATATTGGCGCAATAGCCTTTTTTGTTGATGATTTATTTTTCGGCCTAATTAATAACTCAAAAATTAATTTCGACATTATTAATATCTTGAAGCTAAGTGGCAATAGCTGGGTAAGTATTGTTATTTTATGTCTGGCGTGGTTTCAAATCTATTTAATAACAATTGTATCTATAGAGGTTAGCAAGCAATTAAACGTAAATAACAGAGAGCGAATTATACTTTTTATAGTTGGATTTATAGGTGTATTCATTTATCGTTTACTAAATAATTTCACTGCATTTTTTATCGTTTATGCGCTTGTTTTATTTATTGTTGCAAAAATATCTTACATAAAAGAGAAGCACTTTTCGATAGGATTATTGGCTATTTTGTTCTTCTGTTTAGCTTTTAATACTTCGATTAAATACATCAAGTATAAAGACATTAAAGAACGAAGTGAGCGAGAACTTTTAGCACGAAAGGTGCAAGCATCTGATGATCCTAATGCAATTATCGCTTTAGGAAAATTAGAACGTCAATTGCTTGAAGACGATTTCTTAGTCAAATATTTCAATACCAATGGACAGGCGAATTTTGCAGTTTTAAAAAATCATTTAAAAGGTTATTTGGATGGATACTTAAACCGCTACGATTATAATATTTACGATTACAACAAACTCGAAAGTGCTTTAAGCAATGCAGACGCACAGCCAATAGAAAAATATAAGCGATTGGTAGAATCGGGCTCGGTTAAAATTGAAGCTTCAAACTTTTTCTATCAGGTTAACAATACATTTGGCTATCAGGATTACTTCGGAATTATCCCTGTGGTAAGTAAAAATAGCTTAGTGGGTACATTAATTATTGAGTTGCGCTCAAAACCATATAATTACAGCAATCGCTTGCCAGATTTACTTGCAGACCAGAAATATAATAAAGACGAAGAATTTAAGGGTTATTCTATTGCATTATATAGCAACGATAAACTTTTAAATCAATCTGGCGCTTACACTTACCCTTTAAATGGCAAGATATATAAAGGCAAGCAAGATGATTTTGTAATTGCAAATGATGATGACCAACGTTATAGCCATTTACTTTTTAAGCCTAGCGCTAGCAAAATGGTAGTAATTAGTAAAGAAAAAGTTGGTTATGTAGAACGTTTAGCCGCTCTATCATTCTTCTTCCTTGTTTTTATTATTTTCTGCATAATACTTTACGGTTTAATCTGGCTTATTAAAAACTTAGATGATGATAAAGTAGGTTGGTTTAGTATTAATCGCTCGTTAATGATTAATGCAAATAAAATTCTTTACAAAACACGTATCCAGGTTTCTATTGTGCTAACTGTTGTTGCAACTTTACTTGTTGTTGGGTGGACTACTTACGGCTATATGAATAAAGAATATAGAGGACAGCAAGATGTATTGATAAAGGATAAGATTAGAAAAGTTCAGCAGAATTTTGAGAAACAAGTTTTTAACGACGGCAAAATCAAAACGGATGAAAATGCAATTGCAGACTTTAACAACTTTGCCGACATCAATACTGCTGACTTAACGCTTTATGACACCAAGGGTAATGTTATCATGACCACATACCCCAAACTCTATAATTTTAAAATCATCGGGAGAAAGATGGGCACTAAAGCATTTCTAAATTTGAATGGTTTACAACGCTCCGAATTTATTAATCAAGGGGAAAAAATAGGGAACTTAACTTACGCTGCTGCCTATGCTCCAATCAGGAATGCGCAAAATAAAACCATTGCGTTTATAGGCTTGCCGAATTACTCTAACGAAGACGAATACAAAGATAAAATAGCACTTTTTGTTAGTAACCTTATTAATATTTATGCTTTAGTATTTGTTGCTATCGGTGTACTTGCTGTTTTTCTAGCTAATCAAATTACCAGCCCGTTAACATTTATTCAAGAGAGCATTAGTCGTACAAAAATCGGTCAGAAAAATGAACCAATAGTTTGGCGCCGACATGATGAGATTGGCTCTTTGATTAAAGAATATAATAGCATGATTGCTGCCCTTGAAGAAAGTGCGACTAAACTTGCCCGTTCTGAAAGAGAAAATGCGTGGCGAGAAATGGCGAAACAAGTTGCTCACGAAATTAAAAACCCGTTAACTCCGCTTAAATTAGGCGTTCAGTTACTCGAAAAATCATGGAAAGAAAAAGATCCTAATTTCGAACTCAAGTTTAATAAGTTCAGTAAATCTTTTATTGAGCAAATTGAAAGTCTATCAAAAATCGCATCAGAGTTCTCTAATTTTGCTAAAATGCCTGATACAAAACTGGAGCAAACAGCGATTTTACCTGTGATTGAGCAAGCAAGAGAAGTATTTAGAAGCGCAGAGAACGTAGAAATAACTGTGACTAATAAAAATGAAATTAATGCATACATACAAGCAGATAGAGATCAATTATTGAGAACTTTTAACAACCTCTTTAAAAATGCAATTGAGGCAATTGACGCTGATGCAGCTTGCAACATTAACGTATTGTTATACAACGATAATAAAAACGCTTACATCGAGATAAAAGATAACGGAAAGGGAATACCTGCAGTATTGCACGATAAAATCTTCGTTCCAAATTTTACAACGAAAACATCGGGAACTGGATTAGGTTTGGCGTTTGTTAAACAAGCTATCGAAAATGCAGGAGGGAATATTACATTCACTTCAGTAGCGGAAAAAGGAACAACTTTCTATTTAAGTTTCCCTTTGGTTTAGAAGCCTATTTTAATTCGATTTGTGCTTTACCCATTGTACTTCCATCGGTATATAAAATAACTGTGTAAATACCTTTGATAAATGGTTTTGGGTTGGCCCAATCTATTGAATAAACGGAGCCGTCGTTATTGTAATCGATAAATATTGAATAGCTGAATTGCATTTCCTGTCCATCAGCTTCGAAACGATTACTATCATCAGCTAAAAGGTTTCCGGCCGGGTCAAATACTCTGATAAAAACATTATGATGCCCTTTTTCGGCAAGCTCGTTAGGAATAATTTCAAACTTAATATTTAATTTTTCGGCTGTTGAAGATTTGGTCACTTCAACTTTTTTTCCGCTTGATTTTGTACGATAAGCAAATACATCAGCCTGCTTTAATTTTAGAGCCGCAGCTGTTTTAACTTTAGCGTTTAATGCAGAATTTTCGTTTGCAAGATTGGTTGCCTTATCATTCGCACTTTTCAGCCCGCTTTCAAGGCTATCTCTTGATGATTTTAAAAAAATATTTTCGTTTTGAAGTTGAATTACCTGTTCGTTATAGTTCTTAATAAAAACCTTTAACTCTTCAATCTGGCTTTGAGCCTTATCTAATTCAGATTGTGTAATCTGACCTTTTTCAAGTGCTGCTTTAAGCTCGTCAATTTTTGTTCTGGCTAATTGCTGTTCACCTAATAATTTCTCATTTAAATCAAGGTTTAGGGCATTTACTTTATCTAATTCTACTTCAATTTTTTCAACTTCTAAACGTAGTTTGTCTTTTTCTGCACTTACAGTAACCAACTTTTCCCCTTGTTGCCTATCCTTAAAAAACAAGTATCCATTAGTTCCAATTAGTGCAGCAATTACAATTATCAGGAAGTAAATTTTATTTCTATCGCCTTTATTAACGTTTTGTGGTTCCATTTTTTTAATAATGCTCTTTCGTTTTCAGTTTTAATATAATTTGTCATCATAGGTAAATGGTAACACAGTTGATATTTGTAACTTTGGCGCAAATTAAAATTTTTAATAAACTTATATGAGTTTTTAAAAAAAATCGTTTACTTGCTAAGGTTCAAAATGTATAATTGTTTAAACAGCTATACAACCTCAATAAAATAACAGACAGAAATAATGCTTAAAAACTTTCTATACGCACTTTTATCTTTAACAATACTACCATATATATTAAATGCACAAGCAATATCAAAAATTGCACCAAAAAGAGAGTTTAGAGGCGTTTGGGTAGCTACTCTATCGAATATCGATTGGCCTTCCAGACCTGGTTTAACAGCCGATCAGCAAAAGCAGGAGTTCATTGGTATATTAGAAAAGCATAAATCGCAAGGTATAAATGCCATAATTTTACAAGTTAGACCAGCTGCTGATGCATTCTATGGTAAATCTCGCGAACCTTGGAGCCAGTGGCTTATGGGCAAGCAAGGTGTTGCCCCGGCTGCAGGGTACGATCCGTTAACTTTTGCGATTAAAGAGGCGCATTTTAGAGGAATTGAATTGCATGCCTGGTTTAATCCTTACCGTGCAAGCATGAACAGCGTTACGCCATTAAGCGAGCAACACATCACAAAAAAACATCCTGAATGGTTTTTCACCTATGGTGGAAAAAAGCAATTTGACCCGGGAATTCCTGAAGTTAGAGAATACATCACCCAGGTAATTTTAGATGTTGTAAAAAACTACGATGTAGATGGTATTCATTTCGATGATTATTTTTATCCATATCCAATTGCCGGACAAAGAATAGATGATGGAAACACGTTCTACAAGTACCCGAACAACTTTTCGGATGTTAAAGACTGGCGTAGAAACAATGTTGATTTATTAATTAAAATGGTTGATGATAGTATTCATCATTACAAAAAATACGTGAAGTTTGGGATAAGTCCGTTTGGGATTTGGAGGAATAAATATGAGGATGCAGAGGGCTCGGTAAGCAGCGGGCTTTCCAATTACGCAGAACTTTACGCCGATAGCCGCAAATGGGTTAAGGAAGGTTGGGTAGATTACATTAATCCGCAAATCTATTTCACCTTTACCAGAAAAGCTGCTCCTTTTGGGGTTCTATTAGATTGGTGGAGCAATAATGCTTACGGCAGACATGTTTATGTTGGTCATGGTGCTTATCTGGTAAATTCGAGAGCAGAGCTGGCATGGAGAAATCTTTCTGAAATTCCAAACCAGATTAGAACTTTGAGAGAAAGTAACCGCATTCAGGGCAGTGTTTTCTTTTCTTCTAAATCACTTAGTACGGTTGCCCGTTCATTAGCTGATTCGTTAAAAAACGATTTATATAAATATCAGGCTTTGCCACCTCAAATGCCATGGTTGGATGAAACGCCTCCTAATGAACCGCAATTTCTAACCGCTGATGCGATGAAAGATGGTGTGCATTTAAAATGGCAATTACCATTAAAAGCTAAAGATGGCGAAACAGCTTCAGGCTTTGTGATTTATCGTTTTGATGAAGGCGAGAAAATATCAGTTTTAGATGCAAAAAACATCCTAAAAATTAGTTTTGAAGATTACCTTTCATTTATTGACACAACAGTAGAAAGCGGGAAAAGATATAGCTACCTCGTTACCGCATTAGATAGATTAAAAAACGAAAGTGAACCAAGCGGGCCGGTTGGAGTAGAAATTCCTTTAGCTAAGGAATAATTAAACCTTAATAATGATGTTTTTCTTGTACATGATGTAGAGCAAAACATAAAAGCCTAAAACGTAAGTTATTGCCCAAACCAACGATGCATTTATTGGTGAGAAGTATGGTGTGTAACAGGTTTCGTAAAAGCGCACTAATATTCCGGTTTTAGTACCATCTGGCTTAGTAACCTGAATCATGTTTAAAACTCTTGGCATTAATCCCGCCAGGAAGAAAACGGTAATTGCATTTACACCATACACCACAAATGGTGTCGTAAATTTTTTATAACCCTGAACATCAATTATCCAGTAACAAAGCGCAAGCGCAACAGAGGCTAAACCTCCGGTATATAAAACGAAAGAGCTGGTCCATAAAGATTTGTTAATCGGGAATTGTAAATCCAGTAATAATCCTAAAACAACGGCAAATATTCCGGCAGAAAAAAGCCAGGCTACTTTTGTTGGATTATCAACATCTTTACGTCTCATCCAGATACCAACTAATATTCCAAATAAACATGTGCCTACTGCAGGCAATGTGCTTAAAACACCCTCAGGATCCCAGGTTTTTGATGATGCCCAAGTATGTGCTTCTGTAAGAACGCCACGATCTATCCAGGCAGCCAGATTGGTTTCCTTTTCCATGTTCGCATAGCCAACGCCAGGAACAGGAACTAAAGTCATCAAGGCCCAGTAAACCGCAAGAATAACTATTAAAGTTTTAAAGATATTTTTCTCTGAAACCTTTAAAAATATAATCGAGCTGATGATAAACACAATTCCGATGCGCTGCAATACACCTAACAGTCTAACAGTTTGTAAAGCATTAGCCGGGTCGTTAATCAGTTTACCAAAAATTGCGAGAAAAAAACCTAAGAAATATAATATTAAACCACGTTTAATTGCTTTAACAATTGTCTTTTTATGTGTTGATGGATCGGCTTTACTGCTACTCATTGCAAATGCAATTGATACTCCAACAATCCATAAAAAGAATGGAAAAATTAAATCAGTTGGTGTACAACCATTCCACTCTGCATGTTCAAGCGGCGCATAAATGTGTCCCCAACTTCCAGGATTATTAACTAAAATCATTGCTGCTACAGTTAATCCTCTAAAAAAATCAAGAGAAAGCAGGCGTTGTTTGGGTTGATTCATTGCAGTTGGTTAGTTTGGTATAAACTTACGAAGTCTAACAGGCATGTGCAAATAGTTCTATAAACTTACGAAGTCTAATAGACGGTGTATATTTGGACTTCGTAAGTTTATTGGTGGTCGGCAATAAAGCCTGCCAAATCTTTAAACCATTCTAAAACTTTTTTCTTGCTAACTAATGTAGGCTTGTCTAAAACAAAAGAATTGTAAGAGGAATACTTATAATCTTGCATTCTTGATGCTAATCCTGCTTTAATTGGATTTTGATGAATGTAGGTTATTATTCTGGTGTAATAGCTTTCAGAATTGATTACTTTGGCTTTATAACGCCCTTGAAATAAACTACCAACTCGATTATAAGATTTATTAATTGATTTGGAATAAGAGATGAAGAAATTTTTAATCCCTTTTTCGAAGTTAACCTTATCCCTTATTTGAATAAAGAAATGAAAATGATTCGGCATTAAACAATACGCATACACATCAACATAGGGTAATACGTATTTTTGAAATTGGTTAAGAAAGTATTTATAGTTACTCTCTTCATAAAAAATTAAACTTTTGTTGTTTCCACGATTGAATACGTGATAAAAACTATTTTCCTCTATTTTCATAATTAAACGATATAAAAAAATAGGGAGGATATAAACTTACGAAGTCTTAATAGACAAATTAAAAAGACTTCGTAAGTTTCTGTTTTGTTGAAATCTTAACAGACTAAGCTAAAAGACTTCGTAAGTTTCTGGTAAGTCAAAAGATTTAGTCAAACTTCCAGCGTACGAAAGCTTCCATCGCTTCATATTCTGCTAAGCCTAAAGCATCATAAGCTTTGGCTGTATCTCGGTTGCGGTCTTCAGCTCTTTGCCAAAATTCTCTTGCATCATCACCAGGGAAAACAGCTCTGTCTTTCTGACTTTGGTGCTTGAAAATTGCATATTTTTTGCGCTCAAGTTCTTGTGGACTAATTGGAACTGCCATTTCGATTTCATGTGTTTCAAACTCATGCCATGCGCCACGGTACATCCATAACCAACAATCTTTTGCCCAATCTTCTGTTTTACGAAGCTCGGTTAGAGCAGCTAAAATAATATTGAAACAAACAATGTGCGTTCCGTGTGGATCTTCAAAATCTCCAGCTGCAAAAACCTGTTGAGGTTTTACTTTTTGCAAAAGTTCTTTTGTAAGTTCTACATCAAGTTGCGTAACTGGATTTTTCTGGTTTTTACCACTCTCATAGAACGGAAGTGCTTGAAAATGGATGTGATCATCTTCCAAGCCACAATATCTTGCTCCAGCTATCGCCTCACCTTTTCTGATTAATCCTTTAACCGTTTGAATTTCTGGAGTATCTACCTGATTGGGCTTTTTCTTATCAATAAATGTTCTCATTTTTTGATACAACTCTTTCAAATGGCTATTATCCATACCCATCTTTTCGGTAAAATCTACATTAAATTCTACAAAACGTAAAGCATCATCATCCCAAACAGCAGTATTACCAGATGTTTGATAAGCTACATGCACATCGTGTTTCTGATCAACTAAGCGGATAAAAGTACCGCCCATAGATATCACATCATCATCAGGATGTGGGGAGAAAATGATAACACGTTTTTTTGCAGGCTCTGCTCTTTCAGGGCGTTGAGAATCATCTGCATTAGGCTTTCCACCCGGCCATCCAGTTATTGTATGTTGTAGTTTATTAAAGATATGAATGTTGATGTTGTAAACCGGGCCTTTCTCAGTAGCCAGTTGCGCCATCCCGTTGTTGTTATAATCGTCTTCGGTAAGTTTTAAAATTGGCTTTTTCAAAGTATTAGCCAACCAAATTACCGCCTTACGAATTAAAGCATCTGTCCATACACAATCTTTTACCAACCAAGGTGTATCAAACCTTGTTAAATCTGATGCTGCCGGAGCATCTAAAATAAATTCAACGTTTTCTGAAAGCTGTAAGTACGTTGCCGGAACATCGCCAGAAATTTCTCCTTCTACAGCTTTTTTAATAATTGAAGCTTTTTTACGGCTCCAGGCCATTAAAATAATTTCTCTTGCTTTGAAGATTGTACCAATACCCATGGTGATGGCTTTTGTTGGTACGAAAGATTTTCCACCGAAATCACGAGCAGCATCTCTTCTTGTTAAATCATCTAGTGTAACTAAACGTGTACCAGAGTTTGGTGCAGAACCTGGCTCGTTAAAACCAATGTGACCAGTACGACCAATACCTAAAATCTGAATATCCAAACCACCTAAATCTCCAATCTTTTTCTCATAATCCAGACAGAAAGCAGGAATGTCTTCTAACGCCAAAGTTCCATCAGGAATGTGTACGTTATTTTTATCGATGTCGATATGGTCGAAAAGGTTCTCGTTCATAAACGTAACATAACTTTGCGCCGCATTTGGCTGCATTGGATAATACTCATCCAAATTAAAAGTAATTACATTTTTAAAACTTAAGCCCTCTTCTTTATGCAGCCTAACCAATTCAGCATAAACTGCAATTGGGGTAACACCTGTTGCTAAGCCCAGTACGGCAGGTGTGTTGTTTGCTTGTTTTGTCTTGATAAGACCTGCAATGCGTTGCGCAACATTTACAGAAGCAATTTTTGGATTTTCGAACACGCTCACAGGGAGTTTTTCGAAGCGTGTCTCCTCCAGTAGATTTAATCTTGCCATTTTTTGTTATGGTTTTTAATGTACGGAGCAGTAAATATAACAACATATGGTCGGTTTTCACTAAAGGTTTTTTACTTTTATTGCAAGTAATTCAATAATATTAGCTTTAAGTACCAAACAAACGTTTGCTCGTTTTTCAATAAAAATCAATCTGTTATGAATCTTCAAATACAAAAACTCTACGAGAAAACGAATAAGGCTGAGCGCCTGATTATTGGCTTAATGAGCGGAACATCGATGGACGGTTTAGATATTGCACTTTGCAACATTAAAGGCAGTGGCGCTGAAACTGAGGTAAAAATATTAAAGTTTAAAACAGGAGATTATACTGATGATTTTAGAGCGAAGATTAAAGCAATTTTCTCAAAAAAAGAAGTCGATTTGCAATTGGTTTGTTTGATGAATGAACACATTGCGAATGTTCACGGTGAGCTTATTAACCAGGCTTTAAAAGAATGGGGTTATGAGAAGGAACAAATTGATTTTATTGCCAGTCATGGTCAAACGATATTTCATGCGCCAAAATCATTGCACAAGCTAGACGGATATCCGAATGGCACATTGCAAATAGGCGATGGCGATCACATTGCCATGAAAACTGGTATTATTACTTTATCCGATTTTAGGCAAAAACACCTTGCTGCAGGCGGAGAAGGTGCGCCATTAGCCGTTTATGGCGATTACCTTATATTTTCTAAAGCCGGAGAAAACCGCATCATGTTAAATATTGGTGGTATATCAAACTTTACTTATCTGCCGGCGAATTTAAAAGCTGAAGAAATTTTCTCAACGGATGTTGGCCCTGGTAATACTTTGATGGATCAGTTTATGCAGCAACATTTTAATCGATTTTACGATAAGAATGCTGAAATATCATCATCTGGAAAATTAAACGATGCGCTTTTATCAGCTTTGCTGGATTGTGATTTTTTTAATGACAGCTTTCCAAAAACTACGGGTCCTGAATTGTTCAATCTAGAGTATTTAATTCGAGCACAAAAAAAATCATCAACAGAAAATATTTCTAAAGAAGATGTAATGGCTACTTTATGCCATTTCTCAGTAGAAACAATATCTAATGCTATAAAAAGCTGCTTTGATGAAACTTCTGAAATTCACATATTTATGAGTGGCGGCGGTATGCACAACCCATTGCTTGCTAGCTTATTAAAAAGCAAATTATCATCAGCCATTTTTAAAACTACTGATGATTTAAACATTAATCCGGATGCTAAAGAAGCGGTGTTGTTTGCAGTTTTAGCAAACGAAACACTCTGTGGAAAACCAATAAACTTCGGCAAAAGACAAGGAGTACCTTCTGTTTGTATGGGAAAGATTAGTCTTTCAGAATAAAAAATTTGGTTTGTGTTGTAATTTGCTAAATTTGTTAATTAACTAATCATAATTTAACAAACCAAACTTTATGGAAAAAAGTTACCTAAAATGGTCGCCAAAATTATTATCAATTTTGATGATCTCATTTGTGCTACTTTTACTTTCAGAAATGGCAAACGCTCAGAATAAGCGCTATACTATTACAGGAAAAGTAACCGAATCTGCAAATAAAGAACCTATACCAGGTGCAGTTGTAAAAATCTTGAACACCAATCTGGCTACAAGCACTTCAGGAAATGGTAGTTATAGTTTTATCGTCGATCTTCCGGCAGGTAAATACCAAATTCAATTTTCTTACGTAGGATTTAAAACATCTGTACAAAGTGTCGATTTAGGCACAGGAGACCAAATTCAGGTAAATGGCTCGCTTACTGGAGACGCCGTTGGCTTGGATGAAGTAATTGTTACCGGTACATCGCAAGGAACGACAAGAAAACAACTTGGTAGTTATGTAAGTACCGTTAAGGGAGACGATTTGAATAAAGCGCCGAGTGGAAATGCTCTAGCTTCGCTACAAGGTAAAACACCTGGAGCACAAATTAGTCAAAACTCCGGAGATCCGGCGGGAGGAATTTCTGTTAGATTAAGGGGTGTAAGTTCCGTAAATTCATCTTCAGAGCCATTGTACATTATTGATGGTGTAATTGTAAACAACTCAACAACAAGAGTAACCAATACATCTGCAAATTACGATGGAGGAAACTTTGTTGGAAGTATCGGGCAAAACCGTATGGTTGATATCAGTCCTTCTGATATAGACCGTATCGAGGTATTAAATGGAGCAGCAGCGGCAGCAATTTATGGCTCAAGAGCAAATGCTGGCGTTATCCAGATTTTTACCAAAAGAGGTAAAACTGGTGAACCACAAGTAAGTTTCAGCACCAGCTTAACCATTAGCGAATTGCGCAAGCAAATAGAAGTTAACCAATCGCCAACAAAATTTGGAGGACCAACTGATGGAGCGACTGCACAAACTCAGGATGTATTAACACCTACCTTAACAAACACAACTCCGGTAACCAGATATAATTATCAAGATTATATTTTTAGAACTGGTATCGGAACAGATAATTCAGTATCTGTTTCTGGCGGTAACGACAATACAAAATTCTACACTTCGGCAGGTTATTTTTCTAATCAGGGGATTATTAAAAATACTGATTTCAGAAGAATGAATTTCAGAGCAAATCTTGATCAAACCATTAACAAATGGGCAAAACTAACCGCTGGATTTAATTACATCCACAGTGATGCCAATGAAAAACCTGATGGTAATTCATTCTTTTCTCCAATGAACTCGGTTACAATTATTGGTAACTTTCATGACCTGTTTGCAAGAGACGCTTTAGGTAATTTAAAAGCGATTGGAGAACGCGGTCGTGTAAATCCAGTTTCTGTTATTGAAGATATTAAGCAGCGCCAGTTTACAAACCGCATTATTGCAAATACAGGTTTAAAGCTTACACCAGTTAAAAACCTTACTATTGATTATAGTATGGGTGTTGATAATTCCATACAAAATGGAACAACCTTTATTCCACCATTTGCATATAATGTAAGTACTGGTTTTTATGGTGGTGGTCCAACTTTAGATCCATCCTTAAATGGTTATGCTAGTGCAGCGAATGCTACTACAACATTATTTAATAACGAACTGAATTTTACTTACGATACTAAAATTACAGATTTATTGAGTTCGACAACACAATTGGGTGGTTCTTATCAATATCAAAAAGATCTTTTCAGTTTACTTAACGGACGTGGTTTAGCGCCTTTCGTTCAGGTTGTAAATGGAGCAAGTACAATTCTTCCAAACAGCGATAGCCGTTCAGAATTTTCAATCAGTGGGGCTTATTTACAACAAAACTTTAAGTATAAAGATCATTTGTTTGTAACTGGAGCAATCAGGGTAGATCAATCTACTGTGTTCGGAGAAGAAAACAGAACGCAATATTATCCAAAAGCAAATGTTAGTTATGTGCTATCGTCTGCTGATTATTGGAAAGATTTTGGCGTTTCATCTTGGTGGAATGCTTTTAAGTTAAGAGCCGCTTATGGTCAATCGGGTAATTTGACAGGTATTGGTGCTTATGACCGTCTTAATGTGTATTCTCCAAGCGCATTGAACAGTAAAACATCACTAACATCATTAACTACTTTGGCAAATACCAATGTAAAACCTGAGCGTCAGCAAGAACTTGAAGTAGGAACAGACATGTCGTTTTTCAATAATCGATTAGGGTTAACTTTCAGTTATTATGATAAAACCGTAAAAGATTTACTATTGGGAGTGGTGATTGCGCCAACAACTGGTTATTCAAGTTTATTAGATAACATTGGAGGAAAACTTAAAAACAAAGGTTTCGAGTTAATGTTAACTGGTGTTCCATTGAAAAGCGATAATTTCACATGGACATCAACTGTGATTTTTAATAGAAACAGAAATAAAATTGTGGGTTCAGGTGCGCAAAGGTTAATTTCAACCAATGCTGGTGCACCGGTATCTATTACTGATGGTTATCCGGTAGGTGTGTTTTACGGTACATTCTTTGCCCGCAATCCTGATGGAAGTTTGTTATTGAATGCCCAGGGAATCCCGCAAACAGAAAGAGGTGTTCAGACATCGGCTACAACTTACGAAACTTCAAGAACTGGCGGACAGCCATCAGGTACTGTTCTCCGTAAAGTTGTTGGTGATCCAAATCCTGATTATACGGGTTCGTTTGTGAATGATTTTACTTATAAAAAATTAAGTCTTCATGTTCAATTAGATGCTGTTCAAGGTGGTGATGTATGGAATGCGGATTGGAGAACTCGTCAGGGTGTGGGTAATGGTAAAGTTGCTGAAGCAGAACAATTAGGACAATTGCCAAGAGGTTATGTTGCGGGCGCATACAATGTCGAAGAATGGCGTATAGACGACGGATCTTTCGTGAAATTAAGAGAAATCTCTTTAAGTTATAACATCGGACAGGTTAAATTTATTAAAAGCTTAACAGTAAACTTAAGCGGCAGAAACTTGGTTTCGTGGGATAATTACAAAGGCTACGACCCTGAGTTAAACTCTGGCGGTCAATCTACAATTTTAAGAAATATTGATTTCGGTTCTGTGCCAATTCCACGTACTTACTCATTAGGTTTACAAGCAAGGTTCTAAATAAAAAGACTTATTATGAAAAATTTAAAATCAAAATATATAGGTTATGCATTTCTACTTACAGCTGTTGCTTTTTCAAGTGCTTGTAATAAGGAATACTTAAATCCTAATGCGGCTACGGCCGAAGAAGTATTAACCTCTGCAAAGGGTTTAACAGGTGTTACTGTAGGGTTGCAAAAAAACTTTTCGACCACAAGAGCTGGTGTTTTATACGCATCGATTACCTTAAACGGATTAACCACTAATGAATTAATATCCATTAATACCGGTAATACTAACGAAGAACGCTTAGTTGCAGGCGGTGTTCAGGTAGATGGAACCAACACAATATTATTAAACGTTTGGGCGGGTTCGAATAAAATCATTTTCGATGCAGATAACGTAATTAATAATTCAGCCAATCTTGCTGATAAAAATTATGCTTCGGGTTTAATTGCTCATGCAAGTATTTTTAAAGCATTAGCTTTAGGCAACTTATCTGAGTATTGGGAAAGAGTTCCTGCAAGTATTGGTCAAAATGTTACTTTTATTAGCCGTGTAGAAGGATTTAATAAAGCAATTGCTACAATAGATAACGCGTTAGCGGTTATTGCTGCAAACCCAATCAGCGCTTCGTTTACGGGGAACATTCCGGCAGGAATTGATATTCCAAACACTTTGAATGCATTAAAAGCACGTTATGCTTTATTTGCAGGCAACTATGCTTTAGCTTTAACAGCAGCAAATGCAGTCGATTTAAGCATATCAAAAAAATCGACTTTCACTTACGATGCGTTAAACCTAAATCCGATTTTCGAAATTGCTACCTCTACAAATAATGTAATTCAGCCGAAAAATATAAGCCTGGGCCAAACTGGTGCAAACGTACCAGATGCTGGTGATGCAAGGATTCCATTTTATACTGTGGTAAATACAACAGTTCGTATCAATGGTTTCGGAGCGGCAACTTTCGCACAAATCCCAGTTTATTTACCTGGTGAGGTTACTTTGATTAAAGCAGAAGCTTATGCTCGTCAGGCAACACCAAATTTATCAAGTGCTTTAACCGAGTTAAATAAAATTGTAACCAAAACTGCAGCAACAGATGTTTTTGGAGTTGGTGCAGCACTTCCTGCATTAACCGGAACTTACACGCAACAACAGCTTTTAGATTTAATTTACAAGCATCGTTGTATTGAGTTATTTATGTCAGGATTGAAACTGGAAGATATGAGAAGATTTAACCAGCCGCTTACAGATAGAAAGCGTAACTTCTTCCCTTATCCTTTCCAAGAGCGAGATAATAACACAAACACTCCGGCAGATCCGGCGTTTTAAAAAAACCTAAAATTACCAAAAGCCTCAAGTTAAAACTTGGGGCTTTTATTTTGGAAACAGATTTTCCGATGAGTTATTTACATCACATTAAGCTGATATTAAAATCTTGCTTGCTATTGGCTATATTTTAAGGTACTTTTGCTAAAATAGATAAAGATAACAGATTGAATTTTAACGACTTTAATTTTAACCCCGACTTACACGAAGGCCTTATGGCAATGGGGTATAAAAGCGCTACTCCGATACAAGAACAAGCCATCCCGGTAATTTTAGATAACCACGATCTTATTGCATGTGCCCAAACAGGTACAGGAAAAACCGCCAGCTACCTTTTACCCGTAATGGATAAAATTAGCCGTGCTACCGATAGACATAACAATACCTTAATTTTAGCACCAACCCGAGAGCTTGCCCAACAAATTGATTTACAGGTTGAAGCACTGGCTTATTTCACAAACATAAGCTCTTTAGCGGTTTATGGCGGTGGCGATGGAATTGCATACGAGCAACAAAAACGTTCGATGCGTGATGGTGTAGATATTATTATTGCTACACCTGGTCGCTTAATGGCGCATTTATCTTCCGGTGTTTTAAAACTGGAACATTTGCAACATTTAATTTTAGATGAAGCAGATAGAATGTTAGACATGGGTTTCTACGATGATATTATGCGCATTGTAAGTTATCTGCCTAAAAAAAGACAAACGCTGTTATTTTCTGCGACTATGGCTCCTAAAATCAGGAAAATGGCCGGTAGCATTTTAGATAACCCTCAGCAGATTACCATATCAATTGCTAAACCAGCAGAAGGAATTAGCCAACAAGCTTATAACATTCACGACCAGCAAAAGCAGGCTTTATTAACCGATATTTTCAAGGATGATACTTATAAAAGCGCCATCATCTTCGCCTCTACAAAGGAAAAGGTAAAAGCATTGTACAAAACTTTTAAAGGTTTAAAAATTCAGGCCGAAGCCTTTCACTCTGATTTAGGTCAAAAGGAACGTGAAGATATTTTACTCGCTTTTAAAAACAAAAGGTTGCCAATTATTATAGGTACTGATGTTTTATCTCGTGGTATTGATGTTGAAGGTGTTGACTTAGTCATCAATTACGATGTTCCGGGCGACCCTGCCGATTATGTACACCGAATTGGCAGAACGGCAAGAGCTGCTACAAAAGGAACTGCAATTACCCTCGTAAACGGACGAGATAAACGAAAGTTTGATAACATTGAAAAGCTAATCGAAAAAGAAGTTCCGCGGATGGTTTTACCCGAGCACATTGCCACCATGGAAATTATGCATGTTGAAGAAAAAAGACCTCAACACCCAAGAAATAACGGAAAGAAAAAGGTTTGGCACAAGAAAAAGCCTAAACCAAGCAACCCAAGTTCATAATATTTAAACGCCAGTAGAATTTCTAATTGGCGTTTTTCTTTTATAGATTATCTTTGAATAATTAATGGCAAATTTCATTTTAATCGGCTTATGCATCCTCGCCGGGATTCTCTTTAGAAAGAGCAAAACCCTACCAAAAGATGCACACAAAGGCATAAACGCCTGGATAATTTACATCGCCCTTCCAGCGGTTTCTTTTAAATACCTTCCGCACATTACCTGGACAAAAGAATTACTCTTCCCTGCTTTTGCGCCAATTTGTGTTTGGTTGCTTGGATGGGTATTCATTACAATTTATTCAAAGTTCAGCAAAATTAGCAAAGCAACTTCAGGAGGTTTAAAACTGGTTAGTTCCTTAAGCAATACATCATTTATTGGTTTTCCATTAATAATCGCTTATTTCAGCGAAAAGGAATTGGCAATTGCAATTATTTGTGATCAGGTCACGTTTACGCTACTTTCTACTATTGGAATAATTGTAGCCATTCGTTCTTCTCAGCAACAAAAACTTAATGCAAAGCTGGTTCTTAAAAAAGTTTTAACCTTCCCTCCTCTTATCGGTTGTGTTTTAGCTTTAATTTTACCACGATATTTAGATTTATCTTCTTTTGATGTATTATTCGATAAATTAGCCGGAACAGTTGGTCCGTTAGCATTGTTTTCGATAGGCTTGCAGTTAAAATTTGGTGGTTGGTTTAGCGAAATCAAACACATTAGCTTTGCCCTGTTATACAAATTGATTTTAGCACCGCTTTCGGTTTTATTAATTGCTCTGCTACTAGGCTTAAATGGTATGATTGCCAAAATTACAATTTTTGAAATGGCTATGCCAACGTTATTAACCGCCGGTGTTGTTGCCGATCAATATAATCTAAACCCCAAAGTTTCAAATTTAGTAGTTGGGATAGGAATTTTACTTTCCTTTATTACTACTGGCTTGTGGTGGTTAGTTTTAACACAAACGAACCTATTCTAAATATTTTTTGAAAATGAATGTTTCTGTACGCTTGGCGGCATGTAGTCCTGCTTACCATTACCTGCCTACCGCAGGCAGGCAAGTCCGCACTCGTACCTCGCTTGCGGGCTTTTCATTATAATCAGGTTTAGGAACAAAGGCATCTGCAAGGAACAAGATTTAAGAATCGCTAACCAGTGTTAAAATCGTCATTTCAAGCGAAGCCAAGAACCATGAGGTGGTCAGCGAAACTAAATCCTTATACCTAGTTTAAAAGATTTCTCCACTACGGTCGAAATGACGGGCAAGTTATGTGTATTACTTGGAGGCTCATCGTCATTTCAAGCGAAGCCAAGAACCACGAAGTGTTCAGTGAAGCTAAATCCTTGTACCTAATTTAAAAGATTTCTCCACTACGGTCGAAATGACGGGCAAGTTATATGTTGGTTAAGCATAAAGGCTTTTGCAGGGAAAACCAGCCCAAGCGCTACTGTTTGTGTTTCATAGCCCCGACATACGCGGAAATACTTTTGGCTTACCAAACTAACGAAGTCTTTTACGGTACACTCAAGCAGAGACTTCGTAAGTTTTGCCAAAAGATTGTAGCATTGGCGGGAACAATGTTTCCGAAAAGCACAAAAATTGCGCTTCAAAAAAGAAAATTTAAATAACTAACACTCTGGCAAACTGATTGGAATATTCGTTGCCAAGCCACCATCAGATGTTTCCTTGTATTTTGCATTCATATCCAAAGCGGTTTCCCACATGGTATTTACAACAGCATCCAAACTTACTTTTGCCTTATCGGGATTGCTTTGTAAGGCCAACTGACTTGCAGTAATTGCTTTTATTGCGCCCATCGTATTCCTTTCAATACATGGTATTTGCACCAAACCACCAATCGGATCGCAGGTTAAACCTAAGTGATGCTCCATCGCAATTTCGGCAGCCATTAAAACCTGACGTTGAGAACCACCCAAACATTCTGTTAAAGCCGCAGCAGCCATTGCTGAAGAAACACCAATTTCTGCCTGACAACCGCCCATAGCAGCAGATATTGTTGCGCCTTTTTTGAAAATACTTCCAATTTCTGAGGCACAGGTTATAAATTGGATAATTTTATCTTCAGAGTAACCATCGCAAAAGACAATAAAATATTGTAAAACCGCAGGGATTACGCCTGCAGCTCCATTTGTTGGTGCGGTAACAACTCTACCAAAGGAAGCATTCTCTTCGTTAACGGCTAAAGCAAAGCAACTTACCCAATCTAAGATATAGTTAAAACCGTTTCCACCTTTTCTAATTGCATCAATCCAGGTATCGTAATTTGAATATTCTGCTTTATTTATTAGTCTTTTATTTAGTGGAAATGCCCTTCTGGCAACATCTAAACCGCCTGGTAAAAAACCTGTGGTGTGGCAACCGCGGTAAATGCAATCTCTCATAACATGGAAATGCTGCAAAATGCCAGATTTTGTTACCGATTCAGGCCTCCAGGCTAATTCGTTTTCCATCACAATTTCGCTTACTTTTAAACCGGTTGATAAACACCAGTGTAAAAGTTCTTTCGCTTTTTCTACAGGAAAAGGTAAATCTACCTGTGGTTTTTGGCTATTATCTTCTCCTTCTTTTACAACGAAACCACCGCCGATTGAATAATATGTTTCAGAAACGGCCTTGCCATTTTTTAAAAGTGCCTGAAATGTAACCGCATTCGGGTGGAAAGGTAAGCTTTCGGCGAAAAGGAAAAGTAAGTCGTTTTCGTAAACAAAATCTATAACTACATTACCAGCCAGATTTAATTTTTTATCTCTCTTAATATTTTCGAATGTTGGCGTAACTGCATCAACATCAAATGTTACTGGGTCTGCACCCGTTAATCCCAATAAAATTGCAACATCAGTTCCGTGGCCAACACCTGTTTTAGCAAGCGAGCCGTAAAGTAATATTTTTATCGCCTCAACATCACCAAGCAAATTATTTTCTTTTAAAGATGCTGTGAATTGCTGAGCAGCCCGCCACGGACCAAGTGTATGAGAACTTGATGGACCAATGCCGATTTTAAAAATATCAAAAACTGAAATTTGTTCTTTAATCATGAATTTAGTTAGTTACAGATTTATCAATGCAGGGATGATCTGTTATACAAAGCTATAATTGTTTTTAACATTCCCGAGAATGAAAATTTATTTTAATTATCAGCAATTATATATTTATCAATTCTTATTAGATTTGGTTATGAAATTACGCTTGCTCATATTATTTAGTTTATTTATTACAGTTTCAAAGGCACAAAAAACCCAAAACGTTTACTTCCTTAAAAACAACGGTCAAAAAGTTGAAAAAAAGGAAGACGCTGATTTTGTAAGAATAATTCAGGAACCTGATTCTGGAGACACCCGTTTTAAATTATTAGAGTTTTACAAGAACAATAACAGAAAAACTGTTGGTCACCTTATATCTTTTGAACCAAGATTATCTTATGATGGCATTATTATGGGCTTCGATTCTTTAGGTAGAAGAACGGAGGCACTAAGTTATAAGAATGGCATTCCTGAAGGTGTTTCCGTATATTATTATTCTAACGGAAAAATAAAAAGAAAGACAGAATATATATCATCAGCCAGACCAGTGAACGAAGTGATAGGAGAAAATTCTTCGTTAAATGATTTCATTTTTAAAACGAACTCGAAGATCTTGTATCATGCGGATTCGACCGGAAAAGTAAATATTGAAGATGGAAAAGGACATTTAAAGGAAGTAAATAAATTTAAAGAATATGAATCTGGTGAAGAGGGAGATTATCTTGATGGTATGAAAACTGGTTTATGGACTGGTTACGATACACAGCTTGGAATTACTTTCAAAGAAAATTATGAGGCTAATAAATTAATTTCTGGTGAAAGTATTAAGGATGGAAAAACCTATCAATACACTTCAAGTTTTGAAGTGCCAGAATATAACGGTGGAGAAAGAGCATGGAAAAATTTTATTGCCTCGAACACTAAATATCCAACTTACGCCTATCGGAATAATATAAAAGGAACAGTTAAAACTAGTTTTGTGGTAGACAAGACCGGAAAAATTGTTGATATTGTTATTGAAAAATCTATCGAAAATTCTTTGGATGAAGAAGCTAAAAGAGTCTTAATGTATGCTCCAAGATGGGAACCTGGGAAACAAAGAGGTATTCCGGTAAGGGTTAAGTATAATCAAAGCTTTAACTTCAATTTTTAAATAAATATAGAAACGCTCAAATGGCTTTTAGTACCCCAAATTACGAAGAAATTGATTATCGTTACTGTCAGGCATCAACAGGCTTAAGGTTTGCAAATTATTTTATCGATACGATAGTTATATACATATTGATATTTGCCTTAGGTATTGTAGTTTATTTCATTAATCCGGAAATTCTAGATTCGCGTAATGATGGCATTACAGAACGTGTTGTTGGAATGATTTTTTATGGCGTAATCATGTCGTTCACTGAAGCGATGTTGAACGGAAAATCAATTGGCAAATATATTACTAAAACTAAAGCTGTAAACCTCGATGGAAGCGACCTTACTTTTGAAAAAGCATTTACCAGAAATTTAATCAGGATTATTCCTTTTAATCCGCTAAGTGCATTAGGTTCTCCTTGCAACCCATGGCATGATAGGTGGTCGCAAACTATGGTTGTAGAAGAAAAGAAAGTGGCTTTACAAATGCAGAAAACAGAGTTATTTTCTACGGTTAAAAATCAAACTCTATAATATCGCTATCTTTTAACATTTGCTCTACAAACTTCTGGTGATTTTTAGGCGTTCCGGTGGCAGTCCAATTCCCGGTAATTACATTATTAACCAATTGATGTTTCCCTCGTTGTGGCTTCAGTTTATTTTCTTTAAAAACTTCTTCGTAGCTTTCTAAATCTCCGTGAACGTGCTGTTTTTTAACAATTCGATAAACACGTTTGGTAAAGCGTCTGTCGCCAATTTCCTCCAAAAAAGGAAAAATAATTAATGCCAGCAAAACTACTCCTGTTACACCAATGGCTTGCTCGTAATAGCCTGAACCAATAGCCATACCGATTGCAGCTACAATCCAAATAATACAGGCAGTAGTTAACCCCTTAACCCTATTTTCTTCTTTAAAGATTACACCTGCGCCTAAAAACCCAATTCCAGTAACAATATTTGAAGCAATTCTATCCTGGCTTGTTGCGCCTATTTTAATTGATAAAATGGTAAAAAGCGTTGCACCTAAACCAATCATCATCATGGTTTTTAATCCGGCTGATTTGCTTCTGTATTCTCGCTCTGCACCAATTAACCCACAAAGCAGTGTAGCCAACAGAAATTTATTGATTTCGCTTTGGGTAATAAAATGATGGTTTTCTATTATATCGTTCATTATTTGCTTAATAATAAAGCAAATTAATAAAAATCATAACATCTTAATCCATTCGCCCGGCCATAGTTAGAACTATTAAGCCAATATTTTTCGTAACCCACACCAATTTCTGATGTTCCTCCGGTATTTGTGTAGTTTAATTTCGAGGTAGTTGCATCGTGACTTAAGCCAATTCTAAACTTTTCGCCATTTGTCCTTCTGTTAAAAATATCGAATATTACAGAGAACACAATTGCATCATTACCATTGGTTCCGCCATCGTTTCTATACCAAATCCCTGCATTTACACCAGAATATTTAAATTGAGTGCCCAAACTAAAAGACATTACATTTTGCTGGCGATAAGCAACTACAGAAGGGATTAGGTAAGCTCCGTCTCTATCATATCTATCAGGAATAATGGCTAGTTTATAACTCATATTGGCCGAAAAACGCATTGGTAATCTGGCTTGGTAGCCTGCCAGAGACTCATCTGGACGATTTAAATGATGAACGCCTAAACCCAGCATAAAATTTTTGTACACAATATTTCCTCCCGCCGCCGCATCAAAATAAAATCTGCTATCAACATTTGGTCTTTCTGCACCAGAAATTCCACCCGGAATAATACCTGCGTTTATGTCAATCTGATCTCCAAATACTAATCTATCCCAGTTTAACTTTTGGTTGGTTATACCTCCTTGTAATCCGAAGGAAAGTGTAAAATCTTCTCCACCAATAATGTACGAATAACTTAAAGCTATGTTATTTTTTTGGAGATAAGCTGTTCCTTCACTGCTTCGGTTAAAAATTATTCCAACGCCACTGTTTAATTTTTGAAGATTTAAATCTGCAGATGCGCTCATGTAAGAAAAATCACCAGAGAGCCCCGTCCATTGATTCCGATATAAGGCATTAAATCTAATATCGCCTTAAAACTGCCCGGTTAATGCCGGATTTAAATAAATTGGCGAATTGTAAAACTGGCTGTAAATGTGATCTTGCCCTTTAGTTACAAAAGGGAAAGTAATCAACAATATAATTAGGTTAATCCAACTTCGCTTCATCATCTTATTAAATATATTGTACCTGTTTTTCTAGGTGAAGAATTATCGTAAGCCATTCCTTTCCAATCGCTACCATTGATAAATTTCACTTCAATTTTCCAAAAATATACACCTTGCGGCTGCTCTTGCCCGTTAAAAGTTCCATCCCAACCTTCTGATGGCGCACCATCATCAAGCTTAGTGGTTTCCCATAAGGCTTGCCCCCATTTATTAAAAACAGTCATTTTCCAAATGTCAATCCCTCTTCCCTTAGCTTTAAAAGTTCGCAATTCATTTTTAGCACTTGCCGGCATAAAGGAGTTTGGCAAATGCAAAGTTCCGGGAACACCAATTACCCTTACCATTTGTGTTGAAGTAGCTGCACAACCTTCTTTATTAATAATTTTTAGCGTAACCATGTATTCGCCAACATTGCTGTAAGTGTGTGTAGGATTTTGTAAGGTCGATTTAGAACCATCGCCAAAACTCCACTCCCAACTACCAGCAACATTTATACTTGCATCTCTAAAATTGAAAGTGTAGTTAGGTATTGAAAGTTCGTTACCGGGTAAAACCGTGAAATTTGATTGAGGAGGTGCAACTAACTGAATGTAATTAGGCAAAACAGAAACATTTTTACATCCCTGAATATTTGTAGCAGTTAGCGTAACTGTATAATTCACATTATTTCCAGAGTAAGTGTGCTCCGGCTCGAATTGGTTCGAGGTAGTTCCATCGCCAAAATCCCAAAGGTAGCTTACTGCGTTTTTGCTATTATTTGTAAACTTTACTACAGTGCCACTACAGCCAACTGTTTTATCGGCGGTGAATGCTACAGTTGGTTGCTCGAGCACTACTATAGTTTCAGTAGTAAAATTGGTTGAACAATCGTTAGAAGTGTACAAAGTAACCACATATGTACCAGGTTTGGTGAATGTATGAGCAATCATTTCTGGTGCAGAGCTTGTAATTGCTGAGCCACCATCGCCAAAATTATAGTAAAAAGTACTTGCCCCTTTTGTGTTGTTATAGAAATCGACTGTATGAGGTGCGCATCCTCTTAATTGAGGCGCATTAACAACTAGCTCAGGTATAATATTATTTGGCGAAACCCTTATTGTATATTGTGATACACTTGTACCACAATCATTGATGGCCGTCATTTTCACAACATATTCTGTAACTGCATTTGTTGTATAGGTGTGCGTAACTTTGCTTTTATCCGTAACGGTTAACACAGGACTTCCATCACCAAAATCATAAGTAAAGCTTGTGTATGTTCCTGGTGAAGTATTACTAAATGAAGTTGTAAATGGAGAACAACCCGAGGTTTTATCTGGAGAAAAAGCTGAAATTGCTGCTGCCTTTACCAAAACAGTAGATGTTTTAGTAATTTCTCCGCAAGGTGTTGTAGCCTTTAATATAACCGTATAAGTAATATCATTACCTTCTGGATCTGAACGATAATCTACTCGTGGAGGATTAGCTAGGTTTGAGGTTGTACCATTTCCAAAATCCCAAGAGAATGTTGAACCCGTTAAATTTGATGAAGTATTTACAAAATTAACACTAAATGGGCCACAACCTGATGTTTTATCTTGAGTAAAATCAACCGTAATATTCTCTCTTGTTCTAAAAGTATGTGATATTTCATCTGCCAAACATCCAGAAAGGCTTGTTACAACCAATCTAATAACCACATTGGCATTATTATTTGTTATTGTATAACCAGGGAATACAGCGCCGGTACCAATTGGATTACCATTGGCAAACCAACTATAAGTTGCATTTCTGCCGGGATAAAGTCCTGCCTGAACGATGGTTGGACTTAGAATAAATGGTGCACAACCAATATCTGTAGTATACAAAATTTCAGCTTTTGCATTTTGATTCACCGTTATAAGCACTACATTGCTTGCATTTGCCGAACCACCAGAACATGCAGCACTTGATACTAATCTGCGATAGCGTATACTAACTGTTGGTACTGGAGGTGCATAATTAATATCCGTAGCACCTGCAATATCTGTCCATGTAGTTCCATTAAAGCTCGATTGCCATTGGTAAATAAATGTACCATTTGCTCCAATTGGTGTAGTGCCTGTTAATGGTGTTATTGGAGCGCCGACACAAATTGTTTGGTTTGCTGAGATTTCATTATTGGTTATTGCAGGCAAAACATCCAATTGTATCGAATTACTTTCTGATGGACAAACAATACTGCTTACAACTCTTCTAAAATATATGTCCGAACTTACCGTAATGTTCAAATCTTTTGCATTTCTGCCTGGTAAATCAGTCCAGGTAATACCATCCGTACTGCTTTGCCATTGAATAGTATACGTACCATTTCCACCAGTTGGAACTGAACCAACTACAGTAATTGTTTGCCCTGAACATACAGTTGTAGAACTTGTAGTAATCGTATTGGTTATTGCCGCGGGATAAGTAACTAACACTTCATCGTAACTGCCCGGGCAAGAGCCTCCGGTCATTGTCCATCTAAACCCATAACTATTTCCTGCCGATAAGCCTGAAACAGTTGTATTGTACTGAGTGGGCCCATCAATGCTTACTAACGGGCCAGAGATTTGTGTCCATACTCCGACTTCGTTATTACCAACTAGAGTTGCAATAGTACCTGTACATAAAGTTTGATCCGGACCAGCCGCAGCACCTTGAACGGTAACTGTTAGAGGTGCCGAAACAACAGCGCCGCAAGCACCACTTGTTACGCTTAAGGTTATTGTATAAGTTCCCGCAGTTGTAAAATTGAATATCGGATCTTTACTAGTAGCAGTTGTGCCACCGGCAAATGAAACTGCCGGAGTAACTGTCCATAAATAAGTTGGAACAGCATTACAGGTATTATCAATTTCAGATGTATTTATCGGCGCCAGTGTACTTGGCGCACAAACTGTAGTACTCGGCAAAGTAAATATTGGTTTTGGTGGGTCTTGAATACAGATTTGCTGCTCGACCGGGTCGGCATCACATGCTCCAGAACTAACAGAAGTTAATCTGATGGTATGGATTCCCTTAGTTAAAAATCTATAAACAAAATTGTAAGAACGTGGCTTATTTGCCTCTATCAAAGTGCCATCAACATACCAATTATAAGTTACCATGTTCGGCTCGCAACCTGCTGAAGTTGTATTAGGATTTTGACCTAGTTGTGAAGTATTAGTAAACGTAATTTCGGTATTTGTACATGCCGGAGTTTCATAAGTAAATGAATTAATTGGCTTAATTACAACCTTTGCGTAAGCACTCAATGGGTCGCCTAAATTTCCACAGAAATCATTTGCTACCCTTATGGCTACATTAAAGGCATTATAAATTGGCCCTGAGGCAGTATTTGAAACCCGACCGCATGACGAAGTTGTGTAATCATGACCAACTTTACCACCCGCTTTTAGTATATCGCAGAAGGTATATGTTGTAGAAGTACCATCTCCCCAGTTTATAACATATCTATCTCCAGGAAAATTATTTAAAATACCACTAGCTGTTAAATCGACATTAAATTGATAAGAAGCTAAGGGCAAGCAAACCGGATTATTATTTATAGTTGCAAAAGCAGTTGTAGCCTGATTATTAATGATAAAATAGGCTTTTGTACCAACAGTCCCATCGGGCATTGTAGCCTTGGCTAAAACAGTGTAATGAGCAAGTTGGGCGGTAAAGTTTTGAGGGCTGTTTAAATTTAGATTTGTGGTAGCGTTAGTTATTTCGTTTTTAACACTTGCACTAACTGTAGCATTGGCAGAAGAGTTATTGGAGAGTATCAGATCATAATTAGCCCTGGTAATACACGTGCCAAAAGCCTCTTGTCCAGCAGGGCTGTTTAATACTGTCGATAAAACCTCGGCCCTTACTGGTACACCTGCTTTTATTTCAAAAGCGGCTGATTCCGTACTAATTTCTGCTGGTACAGTTGATTTTACTCTAACCTTGTAGCCTGTACCGATTGGTGTATTAGCAGGAATTAAGCCATTTACATAAGTGCTGTAAAAACCTGTGTAAGTGCCAATTCTTCTCTCTGAGGCAAAACTTCCGCTTGCATCAGAAATATATAATTCAAAAGTGTTAGTTGTTGCAACACAAGAAGCATTTCCAATTGTAAACGGAACGGCAATTGTACTACCCGGCGTATATGGACCTGCATCAACAGCACCCACAGTTAACTGTGAAAATGTGTTTAAAGCAAATAATATTAATGTCGAGAAAACAAATACGGAACGCGTAATCTGTTTACACCAAATCTTCATAAAAATCTTTAACAATAGGGGTTATTAAAGACATTACTTCGCACAAAAAAATAAACGACAAAATGAAAGCGCTGAGGAGACTTTTAAAATCAATTTGTAGGGTAAAGTTTTATTCGATAGAAATGATCTTTAAAGGCTTATAAGTCACTAAACTATACAAACCAACTTATTCTATCTAAAATTTTACACGAAAGCCTTCAGCCTAGCATTCTGAATCAGAGTAGAATGCGTTTTTTGAATGATTTTCAAATAAAAAGCCCCCAAAACTTTAGTTCTGAGGGGCTTAATTTTACACGTAATTTTATCTGCGGATGATATTACATCATGCCGCCCATGCCGCCGCCACCCATTGGTGGGTGTGCTGCTGCTCCGCCTTCTTCAGGCTCATCAGCTAAAACAACTTCTGTAGTTAATAACATTGCTGCAATCGAAGCTGCGTTTTCTAAAGCTACACGAGAAACTTTAGTTGGGTCGATAACACCAGCACCAATTAAGTTTTCGTAAACATCAGTACGAGCATTGTAACCGAAATCTGCAGTTCCTTCTTTAACTTTTTGAACTACGATAGAACCTTCAATACCTGCGTTTTCGCAAATTTGACGTAATGGCTCTTCAATAGCACGACGAATGATTTGAATACCAGTATTTTCATCTTCATTGCTACCTTTTAAGTCAGCTAAAGCAGCTACAGCACGAATGAAAGCAACACCACCACCAGCAACAATACCTTCTTCTACAGCTGCACGAGTTGCATGTAAAGCATCATCAACACGGTCTTTTTTCTCTTTCATTTCAACCTCACTAGCAGCACCAACGTAAAGAACTGCAACACCACCAGCTAATTTAGCCAAACGCTCTTGTAATTTTTCTTTATCGTAATCAGATGTAGTAGTTTCTATCTGAGCTTTGATTTGGCTAACACGAGATTTAATATCTTCTGAGTTACCAGCACCATTGATTACAGTTGTATTGTCTTTATCAACAACAACTTTCTCAGCAGAACCTAAGTAAGTTAAATCAGCATTTTCTAATTTGTAACCTCTTTCTTCTGACACAACAATACCACCAGTTAAGATTGCGATGTCTTCTAACATTGCTTTTCTTCTATCGCCAAAACCTGGAGCCTTAACAGCAACAACTTTTAATGAACCACGGATTTTATTAACTACTAAAGTAGCTAAAGCTTCGCCATCTAAATCTTCAGAAATAATAACTAAAGGCTTACCAGTTTGAACAGTCTTTTCTAAAACAGGCAACAATTCTTTCATGTTGCTGATTTTTTTGTCGTAGATTAAAATGTATGGGCTATCTAATTCAGCTTCCATTTTATCTGCATTGGTAACGAAGTATGGAGATAAATAACCTCTGTCAAACTGCATACCTTCTACCGTTTTAACTTCAGTTTCAGTACCTTTTGCTTCTTCAACAGTAATTACACCATCTTTACCAACTTTGCTCATTGCCTCAGCAATTAACGAACCGATAACCTCGTCATTGTTAGCCGAGATAGATGCAACTTGTTTAATTTTATTGTTATCCTCACCAACTGTTTGAGATTGCTCTCTTAAGTTAGCAACAACAGCAGCAACAGCTTTATCAATACCGCGTTTTAAATCCATCGGATTTGCACCCGCAGCAACGTTTTTAATACCAGTAGTAATAATTGCCTGAGCTAAAACTGTAGCAGTTGTAGTTCCATCACCAGCAATATCAGCTGTTTTTGAAGCTACTTCTTTAACCATTTGAGCGCCCATGTTTTCAACCGCATCTTTCAATTCGATTTCTTTAGCAACCGTAACACCATCTTTAGTAATTGCCGGAGAACCGAATTTTTTATCGATGATTACGTTACGGCCTTTCGGACCTAAAGTTACTTTTACTGCATTCGCTAAGATATCAACACCACGTTTCAGGGCGTCACGTGCTTCCACGTTATATTTTACTTGTTTTGACATTTCGAGATTTGTTTTAATGTTTTAGTGTTGGAAAGTTGAAAGATTCAACCATCCGTTTTATAACGTTGCAACATTTAATGTTACAACATTTTAATATTTACCCAACAACAGCGTAGATATCAGTTTCACGCATAATTAGGTAATCTTTACCTTCGTAAGGGAATTCGGTACCACCGTATTTACCATAAATTACAACATCACCAACTTTTACACTAGCTTTTTTACCTTCAGAATCTTCTTCAGAAACAGAAACTACAGTTCCTTTAGATGGTTTTTCTTTTGCAGTATCAGGGATATACAAACCCGATGCAGTTTTTTCTTCTGCCGCAGCTGGTTCAACAATAACTCTGTTCGAACTGCCAGCAATTGGTTTTAGGTTTAACGCCATTTTTTTTATTATTTATTTTGAGTTTACTTTTAATTACTAAGCATACAATTAACACTTATTATGCCAAGTGCCATTGAGGGACAAATTTGCCAATTTTTTAAACAATTGCAGAATGTTGCGTGTCAGCTTGGCAGAGCTCCAGAAATAAATTCGTTCTTAATAAAGATTTGAAAAGGAACATCAGTAGCATTTCGGTTTGGGTTTGCCCCGCTTTCACCGCAAGTCCTCGTTACACTCCGGGCTTTACGCTACAATCGGGTTTAGAAACAAAGGTTGCTTCGCACCTCGCAACAACCACCGTTCAAGAGCTTCATTGCGAGGCACAAAGCAATCTCCTTCTTATAAGTAAGCCATAGCCTATCAACAATTGAGAATCTAAAGCAGCCTATAATGAATGCGAATTCTGTATAAAAAATGTGTTAAAGGAATTTGCTATTCATGCCGTTGGTTGAAACCAATGGTATATAGAAAAAACCAAAGTGCCTTAAAACAAAAAAAGCTTTCCCATTTGAGGAAAGCTTTTAAAATGTTTGGTTTGGTTTAAACTATTTTTTGGTTGTATCTGCTTTTGCAGGTGCAGCCGGAGTTGCATTATTAGTTGCGCCACCACCAATTGGAGAAGGTGTAGGCATTTTATTTAAACGCTCCTGTAATTCTGTGTTACCGGTTGCAGCTGTGCTTCCAGATTTGCCCATTGTAGTAATACCTAATGTTAAAACAACAATAACGGCTAACAAAATCCACGATCCTTTTTCTAAAACATCGCCTGTACGTTGCACACCAAACATATTGCTGGTGCCACCACCTGTTGCTAAACCACCACCTTTAGGATTTTGTACCAATACAAATAAACCTAAAGCTACACACGCAACGATTAATAAAATGATTAAAAGGGTTATCATGATAAAATATATTTTATAATTTCTTTTCTATAGATTGGATAAGGTCGGCAAAGTAACCACTTTTTTCTGGATATTTCAAACTTAATTTTTTATAAGTATCTATGGCCTTGTGGAAAAGCATTTGTTCTATATAAATCTTTGCCAATGTTTCAGAAACTAAGTCGTAATGGTCTTCAGCGCTTTTCTTAGCCTTATTTTCATTATCAATTTGTTCAGGTTTCGGTGGCCTTATACTTGGGTCTTCCTTTAAAAACTTCTCAATAATTTCTGCACCCTTAACATCTTTAACCTCAGCCGAAGGATATTCTGCTAAATGGTCAGCAACTTCAAAAGGCGTTTGAATGTGAAAAATATGCTCTACATATTGCTGCTGAAAAGTTGCCTGTTGTTGTGGTTTTGCCTCCTGTTGCTTTGCAACTGCAGGCGCAGGTTGTGCATAAGGCTGAAATATCTGCTCATGTTCTTTCCTGGTTTTGGCCAGCCACCACAAAAACGTGTATGGCATTTTATCATCATCATATTTTGATAAATAGCTGTTTTCAGGCTCATCAGGAATTACAGTTTCTATGTTGGGTGCAACAGAAATCACATCTGTACTCAACTTTTGTTCAAACGCAAAAAAATCAGCTGATACTACACTTTCAATGTAATCATCATCTTTTATTTCTGTTTGTAAATCTTCTGGCTGTTCTGTTTTTTTCGAAACAAAATCATATGTAATTGGCTTAACAAACGGTTTTACTTCACCAATCTCTTCATAAACTTCTGGTTCTTCTTCACCTTCAATGTATTCGGCTTCCAAAGTTTCAATTTCCGGTAAATCCAGACTTGAATCCGTTTCGTTTAATAGAATTTCTTCTTCAACGGCAATTTCGTCCTCAACCTCCGCTTCTTGCAAAATATTGTACAAAACATTTCCATTGCTGTAAAGTGCTGCCTTCGAAACGAAATCAGCGTCAGCCTTGGCTAAAAGTAAATGAATGGGCTGTGCGTAAGGAAATTGCGCTAACAAATCCAACAAAGCCGGCACATGTGCCTTCCTTACTTTTCCGGGTTGAGCCAATAAATCTGTAAGAAGTTGTTTGTTATTCATTGTTGAGGTTTGCTACTAAGTTAAAAATTGCAGTCGATTTTTAAAATTTTTAGCTACCACTGCGCAAAGGCACGGTTAAAAATATCTTCGGTTAATTGCTTATTTATATTCTCTATTGCCTGTGGCTGAACCGCCTGCAAAGAACCTCCTAGCGGAAAATCAAAAAAACGTGTAAAACTTTCTTCAAAGCTTTCTTTTTCGTGCCCCTCGATATTATTTTTGTATTTAACCGAAATGGTAATGGTTAAGCGGTTGTTAGATGCTGTTGGCGTACTGCTAGATGTTAAAGCCACAGGCTTTATATCGTAACCCGTAATTCTACCCTCAAAAATAGCATCGCCATCGTTTGGCGTAATGCTTAGTTTAGTTTGTGTTCTAATACGTGATTTCAAGGCTTCTGTAAAATCCTGACTTAAAGTTGGAACCACCAAAGGCGCTGCATTTTCAAAAAAGCGTACCGTAACCGTTTTTAAACCTTCGGTTGATGCCCCACTAAATGTATAAGCACAAGAGCTTAATACAGTAATAAGTAGAAATGCAAATATTTTAATTTTCATAAATTCAGTTTCAAACCCAAATGAAAAATTGGCTTATAAATTTAGTTCCTTAATTTTTCTGTAAAGCGTTCTTTCAGATATACCCAATTCCTGAGCGGCAAATTTTCGTTTGCCTTTGTGTTTTTTCAAAGCCTTTTTTATCAAATCAGATTCTTTATCTACCAGAGATAACGATTCTTCAACTTCTTCAGCATCATGCGCAAAATAATCTGAATTATTATTGCTGTTGATGTTATTATTTGATGTTGGGTGTTGAATGGTAAAGGCGTGCTCTTGTCCAGCAGGCAATTCTACATCTCTGTAAAGTTGATTAATATATTGTGGATTATCAGCCAGAACTGTTGCGGTATTACCACCATGCTGGATAATTTCGGCAACAAGCTTTTTTAACTCAACCATGTCTTTTTTCATGTCGAAAAGCACTTTATACAGAATATCTCTTTCCGTAAAATCTTCTTTCGATTGAGCATTTATCGCCATTGGTAAATTACTTCCGGCCTCGTTAGGGATGTAGTTTAAAATTGCTTGTCCGCTAACGTTCCTATCCTTCTCCAACACACAAATTTGCTCAGCAATATTTTTTAACTGACGAACATTTCCCGGCCAGCTGTAATTGGTTAAAATCTGAATTGCTTCTGATTCTAACTGCAATCCTGGAGAACGATATTTATCACTAAAATCGGCAGCAAATTTTCTGAACAACAAATAAATATCCTCTTTACGTTCTTGCAAAGCAGGAATACGCAATGGAACGGTATTTAATCTGTAATATAAATCTTCACGAAATTTTCCGTTTTTAACACGGGTATAAACATCAACATTTGTTGCAGCAATAATACGAACATCTGTTTTTTGTACTTTCGATGAACCTACACGCAAATACTCTCCACTTTCTAAAATCCTTAATAAACGGGCTTGTGTTCCGAGTGGTAATTCGGCTACTTCATCTAAAAAAATTGTTCCGCCATTAGCAACTTCAAAATAACCTTTACGGGCTTCATGCGCACCTGTGAACGAGCCTTTTTCGTGCCCAAATAATTCTGAATCTATTGTTCCTTCTGGAATGGCGCCACAGTTTACAGCGATAAAAGCACCGTGTTTGCGGGCGCTCATTTGATGGATAATTTGCGAGAAAACCTCTTTACCACTTCCACTTTCACCAGTAATTAATACCGACATATCTGTTGGCGCAACCTGACTGGCAATATCTATAGCACGATTAAGCAGTGGCGAATTGCCGATAATACCGAATCGTTGTTTAATATTTTGTGTATCCATTCTTTAGATTTCAATTTTTAGACCAGCCCCGTCATTGCGAGGCACGAAGCAATCTTACAAATTAGGTTAAAGCAACCGCATTAAGATTGCTTCGTGCCTCGCAATGACGAAAACACTAAACTATTTTTCCAATCAGCGTAGCTGAAGTACATCTTTCGATGTAAACATTTGCATATTGCCCAGGTTTAACACCATCAATTGCAGGGAAAATTGCCATCGCCCCGCTATCGCCTCTTCCGCAATAATCTTTATCCGATTTTTTTGATGTGCCTTCAATTAATACACGAACGGTCTTTCCAACCCATTCTTGTAAACGCATTAAAGAGTGTGCTTGCTGTTTTGCTAAAATCTCAGCTAAACGACGTTTTTTAACATCTTCAGGAATATCATCTTCCAATTTACGGGCAGCTAACGTTCCAGGTCTTTCTGAGTAAGTGAAGTTGTAAGCAAAATCGTATTGCACATAATCCATCATACTCAAAGTTTCCTCATGTTCTTCTTCAGTTTCAGTACAGAAACCTGCGATAATATCCGTAGAAATTGCACAACCCGGAATGATTTTTTTAATTGCGTCAATTCGGTTAATATACCATTCGCGGGTATATGTTCTGTTCATCAACTCCAAAACACGTGTATTACCAGACTGAACCGGCAAGTGAATGTAATTGCAAATGTTATCGTATTTGGCGATGGTGTGTAGAACCTCATCGGTAATATCTTTTGGATGCGAAGTAGAAAAACGAACCCTTAAATCTGGACTAACCAAAGCAGTTTGTTCTAATAATTGAGCGAAATTTACCGTTTCTGTTCCGTCTTCAGATGTCCATGTGTAAGAATCTACGTTTTGACCTAAAAGTGTTACTTCGCGATAGCCTGCTTCGAACAAACTTTTTGCTTCTTCAATTATCGAATGTGCATCGCGGCTACGTTCACGTCCGCGGGTAAAAGGAACCACGCAGAACGAGCACATATTATTACAGCCACGCGTAATAGAAATAAATGCTGTAATACCATTGCTATTTAAACGAACCGGACTAATATCAGCGTAAGTTTCCTCACGGGATAATAATACGTTTACGGCTTTATGTCCGCTTTCTACCTGCTCAATTAAGTTCGGCAAATCGCGGTAAGCATCTGGTCCGACAACAACATCTACCAAACGTTCTTCTTCTAAAAATTTAGATTTTAAACGTTCTGCCATACAACCTAAAACACCAACAATTAATTTCGGATTACGGCGTTTTTCTACCCCAAATTGCGAAAGGCGATTTCTAACCCTTGTTTCTGCATTTTCGCGGATAGAACAAGTGTTAATGAAAATCACATCTGCCTGATGATAATCTCCAGTAGTTTCAAATCCAGTTTCTGAAAGAATAGAGGCTACGATTTCGCTATCAGCAAAATTCATCGCACAACCATAACTCTCAATGTATAACTTACGGGCGTCGGCTTTAATTGGTGTATCTAAAATTAAAGCCTCACCTTGCCTAGCTTCATTGTGTGTTTTATCCTGTACTTGTAAATCAATCATTCCTGTAAAAACATTTGGGGATTGCAAAAATACATAAATAAAATTAAAAGTGACAAATTGACATATTTACTTTAAATGTTTACAAAGGGATTATTTTATGTTGATTTAAAGCCGTAGAATTTTAAATTTGTTGGTATGCTAAAAGCCGAAATTAGAAAGCAAGCGTTAAAAGAAAGGTTATCTTCTAGTGATGATGATTATCAGAAACTTAATAAGATGTTACTTAGTCAATTTCAAGCATTGGATTTTAGATCAATTGCAACCATTCATGTTTTTTTACCAATAGTTGAGAAGAACGAACCAAATACATTTTTATTGATTGAATGGCTTGCTGAAAATAATCCTCACATTAAAATAATCGTTCCCAAGGCTGATTTTGAAACCGCTTTAATGACTAACCATGAGTATTTAGGTGTAAATGATTTGCAAAAGAACCTTTACAACATTCTTGAACCGCAAAAAGGAAGCATACATAATCGAGAAATTGATATGGTTTTGATCCCACTTTTAGCTTTTGATAAAATGGGTTACCGGGTTGGTTATGGCAAAGGTTTCTATGACCGTTTTCTGGAAAATATAAATGCTCAAAAAATAGGCTTATCTTTGTCTCCTGCGATTGAAAAAATTGATGATGTGAACGAACATGACATTAAATTAGACTTTTGCATTACGCCAACAGAAATTATAAAATTTTAAGCTTAGCAAATCATGCCACAGGAAATCGTTATTAAAACCGAAAAACAATACGAAGACAACATGATTGCTGTATTTGAATTGCAGGAAAAAGAAGAGCTTACTGCTGAAGATTTAAAGCAAATCGAATTGATGCTGAAAGCCGGAGAGAAATACGAAGCAGAGCATTTGTAATTTAATTGCTTTATTAGGCATATTTACATTTTGACCAGTCGTCATTCCCAATTAAATTGGGAATCCTAAAGCGGCTTGTATTTTGCTTTAAGATTCCCGCCTTCGCGGGAATGACGAGAAACGAAAGAAAATCTGCGAATCTGTGGCAAAACAAACTTAAACCTGTGCTTTAACAAAATCGCTTACCAAATAAGCAATTAATTTCGAAGTTAATTTGCTCACTCTCCCATCTAATAGTCGTGTTGCACCCTCACTTATGTGCAAATAAGAAAATTTGTTTTTGTTCGTTAAAATCAACTTCCTAATATCATTCACAGAAAAACCCGATGGTGTTTCGGCGCTGGCAAGTACGTTTTGAATGCAATCTAAATCTATTTCCAAACCAGCTGTAGAACCAATTGCAGAAAAGAAATCTTCATAGCCCGTACCTTTTAAAATATCATCAAAAAATATTGCCTTTAGCTTTGGGCTTGTTTCAATTTGAGTTAAAATAGCTTCGTTATTGTAGTTTTGATGCAATCCATACATGAAATAATTATCCAGATATTTTTCGCTCAAAGCGTAAGTAAACCCATTTCCACTATGTCTTCCCTCCGATTCTCTTAAATCGGCATGCGCATCGATATTTAAAACATCAATTGGATTTTTTTTTGCTAACGATGTTCCTCTAATAATTGGATAAGCATTGTTATGTCCGCCGCCAATTACGATTGGAATTTTACCTTCTGCAACAATTTTTTCAATTACCGGATGAACCAAATTATCAATTTCACTTACTTTTTTTCTTAAAGCATTAACAGTTGAATCTTCAGGTTCTTCAATTTCAAAATGGCCCAAAACCAAAATTTCTTCGCCAGATAAAAAGCGATTACTCTGAATATTTAAAAAAGCCATTAAAGCTGGTCGCCAGGTTGTAGAAGCGCCCGCAATACCCGAGTTTGCCCGAATCCCAATATCTTCAGGAATACCCAAAAGCACAAATTCAGCATCCGATGATTTCAGCGAATCCAAAGAAGCTGTTACTTGCACCTTTTCGCCAAGTTTGGTTTCTCCATCGCGGTAAATAATCAGATTATTGACATCGCTTTGCGAATATATTTTAAGGCTATCCATTGTAAATTTCGCCATTTAAAATGATGGTCTCTACTTGCGTTTCGCCGAAGCTATAAGGCAAATAGGCAATTGAAGGCATTGGTTTAGTAATAAATAAGTTTGCTTTTTTGCCAATTGCTATGCTTCCGTAATTATTACTGATTTCCATAGCAGCTGCGCCATTTAATGTTGCAGCGTTTATGGCTTGCTCTGGTTGCATTTTTAGTTTTATACATCCTAAAGAAACCACAAAATTCATATTTCCTGATGGCGTTGAGCCCGGATTATAATCGCTTGCTATTGCAACCGGAACGTTTTCAGCAATTAAACTCTTTGCATCAGCAAAAGGTATCCCTAAATAAAACGAACAGGAAGGCAAAAGTGTTGCAATGGTATTTGATGTTTTTAAGCTATTTATGGTTTCTTGGTTGGTTTCTTCAAGATGATCGACAGATACCGCATGGTTTTTTACACCGATTTCAACCGCTCCCGAAACTGAAAGTTGATTGGCGTGAATTTTAGGTTTCAAACCATATTTTGCACCTGCCATTAAAATTTGGTCGGTTTCTTCAACAGAGAAAAATCCTTTTTCGCAGAAAACATCGATGTAATCGGCTAATTTTTCAGCGGCAATTTGTGGTAACATTTCATTAATAATTAAATCGATATAACCTTGATGGTTATCTTTGAATTCCTTCGGATAAGCGTGAGCAGCCAAAAATGTTGCTTTTATCGGAATCGGAAAGTTCCCTTTTAATCGTTGGATTACCCGTAGCATTTTAATCTCACTTTCTACCGTTAAGCCATAACCACTTTTAATTTCAACTGCTCCAGTGCCTTGCAAAATCATATTTTTTAAGCGAAAAGATGCACTTTCAAACAACTCATCTTCTGTAGCTTTTTGAAGTTTACTTGCCGAATTTAAAATTCCACCTCCGGCAGCTGCAATTTCTTCATAAGTTTTACCCTGAATTTTCATAGCAAACTCTTCCTCGCGAGAGGCCGCAAAAACAATATGCGTATGACTATCACACCACGATGGAAAAACATATTTGCCTTTAGCTGAGATTTGAGATGGGAGATTTGAGATTTGAGACGGAATTTCGCTCATCTTCCCAAAATCTTTAATTAAATCATATTCAATTAAAAGCCATGCATTTTCCAAAACAGGCAAATCTTTCATCTCGCTTCCGCGAAGAACTAATTTATCTTTTGGATGCAAGCCAACGAGACCTTTTATATTTGTGATTAGCATTTGGTTAGCGTATTGGTGAATTGTTTAAATTGTTGCAATCGGTTAATCTGCTTTGCAAAACAGTTAACCATTTAATCGATTAACCGTTCAACCAATTCATTCCATTTCCAGCAAAACCGGACAATGGTCTGAATGTATTGCATCGGGTAAAATCCTAACATTTTTTAATCTGCCTTCCATTGGTTTTGTAACTAAGTGATAATCGATACGCCAACCCAAATTTTTACCTCTTGAACCTGCACGATAACTCCACCAAGTGTAATGATGCGGGTCTTTGTTAAAATGGCGGAAAGCATCTACAAAACCATTTTCTAAAAATAATTGCATCCATTCGCGTTCTTCGGGTAAAAAGCCTGATGAATTTGCGTTAGATTTTGGATTGTGAATATCAATTGATGTATGGCAAATGTTGTAATCTCCGCTCACAATTAAGTTCGGAATTTCTTTCCGCAATTCGCCGATATAAACATCAAAAAACTTCATGAAGGCATATTTTTTCAACTGTCTTTCATCTCCACTCGAGCCCGATGGCATGTATAAACTCATCAACGAGAAATCATCAAAATCGGCTCTTAAAATTCTTCCCTCTTTGTCAATCCATTCTTCGCCGCAGCCATATTCTATGTGATTGGGTTTTATTTTTGTTAAGATAGCAACGCCACTGTACCCCTTTTTCTCCGCCGGAAACCAATAATGATGATAGCCCAATTGCTCAACCAAAGCAATAATTTCAGGTATTTGTGATGGCATTGCCTTTACTTCTTGCAGGCAAACCATATCGGCATTTGTAGCCTGCAACCACCCGAAAAAGTTTTTTGTACTTGCTGCCCGAATTCCATTAACGTTATAGGATATGATTTTCATAGTTGATTACCACGATTGAAATTATGGTTTATGTTATTTTCCAAAAGTCCATATAATTTTAAGAACCCATCATATTCATCTTGGAAATTTTTCTTCCTATGGTGTTCTTTTTGATTTTTAATGTAATGATACACTCTTTCTAAAACGGATTCACTAACAGAAAATGTTGCATAACCAGTTTGCCATGAGAAATGGTCTTCTATTAATTTCTCCTGATTTACAAAGTTAGATGTGCTGCCTTTAACTTGCTTTATTACATCTGAAATTGATTTATTTGGATTCAACAAGAAAAGACAATGAATATGATCGGGCATTCCATTTATAGCACTAATTACACAACCTAAATCTGTAAACTGCTTATAGATAAAATCGTAAACTTTACGCTCAATATGCGGAGTGATGTAATGTTGTCTATGTTTTGTTGCCCAAATTGCAGGTACCCAAATCTTGTTGTATGAGTGCGGCATAAATCATCGATAAAATAATGGTTCATGAATTTAACATTTTTTCTTCTACTAATTGCTTCCCAAGATTGAAATCTTGGGCAATATTGCAGGAACGATATTGCTCGTAAAACCTAGTATTTTATGGTTTTGCAGCTTAATCTACCATTTTTATCTTCCAATCACATTCCCAAGATTGAAATCTTGGGCAATATTTCATGAGCAATACTGATAGTGGATTTAGGCTTACGGTTTTGCAACTCAACCCACGGTAATTTTTTTACTAATCACATTCCCAAGATTGAAATCATGGGCAATACTACATAAACAATACCGCTCTTAAATCTAGGGCGATATGATTATGCGTCTTGCAACTCAACCCACGATTTCAATCGTGGGAACATGGCAAGAACATAAAACTATACCTTAACTCCTTTCGCCAACTCCCGCTCCAGCTTCTTCGCTTCTCTCCTTTTCAAAATGGTAATATCCATTTTTACATCACTTTTAGGTCGGTTATTTTTACCGGTTTCTAAAACAGCAATTTTATCAACCATATCTAAGCCAGAAATAATTTCTCCATAAACAGTATAATTCCTATCTAAATGTGGTGTTCCACCGAGGGTTTTATAAACCTGCCTTTGCCACTCCGGAATTTTAAACTTCAACCTTTTTTCTTCTAAACTATTTAATTGCTCATCTGTAAAAACCTTTCCTTGCACCAAATAAAACTGACTTCCGCTTGATGCCTTTTCAGGATTATTATCTCTAGCGGCAGCTAAAACGCCTTTTTTGTGAAATAAGCTATCTCTAAATTCTGCCGGAATGGTATATTTCGGCCCGCCCTCGCCTAATAAAGAATCTGGCCTTGCATTTTTAGAATCCGGGTCTCCGCCTTGAATCATAAAATCTTTAATCACCCTGTGAAATAGAGTACCATTGTAATAGCCCTGCTTGGCAAGTTTTATAAAGTTATCGCGATGCAATGGCGTTTCATTATATAGCTTCACAATGCACTCGCCAAACTCCGTTTTAATTCGGATATATTGATTTTTAGGCTTTGCGGCATAGGCAGATATTACAGAGAAAATGCAGATAAACAATAATAATTTCTTCATTTAAATAGTGTTTAGGGCTAAATTAAGTTAAAAAATGAAATTCAATAAATAAAGAGGTTTAATATTCGGTTTTTTTTGCCTTAACTTTGTAATAATGAAGTTAAAACAAAAAATAGCACTTTCTTTGGCCGTATTCTATGCGGTTAGTGTTATGGGTTTGGCTTTAAGTCTGCATTTTTGCGGCGGCAAATTAGAAAATGTAAAGTTGTTCAGTAGTGAGCTTGCTTGTAACCTTTGCAAAGATATTCCGGCAGAGAAAATAAAAGACGATGGTTGCTGTAAAAACACGCAGGTAACAGTTAAAGTAAAAGATAGCCATCAAACTGCGGCAAAAGTAGAAATGCCAAAGTTATTCTCTATTCAACTTTTTCTTCACCCACAGGTTTTAGAATTTTTGAGCAACATTACTCCCGCATTTTTTAGCAAAATCAGCAACAAAGCGCCGCCACTTTCTACGCGGGTTGCCTTGCATGTTTTCAATTGCATTTTTAGGAATTAGGATTTATCATTTGCCTTTCGGTGCATAAGCATTTCGACACAGGCTCAATGTGACATTTTCTTTAAATTCTAATTCAAAAAATCATGAAAACAATAAAAATATTCAGCATTATTATGCTTCTTTTTGCCGTTAAAGTTTCGGCTCAACAAATATCAACAGCAGATTTACAAGTAACTGGTTTAACCTGCTCAATGTGCTCAAATGCAACACAAAAATCATTAGAAACCTTGGGTTTTATCAATACTGTAAAACCAGATTTAAATAAAAACATCTTCGTTTTAACGTTTAAAAAAGGTGCAGATATTAACATCGATTTAATCCGCAAAAAAGTTCAGGATGCAGGTTTTTCTGTTGGTGGTTTAACTGCTGATTTTACTTTCAATCAGGTTAAGGTGGATGATAAAGGTCAGGCGACAGTGGATGGTAATGTTTATCGTTTCGTAAATGCAAAAAGCAAAACTTTAAACGGAACGGTAAAAGCATCAGTTGTTGATAAAAATTTCATTTCAGGTTCTGCATTTAAAAAACAAGCTGCTTCGGTAAATTCTGATGCTTATGCAAACGGAACGGCAATTGTAAACGGAAAGAAAACTCGTGTTTATCACTTAGTTCTTTCTTAAAATGAGAAGAATATGGATAATGGCACTGATTTTAATTAGTGCCTATAACAACGTGTTTTGCCAGGAATTATATGTTTTTACTGAGCCCGCAAGTAACATGCCCACCAAATCAATTGGTATACGTTTAACCAACGAAGGCATGTTTAACAATCCGGGCTTTGTAAGCAGAACGATTCCGGAAGTGATGTTTGGCTTCAACAAGAACTTGATGGCGCATGCACAAGCGTTCTTATCAGATATGGATGGGCGGTATCGCTTGGAGGGTGGAAGCTTGTATGCAAAATATCGTTTCTTATCAATAGATGAAGCTCAAAGCCATTTTCGAGCTGCCGCATTTGGAAGAATAAGTACAAGCAAAAGACCTGGTTTTAGCAAAGATATCAATCTAGAAGGCGATAACTCTGGTTGGCAAGCTGGATTAATATTTACTCAACTGCTTCATAAGCTTGCGCTTTCTGCAACGTTAGGTTATGCTGATGCTTTCGGGCCATCGGATAAGGTTAACAGATTCAACACCCCGAAGCCAGATAAAATGCTTTCGTATAGTTTATCATCAGGCTATTTAGTTTTACCCTTTGTTTACAAAGATTATAATGAACCCAATTTTAACCTTTATTTCGAAATGTTGGGCAAAACCGACCCTAGTTCGGGTGAATCTTATTTAGATTTGGCTCCCGCAGTTCAGGTTATTTTGAATAGCCGAACCAGAATTGATCTAGGTTATCGCTTCCAGGCAACGGGCAATATAACAAACCGATACTTAAAAAACATGTATCTGCTAAGGGCAGAATTTAACTTTTTTAATGTTTTAAAATAAAATATACAAGATGAAAAAAATCATGATAATGATGGCTATAATTGCCATTGCAACTACAAAATTAACTTTCGCACAAAGTAAAACTGATGCAGCTTTTAATCAATTATTAACTGCTTATTACGATGTAAAAAATGCTTTAGCTACTGATAAAAAAGATTTAGCTGCTGAGAAAGTGAAATCACTATCTGCTAAAGTTGATGCAATTCCGCACAAAGATTTACCAGCAACACAACATACGCTTTGGATGGAACAAGCCAAAATAATCAAAGCTAAAGCGACTGAACTGGCCGCTGGAAAAGACATCAAGGCACAAAGAAAATCTTTTGAATTGATTTCTTCTGCGATGATTAAAACCGTTAGAAATATCAAATTTAATACTTCAACAGTTTACGTTCAGCATTGCCCAATGGCCAAAGCAAGTTGGTTAAATGAAAAAGAAAACATCGAAAATCCGTACTACGGAAGCATGATGTTTGATTGTGGCGATGTTGCCGAAACAATCAAATCGAAATAATGAATCTGCATATCAAAAATATGGTATGCAACCGTTGCAAAATGGTGGTTAAAGCTGAGCTCGAAAAACTTGGCTTTAACCCTATTTCGGTTGAACTAGGTAAAGTTTCACTTTCAGAGAATATTTCTAACGATGATAAATCGAAAATTGCTGAGAAGTTAAATCACTTTGGTTTTGAATTATTGGAGGATAAAAAAACTCAAGTTACCGAGCAGATTAAAACCTCAATTATCGATTTGATTCATTACTCAAAAGAGCCTTTAAAAATTAATCTTTCTGCTTATCTAAGTCAGCAGATTAATATAGAATATAACCAACTAAGTGCTATTTTTTCTGAAGTCGAAAATCAAACCATCGAAAAGTATTTCATCGCTCAAAAAATAGAAAAGGCGAAAGAAATGCTCACTTACGGCGAATTAACGCTTAGCGAAATTGCTTATCAACTAAACTACAGTAGTGTTGCTCATCTTTCTGCTCAATTTAAAAAGGTAACAGATTTAACGCCATCAGCTTATAAAAACCAGACATCAGATAAAAGGAAAACTTTAGATGAGATATAAACTGATATCATTCCGTCAGTTGAAACTGACGGCAAAGAATGCCATGCAAGAAAAGAGGATGGCCGATGATGCGCCATCCATTTCATTGCCGTCGACTTCAGTCGACGGATAAAAATGAAGACAGATGGAGTTTCTAGCCTTTTCTTAACATAAATCAAGCGTCAAAAAACGGTGATGCTGTAACTTTACATTAAAATTCAGCATCATGTCAACCTTAGCACAATTCAGAAGTTTTACCCAACGTTTGCCACAAACGGATTTAATGCCTACTCTTTTTATTGGTCATGGTTCGCCGATGAATGGCATTGAAAATAATGAGTTTAGCAGAAGCTGGACAGAATTGGCAACACATATTCCTGTTCCGAAAGCGGTTTTAGTTGTTTCTGCACATTGGTACACACACGGAACTTTTGTTACTGCGATGGATTTTCCATCAACCATTCATGATTTTGGTGGCTTCCCACAAGCACTTTTCGATGTTCAATATCCAGCACCTGGAGATGCAAAACTTGCAGCAGAAATTCCATCGTTAATTCACTCAACGCATGTTGGCTTAGACCACGACTGGGGTTTAGACCATGGAACGTGGACAATTATTCGTCACATGTATCCAGAAGCAAATATTCCAGTTTTACAATTAAGCATTGATTATACAAAATCGCCAGAACAACATTACGAAATTGCGAAAGAGATTTATGCACTTCGTAAAAAAGGCGTATTGGTTATTGGAAGTGGAAATATGGTGCACAACCTGCGTATGCTAAGCTGGGAGATGATTAATGGCGGCGGCTACGATTGGGCAAATGAAATGAATGATAAATTCAAAAATTTAATCGCCAATGATGACCATAAACCATTAATTGATTACAGAAATTTAGGAAGCGAAGCGATGTTGGCTATCCCAACTCCGGAACATTACCTGCCATTGATTTATACTTTGGGATTAAAAAACGATAAAGAAGAAATTTCGTTCTTTAATGATAAGGCTGTTGGTGGCTCGTTAACAATGACTTCTGTTTTGGTGGGGTAGTTTTAAACGCAAAGGATGCGGAGCTAAGTACAAAGTAAACGAAATTGGGTGTAAAACATATATTTCCAGCCAACTAAGCCAACGCACTATTTCTTCGTTCTACTTTAAAACGGCCTAACATCCCGTACGTACGGGATTGGAGATACACCGTCAAAGCCAAACCACTAACTTCAATACAAAAATTTTCAGCCGGCAATTTTGTGTTTTCACTGGTTTATATTTTTTAATCGGAGTTCAAGCTTGCTTCGCAGGTCTTTTGTTGTCAAAAGAAAAAAGCCTGTCTGGCCAAGACAAATAAACACCCCGCCCTGCGGGCACCCCTCTAGGAGAGGGGAATGCATATCGTATAAACAAAGCCCATAAAAAGTCACGACATCCGTTTAAAATTCTATAACATTTTATGATTATTCTGTAACGCTATTAACTCTTTCAAAAGGTAAATTTGTATTATGACACATACCTATCAACTTACCGGCATGACTTGCGGTGGTTGCGAAAATAAAGTAAAAAGTAATCTTTGGGTTTTGCCTGATGTTACCTCGGTTGAGGTTTCTAAGGATACAAATTCGGCAACCATCAGCATGGATAAACATATTGGTTTAGATACTTTGCAGCAAGCTTTAGGCGGGGCAGAAAGTAAATACCAAATAACGGCGAACAGCCATAGTGAATTGGTGGAAGAAACAAAATCATGGGCAATAACTTATAAGCCAATTTTGTTGATTTTTGGTTATGTAACAGCCGTTTCCTTGCTGGTTTCGTGGCAAGATGATACCATAAACTTAATGACTTTCATGCGCATTTTCATGGCTGGATTTTTCTTAACGTTTTCTTTTTTTAAGATGTTAAACTTAAAGGCTTTTGCCGAAAGCTACATGATGTATGATATCGTGGCAAAGAAATTTGGTGCCTGGGGCTACATTTATGCTTTTATCGAACTCGGTTTGGGTTTAAGTTTTGCACTTAACTTATCACCTGTTATTGTAAATTGGGTTACTTTAATTGTAATGACAGTTAGTATTCTTGGCGTATTGGAAAGCGTTTTAAACAAGAAAAAAATTCAGTGTGCTTGCCTTGGTGCCGTTTTTAATTTACCGATGAGTACTGTTACCATTGTTGAAGATGCAATTATGATTGCAATGAGTGCCACAATGTTGATTTTGATGTAGTCATTTTCGCATGAGGAGTGTGAGGAAATATAAGCTAGGGTATCGAAATAGTATTTGTGATGTGTGCTAAGTGATGTTTTCCATGCCAGGCATACATACCCAACATATTCGCTAATGTAAGTTCTTTTCCCTGAGCCGGATGAATATATCTACGTTGATAATCATCCAATTTCAATGTTTTAAGAAATGCCACCCAACGTTGGTGTAAGCTCACCAAAAGTGCAACAGACATCTGAATGCCCCCATTTTTTGCTTCCTCGGTTTCAGCCCAACGCTCTTCGTAGTAAGGTCTAATGATTGGAATGTCTTCTGTTAAGGCCTGCTTAAAACGGATATATGCATTCATATGGCTATCGGGAATATGATGAACCACTTGCTTTAACGTCCAACCATCCGGACGATAAACCTGATTTAATTCTTCATCACTTAAATTTTCTGTTGCTTTTTTGATTTGATTGGGTAAAGCTTCAATTTCCGAAATCCAGATAGCAGCTTGTTCTTCATCGAATATTTCTGGCATTACAAATTGCCCGATTGGGTATTTAAGTTTTTCTAAATCCATGTGGGAAAAATAGGAATTTTATCATAATTGTCATACTGAGCTTGTCGAAGTACTTAAGTGGTCTTCGATAAACTCAGACTGACATATTGAGCTAATAGAATTTTTCTAAAAACCCTTAAATCCTGTTCTACATCAGCTTCTTCAACCATTTTAGCAATCCCAAATTATAAGGAGGATAAATCATTTTGGTCATGCCAAACTTCGATTGGAAAACAACTGCTCTTTCATGAGAGAAGTTTTTGAAGCCAAATATTCCATGACTACTTCCTATCCCACTACTATTTACACCACCAAAAGGAAGATTGGGATTGCTGATATGTACCAAAACATCATTAACACAAGTACCTCCAGAACTGGTTTCATTGATGATTTTTTCTTGATTCTTAGCACTATCAGAGAAAATGTAAAGCGCTAGTGGCTTATCTTTTGAGTTCACAAAATCTATAGCATTCTGTAAGTTTTTGTATTTAATTATAGGTAAAACCGGACCGAATATTTCCTCTTGCATAATACTATTTTCGGCGCTTACTGAAGTCAAAACGACTGGATTAATGGTTAAAGATTCTGGGTTTGTTTCTCCGCCAAATTCTAGTATAGCGCCCTCGATTACCGCCTTTTTTATTAAGCCATCCAACCTATTAAATTGTTTCTCGCTGATGATTTTACCAAAAACCTCGTCGTTAATTTTTCCATAGTTAAAAAACATTTTATCAGCCGCTACTGTAAAATGGCTTACAAATTCTTTTTCCAGCTTTTCATCAATTAAAACATAATCCGGAGCGATACACGTTTGCCCAGCGTTAACCAGTTTGCCCCAGGCAATCTTTTCAGCAGCCTTTTTTAAATCACAAGAATCATCAATGATTGCCGGAGATTTTCCACCTAATTCTAAAGTAACCGAAGTAAGATTTTTTGCCGCAGCTTCCATTACAATCTTTCCAATGGCTGTACTTCCGGTAAAGAAAATATGGTCGAATGGGAGTTTTAATAATGAAGTTGAGGTTTCGGCATCGCCCTCAAAACAAGCGATTTCTCTCTCTTCAAAAGTATTTGATATAATTTTATGGATAACGCTAGCTGTTGAATTACTTAACTCCGATGGTTTTAAAATGGCACAATTTCCGGCTGCAATTGCAGAAATCAACGGACTCATAATTAATTGTAAAGGATAATTCCATGGGGCAATAATTAAACAAACGCCTTTTGGTTCGTAATAAATCTTATTGCCTGCAAATAGATTACTCATGGTTTTACCAACAGATTTTGGCTTCATCCAGCCACTTAGTTTTTTTATCGCATGGTCTATTTCAGCATAGGTAAAAAACAATTCGGTTACGGCAGTTTCAAACTTACTTTTGCGCAAATCTTTATCCAAAGCAACATAAATTTCCTCTTCAGCAGATTCTAGAGCTTGCTTAAGTTTTTTGAGTTTAGCAATTCGTGTTTTTGAATCCGTTTTCCGTAACTCAAATTTGTATTTTTGTTGTAAATCGAAAACTGATTTTATTTTTTGATCCATTGAGTTGTTTGTCATCTTGAGCTTGTCGAAAGGTAATGTTAAGTCTTCGATAAACTCAGACTGACACAATATTCCCTTGTTAAATTTAGTTAAAATCAATTCATTTCATCAAAAACTCATCCATTTAAACCATATTGCAAATAATTTTAAACATCAGCAATGAAGAAGTTGTTTCTCCTTTTCACGTTCTTAATTCCAATTGTTACTTATGCCCAAACCATTAAAACGGATGTATTGGTTTTGGGTAATTCAAATGCCGCATTTGCTTCAGGAATTCAAGCATCAGAATCGGGTGTTAACGCTATAATTTTAACACAAAGTGATGGATTTAAATTAAGTAATTATAAAAACTTACCACAAACCGGAGTAACCAAGGCTTTCGAAAAAAGGGCAAGAAAATCTTTAAAAATTGCAGATAGTGTTGCGCTGCCTGAAATAACCAATCAAATTTTAAATGCTGTAGTTAAAAATTGGTCGGATAGTTCTAAACTTTTAGATGTGATTAACAACACACCGTATTATGAGTTAAAACGCTCAGGAAGTGGCTGGGAAGCAAAACTTAAAAAAGAAAAAAGCATTAGAGCAAAGGTTTTAATTGTTGCAGATGATATTGAGAAAATTCTTCCAGCATTAAAAGTGGCTAGTTTAAAAGCGGCAGAAGCTAACGAACTAAATTATTCAGAAAATTTATATCGCACTACAATTGGGGGATTAAACGGAACATCAGATTTTCTATCGCTTTACAATTTGCTAATTCCAAATCAGGAAAATATCCTTTACATAAAGCCTGATAATCTGGAAATTGGACAAGCAGCTGGAGCAACCGCAGCTTATGCGGCGTTTTTTCAGACTAAAACCAGCTTATCTAACTTAAAAAGAATACAAGGTGAACTGTTAAGTTACAAACTTCCGTTATTACCTTTTGAAGATGTAAAAATTGCAGACTCTAATTGGTTAGCAATACAAAAAGTTGGCATAACCGGGATTCTAAAAGCGGAGATTAAGGGCGGGAAAGTATTTTTCAATCCAGAGAATGTAGTTACTTATGATGAAATTAAGCAGCCAATTAAAGATTATTATTACAAAGCGCAAATTTGGTTTGATGACCATCAAAATATTCCATTCAATTTAGAAAACACAATCTCGATGGTTTGCTATGTTGGCAATAAAGCTGTTGATGCCACAAAAATTGAAATAGAAAAGAAATGGAATAAAAACTATAAGTTTTCTTCCAGATTTGATTTAAAAAAGGTTTTAACGCGACGAGAATTTTCAATTATCATCAATGAATATTTGAAACCTTTCGATGTGGTAAATGTGGATAGAACAGGAAGAGTGATTCGATAATTTTTTAACCACAGATGCACACAGATAAACACGGAAGACACGGAAAATCTTTTCAGTCCCGTTCGTGTAAACCTGTGTTTCCGTAGCAACCTTTTTGATAAATAACTATCGGATAAAACCTCTCCCAGTTGGCGTAAGTGAAGCTACTTCCGTCCTTTGTTTCCCTCTCCTTAAGGAGAGGGATTGAACAGTTCTTGCTAACACCTCAACCTTTCCTAGGGAGAGGTACTTGTAACATTTCCATTTCCTTCTAGTTTTAGCAACTGCATTATCTAAATTGCGGCATCCAAACTAAATTCATGAAGAAATATTTACTTTTTCTACTGTTATGTACAGGAGAATATGCTTTTGCGCAACAAATTGCACCGTTAACTGTCGAAAAAATAATGCGAGACCCAAAATGGATGGGAACTTCACCAACAAATTTTCGTTGGACAGCAGATAGCAAAACTTTGTACTTCAATTGGAATCCTGAAAATAAGACTAAAGAAGAATTATATAAAATTTCAGCTTCATCTACAAAACCATTAAAAGCTATTGATAAGGAAGACGAGAAATTATTGGGCTTAAACTATATTTACAACAAAGATAAATCTTTAGGTCTTGTTGAAAAAAGTGGCGATATCTACCTTCAGAATTTCAAAACCAAAAAAGAAACGCGATTAACCAACACTATGGAAAGGGAAAGCAGCCCTGTCTTTTTAACCAATGGTGATATCGCTTACCAACTAGGAGATAATATTTTTCAGCTGGATTTGAAAACAGCTGAGACCAAACAAGTAACCAACTTTGTTAAAGGCAAAGCTGCAGGTAGAACACCTGCAAAACCTGCAACCGAGCAAGATAGCTGGCTAAAAGCTCAACAAACAGAGTTATTCGATATTATTAAAAAAAGAAATGCTGAAACACGTGGTGGTGGTGCTCGTGGAGGAAGAAGTCGATTTGGTTCATCCTCTACTGATACAAAATCTTTAAAACCACTTTACACTGATGATAAGTTTCTTAACGGTGTGGTAATTAGTTCTGATGGGCGGTTTGTAACTTATAAATTGACTACTCCGGCACAAAATAATCACAGCACCATTGTACCAAATTATGTTACTGCTTCGGGTTATACGGAAGACATTCCCGGAAGAACAAAGGTTGGTGAAAATGAAAACATTTCTCAGGGATTTATTTTCGACACACAAAGAGATACCGTTTATGCCATTCAAACTGCAACCATTCAAGGAATCAAAGACATCCCAGATTTCTATAAAGATTATCCGAAGCAATTAGATTCACTGAAAAAGAAAAATGCCGACAGGCCTGTGAACTTTTTTGGTCCGCTTTGGAACGAAAATGGCAGTACTGGAATTATGGTTGCAACTTCTGCGGATAATAAAGACCGATGGATTTTAAAATTAGATGCATTAACAGGAAAATTTGATTTAATCGACCGTCAACATGATGAGGCTTGGATTGGAGGCCCCGGTATCAGTGGGTTTTTCCAAGGCAGCACTGGCTGGGTTGATAATAACCGTTTTTATTATCAAAGCGAAGCAACGGGTTATTCGCACTTATATGTTGTAAATGTTTCAACTGGAGATAAAAAACAACTGACCTCTGGTAAATGGGAAGTTCAATCTGTTCAACTTTCTAAGGACAATAGCACTTTTTATTTTAAAGCAAATAAAGAGCATCCAGGAATTACCAATTTCTTTAAGATTAGCGTAAACGGCGGTGAACCTGTTCAAATTACTACCATGAAAGGTTTAAACGACATTACGCTTTCTCCTGATGAAAAGTATGTTGCCATCAATTATTCATACCTAAATAAACCAGGAGAATTATACATTCAGCCTAATAAGGCTGGAGCAAAAGCCGTAAAAATTACCGAATCTGCCTCTGCTGAATTTAATTCTTATAAGTGGCGTGAGCCAGATATGGTTTCGTTCAAAAATCGTTACGGTGCTGATGTTTATGCAAGAGTTTATAAATCTGAAAATCCTCATCCAAATCATCCAGCAGTTGTTTTTGTTCATGGTGCGGGTTATCTTCAAAACGTTCATTTTGGCTGGAGTACTTACTTCCGTGAGTTTATGTTTAATAATTTACTGGCTGATAATGGTTACACAGTCATTGATATCGACTACACCGCAAGTTCAGGTTATGGCCGCGACCACAGAACCGGAATTTACCGCCACATGGGCGGAAAAGATTTAACTGACCAGGTTGATGGTGTTAAATTTTTGGTTGAAAAGTATGGCGTTAACCCAAAGCATGTTGGTTTGTATGGTGGTTCGTATGGTGGTTTTATCACGTTAATGGCGATGTTTAACGAATCGGATGTTTTTGCAAGTGGTGCTGCTTTGCGTTCCGTTACCGATTGGGCACATTACAACCATGGCTATACTTCGAATATTTTAAACGATCCTTTTAACGACCCTATTGCTTATAAAAAAAGTTCGCCGATTTACTTTGCTGATAAGTTAAAAGGAAACCTATTAATGGCACACGGAATGGTTGATGTGAATGTTCATTTTCAGGACATTGTTCGCATTACACAGCGTTTCATTGAGTTAGGCAAAAACAACTGGGAACTTGCAGTTTATCCTGTAGAAGACCATGGTTTTATTGAACCCAGTAGCTGGACAGATGAATATAAGCGGATATTTAAATTATACGAAAATACTTTGAAGAAATAATTTAAGAGGTTGTGTAGTTAAACAATCTCTTCTTACTATGTCACGTTGAGCTTCCCGAAATATCGGGACGTGTTGTCGAAACGCTCAAAGGTATTTTTATATGTCCTTCGACAAGCTCAGGATGACTAGGTTTATAGAAATAAAAACTATCTTATAAAAGAAATGCCTTTGGGAACCACTCCAAAGGCATAATCAACCTAAACCTCAAACTAAACTATGAAAAATCTTTTGTCGTTTCCGACTATATATTTTGTTTCCGCGAAGCGGAGAATATTAACAATTTCAATAAGAGAATAAATTAAATATTGTTTCTCTTTTTGGTGGTGCAAAGGTAAGAACAATTATTTAATTACAAAATATTTTTTTAAAAATATTTATATAATACAAATCTATGACAAAAGCTTGTGCTACGGAAGGAAAGAAAAACGAGACAAACTACTTAAAATCAGATATTTGAATGTGTTCTTTGCAGAAATCATATTCCTGAATTTGGTTTGAACCAATTATTGTTAAGCGCTCTTTTGTAAAGTTTTCTATCAATTCAAGATACCAATTAATACCCTGAACGTCTAAATTACTGGTTGGTTCATCTAAAAATAGAATTGGAGAATCAGAACAACATGCCAATGCAAGCTTAGTTCTTTGTTTCATTCCCGAAGAAAAATATTTAATTTGTTTATTAACAGATTTTTCTAAGCCCAAAACGGAGACTAGCGATTGTGCATCAACACCCGGAACGAAATTTTTAAACTTAAAGTGGAAATCAATAATTTCTCTTAGGGTAAAAGTTTCAACCAATTCCAGATACGGAGCTGCCAAACTGATGTATTTGTAAATGTCCTCAACCGCAATGTCTCCAGTATCAAAGAAAGAAATATTTCCTTCAGATGGTGTTAGACTTCCTGTTAAAACACTTAATAAAGTAGATTTCCCTGAGCCATTCGGACCTAAAATAGCGTAACTATTTCCTGTATTAAATTCAGCACTCAGATTTCTAAAAATCCATTCTTTATTAAACCTTCTACCAACGTTATCTAAAACTATCTTCATTTATTGAGTATCAGGATTTGGAAAGTGTTTTAGACATGCAAACGCTATTGTCTACACCAATATATTGTCCGTAATTAGGTGTAATCTGGTATCCAACTTTTTGATAAAGCGAAATGGCTTCTGGTTGCCTTTTTCCGGTTTCTAAAACGCATTTGGAAAAGCTCAATTCAGCAGCCCAATTTTCCAATTCAGTTAAAATTTTGGCAGCATAACCTTTTTTTCTGTAATCAGGATGAACAAACATCCGCTTAACTTCAACTGCAGTATCTGAGAATGGTTTTATTGCTCCGCAAGCTACAGGAGTTTGATTTTGATAAGCAACAACAACTTCTTTAATTGCATCAACTTTGTTAAATTGAGCATAGAAAGTATGTTCAGCGCCATCTCTAATCGCTAAATCTTTATCCAACAAAATCACCAATTCTCTAAAATCGGTATTATTTGAATCCGTTCTGATTAGCGTTAAATCACTCATGAACATTGCTTATTTACCACCTTAGACACCTAAGAAAATTTAAGATTGTGCCTTCTAACCTTTGCCTCCTAAACTAGCTACCCATGCCAAAGCCTTTCATTACACCTCTGTTAGAGTTGCGAATGAAATCTACAATCTCATCACGAATTTCAGTTGGCTTGAACTCCGCTTCAATCATATCTAAAGCTTTGGTTACGTTATTATGTTTTACGAAAAGTACACGATAAATTTCCTGAATCTCATCAATCTGTTCGTTTGTAAAACCTCTTCTTCTTAAACCAACAGAGTTGATACCTGCATAAGAAAGTGGTTCGCGTGCAGCTTTAACATATGGAGGAACATCTTTACGAACCAATGAACCGCCTGTTACGAAAGCGTAAGAACCAACTTTAACAAATTGATGGATTGCTACCAAACCAGCCAAAACAACATTGTTTCCAATGGTAATGTGACCAGCTAAAGTTGTGCTATTTGAGAAAATACAGTTATTTCCAACCTCACAATCGTGAGCAATATGAGAATACGCCTGAATTAAGCAATTGCTACCAATTACCGTTTTCCATTTGTCTTTTGTACCACGGTTAATGGTTACACACTCACGGATGGTTGTATTATCACCAATTTCTGCAGTGGTAACTTCTCCGGCAAATTTCAAATCCTGTGGTTCGCCAGAAATTACTGCACCTGGAAAAATACGACAGTTTTTACCAATGCGAGCACCATCCATAATGGTTACATTAGAGCCAATCCAAGTTCCTTCGCCAATAACAACATCTTTATGTATTACAACAAATGGTTCAATTACTACGTTTTCGGCAATTTTTGCCTGGGGATGTATGTATGCTAAAGGTTGTATCATTATTGAGCAGGTTCTGTTTGTTTAACTTTTGAAATTTGAGCCATCATTTCGGCTTCCACAACTATTTTCTCGCCAACCATTCCAACACCTTTCATCTGAGCAATTCCTCTTCTGATTGGTTCAAGTAAATCGCAACGGAAAACAATTGTATCGCCAGGAGAAACCTGAGCTCTGAAACGTACGTTATCTATCTTTAAGAAATAAGTAAGGTAGTTACTCGGATCTGGAACAGTACTTAAAACTAAAATACCACCAACCTGTGCCATCGCTTCTATTTGGATTACACCCGGAAAAACAGGTGCGCCCGGAAAATGGCCTTTAAAAAACTCCTCGTTCATGGTTACGTTTTTAACGCCTACAACGTGGTTTTTAGAAAGTTCAAGGATTTTATCAACAAACAAAAAAGGTTGACGATGAGGCAAAATGTCCATAATTTGAACAATATCTAACAATGGTTTTGCGCTTGGATCGTACACTTTTTGGATTTTCTTATTTTTTTCTTTTTTAATCGCTGCCTTTATCTTTTTCGCAAAAGCAACGTTTGCAGCATGACCAGGCCTCGCTGCCATGATATGGCCTTTTAGATGCATACCTACCAAAGCCAAATCGCCAATCATATCCAACAGTTTATGTCGGGCTGGCTCATTTTGGTAACGCAACTCCATATTATTCAGGATTCCCTGTGGAGCAACATCAATATCTTTACGGTTGAAAAGCTTTGCTAAATGATTTAATTCATCTTTAGTTACTTCTTTATCAACAATTACAATGGCATTATTTAAATCGCCACCTTTTATTAGGTTATGCTGTAACTGATATTCTAACTCGTGCAGGAAACAAAAAGTTCTGCAAGAAGCGATTTCTTTTTTAAACTCGGCAATAGTATTAATACCAGCATGTTGACTACCTAAAACCGGGGAATTATAATCAATCATACAAGTAAAACGGTAGTCATCCAAAGGCATGGCTACAATTTCTACTTTCCTATCAGATTCTGTGTAAGTAATGTTGTGCGGAATGGTAAAGTATTCACGATCGGCATTTTGCTCAATTGTTCCAACTTCTTCCAATAAATCAATAAACTGGATAGAGCTGCCATCCATAATTGGCGTTTCAGGTCCATCTAATTTTATTAAAACGTTATCAAGATCCATTCCTACTAAAGATGCCATAACATGCTCAACAGTACTTACACTTGCACCATTTTGGGTAATGGTTGTTCCGCGTGAAGTATCGGTAACATTATCTGCATCTGCATCAATAATTGGCTGACCTTCCAAATCTACACGCTGGAATTTGAAGCCATGATTTTCTGGCGCAGGGCAAAAAGTTAAGGTAACATTAGCACCGGTGTGTAAACCCACGCCCGAGGCTGATATCGCTTTGTTAATCGTTCTTTGTCTAACGTTCATTGTTTATTGTATTCTTTTCGATTTCAGATGTAAGTCTTTTTATTTCTTCTTCGAGTACGTTTATTCTTTTCTCAACATCTGGCAGATGTTTAAAAATAACTGAAGCACGCATCCAATTACGCAAAGGTTGCGCCGGGCTGCCATGCCATTGTTTGTTTTCTTCGGTAATGTTAAAATTGATTCCGGCTTGCGCACCAATTTGTGTTCCCTTTGCTAACGTTAAATGTCCGGCAATACCAACCTGTCCACCAATAACGCTGTTTGGACCTATTTTAGTACTACCAGAAACGCCGGATTGAGCTGCTAAAACAGTATTTTCTCCAATTTCTGCATTGTGGGCAATTTGGATTAAGTTATCAATCTTTGCACCTTTTTTAATTATTGTAGAACCCATTGTCGCTCTATCAATAGTTGTATTCGCACCAATTTCTACATCATCCTCGATAATAACATTACCAATCTGAGGAATTTTATTGTAGGTGCCATCTTTTTGGGGAGCAAAACCAAAACCATCGCTACCGATAACCGTATTTGAATGGATGGTTACTCTATTGCCAATAACTGAATTATGATAAATTTTAACACCTGGAAAAAAAGTGCTGTTCTCTCCTATTTTAGAGTTTGCGCCAACAAAAGTTTGTGCGTTTAATTTACAACCATCGGCAATTTCTACGTTTTCAGCAACGTAAGCAAAAGCATCAATAAAAACATTCTTACCAATTTTTGCTGTCGGATGAACAAATGCCATTTTATCTATCCCCGTTTGTTCAGCCTGAGCATTCATTGCTTCGTTATACTTATCTAACAGCACAGTAAAAGAACTGTACGGATTTTCTACACGAATTAAAGTACTTGTATATTCCTGAGTCGGACTAAAAGTTTTAGATACGATAACTACCGAAGCCTTAGTGGAATATAAAAAATTCTCGTACTTTGGATTAGAAAGAAAGGACAAAGAGCCTTCTTTACCATCTTCTATTTTAGAGAGTTCGCTAACGGTTACATCGGGGTTACCATCTATGGAACCATTTAAAAACTCGCTTATCTGCTTGGCAGTAAATTGCATCGTACAAAGGTAAATGTTAAATTGATATGAACAAAAAAACCTGTAAGGGTTAAATGGTGTATATTTTACACAATAATAAGACTTAAAACGGCTCTAAAAACTAAATATTTTGTTAAATAAACTTAAATCCCACGAGGATAACAAAGAATATATTTTTCTACAGTTTTTTGTAACGACTCTAAGTTTGATAAATCTGAAGCTTTGGCTATATCAACAATATCGTTATTTTTCATTAGAATTTTAATATTGCCAACGCCTGCATTATATGCTCTATTTTGTATAGAATCGGTAAAAACAAAATAATTAGCCTCATCAGCACTTATACCCAATAAATCTACGGCAGCATTTTGTAAGAAAGAAACCCTGTCTTCACTTGCTTTCTCATTACTCATTTCAACCTTATATAGATTTCTGGAAGTAAGCATTTTACATAAGGTAGATAAAATTTTATCAGGATGCTGAACCCAAACTTTTACCGCAGCATAAATATCCTGATCATCTAAATTGGTAAAATGCTCCAAATTCTCAGGGTTCTCAAAAAAGTTATTTTCATTGATATCATTCTTCAGAAAATAATTTAACGATGGCGATGCAAATAATTCCTTTCCTGCGGCGGCCAAATACTTTGCTCTTTCTAAAAGCTTAACCAAAATCATCTCGCCAGAAATAACCGTTTTATGCAAATAAACCTGCCAATACATCAACCTGCGGGCAATTAAAAATTTCTCGATAGAGTAAATGCCCTTTTCTTCGATAACCAAATCGTCATCATAAACATTAAACATTTTAATAATTCTATCGAAACTAATTACCCCTTCGCTTACTCCGGTAAAAAAGCTGTCGCGATTTAGGTAATCCATTCTATCTAAATCCAGCTGACCAGAAATTAGCTGATGCAAAAATCTTTTAGGATAAGTGCCATTAAAGATTTCTATAGCATGAGTTAATTTTCCGCCAAAATGCTGGTTTAAATCATGCATCAGCTTTGCTGAAATATCTTCGTGCTTGATTCCGGTGACTAAAGAATGCTCAAGTGCATGAGAAAAAGGACCGTGACCGATATCGTGTAGTAAAATAGCCAGTATTGCCGATTCCTCTTCACCTTCGGTAATTACATGCCCTTTACTTTTTAAAAGAGCGATGGCAAGGCTCATTAAATGCATGGCACCAAGCGCATGATGAAATCGAGTGTGCAAAGCGCCTGGATAAACCAAATGCGTCATCCCAAGTTGCTTGATGTATCGCAATCGCTGAAAACTAGGATGCGAGATTACATCGTAAACCAGTTCGCTATGAATACTTATAAATCCGTAAACCGGATCGTTTATTATTTTTTTCTTATTCAATCGTTAAAAATAGTTAAATAGATAGATACGGTACAAAAATTGCTATTTTTATTTATAGTTTGATTTACCTGCCAGAATATAAAGGCACTACTTACCCTATTTTTACAAAAACATGCAAGAAACTAAAATATTGTGGGCCGATGATGAAATCGACTTGCTTAAACCTCATATATTATTACTAAACGATAAAGGTTATACTGTTGATACTTTTACCAATGGAAATGACGCTTTAGAAGCATTTGGAAAATCGCATTTTGATTTGGTTTTTTTAGATGAAAACATGCCAGGAATGACGGGCATTGAAACTTTATCGGCCATTAAAAATCTAAATCCTGATGTTCCGGTAGTGTTGATTACCAAAAGCGAGGAAGAAAATTTAATGGAAGACGCGATTGGTAGTAAGATTGATGATTACCTGATTAAGCCTGTAAATCCAAAACAAGTGTTGCTAACCATTAAAAAGCTGATTGATAATAAACGCCTGGTTAGCGAAAAAACCTCAATGGCTTATCAACAGGATTTCCGCAGGTTGGGAATGACTTTGAGCGATAAGCTGAATTACGAAGAGTGGGTTGATGTTTATAAAAAAATCGTTTTCTGGGAATTAGAACTTGAAAAATTAGACGATCCGCAAATGCATGAAATTTTAACCATGCAAAAGCAGGAAGCAAATACTCAATTCTCGAAGTTTATAGAAGAGCATTACTTAGGCTGGATTAAAGAAAAAGATAAAGCACCGCTACTTTCTAACGAATTGTTGAAGAAAAAAGCTTTTCCTCATATTAATGACACAACTCCGGTATTTTTTATATTGATTGATAACCTTCGTTACGACCAATGGAAAATCATTAACCCGCTGATTTCAGAATATTTCCGCATAGATGAAGAAGATATGTACACGAGTATTCTTCCAACAGCTACGCAGTATGCTCGTAATGCTATTTTTTCTGGCTTGATGCCTTTAGATATGGAAAAACGTTTCCCTGCATTATGGCAAAATGATGATGATGAGGGCGGAAAAAACATGCATGAGGAAGAATTTTTAGCAGACAACATCAAACGTAGTTTACGTAAGGATTGCAAATTCAGTTACAATAAAATTTTAACTTTTGAACAAGGTAAAGAGTTGGTAGACCAAACCAATAATTTATTGAAAAATGACTTTAATGCTATCGTTTTCAACTTTGTTGATATGTTAAGTCATGCCCGTACAGATATGCAAATGATTCGTGAATTGGCGAATGATGATGCGGCTTATCGTTCACTAACATTATCTTGGTTTGAGCACTCACCTTTGTTTGATTTGTTGAAGAAAATTTCTCAAAAACAGGTTAAAGTTGTTATCACAACCGACCACGGAACAATTCGTGTTAAAAAACCAGTTAAAGTAATTGGCGATAGAAGTACAAATACTAATTTGAGATATAAACAAGGCAGAAACTTAAACTTCAATGCAAAAGAGGTGTTTTTGATTAAAAACCCACATGATGCTTTATTGCCAAAGGTTAACATCAGCAGCAGTTATATTTTTGCTCGTGAGGATAGTTATTTCGTTTATCCAAATAACTACAACCAATTTGTTAATTATTACAATGAAACGTTCCAACATGGTGGAATTTCTTTAGAGGAAATGATTATTCCGGTGGTTACTTATTCACCGAGATAAACCTTGTCTTCCTGAGCCTGTCGAAGGACGAATAATAATAATCTTCGACAGGCTCAGATTGACAAGTTGATAAAAGGCAAAAGCAATGCAATTATGTATTACTTTTGCCTTTATTTTTTTACAATGGAATTAACAGTTAACAGTTTAGCAGATTTACCAAAAACAGCTCAACAGCTTTTAGATTTTGCCGGAGATGAAAAGATTTTCATTTTTAACGGCGATATGGGTGCAGGTAAAACCACATTTATAAAAACATTTTGCGCTGTTTTAGGCGTTGCTGATGTTGTTTCTAGCCCAACCTATTCTATTGTTAACGAATACGTAAGTCCTAAAGGTTCTGTTTATCATTTTGATTTCTACAGAATTAAAAACATACAGGAAGCTTATGATTTAGGTTACGAGGAATATTTCTACGGCGGTGGAATTTGCCTGATTGAATGGCCTGAACTTGTAACTGAGTTACTGCCTGATAATTTAATTAGGGTAGATATAAGTATTATTGATGATAATCAGCGAATATTTCGTTTTTCTAAAGGATAGAATTATATATCAATTAATTAACAGTTTTTCCTTATCTTGAACAACCTAAAACAATAAACATTTTTTACAACATCATGGCTACAGGATTACGCGAAGGAATGGCCGATATAGCTCGTCAGGGTTTACTACAAACTCAAGAGGCAACGCTAGAAACCCGAAATAGAAAGAATAATCTAAACATCGGAATCCCCAAAGAAATCTCTTTTCAAGAAAATAGAATTGCTTTAACACCATTATCTGTTGCATTATTGGTAAACAATGGTCACCGGGTTATTTTAGAAAGTGGTGCGGGAAAAGCAGCAAATTTTTCTGATACAGAATATGCGGAGCAAGGTGCTAAAATTGCCTACGATAAAAAAGAAGTTTTCGATTGTGATATTCTGGTTAAAATAGCTCCGCCCATGTTGGAGGAAATAGCCTTGATGCACAAAGGGCAAACGCTAATTTCATCTTTACAAACCGGAACCTTAAAACAAGAATATCTTAAAGCTTTAATGCAAAAAAAGATAAATGCTTTATGTTTTGAACATCTACGGGATGAGGGAAATGTTTTAAGTGTAGTTAGGGCAATGAGCGAAATTGTGGGCTCTACATCAATATTAATTGCAGCTGAATATTTAAGCAATGTAACCGGAGGAAAAGGCTTAATGCTTGGTGGTTTTACAGGGGTGCCACCAACAGAAATTGTAATTTTAGGTGCTGGGACCGTTGGCGAATATGCCGCCAGAACTGCGCTTGCTTTAGGTGCAGAAGTAAAGGTTTTCGATAGCTCGATTTATCGTTTACGACGCTTACAAAATAACTTGGGCAACAGCCGTGTTTTTACTTCGGTTATGCAGCCAATTGTTTTAAATAAAGCAATTGTAACCTGCGATGTTGTAATTGGCGCCATTCGTGCAAGCCACGGAAGAAGTCCGTGTATTGTGATGGAAGAAACCGTTGCAAGAATGAAACCGCATTCAGTTGTTATTGATGTGAGCATTGACCAGGGTGGTTGTTTTGAAACCTCTGAAGTTACAAACCATACGAACCCGGTTTTTAGAAAGTATGATGTAATTCATTATTGTGTTCCAAATATTGCATCGCGTGTTCCAAGAACAGCATCTTACGCACTAACAAATATTTTTGCCCCGATTTTATTAGATATTGGTGAGTTTGGAGGCCTAATGAATATGGTTTGGAATAATCCAGGCATTCGTGAAGCGTTATATATTTATCAAGGGAACGTAACTAATAAAGATTTGGCAGATATGTTTAATTTGCCTTTTAAGGATTTAGAATTGCTGGTTGTTTCTAATCAATAATGTTTCCTTTCCGTCATTGCGAGGCACGAAGCAATCTTAAAACAAAGAATAACAACTGGAAAAGATTGCTTCGTGCCTCGCAATGACGACCGATTTAAGCTAGTGTAACTATGAAATTAAAATTCTTCATTTTTCTTCTATTCACCTCAATATCTGCTTTAGCTCAAACTAAACCCGAAGTACCACAAAAACTTGTTGTTGTAAATTCTTACAATCAATATCTGGCCTCTATTAAAATCAATCCAAACAATGAGCTTGTTGAGATTAAAAAAGCCATTCCTAATATAAAGCTTGACATCCGCTATGCGACTAAAAATAATTTTATGCAGCAGGTTATGTATAAGCAAGCAAGAGCTTTTGCCCGTAAACCTGTAGTCGAATCTCTTAAAAAGATACAGCAAGAACTAAATAAAAAAGGCTTAGGTCTGAAAATTTTTGATGGTTATCGCCCTTATAAAATTACAGTAGAATTTTATAAGAAAGCGAGTGATAAAAACTTTGTGGCAAATCCTGCAAAAGGCTCAAAACATAACAGAGGTTGTGCGGTAGACTTAACTGTTATCAATTTAAAAACGGGTAAAGAAGTAGAAATGGCTACACCTTACGATAGCTTTTCGAAAGCTGCTGCCACAAAATATGAACCAGTATCAGATGTGGTTCGAAAAAATCGTGAATATTTAATTTCAGTTATGAAGAAAAATAAGCTAAACGTTTTAGATAACGAATGGTGGCATTACGATTTTCAAGGCTGGGAAAATTACGATATTATGGATATTCCGTTTGAGAAATTGTAGATAACTACAAATGATGCGGAACGCCATATTGATCCATTTTAACTTTCGCTTTATCGCCTTTTACATTTAGGCGAAAAATAAAGTCATAATCATCATCAGTTAATTCTTCTCTCGGGCGTTTTCCGCCAAAAGCCTCAATAATCTCTAAAACTGTATTTGAGTGGCCGGCAATTATAATTTTCTTGCCTGCATAGTTTGTTTTAACGCTATCAACAAGTGCTTTAATGTCGTTATACTCGATAACTTTTGGGATAATCAGCGAATCTAAAGTTTGTCTGGTTCTTTTGTATGGCGTGGTGTAAGCTGCATCAAATTTTACTTTTGATAAAAATTTTGCCAAATCTCCAGCTCTTCTTGTTCCTTCATTCGATAAATCAGGATTTTTCTCCTGTGGATTCGATTTATCTTTTTCTGCATGTCTAACTACCCAAACTTCGGTAGTTTGAGCCTGTACATTTATCAGAAATAAAAATGATAATGATAAGAGGAAAAAAAACTTTTTCATTGCTTTTGATTTTGGTTATAAATATTGAAAAAATTATCGGCTTGAAGAAAATAATATTCTTTAGAGAAACTAACCGATAGCCGCTATCAACTTCCTGATTTGTTCTTCAGAATGCCAGCTAGAAATAATTACTCTGTTAATTGATGTATTATTCGTGCCCGGATAAGGAAAAGAAGAAATTAAAATTTGTTTCTGCAGAAGCTTATTGGCTAAATCAGCATCGTTAAATAAAAATGCCGGAAAATTTGGCTCGAAAGTGCAGTTTGTATTTATCCCATTCTCAAATACAGCAATGTTTTCATAAAGCTTTGTTTGTGCATTTCGATAAATTTCTGCGCCATTTGTAAACGCAAACAAACCGGCGGCGGATGGTGGCGATGCACCAATAAATGTATTTGTTGATTTTAGCTGATTAACTATTTTTTCTGAACCGAGAATTAATCCTGCATCAACGCCCAATGCTTTAGCCATTGATGCAACCACTACATTTTCTACATTATTAAGTTTTGGAAGTTTAATGTAGGCACCAAAACCGTTATTATTTACACCAATTCCATGAGAATCATCAACTATTAAAATAATGTTTTTGTCTTTCTCAATTTCATCTAAAAAGTTAAAATCATAAACCTCTGGAATAAGATTATTCATAGAGTTGCTAATTAAAACCCAATTTTTTTCCGGAGCAGCATTTATTTTCTCAACTACATGTTTCGACCAATCTGTAAAAGTTCCAACCGCATCGGGTTGTTTTTCTTGCCAAAGTGCCGGATGTGTAGAAGGCGCATAAATTACCGAACCAAAATTTGAGAGTTCTTTTACCGTTAGTTGTGCAGCCAAATAACCGCTTGATGTAATTAATGCGGCTTCTGCATTAAATCTATCGGCAGCTTCTATTTCTGCATCATTATAAATACCAAGTTGAATGTTATTACTCCTGCTTGTACCATTGTTCAAACCAAATTTCTTTATCCCATCAACATATAATTTAATGAAATCTTCGTTTTGAGGAATACCAAGGTAAGCCGTTCCGCCAAAGTATAAATATACCTTGCCAGATAGATTTATTGTACTGGATAAGGGTTGATTAATGCCCGTAAAATCTAAATTCATTTATTTAATAGCTTCTGCCTAAAGTATCATTTGCCGCTTTAATAATAGATTTTGAGCCACCATCATCGTGGTAAAACTCCCAAAACATTATTCCGTTTGCAACATCTTTAGCAAGTTTAGCTTTTTTCTTTGTAGTTGTAACACCGTTGTAATAATATTTTGTGCTGCCAACAACAGCCGAATCGATATTCACATTAGCATTAGCTGCAACAATATCCCGATACGCAAGTGCAGAATTTGAGGTATTTTTACCATAAGCCGGAATTCCGAGAACAGCTTTCTCTTTTGGCATTCCTCTGGTGGTTAACCAATAATTTAAGCTTGCAACCGCCATATTGTAAGATGCATGCTGAAAAGGCTCTGTTTTATCCCAACCAATTCCATCGTAAACCATAATATTAAAAAAATCAATTAGTGGAAAAACCTCTGATTTCATACCATCTCTAACGCTACCCGCATAAACTCCGGGTGTAATGGCGGCACTTAAAAATTTGTTGTATTTATGGAGTGAATCAGAAAGTTCTTTAATTAATAACACAAAATTATCAGCAGAACCATCTGCCGTGCTTGGATATTCCCAATCCATATCTACACCATCCAAATTATTTGTTTTGGCAAAATTGGTTACATTTTTTACAAATAAGCTTCGTGATGTTGATGTAGAAGCCATTGTTACAAAAATACTTCTTGTCCCAGAAACAGAAATACCAAATTTTAATCCGTTAGATTTTGCTCTTTGCATAACCGTATTGAAACGTGTTGGTTGCTCTAAAGCAGCTAAAGAACCATCGGGATTGGGATTTAGAAACGCGTAGAATAAGTGGGTAATCATCTTATACTTCGCTGGGTTAATTGTTTCCGGATCGCGGTAGCTTGGAAAGTAAGAAACAATCTTGAAAGAGTTATCTGGCGTGTAAGGAACAAGTGGTGCAGTCGGCTCAGGCGAAACCGATTCTCCTTTTTTACAGCCGCTAATTCCGAGTATCAAAATCAGCACATGCCATAGTAATATTTTTTTCATAGGTTAGGTTTTTAGGTTTCTGTTACATACGCAATGCGATTAAATCATTAGTAATTGGTTTTATATTTTGATTAGAAATTATCGTGGATATAAGTCACAATCCTTACCATTTCTGCTCTTACTTCAGCCGTAGGCTTAATAAAATTATTGTTCATGAAAGAATAAATGTATGTTTTGCCTTTTTTGGTGATAACGTAACCACTTTGATTATGAACGCCACCTAAAGAACCGGTTTTGCCAAAAACAAAAGGCTTATCAGTTTTAGGATATGCATTTTTCAAAGTTCCGCTTTTTCCGCCTGCAGGCATCATATCAAAAAGTTTTTCCGGATTATTAACTAAATGATAAATGGAATCCAACAGGTAAACATTATCCCTTGGCGTAAATAAATTCTGGCGAGATAATCCCGAACCATCAATCCATTTAACTTTATCTGGTAAAAAAGATAAATGATTTTTTGTTACATGCTGAATCGCTTTTGTGGTACTTAACGTGTCGCCAATTTGATTAGAGATTACCAAAAGCAAATGTTCGGCTATGAAATTATCGCTTGGCAACATCATGTGTTTTAAAACAGAATCTCTTTTAGCTCCGGCTAAAGTTTTAGCATTAGCAGGCATTTTCATTTTTACTATACCTACAGTTTTGTGCAAAGTATCAGACAACACCTCTACAGTTGTTTGTGGACTAGTTTTATAAGGGTTTTGTTGATTGTAATTTGGTTTTACCGCAACCGCTGAGTAATGAAAATCGTTTGTAAGGAAATCTCTGGTTACCCTAAAATCTCCGGTTGTTTTGGTAGAATCTACAGCAAAACAGTGTGCAAAAACCTTTGGTACAATATTTATTTTATTCGGATTAACATAGCTTGAAGTAACCATGTTATCCATAATTGGTAACTCGGTAATTTCGGGTTGGTAATAAAAATCATAATCATCCCAAGCCCAACCATCGCCAAAAAAAGTTCCTGAATACCTACCTGGTGCAAAAAATAATTTTTTAGTTGATGATTGCAGGAAATTGTAAGCTGATTTATCCTTTACATTAAACTGTAAAAATGAAGGATCGCCAGTTCCCCAAAAAATTAATGAATCGTTTTTTTCGATGTAGCGTAACGCAGGCATAACATCTGGAATCATTTTTAAACTTGCAAAAAACGTGTAAAGTTTTGTGTTAGATGCTGGTGTAAAATACTTGTCGGCATCTTTCTCAAAAATCATTTTTTTCTCGCCTAAATTATACAGCGCAAAACCAACCTGATATTGCTTTATTACATCATTGTTTTTAAACTCTTTAGAAACCTTGCGGGCGATGATTTTATCGGCAGAACAGCCAAATAATAAGCTTGTTAACAGTGTTGATGTAGCTACGACAATATTCAATAATCTGGTGGAAATCATCTTTAAAGTTATTATAAATTATACAAACTAATTCGTTAAATTTAATATAATGTTAACCAAATGTAAATCGGCTTTAATTTTAAGGTTCTGCGCCTTAGTTATTTGCATGCTTTTTTTGCTACCAACAAACAAAAGCCATGCACAGGATTTTCATTTTATGGATAAGCAGAAAAAAATGTCGTTTGCTTTTAAACTTATTAAAAACCTTATTGTAGTTCCGGTTTATGTAAATGGTAAAGGACCGTATGATTTTGTGTTGGATACAGGCGTTGGTCCGATGATAATTACCGACCCATCAATTATCGATTCATTGGATTTTACCCTAATGAGAAAAATTAAAGTTTCTGGCTTGGGGCTAGAAACGGTTGAAGCTTTTGTATCGCAAAATGTTAGCGCCCGAATTAGCCGGGCAAAGATGGATCATATTCCAACCGCAATTTTAAAAGAGGATTTATTTAACCTTTCGGGCCATTTAGGCACCAAAATTTACGGATTACTGGGTTTTAGCTTTTTTAACAGTTTCGTAGTAGATATCCGGTACACCACAAATAGAATTTTCATCAGCAATCCAGATGTGAAAATAAAATATAAAGGTAGCAAGATTCCAATCTCAATAGAGAACATGAAAGCTTACGTGTATGCTGATGTGGAAGTTCCTGATAGTGGAATTGTACAGGCTAAGTTTTTGATAGATACTGGTGCAAGTCATGCTTTATCAATGGAAATGTTAAATGGAAATATGTTTCCGCAACCCTTTGTAAAAATAAAGGCCAATTTAGGCATGAGCTTAAGCGGGCAAATTAAAGGTTATTTAGGTCGGATAAAACAGTTTTCAATCGGTAATTACGATTTTAAGGATGTGATTTCAGGCTTTCCGGATTATCACGTTATTTCAGAAAAAATTGACTTAAAAAGCCGCAATGGAAACCTTGGCGCAGAGCTTTTAAGGAAGTTCAATATTCAACTAAACTATCGTGATGGTTTTATGTATGTAAAACCAAATAGCTTTTATAATACTCCGTTTGAGCATGACATGGTCGGAATGGTAGTTTATCTCGACCAAAAAAATTATACCAGATACATTATTGGCGAGGTTGATGAAAATTCTCCAGCTGAGAAATCGGGTATTTGTCCAAATGATGAAATTATTGGGGTAAACTTTAGGTCGATGGATACTTACACCTTAAATGACCTTGCCAATCTTTTTAAGTCTGGCTCTAACCGAAGTGTGATATTAGAAATTTACCGCGATGAAAAAGTTATCTATAAAGTAGTTCACCTCGAGCGTCGTATTTAATTGGTAATTTTCAGGTTACAACACCAAAGCTAATTTTATTGCCTTTAAATTAGCGGCTCAGATTTTCTCCTATGTTTAAAAAGTTAATCCCTCTTGTTTTACTTTGCGCATCAAGCTTTTTCGTTAATGCTCAAAATGTCGATTCGCTAACCATTGTTAAAACAAAGTGGCAAAAAACAAGGTTGGCGAAACAGGTAAAATTATTTACACATCATTTTAATACCAATAATTTATTCTCTGCAAACCAAAATATTTCTTTCGTTGAAGTAAAAAATAGTGGTAAAAAAGCGGTATTTGTTATCGGTGCTGAAGAAAAAACACTTGTAAACACCAGCGATTTTGCATTGAGAGGTACAGCAATTGCTGCCATTAACGGAAATTTTTTCGATGTAAAAAACGGAGGCTCGGTAGACTTTGTTAAAGTTGATGGCAAAACCATTAATACAAACCGACTGGAAAAGGATAACGCAAGAGCGAGACATCAAAAAGCGGCAATTGTGATTCGCGATGGAAAAATTTCTGTAAAAAAGTGGGATGGGACAGCTGACTGGGAAACCAAATTAACAGAAAAAGATGTGATGCTTAACGGCCCGCTTTTAACCTTTAATGGCGAAGATGAAATTTTGGATTCGGCTGCTTTTAACCGTTTGCGTCATCCAAGAACTTGCATCGGCATAAAACCCAATGGTAAAATTATACTGTTAACTGTTGATGGAAGACATGAAAATTCTGCCGGATTAAGCCTTTTCGAGCTAACGAAAATTATGAAATGGCTAGGTTGTAAAACGTCAATAAATTTCGATGGCGGTGGTTCAACAACTTTATGGACAAGCAAAAATGGTGTAATTAATTATCCAAGCGATAATAAAAAATGGGATCATGAAGGTCAGCGGAAAGTTGCCAATGTAATTATGGTTAAGAAAAAATAAATTATTTTAGCCCAAAATTCAGCTTCATTCGTTTAATAAATATGATAAAATACTTTTGGCTCGTTATAATTTCATCAACTCTGTTTTTAGCATGCCAATCGGGCAATAAAAGAACCAACCCCAAACTTAGAGATTTTACTTTCGAACCAGTAAAAGGTATTCGTTATGTTGAAGCAAAAAGACGCTTTAGCGGTGGCTTATCTTTTAACGAGCAAGGTTTTATGCAAAAACCATCATGGATTATTGAAGTTGCGGCAGAAGATACAATGATGGCTTGGAGCCCGCAGAAGCAAATAATGCAAAAATTTTACCTGCAATACGATCATGGCAACTTATATAATTTTGCCGAAGAGTGGTTTAAGGTAAAAGCAATTACTAAAGATAGTTTGGTTTTTCAACGCGTTCAGGTAAATAATAAGGTTGTTGCTAACGATTTCCGCTCGGATGTAAACATGACGTTTTATGCTCAGGATTACATTAAAAATAAGCTTAAAAAATCGGTAGAAGATTTGCAAAAACCAACAAAAGCAGACACTGCATTTATTAAGAAATTATCAGCAAAAACGAATCTGAATAGCGATAGCGCTTTCGCGGCTACTGAGAATGTTCAGTTTATACCAAAAAGCAAAATTGTTAAGGTTACTAAAACTGAAGAGGGTGCCGATAAACTAAGTGGCAGAACAGCATCTTACAACTATATGTTTCCAAAATACCGCATTGAAATAGATAGGGCTTATAAAGATTTTACCTATCAGTTTAGTGCAATTGTTGATGTTAATGGAGGCATTCATGTAAAAGCCGTTCATGGTATTTTAGAAGGACAAGAAGAACAGAAAAAAGAGGTTGTTCAAGGTATTGCCGATATCTACATCCGTAACTTGTTTTATGTAGTTCCAGGTAGCACTTTAGGTATCCCACATAACAGCGAAATTACAATAGGTGTTTTAGGCAAGGCAATTAAAAAGCCCTAATAATCATTCGGTTACAAATTTTTAACGTTAAAAAAATGTTAAAAATTTATTTTGATTTTAAAAATTAAAACCTACCTTGCGTTCTTAATTTTAATATTTAATACAATGCAAGAAGGCACAGTAAAATTCTTCAATGTAACTAAAGGTTTTGGCTTTATCGTACCTGCTAACGGCGATAGCGAAATTTTTGTTCATTCAACAGGTCTTATCGACGAAATCCGTGAAAACGACAAAGTACAATACGAAGTTGCAAACGGTAAAAAGGGCTTAAATGCCGTTAATGTGAAAGTAATTTAATTAACTATCATATTTACAAAAAAGCCTCGACAACATCGGGGCTTTTTCATTTTTAAATTTTTCTAATCAAATTCCTTTCAAGAATTCAATGCTTTGCTAAACTTTTTGATTCAAGTTCTTTCTCAAAAGGTAATCCATAAAAATTAGAGCAAGTATTACATCAACACCAATAAATACATATACAGTTGTTGGTGTTAAGTAATCCTGAATATTAAAATTTGTAGAAAAGTATTTACTAAAATTAGGCATTGTAAAACTCGTGGTCGAAACTACGTATCCAAAAATTGCCAGTAAAGGAAGCAGAAAAAACAAAGAAACACCATAAACAATTCGGGTATCTACCTTTGTTCTTAATGCAACCGGGGCTGGTTCTAACGCAACACTTTCCATAACATTTCGCGTAAAAGACATCGATGGCGCATCAATTTCAAGCTCATTTAAAGTATTGTTAATGCTCAACAAATCTTCATACTGCTGCTTAATATCGCTATTGTCAGCTATTTTTAGTTCAATATCTTTTTGCTCGGCCTCCGTTAAGTTGCCGTCAATATAATCCCAAAGTTGTTGTTCTATCAAGTTCATAATAACTCCTTTACTTCATCTTTTAACAAAAATTGCAATTTTTCTTTAAGTCGTTGCCTTGCTCTGTATAATTTTACTTTTACTGTATTGGCTTCCATGTTCAAAACCTCTGCAATTTCCTCCAAGCTTTGTTCGCCTTTATAAAACATGGTTATTATTGCTGCGTCGTCGGGTAATAAAAGCTTAATTGCTTCATTTAAAAACCCGTGACTATCTTTCTGCTCGTAAACATTTGCACTGAAACCTGATATATGATTTTCCAGCTGTAAAAATGTTTCTTCGTCATTTATAGATGATGTATCTAATCTTTTCTTCCGCAGAAAAGTCATTGCTGTTGTATATGTAATTGTATACAACCAAGTGCTAAATTTAGCAGTTTGTTTAAAACTACCCAAAGCTTTATAGGCTTTTACAAAGCAATCCTGAGCAATTTCTTCTGCATCTTCCCTGTTTTTTGCAAATCGCAGCGCAAGTGTAAACACAAATCGTTGATGACGCTTAACCAACACGGCATATTGCCCCGTGTTTCCAGTTAATACATCATTTATCAATTCTAAATCTGTAAGCTCTTGCTTCATGCTTTTTGTAAGACAACAAGATAAGCAACCAGGTTACACATCAATTTTTAAATTTTACTTTTTTGATTTTTTTTGAAAATGAAAGTTTGTGTCTAATGGCTTCCTTAGCCCCGCTTTTCGTTACAAGTCCGCACTCGTACCTCGCTTGCGGGCTTTTCACTTCAATCGGGTTTAAATAACTTCTACAGAAATTCTTGGGAAAGCTTAACCACCCCTTGCCCCCAATGTCATTAACTAAAGGAGAAAACAAAAAATAGTCATCCTGAGTGTAGTCGAAGGACAAATATTTTTGTTTTTCGACTATGAAGAAGGTCTTCGACTACGCTCAGACTGACAAAGGCTTTTCATAAGTTAATGACATTGCCCTTGCCCCTCCTAATTAGGAGGGGAGTAGTATCTGCAATTATAAACTGTATCTGTCATTTTTAAGTTTATGCTTTTAACCCGTTGCCATTTGCTCAATTTTATATCACTACTACCCAACTCCCACCTTATTTTCAAGGAGGGTTGGGGGTGGTTCTTATAAAAAATGCTGTTAAGATTTGCTATATTCATTACCATTGTTTTCAACCAACGGATATAAAAAGCTAAAAATATTTAATGTGCTGCAAAAAATTTCAATCCGGCAATTGAGCCAATTAACGTACAAATAAAAAATATACGCCAAAATGTTGCGGGCTCGTTAAAGTAAATTATGCCAATAATTACGGTGCCGACAGCGCCGATGCCCGTCCAAACCGCATAAGCGGTGCCCATTGGTAAAGTTTGCGATGCTTTGTTTAAAAGCAAAAAGCTTAATGCAATACAAATGAAAAACCCGATACTCCATTTAATATTGCTAAAGTTGTTTGATAATTTTAAGCATGTTGTAAACCCAACCTCCAATAAACCTGCAATAATTAATATAATCCAATTCATAATAATGTGTTTTGGGCAAATTTACCGCACATTATTCAGGCAGAGTTTTACAAATGTTAAATAATGAATTTATTTTACGGCAGCTCTTATCCTGCTAAGTGTAACTTGCGTTACGCCTAAATATGAAGAAATGTGTTTTAACGCAACACGTTTAATAAGTTCTGGAGATTGAGTTAAAAAATCTTTATAACGTTCTGCAGCTCCTTTAAAAGATCGGTCGATTAACCTTCTTTCGGTTGCGATTAATTCTTGCTCAGCAATTTTTCTACCCCAATTTGCAATTTCTAAATCCTCATTATAAAGCAAAAACAAATGTTTAGTATTAATTTGAATGAGAACAGAATCCTCTAACAACTCAATGTTTTCGTAGCCCGGCTTATTGTTTATATAACTATTAAAAGAAAAAAGGATGCTCCCACTCTGCCCAAACCAAAAGGTAATTTGCTGGTTTTCGCCATCAGAATAAGCCCGGGCAATACCGCTTTCCAGAATATAGAAATTAGATTCAATTTTATCGGAATGGATTAATATAGATCCTTTTGGATAATTTACAACAGAAACATAAGCTGAGATTTTCTCGACCGCAGCTTTACTTAAAGAACCGAAAGCCGCTAATTTTTGTAATTGATTAACCAAAACGATTTAATTTTTTATAAAGCTATAATTTTTTTGCAGGCTTGCTGTAACCTGATTTAAAAGTGTGTTGTCATAACACACAGAACACGGTTCAAGACGAAAGAAATTAAAATATCCACAATAAAAAATAAAAATCATGACAGGTATATTAGTCCCAATTACAATGTTTATAGGCGCATTCGCAATGGTATTTGGAATTCGCTATTTATCAAACAAAGAAAAAATGGCAATGATCGAGCGAGGTATCGATCCGGGAATTGGAAAGTCAACACCGCGACCATATTTAAGCTTGAAGTTCGGCTTGCTATTGGTTGGTTTAGGTATAGGATTATTGGTTGCCTTATTTACGGTTCGCAGCGTTTTCGGTCCAAATATGTCGCACCAGGAAGAAGGCCAATCAGTAGCTATTTACTTCGGATGCTTAGGCGTTTTCGGCGGATTAGGTTTGATAACTTCATTCCTTATCGAAAAGAAAGCCCTTGATAAGTAAACGCATAAAACAGCCATTTACTACAGTTATCCTCATGTTTCGGATGTATTTTCTCTTACTAATGCTAATGTCTTCGACATTGGCATTAGTTGCACAGGAATCAAATTTCACTATTAAAAATGTTAAGTTTAAAAGTGAAGGAGTTTCTTTATCGGGCACAATTTTTACACCCAAAAAGCCTTATTCGGCAGTAATTATTGTTCATGGTTCTGGTCAGGAAAAACGGATGACTGAGTTTGCTACGAAATTAGCAAACAACGGAATTATAGCTTTTACCTATGATAAACGTGGTGTTGGTGAATCTGGTGGGGTTTACGCCGGACCAGAAGTTGGAACCAATAACATTGATTCTGCTAATCTAAATCTATTGGCGATTGATGCCAGTTTAGCCACGAACATTTTATTAGCGCATTTGCCAACTAAACATTTACCAATTGGTCTTATAGGATTCAGTCAGGCTGGTTGGGTAATTCCACTTGCGGCAGAAAAGAATAGTAAGGTAAACTTTATGGCTTTGTTTAGTGGGCCTGTAGTTACTGCCAGAGAACAACTTAGATTTCAATTCTTTACACAAGGAAACGCTAATTTTTGGGAAACACATAGCGAAAGCGAAATGCGTAGTTATATATTAAATGCCCCAGATAAATACCAGTTCGTTGATACTGACCCTCGTAGCGCATTATCGAAACTTTCAATTCCAGGATTGTGGATTTTTGGAGGAAAAGATATTCAGATTCCAACGCAATTATCAATAGAAAACATTGAATACCTCAAAAAGAGTGGTAAAGCTTACGAATACCAAATATTCCCTGCTTTGGGCCATAACACCACACCAGCAAGAAATTCAGAGCCTTTTGATATGGCGATTAACTGGATTAAAACTAGGGTTGGTAAAAAATAAATGTAATGGCTTTTACTGAGGTTTATTAATCACCGCAACCGTTAACCGACTTATACAATTCATTTTCCCACGTTCATCGTAAATTTTAATATCCCAAATATGGGTTTTCGCTCCGCGATGAATTACGGTACAAATTCCTTTTACTAAACCACTTTTAACCGGACGCAAATGGTTCGCATTTACCTCTAAACCCACTGCCACATATTTTTCTGGATCGATACACATATATGATGCAATGCTACCAAGGGTTTCCGCTAAAACTACAGATGCGCCTCCATGTAATATACCCGCTGGCTGGTGCGTACGTTCATCAACAGGCATGGTTCCAATAATAAAATCTTCTCCTATTTCGGTAAATTTAATATCAAGCAAACCGCCAATATGGTTTTTTGGACGGCTGTTTAATTCATCAACAGTAAAATTTTTAAACCACATGGTAACGCTCTTTTAATATGCTTACATGATGGATTACATGACCGGCAATGATAAATAAAATAGACTTAACATTAATTTCTCTTGATGATGCAGTTCCTTTGCGATTTAATTCTTCATCATTTAAACTGCGAAAAAGATAAAGATTTGCTTTCCTCAAAGCCGCAAATTCTTCAATCATATCTTCATAATTACGTTCGCTAAAACGGGCATTTAAAACATAATCGTCTTCATCAAAACCAGGCAAATGCTGCTTTTCATTTCTGGCGAAACACGTAAGTCTATAAGTTAATATGCGTTCAGTGTCGATTATATGACCAAGCATTTCCTTTAAAGTCCATTTACCTTCGGCGTAAGCAAAGTTTTCTTTTTCTTTGTTAGATTCGAATAAAACCGGAATACTGAAAATCTGTTCCTCGAGTATTTCAAAAATATCTTTATCTACTTTGCTAATGTAGGTTTCGCCCCAAATTGGGTATTCATTAGGCTGTGGTCGGTTCATATCTTAAACTGCTTTTTAATATAATTCTAAAGGTTGTGCCTTTACCTAATTCTGAGTCTTTTACAAAAATTTCTCCGCTATGGTAATTCTCTACAATACGTTTTGTTAAGGATAAACCTAAACCCCAACCTCTTTTTCTGGTGGTGTAACCGGGTTGAAAAACAGCATCGAATTTAGAACGAGGTATACCTTTTCCTGAATCGGTTACATCAATAAACACCTGCTCTTTTGCTAAGTTTTCGATAATGTTTACTGAAATTGAACCTTCATTTTCAATTGCATTTGCTGCATTTTTTAATAAATTTTCTATAACCCAATCAAAAAGCGGAATATTGAGCATCGCCCTCACCTGTTCATCTCCGGTGATGGTAAATTTTACTTTATCCGAAGTTCTCACCTTAAAATAATCAATAAAATTATTGATGACGACATACACTACATGGTCTTCGAGTATCGGTTTAGAACCTATTTTAGAAAAACGGTCAGTAATAATTTCAAGGCGTTTAATATCATTCTCCATTTCAGCAATTAATGGATCGTCTTCCGCATCGAACTTCGATTTCATGAGTTCTACCCAAGCCATTAATGATGATATTGGCGTACCAAGTTGGTGCGCAGTTTCTTTTGCTAAACCAACCCAAACATGGTCTTGCTCATCTCTTCTTGCCGAACTGAAAGCCGCGTAGGCAGTTAAAAGGAAAAGAAAAATAACGCCCATTTGTATATATGGGAAATAGCGAAGTTGGGTTAAAACAAAAGAATCTTTATAATATGCTTTATATTCAAGGCCAAAAACATTCATGATTGCAGGTTTATGCTGCATTTTCATTTTGGTAAGCTGGTTAACAAAATACAGGCTATCATAAACCAATTTGTCATTATCAGGGTACATGGTCTTTGTGCTATCTAATCCCGTAGCTGAAATAATTAAGCCTTCATTATTGGTTAGTATTACTGGTGTTTTGGTGTTTTGCCTAATAGTTTCTACCATTCCAACCAACAAATCGTTATCCATTAAAAGCATAGAACGCTCTTGCACTTTAACCCATAACTGAAACTGGTTTGCTTCCTCTCGCTCCATTTTCTTCACGAAAGAATCGGTGTAAAACACTGAGGCAATGCCGATTAAAATGGCAAAAATGAGAAGGAAAAACTTCCAGCGGCGTTTCTTTTCGTATGGATTCATGCTTTGGGTAGCCAAATTACAAATAACAAAACGAAAAAAACATAAAACCATTATGCTTTTTCTAAAACCAACGGGCAATAATCTCAAAAGCAAAATAGCTTCATCAAAGATGAAAATACTATAAAACGAATGAAAAACCTATCTTTGTGCCAAGTATAGTGCTTAAAGCTTAGCGCAAGGATTACCCTCCTATTCTTTGCTATTAACACCCTGCTATTTGCTTAATCATGGAGAAAAAAGTTAGAGTAAGATTTGCGCCAAGCCCAACTGGAGGCTTGCATTTAGGCGGCGTTCGTACAGCCTTATTTAATTATCTGTTTGCTAAAAAACACAACGGAACTTTTGTTTTACGTGTAGAAGATACCGACCAAACTCGTTTTGTAGAAGGTGCAGAAGAGTACATCGCAAACTGTTTAGATTGGTGTGGCATTACCCCAGATGAAAGCCCTAGCAAACCAGGCAATTATGGCCCTTATCGTCAAAGCGAACGCAAACCAAGTTACCGTAAATTTGCAGAGCAATTAATTAGTGATGGTTACGCTTATTATGCCTTTGATACTCCGGAAGATTTGGATGCAAAACGTAAAGAAATTGCTAACTTCCAATACGGGCAGGCTACGAGAATGCAGATGCGTAACTCTTTAACACTTACAATAAGCGAAGTTGAAGAATTACTTGCTGCAAAAATACCTCATGTAATCCGTATAAAAGTTCCAGAAAACGAAAACGTACATTTTAACGATTTAATTCGTGGTGATGTAAGTTTCGATACATCAATTGTTGATGATAAAGTTTTGCTTAAAGCGGATGGAATGCCAACTTATCATTTAGCTGTTGTAGTAGATGATAAAGCAATGGAAATCAGTCACGCTTTTCGTGGTGAAGAATGGTTGCCATCTGCACCAGTTCATATCTTGCTTTGGAAATACTTGGGTTGGGAAACCGACATGCCGAAATGGGCGCATTTACCACTAATTTTAAAACCAGATGGACACGGAAAATTAAGTAAACGCGATGGAGACCGACTTGGTTTCCCGGTTTATGCAATGAACTGGACCGACCCAAAAACCGGAGATGTTACCAAAGGATTTAAAGAACTTGGTTTTTTACCAGAGGCTTTTATAAACATGCTTGCGCTTTTAGGCTGGAATGATGGTACTGATCAAGAGCTTTTCCCGCTTGCAGAACTTGAGCAAAAATTTGATGTTGAAAGAATAAGTAAAGCCGGTGCAAAATTCGATTTCGAAAAAGCAAAATGGTATAACCATGAGTGGATTAAGCAATTTCCGGTTGCCAGTTTACAGTTGCCTGTTAAAACGGAATTGCAAAAAGCAGGTATTGAAGTTAAGGATGATTCCTTTTTAAGCACTGTAATCGATTTGATAAAAGACAGGTGCACACTATTACCTGATTTTGTTACTCAAAGTCGTTACTTTTTTGCAACGCCTGCTGAATATGATGTTGCATCTGTTAAACCAAAATGGACGCCAGAGAAAGCTGCCTTTTTCAATAGTTTTGCCCAAAGTTTAGAACTAAATGATGCGATTTCTGCAGAAGCAGCTTTTAAAGCATTGGCAGAAGAAAAAGGATTTAAGCCCGGCGAATTAATGTTACCATTTAGAATCATGTTAGTTGGTGGTAAGTTTGGTCCAGGAGTTTTTGATATTGCGGTTTTGCTTGGTTTAGCGGAAACTAAAGCGAGAATTTCAAAAGCCATTGATGAATTTAATAGCTAATTAGAACTTAAATATTTGGGAGCCCGGAAATAAAAATCTGGGCTTTTTATTTTTAAGATTCCCGAAAGGAATAATTCAACACAAAATATTTACTTTAGTATTCATTTTAGAGTTAATTTTAATCATAAAATATATAATACATGCAGTGGTTTGGTAAAGGTAGCAACAACGTTGAAGACGGACGAGGTGGCGGAGGCGGAAGAACCGTTTTAGGAGGTGGTGTAGGTATCATCATCGTGGTTTTAGGTTTAATATTTGGCAAAGATTTAACAGGCTTAGTTAGCCAGTTGCCACAAACAGAAAACACGCAAGCAAAACAAGGCGTTCCGGCAAATGATGCTCAGGCTCAATTTATTTCTGGTGTTTTAGAATCAACTGAGCAGGTTTGGGATAAAGAATTTCAAAACATGGGCAAAACTTACAAACAGCCAAAGTTGATGTTGTTTGAAGGACAGGTTCAAACTGCTTGTGGCGGGGCAAGTTCTGCAGTTGGCCCATTTTATTGCCCCGGAGATCATAAAGTTTACATCGATTTATCATTTTATGATGAATTGAAAAACCGTTTTGGTGCTGCTGGCGATTTTGCCCAGGCTTATGTGATAGCGCATGAAGTTGGTCACCATGTTCAAAATCTTTTAGGTATTTCTGATAAATTACAGCAAGCTCGTGGAAGATTGAGCGAAACCGAATACAACAAACTATCAGTTAAGTTAGAGCTACAAGCTGATTTTTTTGCTGGTTTGTGGGCACATCAAGCACAAAATCTTAAAGATTTTAGGTTAGATGCAGGCGATATCGAAGAAGCTTTAACTGCAGCTAACGCAATTGGTGATGATAAATTACAAAAACAAGCTACAGGAGAAGTTACGCCAGATTCTTTTACTCACGGAACTTCCCAACAACGTATGTTCTGGTTTAAAAAAGGTTTTGAAACCGGAGATATAAGTCAAGGCGATACATTTAACAGCCGGGAATTATAAACGATTGCGGTCATCTGTAAAAACATCCCAAATAAAAATTATTTTTAAAACTTTTTTAAAACAGGATTGTTTGTTTACAGTTAATGGCAATTTTATGCATAAACCAAGCAAAATATTCAGGCTTGCCTAATGAATTTTAAAAGATGATCCTTATTGTTGATGACAGGCCTGAAAACCTAATTTCTTTACAAAAAGTGCTTCAAGCTCACAATTTTGAGGTTGAAACCGCCTCTTCGGGAGAGGAAGCACTAAAAAAAGTTTTAAAGAATAATTATGTACTGATTATTCTTGATGTTCAAATGCCAGACATGGATGGCTTTGAAGTTGCTGAAGCCATTTCGGGTTTTAGCAAAGCAAAAGATACTGCAATCATATTTCTTTCGGCTGTTAATACAGAGTTGAAGTTTATCACCAAAGGTTATTTAAGTGGTGGCTTAGATTATATAACCAAACCGGTTGATATTAATGTTCTATTGCTTAAAATAAAAACCTTTTACCGCATTTACGAACAGAACAGAAAGCTATCGGAAATTCAGGAAAAACTGCTTGAAGAAATTGAATTCCGTAAGCAAGCTGAACATAAGAAAGATGAATTTATCAGCATTGCGAGCCACGAATTAAAAACTCCATTAACCAGCGTTAAAGGTTATATCCAATTACTGCAGCGAAGCTTAAACCGCGACGATAAAACAATGGCTCAAAACCATTTGGAAAAAGCAAGCATTCAACTGGAAAAACTAAATGAACTCATTGTTGATTTGTTGGATATCTCAAAAATTGAAAGCGGCAAACTAAAGTTTAACATGCAATCATTTTGTGCAGATAATATGCTAAACAATGCAATTGAGATGTTGCAGCAATCTAATCCCGACTTTAAAATACACAAAATTGGCCAAACCAGCGAAATGGTTTTTGCTGATGAAATGAGGATAGAACAGGTTGTAATTAACTTCATTACAAATGCAATTAAATATTCTCCTGGCACAAATCAAATTAATGTAACCATCAACATTATCGATGAGAAGCTTTACCTCGCTGTTAAAGATTTTGGCATCGGCATCCCTAAAGAACAACAAAGCAAAATTTTCGATAAATTTTATCGCGTAGAAGAAAACAGCAATCGTTTTAATGGTTTAGGCATAGGTCTTTACATCTGTTCAGAAATAATTAAACGCCATGGCGGAACTATAGGTGTAAAAAGCGAGAGAGATGAAGGATCTGAATTTTACTTCATCATACCAATAAAACAACACGAAGACACAACAAATAATCCCGAAGACATCAACAATAATGAAAACAACTCTTAAAAATAATTTACGTTTAGGTCTTGGGCTTTCGTTAATTATTCTTTTCATAAGTTCTCTTGCTTCTTATGTTAGTATTAGTAACCTTATTAAAAGCACAGAACTGGTCAAACACAGCGATGAAGTAATTTTGGATGCTGAAAGAATTATTTCCTCACTTAAAGATGCGGAAACTGGCCAACGAGGATTTTTATTAACAGGAAATAAAGTATTCTTACAGCCTTATTATGGCGCAAGTGATACCGCAGCAGCAATTCTAAACCGTATAGAGCTAGCCACAAAAGATAACCTGATACAACAAAAAAATGTTGCTGTGCTAAGGGAAATCCTGCGTAAGCGTATGGGCATCATTAAATCTACGGTAGAAATTAAAAGTGTAGGCGGGCAAATCGATCCAACTGTTTTATTCCAGGGCAAAGTTTACATGGACAGCGCAAGAGTGACCGTTTCGAAAATGGTAAAAGAAGAAAAGCGTTTACTTGACTCCAGAACGGCTGAGCTAAATAAACTTACATCCTATACACCTATTCTAATTCTTATTGCTGCAATACTTGCCATTTTAATTACGCTATTCTTTTACAGAAAAGTTTCTGTTGATTTTGATGAACGCGTTAAGCTTCAGCAAGAGATAGAAAGCAAGAAATATGAAATGGAAAAACGCATTATTGCCATTAAAGAAATTGCGCATCAAATTTCTGAAGGTAAATACGGCGTTAAGATGGAAGGCCAGACAAAAGATGATATCGGAGAATTAGCCGAATCGCTTAATACAATGTCGTTTTCATTAAAGAAATCTTTTGATACGCTTGCCGAAAATGAGTGGCTTCAAACTGGTGTTGCTAACCTAAATGTAAAAATGGTTGGGGAAAAGGATGTTTTCCACTTGGCCGACGATATTATTGACTTTTTGGCCGGCTATACAAACAGCCAAATTGGTGCAATTTATTTGTTTAAAGATGATGGCTATTTGCACTTAAAAGGCCAATACTCGTTAAGGAAAGACCAATTGCCAGCAATGCTTGAAATTGGCCAGGGACTTGTAGGCCAAGCCGTAAAATCTGGAAAACCGATTTTATTAGATGAGGTTCCGGATAATGACTTAACCATCATTTTCTCATCAGGGAAAATTACACCTAGCCAATTGTTAATATTACCGATTATTCGAAATGGAATTACTATTGGCGGCTTAGAATTAGGTTCTATTACACCTTTTGGTGAGATACAAAAGCATTTCCTAAATTTAGTATTATCTGATGTTGGTTCTGCCCTGCTTGCGGCTCAGAACCGGATGAAATTGCAACAGCTTTTAGAAGAAACGCAAGCTCAATCTGAAGAATTACAAGTTCAACACGAAGAACTTGAAGGTATGAATGCCGAACTTGAAGCGCAGGCACAAAAACTACAGGCATCTGAAGAAGAATTACGTGTTCAACAGGAAGAACTGCTGCAAAGCAATCAGGAATTGGAAGAAAGAAGCAGCTTGCTCGAAGAGAAAAACGAACTGATTGAAGAGCGCAATGTAGAAATTCACCAAAAAGCAGAAGCACTAGAATTAAGTACTAGATATAAATCTGAATTCCTTGCAAACATGTCGCACGAGTTGCGCACACCTTTAAATTCAATTTTGCTATTATCAAGATTAATGGCAGAAAACGAAGCGATGGATAGAGAACATCAGGAATATGCAGAGGTTATTCAAAGCTCTGGACAAGGTTTGCTTAGTTTGATTGATGAAATACTGGATCTTTCTAAAATTGAGGCCGGTAAAATGGAACTTGACAGAAGCAATGTTAGTGTTGATAGCATTATTACCAACTTAACTTCGCTTTTCAATCCGGTAGCTAAAGAAAAAAGTTTAACCCTTATTATTGATAAAACGAATACAGTTCCAGAGTTTTTCCATACCGATAAAATGAGGTTGGAACAAATCTTGAAAAATCTGCTATCAAACGCTATAAAATTCACAGCGAAAGGTTCGGTTAGATTAAACATTGGAAAGAACGAAAAATTAAACGCGTTAACTTTTAAAGTTACTGATACTGGTGTAGGCATTTCGCCAGATAAACAAGCAATGGTATTCGAGGCTTTTCAACAAGCCGATGGCTCTACCAGACGTAAATTTGGTGGAACCGGATTAGGTTTATCAATAAGCCGCGAACTGGCTAAACTTCTTGGCGGTCATATAGAACTAAAAAGCGCCGAAGGCGAAGGAAGTATATTTACCCTGACCTTGCCAATTGATAAAAACAAAGGTTTGGACATTACTCAGGGTATTATTGAAAAACCTGTAGTTACTACGCATGAAATTCAAGCTCCAAAGATTAGTAATCTTACCGTTGCAAACATCCCACAAGAGGTTGATGATGATAGAGATAACATTCAGCCTGATGATAAGGTAATTTTAATTGTTGAAGATGATACCCCGTTTGCCAAAACGCTTTTAGATTTCACCAGAAAAAGAAATTATAAGGGTTTGGTAGCGGTACGTGGAGATGTTGGTATTGAACTTGCAAAAGCATACAAACCGATTGCAATTTTATTAGACATTCAGCTGCCAATAAAAGATGGATGGCAGGTTATGGAAGAACTTAAATCTGATCCGCAAACACGTCCGATTCCTGTTCACATTATGTCTTCTTTGCAAGTTAAAAAAGAGAGTTTACTGAAAGGTGCTGTTGACTTTATAAACAAACCTTTTGCATTTGAGCACATGCAGGATATTTTCCAAAAACTGGAACATGCTTTAAGTCGCCACCCTAAAAAGGTTTTAATTGTAGAAGAAAATGAGCAGCACGCCAAAGCGTTGAGTTATTTCCTTAGCAATTTTAACATCCAAACAGAAATTGTAAACCAGGTAAGCGAAGGCGTTTCTGCTTTACACAAACCCGATGTAAACTGTGTTATTTTAGATATGGGCATTCCTGATAAAAATGCTTACGAAACTTTAGAAGTTGTTAAGAAAACACCTGGTTTAGAAAATTTACCGATTATAATTTTCACCGGGAAAAATTTATCCAAAGGAGAAGAAAACAGAATTAAGCAATATGCTGATTCGATAGTTGTGAAGACTGCGCATTCTTATCAACGGATATTAGATGAAGCTGGTTTATTCTTGCATTTAGTTGAAGAAAAAAGCAAGGATAAAGTTAAGAAATCATCGAAATTTACTGAACTACAGGATGTTTTAAAAGGCAAAACGGTTTTAGTTGCCGATGATGATGTGCGGAACATCTTTTCGCTTACTAAAATGTTAGAGCAGCACAATATGCAGGTAATTGCTGCAACTGATGGAAAAGAAGCGCTCAAATTATTAGATGAAAACCCATCTGTTGATGTGGTGCTTATGGACATGATGATGCCGGAATTAGATGGATATGAAACCACTACAGCAATCAGGCAGAATCTAAAATATCGCAATTTGCCTGTTTTAGCCGTTACTGCTAAAGCGATGATGGGCGATAGGGAAAAATGCATCGCCGCAGGAGCATCAGATTACATCAGCAAACCTGTAGATATGGATCAGCTGGTTAGCTTGTTACGTGTTTGGTTATACGAAAATCATCATAAATCTTAATACTATTTACATTATGCCTCAAAAATTAATACTTATAATTGATGATGATAATCGAAACATTTTTGCACTGAAAGCTGTTCTAAAATCGAAAGGTTTTGGCTGTTTATCTGCTCCAAGCGCACAGGAAGGCTTTTCAATTATAGAGAATAGCGGAAAGGTTTCTGTTGTATTGATGGATATGATGATGCCAGATATGGACGGATACCAGGCAATGGCAGCCATGAAAAAATCAGAGAAAATGAGAAATATTCCGGTTTTGGCTGTTACAGCACAAGCAATGGTAGGCGATAAAGAACGTTGCCTTCGTGCAGGTGCATCAGGCTATGTGTCTAAACCAATTGATGTTGATGAGTTAATGTTGCAAATAGAAGAGGTTACAAATAGGTGATTGGTGATACAATAGATAATGAACAAGTAGAATTGTTGCTTAATGATGTTCTGGAAGTTTATGGTTACGACTTTCTGGAATACTCACATGCATCGATAAAGAGAAGAATTTCCAGACTTTACGCCCTTGATAATTTTGTAAGCTTTGCTGAGTTTAGGTACACAGTTAAAAGCGATAAGAAATACTTTAAACGCTTTTTAGAAGAAATTACGGTTAACGTTACAGAAATGTTTCGCGATCCATCATTTTACAAAGCGCTCAGAAATGATGTTTTACCAGCTTTGGGCACTTATCCTTTTATTCGCATTTGGGTGGCTGGTTGCTCTACTGGCGAGGAAGCATTTTCGCTTGCAATCTTACTTAAAGAGTTAAATTTGCTCAACAAAAGCTTAATTTATGCAACTGATATTAATCCATCGGTTTTAGAGAAAGCCAAAAAGGGCATGTTTCCAATAAATTACTTAAAAGGTTACTCTGAAAACTATCTTCAATCTGGCGGAACAAAAGATTTTTCATCTTATTACACAGCGAATTATTCATTGGCAAAGTTTGATGAAACTTTAAGTTCTAAAATGATTTTTTCTACGCACAACCTTGTTTCCGATCGTTCTTTTAACGAATTTCAGTTAATATTATGCCGAAATGTTTTAATTTATTTTGATAAAGATTTACAGCATAAAGTGTTTCAACTATTTGATAGTAGTTTAGAAAAATTAGGTTATTTAGCATTGGGAAGCAAAGAGAGCTTAGATTTTTGGCCAAAAGCGAAAGGATATAAAAGAATCAGAACTGAAAAAATATGGCGCAAACTGTAAATCAAATTACTTGCAGTGCTTTAGTTATCGGTGGCTCTGCCGGTAGTTTAGATGTTTTGCTTGAGATTTTTCCCCTGCTTGATGCTAACCTCGATTTCCCAATCATTTTGGTTACGCACAGAAAATCGGGAAGCGATTCTTTGTTAAGCGATTTGTTGCAAAGCAGAACAGCATTAAAAGTTCACGAAATTGATGAAAAGCAGGAAATTTTGCCTGGCAATGTTTACATTGCGCCCGCCGATTATCATTTGCTTATCGAACAAAATCATACTTTTTCTTTAGATTATTCTGAAAAAATAAATTATTCACGACCGTCGATAGATGTTACGTTTCAGTCTGCAGCTGAGGTGTTTAAGCAAGAATTGGTTTGTATTTTACTTTCTGGTTCAAATGCAGATGGGGTTGCCGGATTAAAAATTGTAAACAATTTCGGTGGTTTGGTGGTTATACAGAATCCTAAAACAGCAATTATGCCTTATATGCCGCAACAAGCATATAATGAAGTTAAACCAATTATAGTTTTAGATAGCTTTGAAATGTCATCCTTTATAAATTCCTTAAATAAAAAAGAAAATTAAACCACAATTTAAAAATAATTATGGGCGTAAGTAAAAAAGTATTTGTATTCGATGATAACAGAGATATTTTAGATCTATGCACCTTCATTTTAGAGGATGCTGGTTATGAAATTAAAACCTCTGAAAGTGCGGATGAAATTGAGCGACAAGTTTCTGAGTATATGCCCGATATAATTTTTATGGATAACTGGTTGCCAGAGTTAGGTGGCGTTGAAGCAACTAAAGCCATTAAAAGCCATCCGGAACTAAAGCATATTCCTGTTATATATTTCTCTGCAAATAACGATATTTCTTCACTTGCAAAACAAGCTGGTGCGGATAGTTATTTATCTAAACCTTTTGATATTGCTTCATTAGAGGCAATTGTAAAGAAACATTTAAGCTAAGGTTAGCTCTTTCCCCAAATTCTTGTATTTAAATCAAGTTCCTGTACTATTTCGTACATAAATTTAATTGCATCAATATCCTGATTGAGCAATTCAGGGTTGAGCAAAGTTTTAAATACAGGTGCTTCAAAATAATTTCTATCCAAAGGGAAAGCAATATTCATTCTGTTATTAATAAAGGATAACGAAATGGTATTTTTCGAATTACTATTCAATTTTAAAATCCGTTCCATCATTGCCGGTGTTAAAATGTAACGGGCTTCTACCTGGTCAGTAGAGTTTGTTATAAAGTTTTGATTAAAAAAGCTATTTTCAAGCTCTACTAAGGTATTATTGCCGAAAGAGAATAAATTTTTTGAAAACCAAGCACCCATTTTGCCAAATAAATCTTTAGGCCTAACTACAGTAACAGCCTTAAAGTTTTTATTAAAATCAGCTACGAAAATTATTCCTCTAAATATGTCGTGCCACTCTGTTCGAGTACCGTTTTTTGTTTGTACTTCTGTTTTATATTCAGCATGTATTTCGGCAAAGTAGAAACTTGTTTTATCAACTTTGCCGCTAATTAAATCTTCGGTGTGGTAACGATCTGGTTCTTGCGTAAAAAGCTGTGTGATTTCGAACTCGCTTGATGAAATACCCAACCCAGGCTGAATTGTCAAGCTATCGTTTATATGCTTAAGCGCACCGCCAATTACATCAATTTTAAAGGCCTGTTTATATGCAGCAAGTTCATCAGAAATTTTATACAGCAATACGCCTGCATAAATACCAGGAACTAGACCGATGAGTATAGAAAAGCCTCCTAAACCAAAATAAAAACCAGCAAAGATTAATATTGCCGCTAATGCGATAAATAAATAACCTTTTTTTTGGGTTGAAGCAATTTTCTGGCGGTTAACCTCTAAAGCAGCAAGTACATTTTGTAGTGCTGCATTATTTGCAACATCTACCATTAACTATTAAAAAGTTCTTTTGCGCTGATGTTTTTGCGTTCCTCTTCAGCAGTTGCTAGCACAGGAGTTGGATGGAAATTCAACATACCGGCAAACATATTGCCCGGAAACATCATAATTGCATTATTGTAATCGGTTACCGCAGAGTTGTAAGTTCTTCTTGCCGCAGCAATTTGCTCTTCACTTTCGGTCCAAGTGGTTTGTAAATTAATAAAGTTTTGGTTGGCTTTTAAATCCGGATAATTTTCTACATTAACCATTAAGCCTTTAACGCTAGAGCTTAATTGCGCATCTATCTGTGCTTTTTCTGCATCGCTAACATTTGGCGAAGTCGCTTTGCTACGCAATTCTACAATTTTTGTTAAAGTAGATTGCTCGTAGTTGGTATACTGTTTTACTGTTTCTACAAGATTCGGAATTAAATCAAATCGCTTTTTAAGCATTACATCAATCGCTGAAAAAGCATTAATAACTTGATTTTTTTTACCAATTAGTGAGTTATAAAAGAATATTCCGAAGAAGATAATTACGGCAATAATAATGAGGGCAATAATCATAGGTTTTTAGTTTTACGTTTGTGATATAAATATATGAAAAGGATTTATTTATAACTGATCCTTTTTAAGCTGTCTTTCTCTTTGTTTGCGGCGTTCTAATCTCTTTTTTTTACGTAAGTCATGACTCGCTTTCATCGCCTTAAAATTATCGATATGAGCCTTCATTACCCTTTGTTTTTCTTCGGTTATGCCAACACTGTGTTTTATACCAATAAAAAGGCTTTTCCAAATGAGGTTGAAGAAAGATGTATTTTGTGGGCGATGATAATCAACAGTTGCAGAAATAAATTTTCCATCCGGCCCAGGATTTTCAGAGTTAATAATTAATGCATTTGCCAAAATCGAAAGCAAACCTCTCGTAACCAGGTGATCCTTTTCCGGATCATTTTTCATCAAAGCAACCGATAAATCAAAATATGAAAAATCTACATTTCCTTTCGATCCAAAATCATCGGCCTTAAAATTAAACCGAAGTCGGTTAACATTGCCACGATTAATTCTAACCAAGCCTAAAGGTTTTGTAATTTGATTTAATACTCTTGCATTAAAATTCTGCAAAATTCCAGAGTAAGAAAAATCACCCACTCGAGAAACTAAATCGAATTTAAAATTCAAATCTAACTTTCCCTGACCAAGTAAATATGTACTTAAATCTGCCTGCATCACTGGCTTTTTCGCTTTTACGTTTTCAATGTTTGTAACATTCGAGATTTCTCCAGCTGTATGCTCAAAAGAAATTCGGCCTCTTTGCTGGCTCTCCTCATTATAAACCGCATAGCTGATGTCAATATCCTTCAATTTAATTTTATCTATTAAAACTGGCGCTGGAATATTTTGCAAAAGCTGATGCGGATATTTCCCAATTCTGCTTTCCTTCTCACGATTAGGCAAGCTATTATCATTAAAAACGGTAATGTAACCGTTTGCAATATCCATCTCTTTAGCTCTTAATTCTTGTTTGCTGATGTAGAGTGGCAGATTTATACCATTCAATGCAATATCATTCATCAGAATATTAAACCTATCCTTTGAATAACCTGCAACTTTACCAAATTTCATTTCATCATACTTCGGCTCGAGCGCAAATTTATTTACACTTAATTTTCCTGTTGATGCTGTAAAATCTAATTGGTTCAGCTTGATGTTATACATACTATCCGGCGTGGCATAATCGTAGTTTTTCAGATTTAGCAATACATCTTTAAGTAAGTAAATCCTTGTTGAGTCTTCGAAAGAGGTAGAATCGACCAGTAAATCAACTAAAGTAATATTGAAATCATCAATAGAAAAAATATCAAACTTATTTACATTTTTATTTACATAATTAAAGCTGGCATCTCTAAAAAGGATTTTTTTTATGCTGAATTCTTTTAAGCTTTTGGAGATAAATGTATACGGCGACTTTATAGGCTTTGGTGCTCTATTTTCATTAAAATCCAATTGTCTGTTAACCATATAAACTTCAGGGTTATCAAACAAAATTTCGTCAATCTGAAGTTTTTTTTCCCGATAAAGCGTAATAGGATGAAAATGTTTAACAGCAAGTTTTTTTAGAGAAACCGTGTAAAGATTATTTGGCGCACGTTTTAAAGCAACCAATTGATTGTAACGAGTGGTATCGGCAGTAATTTTTACGTCTTGCAAAGTTGCGCTACCGGTAAAAATATTTGTGCTTACTTTAGTAAATGTTATTGTGTAAAGGCTATCGGTAGAATTGTATAATAACGTTTTAATTTGCTGCGTAAGCAGCGGACGAGATTTAACATTCAGAAACCAGGCAATGCCTGCAAGTACAGCAAAAAGAATGAGTAAACTTACTCCAACCCATTTAAAAATTGTAAAACGTCGTTTTTTTGTTGCAGGCATTTAAAAATTAGTGGGATAGTTTGTCGTAGCAATATACATTTAAAACATATTGCTTAAAAGCATCAGCCTAATTTTTTTGATTTTTTGCTTTACGAGCCTCACGGCGATCTGCTCTTTTTTGTTCTCTCACTTTTTTAGCAACTACCTTTTGCTGCTTAACCGGATCTTTTTCTGGTACAATACCAACGCCCACAATATCTTTTATACCAACGAAAATGGTTTTCCACATCAGGTTAAAAAAGGAAGCCGAGTTTATTCTGGTATTCGTCATTGTAGCGGTTCTTGGCGCCTCACCTTTTTTTGGATTTTCATCCTTTACCAAAATTGTATTCGCTAAAAAGGATAATAAGCCCTTTTTCTTGATTCCTTCTCCATCAATATTATCAGATAATAATTTCACTTTCAGATTACTGTAAAGCATACTCATAGAGCCTGATGCTGAACGTAAGTTTCCGTTTGCCTTGAAACTAACCTGCTGTACGTTGCCACTTTCAATTTCTATTAAGCCAAGATTTTTCGATAATGAATTTAAATTTCTAAAATCGAATTTGCCCAAACTTCCGCTGTAAGTAAATGCACCATTGTTATCAGCTAGGTTAAAATCAATCTTAACGTTTAATTTTCCGCTACCCATTAAGAGGGAGTTAAAATCTGCAACTGCATGATGGTTTTTCGTCAACCTTAAACTATCATTGGTTACATTTAAAATATTTCCGCTAAGCGATTTAAAATCAACAGCACCAATTTTTTTACTTGCCGGATTGTATTCTGAATATTTTAAATCGACATCTCTTAAACTTACCGTATCTATAATTATCGGGATATTTAGCCTTTTTAAAGCCATGTGCGGAAAGTTTTTTCCTTTATCAAATCCTGGAGGCGGCGGCGATTCGCGACTCATGAAAACTTCAACAATTCCGGGTCCGATTTTTAAAGATTTGGCATATATTTTTTGCTCCGTGTTTAATCCGATAAAATCTACACCGTTAAATTCAATTTTATTAAAAGATAAATTATAGCGGTCTTTCTGAACTTTGTATTTTCGGGCAAAAGCCAATTCTGGGTAAAGCGGTATAAGCTTTAAACCCTTAACAGTTATTTTTTTCGTTGCGGCAGAACCGGAAATTGTATCAACTTTCATCGAGTACATTTTATCTTTTGTTATCGATTTATAACCCGCCAGTTTGAATGAAATATCTTTTGTATAGTAAAATCTTGTGGTATCGTTTCCAGAGAGAGAGTCTAAAAGGAAATCTTTCACATTGATATCTAAATGCTTAATAGAGTTTTTGGTTTTCTTTGGTCCGCTTTTATTGACGTAGTCGAAATCTGCATCAACAATTTTTACAGAATGAATCTGAATAGATTTAAGCGATTTTGAAATTTGTTCATATAACGTTTTTTCAACCTTTGCCGTATCGGTTTTTTTAGGCACTTTATTAAAAATCATATTGATGGATGGTTTATCCAGCAATATTTCGTTAACATCAATTCGTTTCTTAAAATAAGCCGTTAATAAACTAACTCGTGTTATTTGTAATTTCTTAAGCTTTAATTCAAAAGTGTGTGCGGGTGCGAGTTTTAATGCTTTTAAACTATCAAAAACAGATGTATCGGGCGTAAGCGTAACATCACGAAGTGCCAAACTGCCTGTTATTACATTTAAATTGATACTCTTAAAATCAATATTGTATAAATGATGAGAACCATTATAAACACCTTCCTTAATTTTTTCAGTAAGAATTGGTTTCCAACGAGCGCTGATAAACATAGCTGCGAAAGCTAAAATCAAAATTAATCCACCCAGAATACTGGCTATCCAAATCCCAATTTTATTTCTGCGTTGTGCTGTCATTTGTAATGGTTTATCGATAAGTAACAGATTTACGGCAGAAAGGTTTTTTTACGGATTCTGTAACAAATGTTTTAAACTTCATTTAAAGGCTAGAAAAACAAAAAGCCCTTGAAAATTAATTCAAGGGCCTTAAGTATGATATTATTTATAGTTTACTTTACACGCTCAACGTATTCGCCTGTACGTGTATCAATTTTAATTTTATCGCCTTGGTTAACAAACATTGGCACTTTAACTTCTACCCCATTTTCTAAAGTAGCAGCTTTTAATGCATTTGTAGAAGTATCACCTTTTACTGCTGGCTCTGAATAAGTAATTTCAAACTCGGCAAAATTAGGTAACTGACCCATAATAGCTTCATCACTTTCCATAGAAACGATAACGCTCATGCCTTCTTTTAAAAATTTAATAGCCGAACCGAATAAAGATTTCTCTACGTTATATTGTTCGTAAGTATTGTTATCCATTACAACTAAGTAATCACCATCTTCGTACAGATATTGATAATCACTTGTTTCTACGCGGCAAATTTCTACAGCCTCGTCGGTATTCATACGGGCTTCAACAATTCTACCCGATTTAATGTTACGGAATTTACCTGTGTAAAAAGCTCCGCCTTTACCTGGTGTACGGTGATTCCACTCATCAACAGTAACCAATTCGTTGTTTACACGCAGAATGTTACCTGTTTTAATTTCTGATGCTTTTGCCATATTATGTTATCCGATTTGGATTTATATTTTAATTTTTGTGTCGCCAAAGGTAAAATTATTTTGGCAAAAACCTATAAAGGTTTAGAGGTTTAAGGTTTGTGGAATAAGGTATTATTCTTACTTCACCCTTTCCATATAATCACCGGTTTTGGTATCAACCTTAACCTTATCTCCTTGATTAATAAATAACGGAACCCTGATTTCTGCACCGGTTTCTACGGTTGCGTACTTTTGGGCACTTGTAGATGTATCGCCTTTTACAGCAGGCTCGGTGTAAGTAACCTCAAGCTCTACGCTATTTGGCAATTGGGCAACAATAGGTTCTTCGCTTTCGAAAGCAACGGTAACATTCATTCCTTCTTTTAAAAACTTAATAGAGCTACCGAAAAGTAATTTTGGGATGTTATATTGCTCGAAGGTGTTATTATCCATCACAACTAAATAATCGCCATCTTCATACAAATATTGGTAATCGTTGGTTTCTACTCTACAAATGGTTACTTCTTCATCTGTACGAAAACGATATTCTACAATTTTTCCGGTTTTTACGTTACGCATACGAGCCTGATAAAATGCTCTTAAATTCCCGGGTGTGCGGTGAATGTATTCTTCTACGCTTACCAACTCTCCGTTAAAGCGCAATACATTTCCGCTTTTTACTTCTGATGCTTTTGCCATTACTTAAATCTGTTCTGTTAATCGAACATCAAAGTTAAAAAAAGGATTGCTGATTTGAAATTAAACCATAATTAATCGATTTGGTAGAAAGATTATTGTTCGTAGTTCTTCCAAATAAAAAACCACCCTTCCTCAATGTCAATAACATAAGAAAACCCATTGTCAGTCTGAGCCTGTCGAAGACTCATTACATAGTCGAAAAACAAAAATATTTGTCCTTCGACAAGCTCAGGATGACAATATTTTTGTTTTCTCTTTAAGTTAATGACATTGAGGGCACAGAGTGGTAAATTTTGGCCGCTTGCTTTTAAAATTAACCCAAGAACTACAAGCTTCTGTTAAATAAACCCGACAGAAGTGGAAATACTTTTAATATAGCCGCAACCGTGAATTTACTGTTAATGCTGAGGCACGAAGCATCTGAAACCTATAAAACAGATGCTTCGTGCCTCAGCATAAAAGAGGTTTATTAAAAGATTATAACGAATGGCGGGGCCGAAAACCGCCAAAAGCATCATCCATTCCTTTCCAAATAATTAAATAGCTGAAAATTATACATTTTAATATGATTATAGTTTTTGACTATATCGTTATCAATAAATACAATGAACAATTAGTAATTCCGGGTTGATTGAGACTTCTTTTCGCCGTACCTTTGTGGCACAAAATTAAAGACGAAAAATTATGGCAATAGTAGGTAAAAAATTCCCGAGTGTTAGTATTGATGCAATGTCAGACATGGGCGATGACTTGAAAATCAACGTATTTGAAGAAGCGGTTAGTAAAAACAAAAAAGTTATTTTATTCTGGTATCCAAAAGATTTTACTTTCGTTTGCCCTACAGAATTACACGCTTTCCAGGCGGCATTACCTGAGTTTGAGCAAAGAAATACAATTGTAATTGGTGCATCTTGCGATACTAATGAAGTTCACTTCGCTTGGTTAAATACTCCAAAAGATAACGGTGGTATTGAAGGTGTTACTTACCCGATTTTAGCTGATACACACAGACAATTATCTGGTATTTTAGATATTTTGGACCAAGAAGTTAACTACGACGAAGAAGGAAACGAATCTTTCTCTGGTTCTAATGTTTCTTTCAGAGCTACTTATTTAATTGATGAAACTGGTAAAGTTTTCCACGAAAGTGTAAACGATATGCCTGTTGGTAGAAACGTTAAAGAATATTTACGTTTAATTGATGCTTATGCTCACGTTCAAAAACATGGCGAAGTTTGTCCTGCAAACTGGGAAGAAGGAAAAGAAGCAATGAACGCAAACAGAACTGGCGTTGCTGAATATTTAGCGGCTAACTAATTAAATAAAACGTTATGTTTTTAGAATTAACAGAAGATAATCTTCAACAGTATTTAGCCGATAACTCGAAAGTTATGGTTCAGTACGCCGCATCTTGGTGTGGTAACTGCAGAATCATGAAACCGAAGTTTAAAAAACTGGCTGCTGAAAATGAAGATGTAGCTTTCTTAATTGTTGATGCCGAGAAACTTCCAAACTCACGCAAATTTGCAAACGTTGATAATTTACCAACTTTTGCAGCTTTTGAAGGTGGTAATTTGGTAGACCAAGTGCAAACCAACAAAGCGGAAGGTTTAATTGACCTTTTTAACAAGATAAAATAATGAAGATTCCGGTTATTAGACAATTATTTCAAAACACCACTCCACAACAATTGGAGACAACTTTAGAGGTTTTAGAAACTTTCTGCGAATTCAGAGGCGTTAGCGAACACGAAGTTGATGTTGCTGGCGAAATGATTACCAATATTTGTGGTGCACTTGAGGTGCATCAAATGGTAAGCGAAGGCACTGCTGAAAAAGATGCTCTTAACGCTTTTGGCCAAAAAGTAATGGGTTCGATTGATAGATAATTTTCTTTAATCAGGCTCTTTAAAATACAACCCCTTTGCAGAATTGCAAAGGGGTTTTTGTTTTTTTCTCTTCGCCATGCTGTCCCGAATATTCGGGATCTGCATCTATAATGCTTTGTCAACTTACATCATTAAGACCCTGAAATAAATTCAGGGTGACGACCGTATTAGACATGATTCATAAGAAAATTTTAGGCATCACGTCATTGCGAGGCACGAAGCAATCTTACAACGGTAGCTGCTAAACCCATCGCATTAAGATTGCTTCGTGCCTCGCAATGACGACCGTTTCAAAAAAAAGGTCTGTGGATGACACAGACCTTAGTAACTTAAATAGGTTTTCAACTTAGATGTTCCTAAGTCTTCTTAGATGGCAAACTACGCCAAATTCCTACCAGCGTTTACGATACCAAATACCGTTCTTACCGCCAATTTCTCTAAAGCCGTTTGGTCTTTTTCGTTTTGGTCGTGCTGTAGTTTTTCTAAAGCGAAATGCTGAATTAAAACCAATGGCAAAATAATTTTTTCGCGGGTGGCGATAGATTTTTTATCAACTGGATAATTTGCCATTAAAACTTCTTGTCCTGACAGTTTTAAAAGCATCTCCTTCGTTAATTCAAACTCGTTGTGTAGTTGAGTCCAGAAAGCACCAAATTCCTTATCATTAGCTAAATGAGCTGTAATTACAAAGTCTGATTTGCTCATGCTCATCATACAGTTATCAACAATGGTTTTTAAATAATCAGAATCTTCGTAAACCTTAACTACTTTATCCCAGTTGCCGGCTTTCTCCTGGTTCTTCATTGCGGTTCCCATGCCGTAAAAACCAGGAACATTTTGTTTCAACATACTCCAAGCTGTTACAAAACTAATTGCTCGTAAATCTTCCAGTTTCATTTCGCCGCCACCATTTCTTTTTACCGGACGACTGCTGATATTGGCCTGAGAAAGTAATTTCAAAGGAGAAAGTTTTTCAAGATAACTTACGAAAAGTGGGTGCTCACGTAAATCGACAAATGCTTTATAACCATCTTCTGCCATTGCATCAAGCAAGGTTTTATTCTCCGGGTCTAAAAGTACATTGTGTTTTTCCTTTAAACCTGATGAAATACCAGCATTAATTAATTGTTCGATGTTAAACTCAGCGCTTTCAACCGAACCGTATTGAGAACTAATCGTCTGACCCTGAACAGTTAACTGGATATTTTTATTTGCAATTTCCTTACCCATTGAGGCATAAAAACGATGCGTTTTGCCTCCACCGCGAGAAGGCGGACCGCCGCGACCATCGAAAAACGCCAATTGGATATTGTGCTTTTTTGCCACTTCAGAAAGTGAAGTTTTTCCGTTAAAAATAGACCAGTTTGCCATTAAATAACCGCCATCTTTTGTACTGTCAGAATAACCAAGCATAATATCTTGTTTATTACCACGACTTGCCAAATGCGCTTTATAAAACGGATTGCTGTAAAGTGTATCCATAATTGCTCCAGCACCTTTTAAATCGTTTACGGTTTCAAACAGCGGAACAAAATCAATGGTTAAGGCATCTTTACTCCAGCCATTCCAAAGGAAAAGTTCTATAAGCTGCAAAATATCACTCGCTTGCTGACAATTACTAATAATGAACCTATGGCAAGCTTTCTCGCCGTTGCGTTTTTGAATGCCTTTAATTTCTTTAATCGTTTGGATGGTATCTTCAATCAAAGCATCAGCTTCTGTAACATAAACTGGTGTTGCCTCTTTAAACGAAATCAAGTTCAGTTTTTCAGCTTCAGATAGTTTATCGTAATCTTCAGGATATAAAGAAGAAATTGGTTTATTCTGGCGGCAATAAGCGTGTACATTTCTCAAAACACGGCTATCCTGACGAATATCTAACGAGGCAAAATAGTTTCCGTATAAATCAATTTTACGGATCAAATCATTCACTAAATCAACAAACAGACCATCGTGCTCTTTTAACAAAGTGTCTTTAATCTGATTAAGATTTTCTCTTAATTCATCAGATATATCATGGAGTTCGCAGGTTTGATCGAATGCATTTTTGTAAAGCACGTCATGAAGCTTTGCAATGTTTTCTTCCACCCCTCTAAAAGTAATACGGCGCTTAATTACCCTAAAATCACGATAGTAACAACGGAAAAGGATTTGGCGCAACATTTTAGAAACCTCTAAAGTTGTATCTGCGTGGATGTTTGGATTTCCATCCCTATCGCCACCCGGCCAAAAACCCAATTCTAAAATCTTCTTGGTTTCTAAATTATATTCATCAAGATTCTGATCAATTTCTTCCTGAATATTTGCCGCAGCGAAATAGAATGTATTTTCCAAAAACCAGGCTAAGTTTAATGCTTCATCAACAGGCGTTGGCGACTTCTTGTTAAAAAACGGTGTTTTACCCAATTGCTGCAAAAGAGAATTCATCGATATAATATCGTTATCTCTAATTGCCTTTGTTAAATCGGTAATAATTGCTAAAACGCTACCCGGATAAAACTGAGTTGGATGTGCTGTTAAAACCAAACGTAATGAAAGCTCATCTATAAGTTTCTCAATTTTAGCCAACGTTGGTTTGTTATCAGCGTTCTTTTTTAAGATAAAAGCAAGCGTACTTTGCTCGTCTGTAGTGTTTAATTTTGTAAAAGAAGCATCTTCAACGGCATCAAAAAGTACAACCTGACGCTCTATGTATTGGATAAAACGGAACAGCAAATCGATAATATCTTTGCGTTCAGTATAGCTGGTAAACTTGGCAAAAAACTCTTCAATAATTTGAGCTGGTTTTTGTCCGTTTGCAATGCCATCTTCGCAACTTTTGAAAAATAAAGGCAACAATGTACCTGTATCTTTAATTTTGTAAAATGGAAGAGTTAAAAACAGACTGTTAAAGAGTTCAAATTTTGAGATAACCTCATTATTGAAAATGGATTCACGCTGTGTTGTTAAACGGAGTTTAGGCATAACTTAAGCAATAGTTTTGTATATGGTAATACTACAAAAAATGCGTAAGGTATTAAAATTCTAAGGCTTACAATTTGGATAATTGTAGAATAAATTTTAATTTTAGAATCTTATTTGGCTACTTAGTAGTTGAGTAAGAACATTTGCAATGTTTAAGGGCATTGCATTGATTGTTAATTTTTTGGGTTAAAACAGCCGATGTAATAAAATACACCGGCTGTTTTTGTTTTTTAGCATTATTTACATTGTTGTCTTGCGAATTTTAGTGCGCATCGGTAACAATGTTTGCATTTTTCTTAAACTTTTGAAGATACAATAGCGGAATTGAGAATAACATTATCAAACCTGCAACCCAATAAGCATCGTTGTAAGTAAGTAACATGGTCTGTTTAATTACAGTGCCTTCAATTGCTTTCATTGCCATTAGTTTCGCATCGATAAATGAAGAACCCTTAGCCATAAAGTTGTTGGTTAAAGCACTCAATTTCTGAACAAAAACCGGATTGTATTCATTAATGTTTGTAAGCAGGTTACTTCTATGGAAACCCGAACGGATATGGATTAAAGTTGTTAGTGCCGCAATACCAAACGAACCTCCCAATTGTCTGCTCATGTTGTTTAATCCCGAACCCTGACCAATCTCAGCACCTGATAAATCCTGCATCGCTAACGTAGTTAACGGAACGAACAATAAAGCCATACCGAAACCTCTGATTACCAACGGCCAGAAGAAATCGCCTGTTCCAGATGCTAATGTAGATTTGCTCAACATCCAACAGAAAACGAAAAATAAAAACATTCCTCCTGTTGCCATAAACTGAGCCGGAACTCCTTTTTTAAGCATAATACCGATAAAAGGCATCATCGCAATTGTACAAATACCGCCCGCTATAAATAGCTTTCCAGTTTGTAAAGGCGTAAATCCTAAAAGGTTTTGTGCAAAAACCGGGAACACGAAAACAGAACCGTATAATCCAAAACCTAAGATAAAAGAAGTAAACATACCGATAGAGAAGCTTCTCTTCTTCATAATGCGAAGATTTACAATTGGGTGGTCGGTTGTGGTTTCTCGCCAGATAAATAGTAATAGTCCAAAAACTGATGCAACCGCTAATGCTGTGATGTATGGTGTAGAAAACCAATCTTCGCTCTCTCCTTTTTCTAATACAGTTTGCAAACTACCTACAGCAATTGCCAAAAGCGCAATTCCCCACCAATCAACAGGTTTTCCCTGCCCGTCTTTGGGCGTTTCTCGAATATAGGTGTACGTACAATAGGCGGCGAGTATTCCGACGGGAATATTTACGTAGAAAATCCAAGGCCAATCGGCAATTTCTAAAATATAACCACCAATTGTTGGGCCAACAGTCGGGCCAACAACGGCACCTAAACCAAATAATGCTGTTGCAATACCTACATCTTCACGTGGCCAGGTTTCAATTAAAATTGCTTGTGCTGTCGAAATCAAACCACCACCAGCAACGCCCTGCAAAATCCTGAACAAAATAAGCTCATTTAATGATGTTGCGTTACCACATAAAAATGAAACGAGCGTAAAAACGATAATAGAGGTTAAGAAATAATTTTTACGTCCGAAACGACTGCCTAACCAACCCGACATTGGCAGGATGATTACATTCGCAACGGCATATCCAGTAGATAACCAGGCAATATCCTCTAAGGTAGCGCCCAGGTTTCCCTGTATTTGAGGGATTGCCACGTTTACGATGGTTGTATCAATCAGCTCCAATAATGAGGCTGTGATTACCGTAAAAGTAATAATCCACTTTTTTAAACCTACTTCGGCCATTTTTAATATTAATTAGTAGAAACTGATGCTTTTACACTCATTCCCGGGCGTAACTTAGCTAACAATTCTTTTGATGGATGAATTTTGATTTTTACAGGAATACGTTGAACAACTTTTACAAAGTTACCTGTAGCATTATCTGGAGGTAATAAAGACCCTTTTGCACCAGTAATTGGAGAGAAATTGTAAACTTCGCCTTGAATTTTTTCATCAGGATAAGCATCAACTTCGATTTCTACTTTTGAACCAGATTTTATTTTCTCTAATTGAGTTTCTTTAAAGTTAGCCGTTACGTAAATGCTGCCATCGTTTACAACAGAGAATAAAGACTGACCCGCTTGAACCAATTGGCCTTTTTGAACATTCTTTTTAGAAACAATACCTGTAGCCGGAGCTTTAATATCTGTATATGATAATTGAAGTTTTGCAAAATCAATATCGCTTTGGCGTTGGCTAATTACATTACTGCTAACTGCTAACTGCGATTGAGTTGTTCCAACTTGTTTAACAGCAGCATTGTATTGGTCTTGAGCTGCCTGAAATGCTGCCTGTGCAGATTGTCTTGCTGCTTCTGCAGATTCTTTATTGGCTTTTGCCTGGTCGAAAGCTTGCTGCGTAATCGAACCATCTTTTACCAAGTTTGCGTAACGAGCGTAATCCTTTTGGGCTAAATTAACTTTAACATTTGCTGCCTGTACATTTGCTCTGGCCGATTCTACATTTGCTTTAGCCGTGCTTGTATTGGCTTGTGTTGCTACAATTTGCGATTGCGCAACGCCTACACCTGCATTAGCTCCTTTTTGACCAGCCTGAGTTTGCTCTAATTTAATTTTAAAATCAGCATCATCAAGTTTAACTAAAATTTGACCCTCAGTTACGTGTGTATTTTCTTCGAAATTAATGTCTTTTACATAACCACTAACACGAGCAACAACCGGACTGATGTCGCCATCAATCTGTGCATCATCCGTATCTACGTGTTTGCTAAAATAATTCCACTCCGTGATACCAAAAACGATACCTATTATAAGTAAAACACCCAAAATTATAGGTACTACTTTGCTTTTCTTTTTATTTTCAGTTGTCATTGCTGTATTTATTGCGTTATTTTTCCTGTTGATTTTAGTAATGTATAGTAAGCCAAACCTGCATCAGCTTTAGCTATTTCTAAGTTTATTTTTGCCTGATATAATAAAGTTTCAGCATCAATTCTATCTGTAACAGATGCTACATTGTTTTTATATTTTGAAGCCAGTAACTTATCATTCTCAGTAGCCTGGGCAATAGAAGTTTCTAAAACCTGAATCTTATTCATCGCTACCTGATAATTTTGGAAGTTTTTATTGATATCCGTTTTTACGTTATCAGATAAAATATCTTTTTGAATGCTGATTTCGCTTTGCTGAATTTTAGCCTCAGTAACTTTATTTCTGTTGGTCCAAATACTACCAATATTCCAGCTAACCGTTGCGCCTAAAGTTATGGGCATTAAGTATTGGTTTACTGGCGGAATAAAACTACCACTTGGGTTAATGTAGTACAAGTTTGCACCCACACCAACAGTTGGTAATGTATTTGCCTTTATGGTTTTAATGCTGTAATCAGCAACTTTGTTCTGAACATCGAGTTGTTTCAACTCCTGGCGATTTGCCATTGCCAATGTAATGTAATCGTTTAAAGAACTTGCTGACTTTAAACCAGCATTTGGGTCGCTGATTTTAACTTCAGTGTCTTCCGGTAAACCTAAAAGGATATCAAGATTGTAGTTGATAACCTTGCGATTGCTTTCGATATCCAGCTGCGTAAGCGTAACATTTGCTTGTTGCAATTGAAAACGCAACACATCGTTTTTAGTTACAATACCTTGTTCGAAGAAACGTTGTGCTTGCTTAATTTGAGCCGCAATTGATTCTAAATTCTGACCAACCACTTTTTTACTTTGCTCTACTTTATATAACGCGTAATAAGTGCTAATTACGGCGTAAGTGATTTCTTCCTTGCTTTTATCTGCATCTAAACGAGCGACATCAGCTAATAATTTGGTCGATTCTTTTGCGTATTTTAACTTTCCGCCACCGTAAACCAATTCTTGCACTGCCGCTGTTCCAACAAAAGCATCCGCTCTGCGTGGTAATTGTAAAGATGAACCACCGCCAGGCAAAGTAAAAGTACTCGTCGGAATTTCTGCGTGATTATACATAAAACTCGCATTTGCTGTTGGCAGTACATTATCTTTCACAATCGCTAACTGTGCCTCGGCTTGCTCTATTTTATTTTGAGATAATTTTAAGTTTTTACTATTGGCTATGCCAAGTTCAATTGCCTGATTGATATTTAGTTCTTTTGAGCTTTGTGCAAATAAAGCCGCCGGAACTAATGATGCCACAAGCATTAATCTAATCGATTTGGGTATCATTTTTTTGTTGTTAAATAAACTGTTACAAGATTTTGTAAATGAGCAATGGCTCGCTCTTTAATAAGTTTGTTATCCTTCGGGTTGCTTAAATCAATAACCTCGCCCTGAGAAATTTTATGTGGCGCAATTACAACATTGGTCAGCGTACCCATAATTGTCGAAATCACCATTCTTACATCCACATTATTAAAACTACCATCCTCAATTCCATCAATAATGATTCTATCCAAAATCAACATATTGTGGCTCATGGCATTTTTAATTTTGTCGTACATTTCAGGCCTCTGCGTAAGCGAAAGCTCTCTATGCATCATTTTATGAAAGGCAATGTTTGAGAATATTCTATTAGCATAACCCTCTATCACTTTGTGTAATTTTTGTAGCGATGAAATTTTGTCTTCGTTAATGATTCTTAACTGAGATGCAAATCCTGCAATCCTGTTATTCATTATCTCTACAAAAACTCCCTCTTTCGAACCGAAGTAATAATTAATCATCGCCATATTGGCGCCTGACTCTTTCGAGATTTGTCTGGTAGAAGTTCCTTCATAACCAGTTTCGCAAAACAACTTTTCAGCTGCTTCTAAAATGGCTTGCCTTTTGTCTACTTTTTCTGTTTTCATTTCTTTATTAGATGGCACAAAATTAATCAAACGATTGATTAATTTCCAAATGTTTACATACATCTTTTACATTATCTTGATAAAAGCTTAATTTTAAGAGAACTAAATTTTTCTAAAATGAAAAAACGCTCAATTTTTTGTGCTGTAATTGTCTTCCTAGCTGCTTATTTACTATCATTTCAAAATGTAAAAAATGTTAATCAGCAAAGCTGGATAAGGATAAATTTATTAGGTTATTCCCCTACCGGGATAAAAATTGCGATTTGGGCAAGTAAAGAAAATGTTAGTCCTACATCATTCGAGATTTTGGAAAAATCTTCAGGAAAAGTTGTTTACACTTCTAAACTGATAAAAAATTTTGGCGCTTACGGTCCGTTTAATCAAACTGCTCGACTAAATTTTTCGGATTTTAAACTTAAAGGCGTTTTTCTAATTCGGGTAAATAATATCACATCTCCTGATGTTATTATAAATGATGAAGTTTATAGAGGCGCTGCGGATTTCTGTCTACGCTACATGCGCCAACAAAGAAGCGGGTATAATCCATATTTAAAGGATAGCTGCCATACTCATGATGGTTTCGTATTATATGGCGAAAAAGCGGGTATTAAAGATAGTACTCATTTCGATGCTTCCGGTGGTTGGCACGATGCAAGCGATTACTTGCAATATTCAACAACCTCTGCAAATGCAACTTATCATTTGCTTATGGCCTATCGGGATTTTCCTCAGGTTTTTACAGATGAGAAAAAAGCAAATGGATTGGATGGAAAAAATAATATTGCCGATGTTTTAGATGAAGCTAAATGGGGATTAGATTGGTTGCTCAAGATGCATCCTAAAAAGAACATTATGTTTAATCAACTTGCCGATGACCGTGACCATATTACCATGCGTATTCCGAAGGAAGACAACCAATACGGCAAAGGCTTTGAAAGACCTTTGTACTTTATATCTGGAGAGCCGCAGCAACGTGGAAAATTTTTAAATAACACTACCGGAACAAGTTCTACGGCAGCTAAATTTAGCAGCGCATTTAATCTTGGAGCTTATTTATTCAATAAAACTGACGTTAATTATTCAAAAAAACTTAGAGACAAGGCTGGTACGGCAATACGATTTGCCTTGAAAAAACCTGGAGTTACACAAACCGCGTCGGTAAAATCACCTTATATCTACGCAGAAGATAATTGGGTTGATGACATGGAACTTGCCGCCGCAGCTTTGAATTTCAACAAAGCCAAAACGGTTAAAAATAATTTATTGGCTGCTATAAATTTTGCAGAGAAAGAGAAAGTTACGCCCTGGATGGCAAAAGATACCGCAGCTCATTATCAATATTACCCATTTATAAATATTGGGCATTACGAACTTGCAAAACAATTGGATGGTGAGGAAAAACTCAAAATAACGGATTATTATAAAGCCGGAATAAATGAAGTATGGAATCGAGCAAAACAAAATGCTTTTTATCGTGGTGTTCCGTTTATTTGGTGCAGCAATAATTTAACGGTTTCATTTGCCATTCAATGTTCGTGGTACGCAGATTTAACTGGTGATAATAGTTTCGCAGAACTTGAACAAGCGAACTTCGATTGGCTTTTTGGTTGTAATCCGTGGGGAACAAGCATGGTTTACGGTTTGCCAAGCTGGGGCGATACACCTACCGATCCGCATTCAGCTTTTACACATTTAAAAAATTATCCTATTGATGGAGGTTTAGTTGATGGTCCGGTTTACACCAACATTTACAAGGGTTTAATTGGAATTAAGCTTGCAGATGAAGACGAGTATGCCCAATTCCAAAGTGATTTGGCTGTTTACCACGATGATTATGGCGATTACAGCACCAATGAACCTACGATGGATGGAACTGCCTCATTAATTTATTTACTTGCGGCCAAGGAGGCTGCGTTGAAGCCAAAAAAGTAGAAGCCTCCGACATTGGAGGCCAAACCAAATACTTAGGCGCAATTGTTCGTGGCGATACTACCAAAAAACAAATTGCCTTAGTTTTTACTGGTGATGAATTTGCAGATGGCGGAACATCAATACAAAAAACCTTAAAAGATAGAGGTATTAATGCTTCATTTTTTCTAACTGGAAATTTTTATCGGAATAAATCTTTTAAAAGCATTATTAAAAAAATAAAAGCTGACGGACATTATCTCGGAGCGCATTCAAATAAACATTTATTGTATTGCGATTGGCAAAAAAGAGATAGTCTATTGGTTACACAAAGTGAATTTAAAGATGATTTATTAGCTAATTACAAAGAAATGGAACGCTTTGGCGTTTATAAACAAAATGCGTTGTACTTTCTTCCACCTTACGAATGGTATAATCAATCTATTTCAAATTGGACTAAGGCTCAAGAACTTCAACTAATTAACTTTAGTACGGGTACACGTTCAAATGCCGATTACACCTATCCTGAATTAGGTAAGGCGTATAGAAATAGTGATGAGATTTTAAAGTCAATCAAAACATATAATGAAGTCCAATCAAATGGTTTAAACGGATTTATATTGTTGCTTCACATTGGTACAGACCCAAGAAGAACCGATAAGTTCTATAATCACCTTGATGAGTTAATAACTTATTTGCAGCAAAACGGTTATGATTTAGTTAGAATTGATAATTTATTAAACCATTAAACGCCTAACGCCAAGTAAAATTTAAAATAAATATTAACTTTGCCTCAAATATTAAAAAAATGAGTGTACAAGAAAACAGCAACAATAATTTCAACTGGCTTTATTACGCATTAGGTTTATTCTTCGGTATTTTAACAGGAGCTATAATAACTCAAAGTTATATTTTTGCTCTTTTAGGTGGTGTACTTGGATTATTAAGCGCTGGCTTATTTCTAAACGCTATTGTTAAAGGCAGAAAATACTAAATCGAGTTTTCGGTTTTACCTTCTGTTTATTATTAAATTTCTAAAACTCAGCAAATGAGGAATATTTTCATTGTTGTTTTCGCTTTACTATGTTTTACAGTAAAAGCTCAAGATGCTTCAACAAGTGAAGTAAAATTTCCGGTTGCAGATCCAAGTCCTGCGGATATCGTTTATTACCCATTAAACGCCGCTAAAGTAAAAGCAGACGATGCAACCAAGCCAATTGTTAAAGTAATCTATTCTCGTCCGCAAAAAAAAGGACGTGATATTTTTGGTGTACTAGAGCAGTATGGAAAAGTTTGGCGTTTTGGCGCAAACGAGAGTACAGAAATTCGCTTCTTCAAAAAAGTAACCATCGGTGGCAAGAAAATTAAAGCTGGGGCTTATAGTTTATTTGCCATTCCAAATAAAGATAGCTGGACAATTATCGTAAACAAGCAAACTGATAAATGGGGTGCTTTTAGTTATGATGAAACAAAAGACGTTGTACGTGTAAATGTACCTGTTAAAACCCCTAGTAAACCAATTGAATATTTTTCTATCACCTTTAATTCAAAAGAAGGTGGAATAAATTTAGTAGCGGGTTGGGATAAAACTCAAATAGAGCTACCAATAAATTTTTAAGAAATTACATGAAGGCTTCAGAAAATTCTGAAGCTTTTTTTTGCCTTAAATTTCTGAAACTATATCGTAAAAATTTGCTGTAAAAATAAAAAGCAAACTCCAATCCTGGAAGCTTGCTTTTTTCTATCATTATTAACCTATCAGGTAAAACTTCTACAAAGTCTAACTTGAAAGTGTCTGTAAAAATAGCGTTCAGTACATATAAAAAATATGTAAAAATCACTTTTTTGTATTTTAATTTAGTCTACTTTTCTTGTATTTTGAAGGCGTAATTTTAAAATTATTTTTAAATAATCTGATAAATGAGCTTGGGCATTCAAACCCGATCATAGTCACAATTTCATTTAATGAATAGTTCGAATACTGCAATAAATCCTTTGCTCTTTTTAACCTAATCTGAACCAGATATTGATAAGGAGTAATATCGTAAGCCTCTTTAAATGTTTTTAAGAAATGATTTACAGATAGACAGCAATGTTCAGCAACACCTTCTAGCGTTATGTTTTTATTAAAATTGCTGCTCATGTATTCTTTCGCAATCGTTAGTCGCTTTAAAACATCTTCTTTTGTTTTTGTCCGAACAAAACTTAACTTATTAATACGCAGGTTAAACTCCTCATCATAAATTTTATAATAATTTAAAAGCGTATCGTGCATGTACTCGTTAATCAACCGCTCATCGTTTAATCCTTCATCAAGATAATTTTTAAGCTGGTTAACGTTTTGCTTAATATCCTCAGAAAAAGGAAAAATTGACTCATTAAATGTGTGTGCATCAAATTTTCTGCCTGTCTGATATTGGTTATCGTTTACAAGTGATTTATTAAATTCGTTTATAAAAGTTTCTGTAAATGATAACGAAAATGTTCTAACCGGAGTTGGAGATTCTATTTTACTGCTAAATTTAGTTCCTGCATTAAGAACAGCAAAGCTATCCGGGTAAATGTTTAAACTGCTGTTTTGTAAACCAAAATTTTCACTTCCTCCAAAAACAAATTTTATTGTGTAATTGGTGTTTTTATGTTGGTAAGAAGCATCACAGGAAGTTTCACTAACAATCATATTTCCGTTAGTTAATACTTTAGAGTATTTCATCGATTTGGAAAGAAATTATTTGTGCAACAATTGATTTTATAAAATTGAGGCGTGCGAACATTAAACCACAAGGTTTCTAATGAGCAAATCAAATAATGATTAGAAAGTTGGTTTAAGTGGTTCACAAATATGATTTAGAGTTTGGTAAAATTAAACGCTAAAGCAAAATAATGCACCACCCAAAAAGGGGGATATTTTAGAAAAGATTGGAAATCAGATAAATCGCTTTTGTTTAGCTGCTTTTATCGCTTCTGATTTGGAATTTACATCAAGCTTAATGTAAATGTTTTTTACATGGCTCCTAACCGTTTCCTGATCGATAAATAATTCTTTGGCGATTTGAGGTTTTGTTTGTCCATTTGCAATGCGATCTAAAATCTCAGTTTCTCTCTTTGTTAATGGAGAATTAAGATTTTTTTGAAAGGAGTGCATCACAATTCTTGCTACGTTCGTGCTCATGGCCCCACCGCCTGTGCTAACCTCTCTAATCGCATCAATAATTTTTGAAGAACTCGAATTTTTGGTCAGGTAGCCTCCTGCGCCTAAAGTTAAAGCCTCAAAAACTTGTTCAGGAGAATCAAAAACGGTTAAAATAATGATATTACTCTTAGGTAAGGATTTCTTAATAAGTGGAAGCGCTTCAATACCGCTGGTTCCAGGCATTTGCAAATCGAGTAGAATTACATCCGGATTATCTTCTACCAATTGTTTTTTAGCTAAATCATAAGAGGAGTAGGAATTTATTACATCAAAATCCACCTCATCGTTTAAAATAGATTCATAACCCATTCTAAGAATATCATCATCTTCAATTAAAATAATTCTTATCCTTTTGCTCATTTCTCTGTTAGTAAACCTATTTGACGCTAATTTCCGAAATTTGTAACACAAATATTTGTAGAAATTAAAATATCTGTGCCTTTTCCTGGCTCTGAAATAATTTTAACCTCAGAGTTTATTCTGTTGCTCCGCGTTTTTATGTTGTTTAATCCCCTACCATCTTTAACTTGTTGTAAGTTAAATCCTATTCCATCATCTTTGGTTAAAATATCGATGTTTTTTTGATTATTTCGGGTAATTGAAACAATAATATTTTGTGCCTTAGCATGCTTTAGAATATTATTTAGCATTTCCTTGAAAATAAGCGTCAAGTTTCTGTTGAACTCCATCGAAAGATTTATCTTTTCATGTTCTGGCAATATACCTTCTACTTTAAAGGTTATACCGGTATTTTGAAACAAATCAATACCAAAGTTTTTAATATGATTTAAAATTGCCAACAAATTATCACTCTTCGGGTCTAAAGCCCATAAAATATCTTTCGTGCCGCTGTATAATTGTCCGGTATTTTCTCTTATCAAACGAATAAGCTCCTTTTGATCGGTTTGTTTATCATCAACTTTTTTATCTAAAATCTCTGATAAAACATTAATTCTGGTCAGCTTATTCCCGATATCATCATGAAAATCTTCGGCTGTTTGCTTTCTTATTTTTTCCTGTTCCTCAATTTTTATCCTTTCTAACTGGATTTTCTTCCGCTCCTTCGCTTTAAAGGTTAAAAAGAAAATGAACCATATTAAAAGGATTAACAAAACAAAAGCAAGGATTTTAAATAAAATTGTATCGTAAAACGGAGAAACTATAGTAAAGCTGAAACGTTCTATGTTTGATGCCTTTCCATCGGCAATAGCGTAAACTTCAAAAGTGTAATTACCCGGTTTTATTGATGAATATTCGATTTCGTTACTGCTAATTGGTGCGCTAAAATCTGCATCTACACCAACCATTTTGTAGCTATACAACACATTATCTGGGTTGGATAAATAAATGGCTTTAAAATTAATGGAAAGATGATTTTGGTTATAGGTAAGCGTTTGGGGTTTCCCCTTAATTATTTCTGGTGTAATGTAGATATCTTTCTTTTTATCGCTTTTATGAAAAACCTTTATAAAATCTAAATAAATGTGCGGTCCGATTTTGCCTGCAGAACTTGTATTGGTTTGGCAACGAATTAATCCGTTTACGGTACCAATAACCATACTACTTTTATAATTGATTATTGCTCCCTGGTTGCACTCAATAACCAAAGGACTGTTCCCTAGAACTTCGTATTTATCCGTTTTTTTATTAAAACTAAGTTTATTTATGCCTCGTCCGGTTCCAATCCATAAATAGTTGTTACTATCAGGCGCCATGCTATACACATCGTTTGAGTTTAAACCACTGCCTACGGTGTACTTTTCTACCGCTTTAGTATTAGGATTCCATGATACAATCCCATCTCCAAGAGTTGCAAATAAAATTTTATTATTTTGCTTAGTGATGTTTAATACATAAACGCCATCAAGTTCTTTAATTTTAAAATTCTTATCTACCTTTTTGTTTTTCAGTAAATAAACACCTGTTGATGTACCCAGAAAAATGCTATCGCCCTGTAAAGCGTAAATGCAAGAATTGTAACCGCTAAACCCTTCTATCAACTCTGTTTTACCATCTTTTATGTACAGGGTTTGCATAGAACTGTTAATCAAATATGCTCCATGGCTATCTTGCGTCATAGAGTGGAAATCGGATGTACCGGGTTTAAGTTTTTGAGTAAACTTTAAACCATCGTATTTCCACAGCCCTTTATCCTGAGCAGAAACCCAAACGTTTTTATCTCTATCTGTATAAGTAAAAAGGATATTTCTATTTCTTAGTTCCGGATTAGAAACGGGTTCTATTTTCGTTCCATCGTACTTTAAAAGGCCTTTGGTAATAGTCCCAATCCAAAGGTTATTCTTTTTATCAGCAGAGAGACTGCTTATCGGGAAGTTTAGGTTTTGTCCTTTGAAGGTAACGTATCGTATAAATGCATCACCCTCATATTTATAAAGTCCATCGCTAAAACACGAAACCCACATGTTGTTTTCATCATCCTTAAACACATCGTGAACACGGTTATCGCTTAAACCATTGGTATCATTAAAATAAATAGTGGTTTTATTTTTATTCAGTAAGTATACGCCTCTATCTGTTCCTACCCATAAACCTTCTTTACTATCTTGCGCTATTGTGTAGTAATTAAATGAATTATCGTGAACGAATATCCGACTTAATTGCTTGTTAATTAATGAATAAACCCCCATCTTGTTTGAAAGAACAAACATTTTATTTGAATCTTTTTCATCAAAGAGAATTTTAGAAATATATGTGGATGCAATATCTGCAGGGAATTCCTGATATAATTTCCATGATGTATTTTCTCGTTTGTAAATGCCTTTTTCCCAAACAAAGGCAAATAAGTCTCCTTTTTTGTTTGTTGATAAACAAGTTAGATTAGCATCTTTCAGCTCAGAAAAAACAGGTTTGCCCTTAAAAATTTTAAATAGTTTACGATTGCTTAAACCCCAAACCGTTCCGCTTTTATCTTTTTTTAGTTGAGATATATAACTGTTAGATAATATGGCTTTGATTTTTCCTTCGGATAAAATATTCAATCCGAATTCGGTACCGATGTAAACTTGGCCGTTATCAGCCTCAACAATACTGGTGATTGAGTTAGAAATCAATCCATCAGCTTTGCTGTAAGAAGTAAATGTTTTGCCATCGAAATTACTAACGCCGCCAAAAGTGCCTAGCCAAAGGGTTCTGTTTTTAGCCTGATAAATTACACTTACCTGCGATTGTGGCAAACCTTCTTTCAGCCCATATCTGGTAAAATTATAGCTCTGAGCATAAATCTTAATGTTGCAAAACAAAAAGAAAATTATGATTTTGATTATAAAGCCTTTACTTCGCATGGGGATGCAAAATAAGCATAATTTATTTCAATAAATGAGTGGAGTTAAAGGCTAATCTCTAAGCGCCACCCATGTATGGATCGGTTTGCGTTACCATTCCTGTTTCTATTTTTCCAGCGTAGCGATGCTTGAAAACACTATTACCTGTTTGAATAACACTGAAATCGTACCAGTTTGCGTTTTTTGATGAATTCAGCACTACACTTGTAACCGACTTAGGTTTTAAACTAACTGTTTTTAGCTGGGCTTTATATTTGTTATCAATAATTTGAATATTGATTGGTGATGTACCACTATTTTCGAGTGCAAAAATTAAATTTCCACTTACTTTTTTAGTTACAAGGCCTGTAATTTCTGGCTTAGCATTGATAACTAAATCTGCGTTCTTGTTGTTTCCTTTAAAGCTTCTGTAGAACCCATTTGGTCCGTGAATGGCGAAATCATAAATTCCGTTATCAAAATCATCAATGCTGATTTTATCGGTTAAAACATCGCCACTTTTAACTGCATAAGCCCACGTTTTACCAATTACACCTTTGTAACTGGAAATTGTATTCATGTTAAACGGTGCACCAACAGTTTCAACTTCGCTACCAAACAACGTTTTAGCCGACTGAAATTTAAGCTCAACGATATTATTTTTAATCGATGCGTCTACATTTAACTGATATGGTAATGCGCATGCCGGTTTTGTTCCGCTTTCTTGTTTCGGAGCAAATTTAGATGTTTCTGAATCGAAATTTTCGTATCGGTTTATTTTAGCAACCTCGATCTTGTTTAATGCGGTTGGACCAGCCTGTGCAGGTTTGTTTTTGGCATTTACAATATTTGTAACTACCGTTTCACGCTTTAAAGGTTCTGGCGATTTTATTTCCTCTCCATTGTAAGGCCTGAAAACAGATGTCAGGTCACCGCAGAAATTCCTTCTCCAATCACTAATATTATTGCTTTTGATAGTTTTTCCCGTTTTTTTAGAAAGCCATTTCTCCATAAACATTAAGGAAGAGGTATGATCAAAAACCTGAGAATTTACAAAACCACCTTTGCTCCAAGGCGATGCGACAACCATTGGCACTCTGTATCCCAAACCAATCGGACTACCTTTTCTATTTTCGTAATCAGGGGCAAAATTTATCCCTTCAGATACTTTTCCGCTTGAAGGATCATCTGGATTTGGAACTACAAATGGCGGTTGGTGGTCAAAATAACCATCATTTTCATCGTATGTGAGGACAAAAATCGTTTTCTTCCACACTTCCGGATTTTTGGTTAAAATATCGAGCGCTTCGCTAACGTACCAGGTTCCATAAAGTGGCGAACTTGTATGATCTGAAAAGCGTTGCGGCGCAACCAACCAAGAAACTGTTGGCAATTTTCCGCTATCAACATCTTTCCTAAACTGATGAAAAATATCTCCTTTCGGGATGTTAATTGTTTCCTTATTTCCTTTGTCGTTTGTAAAGGTGAAAGGTTCAACCTCAATGTAATCTTTTTGAGAAATGTTGGTTGTAAATGCCTTGTCGATTAGATTTTTTTCTCTTTGAGATAATTTATCGTACTTTGACTGAACTTCGGCAGGTGTTAATGCTGGTTTTACGGTATTATCTCCATTTTTTCTAAAATAAGCCGATAATTTCACATTATGACGGCTTACATATTCAACAGGATTATCTCCATAGTTGCCGCACCAATCATCAATTTCTCCTTCTGGGAGTTTTGAAGTCCAGAGTTCGTTTTGATAAATGCGCCATTCTATTCCGTTATCTTCTAATTTTTCCTGGAAAGTCGGCCAATCTACAAACACATTATTTTGCGATTCTGCCTGATCGTTATTTACAACAGCAACTCTGTTTTGATTTTGTTCTGCTCGCACCGTTCCGGTAAAAAAGAAAAGGCGATTCGGCGTAGTTCCAGTTAACGATGAGCAGAAATGTTGATCGCAAACGGTAAAAGCATCGGCTAAAGCATAGTAAAATGGAACATCATTTCTATCATAATAAGATAATGTCATTGCTGTTTTTACAGGAAACCATTTATCGTATCTTCCACCGTTTCTTGCCGCAACCTGATCATTCCACGAATGTGGCAAACCACCTTGCCAGGTTATTTTAGTTTTATTTATATCTACATGAAATGGTGCATAGGTATATCCCTGACCGTCTTTTTGCAGCCAAACCTTATTTCCATCCGGCTGAATATGTGGGTGCGGATCGTTGAAGCCACGCACACCTTTCAATTTACCGAACATATGGTCGAAAGAACGATTTTCCTGCATTAAAAAAACGATATGCTCTGCATCATAAAATGTGCTGCCCGGTTCGGCATTAATTGCCATTGCTTTAAGCACCGAGGCATTTGCAAGCCCGGTTGTACCAGCTAATAATGCTGCTTTTTTTAAAAACGCTCTACGAGAATCCATTGGTTTTAAAATACTTAAAATGGAGGATGGAAAGGCACCATTATCCCTTTTCCATCATCCATTTACATTTTCAATTACTTTTGATAAACCCTAACATAATCTACTTTCATTGTCGCCGGGAAAACGGTTTCATCGATTCCTTTTTTACCACCCCAGCCGCCACCAACGGCCAAATTTAAAATTAAGTGGAAGTTTTGGTCAAATGGCCAATCGCCTGCGCCTTTGCCGGTATTTTTAAAGGTTAAATATTTCTGATCATCTATGTAGAAATCCATTCTGTCTTCAAACCACTCAACCGCGTAAACATGATATTCGGTGTAAGGGTTAGCAACTTTTAGTGCTTTGCCAACCTGAGTATTTTTTATGTGATTAAATTTTTCTGTATGTACGGTTCCGTGTACGCTATCCGGATCGTAACCAACGTGCTCCATAATGTCTATTTCGCCGCTTTTTGGCCAGCCACCATATTTTCCATCGGTTGATAAACCCCAAAACGCCGGCCATAAACCTCTGCCTTTTGGTAAAATCATACGGGCTTCTGCCCTACCATATTTAAAATCGAATTTACCTTTAGTAACCAAACGAGCAGAAGTATATTTATTTCCCTCCTTTTCGGCTTTTAAAGCGGTAATATTTAAGTTGCCCTTTTTAACAATAGCATTTGCACTATCTGCATCGGTGTAATATTGCAGCTCGTTATTTCCCCAGCCTTTGCCGCCAATATTGTAAGACCAGTTTTTTGCCAAAGGAAGTCCTGCATCGTTAAATTCATCGCTCCATTTAAGTTTCCAACCTTTTGATACAGGTGTTTTCTTCAATTCTTCAAAAAGTAATTCTGGTTCGTTGGTTGTAATAAATTCTACATTATGAGCCAATAACCATTGCATTTCTGGAGCAGTATTTACTGTCCAAGCGTTTACAGTTAAGCCTAGTTTCTGTGCATTTTCTATCCAGTTATCTTTTTGGTAAACGCTGTAATGGTAATCTGCACCTGTTAATTTATCAGCTTTCATTTGCTCGGCGCTAACATCACCTCTTAAATATGCAACTTTTGCTTTTGGGAGCAATTCTAAAACACGTTTACAATAATCGTAATCGAAACTGATGTATTCTGTCCAGTCTGTAACTTTTAGTTTTTTTACCATTTCAACGCATTTGTTTGTTACTTCAATTCCGCGTTCTTTGCTAATTAGTGATGGTTTTATTTCTAAAATTAGCTTTGTGGTTTTTTGCTTCTTTCCGGCTTGCAGATAGCTTTCTAAAGTTGGAATTTTCTCGCCATTGCTCATGGTTTTGGTTAATAACTCCTCGTATTTAACCGTTTCAATTTTCAATCCCTGAAATTCAGGATCGTGATTTACAACTAAAACGCCATCTGCAGTCATCCAAACATCAAACTCAGAACCATAACAACCTAAGCGAACAGCCTCATTTAATGCTGCAATAGAATTTTCTGGCAGTTTATTCTTTTTCCAGGCACCGCGGTGTGCAATTACCTGATTTTTGTTCCAGTTAAATTTTTGTGCGAAAGAGGCTGTAAAGATGAATACCATAAAGGCTGAAATAAATATTCGTTTCATATCTGATTTTGACGATTTTTTTGACCCAAAAGTATGGGTTTGTAGTTAAAGTTAGTTAAGTTTTGTGTAACCATAGTATTAATCAATTATTTTTTGACAACCATGCTATTGCGAAAAACCGTTGTTAAATAAACCCGATTGTAGCGGAAATAAAAAGCTTTTTCTGCTTTATTGGAGCAAAAAGCGGGGCTTAAACTGCTATGAAATGCTGAAACCTTCATTTTCAAATAAAAATAGAGCAACTAATAAACAAATTATATTATTCGCGTTACCATATTAGTGGTTTAGCGCAATTGATTGGATTTATTTTTACATTTACGTTGATATGGTGAGCAATAACTATAATGAGCTAATCAGAAAAATAGATGAATTTATCCGTAAGTTTTATTTGAATAAAATTTTACGGGGAAGCATTTATTGTGCGGCGATTTTGCTTGCTCTATATGTGCTCATTTTTATAGGTCTTTACTATTTGAATCCCGGTGCAGGGTTTAAAACTTTTGTTTTCTTCTCGTTTTTGATAGTTGCCATTGTTATAATTGGTTTGCTGATTATTAAACCTTTGCTTGCAATGCTTAAGTTAGGCAAGCATTTGTCTTTTGATGAAGCTTCGGTAATTATTGGCAACCATTTTAGCGACATTAAGGATAAACTTCTGAATACGCTTCAGCTGCATAGATTATCTGAAAATTTACCCGAGAACAAACTTATTCTGGCGAGTATAGACCAGAAAATTTTTGATTTAAAACCGGTTCCTTTCAGTACCGCAGTACGAATTAACGATAACAGAAAATACCTTAAATATTTATTTATTCCTTTATCGATTATTTTATTGATAGCTGTTTTAGCGCCAACAATTTTAAAGGAAGGCACAAATAGTTTTTTTAAATATGATGAATACATTGCGCCTAAAGCACCTTTTAATTTTACCGTTTTAAACAAAAATTTAACGGTTACACAGGGTGATGATTTGACTATTAATTTGAAACTTGAGGGCGATGAGCTTCCGGCGGAAGTTTATGTAGAAGACGGAAAAAATACTTATAAGCTTACTAAAGAAAATATTAGCCGATTTAATTATAACGTTAAAAATATTCAGGGCGATAAAAAACTTATTTTTAAAGGCGGCGGTTTCAGCTCGGCTGAATTTACGGTTAGCGTTAAACCTCGCCCGGAATTGTTAAATACTTCGGCTACTTTAAATTTTCCCGCCTATCTTGGCAAAAAACCTGAAACTGTTAATAATGTTGGCGATATTCTTTTACCTGAAGGCACAAAAATAACCTGGAACTTTAAAACCGGACAAAGTAATTCGGTTCTTTTTACCTTAAATGATAAGCAGCAGGTAATTAAAGTTTCTGATAACAATGCTTCTTTTATTGCTACGATTAGGAATAACGCTAAATACAGCATTACGCCACAGAACGATTTTGTAACCATAAGGGATTCACTTTCTCACCAAATTACGGTGGTTAAAGATCAGGTTCCGGCTATATCTGTTGATGAAAAAAAGGATTCGATAAGTAATAAAGCATTGTATTTTAGCGGACAAATATCTGATGATTACGGCTTTAGCAGATTGAGTTTTAAATATAATATTAAAGAACGCAATAAAATTATTAGCACGGTTTCTAAAAATATTCCGATAAAAACCAATGTTACTGAAAATAGCTTTTTCTATTTCTGGGATTTAAAAAATGTAACGGCTAAACCCGGACAAGAAATAGAATACTATTTTGAAGTTGCTGATAATGATGGTGTTAATGGCGCAAAAATTACCCGTTCAGAAATAAAAGTATTTAAACAACTTACCAAACGCGAAACCGCTGAACAAACGAATGCTAATAATCAGGCGCTTAAGCAAAAAATGCAATCGGCCATTAGATTAGCCGGAACGATAGAAAAGGAAAGTAAAAAAGTTGCTCAAAGTTTGATTGATAAAAAACAGATTTCTTTTGAAGATAAAAAGCAGATTGAACAGCTGTTGGATAAACAAAAGCAACTTGAAGAAGCCGTTAAAGAGATTAAAGATTTAAATCAGAAAAACACACAGCAACAACAAGAAAATCAGGCAGAAAACCAGGATTTGCAAGAGAAACAAAAACAGATTAATGATTTGTTTAATAATGTTTTGGATGAAAAAACTAAGGAACTTTTGCAAAAGCTTCAGAATTTGATGAATGAGCGAAATAAAGATCAAACGCAAAACGAACTATCGAAAATGCAGCTTGATAATAAAACCCTTAAAAATGAGCTTGATAGAATTTTAGAACTTTACAAACAGCTCGAATTTGAGCAGAATTTGCAAAACGATATTGATAGATTAAGTGATTTGGCGAAGCAACAAAAAGAGCTTGCGGCGCAAACAGCTGATAAAAAACAGGATAATGAATCTCTGAAACAAAAGCAAGATGCTTTGAATAAGGAGATGAAAGACATTAAAGATGATTTAAAAAAGCTGGAAGACAAGAATCAATCGTTAGAGCGGCCGAACCCTTTTGAAAACCCTGAAAAAGATATACAGGATATTCAAAAACAGCAGCAAGATGGCAAAGATGCTTTAGATAAAAAAGACAGCAAATCTGCAAGCCAAAAACAGCAAAAAGCTTCGGAACAGATGGAAAAACTTGCTCAGAAAATGAGTGAAATGCAACAGCAGGGTGAAGAAATGGAGAACAATCTGAATGCTAAGGAGTTGCGAAGATTGTTGGAAAATTTGCTGAATACATCTTTTGATCAGGAAAAAGTGATGCTTGCGTTAAAACGAATGAATGCTTCTGATCCATCTTACACAAGCAACGTTCAAAAACAGCGCAATATTAAAGATAACCTTAAAACGATTTCTGATAGCTTATATAGTTTAAGCAAGCGTGTTCCTCAAATAGAATCTACTGTAAACGAGGAAATGAATAAGATCAATTTTAACCTTGATAAAAGTTTGGAAAGTTTAGGGGAACGCAGAACGCCTGAAGCAAATAGGTATCAGCAATTTACCATGACCTCGATAAACAACCTTTCTTTAATGTTAAGTGAAGCCTTAAATCAGTTGCAAAACATGCAAAAAAATTCAAAAGGTGGAAAAGGAAAGCAGAAACAAGGGATGAAGCAATTGTCGCAAATGCAAGATCAGCTTAATAAGAATATGCAAAAAGCGAAGGAGCAAATGCAAAAATCTGGCGGTAATCAGGGCACTGTTGGCAAAGGAGAAATGAGTCAGGAGTTTGGGAAAATGGCGCAGCAACAACAAATGATTAGGCAAGCTTTGGAAAAAATTAATCGTGAAGAGAATAAAGATGGCAAAGGCAAACTTGGAAACTTAAATGAAGCCATTAAGGAAATGAAGGAAACTGAAAGTGATTTGGTTAACAAAAAGCTTCAGCAAGAAACGATGAACAGGCAAAAAGAACTTTTAGTTAAGTTACTTGATGCTGAAAAAGCAGAAAAAGACCAGGAAGAGGATGATAAACGTGAAAGCAAGGCTGCTAAGGAATTTCCGCCATCGTACAAAAAAATGGTTGATGATTATAAAAAGCAATTCCAAAATGGAAGTGATGTGTTGCAAAAGCTACCTCCAACCTTAAATTACTATTATAAAAACAGGATTGCTGAGTATTTGAAATCTTTGAATATGGTGAAGTAGGTTTTTATCATAGATTATAAACCAGCTCGTCATGCTGTCCCGAATGTTCGGGATCAGCATCTACTCTATATAAGACCTTGAAATGAATTCAGGGTCACGATCGTTCATTCTAAACGGCTATTCGTGGGTAACTATTATTTCTTAAATTTGCAGCCTTAAACACTTCGAAAATGCCTGCAATTTCTTTTTTTACTGAATCAATAAGCTATAACTTACCTCAAAAATTAAAGGTTAAGAAGTGGATTAAAGCAACAATCGAAAAAGAGGGGTTTAAGCTGCAGGAACTTAATTTTATTTTCTGTAGTGATGAATATTTGCTTGGTATAAATCAACAATATTTAAATCACGATACTTACACTGATATTATCACTTTCGATAATTCGGAAGAAGAGAAACAAATTGTTAGCGATATCTTTATTAGTATAGAGCGTGTAAAAGAAAATGCTAAAACTTTCAAAACTAACGATTTTGATGAGGTTTGTCGCATCATGATACACGGAACGTTACACCTACTTGGCTATAAAGATAAAGGCAAAGCTGCTAAAACACTTATGACTCAGAAAGAAGATGAGTATTTGGCTTACAGAGCTGACATTGGCTTAATTTAAATAAGTAAATACCATTTCAGCTTTTCCAATACAGATTTCAGCACTGATTTCCCGAATGGTCGGGATAAACAGTTCATGGCAATGACCTAAAACGCTAGCAAAAGCTACTGTTAAGATAAGTTACTGTACCACAGTTAATTAAACCCGATTGAAGCGTAAACCAAAAGCTTTTTCAGCTTTTGTTGTAGCAAAAAGCGGGACTACATTCTCCTATCCTCACAGGAATTTGCTTTCCAAATTCAATTTTTATTTCGGTTTCGTCTAATAATTACGGGCGTTCGTCTATAATATTTCCAATCTGGTATAATACAGCGATTTACTGTGCAACGTTTTTGCCCAATTGCAGTCTTATATTCAAACAACAACAAAAGGATTTAAGAAATTTAAAATATAAAAATCATGAAAAACTCTATTAAAAATTTATTCGCAGCAGCTTTAACAACAATTATTTTAGGTGCTACAGCTGTAACCGTTAGCGCAGCTGAAAAAGGTAATAGCTACACAAATTTAACATCGGTAAAAAACATCAGCAAAATTAAAATCAGTGGAAATGTGAAATTGATTTTGATTCAAGATGCTAAAGAAAGTGTTGAGGTTTATGATAATTACTACACTAAAAATGCACTTGTGCAACAGCAAAATGGTGAGTTAAGAATCAGCTCTTTTAATACTGAAGCTTTAACAGTTATTGCACACGTAAATAACATCACTAATATCGAGGCATCAAACAGTGCATCTGTTAAAACTGCTGGAAACTTCAATTTATTAAACCTTAATTTGGTTTTAAATGATAAAGCAACAGCAGATATTACTGCAAATACTTTAAGCTTAACAACCAATGTTAATGGTGCAAGCGCACTTAACTTAAAAGGAAATACTGAAAGTTATAATGCGGTTTTAAGTTCATCGGCAAAGGTTGGTATGAATGATTTTACTGCAATTGATAGCAATGTAAGCGCAGCTCCAACTGTAGTGTACAGCGCAAATCGTTTTGAAGATATAAAATTAGAATTATTGGAAACGATAATCTAAATAAAGATAAAGTTTAGTTTTAGTTAATGATAGAAGCAGCGGCGGAGCGATTCCTCCGCTGTTTTGTTTTATAGTGGTTTTTAATAATCAATATTCTGCCATATTTAGCGCTAAAATTATGCTTTAGAAACACAATTTATTCTCACAAATATTTTATCCGTACTTTTGTAGCAATTTTCCTTTATAAATTCGAAACACAAAGAAATTGAGCACACTAATTGCGGCAGAAGGCTTAGGTCATGGTTATCATGATGAATGGCTATTTAAAAATTTAACCTTAGGTATTAACTCTGGTCAACGTGTAGCGTTGGTTGGAATTAATGGCGCTGGTAAGAGTACACTTTTAAAATTATTAGCAGAAAGATTCCCTCCGCTTGAAGGTAAAATTGTAAAAAATAAAGCTGTTAAAATTGGTTTTTTAGATCAGGAGCCACAATTTACCGAAGGTTTTTCTATTAGTGATCATATATTTTCTTTGGAGAATAAACAACAACAGTTGATTAAGGAGTATGAAGAATTAATTGAAGACCCGAATCCTGATGAGAAAACGCTTAATCGTTTATACGAGGAACTAAGCGAACACAATGCCTGGGAATACGAACATGAGATTAAGACCATTTTGAATAGAATGGGCATTACTCATTTGCAGCAAAAAATATCTACCCTTTCTGGCGGACAAAAGAAACGTTTGGCTTTGGCTAAGTTACTGATTGAAGATCCTGAAATTTTAGTTTTAGATGAGCCAACCAACCATTTAGATATAGATACGATTGAATGGTTAGAAAAACTTTTAACTACTGGACAAAAAACAATTCTTTTAGTTACCCACGATAGATACTTTTTAGATAATGTTTGCAATACAATTGTTGAGTTAGATAGAGGTAAGATTTTTAACTACAACGGAAATTATGCTTACTTCTTAGAAAAGAAATCAGAAAGGGAAGCTTTAGACGCAACGGTTTTACATAAGAACCAACAGCTATTAAAGAAAGAATTAGAGTGGATGAGGCGCATGCCGCAGGCTCGTGGTACGAAATCTAATGCCAGAATCAATGCTTTTTATGATTTAGAAGAAAAAACTAAGAAAAAGTCTGATAATCAATCTGTTAACCTTCAAATGAAGATGTCTCGTCAAGGTGGAAAGATAATTGAACTTGAAAATATAGCAAAAGCCTTTGAAGGTCGAGAGATTATAAATGATTTTAGTTACACCTTTAAAAAAGGTGATAGAATTGGTTTGGCTGGAAAAAATGGAACAGGCAAATCTACACTTCTTAATATTATAACTAGTCAATTAACCCCCGACGCAGGTACGGTTGATACTGGAGAAACGACAGTTTTTGGTTACTATAAACAAGGCGGTTTAACATTCGATCCGAAAGAAAGAGTAATTGATATTGTGAAATCGGATGCTGAATATATTAAGATGGCAGATGGTTCTGTGATTACTGCTTCTGCCCTATTAACACTTTTTCTTTTCCCGCCAAAGAAACAACATGGCATGGTAGAGAAATTAAGTGGTGGTGAAAAGAAGCGTTTGAACCTGATGAAGGTTTTAATGCAGAATCCAAACTTCTTAATTTTAGATGAGCCTACAAATGATTTAGACATTGATACATTAAATGTTTTGGAAGAATTTTTAGAGAATTTTCCAGGTATATTAATGTTGGTTTCTCACGATAGATATCTGTTAGATAAAATGAGTGACCAGTTATTTATCATGGAAGGCGAAGGTGTTGTTAAAATTTATAATGGAAATTATTCTGAATATAGATTGAGTTTAGAACAACCAAAAAAGGTTGAATCTAAAAAAGCACCCGCTCCTATTGCAGAAAATATTCCTGCCAAGGCAACTAAAAAATTAAGTTATAAAGAGCAAAAAGAACTTGAAGAATGTGAGAAAGGTATAGAAGAAACAGAGGTTGAGATTGCAAAATTAACAGATATTTTACTTTCAATCGACGCATCTAATTATGTAAAAATTCAAGAGGTTTCTCAAGAAATAGAAGTCTTAAGAAAACGTTTGGATGAATATACATTTAGATGGTTAGAACTTTCTGAAAACTAATAATACACTTTAATAATCCGCGTTGTTTCACGTGGAACATTATTGTTTAAAACAGATAAAATTTACGTTCCACGTGGAACATTAATAAAAAGATTACGATGTTTTCTAAATATGATTTGATTGTTGTTGGTGCAGGACACGCAGGATGCGAAGCTGCTGCTGCTGCTGCCAACTTAGGATCGAAAGTTTTGCTAATTACCATGAACATGGGAACTATAGCTCAAATGAGCTGTAATCCAGCAATGGGTGGCGTTGCAAAAGGGCAAATTGTGCGTGAGGTTGATGCAATGGGTGGTTATTCTGGTATAATATCAGACAAATCGACCATTCAATTCAGGATGCTTAATAAATCAAAAGGGCCTGCGATGTGGAGTCCAAGAGCGCAAATTGATAGAATGAAGTTTGCTGAAGAATGGAGGTTAGCTTTAGAAAACACGCAAAATCTTGACATGTGGCAAGACAGTGTCGTTGGATTATTAGTTAAGGATAATACCGTTTACGGTGTTAAAACATCTCTAGGAATTGAAATAGAAAGTAAAGCCGTTGTCCTTACAAATGGTACATTTTTAAATGGAATAATCCATATTGGAGAGAAGAAATTCGGAGGCGGTCGTACAGCAGAAAAGTCATCAACAGGTATTACAGAACAGTTGGTAGAACTTGGTATGGAAGCTGGTAGAATGAAAACCGGTACCCCACCCCGAGTTGATGGAAGAAGTTTGGATTATACCAAAATGGAAGAGCAATGGGGAGATAATGATAAAAGCAAATTTTCATTTACAGATACTGTTGTTTCTACAGACCAACGTTGTTGCTGGATAACTTATACGAATAGTGATGTACACGAAACTTTAAAAGAAGGCTTCGAAAAATCACCAATGTTTACTGGTAGAATTAAAGGTTTAGGTCCGAGGTATTGCCCATCTATTGAAGATAAAATCAACAGATTTGCAGAGCGAGACAGACATCAAATATTTGTAGAACCAGAAGGATGGAACACTTGCGAAATTTATGTAAATGGATTTTCAACATCACTTCCAGAAGATGTTCAATTTAAAGCTTTGCGATTAATTCCAGGTTTTGAACAAGCAAAAATGTTTAGACCAGGTTATGCCATAGAGTATGATTTCTTCCCACCTACCCAATTATCTTTAACATTAGAAACCAAACTAATTAATAATTTATTTTTAGCTGGTCAGATAAATGGAACGACAGGTTACGAAGAGGCAGCTTGTCAAGGTTTCATGGCTGGTATAAATGCACATCAAAAAATTAATGATAAGCATGAATTAATCATGAAACGTTCTGAAAGTTACATCGGCGTTTTAATTGATGACTTAGTAACTAAAGGTACCGAAGAGCCATACAGAATGTTTACTTCAAGAGCAGAGCATCGTTTATTATTAAGACAAGACAATGCTGATATTCGCCTCTCTCCTATTGGTCATCAGTTAGGTTTAATTTCTGATGAACGTTTAGAAAAGGTAAATCAAAAAGTTGCAGCTGCTGATGCTTTAGTTAAGTTTACCAGAAACCAGGGAATAGAAATGGGAGATGCTAATCCTATGTTAGAAAGTTTAGGTTCTAGTGCATTAAATCAAAATGTAAAAATTCATAGTTTGATTGGCAGACCACATGTTGGTTTAAAGGATATAATTAAAGTTAGTAAACCTTTGGCTGAAGCAACAAAAGATTTAGACGAAGAAACGATTGAACAAGCCGAAATTAAAATTAAGTATGAAAGCTATTTTGAAAAGGAAAATGAAATTGTAGCGAAAATGCTAAAGATGGAAGACAAAGAAATTAAACCAGATTTTGATTATAATAAAATTGTATCCATTTCAAAAGAGGCCCGAGAAAAATTATTTAAGATAAAACCGAGAACTTTAGGTCAAGCTTCTAGAATTTCAGGTGTTTCTCCATCAGATATATCAGTTTTAATGGTTTATATAAATAAATAACTGATAATCAATAAGTTATCTTAAAAATATTCAGCTTTAAATAAAGCGACAGAATCAAATAAAAAAGTTTTTTAATGTTATTATTCAAAAAACACTAAAAATCTATTAGAACGTTTAAAATATGCCAAATTTAAAACCTCAGTATTTTAACTTAATAATTTTAATTGCGCTCGTGGTAATTTTAGAATTTTTAGGTTGTGCTTCTCCCCAACCCATAACTGGAGGTCCACAAGATAAAATACCGCCGAAGGTTTTAAGTATGACTCCGAAAAATTTAACGAGAAATTTTAATGCTAAAAAAATTGTAATTCAATTTGATGAATATTTTAAAATTGTTGATGAATCTAAGGAATTTTCAATTTCTCCAGAATTAGAGAAAGCTCCAATTTTAAAAATTAAGAAACGAGCTTTAGAAATTTCGATAGCGGATACACTTGAAAAAAATACTACATATACTTTAAACTTTGGTAAGGCAATTGCCGATATAAACGAAAGCAACGTTTTAAAAAACTTCTCTTACGTTTTTTCAACTGGTCCAGAGATTGACTCTTTATCACTTAGTGGAAAAGTAACAAATGGATTTACTGGAGAAGATGAAATGGATGTAACTGTTTTTATTCTTCCTGTAGAACGAGATACACTCTTTGGAAAGAAACGTCCTTCAATTTACACATTAACGGATAGCTCAGGAAACTATAAATTAAACAATTTAAGAAAAGGAAAATATAAAGTTTACGCTTTAAAAGAGATTAAAGGTGGTGGAGATAAAATATATCAGCAAATAACAGATGAAATTGGTTTTTTAAAAGAACCCGTTACCATTGATAAAAATGTAGAGAATATTAATCTTACTGTTTTTAAAGAATTAGCTCCAGAATTTAGAGTTACAGAAAACAAAATAAATACGGATGGTAGCATTAGCTTAAACTTTACACAGCAGCTTAAAAAACCAGAAATAACAGTTACAGACCCACCAGCAATTGATGCTGGGAAAAGAGTTGTATTCAGCAAAAATAACGATACAGCTAAAGTTTGGTTAAATGATTTAAGTTTCGACTCCGTAAAAGTTGCTATAAAAGATGAAGGTAAGATATTGCAAACTGTTAATTTAAGCCGTTCGAAAAGAGATACTTATACAAGAGATTTAACACCAACGGATAATGCAGGAACCGGAAAGCTTAATCCATTTCAACGTTATACATTAAAATTTCCTGTCCCTATAACTGGTGCAGATGCTTCAAAAATTACCTTGTTAGATGATTCTATAAAAAGAACTAATTTTCAGCTAGTAAAGGACAGCACAGATTTCTTGAAATACTATATAACTTTCCCTTGGAAGGCGAAAAGAAATTACGATATAAAGTTTGCAGCTGGTGCTTTTACAGGCATTTTTAACTCCAAAAATAAAGAGTTTACCAAGAAATTCACTTTAGATGCTACAGATAATTATGGAAACCTGGCACTAAATGTTTCCATTCCAGACACAAGTAAAAGCTATATTGTAGAAATTTTAAACGATAAAAAAGCACTGATTAAATCATACGTTATCAGGTCAAATATTAAGCTAAATTTTAATAATTATCCGGCAGCCAAGTATTTAATAAGAGTAGTTTATGATGAAAATAAAAATGGTATTTGGGATACAGGAAATGTAAAATCTGCAATTCAACCTGAAAAAATTTGGTATTCAAAAGATGAGATTTCTTTAAGACCAAACTGGGATATTGAAAATAACTTAGCTATTCCTCCCCCACCAAAAGAATAATTTATGGGTTAGTAAACCAACCAGAATACATGATATAATTATCTGGTAACTTATTCAATAAAGCCTTTTGCTCATCAGTAATTGGCTTTATTTTTTTTGCAGGAGTTCCGGCATAAAGGTAACCACTCTCGCAAATTGTATTTTCTAAAACAACTGATCCTGCAGCAATAATACAATACTCTTCAATTACAGCATTGTCCATTACAATCGCACCCATACCAATTAGTACATTATCCTGAACGGTGCAGCCATGCACAATTGCATTATGCCCAACAGATACCCGATTACCAATATGTGTTGATGCTTTTAAGTACGTAGCATGAATTACTGCACCATCTTGGATGTTAGACTCATTACCAATCGTAATTGCGTTTACATCTCCTCTAATCACCGCATTAAACCAAACAGAACAATTATCACCAATCATTACATCTCCAACAATTGTTGCATTTTCTGCAATAAAGTTATCTTTTCCTATTTCCGGGTATTTATTTTTTACTGGTAGTATTAATGGCATATTTAATTTGTTTCATTTTTTTTAGCTATTTAGTTGTTTTGTTTATATACGGCTGATTTGTAAAGTCTAAAAAACTAACAAACCATAACCAACAAACTAAAATACAGTATCAATTAGTTCCTTAGCATGATCTGGATAATCTGTAGTAAAATGTAATCCTCTACTTTCTTTACGTTGCATAGCAGATTTAATTACCAAATAAGCTGTCTGAATTACATTTCTTAACTCGCATAACTTAACAGAAACCTTGTTTTTCTTATAAAACTCTTCTGTTTCTTGATGAATTAAAAATAATCTTCTGTGGGCTCTTTCTAAACGAAAATCTGAGCGAACAATACCAACATAATCTCCCATAATTTTTTGTAACTCACGAAGATTATGCGTTACTAAAATATCTTCATTACTTTGTGTAACACCTTTAGAATCCCATTCAGGTATATTATCAGGAATTACATTATCCTTAAAATTTTCAATGGCATCCTGATAAATTCTATGCGCAAAAACTGTAGCTTCTAACAAAGAATTTGAAGCTAAACGATTTGCTCCATGTAAACCAGTTGAAGAACATTCTCCACAAGCATAAAGGTTTTTAATAGATGAACGACCATATTCATCAACCAAAATACCACCACACATATAATGAGATGCAGGCGTAACTGGTATATAATCTTTAGTCATATCAATACCAATTGATAAACACTTTGCATAAATATTAGGGAAATGCTTTAAAATATCAGCTTTCTTCCGCATGGTAATGTCTAGAAAAACAAAATCATCACCAGATTTTTTCATTTCATTATCTACAGCTCTTGCAACGATATCACGAGGTGCTAAAGATTTACGTTCATCATATTCTTGCATAAATTCCTCGCCATTTTTACGACGAAGTACACCTCCAAAACCACGAACAGCTTCAGAAATTAAGAAAGAAGGATACTCTCCTGGATGATATAAAGCGGTTGGATGGAACTGAATAAACTCCATATTCCTAACTTTTCCTTTAGCACGATAAACCATTGCCATACCATCGCCGGTAGCAATTACTGGATTTGTTGTAGCAGAATATACATGTCCGGCACCACCAGAAGCCATAACCGTTATGTTTGCCACAATCTTTTCCACATCGTTAAGCTCTGTGTTAAAGGCATATATACCGTAACAGTTAATATCTTCGGTACGTTTATCAACAAACTCACCAAGGTGGTGCTGGGTAATTAACTCCAATGCAAAGTAGTGTGTTAATATCTCTATGTTAGGATTCTCGTGAATTTCTTGTAGTAAAACACGTTCAATTTCGTAACCTGTGATGTCTTTATAGTGCAATACACGGTGTTCTGAATGGCCACCTTCTTTAGCTAAATCATAAAAACCAGAGTTGTCTTTATCGAAGTTTATACCATAATCGATAATCTCTTGAATACGCTGAGGTCCCTCTTTTACAACGATTTCCACAATATTTTTATCGCATAAACCATCGCCCGCAATCAGTGTATCTTCTATATGTTTTTCAAAAGAATCATCTTTATCAACAACAACAGCAACACCACCTTGAGCGTATTTTGTATTCGACTCGTCTTCGTTAGATTTTGTAACAATTAAAACCTTACCAAACTTTGCAGCTTTAAGTGCAAAACTCAAACCCGCTATACCTGAACCAATTACCAGAAAATCAACCTTTCTCATTAATAAAAACTTTTACTTTATCCACTATGTTAACAAATATTGAATAAGTGTTAACTCTATGTCTAAATTATGCTAACAAATAAATTTGAATGTTTAAAGCTACTCTAAAAAGACAATTTGCCACAATCTTTTACCCAATTTTTAAGCACCTTTGTACAAGTAACTAACTTTTCACACACTTATAAACAATTAACATTCCAATATTGATAAAATTTAAGGCTGTTTTAGATCATGCTGAAAATCAATCTTATGATATTACAAAAATGTAATCTAAATGTTAGTAAACGATTAACAACTTATCTAAAAGAATAATTTTACGAAACTTGCCAACAATACTAACACACTAATAAACAAACAAGATTTATTTATTTAAAATAACTTATTAATTATTGAAGTGTGGAAACTGCTATCTTTGAGCAAGCTTCAAAACCAAATAAAAAATTGTTAAAGATGATGGATACCTTAGAAGAAATAAATATCAAAGGATTTGTTGAGGAAGATATTGACCCGACACTTGATTTATTTGCAGAAATAGAAAAATTAAAAAAAGAGAAAAATGCGATTATTCTGGCTCATTATTATCAAGAGCCTGATATTCAGGATATAGCAGATTATATTGGAGATAGTTTAGGCTTATCTCAGGAAGCAGCTAAAACAGATGCAGATGTAATTGTATTTGCAGGAGTGCATTTTATGGCAGAAACTGCAAAGATTTTATCACCAAATAAAAAGGTTTTATTACCTGATGTAAAGGCTGGATGTTCGTTGGCGGATAGTTGTCCACCACATTTGTTTAGAAAGTTTAAGGAGAAATATCCTGATCATCTGGTAATTACCTATGTAAATTGTACAGCTGAGTTGAAGGCTTTAAGTGATATTGTTTGTACCAGCACTAATGCAGTTCAAATTGTAGAAAGTTTACCTAAAGACCAGAAAATTATTTTTGGTCCGGATAGAAATTTGGGAGCTTATGTTGCCAAGAAAACTGGTAGAGATTTAGTTTTATGGAATGGAGCATGTATGGTTCATGAGATTTTTTCTCAGGAAAAAATTACAAAACTAAAAGAACGCCATCCGAATGCTAAATTTATTGCACATCCGGAATGTGAAGAAGTGGTTTTGAATATGGCGGATTACGTTGGTTCTACCACAGGACTTTTGAAATATGCAATCAGTAATCCGGCTACAGAATTTATCGTGGCAACTGAAAGTGGAATTATCCACCAGATGGAAAAAGCTTGTCCGGATAAAACATTTATTCCGGCGCCGCCGAATAATAGTTGTGCATGTAACGATTGCCCATACATGAAGCGAAATACTTTAGAAAAACTATATTTATGTATTAAAAATTGTTCTCCAGAAGTAACTGTGCCTGAACATATTATAGAGCAAGCTCGTAAACCAATTCAAAGAATGTTGGATATTTCAGCAGAATTAGGATTGTAATAAAGAAAGTCGTCATTGCGAGGCACGAAGCAATCGTAAAGCTTTGGGTTTTATGAATAGCGAACGTTGTAGGATTGCTTCGTACCTCGCAATGACGGAAAAATAATGATATGAAAATAACAGAAATTCTAAAAAACTATTCTGGCTTGCTTTGGCTGCTACTCGGTATAACCGTTGGTAGTATTGTTGGTTTAATTTTTGGGAAAAGTGTTGAAAGTATAAAACCACTAGGTGATATATTTTTGAATTTGTTATTTACAGCAGTAATTCCATTGGTATTTTTTGCAGTTTCTTCTGCAATCGCGAATATTGATAGATCAAAAAAACTAGGAAAACTGCTCACCATTATGGTACTTGTTTTCTTATCAACAGTGTTGATTTCTGCGTTATTAACCTTAGTAGCAACATGGATTTTTCCTATTCATCAGGAACTTGGAAATAATACTTTACCGTTAGAGAACGAGAAAATTCAATCATTTGGAGAGCAGATGACACAACTTTTAACAGTTGGTGAATTTTATGAAATAGGTAGTCGTAAAAACATGCTTGCATTAATTATCTTCTCCGTTTTAGTTGGATTTTCAACTTTATATTCTGGAAAAGAAGGTGATGGTTTTAAGAACTTTTTAGTTTCAGGAAATGAAGTAATGAAAAAGCTTATCATCCTGATAATGAAGTTAGGACCAATCGGTTTAGGTGCTTATTTTGCATATCAGGTTGGTGTATTCGGACCGCAACTTTTTGGTACTTATGCTAAAGCTTTAGGATTGTATTATGGTGTTGGTGCATTTTATTTTATCGTATTTTTTACCTTATTCGCATTTATTGCCGGAGGTTTTAAGGCTATAAAAGTATTTTGGAAAAATAATATTGTGCCATCACTAACGTCAGTTGGAACGTGTAGCAGTATTGCAACTATACCTGCAAATCTCGAAGGTGCCAGAAAAATGGGTGTTCCGGCTTATATTACAAATGTTACTATCCCGTTAGGTTCAACCTTGCATAAAGATGGATCAAGTATAAGTTCAATAGTTAAAATAGCGGTTGTTTTTGCAATCTTTGGTAAAGATTTAACAAGTATTGATACCATTCTTTTGGCTTTAGGAATTACTGTTTTGGTAAGTATTGTTGAAGGCGGAATACCAAATGGAGGTTATATTGGCGAGTTATTAATGATTTCGGCCTATCAACTGCCGCCCGAAGCTTTACCACCGGCAATGATAATTGGTACATTGGTAGATCCGATGGCTACTTTATTAAATGCTACGGGAGACAACGTAGCTGCTATGTTAATAGCCAGATTTACAGAAGGTAAAAACTGGATGGAAAGTAATAGTTAAGTTCACATAGCTGAATTTATTTCAGTAGCACTAAAAAAAAAATAAAATCGGGGGCTTCGCCCTTTTATTGCAAAAAGTAAAAATATGTTTGAAAATAAAGAACGCACAGATATAAACGAATTAGGTGAATTTGGCTTAATTAAGCACTTAACAACTAATTTTAAAATAAAAAATGAATACTCGGTAAAAGGAATAGGAGATGATGCTGCAGTTTTAGATGCAAAAGGAAAACAAACCTTAATTTCAACAGATTTATTGTTGGAAGGCATTCATTTCGATTTGGCTTATGTGCCTTTAATGCATTTGGGCTACAAAGCTGTTCAGGTAAATTTGAGCGATATCTATGCAATGAACGGTAAAGCAAGCCAAATTACTGTTTCAATAGGTTTATCAAGCAAATTCCCTTTAGAGGCTGTTGAAGAAATTTATAAAGGTATTGAGTTGGCTTGTAATAAGTACAATATCGATTTAATCGGTGGCGATACATCGTCAAGTAAACAAGGTTTGGTAATCAGCGTTACAAGTATTGGTTATGTTGATGCTGATAAAGTTGTGTACAGAAATGGCGCACAGGAGAATGATTTACTTTGTGTTTCTGGCGATTTAGGTGGCGCTTATGTAGGCTTACAAATCTTAGAAAGAGAAAAATTAATCTACCTTGAAAATCCGCAAATTCAGCCAGATTTGGAAGGAAAAGATTATATCATCGAAAGACAGTTAAAACCGGAGGCAAGGATGGATATTGTAGCTTTACTAGAGGATATGAATATTAAACCTACTTCGATGATTGATGTTTCGGATGGTTTAGCTTCTGAAATTTTACATCTTGCAACGCAAAGCGATAAAGGAATTACTATATACGAGGAAAAAATTCCGCTAGACCCAATGACTTATGAAACTGCCCGCGAGTTAGGATTAGATCCAACAGTTTGTGCTTTAAGTGGTGGTGAAGATTATGAATTATTGTTTACCATCAGTCAGGATGACTACAAAAAACTGAAACACGATGTAGATATAACCGTTATCGGTCATGTTACAGATAAGAATTCAGGCTGTAAAATGGTTTCAAAATCAGATAATGTACACGAGTTGAAAGCACAAGGCTGGAATGCTTTTAATAAGTAGAAAAGATATTTATACGCTATGCTTTGTCATTCAGAGCATAGCGATGAATCTGTATCAGATTTGCACTGAATTAGTACAAGCACCGAACGATGTGTTGTGGTTACATTAACGTTAGTTTTTCATCGCTTGGAGATTCCTCGTACCTCGGAATGACAAACAGTTGAGAATGACTTTTTGATTAAGAATAGTCTTAAATTATTCGACGATGAAAATACTATCATTAAAAAAAATCCAATGTGGATTTTCAAGTTCGATTAATGCATTCTTTTTAGCTCGACTCCAACCTTTTATTTCTTTTTCTCTTTCAATAGCATGTTCAATGTATTGGTGTCTTTCAAAAAAGATAAGATAATGACAATTGTACTTTTTAGTGAATGAAAATTTATTTTTGCCTTCAATATGTTGTTGTAACCTAATTGCTAAATCATTAGTGACACCGGTATAAATTACCGTTCTACTTTTATTTGTTAAGATATAAACAAAATAATTGTGGCTCATGATGTTGTTAATTTAGATTACTAACTTTTGCTTCGTGCCTCGCAAAGACGAATTTTCATATTATTCCTCCTTTTTCTATCGGTTGATGTCCTCACCGAACGAAACAAGCTTACTCATCTTCTAAATACTTCCCATCAATTTGCTTTGTCGCTTTAGCCCCAAGTTTTTTTATTTTTTCTGAGGTATTTACCAGATTTCCAGAACCGTCTGATAGTTTATTTATGGCTTTATCATATGCATCCTGGCCATTTTTGATGTGTTTACCTATAGATTCCATATCCGAAATAAAGCCGACAAACTTATCGTACATACTACCACTTAACCTGGCAATTTCGAGCACGTTTCTATTCTGTCTTTCCTGTATCCACATACTTGCAATAGTGCGTAGAGTTGCCAACAAAGTTGATGGACTAACAATAACCACTTTTCTATCCCATGCAAAATTGAAAAGTTCTGCATCTTTTTGAACCGCAATACTAAAAGAGGATTCTATCGGTACAAATAGCAGCACAAAATCGGGAGAATTGATTTTATACAAATCCTGATAGTTTTTTGCAGACAATTCCTGAATGTGATTCTTAATCGAAGCTAAATGCTGTTTTACATAGCCTTCACGCTCTTCATCAGTTTCTGCCGATACAGAACGCTCATAAGCCACCAAACTCACCTTAGCATCAACCACAAGATGTTTACCATCTGGCAAATCAATAACCACATCCGGTTGGTAGCGACCGCCTTCGGCGGATACTAGCGAAGCTTGAATGCGATATTCCTGATCTCGAACCAAACCCGAGCGTTCTAAAACCTTTTCTAAAATAACCTCTCCCCAATTTCCTTGCTTTTTACTATCGCCTTTCAAGGCTTTGGTTAAGTTATTAGCATCTTCCTGTATTAATTTACTCTGTATTTGAAGTTCAGAAATTACGCCCTTTAAAATGTTTCGTTCATCAGATTCGGCTTTGTAAACCTTTTCAACTTTTTCCTCAAAAGCCTTTATGTTTTCTTTCAACGGATTTAAAATCAAATCTAAATTTGTTCTGTTCTGTTCAACAAAACGGATGGATTTCTCCTCTAAAATTTTATTGGCAATCAGCTCAAAATCTTTGTTAAATTTCTCTTGACTTTGCTCCAAACTTGCTTTTTGGTCTGCAAGCTTTTCCTTTTCTGCCTGATAGAAAGAACGTGTTCCTTCTAGTTCTCGGTTCGCATCGGCTAATCTATCACGTTCTATTTGCAATTCATCTATTAATCGCTGTTGTTCTTGCTTTAGTAATGTGGTGATGTGTTCTTTTTCTGTTGATAAATTAGAAGCACGTTCATCAGCCTTAGCCAGGCTAATTTTTAATACTTCGTTTTCAGATTTTAATTTTTCAAAGTCCTCAACAGAAATTAAGGATATTCCAGATTGTGGTTTCTTTAGAAATAATAGCACTAAAACAATCAAAATAACAATTAGCAACGCAATACCAGCAACTTCCATAATGATAATTTTTTTAGTAAAAATCGAAATATAAAACTGTTTTACCAAAATAATTTGCTTTGATCCATTTAATATTTGATGATCTTTTGCTTTTAAAAATTCTTAATCTGCTAATCTGTGGCTTACTTTTATTATTATTGATTTTCAGAATTAATAATGAGCGAATTAACAATCTTAATTTCTTGTCCAGATAAAGTTGGCTTGGTAACAAACATTACCCGTGTTTTAGCGGCGCACCAGCTAAATATCGTAGCCATGCGAGAATTTGTTGATGAAGCAAACAAAGCTTTTTTTACTCGTATCGCTTGCACCGGAGATTTAGATGAACCAAAAAAATTAGAAGAAAAACTGCTCGAAAATTTACCAGATTCTTCTGAAGTAAGCTTGATAAATCACGCAGAGAAGCAAATTGCTGTTTTGGTCACAAAAGAATATCATTGCCTTGCAGAAATTCTGGTAAAAAATCAATTTAAAACACTCGGAGCAAATGTTAAGTGCGTAATTGGCAATTATGAAGGCTTAAAAGATTTTACAGAAAGTTTAGGTATTCCGTATCATTACATTTCTCACGAGAACAAGGATAAAAGCACTTTTGAAGCAGAAGTTAAAGAAGTTATCAATCAGTTTGAAGTTGATTACATTGTTTTGGCAAAGTTCATGAGAATTTTATCACCAGATTTTGTAAAGGACTACGCAGGAAAAATAATAAATATCCATCACTCATTTTTGCCAGCATTTATTGGTGCAAATCCTTATAAACAAGCTTTTGAACGTGGTGTAAAAATTATTGGTGCAACAGCTCATTTCGTTACTGATAATTTAGATGAAGGTCCGATAATTACCCAACACACAACGCATGTCGATCATAATTTTGGGGTAAAGGAAATGGTTAGAGCCGGAAAAGAAATTGAGAAAAAAGTACTTTTAGAAGCACTGGAACTAATCTTTGAAAACCGGGTTTTTGTAAGCGGAAATAAAACGATTGTGTTTAAATAGATGATATGAGTTGTAAATTTCTAATGTTTATACTATTTTTTCCATCAATTCTTCTTGCACAAGAAAGGCAGGAAATTAAGGTTTTTGGAGTTACTACAGTAAGCTTAAATGTTTTTTATTTAAATATTAAGAAAGACAAAAACATCATTGAAGTTTCTTACAAAATTCAGGATAGTTTGTCTTCAAAGGTAAAATATGATAAGGATTACATTGCTTTAAACAATGGACCGAAATCATATATTTATGAAGAAAGTACAGGAGCGGTTAGCCAAAAATATCTTGACAGATTGGGAGAAATATTTAAGCAATATTACATTTATACAAAAGACAGCCTACAGCTTTCTATTAATAAATATGAAGCATATTCGAACTTGATTAGTGATGTTATAAAATTTTCTAAAGGAAAGATACCAGAAGATACAAGATCAATTCTTGATGGAACCTCACTCAAAATTGATATTATTGAAGGAAATATCACAAATACAATTCAATTAAATTCGCCAGATAAAGAATACAGTCCACTTATAGCTAAATTTATAACCGAAACATTTGATCTTTTTAGAAAAGGAAAAAATGATAAATACCTCACTCAAAAAAGAACATCAGGATATTAACTTTTCAAAACCAAATCAGCAACATCAGCTCCGGTTTGGCTACCCATAGCAACGCCCATACCATTACACCTAACTGCACAGAAAACATTTGATGTGGTTTCAGTTATTATTGGCGAGAGATTTTTTCCAAAAGCCATAATACCACTCCATTGATAATCTATTTCAAAATCAACACTTGTTAAAATAACTTCCTTTAATAGATTATATAAAGTATCCTGAACTTTCGCTGTTAAGCCTAACTCAGTTGTTTCTTCTGTTTTAAAATCGAGATTTCTTCCGCCACCGAGTAAAATTCTATCATTAATATTTCTGAAATAATAATAACCTTTATCATAATGAAAAGTACCGGCAATTTTTAAATTTTTAATCGGCTTGGTAACCAAAACCTGTCCTCTACCGGGTATTACATCTAAACCAGGAATCAATTTATTAACGAAAGCATTTGTAGTTACAATTACCTTATCGCCCCTAAAATTGCCTTGCCTCGTTTTTACAAAAGGTCTGTTTTCGTCAGTCGAAATTTCCTCAACTTCGCAACTATTAAAAATAGAAATACCCAATTGCTGGGCGTATTGAATCAGAGCAAACATCATTTTACCAGTATCTATTTGGGCTTCATATCGGTTTTCTATAATACTTTCTACACCATTAAAACCAAAGGTTTTTATCTTACTGTTATTTACTTTAAATGCTTCAGAACCAATTATTGGCTGTATTAATTTGTTGTAATGTTCAATTTTAACTACACAATCAGTAGACAAAATTTTATCATCGGGCTTGAATAATTCAAAACCACCTAATTGTTTATAATCAATTATATCATCGCCTAAAATGCCTCTTAATTTTTGCAATCCTTTCCAGCGTTTTTCGATTAAATCAGCAAGTGCACCAGTACCGCAAATACTTTCTTGTTCTATCAGTTCAGAAATGCTTCCAAAGCAAGCAAAACCAGCATTTTTTGTGCTTGCACCTGATGGCAAAAAGCCGCTTTCTAATATCGCTATTTTTAATTTCGGTGATGATGTTTTAAGATGAATAGCCGCATTTAAACCCACAATTCCGCTTCCAACAATAATTATATCAAAATCAAAAAAAGAAGTTTTTTCCCAGTAAGAGAATTGATTATTCATATTTAAAAATAGCACAAAAATGTTGGTTTTTAATATGGGATCGCTTTTTGATATATCAGTAAACGAAAAACATACACAAAAGAAAATGGGAGTTTATTTAATATTAATCGTCCCGGTATTATTGCTGAGCATGTTTGTGCAATGGCGATTTAGGAACAAATTTTCTAAATACGCAGAGATGCAATTAAGCTCAGGTTTATCGGGGAAGGAAGTGGCAGAAAGGATGTTGCATGATAATGGAATATTCGATGTGAAGGTGATGAGTACCGAAGGACAGTTAACAGATCATTATAATCCGGCAGATAGAACCGTAAATTTAAGTACCGATGTTTACTACAGCCGTAGCGTTGCAGCGGCAGCAGTAGCCGCACACGAATGTGGTCATGCAGTGCAACATGCAAAATCATATACGTGGCTAAATTTGCGCAGTACAATGGTTCCGGTGGTTAGTATATCATCGAATTTATTGCAATGGGTACTATTAATTGGAGTAATGCTGATGGTTTTTGCCGTGACACCAATCGTATTAGCAATTGGAGTTGTAGGTTTAGCATTGGTTACCATATTTAGTATTGTAACCTTACCAGTCGAATTTGACGCCAGCAATCGTGCTTTAGCCTGGTTAAAAAACAATCAAGGCGTAATGCAAACGCAAGAAGAAAATACGCAAGCAAAAGATGCTTTGTGGTGGGCCGCAATGACATATGTTGTAGCAGCCATTGGTGCATTGGCCAATTTACTTTATTACGCGTCAATGCTTTTTGGCAGAAGTAGAGATTAAGATATTTTCATCTACTTATGAAAATTGAAAAGCGGTTCGGAATTAATTTTTCGGCCGCTTTCGCATTGAAAGAACCTTTCATTTAGTGACATTGAATATTTTAAACTTTGAGGGGAACTCCCCTCCTTTTTAAGGAGCGTGTAATCCCGATTATTCGGGAGGTGGGGGGTGGTTTTTGCCTGATAGTTATTTTAAAATTAAATTTTTTGAAGCGCAAAACCTGTGGTGCTTCGGTTAATTCAGTCCCGCCAATACTTCAATCTTTTGGCAAAACTTACAAAGTCTCTGCTTGAATGTACCTTAATAGACTTCGTAAGTTTGGTAAGCCAAAAGTATTTCCGTTTATGTCGGGGCTATTTTACAAAAGTGGTAGTACTTCGTGTTTCTAACGCCGACTATTTAGTAAAACATTAGAGTTTAAAAATATGAGGGGAACTCCCCTCCTTTTTTCAAGGAGGGGTTGGGGGTGGTTCTATTTAAAAACCTGCTACAAACTTATTTTAACTCTACTATATTTAATCATGGTTTTAAATTTAGCTTCGCTGAACGTCCAAAGAATTAGCTTCGCTGAGCACTACGTGGTTCTCGGCTTCGCTCGAAATGACGGGCAGGGATGTCACCAACTATACCGTCATTTCGACTTTATGGAGAAATCTTTTAAAGTTATTTGAGCTACTGGTTTTAACACTTAGATAAGCAGGCCCAGCCTTTGAAAAACAGACCTTTGTTCTTCAAACCCGATAGAGCTAAATAGCCCGGAGCGAGGTACGAGGCGAGGACTATAAGCGATAGCGGGACTTTCGGCCGCCAAATACCCCAAAACTTTGTTTTACAAAAAATTAATTTAATCTGTAAGGTGCAATCAATTGAAATTCGGGAATTTCTACCTCAAACTCGGCATCATCAACCAAACGGTTCATTAAATAGGTGCCTTGCATGCTACCCATATCGGTTTTTAAATTACAACCCGAAACATAAACATGGCTTTCGCCTGGCTGAATAATGGGTTGCAAACCAACAACACCTTCGCCTTCAACTTCTCGGCGACTGCTGTTTGAATCGAAAATAAACCATTGGCGACGCATCAGCTGAACAGGATAATCGGAAAGATTTGAGATTTCTATGCGGTAAGCGAACATAAAATGTTCATTCGCCGGATTTGAATATTCCGGTTGATAAATGGTTTCTACTGAAACTTTAACGCCTTCTGTAATTGCTGTAACCATGATGATTGTAACGAATATAAGAAAAGCCTTTCAAAAATCAAGCCATTACGCTAGCGCTATCGTAGTCGGCAAATTTTTCTGCCACTTCGTCTAAAATACCGTGAATGTTCGCATAATCTGGCTCCGAAACCAAGCGCATTCTGTAAGGTTTAAAATCTGGCAAGCCTTTAAAATAATTTGAATAATGACGGCGCATTTCGAAAATTCCGGTTTTTGGACCTTTCCATTCAATAGATTTATCTAAATGTGTGCGACAAACGTTTATGCGTTCTTCAATTGTTGGGCCGGCCAAATGCTCGCCGGTTTTAAAGAAATGCTTCACTTCGCGAAAAATCCATGGATAACCAATCGCAGCACGACCGATCATAATTCCATCAACTTCGTATTCCATTCGCCAGTTTGCTGCTTTCTCAGGGCTATCTACATCCCCATTTCCAAAAATTGGAATTTTAATGCGTGGATTGCGTTTAATTTCTCTAATTAAAGACCAATCTGCTTCGCCTTTATAAAGTTGTGCCCTGGTTCTACCGTGAATGGTTAATGCCTGTATTCCAACATCTTGAAGTCGCTCAGCAACTTCATAAACGTTTTTACTATCATCATCCCAACCCAAACGTGTTTTTACAGTTACTGGCAAGTGCGAAGCTTTAACAACAGCCTCAGTCATTTTTACCATTTTGTCAATATCGCGAAGCAAGCTAGAACCTGCGCCTTTGCAAACCACATTTTTAACCGGACAGCCATAGTTAATATCAACCAAGTCAGGATTTGCGGCCGAAGCAATTTCTGAGGCTTCACGCATGTGTTCGATATCACCACCGAAAATCTGAATTCCTATTGGGCGTTCGTATTCAAAAATATCGAGTTTTTGAAGGCTTTTTGCGGCATCGCGAATTAAACCTTCAGAAGAAATAAATTCTGTGTACATTAAATCTGCACCGTTTTGCTTACATACATAACGGAATGGCGGATCGCTTACATCTTCCATTGGAGCAAGCAATAATGGGAATTCACCTAAATCTATATTTCCTATCTTAACAGACATTTTCTATCTTCAACGATTAATAAAACATACAAAGGTACAAATAATGAATGTTGTAACACCTAAGAAGGAAGAAATCAGCCCTTTCCTACAATTACTTTTACTTTTAGCTTACGCGATTATAGGTGGTATTGTATTTTCGATTTTATCTGTAGCAGTCATTTTCCTAATACATGGCATGGCTATAATTAAAGATTTTGCCTTAATTACCTCCGGAGATCCAAAATATACAGATGCATTAAAAATTTTACAAATCGGTACATCAATCGGCATGTTTATTTTGCCGCCAATTGCCCTTGCATTAACAAACGGAATAAAAACATCTGTTTTTTATGGCTTTAGAAAGCCAAGTATTTTGTTGCTACTTTTGGTATCAGCTATTATGATTGTTTCTATGCCTTTAATGGAATGGACAGCCATCTGGAATCAAAAAATGAGCTTTCCACCAAGTTTGAAGTGGATAGAAGACTGGATGAAAGAAAGCGAAGAAGCAGCAATGAAAATGACGATTCAATTGTTAACCGTAAGAAACAATTGGGATTTTGTTGTAAACCTGGTAATGATTGCCGTTATACCTGCCATAGGCGAAGAACTAATGTTTCGTGGTGGGGTACAACGCTCAATTAATAATATGTTTGGAAATCACCATGCGGCAATATGGATTTCTGCAATTATTTTCAGCACCATACACATGCAATTTTATGGTTTTGTACCACGAATGCTTTTGGGTGCAGGTTTTGGATATTTATACTACTACAGTGGAAGCATTTGGTATGCAATGTTAGCGCACTTTTTAAATAACGCTTACGCGGTTTGCGTTTCGTTATACTTGCAAAAAAATAATATTCCGTTAAATAAAGCTGATGAGCCTTTAGGTTTTCCGTGGTATGGCTATTTAATTAGTGCAATAATTACCATAGCTTTGTTTAAATTTTTTAAAGATACAGCACAACGTGAGCGAAAACTGGGTTAAAGTATACACAACCGGCGATGCATTTGCAGCCGAAGTATTAAAGCAAGGATTAATAGAAGAAGACATTCCTGCGGTTGTAATAAACAAACAACTATCTGCTTACAATATTGGCGAAATTAATGTTTTGGTAAGCAAGGCCGATTTCGATAAAGCCATTGAATATATTGTTAAAAATGAAATTGAATAAGGTTTTGCAAGTCTTTCATTATCTATCTACCATTTTCCACCATACATTATGAAAACCAGAGCAATAACAGCCTTCTTTTTTACAATTGTAATGCTTGGTTCCATCTTTTTGGGCTCTTATACTTTTTCGGCTTTTTACCTTATTCTAAGCGTACTTTCTTTATTCGAATTTTATAAATTAATTAAAAATTCTGGTATTCGTCCGCATAGAAACATTGGTTTGGCTGCCGGCGCTTTAATATTTTTAATGGCTGCAGGCTTGCATTATTTGCAGTACGATGTTAAATATCTTTTGCTTTGTATTCCGTTAATATTCTCAGTTTTTATAACCGAATTATACAAGAAAAACAAGATTCCTTTTGCCAACATTTCCTACACTTTTGTCGGTTTTGTTTACGTAACCATTCCGTTTTGTTTTTTTCACGCTTTGGGTTTTCTACGCGATTGGAATAATTACGATTTTCACTTACCATTAGCTTTTCTGTTAATGCTTTGGGCAAACGATACCGGAGCGTATATGTTCGGCGTTAAGTACGGAAAGCGCAAATTGTTCGAGCGCCACTCGCCTAAAAAAAGTTGGGAAGGTTTTTTTGGTGGAATGTTTACCAGTGCATTAGTTGCTTATGGTTTGTCGTTTTTATTCACCGAAAATACACCAGTTGTTTGGGTTGGTATGGCAATTTTAATTGCAAGTTTTGGCACCTTGGGCGATTTGGTAGAATCTATGTTGAAACGTAGTTTGGATACCAAAGATAGCGGCGGTTTGCTGCCCGGACATGGCGGCTTGCTCGATAGATTTGATGGCTTACTCCTTGCAGCACCAGTTGTTTACGCTTATTTATACCTGATTTTGTATTAAAATTTGAAAAGCCACTGAAGTACAATAGAACTTCCTTCAGTCCGGCTTTTTGCTACAATCTTTTAAAAACTTCTGTCATGCTGAGGTACGAAGCATCTGTTTCATCTATTGCAGACGACCGCGATTCATCGTTACTGCAATTTTAAAAGGATTTTCGCTTCAATCTGGTTTATTTAACCCAATTCTGTGCTCCTATTTAATGGCAAAAGTCGAAACCACGTAATAATCGCGATTAACTTTAAAGCCTGTATTACTTTGAATTTCTTCGTTTTTCTGCTCCGATTTTATAACATCAAATGCAGCATCTTTTAAAACTTTATGTGTTTTTTGTTCATCATAAAGTTCGAAACCAAATTTGGTAAAAGGCAAAGTTTTCATAAAGGTTTTATCTGCAAAAGAAATAACTAATAAACCTTCAGGTTTTAAAACCCGCTTAATTTCTTCAAGATATTGAATAGGATTTTGCCAGAAATAAATGGTGTTTACGGTAAATATTTTATCAAAAAATTTATTGTCGAAAGGTAATGTTGAGCCATTTGTTAAATGAAAAGAAGCTTGGTTTTTTTCAATAAAAGAAGCATTAATTTTCTCCGCCTCGGCAATAATGGTTTTAGAAATATCTGCTCCGAAATAAGTCAGATTTTCTGCAAGTCCTAAAATATCAGCAACATGAGCTGCATTACCATGACCAATCTCTAAAACAACATCATGCGGTTTGAGCTGCAAAGCATCAATTGCACTTTTCGTCATCCCGATATTGCTCACGTTCATCATTTCTCCGGTTTTTACACCGTATTCTCCATCAGGGCAACTTAGTTGGCGGGCAATTTCCTTTAAATGTTCTTCGGGTATTTCATTTTCCATAATGCAATTTAATCAGATAAATGGAACAAAACCTTACATCATTCTCAAAAATTCTTACAAAATATTATCTATTTAATTACCTGAACAGGTTTCTTATTATCATCAATGGCAACAAAAGTAAAATCTCCATGAACCGCTAATTCTCTACCTTCGGCATACATTTGTTCTATATAAATTTCAACATTAACTTTTAAACTTGTATTGCCAACTTTAGTAACCTGTCCAATTAATTCAATTATCGTTCCGGCAGGAATAGATTTTTTAAAATCGATTCTATCGCTACTTACAGTTACCATAATTTGTCGGCTAAAACGTGTTGCAGTTATAAATGCAACCTCATCCATAAGGTGCATTGCTGTACCACCGAATAGTGTATCGTAATGATTTGTTGTATTCGGAAAAACGGCTTTGAATATACTTGTTTTTGATGCTTGTATTCTTTCTTCTAGGGTCATGATTGGGGTTTAAAATATTGCCACGGAAACACGGATTTTAGTTTTTATGCTTCCGCGGCAAAAATAATTTAATTAATAAGATTCTCTTCGGCTAAAACGTTTTCCGTTTTACGCATTTCTTTAGCCGCTTCAACCATTTCGATTAATGCTTTTTTGGTTTCATCCCAACCACGGGTTTTTAAACCACAATCAGGGTTTACCCAAAGCTGTGCGGATGGAATAACCGCTTTCGCTTTTTTAAGCAGCGTTATCATTTCTTCCCGTTTAGGCACTCTTGGCGAATGTATATCGTAAACACCTGGACCAATTTCGTTCGGATATTTAAAATCGGCAAAGGCATCTAACAATTCCATTTGCGAGCGAGATGTCTCGATGGTAATTACATCGGCATCCATATCCGCAATGTTTTGAATAATATCGTTAAATTCAGAATAGCACATGTGCGTATGAATCTGCGTTTCATCCTGAACACCGCTTGCAGAAATTTTAAATGCATCAACCGCCCAGTTTAGGTATTCTTGCCAATCCGCTTTGCGTAAAGGCAAACCTTCTCTAATTGCAGGTTCATCAATCTGGATAATTTTAATTCCGGCTTTTTCTAAATCGCAAACTTCATCTCTAATGGCTAAAGCAATTTGTTTACAAGTAACCGAACGTGGCTGATCGTTACGCACAAACGACCATTGCAAAATCGTCACTGGGCCGGTTAACATGCCCTTCATATGCCTTTCTGTAAGAGATTGAGCGTAAGAAGTCCATTTTACAGTCATCGCTTCCGGACGAGAAACATCGCCAAAAATTATTGGTGGCTTTACACAACGAGAGCCATAGCTTTGAACCCAGCCGTTTTTTGAAAAGGCAAAACCATCCAGCTGTTCGCCGAAATATTCTACCATATCGTTACGCTCAAATTCTCCATGAACCAACACATCCAAATCAATTTCTTCCTGCCATTTTACAGCTTTTGCAGTTTCTTCGGCAATAAGCGTATTGTATTCTTCTTCTGAAAAAGTACCGTTTTTGAACTTCGCTCTCCAGCTTCTAACTTCTGTTGTTTGCGGAAAAGAACCAATTGTAGTTGTTGCGTATTGCGGCAAATTAAGCACCTGTTGCTTAATTTTTCTAGTCGAAAACTCGCTCAAACGGTCAGAATCTTGAGGTTTTAGTGCAGAAACCCTTTGCTTAACTTCAGAGTTATGAATTAACGAAGAACTTTTTCTATTAGCGATGGCTGTTTTATTTGCTTCGAATTTTTGCAGGGTAGATGCAGGGTTTTCGTTTGTAGCTAGTTTTTTAAGTATTACAATTTCATCAACTTTTTGCTTCGCGAAGGCAAGCCATTGTTTTACTTCAGCAGAAAGATTTTTTTCGTTCGTTTCGTTGTCTAAATCAACAGGAGCATGAATTAAAGAGCACGAAGATGAAACCCAGATTCTATCAGAACCGATTTTTTCTACTGCATTGTTTATAGTTTTTAATGAGGATTCAAAATCATTTTTCCAGATATTTCTGCCATCTACTAAGCCAAGTGAAAGAATAGTTTTTTCGTTTAAACTTTCTAAAACTTCGTTTAATTGTAGTGGTGCTCTTACTAAATCAACATGTAAAACATCAACAGGTAAAGAAGTTGTTAAGGATAAATTATTACCTAAACCTTCAAAATATGTTGCCAGAATAATTTTTAATCGAGGGAAAGCTTTTCTGATTTGTTTGTAAGCATAATCGAAAGCTTGTTTTTCCTTTTCAGATAAATCGAGTGTTAAAAATGGTTCATCAAACTGAACATACTCAACATCTAAAGCAGTTAAACGCGTTAAAATATCTAAATAAACGGGTAAAAGATTTTTAATTAAATCGATTTTTTCGAAACCGGCTTCTTTTTCTTTTCCCAATAAAAGATAAGATACAGGGCCGATTAAAACCGGCTTAGTTGTAATACCAATTTGTTTGGCCTCATAAAACTCATCAATTATTTTTGTTGAAAAAAGTTTAAAAGGTTGGTCTTTGTAAAATTCTGGTACAATGTAATGGTAATTGGTATCGAACCATTTAGTCATTTCCATCGCAACCACATCAAGTCCATGTTTTTGATAACCCCTGGCCATAGCAAAATATAAATCCAGTTCAGAATTTCCCTTTTTAAGGATAACCTCGTTGTAACGTTGGGGAATTGCACCAAAACTTAACGAATGATCGAGTACATGATCATAAAATGAAAAATCGTTAGAAGGAATTAAATCTATTCCTGCTGATTTTTGAAGTTGCCAGTTTTCGTGGCGAATGTTTTTTCCAACCTGCAATACATTTTTGTAGCCGGTTTTATCTGCCCAATAATTTTCGCAGATTCTTTTCAATTCTCGTTGGCTACCAATTCGCGGGTAACCCAGATTTTGCGTTAGCATTTCTTTTAAAGATTAAGTAAATAAATCGTTTAAAAGCTCTTTTGGCAATATTTTGCAATACGAAAGTTAAAAAACTAAAAGGAGAGATGCGGACACAACAAAACCACTTAACGGCCAGTTTGGCTTAAAGAAAAGCGAATAAAATTTAATTTATTGTTGTAAATCGAACCTGACCAATGGCTTTATAACGCGAAAGCATCGTCAATTCGATATGGGCAGGTCTCCTGACTTATTCCCGATTTTATCGCCTTCCCATACTTTTGTACAGTGGCATTAATGATAAAACCGTTGCCTTTTTACAGGCAGAATTTACAGTTGCGCGACAGCTCGTGATTTGCACACGATTCCCTATTAACTCCAGCATTACCCGGAGACCAACATCGGTTGATGAAAAAATAAAGTTAAGAACTTACATCAACAGCAAATGTATGCATTAACAACGAGGAAAGGAAGCTGTAAATTAAGTAACAAATTTACAGCAGAGAATTTAAAGCGGCTTTTCTCATTATATTTGATATAACCAACCAAACTTTCTTAAATTATGATAAAAAACTACTTTAAAAAGCTGTGTTTTGCTTTTTTAATTTTGAGTAGCTCCACGGCTATTGCTCAAGAAGTGCCAAGCCCTAAAAGCCATTTCGGATTTGATATCGGCGATGATTACCAGCTTGCAAACTACACTCAAACCGAAGCTTATTTTAAAAAACTTGCTGAGACATCGAAAAGGGTTAAACTTGTAGATATTGGCAAAACCGAAGAAGGCAGAAGCCAGTACATGCTTGTTGTAAGTTCTCCAGAGAACTTAACAAAACTTGATAGATATAAAGAAATTTCGCAGCAGTTAGCGCATGCAGAGCTATCGAAAGAACAAGCAAAAGCACTAGCACAAGAAGGTAAAGCTGTAGTTTGGATAGATGGTGGTTTGCATGCAACTGAGGTTGTTGGGGCGCATCAGCTTATTCAAACGGCTTATGAATTTGCTTCGAAAACGGATGCTGAAACGTTAAGGATTTTAGATAATGTGATTATTCTTTTTACCCACGCAAATCCGGATGGGCAAGAGCTTGTAAGCGATTGGTATATGCGAGAGAAAGACCCGAAAAAAAGAACAACTTCGGGTTTACCAAGACTTTATGAAAAATATGCCGGACATGATAATAACCGCGATTTTTTCATGCTTAACTTAAAGGAAACTCAAAACATGGGGCGTCAGCTTTTTGTAGAGTGGCTGCCTCAAATTATGTATAACCATCACCAAGCTGGTCCTGCCGGAACTGTCGTTGCCGGTCCGCCATACCGCGATCCTTTTAACTATGTTTTCGATGCTACAATTTTAACCAGCTTAGACGCAGTTGGCGCAGCAATGCATAACCGTATGAATGTGGAAAACAAGCCTGGTTACACGCAACGTGGCGGTTCTGTTTTTTCTACCTGGTATAACGGAGGTTTGCGCACCACAACTTATTTCCATAATATGATTGGCTTGTTAACAGAAATTGTGGGCAGTCCAACGCCTTCTGAAATTCCTTTGGTTCCTTCCAGATTATTACCTAACGGAGATTCGCCAAATCCCATTACACCACGCAAATGGTTTTTTAAAAATTCGATAGATTATTCCGTTTCGTTAAACTATGCTGTTTTAGGTTATGCACAGCGTTATCGTGATGAATTATTGTTTAACATTTACCAAATGGGCAGAAACTCTATCGAAAGAGGTAAAAAAGATTATTGGGCTTTCTCTCCGAAAAAAATTGATGCAATAAATGCTGCTGCAAAAACTCAAACAGCTTCTGTTGGTGAGTTTGGCAGAAGAGCAGTTAGCCAAAAAGCTTTTGATACGGTAATGACCGCACCTGCTAATCGTGATGCCCGAGGTTACATTTTATCTGCAGAGCAGCCGGATTTTAATTCAGCAATTAAGTTTTTAAATGCGCTGATTAGAACAGGTATTTTAGTTCAGAAAGCTACAGCGCCATTTACTGTTGAAGGTAAGAAATATCCTACCGGAAGTTATGTTGTTAAAACCGATCAGGCATTCCGTCCGCACGTTTTGGATATGTTTGAGCCACAAGATCACCCTAACGATTTTAAATACGAAGGGGCCGCACCTACAGCGCCTTACGATGCTGCTGGCTGGACATTGGCTTACATGATGAACGTTAAATTTGATAGGTTTCAAAATGATTTTACAGGCCCGTTTGAAAGAATTCCTTTTGGACAATTATTAAAGCCTGAAAATAAAATCCCTTCAGGTTCAAATTATGTTTTAAGTGCTTCGCAAAATGATTCTTACGTTGCGGTTAACGATCTTTTAAAAGCAAAGGCTGATGTTTATCGCTCAACAGAAAATGGTGACTTTTATGTTTCTGCTTCTGGCAATGCAAAGAGCATTTTAGAAAAGGCTAATGTAAAATTGAAATCGGCTTCAGCGCCAAACAATAAGGTAAAAATTAATCCGGGCAGAATAGCTATTTGGGATACTTATGGTGGCTCTATGGCTTCGGGTTGGGTACGTTGGATGATGGAGCAATACCATTACAATGCTACAATTATCTATCCGCAAGATATTGATGCAGGAAATTTAAAATCGAAGTATGATGTAATTTTATTTGTGGGTGGTGCAATACCAGCATTACCAAACGCAGGTGCTTCAGGTCGCGGTGGTGGTGGTTTTGGTGCGCAGGCAGCTCAAAATGTTCCTGAAGAATATAAAAAGCAAACCGGAAGAATTACGCCTGATAAATCAATTCCTCAGATTAAAAAATTCTTGGAAGATGGTGGAAATGTAATCACAATTGGATCGAGTACAAATCTCGCTTATCATTTAGGATTACCTGTTCGTAATGCAATGGTGGAAATTGTTAACGGCACAGAAAAAAGACTTCCTGACGAGAAATATTATGTTCCGGGAAGTGTATTAAATGTTGAGGTTGATAATAATCAATCTGCTAACTGGGGCATGGAAAAAAAAGCCGATGTTTATTTTGACAACAGTCCGGTTTTTAAACTTACTGGCGATGCTATTGCAAATGGAAAAATAATACCTTTAATGTGGTTTAATTCTGCAACGCCTTTACGTAGCGGCTGGGCTTGGGGACAAGCTTATTTGCAAGATGGCGTAACTGCTTTCGAAGCAAAAATTGGTAAAGGAAAGCTCTTGGCTTTTGGTCCGGAGGTTGCATTTAGAGCGCAAACACACGGAACTTTTAAACTGCTGTTTAATCAGCTTTACAAATAAAACTCAAAATTAAAGCCGCTAAACTTATGGTTAGCGGCTTTTTACTTTATGCTTACTTTGCTTAAAAATCAATCGCCTAATTTTACAATATGAAAGTAGAAATCTGGTCGGATGTAATGTGTCCGTTTTGCTATATCGGTAAACGTCATTTTGAGCAAGCAATTGAAAAATTGCCTTTTAAAAATGAGATTGAAGTGGATTGGAAAAGCTATCAGCTCAATCCTGAATATCACAATACAAATAATGAAACTATTTACGATTATTTGTCGCGGAGTAAAGGAATGCCAATTGAGCAAGCTAAACAAATGACCAAGCAAGTTGTTGAAATGGCTTCAAATGCTGGCTTAACCATTGATTTTGATAAAAATGTTCCGGCAAATACTTTTGATGCTCATCGTTTAATTCATTTGGCGGCAAAACATGGCTTGCAAGATTTAGCTGAAGAAAAACTTTTCGAAGCCCATTTTGTAAAAGGTTTAAACCTTGGCAAGGCATCAGCTTTACTTAACGTTGCAGAAGAAATTGGACTTGTTAGAGCAGAAGCCGAATCGGTTCTAAAAGGTGATGAGTTTGCAGAAGCTGTTCGTTACGATGTTTACGAGAGCCAAAACTTAGGTATTCGTGGTGTACCATATTTTGTAATGGATAGAAAATATGGTGTTTCTGGTGCGCAGCCTGTTCAGGCCTTTACTGATGCTTTAACACAAAGTTTTACAGAGTGGAAAGAAGCTCAGCCTAAAACTCAAATTACATCCTTAAATAAAAATAATGATGCGGTTTGTGATGAAAATGGATGTGAGATATAGGCAATTTTTATGGTCTGTGGAGACACAGACCATGGCTAATGCTATTTGTTTAAGCTCCCGTCATTGCGAGGTACGAAGCAATCCTACAACTAAAGCTAAATATCAAATGCATTAAGATTGCTTCGTACCTTGCAATGACGATTTCTGAGAGCATGTGCTTACCTTCTCGGTCTGTGTCCTCACAGACCGAAACTTACCTTAATACTTCCCATTCTTCAACGGCGTTAACAAATATTCTAAGCCGTTAACCCGAATTTCGAACATCGTTGCCATTAAATCTCCCAGTTTTCCCTTTGGGAAACCTTTATCTTTATACCAAAGCAAATAACTTTCTGGGATGTTGCAAATTAAATAGCCTTTATACTTGCCATAAGGCATTTGCATTTTTACTAGTTCAAGAAGCAGGTTTGAATCGAACATTAATCAATTAATTCTAATACCTGAATGGCTTCATCAACATTAGCAATGTTATCAAAAGCGATTCTTAAAGTATTTTTAACTTCTTTTAAATTACACATTCGCGGATGATTTTGTGCAAAACCTAAAATTTTAGAGAAGGTTTCGGTATCAAAATATTTCGATTGTTTATCGCTTAAAAAATAGCCACGTAAACTGTTTTTCTTGAAGCTGATTTTCTCAAATCCTAACTTTTTACCAAGCCACTGTAACCTAACTACACTTAACATCGTTTTTACTTGTGGCGGTACAGGACCAAATCTATCGGCCAAATGCTTTTCAAAAGTGGCTAAATCGGTTTCGTTTTCTAATTTTGATAACTCTGTATAAAGATTATATCGTTCAGTAATATTTGTGATGTAGGCATCAGGAATGTAAAGTTCCAAATCGGTATCAACCTGTGTAAAACCAACAAATGGGCGGGTTGGTTCATTCTCAAATAAGCCTTTAAATTCTGCTTCTTTTAATTCCTGAATGGCTTCATCCAGAATTTTATGATACATTTCAAAACCAATTTCAGCAATAAAACCACTTTGCTCCGCACCTAATAAATTTCCGCTACCGCGGATATCTAAATCCCTCATGGCAACATTAAAACCGCTTCCTAAATCAGAAAATTCTTCAATTGCACTTAGTCGTTTTCTCGCCTCAGAGGTTAAAGTTGATAATGGCGGAGAAAGTAAATAACAGAAAGCTTTTTTGTTACTTCGGCCTACGCGACCACGCATCTGGTGTAAATCGCTTAAACCGAACATGTGGGCGTGATTAATGATAATTGTGTTGGCGTTTGGAATGTCCAAACCAGCTTCGATAATAGTAGTGGCCACCAAAACATCTTTTTCACCATTGATAAAATCGAGCATCACATCTTCCAATGCATCACCATCTAACTGACCATGAGCAATACCAATTCTGGCTTTTGGTACTAATTTCTGAATCAAACCACCTAATTGCATCAAATCGTTTACACGGTTATGAATAAAGAATGCTTGTCCACCTCTATCTAATTCGAATTGAATCGCCTCTTGTATCAATTTATCATTAAAAACATGCAATTCTGTGCTTACAGGTTGCCTGTTTGGTGGTGGCGTACTAATTATTGATAAATCTCTTGCACCCATTAACGAGAAATGCAGCGTTCTCGGAATCGGCGTAGCTGTTAAAGTTAAAGTATCAACATTAACACGTAAAGCCTTTAATTTTTCTTTTGCGGTAACGCCAAATTTTTGCTCTTCATCAATAATCATGATGCCGAGATCTTTAAACTTCACATCTTTACTTAGTAATCGGTGTGTACCAATCAAAATATCAACTTTACCATCAGCGGCTTCAGCCAAAGTATCTTTAATTTGCTTGCTGGTTTTAAAGCGATTAATGTAATCTACCGTAACCGGAAAATCTTTTAAACGAGAAGAAAAAGTTTTAAAATGCTGCAAGGCTAAAATAGTTGTTGGAACTAAAATAGCAGCTTGCTTACCCTCTGCAACGGCTTTAAAAGCCGCACGAACCGCAATTTCTGTTTTACCAAATCCAACATCACCACAAACCAATCTATCCATCGGGTGTGGTGATTCCATATCTTTCTTTACATCAAGCGTAGCCTTTAATTGGTCGGGTGTGTCCTCATAAATAAAGGAAGCCTCTAATTCAGTTTGTAAATATCCATCAGGAGAAAAAGCGGTTCCGGCCTGCGTTTTACGTAAAGCATAAAGCTTAATTAAATCGCGGGCAATATCTTTAACTTTTTTTTTAGTAGTTTTTTTTAGCTTATCCCAAGCATCAGTACCCAATTTATTCATTTTAGGTACGCCGCTATCTTTCCCGCTGTATTTCGCAATGCGATTTAAAGAGTTAATGTTTACATACAGTAAGTCATTATCTGCATAAATCAAGCGAATCATTTCCTGCGTTTTCCCGTTAACCTCGACCTTTTCTAAACCAGCGTATTTGCCAATTCCATGGTCAATGTGGGTAACATAATCGCCAGATTTTAGCTCACGCAAATCTTTTAAAGTAATGGCCTGGCTTTTCTGGTAACCCTTTTTAAGCTTGTATTTATAGTAACGATCAAAAATTTGATGGTCGGTGTAAAACGCGGTTTGAATTTGTGCATCAACAAAGCCCTCACGCAACATACTATTTATGGGTGTAAACTTTGCGCTTTTGTCAATATCATCTAAAATGGCATATAAACGCTCTATCTGTTTAGGCGAATCAGTAAAAATAAAGTTTACAATTCCGGCCTTTTCGTTTTCTTTTAAATTGTGAATTAAAAGATTAAAATCTTTATTAAAAGAAGGCTGGGGACGCGTTTCAAACTCAAAACGATTATCAGTTTGATAAAAAAACTGCTTGCCAAATTCTATAATCGGGAAATCCTGAAGATGATCGCCCAGTAGTTTTTCATCTGTAAAAGCAAATTTTGGGTCTATCCATTCCGGGTTTTGGGTTTTATCTGCAGCAGATAAAGCCTTCCAAAGTTCAACCGCTTTTTTGTAGCCTGCTTTTACAATATCCAGTGTAAACTCAACATCTTTAAACCAAAGTTGGGTGTCAGCATCAATATAATCTAGAATGCTAATGTTACTTTCTGTTAAAAATTTGGCTTGTACATTGGGTACAATTGTAAGCGATTTTGTATCGGCTACCGAAAGCTGACTTTCAATATCAAAACTGCGGATACTTTCTACTTCATCTCCAAAAAATTCAATCCTGAAAGGTAAATCCGAAGAAAAGGAAAATATATCTACAATACCACCACGAATAGAAAACTGCCCGGGTTCGTAAACAAAATCACGGCGGTCGAAATCATAATCAATTAAAAACTCATTAATAAAATCGATGCCAAGTTTAGCGCCAACCGCAATTTCTAAAGTGTTTTTCTCTAAAGCAGAACGGTCGATAACTTTCTCAGCAATCGCTTCCGGGTAGGAAACAACAATTTTACCATATTCCGAGTCGTGGTTAAGTTCATTTAAAACTTCGGCCCGGGCCAAAACATTTGCCGTATCAACTTGCGTAAAATCGAAAGATTTCCGGTAAGAAGACGGGAACAATAAAACCTGTTTATCCAGCACACTTTCTAAATCCGATTGGAAATAAGCCGCCTCTTCCCTATCCGGAAAAATAAATAACAAAGGCTTATGAAGTAAAAAGTAAGAAGAAAGCGCAACGATAGCATCGGCAGAGCCAACTAATCCTTTTAATTGAATTTTTGGGTTTTTGGCTGCATTTAACGCCTTTGTAAAAGCAGTAACCCTATCGTCGGTTTTGTATCGGTTTATTAAATCGCGGATATTCACTAATACAAATTTAAGGTTTATTTCTCAATTGCTGTTTCCATAATAGAATTAACCACCAATTTGCCCGATGGTTTTAAACCAGATATAATAATTATTTGAAGCGCAATTGCAGTACAAGAAAATAAATTCGCTCCTGTTTTTCGCTTGTACGCTTCGCTTCGTCGGTTTCCTCCTTGCTGCAGGGTACCGCTGCAACCCGGGGCTAAATGGCGCATTCTGTGGTTCTATTGGTGTACACAGGGTGCAAAACCTGATTTCTAAACCCGACCGAAGCGATCACGGAGTGTAACGAAGTAAAGCGGATGGCGGGACTAAAAGCCGGCATGAGATGCTGAACCGCTCGTTTTCAAATAATACTTAAAAAATTGTTAAATTGCCATTACCTAAATCAAACCAACCATGAAATTTATTTTTCCATCACTGATTTTGCTTGGTGCAATTTCAGCCTGTAACAACCCACAAAAAAAAGAAATGGAACCCATAAAATGGCCCGATGCGAAAGCGCCTGTAGCAGAAATTATTCCGCATAAAAGAATTATTCACGGCGATACGGTTGTAGATAATTATTACTGGATGATTGATTATTTTAAAAAAGGACCTGATAGCACCAAAGTTGTAAATTATCTGAAAGCCGAAAACGCTTATCTCGACACGATGATGAAGGGAACAGATAAATTTCAAGCCGATTTATTTACAGAAATGAAAGGCCGGATTAAAGAAAAAGATGAATCGGTTCCGGTTTTTAAGAATGGCTATTTTTACTACACCCGAACCGAAGACGGGAAACAATACTATAAATACTGTCGAAAAAAAGGAAGCTTAACCGCAAAAGAAGAAATTTTATTAGATGTTGATGATTTGGCAAAAGGACATGCATATTACAGCGCAAGCGGTTTTAGCATTAGTCCGGATAATAAATTATTGGCTTATGGAGTAGATATTGTTTCGCGTAGACAATACACCATAAACATTAAAAATTTAGAAACAGGAGAGATTCTTAAAGACGCAATTACAAACACGCAAGGAGGCGTGGCTTGGGCAAATGACAATAAAACCTTCTTCTACACATCAAAAAATCCGGTTACTTTACTGAGTGAAAAAATTAAAAAACATGTGCTCGGTGCTGATGCAAAAACGGATGCCGTAGTTTACGATGAAAAAGACAATACTAATTATATCGGCGTTGGTAAATCGAAAAATGGCAAGTACATTTTAATTTCTTCATCGGGTACTTTAACCAACGAAATGCGGTTAATAGACGCCGATAAACCAGAATCTGCATTTAAGGTTTTTGCTGCTCGTTCGAAAGATGTTTTATATGATGTGCTTCCTGTTGATAATAAATTCTACATCGTAACAAACTGGGATGCGAAAAACTTTCGATTAATGGAGTGCCCATTAGATAAAACCGGAAAGGAAAACTGGAAAGAAGTTATCGCAAACCGTAAAGATGTTTTACTAGAATACGGCGAAGAATTTAAAGATTATCTGGTTCTATCTGAACGTAAAAATGGCTTGACTGAATTACGTGTTTTGAAAGCCGACGGCAGTGATTATTACATAAAATTTGATGAGCCTGTTTATTCGGCAGGTGTTGGCGCCAACCCGGAATATAATGCGAAAACGCTGCGATATTCTTACACATCGTTAACTACGCCAAGCTCTACTTACGATTACGATTTAGAGAAAAAGGATAAAAAATTAATGAAGCAACAGGAAGTTGTTGGCGGTTACAAACCTGAAGATTATGTAACTGAACGTGTTTTTGCAACGGCGAAAGACGGAACCAAAATTCCGATTGCTTTAGTTTATAAAAAAGGTTTTGAGAAGAATAGCAACTCGCCATTACTACTTTATGCATATGGTTCTTACGGCTCGAGTACCGATGCAACATTTTCTTCGCCAAGATTAAGCTTGTTAAATCGTGGGTTTGTTTTTGCAATTGCAAATATTCGCGGGGGACAAGAAATGGGTCGCCAATGGTATGAAGATGGTAAATTGATGAAAAAGAAAAACACTTTTACCGATTTTATTGCTGCGGGCGAATACTTGGTTGACCAAAAATATACTTCTAAAAAACACCTTTACGCACACGGCGGCAGCGCTGGTGGTTTGCTTATGGGTGCGGTTGTAAATTTAGCACCAGATTTATGGAACGGCGTAATTGCCGATGTACCATTTGTTGATGTAATTAACACCATGCTTGATGAGAGTATTCCATTAACTACAAATGAATTTGATGAGTGGGGAAATCCGAAGAAAAAAGATGCTTACGATTATATGAAAAGCTATTCTCCATACGAAAATGTTGAGAAAAAAGCTTACCCGAATATGCTTGTAACCACAGGTTTGCATGATAGTCAGGTGCAGTATTTCGAACCTGCAAAATGGGTTGCAAAACTAAGGGCAACTAAAACCGATAAAAATGTATTATTGTTAAAAACTAATATGGAGTTTGGACATGGTGGCGCATCTGGTCGTTTCGATTACTTAAAAGATGTATCGCTTAGATGGGCATTTTTATTTGCGTTAGAAGGCATAAATAAATAAATAATTTAAACAACATACATAGCCGTTTAGAAAGTCCGTTTATCGGTTTTCTAAACGGCTTTTTATATAAATTGATTTCTGCTTTACAATTGAAGCAACAGGAAACAAAGGCTTTATAATCAATTACCGTATCTTTGCCAACCAATGGAATACAACGTTCATACTTTACCGAACGGCATTCGCATATTGCATGTGCCTTCGGCTTCAGCAATATCTCACGCCTGCATCATCGTAAACACAGGTTCAAGAGATGAGCCTGAAGGAAAAGCTGGTTTGGCACATTTTATCGAACACCTAATTTTTAAGCGTACCGAAAAAAGAAGTACAAATCAAATTTTAAATCGTTTAGAAAGTGTTGGCGCAGACTTAAATGCCTACACAACAAAAGAATATACTTGCGTTCATGCTTCGTTTTTAAATCCTTATTTAGATAGAGCTTTAGAACTTTTTAACGATATCATCTTCCATTCTACATTCCCCGAAGAAGAAATGGACAAAGAAAAAAGTGTAATTCTAGATGAAATTGCTTCTTATTTAGACCAACCCGAAGAAGCCATTAACGATGATTTTGAGGATATGCTTTTCGCCGGAAATGCTTTGGGTAACAACATTTTAGGTACAACTGAAAGTGTAAGTAATTTCACTAGGCAAGATGTTATAAATTTTCGAAAGGCAAATTACAGAACAAACGAAATTGTAATCGCCGTTTTAGGTAATTACAGTTTAAAAAGTGTTGCAACTAAAGGCACAAAACATTTCGCCGATGTGGAAGAAAACACTCCTGCAAGAAATAGAAAAAAACCTGAAATTTTAAGTACTAAAACAACCAACATTTATAAGCCGATTACCCAATCGCATTGTATACTTGGTGCACAAACTTATTCTATCCATCATAATAATAAAGCAGGTTTAATGCTGTTAAACAACTATTTTGGCGGTAATGGAATGAGCTCTGTTCTGAATTTACAAATCAGAGAAAAGTATGGAATTGCTTATACCATTGAATCTAATTTTTCACCAATAAGTGATACGGGAATATTTTCAATTTATTTCGGAACGGATAAGGAAAAGCACCAAAAGGCATTGTCTTTAATTTTCAAAGAAATGAAAAAGCTTAAAGATAATCCGCTGAACGATTTGCAATTACAAAAGGCAAAAAACAAATTTATCGGACAAATTGCTTTAGGCGAAGAAAATAGAATTGGTTTAATTATTTCGATGGCGAAGAATCTAATCGACTATAATAAAATTGATTCTTTAGAGCAGTTATTTGAAAAAATTAACGGAGTAAAAGCCAGTCAAATTGCCCAAATAGTAGACGAAGTTTTTGCACCAGAACAATTGAATATTTTTACTTTCAGTCCAATACTGGAATAATTGTTATTTTTGTAAGATTAAATTATACTGTCATGTCATCCTGAGCTTGTCGAAGGACTAAAAAGTATATGGGTCTTCGACAGGCTCAGGATGACAAATCATTGAAATAGTACTCAGATTATTAATCTGAAAAACATAACACATAATGAAATTACCAATAGTAGCATACGGAGATCCTGTTTTAAAAAGAGTGGGAGCCGATATAGATGAAGATTATCCGGAATTAAAGCAGTTGATTAGCGATATGTTCGATACCATGTATTACGCGAATGGTGTTGGGCTTGCAGCGCCTCAAATCGGTTTGCCAATTCGATTATTTATTGTTGATACCGGAGATGATGAAGATGGCTCGAAGGGTTACAAAAAGGTTTTTATAAATGCTCAAATTGTTGAAGAAACAGGCGAGCCTTGGGTTTTCAACGAAGGCTGTTTAAGTATTCCCGATATCCGCGAAAACATTTCACGCAAGCCAAACATTAAAATCAATTACCTTGATGAAAATTTTGTAGAGCATACAGATGATGTAGATGGCTTGGCTGCTCGCGTTATTCAGCACGAGTACGATCATATTGAGGGAAAACTTTTTACAGATAAAGTAAGTGTTTTGCGTAAAACGATGTTAAAAAGCAAGTTAGATGCAATTTCGAAAGGAAATATTAAAACGGATTACAAAATGAAGTTTCCGAATAAGAGTAAGAAAAGATAGGTTTTGATGGAAGATATTATAGGGAAAATGGAAACGTTTTCCCTTTTTTTATTTTTTGTAGCGCAAAAACCTGTGTTAATGGGTTAAAGCAGTCCTGCTTTCCATTATAGCTCCAATTTAAAAAAATTGGAGGCTGCCATTCCAATCAGGGCTATGATGATTTGTTTCTGCAAAAAAGCCTAAATATTAAAAAAAATAATGCAGCCTTTTGATAATACTTTGGGTTATGCGTTAGGGATTGTAAGGGTTCAGTACCGATTTTTCATCGGTACCGTAGCGCAGCGAAGCCCTGAAAAGCCCGACCCTTGCGCAGCTTGGGTAACGCCATAATATTCTCTGTTGTTAAATGTATAGAAAATATTAAAGGAGAAATGAAGACGTTTTTTCCATTGAAGATTGCTTCTTACCTCGCAATAAAGGATTTTTTATCTAGTTCTCGCTGCGGCTTCTATCGCCGTCGAAGATAGATTGCATTAGCTTACCCCAGGCAAAAGGATTTAACAATGGGTTCGTTTGAACCATGTTTTTGTTAATCATCCTATCAAAATTATATCGATAATTCTGACTTCCAATTTCCTGTGCATCACGAGGCAAAGCCTGAATCATGCCGTTAATGGATGAACGGGAAAGGTTTCTCTTTGCAATCGCCATATCATCGTCGGCAATTTTCATCGATAAAAAATCTTTGGTAAATTCCTCTGTTGTAGCCCATGGAAAAACCCTAACCGTAGGTAAATTGATTACTTCGGCTTTTAGCTTTACCATAATGGTGTATTTACTATCGGGTGTACTTTGGGGTATTACAGTAGAGAATTTCTTGTAACCAATTGCTGTGAAAAGAATCGTATCGCCAGGATTTACAATGAAAGAGAAATAACCCCGATAATCTGCCGCCACACGTTTGCTGTTGGCAGAAAGATTAGTCATGGTTACATAAGGAATAACATTTGTGCTATCAATATCTGTAATTATGCCCGAAAATTGAATAAGTTTTTCCTGTGCCGGCTTTTGTTGCGCAAAAGCGGTTATCGAAAAAAGAATACAAATTAGGGCAATACAATATCTCATTAAGGCAAATGTAAATTTAAAATATAAATCTGCTTGTTAAATATTGTTAATCTTGTTCGGCCATGTTTACCGCAACAACCGAAGTAATTTCCGGAACTGCTTTCATAATTGCCTGTTCAATTCCCGATTTCATTGTCATGAAACTCATTGGGCAAGAACCACAGTTGCCTAAAAGCTTAAGTTTTACCGTTCCTTCTGATGTAATTTCTTCAACAGAAACATCACCCCCATCAGCCTTTAAATATGGCCTGATAGTTTCCAATGCCTGTTCTACTTGCTCTGTTAAATTCATTATTTGTTTTTTAAGGTATAAAAATAGTAATTTTTTAGCAATTCACCATTTGCGCATTATTGATGGAAATTTGCTGTGCAATTTTGCTTGCAATATCTCCAAATATTTCTTCAATTATTGCATTTTGGTTTAATGCAACAGGTTTTCCATTGTCGCCTGCCTCTGCAATACTTTGTATAATTGGTATTTCTCCCAAAAATGGAACATCAAATCTTTCTGCTAACGTTGTACCGCCACCTTTACCGAAGATGTAATATTTATTTTCAGGTAATTCTGCAGGTGTAAAATACGACATGTTTTCGATTACGCCTAAAATTGGAATATTTATACCCGGCATACGGAACATGGCTAAACCTTTATGCGTATCGGCCAATGCAACTTGCTGCGGTGTTGTAACCACAACAGCTCCAGAAATTGGGAAACTCTGTGTAATGGTGATGTGAATATCGCCGGTGCCCGGAGGTAAATCGACGATTAAATAATCTAATTCGCCCCAGTTTGTATCGTTAAATAATTGCTTTACCGCGTTAGAAGCCATTGGTCCACGCCAAGGTACTGGTTGTCCGGGATCTGCAAAAAAGCCCAGTGATAATAGTTTGATTCCATATTTTTCAATTGGAATAATTTTAGTTTTACCATCTGCAGTTTCCTCAGCACCAGGTTTTGCATCAACCAAATCAAACATGGTTGGTACAGATGGGCCATAAATATCGGCATCAATTAACCCAACTTTTGCGCCATCTTTAGCCAAGGTAACCGCCAGATTACTAGCCACTGTAGATTTACCAACACCACCTTTACCTGATGAAACTAAAATGATGTTTTTGATGTTATCTAAAGATGATGAATTTACAGGTTGCGTAACTCTTGAGGTTATGTTTATCGAAATTTCTGCTTCTGCATCTACAAAATGTTTAATTGCATTTGTACAGGCATTTTTTAGCATATCCTTCATCGGGCATGCCGGGGTAGTAAGTTCAAGTGTAAAATTTACTTGTTTATCAACGATGTTTAAATCCTTAATCATGTTTAAGGTTACCAAATCCTTTTTAAGGTCTGGATCTTCTACATTTTTAAGCGCATCTAATACTTGTTGTGGGCTAATTTGCATCTGATTAATTTAAATTCAAAATTAACAAAACATCGCCATAAATACTTTTATTTAGGGTTTTTAACTGTAATTTTAACACGAAATAAACATTTAATTGTTACGTTTAAGCAATTAACCATTTTAACGACTGTATGCAGATACCGAAAATTAACATCCCAAAGAAATATTTAAAAATTGGCGCCTGGGTATTGGGTGTTTTTTTCATCGTTTGTATTGCACTTGGCGCTGTTGCTTATAGTAAAAGAGAAGCGTTACTTAAAAAAATGGTTGCAAAGGCAATTGCTAAAGCCAATAAAGATTACGACCTGGATGTAAAAATTGGTAGCGCAGGTTTTACAGGTTTAAGTACCGTAAAAATGACTGCAATTTCTGTTGTACCAAAAGATAGAGATACGCTTTCCAACATCAGTGAGTTAAGCGTTGGCGTTAAATTATTCCCTTTAATTTTTGGAAATGTAAAGTTATCAGAAATAAAATTGAACAATGGCTTTGTAAGTGTTGTGCTTAAAGATTCTACAACCAACATCGATTTTATTTTAAAAAGAAAAAAGAAAGATAGCACCGAAACCAAAGGCAAAGTTAATTTAGCTGATATTGCCAACAACGTTTTAAACGAGGTTTTATATAAAATACCCGATGATATGGATGTTAAAAACATGGTTTTTAAGTTCAACGATCATGATACTGCGAAGCTGAGTTTTGCTACTGAAGCCAAAATTGATGGCGGGGATTTAAAATCTACAATAAATGTAAATGAGGGTGAATCAACCTGGCATATTGATGGTTATGTAAATCCTGGAAGTAAGGAATTAAGCTTTACCGCTTATGCTGATGGAAAAAAACTTGAACTGCCCTACTTAAACAACAAACTACATGCAAAACTAAGTTTTGATACGCTGCAAACCGAACTTAAAAATGCCAAGTATAGTGGCGATGATTACAAAATTTCGGGCTCATGGTCGGTTAAAAATATGTTGATAAACCAACCTAGAATTGCATCGAATGATATTATTGTACAAAGCGCAAAATTAGATGCCGATGTTTTGGTTGGTCCGAATTATATTGCCTTAGATAGTACGTCAACAGCATATTTAAAAAATGCCTCTATTCATCCTTTTGTTAAATATACTTTAGGAAAAGATAAAATTTACGAGTTAAAACTTAATGCTGAGGAACAGGATGCACAATCAATTTTCGAAGCCTTTCCTCAAGGTTTATTCGAATCTTTAGATGGTTTGAAAGTTCAGGGGAAAGTTAAATACAACCTTAATTTTTATTTAGATACAAAAATACCTGATAGTGTTCGTTTCAATTCGACTTTAACACCTGTCGATTTTAAAATTTTGCAATGGGGAAAAACCAATCTTCAAAAAATTAACAGTCCATTTGTTTATACGCCGTATGAGTATGGAAAACCAATGCGTGATATTACCATTGGCCCATCAAACCCAAATTTTACACCTTTAAATTCAATTTCTAAAAACTTTATAAATGCGGTTTTAACAGCAGAAGATCCTTCGTTTTTTACGCATAATGGTTTTGTTGAAGAATCGATCAGAAAATCAATTGCGGTAAATTACAAAGAGAAAAAGTTTAAGCGTGGCGGAAGTACAATCAGCATGCAGTTGGTTAAGAACATTTATTTAAGTCGCCAGAAAACTTTAGCCCGAAAAGCTGAAGAAATTTTAATTGTTTGGTTAATCGAACATAATCATCTGGTAAGTAAACAGCGAATGCTGGAGGTTTATTTCAATATTATGGAGCTTGGACAAAATATTTATGGTATTGGCGAAGCATCAAGGTATTATTTTGGAAAACAGCCAGCCGATTTAACTATTGGTGATGGTTTATTTTTAGCGAGTATTGTTCCAAAGCCAAAAGCGTCTATGTATAAATTTATGGCCGATGGAAGTTTGAAACCTTACATGTATAATTATTTCAGGTTTATGGGAAATATTATGGCAAGACGAGGCTTAACACCTTCTGATACTTCTGGTTATGGTTTCTATAATGTTAGATTACGAGAAGGTTTAAGACAATATTTAGCGCCAGATACAGCTGTTATTGATACTACTGTTTTTGATGATGATGATAGCGAAATGCCTCCAATAATTATGCAGGATAAGAATAAGAATCTTTTCGATCGTATTTTTGGTGGCGGAAAAAAAGATTCGGCATCAATAAAACCTGCTGATACAACCAAAACCAAAAAACAATTAAGGCAAGAACGTAGAGAACAGAGAAGGAAAGAAAGAGAGCTTGAAAACGGACAACAGCCATTTTAATATTCTAAATTTTTCAACATTCAACGTTTCAACATTACAACAATAAAATGCACAAAATAAAAGTAGAAGATAAGGAGTTTGAAATTTTTTTAGAGAATGACACATTAAACAAACGCATTAGGCTTTTAGGTATTCAAATGAATGTTGATTACGAGCAAAAATGCCCATTGTTTATCGGAGTACTTAATGGAAGCTTCCTTTTTATGGCCGATTTGATTAAAGAAATTGATGTGCCTTGCGAAGTTGCTTTTATGCGTGTTGCATCCTATCAGGGAACTGAAAGTTCAGGTAATGTGAAAGAATTAATTGGTTTACCTGATGATTTAGAAGGTAGAGATATTGTTATTGTTGAAGATATTGTAGACACAGGCTTAACCTTAACACACATTTTAAAAACGATAAAAGAGAAAAATCCAGCATCGGTTAAAGTTGCATCGTTATTACTTAAACCAGCAGCATTAAAATATCAAATTGAAGAACTTGAATACATTGGTTTTGAGATTCCTAATGAATTTGTTGTGGGTTATGGTTTAGATTACAACGGACTTGGCAGAAACCTGACTGATATTTACAGAGCAACCGGAGAATAATTTCTAAGCACATTAATTTATTTTTCGCACCTTTGCCAAATAATTTCTAATACAATGACGATTCACAAAGAAGGCTATACATCCATCGCCCTAACTATATTATTTATTTTTATCCTCAACGCCTTTGTTGATTATAAATATTACGATGTAACCTGGCTACGCTGGTTTATATACATTCTTTCTGCTTTGTTGTTTTTAACTGTATTGCAATTTTTCCGCAATCCTAGCCGTAGTTTTTCTGCCGGAGAGAATCTGGTAATTTGCCCGGCTGATGGTAAAGTTGTAGTAATTGAAGAAACTGAAGAAGGTGAATATTTTGAAGATAAACGTTTACAGGTTTCGATTTTTATGTCGCCGGTAAATGTTCATATTAACCGTAATCCGATTTCGGGTGTGGTAAAGTTTTTCAAATACCATCCGGGTAAATACTTAGCGGCTTGGAATCCTAAATCTTCTACAGAAAACGAACGTACTACAACTGTTGTAGAGCATAAAAATGGCACATCAATTTTATTCAGACAGATTGCAGGAGCTTTGGCTCGTAGAATTGTTTGGTATGTTAAAGAGGGCGATAACGTGGTACAAACTGAGCAATTTGGTTTTATAAAATTTGGTTCTCGTGTTGATGTTTTTCTTCCGACTGGAACAAAAGTTAACGTAGAGCTTAATCAGGTTGTAAAAGGCGGAATAACTACTTTAGCAACATTAAGCTAAGGGAAATACAAAATATAAAAAGCCGATTTAGAAATTATAAATCGGCTTTTTTTGCTTTTAGCTTTTGATAAGAATTAATCCATCGCATCATTTCCAACTTCTTTATCGTGAGTTGTTAATGGTATATCGCTAATTAACCTTTGTGTTGGATAAGCAAAATCAGACTTATTTCTCATTACAATATCCATAATCTCCAGGTTAATTTCCTGTCTGATTTTTAGGAACTCTGCATAACTTAGAATCGTAACGAAATATGAAATCTCAATATTTAAGCCCGATTCACCAAAGTTTTTGAATGAAACATTTATATCTGCTGTTCCTTCTCTGTTTGTTATATAATTTTCAATCTCAGCTACGATATTCTTAACTGAGCCGGCATTTGTTTCGTAAGTTAAGCCAATTGTAAAGGCTACCTTTCGAGAGTTTCTTAACGAAAGGTTTTCCAGAACCCCATCAATCATCCCTCGGTTTGGAATGGTTGCCATAGTTTTTTCTGAAGTGCGAATTCTGGTGCTTCTAAAACCAACTTTTTCAACGGTTCCCTCAACGCCATCAACCTTAACTAAATCGCCAACTACAAAAGGCTTATCTAAAAATATGGTGAAAGAACCTATCAGGTTTTCTAAACTCTCTTTAGCGGCCAAAGCAATGGCAATACCGCCAATTCCAAGTCCAGTTATCAATGTTAATACATTAACTTCAAAAACGAAGCCTAAGAGCGTAAAAAAGCCAATGAATATTACTAGTGTTTTAAAAAGTTCTTTTAAGAAAGGTACTAACTGGTCGTCGGATTTGTTATCAGTTAATGATGCTTTGAATAATAAAACATGACTAATGAAGTCAATAATCCTTAAAATAATCCAGAATATCGATAAGATAATCATAAACAAGAAAATCCTGTCTATACAATCGCCAATGCTTACCGGAATCGATTCTTTAACCTTGCCAACTAATTTGCTGTAATGGAAAAGCGCAACTTCTAACGGATGTTTTAATTGATTTATGGATAAGTAGAGCGTAGAAAGAAGTATTAAGCTTTCTATCGGTTTTACCAATAAAGCAACAAATGCTTCATCATGAGATTGCTGCGAAAACTTTTTGAAAAGCTTAAATAAAAGCTTACTTAAAAGTTTTGAAACGATACGCTTAAAAATTAATCCGAATAAAAGTATTCCACCAAAAAGGCAATAAGCTCTTACGGTATTGCCCCAGAAAACCTGCTCAAAAAATGCTGAATCTAACATAAAAACAAAGGTATAAACAAAAAAACCTCCACGAAATTAATCGTGAAGGCTATATCTTATTCTAAAGAATATTATTTTCTCAAAGATTTGATACGAGCAGCTTTACCAGTTAAAGCACGTAAGTAGAATAATTTCGCTCTACGAACTTTACCATAGCTATTTACTTCTACTTTCTCGATATTTGGAGAATTGATAGGGAAAATACGCTCAACACCAATACTGTTACTAATTTTACGAACAGTGAAAGTTTCGTTAGCACCCGCACTATTACGTTGAATTACAACACCTTGGTAAATTTGAATACGTTCTTTATTACCTTCGCGAATTTTATAGTGTACGCTCACTGTATCGCCAGACTTGAACGCAGGAAAATCTTTTTTCGCGATGGCCTGCTCTTCAACAAATTTTACTAAATCCATGATTTTAAGCTATTAAATCGATATTTCAACCCGTGAAAATCGGATTGCAATATTAGGGAATTTTTTTTATAAAAAAAAGTAATTTTTATTTTTTCCACAATCTTTATGAAATCCACAATAGAAAGGGCTAAATGCTTCTATTCCAAAAGGTCAGGTCTACGTTGCTTGGTGCGCTCTAAAGCCTGTTCGTGCCTCCATTCGTTAACTTTTGCTTCGTGTCCGCTTAGTAAAACATCAGGCACTTTATGTCCACGCCAATCTGCAGGGCGAGTATAAACCGGAGCATCTAAAAGCTCTCCCTGAAAGCTATCAGATAATGCAGAAGTTTCATCATTTAACACACCAGGAATTAATCGAACTACGGCATCAACAACAATAGCTGCCGGCAATTCTCCGCCACTTAAAACATAATCTCCTACAGAAATTTCACGGGTTACAAAAATATCGCGAATGCGTTGGTCAATACCTTTGTAATGTCCGCATAAAATGATAATATTTTTCTTTATAGAAAGTTCGTTGGCTGTGCTTTGGTTTAGCGTAACACCATCCGGACTCATAAAAATAATTTCGTCATAAGTTCTTTCTGCCTGCAATTTTTCTATACATGCAGCAAATGGCTCAATGCTCATTACCATTCCGCTACCGCCACCATATTGGTAATCGTCAACGCTTTTTTGCTTATTAGTAGCATAATCGCGAAGGTTGTGAACAACGATTTCAGCAATGCCTTTTTTTTGTGCTCTTTGTAAAATAGAGTGTGCAAAAGGACTTTCCAATAATGCCGGAAGAACAGTTATAATATCAAAACGCATGGTACAAATATATGGAAAATGGAAGATGTAAAATGGAAGATGGAAATTGTATCAGGTAGTTTATTTTTCTAGATAAACATCCAATAAACCTTCTGGCAAATCAAGCGTAACCACTTTTTCCTCATCATCAATCTCAACAATAAAATCTTCATTTAATGGGAAAAGAACTTCGGTTTCTTTGTATAAAACCGTAGCTACAAATTGTTGTGGGTATTCATTTACTTCAGTAATCTCGCCCAGTTCTCCCAGGGTTTCATCAACGGCTGTAAATCCTTTTAAATCGGTGTATAAAAACTCGTCTTCGCCACGCTCCGGCATTTTGTCAATCGGTAGATAAAGCTTCTTTTTCAAAAGCGGTTGCGCTTTATCAATGTGGTCAACATCATCAAAATTAAAATAACCAGTTTTATTGGCTTGCAATTTTGCCGATGCTACAAAATACGGAACAAGTTTACCATTCATGTCTGCAAAAAGAATATCAAATTCAAGTTGCTCGTATTCATCAAACTCAAAAAATATTTGAACCTCGCCCTTTAAACCTCTTGTTTTGGTTACGTAACCTATGTAAAATGCTTCCTCGTGTTTCATAAACCCCCAAACCCCTAAAGGGGCTTCTAAATAAATCGTCACCCTGAATTTATTTAAGGGTCTTAATAGATAGAAAGATGCTAAAACAAGTTCAGCATGACGTGCTGTTATAAATAATCGTTTAAATAAAAATAGCGAAGCTCTTTTGAAAGAAACCTCGCTATTTCTGCAACAAAATAATTTAAATTATTCTGCGCCTTCTTCTTTAGTAGCTTCTGCTGCAGGAGCCTCTTCAGTTGCCTCAGCTTCAACAGCTGGAGCTTCTTCTTCAACAACTTCTTCTGCAACTGGTGCATTTTTAGCTGCAATTGCTGCTGCTCTATCTTCTTTTTTCTTAGCTTCTGCTGCTAAAGCCGCCTTACGAGCATCTGCTTTATAAGTTGCTAAACCTTCTGATTTACCAGAAATTTTACCAGCTTTTGCATCTAACCACTCAGCAAATTTAGCATCTGCTTGTTCTTGAGTTAAAGCTCCTTTTTTAACACCACCTTCTAAGTGTTTTTTGTATAAAACACCTTTGTAAGAAAGGATAGCACGAGCAGTATCAGTTGGTTGTGCACCACTGTTAACCCAAGCTAAAGTTTTTTCGAAATTAATTTCGATGGTTGCAGGATTGGTGTTTGGGTTGTATGAACCTAAACGCTCAATAAATTTACCATCACGTGGAGAGCGAGAATCTGCTACCACAACGTGGAAAAAAGGTTTCCCTTTTTTACCGAATCTTTGCAATCTGATTTTAGTTGCCATTTTTCAATTTTATTTATGTATTCAACATAGTTCCCGGAGCTTCGTGCTGCGGGGATGCAAAGATAAGTAAAATACTGTAAATTAAAAACATAGTTTAATTTCTTTGTTTTAAAGATATTTGCCACACAAATATTAGCTGTTACAACATGGATAGAATTGCCATTGATATGGATGAAGTTATTGCCGATGTCATCCCAAAATTTATAAAACTTTACAACCGTGATTTTGGCGTACCATTGGATTTAGTTATTGAACCCGGTAACGAGGTTTTTATGCAAATACCTGAAGATGTTAACCAAAAATGGCACGAATACATTAATGAGCCTGGTTTTTTTCGCGATTTAGATGTGATTAAGGATAGCCAGGAAGTAATTAGAGCATTGCAGGAAAAGTATGATGTTTATATTGTTTCGGCAGCAATGGAGTTTAGAAACTCGTTAGTTGATAAATACGATTGGCTTGCAGAACATTTTCCTTTTTTAGATTGGCAACACATTATGTTCTGTGGAAATAAAATTGTTGAAGTTGATGTTTTAATTGATGACCGAATTAAAAACTTCGTAAATTGTAAAGGCCGCCCGTTGTTATACACCTCTCCACACAATTTATTAATTACCGAATACGAAAGAGTTAATAGCTGGAAAGATATTGCCAGTTTGTTGCTATAATAATTTAAAGTTAATATACCGTCATTTCGATCGAGGTATAACGAAGTGGAGAGATCTTTTACCAAAGTCAACTTTAAAAGATTTCTCCACTCGTCGAAATGACGGATGCTTCTAGAAATTAAATTCTCCTACTAAATTTCCGTTTTTATTATCGGCTGCCATAGGCAATACAATTACTTTTCTTTGTTGGTTACCTGTAGCATAACGGGTATAAATTTCGGCGGTTACAGTAGTTGGTCCACTGATGTTAATTTGCCTGTCGCCAAAATAATTAACTTCAATTTTATACTTTCCTTTAACGGCTTTTTTAATCATAAACTGCTCTGGGCCATAACCCGAAGTAAAGTCGTTACTAATTCTGCCGCCAATTTTAGTTCTTGAGTTTCCGTAGTAACCACGTTCGCCGGTTGGATCTGTTAACCATAAATCGATATCGGTATCGTTTTTATTCCAGTTTAAAACTACTCTAACATCAACCGGAAGTGGTACAATTAACCTTTTATCAATTCCCTTAAGATTTAATTTATTACCATGTTTTGTAATTAAATTATTGATTTCTGAAATGATAATTTCTTCAATTCCCTGATCTCTATCTGCAATTTGCGAATTATAACTTCGGGTTAAAACTTTGTACAAATTATTTAAAGCCTTTTGATATTGACCAGCATCGGCCAAAGCCAAAGCATAATCGCGATAACTTTGCGCATCCATTGGGCGCCATTGCAAAACCTTCTCAGTTATAAAAATTTCGCTATCGTAATTACCTGTCTGCTTTAATTTGTATGCAAGAGTTTTGTATAAATCAGCATTCTCTAAATCTAAATCGGCTATGCTGCTTAATATTGTTAAGGCTCTTACACTATCTTTTTGTTGATAAAACCAATTAGCAACATCAAAATAAAACATTGGTGTGGTAATATAACTTGGCCTCATTTTCAAATAAGCATTATATGCACTATCTGGTGTGCCAGTCAAGTTTTTCATGTAATCCTTATCACTTTTAAATTCAGGAATGATGATAGTTGGCTGTTGTTCTCTTGTGACTTTGCTTTTATTTTGTATGCTAAGACCCGCAACTTGGCCCTGTAAAGCATTTGCAGAACTTATACTTGGAGCGGAAACTAAGTTTTCTGAACTAACTTTTGCGATGGAGGCTGTGGTTATCATTCGTTTAGCCTGTGTAGCATTGCCTGTAACCACCACTTCATTCAATTGGTCTTTTGCCTCTGCTTCTCTTGCTCTTTCTACCCTTGGTGGTGCAGGAGCACTTACTGGGCGTGGTGGAGTGGCATCATTTAACGCCGCTGCTGCTACATTACGTTGGGGGTGAACGGTAGTTGGGGCGGCAACTTCAGCTACAGCATCTCTAACGGGAGCAGGATAGTCGTTTTTATTCTTTATTGGCTCTTTGTAGTAAAAATTTGTGTTCCACCAGGTTTTTAAATCTTTGGTCATGGTAACCGCTGCATTTAATAAATCTGTTTTGCGCTCTTGAATATCTATTCTACGTTGTTTCATAATTGCATCATAATGTTGACGTAACTCTGTAGGTGGAACAATATCGTAGCGAACGTAATCATCTAAATTTTCTAATACAATTAAGCTTGTATTTCTGGTAACGATACCAAACTGCTTGCTTAAAACACTAATGTCATCTTTATTGGCTTCGTATTGAATATCCATTTCGGCAATTTTCTTCTGTGCCCAAACGCGACTAACATCAATGCTATTTAAAGCGTGTTCCGTTCCGTTTAATCGAATTACTTGCTCTGAAGTTACATTATTGCCATACCCAAATTGAAGCGTAATTTCAGTGTTCAGCCCGTTTAAAATGCCTGCTAAAGATAAATGTCCATTTACATTTGTATGTATAGACGGATAAGTTTGACGGACATCTGCTCCATTTTTTATGCCTAAGAACTGTAGGTTTTCTTCACTTAATTGATTAAAACCATCGTTAGTAGAAATGGTATTTAGGTTAATAAATTGCCCACCTGTTTTAAGGCTAATGTATTTTAAAGTACTATAATCTGCCTTAGAGGCCGTATTTATGGAATGAACAGGCTTGTTAAGCGATAAAGTATTCTTGCCAAAAGTAGAAAGACCATCACTAAATAAAATATATTCGTCAGCTTGGATGGATTGTTGATTTGCCGCACTGAAATTAGTGCCGCCGTCGTAAACAATATTTTCGAGCGCATCTTTTAGCTTAGCCCAGTTTCCGTTGGAGATAATAAACGTGCCTGAATTTTTAAATCGATTATTTAGTGTGGCTAAACTTATTGTTAGGTTTTGTTTTTTAGCGATTATTAAACCTAACAGTTCGATTTCTTTTTTGGTATCGCGTTGTAATCCGCTTAAAGAATTATCCCAAATTAAGCCAATATGATTTGACCATTGTCTTGGTCTGCTCTCGCTTTTAGGAAAAACATTAACCAGAAAATAATAGCCATTTGAAGCTTTTTGCATCTGCACTTCGGGCAAATCATTTCTTTTTGGCAAACTGATGGTTAACCCATTTTTAGGTTGATAATTCGTCTTATTAATTTCACCAACGTATGTGTTTCCGTTAGCTTTTAAACCAAAACTTCCATCGGGTTGCTCGCTAAGTTCTGGTTTCAAAATGCTTTCAAAAACGGTAGTTTTTAGGCTGAAATTATCAATTGCCTGATTGTAATCTAAAGGCAAATGATATTTTAATGCTTGGTTTTTGCTAAATCTAAGCTCCTCTTCGTAACCAACAATTATTGTTCTGCTACCATTTGCTGGTAATGGATAAATTCTGGTTCTGAAATTATTTCCTTCTACTTTTTCTAACAGACCTGGGTCGACACGCCGGCGTTCTATACTTTCAAAAACTTCTGTAGCCTTAGCTTTTTCTACCGGAACGGCTTCTCTCATTTTACCGTTGATATCTAAAGCATATCTGCTGATGCTAACACCTTCGGGCATTGGAAACGTAAGTTCACCTTCCAGAATTCTATTGGTGTTATTGTGAAAGGTCATAGTCATTACCGTAGTTGCGATGTTTCCGGTAATCTGAACATCGATGATTAATTTTTTTAAGTTAACAGCTTCTTTTTGCCCATTATTGCCTTGAACTTTTAGCACAGGCATTTGTGCAATAGAAATGAAAGGGATGGATAACAGTGTAAGGATGAGTAGTATTTTAGATGCTTTCATAAAAAATAGATTTTACATATTGATGCAAAACCTTTAAAGATTGCATAAATTTATTTTAAGCAATTTGTTTTGAGCAGAAATATTCCTGTTCATTTTAAATCGCTTGTCTTGGCCAGACAGGCTTTTTTCTTTTGACAACAAAAGAAACAAAATTGCCGGCTGAAAATTTTTGTATTGAAGTTTGTACTTAGGCTTAGATACTGCATCCCCAAAAATTTGTTAGGCCGGATTGAGTGAAACGGAGATTTGGTGGTAAGGCCTTGCTAAGCTTAGCAACAGAGCGTATTAGAATAATGTCAAAAGCGCATACCAAACTTTTCAAAAAAATGTAACATTTGAAGGAAATCACATTCTAATTATAAAAAAACAAGACTATGTTAGTAACCACAACGCCTTCTGTTGAGGGCAAGAAAATAGTAAAGTATATTGGCTTGGTAACTGGAGAAACCATTATTGGAGCCAATATTTTTAAAGATATGTTTGCCGGAATTAGAGATATTGTTGGCGGACGCTCTAGCTCTTACGAGCGTGTTTTACGTGAGGGGAAAGACATTGCGGTTAATGAAATGCAACAGTTCGCCGCTGCTATGGGTGCAAACGCAATTGTTGGTGTAGATTTAGATTACGAAACTGTTGGAACCGGAGGCAGTATGCTTATGGTTACGGCGAGCGGAACTGCAGTAATTTTAGAAGATTAAAATATTGTTTTGGCTTGCGCCGAACATAAATGAGAAAGTCCTTCCGGTGCGGGAAGGACTTTTCTTTTTTATAATAATTTTGGTTTTAGAATGATAAAATATCAATCAATTTTAACCATTTAGAACTTACTTTTTCTGCATCAATGTGTTTTATTGCATGGTCGAAAGGTGTGAAAACGATTTCGCGGTTCAGCTGACCTGCCATAACACTTCTTTCTCCGTTTATTAAACCTTCTACAGCGGCTACACCTAGTTGGCTAGCTAAAACTCTATCCATACAACTCGGTTTTCCTCCGCGTTGTATGTGGCCTAAAACAGAAACTTTTGTATCGTAATGCGGATATTTTTCTTGTAAAATTTCTCCAACTTTGAATGCACCACCGGTATCATCACCTTCGGCAACAATAATGATCTTTGAAGCTTTGTCTCTACGACTATGTTCTAATTTGTGTAAAATGTCATCAGCATTCATGTTTGCTTCAGGAATCATAATCGCTTCTGCACCTACGCCGATACCACTACGCAAAGCAATTAATCCAGAATCTCGTCCCATAACCTCTACAATAAAAAGTCTGTCGTGAGATTCTGCCGTGTCTCTGATTCTGTCAACGGCATCAATTACTGTATTTATTGCCGAATCGTAACCTATTGTAAGGTCGGTTCCGGCTAAATCATTGTCAATTGTACCAGGTAAACCGATAATTGGAAAGTCGAATTCCTGAGCAAAAACATTTGCGCCGGTAAATGTACCATCGCCACCGATTACAACTAAGGCGTCAATTCCGCGGTTTTTTAAATTATTGTAAGCCGTTTGTCTACCTTCTGTTGTTCTGAAAGCCTCACTGCGGGCGGTTTTTAAAATTGTCCCGCCTCTTTGAATAATGTTTGCAACAGATTTACGATCCATTGGTTGTGCATCGTCGTTTATTAAACCTTCGTATCCGCGAAGAAAACCTGTTACTTCAATGTCGTAATAAATTGATGCTCTTACAACAGCTCTGATTGCGGCATTCATGCCCGGAGAATCGCCTCCGGAGGTTAAAACACCAATGTTTTTTATCTTATTCATTTGTTTGTTTCTTGGCAAATTCTGATAATCCCTTATCAAGATATTGCAAATATTTTTCTATGTCAAATTCAACCCCAATTGGAGGAGAAACTAATTCTTTTTCATCGGTACCCAAAAGTACATAATATGGTTGCGAAATTGTGTTAAATCTTTCAGCTTGTAAATGTTTAAACTTTTTACCAACCGTATTTACCTTTGCAGGACTATCTTTCGAACCTAAAATTACAGACTCAAATTGCTCATTTTCTGGCAAATCGGTTTTATCATCAGTATATAATGATACAACGATATAATCTTCTTTTAATTTTTTCAAAACCCTTGGGTCAGACCATACTCTGGCTTCCATTTCACGGCAATTAACACAACCATGTCCGGTAAAGTCTAGAAATAATGGTTTTTTAACCTCTTTAGCATAAGCTAATGCTTCTTCGTAATCAAAAAAGCCATCAATATTATGTGGGATGTGAAGAAAATCTGCATATTTTCTTTTTGCATGGTTAACTGCTGGAGCGGCGGATGAACTTTCTTGCCCAATAACAAAATCTTGGGTTGATAATGGCGGAACCAAAGCACTAACAGCTTTTAATGGTGCTCCGAATAACCCTGGGATTAAATAAAATGCAAAAGTAAATGCTGCACCACCTAAAAATAATCTCGGTATAGAAACGTAAGGAATATCACTATCGTGAGAAAATTTGATTTTCCCTAACAGGTAGAATCCGAGAATAAATGCGATTACAATCCATACTGCGATGAAAACTTCGCGATCTAAAATTCCCCAATGGTAAGCTAAATCTGCAGTTGATAAAAACTTTAAAGCCAATCCAATTTCCAGAAAACCTAGAACAACCTTTACCGAATTTAGCCATCCCCCAGATTTTGGTAACGATGTTAACCAGCTTGGAAAGATTGCAAAAACTGTAAAAATTAATGCTAATGATAAAGAAAAGCCAAACATTGCAACAACTGGAGCAAGGTAATCGCCTGTGCTACTTACTGCAACCAATACGGAGCCGATAACCGGACCGGTACAAGAAAATGAAACAACTGCTAAAGTTGCCGCCATGAAAAATATTCCGCCTAAGCCTCTGGAATCTGATTTAGAATCTATTTTATTTACAAATGAACTTGGCAATGTAATTTCGAAAGCACCTAAGAAAGATATTCCAAAGATTAACAAAACTGCGAAAATGAAAATGTTGAATATACCATCTGTGGCCAGCTCATTTAAAGCTCCGGCACCAAAAATTAAGGTTATGATAAAACCAAGCGCAACATAAATGATTATGATTGATAAGCCGTAAATAATAGCTCCACGTATTCCTTTTCCTTTGGTTTCAGCTCTTTTGGTAAAGAAACTTATGGTTAATGGTACCATTGGGTAAATACATGGTAAGAAAAACGCAATGAAACCACCGATTAATCCTGCAATAAAAATTCCCCAAAGAGAATCTTTAGCTTCAGGTGTTTTTTGAACTTTTGTGTCTTTTACTGCTGTCGTAGTATCTTTCGAAACCGAATCTTTAATTTCACTATTTGCTGCTTTATCTTGCTCTGAGCCAACTTCTGTGAATTGGATATCATCAGGCACGGTTGCGCTAACAGTATCTTGTTGGGTTTGAGCGTTACTTTGTAATGTTGGCAATGCGGTTAGCATGGCAAAAAACATAAGTAACAATATTACCTTTTTCATTATGTGTGTGTTTTTGAAATGGCGAAATTACAGAAAACGATTAATCTATAAGAACCAGCAACGTAGATTTTACTTTAAACAGAAAGAGTTCCGATGTTTCGGAACTCTTTCTGTTATATCTTATTGATTATTTTACTGGAATACTGAATTCTACCTCTTCTGGTGGAAGGCATTCCCTATCATTACATGTCATGAATTCTACTTTGCCTTTTACAGCAGTTGTGCTTTTATTTAATTTAATTCTCTGCTGAAAAATAACCTGATCTTCAAAATAACTAACATTCATTTTAAAAGTGTTTTCGTATTTAGTTATTGCTTTAGGCTCAGCGGTTTTGCCAACAAGTGCATAATCTTTAGAAGGAGTAAATGCAAATGTAGTTTTTACAGGTCCGCCACTTTTTACGTTTTGAGAATAAATATGCCATTTATCATCAATTGAAGCCTTAATATATAAAACAGCTTCAGTTTTGCTTACCTTTTTTGCAACATACGACCATGTTACAGGTTTTTCTATTTGAGCGAATGCGCCCACAATAGTAAATAGTACTAACGAAAGTACTAGGGTGATCTTTTTCATTGTGTGTTTATTTTGTGTGTATGTATTCTATTTCTTTAAAATTGAAATTGCGTATTTCGCTGTCAATCTCCATCGCTAAAATACCGTTTTCTCTAACACCTTTTATAATTCCTTCAAAAACCTGACCGTTTTGTTTGTATTTAGCTGCAGTTTCAAAATTTAAAAGTTGCTCTAAATACGTTTTTTGAAGAAAACTATATCTCTGTGATTTCAAATTTAGATAGTATTTCTCCATATAAACGAATATTTTTTCCAATACGCTCTCTAATTGAACATTCTTATGTAAAATTTGAAATACAGATGTAGCTTTTTCTTCAAGTTCGGGCTGAAATTTTTCCTGATTGATGTTTAATCCAAAACCAATTACCGATGATTTTATAACAGAACCTGACAGTGCATTTTCAATTAAAATACCACCAAGTTTTTTGCCATTATAGTAGATATCATTTGGCCATTTAATATTTACAGCTTCTGGTAAAAAAAAAGTTAACGCCTCGCTTATAGCTACGCTAACCGCCATATTCAAATAAAATTGCTTATTAATTGGTAAGAAAGCTGGTTTTAAAAATACACTTGCGCTAATATTTTTTCCAGGCTCGGTTTGCCAAATTGTATCTTGTTGTCCTCTTCCGGCAAATTGATGGTCTGCCATAATTACAGTACCCTCTGTTAATGGCTCGGATTTTGAAGCCAAATTCTTTAAATAATTATTTGTAGAATCAACCTCATTTAATTTGATGATATTTTGACCAACAAATAGTGTTGAAAAAGTGTTATTTTGCAAGTGTTGAATTTATAGTATTTTAATTCCAAAATTAAAGCATTTTAATGGTAAAAAAGAAAATTGTAAACCTTTCTACATACCTTTCTGAGTTAGCTGTTCATGGCGTTCAAGAAAAAAAGGGAGAAGATATAGTGCGGTTAGACCTTAGAAATATCCACAGCTCTGTTGCCGATTTTTTTATTATTTGCAGTGCCAATTCTGGTACGCAGGTAAAGGCTATTGCAGATAGTGTAGAAAAGGAAATATATAAAGCCACTCAGGCAGACCCAAGACATAAAGAAGGATTTGAATCTGCAGATTGGATAATTTTAGATTATTTTGATGTGGTTGTGCACATTTTTAAAACCGAAAAGCGCCACTTTTATGGCATTGAAGAATTATGGGGCGATGCTGAAAGCACAAATTACCAAAGCGCTTAACCATTCAAAATTTTGAAAAAAAGAAATGAACGATAATCAAAATACAAACGAAAACAAACCAGGTAAGAAATTACCAAACATCCCAAAAAAACCACAGAAAGGACCAAAATTTAATATTTTTTGGGTTTACGCAGCAATAATTATTGCAATTGTAGCGGCACAATATTTTTTTACTGGCGATACAACTAAGAAAATCGATTATAATGATTTCGCTTCGAAAATGTTGTTAAAGGGCGATGTTCAAAGAATTGTTGCTTATAAATCAGAAGATTTAGTAAAAGTTGAAGTATTTATTAAAAAGGATAGTTTAGATAAAAAACCACTTTATAAAGATTTTAGAGCAAAAAACTCTTTCGGTTCTGCAACCGGGCCAACTTTTTATTTTAACGAAGGAAGTTTCGATGCTTTAGATAAAAAACTAGCAGAAACGCAGAAGGCTCTTCCTGCTGATCAACAGATTCCGGCAGAAAAAGATACTAGAAGCAATCCTCTTGCAAGTTGGTTCTTAAGCATTATACTCCCGGTATTACTTTTAATTGGTTTCTGGATATTTATGATGCGCAGAATGGGTGGTGGTGCTGGTGGTGGCGGTCAGATTTTCAGTATTGGAAAATCGAAAGCTACTTTATTTGACGAAAAGAACGATTTAAAAGTAACATTTAAAGATGTTGCAGGATTGGAAGGTGCAAAAGAAGAAATTCAGGAAATTGTAGAATTCTTAAAAAATCCTCAAAAATATACCGTTTTAGGTGGTAAAATCCCTAAAGGAGCTTTATTAGTAGGTTCTCCAGGTACAGGTAAAACTTTATTAGCGAAAGCTGTTGCAGGAGAAGCTCAAGTGCCTTTCTTCTCATTATCAGGGTCTGATTTTGTGGAGATGTTTGTTGGTGTTGGTGCATCGAGAGTAAGAGATTTGTTTAAGCAAGCAAAAGATAAATCACCTTGTATTATTTTTATTGATGAGATTGACGCAATTGGTCGTGCTCGTGGTAAAAATGGTGTAATGGGGGGAAATGATGAACGCGAAAACACACTAAATCAACTTTTGGTTGAAATGGATGGTTTTGGTACAAATACACACGTTATCATTTTGGCTGCTACAAACCGTGCTGACGTTTTAGATAAAGCATTACTAAGAGCTGGTCGTTTTGACAGACAAATTTATGTTGACTTACCAGATGTTAGAGAGCGTAAAGAAATCTTCGAAGTTCATCTTAAGCCAATCAAAATGATCGAAGGATTGGATACAGAATTTTTAGCAAAACAAACACCTGGTTTCTCTGGTGCTGATATTGCAAATGTTTGTAATGAGGCAGCATTAATCGCAGCGAGAAAAAACAAAACAGCTGTAGATAAACAAGATTTCTTAGATGCGGTTGATAGAATTGTTGGTGGTTTAGAGAAGAAAAACAAAATTGTAACGCCATCAGAAAAGAGAGCAATTGCAATTCATGAAGCTGGCCACGCAACTGTGAGTTGGATGTTAGAACACGCTGCCCCACTTATTAAGGTAACTATTGTTCCTCGGGGACAAAGCTTAGGCGCTGCTTGGTATTTACCAGAAGAACGTTTAATTGTTCGTCCGCACCAAATGCTTGATGAAATGTGCGCTACAATGGGTGGACGTGCGGCTGAGAAAGTAATTTTCGATACGATTTCTACGGGTGCTTTAAGCGATTTAGAAAAGGTAAACAAACAAGCCAGAGCAATGATTACCATTTATGGTTTGAATGATAAGCTGGGAAACATCACATATTATGATTCTTCAGGCCAAAATGAATACAACTTTAATAAGCCATATTCAGAAGAAACAGCATTAATTATCGATAAGGAAATTTCTGCATTAATTGAAAGTCAATATCAAAGAGCAATTAATCTTTTGCAAGAAAATAAAGATAAATTGATTCAGTTAGCTGATATCTTAATTGACAAAGAAGTATTATTTAAAGATGATTTAGAAACCATATTTGGTAAACGCCTTTTCGGTACAGAAAATGCCGAAGAAGCAGCTAAAGGTTCTGGAACAAATAATATTCCTCCTGTTGAAGCTTAAAGGATTAATAAAATCCTTTTAAAAAATAACATTTATGCATAAGTTTGAAACCTTGGATTTCTATATCCAAGGTTTTATTTTTTAGGTTGATGAAAGACAATACCACGGCTAAGGAGCAAATGCTAAAGAGGATAAGAAAAGCGCTTTTAGAGAAGCGTGAAAATCCTTATCCTAATTTAGAAGAATCACCTCTGTACAAAAAAAACGAAGATGAATTAGAGGTTTTATTTGCGGAGCAACTTACAGCTGTGGCCGGAAATTTTATCTTTTGCGAAGATGGAATTGATTTTTTCGAAAATATGCTTCAATTGGCAGACCAATATAAATGGCGCAAAATTTATTGTTGGGAACCAGAACTTCAGGCATTTCTTTCTAAGTATGAATTTCCCTTTTATCAAACTGACAAAGATTTTGAGCATGCAGAAGTTGGCATAACCTTGTGTGAAGCCCTAATCGCCAGAAACGGCAGCGTAATGGTTAGTAACCAAGGCGCCGCCGGAAGAAGACTGAGTATTTTTCCTCACCATCATATTGTTATTGCTAAAACCAGTCAATTAGTTTTAGATTTAAAAGATGGTTTTCAGATTCTGAAAAATAAGTATGGAAACCAAATTCCATCTATGATAAGTAACATTACAGGGCCGAGCAGAACCGCAGATATTGAAAAAACTTTGGTATTGGGCGCACATGGTCCGAAAGAACTTTTTGTTTTCTTGATAGATGATTTTAGTTAGGGATTATTACGGATTTATATAGCAACTTCGTTAACTAATATTCGGCGATATTTTATCGTTGGAGTAGAGCCATGAACTTGATCGCAACCAAGTTCAATTCGCCCCCAAGGATCAATAACATAAACATTATTTTTAGTAAGTGGCGGAGTGCCATAGCTCTTCGTTGGTCTAAAACTCTAAATTTTTTTGTTCCGCTTGGGTTAACAAGTAGTCTATTCTACCAGAACCGTAGTCACCACAATTTCCTTCTTTATTAATAGTGCAGTTCATAGTTAATTTTAATGAATTTATACATCCAAAGTGCAGCTTGGTTCTTAAAATCTAAACCCCAAGCTTAATCCTGCCCTAACTCCTGCCCATGGCCCTTTGAAATCTACAACAGCACCATTTGCATCAACTGTGTAAGTAGCTTTAACTATTGGCAAATCTTTAATTTCTTCAAGCTGCTCTCTTAAGGCTTGCTGTTCATTTGCTGTGAGCGGTTTCTTGCCGGCTATGCTGCCATTTGAACCACCATAATGTGGGCCGAGAATCCACCAGTCCAGAGATAGGTGTTTTCCCAAGTTAAATTGAGAACCGAATAAAATTCCTCCGGTTAGTGTTGTCAAATCGCCAGAAAGATAAATGTCCTGACTGTAAGATGTTGTTCCATTTTCTACTTCGAACGGATAATCTAACGCTGCAGAATATCTAGCATATCTGCCAAACGGAGCAATATAAATTCCCTTCAAATTGCCTTTTCCCATGTAAAAGCGAATGGTTGCGGTAATGGCTTGGTTTCCCAATTTTGCGGTTTTAATGCGTTCGTTCCAATTATCTTCATCATCATTTAACAGTTCTGCTATACTGTTGGCAAACGGAATGCTCCCTTTCGACATATATCTGATTCCAATAGCAGCCGATATTCTCTGTGTTAATCCTCGCTCATACTCAACATTAATATTTTTTAATGGTAAGCTGAGTAAGTTAAGTTTAATGATGTTTTTACCTAAATCTTGCCCGAAACAAGATGTTGCAATTACTGCAGATAGTAAAAAGGAGAGCGTTAATTTTTTCATGATATTTATTAATTTAATTTAGAGTTTTGGCTAGGTGATTGAAGAGTAGGATAATACTATAATAATGAATTCATCTGCTATAAAGCTACAGCCAAAATTTCGCTCTATATATACCGATAATTAGGTATTTTTAAAGATAATAAAAGCGTTATTGATATAATTATTGCTGGTATTAGCATTATCTAAATGCGAACAATTTGAAGTTGATGGAAAATATAATAATAGTAATGAAGCGTTTCTTAAACGTAGTGATGTTGAAAAAACTAATTGGACAAAATTTTTCTTCTGCACAAATTGCAACTAAGTTATATATTAGTATTTTCACCGTAGATACGCATCGAAAAAACATGCTGCAAAAGTTAAATGTAGATAAGAAGAATGGTCTATATAATTTTGCCAAGGAAAATAATTTAGCATAAATTTCCATTTCCAATTTATTAACCATAGTTTTATACTACATACCGTTTTAGTATGCGGTATTATAATTATGAGCACAACTATTAATACGGTAATTACCGGAACTGGAAGCTATATACCAGAAAATATTATTTCTGGAAATGAGTTTCTAAATTCTGTTTTTTTTGAGAACGGAAATCGCATAGATAAAGAAAATGCAGAAATTATTCATAAATTTTCTGAGATAACAGAAATCGTTGAAAGACGATATGCCTGTCCTGACCAATTGAGTAATCAAATCGGTGCAAAAGCAGCAGAAAAAGCTATTGAAAACGCGGGAATAGATAAAGAAACTTTAGATTACATCATATTCTGCCATAATTTTGGTGATATCCCATTAAATAGCAATCGTATCGATATTTTGCCTTCATTGGCATCAAAAGTAAAACAACAGTTAAGTATTCTAAATCCTGATTGTGTAGCTTATGATATTATTTTTGGCTGCCCGGGTTGGGTACAGGGCGCAATACAAGCCGATTATTACATTAAAAGCGGCGATGCTAAACGAGTGTTAGTTATTGGCGCAGAAACACTATCAAGAATTATTGATCCGCATGACAGGGATAGCATGATATTTTCAGACGGTGCTGGTGCTGTAATATTTGAAGCTAAGACCGAAGAAAAACAAGGGATACTTGCTCATAAAACTGAAACCCATGCTGTAAATTATGGCAATTTGTTAACGATGGGTAAAGGTTCTCATCCTGAAGAAACAAGTGGCAATTACTACCTTAAAATGAATGGACGCAAACTATATGAGTTTGCTGTTGTTCAGGTTCCACAAGTTATTAAAAAAGCTATTGATAAGGCTGGATTAAGTGTTGAAGACGTAAACATTGTTTTCGTACATCAGGCAAATGGCAAAATGGATGCTGCAATTATGAAACGCCTGTTTAAACTTTATGGTTTAGATACGGTGCCAGAAAACCTAGTTCCAATGACAATTTCATGGCTAGGAAACAGTAGTGTAGCAACAGTGCCAACATTGTTGGATTTAGTGTTAAAAGAACAAGTTAAAGGATATAAAGTAAAAAAAGGCGATGTGGCAGTATTTGCTTCAGTCGGAGCAGGTATGCACATTAATGCTTTTGTTTACAGGTTTTAATTAAGTCGCTTTAACCCTACTTTTGCCTGGCTTTCAATACTGTTTTCGTATTCATGGTTTTTCATGGAGATGGCTGTATTGAAAGCCTCTTTTGCTTTAGCCTTATTTCCTTTTTTCTCGTAAACCTTGCCCATTTGTAATGCTGCATTTGCAGCAAAAAAGTACTTCAAATTTCTACCTTGATTTATGGTAGATTGGTAATAATTAATCGCAGCATCGTCTTTTCCTAAATCATCGTTTATACGTCCCATTCGGTAAGTAAATTCTGTTTTATCCTTTTCTGATGAATAATTTCCAACATCTTTATCATCAAGCTGTTGTAGTGCTTTTGTAAAATATCCACCATCAAAAAGTAATCTGGCTTTCAATAAATCAGCTGGCGGAGCTGGAGCCGTAGCTTCACTCTGAGCTTGTTTGTCCTTGTCGTAATAACTATAGCCACCATCAATAACTTTCTTAGCATATGATGAATAACCACTTTTGTCGCCTTTTAAGAGCGCAATCCATGCTAACCGAAGGTTAGAGTCTTTAATGTAGTTTACGCCCTTATTCGTTTGTAAAAACTTATTTAGATAAGTTGCTGCGGATAAATCTAATTTATTTAAATGCGCTACCCCTTCTAGGTACTCTAAATAAGGAAAAGACTGAAAAGTAGCGCCTTCCGGTCGCTTACTTAAAATTGATATTGCTTCTTCGTTATGGCCAGTTTTAATGCAAATATATCCTTGCAAATAGCTTTTTAATAAACTCGAATCGGCAATACGCTGCGTAAATTTCATGGTTTTTGCATAAGCTGATGGGCTATGTGCTACATCACTTAAAACGTAGGCATAATAAAAAACCAGTTCCTCATAAAATGGCTCATAAGCTGTTTTTGGTAAACTTTCGGCAAGCTTATCCAGCATGTTTAAACCGTTTTGTAAATTGCCTTTGATACCGAAAGTAGCTAGTGTGCTTTTTAATGCGCCGTCTGGTAAATTTCCCATAACCGCATTAATTAAACCTAAGCCTTTTGTATTTAGCAAAAAATTTGGGAATTTTTTAGCATTCTCCTGTAAGAGATTATTTGCTTTTCGAATTTCCAATGCAGCATTAAAATACTCTCCAAAACGACCACGGGCTAAAGCCCACTGAAGATTGATTTCTGCTTGAGCATATAAGTAGAATGGAGAACTCTTATCATCATCGCTTATTTGGTCTAAACGAGCCGATTTATTGCCTTTTAGCCTGTCGAAATCTGCTTTACTATCAGATGTTATTAATACAAAATAATCTACATAATTCTCCAGCAATGGAATGATTGAATTATTAGGCCTCAATTTCTTTTCTGTTGAAATATAAGCTCTTGCATTACCCAGCTTTAACTCAAAAATACTTTTATATGCCTTAAGGCAATTTGCGTTAAAATCGAAATTTGAAAATGCTGAAAATGGAGTCAAGAGAGCGATTAGAAAAAATAATCGTAAGCTTTTAGTCATGCTGTAGTATTCGCGTTTATATTTAAATCGCTAAAGAACAAATATTGTACCTTAAATTTAATATAGGTACAATTAAAAAAGTTTTTGCCTTAAAAACAAAAAAGGCCTTGAGAATTTCAAGACCTTTTAAAAAATTTTATTTTGAATTAAGCTTCAGCAACTTCGTGAGTTAAAGCCTCATCAACCAAAATACGTCCGCAGTGCTCGCAAACGATAATTTTTTTACGCTGACGAATATCTAATTGACGCTGAGGTGGAATTTGATTGAAACATCCAGAACATGAATCGCGATCGATAGTTACAACAGCTAAACCGTTGATAGCATTTTTGCGTAAACGCTTGTAAGCTACTAATAAACGCTCTTCGATAGCAGGCTCTGATTTATCAGCTTTAGCTTGTAAATCTTGCTCCTCTTTTTCAGTCTCTGAAGTAATTACGCCCAGTTCGTTTTTCTTAATATCTAAATCTTTCTTTCTGCCTTCTAAATCTGTTAAAGCAGCTTGGTAGATTTCAGTTTTTGAAGTAATTTCGAAACCGTGCTCTTTAATTTTCTTTTCAGAAACCTGAATGTCTAATCCTTGAATTTCAATTTCTTTAGTTAAAGCATCGTATTCACGATTGTTTTTAACTTCTTTTAATTGAGTATCGTATCTTTTTATAGCTGCTTGCGCATCTTTAATTGTGTTTTTACGGGTTACGATAGAATCTTCAAGATCATCAAGTTCTGACTTAATTTTCTGAATTCTGGTTTCTAATCCTAACACATCATCCTCAAGGTCGGCAACTTCCATTGGTAATTCGCCTCTAACCTGACGGATTTTATCGATTTTTGTGTGGATATTTTGTAATTCGTATAAAGCCTTTAGCTTTTGTTCTACGGTTTGTTCCATTAAAACAAGTAATTTATGGGGTTTGTATTTTGCTCCGTTAAACGGATTGCAAAGTTAGTAAATTTTTTCTGAATAATTTCAACCAATAAATTTGATGTAAATTGTTCAGTTTCAAAGTGTCCGATGTCGGCAATGATGATTTTTTCTTCGGCATCAAAAAACTCGTGATATTTAAAATCGGCAGTAATAAAAGCATCAGCACCTGCAGCAATAGCTTCTTTTAATAGAAAACTGCCTGAGCCACCACAAACTGCAACTTTTTTTATCCTTTTAGGCAAAACCGATGTATGGCGCACAACTTTGGCATTCATTTTATCTTTTACCATGTGGAGAAAATCATAAGATTCCATATCATACTCTAGCCAACCCAACATACCAGAACCAACTTGCTGGTGTTTGTTTTCCAAGTTGTAAATATCGTAGGCTACTTCTTCGTAAGGATGGTTTTCGAAAAGTGCGACTAAAACTTTTCTTTTCGCTTGTGCCGGGAAAATGGTTTCTATGCGTACTTCGGCTTCGTGATGTTGAATGCCCTTTTCGCCGACATAAGGTTCTGCAGATTCATTTCCTTTAAAAGTACCTGTGCCATTTGTATTAAAACTGGTTTCGCTATACTTGCCAATGTTGCCCGCACCAGCATAAAAAAGTGCCTGGCGCAATTGTTCTGCCTGTGCATGCGGACAAAAAGTTACCAGTTTCTTGAGAATCCCTGATTTCGGTGCTAAAACTTTAGTGCCTGTTAAACCTAACCGCTCACATATTCTGGCGTTAACGCCTGTGTGTACACTATCCAGATTGGTATGTATTGCGTATAATGCTACATTATTTTTTATTGCTTTTAGTATAACACGCTCCACATAGTTTTTTCCGTTGAATTTTTTTAGGCCTTTAAAAACAATGGGGTGATGGGTAATAATGAGATTACAGCCTGTTGAAATAGCTTCGTCAACGATTTTTTCTACACAATCTAAAGCCACAAGAGCAGCCCGAACTTCCATGTTCGGATCGCCGACAATTAAACCTGAATTATCGTAATCTTCCTGATAATTTAAGGGTGCGATACTTTCGAGGTAGTTGGTGATTTCTGATAATCTCATGGTATAAAGATAGAAATTTTGAGGTTTTAGTTAGAAAGGAATTTTTTTATGCGCTTGTCATCCTGAGCTTGTCGAAGGACACAATCTTTTGTTTACAATAAAAAAAAGGTCTTCGACAAGCTCAGACTGACAACGGCTTTTCTTAAGTTAATGACATTAGGGGTGGTAAAACCAAACCCAAGAAATACAATATTTACAAGGCTAAACCCGATAGAAATGAAAAGCCCGCAAACCCGATTCTTCATCGGGTGCGGACTTGTAATGTATAGCGGGACTAACGCTTAATTATTGAACTGAACTTGCTTTTCGGATAAAAGATTACTGAAATCCGCCCATTCTAACCATTTGCAAACTTTCGAAAGCCATTTTTTGATTATGCTCAAAAGCTAATTGTTTGTGGTTAATAATATCTACGATTGAACCTATGAAACACAAGCCGATTGTAAACAAATACAATAAACCCATACCAATTTGGCCAATTATAAAGCGTTGTAAGCCCGGAACAACCAATAAACCGATGATACAGAATATTAACATATCTGATGGGTTTTTTCTTTTGCTGCTGTAAACCATCAAAAAGTTACGTAATTGCTGCTCGGTTAAACCTGTAGTTGCTTGTTGTAAGTATGAAAATTCTTCTGGCGTTATACCTGGTAACGACATAAGAGGTGATTGATAAATATCCATAATGTTATATTTTTGATATTGTGTGTTTGTTTTGTGTTATGTTGTTAATTAAAACTATTATTCTGTAACCAATAATTGCCAGCGCCGGAAATCCAAACCAATGTTGTTTAAAACTTTCGCTAAATTCTCCGTGGAAAATATGGCTTATCGATCGGCCTAATCCACAACCGGGGCACCAACTTTCGAAGCCTAAATTTGCCAGCGGGCAAAGTGTAAAATGATGTTCATGAGCATTGGATGTTGCCAATAATACTAAAGCCGTAATCCAGAAAAATAATTCTATCGGGAAGCTTTTAAAGTATTTCATGTTACTCGTTTTATATTAATTAGAAACAATGATAAGTTTTTTGTTACGCCATTTAAAGCCTATTCGACCAACTGAAAGTAAATATCGACAAACTCGCCAATGGCTTCGAAGAAAACGTATTAAATAACTGTGTAGGAGCAAAGTTAGCATTAAGTAAAGCTCCAATAACCAAAAAATTACCACCTATTGTTTAAAAACTCATGCAATTGTACTACTTTACACCAAACAATTTACCGAAAGATTAGAAGATGAAGTTAACGTTTTGGGGCGCTGCACAACAAGTAACCGGAAGTATGCACCTGTTAGAGGTTGGGCATTACAAAATACTGATAGATTGTGGTTTGGATTACGAAAAGGAAACCTATCAGGAAGAAAACCAGCAATTTCCTTTCGATCCATCAGATATAAATTTGGTGATTTTAACCCATGCACACATTGACCATTCGGGTAACTTACCAACTTTAGTACGCCTTGGTTTTGATGGGCAAGTGCTTTGCACACCGCCAACTGCTGATTTAACTTCCATATTATTATTCGATTCTGTTGAGCTTTTTTTACGTAAGCAAAGTCGAAAACCACGTACCAAACGAGGAAATTTTAGTGGCCCAAAACCTTTGTATCTGCATAAACATGTGATGGATACGATTGATAGATTCGTAACCATCGCATTTAACAAGCCTTTTAGAATTAATGGGGATATTAGTTTAACTTTTATTCCGGTTGGCCATTTATTAGGTGCAGCAGCAGCTGTTTTAACCATAAATGATAACGGCGAAGAGAAGAAAATTGCTTTCTCTGGTGATATTGGTAGGGAAAATTATCCGGTTTTGGTAAAGCCTGAGCCAATGCCCGAAGTAGATTATTTTGTTTGCGAATCTACTTATGGGGGTCGGTACCATACCAAAGACCAAACTTTGGAAGAGCGATTGGTTAAAGAAATTGAAGAAGCTTGCATTAAAACACCCGGAAGATTAATTATTCCGGCGTTTAGTATTGGCAGAACGCAATCGTTGGTTTTTGCACTAAACCAGATTTTTACAAAAAAGCTTTTGCCTCCGGTTCAAATTTTTGTTGATAGTCCGATGGCGATACAGGCAACTGATGTTTATCGTAAGCATCATAATCTGGTTAATCAAGAAGCTAAAGATTTTTATAAAACCATGGGTGATGAATTTGAATTTGAGCATTTGGCTTACGTTCAAACGATGAAAGAGAGTAAGGATGTTTCTAATTATTTCGATCCTTGTATCATCATTTCATCAGCCGGAATGCTAGAGGGCGGACGAATTCAAGATCACTTATACTACAACATACAAAACTATTACTGTACCATTCTTTTTATTGGTTATTGTGCCAAAGGAACGCTTGGTTACAAACTTTTAAGTGGTGCACCAATTGTTAGAATTAAAGACCGCGAAATGATGGTCTATGCAACCATTCGCCAAACAGATTTATTAAGTGGCCACGGCGACCATGACGATTTAATGAGAACGGTAAAACAAACAGGGCAACCTAAAAAGGTTTTTCTGGTACATGGTGAGGATAAAAGCTTACAGAGTTTAACCGCTGCTTTGCAGGACGAAGGTTTTAATGTTGTTGCGCCAGAAAGGGGAGAAGTGTTTGAGATTTAATTGGTTCACTAGTGTTTTCGTCATTGCTAGGCACGAAGCAATCTTAAAGCGAAAGGTATAATCCAAATTGTAAGATTGCTTCGTGCCTAGCAATGACGCGTTGTCTATCCCCTCACTTGCCCATCACCTCTAACTACCCATTTATAACTGGTTAATTCCTGCAGCCCCATTGGCCCACGTGCGTGGAGTTTTTGTGTACTAATGCCAATTTCTGCACCTAAACCAAACTGAGCGCCATCCGTAAATCCTGTTGAAGCATTGGCATAGACCGCAGCCGCATCTACCTCATTTAAAAATCTGGTAATGTTTTCTGCATTTTCTGAGATAATGGCTTCGCTATGTTTAGAACTATAATTAGCAATGTGATTTAATGCTGAATCTAAATCTTCAACCACTTTAACTGCTAACTTTAAAGATAAAAACTCGGTGCCAAAATGCTCGGCTGTAGCCGTTTGTAAAAGCGTAGCCGGATAGGAGTTTTTCAAAACATCATAGCTTTTTTCATCCGCGAAAATTTCAACTTTTGCATCAGCCAAAGGCGATAAAAGCACAGATAAATCATTTAACCTGTTTTGATGAATTAATAGACAATCTAACGAATTACAAACGCTTACTCTTCTTGTTTTTGCGTTAAAAATAATTGCCTTTCCTTTTTCTAAATCTCCGGTTTCATCAAAATAAGTATGAACAATTCCTGCTCCGGTTTCAATTACTGGAATTTTACTGTTTTCGCGAACGTAATTAATTAACGATTGACTGCCGCGAGGAATGAGTACATCTACAAATCCTCTTGCATTAAGCAAAGCTTCGGTAGCAGCTCTTTCTGTTGGCAATAAAGTTAAAACATCAGGGTTTATATTGTGTGTTTTCAAAACATTTTGAATCACTTTTGTAATTGCAAGGTTTGAACATTCTGCATCGCTCCCACCTTTTAACACAGCAACATTTCCGGTTTTAAAACAAAGTGAAAATACATCGGCAGTAACATTTGGACGGGCTTCATAAATAACCCCAACAACACCAAGCGGAACCCTAATTTTTTGAATATGAAGTTTATTTTCAAGAGTTTTATCTGAAAGCACTTCGCCCAACGGACTATCTAAATTGACTACGTTTTTAACATCATTTGCAATATCAGAAATACGCTGTTCGGTGAGTTTAAGTCTATCGTATTTCGGATCTTCCTGAGGCATTTTCTCCAAATCTTTAGCATTTTCAGCTAAGATTTCTGCTGTATGAATAACTAAAGCATCAGCTAAATTTGCTAATACTGTATTGATTTTATCTTTGCTCAAGCTTACCATTGTGCGGCTTGCTTGTTGCGCCTTTTCGAAGTATTGTTTATAGTTCATTTTTTGTAGTATCAAGTAGCGGGAATCAAGTATAAAGATTGATGTATTGGAAAGCATTAAGATTGCTTCGTACCTCGCAATGACGATAGTATAAAACTTCCCCATGGCTTTGGTCTTTCTGCTTTAGTCTTTCAACTTATATCGCAGAGTAAAAATAATCGTAATGCACCAAAGCTTTTTGTTTTTTTAATCCGATTCTTTCTTTTGCCTTGTCAGAACCGTACTCGGCTATACCTAAGCCAATAAGCTGGTTTTTTTCATCCATAATTTTAATAATATCGCCTTTTAAAAAATCTGATTGAATTTCGATTATACCAATAGGCAATAAACTTGTGGCTTTGCCAGATGTTAAAACTTCTTTTGCACCATTATTTAGCTTTACTACACCCGTTGCCGAAGTTTCTGAATGCGCTATCCATTTCTTTTTGCCCGATTTAATTTTCTCAGGCACAAAGCGTGTGTGGATAAGATTTTTATCTAATAAAGATGTAAGCACATTATCTGTAGTTCCGTTGGCAATGTGAACTGTGATGCCAAGTTTGGCAACCTTTTGCGCCATGGTCGATTTTGTTACCATGCCACCACGACCAAATTGTGATTTACCAGTTTGAATAAATGAAGCCAGATTTGAAACTGAACCCGAAATCTCTTCAATAACTTCAGAACCTTCTATTTTAGGATCGCCGTTGTAAATGCCATTTACGTTTGATAAAATGATGAGTGCATCGGCATTTAACATTGATGCAATTAAACCTGCCAACTCATCATTATCAGTAAACATTAATTCGGTTACCGAAACAACATCGTTTTCGTTAACAACAGGAATTACATCGTTCTGCAGCAAAATTTGCATACAGTTTTTCATGTTGAGGTAATGTGCCCTATCTCTAAAATCTTCTTTTGTTACTAAAACCTGTGCACATTTTATTTTATGTGGTTCGAAGAAATTGGAGTAAGTATTAATCAATTTTACCTGACCAATTGCGGCTAATAATTGTCTTGTTGTAACGGCATCTTGCTTTTCGGAAACTTTTATAAGGCTTCTACCTGATGCTACCGCACCTGATGAAACCAAAATTACTTCAATTCCTTGCTTTTTTATTTCAGCCAATTGATTAACCAAATGTTGAATTCGGGATTCATCTGGTAATCCGTTTGCCTGAGTTATTACATTCGACCCAACTTTAACAACAATTTTTTTGTACGCTAATTTCATTCTATTAAAACCACATTTGATGCGGCAATTTAACATCTATTTTCTTCAATTTATGTCAATATCAATGCAATGCCAAATTTTTACGAAAATGTTAATTTCCTGCACTGGGTTTTGTTTTGCCAAGGGATTGAGGCTTTGTGCCTAAACCCGACAGCAGCGAAAATACTTTTGATTAAACTATAAGGATTTTAAAACCTTATAGGTTTGAAAAAGATTGAAGTGTATGGCGGGACTGTAAACCGCTATGGTAAACCAGAACGTTAGTTTCTAAATCTTTTTTGGCAATCTATTATTCCATTTTAAGCTTTATCTTTGGTGAAAAAAGTAGCGATGGAAGAACCTTTTGATATAGAAATTGGCCCAGTAAATTATTCGGTTTTCCCGGAAGGAAATGACCAATACACCATTTTTAAAGATGGTAAAGAATACATTCAAATTCAGAAAGATACCTCTTCGATTTGGTTAAAAATGGATTATAAAACTGAGCTTCCGATTTTTGAGGAAGACGAAGAAGTTAATGCGATTGGGCAGGCTATTGAGAAATATGTGCCTGAAGAAGAGGACGAGGAAGAAGAAGAATTATAAAAAAAGTCCTGATGCAAAATCAGGACTTTTATGTTAAATAAACTATCTGGTGCAATTTGCAGTCCAGGTTTCACCATCTTTTGAAACCAATATTTTAAGGTTACTTGCATCGACACTTATGCCTGTTAATCCAGTTCCGACACTTACATAAGTATTGTCGTCTGTTTTCTCAAACCTAACTCCTGTAATATCTGGAATCCCGCTACCGAAGAAAAATCTGTAATTTTCTCCAATTTTAGTTACGGTTACTTTACCATCGGTACTATTTATAGTGGTTGTGCCGCTACGGTAAGATACTGTTCCAGTATAAGTTCCAACAAAAAAATCTCTGTCTGAAGGGGCAGTATCTTTTTTACAAGATACCATTACTGTTAACGCAATTAAAATCACGCTAAAAATTTGAATTGTCTTTTTCATGTTCTGTTTTTCAATTATGAATTTGCCGGGGTAGACAACAAATTCGGTTAGTAAATGTAACGTCAGGTTTACAATCACTATGCCAACGATTAAGTTTTAAGTTGAAAACAACATTGAAAAACATGGAAAAATTACAGATTTTAAGCTTTTGAGGGGCTTAAAACAACTAATATAAATTCTTAACAAAAAAACTAATAGATTAACGATTGCGGAGATAAAGTGATTTATTTACTCCAAAGCGTGTTTACTAAAGTAGAATTTATTTAACGCCGACCCACCATTGTTTAAAAACTTGCTTATCATTTTTTAGGTAAACAAATTCGCCAATTATTGGTGTAACCAGTGGAATTTTCGCTTTCTTATTCAATTCTGTAATTTTCATCAAAGGTTCATCCCAAGGGTGATTTGCCAATACGAATTTTGATGAATGCACAGGAAACAATCGTTTTGCATTTAAATCTTTTGCGGCTTGTAAACCTTGTTCCGGCATCAGATGGATGTATTTCCATTTTTTATCGTACTGACCATCTTCTAAAATCGCTAAGTCTATCGGTCCAAATTTTTTGCCAATAGTAGCGTAATGTGTATCGTAACCACTATCGCCACCAATGTAAATTTTCATGCTCGGGCTTTGAAAAACGTACGACATCCAAAGGGTATTATTTCTGCTGAAACCTCTACTCGAAAAATGTCTGGCCGGTGTGGTGTGAATGAAAAAACCGCTTCCCAAATCGATGGTTTCATTCCAATCTTTTTCTAAAATATCGTTTACGTTGTAGCCCCATTCTTCAAAATCGGCACCCACGCCTAAGCCACAGATAACTTTTTTAGTTTTAGATTTTAGCTTGATTAAACTTTCGTAATCCACGTGGTCGTAATGGTCATGAGAGATAATAAGGTAATCGATATTTGGTAAATCCTCTACTTTATAACGCTCCGTTCCTTTAAATGCTACAACCGTTCCCGGAATTGGCGAGGCATTTCCACTAAACACTGGGTCGACCAGTATTCGTTTACCATCCAGTTGGATGAAATAAGAGGAATGACCGAACCAAACTAAAACATCTTCATCAATTGGCAGGTTCAGTAAATCTACTTTTTTAGATGGAATGCTATCAACAGGAGTCAATCTTGGATAGTTTGTGAATAATTTATCGGCAATAATACCCATAGTAGTGTAACCTTCGGTTACAGCTGGAGTATTATGAATGTTTTGGAAAACGCCATCCTTAAAATTTGGCGATTTTTTCATTCGCTCTAGTCTTGCACCTTCTGCCGCCTTACCAAATAATGGCTTTTTCATGTAGAAATAGGTAACCAAAAATAGTAGCACTATCAGTGCGATAAGAATCGCAAAAAACCATTTTATCGTTTTAAAAACTTTATGCTTCATAGATAAATTATATCGAAAACTTTTTCAAAGTAAATGCAAAAAATGGTGCAAATTAACTTGTTTTCGAAAATTTACAGTGTGCTGTATTTTTATGATGCTGAAATTTGAATTACGCCCCTATTAAATAAGTCATTAATCCTTAAGATTGCCTCGCAATGATGTTCTTATTGCATAGGCTTTCTACAACGATTTATAAAAATCGGTTTCCATTACTTCTTTTGCGAAGCTTGTGCTGGTAAAATTATTACAACGGGAAATACTATAAATGAGGAAGGTAAATCATTTGGTTTTAGCTCTCCTATTCTTTTCCGCAGTTTTATGTTTTTCTACAGGTCCTTCTAATTGTGTTTGATAAGAAAAATAGCTCTCTTCATTAAACCCTTCAAGATAAATTTTGTTGAATTTCATCTTAGTTTTTATGGTTGGGATTTTTACCAATTCGCCTTTTTCGTTATTTGCCAAATGGTCGTAGTAATTCCAATTGCCAATGTAATCTCCCGTTAATAAGTTTGCGCTCGCTTCGCCACTACCCTCGTTAGCAGCGTTGCCAAAAGCATACTCATTTATTCCAATTAAACGTATGCGTTTTTCCTTTTTCTCGTACCTAAACTGACAAGCAAAGCCAGCCCGCATCCAATTATTTCTTAATTCAAATCCATTTCGGGTCGATTTAATAAAAGTATTATTGCTTGACATTTCGAAAGTCTTGCTCTTCAATTTTTTAAAATTTTGCGTCGACAATCTGCATACGATTTGCGCTGCTTTTTGGTCGATGTAAACAGTGTCTTTTTTGCCATCGAAATCGAGGTCTTTCACAAGTTTTTCTTGAGCGAAGGCTGATAATTTTATTAAAAGAAGCGAGGTGATTAAAACTATTTTTTTCATTGTAGGATGATTAATTTATTGCGACTATACATAGATAAATAACAAATGCATAACAAAGCAACGAAAACCCAAATAATGAAAGACAATACTTGACCTAAATTGCTGAATTCCCAGAGCAACTCATCAAGATTTCGAGCTAATCGATTTGTAAGAATCTCAAAACTATAGCTTCCATTTTGTATCAAAAAATTTTAAAAACTCATTTTTTTCGTTTTTAAGTTCGTAATCCTTCACTTGATAAGTTGCAAAATCATAAAGATTATCTGCTTTATTTACAATTGTTCCATTGCTTTTATTGTATTCATCTAGGTCTTCTTTAGACAAGGTATGTCTGGTAATTATGCCGAACTTATCAGCTGGTTTCCTATCTCTTTCGGTAATATCAGTGATGGTTACTTTTGCATTTTTGATTACTTCGTTTAGAAATTGCTCTGTTTCCACATCAGTATATTTGTAATCATTATTACATGAAACCATAGTTAGAATAATTGCGAAAAGAATTAAAAGATTTTTCATTGCTATAATGATGTTATGTATCGGTCAATGTTCATTATTTATTAATTTTCCGTCATTGGGAAATCGGTTTTTCATCGATTGAAGCAATCTTATTAAAGTTATTATGCAAAGCGTATGAGATTGCTTCGTACCTCGCAATGACGACCGCCAAAATTATCTCTTCTGCGCTTGGTTATAAATGGCTCCCGTAACTTTCTCTCCGTTGAGGTAATAATGGGTAAAAAGTGCAGTTCCATCTGGCTTGTACATATGCGCAACGCCGTGGCGTTTACCATTTACAAACTCTGCATCCATATTTTTCTTCCCCATTGAATAAGTGGTCGATAAGCCATTCTGTACATCATCTTTATAATTCGTTTCCGTCATGATTTGACCATCGTTATAGACCCGATAAATACCATCTCGTTTATCGCCTTTATAATTAATTTCTGTAGCTAATTTTCCATCCAAACTGTAAGTTTTGGATGTTCCGTTACGCAAATCGTTTTCATAATAAGCTTCAGTTGTTACCTGGTCGCCAGAAAAAGTTTGAGATAAACCATGTTTTTTATCGGCCTTATAAACTGATTTATTAACCAATTTACCACTGCTGTGCATTTCGCTAGTACCATTTTTCTTGCCATCCTTATATTCCTGACGCAGCCAAACTTTGCCTTCGTTATCGTAATTTTCTTTTAAGCCATTTCGAACGCCGTTTTTGTAATAAAGCTTACATTCCATTCTTCCGCCTTGCGAATACCAAAACGCTTCGCCAGTAATTATGCCTCTTTTAATGTTGTAGAGGGCGAAACCACCTTCATCAAAAGGAATTTTATACTTGCCTTGCAACAACTGGTTATTTAAACTGAGCACCAATTCGCTACTATCGGCATTGTAGGTTTTTTGAAGGTGTTTCCATTTAATTTCTTCGGGCAATTGGGCAAAAATTGCGGTGGAGAAGAAAAGAAGCGTAATTGTAAAACAGAATTTTAAAGTTGTAATCATTATTGCTGTGATTTGTAAACCAATTTAATTAGTTTTTCTTCATCAAAATTTGTTCTCTATTATTCGCTGCAAACAATTTATTATTCGCCGATATTTTGATGATTTACCATCATTCTATGTATTTATTTTTCTTTTGATACTCCCATAGTTCGGTATTTTTTTCGATGTAGCGAGTTGGTGTATCAATGTAATTCGCTCTAGCTTCGAAGCCTTTATCAAGCTTGTTTTTTAAACTATCTGATAAGCGTTCAAAACGCTGCTTAAGGTAAGCTTCTTTTGTAAGTTGGGCACCATAATAAGTATCATCGCCCTGCGGTTGCTTAGCCTTTAACTTCTGTTTTACAAGAAATTTATCTAAATAAATTCCTTGCAACCAAACGGCAAGATTACCATCGTTTGCAATTCCAATTAAAAAGCTTAAGCCTTTTCCGCTAACACCTCCATATTTAGAAAACCCAATGGCTTGCTTATTGCGAATGGCCGATTTGAAAATACTTCTGATTTCATTCTCATTAAGGTTAATCGTATCGTTGTAGAACTTTTTGTCTCTGTAAGAAGCGTATTGAAGCACCAATTTTAACGGTAATCTCTGCTTTTCAAAATCGCTCGAAATGAAATCATCTTGTCCCCAATTTGTATTAAAATCATCAACATCGGTGTGAGTTATAAAATCTGTTTCGCCGTCTGCCAAGATGAAATGTGCATTACGTATCGCTATCGGCTGAGTGCTTGGCGCACAAATACTGGTTACGTAATAGTACCTATCCCAGCTTTTAAAGCTGAAAAATTTAATTGCAATTCCAATGCTTAAGCCTATCGCAATTGCGATATATATTTTATTAATTAGGTTCAGTTTCATTATTAATGTTGAAAGGCTTTAGCCAAACCAGCTACATACCACAATAAAACAAATAGTGCAATGGAAATGATTAAGGCAATGCCGAATAACCATTTTGCAATTCTATAACCTTTGCCATGATAACTGAAAGCATAGCCACCAAGCAAGATAGTACCGCCAATTACTAGAAGAATGTAACTGATTATTTCTTGGTCTTCGCTTAAGGTGCCAATTTTTGCGAAAACCAAAAGAAGAATAATGTTAACGATAATAAGCAAAATAGATAGATTGCTATTTTTTTGCTTGCTAATCTCTAAGCTATTTGATTCCATTTATTTAAGATTTTTTAACAGTCGTAATTTTCGTAGTGAGTTCTTTCTAAAGCTTCTTCAAATATTTCTTTTAGTTTAGCAGGCAAGCTTTGCTTATTTAAAACAACTTTAAAGTGTGTTTTATTATCAGGACTTATCCATACACCTTCTAAAATATTCTGTTTTTTATTTAAGATAAGAACGCCTGTGAAAAGATATTCTGTCATTGCAAAATTCCCTTTGTTGTTTGTTTGAATATGTAATTCTATCCAGTTTTTGCCATTACCGTATTGATAAATTGCTGAATAAATATCAGGAGCACCGCAGTCATTCGTCTGTTGTTTTAAGTATAACCGAACAGGCTTATTGTTAATTAATCCTTTGTAATAGTTAGTAGTTTCTTGAGCCGATAAATTTGTGAAACTCGAAAAACAGATAAAGAGAAATAGATAAATCACTTTCATATTTATGGCTATGTATTAAAAACTTGAAACACCGTTGTTAATAATCTCATCTTCCAGAAATACGGTATCATGATTTAAAAAAGCTTTAAGACATTCAACTACAAAAGGTTTGCTGCATTCTTCCATCCAAATTTCGCTGGAAACCGTTTTCGTTGTTGCAGCACCAAGACCAAAAAAGCCTTTGCTGGTTTTTTCAATTGGGCAAGTGTAGCGAACATCAAACTGCACGCCATTCAGTTCTAAATTTTCACCGTGTGTATAAGCGCCACCAATATTTAGGATGTTTTTATGGTTCCCAAAATCGATGTAGCTAACCTCAAAAAAATAATAGTCGTGTATTACATCATCATGTTTTTCATATATATCGGTATTTAATTTTTCCCAATTTATAGCTAAAAACGATTGTATTGTTTGTTCCTTATTGCTGTAAATAATAGACTCTTCAAATTCGTTAAAAGGATTCTGAAACTTGATAACTACATTCTGCATACTTCTTAGATTTTTACCTATCTAAAATACAATTAATTGCAGGTAGTGTTTACCTTAATTATTATTCGCAGAACTTAAACCTTTATTTGATAGAATAAAGCCGTTTTTTGTTTTTGCATTCTCCAGATTTTATCGGGATAGTAATTGTAACAACTGTACCCAATTTCTCATCGTTTTTAATATCGATACCTGCATTTAAACCACTTTCTTTAGCTATGTATGATAAGCGTTCTTTGCTGATTCTGGTTAATAATGATTGATGAGTTGATGATTTTACAACAGTGGATTTGCCATTTCCGTTGTCTTTAATGTTAACAACAAGAATTTCGTTTTCGATATCGAAATTTATTGTGATAAGCCCATTTTTCCCGTTTGGATTAATACCATGCAGAATTGCATTTTCTACAAATGGTTGCATTAACATTGGTGGGACTAACATACTTTCCGTTTCATGTACTTCATCAATATTTATTTGATAATTGAAAGCATCGTCATATCGCATTTTTTGTAAACTGAGATAGTTTTCCAGCGCTTCAATTTCTTCACTCAATTTTACCCAACTTTCTCTTGATAGCTGCAAGCTACTTCTTAACAAGCGACCAAATTGATGAAGGTATTTTAATGCTTTTTCATTATCGTTAAAAACGGATAAAACTTTGCAAAGCAGAAAGTGTATTGAAAATAAAATGAGGTTCCATTTGTGTGCGTAGAAGTTGCTGGTCCAGCTGCACTTTCTCGCTTTCGGTTTTCAACTTTTTTTGCCTATGGAAAAAATACAGTAAAAACGCTACTGAAATAGCTAATAGAAATGTTAAGGTGCTTACAGCTAACCACAATGTGTTTCGCAGCAATTTGGTTTGCGATAGTGTAACGGTTTCACTTAAGTTGTGTATTGATTTGTCTTTTGCTTCTAACTGAAAAAGGACTCCCATTTCTGCAACGGTACTTGCATTTTCTTTTTCGTAAACAACTTTTACTCTTTTCAATAAAATTTCTTGTTGTTGTTCGGCTTCAGCAAACTTTTTGGCTGCAAATAAATAAGATATCCTAATTTGCTCGTAAAGCATCACATTTTCTTCATCAACATTTTTTGGGTATTTTTTTAAAAATCTGCAGCTTGTTTAAGATATTTTTGCACGCTATCTAATTTATTCAAATCGAGGTAAACACCCGCCATATTAGTATAGCTCAAATATAAATTGCCAGTTATAACGCTACTGGCCATCTTACCATTCTGCAATTCGTCTTTAGCATCCATACTTAATCTTTTTTTACTGTAAATTAGTGATGAATCTTTTTGACCTTTTTTAAAGAAATAATTAGCTTTTCTATCTAGAATAAATCGCTTACTAATTGAATTTGGAGCATCTAATTGCTCCATTTTTTTAATGTAGTAATTTACTGTGTCCAAAATAGTTTTCTAAATCTTCTGATGGGATTTGTCCAGACGCTGCTAAAATTCCAATGGCAATCGGCAAATCGTAAGCAGAGCCCTCTTTTCTAATATCAGCAGGCGCAAGGTTAACCACAATTTTTTGACGAGGCATTCTGAAACCCGCTACATGAATGGCACTTTCTACCCTCTGCAAACTTTCTTTAACAGCGTTATCTGGCAACCCAACCATGTAATATTTAGTGCCAGCGCTAATGCTTACTTCAATCGTTATCGTCAAAGCATTCACGCCAAAAACTGCACTCCCGTATGTTTTTACAAGCATTAATTTCTCGGTAAAAAAAATGGGATGTTATATTATTCGGGGATGAATAAATATTTGGTTCAGGCTAATATATAAAGAAATATCTAAATACAGTTGGTTGAAACTAGCGGCAATGAAAAATGAAATGTTGCAGATTAGACCTATAAGGTTTTCAAAACCTTATAGGTCTTGGATCAAAAAAAATCTCAACCATTTCTGATTGAGATTTTCAAATATTTACAATAAGCTATTTTCGCTTTAAGCTTTAGTCTTTCTGCTTTTAACTTTCGAAAACCCTACCTTCTACCCATTGGCATTTTCGGCATACCTTTCATCATTGCTGCTGCGGCTGCCGGGTTCGAAAACTGTTTCATCATTTTACGCATATCTTCAAACTGCTTAATTAATTTAGTAACCTCTTCAACCTTGCTACCAGAACCTTTTGCAATTCTTAAACGGCGGCTTTGTTGAATCGCATCCGGATTTTCTTTTTCAAACGGTGTCATCGAGTTAATAATTGCTTCAATAGATTTAAAAGCATCATCCTGAATGTCAACATTCTTCATCATTTTGCCCACACCTGGAATCATACCCATCAAATCTTTCATATTACCCATCTTCTTAATCTGCTGAATTTGGTTATAGAAATCGTTGAAATCGAATTTATTTTTGCGGATTTTTTTCTGTAGTTCTGCAGCTTCTTTCTCATCAAACTGCATTTGAGCACGTTCAACAAGTGAAACCACATCACCCATACCTAAAATACGCGATGCCATACGGTCTGGATAAAACACATCAAGTGCTTCCATTTTCTCGCCCGTACCAATAAATTTTATCGGTTTGTTGACTACCGATTTAATGGAAAGCGCAGCACCACCACGAGTATCACCATCTAATTTGGTTAAAACAACACCCGTAAAATCTAATCTGTCGTTAAAAACTTTTGCTGTGTTTACCGCATCCTGACCCGTCATCGAATCCACTACGAATAAAATTTCGTGTGGTTGCGTTTTGGCTTTAACTTCCGAAATCTCGTTCATTAAAGATTCGTCAATCGCTAAACGACCAGCCGTATCGATAATGATTACATTATTTCCGTTTTGTTTACCATGCTCAATACCTTCTAAAGCAATACCAACCGGGTCTTTAGAATCGCGGTTTGCATAAACAGATACACCAACAGAAGTTCCTAAAACCTCCAATTGATCTACCGCTGCTGGGCGATACATATCACCAGCAACTAATAAAGGTTTTTTACCCTTGCCTTTTAAGTGTAAAGCTAATTTACCGGCAAAAGTAGTTTTACCGGCACCATTTAAACCAGCAATTAAAATAATAGTTGGGTTTGCTTTTGTTTCAAGTTCGGTAACCTCGCCACCCATTAAGGCTGCAAGCTCATCGTTCATTATTTTTGTAAGCAACTGACCAGGAGAAACCGCAGTTAATACGTTTTGTCCTAATGCTTTTTGCCTAACCTCATCTGTAAAGGATTTGGCGGTTTTATAGTTAACATCGGCATCTAATAACGCTTTACGAATCTCTTTCATGGTTTCTGCCACGTTAATTTCCGTAATACTGCCTTGTCCTTTTAATACTTTAAATGCTCTGTCTAGCTTGTCCTGTAAATTATCAAACATCTTTTTATAAGCTAAAAGCTTTTGCCTTTGGGCACAAGCTATTTGTTTTTAATAAAAGGCAAATGTATCAATTTTTGATTGTAAATCTTTGCAACCCAAGGTCAAAAATCATTTAATTAAAAATGCTTTGCTGCTTTACTCTTTTGAAAATTATCGTTCATCTCTGTTGATGGGCTGCAGTCCCGCCATACACTTCAATCTTTTTAAACTTCTGTCATTCATCTTTTTGCGTCATTGCGAGGAGGAACAACGTGGCAACCTTATCCATTAAGTACAACAAAGGAGTATTTCCGTTGCTGTCGGGTTTGGGCACAACGGTCGGTTGCAAAACGTTCAAAAAAGCATCAGTATTTTCCATTAGCCCTGGGTGCAGCAGTACCCTGCAGCAAGGAAGGAACTTACGAAGCGAAGCGTACAAGCAAAACACAGGAAGCAACAGAGTGTATTGCAGAAGCATTGCGCTTCAAAAATTAATATATTTTATAGTGCAACATTTCTAAAGTTTAAGAGTCTTATGCTTACCAAACCAAACTTATGAAATTCTATCTAACCCTTTTGTTGGTGTTATCTATGAGCTTTATTTTTGCTCAAGACCCATCTAAACAAAAGGAATTAAAAGCAGTTCGTACTGCTGAAACACCGAAAATAGACGGCGTTTTAGATGATGCCTGCTGGATAAATGTGCCAATTGCAACAGATTTTTTCGAAATCAGACCCGTACCTGGCCGCGTTGAAAAGCAAGATAGACGAACAGAAATGAAAGTTTTGTACGACGATGTGGCGATTTACGTTTACGCCCGCATGTATGATGCGAGGGATAGCGTTTCGCATGAGCTGGTTTCGAGAGATAATATTGGTAACGCTGATTTTATTTCGATAATTGTAGATCCGTTTTACGATAAAATGAATGGTAACGGCTTCTTTGTAACCGCTGCGGGTGTACAGTTCGATGCAAAATATTCTCAAGTTGGCGATGAAGACCCAAACTGGAATGCGGTGTGGGAAAGTGCAGTAAAAATTGACGATAAAGGCTGGACTTGTGAAATGAAAATTCCCTATTCTGCGCTCCGTTTTTCAAGTAAGGATATTCAAAACTGGGGTTTAAATTTTAGCAGGAGAATTCAAAGAAGCAACACACAAACTTTCTGGAATTTTGTTGACCCAAAAGTTAACGGCTTCATTAATCAGGAAGGTTTATGGACTGGCTTAACTAACATTAAGCCACCTGTAAGACTTTCTTTTTCACCATATCTTTCTGCTTATGTAAACCATTTCCCTGCAAATTTGCCAGGCGTTAAAAACACTACAGCTCGCTTTAACGGAGGTATGGATGTTAAGTACGGCATAAATAATAGCTTCACTTTAGATATGACGTTGGTGCCAGATTTTGGTCAGGTGCAATCAGATAACCGCATTTTAAACCTTACTCCGTTTGAAGTAAAATTTAACGAAAACAGGCAATTTTTTACTGAAGGAACCGAATTGTTTAATAAAGGCGATTTGTTCTATTCGAAACGTATTGGCTCGATTCCATCATACTCTAATTACAGTGAAATTGGTGCGGGCGATAAGATTATTAAAGACCAAACGGAAGCTAAAGTGCTAAACGCAACTAAAATCTCAGGCAGAACCGCAAAAGGTTTAGGTGTTGGTATTTTTAATGCAATAACCAATAGCATGCAAACCGAGGTTGAAGATGCAAATGGCAATCTTCGCGAGGTAGAAACCCAGCCTTTAACCAATTATAACATTCTGGTTTTCGATCAATCTTTAAAAAATAACAGCTCAGCAACATTTATAAACACCAACGTTTTAAGGCAAGGCAGTGCTTACGATGCCAATGTTTCGGCACTACTTTTTAACCTGAACAACAAAGACAACAAGTATTTTGTTAACGGCGGTGGTAAAATGAGTTATTTGCGTGGTGCAGAAACAAGTACTGGCTACAGTTACTCTTTAAGGTTTGGCAAGCAAAGTGGGAATTTTAACTGGAGCTATAATCAGGTTTATGCAGATGATAAATTTGACCCATCGGATATGGGCTTTTTTACAAACAACAACTTTTTAGATCAACGTGTGGGCTTTGGTTATAACATTTTTAAACCAAGCAAATGGTACAACGAATGGCAAAGTTGGTTCAGTATGTCTTATTCGAGAAGGGTAAATCCTGGCGATTACCAAAACTATGAAATAGAAACAGGAACATACGTTAGGTTTAAAAATTTATGGTCGGCAGAGTTTAATGCAAATTATGGCGCTAAGGGGAACGATTTTTACGAAGCCAGAAACGGACAAGTTTACAAAGCGCCAGAAACGTATCAAGTTGGTTTGTTCATCAATCCAAATCGGGCTAAAGCGTATAACTTCGGCGGTAACATTCGCTTTAGAGAGCAGCAATTATTTAAAGGCAAGTCTTATCACTATTACTTATTTCAAAACTTTAGGCTAAACGACAAAGTCGCTTTTGGTTTAGATTTATACTTTAACCCAAGTTACAATTATGTAAACTGGGCAACCATGCAAGGCAATCAATCTATTTTCTCTAGGTACGACCGCCGAACGGTAGAAAATTCTTTCGATGCTAAATATACTTTCACAAATTTGATGGGCGTAGCCGTTGTATTTCGCCATTATTGGAGCGATAGGCGAAATAAAGAATTTTATCTGCTTAAACCAGATGGAAACTTAGCCGATTATCAAGGTACTACGCCAACCGGCACAGATAGAAATTATAATGTTTTCAATGTTGATTTAATATATACCTGGCAATTTGCGCCGGGCAGCACATTAACGTTATCGTATAAAGATGCCGCAGAAACGTATCAAACCTACTATTTGGAAAAATACAACCGAAATTTGAGCGGAATTTTATCTGCACCACAGAATAATAGCTTATCGGTTAAGGTTTTATATTTTGTAGATTACCTCGACTTAAAGAAAAAGCACAAAAAGATTTAATTGGAAATGAATGTTTGGTTGCTTGTGGCGGCCATCAGTCCTGCTTTCACTCCAATCTTTTAGATAAATCTTATAGGTTGCTTTCCTTATTGCTATTAAAGCTATAAGGTTTACAAAAAGTATTTCCGTTTAATCAGGTTTATTTAACAAAGTGAGCTCCTGCAAAAACAAAAAACTATCTAGGAAAAACAAATGCAAAACCCAAAGCTAAAGTCTGGCTGGCTTGTATTTTGTTAGTTTGCATATCGGTATCAAATAGCGCAATTCCTGTTAAGCTCGTGTTCATAAAACGGTTAATCTTCGCAGTTAACGCAACATCTAAACGATGATCAATTCTAGAATACCTGAAATTTTCGTAAGGAATTAACATTGCATATCTTGCTTTCAGGTTGGTATTGGTAAATATGTCTTTATCAAAAGCAGATACAATCTGGAATGCAAGGTCGTTCTTTATTTTTTTGCCATATTCTACACCATAAACTTTTTGGGTAAGTCTTTTAACAGGATCTGGCTCATTATAAAGTTCCTGATCTAACACAAAAGTTTGGCGGGCTGTACCTGTACCAAAACGGGTAGAGAAATATTTATTTGGCTTATACTCAAAACCTACAGATTCAGTTAAATAACCCGGACCCATAAATTTTGAAATTAACTTAGCTGTTTCAACACCGTTTACCACGGAATATGAAAAACCATTATCAAACTGAGATTCAAAGTTTATCGAACCAAAGAAATACCAGTTTTTAGATAATTGAAATGAAGCCTTATTATCCCAGAAAATCCTATCGTTGGTTTTCTTTTGCAGCTGATCTTTATTTTTAATTTTTCCGTATTGCAAAATTACCTCACTAACATAGCTGTAACTGTTTTTGCTATACTCGGCTTTCCAGTTAACTAAACCACCTACTGCTATTGAGTTAACACCACCACCCTTCCAGTTATCACTAAATTGTGCCTGGTTAATGTTTATGCCAACCGATGTTCTGGTTTTCCAATAATTAACCTTTGCGTTAACCACCGCCGGACGCAATTTAACAGGTTCGAAAGATAATGGTAATATTCTGCTTGGTAACGGGCTACGCTTTAGCTTTATGTTCAAATCTTTAGTGTCGATAGGAATAGTATCAACTTCCTGAGCATATAGCTTAGTAGAACTGAGGCTTAAAAAGATGATTATGACGGCTAAATATTTCTTCATTAGGTACAAAGAAAAAGAAAATTTATTAGAGATTAAAAGGTTTCAGTATCAATATGATAAATTATAATCCAAAAAGGCAAAATGTTTTTAACGTTTTATGGTAGTTTTAATGCCCTAACATTTTTTATCCAGCCAAACCAATTATTGTTTTTAAGGTAGCTTAAATTATCCTCATTATCATAAGCTTCCTGTTCGAAAACAATTTTCATATAAGCCAGATGATGCTTTTTATAAACCAGGAGGTTAATTAAATAGTTAAATAAATAGATGGCGTAAAATGGTAAAATGAGTAATTCTAATTGCTGCCTTAAATGTATTTTCTCGTGATTTATTAGCGAGACATTATTTTTATCTGTTTTCCGCTTAACTAAAATGAATGGAAATATGGCCATGCCATTGGCTGGTAATCGTTTAATAATTAAAACGGGAGCTCTCACAGTTTATCGATACTTAATTGTGGCAATTGTGGTAATCTTAAAGCACTGGGATTTGCCCTGTAACTTTTATAAGCATTTCTAACAAACATATTAAACGAATAATCAGATGCTTCTAAAACAAACTGATAAGTTGGACGGTATTGCTCCATAAAATCTTTTAGTTCAGCCTCTTTTAAACCCAAAATTTGCTGTACAAGATTCGGATTGTAGCGATAATCAATCAAATCCTCCCGATAATCTTTCTCTAAAATCTTCTGTAAATGTCTGGCGTTTTTGCCTTGTCTGCTCAGCAAATTATAAATAGCATCAATACCCAAACCAACACCGCCGTTTCCAAAATTTAATAAATCTTTACTGCTGCCTCTTTGGGTTGCATAACGAAATTCCTTAATCGATTTTTCGTACTGCTGCTGCGGTGTTAATCTTTTTTGTTGTATCAATACATCTCTTAAACGAATTCCGAGCGGTTTTAATTGAAAATATGCTGCAGACTGACCTTTAAAAATTACAGTATCAACACCATAACCAGCCAAAGCGGCAACCAAAGTATCGCCAGGAACTGCAAAGGTACTAAATTCACCTTTTGTGGTGTTGTAAAGCCCATCACCACTCCTGGTATTGTAAATATAAACTTTTGCTAGCCTTTGTTTGGATTCCTTATCAATAACCACGCCTTGCACAGGTTTTGTTTGTGCAAAGAGCATCGCCGAAAGGCCAATAAAAAAAGCAAACGCTATTAAAAATCTCATTGAATAACAAAACTACAATTAATGGGGCAGTACTTATGCCGATTAACATTATTTAACCTTCAATACCTGCCCAAGTTTAATGCCATCTGTAGTTAAATTGTTTAAAATTTTTAAATCTTCTACACCAATGTTAAATCTTTTGGCAATGTTATAAAGTGTATCGCCTTTAATTACGGTGTAGGTTCCATCGGCTAAAATTGGTTTTGCACCCGGAGGAGGCGTTTCTACTGGTGTAAATTTCTTTTTTTCCAATGGGATGTTTTCATTTATCTCGGAGAAAACCCGATCTTCTCTTGCGATTTTTTGTTTCTCCGTTTCAGATTGATCGTACTGATAAAGCTGATATTTCTCAATCATGTTAATTAACAAATCAGGATATTTTGGATTTGTTGCATAACCAGCTTGCTTTAAACCTAAGGCCCAGCTTTTGTAATCATTTTTATCTAACTGAAAAAGTGCGCTGTAGCGTTTGCGTTTTAAAAACTCTGAGTGGTCTTTGAACGATTCGCGGGCATCTTTGTAAACCCTGAAACAATCATTTTTTTGATCATCATCTCTGAAATAATTTTTGCCTTTCCAATCGGATGTACATTTAATACCGAAGTGATTATTCGCATATTTCGCTAAATCGCTGTTTCCACTACCCGATTCCAGAATACCTTGCGCCAATGTAATACTTGCCGGAATACCAAAGGCATTCATTTCCTCTATCGCTACAGCTTTAAATTCGTCTATATAACTTAGTGTATTATAGCTTTTATAAGTGTTGTTATTTGCTTTGTTTGCAGCCTTTTCTATCTGTTTATTGTTCTTGCTGAATTTTCTTGATGAGCAAGAGCTTAAAAATAGAGCAATAAGAGCAAAGCAAATGTGTTTAATATTCATATTTTGGTTGATGTATTTTGATGATGGCAATTTATAATTTGATTTTCTGACCAGGCTTAAGGTTGGCCTTTTTTAAGCCATTTTTATTCATTAAAGCTTTAACGGTTGTGCCTTTCTTTTTTGCAATTACGCTTAAATTATCGCCTGGTTTTACGGTGTAATTTTTTGAAACTCTGGCTTTACTGCTTTTTCTTCTATATGCCGATTTGTAAACTGGTTCAACGTAATCTTCCGGGCGCTCATCGTATTTGTACAATTCGTACTTTTTAACCATTGCAATTACCTGGCTTGCCCAGGTTCTACTATGTGCATAACCAGAACGCTGTATGCCTCTTGCCCAACCTTTATAATCATACTGATCGTATTTTTCGAAAAGATTATTAAATGGAGCACGGGTTTCCATAATCTCTACAAAATGGCTGTAAGATTCGTCGGCGCTTAAATAATCGCGGTAAGAAGATCGAATTTCAGTATTGTTATTTGGGCCTTTAACACCAAAATGATTGTTTAGGTACTGAGCAATTCTGCTATTTCCGGCAGCCGATTCGTGAATGGCTACAGCTAATATTAAACTCGCTGGTAGTTTATGATCACGCATTAAGGTTTGCGCAAATTCTGCATGATCCGTTATGTATTCTTCTGTTTCTTGTGCTTTCGAAATAAATACACTAAAAAGTAAAAGGCAAAAAGTAAAAATTTTCATCATCGTTGGTTAATTGGTTAACTGTTTAAATGGTTTATCACCTTCTAAATCCAGTTAACCGGTTTAAACAATTACACGCTTAACCCAGTTTCCTTATCACAAAAAGGCCGTCTCTAACCGGTAAAATTAATTTTTCAACTCGCTTATCTTCAGCTATTTTATCATTAAAGCTAGTAATATTCTTGGTGTCTTTGTCTTGTTTTTCCTGAAGTACTTTTCCACTCCATAGTACATTATCAACAATAATAATTCCACCAGGGCGAACACGATCGAATATCAAATCGTAGTAAGTACCATTATTTTTTTTATCAGCATCGATAAAAACGATGTCGAAAATCTCATCAAGCTTATTTACTGTTTGAGTGGCATCGCCTAAAATGTATTTGATTTTATCGTTGTAAGGAGATTTTGAAAAGCTACTGCGCACCATTTCCTCAAGCTCAACATTAATATCAAGCGTGTAAATAATTCCGTTGTTTGTTAAGCCTTCTGCTAAACAAAGCGTTGCATAACCAGTAAAAGTTCCTATTTCTAATATCCTATCTGGAGAAACCATTTTGCTCAGCATACTCAAAACCCTGCCTTGATAATGTCCGGATAGCATTCTCGGCATCAGCACTTTTAAGTTGGTTTCTCTATCTATTTGCTGAAGCAATTCACTTTCAGGCTCGCAATAGTTTAGAAGTAAATCTTGTAAATCGTCGTTTATCAGGCTCATTTTGTTTGGTTATAAACGGTTACTTTCCATAAAATATTGTAAAATAATGGTAGCGGCAATGGTATCAACACGTTCTTTATCTCTTCTGTCTGATTTTTTTAAACCACTTTGCATAATGGTTTGATGTGCCATTTTAGAAGTGAAACGTTCATCAACCCAATGTTGAGGAATTGTTGGAAAAGCTTTTTTTAATGAGGTTGAAAAACCTTTTACGTGTTGTTTCGAATCAGAATCAGAACCGTCCATTTGTTTAGGGTCGCCTATCACAAAAGCTTCTACTTGCTCAGTAGAAATATATTTCTTAATGTATTCGATAGCATCTTTTGGATGAACGGTATCTAAACCTGTGGCTATAATTTGTAATGGATCGGTAACGGCAATGCCGATGCGTTTGGTTCCATAATCGAAGGCAAGGATTCTGGGCATATCGAAGTATAAAACCTAAATTTTATTAGATTAGGTTTGTTAACAAGCCTCAAAGGTAAGATTTTTTAATAAATTGGTTTTTTGCAGAGGAAATTACAAATCAGAACTAAGAGCCTGCCCTTTTCATTTCATCGGTAACACCACCGTTTGACCGTTTAGGTAATTTTAAAGGTTTCCCAAAACGAAAGCTAAAGCTTAAGAAAAAAAGACGGCTATCTCGTGTTAGTTTAAAATATTCTTGCGCCTGTGGAAAATCCGTTAAACCTTCCATCGCCTGGTTAAAGAAAATATCTCTGGCACTAAATTTTAAAGTTCCTTTGCCTTTAAGAATCGTTTTAGATAAACCTGCTGAAATCTGACCGGTTGGATAAAGCAATTCTTGCAAATCGTTACGTGCCTGCGTAATGTAAAAACCAGAAAGTTCGGCACTGAGTGTTTTTAAAATAGTAAACTGGTTACTGATGTTAAACTGAAATTGGTTTACAGATGATCGGTAGCTAACGTTTTGATAGCCGTTAAATTTTTTATAATTAAAATTCCCCTGTCCGTTAAACAACCACCATTTAGTTGGCGATAATTGCAGCGATGCTGATAACCCAAGATTTTTCATCTCCCCAACATTTCCATCTGTGTAAATTAAAATATTTGTGCCTTCTGATAAGAAAAGTTGTGAAAAGTAATCTTTAATAATGTTGTAAGATACCGTTGTGGTTAATAATTGACTGTAGCGGTGACTCAATTCTACATTCCAACTGTATTGTGGAACGATATATGGATTACCTCTTTGAATGGTGTATTTGTTAACAATAAATGTAAATGGATTCAGCTTTTGATAAGCCGGCCTATCAATTCTTCTACTTGCAGTTATTGTAAAAGTGTTTAAAGAATCGGTTTGGTAACTTAAATATCCTGAAGGAAATAAATTTGCATAACTTCTTGAAAACGATGAATCTGGTTTGGCACTATTCCCTAATTGATTGGCATCGTAATCTGTATTTTCAAAGCGTAAGCCAAATTGCGCATTTATTTTTCCAGCCCTATGCTCTAAACTAGCATATAAGGCATTAATATTTTCCTTGTATTTAAAATGATTACTTCTATTTAAATCTCTGGTGCGAATAAGCTCATTAATGTTTACATAATCAGCATTATTATCTGTACTTATTGATGAGGATTTAAATCCAGATTCGAAAGTGTTGTTTTTGTTCAGGCGAATTGTATAATCTGCTTTAGCAGAAAAAATTTTAATTGTTGATGGTATTTGAATATCAGTGCCTTGATTGTAGCTGTTGGTTGAAATCAATCTGTTGGTAAACTGTTGATTGTTATTCATGCTATATCTTAGCAAGTCTACATCAACAGATAAATCCTGGTTTTTGCCAATAGATTGCTTTAAATTAAGATTTAATGCTCCATTTCTAAATTTATATAAGCTATTACTTACTGTAGATATGGCAGAATCAACTGCTCCGTTAGTCTTTTTCCAGGTTGCAATGGCGTCGCTATTTCCATCTCTTTGAATTAACGTTCCACTAGCAGAAAAGCCAATTGTTGTGGTTTTCGAAGCATAGAAATCTACGCCTGTCTTAACAAATTTATAGTGTAAAAGGTTAGCAATTGCGGTATTCTGATCAAGAATTCCGGTTACATTATTATTCTGTCCTAAATAACTTCTGTAAGCGTAAATATCGGTGAAGTTGTTATTAATGTTATAATTTATAGCTGCGAAGGCATTGATTTTGCCTTTTTTGTAGTTTAACAACAATCCATTATTATTTTTATAATCTCTACTCCAACCTCCAATAATACTCACCGAACCATTAAATCCTTCCTGAGTAATTTTTTTGGTCTTGATATTTATGATACCGCCATTCCCACTCGCATCATACTTTGCGGATGGATTGGTCATTAATTCGATTTGATTAACCTGTGCCGAACTCATACTCGCTAACAGATTAGTCAAATCACCACCAGTTAAATAAGTTGGTTTTTCATCAATCATTACCAAAACATTTGATTTGCCTTGTAAACTGATTACCCCATCTTTATCAACCATTACGCCAGGTGATTTCTCGAGCAATTCCAACACGGTTGTACCAACATTTGTAGCGCCCGCATCAATATTTAAAATAACTTTTCCCTGAATATGCTGTATTGGCGATTTGTTGCCTTCAACTACCACCTCTTTGAGTACTTGGCTGCTTGGTAGAATTTTTAAATTAATGGTGCTTAGTACAAAAGGAGATTTAATCATTGTTGATTTACGGCTTTCGTAACCAACAGCTTTTGCATTAAAATAATAATTGCCCTTAATTGGTTCGCTAAAAAGTACCGAACCCTTTTTGTCTGTTTTTCCAGATTTTAAAATGATGTTTTTTGCAGATAAGAGTTGTACCGTTACATTCTCGAAAGGAACATTCTTTTCATTAAAAACAATAATTTTTATAAGCTTAGATTTATTCTGAGTAAAGCCTACTATTGTGTACAGCAACAGGAATAGCCACAATAAAGACTTTAAGAGGTTCATTCTGATAAACAATAGTTAGTTGAGCGTTTCGGTTGGGTGCCAAATATATGAAAAAAATAGTCACACCCATGTTACACAGTTAATTTTGTCTAAGTTTTAATTTCTGAAACCGCTTGAACTATAATTATATAGGTTTGACAGGGTTTGGTCTAGGTCAAAATATAAGGGTAATTTAACTTATTTCAATTCAAATTCTTATTTTGCACCAAATGCAGTTTAAAGAAATAATAGGACAAGAGCGAATTAAGCAACAGTTGGTGCAAACGGTTAAAGAAAACCGGATAAGCCATGCGCAGTTGTTTTTATCACCTCAAGGTGCAGGTGCTTTGCCACTTGCTATTGCCTATGCACAGTACATAAATTGTTTAGAAAAAGTTGCTGATGATAGTTGTGGCAGTTGCGCAAGTTGCAGAAAATATGAGCGTTTAATTCACCCCGATTTGCACTTTTCTTATCCGTTTTTCGCTTCTACAAGTATTAAAACAGCTGTAGATGTTTTAGATGAGTGGCGAAATATGGTTCTTGGAGATACTTATTTCGATATGGATATCTGGCGCTCAAAGCTAGATGCCGGAAATAAACAGCCAAATATTCCAATTTCAGAATGCCATGATATTATTAAGAAATTAAGCTATAAAGCTTTCGAAGCTGAAACGAAAGTTTTAATTATGTGGTTGCCAGAATATTTGGATAAAGCAGGAAATGCTTTGTTAAAATTGATTGAGGAACCACCCGCCAATACATTATTTATTTTAATCGCTCAAAACCAGGAGCAAATTTTAACCACTATACTTTCCCGAACACAAATTGTTAAAATTCCGAAGCTGAGCAATCAGGAAGTGTCTGATTATTTGCTTGCAAACAGTAGCGTTAGCGATAACCAGGCAATTGATTATGCTTTTTTGGCTGATGGAAACATAATTGAAGCAAAGGCTTTGGCGGCTGATACACAGAATGATAGTTCTGGCACTTTTGCTTCTTGGCTAAGAAATGGCTACAGTAATAAAGTACCCGATTTAATTGATTTTACCGACGAAGCTGCAAAATGGGGCAGAGAAAATCAGAAGAATTTTTTAAAGTATGGCATAAATTATTTACGGGAGTGTTGTTTAATTCTCAGCGGAGCTGAAGAGTTGGTGAAATTACCTCCATTAACGCTAGAAACTGCTAAAAAGCTAAGTACGCATGTGCTTACTTTGCCAATGGCAGAAGCCATTATTGCCGAATTAGAAACGGCACATTACCATATTGAAAGAAATGCAAACCCGAAAATTCTGTTTTTAGATGTATCTTTACAATTGGTAAAAATTATCAAGTTTAAAACGCTCCCTGCGGGGACTCAATATATATACAATTAGCTATGGGATGTGGAAGTTGTTCTACAGGTGGTGGTTGCACCCCTAATGGATGCAAAAGTAATGGCTCTTGCGGCACTGGTGGGTGCCAAACAATGGAAGTTCACGATTGGCTATCCAACCTGGATATGCCCTCAAATTATAAACCTTTTCAGGTTACAGAAATAAAATTCAAAGGTTCTCGTAAAGAGTTTTTCGTTAATACTGATAATATTTATCTCGAAATTGGCGAGCTTGTTGCCGTTGAAGGTCCAACTGGAGGCTTTGATGTTGGGCACGTTTCTTTAACCGGAGAATTGGTTCGTGTGCAAATGAAACGCCGTAAAACCAATATCGACCAGGTTACGAAAAAAATATACCGTAAAGCAACAGAAGCTGATGTTGAAAAATGGAATGCAGCAAAAGGGATGGAATGGGAAACCATGCACAAAGCCCGTAAACTTGCATTAGATTTACGTTTATCAATGAAAATTAGCGATGTTGATTATCAGGCAGATAAAACTAAAGCAACGTTTTTTTATACAGCAGATGGACGTGTAGATTTTCGTGAGTTGATTAAGAAAATGGCAGAGAGTTTCCGTATTCGTATAGAAATGCGCCAGATTGGAATGCGCCAGGAAGCTGGACGTTTAGGTGGTATCGGTTCTTGCGGTCGCGAATTATGCTGCTCTACTTGGCTAACCAATTTCAAAACCGTGTCTACAGCTGCGGCACGTTATCAAAACTTATCATTAAATACTTTAAAGCTTGCTGGTCAGTGCGGAAAGTTAAAATGTTGCTTAAACTATGAACTTGATACTTACCTGGATGCTTTAAAAGATATTCCAGATAGAATTGAAAACCTTGACACAGAAGCAGGTTATGCCCGTCATCAAAAAACTGATATTTTTAAGAAGGTAATGTGGTTTAGTTATCAGGGCGATGAAAACTGGATTCCGGTCGCTGCGGCTCGTGTTAAAGAAATCATGGCAATGAATAAGGCTGGCAAAAAAGCGCCAAACTTAAAAGAAGAAGCGGTACAAATTGCTGCTCCAGTTGTTGTAGAGAAATCTTTCGATTATGAAAATGTTGTTGGTCAGGATAGTTTAACAAGGTTAGACGAACGTTCTAGAAATAAAAACAACAAAAATAAAAAGGGTAAAAGTAACCAAAACAGAGGCGATAAAGCTCCGAATGTAAATCCTAATCAGCGTCCGCAAAATCAGGAGCAAAAACAAGGTAACGGAAAGCCGCAACAACAAGGGCAAAAACCACAACAGAATCAAAATCAAAGAAATCAGCCGCAGGCGGTGCCTAAGCCTGCACATGTAAACGGACCAAAACCTCAACATAAAAATCAAAAACCTCAGGGCGAGCAAACGCAAGCTGTTGTTAGTGCTGATGGAAGCATACCAGTTGAAGGGAATAAAACCGAGCAAAATAAAAACAGGAATAGAAATAACAGAAGGAAAAACAATAATCGCCGCAAGGAAAATGGCTCAGATAATAAACCAGCTGCAGAATAAGAAATTTGCACCCTTGTTTTGCATTTTATTAATTGCTACATTTTTTTTAGGATGTAAGCCCGGCGTTGTGGATAGTAATAATGAAATTACCGACCGCAAATGGACTTACAGAAATCGGATAATTACTTCTTTTGATATTAAGGATAATAGCAAAAGCTATAACTTGTATTTTAAGTTAAGGCATACAGCGGATTATAAGTATTCTAACATTTTTATTTTGGCGCACTTTGTTGATGGAATAAATAAAATAACCAAAAGATATCAATATAAACTCGCTAAAAATGATGGTGAATGGCTTGGTAGTGGCTCTGGTAATATTTTCAGTTACAATTTGCCATTATTAACTAAGCATCATTTTCCAAGAAATGGTAAGTTTTCTATCGAGATTGAGCAAAACATGCGTGACAATCCATTATTAGAAATTACCGATGCAGGTATTTTGGTAGAAGAAACACAGTAAGTTATAAATACTGTAGTAAATTCTCCAGTTTCATGCCTCTCGAACCCTTTAAAAGCACCAGATTATTTTTAATCGGTTTTTCTTGAAGATAGGTTGCGGCTTCTGTCGGTGTTTCAAAAAAGATGGCATCAAGTTTATCTTTCAAAACAAAAAAGTATTTTCCTATCAGGATAATTTCCTGTAAACTGCTATCAACGGCTTGATTTGCAATAATCTCGTGCTGCAAGGCTGATTCCTCTCCAAGTTCAAACATATCTCCTAAAATCACCGTTTTATTTTCCGCAGATAATGAAGAAATATTTGTTAGGGCGGCACTCATGCTGCTTGGATTTGCATTGTAAAAATCACAAATCACAGTATTGTTTTTTGTTTTGGTTAACTGAGATCGGTTGTTTTTCGGTTGATAATTAGATAAGCCATTGTTTATTTCATCAACTTCCATATCAAAAAAATCACCTATACAAATCGCAGCTAAAATATTTTCGAAATTGTAGCTTCCCGTTAGGTTTGTTTTAACGGTTGATGAAACTTCGTGATTAGTCCATTCAACCTCAATAAAAGGATCACTACTTTTTAAATTACCTTTTATGGTATTCCCGTTTTCGGTTCCGTAATAAATAAGTTTGCTTAAACCAGCGGTTGCACACATTTCCTGCAAATACGAATTATCTCTATTGATAAAAGTATAACCATTTGTTTCTTTTAAATAAGCGTAAAGTTCTGCTTTTCCTTTCTTCACACCTTCGAAACCACCAAAACCATCTAAATGGGCCATGCCAACATTTGTAATAATGCCATGAGTTGGTTGTGCAATTGTGCAAAGTAATTCTATCTCCTTTTGATGATTAGCGCCCATTTCGATGATTGCAATTTGCACATCATTTGTAATAGAAAGAATGGAAAGCGGTACGCCAATGTGGTTATTCAAGTTGCCAAAAGTTGCAAAGGTTTTGTATCGCTCTGCTAAAACAGCATTTACAAGTTCTTTGCTGGTAGTTTTTCCGTTACTTCCCGTTAAACCAATTACAGGAATTTTTAATTGTTTACGATGGTGGCGAGCTAAATCCTGCAAAGCAGATAAAACATCTTCAACTAAAAGACATCGCTCATTTGCATATTTTGCTTCATCTACAATAGCGTAAGATGCGCCATTATCAACCGCTTGTTGCGCAAATTCGTTAGCATTAAAATTATCGCCTTTTAAGGCAAAAAAGATACTTCCTTTAGTAATACTTCTCGTATCGGTAGATATAGAAGGGTTTTCTAAAAAATAATTATAAAGCTTTTCGGTTGTTAACATACTCATCGTAAAAAATATGCTGTAAAATTAAGCTTTAGCATCAACAAAAAACAAAATTTGTACATTAGGTAAATTTTATTTTAAAATGAAGAAAACGCTAACGCTTTGTTTGCTTTTATTAAGCTCTATACTGTTTGTTTCTGCTCAGGTTAAATCTCCTGATGAATTTTTGGGCTATGAACTCGGTACACATTTTACGCCACATTATAAGGTTGCCGATTATTTTAGGCAAACGGCTTTGGCCTCTTCGAAAAATGTAAAATTAATTGAATATGGTAAAACCAACGAGGGAAGACCTTTAATGGTTGCCGTTATTTCATCACCAGAAAATATTTCAAAAATTGAACAAATCAGGAATAATAACCTTTCGCTTGCTACGGGAAAATCGAGTGGAATTGATTTGGCAAGTCAGCCAGGTATTTTGTGGTTAAGCTACAATGTGCATGGAAACGAAGCAAATTCTACTGAAACTTCTATGAAAATGCTTTACAATTTGGTTTCAGGAACAAATCAGCCAGCAAATGAATGGTTAAAAAATACAGTTGTAGTTATCGATCCATGTTTAAATCCTGATGGTAGAGACCGTTATGTAAACTATTTTAATAGTGTTGTTGGTAGTAAACCAAATTCAGATCCTTCATCAAGAGAGCATATTGAACCTTGGCCGGGTGGCAGACCAAACCATTATTATTTCGATTTGAATAGAGATTGGGCGTGGCAAACACAGCTCGAAAGTAAGCAAAGGTTAAATTTATATAACCAATGGATGCCTCAGGTTCATGTCGATTTCCATGAGCAAAGCTACAATGACCCGTATTATTTTGCACCCGCTGCAGAGCCTGTTCATCAAGACATTACACCTTGGCAAAAAAGCTTTCAAATTGTTGTAGGTAAAAATAACGCAAAATATTTTGATGCTCAAGGTTGGCAATATTTCACAAAAGAACGTTTCGATTTACTTTATCCATCTTATGGAGATACATATCCATTATACAATGGAGCAATTGGTATGACGTATGAGCAAGGTGGAATCAGAGCCGGGTTATCGGTTGTAACGAATGATGGTGATACCTTAACGCTTAAAGACAGAATTGCCCATCACTACACTACAGGAATGTCAACGCTTGAGGTTACATCTTTAAACCACACAAAACTTTTAGATGAGTATAAGAAATACTTTCAGCAAGAATTAACCACTTCTCCAGGTGTTTATAAAAGTTATATTATTAAACCAACAAACTTATCTCGTTTAAAGAAATTAGCAGAACTCTTAACTAAAAATAAAATTGAGTTTGCTTTTGGTGGAGATAAAGGCGGTAGAGGTTACGATTATGATACTCAAAAGGAAGAAAACTTTATAATTGGTCGTAATGATCTAATTGTAAATCTTCAACAATCTCGTGCTGTGCTTGCAAATGTACTTTTAGAACCTCAAACCGTTGTTACCGATTCAAATACATACGACATTACCGCGTGGGCTTTGCCTTATGTTTATGGGTTAAAAGCTTATGCAAGTAAAGAAAGTATTAAGGGCAAGTATAGCTCAATGCAGGATGCTGAAATTATTTCTAATGATTTAGATAAACCGCTGGCTTGGTTATTTGGTTGGGGAACAGGTGAAGATGCTCAGGTTTTGAGTGCTTTGCAAAAGGAAGGTATTAAAGTTAGACAAGCAGATCAGGCTTTTTCTGTAGCTGGAAAAGATTATAGCGCCGGAACATTAATTGTTTTAAGGGTAGAAAATGAGAAAACGGTTAAAACATTAAGAGATAAAGTTGTTAAAATTGCTAAAGAAGTAGGTAAGCCTGTTCAAGCCATTACAAGCGGTTTTGTAGATAAAGGAAAAGACTTTGGTTCATCTGTTTATCCAATTTTAAAACAGCCTAAAATTGCTATTGTTTCAGGTAGCGAAGTTTCTTCATTAGCCTTTGGTGAGGTTTGGTATTATATAGAACATGATTTAGGCTTATCACCAGTAATCATTAACGCCCGAGACTTAAACAACTTAGATATTAATAAGGTTAATACTGTAATTCTTCCAGATGGAAGTTATACCAGTTTTATTGATGAAGGCTTAAAAGGCTGGATTAATAGAGGCGGGAAGTTAATTTTAATGGAAGATGCAATAGAAAGTGTGCTGGATAAAAAAGGTTTCGATATTAAAAGGAAAGAAGCGGTAGTTAAGAAAGATGAAAAGCCAGAGCCAAGTAAACTTCTTTTTAAAGATAAAGATAGAGACGATTACGAAAACAGTATCCCGGGCGCTATTTATAAGATTAACATGGATGCTTCCCATCCGTTTGCTTATGGTTTGGGTAAAAACTACTACTCATTAAAAACTGATCGTAAAATTTACGAACCTTTAACCAAAGGTTGGAATGTTGGTCAGCTATCAGATAAAAGTTTAATGGCTGGAGTTGTAGGTAAAAAAGCTCGCGAAGAGTTAAAAACCGGCTTGTTAATTGGCGTTCAGGATTCTGGAAGAGGAAGCATCGTTTACCTTGCAAATGATCCACTTTTTAGAAATTTTTGGGAAGGTGGAAAGACACTTTTTGGAAATATTATTTTCTGTAGCTACTAGCAAATTCTAATATTGCTTTAATTAATTCAGAGATTTTGGCCGGATTATAATGGAGGTTTAATTCCATTATAATCCGGCTTTAATTTATTAATCACTTTTCATTTTAATGTAACTTTAATGTTGAGTGTATGCGCTTAACATAATTTGAAGTGTTAAATGTTAAAAAATGTTAAAGATAAATTTGGTGTTATTGCCAACTAACTATACTTTAGCACTTTATTAACTATCATTAACTAACCTATTTTCAAATTATGAAAAAACTTCTACAAAGTTTGTTCATACTTATGTTCGTTGCTGTAACGGCAATGGCGCAAGATCGAACAATCACTGGAACGGTTACTTCAGCGGACGACAAATTGCCGATTCCGGGTGTAAGCGTTAGAATTAAGGGAGCTAATACTGGAACATCTACCGATGCAACTGGTAAATTTACTCTTAATGTTGGGGCAGGTACCGTCCTTGAATTTACTTCAATCGGGTACACAAAACAATCAAGAACAGTTGGTACATCAAACACAATTAACATTGTATTGGTTGCTGATGCTCAATCGTTAAACGAAGTTGTTATTACAACATCTTTAGGTATCAGAAGATCTGCAGCTACAACTGGTTACAGCAGTCAAACACTTGATAACAAATCTTTAACAGAAGGTAAAGTAACCAACTTAGTTACAGGTTTGGCATCTAAAGTAGCTGGTTTACAAATCAACTTAAATAACAACGGTGTAAATCCATCTACACGTGTTATTTTACGTGGTAACCGTTCATTAACAGGTAATAACGAAGCATTAATTGTTGTTGATGGTGTTCCTGTTCCAAAAGATGTATTAGCAGCTTTAAACCCAAATGATGTTGAAGATGTAACAGTACTGAAAGGTGCTAACGCTGCTTCTCTTTATGGTTCTGAAGGTGTTAACGGTGTTTTAATTGTAACAACTAAAAAGGGTAAAAGCGGTAACAATCAGGTAAATTTCAGCAGCACTACTTCGTTAGAAACTGTTGCTTACATGCCTAAAATGCAGGAATCTTTTGGTAATGGATACGATTTAAATACTTATGTGCCTTTTGAAAATACATCATGGGGACCAAAATACGATGGTAGCATTGTAACTGTTGGACCAACCTTAGCAAATGGTGCAGAATGGAAATTACCTTATTCAGCTATCGAAAACGAGAAAATGAATTTCTGGGATACTGGTAGAACTTTCCAAAACGACTTATCTTTTTCTGGTGGTGATGATAAATCAACCTATTTCTTCTCTGTTCAAGATGTTAAAATCAAAGGTATCATTCCTAAAGATGAGAACAGAAGAACAAGTGCTAGAATGAATGCTAGTCGTACTTTTGGAAAACTAACTGCATCATTTACGGCTAACTATGCTGTTGCAAATCCAAAAATAACAGCTTCTAACGTTTACAACAACTTATTAAATATTCCTCAAAACGTGCCGATTACTCAATTGAAAGATTGGGAGAATAATCAGTTTGCTACGCCTAACGGTTATTTCTCAGGATATTATGTAAATCCTTATTGGGAAATTGACAATAACCGTAAAAACACTCGTACTGAAACTTTTAACGGTACAGGTGAATTAAAGTATGAATTTGCTAAATGGTTAAGTGCTACATATAGATTGGGCGTTTTTAATACCAACAGTAATTTCAAGCAATATTATCAAAAAGTAGCTTACACAACTGCTTATGATAGACCAACAAATGCAAGTGGTAATGTTACTGATAGAGCAGATAATTTCAGAAGATTAAACTCTGATATTATTCTTCAGGCTAATCACAGCGTTGGAGACTTTAAATTTAGCTTACTTGCAGGTAACAACGTTAGAAACGATTTTACGAAATATACTTCTGAAACTGCAAATGCATTAGTTATTCCTGGTTTATACAATGTTTCTAACCGTGTAGGTGAAGCTACTGTTGAATCTAAATATACTCAAAGGAGACAAGTTGCTGTTTTTGGTGAATTAAATGTTGATTACAAAGATTACCTGCACTTAGCGGTTACAGGAAGAAACGAATGGATTTCTGTTTTAAATGCAACTAATAGATCTTACTTCTATCCAGCTGCTGCATTATCATTTGTGTTTTCGAATGCTTTCCCTTCTATTAAAGAAAATAGCCCGCTTTCATTTGGTAAAGCATATGTGTCTGCTAACAAAACAGCAAACGTTAACTTAGGTGCTTATAATTTAGAAACAGCTTTTAACATTAGTGCGGGCTTTCCATACGGAAACCTTCCTGGTTTCTCTGTAGGTAATACTTTCGCTAATCCTGATTTGCAGCCTGAGTTCGTAAAATCATATGAAGGTGGTATTCAATTGGGTTTCTTTAACGATAGAATTAACTTCGAAGGTACCTATGCTTATAGCGATTCTAAAGGTCAGATTATTCCAATTTCAACATCTTTCTCTACTGGCTATAGTAATGCTTTTGTTAATGCTGGTCGTGTTACTAATAAAACTATTGAATTAAGTTTAAGAGCGATTGCGGTAAGAAGCACAAACTGGACTTGGAACGTTGGTATTAATTATTCTCACTTTAACAATAAAGTGCTTGATTTGTACCAAGGTGTTAATGAAATTCCTCTTGGTGGATACGCTAACTCAGCTTATGTTTATGCAGTAAAAGGTGAAGCTTACCCGGTAATTAAAACAACATCTTACTTAAGAGACCCTCAAGGCAGAATTGTGGTAGATGGAACAACTGGTTATCCAAAAAATGCTGGAGCTTTATTAAATCAAGGTCAAACTAACGCACCTACTAACCTAGGTTTTAACACAAGCGTACGTTATAAAAACTTCACTCTTGCTGGTCAAATTGATTACAGAACAGGTAACGTTTTTTATAACATTTTAGGTAACTTGAATGATTTTACTGGTTTATCTTACACCAGTGCTCAATATGACAGATTGCCGTTTGTAGTGCCTAATTCATCAATTGAATCTCCAGCTGGCTCAGGTAATTTTATTCCAAATACATCGGTTAAAACGCTTGATGGTGGTTTTGATTACTGGTATGGTCAATATAGAAACATTCAGGAAAACTATGTTAATGATGCAACTTTTGTTAAGTTAAGAGAGTTATCATTAACATACAATCTTCCTGCATCTTGGTTAAGCAAGCAAAAAGTTGTTAAAAGAGCAAGTATTGGATTAGTTGGTCGTAACTTATTAACCTGGTTACCGAAAGAAAATATCTTTACAGATCCTGAATTCAGCTTTACTGATGGTAACTCTACAGGTATATCAGATTATATTGCTCCTCCAACAAGAATTTATGGTTTTAACTTAAATGTAACATTCTAGTCTTATGAAGAAGTTATCAAAATATTTATCAGTAGCGCTTATTGGCGCTGCTGTACTTACAGGATGTGAGAAGAATTTCCTAGATATAAATTCAAATCCAAATGATCCTGTTATCGCTTCACCACCGCTGGTTTTGTCATCTGCATTAAACAGAACAACATCTAATGTGGCGGTTTCATTAAACGAGTTAGGCTCAATTTGGTCAGGCTATTGGGCGCCACCTACCGATTATCTATATTATATTGATGAAAAGCAGTATAACATTACATCATCATTTCGTGGTGCAGTTTGGGAAACTACTTATGATAATTTAAATGATTATCAAGCTGTTGAAACAAGCGCAACTGCTGGTGGTTTGCTTAATTATGTGGGTATCGCTAAAATTATGAAAGCTTATAATTTTCAGATATTGGCAGATGCATATAATAACGTTCCATTTACTGATGCTTTAAAAGGTACAACAGCTTTAAGACCAAAATACGATGCTGGACAGGCGGTTTACGAAGGAAGTTTGGCATTAATTGATGCTGGTATTGCAGCTATTAAATCTGCTGGGACCAGTGGTGTTAAGCCAGGTGCAGATGATATTTTCTTCGCTGGAAATATGACGCTTTGGATTAAGTTTGCTAATACCGTTAAATTAAGAATGTTGTTAAGACAATCTGAAATTCCTGGAAGAACAGCTTATATACAAACCGAAATTGCTAAAATAGTAGCAGAAGGTTCTGGTTTTATTGGTGTAGGCGAATCTGTACTATCAAGCCCGGGTTACGTAAGTTCTTCAGGTAAACTGAATCCTTTCTGGGAACGTTATAATACTGATGCTGCTGGTGCGGTAACTGGTAACAATAGAGCAACCCGCCCGACTGTTTATGTTGTTAATAAGTATTTAAATACTGCAGATCCACGTATTACAAGATTATATACACCAGTTGGTGGTATATATAAAGGAGTAGAATTAGGTAGAAATACAGGTGATGCACAAGCAACTTTTTATAAATCAAACGTGCTTTCTCCATTTTTACCTCTTGGTGGATTGTTAAAATCTGCTACTCAGAAATCAGTAATTATGTTATCGTCAGAAAGTTTGTTTTTACAAGCTGAGGCTGCTCAAAGAGGATTTATCACTGGTTCTGCAGAAACATTCTACAATTCAGGAATTAGTGAATCTTTTGTTTACTTAGGTGTAACTAATGCAGCTGCAGCGGCAGCTACTTATTATGCTCAGCCATTACAAAATGTAAATTTTGCAACTTCTACAGATAAAATCCAGGCAATAATTTTCCAGAAATGGTTAGCTTTAAACAGCATAAGTGGATGGGAATCTTGGAATGATTTCAGAAGAACCAAATTCCCTCTTGACAATCCTTTATCATTAGCGGCAATTGGAACTAAGCATCCGGCAAGATTACTTTATCCAAACTCAGAATTAGGAACTAATGGAGAAGAAGTAACTAAACAAGGAACGATAAGTCCTTTTGACTCAAAAGTTTTCTGGGATAAGAAGTAATTCTCCTTAACAACTTATTAGGAAAGACTCGAAGAATATTTATTCTTTGAGTCTTTTTTGCTTTACAACCTGAAAGAATAGAACATACAACTATATTTTGTAAAAAATGGGGAAACAATGAAGAATCCATCTTGTTTGTCATTTAAAAATCATAAAATATTTGATTTTAGTTAAAATTTGTTAAAAAAATCTTTTGAACTCTATATTTAGAGTTGAATAATGAACTAATTAACATTTAACTAACTTAAATTTCATGAAAAAACTTTTACAAAGTTTGTTCGTGATGATGCTTTTCGCAATAACTGCGTTAGCTCAGGAACGAACAATTACTGGTACAGTTACAGCTAAGGAAGATGGATTACCAATCCCTGGTGCAACCGTGCGAATTAAAAATTCAACAGTAGGTACAACCACAAATGCAAATGGACAGTATACCATTAAGGCGCCGGCTGGTGCTGCGCAATTTGACTTCTCATCTATTGGTTACAGCACTATTACTAAGGCATTATCTGCCGGTGCAACAACTTTAAATGCGGTATTAGAAAATGACAACAGAATTTTGGATGAAGTTGTAGTCACTGGTTATGGATCTGGAAGAAGACTTTCTGGTACTGTAGGTTCAGTTGCAACAGTAAGCGCTAAAACTGTTGAAAATAAGCCAGTTGCGAATGCTTTTGATGCAATGCAAGGTAAAGTAGCAGGTTTAACAGTATTTACTTCCTCAGGTGAGCCTTCTTCAGCATCTACTTTAAGATTGCATGGTGTTGGCTCTTTGGGTGCTAGTAATACTCCACTATTTTTATTGGATGGTATCCAAGTAGAAGAGAGTACTATTACCAATATGAATCCAAATGATATTGAAACCATTTCAGTATTAAAGGATGCATCTTCAACATCTATTTACGGTGCACGTGCGGCAAATGGTGTAGTTTATGTTAGCACTAAAAGAGGTAAAATAGCTAGTGATGCAACAATTTCAGTATTAGGACAATATTCTGTGGCGAATCCTGCAAGTGATAAGTTTTACAGAAGCATGTTAAATACAGCTCAGTTGAGCCAATTACAGATAGAACAGGGCTTAAGAACTCCAGCTGCAACTGCTGCATTATTAGCACAATATCCTAATGATACAAAATGGTATGACTACTATTACAAAAAAGATGTGCCTACATATCAAACTGATTTAACAGTGTCTGGTGGTGGAGGTAAAACTGCTTATTACATTTCTGGTAGTTTTTTCCAGGGAGAAGGAAATAGATTCCGTTCAGGATTTGACAGATATACCCTACGTTCAAATTTAACATCAACACTAAATCAATACATTAAAATTGGTATGAATTTAGCTGCAGGTACTTCAAACACACAGCTTAATGATTTAGCTGGTAATGATACTAATGGTCCTTTAGCTTTATTAGCTCAGCCTTGGTTTTCACCATATGATGCAAATGGAAACGAGTATTACGGTACAATTATTCCAGGTTGGGGTAGATATAGTCCTCGATATATTGCTGATAATACACCATATAATAGAAATAGAATAACATTCAATCCAACTGGTTTTGTGGAAATTACTCCGGTAAAAAATGTTACAATTAAATCTCAGGGCGGTATTGATGGATATATTGACAGATTAACTGATGCAAGATTAGCTTCAGATGTACGCTTTCCAGGTGCTGGTTTGTTAGCAGAATCTTACTCGAGAAAATTGAATAAAACTGTTACAAATACTATCGAATACAGGTTTTCAATTGATAGGCACAATTTCACTGCTTTAGGTGGACAGGAATATGTTGATGGTGTGATTCAGAATTTTGCTGCAAGCACTAGTAGACTTCCAAATGATGGTTTATTCATTCTTCAAAATGGAGATGCTACGAATAGAGGCGTTAGTTCATCTAAAACTGAATACTCTTTCAAATCTTTATTTGGCCGTTTAGAGTATAACTTTAGCAATAAATATTTCTTAGATGGTTCAATCCGTGAAGATAAATCATCTCGTTTTGGTGCAAACAAACAAACGGCAACCTTTTGGTCTGTAGGTGGTATGTGGAGAGCTAAACAAGAAGATTTCTTAAAAGATGTTAAATGGTTAAATGACTTAACCGTTAGAGCGAGTACTGGTACAAGTGGTAACTCTGCTATTGGTAACTATGAAAGTTTAGCTACCGCTGCCGGAAGTCCAAACTACAATGGTTTGCCGGGTGTAGTTCAAAATGCTCCAGGTAATCCAGATTTAGGATGGGAAAAACAACAAAAAACAAGTGCTGGATTTAAAGCATCGTTTTTAAACCGCATCAGATTAGACGTTGAATTTTACTATCGCGAAACAAGCAATCAATTAATTAACGTGCCTCAGGTTTTCACAACAGGTTATTCTTTAGTTAGAACAAACGTTGGTGCTTTACAGAATAAAGGTGTAGATATTACTTTAGATTTTGACGCTTACATTAACGATAAGCACAGAGCTTATATAACGCCTTACATTAATGCGAATATGAACAGAAACAAAATCACTGAACTATTTCAAGGTAAAAACTTTTACGTGAATCCAGGAACAGGGGTTTTATGGGCAATTGGCGAACCAGTTTCTTATGTTTATCCAATGTGGGCGGGTGTTAACCCTGCTAATGGTTTACCTCAGTGGTATGTACCTAATGCAGGTGATGGAAGTATCGTTACCAGAACAGATCCTAATGCTGTAACAAGCAGTTTCTCAGCAGCTAATTTACAACAGAACACAGGTATCCAACGTTATGCTTGGTTAAATGGTGGTTTTGGTTTTGCGGCAGGTTACGAAGGTTTATATATTAATGTTGATTTTACATACTCTAAAGGTAAATATATGATCAACAATGATAGATATTTCTTTGAAAATCCAACATCATTCCCAGGTTTTAACCAATCAACTACAGTTTTAGATTACTGGAAAACGCCGGGTCAAAATGCAACCTTCCCCAACTTAACACAACAGTTTACACAATTTGATAGCAGATTAATTGAAGATGCATCATTTATCAGATTGAAAAACTTACAAGTGGGTTACAGCTTACCAAGGTCAATTTTAGATAAAACAAAAGCCATTAAAGGCGCAAAGCTTTACTTCCTTTCTCGTAACTTGTTAACTTTCACAAAGTATACAGGTCCGGATCCGGAGATTGATGCAAACTTATCTTTAGGAGCATATCCTAATACAAGACAAGTTGGTTTTGGTTTACAATTGACGTTTTAATAAATAAAGAATATACTTTAAGATATAATAAAGTTATGAAAAAAATAATTTTAGGATTAGTAGGGGCGGCGATGACTTTAACGGCAATTACATCATGTAAAAAGCTAGATTTAAAGCCGTATGATGCCATAGATATAACTACAGGATTCAATACAGTTCAAGATGCTAAATATTGGAATTCTGGTATGTATAGTGGTTTAAGAGCCCGTACATACGGATCTTTTAATATACCACAGGAGGTTCAAAATGAACAACTAAATGCATCTGGTGATTTCGGTAATAGAAATGGATCATTTCACCGTTGGGGCACTTTCTTAAATGCTGATGATTTTTCAGGTGTTTACGCTTCTTATTATAGTGCATTATCTAACGTTAATGTGATGATAAAAGGTTTCGAACAAATCCAGGCAACTGCCGGAGCCCAAACAGATAGTTTGAATACATACAAGGCAGATGCACGTATGATGAGAGCATATTACTATCATGAATTAGCTACTAGATTTGCAAAAGCCTATAACCCGGCAACTGCTGCTAACGAATTAGGCGTTCCATTAGTAACTGAATTTGATTTAGCTGCAAAACCAGGAAGAGCAAGTTTAAAAGCTGTTTATGATTTGATTTTGGCTGATATTGCAATTGCGAAGAGCTTAAATAAAAGAGCAAATGTTAGAGGAGCGAGATATTTTACTCCTGATGCTGTTTTAGCTTTTGAAGCTAGAGTTAAATTGGCTACTCAAGATTGGGCAGGTGCTTACACAGCAGCTAACACTTTGATTGCTTCTGGTAGGTATCCATTATACACTACAGCTGCAAACTTAAAATCTTATTGGGCAACTGATGCAACTCAGGAAGATATTATGCGTATTAATGCTACACTTACTGAAACCGTTAACACCAATGCTATTTATTTAGGTTTAAATGGAGCAGGTGGTTATTTTGTTCCTGATTTTATCCCAACTCAAACAGTTGTCGACAGTTATGATGCTGCAGATTTACGTAAAAATGTATATTTTGAGCAGAAATTAATTTTGATTCAAGGTGTTAGATATAATAATGTTTGGTTAGTAAATAAATTCCCAGGTAACCCTGCTTTATTTACCACTACATTTACCAATTATCAAAATGCAAATAAGGTTTTCCGTATTGGAGAGGTTTATACAATTGCTGCTGAAGCTGCTGCAAACCTTACAAATGCACCAGATGCTTTAACGGCATTGAATGGTTTACGTACCGCTCGTGGTTTAACTGCAGTATCTGGTCTTACAGGAACAGCCTTAACTACAGAAGTTAGAGCAGAACGTACTCGTGAACTAAACTTTGATGGTTTCCACCTGTGGGATTTAAAACGTTGGGGTTTAGGCTTTACAAGAGGCGCTGCTCAGGTACCTGCTGCAGTTCAAAACAGTACTGGTTTTACTGGCTTAACTATTGCTGCAACAGATCCTAAATTTACATGGGGATTTCCAACAAATGATTTGATTTTGAACCCAAATATTGTTCAAAACCCAGGTTGGTAGTTTAATATGATTCAAAACCCCCAGTTACTAATGTAGCTGGGGGTTTTTTATTTTTAGTCGGTATTTTCATATTTAATTATCCATTTTATTGTACAAAGGAATAAAATACTGTCGTGTTTTTGTGTTAAAATCACTTTTTTGTTGGTGTAATTTGAAATAAAATAGCAATATTCTTATATTGTCCCCCCAAATCAAACAACTAATTTAAATTTCATGAAAAAACTTCTACAAAGTTTGTTCGTGCTTTTGTTTGTTGCATTTAGTGCAATGGCTCAAGACCGAACGATTACTGGTACAGTAACGTCTACTGAAGATGGAAATCCAATTCCAGGTGCTTCAGTCAAAATCAAAGAAAGCGCAAGTGCCGGCGCACTAACAGGTAATGATGGAAAATATTCAATTCGTGTTGGTCAAAATGGCAGAACATTAGTAATTTCTTCCGTTGGTTATATTACCAGAGAAGTAACAATTACTGGTACAACAATGAATTTATCATTAGCTACAGATACTAAATCTTTGGATGAGGTGCTAATCGTTGGTTACGGTACAGCTAAAAAGGAAACTTTTACTGGTTCAACTGCACAAATTAATGCCGAAGAGTTTGCCAAACGTCCCATCACTAACGTACTTAGTGCGGTTGTTGGTGCTGCACCTGGTATTCAAACCAACCTTGCAGGTGGAGCGCCAGGTTCTTCTGCTGCTATTCGCGTAAGAGGATTTGGTTCCATTTCCGCTTCCAATTCTGCTTTAATTGTGGTTGATGGTGTGGTTTATGATGGAACAATGTCAAATATCAATCCTGATGATGTTGAAAATGTTGCAATTCTGAAAGATGCATCAACAACAGCATTATATGGTTCAAGAGCCGCAAATGGTGTAGTAATGATTACTACTAAAAAAGGTAAAAAGAATTCAGATAATTTGACTTTCAAAGCGACTTTGGGATGGTTGGATCGTGGTTTACCTGAATATGAAAGAGTAGATGCAAACGCATATTATCCATTAATGTGGGAAGTACAAAGAAATACATTACAGTATGGTTCTTTAGCAATTCCTCGTAATATTGCTGGTCAAATTGCTGCAGGTACAATTACTAGTTACAATGGAGCCAATTATACCGGTGTAAAATCATTATTGGGTTACAATCCTTATAATGTAGCCGATAATCAAATTGTTTCTGCTGATGGAGTATTAAATCCAAATGCTTCATTATTGTATGGTGATGATTTAAATTGGGCTGATGCAGCAAGTCAAGGAGGTAAGAAGAGACAGAATTACAATATGACCTACTCTGGTGGTAACGCTAAATCCGACTTTTTCGGTTCATTAGGTTATACAAATGAAGAAGGGTTCTTAATCAACTCTGGTTTAAAGAGATTTAACGGGCGTGTAGCAGTTAATGCTAATCCAATAAAATGGTTTAAAACTGGCTTGAATTTAACGGGTACTTATACAAAATCATTAACTGATAATGTTGGAGATGGTGGATCTTCATTTATTAATCCATTCTATATTTCTCGTTACATCGGACCAATTTACCCAGTTTACTTACACAATGCTTCTGGTGAATACTCTTTAGATGCCAACGGTCAACGTCAGTTTGATTTTGGAAATGGTCGCCCATTTTCACAAGGTCGCCACACTATTTTCGAAAATTTAAATGATTCTCAAAGATCGGCAAGAGGTGTAATAAATGCTAGAACTTATGCAACTGTAAATTTCACCAGTGATTTGAAAGCTACAGCAAACGTAAGTTTTGATTTGCAAGATACACATGAGCGTTTATATGATAACCCGCTTGTTGGTGATGGAGCGCCAGCTGGGCGTGCTTATCAATATCTGTACCGCACAACTGGTGTAACATTTAATCAGTTATTAGAGTATAATAAAACATTCGGCAAGCACAATATTAATGCTCTTGCAGGTCACGAATCTTATACTTATAAATATAATTATTTGTCAGGTAGTAGAAGTGGGCAAAGTTTTGACGGTATTACAGAACTGTCAAACTTCGCAACAGTACTAGGAACAACCTCTTATGAAGATAACTATGCAATTGAGAGTTATTTGGGACGTATTAACTACGATTTCGATGGCAAATATTTAATTAGTGCAAACTTTAGAAGAGATGGTAATTCAAGATTTTCATCAATGGTTCGCTGGAATAACTTCTATGGTGTAAGTGCTGGTTGGAATATTCACAAAGAATCTTTCTTTAATGTAAACTGGGTTGATCAATTAAAACTAAGAACATCATATGGTGAACTTGGTAATGATGCAGGTATAGACTATTATGCTTACAAAGCTTTATATAACTTAGGTAATAACAACCAAGCAGAATCTGGAGCTAGACAAGCAAGATTAGCAAACCCAGATTTAACATGGGAAACCGCTAAAAACTTTGACGCTGCTTTAGAATTTGGATTATTTAAAAACAGATTAACTGGTACAGTTGAGTATTTCAATAGAGTAACAGATGGTTTGATTTTCGATGTTCCTCAACCATTGTCAAATGGAGGTTCTACATCAAGCCCGTATTATTTTGCTATTCCAACAAATATTGGTAGCTTATATAACAGAGGTTGGGAGGCACAAATTACAGGTGAAGTTGTTAGAAACAAAGACTTTAGATATACTGCAACTGTTAATCTAACTAAGTTCAAAAATAAAATCACCAGAATGCCAGACAATCAACCTTTGATTCAATCCGGTACAAAAGCTTATAGCGTAGGTCATTCTATTTATGATTTTTATTTAAGAGAATTCTATGGAGTTGATTCACAAACTGGCGAGGCATTATACAGAACAAATAGCTTAACAACTAATGCGAAAATTTTAAATGGCACAGATACGGTAACCAAAGTAATAGGAGAAGCAAATTATAGATATACTGGCAACTCGTCAATCCCTGATTTATACGGATCGATGACAAATACTTTTAGCTACAAAAATCTAAGCTTAAGCTTCTTATTTACTTTCCAGTTTGGCGGTAGAGTTTTTGATAGCGCATACCAATCGTTAATGCACGGAGGTACTTACGGTACTGCTATGCATATTGATGCGATGAATCGTTGGCAGAATCCTGGCGATGTTACCAATGTACCAAGATTTGATAACAACCGCATAACTGATTTTACAGGTTCAAGTTCAAGATGGTTAACAAATGCAAGTTATCTTCAGTTAAATAACATTACCTTAAATTATCAACTGCCAAAACGTTGGTTAGGAGAGATTAATGCTAAATCAGCTAATGTATTTGTAACGGGAGAAAATCTAGCTTTATTTTCACATCGTAAAGGAATGGGTGTATCAAGTACATTCAACGGAACCGTAGGCAACAATTACTATTTTAGTAAAGTAGTTTCAGTTGGTATTAATGTAGGCTTTTAATTCATTATATAGAATATTATGAAAAAGATTTTAAGTAAAGTGATGATTGTTGGTGTGCTGTTAGCTACAATCACTTCATGTAAAAAAAGTTTCCTTGAAACTACCCCAACAGATCAAGTTTCTACAGATGTACTTTTTAGTACGACGAAAAATGCCTGGACGGCAGTAAATGGTATTCATCGGTTAATGTATAATCAGATTTTTGGTTCTCAACCTCAAGGTGGCCAAAGCGGTAATATGTTATATATGGATATCATGGGTGAAGATTTGGTATTTAACACAGCTTCAAGTTCGGGGTTGATTAATGAATACAAATGGATATCACATAGAAATCCAAACAGTACAATGCTATTTTACAATTATCAGTTTTATTATGTAATAATTGGTAATGCAAATATGATTATTGCAAATATTGACAACGCAGAAGGTCCTGCAGCAGATAAAGCAGCCATCAAGGCAGAAGCATTAACTTACCGTGGTTGGGCTTATTACCAAATGGTTCAATTATTTGGAGAGCGTTACGTTGCAGGGCAGCCAAACGGAGGATTAGCAGTTCCGCTTATATTAGCGCCAACCAATGAAAAAAAACCAAGAAGTACAGTTGCACAAGTATATGCTCAGGCAAATAAAGATGTGGATGATGCAATTGGTTTGTTTGCAGGTTATGCTCGTACAAATAAATCACATTTTAATATTGATGTAGCAAAAGGGATTAAAGCAAGAATCGCACTTACTCAACAAAATTGGGCAGACGCAGTTAAATTTGCTAAGGAAGCTAGAGTTGGTTACACTTTAATGAACAACACACAATACCTTGCTGGTTTCAACGATTATAGTAATACTGAATGGATGTGGTCATCTAGAATAACATCTGATCAAACAAATTATTTTTATTCATTCTTTGCATACATGTCTGCAAACTATAATTCAACAGTTATCAGAACAAGTCCAAAGTCAATTAATTCAACACTTTATAATTGGATTCCTGCGACTGATGTTCGTAAAAAACTTTGGGATCCAACAGGAACAAATACTGCAGAGTTTCCAATTCCAACCACAGTATCTAGCCGTTATAGGTACATGAGCCGTAAATTTAGGGTTGCAGATGTTTCTTTAAGTATTGGTGATGTACCGTATATGCGTGCCGCAGAAATGTATTTGATTGAAGCAGAAGCAGAAGCAAGAAGAGGAAATGATTTACTAGCAGCTCAGGCTTTATTTCCACTTGCTGTTAATCGTAATCCATCTTATGTATTATCTACTAATACAGGTGCAGCTTTGATTACTGAAATTATGAATCAAAGAAGAGTGGAGCTTTGGGGTGAAGGCTTTAGATTTTACGATTTAAAACGTACAAATTCAGCTTTAGATAGAACTGGTGCTAACCATAATGTTTCTTATGCAAACATTTTAACAATACCAGTTGGCGATAAACAATGGCAATTTTTAATTCCTCAAGATGAAATTAATATTGGAAACGGCGCAGTAACGCAAAATCCTTTATAAACTCAACCTTTTAATATTTTTAAGGGAGGCAAAATTTGCCTCCCTTTTTTTGTAAAAAATTTTCTTTAAAAAGATTACTACTTTACTCTTCCATTGTCTTCCTAAATCGTTTTATATCATAAATTAAGTCTACTTAAACGCTATACATTATTTGAGTAATAATTGCATTACATTGTAATTTCTATTATATTAGAATTTAATTAATCAGACTAAACTAAAACTTTATGAAAAAACTATTACAAAGTTTGTTCATAATGCTCTTTATTGCGGCTACCGCTTTTGGGCAGGAAAGAACAATCACAGGAACAGTCACTGGAAAGGATGACGGGCAACCGATTCCTGGAGTAAGTGTAAAAATCAAAGGCTCTAATGTAGGAACCACTACAGGAGCAGATGGAAAGTATTCATTAAGAACTTCCTTAACCACAGGTACAATTGAGTTCTCTTCAATTGGGTATCTTAGCCAAAGCAGAAGCTTAGCTTCTACTCCAATTAACGTTTCATTAGCAACAGATTCCAAAACCCTAACTGATGTTGTAGTAACAGGTTACACCACTCAATCTAAAAGAGATGTTACGGGTTCAATCGCCAGCGTGGGTGCAGAAAAACTGAAAAATCAACCAATTCAGAGTTTTGAGCAAGCCTTAGCAGGAAAGGCAGCAGGTGTTAACATCATCCAGCCAAATGGTGTATTAAATAATCCACCAGTTTTCAGGGTTCGTGGTTTTAACTCTATCTCATTAAGTTCTTATCCTTTGGTTATTGTTGATGGTATTCCGGTTTTTACAGGAGACCAATCTGGCAACAGCGCTGCGGGTAATGCATTGGGTGATATCAACCCTGCAGATATTGAAAGTATTGATATCTTAAAAGATGCTGCTTCATCTGCAATCTATGGTTCAAGAGCGGCAAATGGTGTTGTGGTAATTACTACCAAAAAAGGTAAGCAAGGTAATACACGTGTTAATTATGAAGCTTGGGTAGGTTCTACTAAAGCCCAAAATTTAACGCCACTATTAAATGCGGCAGAATATGTACAAATCAAAAATGAGGCTAGAACTAATATTGGTTTAGCGCCAGCATTTTTTCTTCAAACTAGGTCGGATGGTACACAGGTCGAAACCGATTGGTACGATTATGCTTATAGAACTGCAACTTCTCAAAATCATGCTTTAAACTTTTCTGGTGCAACTGAAAAAACATCTTACTATGTATCCTTAGGTTACAGTAAACAAGAAGGTTTTATTCAGGGTAACTCTTTCGAAAGAAAAAGTGGTCGTGTTAACTTAGATCATAAGTTATTCAAAGGCGTAACAATTGGAACAAATTTCTCTTATGGTAATACGCTAAACAGAGCCCCAAATACTGGTTCGTTACCTGGTCAAACTTTCTCTACAGTAGGTTTAGGTCGCTTAGCTATTGTATTACCTCCTAACGTTTCTCCATACAACGAAGATGGATCATATAATATGAATGGTTCAGCTGTTGGTCTTGGTGCAAATACAATTGCATCTAATTATCCAAATGCTGCGGTATTGGTAAAAGAAGATAAAAATACTTCAGAAAGTGATCGAATCATTGCTAATGTGTATGCCTCTATCCAACTTCTAAAAGGCTTAACCTTTAAAACTAGTTATGGATTAGATAATTTAAAAATTGACAATAACTCTTTTGTTAACCGCTTGCAAGGTGATGGTGTTGCCTACAATGGTGGTGCAACCAGTAACTTTGTAAAGAATAACAGATGGAATTGGGCGAATACCTTAAATTATAATAATACCTTCGGAGACCATAGTTTAGGCTTGTTACTTGGAGCTGAGGATCAATCTACCTCTTCAGATGGTTATGGAGCTACAAGACAAAATGTGATTGATCCATTTATTCAGGTATATCAAGGTGCTTTTGGAATCATTACTCCTGCAGGATTAGTTCAAGGAGATAACACATTTCGTTCGTACTTTGCTAATGTAAATTATGACTACAAAAAACGATATTTCTTAACAGGCTCATTCAGAAGAGACGGATATTCTGGATTATCAGCAGGCAATAAGTATGGTAATTTTGGAGGTGCATCTGCAGGGTGGGCAATATCTGAAGAAAACTTTTATAAAGATTCTGGATTCAGCAAAGTAGTGAGCCGTATTAAATTACGTGGAAGCTATGGTGAGGTTGGTAACATTAACATCGGTAACTATCCTGCATTATTTTTATATAGTCCTGGTTTATATGGAGCTGATCCGGCATTATCATTCTCTCAGGCAGGTAATCCAAACTTACAATGGGAAACCAGTAAGAAAACAGATGTGGGTTTAAGCTTAGAATTTTTGAGCGGTCGTTTCTCACTAGATGTTGATTATTATCACAATGACATTAATAACCTTGTTCAATTTGCTCCTCAGGCACCATCTAAAGGTATCCCTGGTAATGCAATCACAACCAACGTAGGTGCAATGTATAACAAAGGTTTTGAGTTCACTTTCAATTCTAAGAACATCAACACTGATAACTTCAGCTGGAATACAACATTAACTTTTAGTACATTGAAAAATGAAGTTACAGCTTTAGGTAACAACAATGCTGATTTGTTTGGTGCAACTCAATTAGAAACAGCAAACATTACTCGCGTAGGTTATCCAATCGGCTCGATCTATACTGTAAAAACTGATGGTGTTGACCCAGCGACTGGTGAACGTATTTTCATCAATAGAAATGGAGAAAGATTAAGATTTAGCTTCCAAAGAGCAACAGCTGCCCGTTATCAATATTTAGATGGTGCTAGAGCAGGACAGAATGCACCTGCTATTGATGCTGCTTTAGACGCTCAAATCATCGGTCCGTCAATACCAAAATGGTTCGGCGGTTTAGATAATAATTTCCGTTACAAAGATTTTGATTTAACCTTAGGCTTAACATTCTCTGGAGGTAATAAAATTTATTATGGTTCATTAGCAGGTCTTCGTGACCAACGTTTCTGGAACAACGAAAAAGATGTGTTAAACAGATGGACAGCTCCGGGACAAGTTACTGATATTCCTCGTTTAGTTTACGGAGATAATACATCAAACGGTTCGGCATTTGCTCAATCTCAAAACGTTTTCTCAGGTAATTTCTTAAAAGTACGTAACCTTGCTTTAGGTTATACTTTGCCTCAAAATTTCTTATCAAAATATGGCATTTCAAGCGTAAGAGTATATGCGCAGTCTAGTAACCTTTGGATCATTTCTAACTATCCAGGTCCTGACCCAGAGGTTTCGGTTAATGGAAACTCAACCGCTACCGGTAACAGTGGTAACCTAGCTCCAGGGGTCGATAGAAACTCAGTGCCTTCTGGCAGAACATTCACTTTTGGGCTTAATGTTGGATTTTAAAAATTAGCGATTATGAAAATTAAATTAAATAATAAAATAAAATATCTTTTTGTAGCGGCACCTATATTGTTTGCCACATCTTGCAAGAAAGATTTTTTAAATACCGCACCGGATACTGCGCTGCCGATTGAAGATGCTTTTTCCAATCCTGCCAGAATTTTATCTCAGGTAAATGGTATTTATTCAGGAGTTAAGAATGGTAATTTTTACGGTGGTAGGTACCTAATTTATAATGATATACGAGGAGAGGAGTTTATTGTAAACAAACCAAATGGTGTTACAGGTTTAGATACCTGGAGATTTAACTTGACGTCGCAAACGAATGAAGTAAATAACCTTTGGGGTGCAGTTTACGCTGGAATTAACCGTGCAAATTTGGTTATTGAGGGCGTTACGGCAAATGCATCATTGTTAACGCCTGCCTTATCCAGACAATACATTGCTGAGGCAAAGTTTTTAAGAGCACTAAGTTATTATAGTCTTTTACAGCTTTATGCTAAACCTTTTATTACTGATAATGGAGCAAGTTTAGGCGTTCCACTAAGATTAAAAGCTGAAAAGGATTTAACTGGTAACGATTTGAAACGTAGTACAGTCGCTGAGGTTTACACTCAGGTTTTAAAGGATTTAAATGAAGCAGAGCCCGATTTAGCCCTTACAGGAGTTGCAACAAAAGCGACAAGAAATACGGCTATTGCACTAAAAACCAGAGTGTACTTATCAATGGGTAATTTACCATCTGTTGTTACCGAAGCAAATAAGATTGTAAGTACAGCTTTTCCATTTACTGCAACTACAGGTAGAGCAAATAAGCTGGAAGCTAATGTAACTACAGTATTTAGTGGTAATTATACAGGTGATGAAGCGTTATTAACTTTTCCAATGGCTGACTTAGATGCACCTGGAACGCAGAATCAATTGGCTTACTATTATAATGTAGAAACTAATGGCGCAGGTGGTAATCAGGAGTTCTTTTTAAATCCAACTGGTATTTTTGGGAATGCAGCTTTTGCTACTGGCTCTACAGATGCAAGAAAAGGATTAACATTAGTTTCTGGTGCTAATACTTATTTAACAAAGTTTAAACGTCCTTCTCCTTATACGGATTATGTTCCTGTAATTCGTTATGCTGAAGTATTATTAAACTTAGCTGAAGCAACGGTAGATTCAGATCCAACGCGTTCTATTGCTTTATTAACAGCAGTTAGACAAAGATCTAATCCAACCTATATTTTTCCTGCAACTGATTTATTGCCGGCAAACCTGAAAAATACAATTCTTACAGAAAGAAGGATCGAATTATTAGGTGAAGGATTACGTTCTCCGGATGTTATGCGTTTAGGTTTGGGTTTTGTTGCTAAAAGTGGTTCTCAAGGTACTGCTCCGGCAATTCCATTCAATACTGCTGGTTACATTTGGCCAATCGCTTCATTAGAAGTTCAAAACAATAAACTGATTGTTCAGAATTAATTAATGAATCAGTAAACGAAAAAGGGTCGGCAATATTTATTGCCGACCCTTTTTTTGTTCAAAGAATTTGATTATTTCTTATCCACACTATATTTACCTGGCCCAATAAAAATTAAACTAAAAAATACAATGCCTAATTCAATTGCATGGCTTGCACCCTGTAAGCCATCCCCTTTACCAAAATGAACCAATGCGGCGATAATCATCGTAAAAACTAATAGAATACAAGCCGGGCGATAAAATAGACCTACAATTAATAGAAAGCCGCCAAAGGTTTCTGTCGCTGCTGCCATAAAACCCCAAAACACGGGTAAGAAATCAATGCCTATCACTTTCATGCTTCCACCCAAGCCTTCCCAACCTTTTGGGCCACCTGCCAGTTTTGGGAATCCATGAATAATAAACATTATACCAACGCCTATTCTCAGTAATAATAAACCTGTGTTGCGGTACTTTCCTAAATTATCTAAAATTGCCATGTTATATATATCTAAATTCTACTTTATTTGTTTCCACTTTTAACCCCACTGTTGCCCCTAAAATCATGGTTAGGTTGTTATCTATATGTCCGCTGGGGAAATTAAAACATACCGGATAATCATAATCCTTTACAATCTCCCAAATCACTTCATCTGCACTCTGCCCGAAAGGAATCTTTTCTTCAGATATTTCATTGAAAGCACCAACAATTAAGCCTTTTAATTTTGCCAGTTTACCTGCCCGATTAAGCATTCTTAGCATTCTATCAATCGAATACTCATGCTCGCCTACATCCTCAATAAACAGAATCTTTCCATCAAAATCCATTTCAGATGTTGAACCTTCAAGAAAACAAAGTAAGGTCAGGTTTCCACCAATTAAAGTTCCACTACCCTCACCCGGGCGATTGTTAAATAAACTTTCGTAATTGTAAGTCTGCTGTTCCCCAAAAATTGCCCTTCTCAGGGATAGTAATGATTCTGGTGTAGCTTCATCAAAAGTATAAGGCATCTGCGCATGCATAGATTGTGTTTCGTAATGCGCAAATAAATGGGAGAGCAATACCGTAATATCACTAAAGCCAATTATCCACTTTGGGCTTTGCTCAAAAACGGTAAAATCCAGTTCGTCAATAATCCGAATGGTTCCATAGCCGCCACGACCGGCAATTATGGCTTTAATCTCTGTATCATCAAGAAATTGCTGTATATCAGCGGCACGCAATTCATCTGTGCCGGCAAACTGATGCGATTCTGCATAAACACTTTTTCCAATCACCACCTCTAAACCCCAGCTTTGCAAAAGGGCTATAGCATAATCAATTGGTTTTGGTAATTTCTTTGCCGGACAAACAATGGCAATCTTATCACCTTTTTTTAAATATGGAGGCTGCTTTATCATGTTCAAAACACTTATCTTTGCCAAAATAAATAATTTGTTTTGGATAATAGTAAAATAAAAAGATATACGGTTACGGCGGCACTCCCTTACACCAACGGACCAGTTCATATTGGCCACTTAGCAGGCGTATACATTCCTGCTGATATTTATGCAAGATACCTGCGTTCTAATAAAAGAGATGTGAAGTTTGTTTGCGGCTCTGATGAAAATGGTGTTCCAATAACGTTAAAGGCTAAAAGAGAAGGCATTACGCCGCAAGAAGTAGTAGATAAATACCATAAAATTATTGGCGATTCTTTTAAAGAGTTTGGCGTTTCTTTTGATATTTACCACCGTACGTCTTCATTAACTCATCACCAAACAGCCTCCGATTTTTTTGAAACCCTTTACGATAAAGGTGTTTTTACCGAAGAAGTTACCGAACAATATTATGATGAAACGGCAAAACAGTTTTTAGCCGATAGATACATTACGGGTACTTGCCCAAATTGCGGCAATGAAAATGCCTATGGCGACCAATGTGAAAACTGCGGAACAACCCTTAACGCAACCGATTTAATTAATCCAAAATCTACCCTATCGGGTGATAAACCTATTTTAAAGGAAACTAAAAACTGGTTTTTACCACTGGATAAATACGAAGAGAGATTAAGAGCTTACATAGAAAGCCATAAAGAATGGCGACCAAATGTGTACGGGCAATGCCAGAGCTGGTTAAATGCCGGTTTACATCCTCGTGCCATGACCCGCGATTTAGATTGGGGTATCCGTGTTCCGGTTCGTGGTGCCGAAGGCAAGGTTTTGTACGTTTGGTTCGATGCGCCAATCGGTTACATCTCTGCCACTAAAGAACTTTGTAATTACGCAAAGCTTGATGTTTGGAACCCAAAAGCCGAAGAATATTACATTAACAATTACGAAAGCGATAAATGTGGATGGGAAGAATACTGGAAAAGTGATGAAACCAAATTGGTTCACTTTATAGGTAAGGATAATATTGTTTTCCACTGCATTATTTTCCCTGCAATGTTAATGGCACATGGTGAATATACCCTTGCTGATAATGTACCTGCAAATGAGTTTTTAAACCTTGAAGGACAGAAAATCTCCACTTCAAAAAACTGGGCAGTTTGGTTAAACGAATACCTACGTGAGTTTGAAGGCAAGCAAGATGTTTTACGTTACGTTTTAACTGCCACTGCTCCCGAAACAAAAGATAACGATTTTACCTGGAAAGATTTTCAGGCTAGAAATAACAACGAACTGGTTGCCGTGTTAGGTAATTTTGTAAACCGAGTTACGGTACTTACCCATAAATATTTTAATGGTGTTGTGCCAACCTTAATGCAGGTTACTGAGCAAGATCAGGCTGTAATTGATGAACTGGCGACTTTCCCTGCTAAAATCTCTGCATCTATAGAAAACTATCGTTTTAGAGAAGCTTTATCAGAAGTGATGAATGTTGCCCGTTTAGGAAATAAGTATTTAGCCGAAACAGAGCCATGGAAATTAATTAAAACCGATGAAGACAGGGTTCGTACCATTCTTAATATTTCATTACAAATTTGTGCCAACCTGCAAATTCTGATTGAACCTTTTATGCCTTTCACAGCAGAGAAGTTAATGAGAATGCTGAATAACGGAAGACAGGAATGGTTAGAAGCAGGCTCTACGCATTTAATTAAACGTGGTCATACCATAAATGAAGCGGTACTTTTATTCGAAAAGATTGAAGATGCTGCAATCGATTTTCAGATTGAAAAACTAAATCAAAGCAAAACCGCTAATGCTGCTCCGGCGCAAGCGCTACCTGCTAAAGAAAACATCCAGTTTGATGATTTTTCTAAAATGGATATTCGTGTGGCCACCATTATTGCCGCAGAGAAGGTAGAGAAAACCAAGAAACTTTTAAAGCTTACGGTTAATACAGGTATAGATGAGCGCACAGTAGTTTCTGGTATTGCAGAATATTATAAACCTGAAGATATTGTAGGTAAACAGGTAAGCATGATTGTAAACCTGGCACCAAGAGAAATCAAGGGGATTTTATCTCAGGGGATGATTTTAATGGCTGAAAATTCGGCAGGAAAACTTACTTTTGTGGCACCTTCAGAACAGTTTGAAGAAGGCAGCGTAATAAGATAGAAGTGATGAGGATTGCGATTGAAAGACTAAATCTAAAATCGTAAATCTAAAATTGTATATCGGTTTGGCCCCGTAGTTCAACGGATAGAATAGAAGTTTCCTAAACTTTAGATAGCAGTTCGATTCTGCTCGGGGCTACCATAGTGGGCAAATCAAATTTTTGTTTGGTTTGCCCCTTTTTTTTGCCCTCAAAAACGGCCTTTAAAGTACCTAGAACGCGGACAGCCTCATTCATTCGAACAGTTCGATGTTGTGTTCCGTCAAAAGTGAGTTTTTGGGGATAGATCGAACTAATTAATCGCCTTTTTCCTTCAGAATCTGCCTCTATATATGTTTCATGTAGGTTTTTGAGCAACCCAGTCGCTTTTCCGATTAGTTCACCAATATTCTCTTTTCCCCTGGATAAATCGATGAGTCTATTTTCAAGAACAAGGATATTTCTTTCACAGTCTGATTTTATTTTCCTGTACTCAAAATCAAGAATTACATCGTTGAGCATCTTGTCCCTAGCCTTCGAAATTCTATTATTAAACTCCTCCAACTGTTTTTTTACATTTGATAATTCATTATTATCTTCACTTGCAAAAGCTTGATAAACCTGCTTCAAAATCATAACATAGGCCTCATGCAACAGTGGATCTATAGTGTATTTTTTTAACTCCTCCACGAAAAGCTTATTGACTTTGTCCGCATTATATCTCACCCCACATTTAGAAAAGCAATGGTAATAGTGATAGTGCTTGCTGTAACCTTTTGAAGCACTACCTGAGAGCATGTAGCCGCACTTTGGACATATCAGAAAGCCACGCAAGGGAAGCGCATCAGGAGAAGATATAGTAGTCTTTTTTGGTTTGTTTCTGCCGTTCAAAACATCCATAGCTTTATAAAAGATGCTTTCCGAAACTATCGCTTTATGTTGCCCTATAACTGTATGGGCTTCCTCGTCCTTATATTTCGCAATGGGTATCCTACCGCAGTAAATGGGATTTCTAATTATCTGCCAAAAATTTTTTCTACCTGTCTTCAGCCCTTTATCCGATGCTGCCTTCCAGATCTGATCAATGAACCACTTACCCGTAGATAATTCGTCATATACCCACTTCATTATTGACGCTTGTGGCTCTACAGGACAAATATACTTTCGCCCGTCTTCGGTTACCTTGTTAGTATAACCTATGGGAGCAGGCCCCATCCATCGCCCTTCTTTTCTTGCTCTTCTCATTCCATGAAAAGTATTGAGTGCTCTTCTATCATTCTCGACCTCGGGAGCTGCGAGATAGAAAGCCAGCATCATTTTGTTTTCAGGAATTGAGATATCAAGAGGCTGTTCAATGGCCTGAGGCTCTATACCGAGATCACCCAAAATTTTTATCATCTGATAGGCATCCCCCGCATTTCTACTGAATCTGTCCCACTTGGTGAAAAGTACCAAATCCGTTTGTCCTCTTTTCTTTTTTAGATCAGCCAATAATTTTTGCCAGGCAGGGCGTATAAAGCTTTTGGCGGAATGATCCTCAAAAACAACTTTCCTCACTTTGATATCTCTGGCGAAACAATATTTCTGTAAAACCTCTTCTTGGTTGCGTTGAGAATATCCCTTATCAGCCTGTTCATCAGTACTTACTCTTATATATAAATCTGCTGTAATCATCTTTTTAAAACTTGCTCTACTTCCAAAATAGCTAAAATATATAGCAAATCCAAGATTTCCTTCGCTTGATTTATAGACATTTTTACTCCTTTTTTCTTTAACATTTCCATTAATTTCTCAGGGGTCATTCGGTCTATCGGAAGATGTCTCATAAGCTGTGGATAAACCTAAAATTAATTACACGTCAAATGAACATTTGTATATTACGTTCGGGATCACGTGTTTTTTTTTGCCATATTTACTGCTTTGGAATAATGCAATTTGGATTTATACCTTTTCTTTCACAATAGTGATTCGGATATTTTTTTGAAATCAAAATTAATCGGTAGAAGCAAATTAGCATTACGCTATGGTGGGGTCCACAATCCACAGATGAGCGCTGGCCATTCTAATTTTGCTCGAAACTTAGATAAGTTCCGACTTTGAAAAGGTTTTTACTACTACCCTTATAGTTATAGGGTAAAAAAGGCATTTTTATTTTTAGCTTTCTTTGCTCTGCATTAGGGATATCTTACTTATCGATATAAATCTCGCATATTCGTAGTGTACAAAAACGTCTTCCATTTAGTATACTGGAGATTTCGGCTTCATTGACCGTGTAATTCCGTAGCGGACTGACCAATCCAAGAAAACACATAACTCATCTTTAGCATATTAAATATTAGTTTATTGGAGTGGTCAATCTAGACCGAAACAAACTGACCTTAAATTCCGAAATGAGTTGATCACTCCTAGCGAAATCTCCAACCTAGCCCCTGTTTCCTGTATTCTTCTTTCACCCAAAGGATGCTGATTTCTAAGCCGTTCCAGCAACCTATGCCACCTAAGACACCGCCAATTTCTATGCCTTCACTGTTTTTGGCAACAAATTGAAGGGGCCTCCAAATTTCAGAAAGCGCAGGCACCTGGATCTGATTGTATTCATTAATTCCATCAACAATATTTTTAATGTTTTCCTTTTCGCATACTTCAATGTTATACTTGAAAGAGTCAGTCATAGTTGTATTTAATTACATTTATTGCAAATATAGGTCATCGGACAAAGGTATTATTATGCATGTAAATCAACGAATATTGCTGACTACTTTGGTCTTCAGCAAAATATCATCAGATCACTGAACAAACATTAAGTTTAACATTCCCAAAAAACGGTGGATTTTTGATAGGTTGAGGGATTTGTAATTATATTTTTCGTCTCAAAAAACGAAGGTATCCTTCCCCTATTCAGTCCTCATTTCTCACTGGTTACAGCAAAAAGAAAAAACTAATTGAGACAAAATGTTAGGGCTAAATATTCTGATGAATAAATCGTAATTTTAGTGCATTATTTGTCAACATGCGGTATAACCCATATTCTGCTGTTAACATAGCCTTAAAGCTGTAAATGAGTATATTCAAAACAAACAACGTTAATATAATAGGTAAAGGGACATCCACAATAATGTTCGCTCATGGATTTGGTTGCGACCAGAATATGTGGAGATTTATCACCGAAGCGTTTGAAGAAACCCATAAAATCATTTTATTTGATCATGTTGGCGCAGGACAGTCTGATCTTACTGCTTATAATCCGGTGAAATACCAAGAACTAGACGGCTATGTTGAAGATATTATAAATATAGCCAATACCTTGGAATTAAAAGGGGTAATTTTTGTTGGTCATTCAGTAAGTGCTATAATGGGAATCATGGCGGCAGAAAAAGAGCCTACTTTGTTTAAATCCTTAATTTTGGTTTCCCCCTCTCCCTCATATATTAATGATAGAGATTATATCGGAGGCTTTAGCCGAATGGAAATAGAAGAACTCTTGCAGTCCCTGGACGAAAACCACCTCGGATGGTCAATGACCATGGCTCCGCTCATCATGGCAAATTCTGACAGGGCTGAACTTGGCGAGGAACTTACCAATAGTTTTTGCAGCACAGACCCAACGATTGCCAAGCAATTCGCCAGGGTAACCTTTCTCACGGACAGCAGAGCTTTGTTGCCACAGTGCAAAACTCCGTCCCTGATACTGCAATGCTCTGATGACATAATAGCTCCTGTTGAAGTTGGTCAGTATATGCATGAGCAGATGGATAATAGCCATCTTGTTATTCTTGAAGCAACTGGTCATTGTCCACACTTGAGCGCCCCCAAGGAAACCACAGCTGCGATTCTGAATTTTCTTAATAACTAAGCCGGACACCTCACATGGATTTAATATCAAATGAGCATGATTACCAGGATTTTCTTGAAAATTCATTATCCGGATACCTCTCCACAGATCAGAACGGAAGAATAAGGAGTGCTAATTCCAAGATGCTTGAATGGCTTGGGTGTGGAATGGAGGAAGTCCTTGGAAAACGCGTTTCATCGTTCTTAACAATAGGGAGTAGAATGTTCTATGAAACTCATCTTCTCCCCTTATTGAAATTAAAAGGGTCATTTGAAGAAATTTCTGTCGAGTTATTAGCCTTGGATAGCAATAAACTTAAGGTATTGATGAATGCATATGAAAGGAAAAGCGTCGATGGCAAAATAAGTTTCATGCGCATGAATTTCTACCGCGCGACGGAAAGAAACCTATATGAGGAAAATTTGCGCCATTCTATCTATTCTGGTGAAAACACTCTGAAAGAGGAACGTGAGTTTGCTACATTACGTGAACAGTTTATTGCTGTACTGGGTCACGATCTTCGAAATCCCCTTGGGGCAATAAAATCTGGCACTTCGCTTTTGAAACGTTCTGCACAATCTGACCGGGAAAAATCAATCTGGGCGACTATTGACAGAAGTACCTCGCGGATGGAGGAACTGATCGCAAACGTAATGGACTTCGCGAGAGTGCGTATGGGTGCGGGAATCTCTCTCGAAAGAAAAGAGGTGTTACTTGAGCCAATACTTAGACATATCATAGAGGAACTGACCATAAAATTTCCCACCCGGAATGTGATTACTGATTTTCAGATAGAAGATACTATCCTATGTGATGCTAACCGTATTTCTCAAATATTATCAAACCTGCTTGCCAACGCCATTACCCATGGTGCAGTTAGCGATCCGATAAATGTTATTGCTAAGCTCGAAAACGGTAAATTTATTTTGAAGATTTCGAATGGTGGAAGTCCAATACCGAAAAACACCTTAAAGACTTTGTTCGAGCCATTTACCAGAGAGGCAACCTCACCCAGCCAGCAGGGCTTAGGACTTGGTTTATATATTGCTTCACAAATAGCCATAGCACATAGCGGAACATTAACCGCGAGTTCCGATCCACACGAGACATGTTTTACTTTCATAATGCCATGCGCTTAATATCATATTCGACTTCTTAATGCATAATATTCTGAGCAAGATTTATACTAAACGATATTAAAGGGTAGATTTCAATTCCAGTTACCATTGTCACCAGTTCTGATTTTATCAAAAAACAGTGGATTTGTGATAGGACAAAAAATGTATCGCGTAAATTTCGTCTCAAGAAACGAACCTTATTTTAATGTTTAAGATAATTAGCAACTTTCACTAATTCCTGCAAATCAGATAAGAAAAAATTCGAAATCCGTCCAGTAACGGCTACTAAATATGCATCAATCATAAAAATGGTTGATGCATTTTTATTTTATAGAGCCTAATTCTTTGCGAAAACTTGATTTAAGTGCTTAACGCAATTGTTCTTCATGTTTAATTTAAAATCACTTGTACTCACAATGAATCATGAGGATGTATATTTACTTCCCCCTTAGCTTCCCCCCTTATCTAATTTTCGTTTTTAAGAATTTGTCCTCTAACCCATCCATTATCAATATTTATCTAGTTAGATATTGATAATTTCTAAAATAACAATTTAGCCATCTATTGGTGAGCCAATTTTTTTGAACAAAAAAAGCCACCATTTAAATTTGGTGGCTTATCTTTTTAACAAAAAACTATCCCTTTGGGGGGAAAGGGTCATTACCGTAAGAATTTCTATCCCGTATTTGACCATTTGGTCTGTGTATAACTACTTCAGACCTTTGATTGATTGCTATATCGCGAGCAATTCTAATTGCCTCCGTCTGAGTATTTACAATGCGGGTAACTCTTTCGTTTCCAGCACCTCTTACACCCCAACTTCCATTGTGGGGTACTACATGTTGGTTTTTAGCCATTTTCTTAGTTTTTTAAAGTGATTAAAAAGAGGGTGTTCTTCACACCCTCTAAACATTTTATGCGTAGGCCTCTAACCTCCACGTTACGGCTTTTCCTCCGTATGGTGGCATAGTGTTGCCTTTAGCAATTGGGGCTGTTGTTGAAGGATTTCCTACAACTCTCCAAACACCGCTTTCAGGGCATGAATGACCTGTCGTTGCTGTTGTACCTATTTGAGCTTTCATTTCAAAAAGATTAACCTCTCCAATTGTATAAGGGCGGAACACGTGACCCCTCTAAGAAAATTTGTAATTCAACAGAAAAAGAGTATTTTCGTTTCGCTAAAAACAATAACCTTCACTGGTGAACGCCAAGTCTATTTTCTTATTGAAGGCTTGGCTTTTTTATGCAAAATATTTTATTTTACCAATTGTAATAATCAATCATTTACAAAACAAAGGTAGGAGTTATTTAAAGTAATCAAAATTTTTACTGACATTTTTTAATCCAAAATAGTCAGTAAAAATGACTAAATGTGTTTCTAAACAAATTTATCCGATATTTGTATTTAAGATAGATAAAAAGTATATTGTGTCAGCGAAAGAAAATCAATCTGAATTTTATAAGAAATTAGGCGTTTCTATTAAACGGGCTAGGCAGAGAGCTTTTCTGAAGCAGGAATACGTTGCTTATCAACTAGGGCTTACACGAACTTCATTAGTCAATATTGAACAAGGTAATCAAAAGATACAAGTGCACGCTTTAGTCCAATTAGCTGAAATTTTAAATATTAGCTTAAACGAATTGATACCATCTACTTTAGACGTTTCAAAAGTTAGTCTTGACAAAAAATCTGAAACGAAATTAACTAAAGAGCTCGATAAGCAAGTTAATAATACAAAAGAGACTTTTGAAATATTGAGTAATTTTTTAAAATTATCACAAAATAAAAATTCAAATAAATAAATGTCCCTAGCAAGAAATTTTCATAGAGAAGTTTTCGAAGTCGTTACAAAGTTATTGGTGAACGCAGGCATATCTATGGCTCCTATACCAATTAAGAAAATAGCGGAAAATTGCGGTGCATCAGTTCTCGCATATAATCTGGGGGAAGAGGTTTCAGGAGTTTTAGTCGTTGAGGCGGGAAAGGGTACGATAGGCTATAATTCATCTAATCATAAGGTTCGTCAAAGATTTACCATAGCACACGAGTTAGGGCACTTGCTGTTGCATGTCAGTGCTAATAACAAATCTGAAGAACTTTTTGTAGACAAAGATTTTATAGTAAAATTTAGGAGTGAAAAACAATATTCTCCAAAAGAGGCTAAGCAAGAACGCGAAGCAAATGCATTTGCTGCGGCTATACTAATGCCGAAAGAGTTGATACTGAAAGAGGTAAGGAATGAAAAATATATTGGTTTTAACGAAACTACTTTGATTGAGGAGCTAGCTAAATTATTTGAAGTAAGTGTACCTGCTATGACATATCGTTTCGCAGATCTAAACATTTTTGCTTATTAATTGATTAATAGCTCAGAATAATCTATACTCAATTTAACTCTCTTGCTGAAGTTGATATTTTAGCCACTCGAGTGGAGCAGAGTTCAATTCATTATCTACGGCTTTTTCGTTTGAAAACAAAACAACGAGCTCAGCCACTAATTGAGAAAAATTCATGTTTATAACCTTTAGAAGCTTAAAGTCAACATCTTGATCTGCTACTATTCGAAATTCATGTACAATTTTATTGCGACAAGCGTAGATTGCTGCTCCGATTGGTGTAGTATCATTGATTTCCTGTGAGAAATGATTCATAAATGGTTTAATGGCAACAATAAGATCCGCTGTTGAGCTTAAACCTTTACGTAAATAATCCTCAAAAAGTCGGGTTATTCGATAGTCCATATTTGCTGTAGCCTCAATTTTTTTCTTAATATCATGTGGGGGAAGGCTTCGAGCTTGGGCTTCATTGAATATTTTGATAATCTCAAAATCATATACTTTGTCGATCAATAACTCAATAATTTGAAAAAGTAAATAAAATTGGACCAAGGGGTGATTTTGCTTCTTTAAGTAAGTCTTGAATAGTGTTTTAGCGAAGTCATTGTCTTCCAAGTTGTCTGATATCTTTTGGATGCTAATACTGGTGACAATTGGAGGTTTGACCGGGTTCTCCACTGAGCTGTCAAAGTCAGCGAGGCTAGGGCAAAAATAATATCCATAAGCATAAAATGATTGCAAATAATTATCAATATTGAATTTTGGAATACCCGTAATAGTATTATTGCTTATAGATAAAACTATTAGGTCTGAAGGATAAATACTTTCCAAAGCGAGTGCCCCTCCTGAACCGATATCATCCATCAAAATTAAAGTTTCTGGGAATAGTTCGCCCCTTAGAAGTTTCTCAAAAGTAACGAATGCATATCTTAAAAAATGCTGATTATCTGCTTCATTATGTTCTTTTGATATTAGCGCCTGAATTGTAAAAATCCATCCAATTCGAGCAGCTTTTACAATATGCTGTTTTAAGTTAACTTGAAATATATTGTTTTCCTTATTGAAGATTGAACTACTGAATCCCACACAAGTAAAATTTTGAGGAAGATAGCCTTCGTAAACATGTAGGGGGAAACTGACCGTATAGTTGATCGAGGCATCTTCAGATGACTCTACTAAAAAATAGCTCTCAACGTCCTCTTTAATGAAACGGATTCTATCTAAAGACCATTCTCTACCTGTTTGCCTGGAGCGAAGCTTTAACATTGAAATTTTAATTATTTTGTCTAAAACGCCTGAATGCACTTTCTACCGAGTTATCTATTGATAGATAAGTGTCTCCTTCTGGATTAAATAGTTCTCGGAAAAAGTAGTAAAAGTATTCGCGCTGAGCATTTCCAATTTTAGTAGCATTTACTTTCAAATCGTCAAGTTTACTGAGCATATAATATATTGCACTTCCTGGATCTCCATCGAATTTAAGCCGTTTTATATCTAAAATAATCTTATTAAGATCAGTTAATTCTCGATCTTTTAGGAAAGCGATGGCAGCACCCAATCCAGTCATCACCTGTGATTTACTAAATATGGTTAAAGCATCTTTACCAAAAGGTGCAGAGGTTAATGTATATTCTGAGTCAATATCATTGTATTCCCAGTTGCCTAAAACTAGTCTCATTCGTTCTAGAAAAGCATGAAATAATTCCAGATAACTTTTGAAAATATCAGCCCCTTGGTTTTCTTTTGAAAGCTTTTCAAGGCTTTTAATATTTTCTAAAAGGTCTCCACGATCAAATGTTAAGTAATCCTGCATTAAATAAGAAGTCAGTCCCTCAATAATGTCCTTGAAAGAATAATGTCCAAAGCCTTTTGAGCCAGTATCTACTTCTCGGATAAGCGTTATACCATTAGTTGAATGCTTCAAATAGTCAGAATATAAGATTTCAATCTTGTATTCGATCCATTTCTGCAATGAAGCCGCTTAAACCATCAACTGTTGTTCGTGAATCTTCAATACGTTTGCGTAGCTTAGGAGAGTTCTCCATTTTTCGTGCTACAGATGGTCGAGCAATTTTCTTTGGATCGGTTGAATCACATAGAACACTCTCTATTAGGCATACGAAATACTCCTCATCTATTGAAAAGCTTTGGTTACAGCTGTTGCAACATCCAACGACTGGCAGATTTGTTGGGTACGGTACTTCCAAAAGACATTTAGAAGGGACGTGATCTCTTGTTTTCGCTGTTGCCCCACAATATATGCATCCTTGAATCAACCTAGTGTCAGCATAGTTATTTAATTGATCCATAAAATATAATTAAATTCTGGTTGTAATATTAGGGTTTAGCGAAGGCAACTCAATGAACTAAATTACAGAATATCTGAGAATAACAATAGCAATGGTTAAAGTGAAATATGCAAAGAAAAAATCGTTGATATCTAAGTATTAAACTGTTTTTCTTTGCATTCTTCTTTGCAAATTTCCAAACTTAGGTACACCGATTTGAGTAGAAGGGTGAAGCTCGATAATATGATCTAGCCTTTAAAAACATTATTCCGATGCCACCCCACAGCATCCCTTTCAGGAAAATGAATTTGCTTATTTGGTAGCAGTATTTTTCGGCCTGCTAAATTGCCTAATGCATAACTGTGTTTATCATTTTCGATAAGGTGTCTGGAAACCAGAATGGTGTATTCATTTGAGATGGAAACCAAGCCCCTATCAAAAGCACGATGCAGATTCGGGCAAAGCGCAATGCCGTTGGTTACTTTATCATTATGGGTTAAACTAAAAGGTACGATATGGCAGGCATCAACAAAACTATGCCCGAATGTGCTGCTAAGTTGCATGCCTGTAAAACTGCATTGGTTGGCGTAAACCTTCGGTACTAGTTTTTTAAACAATCCGTTTCTAACAAATACATCTTCTTCCGTATGGATGATAACCCTTTTATATTTTACGTCGGGTTCATTTAATACAAAATCTTCCTGATCATGTAAATAGCCTCTGCCCTGATGTTTTGCCAGATTGAATGCGGCTTTACTTTCTGCAAAATAAACATCGAGCAATAAGTTGTTTGCTATTGCTCTGTTTTGCGCATCGCTCAATAATAAAAATAATTCTGCATCAAAATAACCGAACGCACAGGTTTCGCTTAAGCGGGTTACCGATTTAATGTGCGCATTGATTTGCATCCCTAAATTGGCTTGCAGAAACCAAAAAGATTGTCCAGCTACTTTTTCGCTTTGCAAATAATAAAATGGTTGTGTAAAATCGGGTTGGTGTAAAGTAGGCACTAACAGTAACCAGTTTTCTTTAAAGGTGGCAACTAAATCGGCATTTACCTCGAACTGGTTATTGCTTACCAAACCTTTTTCCATCAGCTCAATTAAGCTTAACAAAAGTACAGGCTTGTGTGGTGCTAAACCATATTTGGTAACGCCACGTTTAAGACGGCTAAAGGCAGCAAGGTATTTTTGGAATGTAAAGTTCAATTTAAGAGCAGTGATTAAGATGCATAAATGTATCGATTCAACAAGAGAAGTACAAGTTTGTTAGTACAAGTATTGTTTGTTTTAATTGTGATCCTCAATAAAAGACTGTTTAGTCAAGCTCAATATTATTACTTTCTTTGACTTGCGGAAAAGTATCTGAAGGATTATAATTAACGATAAGCTTACGCATATGCCCTTTATTACTAAAGTGCTTACTTACATTGATAACTTTGTCGTTAAAATCCCCATTATAATGAAATAGCCTAATAGATTTACAATTCTCATGCTCGAAAATTTCCTTAAACATGGTACGGTCTGATAAACCACAAGAGTGCCCCATTACAAACACCTGGTAATTACTACTGTTTAAGAAGTTTAATAAGTTCCGATAATTTGGTGTTTGCAAATATTGGTGTGATTTAATATGCTTAAAAAGTTCATTGTTACGATGTTCCTCAAACTCTAAATATTGCTTATCATGCTCATCACCAAAACCAAAAATAATATGGTTATCTACATTATCTAACTGGCCATGAATATAATTTATTTCAGTTTTTGAAAAATGCGTATTTATTGAATTTAATCTATCAAGATATGATTGTACACTATTAGTATAATTAAAATTTAAAAAATACAGTTTGTGTGTTATTTGTGCACCTACAGTTTTATCATATCCTAGCTCTAACTTTGTATCTTCATAGCCCATCACTGGTTCAAAATCTGAAATTTCAAATTTAGAACCTATCGCACTCAAAAGTTCTGGTATAATATTAACACTTGATTGCTTTTGTTGTAAAGCTAAATACTCCTCTAATTTTTGCCTTATATAGCTAAAGTCGCTATTAAGTTGCCTTACTTTCTCTATTTCAAATTCACCTCCATCTTTGCAAGCTTTAAGCTGATCGAAATACTCATTCTCTATATCAACCCAATTGCAGTCTTGGCAGTTAATTATTAAGCTTTTTAAAAAATCAGATTTAATGTGGACACTGAAGGGATATCTATTATTATAATTATTAGTTGAGTGAAATTCATTATTATCAGAAATTACTATTTCAGAAACATTTTCATCATTGATATTCAAGAGCTCTATAATGGTTTGCTCTTTAAAACACTTTTCTACAAAATCATTAAATTCTTTTTCCGTTATCGCAAATGAGCCTAAACCACTTCTGTAAAAGAAAGAGTTAAAAGAATTAAAATCTTCAAAGCTAATTTGCAATAATCTATCTTCATGTATTCTTGGGAGATAACCTCTACTAAAAAGAGATTTGGAAAGGTACCAAAGTATAAAATCTTTATAGCTTGTTTTTAAACCATGAGCTAAATCAAAGCCATTACCTACCAAGATTAATCTATTCATAATAATACAAGTTGTTTGGAGCTACAACATATTTGGAAATTACACTTTTTTGAAATTGTTTATTCTGATACAAACAGCGATTGAAGGGATCTTAAAAACCGCAAAGCCCGGTACATTTCGGGATGTATCGGACTTCGAATCTTTTTCCTCCAAGACTGGCAGGATAAGCAGGTTAAATATAAAGATATTTTTACTGTTTTGAAGTTACTTTTGATTCCCTAAATGTATTTAATCCCCTGCACATGCAAAAATTTTTAAGAATGGTAATTGCGCATTGAAATTTTCCTGAATAATATTATTTTTATCAGCGATTTAACCAGATAAGTTTTTCCTCCCGTTTTCGATCACATCCCATATTCATTTTATGCAGAATATGGCCACCCCAATTAAATTATTGTTTGATGCGCTGAGCAATCAGCTGGAAGATGCTGCGGCACTGGCAAAAAGAACCGACTACCATTCGGCCATCTGGCGGTTGAAGGAATTTAACAACCAGGCTACCGATTTGGTTAATGAAGTAATTGCAGAAATGGAGGTGCGGTTGTTTATAGAGCAGAATCAGGTAGGGCATTTGCTTGGTATGAAGATTTCTAATTTGAAGCTAAGTAAAAGAACCCTAAATGCATTAAACGCTGTAAATATTAACACCATTGCCGATTTGCTACAATACGATTTAAAGGAGATTGTAAAAATGGCAAAAATTGGTTTAAAGGCTGTACATGAAATTCAGAATGCTTTAATTGCTAATAAGCTTACCTGGGCGTTGCTGAAGAAGGTTAGGGTTGAGGGGGTGGAGTTTGAGGTGAAGGATAAGGTTGAGGGTAATGTCATTAACTTAAGAACAGCCGTTGTCTGTCTGAGCTTGTCGAAGACCTTTTTCATAGTCGAAAAACAAAAAAATATTTGTCCTTCGACTACTTGTCCCGAATCTTCGGGAAGCTCAGGATGACAATGTTTTTTTTCTCCTTAATTTAATGGCATTGGGATTTAGGGTTTAAGGTTGAGATTAAGGTTTAGGGTTGAGACTAAGATTAAGGTTCTTGTATTAATTACTTGATTTTAAGTATTTTTTTTCGTGTTTTAAGTTGTAAATTCATGCAAGAATGTTTAACGATTGGGCAGAGGCTTAATCTGTTAGCATAAAATATTAACCTCTCAAATTAATCTTTATGTTCTCAAAATTAGCACTTGCTATTGTAATTCTATTCACAACAGTTTCTGCCGCTCAGGCACAAAATCTATTTAAAGAATCTCAGATATTAGCTGAATTTTTGAAGGGCTCGAAAAATGATTCACTACGTAACCGGGTAGGTGAAATACTAACAAAGTTAAAAACCGAATCTGGTGGGCGGCAAAATATGCCAAAATTAGTAGAGTTAAATGATACGTATCTAACTCAAGCAATATCTAAAAAAACTGCAATCAATAAAGATTTATTTGTGCAGGCCATAATTGATGAAATTAATGCAAGTAAAGATGTTAATGAAAAGCTGGCTCCGATAAAACTTTTGCTTTCTGAGCGTAATGCAATTGATAATAATATAAAAAAATATCAAGAAAATATTCTGCAATGGCAGAATCCAATAGGAAATAAAAATAGTGCATTGATCAAATCGGTTACTAACAAAGACAGTCTTTTGAAAGTGGATAGTACTAAATTAAAGCAGATAACTGATACTCTGAATATTAAAATTAAAGAAGCTAGTGTAACCATTTTACATCTGCAAGAGCAACGTAGAACGCTATCAAAAAAGATTAATGAGCAAGTATCAGATTCTATAGAGGATATAAATGCGATAAGAGGATTGAAATTTGTTGATGAATTATTTACTAAAAATCAAAGCAATATTCAAAGTGTAGTTAAAGAAGGAATTAAAAAATGGAATGAGTCAATACCCCAAGTTCCGGTTCAGGAGGCAGTTGTGGTAAGCCAAGGATTGACAAACTTCAAGTTACCCTCCCAAACTGAAATGATAGATGCCTTGGCAACCTACATTGCCAAGCGGGCTAAACAGGAGGCCATTGTATATTTTTTGAAAAACTGGAAAACCCGCTTTAGCGATTCGGTAGTGTCAAAGTTTCTCCCGGCTACCTCAGAAAAATTTAAGCAATTTGATGACTACAGTACACCTAGTTTTGACGGTTCCTGGCGGTATGCTTTTTCTAAAGACATCAATATGCTACCGGCCAATATCATTAAATATGTAGCAAAAGATACTTCCAGATTAGGCATTGCATTAAGAGATAGCTTTTTTTATTTAAGTGATGCAGAAGTAATGGCTAAAATGGTGATTAAGAAGTATAGTTTTATCGATATCATTAACTTATCTGCAGATAATAGATTCAGAACACCCGGATTGAGAACATTTGCAAGCTTAATGCAAATATTCAATAACGAATTTTATGATGCTACCGATTCAAGTAAGTATTGGATTAGTTCTACAAAATTTCTTTCGGAAGTAAATAATCATAAAGAGTCTTTGGAGATATTTATGCAGCTTTTGGCAAACAAATACAAAGATTTTCCACTATTAACAGAGATTAATGTAAATGCAATGACTGTAGACGATGTTGCAAGAACAAAATCCTGGATTTCCAGCACACTCATTGCATTAATGCACTTAGAATCCAGCCAAAAATCGGTTTATGTAGAATCAAAAGATTACAGTATAAATAATTATTGGCAGGCATTATCCGAACTTATAGAGATATCAACCGGGCAGCAAATGGTTAAATCTATGATTAAACAATCTAAAAGTTTTGCGGCAGGGCTTCGTATGACAAACCAACTCTTGGAGGTATATCAACTCATGCAAAATAAAAACTATGCAGGGGGATCGGTAACCTGTTTGGAACTAATTAAACCTTTTCTGAAAACTTCTCCCGATGGTAGTTTAAAATTTGCAATGAAGGTTACCGCCTTTGTTACTGATGTAATGCAGTCAAAAAATTCTGACGATTTAGCTAAAGTTATTGAAACGCATGCCTTACCACCTGCGTCATTTAGGTTAAAGGGGCAACATAAGGGCAGTATCTCTTTAGGAGCCTATTTTGGTCCTTATGGAGGCATTGAAATAATTAACGACGATGAGAGAAAACCCAAGGCGGTTTTTGGGCTTAGTGCGCCAATTAGTTTAGATTTTAATTTTGCCGCATTTAATGAATCATATTTTACACTGAGTGTAGTATTAGTAGATATTGGTGCTGCGGTATCTTACCGGATTAGTCACGATAACCAGGGCTTACCTGAAAATGTTCGCTGGTCGCAATTGTTCTCGCCCGGATTAGCCGGTCGGGTGGGACTTGGAAATACACCTTTAACCTTTAGTTTAGGCGGTCAGCTTAATCCTCAGTTACGGGATTTTGGTCAGCAGGCAAAAAATGATGCTTTTCGGGTTTATGCAGGATTAATGTTAGATATGCCTCTGTTATTTGCAAAGAAAGGGAAAGAACGTAAAGTAAGACCACCCAAAGTAAATACAAAACCAACGGATGTTAAAAAAATAACGACGGAAAACAAAAAGATAAATCAATCTAAGCCCTAATTAACACAATTTCCAAACCTTTTTTCTGCTTGTTGGTTTTATTTGCCAATACCAACCAAATGTAGCCTGCGGCATTTAGCAAATTGCGGTGCGCCATTGTTGTTGGGTAAAACCAAAAAAGAACCGCTTGGAAACACAGATTAAAGATTCGGCAGAACGCAAAACCTATTTGCCTAAGCTTCTGCTCATTTTCGCACTGGCAATATTGCTGGGTGTAGAAGGTTATTTCGGGCTGAAGCTGCATGCGCTTTCTGAGCAGCAGGAGCAGATTAAGGAAGATTATTCTAATATTAATAACATTACTTACGGGCTGTTTTCGGTACAGCAGTGGAAGGATAATGTGGCAAGCATTGTACATAAGCAGGTGCGTAACCTGAAAATGACCAAGCGCCAGAAAAAGGTTTTGCAGGGCGAGGTAGAGCAGGTATTGCTGGTACTGATTGATAAGGCAGAGGCATTGGTAAATAAACCGAAGAAAACCATTAGCGGTAAAATACAGAAGTTTGCCATTAAAAACTTTGTTAACTCCGATAGTATAAAGGCACAGGTTCCGGGTTTCGCCCGAACCATTATTGCAGAAGTAGATAACCCGAAAAACAAACGCCAGTTAAGTTCAATGGCTATTGGCGAATTTAACGACCTGGCAAAAGAAGAAAGTTTAGATAGTGCCTTTGTAGCCAAAACCGCTGCGGTAAAAGCCATGTATGGCAGGTATAAGGTAAATTCTACCGATGAGCTGAATAAGAAATTAACCGCAACACTGGGCGAAATTCGAAGTAAAACTTACACCTATTCTTTCGGTATGCTGGCTTGTATTAGCGTAGTGCTTATTTTATGGTGGGTTTTGCGCCGCCGCCGCGATTTGCACGTAACGCTTTTTGTAATGTCTTTACTGTTTGCCTTTATTTTACTGGCGGTAGGGCTTACCGCTTCGATGATTGAGGTAGATGCCCGCATACGGTCGCTTGATTTTGTATTGCTGGGCGAACATGTAACCTTTAAAGACCAGGTACTGTTTTTCCAGAGCAAGAGTATTATGGATGTGGTGCGGGTATTAATCGGGCAGCCCGGTATCGATTCGATTTTGGTTGGGGTGCTGATTTTGGCTTTTAGTATTTTGTTTCCGGTGGTGAAGCTGAGTTCTACAGGTATACACCTTCTGGGCAGAAAAAAACTGGCCGAGAATGGCATTATAAAATACTTTGCTTTTCAATCGGGTAAATGGAGCATGGCCGATGTAATTGTAATTGCCATCCTGATGGCCTACATTGGTTTAAATGGTTTGCTGGAGGGACAATTGCAGGCGCTGAACATTAAAAATGATTCGCTAACCATCCTTACAACCAACAATACGGCACTACAACCGGGTTACATCATTTTCATCAGCTTTGTATTGTATGGCTTAATTCTCTCTACAATTTTAAAGTTTATTACACCGCATGATGCGCATTAACGGGCTATGCTCAACGCTTTTTGATTAATTTTATGGCGACGAACACAAATTCTCCTCAAGATATAACGGCAAAAAAAAGCCGATGGGCCGCTCCCCTGCTCATTGTTGGCTTATCTGTATTATTAGTGGCTACTGCTTTTTCGGGCTACCGCTTTTACCAGCTTGCTTTTGAGCAAAAACGCATAAAGGAAGATTACAGCCTTTCGAACAACATTACTTTTGGTATTTTCTCTGTTGATAGATGGGGCGAAAAAATCTCTGCCGTTGTAGATAGGCGGGTAAAGGGCTTTAAGCTTACCAAGAAGCAGAAGTCGGAAATGCAGGAACAGGTGGAAAAGGAATTGCATGGCATGGTGAATAAAGCAGTAGCTGATTTTACCAAACCAAAGAAAGGCCTTGGCGCAAAGCTTAAAAAACTTGCTTTTGATGCTTTTGTAGATGTGGATGAACTGCATGCGCAGGTACCATCTTTCGCCCGCACCATAGTGCAGAAGATTACCAGTCCGTCGAGTTTGAAAAAGATTAAAGGCATTGCCGAGAGTAAGGTAGATGAACTGGAAGCCCAGACTTACGACCGTACAGATACTACCATCACCACGGTTGAGCATACCATTTACCGGAAGTATAAGGTTACAAATTCTGCTGATTTTGATAAGGTTGTGAAAGCGAAGCTTAGCCAGATTAAGGCCTTAAGTCACCAGTTTGCTTTTGTAATGATTATTTCGGTGGCGATTGCCTTGCTGCTTTGGTTAATTTTAAGGAAACGGGCACACCTGCATATTCCACTGTTTTTTATGTCGCTCTTGTTTGCGGTGGTGTTGCTAGCCGTTGGTGTAATTTCACCGATTATAGAAGTGGATGCCCGTATCCAGTCGCTGGAGTTTGCCTTACTGGGCGATAAACTTGTGTTTACCAACCAGGTGCTGTTTTTCCAGAGTAAAAGTATAATCGGTATTATCAGTACATTAATTGAGCAACCTAAACCAGATGCCGTATTGGTTGGCGTGCTGCTGATGTTGTTTGTAGTGGTATTGCCATTGCTTCGCTTACTGGCGAGAGGCATACACATTTCTTGCAGTCACCTGTTTCAAAACCCTAAAGTGTTGCGCTTTATGGCATTCGATTTAGGTAAATGGGATATGGCAGATGTAATGGTTGTCGGCATTGCCATGACTTACATTGGTTTGAATGGTATTTTGAAAAGCCAGCTTTCGGGTTTAAACATCGAAAACGATACTTTAAAAACCATCACGGAAAATAATTCCGCATTACAACCGGGCTTCTTTGTGTTTGTTGCCTATGTTGCTTTTGCCAAGCTGCTTTCCTTCCTGTTGAAGCGTATTGATGAAAGGAATGGAGGGTGTTAAGCAGGGTTTTAATATTCTACTTGTCATGCTGATCTTGTCGAAGCAGCTCTTGTAGTTCTTTCTTCTCACTGTCTTGCCTCGGCTCGCCGTCGCCGAAGGACTCTTACCTTTTTCTTGATAAAAAGGTAACCAAAAATCAAGGCTTGGATCTGATGTCGGATAAATTCGTTAAAACTTTAATTGCGGCAATACAAGTACCCGATGAAGAATCGGGCATGACGCGTTGCCTTGGTTTGTAGTGATTGAAAGTTTTTGCAGAAGTTTTAACGTTTTCTCCTTCTATCATTTCCTATGCCGGATAGCAGGGTGCTTTAAACCCCCATCCGCCTGTCGGCACCTTCCCCCTGAAAGAGGAAGGGTAGCAGAGAGCAGAACCCATTTCCCAGTTGATTGTCATCCTGAGCGTAGTCGAAGGACCGTCATTGCGAGGTACGAAGCAATCTCCTTCCTCTAGTTATTTAATTATCCCCATCGCTGTTATGCCTCGGCTCGCCGTCGCCGAAGGACTTTTTCTTTTGGCTTAGCCCAAAAGAAACAAACCTGAGCGCAGCGAAAGCATGCCTGCCGTTGAAACAAACGACAAAGGGCATAAACCCAAGGCTTGCACCTTTTGTCGCATAAAGCTAAGCGAATACCATTAGCGATATTTGAGGCCAGCCTTTCGCAAGTCCCCTTCGGCTGCAAATCTCCTTGGTCATTCATTAGTTTAAGGGTGGTGCATGTATTCGCTTGCTTTCTGCTTCCAAAATCTGCTATGCCGGATAGCATGGTGCTTTAAAGCCCCCATCCGCCTTTCGGCACCTTCCCCCTGAAAGGGGAAGGATAGCAAAGTGCAGAACCCACTTGCTAATTCTGTCATTGAGGGGATTAAAGAAACTATGAGGGGCAACTCCCCTCTTTATTCAAGGAGGGGTCGGGGGTGGTTTTAACTCAATTCCGTCATTGCGAGGTACGAAGCAATCTCCTCCCTCTAGTTATTTAATTATCCCTCTCACTGGTCTTGCCTCGGCTCGCCGTCGCCGAAGGACTCTTTCTTTTGGCTTAGCCCAAAAGAAACAAAAACCCAAGGCTTGGATCTGATGTCGGCTATGCTTGTCGAAACTTTTAATGCGTCAGCACAAGCCCGATGAAGAATCGGGAGGGTGCGCTGCCTTGTTTCATCTTGTATTGAAGATTGTGCAAAAGTTTCAACAGCCTATCCTTCCATCATTTCCTATGCCGGATAGCAAAGTGCAGAACCAGCTTTCTTTATATTCAATTCGTTATTCCCCTCTAGAGCGGGTCGGGGGGTGGTTTTTAGCACAATTCCGTCATTGCGAGGTACGAAGCAATCTCCTCCCTCTAGTTATTTAATTATCCCCATCACTAGTCTTGCCTCGGCTCGCCGTCGCCGAAGGACTCTTTCTTTTGGCTTAGCCCAAAAGAAACAAAAACCCAAGGCTTGCACCTTTTGTCGCATAAAGCTAAGCGAATACCATTAGCGGATATTTGAGGCCAGCCTTTCGGAAGTCCCCTTCGGCTGCAAATCTCCTTGGTCATTCATTAGTTTAACGGTAGTGCATGTATTCGCTTGCTTTCTGCTTCAAAAATCTGCTATGCCGGATAGCATGGTGCAGAACCCCTCGTTTTTTTATGCGTTTCGCTATCCCCCTTTGGAGGGGGCAGGGGGAGGATAAAAAAACTATGAGGGTCAACTCCCCTTCTTATTTTCAAGGAGGGGAGCCTGCAAGGCGGGGTGGTCATTTGCTGCCCTTCCCTTCGACTCCGCTCAGGGTGACATTAACTATGCGACATTGACTTAGTTGCCATTAATTTAGATGATATTACTGTGGTTAATGTTTTATCACCAACACTAAATCCTCTAATAGAAAAATCCAAAACCTGTATTATATTTGCATTCCTATTAAAAAGTCAGCTATCCTTTCGTCATCCCGATAGCAAACTATTATATTTATTATCTAGATGACGTTTAATATATTTTATTTCCTGAAAATAGATAGCGCAAAATGCAAATCGGTATTGCAGGAGAAGCTATAAATTTTTATTTCTAAAGGATGCTGGTCAGAAAAAATATTACCCTAAAAGGGATATTGGAATTTGCAGGTCACCATTTCTGGTGGCTAACGGCTTATATGTTTATTATCGCTTTGCTTTATAAGCTCGGCTGGCAGTGGATTTCTATTCCATGGCTTCCTGTTTCGCTCATCGGAACGGCAGTTGCTTTTTACGTTGGCTTTAAAAATAACCAATCGTACGACAGAGTTTGGGAAGCCCGGAAAATCTGGGGTGCCATTGTAAACAGCAGCCGAAGCTGGGCGGTAATGATAAATGCTTATGTACGCAAGCCAGATACTGCTGATGCTGAAATTAAAACCATAAAAACTGCCTTAATTTATCGCCACATTGCATGGCTTTACACTTTACGAGAGCAATTGCTCGTACCAACACAGTGGGAACATGTAAGTTTAAAGCACCTTTTCGGACGGCTCGCTGCTCAACGCAGAGAGCGTTTTGGTATCGGTCAGTTTAAAGATTTCCTAAACGAACACCAGAAGCATAACTATTTCCACGATAAACATACCTGGGATTTTGCCGCTAACCACGCCACACAAATTATCAACTTACAATCGCAGCATTTGGCAGAACTGGAAGAGCAAGAATTCCTGCACATGCGCAGGCAACTGGATACGCAAACGGTGTTGAATGATTTTTACGACCACCAGGGAAGAGCCGAGCGCATTAAGAAATTTCCTTTACCTCGTCAATATGCAAACCTGAGTTTTATCTTTAACTGCATATTTATTTTTCTGTTGCCATTGGGCATTGTGGCCGAATTTGCTAAACTTGGTGAGGCAGGTGTGTGGCTGATGATTCCTTTCGGTACCATTGTAGGCTGGATATACGTGGTGATGGAATTAATTGGCGATTATTCTGAAAATCCTTTCGAAGGTTTGGGTACGGATGTGCCGATGCTTTCCATTTGCCGCACCATAGAGATTGATATGTTGCAAATTCTGGGTGAAACGGAAATTCCGAAACCGATTCAGCCGGTAAACGATGTGTTGATGTAACCAAACGATATAATTTAATTTTTTTTAATGCATTCTATTCTACCTTTCTTGCTCGCTATGATAGCCATTATTGTGGTGTTAAATATGTGGGCGGCAAAACTTAAAATCGCCTACCCTATCTTATTGGTCGTTGGCGGGTTGGTTATCAGCTTTATTCCCGGTTTGCCAAGGGTTAAAATTGATCCGAACCTTATCTTTTTTATCTTTCTTCCTCCCCTGCTTTTTGAAGCAGCCTGGGCCATTTCAGTTAAAGAGATGAAAAAGTGGTGGCGCATCATCGGTAGTTTTGCTTTTCTCGTGGTATTTTTTACTGCCCTTTCTGTTGCACTGGTCACAAACTATTATATTCCGGGCTTTACAATTGCATTAGGGTTTTTATTAGGCGGAATCGTATCTCCTCCCGATGCGGTGAGTACAGGCGCCATCATGAAGTTTGTTAAAATCCCAAAGTCTACATCAGCTATATTAGAAGGAGAAAGTTTATTAAATGATGCTTCTTCCCTGATTATTTTCCGTTTCGGATTGGTGGCCGTTGGTACAGGTCAGTTTATCTGGCAGGAAGCGGCAACAAGTTTTTTGTGGATGGTAATTGGCGGTGCAGGCATCGGTTTACTGTTGGGTTGGATTTTTGTAGAAGCGCATAAACGTTTACCAACAGATGCAACTTCTGATATTGCACTTACCTTAATAGAACCTTACTTTATGTATTGGATTGCCGAACAGCTGCACAGCTCGGGTGTAATGGCAGTGGTTAGTGGCGGTTTATTCATGTCGGCAAGGCGATTAATTTTCTTAAACAGCACCAGCAGGATAATGGGCTACAGTGTTTGGGAAAGTTTTGTTTTCATTTTGAACGGTATTGTATTCCTGATTATTGGACTGGAACTACCCGAGATTGTGGATGGCCTGCGTAGCAATGGCATTCCTTTAGGCACAGCTATTGGTTATGGGGTGTTGGTTACGGGTATTTTGGTTGTCGCCAGAATCATAAGTTCATATGCGGCGATGATCGCCACCTTAATCTTCCGTCCGGGGGTTGCACCAAGAGCATCGTCGAACCGGGTGCGTTTTACCATGCCTTTAGTGCTCGGCTGGACCGGCATGCGTGGTGTGGTTTCATTGGCTGCGGCTTTGGCCATTCCGGTAACAATGGAAAATCACCAGCCTTTCCCCCACCGAAACCTGATATTGTTTATCACTTTCGTGGTGATATTGCTTACCCTTTTAGTACAAGGCCTAACCTTACCCTATATTATTAAGAGGATTTCTTTCTTTAATGATATCATTACAGAGGAGAATGAAGCTTTAACCAGGCAGAAAATGAAACAAGGGCTAAAGCAACATGTGTACGAAGTGCTGAAGGCTAAGTATGAAAATGAATTGCAGGGTCATGCCGGAATAGAAAGAATATTAAAACAATGGGAAGAGCGATCTAAAGCAAGCGATGATAGCTGGATGAATGAAAAAACGAAACTCATCTTCGTCGAATTGCTAGAGAGCCAGCGAACATACCTTACCGAATTGAATAAAGATCCGAAGATTGATGAGGAAATTATCCGCCAGCAATTGTATCAGATCGATTTAGAAGAGGAGCGCCTGAAGATCATTTAATCAATATCGTGCGATTCGTATTTGCCACTCACTGCTGTTAGTTCAATTTTATAAACAATGATACTTTGATGCGCTTCCGGAGCAATGCCATGAGAAGGTTTTTCACTGGGTCTGTCAGTTAACGGCATCATTCTATGTATAATACCTTGCATCGCTTGTTGTCGTTCAACACCTTTTAGTTCGGTAAAGTTTCCCCAAAGGATAGCACTTTGCCACCTGAAGGTATCTGCAATTTCATCAACCTGAAAACAGACTTTAGGGTTAAGTCGCATCATTTCAATTTTTTTACCATTTGCCGAATGCGCATAAATGGCATTGTCTCTATAGACATAATTAATGGGTACTATATAAGTTTCACCGTTTGCATGGCAACCTAGTCTGCCAAACACCTGGCGTTCTAACAAATCTATAATCTGCCTTTTATTTAAATCTCCTAGCATTTCTTTATCATTTAATACTATAAATATCAATACGGCATAAGTAAAAAGAAATGATAAGGATCACAATTGGCGGTGATTTAGTTTTAGATTGTTGAGGTTTGGAATGTTATGAGGTTGAATTGTTCCATTGTTGAAATGTTTGAAAGTTGAAATGTTAACCTGTATCGAGCAAGCAGAATCAGGTTACCTTACCTAAATGTCCTTATATTACTTATATGTCTTATATGGTTAAAACGAGCCTGCATTCAGCATACAATCACTTAACTTAGCTGTTCTAAGATGTCTTAGATGGTAAAAACTTGTTTTCGAAGCAAAGAAATCTTTTTCAATCTGCGATATTTATCTGCGTAAATTAGCGGGAAAGCTTTTAAGCGTGATACAAAAACAACATTTTCAAACGATGAAAACCTCTTGAAACAAACTTTGCGGTTAAAAAGTTTTATAGGGGCATGATTTTTTCTCCCTGAAATCCATGCACTTATATGCAATAAGTAAAATAAAAGCGGTGCTGGCTTTGCGTAAGCGGATAATTTTTCTACTTTTGCAACCCGCTTCGGAGGAAGAGGGATTAAAAAATGAGAGACTGAAATCACTGGAAATTATTTTCAAATAAAATTTGGTGATTGATAAAAGTTTTCTACTTTTGCAACCCGCTTCGGAAGGAAGCAGGTGTTCTGAAAAGAACAAATATTGAAGAGCAGGATTAAGAAGAAAAAGGCGACGAAAAAATAAAATTTATTTTATTTGGAAGTTAAAAAAAGATTCTTACCTTTGCACTCCCAACCGAAAGGAAAGGAAAAAAATCAGAACGGCGGATGTCGGGAAGATAGAAAAAAACAAGATTGAAACGGATGAAACATACATAGGACGAACAAGACCTGTGGAAACTGAAACCCGAAGATATATAAAAGGCCGCCGCGAGGTACCGAGCCGAATAAGTTCTTAAAAGAGATGTCAATGTAGCGCAAGCGGGGTAATGAAGTACGGATTCAAGTACAGAGTACCGAAGCTTGATTTTAAAGTCAATGTCTGACAGACATAATTAAAAAAAAAGAAGACTATTTTTAACGATAGTTAAAACTGGTCAGAATCTTACAACACATTTTACAATGGAGAGTTTGATCCTGGCTCAGGATGAACGCTAGCGGCAGGCCTAATACATGCAAGTCGAACGATATTATCCAGCTTGCTGGATAAGAAAGTGGCGCACGGGTGCGTAACGCGTATGCAACCTACCTTAATCAGGGGGATAGCCCGAAGAAATTCGGATTAACACCGCATAAAAACACAGAGTAGCATTACTCAATGTTCAAATATTTATAGGATTAAGATGGGCATGCGTGTCATTAGCTAGTTGGCGGGGTAACGGCCCACCAAGGCGACGATGACTAGGGGATCTGAGAGGATGACCCCCCACACTGGTACTGAGACACGGACCAGACTCCTACGGGAGGCAGCAGTAAGGAATATTGGTCAATGGAGGCAACTCTGAACCAGCCATGCCGCGTGCAGGAAGACTGCCCTATGGGTTGTAAACTGCTTTTATCTGGGAATAAACCTTTCTACGTGTAGAGAGCTGAATGTACCAGAAGAATAAGGATCGGCTAACTCCGTGCCAGCAGCCGCGGTAATACGGAGGATCCAAGCGTTATCCGGATTTATTGGGTTTAAAGGGTGCGTAGGCGGCCTGTTAAGTCAGAGGTGAAAGACGGTAGCTCAACTATCGCAGTGCCTTTGATACTGATGGGCTTGAATAAACTAGAGGTAGGCGGAATGAGACAAGTAGCGGTGAAATGCATAGATATGTCTCAGAACACCGATTGCGAAGGCAGCTTACTATGGTTTTATTGACGCTGAGGCACGAAAGCGTGGGGATCAAACAGGATTAGATACCCTGGTAGTCCACGCCCTAAACGATGAATACTCGCTGTTAGCGATATACAGTTAGCGGCTAAGCGAAAGCGTTAAGTATTCCACCTGGGGAGTACGCTCGCAAGAGTGAAACTCAAAGGAATTGACGGGGGCCCGCACAAGCGGAGGAGCATGTGGTTTAATTCGATGATACGCGAGGAACCTTACCCGGGCTTGAAAGTTAGTGAATTATTCAGAGATGAATAAGTGAGCAATCACACGAAACTAGGTGCTGCATGGCTGTCGTCAGCTCGTGCCGTGAGGTGTTGGGTTAAGTCCCGCAACGAGCGCAACCCCTATGTTTAGTTGCCAGCATGTAATGATGGGGACTCTAAACAGACTGCCTGTGCAAACAGAGAGGAAGGAGGGGACGACGTCAAGTCATCATGGCCCTTACGTCCGGGGCTACACACGTGCTACAATGGATGGTACAGAGGGCAGCTAGCTAGCAATAGTATGCGAATCTCACAAAGCCATTCACAGTTCGGATTGGGGTCTGCAACTCGACCCCATGAAGTTGGATTCGCTAGTAATCGCGTATCAGCAATGACGCGGTGAATACGTTCCCGGGCCTTGTACACACCGCCCGTCAAGCCATGGAAGTTGGGGGTACCTAAAGTATGTAACCGTAAGGAGCGTCCTAGGGTAAAACCGATAACTGGGGCTAAGTCGTAACAAGGTAGCCGTACCGGAAGGTGCGGCTGGAATACCTCCTTTCTGGAGCAGAGTTGACTACTCGCTGCGCAACATGATACTCTAATAAGTTATAGGTTGATGAGTTATAAGTTATACGTTGATAAAACGTAAGACTAAATAACAAACCAACGAAATAACTAAGACACTAAAAGAAGAAACACCCAAAAGATTGAAGCACTTAGTTGCACTAACGAATCTTTGAGAGGCGAGATTAAATTGAATTACGAATTTTGATTTACGATTTACGAATGCTGTAGCGATATACAAATCTAAAATCGTCAATCAATAAATCTAAAATCAAATAGTCCCGTAGCTCAGCCTGGTTAGAGCACTACACTGATAATGTAGGGGTCTCCAGTTCAAATCTGGACGGGACTACAATAATCAAATCCTTTGGGGGATTAGCTCAGCTGGCTAGAGCGCCTGCCTTGCACGCAGGAGGTCAACGGTTCGACTCCGTTATTCTCCACCATTAAGCTGTAAAGCTTAAAGATAAAAGCAGAAAGCTTTTAAAAAACATAATACGATTACCGGGATAGGTAAACTACATTGACATAACTGAAGAAAATAGGAAACGCCATAGGGGCACAAGAAACGGTTCGAGCCCGCAGTTTTTTACTCATCACCCGAACCTGGTACAAAAGGTTTGCGCAAATAGCTAAAGGTATTAATACTTTAAGCGGGGATTGAAAAGTTCTTTGACATATTGGAAGAAGTTAAAAAAGAAGAGCAAACAACAATAGGCGACTGTTGTGTTTGTGTTCACCACTCAAATGAGCAATCAGATGAATGGTATGAGACATCATAACAAGAGCAAAAAAAGCATACTATACGGCGCAAAAGGCGTATAAGTAGAAGAAAGTAAGAAAGAGTACACGGGGGATGCCTTGGCTCTCAGAGGCGATGAAGGACGTGATAAGCTGCGATAAGCTTCGGGTATTTGCAAATAGGAATTAATCCGAAGATTTCCGAATGGGGCAACCCGGCTGGTTGAAGACCAGTCACATATAATGAGCAAACCTGCCGAACTGAAACATCTAAGTAAGCAGAGGAAGAGAAAATAATAATGATTTCCTGAGTAGTGGCGAGCGAAAGGGAAAGAGCCCAAACCTACTTTGTTACGGCAAAGTGGGGGTTGTAGGACTACGATGTGGTATTAACAAACAGAAGTGGAACGGGATGGGAAGCCCGGCGATACATGGTGATAGCCCAGTACACGTATAGAATGTTAGCCTAGTAGTATCCTGAGTACCGCGAGGTCGGAGACGCCTTGTGGGAATCTGCCGGCACCATCCGGTAAGGCTAAATACTCCTGAGAGACCGATAGTGAACCAGTACCGTGAGGGAAAGGTGAAAAGAACCCCGAACAGGGGAGTGAAATAGAACCTGAAACCGTGTACTTACAAGCGGTCGGAGCGTACAAGTTGCGTGACGGCGTGCCTTTTGCATAATGAGCCTACGAGTTACTCTTCTCTGGCAAGGTTAAGTGTTTAAGACACGGATCCGAAGCGAAAGCGAGTCTGAATAGGGCGTATAGTCAGAGGAGGTAGACGCGAAACCTTGTGATCTACCCATGGACAGGTTGAAGGTGCGGTAACACGTACTGGAGGACCGAACCGATAAACGTTGAAAAGTTTCCGGATGATCTGTGGGTAGGGGTGAAAGGCTAATCAAACTGGGAAATAGCTCGTACTCCCCGAAATGTTTTTAGGAACAGCGTGGATATTAAGTTTCATAGAGGTAGAGCTACTGATTGGGTGCGGGGGAGTCAAATCCTACCAAATCCAGACAAACTCCGAATGCTATGAAATATGATCTGCAGTGAGGCGCGGGGTGCTAAGGTCACGCGCCGAGAGGGAAAGAACCCAGACCATCAGCTAAGGTCCCCAAGTGTACGCTAAGTTGAACTAACGAGGTCCGATTGCACAGACAGCTAGGATGTTGGCTTGGAAGCAGCCATTCATTTAAAGAGTGCGTAACAGCTCACTAGTCGAGCGATCGGGCATGGATAATAAACGGGCATTAAGTGTATCACCGAAGCTATGGGATTGAAATATATCGGTAGGGGAGCATTCTATATACAGTGAAGGTATCTGGTAATGGGTGCTGGAGTGTATAGAAAAGCAAATGTAGGCATAAGTAACGATAAGGCAGGCGAGAAACCTGCCCACCGAAAGGATAAGGTTTCCTGATCAACGCTAATCGGATCAGGGTTAGTCGGGACCTAAGGAGAACCCGAAGGGGATATTCGATGGACAACTGGTTAATATTCCAGTACTTTTTATAACTGCGATGTGGGGACGGAGTAGTGACACTGCCGCGAACTGACGGAATAGTTCGTTAAAGGTTGTAGGTATTAGGACGGTAGGCAAATCCGCCGACCTAGCTGAAAACTAATAGTACCGCGAGTCTTCGGATGAGTGGATAGAGCAGGTAAACAGACTTCCAAGAAAAACCGCTAAGCTTCAGGTTATAAAAACCCGTACCGCAAACCGACACAGGTATCCGGGAAGAGGATTCTAAGGTGCTCGAGTGAATCATGGCTAAGGAACTCGGCAAAATGGCCCTGTAACTTCGGGAGAAGGGGCGCTGGCAGTAATGTCAGCCGCAGTGAAAAGGCCCAGGCGACTGTTTAACAAAAACACATGGCTTTGCAAAATCGAAAGATGAAGTATAAGGCCTGACACCTGCCCGGTGCTGGAAGGTTAAGAGGGGATGTCATCCGCAAGGAGAAGCATTGAATCGAAGCCCCAGTAAACGGCGGCCGTAACTATAACGGTCCTAAGGTAGCGAAATTCCTTGTCGGGTAAGTTCCGACCTGCACGAATGGTGTAACGATCTGGGCGCTGTCTCAGCCATGAGCTCGGTGAAATTGTGGTCCCGGTGAAGACGCCGGGTACCCGCAACGGGACGGAAAGACCCCATGCACCTTCACTACAATTTAACATTGACATTGGGTACAGGATGTGTAGGATAGGTGGGAGACTATGAAGCGGCGTCGCCAGGCGTCGTGGAGTCAACGTTGAAATACCACCCTTTCTGTATTCGGTGTCTAACTCCACTAAGTGGAGGACATTGTTTGATGGGTAGTTTGACTGGGGTGGTCGCCTCCAAAAAGGTAACGGAGGCTTTCAAAGGTAAGCTCAATACGCTTGGTAACCGTATGAGGAGTGCAATAGCATAAGCTTGCTTGACTGTGAGACCTACAAGTCGATCAGGGTCGAAAGACGGATATAGTGATCCGGTGGTTCTGCATGGAAGGGCCATCGCTCAAAGGATAAAAGGTACGCTGGGGATAACAGGCTGATCTCCCCCAAGAGCTCATATCGACGGGGAGGTTTGGCACCTCGATGTCGGCTCGTCACATCCTGGGGCTGGAGAAGGTCCCAAGGGTTCGGCTGTTCGCCGATTAAAGTGGCACGCGAGCTGGGTTCAGAACGTCGCGAGACAGTTCGGTCCCTATCTGTTGTGGGCGTAGGAATTTTGAGTGGGGCTGACCTTAGTACGAGAGGACCGGGTTGGACTAGCCTCTAGTGAATCTGTTGTTCCGCCAGGGGCATTGCAGAGTAGCTACGCTGGGAATAGATAAGCGCTGAAAGCATCTAAGTGCGAAACTAGCCACGAGATGAGAATTCCATATAGGACCGTAGAAGATGACTACGTTGATAGGTTATAGATGTAAAGCTGGTGACAGCATAGTCGAGTAATACTAATCATCCGAAGCTTTCAAAGCAAACAGACTGTTGTTTGTTCTTCAAAACTTAACTTCTTTCAATAATATGTCATTTGTTTTGGGTATTTGGTTTATCGTTTTTTAGTTGTTTGGATTCTAAACAACAAAACAACCAACCAACTAACCAACTACAATTAAAAACATTTAGGTGCCTATATCGGTGGTGTCCACCTCTTCCCATTCCGAACAGAGAAGTTAAGCCCACCAGAGCCGATGGTACTGCGGTAACACGTGGGAGAGTAGGTCGGTGCCAAATCTTAAAAGAAGAGCCTTGTAACAATTGTTGCAAGGCTTTCTTTGTTTATAACAATTTCTGCAGGGAGCATGGAGCTTCGAGCAAAGAGCGGAAAGGCTAAAGCTGAAAGTAGAAAGTTGAAAATGCTAGTACACCTGACTATCGACAATCAAACCATTCACTGGTAGACAATGCTCCAGGTACATCTAAATACTTCGTAATGCAATATTTAATATTCATTCCCGCAGATTGGCACAGATAAGAAGCACAGATTAAAGGGGATTCTAAATAAGTTGCAGATTGTTTTACCACCTAAGGCATCTAAGAACAGCTAAGCGTTTGGTGCAGAGGGATTGGTTAGACTGGCTTGAGGTTTCAAGTTGTTAATCGGAGCGCCAAACACTGCCAGCTAAACCTGATGGAAGTGGAAATCCTTTTTGGGTTCGCAGGTTTTCAATAACTTCTAATCCAATCACCAAAAAGATTGCAACACACAGCAGGGCTGAAGAACCGATGGAAGGATGGCTTTCGTTTGCTAATGGTTTGAGATTACAGCTAATAAGATTAAATGGCTATTTCGCTTTTGGCTTTCTCCACTCCCATGGAGCAATAGGGTTTGGCTCTTTCCATAAACCTATCCTATTTTTTCTGGCGTTATTTTCTAATACTGCATAAGTAACATCGGAAGAATATTTTTTGAAATGCCAGGCCATGCCAACCTTAACCATTTCCTGATTAACGGTTTGTTTTTTGCTATTTATGATTATGGCTATTAGCCTTTTATAGCGGTCGTACTTTTGTGGGTAAACGAGTACATTTTGACTGAAACATAAATCGGATAATGCCTTCTTTGCATTATTTCCGAAAGGTTGACTGTTTCGCTTTTCGGGGCTATCTATGTGCGCTAAACGGATTTTAATAGGGGTATTATTGTATAATACTTCCATTGTATCGCCATCCATAATGCGAATGACTTTTGCGTTAAAAGGTAGCTTTTGATGGCTAATTGCCAGCGTATCTGATTTATTGGGGCTACTAAATGAAGTACTGAATAGTAAAGCGCTAATTAATAGAATTACTTTTCCCAACCACATAGCGTTTTCTTTTCTTGCTTAACTTTTTCCATTGTGGATTTAACGATTTTGTACTGGCAATTGCTTAATCCCCGGCAGCTGGCTTTTAAATGATATTTGGTTGTTTTGCCGCTGTTGCAAATGTAAACTTCTTTTGGTGCTTCCTTGCAGGCAAGGTTAATTAAAAGGATGATGGTTAGGGAGAGGGTTTTCATTTGGGAATTCTTAACTTCTAAAGAAATAATTATTTTCCAATAATTATTTTTGTAATAACTGGATCTAAGTCTGATGGTAATTCAGCCGATTTTATATTAAACTTATTAATTCCCATACTTTTGAACCAGTCAGACCAATATTGCGTTATAACCTCTTCTTCAAAAGGATTATTTTTTGAAGGATTAATTCCTAATACTAATACTTCCAAGTTTTGAAGTTTATCAGATGCAGGAATAAATCCAAAATTATTACTCTTAATTTTTACCTTATAATCAGCCGTATTAAGTTTATTAGTTTGAATAAGAGATGGTGTGATATAAGAAGTTTTATTTTCTATATTGAACTTGCTATTTTTATGAAACATGTATCCATCAGTTAATATTACTAGAATATTCCGATGCTTTTCTTGTATACAATAATCTTTTACATTTTTTTGAAAGAATCTCCAAATATCTGAACCGATAAATTTCTTCTCTTTAATCGCGTATTGATATATTTTTGGAGGAATATCTGAAAAGATTTTGTCGACATCCAAAATTTGGTTTTTACTCGAATTTTTATCAAAATTGATTCTTAACTGTTTGCTTAATTTGTTAATCTCTGGATTACTTGGTGTTGGATCAAAGAAAACTTGAATTTGATCATTTAAGCTCATGATCTTTTTTTGTTTAACATGACTGATAAAAGCTTTTTCGACTGATTTAATATATTGAATATCTCTCTGATAATATTCCATTGAAATATTTGAATTTTTCTTGGTGTCTATCCTATCTGATAAGTCAAGTAAAAAACTGATATTGAGGTTTTGTGAGTTATAGCTTTGAATTGAATTACTTTTTTCGCTTTTGAAACTTCCAAAAACCAATATTACAGTGATTAAACTAAGAACATTTTTAAACATGATAATTGATATTAAACTGCTGATAAATAAATTGAATTTTGGGTATCGTGTGTTGCACCAACCGACTCACAGTGAATGTTGTAGGCTTCAATACATTCTCTGACTAAGTTTTCTTTTTCCGTTTTTGCAACAAATAGCTTCTCATGAATAAAAGTTATCCAACCCTGCAAATATTCAGAGGCATATAGAACATATTCCTTTGTTGGGATAATTACAGCATCTATAATTCTTTGAAGCTCAGTAATTCGTCCATATGCTTTAGCAATAAGCTCTTTTATACTGTTCAAATCCTTCATAATTGAATTTTTATTTTCTTCCAAATCTGAAATTCTCTCTTGATGAATTTGTATATCTTTTTTTCTCAATTGCTGTTCATGCTTTATTTTATCTTTTTCTTTATTCTCTTTCATAATAAAATCAAAGACTAATCCCCAAATAATATACACAACAAAACCGGCGAATATTATTCCCCAAAATTGGATTTTTGTAAATGCAATTGGTAAATCGAAAGGCTTCGAATCAAAAGTTTTATTAAGTTCGTATATCTTCTCTTCTATCTGATAAGCAAGAATTGCGTCAAAAATGAATGTGGTTAAAAATAATATGCCGATTTTAATATAGCTAGATATGTTTTTATTCTCACTGAACATGTGAATTAAGTAGCCTAAGCCAATGAATACAAATGGAATTAATGTTACAAATGCTCCTTCTAAAGCTCCATCGCTCCAAGCCTTTTCATAGGCTTTAGGATCTAATACGTTCATCATGATATTACTATCAAGGTCAAATACTTTAAAAAAAGCAGAGTATGAAGTCGAAACATAAAATGTAAATAGATATAAACTTATTGGTATTAAAATGAAAAGTCCAATCCAAAATTTTGTTGATGCACCTTTTTTTGCGTTTATATAATATTTCTCAGGATCTCTAACTAAGTCATTCATCTCAAATTTTAATGTTTCTATTTGATCTTTTATATCTCTGATTTTTACGTCTAACTGCGTTATTTGCTCTTCTTTATTCTCCTTACTTACTGTTAGCGCTTTAACTTCAGTTTCTTTATTCTTTTGCTCAACAAAATATGGTTCTTTAATATGCTTTTGTTTTTCTATAAATTCCTTTTCTTCGTTCTGAAATTTTGCATAAATGGCATTTAAGCATATTTTAAGAGCATACTGGCTTCCGATATTTCTAGAGCCATCCCGAAAACCTGTTTCATGATAAGTTCTCTTCCTAGACTCGTCATTTTCACCTACCTTTGAGTTTATTGCTTCGCTATTTTCACCATCGAAATTAGTATTTGATTTTAAGCGAAATAGATTTTTGATTTGTATAGTCATACTCTTAGTTTTGAAGTTCGCTTATAATAGTTTGTTTAGTTTTATTTGACTTCACAGATTCTAGAAAATATTCAGCAATTGCGGCGATATTCTCTTCCATAAAACCAAATAGCTTAATATACTTTTCTAGGGTTATTCGCTCATTCTCATCGATTTTTTCATCAGCCCATATCATAACAGTTAAATCATATAGGTATTCAATCTTTTCTTCTAGGAGGTCTGGAAAATTACTTTTTGAATCAATTGGATTTAGTAGAATTTCATCCAAGTTTTTTGGAGTTATACCTCGTTCTTCTGCGAATTTATAAAGCATTTTTAGCTCTAACGAACTAAAATCATCATCGCAAATCGCCATCTGATAAAGCCTTAAGAAATGTGCCTTTAATTTTTCTGGTATCTGTAAGATTTCCATAATTTTTTATTTTTTAGGGTAAATTATTCGGTCTCGCGTATACAATTTTTTTGTTACCTCCTCGTTCATTTTGATCATACCCGGCAGTCCAGGTTTTTTTTGGATGAATAGAATTCCTAAAAAAAGTATACCTGTAATGGCATCAAAGATGATCCAAATCATTTTTAAGCGTAAGTAAATTGGAAATATTGGATTGAAGAGAGTAAGAATAACCGAAAAGATAGCTATCCAATAAAAATTCTTATTAACTACTGAATTAGAAATTGCAAACAATGCGCCAATTGAAATTGCATACCTAAGAAAAGTATAATATCCAATTGGTAATTTTAAGATCGCTAGAAAGCAACAAAATGCACAAATAGCGTATATAGTTTTTCTCGGCATTATAAGTAATTTAATTTCCAAAAAACGAGGAATTGCCTGCTTCTGTCCCGAGAAACTTTTGGCAATCCCTACATTTTTTTGAGAGCGGAGCGTTAATAAGTTTCTAAGGTTTGATGTAATTGGTTTCTGAAGCCATAGATTTCATCCAGATTGCTTATTTGTGTTTTTTCGCCTGCATCTTTACCATTGTGAAATAGTTCTACATATTTATTGACGGTGTTAAAGTGGAAACGGCAAATCGGTTTTCGATTGTTATTATCTAACAATACGCCGAAGTAAGATTGAGTGTCTCTTGGAGCAATTCTATCGGCTGTAATCTTTTCTCTTAAAATTGCTTTTACAATATGAAAGGCATCCAATTCTTCTTCTGTTGTAATAACTTTATTTGCATCAATATTATCGTCTATCGGATTTATCTTTGTCTCCTCCTGTTTCTCCAGTTTTTCATTGATGTTTAGTGCCGATTTAAGCCTATAGCTTATGGATTCATTTATAGAAATGGATAATGCTTTCTTGGCATATTCTTTAAATGTGGCCATACGACTTGCTGTTAGAGGCTTATCAAAGAACCTATTTACTAAGAGTTTAACAATCTCATCTGAAGGGTTTTCAATCTCTTTTTCAAATTCTTTACGGATTGCTTTAATGTATTTTAAGGCTTCTGCAGAGTCTAAAATATTCTCCAGGTTATATTCATTTTTCGTAAAGCTTTCGAGTATTTTTATTGAGCCGTCTTTTAAGTCTTCCAGATCTATGGTTAAGAATGGTTTCTCATCCATAATGTTAGGTTTCTCTAAATCTGAGTAGAAATTGTATATGGTTCCATTTGTTAAAACCCCAAATCTGGCTTTTGAAACATGGTAATAGCGATGTAGCTGAGAGTTATGTGCATCTGCATTTTCTTTCCAATGTTTACATTCGAAAATTAATATTGGCTCGTTATTCTTTTTGATTACATAATCTATCTTTTCTCCTTTTTTGGTTCCGATATCACATATGTGTTCTGGAATAACTTCAGTTGGATTAAAAATATCGTATCCTAAAATCTGAATAAAAGGCATTACAAAAGCATTTTTAGTTGCTTCTTCGGTATTGATTTGATCTTTTAAGCCATTTACCCTTTGGTGTAGCTGTTCGAGCTTTAATTTTAATTCCATAATACAGAGATGATTTAATCTGTTGGTTATGAAGTAAATTTACAGTGGTTATAAATGGTTTTTTTACGGGAAACCGTAATGTGAGCGATAAATTGAAATTTAATCGGAAAGTGCTGAATTAGAAACGTTTCGACAGGCTCAACGTGACAATTAGACTAGTTATGAGTTCTTTGGTTTTTGCAAATCTGAATTAAATTGGAGATTTCGCTGAAATTGACCACCCTGTTTCGGTTTAAACTGACCACCTGTTCCGCGGGAAACTGACCACTGGATTTCGGACCAAATTGACCAGTCCGAACGATCGGCAAATGCTATAGATACAAGTCTATTTTTGGGATATACATAATTCCCGAAGATGGCAAATACGACTATTAGCATGAGCAAGATAAGACAGATTCTCAGAATGTACAGCCAGGGGCGAAGCAAGCTTTCCATAGCGACCCAGGTCGGTGTTTCCCGCAATACAGCAAAAAGATACTTCAGTGCGTTTGATTCCGGTGGGTGTACATTTGAACAGATAAATGCACTTAATGACAAGGAGCTTGAGGATTTTTTTGGAAAGAGCCGGGAACGGGCACCCGATAGCCGTCTTTTAACTTTACAACGTTGTTTTCCTGGTATTGACAAAGAACTTAAACGCACTGGGGTAACCCGTGTGATGCTCTGGGAAGCTTATCTAAAGGAATTTCCCAATGGCTTTCATTACACGCAGTTCTGCTTCTATTATAACCAGTGGAAGTCCCGTGTGAACCCGGTGATGCACCTTGACCACAAGGCGGGCGATAAACTCTTTGTTGATTTTGCCGGACAGAAACTCTCCATTGTTGACCAGGAAACCGGTGAGGTGATTGATGTCGAGGTGTTCGTTGCCATCCTTGGTGCCAGCCAGCTTACCTATGTGGAGGCCGTACTCACACAACAGAAAGAAGACTTTATATCTGCGTGCGAGAATACATTCCATTATATTGGTGGGGTCTCAGCGGCCATTGTTCCCGATAACCTCAAGGCAGCGGTAACCAAGAGCAACAAATACGAGCCTACCCTGAACGAGACCTTTGCGGATTTTGCCGACCATTACGGAACAACTATTCTGCCTGCACGGGCATACCGCCCAAGGGACAAGGCACTTGTTGAAGGAGCTGTTAAGATTGCCTATAGCCGGATCTACGCGCCATTAAGAAAACATGTCTTTCACTCCCTGGCAGAACTGAATGTTGCAATACTTGAGGCACTTGAGGTGCACAATAGCCAGCCCCTCAAGGGAAGAAACTATAGCAGACGCTTGCAGTTCGAGGAGATTGAGCGGGAGGCACTCAATCCTTTGCCAGTGCTGAAATACGAGTTCAAGAAACAGCACCACGCAACGGTGATGAAAAATGGCCACGTCAATCTTGGTCCCGATAAGCATTATTACAGTGTCCCATTCCGTTTTATCGGTAAAAAAGTCAAGATACTCTACTCCAGGTCAAATGTGGAGGTCTTCTATCACTATGAGCGCATAGCGATGCACAAACGGATGAAAAGTCCTTATAGTTACACTACGGATAAAGACCATATGGCCACTACCCATAAGTTCGTCACGGAATGGACACCGGACCGTTTTCTGGAGTGGGCATCCAGCATAGATGAGGACGTCAAGCTTTATATCCTTAAAATACTCGACAGGAAACAGCATCCTGAGCAGGCGTACAAATCATGCGTGGGCATATTAAGCTTTTCGAAGAAAGCCGGGAACCAGCGATTAATCAATGCCTGCAGACGGGCCCTTGGCTTTGGGATATACAGTTATAAAACCATACAGACCATACTTGAACGCAACCTTGACCAGTATGAGGAAAGCCTGTTCGCTGATGAACTGCCAATGCCAGCCCATGACAACATTCGCGGAGGCGACTACTACAAGTAACCATTAAAACCATATAGAAATGAATACGAATACACTTGACAAAATGCGAAGGCTGAAGTTCTATGGAATGTTCCATGCCTTCAAAAGCAGTATTGAAACTGGACAGACCACAGAATATACCGCTGATGAACTGTTGGCACACCTGATAGAGGCTGAATGGGATGACAGGCAAAACCGAAAGATTGAACGGCAGATCCTTTACGCCAGGTTCCGTTATAAGGCATCCATAGAGGATCTGCATTATCATGTAGAAAGAAGTATTGACAGAAACCAGATTATGAGATTGGCGGACTGCACCTTTATCGACAGGTTTGAAAATCTACTTATAACAGGAAGCACTGGCATAGGAAAAAGTTATCTTGCCTCAGCAATCGGTTATCAGGCATGTATGCTCGGTTACAGGGTTCTGTATGGAAGTACACCAAAGCTATTCGCAAAGCTAAAGATGGCAAAGGCTGATGGATCTTATATCAAAGAGGTTTCACGTATTGAAAAACAACAGCTTCTGATACTGGACGATTTCGGGATACAGCCATTCGACTCACAAAGTAGGGCTGCACTCATGGAGATCATTGAGGATAGGCATGGTAAGACATCACTTATTATAACATCACAGCTTCCGGTAAGTAAATGGCATGAGGTAATTGGAGAAAAAACGATTGCTGATGCAATCTTGGACAGGATTGTTCACGATGCCCACAGGATAGAACTCAAGGGCGAATCGATGCGCAAGAAAAGGACCGTTGCTCCCGAAAATACCTATCTGTAAAAATTACTTTTAAATCATTACTTTTAAATCATTACTTTTGACATCATACCTATAGCATCTGCTGCACTCGTTCGCCAGCAATTCAGGTGGTCAGTTTGCCACGGAATCACATGGTCAGTTTCTCCGAAATATACAATTAAATAATGTGCCTGTCTTTACAATAGGCAATTAACTGTTCGTTGTTTGAAATGTTTAAGATGGTTTTAATTGTTCCTAAACGTTTTTCTATACTGCTTAAACCTGAGGGTTTAATATTGTTTTTTTGTAGATAAAATGGAATGTCTTTTTGTGGTGTTCCTTTTGCAAGGAGTGAAATAATGGTTTTATCGAAATGTGTAAATTCGAAAGGTATTTTTTCTCCGGTTATTTTTTTAAGATTGGGTGAAAGGTATTTAAGATTTTGAGCGATAGTTTCTATTGCCAATTTAAGATCTTTTGCATCGCCCCGGGCTTTTGGTACAAAGGCATCGATGCCTAAATCGGCCATTATTTTACTTGCAACACTAAACCTGTTTTCAATGGAAAAAACTAAAACTTTTAAATCAGGCTGAATAAGTTTTGCGGCTTTGATAAGTTCTAAACCTGTATTAATTTCCTGTGGTCTATCGTTTTCGAATGACAGATCGGTTATGAGCAGCTCATAAGGAAGCTGTGCTCTCATTGCTTTTTTAATTCGACCGAGTGCATCATCACAGTAGTAAACATAGTTACTCTGCTCGTGGATAATATTTAAATCTGATAACGTTTTTTGAACGGAAATGCTTACGCTTTCGTGGTCTTCAGCTATTAATACTTTTTTAAACATATTGGCTAATTAAGAAACAGGGAATGAAATTACAATTTTCAAACCCTTTTCAACTTTTGTATCAAAGGTAATTTTGCCATTAATATATTCAATACGGTTTCCCGTATTTGTAAGTCCGTTGTTATACTTCACTGGCTCTTTTATGCCAATTCCATCATCGGTATAAGTGATTTGTATATGGTTTTGGTGGTGTTCAAATGTGATTATCACATTGGTTGCAGAACTATGCTTTTTCATGTTAACCATGAGTTCCTGAAGAATATGCTCAATTTCTTTTCTGGTAACATCACTAGTTTCAAACCATAAACTTTCTGTATTTCCGTGTGTATTAATTTTAGTTGAAGCTGTATTAAAGGATTGGAGCAATGCTTCTACTTGTATATGGAAGTTGGGTTCTGTATTTTCCGGTTCCTCAACTTCGTAAGAGATATCTCTGGATTTTTGATACATGTAATCAAGCCTATCCAGTATTTCTTCTCTTTCTATTTCCTCTTTGTTTTCAATCTCGGTCATTACTCTATATAAACCGTTAGCCACAACATCATGTACTTTTTTAGAGGTTTTTAGGAGATTATCCTGTATGGTTTTTTTCACTTCAGCATCTAATCTCTGTTTTCTTTTTTTGGATAGATTATAAACAAAAAATATTGCTACAATTACACTCACCAATACGCTGAAAATGATGATGTCTCTTTTAATGATCTGATATTTTTTATCGGTGTTTTCTTTCTGCAGCTTCAAGTTATCAGCTTTGTGCTTTTCTGTTTCAAAACGAATAAGCGCAAATTGATTTTTTGCAGCATTTCTTGCAGTTTGTAAACTATCATTTAGTTTGTGGTATACTTCAAAATATGACTTTGCTTCTGTAGCCGGGCTAAATTTTATCAATTTCTGTAAGGCAGTCATTAAATCATCAGGACTGCTAAGTTCTTTTGCTACTTCATACATCTTTTTTGCATAATCCAAAGCCAGTTTTGTTTCTACAGTTTCGTAATAATCTGCCAAATGTGCATAACTGGCGTTAAGCCCCCATTTGTCTTTTTCGCTTTGCCTAATTTTTAATGCCGTTAAAAACTCTGGTATAGGATTATAAGTTTTATCGTTTAACCATTTTGCATAAGTTAAATTAGTTAGTGCTCTGGCATATTCGGTATTTGTAGATTTATGTTGAGGTAAAATCTGCTTGTAAATTTTAATGGCTTCGTTATACTTTTTTTGCTCACGTAATGCTAGTGCTTTATTGTTAAGGATTACAAGTTTTGAAGGTGTGTCGGTAGCATATTTAAGGGCCAAATTGCTGTAATTTACAGCTTCGTCGAAGTTTTCTAGTGTTATTGTATTTAATGTAAGTTCATTATAACATGAGGATATTTGGTCGAAATGTGTTGGAGATTTTTCTGATAAATATTTTAATGCAGTAAGTGCACTTTCATTGCTACCGAAGTAATCGCCTGCCTGGCTTTGTATAATTGCCATGTAATTATACGCTAAGGCGATTTGTAAGTTATCTTTTGAATTTGCTGCAGTTTTATTAAAATAATAAAATGCCGAATCGTTATTAGCGTTAAAGAATGATTCAGCTTTTTTGTAGTCGGCATCCTTCTGATAGGCAACTTTTTTTTGCTGCTTTGTGCATGAAAAAATTAAGAGAATGGGAGCGATTAATAGAATTATTTTTTTCAAGAGCGATGATTTGTTCAAATATAAAAAATGGAGCAGTATTACTGCTCCATTTTTTATAAAAAACTATGGTTTTTTAGGAGGAAGGTGACCACCATCTCCACCTGTTCCATCATTGCCATCGTCATCAGGGTCGCCATCTTCGCGACCTCCATTGTCATCTGGATTGCTTTGGGTTGATACTACTGTGCCACTGTTTGGAGCACAGTTACTATTTGTGTTTGAAGGATTAACCAACCCTAACATAATTGCAAGAAATAAAGGAATAAACATAATTCAAAAATTTAGAAATGAAATACTGGTAGTTCCCTGCGTACCTTACGCAGGGGTTGCTACAAACTGTAAATCAGAAGGCCTTCTGAAATTTTTGGGAAGTGTTTTGAGTTTCAATCGCGGTTGCTGTTTGCTACTTCCCGTTCGGCTCATAGTAACCGCGATATTCACTCTAATTAGAAATCAATTTTAATGAGGCTCAGTTAGCTTGAAAGAATCTGCGCTGATTTCTGAAACAAATGTAGAGGAGCTTAATTGATTAATTAGCAGGGGATTCCGAGAATACTGATTTTACTTATTGAATTCTTAAATTACCCTTGGTGATGTCAAAAATTCCGATTTTCTTTGTAAGAATTAATGCTTCCCTAATGTTTGAAGAATATCAAAATAGAGTTATAACGGATTATAAAACCAAAAAAGAAAATGGTTTATTGCCGCAATTTATCGGCATCACTCCTGCTGTTTTAAAGCAAGAATGCTTAAATGTTTATAGGGAAAGAGGTGCTCCTGATAAGGATAATTTTATCATACGAAGTTTCTTCGGAGTGGATGAAAAGAACAAAGGATATGCAAGAATCATAGCTGATTGCCCAACACCAAAATTCAGATCCTTGAGTAATTTTTTTCAGAGTGGAAGCGCAAAGCCAGACAGAGTCAATACTGAAATTATTGCATGGCTTATAGATTTCAAACCCCGACCATATGCAGAAGCATTAGATGCTTATGAAGTTTCTCAGCAAGAAATAAAAGCTGAAAAGGATAATAACATTGAAGAAGTTGATATACCTAGAATCGGGCAAGCTGGTGTTTCAAATGATTCAGAATTCACCAAGTTAACATCGGGTTTTGATGAAGGTAATGGAATATCAGAAGAGATAGCGAAGATTAGAACTTGGAACAATAAAAATATTGAGAGAGCAACTATATCTTTTTTTGCTGCTTTTTTGGTAATCTGCGGGAGTTATATTTGGTGGAAATATGCAGATAAACAATGTATGTATTGGACTGGAGATCATTACGAAATCGTAGATTGCAAGAAAAATTCAAGTGATAAGATCATTCTTGCTTTGGATAAGCAAAAAGTAACCGCACTGAAGATGATAACAAAAAGGGATACCATAACAGCTGCCTCTATTGGAAATGTTCATTATGCTAAAGTAACCGTTGACAGCGTAGATTTCTATACTTCTGGAGGAACACATCCTACTGATAGTAGAAAGAGACTATTGCCTTTAAGTGATCATATTTTTAAGAAATACATTCTTGGTAAAAGAAATTGAGCGTTTATCCAGAAGAAAATATAACTCATAAACTATTGCTATTTCTTCTGGATATATGTATTTATTTATAACTTCCGAAGTTTACCATCCATTGGATGCCGAACTTATCGGTTAAGCTGCCAAAATAATCGCCCCAAAACATATCTTCCATTGGCATTTCTATATCGCCATCTGCTGATAAACCATTAAATAATCTATCTGCTTCCTCACGACTATCGGTATTGATGTTGATGTACATATTGTTTCCCTTTTTCAATATATGCCCTGCAGAAGGGAGACAATCAGATGCCATTAAAATGGTATGTTCGTTAATTGGCAGGGCCACGTGCATTACACGGTTTTTTTCATTGTCTGGTATTTTATCTGCATCAGGTGCATCGCCCATTTTTTGCAACATCAGAAACTCGCCTCCAAAAACTGATTTATAAAAATTAAATGCTTCTTCGGCCTGGCCATCGAAGTTTAGGTAAGGGTGCATTGTATTCATCTCTTATTTGTTTTATTAAGCTAAACTATAAAATATTGCTATTACAATATGGGGGCAAAAAAGACAAATAGAGGGCAGTTTTTTACCGATATAGGGCTGGTTTAAATAACTTTTTTGATACTTATATCAAGAGTGTATCTTTGTTTATAACTTAAGAAATTATTTCGCTCCAAAAGCCATGACCAAACTTTTTACCTGTATTTTCTTTACCCTATTCTTTTGTTTAAAAATAACTTATGGTCAGAATGTAACAAGCGACAGTTTATTACATTCTAGCCTTGCGGAGCACAATACTATTGAGTATTTCAATAAGGCAATCGGTACGCAATCCAGACTTTCTAATGGTCAATCTTACAACAGCTACCGTACAAACATTGATGGTTCAGCTTATTTTCCTGAAGATAAATTATTGCGCAAAGGAATGGTGGTGTATGATGGTTATCGGTTTGAAAATGTACCTCTATTGTATGATATATATAAAGACTTATTAGTAACCACCACTGCTGATGGATTTTTACAGCTTAGTTTAGTTTCTGAGCGAGTAAAAGAATTTACGATTTCCGGGCATAAGCATATTTATATTAATACCGGAAGTGATAGTACAAATATTCCGTTCAAATCTGGTTTTCTGGAGCAGGTTTATAAAGGTAAAACAGAGGTTTTAGTAAAACGAAGTACAAGCTTGCAGCAAGCTTCCGGAACGCGTGATTTGCGCAAATACTTCTTGCTAAGAACTCAGTATTTCTTTAAAAAAGATAATATCTATTATAAAATTACGAGTGAAAGTGCTTTCCTGAAACTTTATAAAGAAAGAAAAGCTGAGCTTAAGAAATTATTAAGGTCTAATTCAATTCGATTTAAGAAAGACCAGATTTCTGCCCTGAAACTTTTAGCCGCACATATCGATAATACTTCTAACTAAACATGCGTAATCTCACGAAAATTTTAACTTTATTTTTATCGTTAATTGCTATACAATCAATTGCGCAGGATAACTCAAAACTTATTTCTGTTGATTTTAATCAGGCGAAAATTGAGGAAGTTGTAAAAGATATTGAGGCGAAAGCCAGCTTTAAATTCTATTACGATTTATCTACAATGGATAGCTTAAGGGTTTCTGTTAGAGCAGAAAATAAAACCGTATCATTTATACTGGAACAAGCTTTTAAAGATTCAGATTTTCACTTTGCCGTAAGCGGAAACTATATTTTTCTAACAAAAGGTAAACAAATAAAAACCTTATTGGCTGATGGTTACTACCCTAACAAAATTGGCACCGATAAGCCGGTTACTATACAGGAAAAAGATTATTTTAACGATAACCAGACTGAGAAAGTTGCAGATGCTACGATAGAAAATAAGATATATGCTGTTGGTGTTAAAACAAATAATTTAAAGCCGGGTAAAGTAACAATGGCAGGTTATCTGCGAGATATTAAATCTGGAGAACCTATTGTTGGTGCAAGTATTTATTCTGTTGATGCAAAAGTTGGCGCCATGTCTGATCAGTTTGGCTTTTATTCGATAACACTTCCAACAGGAAAACATACTTTATTAATAAAATCTGTTATTTCAAAAGATGCCAAAAGGCAGATTATGTTGTACAACGATGGGAAATTAAATATCGAGCTTCAAGAGCAGGTTTTATCGCTTAAGGAGGTGAAAATTTCTGCCGACAAAATAGCGAATATTAAAAGTGTGGAAATGGGCGTTAACCGTTTGAATATTAAAGATATTAAACAGGTACCTTCTGTATTTGGTGAGCCGGATATTTTAAGGGTTGTATTAACCTTACCAGGTGTACAATCTGTAGGTGAGGCAAGTACGGGTTTTAGCGTTCGTGGTGGTTCTCAGGATCAGAACTTAATTTTACTGAATGATGCAACAATTTACAATCCATCTCACTTTTTTGGGTTCTTCTCTGCGTTTAACCCGGATATAGTAAAGGATGTACAACTTTATAAAAGCACCATTCCTGAGCGTTTCGGAGGTAGATTATCATCCGTTTTAGAGGTTAATAACCGCGAAGGAAACAAAAAGAAATTTACGGGTACAGCTGGTATAGGTTTAATTACAAGTCGTTTTAATATCGAAGGCCCGATTGACAGTAATAAAACATCATTTATTTTAGGGGGAAGAACAACTTATTCTAACTGGTTATTAAAGCTCTTGCCTGATGATTACAAAAATAGCAAAGCCTCGTTTACAGATATAAATCTGGGTATAAGTCATCAGTTTAACGAGAAAAACAATCTTTACTTTTCTGGCTATTTTAGTACAGATAAGTTTAAGTTGAATAGCGATACTACATATAGTTACAGCAATAAAAATATCTCACTAAAGTGGAAACATATTTTTAATAACAAAATTTATGGCGTGTTCTCTGCCGGTGCAGATAGATATGAGTATAATATTAATAGTGAAGTTAATCCGCTTAATGCTTACAGCCTTGATTTTAACATTAATCAACTGAATTTCAAATCAGATTTTACCTATTATGTTAGTAACAATCATACAGTAAATTTTGGATTATCCAGCATACACTATAAACTGAATCCTGGTAGTTACCAACCATTAGGTGATGAATCTATTACTCGTCCGGATGTTATACCAGCAGAGCAGGCATTGGAGAGTGCACTTTACATTGGCGATAAATATGATATTGGGAATAATCTCTCTATAAGCGCAGGCTTACGTTATTCGCTTTATAATTATTTAGGTCCGCAAACCATTAACAATTACGCACCGGGCTTGCCTCGTACTTCTGTAAACCAGGTTGATAGTACAATTTACGGTAGCAATAAACTTATCAAAACTTACTCTGGACCAGAAATCAGGCTTTCTGCCAGATACAATGTAAATGATAATTTCTCTATAAAAGGTGCTTACAATACATTGAGGCAGTACATTCACTTACTATCTAATACAACTGCTATTGCACCTACTGATGTTTGGAAACTAAGCGACCCGAATATAAAACCGCAATTTGGCAGCCAGGTTTCTTTAGGGTTCTATAAAAATTTCAAGTCTCAAACTATAGAAACTTCGGTAGAATTCTACTACAAAAATTTAAAAGATTATCTTGATTATCGTAGTGGTGCAAATCTTGTGCTAAACCACCATATTGAAACAGATGTTTTAAATACTGAAGGCAAGGCTTATGGTGTGGAGCTTTTTGTTCGTAAAACCACCGGCAATTTAAATGGCTGGATGAGTTATGCTTATTCCAGAACTTTATTAAAAATGAATGACCCGACAGTTGCTGTGCCAATAAATGACGGCGATTATTACCCGGCAAATTATGATAAACCACATGCTTTTAACTTTACAGGGAATTATCGTTTTTCTCATCGATTCAGCATCTCCTTAAATGCAACTTACAGCACAGGCAGGCCAATTACTTTGCCTATCGCTAAATATTATTACGCTGGTAGCGAAAGGGTTTTTTACTCGGATAGAAATGCATACCGAATACCCGATTATTTTAGAACGGATCTTTCTATGAATATTGAGGGCAATCATAAAGTTCATCAGCGCACACACAACTCGTGGACAATTGGCGTGTATAACCTAACGGGAAGACAAAATGCGTATTCAGCCTATTTCACGCAAGAGTCTGGCGTAATTAAGGGCTTTCAATTATCCATATTTGCAACAGCCATTCCTTTTGTTAACTATAATATAAGATTTTAAGAAAATGAAAATATTTAAGAAATTATATATCGTAATTGTGCTGCTGGTTTTATTATGTTGCAAAAAGGCATATAACCCGGATATTACGGCAACTAATTATAACTTTTTGGTTGTAGAAGGCCTTATTAATACAGGTACAGATTCTACATTCATTCGGCTAAGTCGAACGGTTTTATTGGATAGTAAAACGACTTTAAAACCAGAAAGCGGCGCAACGGTAACTGTAGAGAGCGATGCAAATCAGGTTTATAATCTTTTGGAGAAACCTTCGGGAACCTACTCTTCAGCTCCGCTTAATTTAGATAACACCAGAAAATACAGGGTAAGAATTAGAACCAAAGGCGCTACTTATTTATCGGATTTTGTTGAGGCAAAAGTTTCTCCACAGATTGATAGTCTTAATTATAAAGTGGCAGAAACCGGATTGCAAATTTATTCTAACACACACGATGTAACCAATAAAACCCGCTATTACAGATGGGAGTATAACGAGACCTGGCAATTTAACGCAAAATACTTTTCTGGCTTTAAAGCCGATGGGAAGGCAATTGTTTCTCGTGATATGAATACAGAAAACATATATAACTGTTGGGGTAATAGTATTTCCAGTTCGATAGTATTAGGCTCTTCATCTAAATTAATAAATGATGTTATTTATTTAAATCCTATAACTCTGGTTCCTTCCGATTCGGAAAAAATTGGCATTAAATACAGCATTCTGGTTAAACAATATGCCTTAACAAAAGAAGCTTTTGAATTTTGGGAATTACTCAAAAAAAATACGGAAAATCTGGGTTCGATATTCGATGCACAGCCATCGCAGCTTACCGGGAATATTCATAACATTTCAAATGCAGCAGAACCAGTTATCGGATACATAAGTGCTGGTACTTTTAGTCAGAAAAGAATATACGTAACTAAAGATAAGTTGCCGAACTGGCGAGTTACCTACCCTTTTTCTTGCAGCGAGCCGGATACCGTTTATACTGTTAATCCCAAAACCGGAACAAGGGATGAAGATTTACTTTTTCAAACCAAAAGACTTATTCCTCTTGGAGAAATTTTGAACGAATCTGGTAGCGCTGTTATCGGGCATACAGGTGCAGGTTCAGGATGTTCAGATTGTACAATTAGAGGTACAAATAAAAAACCCGCTTTTTGGCAATAAATTTTTAATATAATGATGCGCTTTTTTAAATTTTTTATATCCTTCTTTTTATTGCTGATGTTATCTGTAAGTGGTAATGCACAAGTATTGCCCGCTATCGAAAAGGCGTTTGCTAATTACTCAGATAATACATTTAAAGAAAAAATATATGTTCAATCGGATAATGATTTCTACTTAACCGGGGAGATACTTTGGTTTAAAGTTTATTGTGTAAATGCACAAAATAATAAACCTGCAGCGGTAAGTAAATTGGCTTATTTAGAGATTTTGGATGAGAAGAATAATCCGGTTTTACAGACAAAAATTGCGCTGAAGGAAGGCATTGGAAGTGGCTCAATATTTATTCCTGTTAATTTAAGCAACGGTAATTACAAAATACGTTCTTACACCAACTGGATGAAAAATTTTGGTGCTGAAACTTTCTTCGAAAAGAAAATTACAATCGTTAATACGCTCAATATACCACAGACCGTAAAAGCAGAAGAAAAAAAATACGATTTTCAGTTTTTTCCGGAAGGTGGAGATTTGGTTGAAGGCATTCAGTCGAAAGTTGGATTTAAAATATTAGGACTTGACGGCAAAGGTTTAGATGTTAGTGGTGTAATTGTAAGTAGCAAAGGCGATACGGCTGCTCGTTTTCAATCTTTAAAATTTGGTATCGGAACTTTTAATCTAACTCCTGCACCAAATACAACTTATAAAGCTGTTGCAAAATCGGGTTCAAAAGACATTATTTTTCAGGAATTACCTGTTGCCAGAAAAAATGGCTTTGTCTTAAAAGTTGTAGAATCGAATAATAATTTAACTGCATCTGTTAGTGCTAATTTGGGTGAAGGAAGAATTTATGTAATAACGCATGATGGAAGCAAAATCTTATACTCAGAAACGGGTACTTTATCTGCAGGCAAAGCAAATTTTAGCTTTAACATAAGCAGATTAAAAGAAGGCACAAATTATATAACTGTTTTTAATGGCGAAGGGAAAGCTGTAGCAGAAAGGTTGTATTTTAAAAAGCCTGAAAAAAGATTAAATATAGTTACAACCACCGATTTAAATAGTTACACCAGCAGGCAAGCGGTAAATGTTGATGTATCTACAGGTATAAATGAAAAATTAAATGAAACAGCAAGTGCTTCGGTTAGCGTTTACCGAATAGATTCACTTGATGTTAAGAATGAGATAAACATCGAAAATTATTTCATGTTGTTTTCTAATTTGAAAGGTAATGTCGAATCTCCCGGATTTTATTTTCAAAGCAATGATACGAACGCTAAAGAAGCATTAGATAATTTGATGATAACACAAGGCTGGAGAAGATTTGACTGGGACAAAATATTATCGAATACAAAGCCAAACTTTAAATATTTACCAGAGTACAACGGGCATTTAATCTCTGGTAAGATTAATGATAAAAACGGAAAACCGGTAAAGAATGTATTTACTTACATGGGCGTTCCAGGCAAACGGATTCAGTTCTATGGTGCTTCCAGCGATAGTACTGGTCATTTTCTATTCAATACTAGAGATTTTTACGGGCAAAATGAAATTGTTTTGCAGCCTAATTACGAATTAGACAGTACTTTGCAGGTATCATTGAATAATCCATTTTTCGAAAGCTATTTGCCTTTTAAATACGGAACGTTAAATGTTGGAGCGAACCAGTTAAGAGATTTAAATACCAGAAGCTTAAACATGCAGGTTCAAAATATTTATGCAGGTAATAAATTAAGACAATTTTACACACCTGATATAGATAGTTCATCTTTTTACCTTAAGCCGTACAAAACTTATAATTTAAACGATTATACCCGTTTTAGAACGATGGAAGAAGTTTTGAGGGAATACGTTGCTCAGGTTTTTGTGTACAAAAAACAAAAAAGATTTCACTTTCATATTTTAGGCGAAGAAGCGATGCTCGATCAGGAAATAGACCCTTTAGTATTACTAGATGGGGTACCATATTTTAATTTGGATAGAGTTATTAATATCGACCCTTTAAAAATCGAAAAACTTGAAGTTTTTAGAGAACGTTATTATTTTGGTCCGTTAAGTATTGAAGGTATTTTGAGTTTTAAAACACCCAAAGGCGATTTAGGAGGAACCGAGATAGACCCGCACGCAGTTGTTTTAGATTACGAAGGAATGCAGTTGCAACGAGAGTTTTATGCACCAAAATATGATTCAGCACAGCTAAAAGCGAGCAGAACACCCGATTTTAGAAATACTTTGTATTGGTCGCCAGAGATAAACTTTGATAAAAATGGTAAGGGTAAAATAAATTTCTATACTTCCGACCAAACTGGTTTATACATTGGTGTTATTCAAGGCATAAGCAACTTGGGCTTACCCGGCAGCGGAACATTTAGTTTTGAGGTTAAAAAATAACTTAAAAGCATCATAACTCATTTTTACTCTGCAAATAACTTGTAGCGCAAATGCTGTGCGATTAGGTTTGGGAAGTCCCGCCAGTACTACTTCCGATGAAAAGTCGGAATTCGATATGTTTAGGCTGTTTAACAACGTGTTGTACTTTTTTGAGGGGTTTTTGATGCAGAGGCTGTTGTAAATAAACCCGATAGAAGCGAGCACGAAGCCCGATTTAAGCACAGTATTTATTATTTTTAGCTGTGTAATGCTTGTTTCACAGGTCTAATCGGGCGAGTAAAGCGGATAGCGGGACTAAATGTTCCGAAGAAAACAGCGCTTTCATTTCTAAAAGTTATTATTCTTTTTAGCTATTAAGCTAAGCTTAAAAACATTCTACTTCCCAGAATCTTTTCCAGCTTTTTCCGGTTTCCAGTTTAATAATTCCTTCTTTTTGAATAAGTTTTTGATTGTGATCAACGCTATCGGCAACACCACACCATGGCTCTAAACAAATAAATGGCGCATCTTTGGCGGCCCAAATTCCGAAGTAAGGGAAGTCATCAAAATGAAAATGTAACCCATAATCGTTTTTGGTGTTAAGTAAGCTTATACAATTGCTTTGCAGTGATTTAAAAACAAGCGCATCATCATAAAAAAGATCGTGTTTTAAATTTAAGCGATGTCTACTCAGCTCAATCGTTTCAGTTTCTGTGGATACAAGTCCATCTTCCAGTTTCCAATAGGTTAGTCTTTCGTCCTCATTAAAGGCTAAATAATAATCTTCATATTTAGTATCTGGCGTATTTGGAACTGCAAAGGCTGGGTGCGCACCGATTGAAAAATATATTTTCTTTGTGTCGATGTTTTTAACCGTGTAATTTAAAACGAGTTTTCTCTCAATAAGTTGATAGCTCAATTTCAGCTCAAACTTAAAAGGGAAATTTTTAAGCATTTCTTCTGTAGATGTTAAGGTAAAAAATGCTTCTGTATCGCTCGTTTTCTCTGCAGCGAAATCATAATCTCTGGCAAAACCATGGCGAGGAAGTTCATATTCTTTATCCTTAAAAGTATAACTGTTGTTTTTTAACGAGCCAACAATCGGAAACAAAACCGGGCTATGCTTTGCCCAATAATTGGCATCGCCATTCCACATATATTCGATGCTTGTTTCCTTACTAAACAGGCTTTGTAATTCAGCGCCTTTTAAAGCAATTTCAGCTTTTAAAAAATCGTTCTCTAGTGTTACCATTTATCATTAAAAATAAACAATTGAATTAAATTGTATTGCATTTATATAAATCAATTAACTGTTTTCTTCCCAAATGCAGGCAATGTTAATAATGGTTTGCACAGCTTTTTCCATATCCTGAACGCTAACCCACTCTTGCTTACTGTGAAAAGCGTGTTCTCCGGCAAAAATATTAGGACAAGGTAAACCCATGTAAGATAAACGCGAACCATCGGTTCCGCCACGAATGCTTTGTTTTTTTGCTTTAATTCCTGCTCTTTCTATCGCCAATATACCATACTCCACAACTTTAGGGTATTTATCTAAAATCTGTTTCATATTTCTATATTGCGCTTTTACGTTTAAGTTGTAATTAGAATTCGGATAATTTTTCAATACTAATTCTGATACTTCTTTTATAACGTTGGCATGCGATTGAAGCTTTTCGTCGGTAAAATCGCGGATGATGAACTGTGCTTCAGCATGCTCTACCTGCCCCTTAATGCTTACCGGATGAATAAAACCTTCTTTAAATTCAGTTGTTTCTGGCGTTAAACCATCTTTTGGAAGTTTATCTAAAATTTCGGCAAGTATTTTTATCGCACTTTCCATTTTCCCTTTTGCAAAACCAGGGTGACTGCTTACTCCATTAATGGTTAACCTTGCACCATCGGCAGAAAAAGTTTCATCTTCAATTGAACCTAAAGTTTCACCATCTATTGTGTAGCCAAAATCAGCAGCTAATTTTTTAAGGTTAGCTTTATCAACGCCTCTTCCAATTTCTTCATCAGGCGTAAATAATATTTTTATTGTACCGTGCTTAACTTCTTTGTTTTGTGCAAAAAAAGCAGCGGCTTCCATAATTTCTGCAACGCCGGCTTTATTATCTGCACCTAAAAGTGTAGTGCCGCTTGCTGTAATAATATCATTTCCTAGCTGATTTTGTAAATCTTTATGCTCAGCTAGTTTTATAATTATCGACTCATCATCTGGCAAAATAATATCGTTTCCGTTATAATTTTTATGAATAATTGGCTTAACATTTTCGCCGCTACAATCTGGTGATGTATCCATATGCGAACAAAAACAAATTACAGGAACGTTTTTATCAGTAGTTGCAGGAATGGTTGCATACACGTAACCATTATCGTCCATGTGCGCATCTTCAATGCCTAATTGTAGTAACTCTTTCACTAGCTCAATTGCAAGATTTTTCTGCTTCTCTGTTGATGGACAGGTTGGCGATTCGGGATCAGATTGCGTATCAATCTTTGCATATTTAATAAATCTATTTTCTAAAGATTTGTTAAAGTTTTGATAAGTATTCATTTTCCAAAGTTAAAAGTTATGGATGTTCAATAAACATATTATTTTTGTAAAAAAACAATATGATTTTCAAGTCACTAAGGATTATATACTTTTCTATTTTTTTATTAGCTGTAGCCAATTTTTCATCTGCGCAATCTAATTATTTTAAATGGTCATACGGTTTTGGTGCAGGGCCTAATTATTCTAAAACTGACGTTCAGGAAGGCAATTGGGGCTATACAATCTATGGTACAATCGATCATCATTTTACTCCTTTTTTAACAGGTGGTTTAGAAGCCCAATATGGAATGGTACAAGGTGGAGATATTGAAACTGATTTACATAACAGACAGTTTGTAAATAAATACAATGGTATAAATGCTAATGTTAAGCTAATGCTTGGCGAGCTGATAGACTATAACAAAACAAACTTTTTGTATAGCATTAGAGGCCTGTACGCAGGGATTGGTATTGGAGCTGTTAAAAATAAAATTACTGATATTGTAAGGTATAAGCCAAGTTGGGCAGCTTACGATCCAGGATATGGGCCTTTTCCAGGTAAAGATAAAGGTGTAGATTTATGGGTACCTATTAACTTCGGGATGAACTTTTATATTAATGATGGTTATGGTTATGTGCGTTATGTTATTAATGTAAACGCACAAGGGAACTTTACTTTTGGCGAAGGTTTAGATGGTTATAATGACCCATCTACCAAGTTTAAAAACTACGATCCTGATACGTACAATGTTTACAGTGTAGGCTTAAAATATTACTTCGGAAATATCAAAGTTTACAGAAAAACACTTTAATTGCATCCAATCATTCCTTTCAACATGAGAAATATTTTCGTGTTTTGTTTGTTGCTTGCGTGTTTGTCAACTTTTGCACAACAAACACCTTATGAGAATAGCAGCAAAAAAGAAACTACCACATATAAAGCTGCTATAGAATATTATCAGGCGTTAGCGAAAAAATACCCGCAGGCAAAACTACAAACTTATGGTACAACTGATTTTGGCTTGCCATTGCATTTAGTTATTTTATCAAAGGATAAAATTTTTGAGCCATCGGCGGTTAAAAAAGCAAATAAGCGTGTCTTGCTGATAAATAATGGCATTCACCCGGGCGAGCCTGAAGGTATCGATGCATCTATGATGCTTGCCCGTGATTTGTTGAAGAATAACAATCTGCCTAAAGATGTAGTAATCTGCATAATTCCTGTTTATAATATTGATGGAAGTTTTAACAGAACGGGTACATCAAGGGCAAATCAAAACGGACCAGTTGCTTACGGTTTTAGAGGGAATAGTAAAAACCTCGATTTAAACCGTGATTTCATTAAAACTGATTCTAAAAACTCGGCAGCTTTTCAGTTGATTTTTAATACGTGGAAACCAGAGGTATTTGTTGATACACATACAAGTAACGGTTCGGATTATCAGTATGTAATGACTTTAATTCCGACTCAGAAAGATAAGTTAAATTCAATATTATCATCTTATTTAACCACAACATTAGTACCCGATTTATATAAAGGCATGGCGCAGGTTGGCTATCCAATGGTTCCATACGTTAATTCTATTGGTGAAACACCAGAAAGTGGAATAGCGGGTTTTATAGAATCGCCAAGATATTCTACGGGATATGCAAATTTGCACAACTCGATAGGTTTTATGCCTGAAACACACATGCTAAAATCTTTCGATTTACGTGTTGATGCTACTTACAAACTTTTAAAAAACTATGTAAATATAGTACAACGTGATGCAAACCTAATTGGAGAAAATAAACGCAAAGCGGACGAATTTATAGCGAAGCAAAAAACTTTTCCTTTAGAGTGGAAACTGAATCGGGAGCAATTTGACAGCATTTCTTTCAAAGGTTTTGAAGGTGCAAAAAAGCCAAGCACTATTAGCGGATTTGATAGGTTGTATTACGATAGAACAAAGCCATATATCAAAGCCATAAAACAATGGAATAATTATGAGCCTTCTGCTAGTATTGAAAAGCCGATTGCCTATATCATTCCGAAAGCATGGGATAAGGTAATTACACTTTTAAAGCTTAATAACGTAAAACTGAATGAACTTAAGAATGATGTTAAACTGAATGTGGAGAGTTACTATATTGCCGATTTAAAAACTGGTGCTCGTCCGTATGAAGGTCATTATTTGCACAATTCGGTGAAACTTAATCCGGTGATGCAGCAATTGCAATATTACGCCGGGGATTTTGTGGTGTATGTAAATCAACCAGAAAACCGTTATATTGTTGAAACGCTGGAGCCACAAGCAACAGATTCATTTTTTAACTGGAATTTTTTCGATTCTATATTAGATATGAAAGAACACTTTTCAGCTTATATTTTTGAAGATACAGCTACTGAACTTCTGAAAAATAACCTAGCATTGAAAACAAAGCTTGAAGAAAAAAAGTTAAGCGATACAAGCTTTGCTAAAAGCGGCTCAGCGCAATTAGATTTTATTTATAAAAATTCAGATTATTACGAGAAAACACATAACAGATATCCTGTGGCAAGGTTAATTAAAGGTGTAAAACTCGACTTAAAATAATATTATGGAGTATTTTAACATGGCTCCCGTAGCCTCATTAATTTTTGTTTTTACGGTAATAACCAGCTTATATGCATTTTACGATAATAGCATTTATGGCAAATTTATGCTGCATCCGTATAGCGTATCAAAGGGTAAAAACATATTTACATTAATTACAAGTGGTTTAATTCATGCCGATTGGATGCACTTATTTTTTAACATGTTTACCTTTTATGCTTTTGCTTTCACGCTGGAAAGGTTAATGGGAAGCTGGCAATTTGGTTTGCTTTACTTTGTAGCATTAATTTTAAGCGATATTCCTACCGTTTTTAGATATAAAGATAGTTTTAATTATAATAGTTTGGGTGCTTCTGGTGCAATTAGCGCCGTGCTTTTTAGTTATATATTATTCAATCCAATGTCTAAAATTTACATCATGTTTATCCCTATCGGGATTCCAGCAGTGATTTTTGGATTTCTATACTTAATCTATTGTGCTTACGCTTCTAAAAATTCCAGAGATGGCATAAACCACGATGCTCACTTTTATGGTGCACTAACGGGTTTAATCTTCACTATAATTTTTGTTCCGGGTATTCTTCAAAACTTTATCGGTATTTTAACCGGCAACAGGTAAGCAAGGATTTTCAAAAAAGCTCATGGGTTCATCAGGGTTTTTAATAATCTCGAAAACTACATAACCCCATGGTTTCCAGAAATTTTCGAGCACTTGCGCATAGACCTTATTTTGCCAAACATCAAATAATGGTTTACTCATATTTCCACGTAACGGCATCGCTTCTATGTAAGTTGTACCTTCAACGGGCATAAAGGTATATTCGGGTAGTCTGTTAAAAAGATAAGCTGAATAATAAAACCTTGCGGTTAGTTCTTCAAATTGTTCAGCTGATAGAGTTTTGCCTTTAATCTCATTCAGTATTTCCTGATGATAACGATTGTTTGTTCCATTATCTTGCAAGCAAGCTATAATCCCAAAATCTTTAAATTTTAGAGAGAATGTTAACGTATTAATTTCATCGCGAAAGCTAAAAGGCGTTTCTGTATTTTCCAGCTTTACCACATTGATAGACCATGGGGTGAAATCTTCGAACTCAATACTAGTGTAGAGATTCTGTAACATGAAATTCAGATTGGCAAATTTCATCATTAAAGATTGAGACATGTTCAGCCCATCAGCAGTCATTTCTTTACGCAGTGCCCCATGCATTTCTGTATATACAAATCCATATAGAAACTTTCCTATCCAGTTAAATAAATCGAGTTCGCTTAATGCTGAAATAGTTTCATAACCGCCTTCAAAAGCTTTTTCAATTTTGTTTTCCAGCGGATTTAGAAACTGCTCGTTAACTTCTGCATTTACCGGAATGAAAATACTGTTATACGAACGAATACTTTCATCTAAAAACTGTATTTGCTCTTCGCCAGTTAAACCAGCCTGCTCCAATAACCATTTTGGAATTAATGGAATTTGTATAATGGGGGATTTAAATGTATTTCCGCTCAGGAAGCAATTTTTATAAAGAAAATCGAAATTTTTGAAAGGATTGTATAAGCCGGTATTCATCACTGCAATATTAACCATTATAATTTTATGGCTTAGCAGCGATGAATTATTTTAACGTTTGGATTACAAGGTGAACTGTTTATTCTAACGCTGTTCCTATCCGCTATGGTCTGTGGAGACACAGACCGAGGCGTGGCTTACCATCGGCAATTGTTCCTCCGATATGTGTACTCAGGCGACTAAAAAATCTTCGAACATCTCTCTTTGTCTGCAGGAAAACCTAATAGTTATTGTAAAAATAGCTTATTGCGTTTACCAAATCACTGTAAATTGGCTTTGTAAATTCAAGAAACAATGCATCTGGTGGCGGCGGAACAACTTCCCTTCTTCTGGTCATTGCTAATTGTTGCTTGGTTAATGCTCGGTCATCACCTTTATAACTAGCCCAACTATCAACCCAAACATATGTACCCGGAAACTTTTGCTGACGAACAATTTTTTTACTTTGCCAATCGCTTATAGTCATATCCAATAAGCCAGAAGAAGAAATATTTTTTTCGAAAATACTTAGCGTTGCTTTAACTGTTCCGTAAATGGGTTTTCTTTCACGTGTTTCGCCAATTACAACACTATCTCGTTTTAACTTTTCTACACGCTCTTTAACGTAGGTTTGACCCACGATAAAATCGTCAAAATTTAAGCTTAATACTTGGTCGGGCACAATTTTTTGTTTGGTCGCTTGTTGTTCAGAATAAAAAAGTACGAATTTATTTCTTGAGTAGTTGCCCATAAATTCATCAATCTGTTGTTGGAAATAATCTCCGCTAAGTTTATATAATCTGCTGTTCACAAAAATTGGTTGCACTACAACTCTGGTTACCGCAATCCAATACGCATCATCCATTTTGGCTTTAACATCTTTATAGTTTGCCTGCAAATTTTGAACTTTTTCAAATTCGTAATAAGCCTTTTTAGCCGACTGGCGATTATTTGCACTTAAGTACTGAATACCTGAATTATATCTTGCTGTAGCGGCATTGTATTTACTTTCATCAATTTCTTTAATGTATTTTGATGGATTTGGAATAACAGTTAAACAAGCCGGGCAGCTATTAATCTCTTCAGCAAGCTGATTGATTTTCTGATAATTGTACATTACCGTCTCCCATCTATATAAATCATTTGATAGCTTACTCTCGTTAATCTTTCTTAAATGATCCTGCAATGCAAAACCATAAGCAGTTTGTAAAACACTTAATGCCTCGCTGTTTTTTGGTGAGTTTTGTAGACGGCTTACAGCTTTTAAAACTGAAGCATCAAAATCGCCTTTTTGTAAGGCTTTTTTTCCTGTGGTACATCCTCCAATAAATATTAAGGATAAATAAATAAAATACCGTAATCTTGAAATGTTTTTCATGGCAGGAATGGTTTGCGTTAATAAAACAAATATACTTCTGTAGAGCTAATAACTCTAATATTATAATAGACGATTGATAATGAAAATAAGTTGCAAGCAGTTTGAATTAGAATTAAAACATCCTTTCTCAATTTCGAAATTTACGCGTACTAGTACACCACTTATGCTTTTGAAAATTGATTTCGAAGGTTTTACAGGTTATGGAGAGGCATCTATGGTGCCGTACATGGGCGAAAGTTACGAGAGCGCAAATGCATTTTTGAAAATGTTTGATTGGAACAAAATTCAATACCCTTTCAACTTCGAAGAAATTATCGCCTATCTGGATAGTCTTGCTCCTGGTCAGCCGGCAATAAAAGCCGCAATAGATATTGCCTTGAACGACCTGAACGGGAAAATTTTAGACAGGCCTTGTTACGAAATTTACGGTGCAAATCCAGATAAAATGCCGGTAACTTCTTACACTATTGGTATAGATACTCCGGAAGTTATTAGAGAGAAACTTAAAGATGCAGAAGCCTTTAAAGTAATTAAGGTAAAACTTGGACGAGATAACGATAAGGAAATTATAGAAACTATACGAAGTATTACGGATGTACCTTTGTATGTTGATGCAAACCAAGGGTGGACAGATAAAATAAAGGCCATCGATTTAATTTATTGGCTACATAATCAGGGTGTGGTTTTAATAGAGCAACCTATGGATAAAAACAATATCGATGGAAATGCCTGGTTAACTGAACGTAGTCCGATTCCATTATTGGCAGATGAAGCGATGCAACGACTGGCAGATATGGATAAACTAAAGGGTGCTTACCACGGCATTAATGTAAAGTTGATGAAAAGCTGTGGAATGTATGAAGGCCATCAAATGATTTTGAAAGCTCGCTCTTTTGGTATGAAGGTTTTGATTGGCTGTATGAGCGAAACCAGTTGCGCTACTCTTGCTGCTGCGGCGCTTGCTCCGCTGTGTAATTGGGCAGATTTAGATGGGCCTTGGTTAACGAAGAATAATCCGTTTGCTGATCCTGATTTTGAGAACGGAAAATATATTTTGAAAAATTTACCTGGTTTAGGATTAGAAGGCGTTACTCCGGATCTTTTTCCCCATACGTTTTCCTAATCTGTTTCATTAACTGGACTTTAAAGTATAGAAAACAAGCTGCCGTACCCACAAGAAATGCACCTGGCAAATATTTATGGTTATTATAGCACCAAACCACACCCAAAACCGAAAGGATAATGGCAAGGTTGTAAAATATATTTAAAGCAAATTTTTTACCCACGGGTGAAATTATTGTTTTTCTAAAAGATTAATGTACAAGAATCAAATTTCAATTATCAAACCCGTTTAGCTTAGGAATGCAATTCGCAAAGTTTGATAATTGAAATTTTATATTGGTTATTTTAATATACCGGCATATTCGGGTCATAAGCTTCTTGCCAAGCCAAAATACCACCTTTTAAGTTATATAGATTTTCGAAACCATATTGCGATTCTAATTGCATAACGGCAGCAGCACTTCTTTTACCACTACGGCATTGAATAATAACCGGTTTATCTTTCGAGATTTTATCAGCCTCAATTAATATACCACCCAAAGGGATGTTTTCTCCATCAAGGTTAGAAACCTCGTACTCAAATGTTTCTCGAACATCAATTAATTGGAAATCTTCTTTATTGTCGATTTTCTGCTTTAGTTCCTGTACTGATACTTCTTTCATGTGAAATTTATTTTTACAAACTTATATAAATTAGTTCATGGCTACAATAATGCTTTTTCTTATAACATTTTAATTACGGTGGCTAAACATTTTGATAGTAAAATATTTAGCTTAGAACTGTAACAACTTAAACCTTTGGGCGTTTAACTATAAAATATTTTTATGAACAAGCTTAACCGATTCTTTTGGTTTTGTTCCGGTGCCCATATCCCGACACTGGAAAAATATTCTACTGAGCAAAATAAATATACAGGCATTGGTGCAACTATCTTTTTTACGGGCTTATTTGCTGCGTTATCTGGTGGTTATGCCATGTATTTTGTTTTTAAAGGCGATGACTTAGCGGTAATTTTTGCACTTATCTTTGGCTTCTTGTGGGGAGCCGCAATCTTTAATATGGATAGATACATCGTATCGAGCATAAATAAAAGTGCATCAACCAATAAGCAAATACTGCAAGCTACACCTCGAATTCTATTGGCAATAATGATTGGTATCGTAATTTCCAGGCCAATTGAATTGAAGATTTTTGATAAGGAAATAAAAGAACGACTAAAAGTTAGTTACCTGAACGGTCAGCGGAAAAAAATTGACACGCTAAATAAGGCTTTTGAAAAAAAATATCAGGTAGAATTTGGACGTTTAAATCAACAAAAAGCAACAAGAGATAGCTTAGAAAAAGGAATTAAAGCCGATAGACAAAAACTTAATTTCGAGATTTTTGGCAATAAAACCAACGAAACCTCTGGTGTTATGGGTTATGGCCCGTATGCTAAAAGGAAGGAAACGGAAATTAAGCAACGTACAGCAGAGCTGGATAGCTTAAAGGCAAATATTAATAAGTCAGAAGCTTTTGTTGATAAACGAAAAGAATTTGATGGTTTATTTACTGAAAAATTATACACCGCAAAACAGTTGGATAGCCTTTCCAATATTGCAGGTTTCGCCGATAGAAATTCAGCGCTTGGTCAGCTTTCCATAAATGCCGATGGTACAAAAGATACCAATACAGCAATGGCTGTAACGTTTATTGGGTTGCTATTTATTTTCTTTGAGTGTTTGCCGGTTTTTGTAAAACTTATGAGTGCCCGTGGACCATACGATTATGTTACTGCCGACGGCGACGAGGCCGATATCTACGAATCTAAAAAACATAAAGATTTTAGGATGGAAGTTGCCAATAACATCCACGAAACCAGAGTTGATTCTGAATCGTCTAAAAGAAAAGAAATCATCAAAGGAAAAGCTTACCGCGATTTAGAAAAATACGACTGGGATGGGGAATAGATGATGTAAAATGGAATATGTGAGATGGATGATGTAAAATGGGGATGTTAACTTATAAGTTGGATTTTTCCATCAACCATATTACATCTTCCATTTATTGATAATTCATCTTCCATTTTTCGTATTTTAAGGCCATCAAATTATTCGTATGAAACCATCATGATTTTTCAAACCACGCAGTGGGATGAACAAATCCGATAGCTTCATCTCCACTAAAAACATTATATATAGATGAAAAAAATTATTGGAGCTGTTGTAATGACGCTCTTATCAATAGGGGCTTCTGCACAAAATGAAATCAGTTATTCTGTTTCGTTTCCAAATGCGATTCATCATGAAGCTCAAATTTCGATGCAAATTCCGAACGTTCCGGCAGGGAAGTTAAAGGTCAGAATGAGCCGTTCATCTCCAGGAAGATACGCTACGCATGAATTTGGCAAGAATGTATACAATTTAAAGGCTTTTGATGAGAACGGAAAGTTGCTTAAAATTAATCAGCCGGCAGGCGATGAATATGAAATTGCAGAACATGGTAAAAACATCAAAATAACCTATACACTTTTCGGGAATTGGATAGATGGCACTTATGCGGGTTTTGATGAAACGCATGCCCACATGAATATTCCTGCAACATTTGCTTTTCCGGTAGGTTTGGATGCCCGTCCCCGATTGGTAAAATTTAATTACAACGAAAAGCAAAACTGGAAAGTTGCAACTCAGTTAAAGCCAATGGGAAATAATACATTTTATGCTGGAAATTTTCAGTATTTTATGGATAGCCCAACCGAGATTGCTAATTATAAATCGGCCAGTTGGCAATTAAAAAACAAAGATGGTAAACTGCAAACCATTCATTTGATTTCGCATTCAAAAGACGAACAAAAAACCATAGATAATTATGCAGAAATGCTTAAGAAAATGGTTGATGAACATTACGCCGTTTGGGGTGAATATCCGGTTTACGATTATGGAAATTATTATTTCCTGCATGATGTTTATCCTGATTATGCAGGCGATGGAATGGAGCATAGAAACTCGACAGTTATTGTTCAGCGCACACCAAAAATCGAAGGCTACGAATCGAACCTTTTAGGTACATTCTCTCACGAATTTTTTCACAGCTGGAATGTAGAAAGGCTTCGTCCGAAAACATTAGAACCATTTGATTTTACACATTCTGATATTAGCAATGAACTTTGGCTAGCTGAAGGCTTTACACAATATTATGGCAATTTACTTTTAACAAGGGCAGGTTTTAAAACGGCTGACAATGCTGCTCAGACTTTTAATGGTTTGGTAAATGCAGCTGTTAACTCGCCTGGAGGGAAAAACTTTTCGCCAATAGAAGCAAGTCGTTATGCAGTTTTTGCTGATGCAGGAGTTGCCATCGACCAAAGCAACAAAGGAAACATATTCCTTTCTTATTACACTTACGGCGCTGCAACAGCTTTGGCGTTGGATTTAAAACTTCGTGCAGATTTTAAGCTTACGCTTGATGATTATATGCGGGCACTTTGGAAAGCTTACGGTAAGCCGGAAATTGCTTACACAATTCCAGATTTGGAAAAAACATTAGGTCTGTTGACTAAAAATCAGGCTTTTGCGGCTGATTTCTTCAAAAGATATATCTACGGAACAGATAAAAATGATTACGCAAAATTGCTGTTAAATGCTGGTTATGTATTACGTAAAGCAAATGCCGGAAAAGCTTATACAGGAATTGGCAGGATAACTTTTGAGGATGGTAAAGCAATTGTTCCGCAAACTTTAACAGGTACACCAGCCTACGATGCAGGTTTGGATTTTGGTGCTTTACTTTTAACGATTGATGGTGTCGAAATGAAAGACCAGGCAGCATTAACGAAGGTTACAGATGCGCACAAACCCGGAGATGTAGTTGATGTTACTTATAGCTATCACGGAATTGCGAAGTCGACAAAACTTACTTTTACAGAAAATCCAATCTTAGAAATCTTATCAATTGAAAAAACAGGTGGTAGTTTGACTAAGGACATGCAGAGTTTTAGAGATAATTGGTTAAACTCGCAGGTAAAATCAAAATAAAGAATTAAATAGACATACTAATAAACATAAATGAAAAAGATTTTCCTTTTTGCGCTAGCCGGAATGGCAACTTTGCAGCTAAGTGCACAAAATATCGATAAAATTATAACTCGAGAATATACCGACAATTTGATTAAAACTTTAAGTAGCGATGCAATGGAAGGCCGTGGTACTTTTACGCCTGGCATTGATAAAGCTGCAACTTTTATCGAATCAGAATTTAAAAAAATCGGTTTAAAACCTTTAACGGGTGAAAGCTCTTTCCGCCAGACTTTTTATAAAATGAGGTTAACACCTGAGCCAACCAAATTGGTTATTGATGGCAAAACTATTCCACAGGAAAATATTTTAGTTTGGGCAAAATCTCCATCAATTATATTTGATCAGACAAACGCTGATGGTATAATAAAACTAGATACTACAAAAACCTTTGCAGCTCAATATCGCTTGCTAAACCGTCCGGGTAAAAAGCAAATTGTTTTGGTTGATGCAAAATTTGCAGCTGATTTTAAGCGTTATAAATCCTTTTGGAATCGTGGTGCTGTTCTAGATGAAAAAGATGCTCAATCGCCAACGCCAGATGCGACAATTTTTGTATTGGGTCTAAATGAAGCAAAAGAATTTACCGCTGAAGTAAAAAACAAAGTAGAAAAACTTTCTTTATTCAATGTTGCAGGCATGATTCCCGGCAAATCGAAAGAAAAAGAACTGGTTGTGTTTTCAGGCCATTATGATCACTTAGGAATAACTAAATCAGTAGAAGGTGATAGCATTGCAAATGGTGCGGATGATGATGCTTCAGGAACTACAGCGATGATTGCATTGGCAAAGTATTATAAAGCGCAAAAAAATAATGAACGTACCTTAATTTTTGTGGCTTTTACAGCTGAAGAAATTGGTGGTTTCGGCGCAAAGTATTTTTCTGAGAAGTTAAATCCTGATGATGTTGTGGCGATGTTTAATATTGAAATGATTGGAAAGGATTCTAAATTTGGTAAAAATTCAGCTTTTATTACAGGTTACGATAAATCAGATTTCGGAAAAATTTTACAGAAGAATTTAGCGGGAACCGAGTTTACTTTCCATCCGGATCCTTATAAAGAACAAAATTTATTTTACAGAAGTGATAATGCAACATTGGCTGCTTTAGGTGTACCGGCACATACAATTAGCACCGACCAAATTGATGTTGACAAATTTTATCACACGGTGAAAGATGAATACAGCACTTTGGATGTAGAGAATATTTTATCAACAATAAAAGCGATAGCGAAAAGCGCAACTTCTATTGTTAACGGAACTGATGCACCAACCAGGATTCCGAAGTTGAAGCAATAAGGAGTTATTTAAAAGCCACAGGTTTACAGATTATATGAATTTTGATTTGTAAATCTGTGGCTTTCTTTTTACAATTCGTCATTGCGAGGCATGAAGCAATCTACTTTATAAAAATCTTTTCATTTGGTCTGTGAAGACACAGACCAGGGCTTGAGTTTTAATCTGCAAATCTGTGGCTTTTTTTTACGGCCGTTTTAGGTATTATCACATTAAAACGTATACTCCATAACATAATCATCCATAAAATAACCATCCCCAATATCAAGTTTTACTGATTCTTTAATATTGAAACCAGCTTTAAGATAGAAATCTTTTGCCTTATTGTTTTTATTTACATTGAGTTGCAATGCAGAAGCCCCGATGTTTTTTACCTGATTAAAAACCTCATTAATTAAGATTTTACCTACGCCCTTTCCATTTGCAGATGGCAAAACATAAAGTTTATGCAGTTTGTAAATGCGCTCTTCGTGGTTAATTATAGAGTATCCTGCAAAGCCATATTGTTTTTCACCATCTTCAGCAATTAAGAAAATATGGCCATCCATAAGTTGTTTTATCAACTCTCCGCGATTATACATTTTCTTCAACATATAATCTATCTGTGCTTGTCCAATAATTTCTAAATAGGCAGTCGGCCAGGTTTCAGCGGCTATGGATCGGATGATTTCAATATCTTCCTCTTTAGCTTTTCTTATTGTAATCATAACAATGGTTCACTAATAAAAATTGGGCTGCCAGAAAATGTAAAGTCAACAAAACCGTCATTAACAACCACAAAAATTTCTTCTTCTGTTTGCATTAAGTTGGTTACTTCTAAGTAAGAATTTCCATGGATTAAGAATTCACTTCCGGCAGGTTTCCAAACTGAAAACCCAGATTTTATTTGATAATGTTTAGCCCTTTCTGTAAATACGACTAAATTAATTTCATCTTCAAAACCAGCGAATTTTTCTAAATCGAATTTTGCGGTAATTACATTTACAGCAGGATATTTTTCGCCCACAAGGTGATTCATGGCTACCATAAAGGCATCAGCCGGACCTTGAACAATCTTTGTGTCTTCCTGCACTTGCTGGTCATTTCCGTTAATCAAAACATCAACCTTTAAGCCAAGAGAAATAATTTTATCGTAATTATCTCCATTAACCAAAAGCGTTGGGCTCCACTCCAAAAGCTGACCCAAAAGTTCCTCATTAAAGTTGCCAAGCTCATCAATATACAAGGCTGGCTCTTGTTTTTCTTTTACAATATGGTGTGAAGACATATTGCGAAGATAAGTTAATTTCAGATTTTTCGAAATTTAAAGCAGAGCGTAAAAATCCTGATATGCCTGAATAAAATCATCAGCATTATTAATTGCACCAGCCACTGCAATGCCATGAATATTAGTTTGCATTAAGGCTTCAACATCGTATAAAGTAATTCCGCCAACGGCCAAAATTGGCAAATTAATTCCCTCTTCAGTTAATTTATCAGTTGCCTTTTTATAGTCTTCAAATGTTAGAACCGGATATTTATTCGGCTTAGTTTCGCTTATTGCGAATGGTCCAAAACCGGCATAATCTGCACCTTCTTTTGCTAAGCGAAGCAAACCATTAACAGTATTCGCAGAACCGCCTAGAGTTATGTCATCACCAACAAGTTTTCGCAAAGCGATGAAATCTGCATCCATATCTTCTATATGAAATCCCTGTATATCGGCTTTGCCATTTAAATGGATGTGATTGGTTACGATTAAAGTTGTGCCCCAGTCATCACATATTTCAGCGATTGTGTTAATCTCTTGCATAAGTTCAGCATCAGCTTTGCTTAAGCAGCGATATTGAATCCATTTTGCACCAGCTTCACAAGCAAGTTGCACTTGCTCTACGTGAGAGAAATTTGGAATATCGTGAGTGATGTAATGGAGTTTTTCTATGTATTTCATAACACTGTTATTTGAATTCTACGTTAAATCGTCATTGCGAGGTACGAAGCAATCTCACTCATAAGATTGCTTCGTGCCTCTCAATGACGGATAGATTTTTCTTAAAACTTAACGTTCAAATTTAGCAAGAAATTAGTGCCTGCTTGGGGATAATAAAAGTTTTCAGTGATTCTGCTTCCACCTAAAAGATAGCCGTAGGTATAACCATTGCTTTCATACTTTTTATCTAAAAGATTATTTACCAGTAAGCCCAGGTTTACATTTTTTACACCAGCAAATTTAAAATCGTAACCTAAACGGGCATTACTAACCCAATAACCGTTAATGGTTCTGTTGTTATTTTGCGTGTTATCTAAATACTGTTTGCTTACATATTTACTTTGTAAAGCTATTGCGAAACCTTTAACAGGTTTATACACAACTTCTCCAAAAAGCACTGCCGAAGGAGAATACGAAATATCAGTTAGCTCATAATTATTTACAACCTGACCGCCGTTATCATAATCATCATAATATTCTGTAAAGTTTCTAATCTTATTTCTGCTAAATGCTGCATTCGCATTTAAGGCGAAAAATTTATTGATGATGTAAGAACCGTCCAACTCCAATCCTAAGCGATAACTTTTATCTACATTCTGGCGGAAGTTACCGCCCGTATCGTTAATTTTTCCGGTTACCACTAACTGGTTTTTGTAGAACATACCATAAGCATTTGCACCTAAATTAAAGTTGCTGTTTTTAAAACGGTAACCAAATTCAACATCGTTAAGTCTTTCGGCTTTTGGAAATGTACCAATTGCTGCATCTGTATAATCATTACGATTTGGCTCTTTGTTGGCTACACTAAACGATGCGTATAAATTACTTTGCGGATTAATAAAATAAGTTGCTCCAATTTTCGGATTGAAGAAGTTAAGTTTATCATTAATAGATAAAAAGTTCAACTTATTTTCTGTTCCTAAAATATCGTAATACACGCGGCGGTACTGTAAATCGGCAAATAAACTTAAAGCCTCAACCGGACTATAATTTACTTTTCCATAAATGTTAAAGTCGGTTTTAAAACCTTCGTTGTCGTAATAATGTCTATCAATATTTCCGTTTGATGCATATTGCGCCCAGATAATCTGTCCGAAATGCGCACCCTTGTATTCATTGTATGCACCACCAAGCGTAAAGTTTAAGTTCTTTTGCGGCACATAGTTAAATGCGTAGGTTACGCCATAAAAGTCGTTATCTAACCATCTGCGACGAATTAAATCTGTACGCGAAATTGTTGTGCCACCAATTACAACAGAGCTTAAACCATAATCACTTAACCTGTTATTTGCTCTGTATTCTTCATAATAACCTTCACCTTGTGTATAATGCAAAGCGCCGTTGAAGGAGAAATTATCAGAAATCTGTCTCGCATAAATTAACTGATAATGATTTTGCCAGTAATTATCTGTTTGATTATTGTAAGTGAAACTATTGTAAGTCCTTCCAGAATTTAAGAGGTTAGCAGCATCTTCATCATTTAGTTCGTTTCTTGCTATATATGCTTTCATGCCCGCAACGTCATTGTTCAATCTCGACTCTGGAATTCCATTCCACGATTGATAGGTTTTCTCTGCACCAGCAAAAACGTTAATGCGAAGTAAATCTTTATTGCCATGGTAAGCTCCAGATAAGAAATAAGATTTAAGAAGCGATGAACCTCTATCTACATAACCATCAGAACTAATTCTCGATAAACGGCCATCAAAACTGAATCGATTGTTTATTAAACCTGTACCAACTTTTACTGTGTTTTTCCACGTATCGAAACTACCATAAGTGCTGTTCACCTCTGCATAAGGTTCTACTTCGCTGGCAGTTGTTTGAATGTTTAAACTTGCACCAAAAGCACCAGCACCATTCGTAGATGTACCTACACCACGCTGAATTTGAATGTTATCAACAGATGAAGCAAAATCGGGCATATTAACATAAAATGTACCCTGGCTTTCACTATCGTTAATTGGAATACCGTTAACCGTTACATTTATTCTGCTGTTATCGCTACCACGGATGCGAATTCCTGTATAACCAACACCTGCACCAGCGTCAGAATTTACAACAACACCGGGTGTGTTTTGTAAAATAAAAGGCAAGTCCTGCCCGAAGTTATTTTCCTGAATTTCTGCTTTGCTTACGTTTTTGTAAGTTGTTGCCGATTTTTCATTCGCCCTGGTTGCTCTAACTACAACTTCATCGGCAAGAAAATTTTGAGCAATTAAGGTAATGTTTAAATTCTCGTTCTGATTTAAATTAACAGAACTTTCGGTGGTTCTAAAACCTAAATAACTTGCTGTAATTACATGCCTACCAGATGATAAATTGCCGATTGTGAAATTTCCATTTTCATCAGCAGAAACCGTAATTTTTGTGTTTTTTACCTTAATTGTTGCGCCAGGTAATGCTTTTTGATTGTTGTCTGTTACTTTTCCGGTAACAGAAAATTGTGCCAATGCAAAGAAAGGCAGCATTGCAGTTAAAGCTGCAAAAAGTAGTTTTTTCAATGTTTTTGTTTTTAGTTAAACCCATCGGAAATAGGGGTACTCCCGATTTCAGTTAAACTTCCATAACTCCAATCCCTACGCCGGCATTACCCGGATCAGGTGCATTTAAAGCTTAAGGCTTAAAGCTTAAAGACTAAAGCTTGGTAATTAACCATAGCTTTTAGCTTTTTTGCTTTCCTCTTTCTGCTTCAAAATGGGTATGATCTCAGCCCGTTTTTGTGTTATTTAAAACAAGGCACCCCTAATGATGTGGCAAATGTAGAAAAATATGTTTAGGATTGCTTAAAATAGCTTTATCTTTTTTTAGAAAAGCAATATTTGTAGGTGGTTCACTCACGATAGTCACGCTTTTTGCTGCAATCTTTTTTGAATAGAAACGATGCCAGCGCTTTCCAAAATCTATAAAGCTAAAAAGTCATCAATCACATCAATGGCGTTTTGTTGTCTTTGCTCGCCAATGCCACCAATTACTTTGTAATTTGCGTTTAAAGCTTTTAATTCCTTATGCCAAATTTCCATAAAATATTCTCGCTGGTTCGGAAAATCTCTCAATGGGTCGTCCTGCCAAGGTAAATCAATATCCATTAAAAGGTATAAATCGTAAGGTCTTTTCGGTAAAGCATCCAAAACCAATTCGGGAGTTTCGCCGAGCATTTCGTCGCTCCAGATTTTTACGGTTATAAAAGTTGTGTCGCAAATAACAAATTCGCCTTTGGTAATGTTGAGAACGGCATCTTCTAATGCAATTTGACCATAATACATGTTCAGCTCATCCTGTAAAGAATATGGTGCTTCTAAATTTGCGCAGTAATAACGGGCATACTCAGGTACCCAGGAAACATTGTAATGGTTTGCCAAAAATTTTGACATGGTCGATTTTCCGGTGCTTTCCGGGCCAACTATAGCTATCTTTTTAATATTCTTGTTCACGGTATGTTTTTCTCCAATCCAGATAGCCTTTGTAGGCAATAATAATTAACACAAAATATAATATTGCACTTAAATTTAAGTGCTTGTAAATAAAAAGCGGAACATAGCAGATGTTTGCAAATACCCATAACAGCCAGTTTTGTAACACTTTTCTAGTCAGCAAAATTTGTGCTACGAAACTTATTGATGTGCAAAACCCATCAGCATATGGTACTGTGCTATTTGTAAAGTTTGCCATAAACCAGCCTAATAAAAAACTTAAGGCAATTATGAATAAAATGGCTAAAAACCAGCCTTCTTTTTTTAATAAAGTAATGGGCTTATCAACTTCTTCTTTTTTGCTGAACCAAAAGTACCATCCATAAAAGGCTGTAAAAAGAAAGTATATCTGCAAAGTCATGTCGCCATACATGGCTTCTCTAAAAAATAAAAAGCCATAACAAACTACACTTATAATAGAGATTGGCCAATTCCAAATACTTTCTTTGGCAGCTAAATAAATGCAGATAAAGCCTGTAATTACAGCAAACCATTCTAAAACTGATGTTTGTAAAAATTGATCGGTTAGAAAATCAAAAAAAGGTGCAGCAGCAATTGTCATGTATTCAAAAATAGAAACAAAAACCACATTAAAGAAAAAATCCGGTCGAGGAGGGCTCCTCTGACCGGATAATAAACCAAACAAACTATTTATGAAGAAATCCTCTTTGCGGGTAACTAAGCCGCTGAGGAAGCTTTAGATCGAACTCTAAAGTATTTACAAAACGCAAATACGATAGGCTTATTACAACATTGTTGCCAATAATATTCAATTCATTCATTCGTGACTTAAACATGACTTGATAATTAAAACGCGATTAAAAATTGGCTTCTGATTAAAAGATCCTTGCTATAATGCTCGTCAAATAGGTTTTTCTACCTGTCCAAGAATTAATACAGTGTGTAAATTACACTTCATTGTTTGAAACTTTTTTGAGTTTGAAGCGTTTATATTTAACATAATTTAACTTTGTGAAAAGTTATCTGAAATATTTTATCAAGATGAAAAAGCAAAATATATTTATTGTAGCATTTTTAATGTTAACTGTTACAATTTTTGCCTTTACCAATGTTAAACTTGGTGGCATAAGCGGAAAAATTACGCCTGCTGATGGTGTTGCAACTATAGCACTTGTTGCAGGAACAGACACGTTAAAAGCTGATTTGAATCAAGGCGCTTTTACTTTTACAAACTTAAAAGAAGGTGTTTACAAAGTTTGGATTAAAGCAAACGCACCATATAAAGATGCAACAATCGAAAACGTTGCAGTAAAAGATAGTTCTACAACAGATTTAGGCGAAATAAAATTACAGCAATAACGTGTTTTGCAAAAGAAAAATTTATAAGGAGGGTTAATTTTACCCTCTTTTTTATTTTAAAAAAATAGGCTTAAAATAACTTCTAAAGGTGTATCTTTGCATCCCGACAGAACAGTTGGGATTTTCTTCCATAAAGCAAAAAACCAACTTGCTTCTTCAGCCTTCAGAGGCGCAAAAACTTTAGAATTTTAATTATTGTATTAAGCTTTATCATGCCTAAAGACACTTCCATACGCTCAGTATTAATTATCGGATCGGGACCAATTATTATTGGCCAAGCCTGCGAATTTGATTATTCCGGTTCTCAAGCGGCACTTTCTTTAAAAGAAGAAGGAATTACCGTTTCAATCATCAACTCTAATCCGGCAACGATTATGACGGATAAAGTTATCGGCGACCATGTTTATCTGCGTCCGTTGACTGTAGATTCGATTGAGGTTATTTTGCAAGAGCATATCAACTCTCCGGATTTGCCTAAAATTGATGCGGTATTACCTACGATGGGTGGTCAAACTGCATTAAACCTTTGTGTGGAAGCCTCTGAGCGTGGTGTTTGGGAAAAATATGGTGTTAGAGTTATTGGTGTTGATGTAGCAGCTATCGAAAAAACTGAAAACCGCGAAGCGTTCCGCCAGTTAATGGTTGATATAGGTGTAGGTGTAGCGCCATCTAAAATTGCCAATTCATTTTTAGAAGGTAAAGAAGCCGCTCAAGAAATAGGTTTTCCATTGGTAATTCGCCCATCTTACACTTTAGGTGGTTCTGGTGGTGGTTTTGTACACAAAAAAGAAGAATTTGATGCTGCGCTTAAACGCGGTTTAGAAGCTTCTCCAACTCACGAAGTTTTAGTAGAACAAGCCGTTTTAGGTTGGAAAGAATATGAATTAGAGTTATTGAGAGACAGTAATGATAACGTGATTATCATTTGTTCAATCGAAAACTTCGACCCAATGGGTATTCACACCGGAGATTCGATTACGGTTGCACCGGCAATGACATTATCTGACCGTTGCTACCAGGAAATGCGTAACCAGGCAATTAAAATGATGCGTGCCATAGGAACTTTTGCAGGTGGTTGTAACGTTCAATTCTCGGTTAATCCTGCTAATGATGATATTATCGCCATCGAAATTAATCCACGTGTATCACGTTCATCAGCTTTAGCAAGTAAGGCAACTGGTTATCCAATTGCTAAAATCGCAGCAAAATTAGCCATCGGTTACAACTTAGATGAAATCGAAAATCAGATTACAAAAACAACTTCAGCATATTTCGAACCTACTTTAGATTACGTAATTGTAAAAATTCCTCGCTGGAATTTCGATAAATTCAAAGGCGCTAATAAAGAGCTTGGTTTACAAATGAAATCTGTAGGTGAGGTTATGGCAATTGGCCGTACTTTCATCGAAGCTTTACAAAAAGCCTGTCAGAGTTTAGAAATAAACCGTGCTGGTTTAGGTGCAGATGGCAGACAAGTGCGTAACATCGAAGAAATAATGGATGGTTTGGAGCACGCTTCATGGAACCGTTTATTCTTAATAAAAGATGCCATGACAATGGGAGTGCCTTTAGAATCTATTCGTAAGGTTACTAAAATTGACAAATGGTTCTTAAATCAAATTCAGGATCTTGTTGCTTTAGAAGTTGAACTTAAGAGATATTCATTAAATAACATTCCTCAGGACTTCTTCTTCACACTTAAACAAAAAGGTTTCTCTGATGTACAAATTGCCTGGTTATTAGGCAATGTAACCGAAGATGAAGTTTACGACCGTAGAAAAGAACTTGGCATAAAGAGAGTTTATAAAATGGTTGATACTTGCGCTGCGGAATTTCCGGCGCAAACACCATATTATTACTCATCATTTGATGAAGAAAACGAATCCAAATCTTCTGATAAGAAAAAAGTTATCGTTTTAGGTTCTGGTCCAAACCGTATTGGCCAAGGTATAGAATTTGATTATTCTTGTGTACACGGATTATTGGCAGCCAAAGAATCTGGCTTTGAAGCCATCATGGTTAATTGTAACCCTGAAACGGTTTCTACAGATTTTAACATGGCTGATAAACTTTACTTCGAGCCGGTTTTCTGGGAACATGTTCGCGAAATTATCGATTTAGAGAAACCTGAAGGCGTCATTGTACAGTTAGGTGGGCAAACAGCTTTGAAAATGGCTGAAAAACTAACGGAAAAAGGTATAAAGATTATCGGAACTTCTTTCGAGAATATGGATATCGCCGAGGACCGTGGTCGCTTTTCTGATTTATTGAAAGAATTAGATATTCCTTATCCAAAATATGGTGTTGCAGAAAATGCTGAGGAAGCAATTGTTGTTGCTAATGAGGTAGGTTATCCGGTTTTAGTTCGCCCAAGTTATGTATTAGGTGGACAAGGAATGAGCATTGTAATTAACGATGAAGACCTTGAAAAAGCAGTTGTAAAATTATTAGGCGATTTACCGGGCAACCGTGTGTTAATCGACCACTTTTTAGATAGAGCAGAAGAGGCAGAATCTGATTCGATTTCTGATGGAGATGATGTGCACATTGTAGGTATGATGGAACACATCGAGCCTGCAGGTATTCACTCTGGAGATTCATTCGCAGTATTGCCAACTTTTAGCTTGCCAGAAACGGTAACTAAAGCAATGGAAGAATACTCTATTAAAATTGCAAAAGCTTTAGATGTTAGAGGTTTGTTAAACATTCAGTTTGCGATTAAAGATGAGAAGGTTTATGTAATTGAAGCCAATCCAAGAGCTTCCAGAACAGTTCCATTCATCGCGAAAGCGTATGATGTTCCTTACATTAACATTGCGGCTAAAATTATGTTAGGTGTTGCTAAATTGAAAGATTTCACCATCGAACGTAAGCTACAAGGCTATGCAATTAAAGAACCTGTTTTCTCTTATGAGAAATTCCCTGAAGTAACTAAAGAACTTGGTCCGGAAATGAAATCTACAGGTGAGGCTATTCGTTTCATCAAAGATTTAGAAGACCCTTACTTCCGTAAGCTTTACAAAGATAAATCAATGTATTTGAGTAAATAATAGCAAAGGGCGATGGAAACATCGCCCTTTTTTAATTAGTAAAAAGCCCGACTAACGATGTTCGTATCCGGGCTTTTGCTTTTCAAAGGATTTGTAATTTAGTTTTTCATTCGGCCTTGTTCGGCTTCTAAACCCGTACTTCGGTTACGGGCAGGTTTAATTTCGTTTTTACCAAAGCGATAAGTGAAACTTACGCTAACGTATTGCCTATCGTTATTGCCGTAAAGCGTGTAATATAGGCCAGGGAAAGCGCTGTTTATTCTATTGATTTGGGTATTGAAAATATCGGTTGCAGCTAGTTTCAAACTTGCTTTTTTGTTGAATAAAGATTTACTTACACCTGCATCTAAACCATATCTGCGGCCAATTTCCATCACTCCGAAAGTAACCGGGCTATCATACCTAAACATTAACTCTGCTGATAAACCCGGGCGAATATTAAAGGTGTGTTGCGATTTGAACTGAAACGATGTGCTTTTGTTATCCAATTTTTGTCCGGCAAGATCTGGCGCTTTAAAACCAATGTGGAAAATGTTTAAACTGTTATTGCTATTCCACCATTTTATAAATTGAACAGGTGCATTCAACACCAAAGAGTAAGCATTTTGCGTAGCAATGTTTTCGTTGGTTTGATATAAAGCCTGTTTTTCATTATCAGGAAGTAACACTTCGGTAATTACATCGGTAGTGCGGCTATAGTTTAAAGTAACCGAATATTTCTTTTTAAGCAGGTAAGTAAATTCGAAATTGTTTGTGTATTGAGGGTTTAAGAACGGGTTACCTTGGTTGTAAGTGTACTGATCTAGAAAATATACAAACGGATTTAAAGCATCGTAACTTGGTCTATCAATACGGCGGCTATAAGATATATTAATGTCGTTGTTTTTATCCAACACCTGATTAATAAAAACACTTGGGAAGAAGTTTAAGTATTCTCTATCTATAACTTTATTAGTTGTAATAGAATTTCCTTTTGAGTTGGTTTGCTCGGCTCTTAAACCCAACTGTACGCTGGTTGTTTTAAACTGCTTATTAAAATTTAAGTAAGCTGCATTTACATTTTCATCGTAAATAAACTGATTACTAAGTAGCTGATTGTTTCGCCAGGCATTATTTACAAACTGTTCGGCAATTAGATTATTATCAGTTGTAACCCAGCTGCTTTTTAATCCGGCTTCTAGCTTCATTTGTTTTTTTAGTGGCAAGGCATAATCCACTTTAAAAGCTTTAATATTTATAATAGATGGTGTAATGTTTCTGGTAATAACCGTTGGTCTGATTAAGCCGCCGTTGTTAAAGAAATAATCGCTCACATAATCTGCGTCATCGTCACCTTTATATCTGCCATAATCTAAATCAATGGTAATTTCTTGCCCTGCGGTATCTAAAACAGATTTATAGTTAAGGTTGTAAGAAATATTATTGTACTTATTTCTGATAATGTTATTAGCTAAAACCGAAGAATCTCTTTGAGAAAACGAAGCGCCAATATTTGTTTTATTTACTGAGCCTTCATTACTAGCTCCATCGTAACCAGTTATTAATACGCCAATGGTGTTATTCTTATTCAAGAAAAAATCAGCTCCGGCTTTAAAATTATGACCATTATTTTTCCTTTCAAACTCGCTAATTTGCGAAAAATACCTGTCACCAGCACTTGCATTGGCAATCCTGTCGATCGTTAAATCGGTTTCTCTTGTGTTATTGTAGTAGCTGTAGTTACCAAATAAGTTTACAGATTTTGTTCGGTGATTAATGCTTCCGCCTGTACTTGCTCTAAATCTCTGGCCACGACCAAAAGCTGCATTAACACTACCATTTGTGCCGCCACCTTTATTTTTTTTAGTTTTAATGTTTATAATACCAGAATTACCTGCAGCATCGTATTTTGCAGATGGGTTGGTAATCAACTCGATGGTTTCAATTTCCGAACTCTGCATGCTTTTCAGTAAAGTGGCTACATCAGCATTGCTCATATAAGTTTGCTTTCCATCAATTTGAATCATTACACCTTGTTTACCAAGCATCGAAATATTATCGTTTTGGTCAACATTTACGCCAGGTGCTTTTTGCAACAACTCTAAAGCCGTAGAACCAATTGCTGTAGAACTGCTAGAAACGTTCATAACCGTTCTATCCATTTTTCGCTCAATTAATGGAACAGTTGCCGCAACGGTAACTTCTTTTAAATTCTGACTTGTAGAAGCCAGCTGAGCTGTTCCGAAATCGATTTTTAAATCATCGCCAAGTGCTAAAGTTTTACTTTTTATTGCAGCGTAACCCATGCTGCTTGCTTTGTAAAAATAACTGCCTTTAGCATTTATCGAAAAGCCAAATACGCCGCTTGGATCGGTAAAGGCGGTTTTCACTATGCTAGAATCTGCTGCTTTATAAAGCACTACTGTTACATAATCGGCCGGTTTTTTATTTTCATCAACAATAATTCCGGTAATATTTGGCTTTGGTGTGGTTTGCGCAATAGCTGCTTCTGATGTAAAAATGCTTGTAACAATTATTGCTATTTTGTATAGGTTTTTCATTGGTTTTTATGCTGTATTCGGTTAAAAAATGGCAAAACAATTTCTATAGCACCAATTTCTCGTGCTTTAATTGCAAGCTTAATTTTTAAAGTTTAGTTAGAAACGAAATGTTTCTTTTGCTTAGTTATAAGTAAGACGACCGTTTTTTTAAAAGGTTACAAGAAATTTAAAAAAGGTTGGCTGTAAATATTTTGGAAGTGAAAACCAGTAGTTTATGGCTCATTTAGTCCTGCCATTTGCTGCAATCTTTTGGCGAAACTTATTTTGGCGAAACTTACGAAGTCTTTACTAAGGGAAATCTCAAGTGACTTCGTAAGTTTTAGACTCTGGTTCGCCAAAAGTATTTTCGCTGCTGTCAGGCTTATTTAACAAAATTTACTGCAAAAAAAACCGCAGATGTACAGTTCTGAATCTGCGCATCTGCGGTCAAAAATTTATTGTGTAATTTATTTTACGCCAAGTACATCAACACCTTGTTCAAAAACAACATCAACCGGAATGTTCTTTTTCATTAATCTGTCTAAATCATTCTGAAGTTCGGTTGAGATATTCGCTTTTTCTTTTTGAGCTTTCTCAACCGCAACCTTATCTCCGTTGCCTTGTAACGTTATAATAAAGGCGCTTAAATCATTCATAGCTAATGCAAATTTTTCATAATTTACACTGTATGTTCCTTTTGCAGAACGTTCAAATGCACCTTTTTCTTTAAAATAATTAAAGCATTGCATATTAGCTTTTCCATGTGCACTTGCTGCTCCAAAACGAACAGAGCGTAAAATGCCGGCCATAAATGTGGTGTAATAATCTTTAATATCGCCTTGCAATTCTCCTTTTTTAAGTAAGCCGGTTACCATATATAAACCTAAAATATCGGCTTTGCCTTCTTCTAACCAACTGTACTGTTCTTTAAGTGCCTCGCGAACAAAACCTTTACCTGTAACCGTTTTTTTAATGCCCAAACCATGCGCAACTTCATGGAACATTACGTTTGCAAAAAACGCATCAAACTTGATGTATTTTTGCTGGTCTGCAGCAATAAGCTCTTTCGAAATCGGAACTAAAATTTTATCAAATTTTGCCTGCATCGCATTTTTTAACTGCGAACGACGTGTACCTTTTTCTTGCTGAATTTTTTCATCGTTAGGCAAATTAACCGCAATTGTTTTCGAACCAGAATTGCAATCTCCTGCGTAATAAACCACATCATAGGCGTTTAATTCAGAATCTGTTCCAGGTTTTTCTGCCTTGTATTTTGCAGCAACGGGTAAGTTTTTCTGCAATTCTGGAAGCATTTTTACATACTTGGCTAAACGCTTGCTCCACTCTTTATCCTTAACCAAAACGTAAGCTTCGTAACTAGTTCTGGCGTTAAATAACTTGTCTTCGTAATTTTCAATCGGACCGATTATAATATCCAATCCATTAGTTTTCATATCTAACCAGGCATAGTCACTCGCTGTAAAATTATCGGATACTAGAGCATCTGCTCTTAAGTTCAGGTATTTCTTTAAGCCGGCATCTTCAGTAATTAATGCAGCTTGCTTAAGCAATGAAGACGCTCTTTGTAATTCTGATGCAAATAGTACGTGGTAAGGAATAGTACTAAGTTTTCCTGTACTATCTCTTCTAACAACAGAATAAGCCCCAAATTTATCGGCTAGGTCTGATTTTTCAATCTCAGCTTTCGTTATTCCATAAGGATAAAATGATGCTCCGTCTGGTTTAGCGCCAACACCACTAACAAACGGTTTATCATTATTTAATCTATCCCAAGGGCCGTAATTTATGTTGAAGAAATCACGTGTTTTTTCATCCTTAATTGTGGCAAGCAAACTATCTTTTTGTGGATAAGTTTGTTTCCAGTAAAGTTCATCCATAATTTCTGCCGCCTGGATAAGTAGCGGTAAAATTTTGCGGTCGCTAATGCTTAAGCTGTTAATGTTTGTGGTAAGCTTCACACGCTCATAAATTGGCAAGCGTTGTGCAACATAACCAGTTAAGCTATCTTTTTGTACTGTAACTTGTTTATTGTTTTCAGTTGTGTTGTTTCCACTACAAGCCGCGAAGATACAGGCTGTAAGCGATATTAGAAGTATATTCGATTTGTATAAATTCTTCATTTTAAAATTGATAAGGGTGCTAAATTAGTAAAATTTAAAAGCTTTGGATAATTTTGATGAATTGGATGAAGTTTAGTATAACTTTGTCGTTTTACTACATTAACAAAAGCTTATATGTTTTCGTTTAAAATATCAAAATTTTCTTCTTCGTTTGTTATAGTTTCTGCTATGCTTGCAGCATCTTGTACAACCAATAAATATGCCGCAACAGAAAAAATTTATAAGCAAAAAGCTAAAGATTTTTCTGAAATAATAAAGACTACACCTCCAACTGGTCAGTTATACGATTCATTGAGCGCTACAAATCAGCAATGGGTTGGTTCCGTAAATTTTGGAATTAGAAAACCAAATTTTGTGGTTATCCACCATACGGCGCAAGATAGTTTGGCACAAACCATTAAAACTTTTCATTCTACCAAAGCCGGAACAAGTGCGCATTATGTAATTAGTCGCGATGGTAAAGTTGTGCACATGGTTAACGATTACCTGCGTGCAAACCATGCAGGTATTAGTAAATGGGGCAAAGATACCGACCTGAATTCATCATCTATTGGGATCGAATTAGATAATAATGGCGTTGGTGATGTTTGGCAAGATGCTCAGATTAACAGTTTAATAAAGCTATTGGCGACACTGAAAAAGACTTATAATATTCCAACTGCTAATTTTATTGGCCATGCCGATATTGCTCCTGGCCGTAAAAATGACCCTAAAAATTTCCCTTGGAAAAAGTTAGCTGATAAAGGTTTTGGTTTTTGGTACGATCAAGTTTTAAAAAATCCACCAGCTGATTTCGATACGGAAAAGGCGTTAAGATACATTGGCTATAATACAACTAATTTACCTGCTGCAATCGAAGCCTTTAAAATACACTTTATTCAAACAGATATTAGTAAAAAGCTTACTCTGGTAGATATTTTGGTGTTGTATAATCTCTACTTGAAGTATTAGGGAAAAGATAAGGGAATAAATCAGGCCCAAAAATCATTACAATTTCTTTGACAACCCTTTTTTCAATTGCAAAAAAAACACGGATAAATCTGTGCTTATCCGTGTTCATCTGTGCTTAAAATTTTTTCTCTTAATTAGGCTTTTTAAAAGTATCTTTTAATGTTACCGTTCTATTGAAAACCAATTTTTCAGCATTAGAATCTTTGTCTAAACAGAAATATCCTTTACGGATGAATTGATAACGTCCATCTAAATCAGCATCTGCTAAAGCTGGCTCTATGTATACGCTTGGCAAAACAGTTAAGCTATTTGGATTTAAATAATCTTTGAAATCGCCTTCTTCCGCATCAGGTGTTTCAGAAGTAAATAAGCGGTCGTATAAACGGATTTCAGCTGTTTTTGCATGTTGTGCACTCACCCAGTGAATAGTTCCTTTAACGTTAATTCCACTTGTATCGCTTCCGCTTTTTGATTCAGGAATATAGGTACAGTGAATTTCGGTTACATTTCCATTTTCGTCTTTTACAAAATCCTCACACTTAACAATGTATGCGAATTTTAAACGAACCATAGCACCTGGCGCCAAACGGAACCATTTTTTCGCGGGAACTTCCATGAAATCTTCACGCTCAATCCAAAGTTCTTTACTGAATGGAATAATACGAGTACCACCGCCATCTTCAGCTTCAGGATTGTTTTCGCCGATTAAATCTTCAGTACCTTTTTCGTAATTGGTAATGATTAATTTAATCGGATCTAAAACTGCCATTACACGATTAGCGGTTTTATTTAAATCCTCACGGATACAAAACTCCAATAAACTTAATTCGATTAAATTTTCGCGTTTAGCGATACCAATTCGCTCACAAAATTCACGTACACTTTTTGGAGTGAAACCTCTTCTGCGTAAGCCCGAAATTGTAGGCATGCGTGGATCATCCCAGCCACTAACTAAATTCTCGTTTACCAACTGAAGTAACTTACGTTTACTCATTACTGTAGAAGTAAGGTTTAAACGGGCAAATTCATATTGTTTAGATGGAAAAATCTCTAACTTTTCGATAAACCAATCGTACAATTCGCGGTGCGAAACATATTCTAAAGTACAAATCGAGTGGGTAATGTTTTCAATGCTATCACTTTGGCCGTGAGCAAAATCGTACATTGGGTAAATGCACCATTTATTTCCAGTACGATGGTGTTCTGCGTGTTTAATGCGGTAAATAATTGGGTCACGCATTAACATATTCGGACTAGCCATATCAATTTTGGCTCTTAAGATATAAGCTCCATCAGCAAATTCGCCATTTTTCATTTTAGTGAAAAGTTCTAAATTTTCTGCTGCGCTGCGGTTACGGTATGGACTATCCTGACCAGGTTCTGTTGGTGTTCCTTTTAATGCTGCAATTTCATCAGCAGAACTTTCATCAACATAAGCTAAACCTTTTTCGATTAGTTTAACGGCAAACGAATATAATTCATCAAAATAATCTGATGCATACAATTCATTTTTCCAGTTAAAACCCAACCATTTAATATCTTCTTGCTGGCTATTTACATATTCAGTTTTTTCAGTTACCGGGTTGGTATCATCAAAACGTAAGTTGGTATAACCGCCGTATTTTTGTGTTAGTCCGAAGTTTAAGCATATTGCTTTCGCGTGGCCAATGTGTAAATAACCGTTTGGCTCAGGCGGAAATCGCGTAACCAAGGTTTCATACTTACCACTATTTAAGTCGTTCTCAACAATTTCTTCAATAAAGTTCAATGACTTTTCTTCACTCATAAAAACCTGTAAATTAGGAATGCAAATGTAAAAAGATTGAGCGTAATTATATAAGGAATAGTGAATAGAATAATTTGGGGTAGGGGAAGTGTAATTACGGGGAATTGGAAATGGGGAATAGGATAATAAGAGGATAGGAAATTGAGAAATAGAGAATAGTAAAAAAATAGGAAATGTATTGAATGATAAAATTTGCAATGACTTAAACCTTCAATCAATTTCCTGTTTTCAATTCCCCAAATCTATGTAACCCGTAATCCATTCCTATTTTCAATTCTCTATTCCCTTAAAGAGAAAATTCGATACATTTACATTAACTTAATATTCATTATGAGCAAAGTATTAAACAGGCCAATACGTGTTTTAGTTGCTAAAGTTGGGCTCGATGGACACGATAGAGGCGCTAAAGTTATCGCAACATCTTTAAGGGATGCCGGTATGGAAGTAATTTACACCGGACTTCGGCAAACTCCAGAAATGGTTGTAAATACAGCTTTGCAAGAAGATGTTGATGCTATCGGCGTTTCGATTTTATCTGGTGCACACATGACTGTCTTTCCAAAAATTATTCATTTTATGAAAGAAAAACAGCTTGATGATGTACTGTTGACAGGTGGTGGAATTATTCCGGAAGCAGACAGAAAGAAGCTTGCAGATTTAGGTGTTGGAGAATTATTTCCACCGGGAACAACAATGGCAAGCATTGTAGAGTATATTCAAAATTGGGTTTCAGAAAACAGAAATTTTTAAGAGATGGCATATCAAAATTTAATATCCGAGGTAAAAGAAAATATTTTATACGTAACGATAAATCGTGAAAAAGCGTTAAACGCATTAAATAAAGATACACTTGCCGAACTAGCAGATGTTATAGATTTTGCAGGAAAAACTGATGAAGTTAGAGGTGTAATTATTACCGGAGCAGGCGAAAAGGCTTTTGTTGCAGGTGCAGATATTAAAGAATTTTCTGATTACAATGGAAAACAAGGTGAGGAGTTGGCAAGACAGGGACAGGAAAAAGTTTTTAATGCAATAGAAAATTCTTCTAAACCATTTATTGCTGCAATTAACGGTTTTGCATTAGGCGGAGGATTAGAATTGGCGATGGCTTGTCACATCAGAATCGCATCAGATATTGCCAAATTAGGCTTGCCAGAAGTTACTTTGGGTTTGATACCCGGTTACGGTGGCACACAAAGGTTAACCCAGTTGGTTGGCAAAGGAAAAGCTGTAGAAATGATCATCACCGCCAATATGATTAAGGCTCAAGAAGCAGAACAAATCGGTTTAGTAAATTACGTTGTACCGCAAGCTGATCTAATTAGCAAGGCTGAAGAAATTTTAGGTTTTGTTAAACAAAGGGCTCCTCTTGCAGTTGCAGGAGCAATAAGGGCTGTGGTTGCATCGCTCAATCATTCAGGTTATCAAGTTGAAATCGAGTCGTTTGGCAAGTGCTTCGAAACAGAAGATTTTAAAGAAGGTGTTTCGGCATTTATACAAAAAAGAGCTGCTGGTTTTGAAGGCCGATAGTAGCTGTATTATTAATTCTATATAGTATTGGTCAAAAGTGTAGAGAAAATTTCCCAAGTTCATTTTTTTTATCTAATTATGCACTACGATTCTCGCATATGAAAAAAAGATATTAATAATTGATGATGAGGTGAATATTGGCCTCCTACTCTCCAAGTTCCTAACCAGAAATGGTTTTGAGGTAGCCAATGCTATCACTGGCAATTCAGCGATGGATATTTTGACTACAGAAACTTTTGATTTGGTACTATGCGATTACAGATTGGATGATACTGATGGCAGAGAAATTCTCATCAAAATAAAAGAAAATTATCCATCTACTGGTGTTATCATTATCACAGGTTATTCTGATATTAAACTTGCAGTAGAATTAATCAAATTAGGTGCTTACGATTATATCACTAAGCCACTATATCCTGATGAAATTTTAAACACAATAAATAAGGCTTTAGAAACTCAACGGGCTTTAAATGAAAGTGTTGGCAGTATCAATACAAAAAGCAACAGTAAAAACGCTGAACAAGAGTACATCAACCATAGTGATTATATCGATGGAATGAGTTATGTTTCTAAAACGTTGCTAAAACAAATCAATCTTATTGCCCCAACTTCTTATAGTATTATTTTAACCGGTAAAAGCGGAACAGGTAAAGAGTATGTGGCAAAAACAATTCACCTAAACAGTTTAAGAAAAGATAAGCCTTTTATCGCTATGGATTGTGGCTCTTTAACTAAAGAACTTGCAGGTAGTGAATTTTTCGGGCATGAAAAGGGGTCTTTTACAGGTGCTTTATATACTAAAATCGGACACTTTGAGCAAGCGAACGGCGGTACATTGTTTTTAGATGAAATAGGAAACTTATCTTATGAAATTCAGGCAACACTTTTAAGAACCGTTCAGGAACGAAAAGTTAAGCGCATTGGCAGTACCAAAGAAATAGATTTAGATGTTCGCATTATTGTGGCCACAAATGAAAATTTGGTGGAAAATATTTCAAAAGGAACTTTTAGAGAAGATTTATACCATCGTTTTAATGAGTTTTCAATTCATATTCCCTCACTAAAAAAACGTGGTAAGGATATTTTAGTTTTTGCAGAAAATTTTTTGAAAGTAGCCAATAATGAATTAGGTAAAAATATCAAAGGTTTTTCTGAAGGAGTTAAAGAATCTTTTTTAAATTACAATTGGCCAGGAAATGTTCGTGAATTGAAAAACGTTATAAGACGTGTTGCCTTGTTAACAGAAGGTAATGAAATTCAGGTCGATGTTTTGCCTTTGGAATTATCAAATCATGTTAAAGATTATGATAGAGACGAAATTTTAACTCAGGTAAAACTTAAACTTAGCGATAAGCCTAAGGATTTGAAAAATGCAGCCTTAGAAGCAGAATACGATACTATTTTAAGAGTTTTAAAAGAGGTAAATTTTAACAAAACAAAGGCGGCGAAAATTTTAAATATTGATAGAAAAACGCTGTACAATAAAATCAAGGCAATCAAGATTGATGATCAGGAGTAAATCTTAATTCTGCAAAAACAAATACTATGTTTTTTGTATTTAGAAAGTACCAAGCAACTAGAATTCTATGTCAGTATTTTCTTATAAGCAACGCAATAATATAAACCTTGTTATTATAATAGCACTTGGGCTGTTAATAGCATATTCTTTACAAGGAATTTTCAGTGCAATATTAAGTACGCTTGTGCTGTACACCATAATGCGTCCTGGTTATATTTATTTTGCTGAAGTAAAAGGCTGGAATAAAAGATTTGTAGCAATATTAATCATCGCAATAAGTGTTGTGCTAATTATATTACCTTTCTATGCGTTAAGCAGCATGGTAATTAGTAAAATATCCGAACTAAAAAATAACGAAATCTTCTTTAAAAACTTACTGGTTAAAATCCAGCACTTAATTCCGGTTAAAATAAACGAAAGTTTAATTCAAGATGGAATGAACAGGTTGGGCAATTGGGCTACTCAGCTTTTTCCATCTTTAATTTCGAGTGCAATAAATATTATACTGAGTTTATTGGTGATGTACTTTTTACTGTACTTTATGCTAATAGAAAGGAAAAAATTCGAATTATCTTTAATAAAATATGCTCCGCTTCGCGAACAAAATGCCTTACGTTTTGGCGATGAAATGCGTAATACAACTTATGCAAATGTTATTGGCCAAGGTTTAATTTGCCTGGTTCAAGGTTCTTTAGTAAGCTTATCTTTTTTTGTTTTAGGCTATAAAGATCCTGTCTTTTGGGGTGTTATAACAACATTTATCTCTTTTGTTCCGGTATTAGGCCCGCCTGTTGTATTTGTGCCTGCTGCAATATTCCAAATTGCAAATGGGAATAACTTCGCCGGATGGGCTATGCTCATCTTTGGCTTCGTAGTTATTATAAATATCGATAATGTTCTTAGATTTATAATAGCGAAAAAAGTTGGCAACATACATCCAATAATTACAGTAATTGGCGTAATTATTGGTATTCCTTTATTCGGAATACTTGGACTTGTATTTGGTCCGCTATTGCTATCTTATTTTATATTGCTCGTTAAAATTTACGAAACCAGTACACTGGCATCAGAAAGATTGGAAAGAATTAAAACAAATAATGAGCAAAATGAGTTATAATTTATAGCTTAACGAAAATAATATAGCACTGTTATATTGTAATGTTAAACCCTTAAATAGATAATTATGAATGATAACTCAAAAGTTGTAGTTGCCCTTTTAGCAGGATTAGCTGCAGGAGCCGCATTAGGAATCTTATTTGCACCAGAAAAAGGTGAAGAAACCCGTGATAAATTAAGCCAATCGTTAAAAGATTTAGGCGATTCTATACGCGATAAAGCTGCCGATGAAATTAACAACCTTTCTAGCTTAAAAGATAAAGTTGTAGACTCAATTAAAACTAAATTGAGAAGTGTTGAAGAAGAATATAGTGACGACGTAGAGCACGCGTAATAAATTTTTTAAAACCGGATGTTTTAACATCCGGTTTCATTTACCCATCTAAACTATGCAAGAAAATAAAGAAAAAAGTATCGAAGATATTGTTGACGATGCCAAAGGCTATTTGGAGGCTAGAATAGAATATACCAGACTTTATCTGGTTGAAAAAGTATCCAAGATTTTCGCCGATTTAGTTACAAACACTGCCGTTATTGTTTGCTTTATACTGGCATTTTTATTTGGTTCGGTTACGCTTGCGCTATTTTTATCTGATGTGCTGGGGAGCTTTGCCCGTGGTTTTGGCTGCGTATCGCTCATCTATATCTTGTTGGCTGTAATTGTTTATGCAACTAAAGATAAGTATATAGAAAAGGCAATTATAAATGTAGCTGTGCGTAAGTATTTTGATAAGTTAGCAGATAAGGAGGACGAAGATGAAAAGTTATAAAAACATTCGCACTCTTGAAGATTTGCAAGCCAAAAAGCTTGAGCTTAAGGTTGAATATACGCTTAAAGAAAATTTGCTTAAATCGGATGTGAAGGTTTATTTAAAGCAATTTACACTGAGTGCCTTAATAAAGAAATATGCTACACCAAGTAATCTTTTTAAGGTTGATGATAAACTGAACTTGAGTGGAACTGCAATGTCTTTGCTTTTGCCAATGTTTATGAACAAAACTGTTTTTAGAGGTGCTGGTTTTTTAACAAAGGCAGCGGTAGGATTGGTTTCAGGTAAAGTTGGCAAATCGCTAGATGCAGAGCATATATCGGCCATTTTTAACTCTGTTAAAGGATGGTTTGGTAAAAGAAAAGAGAAAAAAGATAAGAAGTTTGTAGATTATGGCATTCCACCAGATAGTGAAACTTATTAGTTCATTGGTATCACTTGTTCATTAGTGTCATTGGCTCAATAGTATTAGCTGTTCATCAGTTTATAAGATGAACCGATAAAAATAAAAAACCCGCTTAACAGTGTGCTAATCGGGTTTTTTATTGTCAAAATCCTTGTGCGATTAGCCCAATGAACTAATCAACAATGAACTATTAGGATATCTACAAATCAGTTTTGATTTTAAGTTCTTTCAATTGTTTTTCATCAATTGTACTCGGACTATCAATCATTACATCTCTTCCTGAGTTATTTTTAGGGAAAGCAATTACATCACGAATCGAATCCAAACCTGCAAAAATTGAGGTTAAGCGGTCGAAACCAAAAGCTATACCGCCATGAGGAGGTGCACCAAATTCGAAAGCATCCATTAAGAAACCAAATTGTTTTTGAGCTTCTTCTGCACTGAAACCTAAATGTTTAAACATTAAAGCCTGTAAAGCTCTATCGTGAATACGGATTGAGCCACCACCAACTTCTGTTCCGTTAATTACCATATCGTAAGCATTTGCCCTAACATTTTTAGGGTCGCTATCTAATAAAGCAATGTCTTCTGGTTTTGGAGAAGTAAATGGATGGTGCATAGCATGGTAACGTTCAGTTTCTTCATCCCATTCTAAAAGAGGAAAATCTAATACCCAAAGTGCCGAGAATTTATTTTTATCACGTAAGCCTAAACGGTTACCCATTTCTAAACGAAGTTCGTTTAGTTGTTTGCGAACTTTGTCTGTTGAGCCAGCTAAAACTAAAATTAAATCGCCTTTTTCTGTTGAGAATGCTTCACTCCATTGTTTTAAATCTTCTTCGTTAAAGAATTTATCTACTGATGATTTAATAGTGTCATCATCATTATGGCGAGCATAAATTAAACCAGTTGCACCAATTTGCGGGCGTTTGATAAAATCTGTTAACTCATCTAATTGCTTACGTGTATAACTTGCCGCACCTTTTGCATTAATACCAACAACTAATTCAGCATTATCAAAAACCGGGAAGCCTTTACCTTTTACTAAATCGTTCAGTTCTACAAATTGCATATCGAAACGTGTATCTGGCTTATCTGAGCCATATAAGCGCATCGCATCTGCATATTGCATACGCGGAACTTCAGGTAAATCGTAATTACGAACTTCTTTAAATAAAGTACGGATTAAGCCTTCGAAAGTATTTAAAATATCTTCCTGCTCGATGAAAGACATCTCACAATCAATTTGAGTAAACTCTGGTTGGCGGTCAGCTCTTAAATCTTCATCTCTGAAACATTTAACAATTTGAAAATACCTGTCGAAACCCGAAACCATTAACAATTGTTTAAAGGTTTGAGGAGATTGAGGCAAAGCATAAAATTCACCTTCGTTCATACGGCTTGGTACAACGAAATCTCTTGCACCTTCTGGTGTAGATTTAATTAAAACCGGAGTTTCTACCTCGATAAAATCTAGAGCATCTAAATAGCGACGCACCGATTGCGCCATTTTATGACGTAAAACCAGGTTATTACGAACCGGATTACGACGTAAATCCAAGTAACGGTATTTCATTCGCAATTCATCGCCACCATCAGTTTCATCATCGATTAAAAACGGAGGTAATTTTGCTGCATTAAGTATTTCTAATGCAGAAATTTTAATTTCTACATCACCGGTTGACATTTTTGGGTTTTTGTTACTACGCTCAACAACAGTTCCGGTAGCTTTAATTACAAACTCTCTGCCAAGCGTACGTGCAGCTTCGCAAAGAGTACGATTATCATCCATGTTAAAAACTAACTGTGTTATGCCATAACGATCGCGAATGTCTATAAAAGTCATACCGCCTAAATCTCTTGATTTTTGTACCCAACCACATAGAGTTACACTTTCGCCTAGGTTATTAAGGTTTAGTGCACCACAAGTTACTGTTCTTAACATATATTGTAATCTAAATTGAGCGGCAAAAATACCGATTTTGTTTTAAAGTTTTGAGGAAAATTATGTTGCTGTTTTGTTTGCCACGGAAGCACTGAAAACACGGAATTAGTGATGCAATTGTCTTTAAATAGTTAACATTGAATTCTATGTTGTTCAGATAAACAAGATTCAGCAAAATCAATTATGCTATCTGATTCAAGAATTAACAGTTTACTTTTGACAATTGAGTAATTTACTTCTTCAGGAACGTTAATAACAAAATAGCCTTCAGAAAGCTTCTCTGATTCACAGCCTAAATGGTTAAAAATTTCCCGAATATTATTTGTTTTAGTTGATTTGTTGGTGAGGACAACTTGTATCGTCGAATTATTTGATGCTTTAATTAGTTCTCTATAAGTAAGCATTTCTTGGTCATCGTCATATTCGGCGAAGATGATATCATCACAAGCAAATGAAGCGTAGAAAGGAATATTCTCAATTCTGAAATGGCCTTTGTCCAAGTCAACTATTTCTGTCCACATTGTTTCAACAGTCCATTTTTCTAATGCATCACTATAAAACTTAAAAAGCACCCTAACAAAGCCGTCGTTATTCTCATTCATCCTAATACTTTTCCTCTAAAGTAATTTCAATAGATATGGCTTTCCATTCATTGCCAAATTTCTTCCATTGGTAAATTTCTTCGGTTTGAGTTGTTTTCTTTTTAGTGAATATTAACATATTGCTTTGATGCACAACAGATTTTCTGGCAATTTTTTCGGTAAATATTTCATTATCGAATGATGATTTAATTCGATAATGCGAAGTGCTTAAAGATTTCAAACTTTTAAAATGCCTTTTAATTTCATCAGATAATTCGGTTTTTTTCAATATTGTTCCGTCGGCATTTTTATAATCAATGCTCTCATCAAGAAAATACGCGTATGCGCCAACGTCTTTCTGCTCTAATGCTAAATCAATTTCCCTGTGTATCGCATCTATTTCCGAAATAATTAAATCTGTTTCCATGGTATGAAGTTAATTCTTTGTTTCAGGGATTTCAAATTTATGATGAATTGAATAGGGCGTTTTGCAATTCCCCTCCTTTGGAGGGGTGCCTGCAAGGCGGGGTGGTTATTTTGTTGCAGAAATTAAGTTTACTAAACCCGATTATAGTGGAAATACTTTTTTTTTATGGATTTCCGAAATAGATTGCCACGTCGTGCCTTCTCGCAATGACGGAAATGGCGAGAATTGAGAGAGGTTAAAAAAAGATTGAAACGAAAAACGGGGCTGCAGTATCCTAAAAGCTACTGTAATTGCTTTTCTAAAATTTATAAACATTGCATCTTTACAAGCATAAAACGGTTTCTTTAATTTTTTTATACCTTGATGCAACGTTTTAAAATCTCATATGTCTTATAATCAGAATCATCAAAATTTTGGAGACTGTTTACATCGATAAAAACCTTGAATTAGTAAAAGAATGCATGCAGGGCAGCCGGGCAGCGCAGTTTGAATTGTATAAACTGTATGCCAAGGCAATGTATAATGTAGCCTTGCGGATTCTAAATTACGAAGAAGAAGCAGAAGATGTTTTGCAAGAATCGTTTTTAGATGCCTTTACCAGAATTGTTGATTTTAGGCAGGAAACAACTTTCGGCTTGTGGTTAAAGCAAATTGTAATTAACAAATCGATTAATTACTTGCGTAAACGCAAAATGGAATTTGTGAGTACAGATGAAATAAGTGAAGTGCCTGATGAAGTGAGTTTTGATGAGCATGAAACCGTACTGCAAGCAGAGGAGATTAGAAAAGCCATTACGCAATTGCCAGATGGTTACCGAGTGGTGTTGAGTTTATATTTGCTGGAAGGTTACGACCATGAAGAAATATCGCATATTTTAAAAATTAGTGAAAATACAAGTCGCACGCAATACATGAGGGCGAAAAAGAAATTGAAGAGTATTTTAGAAATGAAAGGGATGAGAGATGAACAATAGATTAGAAACATTTGTTAAGGATAACCGAAAGGCTTTTGATGTAATGGAACCATCGGCAGCACTTTGGGCAAAAATTGAGAAACAATTAGATGAACAGAAACCTGCAAAGATTGTAAAATCGAAAAGGTTGTATTTGTGGACGAGTACAGCAGCAGCAATTGTAGTTGTTTTCGGTTTAGTTTGGTTGTATAAAGGTAGAACTCAAAATCTGGATGTTGAAATTGCAGATGTAAATGCAGCGGCAGCAAAAAGAGAAATTCAGTTTACGAGTTTAATTACTGAAAAGAGAGATAGTTTAGCAATTTTCGCTTCTGCAAATCCGGATTTGTACAAAAAATTTACAGCCGATTTAAAGAAACTTGATGAAGATTACGAACGCTTAAAAGCAGAGTTGCCAACTACGCCAAACCAATTATTTGTGGTTAAGGCAATGGTTAAAAACCGCGAGCTTCAGTTAAATTTATTAAAACAACAACTTTTGATTATAAACCAGGTTGACGATTATAAAAGGGTTAACCAAATATAGGAATAGAGGTTAAAGCTTAAAGATCAAAGAAAAAAAAATTAAATAACAAAACATGCGCTCATAACATTAAAACTTAAGCCAGCCGGCAGGTTTAAGTAATGGTGTTTAAAAAACTAACAACATGAAAAAAGCAATACTTTTAGCCTTTGTGGCTGCAATCGCCGTAAAAACTTACGCTCAGCAAACTGTATCTATTACAACCGCTAACACTAATTATGCCGTTGTAAATACGAAAGTAACCACTAATACTTCATCGGTAGTAAATATTAATAGTAATGATATTCAGGAAAATGGTGGTGATAGTGAACGCTCTAAATCTTTTAGCAAGAGTTTTAGTGTAGATAATGGTGATAAGGTTAATCTGAACAACCAATATGGCTCAATGGTTATCAAAACCTGGGACAAAAAAGAAGTTAAGGTTGAAGTTGATATCAAGGCATACAGTACTTCTGACAGCGATGCTCAAAAATTAATTGATGAGGTTACTATTGATGCAAACAAAAGTGGCGATCAAGTTTCTTTTAAAACTAATGTTGGCGATAGAAGCGGGCGTTATGGTAGAAACGTAAAAAACGGTGTGACTACTTGGAGAAGAGAGGTTAAAGTTAATTATACAGTTTACATGCCATCTGTAAATGCGCTAACGGTTCTACAACAATATGGAAATGTAGATTTAGTTGATTTTTCTGGGCCAACGTCTTTAAAAGTGCAATACGGAAATTTAACTGCCGGAAACTTATCTAACAGTAATAATTACGTTAATGTTCAATACGGTAAGGCAACTATAGAAGAATTAAATACTGCAATTGTAAAACATCAGTATGGTGGTGGTGTAAGCATTGGAGCTGTTAATACGATTGATTTAGATGCACAATACGTTGGGGTTAACATTAACACAATCCGTAAATCGGCAGATTTGAAAGTACAATATGGTTCTGGCTTAACAGTTGGTAATATTGGCGGAAATTTATTGCTGAATGCAGAATATGCAAAAGTTAATATCAATAATGTAAAAGGAAATACCGTAATTAAACAAGGTTATGGCAGCTTGACATTGGCAAGCGTAGGTAAACTATCTTTAAGAAGTGAATATACCAGCGTTTCTTTGGGTACTTTAAATGGCGATGCTAACATCACTATGAGTTACAATAAACTAAATATTGCCGAAATTACACCTGCTTGCAAAACCTTAACTTTTGATGGTGAATATGTAGGTGTTGGTGTTGGTTTTGATGATAGATATGCTGCGAATTTTAACGTAACAACAACTTACGCAGGTTTTAAATATGGTTCTAATGTATCGGCAAGTAAAACCAGCGGAGATTATGACCAAACAAAAAGATATACAGGAAAAGTTGGAAATGGTGGCAATGCCAACATTTCAATTAAATCTGAATATGGCTCTGTAGTTTTTAAATAAGATAATTTCTAGGAAAAGGTCTTGTCTCTTAATCGGGGCAAGACTTTTTTTGTTTAGAGAATTTTATATAACAGCTTCATAAAGAAAAACCAAACTAAATCCATCAATTAGAGTTGTTAAAATCAAATTGCTTTTTTCATATCTTCGCTCTATCAGATAAACAAACTATGGATTTTTTAAGTACGCCCGAAGCGTGGATTTCATTATTAACTTTAACTGTTCTTGAAATTGTTTTAGGGATAGATAATATCGTTTTCATTTCTATTTTATCAGGTAAACTGCCTGCTAATCAACAGAAAAAAGCCAGACAGCTTGGTTTAGGTTTAGCCATGATTACCCGGGTATTATTGCTTCTATCTTTAAGCTGGATAATGACTTTAACATCTCCATTATTTAATATTGGAAGTTGGATTGGTATTACAGATGGGGAATGGTTCGAAAAGTTGGCAATTTCTGGTAGGGATTTGATTTTGATTATCGGAGGTTTGTTTTTGATTTACAAAAGCACACACGAAATTCACAATAAATTAGAGGGCGAAGAAGATGAAGAAGGCAATGCTAAAAAGCATTCTTTTTGGGCTACGATTGTTCAAATTTTAATATTGGATATTGTGTTTTCGCTTGATTCTGTAATTACCGCAGTTGGTATGGCAGAACACATAGAAATTATGATTGCTGCAGTTGTTATTGCTGTTATTATTATGATGTTCTCAGCAGGCGCAATTAGCACTTTTGTAAACGACCATCCAACGGTTAAAATGCTTGCATTATCATTTTTATTATTAATCGGGGTTTCTTTATTAGCAGAAGGTTTGGATCAACACATCCCGAAAGGATACGTTTATTTTGCAATGGCATTTTCTGTTTTGGTTGAGATGCTGAATCTAAAAATGAAAAAAAATACTGGCAGTAAAAAGCCGGTTAAACTTAGAAATATACCTAAGAAATAATCTGTTGCCATCAGCAAAAAAAAATGCTTACCTTGTTTTAGGGTAAGCATTTTTTTTGGCCCGACATTGATAAATCATTCTCTCTCTATTAGTTATGAAGTCACATTCTTTTGCAAGATTTTACGCAGTAATTTCTGTATTAATCATTTGGTTTGCGCTCGGCTTGCAGTTTAAGTTAAGTTTAGGTCTTGAAGATGGCGATGTTGTATCGACCATTAAAATCTATCTATCTTACTTTACTGTTCTTACCAATATTTTATGTGCAGTTTGCCTAACGGCAATTTTGCTATTTCAAAATGCTGCTGTAGGCAGGTTTTTCTCAAAATCTTCAACCATAACGGCAATAACCATTTATATATTAGTTGTTGGTATAATTTATAATTTATCGCTCCGCGGATTAGTAGAATTGAATGGTTGGCATGCAGCAGCAAACGAACTTTTGCATGTGGTTAGTCCGTTGTTGTTTTTAGGTTTATGGCTATTTTTTGTAGATAAGGCTCACCTAAATTACAGACAGGCGTTTGGTTGGCTTATTTATCCTTTGTGCTACGTAATACTGACGATTATTAGAGGCGCAATTATTAACGAATACCCTTATCCTTTTATTAATGTTGTGAAATTAGGTTATCCTAAAGCAATCTTGAATACGGTAATTATAATGCTTATTTTTTGGCTCTTATCCTTGCTTTTTATCTTTATTGGTAAACGCCTGGAAAGCAAAAATTAAAGGATATATTCATCGTTAATCGGTTTTACCGGCTCCGGGATTTCTTCTTCCTCAAGCATTTGCAGTAAATTAATTTCAATTGTTCTAGTAATAGAGTTAAGTGGAACACCAGCCGAATTGTTTTCGAAAGGGTTAACCAAGCTCATACCATTAATTTGGGTTGATACAAATACAAAACCAATTAACCAACCTAAAAAGATAGAATACACACCAGCCGATTGGCTGATTACTAAAGTAAATGTTACTACAAAAAGCCAGATAAACACCTTTGTTAAATAGCTGTAGGTAGTTGGAAATATGGTGTTTTTGATACGCTCGCTCATTCCCATCGAATCAGAAAACCTGACAAGCATCTCGTTAATTTCTATAAACCTAAAACCATCAATGGTATTCGATTTTGAAAGTTTTTGTAAATCTCTCGATTGAATATTTAGTAAAGCATTGTGTGTATTTTTATGCTTCGCGATTTCAGCGAGATCTGCTTCATCAAGATATTTAATGTAGATTTCGTCAACCGTATCTCTCAAACTTGCTTTTAATGCATAAAGGAAAGCAATATGTCTGTAAACCATTCGCTTCACTATAACTTTATCGTCTTCTGCATAGTTTATTACGTTTCTTGCAAACGAACGGGAGTCGTTAACTAATGCGCCCCAAATTTTTCTGGCTTCCCACCATCTGTCATATGCCTGGTTATTATTAAAACCGATAAAAAATGCAATCGCCGTACCTAAAACAGTTGGTATTATAGATGGGATTTCGAAATGATGTGCAATTAAATACTCGCGAACCAGATATGCTACGGTGCAGGATGCAATCATAATCAAATCAACCTGCCATGTATTTCTTAATATTCTACTTAATCTAATGTTCTGTATTAAAAGCATAAATTTTATTTTCCGTATGAAAATACAAAAGTAAAGCTGAAATGTTTTATTTGTAACAATTTAAATCAACCAATAAGGTATTTATTGTTTTGAAGTGCAAATGTTTATCTTAGAAAACCAAATACCTTTTTTATGAGTGAAGTACTTCCAAAGAATAATATTTTTAAAGTTATTGGTGCCTCATCATTGGGCACATTAATCGAGTGGTACGACTTTTATATTTTTGGTAGCCTGGCGGTAATTATTGGTCACCAACTTTTTCCTGAAGATGCTGGTGCTTCTGCGCTAATCAATACACTTGCAATTTTTGCTGCGGGTTTTATTGTTCGTCCTTTTGGAGCTTTGGTATTTGGCCGATTAGGTGATTTAATTGGCCGGAAATATACTTTTCTATTAACGTTAGTGTTAATGGGTGGTTCTACTTTTCTAATCGGATTAATTCCATCTTACAAAACCATCGGTTATGCCGCACCTATTTTAGTTTTAATATTGCGCTTAATTCAAGGTTTGGCTTTGGGTGGAGAATACGGGGGTGCAGCAACCTATGTTGCAGAACATGCGCCAAAAAACAAACGCGGTTTTTTTACAAGTTGGATTCAAACTACCGCAACCTTAGGTTTATTTCTTTCGCTTGGCGTAATTGTAATTACTAAAAACATTCTAGGTGCCGAACTATTTGGCGATTGGGGCTGGCGAATTCCTTTTTTACTCTCTATCCTTTTAGTTGTTGTTTCAATTTACATCAGGTTGAAAATGCACGAATCGCCGATGTTTTCTAAACTTAAATCGGAAGGAAAGGTTTCTAAAAATCCTTTAAAAGAAAGCTTTAACAATAAAGCAAATTTTAAAATGGTTTTGCTTGCTTTGTTTGGCGCAACCATGGGGCAAGGTGTTATTTGGTATACCGGACAATTTTATGCCCAATCTTTCTTGGAGAATACCTGCAAACTCGATTTTAATGATTCGAGGTATATTTTACTTTGGGGAATAGCTTTTGCAACACCATTCTTTGTAGTATTTGGTGCCTGGAGTGATAAAGTTGGGCGAAAATGGATTATGCTAAGCGGAATGTTGCTTGGTATTATCTTTTACAGACCGATTTATAAAATTTTCCTTAACGATACTAACCCTGATAATTATGGCGATGTTAAAACTTTTTCTGCGCTTCAAGGTTCTCCAAAAGTTATTCCATTAATTAATACCAATGATAGTTTAAGGACAGTTGAAACTAAAGTTACTCTAACGAATGGCTTTGGGTACACTAGCATTCATACAGATACTTTAACAAATAATGGTGGTATTTTGCCGGCTGCTGATGTTCTCAAGGATAAAGTTTTACCAACCCCGATATTCTGGAAATTTGTAGGTTTAATTTTCTTCCAGATATTGTTAGTAACTATGGTTTACGGGCCAATTGCTGCGTTTTTGGTTGAGCTTTTCCCAACTAAAATACGTTATACTTCAATGTCGCTCCCGTATCATATTGGCAATGGCGTATTTGGAGGTCTGGTTCCTTTTATAGCAACATTAATAGCAAGTTTTGCAGGTTCAACACCACTTTCTGGCTTATGGTATCCTATCGGGATTGCAACTTTAAGTTTGATAATCGGGACTATTTATTTATCAAACAAGGCAGATGAGAGTATTAACGATTAAATAGAAATTTATGAATACGGTAAAGAAATTCTTAGGCTTAGCTTGGATGGTTTTAGGGCCAATTGCAATGGTTTTTCTATTTATTCAAGCTGTTGATAAAGTTGGTTTGGCACATTCAGATATCGAACGGACAAATACCATTTTGCAATGGGGAATTATACTTTTTATCTTCTTCCCGATTAGCCTTGGACTGATGATTTTTGGTTTTTATGCCTGGAAAGGTGAGTATGAAACAGTTGAAAGTTCAGAGAAGATTTAAAGATTTGGTTTGCCACGGAAACACGGATTAACATGGAATTTTTTTGTGTATTCTGTATTTCCGTGGTATTTTTTTTACAAAACCCTTAGCAGTAAACCTTTTAAATACTCCCCTTCAGAAAATGAAATCCTAACCGGATGATCTTCAGGTTGGCAGAATTGTTTGATAATCTGAACTTCTTTTCCGGCATCAAGCGCCGACCAAGCAATAATTTGTTTGAAAGTTTCAATATCAACTGCGCCAGAGCAAGAAAAAGTTGCCAATAAACCACCTTTTTCCAACAACAACATACCTAAACGATTTAAATCTTTGTATGCTCTTGCAGCTCTATCCATTGCAGAACGAGATGGCGCATATTTTGGTGGATCTAGAACAATTACATCAAACAGTTCTCCACTTTCTTTAAAAGCTCTTAGTTGCTTGTTTACATCAGATTGAATTGCGGTAACCTTGTCTACATCGAACTTGTTTAAAGTTAAGTTTTGTTTTAAGGTTTCGATAGCCAATGCAGAGCTATCAACGCTTGTTACGCTTTTAGCATTTTTTGCCAGACTATTTAATGTGAAACCGCCACTATAACTAAAGCAATCTAATACTTTTTTACCATCAGTGTAACTTGCTAAAATACTTCTGTTATCTCGCTGGTCACAATAGAAGCCAGATTTTTGCCCTTCGGCGATGTTAATATGGTAAGAAATTCCATTCTCTTTTACTTCTAAAAATTCTGGTGGATTTTCTCCCCAAAGCAAACCGTTTTCAATTGGTAAACCTTCGTGCCCGCGAGCGGTTGCATCACTTTTATCGAAAATTCCCTTTGGGTTAAGTTCTGATTTTAAAATTTCAACAATATCACCTTTTACGGTTTCAATGCCCGAACTCAAAATCTGTAAAGAAAGAAAATCGGCGTATTTATCTACAATAAGTCCGGGTAAAAAATCGGCTTCACTGAATACTAAACGGCAAGTATTGGTTTGTTCATTTAAAATAAACTGGCGTGATGCTATGGCTTGTTTCAATCGGTTTTGATACCAATTTTTATCTATGGTTTGATTCTCATCCCATTCTAAAAGTCGAACAGCTACTCGAGAATTGCTGTTGTAATAACCATATCCTAGAAATTCATTATCAAAAGCAAAAACTTTAACAACTTCTCCATTTTCAGGCTTGCCTTTTACTTTTTCTAACGCACCAGAAAATATCCATGGGTGTCTTTGAATAGCCGCTTTCTCTTTGCCTCTTTTTAAAATGATTTCTACCATTTGGCAAAGGTAAGTAAAAGAGATTTAGGCTTTAAATATTTATTGGTTTTGTAGCTTGATGATTTACAAGAAAGGATTACCTACATTTTTCTGCATTCTAACCAATTCGGTATCCAATACTTTGGTTTCAAATTCAGTAACGGGTCTTTTAGCTTCAATCATCGAAATTAACAATTCGGTAGCAACCTGGCCCATTTCAAAAGCGGGTTGTTTTACTGAAGTTAGCGATGGACTAAATAAATCAACCAAATTGGAGTTGGTGAAGCCTGCTATGGCAATTTTATGGGCAATTTCAGGACTGCTTTTCTTTAAAGCCATAATACAGCCTGTGGTTAATCTATCGCTTGAGATGAAAATTCCATCAGGTTTAAAAGGCAGAAGTTCTTTTACTGCATCTTCTAACTCAGCACTGTGCATCCCACCATGTTGACAATATTTTACCAAATCAGGATTAAAATTAATGTGATATTTAGCAAGTGCAGCTTTATAACCGGCCAATCTTTCCTTAGTAATAGAAAGCGTTTCTGAATTGGTAAGATGTGCTATCGTTCGTTTTCCCGATAAAATTAAATGTTCGGTTGCATCAAAAGCACCTTTAAAATTATTGGCAATTACCTTATGTGTTTCGAAATTATCAGGTACTCTATCAAAAAAAACAATTGGCAAGCCTTTTTGGTATAAGTCCTTTAGGTAACTTACATCTTGTGTTTCTGATGAGAGAGCGATAAGTAAACCATCAATAGAACGTGACGCAAGGTGTTCAACATTCAGTTTTTCCTGCTTAAAAGATTCGTGACTTTGAGCTATGATAACATGATAATCTCTCGCATAAGCGATTGATTCCATACCGTTTATCACCTGAGAGAAAAAATTGTTTGCAATTTCGCTTACAATAATTCCGATGGAATAACTTCTTCTTTCTTTTAAACTTCTGGCTATAGGGTTTGCCCGATAATTTACTTTTTCAGCATAAGCTAAAACAACTTTTTTGGTTTCTTCACTAATCTCATAGCGGTCTCTCAAAGCTCTTGAAACTGTAGAAGTAGAAAGTCCTAAAGCTTTGGCAATATCTTTTATAGTGGAAGTTTCAAATCTCATCTTTTGTACTTGCACACAAGTTACAAAAAATATCTCTTTTAGGCTTTTTAAGGAGATTTTTAATAAACGTCAAAAGTACGTTTTTGGGAACGTTTGCACACTTTTTTAGTTAAATCTGATTTCAAGCCGTTTTTAGTTTGTAAAATTGTTACACCATAAAACCAAATATTAGTACAGAATATTTCAGTAACTAGAAATAATATTCTACACGCAAGCAATTGCACAATCAATAAAACCAAATATCAAACAACCAACAGTTATGAGCAGAATTTTACTCTTTTTTAGTGTATTTGCTTTTTACTTCAGCACTGCGCTAGGGCAAACCAAAACGGTTTCTGGCACGGTATCAGAAGAAGGAGGTGAAACCATTCCAGGTGTGAGCGTTTTAATAAAAGGAACTAAGACTGGTACACAAACCGATAACAACGGAAAATTCACAATTTCAGTAAATCAAGGTGCTGTATTGGTGTTTAACTACATCGGTTACAAAAGCAAAGAAATCACCATCGGCAGCCAAAATAATTTAAAAGTTAGTCTTGAATCAAATTCTACAGAGTTAGATGAAGTTGTGGCAATTGGTTATGCTACCGTAAATCGTAGAGATTTAACTGGTTCAGTTTCATCAGTTGGAGCCAAACAATTAAAGGATATTCCGAATAACTCACTTGCTGAGTCAATTGCTGGTCGTTTAGCGGGTGTTCAGATAACAGTTTCTGAAGGTACACCAAATGCAAGCGCTCAAATTAGAATTCGTGGTGGTGGTTCGATTACTCAAGATAATACGCCGCTTTATGTAGTTGATGGTATTCAGGTAGAAAATGCATTATCTGTTTTATCTCCGCAGGATATTGAAAGTATCGATGTTTTAAAAGATGCGTCAGCAACTGCTATTTACGGTTCTCGTGGTGCAAATGGGGTTGTTTTAATTACAACAAAGGGCGGTAAAGAGATGAAAACCACAATAACTTACAATGGTTTGGCGGGTATCAGACAGCTTGCAAACAAGCTTGATGTAATGAATCCTTACGATTTTGTCAAATATCAATATGAAGCAAGTCGAGGTAATGCAACGAGTGAAAGTTTGTACGCAGGTTACTACGGAACTTTTGCCGATTTAGAAAATTATAAAAGCACGCCATTTGTAGATTGGCAGGAAGAATTGTTTGGTAGAAATGCTTTAATGCAAACGCATAATGTAAGCGTTACGGGTGGCGATGCAAAATCTACTTTTAATTTAAGTGTAACATCAAATACCGAAGATGGCGTTATGCTTGCTTCAGACTTCGACAGAAAATTAATCAACTTTAAATTCGACCATAAATTTAACAACAAGCTAAAAGTTGGCTTTAATGTTAGATACAATAACACGGTTGTGAATGGTGCAGGTACAAGTAACGAAGGTTCATCATCGCTTAACAGATTGCGCCAGGCTGTAAAATACAGACCATTGCTGGTTAAGGGTCAGGATATTTATGCTTATGACCCTGATTATGCCAGCGAAACGAATGGAAATAGCCTTTCTTTAGTAAATCCGTTATTGCTAAACGATGCGGAGTATAAAAAAGTACTTACCAATGTTACCAACTTCAATGGCTACTTTAACTATACAATTTATAAAGGTTTATCTTTCAAAAGTACCTTAGGTGTAGATTTTAGTAATAACAGAACCAACATTTTTAATGATATTATTACAAATGAATCAAGACTTGTAGGTTCTTCACAGCCTATTGCTTCTATCGGTACATCGAACAGACAAACAATTAATAACTCGAACGTAATTTCATACACAAACTCAGGTTCAAAATCGGAATTTAGCAAACACCACAGCATTGATGCATTAGTTGGGCAAGAGCTTTATCAGGATAAAGTTCAGGCTTACTTTACCGAAAACAGATTATTTCCTATCGGGATAACTGCCGAACGTGCTTTATCAAACATGGCTTTAGGAACAACACCTGCTGGTGCAGCAACTTCTAGCGATTTAACGGCAAGATTATTTTCTGTTTTTACAAGACTTAATTACTCATTTGATAAGAAATACCTATTAACATTGAGTATGAGAGCCGATGGTTCTTCGAAATTTGCTGAAGGAAATAAATGGGGCTATTTCCCATCAGGTTCATTAGCCTGGAGAATTTCTGATGAGAAATTTATGGATGGAATCAAATCTGCAATCAAAATGAATGATTTGAAATTGAGAGTGAGTTATGGCGAAGCCGGTAATAATCGTATTGCCGATTTCCTGTACACCACTCAATTCAGGCCAACAGCTTTTTACGATATCAATAACACATTGGTAACTGCATTAGTTGCACCAGAACTTGCAAATCCAAATTTAAAATGGGAAACAACCATCTCTAGAAATATTGGTTTAGATGCAGGTTTTTTAAATAACAGATTACAATTCTCTCTTGATGTTTACAGCAACAAAACCAAAGGCCTTTTAGTTAACAATCCATTCCCATCAACAAGTGGATACGCATTTCAACTTCAAAACATTGGTTCTACAAGTAACAAAGGGATAGAATTTCAAATAAATGGAACACCGGTACAAACAAAGAATTTCTCTTGGTCTACCAATTTCAACATATCATTTAATAAAAACAAAGTTGAAAGCCTGGGCGAATACCAAAAATCATTCCTAATAAATTCTGGATGGGCAGGTACAAACGTTCCGGCAGATTATCAGGTTGCAGTTGGACAAGCAGTTGGTAAAATGTACGGTTTAGTAAATGATGGTTTTTACAAAATAGAAGACTTTAACTATGCAAATGGAGTTTATACCTTGAAACCGGGCGTTCCGAACAATTCGAGTGTAACATCATTAACGCCGAAACCAGGTGTTATCAAATTTAAAGATTTGAATGGCGATGGAGTTGTTGATATTACAAACGACAGAACCATTATTGGTGATGCGAATCCAAAATTCACAGGCGGTTTCAATCAATCGTTTACTTACAAAAACTGGGATTTGAATGTATTCTTGAATTTCCAGGTTGGTAATGATATTTTAAATGCAAATAAACTTGAGTTTACAAGTGGCTATACGGCTAACGGTAACCTTTTAGCAACAATGAATGGCAGATGGAGAAACGTTAACGACCAAGGTGTTGTTGTTACCGACCCGACAGAATTAGCGGCACTTAATGCAAACGCAACACTTTGGAGCCCATTAACAAGCAATAGTTCTTTCTTCGTAAATTCTTATGCTGTAGAGGATGGTTCTTTCTTAAGAATTAATAACATCACTTTAGGTTATACCATGCCAAGTGATTTATTAAAGAAAATCAAAATAAACAGAATGCGTTTTTATGCAACGGTTAACAACCTTGCGGTAATTACAAACTATTCTGGTTATGACCCTGAAGTAAATACCCGTCGTTCAAATGGAACAACTCCAGGTGTAGATTATTCGGCATATCCCCGTAGCAGAGCATTTATTTTTGGTATAAACTTTACGCTTTAAACTGAGCAAAATGAAAACTAACTTAAAATTAATTATAGGTGGACTTTTTATCACCACAACACTTTTTACGGTTTCTTCTTGTAAAAAATTCTTAGAGGTAGAGCCTATCTCATCCTTTGGAAACGATTATGTTTTTAGCAATGTTACCAATGCACAAAAAGCTGTGCTTGGGGCGTATGCTGCACTTGGAGGAGACCAGGGTTATGGTATTCGTTTGAGTATGTATTATCCTTACGATAACGATGAAATGATGGGGCAGGGTGGTACACCTTATCCAGATAATGAGCGTAGAGATATTGCACACTTTAACGTTCAGCCAGCAAACACACAACTTGCAGGGCCATTTAACCAATTGTACACAGGTATCGAACGTGCAAATATTTGTATAGATAACATCCCGAAAATGGATGCTTATACAAATGGTAGTGCAGCAGATCAAAAAGAATTAAAGCGACTTTACGGTGAAGCATTAACTTTAAGAGCACAGTTTTATTTTGAAGTGGTTAGAAACTGGGGCGATGTTCCGGCTCAATTTACATCATCTATTAATGTTTCAGACCCGTACAACGGCAGAACAGATAGAGATACAATTTATAATCGCATTATTCGCGATCTTGCTGTTGCTGCACCGTTGGTGCCGTGGCGTACAGAATCTTCAGTTACGAGTGATAGAATAAGTCAGGGTGCAATTAGAGCTTTACGTGCAAGATATGCACTTTTTAGAGGTGGTTATGCGCTACGTAGCGATAGAACAATGAAGCGTAATGCCGATTATAAAACATTCTATCAGATTGCGAAAGATGAGTGTGCAATTATTATGGCCAGAGCCGATCATAAATTAAATTCAAGCTTTCAATCTGTTTTTAAGGATGGACTTAATGCGCATAGATTTGAACCAAACGGAGAAATTTTGTGGGAAGTTGGTATGACTGGTGGAAGTTCTGGCGTTGGTGATAGTAAATTAGGATATTATAATGGTCCTCGCCAATTTACAGTTGCAACACCTGGTACTACAGCTTTGGGAAATGCGGCATTAACCATTTTACCAACTTATTTTTATGCTTTTGATGCAAACGATAGACGTAGAGATGTTACTTGTGCACCTTACGATAATAACCTGGAATTAACTTTGCGTCCACGTTCTATGGTAACCATGCTTGATGGTAAATTTAGAAGAGATTGGCAAACACCATCTGTTTTAACAAGTGCATCGCAATATTTCGGTGTTAACTGGCCAATTATCCGTTTCTCCGACGTTTTGTTAATGTTTGCTGAAGTAGATAATGAACTAAGTGCAGGTCCAACTGCTGCAGCTAAAGCTGCATACGAACAGGTAAGAGTACGTGGTTTTGGCGGTACGGCTTCACTAATTGGAACTACACCTTCAGATTATGCAGGTTTCTTCAATGCTATCGTTAGAGAACGTCAGTTTGAATTTGGTGGAGAAGGTATTCGTAAATATGATTTAATCAGATGGAATATGCTGGCTTCAAAAATTGCTGAAACTAAGGCTAATTTAGCTTTAATGGCTACAAGGTCTGCACCTTATGCTAATTTGCCTGCTACAATGTATTACACGCCAAATCAAGCAACTGTTGTATGGCTTAATTCCTTCTATTCGCCATCTCCAACAGCTCCAGCTGGTTCTGCAAATGTTGCCTGGGTTAATCCAGCGACTATTAACAGTACTTTGTTAGCATATTATGCCGTTGCATTTACCGCAAATAAAAGTGAATTGTTACCATTGCCACAATCGGTTATAGATGCCAATCCAAAATTGGGTGGTCAGTTATATGGCTATTAATTATTAACAAACAATTAATCTGGAAAAAAGGGCTATTTTTATTAGCCCTTTTTCTTTGAAACGAAATTTTAAAAAAGGCCAATTTTTGATAATGGAATTTATTCGAATTAGATTTTTACTATTTTTTCTTTCACTATTTGTAGTCAATAATTTATGCGGACAAAATAAAACTTACCCTTCAAAAATTATTGTAGATGTAAACGGAAATGGCAATTATAAAACCATCCAGGAGGCTGTAAATTCTATTAGAGATTTGGGCGAACAAGAAGTTGAAATTTTTGTTAAAAACGGAATCTATAACGAGAAACTTATCATCCCATCATGGAAAACTAAAATTCTACTAGTAGGAGAGAGTAAAGAAAAAACAATCATCACCAATAATGATTATTCGGGTAAAGTTATCCCAGCTGGTAAAGATGAATTTGGAAATGCAAAGTTTTCTACATTCACATCTTACACGGTGCAGGTGTTGGCTAATGATGTAACCTTTCAAAATTTAACAATTGCAAACACAGCCGGAAGAGTTGGACAAGCTGTAGCCTTACATGTTGAAGGCGATAGATTTTCTGCCATAAATTGTAGTTTTTTGGGTAATCAGGATACGCTTTATTTAGCCACAGATAATAGCAGACAATATTATTTTAATTGTTATGTAGAAGGTACAACCGATTTTATTTTCGGCTCGGCCACGGTGGTTTTTGATAGATGTACAATTAAAAATTTGACAAATTCATTTATAACTGCTGCTTCAACACTAAAAGTTCAACAATTTGGCTTTGTGTTTTTACACTGTAAGTTAATTGCTGAAGCAGATGTTACCAAGGCTTATCTTGGCAGACCATGGCGTCCGAATGCAAAAACTGTTTTTCTTTATTGTGAGTTAGGTAAACATATCAATGTCGATGGATGGAATCCATGGAAAGGTGATGCTATGTTTCCTGAAAAGGAAAAAACAACTTTTTATGCAGAGTTTGAAAATACAGGCGAAGGCTCCGCAACCAACCAGAGAGTTAATTGGTCGAAACAATTAAGTAAAAAAGAAGCTAAAAAATATACTGTTCAAAATATTTTAAAGGGAAATGATGGCTGGAATCCTGAAAAGTAATACAAGGAAAATTTTAATTTATGGTTTGGTTGGTTTACTGGCGATGATGTCTTTTTCGTTTCAGAAGAAGACAACAATTTATATAATCGGCGATTCTACTGCCGCGAATAAAAAGCCTCAAGCGTATCCTGAAATTGGATGGGGAATGGAACTTCAGTCTTTTTTTAAAAATTCGGTTGTAGTTGATAACAGAGCTTTAAATGGTAGAAGTACTAAATCTTTTTTAAACGAAAATCAATGGAAACCCATAACCGAAAAACTTCAGCCAGGTGATTATGTGTTTATTGAATTTGGCCATAATGATGAGAAGATAGACCGACCAGCTATTGGAACATCATTAACTGAGTTTAAAGCAAATCTGGTTAAATATGTATTAGAAACACGAGATAAACAAGCTATTCCGGTTTTGCTAACGCCAATTTCGCGGCGAAGTTTTAAGGATGGAAAACTGGTTGATACGCATGGTGGCTATCCTAATGCAACCAGGCAAGTGGCAGATTCTTTAAAAGTGCCATTAATCGATATGCTTTTCAAAACTGAAAATTTATTAAACCAACTCGGAGATAAATCTTCAATTAAACTTTTTAACTACGTTGATTCTGGTCATGTTAATTATCCGACAGGAAAGAAAGATGATACACATTTAAGCCCGGATGGTGCTAAAACAATTGCAGGTCTAGTTGTAGAAGGTGTTAAAGAATTAATGCTAAGCTTGGCGAAGAAGTTGAAATAAACAGTAAAGCCACAGATTAACAGATTCTATTCTAAAATCTGTCAATCTGTGGCTTATCTTTAATTTATCTCCTTAGAAAATATACTTCGTACTTAGGAAATTAGAATCATCACCACTCACAATCTCATTCAATAACTTTTTATTATTATCGGTAAGTTTAGTAGCAACTAATGATCTGATTGAAAACGAACGCAATGCATCTACAACAGATAAGGTTCCTTCGGCGCTATCTTTTCTTCCCGTAAAAGGAAAAACATCTGGTCCGCGTTGGCATTGGCAATTTACATTTACTCTGCTTACTTGGTTAACCAAAGGATCGATAAGCGATGAAATTACTGCTGCATTATTGCTGAAAATACTAACTTGTTGTCCGTGTGGTGAGCCAATTAAATATTCAATAGGTTCTTCCAAATCATCAAACGGAACAACCGGAATTACCGGACCAAACTGTTCTTCGCGATATAACTTCATGTTGCTGTTAACCGGGTAAACAACTGCTGGAAATACAAATGTTTCTAAAGTTTGTCCGCCGTTTTTATTAACAACTTTAGCGCCATGAGCTACTGCATCATCAATACATTCTTTTAAATATTCTGGTTTGTTTAACTCTGGAAGTGGCGTTAAAGCAACTCCTTTTTCCCAAGGCATACCAAATTTTAATTTTTCAACTTCTGCTGATAAACGTTTTAAAAATTCTTGCGCCAAGCTGCGGTGAACATAAACAATTTTGATTGCGGTACAACGTTGTCCGTTAAAAGATAATGAACCTAAAACGGTTTCAGAAACTGCTAAATCTAAATCTGCATCTTTAGTAATAATTGCAGCGTTTTTAGCATCCAAACCTAAAATTGCCCTTAAACGGTTTACTTTAGGGTGAAGTTTTTTCAACTCATTCGCAACCTTGCTCGACCCAATTAAGGTTAAAACATTTACCTTGCCCGATTTCATTAATCCAGGTACAATCGTATTTCCTCTTCCATAAATTGTATTAACAACACCTTTTGGAAAGCTTGAACGAAAAGCCTCTAGTAATGGATAATGTAATAATGTACCATGTTTAGGTGGTTTGAAAAGGAGCGTGTTGCCCATAATCAAAGCCGGAATCAAGGTAGTAAAGGTTTCATTTAAAGGATAATTAAATGGCCCCATACAAAGCACAACACCTAAAGGAGAACGACGAACCTGAGCGACAATGCCTTGTTCAATCTCAAAACGGGAAGATTGTCTGTCGATATCTTTTAGTGCATCAATTGTTGCGTAAATGTATTCTACGGTACGATCAAATTCTTTGATAGAATCAGCGTATGATTTCCCTATTTCCCACATAATTAACTTCGCAACAATTTCTTTTTGCTCAATCATTTTATGGGTGAAGTTTTCTACGCAACTAATGCGATCTGCCACGCTCATAGTAGGCCATTGCCCGCGGCCATTATCATAAGCTGCAACTGCTGCATCAAGCGCTTCAGTAGATTCTTTTTCGGTACAAACCGGGAAACTACCAATGCGCTTACGCTTTAAGCCATTAGGTGTTTTAACGCATACAGGCGAAAAAACTTCGTTAAATGGTCCGTTCCAGGTTTTCATTTCTCCATTAGAGAGAAACTCTTTCTGTTCTATTTCTTCATGAAGCCGAAATTCCTCCGGAATCTGGCTTTCATCAACGAAAATACTTTCGAGGTTTAAGTTTGTGCTCAATTTGGTTTATTGTTAGGTTTATAATTCTGTAAATCTATAGTTTAAGTATAGATTTACTGTTTAGTTTACTTTGAGGTTCTATTTATGTTTATCATAAAATTGATAAACCTAGAAATTAGATTATTTTAACTCGATAACTTTATATTTTGGCACTAAAGTTTTCATAACTGTCCAGCCGATTAAATAACAAACGGCACAGATTGAAAATATAATGAAATAGCCTGCTTCTTCACCTTTAAAGCCCATAAAAACAATTGAGTTTTTTCCTGTATAATCAAAAAGTACACCTGAGCCTTTGTTGATTATAAAAGCACCAATACCACCAGCCATACCCCCAATTCCTGTAATTGTAGCAATGGCTTTCTTCGGAAACATATCACCAACAGTTGAAAAGATATTTGCAGACCAAGCTTGGTGCGCTGCACCAGAAATGCCAATTATTATTACAGGAATCCAATACGTAATATGACCCAATGGTTGTGCAAGCAAAGCCAAAAGAGGGAAAAAGGCAAAGATTAACATTGCTTTCATTCTACCTTCATAAGGGTTCATACCTTTCTTATCAACAAAATAGGTTGGAAGCCAGCCTCCGATTATTGATAATAAAGTAATCATATACAATACAAACAAAGGCAATGCACTTGTTGTAGAATCCATTCCGTACACAGATTTTAAATATGCGGGTGTCCAGAATAGAAAGAACCACCATACACCATCTGTCATAAACTTACCAAGCGCAAATGCCCAAGTTTGTTTAAATTTAAAAACATCAGTAAATGAAACTTTTTCTTTGGTTTCTTCTACGTAATTAGCAAGTTTTCTATCCGCAATTAAATCTTGCTGTATGTATGCAAGTTCTTCTGCACTTACCCTTTTATGTACTTCTGGTTTATCATACACAAATACCCAAAAACCCATCCAAACAAACCCCAATGCGCCAATAATGATAAACGACATTTCCCAACCGTAAGCTCTTGCAATAAAAGGGATTGTTATAGGAGCAGCTAGTGCACCAACAGTTGCTCCTGCGTTGAAAATACTGGTAGCAAAAGCACGATCTTTCTTTGGGAAATACTCTGCAGTAGCTTTAATTGCAGCAGGGAAATTTCCGGCTTCTCCAACAGCTAAAACAAAACGGGCAAAAATGAAAAGCGCAACACTAACTGAAACTACCATGCCGGTATTGTTGACTAAAGCAATTGCTTCTTTAGCACCTTCAAAACCAACAAACCAGTTCCCCGATACAATTCCTGCAGTTGCAATACCACAAAAGGCGTGTAAACATGCACCCACCGACCAAACTCCAATGGCCCATAAAAAGCCTTTTTTTGTATCTAATTTATCAACCAATCTGCCTGCAAAAAGCATAGAAATTGCATAAAAGATAGAAAATAGCGCTGTAATATTGCCATAATCATTATTATCCCAATGAAATTCTGGCTTGATAAAATCTGTCCACGTTAGTGAAAGTACCTGTCTATCTAAATAATTTATGGTTGTAGCAAGAAACAGAAGCAAACATATATTCCATCTGTACTTACTTGTTTTTGGTTGGCTCATTTCGGTTAGGTATGTTTTAGTTATTTGCTTTGTTGAATCAAATCAAGCGCAAGTTTTGTGTTTTCAAATAAATCATCGTAAAGACCTTTGCTCATAACATCCTTACTAATTAATTTACTACCCATTCCAACAGCGCAAACTCCAGACTTAAACCAGGTTTTCAGGTTGTCTAAATTAATTTCTACGCCACCAGTTGGCATAAAAAGTTGGCCGGCAAATAAATCTTTAATAGATGAAATAAATTCTGGACCAAGAATATTGGCTGGGAAAATTTTAATTAACATCGCCTTATGCTCTTGTGCAACGCTGATTTCCGTTGGCGTCATACATCCTGGAATCCAAAGCATACCTATTTTATTGGCAATTTCTGCAACCGCAGGATTAACAATTGGCGCAACAATAAAATCGGTTCCGGCCTCAATAAATGCATTTGCATCGGCAGGCGTTTTTATGGTGCCAATGCCTAAATATAAATCAGGCATTTCCGCATCGCGGATTTCTTTTAGCTTTTTAAAATTTGGCAAAGCCGATTTACCGCGATTTGTATACTCAAAAACGCGAACACCAGCTTTATAAAGCGTACGCAAGATTTCTACACTACCATCTTCGCTATCTTGATAGAAAAGTGGTAACATACCTTGCTCTAAAATGGCATCTAAAATTTTATGCTTGTTGCTTATCATTTCTTATAATTCTTTGTTCTATATCGGTTACAGTACTTGTTGTCGCATCACTTGGGATATATAATTTATCGTAAGCGGCAGCTGTAGCAAAATCTAAAGTTTCTTGTATGCTGCGGTTATTGTAAAAACCATATATCAAACCACCCATAAAGCAATCTCCGCTACCAACTTTATCTAAAATTTCTTCAGAAATATATTCTGCTGATACCGTTAACTCGTTATTGGTATAAATTGCTGTGTAATATCTAATGCCTTTCCCATTATCAAACCGAAAAGTATTTGCAACCGCTTTACAGGATGGGAAATTGTTAATTATTTCTTTTGAAGTATCAACAGCTTGCTGTAAAAGTGTTTCTTTTTCGTAACCTTCAGCAGGTTTTAAATCATCATGCAAGGCTGTGCCTAACATTTTGTTTGCAGCCCAAACATTGCCCATAATTAAAGTGCAATATTTGGCAAGTTCTGGCAAAACTTCAATGGGTTCTTTGCCGTATTTCCAAAGTTTAGAGCGATAATTCAAATCAAGAGAAATGGTAATATTTTTTGATTGCGCAACTTTTAAAGCTTCAAGGCAAACATCGGCAACACCCTGGTTTATCGCCGGGCAAATTGCACTAAAATGAAACCAGGTTACGCCTTCAAAAACTTCATCCCAATTAATCTGGCCTGTTTTCAAGGTTGCATATGCAGAGTTTGCTCTATCGTAAATTACGCCAGCGTTTTTTAAATCTTTTCCTTTTGGTAAATAATATAAACCCAATCTTTCGCCATGATAAACCATTGGCTTAGTATCTACGTTTTTATTATTCAGGTAATCAATAATTTCATTCGTAACAGAATTTTTTGGCACAGCCGATAAGTAAGCCGATGGAACATTCCACAAAGCAAGTGCAGTAGCAACATTTAGCTCTGCACCACCAATGTAAAATGGCAGTATATTTTCTTTAAGCCATTGTCCATCCATGTCAGGGCAAATGCGTAAAAGTAATTCGCCAAAACTTAAAACTTTTTCTCCTTTTTTTAATGAAGATGATATCGGGTTGCTCATTTTTCTGTTTAATCGGCATATTTAGCGCTATTTTCATAGCTGCAATAGAAACTTAAGGAAAACGATTGAAACGATTTGATTCGAATAGTTTTCATTTAAAAAGCCTGATTTTGGTTAAAATTTAAAGTAATTTTTTGCGTTAAAATACGAAATATCCTGAACTATCTTGCCAATCCATTCGATGTCGTTTGGTAATTCTCCGTTCTCAACATCGGTTCCGAAAAGGTTACAAACTATTCTTCTGAAATATTCGTGACGAGGGAAAGAAAGAAAACTTCTTGAATCTGTTAACATACCAACCAAGCGACTTAATAGCCCCATATTTGATAATGCATTAAGTTGTTTAATCATGCCGTCTTTTTGATCTAAAAACCACCAGGCAGAACCAAATTGAACTTTACCAGCAACAGAACCATCATTAAAATTGCCAATCATCGTTGCAATTAATTCATTATCTGCCGGGTTTAAATTATAGATAATAGTTTTAGCAAGTTTATCCTGAGTATCTAAACGGTTTAAAAATTTTGAAAGCATTCTAGCCTGGCTAAAATCACCAATTGAATCCCAACCTGTATCCGGACCGAGCTTGCTCAGCATTCTTGCATTATTATTTCTTAACGCACCTAAATGGTATTGCTGAACCCAGCCTTTTTCATGATCCCATTCTGCAAAATAAACCAGCATAGCTGATTTAAATTTCAGATTTTCCTCATAAGAGATATTTTGTTTGCTTCTGATTTTATCAAAAATTGATGAAATTTCCGTAGCGGTATAATCTTCAGCATAAATTTGCTCTAAACCATGATCTGAAACCGAACAGCCATTTTCATTAAAGTAATCATGTCTGCTTTTTAAAGCATCAATATAATCCTGAAAACCGCTGATGCTTTTATTAACAACCTTTTCTAACTTATCGATATATTCATTTAAGCCCGAAACATCATCGCTATTCATTGCCTTGTCCGGACGAAATGCAGGCAACATTTTTAGTTTAGCACTTTCATTTGCTAATTGCTGATGAAAATTCAAACTATCCAAAGGATCGTCTGTCGTGCAAACCGCTTCAACATTCATTTTAGCGAGCAAACCTCTAACAGAAAACTCTGGTGTTTGCAGTTTAGCCGAACATTCATCAAAAATCTTTTGAGCAGTTTTGCCGGTTAGCAAATCATTTATACCAAAATAGCGTTGTAGTTCTAGGTGTGTCCAATGATATAATGGATTTCTTAACGTATAAGGAACAGTTTCTGCCCATTTTTCAAATTTTTCAAAATCAGAACCAGCACCTGTAATAAATTTTTCATCTACGCCATTTGCACGCATTGCTCTCCACTTGTAATGGTCGCCCGCAAGCCAAACCTGACTTATATTTTCAAATTGAACATCGTTTGCAATTTGCTCAGGTATTAAATGGTTGTGGTAATCAATTATAGGTAAAGCTTTTGCAAAGTCGTGATATAACTTTTCCGCAGTCTTAGTTTCTAAAAGGAAATTATCATCTAAAAAAGGTTTCATGCTCAATATATTTAAGATGTTTTAGCGCAACAAAAGTTTATTGCTAAAATCTATTATTTTGTAATTATATATTTGTTTTGTCTATTCTGTTTTTTGAGTGATTGCTTGATTATAAACTAACCCCTCTTTTCCAAGGGATAAAATCATCCTGGTTAAGTAAAACTGCTTTAGGGATAACTTCACCGCTTGCTGCTTTAATACAATACTCTAAAATATCCTCTCCCATCTCCTCGATGGTTTTTTCACCCTCTATCACAGGACCGCAATTGATATCAATAATATCGCTCATTCGTTTAGTAAGTGCATTATTAGTAGCAACCTTAATTGTTGGACAAACCGGGTTTCCGGTTGGTGTACCTAATCCAGTAGTAAATAAAATAAGTGTAGCGCCTGATGCTGCTTTACCAGTGGTTGCTTCAACATCGTTTCCTGGTGTGCAAACCAGATTTAGGCCCGGTTTAGTTGCAGGTTCGGTATAATCTAAAACGTCTTCTACTGGAGATGTACCACCTTTCTTTGCGGCTCCAGTACTTTTTATCGCGTCAGTAATTAATCCGTCTTTAATATTTCCTGGAGATGGATTCATGAAAAATCCTGAACCAACATTTTCAGCAGCTTGGTTGTAGCTTGTCATTAATTGAATAAACTTACGGGCTGCTGTTTCATCTTTGGTTCTATCAATAAGTTGTTGTTCTGCACCACATAATTCGGGAAACTCTGCCAATAATACTGTACCACCAAGTGCAACCAATAAATCTGAAGTATAGCCAACCGCAGGATTTGCGCTAATACCGCTAAAACCATCGCTACCACCACATTTAACGCCTAATACTAATTTGTTCAGAGGCGCAGGTTGACGCTCGAATTTATTAATCTCTGTTAAGCCAACAAAGGTTTTGCGGATAGCTTCTTTTACAAGTTGTTCTTCGCTTTGCGATTGTTGTTGCTCAAAAATAAATAGTGGCTTATCAAAATTAGGGCTGCGTAACTTTAAATCGTTTACAAAATCCTGAACCTGTAAATTCTGGCAGCCTAAGCTTAAAACCGTTACGCCTGCAACGTTAGGATGATCTGCATAAGAGGCTAAAAGTTTGCTTAAAACAGCCGCATCCTGGCGTGTACCACCACAACCACCTTGGTGATTTAAGAACTTTATTCCATCAACGTTTTTAAAAATTCTATTGGAAACATGATTTGCCTGAGCGATAGAATTGCTATCCGCTTCGCTTAGGCTTTCGCCATTTTTGTAAGCTTCTACAAGATGGTGCGTATAAGTTTTGTATTTATCGGTAACAGCATAACCTAATTCATTATGTAATGCTTCTCTGATTACATCAAGGTTACGGTTTTCGCAAAATACGGTAGGGATAAACAACCAATAATTTGCTGTTCCAACTCTGCCATCGTTGCGGATATAACCGTTAAAAGTTTTGCCCTCAAATTTAGAAACATCCGGTGCATGCCATTCGTAGTGATAAGGGCGAAACTCGAAAGGATCTGAAGCATGTTTAGTGTTTTCAGTATCCATCAAACCACCTTTTAAAATAAAATGCTGCGCTTTTCCTACCAATACGCCATACATAATGATGTGGTCGCCTGCATTCATATCCTGCATAAAAAACTTATGCTTTGCCTGAATATCATCTTGTAAAATATATTCGTGGCCATCGTGTATAATAGTTTCTCCCTTTGCAAGATTTTGCAAGGCTACTAATACATTATCATTCGGGTGAATTTTTAAAATTCTTGTTACCATTTTAAAGTGTTCTTTCTGTATGCAAATTACTTAAAGTTTCTTTTGCACCTTTATTTTGTAATAATTCTACGTAATTTTTAATGGCTGCGTTAAAGCCAGGGTAGTTGTTCAGGTTTTTATCCCACAAACGTCTATCGCCTAAAATATTATCAACCGCAGTTTCAGGATTTTTCCAGTAATCAAATAAAATTTGTGCAAATTCATCATCAATAGCAAACTTCTTGTCGTTTACATTGGCGGTAAATGTTTCACCTTCTTTTGCAGTATTCATAAAAATAATATAAGCCGCTAAACCAACTGCCATTAATGGCGGCACCTCGTTTTTCTGACTATAATATTTTCTAATTAGCGGCATGTTGCGCATTTGCATTTTTGAAGTGAAATTCAAAGTTATTGCCTGCCACTTGTGCTCTAAAAACGGATTGCTAAATCTATCGATTACACTCTTTGCAAAGTCAACTGCATCGTTATAAGTAATGTCGTCATTTTCTAAAGAATGGGCAATTTCGCCTTGCATTAAGTTTGATACATAATTGGCAAAAGTTTCATCAGCCATTGCTTCTTTAACGGTATTAAAGCCCGAAAGTATTGCTAAGCCACAACTAAAAGTGTGCGTACCATTAAGCAAACGAAGTTTTAATTCTTTAAATTTATTGATTGATGGAACGATGAAAATTCCTTTATCAGCTTTTGCAAACGATAAAATTTCTTTTACCCTTTCACTTGATGATTCGATTGCCCACAAACGGAAAGGTTCTGCCATAATCATAAGTTCATCGCTATAACCCAATTCTTTTTCAATTGATTCCTGAGCTTCTGCCGGAAGTTTTCCAGGAACAATTCTATCAACCAAGGTTTTGCAGAAATGATTTGCCGTTTTTAACCATTGTTGAAAATCCCAGCTTAGTTTATTATGAATGGCAAGATTTAGTAAAATGTCTTTTAATTTATCGGCGTTATCGCTAATTAATTCTGTTGGCACTATAACCATTCCGCTTTCTGCAGAGCCATTAAATGCTGTAAATCTCTCATGTAAAAAAGCAAGTAATTTACCCGGGAAAGATTGCGGAGGTGTTTCTGTAATTTTATCCTCGCTTGCTACAATACCAACTTCTGTAGTGTTTGATATTACAACTTGCAAATCGGGATTATGAGCGGCTTTAAGAATTTCTGCCCAATCCTGCGAAGCAGATAATACTCTGCTGATTGAAGAATTGATGGTATTTTCTTCAACATTTTTACCATCTTCAATTCCCTTTACGCAAAGCGTGTAAAGGTTGTCTTGTTTAGAAAAAGCATCCGCACCACCTTTAGCAGTAGATTTTACAACTAAAACACGGCCATTAAAAATTCCGTTACGATTGGCTTTATCAATAAAATAATCGGGTAAGCCTCGAAGTAAAACACCTGTGCCAAATTGAATAACTCTTTCAGGCAATTCTAAAAGTTCTGCTGCAGGAATATTTACGTTTTCTGCGCTTATGTTTTTTAAATTTTCTTTGTTTAAAATCATTGTTTTCATTTTGCCGTCAACGACGAGTTATACATTATTTTGTTCCGTTGGTGGTTAACCATTTTGGATATTCTTTATCTAATAATTTCTGTGCAAAATTTCCGTACCAGGCATAACCGTTTCTACGCTCAGGTGATAAATCTTCTAGCTTAAGTTTTATGCTGTTATCTCTATCTCCGAAAATTGGTGTGTTCTTTTCCAAATCATAAAAACGAGCCCAAACTGTGCTGTTCGCATCAGCAATTAGCACAGCACTTTTATTGTTGGTTTTTGAATCCGCTGTGCGCTCAAATCTATAACCTGTAATTTTGTATTTATCAAACCACTTAATTGCTGCGGCTACCGACTCCTTAATCTCTGGAGATGGTTTTGGAAGACGCAATAGAAATCTAACAATGCTTACAGATTCTGCCGTACTTAAAGATGCAGGCTCAAAATTTCTTGCTTTTGCAGGTAACATCGAATCTTTGCCGTATTGAGCCGCCCAAATTGTTAAATTTCCATTTTGCTTTACCTGAGTTTTTAAAATGCAAGCAATTCCTTTTTTTACTGCCAATTCTGCTTTTGGAATATAGCTTTGATTAACCGCATCAAAACCGTTTGATTTTGTTGAAATATCTTGAAGAATGTTCAGCACATTAATCATTGCATCATCATTGTATGTTATTTGAGCACGATACAATGCTTTGTCAGGGAAATATTGCGGCCAACCGCCATTTGCATTTTGTGCAGATAAAGCGTAATCCAAACCTTTTTCAACAGCTTTTAAATACTCTGGTTTTTTAGTTGTGTTGTATGCTTTTATCAGATAAACAATTTCTCTACTTGTTGCCTTATTATCAAAAGTTGCATGTGCAATTGTTGTAGCTTTGATTTTAGAAAGCAAATCTTCAGTTAATGGTAAGCCATAATTTACTACACTTTTATCTTCTAATTGCTTCGGCCAACCACCATTTTCCAGCTGATAGACTAACATCTTATCGGCAGTGGAGTCGGTTCGAGTTTGGGCATAACAAGACATTAGTAAAAAACTAAATAGGAGGGATGATAATATTTTTAATTTATTTATCATTATTTAGATTGAGCTTGTTTAATTAACCAGTTTACCAAATCGTTAGTTGCTTTAAAATTTTCTAAGTCTTTGGGTAATTTTCTTCCATCGATATATTCATTGTAAAACCAAGGATCGCCAACTGCAAAAACAGTTCCTTTGCCGTATTTTGCTGTCGCGATGATTACATCGCCATTATCAGTTAAAGCAGAAGTTGCAGGTTTACTAACTTTTATGGTCGAAATTTCTTTGATGTAAACTTTTTTAGCGGTTTTGAAAATTGTATTTCCTTCCGGGATTTTTATTGCGCCTTGCTCAAAATTTAATCCCTGAACTTTATTTCGGCTATCCTCATTAAAGTGAATGCCAAAAGTTTCTGGCAAAACATTAAATTTTGAGATTTCACAATTTCCAACATCATTTAAAAGCAAAACCAAAACACCGCCTGCTTTTACCCATTCGCTAATTTGTTTCGCGTGTTCGGCATTCATGTAATTTGGTGCAGCGGTTTCTTTTTCCGTATCCGGATCTACAATGATGTAAATGTTACTACCTTTTAAATTTGCAGTTGTTGGTGCCACTTTTAGTGTTGAAGTTGCTACGCCTGCATCGTTAAATATTTTCCCGAAAAGAGAGAAACCATTATTGTCGTCTTCATCCCATAAATAATGGAAAGGAATTTTGCTCCCTGTTGGGCCAGTCATGTATTCGTTGTTAAAGAAGTTATCAACCGTAACCTTTAAACCTTTGCCTGGTTTTGGTAAGGCTGCAATCTCCATTTCTGCCGAAGCACAAATAAATGCACCAACACCTTTTGGGTCGTTTGTTATTACCTTCTCACTTATGTAATATTCAAAACTTCCATCACGATACTTCGGTTTGCCACCTAAACCAGATACAGAAACCGTTTTGGTTAAATTAACCCTTTCAGCTCCGGCTTGTTCGATAAATTCTTTCTTTAAACCTGCATAACCTTTACTAGCCGCTGCTGTAAAGGTTTTTGGTAACCATCCTTTTCTAACACCTTTTGCTAAGCCATAAACAAACATGCTCGATGCTGATGATTCCAAATAATTTCCTTCACGCTTCGGCATATCTAAAATATCGAACCAAACACCCGATTTTGCATCTTGGTATTTAACCGTTACAGTAGCTGTACGATTTAAAATGGCTACCAACTCATTATATTTTGGATGATTTTTTGGGAAGTAATCTAAAACATCAACAAGGGACATTATGTACCAGCCCATTGCTCTGCCCCAAAAATTTGGCGATTTTCCAGTTGTTTTATCCGCCCATTTTTCTTCGCGACTTTCATCCCAACCGTGGTAAAGTAAACCCGTTTTTGAATCTCTGGCATTTTTTTCCATCCAGATAAACTGATTGGCAATGTCATCAAATGCAGCATCTTTTTTTATCAATGTTGCATACTCTGCATAAAATGGCTCGGCCATGTATAATCCATCCAGCCACATTTGGTTTGGATAGATTTTTTTATGCCAAAAACCACCTTCTTTGGTACGGGGTTGTTGCTGTAACTGATCGTATAATTTTGTTGCAGCTAGTAAGTATTTCTGCTGCCCGGTAACTTTATAAAGCAATAATAAAGCACGACCGTTTTTTACGTTGTCGATGTTAAAATCTTCTGCTTTGTATGTTTTTATGTTGCCATCTTTATCCAAATAAGCATCCATAGAATATTGGATGTATTTAAAATAATCGCCATTTCCTGTGTTTCTCCAAACCGCTGCTGCTCCTTCTAAAACAACGCCCATATCATAACTCCATCTTGGTCCTTTTGCTGTTTTCAAAACGGTTGTGTCTTGAAAAAGCTTTTCCATTGCAGTTAATGTAAGCTGTTCAGAAAGTTTTTTTTGAGCAAAACCATTTATAGATAAAATGCTTAAGCCAATTGATACAACCGTTGTATATAAAATAGATAATCTCATTTTTAAATTATTTAGAAATTTCTAATACCGATTTATTTACTTCTTCGCCAAAGGTTGATGTTTTCTTTGCTTTTGATACATCCGTTCCGTTTACTTTAACAGCTTTGGTTTTTTCTCCGTTGATGTTGAATAAAAGTTCAGCGCCGTTTTTATATTGCAATCCGCTAATGTTTACATTGCTTGCATTTTGGATATATATAATCGGATTTGTATCTGCAGTGATAACATTTACATTTTTTAAAGAAATGCCTGTTGCTTCGATGATTTCGATACCTTTTTTAGCTTGAATGGTTACATTCTCCAAATAGATATCTTTAATATTCATTTCAGGTAATCCTCTAAAAAATATTGCTTTTTCAGCACCATTTGCCACAACATTTTTGATGTACATATTTTTAAATTGTGGCGTAGCCTCTGTTACGGGAACGGTTACAGTTTTAATCGCTTCGCGTTTTTCGCCAGCAAGCACAATTGGGTCTTGCGCAGCATAATACATATCGAAAAGAATTGCTTCGCCCGGAATATCAATCATGTTAATTCTATCAACATAAATATTTTCTACAACGCCACCTCGTCCGCGGGCTGTTTTAAAGCGTAAACCAATATCGGTACCAATAAACGAGCAATCGTAAACCCAAATGTTTTTAGCACCTCCACTCATTTCGCTGCCAATTACAAAGCCACCGTGGGCATGGTAAACAACATTATTTCTAATAATTACATTTTCTGTCGGCACACCACGTTTGCGGCCTGCTTCATCTCTACCAGATTTAATACAGATGCCGTCATCACCAACATCAAAAGTGCTGCCTTCAATCAGTACGTTTTTGCAAGATTCTACATCAACACCATCACCATTTTGAGCAAACCATGGATTTTTAACTTGTAGATTTCTCAAAGTCAAATCTTCGCAAAGCAGTGGATGCAGGTTCCATGCAGGTGAATTTTGAAAAGTAACGCCTTCTAAAAGAATCTTTTTGCAGTTTGTTAATACCAATAAATTTGGACGAAGAAAATCTTTAATGTCTTCGTAATCGGCGGCTGTTTTGCCTGGCACAATTACTCCCGCATTTTTAGTCTTAGAGCCTTTAACCGTTTTCTCTGAGGGATACCATAGTTTTCCATCATCACTAACCGAACCACCTGATGAGGTAAGGTTTTTCCATTGAGACTCTGTTAACTTATCTTTTTTAACCATTCGCCAAGCACCACCGTTTCCATCGATAATTCCGGTTCCTGTAATTGCAATGTTTTCCAGGTTGGTACCTGATATCGGGCTTTGGTTTCTCCAGGCAGGCTGCCCTTCCCAGTTTCCCTGAACCAGTTTATATTGATTAAAATCTGCCGTAAACTGCAAAATTGCATCACGTTTTATGTGTAAGTTAACGTTGCTTTTTAGTTCAATTGGGCCTGTTAACCATAAGCCAGAGGGAATTAAAACCACGCCGCCACCTTTTTGGTTCATTGCCGAAATCGCCTTGTTAATGCTTTGTGTATTTAAGGTAACGCCATCGCCTTTGGCACCAAAATTTGCAATGCTTATTGTATCTTTTTTAAACTTAACTTGTTGGATGGTTGGTAACTTTTGATTTTGAGCTCCTGCTATGCTTGCAGAAAACAAAATGGCTGTAAATAATAGCCCTTTAAATTGGTTCAGACGACCAGAATTATGTTTCATTAGTTGCTCAGTTAAAATATACTTGGTTGTTAATAAACAAGTGTACGGTGTTTACTGCTAAAATCGAAGAGAAATCTATGCAATCGTTGCCAAAGAAAATGGCATAAAGGCAGTGTTGATTAGTATTAAGTGTCTGTAAATAAGAGATTTGTTGTTTTATTTGGCCTCCGGTATCCATCCTCGGAAAACGTTTTCCAAAGTATATAACTCAAATTCTTGTTGGGTTAATTGATGCGCCCATTTTACTCTTGAGTTCGATTTTGAGCCTGCTCCGCTATTATTGTACTCAGCATAATAAGCAGTTTTTTCATTACTATCTTTGCCCCAGTTGTTCCAGCCTTCGGGTTTAATAACTGCTGATAATTCACAATTTAAGAAAGCCACTTTTGCATACGGACGCCACGGACGGCCTAAGTAAAAGCTGTTATTCGGAGCATCTCCAATTATTTTGCATTTATTAAAAACGTGGCCAAATTTTGTTGTATCAGCGGTGGATGCGGCAGAAATATACCCTGCTTTTTTGCAAAATAAGGTGCAGTTTTCGAACCAGGCCGTTGCTGCTCCAAAAATATAATCTACGGTTCCTTCAATGTAGCAGTTTTTATAATACTGGCGATTATTACCTCCGTAGGTGTATAAAGTATCTTGAAAACCTAAAAAACGACAATTTATGAATGTAGATTTGTCGCCACCTGACCAAACAGCAACAGCCTGACCAACCGGGCCAGCAGAATTTTCAAACGTCAAATTTTCAGCAGAAAAACCTTCTCCATAAATATAAAAACTAGATGAGCCCGAAGTTCCTTTTTCCTCGCCGAAAACATTCTTTTTTTGAGCAAAATCATCATAGGTTAAAATCGTTTTTCTTAAATCTTCTCCAATAAATTTAACATTCTTCTTTGAGCCTGCCAGAATCAGCTTCTCTTTATATGTTCCTTTTTTTATGAAAATAACGGTTTGCTTGTTCCTAAAATCAGGCACCGCATTTATTGCCTCCTGAACAGTTTTGAAATTACCTGTTCCGTCGTTAGCTACTATATAATCCGGCTTAATTTCAACTGCACTAGCTGTAAAGCAAAAGATAGAAAGCAGTAGGGAAATGAGTAATTTCATACAATTTGGTTAGATAAAATTAAAATCGGCTGCATTTTTTGGTAAACCTCAAAAGCAGCCGAGTTCTAAAACTAAAATATGATGGACAATTTTAATCAATAAACTTAAAGCTAAAGAAGGTTTATCAAAATTTAAAGATGCAATCGATGTCGGGAACGATTGCATAACTTGAGTTGGTTTCAACTTAAAATTACGCTAACCTTGTTTAACCAAATATAAGTTTTAACTTTTTCTTCCCGCTAATGAAATCTCTTTTAAATACTATTTTCTGGACATTAATTAGTACCTCTTGTTTCGCACAACAGAATCAAAATATTTCTAAAGTTTGGGTTTCCGATCAAAGGAACGGAACATATAAAAACCCGGTTATTAATGCAGATTATTCTGACCCAGATGCAATTAGAGTTGGAGAAGATTTTTACATGGTTGCCTCAAGTTTCGATGCGGTTCCGGGCTTGCCTATATTACATTCGAAGGATTTGGTAAACTGGAAAATCGTAGCACATGCTTTATTGAGACAGCCGCCGTTTGAACATTTTGAAAAAACACAACATGGAAATGGCGTTTGGGCGCCTGCAATTAGATTCAGAAATGGGGAGTTTTATATTTACTACCCTGATCCCGACTTCGGTATTTACCTAACAAAAGCAAAAAGCGTTACCGGAGCTTGGTCTGAACCAAAATTAGTTGTTGCAGGTAAAGGCTTAATAGATCCTTGTCCGTTATGGGATGATGATGGAAAAACTTATCTCGCTTATGCCTACGCTGGTAGTCGTGCCGGAATTAAGAGTGTGTTAGCTGTTATGCCTTTAAATGCTGATGGAACAAAAGCTACTGGCAATGGACAAATAGTTTATGATGGGCACGAACTTGATCCAACTATTGAAGGGCCAAAAGCTTACAAACGGAATGGTTATTATTATCTTTTTGCTCCTGCAGGAGGTGTTTCAACTGGTTGGCAAGTAGTTTTAAGGAGTAAAAATATTTACGGGCCTTACGAACGGAAAGTCGTAATGCATCAAGGGAAATCTGTGATTAACGGTCCTCATCAAGGTGCTTGGGTTAATACTACTACTGGCGAGGATTGGTTTTTGCATTTTCAGGATAAGGATGCTTATGGTAGGGTTGTGCATTTGCAACCAATGAAATGGGTAAATAATTGGCCGATAATTGGTATTGATAATGATGGAGATGGAATTGGCGAGCCTGTGCTCTCATACAAAAAGCCAAATGTAGGGAAGGTTTATCCTGTTTTAACTCCAGCTGAAAGCGATGAGTTTTCTGAGCAAAAACTAGGTTTACAATGGCAGTGGCAGGCAAATCCGAAACCAACCTGGTTATTTACCGATGCTGTAAAAGGTGTGCTTAAATTGTATACGGCGAAAATACCTGAGGATTCTAAAAATTTGTGGGATGTACCTAATGTTTTGATGCAGAAATTTCCCGCTGATGAATTTCAGGTTACAACTAAACTCACATTTAAACCAAATCCTAAATTGGAAAATGAAAAAACTGGTTTAGTTATTATGGGCAGGAGTTATGCAAATCTATTAGTTGAAAGCAAAAAGAATGCATTGTTTTTAAGTATGGGCATTTGCGAAAATGCAGATAAAGGAAAAGAAGAGCAAACAACAGAAATTCTGAAATTAAAAACCCCAACTATTTATTTAAGGGTGAAAGTTTATGCTGGCGCTAAATGTAAATTTAGTTATAGTGAAGATGGGATTACATTTATAGATATTGATAAAGAATTTCAAGCGGTTGCCGGACAATGGATTGGTGCAAAAGTCGGGCTTTTCGCTACTCGAGATTCACAGACAAATGATTCGGGCGTTGCAGAATACGATTGGTTTAGGTTTGATAAAATTTAGAATATGAGTAGAAATTTGATTTTAACGGTAATTTTCTTTGTGGGTTTGATTCTTCAAGCTTTTATTTCAGTTAAAGAGCCAACCAAAATCTACTTAATTGGCGATTCTACAATGGCTGATTATTCTTTGGAGCCAAACTATCTTCAAAACAGGTACCCACTTACGGGTTGGGGTCAGGTTTTTCAGCAGTTTTTTAATCATAAAAATTTGAAAAAATTAAATAGTCTTATCGATAACGATACTGTTTTGGTTATAGATAAAGCCAAAGGAGGTAGGAGTACGAAAACTTTTCTGGCAGAAGGTAGATGGGAAGAAGTTACGAAAACACTTAAGAAAGATGATTTAGTTTTAATTCAGTTTGGGCATAATGATGCTGCCAAAGATAAACCGGAAAGATACATCGATACGGCTGGCTATAAAGATTTGCTTAGATTATATGTTGGAGAAACCCGCCTAAAAAAGGCAAAACCGATATTAATTACCCCAGTTACCAGGAATTATCCATGGAAAGATAATGTGTTAGGGAGTGCGCATGGAGATTACCCACAAGCCGTTAAAGATGTAGCTACTGAATTAAATGTTCCACTCATAGATTTAACAAAATTATCTGCTGAGTTTTTCACTAAAAAAGGTCGGGATTTTGTATCTAAAAACTACTTTATGAATTTGGATTCTGGTAAGTCCGCAGCTTATCCAAAAGGGCAGAAAGATAATACGCATTTTCAAACAGAAGGTGCAAAGCAAATTGCCGGATTGGTATTTGCTGAGCTTTTAAAAATTAACAAAAGGAAATAAATTTCACCTGTAGGCGCCATTAGGCGAAATTCATTTCTTCCAAATTTAGCCCACCATAGTTCTTGATGTTATTGCAATTCTATTCCATGCATTTATGGTTACAATTGCCATAATAATCTGAGCTAAGTAATTTTCATCAAATAATTTTGCTGCTTTATCAAAAGTCGCATCAGAAACGTGATTGGTAATTAAGGTTACTTCTTCTGTTAACGCAAGTATTGCTTGCTCTTCTTCAGTATACAAATTTGTTTCTTTCCAGGCGTTTAAAAGGTAAATGCGTTGTTCTGTTTCACCTAGTTTTCTTGCATCAACACTGTGCATGTTAAGGCAAAATGCACAACCATTAATTTGCGATGCACGCATTTTAATTAACTCCTTATGAGTTGGAGTTAACTGACTGCCAGCTAAGTATTTTTCTAATGCATACATTGCCTGATAAGCGGCTGGTTCTGTTTTTTGAATGTCGATTCTACTTTCCATTATTTTGTTTTTTTATGTTGATGTAAAGGTCTACATCTTGTGCGTTAAAAAACTTAATGTAGTTTAAGAAATCACTTTCAAGATTATTAACTCTGATAAGGAATCAAATAGTTTTAATTTATATATTTGAATAAATAAATTGTTTTTAACTATATGACTTTAGTTCAGCTAGAATACATTGTTGCGGTAGATACTTACAGAAGTTTTGTAACAGCAGCAGAAAAGTGCTTTGTTACTCAGCCCACATTGAGTATGCAGGTTCAGAAATTAGAGGAATTATTAAGCGTTAAAATTTTTGACCGGAGCAAGCAACCTGTAAGCCCAACAGAAATCGGCGCTCAAATTATAGCGCAGGCAAGAATTATTTTGCAAGAAAGTGGAAAGGTTAAGGAGCTAATTAACAGTCAGCAACAAGATGTTTTAGGCGAACTTAGAATTGGAGTTATACCTACTGTAGCACCATATTTATTGCCGGAAGTTATATCAGCTATGCTAGAAAAATACCCGGAATTAAAACTTCTGATTTGGGAATATACAACTGAAGATATTATTCATCACCTTAAAACCGGTGTTTTGGATTGTGGCATTTTAGCAACACCGCTTACCGATGCAAACATTACAGAAACACCATTGTATTATGAAACCTTTGTTAGTTACATCAGCAAAAACAGTAAGCTGTACAAGAAAAAAGCAGTTGATTCTGAGGATTTGAATGATGAAAATATTTGGCTTTTGAATGAAGGTCACTGTATGCGTAATCAGGTGTTGAATATTTGCCGCTCTACCAAAAATAATCGGTTACAAGGTTTAGAATATAATACCGGAAGCGTTGAAACGCTTATACGGATGGTTGATTTGAATGGCGGCGCAACTTTGTTACCTGAATTGGCAATTGCTGAATTAAACGCAAAACAAACCGGGAAAATTAGATATTTTAAAACACCAGAGCCAGTACGTGAGATTAGTTTGGTAACGCACAAAAACTTTATTAAGAAAAGAATGCTTAATGCTTTAAAAGAAGAAATATTGGAAATTATACCAAAAGCGATGAAGCAAAAAAAGAAAAAAGATGTAGTTGGAATATAAATTACTCTGCTATTTTTTTATCTCTATCGCTTACATGGCTAGCTAATTTGTAGCTTTCCGGGTTTGGATTTTTATCCTCTGAAAAAATTAAAATAATTAGCGATATAATTGGGATCAGAAATGATATAAAGAACCAAAACCAAAAATTTCTTCCGGTTCTTTTGGCTAAAAAGCCAGCTAATAATTGTGGTGAAAGTAAAAGGCCGAGTATAACGGCGGCAAGTAAAATTTCAGGCATTTAAAACCTTAGTTCATTTTATCTGGCTTAGCTAAAAGAAGGCCATTAATGTCACCTTCAACTTCTTCTTCACCTTTTTTCTTCTTTTTATTAGATTTTCCACTCAAACGCTCTTCGATAATTTTATCGTATTGCTTTTGCTGGTCGCCTTTTAAAACATTACGAATGTTTTTAGTGGTTTCGTTTTGTAGCTTGTAGTATTTATCAGCGTCTTCCTCTCTTGAAGTTCCCGCTTGCTGACGTTTAATAAGATCTGCCTGTTCTTTAGCTTGTGTGTAAGTTAAGCTATAGATGATGCTTTTCTGAGTATCGTTTAGTTTTAGCTTTTTATCTAAATCCTCCACATTTTTCTTTGCAATCTCAGTTGGTGTTGGCATTTTATTTTGTTGCGCATTTGCTAATGTGCTGATGCCTATAACCATTAAGAATAAAAATATTATCTTTTTCATGTCTGCTAAAATATATGCGAAGTTATCAATTAATAAGAAAGCCTGCAAGTTGTGTTTGCAGGCTTTCAGTATTTTAACGAAAAAGCGTTGCTTAGATTGCTTTCTTGTAAAGTTCTGCAACAGCATCCCAGTTAACAGCATTCCAAATTGCAGCTAAATAATCAGGACGTTTGTTTTGATATTTTAAGTAGTAAGCATGCTCCCAAACATCGATACCGAAAATTGGCGTGCCTTTTACTTCAGCAACATCCATTAATGGGTTATCTTGGTTTGGAGTAGATGAAACTTGAAGTTTTTTATCAGCACCAACTGATAACCAAGCCCAACCAGAACCGAAACGAGTTGCACCAGCTTCTTGTAATTTAGTTTTAAGTTCTGCAAAAGAACCAAAAGCTGCATTGATAGCTTTAGCTAATTCGCCTGTTGGCTCACCACCTTTATTTGGACCTAAAACGTTCCAAAATAAAGAGTGATTGTAGTGACCACCACCATTGTTTCTAACTGCAGCAGGATATTTTGAAATGTTTTTGATAATATCTTCGATGCTAGAATTTGCCTCAGGTTTACCTTCTAACGCTTTGTTTAAGTTAGTAACGTAAGCTTGGTGATGTTTATCATGGTGGATTTCCATGGTAGTTTTATCAATATGCGGTTCTAGAGCATCGGTTGCGTAATGTAACGCAGGTAATTCAAAAGCCATAATATTATATGTTTAAGTTTAAAAATGTTTCTTGAAGCAAATATAACATTCGAAGGTTAAGTTTTGTTCATGTAATTATCATCAATTAAATTGTTTGAATGTTAAATGATTGTAAAGTTCGAATGTTATTGCTTTTGAATAGATGAATCTACCTTTTCTTTTTAAAAAAATCTGCCATCAGTTTGCTGCATTCATCAGCTAAAACGCCACCTTTTAATTTTGTTTTGGGATGTAAAAGGTTCACTTCTTTTGATAAAAATCCTCTTTTTTCTTCGCGAGCGCCATACACAATTCTACTGATTTGAGTCCAGTAGCTTGCACCAGCACACATTACACAAGGTTCGATGGTTACGTACAGCGTACAATTTGTTAGGTACTTGCCGCCTATGGTTTGCGATGCTGAGGTAAAAGCTTGCATTTCTGCGTGTGCCGTAACATCGTTAAAACGTTCCGTTAAATTATAACCTCTGCCAATAATTCTATTTTTACTCACTACTATTGCACCAATAGGAATTTCGTTATCAGCTAATGCTTTTTGAGCTTCAGCAAGCGCAAGTTTCATATAATGAATGTCTTCAGCTTCGGGATTGCTATCTTCAAAATTGTAAAAACTCATACTCGGTTAAATCAGTTTACTTCCATTAGGAACGGTTTGCTGTGTTGTGCTTAAAACAATTTCTCCTTGTTCATTAGCAAAACCTGTAACTAAAAACTCAGACATAAATTTACCAATTTGTTTTTTAGGGAAGTTTATTACACCAATAATCTGCTTTCCAGGTAATTCTTCTTTTGTGTATAATTTAGTGATTTGTGCACTGCTGGTTTTAATGCCAAATGGACCAAAATCTACCTTTAATTTGTAAGCAGGTTTTCTGGCTTCCGGGAAATCAAAAACCTCAAGTATTGTTCCTGCTCTTAATTCTACTTTTTCAAAATCGTTCCAGCTAATATCTTCCATATATCAAGTTTGTAAATTATCGAGTGTATTTATGTAAAAATAAAAAAGGCCTTTGTTAAGGCCTAAAAATATTATTAATTGCTGAAATTATTGGGCACAAGGTCCATCTGGAATTTCTTTGCTGATTTTTATAACTTTTGTAACTACCAATGTCGAATCAAAATCTGCAGCAACTGTTGCGGTATCAGATTTTGTGAAATAGCCTTGAAGTTCTACATAAACCGGTTCGTACGGTTTTTCGAAATTAAGGTTGCTGTAAGATAGCTCAAGATTTTTAACGCTATCTAAAACCCAATACTCACGGTTATCCTCACATAAAGTAAATGATTTCATTTCCGGGCCAAAGCTGTACAAACCCTTAACTGTCTTAGTATTACTTTCCTCTGGTTTTTCAGCTCTGTTACAAGCGGTAATGGCCACACCTAAAAGTATAACAAATACTATTGCTTGTTTAAATAACTTCATTTTTATATTGTTTGATTAATTTGATCTATCTTCTTTACGCTTAAATTTGATGACAAAGCAGATGCCAAAAATGAGAAAATCCCTACAGTTACAAAAACTAAAATAAAATCTTTCCACTTAAGGCCTATAGGATAAGAACTTAAAAGTGTGTCGCTGCCTTCGCCCATCTTTATTAAACCAAAATTATGCTGTAGAAGATAAAATATCACTCCAATTAAAAGCCCCAGTACACAACCCGACATCGTAATCATCATTCCTTCGAAAAGGAAGATTCTTTTTATCAGCTTTTTGCTCGCTCCAAGGCTGCTTAATATTGCTATGTCTTTAACTTTATCAATCACTAACATAGTTAATGAACCAATTATATTAAATATAGCAATTATTAATATGAATGTTAAAATAATATAAACTGCCCACTTTTCAGTATTTAAAATGTGATAAACCGAGCGATTCTGTTCCGCCTGGTTTCTAACTTCGAAGGCAGCTCCGGCATTATCAGCAACTTCATTTTTAAATTTCTCTACATCAACACCTGGTTTCAGGTTAATTTCTATTGAAGAAACATTTTGCGCCTCACCCAGCAATTCGCGGGCAAAATCTAATGGAACGATGATACCATTATCAAATTCTTGCTGAACTTCAAACACGCCGCTTACGCGAATGCTTTTGGTAATAAAATCTTCGGTTGGATTTAGGCTGTTAACTTTAATGTCTTTCTTGGGTGAAAAAATTTGAAGTTCGGTAAAGGGATCAACTGTATTAACGGCCAAATAACTTTGCAGAGCATTACCAATAACAGAACTATAACCACTTCGATTGCTTAATGTAAATCGACCTTCTTTAATCGTGCTATCTAATTTTTTATTCTTTAAAAAATCCGATCCAACGCCTTTAACCATTCCTACTGCCTGTTTGTTATTGTATTTCAATAGGGCGTTCTCTTGCAAAACCTCGGTAAAAGAATAAACATTTTTATCCTTTTTAAGCTGATTAAAATATTCAGTATCAGGATTAAAAGTTTTTCCTTTAGTTGGTGTAATTGCTATTTCTGGCGTAAGCGTATTAAACATGTTTAAAATGGTAACTTCTAAGCCATTAAAAACAGAAAGGATTATAATTAGCGCGGCACTCCCTACCATAACACCAACCATCGATATACCCGAAATCAGGTTAATCGCATTAGTCGATTTTTTGGCAAACAAATATCGTTTGGCTATGTATAAGGGCGTGTTCACAGATTAAATATAATGTTTAGCTTTTTATTTCAAATTTCTTGTCTGAAGAATAGACATCTAAAAAAAGGGATTGTTTTGTTTTTCAAATCCAATTGTTGTAGAAGGGCCATGTCCCGGGTAAACTTTGCAGTCGTTTGGTAATATAAATAGCTTTGTTTTGATGTTATCAATCAGCTGTTGATGATTGCCTCCAGGTAAATCAGTTCTGCCAATACTTTGATAGAATAGTACATCTCCACCAATTAAAAAATTATCAGCTGTGCTGTAAAAACATAGATGCGCAGGTGAATGGCCTGGAGCGAAAATTAACTCAAGACTGCTATTACCAAAATTTACAGTCCCGGTTTCACCTAAATAAGTATCTGGCTCTGGAGATAATTCGTAATGCGTAAATCCCATTTGTGGCGCATAACTGGGTACAGCTTGCAAAACCTGTAATTCTCCTTTGTTAAACTGAGGCTTTAACCCCCATGTATCGAAAACAAATTTATTACCAAAAATATGGTCTAAATGGCAATGCGTATTTAAAAGTGAAATCGGTTTTAAATTATTTTCTTTAACAAATGAAACCAATTCATTTTGCTCAAAACCCTCGTACATTCCTGGGTCGATAATTACGCATTCGTTGGTTTCATCAAAAAGCACATAAGTATTTTCGCCGTAAGCGTTAAACGTAAATATTTTTATTTTAATCATGATTTATCTTTCTAATTTTTCCATTTAAAGGTCGAAATCATTTTATCAATATCCTTTTTGATAAACTTAACAACTGGTTCGATGGAGTCGTATTGTGGGCGTTCATTAAAATAAAGCGCACCTCTGAAATAATGTTTGGCGCTATCAGTTAAAAAGAATTGTACAGAAGAGGCTGTATTGCCTTCTATCGCATAATAAATTCCATAAACTTTCCGCTCAGGATAATGGATAAGCTTCTGGTCGATTGCACTTGCTTTTATAGTATGTTTAAAAGCTAATTTTCTGGCATCTTCAACCATTTCATCGTAAATAGTTTTATTAGCGATGTCATAATAAGTTAAATGTAAGTAGCCATTAAATTGATTGAAATGCAAGTTGTACCAAAATTTCTTTCCTTTCTTATCATCGTTTTCCATCTTAGCGTAAACAGGATAATCAAAGCTGAAAGGCGCATTGCTATTAAAAACCTGATATTTTTTCTCGGGATAAACAATTCGAAAATAACCTCTTGGCTTCGGACTATAATCGTTGTTTTGGCAGGCCGTAATAAATAAAAGTAGTATTATCGGTAGAAAAAATGGGTTTTTGAAATTCATATCCTGCTTTAAATTTTATTAAACGTTTTTTAACCCAGATTATTCCATATAAACCAAGCTTGTTCTGCTTGTTTGTAAAGCATTTCCAATCCGTTCTTTATACTCGCACCTTGCTGTGCCGCTTTTGCTAAAAATGTTGTCTCCAACGGATTATACACTAAATCGTAAGCCAAATGCTCATCCGTTAAAACTTCATAATCAATATCGGGGCAACCATCATAATTTGGCGACATACCCAACGGAGTCGTGTTGATTAACAGTTTATGAGATTTTAATAGAGCTGTGGTAATATCGGTGTAAAGGATTGCGCCAGCAACTGGTTTTCTTACAACAGTTTTGTATTCAATATTCAATTTATCCAATACATATTTTACGGCCTTTGCTGCGCCACCATCTCCAAATATTAAAGCTTGGGTATGTTGTGGTTTTAGTAAAGGTGTCAGCGATTCTTCAAAACCAAATGCATCTGTATTGTATCCTTTTAGCTGTTTTTCTCCATTTACAGTTTTAACAGAAATACAATTTACAGCGCCAATAATCTTTGCAGCTTCATCAATTTCATTAAGTAATGGCAATACCGAAACTTTATGAGGAATCGTAACATTTAATCCGCAAATGGTGGCATCATTTTCCAATAATGCCGGTACAGATGAAATATGCTCAATTGGGAAAAGCTCATATTGATGATTTTCAATATGCTCATTCAAAAATTTTTCAGTAAAATATTTTTTTGAAAAGGAATGTGAAAGCGGATAACCGATTAAACCGTAGGTTTTCATTTTTATATACGTTTGGGCAATGCGTTAAGATACAGAATTGCTTTTAGGCAACAAAATAAAGGCTTTAGCTGGTTTAGCTAAAGCCATCAATATGTTTAAATATCACTAATTATTGAGAAAACTATTTTCCTAAATTAAGAAAGTGGTCAAAAGTATCGCCTCTTAATCCTAATCTAATTGTTTCTAATGGAATAACCTCAGCTGGTGCAATATTGCCAAGATTAACATTACTACCAATTAATTTAATAAACCATACTTGTTGCTCTTTTTGAGGAGCTTCCCAAATAATGGTTTCTTCAGGTATTTGTGTTAAAATTTCATCAACTAAGCCTTCTCTTACTTCTCCGCTACCACGATAAATACCTACATTTCCACCTTCTCGAGCTTCAGCGATAACTTTCCAAGAACCTGCAGCAATTTCTGCCTGCATCAATTTAATCCATTTATATGGAGCAAATATTTTAGCAGCATCTTTACTTCCAACTTCAGAAATTACAGTTACCTGTTTAGCAAGTTCGCTAATGTAACCGCACTTTAAGTCATGCTCAATTTCTATGGAACCATCAGAAACTTCTGCATATTCCATTCCGTATTGATCTAAAACACGTTGATAATCTGCAAACTGATTTCTGATGATAAAAGCTTCGAATAATGTACCCCCAAAATAAGTAGGAATACCTGCACTTTTATATAACGCCAATTTTTCTTTAAGCTTTGGAGTAACATGAGAGGTAGCCCAGCCTAATTTTACGATATCTGTATGTACGCCCGCAACATCTAGAAAATCTTCTACCTGACGTAGGCTTAATCCCTTATCCATAACCATTGTTATGCCTTTTTGGCGTGGTTTTTCCGGACGTTCGGGAACGTTTAATAATGGGTAATTCATATGTGTACAAAAGTGGAAAAAAAATTGAGATTTATATGTCAAAATTTTCTCACACTCTTTTTACCTGATGTAACGGTTAATAACATTTATAATTGCACTATTATCTTGCAATTGTGGCAAGTATTCGAATAAGATATAGTGCTTTTCTGGGTCGGTTGTTAATGCGGTTTCTAAATAACCCAAAGCATCAGCATAATGGCCAAGCGCAAACAAGTAAGCAACCATTCTATAATACAACTCTGCCGCTTCCGGATTATTTTTTATCGCCTCAGCCATCGTTTCCGAAGCTTCTAAAAGTTTTCCTTGCTCGTATAAAACCGTACTGAAATCTAACCAGGCTTCAATATCCAAAGGGTTGTATTCTAAAACCTTTTCGTAAGCATCAATAGATTCATCAATTTGATTTAATTTATAATAAGCATCGGCCATTGCAAACCAGAAATCAGAATTTTCACCTTCTAAATCAATCGCTTTTTTATAAAAATGTAGCGATTCGAAATAACGTTCTTCATGGTTTAATGTAACCCCGATTCCAAACCAGGCATCAGCCATTTTTGGGTCCATTTTTACCGATTTTTTATAGTAAGAACGAGCCTCATCCATTTTTTCGAGCTTTTCATAACATTCGCCTATCGCACAATAAGTATCCGCATTTGGTTGCTCGTATTCGAAAGTTTGTTTGTAAACATCAATGGCTTCATCATATTTATCAAGCTGAACTAAAGCATTCCCCTTGTTAAAATAAGCCGAACTGAAATCCTCTTTGATTAAAATCGCATAATCATAAGCATCAATTGCTTTTTCAAACAGATTTAATTTATGGAAACTGTTTCCCAAGTTATACCAAGCGGCATAAGAATATGGGTCGGTATCAATATATTGCTGATAAAACTTTATGCTTTCTTCTTGCTTATCTAAAACATCGTAACAAAAGGCAAGTTCGTACAAGCCGTCTTGATTTTCCATGTTTTGCTCTAAACTTAGTTTAATGTAAACGATGGCATTTTCATAATCAGACATGCTTTGGTAAACATAAGCCATCTGCAAAAGTATTTCATCGGTACTTTCTGCCAAACCTAAAGCTTTTTCATAATTCTCTAAAGCTTCGGCATAACGTTCGGTATTTTGATAAATGTTTCCTCGAAGCAGATAAATATCAGGTTCTGATGATTCTAAAAGTTCGGCTTTTTGCAAAGCCACAAAAGCACTATCGTAATTGTTAGTTAAGATGTATAAATGTGCTTGTTTAATTAAAAATACTGTTGCGTAAGGATGCTGACTAATGGCGTAATCTACCACCTGCAAAGCCTTAACCGGATCGTTTTTCTCGATGTAAAAATCTACGATGTATTCAAATGCGCCTGCATCAAAGAAATATTGGTCCTTATTGCGGATCATTTCTTCGTAACGTTCAACCGAACGTTGTGCATCTTCGTTGGATTCAAAAAAGAATTCTTCTTCCATATATTAAACTATTAAAGAACCGTGCCAATAAGCAGATAAACACATTATAAGTTTACAATATTTACATATTAACTGTAAAAATAATTATCAACATTGTTTAAGTTGGCGACCGTAAATCATTGAAAATAAATGATATTGGTTGTTTTGATGTGTGTGAATTATCAATAACTTTTTTCTGCTTCGCGGTTCCTTTTCCCTTCTTTCACAAAAATAGCATAAATTTATTTAATTAACGGTAACGCATAAGTCATGAAAAAAGTAACCTTTTTAGCTGTAATATGTATGCTTTTTGCTAACATTTTGTGGGCACAAAGTGATGAAGAAAATGCAATTAAGCAGAGTGTTAACAATCTTTTTATAGGAATGAGAACTGGTGATAGTACCTTAGCTTCATCGGCCTTTGCTAAAGAAAGTATACTGCAAACAATTGTTAGTAAAGACGGTAAAAATATTGTTAAAACAGAATCTGTTTCGGGGTTTTCAAAGATGATAGGTACACCGCGTAATCAAAAGTATGATGAGCATATTGTGTTCTCAAAAATTTTAATCGACGGGCCTTTGGCTTCTATTTGGACAGATTATAAATTTTATATTGGTGAAAACCATCAAGAGCAATCCACTAGTAAAAACAAAAAAAATGCTCTTGATAGCTCCATTACAGATAAAAGACAAACAGAAATCCAATGGAAATTTAGCCATTGTGGAGTGAACTCTTTCCAAATGGTTAAGGGAGATAAGGGCTGGCAAATTATTCATATTATTGATACGCGAAGAAAAGAAAATTGTAAACCATAGATTTAAAAATATAATAAACAACAAAAAATGAGCGCAGATATTAAATCAATTTTAAATAAACTTGGTATAGAAAATATTAACCCTGCATTTAGTACGGGTAACAATTGGGGAGGTTCAGCTAATAAAGAGAGCATAGATAGTTTTTCTCCTGTAGATGGTGAAAAAATAGCATCAGTTAAGGTTGCTACCGAAAGCGATTATGAAACGATTATTGATAAAGCACAAGAAGCCTTTGTATATTGGAGAACAGTTCCATCACCTAAACGAGGCGAAATTGTACGCCAGTTTGGCGATGCTTTACGTCAAAATAAAGAAGCTTTAGGAACATTAGTTTCTTACGAAATGGGCAAAAGTTTGCAAGAAGGTTTGGGTGAAGTTCAGGAAATGATTGATATCTGCGATTTTGCAGTAGGTTTATCGCGTCAGCTTTATGGATTAACCATGCATAGCGAACGCCCAAATCATAGAATGTACGAACAGTGGCATCCGTTAGGAATTGTAGGTATCATTTCTGCTTTCAACTTTCCAGTTGCAGTTTGGAGTTGGAATGCTGCGCTTGCATGGGTTTGTGGAAATGTCTGTGTTTGGAAACCATCAGAAAAAACACCACTTACCGGAATTGCCTGCCAGAAAATTATTGCAGAGATTTTAAAAGCGAATGATATCCCGGAAGGTGTATCGAGCTTGATTATTGGCGATAGAGTTATTGGGGAATTATTAACGAACGATGGTCGTGTGCCGTTAATTTCTGCAACCGGTTCTACTAGAATGGGAAAAGCAGTTGGTGCAACTGTTGGTGCTCGTTTAGGTAAGAGCTTGCTAGAACTTGGCGGAAATAACGCCATTATAATATCTGAACATGCTGATTTAGATATGAGTTTAATAGGTGCAGTTTTTGGAGCTGTGGGTACTGCGGGGCAAAGATGTACATCAACCAGGAGATTAATTATTCACGAAAGTGTTTATGATACTTTTGTAGCTAAACTGGTAAAAGCTTACGGACAGCTAAGAATTGGCGATCCGTTGGATCAAAATAATCACGTTGGACCACTGATAGATAAAGACGCTGTAAATGCTTATCTCGATTCGATAGAAAAATGTAAAGCTGAAGGTGGTAATTTCGTGGTAGAAGGTGGCGTTTTGGAAGGAGAGAAGTACGCAAGTGGATGCTATGTTAAGCCATGTATTGCAGAAGTTAAAAACGAATTTAAAATTGTTCAGCATGAAACTTTTGCGCCAATTTTATACTTGGTTAAGTACAAAAATCTTGATGAAGCCATCGCTTTGCAAAACGGCGTTCCACAAGGTTTATCTTCAGCAATTATGACGCTTAATTTGAGGGAAGCAGAACAGTTTCTGTCTTACCAAGGTTCTGATTGCGGGATTGCCAATGTAAATATCGGTACTTCTGGAGCTGAAATTGGTGGAGCTTTTGGTGGCGAGAAAGAAACTGGCGGTGGTAGAGAAAGCGGCTCTGATGCGTGGAGAGCATACATGCGCAGACAAACAAATACCATCAATTATTCAAATACCTTGCCGCTGGCTCAAGGAATAAAATTCGATTTGTAAAGAAAAAAATCTGTCGGTTTGAGGATGGAATTAATTCGCCTTAAATCGACAGAATAAAAATTAATAATGGAGAATATATCAGGAAAAAATGCGCTGATTACTGGGGCAGGAAAAGGAATAGGCAAAGCGATAGCAATTGCATTGGCTAAAGAAGGTGTTAATGTTGCGTTGCTCGCCCGTACACAAAGTGATTTAGATAAACTTGCAGAAGAATTAGCAGGTTACAATGTAAAAATTAGTACCGTTACTGCCGATGTTAGTAATATAGAATCGGTTAATAATGCAGTTGCAAAAGTTCAATCTGATTTAGGTTTTATAGATATTTTGATAAATAATGCCGGTATTGGAAAGTTTGCAAAATTTTTAGAAATGGAACCAGAATCCTGGGAAGAAATTATAAAAATAAACTTGCTTGGGCCGTATTATGTTACAAGAGCAGTTGTGCCAGAAATGATTGAAAAGCAAACCGGAGACATCATTAATATCTCTAGTTCTTCGGCATTAAACCCGGCGGCAGTAACCAGTGCATATTCAGCATCAAAGGCTGGTTTAATTGCATTGTCAACTTCGCTAATGCAAGAAATGAGAAAACACAATATTCGTGTAACTTCTTTAACGCCAAGCACAACGGCAACAGATATGGCAATCGAGTTAAAACTTACCGATGGAAATCCAGACAAAGTAATGCAACCTGAAGATTTAGCAGAACTTATCGTTTCTCAATTAAAATTAAGCAGAAGAGTATTTGTTAAGGATGCAGGGCTTTGGTCAACAAATCCTTAAAAAACAAAACATCGGCAGGAATCGCTCCGGCCGATGTTATCATTAACTAAAACTAAACTATATATGTAGATTATTAGAAAAGTTTTTCTAATAAGTCGATTTTTAAATCTTCGTAACGACTTAAGTTACTTGCGTAAACTGCTTTTGGCGCAATGCTGATGTTAGTATTTGTTGAGGCAAATTCGTTCATTTTTAATTTTGCTTCGTTACCTAAAACTGCAGTATGCATTTCTGTAGTGCCTTCTAAATTTAGGCTTGTTCCATCGTTTACAGTAGTAAATAAATTCACTGTATTTGCATTTATAGTCGCTGATGCTTTATCTTTTAAGATAACCTCAAGGTTTAATAAATTAAATTTTCCTGAAGTTGCAATGCTAGAAGTGTTTGATGCTTCTACCGAAGTAATGTTGTTCACATGTGCAATTACTGTTAAAGCTTCTTTAGAGAATGAACTGATGCGAAGAACCGAACCTTGTTGTTGTACTAATGCATTGTTTGCGTAGTATTTATCAAAAACTTCAATACTTTCTTTACTGTCTTGAATCAGAATTAATTTAACATTACCGCTAACAGCGATTTTATTGATGTTTTTAACCTGGTTTATAGTAGTATAACTACTGTTTAATTCTGTTGCATTTGCTACAAGTGTTGCGCTGCTTAAAGTAACCATAACTAAAGCTGCTGCGAATAAGTTTTTAATAGAATTTTTCATGACCTGAATATTTTAAGTTTTATAAATCTGTTTTTTAATCTCCAAATTTTTAGGAGGTTTTGAATATAAGACGACAACATTTCAGAAACGTTTCACAAGATTTAGCAGTAATATACCATTGTATGTAATTTATAGACGAACGGGCATTTTATCTATACCAAAAAAACATCAAGCTTTCTTGGTGTTCAGATAAATCGTTTTAAGTAGAAGTTATTTCTATATAACATTTTTGTTAAAAAATGTTAACACGTATTTAAACTAAAATATTAGTTTTATATTAGTCGGGAAAACCAAATCTCATCTATGAAAAGAATGCTACTCGTTGTATGCTTTCTGTTTCTGATCTTTTGTAATGCAAAAGCTCAAAATCAGCATACTATTAAGGGCCGTGTTATTGATACGGCCGCAACATCAATACTGGGCGGAACCTCAGTTTCAGTTTTAAATGCAAAGGACTCAACTTTGGTAAAATTTACCCGAGCTGCGGATAATGGTTCATTTGAACTTCCAAACATCAGAAATGGAAAATACATCCTTTTAGTATCCTATCCTAAATACGCTGATTTTGTCGATCACTTTGTGCTCGATTCTACAAAGAAAGATGTTGATTACGGAAAAATTAACTTAACAGGAAAAGCACAACTTCTTGCCGATGTAATTATTAAAGGAAACCGTTCTGCCATCAAAATTAAAGGCGATACTACTGAATTTGATCCGCAAGCTTATAATATTGAGCCAAATTCAAAAGTAGAGGATTTAATTAAGCAGTTTCCGGGAATAGAGGTTGATAAGGATGGAAAAATAACCGCTCAAGGCCAAAAAAATGTTAAGGTTTTAGTAGATGGCGAAGAGTTTTTTGGAGATGACCCAACTTTGGTAACCAAAAACATCCGTGCAGATATGGTTGATAAAGTTCAGCTATATGATAAAAAGAGCGACCAGGCTACTTTTACAGGTATTGATGATGGTGAAAAAACCAAAACGCTAAACATTAAACTTAAAGAAAACGCTAAGAACGGTTACTTCGGAAAAGCCATAGCCGGTGTTGGTACTGATGATTTCTATCAAGGGCAACTAATGTTTAACAAATTTGCAGGCAAGAAAAAGTTCTCGGCTTACGGCATATTAGGTAACAACGGTAGAGTTGGTTTAGGTTGGGAAGACAGCCAGAAACTTGGCACGCAAGGTGGGGGTACTGTGAGCGATGATGGTGGAATATATTTTACCAGCAGTGGAGATGAGTTTGAAGGTTGGGGTGGCCAGTATAATGGTCAAGGTATTCCGGTTGCCAGAACTGGTGGTTTGCACTTCGATAACAAATGGAACAGTGATAAAGAAACCTTAAACACAAACTACAAAATTGGTTCGTTAAGGGTTTTTGGTGATAGAAATACAATTAGTCAGAATAACTTATCTACAGGTATAATTAACAACACATCTACACAAAATTATGATAACGATGTTTTCAGACAGAAGCTTGATGCGATGTATGAAATTAAGTTGGATACAACCCTAACCTTAAAAATTAATGTTGATGGTACACTGAAAAATAGCGATACTTTTCAGGATTATTCAACTTTGAGCACCCGCGGGAATAATAGTTTGTTGAATACAAGTTCGAGGGTTTTAACAAACGATGCTGAAGACAAAATATTTAACATCAATGCCTTCTTAACAAAGAAATTAAAGAAAAAAGGTCGTACGTTATCGCTTAATTTAAGTCAATCGGTTACAGACAATAAAACTGATGGTTATTTAAACTCTGCAAATAGTTTTTACAACCTGAATGGTGTTTTAGATAGCATTACAAATGTTAATCAGTACAAGGTAAATAGCATTAAAAACAATGTATTCAAATCAAATTTGGCTTATACAGAACCGCTTTCAAAAACATTAACGGTTGTGTTAAATTATGGTTTAACCTTGTCTAACGGTCGTTCGGATAGAAAATCTTTTAACCAATCTCTTCCTGGTAGATACGATGTTCTCGATACAGAATTTAGTAACGATTATCAGTTAGATCAAATTATTAATTCTGGAGGTGCAATTTTTAACTATAAAAAAGGTAAGAGTGTTTTAAATGTTGGTTCTAAATTTAGTGGTGTAAACTTTAAACAAGAAGATTTATACAATCAAGTACGTTACGACAGGAAATTTGTTAACTACATGCCACAGGCGATGTATCAATATAATTTTTCTCAGCAGAAATCTTTCCGTATAAATTATAATGGTAATACACAACAACCAAACTTAGAGCAGATTCAGCCAATTAGAGTAAATACCGATCCACTAAATATTACTTTAGGAAATCCGGATTTAAGGCCATCTTTCAGAAGTAGCTTAAATGCTAGTTACAATTCTTACAAGGTTTTGAGCAGTCAATCTATTTACATTAGTGGATATTATAGTTTTACAAACAATCCAATTGTTAGCAATGTAATTACTGACGCTGCTGGTAAAAGTACTTTCCAGGCCGTAAATATTTCTGATAAAATGCCATCTAATTTTAGCGTTTACTCAAGTATCGGCAGAAAAATTTTGGGTACAAATATGGGTGTTGGTTTCAATATGAATGGAAATACATCTTATAACTTTATTAATAGTGTATTGAACCAAACTCAAAATATGACCTATTCACCTCAAATTAATGTTAACAGATACAAAGACGGTAAATATAATTTTTATGCTTATTTCGGTCCTCAGTACACTACGACTGTGGCTTCAGTTCAGCAAGCATTTAACAGTAATGGATGGGGTGCTCAAGGTTATTTCTCAGGTTCTGTTCAATTGCCTGGTAAGTTTGAAATTACATCAGATGGTGAATATACTTACCGTGGAAAAACACAGGCCTTTAACGAATCATTTAAACAGTTTTTATGGAATGCGACAGTATCCAAAAAATTCTTCAAGGCGCAGAATTTAAAAACATCAATTCAAGGATTCGATTTGTTAAACCAGAACCAAGGATTTAGCCGTTCAGCAGCAAATGGTAACATTACACAGAGCAGTTACAGAACCATTAGAAGATATTTTATGTTCACAGTAAGCTGGGATTTTACTAAAATGGGCGGTGGCGCAGCTACTCCAGCTCCTCAAAATTAATAGCCATGAAAACAATATTAAAACTTACGATAATTTTAACTGCAGTTTTTATCTGTAATAACTGCATTGCACAAAATGTACACTTCGTTAAAAGTGGTGTTATAGAGTATGAGAAACGCTCGAACATGTATGCCCTAATAAAAAAGCGAATCAACACTAGAAACGAAAGTTATATGACTCAATCTTTTGAGAATTATAAAAAGAATTTTCCTCAATTTAAATCGGCCAAAAGCACATTAAAATTTAATAGCGAAAAAGGCTTGTATAAATTTAACGACGAAGCTGCGCCAACGTCAAATAATTGGTTAAATAATAATCCCATTGCTGATTTAAAAAATATTATTGGTACCGATTTTAATTCTGGCACTAATACCATTCAAAAAAGTGTTTACGAGGCAACATATTTAGTAAAAGATACTATTCGTAAAATAAACTGGAAAATAACAGATGAAACCCGAGAAATTGCTGGATACGAATGTCGCAGAGCGAATGCAATTATAATGGATTCAGTTTACGTTGTGGCTTACTATGCCAACCAAATTGCGGTTTCTGGTGGTCCCGAATCTTTCGCAGGTTTACCTGGGATGATTTTAGGATTAGCACTTCCACACGAGAACATAACATGGTTCGCTACCAAAGTAACCGAAGTTACTGTTCCAGAAAAGGAACTTTTGCCACCTACTAAAGGTAAACCGGTAGATAATGCAGGGTTAAAAAAGGTTTTAATGGCTGCAATGAAAGATTGGGGAGAGTGGGCACAACCAGATTTAAAAGCCTTTTCGCTGTAAGCTTTTAATTATGCTAATTTAGCATGATCATATTAAGCAATAAATGTACAGCCAAATATTAACGCACATAAATAAATTTATCGATTTGAGTAGTGATGAACAGGAAATCCTAACATCATTACTCAAGCCGATAACGATAAAAAAGAAAGCATTTTTATTAGAGGAAGGGCAAATTTGTAAAGCCAATTATTTTGTTGTTAAAGGCTGTTTGCGTTTATACTTTATCGATATAAAAGGTGCTGAACAAACTACCCAGTTTGCTATCGAAAATTGGTGGATTACTGATTTATCAAGTTTCTTATTTCAAAAATCATCCGAATTTTATATTCAAGCGGCAGAAAACACAGAGGTTATTGCAATCGAATATCGTAACTATGATGAATTGTTTAAGCAATTGCCTAAGCTAGAAAGGTATTTCAGGCTCATCCTACAAAAAACACATCAGGCATCGCAAATGCGAATAAAGTTTATGTATAGCCAAACCGCTGAAGAACGATATAATCACTTTAATAGATTATTTCCAGAATTTGTACAGCGTGTACCACAATATATGCTGGCCTCATATTTAGGCTTTACACCAGAATTTCTGAGTAAAATAAGGGCTAAGAAATAATTAGTATCTGCTTAGAAAATCCTGATAAGCTAAAGTAATTCCTTCGCGAAGCTCAATTTTATGTTTCCAGCCTAATCCATGCAATTTGCTTACATCCATTAATTTTCGAGGTGTACCATCGGGTTTGCTGGCATCAAAAACGAGTTCTCCATCGTATTGCAAAACATCCTTAATTAACAAGGCTAAGTCTTTTATCGTCAAATCGTGCCCAACACCAATGTTTATAAGTGTAGACTCATTGTAATTCTCCATTAAGAAATAACAAGCATCTGCCAAATCATCAGCAAATAAAAACTCACGCATGGGCGAACCCGAACCCCAAACCACAACTTGCTTTTCGTTGTTGATTTTAGCTTCGTGTACTTTGCGTATTAACGCAGGCAGAACATGTGAATTTTGTGGGTGGTAATTATCATTGTAGCCGTACAAATTGGTTGGCATTACCGAGATAAAATTACAGCCATATTGGTCGCGGTAGGCATCACACATTTTAATTCCGGCAATTTTTGCAATGGCATAAGGCTCATTAGTTTCTTCTAAAGTTCCGGTTAAAAGGTAAGTTTCTTTTAAAGGTTGAGGAGCCATTTTTGGGTAAATACAACTCGAACCTAAAAACATTAATTTTTTAACGTTGTTGAGATATGCACTGTGGATTACATTATTTTGAATGGCTAAGTTTTCGAAAAGAAAATCAGCACGATAAGTATTGTTTGCAACAATTCCGCCTACTTTTGCGGCTGCTAAAAACACATAATCAGGCTTTTCGGCAGCAAAAAAATCTAAAACTGCTTGTTGATTTCGAAGATCTAATTCATCAGATGTTCTGGTTAACAGATTTGTATAACCTTCTTTTTGCAATTTGCGGTATATCGCCGAACCTACCATTCCACGGTGACCTGCTATGTAAATTTTTGCTGATTTTTTCAATGTTGAATTTTAAAAATACATGCGAAAATACAACACATTAGCCAAATACATGTTAAGATTATTTGGAAAAAAAATTCCGTTAAATGATTTAATTGTATTTTTGACGAAAAAAACTCTTGGGTAAAGATAAACTTAGAAGGTTTGCAGAGATTGAAACATTTGCAAACGTACTGCAATTAGATGAGGGAAAGCCTTTAAAAGGAAATTGGGCTAGTAAACATTTTAATAATGATAATCCAATTGTGCTAGAACTGGCATGTGGAAAAGGTGAATATTCTGTAAATCTTGCAAAATTATTTCCGGATAAAAATTTTATTGGTGTTGATTATAAAGGTAATAGGATTTGGAGAGGTGCTAAAACCGCAATTGAAGAAGGTATTAACAATGTTTCCTTCTTAAGAATTCAAATTGAAAACTTGCTGGATTATTTTGAAGCCGGAGAAATTGACGAAATATGGATTACATTTCCCGATCCTCAACCACAAATTAGTCGCGAAAAGAAACGCTTAACTTTTCCCGGCTTTTTGAATAAATACAAAATCATTTTAAAAGATGGTGGCCGCGTAAATTTAAAAACAGATAACGACCAATTGTATCTTTACACAAATGAAAAAGTAGAGGAATTAAAATTACCAATACATAAAAATACCGATCATTTATATACATCAGAATTTGCAGACGAAGTTCTTTCGATAAAAACTTATTACGAGAAAAAATATCTGCTTCACGATAAAAACATTAATTACATACAGTTTTCGTTTGAGTAATGGATATTAATTTTTACGAGCAGGTTTATGAAGTAGCAAGGCTGATTCCAAAAGGCAGAGTTACTTCTTACGGTGCCATTGCAAAAAGTTTGGGTGCAGCTAAATCATCACGAATGGTTGGGCATGCAATGGCTTATGCAGGTATGGCGCATCCTAAAGTTCCGGCGCATCGGGTTGTAAACAGCAGCGGCTTGTTAACCGGTAAATTTCATTTTAGTTCGCCAGAATTAATGAAGGAATTGCTTGCTAAAGAAGGAGTTGAAGTGAAAAATGATAAAGTGGTAAATTTCAAAAAAGTGTTTTGGAACCCTCTAGAAGAAATTATATAATCGTTTTAGTAGTGTTTTTATAGTCTGTTAACACGAAAACAATTAATATTAGCAAGCCTAAGCAAGCGAAATAAATTTCATCAATTATATTGCCTTTAAAAACGGTGAAGGCCAAAATAACCAGAACAATACTCACTACAAATTCAATTATACCATGAAGTTTTATTGGGATAATTTTGAATATTCCGCCGCTAAACCTGGTTAAAATGGTGAGTAGAAAATGAACACCTCCTAAAATATAAGTTAGTAATGTTGCGGAATCAGATAAGTCAAATAAATCTGATGAAATCAGCAAAAACATAACCATTATATAATCTATAACCGCATGAAATTTTGGAGAGATGATTTTCATAATTTTGTGTTTAATGTTTAACAATTAATAGAAGAAAAAGATTTAACAATTTCAACCATGGGTAAATTAGTAGAAGAGTTTAACGGCTATCGCGAAAAAATGAACGATAGAATTATGGATACTGCAAACACGAACATCAAAAGATTTTTTGCTTTAGATACAACAAGTTACGCCGATGGTGCTTTAGATGTTAAAACCAAAGAAATGTTGGGCTTAGTGGCTTCAATGGTTTTGCGTTGTGATGACTGTATAAAGTATCATTTAGGGAAATGCTACGATGCAGGCGTAAACAGTGATGAGATGAACGAGATTTTTATGATAGCGAATTTAGTTGGCGGAAGTATTGTTATTCCACATTACAGAAGGGCTGTTGAGTATTGGGATGAACTTTTAGTTAGTCAAAAGTCTTAAGTCAAAAGTCATGAGTCTGTGACCTAAAATCTTATATTCGTTTAAAATATTTCGCATGGGAAAGTTCAGAGAATTGATTGTATATAAGAAAGGGTTTTCTTTATTAATGGAAATTCATAATATAACAAAAGATTTTCCGAAAATAGAACAATATAGTTTGGTTGATCAGATTCGAAGGTCTTCAAGATCTATTTGTAGTAGTATCGGAGAAGCATATAAAAAGAGAAAGTATCCAAACCATTTTATCAGCAAACTAACTGATGCAGATATGGAAAACGGTGAAACGCAAGTTTGGTTAGATGTAGCACTTGCCTGCGCATATATTTCAAATGATGCCTATAACATGCTAGATGCTAAGTGTGAAGAAATAAGCAAATTATTAAACTTCATGATTAATAACCCAGCTAAATTCGCGTAATATGACTCAAGACTTCGGACTTAAGACTCATGACTCAATTCGTTGCTCTTGGGCAGGCTCAGATCCACTCTATGTAAAGTACCACGATGAAGAATGGGGAAGGCCTGTTTATGATGATAAGACGCTTTTTGAATTTTTGATTTTGGAAGGTGCTCAAGCTGGTTTAAGTTGGATAACAATTCTTAAACGTAGGGAGCATTATAGAAAGGCCTTTGCAGATTTTGATGTACAAAAAGTTGCTGCCTTTGGCGATGAAGATGTTGAGCGTTTAATGAATGATGCCAGGATAATCCGAAATAAACTTAAAGTAAATAGCGCTATAACGAATGCTAAACTTTTCATAAAAATTCAGGAAGAATTTGGCAGTTTCTCTAGCTATATATTGGGATTTATTCCTGATGGGAAACCGATTTTAAATCGTATCGAGAAAATGGGCGATGTGCCTGCAAGAACAGAATTATCAGATAAAATTAGCAAAGACATGAAAAAACGCGGCTTCAAATTTTTCGGAACAACAATTTGTTACGCACACATGCAAGCGACAGGAATGGTTAATGATCATTTACTAAATTGCTGCGCAAGATGACAAATGTTTTTCCAGAATTGTTAACTGGTAGACTGCGATTAAGGCAATTTGAAGACTCTGATGTAGAAAGTATTTATAATGGTTTATCTAACCCTGATGTTGTTAAACATTACGGAGTGTATTATCAGACATTGGAGGAAACTCAAGATCAATTAATTTGGTTTAAAGCACTCCAAAATGAGGGTACAGGATTATGGTGGGCAATTTGCAATAAAGCAAGTGAAGAATTTATTGGTGCTGTTGGATTTAATAACTTTAATAAATCACACAAAAAGATTGAAATAGGATTTTGGCTACTGCCTAAATATTGGAAAAAAGGAATTATAGATGAATCAGCAACTGCAATTTGTAATTACGCATTTGATAGTTTAAATGTTAACAGAATAGAAGCTTTTGTAGAATCTGAGAATGAAATAGTAAGAATGCATTGCTAAAATTAGCTTTTGAATACGAAGGAACTATGAAAAATTGTGAAATTAAAAATGGTAAGGCGATTAGCTTATCCATTTATGCAAAGCTGAAACATAACTAATCTGGAAATGTCACTTTCATCTTAAAATCCTTAAATCCTAAAAATCCTGTTCCTATTTTTTCACCTCATTATATTCTCTAACAAATTCAACAACATCTTTGCTGTTTAGCGCAGTATTAGCTTCTATTTTTCCTTTTAGAGCTGGTTGGTCGCCTAATTTTTGAAGTAGAATATTACGCACTTCAGCTTTTCTTTCTTCTTCGGTTATCGCTTTTATTGGAATTTCCTGTAGCGGTCCTGTTCCTGGTTTTTCAATAAAATAACGAACAACTGGGGCACCGATCGGTGGTTCTGGAGCACTGTTTCTGCCACCACCGATACTAATTCCTCCGCCCATACCCATTCCACCAAAACCACCCGTTCCGGTACCAATACCAACTGATGGTCTGAATCTTACATTCTTTTCCTTTTTTACAGGGACGAGTGTTCCACCTCCAAATGAATATAGATTTACGGTTCCGGTTTCTATAACCTTTACAAAACGGTACTCAAAGTTTTTCTTGTTAGCAAAACCTTTACTAATGTAGCTGTTACCATTCCAGAAGAAGTTTTTCACATCTTTAGCTAATAGAATTACATCTGCTTCATCATTAGCGCTAATATAAACAGAGAAATAATCTGTGCCTTTAATTGTACCACGAATTACATCATCATTATTTTTAACGATAAAATCTTGAGCGTTAACAGAGAAAAAACTGATAAAAAATATTGCAGAAAAAAAGCTAAAAATCTTCATATGTTAGTGGTATGTGGTATAACGTTGTTGTGCCTAAAAATATTATTAAGCGATAATGATTGAAACACTCTCAACTTATTGGGATTTTTTAAAAAGTCCTAAGCTATTAAAACAAATAACAAACAGAAAAACTCTTTGGAGCGAATTCTTGTGGCTTTTGATGGTAAGCCTGCTATTTGCTGGGTTAATTTTAAGCTTTTACATTGTCCTTGCTCATTTCAAAGTTATTAAAGAATATGAAGAAAAGCTCGATTTTTTGAAGAAATATGGTGTCACTGTAGCATTTATAATTGCATGTGTTTTTGCGCCAATATTTGAAGAGTATCTTTTTCGATGGCATCTTCGAAAGAGATATGCAACAGTTTATTTTTTATGTTTTTCTTTTGCGATAATAACTATTTATTTAATAGATAGCAGTTATTTAATATGGCCAATACTTATATTTTTTTTAACACTATCTTTTGTTTTACATGGATATCTTAAACGAATTAGTACATCAAGGCGACTGTCAATTTGGAATAAAACATACCCATTTGTTTTTTATTTCACTGCCATTTTTTTTGGTATAGTTCACTTCACTAATATGAAGGGGCTTACGCTTAGCGATCCATCTTTTTTGATTTATACCTCATCACAGATGTTTAGTGGGATTTCTATGGGTTATCTAAGAATAAAATTTGGAATAAAATATTCAATTCTATTTCATGGAGTATTCAATTTTATTTTGATGATTCTTGAATTTGTTTTTGGTTAATTTAATTTATAATGTATTCTTAAACCTTAACTTTGGTTACTTTTATCACTTAGTAAAATTTTGCTTTTCGGTAAATATTAAACCGTTTTTCACATGAATAATAAAAAACTCTTTCTTTTAGATGGTATGGCGCTAATGTACAGAGCGCATTTTGCCTTGAGTAAAAACCCTCGTTTTACATCAACGGGAATAAATACATCGGCAGTAATGGGTTTTACAAATACCTTGCTCGATGTTTTAAAGAAAGAAAGGCCAACGCATATAGCCGTTGTTTTTGATACCGAAGCACCAACAGAAAGACACATATCATTCGAAGCTTACAAGGCTCATCGAGAAGCGATGCCAGAAGATTTAGCTGCGGCAATGCCTTATGTTATAAAACTGATTACAGGCTTCAATATTCCGGTAATTACTTCTGATGGATACGAAGCAGATGATATTATCGGCACGTTAGCAAAAAAAGCCGAACAAAAAGGTTATCAGGTTTATTGTATGACGCCTGATAAGGATTTTGCTCAATTGGTTTCTGAAAATATTTTCATTTATAAACCTGCTAGAATGGGTAACGATATGGAAATATTAGGCGTTAAAGAGGTTTTAGCCAAGTGGGAAATCGAGAATGTTTTACAGGTTATTGATATTTTAGGTTTATGGGGCGATGCTGTTGATAACATCCCGGGCATTCCTGGTATTGGTGAAAAAACTGCCAAAGCCTTGATAAAAACTTATGGTTCGATGGAAAACATTATTGCCAATTCACACGAACTAAAAGGAAAGCAACGCGAAAATGTAGAAAACTTTGCTGAGCAAGGTTTAATCTCGAAGAAACTCGCTACCATATTATTGGATGTGCCGGTAGAACTTGATGAAGCCAGTTTAGAACTTTGCGACCCTAGCCGAGATTTATTAGAGCCATTATTTACCGAACTCGAATTTAGAACATTGGGTAAAAGAGTTTTTGGCGATGGTTTCTCTGTGACAACGGCCAGATTTCAAGAAGGAACACAAACCGATTTGTTTGGTAACCAACAAGGTGAAACCGTAGTTTACACCAATACTTTAGAAGAAGAGCCAGCTGAACAATTACCGGCCAAAAACATAGAAAATACCGAGCACAATTATCAATTAATTGATACTGCTGAAAAACGTGAGGGTTTAATAAAGTTACTTCTTCAGCAAAAAAGAATTTCTTTTGATACAGAAACAACCGGTACAGATGCAAACATGGCAGAGTTGGTTGGTTTATCATTTTCAATAAAACCAGGCGAAGGTTATTACATTCCACTTTCTGCTAACCGCGATGAAGTTTTAATCATTCTTGATGAATTTAAAGTTGTGCTTGAAAATGAGCAAATCGAAAAAATCGGTCAGAATACTAAATATGATATTTTAGTTTTAAAATGGTATGGTATCGAGGTTAAAGGAAAACTGTTTGATACCATGCTTGCGCATTACTTGATAGATCCAGACACCCGTCATGGAATGGATGTTTTGTCTGAAAATTACCTTGGCTACTCTCCAATTTCGATAACCAAATTAATTGGTCCGAAAGGAAAAAATCAGGGAAACATGCGTGATGTTCCTGTAGAACAAGTTGTAGATTATGCTTCTGAAGATGCTGATATTACGCTTCAACTGGCGCATGTTTTTGAGCCAAAGTTAACCGAATTAAATGCGGCTAAACTTGCTGAGGAAGTAGAAAATCCATTAGTTTATGTACTAGCTGATATTGAAAAAGAAGGCGTTCGTATAGATATTGAAACTTTGCAGGCTTATTCTAAAGAGCTGGAAACTGAAATTATTAAGTTTGAACAGAATGTTTATGAAAAAGCCGGAGTTAAATTTAACCTTGCCTCACCAAAGCAACTGGGTGAAGTTTTATTCGATAAATTGCAATTAGATCCGAAGGCGAAGAAAACGAAAACCGGTCAATACCAAACCGGAGAAGATGTTCTTTTAGCCTTAGCCAGCAAAAGCGATATTGTGCAGGATATTTTAGATTTTCGCCAGTTACAAAAGTTAAAATCTACTTATGTAGATGCGCTTCCGTTAATGGTAAATCCAAAAACTGGCCGTGTGCATACTTCTTATAACCAGGCTGTAGCTGCAACAGGAAGGTTAAGTTCTAATAATCCTAACCTTCAAAATATTCCAATTAGAACAGAACGTGGTAGGGAAGTTAGAAAAGCTTTTATTGCCAGAGATGAAAACCATATCCTTTTATCTGCCGATTATTCGCAAATAGAGCTAAGAATTATTGCTGAAATCAGCAAAGAAGAAAACATGCTCGATGCTTTTACTAAAGGTATCGATATTCATACCGCAACTGCTGCCAAAGTTTATGGGATTAGCATAGAGGAGGTTGATGGTACACAGAGAAGAAATGCAAAGGCAGTAAATTTTGGTATTATCTACGGTCAGTCGGCTTTTGGTTTATCGCAAAACCTTGGTATACCACGTAAAGAAGCTGCAGAAATTATCGAACAGTATTTTACTCAATATCCGGGTATAAAGCGATATATGAGCGATACAATGAATTTTGCCAGAGAAAATGGTTTCGTAGAAACGATAATGGGCAGAAGACGCTATTTAAGAGATATTAATTCGGCAAATCAAACTGTTAGAGGTTTTGCAGAGCGAAATGCAATTAACGCTCCGATTCAAGGCTCAGCGGCAGATATGATTAAAATTGCGATGATTAACATCCATAAGGAAATGAAATTGCAAAATCTGCAATCTACCATGACTATGCAAGTACATGATGAGTTGGTTTTTGACGTTGTAAAATCTGAGAAAGAAGTTATGAAAGCCATCATTCAAGATAAAATGTCAAACGCAATTAAACTAACGGTACCAATAGTTGTAGAAATAGGCGAGGGCGATAATTGGTTAGCCGCACATTAATCTTTTTAATATGAAAACGTTGTTGCTTTGTGCTTTAAGTTTAATTTCTTTGAGTGTTTTTGCACAGCAAAGCGATACTTTATATAGTTACAGTCACATTGGCGGTAAAGAGATTAAGAAAGAAAAAGCCGTAAACATTTACAAAATTTATAAGTTAGATAGTGCGATTTGGGTAAGAACAACATCTAATCATAACCTTATTCCACTAAAAAGAGAAACTTTTAGCGATGAGAAATTAACAATTTTAAATGGCAGCTATGTTGAATATGAAGAAGGTAAAGTAAAATTAAAAGGCTCTTATAACAATGGCAAAAAGACAGGAACTTGGATAGTTTATGATAAAGATGGAAAGGTGGAGCAATCAATAGTTTTTCCTGATAATTAGAATTTCTACCACTTCAAAAACTTAAAATCCAAAATATGTTAAATTATTTAGGTAACAATATTTATTCCTATCTTCATAAAAACTTCATCCCGATTTATCAATTTTATATCAACCAATTAAAGAGTTAAAAAAATCGAAAAACATGAAAAAGTTATTAAGTTTAATCGCAATTGCAGCATTTGGTTTGTCAACAACATTTGCGCAAACACCAGCAACTGCAACTCAAGCTAAAAAAGCAGTTAAAACAACTACTACAACTACAAAGGCAGGAGCTAAGAAAGTAGAGACAAAAACAACAACAACCGCTGCTAAAGTAAAAGCAGATGGAACGCCGGATATGCGTTTTAAAGAAAATAAAACAAAAGTAGTAACTAAAGTTGCAGGTCCAACAAAGAAAGATGGTACAGCAGATATGCGTTACAAAGAAAATAAAGCTGCTGCCAAAAGGAACTAGGTTTAGGTTTTAATTTTTAGAAGGCTCCAATTGCAAAGTTGGAGCCTTCTGTTTTTTATAACGTTATGGTTTCGCCTATTTCGGGCAATAAAAGATTTTTGTTCTCTCTTTTAAACTTCGAAACAGCGTCTTCTGTATCAATACTTATTGGTGGAAAAGTATTGTAATGAACACCGATAATGTTATCGCAATCAATGTATTTCGCTGCAATAACAGCATCATCAACACCCATTGTGTAATGCCCGCCAATTGGCAAAATGGCATATTCTAAGTTGTGTAAATCAGCAAGCAATTTCATTTCTAAAGTTAACGCTGTATCACCCGCATAATAAATTTGTTTGCCCTCTAAAGTTAAAACGAAACCTGCAGGGTTCCCTCCATAACTGCCATCAGGATTTGAGCTGCTGTGTACTGCCCAAACAGTTCTTAAACTGCCAAAAGGTAATTGCTGGGTTCCAAAGTTAATGTCAATAACATTTTCTACGCCTTGTTTTTTAATCCAGTCTGCAACTTCTACCATTGCAATTACCTGCGCATTTGTTTGCTTTGCCAATTCAACTAAATCAGCAACATGGTCGCCGTGGCCATGACTTACCAAAATATAATCGGCTTCAATTTTTGTTGTATCAACATCCTTAGCTAAAGGATTATGCTTTATAAATGGATCAAAAAGAAACTTTTTGCCGTCTGCTTCTAATACAAAGCAAGACTGACCATAGTATGTAAATTTCATAGTTATATTAAGATTTGAATTGTTTTTAGAATATACAGAGCGTATACTTTATTGACCAAACATGCCGCCTAAGCCACCAAGCATATCTTTGGCCGAAGCTTGCATCTCAGTATTACTAACTTCTTCGGCATTAGCCAAAGCTTTATTTACCGCGATTTGTAAAAGCTCTTCTAATTCTTCCTTATCAGCATTTTTGAAAAATTCTTCATCAATTGCAATACCAGTAATGGCTTTGTTAGCTGTTGCCGTAACCTTAATTGCACCATTTTCTACCTCTCCAAATACCGAAATGGTATCTAAACGTTTCTTTACTTCTTCGGCTTTTTGCTGTGCTGCGAATAATTTATCGAACATAATTTTATTGTTTTAATTAAAAAGCAAAAATCGACAAATTGTTTTAAGAATTTAATTATTCGATATTAATTAAGCATTATTTATTTGCCGATTAGCATGAGGGAATTGTACAAAATTTTATTTTGCGATTTGTATTCCCCTTTTTTAGAGGGGTGCCCGTAGGGCGGGGTGTTATTTGTCTTAGCCAGACAGGCTTTTTTCTTTTGACAACAAAAGAAACAAAATTGCCGGCTGAAAATTTTTCTTTTAAAGGTAGTGGTGTGGGTTTGAAGGTGTGTTCCGAAAAATTTGTTAGGCCGGTTAAAAGTAGAACGGGGAAACAGAGCTTAGGCTTAGTTGGGAGTAAATTTAAATAAATAAAAATTCGTTCATAGCAGCGTACTTAAGGTTCTGCACACTAAAAAGTATTTCCGCGTTTGTCGGGGCTATTTAACTTATTTTAATGCTTTTGGGTGGATTTTCCTTGCGGTCGCCAATCACCATAAACCCCATAGCGCCAAATAGCTCCCGATTTAAGCATCAATTTACTTTGCTTATTTAATTACTTTCCTAATGCACAGGTTTCATCGGGACTATTGGCAATAGCGGGGCTGCCGACCGCCATTGACGCCAAGCGTTCATTTTCAAAAAAAACAAATGATGTAATTTTTAGTCCTCGTCGCTACCTGGTAAACTTCCGTTACCATGATACGCACCTTTGCGGATAACAGGCATATTGAAGTGCTTGTACAAATCATCAAGGTGCATTAAGCTGCCGTTGGTTAGGTTACCTAAAAAGATAATTACAATGTTTTTATCTAAATCTCTAACATAAATATGGCGGAAACCGTGCCACCAACCTGTGTGGTAAACCACTTTATCCATCTTTTCACCATCGAACATTCTCCAACCGTAACCATAGTTAAAGTGCCCATTTACAGGTTTATTACGCCCAACGTAAGATGAATCTAAACTTTTTTTGCTTAGCAAACGCTCATTTTTCAAGTACTTGTCAAATAAAACCAAATCGTGAACGGTGCTGTAAATACCTTTATCACCAACTGGTCCATCAAGAAAGTTCTGTGCTACCGAGTAGCGCCAGGTTCTATCATGCCCAACAACATCAACAGGAATTTTTTCATACTCAGATGTACTGTAAACATGCGTATGTTTTAATCCTGCAGGTTTAAACACGTGTTCCATCATGTACTGAGAATAACGCTGACCTGTAACTTTTTCGATTATGGCACCGAGTACCATAAAATTTGAGTTATTGTAGTGGAAGCGGTTATCTGGCTTGGTGTAAGGATTTGGTTTGCGCTCGGCAATTACATTCATTACATCTTGGTTGGTTACGCCCTTTTTCATTGGTCGTTTTTCTTTTCTCCAGATGTCATCAATAAAATAAACATAATTCATCATTCCGCTGCGGTGACTCAAAAGTAGTTTTACAGTAATGCCATCGTAAGGGAAGTTGGGAAAGAACTTTTTTACATCATCATTTAACGAAAGTTTACCGGCTTCTACCAATTGCATAATGGCAACGCCGGTAAAAGTTTTTGTAATTGAAGCAAGTTCAAATTCCGAGTTAATTTTTAAGCTATCACGATGTAAGTAATCTGCCCAGCCGATTGCTTTTTCGTAAAGAATTTTGCCGTCTTTAGCAACAAGCATATTTCCATTGAAGCCGTATTTTTTATGTAAGTTGGTTACAAAATCAGCAATCCATTTATCGCCCTTTTCAGGATTATATGCAAGTAAAAGGCTATCGGCTTTATCATCTTCTTTAACTCTTATTTTTTTCTCTGCTGCTTTTTTCTCTTCTGTTTTTTTAGGGTTACAGGCGGTAAACAATGTTATAGAAATTGCAAATGCAGAAATTATATGCTTAAAATTCATTTATTCAGGTAGTGTAAAATTTAAAACCCGAAAATTAAAGAATTTTGAATGGTTAAAGGCAAAGAGTTTTACACATTTTCGCAATTTTGGTTGTACCAGCATTCAAATAAATGGCCTTTGCTTCCATAAACCGGATCGCTATCTGGCTTTTCTACTTTAGCAATGTCTTCATCTGCTTGCGGTCGTTCGTTGGCTTCGCCATATTTAATGTTGTAATCTGCACCTTTTGGGTATGCACCAACAACTTGAAAGTCATCGCTTGATTTTAATTTCTTATGCGCAACACCAGCCGGAATTAAAATTACATCACCTTTATCAAGTTCGATGCAAACACCGTGTTCGCCACCAAACTGAACATCGGCTTTGCCGCAATAAACACCCATAACTTCGTGTGTGTTGCTATGGTAATGATGGTAATCGAAAATGCCATCAATCCATGCATTAGTATATCCGTTTTTGGCAAAAACAGTTTTTATAACTTCTATTTCATCATCAGGATGGATTAGAAATGCACCTTTATAAATCATCAGCGGATATAACGGATTGTTTGGGATATTCCCGTTTTCTTCTAATTTATGCGAAACCAGATAAGCTTCTTGAATCAATTTTTCTTTATCCATGATTGAAGGGTTTCAATAATTAACAAAGTAAAGTACTTTAGGTTTGCCACAGATTTACAGATTAGGTGAAACTTATCTAATATGCCTTGGACAATCCTCGAACAATAATCTGTAAATCTGTGGCTATAAAATTTAGAATTACGGATGCATAAAGAAAATCACTAAAACCAAAAAAGCCACTCCTTTACAGGAATGGCTTTAATATTTTATCAGTTTGAAAACTGTTAATTATGCTAACAATCTGATTGGCTCCTCTAATAAACCTTTTAATGTTTGTAAGAATTGTGCCCCGGTTGCACCATCAACCACACGGTGATCGCAACCTAAAGTTAATTTCATTACGTTACCAGGAACAACCGCACCATTTTTAACAACAGGAACTGCTTGGATAGCACCTACTGATAAAATTGCACCATCAGGAGAGTTGATGATTGATGTAAACTCATCAATACCAAACATGCCTAAGTTAGAAACTGTGAAAGTTGAACCTTCCCAATCTGCAGGTTGTAATTTTTTAGCTTTAGCCTTACCACCAAAGTCTTTTACCTCAGCAGAAATGTGTGATAAAGATTTACCATCAGCAAAACGCACAACAGGTACTAATAAACCATCTTCAACAGCCATAGCCACACCAATGTTAGTATGCTCATTGAAACGGATTTTATCGCCACCCCATGATGAGTTAACAGCCGGATGTTTTTTCAATGCTACAGCAACCGCTTTGATTACTAAATCGTTGAATGAAACTTTCACAGGAGCAACTGCATTGATTGCAGTACGAGCAGCCATTGCGTTATCCATATCAATACTTACGGTTAAGTAGAAATGTGGAGCCGTAAATAAACTTTCTGCCAAACGTTTTGCAATAACTTTACGCATTTGCGAAACTGGTTGTTCGGTAAATTTAACTTCACCAACAAATGTTGGAATTACTGGAGCAGCAGCAGAAGCTTTCTCAACAGGAGCTGATTCTGATTTTGCCGGAGCAGCAGCTGGTTTGAAGTTTTCGATATCTTTTTTGATAATACGGCCACCTTCTGCACTACCTGCAACTTGCGATAAATCGATTCCTTTATCTTTAGCAATTTTCTTTGCTAATGGAGATGCTTTCACACGGCTATCTGATGATGAGCTTTCTGCAACAGGAGCAGATGAACCAGCATCAGCAGTTGTAGCTTGTTTTTCTTCTTTCGGAGCTTCTTCTTTGCTTTCAGCTTTTGCAGCCGGAGCAGAACCACCCGCTAAAATACCACTAACATCAGTTCCTTCCGGGCCAACGATAGCTATAATGCCGTTTACTTTTGCCGCAGAACCTTTTTCTACACCAATGTGTAATAAAGTACCAGTTGCATAACCCATAACTTCCATAGTTGCCTTATCGGTTTCTACGTCAGCTAAAACATCATCATCCTTAACTTTATCGCCAACTTTTTTATGCCATTCAGCAATAACGCCTTCAGTCATTGTATCGCTTAGCAAAGGCATACGAATAACCGTTACACCTTTTGCTGCTAATTCTTCTTCGCTTAAACCACCACCTTGCGCAGGGGCAGCTTCTTCTTTCTTATCTTCAGCTTTAGGAGCATCAGTGCTTTCAGCCTTTGGAGCTTCACCACCTTTTTCAGCTTCTAACGCTGCTTTGTAATCTTCGCCTTCTTTACCAATAACGGCCATGATAGCATCAACAGGTACAGCTGTTCCTTCTTCTACACCTACGTATAAAAGAACACCATCCCAGTAAGATTCCATATCCATTGTTGCTTTGTCAGTTTCTACTTCTGCCAAAACATCGCCGCTTTTCACTTTATCGCCTACTTTTTTGTGCCACTTAGCCAAAACCCCTTCGGTCATGGTGTCGCTCATTTTGGGCATTTTAATTACATCAGCCATTATATCTAATTAATTGAAATCTTTATAAAATTAGTCCATTACGTAAGGGTAGTTCTCAGTCATATATACATCTTTGTATAACTCAGATGCATCCGGCCATGGCGATTCTTCTGCAAATTTCACAGCTTGGTCTACCGTAGCTTTAACTTTAGCTTCTACTTCTTCAATCCATTTTTCGTCAGCATACTTTTCATTAAGAATAGTTTCTCTTGCATGTTCAACCGGATCTTTAGCTTTATAATCTTCTAATTCTTCTTTTGAACGATATTTTGCAGGATCAGACATTGAGTGACCACGGTAACGGTAAGTTCTCATTTCTAAGAAAGTTGGTCCTTCACCTTTACGAGCACGTTGAATTGCTTCATCCATTGCATTGTGTACAGCAACTGGATCCATTCCATCAACAGGTGCGCAAGGCATATCAAAACCTAAACCTATTTTATAAATATCGGTCATGTTTGTAGTACGTTGTACTGAAGTACCCATTGCGTAACCATTGTTTTCGCAAACAAAAACAACAGGCAATTTCCACAACATAGCCATGTTAAATGTTTCGTTTAATGCGCCCTGACGCACAGCGCCATCACCCATGTAACAAATGTTAACATTATCAGTACCTTTATATTTTTCTGCAAAAGCAACACCAGCACCTAGTGGAATCTGACCTCCAACAATTGCATGGCCACCATAAAAGTTATGTTCTTTACTAAACATGTGCATAGAACCACCTTTACCTTTTGAGCAACCTGTAGCTTTACCATACATTTCTGCCATAATGCTATCGGCACTTACGCCTAAAGCTAAAGCATGAGCATGATCACGGTAAGTAGTAATCATTGAATCGCCTTTTTGCATTGCAGATATTGCACCTGCAACTACAGCTTCTTGTCCAATGTATAAATGACAAAAGCCACGAATTTTTTGTTGTCCGTATAACTGGCCAGTTTTTTCTTCGAATTTGCGCATAAGCAACATCGACTCGAACCACTTCAACCAGGTATCTTTATTTATTTCTACTGCACTCATTTTAAGGTTATTTGTTTTTTGCGACAGCAAATCTAATTTTTTTATTGTAATTTTTGTCACTTTCTATTGTAAAAACATCATAATAATAGGGCTAAAATATCATTTAACAGTCTTTTACACTTGCAATGTATTATTTGTTCTGTGAGATTTTACCTTTATCGATTTTCCTGAAACAAAACTTAGCCCTTTAACATAATATGGAATTAAAAGATCGTGAAATTTAATTCTGATAATTGATTAGTTTGCCTAATTAATTTACACAAACCTATAAATGTTTAAGAAGTTACGATTAATCGGAAACAATCAAATTTTATTTTACTTTTTTTGAAAAATAAGACTCGAAATCCGGAAAATGTTAATAACTTTCGGTTTTTAACAATAAACATTTGGATAACATTTGTATTATTAATAATTTTGAAGCTCAAACAATAAGCCCTAAGTGGTGTACGTTAATGTGTAAGTGAAGTACCCAAACATAACTGTATAACATGATTAAAAAATTTTTGTTTTCATCCCTAATCGCTATTTGCACGCTCTCCGCCGCATTTGCGCAAACAAAAACAAAAGAAACAGGCAAAGAATTAAATGACCCAGACAACCTAGCTTCACAGTATTTTTCTCAGGTTATGGGTGTAGCTGTAGATGCAACATCTAACTTAAAGCTATACAAATTTGTATACGAATGGATTGGAACTCCTTACAGTTTCGGCGGAAATACAAAAAAAGGCATCGATTGTTCTGCATTTACTAAAGCGATTTACGATAAAGTTTTCAACACAACCATCAGAAGAAATTCTAGGGATATTTTTAGCATGGTAGATCCTTTATCAAAAGAAGATTTAAGAGAAGGCGATTTGGTTTTCTTCAAAATAAAAAGCAGAAGTATTTCACACATTGGTATTTACTTAGGCGATAACAGATTCGCTCATGCATCTAGTTCTCGTGGTGTAGTTATCAGTAATTTAAACGAGCCTTATTACAGCCGCTATTTTTACAAGGGTGGGAGAATACTTGAATCGTTTAAGAAAGACTTTACAGTAGAATAATCCAATTCGGATTTTTATCAAATTAAAAATATATAATCCTCCAGAATTAGTTTTGGAGGATTTTTTTATAACCTAAAATTAATTAATGAAGTTAAGCCATAGTATTATTTTATCATTCCTTGTGTTAATTGTATTTATTAGCTGCACAAGCAACAATGCACAAGTTGTAGTTAATGATGTAAAATCTGATACAATAATTAGGAAGATTAAGGATACAATTTCAATAACTGCCGTTGGCGATATTATGCTGGGTTCCGCTTTTCCTTCAAAAACAAACCTTCCTCCAGATGATGCGGTTAACAGTTTTCAGGCGGTTGATAGCTTGCTAAAAGGAGATATTGTATTTGGAAATTTAGAGGGATGCTTCTTAAACACTGGAAATTCTACAAAATGTAATGGCATTAATCCAAACAATTGTTATGCTTTCAGAATGCCCGAACGTTATGCCGGTATTTATAAAAAGGCTGGATTTAATGTTTTGAGCATTGCAAATAATCATGTTGGAGATTTTGATGCAAAAGGACGTAAAAATACAGCCAGAATTTTAGATTCTCTACAAATTCACTACGCAGGACAATTGAACAAACCTTTTGAGATTTTCCAGAAAGATAGTGTAAAATATGCCTTCTGCGCTTTCGCCCCGAACGAAAATACAGTATCAATAAATAAGATTGATAGCGCCAAAGCACTTGTAGCCAGACTGAAAAGCATGGCAGATATCGTAATTGTTTCTTTTCATGGAGGAGGAGAAGGTGCTAGATTTGAACATGTTCCTCGTAAAAATGAAATCTTTTATAATGAGAACAGAGGTAATGTTTATGCGTTTGCCCATGCGGTTATAGATGCTGGTGCCGATGTAGTTTTGGGTCATGGTCCGCATGTAAGCCGTGCAGTAGAGGTTTATAAAAATAAGTTTATAGCGTATAGTTTAGGTAATTTCTGTACTTACGGTATGTTTAGCCTTAAAGGTTCAAATGGTTTTGCGCCGCTTCTACAGCTCAAAATTAATAGTAAAGGTGATTTTTTATATGCAGATATGATTTCTGTAAAACAGGATAAAATCAATAGATTAACACTCGATGATAATTATACTGCATTCAAAAAGATCAAAGCTTTAACAGACATTGATTTTGTAGGGCATCAACTAAAGTTCGAGAACAATAGAATAAGCCCAAAAGATTAAACTGCGCTTACATCAATACCATTAAAATTAAGAATATTTGCTTAATGAAAAATTTGATTTACGTACACTACATTATCTGCATTAGTGCAATAATTTTAGTTTTTGCAGCGGCATTTTATATCAATCAAAACCCCAAAAATTTGCTTTCTGCGGGCGTAATCATTCTAGCTGGTTCACTTGTGGCTTACAGCCAATACCTCATCATAAAAAGCAAGAAGAAAAATAAATAACTACTGAGAAATAATTTCCTCGACCGGAAAATCTAGCAGTTGCGCAATGTGAAAAAATCTTTCCAAAGGAATATCTTTTGCATTTTTTTCATTTTTAGAATAAGTGCTTATTGATATTTTCAATTCTGCAGCCATTTTTTCCTGAGTAATCTCTAACTGAATTCTTTTTAATCGAATTCTTTCACTAATAAGTTGATAGTGCATTTCTTCTCCCATAATTAATTATATTTTAATAAATTTTGGGATGATTTAGAGAATGCAATTATACGAATATGAAAGCACTATCAAAATAAATTTTTGCCTTAAGTGTTTTAAGACTCGTCTTTAGTATTCTTTACTAGTCCAATACCAGAAACAAAGAAAATTAATCCGATAATCCCATAAACCATAAGTCCTCTTGTTTGCTGGCTGTGGTTTACAAAACCATATCCGGCATAAATTAATCCGATAACACCTAGGATAGTTAAAATAGTTCCGAAAGTTCGTTTTACGTTCATGATTTTAGTTTTTAGTATCAACTAAGACAAAGTTTGGTGGTTTTTGTTTTACAATGGCGTAACGAATTATGCGAAAAACGAAAAGCCACAGATTTGCAGGTTTTGAATCTGTAAATCTGTGGCTTTAAATATTATTCCTGCGCTATAGAGAGCAGAAGAATAAAGTTTTACCAAACGCCCAATCTATTTTCTGGCGCAATGTACATTTTGGCAGTTGTAGGAACATTAAAGGCTTTATAAAAAGCTTCCATATTATAAACCGGTCCGTTTACACGAAACATTTCCGGACTGTGCGGGTCTGTTTTTAAACGAACACGCATCGTTTCGTCACGGTTTTTGATTCTCCAAACCTGCGCAAAACTTAAAAAGAAACGTTGATCTGGCGTGAAACCATCTATTTTATCACTTTCTTTCCCTTGTTTAGTTAATTTAAAGGCATCGTAAGCAATATTTAAACCACCCAAATCTGCAAGGTTTTCGCCCATTGTTAAGGCACCATTTACGTGCTGATTATCTAACAAAGCAAAATTGCTGTAGAATGCGCCAACTTTATCAGCTTTGGTTTTAAACTTAGCCGCATCTTCTTTTGTCCACCATTCTTTTAAATTTCCTGTTGCATCATACTGGCGACCTTGATCGTCAAAACCATGAGTCATTTCGTGACCAATTACCGCACCAATTGCACCGTAGTTTATTGCATCATCAGCATTAAAGGCAAAAAATGGAAATTGTAAAATACCTGCCGGAAACACGATTTCATTATAAGCGGGGTTGTAGTATGCATTTACAGTCGGAGGCGTCATAAACCACTCGCTTTTATCAACTGGTTTTCCAAGCTTATCAATCATTTCTTTGTACTGATTTTTTTCTGCAGATTGAAGATTAGCAAAGAATGTGTTTTTAGAAATTTCTACATCGTCATACTTTTTCCATTTATCGGTATAACCAATCTTTTTAACAAAGGCATTAAGTTTTTCAAGTGCTTTTTTCTTGGTTTCAGCACTCATCCAGTCAAGCTTTTTAATTCTATCCTCGTAAACTTTTTGCAAATTGTTAACCAACTCAAGCATTCTTTTTTTAGCTTCTGGTTTAAAATATTGCTCTGCATACAACTGACCTAATAAATCGCCTAAATTGTTGTCTGTGTTGTTAACCATCGATTTCCAACGCTCTTTTTGCGATTGGCGACCAGATAACGTTTTATCGAAAAATTCGAATCTTGCATCTCTAAATTTTTGAGTTAAAGCATAAGCTTTATCAGTTAAAGCATCAAATTTCAGTTTCTCTTTCCAGATTTCAATTGGCTGAGTTTTTATCAGCGCAGCTAAAGTTTTATAGTATTTCGGCTGGCGAACAATAATTGTATCAGTACTTGTACCTAATTTGCTTAAAACAGATTTAAAATCGATATCAGGAACTTGTTTCTGAAAATCGGCTACGGCAAACTTATTGTAGTTTTTAACCGGGTCTCTTAATTCAACGGGAGTAGAATGAGATTGAGCAATGGCAGTTTCCAGTTTAAGAATATCATCAGCATATTTTTTGCCATTTACAGAATCGCCTGCAAGTGCAAAAATTTTAGAAATATAAGCTAAATACTCAGTTCTTATTTTCTTTGCTTTTTCATCCTGATCTAAATAATAGCTTCTTTCAGGCAGGTTCAAGCCAGTTTGCGAGAAAACCAAAGCATTTTTCGTGCTGTTTTTATCATCTGGTTCAACACCAAAACCTAATAAATCTCCTTCAGCATTTTTATAACCATCAGCAATAAAATTGATTAAATCTTTGCCATTTTTAATACCATCAATTTTTGATAATAATGGTTTTATCGGTTCAACCCCTAATTTTTCGATGGTAACCGAATCCATGCCGCTGGCGTAAAAATCGCCAACTTTTTGTTCTGCACTGCCTTTTGTAGCATTGCCTTTAGCGGCTTGCTCTAAAATACCTTTTAAATTTTTAAGGTTATCATTGTACAAAGTGTAAAAGGAACCCCATCCTGTTTCTGTTTTCGGAATTTCGGTATCCTTAATCCACTTACCATTTGCGTAAAGGAAGAAATTATCGCCTGGTTTTACGGTTGTATCCATGCCGGCGGTATCAAAAAATACCGTTCTTTGGTCGGCTTCATTTGCCTGGTGGCTTTTGTCATTTTGGCAAGCTGCTAAAATTAACAAAGCGGCCGCAGGTAGAATTAATTTTTTTTTCATACGGTTTTAAAAGTTAGTTAAGTAAAGCTACAAAAATGCAGCAGGTAGTTTATATGAAATTTTTTCTAACTTCATAAAAAAATCTAATTATGCAATATACAATCTACATTCTCATCTTCCTCGGGGTAATTATCCTGTTAAGCTCTTTTGTTACTGTTAAACAAGGTACAATAGCAGTTGTAACGGTTTTTGGCAAATATCAACGTCTGTTAAGGCCTGGTTTAAATTTTAAAATCCCTTTAATTGAGCAAATTTATTCTCGCATATCTATTCAAAATCGTTCGGTAGAGTTATCATTTCAAGCCGTAACTCAAGATCAGGCAAATGTATATTTTAAGGCAATGCTTCTCTATTCGGTTATAAATCAAGATGAAGAAACTATAAAAAACGTAGCCTTCAAATTTGTTGATGCTACCAATTTAATGCAGGCTTTAATCAGAACGATTGAAGGTTCAATTCGTGCATATGTAGCTACGCAAAAGCAGGCGAACGTATTGGCGCAAAGAAATGAAATCGTTTTACACGTTAAAGAACAAATCGATCAGGTTTTAGATGGTTGGGGTTATCATTTGCAAGATTTGCAGTTAAACGATATCACTTTCGATGAAGAAATTATGCGTTCTATGAGTCGTGTTGTGGCTTCAAATAACTTAAAAGCGGCTGCTGAAAACGAAGGTCAGGCTTTATTAATTACCAAAACCAAAGGTGCTGAAGCAGACGGAAATGCCATTAAAATTGCAGCAACTGCCGAGCGTGAAGCTGCGCAACTTCGTGGTCAGGGTATCGCTTTGTTTAGAGAAGAGGTAGCTAAAGGTATGACAAATGCTGCTCATGAAATGCAACAGGCAAATTTAGATACATCGGTAATTTTGTTTACCATGTGGACTGAAGCCATTAAACAATTTGCAGAATATAGTGAAGGCAATGTTATCTTTCTTGATGGTAGCACCGAGGGAATGAACAATACCATGAAACAAATGATGGCCATGCAACAAAGCCAGGCAAATGGTAATAAGAAATAATATTTTTAGAAAAGCAAAGGCAGTAGTTCTTCGGGAAAATTAGTCAGGCTGTTTGCTAATCTTTTGTGAAAGTTAGAAATAATATTAAAATCATTGCCACAAAAGTATACCGCTTCCATCCTGTTTATTAACAATGTTCTTTGCAGAAAATAAAAACCAACAAAAAGGCCGCTCGAAATTTTCGAGCGGCCTTTTTTACTATCAATATTTTATTAAAATTTTGGTGTAGAACCTAAGCCTAAATTCATTACATAACTTCCGGCTTGTTGCATAAAATCTCCCATTACATGTAAAGATTCATCCTCAATAAAGTCATAAGCATCCTGCTTAGTTGTTTTCTCGCCTTTTTTCAAAGCAGGTAAACCTCTTGCCGCTCTTAACTCATTAGCACGAGATAAAGTTTTAACCTCTTGAGCATCACGTTCTGATTTAAGTTTTGCTTCGTTTAACGTTACAGAAGTTTCTGCATCACGTTTTTTCATTTCAGCAATATCTTCTTTCAGGTATTTAAAATCTAACGAATTAGCAACACGTTGCTCGCTATTTTTAATCAGGTTAGGTTTAACCGCAGTTAAGTTAGCAACTGATTTAAAGTTCGAACTTGGAATAACATCCCAAGGCAATGCAGATGGTTCTGTATCTTCACCAATTTTATCCATTGGGTAAAGTGAAGGGAAAACCACATCAGGTACAACGCCTTTATGCTGCGTACTGCTACCAGCCACACGATAGAATTTTGCCATCGTAAGGTTGATTTGTCCTAAATTAATATCTGCAGCAGTTGTGCTTGATGGAGCGGTACCAGTCGTTTTGTTTTTAGTAATAATACCAGCTATTCTTTGCAACATACTTGGATTAACCAATTTGTTTAAATCTATAGATGATTGTACAGTACCTTTACCATAAGTTTGGCTACCCATTACAATTCCACGGCCATAATCCTGAATTGCACCAGCAAAAATCTCAGAAGCCGAAGCGCTCAACCTATCAACCATTACACCAAGTGGGCCATCCCAAGTTACGCCAGTAGCTTCATCTTCATCAACTTCAATTTTACCGCGTAAATCTTTAACCTGTACAACCGGGCCTTTATCAATAAATAAACCGGTAAGTGAAATCGCTTCAACTAATGAACCTCCACCATTCCCACGTAAATCCATTACAATCGCATCAACTTTATCAATATTCTTTAAAGAATCGATTAGTTTCCTAACATCACGGGTTGTGCTTTTATAATTTTTATCACCGGCATTTGCAGCTTTAAAATCGGCATAAAAAGCAGGTAAAGTAATAATACCCATTTTATATTCTTTGCCGTTTTGGTTAATGGTTTTAACCTTTTTCTTCGCAGATGTTTCTTCTAAAACAATTTTATCGCGAACTAATGAAATAATAACCGGTTTGGATGACATTTCCTTGCCAGACGGAATTACTTTCAAGCGAACTTTAGTTCCTTTAGCACCTTTGATTTTAGATACAGTTGCGTCTAATCTCCATCCTACAACGTCTACAAACTCTCCATCGCCTTGCGCAACAGCAATAATTTTATCACCAGGGCTTAACTGTTTATCTTTAAAAGCTGGTCCACCTGCAATAATTTCAGAGATTTTTACTACCTCATTTTCTAATTGTAAACGAGCACCAATACCTTCAAATGAACGAGACATGTCTTCGTTAAAAGCAATAGCATTTACAGGGTTAAAATAATTCGTATGTGGGTCGATAGATTCTGTAAAAGCATCCATCAATATTTGAAATACATCCTGATTATTTGTTTTCGAAGTTTGAGATTGAAGATTCTGATAACGTTTTGTTAAGGTTTCGATTCCTTTAGGACCAGTTGTACCAGCTAAATTCAAATTAATTAATTCGTATTTAACACGTTTCTTCCAGGTATCGTTTAATGCAGTAATTGAGCTTGCCCAAGGCATTTTCTCTCTATCGTAAACGTAAGAATCTGTTTGATTGAAATCGAACTTATTTTTGATTTGAGCCAGAGAATAAGCAAAATATTCATTTAAACGTTTTGCATAAACATTGTAGATGTAAAATGGACCACTTAAATCGCCATTTTTGAAATCGTCATCAAGCGTATATCTATATTTTTCAAACTCTTTAATATCCGAAGCAATAAAGTAGTTTTTACCTTGATCTAAAGACTTAATATACTTATCTAAGATAATTGAAGATATCGAATCATTAATCTCAAGTTTTTTATAGTTATAGCTTTCTATTAAGTTTACAACTTCTCTAATTACAAGCTGCTGTTGCTCATCTGGCTTAACATTGGTCACTCCATCCACAACAGGTTGGGATTTTGGAGCTGCATGGCAGGCAAGAACTGCAGCAGTAAAAAGTACAAAAAATATTCTCTTCAACATCTCTTTAAATAATTTAAAATCCATTTCAAATTTTATATAGCCAATATGATACCATTTTATCAAATAAACAAAAAAGCGGAAGTATTATTTCCGTCTCTTTTCAAAAAGTATCAAATCTAACTAAAAGCTTTTTATTTTTCAATCTTATAAAACAACGATAATTTACGCTTTTTGTTTCGAAATGAATGATTTGGCTCTTTTTGGAGGATGAAATTTACATCAAGATTATCACTGTGTTAAATAGTGTTAAAATTATTTATCGAAAGTAAAACTGATTTCTATTTATAAAGAAAAGTATAGGGATTTTTGAATTAATTTATTTCTTAGAAGATGTTTTGCTTGCAATAACATCTCTTGCATCTTTTATCTGCGATTTATATGCAGTGCTTTTTAGCGATTTTGAAAGAAGTTCAACCTGATTTAAATCGCGACTAGCTAATGTGTAGTCTTTTTTCTTAATTTTTACCTGAACTAAGCCAAGTACAGATTCTATGTAAGAATTATTATTGCTCAATTGTTTAGCTAGAATGCCTTGCTGTGTGTAAAACCACATCGATTGAGTGTATTTGTTACTTGCCAAATAAACTTTACCTAATAAGCTGTAGGTATTCATTTGCCCACTTCTGCTACCCATTTTAGAATAGTTTTTTAAAACTACATTAAGCAGAATTTGTTCAGCATCGCTAAAACGGCCAAGCTGATAATGCATATTGCTCATTTTAGTAAGCGCCTGAACGTAAAGATTGAGATTTTTGACTGCGTTAAATTCGAAAGCTGCCTTACCAAATAAGGTTAAAGCCTCATTAAAATCGCCTTTGCGTTCGAAATCTTCAGCATCTTCAAAATAGTTGTTTCCTTCAGCTAAATCATATTTAGAAACTGCGATGTTAATGGCGCTTCCGCCAATACCAGGTTCCTGGAAATCAGATTTATCAATGTTTTGAGCATTAAGTTGTAAGGAGGCAAACAGGCTTAAAAAAGCCACAACTATTTTAGTCATGCAACAAAAATAATACTTTAAATGATATTTCAGCTAAATACCTGTAAATTAACATCAAAAGATGCCCAGACCATGTAAGGATGTGAATCGCAATGATAAATTTCACCCTCAGAAGAAATGCCAACAATACCTGCAAAGCCATCAAATGTTTTAAGCTCTTTAAAAGATTTGTCGGCAGCATCTTTTAAAGAAAACCCATCGGTTACTCGGGTTACAATTTTTGCAGCTAAAGCACCACTCACAATATCTTCACCAACTCCGGTACAAGAAATACCGGCGTATTGGTTTGCATAATTTCCGGCAACCGTTGCAGAATCACTTACTCTGCAAGGTATTTCAAAGCCTTTTCCGCCCGTAGATGTAGCAGCAGCGAGGTTACTATCTTTATCTAAAGCTACGCAACCAACTGTTCCTTTATTGTTTTGTTGATTTAATTTTGCTTCGTATTCTGCTTGTCTTTGTGGAGTAATTGGATTGAAAAACTCGAAGCCGTTTTTTCTTGCAAAATTTTGAGCGCCATCGCCACTCAAAACACGATCGTCATAATCCATTAGTTTTAAGGAAACCTCAATAGGATTTTTAACATCCTCAAGATTAATAACGCCGCTAAATTTTTCAGTTTTACCATCCATCAGCGCCGAACTTAATCTTACTTTGCCATCACTTTGTATTTGTGAGCCAATGCCTGCATTAAACAATTCATTGTCCTCAAGAAGTGCAACTGTATAAACAACTGTTTCTAAGGCGGTATGATTTTCTAAATATTTATAACCAGCCGTTACAATTTCGGCTAAAGCATCTTGCTTAGCCTTTTTCGTTTCCTGGTTGGTAGATGACTCACTAAAAAAGCCACCATGTATAATTAATTTCATTTTGTTATTTTCTAGAATATTATTCTATCCTACCGGAACAACTTTTGGATGGTGAATAACCAGACTATGATCATTCAAGTCGTATACATCGCCATCGCACATCACGTGTACAACCATATTTTTTATCGAAACGGGTTGTCCCATTTCAACATCTGTAAGGTTTGTGTCTGCCATGTGCCTACCATCAACCAAAATTACCATGCCAGAGCCAATTGCCTCCATGGTATGCCCATCTGATATAAACAACCCAGTATCTTCACCTAAGCCAATACCTAAAATGCCCGGGTTACTTGCGGCGGCGTATAATAAACGACCAATTCTGCCTCGTTGTACAAAGTGTGTATCAACAATAACATCATCAATAAAGCCTAAACCACCAGTAATTTTTACTTCGCCTTTAAGTAAAGCATCTTTACTGCTTCCTTGGTAAATCATATTTTTAGAGCTTGCTGCAGCACCAGCAGAAGTTCCGGCAATTACAACAGCTTCATTTTTATATTTTTCTAACAGAATCTGATGAATTTTCGTTCCGCCAAAGATTGATGATAAGCGTAATTGGTCTCCTCCGGTGAAAATGATAACATCTGCAGCTTTGATTCTTTCACAATTATCTTCAGCATTTGCATCTTCTCGGTTCGCGATATTTAAAACACCTAAATTATGAACATCTAGTTGGGCATAAGCCTTTATATATTCTTCGCCAACCTTTTCTGGCATTAATGAAGCTGTAGTAATAATTTCAAATCGAGATTCAGCATCTTTAATAGATTCTGTGGTAATTCTTTTTAAAATCCCACGCTCAAAAAAATTCATGTTTTCAGGCAATCCAAATTGCGTTTCTGCGAAGCTGCCTGTGTTTATTGCCCCACCTATGATGATAAGTTTACCTTTCGGAACCATTCTTTGTGTATTAGTATTTATCAAAAAACTCAAATATATCAGCTTAAGATAAAAAACACGACTTTTTTTGTCAATAATATTCACTTTATTAACATGCGTTGATAGAATTCTTGTTAAAATCTATCTTCTTTTAGCTGAAAATAAAACAAATAGAGGTTAAAATTGATTTAGGTATTTGATTGCCAGTTTTAAAAATAAATGTATAATTTACAGTCACCAATTATCGCTCAAATAATAATTAAAAAGGCCATCCCTACTTTTTTAAACGAATTACAAAACATTACATGAAGATATTAAACATACAAGTATTAAGAGGGCCAAACATATGGTCAATAAGCCGTAAAAAACTTATCCAAATGCGTTTGGATTTGGAGGATTTGGAGCAAAGACCAACAAATACAATCGAAGGATTTAGTGAACGAATAGAAAAACTTCTGCCGAGCATGTTTACACATCGCTGTTCTAAAGGCGTAGAGGGCGGTTTTTTTACAAGGGTAAAAGAAGGTACGTGGATGGGGCATGTGATTGAGCACATAGCGCTGGAAATCCAAACCATCGCTGGTATGGAAACAGGTTTCGGTCGTACACGCCAAACTAAAACCGAAGGTATTTACAATGTTGTTTTTACTTATCTGGAAGAAAAGGTTGGTGTTTATGCTGCAGAAGCGGCTGTTAATATTGCACAAGCTTTGATAGATGATAAGGAATATGATCTGGAGCATGATATCCGCAGGATGAAAGAAATCCGTGAACTTGAGGCTCTGGGTCCAAGTACAGGTTCTATTGTGCAAGAGGCAGTAAGCAGAAGTATTCCGTGGATACGTTTAAATAAAAGCTCGCTTGTACAATTAGGTTATGGCAAAAACCAAGTTCGTTTTCGTGCCACCATGACTGAAAAAACAAGCAGTATAGCTGTTGATATTGCAAGTAATAAAGACGAAACAAAAAGGTTATTAACAGAAGCTGCTATTCCGGTTGCAAAAGGTGTAACAATTTCTAACCCTGATGATTTAGAAGCATCGGTAAATAAAGTTGGCTTTCCTTTAGTTTTTAAACCTCTTGATGGCAACCATGGTAAAGGCGCAACTATTAATGTTAAAACTTTAGAAGATGCAAAAGCTGCCTTTGAATATGCTAAAACCTATTCTCGTAGAGTTATTATAGAAAAGTTCATTACTGGTTACGATTTCAGAGTTTTGGTAATTGACAATAAAGTTGTTGCCGCGGCTCAACGAGATCCTGCCCATGTTAAGGGCAATGGAATTAATACCATTCAAGAATTAATTGATAAAGAAAACGAAGATCCTCGTCGCGGTTACGGCCACGAAAATGTATTAACAGAAATTTCTGTTGATAGAGATACTTTAGATTTACTTGCGAAAAAGGAATATACTCTAGAAACAATTCCTGAAAAAGGTGAAGTGGTTTACTTAAAGTCAACTGCAAATTTAAGCACTGGTGGTACATCAATTGACGTTACCGATATTGTACATCCTCAAAATATTTTCATCTGCGAAAGAATTTCGAGAGTTATTGGATTGGATATTTGTGGTATTGATATTATGGCGCAGAATTTAACTCAGCCACTTACAGAAAATGGAGGTGTGGTTTTAGAAGTTAATGCTGCACCAGGCTTTAGAATGCACCTTGCTCCGAGCGAAGGATTGCCAAGAAACGTAGCAGCTTCTGTTGTCGATATGCTTTATCCTCAAGGGAGATTATCTCAAATTCCAATTATCGCGGTAACGGGTACAAATGGAAAAACAACTACCACCCGTTTGATAGCACATATTGTAAGAAGTAACGGTAAACGTGTTGGTTTTACGACTTCTGATGGTGTTTACGTACACAACACGATGTTAATGAAAGGTGATACAACTGGTCCGGTAAGTGCAGAATTTATTTTGAAAGACCCTACGGTTGAATTCGCTGTTCTTGAAACAGCTCGTGGTGGAATCTTACGTGCCGGTTTGGGTTTCAATGCATGTGATATTGGTGTAGTAACAAATATTCAGGAAGATCACTTAGGAATTTCTGATATTCATACGCTTGATGATTTAACAAGAGTTAAAGCGGTGGTGATTGGTGCGGTAAGAAGAAAAGGTTGGGCGGTTTTGAATGCTGATAATGGATATTGTGTTCGCATTGCGAAGGATGCCCGCTGTAATGTTGCTTACTTTAGTATGGATGAAAATAATCCTGTTATTAAAGAGCATTGTAGAAAAGGTGGTGTTGCGGCAATTTATGAAAATGGTTTTATTACCATTAAAACAGGCGATTGGAAACTAAGAGTAGATAAAGCAACGCATATTCCTTTGACTTTTGGTGGATCGGTTAATTTCATGATTCAAAATGTGCTTGCTGCAACGCTTGCTGCATATTTATGGGGATATAAGCCTGAAGACATTCGTTTATCTTTAGAAACTTTTATTCCATCAGCAGCACATACACCAGGTAGAATGAACGTTTTCAACTTTAAAGATTTTAAGGTTTTGGTTGATTTTGCACACAATCCAGAAGGGTTTAATGGGGTAAAAGGATTCTTACAAACTGTTGAAGCAACTAAACATGTTGGTATAATTTCGGGCACAGGAGATAGGAGAGATGAAGACATTATAGAAACAGCGAGAATCTCCGCTCAAATGTTCGATAAAATTTATGTTTGTCAGGAGAAATATCTACGTGGACGTGACCAGCAAGAGTTAGTTGATTTATTAGTTAAAGGAATTAAGGAAGTTGATCCAAATAAGGAAATCGTAATAAACAACAAAAGTACGGCCTGCCTTCAGGATGCAATAGATACAGCAGAAAAGGGTTCGTACATTACTATTTTAAGTAATACTATTGATAATACCATTCAGCGTGTTACTGAACATCTAGATCGGGAATTAGAAGCCTAATCTAAAAACGATAATAAACAAGAAAGCCCCGAAAATTTTCGGGGCTTTCTTGTTATGTAATAAATTCTAATTATAATTTTCTTGCAACTTCAACTTGTTCGTAAGCTTCTACAATATCTCCAACTTCGATATTGTTAAAGTTTTGAATGTTTAAACCGCACTCATAACCTTTTAATACTTCCTTAACATCATCTTTGAAACGTTTTAATGATGCAAGTTCTCCAGTGTAAATTACAACACCATCTCTAACGATACGAATTTTGCTATTACGTGTAATCTTACCATCTAATACCATACAACCTGCAATGGTTCCAACCTTAGTAATTTTAAACGTCTCACGAATCTCAACGTTAGCAACGATTTTTTCTTCAAATTCTGGGTCTAACATTCCTTCCATTGCCGATTTAATCTCATTGATTGCATCGTAAATGATTGAATATAGACGGATATCAATTTGTTCAGCTTCCGCTAATTTACGTGCACCAGTTGATGGACGAACTTGGAAACCGATGATAATCGCATCAGAAGCTGAGGCTAATAATACATCAGATTCTGAAATTTGACCAACACCTTTACTGATGATATTGATTTGGATTTGCTCGGTTGATAGTTTCAATAATGAATCGGCTAATGCCTCGATTGAACCATCCACATCACCTTTAACGATAATGTTAAGCTCTTTAAAGTTACCAATCGCTAAACGACGGCCAATCTCATCAAGTGTAATATGTTTCTGAGTACGTAAACCTTGCTCACGTTGTAATTGCATACGTTTGTTTGCAATATCACGAGCTTCTGTTTCGCTTTCAAGTGCATTAAATCTATCACCAGCAGTAGGTGCACCTTGCATACCTAAAACCTGTACCGGTTGAGATGGGCCAGCAGAATCTACTTTAGCACCACGCTCGTTAGTTAACGCTTTTACACGTCCACTATAACTACCTGCTAAAATTGGATCTCCGACTCTTAATGTACCAGCCTGAACCAATACTGTAGTTACAATACCACGACCTTTATCTAAAGCCGACTCGATTACTGTACCAGTTGCTCTCTTATTAGGATTTGCTTTAAGCTCTAATAATTCAGCCTCTAATAATACTTTATCTAAAAGTAAATCAACGTTTAATCCGCTTTTGCTTGAGATTTCTTGTGATTGATATTTACCACCCCAATCTTCAACCAAAATATTCATTACTGATAATTGCTCACGTACTTTATCTGCATTAGCACCAGGTTTATCAACCTTAGTAAATGCAAACACTAAAGGTACACCAGCAGCTTGAGCATGGTTAATTGCTTCTTTAGTTTGAGGCATCACCGCATCGTCTGCCGCAACTACTATAATCGCAATATCTGCAGCCTTAGCACCACGAGCACGCATCGCTGTAAAAGCTTCGTGACCAGGTGTATCTAAGAAAGTTACTTTTTTACCAGAAGGTGTTGTTACCATGTAAGCACCAATGTGCTGAGTAATACCACCTGCTTCACCAGCTACAACATTTGCTTTACGGATATAATCCAAAAGTGATGTTTTACCATGATCGACGTGACCCATAATCGTAACAACTGGAGCTCTTTCAATCAAGTCTTCCTCTTTGTCTACTTCTTCGATTACGTTTTCTTCGTCTTCATCTGGCTTAACGAACTGAATTTCATAACCAAACTCATCAGCAACAATTGTTAATGTTTCAGCATCTAAACGTTGGTTAATTGATACGAACATTCCAAGACTCATACAAGTACCGATAATTTTGGTAACCTGTACATCCATCATGCTTGCTAACTCATTAGCTGTAACAAATTCTGTTACTTTTAATATTTTCGATTGAGATTCAAGCTCATTCGCTGCTTCTTCTGCGTTGAATGCAACATCATCACGTTTTTGACGACGTAATTTAGCACGTTGAGCAAACTTTCCAGACTTACCTGCTCCGCTTAAACGGGCAAGTGTAGCCTTAATTTGATCTTGAATTTCTTTCTCAGTAGGTTCTTCTTTAGGTCCGCTTGGAGTAGCATTTCTATTTTGGAAACCAGGTCTGTTGTTATTTCTATTACCTTGATAAGGAGTTCCACCTTGTCCTGCAGGTCTGTTACCTTGGTATGGAGTTCCACCTGGTCTGTTACCTTGATAAGGTTGACGAGGTTGCCCAGGTGCACCACCTTGACCAGCTGGGTTTTGACCTTGCTGCCCTTGGTTACCACCATGTTGACCTGGTTGACCCGGTGCTCCAGGTGTTTTTTTACGTTTACGTTTACGTTTTGCTGCTTCACTATCGCTAGATGATGCAACTGGACCATTTCTCCTATCTGGAGTTGTAGGTAATTCGATTTTACCAATAATATTTGGTCCTGTAAGCTTTACAGTACGAGCCTTTATTACTTCAGGTTCAGAACTAGCTGGTGTTGTAGGAGCAGGTTTCTGCTCAACCGGTTTTTGTTCAACTTTAGGTTGTTCAGTAACTGGCGCAGGTTTTTCTTCAGCTTTAGCAACAACAGGAGTTGGCGCTTCTTCTTTTTTAACCTCTACAGGCTTTTCTTCAACCTTTGGTGTTTCAACAACTGGTTTAGCAACAGCTTCAACTTTTGGAGTTTCTGCAGGTGCATCTTCTTTTTTAGCTGGGCGAGTTTTTGAGTTCAAATCATTTAAGTTGATTTTTCCTACAATTTTTACGCCTGGCAAACCACTTTCTTCAGGTTTTTCTTCCTGTTTAGTTTCTTTAACCGGCTCTTTAGCAACTGGCTCTTCAACTTTAGGTGTTTCAACCCTTTCAGGTTCAGCTTTTGGCTTTTCTACCGGAGGTGCAAATGATTGAGCATTTTTTATTAAAATCTCTTCATTTTTCTCGAAATCGGTATTCTTTTTAGGTGCTTCAGCTGGCTTTTCAGTCTCAGGCTCGTCACGACGTATTTTACCAATCACTATTTGTTTGGCTTCTTCTCTTACGATCTTATCTCCCTGATACTCTTTTAATAAGGCATTATACATATCGCCCGTAAGTTTAAACATAGGACTTTTCTCGGCTGAGAATCCCTTTTTGTTCAAAAACTCTACGGCCGTACCCATGCCAATATTAAGTTCTTTAATAGCTTTAATTAAAATGATTGGTTTGTCGTCTGACATTTAGCTCCTGTTATTTTTTATTTTAATACAAAAGTAGTGTTTATTTGGCAATTACACCACTTATTCAAATTCTGACTGTAAAATCTGAACCACTTCCTTAATGGTTTCTTCTTCTAAGTCGGTGCGTTTTACCAAATCTTCTACTGTAAGTGCTAATACACTCTTAGCAGTATCGCAACCGATAGCCTTTAATTCATCGATGATCCAGCTATCAATCTCATCTGAGAATTCTTCTAAATCAACGTCTTCATCATTTTCTTCTCCAGCTTCGCGATAAACATCAATTTCATAGCCACTTAATTTTCCAGCTAATTTAATGTTGTGTCCGCCACGGCCAATTGCCAATGAAACCTGATCTGGTTTTAAGTAAACCGATGCATGTTTTGTTTCATCATCTAATTTAATAGAGGTAATTTTTGCCGGACTTAAAGCACGGGTAATATATAATGAAATGTTATTTGTGAAATTAATCACGTCAATATTTTCGTTTTTCAACTCGCGAACAATACCATGAATACGAGAACCTTTCATACCCACACATGCACCTACCGGATCGATACGGTCATCGTAAGATTCTACTGCAACTTTAGCACGTTCTCCTGGTTCGCGAACAATTTTCTTAATGGTAATTAAACCATCAAAAATCTCCGGAACTTCTTGCTCGAATAAACGTTGTAAAAATTCTGGTGCTGTTCTAGAAATAATAATTTTTGGATTTGCATTAATCATCTCAACTTTAGAAATTACTGCTCTCACAGAATCTCCTTTTTTGAAATAATCTGCTGGAATTTGCTCCGTTTTAGGCATTAAAAGCTCATTGCCTTCGTCATCTAAAACTAAAGTTTCTTTCTTCCAAACCTGATAAACTTCACCTGTTACGATTTCGCCTACACGGTCTTTATATTTTTTGAAAATTTCGTCTTTCTCTAACTCTAATACTTTAGAAACTAAGGTTTGGCGTGCGGCTAAAATTGCTCTACGACCAAAACTTTCTAAAGTAATTTGTTCAATATAATCATCGCCAACTTCTAAAGTACTGTCTAATTTAGAAACTTCAGCAAGCTCAATTTCTAAATCGTCATCTTCAGAAAATCCATCCTCCATCACCTTTCTTGTTCTCCAGATTTCCAAATCTCCGTTATCAGGATTCACAATCACATCACAGTTTTCATCTGTTCCGTATTTTTTACGCAACATGCTACGGAAAACTTCTTCCAACACACTAATCACCGTTGGGCGATCTATATTTTTGAAATCTTTAAACTCCTGAAAAGAGTCAATTAAATTAATTGTTGTAGTACTCATTTTACTTAAATGAAATTAACACACTTGTTTCTATTATATCATTAAACGGAACAGTTATTTCTACTGAAACCGCCTTTTTCCCTTTTTGTTTAACCGATTCTTCAATCAGTAATTCATTTTCGGTAACTGATAAAAGTTTACCTTCTTTTTTTTGCCCCTCTTTTAACTTCATGCTAATAGAACGGCCAATGTTTTTATTGTACTGGCGGATTAGTTTTAAAGGTTCGCCAACACCCGGAGAAGAAACTTCCAAATTGTAGGCTTGCTCTATCGTGTTTTCTTCTTCGAGATGAAAACCAACGTGCCTGCTAATTGCCACACAATCCTGTATGCTTATGCCCTGATCACCATCAACATGAATAATTAATTTGTTGTTTGGCAACATTTTTACCTCAACTAAAAATAGTTCTGGTCTATCCGCAATTTTTTCCTCTACGAGTTCTGCAACTCTCTTTTCTACCTGCATATTTTAACCTGATTTCATAGAAAAAGGGGACATGGTCCCCTTCTCTTTTCTTCGATTACGATGCAAATGTACAAATATTTTATAAATAATCAAACTCTTATACAGGAATTTACATTGTAAATCATCTTTTTAGTAATTGTTTTTGTGGCTGAAGATTGTGATTTATAGTTCCTTTAAAGAGTTTATTTTTATCAGCGAAAGAAACACCTAAATAACTTTCTACCAAATACGTTTTACCTTTTATAAAGATATCCTTCGGTGTAAAAATTATAGAATCGCCAGCTATTTTTAACTTACCCAAAACACGTTCTTCGTTCTGCAAGCTGTCATCTGCATTAGGAATTGATATCACTGAAATAATATTTAAAGAATTTATATCTTGATTGAGGTTATTTTTAAGCTGATACAAACTCGATTCATCAATTTTTTTTATAATTATTAAATTACTGTCGGCCGAAAACTTAATAACGGGATTGTTGTTTGTATTCGAGCAAGAAGCTAAATTTATAATCAACAACACTAAAAACAAATATTTAACTGCTTTAATCATTTTACTAAATTAAACATTATGAGATTAATTATTGAAGTGCTTTTAATGGGACTTGCATTTTTTATAGGTACAAAATTAGTTCCGGGCGTAAGTATCGATGGATTCGGGAATGCCATAATTGCTGCTGTTTTGATAGCACTGGCAAATGCAACCATTGGTTTTATTTTAAGACTTTTAACATTTCCAGTTAATTTTATTACACTGGGTTTAATGTCTTTTGTTATAACTGTATTGATGATTTTGCTTGTTGATAATATGATGACTTCGTTTAATACAAACGGATTTTTATCAGCAGCTTTTTTAGCAATTGTAGTTGCTTTAATTAAAGCGGTATTTGGAGCGATTGCCGGAGAGAAAGAGTAAGTGTAAAGTCGTGAGTCTATAGTCTCGAGTCGATTAGACTATAGACTATAGACTTCGGACTGAAGACTACCTAATCACTTCTCTCGAAATAACCATTTTTTGGATTTCTGAAGTTCCTTCGTAAATCTGAGTGATTTTAGCATCACGCATTAATCGTTCTACGTGATATTCTTTTACAAAACCATAACCGCCATGAACCTGAACAGCTTCTACGGTAACATCCATTGCAACTTTTGATGCATATAGTTTTGCCATAGAACCTGCCTGAGTATAAGGTAAACCTTGATCTTTAAGCCAAGCAGCTTTATAAACCAATAATCTTGCTGCTTCAATTTGTGTAGCCATATCTGCAAGTTTAAATGCAATAGCCTGGTGTTCGGAAATTGGTTTGCCGAAAGATTTACGTTCTTTAGCATATTGTGTAGCTAATTCGAAAGCACCTTGAGCAATACCCAAAGCTTGTGCTGCAATTCCAATTCTACCGCCTTCTAAGGTTTTCATTGCAAACTTAAACCCAAATCCGTCTTCACCGATTCTATTTTCTTTTGGCACTTTAACATCATTAAACATTAAAGAGTGTGTATCCGAACCACGAATACCAAGTTTATTTTCTTTAGGACCAACAGTAAAGCCTTCCATTCCTTTCTCTACAATAAAAGCATTTATGCCTTTGTGCTTAAGTTCTGGATGAGTTTGTGCAATAACTAAGTATGTTGAAGCAGTGCTGCCGTTTGTAATCCAGTTTTTGGTTCCGTTTAATAAATAATAGTCGCCTTTATCTTCTGCGGTAGTTCTTTGAGAAGTTGCATCAGAGCCAGCTTCAGGTTCTGAAAGACAAAATGCGCCGATTTTTTCGCCAGACGCTAAAGGTTTAAGGTACTTTTCCTTTTGAGCCTCGTTTCCGTAAGCTTCAAGGCCATAACAAACCAATGAATTGTTTACCGAAACCACTACCGATGCAGAAGCATCAATTTTAGAAAGTTCTTCCATGACGAGCACGTAAGATATTGCATCTAAACCGCTACCGTTATATTTTTCATTAACCATCATGCCCAAAAAACCCAGTTCTCCAAGTTTTTTAACTTGTTCGGCAGGAAACTTCTGATTTTCGTCTCTTTCGATTACTTCAGGCTTTAATTCTTGCTGCGCAAAATCTCTGGCAGCCTGTTGTATCATTAATTGTTCTTCACTTAATTCGAAATGCATAACATTTATGTATAAAAGGTTAGTATTTCAAATGTAGCATTAATAGATTAAAATACTATGGCTGCATAGTATTATTTTGAAATATTTACATTCCCTTCGCTTTTTTTGGTAAGCACGGTTATTAAACTTATTGTGCCGAGTAAAAGTGTAATCAATACCTGAGCAGAATGAATGATGGTTGCATAAGTTAAACCTTCATTAAAAGGAATTGAATATAAAACGAGTGCTTTGGCTACCATCCAATGGAAGATACCAATGCCACCCTGAACAGGAGCAACCATGGCAAAACTTGAGAAAACGAGAGCAGTAAACGCAACTGAAAAACCTAAGTTTTGAGTTGAGGCGATTGAGAAGAAGCAAGTGTACATGGATAGAAAGTAGAATGTCCAGATTCCTACAGTGTAAAATGTGAAAAGTGTTTTGCTTTTAACTTTTGTAACAGAGTTGATTCCCTGCTTTAGACCGACGAAAATCCTTAAAAACTTCTTGTTAATTTTGCTTTTGAGAAAGGAGATGATGAAAAATCCCCCAATTATTATGGCGAAACAAATTGCTGCCAAAACATAATAATTGACGGTTTGCAGTCTGTCAATCAGACTTAGGTAGATGGTTTGATAAAGAAAATCAAACACTAAGTTATATTGAAATAACAGAATTAGCACTCCCATTAGCAATAAAACAGCTACATCAAGTAATCTTTCAGTAACTACTGTACCTATTGATGAGCTTAAAGGAATTTTATTGGATCGTAATAAAACGGAGCATCTTGCTATTTCCCCAAACCGAGGTAAAGCCAGATTTGCAAGGTAGCCAATAATTAATGCATGGAATGTTGACCAAAAACCAACATTGTAGTTTATTGAGCGATAAAGCATCCGCCACCTTAATGCTCTTAAAATATTAGCAATAAAAACACAGCTTGCAGATATAAAAACCCAATAAAAATCCGCATGTTTAATTTCAGCCCAAATCTGTTTTAAATCTTGGCCTTTAAAGGCTAAATACAATATACCAAATCCAATTGTTAGAAGGATAAGATATTTTACAGCCAACTTAAAGCTCAAGTTCAAGGGCTTTATTTTAACAAGTGATTATTATCATCAGGGAAAACAAGAATCGGGTTATATTTTTTTGCTTCTTCGATAGGTAAAGAACCGTAAGACATGATAATTAACACATCTCCAAGTTGTGCTAATCTCGCAGTTGCACCATTTAAGCAAATGGTTCCAGTGCCACGCTCGCCTTTAATTACATAAGTTTCGAAACGAGCACCATTATTATTATTTACAATCTGCACCTTTTCATTAGCGATAATGTTAGCTGCATCCATTAAATCTTCATCAATCGTAATACTGCCAACATAGTTTAATTCGGCTTGCGTTACTCTAACACGGTGTATTTTCGATTTTAATATTGTGATAATCATTTTGCAAAGTTAGTAATAAATGAATTATAGAATTAATGAAATGATAGAATTAGTGAATTGCTAAACAAATAATCCAGTCAATCATTCATTCAATCAAACTTCAGTCACTATCTTATAATCATATTATCTATCAACCTTGTTGCACCAACTTTTGCAGCAACTAAAGCAACCTGGTTTTTTTCATCTTTTGATGCGACAGGCTCCAGAGTATCACCATTGGCAATTACAAAGTAATCTAACTCCACACCATCAATTCCTTTATAAAAATCTTTTGCTTTCTCTTGAAGTTCAGGTAGTGGATAGTTATTGTAATTATCAATAACAAACTTAAGCGATTTGCTGAGTACCAAAGCATTAATTCTATCCGTTCGAGATAAATGTATGTTTCTGCTGCTCATGGCTAAACCATCATCTTCTCGTATAATTGGGCAGGTGATAATGGTAATTGGCAAATTAAAATGCGCCAACATGTTTTTTATCATCAGCACTTGCTGAAAATCTTTTTGGCCAAACATGGCAATATCAGGTTCTACAGCATCAAAGAGTTTTTTCACAATTTGAGTTACACCTTGATAATGCCCTTTTCTAAATTCACCTTCCAGCAAAAATTCAGCTTTTCCTAAATCGATGTGCCAGTTTTCATTTTCAGCAGATGGATACATTTCAGTAACATCGGGCATAAATACACCGTTGCAACCAGCGCTATCTAACATTGCTAAATCATGCTCTATTGGTCGGGGATATTTTTCTAAATCCTTAGGATCTGTAAATTGAGTAGGATTTACAAAAATGCTGCATATAATAATATCTGCATTTTTTTGTGCCAGTTCGATTAACGAGATATGGCCGTTATGCAATGCACCCATAGTAGGTACAAGTGCAATTTTTTTTCCTGCTGCCTTTAAAGGTTTTAGGTATGCTTTAAGCGCATCTTTAGTTTTAAATATTTCCAATTCGGACAATCTAAATTAAAGGCGTAAAGGTGTAAATTAATCTAAAACTAAGCAAACAAATACTTGCTATATTGATAAATAGTATTATTATTCTTATCTTTGCAGCTCATTATCTTTTATTTAACTTAATATTTTCTTAAAATATGGAGATGGCAAAAACGAAGCTGCTGATTGTTACACACGAGATGTCGCCTTTCCTCGAGCTTACTAAAATTTCTGAAATCACCCGTCAATTACCACAGGCAATGCAAGAAAAAGGATTCGAAATCCGCATTCTTATGCCAAAATTTGGTAACATCAATGAAAGAAGAAACCGTTTACACGAAGTAATACGCTTATCAGGAATGAACATCATTATTGATGACAATGATAACCCTTTGATTATCAAAGTAGCTTCTATTCCTGCAGCACGTATGCAGGTTTACTTCTTAGATAATGAAGAATACTTTCAGCGCAAGCAAGTATTTAGAGATGCTAGTGGTAAATTCTTTGATGATAACGACGAGCGTACGATTTTCTTTTGCAAAGGCGCATTAGAAACTGTTAAAAAATTAGGATGGGCTCCTGATATTGTTCACTGTCATGGATGGATGAGCTCTTTAGTACCAGCTTATATTAAAACTACTTACAAGAACGATCCAACTTTTAAAAACTCCAGAGTTGTTTATTCTGTTTATGAGGATGGCTTTACTGAAAAATTAAATGCTAATTTTTCTAAAAAAGCTGTAATGGCCAACATGACAGAAAATGATACTAAAGCTTACGAAGGTGCTGATGTAAATAGCCTGCACATGGGAGCAATAACACACTCTGACGCTGTAGTTTTAGGTGATGAAAACCTTGATGCTGCTATGTTAAAATTTGTTAAAGATTCAAATAAGCCAACTTTAGCTTATAACTTAACCGAAAATTTTGAAAACTTCTATACTTTTTACGAGGAGATTTCAAATGAAGAATTGGTTTCTGTAGCTTAATTAGGCATTATTATTTTTAAATATGAAATTTACAAAACAAGACTTATTAACCCTGTTGATAGGTCTTTTTCTTTTTGCGTCTTGTAAAAACCCGAACGGTGTTGGTTTAGATGTAGATCCAAATTCGGCATTGCAAGGCACATTGGTTAACGATCAGTTGGTTACTTCGCAAACGGTTAAGGAGCCAGATTTAACAACATCGATATTATCTTCCCATCCAATTGGTTACATGGTTGATCCAATTTTTGGAAAAACGGAATCGAGTGTTGGGATGACGGTTGTACCTTCAGAAACTAGTTTAGATTTTACTTCTGCTACTTTAGATTCGGCAGTTTTAGTACTTAATTTAGGTACACAATTTTATGGTGATACCGCAACATCTAAGTATAGTATTGATGTTTATCAGTTAAGTAATGCAATTACAAAATATAAATCTTCTGATGTAATTGCGCACAACAGTAATGTACTTGGAAATTTCAATAGTAGAATATTCCCAAATACTAAAGTTAAAGTTACCGAGGTGGTTACTAGTGGGAAGGATACGATAAGAACAATGACTCCTCAAATTAGAATTCCATTGAATAAAACTTTTATTCAAAATACAATTCTAAGCTTACCAACAACAGGCACTTCAAGTAATGCCAAATTTGTTGATTATTTTAAGGGATTATACGCTGAAATTAATAAATCATCTTCTACAGGAACCGGTGGTATTGCATTTTTGGATTTTGCAGGCTCTAATTCATATGTACAATTGGTTTACAGAAAGCCAAATACTACAAGTGGAACTGATACTTTATCAAAGAATTTCCCAATAAGTTCATCAAATATTGTTACTGCAAATATTAAACATGATTACACTGGAACTGCAGTAAAAACACAGCTTGATAATCCTACGGTTCAGTATGGCATAACATACCTTCAGGGATTAGCTGGTGTTAGAACGAAAATTTCATTTCCCTCGCTTAAGAACTTTACTAGTGTTTATGGTAAAGCTGTGGTAAACAAGGCTGAGCTGGTTGTAGATTTAAGCGCAGGAACTTATGCTCTTCCTTTTGCACCATCTCAAAGGTTATCATTATATCGTTGGGATATCGCAGAGCAGGAAGTAAATGTTCCCGATCATGATCAGTCAGGAACTTCAACCGGTGGAGCAAGTTATTCTGGAGATCCAAGAGCTAAAACTGATGCTATTTTTGGAGGATATTATGATTCTCTAAAAAACAGGTATGTATTTAATGTAACGGCTTATGTTCAAGATTTAATTGATGGAACAAAGATTGATTACGGTACATTCATTGCTCCAGAAGCTTTGGCAGGAACTTCTTTTAACTTAGGTACAAGTAGAGTACTAACACCTGCATCAAGAGCAGTTATTGGAACATTTGGAAATACAACAAATCGTTTAAAGCTGAATATCTATTACACAAAGATAAATTAAGCTGAATAAAATAATATTTTAAGCCTCGTATGTTATTCATGCGAGGCTTTTTTTTTATAAAAAAACAAGGCCGTATTAAAACAAACGTTTGTTTATTATATTTGCCGCATATATTTATAAAAACATGTGTGGAATAGTAGGTTACATTGGTTATAGAGAAGCTTGGCCAATTGTTTTAAAAGGTCTCAAGAGATTAGAATATCGAGGCTATGACAGTGCAGGAATTGCATTAATGAATAATAATGGCGAGCATATTTATAAAAAAGTTGGTAAAGTTGCTGCGTTAGAAGAATTTGCTGAAAATAAAGATAAAACTGGTAACATTGCGATGGGCCATACCCGATGGGCAACGCATGGTGTTCCTTCAGACCGTAACTCACATCCCCACACATCAAACAACGGTCAGTTATCTATAATTCACAATGGTATTATTGAAAATTATGCAACTATAAAAGAAGAGCTAATTGGTCGTGGTCACGAATTTAATAGCGACACTGATACTGAAGTTTTAATTCATCTTATCGAAGAAATTCAAAAGATAGAGCAAATAGATTTATTTGAAGCAGTAAGATTAGCCTTGCATGAAGTAAGTGGAGCTTATGCCATTGTAATTATGGATAAGGAAAATCCAGATCGCTTAATAGCAGCACGAAAAGGTAGTCCGATGGTAATTGGTGTTGGAAAGGGCGAATACTTTATTGCATCAGATGCTACTCCAATTATAGAATATACTAAAAACGTAATTTACTTAAATGATAATGAAATTGCTTTAGTAACTAAAGATGATTTATTGGTAAAACATTTAGATAATGTTGTTCAAACACCTTTAATACAGGAACTTGAATTGAAGCTTGAAATGCTTGAAAAAGGAGGCTTTGATCACTTTATGTTGAAGGAAATTTACGAGCAACCTCGTTCTGTTAAAGATTGTATGCGTGGTCGTATTTATCCAGAGGAAGGAAAAGTACAATTGGGCGGCATCAAAGAGTTTGTTGAGAAGTTAAAGAACGTTGACAGGATTATTATTGTAGCCTGTGGAACCTCTTGGCATGCTGGTTTAGTTGGAGAATATTTAATTGAAGAATACGCTCGTATCCCGGTAGAAGTTGAATACGCATCAGAGTTTAGATATAGAAATCCAATTATTTCAGAAAAAGATGTAGTAATTGCAATTTCACAATCTGGCGAAACAGCCGATACTATGGCCGCGATTGAAATGGCTAAAGAAAAGGGTGCAACCATTTTCGGAATTTGTAATGTAGCCGGAGCTTCAATTCCAAGGTTATCTCACGCAGGTGTTTACACACATGCAGGCCCTGAGATTGGGGTAGCCTCTACAAAAGCATTTACAGCTCAGGTAACAGCGCTTACTTTAATGGCCTTTTACATGGCTCAGCAAAAAGGTACAATTACACAATCTAAAATGATTAGTTTGTTAACTGAATTAGAAAGTGTTCCTGATAAAATTCAAATTGCCTTAGAATCAAATGAGTTAATTAAAGAAGTTGCTGAAAAAATAAAGGATTCGAGAAATTGTTTATTCTTAGGTAGAGGTAGTGGTTTCCCAGTAGCTTTAGAAGGCGCTTTAAAGCTTAAGGAGATTTCTTATATCCATGCTGAAGGTTATCCTGCTGCAGAAATGAAACACGGTCCTATCGCTTTAATTGATGAGGAAATGCCGGTTGTATTTATTGCTACTCAAAATTCATCTTATGAGAAAGTTATTAGCAACATTCAGGAAGTAAAGGCACGTAAAGGAAAAGTAATTGCAATTGTAACGCAAGGCGATACTGAAGTTAAAAAGATGGCTGATTACTGTATCGAAATTCCAGATGCTGACGAAGCATTCTTACCTCTACTAGCTACTATTCCACTTCAATTGTTGTCGTACCACATTGCAGTGATGCGTGGTTGTAATGTAGATCAACCAAGAAATCTTGCGAAATCTGTTACAGTAGAGTAATTTATATTCCAATAAACAAAAAAGCTTCTCGATAATTTCGAGAAGCTTTTTTGCTTTTAAGGCTGGTTAAAATGGCAAATCACCATTTTCATCACCTGGTCTTATTGTAAATTCGTCATCTATTTTTGATTCTGTTGGTTGACTGTGATTTACAGGTTGTCCTGGTTCGAAATCACTTTTCCTCCCAAGCATTGTAAAATTTTCAGCTACAATTTCGGTTACATATTTTTTTACCTTTTCCTTATCTTCAAAAGAACGGGTTCTTAACTTACCCTCGATATAAACTAACTTTCCTTTTTGAAGGTATTTTGAAGCTACCTCAGCTAAACCTCTCCATAAAACAATATTGTGCCATTCGGTTTGCTCTACTCGTTTTCCGTCCTTATTGTACGTTTCAGAAGTGGCCAACGGAAAGCTTGCTACCGTAACACCTCCATCTAAGTGTCGAACTTCAGGATCTTTGCCTAAATGCCCAACTAAAATAACTTTGTTAATCCCAGACATAAAATATTTTTTTGGTTAGTTTTTTATTCAGATGAATTATAAAACCAGTTAAATGAAGGTTAGTTAAGCCTTCAAAATATCATCAGAGAACTCCTCAATAAAGTTTCTGATAACATTGGGTTTTGGTAATTCATCCAATGTATTAAAAGAAACCCAAATAAGTCCCTTTTGTTTACTAAAGTTAAATATATAATTATTTAATGCAAAAAATTGCACATGGATTATTTGGTGCGTTAAAATATGTTTTTTATAACTCAAAAGGTTAAAAGTAGCGGTGATTCCAAATGTTTCTTTTACTGTTGATGCAAATTCATCGTTTCCAATTTCTGGAATTTCTGGTGTTTCTATTGATGGAAAATCATATAAGTGTTGCCAAACATCGCCTTTCTGGCGCTCGCGGACTAAGATTTTGCCTTCCTCTACGCAAACAAAATAATTCAAGTATCGATATTTCTTTTCTGCTTTAGGTAATTTAATCGGAAGCTGATTTACTAAATTTTGCCTTAGTGCGATACAATCTAAATTCAATGGACAAACAGAACAATTTGGAGATTTTGGTTTGCATTGAATTGCCCCGAACTCCATAATTGCTTGATTATAAAGAGCAGGATTCTCAGTATATAGCAAGTCGTTTGCGAGTTTAAAAAAATCTTTTTTACCTTTTGGAGTATTTATAGGGGTATCTATGCCGTAATACCTTGCCAAAACTCTGAATACATTTCCATCAACAACTGCTTTGGCTTCGCCAGATGAAAATGAAGAAATGGCCGCCGCTGTGTATTCTCCAATTCCTTTTAAAGTTATGAGGTCGTTATATCCCGTAGGAAATATTCCGTTATACTTATTAAGTACAATTTGAGCAGTAGCATGCATATTCCTGCCACGAGAATAATAACCTAAGCCTTGCCAGAGCTGTAAAACCTTAGCCTCTGTAGCATTTGCAAAATCATTAACTGTTGGGAAATTTTCTAAAAATTTATTGAAATAGGGCAGGCCCTGCTCTACACGGGTTTGTTGTAAAATTATCTCCGATAGCCAAATGGTATAAGCGTCATTTGTGTGCCTCCAAGGCAAATCTCTCTTATTACCTAGATACCAGTTTATGATTTCATTTTGGAATGTCATTAGTGCAAATTACGGTCTATTTATCGGTTTTAAGAAAAAGTTGCATTAGCCTGATGAGAACGCAGATAAAAAAATCATCTTTTATTTCCCTATCTCATTAAAAAGCAATACTTTTGCAACCCCAAATCAGTGATAATATTAAAATACACAATACATAATAAATAATAAAATATGACTAAGGCAGATATTATTTCAGAAATATCAACAAAAACCGGAATTGAGAAGGTTGATGTGCAGGAAACAGTTGAGGCATTCTTCAAGGTTATCAAAACCAGCATGATTGGCGGTGAAAATGTTTATGTTAGAGGCTTCGGAAGCTTTGTTGTTAAAAAGAGAGCACAAAAAACTGCTAGAAACATCTCTAAAAACACTGCAATAATTATCCCTGAACATTTTGTTCCAAGCTTTAAACCAGCAAAAGTATTTGTTGATAAAGTAAAAAGTAACTCTAAAAAAATTAAAGTAGAAGCCTAAGCCATATTATTGTGAATAGTAGCATCAGATTAAAACAAACCATCATTATCGGAGCGATTTTATTGCTTGTTGCTTTCTTATTTACAAGAGATATTAAAGGTTTAGTTAAACCAACTGAAGAAAATGGAAAAATGCCTTCTGCAGGTCAAATTGCTGAGCAAGGCGCACCATCAACTTCTGGATTAACAATTGAACAAACCTCTATCGCTGCTAAAAATGTAATAAACCAAAGCCTTGCGAAGGATATTATAAGTTTAGAAAACAGCTATAAAGGTTCTACAGGTGCAGAAAAGGTAGAACTTGCACAACAGCTTGCTCAGAAATGGGACGATGTTGAGCAAATTACACCATCAGCACTTTATTTAGAAGTTGTTGCTGAAGCAAAGCCATCTACAGCTAGTTGGTTAGCATCAGGTAATAAATTCCTAAAGGCTTTTGAAAGTACACAAGATAGTTTAGCACAGCCTGCGTTGTTGCAAAAAGCTAATGTGTCTTTTACGAAAGCGTTAGAATTAGACAAAGAGAATATCGATGCTAAAACAGGTTTGGGTGTAACCATAGTAAATGGCTTAGGAGCGCCAATGCAAGGTATTGCAATGTTGCTTGAAGTTGTAGCTAAAGAGCCTAAAAACGTTAAGGCGAATATGAATCTGGGTCTGTTCTCAATTAAATCTGGTCAGTTTGATAAAGCAATTCCTCGTTTTAATACTGTAATTGCAACTGCACCAACCCCTGAAGCTTATTTTTATTTAGGTACGGCTTTAGAAAATTTAAACAAAAATAAAGAAGCTGTTGAAGCTTATTTAAAAAGCAAAAAATTAGCGGCTAACCCTACGTTATCATCTTTCATTGATAAAAAGGTTGCTGAACTAAAGAATAAAAATTAATTAACGGATTAATAAAAACATTTAAAACTTAAAATTATGCCAAGCGGTAAAAAAAGAAAAAGACATAAAATGGCTACTCACAAACGTAAAAAACGTTTAAGAAAAAACAGACATAAGAAAAAATAATTTCTTATTGATTTAGCCTGTTTAAACCTCATAGTTATACTGTGAGGTTTAAACACTTATATATGATTTTTTCTTTCGTATAACGTTAGGGCTATATCTCTGTGTTCTTATTTACTATCCATTTGTTAATAGGCGAAAGCCTTAAATCTGTAGCTGTTGGTAAAAGAATTAATTATCAATTCGACTCCTGCCGGAGTTACCATAGCTTTGATTGAAGACAAACAACTTGTTGAGCTTCATAAAGAACAAATTAATAATAACTACGCCGTAGGCGATATTTATTTAGGCCGCATTAAAAAAATTATGCCCGGCCTGAATGCTGCTTTCGTGGATGTTGGTTATGAAAAAGATGCATTTTTGCATTATTTTGATTTGGGCCCACAGGTACAATCTTTAATTAAGCTAACTAAGATCAAGCGGAATGGCTCGGTTACAGGCACATTATTAGATAATTTAAAACTCGAAGCCGATATTAATAAGGCTGGTAAAATATCTGATGTGCTAAGTAAAAATATGCTTTTGCCAGTACAAATTGCAAAAGAACCTATTTCTACTAAAGGACCGCGACTAAGTTCCGACTTATCAATTGCCGGCAGATATGTGGTACTGGTGCCATTCTCCAATACCATTTCCATATCAAAAAAAATAAAAAGTAATACAGAACGTAATCGACTAAAGAAGATTATTGAAAGTATTAAGCCTCAAAATTTTGGGGTAATTATCAGAACCGTTTCAGAAGGAAGAGGTGTTGCCGAAATGCAAAAAGATCTATTGGATTTAATTGCAAAATGGGAAACATTCATTAAAAAACTTCCTACGGCCGAACCTTCTAAAAGAGTTTGGGGTGAAATGGACAGATCATCAACGTTAATTCGTGATATTCTGAATCCTGATTTTACAAACGTTTACGTGAGTACACCAGAATTGTACGATGATATTCGTTCTTATGTGCACGATATTTCTCCTGAAATGGAAAAAATTGTGAAACTATACAAGCAGAAAGAACCTATTTACGACCATTTTGGAGTAGAAAAGCAGATTAAAAATGCTTTTGGAAAAACTGTAAACTTACCAGGTGGTGCTTACTTAGTTGTAGAGCATACCGAAGCACTTCACGTTATAGATGTGAATAGTGGTAACCGCACAGCCAGTAAAGAAAACCAAGAGGAAAATGCTTTACAGGTTAATAAAGAAGCGGCTAAAGAAATTGCCCGTCAGTTGCGCTTGCGTGATATGGGCGGTATTGTGGTAATCGATTTTATCGATATGCACAAGCCAACAAACCGTAAAATACTATTCGATTATTTGCGTGAGCTGATGTTATTGGATAGAGCGAAGCACACCATTTTGCCTCCAAGTAAATTTGGTTTGGTTCAAATTACCAGACAACGTGTTCGTCCGGAAATGAATATTGTTACGGTAGAAAAATGTCCGGCCTGCGATGGGACCGGAGAAATTAAAGCAAGTATTGTTTTAATGGATGATATTGAAAACAACCTTAATTATATTTTACATGAGCAAAACGAAAAAGGCATAACACTTTGTGTTCATCCTTATATAGAAGCTTACATTACAAAAGGGATTTTCAATCTTCAACGCCGTTGGTTCTTTAAATATGGCCAATGGATTAAAGTTAAGGCACAATCGGCCTATTACTTAACAGAATTTCATTTTATATCATCGAAAGATGAAGAAATAAAACTTTAACAAAAGGCCTGATTTTATAAATCAGGCCTTTTGCTTTTTAGATAATTTGGAAAGTTCCATTTTCAAATTGACACCTAATCTTGTTTAAAAAAAATTAAAGCATTTAGGTAGTTAAAATTTAAATTCGTAAATCTAAAATCTAAAATCAATTGGCAAAATCAAAAACTGCATATTTCTGTCAAAGCTGTGGCTATGAATCTGCAAAATGGATGGGTAAATGTCCATCTTGCAATCAATGGAATACTTTTGTAGAAGAAATTGTTGAGAAAACACCAGCATCGGTACCAACATGGAAAAACGAAACTACTGGAAGAAAGGTTAACAAGCCGAGTAAAGTTGATGAAATTGAGCAATCTGTAGAACGAAGGATTTCTACCAATGATAAAGAACTCGATAGGGTTTTAGGCGGAGGCTTAGTTGAGGGCTCTTTAATATTAATTGGTGGCGAACCAGGCATTGGAAAATCGACATTAATGCTGCAGCTAGCCTTAAATCTGGATGGGAAAAAACTTTTATATGTTTCTGGTGAAGAAAGTGAGCAGCAAATAAAAATGCGTGCCGAAAGGATAACAGAAAAGCCATCATCTAACTGCTACATTTTAACTGAAACTTCAACCCAAAATATCTTTAAACAAATAGAAATTCTTGAACCTGAAATTGTTGTTATAGATTCTATTCAAACTTTACATTCTTCACATATAGATTCTACACCAGGAAGTGTATCTCAAGTAAGGGAATGTACTGCAGAATTACTTCGATTTGCTAAGGAAACAGGTACGCCAGTTTTTTTAATCGGGCACATTACTAAGGATGGAGCGATTGCCGGACCAAAAATACTGGAACATATGGTTGACACGGTTTTGCAATTTGAAGGCGACAGGCATCATGTTTATCGTATTTTACGTTCAATAAAAAATCGCTTTGGTGCCGCTGCTGAACTTGGTATTTATGAAATGCAGGGTAGTGGTTTAAGAGAAGTTTCAAATCCTTCAGAAATTTTGCTCTCGCAACGCGATGAAGAATTGAGTGGAATTGCCATAGCGGCCATGTTAGAAGGAGCAAGACCAATGTTAATAGAAACGCAGGCTTTGGTTAGTCAGGCTGCTTACGGAACGCCACAGCGCTCGGCAACAGGCTTTGATACTAAACGAATGAATATGTTATTGGCTGTGTTAGAAAAACGTTGTGGTTTCAGACTTAGCGCACAAGATGTGTTTCTAAATATTGCTGGTGGAATTAGGGTAGAAGATCCTGCCATAGACCTTGCTGTTTTAATTGCCATTATTTCTTCTCATCAGGATATTCCTGTATCAACAAAAAATTGCTTTGCGGCAGAAGTTGGTTTATCAGGAGAAATTAGAGCTGTTAATAGAATTGAGCAAAGAATTGCAGAAGCTGATAAGCTTGGTTTTGAAACTATTTATATTTCAAAATATAATCTTAAAGGTATCGATGCCAAAAAATATAATTTAGAAATTAAAGCTGTTAGTAAGATTGAGGATGTGTTTGGGCTAATTTTCGGATAATTAATTTGATTAAAAGGAGGAACTGCCTCTACAAAATTCCACATAAAAGAGAGTATTTTCCTCATTTCCCCATTTTAATATTTTTTGGCATAATGTTTATTTAATTTCAATTTATTGATTTTCAGTTATTTGCGTTAAAATGATTTAACTTATTGTTTTTGGATTAACATTTGTCTAATACATTGTGTTGTACATCATGGGATGTGATCTATAACAATAGGGATGATTTTCCTCGTTAGTGAGAGCTAGCGAGGATTTTTTTTTGTTTTATACTATTTAGAAAAATTTTAAATAACTTTGTAGTAGATAATTACCGGAACAAACTATTAATATAACCACTGTAAAAAATATTATTATGAAAAAGATTATCCTAAGTTTAGGTTTTTGCTTAATAACTGCGTTAACATTTGCTCAAGCTGATTTTAAAGGTCAAAAATTCGGTGATGGTGTAACTCCTGGAGATGTTAAGCCGGCAGCTAAAATGGAAGCAGCAATGGGCGATAAAAAAGTTGCTGATATGAAAATCGAAGGCAAAGTTGTTGATGTTTGCAAAAAGAAAGGTTGCTGGATGACATTGGAGATGCCAAATGGCGACCCAATGCGTGTTACTTTTAAAGATTATGCTTTCTTTATGCCAATGGATATTGTTGGTAAAAACGTTGTTTTAGATGGTATCGCTAAAAAACAAACGATATCTGTAGAAACTTTACGTCACTACGCAGAAGATGCTAAAAAATCTCCAGAAGAAGTTGCCAAGATAACTGACCCAAAGAAAGAACTCGCTTTTGAAGCTAAAGGGGTTGTTATTTTAGATAAATAATATAAAATATTTCAAAAATGAAAAGGGGCTAAACTCATTAAGTTTAGCCCCTTTTTTGTTTATTAGAATTTTGAAGTAGCTTTTTTATAATTTAAACTTTTCTGGTTACCGATAGCGTATTTTATACCACCAAGTAAATGGTTGAGGAATTTTTCTTCTCCCCAGCTTTCTTTGGTATGTCCCATTGATACGTAAAAAGCTCTGCCTCCATCGTAATTATGATACCAGCTAAAAGGATGAAACTTTCCATTCTTGCCACCTTTGTATGAGCTTTCATCAATTGTCATTAAAACCTTAATATCGGGATTAATATCTTTAAAATTATATAGCTCATCTTTATGCATCCAAACAGAATCTGTAAAGAATTTGGTAGATGGATGGTTTTTATCTTTGATAACAAATCTTGCTTCCTGAACTTCTGGGTGGCTAACAAAATAAGCACCAACTAATTTTCCGTACCATGGCCAATCATATTCTGTATCCGTTGCGGCATGTATGCCAACAAAGCCTCCACCAGCTTGTATGTATCTTTCAAAGGCTATTTGTTGCTTATCATTCAAAACATTACCTGTGGTGCTAAGAAAAATAACTGATGCATATTTTTTTAAATTTTCTTCGGTGAAAGCATCCGCATTTTCGGTAGTATCAACATCAAAATTATTTTTTAAACCAAGTTGCTGAATGGCTAATTTTCCGGTTTCTATTGAGTTATGTCTGAAGCCTTTCGTTTTAGAAAAAACTAAAATTTTTGCTTGTTTTTTCTGCGTAATAAAACTTTGAAATAAAATAATTGAGCAAATGATGACACAAAAGGTGAAAATCTTTTTCATATAAATTGGTTAGGTTGATGATTTTAAATTTAAGAAAGTTGTTTGATAATTTCCTTACATCTTTCTTCAACTTGCAAACAAACAGGCTTAAATAACGTATTATCCCAATAAGGGTCTGTAACTTCATCGTTATCCAAAAATAATTTTACCTTTTTACGCTCTTCGTCTGTTTTAGCTAGGCTTTGTACATCTTTTAGGTTATTCTTGTCCATCACAAAAATCGCATCATAGCTTGCAAACATATCGTGACTAAATTGCTGGGCTCTCTGACTACTAATATCATAACCAAGATTTTTTGCTGCCGCGATGCTTCTACTATCTGGTGCTTTACCGATGTGCCAGTTTCCTGTTCCGGCAGAAGCGATTTCCCAGTTTAAATTTTGTTGATGAACTAAATGGCGCATGATGCCTTCTGCCAATGGCGAACGACAAATATTGCCTAAACAAACCATTAAAATTTTCATTTTTTTGTTTTAATATTAAAATTTTGAGCAAAAAAAATCCTTCATTTCGAAGGATTTTAATTTATTGTGATAATTAAGCATAAATATCATTTAGCATTTTAGCCAAACGAACTCCGCCTTTCAGCAACTGCTCGTTAAGTGTTTCAACCCAATCAAAGTTGTAACGGTAGCTAAGTTTTGAGTCTGGTTTTGTTTTATCGTAAATTTTAGAGCAAACTTGGTAAGATTCGTAAATACAATCTTTTAAGCTTGTGTTTTGCCAGTTATAAAGTTGAACAGCCGAAGGATGATTTATTGCTTTTGTATATTCTGTGTAACTTAATTGTTGATACTCGATTAACTGCTCATCCCAAACGCGGTGAAGGTTTGATTTTTCGTTAAACCATAACACCGATACACGATTCCCGCCTAAATCTTCTTTGTGTGCAACATGCATTGGTTGGCATAAATCTCCAGCCATGTGTACCAGCATACGTAAAGCTAATTGCTTTTCAGTAAGTGTGCTAGTTGGTTTTTTCAAAACGACAGTTAATTCAATTATTTTGTTGTAAAGATTAGGTGCTTTTTCTGTTTCTAAAATATTGTAAACACCTGGTTTATCTAAGCCACCGGGAAGGTTAACAAAATGCCAGTTGTACATGTAATTGTAGCTGGAGTCTGATTTTATAAAATCGCCCCAATTAGCCGACATTGCTAAGCTTTCATTACCAAGAATAGCTTGAATGGCTTTACGAGTTTTTGCTTTTAAATAACTATCGGCAATTTCGCCAACAACTCGATGTCCAATCATACCCCAGGCATTTGCCTGAATTGGTAAATAAGCCAATAAACCAATTGTTGCAATGGTTACAAGTTTCTTTTTGATTGATTTGATTATCATTTTATAATTCTTTTTGTACGCAGGTAATTTTTTGTTTTAGAGAGAGTATAATTTCACGTTGATCGCTTAAGCTTTCTAAAATTAAGCTATCATTTGTTTTTTTCTTAATCAGAAAATTTTTGTCGTAACGGCCAATTCGGTAACAACCCGATATTTTTTGTTTGTAATTTTCGTGAGTAAATGTTGCGCCAACAAATAAAGTATCGCCTTTCACGGCGTAAACGCCTTTAGCATATTCTTTCCAAATACCATTGTTATAACATGAGTCTTCATACAAATTTAATTTGCTTTTGGTTAACAAATCGATGTAAATAGAATCGCAGGATATTTTGAAATGATGTTGGGTGTAATTATTTAACTTATCGCTAAAGGCCACAGAATCTTCGTTCCAAACGCCTTGCATAAATTCTTCACCTTTGCCTTGTATGTTAGGACGAGGGGAACATGCAAGCTGTAATATAGATAAGGCAAAAATGATAATGTAAAGAAACCTGATGCCTATTTTTTCTTGCATTGTATTGGAGATAAAAATTATTCTGTTAGCTTTTGGCTATTAATTGTTAATTGGTGGAAATTGATTATTCGTGGTTTTATTCGCGTTTACTGTATTATAAATTAATAGAAATAAGCCTGTTGCAAAACAGATTCCTGCTATAAAGCTTACTACGCCTAAAATTGAATAATACCGAGTCACCTCTGAAACTGGCATACCATTATTTTGCACTAGATAAGGCATTACAACGCTATAAAAAATATTTAAAAGCAAGGCAACTCCCGAACCAATGAAAAGCAAAATTGCATCGACTTTTGCATTTTTAGAAATGTAATAGCAAGATGCAATAAAAACAAACAACGGTGAGATTAAAGAAACTAAACTGAAAAGCATTGAAGTGATTGAATTATCCATTTTTTTTGTTTTAGCTGTTTCTTAATAGTACTGGTTTAAGTTTACTAAACCCGATTGACGCGGAAAGCTTTTTTAATTGCAGTAACCTTAAATTAATTTGTCATGCTGAGGCACGAAGCATCTGCAAACGATGAAACACCTGCCTGCCGCAGGCAGGGATGCTTCGTACCTCAACATGACAGAAGTTGAAAAAACTTGTAGCAAAAAGCGGGGCTTTCGTAACCGATGCACGAATGGCCCTGCTTTTCTGATATTATTTCAAACTTCCAACCATATCTTCCGGACGAACCCACTCATCGAACTGTTCGTTGGTTAATAAGCCTAATTCAACGGCTGCTGCTTTTAAAGTTTTATTTTCTTTGTGCGCTTTCTTTGCAATTTTAGCTGCGTTTTCATAACCCACATGAGGATTTAAAGCCGTAACTAACATTAAAGAGTTTTGCAAATGTTTCTCAATTTCTGGCAAGTTTGCTGTAATGCCTTCAGCACATTTAACGGTGAAAGAAACACAAGCATCGCCAATTAAACGAGCCGACTGTAATACGTTAGCTGCGATTAAAGGTTTGAAAACGTTCAATTCGAAATGACCAGACATACCGCCAACCGAAACTGCAACATCGTTACCAATTACCTGAGCGCAAACCATTGTTAAGGCTTCTGGTTGTGTAGGGTTAACTTTGCCCGGCATAATTGAAGAACCTGGTTCGTTATCAGGAATTACAATTTCGCCGATACCACAACGCGGACCAGAACTCAACATACGTACATCGTTCGCCACTTTCATTAAAGCAACTGCAGTACGTTTTAAAGCGCCAGAAAGTTCAACCATTGCATCATGTGCTGCTAATGCTTCGAATTTATTTGGAGCAGTTACGAAAGGTAAACCTGTTAAATCGGCAATTTTTTGCGCAACCAAAACATCGTAACCTTTTGGTGTATTTAAACCAGTACCAACAGCTGTACCACCCAAAGCCAACTCAGCAACCATAACCAAAGCATTTTTAATGGCTCTGATGCTGTTATCAATTTGTTGTACGTAACCCGAAAACTCCTGACCTAAAGTTAATGGCGTAGCATCCATAAAATGGGTACGGCCAGTTTTTACGATATCGCTAAATTCTTCCACTTTCGTAGCCAAAGCATTACGCAATAACTCCAAGCCTGGAATTGTATTTTCTACCGTTAATTTATATGCTGCAATATGCATTGCAGTTGGGTAAGTATCGTTTGATGATTGCGATTTGTTTACATCATCATTCGGGTGAAGCACTTTTTTATCATCAGCCAAAGCACCGCCATTAATTACATGGGCACGGTTTGCAATTACCTCGTTTCCGTTCATGTTACTTTGCGTACCAGAACCAGTTTGCCAAATTACCAATGGAAATTGGTCGTCTAACTGACCAGCAATAATTTCATCGCAAGCTTTAGCAATTAAATCAGCTTTATCTGCAGAAAGTACGCCCAATTCGGTATTTGCTAAAGCCGCAGCTTTTTTCAAGTAACCAAAAGCGTGTATAATTTCTTTAGGCATTGAACCTTCAGGACCGATTTTGAAGTTGTTGCGTGAGCGTTCGGTTTGTGCACCCCAGTATTTGTCGGCAGGCACCTGAACCTCGCCCATGGTATCGTGTTCTATTCTGAAACTCATTATGATTTGATTTTTGTTGTCGCAAATTTAAGTTTTTTGCCTATAAAGCAAGGTATTATATTCGTTATTTCCTTCGTGTTAATTGTATCTTTTTTCCTTCGGGTTGATTCCACAGATTTAGTGATTTTACAAATTATTTTGAAAAGATGCTGAAGTATTTCTTCGCTTTGGTTCAGTCCCGCTGATTCGTTACAATCTTTTTGCGATTGTCCGTCTGAGCCTGTCGAAGACCTGCAAACAAAAAGTATTTCCGCTGCCATCGGGTTTAGTTGGCCTGGGAATCTGCAACTATCAAAATTTGCAGAGTGCAGATTTTGGCTAAAGCCTTAGGTGCTTAATTTAAAAACCGTTGGTTGAAACCAACGGCAAAGACAAACATCAAAAACCAATGTGAACGACCGGCTAATGCAATTTCATTGCAGTTTGGCTTTAGCCAACGGAAAAAAATTAAGAATAAATATCTTCGAAATAGCGAACCACTAACGATTTCATTAATAGTTCTTGCTCGAGCATTGTGTACGGAGGAATCGTTTTTATCAATTTCCAATGTGGCCAACCATCCTGGTCTACACCTTCCAGTTCATAGAAATCCATTTCACTTAAAAGCCTGCAGGTTGCAATATGCATTAACTCTTCTTTTTGGCGTTTGCTATATTTTTTTGGTCCTTTTCCTAACTCCTGAACACCAATTAAAAAAAGCATTACTTTCAAATCAGGGAAATCTGAATCAAATTCTTTCGAAATCCTTTCTTGTAAAACTTTCCACTTGGCATTAATCTCCGATGGTTTCATATCTGCAAAGATAACGTAAAAAGGTTATGGCTAAACAACAAAGCTTAATTGATAATTGTACTTTTACCTACAGTTATAACGAAATAATATGAATCAAGATAAAATAATTACAGCCGGTTTATTAGCGTATGGAATGTCTGGCAAAGTTTTTCATGCACCTTTTCTAAATGCTCATAACGGTTTTAAGTTAAAAGCAGTTGTAGAACGTAATACAAAAAAGGCAGCTACAGATTATCCTGAAATTTTAAGCTACAACAGTGTTGATGAATTATTGAACGACTCAGAAATTGAGTTGGTTGTAATTAATACCCCAAATAATCTTCATTACGAACATGCAGAAGCTGCCCTAAAAAGTGGTAAACATATTTTAGTTGAAAAACCTTTTACAGCAACATCTGCACAAGCTAAAATTTTATTTGATTTAGCAGATTCTGTCGGAAAACAAATTCTCTTCTACCAAAACCGTCGTTGGGATAGTGATTTTGCCGCTGTAAAAAAAGTTTTGGCAAGTGGTAAATTAGGCAAGCTTAACGAATTTCACTTACGTTATGATAGATACAGAAATGTAATCGGACCAAAAGCTTTTAAAGAACAAGCAATTGAAGCCAGTGGCTTACTTTACGATTTAGGTCCGCATCTTTTAGATCAGGTAATCAGCCTATTTGGTAAACCTGTTTCTTACCACAAAACTTTAGGCAAAAATAGAAAAGATACTTTGGTTGATGATTATTTTACCATCCAGCTAAATTACGAGAACAGTGTTAACGTTTTTGTAACCTCAAGTATGTTGGTTGTAAATCCGCAGGCTGCATTTGTTTTGCATGGTGTAAATGGTAGTTTTATTAAAGACCGTACCGATAGCCAGGAAGAACAATTGCTTTCAGGCATGAAATTAACTGACGAAGGTTACGGAATAGAAGCAAAAGGCAAAGAAGGTTTATTAACCACAATTGATGCTGAAGGCAATAAAACTGAAGAAATTATCCCTTCAGAAATTGGAAGTTATTTGCCACTTTTTGAAGCTGTTTATCAATCGATAACAACTAATATTCCTTATCCTGTAAAATGTGAAGATGTTTTAATTCAGTTAGAAATTTTAGAAAGCTAAGCTTTAAGTTTTATGAACTCGCTACCATACGCATACCTGATACCGATTTTTTTACTTGCACTTTATTTCATCCTCCGGAAGAAAAAACCCAAAATTGAGCCTTTAACCGAAGTTGATAAGCAGATTTTAAACGACTACGTTTCTTATTATCAAAAGTTAGATAAGCCAAACAAGCTTCGCTTTGAGCAAAAAGTGGCAGAGTTTTTTGCCTCTGTAAGAATTGAAGGAGTAGAATTAGAACTGACTACTTTGGATGAACTGCTTATTGCATCGAGTGCGGTTATTCCAATATTTGGTTTTAACGATTGGCAATATAAAAACTTAAGTAGCGTTTTGCTATATCCTGATACTTTTAACAAAGATTTTCAGTTTGAAGGTGGCGAAAGAAATATTATGGGAATGGTTGGAAGTGGATACATGAACGGGCAAATGATTTTATCGCGTTCGGCGCTTAGGCATGGCTTTTCCAAAAGTGCGGGCAAAGAAAATACAGCCATCCATGAATTTGTGCATTTGTTAGATAAATCTGATGGTGCTACAGATGGCGTTCCTGAAAACCTGATGGCGCATGAATATACTTTGCCTTGGGTAAAAATGATGCGTGAAGAAATTGAAAGGATAGAAGATAATAAATCAGATATCAATCCTTATGCAATAACAAATGAAGCTGAGTTTTTTGCAGTAGTTTCTGAATATTTCTTCGAAAAGCCAGATTTGTTTAAAGATAAGCATCCGGAATTGTATCTTCAACTTAGTAGAATTTTTGCCCAAAAACCAGCAAAGTAAAAAATATTGACAAGATTAAATATCTATGAAATTTCTAACTACACTAACCTGTTTTTTAATTGCTACAAGTGCTTTTGCTCAAAAAACATACTTGCTAAAGCAAGCTTTTCCGGTAGGGAAAAAATATGCATATACCATAAATTCCGATCAGATTATTGGTCAGAAAGCTGATGGAAAGGAATCTAACTACATCCAAAACGTTGGTACAGATTATACATTTGAAATTACCGAAGCTAAAGCCTTAGATAAAAATATAAAAGTTGTTTATAACCGCATCAAAATAAAATCTGCAGGGATGGGCAATGAGTTGATTTTAGATTCAGATACTGAAGAAGCGGGAAAGCCAAACCCATTTGCAGGTTTAAAGAATGCCAGTTTTAATATGTTAATCAGTCCGACTGGAAGTATAAAATCTGTTTCGGGCGTAGATAAAATGGTTAACGATATGGTTACCAAAATGACTACTGATACTGCCCAAATTAAAGCTGTTAAAGCATCGCTTGCAAAACAATTTAATGCAGAAGTTATTAAACAAACAATGGAATCGGCATTGAAAATTTTCCCGGAAAAGCCAGTAAAAATAGGTGATAGTTGGACAATTTCTTCAAAACTGAATATTACGATGCCAATTGAATCTACAGTTACCTACACTTTGAAAGAGGTGAAAGGTAATGTTGCGGTTTTAACTATCAAAGGAAATCTTATATCAAAAGGAGATTTTGAGAGTTTAGGTGCAAAAATGCAAACAGATTTAAAAGGTTTAAATATGGGAGATGCGCAAGTTGACTTAACCACCGGAATGATTTTAAGTAGCCATACCAGATTAGAACTTTACGGTAAAATGAAAGCTGCAGGTGCTGAAACTGATTTTGACCTTGAAGGCATTACTAAAATCACCGGGAAAGAAATAAACTAAATTTTTACAAACTTCCGGTAAGTGCAACTAAAAATTCTGTTGTAATTTCTATGTGCGGAATATGCCCGCAAGCATCAAATTCAACAATTTTTGAACCTGGGATTTTCAAAGCTGTATTTTTACCCAAAAACCTGTACAAACCATGAATTGCTTGCTGGTCGGCATTAAGCAGGCCTTTTCCAACGATGGTTTTATCATCTTTACCAATAAATAAAATCGTTGGAACTTTCAGGTTACGAAATTCATCAACCACAGGTTGGTTGTAGATCATATTATAAGTTAATGCTGCAACTTTTGCATATTTGGGAAAATCTGCACTAAAGGTTACACCTGCGCCAATATTTACCAGGTATTCGTAATCAGGTTTCCAAACGGTAAAATAAGAGGTTCTGTAATATTGGCGAATGCTTTCTGCAGTATTTTTCAATTCTCGCTGGTATTGTTCTTCAACGGTTGATGGCGGTACAAAAGTTTTGTAATCTTCTAAGCCAATCGGATTTTCCAAAAGCAATTTGTCCATTCTTTCAGGATACATCAACGCAAATCTTGTAGCAAGCATCCCGCCCATACTGTGTCCCAATATTGATGTCTTTTGAATTCCTAAAGTATCCAGCAATTTTTTATTCCAGTTTACAAGTTGTTCAAACGTATAATTTATTATTGGTTTAGAAGAACGCCCAAAACCGATTTGATCTGGAGCAATTACTCTAAAACCAACGCCAGTAAGTGCTCTGATTACGTTCCCCCAGTAATAACCACCAAAATTTTTGCCATGGAAAAGCATTATCGTTCTGCCGTTTGGGGTGATGGTTGGTGCAACGTCCATGTAAGCCATTTTTATGTCTTGCCCGTCAATATTCAAAGGCAAATATTTTATCGCATAAGGATATTTTACGTTTTCTAGATTTATAGATAATGTATCTATTTTTTGTGCGTAAGTTGCTGTTAACGAAAGGGTAGTAAGTGCTATAAAAAGTAAGAGTTTTTTCATGTTTAAAATATTTTGAAGCAATGTAATTTGCTAACAGACTTAATTTATATTTTTGAGCCGACCAAATAGACTAAAAACCATGCCCGTTTTCTACATAGGTGATAAACCTTTAAGCTTAAAATCCATTTCAGAAATAATTACAGGTAACTATTCTATAGCATTAAGCGATGTTGCAAAGGATAGAATTAATAAATGCAGAAGTTATCTTGATAATAAATTAAAGCTTAATAATGAGCCTGTTTACGGTATTAACACCGGCTTTGGTTATTTGCAAAACGTAAAGATAGAACAAGAACATTTAACAAGTTTACAGCATAATTTATTGCTTTCTCACGCATGTGGAACCGGGGCAGAAGTGCCTAACGAAATTGTAAAGTTAATGTTGCTTTTGAAAATCCAGTCTTTGAGTTATGGTTTTTCGGCCATTTCTATAGAAACCGTACAACGTTTAGTAGATTTTTATACACATAATATATTCCCGGTTGTTTATACACAGGGTTCGTTGGGTGCATCTGGAGATTTAGCACCACTCGCACATTTGGCTTTACCTCTTATTGGCGAAGGTGAAGTTATTTACGAAGGCGAGAAAATTAGAACCGCAGAACTTAACAAAAAATTAAACTGGCAACCATTGGCTTTGCAGTCTAAAGAAGGTTTAGCTTTAATAAATGGTACTCAGTTTATGAGTGCATATGGGATTCACATTCTAATTAAGACAAATAAGTTGGTTCAGTGGGCTGATAAAATTGCCGCAATTTCCATTGATGCTTTTGATTGTAGAATTGACCCTTTTGATGCATTAAGCCATCAAATTAGGCCGCACAAAGGACAAATTGATACTGCAGAGTTTATAAGTAATTATTTATCAGGTAGCGAAATTATTAAGCAGGAGGGAAAACAAACCCAAGATCCGTACTCGTTTAGATGTGTGCCTCAAGTGCATGGCGCTAGTAAAGACAGCATCAATTACATCACATCGGTTTTTGAAACCGAAGTTAATTCGGTAACGGATAACCCGAATGTTTTTCCTGATGAGGATAGAATTATTTCTGCCGGAAACTTCCATGGGCAACCGCTGGCTTTAAGTTTGGATTTTCTGTGTATCGCATTGGCAGAACTTGGTTCAATATCCGAAAGGCGGGTTTTTCAATTAATATCAGGACAACGGGGATTACCTCCATTTCTGGTTAAAAATGCCGGCTTAAATTCTGGATTAATGATTGCTCAATATACTGCCGCATCAATAGTTAGCGAGAATAAACAACTTTGTACGCCATCATCGGTAGATAGTATTGTGAGTAGCAACGGACAAGAAGACCATGTAAGTATGGGTGCAAACGGAGCCACCAAATGTTTGCGTATAGTTAATAATCTAGAAAATATTCTGGCTATTGAACTTTTAACAGCTTGCCAAGCTTTGGATTTGAGAAGACCTTTAAAGTCATCGCAAAAAATTGAAGAAATTTGGACTGCTTATCGTAGTGTGGTTACTTTTAATGATGCTGATAGAATCTTGGCTAATGATATAAAAAAATCAGTAAGTTTTATGCAGAATTTTAATACATAAAACCTACTGAGGTTGGTTTTTATTTTGTTATAAGGCTCGACAAAAATTCTACTAATTCTATTTTGTCATACTTTTTTGCATAATCCAATGCAGTTTTATGCTCATTGTTTTGTAGAGCTGGATTTGCACCAGCTTTAACAAGGGCTTTTGCCATATCAAGCATGCCATATTTAGCTGCAGACATTAACGCACTTTTATCATCGCAGATTTTGTTTAAATTTATTTTCTGCTTAATTAATGTTTCAAAGATTTTATTGGATGATGATTTTATACTTATTGTTAGCAATGAGTATGGTTTATCTTCTAACAGAAAGCAAGATTCTATAGATTGGTTTTGCGTTTTCAGTTCAGTTAAAAGTATTTCGGGATCATCACTTTTAAAAGCTTTTTTCATTTCATTAGAAAAGGTTTGTGCCTGAACAGTTAAACCAAAAACAACAAGGGATACAAAAATAAATAGCGTTTTCATATTAGTTTTTAAGCATTGATTTAAGGATAGATGCAGAACCACTAATTCTTGTCGAATCTGATAAACTGCCTGTAGATTGAGCAACTTTAACAAAATCAATATTCAACTCTGTTATTCCAGTGGTTTTAATCGCTAAACTGTTGATTTGATATTTTGTTTTGTCTCTTTCATCGCCATAAATTTCGATGTTCGATTTACCAACAGAATTTATATTTACCGATTGAAATATCGATTTTAAACTCCTAAAATTTGAATTGTTCAAATAAATATTGATGTTATTGATTTTAGTGTTGCTAAAATTTAAATCTCCAACCTTATCTGTATTTATTTTTAGATAATTTATAGCAGTTAATTCCTGAAAATTTAAACGATTTACATTTTTTGCATTCACTGTGATGGTGTCTGTTTTAATATCTAAAGTAAATCCTGCTGCTCTAGAAATATTAAAGTTCTTGGCGCTGCTAGAGTAAATGTAGGCCGTTAAAGAATATTTAAGTTTCTTGTCTGAATTTTTTAAGTTGATTTGAAGCGTATTGTTATTGTCAACTTTAATATCATACATCTCGGTTAAATCGCTCGGAATTTTGATGCCTGATTTATCGCTGTTTACAACAACAAAATTAACGTAACTATCATTTCCGTCATTTAAATTAACTGATGAAAAATCTGGTAATTCTTTAACTGTGTATCCATCCAGTTCTGATTTAAGGTCTGTATTTCCCTTTAAATTTTTATAGAAAGCCTTTTCGTTTTTGTAATTTATTTTAACATTTACAGCAATTACAATAATTGGTATTATAATAAGCGAAACGGCTAAGGCGATTAATAATTTATTACTTGTTTTCATGTTTTAAGCGTTAAAATTTTCTTTAACAAATGATTCATATTTGGCTTGCAGTTCATCAAAACCAATGTTTAGTAAATAGATATTTCTGAAAACCACAGGTAGTTCATCATCTATAAACTGTACTTTTCGATAATTTTTTACATTATCAATTGCATGTTCATCAATAAAAAAACCAATGCCTCTTTTATTGTTTATAATGCTTTTATTTTGAAGTAATTCGTAAGTTCTCATAACTGTATTTGGATTAACTTCCATTTCTACAGCCAGCTCCCTTACCGAAGGTACTTTTTCGTCGGCTTTCCATTTTCCTAACAAAATATGTTCGCAAACATAATCTGCTATTTGAAGGTATATTGCCTTATTATCTCTAAATTCCATATTGTAGCAATTAAAAATTAAACCTCTTTTTCTTTAAGGCGAACGTAGGCTATTGTCCAAACTACTAATGTTAAAAGAATAGTAATCAGGAGGAAAATTATTAGCATATCACTTTTATCATTTCTATAGGAGTGATTTACCATTACCATATTTTTTGTGATTAATTGTGAAACCTCACTGATGATGTACATCGCCACGCCAGAAAATATCATAACTGAAACTGTTGTTTTTATATAGTGAAAACGATTAAAGTATATCGACCCTAACAAATAAATACTGGTTAGTAAGAAAGGCATAGCAAAAAAGTAATTGAAAACTTCTTGTGATGGTGCTATTTCTGTTAAGAAAGTTCTTGCCCCTTTAACTTCTAATATTGTTGAACTAGTGGCCTTTAAAGCATCTATTTGCGAATTTATATAAGCTGTGTAACTAATATCTGTTAAATAGAAAATTACGAGATAACTAATAATACTTACAATTCCTGTGTAAAAAATGCCAGCCAAAAACTTTTCAAAAACTGATGCTGGTATTAACAAATCCATTATTGCTTTTGATTTTTGCCCCAGATAGGCAAAATAAGTACTGGCAACAATGCTGATAAAAAGCATACCAACAATTAAAAATACTGGTATCCTAAAATTCATATTAAAGTAGTTCTGTGCATCAAGATATTGAATCCTTCTAGGCACATTCGTATTAAATGCATAAGATGCAATAAGAACGCCAGCAATAACGAGAAGGCTGATTAGATAGATTTTTCCAAAATCTAACCACTGTCTTTTCAATAAAAGCCCGAATCGGTTTATGTTAAATGTATTGTTCATCTCCTAGTTGAATAATGGTTTAAATTTGATTTTTTCTGCAAGGATTGCATTAAACAATAATTCCATATCTAATCTGCTATCCTCATTGTGGTAATTTGGCATTACGGCATTAAAGCCTGATAAAGACGGTTCTGCATAAAAAACGCTCTCATCAACTTCCTTAACTTTTTTAAATGTTAACTTTTCCGTAATTTCCTGTACAGATGCCATTAATGCTACATCATTATCATCAAGCATAATTACCGTATCAATAAGATTATCCAAATCTCTAACCTGATGTGTAGAGATGATAATGCATTTATCATCCGTTAAGGCAGAAGCCATTATTTTTCTAAACTGTGCTTTTGATGGAATATCTAGCCCATTCGTAGGTTCATCCATAATAATCAGCTTTGCTTCGGTTGCCAAACCAAACGCAATGATGAATTTCTTTTTCTGCCCATAACTCATATTTATAAGTTTATTACCTGCCGGAATATCAAATTCTTTAATCAACGAATCGAAATACTGATGATTGAAATTTTTGTAGAAAGGAGCATTCGCTTTTAGATAAGCGTCTATCTTAACAGCTGGTAAGTATAATTCCTCTGGAATAAAACAAATTTGCTCTAATAACTGAGGTTGGCGCTTTGCAGGGTTAAAACCCATTACATCAAGTGTACCACTTTGTGCATAAACTAAACCAGCCAAGTTTTTTAAAAGTGTTGATTTTCCAGCACCGTTTTTTCCAAGCAAACCGTAAATATGGCCATTGCTTAACTGCATGCTCATATTTTTAAATAATGGTTTATGCTTGCTGTAACCAAAATTTAGATTGTTAATTTTAATCATATCTACTGTATTAGTTAAATAATACACTAAAGTATGATGTTCATTTGAATTCACCAAATTATTTTTGATTTTTTTTCAAAATGGAGCTTTATAAGGTTTATGTAAAATGTGGGTTTAATCTTTGTTGCAATCAAACATCAGGCGTTTGCCAATTGTATGTTTGTATGATAACATGTTTCTATGGATAAAAAATGGGCATATCTGTTAAGCAGATTAGCAATCGATTTAAGCTTTTTCGGACATGGCTTGGTTCGCCTGCCAAAGCTTGATGGTTTTAGCAAATGGATGACTGGGCAGTTTTCAAAATCTTTTTTACCTGATGTATTGGTGCTTCCTTTTAGTTATGCACTACCGATTTTAGAATTTGCCGCAGGCTTAATGATCGTAATCGGTTTGTTTACCAAACAAGGATTATTGCTTGCTGGTTTGGTAACCCTCGCTTTAATTTTTGGAACTACCATGATAGAAAATTGGGATGCTTTGCCATCACAACTTATTCATATCGCATTTTTATCAGTGTTATTGGCATACCTTCCGCACAATAGTTATGCGGTTGATAAAATTTTAAAGAAATAATATGGAATACAGAAAAATTGGAAATTCAGATTTAGAACTTTCGGTAATTACTTTTGGTGCTTGGGCAGCCGGTGGCTGGATGTGGGGGAGTACAGATAGAAACGATGCAATTGAGGCGATTAAAGCATCATACGATTTAGGTGTAACTTCTATTGATACTGCGCCAATTTACGGACAAGGTGATAGCGAGGAAATTGTTGGCGATGCTATTAAAGGAATTTCCAGAGATAAACTTCAAATTGTTACCAAATTTGGAATGCGCTGGGATTTAGCCAAAGGCGATTTCGGTTTCAAGAGTAAAGATAATTCTGGTAAGGAAATTGACATTTACAAATTTGCAGGCAAAGAAAGTGTGATTTACGAATGCGAACAATCGTTAAAAAGATTAGGAACAGACTATATTGATTTATACCAAATTCATTGGCCGGATACAACTACTCCAATTAGCGAAACCTTTGAAGCAGTTAGCAGATTAATTGAGCAAGGAAAAGTGCGTTACGCTGGTGTATGTAATTATAATGTCGAGGAATTAAAAGAGGCGGATAAAACTTTGGAAATTGTTTCTAATCAGATTCCTTTTAGTATGGTAAATCGCAGCGTAGAAGATGAAACTGTGCCATATTGCATAGAAAAAAACAAAGCTGTTTTAGCTTACAGTCCGATGGAAAGAGGATTGTTAACCGGGAAATTAAAATCAGATCATCAGTTTGAAGCGGGCGATCATCGTCAGGGAAATCCTTTTTTCACACCAGAAAGTATAGAAAAAACAAATGCTTTTTTAGCAAAAATTAAGCCTTTGGCTGATGAAAAAAATGCAACATTATCTCAACTGGTTTTGCGTTGGACAGTTGAACGTCCGGGGATAACGATAGCTTTAGCTGGCGCAAGAAATGCTGAACAATCAAAACAAAATGCGCAAGCTATAAATGTGAAATTAAGTGCCGAGGAGATTCAATTCATCAATACAGAATTAAATAATGCAGGTTTCTAATCCATCATATATTTAAAGAAACGGAAAAATTTTAATGGAGGATTTGAATACTTAATTCTGCCTTGTTAAAAACTTTCCGTTCTTTGTGATAAAATCTAACTACACATGTCTAAATTATTTTCTCCTTTAAAATTAAAGGATGTAACCTTAAAAAATAGAATCGTAATCTCTCCAATGTGCCAGTATTCGGCTATTGATGGTTTTGCCAACGATTGGCATCTGGTACATTTAGGAAGCAGAGCAGTTGGTGGTGCCGGATTAGTTATTCAGGAAGCTACGGCTGTTCTTCCAGAAGGTAGAATTACCCATGCCGATTTAGGTATCTGGAAAGATGAACACTTAGATAAATTAAAGCAAATCGTTTCATTTATTCATGAAAACGGAGCAATTGCAGGTATTCAACTGGCTCATGCTGGAAGAAAAGCAAGTTGCGAATTACCTTGGAATGGTGGAGAGCAAATCGCCGAAGGCGAAAACAGCTGGCAAATAGTTGGGCCATCACCAATTCCATTTAAAGCTGGACAATTACCGCCACATGAATTGTCGATTAAAGAAATTCAGGATATTGTTTTTGCATTTAGAGCAGCAGCCAAGCGAGCTTTAGATGCAGGTTATAAAATTGTGGAAGTACATGCTGCGCATGGCTACCTTTTACACGAATTTTTTAGTCCAATAAGTAATAAGCGTACAGATATTTATGGCGGAAGTTTTGAAAACAGAATTCGTTTAGTGATAGACGTAGTTGAAGCCGTTCAATCTGTTTGGCCACAAGAACTGCCATTGTTTGTACGTATTTCTGCTACCGATTGGACTGAAGGTGGCTGGAACGAAAATGATTCTTTACAACTTGCTGCGGTTTTAAAAGATAGAGGTGTGGATTTAATTGATACTTCATCGGGTGGTAATGTACCGGATGCGTTTATCCCGGCAGGGCCAAATTATCAGGTTCCTTTTGCTGATAAAATCCGCAACGAAATTGGTATTTACACAGGCGCTGTTGGCGTAATTGTAGATGCGCATCAGGCAGAAGAAATTTTACAGCAGGAAAAAGCTGATTTGATTTTTATTGCTCGTGAATCTTTAAGAGATGCTTATTTCCCAACGCATGCAGCACAGATTTTGGGCGATGATATTGAATGGCCTAATCAGTATATAAGAGCTAAAAGAGAAACTTTTAAAAAGTAATTTTTTCGAAATTAAAAAGGTTGTATCATAAAATTGAATTGTCATCCTGAGCCTGTCGAAGGACTTTTAAACTAACCTTAAAGGCGTTTCGACAAGCTCAACGTGACAATATCAAAGGATGATTTGATTATGATACAACCTTTTCTTTATTGAGTAAATTTTAGGATAATTTTCCTCGTTATTTTGCCAATGTAAACGGTACATATAATCCAAAAGTGATATTTCTACCAGGATTATAAACACCAAGATTTGGGTTTTCATAATCAAAACGACCTGGTTTATATCTGCTCAATGCATCGTAATATTTTTGGTTTAACAAGTTATTTGCCGAAACTGAAAAACGTACAGGCTGTTTACCTAGGTTAAAGGTTGCACCAATACCTGCATTTAAAAGTGTATATCCACCTGTTGGTGTTTCAAAAACTTCATCCACACGATTTTGTTTGAATGCAGAATTTATGCCTACCGATAAATAAGCATCATTTGTTCCTTTAATTTTTGGTTCAAAGCGTAATTCATTTCTTAAAGTTCCTGCCGGGATAAAAGCTAACGGGCGATTAAGCGTTGTGTTTTGCGCATGTACATAGCCAAATGTGTTTTCAAAGTGAATAAAAGAAACCGGGTGAATGGTTAAAGTTGCTTCAGCACCATATAGATTGGCGTTAACTTGTCCGTAACGATAAACCGGATAATTATCTCCTTCGGCATTGATGGTTTCGCCATTGTTTGAAGCATAAATAAAATTATGAACATAGTTATTGTAAATACTTGCACTTGCGCTTACAATTTTACCTTCATATTCTAAGGCAGCATCTACCTGGTAACTACGCTCCGGACTTAAATTGGCATTACCAATCTCATATCTGAACGTACCTTCATGCACACCATTTGAGCCTAATTCGGCAGGGTTTGGCGCTCTGAAAGCAGAACCTGCATTAGCTTTAAAGTTCAATTCATCATTAAACTGATGCGTAAAACCTAAGGCACCGCTAACATTCGAAAATTTGTTTTCAAACGGAGCAAAAACTTCTTCGCCTTCTGCAATTAATTGTTTGCCGTTATTTTTACGGAAATCATAACGTGCTCCAATACTGAAAGTGTTATTCTCCCAATTCTTTTTGGCATAAGCGAAAGCACCAATTCCGTAAGTATTGTAATCAGGAACTAAAAATTCTTCGCCTTTGTTTAAGCTTTTACCTGCATCGGCACTTAAACCAAAAACTGGTTGCCATCCATTGGTTTCATGGATATAGTATTTTAAATCAGCATTGTATGTTTTTAAGTCGAAAAATAACGATGGGTCTGGACCATCTTCCAATTCTCTGCGTTGGTTTTGTTGATAACCGAAATCTGCCTTTAAATTACCATTACCTAAAACAAAATTGTTATTTAAAGCAATTTTGAAATGTCTAATATCCTGACGAGGATAATCCAATGTTCTGTTTTTAAAATCACTATCTAAAAACGGGTCGCCACCCTCTTTAACAAAATTTCCGTTAGCATCTGTTTCTCCTTCAAAAAAACCAATGTTATTGCGGAAACTCGAAACATTTAAATGTGTATAACCCCAGCTTTTGTTCAAGCCAATCATACCACTTAAATCAGTTTCGTTAAAACCAGAGTTTGGAAAATATCCAGTAGGTGTGTTAAACGAATGCGCATTTTTATACGTTCCTCTCGCTCTCCATACAAAACCATTATCGTTGCCATTTAACATTAAAGAGTTTGCAGTTAAACCGTTATTTGTAGAGTAATTCGTAACAAATTCCCCTTTTACCTGCCCTTCAGGAGCAGAACTTGGTTCCAATAAATTGATAACGCCACCAAGCGCATCCGAACCATACATTAACGATGCAGCACCACGTAAAATTTCTACTCTGTCAGATTTAAACTGGTCGATTTCAATTCCGTGTTCATCGCCCCATTGTTGTCCTTGCTGCTTAATTCCATCATCTAAAGTTACAATTCGGTTGTATCCTAAACCTCTGATAATTGGTTTTGAGATTGAAGGACCTGTTGTAATTTGAGAAACACCAGGAACTTTAGCCAATGCATCAATTAAATTGGTAGAAGGCGCTAAAAGCTGGTCTTTACCTACAACTGCTGATGAAGCACTATTCCTTCGGCTAGTACTACTAATCAATGTACCGGTAATTACTACTTCTTTGGTTTCAATTGCCGATGGTTTTAAAGAAAACTCGATGCTACTTGAGCTGCTAAAATTTACAAGTTTCGCAACCTCTTTGTATCCAATGTAATGAACTTCTACAAGATAAATTCCTTTCGATGGAAGATTGTTTAAAGTAAATTCTCCATCAGCATTGGTTACTGCGGTAACCTTTAAATCCGGAATAAATATGGTTGCCCCTGGTAAAGCCTGGTTCGTTTCCGAATCAAAAACTTTTCCTTTAATGTCTTTAAGTGTGTTAGCAAATGCATTTATGCTAAATAATGTATATAGAATTACAAAGCCAATAAGCTGTAATTTTTTCATGTCTGTATGATTAAAATTTTAGAAATAGAAAACATAAAGCAATCCAAACAGATGCTTTTTTCTATCTCATAATAAAAAATGTAAATAATGTATTGGCACGTAATTGTGCCTCAGAAGAAAAAATTAAACTAAGGGAGGGCCACGTAAAGAGCTACGTTTTATTTCAGTGTAGAAACTTTTTAATGTTGCTTCAGTTTGTCCGAATATTTTTACTGAAAGAAAAATTTTATATAGATGTGCGGTATGAACGTAGTTTTTCTCAAAGCCAGCATTACAAATTAAGCAATTATCGGCATGTGCCTGTACATGGCTTAAATGTTTACAATTAACTTCTTTTACAGTTAGGGGAATCTGCTGGTGATGGTGAATTACATTCCACGGCGTTAATGCAATAGCAAAAACCATCAGCATAAATACTGATAGGGTATGGTTTATGTTTTGCTTAAGCTTTTTCAATTCGTCAAAATTAGCAATTCATACGCAATTATATATCTTTGGAAAGTAACATTGCCTTTATAGTAGTTATGACGACAAAGCTAACCAATGGTTTAAACTTAAGCCAAAGACAAACACCAACAGGTTCTGAGCTAACCTGCAAAGGATGGATACAAGAAGCTGCCTTACGTATGCTTTTAAATAATCTCGACCCAGATGTAGCCGAACGTCCTGAAGATTTAATTGTTTATGGTGGAAGAGGGAAGGCGGCCAGAAATAAAGAATCGTTAAGTCTTATTGTTGCGGCACTTAAAGATTTGGAAAACGATGAAACACTTTTAGTTCAATCTGGAAAGCCAGTGGCAGTTTTACCAACACATCCAGATGCACCGAGAGTACTAATTTCTAACTCACAGCTAGTGCCAAAATGGGCAACTCAAAAACATTTCGATGAATTGGAAGATAAAGGATTAATGATGTACGGGCAAATGACAGCAGGTTCGTGGATTTACATTGGTTCACAAGGAATTGTTCAAGGTACTTATGAAACTTATGCGGCCTTAGCTAAAAAACATTTCAACGCTAGTTTAAAAGGCAAATTAAATGTTACGGCAGGTTTAGGCGGAATGGGCGGTGCACAACCTTTAGCCATTACAATGAACGAAGGCGTTTGTCTTGCCGCTGAAGTTGAAGAATGGCGCATTAGAAAACGTTTAGAAACAAGATATATTGATGAAATTATTTTTGATATTGATGAAGCAATAGATAAAGCACTTCAATACCAACGAGAAGAAAAGGCAATTTCTATTGGCGTGGTTTGTAATGCAGTTGAACTTTTGCAAAGATTAATTGATAGAAACATTACACCGGATACTTTAACCGACCAAACTTCTGCTCACGATCCGTTAATTGGTTATTTCCCGGAAGCTTTAACTGTTGATGAAGCAGCAACTTTACGTAAGAATAATCCAGATGAGTATGTGAAAAAATCTTATGTTACCATGGCGAAGCATGTTCAGCAAATGCTCGAATTACAAAAACGTGGAGCCATTACATTCGATTATGGAAACAACTTACGTGGTAGGGCTTTAGAGGTTGGTATTGAAAACGCTTTTGATTTTCCAGGTTTTGTTCCTGCATATATTCGCCCTTTATTTTGCGAGGGTAAAGGACCTTTCCGTTGGGCGGCATTAAGTGGCGACCCTCAGGATATTTACGAAACAGACAGATTAATATTAGAGCTTTTTCCTGAAAACGAGAGTTTACACCGTTGGATAAAAATGGCTCAGGAGCGAATTGCATTTCAAGGTTTACCAGCTCGCATTTGCTGGCTCGGACAAGGAGAGCGTGAAAAAGCAGGCATAGCATTTAATAAACTTGTAGCCGAAGGTAAAGTTAAAGCCCCGATTGTTATTGGTAGAGACCATTTAGATACCGGTTCGGTTGCATCACCCAATCGAGAAACAGAAGCAATGCTCGATGGTTCTGATGCCGTTGCAGATTGGCCGATTTTAAATGCCCTAATTAATACCGCAGGTAGCGCAAGTTGGGTTTCTCTGCATCATGGTGGTGGTGTTGGTATTGGTTATTCTATACACGCCGGAATGGTAATTGTAGCCGATGGAACTCCGGAAGCCGAAATAAGATTGAAAAGAGTGTTGCATAATGATCCTGCAATGGGTGTTATACGCCATGCCGATGCAGGTTATGATATTGCAAAAGACACTGCAAGGAAATTTAGATTAGGATTAAAGGATTAGATAATATGTCGATATTTGAATGGTTATTTGAAATGAATAGTCCCGGGCCAACGGGTGATTTTGAAAGCGGTCACCACAGGTTAAACTGGCCTCGAATTTGGATTGTTATTGCTGGCTTATCTTCGCTTCTTTTCGTGGGATTTGTCATTTACATTGGTCCTTTTAACCGCTTTCTCCACTTTGACGCAATTAATGCAGTGCTCCTTACAGGCTTAATAATTGGTTATTTATTGGTTTCGTATTACATTTATCCAAAACCTAATCTAGATAATTTGGGGTTTTTAGGTTTTATAGATAATCCGTTTCGTTATACAGATGATATTAACCGATATTTATTATGGAGCCAAATAATTTTATTTCCGGGTAAAATTTTAGCCATACCAATTGTAAATCTTTGGTTTATTTTTATTGCTTTAAAAAATGAGAAAAATACTATAGATTGAAACTTATGGTATTCATAAAGAAAAACATATTTAATGCCTTTTTTATTGCTATCCTTTTAGTGATAATTTTTGTGCCCGATGCGAAAGCTTTTTTAATAAAAGGCTTGATGGAAATTGGGTTATATTCACCGAAAGTTGAAAAAACAGAAGTGGTTGAAATGGATCTTTCTGGGATTAGATTCACGAATTTAAAAGGAGAAACAACCGATTTGAATGATTTAAAAGGAAAAGTTATTTTCTTAAACTTTTGGGCCACCTGGTGTCCTCCTTGTCGAGCTGAAATGCCATCGATTAATAAATTGTACAGCCAATTTAAAAATGATAAAAACGTAGTTTTTTTATTTGTAGATGCCGATAGCGATTTGCCAAAATCGATAAAATTTATGACCGATAGAAAATACGAAATGCCGATTTATAAATCGGCAAGCGAAGTGCCACAGCAAATATTTTCGGGTTCTTTACCAACCACTGTAATTTTCGATAAGCAAGGACGCTTATCTTTTAAGCATGAAGGAATTGCTAATTACGCAGATAAAAAGTTTATTGAGTTTATAAATCAATTAAAGAAATAGCACAATAGTTTTTTGAAAAGCAACGGCTGGTTGTTATGGCGGCTTTCAGTCCCGCTATCACCTATAGCCTTCGCTTCCCGAAAAATCGGGACAAGCTGTACCTCGCTTCGGTCTATTTGGTTCTATCGGGTTTAGGTACAATGGTTTGTGCAAGGAACACCCACCGACGACGAACAAAATTTAGTTAAATAGCCCCGACATTCGCGGAAATACTTTTGGCTAAACTTACGAAGTCTTTACTTAGCATTTTGCAAGACTTCGTAAGTTTAAGAGCCAAAAGATTGTAGCATTGGCGGGACAGAACCTAAGCCAAGAACCACAATTTTTGCGCTTCAAATTAAATGTGAGGTTAAAATCATAACGATATCGTCATTTCGAGCACAGCCGAGAAATCTTCGTGGTTAATTTAAAAGATTTCTCCACTACGGTCGAAATGACGGTTCGGCTTTCGTCATCTCGATTGAAGTGCAGCGAAACAGAGATCTTTGTAAATAGTTTAAAGATTTAGCTTCGCTGAGCAATTTGTGGTTCTCCACTACGGTCTATATGACGGATGCCTGATTTTTATAAACAAAAAAATCCCGCTGCATTGCAACGGGATTGGATATATAATGACCTCATAGGTAGAGGGAATTTTAAATTATCCTTGTTTTTGAGCAGTTGATTTTAATGCATCATTTGCAACAATTACAATTTCTACACGACGATTAGCCGCACGACCTGCATCTGTTTCGTTATCTGCAATTGGCTCTGCAAAACCTTTACCAATAGTTACTAATCTTGATGATGGAACACCTTGAGAAACTGCATAAGCTTTTACAGCCGCTGCTCTTCTTTCTGATAAACCTTGGTTATAAACTTCAGTACCACGGCTATCTGTGTGTCCAATTACTTTAATATCTGTATCTGGATATTGATTTAACGAAGCCGCTAAACTTTGTACGTTTGTTTTTGCCGCATCTTTTAAAGCAGTTTTATCAAAATCGAATAAAATACCACTATCGAATTTTACGATAATTCCTTCTCCTTCACGAATAACTTCTGCGTTAGGAATTGCTTTTTGAATTTCTGCAGCTTGTCTATCCATTCTACGACCGATAAATGCACCAGCTGTACCACCAATAGCACCACCAATTAATGCACCAACAGCAGTATTACCAGCTTTCTTACCAATTAAGGCACCAACTACACCACCTGCTGCAGCACCAATACCTGCACCTTTTTGCGTTTTAGTTAAACTATCGCAACTTTGCAATGCCATTGAACCCACTGCTAACCCTATACTTAATGTCGCTATTCTTACTTTTGAAATATTCATAATAATGTTGATTTATAATTCTGAATTGCATTATTCAAACACAATGCCAAAAAATAACTAAAGCTGGTTTTATTGCATTTTATAAGATTAAGAGCTATAAAGAATAATTTTGAGTGCAAAAAAAGGAGTGAGCCATTATAGCTCACTCCTTTTTGTATCATTATTAGTACAAATTAAGCTGAGAAATAGCTCTCCAGTTCTTTAAGCGTATTTTCATCTGTTTTAAAATCTTTAATTACAGTACCTTTTTCAACTAAAATGATTCGGCTGCATACATCTGTAACGTGGTTTAAATCGTGACTAGAAATAAAAGTAGTCATGCTTCCACTTTGAAGCTTTAGCAAATTTTTAAGTCTGATTTGTGTAGTTGGGTCAAGATTTGCGAATGGTTCATCAAGAATTAATATCTCTGGTTTTTGCATTAATGCAGCGGCAATACCAACTTTAACCTGGTTTCCTTTACTAAAATCGCGGATATATTTCCCACTATTTAAAATTTCGCCATTAAAAAATTCCCCGTATTGGGTAAGATATGCAGAAACATCAGCAACGCTTAAGTTATGCAAACTACCAATAAACACGAAATATTCTTCAGGTGTAAGATAATCAATAAGAAAGCCTTCATCTAAAAACGACGCTGTGTAGTTTTTCCAGTTATCGTTTTGCATCACATTTTCACCTTTTGATAATACTTCGCCGCTTGTTGGGCGAATTAAATCTAAAAGCATGCGAAAAAAAGTTGTTTTACCAGCACCATTGTTTCCTACTAAACCTACGGTTTCTCCGGCTTCGATGTGTAAATCCTGAATGTTTACAACGGTTTTATCGCCATAAACTTTTTGTAAATTCTTAACTTCTAGTATCATAATTATTCTCTAAAGCCTTCGGCTATTTTATAACGTTGTAATTCAAATCTTTTTGCAATGTAGTTTACCCAAAAACCACGCATTAGTAACATGGCAAGTCCGAAAACGGAAACAGCAATCAAACCCCAATATGGCTTATCTAACATCCCGAAAGGCACATAAATTAAAATTGGTGTTAATGCGTATGGGAACATTAAAAGCCATTGTGTAGCACCTGTTCCCTGATAATTAAAGCTTGCGGCCTTTGTAATATCTAAGCGTTTGTAGTTTAAAGTTGCTAGATACAAAACAACCACCGTTCCGAAACCTATGTTGTACAAATAGGCTGCTACGTGTAGCAATAATAACTTCGGACTTAAAAAGCCATAAAAACTTGCTAGCAATGTAATAACCGTGCAACCAATTGTAAAAAGCAAAAATTTGGCTCTGATAAAATCTTTAAAATTGATTTTATTAGCCAACAAACCATCAAAATGGGCGCTTTGCCAAGCAAACATAAACTGTCCGTAAATAATGATTGAAATACCTGTCATAAAAATTGCGCCGAACATCATTTGTCCGAAAGCATCTCTATCAATTGCTTTTTCTTTGTAGAATATAAATCCGTAGAAAAGAAAAAAGAAACCCATAATAACCGATGAACGTGGTCTTTTATGACGTAGAATTAATTTTAACTCCAATGCCGCAAGTTCGCCAACTTTGCCAAATCTATTTAAGAAGGCGTAGTCGGTGCTTCCTTTTTTCTCTTGTTTACTACTTAGTTCTTCGGTGTATAAGTTTTTACGTAAAAAATCAGAATTGATGTAGAAAATTGCAACAGCAGCAAGTGTAAAGGCAAAGCCGATGAAAGGTTTAGAGGCAACAGCTTTAAAAACATAATCGGATGCAGCCATTACAGAGATAACTTTGTAATATTCTAAAGCTGCAAAAGCTGCAAAAATAACTAAGCCAACAAGTGTATAAAGCACGTTGCTTATCGATTTTCGTTTAATATAAAGTGCCAGATAGTTGTTAAAAACCGTTATAGAAAATATACTTACAACATACATTAGAGCCGTAAAGAAGCTATAAGTTGTACCGATTTTTAAAAATATAAATGGTAAGAAAATAAAAATCGGCCACAAGTTAAACGCAGAAAATAATGCTTTCAGGTTTAAAAAACTGATGATTTTACTTCTGGAAATTCTTAAATGCAAATAAGGAATAATACTTAAGGTTGGTAATTCCTGCAATTGCAAACGCATAATAAAATCGAAAGCAAAATAATACAGAATTAAGCCATTAAAACTTTTGATAACATCCTGGTTTGGAAAAACTTTTGGTAGTAAAAACTGCATCCCGAAACCAGCACCAAGCGCCAGTACCAGAAAATAAAGCATAAAAAAGCCCAAAACAATTTGGCCTGCGATACTGCTGCCTCGGTTCCGCGAACGCCAGAATGATTTCCATTGATGGCTTAAAAAAGTATTCAGCATATAGTTTAGATATTAGTTTGCTATAGGTTTATTTATTAGTGCACAATAACTGCAAAATGTTACAGCTAATAATTGTATTTATCTTTCCAGTTTTGTCGTAGCTTTTCTCTAAGTTTTTCTTCTGCCGGATTTTTACCCGGATCGTAAAGTTTTGTTCCGCTTAATTCATCAGGGAAATACTCCTGTGGTTCGAAATTTCCATCGTAACTGTGAGAATATTTATAATCTTTACCATAACCAATATTTTTCATCAGTTTGGTTGGCGCATTACGTATGTGCAGCGGAACGGGAAGATTTCCTGTTTGCTTAACCAAAGCCTGAGCATGGTTAATGGCCATGTAAGATGCATTGCTTTTTACAGAACTTGCGAGATAAGTTACGCATTGCGATAAAATAATTCTGGCTTCTGGATAGCCGATTACATTTACTGCGGTAAAACAATTGTTAGCCAGCAATAAAGCATTTGGATTCGCATTGCCAATATCTTCAGAAGATAATATGAGCAATCTTCTGGCGATAAATAACGGGTCTTCTCCACCTTCTATCATTCTTGCTAACCAATAAACTGCTGCATTTGGGTCGCTTCCGCGGATTGATTTGATAAATGCCGAAATAATATCGTAGTGCTGTTCGCCTGCCTTATCGTATAAAGCTAAATTCTGCTGCGCATGGGCAAGCACATTTTCATTCGTTAAGGTAAGTTTATCACCGCCAATGCCATTAATGGCAATTTCTAAAACATTTAGAAGCTTCCTTGCATCTCCACCCGATAATCGAATTAAGGCCTCATGTTCTTTAATCGTTATTTTTTTCTGAGCAAGTATGGTATCCTTTTTAATGGCAGTTTGTAATAAGCCAACCAACTCATCTTCTGTTAATGATTTTAGAATGTAAACCTGGCACCTGGAAAGCAAAGCGGATATAACCTCGAAAGACGGATTCTCAGTTGTTGCACCAATTAATGTAACCAAACCACGTTCAACTGCACCTAGTAAACTATCTTGCTGAGACTTACTGAAACGATGAATCTCATCAATAAACAAAATGGGTAAACCTAAAAAGCTATCTTTTAATTGGGCAGCTCTATCAATAACTTCTCTAATATCTTTAACGCCACTATTAATTGCGCTAAGGTTAAAAAAGGGGCGGTCTAAAGCTTGTGAAATAATATAAGCAAGTGTAGTTTTGCCAACACCTGGAGGTCCCCAGAAAATCATCGAAGGAAGCTGATTACTTTCTATCGCTTTGCGCAAAACTGCATTTTCACCTACTAAATGTTGCTGCCCAACATATTCATTTAGGTTTTGCGGGCGCATACGTTCAGCTAAAGGTGGCAGATTTTGCATAATCGTAAATATATGAAAATGATTTTTGCCTATAGATTTTTTGCTATAAATTTTAGCTAAAAATTGTAACAATCCTAAAATTTCAATTCTCTTTGAATGATTTTAGTCTTCAATTTTAGAATGATGTTTGGTGTCTTTCATTGTAGTATAAAGTATCAATGAAATTAAAATGCAACCGGTTACATACCAATAAAAATAACTTTCGTTACCAATGTTTTTAAACCAAAGTGCAAAATATTCGGCAGTTCCACCAAATATTGCAACCGTTAAAGCATAAGGTAAACCAACTCCGAGTGCTCTAATTTCTGCCGGGAATAATTCTGCTTTAACCACAGCATTTATACTTGTATAACCACTAACAATAATCAAAGCTGCAATCATCAGTAAAAAAATAACGGTTGTATTGGTTTCGTTTGAAATTCCGGTTAAAATAGGGTAAGTACACAATGCGCCCAAAACTCCAAAACCGATTAACAATGGTTTTCGCCCGATTTTATCAGATAATAAACCAAACAAAGGTTGAAGAATTGCGAAAACTAACAATGAAGCAAAGGATAATGTTGTTGAAGTTTCTTTGCTAAGGTGAACCGTATTCACCAAGAACTTTTGCATGTACGTACTAAATGTATAAAAAGCAATTGTACCACCTAACGTTAAACCAACAACTGTTAATACCTCTTTTGGATATTTCATCAAAACTGCAATTCCGCCTTTTTTATCTTCTGCAGTCTTACTTTTAAAGGCTGATGTTTCTGCAATATGTCGTCTTAAATATAACGCAATGAAGGAAAGAATTGCACCAATAAAAAATGGAATACGCCAACCCCAATCCTGCAATTCTTCCGCACTAAGCAACCAATTTTGTAAAATTAACTGAATTCCTAAAGCCAATAACTGTCCGCCAATTAAAGTAACATATTGAAAACTTGAGTAAAAGCCACGATGCTTTTTTGCAGCCATTTCACTTAAATAAGTTGCAGAAGTGCCATATTCGCCGCCTGTGCTTAAACCTTGAATCAGCCTTGCAAAAACCAATAATAGTGGCGCTGCAATTCCGATTTGTTTATAACCGGGCGTTAATCCAATAATTAATGAGCCGATGGCCATAATTAAAACCGAAATTGCCATCGATTTTTTTCTGCCATGTTTATCGGCAATGCTTCCAAATAACCAACCACCAATTGGGCGCATTAAAAAGCCGACGGCAAAAATTCCAGCGGTATTTAAAAGTTGCGCAGTCGAGTTACTATTCGGGAAAAATGCAGGCGAAAAATATAATGCAAAGGCCGAATAAGTGTACCAATCGTACCATTCAACTAAATTGCCAACCGAGCCGCCAAAAATAGATTTAAGCCTGTACTTTACTTCATCAATTTCTCCAGGTTCAAAATTATTGGCGATTTTATTCATGGTAATTTTAGTATTGATTTTCTAGCAGATATTTAAACACAAATTGAAAATTGATTGTTTAATATGCGATTAATGGTAAGATAGCTGTAGAATAATATATTTGCAAACAACTTGTTTAACATCAACTATTCTGTTACTCAAAATTCAATCATTTTAATATGAAAGATAACTTCTCAACACAGGCCGCAGAATATGCAATCTATCGTCCAACTTACCCAAAAGAATTGTACGATTTTATATTCTCGCTAGTTAAAAACAGAAACGCAGCGTGGGATTGTGCAACCGGAAACGGACAGGTCGCTAGAGAATTAGCGCTGCATTTCGATAATGTTTACGCAACTGACATCAGTAAAAAACAGATAGAACAAGCGTTAAAACTGCCAAACATTGTTTATCAGGTAGAATCTTCCGATAAAGTAAATGCGGCAGATGATAGTTTTGATTTAATTACAGTTGCGCAAGCCATACATTGGTTTAATTTCGACGCTTTCTATAGCGAAGTAAAACGAACGCTTAAACCTGAAGGCATTTTTGCAGTAATTGGCTACGGAATTATGAGTATCGATAAAAAAGTAGATAAGGCTGTGCATAAACTTTACGAAGATTTTTTGGGCAAATACTGGGACCCTGAAAGACGATACATCGAAGAAAATTATAAAACAATCCCTTTTCCTTTCGAAGAAATTACAGCGCCACACATATTCATAAAAACCCGCTGGAATTTTAATCAACTAATCGGCTATTTGAATACTTGGTCTGCCTTGCAGCATTACAAAACGGCTAATGAAAGAAATCCAATTGAATACATGTTTACCGAGCTTAAAGAAGCTTGGGGAAGCGATGCAGAAAAAGAAATTAGGTTTCCGGTATTGTTAAGGATTGGAAGATAGATGCTTAGTTAGCACAATGTTTTAGCTATCATCATTGCGAGGAACGAAGCAATCTCAGCCTGTTTAAGGGCCGCCTTAAGCTATGGTTTGTGTCCTCACATGCCATCAAAATTATTTGAAAAGGTTATTTCAGTAATTCTTCGGTTATTTCAGCCCCGCTTTACGTTACAAGTCCGCACTCGTTCCTCGCTTGCGGGCTTTTCACTTCAATCGGGTTTAAGAACGAAGGATTATGCTAAAACTGTTAAAAGTCTAACATGAAACAGGCATCCAAAATAATCTCATTTCTCTAATGGTTTGTGTCTTCACAAACCATCAAGCAAATGTCTTTTAAATTATTTTCTTCTCTACACAATGTATTTATAAAGCTGCTAATATTCATTGCCGTTGGTTTCAACCAACGGTAAAAGAGATTGGAGTTCATCCATTGTCTGTGTCTTCACAAACCATTTACTAATCTCTATTTTTGTTTCAATAAATCCATAATGGCAAGTGCAGTCAGTTTTTTCTGCTCACCACTTTGCATATCTTTTAAAGTAAGCTCGCCACTTGCAATTTCATCGCCCCCAATTAATACCACATAAGGTATTTTCTTTGCATCAGCGTACGACATTTGTTTTTTAAGCTTCGCTGATGTTGGATAAAGTTCCGCAGCAATGCCCGAAGTTCTGAATTGTTGAAGAATTGGTAATGCAAATCGTTCTGCTTCTTCGTCAAAATTGCTGATTAAAACCTTGGTGCCAACTTCTGCCGAAGCAGGGAAAAGATTCAGTTCTTCTAAAACATCGTAAATTCTATCAGCTCCAAAAGAAACACCAACACCGGTTAAATCTTTCAAGCCGAACATTCCGGTTAAATCATCGTAACGACCGCCACCACCAATGCTGCCCATAGCAACTTCGTTGGTTTTTACTTCAAAAATACAACCTGTGTAATAGTTTAAGCCACGGGCAAGCGTAATATCAAGCTCTAATCTCGCTGTTAGCGGTAAAATATAATTAATTAAATTTTCTACATATTCAAAAACCTGCTCAATTTCTTCAATACCTTTTAACCCGGTTTCAGATTCTGCTAAAACAGTTTTTAAACTGGCCAGTTTTTCTTCGTTCGTACCTTCAAGCAATATCACCGGACGAAGTTTTTCCAAATCATTTTCAGTAAAACCACGTTCCAATAATTCTTTGCTTACGCCATCCAAGCCAATTTTATCTAGCTTGTCAATGGCAACCGTCATGTCGATAATTAAATCTGGTTTACCAATAATTTCGGCAATACCCGATAAAATTTTACGGTTGTTAATTTTAATATTGAAATCCTTTAAGCCCAATTTGCTTAATGCTTCATCATAAATTAGGATAAATTCTGCTTCATTTAACAAGCTTTTTGAGCCAACAACATCCACATCGCACTGGTAAAATTCGCGGTAACGTCCTTTTTGTGGTTTATCAGCACGCCATACTGGCTGAACCTGAAAACGTTTAAAGGGAAGTGTAATATCGTTTTGGTGCATTACAACGTAACGTGCAAAAGGAACGGTTAAATCGTAACGAAGGGCTTTTTCTGATAGTTTTGAAGTTGCGAGTTGTGAGTTACGTGTTGCCAGTAATTGCTCGTCAATCTTGCTCAAATAATCGCCGCTATTTAAAATTTTAAAAATCAATTTATCGCCTTCATCGCCATATTTTCCGGTTAAGGTAGATAGGTTTTCCATGCTTGGTGTTTGAATTTCTGCATAACCATATTTTCTGAAAACCGTTTTAATGGTATCGTAAATAAAGTTGCGCTTCACCATTTCAACAGGAGAAAAATCGCGTGTACCTTTTGCTAATGAGGGTTTAATAACTGACATAGCCGCAAAAGTACAAAATGGAATTGAAACGGCCGTCATTGCTAGGCACGAAGCAATCTACCGCATTAAGATTGCTTCGTGCCTAGCAATGACGGAAAATGTGCGTTAAACCAGCTTTCATACTTAAACCCGGTAGAAGTGGATACCGGCCTGTGGTTAAGGCCTGCAGGCGTATGAACGTATAACGGGACTATCGGTTGCGAAGAATTCCTGCCAGAACATTTTCAAATCTTTATAAAAGTTTAAAATATCACAGCCTTTCTTTCTATTAGATTTCCTTACTTTTGCCGCCATGATTTCATTTTTCGAAGCTTCGCTAAAGCAACTTTCTATACACCACACCGGCAATAAATTACTGGAAGAATATTACAAACTATCGGATGCGCCTTTAAAAATTGAGGACGAAATTTTGAGTAATTTGTTAATGCAGTATTTTTTAAAGCCGTTTGAAAAGGTTAATGAAGTTTTTCATTTGTATCATCCGAGCGATAATTTGCAGCTGAATGAGGTTTTTCATTTTGCGAATGAGATTTTCGAAAATAATTCACTGTTTCACGAAAACTCGGAGCAATTGGCTAAACATTTATACGATGTGGCAAACCATCCGAAAATTAAATCGGGCGAATTGTATGTGGCGCATTTCGAAAAGGTGCAAATTGAAGGTGAGCAATTGGATGTTGTCGGCATTTTTAAATCAGAAAATAAAGATACTTACTTGAAAGTTTATCCGGAGCAGGATGGTTTTAATGTAAGTTACGAGCAGGAAGCGATTAATATTAACAAGCTGGATAAAGGTTGTTTAATTTTTAATGTGGAGAAAGAAGCTGGTTTTAAAGTTGTGGTTTTAGACCAGGCAAAGAGCAGCAATGATAGTGCTGTTTACTGGAAGGATGAATTTTTAAAGTTGAAAATCAGAAACGATAGTTATAACCAAACCAACAATGTGCTTGGCGTTTATAAGAATTTTGTAACCCAAAAATTGGATGATGATTACGAAATAAGCAAAGCTGATAAAATTGATTTGTTAAACCGTTCGATGAAATATTTTAAGGAGAAAGAAACTTTTGATATTGAAGAATTTGGTAACGAGGTTATTGGTAATGCCGAGGGAATTGAATCTTTTAAAAACTACAAGAAAAATTACGAAGAGGAATATGAAAGTCCGATTGCGGACAGTTTTGAAATTGCAGATGCTGCGGTTAAAAAACAGGCTCGGGTTTATAAAAGTGTTCTAAAACTAGATAAGAATTTTCACATCTATATCCATGGCAATAAAGAAATGATTGAGAAAGGGTATGATGATGAAAAATCTATGAACTACTATAAAGTTTATTTCAGGGAAGAAGAGTAGTTGTTTGGTTAGTTGATTGGTTTTTTTGAGATTGAGATGATTACCTCTTTCAGCGCCTCGGTCTGTGTCTCCACAGACCGAAATATTAGAGTGAATTAATTGGGATGGTTTGTGGAGACACAAACCATTAGATCTAGAAAAAGATTGAGGGTTTAAATTTTCTGCTGCGCTTTTAACGCTAAATACTGGTTAATTACATTAATGGTTAACTTTTGCGGCGGAGTTAAAATGGAGAGAATCCCGTATTTATTTAGCTCTTTAACCATTAATTTCTTCTCGTAAATAAATTTCTCTGCAATGGTTTTGTGGTAAATGCCTTCAACATCTTTTGCAGGCTCGGTACTTAAGTTTTTTAATTCTGTATTTTCAAAAAATACAACTAGAAGTAAATGGTATTTTGATATTCTCTTAAGATAGGGAAGTTGCCTATTTAATGCAGATAAACTTTCGAAATTTGTAAAGAAAACCACCAGACTACGTTGTTTAATAACCGAACGGATTGTAGTATAAAGTGCTTCCATGTTACTTTCCAAATAACGTGTTTTCTCTTTGTAAAGCACCTGCATAATATGGCTAAGCTGCGTCGATTTTCGCTCGGCAGGCACAATGCTACCAATCTTTTCTGAAAGGGTAATAATACCAGCTTTATCTTGTTTAAGCATGGCTACTTTTGTTAACGCGACGGTGGCATTAATGGCGTAATCGAGCAAGCTTAAACCCTCAAATGGCATACGCATAACCCGAGATTTATCGATTACGCAGTAAATATTCTGCGAACGTTCATCAGTATAAGTGTTAACCATTAAACTGCTTTTTCTGGCAGTTGCTTTCCAATTTATGGTTCTGATATCGTCGCCGCCAACGTAATTTTTAATCTGATCGAACTCTGTACTTTGTCCGATTTTTCGGATTTTTTTAACACCAAATTCAGTTAAATGATGAGAAATTGCCATTAACTCATACTGACCGAGATTTATAAACGACGGATAAACTGGAAGCAGTTTTGAGCCATCAAAATTAAATCGTCGGCTAACGAAACCAAGAACTGAACTTGCATAAACCCTTATAAACCCGAAATCATATTCACCGCGTTTTGTTGGCCTTAAATTGTAGTGAATAGATTTAATATCGCCAGCATTTAAACTCAAGCGAAAATCCTTATCACGCAGTTGAAACTGAAATGGAACTTCATCAATTACCCGAAGATTTACAGCAAAACCATATTTATTTTTAAGCTCAATTTGAATTGGATTTTCATCGCCATTACTTAACCTTTTTGAAGTTATTCGCTGGGCTTCAATTCCTTTTTTAATTCGATATAGAATTGCAACATCAATAAATAAAAGAATAAAAACCACGCCCATAATTATTTCAGGGATTTCGCCAAGCCAGCTGAAAAAAAACTTTAATATAAACAACATCACGCATCCTGCCAAAGCAGCAAAAAGCCTGTTGCTTAAAAATAAGTTTTTGTAATACTGCTGAAATAAATTTTTCAATTGGTGTAAATTTAGCGCTTAAAATTACCTTGGTACTTCTATTCTTTTAATAATTTGATGCACAACATCTGTGGTTGTAATGCCTTCCATTTCTTTTTCTGGCGATAAAATAATTCGATGTGCCAAAACAGGAACGGCAACCGTAATAATATCATCAGGCGTTACAAAATCACGATTTTGAATGGCAGCCAAAGCTTTAGCGCTGTGTATAATAGCCAAAGATGCCCGTGGCGAAGCGCCCAAATATAACGATGGATTATTTCGTGTTTCGTTTACAATTTTTGCAATAAACTCGATAAGTTTAGGCTCAACATATAAACTGCGAATAATTTCTCTAGCCTTTTTAATCTGCTCCACCGATAAAACTGGTTTTACATCATCAAGTAAGGTTTTATTTACTAGTGTATGTTGCTTTAACAAAATTTCAGTTTCTTCTTCCAGTGATGGATATTTAACTTCAATTTTAAATAAAAATCTGTCTAATTGTGCTTCTGGTAGTCGATAAGTACCTTCCTGCTCAATTGGGTTTTGCGTTGCCAAAACCATAAACGGCTCTTCCATTAGGTAGGTTGTGCCATCTATTGTAACCTGCCTTTCTTCCATTATTTCGAAAAGCGCAGATTGTGTTTTTGCTGGCGCACGGTTTATTTCATCAACCAAAATAATATTTCCAAAAATCGGACCTCTTCTAAATTCAAAATCACCAGTTTTGGTATTGAAAATTGGAGTTCCTAAAACATCTGAAGGCATCAAATCTGGTGTAAATTGTACCCTTGAAAATTGGGCGGCAATTGATTTAGCCAGTAATTTAGCACTTAACGTTTTTGCTACACCTGGAACGCCTTCAATCAAAATATGTCCATCAGAAAGCAAGCCAACAATTAAGAAATCGATAACCTGTTTTTGCCCGATGACGATATTACTCAGTACCGTTCGGATTTGATTTACAGCCTCAGTTAATGCGGTTAAATCTGTGCGTTGGTTAAATTGTTCCTCTTCCATTAGGTTTTAGTGTTTTTGTAAAAATCTTCTATAATATGGTTTAAGCCAATCAACTCGGCATCGCTGTAGCTATTTAATGTCGGGATTTGCATTATGTATCTCGTAAGCGATTTTGCCATGGTATCATTAATACCCGTTTTCTGCATCAATGTAGTAGCAAAAGAGCCGTCAATTTCATTTGTTTTTAAATAATATCTGCTGCGTAAATGTTCAAGCAAATAGCTTATTTTCTTTTGTGCAATATCTAAGTTATTGTGTTCATGGTAATAAACGCTGCCTACAACTTGTGCATAAGCCACTGAAGTATTAGTATATGGATCGGCAATTGGAATAATTCTCTGCCTTCTTTTAATATCGTAAAAAACAAAAAGTAACAGGCTAAAAATGCAGAGGTAATAAGCATATTTTAACTCAGGGTGTTTGAAGAATACACGTAAAATATCTGTTTCGCCAGTATCTACAATACTATAATACGTATCATAAATTAATGTGTTTGTTCCATTTAAGTAACTCAAAGTTTTAGCTGCATATTCAGGGCCATACTTATCAAGCATGTTAAAATTGCTGTAAAAACCTGGTCCGGCAATTAAAAATAAAGCGCCTTTACCATAATCGTAGCGAATAAAGTTAGGTTTCTCTTTTGCATCAATACCTAAAATTGTGGTTTTTGAAGTATCAATACTTCGGTAATATTGATTGCCAATTCCTTTTTCAAAACCATAATTTACAACAGTTTTTAATGCTGGGTTTGTAAAGTTTATCGAACTTCCATCTTGATTAAAATTATAAGCCGATTTTAACTTTAATTCCTTTTCTGCATAATTGCCCAAACTGTAACTTGCAATGAATATTTTATTACCAGCGCTTGCAAATTTTTTAAGCTGTTCAAAATCTTGTTTGGTGATTTTTACCTGCGGTGCTACAATTAAATAGCTTGCGTTTTTGTAGTTTTTGCCTTTTAAGGTGTTGTAAATTGGCGTAGCCGATGCTTGCTTTTTCACCTTTGGCAAAACATCCTGAATTCTATTATACAAAATAAATGTTCCGTAAGGTATTTTACTTTCTTTTTTATAAGAAGGCGACCAATCCGTAGGCGTTGGTTTATTAAATTGTGCCACCAAATAAACCAGTATCAATATCAGCCCGATGGCGAAATATATTTTATAACCTTTCATTTAATTGCAGCATTAAAGTGATTAAACGATTGGTTAATTGGCTCAAATTTGTTTTCATCAACCGGAAAATCGCCATACCAGATGTAATCAAACTGGTGTGTAAGTTTTCCAAATTCCGATTTTAATTCAGGCTTACTTATTTCAGTAAAATAATTATAGTTTGTTTTTTCCGGCTTCCAGTCAATTAAATCAGCATCGCTGAGTTTTTTTAAAGTTTTTAAATACAAAAGCCGAACCGCAAGGCGATATTTTCCTTGACCTATTAATTTCTGAAGTTCTTTTTCGTAATCAATTTCGTGGATGTTCTCATTCACAACATCATAAGAAAGAATGGTTTCTTTAGATTTTTTGCTAAAAATGTTTTCAGAACCTACAACTTTGATAATGATGTAAACAAGAATTGCAATGCCTAAAAAGATGAAAAAATATTTTGAGCCGGGAGTAGAGCCAGCTGTGTTAATCAGCCTTGCAATCATATCCCAAAACCACATCCAAAATCTATCCCATAAAGATAAATCTCGGGTAAGGGCTTCATCGTATTGAAATTCCTTCTGCTCAGAGTAGGTTTCAATTGCTCTCTTATCAAAAGATAATGGCGAAACTTTACTGCTATCGATTTTAAGGGTTGCAGTTGGTTTAGGCTTTGTAGTTTGGGCATAGCTATTCGCTGATGCAAAAAGCAATAGAAAACAAATTAAAAACCTAAAAACCAATTTCAACATGCGCTTAATATTCTTCCGGACGAGTATCTGTTGGTTTTTCGGCATTTCCAAAAGTTGAAATGCGTTCCATTAAGCCTGCACTTTCTTTTTGCTCTACTAAGCTGAAATAAGATAGGGCAATAGTAATCACTGGAATAACTGTACAAACCTGGCAAAGGTATTGTAGAACTGTGCCAAGCATAGTGAAAGTTAAAGACATCTGCGGTTTATTGCCAGAAAATAATCCAAGCATACTAAACAATGTTGTTGGTAAAACCACAAACGACATACAGGCGTAAACAATTATCCAGATAATAAATAAAGTGCCAAACGTTATCCAGAAATTATCTTTAATTAATTTAAAACTTCTGCCAAAGGCATAACCTAAAGTGCCATTTTCGATAACAATAATTGGAAATACTAAGGAAATAATTGGCATAAGCCAGAAACCTGGAAGCAAGCAAAACACAAAGCCAATTAAGAGTAATAACCCTAAAAGAAGTGAACTACCAAAAACCCTAAAAAAGTAAAATTTAAAATAACCCCAAACTTCATCGGTAGTTGGCGTTTGGTTTCCCTTTTGCACATAAACTGCAATGTAAGAAAGTGTGGCAACAGTGGTACTTGCATAACCTGCCAGTGAAAATAAAATTGCCAAAAAATATTCTAACCCATATAAGCCTGCTCCAAATCCTGAGCGGCCAGGCTTGAAGGTGCCTAGATTATTAATGATATTAACGGTCTTATATTGCTGCAAAAGCATGGCCAACATTCCTGCTAAACAAAAAAGACCGCAAAAAATAAAATAGGTTTTAACTAGAGGTTTAAAATTCTGGCGGATAAAAGTAAACGTATCATTAATTATCTGACCGAAATCGCGTATTTTTTTAAATTCTATTTTAAGGAGCATATTAATTTAATTGTAAGGTGTGATAAATTTTTCTTGGGTAGATAAAAACATACCATATTATAAATGCAGCAGAGCTAATTAAAATAAAGCTACTAAGTACCCAGTGCATTTCGGTATGTCGGGTTACAAAACTCTCGAAAAAAGCTGCAACAATAAATATTGGCACAAGTCCGAGCACTATTTTTAAACCATCTTTTGCGCCCTTTAAAACAGAAGCCATTCTGGTATAGGTTTTCGGGAATAGAAAGCTGTTTCCTAAAACAAGTCCGGCTGCGCCGGCTAAAACAATTGCCGATATTTCTAACGTACCATGAATCCAGATAACCAGAACAGATTGAATGCCCAAACCTTTGCTAAAGAAAAAATATTGAAATGAGCCAAGCATTACGCCATTTCTGAAAAGCGAAACAATGCTTCCGAAAGAAAAAATTATCCCTAAAACAAAGGTGTATAGCGAAACATAAACATTATTTGCCCCGATTTGAATAAACATCATTACGGGATTTTGCTGTTTGTAAACGCCAAATGGGTCGCCTTTGGAAATGTTATCATTCGTCATGTTTACGTAACCATCGCCCAAAATTAGCCTAATAAAAGTATCATCATATTTGGCAGAAATAGCACCAATTGCACAAGAAATAATAAAAAATGCAAAAGAATATATTATCTGTTTTTTATGCTGAAAAAAAAGTAAAGGGAGTTCTGTTTTCCAGAAAATGATAAATCGATTTGATTTTTCTTTCTTGTTTTTATAAACCGAGCCATGAAGTTTTGAGGCTAAGCCATTTAAATAAGCGGTAGTTTTTGAATTCGGGTAGAAAGTTTTCGCGTAAGCTAAATCATTCGTTATTTCTGTAAACCGATCGGCAAGTTCATCAGGACTTGCAAACTGCAAATCATTAAACCGTTGCCACTTTTCGGTGTTTTGTTTAACAAATAAAGCTTCTCTCATTAATATTACTCAAATCTGTGGTTAAAATAGTTTAAATTTTCTTGCTTACAAAAATTATGAAGCAAATGCTTAATCATTTTACTTTAAAAATTTACGTTAGCAAGGCTACCATCTATGCATAAAAAAAATTATGTTTGAAATATGGAAACCATTACAATTAGCACTGCTCAAAATGTTGATATTGAATATGAAGTTGCCGGTTTGGGCGAACGCATAGCCGCCAGATTAATTGATCTTGCAGGTTTTGCAATCCTCTACATTGTAGTTTTAATTTTAATGGTTGCGGCACAGTTTAGCACATCAGGAAATTTATCAATCATATTAATAATTCTCTTTGCAGTCATTTTTATTTTCTACGATTTGGTTTGCGAAATGACCATGGATGGGCAAAGTTTTGGAAAAAAAATAATGAAGATAAAAGTCATCAGCCTTGATGGCGGACAACCAACTTTTGGGCAATATTTAATGCGTTGGATATTCAGGATTGTAGATTTTGGGGTTATGTTTGGTTGGGGTGTTGTTGCATTAGTTGCCGTTGCTGTTACCGAAAAACATCAGCGTATTGGCGATAAATTAGCCAAAACAACATTAATAAAAACCGTACCGAGAACAAAAATTGATAATGTTGCTTTCAGCTTTTCGTTACCTGAAGATTATGAGCCAACCTTTAAAGAGGTTTTGCACTTAAACGATAGAGATGCAGAACTTATTTACGAAGTTTTAACAGGCTATTACACTACAGGGAATCCGGATTTGATTTATGCTATGGCGGCCAAAACAAAAACCCATATTGCTGTAAATATTCCTGCCGGGATGAATGAACTCCAGTTTTTGGAAACCGTTATGAAAGATTATAAGCATGTTACCGCAAATATGAATGTTTAACGGATAAACATTTTGTACAGATAGTTAAACAAAATAAAATTGCCAACTATAATGACCATAGTTTTTAAAACAACTGTGCTTTTGTAAACCGGGAACTTATACATTATAAAAGCTGTAATAAACACTAAAATCAGCGGAATTGTTGGAGGATAAAATTGCCAGCTTTGCTGAACATCACCCTTTAGTAGTGCAATAAAGGAACGCTGGAAACCACAACCGGGGCAATCTATATGCGCTAATGCTTTAAACGGACAAGGAATTAAATGATTTTGCAGCCAATCAAATAAATTGATTGCGCTGCAAAATATATAGAAGGTATATGCTAACATTAGACTACCGGTGGAGGTGTATCGTTAGGGTTATTTTGATTACCAAATGGATTGTTAAAATTGTTATTTGGGTTATTGAACGGATTATTTCCGAAACCATTATTTTGTGCTTCGGCAGCAGATGGACCTAAATATTTAGCATCTCCGAAACCTAAAATTGGCCAGAAAATATAAGGGAAGATTACTAAACCAACTGTAAAACCTTCTGATTTTCCGAAACTTTTGCTTACAAGATTGTATAACCAAACAAGAAATACAATGTTAACGCAGGGAATAAGTAACCATAAAATCCAAATCATTGGTTTACCAACAATTTCAATTAGGATAATAATGTTATAAATTGGAATTATTGCTGCCCAACCTGGTTTTCCGGCTTTCTCAAAAACCTTCCACATCCCAATAATTAACAATACAATAATTGCCAGGTAAATAATAATGCCTACAGCGCCAATACCCGCAGCTACTCCGCTGCCTTCATAAGATTCGTACTCATTCATAATTTTTCTAGTTTTAGATTAATAATTTAAATAGTTAAACTAATCTAAAATTTTAAAATTAAAAATGAAAGAAGCTGATATTAAATTATTTAAGTACGCTATAGATTTTTGGCTCAAGAGAACTTGCCCAATTAGCGTACATTTTACCACTTGGATGTAATCCGTCGTTTGCTATTAAACTGGGGTCGTTTTTAGCAACTCTTGAGTAAGGTGTGATGTTAGTAAAGCTTACACCAGCATCATTTGATATTTTTTCTGCAGCAGCATTAAATTCATCAATTTCTTTGGCAATAGCCTCGGGCGATTTAAATGTGTTTTTTCCGAAAGGTGTTGCGCCCCAATCGGGAATAGAAACTACAAAAACTCTTGCTTTTTTACCACCAGCAAAACCAATAGCAGTTTCAAGCAATTCGCTAAATTCTTTTTTATAAGTATCTAAACTATAGCCGCGATATTGGTTGTTTACGCCAATAAGCAAGGTAACGAAATCGTATTTCTGTGTAACTTTTGCTTGCACAATTGCATTCTGTAACTCATCCGTAGTCCAGCCGGTTTTTGCAATTATTTTTGGTGTTTCAACATTAAACGAGTTTTTAACTAGCAACTCTTTAAGTTGATAAGGGAATGATTCATTTTGTTGAACAGATTCGCCAATAGTGTACGAATCGCCTAAAGCGAGATAAGTGAAAACGCCGGTCGTGTTTTTTTCTACAACAGGATTATTGGTTGGTGCATCTGCCGGCATAGGATTTTGTTTAGTGCAACCCGAAGATAGAAAAGAAAATAAAATGGCGCTCAATAAAATTTTCATATTCCAATTTACGGAAAAGTAGATTAAATGGTTTTGATAGTCTTCCGTCATTTCGGCCATAGTTGAGAACCACGAAGTGCTCAGCCTAGCTAAATCTTTGAAGTTAATTACAAGGATTTCTCGGCTTCGCTCGAAATGACGATATGGTTTAAATTTAATTTGAAGCGCAAAATCTGTGGTTCTTGGTTTAGGTTTTGTCCCGCCAATGCTGCAATCTTTTGGCTCTTAAACTTACGAAGTCTTGCGAAACGCTAAGTAAAGACTTCGTAAGTTTAGCCAAAAGTATTTCCGCGTATGTCGGGGCTATTAAAACTAAAGTTGCTCATCGTTGGAGGGTTTTCCTTGCAGAAACCATACATACCCGTCATTTCGACCGTAGTGGAGAACCACGAAGTGCTCAGCGTAGCTAAATCTTTTAGACTAGGGGGTGGTTATGTTCCTTTACTAAGAATTACGAAAGAAGTTCTCTAAACCCGATTGAGCCAAATAGCCCGGAACGAGGCACGAGTGAGGACTATAGGCGATAGCGGGACTAATGCCCGCTACAAATTACCAAACCGTAAATTTTCAAAAAACTTTTAATATTAAATCAGCTTCATTTTAAAAAGAGCTGCAATGTGGTTTTTTAATTTCTCCTTAACTTCTTCAATATCTGGTTGGTAGCCCAATTCTTGCGCTAAAGAAGTAACCGCTTTATCGTCGATGCCGCAAGGCACAATGTTTTTAAAGTAATCTAAATCTACATTTACATTAAATGCAAAACCATGCATGGTTACCCAACGACTGCAACGAACGCCCATAGCGCAGATTTTACGAGCCTTTTCGTTGTCGGCATCTAACCAAACGCCGGTGTAACCTTCGTAACGTCCAGATTCTATTCCGTAATCTTTCAAAGTTAAAATCACTGCTTCCTCTAAAGTTCGAAGATATAGGTGTATATCGGTGAAGAAATTATCTAAATCTAAAATTGGGTAGCCCACAATTTGACCGGGACCATGGTAAGTGATGTCGCCACCACGATTTATTTTGTAATAAGTTGCTTGTTTATCTTTAAGACCTTGCTCATCGAGCAGTAAATTTTCCGGGTGACCGCTTTTGCCTAATGTATAAACATGCGGATGCTCGTTAAAAATAAGGTAGTTTGGAGTTGGTAAATTTGTGCCATTTACTCGGTTTTCGCTTTTAATGGCTACGGTTTTATTTAACAAATCTTCCTGCTTATCCCAAGCTTGCTGGTAATCTGTAAGTCCCCAATCTATAAATTGCGTTTCAACTAATTTATCCGCCACGATTTTTTCTCCTGTATCTTTCATTCCCTTAATCGGATTTTAGTTTTCTGCAGCCTGTACATAACCAACCATATAACCATCTGCCGTTTTAAAGTAATTTACTGTTAACTCACGCGTTCCGTTTGGAAGTTCAACTAAGGCATTTAAACTGCCTTCGTTTTTTAGTTTGAATGGTTTAATGTGTATATGCGCTTTAAATTCCAGGCCTTTTTTGCCATGCCATTTGTAAATAGCTTCTTTAGCGCACCAACAAACGTAAAGTCCTTCTGTATTGTCGCCAATTTGCTTTTGAGCAAGCTCAACATCGTTTAAAAACTTATGTTTTATGCTTTTTATTTTATGCTTAATTAGTTCGATATCTACTCCAACGGCATAATCTTTACTAATCATTACGGCTGCGTAATCGTAAGAATGGCTTAGAGATATTTTATAATCGAAGTTAACCAGATAAGGTTTTCCGTCTTCATCGAACTTACAATCGATATATTCGGCCGTATTTAGCAATGTACGCAGCAATAACCTTGTGCTTAACCAGTGTAGTAATCTTTTTCCGTTATTAAGCGAAGAAATGATATCTAGCTCGTGCTGTTTTAATTGCAGTCCGGCTAAGAGTTGCGCTTCTGTTTCCTCAATTTTCCAGATTGCCAGAACAGAATGTTCATCGATATTTTTATTATAAACTATTGGCATTTATAAAATTGAAATTTAACATGCAAAATTATCTTAAATAAATGATAATTTAGGCCAAAAATACGCATAAAAATGATATTATCTGATAAAAGGATTTTGGAGGAAATTGATAAGGGAACAATAATTATTGAACCTTTCGATCGCAGTTGCTTAGGTACCAATTCGTACGATGTGCACTTGGGAAAATATTTAGCAACCTACAAAGACCGTGTATTAGATGCTAAAAAACATAATGAGATTGAGCATTTTGAAATCCCGAAGGATGGTTTTGTACTACAACCAGGTACATTATATCTTGGCGTAACTTTAGAGTATACAGAAACGCATAGCCACGTTCCATTTTTAGAAGGTAAAAGCAGCACAGGAAGATTAGGTATTGACATTCACGCTACTGCCGGAAAAGGCGATGTAGGATTTTGCAATACCTGGACATTAGAAATTTCTGTTGCACAACCCGTAAAAATTTATGCAGGTATGCCAATCGGACAATTGATTTATTTTGTTGTTGAAGGTGAAGTAGAAACGATGTACAACAGCAAAGGAAACGCTAAATATAATAACAAAACAACCAGGCCGGTAGAAAGTATGATGTGGAAGAACAGCTTCTAAACTGACCTGATTTTCATGCAAAATTCATAATAATATGCCTCAGGTTTCGTACCTTGAGGCATATTTATTTTTATATCTACGCCAAATGAAAATTAAAGTATCGCTCTTTCTTAGTTTCCTTATTGTGTTTTTAGGTTTTGCTGCTTTTAAAATGGACGATGATCCGTTTACGCAGTTGCTTAAAAAGTTAGAAGATTACTCAGCAAAATATCCCCAAGAAAAAGTTTACCTGCATTTAGATAAACCTTATTACGCCATTGGCGATGATATCTGGTTTAAAGCATACACAGTAAACACCAAAACACTTGCGCCATCAGAAATTAGTAAGATTTTATACATAGAGCTTATTAATGAAAAAGATTCTTTAAAGAGGCTTGTTAAACTTCCTTTGATGGGAGGCATAACCTGGGGCGATTTTAAACTTACCGATTCACTTGGCGAGGGAAATTATCGAATTAGAGCATACACCAATTATATGCGAAATTTCGGTACAGATTTTTTCTTCGATAAGAATATTAAAGTTGGTAATGGATGGGCAAACAAAGTTTTCACTTTTACCGAATATAAGTTTAGCAAAGAAAACAACGCAGATAAAGTAAACGCAAATATCCGTTTTGAAGATAAAAACGGTGTTGCTTATAAAGATAATGAGGTAAGCTACGAAGTTCAACTGGATTACAGAACAATTGCAAAAGGTAAAGCCAAAACAAATGAGTCTGGTGAAGCAAATCTTAGTTTTACCAACAACCAATCTTTCCTCAATAAAAAAGGAAAAATTATTGCAACTATAACTTTAGAGAACAAGCAAAAAGTTGTTAAATCTATTCCAATAACTTCGACAAGCAACGATGTTGATGTTCAGTTTTTGCCAGAAGGTGGTACAATGGTAGAAGAACTTCCGCAGAAAATTGCAGTAAAAGCTATTAATGGAACTGGTTTAGGAGAAGATGTTAAAGCTAAAATTGTAGACCAAACAGGTGCCGAAGTTACGAGCATTGAAACTACTCACTTGGGTATTGGCAGTTTTGTCTTAAATATGCAAGCTGGAAAAGTTTATACTGCTAAAGTTACTTTTAAAGATGGCTCTCAGAAAGATTTTCGTTTGCCTTTAGCCCAAAAAAGCGGTTATGCACTGTCTGTCAATAATCTCGATACCGGAAAAGTATCTGTTAAGATAATGACTACTGCAGATTTGACAAATTCTGATGAGTTGAAAATTGTAGCGCAACAAGGTGGAAACATTTACTATGTTTCAAAGGCTAAAGTTGATAAACAGTTATTAACCGCAGTATTCCCAAAAAGTAAATTACCTTCTGGAATTGTTCAGTTTACGCTTTTCTCTGCCAATAATCAACCAATTGCAGAACGCTTAATTTTTAATAAGAATAAAGTTGATGTTATAGATGTCAAATTAAACACATCAGGAGCTTCTGGCCAGAAAAAGGGCAAATCGACTATAGATTTTAATGTAACAAATAGGCAAAAGCCATTAATTGGAAGTTTCTCAGTTTCGGTTACAAATGCCAGTAAAGTTACACCCGATGAAGATAATGAGAGTAACATATTTGCCAATTTGCTGCTCACATCAGATTTAGCAGGTTATGAAGAAAAACCAAATTATTACTTCAAAAATGATGATGCTAAAACAGTAAAGGATCTGGATAATTTGCTTTTAACTCAAGGCTGGAGGAGATTTCTTTGGAAAAACGTAATCAGTGGCGCTGGTCCGGCATTAACTTATAAGCCTGAGCAATCTACCTCGATTAGTGGTGTGGTTACAAAAGGTGGTAAGCCTGTACCTAACGGTAAAGTTATGATAATGGCTACCAAAGGCGGATTATTTATTCAGGACACTACAACAAATGCCGAAGGTAGATTTAGTTTTGATAATTTGGAATTTAACGATAGTGTAAGGTTTGTTGTGCAAGCCAGAACAAAAACCGACAGAAAGTTTGTAGAAATTAAGCTTGATGCAGTACCCACACAAATTGTTACTAAAAGCAAAAATGGCGCAGAAGTAGATGTTAATGTAAACAATACCTTGATGAAGTACATTAAAGAAAGCGACAATTACTTTAATGAAATGACCAGATTAGGATTGCTTGAGCGCACCATTAAACTTAATGAAGTTACAGTAACGGAGCAAAGAAACCCTGCCAAAAATTCTGCTAATTTAAACGGTGCTGGTCGAGCAGATTTTATATTAACCGCAAAAGATTTAACAATGTGCGTAACGCTTTCGCAATGTTTAAATGGTAGATTACCTTTTGTTTTATGGAGAAATGGTGTTCCTTACTCAACGCGAAGCCAGAATACGCCAATGGCAATAGTGGTTGATGGAATGAATGTAGAATCAGATTTTCTTGATGTATTAAATCCTAACGATATTGAAACGATAGAGGTTTTACGTACCCCGGGAAATACCGCAATTTACGGAAGCCGTGGAGGTGGGGGTGTATTAGTTATAACGACAAAACGTGGCGGCACTGATGTTGTTTCTAATAGTTATGCACCGGGCGTGGTTACCGTTAATGAAAAAGGTTTCTCTATTTCTAGAGATTTCTATGCACCTAAATATGATGGAGCAACAAGTACATCAAGAGCCGATTATCGCAGTACGATTTACTGGAATCCGCAAGTTGTGAGTGACAAAGATGGAAAGGCAACATTTAACTTTTACAATGCTGATGAAGCCGGAACATATCGAATTGTTATCGAAGGAATTGATGCTGAAGGTCATTTTGCGAGAACGGTATCTACATTTGATGTAAAATAATTATTGCAATAACTAAAAGGTTAGTCTAAAAATAACGATATATGCCTCAGGTTTATTAACTTGATGCATAATCATTTTACCTAACCATTATGAAAAATCTAGTTACACGTCTGCTGCTTCTCTCGGCGGTTTTTGCAACACTTTTAGCATTTAAAGGAGATGAAGATCCGTTTAATGCTATTCTTAAAAAACTGGTAGATTACAATACTAAATATCCCCACGAAAAAGTTTACCTCCATTTAGATAAACCTTATTACGCCGTAGGCGATGACATCTGGTTTAAAGCTTATGCAACAAACTCAAATGCAAAAGGGCTTTCTTTATTAAGTAAAATAATTTATGTTGAGTTAATTGATGATAAAGATTCATTACAGAGACAACTCAAATTACCATTAATGAATGGCGTAAGTTGGGGCAATATTAAAATTGCGGATAGTTTGGCAGAAGGTAACTACCGAATCCGGGCATACACAAACTACATGCGAAATTTTGAGACCGACTTTTTCTATGATAAAACCATTAAAATCGGTAATAGTATTTCGAACAAAGTTTTCACTAAAACAGCTTATAAATTCAGCAAAGAAAATAATTTGAATAACATCAGTGCAACCATACATTTTGAAGATAAAAATGGTATGCCGTACCGCGAAGATGAGATTAGTTACGAGATTCAAATTGATGATAAAACACAATCAAAAGGTAAAGCTAAAACAGACTTAAATGGCGATGCGAAAATTAATTTCACCAGCAATCAATTAAATAAGCAGGGTAAAATATTAGCTCGTTTGCAGCTTCCAAACAAGTCTAAGGTTTTAAAAGTTATTCCAATCGTTAGTACATCAAACCAAATCGATGTACAATTTTTACCAGAAAGTGGTGTTTTATTGGAAGATTTACCACAAAAGATTGCTGTAAAAGCCATTAATTCTACAGGAAGAGGCGAAAACATCTCTGGGGTTGTTCTGGATGATAATAAAAAAGTAGTTACTACTTTCCAAACCGAACATTTAGGTATGGGGAATTTTATTACAAATGTGCAGCCAGGCAAAATCTATACCGCTCTTGTTAAATTTAAAGATGGTTCTGAAAAGGAATTTAAATTTCCGGAAATACAAAAGAAAGGCCACTCAATCTCTGTTGATAATACAAATGATAAAATACTAAAAGTAAAAATATTATCCTCTGCTGATGTAATAAATGGAGAAGAGCTTAAAATTGTAGCACAGCGAAATGGTTCTATTTTTCATGTAGCAAAGGCTAAAATTAATAAGCAATTGGTTTCTACATCGATAGATAAAAGTAAACTTCCATCAGGCATTACCCAGCTTACTTTATTTTCAGGCGATAATCAGCCTATTGCTGAGCGATTGGTATTTTTAAATCAAAAAAACAATCAGTTGTCGATTAAGGTAAATACCGATTCAGTTTCTGCAAATAGAAAAGGTAAAACGGTTTTTAACTTTAATGCATCTGATAATCAGAAAGCAGCAGTTGGAAGTTTTTCTATATCTGTAGCCAATATTAGCAAGATAAAACCCGACGAAAATAATGAAAGCAATATTTTAAGCAATTTGTTACTCACCTCAGATTTGGCTGGTTATGTTGAAAATCCAAATCATTATTTCCTTAATGATGATGAAAAAACTAATCAGGAATTAGATAATTTAATGCTTACCCAGGGCTGGAGCCGTTTTGTATGGAAAAACGTGATTAATGATGTTTCTCCAAATATTACCTATACCCCAGAGCAATCTACAGTAATAAGCGGACAGGTAAAAAAAGGGAATAAACCTGTAGTTGGAGGTAAAGTTATGTTAATGGCTAAAGATTCTAAAGGATTTGTATTGGATACGCTAACAGACGCTCAGGGTAGGTTTAAATTTCAAGACCTGCTGTTTAAAGACAGTACAAAATTTGTGGTTCAAGCCAGAACAAAGAGTAACGATAAAAATGTAAACATCATTTTAGATAAAATACCTGATCAAATAATTACAAAAAACAAAAACATAGCAGATGTTGAGGTTAATGTAAATGAGGTTGTAATGCAGTATATTAAAGCAAATGATACCTATTTTGATGAGATGAGGCGCTTGGGCTTAATGGAAAAAAGCATAAAACTTAATGAAGTAACTATTGAAGGCAAAAAGAATTTAGCACCAAATTCATCTAATTATAATGGGCCCGGAATGGCAGATTTTGTTTTAGGTGGAGATAAAATGAAAAATTGTGTTACCTGGAGTTGTGTTTGGGGCCAACTTCCTGGTGTAATTTCTAAATTAGATACCCCAAGACTGATAAGAGGAGGAGGAGGTTCGTCCACTCTTAAAGATACTCCAATGTTATATGTAATAGATGGTATTTACCCTGGTACTTTGGATGGTCTAATGCCCCGTGATATTGAAAGTATAGAATTATTAAAAACAATTGCTTATACAACAATTTATGGGTTCGAAGCAGGTGGTGGAGTTCTTGTAATCACCACAAGAAGAGGTGTAGACACAAAATATGTAGCGGAAGGCATTGTGAGTTTAAATCCTAAAGGTATTAATGTTTCTAAAATATTTTATGCACCTCAGTATAATACACCTGAGCAAACAAATACCGACGATACCCGAAGTACAATTTACTGGAATCCTGAAGTTATAACAAGTGATAGTGGTAGCGGGCGATTTGAATTTTATAATGCTAACGAACCCGGTGATTACAGAATGATTATTGAAGGTATTGATGTATCAGGACGTTTGGCGAGAAAAGTATATACTTATAGCGTTAAATAACTAAAAAGTAATAAATTTGAATTAGTATGCATGCATACTAATTCAAATTTATTACTTTGCTTCAAATACATTCAAAATATCATTAAATGAATACAATAAAAGTTAGTGTTAAAGATCGTTTGGCTACCATTACTTTAGATAGAGGCAAGTCGAATGCCATGAACCGTGAGTTAATTGTAGAATTTAATGATATGCTAAACAACATCTCCAATGATGATAATATTGGCGGTGTGATTTTAACGGGTAAAGCGCCTTTCTTTTCGGCAGGCTTAGATCTTGTAGAGCTTTATGGGTATAACGAAGAAGAGGCGAAATCTTTCTTCGAATTGTTCTTCAGTTTTACTGCCAATCTTGTATCCTTTAAAAAACCTATTGTAGCTGCCATTAGTGGTCATAGCCCCGCTGGTGGTTGCGTTATGGCCTTGGCCTGCGATTATAGAGTAATGGCAGAAGGACAATTTATTATTGGTTTAAATGAGGTTCCGGTGGGGATTATCGTTCCAAATAGTATATTTCAATTATATGCCTTTTGGATTGGTAGCGCAGAAGCATCTAGAAGTTTGTTAACAGGAAAATTATTTAATCCAGAAGAAGCGTTAAAAGTTGGTTTGGTAGATGAAATTGTAAAAAACGAAAGTTTGCTTACAGCTGCGGAGCGAAAAATAAAGAAATTTATGGAGCTTGAAAGTAATACTTGGTCACAAAGTAAGCTAAACATACGGGCTGAATTAATAGCCGCTGTTAGTGGTAATCAATCTGCAACATTAGAAAAAATGTTGGTTCAATGGTGGTCGCCTTCAACCAGACACATATTGAAAACCATTTTAGAAAACCTGCAGAGGAAATAATCGATTTGGTAAATCAGCAATTAACCAATTTGAACAATTAAACAGTTCACCAATTAACCAATTAACCGCTTAGTCAGTTCACCAACTAACCACCTAACCAACTAAATATATGTTAAATTTCAATCAACCGATGCTTCGTGATGATGCTTTAAAAGGCAAAACCATTGTAATTACCGGAGGCGGTACCGGATTAGGAAAAGCAATGGGGGTTTATTTCCTAAAATTAGGCGCCAACTTGGTTATCACCAGTCGTAAGCAAGATGTTTTGCAAAAAACGGCCGATGAAATGGAAGAAAAAACCGGAGGTAAAGTTTTAGCTGTAGCTTGTGATGTACGCGAAATTGAACAGGTTGAAAACGTACTTGCAAAAACGATTGAAAAATTCGGAAGTGTTGATGTACTTTTAAATAACGCAGCAGGAAATTTTATATCGCCAACAGAACGACTTTCTGCAAATGCATTTTCATCAATAATCGATATTGTATTAAAAGGAACTGTTAACTGCACTTTAACTTTTGGAAAACACTGGATAAAAGAGAAACAGGCAGCAACTGTTTTAAATATTATAACAACATATGCCTTTACTGGGTCTGCATACGTGGTGCCTTCTGCATGTGCAAAAGGTGGCGTTTTAGCCTTAACGCGTTCGCTTGCGGTTGAGTGGGGTAAATACGGAATCAGAACAAACGCAATTGCACCAGGTCCATTTCCTACAAAGGGTGCTTGGGAAAGATTATTGCCGGGCGATTTGGCCAAGAAATTTGATTTTAAAAACCGTGTGCCTCTAAAACGAGTTGGCGAACACCAGGAACTTGCAAATTTAGCAGCCTTTCTTGTGAGCGACTTTTCGGGATATATTAATGGAGAAGTTATCACAATTGATGGTGGCGAATGGCTTCAAGGTGCTGGTCAAATGAACGGTTTAGAAGCTATCCCGAACGAAATGTGGGATATGCTAGAACAAATGACAAGAAACGCAAAGGGAAGTTGAAAGTAAAAAGTAAAAAGTAAAAAGTTGAAATGTGAAGTGAAAAGTTTTGATGCCCAATACTTTCAACTCTAAACTCTAAACTCTTTTTTTATCTTTGCCGAATGAATATTTTACTATTAGGTTCAGGTGGCAGAGAAAGTGCATTTGCCTGGAAAATCAGCCAATCTTCACACTGTGATAAACTTATTATTGCACCCGGAAACGGTGGGACTGGCACTTACGGTACCAATATCAACATCAGCGTAAACGATTTCGATGCTATCAAAAAAATTGTTTTAACAGAGCAAATTGATATGGTTGTGGTTGGCCCTGAAGAACCTTTGGTAAATGGTATTCATGATTTTTTTCTTGCCGATGCTACAATAGCTCATATTCCAGTTATCGGGCCAAAAAAAGAAGGTGCAATTTTAGAAGGAAGTAAAGATTTTTCTAAGCAGTTTATGGAGCGTCACGGCATTCCAACTGCTGCATCTCGTTCTTTTACCCCAGAAACTTTAGAAGATGGCTTGGCTTACCTTCAAAACCATGCTTTGCCAGTTGTTTTAAAGGCAGATGGTTTAGCTGCGGGTAAGGGCGTTTTAATTTGTACTGAAACGATAGAAGCTCAGGAAGAATTAAAGCTAATGCTTGGTGGTAAGTTTGGTGCTGCTGGTGCAACAGTTGTAATTGAAGAATTTTTAAGTGGTATAGAACTTTCTGTTTTTGTTTTAACTGATGGTGAAAACTACATCACTTTACCAGAAGCTAAAGATTATAAACGTATTGGTCAAGCTGATACAGGTTTAAATACTGGCGGTATGGGTTCTGTTTCTCCTGTGCCTTTTGCTTCTGCAAAATTTTTAAATAAAATTGAAGAAAGAATAATTAAGCCTACAGTTGAAGGGTTAAAGAAAGATAATATCGATTACACAGGTTTTATTTTCTTCGGATTGATAAAAGTTGGTGATGAACCTTATGTTATTGAATACAATGCTCGTATGGGCGATCCGGAAACAGAAAGTGTTATCCCAAGAATAAAAAATGATTTGGTCGAGCTTTTCATCGCAACGGCGAATAAAACTTTAAATCAGGTTAAATTAGAAATTAGTGAAGAAACTGCCGCAACCGTAATGATTGTTGCAGGCGGTTATCCTGGCGATTACTTGAAAGGGAAAGCAATTTCAGGAATAGAAAATCTTCGTCATTCAAATGCTTTCCATGCTGGAACTTTATTAGATAATGATGTAGTTAAAACAAATGGCGGCCGTGTAATTGCGATTACAAGCTTGCAAAAAGATTTGTTTACTGCACTTCAATCTGCAACTGCAGATGCCGGAAGAATTTATTTCGACGGCAAATATTTCAGAGAAGATATTGGTTTCGATTTAATTTAACGTTGATGGAAACCAAATTAAAAAAAACACTTAAAAAAATCTCAGAAACTGCGATTAAACAAGGTGAATTCATATTTACTAGTGAACAGGTTGAATCGAAATGGTTAGGAGGCAAACCAGCTACTGCTGATGAAATTAAGCAGCTTGAGGAAAGACTACAAATTGACTTACCAAAAGATTATAAAGATTTTCTATCAATTACTAATGGTTTCACTACACCAAATGAAAACATTGAGCCATCTTTTGAATCAACAACAAATGTTGGTTTTTTGAAAGATATTGATCCTGAAATAATTGAGATTTGGATTAACAATGATGAACTTTTAGATGTCGCAATTAAATTAGCAAGAAGCATTGTTGTTGGTGGTAGAAATCAAGAACAATATTTCCTTTTAGTACCACCTTTGTTGGGCGGTGAATGGGAATACTGGAAATTTGCTTCGTGGATACCGGGCGAAGATCCATATGAAGGAATAGAGAATTATTTCATCAATGCGCTCGATTTTCTAAAATCATCATAAAAAAAAATAAAATTTAATGCCACAGATTTACAGATTTTTATTTGAACTAATCTGCGAATCTGTGGCTTATTAATGTCCATTCTATTTGTTTTGAATAGCCATTGATATAATCTAAAAAAAGTTAGCCATAGATTTACAGATTTTAGTTTGAACTAATCTGCCAATCTGTGGCTTCTTTGTAAAAGCTTAATTATTTGGATTTGCTACCCAATAGCTCTTGTAATTTACTTTGCAAAGCTTCTTCTCTTAAACCTTTAGCAATAATTTTACCTGTCGGGTCAATTAAAAAGTTAGCCGGAATAGAACGGATACCATACATTACCGCAACTTCATTTTCCCAATATTTTAAGTCTGAAACTTGAGTCCAGTCTAGTTTATCATCAGCAATTGCTTTTACCCAAGCATCTTTAGCGCCTGGTCTGTCTAAAGAAACGCCCAATACGGTAAAGCCTTTATCTTTAAATTTATTATATGCTACAACAACATTTGGGTTTTCCTGACGGCATGGACCACACCATGATGCCCAAAAATCAACTAAAACATATTTTCCTTTAAAGTCAGATAATTTTACTGGCTTACCATTAACATCATTCTGAGTGAAATCCATTGCCATTACACCAACAGCTGTCTTTTTAGTAGCCTCTAAAGTTTTTGCTAAAGTTGTACCAATTTTTGTTGCTTTTAATTCCGGACTTAGGCCTGCGAATACAGTTTCAACTTGTGCTTGTGCATCCGGATCTCCAGATAATTGACTTAAGGTCATTAAGCTTACATAAGATTTTGGATTGCTTTTAGCAAAGTTTAAATATATCGGGTTCATTTGCTCCGATATCTTTGAATACCTTTCTCTTAGGCCACCAATAACTGCATTGTCCTTTTTTTGCTCATCAGTAAGTCTGGCGTATTCAGCATCAATAGCGTTTAATTGTGTTGTTACAGGATTTAAGCTCGCTTTTAATTTTGTATTATCATTATTTGCAGCTGTTCCGCTAACAGAAATGGATTTAATCGAATCAACAGAGCTTACAACAATATTTCCAGGTTCTAAGTAAAGGTTTGCGTAATCCAAATTTTTGGTGTTCGCACCCTTTACATAAGGGTTAATGTTTTTGAAAAGATTGCCGGAAATTGGATCGGTAACAGTTCCTTTAAATTCAAATTTGCCGTTGGTAACTGCAGCAGAATCTGTTTTGCGCTGACTGTTTTCGCTGTAAATAAGGTAAACCTTATCGCCTGTTTTTAAAGATTTTGCATCACCTTTAATTGTGAAGGGTTTCTGAGCCATAGCAGCTAAAGGCAAAATAGCCATAGCTGATAAAATTATTTTTTTCATTAGTTGATTTTATTTCTTGTGAGAATTGTAACACTCTAAAAATCAAATGTAAAAAAATGTAACCTCAACAGATTAAAAATTGTGTAAAATTATGATAGCTTTTGATAGGTACGCCACCATAAGTCGGGCATATCGCCATTAACTGCAGTTTGGTAATCATCATAACGGCAAGGAACTAGGTGGTAGCGCTCATTTTTCGACTGCTGCGCAGGATAAGGAACCTGCATCCACCACCTATCCGATTTTTTGCTTTTTACAAATGTCATTTCGCCAGAACCATCTTTTAAGCTGGTTCTGTAAATAATAAATTGAGATTTTGGGGTTAAAGGAAAATCTTTTTTGCGAGCATAAAAACCATCTACAAAGTACCAAACCATTTGTGCTAGTAAAAATGCGGTTTGACCGTTGTTGTCATAAGCCGGATTAAATTCATAAAAACCGATTGAAGTTAATTTATCATTCATGCCAGCATATCGGGCTATTCTACAAGCTTCCTCACCATCAAAGCCATTTGGGGTAGCGTTTGCATTTGCTGCGGCATCCGCAGAACGGATTGCGCCAATATCAAAACTCACCATATTCGCATTGCGAATAATAGGTTCGGTAAGTGTTATATCCTGAGCAAATTCGCCAACACGATGTGCATCAAAATAAAGTTTATCCATTACGTTTAAACTTTCCTGATTTACAAAATAGGTTTGATAGCCAAGATTACTGAAGTTGAACAGATAATTAGGTTGGTGTAAAAATATTTTGTTTAAGTAACAATCAGAACGGGTTTCTATACCTTCGCTTTCGTGTCCATCTATATCAAATTGATTATCAACAACAACCAAGTCTACTTTTTGCTCCAAGTCTTCATAACCTAAATATTGCGCATAAGTTAAATCTTGTCCGCCGCCAATAATTACCGGAATAATATTGTTTTTTATTAATTCAGAAACCGCCATTTTAACGGCAATGTAAGTATCGGCAACAGTTGCGCCATGTCTGATATTTCCTAAATCTACAATTCGACTCTCAAAAGCACCTTCGTTTAACTTATAAAATTTCTCTCTGAAATAGTCTGGAGCAATTCCGCAACCTTCGTTATTTACAGCATTTCGCCCATCTAGAACACCAAAAATTGCAATATCGAATTTATTTTCTTCCAAATCTGGAAATGATTCAGTGTAAAATTCGGTTTTCATTCCCAGCTGACTGGTGAAAAAACCTTGTTTTGGTGTAAACTGATCAATATTTAAGGGAGAAAAGAAATCGGTTAGTGACATATATTTAAAACTATCGCCCCAAATATCTATTTTTGAAAGCGTATTTTCACCAATAGCCCCAAAAAATATAATGATACTCGTAACCGGCGGAACGGGATTTTTAGGATCTGAGTTAATAAAACAGCTAACTGATAATGGTTTAGCCGTTCGGGCTTTAAAAAGAAAAACATCTGAAATTCCTTCATTATTAAACAACATAAAATTAGTTGAATGGGTAGATGCCGATATTAATGAACCTTCTGCTTTGGAAGATGCATTTACAGGAATTACAAAAGTTTTCCACTGTGCGGCTTTTGTGTCTTTAAATTCAAATCATAAAAAGCAACTTTTTCATGTAAATATTGATGGTACATCGAACATTGTAAACCTCTGTTTAGATAATAATTGCAGGTTGGTTCATGTAAGTTCAATAGCAGCTTTGGGTGAGGCAAAAAAAGGAAGTCAAATTACTGAAAAAGATTTCTGGGAGTATGATTCGAAAGCACACGCTTACGGACTTTCGAAATACGAAGCCGAAATGGAAGTTTGGCGTGGAATAACAGAAGGACTAGACGCAGTAATTGTTAATCCATCGGTAATAATTGGTAAAAATGCTGGTTTTGAAGGCAGTGGTGCAATTTTTAAACTTGTTAAAGATGGCTTTCCATTTTATACAAACGGCGCTTCGGGCTTTGTTGATGTTGATGATGTAGTTAAATACATGATTGCACTTATGGACAGTGAAGTTACTGCCGAACGTTTTATCCTCTCATCAGAAAACATTCATTATAAAGATTTATTTACCTCAATTGCAAATGGTTTTGGCGTTAAAGCACCAACCAAAGAAGCTAAACCCTGGATGCTTGGTATTGCCTGGAGAGCATTAAAATTCTTTTCCATCTTTACCCGAAATCATCCATCTATAACAAAAGATACTGCCAAAAGTAGCGTAACATTATGTTACTATTCAAACGATAAAATAATTAAACAAACCGGAATACAATTTAAGCCACTTTCAAATAGTATTGCAGAAATCACCCAACACTTAAAAAATGCCTAAACAAAAAGCCTACTACATTATTGATTTTGATAGCACTTTTACGCAAGTAGAAGCTTTGGATGAACTTGCCAGAATTTCATTAAAAAAACATCCGCAGAAAGAATCTATTTTTCAAAAAATTGAAGATTATACCAATCTGGCGATGGAAGGAAAGTTGTCATTTTCTGAAAGTTTAGCTCAGAGAGTAAAACTTTTAGAGGCCGATGAAGAGCATTTAAAACAACTAATTAAGCATTTAAAGAAAAAGGTTTCAACATCTTTCTCTCGTAATGCTGAGTTCTTTAAAAAACACGCTGATGAAGTTTTAATCGTTTCTGGTGGATTTAAGGAGTTCATTACTCCGGTTGTTAGTCAGTATCATATTAAAAAAGAAAATATTTACGCCAACACTTTTGTAACCACAGGTGATGGAAAAATTATAGATTACGACCATGCAAATCCTCTTAGTGAAGAAGGCGGGAAAGTAAAATTACTTCAGCATTTAAAATTAGAAGGCGAACTTTTTGGAATTGGAGATGGTTATTCAGATTTCCAATTGAGAGAAAGTGGTTTAATAAATAAATTTTTCGCCTTTACAGAAAATATTGCTCGCGAAAGTATTGTTGCAAAGGCCGATCACGTTACGCCAAGTTTTGATGAATTTTTGTATGTGAATGATTTGCCAAGAGCAATTTCATATCCTAAAAACCGCATTTTATGTTTGGTTATTGGCGATGTTGACCCAAAAAGTATCGCCTTGCTGAAAAATGATGGTTTATCAATAAGGCACAAAACAAGTTTCGAAGAAAAATACGTTAAAGATGTTGGCGTAATATTACTTGCTGATGGTGAGAAAATAGATAAAGCACAACTTAAAAATGCAATCAAACTAAAAACGATTGGTTATTTAGGTAATTCTAGAAACAAAGTTGATGCCGAGCTTTGTACTAAAATGGGTATCGTAATTTTTGATGATGTAAAAGCAAATCCGCGTAATTTCGATTTCATACCGAAAAGGATAATTGATTTTATGAATACAGGCGCAACTTATTTAAGTTCAAATTATCCTAATTTACAGTTGCCAAAAATCGATAAATCGCACAGGCTAATTCATATTCATAAGAACGTTCCGGGCATTATGGCGCAAATAAATACGGTTTTTGCTAAACATAATATTAATATCGTAGGACAGTTTTTAATGACAAATACCGAAATCGGCTATGCCATTACCGATATTAATGCAGAGTATGATAAACAACTATTTAAGGCATTGAAAAAGATTGAGCATACTATAAAATTTAGGGTTTTATACTAGGATTATCTTGTAGTGATATTGAGTTTAACCCCTCGGTCTGTGTCTTCACAGACCGAAATTAAAAACTATAAAAAGCATTGTTAAATGCTGCATTACTTTACAAACTGATACCTTTTTAGTAAGCCATGTTTAGGGCTTCCAACAGATTGAGAGCGATAAATTCCGTTGTGACCCGAAAACAAGTATGCAACTACACATGCTATTGCAAGGTAAACTCCACTGCTGCTTCCAAATAATTCAATTCCCATTATAATGCAAGCCAAAGGGGTATTTGCTGCGCCAGAAAATACGGCAACAAAACCCATTCCGGCCAATAAGGCAACAGGCAAAGGTATGAATATGCTTAAAAAACTGCCAAGTGTAGCGCCAATGAAAAATAATGGTGTAACTTCTCCACCTTTAAAACCCGAGCCTAATGTTAAGGCGGTCAAAAATATTTTTATTGCAAAAGCATAATAGGGTTGCTGCAAATTAAATGATTCTGAGATGGCTGGTATGCCCAAACCAATATATTTGAAAGCGCCTGAGGTAAAAATTATAATCACCAATATTATACCACCTAAAACTGGCCTTAGCGGAGGATATTTTATATTAGAAAAAAGCGATGTAAAGCCATGGCTTAAAGTAGAGAATAATCTGGCTGTTAAGCCGAATAATACTCCAGTAATTGCTGCATAAAAAAGGTTAATGGCACCAATTGATGGTATAGAATTTATTTGATAATGTGTGTGACCAACGCCCCAAAGCTTGCAAATATAATCTGCAATTATTGCTGTTAAAAACGATGGAAGTATGGCTGTGTAAAATAAGCTTCCAATAATAAAAACTTCTAAACCGAAAATGGCTCCGGCCAGCGGTGTTCCAAATACCGAAGCAAAACCTGCACTTATTCCACAAATAAGTATAATCTTTCTATCTCTTGGCTTTAATTTAAAAATTTTCGTAAACTGATCTGCAAAGGCTCCACCAATTTGAACAGCTGTACCTTCTCGTCCGGCAGAACCGCCAAATAAATGCGTAATTATTGTGCCTGTAAAAACCAATGGCGCCATAATTAGTGGAATAACCTTTTTAGGCGTTTGAAGTTCTTCAATCAATAGGTTGTTGCCTTTTACCACATCTTTTCCAAAATAATGATAAAAAAGCCCGATAACTAATCCTGCTAATGGAAGAAAGTATATTATTTGTTGATGGCTTGTTCTGTAAGAAGTTACATATTCAAGAGATTCTAGAAAAAGCGCGGAAGCACTTCCAATAAGTATACCTAAAATTGTTGCGATAAACAGCCATTTTAACAGGCTTGTAATCGTAATTTTTAGTTCTAGCTTTACAAATCGGGAAACAGACAGAAGAAAACCTTCCGTTAATTTTTTGACAGGCATTTGAATCAATTTTAATAAATCGTAGGAGTCATCAGCCTGTTTGGGCGGTACCCCATCGCCATGAATTCAAATGTATAAATTTTAGCCTTTTGTTGCAAAATGTTTATCACCTTTGTACAGATCAAATAAATAGAATGGATTTCACCCCGGAAATTAAAGACAAGCTAAATCAATTACAAGAAAAATATACAGCAATGGGTCAGGATATGGCTTCCTACCTTGATGGTTTGTTATATGCAGATTTTCTTACCTATTGGGATTACATCCATTTAGATACTTTGCTGAGCCTGCAAAGTCCAAAAACGCCTTTTCCTGATGAGGAAATATTTATAATGTATCATCAGATAACGGAGCTTTACTTTAAGCTTGCCTTGCATGAGTTTAATCAGGTTGCTGAACATGATAATCTTACTGTTGAATTTTTTACAGCAAGAGTTAAAAGAATAAACGCATACTTTAATGCTTTAACAACTTCTTTCGAAGTGATGGTTGATGGCATGGAAAAAGAGCAATTCTTAAAATTCAGAATGTCGCTTTTGCCGGCTAGCGGATTTCAATCTGGTCAATACCGTATGATTGAAATTAGCGCAACTGATTTTATTCGTTTAACGGATAAAAGTAAACGATCGGAATTAGAAAACGCAACGATAGAAGAGCAGTTCGAACACATTTACTGGAAATTTGGCGCAACAGAATTAGCATCAGGAAAGCAAACACTAACATTAAAACAGTTTATTAAAAAATATGCAGCTCAGTTTTTGCAACTGGCTAAAAATAGAGCATCAAGCAACTTTGCCGCACTTTATCATCAGCTGGAAGCTAAAGGAAATGATGTTAGTTTGTTAGCCGAAGAATTAAGGAAACTTGATTTGTACGTTAATGTCGAATGGCCGCTATCGCATTATAAATCTGCTGTTAGATACCTGGAAAAAGATCCGGTTGATATTGCCGCAACTGGAGGGACCAATTGGCAAAAGTATTTACCTCCGCGTTTTCAAAAAAGAATATTTTATCCGTTTTTGTGGACAGAAGATCAGATGAACGAATGGGGCAAAGGATGGGTACTTAGTGTGCTTAAAACACTAAAGAACAAAGATTAATATCTTCAAATTCTATTAAGATAGCCCGATTTTTTGTAAATTGCGAAAAAAAATGATTGAAATAGAGAATGGTAGAATGATTGAATCGCAGGATTCAAATCCATTCACTCATTCGAAAATCAGTCATTCAAAAATTAATTACATATGACTGAAACATTAGATATAAAAATTGTTCAGGCCGATAAAACACGTTTATCAGTTACAGATTTTTCTCAATTACCGTTTGGTAAAGTTTTTACCGACCACATGTTTACTGCTGATTATGAAGATGGCGAATGGAAAAATCTACAGATTTTACCTTACGGACCAATTCCTATGAGTCCGGCGATTTCTGCTTTACATTACGGTCAGGCAATTTTTGAAGGTTTAAAAGCCTATCGCCAACCTGATGGTAAGATTAGTGTTTTTCGTGCTGATAAAAACTTCGAGCGTTTTAATAAATCTGCAGCCAGAATGTCTATGCCAACTATTCCGGAAGAGATTTTTATGCAAGGTTTGGCTACATTAATCAATATTGATGAAAAATGGGTTCCTGCACAAGACGATTATGCATTGTATATTCGTCCGGTAATGTTTGCAACGGACCCTTATCTTGGTGTTAAAGCATCAGATACATATAAATTTGCTTTATTAACTACACCAACTGGCCCGTATTACAGCAGTGCATTAAAAGTTAAAATCGAAACAGAATTTACAAGAGCTGATGAAGGTGGTGTTGGTTTCGCAAAAACCGCAGGTAACTATGCACGTTCATTGTATCCGTTCGAGCAAGCTAAAAAAGAAGGTTACGATCAGTTAATCTGGACAGATTCTGTAAACCACGAATTTATTGAAGAAGCGGGAACTGCTAACTTAATTTTTGTGATCAACGGTAAATTGGTTACACCTTCTGTACGCAGTACGGTTTTGGATGGTGTAACTCGCGATACAATTATAAAACTAGCGAAGGCTGCAGATGTAGAAGTTGAGGAACGTAGAGTTTCTGTAAGAGAAGTTATCGAAGGAATTGAAAATGGTTCTTTAACAGAAGCTTTTGCAGCAGGTACAGCAGCAACAGTTACACAAATTGGTGAGATTGGTTATTTAGGTAAAACCTATAAATTAACAGATTCTGCTACAAGAACAGTTTCAAATGGTATTGCTAAAAAGCTTAACGATATTCGTTACGGCTTGGCAACAGATGAATTCGGCTGGAATTGGGTTTTATAAACCTAATTTTTAATGGTAAAAAAAGCTCCAAACTTATAATTTGGAGCTTTTCTTTTTTAATAGAATAACTGCGACAATACGTTAGATGTTGTATTGGTTGCAGGTTTTAATGAGGCAAACTTTGAAAGTTGCGCAACTGTTAAAACAGTACTTAACTTAGATTTTAAACCGCTTGCTAATTTGGAAAACTTACTGTTGTAAGCCGCAGGATCAGTTTTTTGAGTTGCGATAATGCTGGCCTTCTGTACCAGAAAATCTTTAACAATTGATGTGACTGAAGGTTTTTGAGCAGTTGTTAAACTTAATGCAGGTGATAATTTTCCCAAAATACCTGATGTAAGGCTACTAACATCAAAACCAGATGCCGAAGCTGCTGCAGCACCTACTTTACCTAAAATACTTTGCGCTTGTGCGGCAAAGTTTAAGCCCAAGAAAAGAGCTGATAGTATAAATAACTTTTTCATTTCTATATTTTTTCTACGAATATAAAATTTTTACTCTTTTTGGGAATTTATTTCTTTTGAAGGTTTGATTTTGAGCTATCTAAATAGATATAGTTAAGCATGCAAAATGAGGCAACAGCACCAAATGTATGCCATAAAAAGTGTGTGCCAATTTTTAAGATTTCCCATTTATCGGCAATTCTAAAAGTTAAGGCAAAAATAAAAGCAAGCAGTGCAAAGCCTACCCATTTTCCATTCTTCCATTCATTTTTTAATAAATAACCAAATACTGGAAACAATACTAAAGCAGCCATAAACGCATAGTTTATGTTTACGAAGATCTGAAAATCGCCACTGGTAAATTGTTTTCTTAATACAAATTGAAAAATAGCATAAACCAGTACAATTAGTACGGCAAAATACCACTTGGTAATTTTAGCCAAAAAGTAAACTCCTGCCGAAAGACATAAGAGCATTATTGGCATCCAATCCATCATAATAAATATTGGCCAGCGCCTTAAGCCATGATATGTTGTACCGCCGATACCACCAATGTAAAGCAGAACTAAAGCAAATGATAAGAATCTGTAAGTTAGGAATTTACCCCAAACTTTAAAGCTAAAGTAAACTGCTATAGCCAAAAAGAAACAGCTTGTAATTGTATTAAGTGGTTCAGGGAAAAAATTTGCCAGGTTGGTTTCGGTATAAGTTGTACCTCCATCTGGTGGAGTTTGAATTAGTGCATTCATATTTTGCAATAGGAATTGTTTTAGTAGTTGCAATGTGCATTTATAAACTCAATGTTTTAACTCAGCATACAGGTTTTTAAGTAAAAAAATTGCGACCGAAAATTAATAGGCTGATAATATTGTCTTAAGCATTATAGCAAATCGGTGTAAGGAATTTATAATATGACAAACCTTTTTTTGATTCTTCGTGTTGCTTAAATACATCGAAACTATAAAAAATAAAAACATGAATACTACAACATTAACTGCAGAGGTTTTAAACGACCTGGTACAAATTAACAACGATAGAATTGAAGGTTATGAAAAAGCTCGTAAAGAGTTAAAAGATGGCGACACAGATTTAAAATCTTTGTTCTTAAATATGATTGAAGAAAGTCAAAAATATAAGCTTGCACTAGCTCAAGAAGTAGGCGTTTTAGGAGAAGAAATTGAAACTGGAACAACCAACTCAGGAAAAATTTACAGAGCCTGGATGGATGTTAAAGCCTTATTTACAGGTCACGATCGTCAAACTGTATTAAACAATTGTGAGTTTGGAGAAGATGCAGCACAAAACGCTTACAAAATGGCTTTGGAAGTAGAAGGTGTTCCTGCAAATATCAGAGAATTAATTTCTGAGCAAAAAGCATCATTGAGAGTTTCTCACGATGAGATAAAAAGACTACGTGATGCTCATGCTTAAGTCGTAAATTTTTAATACCATTAGGTTTTTTATTATATTGTCATCGACTAATACATTAATAAAACCTATTTTGAATATATCTAATTCATTAAAGGCGGGCAACGAATTATGTAAAATTTGTTACTCGCCTTTTTCCGATACTTACCTTGTTAAGGAAATGATGTTCGGCTTTCGCGATAAATTTACATACAATCAGTGTTCAAGCTGCGGTTGTTTACAGATTGCTGAATTTCCACAAAACATCGATAAATATTATCCTCCCTATTATTATTCTTTCAATGCAGAAACGGCAACTTTAAAAAGGCAGCCATTTATCAAGCGTTTAATAGGTAATTTTAGGTTGAAAAAGCTTTTTAAAAAGGACCGTCCAGCCTTGCGTTATTTAAAACCTATTAATGTAAAGTTTTCTGATAAAATTTTAGAGGTAGGTTGTGGTAAAGGCAAGCAAATATGCGATTTGTTTAATCTTGGTTTCGAAAACATCGAGGGTGTAGATAAATTTATTCCTCAAGAAATTGATCATGGCTTTGGCGTTCGTATAATGAAGAAAGACATCCAAGAACTTACACCTAACAACTATGATTTAATTATTATGAATCATGTTTTGGAACACATGCCAGAGCAACAGGATGTTTTGAAAAATTGCCGGAAACTATTAAAAGATAAAGGATGCTTATTAATCGCCATTCCAATCATCGCCGAAGCTTTTGAGATATACAAGGAAAACTGGGTTCAGCTAGATGCGCCGAGACATTTTTTTCTGCATACCGTTAAAAGTATGAATATTCTGGCCGCAGAAACAGGTTTTGAAATCAAACACACCCTTTTCGATTCAATAAGCTTGCAATTTTGGGCAAGTGAATTATATAAAAAGGATATGCCGCTTTTCCCTGAAGAAAACAATCGATTAGCTTACCCGGTAGAAAAGTTTTTTACTTCAGCAGAAATGGAAGATTTTAATGAAAAATCAATAAAATTAAATCAGGAAGGAAAGGGCGACACGGCAGTTTTCTATTTATATAAATCTTAGAAAAGCTTAATTATTGTCCAACAATCCATTTAATTTTATTCGATTTGTTGATTAAATACACAATAAAATAACTTGCAAAATAAGCCATAAAAAATCTTACATACTGAAGTATTACCAATTCAAAAGATGATTTACCAACAGATGTAATTCCTAAAGGATTAAAAATAGTTGGCAAAACCTGTACAATAATGATGTAATGAATTAAGTGGATGCCATAAGTGCTGCTACGTGGATTTAATTTTTTTATCCATTGAGGATTACCTAAGCGATATAGGAAAACAAAGCATACCAGAGAGTAAACAATATTTGTAAATTTTAAAGTATTGTAAGGGTCTGCCTTTACACCAGCATTTATCAAATAATAACTTTCCCAGCAAGAAATAATTAACGCTACTACAGCTGCAAAACCTAAAGTATATACAGAACGTTTTTTAACCCAGGTATTAAACTCTTTAAAATATTTGTGTAGAATTACACCTAACCATAGGTAAAAAACAAATCCTAGTATAGCAGTTGTATGTGTACTGTAAATCCATTCGTGGTATAAATTAACAGAGTAAAACAGCGAACACAATCCTAAAAATATACCAACTTTATAGCTGTATAGATGCTTCCTGAAAATTAATAAAATTGAGATACTCCCAAGAAAATTCAGAATGAACCAGAAACTTGTTTTAACAACAATATCGTAAAGCTGTTGACCAAGTCCCCAAAGCGGTTCTTCGAACATTGGCGACCAACTACCTTTTACATAAACTACAAATAGATTTGCGTAAATAAGTATCAGAAAGATAATAAGCCAAAACAACCAGGGTTTAAATGTTCCATCAAACCTCCTTTTTAAATATTGTAAAGATGTAGTAGTATGAATTTTATCACCAATTAAAAAACCTGCAAGTATATAGAACATGATTGTTCCAAACTTAAAAACCTGCATGGCAAATAGTTGAATTGATTGCTCGTAAACATCCTTGAAAAATTTAGGTTCAGGCCACATGTAAGTATGTTCTATAACAATTGTTATGATGGCTATAAATCGAAGCGAATCAATAAAGTCGTAATTTAACTTTTCTTTTTTAATAGGTTCTGACATAATAATTCTGCAATAATAAGAACTATAGATTAATATTTTGCCAATTTTAACTGTTCATTCTTTCGGAAATAACATTTTTAACATTTCATTAATTTCCGATTTTGTCGTTCTAATCCTTACTTTCGTATTTCTTAAATGGATTTTTTTCGCCAACATTTTTTTCAATGATATCTATAATTATATCTTCAACCAGCCCCGTTTTTTTAGAAAATGTAACCAAAAATATTACCGAAACGGTTGGGCTAACTTTCGAAATCATTAGTTTCGATAATGCAGATGGTAGAAAAGGTTTGTCGGAACTTTACAATGAAGGTGCAAAAAAAGCAAAGTACGATCTCGTCTGTTTTATGCATGAAGATGTTAACATCAAAACTGAAAAATGGGGAGCTATTGTAGCTAATATTTTCGATCAGAATCAAAAAGTAGGTTTAATTGGTCTTGCAGGTAGTTCGTATAAAACCTTAGTTCCATCGGGGTGGTTTTGCGATGCAGGAGCAAAGACTACCAATTATGTAAATATGTTTCAACGGTATAAGTTTAGTGAAACAGAAACCAAGCTCGTTTATCAAAACCCCAAAGATAGTTCGATGGCAAAAGTTACAGCAGTAGATGGAGTTTGGTTTTGTACTAAAAAATCAATTGTTGCTGAATATCCATTTGATGGAAAGCTTTTTCAGAAATTCCACTGTTATGATTTAGATTTTTCTTTTAGCGTAAGTCAATCTTATGATGTAATAGTAACTTTTGAAATATTATTGGAGCATTTTTCTGAAGGAAATTACGATAGAACCTGGATAGAAGAAACGCTTAAACTTCATGAAAAATGGAGTCATTATTTTCCTTTGGATACTGAAGGTTTAAGCAAAAGGGAAAAATTTATTGCCGAGAAATATTCATTTCGGGTTTTTATAAAACAAATGTTAACTGTTGGGTATTCCAGATTTGAGATTTTTAAAATATTCTGGAACAGTTCATTACGCAAACAGAACTTCAGTTTGTTTTTTAAATTAATGAAAGAAATTCGCCGAACTCAAATATCATAACCGGCTGATTTGAAATACGGTCGCCAAAACACTAAATATAAATCCCAGGCATGGCAGCCAAAAGGTAACTTTCCACCAGTTAGTTTAATGGCTCTATCAGGTGCTGTTTCGATTGAAAAAGATGCAGCCTTTTTATAAGATGGAATGGTAATTCTCTTTGCTTTTCTATTTACCTCAATTGTCCAAAACATATCCTCATTAAAATAACCAGAATTTTGGTTTTTGTAAGAATTTACTAAATCTGGTTGTTCAATACAAAAGTTGTAAAAGGCAGATACTTTTCTCAATGAAAAACCTCCATTACCAACATTGTTATTCATTTGGCGCTGAATTTCAGGCTTACCATGCTTATCCAAGTAATTGTATCTTCTGTGGAGATAAGTTCTGATTTGTTCCTTAAATTTTTTAAACTGCGTAGGATACTCCTTTTCCCGCAACCATGGTGCGCCAATATAATCGTAACCTAAACTGCACCAATATTTCAATTCATCAGCAAAAACGAAAGCATCTAATTGATAAATGAGCATGTATTCATAATTCAAGAATGTTTTATAAAAATCAGTTTCGAGCAGCAAATTGTTGTAGCCAAACACATCTTTAAAATATTCATCAGAGAAAGAAATCACATCCTTAACAAAAGAAAAATCAAAGTCAATTGCTTTCTCGTTCAAACTTTCTGGTTTAATTATAATTACATCATGTGATGATAAAATTCTCTGACATTGAGTTAGCGCAATTTTTTCTAATGCTGTTAAATCTGTTTTATATATCGGGATGATTACTGTGTAATTAGACATTACTACGCTTTTTTCTTAGTAAATAATATTAGTACACTCATTAAGCCTTTTAATATTTTAAATGCGATTTTGTTTTCTTTAATGGCTAAAAACTGCCTTGTTCGCTTTGAATTTAATACCTCAATATCTTTATAATCTTCAATAAACAAAGGGAAATATTTTGCCATTGTTATAGCTCTCTCGGCATGCATTAATTTATGGTTATCAATAATAGATGAAATGCCTTCTGTATCGTAATTGCAAATAACCTGATTGATGTGCTGATACGAAACGTTTGCTTTGCAAATTGCATAGATAAAAAACTCCCAATCGGATACTATTTTATAGTTTTCATTGTAAAAAAAAAGCTCGCTAAATAATGTTCTTTTTATAAAGCTCGCTTGATGAGAAAGATTGTGTGCTGCAAAATAACCGAATGAAAGTTTATCCGGATAAGTACGAATATGCGCTCCATTTTTTTCTAAATATGCAGCATCTCCATAGTAGATATCAATATTTTTATCCAGTTGAGGAATGACCTTTTCTAAGGTTGTATTTTCATAAAAGGAATCTCCACTATTCAAAAATAAAACATATTCTCCGATAGCTTTTCTAATGCCTTTATTCATTGCATTATAAACGCCAGTATCAGCTTCGCTAATCGAATATGTGATATTTTCCTGCTCTGTAATTAATATACTTTCAGCACCATCGCTACTTCCTCCATCAATAATAATAAACTCATAGTCTTTCCATGTTTGAGCTTTTACACTATCGATGGTTTTTTGCAACCCGATTTTGTTGTTAAAATTTACAGTAACGATGGATAATTTTACGTTCATAGTTTAATTATTATGCATCGATTTTTTTAAATAATTCGGTTAACTTTTTAGAAACTTCAGTAGGTGTATAATCAAAAATTGATTGATATGCATTTTCTTTTATCGTTTTCCAAAGATTAGCATCCTGATATAATTGAATAATTTTATCAGAGAAATCCTTTGTTTCATTAGCGAGCATTACATTTTTTTCATGGGTTAGATTCATACCCTCAGTACCAATTTCTGTTGATACAATTGGCAAACCAAACTCTAAACTCTGTCCTATCTTACCTTTCATTCCTGCGCCGTATCTCAGCGGAGCAACAAAAATTCTCGAGTTTAGAAAATACTCGCTCACATCTTCTAAAAAACCAGGCACAAATACATTATCGCCAGCTAAATTTTTCACCTCTTCTGGCGGAAAACTTCCTAATAAGTAAACGGGTATGTTACCAAGTTTATTCCAAGCAGAAGGCATAATTTCATTGACTAGCCATTTTACCGCATCAACATTTGGCTCGTGTTTATAACCGCCGATAAAAACAATCCCTTTCCTGTTTTCAAAACTAATTTCCGATTCCGGAATACTTAAAGCATGAACATTCGGGATAACAAAAATATTGGTTATACCTTCTTCCTCTAAAAGCTTCAATTCTGTTTCAGTTACAACAAGTGTAGCATCAGCGTCTTTAGCTAGGTTTAGTTCTATTTTTTTAAACTTTACGGCTTTCTTTTTCAGCTTTTCATTTTGTTCCTTCTCAGCCTGCCTTAACATGCGCACAAAATGTAAATCAACGGTATCGAATATGATTTTAATGTTTTTATTCGATTTTAATATTTTCCTGAATTGGATATTTAAAATCGGCCTGGAAATCCATGCGTAGTCTATGTCTTTTTTTATCCTCTCCAGATTATAAAGCATTCCAGCTCTATCTGGTGAATTTAAAAGAACATCAACGCCCAAATCATTTAACTGTTCGTAGTATGGTGAAATCTTTAATCCGTTATTTGGCAGATAAACAACATTGAAATTTAAACTTTTAAAAATTTTGATGATTTCGAATAACCGTTTTGAGCCAGAAGATTTATCGTGTTGAGGTAAATCATCATCAATAACCAAAATTGTTTTTTTTGATGAATCTAAAAAATTAAAGACCATGGTTATCGGTTGTGTTTTTTTAAACCACGATTTTATTTTACTCAACATATTGAAAATTTCTTGATACGGTTAACGAACAAAAATATAATATTAATCCCTTAATGTGCAGTAATATTATTTTGAACTTTCCCGATATATTAATTTAATCAAAGAGGCAACAGAGCGTTTCCTGATATAGAAAAGAGAATTTATGTTGGAAAGCAAAATGTTAAAAAGCTTTGAAGAGAAACTGTTTGTGTTTAATACTCCGTAGCCCTTTAATAAAGATTGAATAAATTCTTTAAGATTTTTAGGTGTTAAAGGATGGTTAAGGAATAAATTTAGATGCGCTATTCTGGTTGTTTTGGCATCCGTTTTATCTTTACCTGTCGAGCTTTCTTCATGCTTTCTATGCAACACAAATTTATTGGTAATGAATGTAATTTTGCCTGTGCAGGCAGCAGTATAAGCCAGCCACCAATCGTAGTAAAAGTTGGTTGGAAAATTAGGTGTTAGGCTTAAAAGTTCTTTTTTTATTAAGCAAGTGTGACCAGAAACGCAGTTGTAATAAAGTAGGTTTTTTGCACATTCGCCTTTAACAAAGCGATGATGAGAAAGCGTGCTTTTTCCGGTTGGTTTATCCTGATTATCAATATAAGCTGAATCGTGATAAATCAAAAGATTATCGCCAATGTTCTCCATTAAAAGCGAAATTTTGTTTTCCAGCCAAATATCGTCCTGATCTGCAATGGCGATAAAATCACCTGAACAATTATCCATCGCTTTTTTAAAGTTTTGGTTAAAACCTAAATTTGATTCGTTTACCCAAAACTTAATATTTTGATATTTTGCAGCATAGTTTTTTAAAATTGTAGCCGTTCCATCACTAGAAATGTCATCGCTGATGATGATTTCTAAATTTGGATAATCTTGCTTTAAAATTGAATCGAGTTGCTTGGTAATGTATTTTTCGCCATTGTATGTACATAACGCAATTGAAACTAAAGGTTGTTTAGTAGCCATTATTTTCTACGCTTTTGTAATCCGTTCCACATCCTAACAAAAAATAAAAACAATGGATTTCCACTTAATTTCCCCAAAAATGTACCCGATAGATGAAAAACCGTAGAGTTGGTTTGTATCCAGCGGGTTCTAAAAAATCGATTGTATTTGCTTATTAACTCGTTTCTGATTCTGAAAAAATCGCCATCGCGATTGCCGCGGCTTTTATGTGTAAGGTTAAATGGAATTACGTAAGAGGAAAAGCCATTCAGTTCGGCTTGCAAAACCAAATCGGTTGCATATAAATGGAAACCATTTAAGTTATTCGAAACTTTAAGATTCGCACTATTCTTTACAAGAAGAAAATTTTCATCTAAACCTGTAACTTTCAGTGGAAATTTCCCTTTGTTCATAAAAGTTCCATCAGGATAAGAAATGTAATAAACAATGTGGTTTGGTCCGGCTGCGCCGGCATTACCGCAAACGCCCCAATTGGTATCTAAGTTATCAAGTTGACCGAGACATCTTATCAACTCATCGTAGCCATCTTTATTTATCAGAACATCTTGATGGCAAATAATGATGTACCTTCCTTTTGCTTTTTTTAGAAATAGGTTGAATGCAGAGAAAGCATCGAAATTGTTTTTTTCGGTGTTATCTGCATAAATAAATTCGCATTTATCTTCGCTAAAGCCCTTCGCTAAAAATGATTGAAGCATTTCATTGTACTCTTGTTTTCGGGTTACAAGGGTACATATCGAAAATTCAAAGGCGTAATTTTCTGCCTGAATAGAACTTGCGATATTTAAAATACTACTCATTTTTTAATCGTTAAAAGCTTGCATATCAATTAAGCGTTTGTACAAGCCATTCTGTAGCATTAGTTCCTGATGAGAACCCGTTTCAATCACTTCGCCTTTGTCAATTACCACAATTTTATCAGCATGCTGAATGGTACTTAAACGGTGTGCAATTACAATCGAAGTTCTGTTTTTCATCAGATTATTTAATGCTTCCTGCACTAATTTTTCCGATTCAGTATCTAATGCAGATGTTGCCTCATCCAAAAGCATAATCGGCGGATTAGCTAAAACTGCTCTGGCAATACAGACACGTTGTTTTTGTCCGCCTGATAGTCTGTTACCTCTGTCGCCTACCAGAGTTTGATATCCGCTTTCAGTATTTTCTATAAAGTCATGCGCATTGGCAATTTTTGCTGCCGCGATAACCTCAGCTTCAGTTGCATCTGGCTTGGCAAAAGCAATGTTATTAAAGATGGTATCGTTAAATAAAAATGATTCTTGATTCACGATGCCCATTTTAGATCGGATACTTTCTACGGTTAAATCTTTAAAATCGTGTCCATCAATCTGAATTGAGCCCGATTTTGGATCATGAAAACGAGGGATTAAATCCATCAATGTACTTTTTCCACCACCCGATGGTCCAACCAAGGCAATGGTTTTACCCTTTTTAACCTCAAAATTAATGGCTTTTAAAATCTCTTTTTCACCATAACTGAATGAAACATCCTCGAATTTGATCTTATCATTAAATTGCTCAAAATCTTTGGCATCAGGCGTATCAACCAATAATGGTTTGGTATCAATAAGCTCTAAAACACGTTCGCCAGCAGCAATACCAGAATGAATGCCGCTAAAAGAATCAGTTAGTGCTTTTGCTGGGCGCATAACCTGCGAGAAAAATGCAATGTAGGCAATGAACTGGCTCGTTGTTAAAGCACCTGGTTGGTTACTGATAATGAGATTACCGCCATACCAAACAATTAGCGAAACCATTAAAACACCTAAAAACTCAGAAACTGGCGATCCCAATTGCTGTCGTCTAATCATTTTCCTGTTTAAGTTCGAATAAAATTCATTCTCTTTCTGAAATTTATCTTTAATCCGATTGGTAGAATTAAAAGCCTTGATAATTTTAATTCCGCTTAGCGATTCATCTAAAAAGCCAATCATCTTTGCAAAAGATTCATGCGCCTCCATAGCTTGTTGTTTAATTCGCTTGACGATTTTACTGATAATGAATGCAGATATTGGGATAACCAAAAGTGAAAACAGTGTTAATTTAACTGAGATACTGAGCAGTACCACCACATAAAAAATAAGGGTTAAAGGTTCTTTAAATACAACCTGCAGGGTATTGGTTACGGTAAATTGTACCACCTGAACATCAGAAGCCACTTTTGAAATAATATCTCCCTTACGTTCATTATTGAAATAGCCAACATGTAAGTTCATTACATTGTTAAAAACTGTTTTACGCAGATTTAATAAGGTATGTACTCTTAAATCTTCCATAAAGCGCTGAGAGAAATACTTAAAAAAGTTCGATAACAAAACCGATGCAACAATAATAATGCAGACATAATTTAGTGTTTCTGCCCTGCCGTTTACTTGGATAGAATGGGTGACAAAATCAGAAAATTGGCCTGTAATATCAAAAGCAGAACTGGCAGATGATACCGCACTCGCAGCAGTTGGCGTTTTTGATGGAAGTAATGTATCAAAAAGCGGCACAAGCAAGGTAAGGTTTAGTGTGCCGAAAAGCACAGCAAGTAAAGTTACAATAACATAAGGTATGGCAAACTTTTCAATCGGTTTTGCAAAGGATAATAAACGAAAATATGTCTTCATTTTATAAAAAATGGAATATGTATGATTGATGATTAACAAAACATCATCAAAAAAAATCTAATTAAAACTTGGCAAATGTACGGTTTTGAAATAAACCTATAAGGTTTTCAAAAGCATATAGGTTTAAAATTACAATCGCTTTATGTTCTTTTCTTCAAGCGATTGATTTATGATTTGCATAATGTTGGTCACGTCAAGCGATGAATTGTATTTGCTTTTTAAGCTAGATAATTTGTTTCTGCTAACAGAAATAGCATCATTTAAATTGTTATACTCTTGAAAAGCATTCCAAATCCAGAATTTTCCGGTTAAGATTTTCGGAATGATTTCCGCAAAAAGTAAATGCAGTGGTAATAAAGTTAAACGCAAGCCGCTTAGCTGAATTGCCTGAAGTAAAAAACGATTTCGGTAGTATATTTTCTTGATGAAATTCGATTTTATCTGTGTTTTGGTACTTCCACTTACATGATGAAAACAAACAGATTGATGCTCATAATAACATTTCCAACCCAATTGCCATGCTCTTAAACTCAAATCAAAATCTTCTGAAGAGAAAGGTGAGAATATTTCATCAAAACCGCCCAGTTCTTTTAGTTTTTTTGCATCAACTAAAGCATTTGCTCCAGAAAGATAGGCCGTAAAAACATTTTCATCTGTGGTGTTTTCGCTGTAGTAAAATTTATTTGCTTTAATTCGGCAACCACTGTAATACAAAAGTCGGGCAGCATCTTCAATTCTTTTGCCATCAACACTCATAATCCTCCCCATCACACCGAAAGTATCCTGTTTTGCGAAATACTTCCATTGGTGCTCAAAATAATCTGTTGTTAGTTTAACATCAGAATTTAAAAGTAAAATTAACTCATATTTCGCTTTGCGGATACCGTGATTGCAAGTGTATGAGAAACCCCTGTTTTTATCGTTTATCAGCAGCTTAACGTTTGGGTAATGTTGCTGAATAAAGCTGATGCTGTCATCTTTTGAGCCATCATCGATTACAATAACCTCGAAATCTGTATTAGCATTTTCTGCCGCAGTAAGAACTGATGGTAAATAATTTTCTAACAGATGCTTGCCGTTATAATTTGGGATTACAATTGAAACGCTTTTCTGCATCTATTTCACAATTTTATAATTACGATATTCAAATAAACGTAGACCGGTTAAATCTTCAATTTTTTGCAAGAGTTTCCTTCTGAAATTCATTTTTGAAGGAAGCTTTGTTAAATCCTGCTCAAATTTCCAGTTGGCTGTGGCTATTCTTTCGGTCATCACTTTTGGGTGGCTGCCCGTAAAATGTACAAGCCTATCTGCATTATGCATATCAAACAAATTTTGAACCGGATAACGTTCCTCAATCCATTCTTCAGATTGGTAGTACTGATTAAAGTTTCTAACCTTGCCTTGCAAACCTTTTGGTGGTTTTACCCAACCATAATGATAAATATAGGCATCAATCAATTTTACCTTTAACTTTCTATCGTTAATTCGAAAACCTTGCGCATCGCGATAGGAATGAATTCCGGGAAGATTTTTAAGGATTCTAACTTCTCGCCTGTACCATCTTCTTGATTCTGCAATGTAATCGTAAGAAGCATAAAAATGTTTATACTTTAAAAGCAGTGCCTCAACATTGTTGTTGTTAAGCTCGGCTTCCATTTCCTTTTTTATCAATGGCAAATAATCTTCATGTACTGCTTCATCACCTTGAATGTAAACCATCCAATCCGTATTCTTGTCTATTTCTGCCAATGCCTTGTTTGTTTCATCGGCAAAAACAAAACCACCTTCTTTAAGGCTTTCGTTCCAAACAGTATTAATCGTTTTAATTTTTGGGCTGATGCTTTGTACTAAAGCTGTGGTTTCATCAGTAGAATTTCCGAGCGCTACAACAAAATCATCACACAAAGGCAAAACTGAAAGTATAGCTTCTCGTACCGGATAATCGTTTGCAACTGCGTTTCTGATAAAGGTAAATCCGGTAACTTTCATTTATAAAATTTGTTGTTGAATTTAGATTCTTAAAGGCTTATATTTTTGTTTATTTGTACAAATATAGTTTTATTGATGAATACCCACCTATCTCTTATAAGCGAAATTAAGCAGGGAAATGTTAAAACTTTGGCCAGAACTTTAAGTTTGGTAGAGAACGATATTGCCCCTTCAGACTTAATTTTAAGGGATTTGGATAGTAAAACTGATGTTAAGGTTATTGGTATAACCGGCCCCCCTGGAGCAGGAAAAAGTACGCTTGTTAATGCAATAACTAATCACTTCACAAATGATAATAAGCGAGTTGCAATTTTAGCAATAGATCCTACCTCACCATTTAATTTTGGTTCTTTATTGGGTGATAGGATTAGAATGGCAAACCAGTTTAACAATCCGAATGTATTTATTCGCTCTTTAGCAACAAGAGGTGCTTTAGGTGGAATTTCTGCAAAAACGATTGAAATGGTTGATGTTTTAAAAGCTGCAAACTTTGATTTAATTTTAGTGGAAACGGTTGGTGTTGGTCAATCGGAAGTAGAAATTGCTGGTTTGGCAGATAAAACGATTGTGGTTTTAGTCCCCGAATCGGGAGATGAAATTCAGAACATAAAATCTGGGTTGATGGAAATTGCAGATTGTTTCGTAGTGAATAAAGCTGATAGGGAAGGAGCTGATGTTTTTGCTAATAATCTGAAGAAAATGGTTCATCAGGGCACTAAAGAAATATCGGTTTTTAAAACCATTGCTGATAAGAATATAGGTGTTGAAGATTTATGTAAATGGATGATGAAACCTGTTCAGGGAAATCAGGCAGAACGAAAGGAGTTTTTGTTTGCCGAGAAAGCCTGGAAACTTATCCAGCAGGAAAAAATGAAAAGCATCGACAAAAAAAAGCTCCGCGAATCTATTCGCGAAGCTTTAAAAAATGATAATTTTAATATTTATCGTTTTGCTGATGAATGGATGAAGTAGGATTAATGGTTAATTGGAGAATTGATTAATTGTTTAATTGCTCCATTGCATTAGCAAATTACTAAATCTTTATAGTAGTGACAATATGGCGGCCGTCAGTGCGAGGAACGAAGCAATCTCTAGCCTACAGTCTTACTATTTTTAACAATTCATTATATCTTCAATTTCTTCAGCTTCCACCGGAATATCTGCCATTAAATCTATATTTCCGTTCGATGTAATTAGGATGTTATTTTCTAAACGAATACCCAAACCTTCTTCCGGAATGTAAATACCTGGCTCAACAGTTAAGATGTTTCCTGTAGCAAATGGTGTATATCTTCCAGCAAAATCATGAACATCAATGCCTAAATGATGTGAAGTTCCATGCATGAAATATTTTTTGTAAGCTGGCCAGGTTGCACTTTGTTTTTTTACATCATCCGTTGATATTAAACCAAGGTTAATCAATTGCTCAGTCATGATTTCACCAACCTGTTCGTGGTAAGTGTTCCAAACCGTTCCATCAACAATCAGTTTGGTTGCTTCCTTAATTACGTGAAGCACAGCATTGTAAACTTGTTTCTGTCTTTGAGTAAAACGCCCGCTAACTGGAACCGAACGACTCATGTCTGCATTGTAATTCGCATATTCTGCTCCAAAATCAAAAAGAATTACATCACCAGCTTTGCATTCTTGATTATTATCGTTGTAGTGCAAAATATTTGCATTATGTCCTGAAGCAATAATTGGGGTGTAAGCATGACCAGTTCCACCTTGACGAATAAATTCATGGATAATCTCCGCTTCAATTTCATACTCATTAACACCAGGTTTAATAAACTTTAAAACTCTTACAAAGGCATCACGAGTTAGTGCACAGGCTTTTTTAGTTAATTCAATTTCTACCTCTGATTTAACTGCTCTAAGCCCTCGCATAATTGGAGCTGAACGTTCAAAATGATGTAATGGATATTTTGAACGAATTTCATTTATAAATCGGATATCACGATATGGAACTGTATGTGCATATCTATCATTTTCATTTGTATTGAGATAAATATTGTCTGCGTAGTTAACTATACTGTGTAATATATTGTCGAAATCTTCTAGCCAGAATATAGTTTTAATACCCGATGTGGCTAAGGCTTGTTCTTTTGTGTATTTGTATCCTTCCCATACTTTAATGTAATCATTTGTCTGTCTTAAAAATAGGACTTCTCTATACAAAAGATTAGGACAATCGGGATAAAGGAGTAAAATTGTTTGTTCCTGATCGATACCTGATAAATAAAATAAATCGGGATTTTGCTTGAAGATAAAATTCTGATCGCCACTTCTAGGGAATTCATCATTTGATTGAAATATAGCTAACGAGTTGTTTTTTAGTTGTTTAATGAAGTTTTTTCTATTTAAAACAAATAAGTCCTGATTGATTTGAGGATATTTCATAATTATTATTTTGTAATACAGGTGACGGCCAAATGTAAGAAAATGATAATTGATAGCGAAGTTTGGAACGGAGTTTGTATAAAAGTTTGAAAATTTAATATTTTGTTTAATTTTGCAGTTACTGAAAAATTAATCAATTAAATTGTTTAACCCTTAAAAAAGAAAAAAGATTATGAATTATTCTACTTTAAAGAAAAGTGTTGCGCTTTCTTTAGTGGCATTAACAGGAGTTGCTTCTCTTGCTGTCGCTCAGGATGCTCCTGCAACAACTTCTTCAACCAAGGTATTTGGTGGAAGAGCACAGTACAGAACATGGTCAATTGGCGTACACGGTGGTGTATTAATGCCGATTGTTGCTATTGGTGGTACTAACGATTTTAACAAATGGGATGCTAACTTAGGTTACGGTTTAAACATCCGTAAACAATTAAGCCATGCTTTCGGTTTAGAATTAAACGGAACTCGCGGTAAACTTTCTGGTACTAACGAAGGTGTTGTTGGTGCTACTGAAAGAGAATTCGAAACTCAATTACAATATGCTGTTGATTTACGTGGTGTAATCAACATCGGTTCTATCGATTTCTTACGTCGTGAAAACGCTGTAGGTTTCTTCGTCACTGCTGGTGCTGGTTATATGGCTTATGCTCCGAAAGTAACTTATACTAACGGTACTGTAGTTGACTGGAAAGGTAAAGCTTTAGGTCCTGCTGATGACAGACACGATTCTCCAAAAGATTACGTAAAAGGTATGTATATCCCAGTTGGTGCTGGTGTTAAATTCAAAGTTTCAGAGCGTGTTAACTTTAACTTAGGTTATACAATGAACTTTGTTGATGCTGATAACTTAGACGGAGTTTATGCTAAAGGTCAAACTAAAGATAAATTCTCTTACGGTTATGCTGGTTTAGAATTCTCTTTAGGTTCTTCTGCAAAACCAAGTTTAGAGTGGTCTAACCCATTAGCTACTATGTACGATGAGTTAAAAGATCCTACTTTACGTCAAGAAGTTGAAGCATTGAAAAACCGTGTATCTGCTGTTGAAAAATCTGTTGAAGATTTGAAAAAAGATACTGACGGTGACGGTGTTGCTGATCAATTCGACAAATGCCCAGGAACTCCTGCAGGTACTGCTGTTGATGGTTCAGGTTGCCCACTTCCAAAATATGAGGCTCCTGCTGCTACTTCTGATGTAACTGGTTTCGAGAAAATTGGTTTCGATTTCAACTCATCAGTATTAAAAACTGAGTCTTATCCTACTTTAGATAAATTATCTTCAGTGTTACGTGAAAACGGTGGTAAAGTAACTGTAAACGGTTACGCTTCAAGCGAAGGAACTGCTGCATATAACTTGAAATTATCTAAAGACAGAGCTAACTCTGTTAAAACTTACTTAGTAAACTCTGGCGTTAACGCTAGTCAAGTTACTACAAAAGGTTTAGGTGAAGCAAATCCAATTGCTACAAACGATACTGAAGAAGGTCGTATCCAAAACCGTCGTGTTGAAACTGCTAGAAACTAGTATTTCAATATAAAGTTTAAGAAGCCCCGATATTTATCGGGGCTTTTTTTTATGCCTTTTAATTTTCAGGATGCTCCTTTTTTGTTAAGTTTGTTCTATGTATTTCTTTAGGAAAAAGAATCCCGATAGGCCAAATAATATAAACTTAAAAATTATGCATTTTATAAATGCACTGGCAATTATTGTTTTTCTCGCAGGCATAATCTATAAGCTTATTCAATGGCTTTCTAAATCATAATAACATTAAAATGAAACAAATTATTAATACCACTAGTGCACCTGCACCTATTGGTCCATATAACCAGGCTGTATTGGCAGGTAACTTTTTATTCGTATCAGGTCAGGTTGCAATAAACCCTGAAAATGGCGAATTAAATATGCCTAATGTCGAAGAAGAGACGCATCAGGTAATGCGCAATCTAAAAGCGGTATTGTTAGAGGCAGGCTTAACTTTCGATAACATTGTTAAAAGCAGTATTTTTTTAACAGATATGGGGAATTTCGCAGAAGTAAATGAAATTTATGGCAAATACTTTACTGCTGATTTCCCAGCGAGAGAAACAGTTCAGGTTTCTGCGTTGCCAAAAAATGTTAATGTAGAAATTTCTGTCATTGCTGTTGTAGGTTAATTTTGGCAGCAAGCAGAGCAAAGTATTTTATTGCCGGCATTATTCCTTACATTATTTGGGGAACGATGTCGGTTCCATTGCGTAATATAAAAGGTTTTCCGCCACAGGAAATTCTGTATTACCGCCTTTTTATTTCTATTGCAGTAGTATGGACTACAATTTTCTTTTTTAGAAGAAAAGCCTTAACTGATGATTTAAACTTGTTAAAATCAATTACAAGTAGAGAAAAATCTAAATTATTACTCTTAACCTTTCTATCTGCCGTTTTAATTACTGGCAATTGGTTCACCTATATTTATGCAGTTAATAGCGTAAGTTTAAAATCGGCTGCATTCGCTTATATGGTTTGTCCATTGCTCACCGCTCTATGTGGTTTTATTATCCTTAAGGAACAATTATCAAAAGCAAAAATTGTAGCGTTACTAATAGCGTTTGTAAGTATTGCTTTGTTGGCAACTAGTTCTTTGCATGAGGTATTGTGGGCTGTTGTAATTGCATCATTTTATGCTTTGTATGTAATCGTTTTAAAAGTGATTAAGCATATCGATAAGTTTAACTTTTTGGGTGTACAATTAATCATCTCAGGTTTGTTGCTATTACCAATGTACCTTACCAGTGCAGCCGCTTTCCCAACTGATACTTTCTTTTGGTCGCACATATTCTTAATCGCCATAATCTTTACCATAATCCCGCTGTTTTTAAACTCTTATGCACTTTTGGGTATGCCTTCATCCGCCCTTGGTATTTTAATTTACCTTAATCCAATCGTAGCTTTTGCTGTAGCATTTTTTTATTTTAAAGAGAAAATAGATATGCATCAGCTTTTTGCTTATTTGCTTTTGATGCTGTCTATCGTTATTTTTAATATCCAATTGATAAAAGGCCTGATTTATAAAAAACAGTAAATATTTTGTTTAACTCGATTTTAGATACTCCTGTTGAGTTTATAAAAGGCGTTGGCCCAAGTCGGGCTGATGTGCTTAAAAAAGATCTTGGTCTTTTTACTTTCAGGGATATGCTTTCACATTATCCATTCAGGTATATCGACAGAACGAAATATTACAAAATCAATCAAATTAATCTCGATTCTCAGCACATTCAAATTATTGGACGTATTGTAAGCAAGAAGTTAGTTGGAGAAAAACGTACTAAACGAATTGTTGCTGTTTTTAAAGATGAAACCGGGTTAATGGAACTAGTATGGTTCCAAAGTTTAAAATGGGTTGAAGAAAACATTATGGTGGGTGCCGCTTACGTTGCATTCGGCAAGCCGACGATGTTTAACAATACATTTAGCATTTCGCATCCGGAAATGGAATTATACCAAAGTAAAGTTTTAGGTAGAGGAAACCAGACTTTGCAACCGGTTTATAACTCTACTGAAAAGCTTAAGAAATTTAATCTCGATTCTAAAGGTTTGCAACGTCTTATTGCTGGCTTGCTAGATCAGGTCATTCCTCAGGTCGTTGAAAATCTTCCAACCTATATTCTATCAAAATACCAACTTCCTGATAGGAGAACAGCTTTATTGAATATTCATTTTCCAAAAAATCAAGCCGATTTAAATGCCGCCGAAAGGAGGCTAAAGTTTGAGGAACTGTTTTTTATACAACTTCAGTTATTGCACAACAAACAACTAAGGCAATTAAAATTTAAGGGCGTTTTGTTTGATAAGGTTGGCGAAAAGGTTAATCGGTTTTACAATGAATTTCTGCCTTTTGAGTTAACCAATGCGCAAAAAAGAGTTGTTAAAGAAATCAGGTTAGATACACAAAGAGGTGTTCAAATGAACAGACTTGTTCAGGGCGACGTAGGAAGCGGTAAAACGGCTGTGGCCTTAATGAGTATGCTTTTGGCAAATGATAACGGCTACCAAGCTTGTATGATGGCACCAACGGAGATTTTAGCACGTCAACATTATGCTTCGATTACAGATCTTGTAAGTGATGATTTGGTCAAGGTTGCCATTTTAACAGGCAATACAAAAAAGAAAGAGCGAACCATTTTACATGAGCAACTGGAAAATGGCGAAATAGATATTTTAATTGGAACGCATGCATTGATTGAAGATAAGGTTCAGTTTAAAAACCTTGGCTTAGTTGTAATTGATGAACAGCATCGGTTTGGAGTAGAACAAAGAGCAAAGCTATGGCGAAAGAACATAATTCCTCCGCATATTTTGGTTATGACGGCAACTCCGATTCCTCGCACGCTTGCCATGACTTTATACGGCGATTTAGATGTTTCACAAATTGATGAATTGCCTGCAGGAAGAAAACCAATTGAAACCAGACATTTGTTTGAAGGTCAGCGTTTAAGAATGTTTGGCTTTATGAAACAGGAGATAGCAAAAGGCAGGCAGGTTTACATTGTTTATCCACTGATAAAAGAAAGCGAAAAATTGGATTTACTCCATCTTGAAGCCGGAGTTGAACAACTGAGCTATCAATTTCCGCGGCCAGATTACCAGATTAGCATTGTGCATGGTAAAATGCCAAATGCCGATAAACAGTTCGAGATGCAGCAGTTTATTGATGGTAAAAGCCAGATTATGGTTGCCACAACCGTTATTGAAGTTGGGGTGAATGTACCAAATGCATCAGTGATGGTTATTGAAAATGCCGAACGTTTTGGCTTGTCTCAGCTGCATCAGCTTCGCGGTAGAGTAGGAAGGGGAGCAGAGCAATCTTTCTGTATTTTAATTAGCGGTAACAAACTGAGTAAGGAAGGTAAAATAAGGCTCGAAACTATGGTGAGAACCAATAATGGTTTCGAAATTTCTGAAATAGATTTGCAATTACGCGGTCCGGGAGATATAACCGGAACACAACAAAGCGGTGTGCTCGATTTAAAACTTGCAGATTTGGCTAAAGATCAGGCAATATTAGCCGAAGCCAGAGGAACTGTAATTTCAATATTCGAATACGATCCACAATTGGAAAAGCCAGAACACGCATTATTAAAGGCGCATTTGCAAAGGTTGGAACGTGGAATCTCATTCGATAAAATCTCTTAATATCATTTATCGGTAAATTCCGATCTTATGTAAAAAACTAATACAGTTTTAATTTCTCAAAACGTAGTTTTGCATAAAAATTCTAATGGCAGATTCAGACCCCAATTCCGTTATAGTAAAACCAGATACATTCGCCGCATTACGTTATAAAGAATTTCGTTCTTTTCTAGGTATGCGCTTCTTCTTTACACTTGCTTACCAAATGCAGGCTGTAGTAATCGCTTATCACATTTATGATTTAACACACGATCCATTAAAACTTGGTTTAGTTGGTCTTTGTGAAGTAATTCCTGCAATCTGTATCGCACTTTATGGAGGTTACATTGCAGATAAAAGCGAAAAAAGAGGTTTGTTAATCAAGATTTTTTCTGGTGTTTGGTTTGTTTCTGTGCTCATGCTTATTATCACTAGCAAATACCTTCACTTAAAAGAAGATGTTATCGTTCTAATCATGTATGGTCTGGTTTTCTGTATAGGTATCGCAAGAGGTTTTTTCGGGCCTGCAACATTCTCTCTAATGTCTAAAATAGTACCGAGAGAATTGTATCCAAACGCAAGTACCTGGAGCACCAGTAGCTTTCAGCTGGCAACAGTAATTGGTCCATCTTTAGGTGGTTTGGTAAACTGGTTATGGGGTATAACCGCAGCTTACTGCGTAATTGTAGGATTTGTATCAGTCGCTTTAATATGTATCCTTACATTTAAAAAACACGAAGCAACGTATTTGCCAACTCAAAACATTTTCAACAGTTTAAAAGAAGGAATTCAATTTGTATTTAAAACCAAAATGATGGTTTGGGCAATGAGCCTCGATTTATTTTCGGTGTTTTTTGGCGGCGCTGTGGCGCTATTACCAATTTTTGCCAAAGATGTTTTTCATCTTGGCTCTTTCGGTTTAGGTATGATGCGAGGCGCTGCTTCACTAGGTGCAGTAATTACAATGTTGGCCATGACACGCTTTTCGCCTATGGGAAAACCCTGGAGAAACCTACTTATCGCGGTTACCGGTTTTGGTTTAAGCATCATCTGTTACGGTTTATCAAGAAACTTCTATTTAACACTGTTTTTCTTGTTTCTGGAAGGCTCTTTCGATAGCGTGAGTGTTCTTATCCGCCAAACCATTATGCAGTTGCTCACACCAGATGAAATGAGGGGAAGAGTTTCTGCGGTAAATAGTATGTTTATCGGTTCATCAAACGAAATCGGAGAATTTGAATCCGGCCTCACCGCAAAATATATGCGACTTGTTCCTGCCGTTGTATTTGGTGGAAGTATGACAATTGCAATTGCCTTCGTAACCTGGTTAAAAACAAAACCACTTACAAAACTGAGTTTGCAAGATATTAACGAACAAACTGCTAAAGTCTAAATAAAATAAAAACTTGCTTTGGAAAGGCAAGCGCTGCTAAAATTTAAGCATCCTCCTGCCTTTCCTTCAATCTTTTTGTTAAGGTAATTGCAATACAATAACATCAGCAACAAAAAGTATTTTCGTACAGTCAGGTTTATTTACAACAATACTGTACTACTATTATCGTCTCCCAAACAATGTTCTCTATCAAAAAATCAGCGAAAATCTGCGTTTCTTATCCTTTTTAAATCTGCGGGAAAACCACATTAAAACTTCCTGTTCTTACCCCAGATCAAATAAACTATTGAGCCTAAAAACGGAGCCATAATGATAATGATGAACCACAAAACTTTGACAGTAAAATTCATTCCGCTATTTCTCGAGATGTGATAAAGAGCTACAAGAATCAATATCAACCATAAAATAGCCGGAATAATAATAAACAACGCAATTTGATTGCTGTTAACGTTAGTTTGTAATAGCATAACAATAAGATATATTATGCTTCAACAATCCTTTCGCCAATTTGTTGACGCCACATTGCCTGATACAAACCATTTTGAGCAATTAGTTCTTCATGTTTGCCATGCTCAATAATGTGACCTTTCTCCAAAACATAAATAACATCAGCATGCTTAATGGTCGATAATCGGTGTGCAATTAAAATGGTAATGTGATCCGTTAAATCAGATACGTTTCTAATCGTTTTGGTAATTTCCTCTTCCGTAATCGAATCCAGAGAAGAGGTTGCCTCATCAAAAACCAAAATATCTGGTTGTCTTAATAATGCTCTCGCAATCGATAAACGTTGCTTTTCACCCCCCGAAACTTTTACACCACCTTCACCAATTAACGAATCTAAACCTTTATCTGCACGGGCTAATAAAGTTTGGCAAGCAGCCTGATTTAAAACCTTAAAACATTCTTCGTCCGTTGCATTTGGATTTACAAAAAGTAAGTTCTCTCTAATTGTACCAGAAAAAAGCTGCGTGTCTTGTGTCACGAAACCGATTTTTTCACGCAAAGCGTCTAAATCAATATCATTACTCGGAATGCCATTGTATAATATCTCTCCGTCTTTCGGCTGATATAATCCTACCAATAACTTTACTAAAGTAGTTTTACCAGAACCAGATGGACCAACGAAAGCAATAGTTTGTCCGTTATGCGTTTTAAACGAAATATTCTCGAGCGCATTTCTATTCGCAGTTTGGTGTTTAAAACCTACCTCATTAAAAGTTAAATCGTTAATTTTTGTAATTGATTTTGGGTTCTCCGGCTTTTTATCAATCGGTGTACTTAAGATCTTTTTAAAATTACCTAATGAAACTTCAGCCTCACGCCAGGTTAAAATTACATTACCTAATTCCTGTAACGGTCCGAAAAGGAAGAACGAATAGAAAAGGAATGAAAAATATTGTCCGGCTGTAATCGAATTATCAAAAATTAAAAGCAATAAAACCAAAACCATTGTGCTTCTAACCAGATTCACGGTAGTGCCCTGCACAAAACTCATGCTTCGAACATATTTAACTTTTTTAAGTTCTAAGCCTAAAATTTTATAAGTTGTTTTATTTAATCTTTCAATTTCCTGATCGGCCAAACCTAAACTTTTTACAAGCTCGATATTTCTTAATGATTCAGTTGTAGAACCTGCCAAAGCAGTAGTTTCGCCAACAATAGATCGTTGAATGGTTTTAATTTTACGGCTTAAAAACCAACTTACAAAACTGATAATTGGAATGGCAGAAAAGTAAACCAAAGTAACTTTATAACTTACCGAAACCGAGTAAACGATTACAAAAATCATCCCGATTAAGCTCACAAAAAGAATACTGATAAATGCAGTGATGAATTTTTCAGAATCTAAACGTACCTTTTGTAAAATGCCTAATGTTTCTCCGCTTCGCTGATCTTCAAAAACCTGATAAGGCAATTTTAACGAATGCTGCAAACCATCAGCATACATTTTTGCCCCAACTTTTTGAACAATTACGCTGGTAAAATAATCTTGAAAGTTTTTAGCAATACGTGAAACCATCGCGGCACCAATTGCTAAACCAATTAAACCAAGCGAACCCCAAAGGTATTGGCTATAAGTTAGGCTATCTTTTTTGTTGATGAATTTATCTAAAATCCTGCCGGTTATATATGGATCTAAAAGCGAAAAACCAATATTTATACCCGCCAATAGTAGAGCCAAAGCCACAATCCACTTATGGCTTTTAAGGTAATTAAGTAATAATCTCATTAAAGTTTTGTTGTTTGTAATGCAAACATAAAAAAAGGGAACGGATAAAAATCCATTCCCTTTTTTTATGACTTTTTGGAAAGATACAGCGTATCTTTCTGTGACTAAAATCCGTATCTCAAACCTATTTGAGCTTGCCAAGGATTGCCTGTCGGAATTACAACTCCAGTATTATTTAAACGGTAGTTGTAGTTCGAAGTTGCAGCATCAAAACCTGTAACAGCATAAAGTGCTTGTGTACCTAGAGTTTCAGATGTACCCCAAGTTTTCTTAAATAAGTTGGCTACGTTAAACAAATCACCAGAAATTTCTAACCTTTGTTTTTTGCCAAATTTAAACTCATAGGCTAATCTTACATCGAATGTACCATAAAAACCATTTATACCACCATTACGTTGTGCAAAAGTACCTTCGTATTTGGTGATATAATCTTTTAAACTCTGGCTTGCATCGCCATTTGCCAATAACGTTTGTAAAGCAGTTCTAAGCGCTGCCGGTACATTTGCATTTGAAGTACTAAAGATGTATGCTAAATCATTCGTAGCTACAAAATCGCCATTTGTGTTTCCTCCAGATAATAAACTATATCTGGTGCCACCGATACCCGAATAACGAATACCTGCTTTAATACCATGAAACGATGGAAGTGTTCCATAAAAAACAACTTTGTTTCTGAACTGACCATTAGAATAAGTCATGTTGTTTAAGTTTCTTGGATCATCAACAACAGGCAAAGACAAAGTTGCAGAGTTGGCTACGTTACCGTTAAATGAAGTATTATCTTTAGCATCGTTCCAGGTAAAGCTTCCTGAAATTTCTCCATCTTTAAAGTATTTCCAGGTAGCATCTACAACCACAGCAAATTGATTAACTTTTCCTTTGCTGTTTAACTCTAATACCCTACCAAACCCATTCGTTAAACGACCTGTCTTCCAGTCTGTAACGCCGTTACTCGGAATAATAGTGCTTGCTGGTACATATACACCTCTGTTTCCTTCATTTGATAATCTGAAGAAAGGGTTTGCAACCATGTTCCTATCAACATACATGTAGTTATTGCGTGCTAATGTTGCGTAACCGGTAATACCAATACGTATTTTATCATTTATTAATTTGTTATATGATAAGTTCGCTTTATAAACTACTGGCATTTTAGCATCTTCAGCATAAGTATTTATGGTTGGGATTTGTAATGCTGCTAAAGTTGGCGCTGTTGCACTTCCATTTCTGTAACCAATAAAGTTAGGCGTTGGTACACCTGTGCCAGTTACATCAACAGTTGCAAAATGTTTACCATCAAACGTAAGGTTATTAATGGTCATGTAGTTGTTAATGTCAGAACCGAAAATACCTGCTCCAAAACGAACAAAATCTGTTCTGTTTTCGTTAATATCCCAGTTTAACTGTATTCTAGGCTGAACTAAAAATTGTTTCAACTTGTGATCTGTTCTCACGCCAATCGCATCAAATAGCTGTTGGTTAAGTGGCGAAGTTGGATATTTACTAAAGTCTAAACGTAGACCTCCGGTAAAGTCTAAACCTTTACCCAGTTTGGTTTGCATTTGACCATAAACTGCCGTATTCCATAAATTACCAATAACAGTTGGGTCATCAACTAAAGGTACTTCTCTATAGTAGCTGATTGGAATTAAGTTGTTAAAATTTTGCAAAGAAGTTTGCCTGTTTCCTGCTGCAACGGTACCCGATGTGTTAAATGTAAAACGGCCATTCACTTCACTTCCATACAATGATTTTGCATGGGTGTACATAATATCTACACCAAAAGTGTATTTAATTTTATCTGTATTGTAGTAAAAATTATCTACCAATTGGAAAACGTTATTTGTAAAACCTTCTTGGCCGAAACGGTGTCCGCCAATTTGAACTGCCGTTGCTAATGTTGCCCCGGTAGTAGGAGATATAGATTCTAAGTTAGAAACAACAGCTCTTGGAATTGCAAAACCTAGTTCATCATTCTGCGTACTGGCTTGGTATGTATATAAATGTTGTAATTTTAATTCGTTAGTTACTTTGCTGCTTATTGTAGAACGTAATGTAGCCAATAAACTGTTATCAACGTTTTTATCATTACCATAACTTTCATAAAAATTTACCGCTGTATTATCGCCTAAACCTAATGGATTTCTATCATTAGTATAGTTATCTCTAACCGTTAATAAATTCTTATCATTAATCTGCCAGTCTAAACGAAGAAATCCGGCATCTGTACCTCTTTTTTTAGGAAATGAACCAAATTGTTGTGTGTTAGCAACGCCATACTTGCTTCTCGCAACCGCTAAAAAGTTATTTAATGTGCTATTAGTAATGTTAAAACGAGCAACATCGGCATCAGAATTAATATCGGCAATTATTAATGGACGAGAATCTCTTTGATGATCCCAGGCTGCAAAATAATGTAATTTATCTTTAATGATTGGTCCGCCTAAGCTGAAACCATATTGGTAAGTAGAGAAATCATTAACTCTAGGATTTCCTCTAATGTCGTACTTACTCGCTAAGAAATCAGCACGGTTGTAGGCAAATGCACTTCCTGTGATTTCATTTGTACCAGACTTGGTTACCGCACTGATGGTTCCACCACCAGAGCGACCTAAGCTCACATCGTATTGGTTGGTTACTACCTTAAACTCACGAACACTTTCTATTGAGATAGAGTATGGCGCACCACTACGGCTGGTTGTACTACCAGATGAAGTTGGGTTCTTCGCAGTCATACCATCAATGGTAAAATTAGTAGATGAACCTAACTGACCAGATATACCACCGGGACCTGATAAAGGCGATAAATCAGTCAAACTAGAAAAATTACGACCGTTTACAGGCAAAATGTTCATCGTTTTTGATGAGATTTCTGTTGAAGCTCCAAATTGTTGTACTTTATTTCTTAATGAAGAGCCAGAAATTTCAACACTTTCAAGGTTTTGCGCATTTTCCTGCATATTGATTGATACCCTTGCAGCATCACCCTGATTTAGCATAAAGCCAGTTCTGTTCTGTTCAGCATAGCCAATGTATGCTGCTTTTACCGTGTATGGACCGCCTAAAGGAAGTTCTTTAAACGTGTATTCTCCTTGTGCGTTGGTTGATGTTCTGGTTGTAAAACCCGTTGAGTTGTTTCGAACCTGAACAGATACACCAGGAATTGGCTGTTTTTTTTCATCGGTTACAATACCGGAAATTGAGGCTTGTGTTGTTTGTGCTTTTAGGGAATTTGAAACACAGAAACACAGCATTAATACTGCGAAGAGTAAATTTTTGACCATGATTAGTTTTCTGATTTATGGTGCAAAGTTGGTGTTACAGTATTAACTGAAATTCGATTTAGGGTTAAGAAATGGTTTAGGAATTAAGTTTTCAGAATCTTTGTATACAAAAAAACGGTCAGTAAATTAATACTGACCGTTTCTTGTTAAGTTTATGTTAGCTTATTTCTTTTCAGCTTCGTACTTATCGCTGAATTTTTTATCAAGCTGTTTGTGCAAGTTATCCAAATTAATATCTCTACCCTGAATAAATGCCTGCTCTACTTTGTTTGTTCTCATATCCAAAGCATCACCTGCGGAGATAAAGAAAGTTGCATCTTTTCCGGTTTCTATACTTCCTGTCGTTTTATCTACACCCATAACTTTTGCTGCGTTTAGCGTAATGGTTGATAAAGCTTTTTCTTTATCTAAGCCCCAAGCTGTAACTGTTCCAGCCATGAAAGGCAGGTTGCGTTGTTGCCAGTAACCATCAATACTTAATACCACATTTAAGCCTGCATTAGCCAAAACTGCCGCATTTTTGTATGGCATGTTCACATCATCATCATTGTTGTTTGGCAACGCATGAGGTTGTTTAACCACAACAGAAATGTTGTTGTCTTTTAAGAAATCGATAATTAAGTAAGCTTCATCTGCACCAGTAATTACCGGAACAATACCGAATTTTTTAGCAAAATTTACCGCTGCAACAATGTCTTTCTGACTTTCAGCTGCTATAAATAGTTTTTCTTTGCCTGCAAAAACAGGTTTCATCGCTTCGAAACGCGTGTTAATCACTTCCGCTTTGCCCATTTCTGAGTATGCTTTCGCTTCTGCAAAGAAAGAAGTTAGCTGGTTAATTGCCGCTTGTGTTCTTTCGTTAAGCATTTCCGGAGAAACCTGCGGTCGACCGAAACCACCAAAACCACCACGAAAACGAGGTGTTACAGGCCAGGTCATGTGCATTGCATCATCTTTTTTTATGGCTGCATCTTCCCAGTTCCAGGCATCCAACTGTACTACAGATGAACTTCCTGATACTGTTCCGCCTTGTGGTGTAGGTTGTGCCATTAAAACACCATTACTGCGTAGAGTTGCGGGAACTTTCGAATCGGTATTATAAGCAACAATAGAGCGAATGTGCGAGTTGAAGTCGCCGATTTCCTGATAATCTAAAGTAGCTTTTATTGATTCAGTTTCTGCTAAACCTAAATTGGTTGTTGCTGCAATTAAACCCGGATAAATGTGTTTACCCGATGCATTAATGCGAACCACATCATCAACGGGAGCTTGTCCGTTTGCTGAAACAGATACAATTTTTCCATTGCTGAAAACAATTGTTCCATTTTCAATTACAGAACCATTACCCACATGGATAGTTGCGCCTGTGATGGCAATGGTTTTGGTTTGTTTTTTTGCTGGCGATATGTTTGCCTGAGCAAAGCACATCAGGCTAGATGCCGTTAAAGCCAGAGTTACTAAATACTTTATGTTAGTGCGCATGTTCTGTTTCGTTTAATTCTGCTGAATAATCTCCTAAAGTTTCGCAATTGTAAAGACGTGGTGCAGGACCAAACGGACGTTGTGTACGACCGCCAGTGTTTTTGCTTTCCAACATCTTTTGAATTAAGCGAGCTTTTTCTCCTTGTTGTGTTTTAATAACCTGTGCATCTTTTTCAAGATCCCAGTATGCAACACCATCAACAAAAGTTTTTTCTGCTTTTGCATAAATTGATAGTGGATTTGCCGACCAGATAACAACGTCAGCATCTTTACCAGGCTTTAAACTTCCAACTTTATCATCAATATGAAGCATACGAGCCGGGTTTAAGGTTACAAATTTTAATGCATCTTCTTCCGGAACGTTACCATAAAGAACTGATTTTCCAGCTTCCTGATTCAAGTGACGAGCCATTTCAGCATCATCAGAGTTGAAAGCCGTTCTTACACCAACGTTATGCATAATTTTTCCGTTGTAAGGAATGGCTTCAGCAACCTCGTTTTTATAAGCCCACCAGTCAGAAAAGGTAGAAGCTGCAATGCCATGTGCTTTCATTTTATCAGCAACTTTATAACCTTCTAAAATGTGTGTAAAAGTGTTGATTTTGAAACCCAAGCTATCCGCAACATGAATTAACATGTTGATTTCGCTTTGCACATACGAGTGACAGGTAATGAAACGTTTGTTGTTTAAAATCTCAACAATTGCATCTAATTCCAAATCACGGCGAACGTTACTGCCTTTTACAGCTCTTGCTTTTTCATATTCTTTTGCACGGGTAAATTCATCAACAAATGTTTGTTCTACACCCATACGTGTAACCGGGAAACGTGCGCCAGTACCAAAATTACTTTGCTTAACGTTTTCTCCTAAGGCAAATTTTATAAAACCATCAGCACCCGCAAATTTCAATTCTTCTGGTGCTTTACCCCAACGTAATTTTATTAATTGAGATTGACCACCAATTGGATTAGCCGAGCCATGTAAAATTTGAGATGTAGTAACACCACCAGCCAACTGGCGATAAATGTTTACATCTTCAGAGTTTATGATATCTGCAATACGTACTTCGGCAGATACAGATTGTGCACCTTCGTTAATACCACCACTGCCTGCAATGTGCGAGTGCTCATCGATAATTCCCGCGGTAACGTGTTTGCCTGTACCATCTATAACTTTTGCACTTCCTGCTGATAAACCTTTTCCAACCGCTTTAATTTTGCCGTTTTCTAAAAGCACATCTGCATTCTGCAATATTCCTTCTTTTTCGTTCGTCCAAACCGTAGCGTTTTTAATTAAAACACTTTCTTGTTTAGGGATTTCAGTGTTACCAAATGCACCGAATGGATAAAGTAAAGTACCAACCGCTAATACTGGTTTTGGTTCATCGCGTTTTGGAGTTTCTTTTGCCGCTTCCTTGTAAGTAGCAGTAAATTTCCCGAATGTTCCATCAGGTAAAGCCACTTCACCTTTAAAAGTTAAAGGACTAGCCGAAGTTAAGTAACCACTTAAACGAACATCACCTTTAGGGTTTTTCTTTAAATTGAAATTGATACTTACCCAGTCGCCATTTCTGGTGAAGGTTGCAGTTGTTTTTACACTGTCTGCACCACTTCTTTCAATTGCTGCGGTTGTGCCGCCACCAGTTCCGGTAATTTTTAAAAGTAATGCACCGCCAATACCATCAACATTTAAGTTGTAAGTACCACGAACATCAGAAACATCAATTTTATTAACAATGAAACGTTTTCCCTGAACCCAGTTCTCGAAAATGATATTTTCTTTTTTAAATAAGTTATCAGATGAGATTAAGAAGTTGGCTACTTTACCTTTTTCTAATGAACCAACTTTATCGCTGATACCTAAAAGTGATGCAGGGATTTCTGTAACCGAAGCTAAAGCTTGCTTTTCAGTTAATCCGTTTTCTATCGCAGTGCGGATGTTTGTCCAGAAATCGCGTGTGTTATCTAAACCAAATGAAGTAAGAGCGAAATTAACGCCTGCTTTTTCTAATGCCGCAGGATTAGTTGGAGCCAATTCCCATGCTTTCATTTGTGTTAATGTAATGTTTCTTGCTTCAGCAGGGTCTTCAACATCATATGCTTTAGGGAAAGCCAAAGGAATAATTAAACTTGCGCCGGTAGCTTTCACTTCTGCAATTCTTTGGTATTCATCACCAGTAGATTTAATAATGAATTGTTTACCAAACTCTTTTCCAATTTTATCGGCACGAAGAACGTTTGCCCAGCCATCAACCTCAAAAAGTTGCGGCATAGCTTGTTGCTTACCAAACTCTTCTAAAGAAATGTTATATTCTTCTTTTTGCTTTCCATACCATTGTGCATCGTAATACGCTTGGCGAAGCAACGCAATAGAACCCATTAAAGAAGTTGGATAATCATTTGATGATGTTCCTTTATTAAATGAATAATTGGCTGCGGTTTGGTCTTTCAAAAATACATTATTATCTGCACCATCATTTAAAGTTACGGCTGCAGAAACACCACGGGCAATACCATCGCGACTGATTGAGTTTACACTGCCAAAACCAGCTTTACGTAAATCATCAGCTTTTTTGCTATCGATGGTAAAAATGTTTTTCACATAAGTTTCTGGTCTGATAGATTCATTCCAGCCATAAGCACCTTTTTTAGTAGATACAAATATAGATTGGCGCTGACCGCCAAATCCGCGGGCTTGTGTTGCAGCATCTGGCGTACCGTAGCTTGTAAAAGCGTCAATAAGAGATGGGTAAATAAATTTTCCTTTTAAATCGATTACTACATAACCCTTTGGTACTGCTAAACCTGCACCAACGGCCTGGATAGTTTGTCCTTTAATTAGTAGTGTTGCATTTGATAAGGTTTTTGTGGCATTTACTACAATTGTTGCATTAGTAAAGGCAAACATTCCTGGTCTAGTGTCATAAGAACCATTAACAGGATAGGTGGTTTGCTGTGCAAACAGAATTGTAGAGGAAAATACCAGCGCTAAGGCAAGTAAAATTTTCTTCATAATATGTTTAAGGGGGTTTATTTTGTTTAAAACTAATATAAATTAGTGTCGAAATTGCTTATTAACCTATTTTTTACAATTAATAGCTATTTTTGAGGGTTATAAAATTAAAATCATGAACGAAATCTTAAAAAATGCGCATTCAGGTTGGCGCTATGTTGTTTTCACGTTACTAATTGTTGCTGTTATAAAAGCATTATCTGGTTGGTTTGGCAATAAACCATATACAGAAGGTAACAGAAAATTAAATGTGTTTACACTAATAAGTGCCCACATTCAATTGCTTATTGGTTTAGTGCTTTATTTTACCGAAGGTTGGTATGCATTAAGTAGTAAAGGAGCGCCAGCAGTTCGTTATTTTAAAATGGAACACATTAGCATGATGATCGTGGCCATAATTTTAATAACAGTTGGTAATGCAAAATCAAAAAAGGTTGCAGATGCTGTTGCTAAGCATCGTACCATATCTATTTTCTTCGGTTTAGCGTTACTTATCATAATTGGAACCATTTGGCTTATGTTTAAGGAGGTTCCAGGAAGGTCGTTTTTTGGAATTTCAGGTATGCTTATTAAAATCGGAGTTATTTAAACTATTTTTATAAATATTTCCATTTTTCAAAATTCTTTATATTTTTGCTGTACATGATTAACAATATACATACATGGCTTTGGCAAGGTAATTCAAAACAGAATTGCGCTGGCTGCGTGTGATGAAAATATTCTATCATCCTAAATCTTAAAAAGAACCATTAAAGCCCGGCGTAGAACCACACGCCGGGCTTTTTATTTTTTAAAACAATTTAAAAGGGGAGAGATTGCTTCGTCGTTCCTCCTCGCAATGACGAAAAGATAATGTTTAAAATAAATACACAATACAAAAAAATGCTTGCCGATACTACTACTCCGGTAAGTATTTATCTTCGCCTTCGCGATGTTTATCCCAATAGTATTTTACTAGAAAGTTCTGATTACCATAGCAGGGAAAATTCTATGAGTTTTGTTTGCGCAGAACCTGTTGCCGGTATTATTTTAAAAGGTAGCCGTTTGGAAACTTATTTCCCTGATGGAACAGTTGAAATTAAAGAAACCAAAAATTTAACAGAAGAAATTGCTGAGTTTAAAGATAAGTTCAAGGAAACTGAAATTCCAGAAATAAAATTTATTACCAGCGGTTTATTCGGCTATTTTACATGGAATGCAGTACAGCATTTTGAAGATATTCAGTTCACTTCTGAAACGCCAGATGGAGAGGAAATTCCAGAAATGCAATATCATTTGTATCGTTACATTATTGCTATCGACCACTTTAAAAATGAAATAACATTATTTAAAAATTCTTTTGAAGGCGAGGAAAAAGGTGGATTAGAGAAAATGGAATATCTAATTCAGAATAAAAACTATCCTGAATATAAATTTCAAATTAAGGGCGAAGAAAAATCCAATCTAACGGATCAGGGATTTATCGATTTGGTAGAAAAACTTCAAAAACACATTTATCGTGGTGATGTTTTTCAAATTGTACCATCAAGAGCGTTTAAGCAAGCTTTTTCTGGAGATGAGTTTAATGTTTACCGTTGTCTGCGTTCTATAAATCCATCGCCTTACCTTTTTTATTTTGATTACGGCAACTTCAAGCTTTTTGGTTCATCGCCAGAGGCACAAATCACCATAAAAAACAATACTGCAAATATCTTCCCAATAGCCGGAACGTTTAAAAGAAGCGGCAATGATGTAGAAGATGCTGAGCAAGCAAAAAAACTAGAGCAAGACCCGAAAGAAAGTGCAGAACATGTAATGCTTGTAGATTTGGCTCGTAACGATTTGAGCAGACATTGCAATCGTGTGGAAGTTAAATCATTTAAAGAAGTTCAGTATTATTCTCATTTAATCCATTTGGTTAGTAAAGTTAGCGGGCATTTACAGGAAAATGTAAGCGCTTTCAAAGTTGTTGCAGATACTTATCCGGCCGGAACTCTAAGTGGTGCGCCAAAATATAAGGCCATGCAATTAATCGATGAAAATGAAAAGTTAGGTCGCAATTTTTACGCTGGTGCAATTGGTTTTATGGGCTTTAACGAAGATTTCAATCATGCCATAATGATTAGAACTTTCATGAGCAAAAACAATGAATTGCATTATCGTGCAGGTGCTGGAATTGTGGCAGATTCTGTACCTGAAACTGAAATGCAGGAAGTAAATAACAAAATTGCTGCGCTTAGAAAGGCTGTTGAAATGGCGGTTGGACTTTAGGTCTTTTGAGGTAATAGGGAAGATGTGTGATGGATGATAGATTAGGAAATAATACAATGGAAAATAAAGATAAAAAAACGGTTCTTGTTATCGATAATTACGATAGTTTCACTTATAATCTGGTTCATTTAATAAATGAAGTTGGTTATGAGGCTGAAGTTTGGCGTAATGATAAATTTGAATTGGCAGATGTAGATAAATACGATAAAATTTTGCTTTCGCCCGGCCCCGGAATACCGGAAGAAGCAGGTTTATTATTAGATGTGATAAAAACTTACGCACCAACTAAAAGTATTTTTGGCGTATGTTTAGGTCAGCAGGCAATAGCCGAAGTTTTTGGCGGAACGCTTTTAAATTTAGGCAGACCAATGCATGGTATTGCAACTCCGGTTACCGTTGTAGATGGAGATGAATTTTTATTTTGGGAATGCCCGCAAACCATTAATGTTGGCCGATACCACAGTTGGGTAGTTAGCAAGGAAAACTTTCCAGATTGTTTGAAAATTACAGCAAGAGACCATAAAAGTGAAATCATGGCTTTAAGACATGAAACATTAGATGTTCGTGGCGTACAGTTTCACCCGGAAAGTGTACTTACAGAATATGGTAAGCAAATGATGGAAAATTGGTTGACAGCTTAATAAATACGTCATTGCGAGGCACGAAGCAATCTCGTATATAGATTGCTTCGTGCCTCGCAATGACGACAAAAGATATAAAATTGATATGAACGATAGGAATTCAAGTTCCCCTTCAAGGGCGGAGGGGTCTATTTTAGATAAAATTGTATTACGTAAAAAAGAAGAGGTTGCTGATGCAAAGCAATTGGTTTCTATTGCTGATTTAGAAAATTCAGCATATTTTAAACGAAAGCCATATTCCTTTAAAGATTTTCTTTTAGCGGATGATAGAAACGGAATTATTGCAGAGTTCAAACGCCGTTCGCCTTCAAAGGGTTTGATTAATGGCATTGCCGATGTTGCGGAAGTTACAAAGGCCTACAATAATGCCGGTGTATCAGCACTTTCTGTTTTAACAGATGTTGATTTTTTCGGTGGAAAAACCGATGATATTTTGGCTGCAAGAGCTGTAAATGAAATTCCTGTTTTAAGAAAAGACTTTATAATTGATGAATATCAGATTCTTGAAGCTAAGGCTTGGGGTGCTGATATTATACTATTAATTGCCGCCATCTTAACGCCCAAACAAATCAGTGATTACGGGATATTTGCGCAAAATTTGGGTTTAAATGTGCTGCTCGAAGTTCATGATTTGGAAGAACTGGAGAGAAGTATTTGCCCGAATTTAGATGCAATTGGTGTTAACAACAGAAACCTGGCAGATTTTACTGTTAATATTCAAACCTCATTTGATTTGGTTAATAAAATCCCGAATGAGTTTATGAAGATATCTGAAAGTGCAATTAGCAATCCAGAAACGATTAAAGAACTTAGAAGTGCAGGGTTTAATGGATTTTTAATAGGAGAGAACTTTATGAAAACCGATAATCCGGGTTTGGCGATAAAGGATTTTGTAGCGCAGATATAAGCGGCTACTTTTTTTGCCACGGAAACACAGAATACACGGAATTTTTGAATTCTTCAGTCTTGTAAGCTCCGTACCTCGCAAAGACGAGACGGTCAAAACTTTTATTACATCTCTGTGGTTTCTAATGGAAATCACCTTTTGCAAATTTTGTATCTTTGTTGTATTAATGGGAAAACAGAAATTTTATGATACTGCTATAAAGCAGGAACGAGCAATTTTGGTTGGGGTAGTTACGCCCGGCGAAAAGGACGAGCAAACTAAAGAATATCTTGATGAGCTTGCCTTTTTGGTTGATACCGCTGGAGGAAAGGTGGAGAAGGTTTTTACACAGAAAATGCTGAAACCTGAACGTGCTACTTTTGTGGGTACGGGTAAGCTTGAGGAAATTAAAGCTTATGTGAAATCAGAAGAAATTGATACAGTTGTGTTTGATGATGAGTTATCGCCATCGCAACTGCGAAATATTGATAGAGAATTAGGCGTTAAAGTTTTAGATAGAAGTAACTTAATCTTAGATATTTTTGCGAACAGAGCACAAACAGCTCAGGCGAAAACACAAGTAGAACTAGCACAATTACAATACGTTTTGCCACGCTTAACTGGTATGTGGACACACTTAGAGCGTCAAAAGGGTGGTATTGGTATGCGTGGTCCAGGTGAAACGCAGATTGAGAGCGATAGAAGGATTATTTTAACGAAAATCTCTTTACTTAAAGAACGTTTAAGAAATATTGACAGGCAAAACGAAACGCAACGTAAAAATCGTGGTCAGTTAATTCGTGTGGCTCTTGTAGGTTATACCAACGTTGGTAAATCTACAATTATGAATATGCTTTCTAAATCGGAAGTGTTTGCCGAAAACAAGCTTTTTGCTACATTGGATACAACAGTAAGAAAAGTTGTAATTGAAAATCTTCCATTTTTGTTATCAGATACAGTTGGTTTTATTCGTAAACTTCCTCACCATTTGGTAGAGTGTTTTAAATCTACTTTAGATGAAGTTCGTGAAGCGGATTTGTTAATTCATGTGGTTGATGTTTCGCATCCGAACTTTGAAGACCAGATTAATACGGTTAATGAAACTTTAAAAGATATCGGTGCAATTGATAAAGACATGATTTTGCTTTTTAATAAAATTGATGCTTACGTTTCGCCAGAAACGGATGATGAAGACGATGATGGAAAGCTAACGCTTGAAGAATTTAAACGTAGCTGGATGAGTCACGATAAAGTGCCTGTTTTGTTTATTTCGGCAACAGAAAAAGAGAATATTGAAGAGTTTAAAACACTAATGTACGAGAAGATTAAAGCAGCGCATATTGCTAGATATCCGTATGATAGTAATTTGTTATATTAGGTAAATTAAACCGTCATTGCGAGGCTTGAAGCAATCTCTTAAGCATTAGTTTTAAGATTGCTTCGTTCCTCGCAATGACGACAGATAAAAAGAATTATGGAAAGTAAACGTCAGCAAAAATTTGCAGGAGTGCTACAAGAAGAATTGGCACAGGTTTTTCAGCGTGAGGGTGCTGCATTTTTGCCTAATACATTGGTAACCATTACGCGTGTTCGTGTTTCGCCAGATTTAGCGGTTGCAAAAGTTTATTTAAGCTTTTTCAACACCAATAATACCACACTTTCAATCAATACGGTAAATGCACATGCCGGAGAAATCAGATATAAACTGGGTTCGAGAATTCGCCATCAGGTAAGGGTTGTGCCAGAACTTACATTCTTTGTTGATGATACCAATGAATACGTAGAACGTATGGATCATCTGTTTGACAAGATTGCAAAAGAACCAAGACAGCCAGACGAAGAAACAGAATAGTTTTGATGAAAACTTTTGAAGAAGTTATTCTGTCGAAGAAATCTGTTATTGGAAAAGTTGTCGATTTTAATTTAGCTGACGATAAACTTTTGCCTCTTGATTTTACTGCCGCAAACAGAGCACTTACAGATGAAATTTTAGATGATACGGATTTATTTTCATCTTGGATAAATCAACAGCTAAAAACAAATGATGCCAAATATGGTATTGGCGGTTACGATGAGCATAGAACGATTTATTCAAGGAGTGCACATTTTGATACAGATGAAGAACCCAGGCGATTGCATTTAGGTGTTGACATTTGGGCGGCTGCTTTAACACCAATTTATAATTTCTACGATGCAACCGTTCACAGTTTTGCCAACAACAATAATTTTGGCGATTATGGAGCAACGATAATTTTAAGCTACAACATTGATGGTTATCAATTTAATGCGTTATATGGGCATTTAAGTCTTGCTTCGTTAAATGATTTGGAAGAAGGTAAATTTATCTCAGCAGGAACAGCTTTTGCAACTTTAGGTGTTAAAGAGGAAAATGGTTTCTGGCCGTCACATTTGCACTTTCAGATAATAAAAGATATGGAAGGTTGTAAAGGCGATTATCCAGGTGTTTGTAGATTCTCAGAACGAGAGAAGTATTTAAATAATTGCCCAAATCCAAATCTGATTTTAGATTGCACTTTCAAACGGCTTTGAGCTTTTTTACGTAAATTAGATTTATGAAATACCTTGCAATTTTCGGATTGTTACTTTTAAGCATATTTGCCATCGGGCAAGTGCAGTTTAAAAACGGACCTTCAGGTTTTGCCAGTTTCTTAAAAAACAATACTATTTATCCGGCTTTTTCAAAGCAAAACTGTATTCAAGGCAGCGTAAGTGTTAGCTTTAAGTTAGACCAAAACGGCAGAGTTTATTCATCAAAAATTACCAAAGGAATTATTTCTGATTTAGATAATGAAGCTTTAAGGCTGATACGATTGAGCAGCGGAAAATGGCAGGTTCCTGCAGTTTACGATACCGCTGTTTCAGTTGTTGTTCCTGTAAATTTTCGATTGTTAGGTTACGGATGTGAGGGTAAATCCAAAGCGGATATAAATCAGGCCATCACTTCTTATTTAGCTGAAGAAGGTTTAACAAATGCGGTTATCAATTTTTATAAAAATATAGATGCAGCGAAACCTGGCCAGGAAAGCCAGATTTTGGCGATAAAATCACAGTTGGGTATTGATGATGAATACTTCGATGCGCTAATTAACAGTGGACTAAAAAAAATAAAACAAGGAGATAAACAAGGCGCTTGCGAAGATTTTAATCTGGTTAAAAATCTGGGCAGTGATAAAGCCAATAATTATCTTACCAAATATTGTAAATAATGCGCTTAACTGTTAGAATTTTTGCTCTTCTTGATATTATCAGCATTGCTTTATTAGCACAACCATTCTGGCAAATTATTATACACTTTAAAGAAATTCCTGAAGAAACATTATCACAAGTTAGGGTGATTTTAACCTTGCCAATGTTCCTGCTTCTTTTCGTTTCAGCCGCAGGCTTAATTTTTTATAAAAAGTTTGTGCTTATTGCTTACTATATTCAATTCCCCATCCGATTGGTAATCTGGGTTTTTTCCATTGGCTTCATTACGCTTTTGCCAGAATTGTTAAACTTAAAAGAGTTTTGGTTTGATGTTTTCTTTAAACTATGTTTCATCGCTGAGTTTTTCAGACTTTATCTTACCATTAAAGCACACCGAGAAGAATTTTAAGCTGGCATTATTATAGAAATCGCCTCTGGCAATATTTGTCCTTCAACTGTATTTATTTTGCCTACATATTCTCCATCAACCTGAAAATGTGCTTTATGCTTTGATGATATTTTTACTCTTGAAGTTTGGAAAACCTCTATCTTTTTAGGGTTAAAAGGAAGTTTGGTAAACCATATTTTCAAAATCTCTAAGTAAGAATAATCCTTAACCAGGATAATTTCAAAAAGCTCATCATCAAGTTTACCATCAGGATTAATTTTTAAACCCGTTCCATACATTGTAGCGTTTGCAATGGCTACCATTGCGGCTTTAGATTTTACTTTTTCGCCCTTTAATTCTAGCTCAACATCCATCCGTTTATGGTTCCATAAGGCATGCCAGGTCGCTTTTGCATATCCCCACATTCCACGTTCGGGTAGTGTATCAAATTTTTTAACGAGATAAGCATTAAAACCTAAATCAGAAAGATGGATGCAGATTTCGTCGTTCAGTTTCACAAGGTGGATTTTTTTTCTTTCACCAAATTCAATCAGTTTTAGTGCCTCATCAATTTCTTTTGGGATTCCAAGTTCTTTAGCCATTCCATTAGCCGAACCTGCAGGAATAATTCCAATCGGCGTATCTGAATTTAATAAACATTCTGCAACCAATTTCAAAGTGCCATCGCCGCCAACTGCAATTACTTTATTTGCTTTCGATTGCTCGATTTTTGCCTTAATTTTATCAATAGAACAATCTTTAGGCAGTTCAAATAAATCGATTTCTGCATTATTTCCTTCAAAATATTTAGAAATTTCTTCTTTTAAATCTACATCGTGGCTACCCGAGCCTGGGTTAATAATAAATAGTAATTTCATGATAGCCAACATCTTTTGGTGCATTCAAAACAACTAAACCTAAACTCTGTTTTAAAATGGATGAATAAATCTGTAAGTGTAAAAATATATCATGGTTATGGTCACACCAAAAATCTGGTGGTATATGGGCATGTGTTTAAACGCAAAGCGAAAACTAAACAGGTTTACAGCAAAAATTTATTTGTAAATATTCTTCATCTGCTTAAGCTATTCATTTTAAAACCTTATCCATTTGTAAAGGTTCGCTTGCAGTTTTTCGACCAAACTATTTATAATAAAACCGAAGCCGATGGTTTTTTCAAATTTGAGTGGAATGCCGAACGAGATGTTGAAGCCGGTTGGCATTATGTCAAGGTTGAAGCACTTGCCGATGATGATAGCGTTTTAAGTAGTAGCGAAGGGAAAGTTTATGTGCCACATATTACTCAATATGCCTTTGTTTCTGATGTTGATGATACCGTAATGATTTCTCATTCTGCAACTATTGGCCGGAGGTTACGTGAGTTATTTATCAAAAATCCCCGTACACGAAAGACCTTTCCCGATGCTGCTCATCATTACCAACTTTTGGCAAAATCACACACCGAAGAAAACCAGCCAAATCCATTTTTTTATGTAAGCAGCAGCGAATGGAATTTGTATGATTATTTATTAGAAACCTTTAGATTTAATAAGTTACCAGACGGCGCTTTTTTGTTAAATACTTTAAAACGGTGGAAGGATTTAGTGCGAACAGGTAAAACGGGACATGAAGGAAAATTAATCAGAGTGATGCGAATTTTAGATGCCTTTCCAAATCAGAAATTTGTGTTTTTTGGCGATAATTCACAACAAGATCCGGAGATTTATACGTCAATTGCAGAGAAATATCCTGAAAATATAGAAGCCATTTACATTAGAAATATCAGACCTGAAAAGGAGACTGACACTTTAAACTTGTTCGATAAGCTAAAGCGACATCACATCCAGACTTGTCTTTTTAATAACAGTTTAGAAGCAATTGAGCATTCTAAAAAGATTGGATTGATATAGGGAAGTATTATTTCAATTTAAAACCAACTAGAGCAAGTGCCAATACTATAATTGATGCAATTGTTCTGATTAAATTTAGTTTGTTCCAAGGCGATTCAAAAGCGGCTCTGGCATTAGCAATTTCTACTCCTACAGCATTAGTCAAATCAAACTTTGCTAAATTATCATTCAAAGCAACGTTCCCAAAAGCTGTTACACCAAAAACACCTATCAGGTACAAAACTGATGCAGATAGAAAATAGTAGAATGCTTCTGTATTTCCATTTTGATAAGCAAACCAAGTACTCGCGGGTAAGAAGAGTAAAGTTCCGATAAAGCTTACAAAAAAGACTGGATTTAGTATTGCAGCATTGATGGCTTGCATAGCTTTGATATATTCGCTATCGTTCAATTTTGCTAAACCACCATTTACTGAGCATGCATAGCTGTAAAACAGGCCTGCAATTAATGCAGCTAAAATTATGGATACATAAACTGTGATATTATAGAAATTAATCATAGCAATTAACTAATCGATTTGCCAAAGGGTGTAAAAGCTAAATTCATTAACTTAAAATGCTGTCTGCCAAATGGAATGCCTACAACTGTAATGCAAAGCAAAATGCCGAAAAACAAATGCGTTAAGGCAATCCAGAATCCTCCGCATAAAATCCAGATTAAATTCATAATAGTTGATAAACAACCTGTGTTTGATGAAGTGTCTTTTATTTTTACACCAAATGGAGCCAAGCCAACAATTGCAAATTTAAAGCATTGAATACCGAAAGGAATACCGATTATGGTTAGGCATAATATTAAACCGCCAATAATATATTCGAAGAATATAAAAATGCCACCGAAAATAATCCAAATAATATTACCTAATAAGTTCATTCTTGCTTTTATTTTAAGATGAAGGAAGAACTATTTTGTTACATGGCGCATTAAACTTAAAGCAATATATTTTTTATTTTAGGGTACACACAAAGAAACCTTATTATGAAAAAAATTACTTCACTGGCAACGGTTGTTGCCTGCTTTGCGCTATTGAGTGCTAAAGCTCAAAATGTTAATGGTGTCCGGCTCAGCGATATTCATGCTGATTATGTTGAGATTAAAGGCTCTGTCAGACCATTCTCTGATAAAATCTTAATCTCCTTAGAATACGGACAAGTTGTTGGTGAATTTAATGACGTAGTTGTTAAAGATGATGCCGGTAAGCGAATGGAATTTAATTCGGTTCTCGATTTTGTTAACAAATTCAAAAATTACGGTTACGAAGCTTTTCAAGTGTACTCAGAACAAAGTGGAAAGGATTCAAGTAGACCTGTTTATTTTATGAAAAGAAAATAAATTGTTTAGTCATTGCGAAGTGCAAGTATCTTATTTATTAGAGATTGCTTCGTGCCTCGCAATGACGTTTTATTGTTTTTTATATAAAATCCAAGCTGTTAAACTTCTTGCTCAGAATATCACTGTTATTTACATCAAGCCATTTATCTAAAATTGTTCCGTAAACCTGGCGGAAATCCAGTTGATATTTTAAATCACCTGTATCCAAATCGCTTAGGTTCGGTGCGGCATTAAAAATTCCTTGTTTCTTTAATCGTCCACCGAAGATGAACATATTATTTGCTGTGCCGTGGTCGGTTCCGTTACTTGCATTTTGTTCAACCCTACGTCCGAACTCAGAGAAAGTAACCACTAAAGTATCATCAAGTTTGTTGTTGCTTTTTAAATCTTTTAGGAAAGCAGCCATCCCTTCACTATACTGTTTAAGCAAATTACCTTGTTGTCCGATTTGATTTACATGTGTATCAAAACCACTTAACGAAACATAATAAACACGGGTTTTTAAGCCTGATGAAATAAATTTAGAAACCGTTTTAAGTTGATTTGCAAAACCGGATTGTGGATAAGTTGCCTTATTTTGATAAACTTTTGAGGTGTTTTGAATATAACTTGCCGATGAAGAAGTTTCAATCATGGTCTTGTACAAATAGCCTAAATTGTCTTCATCCAGGTGTTCCTTATCATTGTTAATGATGGTTTTAAAAAAGGTATTGTTCGTATTGCGAAACAATGCAGCAGGGTCTTTAAGCGCAATTCCTTTTTTGGTTTCACCTTTCAAAGCCAACGAAAGCGAATCATCAACCTCAATTGCTGTGTAAGGAAATTTGCAGGTTTGGCAATTGCTATCTAAATATCGCCCAATCCATCCCGTAGACAGGAATTGATTGCTATCGCTTCCGGTTTGCCAAATATCCATCGAGCGAAAGTGAGAACGGTCGGGATTTGGATAACCAACATCATTAATTATCGTCATCCAACCTTGATCATGAATTTCCTGTAAAGCCGCCATGTTTGGATTTAGACCCTGCATGTCATTTAGCTTAATCACATCTTCGGGTTTAATGGCGATACTTTTCCTTTTTTGATAGTAAATATCATTTCCAAATGGAACAACCGTATTTAGTCCATCATTTCCACCAGAAAGCTGCACCACAACAAGATTTTTGTACAAACTCAGTTCGTCCAGTGCCATCGCTTCAAGTGGTTTCATAAACGCAGGAACAAACAATGAGCCTGCCGCTACAAAACCTGTATTTCTTAAAAAATTTCTTCTGTTCATGTCCTTAATTTTAACAAAGTTGATATTCTGGCATGCTTGTCAATTCTACTGAAGTGCTCCTTAAGCCTTTATTATCACTTATCATGGTGGTAATTTTGTTATTCAGCTTCGGCTGAAGTAAGAATTCTGCCAACTCAATCGGTGTAGTTCCTTTTGGAAGCGACTCTAAAAATTTTGGCCAATCTGCTTTAGCATCTACATAAGATTTGGGTTTTACCTGAGCATTTACACTTGCTGTTGCTGCTTTACTTTGTGCAATCACAGCTTCATCTTCCGGATCGGCTTTACCACTAAAATCAATTTCGCCATCATTTAAAACTAAAGATGGAATCCGCATCCTAAGCATTAATGAAGAGCTATCAATCCAGTTTTGTCCGCCTGGCCAACCTGCAACATTTGGAGGGTTAAATAAATATTGCCCTAAACTGCTTTGTAGCTGAATTAAAACTTGTGGTTTGTTATACGTAACATAAAATTCTCTGCTTAAGCCAACCAAAAACTCGGCAGGCGATTTAATTTTTGTTCCAACATTTTCAGGACTATGAAACCAATCTGCTGTAAACAGTTTTTTCATCATTGCAGAAATGTCATATCCCGATGTGAAAAAAGTATCTGCTAAATCTTTAACGTGTGTTTCATTAGGTGTATCATTTACAAAAAACTTGTAAATCTTGCGAGATATAAACATAGCCGTTTCAGGTTTTTGCAGAATAATGTCTATAATGTTCTCACCATCAAAATTACCGGTTTTCCCAAAAAAGGTTTTCGGTTGAGTATCATGTAAATTCGGGCGAAAAATAAATGAACCGTCTTTATCATACATCCAACCTGTAAAAGAACGGGCAGATTCTTTAATGTCTTGTTCTGCATAATTGCCTCTACCCAGGGTGAAAAGTTCCATCAGCTCGCGGGCAAAATTTTCGTTAGGTTTTCCTTTTCTATTTTGCTGGTTATTCAAATATTGCAGCATCGCTGGCGATTTTGAAACTTCTACCAGCAGGGTTTTAAAACTCCCTAAACTGTTCGCCCTTTGAATGTTATTGAGTTGTTGTGCAAACATTGGGTTATTACTTCTGCAAGCAAAATGCCCATGCCAAAAAAGCGTCATTTTCTCACGTAAGGGTGTAGATGTATTAATCATTTTCTCCACCCAGGCAATGTTTAAATCTCGGCTTCGCTCGTTCTGCATTTTAACAATTTCCTGGCGTTGCTTTTTCTCCTCATCAGTTAAATCTTTCTTAGCATACAAACCCGATTGCATTAACATTTGCTGCTTGGAAGCAACATTGTCAATCAAGGAAATATCATCTTGTTCTTTGGGCGTTTTGAGTAAAGTATCAACTACTTTTTCGTAATTTTTTCTGCTTAGTTTTTGTAAATCTTTATAAGAAATACCAAAACCAGCACGGCTGTAAAGATGCTTTACTTTATAGAAATTATCTTTCGGGCTCATAATCACAATTTTAAATGTATGACTTATTTAAAACGTCGTGGTTTAATCATTGTTTTGTTTGTTATTTTAGCCTTATGTTTTTTCAATTGCTTGATGATGATTATGCCTTTCCAAATCCGGAACTTGCAGAAGACGACGGATTATTAGCTGTTGGTGGAGATTTAAGCCTTGAAAGATTGCTTGTTGCATATTCAAACGGAATTTTCCCATGGTTTAGTGAAGGCGATCCTATTCTTTGGTTTTCACCACATCAGCGATGCGTAATTTATCCTGATAAGATTAAAGTTAATAAAAACATGAGCAAAATTTTATCAAGTAAAACGTTCACCATAACAATTGATAAGGCCTTTGAAGAAGTTATAAAGAGTTGCGCTACCACACCAAGAATAGGGCAGGATGGAACCTGGATAACGGATGATATGCAAAAAGCTTACATCAATTTACATAAAAACGGCTTTGCCCACAGCATTGAAGTCTGGCAAAATGATAAACTTGTTGGTGGGCTTTACGGCGTAAAAATTAACCGTGTTTTTTGTGGCGAAAGCATGTTTAGTCATGTTAGTAATGCATCAAAAGCGGCACTTATTTTTTTAAGTAAAACTGATATTGATTTAATTGATTGCCAGTTACCAACCGACCATTTAATGAGCCTTGGTGCCGAAATGATTGAACGCGATTTATACATTGAAGTGCTTCACAAGCATAAAAAAAACCTGCAAGGTTAATTTGCAGGTTTTATATTAAAGGTTATAAATTTTATAATTCTCTAACCCAAATATTTCTAAAACTTATCGCCGGACTAGGATCTCCGTGGTCTTGTAATTTAATAGAAGATGGACCGTGTTTTTTGTATTGTGGTGCACCAATGTATCTCGTTTCACCTTTTAAAACGAAACCATTTTGTAATAAAACGCCATTTAAAAATAAAGTAACGCTTGCTGGTTTTAGTAAACTTCCGTCTTCATTAAAACGTGGCGCGTTCCAGATAATGTCGTAATACTGCCATTCGCCTGGTTTTTTGTTCGCGTTTGCTAGAGGCACACCTTGCTTGTAAACACTACCAGTTTGCCCGTTAACGTAGGTCTTATTGTTGTAAGCATCCATTATCTGGATTTCGTAACCATCATCACCTCCACCGGTTGAAGCTAAAAATACACCGCTATTTCCTCTTGCTTGTCCTTCGCCAGAAATATTAGCCGGAATTTTCCATTCCATGTGTAACTGGTAATCGGTAAATTTTTTATTGGTTTCAATGTTTCCCGTTCCTTTTTTTACGGTAAAAAATCCATCGTCAATTGTCCATGCGGCAGGTTTTGAAGCGTCTTTAACTGAGTGCCATGCATCCAAATTTCTGCCATTAAATAATACAATTGCATCATTTGGCGCATCTTGTGGTAAGTTGCCAGGAACAACCGTTTTTGGAACAGGTTCCCATACTTCTGTGGTTTTTGGATCTCTGGAAGGATCTATCTTTTTATCCTGAGCCATAGCATTTACTGCAAAAAGTGCAGGGATAAACATTAGTGCGTACTTTTTCATATATGTGGTTTAACTCTTAAAGTTAACCAGTTTATTAAGAAATGAAAATTTAGTATTCAATTTATTACTTCAAATCGTCAACAACGTAAGTTTCTGTAACAAAAACCTCGTCTGGGGCAACATCTTCAAGCTTTTGTTCAGCAAAATCTCTCATTGGGCAGTAGCCGGTAATGCCTCTATAAAGTAATGATGCGCCAACTGCAACACCAGTTAAGCCAATTATTGGATGCGCAAACAAACCTGTTAAACCTTTATAAAGTAGATAAGTTCCGGCGGCGCCAGATAACCAACGTTCTGATTTGGTTACATTTTCGTAAAGCTCAGGATATTTCCAGGCTTCTTTTATATTATTTATAGTGGTGTTTAAATCTTCGTTTGTCATGATGGTAGAAATTAAATTCTATTGTATAACAAGTTAAAATCAATTGAGTTTTAATTGAATGAGAAAGATTTTTTGTGTTTTTTTGAAAGTGAATTTTAGTGCTTATGGCGGCAGCCAGCCCCGCTTTTCGTTCCAATCTTTTTAAACGGGTTCTGTCATTCTGAGGAACGAAGAATCCCTGCCTTCGGCAGGCAGGTGTTTCATCGGTTGAAGGTGACAATTAATTAAAGGTTACTGCTATTTAAAAAGAATTTCCACTACAATCGGGCTTAGGCACAATGGTTTCTGCACTTTAAAGCAGCCGATTAACAGCAAGCTTAAATTATAGACCCGATTGACGCGAAAAGCCCGGAGACCAATTTTTTTGTGCGAGGACTTGCAGCAAAAGCGGGACCGAAGCCAACATAAGGATTACAGAAACTTGCTCTTCAAAAAATAATTTTTATCCTACTTTAAAATGTCTCTGATATCTTCTTTGCTTAAAGATTTAAAGAAACTTTCTTCGGTGGTGATTAACGAATTGGCGAGCGATTTTTTACGGTTTTGCAGCGCAAGAATCTTTTCTTCGACCGTATCTTTTGCGATAAACTTATAAATGAAAACCTTTTTATCCTGACCAATACGGTGCGTTCTGTCAATTGCCTGTTGCTCTACCGCTGGGTTCCACCAAGGGTCGAGAATGAAAACGTAATCGGCCTGAGTTAAGTTTAAACCAACTCCACCAGCTTTAATTGAAATTAGAAATACCTTTAAATCGCTGTTTTGCTGAAACTCGGCAACAATTTCGCCACGATTTCTGGTTGCCCCATCAAGATAAGCGAAAGGAATATTTTCACTTTCGAAATGCTTTTTGAAAATATCGAGGTGCTTCACAAACTGCGAAAAAACCAAAACTTTATGTCCGCCCTTTAGCACATTATCGAGTGTATGAATAACATTTTCAAATTTTCCTGAATCAGAATCGTATTCACCATCAATCATAACCGGATGGTTTGCCAACTGGCGTAAAGCGGTTAATCCCTGCAAAAGCTGAACCTGTTTTTGGGCGAAAGTTCCATCATCCATGCTTTGCAACAAATCGTTACGGTAGGCCGATTTTGTTTTTTCATAATAGGCAGCTTGATCCTCACTCATATCGCAGTAAATAATCTGCTCCGTTTTTGGAGGTAATTCTGCAGCAACTTGTTCTTTTGTTCTGCGAAGCACAAAAGGTTTTATTATGGATTGAAGCTTTCGGGCTTTTTCTTCATCTTTCTTTTTCTCAATCGCCTGAACGTATTCTTCGTAGAAAAAGGCTTGTGTGCCTAATAAACCTGGGTTTAAGAAAGTTAACTGCGACCATAAATCGCCAACTGAATTTTCTACGGGCGTACCGCTCAAAATTAGTTTATGCCTCGATTTTAAACTTCTAACGGCTTTAAACGATTTTGAAGAAGGGTTTTTAATGTTCTGACTTTCATCGAGAATAATGTAGTTGAAATAGAAGTTTTTCAAATCATCTACATCAACCCGAGTTATGCCGTAAGTGGTGATAACGATATCGTAATTGGCGAAATTGGCAACATCTTTATTTCTGTTTGTACCTGTATGTGCCAGTATTTTTAATTTCGGGGTAAACTTCTTTGCCTCTGTTAACCAGTTGTAAATTAAAGAAGTAGGCATAATAATTAACGAAGTTGTTTGCGTTGCAATAAGCGCATCATCTTCTTTAACCTTTTGCAGCATGGCCAATGTTTGGATGGTTTTACCCAAACCCATATCATCTGCAAGGCAGCCGCCAAAATTATATTCACGCAAGAAACTAAACCAATTGTAACCTGCTTTTTGATAATCGCGTAAGCTACCTTTAAAATGAACAGGCATTTGCGTGTCTGCAATATCTTCGAAATCAGATAAGCGCTGAAGCTTGCGTTCTAACGTAACATTTGCTAAACTATCTTCGGCTAAATCGTTAATTAAACCGATGTGATGTTTTTTTAACTTTAAATTTTTGCCAGCTTCGGCAAGACTAAATAAGCTTCCGTATTGCGTAAACCATTTATCTGGTATAATGGCAACTTCACCATCGGGCAAGATAAATTCTCTGCGTTTATGTAGAATGTGTTGCTTTAGCGATAGAAAAGGAATTTGATATTTCCCGAACCAAACAACAGCATTGATATCGAACCAATCGTTGCCTTCTTTAACTTCTAAATCTATTTTGCTGGCGCCGAAAACAAAGCGTTTTTGTCCGGTAGCTTGCTCTATTTCAAAACCTGCTTCCATTAGCATTTCGATATGCTCGTTTACCCAATTAATGGCTGCATAACTTGGGTTTTCATTTTCTGCCGCAACTTCTAAATTGCTGAATAATGCACTTGTTTTCTTTAAGCCAAGTGATAACAATAAAGCAAGTTGCTTTTTTTCCCAATCGGCTGAGCGTTTAATGCGATGAAATATATAATTATCGCCCACTTTTTCTAAGCGGACGGTAACTTTATGCGCATTTTCAAGTGGGAAAATATATTCGCCGTATTTAAAATAAAGCTGAATTTGAGAAATTCCACCATCAACATATAAAACCTTAATTACCGGAATGGCTTCAAACTGCTCCGTCCTGATTTCGAAACCTTCTGCATAAACGTGGTGTTTCTCTATTAATGGCGCAACAAACTTTTCAAAATACGTCGCTTCTGTTGCTTTAGGTATTGCAATAAAACGCTTGTTTAAAAAAGGTTGTAATTTTTTGCCTTCAATATCCTGATCGAAAAAGTATAAAATATCATTTAATAACAACCAAGCTGGTTTGTTACTAATAATCTGCGCTTCTTTAAACATAAATTCTATGCGCAGGTTTTGATATTTTATAGTTGGAAAGTATCGTGTTTCTGTATCATTCCTTCTGAAATGGAAAAGAATTGAGCCTGGTTCTGTAGCAAGTTCGATTTTACGTTCAACCGGCCAACCATCTTTATCCATTACATAAAGTTCATTTTTAACTTTAAGCAACTCTAAGGCTTCGGCAAGTTTTTTTTCAATTTTTGGGCGAACGGTTTCGTAAAATTTACTGTCGAAAATTTTTGTAAAAAATTCTGTTGGCCTGATTAATTTTTTATAATATTTTTTGATGAGCGAATCTTGTTCGATATCATCTAAAATTTTGATTAGCTTATAATCAATATCACCTAGACAAGCTTTAAATTCATCAGCTGTATGCGTAAAAATTCGCTGATAAGTAAACGAGAAATCACCTTGTGGATTTAGCTGAACAATATGAGGTTCAATTAAATAGCCCAAATACTCATGCTTGCATAAGGAGTACACAATTTTGCAGGATTTTGAGCTGTCTACACGTAACATCGATGGGTATAAAAATTTTTTAAAGTTATCCCCTTTAAAAAACTTTAAACTTACAATATTTTGGTGTTACATCAAAAGAACGGCACATTTTTGCAATAAAAATTATTCTGGAAAGTTTTGGGTATGTTTATAGGGAAGAGGGTAGATTGAAATTCAGAGCTGTTTTTCAATCTGTCATCCTGAGCTTGTCGAAGGATATCCTAAAATTTAGAATCGTTTCGACAAGCTCAACTTGACAATATTAATATTTTAGATGTGATTATTTCCAACCACCACCTAAGGCACGGTAAAGGTTAACTACAGATTGCAATTTTTGTAATCTATCGTTAATCCCACTTAGTTGTGCTGTAAGTAAACTTTGTTCTGATGTTAAAACATCCGTGTAATTTGTTGCTGAACTGTAACGCAATAATTCTTTTGTGAAATCTACAGCTTTAGTTAATGATGCTATTTGTTTAGCTCTGGTTTCTTCTTTTTCTGTAGCTGTTTGATATGCGTATAAAGCATTCGAAACTTCTTGTCCGCCAGTTAAAAGCGTTTGCTGAAAGGTGTAGAAAGCTTGTTGTTGCGTTGCTTCTGCCGTTCTTAAACGTGCTCTGTTTTGACCTTTAGCAAAAATTGGCTGTGTTAAACCACCAACAATATTGTAAAAGATAGAGTTATCAAAAAAGTTTTTGAGCTGCAATGTAGATAAACCACCAGAAGCCGTTAATGTTAAAGAAGGATAAAAATAGGTTTTAGCCAGATTAGTATTTTCAAATGCTGCTCTGAAACCAAACTCGGCTGCAATAACATCCGGACGGTTCTTTAAAAGTTGAGCAGAAACTCCGGTTTGCAAATCTGTATAAGGAACTTGTTGCTCTAAAGTTGTACGGTTAATGCTTCCGGGCGCTTGCGCAATTAAAACACTTAAAGCATTTTCAGCTTCTTTAATGCTTCTTTTCAAATCTGGAAGGGTAACCTGTGCTGCATATAAATTTGCTTCACTTTGTACAACAGCCGCACCGTTTACAACTGCACCTTCTTTAAGGCTTTTCATCGTTTCTACATCTTTCGTTCTAATGTCGATGGTTTGCTGTGTAATCTGTAATTGTTTATCTAAGGCGAGCAAAGTATAATAATTATTTGCTATTGTAGCAATTAGTTGTGTTTGAACGGCTCTTTTAGCTGCATCGCTTTGTAAAAGTGTAGCATAAGCCGAGCGTTTTGCACTGCTTAATTTGCCCCAAATATCTGCTTCCCAAGCTGTGCTTAACTGCGCACGATAAGTCTGGGTTTCCAGGTTAATGTTTATCCCGGGAGGAAAGTTTAAAGATGAAAGCGATTGTTTAGCATCTGTAACGGATGCATCTGCTTGTAAACTAGGCAAAAATGCAGCTTTGCTTTGTTGTAAAGTTGCTTCCGAAATTTTAATACGCTCGATAGCCTGTTTTAAATCCAGGTTTTCATTGATACCTCTTTGAATTAAAGACTGCAAAGTAGTATCAGAGAATAGATTTTTCCATGGCAAATCTGCAATCGTAGTTGTGTCAATTGTATTGTTATCTCGGTATAAGCCTTCATTTTTAACCTGCGGCCTTTCGTATTTTTTGGTTACGCAGGCACTTAAAGTAAGTATTGCAAAACCGATTAAAACCGAATATTTATATCTGAATTTCATGATTTTTTTTTAAAATTAGTGTTTGCTGTTACTTGTAGCCAACTCGTATTCTTCTTTGGTTTGTTCTTTTTCTACACCTTCGTTAAACGGCGATTTGTTACTTATTCTCTCCTGTAAACTTTGGAAAATAATGAACAATGCCGGAATAACAAATACACCGAAAAGCGTACCAATTAGCATTCCTCCAACAGCACCAGTACCAATCGAAGTATTACCCGAAGCACCAACACCCGAAGAAAGCATCAATGGTAATAAACCTAAAATAAATGCGAATGAAGTCATTAAAATTGGGCGTAAACGAGCCGTTGCGCCATCAATAGCCGCATTAACAATGCTCATACCTTTTCTTCTTCTATCAACAGCATATTCTACAATCAAAATTGCATTCTTCGCCAATAAACCTACAAGCATAATCAGGGTAATCTGTGTATAGATATTATTATCAACTCCAAAAATCTTATCGAAAACAAATACACCTGCTAGACCGATTGGTAAAGAAATTAATACTGCCAATGGTAAAATATAACTTTCGTATTGTGCGGCAAGTAAAAAGTAAACGAAGATTACGCAAAGCAAGAAGATAAAAATCGTTTGGCTTCCGCTATTCATTTCCTCACGGGATAAACCTGAAAACTCATATCCATAACCTGCAGGCAATTGCGATGCAGCAACTTCCTGTACCGCTTTAAGTGCATCACCAGAACTAAAACCAGCGTTTGGATTACCTGTAACTGATATTGAAGTAAACAAGTTAAAACGTGAAATGGCTTGTGGACCGTAAACCTTATCTAGTGTGATAAATTCGGAAATTGGTGCCATTGTACCTGATGAATTACGAACATAAATGCTGGTTAAACTTTCCTGGTTTGCTCTGTATTTGGCATCTGCCTGAAACATTACCCTAAACTGCTTTCCGAATTTGTTAAAGTTTGATGCATAAACACCTCCATAATAACCTTGCATTACACCTAAAACATCACTAACTGTTAAGCCTGCCTGTTTTACCTTAGCTACATTTACAGTAATCTGGTATTGAGGGAAATTTGGGTTAAACGAAGTTGAAGCATATTGAATTTCTGGTCGTTTACCAAGCGCTGCTAAAAATGAATTTCCAATTTCATTAAACTTCTTAATATCGCCACCGGTTTTATCTTGTAACTGAAACTCAAAACCGCCACTTGTACCAAAACCTTGAATGGTTGGTGGCGCAAAGAATATAATTTTAGCACCTTTTATTGAAGCAGTTTTTGCAAAAAGTTCTCCGATAATCGCTTTTACATCTCTTTTACGTTCATTCCATGGGGTTAATCTGGAAATTACCATTCCATAAGAACTACCAGAACCACTAATCATACTTCTACCAACAACTCGTAAAGAGCTTTTTATTTCAGGGATTTTGTGTACAATACTATCGATTTGAGCAATGATAACACTTGTTTCTTCTTGTGATGTTCCGGCAGGCAAAGATATATCCGACATGATTGTACCTAAATCCTCATTCGGAACGAAACCTTTTGGCGTAGTATTCATTGTCCAAACCAATAGAACGGTAAAGAAAGCAATACCCAAACCAACTATCCATTTTTTCCTGGAAAGGAAACTTACTGATTTTTTATATTTTCCGGTTACGGCATCAAATGAAGTATTGAAAGCAGCATAGAAACGTTGTAAAAAGTTTTTAGGCTTTTCATGGTCGTCTTTATGCGGTTTAAGGAATATTGCACACAATGCCGGACTTAACGTTAAAGCGTTAATTGCCGATAAAATAATCGAAATTGCTAGCGTTAAACCAAATTGCTTGTAAAATACACCTGATGAACCCTGAATAAAACTCACCGGAATAAACACAGCCGCCATTACCAAGGTAATTGAAATAATCGCTCCACTGATATCGTCCATTGCATCAACAGTAGCCTTCTTGGCATCTGTATAACCTTCATCCAATTTAGCGTGTACCGCTTCCACAACTACGATTGCATCATCCACCACAATACCAATTGCAAGTACGAGTGCAAATAGTGTTAGTAAATTGATGGTAAAGCCAAATAAACTCAGAAAGAAGAATGTACCAATAATCGCAACCGGAACACTAATTGCCGGAATCAAAGTTGAACGAAAATCCTGAAGGAAAATAAATACAACAAGGAAAACCAAGATAAAGGCTTCGATTAATGTATGAATTACTTTCTCAATTGATGCATCAAGAAAATCGTTAACGTTCACTAGTGTTGTATAATGGATACCTTTTGGAAAAGATTTTTGCGCTTCGTTTAAGGTGTTAATTGAGTTCTCAATAACTTCCTTTGCATTTGAACCTGCAGTTTGATTGATGGCAATACCTAAAGCCGGTTTACCATTAAACCTTACCGAACTGGCATAACTTTGCGCACCAAGTTCTATTCTGGCAACATCTTTTAAACGTAGAATTTGTCCGTTTGCATTACTTCTTATGATGATATTACTGAATTCAGCTTCATCTTTTAAACGGCCAGTATATTTTAATGTATATTGAAATGCCTGGTCGCCCTGCTCTCCAAACTGACCTGGAGCTGCTTCAATATTTTGCTCGGCTAAAGCCACATTCACATCATTCGGAACCAAGCCATAAGTTGCCATTACATCTGGCTTTAACCAGATACGCATGGTATAATCCAATGTTCCAAAAGCACTTGCATCACCCACACCATTAATACGTTTAATTTGTGGAATGATGTTAATGTTAGCGTAGTTCTGTAAAAACTTCTGGTCGTATGAATCGCTTTCGCTGTAAACTGCAAAAATTAACACATTACTTGCTTGTCTTTTAGCTGTAATTACACCAGAACGTGTAACCTCGGCAGGAAGTAAACTTGTTGCTCTGGCAACCCTGTTTTGTACGTTAACAGCAGCCAAATCTGGGTTTGTACCCAACTTAAAGTTAATGGTTATGGTTGCGGTACCATCGTTACTGGCTGTTGAAGTCATGTAAGTCATATCTTCAACACCGTTAATTTGTTCTTCAAGCGGAACAACGACACTGTTCATTACCACATCGGCATTTGCACCTTGATAAGAGGTAGAAACCTGAACGGTTGGTGGTGCAATTTCTGGATATTGTGATACCGGTAGCGTTACCAAACCTAATACACCAAGTATTACAATAATGATGGAAATAACCGTTGATAAAACCGGTCTTTCTATAAATTTCTTAAACATAATTAATATTGATTACACTAATTCGTGTGATTGCACTGATTACATTATTTTTTTATTTCAGCATATACTGAATCTGAGCTTTTTTCTTCCGGTTTAATTTTGGTACCATCTTTTAACGATTGGAAACCCTCTAAAACAACTTTGTCGCCCGCTTTTAAGCCCTTAGTAACCACATAAAACTTGCCTTTTGTTAAATCCATAATCTCGATTTCTGTACTGATGGTTTTAGCAGAATCGCCTAGTACATAAACAAACTTTTTACCCTGTAAATCGATAGTAGATTTCTGTGGGATTAAAATTGCGTTATCTACCTTTTGTGGAATTCTAACTGATGCACTTGCACCATTTTTTAGTAAAGAAGTTGGATTAGGGAAAGTAGCCCTTAAACTCGCCGAACCAGTTTGCGTATTGATTTGTCCGTTGATTGATTCAATTCTACCATCTTGAGCATAAACATTTCCATCTGCAAGCACTAAACTTACCGGAGGAATATTTTTCATTTGCTGCGCTAGCGTATTGCCTTTATATTTTTTAGAAAAATCTAAAAGCTGTTTTTCGTTGAGTGCGAAGTAAGCGTAAACTTTAGAAATATTAGAAACCGTAGTTAATGGTTCTGTACTTGTACCACTCACTAAACTTCCATTTCTGAAAGGAATACTGCCAACAACTCCATCAACAGGACTGGTGATAGATGTGTAACTCAAATTAACTTTTGCATTTGCAAGTGCAGCCTTGGCTTGTGCTAATGCTGCTTTTCTGCTTTGAAGTGTAAGTTCTGCAGCTTGTAAATCATATTTACTGATGATATCTTTTTCAACTAAAGGTCTGGTTTTGTTAACCTGAAGTTCTGCCGCATGAACATCAGCTTCAGCGCTACTAATTGCTGCCTTCGCTGTTCTAACTTCTTGCTCGTATTGTGGGGCCATGATTGTAAATAACAACTGACCTTTTTTAACCACCGCACCTTCATCAACTAATATTTTCTGAATAAAACCATCAACTTTAGGACGGATATCGATATTCTGGATTCCTTCAATAGTTGCAGGGTAATCTGAATCTAATTCGGTTGATTGTGCATTAACTGTAAATACCGGGTAAGTTTGTGGGCCAGCTGCAGCTGCGGCAGCAGCTTTTTTAGCTTCATCGTTATTTCCGCAAGATGCTAAAAGCATAGCGATACTCATACCAAAAACGAGAGTTGTTATTTTTCTCATGGATTTATTCTCTGTGTGTTTATATTTTAATTTCCGGGACTAATAGCGTAGTTAAAGCTGTGCCTTGATTTTCGCGATTAGTGCCCAAAAATAGAGCCTAATAAAAAATTAATCTGTCCAAATTCTGTCATTTAATCAATCGATTGATTTATTTTTAAAATGAAAAGTGACTTGTTTAGTATTAATTAGCTGTTTTTTAGTTATTTAGCCATTTTTTACACAGTAAAAATGCCTGTGTAAATAAATTGAGACAGATGTTAAAACCTGTTAATTGGGGTTGAATTAATGCATATTAATTCATACTGATTGTTTAGAAATTCAGGCAGTACAGACTTTTCTTAGTGTATAAAGTACACACATTCAAGTTCTTGTTTTCAGTTAAGCAGAAATTTCTCAAGTCTGTAAAGATTTCTCCATTCCGATTTAATCGAAATGAAGAAAATGATTTAAGTAATATGGAGGAAAGGAAACTTAATCAACCGTTCCTTCAAAAACTAATTTAGCTGGACCGCATAAAAATACGTTTGTAAATGTTGCGCCATCGTAGTCAAATTCAATTTTTATATCGCCACCTAACACCTTTATGTCGGTTTTAATATGTCCGGTTAAATTTTTATGTTTTGCAACCGCCATTGCTACAGCAGTTACACCAGTTCCGCAAGCATAAGTTTCGTCTTCAACGCCACGTTCGTAAGTTCTTACAAATAAGTGGTCGCCTTTATCTTCCACAAAATTTACATTAATTCCTTTTGCACTGTAGGTTTCATTATAACGGATATTTTTCCCTGCACTAAAAACATCGAAGTTTTTTAAATCATTCTGAAAGCTAACATAATGCGGCGAACCTGTGTTTAAAACGTAAGCATTTCCATCATTGGTTATGGTATCTACATCAATCATTTGCAGATCTACCCACTCCCCATTTTCTGAAATTCTGGCATAATGTGGCCCATCAACTGCCAAAAAGTTTGTTTCTCTATCAATAAGACCAAGCTGTTTTGCAAAGGCGACAATACATCTTCCTCCATTGCCGCACATGCTGCCTAATTTACCATCAGCATTGAAATAATGCATTTCAAAATCATAGCTTTCATGCTTGGTAACAAACATCAACCCGTCTGCACCAATACCGAATCTTCGGTTGCAAAGTTCTTCTATTTGTTTGTTATCGATGTTTTTTAACGGACTCATGGTATGATCTATCAAAATGAAATCGTTACCTGCGCCTTGATATTTATAGAAATTAATTTTCATGAAAGCTTCATTTTTTAATGCAATATTTGATTTGCAAAAGTAGCAACAGGGATGTGTTTTTTGATTTAACATTTTTTAACACGGAACCGAGTGCTTTTTTTATACAAATATCGTTTATATGGTATTAAATTTGAATAAACTTACAAAAGAAAATTTGAGCAGATTAAAACTGCCTGAGCAATCTGCTTAAATCAAAGTGATAGGCTCTTGCAAAAAATAGAACATTAGACACAAGGTATTATAAGTTTGCCAAAACAATTAGCTAGCATTATTTGGTTTATAATTTAATTGTGAGGATAAAAAACAATTTAACACAATGAAAAAAATATTAGGAATTACAGTGTTAGCTGCATTTATAGGTGGTGCAGCAGCAATTGGGGGTTACAAGCTTTTCGAGCGTAGCCAAAACGGTGGGACAATTTCTGAAAAACAAAATTTGTACTTCGCCAATAATCCATTAAAAGTATCATCTGCCGGAGCCGCAGATTTTACCGAGGCAGCGGCAGCAGTTGCGCCAGGAGTGGTTCACATTAAAACAACTTATAGCGCTTCTAATAAAAGTCAGGGTGGTTCTTCGCCGTTTGATATGTTCGAAGATTTCTTCGGTGGTGGTGGTCGCCAAATGCAGCGCCAGCCAAAGGCAGCATCTGGTTCAGGTGTAATTATCAGTCAGGATGGTTATATCATTACCAATAACCATGTTGTAGATAATGCAGATAAAGTAGAGGTGGTTTTAACGGATAGACGTAAAGTTGAAGCCAAAGTAATTGGTCGTGATCCAAACACAGATTTAGCTTTAATTAAAGTAAATGCTACAGGTTTACCAGTTGTAAAAATGGGCAACTCTGATAACGTACAGGTTGGAGAATGGGTTTTAGCGGTAGGTTTTCCTCTTGATTTACAAACAACTGTAACTGCTGGTATTGTAAGTGCAAAAAACAGAAGTATTGGTATCATCGGCCGTGAGCAGCAAGGCGGTGGAATTACTGAAGAAGAATACAGAGAATATCAACGTACAGGAAAAAGACCAGAGCGTCCGGCTAATACAAGTATCGAATCGTTTATTCAAACTGATGCGGCCATTAATCCTGGAAACAGTGGTGGTGCTTTAGTAAATGCTAATGGCGAACTAGTTGGTATTAACTCTGCAATTGCATCGCAAAGCGGATATAATCAAGGTTATGGTTTTGCAATTCCGGTAAACTTGGCTCGTAAAATCGTTGATGATTTTATGAAATACGGCTCGGTAAAACGTGGTTATATCGGTGTTAATTTTGTGCCATTAAGCGCAGAAAATCCTTCGGATATTAAAACCAATGAGATTAGCGGTTTATATGTAAATGATGTTGTTGCGGGTGGCGGAGCTGCTGCGGCTGGCATCAAATCAGGTGATATTATTAAAAAAGTTGATGGTCTTGTAATCAATGATTCACCAGATTTACAGGAAAGAATTGGTCGTTTAAATCCTGGTGATAAAGTTAAATTATCGGTTTTAAGAGATGGTTCACTTAAAGATTTCAGTGTAACGTTAAAAGGCGAATCGAGTGTTGGTGTTAATACTAATACTGCTGCAACAAAATCTGTTGAGGTATCAAAATTAGGAGCAACATTTGCACCTGCAACACAAGCCCAAAAATCAGAGTTAAAAATTAACAGTGGTGTTGTAGTAACTTCGGTAACTGCGGGGAAAGCTTTTGATAACATTGGTGTGGAGAAAGGTTTAATTATTACTAAAGTAAACGGACAAGCGGTTAACAATGTAACTGATGTTCAGAAAGCTTTACCTCAAACCAGAAACGGCATGATTTATATGTCTGGTGTGAGTGAACAAGGAACATTTAATTTTAGTTTTCCTGCGCAATAGAAAAGCTTAATAATTTCAAAGGTCTCGATGAAAATCGGGGCCTTTTTTTTGTGGTTATTTGTGGGTTTTGGCGATTTGCAATTAATAGTTGCAGATACATGAGCTATCTAAACCTGACAGAAGCGAACACGAAGTGCAACGGAGTAAAGCGGATGGCAGGACTAACGATGCCAAAAGCCAAAAACCTGCTTTTCAAAAGGAATTTATTTTAATCTAGTGAAGCGATTTAAGGTATTTACTCGTTTTATAACAAATGTGTTCATGTTAATTTCATTATTCGAGCATAGTTTAGTGGTTTAACGATTGAATAAGAGTGTTTACCGATACTTTATAAATTAAAGATTTTAATTATTTCATATTTGATATAGCAACAAAAAACAGAATATTATGGCTTTAGCTTACATCAACCTCAGCTCTACACAATATTTCAATTTCATGTGCAAAACGGATTTTGAGCGTCGAATTTTTCACGATACTTATAAAGAATTTCAAAAAAAATCTAAAACATATAATTTAAATAACAGCTTACACACCTTTGCGCAAATGCATAATGCTAATGAAAAGGCAAAGGTTTTGCATCAAAAATTGCATTACTCGGTTATGGATACCATTACTTCTTTAAACAACAAAATGCCGATTTTAAATGATGAAAGAGGGAAATCAATTTTATTTGATTGGGCTGATTTTCAAATTTTTGCTTCAGATTTAAAAAATAAAGCCGGGCATGTAGTTTCTATTACTTACACAAGTTCGAAAATGATTCTACATGAAATGGTTGGCGATATGCTTATTTTGAGTTACGATTTTAAGGGTGATTTTAATGAAACCTTTATGGTGAAAATGACGAACGATTTGGTGGTGAAATACGAAAAGAACCAAGAACTGGTTTACGATTAATAGCCTACGCTTTACCAAAAAGCTTAAAAATATATTTAATTTGTACAATGCAACGCTTCAAAACCCCAACTTTCATTATTCATATTGCTGGTTGGCTTTTGTTTTTAACCTTTCCGTTACTGTTTATAAATAACGAACAATCCGGCCACAGTAGCTTGTTACTTCTTGCTTCGCCATATTATTGGTTATTCTGTTTAACTTATATGCTGATGTTTTACTTCAATGCTTTGGTTTTAGTACCGAAATTGATGTTTCAGAAGCGATATTTAATTTACAGTGCGGTTGTTTTACTGCTTTTTGGTTTTGTTTATTATTCGCAACCTTACGATAATTTATTAAAGCATAATAAGAGTGTTATTGCTGTTTTAACGGGTGCACCAGAGTCACAAATGAAAGGTTTAAACCAATCGTTACAACCTGGAAAAGACTCTGTAATTGGTCCAAATGTTGGTATGCCTTTTGGTCCTTTGCCAAATGAAGATTTACGGATGCAAGATCCTAATCTAAAAAGAAGCAGGGGGATTCTAGATTTGCATCAATCTGAATTTATTGATGTTATAAGTCTTTTTATTTTTTTGATGATTATGGGTTTAAGCATTGCTACAAGTACTGTTCAGCGCTGGCAAAATGCCGAATCGAAAGTTGTTAAAGCCGAAGCTGAGAAAGCAACAGCCGAGCTTTCGTTTTTAAAAGCACAAATAAACCCACACTTTTTATTTAATACATTAAATAACATTTATACACAATCTGTAATTAATAGCGAGCATACATCAGAAAGTATAATGAAACTATCGAACATTATGCGCTACGTTACGGATGATGTTACACAGGATTTTGTGATGCTAAATGACGAAATTGATTGTGTTAGAGATTATATTGAACTGCAAAAGTTAAGACTTGGCGCCGACGCGGAAATAAATTTTAACGTTCAGGGAAAAGCGGATGGTAAGAAAATAGCGCCGTTAATTTTTATGACGTTTATTGAAAATGCTTTTAAATATGGTGTAACCAAAAAGGAAAAAACAATTATCAATATTAATTTAGGTATTGATGGCGAGAAAATAGATTTTACTTGTCTGAATAAAATTTATCCGCATAAATCAAATCTGGAGCGTACCGGAATTGGTATATCGAACACTCGCCAACGTTTAGAACATTTATATTCAAACCGCTTTAAACTGCATATTAATAACGAAAGAGAACAATTTTCGGTAAACCTTTGCGTAAATTGCTAACCAAATAATTTAAACTATGGCTTTAAAATGTGTTGCTATTGATGATGAACCTTTGGCGCTCGAACTTATAAAAACTTATGTTTCGAGGTTTCCGGGTTTGCAATTGGTACAGATTTTTGAAGACGCACTTTCTGGTGCCGAATACCTTAAACAAAATCCTGTTGATTTACTTTTTGTTGATGTAAACATGCCCGATATTACCGGTGTAGAATTGGTTAGGAGTTTGGTTAACAGTCCGATGATTATTTTTACAACCGCCTATAGAAATTATGCATTTGAAAGTTACGAACTGCAAGCGATAGACTATTTATTAAAGCCTATTGACTTTAACAGGTTTACAGCTGCGGTAGAAAAGGCCATCGATTTTCATAAATACAAATTTGCAACGCAGGAAAGTGTAAGCGATGAAAGTATTTATGTGTATTCTGAATATAAGATGATTAAAATTTTGCTTCGCGATGTTGAGTACATAGAAAGCATGGGCGATTACCTGAAAATTTACCTGGCAGGAACGGATAAGCCAATATTGACGCTAATGACAATGAAAAAAGTGCTTGAAAAACTTCCAGAAGAGCAGTTTGCCAGAATCCACAGAAGTTTTATTGTAGCTCTGAATAAAATAAAATCAATCCATAACCGAAAGGTAAACCTTGTAAATGCCGAATTGCCAATCGGCGATGCTTACAGCAGTTTTATTAATCAACAGAAAGGAAACATATGAGGTTGAAAACTAATATTGCAACGAGTGAAAACGGCTTCATTTTTAATCCTGCTACTGGCGATTCTTTTACAAGCAATTCTATTGCGGCAGAAATTCTTACCTATATGAAAGCTGGTGAATTAACCGAAGATATTAAACAAAAAATACTTAATAAATATGAAGTTGAACCGACTCAACTTGAAAGAGACTGGGATGATTATATGCATCAGCTTAAGGAAGCAAATCTTTTAGAATTATAATCTGAATTAAAACTAATCATGTCCGTTTCTCAAACTTTAAAAAAAGCATTAACCATAGCGGTTACCGGATTAAACGCAAATGATAATCCTGGTCCTGGCGTTGCGGTTATACGTGCATTACGAGAAGGATTTGATGAAAAAATACGGATAATCGGTTTGGCTTACGAAACACTGGAGCCTGCAATTTATATGCATGATTTGGTTGATAAAACTTATCGGATTCCGTACCCAACTGCTGGTGTCGAAGCTTTGAAATCAAGATTGGAACAAATTCAATCAATTGAGAAAATTGATGTTTTGATTCCAAATTTTGATGCTGAACTTTTCAATTTTATTAAGTTAGGGAAGGATTTGCTTTCTATGGGAATTCGCACTTTTTTGCCTTCTCACAAGCAATTGGAACAGCGGGATAAAGTAAATCTAAAATCGTTTGGGGAACAAAATAATTTTAATGTACCTGCAAGTGAGGCAATTTTTAAGGATGCTGAAATTGTTAAAACTGCCGAGCAATTTGGATTTCCGTTAGTGGTTAAGGGCAAGTTTTACGAAGCATTTATTGTTCAAAACTTAAATGATGCATATAAAGCTTTTCATACACTTCAGGCAAAATGGGGCTTACCAATTATTGTTCAAAAATTTATTAAAGGAACAGAAATTAATATTGCCGGACTTGGCGACGGAAATGGAAACGCGGTTAGCGTTATTCCGATGCGGAAATTATACATCACCGAAAAAGGAAAAGCATGGGCAGGCATAACGATTGAAGATGAAAAGTTAATCGCTTTGGCCGAAGATTTTGCAAAATTAACTTTATGGAAAGGTGGTTTTGAGTTAGAAATTATGAAAGAAGAAAGCGGTGACTTGTATATTATGGAGGTTAATCCGCGATTTCCGGCCTGGGTTTATTTAACGGTTGCCGCTGGTCAAAATCAGCCGAAGGCTTTGGTTAAAATGGCGTTAGGTAACTCAGTTGAAAAATTTACAGCATATAAAAGCGGAAAGATGTTTATCCGATATGCTTGGGATAATGTTGTCGATGTAGAAGAATTTCAAAAACTATCGGCTTTTGGGGAGCTTTAATATTTTACTGTAGAAATGTGCTTTTTATTTTAATGTAAATGAAACAAAAATACGAACGACCAACCATTACAAAAATGAATACCGGCTTTATGAATAAGTTCGGTACAAGAACGGATTTCGATCCGGTTTCTGGCATTGATGGTGTTCCTGTTAAAACGCTGGTAGAAAAATTTGGTTCACCGGTTTTTGTGTTATCCGAAAGACAAATCCGCAAAAATTATCAGGCCTCTGTTCGTTCTTTTAAAACTCGATATCCGAAAGTTCAGTTTGCGTGGAGCTACAAAACAAATTACTTAAATGCGGTTTGTAAAATTTTTCATCAGGAGGGAAGCTGGGCTGAAGTTGTTTCAGGTTTCGAATATCAAAAAGCACTAGGCAATGGCGTAGCCGGAAATCACATTATTTTTAACGGGCCCGATAAAAAAGCAGAGGATATTACTTCAGCAATAGAAAACCATTCCTTAATCCACATCGATCATTTTGATGAGCTTTATTTAATCATCAGCATTGCTGAAAAAATTAATAAAAAAGCCAGGGTTGCAATAAGGGTTAATTTTGATACAGGAGTTTATCCAATTTGGGATAGATTCGGGTTTAATTACGAAAACGGTCAGGCTTGGAATGCAATAAATAAAATCTCATCTGATAAAAACTTAGAATTGGTTGGTTTGCATTGCCACATCGGCACTTTCATGCTTTCTGTTTCTGCCTATAAAATTGCCGCTAATAAATTGTGCGATTTAGCATTAAGGTATAAAACTGAATTCAAAAAAAACATAGAGTATCTTGATTTAGGTGGAGGTTTTCCATCAACAAATACATTAAAAGGCGCTTACTTGCCGGGTATAGATACGGTTCCATCAGTCGAAGAATTTGCCGAAGCAATAACCAGCACAATTTTAGAAGCTGGTTTTAATCAAAGTGAATTGCCGCTTTTAATTTTAGAAAGCGGACGTGTTTTAATTGATGATGCCGGTTATTTAGTTGGAAGTGTTATCGCTAACAAACGTCTTAGTGATGGCAGAAGAGCAACCATTCTCGATTTCGGGATTAATATTTTGTTTACTTCTAATTGGTACGATCATAAAATCAGCGTTGCTAAAGAGGTCGGACAATACACGGAAGAAACTGTTTTATTCGGTCCGCTTTGTATGAACATAGATGTGGTTCGCGAGAGCATTAATTTGCCATTGTTGGAGACTAAAGATTTATTGGTTGTACATAAAGTTGGCGCTTATAACATGACGCAGTGGATGCAGTTTATAAATATGCGACCAGCGGTAGTGCTTATCGATATGCAAGGAAATGCACACCAAATCAGGAAACCAGAAACTTTGCAATATTTGGAAATGATGGAACAATTGCCAGAGCATTTAAAATAATTCAACTTGAAAATTAACCTGAAATATTATTTAAGCGCTGCATTAAACAGCTATGCTATTTTGTTTTTTTCGCAAAATAAAATACTCGGCGCTTTATTGTTTTTGGTTTCGATGTTTAATTTAAATGCTGGTTTTGCAGGTTTAATTTGCTTGATTTCGGCAATCGTAATTACAACTGTTTTAGGTTTCAATAAAGAAGATATTAAAGCCGGATTATATAGCTTCAATGCCCTTTTATTGGGAATCGGTTTTGGAACTTTCTATAGTTTTAATTTCACTTTTTGGTTATGGCTTGCCGCCGCAAATTTGCTGTGCGTAGTCTTAAGTGTTAATTTAACCTCATTTTTGGGTAAATATGCATTACCAACATTATCAATTCCATTTGTTATAACTTTTTGGCTGGTTTTAATAGCCGCTAACGAATATGTGGGGATGGGTTTGGTGCAAAAAGAAAGCTCAGTAATTTTCGAGTTGGCTACAATTCAACCCGATAATTTCCAAAAGCTTTGTAATTTTTTCGACACTTTAGGAATGCCTGCTTTTCTGCAATTATTTTTCAGGTCTGTTAGTGCGGTGCTTTTTCAAAATAATATTTTAGCAGGAATACTTATTTGTATTGGTTTCTTTATCCATTCCAGAATAGGTTTTAGTTTATTGATTATGGGTTTCGCTACCGCTTGTTTAATCAATCACTTTACAGGAATCTTTCCTGAAGGCATTAGTAACTATCATTTAGGCGCAAATTTTATGATGGTTAGCTGTGCAATTGGTGGATTTTTTCTAATCCCATCTTGGCGTTCCTACCTTTGGGCAATTGTAATTATTCCTTTTACATTTTTAGTTTTAAATGGCTTTTCAAGGATTTTAGGTACGTATAGTCTGCCAGTTTTTTCAATGCCATTTTGCATGGTTACTATCAGTTTGCTTTATTTTTTTACGTTGAGGAAAAATGCCGGGAAACTTCAACTTACCATACTTCAAAATTATAGTCCTGAAACGAATTTATACCAGTTTGTAAACGGGCTGGAGCGATTAAAGGATTTTAAATACTTTAATATTGGCTTGCCATTTATTGGTTCTTGGACGGTTTCTCAAGGTTATGATGGAGAAATTACACATAAAGGCGAATGGAACGAAGCACTTGATTTCGTACTAAAAGATATTGATGATAAAACTTACGATTTTCCCGGATTAAAGCCAGAGGATTATTATTGCTATAATAAACCTGTTTTAGCAGTTGCAGATGGTTGGGTGCAGGAATGTATTAATAATGTAGATGATAATGTGATTGGTCAGGTTAATCTTAACCAAAACTGGGGAAATACAATTATTATAAAACATGCAGATGGATTGTACAGTAAGATCTCTCATCTAAAAAAGAACTCAAACAAGGTTAAAGTTGGTGATTATGTTTCTAAAGGAGATGTGATTGCTTTATGCGGAAATTCTGGTCGTTCTCCAGAGCCGCATTTACATTTTCAATTACAGGCTACACCTTACATTGGTTCAAAAACTTTGGCTTATCCAATATCATATTTTGTAAATGAAAAAGAGGCTGAACTAAAATCATTTGATGTTCCAAGAGTTAATGATGTGATTTCAAATCCTGATGTAAATCCTTATTTAAAAAATGCATTTAACTTTTTGCCAGGTTACATTGTAAAAGCAAAGGATAATTTAGGTAGAAGCGAAACCTGGGAAGTTTTTACAGATGCGCTGAACTCGACTTACATTTATTGCCATGAAAATTTAGCCACAGCCTATTTTGTGAATAACGAAAACGTTTTTTACTTCACACGTTTTTATGGCGATGCAAAATCTATCCTGAATCTTTTTTATCGTTCAGCTTACAAAATCAACTATTCGGGGCATCAGGCAAAGGATATTTATGCAATAGATTCTGGGCAGTTTCAGCCAAAATTATGGTTGCAAGATTTGCTATCTCCATTCTGCAATTTTACAAAAATTAGTTATGAGAATAAGCTAGAGCCAACAACTGATGGATTTATCTTAAATGCAGAAGGCAAAAAGCAAATTTTTAATAGCAAGGAAATTTTTTTCAATACAGTTTTTAAAATCGACAAAAAAGGAATAGTTGCCTTCGAAGCTCAATTTAAAAACACAACAACAGAAGTAAAATGGGAAACAAATTTGGTTTAACCGCTTTGCTTTTGATTGCTATTTTCACAGTTAGCAAAGCTCAAATCGTAAATCAAAAAAGTGATAGTACTTCATTGGCTTTATTTAATAAAGCAGAGTGGACAGAACTAATCTCATTCGGTGAAAATGAATTTAATAATGGTTATGACGAGCAATTTTTAAGGTTGAGAGTTGCTTACGCATATTTTGTAAGAAATAAATATACCGATGCTTTATATCATTACGATAAAGTGCTCAAAGTTGATAAAGGAAACCAAATCGCATTATATTATTCCTATCTGTGCAACGTTTATTTAAACAGATTTGAAGATGCAGGGTTTTTAGTTTCAAAATTAGATACAAACCTGATTGAAGGTTTTGCAGTAAAACCATATAAGCTTATAAATGCAGGCGTGGAAACTGGAATTAAATTTACGAATGTTTTTGAGCGGGGAAATTCATCCTTCTCTCGGGCTTTTGTAAATATGAGGTTAAACTATAAGTTCAACCTTTCAACATCCTTAAATTATTATAACCAACCAGTTCGGGAAGATAATATTCAACAACCTGGCTATTATGCTAAACTAAGTTTTGCTGCGGCGAGAAAGATAAATTTTATTGGCGCATACCAATATATGCGTTCGAGTTTTCGTAATTTAATCTACCAAAATAACGTTGGCTTGCTTGGATTTAGATACGGAGATAGCCGAAGCGATTTACAAGCAGATTTTATTTTATCGCAAATTGGAGATGAAAAAACAAGGCAGTACAATTTAAAGTTTACAAAATATATAACCGGAAATCTTGATTTTTATAGCGTTACGAGAGCTTCAGTCATCGAAGTCTTATCGCAAAATAATGTCGTTTTTCAACAGGTTTTAGGTTTTAAACCAATTTCAAATTTATGGGTAGAAGGGATGGTAACAGTTGGAAACCAATACAATTATGCTGAGGCAGATGGCGTTTACATTTATAATGGCTTTGATAAAACCAGATTTAAAACGGGTGCAAACTGTTATTTTTTGTTAAAACAACGGCTACTTTTAGGTTTGAGTTATACATTTGAAAAGAAAACAGATAATATTTTCAGATTTAACTATTTACAACATTCAATTAACGGAGGTATTTCATGGAATTTCTAAGGCGATTAGTATTATCTGTAATGCTAGTATTTCTTGTTGTTAAGGTTAATGCTCAAACTAATATTGCATTGCAAAAAGCATTTCAAAATAGTTATAACGAAGAAAGTAAAAAAAACTACGCTGAAGCCATAAGTGATATTATGCCGTTTTATGCAGAAAATAATTACGAAACGAATCTCCGTATCGGATGGTTATATTATCTGGCTAAAAATTATACTGCATCGCAAAATTATTATACCAGAGCAATAAATGTTCGTCCGAATGCTGTTGAAGCTAAGTTTGGATTAATTAAACCTTTATCTCTATCAGGTAGTTGGGATAAAGTAATGGAACAATACAGCAACATTTTAAAGTTAGACCCTCAAAATACGCAGGCCAATTATTGGGCAGGGATAATTATTTACAATAAAAAGCAATACGCTACATCAGCAAAATACTTTGCAAAAGTTGTTGCGCTTTATCCTTTCGATTATGATGGTAACCATATGTTGGGTTGGGCATTGCTGTTTTCGGGCAGAAAAGCTGAAGCTAAAAGCTGTTTTGAACGTGCTTTATTAATAAAACCAGGCGATACATCGAGTACTGATGGACTAAATCGTTCTGTAAAATAGGGCTTAACACCCAATAGGCCAATACTTTCGCATTTAAATCGTTTTTAAAAAATATAAAATTGATTTATAGGTATTTAACCATACCTTTATAGCAAATTAAAATACAATATAATGCAACAAGGAACAGTAAAATTTTTTAATGAAACTAAAGGTTTCGGATTTATTATCCCAGCAAATGGCGATGCCGAAATTTTTGTTCATGCTTCAGGCCTAATCGATAACGTTCGTGAGAACGATTCTGTAACCTACGATGTAGAAGAAGGAAGAAAAGGCTTAAACGCGGTAAATGTTAAAGTAGCTTAAGAAAACTCGAATACATAAATCGTAAAAAGTCCCGATGCAAATCGGGACTTTTTTTGTGGAACAAATTTTATCAGCTTTGCTGCTTTAAATACTTGATAATATCTTCTTCTAAAATTTCTACACTTATATCCTCGCTCATTAATATTTTGCCATTCTTATCCAGAATCATAAAATGAGGAACATTATAATTTCCGATGTTTTTTGCATTAGGAGATTTTGCACCCTTCAAATCAGAAAATTGAGGCCAGGTTAATTTATCATCTCTGATAACATTAACCCACCAGTTTCTCTTACTGTCTAATGAAACCCCAATAAATTCTACACCTTGGCTTTTGTATTTCTCGTAAAGTGCTGTTAATGATTTGTTATTTGTTCTGCATCGATTATTATAAGATGTCCACACAAATACGAGATTTAGCTTTTTTAAAATATCCTTACTAAAAGCTTTCCCATCTGGGGTTTCACCTGCTATACCCACAAAAGTATTTCCGGGTTTAGTGTTGTTTACCCGGGTAATTTGCTCAAAAAGCTTTTTGCCCGGTTTGCTGTTTTTTACGTCCTCATCCAGATAATTAAATATTTTTCCAAATCTTGTACTATTTAAGTCTGTTACACCTAACTGATCCAGTAAAAATATAGTGTTAGGAGAATTTGGGTGTGTCTTAGAAAATGTTTCAATTGCAGTTAAATTTAAGGTTTCGATCCGCTCCATTAAATCCGCAAGTACATCTACCCTCTCATTAATATTTGTTTTATCTGCAGCATCTACAGATCTTTTGGCTATCATAATACTATCTGTTAACGGTTTATTTAGTCTGCTTTTTATTGCGTAAAAATCGATAAAATCTTCACCTTCAGATGATGGTGTTTTTTTAAATGGATAAGTAGTTCTATTATCTGCTGCATCAATAACTAAATTATAACTCCCGCTTTTTAAATAAAACCAGTAAGGTCTAAAATCATTTCCATCCTCAATTTTTATTTCTGCATACCCTTCCTTCGGTAAATTTACTTGAAAGGTTTGTTCACCTTTAATATTCTCTACTTTTAGTTTTTCTCCGGTTTTTGCATTGGAGATGGTTATGGTAGCATTCTTACTAAAACCTTTTGCTGTTAAATTAAATACAGCCGGGCCATCATTACATGAATAAAAAAGTGTTGCCAATAAAAATGCGAGGAGGATTTTTTTCATAATGAATAATTTTGATTACGCAATATAACGAAAAACTTAGTTGATGGCCGAGTTAAAAAAAACATTCTTATTGGGAGTAAATCTAATATTTAAAACATAAAATGATGAAATGCTCTTAGAATGTTTCTAAATAAATGTTTTATCGTTGTTTTGTCATATTCGTTTATAAATTAAACTCATAATTAAATACTTTTGCACATAGAGTTATAAATAAAAATAATCTAATGAGTAGTTTAAGTAAAGCTTTTACATCATCTATAGGTAGAAAGTTTGTAATGGGGTTAACAGGTCTTTTCTTGATTTCGTTCCTTGTTGTTCACGTATCTATAAATGCGCTAATTTTTGTAAATGATGGTGGAGAAACCTTCAACGTTGCCGCCACTTTTATGAGCCACAACATCGTAATCCGTATCCTTGAGATTGGGTTATTTGCAGGTATCATCCTACACATTGTTCAAGCACTTATGCTTACTGTGCAGAACAATGCCGCTAGACCAGAGAAGTATGCTTTCAACAAACCTGAGGCAAACAGTAAGTGGTATTCTCGTAGCATGGGCTTATTAGGTACGTTAATTTTAATGTTCCTGGTTTTGCACCTTTATCATTTCTGGTGGCCAACAAAGGTGGCTGTTTTCTCTCACGAAGAACATAATACTTTTCATGGTATTGTAGCTATTTTCCAGGAGCTTTGGGTAGTAGTAATTTATGTATTGGGCGTAATCTCTTTAGGTTACCATTTGCTACATGGTTTTCAATCGTCTTTTCAAACGATGGGCTGGAACCATAAGAAATGGACACCAGTTGTAAAAACAGTAGGTGTATGGTTCTCGATTATCGTACCTATCATTTTTGCATTAATGCCAATTTCAATCTATTTAGGTTGGATTAGCTAAACCGAAACGTTTAATTAAAAGAGTAAGTAAATGTCGAAATTAAATTCAAACATCCCTGCGGGCGAATTAACCCAAAAGTGGACAAAATATAAATCTTCTGTGCCGTTGGTTAATCCATCGAACAAAAGAAGCTTAGAAGTAATTGTAGTTGGTTCTGGTTTAGCGGGTGCATCTGCAGCGGCTACATTAGCAGAAATGGGCTACAAAGTAAAATGTTTTTGTTTCCAGGATTCACCTCGTAGAGCGCACTCTATTGCAGCTCAAGGTGGTATCAATGCAGCAAAAAACTATCAAAATGATGGTGATAGCACTTACCGTTTATTTTACGATACAATTAAAGGTGGTGATTACAGAGCACGCGAAGCTAACGTACATCGTTTAGCAGAGGTTAGTGCAAATATCATCGACCAATGTGTGGCTCAAGGTGTGCCTTTGGCCCGCGAATATGGCGGTTTGTTAGATAACCGTTCTTTCGGTGGTACTCAGGTACAACGGACCTTCTACGCAGCTGGTCAAACTGGTCAGCAGTTATTATTAGGTGCTTACTCAGCGTTAGAGCGCCAGGTTGGTATGGGTAAAGTACAAATGTACACCCGTCACGAAATGCTTGATGTAGTTGTAATTGATGGAAAAGCTCGTGGTATTATTGCTCGTAACTTAATCACTGGTGAGTTAGAGCGTCATTTCGGTCATGCAGTTGTTTTAGGTACTGGTGGTTACGGAAACGTATTCTACTTATCTACAAACGCAATGGGAAGTAACGTTACTGCAGCTTGGAAAGTGCACAAGAAAGGTGCTTTCTTCGCAAACCCTTGCTATACGCAAATTCACCCTACGTGTATTCCAGTTTCTGGAGATCACCAATCAAAATTAACCTTGATGTCTGAGTCGTTGCGTAACGATGGACGTATTTGGGTTCCGAAAAAGAAAGATGATAATCGCAAAGCTTCGGAAATTCCTGAAGATGAAAGAGATTACTATCTAGAGCGTCGTTACCCTGCTTTTGGTAACTTGGTTCCTCGTGATGTTGCTTCTCGTGCCGCTAAAGAGCGTTGCGATGCTGGTTACGGTGTAGGTGCCTCTAAATTAGCGGTTTATTTAGATTTCAAAGCAAATACAGAACGTTATGGTCGTATCGAAGCTTCTAAAGCTGGTAACCATAATCCCGATAAAGAACTTTGGATGCGTTTAGGTACTGCCGTAATTAAAGAAAAGTACGGTAACTTGTTCGATATGTATGCGCAAATCACAGGTGAAAATCCTTATGAAACCCCGATGCGTATTTACCCTGCGGTACACTATACAATGGGTGGTGTTTGGGTTGATTATGATTTAATGACTACTATTCCAGGTTTGTACTGTACAGGTGAAGCTAACTTCTCTGACCACGGTGCTAACCGTTTAGGTGCTTCAGCATTAATGCAAGGTTTGGCAGATGGTTATTTCGTATTGCCTTACACAATTGGTTCTTACTTATCAAAGGAATTAGCAACTAAGCCAATTTCTTTAGACCACCCGGCGTTTGTTGAAGCTGAAAAAGAAGTAAAAGCAACTATCGATAAGTTTTTAAGCATTAACGGAACTAAATCTGTAGATCATTTCCACAAAAGATTAGGCCACATCATGTGGGAAAAATGTGGTATGGCTCGTAACAGAGAAGGTTTAACAGAAGCGATAAAAGAAATTCAGGATTTACGTAGAGAGTTTTGGGCAGAAGTTAAGGTTCCAGGTTCAGCTGATGAATTTAATCCGGAATTGGAAAAAGCACATCGCGTAGCAGATTTTATTGAGTTGGGTGAGTTGATGTGTAAAGATGCTCTTAACAGAGAAGAGAGCTGTGGCGGTCACTTTAGAGAAGAACACCAAACTGAAGAAGGCGAAGCAAAACGTGATGATGAAAACTATGCATACGTAGCAGCTTGGGAATACAAAGGCGTAAGTGAATTCGAATTGCATAAAGAAGAATTGGTTTACGAAAACATTAAGGTTGCACAAAGAAATTATAAATAGTAGCAGAGATGAGTACAGGAAATATGAATTTAACGCTACAAATTTGGCGTCAAAAAAATAGCAAATCAGCGGGAAAACTGGTTGATTACAAGCTTTCTGAAATTTCTCCAGACATGTCTTTCTTAGAGATGTTTGACGTTTTAAACGAACAATTAATTACTAAAGGAGAAGAACCGGTTGTGTTTGATCACGATTGTAGAGAAGGTATCTGCGGTATGTGTTCAATGTTCATTAATGGGCAGCCACACGGACCAAAGGATTTAGTAACTACTTGCCAGTTACACATGCGTTCTTTCAAAGATGGCGATACAATTGTAGTAGAGCCTTGGAGAGCGAAAGCATTCCCGGTAATTAAAGATTTGGCAGTAGATCGTTCTGCTTTTGACCGTATCATCGCTTCTGGTGGTTTCGTATCAGTAAACACCGGTAATGCACAAGATGCAAACAACTTGCCTATTCCAAAAGCTAAAGCTGATGCTGCTTTTGAAGCTGCCGCATGTATCGGTTGTGGTGCTTGTGTGGCTACTTGTAAAAATGCTTCTGCAATGCTTTTCGTTTCGGCAAAGGTATCTCAATTGGCTTTATTGCCACAAGGACAGCCAGAGCGTTATCGTAGGGTACAAAGCATGGTAGCTCAAATGGATGAAGAAGGTTTCGGTAACTGTACCAATACTGGTGCTTGCGAAGCTGAATGTCCAAAAGGTATCTCTTTAGAAAACATTGCTCGTATGAACAGAGATTACTTATCTGCAAAGTTTATCAGCGAAGAAGAAGTTTAAAAAATACTGTGCCATTCCATTAATTTGGGATTGTCAAGCCTCCATTTTATGGGGGCTTTTTTTGTTTTTTATTTTGATAATCACAGTTATTAAAGAACAACTAACCAAAAGCATTTTTTGGAAATTATAAAATGAAAAATAATTCAATGTAAATAACCGAAAGTAATTGACGACTTTTCGAAACCTTTAGAAAACTGATAGGGCAAATAATAATTCGTAAAAAGAGTATAAAATCTATGTTTGCATATTAATAATTCATTTAAATAAAAATTTTATTTTGTAAAATTTGTATATACATTAAAGATTTTATAAATTTAGTGTTCCGAGACAGGAGAGAAAACATAAAAGCCCGACAAATTTTTTTGCCGGGCTTTGTGTTTCAATATATTTATGAATATTAGAAAAATTGCTAGATAAGATTAAACGTGCTTTAATTTTTATCTAGCTCAGTTGTTGCTGGCTTTAACTTTTTAAAAGTTTTTGTTGTGATTAAAACGACGCCGTTTGATGCGGCTAAACCATAGTTCTTAATAGCGTTATTATCCCTTAAAATAGTAACTGATTGAATTGTATTTGGATCAAGAAATTCTATAGACCCACTTTCAATTTTTATGCCGTCTATAATATAAAGCGGCTGATTAATTTTGCCTGGTGACTTAAAACCTCTGATTTTAACTACACTGTTGTTGTCACTATTAAAAGTTGTAGAGGTGTTATCTTTTTTGTCTTCAGAATTTAATGCCAAATCAGATATCTTACTTGTGCCATTTGTAATGCCTAAGGATTTAAGTTTAGCTTGTAACTCAATATTGCCTGAAGAATTTTTACCTTCCTTGGTTGTAATTAAAACAGCGCCGCCATTTGCTTCAATGCCAAATAGCTTAACGGCATCGTCGCCTTTTATTACACTAACTTCACTAATTTCATTTGGATTAATATTTTTAGCCAAATCTGCATTAAAATGCTTAACTCCATCAATAGTGTAAATTATTGGCTTGGCAGAATTGAAGCCTCTTATTTCGATACCTTTACTTTTCACAGTTGAAGAATCGCTTTTTGCCTGACCAAATACATTTGTAGTTGCAGCTGCTGCAGTAAGCGCCATTAAAAAGAATATTTTTTTCATACTGATTAGTTTAGTTATTCAATGATATCCAAATTTTAATTTGGAGATATTTTATTGTCAGCGGATTTAAGCAAATTGTTTTTATCAACTTTTGAAGTAATTAGTATAACACCATTTGCTCCTTTTGTTCCATAAAGCATTGTAGCAGCTTCGTCTCTTAATACTGATATAGATTCTATACTTTCTGTTCGGATGAATTTAAGCGCATCTTTGCCTTGTGTAACGCCATCTAAAACAACTAAAGGACTATTAGCACTACCGCCCAAATTCTGAATACCTCTAAAAGATAATTTTGTGCCTTCTTGTGCAACAGGCTTTAATTTTGGTGAACTATCTAGTGTAAAGTTTATGTATAAATTATATTTAACTCTTACCGGCTTACCGTTTTGAATGCCCGGAATCCAATTTGGTGATTCATCTAAAACCCTTAATGCTTCTTGGTTTGTACTTTCGCTTAATCCTTTAACAATTTTTAAGTCAGTAAGCTTTCCATTTTTCTCTACCGTAAAAGATAAATGTACTTTACCTTGCACATTGTTTGCCTGAGCATCTTCAGGGTATTTTATACTTTTACTCAAATAATCATAAAAGTTTTTCATGCCTCCATGATATTCAGGTTGTTTCTCTATTGATACGAAATCATAAACCTTTTCTCTTTTTTCAACTACTTCCTTTTTTTCGCCAACATAGCCGATAATTTGAAGTGGAGAAATTTCTTTATAACCGTCTATACTCTGTGATTGTTCTTCTGCATTGGTTTGAGATTGGCCAAGATTGAAAGATACTTTGAAAGCATAATTTCCATCTTTTACACCTTTAAAGTTTTTGTAAGCCAAAATGTTTTTCATCACTTCCTCATCACAACCTTCGCCTAAATCTTGCTTTGAACCTAAATCTGTTATTTTGCCATTTTTAACAGTAAACATAATGTGTGTAGTACCTTCTAAAGCTTTTTCCTGAGCATTTTTAGGATACTTAATATTCTTACCCAGGAATGTATAAAACTCTTCCCAGTTATTAGTCACAGGAGCATGCTTGGCTACAGTTTTAGTTTTTTCCGGTTTAACAACATTTAGTGGTTTAATAACCATTTCTTCAACTAAATCTATTGGCTTATCCAATGGGATAGACTCAGCAATAGAAATAAGGTTTTCGTTTTTGCGAATTGTAGCTGAAGAAAACAAAATAGAAATTGCAAATAGTGGGATAAAAATTCCGTACTTAATTACAGCCGTTTTTTTTGACCGTTCTTTATGAAGCATATAAATACGTTTCTTAACTAAAGATTTCTCGAAAAAATTGCTGGTTAGGTTACTTTGATTTATACCAAACGATTTACTTAGAATAAGCATTGCATATTCAGCCTTATCGCCCTGATAATTTGCCGCGTGCTCATCGGCTAAAAATTCGTGTATGTTTTTAATGCTTTTTTTGTAAAAATAAATTACCGGATTTAACCAGGTAAGTATTCCTACTACTTCGAAAAATAAAATATCCAGACTGTGCCATTGCTTAATATGGGCTTCCTCGTGGCTATCTATAACATCACTATTTGGTAATGATATATCGATGATTTTTTTGCTAAAAAACGAAAATGCAGAACCTTCTTTTACATTTTTTAAAAGTCTTTTAACAAATAGCAGGTTAATTATCAATCGAAATAGAAAGAATAAAATACCTGCACAATAAATACTAACAATTAAGTTTGCCCAATTAAAACCCTCTTGCGCTTCAGCAACAATTGTTGCCTTTTCCAAAACTGCGTCCCATTTAACGGTTGTGTAAACTTGTTGAGCAGCTTTTTGTACTGTTAACCATTCTAAACGTATAAATGGTATGAGTAACGATAATAAGCCTGCAGCAACCAAATAGATTCGGTTTAGCGTGAAATAGGTTTCCTTGTCTAAAAGTAATTTGTAAAATCCGTAAAAAACGATTAGATACAAGTTTACCTGCAAAAGGTAATGGGCGAAACTCATTTTGGTTTGTGTTTAATCTTATTAATCATTTTAAGAATTTCATCCACATCACTTAAATCTAACTTCTCTTCTTTAACAAAGAATGAAAACATACTTTCTACAGAGTTTTCAAAATAATTGCCCAACAGTTTTTCTGTTGCATGGCGCTTATATTCTTCTTTGCTAATTAGGGGATGGTATTGGTGTGCTTTACCAAAGGCCTCATGCCCAATAAAACCCTTTGTCTCTAAAATTCTGATTATGGTAGAAACTGTATTGTAAGCTGGCTTGGGTGTGGGCAATTCATCAATTACCTCTTTAACAAATGCTTTTTCCAATTGCCACAACACTTGCATTATCTGTTCCTCGGCCTTGGTTAAATCTTTAATATCCATTTTATTTTTTGATTATAGGAGCGAGCAAAACCTTACTCGTTATACTAAAGATAAAACTAATTGATTAGTTACGCAAGTTTTTAACTTAATATTGGTTATATTTTTATCATATCGTTTTTGATACCGTAAACTACAAGCCCTGTTCTAGTTTTAATATTTAACTTGGCAAAGAGTGATTCACGGTAATTATCTACAGTTCTTGGACTAATATTCATTAAATCGGCTATCTCTTTATAGGTAAGTTCTGTACTGCAGTATTGCAAAAATGTAAGCTCTTTTTCGGTGATGATTGGCTTTGGATCTTCCTTTTTTAGAGAGAATAATAACCTTCCGGATACCATTTCATTTATGAAAAATCCTTTTTCAATTATCGCTTTTATCGCAATTACTAAATCAGATGGGGTAGAACCTTTTAAAATGTAGCCTCCTGCTCCGGCTTTTAGCATTTCAATAATTGCCTTTTCTTCTTCATGCATGCTTAAGGCTAATACTTTTACATCAGGATATTCCTTTTTTATAACGCGTGTAGCTGCATATCCATCCATAACTGGCATATTAATATCCATTAATACAAGCTGAACATCTGGGTGCTGTTTTATCTGCGTTTGCATATCAACTCCATTGGTAGCCTGAAATACAATGTTTATCTCATCAAATTCAGATAAAAGATTTGCGAGACCTTGACGAAAAAGTGTATGGTCATCAACAATTGCTATTTGGAAAGTAGTTGTAGTCATAATGCTAAGGATATGGAATTTCTATAAAAATTGATGTGCCTTTTTCTGAAGCTGAAATTACATCTATTTTACCATTAATCATTTCAACTCGTTTTTGTATTGAATTTAAACCTAAACCACTTTTACGTTTTCTGGCTTCTTCGTAATCGAATCCAATGCCATTTTCCTTTATCGTTAATAAAAGAAAATCATTTTTTAAGCCAGTATCGATTTGGATTGTACTTGCCTGTGCGTGTTTAATAATGTTGTTTATTATCTCTTGAAGTAATCTTAAAATGATTAAATCTTTATCTGGCGAAGTTGTGTTCACGTGAAGCAAATCGTTGGTAACCTGTAATGTGTAGCCTTCAATTTTGCGAAGCCAGCTTATCTCTTGCTCTATTGCGTTCCCAATGCCAGATTCTACAATTTGCTCTCCATGTAAAATTTTGGCTAATTCTCTTATCTCCTTTATAGATTTGCTAACAAGTGATAAGGAATTGGATATTTTTTCACTTGCTTTTTCATTATCGGTTATTTGGATGGAATTAAGTGTTAATGTTGTTAAGCTTAATAATTGCCCAATGTTATCATGCAATTCTGTTGCAATGGTTTGCATCGTTTGATCCTGAACTTCAATATGCGTTTTCAAAATTTCAGCCTCAAATTTTTGACGCATGTTTTCTTTTTCCACGAAGTGGTTCTTCTTGTGGCGATTGTAAGATCGAATGTACATGAGTAAAGATATTGGCATCAAAAGAAAAACTAATGATGCCAATAAAATTAAAGATAAGATTTGCGTTGACGAGCTCTGCATATAAACGAATAAGACCAAAAACCGTATAAAAAGAAGTTTAATGTTGTGTAAATAAGCAATCTTGGATTCAAATTCCCGCGAATTCTAGTTTGTATTATTTCATCGAAGAAATTGGCTAAAGTACTTCCAAAATAAAAAATTAAAGTGCCGCCAACCCACCAAAATGCTGGGTGAAATTTTAGGTCGATGAAATTCTCATCTTTCAATAAAAAATAAAAATATAACAAGCCATAAATTACAAAGGCAACCGACATAACGCTAACTGTTACTGAATTATATTCGGCAAGCGGGTTATGGGTTAATGTAAATCCAATGTATACGGTCAAAATTACTGCAGTTGCAGGTATGAGAAACTTCTTGATATCAACAAAATCTTTTAAGAAAATGTAAAAAGCATATGTGATGTAGGCTAATTCAACAAGCGCATAAATATTATATACGATTAAATTATTGTGGTAAATCCGTCCAATGTGTTTTGCAAATATTTCCGTGGATGGAACTATCAACATATAAACTATGGTGATTCTCCAAAATAAATTTTTATCTTTTATTAAAAATACAATGGCAAATAATCCACAAATAGATTCTATAGTAGAAACAAATGAAAATAAGCTAAACATTTGGCTTTTTATACTTATTCAAGGTTACATTAATTCACTTTTCTCATCACACTCAGTAGGGCATAAATTTGCTCTATTTTCTGGATCGGTTGGATTTGGATCCTCATCGTCACATATTGGTTCCTGCTCTACATCATTATCAATAAAATAATCTGTTTTAGGTTTGCCGTCAACAACTTTTGTAACTACAAGCAGTACGGTATTCATATCAATATATTTGTCTGGAATCTTATCACCATATTCTAGCTTGTTAATAGAATCGATAATTTCCTGAGTATATCTTGCAAAGTAAATACGAACACCATCACCTTCAAATTTGGCAACTTTCTCCGCTAGTTTTTTGATTTGCTCAGCCGGAAACCAAGCGGCTTCAGTAAATGTTCCTGCATCTGCTTTTTGACTTTCTCTAAATGCAGCTGTCATTTTTTTTGCAATTGAAACTGGGATGGTGTTGTTTGTACCATCTTTTGCCAGTGGGATTTTGGTCATAATTTGTTTGGATGTTTATTTATAAAATTCGTTATTTCTACGCAATACGCTTACCGTAAATTCAACCTTGACTAATACCGTAAAAATACCCCCCTTAAAAAGGGTGTTTAATGCTTAATTATTTTTAGGATGACAGTTAATTTTGGGTATAGCAAAAGCAAAAATAGAATTACTTAGCGATTGAGTAAATATAAAGCAAAACTTAAATATTAATTAAATCGCTTAAAGATATTAACTGCTCTAAATAACGTTGGCACTTGGAATAAAAAACTTGGTCAATCTCTCAAATTTTTAGTTATAGTTAGGATTATGAAAAACAATCCCGAAAAAAAGGCCCCCGTAAACGGTGGGCCTTTTTTTGTGCTTTTTGATTTATCTTAATTTCTAGCTGGAGCAGTTGTGCCGGTAGAAGTTGCAGCTGGAGCAGCCGGTAATTCTTTTCTAGGAATTTGCGCATCGCGTTGCGAAGTATTGTAAACAAAAGATGCAATGATTGTTGCAGATTGTTTTAAATCATCTTCAACCAATCTATCGTAAGTATCCATATTGCTATGGTGTGTACGTGTATTGTAATCTGCAGGATCTTGAATAAATTGAAATCCCGGAATACCAACAGCATCAAAAGCCTGGTGATCTGTACCACCAGTATTACTTACGGTTACTGTTGTAGCACCTAAATCATTAAACGGCGCTAACCAGTTTTTAAATATTGGTCCCGCTGCTTCGTTTCCTTGTAAGTAGATACCACGAATTTTACCTGTACCGTTATCTAAATTGTAATAGGCAGATATTTTTTTTTGGTCGGGTGTTAAAACCATTGTTTTAGGGTCGCCGAAATGTTTTGCAACATAACCTCTAGAACCAAATAACCCTTGTTCTTCAGAACTCCAAAGTGCAATACGAATGGTACGTTTTGGTTTAAAATCAATTGCTTTTAAAATACGTACGGCTTCCATCATAACTGCAGAACCTGCAGCGTTATCAGTTGCGCCAGTAGCTGCATGCCACGAATCGAAGTGACCACCAATCATTACCAATTCTTCTTTTAATTTTTTATCTGTACCAGGAATTTCTGCAATTACGTTATAACCTTGTGGGTCTTGAGTGTAAAAAGAAGTTTTAATATCAGCTTCTATTTCAACTGGTTTGCCGCCGCGTAGAAGGCGTAAGATGTGTAAATAATCTTCGGCTGCAACTTCTAATTCTGGAGAAACTGGTTTAGCATCTAATGCATATGATGCGCCATTGCTGGTGAAAAAAGTTCCTTGTCCACCACGAGCGTAAGTTAAAATTAAGCCAACTTTTTCCTCAACAAGCATTGTGCTTATGGCTGCTCTAACTTCTCTCATTTTCATCATTTGAGCCATCATGTTATTTGCTGCACCCGGGCGTTGACCGCGGTTACCTGCCGGAGTTGGTTTTGCATCGGCCATTTTAGCTAATGTGCTATCTGCATAACGTACAAAATCAGGGCGGGTACCGCTTTGTAATGGATTACCAGAATCCATAATTACGATTTTGCCGGCTAATTTGCCTTTGTATTTAGCTAAATCAGATACGCTATCTGCTTTGATTAATACTACTTCTGATTTTATTGGACCATTTGTACCTGGTGTCCATGCTTTTGGAGAGGCGATTATTGCATGATAAAATGGTAAAGTTGTAGCCGCATAATATTTATCAACTTGCCATCCTTTGCCAAATGTTCCCCACGATTCTAGTTTAGCATTTTTTAAGCCCCAATCGGTAAGTTGTTTAATTGCCCATTCTTGTGCTTTTTTTAAGCCTGGAGAATTTGATAAGCGTGGTCCACTTACATCGGTAAGGTTAAAGGCAATGTCCATAACCTTCGAATTATCAAGTCCTTCTTTTCTTATTTTTTGCACAATGGCTGGATCGGGTGTGTCTTGCGCAAAAACAGATATGCATAAGCCTAATGCTAATGCTGTAGCAGTAAATCTTTTAATCATTTTTAATTAAGTTAGGTTGGTTATTAGGCTTAAAAATACGCTTAAATGGAGTGATGAACTTATTTACAATGAGATTTTTACATCGTAACTAAGTTGCATTTAGATGTTTAAGTTTTTTGCGCTTGCCAGTGAAACTGAGTTTTGTAGCTAAGCCTAAGTAAAATAAACCTTGTTGAAACGAAAAGCCCGCAATCCCGATTTAAGCACTGATGTTATTTTGTTATCGAATACTTAAAATATTCCACAGGCTTTTTCGGGTGAGGACTTGCAGTGTAAAGAAGGACTAACTTTAATTGAAATGCAGGTATTGCTTTTCTGAACAATTATTTTATACTTTTTTTAGATACAACGAAGTAACCTATAATAAAAAATACTGCTGCGAAAATTAGGCTGGTGTAGATTTCTCTGGTAAAAACTTCGAAAGCTAACGGATCGCCACCTTGTTTTACTTTGGTAATTTGCAAAGCTAAAGCAGGTAAACTGTAAGGAATTAAATAGGCGTATTGCCAGTTTAAACTTGCGGTTACAATACCCATAATTGTACCAACAAAACCTACACCCATTGGCTTTAAAAAATCTGCCCAGATTAGGCTTAAAATAAATTGAAGCGATAATATACCTAATGATGAAAGGAAAAGTTTTGCGTATGAATTTAAAAGAAATGTTGTTGGATTGTACTGATTGAAGGTGTATTTTGGAATAAGTGCTTGTAATGCATAGCCAAAGCCTATTGTTAAGGCAGCAAAAAGTAACATACAAATAAATATGAGCAAAACGGCATATAAATATTTGGCTGCGTAAATAGAAAATTTGTTTAGTGGTTGAGCAAAAAGTGTTTTCCAAGTGTCGTTTTTATGTTCGATGTTGTTTACAGAGAAGGCCATGAAAATAACGTAGAAAGGCATAATCAGGATGCCCATAACATTTAATGTTGCGCTACTATATCTTGCCCAAAGCATAACGCCAGAGAATTTGAAAGCCAAAATTTTATCGGCACTTGTGTAAAAACCGAATGATACCAGCGTACATATAATTACAGGCAGAAGAATGGCTGCCCAAAAAGCCAGCGTTTTTCTTGATTTATAAAATTCGGAGATAAGTGAAATGTATAGAGAACGCATGCTAGTTGTTTTTTGTAATGTCGAGAAATAGGTTTTCTAAATCTTTTCTTTGTTTATAAAGTGCCGAAACCATAAATCCGTTTTGAACTAACAGTGTGTTTATAGTTGCACTTTCTTCTTCATTTTTGAAAGGAAGCATTAATTTTTTATTGTTAGTTTCTGAAACCTCGTAACCTGATTTTATTAAAAGCGCTGAAGCATTTGTTGTATCGTTAACTTCAACCTCTAACATTGGTTTGCTGAGTTGATGAAGCTCGTTAATTGTGCCTTGAAACAATAATTGCCCTTTATTTATAATGCCAACATGGGTTGCTGTACGTTCAATTTCGGCAAGTAAGTGGCTTGAAACTAGAATGGTTTTCTGGTGTTTGGTAGCCAGCTCAATCATTAAGTTTCTAACTTCTATAATTCCGTTTGGATCTAAACCATTTGTAGGTTCATCGAGTAATAAAAGTTCGGGGTCGGAAACTAAAGCTAGAGCAATTCCAAGTCTCTGCTTCATTCCTAATGAATATTTCGATGCTTTTTTATTTGCCGCTTCTGTTAAGCCAACAAGCGCCAGCATTTCATTAGATTTACTTTTATTTATGCCAAGTAAAATGCAGCGGTTAATTAAGTTTTCTTTACCGGTTAAGTGCCCGTAAATAGCGGGTTGCTCTACTAATGCGCCAACTCTTTTCAGGGTGGCAATTCGATTGCGATTAATTTCTTTTCCAAAAATAAAAACCTGATCGGCCGGAGACTGAAGCAGGTTTAGTAAGATTTTTATTGTAGTGGTTTTACCAGCGCCGTTTGGTCCGAGGAAGCCATAAATGCTGCCTTTTGGTACTTGTAACGATAAATCTTTTACAATGGTTTGGTTGCCAAAATTAAAATTTAGGCCAACAGTTTCTATTGCGAAAGCGCTCATTTCTATTTAAAAATGGCAGTAGCTTGTTTTACAATTGAGCCAGAAGTTTTAGCTGGTTTTACAACTATTTCTTCAGTACTGTTTTGGTTTGTATTTATGGTAAGTGTAAATACCATCATCATAAAAACTGGTAATAATAAAAGTAAAAATGGCGATGTGTTTGCTAACTTTTTCATAATAGGTTTATTTATAGTTATTGTAATGAAGCTATCATCTGCAATTATTGCGTTATTTAATTTGTTTGCAGATGATGATTTCATAATCGTTTCGTTTTGATAGTTCAAAGAAACAGAAGAAAAACAGGGTGCTAAAATCTATTATACCAAGTGTTAAAGATTATAGATGAACGGGTGATTTTGGCGTTTGTCGATAAATTTCGCCCGATAAGCCGTTGGTAGAAAAAAAATGCCAGTTGGTAGATTGTGTAGTTAATTACAAGTTTCTTTATTTATTTTGGTTGAATGATTTATTGTAAGCTAAAAAGGCTTGCATTTCTGTTTTTATTAATATGAAGAAAAGTAGAGGGCCAATAATACTCCACAGCATTTTTTGGGGTGTAATCATCGCAATAAATATTGCGATGAATGCATTCAGTGATACTAAGCATACTTACACGGATTATATAATTACATATTTGGTATTTGGAATAATTAATGTATCAATCTTTTACATAAATTATATTTTCCTGATTCCAGAACTGATTGTTAAGCGCAAAAAGTATTTTCTATTTGTGATAGCCTTTTTGCTGTTGATTGTTGCTTCTGTTTTTTTAAAAACTGTTGCTGCAGTTTTGTATCGCGACGATGTATTAACCTACATTAATCAGGCTAAACATAAGGTAGAAATGCCAATCCATAGCTTTGTGGTTTTTGTGGTATTTATATCAGGTTTTTTCTTGATATCAAGCTGTATAATAAAATTTATAATTGATTGGTTTGCAACAGAAAGAATCCAACGAAACCTTGAAAGCGAGCGACGTGAAATGGAACTTCAGTTTTTGAAATCACAGCTAAATCCACACTTTCTGTTTAATTCATTAAATAACATCTATTCTTTAGCTTATCAAAAATCAGATAAAACAGCTGATGCGATAATGAAACTATCTGAAATTATGCGCTACATGATTTATGAGAGCAATACCCCAACGGTAGCCTTAAGCAAAGAAGTTGATTATTTGAAAAACTACATTGAATTACAAAAGATAAGATTTAAAGATGGAGCGTTTATTGAAATGACTTTGAATGGCGAAATTGATGATCAAAAAATTGTTCCGTTGATGTTGATTTCATTTGTAGAAAATGCCTTTAAACATGGTGTAGTTACCGATGCGAATGAGCCCGTAAAAATTGACATTATCGCCAACCAAAAGATTTTGCATTTCAGCGTAATTAACAAGAAAAACAACCAAAATAAAGATGCGCAGGGTGGAGTTGGCTTGCCCAATGTTGAGCGTAGATTACAGCTTATTTATCCGGATAGATATAAATTAAATGTTGTAAATTCGCCTACACACTACACCTGTGAATTAATGATTGATATTTAAAATGGAATGATTTTCTAATAATTTATCAAAAAATACTGCCAAATAAAAACTGCCTAAAATGAACTTGAACTGTATTATTGTAGATGACGAACCATTAGCACTCGATATTTTAGAGGATTATATTTCAAAAGTACCTTTTTTAACGCTTGCTAAAAGGTGCGAAAATCCGATTGAGGCTTTGCAAATTGTTCAGGCTGGAGGTATTGATTTGGTTTTTCTGGATATTCAGATGCCGGAACTTACCGGAATACAGTTTTTAAAAATTGCAGGGAATAAATGCCATTTCATATTAACTACAGCATACCCACAATATGCATTAGAAAGTTATGATTTAAACGTATCTGATTATCTCCTGAAACCTATTGCTTTTGATCGTTTTTATAAAGCGGTAGAAAAAGTTAACAATCAGGTTAAACCTGCAGAAGTTGCACCACCACAAATTCAACCTCTAATAACACCAGCTCCATTTTCAGGTTCGCCTAATCCGGTGCAGGATTTCATCTTTGTAAAAACAGAACATAAAATTCAAAAAATATACCTTCACGATATTTTGTACATAGAAGGTTTGAAAGATTACATCTCCATTTTTACTAAAGAAGAGCGCATTATTACGCTTCAAAGTATGAAAAAAATGGAGGAGGCTTTACCGGATAGTCAGTTTATTCGTGTGCACAAATCTTACATTGTGGCTATTGATAAAATCGAGAGTATAGAAAGAAGCAGAATTACTATTAACAAGAAAATTATCCCGGTAGGAGATACCTATAGAGATGAATTTTTTAAAGTAATTGGGAATAAGAATATTTAAGGATGGAAGATGGGTGAGGGAGGATGGAAAATGGGTAAATAGGGAATAGATAATAGGGAATGGATGATGTTCGGACGAATTCACTAATCAACCAAACACCTAACCAACCAAAAAACTAACCAACTAAAAACTCAACAAACTAAACTTGTCCTAATACTTTTCTGATTTCGGTTTCCACTTCCAGAGTAATATCGTTGGGGGTTTTTTCTCCCGGTTCAATTGGTTTTAAAACCGTCCATTTTAAATTATTTCCGGTAGTTAACGGGAACATCCCAAATCGCACAATTTTCCACGAATTTTCTATAGCTACGGGAACAACCAATGCATTTGGCACAACCTTTAATAATGTTGCAATACCACCGAATTGAAAGGTTTTTAGCTTACCATCTTTAGCACGGGTTCCTTCAGGGAAAATTACTGTACTCCAGTTATTTTCCTTCATTCTGCGACCTAATTTTATAATTTCAGAAATCGCTTGTTTATTGTCTTTCCTATCGATGTTTGCCCCACCGCCTAAACGTAAATTGATAGAAATGGATGGAATGCCTTTAGTAAGCTCGATTTTTGAAATAAACTTAGCGTGATATTTTCTTAGAAACCAGATTAACGATGGAATATCGTACATGCTTTGGTGGTTTGCCGCAAAAATTATTGGCCTATCAGTTGGCAGATTTTGTATGTTTTTAAAGCTTATTGAATTGAATAGAAATATTTGGCAATAAGTTAAGAAGAAGTTTAAAGCATCAACAGATGATTTGTGTGCCTTATATCCAAATAATTTATAGCAAAGCCATTGAATGGGGTGAAAAATACAAAGGCTTAAGCCAAAAAAAAGATAAAAGATTGGGGTAAGTATATAGCCAAAAAGTTTGCTCATCTGGTTTTAAAATTTCAGCAAAGATAAAAATTAGATTTTATACAAATCAAGATTATAAATCGCCATTTAAAATCATCAGCTTTGCTTTCAAAATTGCAGCTACACTCATCGAATCTGTGATTTTTCCAGTTAAAACCATTTGGTAAGCTTCTTCAAATGGCAGTTTTTTAACAATAAGCTGCTCGGTTTCTTCTGGCATGGCAATACCTTGAATTAAATCTGTGGCAACATAAATTACACTTAATTCATCACTCACCGAATTAGAAAGATGCATCCGTTGAATTTCCTGCCAGTTTTTAGCACTCATTCCGGTTTCTTCCAATAATTCTCTTTTAGCTCCATCTAAAGGTTCTTTATCTAAAGCTCCACCTCCTTCAGGAATTTCCCAGCTGTACGCTTTTAATGGATAACGATATTGACCAACAAGCCAGGTATTGTAATTTTCATCCAAAGGCAAAATACCAATGGCTACATTTTTGAAATGAACTTCGCCATAAATTCCGTTTCCTCCTGATGGATTGATAACCTGATGTTCAGTTACGCTAATCCAGTTATTATCGTATTTTAATTCGCTTTCTAAAGTTTGCCAGGGATTGATTTCTTCCATAGCGCAAGATATAAAATGTGTCGGTTTTTTTGGAGCATAAAAAAGGCGTTCCGAATTTCGAAACGCCTTTTTTATACTATTCATCTTTCGTCCATCCTTCGTTCATCCCTCGTTGGTAAACCGTTCCTATACCAAGGCTAAATGCAAGTCGGAGTTCTTAGAAAGAACCTTCATCAGGTCTGCTTTCCTGTTGGTCGTCTTTTTTGTTTTTCTTTGTGCTGTTAAATAAAGTTTTTCCGAAGCGGTAAGAGAAAGTTAAATTCCCCATTGTGCCTTGCATACGGCGTTGGAAATCGATAAATGTAAAGTTATCATCGGTTGTCATGCTCCATCTTCTGGTGTTAAATACATCACGAATGTTTAAGCTTAAAGATGCTTTCTTATTCGGGAAATCGTATTTCGCACCACCATCAATACCATACATTGCATTACGCTTTCCTTGCGCCATTACTTCTGCCGCACGGTAATCTCCACGGAACTGAAAAGAAAGATTTTTGATTGCAGTAACATTTGCGGTTAAGTTTGCATTCCAACTGAAACCACTTCTATCTTCAATACCATATCTTGCATCGCCTTCAATTTTTTGTTGATAAAGGTTTACGTTACTCGTAAAGTTTAAGGCTTTAATTAAATCAAAACGACCAATTAATTCTAAACCGCTATTTAGCTGACGGGTTAAGTTTTGAGGTGTTGTGGTAATAATTCCACTTGCATCAGGCACACTTCTTACCCTTTGAATTACATCATTGGTTTGGCGGAAATATAAACTTGATGTTAACGTTACTTTTTTCCAGTATTTATTATAACCCAATTCGAAAGAGTGAACATCCTCCGGTAATAAATTCGGATTACCAGCTCTGTAATTCAATGGATCAGAAACATCAAGGAATGGGTTGGTATCCCACGGACGTGGACGATTTACACGACGTGTATAACTTACCTGAACTTGCTGCTCATTTTTTAACTTTTGAGATAAAAATACACTAGGATATAATCTTTTGTAATGGATGTTACCTTCGCTATTGGTTAGTAAGTTTCCATTGTAACCTTCCAAATAAGTATCTAAACGGGCATCCTCAGCTCTTAAACCTAACTGATAACCAAAATCTTTAATCTGGTTCTGGTAGTTTAAGTATAAAGCATGAACCTGATCTTTACTGTTAAAGTTATTAATCAGTTTGTTGTTCCTAACGTAAATATCTGTGTTTGTTAATATCGAATCAGCATATTGATTGTTATCGCCTAAACGAATCTGACTGCGGTAACCTGCCTCGATTTTTCCGGCTTTGCCAACTGGTAATGTATAATCCGTTTGGATGTTGTAATTTGTATTGTCGCCAGTGTTAAAAATTCTTTGTAAACTAGGATTAATGTTAACAGCAGAGCCATTTATGTTGGTAAATGTTGTGCTGTAATCCTGGTCGTTATTGTTCGTTCCAGAAGAATAACCAAAGTTAAAAGTCAGCTCTTCTTTTGGTTTTTTAAACTTTTGCGAATAATCCAAATTTACGTCGTAGCTATTTCCACTTCCAACATTGTTATTTAATCGGTTGCTTAACAACACAGGATTTGAAGTTCTTCCTAACTGTCTGATGTCAACAAATTCATTTCTATCGTTATCTCTGGCATTAAAACCTCCCGATAAACTAACAACACTTTTTGGCGCTAAATAATAATCTAGTCCGGCTTTAACATTGTGGCCTTTATCTAAAGAGTTTGATGTTGTAGTTTGGTTTGCAAATGCTGTAGAACCTGTACTTTGTTTGTAAATAATGTCCTGAAAACCACCGCCTAAACGATTTCCATAACGATAGCTGTAGTTTCCATAAAGGTTAACTTTACTATTTTGAAAACTAAGGTTGGTGTTTCCGTTATAGTTATCACGATTACCGGCACTTACCGCAACCGAACCATTAAAACCAAGCTTGGTATTTTTCTTTAAAACGATATTAATAATACCAGCCTGACCTTCAGCATCGTATTTTGAAGATGGATTGGTAATTAATTCAACACTTTCTATCGAGCTCGCAGGGATTGAAGCTAAAATCTGCGCAACATTTCCGCCAGCAATTAAAGATGGCTTACCATCAATTAAAACCCTAACGCCTGATGAACCACGTAAACTCACGTTACCATCAATATCTGTTTGCACCGAAGGAACGTTAGCCAATAAATCGGTAGCAGAACCGCCTTCACTAACCAAACTTTGATCAACAGAAAATACTTTTTTATCGATGCCCATTTGCATAGCTGCTTTTTGGGCAGTAACCGTAACATCTTTTAATACTGTTCCGGCTGCGGCATTCATTTTAATGTCGCCAAAATTTAAAGGTCCGGTAGCATCGGTAATCGAAATATTATCTCTAACCATTGTTTGATAGCCTACAAAACTTACTCTGAAAGTATAAGTGCCGTTAGCCAAATCAGGCATTGTAAACTTACCATCAATATCTGTTTGCGCTAATTTTGCATTAGTGTTTGTTGCTTTATTAACCAAAACAGCCGTTGCAAAAGCAATTGGTTCTTGGGTTTTAGCATCTTTTAATACACCGGTAATTTGTGCTTTACCACCGGTTTGTGCAAATAAATTAAAGGAAAGGCAGAGTAAAAAGAGGGTGATTTTTATCGCTTTGTAATGTAATAGTCTCATTAAATTTTAAAAGTTTTTAGTAGTTTTCTTAAAGAGTGACAAAGAAACGGCAAGGAAGTTTAAAATGAGTGCAGTAACTATTTTATTACAGCTGTTTTAGGGTAATATTTTTGTGGTTTTCTGTCTGATGTTTTTTTGCGAATAAATCATCAAGGTTTTATGGCCGATTTTGATTTATAAAATGAGTAAAATGTTACTTTTGCCATACCATGAGTAAAAAAATATTAATTGTTGATGATTTGCACCCTGCATTTAAAGAGCAGGCAATTAAAATAGGTTATTTAGTTGATGATGAGCCTTTAATAACCCGAAAGGAAACTCTGGAAAGAATTAAAGATTACGATGGGATCGCGGTACGTACAAAGTTTAGAATTGATGCGGAGATTTTTGCGGCAGCACCCAATTTGAAGTTTGTTGCACGTGCAGGCGCCGGACTTGATAATATTGATGATAAAATCGCTTTTGAGCGAAATATTCAATTAATAAATGCACCCGAAGGTAATTGTGATGCTGTTGGCGAACATGCTGTTGGTTTGCTTTTATCCTTAATGAATACTTTTAGAAACGCTGATATTCAAATCAGAAATGGTGTTTGGGATAGGGAAGGAAACCGCGGTTACGAGTTGAAGGGTAAAAAAGTAGGCATTATCGGCTATGGTTTTATGGGGCAAAGTTTCGCTAAAAAATTAGAGGGTTTTGAAGTTGATGTTTTGGCTTATGATAAATATAAAACAGGATTTTCTGATGCTTTTGCCCGCGAGGTAAGTATGGAAGAAATTGTGAAACAATGTGATGTTTTAAGCCTTCATATTCCTTTAACTTCAGAAACAAAACAAATGGTTGATGATGAATATTTCTTCCACTTTAAAAAACCAATATTCTTTATAAACACCGCACGTGGTGAAATTGTAAATACAAAAGCAGTGTTGAACAATTTAGAATCAGGTAAGATTTTAGGTGCTGGTTTAGATGTTTTAGAAACTGAAAAATTTCCTGCCCTTAGCGAACAAAGCTGGTATAATCAATTAAAGGAAAATAACAAAGTGCTTTTAACACCGCATGTTGGTGGCTGGACTTTCGATTCTTATCGTAAAATATCTGAAGTGCTTGCAGAGAAGTTGACTGCAATCGAATCTAATTTTTAGCAGAACGCATCGCTTTTACTTTTTTGATAGAAGGATCGGCTATAAATTGTTCGTATTTATCAGTCTCAATTCCAAAAATGGCAATTTTACCATCCTTATCCGAGTGTAAACCAAATCCATGTTTTTTGGTTAGGGGAGAAGCCCGAAAACAAGCCTGACCTTTTGAAAAGAATTTTTCTCGCTCAGCTTTTTGTTCTGAAGTTGCGATATCGTTTCGCTCTGCATAAACATTAAATAGAACATCGTCAGAAGTATATTTGTAAGGATTTTTTGAAATCATTTCAAATTGAATTTCTGCAATCGTTTTGTTATTGCCCTTCGGCTGCGGAGAAATTCCAGCTGTTGCATTGCTATCATCAGCAACCTCTATAAAAGTGTTGTAATAATTTGTTGTGTGTAATTTATCGCCCATAAAATCAAATGTTTTATTATTTCTTTACTATGCTTAAATTACCATTTTCTTAACATTTTGAAAAACATTTTTGTTATCCCTTACTTAATCTATGTATTAATCAATCTTAATTGCTTAAATTGGTTTTACAAATTCTAACTTAATATATCATGCCGAAAGAACATCTATACTCTACAACCGTAACGTGGACTGGCAATAAAGGCTCAGGTACAATGGATTATCGCTCTTACGATCGCGATTATTTAATTTCTGTAAATGGCAAAGCCGATATTTCGGGCTCATCAGATTCTGCTTTTCTTGGAGATAAATCAAAACATAATCCTGAAGACTTGTTACTTGCTTCAATTTCGGGTTGCCACATGCTTTGGTATTTGCATTTATGCTCTAAAAACGAAATTGTTGTTATCGATTATAAAGATAAAGCTGTTGGTACGATGAAAGAATCGGCAGATGGTGGCGGAAAATTTAAAGAAGTAACGCTTAACCCCGCTGTTCTAATTGCCGATAAAGCCCATTTAGAACTGGCAGAATCATTACATAAAGAAGCAAATAAAATGTGCTTCATTGCGAATTCATTAAATTTTCCGGTAAAACATGTTGCAGAAACAAGGGCAGAAAACGCCTGAGTTGTAAAAATACCCTGACAGAAATTTTATAAAACTGTCAAAACTTTAAAATCATAATGAATTATTTGCTTTTGTAATTTAAGCATTTTATCTTCGTTATAATTGAAACAAGACTATGTAGCAAAACTAACTACATAGTCTTGTTTGTTTTTTATAGGCTTTATAACAAATTAATTGAGCAATGACAGAGGTAACGTATTACACACAAGAGGGTTTAGATAAATTAAAGGAAGAAGTTCATTATCTAACTACTACGGGCCGTCAGCTAATTTCAAAAGCAATTGCTGAGGCGAGAGATAAAGGAGATTTATCAGAAAATGCAGAATATGATGCGGCTAAAGAAGCGCAAGGCTTGCACGAAGCTAAGATATCAAAATTAAAAAACACATTGGCTAACGCTCGCCTTATCGATGAGTCTAAATTGGATTTATCGAAGGTTTTGGCATTATCTATCGTTAAAATAAAAAACGTAAAAAATGGTGCAACAATGACTTATCAGTTGGTTGCTGAAACCGAAGCTGATTTGAAAACCGGGAAAATTTCGGTTAAATCTCCAATTGCACAAGGCTTGCTTGGAAAATCTGTTGGTGAATTTGCAGAAATTGAAGTTCCAGCAGGAAAGATGCAATTCGAAGTATTAGAAATATCTAGATAACAAAAGTTACAAGTTACGGGTTTTAAGTTGTGAGACTAGACCTATAACTTTTAACTCATAACCTACAACTTAATCATGACTATCTTTTCAAAAATTGTTTCCGGAGAAATTAATGCACACGTAGTTGCAGAAACTGTTGAATATTTAGCTTTCTTAGATATCCAACCTTTAACTGCTGGTCATGTTTTGGTAATCCCGAAAATAGAAACCGACTATATTTTTGATATGGATGAGGATTTATATGTGGGTTTATGGATGTTTGCAAAAATTGTTGCAAAAGGAGTGAAGGTTGCATTTCCATGTAAAAAAGTTGGCGTATCCGTAATCGGATTAGAAGTTCCTCATGCCCATATTCATTTAATACCGATGAATAATGTTAGCGATATGAATTTCAGCAAAGAAAAACTTAAGCCAACTGAAGAGGAACTTGCTGAAGCAGCTAGAAAAATCAAAGAAGCGTTACTAGAACAGTAGTACTAAATAACTAACGTTTAATAAATTTGCTTTGCTCAGGCAGCGGCACAAAATCTGTTTCGCCAGGAACGGGTTTGTAGCTTTGATTAAGCCATTTTGTTTTGGCTTCTTCTATCAATTTTTTATCAGTAGCAACAAAATTCCAATACATAAAACGTTCTTCCGGAAAAGGTTCTCCACCAAAAATATAAACCGTAGTATTTTCATTCATTTCGAATTCGCATAGTGTGGCATCATTTGCAATTAAAATATTTTTCGGTTCGAAAATATTTCCCTCACTTTCAACTGAACCTTCTAAAATATAAAGCGCACTTTCGCCAAATAAATCTTTGCCAATATTTACTTTCTGTTTTGATTTGCTTTTTATCTCGATAAAATAAAGCGGACTGTAAACAGGAACGGGAGATTTATGTCCGAAAACTTCCCCTGCGATTAACTTAAAACTCAAACCGTTTTCTTCCCAATGTGGAATATCCTGTTCTTCAACGTGAAAAAACTCCGGTTCCATTTGTTCTAATGCTTTTGGCAATGCTACCCAAATCTGTAAACCGTGCAACATTTTATCAGTTTGCCTTAAGTATTCAGGAGTTCTTTCTGAGTGAACAATTCCACTACCCGATGTCATCCAGTTTACCTGACCAGGTTTAATTACAACATTAGTTCCTAAGCTATCGCGATGCGTAATTTCACCTTCAAATAAAAATGTGAGTGTAGATAAGCCAATGTGCGGGTGAGGTGCAACATCCAAATTTTCATGATCGCTCAATGCCGCAGGTCCCATATGATCTATAAACGAAAATGGTCCAACCATTCTTTTTTCACGGAACGGAAGTAATCTCCCAACCATAAAGTTTCCAATATTTGCCGGACGTTCTTCGATAATTAATTTAATATTAGACATGGGATAGGTTTAACGAAGTGAATTTAGCTAAAACTTATAATATGCTAAAACAAAAAAGACATCCCTAAGGATGCCTTCTCCACTTTAAAAAGAAAATCTTTATACCAATTCTGCTAATGCTTCTTTGCTAAAGCCTTTAAGCTCATCTGTTTTGTTGTTTTTAATTTTTTCTACCCAATTCGGATCAGCTAATAATGGACGGCCAACTGCAACTAAATCAAAATCACCTCTATCCATTCTGCGAACTAATTCATCAAGAGAACTTGGTTGCGAGCTCTGACCAGCAAATGCACCGAAGAAATCGCCATCTAAACCAACAGAACCTACGGTAATGGTAGCTTTTCCGGTTATTTTTTTAGCCCACCCGGCAAAGTTTAAATCAGAACCTTCAAATTCAGGTTCCCAAAAGCGGCGTTGCGAGCAGTGGAAAATATCAATTCCTGCATCTGCAAGTGGCGTTAACCATTGCTCCATTTCATTCTCGTTCTTTGCTAATTTGAAATCGTAAGCAGCAGGTTTAAATTGCGATAGGCGAATAATTAAAGCGAAGTCTTCTCCAACACGTTTACGTATTTCTTTAATCACTTCAAAGCCAAAACGAGTACGTTCTGCTAATGTTTTACCACCATAAACATCTGTGCGGTTATTAGTTGCATCCCAGAAAAATTGGTCGATTAAATACTGGTGTGCACCATGAATTTCTACCGTATCAAAACCTAAAGCTTTTGCATCAGCAGCTGCTTGTCCGAAAGCTGCAATGGTATCAGCAATTGCTGAGTCCGTCATGGCTACGCCGTTTTCAAATCCCGGACTGTTAAAAGATGATGGGCCTTCAAATGGAGCACTTGGTAACCAACCTGAGGCATGGTTTGCATGAATGCCCTGATGCCAGATTTGTGGTCCCATTTGGCCGCCTTTAGCATGTACATCGTTAATCACATTTTGCCATCCGGATAAAGCATCAGTTCCATAAAAATGAGGGATATTTGGATCAGCAGATGATGATGGTCTGTTAATAACCGTTCCTTCTGAAAGAATTAAACCAACCTCGCCTGCGGCACGTTTTGCGTAATATGAAGCTACATCAGTTGTTGGAATACCATCTGGCGAGAATGATCTCGTCATTGGTGCCATTACAATTCTATTTTTAATATTTAAAGTTTTTAGGCTAAACGGCCTGAATAAACTATCTGTATTCATGTTATTTTATTTTTAGAGTTCTGAATTAATAATTTTTGATAATTCGGCAATACCTTCCTGGTTTCGTTTGTAATATGTCCATTGGCCAATTCTGGTTGCGCAAACCAAATCTGCCCGCTGTAAAATAGAAAGGTATTCAGAAATTGTACTTTGAGATAAACCTGCTTTATTTTGAATCTGACCAACACAAACGCCAATGTTTTCAAAATCTGCATTTGGTTGTTCTGGAAAATGTATAGCAGGCTCTTTTAACCAGCTTAAGATTTGTAAACGGGTTTTATTAGAAAGTGCCTTAAATATTTCTACTTGATCCATGCAACAAATGTATATCGGTTTTTCCCGATATATCTATGTTATTATGCAAGATTACAAATCGATTAGATTGAATTGTTTTTAGAATGACAAATGTGCGAGATGACGGATTTTAGAGCGATTTCCGTTTTAGAGCAATTGAAAATTTAAGGTAAAAAAGAACGGGGATAAATCATACCGACCTATCCCCGTCATCTAAATTAACGCTCTCAGATATATAAACAACAAAATCTTCTGTTTATTATCTCATCACTAAAATATTTTTATTTTTTTGTAATAGTCTTCTTCGCAGCAGCCTTTGGTTTCTTTGTTTCAGTAGCTTCAATATCTTTAACTGTAGATGCTTTTTTCTTTGGCTCTGCCTTAATCTTTTCAGCAGCTGGCTTCTCAGCGACTTTCTTTGTTACCTTTTTTGTTTTTTCCACAACAGGCAATTCGTCAACTATTTCTGCTGCTTTTGGCTCATCCTTTTGTTGTAAATATATAGCCAGAATTTGTTTTAAATAAACCTCAGGTTTCGGCATATTAATAATTGTACCTGGTTCTTTATCTTGAGATTGTTTTATATAGGCTGATTTAATTTTGCCCCAATCTTTGGAATAAAGTTTAATAAACATTTCTACAAATTGTTCATCAGTATATTTTTTTGTTAGCCTGCCAAGCACTGCCTGTATCTTCTCTTCTTTTTTGTGTAATACCGCCATCGATTTTATTTTCTACAAAGATAACCTAAAATTGTCATTTTAAATTAATTGAGATATTTTACTACGAACGGCACTTAATAGATATGATTACAGGATTATTTTTTCCATTTCTTCTTCATTTTCTTATAAGCTTTTTTACCAATCTTTGATTTCTTTTTCGAACGGGAAATGCCCTTCTTTTTTCTCGCATTGATATTATTTACCAGAGAATTTTTAACACCAAGCTTGTTTTTTTTCTTTTTACCCTTTTTTGCTTTGCGCTGTGTTTTTTTATCTTTTTTCTTTGCCATAAATTTTCAATTTCCTAATCTAAAACAAATAATCAGGCACTAAAGTTTAGATAGATTATACTGGTAATTTTACCTAGCTGAATGATCTTATTAATTATATTCGCCAAAAAATAATTATAAAATGATAGCACATCACGTATTATTCTGGCTTAAAGCCGATACAACTAAAGAACAGAAAAATGCATTTAAGGAAGGTTTAAAATCTTTAGAAAATATTGAGGTTGTTAAAACCATCCATATCGGAACACCTGCTCCAATTGAAAGAGCTGTGGTCGACACAACTTATACATTCAGTTTAGTATTGTTTTTTGAAAACCTTGCTGCTCATGATGTATACCAGGTACATCCAATTCATAAAGCATTCTTAGATGAATTTAGAGAATTGTTTGAAAAGGTAATTATTTATGATGCCGCTTAGTTATGTAAAGCTCTTTTGTAAAGGGCTTTACTCTTTTAAATTCCTACCTTAATTGTTGCATCTATCAATGCAAACGTATCGCTACATGGTTTCTTGTGCCTATATCATGCGATTGGCTTGCCACATTCTTATAATAACTTAACTAACTGTAAATACATAAAATTACTGGTTATTGTTTTATAAAGCTATAACTCTCAATTTGTTGTTGAGGAATTTTAAATATTTTCTATAAATCCTCTTTCTGCATTTTTTCTATTTTGGGGAATTTAAAATTCATTTATGTGGAAATTTTTCTACATTATTGGTCAAATTTCCCCACCTACAATGGAATTGTTACAACTTTCTAGCCTTATTTACGCATCTAAGTACATTTAGTCTTGTTGGTTCAGTTTTTGGATAAATGGGAGAAAAGCTGTTGTTTTTTTTCTACATAATGAGTATTTGAACTAGGCCATATTCCTCTCAATTTCAGCAGCTTTCTAAATCAGTAAAAATTGTCACCTATTAGAATGACCCTTGAGTCTTTATTAAAATTCATATGAGAAAACATTTATTTTTAAGTTTTTTACCCATCGTTATCGGTGTATCTGTTTCTTTTGCGCAGCAAAAAGTTAAGGATGGAACAGTAGCAACAGGAAATTTGCCAAATAAGGACGCATTATTAGAGCTGGAAAGTAATAATAAAGGATTTTTACATACAAGAGTTAGATTAGTGCGTACCACTGATGCTGCGCCATTAACAGCTCACGCAGCTGGTATGATTTTGACAAATCGAATATCAGACCAGATGCTGCTGTAGAATTAGATAAGCTTGTTAAAATTTTAAAAGACAACCCAACAATATGGATTGAACTTGGTTCGCACACAGATAGCCGAGGTAACGATCAATACAATCAATGGCTATCGCAGAGCAGAGCAAATTCAGCTGTACAATACATAATTGATAGGGGTATTGATAAAAACAGAATTACGGCTAAAGGTTATGGAGAGCGTAGACTTTTAAACAAATGTGCAAATGGCATAAAATGTACTGAAGCTGCACATCAATTAAATAGAAGAACCGAATTCACAATAGTTAAACAATAAGTATTTCCGATTTATTCTGTTAATAAAGCCATTCAGAAAATCTGAATGGCTTTATTAATTATGAGATATTATAATATTTTACCGAATTTCATAAATTATTCATTATCAATATCTTAAATGGTTTGTGTTTTTGCGTATGGCTATTTTAGGTATATTTTTTTAAACGTATCGTTCTTTGCATCAACAAAAAACAACAGTTCGTTTTTTGCTATTGTTTAATTAATTATCCCAATGAATAATTTTTACGATTCTCTTTATTTTACTTCTTTGATGGCAATTGTTTTTATCGCATTTGCTATCCATTTACAATACCGTACCAGGCAGAAAATTCAACATTTTTATAAGCAGAATAATGAGTTTGCGAATAGTTACGTTGAGCTGCAAAATAATTGCCACCTTTTGGAACAAGGGCAGATGGAACATTTAAAAGCTACCAGAGCAATTATTCATGATTTACGTAGTCCGATAGCGGGTATCGTATCTGCTTCAAAACTGATGCAGATGGACGGAACACGTTCAGAAGATGATGAGAAATTGTTATCACTAATAGAAGAATCCGGGAGCAGTGCATCAGTTTTAATTGCTGAAATTCTTAATGGTAAAACCGAACTTCAGCGTGCTAAAGAGCAAAGTGATTTATATGAAATTTTAGATACCTGTACTTATCTTTTGAATTTTCAGGCGGCAGAAAAATCACAAAAAATTATCTTGGAAGGAAATCCAATTCAGCTATTTATTCATAAGGAGAAAATTCGTAGGGTTATCATTAACCTGGTTTCGAACGCCATTAAATTTAGTTTCGAGAACTCTTGTATAAGCGTTGGATTAAATAAAGTTAACAACGAAGCGGTAATCAGCATTCAAGATCAAGGAATGGGAATTCCGAATATCATCAGCCATAATATTTTTGAAGGTTCTGTAAAGAACGGACGCTTAGGAACATCAAATGAAGAATCTTTTGGTTTAGGATTATCTATTTCAAAACAAATTGTTGAAGAACATGGTGGAAGAATCTGGTTTGAAAATAACGAATCAACAGGGAGTATTTTTTTTGTCGCTTTGCCTTTAATTGCATAACACACATATTTTGAGAATGAAAAAAAGCATCTGGATAGATGCTTTTTTTATGTTTATACTTTTTTTGGAGGAAGATCAAAGGCTATTGCTTCATGCTCAAAATGACCATTGTGTGCGCCATCGCAAAAAGGTTTATTTTTTGATAACCCACATCTGCATATAGAAATAACAGTTCTGCCTTGTAAGCCGTATTCGTTACCATTTCTATCTACTATTTCAAAGTCGCCTTCTATTTTCACAGAGCCGTTATTATTAATTGTAAGTTTTGTTTTCGACATATTATGTTTTTTATGTCTGCAAAGCTAAAACTTTGTTTGCTGCCAAATAAATCTGTTTTCAATTTAGAAACATTCTCCTAAATATATTTTAGTGTTGATTAATTATATTTAAATACTTAATAATCAATATATTTATGTTAATCAATCTGGCTATAAACTAAAATAAATTATTATGGCTCTTAACGCATACTTAACGCTGAAAGGCAAAAAGACCGGCGAATTTAAAGGTTCAGTATTACAAAAAGGAAGAGAAAATAAAATTCTCGTAATTGCTGCATCTCACGAGTTAGCTGTTCCAACAGACGCTGCTACAGGGCTAGCATCCGGAAGACTGAGGCATATTCCCTTTAAAATTACAAAAGAGCTTGATAGGGCTTCGCCATTACTATACAATGCGCTAGCTACAAATGAAGCTTTAACGGATTGTAAAGTAGAGTTTTGGGGAGCTCCGATAAAATCTTCGGCTGGTGGTGCAAACGAAGTTCAAAAGTATACCGTTCGTTTAACGAATGCCCGCATCACAGGTATCCGTTTTGTTATGCCTAATATTAAAGATCCGGAATTGGTGAAATACGTAGAATACGAAGAGATTTCCTTTGCTTATCAAACTATAGAGTGGATTTGGACGGATGGAAATTTAAGTGCTTCCGACGATTGGTAGAGTTTTTAAAATCATAAAAAAAGCACCAACTATCGCTGGTGCTTTTAATGTTCTATTTCCAATCGTCAATGAAATTCATTCCACCCATACCTATTGGAGCGCCTGGAGGCATTACCTGTGCAGGTGATGGCTGGAATTTGGCAGGTGATTCTTCAAATTCCTTTATTTGTGCTAAACCATACAGAAGATTAGCTTTTTGCTTTGGTTGGGCATTTGTAAGTTTGCCAGTCATCCAGCTTTTTAATTCAACAATTTCTAATAAAGCTTCACCACGAACACTTTCTGCAGCACGGGTATTTGCTGCCAACTGAAGTAAGTATTTTAAAGTAAGGTTATTCACCATTACCTGTAGTTGGCCTTTATAGCCTGTAACGGATTCTGCTTTCCATGTTTTTGCAAGAAGTTTTTCAATTATCGCCATTAAGCCCGGCTGTTCAGAATCTCTTGAATTATATTCTACTAAGCGTGATGCACGTTCAGGATTTAGTATGGAAGATATGGTTTCGTTTGCTGCGGCTTCAGCTGTGGCAATCGGGTCGAAAGTTGGACCAGTATAACCACTAAAAGTTTCTGCTGATGCCGGATAACCTGAAGGTCTCGGCGGAATTTTCTGAATCAGGCCTTCTGGTAATGCCAAAGCTTCCGGACCCACTGTTGCCATCAAAGCATCAAATGCATCCCATTGTTGCTTAGGGTCAACCATTTTTGTAGGTTTTTGTCCATCGTTTTTAACGGCATGTGTAAAGTAAAGTCCGCCAATAGATTTTGCTACTGCTTCAATTTCGTAACGGTGCAACAAATAAATCGGAACCAGCACTTCTTCTAAAGTTGACATTGGTGCATCTTTAACAATCGCTTTCTCAGAGAAACCATCTAAAACCTGTCTTCTGATTTTCATTAGTCGATTTAGCTCTTTTATCGGATTTTCGCCATCTTCCCATTGGTTAGCTGCGGGATGTGTATAGCCACCTATGTCTGGTATGTACTGGAACCCTTGCTTTAGCGTTTCGTTCATGATCTTATCCAGCTCCGCATTTTCATTAGTGCCTTTTGGAAAAACACTGTAACCCCACATAATGGCTCTTTTGTCCCAACTACCGATGCCTTTTGCATAGGCGTCTGATAAATCTATGCTGCCATCTGCCTTTTGTTTAATTCTTGGAAAAGGATAATCCATTACCGAAGCCCTTTCTTTCGGACTGGCGGCAAAATTATGGTTCAAGCCTAACGTATGACCAATTTCATGCGCTGATAACTGTCTGATCCTGGCTAAGGCCATTTCTTCCATTTGCTTGCTAACAGGTTTTCCATCTGTATAAGGTTGCAATAAACCTTCGGCAATTAAATAATCCTGACGATGGCGATCTGAACCTAAAGTGACTACACCTTTAATAATTTCACCTGTTCGTGGATCACTGTAAGATGAACCGTAAGAAAATGCCCTCGGACTACCTGCACGGGTAATCCAGTTTACTACATTATATCGGATGTCCATCGGGTCGGCGCCTTCTGGTAATTCCTTAACCTGAAAGGCATTTTTAAAACCTGCCGCTTCAAAAGCCTCGTTCCAAAATGCACCGCCCTCTATCAGTGCCTTTTTTATCGGAGCAGGTGCGCCTCTATCGATATAATACACAATAGGCTTTACCGCTTCGCTCACCTTCGCACTCGGGTCTTTTTTCTCCAGGCGATGTCTCCTTGTAAAGCGCTTTACTAAAGATTCATCCATAGGAGCCGAAAAATCTGTATAACTAAATAATTGATAGCTCGAACGTGGGTCGAACTTACGCTGATTAAAACCTGCTTCGGGTAGCTCTACAAAAGATTGATGCATCCTTACCGTAACAGCATTGGCGTCTGGAGCAATATTTCCTCTGCCACTTGGCGCACCACCTGTTAAAGTTACCATGGCCTCAAATTCTGTATTTTTTGGGAAGTTGCGTGTATTGGGCAAGTAAACTGCTGAACGGCTTTCATCAATGCGATACGTTCCACCACCAGTAGCAGCACCTCTGCCACCTGCTCCGCCTGATGAGGCCGGAGCACCAATAATGCCACCAATATTTTGGCTATCCCGAATGATAAAAGGTGTCAGGTCGATTAATACTTTATCGCCCTCAGTAGCCACAGGTGCAAAACCCCAGATTACTGATTTCGCAAAAGAACCTTCAATCGTTTTTATTTCATCGGGGTTATTATTGCCTGCACGATAAGCAAGATTCGGTTCTAAGAGAAAAACCTTTGGGCCAACTTTAATAAAACGGGCAACATTGGTTGATGCACCTCCACGTTCTGCATTTCTTCCAGCTCCATCAGTTAATGAATTAAAATAAAGGAAATCTTTATCAAACTGGTCGATTTCTAAAAACAGTTTTCCGGTTTTTTCATCATAATAGAAATTAAAATACCCTTCTTGTTTTTTAAAATCTTTGGTAAATTTGGCAATACTGGTTGCAGGTGCACTAACTTGTTGCCTGTTGCTGGCAGGGTTATTCTGTGCTAGAACTGTAGTTTGTGTACATGCCGATGCAAGTAAGGCTAGAAAGTAAATTTTTCTGGTCATAAACAGTAAAAAAAATGATTTGGTTTAAAAGCTTGGTTGAGGTGGTTGCGAGCGATGCTGCAGTGCCAAACAAATATAATTTAATGTGCGGTTAAGCATTCATTTGCTTGGTAACTTTTTAATTGCGCTTAAAAATATTATCTTTAAAGATAAACGCCTATGATACAGTTGTTTTTAGAATTTTTATATAATTTCTTTACCATTGCTACAGCTAAACAGAAAAGGCTAAAGCTACAGCCAGTTTATGCATTGGTTCTTGTGGTTTGGCTATGCGTTTTGTTTTCTTTAACCTTAATATTTGGTTAATTTATAATTTTAAGTTTTTGATTTGCAGTAGGTTTAATGTTCGCTTAATATTTATTTAAAATAAATTTTGCACGAATGGTTATAATCTCTATATTTGCACCTCCTTAAAACAGGAGCGATTCCGTAGCTCAGCTGGTAGAGCATTACACTTTTAATGTAGTGGTCCTGGGTTCGAATCCCAGCGGGATCACAAAAAAAGCCTTTAACGAAAGTTAAAGGCTTTTTTCGTTTTAAGGGATTCGAACCCAGGTTCGAACTTCAAAAAACCTCAATATTATTCAAAATTATGGGCAATTTACCGCACGGTTATAATCGGCCTCGGTAAATGTATAGGTGAATTTGTAAGTTACATCATTAACACGTTCAGCTGTATAATTTTTAATGTTTCTAATGCTATGTACATCATCATACTTAACATTTACTAAACATTTTAAACTATTAAATTTAATTACTAAATCACTACTATAATATTTAAATGGGCTATTATAGTTTGAAGCTTCAGGTTTTTTACCCTCACCTCTATATTTTTCTTCAAAAATAATTGTTGATTTCGGCAAAATATTAAAATCTTCTAAGCCTGTATTATAAGTAATATTATAATTCGTTTCATTTATAAATTGATATTGACCGTATTGGTCGTAAAAGTTATCCCTTACGCAGCCTCCTAAAATAGAGTTAATACTAATAATTAAGCCAATAATTAAATAGCTTTTCAAGGTGTTGTTCTGTTTCATTGTGATAATTGATTATTATATTATCCTTCCACTCTCCCAAGTAGTGGGACTATTAATGCAAGCATTTTGGGTTTACAAAGAAAATTTATTCTGACTTTAGCGCATCAACAGGATTAATACTAGCAGCCCTTATCGCTTGCATACCAATTGTTAACCAGGATATAAGCACAGCAGCAAGACCCGAAAATGCAAAAAACCAGAATTTAAGCTCAATCCGATATGCAAAATTATCAAGCCAGTACCTGCTAAGCAAGTAACTCAAGGGTAAAGAAAAGATTACCGACACCACCACTGGCTTTAGAAAGTCTTTTGAAAGGGAGAAAATCATCTGACCGGTATTAGCCCCCAAAACCTTCCGGATACCAATCTCTTTAAACCGTCTCTCGACGGTAAATGTTGCAAGACCAAAGAGGCCAATACAGGAGATGAAAATTGCCAGGACTGCAAAATATTTTGACAATGCGGAAACCCTTAACTCTGCATTATATTGTCTCTGGAAATCTTGGTCCAAAAACTTATAGTAAAAGCTGCTTTTCGGATTTAAAAGCGCATATTTTTCCTTGATGGCATCAATTGTTTCCTTAAGTTTCATCGATGCAATTTTTACAAAAATACGGTTGGTATGCTCCGGTTTAAAACGGATGAACATCGGGCCGATAGCTTTGTGCATCGATTCAAAATGAAAATCCTTCATCACACCAATAATCTGATAATTTGTGCCCCACAGGGTAAAGGTTTTTCCTACAGGATTTTTCATTCGCATGGTCTTTATTCCGGCCTCATTAATTATAATCTTGAGACTGTCGGACCCGTTTTCATCTGAGAATGTCCGTCCTTCAAGTATCTTAATGCCGAGTGTTTGTGTGAAATTCAAACCCACGTCTGCACGCTGGAATTTAACCACCTCACGCGAATCCCTTACTTCCCAGTTGAAAGCGCCGGTTGTATAGCTTAGATCCCCTAAAATTTCGCGGTCAACACTGGTAACATTCATAACTCCAGGTAAATTTCCAATCTCAGCGCTTGCCAGTTCAGCGTTGTTTTTCAGCTGCCCATCAGCCTCGAAATAAATTACATTTTCCCGGTCAAATCCCTGACTCGTGTTCTGTACATACTCAATTTGTTTGGAAACCACCAATACCCCCACAATGAGGGTGATAGATATGGCAAATTGAAAAAATACCAGTCCCTGTCTAACTGTTATGGTGCTTTTCCCTTGATGGCTAATACCTTTGAGTGCTCGTGAAGGCATAAATCCCGAGAGGTGCACAGCAGGGTAAATCCCGGAAATAACTCCGGTAATAATAGTTACAATAGTAATCAGGGCGATAAGATTTAAATTATTCACCAGACTTAGGTTTTTGCCCGTTATGGCATTAAAGTTTGGAAGCAGCAATTCTGCCAGCAGCAATGCCAGGAACATTGAAATGGTACTAATCAGAACAGATTCAGTAAGAAATTGAATTTTAAGGGCAGCCCGCGAGGCACCGATTACTTTCTTAACGCCAACCTCTTTTAATCTTTTTGTTGAACGTGCAGTGGAGAGGTTCATAAAATTAATGCAGGCCAGCAGTAAGATAAATACCGCAATCAAAGAGAAAAGACGTACATACTCAATCCTTCCTCCGCTAACTTTGCCTTCTTTAAAATTGTTATAAAGGTAGTTGTCCGAATACGGAACTGCAAATAGGCTACTGTTCTCTACACCCTTTGCTTTTAAATAGCCTTTTATCGTTTCGTTAAAATACTTAAGGTTTGTACCTGGTTTTAAAAGTACATAGGTACTTGGTCCATAATTGTTCCATTTCCGATAAGTTGCCCCGGCAGCATCAAGCATTACTTCAGCAGAAATCAAAAAGTCAAATTGCTCAGACGAACGGGCATCTGTGTTTTTAAAAATGCCGGTGATGTTACCCTTATTTTCTGACTGCAACTCTGTATTTGTCCAGGTAATTTCTTTTCCAACAGCATCTGAAGTATTAAAAAGCTTTATTGCTAGTGCCTCGGAAATAACAATGGCATTCTTATCCGCCAGTACATTATCTTTTCTACCCTGCAATAGCGGGAAATTAAACACATCAAAAAAATCTTTACCCGCAAATTTTCCGGCAGCATTTATTGTTTTTCCAGCGTTTGCAAAAACCTTGCTTTCTGCAAGCCAGTATGCAGGAGAGGTTGTTACCGCATAAGAAACCTGCGGGAAGTCTTCTTTTAAATTCTGTGCCAGGATACCTGGCGTTCCCTCTACCGTATTTACCACATCACTCAGGTGTTCGTTTTGCATGAGTTGATAAACCTGGCTATTGTGGAAACCATCAATCGTGGCCTCATCTTCCACCCAGAGGTAAATCAGCAGCGCACAGCAAAGGCCTGTTGATAAACTGAGAACATTAATTAAAAATGAAGTTTTTGACTTTAAAAAACTCCGGAATATTAATTTAAGCTGAAGGAAAAACATAATCCTGATTTTGAAGTGAGGGTTTCAAACCATATGCCAATCTAATAATCCCGAAATACATATCACTTTTACCTATTTTTCATGTAACAGGTGTTCGTATATGGATATTAATGTCCGTTATTGAACAGGCAGCTAAAAATAGTAAAGTCAAGCTAATCCAGTGTAATTTACCTCCATGATGCACAAATGCGAATCGCTAGAAGAGTTGTTTCTGCGATATAATATAATATCAGGATTTAATTTACAAAGTTTATAATTTTGCATGCTATAATTATTTTATCGGTGCTGTAGCGTTAATCTATCCATTTCCGTTTTCCTATCAAAACCTCAAGAACCCAACCGATGAAAAACATAACGCTTAAAACCAGCATCTTACTGCTCAGCCTAACCATATGCTTTAGCTGCAAAAAACCGTTTAGTACGCCTGCACCTACAAGATCTGATTCCTTCCTGCCTATGCAAGTTGGTAATCTTTGGTACATGAACAGCCAGAACTACACCGAAATCAAAGACAGCGTAATGATTAGCGGAAAACTTTATTATAAATTCGTTTCACTCATCGGGGGCGATGCCTTTGCTACCAGTTATCTGCGCATAGATGAAAGCGGTAAACTGATTTCAAGCGATCCGAAGTATCCGGATTTAAAAGTTATCCGTGGAGATTTCAGTGCCAAAGTTGGCGACCAGTTCTTTACCATCGGAAGCGGTACGGACACAGACCAGCAGGTGACTGTAACAGAGAAAACCGATAGCAAAATAAGTTTTTCTTTTGATTACATCTACCACGTTAACCTGAAAGGGAATCCTTATGTGAACAGCTACATTAAAGGCCAGGGCTACCCTGGAGACTGGACCAGGTTAAAGATAAATGGCGTGGTGCTGAGATAATCAGCTATGCTAACCAAAGCTAAAAACAATTCCCTATCTTAAACCTTAGCCCTAAACTAAAGCAAATGAAAAGAATCCTGGTTTTTATTTTTACGATCACTATGATTATCGGTTGTTCAAAAGAGAAGATGAGCGGCCAGGACGGACTGGAAATTCGATTATCAAACAGTAGCCAGCAAAACTTTAAGAACGTAATTGTTGATACCGGAACGGGAAAGGTAAGTTTTGGCGATTTGGACGCCGGAAAAAACACAGCCTACAAGAAATTTAGCAAAGCCTACAGATACGCGTTTGTACAACTGGAAATTAATGGGCAGACTTACACCCTCCAGCCAATTGATTATGTAGGGGAGGTGCCGCTGGAAGATGGCCGTTATGCTTATCAAATAAGCGTAAACGGGAATCAGAATCAATACGGTAATCTGAGTTTAAAATTAATTGAAGAATAATAAACGTATGTTCAGATCTAAGTGCCGGCTTTTGATTTGAAATTAAGAGAAGGCTCTCCCTGTTTTCGAGACTCTAGCGCCAGGCCATATGCTGCGAAATCTGTATAGCCAATAAACTGGCTCAAACTATTGAGGATAAAAGGAGAATTAAATTGAGGATGCTCTCCCTCATAAAGATAAAAGCGGCATACACCAGACCTTGAAATATAATTTTTAGTTTGCAAAAAGACTTGTTCGGATATTAAGCCGCAATGGCTTTCGTCAAACTGCTTCAGGCCACATTTTCTCAAAACTCCTAGTTTTAATTGTTTCTGTACAAGCAGCTTATCCATAAGTGCGTTATTTTTTGATTAATTTAGAAACAGCAAATAATCAAACAATTCGTTAAAAAAAAAGTTTTGTTAACCAGGATAACGGAACTAAAAAAAATAGCGTATTGTTATGCTCAAATATTCTGCCTGTAAGCACGATGAAAAGAAATAACCAAACCATAACACCTGTTCTGTTTAAGGCGTCAATTGAAAAAAAATTGATTAAGGAAGTTGAATCACTGATTAGAAAAGCCTTTTCTTTAAAAAAAGTAACAATTTATTTTAATCATGAGCCTGCAATAGAACTTAAACTGGATTCCGTTGGTTTTGAATACCTTTTTGAAACAGGCGACGAGCAGCAGGGTTTGGTTGTGTTAGAAGGACTGAATAAAAAAAGTTTGAGTACTGCAGAATTAAAACTTCTGAAAAATATATTAGTTATGTTGACGTCGCAACATCTTGCGCTTGGTTTATTTGATGAAGTACAGTCTAGATTAATTTTAGCAGAAAAAGAGGTTAAAGTACTTTCTACTGAACTTGAACTTGCTTATTCAGATTTAAACACTGCACATCAGGAACTTAGTGATGCTTATAACCTTGGTCAGCTAATTAGCAGAAATCTTTCTAGAACCAGAATAGAACTCAAAAGCTTCCTTGAGCAAGCTCCGATTGCATTTGGTATTCTGCGCCATAGAAGACTGAAAATTGAAATTGCAAATGCACTGATATTAAAGTTATGGGGTAAAAATAAATCTGTTATTGGGAAAACCCTGGAAATAGCCCTTCCAGAATTAGCCGGCCAACCTTATTTAGGTATATTGGATAATGTTTACACAACAGGTGAACGTTATGTAGGTAGAGAGGCACCCGTAAGCCTCGAAGTAAAAGGAAAAATCCAGATGGTTTATTTCAATTTTATTTATGAGCCAATAAAAAATGAAAAAGGCATCACCAATGCGATTATGATAATCGCAACTGACGTTACCGAAATGGTGCAAAATAGATTAACCGGGTAAGTGCTTATTTAAGCAGCAAGTTTTGTCAAGTATAGGTTGAAACACTATTTTATCAAAACTTTCTTACCCGTTTTAGCCGAAGTCTTGGCCGCTTCTAAAATCTTAACTACAATTAAATTATTTTCTAAAGAAGATAAATCATTTAGTGGTTTAATTTCATTTTTTAATACCGCAGCCAAATAACCTAAACTACTGGCGTAATTAGGTGCCAATGGTTTTGCTTTATATACCTTATAATCGGCTTTGCCATTTTCTTTTAACCTTAAATTATTTTCGTTAACGGCCTGTATGTAACCTTTATCTCCAAACACTTCCATGTCTTTAATACTGAAAGGCCAGTTCCACGAAGCTTCGATTATTCCGGTAGCGTTAGGGTATTCTAATAGAATTGTAGCATCATCATCAACATTTGGATAGGTTTGCGGTTTGATTTGATGCGTGATGGCTGAAACGGATATTGGGGCTTTCCCATTCATTAACCAGGTCATAAGATTAGCGCCATAACAACCAAAATCTACCAAAGCACCTGCACCATTCTTTTTAGGATCGGTTAGCCAGCTTAAAAATTCCTTACTTACGCCAATTTCCTTTGGCCCCTGGTGACCATCGTGAACAATCATTTTTCTCACATCGCCAAGTAAATTTTGCTCTTTAATATTTACGAAGGCCTCCTGATTGCTTGGATACCAGGTGGTTTCGTAATTGGTTAATAAGTGAATGTTGTGTTGCTTTGCCAATTGTGCCATGCGCTCTGCATGTTTAACAGATATGGCCAAAGGTTTTTCTACCATTACAGAGATACCCAGCGGAGCCGCTGCTTCTACCACAGCCAGGTGATCGCTAATTGCATTATAGGCCAATACGGCATCGGGTTTTCTTTTTTGTAAAAGGGAAGGCAAGTCGTTAAAAAATATACTGTCGGCAAGCTGATAACGCTTTTTAAATCGCTGCACCAATTCAGGATTACTTTCTGCAATGCCAATAATGTTAACCTCTCCTTTTTTATAGCTGTTCATAATCAGGTAAATGTGATCATGATTTAATCCGGCTACTGCAACATTTAACTTGGTTTGAGCTGTAGCTATTGATGATATTAAAAAAGTGATGAGTATTGTAAATACAAATTTAAGTGTATATCTGTGGCTCATGGTTAAACGATTTAGAATGGTTGGATGATTAATTTTCAATGTAGAAATTTAATTTAAAGAATTTTTTAATGGAGTAAAAATATTACAATTTAAGCTTGAAATCTCCTAGATAATCATCAGCAGTTTTGAAACCAGATGGCTCTTCTTTTTTACATAAAAATTCAAACTCATTATTAATGTTTGTTGTTACATTTTAAATAAAAGCTGAAAGTTTTAACCCTAAAATTGATTAAGTTTATACAACTAAATATATAATATGAGCAAGGAAAAAAGGTGCCCTATTTTAAATCGAGTGTACTTTAAAACGATAATTTTTATCTGTTTTCTGATGATTTCTATTCAGGCAATTGCTCAGAAAGAACTCAGTCCGAAACAATTGTACCCCGGATTATTTGAAAAGGTTCAGCTTGAGAAAATTTATCCTGATGGTAAGTCTTTTGTTGATGCGATTCCGAAGATAAAGCCTGCTGAAATTGTAGCCGCTTACCAAAAGCAAAAAGATTTGAAAGAATTTAGTTTAAAGAAGTTTGTAAACGAACACTTTTCCATGCCTGAAAATCATAATGCAGTTTATCAATCGGATATTAATGCAGGTATTGAAAAACATCTGGATACCTTATGGACCGTTTTGAAAAGAAATCCGGATACGGTTTCTAAATTCCAAACCTCTTTACTTCCATTACCAAAACCTTACATCGTTCCCGGAGGAAGGTTCAGGGAGATTTATTATTGGGATTCTTACTTTACCATGTTGGGTTTGCAAAAGGCAGGAAAAACTCAAACCATGAAGGATATGATTGATAATTTCGCGTTTCTGATAAATAAGTATGGTTTTATCCCCAATGGAAACAGAAGTTATTATTTAACCCGTTCTCAACCACCATTTTTTGCCGCAATGGTGCAGTTGTTAACTCAAAATAACAGCGATGTTAAGTTGAGCGATTATAAGGATGCGCTGGAAAAAGAATATAATTTTTGGATGAAGGGCGCTGCGGAATTAAAAAAAGGCGAAGCGGCAAATCATTCGGTAAAACTAGCTGATGGAACGGTCTTAAATCGTTACTATGATGCAGGCGACCAACCGCGTGAAGAATCTTACAGAGAGGATTTTGAGGCAGCAAAGTTAACTAAACAACAACCAGCAGTTTTTTTACGTAATGTTCGTTCGGCAGCAGAGTCGGGGTGGGATTTCAGCAGCCGTTGGTTTGCCGATGGAAAAAACTTCAGCACCATAATTACAACTGATTTACTACCCGTAGACTTAAATACCCTAATGTATAATCTTGAAATTGCAATATCAGAAGCAAATAAGCAGGTCGGGAATCATTCGAAATCACTTTTGTTTGGTGCAAGAGCGCAAACCCGTAAAACGGCAATTTTAAAATATTTCTGGAACACAGAACTGGACTTTTTTACTGATTACAACTGGAAAACCAAATCATTATCTAATCAGTTGACATTGGCTGCTTCATTTCCGCTTTACTTTAAATTGGCCACTCCGGCTCAGGCAAAAGCCGTTTCTGCAAGGGTCGAAAAAGATTTCTTAAAAGCGGGTGGGTTGATTACAACCTTAACTACAACGAAAGAGCAATGGGATGCACCAAATGCATGGGCACCGTTGCAGTACATCAGCATACAAGGCTTACATAATTATGGTTTTGATAAGCTTGCCGATGACATCACCAATAGGTGGATAAACCAGAATATTGCTGTTTTTAAAGAAACAGGGAAATTGATGGAAAAGTACAATGTTGTAGAAACAAACAGTAAAGGTGGTGGGGGAGAATACCCACTGCAAGATGGTTTTGGCTGGACGAATGGTGTACTTTTAAAACTGATGAAAAAGTAACGATTCAACTAAACCTTTAAATCTAAGGGATTGCAAATCGTTATTAATTTGCAATCCGTTAAATCCTATCAATTTTTATTGGTAACTGAAAAAGTTTTCTTTTCGGTGCCTACACCTGTAATCTTTATTGATTTCCAATTTGCAGGTAAAACGGACGGAATTTGAGCAATGCCTTTATTGTTAATATCCAGTCCTCCAAAACCCATAAGCACACTTTGTAAAACACCACCGGCACCAGTTGCAAAATAAGGATTAGTGCCGCCTTTTGTTTCGGCAATAACTCTAAATGGAGGGTTTAAGTTAGGTTGATAAGCTTCTTTGAAATATTTATAGGCTTTTTCTGCATTATCCGTTCTTGCGTAAAGCAAAGCAAAAATTGCATGTGTCATGGCCGGTGTACCTTCATCAGGTATTCTGGTTTCGTAATATGCCAAATCTTTTAAGATTTGACTTTTATCTGTAATGGTTTTTAAAGGATAGGCAAGCAAATTAACATCGGCCTGTTTTATGCCTTCGCCTTTGTAAGTTGCATGTTCTTTAGTTACACCATCTGGAAATTTTAGAATCGGAATATTGTTTTCCACCAATGTCCAATCTTTATTTTGTGGCAATCCTAAAACTGCTGCGGCAAGATTTGCGTTTTTTAGGTTTAGTTTTGCTGCGGCATTGGTGAAGGCATTATTATCTACGTTTTCTGCCCATTCATCAGCTGCAACCACGTTTTTAATATCGAACTGATTTGGACCATTTCGTTCCACTCTGCTCGCCCAAAATTCTGCTGTTTGAGATAAGATTGGCCAACCTTTCTCTTTAAGCCAGACTTTATCCTGGGTTACGCAATAATAACTCCATGCGGCTAGGGCAACATCAGCCGAAATGTGGTGTTCGAAAGGGCCACTTAATGCCCAAACCGGCGTTTCTTCAACACCCGTATCTGCACTTTCCCAGGGATACATGGCGCCTTTAAAGCCATGAGAAAAAGCATTTTTCTTTGCAGCTTCCAATCTTTCAAAACGATACTCAATTAAAGATTTTGCAATATCAGGATGTAGCACTAATAGGGCTGGAAACATCCAGATGTCGGTATCCCAGAAGATGTGTCCGTTATATCCTAAACCAGATAGTCCCATTGGAGATAGAGAATATGAAGTTCCCGCCCGCGAAAATGAAGTGAGATGATACAGCATACTGTGAACATCTTGTTGTGCCTGAGGATCGCCATCTATCTGTATGTCAGATTTCCAAAGTTCGTCCCATGCCGAATTGTGAAATTTCACTAACCTATCGTGTCCTTCAAGTTTGGCAAAAATGGTCATTCGTTCTGCTTCGTTAAGCGGATCTGCATGTTGTGCTGAGCTAATTGTACTTCCAACAACAGAATAGGTATAGCTTTCACCAGCTTTTAACGTTTTATTAAACTTCATTAAATGGCTGTTATTGTCCCACATTTCATGGATGATTTTTGGTTCATTTCCGTGCTGCTCATTAAATAAAAAACTGTTTGAGGCACATAGCTGTAATTTGCCGGTTGGGCTTTTTGCTGTTGATGTTAACAAACTTAGCGTAACATGTGGCCTGTCAATTTCATTGTAGTAGTTCTCCACATCACGAAGTGCATCAGGCGTTTCCATAACACTCGCTGCAGTTAATTTAAAATCTTCCTTTGCGGTGATGGTTACATCCATTAAAACCGAAAATGGCAATTGCCTTAAAGCGTAGTAAGTGTATTTAATGCTTGCTTTGTTGCCATAATTAAGTTGAGTGGTGAAAGAAGCATGCTGCATATCAAGTTCTTGCTGAAAACCCTGTGTGTTTTGACCATCAAGTCTTTTTCCATCAATTTCAATGTACATATTAAGCAGATTGAAACCATTTAAAAAGTTGCTCACACGGCCACGACCATAGGTATCATACGCACCTGCCAAAACAACGTTTTTTACCTTAAAGGGCTGCGGTGCAGAAACTATTCCAATAATTCCGTTTGCAACCGTTACACCATAGTAATTATTAGGGTCGATTTTATCGGCTTTGATTTTCCAGGGATGCTGTGCTTTTAATATAAAGCTGAAGAATAGCGTTGTTAAAAGTAGCGTGAATGTTTTCATAATTGGATTTATACTAAAAAACTAAGCCTGAAAGAATCAGGCTTAGTTTTGTTTAATATTTGGATTAATCTAGTATCCGGGATTTTGGATTAAGTTTGGATTACCAAGCTGATTATCAGGGATTGGGAAAACAAGGTATTTTGCCTCGCTTGCCGGTTTTTCCTGCCATGCGGCAAGGTATTTTCCGAAGCGGATTAAATCTTGTCTTCTGAAACTTTCCCAGTATAATTCACGACCACGTTCATCTAACAAAACATCTAATGTTAGACTGGTTAATGCTGAAGCCCCTCTAACCGTTCTTATTGAATTTACCAATGTTAATGCCTGAGCTGTTAAAGATGTTCTTAATTGTGCTTCTGCTTTCATCAATAAAACATCAGAATAACGGAAATAAACCCAGTCATTTTCTGGTTTTCTTGAACCCGAATTGGCATAATCAACAGGATATTTAATTACACGAATACCCGCTACTTCCAGGTGATTTGGATCGCGTTCGATAATTGAAACTTCTGGTGTAAAAGCTAAAGGATTTCCTTTCCTATCTTTCAAAGCAACACCGTTTTGGTCAAATTGCTGACCAACAAGAAAACCGACTCTTATGCCCGAAACATTTGTCTGGCCAACGTAACTTCCACCTCTTCTGGTATCTGTTGCTTCGAATTTTGCATAGAAATTCGAAAGTGAAGAGAAGCCATTGTAGCCGTTAGGATTTTGATTGTAGTGTGTAGTACATTTCCATTGACCATCTAAATCGCTTCCATTTGCACCACCGATGTTTTGAGCAGTGAAAATGTTCTCTTTCGATAAAATATCGTTAGTGGGTGCAAAATTATCGAAGTAGTTTGGTGTTAACGTGTAGCCGCCTGTTGAAATTTCATCGGCAAGTGTAATCACTCTTGCCATATCTGCCGCATCAAAAGTTGGCGTTGTACGATTTAAGAAAGCACCTTTATTTAAATAAACTTTCATTAAAAGCGTTCTGGCTGCGTTTTTATTGGCAACAATAGCTGGGCCAACCGGCAGATCAGGAATAATTGCATTTAGCTCACTTATTAGATAAGCAATTTCATCAGCTGCGCTTCTTACTCGTGAAGGTTTAGTAACATCCTCTCCCGGGTCTCTGTATGGAACCTGTCCCCATCCATCTAAAATAGAGAATTGAGCAAATGCACGTAAAAATCTAGCCTGAGCTGCCTGGGCAGGCGTTGGACTAGCGCCCAAAACACTCGTTGCTACATATGAAATACTATTTAAATCTCTGAAAACATCAGAAATTCTGGAGTGATCTGGTGCCCATTTGTGTAAATGCAACGAGCGCCATGCACCATTATCATCCCAATCGCCTGCACGTGTTGGAACAATAATTTCATCAGATGTTACTTCCTGTAATGCCGACCAATTCCATGGTGCCTGATAAGGGCCAATCATGGCTGCATATGTTGCACTTAATAAACTTGAAACATTACCTCCACTCACGCCGGCACTACTTACCTGGCCATTCAGGTTTTCATCTAACTTGGTACAACCCGCAAAACTTAGGGCAACCACAGTAAAACCGATAATATATTTATTTTTCATATCTGTATTTTTAAAAATTAAAGAGAAAAATTAACACCGAAATTGAATGTTCTTGCAGTTGGGTAAGCTGTATAATCTATACCTGCTGATGGAACACCACTTACACTCTTGTTTACGTTAACTTCCGGGTCGAAACCTGTATATTTTGTTATTACAAAAAGGTTTTGGCCGTTTATGTAAACATTAAGTGCTTTGATTGATTTTCCGATGTTACCGAAATTGTAATTCAGGGTAGCGTTTGCCAGTTTTACGTAATCACCTTTCTCAATATATCTTGATGATGCTGCAATTGGATTAGCCAACGATTCTGCCACTGGTAAACTTACAAGTGCCGAAGAAATATTTCTTGTTCCTAAATTTGAAATCGCTAATACAGAGTTTGCGGTATTGTTATAAATGCTCTGACCAAATGCACCATTAAAGTTAGCTGTGAATGATAATTTTTTATACCTGAAATTGGTACTTAAACCCATAATAACCTTAGGGTTTGGATTACCAACATAATAATTGGTAAAACCATCGTCAGTGTAAAGAGAAAATCCATTTGCATCTAAACCATTATACTGTCTGGTAACCATTGCAAATAATGGTAGGCCATTTTGAATAACTTCCGTAGTTACACCACTTAAACCCTGACCATTTAACGAACCTGTTTTAATAATTCCGTTAATGTTTTGAACCTTATTTTTAATGAAAGTTGCATTACCACCTAACGACCATGAAATATTATCTGTTTCAACAATGTTTCCGTTTAATGTAAGCTCGATACCTTTGTTGATAATCTGTCCAGGTAAATTTACCCAAGTCGGTACATTACCACCAACAGCTGGTACGAATGAAATTTGAGGGAATAATAAGTCGTTTGTTTCTTTATGGAAGTAATCAACTGAACCTGTAAACCTGTTTTTCATAAATGCAAAATCAACTCCTACGTTGGTTTGTACATCCGATTGCCATTTTAAGTTCGGGTTTGCATTGTTGATGGCTACTAAAGTTGGCGCTCCGTTTGAGTTACCAAAATCATAACGTTGTTGTGCAGAACCCGACGGGAAATCCTGATTACCTGTTTTACCATAACCAACTCTTAGTTTTAATTGGTCAAGCCATTCGGTATTAGCCATGAAAGCTTCTTTTTTAATGTCCCATGCTGCTGCGAAAGAAGGGAAGTAACCGTAACGGTTAGATTTACCAAACTTAGTAGAACCATCTGCCCTAAAAGTTGCAGTTAAAATGTATCGGTTATCATAGTTGAAAATCGCTCTTGCAAAATAAGATTGCAATTCTGTTGTTGGATTGTTAAATGCAGAGAATGTACGGTTTGCTGGTGCAGTTGTTTGAAAAGCATCAGTATAATCTGCAGCAATTTCTCCAAAACCTGTAGCGGTGTTTGTAGTTCCTTTATTTATAAAGTTTGAATACTCGTAACCAATAATTGCATTTAAGTTTAATTTGGTTGCGATTTCTTTATTAAAGTTTAAAGTATTTGTAAACTGCTGGGTAATTAACTCGCTATTTGAGTAACTGGCATAACCACCTAAGAAACTTCCTGATGGCTGAATACCCTGTAGATTTAAGAAACTTCTAGTTGATGCTCTTCTGATACCAGTGCTGTAATTTACACTCGCTAACATACGATATTCTAACCATGGTGTAATTTTGTAGTAAGGCGATACACTACCCAAAATAGTCGAAACTTTTGCCTTATCATCATTTGCTGCTAATGCCGCTAAAGGATTGATGGTAGTAGAACCATAATCAATAAATAAGTTGCCATCAGGTTTGTAAAATGACTGCGTTGGATTCCATGATAATGCCTGGCTAATCAAACTTCCTGTAAAACCTGCATCTGTTGTAATTGGAGCAATTTTTTCAAGGTATTGATTGCTAATCATGTTAATGTCCAACCCTAATTTTTTGCTTTCTAAAAACTTAAAGTTTCCGTTAAAGCCGGCGCTGTATTTTTTAAAATCTGTTGTTTTGATAATACCTTGCTGATCCTGATAACCTAACGAAGCACGGAATGTATTACCGTTAGCACCACCACTTATACCTACAGAATAGTTTTGATTATAAGCCGTTCTGGTTATTTCATCTAGTGCATCAACACTAGTACCAAAATTACCGTTCGCAAGGTTGTATTTTGTTAAAGCTGCACGATATTCATCACCAGATAAAACATCAACTCTTCTTGCAATGTTACTTACACCTGCAGAAGCACTGAAATCGATTTTAGTATCGCCAGATTTACCACGTTTAGTCGTGATTAAAACCACACCATATGCAGCACGAGAACCATAAATGGCCGTTGCCGAAGCATCCTTTAAAATTTCCATCGATTCTATATCGGCTGGATTAATAAAGTTTAACGGGTTTCCGTCTGGTGCGGTACCGATACCTGCACTTGTAGATGGTCTGGCCGAACGTCCATCAAGCGCTACTCCATCAACAACATAAAGTGGCTGACCTGTACCTGTAATAGCCGAGTTACCCCTGATTCTTACGGTTGAAGCACCACCTGGCTGACCGCTGTTGTTAATCATCTGCACACCTGCAACTTTACCCTGAATTAACTGATCAGGAGCATTTAGCGGACCTTTGTTAAAGTCTTTCGCAGAAACAGTAGTTGCTGCGCCTGTTAAATCACTTTTTCTTACTGAAGCATATCCAACTACAACAACCGCATCAAGGTTATTTAATGATGCTAAAGTAATGTTCAATATTGCTTGGTTATTAATGCTTACGGTTTGTGTTTCAAAACCTACAAAACTTACTGTTAACCTTGATGTTGGAGAAGGTGCCGTTATTTGATATTTACCTTCTGCATCACTTTGTGTTCTTGTATTAGTACCTGCAACCTGAATTGTTGCACCTGCTAATGGGGCTTTATCACTATCGTAAATTACACCTTTTACAACGGTTTGGGCATAAGCTACTGTGCTTAAAAAGACCATAAAGAAACTTAAAATTGTAAGTTTCTTCAGTACATGCAATTTCTGTTTCATTGGTGAGCCAGACCAATTGCTTGGTAGAGTCATGTTCATAATAGATTTATTTAATTGGTTAGAAAATTTAGTTTTTTGTGTCGATTTGTGCTTTTTAAATCTTAAGGGGGATGATATTTCATATTTCGTTTCTTAGTTTATGTTAATGATAGATTATTTATGATTTGTATAAGGCGCTTGCCTTTTCAATTTTAAGTTTCGCTGTTCTCAGTGCTTCACTAATGCTATCTTCAGTTGATTTTTCATTGAGAAAAGCGGATAAAAAACCTGCCCAAAATGCATCTCCAGCTCCGGTAACACCAGCAACAGTTGATACAGGCATTGCAGATTTGTGCTTCCAGCTGTGATTTTTTTCTTTATACCATACGCCATTTTTTCCACAGGTAAGGCAAATAATTTGTGCATTTAAATCATCTAGCCAGGCTATTGATTGTTCTATTGTTAAAGATTCTCCCGTGAAACGTTCCAAATCGTCAACACTGATTTTTAGCAAGGGATTTAGTTTGAGCAATTTTTTAAAAACATCTTTACCATCATCATCCTGCCAGATGGACGGTGCGAAATTCCAATCGATTGAGATAAATTTTCCTGCTTGTTTTGCTCTTGTTAAGGCATTTAGAATATTAGCCCGTGCAGGCTCTTTACTCAGCGCAAATGCAGTTGTATGTACTATCGCTGCTGATTCAATCACTGAATCATCGATTCTTTTTATGGCTAAATCTGCATTTCGGTATGGAACAAAATCAGGGGTTTGTTCATTTTTACCAACCAATACAATGCTTGTTTGGCGATTTATGCAACGATGAATGTAAGTTTCTGCTATTCCTGCCGATGTAAGTTCGTTTATTAGAAACTTACCCAAATTATCGTCTCCAACCGTAGCTACTAATTCTGAATTAATACCAAGCCACTTTAAATTGATGCATAAATTGGCCGCACTACCACCTTGATTTGTCGAAAATTTAGCTGCAAAAGCCAGCGATTCAATATTATTATCAGAAATAAGATCGACAAGCAATTCTCCTACAACTAATACTCTTTTCTCCGAAACATTTCCTGTCGAACTCATCCTTTTTTATTAAAAATTAAAAGTTTATTAAAATCATTATTTACTAAAGCCTGCGCTCCAATTATTGCTCCGGCCGCACTCCAGGTACAATTAGGTATGCCACATGGATTGTGGATGGTTCCATGTAAGCATTCATTAAATAAATCATCTTTCATGTTTGATTTATCGATGTCGGTTAATAAATCTTGTGCAAAATCATTTTCATTCTGAACCTTCAAAGCTGCCACAAGCCAGCCATTCCAAACAGGCCACAAACCTCCATTATGGAAGTAACCTGGTTTATTCCGGAAGCCATAAGCATGATTATTTTTTAATTCTTGCATGTCATAATCATTATCCTGAATAGTTGGGTGAAAGGACGGCAACATAGATTGCCTGTTTTGATATAGATTTTTGATGTAATTAATTACTGATTTATTTTGATTATCATTTCCCAAACCAAGTAACAAGCAAAAGGTATTTGCCTGTAAATCGAAGTATTTATAAATCCTTGCGGGATTAAAGCCCATTAACCAAAAATCATCTGATGCTTCTTCTAACTGGTGAGCTAAATTGGCAGCATAAACGTTTTTCTGTTCTTCGTTTTTCCAATAATTCGCTGTAATCGATTCAGTAATATGCAAGGCTTTATCCATCCAGCTTTTATTATTCGATAATTTCGAAGCTAACTTTAATGCCCAAACGCGTAATAACTGATCGAACAAGATATAACCATGTTGAATATATTCATCAGCCCAATCTCCGCTTTGCGGTACATAAACTAAATTTTTCCCGTTAAATTCCCAGCTTTCCAGTACAGCAAAACATTTATCAACCTCATTATTATATTTATTCCAAAGCGTATTATCATCAGTTAGGATTGTGTAACTGGCTAAACCAATTACTGCCCAAGATGGATTATCGGCTCTGCCGGATGTTCCTCCGTAACTCACAGAACCATCTATTGGCGAAACATTTGATGGCATGAAGCCGATTTTATGCTGATTGTTAAAAAGCGTTTCTAAAGTTACTTTTGCTGTTTTTATCAACGCTTCATCTCCACTTAATAATGCCGCAATCGATGTTATTACACCATCTCTTGTCCACACCCGTTTATAATTATCCTGTTCTTTCACAGCTGCAACAAATCCGTAGGGAGTTGATGCCTCATGCAAAAGGTTTAAAGCCAGGTTATATGGTTTTGAGTCGATCATTATAAAGTGTCTGGACTGTTTTTTCTTTTAATTAATAATACCATGAAGCCTGCAATCGTGATTAATATGCCGGCAAATAGTATTGCGTTTTCAGGCTTATGCCCGAGCAAATACCTGTATATGTATTTGAAGGTAATGGTTTCCAATAGCATTGGCATAACGATAAACATATTTAAAATGCCCATGAAAATTCCTGTCTTTGCTTTCGGGATACTTCCAGCAAGCATGGCATAAGGTGTTCCCATCATACTTGCCCATGCAATGCCTAAACCAATTATCGGGATAAATAAGAGTAAAGGATTGTGAATCATTGGCAGGCATATCAAACATAAACCACCAAACAGCAAGCTTATTAAATGAACCTTTTGCGCTGTTATTTTTCGGGCAAAAAAAGCAAGTGGGAAGGCAACTATAAACGTTACTACATTATAACCGCCGTTTACTGTGCCTGTAAGTAATTGTGCAGAAGCAAATCCATCTGAAGCGGCATCGGTAGTGTTGTAGATGGTTTTAGCAAGGCAAAGCGTAATAAATTGCCAGTATATAAACATCGCGTACCAGTTGAACAGATAAACTATGCCCAATTTCTTCATGGTTGGTGGCATAACTTTGAAAGCTTCTGCAATGTCTTTGAAAACCATTTTCACACCACCAGGCTCGGCTTTTATTTTTTCAATTTCCTGAGCTGATAAAGGTGTTTCTTTTGTAGTAAAACAACTGTACATAATTGAACCAATGGAAACTATCCCACCGATAAAAAATGCAGCATAAGTGGTATATGGAATGTTATTTCCGCTTCTGGCATGAATGCTGATTAAACCTGCGGCGATTAAAATTCCAGGCGTAAGGTTTGCTAATGTAATTCCAAGCCCGGTAAAAAAACTTTGTGTTAAAAAACCAAGTGCATGTTGTTCTGAGGGTAATTTATCGCTAACAAAGGCACGATAAGGTTCCATGGTAATGTTGTTACCGGCATCTAAAATCCATAAGATTCCGGCAGCCATCCAAATAGAACTGCTGTAAGGCATTGCAAAAAGACAGATGCTACAGATGATAGCGCCAATTAAAAAGAAAGGTCTTCTTCTGCCAAATCTGCTTGTGGTTTTATCGCTCATTGCACCCACAATTGGCTGAATAATTAAACCTGTCATTGGTCCGGCTAAGTTTAACAGCGGAATTTGATCTGCATTTGCACCGAGGTAAGAATAAATCGGTGTCATATTGGTTTGTTGCAAACCAAAACTGTATTGAATACCAAAGAAGCCAAGGTTCATGGCAATGATTGAACCGAAGTTTAACTTTATGGCTGATGCGAAATTATCAGCCTTTTCTGCTTGAGCAACTATCATATTAAGGCTGATTAATTTTAAAAACTACCGACTGCCAAGGCTTCAGGCTAATTTTGTTGTTGGTTAAAGCTGTAACTCCATTATAGTTGTTAATAAGTAATTTCGCTGCGGTAGTATTGATTTGCTTATCAATGGTATAAGTAAATGCTTTTGTAGAGAAATTTAGTAAAACCAAAACCTTATCTTTTCCATCGGTTCTGGTATAACAGTAAATATCAGGGTTTTCAATGTCAAAAACTTTGTAATCGCCATAAACCAATACTGGCATCGATTTTCTCAAAGCAACAATCTTTTTGAAGTATGAAAGCTCACTTGAGGGATTCTTTTCTTCGGTAACGACATTTACTGTTTTATAATTAGGATTTATATTTATCCAGGGTTTGCCTGTTGTAAAACCAGCGTTTGGCGATGCATCCCATTGAAATGGTGTGCGGGTATTATCTCTCGAAATAAACTTCTGTTTATCCATAAAAGTCTGCACATCTTCGCCTTTGGCTTTAATGCTTTTATAAGCGTTTATTGTTGCAATGTCGCGGTAATCATCAATGTTATTAAACTTAATATTCGACATGCCCAATTCATCACCATTAAAATAGAAAGGAGTTCCTCGCATCGTCATTATCAGGGTGGTTAATAATTTTGAAGAATAACTTCTAAACTGCAGACTATCATTTCCGTATTTGCTTACCATTCTGGGTACATCATGATTGGAAAGGAAAATGGCTAGCCAACCTTTATCGGCAAAAGAGTAATCCCATCTGGTAAAAGCTTTCTTTAAATCGGTGAGTTTATAACCTCTGGGATCGTTCCCGATATCCATTATTTCAAAATGATAAGCCATATTTAACTCATGCCTATCTTCATCAACCAAAGCGTGTGCATCTTCTAAAGTGCTGCCCGCACCTTCAGCAACAGTCATAACATTATATTTACTAATTACGGTTTTATTCATCTCCTTTAAATATTGATGGAGATTCGGACCCATTCCGTAATACTTAATAATTTCTTTTTCATAACCTTCCGGATATTTTTTCCAGGTGGTATCTTTAGAAGCGTATTGAAAAGCATCCATCCTTAAACCATCAATGCCTTTATCCAGCCAGAATTTCATCATATCATAAACTTCATTGCGAAGCTTTTCATTCTCCCAGTTTAAATCAGGTTGTTTTTGAGAAAAATAGTGCAAGTAGTACGATTTGGTAGTTGCATCGTATTTCCATGCATCATTATTAACATCGAAGAAGCTGTATCGGGGAGTAGGCTTACCCTTTTCTTCGGGCCACCAATGGTAGTAGTTTCTGTACGGATTTGTGCGTGAAGATTTAGCTTGCTTAAACCATTCATGCTCATCGCTGCTGTGGTTAAGCACCATATCTAAAATCAATTTGATTTTGCGTTTATGTAATCCGGCAAGCAGCTCATCAAAATCTTTCATGGTGCCAAACTCCTTCATAATGTTTCTGTAATCGCTTATATCATAGCCATTATCATCATTTGGAGAAGAAAAAATAGGATTTAGCCAAACAGCATCTACACCAAGACTTTTTAAATAATCAAGTTTAGAAATGATGCCTTTTAAATCACCAACTCCATCGCCATCGCTATCTTTAAAACTGCGGGGATACAATTGGTAAACGACAGCTTCTTTCCACCACGCAGCTCTACTTGCCTTGTTGTTATTGGAACTTTGCTGCGAAAAGCAGTTGATAACGAAAAATATTAGACATGTAAAAGTTAGGCCAATAGAGTTTCTCATATTTTCTATTTCATTGCAAGCTTCCTTAAAAAGAGGAAACATGAATATTTTGTAATCTTTAATATTTGGTTATGCAGTTGAAATAGTAAACAGATCTTCAGGATGATGCTGGGTATATTTCGTAATGTTAATATGAAGATAAGGTTATATCTAAATTAAAAGTATAGAAATCAGCGATTTATCTCCGCAAACGTTTGCGGAAACATTTGCGAAAATGTTTGCTGTGGAAAACTTATATTTGAGTAACCAAATGTAAAACCATGAAACAGAATCCAACTTTAAAAAAGATTGCTGAGCGGTTAAATGTGAGTATATCTACAGTATCCAGGGCGTTAAAAGATCATCCTGATATTTCTGCTGATACCAAGAAAAAGATAAATGAACTTGCAGAATTACTGGAATACGACCCAAACCCCTATGCCGTAAATTTGCGTACCCACAGTAGTAAAGAGTTTGCTGTTGTGGTTCCAAGCTTGTCTAATTTCTTTTATCATTCGTTTATAAGCGCCATTGAAGAAGATGCCAGGGTTTATGGTTATTCAGTTATTATTTATCGCTCATCAAACGATCCGGAAATTGAGCAGCAAATTTTAAAAAGTTGCAGACATAAAAGAGTTTCAGGAATTTTTATCGCAATTACTTCAGAAACAAAAGATATTGAACCTTTTTTGAAATTGGACGTTCATGGTATTCCGGTTATTTTTTTCGATAAAGTTCCGCAATATGAATCGTGTAATAAAATATGTGTGGGAGATGAGCATGCTGCAACCATAGCGGCAGAAGAAATTTTAAAAAAAGGCATTGTGAATGTACTCGGTATTTTTGGAGATAAAAATATGTCGATTACAAAAGCAAGGTTGCAAAAGTTTACATCTGTTCTTTTTAAGGATGATGTTAAAATCAATCTGAAAACGGTTCATGCCAGAAGTTCTGAAGAAGCAGAGCAGCTTACACTTTCATTACTAGCTGGTTTTAAAGGCAAACGATTTGCAGTTTTTTGTATGAGCGATGAAATTTTAGCAGGCTCTATGAAAGCCATACAACGAAAAGGTTTGCAAGTGCCTAATGATTTGGGGGTAATTGCCATAAGTGATGGGATGATTCCACAACTTTTTTATCCAGAAATTACCTATGCAGAAACAAGTGGTTATCATTTAGGTAAGCTGGCATTTGGCAGAATGATGCGTTGCATTGCCGGAAGTTCTTTTGCACAAACCATAATTGATGAATCAAGATTGGTTGTTGGCGGCTCTATTTAAAGATAATTCGCCAAATGGTACATAGACTACAAACGGTTGTGATTTAAAGTGGAATGCTAAAATAGAAAGTGGAACTTTTACCGAATTCACTTTCTGCCCAAATTTTACCACCATGTCTGGCAATGATTTCTGATGAAAGATAAAGCCCAATTCCAAAACCAGCAACTGTTGCTGTCTTTTGATTTTCTACGCGATAAAATCTTTCGAAAAGTTTTGGTAAATCCGTTGCCCTTATGCCCATTCCAAAATCCTTAATGCTGAATATGGCACAATTATCTTTTTGGTAACAGTGGATTAAAATCTGGCTATTGCCTGGAGAATATTTTAAAGCATTACTGATAAGGTTATTAATCACCTGCCCAAGTTTATCCCAATCGGCAAGAATTGATAATTCACCATCATAATTCTGGATAAACTCATGTCCGGTAGCGCTAGGAATATATTCTTCGACAATTTCTTTTACAAGCTCAACAAGATTAGTGTTTTTGAAATCCATCATTATTTTACCGGATTCCAATCTGGCAACATTTAGGAAACCATTAATCATACTGGTCATTTTTCCAACTTGTCGGTCTGCTCCATCCAAGGCTTTGTTTGCAAAATCGAGATTTTCTTTTTTTGCTTTCGCCTGAAGAACCTGAATGTAGCCCTTCATTGAGGTTAAAGGGGTTTTGAGTTCATGGCTAACCATTGCAATGAAATCATTTTTCCTTTGTTCATCTTGCTTTTGGTCTGTTACATCCATTAAAATGGCATAAACGCTTACAAATTCATTCTCTTGATTCTTTTTGCACTTTCCGACTACTCTCATCCACCGTCTTTCTCCAGTAATCAGGTGTTTTATCGGGTAGGTACTGTCAACAGGTGTGCCTATTTTTATACACCTTTCCAGCACCTCATTCAACTCAGAAATGTAAGCCTTATCAACCGCACTAAGTACCATTTCCCAGTTAATTTCTCCTGAGATTGGCAAACCATAAAGTGCACGGAATTTCTCAGACATTTCAGCTTTCCCGGTTTTTAAGTCCAGGCTACAACTACCCAGTTCGCCAGCATTAAAGGCAGAATGTAGGTTGTCTTCACTTTCCTGTAGATCATTTAATGCGCTGATAAGCTGGTTATTCTTAACCTCAAGTTCTTGTGTTCTGGTTTTAACAATAAGTTCGAGGTTTTCGTTAAGCTCATCGGCAACTTTTCTGGCCACCTCTAGTTCTTCATTTTTGGATTGTAGTAATAACTGTGTTTTCTTAAGGTCGGTTAAATCGGTAATTATGATGCTTAAAACAAAGCCTTCATCGAGCCTTAATTGTTTCAGCGAAAGTTGTACCGGTATATCTTCCCCATCTTTATCCTTAAGGTACAATTCTGCTTTTGTATCTATCTCCCAGGCATTATCAATAATTTCATTCGCAAAATCGTGATATTGAAGCGATACAAAATCAGAAAACTTTTTACCGATAACGCTTTCTAAAGGTACGTTACAAAGCGCTGCAAATTGAGAATTTGAATAAGAGATAATTCCACGAGCATCGAGTGTTATTGCACTCTCGATCATCTGCTCGATAAATATTCTATAAGATTGATCTGCACTTTTGAGGGTAAATAGCTGATGGCCATCTTCGCCGTTTACAACCAGTGCGTCAACTTCTCCAGTTCTAATGGCATGAATAATATCGTTTGCTTCTTCAAGTTGAATCCTGAGCTCACGATTAATTTCTTCAAGTTTGCTATATTCAATAGATTTATCCATCTGCTAGTACCTTAAACCTAAGCCTTTCAAAACCTTTTCACGATCTGAGAAATCACCAATCAACCGTCTTTTGGGTTGAGGTTCTTTTTTAATAAGCATTGGGATGGCTGTAACATTCTCATCCTTTACCAGCTGTGGTTGCTGATGGGCATCAATAATTTCCAATGTAAAGCGACCTGTGAGAAATTCCTCACAGATGTCACGAAGATTTTTAATTGCCCTCACCGAAACAGGAGATGAGCCGGCGATGAAAAGCCGTAAAGCAAAATGCTCACCTGCTGAACTGTTTTCAGGATTTATTTGGTAGCCATCGTCCATTGTTATGATGTTATTCTAGGACGAATATCTAGACCCACCAATACTTTCTCTACATTGGATAAATCGCCAATGATTTTTCTTACTGGTTCTGGTACTTTTTTTACAAGCGTAGGTATGGCCAGAATCTGATCTCCTTCTGCCAATTGCGGTTTTTCTAAAAGATCGATTACCTCAATACTGTATTTGCCTTCCAAGTGTTCTTCGCAAATCTTTTGAAGATTTGCGAGTGCAACAACAGATTTAAGCGTTTTTCCTGCGACATACAATCGCAACTCATATAACTTACCCACTATTTTTTTCCTTTTTTAGATGACTTACCCTGTGATGAAATATCTGCACGGCGCAAATCAGTCATTTTTGATATCGTATCGCCCATTATCTGTTTCTTTAAAGCTTCTTCTACGTAAACTTTATTTAGCTCTTCCTCAGCTGATTCATATTCCGATTTAAGGCTGTCAATTTTAGATTCGAGCACCTTACGTTTGCGACTTAGTTCTCTGTCTTTTCTGCTGATCGCTTGTTCGTGAATAATTTCACCAGTTTGTTCAAGCAATAACCTTGCCTCTCTAGCCGAACCGGTTAAAACGCCATCTTCGGTTAAGAACACATCAACTAAATCCAATCCTTTGTCTGTAATTACAAATTCTCTAATTTGGTTAGAATGTTTCATACCTCTCGATTTCATGATGTATAATCCACGGTTACGCTCGCCATTATTTTCGATGTCACGTATTAATAACCAGGCATCAACTAAAGAAGAAACACCTTCATCGGTTTGTTCATTTACTATATTGTTTAGCGTTAAGGCGGTAAACATAACAGTAATCTGTTCTGTTTGAAGGAAATCAATCAATCGAACCAACATGGTTTTAACCTCACTTACCGAGCCAATTGTAATCAGGTTTGTGATTGGATCTAAAATCACTACAGAAGGCTTAAACTTACGTATCGCTTTATGGATGGCAACCAAATGCATTTCCAATCCAAAAAGGGTTGGACGAGAGGCATAAAATTCAAGAAACCCTTTGTCCACATGTTTCTGCAAATCCATTCCGATTGAACGCATGTTGCGGATAATTTGCTTTGGCGATTCTTCAAAGGCAAAAAACAGACATTTTTCTTTCCTTAAACATGCTGCATTTGCAAAACTTGTGGCGATACTTGTTTTACCTGTACCGGCAGTTCCAGATGCAAGGATGCTGCTTCCTCTATAAAAACCAGAATTGCCAAGCATTTGATCGAGTGATGCTACGCCAGAAGATACACTATCAGATGAAACCTCTTTATCTAATTCTAGTGAAGTAACAGGTAAAACTGAAATCCCTTCATCATCAATTAAGAATGGATATTCGTTTGTACCATGTACCGAGCCTCTATATTTTACAATTCTTAATCTACGGGTAGAAATCTGATTAATTATTCTGTGATCTAAAAGTATTACACAATCAGAAACATATTCTTCCAAACCTTGTCTGGTCAGACTTTTTTCACCGCGTTCTCCGGTAATAATTGCGGTTACACCTTTAGATTTTAAAAACTGAAATAATCTGCGAATTTCTGCCCGGAGTATGCCTTCATTTTTCAGGCCTGAGAAAAGATTCTCAATTGTATCCAATACTACACGCTTGGCTCCAATACTATCAATGGCATAACCCAATCGTATAAATAAACCTTCAAGGTCGTATTCGCCAGTTTCTTCAATTTCTGATCGGTCTATATGGACATAATCAAGGCGTATTTTTTTATCGCGTTCTAGTTTATCAAGGTCGAAGCCAAGAGAGGCTACATTGGTTTTTAATTCATCAGCCTTTTCTTCAAAGGCGATAAATACACCAGGTTCATTGTAATCTAAGGCACCTCTAACAATAAATTCTATCGAGAAAAGGGTTTTTCCAGAGCCTGCCTCACCACAGATAAGGGTTGGGCGTCCGGAAGGTAATCCACCTAAAGTAATTTCATCAAGTCCAGAAATACCGGTGAGTGTTTTAGAGATGGCTCCAATCGATGGAGCATCGGGCTTTTTGATTGTTTTAGCCATTAAAAAAGTATTAAGAACTAAAGCTATTAAAAATATGCGATTTTCCTACTTACATCCTAAACAAACTGGGAATAGATTAACTTATCAGTTATGCTAATTGATATTTCTATATTCATTTGGTGTGCTTCCAACACATTTTTCAAATTATCTGATAAAATGCTCCGGATATTTAAAACCGAGTTTGTAAGCAATTTCACTAAGGCTTTTGAAAGACGATGTAATTAAATGTGCGCCAAATATTGAGCATTGGCATGACGCAAGCCGAGACAGTAGCTTTACCCAACTTGCAGTTATTGGTAGAGAAAAAGGTGAAACCAAATGGCTGGAATTGGTAACTGATAAAGAATATTTACAGTAATTTCTTTTTGAAGTTTAACTGATCATGATGAGTTATTGTTTTTATTTAAGATAAAGCCCGGGGAATTGTAAACCAAAAACTGCTACCAACACCAACTGTGCTGTCTACGCCAATTTCTCCACCATGCCTTTTTATAATTTCCGATGAAATGTATAGGCCTAAACCTAAGCCAGAGTAAGTTTTACTTTTGTTGTTGGCTCTATAATATCTTTCGAAAAGAAACGGCTGTATTTCAGGAGCTATTCCGTCTCCGGAATCTTTTACCGTTACCTTTATCTTATCTTCGAAGCTATCTACAATTAAGTATATGTTCTTGGAATTTGGAGCGTACTTTACAGCGTTGTTTACTAAATTTACCACAACCTGATCTATCCTATGTTCATCTGCAAAAATCTTCGCTTCTAAATCTCCTTGCACAATAAGTTGGTGTTTTCCAGCTATTCTAACATGATTACAACAAAGATTAAGCATTTCTGAAACAGTGAAAGTTTCTTTAACAAGCTGTAATTGCCCATCGCTAACTCTGTTAATATTTAGGAGGTCATCAACTAAAGCATTTAGCTTATCCATACTTTTAGCCGACTGATCGATTAATCTCGGAATCATTTCATGGTTTGGCGTATCCTTAAGTTTCGATAAAAGCTGAATACTTGCTTTTAAACTGGTTATTGGTGTTTTAAGCTCATGACTGGCAATACTTAAGAAATCATCTTTTTGTCGTTCGTAATTCTTTCTTCTGGTGATGTCAACTGTTACGCCGTTCATTTTTGCAGGATTTCCTTCTGCATCATAATCTGGAAGTCCAGACGCATTAATCCAATGTATAGTGTCATCGGGCCATTTAATTGAATACTCTGCATGATAAACTGAATTGGTTTTTATCGCCTCTTCTACTTTTTGCTGTACCTTTTCTCTGAATTCGGGTACAATTGCCTCCATTAAATCTTCAAAATCAAACCTATCACTTTCTGTCAATCCAAAGTTCTTTTTGCATTGGTCGGAGCAAGTCATTTTTCCGGTCGTAATATCCAGACTATATGAGCCAAGCTCTCCTGCATGTAAAGCAATTTGAAGCTGACTATTAACACTCTCCAGTTCCAGCTTTCTGGAAATTCTATCCGTTACATCGTTAGCAATTACAATAATGGCATTAGTTTCTCCAGATTCATTTTTAAGAGGCTCGTAAATAAAATCGAAATAAGAGTCTTTCAACTCGCCATTGTAATTAAGCTTCACATTAGCACTTTCTCCAATATATGTTTTGCCCGATGTAAATACATTATCTAAAATTTCCAAATATGGTTGCCCTTTTAATTCTGGAAGTGCTAGCTCAAGTGGTTTATTAATAACGGTTTTAGTTTTACCCCATACTTTTAAAATCATATCATTGGCAACCTCAATAATTAATTCTCTGCCGCTAAGAATACCAAAGGCAACCGGCGCTTTATTAATAAATGATTTAAACCTGATTTCGCTATCCCTTAAACTCCTGTTTAACAAAACAGTCATATCGTAAGAATGGCTAATGTTTTCATTAGCAGTGCTTAGTTCTTCATTAATGGAGGCAAGTTCTTCAACCGATTCTTTAAGTTCTAATTGTGTAGCCTTTAAGTTATCATTTGCAAGCTCAAACTTTTCTATGGTATCTAATGATGAAAGTCTGAGCTCTATTTGGTCCATAGCCGTTTTTGCCAATCCTTCGAGTATTACTCTATCAGTTTCACTAAACTGTCTAACTTTTTTATCTATGATGCAAAGCGTTCCAATTAAAAAACCATCATGCGTTATTAAAGGTGCTCCGGCATAAAATCTTAAACCAAAATCACCAACCACATTCGGATTGGCCATTAAACAAGGCTCTTTCAATGCATCTTCAAAAACTGTAACCTTTTTATCAAGTACAGCAAGTGCACAAAGACTTTTACCCCGGTTTGCATCTTTAGCCTTACCCATACCAACATTCGCCTTGAAAAATACTGATTCGGCATCAACTAGTGATAAAAGCGAGATTGGAACATTGAAAATTTGTGTCGCAAGCTTTGCAATTCCATCAAAACTATCTTCTGATGGTGTATCTACAATTCTATAGCGATACAAAGCTTCGAGGCGAGAAGCATCATTATCTGGCACGATATTGATGCCAAAGGTATTTTCAATCATATAAAAACTGCACTAATAGGGATTGTAAATATACATTATGTGCACATAATTTGAAAAGCCGTCTTACAACTAAAACTATTAATAAGCAGACATAATTTTGTTGCCCTGAGAGAAACTATTTTAACTTAAAAGCAAGTAATGTTTTGTAACAATGAAACTATGAAATTAGTTTTTAAAACTCGAATGACGATATTACAATAATATTAATGTGTTGATTATTAGTTTGCTGCCCGAGTTAACAAAATGAAAAAGATTTTTCTCCTCTGTTTTATATTTCTTCACGCTTTAAGCTCATGGTCGCAAACCACAATTAATCAAAATTTAAATCAGTTTCGTAAAATTAAGCCGACGGCCTTTTTATTTCTGCACCACGATAAGGGGATATATACTAATAACGAGAAAATCTGGTTTAGTGCTTATCTGCTCAATACTCCAAATCCGGTAGGCGAGCATAAGGTTTTAAATGTTGCGCTCATAAATGAGTTAACTAAAAAAGTAGAAGTCTCTCAAAAATTTAATATTACTGATGGTTTAAGTTCGGACTTTGTATTGTTGCCAGATTCTGTTCCTCCCGGGAATTATCAGATAATGGCTTATACAAATGTTTTAAATTCTCAAGAACTACCAATTGCGCAATTTACTACATCTGTTAAGGTACTAAATATTAGTCAGCCAACTTTTACCAGTAAACTTACTTTAATAGATACGGTAGTAAAAAACGGAGCTATTCGTGCTTTGGTTGAAGTAAATGGTCTGGATGCGAACCGAAAAGCAAACATTGTGGTAAATTATCAGATTAATGAGCATTTTTCAAAATCTATCAAGCTGGATAAAAAACAGGTAGCAATCACTATTCCTGAAAATTTGCTAAAACATCGGGCTACATTATTACTTAATGTAAATGTTGATGGAGAAGTGCAATACCATACAAAATCATTGCCCGAAATTGAGAAGCAAAACGTGGATGTTAAGTTTTACCCGGAAGGTGGGGAATTGGTTGCGGGTTTGCAATCGCGTGTAGGTTGGGAGGCTAAAACAACTGATGGCCGACCACTTGCTTTGAAGGGAATGTTAATGAAAAATAACGAAGCGCAATATGAAATATCAACAAACGCTTACGGAATGGGCTCTTTTACAATCCATCCTCAAACAGGTGAAAGCTATAGTGTAAACTTATATTCCGGGGCATACGTACCAGAAAATTCAAATGTAAAACTTCCAAGTGCTTCAGATGATACAGATGTAACTATCAGTCTTCCGAAGGCACTCGTAAATGATAGTTTGCGGTTTATCTTATCTTCTAAAGAGGCAAAGCCAATTCAAATTATGCTACACAACGATTTGGGCGACTATGTTTTACTAAATGGAAAATCAAACGAATCTGCGAGAATTTTTAATGTTTCGCTTCTTGCACTTCCTAAAGGAATAACAACTTTGACGGTTCTTGATGATACCGGGAAACCACTTGCTGAAAGGCTGTTTTTTGCGCATTATAATCAGCAGGAATTAACTTCAAAAATTGAGCTCGAAAAAAGTAATTATTACAAAAGAGATTCAGTACGGATAAAACTGAAGTTAGCAGATAAAGGTGGTAAAGCTGCATCTGGAATTGTTTCAGTAGCCGTGGTTCAGCGCAACCGAATTAGTGTTAAGACAGCAAATATAGAGGACTATTTTTACCTGCATAATAATTTAAAAAACCTACCTGCAAATCCTTCGGGTAATGGTATGTTAGATAAAAATTATCTGGAAGATATTTTATTGATAAAAGGCTGGAGAAGATATAAGCGAGAGGAATTGATTGCACAAAATCAGGATTCGGTTTTTAAAACTCATTACCCATTAATGACTGGGGCAATTACGAGCGGTAAAAAATCATTAAAAAAAGCTGTTGATTTAGTTTCTTTTGGAGGGATAAATACCGGAATTATAAGCAGTAATACTGATGGTTCTTTTGAATTGAGCAATGATAATTTACTCGTGGAACAAAATAAGAATATCTATTATCGATTGGGATTGGAAAAAAATGGATATGATATTAAAGTGAATGATGCCTTCATCCCAATTACAAATACATTAGCTAAAAATGTAAAACCTTCCATATTTGAGAACTTATCTAACAATCAGGAAAACTCAATATTAAAGAATCTTCAAAACGTAATTTCTTTAAAAGATGTGGAGATAACCGTAAAGCAAGGCAGCATGTTCGGTACTAAAGGAGAGCTTGGTGCAAACGAATGTGGTGACTATGTGGATGCTCACAAATTAGGAATTTTAAATTATCCGGGAACTCCACTTTCAAAACGACTTAAACCAATCAAGAACAAAGAATACCTGATACGAACTGATTTGGATGGTGCTTGGTTTAGAGTTGATAGAGTTTGGTACATAGGCTGCTTAACCGAGAATGAAAAAAAAGGACTTGCTGTAAAAGGCATTAATAGTGGTAAAGAATATTATATGGCTATTGAAGATGATGGCGGTTTGCAATACCATTCAACGTTGTACTGGCAATCCGGATTGACTACGGATGCTTCAGGAGAAATTCCTATCAGTTTCAAGGCAGGAGATATCGCTGATGATTTTTCAATCATCGTTCAGGGCATCAGCAATAAAGGATTGGTGAATATGAAAGAAACTTTTAAAATTAGCGATAAGCCTTAAATTTTATTTCCCATTAAAATGCCCGATATGAAACACAACGTTCGATATCGGGCATTTTTTATTTTTTAATATTTTTCAAATACTTGATTAATAGATGTTTAACTTTGGCATTTTGCTTGTAAAAGCTTGTTCAAAAATATTTAAATGGACAAGCTCATTGAAGAAGAAGTTTTAGCTAAGAAAAAGAAGAAAACGTACTTTTTAATTTTCATAATCTTACTTGTTTTTATCGCTGTGATTTGGTTAGTGAGGTTTTATTTTAAACCAGCCTTAACCGATGCCGATATCACAACTGCAAAAGTAGAAGTTGGCATCATCGAAAATACAATTAATGCAACCGGCGAGGTACTTCCAGAATTTGAAGAAGTGTTAACCAGTCCGATAAATGCATCAATACAAAATGTTTTAATGGATGCAGGCAATCAGGTAAAAAAAGGACAATCTATTTTAACGCTCGATAAATCGGTTACTGAAGATGAGTTTGGTAAGCTTCAGTTTCAAATGGAATCTAAGGAGAATGAAATCCGTAAGCTAAAGCTCGATTTAGAGAAAAGTTTTTTCGATATAAAATCCAGTAACAGTATAAAACAATTGCGTATCAGTAATCTAAAAGATGCGGTTTCTTCTGCAAAACGTTTGCTTAAAGCTGGTGGTGGTACACAAGAAGATGTGGAACGGGCAGAGCTTGATTTACGAGTTGCCAATCTGGAAAAGCTTCAACTGGAAAATGAAATTAAGAGTAAACAGCAAACCATGAAAATTGAAATCAGGGAAGCTGAAATTGCCTTGGCCATTCAGCGAAATGATCTAAACGGATTGAAACGCAAGCTTGATTTGGCGAATCTTACTGCCACTCGTCCTGGCGTAATTACCTGGGTGAATAAAAACATTGGTACGAGTGTTCAAGCAGGCGAGGCTTTAGTAAGAATAGCAGATTTAAGCGGCTTTAAAATCGCAGGCAGTATTTCTGATAATCTGTTAGATAAAATTCATCAAAACATGACAGCTATAATCAAGGTTGGAGAAGAACAGTTACGTGGTACAATTACCAATATTTCTCCATCTGTAAGCAATTCTATTGTTTCTTTTGATATTCAGCTTAACCAAAAAGACAGTAAAGTGTTACGTCCAAACCAAAAGGTTGATGTTTTTCTGGTAACGGATACCCGAAACGGGATTTTACGCGTAGCCAACGGACCAGCTTTTAATGGTTCAAATCTTCAAGAAATATTTGTTTTAAATAATGGTGTCGCAGAGCGAAGAACGGTTAAAACCGGATTAAGCAATTTCGATTTCGTCGAAATTAAAAGTGGTTTAAAAGCCGGCGACGAAATTATCACGTCGGATATGAGTGATTTTAAAAGTGTAAAAACCGTAACGCTAAGTAATTAAAATGATGAAAGGAATTTTACTTACCGGTTTATTAATTGGCTTGAGCATTTTGAGTTTCGCGGCAGATACCGATACGCTTAAACTTACATTACCACAAGTTGTTGAAATGGCAAAATCAAATTCAATTGCATCAAAACAAGCCACAACTGTTAAGGAAACCAAATATTGGGAATGGCGAACTTTTAAATCAAACTATCAGCCACAGCTTTCTTTGGAGGGTGTTTTGCCGGGTTACACTAAAACTTATAGTCAGGTACAACAGCCTAACGGAACAATACTTTTCCAGCCGGTTCATTTTGATAATTCGTCGCTAACGCTAAACTTTAGTCAGAGTATAGCCGCAACAGGTGGTACAATTTTCGGAACTACGCAACTCCAGCGTTTTACCGATTTTGACAGAGATAACATTCTTTACAACGGTATACCTTATGGAATTGGTTACACGCAACCACTTTTACAATTTAACAGCTTAAAGTGGGATAAAAAAATTGAACCTTTAAAGTACAACGAGAGTAAGCAAACTTTTATCGAAACACAGGAGAAAATATCAATTACCGTAACCGAATACTTTTTCGATTTATTATTGGCGCAGGTAAACCTGAATATTGCTGAATTAAATTTCACTAATACCAAGCGTATTCTTGGCATAGCCGATACAAAGTTTGAGTTAGGCAAAATATCAAAAAATGAAATTCTTCAACTTCAGTTGGAGGTTTTAAATGCGCAAAAGGCAGTTGGAACGGCTAAAAGAGATGTAGAAATTGCCACATTAAATCTTCGCAGTTATACCGGGATTGAGGGTGATAATCGCATTAAACTTGAAATGCCTGCTGTGGTTGCGCAAATGTCTGTCGTGGCCGAAAAAGTATTGGCACAGGCTTTTGAAAATCGTTCTGATGCCATTGGTTTTATCCGCCGCCTGGCGGAAGCAAAAAGGGATGTTGCCAGAGCTAAAGGTGAAAACGGTTTGAAAGCAACGCTTAGAGCAAATTTAGGTTTTTCAAATGCAGGCATGAATGTGTTCGATGTTTATCGGAATCCAAGAAGCCAGCAATCTGTAGAAATACAATTATCTATTCCGGTTATGGATTGGGGCAGATCTAAATCCCGCACCAAAACGGCATTGGCAAACGAGCAATTTACCACGTACGCTGTAGAACAGGATAAACAAATTTTCGAACAGCAAATTATCACCCAGGTAACACTTTTTAATATGATGAAGGAGCAAATTAAATTAACAGATGCAGCAGAAGAAATCGCATCTGAAAAGTATAAAATAGCCAGCGAAAGATATGTTTTGGGCAATTTAAGTATTACAGATTTGAGTATTGCCTTTCAAGAAAATGATAGAGCCAAACGCGATTATGTTTCTTCGCTTCGCGATTTCTGGGGCGCTTATTACCAGCTTCGCTATTTATCGTTATACGATTTTGAAAAAAATGTAAAAATTACCTATTAAAAACATAGAAACCGGATTAAGAGAACTGAGCCTGTGGTGCTCCACTAAAGGCTAAAATTAGTTTAATTGTTAAGATTCTTTTCAGCTGCTCTGGTTCTCTTAATTAGGATAATAAATTATGAAATGAACAATAAGTAAATATCAATGCTCAATAAACAAAATACAATTTGCAATTATCAATTTCAGTCCATCATCCATTAACCATTTTACACTAAATTACACATTATGATACGCTTACAAAATATTGAAAAGGTTTACCGAACCGATACTGTTGAAACACTGGCGATTAATAGCATTAGTCTGGATATTGCAAAAGGCGAATTTCTATCTATCATGGGGCCGTCTGGTTGCGGAAAAAGCACCTTGCTTAACATTATGGGTTTGCTTGATGAGCCATCTAAAGGTAACATCACTATCGATAGTCAGGATATTAGTCGTTTTTCAGATAAGAAACTGGCAAACTTCAGGAATGAGAAATTAGGGTTTATTTTCCAGAGTTACCACTTGATTAACGATTTGCAGGTGCTGGATAATGTAGAGTTGCCCTTGCTATATAGAACTTCATCAGCTAAGGAAAGAAAAGAACTTGCGACTGCGGCTTTGGAAAAAGTAGGATTAAGCAATCGTTTAAAACATTTTCCAAGTCAGCTTTCTGGCGGACAAAGGCAGCGTGTAGCCATTGCTAGGGCAATTGTTGGACAACCACAAATTATTCTTGCCGATGAACCAACAGGAAATTTGGATAGCGCCATGGGAAATGAAATTATGGATATCCTTATCAACCTAAATAAAAATGAAGGTACAACCATTGTAATGGTAACACACGATGAAAGTATGGCACAGAAAACCCACAGGTTAGTACGTCTTTTCGATGGATCTCAAGTTCAATAATTTACAGCTATGTTAAAGAATTACTTTAAAATTGCAATAGCTGTATTAAAAAGAAGAAAGTTTTTCACTTTCATCAGCTTGTTTGGCATCAGCTTTACGCTAACCATTTTAATGGTAGCCACTGCACTTGCAGATAAAATGTTTAGTCCCGATTATCCGGAAGATAAACAAAATCGATCGCTCTATGTAGAAAGGATTGAAATTAAAAATACAAAAGAAGGCTGGATGAATATGAGCAACCTATCATTTAATTTTTTTGAGCAATATGTTTCGAAACTGAAAACGGTAGAGAAAATGGCCATTTCATCTGGCGAAAAATCTTCAAATGCTTATGTGAATAACAAAAAACTCGTTATTAGTTATAAATACACCAATGCCGATTACTGGAATGTTTTAAACTATAAATTTTTGGAAGGGAAACCTTATGGCGATAAGGAAATTAAAAGCGCTGAACGTGTTGCAGTAATTTCTCAGGAAACCAAAGAGGCCTATTTTGGCGATGCAAAATCGGTAATTGGTCAATACATTTCTGCTGACAATATTAACTACCGTGTAATTGGAGTAGTAGAAAATGTTCCCGGGTCTGTTCGAAACTTTACAGGCGATATGTATTTGCCATACACACTTTCTAGAGATAGTAAAGATACTGGTTTAATGGGGCAATGTAATGCAGTATTATTAGGCCGCGATGAAGACGCCTTGCCAAAAATGAAAAAAGAGTTTGCGCAAATGGTAACAAAATTGCCTATTCCGCTAGATTTTGATAAAGTTTATTGCAACGCCGATGAATATTTAATTAGCAAAACGCGTAGAATGGGTGGAAATTCTACAGATGATGGTGTAACAAAAGTGCTTACCATAGGCGGTGTATTTGTGTTACTTTTCTTGTTGCTTCCAACCATCAATTTGGTAAATATTAACATTACCAGAATTATGGAACGTTCTTCAGAAATTGGTGTTCGTAAAGCTTTTGGAGCTTCATCTAAAACGTTGGTTTATCAATTTATTGTCGAAAATTTAATTCTAACTTTTATAGGCGGACTTATCGGCATATTCCTTTCGATAGTGGTTATTCACCTTATAAATGAATTAGATTACATATCTAATTTTAACCTCAGCATGAATTTAAAAGTCTTGTTTTTAAGTCTGATAACCTGCTTTCTCTTTGGGTTAATTTCTGGAGTTTATCCAGCCTGGAGAATGTCTAAATTAAATATTGTTAAAGCGTTAAAGGCTTAAATCGCCATAAATAAAGATATTATATGTTTAAGCATCTATTTAAATTAATGTGGAATAAAAGAGGCCAAAACTTTTTATTCCTAACAGAAATTCTGATTTCCTTTTTGGTTGTGTTTGCTGTTTTTTCTTACATAACTTATTACTATCAGAACTATTCAAAGCCGTTGGGCTTTGATTATAATAGGGTTTGGGCAATTGCTTATAGCGGTGAGCAATTGTCTAAAAACCCTGATACTTTAACCACCTTTTATGCTAATCTGGAGAAAAGCTTAAAATCCATGCCCGAGATTAAAGAAGTAAGTTTTGCAAGTCCAAATTATCCCTATTCATCTAGTTTTATGAGTACAGGACTATCTCAAGGGGGTAAAAAATTTAATAACATTAGCGATTTCCATGTGGGTACTGATTACCAAAAGGTATGGAATGTAAATTTGATTGATGGAAGGTGGTTTGTTCCGGAAGATTTAATCGGCAAAGATAAGGGGATTATTATCAATGAAACCTTCAGCAAAGAAATGTTTGGAACTGTAAAAAGCACAGGTAAGGTTATTGGTGACTTTGATGATAAAAATAAATTTAAAATCATTGGTGTAGTGAATGATTTTAAGGCAAATGGCGATTTTGTACCCGGCAATAACGTAATGTTTAGCCAGCTTGATACAGCCTATTTAAAATGGACAAGTACCGTTTTGATAAAAGTAAGTGAAAAAGCTGATGCAACTTTTGAAAGCAAACTGTATAAGTTTATGGCAAATACCACACGAAGCGCTGTTGAAATTCAACATGTTGATGAAATGCGTGAATCAAGAAATCGGGAAACCATTATTCCGATGTTGTTATTTATTATCGTTGCAAGTTTCCTGATTATTAATGTTGCTCTTGGGTTGTTTGGAGTATTATGGTACAACATTAACAAAAGAAAAGGAGAAATTGGTTTACGACGGGCAATCGGTGCGAGTGGTGCTTCAGTTTCATCTCAGATGGTTTTGGAGTCACTAATTTTAGCTACTTTATCTATCATAATTGGCTGTTTCTTCGCTGTTCAATTCCCGCTTTTAAATGTCTTTAACATTCCGGCAAACGTTTATTTTATAGCCATCTTAATTTCAATATTGTTTATTTACGCACTAGTTGTAGCCTGTTCTTTATATCCAGGGAAGCAAGCTGCGGCAATTCGTCCGGCTATTGCACTGCATGAAGACTAAATAATTTAACTTTGTATATGATTTTAGTTGTTGATGATGACATCGCTGTAAGAACCTCAATCTCGCTTCTTTTAAAAGGAGCAGGGAACGAGGTTCTTTTAGCAGATAATGCGGTTCAAGCTTTAGAAATGGTGAAAACCAAACAACCTAACCTGATTATTTTAGATTTGAATTTTTCCATTGATACATCGGGTAAAGAGGGGATGAGCTTGCTTAAAAAAATCAGAGCTTTTGATGCAAAAGTGCCAATCGTTTTAATTACCGGATGGGCAAGTATAGAACTTGCTGTTGAAGGAATGAAACTAGGTGCAAATGATTTTATAAACAAACCCTGGAGCAATGATTATATGTTGCAAACCGTAGAAACCTTGTTGCAGCTAAATGGCAAACCAGCCATCTCGCAAAGCAGAAAATCGTTAACTAAAAAATACAATTTCTCTCAGATAATTGGTGAGGATGCAGGCTTGATAAGTATTTTGGAAACCATAGGAAGAGTAGCAGGTACAAATGCTTCTGTTTTAATTACAGGAGAAAGCGGTACGGGTAAGGAATTAATTGCTGAAGCCATTCACGAAAATAGTACGCGTTCTGCAAAGCCTTTTGTTAAGGTAAATTTAGGTGGAATTTCTTCTTCGCTATTCGAAAGTGAAATGTTTGGCCATGTTCGTGGCGCTTTTACCGATGCCCGTTTCGATAGAACAGGTCGTTTTGAAATGGCTAATAAAGGCACCATTTTTTTAGATGAAATTGGTGATTTAGAAGCATCATGTCAGGTAAAGCTTTTACGTGTTTTACAAGATAGAACTTACGAAGTTTTAGGCAGCAGCAGAACTAAAACTGTTGATACCCGTGTAGTTTGCGCAACAAATAAAAACCTGAATGAGATGGTTTCTTCAGGATTATTTAGAGAAGATTTACTTTATAGAATTAACCTGATAACCATACATTTACCTGCACTTAGAGAACGCCCGACAGATATTCCACTCTTGGTAAATTTCTTTATCGATAATATGAAAGAACTTTACGGTCGACCAGATTTGCAGGTTTCTCCTGCGGCCATGCGATGGTTACAGCAATTACCTCTGCCTGGAAATATCCGCCAGTTAAAAAATCTCGTAGAACGTACTGTTTTAATCAGTAGTAAAAATGAGTTAGGTATAGATGATTTTCAATCGCAGCTCAATTTATCACCTCTAAAAAATGATAAAGTAAAACTACCAGGTGTTGGTACAATGACTTTAGATCAGATGGAAGCTGAAATGGTAAAACAAGCCATGAATTTTCATAAGAATAGAATTACAAAAGCTGCGGCTTCTTTAGGTATTACCAGAAATGCGCTTTACCGACGTTTAGAAAAGCATCAAATTCCTTTTAATGAAACTGAAGACTAAGTACATTCTTTTCGTGGTTATTTTGCACCTTATTTGTTTGGTGTTGAGCTATTTTATTTTCCAGAAAGAGAAGTTAGTTTTCATGCTAACAGAAGTTGCAATTCTAATTTCTGTAGTGATTTCTATTAATTTATATAAGCAATTAATTAGTCCGCTTGGTTACCTAAAACAAGGTATTTCTGCCATAAAGGATAAAGATTTTAACGTTAAGTTTTTATCAACAGGTAAAAAAGAGGTTGATGAATTGGTTGATGTTTATAACAAAATGATTGATGAGTTAAGGGCAGAAAGAACAAGGCAGGAAGAACAGCATTTTTTTCTCGAAAAGCTAATTCAAACTTCTCCAACCGGAATTATTACGCTCGATTTTGATAAGCAAATAAAACAGATTAATCCTAAGGCACTGGAAATTTTAAAGGTTAATCCCGACTTGCTTGAAACACATATCCATGATATGAAAACCGGAACATCAAAAATGATTCGTGTAGATGGTTTGCAAAGTTACAAAGTTCAGAAATCTAAATTTATTGATAGAGGATTTGAACGGATTTTTATTATGATGGAGGAAGTTACGGCGGAGATTTTTGCTGCAGAAAAAGGGGTTTATAACAAAGTTATTAGAATGATGGCACATGAGGTTAACAATACCATCGGACCAGTAAATTCTATCATAAATAGTGCATTAGCCCAACAAAGTTTGTGGATTAATGATGAAGAATTAATGCTCAAAAATGCAATGAAGGTTGCCGCAGAAAGAAACCAGAACTTAAATGTTTTTATGCGCAACTTCGCCGATTTAGTTAAGCTACCAAAAGCCAATTGCAAACCTTTGGATTTAGTTCCTTTGCTAATTTCTATAACTGAATTAATGCACTTTACCACAAACGATCGAAATATAAAATTCGAATTTCTTATTCCAGATAAGCCATTTATCATTAATGCTGATGTTGAGCAAATGGAACAAGCCATAATTAATGTTGTAAAGAATGCTGTTGAAGCTATCGGTAATAATGGTATAATTAAAATCTATATTAATTTCGAAGATTATAGTCTTAACATTACCAACTCGGGAAATGGTATATCTCCAGAGAATGAAGAAAAACTTTTCAGTCCTTTCTTTACAACAAAAAAAGATGGTCAAGGCATTGGTCTTACCCTTGTCAGAGAAATTCTTTTAAATCACAATTACGGCTTCAAACTTAAAACTTATGGCGTTGATGATACCAGGTTTGAAATAAAATTTAAGAATTAGTTAGAATAATAGCTTTGGTATTTGTAAAAGCTATATTTTACTGCGGAACGTTTTCAACCAAAACTTCAGTTCCAGCTTTATCGTAGTAAGTACAAGTCATTTTATCAAGGCATACTGACCATTTTTCAATTCCAGTTTCTGCGCAATGTTTGCAAAAAGTGTAGTAATCAGTTTGTCCTTGCTGGTGGCTCTTTAAATAACCTACAAATTTTTCCTTATCTATTTCATCAGTTATTGCAAGCTCATCATATTTTGGTAACGATGCTGTGCTAAAATCACTAACGCCAAAATATTGTGTGTGGCTATCTTTTACCCAAGTCTCATAAGCAGTAACGCCAAATTTTTTAATTTCTTGAATATACGAAGGGAAATCTGCTCCTGATTTTACCTTCGAATGTGCGTTTTGAATTTGTTCAACTGTAAACATATTTTGATTATATTATTGATAAATTAATTTGTAAGCGAAAACAATCCATGTAAGCACCTTATCCAAGATATTATGCTCAAATAAATGGCTTCGGCTTATCGCCATTGGGATGATTAGTTAATTAAATAGTGGAATTCTGCTATTGCTGGGATGTGCAATTTTTCTTGTAGAAGTCCTTGTTTTACGATAAAATACTAGTTAAACTACAGTATTAACTATTTCGCAAAGATAAGGGAGATCTCTGAATTTGAGAGTTAATTCAGTAATCTCAAATTGCTAACGCTACAAATTAACTATCCATGTTGCTAAATCATCGTCAGTTGTTAAACCTATTTTCTTTCTAATTCTATACTTACGGCTTTCAACAGCTCTCTGTGATGTGCGTGAAAAATATGCAATTTCTTTTGTGTTGAAACCAAGTTTTAATTTGGCACATAAATCTAAATCAGAAGATAAAATATCAGGAGAATGCTGAGTTAACTTATAGATAAAAATTGGATGATGTTCTTTGAATTTTGCATAAAATGCAGGATCGTTGGTTTTTACCAAGCTACTAATCTCTTTTAATACATCCTCACTTAGTTTATCAACCTGCAAATCATCAAATTTTTTATTAAGTAAACTTTGCTCTTCTTTGTGCGTTTTTATAGATTTCGTATGCCTTTTACGCAGTCTTAAAAAAGCAAGTATGGTAATCGATAAAAAGATTATAATGCAAACAATAATCGTTAAATAGTTTCTCTCACTCTTAGCTTGAAAAATTTCTTTATCCTTGATAATCAAATCTGCAGTTACTTTCGATGTGATTTTGTTCGCTCGGGCTAAACTATCTGTAATCACTCCAAATTTATTCGCATATTCTTGAGCTTTATTTTTATCGCCAATTTTAGTGTAAAAATCCGCAAGTAACTTGTTAGTTAATTTAATATTACCAACTCTCTTAGCTTTTTCAGAAAATTTTAAGGCAGTTTTATAATAATATAAAGCACTGTCGTTTTTACTTAGCTTGTCGTAAACCTGGCCAAGTCCGATTAACGATTCTATTCCAAGTTTATCAACTTTTAAACTCTTTGTTAAGGCCTGAGATAGCTGATAATAATGTTTTGCAGAATCTAGTTTTCCTCTTTCTAAAAATAGATTTCTATAATTAATGGACTCTTGGAAGGGTTTTTGGAAATTAACCGTTGAATATTATAACTTTTCTTTCGGTAGTACATTACCGAATCTAAGTTTACCGGAACGCTTGTGTTATTCTGAATATTAATTGCCCATAAGCGGTAAAACCTACCTAAGTTATAATATCTCGTATCGTTATCTGCAATTTTTTCTGCATAATATTTGGATTCACGTAAATATTCGTTGCTTTTATCAAAGTAGAATAAGTTCCCGTAGCAGTTGGCTTTTAATGCAAGTAAATGATACAGTTTTGCAAAGTTTTGTACTTCGCGAACTTCTGGTTCAATCCCATTGATAAACTTTTAATGCCTGATCAAATTTTCCACTGTTGTAAAGATTTACAGCCCTCAATAGCACCAAGTTAATTGTTCCTGAATTGTAATTGCTTGCTCTAATTTCCTTCAGGAGTTTTTCAATCATTAACTCGCTAGAATCTAAATCAGTCATATCTCTGGCAATGAAATAAAGACTGTCAATTCTTTTCTTGTTTGCTTGCCCAAATGCAGAATTTATACAACACAAACTAAAAATAAGAATAATACTGAGCTGTATTAACTTTAGATGGGATGACATGTTTGGTGGATGATGTAATCAAAAATAATTAAAACAATTAACATGTAATACAACTTTTTGGAGTTATTTTTTGATGTATATTTGATCGGGCATTTCAAATAATGATTGAAACTTCTGCATTGAAATCAATGCCCAAGCCAGTCTATTAATTTAAAAAGATTTTAAAATAAAAAAACCGCTTCAATTTCTTAAAGCGGTTTTCGTAGCCCGTAGGGGAATCGAACCCCTGTTTCCAGAATGAAAATCTGGCGTCCTCACCCCTAGACGAACGGGCCATTTTCGATATTTGAGTTTCGATTTTTGAATTATGATTTTTTCAAATCTAAATTTGTAAACCTACCATCGTCAATCTACTTGGTAGCGGGGACACGACTCGAACGTGCGACCTTCGGGTTATGAGCCCGACGAGCTACCAACTGCTCCACCCCGCATTACATTGTATTTTTAAGGATATACCAACCTTTGTTTTACTGATAAAAAAACCGCCAAATTTCTTGAAGCGGTTTCGTAGCCCGTAGGGGAATCGAACCCCTGTTTCCAGAATGAAAATCTGGCGTCCTAACCCCTAGACGAACGGGCCATTTTAATTTATGATTTCGGATTTTTGAATTACGATTTTTTCAAATCTAAATTCTTAAATCTACCATCGTCAATCTACTTGGTAGCGGGGACACGACTCGAACGTGCGACCTTCGGGTTATGAGCCCGACGAGCTACCAACTGCTCCACCCCGCACTATATACAACTCGTTTTCCGCTTGAATTAAATCCTTAACTCTGTTTCCGAATTGGAATGCAAAGATATAATTCGTTTCTTTGTAGTGCAAATTTTTTTTAAAAAATATTTTAATGGCACATAAGGCAGGTTTTGTTAGTATAATTGGTAAACCAAATGTTGGTAAATCAACCCTAATGAATGTGCTTGTTGGCGAGCGACTTAGCATTATAACACCTAAGGCACAAACCACAAGACATCGTATTTTAGGCATCGTAAATGAAGAAGAATATCAGATTGTTTTTTCTGATACACCGGGAATTATTAAGCCAAAATACAGTTTGCAAGAGAGTATGATGAGCTTTGTTAACGGATCTTTAACCGATGCTGACGTACTTTTGTTCGTAACAGACATTAATGAAGAACATGATGAAGAAGATGTTTTAGAGAAAATTCTAAATAGAAACATACCAACTATCGTTTTAATAAATAAAATAGATAAAGCGTTACAAGAACAGGTTGATGAAAAAATTGCTTATTGGCAAGAGAAGCTAAATCCTGTAGCTATTTATGCAATTTCTGCTTTACACAATCATAATGTAGATGGTTTGTTGGAACGAGTTCTCGAAATGTTGCCAGAACATCCACCGTATTACGATAAAGAGGATTTAACCGATCGTTCAGAGCGTTTCTTTGTTTCTGAAATTATTAGGGAGAAGATTTTCTTAAACTATCAGAAAGAAATTCCTTACAGTACCGAAGTTATTGTAAAGAGTTTTAAAGATGAAGAAATGAAGAATGGCAAAGGTGCAATGGTTCGCATCACTGCAGAAATTGTGGTAGAACGCGATTCGCAAAAGAATATTCTTATCGGTACAGGTGGAAGCATGCTTAAAAAAGTTGGCACCGAGGCCCGCATTGAAACTGAGAAATTTTTAGATACAAAAGTTTTTCTTGAGCTGTTTGTTAAGGTAATTCCAGACTGGAGAAGCAAAAAGAATTACTTAAAGAGCTTTGGTTACGATAATTAAGCGTACCTTTGCAGCCCGAAATAAATCGGTTAGTAGTTGATAGTCAATGGCTGATAGCCAAATCGTTTAGGCAGCTTGCTTAAACACACAGACCGTTAACTATAAGCCATTAACTATCAATAACACATACAATGAGTAATATTATCGCCATAGTAGGCAGGCCAAACGTAGGAAAAAGTACCCTTTTTAACCGATTAACTGAAAGTCGCAAGGCAATTGTTGATGATATGAGCGGTGTAACCCGCGATAGGCATTATGGCGTTGGCGAATGGACCGACAGACAATTTACAGTAATTGATACTGGTGGTTACGTTGCAAATTCCGAAGATGTTTACGAAGCAGCCATCCGCGAACAAGTAATGATTGCTATAGAAGAAGCTAGCGTGCTTATTTTTATGGTTGATGTTACTACTGGTATTACTGATTTGGATGATGATATTGCTCAAGTGCTTCGTAGAAGTAACAAGCCTGTTTTTGTTTGCGCTAACAAAGTAGATAATACAGCTTTATATAACGAAGTTCATACTTTTTACGGTTTTGGTTTAGGCGAGGTTTATCCGCTTTCATCAATGACGGGTTCTGGAACAGGTGAGTTGTTGGACGAAGTAATTAAAAACTTCGAAGATATTCCTGAAGAAGAGAATCAATTACCTAAAATTACAATCGCTGGTCGCCCAAATGTTGGTAAATCTTCTTTGGTAAATGCCTTAATTGGTAAAGAGCGTAACATCGTAACCGCTAACGCAGGTACAACACGTGATTCGATTAAAATTCATTATAACCAATTCGGTCACGAATTTATGTTAATTGATACCGCCGGATTACGTAAAAAAACTAAGGTTAAAGAAAATCTTGAGTTTTATTCGGTAATGCGTACCATCAAAGCTTTGGAAGAAGCAGATGTTGTAGTATTAATGATTGATGCACAGGAAGGTATCGAAAGTCAGGATATTAATATTTTCCACCTTGCCGAAAAGAATAAAAAAGGTATTGTGATTTTGGTAAACAAATGGGATTTGATTGAAAAGAATACCCAAACAATGAAAGCTTTTGAAGATCAGATTCACGAACGCATTCGTCCTTTTACCGATGTGCCAATTGTATTTACTTCGGTTTTAAACAAACAACGTATTTTTAAAGCTATTGAAGTTGGTTTAGAAGTATTTAAAAATCGTAGTAAAAAGATTCCAACATCTAAATTAAACGATGTTATGTTGCCATTAATCGAGGCTTTCCCACCGCCGGCTTTAAAAGGTAAACACATTAAAATCAAATACATTACGCAAATTAACGGAACATCGCCAATGTTTGCCTTCTTCTGTAATTTGCCACAATACGTTAAAGATCCATACAAACGTTTTATCGAGAATAAATTAAGAGAGCACTTTGATTTTGCAGGTGTGCCAATTCAAATTTATTTCAGACAGAAGTAAGCTTAAAGTTAAAAAAATAATTAGAAAAGCAGGGCTGGTATTTCTTCGGGAAATTCAGCCCTGCTTTTTGTTTCAATCCCCGATGAAAAATCGGGGGATTTTCACTGCAATCAGGTTTAGATACAATGGGTTGCTCTGTGCTATTTTTATAGAAATTGTCCTAGTGGCTGGTGTCTCATCAACCATCGATTTAGATTTTAAGTTTTTGGATGAAAACTATCTTGATTGTTTCAGTTGGTGAGACACCAACCGATAGATGAAGAAACTCAAAATTATGCAGTGCATTTGCGCTTCTAAAATTTTAAAACGTAAACTTTATAGTACTTTTACGCCCATGCAAATTGAAGTAAAAAACAGCATCTCAAGCGATATTGATAAAATTTTTGAATTTTATGATATGGCAATCGCCCACCAAAAAAAGGTTTTTAATAAGCATTGGCAAGGTTTCAGTAGAACATTGGTAGAAACAGAAATTGAAGAAAATCGCCAGTATAAAATCTTGGTAGATGGTGAAATTGCTTGTGTTTTTGCAGTAACCTTTAACGATAAATTAATTTGGGGCGATAGAGATAAAGATTCGATTTACATACACAGGATTGTAACGCACACAGATTTTAGAGGTTTTTCTTTTGTGAAGGAAATTATAAAATGGGCAAAAAATTATGCTGCTGAAAATGCACTTAGCTTTATCAGAATGGATACCTGGGCCGATAATGAAAAGCTTTTACAATATTATACAGCCTGCGGTTTTGAATATGTTGGAGTTGTAACCATGGAAAAAACAGATGGTTTGCCTAAGCACTATGAAGGCATTAGTTTGAGTTTATTTGAAATTAAGGTTTAACTTCTGCAGCCTTTAACAACTCTAAAGTGTGGTTAAGTGCTTTTGGTGTATTGCCATTACCGTGACCTGGAATTAGTAGTTTTACGTTTGGATATTTTTTCTGCAAGTTTTTAATGCTTTGCGGCCATTGTTTAACATTTGCTTCGCCAACGTAACCTAAATCTTCTGAATCAGTACTTTTAACAAAACAGCCCCCGTACAAAACTTTATCTTGCTCAAACCAAACGGTAATATTGTCTTTTGTATGCCCTTCTCCGGCAAAAAATGTTTGAATATTTACGCCTCCAACATTGAAAGATGTATCGCCGTTAAAAGTAAACTGTGCAGTAGGTTTTTTTAATTTTGAAAGTATTTTATTGGTATTTTTTGTTGCGTACGTTTTAATGCCTTTTGCTTTAAAAAATGCCAAACCTCCGGCTCTGTCATCGTGAGAATGGGTTGCAATTGCAAGTACAACTTTTTGGTTGTGTTTAGCTTTTATACTATCTAGAAATGGCTGAAATTGAGTCGGATCCCAAGGTGCATCTATTACGACAACACCTTTTTTAGTTACCAGATAAACTGCATTGGCATCGGTTACAGCACCTTTGTATGTGTTATAAGTGGTGTATTTGTATAAATTCGGTGCTATATTTATAATTTTTAGCTTTGGGTGTTGTGCCAAAACGCTCGTAAAAATTAAGCAAAAAGTTATTGAAAATAATGTTCTCATAATTTATTTTAAACTTAGTTTCCAGGTAAACATGCCTTCGCCTTCGGCAATTTTAATAAAATTATTTTTTTCCAAAATAGAATAAGAAGCGATGTTGTCAACTTCGGTAGAAGCTGTAATCATTTTTACATCTGGTTGTGTTGCTGCCCACTCAATTAATCTACCAATGGCTTCGGTCATGAAGCCTTTATTTCTAAAATTGGGGTAGGTGCTATAGCCAATTTCGATTTCACCATTTGCATCAGGTTCGCCAACAAAACATAAATCCCCAATTAATTGCTCATCGGTTTTTGAAATAATCGACCATAAGGTATTGTATAAGTAGTTTTTATTCGAATCGATTACGTTAGGCAAAATGGTTTCACGAATCGCTTGCTCAAGTTCATCTGAAATTATGTTTTTACCTGGTTTCAGCTTAAGTTCTTTTTCAAGCGAATTATTGTTTCTAACGTACTTTAGTAGCTGGTTATGAGTTAGCGGATGCAAAATCAATCGGTCCGTTTCAAGTGTCATAAATAATGCTGAGCGGTTATATTATTGCAAACTATTTAAGGCCTGTTTAACTACATTGTCGTTTTGATTTGCAGCCCTGTAATAACCAACATCTCCTAAATAATATCTGCAAAGCAACGCTTTCAAATCGTTTAAAATTAACCCACGCGAATTATATAGCTGAAAACGGTCGATTTGAACATTCTTACGTTGAAGAAAACCAATAAAATCTTTAAAATCTAAATCGTTTAGGTTAATGGTATTTATGTTTTGTTCAATATATGAAGAACTGTATTTTCCTGTTAAAACATTAAAAACATAATCAGATAATACTTTTTTACTTACTAAAGTGTTGTAAAATTTATTGTAACCAGTGGTATCTAATTTTACAAAAACATCAGGCTGTATGCCGCCAACTGTTTTAGGTTTTCTTTGTGGGAGGTTTACACCATTATTTTTTTCCAGCGAATCTTTAAATGAAGTTAAGTCTCCGGTTAATTCGCCGTCGTTCATGCGTTCATCAAGCTCGTGTTTGTAAGCATCGTAACCTTTTTTGTATGATTTTTGAATGCTTTTGCCTGAAGGTGTGTAATATCTTGCAATGGTTAGGTTTAATGCCGAACCATCGTTAAAAGCAAATTGTTCTTGTACTAAACCCTTACCAAAAGAACGTCGACCAATAATAACACCTCTGCCTAAATCTTGAATTGCACCGGCTACAATTTCGCTTGCAGAAGCTGTATTTTCATTAATTAAAACCGCCAATTTTCCCTGCTGAAATGTACCACTTCCGGTAGAAAAATAATCTGTACGAGGTTCGTGCTTGCCTTGAGTATAAACTATAAGTTTATTTTCAGGTAAAAACTGATCCGCTAAACCTGTTGCGGCGCTGAAATAACCACCGCCGTTATCTCTCAAATCCAAAATAAGCTTTTTCATGCCTTTAGCTTTTAAGTTGTTTGCCGCGGCAGAAAAATCATTATCGGTATTTGCGCCAAATTTACTAATGCGTATGTAGCCAGTTTCAGTGTTAATCATGTAAGCGGCATCTATGCTGCTTATATTAACTTTTCCTCTAGTTACCATTACCCTATTAGGGAGCTGACTTCCGCTGTGTTGGAGCAATACATTAACCCCACTTCCGGCTTTTCCTTTAAAACGCCCAGCCAACTGTTCTTTAGGTAAATCTCTTCCGCTAACAATGGTAGAATCGATGCTTAAGATTTTATCGCCAAGTTTTATTCCGGCTTGATATGCTGGTCCATCTTTTATAACTCCGGTTACCATCATGGTATCGTTAAGCATATAATATTCTAAACCAACACCTTCAAAGTTGCCTTCCAAATCATCTTGCATATTTTGAGCATTTGTTGGCGGCAAATAAACACTATGCGGATCTAGCTGATGTAAAACACTATCAATTGGTAAATTTTGAAGCGAATCTGTATTGATATCATCAACGTAATTACCGTTGATGATGTGAAGAATTTCATCTAGTTTCTCAGAATTTGCAGCGAGTTTTGTTGGCTTTTGAACACCATATCCCTGATCTTTTATAAACTTAATACCCAAAAACATGCCAACTATTAAGATTACAGAATAGCTTATAGCAATTAGTGCATTATTTCGGGTGTTTTTTTTCATCAGCGTTGCCACAAATTTATGAAAATAAGCGGTTTGATTAATTTTTTAACTCATTTTAATAGTCTTTTGTTTATAATATTTAACATAAATTAACTCCGAATAAGAAGCTATAGAACTTTTGTACCCTATATTTTTAAGTTTTTGGTTACTTTTTAAAAAGAATTTACCGAATTTTATCAAAATTAAATTTATGAATAGAGTTACCGAGCAGGAATCACACTACAACGACATCGACAAAATGTCGGTACTGGAGGTTCTTCAAGGCATTAATAATGAAGATAAAACAGTTGCTTTTGCAGTTGAAAAATCTTTGCCTCAGATAGAAAAATTAACTTCGGCTGTGGCCGAAAGAATGAAAAAAGGCGGTCGCTTGTTTTACATAGGTGCAGGTACCAGCGGGCGTTTAGGCGTTGTTGATGCATCAGAATGTCCACCAACTTATGGCGTACCATTCGACTGGGTTGTTGGTATAATTGCTGGTGGAGATACCGCAATCAGAAAAGCTGTAGAATTTGCTGAAGATGATGCAGAGCAAGCTTGGAAAGATTTGCAGGAATTTGATATTAATGAGAAAGATTGTTTGGTTGGTTTAGCGGCATCAGGCACAACACCATACGTAATTGGTGGGTTAAATACCGCAAGAAAATTGGGCGTTTTAACCGGGTGTATTGTTTGTAACACTGGCGGGCCAATTGCGGCTGAATCTGATTTTCCTGTGGAAGTTGTGGTAGGGCCTGAGTTTGTAACTGGTTCTACTCGGATGAAATCAGGTACTGCGCAAAAGTTGGTTTTAAACATGCTGAGTACCACTGTGATGGTTCAGCTTGGACGTGTTGTTGGCAATAAAATGGTTGATATGCAGTTAACAAATAATAAACTGGTTGACCGCGGAATACAAATGGTAGCTGATGAATTGCACATTAATTACGATGAAGCTGCAGATTTATTAAATCGACATGGAAGCGTTCGTAAAGCCGTTGAGGCAGGACATTTGAATTTACGATAGTAGATTTATGAGTTACGATTTTAACAGCCTAGTATCAAACGAATAACATTTGCGATTACTAAATCTAAAATCGTAAATCTTTAAATCTAAATTTTACCTAATGCATGAGATAGAGCCGTATTATCAGTGGAGGGATGAATATATCTCAGCAGAAGATGAGCGTTCGCCATTTTACAATACAGAATATTCTGAGTTATACTTCGATAAGCAGATTTATAATTTTCTATTACATCCGCAATGGGATGAATTTGGATCGAGTACTTTGTATATGAAGGTGCTTTTTGTTGATTATGATAGAAGTTATGCCATCATCGAATTTATTGGGGAATGGAACGATGCCATAAATAATGATATTATGTTGCTTAAACGCGATATTTTAGAATTAATGATGGATGAAGGCATCAATAAATTTATCCTGATAGGAGAAAATGTTTTAAACTTCCATTCATCTGATGATAGTTATTATGAAGAATGGTTTCAGGAAGTTGAAGATGGCTGGATTGTTGGTGTAAATTTTCAAGAACATGTAATAAGAGAATTTAAAGATAACAACATCGATTATTACATCAATTTTGGGGGTTCGTTTGATGAAATGCCATGGCGTACGCTAAAACCGTTACAATTCTTTAAAAAAGTTGAAGAGTTGCTGACAAAAAGATTGAATTAAAATATCTATTTTTATATAATTTAAATACACAAAACAAAAAATGGAACAACAAAATTATCAATATCAAGATAACAGCGTTTTTGTACAACAAGGCTCTGTTTCTAAAAAATTCTTTGCAAACGTTTTTACCTGGATGTTTGTAGCCCTTTGCCTTTCAACAGTTGCTGCTTACTTATTTAGCGAGAACAAAGAATTAATGCAATATTTATTGACTGTAAATCCATCAACAGGAAAAGTTGGTATGTCGATTTTTGGTTATATCGCAATGTTTGCACCACTTGGCTTAGTTTTATTAATGGGATTTGGCTTAAGCAAACTTTCATACACCTCATTAATTGGTGTGTTTGTGCTTTATTCTGTTTTAACAGGAATTAGTTTGAGCTTTATCTTATTGGCTTATACCTCAGGTTCAGTAGTTAGTTGTTTTGCTGGTGCTGCCGGTATTTTTGGTATTATGGCAGTAATGGGTTACACTACTAATATCGATTTGAGCAAATTTGGTCCAATTTTAATGGTTGGGGTTATTGCATTAGTAATCGCAAGCTTAGTAAATATGTTTATTCAGAGCGAACAATTTAGTTTAGTTATGGCATTTATCGGTATCGCAATTTTTACAGCGTTAACAGCTTATGATGTGCAAAAGATTAAAAGAATTGGCGAAGGTATCGAAGCAAATGGAGAGCAGGTTTTACAAGTAGAATCTAAGAAAATGGCTATTGTAGCTGCATTATCTTTATACCTTGATTTCTTAAATATATTCCTTTTCTTACTTCGTATTTTCGGAAGTAGAAAGTAATAAAAACAGAACATTATTTTAAAGGCCATGCATTATTGCATGGCCTTTGTAATTTTATTTGGCTTCAGAGCGATAATTTTTGGAATTGATGTTGCTTTGTTGCATTTTTGTATGCTTATTAAGAAAGACGGAGGGATTAGACCCAACGATGTCTTAGCAACCTGTTCCCACACAAGGTGCTAAATTCTAATCTCAGCAGTGGCGAGAGAAGATAAGTTTTAGTGGTAGTCAACACCCCAACTTTTAAAATAAGCCTTTTTGGAGATGTAATATGTTCAATGTAAGATGTTTGATGCATCTTTCCATTTTCCATTTTCCATCTTACATTTTACAAAGCAAATGAGTATAAGAGCAGAATTAGAAAAACGTATTTTGGTGATTGATGGTGCTATGGGTACCATGATTCAGCGTTATACCTTAACGGAAGAGGATTTTAGAGGGGAGCGATTTAAGGATCATCCTTGTGATGTAAAAGGCAATAATGATTTGCTTAACATTACCAGACCAGATATTATAAAGGCTATCCATCTGGAGTATTTAAGTGCTGGTGCAGATATTATCGAAACCAATACCTTTAGTACACAGCGTATTTCTATGGCAGATTACCAGATGGAAGACCTGTCGTACGAGTTAAGCTTTGAGGGTGCACGCGTAGCAAAAGAAGCAGCAGTAGAGTTTATGGCTGCAAATCCAGATCGCAAATGTTTCGTTGCAGGTGCAATTGGTCCAACCAACCGTACGCTTTCTATGTCGCCAAATGTAAACGATCCGGGTTACCGAGCTATTTATTTCGATGAATTGGAAGAAGCTTATTACGAGCAGGTTCGTGGTTTGGTAGATGGTGGTTCTGATGTACTGCTCATTGAAACGATTTTTGATACCTTAAATGCAAAAGTGGCCATCGTTGCCATAAAAAAATACGAAGAAGTTATCGGTCGTAAACTCGAAATTATGATTTCGGGTACTATTACTGATGCTTCCGGTAGAACATTATCAGGACAAACAGCCGAAGCTTTTCTAAACTCAGTAATGCATGCAAAACCTTTAAGTATTGGTTTTAACTGTGCTTTAGGGGCAAAAGAGATGCGTCCGCATATTGAAGAACTTGCGGCAAAAGCTGGGTGCTATGTTTCTGCATATCCAAACGCTGGTTTACCAAACGAATTTGGCGCTTACGATGAGCAGCCACATGAAACAGCACATTTGGTTGATGATTTTATACAATCAGGCTTTGTTAATATCGTTGGAGGTTGTTGTGGTACAACGCCAGATCACATTGGCTGTATCGCGAAAAATGCAAAAAAAGCATCACCAAGAAAAATTCCAGCTATTGAACCATTTATGCGTTTGAGTGGTTTAGAGCCAGTAACCATAACGCCTGAAAGCATTTTTGTTAACGTTGGTGAAAGAACCAACATTACAGGTTCTCCAAAATTTTCAAAACTAATTTTAGGTGGCGATTACGAAGCGGCTTTGGCTGTTGCATTACAGCAGGTAGAAGGTGGTGCACAGGTAATTGATGTGAATATGGATGAAGGTATGCTTGATTCTGAAGCGGCCATGTCTAAATTTTTAAATCTTATTGCCTCAGAACCTGATATTGCGAAGCTTCCAATCATGGTCGATTCTTCGAAATGGTCGGTTATTGAAAACGGATTGAAATGCTTGCAAGGAAAAGGTATTGTAAATTCAATTTCCTTAAAAGAAGGTGAAGACAAATTCCGGGAAAGCGCCCGTAAAATTATGCAATACGGTGCAGCCGTTGTTGTTATGGCTTTTGATGAGCAAGGTCAGGCTGATAATTATGAACGTAGAAAAGAAATCTGTAAGCGCAGTTACGATATTTTAGTTAATGAAATCGGTTTTCCTCCAGAGGATATTATTTTCGACCCAAACATTTTAACGGTTGCAACTGGTTTAGAAGAACATAATAATTATGCTGTAGATTTTATAAATGCCACAAGGTGGATAAAAGAAAATTTACCATATGCAAAAGTAAGCGGTGGTGTTTCTAATATCTCTTTTTCTTTTAGAGGGAATAATGTAGTTCGCGAAGCGATGCACTCTGCGTTTTTATATCACGCCATTCAGGCGGGTTTGGATATGGGAATTGTAAATGCCGGTATGCTAGAAGTTTATCAGGAAATTCCGCCAGAGCTACTTGAGCGTGTAGAAGATGTACTTTTAAATAGGAGAGAAGATGCTACGGAGCGATTGGTTGAATACGCCGATACAGTAAAATCAAAAGGAAAAGAAATTGTAAAAGATGAGCAATGGAGAAAGGGAACTGTTGAAGAGCGTTTATCCCATTCTTTGGTAAAAGGAATTGTAGAATACCTTGATGATGATGTTGAAGAAGCCCGTCAGAAATATCCACGCCCAATTCAGGTAATTGAAGGTCCGTTAATGGATGGGATGAATATTGTTGGTGATTTATTTGGTGCAGGTAAAATGTTTTTACCTCAGGTTGTAAAATCAGCAAGGGTAATGAAAAAGGCTGTTGCTTATTTATTGCCTTTCATCGAGCAGGAAAAGTTAGATAATCCTGATCAAAATCAAAGTTCATCAGCAGGGAAAGTATTAATGGCAACGGTTAAAGGCGATGTTCACGATATTGGTAAAAACATAGTTGGTGTTGTACTGGCTTGTAATAACTTCGAAATTGTTGATATGGGGGTAATGGTTCCTGCTCAGGATATCATTAAAAAAGCAAAAGAAATTAATGCCGATATTATTGGTTTAAGTGGGTTAATTACGCCTTCTTTGGATGAAATGGTGCATTTTGCCAAAGAAATGGAGCGAGAAAACTTTACCATTCCATTGATTATTGGTGGCGCAACAACTTCCCGTATTCATGCGGCGGTTAAAGTAGCTCCAAATTATTCTGGTCCGGCGATTCATGTTTTAGATGCATCAAGAAGTGTTACGGTTTGCAGCACTTTAATGAATCCGGAAACTAAAGATGATTATGTTGCGGGAATAAGGGCGGAATATGATAAAGCCCGTGAAGCACATTTAAATAAACGTTCTGACAAGCGTTTTAAAACACTTGAAGAGGCTAGAACCAATAAATTCAAAATAGATTTTAAAGAAGAACTTCCAGTTCCTGAATTTACCGGAACTCGTGTCTTTGATAATTATCCGTTAGAAGAATTGGTGCCATATATAGATTGGACGCCATTTTTTCATACATGGGAATTAAGAGGTAGTTATCCTAAAATTTTCGATGATAAAAATGTTGGCGATGAAGCCAGAAAGCTTTTCGATGATGCGCAAACGCTGTTAAAACGTATTCTTGATGAAAAGCTTTTAACTGCAAGAGGTGTAATTGGTTTTTGGCCTGCAAATTCGGTTGGCGATGATATTGAGTTAACTGTTGACGGTTGTCAGTTACCTGGTAATGAGCAGCTGGAAACAGATAACAGAAAACCCATCACAATTCATACCCTTCGCCAACAGGCTGAAAAAGTTGATGGACAGCCTTATTATGCGCTTTCTGATTTTATTGCGCCAAAAGAATCTGGAATACAGGATTATTTTGGTGGTTTTGCGGTAACAACAGGAATTGGCATTGATGAACTGGTTGAAGAGTTTGAATCTAAATATGATGATTACAACAGCATCATGGCCAAAGCTCTAGCCGATCGTTTAGCTGAAGCTTTTGCAGAGCGCATGCACGAGCGTGTTCGTAAAGAGTTTTGGGGTTATGCAAAAGGAGAAAATTTAGATAATCAGGCTCTAATTAAGGAAGAATATGCAGGTATTCGTCCGGCGCCAGGTTATCCTGCTTGTCCGGAGCATACTGAAAAAGGAACTTTATTTGAGTTACTAAATGCTGAAAAAGAAATCGGACTTCGATTAACGGAAAGTTATGCCATGTATCCAACTGCTGCGGTAAGCGGATTTTATTTTGCTAATCCTGAATCTAGGTATTTCGGTTTAGGTAAAATAACCAAAGACCAGATTGATGATTATGCTATACGTAAAAATATGCCTGTAGAAGAAGTTGAAAGATGGCTTAGCCCGAATCTAGCATATTAGTTTGTTGGTTGTTTGGAATTTAGTTTTTTAGGATTTAAAAATGGCTTATCAAAAATATACAGAATTAGAGGTTTGGAAGAAGGCTAGACAATTTGCGACATATATTTATAATTTGACATCATCTTTTCCGAAGGAAGAAACTTACGGACTAATTTCTCAAATCAGACGTTGCTCAGTTTCTGTTCCATCAAATATTGCTGAGGGTTCAGGAAGGCAGCATGTAAAAGAAACAATTCAATTCTTAACAATAGCGAGGGGTTCGCTGTATGAGCTGGAAACTCAAATTTATATTGCGTTCGACATAGGATTTCTTATAGATGTTCAACTTAAAGAATGCCTTGAGCAAATCGAGGTTTTAGGAAAACTAATTAACGGATATATCAGGCATCTAAACAACCAAACACCCAAGAACTAACCAACAACAAATGAAAATCATAGACCATATAAAAAACGCAAAGGGTAAACCTTTATTCTCTTTCGAACTTTTACCGCCAATAAAAGGGCAAAGTATACAATGGATTTACGATGCAATCGATCCGTTATTGGAGTTTAACCCACCGTTTATAGATGTTACTTCATTAAGAGAAGATTACATTTACAAAGAGCAGGAGAATGGCTTATTGCAAAAGGTTTCCTATCGTAAACGTCCGGGAACGATAGCAATTTGTGCGGCAATTATTCATAAATATAAAATCGATGCTGTTCCGCATTTAATTTGTGGAGGATTTACCAAAGAAGAAACTGAAAACGCACTGATTGATTTACAGTTTTTAGGCATCGACAACGTTTTAGCCTTAAGGGGTGATGCAAGGGCTGCAGATCATTCTTTCGTGCCAACAAAAGGCGGACATTGCTATGCCACAGACCTAATTCAGCACATTAAAAACCATAATGAAGGTAAATTTTTGCATGAAGATGTAGAAACCTTTAAAAGTGATTTCTGTATCGGCGTTGCCGGATATCCTGAAAAGCATTTCGAGGCACCGAACTTAAACGCTGATTTTAAATATTTGAAAAAGAAGGTTGATATGGGCGCAGAGTTTATTGTTACCCAAATGTTTTTTGATAATCAAAAATACTTCGACTTTGTTAAAAAATGCCGTGAGAACGATATTAACGTACCAATCATTCCGGGGCTAAAACCAATAAGTACACTTACTCAACTAAACGTTTTGCCTAAAATCTTTCATATTGATTTACCTGATGAATTAACGGATGCATTATCTCACGCAAAAAATAATGCTGAAGCAAAAGAAATTGGTACAGAAGCGATGATTAAGCAGTGTAAAGAATTAATAGATTTTGGCGCACCAGTCCTTCATTTTTATACAATGGGCAGACCAGAGCAAACAAAACAAATCGCAAGGGCAATTTTTTAAATCAACCTCATTCAACAGGATAAACCGTAAATAAACATTATGAGCCTTCTAAATAAAGACAACGAGAACCTTGACCAAATACTTAATGCAGTAAAAGAACAAGGTATAGATTATTTAAATAAGGTTGATAGTAGGCTCACTTCTACACAAATTCAAGCTGAAATCGATAATCGGTTAAATGTTGAAGGCTTGGGTTCAATAGAGGCTTTGAATGAATTTAATGATAGGTTTGAACCATTAATTGTTGCTTCTTCTGGTCCGCGGTATTGGGGTTTTGTAACTGGCGGTACAACGCCTGCAGCTATAGCTGGAGATTGGCTTGCTTCAGTTTACGATCAGAATACACAATCTGCGAAAGGAAATGGCGATGTTTCGGCTATTATTGAATTAGAAACCATCAAATTATTATGCTCACTATTAAATCTTCCAGATAATTTTTTTGGAGGTTTTGTAACAGGAGCTACATTATCAAATTTTACAAGTTTGGCTGTTGCAAGACAGTGGATTGGCAAGCAATCAGGAAAAGATTTTGCCCGTTCAGGAGTTTCTGATGAGGTAAAGGTTTTATCTGCAACACCACATTCATCTGCTGTAAAATCTTTATCGATGTTAGGTTTAGGTAGCGATAATGTGATAAAAGTTGAAGTTGCCAAAGGGAACAGAGAGGCAATTGATATTGATGATTTAGAGCGAAAAATTAATGAATTAGATGGTCAGCCGTTTATATTAATTTCTAGTGCCGGAACGGTAAATACTGTTGATTTTGATGATTTCAAATCCATGAAAAAACTAAAGCAAAAGTATAATTTTTGGTGGCATATTGATGCAGCTTTTGGCGGTTTTGCGGCTTGTTGTCCTAAATATTCTCATTTGGTTGAAGACTGGGACTTTGCCGACAGTATTACAGTTGATTGCCACAAGTGGTTAAATGTGCCTTATGAAAGTGCTGTGTTTTTAATTAAAAATGAGCATCAATTATTGCAAATGGAAACCTTTCAAAATGCTAATGCAGCATATTTAGGAAATCCTTTAGAAAACTTTAGCTATTTAAACTTTCTTCCTGAAAATTCTCGTCGATTAAAAGCTTTGCCTGCATGGTTTACTTTAAAAAGTTATGGTAAATCAGGTTATCAGGAAATTGTAGAACAAAATGTAGAACAGGCTTTGTTTTTTTCTGCGTTTATAAATGAAAATCCTGCCTTTGAATTATTAGCGCCAGTTCGGTTAAATACGGTTTGTTTTGCACTCGTTGATGCCAAAAAAAATGAAACCTTTTTAAACACTTTGAACAATAGCGGTAAGGTTTTTATGACCGCAACATCTTATAAAGGTAAAAAGGGGATAAGGGCAGCCTTTGTAAATTGGCGCACAACTAATGCCGATATAGATTTGGTAACAAACGAAATCATCAAAATTCTTACAGAACTTTAACTTCAATTAGTTGTTTAATAAGTTGTACAACTTATCTTTGTAGCAATGAAGTTTATAAATATTAAATATGTGCTAATCATTTGCGTTGCAATTACCTTATTTTTTAAGGTGAGCAATGTAATGTCATATTTAAAATTCTCTGCTTCAAACATTGAATACTCTGCGTTAAGTGATGACGCTGAGAAAGAAGAAAAGAAAATTGAAAGCGAATATTTCGACAATCAAATACTCTTCGATTCATTCGTAAAAATATTTCCAACGGCAGAAAAGAAATTGATTATATCACACAATTTCTCCATTTTAGGCTATTTTCCAGAGGTTTTAACGCCTCCACCATCCGTTTAGAAGGTTCTTTTTAAGATAACTTTCATTCCTGTCTTTCAAGTTTTTGAAGACAATAACTATTCTTTTTAATTCAAATACATCATATTATGAAACGAGCAATTTCATTCGCGGTATTTTTTGTAGCCGCATCATTTTCTCTTAGTGCACAAGAGGTAGCACAAAACAATATTAAACCTGTAAATAATTCTTTAGAAAAGGTTTCTAAACTTCAACCTGTAAGTTTTACTTACGATGAAAATTGGGCAGAAAAGTTAAAGCTTTCAAAAAATACTCAATTGGGTTTTGTTGGGGCCGTTGCTAAAACAGCAGTTCCTGAGATTGTTAAAGTTCAGGCCAAAGATTATGTTTCGGGTAAGAATGCTTACAAAACAGCAACCTTAACTAAGGTAGATTACGAGAGTTTAATACCGCTTTTAGTTGGAAGCATAAAAGAACAGCAGCAACAAATTGATGAGCTCAAACGTGAGCTTCAATCATTAAAAACACAAAAAGGTGAATAGTTTTTTAGTTTAATAAGTTGGTTTAGGTCGGAACATTATTGTTCCGGCCTTTTTTATTTTACCAGTTGAACTCTTTTAAAGCTTTTTTATAATTTTCTTCATCAAAGCGATAAAGATTCGGCGCTTTATGTGCTCCGCCTTTTCTAGATTCAGCTTGTTTTATCAGAATGTTATAACGCATTATTTTCCTGTAAAAATTACCACGATTTAACTTCTGCCCTAATATCGCTTCATATAAAGCTTGTAATTCGGGCATTGTAAATGTTTCTGGTAATAAATTGTATCCAATAGGTTTATAACTGATTTGCTCTCGTAAAGCGGTTAGCGCTTTTTTTAAAATCTCTCCATGATCCATAATTGTATTAGGGAGTTTATCGACCGGAACCCATTCGCAAACATCTGAGTAAACATCTAAAACCGGAGTAACTTGTGTGTGATCGACCAAAGCATAGTAACCAACACTTACAAAACGTTGTTTATGCCATAAATCATCAGGATAATCTTTAAAATATTCTTCAGAACGATTCACATTTCCAAAAACACTAAATACATTTAAAAAAATTTTATCTGCACCGCTTCTTTCAAATAATATTCGCTCTGCAGCTGCATCAAGAGATTCATCTTTGTAAACATATCCCCCGGGAAGCATCCAGTTTTCTTCACCCTTTAATTTTAACATTAAAGCATTTAACCTGTTATCTTTAAATCCGAAAAGCACACAATCTACAGAAACATGAGCCAAAGCCTTACTGTAAAGCTTGCCACTTTCATCTAGAACCTCTTTAATAATCATCTGCCTGAAGTTTTGTTAATAGGACATCTAAATTAGTAATTTGTTACTTTTATTCTAAATGTCCTGTTAATAGTGGTGGCGATAACCGTTTATTTAAATCATATACAGACAGAACCTGTAAAATCAATAATTATTATCCCTTTAACAAGTATTCTTTAAAGCCTTCAAAATCTGTGTTTAATTTATCAGCATGCTGAGGTTTGGTTTCTAAAGCTTTAACTTGTTCTGGTATCTCAATTTTAGCTGCTATATCTGTAGGGAAAATATCAGGAAATTTGCAAGCGTGAGCAGTTGATAAAAATACGGCAGCACTTTCATCAGCAGGATTTTCTTTTCTGAATTTTTCAATGGCTAAATAGGCAATTGCAGTATGCGGACAAGCAACATAATCAAATTTAGCATCGATTTCTTTAATGCCTGCAAGTGTTTCATCATCGTTAAAACGATAAGAAGTGACTACTTTTTTCAATTCATCAACATCGTTTTTAAACAAATCCATAATGCGAACCCAATTACTTGGTGCACCAACATCCATCGCATTTGAATAGGTTTGAGTTGATGGTTTGGTTTCATAAACGCCAGTTTCCAAAAAGCGTGGAACAGTATCGTTTACATTAGTTGCGGCAATAAATTGTTTTACTGGCAATCCTAATTTGTAAGCCAATAAGCCTGCGCCAATGTTTCCAAAATTTCCACTTGGAACAGAAAAAATCACATCGTTTAAACCTTGTTTTTTCAACTGCGCATAAGTATTGAAATAATAAAAAGTTTGAGGAATTAATCTCGAAATATTAATTGAATTTGCAGAAGTCAAACGAAATTTTGCATTCAGTTCATCGTCAGCGAAAGCTTGCTTAACCAACGCCTGGCAATCATCAAATGTGCCTTTAACTTCAATTGCTCTAATGTTTTGTCCGTTAGTGGTTAACTGTAATTCCTGTATCGGGCTCACTTTTCCCTCTGGGTAAAGAATGGTAACACGAGTATTTGGTACACCTAAGAAACCCAAAGCAACAGCTCCACCTGTATCGCCAGAAGTAGCGACCAAAACATCTAATAATTGTTCTCCAGCTTTTAAGAAATAAGCCATTACACGGCTCATAAAACGAGCACCGAAATCTTTAAAAGCGAGTGATGGTCCGTGGAAAAGTTCTAGTACGAAAGTTTTATCATCAAGCTTTACTGCTGGTGCATCAAAATTTATCGCATCATCAATCAAAGCTTTTAAATCATCAGCAGGAATTTCATCTTTCAAAAAAGTTGAAGCTACCTTATAAGCAATTTCTGGTAAAGAAAACTGCTCAATATTTTTAATAAAATCTGCATCTAATTGCGGAATTTCTACAGGCATGTATAAACCTTCATCCTGCGGCATACTGTTAAAAACGGCATCTTTAAAGGAAACGCGTAAATCTTTATTGTTGGTTGAGTATAGTTTCATTTTTTAAGTTGTAGGTTTTAAGTTTTAAGTTATAAGTTTTGCACTTGCTGACTTATAACGTAAAACTTATTACTTAAATCACTCTCGGTCCTTCAGCGTTAACTGAAGAAACGTAGGCTTTGCTGTTAATATTAAGTTTGTGTAAATGTTGTTGTTGTGCTTTGGTTATTTTTTTTGCCGTTTCTTCATCTTTGGTCAAGGCGAAAACTGATGGTCCAGAGCCTGAAATTCCAAAACCAATGGCTCCGTTTTCCATCGCCAGCTTTCTCATTTCTTCGAAACCTGGAATTAAGATAGAGCGTGTTGGTTCTACCAAAACATCTTTCATGCTACGTCCAATTAAATCGAAATCATTCATGAATAATCCGCTTACCAAGCCCGCAACATTTCCCCACTGGGTTACCGCATCTTTTAAAAACACTTTGCTACGAATCATTTGGCGGGCATCTTTTGTGGGCACATCAACTTCAGGATAAACAATTGCCGCATACATTCCAGCTGGAGTGGGAAGCGAAATTACATCCAGTGGTTCGTAACTTCTAACCAAAACAAAACCGCCTAAAATGGCTGGTGCAACATTATCTGCATGACCATAACCGCAAGCCAATTCTTCACCTTTCATGGCAAAGGGAACCAATTCTTTTGCTGTTAACAAATCGCCCATTAACTTATTTATGGCGAACAAACCTGCAACAGTACTTGCCGAACTTGAGCCTAAACCACTACCAATTGGCATTTTCTTATGCAGTTCGATTTCAACACCAACATCCAAACAGTTAATGTGTTGCAAATAATGCTGAACGCTTGCGCTCACAGTATTTTTTGCAGCATCTAAAGGCAAACGACCATCATCACCAGTAATTCTTTTGATAACTACTCCCGGTGTATCCGTTAAACGCATTTCAACTTCATCGCCTGGTTCGTTAACTGCGAAACCCAAAACATCGAAACCGCAAACTACATTGGCAACAGTCGCCGGAGCGAAAACTTTTATTTCTTTCATAATTTGAATAAAGATGAAGGAGCAAGGATTAAAGGCCTTACACCAACTCACTTATATTTATCTTTTATCTCTGAATCGTTAGATAACCGTTTAAGTTTATAAGAATTGTCAGTCTGAGTTTATCGAAGACCTTATAAAAAGTGCTTCGACAAGCTCAGCATGACAAAACATACTTGCTCTTAACTTAAAGAACCCACATTTATAATATCTGCAAAAACGCCTGCTGCGGTAACTTCTGCTCCAGCACCTGGGCCTTTAACCACTAACGGACGAGATTTATATCTATCCGTAGTGAACGAGATGATGTTATCACTTCCCGAAAGCATATAGAATGGATGACTGTCATCAACCATCTGTAGGCTGATTTCTACATTACCATCTTCCAGTTTACCGATGTAACGTAATACTTTACCATCATTTGCAGCTTTGTTTTTTAAATCTTCAAAATAAACCGCATTCTTTTGTAATTCTGAGTAGAAATCTTCAACAGAAGTTGCATTTAAGCAAGCTTCAGGTAAAATATTGTCGATTTTTACATCAGCAGCTTCTAAGGGATAACCTGCATCACGAGCCAGGATTAACATTTTACGCATAAAATCTTTTCCGTTCAAATCATCACGTGGGTCGGGTTCGGTATAGCCCAATTCCTGTGCCTCTTTTACAGTTTCATAAAAACCAGCATCGCCTTTAAAATTATTGAAAATGTAAGAAATCGTTCCTGATAAAATCGCTTCGATGCGGGCAACTTTATCGCCACTCATCATCAACTCTCTTAAAGTACGGATGATGGGCAAACCTGCACCCACATTGGTTTCGTAATAAAAATCGACACCAAATTTGCGGGCAGTATCTTTAAACGATTTGTATTGAGCGAAATCGGCAGAGTTTCCTTTTTTATTACAAGTAACAACAGAAATGCTGCTTTCAAAAATTCCCTGATAAAACTCTATTGGCGATTCTGCGGCTGTATTATCCACAAAAACACAGTTTGGTAAGTTCATCGATTTCATGCGCTTAACAAAACCTGTTAAATCTGCCTGTTCGCCGTTGGTGTCTAAATTATTTTCCCAATCCTCGAGCGATAAACCCTCTGCACTGAAAACCATTTTGCGGGTATTGCTGATGCCTGCAACCTTAACTTGTAAATCGTTATTGGCCGCCAAGAAAGGCATTTGTTCTTTTAATTGGTTGAATAATGTTTTCCCAATATTTCCAGTTCCTAAGCAGAAAATGTTTAATGTGCGCTTTAAATCAGTAAAAAATGCATCGTGAACCGCATTAACCGCTTTCGATAAATCAGCTGCGCTGATGATAACCGAAATGTTATATTCTGATGAACCTTGAGCAATTGCCCTGACGTTGATACCATTTCTTCCCAATGCATTGAACAATCGTCCACTCATACCAGGTGTGCGTTTCATGTTCTCGCCTACAATGGCTAAAACGGCCAAATTATTTTCAACCTCTGGTAAAGCCAGTTTATTCGCATCCAATTCAAGCTCAAATTCCTTTTTAATTAAGGCAATTGCCTGACCAGCATCTGTTGGTTTAACCGCAAAAGTAATGCTATGCTCTGATGAAGATTGTGTAATCAACACCACGTTAATCTGCTCGCGAGAAAGCAAAGAAAATAACCTGCCGCTGAAACCAGCTTTGCCAACCATTCCACTACCAGTTAAGTTAATAATGCTGATATGGTCGATAGAAGAAATGCCTTTTATCGGCAAGCTCGATGCCTTAACATCGCTTTTAATATATGTTCCTGCAAAATCAGGTTGAAAAGTATTTTTAATAACAAGCGGAATTTTCTTCATAAAAGCCGGAATCATCGTTGGCGGATAAATCACTTTCGCCCCGAAATAACTTAATTCCATTGCCTCGGTGTAACTCAATTCTGGCAAAGAAAACGCTTTTTTCACGATACGTGGGTCGGCTGTCATCATACCATTTACATCCGTCCAGATTTCGATTTCTTCTGCATTTAAAGCTGCACCCCAAACGGCTGCGGTGTAATCAGAACCACCACGACCTAACGTAGTAACCCTCCCAGCTGCATTGCTGGCAATAAAACCAGTAACAAAAAGCACTTTGTCTTTATTGGCCTGATAAAAATCATTTATCAATATCTCCGTCAATTCGGTATCAACCTTTGCCTGTCCGAAATTGCTATCAGTTTTAATTAATTCTGAGCCATTAACGTACAAAGCTTCTGGCAATTGTTGCAATGCGATGTGCGCAATCATGAACGATGAACAACGTTCGCCGTAGCTTAAAATCTGGTCTTTTGTTTGTAAGCTCAGTTCTTTAAGGTTGGTTACGGCTTGTAATAAATCTTCCAACTCGTTGAAGAAGATTTTTAAACGGGTAAAAACCGGGTTTTGTGCTGCTGCAGGTAATAGCGAACGGATTACAGCAAAATGTTTTGCCTCAATTTCCTTTAATCCAGCATCGTAACTTTCGCCCCGTTCGGCACTTTCGGCCATATCGGTAAGTAAATTGGTTACGCCACTCATTGCCGATAATACAACTACCGGATTGCTCTGTAATTTTTCTTTGGCCACTATGCTCAGTAGCGTTTTAATGTTCTCGGCCGAACCTACGGATGTGCCGCCGAATTTTAATACTTTCATCAGTTTTTGGTTTAATGAACCTTGCACGTTTGCTTGTTAATTAATTTGTGCAGTTTTCAATGGTTTTGGTTTAAAAAAAAAGCGCCCCGATTTGTGTCGGGACGCTTTCTGTGTTTATCTTTTTTCAATTTACAACAAATTAGCCTCCCTGATTTTCTCCGGTGGTAATAATAATCGTTGTAATAATTGATGTGTTAAAATTCATGCTGTCTTTGTGTACTTTGTACACCGTAAAGTAGAAGATTATTTTTTTAAAATGCAAATTTTTTCTAAAATTATTTGAAAATATTTTAATAAAACGATTAACTAGATGAAATGATAGCATGTTTTGAACCGAAAACTAATATAGGTTTTTATAGTTTGGGTTCAACTCCCATCCTTTTTTCAAGGAGGGGTGTCCGCAGGGTGGGGTGGTTAATTAAATTAGTTTAATAATTAGAAAAGGTGCTTCAGTAATTCTTCGGTTGCAGCAGTCCTGCCATTTGCTTCAATCTTTTTGTTGCTGCTGCCTTTCCTATTATCGTCTTTGCGAGGAGGAACGACGTGGCAATCTATTTCGTTCGATTAAGCAAAAAGTATTTCCGCGTCTGTCAGGTTTAGTTAAAATTCGGTTTGTAGCACTATTTGAGTTTCTTGCCTATCAAGTTTGTGAAAGTTTAAAGCCTTCGTCATTGCGAGGCACGAAGCAATCTTAAAGCGTTCGCTTATCAAACTCAAAGTGGTAAGATTGCTTCGTGCCTCGCAATGACGAAATGAATGAGATTAACAACTACCTAACCCCAATATAAATCTCAACCTCCGAATCCTCTCCATTTTGAGATTTAGAGCCATAAACCTCAAAATCGGCAATGTAACTTCTGTTCAGATTCGCATCATTGTTCCAAATTTCTATCCAGGTATTTACAACTGCATTTGGCATTTCGCCTTTTGCAATATATTTTTTCAAGTTTTCGTTGTTAATCTCTTTGCCAACTAATCCATCAGGAATATTATTTAACGAACTTACCTTTTGGCCAATAATGGTTGTATATTTTCCGGTATAATCGCTTTCGTAATCGGTGTAAGTGGCATAAACATCTTCACTTTCCTTGTTCGGGATTTTATTGAAAATTTCTTCAGCGTAAAACTGTTGCCAAAGTTTGCCCAAATCTGTTGCAGCTTGATTGTTTTGGTTTGTTGTTTGAACGGAGATGCCGATAATTTTGAAGTTATTCATGTATTTAGATTTTAAACGAAGATAATATTTTCTATGATGTTGTCAGTCTGAGCTTGTCGAAGACTTTTTAATTTATTGTCCTTCGACAAGCTCAGGATGACAAACTGGAAAATACTCTGCGATAACATAGTTTCTAAGTGAAATTTATTAGCGCTTGAATTGTTACGCTTCGACAAACTCATGATGACAATTTCATCTATCGGTTGATGTCTCACCAATCGAAAACAAATCTTAATCTGTGGTTGGTGAGACACCAACCATTAGTACAATTTTATTAACGCTTAAATTGTTACGCTTCGAAAAGTCAGAATGACCAAATAGAACGGAATTTCTTGCAATAACCTTTGTTTTTAAACCTGATTGCCGCGAACATCCCGAATTTCTCGGGATAAAGCAGAAAGCAGGACGAACATTAAAATGAAACATAGGTTTTGCTTTCCAAATCCTTATCAATTTCATCTTCTATTTTACAAATACAACTTCCATCCTTTTATTTACCTTTGTTGTAAAATATGCAGGGCTTAGTTATTAAATCTACAGGAAGTTGGTACAATGTTTTGGCCGATAGCGGCGAACGTTACGATTGCCGGATTGTAGGGAAATTTAGGATAAAAGGGATTAAAACTACGAACCCGATTGCGGTTGGCGATAGGGTTAAATTTGAGCTCGAAAGTGGGAGTAACCAAGGTTTGATTAACGAATTGTTGCCTCGTAAGAACTATATTATCCGCAAATCGATTAACCTGAGCAAGCAAGCTCAAATTCTGGCTGCTAACTTAGATATGGCGATTTTGGTGGTTACGCTTGCATCGCCCAGAACTTCGTTAGGTTTTATTGATAGGTTTTTGGTTACTGCCGAAGCTTACGATGTACCAGCGGTTTTGGTGTTTAATAAGCTCGATTTATTTAGCAAAGAAGGGCTGGAAATTCTGCAAGACTTTAAAGATATTTACGAAAATATTGGCTACGCCACTTATGAGGTTTCGGCTTTAAAAGGCATAAATATTCCAGTTATTCAAGAACTTATTACCGATAAGATTACACTAATTTCTGGTCACTCGGGTGTTGGGAAATCGAGCCTAATTAATGCTTTATTGCCTGATAGAGATTTACGCACAGGCGAGGTTTCGGATTGGAGCGATAAAGGACAACACACCACAACATTTGCCGAAATGTTCGAACTGCCTCAAGGCGGTTTCATTGTCGATTCGCCTGGGATTAGAGAATTGGGTGTTATCGATATTGAAAAAGAAGAACTTGGTCATTTCTTTAGAGAGATTTTCAAAACTTCTCACAATTGCCGTTTTAACAATTGCAGACATATAAATGAACCTGGTTGTGCGGTAATTGAAGCTGTGAATAATGATGAAATCGCAATATCAAGATATGAAAGTTACCTAAGTATTTTTCACGGTAACGATACAAGGCATTAATCCCTTATTTAGCACAATTCTTCCAAAATACTTATCTTTCGCATAACATATCCCAAAGACTAAGATGCGAGCAGTTTTACAAAGAGTTACACAAGCCAGTTGTGTTGTTGATGGAAATACAACAGGACAAATTGAAACAGGTTTTTTAGTGCTTTTAGGCATTGAAGATGCTGATACCATTGAAGATTTAGATTGGCTTGCTCAGAAAATTGTAAATATGCGTGTGTTTTCTGATGAAAACGATTTAATGAATAAGGCGCTTGCTGATGTTAATGGTGGTATTCTTTTAGTTAGTCAGTTTACGTTATTTGCTGCCACAAAAAAAGGAAACCGACCAGGGTTTACAAGAGCCGCCAGACCAGATTTCGCTATCCCACTTTACGAAAAAATGATACTGAAGTTATCTGCTTTGCTAGGTAAAAAAGTAGAAACCGGAATTTTTGGTGCAGATATGAAAATCAGTTTGCTAAACGACGGACCGGTTACCATTTTAATTGACACGAAAAATAAGGAATAATGAAAAGCAGAAATCATCACCTTACAGAAGTTTTATTTCTTTTCGTTTTTATAATACTCAAATTTATTCTGAGCTACTTTTTAGTAAACGGTGTTTACGAACTTCACCGTGATGAGTTTCTGCATTTAGACCAAGGTAGCCATTTAGCAGCCGGCTTTACCTCAATACCCCCATTAACCTCAATCTTCTCGGTAATTATTAAGTTTCTTGGAAACAGCGTTTTTTGGGTGAAGTTTTTCCCAACGCTTTTTGGTGCGCTAACCATGCTATTTGCCTGGCAAATTGTAGGTGTGTTAAGAGGTAATTTATTAGCAAAATCTTTAGTAGCTATTGCATATATCTGTTCTGCGTATTTAAGACTTAATATTCTTTACCAACCGAATTCTTTTGATGTTTTAGCGTGGACAGCCATTTACTATTACCTTTTAAAATACTTCGAAAATAGGCAAGCCAAGTATCTATACTGTTTTGCCATTTGGTTAGGTTTGGGTTTTCTTAATAAATACAATGTGATGTTTTTAGTTTTGGGAATATTACCAGCGGTTATAATTTTACCTAACCGGAATATTTTTAAGGATAAGCATTTATATTTCTCTATACTTTTAGTGCTGATTATCATCTCTCCGAATGTTATCTGGCAAATTGTAAATAACTTTCCTGTTATAAGCCATATGAAAGAGCTAGCCGAAACGCAATTGGTAAATGTTAAACGAGCCGATTTCTTCAAAGAACAATTCCTCTTTTTTATAAGTGATATCTTTATTCTTATAGCTTGCTTTGTTGGTCTAATAGTTTACAAGCCTTTTCGGAAGCATCTTTGGGTAATACTTTCGTACGTTTTTACCATAATTATTTTTAGCTATTTTAAAGCTAAAGGTTATTATGCTTTAGGTCTGTATCCTGCATTGCTGGCTTTTGGTAGTGTTTATATTTGCCAAATTATTGGCAAAAGATATGTTTTAGCTGTATTGTTAATTTTCGTAATGGTTGGTTTTTTTGCCTATACCATTCCGCTTTTGATGCCGGTTTATTCGCCAAAGGAAATTGTTCGGAATCACAATAGATTTGAAAGAGTTGGAGCGTTGCGCTGGGAAGATGGAAAAAACCGTGATTTGCCGCAGGATTATGCAGATATGCAAGGTTGGAAAGAACTTGCAGCAATTGTAGACTCAGCTTACGGAAAAGTGAAAGATAAAGCAGCAGTTGTTGTGCGTACAGATAATTATGGACAAGCTGGAGCGATTAATTATTATTCGAAATTTAAAAACATAAATGCTGTTTCTTACAATGCGGATTATCTTTATTGGTTTAAGATGGATAAACCTATTAAAGATTTAATTTTGATAAGGGAGGCAGGAGAAAGCGATCCCGAACGGAAAAAAGAAAAACCGTTTTTTGATAAAATTATTAAAATTGGCGAATTGAAAAATAATTTGGCAAGAGAAAAGGGTACAACAGTATTCCTTTTGGAGGGTGCTAAAATAGATGTCAATAGCAGGTTAAAATCAGAAATAGAAGAACGAAAACATGACCATTAACGAAGCACAGGAAACAATAGATAAGTGGATTAACACAACCGGAATTCGCTATTTTAATGAGCTTACCAATACTGCCATTTTAATGGAAGAGGTTGGAGAAGTTGCCCGTATAATGGCACGTAAATATGGCGAGCAATCTTTCAAAAAAAGTGATGAAGCTGTAAACCTTGCTGATGAAATGGCAGACGTACTATTTGTTTTGATTTGTCTGGCAAATCAAACCGGAATTAATTTGACTGATGCACTTGAGCAAAATTTACAGAAGAAAAATATACGCGATGCAGAGCGCCACAAAAACAATGAAAAGTTAAAGTAATATTGACTATTTAACCAACAAACTCCATTAAGCTTCTATAAGCGACAAAACGATTTTTAAATTTTTCGTTCAAACCTTCCTGTAAAGCTGGAGCATATTTTTCCTGGTATTCGTTGTAGTTTTCTAAATTGTCAACAACATATTGAGCACAATAGGTTACACCTTCATTTGGCGAATCAATTACTTTTAAAAGTCTATGTGAAACAAACATTCCTGTAGCCATAACTTCCGGAATGTGGATTTCATTCATCCATTTTAACCACTCTTCGGCTGCAGTATCTTCTAATATTAGGGTAACGTTGTATAAAAGCATGGACAAATATAAATAATAAGCTTGGCTAATAATACTTTAATAAGATGACTTATATGTGAAATGTTAATGTTTTATATTATTTTAGATAAGTCATAAATTTTTCGAACTTAGTGTTTTAGAATTAACAATCACTCCTTAATGAAATTTTTCCGCCCGTATAGATGTTTTAAAGCATTTATAATTATTGCTGTTTTAACTACAATTTGTTTTTTTGCTTTTGTTTCTGAAGACAAGCATGTTTTTGCACCTAATTTTTTATTAAGTTCTTTAGCAGATTTGTATTCGTTTTTTCAATTTCCAACACATACTTTTTTGTGGAGAATTTTTAGCTCAAATTCTGCATTATACTTTTTCGGCTTGGTTTTTAATTGTGCGTTATATGCACTTATTATTGAGGTTGGCTTAGCTTTAGAAATGCAGAAGCGTTACGGTAAACAACAAAATGAACAAAAGGAAGGCGAAAACTAAACGCCATCTCCACGTAAGTTTCTAAATCTTTTTCTGGCTTCGGCAGTAAACATACTTCCCGGATAATCGGTAATCAATTTTTGAAAATATATTTTTGCCTGAACCAAATCATTTAGCTTTTTTTCATATAAATCTGCGAGGGTAAAAAGGGCATCATCTGTCCAGATTCCATCATTGTAGCTTTCATCAACTTTTTTTAGAATTGCAGCTGCAGCTTCATACTGCTCTGATTTTATTAAAATTTTAGCTTTGCTCATTAGTATCGCATCTGCAAGAGTATTTTGCGGAAAAGCAATTGAAATACTATCTAATTTTTTGATGGATTGTTCGGGCAAATTTCTAAAAACCAGCATTTCTGCATCGGCATACATTTTTAATGCACTGCTATCGGTTGGGGTTTGAATGTTATCAGATATTAAAAGACTTAAATTTAATGCGTCGTTTGCAATTAATTGGGTGGTTGCTGTTTTTAAAATCATGCATTGACCCATACTATATTCAAAGTTTCCCTGATAAAAAGAAAGTTTTGCACTTCTAAATCTAGCTTCGTTTCCAATTGGTTGGCCTTCAAATTGTTTACTTACTTGTTCGTAAACTAAAAAGGCTTCCCAAGGTTGTTTGGTTAAAATGTAAATGTCGCCTAAATCAAGTTTAAGCTGGCCATTTTCCTGCGGACTTAATCCCGGCAATTTCAATGCTTCTTCCAAAGCAAGTTCAGCTTTCTTTGGCTGATTTAAATAATACGCCTGCAAGTTCGACCACTTTTTTACAGCAAATAAGGTGTTTTTGTTCTTGCCGTTTTCATCTAATAAAACCTGATAATCTTTGGCTAAAAGGTCTAAATCTGCAACATTAAATTTCCCCTTGGTTTGTATATTATACTTTGTATTAAGTAATTCGATTTTAGCAGGCAGATAATATTGATTTTCCTTGCCTTTAGTAATTATATATTCATAGGCTTTAATTGCAGTTTCGTAAGCTCCATTATCAGCAAAAGTATAAACCGCGTTAAACAACGTAGTTCCATCTGCTTTGGTTCGTTTATCATAAGCAATTAACTGTCGTAAAGCCATATCATATTCCTGCTGCTGAATATAGTTCCATGTAAGCAGCTGAATATAAATTTCGGCATCTGGAGCTTTTTGAATCTTTTTTAAAATTCCGGTTTGAAAGGTTTGATAATCGTTTTTATCCTCAAAAATCATCGATAAAACGGCTTCAGCCTGTGGCAGGAGTTGCGGAGCTGTTGGCAAGATGTCTAAATATTCTTGCATCAACATCGGTTTATCCTTTTTAAAGCGATAAATGTTTAATAGTTCAAATGCAAAAGCCTTTTCATCATTTAATATTTTTCTGCCATGTTTAAAAGCTTGTATTGCATATTCATAATTTTCGAAACGATAGAAATTATTTGCTAGCATTCTAATCCGAAATTCGTCTTTTGGTAATTTATTTATTGCTTCGGTAAAAATTTTATTAGCTGCCGATGCGTCGCCTTTTTCCTGATATAATTTTCCTAAAGCTACGGCGTACATTTCATTATCAGGCGATTGCTTAATTTGCTTCTTTACCGTTTTCTCAGCAACATCGTATTTTTTTAATTTTAATAGAACATTAAAATATATGTCAAAATAACCCTCGTTATTTGGGTTAGCAAAAAGTTTTTCTAGTAATACGGCAGCCTTGTCAAACTCACCATCCTGATAATATTGAATTGCTAACGATGCATCATCATTGGCAATTTGTCTCCCAGGTCGAAATGTTTGAGCATTCGAAGCAATGGCTGCCAGAAATAAAAGGACAAAGATTACAGACTTCATTATAGAAAATATTCGTTTTAAATGTAACATTTTAATACCTAATTCCTTAAACTCAACTAGTAGATAAAACGTATTTTAAATGTTACCTGTATTTTATTTTGTGTGTTTATTTTAAATACTAAATTGGAAACAATCGGGTATTCGCCATGTTGGTAACATTCTTACTGCATAATACCTTTAAGCTAACAGGTTATTATATTTTTGTCGTCCCGAAAAAGGAGATTATGTTTAAAAGAATTATTTTATTGGTTTTAGTGGCTTTTATTTGTGCTTGCAAAGGTTCAAAAAAAGAGCAGACTATTCCTGTAGATAACTTTTTTCGTACTCAGGATAAAGCATATTACCATGTATCTCCAGATGGGAAATCTCTTTCATATTTAAAACTTCAGGATAAAAAACTCGATCTTTTTGTAGAAGACATAGAAAGTGGGACCGTTAAGCAACTTACACATCTAGAAGAAAAAAGCATAAGTTTTTATTTCTGGACAAGCAATAACGAGTTGATTTATTACACCGAGGATGAATCGAAAGAAAGAAAATCTGATTTGTTCGTGGTAAGTAAGGATGGAAGCAAACAAAAACAGCTTAGTTCAAACGAAAAAAATCGCCTTCGTGTTATCGAAGATCAGTTAATTGATGATAAGTATATTATTGTTGCCTCGAACAAAAGAGATTCAACCGTTTTTGATGTTTACAGGCTGAACGTTCGTACTGGTAACATGGAAATTGCCGCAAAAAACCCAGGTAATGTTACAGAGTGGGTAACCGATAATAAAGGTATTTTAAAAATTGCTGTAGCCAGCGATGGGGTAAATGAAACACTTTTGTATCGTGAAAACGAACGTTTACCATTTAAGGCTGTAACTACAAATAATTTTGAAACCACACTTCAACCTGTTGCGTTCTCAGAAAACGAAGCAGATGTGCTTTACGCAATTTCTAATGTAAACAGAGATAAAAATGCATTGGTGGCCTTAGATTTAAAAACAGGAACCGAGAAACAGGTTTTGTTTGGTAATGATACCTTGAATGTTGTTGATGCCAAATACTCTAAGGCGAAGAAGAAAATGATGTTTGTAACCTGCGAGACCTGGAAAAAGGAGAAATATTACCTTGATGATAGCACCAGAATTGCATATTCAAAAATAGATCAGCTTTTACCGGGAACCGAATGGCGGATAATGGATAAAGACAAAAACGATAAAGTTTTTGTGGTTAGAACTTATACCGACAGAAACCCGGGTTCTTACTATTTATATGTAGTTAACCAGAATAAGCTTAAAAAACTGGCTGATATTAATCCTTCAATTAATGAGGATGATATGAGCCAAATGAAGCCGATAAGCTATAAAAGTAGCGACGGTTTACAGATAAACGGCTATTTAACATTACCTAAAAATAAAAAGCCAACCAATTTACCTGTTGTAGTTTTGCCTCATAATGGTCCGGGAAGTAGAAATACCTGGGGTTACAACGCCGATGTTCAGTTTTTGGCAAATAGAGGTTACGCCGTTTTGCAGGTTAATTATCGTGGTTCTGGTGGTTATGGCAAATCTTTTTATGCTGCCGGATTTAAAGAATGGAGCGATAAAATTCAGGAAGATGTTAATGATGGTGTGAGATGGCTTGTTCAGAAAAAAATTGCAAACCCTAAAAAAGTAGCCATTTATGGTAATGGTTTAGGTGGATTTATTGCATTGAATTGTTTGTATAAAAATCCCGATATTTATGCTTGTGGTGGTTCAAATTCTGGCGTTATCAGTTTATTTAGCTATTTAACTACAATACCACCTTTCTTAAAATCGAACTTGCAGATGTATTACGAAATATTTGGCAACCCCGAAACCGATACCGATTACATTCGTTTCGCTTCACCAGTTTTTCATGCAGATAGATTTAAAGCACCGCTTTTTATTGCTCAAAACCCAAAAGATCCACGTGTAAATGTTGCTCAGGGCGTACAATTTGTAAAGGAGCTTAAAAAACGAAATGTTTCGGTTACTTATATTGAGAAAGAAGAAGGTCCGAATCCGGTTTTAAGGCAGCAAGGTAGAACCGCCTTATATAAAGCTTTAGAAGAATTTCTACAGGAAAACCTGAATAAAAAATAGGTTATGGCCCTGGAGAAGAAAAGTGGTTATCGGAAAAATTTCTCGTTGAGTGTTACCTTTATTGCACTCATATCTATACTTTTCGTTCTATCGTTGTTTTTGGCTTTTAACTACAGTAAAAAATCAATCGAGAACGAATTTGTTTCAGAAAAGGTTAATGTTTTAGAACAAAGTATTCAATCTTATAACGAATTTTTCCAGAATAAAATACCCGAAGTTTCTTATTACAATGGTTTTTTAGATTCGGCTACTGCATCTAAATTTGTTGATACTATTACGCTAAAATATCCTTTTGTTTCCAAAGTGATGTTTTACGATTCGGAGGTTAAAAATACGCCTGTTAAGGATGGAATGAATGCTGGTCATTTCTCAATCGGACCAAAATCCATATTTCAATTCGGCAGAACTGTAAAGCCGGATTCAATTAAATTGTTTTCTGAAGAAGATACCCGTTCTTTTAAGGTTAATGATGATTTTAATGGCATGGCGTTAAAACTCGTTCGTTTTATCGACCAGCTTGATACCGCTTCTGTTCCATCTCAAGAAGAGCTGTTTACAAATTTCTCGGTGGTTTTATCTAATAAGATAACTTACTTAAACATACCACGTCAGGAAGATTTAAAAATGTATAAGGAAATGCTTCAGCGCAAGTTAGAACCTTCTCCAGTGTATCAACAAGATATGTTGGTTTTTGAGTTGAATCCTTACAAAATCAAGGTAATAAATACGCGTCCGTTATTGTATCAAAGTATTAAAGTAGAGCCGTTAACTTACGATCCGATTGATACTTCTGATGAAAATATAACTACGGAAATTGCTTTACCAGGCGCTTTTTCAGATTTTAAGCTGTACTTCACTTCATCAAAATCATATATTAAGAAAGAAATTTTTATTTACTTTTTGCCAATAGCCTTGGTTTTGCTTTTGGTTTATGGAGTGTTATTATTGGTAGCATTTTTAATTTACCGAAACTTAAACATCAACAGTAAAATGTTTAAGCTGCAATATGATTTTGTAAACAACCTAACGCATGAGTTTAAAACTCCGGTTAGTGTAATCAAAATTGCGGGTAACAATATTAAAAGCGCACCTTCTTTAAGCCAGAAAGAACAACATCTTTACGGTAAAATTTTAGATGAAGAAGCCGATAAATTAAATGGTTTGATGAATAAATTACTGGCATTCACTCAAATCGAAAACAAAGCCATTAAACTTAACCAGGAAGAAGTTAATATTAAAGATTTTATTGAAAGTACAATAGAGTCGCATACTTTAAAACATCCTGATTTTGATATAACTTACGAAGTGGTTGGCTTTAAAACCTTTATAACTGACCCAGTTTTATTAGGTAGTTTGTTCGATAATCTGGCAGAGAATGCCTACAAATACTCTAAGCCCGAAAACAAAAAATTACACATTAGCGCAAAGCTGATAAAAGGAGTTTTGGTTTTTCGCTTTGCGGATAAAGGAATTGGCATTCCATCTTCAGAATTAAATAATATATTTAAGAAGTTTTTCAGAATACAGAACGAATATAACCAAATGGGAAGCGTAGGCTTAGGTTTGGCATTTTGCAAAGAACTGGTTAACTTTATGCTTGGCGAAATTACGGTTAAGAGTAAAGTTGGCGTTGGTACTGAGTTTAAAATTGTATTACCCTATAATAGTTAAAAATTGAATTTTGAGTTGTTTTAATGTTGAGGTGTTGTAAAGTTGTATAATCAGCTTTTAAACCCTTCAGCTTTTAACCTTTCAACCTAAACACACATATAAATGTCTAAAGAAGTAAAAATATTAATTGTAGAGGATGATGAAAATCTTCGCTTTCTTGTGGCGCACCGTTTAAAAGCCGAAGGTTACAATGTACTTGAAGCTAATGATGGTGAAGCAGGTGAGCGAATGATTTTAGCAGACCAACCTGATATTGTTTTATTAGATTGGATGATGCCCGGTAAACAAGGCGCTGAAGTTTGTGAATCTGTTCGTAAGCAAGGTTTCGAAAACCTGATTATTATGATGACCGCTAAAGCACAGGATGTAGATAAAATTGATGCTTATAATTTTGGCGCATCAGATTACATCACCAAGCCATTTAATATGGATGTTTTGGTGGCTATGTTAGAAAGCAAAGTGAAGTTCATCGTAAATAAAGATTCGGCCGAAATACACCGTTTTGGCAGTATGGAACATCATCCAAATATTCATACTTTATTTAGAGATGGAAAGAAAATTGAGCTTACCATTTTAGAAAACCGCATTTTGCTTTATTTCTTACGCAATCCGGGTAAAGTAATCAACCGTGATGAATTAATGCTTGTAGTATGGGGTTATAACTCTGATGTAAATACACGTACGTTAGATATGCATATTGTACGCTTGCGTAAAAAGATTGAATTGAATCCTGATAATCCGCAATTATTGCAAACTGTAAGAGGCGTGGGTTATCGTTTTAATGCGGGATAAGTGTTTTGTCATTCTGAGCTTGTCGAAGAAGTTTTAAAAAGCATTTCGAAAAGCTCAATAGGACACCATTACTCTAAACCTACTGGTTGGTGTCTCCACCAACCAGATTACTGGTAGATTTTCGGTTGGTGAGACACCAACCGATAGCATTCTTAATTCCTTTAACCTCTCTTTAGCGTAAATACCGTTATCTCTGGCAAAATACCAACTCTGCCAGGGTAACCTAAAAAGCCATAGCCAACATTAACATAAAGCTGTTGTTTCTGTTCTTGATACAATCCTGCCCATTCCTTGTAAATATATTGTACCGGACTCCACTGGTATTCCTTTAAACGTACACCGAATTGCATTCCATGTGTATGGCCGCTAAACATTGCATCAATCTGAGGATATTTTTGCAAAACCTCTCCACGCCAATGAGATGGATCGTGACTTAATAAAAGCTTCACAGGCAAATCATCTGTATTTTCAACAGCAAGTTCCATTTTTCCATATTTAGGAAAACGACCCATTCCCCAGTTTTCGATTCCTAAAATGCCGATTTCTTCACCATCAACTTTTAATCTTCGGTTTTCGTTCATCAATAAATCGTATCCCATTATTTTGTGAACATCAATAATATCTTTAAGGTTTTTTACTTTGGCTGGTGATGATTCTTTACCGAAATAATAGTCGCCATAATCGTGGTTACCAAGTGTTGAATAAACGCCTAACGGTGCTTTTACTTTTGCAAAAATGTCTTGATATTCACTTACCTCTTTGGTTAAATTATTAACTAAATCTCCGGTAAAGAAAACGAAATCGGGTTTCTCTGCAAGTAGCATTTCAACCCCACCTTTTACTGCTGTTTTATTGTAAAAACTTCCAGAATGAATATCCGAAATCTGAGCCATTGTAATTCCGTCAAAAGCTTTTGGAAGGTTCGGTAAAATTAAGTTTACCCTTCTTACCTGATAATCGTAAGCACCGGAAATAATGCCCCAACTTAATGAAGTTAACGGAACGGCAGCAGCAACTAAGCCAGCTTTTACCAAAAATTCTGAACGAGAAATAGGTTCTGCTTCGGTTATTTGTTGTGTTTTTACGGCCTCTTTCTTTTTAAAAAGTTTTATGAAAAGCCTTCTTAAATCATCAAAAACAAGGAAAGGTAACATTGCCAGTTTACAGGCTACGGTTAAGAAAAAGGTAACCAATATAATAGCTCTTAAGGCTAAAAAAAGATTGAGGTAAATCCCAGCGAAAACGCCAATAATGAGTAAAGCACTAAAAGTCCAATATAAAATTCCAAATATTTTTTTTGTTGATGGCTTCCATTTTTTAAAAACCGAAACAATAGCCCGGTAGCAATAAATATCAAAAGCTGTAATTAAAATGCAAGCTGCAATTATGAAAGGTAGTCTGCCCATATTGGGTTATTCGGGTTTAAATTAAAAAGCTTTGAAGAATATCTCAGTTAGAGAATATTTCTTCAAAGCTAAACAAAAATGCATTATTCAATTCTATCTAAAATCGTCTTCATCTTCTTCCTCATCAAATTCAGCATTGAATAAACTGCCAAACATATCCGAGAATCCAAAACCTCCGTTAAGATAGTTTTTGCTTAATTGAGAATATTCTGCTAAACCATGTAAAACGAATTCCATTAAAAGTAAAGTTTGGTTTTCGCTTAATTTTGGGTGGAATTTCTTAACAACATCATATAAACTTGGTACTAACATCAGCGCTTTTTTGTATTGAGCATTTGTTAAACTATCTGTTACATCAACATTGTTTCCTTCGGTAAACCATTCGGTAATTTCTGTATAAGGATTTGCCGTTTTGGTTTTCTTGGCTTTTTCTGGGTCGGGAAAATAACGGGCGAATAATGTTTTAACTGCTTTTCCTATTAATGTGGTTGCTACATGCGCCGGGCCTTCTAATTCACCTTCGTAAACCAGTTCTATTTTACCAGTAATTGCAGGAATAATTCCAGCTAAATCTGATAAACGAACGAAAGTGTTTTTCTCTCCGGAGATTAACATTCTGCGCTCGGCCGTGCTGATTAAGTTTTCGTAAGCCGAAATGGTTAACCTTGCCGAAACACCAGATTTTTGGTCGATGTATTCACTCTTGCGAGCTTCAAAAGCAATTTGCTCAATTAAGTCTTTCACCAAACCATCTGCTTCGATATTTGCTCTTTGCTCAGCTGTAAGTTTAGCTTCCTGAAAAGTGATTTTACGTGAAATTTCGATGCTTTTAGGGTAGTGCGTTAAAATCTGACTTTCAATTCTATCCTTCAATGGCGTTACAATACTTCCACGGTTAGTGTAATCTTCAGGATTGGCTGTAAAAACAAATTGAATATCTAAAGGCAAACGCAGTTTAAATCCACGAATTTGAATATCCTTTTCTTGCAACATATTAAACAATGCCACCTGAATACGAGCTTGCAAATCGGGCAACTCATTAATAACAAAAATACTTCTGTGTGCTCTTGGAATTAATCCGAAATGAATCACTCTTTCATCATTATAAGTTAATTTCAAAGTGGCTGCTTTAATTGGGTCAACATCGCCAATTAAATCGGCAACAGTAACATCTGGAGTAGCCAATTTTTCGGTATAACGTTCGCTTCTGTGCAACCAGGCAATTTCCGTTTCATCACCTTTGGTGGCAATTTCATTTTTGGCAAACCAGGAAATTGGATTTAGCGGATCATCGAAAATTTCGCTTCCGGCAACATAAGGAACATATTCATCCAATAAATTAACCATTAAACGGGCTATCCGGGTTTTTGCCTGACCGCGTAAGCCTAAAAGCAAAATGTTATGTCGCGAGAGAATTGCAGTTTGTAGTTCAGGAATTACAGTTTCATCGTAACCGATGATGCCCTCAAATTCTGTTTTTTTATCCCTTAAAACTTTTATCAGATTTTCTCTAAGTTCTTCCTTAACGCTTCTTGATTTATAATTTGTAGCCTTTAATTGGCCTAAAGTTGTGTTTTGCATATATCTGTGTTATGAGTTACAGGCTATGAGTTAAAAGGCTATACGTTTAAACCTAAAACTTTTAACTTTCAACCTTTAACTTATTTAACCGTTTTCCTTCTATTTTTAATGTAATCTTCAAAAATGTATTCGCCCAATCCATTTAGCGAACTGTAAAAAGCTCTACCGCCATTTATTTCAGTAAACTGACGGACGAACTGTTGTAAATATGGGTCTTTGGCAATCATGAAAGTGGTGATTGGGATTTTCAAACGCTTGCATTGCGCTGCCATATTTAAGGTTTTATTAATCACCTTTCTATCCAAACCCATACTGTTTTTATAGTATTTGCCGTTTTCTTTTAAACAGGTTGGCTTCCCGTCGGTAATCATAAAAATCTGCTTGTTATGCGTTTTACGGCGACGGAGCAAATCTGTTGCAAGCTCTAAGCCCGCAAAAGTATTGGTATGGTAAGGCCCAACTTGCAGGTAGGGTAAATCTTTAACTGTAATTGGCCATGCATCGTTTCCAAAAACTACAATGTCTAAAGTGTCTTTCGGGTATTTGGTCTTAATCAGTTCGGCCAAAGCCATTGCCACTTTTTTTGCAGGCGTAATTCTATCCTCGCCATACAAAATCATAGAGTGCGAAATGTCAATCATCAAGACTGTAGAAGTTAGTGTTTTAAAATCTTTTTCTTCTACTTCTAAATCCCTATCTGTTAGAGTGAAATCGCCAATTCCGTGGTTAATTTGTGCATTCTGGATAGAGGCCGTCATGTCGATTTGGTCTAAGCTATCGCCAAAATTGTATTCTCTGCGGTCGGCATTTTTTTCTTCGCCAATTCCCGATTGGTTGCTGTTATGGTTTCCGCGACCAGATTTTTTGAGTTTTCCGAAAATTTCATCTAATGCCGATTTCCGTATCGTTTGCTCTGTTTTTGCGGTTATCTTAAACTCACCAGATTGATTATCTTCCGTTAGGTAACCTTTATCTTTCAGGTCGTCGATAAAATTTCCAATACCATAATCATTATTGGTTAATTTGTATTGCTTATCAAGTTCGTTAAGCCAACTCAATGCTTCGGCAGCATCTCCCGCGGTATAATTTAGCAATTCGCTAAATAATTTCAGCAACTCATCAAAGCCACCCTTTGGCGTATCGCCAGGTTTATAATCAGAAAAACGAAAACCTCTCATGTGCTTTTATTAACAGAAAATTAAAGATAAAAGTTTGCTTTTGTATTAATTTAAGCGTGGTGTCATATTTGGAGTTAAGCTGAAATGTTAAGGCCGAAAAACTAAAGCAGAAAGCTCAAAGTTTAAATAATTTGGGCGTTCCCCAATCCCGATGAAAAATCGGGAAAGGGTCGGGCTTTTCAGGGCTTCGCTGCGCTACGGTACCGATAAAAAATCGGTACTAAACCCTTTCAATCCCTAACGCAAAACCTAGCGTAACTAAAGATATTCGTTTCTCCATAGCAATATTTAGGTTAATAAATTTGCTCTGTTATAATCGAAAATTTCTTTTGCATTTTTGTCGATTAACTTATCTAATAGGGCATTATATCCATTTTTTATTTTGTAATTCATTTCATCTTCATATAATGGAAAAGCAGAGTAAATATTGATTACGTTTTCTCCGGCTTGCAGCGAAGTAAAATCTTCATCAAATGTTACAGATGGCAAAACAACTATCCCAGTGTAAATTGTGTTTTCGCTATAAGGTTCCATATCTGCAGTGGCTTGTAAGGTATGACCGATAGACAACCAGGTGTCATAATGATGTGGGAACCGGGCAGATTCTTTCAGCATTTCAATTAGCCAATCGTTTGGGTTTTCTCCAGTAACTTTACCAAAACCTATAGATTTTGGTAATAACAACATTAGCTCGGCGAATTTATAATCTTCAGGGTTTTCAACTGCATTTGGAACCGTCATTTCTATTGTGCTCATTCCGGCAGTAAGTAAGAAATTAAATTCGTGCTGTTTAGAATTTACAAAATAAACATCGAGGTGTATATCTGGAGAAAATATTTCATGGAAAACTGTAATCTCTTCAGATTTGTATCGCTTATCTAAATGTTCTGAAATTAATTCTGAATGATGATAAAAGTGTTCTTTGCTTTTGAATTTCTCGAAAAAATCGTTCATAGTTTTGGTTTTGTAAGATTGGTTCATACAAAAACTACAATTCTTGTTCCAATTGTGATGAATATTGCGCCATCAAAAGCAAAAGGATAATTAAAGGTTATGCTCGGAAAGCTGCAGTGAATAAATCTCTAATTAAATTATTTAAAACTATCTTTTGCTTTAAAATAATACTCCTCAAAATAATGATTTATAAATCTTTTTTAGATAAAATCAGAGGATTAAATGAATTAATGTGTAATAATTACCCCAATGCCATATGGTAAATTTTCTTATTGTACTCTGGGTTTGCACCAGCTTGCGAAGCTACAAAAGCACCAACTTTGCAGGCATTATCTAAAATGGTTTCTATGGAATAACCTTGCAAATAACAAGCAACAAAAGTGGCTAGAAAAGCATCGCCTGCACCAACGGTATCTGCAACCTGAACTTTATAACCAGCATGTTTAAACAGTTTGCCATCTTTTAAAACGCAGGCGCCTTTATCACCAAGCGTTAAGCAAATAATTTCAATATTATATTTAGATGATAGCTGCTTTAAAATCTGTTCGTTTGTACTTCCTGTGAAACCGAATGTTTCTTTAACCCAAACAATTTCATCCTCATTAATTTTCAAAATATCAGCTTTGGCTAAAAGTTCTCCAATTAATTCTTTTTGGTAAAATGGTGCACGTAAATTAATATCGAAAATTTTGGTTTTGGCATTTTCTAAAAGTGAAAATATCGTTTTTCTTGATTCAGCATTTCTACAGGTTAAACTGCAATACACAAAAGCATCTGCATTTTTAACGGCGAGAATAACTTCATCCGTAAGTTTAATCGCATCCCAGGCAACTGGTTCTACAATAGTATAGGTTGCTTGTTGCAAGCTATCCAATTTAACTTCTACGGTACTTGTTGGTAATTCATTAACCTGAATTAAATCAGTTTTAAAATTCTGGTGATTCAAAAAATCTGTTAATTCTTTACCTAATTCATCTTTACCAACAGCACTAATGAAATTACTGGTTATACCTTGCTTATGTAGATTAAGCGCTACATTCATCGAAGAACCACCTGCATTTCTCCTGTCCGGAAAAACATCCCATAAAATTTCACCAATAGAAGTTACTGTCTTGCTCATAGAAAAATTGTTAAAGTATAAAGAAACAAATTTCTGTAGCTTTTAAATAAAATAAAACGCATTTTTATTTTTTAATTTTCAATTATGAGTATTAGGATTATAATATTTCTTTTATCAATTTCATTTTTTGCAAAGGCACAAACAAAAGGCGATAAGCAAGCTATTCTCAATGTTTTGGAAACGCAGCGAAGCGCCTGGAATAAAGGCGATGTTGAGCAATATATGCAAGGCTATGTAAAAAGCGATAGTTTATTATTTGTTGGGAAAAGAGGACCAACTTATGGTTGGCAACAAACTTTAGATAATTACAAAAAAGGTTATCCTGATAAGGCTGCAATGGGTTTTCTAACTTTTGGTATTAAAAAGGTAGAATTTTTAAATAAAGATGTAGCCTTTGTTTTAGGAAGCTGGAATTTAAAACGCGAAAAAGATGAACCTCAAGGATTTTTCACCTTGTTGCTAAGAAAAATTAAAGGAGAATGGAAAGTAATTGTAGATCATTCCAGTTAAGCTTCTACCTTAATCTTTTTATACTTCGATTTAAAATACTGCAACGAAAAGAATGTAAGCAGAATGCCCATTAGCGATAAAGCAATTACACTATTGTAGAAAAACGTTACCCAGTTTAATTTTACTTTCAATATCTCTTTACTAAACAAAACGCCAATACTGCCAACATAACCGAACGAATCGGCAATGTATATTAAAAAGCCAACGTTGCTCGTGTATTTAAAAGTAGAAATTAACCTGTCGAAAAATACAGCATTAAACGGAATGTAAACCATATAAAGTCCTAATCCGGTTAGTGTCATCCACCAAATTGGCGGCAACATTTGGGCTTTGAAAAGTAAACTGAAAGCCCCGGCAAAAATAAATCCTATTAAAATAAAATAGTGCGCTAACTGTAAAGCCTTAAAGTTGTTTTTAATCAGCACCATGCTACCAATTAAAAATAAAACAATTAAAGTTATTGGTGTTTCGGTTTTCGCAAAAATAGAGGGTTGATTAAAAAAGCCCATTTCCTTCCACATTTCAGCGCTGAAATTATCTCTGATATCTCTAAAAATAGTTGCAAAACAATAAATGGTAACGCAAGCCAGCAAACCCCAGAAAAAATCTTTAATAAATAATTTTCGGTCTGCCTTATTCATCGGGATTCTTTCCGTTCTAAACGTTATATCTTCTGCATCTGGAGGTGGAATCTTTTCCATCAAATAAACAAAAAGCAATAGGGGTAAGGCAAAAACTAATCCGGTGTAAAATGGTATCCAAAACTCAGAAAGATTAAAATTAATGCTTAACCATAAACCTACCGATTTTACAAAACCAGATGCGAAAATAAAACTCACCGCCAAGGTTGCGCCGATAAAATCAGTGCTTCGTCTACCTTCAACGTAAGAAAATACAACACCCCAAAGCATCCCCAACGGGAAACCGTTCGCAAACAGAAAAATAATATTGTAAGGAATTGGCGTGATGGCAAAAAACAACCAGCTTAACCAGGAAATTCCGGTTAAAAGAAGTATAATTTTACCTCGCCCCGTTCTTTTTAGTTCGGATATAAATTTTATTCCGTAAAATTTGGCTAACAAATAGCCAAGCATTTGGCAAATTACCAAAATGGTTTTATAATTATAACCGGCAATGGTTAAGCCATCGAATGTTGCAACGGTGAACGATTTTCTGAAACCGAAAATCATTGTGTAAGCTAAGAAAACAACAATAGCTGCGTATAGACCGGTTTTAATTTGCTGCTTGTTTTTAATAGCCATAATTCAATATAGCCTAATTTTTTAGAAAAACAATGTCATCACATTTGGCAACATCAGTCCTTCTTTACACTATATCTTTTCGCTGCGCTCAAAGGATGCCGTTTCAATAAGGTTTAAAAAACAAGGTTCAGTAATTCTTTTGAAACTTAGCAACCCCTCAAATATTTCAATCTAACAGGATTTCTAAACTTTACTCACCCAATTTAAAATCTTTATAATAGTAATCCTTATCCTCATCTGTTAACTGACGAATAACTCTACAAGGATTTCCTGCAGCAAACACATTATCTGGTATATCTCTAGTTACAATACTTCCAGAACCGATAACCACGTTAGAACCAATGGTTACTCCAGGATTTATTACAACGTTACCGCCAATCCAAACACTGTTCCCGATGTTAACTTCTTGTGCCCACTCATATTCTTGGTCACGTAGGTGTGCATGTATTGGGTGCCCGGCTGTATAAATGGCAACGTTTGGAGCAATAAACACACTATTGCCAATACTTACTTTAGCACAATCTAAAACTACGAGGTTAAAATTTGCGTAAAAGTTATCGCCAATTTCAATGTTGTAACCATAATCGCAGCGAAAAGGTGGTTCTATATAAAACATCTTTTCAGTTTTACCGAACAATCTTTTTAAAAGCTCTTTTCGTTGTTTAATACATTTTGGAGCAAGGTTGTTAAACTCATGAACAATTTCTCTGGCTTTTAATCGTTCTTGTGCTAATTCAGTTCCGCCAGCTTGGTAAGCTTTGCCGGCAAGCATTTTCTGTTTCTCGGTAAGTATTTCGTTTTCCATATACCGAAGATAAAAAAGTTTATGAATCTTTTTTGTCATTGCGAGGCACGAAGCAATCATACAAGTATAGGTTTATGCAGCTACCGCTTTAGGATTGCTTCGTGCCTCGCAATGACGAGCGCTGTAGTGGAATAGTAACAAACTCAAATAATATAACGATCTAAATAAAATATCCTGTAAACAAAAAACGGGGCTATCGATAAACGATGCCCCGCTGAAATTGCTTTCCCCAAAACCGATTAAACGGTTTGAAATATATTTTATTTTATGGTTTTCCTTTTGCTAAAGCTTTTTCTGCAATTACCACTGCTTTTTTCTCTCTCCAGTTAGCATACTTTTCTTTGAAAGTCATTTTAATTAAACTGTCTATTGCTCCATGAGTAAATAAACTCCAAACGCTAGCTACTTTGCGAGTGATAGATTGATCCCAAGCACGAAGACTTAAAGAGAATGAACCGTCAAGATATTTCATCCAGTGCCACATTCCTGTAGGCATAAATAAAGTATCGCCATGTTCTAAGAAAACTTCGTAACCCTCAACTCCGTTTAAAGCAGGAAACTTTTCGAAATCTGGATTAGCAACATCGTAATCTTCCAAAGCATAAGTTGCATTTGGTAAACAATACAATCTATCTTTCCATTTATTATCGAAAAGAACAATATGTTTTCTACCGCCAAAGTGTGTGTGGAAAATGTGCGGTAAATCAATATCGTAATGTAAAAACGTTACCGAATTTGAACCACCAAAAAACATTGCCGGCATACTTTCTATAAAACCACCCATTAAATCTTTGGGTATTTTTATATCGTTAATTAAACTCGGAACTTTTTTAAACAGGTTAAAAAAGAAGATGCGAAGTTCTGTAGGTTCGCGTTTAATCAAATCCAAATAATCGCCGAATTTCATATGTGCTGTTGCAGCATTAATCGGTTTTGATGGATCTGCTTTAGAATTATCATACAATGGAACTTCTAAATCTCCACCAATTTCCTTCAAATATTCGGTTGTCCATTTCTCTCTTGCAGGCCAGTCTTTTGTAAGACCTCTAATAACCAAAGGACGTTTCGTTTTCAGATAATTTTTCTTAAAATCCTCTGGAGTGATATTCTCAACGATATCTACAGGTTTTAAAATGAAACTCATGTGCTTAAAATCGGCTATTTGTACCGAACAACAAATGTGTGAATTTTATTTAATAATATTGTTACCTACCTTCAATTGTGACGAAAATCACTTAATTCTGACTTAATAATTTTTTAACAATTCGTTGTTATGCAACAACTTTCTGTTTAATTATTTCGGCATAAGCTGCGTCCCATAAATCAATACGATTTTGCAAAGCCACTTTCGCGGTTTCGTCAGCTTCAGCCCAAAAAAATTCATCTTTATTGCAAAGTTTTTCAGTCATTGATAAAGCTAAATGGCTATGGTGGTCGCCATCAACTTCAATATGGCGCTCCAGGTAATATTTAAATGTAGAAACCTGTTCTGGTTTAGTGCTGTTTAAATCATTAACCATGCTGTAAAACATATTTGGAATTAAATCTTCTCTGCCAAAAGTAAAGCTTGCTGCCTGTAAATGCGCTTTGCGACTATTAATAGTATCAAAAGTAGATTTTACAAAATTTCTAGCCGCATCTGGTACCTGTGCAAGTTCAAAAGCCATGTCAAATTCTCTTCCGTTTTGTAACGAGGTTAAGAAATTTTTAACAGGTTTGGTATCTGCACCGCATTGGTCCATTGCATCTAAATACAATTCGAAATGGCTTTTAATATTACCTTCTGCATCTACATCACTTTCTTCTCCGGCAACAATTTCGTTAATTAATTGGCGGGTAACTGCATCGCCAACCGGAAACCAAGGTAGGGTTGTGCAAGTTAAATTTATCTGTAATGCTTTAAGTAGCGACATAAAATCCCATACAGCGTAAATATGGTGTTCCATAAAAATTTGTAAATCTTCTAATTCACTTATTTCGCTGTAAACTTTATGATTAATGATTTGTTGCCTAAGCGGCTCGATGTTTTGTTGAATTTTTGAAATCTTGGGATTCATTGCTTTTGTTATTCAATAACTAAACTTGTTATCGCTAAGTTTAATTATTTATTAGGCTGTAAAATTATGTACTTAATAACAGCATTGGCTAAAAATTAAAAAACCTGAAAAACTACTGACAAATAACGCGTTTGCTGATTAATCCAGGTAACAAAAAAACGCTTCTACCAAATGGTAGAAACGTTTCAAATTATAGTTATAGGATGTGAAATCTCTTAGTTAGGCATTAACACAGTATCAATAACGTGTATTACACCATTTTTTTGGTTAACATCAGCAATAGTAACTGTACTCATTCCACCTTTTTCATCTTTAAGAACCAATTTTTTACCTTCCATCCAAGCCCAAAGTTTGCCACCTTGTACTGTAGTTAGTTCTGCTTTACCACCACCAGCTTTAATTGCAGCAGCAATTGCTTTGCTATCCATTTTACCGGCAACAACATGGTAAGTTAAAATTTTAGTAAGCGTAGCTTTGTTTTCTGGTTTAACTAAATTATCAACCGTTCCAGCAGGTAATTTATCAAATGCAGCGTTTGTTGGTGCAAAAACTGTGAAAGGTCCGGCGCTTTTTAAAGTTTCTACTAAACCAGCAGCTTTAACGGCAGCAACCAAAGTTGTATGGTCTTTAGAGTTTACAGCGTTGTCAACAATATCTTTTGTTGCATACATTTCTGCACCACCAACCATCGGGTTTTTTTGTGCGTAAACTTGACTTGTAAATGCCATAGTAACAACGGCAATTGCAGATAAGATTAATTTTTTCATTATTTCTAATTTTTAAGTTTCTGTTATTTGATTCCATTTACGATAGCCAACAGAGACTTGGTTTTTCTAAATTAGAAAATTAATTTAATTACCTGACAATGAGCTATTTAATTTTGTTTGAAAAGTAAGTGATGTAGTTCTTTTGAAAATACAGTCCGTTTTTCCGCTAAATCTTTTTTGCTCGTAAAAACAACTTACGAAGTCTAAATTTATGGAACTTAACTTTGGAGACTTCGTAGTTAAATCAAAGGCAAAAAAGTATACCGCTGCAATACGGTTTAGTTTAAGCAGGTTTGTGCAATTTATTAAAGTTTGCTTGCCTGGCGTTTACGTAACCTTTGCTTCTCTAACTTTTTTCGAAAATATTTTCGGGAAAAAGCGCTTAAGTAAAACAGCTTTAGTTTCTTTGCCGCCGATGTAAACTTCTTCTTTTTTAGCAGAAACCGCTTTAATAATTTCCTTTGCACAATCTTCAGCGCTCATTCCGTTCGCTTGTGCATCGTCCATTGTTCCCTGTGTTTTGCCGTCAGCCGTTAGCGCATTTATCGAGACATTGGTTTTAATAAATCCCGGACAAACAATTGTAATATCTATATTTTTATCATAAACTTCAGAACGTAATGAATCGAAATAGCCATGCAAAGCATGTTTAGATGCAGAATATGCAGAGCGTAATTTGGTTCCAAACTTGCCAACCAAACTACTTACAACAACAATTTGTCCACCACCGTTTGCAATCATATTTTTAACTACAGCTTTGCTTAAAATTGCAGTTCCCCAAAAATTGGTAGCCATAATTTGTTGCTCTGTTTCGGTACTGGTATTTAAAGCCAAACTCCGCTGACTAACACCGCCTGAATTAATAAGCAAATCAATTTTTCCGAAAATTTTGATAGCATCTTCAGCTTTTTGTTCTAGAATTTCAGTTTCACTCAAATCGAAAGGCAAAACATGTACATTGAATGAGTTTTGGCAGTTTCCTTTAACTCTGAATAACTCATCTCTGTTACGCCCAGAAATAATCAGCTTGTTACCTCCTTTAAAATATTCGTAAACCAAAGCTTCTCCAATTCCCGATGAAGCGCCTGTAATCCATATAATTTTAGACATACCTATATAATTATTGAATTAAAGATTGACTGAATGATAGAATGACCCTCTATTACGATATAAAAATCATTCAAAATTCACTCACTCTCTAATTCACTCATTCATTTATTATAAACAATTCTGATGCAATATGGTCGGCAAAAAGTTTTCCATTTTCGCTCAATTTAATCGTTTCGTTTTCTAATATTAACCAATCTTTATCTTCAAAATTTCGAAGATTATATTTCGTTTCTTCCAAAAAATCTTTTCCAAAATCAGTAGCAATTTTTTGCAAATCTGTACCCCAAATTGTTCTTAGCGAAGTCATCATATATTCGTTGAATCTATCGTTTAAACTAAGCTCTTCAATAATTTCTGGTAATTTATTGCTTTGCAATGTTTCAATGTATAAAGCATTATTTGCAGGATTCATGTAGCGGTTTCTGCCATCAAAACCATGAGCTGATGGACCTATGCCAATATAATCTACACCTTTCCAATAATTTGTATTGTGAACTGCATAGCAAGAAGGCTTCGCAAAATTTGAAATTTCGTAATGTTCAAAACCTGCCTTTTTAAGTTCATCCATCAAAATAATAAACTGAGAAGCACTTTGGTTATCATTTACAGGAGCTTGCTTTTTGGTTTTTATCGCATGCGCTAAAGCAGTTTTAGGCTCAACTGTTAGTGCGTATGCAGAAATATGAGGAACGCTTAATTCAATAGCCTTGTTAATATTGGTTTCCCACTTCTCATCAGTTAAAAGCGGATAACCATAAATTAAATCTAAAGTTAGGTTCTCAAATCCTGCATCCTGACTTCTTTTGATGCAATTTTCAGCTTCATCGGCATTATGCGCCCTGTTCATCCAAATCAAATCTTCATTAAAAAAAGACTGGATACCAACGCTGAAACGGTTCACAGGTAATTGTTTTAACTCTTTAAGTTTCTGTGATGTTAAATCATCAGGATTAGTTTCGATGGTAATTTCCGCATTTGAATCGACAGAAAAAGTTTGGTTTATAGTATCAAAAATTTTCTGCAAGGCAGATTGCGGTAGGATAGAAGGCGTACCGCCACCAAAATAAATACTTCCAATCTGTCCGCTAATTCTGTCTTTTTTAAATTTGATTTCCTTACATATGCTTTCAACCATTTCATCAGCATATTTTAACGATGTGCTAAAATGAAAATCGCAATAGTGGCAAGCCTTTTTGCAGAAGGGAATATGGATATAGATACCGGACATTGCCGCAAAGATACATCATATTCCAAATCCATTTATTTTCTTTAGGTAAACAATGATTATTCAGTTACTTTTGCGAATTAAGTTTTGAAGTGGCTCTAATGCTGAAACATATTTTAATCTTCCTTTCTTTAATTTTATGTGTAGAAATTGCTTCTGCGCAACAAGTCCCTGCTGTTAAGGATAGTGTTTCAGCGATTAAATACAGTTATAGACGTTATAAAGTCGACTCTGCTACCTTGGTGCGCCAACAATTTGTTACAGATTCAATTATTAGGCATACATGGGTTTTGCCAGATAGTGCATTAAATAAAAATGCTTTAATTGATAGTGTAGAGAAAGAATTTCTTTTTCCAACGCTGGATTTACTTGCTTGGCAGCAGAAATATAAAAACTTCAAGAAAAAAGAAAATCCATATCAGTTAGGTAAGTCAATACCTAAAGGAAATGTTTATTTGCTAGGCTTTATTTTTATAATGTTAGTTGTATTCGCCATTCTGAAAAATGCATTTTCAAAGCAACTGTCAGCTATTGTGCAATCATTTTTTAGCAACCGAATTTTAAATAATATTAATAAAGAAGATAATTTATTTAGTTCTTGGCCATTCTTGCTTTTGTTTATACAATTCGGATTCATTTTAGGAATGTTTTTCTTCTTGGTTGCGCAGTATTACAACATGTATCAAGCTCAAGATGGCTTTAAATTTTTCTTCTCAATCTCTCTAATTATTATTGTTTTCTATGCGCTAAAACTAGTTTTATTAAGGTTTTTAGGGTTTCTTTTTAATATGCAAAAGCCTGTAGGAGAGTACATTTCTATATTATATTTGAGTTATTTTAATGCTTCGTTGTTATTTATACCTTTAGTTGTGGCTTTCGCTCTATCGCCATTAAAGTATGGGGCAATTTACATAGGTATAGCGGTGTTGTTGCTGGTGGTTATATTTGCTTTTCAGTTACTTAGAGCAGGGGTAACCATACTTTCTAATAATAAGTTTTCGAAAATGCATTTATTTTTGTACTTTTGCGCCCTCGAAATATGTCCTATTTTAATACTAATTAAAACGATAGGGCTGTAGCAGATAAAAAGGAAAATGCAAGAAAAGAACGACTCTAGAATTCGTAAAGTAAAAAGTATTTTAGTTACTCTACCGAAACCTGAAACAGAAAAATCTCCTTATTACGATTTGGCGAAAAAGCATAACCTGAAAGTAGATTTCAGATCCTTTATTCATGTTGAAGGCGTTCCTGCCAGAGATTTCAGGAAGGATAAGATTAATTTAGCCGATTTTACAGCTGTTATTTTTACGAGTAGAAACGCTGCTGATCATTTTTTCAGAATCTGTGAAGAAATGCGTTACGATGTACCCGCAGAGCTAAAATACTTCTGTCTGTCTGAAACTATAGCTTTGTATCTTCAAAAATATATTCAGTACAGAAAACGTAAAATATTTTTCGGAAAGCAAACTGCAGCTGATTTGGCTGAAGTTTTGAAAAAACATGCTAACGAGAAATTTTTATATCCATGTTCGGACGTAGCAACTGAAGATACCATGAAATTCTTGGAAAAAAGTGGATATGATTTTACACCTGCAGTGCTATTCAGAACGGTTGTAAGCGACCTTTCAGACCTTGCTGAAGTGTTTTACGATGTCATTGCATTCTTCAGTCCATCGAGTATTCAATCATTGTTTAAAAATTTTCCTGACTTTAAACAAAACAATACGAGGATTGCAGCGTTTGGAGTTAATACCAGTAAAGCTGTAACTGATATGGATTTGGTTGTTGATATAGCAGCTCCAACACCTGGAGTGCCTTCAATGACTATGGCTATTGAGAATTACATCAAAGTTTCCAATAAATAAAAGATTCCCTCTAAATTTTTTTTGATAAATAACAATAAACTGCAACTTTTTGAGTTATAGCAGGATAGTGGCTTATTTGTAACGAAAATATTAGGTTAAACGTTCGGTGAAAACCGTTCTTATACCCTAATAAAGGGGTGTTCGTGTAATTTTTTTGAATTTGTTGTATATTTAAGTCATTTTTGATACAATTGCTAATTGTGTTTTTTACACTATAAAAGAAATATGAAGAAAATTTACCTTCTGTCTATATTGGCTGTAACAGTATTACTAGCTAGCTGTGGCCATGGCGGTCAAGGTGAGCTTGTTGGCTCTTATAACCGTAAATTTAAAAATCAAAGGATTCCGCTTGGAATGGTTTATATTCCACCTGGGCATACTCCTCTTGGAGGTTCAGATGAAGATATTACTTTTTCTCAGGCTGGACCAAGCAGAATGACAACCATTCCTGCTTTCTTTATGGATCAAACCGAAATTTCCAATGCAGAGTATCGCCAATTTACAAAATGGGTTCGCGATTCTATTGCTATTGTAGCAATGGGTTATCCTCAGCAATATATGATGACTCAAAAAGGTGCAGCAGCAAATGCAGTTGGTGGAGAAAAGTATATCGATTGGAGAAAAGTTGGTAATGGCTCAGGAATTTGGAGTGGTAAAGGAAAAGGTGCAAACGCAGCTAATGCAAGCCAATTGGATAATATGTATTATTCTGGCTTAGATGCCTTGCCCGGAAAAAAGGAAATCGATGTTCGTAAATTAGAATATACTTACGGCATATTAAATTTTGATAAAGCAGCTTTAGGGCACAAAGACCCAAATAGTAAACGTCAGGATTATATAGATAGATATTCAATAGCTGTTTATCCAGATACAATGGTTTGGAAAACAGATTATTCTTATTCGCAGAACGATCCAATGGTTAGAGGTTATTTTAACCATCCTTCGTATGATGACTATCCGGTTATAGGTGTAAGTTGGGAACAAACACAGGCTTTCTCACACTGGCGCACGCAACTTTATCAAGGTGTGGCTTCAGCCAGAAAAATGCCAGCAAATGCTAGAGCAGATTATAGACTACCATCAGAGTCTGAATTTGAGTATGCCGCAAGAGGTGGTAATACTAAAACAAAATACCCTTGGGGTGGTCCATACATTAGAAATACCAAAGGTTGCTTACAAGCTAACTTTAAACCAGGTCGTGGAGATTATTCTAGCGATGGCGGTATTTATACTGTAGGTGTACGTTCATATTTCCCTAACGACTACGGCTTGTATAATATGGCTGGAAATGTTGCCGAATGGACACAGACTGCATACAACAAATCAGCAGCTCCGCTTTTACACGATTTAAGTCCGAACTTCACTTATGTTGCAGGAAAAGAAGATAGCAAATATTTAAAACGTAAAGTGGTTAAGGGCGGTTCATGGAAAGATACAGGCTATTTCTTACAGAATGCTGTATCAACTTATGAATATCAAGACCAACAAAGATCTTATATCGGATTTAGATGTGTATCAGCACTTTACGGTACGGATTTAAGAAACAAAAACTAATAAACCAAACAAACTAAAAACTAAAGAAAACATTTTAAGAGAATTTTATGGCAGCAAAGAAACAACCAAGTTGGTTACACGTAGCGATTTCATGGGGAGCGAGTATTGTAATTATAGGTGCATTATTTAAAATTCTTCACCTTGGGGGAATCTTAGGTAACTACATGATAGGTGCCGGTTTAGGTATTGAAGCTTTGTTATTCTTTTTAACAGGTTTCTTCCCACCAGAGCCAGAACCAGCATGGGAAAGAGTGTACCCAGAACTTAGAGAAGATTTTAAAGGCGAATTGCCAGTTGCTTCAGCAAGACCACAAGCGGCAGTTTCGGCTCCAACATCAGCAGCTTTAGATAAAATGTTATCTGATGCCAAAGTTGGTCCTGAATTAATTGAAAGTTTAGGTAATGGCTTACGCACATTTGGCGATAAAGTAGCTGCAATTTCAAACGTTGCTGATGCTTCTACTGCTACAAATGAGTTTACAAGCAAAATAAAAACTGCTTCAGCAGGATTTGATAGTTTAAGCGTTTCGTTTGAAAAAGCTACTGCAAATTTAAAGGCAATGGGTGATAATGGTGTGAATGCTCAGGCTTACCATGATCAAGTAAATAATTTGGCTAAAAACTTATCTGCTTTAAATGCTGTGTATGAATTAGAATTGCAAGATTCATCTGCGCATTTAAAATCGATGAATAAATTCTATTCAAACTTATCGCTTACAATGCAAAACTTTAACGAATCTATGGAAGATTCTAAACAGTTTAAAGAAGAAGTAAATAAGTTAGCGAAAAACTTATCATCACTTAATGCCATTTATGGTAACATGCTTTCGGCTATGAACAGCCCAAGAGTTTAATTATTTAGTTTTTAACTTAATTAGAAAAGCTACATAAGAAATGGCAGGCGGAAAAGAATCAACGAGGCAGCGGATGATCAATATCATGTATTTGGTATTGTTAGCTATGCTTGCCCTTAACGTATCAGATACAATATTAGATGCTTTTAAAAACATCAATGACAGTTTAGATACATCAAAAAATAATGTTAATACAAGTATTGAACAACTTTTTTCTTCTTTCGAGAACTCAAAATTAAAAGAAGAGCCGGCAAGAGCACAGCCTATTTACGATAAAGCTAAACAAGCTAAAGCAGCTGCTGACGATTTGAACAATTACATTGAAAGCATTAAAAAGCAATTTACTACTGCTGGTGACGGAATAAATCCAGAAACTGGTGATTTGACAAATAGAGATAATCAGGATATTTCTCCTAATATCATGATTAATCAAAAGGAAGGCGCAAAACTTAAAGCTAAAATTAATGCAACTCGTGAGAAATTAATTTCTTTGCTTGATGCTCAGGATAGAGCTTCGGTAACTTTCTCACTTGAAGCAAAAGATCCGGCTAGAAAAAGAAAAGGAAACTGGGAAGAAACTCTTTTTGGTGAAGGTACTCCTTTAACTGCTGCAATGACAATCTTGACTAAACTTCAAACGGATACAAAAAATGCCGAAGCTGAAGTAGTTAAAAAGTTATTCGGAAATATGGATAAAGCCATTGTTAACATCGATAAGTTTGCAGCAGTTGCGGTTGCGCCAACTTCGTATGTTATTCAAGGTCAACCTTACACCGCAGAAGTATTTTTAACTGCGAGCGATTCAAGATCGAGTCCTGATATTAGCGTTGGCGGTGGAAAACTTAATGTAAAAGAAGGAAAAGGTACCTACACTGGTAGTACTGGTAGTGTTGGTGTTTTCAAATGGGTAGGAACAATTCGTGTTCGCCAAACTGATGGACAAATAAAAGAGTACAAAACACCTGAACAGAGTTACCAGGTTGCAAAACCTTCGGCAAGTGTATCTTCTGATAAGATGAATGTAATTTATGCTGGTATTCCAAATCCATTTTCAGTATCAGCGGCAGGTTTTCCATTAGAAAGTGTTAATGCAAGTGCTTCTGGAGCTTCAATGAGTAAAATCGGTGCAGGAAAGTACAATGTTCTTGCAAGTGGTTCTCAGGTTGGTTCTGATGTATCAATTAACGTTACGGCATCAAATGCTGGCAAAACAGTTAGTTTAGGTTCTCAGAAATTCAGAGTTAAGGCAATTCCAGCTCCAATTGCAAAAGTTGGTGGTAGAATTGGTGGAGATGTTTCTTCAGTTCAGTTAAAAAGTGAAACAGAAATTGAGGCAGATTTAGATGATTTCCCTTTTGATGTTTCTTTTAAAATTTTAAGATATAAGATAACTGTAATTAAACCACGCTCTGAAGCAGTAACCATTGCAGGTAGTGGTGGTAGCTTTGCTGGTGCGGTAAGAGGTGCAATGAATGCAATAACGCCAGGTTCGAAGGTTTTCTTTGATGATATCGTTTCTCAAGGACCAGATGGTCGTCAGAAAATTTTGCCTTCGGTTTCATTTAATGTTAAATAGAAGAAAGATGAAAAGGATTTTAAGCTTAGCGGTTTTAGTTTTATCAACAGGATTGGTTTATGCACAGACGCCTTTAAAGAAAAAGGCGCCAGTACAGCAATCTGCGGGTAATACGGTTACTCCGGTTGATTCAGCTAAAAAAGTTTCAGTGAAGAAAAAACTGAAGGTTCCGCCAAAGGATGGTTTTTATGCTCGTAAGGATATAGATAGTACTGAAATGGTTCCTTTTGCTGATGTACGTGAGGAAGATGTGTTTTACGCAAAGCGTATCTGGAGAGAGATCGATTTAAGAGATACTGTTAATTCAGTTTTGAAATCGCCTAAATCAAGGTTAATTGATGTTCTTATAGCTTCTATAAAAGCAGAAGAATTAACCGCATATGCACCAATTGATAGTGCTTTAAATGAAGATGATGCATTTCATACTCCTTTAAGCGCTGATTCTGCTGCGAGAAACGCATTGGGTACTTCAGAAGTTTCAAATAATAAAACAGGAACTGTTACTACGGTTGTAAATGATTTTAATCCTGAATCATTTTTGAAATTCCGTGTAAAAGAAGATTGGATTTTCGATACAAAACGTGGAATTTTTGAGCCTCGTATTGTGGGTATCGCACCGTTAAAATACAACGAGATTTCAAAAGTTTGGCAACCGGTTTTTTGGGTTAGCTATGATGAATTGAGACCTATTATTGCTCATAAGAGGTTAATCAATACTAATAATGATGCCTCAACATTGAGTTTTGATGATTTCTTTATCCGTCGTTTATTTAGCAGTTACATTGTTAAAGAATCTAATCCGGGTGATAATAAGTTGAGAGATATTATTTCTGATCCAAGAGAAAGACTAATGGAGTCTGAAAGAATTAAAAGAGCAGTTCTTGATTACGAACAAGGACTTTGGGAATATTAAAAAGAAAGGCTTCGATTTTCATCGAAGCCCTTCTTTTTAGAGCAGACCCTCATTGCGAGGCACGAAGCAATCTTAAAGCGCAAGATAGTTAAGAACTCAAAATAAGATAACTTCGTACCTTTTTGATTTTGATAAATTTTAGATTGATTTATCCTGCTTAAAATAATCTAATAGCGTTACGGTTTGCTTTTTATTTAAAACTTCTGAAAGCTCCTTTTCTGTAGCTTCTTTAATCTTTTTAACCGACTTGAAATGTTTCAGCAACTTATCGGCAGTAGTTTTACCAATGCCTTCAATTTGCTCTAATTCTGTTTTTAAAGTGCCTTGGTCTCGTTTTTTTCTGTGGAAAGTAATTCCGAAACGGTGTGCCTCATCCCTTAACTGTTGAATCACTTTTAAGGTTTCTGATTTTTTATCCAAGTACAAAGGATAAGAATCGCCAGGATAGAATAATTCTTCTAGTCTTTTAGCAATGCCAATCACAGTAACCCGATTGTAAATTCCAAGGGTTTTTAAACTTTTAACTGCCGATGAAAGCTGCCCTTTACCGCCATCAATAATAATAAGTTGAGGCAATGGCTGGTCTTCATCCAACATTCGTCTGTAGCGCCTAAAAACGGCCTCTTCCATAGTTGCAAAATCGTTCGGGCCTTCTACCGTTTTAACATTAAAGTGTCGGTAATCTTTTTTAGAAGGTTTAGCATCTTTAAAAACAACTATTGCTGAAACCGGATATTTCCCTTGAAAGTTGGAGTTATCGAAACACTCAATATGTTTTGGCAACTGAGTTAAGCGTAAATCCTTCTGCATTGTTGTTAAAATGCGGTCAACTCTTAAATCAGGATTAAGCTTTTCGTACTGGTTAAGCTTTTCCTTTTTAAAGAAGAGCACGTTTTTTTGAGATAATTCTAAAAGCTTCTTTTTCTCGCCAAGTTTTGGAACCGTAAATCTCAGATTTTCATCTTGTAAAGAAAGTTCAAAAGGCACAATAATTTCCTTGGATGTACTATTGAATTTCGTTCTAAAATCCAGCATCGCTAAAGTTAAAATCTCATCGTCGCTTTCATCCAATTGCTTTTTAACTTCAATAGTTTGGGTTTGGATAATTGTACCATTCATCACCTTTAGGTAGTTTACAAAAGCGTAACGTTCATCAGATGCAATGCTTACCACATCAACATTCGTAATGGCACTATTTACAACGGTAGATTTACTTTGGTATTTCTCTAAAACTTCTAATCGCCTTGCATATTGATGCGCCATTTCGAAGTTTAACTCTTCAGATGATTTTTTGATAACACCCTTTACATCGCGGATAACGTTGCCAATTTTTCCATTTAAAATCTCCTTTATCTCGCCAATGTTTTTATCATAATCAGCTTCGCTTTGATAAGCCTGACAAGGTCCTTTGCAATTTCCAATTTGATATTCCAGGCAAACTTTAAACTTCCCTTCGGCAATATTTTTATCGTTTAAAGGTAAACTGCAAGTTCGTAAGGCGTAAGTTTCTTTAATTAAATCAAGAATGGTATGCATCATTCCAATCGAACCATAAGGACCAAAATAGGTGGAACCATCTTTTATTACCTTTCTGGTCCAATATATTCTTGGGAAATGCTCATTCTTTACAATTATCCAAGGGTAGGTTTTATCATCCTTTAAATTGATGTTAAACTTTGGTTGATGCTTTTTAATTAAACTGTTTTCAAGCAGCCAGGCATCAATTTCAGTATCTACAATGGTAAAAGTTATCTTCCTTATACGCGAAACAAGCACCCGTGTTTTACCGTTAAATTGGTTTTTATCCGTATTAAAATAAGAACCAACCCGATTTCTTAAATCTTTAGCTTTGCCAATATACATCAACTTTCCATCCACATCCCAATATTGGTAAACACCGGGTTTATGTGGAATTGCGGTTAATGCTGTTTTATGGTCGAAACTGCTCATTAATACAAATTAAGATTTTGCTAGGATTTTTTGTAGTGATTTAATTAAAATTTGGGCGTGCCCCCAAGCTACGCAAGGGGTCAGGCTATTCGCTTCAAGTCCGCTCCCGATGAAACCTGTGAAACAATCAATCATACCTTTTAAAAATATGGTTCAATGCTTTAAATCGGGATTGCGGGCTTTCCGCTTCTATCCTTCACGCAAAACCTAGAAGCCTAACTTTTCGTCAAGCTCTGTGGTTCCTTCTTCTTGTTGCTGGTATTGGTTGCAGTCAAATACAATCGAAACACCCGATTTTGGGGCTTCAAAATCAGCATGACTAATCTTCAATTTAGGGTTTGCATAAACACGTTTAATAAAACCAGCAAAAATAGGCAGCGCAGTATTTGCACCTTCACCTTGACTAGTGCTAATAAAGTGAAAAGCACGATCTTCACAACCAGTCCAAACGCCTGTTACCAATTGTGGAGTAATTGCCATAAACCAACCATCGGAGTTGTTTTGCGTTGTACCTGTTTTACCACCAATTGGAGCATTAACTTTGTACTTGTTTATTAGCCTGTAGCCAGTACCACTTGTTACTACACCTTTAAGCATTCTGGTCATCACATAAGCAACTTCCTCGCTCATTATTGGTTTTGGTATTGGTTTTTGAGAAAATAAAACAACACCATTTTTATCTTCAATTCTTAATAAATAAACTGGTTTTGTATATACACCCTTATTTGCGAAAGCTCCATAGGCGCCAACCATATTATAAATAGAGGAATCAAACGTACCTAAAGAAATTGAAGGGTAAGCAGGAACATTTGGTATTCCCATTTTAGTTGCCAGTGTTGAAACTGCAACAGGACCAACTTGTTTCATTAAATAAGCTGTAACATAGTTTTGCGAATAAGCTAAAGCCTTCTGCAAGGTAATTGAACCTTCTAATGGTTTGCCGGAAGATCTTGGTGTCCACGGGTCGCCATAACCTTCAATTGTTACAGGCGTATTCGGAACAGTTAAGCAAGGAGAATAGCCGTTCTCAATAGCAACTGCGTAGGTGAAAGGTTTCGCAGTTGAACCAACTTGTCGGGTTCCCATTTTCACTTGATCGTATTTGAAATGCTCGTAGTTAATACCGCCAACCCAAGCTTTAACATAACCTGTTGATGGGTCCATACTCATCATCGCGTTGCGCAAAAGCATTTTGTAATACCGAACGGAATCAATTGGTTTCATAGTAGTATCAACATTTCCTTTCCAGGTAAAAATGGTTAACTGTGTTGGCGTATTGAAATCAGTTTTAATTTCCTCATCAGTTTTGCCTTCTAATTTTAAAGATTTATAACGGTCAGAGCGTTTTATACCTTGTTCAATTTGCAAAGCTTTGTCTTTAAATGGATTTCGTCCTTTCCAACTATTTGTAAATTGTGCTTGAAGCGTTTTCATGTACTCTTTTTGAGCTGCTTCAGCGTATTCCTGCATATCGTAATTAATGGTTGTGTAGATTTTTAAACCATCTCTATCCAAATCGTAAGTTGTTCCATCAGGTTTTGTAATTCCCTGTTCTTCAAAAATATTTTTAATATCAGCTTTTAATACCGACCTAAAATACGGCGCAATACCATCATTAACGGTTGCAGCATTAAAATGCAAACCAAGTGGTTTTTCCTTTTCAGTCTCAAACTGTTGTTGAGTTAAATGGTCAGATTTTACCATCATAGCCATTACCGTATTCCTGCGGGCTTTTGAGCGTTCAGGGTTTCGGGTAGGCGAGTACATTGTAATTCCTTTTTGCATACCAACCAAGGTTGCCGCTTCGGTAATGCTTAATTTATCTGGTGTTGTGTTAAAATAAACCCTAGCAGCCGATTTAATTCCGTAAGCCTGATTACCAAAATCTACCGTGTTTAGGTACATGGTAATAATTTCTTCTTTGGTGTAATTGCGCTCCAATTTAACCGCTACTACCCATTCTTTAAACTTTTGCATTACGCGTTTAAAGAAATTGCGCTCTCTTCCTTCCTCAGAAAATAAATTAAGTGCCAATTGTTGCGTTATGGTACTTCCACCTTGTTTTTTGCCAATTAAATTGTATCCAATAATTGTAAAGGTTCTTTGAAAATCTATGCCCGAATGGTCTTTGAAACGAGTGTCTTCTGTTGCAATTAAGCTATTTATTACATTTGGTGAAATCTCTTTATAAGTAACATTAGAGCGATTTTGAACAAAATAGGTACCCAATGGTCTTCCATCTTCAGCAATAATTTCTGAAGCCTGATTACTTTTTGGGTGTTCAATATCTCTAAATGATGGTAAACTTCCGAAAAGCCCAAATCCAAGCATTGAAATAAATATGGCAAAGATTGCAATCCCTCCGATTACAATTTTCCATATTCTTAAATTATATCTTTTAATATCAGCTTCTGAAATAGATTTTTTCATCCGTGTGTTTTTATTTTTAATGTGATGAAGTTGGTTTTTCTATCATTCAAAAAACCTTTTATTCACCTTAATAATTGTTTTTGTAAAACTCGAGATATTCGTTAATGCGACTTCTATCGGTTAGCTTTTCAAAATTTTCTTTACTAATTATAAAGCTCTTATACTTTGTAACCGGAACTTTCATTATGTTTTTTAGCTGCCCTTTTATGCTTTCCTCATAAATTTTGGCATCTTCCAAATCAACAAAACTGGTTACGTAAATAAGTTGGTCATCATCTAACTCTACCAATTTATGGGCCAAATCGTTATCAGGATAATTACCTCTGTTAAACTGTCCAACTCCGTATCTCGAAGAGCTCAAAGTTAAGGAAGCATCTGCAACATCTATAACATAATAATAAGTATTTGAGGTAGCGGTGCTAAAAATGCTCGCTGGTTTACTTTCTATAGGCTTAATAGTTGCAGTCGGTTCAACTTGTTTATCAGCTGGTTTAGTAACAGTTTTAGGCTGTTTATTGTCAGCAGCATTAATATTTTCAATCGGCTTAGGTTTATTGTCGGCAATTGGATTTTGAGCCACAAATCTGGGTTCATTTGAATCAAAATCAATTAATGCCACAGGTCTTTGCTTAAATTCGGCCAGGTTTGCATCAATGTATTTCAAATGATCGCGAACCAATGGAACGATAATTAAATCATTCGGATAAAGTGTTGTAATCGAATTAAATTCGGTAAGCAAAGCATCAACTTTCGAAGTTCTGCCAATTGCAATTGCTTTTAAATAAGCGTATTGAGGCGCTAAATCGCTATTTGGATAGGCCAGAAGGTTTTCATTTACTTGTTTAACAACATTGCCATAATCTTTGCGGGCATAATTATCAAAAACCTTATTGTACTGCTCATTAATGATATTTTCTAATTGATCTTGTTTAGCTGAATAAGCAGGGTCGAGAATACTTTTAGCGAAATTACTTTCTGGAAATTTATTTAAAACCTGTTGTCTGTACTCGTTTGATTTTCCAGCTTCAGTATCTTTATAATTTAGATAAAGACTGTAGTAGATTGCAGCCAGATGGTTGTTCTCAGGATATCTTTTTAGCAATTCAAGGTAAACCCGATTTGCTTCAGGGATATCATTTAATTCCTGCTGATAGAAACTTGCAATTTCAAAATAAGCATCGATAATTTTTTGATTAGATGCGGCAAGCAATTCTGGAGTCACTGGTAAGTTATCTATAAACTGTTTTTCAATCGAAGTTTGCGAATTATCAGTAGATGTATTTTGAGCGTTTGATGGATTAATTCCAGTCGCCACATTACTACCTGCTAAAACCTGATTGTTATCTTGTGCAGATGAGCGAGCACTTTGGCGCCAATTATCTTCGAGTTGACGGTTTCCCCAACGTTTTTTGAAATCGGCAAAACCATTGCTAATTGCTGCGCTGTTGTTAAAATAGAAAGTATTGCCTGTGCCGTTTGGTAAATTTGGATTTAACGATTGGTTAGGGGATGCAATATTACTCAGTAAATCGTTTCCTGTAGGATTTGAAGGGTTAGATACTTCAACTTTTGGGCGTAAGTAATCTTTTACTTTTGCCATTCTTTCACCTTCAGACAAACGAGAAATAAATTGTGCAGTGTCTTCTTTCGAGATTAGCGTATATCTATCTACTAGGTATTGCAGGTTGTTTGTTTTTTTAACAATGTTATCATAATCTGCAAAGTTTTTAGGTAAAATCGTTACTGCACTATCATAATAAAGCTTTGCCCTGATGTAATTTTTAAATTCCTTGAAATTTAAATCAGCAACCTTTAAGTATGATAAGGCTTTTTGGTTCTGGTTTCTGGTACTTTTTTGAATAGATTTTTGATAATTTTCTTCAGCCTTTACCAAATTACCTTCAGTGTAGAAAAGTTCTCCAACCTGATAATAAATCTGGTCGGTATAATCGAAGTTCTTATCGTCTTTCAGTAGAGCAAGCAAAGCTTGTTCTTCATTAATTTTGTAACCGCTTATTATTGCCCTAAGTTTTATGCGGTTTAAATTTGCATGAAAATACATTTCGAAAGGTGCATTGCTATTCTCTACTTTAGTAAAGTTGATAAATGCATTTTGATAATCTTTTTCCTTTTCTTGAAGTTGAGCAAGGATGTATTGCCACCTGATACGCAGTTGCTTTTCAGGAGCCAACCTTATTGCATTCTGTAAAAGTAAAATTGCTTCGTTGTTTCTCTTTTGATAAATACGCATTTGCGCTGTTGTAGCTAATGGCTCAGCTATATCTTTTTTGAGATCATCTGCTGCCCGCAACATGGTATCTAAAATTTTATCGGCAACAACCATATTATTTAGTTGCATCTGGCTTCTGGCTTTCCAGTTCATAGCCATTACAAATGTTTTTAAGTTGTTGTTATAAGTTTTTGCTACATAATCAAAATATTCTGATGAGATAAAATAATTTCCTTTTAGGTAATTAGCTTTGCCCATCAACATGTAAGAATCATCAATATAATTACTAAAGCTTTTTTCGTTGATTATGGTTTGCCCTTTGAAAATAACCTCATCTAATTGTTTGTTCTCAATTCCTGGTGTTAAAACTAAATTAACCTGAGGTTCAGGATCTAAATAAACCTGTAAAATTTGCCCATAATTATCTGCATAACTTTGTAAAAGCGTCTCATTGTATTCGGTAAGCAAAACATTTGAGTTATATATATAGTTATACCTTGCCGTAAGGTTTTGCATCTTACGGTCGATGGCTGTATTTTTATTGGCAACGCAGCCATAAAGAAATAATAAGCCAAAAAATAAAAGGAAGGGAGATAAAGTTTTGCCGGTATGTTTTTTCAAGTATTAATAATTGCTTTAGTTGTATATACAATTAACAAAATGTACGTAAAATTATTTTATTTAGCTATACATTTAATTTATCAAAGTTAACTATTTATTATATTAAAAAATGGATAAACCTGAAGACAACGGTAATGGGAAAAAGCTTAATGGAGTAGCAAAATATTCTGCTATTGGCTTTCAAATGATAGCTACGATTGGATTGTTAACTTTTATTGGTTATAAAATTGATGAGCATCAAAAAAACGAATCGAATATTATTACTGCAATTTTTGCTTTAGTTGGTGTTGCCTTGGGTTTATACCAGGCGATAAGGCAAATTACAAAACCATAAATCTAAAATTGATAAATTTTCAATAATTCAAATGTTGAGGTAGTTACTTGATTTTAAAAATCTTATCTTTGCAGAAGTTTAAAATAAGTTAAAAATATCTATCTGCAATTGACTCTAACCAAATTTACCAGCTATTACTTTATTCTTATTGGTTTGCTAATTGGCCTGGCTATAGTTATGCCCTTAATTTTACCTGGATTTCAAATTCTAGTGGGTAGTTTTTGGTTAATTTTTGGGTTTTTAGCCGGTATTACTTATATCGCTTATTTATTAGCTTACATGGGGATAAACAGAAATCCTGAAGCCGGAGTTATGGCTATTTTAGGCTCTGTAATTTTGAAGATGATTTTTTGTATGGCTTTTGTGCTGATTTACAGTATAAATACAAAGGAAAACGGCGTTCTCTTTGTTGTAAATTTTTTTTCTCTTTATTTATTGTTTACAGCCTTTGAAATGTACTGTTTGTTACGTAACTTGCGCCACCAAAATTTAAAGTAAAAAACTGCCAATAAATGGATTTTAACCGAGTTTTTATGTCGAAAGTTGTTAAGGTAATTGTTGTTTTTACGCTTTTAACAGCGTTTTTATCTATCAAAAATAATACTTTCGCTCAAGTTGATAGCGTTAATTCTCTACCTGTAGATACTGCTGTAGCTGCTACTCATGAAGCAGGTGCTGTTGTTAATCATGCTGAAGCTCATGAGGAAAAAGAAAAAGGTTTTGATATCACATCATTCATTTTTCACCACATTAGCGATAGTCACTTTTTTACACTTTTTGGTCATGGAGAACATGGTGTAACTTTACACTTGCCGATTATACTTTGGACTAACAACGGTTTAGTTACTTTTAGTTCATCTGATTTTAAATTTAACGACGACGGAACTCAGGTTGTTGAAAAAGATGGTCAGAGGTTTGCGATTGCCCATAACAAAATCTATTATGCAAATGCAACTGCGAATGAGCATGGTGCTTTTGTATCTCACGAAGTTAAAGATGGTGCTGAAGTTGTAACAAACGCTCGTCCTCTTGATTTCTCAGTTACTAAAAACGTTTTCAGTATGCTTTTATCAGTAGTATTATTGGTAATTGTTTTCACTACTGTAGCATCATCATACAAAAAAAGAAATGGTAAAGCCCCAAAAGGATTGCAATCTTTCTTAGAGCCGATTATCATATTTGTTCGTGATGATATTGCTAGGCCAAACTTGGGTCATAAGTACGCTGCTTTTATGCCGTATTTATTATCAGTGTTTTTCTTTATTTGGTTAAACAATATTTTAGGTTTAGTTCCATTCTTTCCGGGTGGTGCAAACGTAACTGGTAACATTGCTTTAACAATTGTTTTAGCAGGCTGTACATTTTTAATTATTACATTTAAGGGTAACAAATACTATTGGGGTCACATTCTTAATCCTCCTGTGCCTTGGTGGTTAAAACCGTTAATGATTCCTGTTGAGATTTTTGGTATTTTCACTAAGCCAATCGCACTTGCAATCAGGTTATTTGCAAACATTACTGCTGGTCACATCTTGGTAATGTCTTTATTATGCTTAATTTTTATTTTTAATTCACTTTGGATTGCTCCAGCTTCAATTTTCTTTGCCGTATTTATTGGCTTAATTGAGTTTTTGGTAGCGTTTATCCAGGCGTTTATATTTACTATTCTTTCGGCCTTATTTATTGGTATGGCTGTAGAAGAACACCATTAAGAACATTATTGTTAAATTAATATAAATAAATCAGAAAATGACTGGAACATTAGCTGCAATCGGCGCAGGCTTAGCTGCAATAGGCGCTGGATTAGGTATCGGTAAAATTGGTGGTTCTGCAATGGAATCTATTGCTCGTCAACCAGAAGCCGCTTCAAAAATTCAAACTGCTATGCTTATTGCTGCAGCCTTTATCGAGGCGGTTGCTTTATTCGCAGTAGTAGTTTCTTTGATCGCAAAATAATCAAAGAAAAACTTAATACAAGAACCTTTTCGGGATTGCCGTTAAGGTTCTTGTTTAAATTATGTAGTAAAAAGAATATTAATTATATAAGATGGATTTATTAGTTCCTGAAATTGGCTTGTTGGTATGGAATACCATTGCGTTTTTATTATTGGTGTTTTTGTTAGGTAAATTTGCCTGGAAACCAATTATGAAAGCTATCCACGAGCGTGAGCAAAGCATTGATGATGCTTTAAACAAAGCGGAGTTAGCTAAACAAGAAATGGCTCGTTTAACTAGTCAAAACCAAGATTTGATGCAACAAGCACGTGCTGAACGTGATGAGATTTTGAAAGAAGCTAAAACTTTAAAGGATAGCATTTTAAACGAAGCTAAAAAACAAGCTCAGGTTGAAGGTGCTAAATTAATCGAGAAAGCTAAAATCGAAATCGAAAACCAAAAGAAAGTGGCTTTGGCTGAAGTTAAGGGTCAGGTTTCTTCTTTATCATTAGAAATTGCTGAACGTGTTTTACGTACGCAGTTAGATGATAAAACCAAGCAGGAAGCTTTAGTGGCTAACTTGTTAAAAGACGTTGAATTAAACTAAGTTATAAGTACTACGTTTTAAGTTTTAAGTATTGGGCTTATAGTTAGGGTTACGCCGTAATTATAACTTACAACTTATAACTTACAACTTACAACTCAAAATATGTCAGAAATTAAAGTTGCAGGCAGATACGCCAAATCATTAATCGACTTAGCTGTTGAAAACAACGGTTTAGCTGAATCGTACAATGATATGGTTTTGTTTGAAAAAGTGGTTGATGAAACTCCTGAGCTAGAAGCGATATTAAAGAACCCAATTGTACCTTTAGATAAAAAGGTTGGTATTTTGAATGGTGTTTTTGCTGATAAGGTAGGTAAACTAACACTTACTTTTTTCAAAATTGTGGTGAATAAAGGCCGTTCGGCAATCTTATTTGCTACTGCAAAACAGTTTATTAAACAATACAACGAAATAAAAGGAATTGTTACTGCTGATGTTACTTCGGCAACTGTTTTAAGTGCTGAAGCTAAAGCACAGATTATTGAAACGGTAAAAAAAGAAATGGGTGCTAATGAGGTTATTGTTAATGAAAAAATTGACGAAAAACTAATTGGTGGTTTTATTTTAAAAGTTGGTGATAAACAGTTTGATGCAAGTATTGCCAGCGGATTAAATAAACTTAAAAAGGAATTTGCTGCGTAGGAGTATAAAGTAGTTAGTATCAAGTATCAAGTATCAGGTATCAAGTATCAAGTATCAAGATTGGGTTTGGAAACTGAAAACAGTAAACTGGTAATTAAATTTGAGGGATACTGAATTAACAAAAGAACTACAGCATTAAATAATATAAACCCGATTGGCAGCGGCAGGCTTTGAAGCTGAAAGCAAAAAGACTAAAGCAGAAAGCGGGACTGGAAAAACAAAAGAATTACAAGATTTACATTTACAAAAAGATATAAATTAAAATTATGGTAGAGGTAAGACCAGACGAAGTATCGGCAATTATCAGACAGCAATTGGCGGGCTTCAAATCAGAAACCGAACTGGAAGAAGTTGGTACCGTGTTGCAAGTGGGCGACGGTATTGCCCGTGTTTACGGTTTAACTAAAGTTCAATCGGGTGAGTTGGTTGAATTTGCAAACGGCCTGCAAGGCATTGTATTAAACCTTGAAGAAGATAACGTTGGTGTGGTACTTTTAGGTGCTTCTGACGGTATTAAAGAAGGTGATACAATTAAACGTACTAAAAAAATTGCCTCTATTAAAGTTGGTGAAGGTATGCTTGGCCGCGTAGTGAACACTTTAGGTGAGCCTTTAGATGGTAAAGGTCCAATCTTGGGTGAAACTTACGAAATGCCTTTAGAGCGTAAAGCACCTGGTGTAATTTATCGTCAGCCGGTAAATGAGCCTTTACAAACTGGTATTAAAGCAATCGATGCAATGATTCCAATTGGTCGTGGTCAACGTGAGTTGGTTATTGGCGACCGTCAGATTGGTAAAACTGCTGTTTGTATCGATACCATTATTAACCAAAAAGAATTTTATGAAGCAGGCCAGCCTGTGTTCTGTATTTATGTAGCCATCGGTCAGAAAAACTCTACCGTTGCAAACATTGTACGTACACTAGAGGAAAACGGCGCTTTACCATATACAGTTGTTGTTGCTGCTTCGGCTGCTGACCCTGCTCCAATGCAGTTCTACGCTCCGTTTGCAGGTGCTGCAATTGGTGAGTTTTTTCGTGATACGGGTAGACCAGCTTTAATTGTTTATGATGATTTATCTAAACAAGCTGTTGCTTATCGTGAGGTATCTTTATTACTTCGTCGTCCACCGGGCCGTGAGGCTTATCCAGGTGACGTTTTCTACTTACACAGTCGTTTGTTAGAAAGAGCTGCGAAAATTAACGCGAATGATGATATCGCTAAAGACATGAATGATTTACCAGAATCGATTAGACATATCGTTAAAGGTGGTGGTTCATTAACAGCTTTACCAATTATCGAAACACAAGCGGGTGACGTTTCTGCATACATTCCAACTAACGTAATTTCGATTACTGATGGTCAGATTTTCTTGGAGTCGAACTTGTTCAACTCAGGTATTCGTCCGGCTATTAACGTAGGTATTTCGGTATCACGTGTGGGTGGTAATGCTCAAATTAAATCGATGAAGAAAGTTGCTGGTACTTTAAAGTTAGACCAGGCGCAATACCGCGAGTTAGAGGCTTTCTCTAAGTTCGGTTCTGATTTGGATGCTGCAACAAAATCTGTTTTAGATAAAGGAGCACGTAACGTACAAATGTTAAAACAAGCACAGTTTACTCCTTTTACAGTAGAGAAACAAGTTGCTATCGTTTATGCTGGTACTAAAAACTTAATGCGTAGCGTACCAGTTGATAAAGTAAAAGAATTCGAAACTGAATATTTAACTCAATTGGAAATGCGTCATCCAGAAACTTTAGCGGCATTAAAAGCTGGTAAATTTGATGATACCATTACTGGTGTTTTAGATACAGTAGCAAAAGAGATTTCAAGTAAATACTAATAAGTATAAAGTAATTAGTATCAAGTATCAAGACAAAGCTTTGTGCCTAATCTTGCTACTTGTTAATGATGAAATAAAATAGATTAATTAGATACAGGTTAGTGAGTTTCAAATATTAACACAGGATGAAAATCCAATCTTGATACTTGATACTTAATACTCGATACTAAAAAAGAATGGCTAATTTAAAAGAAGTAAGAAACCGGATTGCATCGGTACAATCAACCCAGCAAATTACCAAAGCTATGAAAATGGTTTCGGCGGCTAAGTTGAAACGTGCTACCAATGCAATTATCGCTTTACGTCCTTATGCAACTAAGTTGAAAGAGATTTTAGGAAATCTTTCGGCAAGTTTAGAAGGTTCTTCATCGCCTTTTATTCAAGAGCGTGAACCTAATAAGGTTTTAATTGTAACAGTATCATCAAACCGTGGTTTGGCTGGTGCTTTCAACATGAACGTAATTAAAGCGGCCAATAATTTAATTGCTGAGAAATATAGCGAACAATTCAAAAACGGAAACGTAAGCATTATTTCTATCGGTAAAAAAACACAAGATTTTTACGAGAAACGTAAGTACAACGTTATTGGTAACAACAACGAAGTATATGCCGCGTTAACTTTTGAAAACGTTACTAAAATTACGGATGCAATTATGGCTGGCTTTTTAAAAGGCGAGTTTGATAAAGTGGAAGTAGTTTACAATCGTTTTAGAAACGCAGCCGTTCAGTATATTACTACCGAGCAATTGTTGCCTTTACCAAAGGTTGAAGAAGTTGTAGAAACAAAAGCAGATAAAAAAACTGCCAATGTTGATTACATTTTAGAGCCATCTCAAGAAGAAATTGTAGAGCAATTAATTCCAAAATCAATCAAAATTCAGTTATATAAAGCGGTGTTAGATTCTCACGCATCTGAGCATGGCGCACGTATGACATCAATGGATAAAGCAACTGAAAACGCTGGTGAGTTATTGAAAGCCTTGAAACTTTCTTACAACCAGGCTCGTCAGGCAGCAATTACAACTGAGTTAACTGAGATTGTAAGTGGTGCAGCAGCATTGAACGGATAATTAGAATTGTCATCCTGAGCTTGTCGAAGGATTAAATATAAAAACCCATTTCTTAGTTGGAGGGCACTGAAAAAGTAGACTTAAAAATGGTCTATAAAAAGATTAGCGGATGGGTAGGTTATAAGATCTCCATCCGCTTTTTGTTTTTTGAGTATTTTTATATTTTTACGGGGCCCAATCTATTGAGATTTCTCGCCGAATTCTGGTATTTTATGGTTGTTTTTAGGATATTTTGTGGCAATGATGATCCCGCTTTAGAATTTGAGGATTCTTTTAAGATTTACTACGAATATCGCAAGTGCACCTTGCATTTTCATGCTTTCAAGGCCATAGGAATTTGCTCTGTCATATCCATGAACATTTTTCAATTCACTATTTTTCGCCTCAATTTTATATCTGTGTTTTGACTTTTCCCTGAAGTACTCGCTTTGTTGGAATATTTCCTGCTCTTTGTGCTCATCTGGTTTTATTGCGACCGAGTAAGTCCTGCTTTTGGCTTCCGATTTATAGCAGCCATCTCTTAGCGGGCATACTTTGCATTTTTCGATATCGAAATAATAGGTCATCATCTGGTTTTTCCTGTCTACCTTTTTGCCCTGCACCCGTTTATACATAGCCAGGTGCCCTGCGGGGCATACGAACATATCTGCATCTTTATTGTAATCAAACTTTTCTTCCTCTTTTCTGGTACCATGAGTAATAGCAGGGTTCATCCTGGCAACTATCTTAACCTTATTTCCGTTCAAACCCTTAAGCTTAAGGTTGTTCTTGCCAGCATAGGCTGCATCATCTATAATAGTATCCACCTCCATTCCGTTTGACTGTGTCTGACCCAATAATTTTGGTAGCTCAGGACCATCTCCTTTCTCTCCGGAGGTAACAACAGCTGCTGTTATGATACGCTCCTCTGTCATTGCCAAATGAGTTTTGTAACCAAAAAAGCTACTATCAGCGGTTTTGTGTCCGACTCTGGCATCCATATCTTTGGATAAGGTGTAGTTATCCTGGGTATCTTCTACTGTTTCTTTTAAGAGGTTTAGCTTCTCTTTCACTGCAGGAATTTCACTTAATGCTTCATCAGACTCGATAACTTTTTGTAATTCCTTGCAGTATTCTATTTCTTTAAGAATATCATTTGAATCATTTTTCTCAGGCATCTGACCCTTGAAGTCATCATCCATTAGGTACACTGCTTTTCGAAGCAGTTTTGAGCGTTGCCTGAGTACTTCAATAGGTGAATATGGATTGGATCTGGAAAGTGAATGTGTCGCATCGACAATGATGGACCTGGATTTAATAATGCCTTTTTCCAATGCAAGGGAAACAGTTTTACCAATTAGAAGGTTTAAAAGATCCATGTCCTTGAGGCGGAGCTTTCGGAACTTGGTCAATGAGCTTGAATTGATCACATCCTCCTCCGGGGACATCTCCAGGAAATATTTGAAGGACATATCATAGCGGGAACGTTCTACCACATCAACATCTGAAACCGTATAAATTGTTTTCAGCAATAAGTATTTAAACATGCGTACCGGACTCTCAGCATTACGCCCGTTGTCCGGGCAGTATTTATCCAGAAGCTCATCATATATAAAACCAAAATCTATAAGCTCATTAATCTTGCGCAGTAAGTTCTCTTTGGGAACAATCAGGTCATAAAGCCTGGAAAACTCGCTAAACTGGATTTTTTGTTGTTGAAGAAGCATCTTAAAAGCAGTAATAATATACCTTTAAAATACAAAAAAAGGAGCAGAAAAACTAGTTTTCTACTCCTTTTGTCCTTTTCAATTAGGGGACTTTTTCAGTGCCCTCCTTAGTTGAAATGGGTTTTTTTGATTAATAATAAAGGTTCTCTGGATTGATTATTAACCGCAAATATCCTTTCTCAATTTTTTTAATATTTGTGCCATCACCTCGATACACTGATGCATTGAATTTTGCTTCTAACAAATATTTTCCTGATTTTAGTTTTTGAAAGTTTGTGACTTCAAATTTAGATTGGCTTTGTAACTCAGGCTTTAAAAGCGCATGATACGCAAGACTAGAATATCCATTAGTTTGCAAACCATAATTATCTCCAAATAATTCAAAAACAATACCATTTTGCGAATTATTTCTACTAAAATCCATTGCAAATTTACGTTCGCCAATAGAAAATAAATCTAATTTGTCTTTAGGTACAAAAAAGATGGTTTGGTTAGTTTGTGGCTGAGCCTGATTTTTGTTGTATTTTTTTAAAAAAGATATATCTATTCCGTTTCTTCCCTCACCTTCAAAAGGGAAGCCCACTCCAAACATCACTGAATCTTTATCGCTTGAGGTATACTCTTTCTGCTTTACTAACGAATCAAGCTTAACATTTGCTAGTGCATTTCTTAAAGAATTACTCCTGCTTTGTGATTTTCTTAATACCATTTGCTTTCCATCGATAATGTACGAAACGGAATCTTTTAACAGTTCTAATGGATCGGGTTTTTCAATAACAGGTGGTTCAATTCCTGGTCCTTCCTTCTTGCAAGCAGCAAAACAAAGCAAGGCTAAACTTAGCCCTAATAAACTTTTAAATTTCATAGTAATGATTTTATTTGTGTGTACACCAAAACTATTAAAAAGTATTAACTAAAAAGATAGTAATTGTAATAAAAAATCATTTTCAACATACATGTTACTGTAATAACTTTAACCGCTTAAATAGAACAAAGCAACAGATGTTTAATACCTTTGTATTTTAATTTGACAATATGAGAAAATACATCTTTATCATTATAACACTCGTTCCTTTCTTCGTTAAAGCACAATCTTCGGCCAGAGATTACACTAACGCCGTTTTATGGCAGCAAACTTCAGGCGAATACAAAGCATTGTGTTTTCAGGCATATAATTTTGCCCGCTTATCACTTAAAGAAGCTTTGTGGGCAGATACCAGTAAAAAACCAAATTGTGTTATTGTAGATATTGATGAAACCGTTTTAGATAATTCGCCGTTTCAAGGGCACGAAATTAAAAAAGGATTAAGCTATAACCCAACAGATTGGACAGAGTGGACAAACCTTGCAAAAGCAGATACTGTTCCCGGTGCTTTGGCCTTTTTAAAATTTGCAGCCTCGAAAAATATTGAAACTTTTTACCTGAGTAATCGCGATGAAAAGGATTATGCAGCAACTTTAAAAAATCTTCAGGCTTTTGGGTTTCCGTACGCAGATGATGCGCATTTGTTGGTTTCGAAAGGGACTTCAAACAAAGAACCTCGCAGACAAAAAATTGCTGAAACGCATAATATCTTAATGCTCTGCGGCGATAATTTAAGCGATTTCTCTAATATTTTTTATCGTGAAAATAAGAATACTACAGAGCAAGTAAATGCCAACCAAACGCTGTTTGGCGTAAAATATATAGTATTACCAAACCCAATGTATGGCGATTGGGAAAAGCCTTTATATCAAGGTGAAAACCTTAGTGATAAAGACAAAGGAAAACAACGCTTAGAACGATTAAAAAGTTACTAAGTTTATGTAATTATTCAGCAATAAGTATTACTTTTGCAGCATCATAAAAATAAACATTATGGAGAACAACGAATTAAAGCACAATACAGAAAGTATGCAAACGGCTAATCAGCCAGGAATTTATAAATTAATAATTTTTGGTGTACTCGTTTCTATCGTTGGTACTTATCTACGTTTCGCTCACGATTCTTGGCAAATGTCTTTAATCTCATGGATTATTTTATTCATCGGAGCAATTATTGCCATTAAAGGCGTTTTCAAAATTTTAGGTGCATAACACATTTTCTCTCTAAATACAAGAGCCAATTATGTTCGATACATGATTGGCTTTTTTGTTTTTAATCGTTTTATTTTTAGAAAGGCATGTTTCAGATTCGCTTTTGTACCGATAGCCCTGCCATCCGCTTTACTTGCCTCATAAAAATTCGGCTGCGTGTTCGCTCCTGTCAGGTTTAGGTTACTTATGTAAACCTTACTATTTGAGGTTTAGATTCGCCATTCTAAATTTTTGGCCACAAATTTACAGATTAGAGGTCATTTTATAATCTGTAAATCTGTGGCAACTATTCTAACATACCAACACTTGAAAATCTTTAACTGTGGATTGTGATGGGTTACCTAAATCGCTTTTTTGTATAAAGGGAAAAAGACGATTAAACTAACCAAAACGTCGGAAAAAAATCTAATGGCCATTAGATAATATTTTAAAATGATTACAAATTAAAACCATCGAATCATGAAAAGGAATATTATTGCTATTGCCATAATTTTAGGCTTGTTCGGCTGCCAAAATGCTGAAAAGAAATATGAATCTGTTGCATCAACCGATGCTGTAGCTGCCGATAGCGCTTCTGTAGCTAATGCTGAAAATACTGAAAAAATTATAAAGACCGCTGATATGCGGTTTCGGGTTAAAGACGTTCAAAACACGAAAGAGAAACTAAGTAAAGTTATTAAAGCCGAAGGCGGTACTGTTGCTGAATTTTCTATTCAAAGCGTAGTACTGGAAAGTGATAAAGTAAAACAATCTGCAGATTCACTGAAAGAAATTACTTCATATCGTACTGAGGGCTATTTGGTTGCAAAAGTACCTTCAGAAAAACTAGATGAGTTTACCAATACCATTGCTCAAATGTCGGTTTTTGTCCATAATCAATCGCTAAAAATGGACGACCAAAGCATTGCTTATTTAGCTAACAAACTTAAAGCCGAAAACCGAATTGAGGCTGTTGGCAGAATTAATAAATTGGCTACAAAGAAGAGTCCGAATGTAGAAACATCGATGCTAATTAAAGATGATTTGATTGATAAGAAAATAGAAAATATGTTGATTGATAGTAAGGTTAAATACAGCAACATTACACTTAATTTTTATCAGGATAATACTGTAAAAACAATGATTGTGGCGAATGATACTTTATCAGATTATCGTCCTGCTTTTGCAACCCGTTTATGGCTAAATATTGTAAGCGGATGGAGTATTTTTATGGAACTTATTTTAGCGCTAGCAAATTTGTGGATGCTAATTTTGGCAGCTGTTTTGGGCGTATTTGTATTTAAATATTATAGAGCAAGGAGAGTTTAAGTTTAATCCTCACGTCATTGCGAGGTACAGTTTATCCCGAGCATTCGGGAAAGCAATCTTTCTAGCAAAGAGATTGCTTCGTTTCATTAAAATGATTTTTTAAGGAGACCCTGAAAGAATTCAGGGTGACGATTAATCTTTCGGTCGGTGTCTCACCGACCGAAACTATTTCTTAGCTTTCGCAGCTAAACCTTTAACCTTGGTTTTGTTATCACTTACAAAAGATTCCCAGCCAGAATAAGTTTTAGATTTTCCGCTTGTTGATATTTTTTGGAAAGAATGGCAAACTGCAACGGCTAAACCATCAGTTGCATCTAAAAACTCTGGTGTTTCTTTAAAGTTTAGTAAGCGCTGCAACATGGCAGCCACTTGTTCTTTAGTCGCATTTCCGTTTCCGGTAATCGATTGCTTTATTTTACGTGGAGAATATTCGGTTACAGATATATTGCGAGATAACGCTGCTGCAATTGCAGTTCCCTGTGCTCTGCCTAACTTTAAAAGCACCTGAATGTTTTTGCCATAAAAAGGAGCTTCAATCGCCAAAACATCTGGATTATATTGGTCGATTAGTACTACGGTTTTTTCAAAAATGCGTTGAAGTTTAAGAAAAGGATCATCTAAATGAGTCATTTTAACTACGCCCATGCTTAGCAATTCGGTTTTATTTCCTTTTTCCAAAATCACTCCATAACCCATTACCGCTGTACCTGGATCAATCCCCAAAATTACCCTTTCCTTTTTTTCGCTCAACATTACAGCAATATTAAGCATATTTGCAAACTAAAAAGAGCAACTTGACCGCCAGAAATAAAAAAATATTTTCAATATCAGTTAAAACCACAATTGTAATCCTGGCATTTTGGTTTATTTACCATAAGCTGGTAGCTAATGAAAATCTGCAGAATTTTACTCAGCTTTTAAGCGATATTCCACAAGCTCAGATTATTGGCGTAATCGGATTTGTATTTCTACTTATGTTCGTTAACTGGTTTCTGGAGTCTGCAAAGTGGAAATATCTGATGCAAAGAATCGAACAGATTAGCTTTTATAGAGCAATTGAATCTGTTTTCTGCGGATTAACTTTGGCCATTTTTACTCCAAACCGATTAGGAGAATATGGAGGCAGAGTTTTCTTTTTATCGCCTAAAAGGCGAATTGTTGGTGTTGTTGCAATGGCAGTTGGTAACATTGGGCAATTGGTTTTAACAAATATCTTCGGAGCAATCGCCTTAAGTGCATTTATATATCGGTTTATGAATTTAGATTACCGATTATTTTTTGCTATTGAAATTGTAGTCGTAGTTTTTTGTCTGTTTTTTCTGGTATTTTTCTTTAACATCAGGTGGCTAAATGGTATTCTTTTATCTTTTAAAATCACCAGAAAATATAAAAAATTTTACAGCATTTTAGGCCGATACAGAAAGGGCGAATTGTTTAAAATATTAATGTTTTGCCTTGCCAGATATTTTGTGTTTAGTTCGCAATACTTCATTCTTTTTACTTGGCTCATTCCCGGACTTCATTATCTGGATATTGTAATGATGATTTGCATTTTGTTCTTCGTTCAATCTACATTACCATCTTTAGATTTGTTTGATGTAGGCATTAGAAGTGTAACGGCATCATATTTTTTTAGTTTTATTACCAAACAAGATGTGGCTGTAATTGCATGCACAGCTAGTATTTGGCTTATAAATATTATTATTCCTGCTATATTAGGCACATATTTCGTTTTTAAACTCAATTTTTTTGGAAATCCTAAATCTGATTAGTCTATTTTCTGCGCTATTAACCTTAGTTTATTGCTTATTAGTTGTTAGTTTTATTCGGGGATGGCATAAATTAACATACTTTAATCCAACTATTAGAGAACCTAAAACCAAGGTTTCGATAATTGTTGCTGCCCGCGATGAAGAAAATAATATTAGTAAAACAATAGATGATTTAATTGCTCAGGATTATCCAAAGTCTTTAACAGAAATTATCATAATTGATGATCATTCTACCGATAAAACAGCTGAAATTGTATTAAGCTACGCAGATAAAAATGTTAAGCTGATTAAATTAAACGAAGATAAAGCACTAAATTCTTATAAAAAGAAGGCAATTCAAACCGCAATTGGAACCTGTTCTGGAGATTTAATTATTACAACAGACGCAGATTGTAGAATGGGAGAGAAGTGGTTATTAACTATTGTCGCACTTTACGAGGAAAAGGATTATAAAATGATTTCTTCTCCGGTAGGTTATTTCCAGGAAAAAAGTTTATTTGAGCAATTACAATCGTTGGAGTTTTTATACCTGATTGGTTTGGGCGCATCTACAATCGGCAACAAAAAACCTTCTACTTGTAACGGGGCTAATTTGGCTTATGAAAAGGCAACGTTTTATGAAGTTGGTGGTTTTACCGGAATTGATGATTTGGCTTCTGGTGATGATGAATTGTTGCTGCATAAAATTGCAGCGAAGTACCCAAATAACATAGGCTTTTTGAAAAACCATGATGCCATTGTTTACACTCATGCTAAAGAGAATTTAAAATCATTTATTCAACAGCGAAAGCGGTGGGCCTCAAAAAGTACCAGATATAAAAACAAAGGCATTATCGTTTTAGGAGTTTTTGTATGGGTTTTTAACATTAGTATTTTAGCAAACTTTGTTGCTGGCTTATTCCTTCCGGGATATTTGACAATTATGTTTTACCAATTATTAGCTAAAATGATTTTGGAAGGGTTATTTTTATGGGATGTAACAAGTTTTAGCAAAAGGCGCAGCTTACTCGGATTCGTGCCTTTTTTAAGCATTTTACACATTCTGTATATCATATTTATTGGCGTGGCAGGAAACAGCGGAAAATACAATTGGAAAGGAAGAATGGTTAAGTAATGGATAATAGCCCATCGAAAAAAGTTTGGATAAAATTTAGAAGAAATAAGCTTGCTTTAAGCGGCCTTATCTTTATTTTATTATTGATGTTGATGGGCATTTTGGGTTATTTAATTATGCCCGATGATTCTCCAAACGCAAACCATCAAATGGTGCAGATTGCAAAGGAAAAACCTGGAGCCAAATTCACCTTTATGATTGTTGAACATTATCCTCAGGTTGAAAAAGTTGGATTTTTTGAAAGGATGTTAAACGGTCAAAAACCAAACTTTAAAAGTATTCCAATTACATCATACAGAATTGCTGGCGAAACAGTTTTTGCTACTGAGTTTATAGGCGAAGAAAAGGCAACAGAAACTAAATACAGCTTAAAAGATTTATGTCCGAATTGTAAAGTGCCTTCCACGTTAGGAACGGTAGAAATGCTCTTCGAACAGCATAACATCTACCAAAAAACTTTTCTTCTCGGAACAGATATTTATGGTCGGGATTTGTTGAGCCGCTTAATTTTGGGTATTCGTGTTTCACTTTCTGTTGGATTAATTGCGGTATTAATTTCGCTTTTTATTGGGGTAAGTTTAGGTGCAATTGCTGGTTATTTTGGCGGTAAAACCGATGCAGCCATTAGTTGGTTTATGAATGTAGTTTGGTCTCTGCCTTCGCTACTTTTAGTTATTGCCATTTCATTTGCATTGGGTAAGGGTTTTTGGCAAATTTTTATTGCTGTTGGTTTATCAACATGGGTAGATGTAGCCAGATTGGTACGCGGACAAGTAATGGCGCTTAAAGAAGTGGAGTTTGTTGAAGCTGCTAGAGCTTTGGGATTTAGCACTACCAGAACCATTATTAAACATATTCTTCCAAATATTGCCGGGCCAATATTAGTTGTAGCATCAGCAAATTTTGCGTCGGCTATTTTATTAGAAACAGGATTAAGTTTTTTAGGCTTCGGCGCACAACCACCAATGCCAAGTTGGGGTAGTATGATTAAAGAACATTATGGCTACATTATTATGGATGCAGCTTATTTAGCAGTTCTACCGGGTTTAGCAATAATGCTTACGGTTTATGCTTTTAATGTTTTGGCAATCGGCTTACGCGATGCTTTTGATGTTAAAGGGCAAAATGTTAGCGTTTAACTTTTCTCTTCGAAGCTTTGGCAAGCGGATTAAAATCGAGTGCAAGTTTCATCCAGAAGTCTAACTCATCATTACGGTTAAGTACATCTTCAGAAACAAGTATATATCCATTCATTACTTTATTTCCCATTGTCATTTGTTGCCAGCCATCTTTATTATTCAGGCTTTCCAAATCGGAAGGATTTATTCTCAACATTAAATCTTGCTTGGAAACCCCGATGCACATTTTGCCATTAACCATAAAAACCAATCCGCTAAACATTTCTTTTTCTTCAACATCTGGTAAATGCATTAACTTTTCAGCGATTCTTGCGGCTAATGTTTCATTGTATTTCCTCATGATTGATTGTTTAAAACTAATTTAATCAATCCGTACCGGTTAGGCAAAAATTAATCGTTATTCTTTAAATTTGCGTTATGTTATTAAATTGTTATCAGGAAGATTTTTTAGAAGCAGGTTGCGATGAAGCGGGGAGAGGTTGTTTGGCCGGTCCAGTTTTTGCAGCAGCGGTAATTTTGCCAAAAGGTTTCGTGCTGGAAGGCTTAAACGATTCAAAACAATTAACACACGAACAACGCAATTTGCTTCGCCCAATTATTGAAAGAGAAGCATTAGCCTGGGCAGTTGCCTCTTGCGACCATGAAGAAATCGACAAAATTAATATTCTAAACGCTTCTTTTTTAGCAATGCACAGAGCGGTTGAGAAACTTCACACTCGTCCGGGTTATTTGGTAGTTGATGGAAACCGCTTCAAAGCTTATCCTGAAATACCGCACAGTTGCATTATTAAAGGTGATGGAAAGTATTTGAATATTGCCGCGGCCTCTATTTTAGCAAAAACGCATCGCGATGAATTTATGACTAATCTTCACTTAGATTATCCACATTACAATTGGGGCAAAAACAAAGGTTATCCAACTATTGCACATAGAAAAGCGGTGCTGGAAATCGGGCTTTCGCCATTTCACCGTAAAACATTTAATGTTAGCGCACCACAGCTCGAATTGTTTTCAAAAAACGCCTAATTTTCGTATTTTCACAACATTGTGAAAATACTGCTAATTACTAAACGGGTTCCATTTCCGCCAAATAGCGGCTATCCAATTGTGGTTTATAACACCATGAAAGGTTTGCTTCAGCTTGGTGCAGATATTACTTTGTTTAGTTTGAATCCGGCAAATTCAAGAATTGATATTGAAGAAATTACCGGCCCTGTTTTCGAAAAAATAAAATACCACAGTTGCGATTTAGATACTGAAGTAAATGTATGGTCAGCATTTTTTAATATTTTCACCAATGAATCTTATAACGTCTCCCGGTATTATGATGAAGAAGCTGCAAGGATTTTAGAAAATGTACTCCGGGAGAATGTTTTTGATATCATTCAGTTTGAAGGCTTATTTGTGGTGCCTTACCTTGATATTGTTAAAGCGAATAGTAATGCAAAGCTGATTTATCGGGCACATAATATCGAATTTACCATGTGGGAACGACTTTCTCATTCTGAAAGTTTCCTTATCCGAAGAAAGTATCTGGCATTTTTAGCGCAACGCTTAAAAGCATACGAAACAGAACAAATTAATCGATTTCACCATATTTTTGCCATTAGTGAACCAGACAGGCAAAGCATTTTAATGTTTGGTTGTGAAATACCAATGTCGGTCTTTCCGGTGGCGATAGATTTAGAAAAATATAAAATCGATAACAGTAAAACCAGTTTTCCAACACTTTTTCATTTAGGGGCAATGGATTGGCGTCCAAACCAGGAAGGTTTAGAATGGTTTTTGGATGATATTTGGCCGGATATTGAAAAGTTAAATAAAGATTTACGCTTTTACATTGCCGGAAAAAATATGCAGAAGCATTTTTTTGAATACGACTCTGATAATCTGATTGTAGAAGGCGAGGTTTTTGATGCTGTAGAATTTATGAATTCGAAGGCCATTATGATTGTGCCTTTAATTTCAGGAACGGGAATGCGGGTGAAAATTATTGAAGGTATGGCGATGAAGAAATGCATTATTGCAACGCCAACAGCTGCCGAAGGTATAAATTGCAGGCATGGGCATGATATTTTAATCGCAAATTCTGCCGATGAATTTTACCGTTCTATTCTCCAATGTATCATTAACCCAAAAAGATGGTTGGAAATTGGTGATAATGCCCGTAAAACCGTCGAAAACGAACATGGCGTTCATTTGGTTGCGGGTAATATGCTCAAAGTTTACGAGCAGCTTTTAGCTAGTTAAAGCTACTCATAAACTTTTCTAAATGATTTTAATCCCATAAGCCAGTAGCTGCAAGTGCTAAAATTAAACTCAACCATAAGGAAACACAAAAAAGCACAGCGAACAAAACGTTAAATGCTGTTTTTTTCCAGCCATATAATTGCATAAAATTATTTATTAGCGAATAAATAGCACCTCCGCAAAAACCAGTAAAGGTAACGCTGACTGCAGATAGTATTGCCCAAAACCCAAATTTGGTTTCAGATGCTAGAATTAAAAATAGTATAAAGCTAACGCTAAGCATAAGCGCTAGGCTTCCACCTTTTAATGCGTACTTAAGCATTGTTTTTTGTGAAGTATTCTGGGTAAATTGTTTTTGGTTAGTCATAACTCTTGTTTTTAAAGTGCTTTGAAATACAAAGTAAGTGTATAAAAATTTACAAACCAAATTTTATCTATAAAAAAATTATAAGGCATTTCTTGAATTCAACTCTTTTTTAATTTCCTTTAAATTGCTGAAGTTTATAATTACGATAGGTAAGAGCGCTATAGGAACAACAGATAATGCAGAAAAACCTTTTTTAAATGCTGTAATAATATTAATTACAAATAAAACACCAAGCATTCCGGCGAGCATTGCAGTAATTACTTTGATTGATTTTTCATTTTTAATCAATTCTTCTGTGCTCATTTCACTGTATTTTGTTGCTTTCATGGTTTAATTTTTTCAGATTTAAATGAAGCCCTTAAATTATAAAATATGTTTTGGAATTTAGTAATTGAAAATCTTGAGGGGAACAGGCTTTATTATTTATGCATAGGTTTTTGTTAAATAAACCCGATAGTAGTGGAAATGCTTTTTTAATTGCAGCAACTTCGTTCCTCCGAATGACAAGAAGGTTAAAAAAGATTGGAACGAATAGCGGGGCTAAAGTACCTATGAAACGCTTACATACATTTCCAAATCCCGATAAAATTTTACCCAAAACATTCCCTTTTTCTTAGTAGTTTTGCCGCAAGAATAAACATACGGAGCGGTTAAAGTTAAAATTAAGTCGCTTTAGAAATAAATAACACATTCTAACAATGAAAAATACCGCTTTAACAGAAAAACACATCTCATTAGGTGCTAAAATGGTTCCGTTTGCAGGCTACAATATGCCGGTAACTTACGAGGGAATAAACGCAGAACATGCTACCGTTCGTGGCAGTGTTGGTGTTTTTGATGTGAGCCACATGGGAGAATTTATTTTAAAAGGCGAAAATGCTTTAGATTTAATTCAACGTGTTACCAGTAACGATGCATCGAAACTTTACGATGGTAAGGTGCAATATTCTTGCCTTCCGAACAAGGATGGCGGTATTGTAGATGACCTTTTGGTTTACCGCATAGATGAAAAAACGTATATGCTGGTTGTAAATGCATCGAACATAGAAAAAGATTGGAACTGGATTCAACAGTTTAATGATAAAGCGGTTGAAATGCATAATATTTCTGATAAAACTTCTTTGTTAGCCATTCAAGGTCCGAAAGCTGCAGATGCTTTGCAGAGTTTAACTGAAGTTGATTTAGCTTCTATGGAGTATTATACTTTTGTTAAAGGCACTTTTGCAGGTGTAGAAAATGTTGTGATTTCTGCAACTGGTTACACTGGAGCAGGAGGTTTTGAGATTTATTTTGATAACGAACACGCTGATAAAATCTGGAATGCAATCTTTGAAGCTGGTGCGCCGAACAATATTAAACCAATTGGCTTGGGTGCCCGTGATACTTTGCGTTTAGAAATGGGTTTCTGTTTATACGGGAATGATATTGATGATACTACTTCACCGTTAGAAGCTGGTTTGGGTTGGATTACTAAATTTTCTAAAAACTTCACAAATTCTGAGGCTTTACAGGCTCAAAAAGAAGCAGGTATTCAAAAGAAATTGGTTGGTTTTGAAATGATTGATAGAGGAATTCCTCGCCATGATTATGAAATTGCTGATGCGGAAGGAAACATAATCGGTAAGGTTACTTCTGGTACGCAAGCTCCATCTTTACAAAAAGCAATTGGTATGGGTTATGTTGCCAAAGATTTCGCTAAAGAAGGAACTGAAATTTTTATTAATATCCGCAACACGCCAATTAAAGCTAAAGTTGTTAAGTTTCCTTTTTATAAATAGATATAAGTAGTTAGTATCAAGTATCAAGATGATTGTCTTGCTACTTGATACTTTGTACTCGATACTCAGAATATGTCGAAAAAAATTGAAGTTTGTTTAACGCCTGCCCTGATTGATTTATACGATATTGAACAGAGTATTGTGGTTGTTATTGATATTTTAAGGGCAACCTCTTCTTTAACTTATGGGATAGAAAATGGTGCTGAAGCCATTATTCCGGTCGCAAATGTTGAGGATTGCTTAACTTTTGCTGATAAGGGTTATTTATTAGCAGCTGAGCGTAATGGTGAGGTTGTTGCAGGCTACGATTTTGGAAATTCGCCATTCTCTTACACAAAAGAAAAAGTTGAAGGTAAAACTATTGTGCTAACCACAACTAATGGAACTAAAGCACTTCATTTGGCTAATAAAAGAGCATATCAGGTTGTGATTGGTTCTTTTTTAAATCTTGATTCGCTTTGTGAGTATTTGGCAAGCCAAGACAAAAATGTTTTATTGCTTTGTGCAGGCTGGAAAGACCAATTTAATTTAGAAGATACTTTATTTGCAGGTGCTGTTGTAAATAAATTGCGTAAAAACTTCGAACATTTTGATGATTCGAGCGTTGCTGCTGAAGATTTATATTTATTAGCTAAAGATGATTTGCGAAAATATCTACATAAATCGTCGCACAGCCATCGTTTAGCACAGCTGAATATAGAAGAAGATGTTGTATTCTGTTTGCAATTGAATGTTTGCACAGCGATTCCTGTTTTAGAAGGAGAGCGACTGGTTAAGTTGAAGTAGAGGATTATCTGTTTATAACGAAGTAATCAATGAATCTTTATCAATTACAAAGATTTAGCTTCGCTGAGCACTGCGTGGTTTTCGGCTTCGCTCGAAATGACGGATATACTTAAGTTTTACTTCGTTATCAATTCCCTAATTGTAGGTGTTTTTTTAATAACGTTTAAAGCCTCTTCATGGGCTAACCAATAAATATCTTCAGCACGTTTCATATCGAAGGTGCTAATGGCGCCTAAACCTTTTGGTTCTATAACTACGTTGCAGAATTTTGCCTTACGCTCCATATCATGGTTTATAGACATCAATCCGGCCCGACCAAGCAAATTGGTTATTCCCGTAATTTTATCAACTGCCTTTAAATGATTACAAGATGAACCAATAATAAAATCACATTCATTCATTAAAGGTTCAACCGGAAAGTTATTTAAAATTCCACCATCAACGTACATTTGTCCATCAATCATAATTGGTTTAAAAATACCCGGAATACAGCTCGATGCATGAATGGCTCTGATTAGGGGCCCTTTAGTGAAATAAACTAATTTGCCTTCGCTAAAATTAACAGCAGCAATGGTTAACGGAATTTTGAGTTTCTCAATTGAATCTTCAGGGAAATATTCTTTTAAAATTTGTGAGGTGTTTTCAATATTTATTAAACCAAGTGAACCAACAGCAGGACGAACAAAACGCCATAATTTTGTTTTAAGGAAGATATTCAAACCTTCTTCGGGGTCGATACCTGCCGCAAAAAATGCTCCTGCAATTGCACCTGCGCTTGTACCACTGATGTGGCTGAAAGTTATCCCAAGATTACTGAAGGCTTTTAATATTCCTAAATGGGCAATTCCTCTAATTCCACCTCCTGATAAAACTATACCTACTTTCTTTGGTTTTTTAGGTTCTTGGATGTTTGGTTGATTCGTCATTAGTTCATAGATAATTTTCAATCAAAACTTACTTCCTTTTCGGTTTGTATTTCGATTGATTCAATATTTTCTGTGCATCGTTTTCTGCCATAAGCTGTTTTAAAGTAACATCTGGATGCGTTTCCATATATTTCTTTACAATTTGCCACCCTGTAAAAACACCAAGTTTTGGAGCAGAATCTCTGTTCTCGCCCAAGCCAGGTGTAAAAGGTCCTTCGGATAGAAAAACTTGTATTTTATGGTAATCTGTTTCATATAGAAAATTGTTTTCCAAAAAATATGCCCAAATATCTGTTTCAAAATTTTGTGCCCATCCTAATTGGTCTTTTGTATAGCCAATTTTTATCGAGTCGGGTATATTTTCTGGTAAAACCTGATCTAAGAAATATAAAATTTTACCTTGGAAAATCATTTTTGATAATAAAGTTCTATCTCCATCAGGTTCCTGAAAAAGTTCTTCGTGGGCATAAGTCTCTGCCACACGAGGTACAATATATTCCGGTGTAAATCTCTTCGATAAATAAAGCGGAACACTTTTAACTATGGCAGTATAAAATTTACTGTCCTTCCCTAAAAACATATCCAAACCTATGCCTAAATAATTATCGCCAACTGGCATTTGATATGCAAAACCCGATACAAACGAAACGATTTTAGGAATTTTTGCCTTCGGATAATAATATTTGATGTATTTAAAGGTTTCAGTCAAACCTTCTTCCTGCGCTTTTAAATTCAGGAAAACGCTATCTACTTCGTTCGTTAAATCTGTGTAGGCTTTATCATTATATAAATTGTAAAGAGATTCGGTATTTGAATACCTGCTATCCAGAATTTTATGAAGGAAATCATCATAAAAAACGCCATATTTTGTATTTAACTTTTTATCGGTTGCAGTAACATCATTTGCTTTTCCTGAGTAAAGGTCTTTATCAAAACGCTCAATCTTAATATCAAGTTTTATATTGCTAACATCCGGTCGATTACCTTGCTTACAGGAAATAAATACTAAGGCAAACAGAAAAATTAGATAAATTTGCTGGTGTTTTACGTTATACTTCATTATAGACAAATATAAACACATAAGGTATGAAAAGAATAACGACCGTTTTACTTTTATCATTTTTAAGTTTTGCTGCTTTAGCTCAAAATTTTGGTGGCCCAAATTATGGTTTCAGACTAGGTTTAACTGCAACGCCAACAATTGGCTGGATAAAACCAGAACAGGGTAAAACCAACGGTGTAGGTTTAGGATTTTCATACGGTATTATGGGCGATTTTAATTTTGCACCGAATTATAGTTTTTCTACGGCATTAACCATTACAACAATTAATGGAAAAAGTACCGAGGTTAATGTAAATCCGTATCATATATCTAGTAGTAGTGCAGGAATACCTGTTACGTACGATTTAAGATATAAAATGCAATACATCGAGATTCCACTTACAATTAAGCTTAAAACTTTAAAAGAAGATGGCAAAAGATGGTACGGGCAATTCGGTTTATCAAATGCGTTTAACATTAGTGCCAAACAAGATGCTGTTAGAAATAACGTAAACGTAGGCGACAATCAAAATATTTCTGATTTTTCAAGGTTCTACCGTGCCGGATTAGTTATTGGCGGCGGTGGCGAGTTCGATATTTCTGGAAATACCAGCGTACTTGCCGGCTTAACTTTTAATAATGGTTTTACTAACATTGTAAAAGATGGGAGTCGCGAAAGCAGAAACCATTACCTTGCATTAAACTTTGGCATATTCTTTTAAATTTTTTACATTACATGAAAATAGCTCTAGCTCAACTTAATTACCACATTGGAAATTTCGAGGCCAATACCGAAAAAATCATCAGCAATATTAAAGCCGCTAAAAGTAAAGGTGCAGATTTGGTGGTTTTTGCAGAATTGGCGATTTGTGGTTATCCGCCACGCGATTTTTTAGAATTTGATGAGTTTATATCGCTTTGCGAAAAATCGGCTTTAACAATTGCTGAGCATTGCCAAGATATTGCCTGTATAGTTGGTTTGCCGGTTAAAAATGATGTCTTGCAAGGGAAAGATTTGTTTAACGCAGCCTATTTTATAGAAAACGGAAAGGTAAAAGCTGTAACAAAAAAGGCTTTGCTACCAACTTACGATGTTTTTGATGAATACCGTTATTTTGAACCTGCTACGAAGTTTCAGTGTATCGATTTTAAAGGAAAAAAGATTGCTTTAACCATATGTGAAGATTTATGGAACATTAATGATAATCCATTATACGTTTCTATTCCAATGGATGAATTGATAAAAGAGCAGCCAGATGTTATGATAAATATTGCCGCTTCTCCATTTTCTTACACGCATGATGATGAACGTATAAAGGTACTTTCTGATAATGCTAAGAAATATAACCTGCCTGTATTTTATGTTAATCAGGTTGGTGCTCAAACTGAAATTATTTTTGATGGCGGTTCTTTAGTGTTTGATTCAGAAGGCGCTACAAAAGCAGAAATGAAATATTTTGAGGAGGATTTGCAAGTTTTCGATTTAGATGAAATAGAAAATGTAAAGAACAAATATCCGGCAGCACCACGCTTAACAGATATTGAGCAAATTCACGACGCCTTGGTTTTAGGTATTAAAGATTACTTTCAAAAATCGGGTTTTAGCAAAGCAGTTTTAGGTTTATCTGGCGGTATTGATTCTGCCGTTGTTTGCGCTTTAGCATGCAGAGCACTTGGCGCAGAAAACGTAATGGCTGTGTTAATGCCATCTAAATTTTCATCTGATCACTCTGTTCAAGATGCCTTAGATTTGGTTGAAAATATTGGCTGTATGCACGAAATTATCCCGATAAAAGATGCTGCTGAAGCATTTGATAATATGCTTGCTCCAGCGTTTAAAAGTTTGCCTTTTAACTTAACAGAAGAAAATATTCAGGCCCGTATCCGTGGAATTATAAATATGGCGATGAGTAATAAATTCGGCTATATTTTGCTAAACACATCAAACAAAAGCGAGTGTGCTGTTGGTTATGGTACACTTTATGGCGATATGTGTGGCGCTATTGGGGTAATTGGCGATGTGTACAAAACCCAGGTTTTTCAACTGGCGAGATACATAAATACCGAAAAGGAAATTATTCCGGTTAATACGATTGTAAAACCACCTTCAGCAGAATTAAGACCAGACCAGAAGGACTCTGATTCGTTACCTGATTACGATTTGTTAGATAAAGTTTTATATCAACACATCGAATTAAAACAAGGCTCGAAGGCTCTTATTGCTCAGGGATATGATGAAGCTTTAGTTACCAGGATACTTAAAATGGTTAATGTTGCAGAGTTTAAACGATACCAAACCCCGCCAATTTTAAGGGTTTCTCCAAAAGCATTTGGAATGGGCAGGCGAATGCCAATTGTTGGGAAGTATTTGAGTTAGCATAATAAATTTGAGAACATATGGGGCTATCTACTTAATTTTAAGTATTTTGCATGGATAATCCCAACCTCTCAAATTAATGTTAAGCTACTACAAACCTATTCTTACTGCGGAAATGCTGAGTCTTTTAGATGAGCATGCAGAATCATTTGAACATTTACCCGGTGCTGTTATCGTTCACGAAACCCTAAATTGGGAAGTAGCATACATGAACAGATTAGGCCTAAGTCAATTACAATTGAGCTTGGAAGAAGTTTGTAAACTTAGTAGTGCAGAGTACTATTTTAATTATTTTAATCCTGAAGATGCTAAAGATTACGTGCCAAAAATTATCTCATTCATGGAGAGAAATAAGCATGATGAAACACTCAGTTATTATCAGCAGCTAAAATTTCCTGGTACAAAAGGATGGAGATGGCATTTATCGAGTACAAAAATTTTTTTTAGGGATAATAACGGGGTACCGCTTTTATCTTTAACCATTTCAATACCAATTGATGCGATGCATCATCTGGCTTCTAAGGCGGATAGATTGCTCGAAGAAAATAATTTTTTAAGAAATAATTATAGCAGTTTTTCTAAACTCAGTAAGCGTGAAAAAACCATTTTGAGAGAAATGGCTTTGGGTAAAAGTTCTATCGAAATTGCGAACGAATTGCACATTTCTCCAACAACTGTTGATACGCATAGAAGAAATATTCGTGATAAACTTAATACCAAATCGTTTTTCGAGATTTCGAATTACGCAAGAGCATTCGATTTAATATAAACCTGTCGAAACTGAGTAGAAAAGTTTCGACAAGTTCTACATACAATTCCTTATGCTAAAGTTGCATCAACAGTAATTGTTGTATTTAATAATTTTGAAATCGGGCAATTTTTTTCTGCATCTGCAACCAATTCATCAAATTTCTCCTGTGTAATATCAGGAATAGAAGCGGTTAAAGTTAAATGAGATTCAACAATTTCTCCTTTTGATGGATCTAAATTGATTTCGCATTTAGTTTCTAATTTATCGGCAGTAAAACCGGCTTCGCCTAAGTTTGCAGAAAGTTTCATTGTAAAACAGCCTGCATGTGCTGCAGCGATTAATTCTTCAGGGTTTGTACCAACACCTTCTGCAAAACGCGAATTGAACGAATATTGAGTGTTGCTTAAAGTTGTACTTTGCGTAGTAATATTACCAGCGCCTTCTTTAATAGAACCTTGCCAAACGGCAGTAGCATTTCTTTTCATCTTACTTAATTTTGAGTTGATTTTAGTTTGTTAACACATAAAGATAATTATATGTTTGTTTATAAAATGAAATTAAATATTAAGGAATTGAGTTATTGATGTTTTGAAAATTATTCTGATTCGCTTGAACGAGGTTGATGATTGCTCAACCTCACCATTAACGATTGTATTAACAAAATACCAACTCCAATCATAATAGAAATATCGGCAAAGTTGAAAACCCCGGTTTGGAATATTTTAAAATCTAGGTGCATAAAATCCGTTACCGAACCATATACAATTCTATCATACAGATTACCAGTACCGCCGCCAATTAAAAAGCATAAAGCAATTTGAAAGCTTAACGGGAGATTGGTTTTGTTGTAAAGATAGAAGATTCCGTAACCTAAGAATAGTAAAGGTAAACCTGTTAAAATGATTAACCTGAATATGTAAGGCATTTGGTCGCCCAGACTTAAAAAAGCCCCACTATTTTCTACTTTAGTTAAAGTGAAAGTATCTTTTATGATGGTAATGTGTTCGTATTCGCTTATGTTATTTCTGGCAATATTTTTCGAAACCTGATCGCAACCTATGTTTAATAAGAGTAATAAGGTTATAAGAATTAATCTAACTGTGTGTCTTGATTTCATAAAATGGTTCTTAACGAATAATATCAGCATCAACAGGAATATAACCCAAATGCCTGCTTAACGACATGATTTGTCCTTTGTGATGAAATTCATGTGTAATTGTGTGCGTAAATAACCTCAATGGAGTGAGTTGCAATGTTTCTCCATCTCGGTAAATCTTAATTTCGATTTGATAATCTGATTCAAACTTGTGCAAATAGGTGTTAACAAATTCATCAATCTGATGGAAATAACCGATGCAATCCTGAATATTTTTATATTCAGAAAAAGATTTAAAATCATGTTTTAGCTTGAGCGCTCTTACACCAATCCACGCCGCATATGTATCGCAAATGTGTACTAAAAGGTTTCTTATAGAACCACGACCAAAGCTGCTGTTTTCGGCTACAAAGTTTTCAATACTCATCGTTTTAATATATTCAATTATGGTATTTCTCGAATATAGAACGTTATCGTACTGAGCCGAAAGTATATTTCTTACTTCTTTACCCATTTTCTGTATGGAATAATTAAGGCTAAAATAAAAGCAGCTACACAAAGTAATTTGGCAATTACATCACCACTTTTTACGTAAAAAGTAATTTCATCATTTAAATTAATATCTGCTTTAATTGCGGTTCTGGTCCACCATTTTGTGTTTTGAGTAATATCACCTCGTTGGTTTATAAAACAAGAAATCCCTGTATTCGCAGAGCGTGCAACATCTCTACGCGTTTCTATGGCTCTTAATCTGGCATACATTTCATGTTGAGATTTTCCTGATGTATTTCCCCACCAACCATCATTTGTAATAATTGCAATGAATTGGGCACCATCTTTTACTTGCTTTCCAATCCAATCGCCCCACAGGCTTTCATAACAAACTACAGGAGCTGCTCCAATTCCGCTTTGCGCATAAAGCACACTAGGTTCTTCCTGCCATCCCCATCCACCTACAGCACCGCCAAGTTGGGCAAATACGCCATCCAAAAATGAAAATACTTTAGGGAAAGGCATTTTTTCAACTCCCGGAACGAGTTTAGATTTGTGGTAAAACTGAACATTTGCAGAATTTTCTACCTGCATAGCCGAATTGAAATTATCATAAAACATTCCATCTCTGGGTTTTGCAGAAAGTGTTCTTTTATCTGGATACCATTTAATCGATTCTATTCCGGTAATAAGTGTTCCGTTTTTATATTTACCTAAGAAGCTTTGAAGGCTCAGAAGTGTTTGCGAATTATGAATCCTGTCTTCATCATCGTAAGTTGGTAAAGCTGTTTCTGGCCAAATAAAATACTCGGTATTACTTTGTGCAATGGAATCAGATAAGTGAGTTAAAATTTGAAGCTGTTCATTGGCAGAAATGCTTTCGAATTTTTGATAAGGATCTATATTCGGTTGTACCACAACTACGTTACTAGGTGTTCCGGCTTGCTCGTAGTTAAAATACTTAGTTAGAGATATAGCTATCGGAATCAGTACAACCAAGCCCCAAATTCCTAATGCTCGGTATTTCAAATATCCGCTTTGCGATTTTAATTTTTTATAAGCTTCAAATGCTAAAATATTGCTAAGTAAAATCCAGAGTGAGCCACCATAAATTCCTGTGCTATCATACCATTGCGCCAGTTGGTGCATGCCTGCCAAACCGTTTCCTAAAGTCATCCATGGGAAAGCTAAATCCCAGGTTTGCTGCAAATATTCTAAACCAATGTAAAAAGAAATCAACCCGAAATAAGCTATTTTTTGACTTGTGTACTTGCTTAATCTGTAAAACAACCAAAAGGCAAAAGTCATTAATAATGCGCCTAAACCAAAAGGAATAAGCGAAATAGGAATGGCTATGATTTCTCCGTTATAAGCACTAATTGCATTATAAACCCAGTAAATTGAAGCTGAGTTCCAAATCAGGAAAGTTAATCCAGCGGTTAAAAATATCGCTCTTCCGCGTTTTTTTATTTCCCTTTTGGATATATCTTCAAGCGCAATAAATAATGGAGCTAGGGCAATTAACAACAATGGCGTTGTAAATGGTACTGGTGGCCATGCAAGCCATAATAGAAATGCGCTTAGTAGGGCGAGGAGATAGTTTTGTCTGGATTTCATATTTCGGCTTATTTTTATGCCGTTAATTTTTACGCTCATAATGCTGAATTTTGTATAAAATCAATATCAGCGACATTTCATAGCAGATTTATTTTCTGCGTATTGTAATTCCCCTCTTTCAGAGGGGTGCCCGCAGGGCGGGGTGTTTATGTGTCTTAGCCAGACAGGCTTCTTTCTTTTGACAACAAAAGAAAGAAAATTGCCGGCTGAAAATTTTTGTATTAAAGTCAGTAGTTCGGCTTTGACACTGCATCCCCAATCCCGTACGTACGGGATGTTAGGCCGGTTTAAAGCAAAACGGAGGGTTTCTACTTAGGCCTTGCTAGATGGAAACATATCATTACTAGCTTAATTAAACATTAATTCAATTACAATATAAGCTTGTCGAATATTGTTGTTATACGTTTCGACAAGCTCAACGTGACAGTACTGGAAAATCTTGTTCTACAAACTATCTAAAATATTTGCTTTTTTGGCTTCGTATTCTTCTTGCGTAATTAAATGCTTATCGTACAAAGTTTTAAGCTTACGCAGTTTCAAAGTGGTTTCGTCTTCTGGTTCTTCAACAACCTCAGCAATTTCTATAACTGGTTTTTCAACTTCTACTGCCGGAATATCTACAAAAGATTGTGGCGGTGCCGATAGACTAACTGAAGCAGCAGTAGCACGATTCTCTTCTAATTTTTGCTGTCTAACTAACTCTTTAAAAGCTTCTAACTGTTCAGTTGCTGCCTGATGTAATTTTCTTGCCTGTACTTTCGGAATAAATTCAGTTACAATATTTTCGCCATGCTGCGGTACACAAATAAATTTCGAACCGAAAAATTCTTCTTTAAAAGAAACTTCTTTAATGCTTTTCCACGAAATATCCTTGAAATTCATGGTAAGTCCGAGGTTGCCTGGCTCGCAGTAAAAAATTCTTTTATTTGAAACCGCAATACTATCTGGAAGAAGATTAACAGCTGGTTTTTTTTGAACTGCCAGATATAAAATTTCTTCGCCGGTTGTTAAAAGATCATTCAATTTTCCAACAACCTTTTCAACAGCTTTTGGATCTTGTTCGTCACTTAAAAATCTATCTATACTAATCATTTTTTTAATATTAATTTGAGCTGTTAATCAGCATCGTTGTATTTATTTTTACTTTTCGATGCAGGTTTTCCTGCAATGCAAATTACAAATTCTCCTTTTAAAACATTGTTTTCAAAGTGTGATTTTATCTCTACCAAAGTTCCTCTAACGGTTTCCTCAAACATTTTGGTAAGCTCTCTACTTACCGATGCCTGTCTATCTTCGCCAAGGTACTGCGCAAATTCTTCTAAAGTTTTTAATAAACGGTGCGGACTTTCATAAAGTATAATTGTTCTGTCTTCTTCTGCTAGTTTTTTAAACTTCGTTTGTCTTCCTTTTTTAACAGGCAAAAATCCCTCAAAACAAAAAGCATCGGCGGGTAAGCCAGAATTTACCAAAGCAGGTACAAATGCAGTAGCGCCAGGTAAACATTCAACAGCAATATTATTTTTTATCGCTTCGCGAACGAGGAAAAAACCAGGGTCGGAAATTGCTGGCGTTCCGGCGTCGGAGATTAAAGCAATCTTTTGCCCTTCATTTAAAAACTTTATAATTTCAGAAGTAGCTTTGTGTTCGTTATGTTGGTGGTGCGAAAACACTTTCTTATCAATGCCAAAATGTTTAAGCATTGGTGCGCTGGTTCGGGTATCTTCAGCAAGAATTAAATCGCATTCTTTTAATACCCGAATTGCCCTAAAAGTCATATCTTCTAAATTACCAATCGGTGTTGGTACCAGAAATAGTTTTCCATCCATATTTTTTATACGCTCGTCATTGCGAGGAGGAACGACGAAGCAATCTTTTTGGAGAGAGATTGCCGCACTACGTTCGCAATGACGACTTAATTATTATCTTTGTGAAAAAATTAAATAATGCTGCAAGTTAACTATATCCGCGAAAATAGAGAGAAAGTTTTAGAACGTTTAAGTAAGCGTAACTTTAAACAACCAGAGTTGGTTGATGAAATCATCAAAATTGATGAAGAACGTCGTTCTACTCAAACTTCGCTTGATAGCCTTTCTGCCGAAGCAAATGCAGCTGCAAAACAAATCGGCGATTTAATGCGCACAGGCAAAAAAGAAGAGGCCGAAGCTATTAAAACTCAAACTGCATCACACAAAGAAAACATTAAAAGTTTAACTGAAAAGTTAAATGAACTGGAAACAGCACAGTTTAATTCTTTGGTGTTGTTGCCTAATTTACCTCACGATTTAGTTAAACCAGGTACTACGCCTGAAGAAAACGAAGTTGTTTTGGTACATGGAGAACCAGCTCAATTACCGAAAGATGCAAAGCCACATTGGGAGCTAGCTGCGAAATACGATATTATCGATTTTGAACTTGGTGTTAAAATTACGGGTGCAGGTTTTCCGGTTTATAAAGGAAAAGGAGCAAGATTACAAAGAGCTTTAATTAATTTCTTTTTAGATGAAGCAATTGCTGCTGGATACAAAGAAGTTCAGGTTCCGCATTTGGTAAATGCAGCTTCTGGTTTTGGTACTGGTCAGTTGCCAGATAAAGAAGGCCAGATGTACCACTCAACTGTTGATGATTTATATTTAATCCCGACGGCTGAGGTTCCGGTTACCAACTTGTACAGAGATGTAATTTTAAAGGAAGAAGAATTGCCAATCAAAAATACCGCATATACGCCTTGTTTCCGTAGAGAAGCGGGTTCTTATGGTTCTCATGTTCGTGGCTTAAACCGCTTGCACCAATTTGATAAAGTAGAATTGGTTCAGGTTACTCATCCAGATAAATCTTACGAAACTTTGGAAGACATGAGCACCTATGTACAAAGCTTATTACAAAAATTAGGTTTGCACTACCGCGTTTTACGTTTGTGTGGTGGCGATATGGGTTTTGGTTCTGCAATGACATACGATATGGAAACCTGGAGCGCATCACAAGAGCGTTGGTTAGAAGTATCTTCAGTATCAAACGTAGAAACTTTCCAAAGTAACCGTTCAAAAATTCGTTTTAAAGGCAAAGAAGGTAAAACCCAATTGGCACATACTTTAAATGGAAGTGCATTAGCATTACCACGAATTGTTGCTTCTATTTTAGAAAACTATCAAACAGAAAACGGAATTAAAATTCCAGAAGCTTTGGTGAAATATACAGGCTTCGATATTATTGATTAAAAAAACCTCTCCCTGCGAGCGGTAGTGGTAAGTCTTCTGACTTCCAGTCCCTCTCCTTGAGGAGAGGGAAGCACAGACAGTACATAAAACCCAATCCGTTAATAGGGAGAGGTATTTCTTTATCCATTCTCGTCATTGCGAGGCACGAAGCAATCTTAAAACGCATTAGGATTGCTTTGTGCCTCGAAATGACGAAAATATAGCCTTAATCTGTGTCCGCACAGATAAAATTATTAACCCACAAAAAAAGCTTTGCAGTAATGCAAAGCTTTTTGTTTTTATATAGATAGATGTAATGTTTTCTCTTGGGATTATAAAATCAAGATTAATAATAAAATGATGATGATAATAGCACCAACTGAAAGATAAACACCACCAGAAACTGCACGTGCCTGACCTTTTAATTCTTTTAACTCGCTACGAAGCGCTTTACGCTCAGCTCTGGTTAAATTAGATTTATCCATGTCTCTAATTTCTTCAACACGGGTTTTGATTTTCTCTAACTGCAAAGTTTGTTCGGCAGTTAACTCTGTTGGGTTTTTTGCTTTTTTATCTGCAGCCTGAGCAGAGTTAAAACTAATTGCTAAAGAGAAAACAAGGGCTAAGGTGTAAATGAATTTTTTCATAATTTATAAATTTTTAGTGTTTCGATGATAGCTTAACAAAAAACCTACCAAAATGTGTTGGTAGGTTTTAAAAAAAGCGTTAAATAAAATCTTTAACAACTATTTTATCTCAAACACAGCGTTAACTGTAAAATTTAACTTTATTTTTTTGAAATCTATTTCCGGTGCAGCGCCTGCATCAGCCATTTCTGCTTTCATCATATAGTTTCTATATACAGGCTGTATTACATTATCTCCACCATCTTGTATATCAATTACGGCACCTAATTTATCGCCAAGTGCTTCTACCATGTAAGCTGCTTTTTCTTTCGCGGCTAAAAGTGCTTTAATTTTAAGTTCTTTTTTAAGTCCTTCAATTTTCGAGTAATCATAACTCTCAATGTTTGTGCTTGCAATTCCTTTAGCGTCTATTGCTTCAATAATCGAATTGAATTTATTTAAATCGCTAACTTTTAAACGGTATTGTTTGCTTGCTAAAAAATCAGGATTTTTCTTTTTTTCGGTCGCGTAATTCCAGCTGCTTAAATTACTAACTGTTAAATTTTCTTTTGCAATTCCTGCTTTTTGCACCGCAGCATAAAGTTGTTTTTCTAATTCGGTAATCTCTACTTTTTTCTTTCCGTTTAAATATTCTTTAAGCGAAATGCCGATGTAAATAATATCGGGTGTTACTTCGGTTTCTGCCGAGCCACTTACATTAATTTTTCTGCGTAAATCTACTTGTTGAGCCTTAACTGTAGATAATCCTAAAACTGTAACCAGTGCAATTGCTATTAACTTTTTCATAATCTTATTTTCTTTGTGTGTGCTGTAATGATGAAAATTCAAAGCAAATTCCACACCGAGATTTAATATTTCTTTAATTTATGAAAATGAACGGTTCTTTTTCTTTGGCAAATCCAGCCCTGCTATCCGTTCCAAGCCGCTCCCGATGAAAATCGGGATGCGGGCTTTATACTCCTATCAGGTTTATTTACAAAAGATTGTGCTGCTATGTTACACAGTTCTATCGCCGAAAAACTTTGAGTAGTTCAACCAGAAATTTTTAAAACGCAGACTGTGTAATTTTCTCTTAAAAAGAACCACAGTTTTTGAAAAATAAACCCGACAGAGCTAAATAGCCCGGAATGGCAGCGCAGCGAAAATGAGGACTATAAGCGATGGCGGGACTGAAATAGCCTAAACCAACCGGAGCCTGATTTTCTAAAAATTTAAAATGAATTTAATTGGATATTCCTTTCGAAAGGAAAAAATGCGCCAGGTTTTATGCTTAAATAGACGGAATTATATATGTTTATAAAACCTTGCGCAGCAGAATTTTCTGCAAGATTTGAAGATGAATTTATAGATATAAACTACAAATTATACATCTGAGGATTAAATTAAACTTTAGAAACTTTTACTGCAGTTGGTCCTTTTTGACCCATTTCTACCTCGAAAGTAACTTTATCGCCTTCTTTAATTTGTGTCGTTAATCCATTAACGTGAACAAAAATGCTATCTTGAGTTTCAGTGTTTTTAATGAAACCGTAACCTTTGCTATCATTAAAAAATGTTACTGTACCTTTTTTAACCGGGTTTTCATCAACAATATCTTCTTGTCTTGAAATTCCAATCTGAATATCTTCGGTATTGATAACTTTTTTCTTTTTCGGATCTGGTGGAGTAGAAGAAATGTTACCATTTTCATCAACGTAAGCCATCATATCCTCAAGCGCTAAACCTTTTTTTGCATTAGCTTGACGCTCTTCTTTTTTCTCTTGTTTGTCTTTTTGTTTCTTTAATCGTTTTTTTTCGTTCTCTTTTTTGCTGTATGTTGCCTGAGATTTAGCCATATATTATTTAATCGTTTTGTTGTTAAAAAGGGTGAGTGGAATGGAGAATTATACAAATATAACAATACTAAAGTACAAATACGATTTTATTAGGTTCTGAGATTTGATTATTGGGCTGATTGCCACTCCTTTTTGTCTACTTCGTAAGCAAAATTCCATTTTAAAGGTTCACCATAATAGGCAACTTCAATTTCGCTTATTTTCTTGGCTCCAAGTTTTTCAGCAGCCTTTTGCGAACGAAAATTTGTTGCGCCAATGTGTAGAATTACTTTATCTACAAACTGAAAAGCATGGTTAAACATTAAGGTTTTTAAAGCTTTGTTGTGTGCTTTACCCCAATATGCTCTGCCAATAAATGTATAGCCCACTGCAACCGATTTATTTGGTTCATCTAATTCGTAAAACCTGGAACTACCAACTACATTGCCACTTTGTTTTTCGTAAACTATAAAAGCACCGCCAGATTCAATCGCTCCTTTAAAAAAGTTCTCGAAAACAGGGCGCTGATAACGGTTTTTATTTGGATGCTGTTCCCAAAGTAATTCGTCGTTGGCTACTTCGTAAAGCTTTTCAAAATCATCAGCCTTTAAAGGCACCACGCTTAACAGATCATTTTCTAAAATTGGTTGTAAGTTGAAACTCATATTTTAATCAAATTAAAAACGGCTGGTTTATGCGCCAGCCGTTTAGTATTTTATAATAAAAAGGTTTTTTGTTTTTACTCAACCAAACCTTCAATTTTTACAACTTCGTTGGCATCTTTTTGATAATCTACCTTATCAATCTCAAAACCGAATAAGCTTAAGAAATCAGAACGGTAGCCTGGCAAATCTCCGATAGCTGGTAAAGTTTCGGTTGTTGCTTCTTCCCAAAGTTTTGCAACTTTAGCCTGAACGTCATCACGCATTTCCCAATCGTCGATTCTGATTCTGCCTTTTTCATCAACTGGAACTTCTCCACCGTTAAACAATCTATCTGCAAATAAACGTTGAATTTGCTCTATCGTTCCTTCGTGTACGCCTTCTTCTTTCATTATTTTGTACAATAAAGAAATATAAAGTGGAATAACCGGAATTGCAGAACTTGCTTGCGTTACTAAAGCTTTGTTAACAGAAACATAAGCTTTTCCATCAATGTCTTTTAATTTATCGCTGATGGTAAAAGCAGTTGCTTCTAAATCATCTTTTGCACGTCCGATTGTTCCTTTACGATAAACCGGTTCGGTTAAAGCAGGGCCTATATATGAATACGCAACTGTCGTAGCGCCTTCAGCCAATAAATTTTCTGCTTTTAAGGCATCAATCCACATTGCCCAGTCTTCGCCACCCATAACAGCAACTGTATTTGCGATATCTTCTTCGTTTGCTGGTTCAATTGAAATTTCGGTTACATTACCTGTATGGAAATCGACCGTTTTATTGGTGTACGTACCACCGATTGGTTTTAACGTAGAACGATGTAAAACTTCTGTATTTGGGTTTTTTCTAACTGGAGAAGCTAAACTGTAAATTACTAAATCTATCTGACCTAAATCAGCTTTAATTAAATCGATTGTTTTTTGCTTAATCTCGTTAGAGAAAGCATCGCCGTTTATACTTTTAGCATATAAACCAGCTGCATGAGCTTCTTTTTCAAATGCTGCACTATTGTACCAACCTGGAGAAGCAGTTTTGCCTTCAGATGGTGCTTTTTCGAAAAAGACACCAATTGTTGCTGCATTTGAGCCATAAGCTGCAGTAATTCTTGATGCTAAACCAAATCCGGTTGATGCACCAATTACTAAAACTTTCTTAGGTCCGTTAACTTCGCCTTTTGATTTAACATATTCAATTTGGTTCTTTACGTTTTGTGCGCAACCATCTGGGTGTGCAGTTAAACAAATAAAGCCCCTCATTCTAGGTTCAATAATCATTGTTTTTTGATTTTACGTTTTGTATTGTATTTCGGGATATAGTTACAAATACCGAAATCTTTAACGAAGATAAATTTTTAATTGCTTAACGCTAAATGAAATTTAAATAAACGTCAATCGGTTAAGATTATATTTTCAAACCCAATATTAAATTAAGGTTAAATTAAATGCTTGATGGAAATTTTATAATTTAGCCAAACACAGATAAAACCATTTTACTTATATGAAAAAACTGCAATTGCTAACCATCGTTTTACTATTGTTTGTTGCAAAGCTTTCTGCCCAAACGCAGTATCAAAATTCTGGTTGGTTTATGTTGGTTAACAACACAAAATTTAACGAAAAGTGGGGTTTGCAATTCGATTTTCAGGTTCGTTCTGCTGATGATTGGGATCATGTAAGAAATACGCTTGTTAGACCTGCGTTGCAGTATTTCATCAGCAAAAATAGTAATGTTGCACTTGGCTATTTATGGCAAACTACCCAAACAACACCAGTGGGAGCAGATTATACAGTTACTCTAAACGAGCATCGAATTTTTGAACAATACATTTACAACCATAAAATTAAATCGGTTTTTGCAAGTCACCGCCTTAGGTTAGAGCAAAGATTTATTGGAAGATTAGCAAACGAAGATTTATTTTCGCAACGTTTTCGCTATTTCTTCAGGTTGATTCAACCTTTACAAAAAACAGAAGCAACATTTACTAAAGGGGCTTTTGTAGCCTTGCAAAATGAGGTTTTCTTAAATCTCCAGAATAACGATGAGTTAAGTAATAAGGTGTTCGACCAAAACAGAGCTTATTTGGCAGCTGGTTATCGTTTTTCGAAACAGTTTGATATTGAGGTGGGCTATATGAATCAGGCAATAAAAGGTAGAGCGAATAATACAGTAAACAATATTGCACAACTGGCTTTATATACAAGATTTTAATTTTGTTTTAATGATTTAAAGTCATATTCTTATTTGCAACTATTACAATATGTTAAATTGCTTGTAATAGTTGTCGCTTTTTGCTCACTTTGCCGCGTGAAAAAGTTCTCCATTTTATTCTTAGCGCTCTTGTTTGGTAAGCGTATACAAGCTCAAGAGGTTTCCCCTTCGTCTACAAATAATACTCCAACATCAAAAAGTTTATTTAATCCAGAATATAAACGCAATTTTTCGCGTAAAGGCGATTTTTATTTTCACTGGGGTTACAATAGTTCCTGGTACGGAAAAAGCGATATTCGCTTTCAAGGACCAAATTATGATTTTACTTTAAGTGATGTTACTGCTCGTGACAGACAATCGAAATTAGACTGGAGTTACTTAAATCCTAGTTTGATAACGGTTCCTCAATATAACATCAGAGTTGGATATTTTATAAAAGATAATTATAGCATCTCCATCGGTTGGGACCACATGAAATATGTTGTGGATATTCCTCAAACAGTTACCATAAATGGCTATATCGGCCCAAACATTTCTCATGATAATGCAACTACAGGAAATTTAGCGGGCACTTACAATGGGCAAATGATTAACGTTAAAGAAAGTATGTTAACCTACGAACATACTGACGGTTTTAACTATGCAAATGTAGAATTAGAGCGTTATGACGATATCTGGGTTGCTCCAAGCGGAAATACATCATTAACTTTAGAAACAGGTTTAGGTGGTGGTTTACTTGTTCCACGATCAGATGTTCGTTTGTTTGGCCAAGGTAGAAACAATCACTTCAGTATTTCTGGTTATGGTGTTTCAGCAAAAATTGGATTGAAATTTTATGTTTGGAAACATATCTACTTACAAAATACAACCAAAGTTGGCGCAACTAATTTAACCAATGTACATACCACAGGGTGGGATGAATTGGATAAAGCAAGCCAGAAAATTAATTACCTGGAAAACATGTGGGTAATTGGTTTCCAGTTTTAAGAATTTTTGATTTTTTCGTAATACTGGAGTACGCTATCTTCAGCCTTGTTCAAATTAATATTGGCTTTGTATAAGTCTTTTCTTAAACTTTGATAAAGCTTAATTATATTTTCAAGTGCTTTAAGTAATGATGCTTTTTCATTGTTTGATAGTGTGCCTTTAAGTAAATCGAAATCATTCTGGATTAATTGAGTTTCAACTTTTCGTACGCCTCTTGGCAAATTATTGTTTCGAAGATGCAACAGTGGACCGATTACAACCATACGCATAAATCCAAAGAAATCTAAGGCTTCGAAATACTCTCCGCGACCAATTTTTAAAAATGCGTAATGCACCCAAGTCCAAAAGCGATCTTCTATCCATTGAAAATCGGGCATTGGAAAATTTGCCTGTGTCTTATCTATTACATCTTGAAGTTGGTTATCTGTATCTAACAGAATAACCGGATTTTCAACTCTAATTTCAAACTCTTTGAGCGTTACAAATTTGATATCTACATGTAATAAAGGGTTTTCATAAAGACAAATTAACAACCTGCTTTCGCCAACATGCTCACCTGTAAAAGCCGACAATAAATATCCGAACTTATTGGCATAACCAAGCATTTTTTCTTTATCACCTCCAATAATTCCTTTGGTAACTAAAACAAGATCCAAGTCAGAATATTCATCTAACTCGTTTGTTAACCAAGAGCCCGCTGCCGCTAAACCAATAACATTTTCATCACTTTTTAAGATGTCAGTTACTTGTTGTGCAAATTCGTGTTGAATCATTTTAATTTTTATCGATGTAATTTAACAAAAAAAGCGCCCTGATTATTAGTCAGGGCGCTTTATATAATTTTTTTAGTTTGAATTATATTTTCCTAACTCTTCCTGAACCTACAATTGTCTTTTCAACTTGTGGATTACCAGAATAATTTACACTTCCAGAACCACTGATTACCGCTCTGATATTTTCCTCTGCATTAATATTTACAGTTCCCGAACCGCTGATGGTTGAAGTTAAATTATTTACAGAAAAACTTTTGCCAGAAAAACTACCAGAACTGCTGATAACGATTTTAGCTCTATCAGAACTTCCTGTTATGTTCAAAGAACCAGAACCGCTGATAACACCGTTGTAATTATCAACATCAGCAGTTGCTTTAATGCTACCCGAGCCGCTTAATGTTGTTGTTAAATCGTTAGTAGAAATTTTTCCATTAACTACTAGGCTTCCAGAACCACTCATTGTTAAACTTTTAATAGATTTTGCTGTAATGTAAGCTGTGATTTTTTTATCCTCATATTTTCTAGACCAGCTGGTTATGCTGTTCTCTGGACGGATAATTAACACGTTACCTTTTACTTCTGTGATAATTGAGGCAATTGCTTCTGCATCACCCTCAAAACGGCAACTTTCTGTATTTCCTAAGGTAACGATAACGTTAATCGGTCCTGCTGATGCAATGCCACTAAAGTTTTTAACGTCTCTATCCTCAGATTTTTTTGATGTTGAAATGGTTATTTCAGTTTTTGCGAATGTATTTAAGCTTGTTGCTAAAACTAATGCTGCAAAGGTAAAAGCGAATATTTTTTTCATATTATTAGAAATTATGGTTTTAGGTTTGATTAATCCATTTATGGATTTTCTTAATAAGACGATCGTTTTCCTAAAAAGTTGCACATGCTTAAAAATCTTTTTGAATTAAAGTTTATCCCTTTTTCGTTTTGATATAAAAAAGTGGGTCATGTTTAAAATTGTCAGCATTTATGCTTTTATCAACTTTAATTGTTTTCCAATCGTTTGAAGGCTTAATTAATGTATAGCTTCCGCTTTTCAGCGTTACTTTAACTGGCATATCAAAACCTTTAACATCAGTTATCCAACGGTAAGAAAGTACATTGTTCTCAATTTTATATTCCAATACCGGAATATTTGTAAAGCGAAGATATTGGTCGAAAATCTTGCTGAGTTTTAAACCACTTTGCTTAGCAATATAATTTTCAATATCGGCAGTTGTTACGGTTTTGTGATAAAAGGTTTTGTTTAATCCACGAAGAATTTGTCTGAATTTTTCATCATTATCTATTAACTGGCGGATGGTGTGAATCAGGTTTGCGCCTTTAGGATACATATCTCCAGAACCTTCTTTATTAACGCCATACGGTCCTATGACTGGAATATCATTTTGTATGATTTTTTGCAAACCAATGGAGTATTCGTTTGCTGCGGTTTTACTTTCTGTACATTCTGTAAACAGTACTTCCGAATAATTTGTAAAACCCTCATGTACCCACATATCGGCAATGTCTTTTGAGGTAATGCTGTTCCCAAACCATTCATGTCCACTTTCGTGTATGGTAATAAAATCCCATTTTAATCCGTGTCCGGTGCCGCTTAAATCTCTACCTAAATATCCTTTCTTAAATTGATTACCATAAGCAACAGCACTTTGATGCTCCATACCTAAATGTGGCGCTTGTACTAATTTATAGCCATCTTTATACCAAGGATAGGGCCCGAACCAATGTTCGAAACATTTTAGCATTGGTTTCACATCAGCATCCCAATGTGTACGGGCCTTTGCGTTATCTGCTTTAAGTGCCCAGTAATCGATGCTTAATTTTCCGTTTTCACCATCAAAAGTATCTGTCCAATGCGCATATTTGCCAATGTAGAAGGTTACATCGTAATTATTAATTGGGTTGCTTACTAGCCAATTGTATTGTTTGTAACCATCTGGTTTATCTACCGTATTTAATAATCTTCCGTTAGAAATTTCCTGTAAATCTTTAGGTACGCTGATGCTGATTTTCATGCTGTCAACTTCATCACTTTGATGATCTTTATTAGGCCACCAAACGCTAGCACCAAGTCCCTGGCAAGCAACAGAAACAAAAGGATTGCCTTCTGAATCTTTTTTGAAAATAAAACCGCCATCCCACGGTGCATTTTTGGCTACACGCGGATTTCCTGAATAAAACACAGTAAATTTCTCTTTGCTGCCTTTTTTAATTGTTTTAGGAAAAGTTACAAATACGGCATCGTATTCTCTGGTGAAGTTTAAATCTGCTCCATTAAAAACAACCTTTTCTACCTTCAAATTTGAGAAAAGATCGAATTGAAGTTCTGTAAAATCCTGAGTTGCTGTGAAGGCAAATTCGTTGCTCCCGGCAACAGATTTCTTTTCAATATTAATCTTAACATCTAAGTGATAATAATTAATATCGTAGCAAGTTCTTAGCGGGGTTAGTGTTCCTCGTAAACTATCTGCCCTAGAATTTTCCTGGTTTTTACCAAGCATTTGGGCATTTGCAGTTGAGATAGCTAATGCAAGTGCAAAAAGTGTAACAAGTTTTTTCATTTTTAGTTATATACTTCATTGTGAGTCACGAAGCAATCTCGCAAAATTAAACTCATAAGAGATTGCTTCGTGACTCGCAATGGCGATTTTTTAGTTAATAACAAGAAATTTATTTTAAAACAGATACCGAAATGTATGAGCTATTAGAAGTATCGTGAAAAATTTTATGCGTCGCTTTTTGGAAATCGGCAGGCTCAGCTTCGTAAATATTCATAAATTTTTGCGGGTTTCTATCTGCCAACGGAAACCATGAATTCTGAATTTGAATCATAATTTTATGTCCTTTTTTGAAGGTGTGCGCTACATCTGGTAACGCATAATTAACCTTTGTAATTTGTCCTGGCACAAAAGCTTCTGGTTTTTCGAAGCTATTGCGGTATTTTCCTCTTAAAATTTCACCTCTTACCAACATTTCATATCCTCCCATAATAATGTTTTTGGGGTTAGGAGTTGGATTTGGTTCGTTTTCCGGATAAACATCGATTAACTTCACCACATAATCAGCATCAGTTCCTGTTGTAGAAACAACTAGATTTGCCAAAACTGGTCCGGTTAAAGTAATATCTTCGGTTAAAGCATCTGTTTGATAAGTTTTTACATCAGGTCTGCGAGCCGCAAATCTTTGGTCATCAATCATATATTCTCGGGTACGTTTTGCTTGTACACCATCTTGGTAAGGAACCGGATTATTTGGGTCGCTCACATATTCATCCCAACTATCTGTTCTGCCAACTTTTTCAAAAGCCAGTTTTCCGTTAGGATGTAAATAAAGATTCTTAGTTTCAACTTCTTGTGGCGGCCAGTTTGCAAATTGCTTCCATTCATTGCTTCCGGTTACAAAAATATTTGCTTCGCCAGCTTTAAAATCACCTTCTCCTTTTAAATAATGTTTAAAAAATGGTAACTCGTATTGTTGCTGATAATCAATGCTTGTGTTTTTTCCGAATTTAATATCACCAAAATAAGAACCATCGCTGCGTACCCAGCCACCATGGTACCAAGGTCCAGCAACTAAAATATTGTTTCCGTTTGGATTTTGCTTTTCAATGGCTTTATAAGTAGCAAATGTTCCGTAGGCATCTTCAGCATCAAAAAAGCCACCAACAACCATCACTGCAGGTTTAACATTTTTTAAATGAGGAAGGATGTATCTTGCTTTCCAAAATGTATCCAAATTTGGATGTTTAACTAAATCGTTCCAGAATTTAATGCTATCAGCAAAATATTTGTCCTTTAAATTTTTAACCGAACCGGCTTCTAAATAGAAACGGTAATTATCCTGAATCGGGAATTGAAAACCTTTCGGGCCTTTATCGGGTGTAATAGGTTTCGGACGAGGAACGCCGAAACTACTCATAAAACTGAAGGCATCCATTAAAAATAAACTTCCACCATGATGAAAATCATCACCAATAAACCAATCGGTTACTGGTGCTTGAGGTGAAACAGCCTTTAAAGCCGGATGTGAATTCGGTAGTGAAGTTGTTGAGTAAAATCCCGGATAGGAGATGCCATAAATACCAGCGTTTCCATTGTTGTTTTTTATGTTTTTAACTAGCCAATCGATGGTATCGTAAGTGTCTGTACTTTCATCAATATCTTTTTTGCCTTTTTTCAAAGTCTGCGGACGTATATCCTCAAAAGTTCCCTCACTCATCCATTTTCCCCTTACATCCTGATAAACAAAAATAAATCCTTCACGCATCATCGCCGGGAAATTACCTAAACTCAGCTTATATTTATCTTCACCATAAGGTGCTACAGTATAAGGCGTTCTATTAATTAAAAACGGGAATTTCTTGGTTTGATTTTTGGGTACATAAATAGAGGTGAAGAGCTTAACGCCATCACGCATAGGTATTTGTCGCTCAATTTTTGTGTAATTGGCTCTAACGTATGCCGAATCTGTTTCTTGGGCAATAATCGCCTTTGAAACTAACAAGCAAACTATAAAAGATAAAATTTTAGTAAGGTTCATTAACAGTTGATTTTAGGAATAATTTTTAAATATAGACATAAGCCGAAAGATTTAGAAAAACATGCGGTAAAAGGTTTGTTAAGCGTTGCTGTTTAAATCGTCATTCCATTATCAGAATTTAGTTAAATAACGTTAAGGCATAATCTTTTGTAGATTTTCATCGTCATATTAATAATTGAATTAAACACTATAAAATGAAAAGGTTATTAAATAAAGGATTGGTTGTTTTTGCTGTATCGGCAATGGTAACAACTTTTAGCGTAGAAAGCGCTTTGGCGCAACGTCCTAGCCGGGGTGGAAGCTCAGGTGGTGGTCGTTCAGGAAGTGTAGCACCATCGAGAGGCGGTGGTATTTCACGTCAACCATCAATGCAGGCACCATCAAATAATAGAATTTCTCAAGCTCCGAATCGTGGTAATTACGGTTACGGTGGCAGACCGGAAAGACCCGGTTACCGTCCAAATCAAAGTTACCGTCCAAATTATAATTACAGACAAGGTTACCGTTATAGTCCGGGTTATCGTTTTTACGGGAGACCAAATTATGGATATTATAATTTCTACAGACCATTCATCGGTTTCCGTTTAAATGTACTGCCGCTTGGTTATTACCCATTTTATTACGGGCCAAATCAATATTACTATTCTGGAGGATTATTCTATCGCCAGTATGAAAATAACTACCAAGTTGTTACGCCTCCGGTTGGTGCCGAAGTTCCTAATTTACCAGATGATGCAGAATTGGTTACTATCGATGGTGTAGATTATTACGAGCTTAAAGGCGTTTACTACACTCAATCTACCAATAAAGAGGGAAAAACTGTTTATGTTGTTGCGGGTAAAGACGGTGTGTTAAATACGACTGATGGACCTGTTGTAACACATCAAATTGGCGATATTATTTCCGTTTTACCAGAGGGATGTAGAGAAGTAACCATTAAAAATGATAAGTATTTTGTTTCTCCTGATGATGTATATTACGAAGAAGTTATTGAGGGCAACAAAACCAGCTACCGTGTAATTGGCAAGTTGTACTAAACAAAATTTAAAAATAAGGCCGCTTTAATTTAATATTGAAGCGGTTTTTTATTGCACTAAAAAGTATATTTTTGCTTAAAACAAAATCTTTTGAAAATATCCTCAATCAAAATTTCCCTGCTTTACATTATTCTTTTTGGGCTATTAACTTCTTGCTCAACCACGCGTTATGCATCTAAAAAAGGTAATGAAACTACAATTTCTGCCATAAAATTTTTAGATGAATACATTATGCCAATTGGTGAGCAATTTAAAGGTACATCGGTTGGTGGTTTATCGGGGATTGATCACGATGCAAAAAACGATCGTTATTTTTTAATAAGTGATGATCCAAGCCAGTTTAGTACGGCCAGGGTTTATACTGCTAATATCAATATCAAAAACAATAAAATTGATACCGTTTTAATAAATGGAATTATACCGATTCTGCAAGAAAATGGTAAAGAGTATCCAAAGTATGGAACGGTAAAAAGTTTAAAAGCTGATGGAGAATCTGTTCGTTTCAATCCGTTAAAAAATGAATTAATTTGGAGTAACGAAGGAGAAAGATTATTTAAAAATGGCGATTCACTTATTATTCAACCTGCTTTAACTTTTATTTCTGCTGATGGAAAGTTTTTGGATACTATTCCACTTCCTAAAGGCTTTCATTTTACCAAAGGCGAAAATGGGCCGAGAAAAAATGCTTTATTTGAAGGCGTAACTTTTGCAGATAATTATAGAACACTTTATGCAAGTTTAGAAGAGCCCTTGTATCAGGATGGAAGATCGGCAGCTTATGGATTTGGCGGTGCAATAACACGCATCTTAAAGTTTGACACTAAGTCAAAACGAAACACAGCGCAATATGCTTATAATTTAGGCGAATTACCAGTAGAACCTACTGTGCAAAGCGACTGGAATTTAAACGGAATTTCTGAAATTCTGGCAATTAATAACCACACTCTGTTGGTGATGGAACGTGCCTGGGCTAAAGGACATGATGATCATACTTTTGTTAAACTGTTTTTGGTTGATTTAAACGAGGCAGAAAATGTAATTAACAATCCGTCGTTTTCGAAAAATCCACCGAAGGTGTTAAAGAAAAAACTACTTTTTGATTTTGATACAATTGATAAACACATCGACAATTTTGAGGGCGTAACTTTTGGTCCGAATTTGCCGAATGGAAATAAAACCTTAATTTTTTGTGTAGATAATAATTTCTCGAAAACCCAAACGCAACAATTTTTCCTTTTCGAAGTAGAACCTTAATTAGGTTAGATATTTCGGACAAAGGAATCATTCATTATTAAAAAGGAATTAGAAATACATTTAATATTGCTTATTCATTGTAAAAATGAATTTTCAAACCAATTCATTTAAGTTTTTGACTTTCAGCTTTCCGCCTTTTTTCCCTACATTTGGCTAATCAAAATTCTAAAGAAATTATGCAATACGATGTCGTTGTTATCGGTTCAGGGCCGGGCGGTTATGTAGGCGCAATCCGTTGTGCTCAGTTAGGTTTAAAAACTGCAGTTATAGAAAAATATAAAACTTTTGGAGGTACATGCTTAAACGTAGGTTGTATTCCATCAAAAGCTTTGTTAGATTCTTCTGAGCATTTCCATAACGCTGCTCACACTTTTACAACTCACGGTATCAACTTAAAAGATTTAAAAGTTGATATGAAACAAATGATCGCTCGTAAAGACGATGTTGTTGCTCAAAATACCGCTGGTATTACTTATTTATTCAAAAAAAATAAAATTGATTCTTACGAAGGGCTTGGTTCTTTCGTTGATAGAAACACAGTTTTAATCACTAAAGAAGATGGTTCTACCGAAACTTTAACTGCTAAAAATGTGATTATTGCTACAGGTTCTAAGCCAACAGCTTTACCATTTTTACCAATTGATAAAAAACGCGTCATTACTTCAACCGAAGCTTTAAATATTAAAGAAGTGCCAAAAACAATGGTTGTAATTGGTGGTGGTGTTATCGGTTTAGAATTGGGTTCGGTGTATGCTCGTTTGGGTACAAAAGTTTCTGTTGTAGAGTTTTTACCATCAATCATCGCTACTATGGATGCTGGTTTAGGTAAAGAACTTCAACGTGTTTTAAAGAAAAACCTGGGTATGGAGTTTTACATGGGACACAAAGTTACTGGCGCAACTACAAAAGGTAAAGTGGTAACCGTAACTGCAGAAAATCCAAAAGGCGAAACCATTTCTTTAGAAGCTGATTATTGTATCGTAGCAGTTGGTCGTACGGCTTATACAGAAGGTTTAGCTTTAGATAAAATCGGAATTACAGTTGAAGAACGTGGTAAAAAAATCCCTGTAAACGAACATTTAGAAACTTCGGTTAAAGGTGTTTATGCCATTGGCGATGTTATTACTGGTGCAATGTTGGCACACAAAGCAGAAGATGAAGGAACTTATGTTGCAGAAACTATCGCGGGACAAAAACCGCACATTAATTATAACCTAATTCCAGGAGTTGTTTACACTTGGCCGGAAGTTGCTTCAGTTGGTTTAACCGAAGAGCAATTGAAAGAAAAAGGTACAAAATATAAAGCAGGTTCATTCCCATTCAAAGCAAGCGGACGTGCTAAAGCAAGTATGGATACCGATGGTTTCATTAAAGTTTTAGCCGATGCTGCAACTGACGAAGTTTTAGGTGTACACATGATTGGCCCACGTGCTGCGGATATGATTGCAGAAGCAGTTATTGCGATGGAATTTCGTGCTTCTGCAGAAGATATTGCCCGTACTTGCCATGCTCACCCAACTTATACAGAGGCGTTAAAAGAAGCTGCTTTGGCTGCAACTGATAACAGAGCAATACATATTTAATAGGTATCCGTCATGCTGAACTTGTTTCAGTATCTCTACGCCTTGGTTTGTGTCTTCACAAACCAAAAGGAAAGCCGATAAGAAATTATCGGCTTTTTTTGTGGCTAACACTCATTGCCGTCTGCTTCAGCTGACTGTTAAAAAGTGTTTATCATTCCTTAACCAAAAGATAACATTGTGAGCCTATAAAACAGCAAGTTGCGAATTTATTTTTGCGATTCAGATAAGCAAACAAACCATGAACTGTAAAAAACTTTTTGTAGCCTTAATGATGGCTACAATGGCAATAACTGCCTGTAAAAAAACTTCAGATCCTATTGAAGAAATAGACCCAATCGTTGCAGAAGATATATCGAGTTTTAAAGAAACCGCATCAATAGATTTAGGAGGAGAAACATCGGCCGAAATTTCTGCTTACGATCCATCAACAAAAAAACTATTTGTTGTAAGTAATGAAGGAGGCGCGAAGGTTGAAGTTGTAGATTTAACAAACTATCCAACGGTAACTAAAACAAGAACCTTAACATTTGCAAGCAATGCTGGTATAAATAGTGTGGCTGTAAGCAATGGTTTGTTGGCAATAGCATTAGATGGAGCCGATAAACAAGGTAATGGCGATGTTGTTGTTTTAAAAACATCAGATTTATCTGAAGTTAAAAAAATCACGGTTGGCGCTATGCCAGATATGGTAACTTTTAGTCCGGATGGAAATTATATTTTATCTGCAAACGAAGGTGAGCCAAATGATGCATATACTGTAGATCCAAATGGAAGCATCTCAGTTATCAACGTAAAAGATAATTATTCGGTTAAAACTTTAGATTTTTCTGGATTCGAATCGCAAAAGGCAGCGTTGGTTACAGGTGGTTTTAGAATTTACGGACCAAAAGCAACATTTGCTCAGGACATTGAACCAGAATACATTGCTGTTAGTTCAGATTCTAAAAAAGCATATGTTACTTTACAGGAAAACAATGGTGTTGCAGAAGTTGATATCGTTGCCGGAACAATCACGAAAATTAATCCTTTAGGCACAAGAGACATCAGCCTTGCTGAAAATGCTTTTGATGTAAGTGATTTAGATAATAAAATAGCTTTAGGAACCTGGCCAATCAAGGCTTTTTATTTACCAGATGCAATTTCATTTTTTACAACAGAAGGCAATAATTATTTAGCTTTAGCAAATGAGGGTGATACTAGAGCCTGGAAAGGTTACGACGAAGAAGCAAGAGTAAAAAGTTTAAAACTCGACCCAACTAAATTTCCAACTGCAGCAACTTTGCAACTGGATGGAAACTTAGGCAGGTTAACGGTTACAAAAGCTTATGGCGATACAGATGGCGACGGAGATTACGATGAATTATATGCAACTGGTGGCAGAAGCATGAGCATTATTAATGCTAATACAGGTGCTTTAGTTGCAAATGTTGGAAAAGACTTAGAGCAACGTGTTATTGATGCAGGTAAGTATGATGATACGCGTTCGGATAATAAAGGTGTTGAAGTAGAAGGAGTAACTGTTGCACAGGTTAATGGCAGAACTTTAGCATTTATTGGTATGGAACGTGTTGATATGATTGCAATTTATGATGTTACAACTCCGTCATCACCAAAATTTGTTCAATTATTTGCTTCTGGAGATGCACCTGAAGGTTTACTATTTGTTAAACCAAAAGATAGCCCAAATGGCAGAAGTTTATTAGTAGTTGCAAGTGAAGGCGATGGAGCTGTAAAGTTCTTTCAACCGAATAAAATATAAAATAATTAACTTTTAAATCAAAAACCCGCTTTTGAGCGGGTTTTTTAGTTTAATAATTATATATAAATGATAATTATAACTTTCTATTACCATTTCAATTAATGATCTTTGTCACAAAATAATACTTCATTGTTAATATTGCATTTTGGAAGAACTTAATATAAATCAGGAATTATCAAATCAAGCAGAAACGAAACCTGTTAAAAAAAGTTCTCCAAATCGTATTCGCCTTGCGGTATCGTTATTTTACTTTGGTCAAGGTATTGCTTTTGCTTCTTGGGCAAGTCGTATTCCGGATATTAAACATACCTTAAATTTATCTGATGGAGAGTTGGGTAGTATTCTATTAGCACTACCTCTTGGCCAATTGGTAACTATGCCCATATCTGGTAGGTTGGTTACAAAATACGGGAGCAAAAAAATATTAACCATTACCGCACCGCTTTATGTGTTGGCACTTTCTAATTTAGGTTTAGCTTCTGCTTCGTGGCATTTAGCAGCTTTTTTATTTTTATTCGGGATAGTTGGTAACATGTGTAATATCGCCGTTAATACGCAAGGTTCTGAAGCAGAAAAATTATTTGGTAGGCCAATTATGACTTCCTTTCACGGCGCATGGAGCATTGCCGGATTTACCGGGGCATTAGTTGGCTTATTAATGGTTAACCTTCATATTGTTCCTTATCATCACTTTTGGATAATTACTTTCCTGATTTGGTTGAACGTGTTTTTAAACCATAAACATTTGGTGCCTGGTAAAGGTGCTAAAAGCGAACGTAAACCAAAATTATTTACCATGCCCGAAGGTTCTTTGCTACAGCTCGGAATTATCGGCTTTTGCAGCATGGCAACAGAGGGAGCGATGTTTGATTGGAGCGGCGTTTACTTTAAGGAAATTGTTAAAGCGCCAACATCATTAGTAATTCTTGGTTATGCATCTTTTATGGTGATGATGGCTACAGGTCGTTTTGTAGGAGATAAAATTATTGAAAGCCTGGGAAGAAAAAGAACCATTCAAATTAGCGGTTTAATTATTTCTTCGGGGATGTTCTTGTCGGTTTTTCTACCTTACATAGTACCTGCAACTATTGGATTTATGTTGGTTGGCGTTGGCGTATCGAGTATTGTTCCAACGGTTTATAGCGTTGCCGGGAAAAATGGTAAGGTAGCACCAGGAATTGCAATTGCAATGGTTTCGAGCGTGAGTTACCTAGGCTTTTTAATGGGACCACCACTAATCGGTTACATTTCGGCTCTATCAAGCTTACAGTATTCTTATGCCGTAATCGGTATTTTCGGTTTACTGGTAAGTTTAATAGTTGGCAAAATCAGAGCGATGGATTAACTAAATTACTCTTTTTTAGTAATCAGCGTTTTTATCATATTATGTTCTTTCAGTGCAGCTATTGCGATTTCAATCAATCGTAGGTTTTCATCTATGTGACCATGCTGAACTTCGACATTTATGTAAGGGATATCATTTAATTGAGCATAAACAGATAACGAACCATCATTTTCTCCAAATTTAGATTGAAGGATAACATTCACGTTAGCCTTTTTTAAACTGTTGAATAGCTTTAAATCGGTAACATAAAGCAGGTCATCACCATCCATTTCTGGGTTTAAATAAACAGAATCTGCAGTGCTCGATAAATCGTAGCCTGGTAGATAGGATGAAATTCCAAAACCACCGTCGGCATTGTTGTGTAGCGTTAAAATATATCCTGTTTCTTTGGGATTATAGTAATCGAGGATTTTCTTTCCTGCATCATTTAATGCTTTTTCAACTTCGTTTGAGCTGAATTCATCTTTTTTTAATCTGGTGTTAACGCCTCTTTCTGTATAAATTGCGTTAGGATCAATTCGATAGGTATCATCCATGTAGGTGAAGTTATAATCTCTAACACCACCATATTGGCTATCAATTAATTTTCCGCCATTCCACCTAATGTATTCGAAGCCGGCTTTTACACCAGTATCTTCATTATCATGCACAACCAGGAATTTAATTCCATTTGGCTTGTAGGTGTATTTTACAAGATTGATTTTTAAATCATAAAGCTGAAACGATGTTGAATCGGTTGTCATTGCTTCGAAAACCGGAGGATGTTGGGCTGAAACTGCAAAAGCGATGTTTATGATTAAAGCGCTGAGGATGATTTTAAGCATATGCCTAATATACAAATTGATACAATATTTTGTTTGGCGTTTTAGATTTTTGCAGTCGACTTTGTTGCTAACGGGATAGAAGCGATATCCTTTTTTGCTGATTTACTAAACTTACGAAGTCTCCTGAGCACTTAAGTAAATAGACTTCGTGAGTTTAAGTTTTGAGCAAAAAAGATTTATCGAACAGCCCGACTGGAGTAAGCGATGAAATACTGTCCTTACCTTTTCAAGAAAAAATAAAACAAAAAAAGGCCGCCTTTTGGGAGGCGACCTGATTGATTGTTAATCTGGATGTATAAAAATTTTAATGTTCTAAATCTGCATCGTATTCCAAAACGTCTTTATGGTCGTATGGTTCTTCCAGCAATTCATCTATGGTTTTTACTTTTTTGTTGAAACCAAATCTATCTAACATTCTATCGAAAACTAAATAAACTACTGGTACCACAATTAAGGTTAAAAATAGCGAACTGGTTAAACCACCCACAATAACCCAGGCCAAACCGTTTTTCCATTCTGCACCTGCACCACTTGCCAATGCAATTGGAAGCATACCAAATATCATGGCGATGGTGGTCATTAAAATTGGACGTAAACGAGCATGGTTAGCTAAGATTAAAGCATCGATTGTTGATTTTCCTTCTGCCTTCATGTGGTTGGTAAAATCGACTAAGATAATCGCATTCTTTGCCACTAAACCCATCAACATAATAAAACCTAAAATGGTAAATATACCCAATGAGTTATTCGTTAACGCCAAGGCTAATAAAGCTCCAATTAATGCCAATGGTAGCGAGAACATTACTACCAATGGGTAAATAAAGCTATCGTACAAAGCAACCATGATAAAGTAAACTAAGATAATCGATGCCAATAATGCAATACCTAAAGTACCAAAACCTTCTGCTTGATTTTCTTCATCTCCAGCCCATGTGTAGCTTACGCCAACAGGAGCTTTTAATTTACCGTTTTCTTGCAGTTCGATTAATTTTGCTTTAAAATCGGCTACAATTGTACCCGTTGGGCGACCAATGGATTGTGCCTGAACAGAAACCGAAGTAGATTTATTTAAACGCTCTAACTGACTTGGACCAGAACCTTCGGTAATGTTTGCAAACTGTGATAACTTAATTTGTGCACCCTTATCGTTCACAAAAATCAAATTACGTACATCATCGATATCTTTCCTGTTGAAATCTTGATATTGAATATTAATGTCGTACTCGTATTCGCCTTTTCTGTATTTACCATCGGTATTTCCGGCAAAGGCGGTTTGCATGGTAGAACCAACTGTTGAAAGCGTTAAGCCAACAGCCGACATTTTATCTCTATCTACCTGAACATTAATCTCAGGTGTACCTTTTTCTACAGAAAGTTTAATCTCTGTTGCACCAGGAATGGTTGCTAACAAGCTTTTAGCACCTTCTGCATATTTCAAAGCACTATCTAAGTTAGAACCCATAACCACTAAGCTAATTGGCGCATTCTCTGCAATACCCAAAATACTAATTGGCACTGTTTTAACTTTTGCTCCAACCAATTCTTTAGCTAAAGCTCTACTCATTTTCGTAGCGAATACATCAGATGACATACCTTCGCGTTTATCACGCTCAACTAACTTTACGTTAATCTCCGATTTGTATGCTGTTGCCTGTGTACCACCAAAGTCACCACTGGCTTGTCCAACTGTAGTAATTAACTGGATAATTTCTGGTTGTTTATCTAAGAAAGCTTCTGCTTTTTGTGTGTAGAAGTTAGTTTGCTCTAACGGTGCATCTTTTGGTAATTCAATTTGTACCAGGAATTCTCCTTTATCTGATTTAGGGAAGAACTCTGAACCAATAAAACCTGCACCTAATAAACCACATGAACCTAAGAACAACACAAAAACCATGATTAGGGTTAATGCTTTGTGGCGTAAGGACCAGTTTAAAATATTGGTAATCCAAATAGTGAATTTTTTAAGCTGTTTTTCGAACCATAAAATGAAACGACCAAACATGTTTTTCCCTTCAATGTGCTCTAGTTTTCCATATCTTGAGAAAAGCAAAGGAACGATAGTAAATGAAGCAACTAATGAAAGTAATGTTGCAATAATTACAACCACACAGAATTGGCGTAAAATGTTAGATACCAAACCAGAACTAATGGCGATAGGGAAGAACACTACTACAATTACCATTGTAATCGATACAACCGTAAAACCAATTTCTCTAGTTGCATCAGAGGCTGCTCTAACTTTATTTTTACCCATCTCCATGTGTCGCTGGATATTTTCCAGTACCACAATCGCATCATCCACAAGGATACCTACCACGAGTGATAGACCCAATAACGACATTAAGTTTAAGGTATAGCCGAAAAGACTAATACCGATAAAGGTTGCAATTAATGATGCCGGGATTGAAACCATTACAATTAATGCATTTCGCAAACTGTGCAAGAAGAAAAGCATTACAAAAGCTACCAATACAACCGCAAGCATTAAATCGTGTATTACCGCATCTGCCGATTCTAATGTAAAAATCGAACTGTCGTTAACAATTTTAATATCAAGCTTGTTGCCCGCATATTCTGTTTTAAGCTTTGCAATGATAGCGTGAACACCTTCACTCACTTTTACTGCATTGGCATCACTCTGTTTAATAATTTGAATTGCAATAGAAGACTGACGGTTAATACGAGCCAGTTTTTCGGTTTCTTTTTTCGAATCCTGAACATCAGATACATCGCCTAAACGAATTTGTGCACCCTCTTTTGATGTCGTTAACACCAAGTTTCTTAATTCATCGATACTTCTGTATTTACCCGATAAACGGATTAAAACGTCTTGATTCTGAGTTTTAACACTTCCGGTTGGGAAATCTAAGTTTGAACTTAAAATCATTTGCTGCACTTGCGGTACAGAAAGATTGTAACCTTGAAGTTTAGATGCATCTAAAGCAACCTGAATTTCACGTTCAGAACCACCAACTAAATTTACCTGCGCAATACCGCTAACCCTTGAAATTACCGGAGCAATTCTTTGATCAATTAAATCGTAAAAGGTAACATCATCCATGTTCGCCGAAGCCGTCATGGTAATTACTGGTAAATCATCTAAAGAGAATTTACTAAGTGATGGTGTTTTTACATCGTCCGGTAAATCAGAAAGGATAGCATTTACTTTACGTTGCGCATCATTTAATGAAATATCGATGTTTGCTGCATCTGTTAAAGTAATGGTTACAACCGATAAACTTTCATAAGAAACTGCATTTAGTTTCTTAATGTTTTCCATCGACGATACGGCATCCTCAATTTTTTTGGTTACCGTGTTTTCAACCTCCGCTGGTGATGCACCAGGATAAATGGTTGATATAGATACTACGTTGTTTGAGAATTTTGGAAGTAATTCATAACCCAGCGAAAAGTAACTTAACAGCCCCAGTAAAGTAAGTGCGGTAAATACCACAATTACCAGCGAGGGCCTTTTTATAGATATATCTGTTATTTTCATTTTAATTTTTTATGTTGAAATATCATTATCCTTCGACGTGCTTAGGATGACAAATTATAAACTAACTTATTTAACAATGCTTACAGCAGTGCCTTCAGCTAAGTTGATTTGTCCACTGGTAATTACAGTTTCACCTTCAGTTAATCCGCTAATAACTTCTACGTTATCACCTAAAATTCTACCTGTAACAACTTTTCTTATTTTAGAAGTGTTGTTCGATTTATCATAGATGAAAAGTTGATTGCTACTTACGCTACCCACAAAAGATGTGCGTGGTACCAAAATACTTGGCGCTTGCTTAGGGAAATTAAACACAGCAGTTCCATACATACCAGCTCTTAAGCTATTTTTTGTATTGTTAGATACTTCAATTTCAATTGGGAAGTTTAAAGTTGCATCTGCTTTAGCAGCAATAAAAGTAACTTTACCAGAGAATTTTTCATCAGGAAACACAGTTGATTTGATATCGATGTTATCACCGATTTTCAAACTTGCAACCTGCGATTCGTTAACGTTAACCTTTAACTTTAATTTAGAAACATCAACAATTTCGAATAATTGCGTTCCTTGCGCAGTAACAAAAGCACCTACTTCAATATAACGTTTGTTTACAATACCGTTAATTGGAGATTTGATATTTGCATCACTCAATTTTCTTTGAGAAGCCTGTAAACGCAATTTCGCATTTCTGGTTGCTAATTTAGCCTGATCTAACTGTTGTTGAGTTACACCACCAGTTTCATAAGAACTTTGATATCTAGCTTCATCTCTCTTAGCGTTATCATAAGAAGCCTGAGCAGTTTCTCTATCTGTATTGATAATTTCAGCATCTATGCGAGCTAAAACCTGACCTTTGCTAACACGAGCGCCTTCATCAACATAAATTGCCGAAACACGACCAGCATTTTCAGATAAAAAGTTTAATTCCTGTTTTGGTATAAAATTTCCGTTTGCAACAAAGTCCAAATCGACAACTTTTTTCTCTACAGTAGCAACACGAACCGCTACAGCACCACCACCTTCAGCAATGAATGCAGTTTTAGCTTCGTTCTTCTTTTTATTGTTGCTTAAAACATAAGCTATTGCACCAAGGGCAACAACAACTACGATTATTATGGTAATTATTCTTTTCATTTCTATTGTACTAGCGATTTAATATTTCCGTTTGATTTTATTAATTGTATTTCGGCAATTTTATAATTTAATAAAGCCTGTGTATAGCTGTTTTGCGATGATGTTAAAGAGTTTTCTGTATCAAGCAAATCTGTTAATGTTGCCAATCCGTTATTGTAATTGTTTTGTGTGCTTTTGTAAATTTCTTCAGCCAGCTCAACATTTTTACGTTGCAAATTGATTGTGTTTAAGTTATTGCGAAGTTGGATTTTAGCATTTTCGTAAGCTAAGTTTAATCCATTTACGTTTTCTTTTCTATCCTCTTTAGCTTTTAAAATATCAACATTAGCCTGGCGAACTTTTGAACGTGTTAAAAAGCCATTGAAAATTGGTACACGTAAAGTTAAACCGATTGCAGATGCGCCATATCCAATTGCAGCCGCATTAGAGCTTAAGAAATCGAAACCATCACTTTGGCTTGAATAAGTATAGTTTCCTGTTAATGATAATGATGGATAATACTCAGCCAAATAAGCTTTTCTTTGTAAAGAAAGTAACTTATCCTGGTTGTTCAAAAGCTTGATTTCTGTTCTGTTTGCTAAATCAACCGAATCTGTAAATACTGGTAATTGTGTAACCTGAGTAAGTTCTGCAGCTGGTAATTCAATTGGATTTGAAACCGGCATACCCATCGAAAATTTTAATTGATTTTCTAATTGAGTGATGGCATTAACAACTTGATCTCTTTGTGTATTTAAGTTTGTTAAATTAACCGTAATACGATCTACATCAATCTTTCTGGCCAAACCATTTTTAAACTGATTAGAGATTACTTTTTCTACAGTTTTAACGTTTTTGATGTTAGTATCAATTACGTTCAGCTGTTGTCTGTTAACTAAAACCTGATAATAGTTATTGGCAACCAATTCAATAATTTGCTCCTCAGTTAACTGTGAAGTTAAATTATAATACTCTTCACTAGAACGTGCTGCTTGCAAACCTGTAAATACCTGTTGGTTAAATAACTGCTGTGAAAGTTGTACACCCGCAGTCGAGTTCCAGTTTTGACCTAGCTTGATGGCCTGCGTTTGTCCACCAAAATTTGCAACAAGCTGACCGATAATTGGATTGTAAGTTAAGCCTGCATTACCTGTAATTTGTGGTAAAGCCTGCGCTCTAACTTCTTCAACCTTATATCTTCCACCTTCTATATCAAGTTTCGATTTACGAACTTTAATATTGTTTTGCAGCGCATAGGTAAGCGCTTCTTTTAAGGTAATCCGTTGCTGTGCAGCTAACAGATTAGGTAAAGTAATGCCGATTATAAGCAGGAGCATTAATTTTACCATTTTTATTCTAAGCATAATGTATTGTTTTTTGTTTTTGGGTTCTATTTATTTATCTGTATTAAAGCACTGCTGCTTTATATTATTCGCATCTTAAACCTTTGGTAAAAATTACAGACAGGTCTTTTTGCTTTTGGCTCATTCTGTTTAATGCCTTTTTATCAGGAAAAATGTCCTTTCCAGTTTCCATAACGCACATTGTGGTTAAGCCCATTAAGCTTTCTAGATACAGTTCTGATATATGGCTCATGTCAGGATGATCGATTTCACCTTTTTCTTTTGCCTTAGTAAAAACCTTTGCGAAGAAATCTTTTTCCAAATCCTTTAATGAATTCAGTTTAACTTTAATAACCTCATCATTTAATAAATCTGGTATCCCTTCAGCAATTTTCAGCATGTAATATTTCTGAAAAAATGTGTTTCGAACATCAATAGTATTAACCAAAGTGGTTTCTAAATTTTGCTCTGGGTTATACTTTTTCTGTATTGCTTCAAAAAAATCGGTAAATACTTTTTCAATTACACCAAGTATTAAGTGTTTTTTATCGGGGAAATAATAATAAAGGGATGGTTTTGAAACAGCTAAATCTTCTGCAATATCATTCATCGTAGTTTTGTTGATACCAAAATGGCTAAAACGCTTAATGGCACCTTCAATAATTTGTTCCCTTTTTTTATCGGCTACAATCATTTTACTTTTCTACTTTCTGACTTTTTTAATATATTAGTCAAAAGTAGATCTAAAATTTCAAATCTTAATCATTCGATTAATAAACGAGATATAAGGTTACAATATTATGACACAGGCAGGCTTTCTTATTGGTTTATATTGCGTTATGGTTTAAATATTCAGACATGCAATTTGTATTTAACTTAGTTATAATATGCACAACAGTTGTGCTGATGGAATGTCTGTCGTGGGCAATACATAAATATCTGTTTCACGGACCATTGTGGTTTATGCATAAAAGCCATCATAAACATTCAAAATCCTTTTTAGAATGGAATGATGTTTTTGCGCTAATCTTTGCCGTTTCTTCTCTTTACCTGATGTATATTGATAGAGAAAATCCCAGTCTTAGATTTTCTGTTGGTGCAGGTATTACAATTTATGGCTTAATCTATTTTGTAGTGCACGATTGGTTTGTACATCAACGAATCAAACCATTTAAATCAAAAAATAGCTATCTGGTTAGAATAAGGAAAGCGCATAAAATCCACCATAAAAATATGGACAAGGAGAAGGGAAGGGCTTTTGGATTGTTGTTTGTTAATAAAGAAGTATTAAAATAAGTTATCGAAAACCAATTTCAGCTAACTAAACTTCTATCTATATATTTCTTACTTTTGTCGGCATAACAAAATCAACATGCTTCAGATACAAGAAAATATTTCATTAAAACCTTACAATACATTTGGTATAGATGTTAAATCACATTTTTTTGCTGAAATATTTGAAGTAGAAGATTTAAAAGCACTTTTCGAAAACGAGCTAACCAAAACGCAAAAAATCTTAATTATTGGTGGCGGCAGTAATATGCTTTTTACCAAAGATTTTGATGGTCTTGTAATTAAAATAAGCATAAAGGGAATTCAGGCTAACGAAAACGGAGCGCAAATAAGTGTAAAAGCTGGCGGGGGAGTAGTTTGGAACGATTTTGTAAATTATTGCGTAGAACATAATTATGCAGGTGTAGAGAATTTAAGTCTTATACCGGGCACAGTTGGCGCATCTCCAATACAAAATATTGGCGCTTATGGAGTAGAATTGAAAGATGTTTTCGAAAGCTGCGAAGCATTCGAAATAAAAACAGGAAATGTAAAAACGTTCAACTTTAATGATTGCCATTTTGGTTATCGGGAGAGCATATTCAAAGGCGAGTTAAAAGGACAGTACATTATAACCTCAGTAACTTTCAATTTAAAAACTGAAGCCAATGTTAACACCTCTTACGGTGCAATCGAAACAGAATTACAAAAAAGAGGAATAGAAAAACCTGGCATAGCCGAAGTTTCTGCTGCGGTTTCGCACATTCGAGTAAGTAAACTGCCCGATCCTTCAACCATTGGCAACGCAGGCAGTTTCTTTAAAAATCCGGTTATAGAAAAGTACGAATTTGCAGACATTGTAGCCAAAACTCCAGATGTGGTGCATTATCCAACGGCCGATGGAAAAATAAAACTTGCAGCTGGCTGGCTTATCGAACAGTGCGGTTGGAAAGGTAAAATTCAAGGTCAAACCGGAACCTGGAAAAATCAGGCATTGGTATTGGTTAATCATGGAAATGCCACAGGCTCAGAAGTGTACAGTTTTTCTGAACAAATAATAGACAGTGTAAAGTCTACTTTTGGAGTCACTTTAGAACGCGAAGTAAATATCCTGTGACGAAACCCTGCCTGAGCTTTTAAAAGGCAATTTGGCACCGTGCCAAAAAAAGTTGGTACTAAGTTTGTTTAGCTTAATACGAAATAGAGAACAATTTATTTGTTTTTTCAAGTCGTACCTAAAGCTAAAATATCATGACAAAATTTGAATTCAACCATCTAGTTAACCACCATTCAGTATCCCTTAGATCGTATGCTTTGAACTTTACTAAAGATGCAGAAGACGCAAATGATTTAGTTCAGGATACTATGCTTAAAGCGATAACTTATTATAATAAGTTTAAAGAAGGAACCAATTTAAAAGGCTGGTTATTTACCATAATGAAAAACACTTTCATTAATAACTACCGTCGTTTGGTTAAAACAAATACTCTAATTACACAAAGCGAAGATATTTCTTCAGCAAACCTTTCATACAGTGCAACTAAAAATCAGGCAGAAAGTAAATTTGTTTTAGGCGATATCGATAAAGCCTTGGCAACACTTCCTGAAGAATATTATGTGCCATTTATCCGTTATTTCGAAGGGTTTAAATACCACGAAATAGCAGATATGTTAAATATCCCAATCGGAACCGTAAAAACACGTATCCATGTAGCAAGAGGGATTTTAAAAAAATATCTTAAAACTTATTCAAAAGACATCGCTGTAGAAGAGATGGCGTAAAAATACATCCACTTTAAAACATGAAAAGCTCAGATTTTATCTGGGCTTTTTTTATTATTGAAGATTTTTATAAATATTTGAAGCGCAAGTTAAGTGGCTTTTCGGTTTCAGCAGTCCCGCTGCCATTCCAAGTCTTCAGCTTTCGTACCTCAAGCTTCCGGGCTTTCCATTTTATCTGGGCTATTTAACTTAATTTACTGCATGTAGGTAGAAACCTCTACCTTCCAACTTTGCGATGTTATCAGCTCACTAAAATAGTTATCTGAATCTATCGAAAAACTCTCTAATAACCTGAGTTCGATTGATATTTCTTGAAGACAGAAGTCTAATGACCTTTTACGTCACTGCGAGGTACGAAGCAATCTGTTTTTTAGATAAGAAAGATTGCTTCGGCTCGCACAAGTCCAGCTTCGCAATAACGACCGTTCTTTTTTTGTACTAGTAGTTGGTGTCTCGCTAACCACAGATTAAAATTATAGTGTGTTTTGGATAATATTTAGATTGCTTTCTGTTGGTGAGACACCAACAGAAAAATAAAATTTGATGTGCTTTTCAGACTAGCACAACCGCTGTCTGTCTGAGCTTGTCGAAGACCTCTCTATAAAATAAAACATATTTGTCCTTCAGCTACTTGTTCAGAAACTTAATTACTATTAGCCAAAAAAGGAAAGTGTTTGGAAAGCGCTACAAAAGCAAAAGGCCTGGAATAAATCCGGGCCTTTTTGCTTATCATATATTTGGTTAGTTGATTCTTATGTTTTATTTCAACAATTCGCCTTCTCTCTAATTTCGAAACAAATGCAAACCTCAATAATTTACGCGTTTTAATGAAGTTTTGCAGTATTTTTGTTTTGTGGTTATAAAGATAAGGGAAATTTTAAATTTGTCAAGCTTTTTTTAACTTTTTTATTATTTCTTTTGCAACTACTTCTCCGGAGATAATTGCAGGTGGCACTCCGGGGCCTGGGACGGTTAATTGTCCGGTATATAATAAATTCGTTACGTTGCTTTTCATTTTTGGCTTCAAAAACGCTGTCTGTTTCAAAGTGTTAGCTAAACCGTAGGCATTTCCTTTAAACGCATGATAGTCGCTCTCAAAATCATTCATTGCATAGCTTCTTTTAAACAAAATACTATCAGTAATATCGTTACCGGTTAAATTTTTAAACCGTTTTACCAATAAGTTAAAGTATTCTTCCCTTTTGGTTTCGCTATCTTTCAAACCTGGTGCAACCGGAACCAAAAAGAAAAGATTCTCACATCCATCGGGTGCAACGCTCAAATCTGTAACCGAAGGGCAACAAGCATAAAATAATGGCTTCGACGGCCATTTGGCATCTGTATAAATTTCCGCGGCATGTTCATCAAAGCTTTCATCAAAAAATAGGTTATGATGAAGAATATTATTCAGTTTTTTGTTCAACCCAATATAAAATAAAAGGCAAGATGGTGCCATTGTCCTTTTATCCCAATAGTGTTCGTTGTATTTTCTATACGGTTTGTCTAGTAAATTTTGTTCAATGTGATGGTAATCGGCATTGCCAACAACAAAATGTGTTTCAATACTTCCATTTGTTGTAATCAATCTTTCAACTATATTATGCTGCACATCAATTTTGGTAACCTCGGTATTAAATTCAAACTTAACACCTTGTGCTTCGGCAATTTTCTGCATAGCCTCTACAATTTTATGCATACCACCCATTGGATACCATGTGCCTAAAATTAAATCTGCATAGTTCATTAAACTGTACAAAGCGGGCGTGTTTTGCGGCGTTGCACCTAGAAATAAAACCGGAAATTCTAAAAGCTTACGCAGTTTTTCATTTTTAAACAGCTTGTGAACATGAGTTCTCATGTTTCCGATTAGCTGTAGTTTTATGCCGCTTATAGCCAAACGTGGGTCGAAATATTCCATCACACTGTGCGATGGTTTATAAACGTACTCCGTCATTCCAACTTCGTATTTATATTTCGCCTGATTTAAGAAACTTATTAAATTCTTTGAGCTACCGGGTTCAAGTGTTTCAAAAAGTTTAAATAACTCTGCTTCCGTCGCCGGAACATCTAAAGTATCATCTTGCCCGAAGTAAATTCTATAAGATGGAGCCAAACGTTTTAGCTCGTAAAAATCGGAAGTTGTTTTTCCGAATTGCTGATAAAAATTTTCAAAAACATCCGGCATCCAATACCAACTTGGGCCCATGTCGAATAAAAAACCATCCTTGCTCCAGGTTCTGGCTCTTCCGCCTGCCATTTCGTTTTTTTCTATAACCGTAACATCGCAACCATTTTTAGCCAAAATTGCTGCGGCAGATAAGCCTGCAAAACCAGCACCAACAACAGTTACTTTTGTTTTTTTATCCATGCTGTAAATAAAAGAATTTTGAACGATTTTGTTTTTCTTTTCTTTAACTGCTTTCGCTGAACCTAATACTTAAACGCAAATAAAACCATTACCTTTGTTTGAACACATGATTAGACTACGATTTTTATTTATTTTACTCTTTGTTTCAACACAAATTTGCAAAGCACAATTATCAACAAAAGAAATAGCTGTTTTGAAACTGGAGCTGGTTAAAGCGGTTGAAAATTCAAGGCTTACCGATTCTCTTTCTAAAAAACTAAATGCTTTGCCTCATAAAACAGCGCTGATAACAGGCTATGCGGGCACGCTCGAAGCTTTAAAGGCCAAGCATTCATGGAACCCATACAACAAGATAAAATACGTAAAGCGTTCTTTAAAAACTATGCAAACGGCCATAAACATGGATAAGGAAAATTTGGAAATCAGGTTTATGCGGTTTTCAATCGAGCATTTTACACCTTCGTTTTTAGGTTTTAGCAAAGATTTAGATGTTGACAGGAAAGAAATTGTAAAACATTACCAAAATAATAATTTTGGTTTGGCAGATGATGCTTTAATTAAAAACGTGGCTAAATTTATGATTGATAGCAAACGTTGTACTGCCGCTGAAATTAAAATCTTAAAAAAACACATTTAAATGAATTACCTATATCTGCTTATAAATATTGCAGTAATCTTATTCCCGCTGTTGCTTTCTTTCGATAAAAAGGTTTATTTTTTTAGTAAATGGAAGTTTATTTTGCCAGCAATAATTATTACTGGGATTGTGTTTTTGATATGGGATTTACTTTTTGTAAAACTGAACGTCTGGTCTTTCAACCCTGCATATTTAGTGGGAATAAGTTTTTTTGGTTTGCCGCTTGAAGAAATTTTATTCTTTTTAACGGTTCCTTATGCCTGCGTTTTTATTTATGAATGTTTAAATGTTTACTTTCCGAAAAACAACTTACAACGCTATAGTTTGGCCTTAAGTAATTTGTTGTTAGGTGTCTGCATAGCCATATTATTTTTTGGCTACAGCAAATGGTACACGGTAATTAATTTCGGTTTCTTATTCGTAGTCCTTTTGTATGTCGAATATGTAAACGCAAAATTGCGCTTTATGTACAAGTTTTACAGGGCTTATGTTGTTTCGCTATTGCCATTTTATATTGTGAATGGTTTTTTAACTGCTATTCCGGTAGTAATTTATAATAATGAAGAAACTTTAAATATGCGGGTTGGAACAATTCCATTCGAAGATCATTTTTATCTGCTTTCTCTGCTGTTGATGAATGTATTTCTTTACGAGTTTTTTAAAAATAGGGCAGAGCTTAAGAAAATAGGTGAATGATAGTTCGTCTTTATTCGTCATTGCGAGGCACGAAGCAATCTCTTTACAGGAAGGGAATTTGTTCTTTTGAGATTGCTTCGTGCCTCGCAATGACGTGTGTTTATAGTATTTGCGACTAAAGAAATATCTATTAAGAAGGTTTATGAACAAGGTTTTGCGATTTACAAGCCATAAAAATGAAATGCAGTTTTTGCGAACTAGGCCCGGTTGCAGCGATACCCTGCAGAGAGTATTAACGAGCGAAGCGTATAAGCGAAAAACGGGAATAAACTTTGTGTTTTACACAGGAGCTGCGCTTCAAATAAATTTATTTTAAAATGATGGATTTACCAGTTTACACAAAATCTCAATTGGCGCTTCGAAACGGGCAAGACAAACCTGAAATTTGGGTTGCGTTTAAAGGCCTGATTTACGATATGACCGAAAGTAGATTGTGGCGGAACGGTAAGCATTATGAGCATTGGGCCGGACAGGATTTGACAGAAGAATTAGTCGATGCACCGCATACCGAAGCGGTTTTTGAGAAATTTACACCTATTGCTAAAATGCTTTAAAAGTTAGCCACAGATTAACAGATTTTGATTTTTTGATACACGGTATAAGATAGAGTTTACATCATATGCACTAAATAAAAGCCACAGATTGGCAGATGAATAAAATCTGTAAATCTGTGGCTGTAAATATAATAGTTGAAGCTTTTTATGCTTCTATTGTAAATGCGCTTAAGTTTACAAATTGTTGAATTCTGCTCGCAACTTCTTCTTCTGTTAAGTTTAACAATTTCTCAGTTCCGAATTTCTCTACACAGAATGAAGCTAATGCCGAACCATAAATGATTGCATTTTTCATGTTGTTAAAGTTAATAGTACCAACTTTAGCTAAATAACCAATAAAACCACCAGCGAAAGTATCACCAGCACCTGTTGGGTCAAAAACCTCTGCCAATGGTAGGGCAGGAGCAGAGAAAATCTGATCTTCGTGGAACAATAATGCACCGTGCTCACCTTTTTTAATGATTAAATATTTAGGGCCCATTGCTAAAATTTTCTTAGCCGCTTTTACTAAAGAATATTCGCCAGAAAGCTGACGAGCTTCTGCATCATTAATGGTTAAAACGTCTACTAATTTGATTGTTTCCAATAAATCATCCATCATAATGTCCATCCAGAAGTTCATGGTATCCATTACAATTAGTTTTGGGCGGTTTTTAAGGCGTTTAATTACCGTTTGTTGAACTTGAGGAGTAAGATTTCCTAACATTAAGTATTCGCAATCCTGGTAGCTTTCTGGGATAATTGGGTCGAAGTTTTCTAAAACATTAAGTTCCGTAATTAAAGTATCACGGCTGTTCATATCGTTATGGTATTTTCCCGACCAAAAAAATGATTTTTCTCCGGCTTTAATCTGTAAACCTTCGGTATCAATTCCGTGCTCATTAAAGGTATCGATATCCGATTTTGCAAAGTCATCACCAACTACTGCAACAATTTTTGCTTTATTATAAAAGTAAGAAGCAGCTAAACTTGCGTAAGTTGCAGCTCCACCAACAATTTTATCTGTTTTTCCAAAAGGAGTTTCAATAGCATCAAAAGCTACAGTACCTATGATTATCAGGCTCATATATTTTAATTTGAATTTTTTTAAAAATTTTTCACTGCAAATATTGCATAAATAATTTAAAAGCCCTAATATTGCATTCCCAAAACGAACAAGGGTATGCGAGCTGCAAAGCACAAAGAACCTCGTTTTAGGAAACAACCAGCACTCCTTCTTAGCTCAGCTGGTTAGAGCATCTGACTGTTAATCAGAGGGTCGCTGGTTCGAGCCCAGCAGAGGGAGCAAAAATCCTCACAGCAATGTGGGGATTTTTTATAATATAATTGCCAAATGATTTTGGTAGAAAATAGTTAAACCAGAATAAATATTCCTTCTTAGCTCAGCTGGTTAGAGCATCTGACTGTTAATCAGAGGGTCGCTGGTTCGAGCCCAGCAGAGGGAGCTGATAATCAATCAGTTAGCCTCACTCTGTCCGAGTGAGGCTTTTTATTTGCACAAAATTTGCACATTGAATTTTCTACGATTTTTTTTCTTGCAAACAGCTATGAAATTGAAAAGTCGAAAGAATATTTAGATTTTTTAGAAGTTAATTGATTTGAGAAAATTTGACAAGCGATGTTCAAAATTTATCATTGTGAATTTTCAGTTTGCACAGAATTTGCATAATTGTTATTGCCGCTTGTGTAGCTTTTATCCGCGGAAAATCGAACTTTTATGACCATTTTGAAGCGATAATAAATTTTGAAAAAGTTTTGAAGAACAAGATTGAGGTGAAGTATAGCAAAAAAGAAATGTTTGTAGTTTTTCACCTATCGGATAAAAGGTAAGCTATAGTAGAATGAAACAAGCTGGTCACATATACATAAAGTGAATCATTTTCGGCGATCATTTTGTAAGTTTGAAACTCCAAAAGACCTACCGATATGAGCATTTTTAAATCACTTTCTATTTTTGTTTTAGCCGGACTTTTTGAAATCGGTGGTGGATATTTAATTTGGCTTTGGCTTAAGGAAGATAAACCATATTGGTATGGGATTATCGGCACATTTATACTCGCGCTTTATGGTATTATAGCTACTTGGCAAACTGCAGAATTTGGGCGGGTATATGCGGCATATGGTGGTGTTTTTATTATCATGGCATTGATCTGGGCCTGGAAGATCGATGGATTTAAACCTGACCGATACGACATTATTGGCGCTCTCATTGCTCTTACAGGTGTTTGTATTATACTATTTTTTCCAAGGCCAGAGATCAAGTAGCCAGCCATGGAAATTTTTACTTTTATTGCATTGCTTTGTTTAGTGCTATTATTGCGGGACGGTAGTCTTCACGGTCCAATATAAACTGTATGTTTACCTTACGTAGTGCAAATCCCGCGCTTTTGATATTAATCCCATTTTCAGTCAAGGCAGAAGCACTTTTTGCAAGCAGGCCAGGTTGGTCTATATTGGAGCCAAGTAAACAGACAATCGCAACCTTTTCATATATGACTTTTTCAAACTCACGTTGGAGATCTGTGATCAGGTTTTTTCGGAAATCTTTTTCCCATATCAAAACTGAAATACTATTTGCACTGGTCGTCTTAAAAGTATATGAAATATTATGGGCGGCGAAAATATGCATCGCCTTTAAATCGCTGCCTACGCTTCCAACCATTAAAGCATCATATATGTCAATAAGCAGAAGTTTCTCTGCTCCGGTAATCATTTCTATGCGCTTTTTCTCACAAAGGTAAGACTTGGTTATAAGCGTTCCTTCATGGGCTGGATCAAATGTGTTTTTAATTCGAAGTGAAATCCCTTTCATTTCGAGTGGCTTGGAAGCAGAAGGATGGATTGCCTCCATGCCTACATCAGCCAGTTGATCGGCAATGTCGTAATTGGTAAAGCCAACCGGGCTACAGTTTTCTTTGCCAACGATAGCAGGATCGGCAGTTGACAGATGATATTCCTTATGGATGATGGCTTCATCGGGGCGCAGGATTTCTGCGATTTTGCTAAAGGTTACTTCAGAATATCCCCGGTCAAACTCCCTCATAATCCCTTCTGTTCCTTTAGTATAACCGGTAACAATGCAGATGGTCCGTGCTAGTGGTACCTCTTTAAATGCTTTTTTGATTCGCTGATCAATGGTGATTGAAGCATGGTCATCAAAACCTCCAAGATCCATCCGGTGAACACTAAGCCCGCGGTTTGCCAAGATATTGCTCAAAACGAAAGCAGAATGACTCTCACCAACGGAGGCAAGTATTTCCCTGGCTGCCAGCAAAATCCCGCTTTTGCTTACATACCCAGAGGAGAGGATGTTGACAAGATTATCCAGGTATTCAGCTGCTTTTTTGACATGGTTTTCAATAAAAAAATCTGCTGCCTGCAGATCCAATCCAATCTGGACATAACGAAGATTAATAGATTTGAGCTTGGATACCAAAGACTGCATCGGTCCGGCAAAATCCTGGTGTTTAGTTATCTTGTGATATATCCCAGGTGCTCCTGTTTTTTTGTTTTCCAAAAGCAAATCGGTAACACCTGAAAAAGCAGAAACGACAAATACCCGATTATAAAGTTCATCACCGCTCTTTCCATAAAACATGATATTTTCAATTACCTCATATAGTGCGGACATCGAGGTTCCGCCGATTTTTTCTACGCTTAACATTAGATTGCTTTTTCATCACCTATACCATTGTCATGCCAATACAAACCAAATTACAGTTGTTCCAAAGGCATAACAGCTAAAAATAGCCTTGATTTGGTATGCAACGGAGAAATAGTTTACTAAAACCCATCGTGTTTTTTTCTGCCGTTGCCACTGATCTTTTATGCACTATTGTTTACACTGCCAAAATGAAATTGACCCTTTCATTTTGAAAGGGTTTGGCATTAAGGGTTTCCATTCACAGAAAATAAATGTATCCGCTCATTTGCGCTAAAACCCTTTTTCAAGTCGGGCACTGATTTAAGGCACCACCTTTGTAATTGGCCTGTAATGAAATTTTAAGATAATGGATAACCAAATTATTTTTATACGAATCGCAGATGAGCGAGATACCAAATTTATACCCGAAATCATCGCCGAAACTGAGCGGTCTGCTATAGCGAGGGGTTCGGGAATTGCTAAAAGAACACCTTCTTCTGTAGAAGAGAAAATTCTTGCGGGAAAGTCAGTCATAGCGGTAACCAGTAGCGATCAGTGGGTTGGCTTTTCTTATTTAGAGACTTGGGAACAAGGCAGGTTCGTTTCGAATTCCGGCCTGATTGTCGCGCCTAAATTCAGGAATTCAGGAGTAGCAAAATCCATAAAGAACCGGATATTCAAACTCTCCAGGAGGCTATACCCGGAAGCGAAAATTTTTAGTATCACTTCAGGGCCTGCTATTATGCGCATGAATGCCAAGCTAGGCTTTCTGCCTGTAAGTTTCGCTGAGATTACCCATGATGAGCATTTCTGGGAAGGCTGTAAGAGCTGCGTTAATTACGATATTTTAAAAAGGAAGGAAAAATGCAACTGCCTTTGTACCGCAATGCTCTTTGATCCGGAATACCTCATTGACGCACAGCCGTTAATTTACCTTAACACAGAAATCTATCAGGAAGTTTCTTATTCTTAAAAACCAATTAATCCATGTACAACATCATCAGAAAAACAACTGCCGGAGCACCGGACCTGAACCAAATTTATCAGCATTCGCTTCAACTGCTTTCAACCCTTATCTCAACGCCTTCTTTCAGCAGCGATGAAATGCTGACTGCCGATGCTATTGAGTCCTTTTTAAACCTAAGTGGTGTCAATACCTTTAGAAAATATAACAATGTCTGGTGCTACAACAAGCATATGGATGCCGAAAAGCCTACCATTTTGCTAAACTCACACCATGATACAGTGCAGCCCAATGGTCAATACACTAGAGATCCATTTAATCCAGCCATAGAAGATGAGAAGATTTTTGGCCTTGGCAGTAACGATGCAGGTGGCTCTCTGGTTTCATTGATAGCTGCTTTTTTATATTTCTTTGAGCGCGATGACTTACCTTTTAATCTATGTCTGGCAGCGACTGCTGAAGAGGAGACCTCGGGGGAATTGGGTATCCGTTCGATACTTGGTGATCTGAAAGATATTTCGTTCGCAATAGTAGGTGAACCAACAGGGATGCAGATGGCCATTGCCGAAAAAGGGTCAATGGTCTTAGACTGCGTAGCCAAAGGCCGCTGTGGGCATGCAGCCAGGGAAGAGGGTGACAATGCCATTTATCATGCACTGAAAGACATAGAATGGTTCCGGACTTTCCAGTTCCCGATTATGGATGGTCAGCCACAACCCGTAAAAATGAGCGTAACTGAAATTAGGGCTGGTATTCAGCATAATATCATCCCAGCCGAGTGTCATTTCACGGTAGACATCCGTTATGATCATAATTACAACGAAAGGGAATTGATCAATATGATAATAAACCATACATCTAGTTATTTCAAGATTCGCCCCAATGTGTTGAAACCATCATTCATTGATTTGACCCATCCGATAGTAGTATCCGGATGCTCTCTGGGAAGAGCGACTTATCTTTCCCCGACAAGCTCAGACCAGGGCTGGCTGGATGTGCCCTCAATAAAGATGGGTCCGGGAAACTCTGCGCGCTCTCATACAGCTGATGAGTACATTGGTATTGATGAAATTGAAGAGGGTATCAATATTTACATTGCCATTCTTGAATCGCTGGATTTAACTCATCATAAAAACGTTCTCAGATTCGAGAAAGGGACGGATATCAATCCTGGATAAAGGAAGATTTTCCATTCCATCTTCATATCGAAAACGAACATTATATTTACCACATGGAAAAAACTGTCCTCATCATAGATGATGAGCCAAAAATACTTGGTCTGTTGTCCAGGATAATAGAACTTGAAGGCTTTAAAGTTCTTCAGGCTAATACTGGGAAAACAGGATTGAAAATCGTGAAATCCAGAGAGGTACATGTCGTCATAAGTGATGTTAAGTTGCCTGACATTAATGGTGTAGAACTGGTTTTAGCAATCAAAAAGCTAAAGCCTTTTATCGAGGTGATCAATCTCACGGCTTTTGGTACGATTTCCGACGGTGTTCAGGCCATGCGAAACGGCGCCTTTGATTATATTGTAAAAGGGGATGACAATGATAAAATCATTCCCCTACTGCATAAGGCTATTGACAAGGTGAAGCTCCAGATCCGTGTTTATGAACTGGAAAGGCAAGTTGGAAAAAAACATAGTTTTGATGAAATTATCGGTAGTTCCCCGTCAATAACTAATGCTATTGATATGGCAAAAAAAGTAGCCAATTCCGATGCTACTGTGCTCCTTCTTGGAGAAACAGGTACGGGAAAGGAGGTTTTTGCGCAGGCGATCCATCATGAAAGTCCCAGGAAGCTAAAGCCTTTTGTCGCACTGAACTGTAGCGGATTTAATCCTGAACTTCTTGAGAGTGAACTATTTGGATACAAGGAGGGTGCGTTTACCGGAGCTGCACGTGACAAAAAAGGGCTATTGGAAGAAGCTAACGAGGGAACACTATTTTTGGATGAAATAGGTGAGATGAACATAGATCTTCAGGCCAAACTTTTACGGGTACTGGAAAACCAGAGTTTCATCAAGATAGGAGATACCAAAACCAGCAAAGTTGATGTAAGAATCATTGCAGCGACCAATCGAGGTTTAAAGGAGGAGGCTGAAAAAGGTACTTTCCGGTCAGATCTTTATTACCGTCTGTCGGTATTCTCACTAGAACTTCCCTCACTTGGTCAAAGGAGGGCAGATATTGTGCCTATTGCAAAACATTTTCTTAATTTATTTGCAGCTAAGGTAAACCGGGCAGAGATGGTAATGGATAAAGAGTTTATAACCCTACTTACCAATCATGCCTGGAAGGGAAACATCAGAGAACTTAAGAACATCATTGAGCGGGTAGTCATTCTTGCCGACGGCAATTTGATTACCGCCGATCTTTTGCCCTTTGAGTTCCATGATCTTGATGGTGCAAACGGGGGGCTGAGCATGGCGGCAGTAGAGCGTCAGCATATCAAAAAAATCTTGATGCACACTGGCGGAAACAAGACCGAGGCGTCCAGGGTTCTGGGAATTGGGCTTACGACCCTTTATCGTAAGCTCGAGGAATACGGATTAAACTGATTTTTCCATAATGAAAATGACCCTTCCATTTTGGAAGGGTTTTTTTTTGAGAAAATATTTCAAAAGTAATTTACCTTCGATTAATTATTTGACCTTCAGTGTTTTATGTATTAATTAATTATTTGTGGTACGGGAGTTGAATAAGGGCTTACCAAAAGTAACTTATTATGACTGTACTATTTATCATCATCCTTCTTTTGCTCTGCTGGGCAGCTTACAAATCAATCGACTGGTTCGAAAAAATCTAAAACTATGATAGCACTATTTATTATCGCAATTGCCGTATTCATCTACATGATTTACGTGCTGATTAAACCCGAAAAATTTTAATCCTGTCTCCCGCTTGGGACCATTAACAAATTAAGAAATGAACACTGAATTAACCGGCATTATTGCCACATTCCTGCTCACCCTTGTTATCGCCATTCCTTTAGGGATGTATCTGGCCAAGGTTTTTGCAGGGGAAAAAGTCTGGACAGATTTTTTAAAACCTCTTGAATCCGGGATCTATAAGTTATCCGGAATAAACATCAAAGAGCAAATGAACTGGAAACAACAGATGAAAGCATTGATGACTATCAATTTATTATGGCTAGTCTATGGTTTCTTTGTGCTTATCTTCCAGGACAAGCTCCCATTTAACCCAGATGGAAATCCAGGAATGACCCCTGATCTTGCTTTCAATACCATTATCAGCTTTGTTGCTAACTGTAACCTGCAACATTATTCGGGCGAAAGTGGTGTAAGTTACCTTAGCCAGCAATATGTGTTGATGTTTTTGCAATTCGTAAGCGCAGCAACAGGTATCGCAGCTGCGGTAGTGCTGTTTAAAGCATTCAGGGATAAAACAACTACAGAACTTGGAAATTTTTGGGAATTTTTTGTAAAGGCAATTACCCGCTTGCTTATGCCTTTAGCTATTGTAGTTGCAACGATCCTAACATTTAACGGTACACCATCGAGTTACGAGGGCAAAGACCAGTTTATATCCATGCAGGGAGATACGGTAAATGTTTCCCGCGGACCTGCTGCACAGATGATTGCCATAAAACACCTGGGTACAAATGGTGGAGGCTACTTTGGTGTGAATTCGGCCCATCCTTTTGAAAATCCAAGCTACTTTACCAATATGGTAGAGTTGATTGCGCAGGTCATCATTCCAATTGCTATGGTCATCGCCTTTGGCTTTTTCATAAAAAGGAAAAAACTTGGCTGGACTATTTTTGGGGTAATGACAATCGGCCTTTTTATGTTGCTTATCCCAATGCTCAGCTCAGAGCTTGGCGGAAGTCCGGCATTAGCTAAAATGGGTATTTCCCAAACAACAGGTGCTATGGAAGGGAAGGAAGTACGCTTCGGACCGGCTGCATCTGCATACTGGGCTACTGTAACGACCATTATTTCTACAGGTTCGGTGAACAGCATGCATGATAGTACCATGCCAATGTCCGGTACATGGCAGCTATTGGGCATGATGATTAATTCATTTTACGGGGGATGTGGAGTTGGTCTACTGAATTACTTTATTTACTTAATTGTAGCGGTGTTTATTTCAGGACTAATGGTTGGTAGAACACCAGAGTTTTTAGGACATAAGGTAGAAGCCAGGGAAATTAAGATAGCGGCTATTATTACTTTACTGAGTCCATTTTTAATTTTGGCCGGAACAGCCATTGCAAGCTATGTTTTTACGAACTATGGAGATGCGGGCTGGGCAGTTCAACCCAAAAACTGGCTAAATAATCCAGGTTTTCATGGATTTTCAGAGATGCTTTATGAGGTAACCTCATCGAATGCCAATAACGGATCTGGTTTTGAAGGACTTGGAGATAACAACATTTTCTGGAACCTTTTAACAGGTGTTATTATTTTCCTTGGTCGTTTCCTTCCCATTATTGGTCCTATAGCTATCGCCGGATTGCTTGGCGCTAAAAAATTCATTCCGGAATCAGCCGGTACACTTAGAACAGATACGAAGACCTTTGCACTGATGACCTTTGCTGTTATTATCGTGCTGAATGCACTTTCTTATTTTCCTGCACTGGCCCTGGGCCCAATAGCGGAATATTTTACCATGCTTAAATAGATATATAAATGAAACCCAATAATAAATTGTTCGAACCTGCCTTGGTGCAGACCGCACTAAAACAATCCTTCATTAAGCTAGATCCCAGGGTAATGGTCCGTAATCCGGTGATGTTTACCGTAGAGATCGGAACCCTGGTAATGGCTTATGTTACCGTATATTCTTTCAGCCATAGCGGACAGGGATCTCCCTTATACAATTTCTTCATCTTTTTAGTTTTATTGCTGACAGTACTGTTTGCGAACTTTGCTGAAGCCATTGCAGAGGCAAGAGGTAAGGCACAGGCTGACAGTCTGCGCAAGACCAGGGAAGAAACACCTGCAAAAGTGCTTCTGGCAAACGGAACCATTGAGATCCGTTCATCTAATATGCTTAAAAAAGGTGATGTGTTTGTCTGTGAAACAGGAGATACCATCCCAACTGACGGAGAAATTATCGAAGGTATTGCAACCATTGATGAATCGGCCATTACAGGGGAATCTGCTCCGGTAATTCGCGAATCGGGTGGTGATAAATCATCTGTTACCGGTGGTACAAAAGTCTTATCAGATGAGATAAAAGTGCAGGTAAGTACTGCACCTGGCGAAAGCTTTTTAGATAAAATGATTGCTTTGGTAGAAGGTGCATCACGTCAAAAAACGCCTAACGAGATTGCTTTGACAATTCTATTAGCAAGCTTTACTCTAGTATTTATCATTGTATGCGTAACCTTAAAACCTTTCGCAGATTATGCAAATACTCCAATTACCATTGCAGCTTTAATTTCGCTTTTCGTTTGTTTAATTCCTACAACAATAGGTGGTTTGTTATCTGCTATTGGCATAGCTGGTATGGATAGGGCTTTAAGAGCAAACGTAATTACCAAATCGGGTAAAGCAGTTGAAACTGCAGGTGATATCGATGTACTGCTATTGGACAAAACCGGAACAATTACTATTGGTAACCGTAAGGCAACCAATTTTTACCCAACAGAGGGAGTAGATGAAAAAACATTTACTGATGCCTGTGTCTTGAGTTCACTGGCTGATGAAACCCCTGAGGGAAAATCGATCATCGAACTTGCAGGTGAACAAGGTTTCAGAACAAGCGGAACCCCTGAAGGTTCAACTTTTATCAAGTTTACGGCTGAAACCCGTTCTAGCGGACTGGATACAGCTGATGGTAGAAGAATCAGAAAAGGTGCTTTCGATTCAATCAGGAACATAGTTGAGAAAGCGGGTAACATTTTTCCTTCTGATATAGAAAACCATGTGAAAACTATTGCAACAAATGGTGGAACACCGTTAGTTGTTTCTGAAAATGAAAAAGCGCTTGGTGTAATCGAACTTCAGGATATTATTAAACCAGGTATCAGCGAACGCTTTGAACGGCTTAGAAAAATGGGTGTTAAAACGGTAATGGTAACGGGTGATAACCCTTTGACGGCTAAGTATATTGCTGAAAAGGCGGGTGTTGATGATTTTATCGCCGAGGCAAAGCCTGAGGATAAGATGAACTACATCAAGGATGAGCAAGCCCTTGGTAAGCTGGTTGCGATGATGGGTGACGGTACAAACGATGCGCCGGCTTTAGCTCAGGCAGATGTTGGTGTAGCCATGAATAGTGGAACACAAGCGGCAAAGGAGGCAGGAAACATGGTCGATTTAGATAACGACCCAACCAAATTAATTGAGATTGTAGAAATCGGGAAACAGCTGTTAATCACCCGTGGAACGCTGACTACCTTTTCGATTGCCAATGACGTTGCGAAGTATTTTGCTATAGTTCCTGCCTTATTTATCGCTTCAATCCCTGCGTTGCAGAGCTTAAATATTATGGGACTGCATTCTCCGGAATCGGCGATCATGTCGGCGGTCATCTTCAATGCGATTATTATCCCGATCCTGATTCCGTTAGCACTTAAAGGTGTTGCCTATAAGCCAATCGGTGCGACCGCACTCTTGCGCAGGAATCTGTTCATATATGGTATAGGTGGGGTGGTTGCTCCATTTATAGGCATCAAAATTATTGATTTATTAGTAGGCTTATTCGTATAAGCCTTAAATTAAAATAAAATGAAAAAGTATATTATTCAATCCATCCGCTTAACAGTTGTCTTAATTGTATTGTTATGCGTTGTTTATCCCATTAGTGTTGCCTTTATGGGTAAAATGTCCAAAGGAAACGGCGGGGGTGAGAAAATCATCAAAAACGGCAAAACAGTGGGATACGCATTACTTGGCCAGTCTTTTACCAAACCGGAATATTTCTGGGGAAGGCCATCTGCAGCTGGCTATAATGCGGCCGGTTCAGCGGGTTCAAATAAAGGACCTTCTAATCCGGATTATTTAAAGGATGTACAGTCTCGTATCGATACCTTATTGAAATACAACCCTGGGATTAAAAAATCCGATATCCCCGCCGATATGGTTACTGCATCAGGAAGCGGGCTTGACCCGAATATTTCTGAAGCCGGCGCCGCCATCCAGGTGGCAAGGGTGGCCAAAGCCAGGAAAATAGACGAGCAAAAAGTGAAAGAACTGGTTGCCATGAATACCCTTAAGCCCTTTATGGGACTTTTCGGACCATCATCGGTAAATGTACTGAAACTCAACCTGGCCCTTGATGAACTATAAAAAACTGACCATCCTGCTGCCTGCTTTTAAAGCGTTTGCCAAAACAGTCAAGTAGGCAGCATCACCGGTCAATCTGATAACACCCTAAAATTAATAACAACAAAGTTTTTGGGGCCCGTAAAAAAAGAGCACGGGTCTCAAGGGCTTTGCCCTAAAAAGCACATTTTCAATTTTTATGAAACCGTCATAATTTTTCATACCGCGTTGTGGGATTAACAAATTCGATGGCTTCATTACCGTTAAATTATTCAAAAAGATGAAAAAATTATTATTACTAGCCGCTGCAGTTTCAACAGTATTCTTAGCCAAAGCGCAGGAAGAACCAAAGATCAAGGTAACCGGATACCTGGAAGCCTATTATGGATATGACTTTAACAAACCGGCAGATCATAACCGCCCTAGCTTTATCTATTCACATAACCGCGCAAATGAAGTGAACTTAAATCTTGGTTTTATCAAAGCGGCTTACGATAGCGGTAATATCCGTGCAAACCTGGCTGTGATGGCAGGGACATACGCAAACGCCAACCTTACGGCCGAACCAGGAGTGTTGAAAAACGTCTTCGAAGCCAATGCGGGTGTAAAGCTTTCTAAATCTGAAAATCTTTGGATTGATGCGGGTATCTTTTCATCACATATAGGCTTCGAGAGCGCCATATCTAAGGACTGCTGGGTACTTACCAGAAACATTTCTTCCGAGAATACGCCTTACTATGAGTCTGGTGCAAAAATTACATATGGTACAAAGGATGGTAAATTTACAGCAGTCGCCCTATATCTGAATGGATGGCAGCGAATTACACGCCAGAATGGCAATGATAAACCTGCAGGAGGCTTGCAGCTGACTTGGAAGCCTACGGATAAAATTACGGTAAATTACAGTAATTTCCTTGGAAGCGAAGGCGCTGACACGGTTAGGGTAAACCGCTTCTATCATAACGTTTATGGTATCTTTCAGCTTACCGATAAGTTCGGCGTAACACTAGGTTTCGATTACGGAACCCAGCAAAAAATAAAAGGAAGTAATGACAAGAATGAAGTGATCTCACCAGTAGCTATCCTGCAATATAAGTTTGCGCCAAAATGGGCTGTTGCGGGTAGGTTCGAATATTATGAAGATAAAAATGGCGTATTTATAGCAACAGGAACTCCAAATGGATTTAAAACAAAGGGTTATTCTTTAAACCTTGATTATTCTCCAATTCCAAACGCTGTCATTCGTTTAGAAGGAAAAGCATATGACAGCAAAGATAAAATATTTGTCAGAGATGCCGGTGCGGTTAATGCCAATGCAGCATTAACTGCCAGCATAGCCGTTTCATTTTAATAAAGCTCATTTATCCACCCGGAAACATTTTTCGGGTGGTCAATTTAAAAGATTATGCATCCTTACATAGAAATCATATACTGCTTAATTTTGATCACCCTAGGTGTGATTTTAATTAAAAGGCTTAGGGTAGTTAAGAACAGGAAAAATATAAACTTTTACAGGACATTTGCCGCAAGGAAATATTGCGAGCTCATGTCCAGAAAATTAACCATCCGGTTAATTATTACGGTATTTGTACTAAGCCTGGTCGTAACCAGTTTTATACTAATCGAAAAGGGTATCATGAGTGTGGTTTGGAATTATTAAACGATAATGGAAGAGCAACAAAAGGAAGAATCGGTAAAACATTTTCTCGATCTGGTTAAAAAGTCGAGGCGTGGAAAGCTGAAAGTGTATATTGGCATGAGTGCCGGTGTTGGCAAAACGTACAGGATGCTCCAGGAAGCACACGCTTTGCTTCGTAATGGTATCGATATCTGCATTGGATATGTAGAGACCCATAACCGGGCGGAGACCCATGCTCTTGTTGCCGGTCTTCCTGAAGTCAAGAGGCGAAAGATATTTTATCGTGGTAAGGAACTCGAAGAAATGGACCTTCAGGGTATCATCAATCGTCATCCGGAGATTGTCATTGTTGATGAACTTGCCCATACGAATGCGGAAGGTAGTAAAAACAGCAAGCGCTGGCAGGACGTTTTTGATTTGCTGGAAGCCGGGATCAGTGTTATCTCAGCCGTCAATATTCAACATTTGGAGAGTATTAATGAGGAGATAGAGCAGATAACGGGTATAGCGGTGACCGAACGCATACCGGACAAGATTTTGGAGCTAGCCGATGAAATCGTAAATATCGACCTTACAGCTGATGAGCTGGTAACCAGGCTGAAAGAGGGGAAGATCTATGATAAGAGTAAGATAGAACGGGCACTTGGAAATTTTTTCCAGTCCGATAAAATCCTTCAGTTGCGCGAACTCGCCCTCAAAGAGGTCGTGCACCAGGTAGAAAGGAAAATCCAAACCGAAATCCCCAAATCCATTAAGCTTAGACCTGAACGCTTTCTGGCCTGTATATCTTCCAATGCTGAAACAGCAGGTGTTGTAATCAGGAAAACAGCACGCCTGGCATCCTATTACCGTTCTCCCTGGATTGTGCTATATGTACAGAGTGATAGTGAAAGCTTAGAACGCATAAAACTAGACAAGCAAAGGCACCTGATCAATCATTTTAAGCTTGCTACTGAACTTGGGGCAGAGGTGATTAAAATCAAAAGTAATCAGGTTACGCGTGCCATCATTGATATGGCTACCGAAAAGGAGGTTACAACCATCTGTATCGGGAAGCCACACCTGAATATCTTTCAAGTCATTCTTCGAACGGCAATCTTCAACGGACTGTTGAAAAATCTTGCCATGAAGGACATCGATCTGGTCATTCTATCTTAATACTTACCATATATACAAAAAAATAGTCATCATGAAAATAAAGACTAAACTCCGCCTGGGCTTCGGCTTCCTTTTTATATTAGTGCTCTCCTTCGGACTAATTGCCATTTTTTTTCTCAATGAGCTCTCTGATAAATCCAAGGTAATTCTCAAGGATAACTATAAAACCTTAAAATATATAGCCGCAATGCGTGGTGTGTTGGATAATAGCAGCCTCCCATTGCAAAATGCTGAAAAAGCAGTTTTCGCTAAAAACCTGAAATTGGAACAAGAAAATATTACAGAACCCGGGGAGCGCGATGCTGTAGAAAGCCTCCAGCGGGGTTTTGAAAAGATTTCAAATGCTAGCTCATCAGTGGGATTGGAGAGTTTTCTGAGGGAAGTGAGAACAGCTCTGCAGCAAATAGAGGATTTGAATATGAAAGCCATATATGAGAAGAACGGTTTGGCTACAGCAGCTTCCGAGCGAGCGAATATCTATATCGGCATAGCTGCAACAGTTTGTTTTATGATTCTATTTACTTTTATTGTAAATTTTCCTGGCTTTGTTGCCAATCCGCTTGCGGAATTCAGCAAGGCGATCCGCGAGATCAGCAGAGGAAATTATAAGCAGCGCCTGCACTTTAATAACAACGATGAATTCAGTGAGCTTGCTTCCTCGTTCAACAGCATGACAAAAAAGCTTAACGAATGGGAAAATAGCAATCTCTCGAAACTCAAATCTGAAAAACTGCGCATTGAGGCAATTATTGCCCAAATGCAGGATGCTATCATCGGGCTTAATGAAAAAGGCGAGATTCTCTTTCTAAATACCCTAGCCTCAAAACTAATTAATCTGGATGCCGAAAAGACCGTTGGTCAAAACGTATCTCAACTTGTCGAAAAAAATCAACTTTTTAAACGTATCTTGAGTCCTCAGACAGATACTAAGCCCTTAAAGATATTCGCCGATGATAAGGAAAGTTATTTTCAGCTCGAAAACAGAGAAATTGTTATACCCAATTTCGAGGTACAAGAAGGTGACACGCTTGTAGAATCCTCCAAATCCGCGGGGAGCGTTTACGTTTTGAAAAACATTACCCAATTTAAAGAACTTGACGAGGCTAAGACCAACTTTATCGCTACTGTCTCCCATGAACTTAAAACTCCACTATCATCGATAAAGATGAGTCTGAAGCTTTTAAAGGATGAAAGGGTCGGAGGAATGAACGAAGAACAAAAAGAATTACTCGAACATATTCGGGAAGATTCCGATAGATTACTTAAGATAACCAGTGAGCTATTGGATCTCTCCCAGGCCGAAACGGGCAATCTCAAGCTCAGCTTTGCGATCACCAAACCACTTGAAATCGTAAATTATGCGATTGATGCGGTAAGTTTTCAGGCGGAACAGAAGCATATTAGGCTCGAGGTGAACTGTGATGAAAACCTTCCAAAAGTGAATGCCGACATCCAGAAAACCGCCTGGGTACTAGTAAACTTTCTTTCCAATGCACTGCGATACAGCTCGGACAAATCAAGGGTTATTCTTGATGTCGTTCAGCTGTCCGGTCAGGTCCGCTTTTCTGTACGGGATTTTGGAAAGGGCATTGATGAAAAGTACCAGAAAAGGCTTTTCGACAGGTACTTTCAGGTGCCTACAGACGGGCAAAACAAGTCGGGATCAGGCTTAGGCTTGGCCATTTCCAAGGATTTTATCGAAGCTGAAAAGGGGAGGATCTGGGTCGAAAGTGCAATTGGAGAAGGAAGCAGCTTCTTTTTTACGCTACCCAACGCATAGGAGAAAGAGCTAATACATTCTCCTTTGAAAATTTCCAAAGAGATGTGCCTGTTTTCATGGTCATCTCTCTTGTTCTTTTTAATGTTTTTCCAAAATGGGAATGACCCTTCTATTTTGAAAGGTATAAGTATTGATGATCTTTATTCTTGAATGAATAGATCTCGCTTTATGGCCTATAATGGCCTGTTTTCCATTAAGAAGACACTTTAGGCATCCACTTTGATAATATTGGATAAAGTAAGCAATGGAAATCAAGAGTATGGCAAACAACGAAAGTCATGGAAAAAAAATCTTAAAAATGAACAGTGCTCGCAGTTTTCGACAGCTGTATGAATGGGTAAGGGTTTATCTTTCTCCTTTTAAAACAAACAAAAATCCTGTTAGCGATAAGATTCATGGAGAGCTTGCATATATGGAAAACCTTATCGGAGACCGGAAGGGTAGGCCTACTTTTTATATTTCCTATACAGGATTATAATTAAAACTAAAAATTATGGAAACCTATATGATTATAAATCCCGTTCCCATCAAAACTCCGGAGGAACTGGGACATCAGGCTATCGAACTCTTAAAAACACTGATCACTACGCCATCGACCAGTGGGGAAGAAAAGCATGCTTCAGACTTTATTGAAAATTTCCTCAGTGAATACTATGCCATCAGGACGATCAGAAAATTCAACAACATCTGGTGTTACAATAAGTTCTTTGATGTTAAAAAGCCAACGGTCCTGCTGACCTCGCACATTGATACCATACACCCACATGATAACTGGACCAGGGATCCGTTTACAGCATCAATATATGAGGGAAAAATTTATGGACTCGGAAGCAATGATTCCGGAGCTTCGCTGGTTTCTCTTTTGTCGGCATTTTTATATTTTTATGACTGGAAGGGCCTGCCTTTCAATCTTTGTCTGGCGGTAACTGCAGAGGAGCAGAATTCTGGAAATAAAGGACTGGGATCCATTCTTTCTGATCTAATGCCAATATCCTTTGCCATAATGGGCGAGCCTACAGATATGGATATGGCCATTGAGGAAATGGGCGCTATTGTGGTAGACTGTACATCCAGCGGAATATCCGCCCATGCGAGTTCAAGTGATGCAGATAATGCCATTTACCGGGCAATGAAGGATATTGGATGGTTTTCGAGCTTTCAATTTCCAGTCCATGGTTTTGACCATCATGCCGTGAAGATGACCGTAACCGAAATAAATGGCGGAGTAAGGCACAACATTGTGCCAAGTGAATGCTCCTTTACCGTGGACATCCGGTTTGATCATCACTACAGTGAAAAAGAAATCATGAACATCATCCGCAACCACACATTCTGTCAAACGGCTATCCGGACAAACCTGATTACCCCATCAGCGATCGACCTTAACCATCCCTTGGTTAATGCGGGAAAACAAATTGGCAGAAATACTTTTTCTTCACCAACCAGCTCGGAGCGGAGCCTATTGCATATGCCCTCTTTAAAAATGGGTCCAGGTTCTCCGTTGAGATCTTTAATGACCGATGAATATGTTTACTTATCAGAGGTCACCGAAGGGACTGCTCTGTATATAAAGCTGCTGGAATCCCTGAGCGCGATTTTTAATCATCACCCAGAAAATCGTAATACTGGCTATGAAAAAGAAACTGAGCCGGAACTGAATACATAGAAATCATGAAGAGCAAAAATAATGTTGTCTTTGAGATATTCCTCATTGATATTGTAGTCCCTCATGAGTTACCAAAATGAGAAATATCACCCCATTTTGATATGGTAACCCCATGTTGTTATTTTTTGGCATGAGAAAGAAAATGTCTTTTTAATAGGCACTGATGCCTTTATCTGACCTTTCAAATTTTGGGGCATTTCCTTTGCTAAAGTTATCTGTAAATTAAAACCAATATTATGTTTCTCATTATCCTAGGTTTCCTTATTGTTATAATAAGTATTATTTCCGCAAAAGGTGAAACGCGTCTCACCCGCTACAGCAGGCTCATTAGAATAGTAGGTGTTGTGGTTATCCTGTTAGGAGCGTCACTTTCCATGTTCAAGGTTGTTCCCGCAGGTCAGGTTGGGGTAAAGACATTGTATGGAAAGGTTGATAACGATGTGCTTTTCAGCGGACTCAATATAGTTAACCCCCTCGTTGAAGTCACTACCTTTGATGTCAAGACCCAGAATTATACCATGTCGGCGGTGCATGATGAAGGTAATAAAGTGGGCGATGATGCTATCCGTATACTGACCTCGGACGGTCTCGAAGTTACAATAGATCTTTCTGTTCTTTTCAGTGTCACCCCGAAGGATGCACCAAGGATATTAAAAGAAATAGGGGATGATTACCTGGATAAGATCGTACGTCCAATTGCCCGCACAGCTATACGGGACAATGCCGTTTCTTATGAAGCTGTGGCGCTGTATTCTACCAAAAGACAGGAGTTTCAGAGCAAGATATTTTCTGCAATTGATCAGAGTTTTGCCAAGCGAGGGTTAAAGCTTGAGCAGCTTTTGGTTAGAAATGTAACCTTGCCAGAATCTGTCCGAAAAGCAATCGAATCCAAAATCAATGCTGAACAGGATGCCCAAAAGATGCAGTTTGTACTGCAAAAGGAAAAACAGCTGGCTGAGCGTAAACGTATCGAAGCGCAGGGTATAGCCGATTATCAGCGAATTCTTTCAACAGGCCTAAGCGACAAACAGCTCCAGTATGAATCCATTCTCGCGCAGAAAGAAATCGCACTATCAACAAATGCGAAGATCATTATCATGGGTAACGCAAAAAACCCTATAATTCTGGGAGGAAATTAGAAAATAGATATCCTCTTTTATGGGAGGAGGATATTGAATTCATGCTGTTGAACTTTTAATTTTTTCCCAAATGATTTTCTCCAGTCTGGCCAACTGATTTGCGATTTTTACATAGCTATCAGTATTAAGTTTTTGTGCATGCCTACGAGCTATTAATCCATCCACATAATTTATGTCTCTAGTGATCTCGAGTAGCGATTTTACCAGGTTTTTATCCAGTATAACATCTGCCCACATCTCGGCATATTCCTGAATAATCCTGCCAAGAATTTTCTGCTCATTCCGATGATCAGCATTTCCCATATTGAATTTAATGTGTGAGTTATACTCTCGGCTATTGACCTTCAGTACCCCATTTCGTTTTTAAAGCATTTAGCGTTATGGCCAAAACTCCTTTTTATATCTGCCTTTTTTTTTAGCCATTGAAGATAAACTTCATCTACATTTCAATTTTATGCTGTGATCGGGTCAGTTTTCTTCTGCCTGCAAAAAAGGCAAATCCGATAATGACCATAATTAGGGATAGTAATGAACATATCACTGTCAGTGCATCAATTTTTAACATGCGGATCGGGATGCCCACAAGGATGATTGTTGCATAAAAAATTACTAAGAAATGGAAAGGTTTGACCCTACCGAGCCTGCTCAGTAGACTTCTTTTTTCGTTAATACTATAAGATCGTTTCATGTTCTCTATTTGCGATCATTTAACCAAAATCATTCCGATAACTTTATTTTTCTGTAAATTGCTTATAATCAGTATCTTGATTTTTATTCTAAGTTTAGAAATTGCGTGTATCCATCCATAATGGGGTGGTGATTTTCAAGTTGGGTGTGTCGGATAATCAAGGGTTTATTTCAAATTTGATAACAAGATTTCCGCATATGAAATTCTAAAAAAGTCCAATATAGATGGCATAAGAAAAGGCGTTTGGCGTCAGAATCCGTGTTAGAACTTACTTAAATCTTCTTATATGATTTATTGTTTTTTACAATAGGTTAATCGGCCTAAAAAAGTATTTTAGCAGTTTGTAATACTATAAAAAGTTCCTGTGATGAATTCTCTACCGAAAAGCCCAATTGAAAAAATAATAGCCCCAGTCAGTCGTTTTGTTCACCTGGAATATACCAGCGGGATTGTTTTGCTTATAAGCGTCGTGCTTGCGATTATTTGGGCGAATTCTGCTTTTAATGAATCCTATCATCATTTATGGGATACACATTTTATGGTCGGTCTTGGAGAACATCTTTTGGATAAGCCGCTTCATATATGGATTAATGATGGGCTAATGGCTCTTTTCTTTTTTGTTATCGGGCTTGAGCTCAAGCGCGAATTTATGGAGGGTGAGCTTTCCACCTTTTCCAAAGCGTTGCTACCTATGACTGCAGCACTGGGAGGAATGCTCGTCCCTGCAGGCATCTACTTTTTGATCAACCGCGGAACTAGTGCTGACCATGGCTGGGGTATTCCGATGGCGACAGATATTGCCTTTGCACTGGCACTGCTTTCCATGGCGGGTAAGCACATTCCTGGCAGTATTAAAGTTTTTCTATCGGCACTAGCTGTTGCGGATGACCTCGGCGCGGTGCTGGTGATTGCATTTTTTTATACTGGACAGGTCAACTTTGTAGCGCTTGGAATTGCCGGAATCTTTTTGATTGTATTGATTATTGGAAATGCAATGGGGATTAGGAGCAGTGCATTTTACCTCATTATTGGAATTGTCGTATGGATTGGGTTTCTGCTATCTGGTGTTCACGCCACCCTAGCCGGGGTATTGGTTGCTTTCACCATTCCGGCGAGGACAAAAATTGATGAAGAGGTCTATTCCAACACCCTTCGTAAATTAACAGACGACTTTGATCGTGAAATCCCTAGCAACAGTACATTAACCACGCCAGATCAGCACCAAACTATACAGCAGGTAAAGCACCTCAGTCTTGCTGCGGAAACCCCACTCCAGAAGATCGAGCATGCGCTACATCCCTATGTGGCCTTTCTGGTCATGCCACTTTTTGCACTAGCAAACTCGGGCATATTGATCGGTGCTGATTTTTTCTCGGCTATAATCAATCCGGTCTCTATAGGAGTAACAGTAGGCCTTGTTCTGGGCAAGTTTATCGGCATATTGCTATTTTCTTTTATCATGGTAAAACTACGTATTGCAAAGTTGCCTGAGGGTGGAACCTGGAAACACATGATTGGGGTTTCGCTTCTTGCTGGGATAGGCTTTACCATGTCCCTTTTTATAAGCGGCCTTGCCTTCTCAAATCCGCAATATGTTGAACAGGCCAAGTATGGGATACTGATTGCCTCTGTTCTGGCAGGCATACTGGGAACCTTGGTATTAAGAGGAACTGCGCCGAATCAAATTGAATTAAAAAAATAATGGTATGAAAGAACACGAATCAGGCCTGGGTGCTTACATCAGATTATTTTTTCAGCGAAGGTTCAACCTGCACCTGGATAAGGCCAATGAAGAAGAGGTAGTGACGGCCATAAAGGCCAATACAGTTTTTGTCGGTCCAAGTTTATGGACGCTTATTTTTGCGATATTTATCGCTTCCATCGGTCTGAATGTAAACTCGACGGCGGTAATCATCGGGGCGATGCTCATTTCGCCGCTCATGGGACCGATCATCGGGATTGGACTGGGCATCGGGACCAATGACCTTGCACTGGTACGCCAGGGCGGGAGGAACCTGCTGATTGCGACAATAATTAGTATCGCTACCTCAACACTTTACTTTTACATCACCCCACTTCATGATGCGCAGAGTGAACTGCTGGCCCGGACAACGCCTTCTATATGGGATGTATTCATCGCTTTCGTTGGTGGTTTGGCCGGAGCAATAGCGGTGACGAGAAAAGAAAAAAGTAATGTCATTCCTGGGGTGGCCATCGCGACTGCCTTGATGCCACCTCTTTGTACGGCGGGATTCGGGCTCGCTTCGGGCAACCTGCTCTTTTTTGCCGGGGCAATCTATCTCTTTTTCATAAACAGCCTGTTCATTTGCATTTCCACTTACCTGATCGTTCGTTTTCTTAAATTCAATAAAAAGTATTTTGAGGACAGAAATACGGAGAAAAAGGTGTCGAGATATATTCTCATTACGGTTTTAGTAACCGTATTGCCAAGTATTTATCTAGCTTACGGAATAGTACAAAAAAGTATCTTTGAAAATAGTGCGCAGCGGTTTGTTCGTGAAGAATTCAATTTTAGTAATACTCAGGTGGTCAATAAGAGTTTTAAGTATTCCAGGAATTTAAGAGAAATTGATTTACTTTTAATTGGTGCGGAACTGCCCAAATCAACTGTTGACAGCATCCGTTCTAAACTATCTAGTTATAAACTTATAGGTACTAGGCTCATTATCCGCCAGGGACTGGATGCCAGGGCAAATGTGGATTTTTCACAAATCAAAGCCAGTATTATGGAGGATGTATTCAACCGCGATTCGCTAGCTAAAAAGGTAGTGTCGGGAAACAAAGACGAGAGCAGCATTCCAGAAATCCGTGAAGAGATCAAGAGTTTGTTTCCAGCCATAAAAAGTTATAGTGTAGCTAATACTGTCTTCATGAATACCGATACCCTTAAAAGAGACACAATTCTTCAGTTTACAGCAACACTTACAGGCAAAATGCCGGATTCAGATAAAAACAAGATGGAGAAATGGCTTAAGGCAAGGCTCAGCGCTGATAAGCTCAAAGTCGTTTTAGAATAAGAGTAATCCATTTAATCTTGATGAAATTTAATCCTATTAAATTGAAAGAAAAATTTTGATTAATGATAGAGAATAGGATATTAATTGCGAATCCTTCACTTTTAAATAGATTATATGAAAAAAATTCTTGGAATAATACTTCTTGGCATTGGCCTATTACTTTTTCTTCTAGGAGGTAGTGTGACGGATAATACCGGGAAAATGACTTTTTCCCTTGTATTTTGTATATGGGGTTTAGTTTTGTTTAGTGCTAAAAATAATGTTTGACATTATTGCCCCAGCATCAATTTAAATCTGAATATTCTTTTAGGATTCCGCCTATGAAAAAATTACTAATAGAGGGGCAAAATGGTTTGTAGTGATTAAATATTTGGAAACCCAGTGTAGTTTATCCCTTACTACGAGATAATTAATGATTTAATTCAGATGCAATTACTGGGGAGATCGGGTCAACTGGCTTCGCGGTTATTCATTAAATGAGTAGATTCACACTTCGTTGTACATGATCATTCTGATCTTATAGTTCGTCCTGAATGGATATTTTGACAATTCTTTTTTACGTTCTGAATTATAATTTCAGTTTAGAGAACGTTTTTTTTAAACCAAAAAACTTTTCATCAACTTCCAGTTGCTATGCCGGATTATGGTTGAAACTAGAAGGAGAAAATGGTCAATTAGCATATATTGATACAAAGCAGGCGGGAACTCATGATTGGGCCGAATATAGAGTCAAACTCCCTTTCACCAAAAAAGTAAAGGGGATAGCTTATGGAGGATTTCTAGATGGGATTGGCAAAGTATGGTTCGATAATTTCCAGCTTTTTAAGGATGGAAAACGGATGAAAAACTTAAGGCGCATCCCTCCAAAGAAAGCTCAGGTAGATACTTCGTATCTGCATGGTTCTGATATAAGCGATGTACATACGAATGCCAGCAATATTACCAGACTCGCTATTGTAGGGCAGGTATGGGGGTTTTTGAAATATCATCACCCATATGCCGGTAGCGGCGATTTGAACTGGGATGGCGAATTATTCAAAATCTTAGCCAATATACGTAATTGTAATAATCTTCGGGACTTAAGTCACGCCCTTGAAGCTTACATAGATTCCCTTCCTAATGTGAAGAAGTGTGATAACTGTAAAATACCATCTGCTTCCGAAGTGTTAATGGCTCCGGATTATGGGGATCTCTTCACAGGAAAAACGCTATCAGCAAGCTTAACAAACAAACTTAGGTACATTCGGCAAAACAGGTCGGATAAACAGAATTATTGGGTAAAAAAAGAACCAGGCCTGGGTTATCCACTATTCGTCAACGAAAAAAGCTACGATGAAATGTTATTTCCGGATGCAGGCTACAGGCTACTCTCCTTATTTCGATATTGGTCTATCATAAATTATTATTCGCCATACAGAAACATTACAGAAAAACACTGGAACCAGGTTCTGAAAGATTTCATTCCGCAATTTGTAGCTGCCAGGAACGCCGAAGAATATACACTTGCAACATTAAGACTTATATCGACAATTAAGGACACTCATGCAAATATCATCAACGATTATCCAACCTTAGAATCACTAAAGGGTAAATATCGCGTTCCTTTTAGAGCCGAGTTTGTCGAAAACAAGCTAATCGTAAGCGGATACCGTACCGATACTTTAGGTATTCAGGATAAGGTTAAAATAGGTGATATTATTGTCTCGATCAAAGGAGAAAGAATTGAAAAGCTTGTCAAGAAATACTTACCAGTCACACCAGCTTCCAATTATAATGCTCAATTGAGAGATTTGCCATGGAATTATCTGATGAGAAGTAATGATGAAGAAATGCGGTTTGTGTTTAATCGAAATGGAAGGAGAATCAAATTAGACATCGCAACGCTCAAGGGCAAATCAAATTATAGAGCGCCCGGACAAACACAAAAAGAGGCTTATTATTTAATAAATGATCAGATTGGCTATCTTAATGCAGGTAAATACATAAATTCGGATTTAGCACAGATAGAAAAAATGTTCGCAAAAACAAAGGGAATAATTGTAGATATGAGGGAGTATCCGGCTGATTTGATGTCTTACACATTCGCAAGCTACATTAAATCATTCAAAAGTATGTTTTTAAAGCTGTCAACGGTAGACTATTCAAATCCGGGTACATTTGTGATCACTGATTCAGAATATAATGGACCAGCAAAAAATGGCGAATCATATGATGGGAAGGTAGTGGTAATTGTCAGTTCCGACACGCAAAGCCAGGGAGAGTACACAACAATGGCACTCCAGAGCTCACCAAATGTTAGCGTAATTGGAAGCCAGACAGCAGGTGCGGATGGGGAGGTAACCACTCTCGTACTTCCAGGTGGCATTTACACCAGGATATCAAGTAAGGGTGTATTTTATCCCGATAATTCTCCAACTCAAAGAATTGGTGTGAAAATCGATGAGTTTGTAAAACCAACAATTAAAGGGATAATATATAAAAAGGACGCATTACTAGATAAAGCTATTAACATCTTAACTAACAACTAATTTCCATGGATACCAATTCAATCGAGCTAAAATTATAACGTGTTGGGGCTGAATTATTCAAGATAACGCCTATATCTAGTAACATTTTCTTGCTAGATGAAAAGTCAATTTGCTTAAGATTGATAAAGAAACAAAGGCACAATTGAGCTTATATTTTTTATCAAAAAACGGTGGAATAAGAAGAATTTATTACTTGTCATGACTCAAAAGATGAGATACTGAATATCTTTAGTATCTTAGATTTATTTTAAGAAATTCATTAATTAAAAGCTATGTTATTTTTTGCTGTTCCATTGTATTTTATTGCTTTCATTGGCTGGATCATTTACGCAGGACTAATTAAAAAGAACCTAAAAGAAAATATGCCGATGTTTTATTTTGGTAGTGTTTTCAGTGTTATTTGGGTAGTGATCATCTTGGTATCTCTTTAGGTGTATCTGTAATAACTACAATCGATACTAAATATCAGATGTTTTGATTTTACTTTTGTTAAGCTATTAATGCTAACGAAAAGTTATCAATTTCAAATTAGCTAAGAATTGTTTGGGAAAAGTTTAAATTAAAGCACCTGATGCTTTCTTATAATTTAAGATTTTATATTCTCAAAAAACGGTCGTTTGTTAAGACTAAAACCGAGACCCATCCTTGCAACCCAATAAAATTCGATTTTGGCGACATGAACCTTTTCCATTACAGTAATATCGTTTTAGCAGGGTTTGTCGTGACCAATGATGGCAATTTTTATGGATGGATAAGAGACTTGACTAACAAATAGTTTGATTAGATATATTAAAGTTGTTCAAGATCTGTATGTTCTTTTTTTTTCACCAAGGTATTTGGTAAATAAAATCCATGTGATTCCAGCAACAGCAAAGCCTATAAAGGGGTTGTGCATTGTAGCTGCAGCGATCATTGCACAAGTTGAAATGAAGCAACTCAATAAAAATAATGTTTTCATAAATAAAGAAATACTAATGTTGAATAATGTTGTTCATTCTTTCTAAACGATCATTTATGCAGAAGATGAGCGGTGGTTTCGGGAACCAATGGTCGAAATGTTGGTTGATGGTGGCTTTGATGTCATGAGTGCTTTTAGTGACGGAATGGAGCTTCTTGGTTTCGCAGATAGGTGCACAGTTCCTCCGGATATATTTGACCGACCTGCGTATGCCAAATATGAACGGTCTTGAGTTGACAAAAGAAATTTTGAAAAGATATCCCAACGCTAAAGTGATTATTTTGACTTCAGAGATAGAAAATTTTTATGTCGAGGAGGCATCTAAAGCTGGTGCTGTTGGCTTTTCACATAAAATTATCGACTACAAAAATATCAAACACGCCCTGTTGGAGGTTCACCAAACAGGGGCGACTGCCGTCGGAAAACTGAATTTGTAATACATGTCCCGATATCCTTTAGGCAGAGGGTAAACACATCCACTACAGGCATATTCTATTACGTTGTCCTTGGATTATAGGTTGATTTCAAATCATCTAAAGCATTGCACAAAATTTGCACTAAAAATTCGCCTTTCCTTAGAGTCCACCTGCAACTTGCCGACCTTTCATGAGCAAGTAAGGCAGGTGTAAATTACTAAAAAAAGTAAGTAGTAACGTTGACGGACGATATAGAAAAAGAAATAAAATAATGATTTGGTAAGCATAAGGAGGCTGCTCAATAGCCACTGGCTTTCATCTCGTGTCCGTCTTTTTTGGCCTATTTTGTTCACTAGATTTCGCTGTGATGTAGACCCCGGCTCATTTCAAATGGTTTTAAGCTTCTGAAAAGCCGGGCCGAATTCACTTGGTATTTACACCTAGAAAAGAAAAAGTGAGTACGCTTTAATAGCTTCAAAAAGTTAATTTTCTCACCTTGATGTTCTTTATAAAGTGAGAAGATTTGGTGTAAATCATTGAAAAGATTTTTTTTTGCAAAGCCATCATCCGTGGAGAATGAAGGATTAAATAAAGGAAAGACTGATTTATCTAGAATAAAATCAAAAATCAAATACGATTTTCTCGCTGTGCAGTAGGGAATTGAAAGCAGCATTTTTTTATGAAGAAGCTGAATGCCTACTCAACTGATGATAAAGCAGCATTTTTGTTTGCTGAACTGAAATCGTTTGTTAATTTCGTTTTGATTAATCCAAATGGTTTTCAAGAAAGAAAAACACACTGCAAAAACTAAATATATAAAGATGGACAAATTCAAACAATTACAAGAGGTGATCTCTTCAACAGAAGCAGATGTTGCGAAATTTTATGATGGTGGAAACGCTGCTGCGGGAACTAGGGTTCGTAAAGCGATGCAAGACCTGAAAGTTTTAGCTCAGGAGATCAGAGCTGAGGTTACAGAAAAGAAAAATAGCGATAAATAAACAGAGATAGATTTTTTATCAAAACCACAGAACTCCTGTGGTTTTTTTGTTCACCTTTTGATTTATAAAAAAGGGCCGAACAGCTTTGCTGTTTGGCCCAATCTAAATTAACGCTCTCAGGGTAAAGATAACATTCCTGATTATTTTAAACAAGCGGTTCTCTGGAATTTAAATGTTATTTCAGAATACCTTTGATTTTTGACTTCCTGAGCGTTTCTTTTAATAAAACAAACAGGTTGAGCTCCGAAAACTTAACCTCAACACCTACCGCATCGGTCACCCTAAGGAATTGGTACCTGGTTTTTCTATTTTCCTCTATCGCCCTATAAATGATCTGCTTATCTCCCAGACTGATCTTGAGATTTGTGGAGTCAATTTTAGCATCCATGGTATTGAGTACCGGAAGGCAGTAGTCAATAATCCATGTACCCCAGTCCTTCTCATAAGCACTATCGATAATCCCGACATATCTTGGATCGGATGTACTTACCTCCGATAGTTGGTCCAGTTTGATTTCAAAGGCATCAAGGCTTCCAAATAACTGGCAAAAAAACTGGATGAATATCAGGATTTCGTAATCAATGGAATCCCCTTCAAATCCACTGTTCCCTTCATTAAAGAATTTGTACTTCCTGATATTGAATTTGGACATGCCCATGATCGACCGCAATTCCAAAAGACCAGTCTTGACCAATGCATTCAGAACATATGTTAGGCTCAACGAAAAATAGTTGCCCTCATGCTTTCTAAGGTCATATTTTTTTAAGGGATGGTAAATATCCGCTTTTTCCACCGCCTTGGTATTCAGCGTGTCTAGTATGCCCCTAAGGTTGGAGATGACATGTGCGGCATTATCAAAAGCGTATACATGGCTGCTGTAAAATTTATTGATGTATCCGACAAAATCGACGTTCTTGCCATATCTGTGTTCATAAATATAACGGATGTTCTTAACATCACAGACCACTATCACCTTATCGAACCCGAACTTGTTCTTATAGGTTTTCCAGTCCTGGTGTGCACTGAAGATATTGAAGATTCGGAAGACGTGCTCAGGATCTATTCTATCCAGGTCGTCAATAATGAGCACATTTTCCTTTGGCTTATCTTTGGACGCGCGTTCTTCCGTCTGGACATCTTCCAGAAAACCGGGTTCCTTTAGTCCCGTTAATATTCCCGCGATCATCTTGGATATCGAATCATATTCATAAACCGACCCTTTGACCATTTCAAAAGCGAGCGTATACTCTTCGATGACTTCGATTTTGCCCTCACGGATCTTCTTGAAATATTCCTCGAAGTCGCCCTTGGACTCTTTGGCAATCGAGATTACCTCAGAAATCTCCTTTCCGGTTTTATATATGATCGATGCAAGTTTTTGGAAAAGGTCAAGTGGCTTGAATTCATTGTTGATGTATAGCTGAAGCGCGAGCGATCTTGAAAAATCCAGGTCCCCATCCTGAAGTGCTATCTCCGATCTGTATTTCAACATAAGCTCAAAGAGAATATCATATTTGATGAGTTCAAATATATCTTCATTTCCCGAAACAGAATAATAGACAGGGTATAGGTGGACAAAGTTATACTCCTCGGTGTTTGCCCTGAAAAAATCATCCAGAAATGTTGTTTTTCCAGCTCCAAAAGGTGCAGAGAACAAGATGGAATTATTGCCGGGTATATCCAGATGGTTTTTGAAGTCCTTTGCGATATCAGGCGTTTCGATTTTGAGTTTTTGCATATAATTTCGATTTAGCTCCTAAAAAAATAAGTAATTTTATCTCCGCAAGATAATAATATTGGCAGGTGCAAATTGTGCGTTTGATCACCAATTGAATTTTTGCCCAAACTTTTTTAACGAAATGGAAACATCTACAAATCAGAAGGTAGGTTATAACAGTACCTATATCAGCATGAACCTGATCGACGAGCTGGATCATTTTCTGGGCGGGTATGCGAAGCCGAATATCGAGTTTATGTTTTCTCTGAACACATTTGTGGAATCTTTTATTGCCTGTTCGAGTTTTTACACCTCCCTTAGCGAGCTTAAACACATCCAGTTGGCCTCGCCTGCGTTATTTCCGAAGGGCCGACCAATTCTAAATTTAATTACCAAAGCATGTTCGATCAGATATGTGGACGGGGTAGTTGAAACCAATGGCCGCGAACTATATTCTGACTTCGATCCGGGACTTACCCGCAAGGAAGCCGAGCACAGGTTTGTGTCCAATTTCGGGAAAAACAGGTTCAGTGAATATCTCATTCCCAGTAGCATCTCTTCGGTCAAAACTGAGATCCCGCTGCTTATTTCTAATTTTGAGAACGGGAAGTTCTCAGTTTCCGAGATCAGGAGCAGCTCAAACGAGCTGATCTCGAATCTATTAAAGGTGGCAACCCATAACAGCATCCAAACGACACTTCCGTTGCAGCTTTTTAGCGAGCAGGTTCTTTCCCTCACAAACAGGCCGTATTCCATCAAGTCTTTGGAATCTTTGGCCAGCCTGTTTGATGAAAGTGTAGAAAGCCTGAAAAAGAGTCTCGACTACACTTTTCTCCCTATTCCACCCTTTACCAATATTCTTTTGAGCCAGATTCGAAATATTTCTGAAATTCCATATAAGCTGGGTCAGTTGCGGGCGGATTACCAACAGTTGCGGGACCAATTTGTAAAACTTGAAGATGAGGTCCATGGCGCAGCGAGTTTAAAGGAACAGTCTGATGCTTATGCCAGATTTCAGGAATTCTGGAAGGTCTTCAACCGGAAATACCTGGATGAGAACAGCAGGATTATCTATGGACTGCTTGATATCAATGAACCGAGCGGCAAAGACAGGTCAGGATGGCTATACGACAGGAAAGTTGTTAAAAGATACAAGGGATTAACCAATATCTGGGACCTCTTTGGAAATAGCAAAAATATCGGCGAACAGCTTAAGCATTTTGAAAGGCTCTTCGGTGTGCAATATAATCTAAGTGAAATTAACGGTGTCCATAGCTATGTGAAATCTAAATTCGGGCGGGTAAAAAAGAGCAGTTAGAACAAAAAACATGGGTAAGAGAGAATCAATCGGGTTGTTTTATTATGATAACGGTGCCTATAGGGAATATGGTCATGTTCCTGGTAACGGCTCCTACATAGCCATCGTTGAAGATCAAGGCTATCATTCAGATGAGGTACATATCTATCAGGTTCCCAAAAAAGATTCTGACAAGATTGAAACGATTGCCGTCGAGGTATTCAGCAGGAATGTCGTTTTTGCGATTACGCCAAAGCATGTTACCTTTTTAATTGACAAGGACATAAAAAAAGCCATGTCCAGTTTTTCTTTCGATTGGGAATACCGGCCAACCGTCATCCTGGAAATCCTGGATCGAGCTGTTATCAATGAAAGCCTGAACATCGAATTTCTGAGCGAAGTTTTGGGTTTGAAGGAAACATCTGATTATGGCTTGTTTTACAGCAGAAAAATAAAATGTTACCTGCATATAAATAATGGAATACTGACTGATTTCCAATATGACGATGGGCTCTCCACCTGGGCGAGGGAACTCCGGGATTCGAACAACGGGATTTATAACCTTATCTCAAAAACAGCCAATAGATATAGATCGGAAGATCCTTTTATGGCACAAAAGGAAATCAACACGCAATGCGATGCCTGGGCATCGGTGCCCCAGGCTTCAAGAAATGAATTTGCGACATTGCACCGCCAGGGTCATGGACCAATCAATTACCACATGCTTTTGGTTGCACATTATGGCACGACAATCTCCGAGCGGGAATTTCTTGAACTTAATTTTGGTAGATATCAATGGGACAAATCATGGCAGGGGAAAGGAAGGAAATATGACTGTGGCTATTTTTCTTATCAGTTTGACGAGAATGGGGAGCTCTTAGATGTGGCAGGTCCCAATTTCTTGGGCTGATCAAAGATTGGCCCTTTGAGTTGAATATGTCGATAAAGGGATAGTCACTAATCGCGAAAGGACGTCTCGCCACTGAGCAATTTAGGGGAGAAGTTCAAGATCAATCATTTCAAAATGATGAATCAGGGAACGTGTTTGGCTGAATTTCCAGATAATATTTTTCAAAAAAAAAGCATCAGCTGTCGCAAAACAACTGATGCAAATTTTTACAGATCAATTAGCAATATTTCCTTGGCAAAATCGAAAACTTTCCTGATTCTGCGCAGACAGCTGAAATGGCTGTCATGCTGAGATACAAGTCTGATAATCTGGCCGGCCTTAAGATTATTACCACCGTGGTAAAAATGTGAAACCATGTAGGGGTTTCCTGAGACGAAATATGTTTCCATCTTAAAATTGTGTTTTTAATTTTTTCGATTTGGGTACTTCGATCTTTTAGCAAAAATAAGCTATAAATTTTGTAGCGGCAAATTGCTGATCAGGTCATCTGAATGCTTTTGGTCGGCGTTATTTGAACTTGAATGATTTAGCTATTGAATCTTGTCCTTTCAGGTTTACCAATGGAATCCCAAATGAATTATATCACCTCAATCTGGCACAACATATTAAGTGTGTTTTAGGTAAATCTCTATCACTATACCACCATCAAGGTTTAAGCTATGGGCAATATATGTATAGCCTGAAAGCCATTCGGTCAGTTTTTGCTTAAGTGTTTCTATGATTGCCCCACAGTTTGATTGGCGGGCTTCTTCTTCGATACCTTTTGACATATCTTTTGTCCTCGTTCAGATCGATTACCTTGAGATCTATATTCAGTGAGTTTATTTCCTTTTTATCAGATTATCCTATTATATTCTTTGCTGATGTGGCAGCTTTATTCTATTTTACGATGCAAGTCCTTTTTAGGGAACAGTCAATATGGACGGAAGAAGGATTTTCAAACAGTCACATCCAAGTTGTTAGTGTAATTCGCTATCATGAAGACAGGTATGTTTCTTATTTTTAAATAAATTATCTATATTACAATCAATCGCAGCTACTATTCGAAATCTAAATTGAAGCTTTTGTGGAAGTTACCGACTTACCAAATTATCACCGAATTACTCCCTTAGATGAAAGCGTTCATATCCTTAACGTTATAAACAATAATATTATAAGGTATCATCGGGCATTATGTAGTTTGCCTGACTATCATGTCGATCCAAATATTGTCATTTCTATAAATACGATGAGTTTTGAAAACGGCTGCATGTTGGTGACTAGTTATCTAGATGAGTATCATGGTCACTTTACAAGACTTCTAAATGAGCAACAGAAAAAATATATAGCCCCCTACTTTAAGCGAATTAAAAGTGTACTAAATCTTTTTCCCGACATTAAAGAGTTCAGAAATCAAGTGGTGGCGCATAATTTAAGAGTTAAGAACAAAAGTGTACCCACCAATAAAAGTCTTAACAGTTTCTTGGTGCCGCAAACAATTATCGAATTCAGCTTAGTTATTGAATGTATAAAATACATTACCACGATAATTAATAGAATGTTTCCAACAGCGATGGAAAAGGTTGTAATGTATGTATCTGATATGGCGAAGAAATCAAATGTCGTTATGAAGCCACCGCTAACACCTGCAGATGCAGAAAAAATTCTAGTGGAACTTATTCGTGACCTAGACAAAATAACAAACAATGAGCGTATTCCAAATGAGAGATAAATGCATATTTTCAATATAAGAACTAAAAGTAAATTAATTCTAACTAATAAATCAAGTTTATAGTGAACTCAGGTCGGATTTGGTACATATAAATTTTAGTGAAATGATAAATTAGGTGGAAATGCATATTCTAGTTATGTTTCTCATTTGGTGATAATCTTATTATGACTGAGTGACTGAAAGAAGTTAATGGCCTAGGTGTTGTATTCATAGTTCATTATCTTGCCACTATACAAATAATCCCAACAAAATGCCTTTCAAAACTCTTATCTCACGCACTAATATTATTGAACTGCTTTTCGAAAAGTTAAACATTATAAATTATAGGCAACATACAATCCAAGTTGACAATACACCTGATTTCGAGGTTTTCCAGTATTCAGGACTGAATGTTGTGCCGTATTATTTCCATCAATCATGGAAATTCAAAGATCTCTATTATTCTGTTATTTCTGCTGATTTTGGAAGGTACGGTGTTTTCAACTATTCGAGCGTAAATCATATTTTAGATGATTTTAATTTGCCGGAAATACAGAGGGATGAACCGCTTGAAAGAGCGGTTGAACGTGCTGCGAAAAATGCCCATCCTTACTCAGACTTATTTCGTGATCATGAATATGATGGCTTCAAGGTAAGGAAAATTCAGGTCGACTATGTCAATAACCAGAATAAAACAATAGAATATTCGGGATTCTTTGATGGCGACTCAACAGCTATCGGGGAAGATATAGTGTTGATTGCCGAACTGAATTTAGCGGTTCTCAATGCTAACTTATCAGACCCCTTATATAGGCTGTTGTTGGTGGATAGTTATCTTCACTACAGTAGGAATGAATATAATCAGGCTTTTTTCTATGCTTTTGTAGCTTTTGAAACCTATCTAAATTCATCGGGTAAGCAAGGTCAATTAAAGCAAAAGCTTCGTGAGTTAAAGAACGGTGAAAGTGAAATCTTTTTGAATGCTACAGAAGAATTAGGACGGTTTGAAGAAATGAGAAATACGATTGCACACGGGAAAGAATATATCGAAATGGTGGAGTCAACAATAAAAGAGTTTTATGCCACATTTATTCCCTTAATTTTTTATGTAGAAGGCCACGCTAAGACTTTCAATGGTATATTACGAGCGAAAGTAAAATCATTTTAATCGGTTATATTAATTTTCTGGTTAATAGTAAATCGATACTTCGTAATGCTGATGTAAAACCTACTCTAGTTGACCCCGTTCCACCAAATTCCATAGTCGCAAGACAACTAATGATTCAATTCAAATGTTGTTTCCGATGGTATGGGATCGACAGGTTGTGCTTAGCCCACTCAAGGTGGAGCTTTTCGAGAATTTTATACATAAAATCTATATTTCGGATTTCGGCATTTTATTATAATTTAGCGGCGTGCATTTAGGAAATGAACGCTTCGTTTTTCACGAGGAGCAAATCCTGGATGTAAATCTTAGCTTTAGAAGAATGACGCTCAACAATAAATTAACCGCTTCTTCCCTCACCATTAATCCCTACCGGTATGTCTGAGGAAGAACTACGCCAGGAAATCTTTAAACGCAGTGAAAGTAATAAGGCCAAGCTCATCGAACTCATCGAGTCAGGAGAGGCCATTCTTTTGGCCGGGGCAGGGGTAACGGCAAGTATGTTTGTGACCTGGAAGGGACTTGTCGAGGAATTCCAGCGGGTAGCGACCGAAGCGCAGCCCGACTTTGCACCTTTTGATGATACAGCGGAAAATTACCTTGATTTTTTTGACCGCGTGAAAGCGGTACTCATTGCTGAGATCTATACCAACGTGATCATGCAGAAATTCCATACGGATACCTTTGAGGACTACCATAAGCTTCTGGTAAGTATGCCCTTCAGGGGATTTGTGACAACAAACTACGATACGGTGCTTGAAAATGCACTTACCCACCTCACCCGTAAGTCACAAATGCCTGTCTCTATCGATGAGGGTATCAATGCCAAGGTGCTGCTCAGTTTTTTCAAGTCACTAAACTATAATAAGTTGAATGCAAGAAAGATCTTTCACATCCACGGATTAAACTATACACCAAATACCATTCTGCTCAGTCAGTCGGAGTATATGGAGAAATATGGTTATATACTTACCCCGCCGACCCCGCCGGTACTGGCAGAACTCGCTAATCCCGATCTCACTCAGGACCAGATCAACAAGATCCTCAGCCAAAGCTCGCTAAGATGGACTGCCCATCGTAAAATTCTTTGGTCCCTGCTCGCGACAAGGCGGGTAATTTTCATGGGCTTTAGTATTGAAGACCCTTACTTTCTGCAGATGCTCAATATGGTAAAAGACGACCTCAATACCTACGATGATGAGGTACATATGGCTGTATTCAGGCTCGCTGAGGGAGGCGCGGCCAAGGCGGCGAAAATTGTAAAAGAGCTGAGTCAATACGGCATAGAGTGCGTGTTTTATGAAGATGATCAAAGCTATTCCGGATTTTCAAAATTCGTGAGTGAGCTTAGTGGGGCCGTTTCGATACACCCGAGCATCCCTAGGGAGGAACATCCCGACGCCGCAGCAGCGCAGCAGGAGGGGTCGGAAAATGTGGTTGATGAGCAGCAGGAAATTCCCGATTGGATGAATGACCAGAACAGGGTGTTAAGTAAGGATATTAGAAATGAAGATTGATAGAAAAAAGCTTATTGATCAGGTGATGGCATTTGCCCAAACTGACAGTGGGGTGATCATCGGAAATCCCGGGGTAGGGAAGACCTATACCTTGAGTGAACTCATGAGCAGGCTCCTGACACTGAAAATTCCTGCGGCCATGGTGCGCATGGATTTTCTGATCGAGGCTACGGATGCTGAAATCGCCCAGGGACTGGGTATGCCGAATCCAGATTGGCTTGGACTTTTAAAGCGCATTCCAATAAACGGAGATAAAAAGGGCGTATTGATTTTTGATTCCTTTGACTCGGCCAGGGATGAAAGTTTGAAGGACAAACTTATCCACCAGATTTCAAGGGCAAAGAACGAACTTCCCGGATGGTCGATCCTGGTCAGCGTGAGAAGCTATGACGCTTCAAAGTCGCAGAAGCTTATAGACTTGTTCCCGGCAAAATTCAATGATGACGGCATTCACTGCCGAAAATTTTTAATTCCGGTATTAAGCCAGGCTGAGCTTGATCCCTTTCTTGTGCTGAACCCTGGTATCAATGCTGTATTTTATGGGGCGGAACAAAAACTAAGGGAAATTCTTACCATTCCATTTTTTCTGAATCTATTGGAACTGATCCTGCAAAGTGATCTCGGAAATGTAGAGCATATCAAACTGGTCCGTTCGGAGATCCAACTGCTGGATATGTACTGGGAAAAGGTGATCTTCAAGGTAGGTGTCCCGGAGCAGGTTGAACTTTTGCTAATGGGCCTGAGTAATACTATGGTAGATGCGAAAACACTTTCTGTCAATAAACTTGATTATCTGGAAAAAATAAGCGCTGATAATGTGATCCTTATATCAAGACTGCTCAGCTTAAATGTACTTGCTGAACAGGAGGTCGTGTCATCCAAACTGGGCTTTTCTCATAATATATTATTTGACTATGCGGTGAGCAGGCTCCTCTTAAGGGATACCGCAACGCAGATTGTCGGCTTTATCCTAGAGGACAATGCAAGGCCGTTTTTTTTGCGGCCAAGTTTTATCTATTTTTTTTCCCGCTTATGGTATCGGCAGCAAGAAAGATTCTGGGAAGTTTACCGCGAATTATCCATTGCAGAACAGCCCCAGATTGTCCTTTTCAACAAGCTTATACCGGCCACTGTCATTGCCAGGGAATTCGATGATGTGAATCAATTGAATATCTTTGAGGGAACGGTAGCACTTCAGATCCAGCAAATCAGAAACATACTGCAGGCCATCCGGTTCCTGGGTGATAAGGGTAATAAGTTCTCCCATGTCGGGCTGCTGAGAATATTATCTACCCGCCTGGAACTGGCCTTTATCTGGGACTTCGTCATTATTCTTGAACTGCTGGTTAAAGATGCGGATATTGCAGGTGATCCGGAAATGTACCTGGCCTGTGGGGAAAGTTCACGAAACCTGATGAGCTTCCTTTTGGACCAGCGGATAAAATCACCCAATCAGAACCTGGACCAACTTGCAAGTTATCGCGGGACAGAGCTTGTGGCGAGAACCTTTGCTTCCGATCCGCTAGCTTCAAAGGAAATACTGACCAGGGTATTGGAAATTATGGATGAAAAGGATTTTCCGATTTCCTATATTTCCTATCTCAGTGAGAGCCTTGTTCACTTTTACCATCACGATCCGCTATTCGTAGCAGAGATATATGCCCGAATATTTGCTCCCCGGGTAATGGAGAATACCCCCACTGTGGCTCATGAAAGTGTGCTCATGACCTTCAAGACCAATAGAAGAGATGATTTTGAGCTGTGTCACTACAGGCTTTTACGCTTCTTTCCGGAATTCCTTGACGATTATCCACGAATCTGCATACCCATGGGGCTTGCTATAGTTAATGCCTTTATCATTGCCAGAAATAACGGGGAGATACAGGTGGCGCAGCATATAGCCATTCCCAGTTCAATGGTAATCAATAATGTACCTGCACAATACAAGGTTGATATGTCCGCGCTGTGGGCAGAAAACAGTGATTTGCATAAGCCGTTTTCGCACACTTCGCTCATCATTGACTTTTTGGAGCGCTGCCTTACCACTCCTGATTTACGGGATATCAATGAAATGCTTGAGATATATTATCGTCACGCAGAATTTGCATTTAATTGGAAAGCAATCCTCAATCTGGGAAGCAAGCTAACCGAGCAACTTTACGGGCTTCTTTATGAACTTCTCCTCCAACCACCGATTCTGTACTGGTCTGATACGGTGTATGAGGCCGCAAAATTCCTGGAACTATCTGCCCGTTTTTTGTCAGAGCCACAGCTTCAGAAAATAGAACGGGCAATTCTTGGCCTGTCCAGTTTTCAAAATGAGCCGGGAGAGAATAGTGCTGATGCCAGAATCGTCAGGCTGCTGGGCAGGATTCCAAAAGAGAATCTTAAGGATGAGCGGTCCCAAGCGTATTTAAGCAAAAATTCCATTATAGAAAATAAGCCTGTCGTGCAGTTTTCTTCCTCCTTTGGGACAATGACCACCGAAATGTTTCTTTCCGACAGTGGTGTGGACGTTGAGGAACCGGAGAATGAAAGGTTACTTTCTCTCAATGCAGGTCTGGAACAATTCAATATGACTTATCAGAATGATTTTCCCGATAATGAGGTCTTTGCCGGGCTTAGTGAGGTTGCCCTGGAGCTCTTCCGCTCCATAAAAGATAATCAGGATTTGCCCGGGCGTCTTTCTCAGACGATTTTTCAGGAGATTGCTGCATTTTTTACCAAAGTCGTACATTCAGTTTATCGGGTAAATAGTATTAAATTGCCCTTTGAATATGTTTTAGTCAAAGAGATCCTGCTCTATTGCTTAAATATGCACACCGAGAGTGATGAGTACGCGGAAAAGAATTATTCCCCTGCTAGTGGTTATTCCTCTACGCCCAGGAGCGCTGCTGCAGAGGGAATCCCTTATCTCTACGGTATTTCAGAAGACAGGGAACTGGTCGCGTTAATCGATACTTTCTCGAGGGATAAAAATGCCGTTACCAGATTTCATATCCTTAAATCGCTATACGTCCTTTACAAACCGGAGCCCGAAGAATTCTGGGACATTGTTTTTGACAGAATGCAAAATGAGAAGGATTCATTCACCAAGGCATCCATCATTCGTAGTCTGGATAATAAAATGATCTTTGACTATGATACTACTCGGTTGCTCAAAGCCCTTAAGATGGGTCAGCAGGCCATACTGAAGCTTAGTGGAAACAATTCTTTTCTTGAAAATTATCTGACCATTGCCCTTGGGTTTTACAGGCTGAGTGAAAATGATACAGTGAAAAAACTCCTTATCGATTCCATTAAGGAAAATCCAAGCCTGGCTAAAAGCCTGATCTTTCATGCCTTTCAGGTTATTGAGCCCGCGAACTTTTACCGCAATTATGCCGATCCAAAGGATGTTACACTGAATAAAAGGATCCTCGATCTGCTCCTTTTGGTCCTGGATACCAGCGGGGTCTTCCTTGACGAAGTTAGCGCTGGTAAAGGGGAGCCATCTGAGGAATTGAAAGAAGCATTTGTGGTGCTGGATACCATGATCCAGCGGATATATTTCTCCCTACAGGTCAATCAAAGGCTGATCAAGATGCATAGAGACCGTTTATCTATTTCTGATCAGGATAGGGAGCAGTTCTACTTCTTTATCAAGCCGCTGCTTGAGAAAATGCTCCAGATATCTACAGGCTTAGGTGGGGGAATCATACAGGCCCATACTGCACATTACTTTATTGAAATCCTCTCTGAGGCCCTAAAGTTTGACGCCGAATATTCGCTCTCATCTGTAGCTGCGATCACCCGGATGACCGCTGGCACGGCCTACACATTTGACCGTTCCGCTATTCAGGAAGTGGTCAGGTTTACCGAAAAGCTGCTGGCCGACCATAAGCGGATGTTGACTAATCCTGATGCATTTACCCAGATCATGGCGCTTTTAACGATCTATGTAGACTCCGGTTGGCCGGAGGCGCTGGAGCTGATATGGAAGCTTGATGAGGTCTTTAGATAACGGTGAAATTTGAATTATCATTTGATGTAGATTACTGATCCTTGAAAGGATAGCCATTCGGTCACCAGGCTGAATGGCTATCAATAAATTTAAGATTGCTGTACTTTTTATTTCCGGAAGTTGGATATGTTAGGCTCGAAATTATTAGTGTTTTTCGATAATATTATGAGAATCATCGCATAATAAACTAAAATACCTGTAAGCAGAGGGTAGGTAGATATAGTGCATTAATAACTTTTACTTCGGCATTGGATTGCAGGTCGTTTGAAATCATTTAAAGGATTTGCGAAAAAAAATGCAATAAAAATTCCGCCTTTTTCCTTCTAGTAGGCCACTCGTAAATGTAAATTCTATACTGATTTTTAAGACACACTTCACAGAGTAGAGGCCTACTATAAAAAATATGTTGAAGACAATCTATTTCCATCTTATCGAAGACCTATTTGACACGGAAAACAAAAAGATCTGGACTGTACAAACTTATAATATGCAACTATAAAATACACAACCTATCAACTAATTCCGTAGATGTACAGAGTTCATTATATGTACATCAAACCCACCACCTGTAATTATTTGGATTGTACGCTAGCAAAAAAACGAGAAAATTAAAGGTTGTAATAAAAAATAGAATTTTTTTTTTGACTGGGATAGCGGTTTATTCTCCAAATATTTTTTTTTCAAAGGCATCTCTTTCTTCGTTATTGCTAAGCAAATTTTTGAGTTTGTTGGAGGATGCTTTGATCTGCCCCAAAGGTCTAAACATAGGCTCCACGCATGCTAGTCTTATTTCTGCTTTTTCAATTATCTCGTTTGCCATCATGTCTGTAATTTTATTAACTGGGCTGAAGAATGAGTCATTCTTGACTCCAACGTATAAGCTATTGTTTTTCAAATTATTTATTTCTGAAATTGACTCGAGGTCCTTTAAGATAGCATCGGTTAAATGTGTTTCTTTTTCTGAATCTTTTTCAAAGAGCATAATTGCAAAGGCTTCTGATTTTAATGATAGTTTTGTTTTCTCTTGGTGATTTCGAAAACCCAAACTATCTAGGTATTTTTCATTAATTTCATCGCCTTGATAGTACCCAAGAACTGCTCTGTATAATAGCATTCCCTTACCTGATTCTTCAATGGACAGTTGAGCAAGGCTGTATGCCCTAGCAAAAAAATTGTTTTTTAGTAAAAACTTGGCTTCAATTAATAGAGCTCTTCCGTTTTCCATCACAGCCCTAAACCCTTTCTCAAGTTCGACATCATTCATATCCAAATATAAAAGAATATCTCAGGGTGATATGGTATTAGTAAAAGAATACTTATTTTGTAAAACTTATTAAATTAACAATGGATATTCTAAATTTCACAGTGGATAGCGCTCTTTTACAAGAATTGGGCGAAAAACTAGTTGAAACAGTTCATATTGCTCTTGTCGAATTGGTGAAAAATAGTTACGATGCTGATGCCACAGAGCTGGAAATCAAGTTCGTCAAAGATGAAGAGGGTAAATCTGAAATCCATGTGATTGATAATGGAAAGGGGATGAATTTTCAAGCTGTTCAGGATTATTGGATGCGTATTGCGACAACAAATAAAGAAATAAAATATTCCTCAACAATTTTTGGTCGGCCACTGACCGGGGCTAAAGGAATTGGTAGATTTTCGTGTAGAAGATTGGGGGCCAATTTAAAGTTAATAACCTATGGTACAGAACAAGGCGATGTTGTTGGAAATCAGTTAGGAATCGAGAGAACCGAAGTAGAGTTTCCATGGGGAAAGTTTATCCCCGGCACTGATGTAACAGATATAAAATGTGAAGGCAGTAGATTAAATCTAGATGGTCATACTGGAACTACTTTAGTAATAAGGGAAATTAACGAGGAATGGAATGTAAGAGGTTGGAATTGGTTAAAACGACAATTGGCCGTTTTATCGGCTAACCGCGGTGTGCAGCGTGCCAATTTCCCTTACGATCCTGGTTTCAATATAAAAATTACGGCTCCTGATTTTGAAGGGGGTATCAGGGATATAAGGGAGGATATAATAAATTCGGGATGGGGTACTTTAACCGCGCATATCAACTCGAAACACCAAGCCGTTTGTGTTTTAGAAGCAATGGGTATAGGAAGAAAAACTATTACCTCAACTTCGATATTCCCACATTTAAAAGATGTAAGGTTAGAACTGGGTATAATGGTTAGCGATCGGTCGCAAATGAGAAACGTCTCCAGCCTTTCCCTTGGTACATTACAAAATATCTTGCCTGAGTGGGGAGGTGTCCAGGTACGTTACAAGAGCTTTAGGGTTTTTCCTTATGGCGATGATGATTGGTTGGAAATTGACAAAGATAGAGGTCTAAGGAAAAGTCAATCTAGGATTAATGAACTTTCTTCATTTGCGAGCACACTCCGAGGGGTGGATCCTCAGCGAGCATTGCTAAACCTCTTGTCTATGCGGGGATATTTAGGTGGTGTAGAAATTGGCGAACAGGCAGAGGGCTTTGAGATGAAGTTAAATAGAGAGGGATTTATTCAGTCTGATGCAGTAGAAGAGCTGAAGCAATTTGTTCGATATGCAATCGATTGGTCTACTATTTATAGAGATTATTATTTAAGGCAGGATACGCAGGAAAAATCGATTGAATCAATCCGCCTGTTTGAAGATATCATCCATGAAAAGTTAGAGCCTGCAAAATATGTTGAAGCAGCTGTAGCTTATTTAGAAAAGGAGGTCAAAAACATTGCTCAAATCTTACCGGAGACAGAAAGATTTGAAACTGAAATGTCATTCTTCAGGGCGACAGATGTTATAAGGAAACATAATGACACAAATAAGGCTGAATTACTACACCTGAGGTTGGTTGCTTCGACATCTACATTGTTACTAATCTTCTCTCATGAAGTAAAATCCCTGCTCGGCCTATTAGAGCAAAGCAAAAATTCCCTAACCCATCTTGCAGCGAAGTTGCTTCCTAAAGAGCGAAATGAGGTTCTGAATTTGACCGGTAATTTTGTTGATTTGAAAGAGAGACTTGACGATTTGCTCCAGATGACCTCGTTGGTGGGAACAGACCAGAGGCATGCTAAACCGGGTCAGGTATCGATAAAAACCAAGATCACGAGAGTGCTTAAAGTTTTCTCATTAATCACTAAAAAATATCAAATTACTATTGATTTTTCTAAAGTCCCCAATAATATAGCCATAAAAAATATATTAGAGGCTGAAGTATATTCGATACTTCTTAACGTATTATCAAATTCAATAAAATCGGTCATTGCAGGCGGCAAAAATCGAAAGATTGAATTTTCTGCAATTAGGGATGACAACAAGACAATCTTATCTATTAAGGATACAGGCATTGGCTTGGATGAAGACAAGTTTGACGATGTATTTATCCCATTTGTTTCTGATCCAGATAGTAAATTATATAATAATCTTGAAAAACGTTTAAATCAAGAGGATAAACTAATAGTTGGAAGTGGAAGTGGCCTTGGTTTAGGTATTGTAAAAGAAATAATTAATGCTCACAATGGTGCGGTTAGATTCGTAACCCCTGACAAAGGTTGGAACGCTGAACTACAAATTTTATTACCATAATGTCAAATCTTAATTTTATTTGGATTGATGATCTTCCTGAAAGGGAATCAGAAGCCCGCAATATGGAAAAGTCTTTGGGTGTAACTATCGAATTCAAGGACGTCAAAAACAAGGAATTAATTAATGAATTAACGAAGATTGTTTCAGGGAAAGAACCAGATTTGATAATTATTGACCATAATCTTGAAGATGCGGACTCCGGAATATTTAAAAAAGGCTCATCTGCCGCACCTTTCATAAGAGAAATATGGCCGGAATGTCCAATTGTATGTGTCTCAGCAGTTGATATTCGTCAAGTCGACGGTAAGCAAAAATCTAATTATGAGGAGATTTTTTCAATCGATGAAATATCAAAACATTACTGGGAAATTCTATCTATCGCAAAATCGTTCTATTTTGCAAAAGAGAATCGTCCACAATCAATAGTTGACATATTGAATCTTCTTAATTGTCCAGAAATCGATAGGCATAAACTTGCATCAGTGTTGCCTACAACTCTCAAAGATAACCTTTCCGATACAAGCATAATACTAGAGCTGTCTGACTGGGTAAGAAATACCCTTTTAAAGAGACCAGGTTTTCTTTATAATACTTTATGGTTATCAACACTTATTGGCGTTAAAGTTGAAAGTTTCCAGAAAATTGAGCATAATTTCAAGGGAGCACTTTATGACGGCATATTTAATAAGGATTCAGACCCAAGATGGTGGAAAAGCCAAGTTATGGAGATTTTGTTTGAGATTTCTCAAATGCAGGGACTTCCTTGGGTAAAGGGTAGAGGCATTAATGGCCTTAGCGATCAGGATTTCAGCGTATGTTATGCTACTGAAGCTGAATTTCCCGAGACTGTAGCTTATGAGGACCAATCGCAGGACGCGAAGGAGGTTCCGGTGAAGATAAGGGAGACTGTTTTACATCCAGACTTCGAGAGTCTATTATACTTTGATGAAATTCGTTTAATGAAAGCCGCGGAATGAAAATAGATGAAAACTACCCAATATTTGCAAGTTTTGTGAAGAACGAGCTGGATACGTTAGAATATATAAAAACAAGAGCATTACTTACGAAGTATGAAAACTTGTCTAGTTCACTAGATTTAGCATTTTACGATTTAAAGCAAAGGCTGAAAAGCTCAAACTCACCAGACTTTATATTTCATTGTGACTTCAACATGAAAGTTGAAAAACATAACCATCGGATAATTATCGGAGCAAATGTCGTTTATGATTATGCAATGTGTTCATACTTTCTTGCTGTTGTGGGAAAAGGTGATGATGAAGGTAAGTTAATTAGAAAGTTTCATTTTGACTTTGCATTACCAACTATAGCTACAAGACAAAGGGTACCGGTTTTTCACCTTCAATATGGTGGTGAACTAAGTCCAAAGGTAGAAGAATCTGGGTTGAGTGGCGAAAGGCTTGATTCTTGGCTCTCAGTTCCTAGATTGAACTATACGCCCATCAATCTCGCACTATTGCTGGACATACTTTTTTGTGAATTTAAAACTCAGGAAACCTATGATATGATTCAGGGTGACTTGTGGAGGGCTATGATTTTCAATAATGAAAAGTTTTTAACGGTTAACTACTTTAAAAATATCTATGAGCATATTGGATCCACTAGGTATAAAAAGGAGAACCTTTTGAGAGATCTTTGCTACGGAGATTTATCGGGTTAAAGATGATAGGAAGTTCAATATTTCGGATTTGGCTATACCTGATTTATTCTCACTTATTAACCGAAGACACGTATTATAGATGTCATCTACTGCGCTCTCAAACAAATGATCGATCTTTTTCGGGATAAGAAAGGGAATTTTCCTGGCATCCCGAGGCTCAAATTTAAAAATACTATTGCCATATTCTCTAGCGATTGATTTAGTTTCATCTTGGAAATAACCAGAAAATGTCTGCATAGCAAAGAATTTGACAATACTTAAGGAATTTGAAAATTTTGGTTTAAGATATAGGCGATGAATCGAATTGGTGCAATTTAATTCTCGTCTAGCGTTGAGAATAAGTTTAGGCATTCCTTGAGAAAAATAAGTCAGAAATGCATCTGGATGTTTAAAGTCGTCATAGCTGAACAATCTAGTACGTTTTCTGAAAGTTTCGTTCAATAATGTTTCATTGGGAAAGCTTAAAAGAAATTTAGAAAATAGTTCGGGTGATTCATGCTCCATTTTTATTGCATCGATAATATAAATAGGACTAAGTTCATCAGTAAGAAGACTTTTTTTGTCAATTTGCAAACCTGATAACTGGATTCCCTTAGAGATTATCGGGTATGTAAATTCTGGAAAATAAGAGGTCTTAGTAATCTTTTTGGTGTCAAATAAGAGTAATTTAGATGCTCCCGTCACAATTCCAATTCGTATATCAAATACATCTCCAAGCGTTACTTGCTTCAGTTTAGAATTTCTTTTTTTTGATCCAATAATTTTCAACGGAGGCTTTTTCGCCCTATATTTCTTTACTTTGAATTTTTGTATATCTTTCAAAGCATCCACCAACAGTGGATAATGAGAATATGTTATGTTGCAGTTACCTTGCTGATGACCATCGCACAGTAGAAATACGGTTTTTTCGTATGTCCCTTCATCAATAAAGTATCTTTCATCAACCCTAACAAGTTGAACTGAGAGAAAGTGTGTCTGCAATTGAGAAAGAAATATTTTTCCATACTCAGTAAAAAATAAACTATCCGGTAATACCCAGGCCATCCTTCCACCCATCCTGAGATACTCAAATGACTGGATAACAAAATATACCCACAGGCTTGATCTTTTCGGGATCGAGAAACCCCTGTTTTTGAATTTTCCAATGAGCTGTTTTTTATACTCTTCTTCTAATTTTTGAATGGGCAGATAAGGCGGATTTCCCAAAATGACATTAACTTCAACTTTTTTTTCGATTAATTCGTTCGAAGTAAGAAAATCTCCGAGAATAAAATTGGAAGTGTCGATTCCTATTTCACTCAAAATTCTAAAAGCCTGGGCATCTATATCAAAGCCATAGATATTCTTCATTGCCTCCACTGATCCTAATTTATCTAAAGTATCCATCGATGAAATCAAGAAGTTACAGCCGCCAAAACTAGGTTCTAGTACAAGATCGTTTGGACTTCGAATAGCCCAGTCGCTTAGTATATTAGTTACTTTTTGTGGTGTATAATATGCTGCCAGCTTTTTTTTTTGGTCAACAGTCATAAGAGGCATTGAGGTTGTATGGTATAGTTTTATTTTGCATTGGAATTGCTAAAAATACACTTTTTAAATAAGTGTTACACATTTGAATCGATGCAAAAACTAAAATAAGTAAATATGATGCTTGATTTTCACAGAACGCTAGCTTCATCCTTCTTGTGAATATTAATAGTGGAAGTTAAGTTATAATCTAATTTTATAAGTATCGTCAATGGCCGGATCGAAATTTTGCTAAAATGGTTAAAAGAGCGGTCACCGGACGTTGTATGTCTGCAGGAAATAAAATGTCAGGACAAGGATTTTCCGGCCAAAAAGCTGATGGATGCAGGATATTATTGCATATGGCAGGGCCAGAAAAGCTGGAATGGTGTAGCAATCCTATCTAAGACAGAAATCAAGGAAACAAGGCGTGGCTTGCCTGGTGAACCAAAAGATGATCAGAGTAGATACATTGAAGCTTTTATCAATGGCCTGGTTATAGGCTGCATTTATCTTCCAAACGGAAATCCTGCGCCGGGCCCGAAATTTGAATATAAAATAAAATGGTTCAAGCGGCTGACTGCCCATTCAAAAAAATTGCTCTCTTTTGGCATCCCGACAATCTTGATCGGCGACTATAATGTTATACCGACTGACCTCGACCTTTATAATCCAGACAGGTTCAGGGACAATGCCCTTTTCTTTCCTGAATCCAAAAAAGCATATCAGAAACTATTATCTCTCGGATGGGCAGATGCAATAAGACCCCTGTATCCCGATGAAATTATTTATACCTTTTATGATTATCTTCGGAATGCATTTGGAAGGAATGCCGGTTTGAGACTGGACCATTTCCTATTGTCTCCGGATTTAAAAGGGACTTTGGTTGATGGCGGCGTCGAAAAGCATGTCAGAGGGTGGAAAGGAGCTAGCGACCATTGTCCGGTTTGGATCGAAATTCGACCACTAAAATAATCCCCTAGATGTATATTTAAACGATGGGATCAATTTTCAAAGTTATATTGACATCAAAATAATTACCATCCCTTTTGCCGTAAGACAATGAAAATTTATCGCCATAAGCCAAACCTAATCGCTTTTCAACATTCTCCATTCCTTTATTAAAGCCTGAATGGTGGATCCTGGTGTTGATCAGATTAGAAGTGCTTATTGAAAATTCGTTTTTACTCAATTTAATATCTAAAAATCCAGGTTGGTTTGGCTTTTGTAAATTTCCATGCTTAAGCATGTTTTCTAACAATGTGATTATGACCAATGGTATAAAGCGAAAATTCTTAACTTCTTCAGGATAAAAAAGATCAATATACTGTTCTTTGTCTTTCCTTATTTTATTAAGGGATATGAGGTTATCAATTTGATGGAGTTCCTCCTCCAGCTTGGGAAATTCTTCGGGGGATTCCTTGGTTTCAAGGCTAAACCGCATCAATTCGGCCAAATTAAGAACTGCTTCTCCGGCGTCCTCATTAAATTTCCGGACGCTATCATATAAAAAACTCAATGTGTTGAATAATAGGTGTGGATTGATTTGGGCTCGTAAATATTCATACTTCGCAACATGCAATTCATTTTGCATCTCTTTATTTTTCAAATCGTTCAAATATTCCATTCTTTCTGAATGTTCTCTTTTTAAACGTTCCGCTTTGAAACGCAAAAACAAATAGTAAAAGCAGGAAAGAACGATAAAAAACAAACCTCTCCAAAGCGATTGAAAAAAACTTTTATGGTTAGTAATAATTGTTGGGGTATTAAATCCTTTATGAGTTCCTTCCAGTACGTAATTAAGATAAGATCTGAAAAAAATATACAAACCGATTTGAATTATCATGAGGATGATTACCCTTGTCCAGGGTTTAGGCTTTGTAAAACTCTTCTTGAGCACAAAATGCGCATTCGCATAAAATAGAAGAATATTAAGAATATAATGGAGGGCATAATTCAAAGCTTTTCCAAAAAAGCCCATTGAAAGTCCGATCAGTCCGATCTCTAATGTTATGAATATCGCCCATCCAATTAGGTGCAAGCGCTGCACTTTTCCCCATTCGAAAATTTTCTTAGTCATGCTATAATTGCTCTTGGTGTAACCTCATTTTATCGCGGTGTAAAAAGTTTTTTTACGCTAAATAATGGCTCTAGTTTCAAAATAAAAACATGAAACAGAACCCTAAAAAACTGGTCAAAAAAACAGTATTTGTTTTTAGATCGCAGCAAACAACTCGAAAGTCCGAAACTGATCCGACTACTTCCAGCATCATCATTATTTCCAATGAAACGTTGATTAGCCATCGTTGAGTGTTGGTTTCACATTTGAATCCTTAAGACTTCCGGCCGGATCTTAATGTTTTATTTTCAGAAAATTCAATAAAACCTTGCTTATAGTTGTTGCCCATCGGAATGATGTGTGCTCCAAGCTTTAATGTGTTCCCAGCTATTTTTTCAACCCTTTCTTCATTTACGAAGTAACTGCGGTGAACTCTGTAGAACAAACTGCCCCAAAACTCCTTTTCAACTTCCTTCATTGTCAAATAAACGGTGTAATCTTCATCCTCAGTGACAATTTTCATATAGTTTTTCAAGCTTTCGAAAAATAATATTTTGGATTTCTTTATCTTCAGTTTCTGTCCCCTTTCGCCGATGCTGACATAGAAATATTTTTTTTGGGCAATCCGTATCCCTTCAATTCTTTTTCTTTCCGCATCTAAAATGTCCCAAACGGTTTTAATGAATTTCGGTTTTGAGATTGGCTTAACCAGATTGGAGATTTCGCTGAAATTGACCACCCTGTTTCGGTTTAAACTGACCACCTGTTCCGCGGGAAACTGACCACTGGATTTCGGACCAAATTGACCAGTCCGAACGATCGGCAAATGCTATAGATACAAGTCTATTTTTGGGATATACATAATTCCCGAAGATGGCAAATACGACTATTAGCATGAGCAAGATAAGACAGATTCTCAGAATGTACAGCCAGGGGCGAAGCAAGCTTTCCATAGCGACCCAGGTCGGTGTTTCCCGCAATACAGCAAAAAGATACTTCAGTGCGTTTGATTCCGGTGGGTGTACATTTGAACAGATAAATGCACTTAATGACAAGGAGCTTGAGGATTTTTTTGGAAAGAGCCGGGAACGGGCACCCGATAGCCGTCTTTTAACTTTACAACGTTGTTTTCCTGGTATTGACAAAGAACTTAAACGCACTGGGGTAACCCGTGTGATGCTCTGGGAAGCTTATCTAAAGGAATTTCCCAATGGCTTTCATTACACGCAGTTCTGCTTCTATTATAACCAGTGGAAGTCCCGTGTGAACCCGGTGATGCACCTTGACCACAAGGCGGGCGATAAACTCTTTGTTGATTTTGCCGGACAGAAACTCTCCATTGTTGACCAGGAAACCGGTGAGGTGATTGATGTCGAGGTGTTCGTTGCCATCCTTGGTGCCAGCCAGCTTACCTATGTGGAGGCCGTACTCACACAACAGAAAGAAGACTTTATATCTGCGTGCGAGAATACATTCCATTATATTGGTGGGGTCTCAGCGGCCATTGTTCCCGATAACCTCAAGGCAGCGGTAACCAAGAGCAACAAATACGAGCCTACCCTGAACGAGACCTTTGCGGATTTTGCCGACCATTACGGAACAACTATTCTGCCTGCACGGGCATACCGCCCAAGGGACAAGGCACTTGTTGAAGGAGCTGTTAAGATTGCCTATAGCCGGATCTACGCGCCATTAAGAAAACATGTCTTTCACTCCCTGGCAGAACTGAATGTTGCAATACTTGAGGCACTTGAGGTGCACAATAGCCAGCCCCTCAAGGGAAGAAACTATAGCAGACGCTTGCAGTTCGAGGAGATTGAGCGGGAGGCACTCAATCCTTTGCCAGTGCTGAAATACGAGTTCAAGAAACAGCACCACGCAACGGTGATGAAAAATGGCCACGTCAATCTTGGTCCCGATAAGCATTATTACAGTGTCCCATTCCGTTTTATCGGTAAAAAAGTCAAGATACTCTACTCCAGGTCAAATGTGGAGGTCTTCTATCACTATGAGCGCATAGCGATGCACAAACGGATGAAAAGTCCTTATAGTTACACTACGGATAAAGACCATATGGCCACTACCCATAAGTTCGTCACGGAATGGACACCGGACCGTTTTCTGGAGTGGGCATCCAGCATAGATGAGGACGTCAAGCTTTATATCCTTAAAATACTCGACAGGAAACAGCATCCTGAGCAGGCGTACAAATCATGCGTGGGCATATTAAGCTTTTCGAAGAAAGCCGGGAACCAGCGATTAATCAATGCCTGCAGACGGGCCCTTGGCTTTGGGATATACAGTTATAAAACCATACAGACCATACTTGAACGCAACCTTGACCAGTATGAGGAAAGCCTGTTCGCTGATGAACTGCCAATGCCAGCCCATGACAACATTCGCGGAGGCGACTACTACAAGTAACCATTAAAACCATATAGAAATGAATACGAATACACTTGACAAAATGCGAAGGCTGAAGTTCTATGGAATGTTCCATGCCTTCAAAAGCAGTATTGAAACTGGACAGACCACAGAATATACCGCTGATGAACTGTTGGCACACCTGATAGAGGCTGAATGGGATGACAGGCAAAACCGAAAGATTGAACGGCAGATCCTTTACGCCAGGTTCCGTTATAAGGCATCCATAGAGGATCTGCATTATCATGTAGAAAGAAGTATTGACAGAAACCAGATTATGAGATTGGCGGACTGCACCTTTATCGACAGGTTTGAAAATCTACTTATAACAGGAAGCACTGGCATAGGAAAAAGTTATCTTGCCTCAGCAATCGGTTATCAGGCATGTATGCTCGGTTACAGGGTTCTGTATGGAAGTACACCAAAGCTATTCGCAAAGCTAAAGATGGCAAAGGCTGATGGATCTTATATCAAAGAGGTTTCACGTATTGAAAAACAACAGCTTCTGATACTGGACGATTTCGGGATACAGCCATTCGACTCACAAAGTAGGGCTGCACTCATGGAGATCATTGAGGATAGGCATGGTAAGACATCACTTATTATAACATCACAGCTTCCGGTAAGTAAATGGCATGAGGTAATTGGAGAAAAAACGATTGCTGATGCAATCTTGGACAGGATTGTTCACGATGCCCACAGGATAGAACTCAAGGGCGAATCGATGCGCAAGAAAAGGACCGTTGCTCCCGAAAATACCTATCTGTAAAAATTACTTTTAAATCATTACTTTTAAATCATTACTTTTGACATCATACCTATAGCATCTGCTGCACTCGTTCGCCAGCAATTCAGGTGGTCAGTTTGCCACGGAATCACATGGTCAGTTTCTCCGAAATATACAGTAGCAGCCCTATTTACAGAATTAAAAAATGGTCTTATCCCGCCTATAGCTTTACATTTTACAACCAAACCTAGAAGCACTGCATAAGAATTCGATATCATCGATTTGGCGAGCTATCTGTTTTGATAGCTCGCCAAAAGTATATATGTGCTGACGAATATTGGTTTTATTGCGTACTGAAAAGCTGATTTTAAGGCGTAGAGGTATAAGCTATGGATTGTTTTTCCATTCCTCAATAAAAAGCTATATCTTTAATTAACAAAATAAAAACCGTTACAAATACATTACGGGATTTCTTTGAAGGCTTGTAACTAATTGATAAACATATTATTAGAAATGGGTAGCGTCCGTCTGTTAATCGGATGGGGTGATAAAGCGCTAAAAGCAGATAATAAATCATCTTCAGCGTAAGCCCTATGATTCACCTCGAAAATTACATTGTGTTAGCTATTTTCTACGTTTTCTAGGAATTCCCATTATGATTTCCGCTAGGAATTTATTTCTCAAGTTGTCATCCCTTTCTAATTGGTCTTTGGGAAAATGAAGTTTGTGAATTTCGGTTATCAGTCTGGAAATTTCTTTGAGTGGACAAACTCTCTGCTCATTGCATTTATCTTTTCAATCAACTCCATGTTTGTTTTGAGTAACTGCTGTAAAGTTTGGTTATCTGGGGGATTTCCTGGTTCTTTCATTTTTGTTGAAGATTAGTCCACTAACATTTATGAAGAACGGATTGGAGAAAAATTTATTTTTTATCTCACAATAGTGGAGAATATTGCATTCAAAACTAAATGCTTGTATGAATCTAATCGTGAACTATTTACAACCTATTGAAACCGTAGCGCAGCCAATAGTAAGCCATGAATACATGGTTGCATGCAACAGGCACCTTTTTCCTTTCCTCCAACTCTCACAGTAATGTAGCTAATAAGGTATTGTCTTACCTTCTGTTATCAAAGTACCCACTTCGTTAAAAACCGATTAAAATCCTCTTTGAACTGCTCACTTACTGGTATGGTGGTGGAACCAATCTGCACGCTCGTTTTGGTCGCAGAGCGGATGGCGCCCGTCGCAACAATGAAAGAACGGTGAAGACGGAGAAACATCTCTGTTGGTAGCTTTTCCTGAAGCCTTTTTAAGCTCGTAATAGTCAAAACTGGCTTTTCGGATGACGCAAGATAAACTTTTACATAATCCTTAAGTCCCTCGATGTAAAGAATGTCTGAAATGTCAATCTTCACCAATTGGTGCTCCACTTTCAAGTAAATGTATTGATCGGTAGTTTGCCTAGGCAGCCCTTCTATTTTTGCTACCTGAAGGCTGGATTTGTACATGGCGAAATAATCTTTGGCCTTTTCGGCAGATGCTGAAAAGTCGACAAAATTAAAGGGTTTGACCAAATAGTCCAGCGCATCGACCTTGAATCCATCAAGTGCATATTGGTCGTATGCAGTTGTGAAAATAATCCGCAAATCCTTTCGTTTGTCTGACTGTCCGATGATTTTCGCGAGCTCGATCCCATTTAGGTCTGGCATATTGATGTCCAAGAACAATAATTGAAGGTCATTATTCTGATGCACTTCGCTTAGCGCAGCAATCGCGTTGTTGAACCTTGCCGCCAGCCTCAGATAGGATGTACGTTCGATGTAGGAAGTGATCAGATCGAGCGCTGCTGGCTCATCATCTACGGCTATACAGTTAATGCTCATCTAAGTCCAACTTTAAGGTTACCACAAATTCTTTTGCGAAAGTATCATTTTCGGCTACAAGTTCATATTTGCCCTGATATATCAGTTCGAGTCTTCGTCTAGTGTTCAGTATGCCAATACCGCTTCCCTCCTCAAGTTGGCTAGTATGTCCGTTGAAAAGCGGATTGCGAGTTCCAAATACCAGTTTATTATCCCTTTCGAAAATCTCTATGTAAACATAGCTTGGATGGACAGCACTGACCCCGTGCTTAAATGCATTTTCGACAAACGGTAGCAATAACATTGGAGCGATGGGCAGATCGTTAAGCCCTATTTGTCTTTCAAATATGACCTGAACATCTGGAGCAATCCTAACCTTCATCAATGCAATATAATCTTCAATGAACTGTAGCTCCTTTGAAAGTGAAGTGACTTCGTTCTTGGTTTCATAAAGCACGTAGCGCATCATATGCGACAACGAATAGATAGAATTTTTAGCTGATGGTAGATTGGTGTCCATCAAGGCATAGATGGTATGCAACGTGTTAAAGAAGAAATGTGGATTGATCTGCGCCTTCAGGAAGGCTAGTTCAGCTACGACTCTCTCTTTTTCCAATAACTCAAATGCAACGTGTTTTTTCTGCAGTTTTTTAGCTACGTTAGAAACATAGCTTAACCCAAGAATAGTTACAGACATCGCAGTTATCCAGGTCTTTGTCCAATGTGGGTTAGGTTTATATGGGTGCCCCGGGGTTGAAAGCTGTTTGATGTTCGCTTCGTCAACACCAATGAGATCGCAGAAAAACAGATTGCCCGATACATTAAGCCATATAGCCAAAATTAGAACAACAAGATAAGGAAATCCCCAAAACTTATTTGAAAGAGTTGGATAAAAGAACAAAAGATTGGCAAAGTACAATGCGGCAAAGGATATATTTTCCACTGTTTGCTTCAAATAATATTGAGATGGCATGTTCTCCCTGCTCAGTTGCATTATTAGCCAAGCTCCCAGCACCAGCATAGTGAATGAGTCTATAGAGAATATGGCGCTAAGGATCCGCGTTCTGAAGTTCATTTTAACCAAGTTTTGATAGTGGTCAGCTAAAATAGTCATTTTAAATTTCCAGTCTTGGGCAATAGACAGTCTGCTGAAACTTATCGACGAATTCGGCATCGCCATCTACCATCCGCGCAAGGACAAATATCGGCAATCGGTCTAGTATTTTCGCCAATCCGTCTATTGTGTGGGAAATCTTTTAGGTAAAGCCCTATTTTGGTTGATGCAATTCCGCCTAATTTTTTACTTGACACAAATAAGGAATAATGTGTAATACGATTGCTGCTCATATTTAAAACTTCTTTAGCAACACTGGTTTATCTACCAGTAACCGGTTGCTAGGGAGTAGTATTGGCAGTCAAATCAATAATTGAAGTAACATTTGTATGGTTTTGGCTAATAATTTCGTCTTATCTTTTATCTTTAATTTAGACATACATTTATTACATCCGGCAATATTGAGTTAAGCATGAAAGAAATTATAGACATACTTAAGGCATATCGAAATACTCAAAAACAGAGTGTTAGGTCTGCTCTTGCCACTGTCGTCCGTGTGGAAGGCTCATCCTACAGAAGGGCTGGAGCAAGGATGCTCGTCACAGAAGATGGTATGTTAACCGGAGCGATCAGTGGCGGATGTTTGGAGGGTGATGCGCTGAAAAAAGCACTGTCTGCCATCCATCAACAAGAAAATAAATTAGTCACCTATGATACTACTGATGAAGATGATGCAAAGTTTGGTATACAGTTGGGCTGCAACGGTATTGTACATATTCTTTTCGAACCTATCGACAGCAATAAAGAGATAAATCCAATCTCCATCCTAGAGGCCTTACAATCGGAAAGAGCAGATGCGATGGTTGTTACCTTGTTTTCCTTAGAAAGTAAAAGTCAGATTGGAACTGTCATGGTCTATAATAATACAAATGTTATAGAAAATGTTCCGCTAGCTATCAGGTCCCAATTGCTCACTGATGTAGAGGAAACTTTTGCTGGCAAAACCTCCGAGTTCAAAGCTTATCCATTCGGCTCGGAATCAATCGATGCCTTTTTAGAGTTTGTCAAACCTCCAATCTCTATCATCATCGCAGGAGCAGGGAACGATGCCCAGCCCTTAGCGGAGATTGCCTATATGCTAGGTTGGGAAGTAACCGTAGCCGATGGAAGACCAACTCACGCTACACAGCAACGTTTTGGCAAAGCTAAAAACGTGTTGATTGCAAAACCAGCGCAATTGTTTCCGCTAGTAGAGATAGATGGACAGACTGCAATCGTGCTGATGACCCATAACTATAATTATGACATAGAACTTTTGGGGATGCTACTGACTACTGATGCACCCTATATCGGTACATTGGGACCAAAGAAGAAATTGATCCGTATGCTCGATGAATTGCAAATGAATACGGAAGAAAACCAGATGCGCGTCCATGGCCCTGTGGGACTCGATATCGGTGCGGAAACTGCTGAAGAAATTGCCATTTCCATCATTGCCGAAATCAAATCGGTTTTTGCGAGAGCTGCCGGAAAATCATTGAAAGAAAAAACTGGAGCGATCCATAGCAATACCGAAAAAAGCCTATGAGTACTGGAATTATCATATTGGCGGCTGGAAACTCTAGCAGGTTGGGAAGCCCCAAGCAAATGCTAAGTTTCAAAGGGCGAACGCTTCTGGCAACTACCGTCGAGGCCGCCGAACATACATCCTGTGCACCTATAGTTCTAGTCTTAGGTGCCTTTGCCAATGAAATCCTAACTGCACACCCAGAACTCAAAATAAATCATATTATTAATGATAGCTGGGCAGAAGGAATGTCGACAAGCATAGCTGCCGGATTAGGCAAAATGATTGATCTGGAACCCAGCACTGAAAATGTAATAATCACAGTGTCGGATCAGCCATTTATTACTTCTGCCACCTTTGAAAATTTATTGGACAGCCATGAAAGAACTGGTAAAAACTTGGTTGCCAGCCAATATGCACATACGATCGGAACACCAGCGCTCTTCAATAAAAAGTATTTTGAAGAACTGATGTTGTTGGAGGGACATTCAGGTGCAAAACATATATTGACCCATTACGTTGATGAAATGACCACTATTCCATTTGAACTTGGGCATGTTGATATCGACACGGAAACTGACTATAAAAATTTAACACAGCAAAAATGATAGTTGACTCTTTTGGACGCGTACACGACTACCTGCGGATATCTTTAACAGATAACTGTAATTTCCGTTGCTTTTACTGCATGCCAGAAGAAGACTACGACTTTACGCCTGCTTCCCGATTAATGCAGCCAGATGAGATTTTACATTTAGCTAAGATCTTTGTTGAACAAGGTGTAAAAAAAATCAGATTAACCGGTGGGGAGCCATTGGTTCGTAAAGATGCCGCAGAAATCATTACCGCCCTTGGCGGGTTGCCAGTCGAACTGGTGATCACCACCAACGGAACTAGGATTGCAGAACTATTACCCACGTTGATCGGTGCGGGAATTAAGACCATTAACATCAGCTTAGATACTTTGCAGCCAGAAAAGTTCCTAGTGATTACCCGTCGAGACCTTTTCCATCAGGTACGAAGCAATATAGAATTGCTGTTGCAACATAAGATAACCGTTAAGATCAATATGGTTGTGATGAAGGGGCTAAATGATAATGAGATTATTGACTTTATCAAATGGACCAAACATAATCCAATCCAGATCCGGTTTATCGAATTTATGCCTTTTAGCGGCAATAAATGGACCAGTAACAAGATGTTCTCGCTCCAGGAAATACTGAGCGTTGTTGGAAAAGACTATACCATTCTACCAGTTAAGGCAGAACCGCACGACACGGCAAAAAGCTTTATGATCCCAGGACACGAAGGTTCATTCGCCATCATCAGCACCATGACAGCTCCGTTTTGCAGTACCTGTAACCGCATGCGACTAACTGCCGATGGTAAACTGAAAAACTGTTTGTTCAGTGATGGAGAAACCGACCTACTCACTGCGCTTCGAAAGAACGAAGAAATATTGCCATTAATCGCGGCTTCAATTTGGAGCAAGAAAAAGGAATTGGGCGGGCAGCTTGGCAAACATTTTGAATTATTGGATGCCGAGAGTATCAAGAACCGCAGTATGATCACCATTGGAGGATAGGCCAGCTATGATTTCAGTTAGAGAAGCAAAGAAATTAATCTACGATCATGCTGCTAAACTGCAAGCCATCACTGTTCCGCTTGAGGAGGCAGCTGGGCGCATCCTAGCTGAAGATGTTTATGCCATATGCGATATCCCTGCTTTCAGGCAATCCTCAATGGATGGCTATGCCTTTAAATTTGAAGAAAACGTTACCTCGCTGAAACTAGTTGGCGAAATGGCTGCGGGAACAACGTTGAATGCTTCGATTGGGCATGGTGAAGCTTATCGCATTTTTACAGGAGCACCTCTTCCTTTGCAGGCTGATACCGTTATTATGCAGGAGAAAGTATCACTAGAAAATGATAAGGTCGTCCTTCTTGATCCGAACCTGAAAAAAGGCCTCAATGCAAGGGAGAAAGGTTCAGAAATTAAATTGGGCGATCTTGCGATAGGCAAAGGAAGCTTAATGACCCCAGCCGCCATGGGCTTTCTTGCGGGAATTGGAATAGACAAAGTAAGTATCGTTCCTTCACCAAAGATCGCAATCATCCTTACCGGAAACGAGCTGCAACAGCCAGGATCGCCTTTAGCTTTTGGCCAGGTTTACGAATCAAATTCGTTTGCGCTTACTGCCGCACTAAACCAAATGGGGATAACTGGTGTCGAGATTTTGACCGCAAAGGATGACCTTGAAACCTTAACTCATATATTAGGTGCCGCCTTGCAGACCCATGATATGGTACTGCTAACTGGTGGCGTTAGCGTAGGTGATTATGATTTCGTAATCCAAGCTACCAGCTTATGTGGTGTCAAGCAGATCTTCCATAAAGTAAAACAGAAACCGGGCAAGCCCCTTTATTTTGGCAAGAAGGAAAACAAGCTCGTCTTTGGTTTGCCTGGCAACCCATCATCCGTGCTAAGCTGCTTTTATAATTATGTTTTTCCAGCAATAGGGCTATTGAACAATAGTTTTATTAAAGTGAAAATTGTAACAGCGATACTAATAGCTGGCTATCGTAAGCCAAGTGGCCTGACCCATTTTTTAAAGAGTATTTATCATGAGGGTAAAGCTAAACCTTTGGGCGCACAGGATTCCTACCGCATGAGTTCTTTTGCGCAGGCGAACTGCTTGATCTGTTTAGATGAAGAGGCTACTGAATTCTTTCCTGGAGACGAGGTTTGTGCGTTATTATTACCGAATTAACTAGCATCTATGCAAACAGAAATACTACTATTATTTTCGCTTCTTTTCATCGTTGCCTTTCTTTATGCCTCGGTTGGCCATGGTGGCGCTAGTGGTTATCTGGCGCTAATGGCTACCTTTGCCATATCCCCTTTGGTGATGAAGCCAACCGCACTATTGCTTAACCTTTTCGTATCCTCGATCTCTTTCGCCCAGTTTTACAGGGGCGGCCATTTTAGATGGAAGACCTTTTGGCCATTTGTAGCCACTTCCATTCCGTTCTCTTTCCTTGGCGGCACGATGGCTATCGAAAGCAATGTCTATAAGAAAATACTTGGCGCATTACTACTTATTCCTGTTTTTCGTTTCTTCTTTTTCCCGAATGCTGACCCCAGAGACCAAAAGCCATCAAACATTCCTCTATCCTTATTGATTGGAGGTATAATTGGTCTGCTATCAGGTATGATCGGCATAGGCGGGGGCATCATTCTTTCCCCAATTCTGATCTTGTTAAAATGGACTGATCAAAAGCAGACTGCGGCCATCAGCGCTGCTTTCATCTTTGTTAATTCCTTTGCAGGTTTAGCAGGACAACTGATCAAGGGCATCACATTTACCACGGATATGTTCCTTTACGTAGCCATTGCCTTTGTCGGCGGAATTGCTGGAGCTTATTTCGGCTCATTGAAATTCCCGCAGACTGCCTTAAAATATGTACTGGCTATTGTACTGGCACTGGCAAGCTATAAACTTTTACTTACCACCGCCTAATATGAAATATCTTATTCCAATCCTTCTGTTAATCTGTTTTTCAGCCAAAGCACAGGAAAGCAAAGAATTTAAAGTTGATGGAAAGGTGGAACAAACTTTAGTTGTATCACTTGACAGCCTCAAAAAATATCCGATGTTAGCTCTTGATAGTATGGTCATCTATAATCATAAAATGGAACGCAAAAGCACCATTAAAAATATAAAAGGTGTTTTGTTAAAAGACATCCTCTCTAAAGTGGAAATCGACTCTCCAACGCCTACTGCCTTGAGTGAATATTATTTGGTTTGTACAGCTACCGATGGTTATAAAGTCGTGCTTTCATGGAATGAAGTCTTCAATTCAAAAAGCAGGGATAATATATTAGTCTTGTATAGTTTTGATGTTGACCCCAAAAAAGCTGAAAAGGGAAATATCGCAATGATTGCGCCCATAGATGTGGCCTCTGGTAGGCGCTATGTAAAGGGCCTAAGCAAGATCACAATTTTAAGAGTAAATTAGAGGTATGGAGATTGAGATCATAACTTTTGGAAAAATAGCTGAATTTCTGGCAAACCAGCGGATGGATGTTGGAGAAATTCGTGACACCGATAGCCTTAAAAGCTATCTTGAAAATTCATTTCCTAAGCTCGCAGGAATGAAATACAAACTCGCAGTAAATAAGAATATCATTCAGTATAACGAACCATTAAGTGAACAGGATTCGGTTGCAATTATGCCGCCGTTTTCAGGAGGTTAAATCATGGATAGCGAAAGATATAATAGACAGCTCATACTCCAAGGTTTCGGCGAGCAGGCACAAAAGAAACTGGCAACGGCTAAGGTTTTGGTGGTGGGTGCTGGAGGGCTTGGCTGTCCTGCCCTACAATATCTTGCAGCAGCAGGTGTTGGCCGGTTGGGTATTGTTGATGATGATATTATTTCCTTATCAAATCTTCACCGACAAATTCTTTATACAACGGGCGATCTGGGAAAGCTGAAAGTAACTGTGGTCAAAGCTCGATTAACCGAAATGAATGCTGAGGTCCATATTGTTTCCTATCCAAAACGCTTGGTGCGAGATAACATAGTTGAATTGCTCGGAGAATATGATGTTGTTTTTGATGGAACAGACAATTTCAAGACTAGATACTTGATTAATGATGTTTGTGCCGTACTAAAAAGGCCATTAATTTTTGCTGCTGTTTCTGGCTATGAAGGCCAACTGGCCGTTTTCAATGTACCTGATGAAAACGGATTGGCGACAAACTATCGTGATCTTTTTCCAGTTGAGCCTGCGGTGGGCGAAATACCCAACTGCGCGGAAAATGGTGTCCTTGGTGTGTTGCCAGGTATTATTGGTATGATGGCAGCAGGCGAAATCATAAAGCTGATTACAGGCATCGGAAAACCTTTAATCAACAGACTACTACATTACAATTTGCTAAACAATGAGCAGTACGAATTGAAAATCACTAAGGGGGAAGATTATCAACTTCCCAACTCCGTTGATGCTTTGCTAAGTGCTGATATTGGACATAGGGGATACATAGAAATAGACGGTGAACAATTGGATAGCATTAGAAAGGAGAAATCTTCACTATGCATCGACGTAAGGGAAGAACATGAATTTCCTCGATTGGACAAAAATATTTACCAGCAGTTTCCGATGTCAAATTTTAATGCTTTGCTAGAAGAAGAGATCAATGAAAAGAACATCGTATTGATTTGCCAACATGGTATAAGAAGTGTTGCGGCGGCCGAGGCCATGCACGAAAAGTATGGCAACACAAAAAACATTTATAGCCTAAAAGGCGGCATCGCCAAATGGCACAATTACCTAATATGATGTTAGAAAAACCAATAAAGAACATATTTGTAACAGGAGCGATCGAACCTGTATTTATTGCCGACAGTATCGCCAAGCACAGTAGTAAAACAGCTATCGGCGGGCACAGCATCTTTATGGGGCAGGTAAGAAAAGACGATATCGATGGCAAGTTGGTAGCTTCAATCGAGTACACCGCTTTCGAAGAGGCTGCGCTAGAAAAAATGCATGAAATTAGGGAAGCCGTTTTTGCGAAGTATCAATTGCATTGCATGCACGTTCACCACAGTTTGGGTACCATTAAAGCTGGAGAAATATGTCTTTTTGTTTTCACTTCATCAGCGCACCGCAAACCAGCTATTGATGCGTGCACCGAAATTGTAGAGCGTTTAAAAGCGGAACTGCCAATTTGGGGCAAGGAAATATTTGAAGATAATACACACCAGTGGAAGGAGAACATATAACATGGTAAACATCACCCAAAAATCAAGCACCTTAAGAATAGCAATCGCTACTGCAACGGTAAGTGTTTCCAAACCTGAAACGATTGTAGCTATTCAGCAACGAAAAGTACCAAAAGGCGACGTGTATGAATTCGCACGGGCTGCTGGATTGCTAGGCGTGAAAAAAACCAGCGATCTGATTCCCGATTGCCATCCATTGCCAATAGAATACACAAATATTTCTTATGAGATTGAGGGGTTATCTCTGGTCATTACAGTAGAAGTGCATACCATCTACAAAACAGGTGTTGAGGTCGAGGCCATGCATGGCGCATCAATTACGGCTCTTACAATTTATGACATGCTCAAACCCATTGATAAGGGCGTAGAGATTTCAAGTATCAAGCTACTTAAAAAATCAGGCGGTAAGACTGATCTTAAACATTTGAAATTTTCTCATCTCAAAGCTGCAGTGGTTGTCTGTTCGGACTCAGTTTCTCGAGGCGAATCTGAAGACAGTTCTGGTAAGCACATCATCGCTCAGCTTGAAGCTCTGGGAATTGATACACTTGCTTACGAAATTGTAAAAGATGAGGTAGAAACGATAAGAAATAAAGCTGTTGAACTTTGTGGGTATCAACACCAACTTGTGATATTCACCGGAGGAACTGGTTTATCTCCTCGTGACGTTACGCCTGAAGCTATTGCGCCGCTGATTGATAGGCCAATCGATGGCATCATGGAAACAGCAAGAAGATATGGACAAGAGCGTATGCCCTATGCCATGCTTTCTAGGGGAATAGCAGGTTTTGCAGGCAATACGTTAGTGCTTACTTTCCCAGGATCAAAGAAAGGTGCTGATGAATATTTAGCGGCATTGTTTCCACAAATACTTCATCTTTTTGACATCAATAAAGGACAAAAACACTAGTAGTAAGACTAGGCTATAGCCTAACCATAGATGATAAGGCGGAGTTCATCTATAACTTTAGCCGAACCATCTATTAATCTCTACCGAATAACTAAAATACACGATCTTGTAGGTATCCGATTGGAGACCTACAGACATATGGGTTAACTAATTGCCTTAATTATTAGTAACTTAACTGTAATAACCAACTTGTTAAAAGACATTATAAAAACCATTCACAATGGAAAAGACCAATACTAGTCAAAGTAGACGTTCATTTTTGAAAACTTCCGCACTTGCTGGAGGAGGGTTGCTCATCCATTTTAGCGGTCTGGCGAAATTTGCGGCCGCAGACAGGACTGCCAACGCCGATACTCTCGCACAATGGAGCGAATTGAACGGCTATATAAAGATTATGCCAGACAGTACCATCAAGATCATTTGCCCTAACCCGGAGTTTGGACAGAATGTGATGACTTCACTGCCAATGATCGTAGCCGAGGAACTGGATGTAGATTGGCAGCAAGTATTAGTTGAAATGGGGCATCATGATAATGTAAAGTTAGGTCCACAATTCACTGGAGGAAGCAATTCCATGCGGATGTATTGGAGAGTGCTGCGCGAAGCAGGTGCAACTGGGCGATATATGCTAGTCCAGGCGGCTGCCCAAACTTGGGCCGTACCGGCCGAAGAAATTACCACTAAAGCGGGAATGCTTTATCATGAGAAATCTGGTAAAAAAGGAAAATATGGAGAGTTCGCTTCCAAAGCGGCTACCATTACCGTTGCAAAAGGTGTGGTGAAGCTTAAAGATCTTAAAAATTTCAGCGTGGTCGGTAATTCCAAGAAAAATGTAGAGGGATCGAAAATTGTCTCAGGCAAACCGCTCTTTGGCCTGGATTACAAACATGAAGGCATGTTGATTGCAATGATCCACCATCCACCTGCTTTTGGGATGAAACTCAAATCTTTCGATGCTGCCCACGCGTTGAAAATGCCGGGTATAACCGATGTTTTTACCATGAAACTTTATGAAGATGGCTTTGAACAGGGTGGTTTTGACGTGCGTACTTTCAACGATTTACTTGTAGTTGTAGGAAAGACAACTTGGGAGGTGATGGAAGCACGTAAAAAGTTAACTGTAGAATGGACCCAGGCAACTGACGTAGTGAATACCTTTGGTGGAAGAAATGGAAAACGGGAGGTAAAGGTTCCAGGAGAATTAGAGGATACCGACGCCCAACGAGCTAAGATGAAGGAATATGCAGTAAAGCCTGGCCAACAATTGAGAAAGGATGGCGATCCGGAAACTGCATTTAAAAATGCTGCTCAGATTATTGAAAGAACTTATAATGCACCGTTCCTTGCACACAACTGCATGGAACCCATTAATTTCTTCGCCCATGTAACGGATGATATGGCATTATTGATTGGTCCAGTTCAAATACCTGGCTTCGTAGAGCCGACATTGATGAAAATATTGAAGCTACCCGCCGAGAAAATAGAAATACGGATGACCAGGATGGGTGGTGGATTTGGCAGAAAATCTTACGGACACTACCTCGTGGAAACCGCTTTGATTTCCAGGCGAATTAAAGCACCGGTAAAATTGATTTATACACGTGAGGATGATGCAACTTATGGGATTTACCGGCCAATGTACACTGCCACATACCGTGCCGCACTTGATGCGGATAAAAAGCTGATCGGATTTCATTTAAAGGGTGGAGGAATTCCTGAGCATGCTGTGCATGCAAACCGTTTCCCAGCTGGTGCAATTGACAATTACTTAGCTGAAAGTTGGCAAATCCCATCGAACATTACAGTGGGTTCATTTAGAGCGCCGGGATCAAATTTTGCTGCTGCTGCCGAACAATCTTTTTTGGATGAACTGGCTGAAGCTATGGGGAAAGACCCGATCGATTTCCGTTTGGAACTGCTCAAGAGAGCCAAAGAAAATCCTGTAGGTAGAAATAACGACTATAATCCCGACCGTTATGCGGCAGTGCTCCAGCTAGTGAAGGAAAAATCGGGTTGGAATGGAGCCGACCATAGTAGATATAGCAGAGGTGTTTCTGCTTATTTCTGCCACGCTTCCTACGCTGCCCATGTGATAGATATGGTAATGCGGGACGGACAGCCCTATGTAGAAAGGGTGTTCAGTGCGGTCGATTGCGGAATTGTAATCAATCCGGATGCTGCGGTGAATATGGTTCAGGGAGCAGTGGTAGATGGAATTGGCAATAGTCTTTATGGTGGGCTTACACACAAAGCGGGTGTTGTAGAGGAAAGTAACTTTCATAAATATAGGATCATCCGCATGCCCGAGGCACCAAAGAAAATAGAGGTCAGCTTTGTAGAGAACGACATTGACCCGACAGGACTTGGTGAACCTCCTTTCCCTCCGGTTTTCGGTGCAGTGGCCAATGCGCTATTCAAAGCAACAGGAAAACGGTATTACGAGCAACCGTTCATGCTTGCGAAACCTACAAGTTCACCGAACGTATAAAGAATTCTGCCATTACATTTAAGCTAAAAATATGATCACTTTAAATATCAATAAAAAGACACATAAAATAGATGCAGATCCTGATATGCCATTGCTTTGGGTACTGAGGGATATTGTTGGCCTAGTAGGCACAAAGTATGGCTGCGGAGTTGCACAGTGCGGTGCTTGCGTTGTTCACTTAGATGGTGAAGCAGTCCGTTCTTGTGTGACTAAGGTTAGTAGGGCTGCGGGCAAAAGCGTAGTGACGATAGAAGGACTTTCGCAAACCAATGACCACCCACTGCAAAAAGCATGGCTTGACCTTGATGTTTCGCAATGCGGCTACTGCCAAGCGGGTCAGATCATGTCGGCAGCTGTTCTGCTCAAAGAGAATAAAAATCCAACCGATCAAGATATCGACGATGCCATGGCAGGAAACATCTGTCGTTGCGGTACCTATTTGCGGATTAGAGATGCCATTCATTTGGCTGCCAAGGCCTCGAAAAAGTAAGAGAATCCAGTTGATAAATTAACTCATTCACATGAAACAAGATTTAAATTCACAAAAGGGCTTTTCTAGAAAAATAAGAACGATTGCAGTGCTAACGGTACTGTTTTCATTGGTAATTTTCATGGGCTTTGGTATTGAACATGGAACCACAACAACCGTTGTAAATATTAAGGCAGCTGAAAAGGATAGTGTCGCCTCTACAAAAGCATTTATGCAGGTGTATAAGGTGTTGATGAGTCCACGTTGTATGAACTGCCATCCATCAGGAGACATTCCTTTACAGGGAGATGATAGCCATTTGCATGCGATGTTTCCCAAACGGGGGGTTGAGGGAAAGGGTGTGACCGCAATGAAATGTATGAACTGTCATCAGCCTAAAAATGTTCCCGGTCTGAATACCCCTCCTGGGGACCCAAATTGGCATTTGCCTCCTGCAAACATGAAAATGGTTTTTCAGGGAAGAACACCTGCGCAACTGGCCAAGCAACTGGTCAATCCTAAAACCAACGGAAACAAAACTATGGAGCAATTGATTGCCCATGCAGATGATGGACTGGTAAAGGCTGGATGGAACCCTGGGGAGGGTCGTACACTTCCTCCGTTAAGCCATGCTGAATTTAAAAAGGAATGGATCCAATGGATCAAGACAGGGGCGTTTGCGCCAAAAGACAAATAGTTATAATGCATGAAGAAATTCCTGTACACTGAAATTTTTATGGTGGTTTAAAAGTATTTTTGGCTAAGTTCGATTTCCTAGGATGGAAATAACCACCATGTCGGGATGCCTTAGTTTACCAGAATAGGTAATAAATCATTAGAAAATTTTCATATACGCTCTCGGTACTCCTTCGGCGTCACGCCCAGCAATTTTTTAACATAGCGGGTAAAAAAGGAACGGCTCGAAAAGTCCATTTCATCGGCTATTTCGGAAATATTTAGCTTCTTGTTTTGTAACAGGATAATGATCCGCTCCTTTGCGTTACGCTGTATCCATTCCGAGGCGGTAATCCGGGTATTGGCCTTGCAAATGTAATTGAGGTACTTGGGGGTGATATTCAGCTTATCGCTATAAAACCGAACCTCCCGCTCTCTCATGCAATGTTCTCGCACCAATTGTACGAACTGCTCATAAAGGGTTCCGCTTTGGAGACTTCTTTTTTTTCTATCGAGCTCGTCCTCAAAAATGTGCCACATCTCCAATAAGAAAATCTGCATTTGCAGTTTAAGTGCTTCCGCATAGAACCGATGGCCTGTTTCTTGGGACATATCGTACAGCAACTGAAAATTTTTCAGGATCTTCTCCTTGTCTTTTTCATCCGGATGCAAGATCGGATATTCTTTGGAATGTATAATGCTGTCTATGCTCGTCGTGGCACTGGGCAAACTTGCGGTAAGCAGATCGCTGTCGACAAACAAAACCGTGGCCTTAAAATTTTTTGAAAAAGACAGGTCCGAAACATCGATACCCGCCAGCCAAAAAATAAACTCACCTTTTTTACTTTCATATTGCTGGCCATTAAAGAGAAATTTCACGCTCCCACGCTGACAATACATATGTGTATGGAACCGGATGTTAAAATCCTCTGGAAATTCACTTCCCGATACTGCTTTGTAGAGCATAACTTTTTGATTTGCTGCCATATTAGGTAAAAATATAATATTTAATTAATAATAGGTAATATTTGACATTACTTGCGAAATAAATGTAACAGAAGGTCTTTGGAATCCCTTTATCTTTGTTTTAGTTAAAAATCAGGGCAATGAGCACAGAGAACATTTTCGAGAGGTTACGCAATGGGGAAACCATTTCACCGAACGATCCCGATGCATACAGAATGCGAGAAGAATCGTTTGCGACCAAGAAACTTTTGGTCCAAATGAACAGCACCCCAGATCCAGATGAAATCAGAAGCTTATTAAGCCAGATTACGGGTTCGGAAATTTATGAAAGTGTTGTGGTATTCACGCCTTTGCATATCAATTATGGAAAACATACCAAAATCGGTAAAAATGTGTTCATCAATTTCGATTGTGTTTTTTTGGATCTTGGCGGAATTACCATTGAGGACGATGTGTTTATCGCTCCGAAAGTAAGCATATTATCCGAAGGCCATCCAACGTTCATAGAAGACCGGCATTCGTTGGTTCCAAAAGCCATACACATCAAAAAGAATGCCTGGATCGGTGCGGGGGCAACCATACTTCCGGGAGTTACCATTGGAGAAAATGCCGTGGTTGCCGCTGGAGCAGTTGTTTCCAGTGACGTTGCCCCAAATACAATTGTCGGAGGAGTTCCGGCAAAATTCATCAAAAACATTTAACATGAATAAATCAATTTTTATCACGCTCACGGCTGTGCTTTTATATGCTACAGCAAATGCACAATCGACATCAAAAAATGTACAGATGAAAGAAATATCAGCTAAAGATTACACCACGTTTAAGGTAAGTGACAAGGTCGCCCTGTATGCCGTAAGTTTCAAGAACCAATATAACCTCCAGGTGGCTGGACATCTTTTCATTCCCAAGAACTTGGATAGGAAAGCAAAAAATGCAGCAATCGTCGTGGGCCACCCGATGGGCGCAGTAAAGGAACAGAGTGCGGATGTGTATGCCTCGAATATGGCGGACAGGGGTTTTATTGCCCTGGCAATTGACCTTTCATTTTGGGGCGAAAGTGAAGGTTCACCACGCAATGCCGTACTTCCGGACATGTATGCCGAAGATTTCAGTGCAGCTGTGGATTTCCTTGGTACCAGAGAATTTGTTGACAGGGAGCGCATAGGAGTACTCGGCGTATGTGGAAGTGGGAGCTTTGTGGTCAGCGCGGCCAAGATTGACCCAAGGATGAAGGCAATTGCAACGGTGAGCATGTACGACATGGGCTCGGCAAACCGCAATGCTCTTAACCATTCGCAGAGCCTTGAGCAAAGGAAAAAAAACCAGGCAGAAGCAGTAGCGCAACGCTATGCCGAATTTTTGGGCGGCGAGACCAAATATACGGGAGGAACTACCCACGAGCTGGATGCAAATACCCATCCGATACAGCGCGAGTTCTATGAGTTCTATCGCACGCCAAGAGGGGAATATACGCCTAAAGGTGGCTCGCCGAAAACGACTACACATCCTACATTGAGCAGTAATACAAAGTTCAATAACTTCTACCCTTTCAACGATATCGAAACCATTTCACCCCGTCCAATGTTGTTCATTACCGGAGATAAGGCACACTCCAGGGAATTTAGCGAAGATGCCTATAAACGTGCAGGACAACCAAAAGAACTGGTCATTATACCAAATGCCGGGCATGTCGACCTTTACGATAAAACCGACCTGATTCCGTTCGACAAGCTGGAGGCCTTTTTTACCAAACACCTGAAAGACCAGAAATAGTAGATTTAAATATCAAATCATATGAAAGTATTAACAATAACCGCAATCGTTACATTGGCTCTGTTCAGTTTTACCGGAAGCGCCCAAAGTAATAAAAAAGCGGATCAGAAAAAACCAAACTTTATTTTTCCGAAAGGCACACTTGGACCAGCAGAAAATTTCACGGGCAAGGCATGGAATATTGGGCTGGTAGAGAATGACTCGGTTTATAATACCGTTGTCGGTAATGTCTATTTCGAGCCCGGAGCGAGAAGCAACTGGCACAAACATCCCGCGGGTCAGATCCTGATCATCACCGATGGTACGGGATACCACCAGATCAAAGGCCAGCCAAAACAAGCCCTTAAAAAAGGAGATATCGTAAAATGCCCGGCCAACGTAGAACATTGGCATGGGGCAAGTGCCGATACGGGAATGCTACAGATGTATATCCTCCCCAAAACGGAAAAGGGAATCGTGACCTGGCAGCAGAAAGTTACAGATGAAGAATACGGTAAAAAATAATCCCATGAATAAATACAAGAGGAGATGATCGGTGTTTTGTGCACTGCAATATTGCCTTTCACTAGTTTAAGTGCATATATTCTATAAAGGCGATGCAGGAAAAACAACTAGAATATAAATCACTAGAGAAAAAATATCAGATATGGAACGTACCGATTATTCAACAAGAAGAAAGTTCATTCACCAAACGGCAATTGTAAGTGCGGGCTTAATGCTTGCCGATCCACTTAATGTATTTTCAGAAACAGATCAACTGACAATTATGGCTAATAATATTAAATCAAAAGGCTTTGCCGGAAAAGACGAGCAAAGCAAACTAAGCTCTTGGAGCTTTGAGCGCAGGCCAGTAGGCGACAATGACATTTTAATTGAAATTAAATATTCTGGGATCTGCCACTCGGATATCCATACCATCAGGGGGCATTGGGGAAAGCAACAATATCCGCAAGTCCCTGGTCATGAAATAGCAGGAATCGTAACCGCTATTGGTAAAAGCGTTACCAAGTTCAAGGTAGGCGATAAAGCAGGTGTGGGCTGTATGGTTAACAGTTGCATGAAATGCGAGAGTTGTAAAAAAGGAGAAGAACACCATTGCGAAACAACGGGAATGGTCGGAACCTACGGTTCGCCTGAAAAAAGCTCGCCTACGGGCATTACCCAGGGAGGCTATTCAAATAACATTGTGGTTACCGAACATTTCGCGATAAAAATTCCAACCAATATTGATCTGCAATTTGCAGCGCCACTGCTTTGCGCTGGGATAACCACCTATTCACCGATGATGCAGTACAAAATGAAAAAGGGCGACAAGGTAGGTGTGGTCGGTATTGGCGGACTGGGGCACATGGCAATCAAAATTGCTGTTTCCAAAGGTGCAGAGGTTTATGCATTTACTACGTCTTCCTCAAAAACAGGTGATATCAAAGCTTTTGGGGCAAAAGAAGCGATCATTGTAAATTCTGCAGAAGATTTAAAGTCTTGGAAAGGCAAGCTGGACTATATGATATCTACAGTTCCATATGTCTATGAAATGTCTCCATACATAGACTGCGTAAAGCCATATGGCAATTTCACACAGGTGGGACAGCCGATAAATGGCGCGCTGCCAATCAATAACTTTAATATGATCTTTAACCGCGTAAACTTTAACGGGTCAATGATTGGCGGTATTTCAGAGACACAGGAGGTGATGGACTACTGCGCAGCGAATAAAATCTATCCGCAGGTACAGCTCATCAATGCTGATGAAATTAATGGTGCCTGGGAAAAAATCGTAGATAAGCGGGCTAGATATAGATACGTAATTGATGCATCCACTTTCTAAATTTAATCCTATGAAATATCTTATAACAACCATTGTGATGCTAGTTTCTCTATCTTTAAGTATGTCAAGCTGTGGCAAGGACAATGAACAGAAAATAACTTCAGAAAGTACTGATAATGATGGACAAACAGACAATCCAACAGGAAGCAAGATGAAGGTTACGATAGGTACTGCTGTATTTACAGCTACGTTTAACAGTAATGCTGCGGCAACTGCCTTTAAAGCTAGATTGCCACTTACGCTAAATATGACCGAATTGAACGGCAATGAAAAATATTTCGACCTTCCGGTAGCATTGCCAGCTAATGCTTCAAACCCCGGAACGATCCACACTGGAGACTTGTTACTTTACGGTTCTAATACGTTGGTTCTTTTTTATAAAACGTTTTCAACGTCTTATAGTTATACAAGGATTGCACGGGTTGATAATCCGGCTGGCCTTGCTGCTGCATTGGGTTCTGGCAATGCAACCGTAAAGTTTGAACTGCAATAGCTTAGGGAGATTATATCAAAAAGAATTCTTAAATTTCTAAATATGGAAACAACAGAAATATTCCCATCGGGCGAACCATTATCCAATGATTGGTTTACAGGAAAAGCATATTTATATCCCCTTGTTGCAAGGGACAACAATAATGGTTTTTCGGCTGGTGCCGTAACCTTTGAACCTGGGGCAAGAACCAATTGGCATACCCATCCAAAAGGACAGGTACTGATTGTTATTGAAGGTAATGGTTTTTATCAGGAACAGGGCAAAACTGCACAGCCGATAAAAAAAGGTGATGTGATAAATATTCCAGAAAATGTTACACACTGGCACGGGGCGTCAGCTACTGGCAGAATGGTTCATATTGCCATTACCAATTACAATGGCGATGAAAGCGTGGCCTGGCTTAAAGCAGTAACAGATCAGGAATTTCATGAAGTAAATCAACAAGATTATGAAAAGGCATAGCATTATCAAATGGGTGATCTGTCTGACCTTGATCATAAGCAGTAAAACAATGAACGCACAAATTGAAACTGGCACCAGTACTTCTTTAAGTCAGGCACAGCAAAGTCTGGTGGCTATTTCGTCACTTACCGCAACTGGTGATATGACGAACCTCAAGATACAGTTGAACACCGCACTTGGTGCAGGGCTTACAGTCAATGAAATCAAGGAAGTTCTGGTGCAACTGTATGCCTATTGCGGCTTTCCGCGAAGCCTCAATGCGATCAATGTTTTCATGAAGGTAATTGATGAGCGGAAATCCAAAGGCATTAGTGACAATGAGGGAAAGAAAATTATCATAAACCGTGCTTCAGGGGACAACTATGAACGTGGAAGAAAGGTATTGGAGACTTTAACTGGTACGTCCCAGGCAAAGCCGGCACCGGGGTTTGGTGAATTCATTCCCAGCATCGATGCTTTTTTAAAGGAACATTTATTTGCCGATGTTTTCCAGAGCGATGTGCTCACCTATCAGCAAAGAGAACTGGTAACTATTTCTGCTTTAGCCGCAATGCAGGGAGTAGAATCCCAACTGCAATCCCATGTTAAAATGGGAATGAATACCGGGATCACGCAAACGCAGCTAATAGAAGTTGCAAAACAGATCGAAAAGCACGTCAGCAGAACGCAGGCAAATTCTCTGAGAAATGTCTTATCTATTGATACCACCGCAATCGTCCAGGAGGATATGATGGTACGTATTTCCGAAATCGAAATCATACCAGAATACCTGGAGCAATATAACGCTATCCTAAAAGAAGAAGCCTCGGCTTCTGTAAAACTAGAACAAGGTGTGATTGCGATTTTCCCAATGTTCCAGAAGGAGACACCTACCCAGATTAGAATAATAGAGATATATGCGAATAAGGCGGCCTATCAATCCCACTTGACAACACCACATTTTCAGCATTACAAAACCAGTACGCTAAAAATGGTCAAAGCATTAAAATTGGTGGATATGGTAAGCCTGGATAAACAAACTATGCAAGAGATATTCAAAAAATTAAAATAATTGTGCAATGGTATAAAATAAGGATTGTTAAAAATATACACGTTTACAGCCTTTAGGATAACCCCAATAGTAGCGGAATTGATTATATTATTATGATTTCGTTTTGCTAGGAAAGAATTCAGAGTTAAAATAGATTATAATTCTAGTCTATAGCTTAGTAAAACCCTCAAGTATGCCTTCCAATACAAAATAACTCAGCCAAAACTCAGCCAAATCACCCAAAATGAGCGATAAGAAACCTCTTTTAGAGCATCAAAAACAGCGTTTAGAGCTCGCGATTGATGAAATATCCACTCCGATATTCTCCATCTAAATTGTCTGGTAAAGGAGTTTTGATGGTTCATAAGTTTTTCTGTTAGGTTCTCATTAGTTTGATATGTGTACAAGCAATAAAGTATCGCCTCTAATGCTTTATTGACTCCATTTTTAACACCATCTGTCAATCTGAACATTTGGTATTCTTTGAACATATATATATTCAAGTTATTTTTTTCTCCCAATTTTGTGTAGTATTTATGTTGGTTTTTGAAAAAAAATAAAAGGCTAGAACGATGTATTAGAAAAAAAAATTAAATTTGAGTTTATAAAAAAAACCGTTACAAATACATTACAGGATTTCTTTGAAAGGTCGTAACTAATTGATAAACATATTGTTAGAAATGGATAGCGTCTGTCTGTTAATCAGAGGGTCGCTGGTTCGAGCCCAGCAGAGGGAGCTTGAAAAATCAAGCTAAGCCCCACTCCGTCCGAGTGGGGCTTTTTATTTGCACAAAGTTTGCACATAGATTTTTTTTTGTAAATTTTGATTGAAAGCAAATAGAATTTTCAAGATCAGTGGCGATTAAGAAGTTTGCATAATTCAATTGCAATTGGTAAAATAGAAGTTTGAATAGGTTTAGGAATTAAGTATCAATTAGTTTGCACAATATTTGCACAAATTATTATAATACCTTCGATCTCTATTGATGGCATCCTTTAGCAACCCACCTTACGCTGGAGAACACGGCAACGCATTACAAAAGTTTTATTCCTTTAGCCGTTATGTCTTCTTCGGCTCTATCTTCCTTTAATGGAAGTACATTAGTTCCGATACCTTGGGAAACCAGTAGCGTTGTTATTTCAAACCCGGCTTATGTAGTAATGAACACTGACTTGCAAACATTTACTATAAACAAAACAGGATATTATAAATTATCTGGATTTATAAATTACAATCCAAAAATTAGTAGTTCGTCTAGTAAAACTGCATTAAGATTAGTGTTACAAATTAATAAACTAGGCATTTGGGTTGATAGAATTGCAGTAAATTCTACATTTGAAGAAATGGCAACGAATACCGTTCAAACTGTAACAATTCCATTTGACATTATAAAATTAGATGCAAACGATCAATTCAGGTTTATGATTACTAAACCAAGTGCAGGAAGCAATACAAATCACGGAACTAGTGCAGGAATAACCTCAATAACCGGAGATTTAAGAAAGTCTTTCAGGATAACCTAAATTAACAATTAATGGTTTTTTAAGGATTTAAGATTCCTGAGTATAGATAAAAACCAAAAAGCCAGCATTTGCTGGCTTTTTGGTTAGAGATTATTTAAAAACTCACAAATTTTACACCTAAACTAATCCATCTTGATGGCAAAGGTATCGCTCCAATTTCGTTGTAAGTAGTATCAAATATATTTTGAGCATCTAAAAAGAATGTAAACTTATTTACCGATTGTGATAATCTAACGTCGTTTATCCAATAAGATGGGCCTGACATTCTTTGGTTGAAACGGGTTGCCAGTAATACAGAAAAGTTTGCATAACGAAAATCAACTGTGTTGGTAACCTGGTGTTTTAAAGATGAAATTAAATATTTAAAGGCAAGTTGGGAATTGATGCCTGTGAATTTAGAATCTAAATAAGTATAAGCTAAATTAATATTGATTTTAGATTTCTCCGCTACCGCAAAATTGTAGTTCGATCTAACATTAAAGCCATTAGTTTGTAAATCGCCTATATTATTACTTTGCCAAGGTTCTGTAGTTACCGTTCGTGTCCAATCTATAAATTTATCTATGGTTCTGTAAAAGTAGTTGGCGTTGAAATTGAAGTTTCCCTTATCAATTTTTAAACCCAGTTCTGCCTGTAAAGCATTTTCTGGAGAAAGGTTTTCATTACCAATATTTCCCGGGCGCTGGTTTAAGTATAAATCAGTAAAAGATGGAATACGCTGACTTGTACCAACATTGGTTACCAGCCTCACGCCATTTGCAATTTCATAACTCGCATCTAAACCCGGGTAAATTTGCCATTTATAATCAGAATTATAGTTAAGATATGTTCCAATATTTACATTTAATTTTTCCAGCAATTGAGTTCTGTATTGAGCATAAATGCCTAAATTATCTCTGTTGCGTTCGCCAATGCTAGTGGAATTAATATCATCTTTTCTTGCTTCTGCTCCAAAACCAAATTCGCCAGTGGCAATTTTATAAGTTGTATTTAATTCGGCTGAAAAGGAATTGCTGTAATGCCTGCTTCTTCCTGCATTTAAATTTGATGGGCCAAAATAACGGTAATCATCAAAATTATAACGGTAACTTAAACGAGGCATTAAAGTCCATTTATCAGATATCTGGTGTTTAGATTGTAATGAAGCAAGCGTGGTTTGAACGTGTTCGTCAGAATTTTTATCGCCCGGACTGGCATAAAATCCGTTTGCGCCAAAACCACTTTTTACATAACCGAATAAAGCATCAACGGTGTTCGATTCATCGATTTGGAAATTCCCCTGATAAAGCAATTTAGTGTTTTCGAAACCTGTGTTGAAACGATATCCATTCCCCTTATCATACGCACCGAAAAGAGAATGTTGGTGATTTTTTTTGCTTAAAACACCACCAGCTTGAACACCACCACCAACAAATGTGTTTCCGTTTCCATCGGTATTTTTCTCGAAATTTGAACCGGCATAAGTCGAAACCAAAACACCGGAAGTTGTTGGTTTTTTAGTAACAATGTTAATGGCGCCAGTTAAACTGTTAATGCCGTAAATACGAGCAGCCGGACCACGAACAATCTCAATTCGCTCAATTGCTTCTACTGGAATTGGTAGGTTAAGCATATTGTGCGCTGTTTGCATATCGATAATTTTTGTACCGTTTAATAGCAAAACCGTTTGCTCAAAACTGCCGCCATCTACACTAATATCCGCTTGTCCGCCGAAAGCACCACGCTGTCTAATGTCTATTCCGTTAGCATATTGCAATACTTCCTGGAGCGTTCTGCCTGGTAATTTTGCAATAGTAACATTGTCAATTACATAAACATTTCTGTTTTGTTTTGAAATTGGGGTGTTGAAACGGTTCTCATTAATCACAACATCATTCATATTAATAATGCTGTCTTTTTTGATTTGGGCAGATAAACCTCCCGTTAAGCTTGCAAAAAGTATAGCAAAGTAAAGTTTCTTCATTCGTTTGTTTTTTTTGCAAAAGTAGTATCTTGCCGTACCATTAAAGTGTACCAGTTTTAATAAAATGGATAGTCCGGTTCAAATTCCTTTTCAAAGCTTTATTCAACTTAAGCCAAATGACAGCGTAGCGGTTTACCTGCAAATCGTTTTCGAATTTATAAAAGCGATACAAATGGGTTTGCTACCAGAAGGAACAAAACTTCCGGGTACGCGTGTGCTCTGCAAATTGCTTAAGGTTAATCGCAATACATTGATAAAAGCTTTTGATGATTTGCAGCTGCAAGGTTTTATAGAAATTTTGCCAAACAAAGGAACGTTTATACTTTCAAATCAAAAGCAAATTAAAGAGGCAAAACCTGCTCAAAATTTAAATACCAGTTTTGCTTTTAAGCGTTCGGTGATTTTAGAAGACCCTCTTGAAACCAGTAATTTGCCTTACCAATTTAATGATGGTTTGCCCGATTTAAGATTAGTACAAACCGATATTTTAGCCAGGTTGTATGTATCAAAACTGAAAAGAAAGAAAAACGGCATCAGCTGGAAACAACAACAATCGCAATCGCACACGGAATTTAAAAATCACTTTTCTAATTTTTTAAATGTAACCCGTGGTTTGCGCATTTCTTCATCTAACATTCTTACCACCAGCAGTCACGAAGTAAGCTTGTATTTAGCTATAAAACTATTAATCTCAAAAGGTGATAAAGTGGTTGTAGCTTCGCCAAGTTATTACGGTTCGAACATGACTTTGCTGGATAGGGGTGCACAAATTATTACCGTATCGGTTGACGAAGACGGTATAAACACAAAGGAATTAAAGAGAGTTTGCGAAGAAAATTTAATCAGAGCTTTATATCTCACCTCTAATTACCACTATCCAACTACAAATTGCTTGAGCGCAAAGCGAAGGATGGAGATTTTAGAGCTGGCAGATGCCTATGGTTTTGTAGTAATAGAAGATGATCACGATTTCGATTTTCATTATGATAACAATCCAATTCTTCCGTTATCGGCTGTAAATCCGAATGCTAATGTGGTTTATATTGGTTCGTTCGCCCGTTCTTTGCCATCAGGTTTTGGCTATGGATTTATTACAGCGCCAGCTGAGTTTATTGCTGAACTAGAAAAGCATCAGCGGATTTTAGAACCCGGAATTGATGTAATAAAAGAGCAGGTTTTAAGCCATTGGATAGAAGAGGGGGAAGTTCATCGCCTTGCGAAAAAAAACAAAAAGATATACAAACAGCGAAGAGATGATTTTGTGAATTTGTTAACCGAAAAATTGAAAGGCAAAATAAAATTTAAGATACCGGCACGTGGCTTAGCGGTTTGGGTAGAATGGCTTGATGATTTTAGCTTAATCAGGCTGAAACAGCAGTGTGCAAATTATGGTTTGTTCCTGCCAAAAACAATTTTGTATCAAACTAAAAACCTTCGGGCAATACGTTTAGGTTTTGGCCATCTAGATAAAAGTGAAATGGAAAACGCAATCGAAATTCTTCAAAAATCTTTAGATACAGTTTTACAGAAAGCGGTTAATTGATCTATAAATCGGTTTCCACAATATTGTTTTTCTGGTTAAAGCCAAAAAATTTTATCTAAAACAATGGTTGTATTTTCACGTTTTATTTCTGATTTTCGGTATTGTTTAACTAATTATGAGCGCAGCATCTAATAATCTGATTTCAGAACAGCAATCTGTTGTGGCAAGCGAGCAGCGTTTTAGAGCGTTAGTTACTGCTACATCTGATATGGTTTACCGTATGAGTGCGGATTGGCTTGTAATGCAAGAACTTGATGGAAGAGGTTTTCTGCCTAATACAACTGCGCCAAATGCCGATTGGATTGAGCAATATATTCATCCTTTAGATAAGGAAAAAGTAAGAACAGCAATTCAGGAGGCCATTCATGGAAAGAAAATTTTTCAGCTAGAGCATCGTGTGCTTCAGCGGGATGGTTCTATTGGATGGACACTTTCAAGGGCAGTACCAATTATTGATGATGCCGGAACAATAGTGGAATGGTTTGGTGCGGCAAGTGATATAACCGATCGCAAACGGTTTGAAGAGGCGCTTACAGAGGCAAAAGAGCAATCGGAACAACAAAAAAGATTATATGAAACCATCACCTCGGGTACGCCAGATTTGATGTATGTATTTGATTTGAATTACAACTTTATCTATGCGAATGAAGCTTTGCTAACCATGTGGGGAAAAACCCCAGAAGAAGCAATTGGCAAGGGATTGTTGGAAAATGGTTACGAGCCATGGCATGCTGAAATGCATGAACGTGAAATTGACTATATCATTGCAACTAAAGAATCTGTTCGGGGAGAGGTATCCTTTCCGCATGCTGTTCTGGGTAGTCGTGTGTATGACTATATCTTAATCCCTGTTATTGATGAAAGGGGTGAAGTAGAGGCTGTAGCAGGAACCACACGTGATATTTCGGATATTAAGGAGCACGACCAGCGCAAAAATGATTTCATTAGCATGGTTAGTCATGAATTGAAAACACCTTTAACATCGTTAACAGCTTATTTACAGGTTTTAGATAAGAAGCAAATTGCAGAAGCTGATGAAATGGCGAAGCGGGCAATTTTCCAATCTATAAAGCAAACCAAAAGAATGACTAATATGATTAATGGTTTTCTTAATCTGGCTCGTTTGGAATCGGGGAAACTGTTTATCGAAAAAATAGATTTTGATATTGCTGTTCTCTTAAAGGATATAGAAGAAGAAACTTTCATATTATATCCAAATCATGTTTTTATTTTTGAGCCTGTTGAATCTGTTATGATTAATGCAGACCGAGCAAAAATTAGCCAGGTGATTATTAATCTGATAAATAATGCGGCAAAATATTCTGAGCTGGGTTCTACTGTGCAGATTTCATGTGTTAGAATTGATAATAATATCTTTATTAAGGTAAAGGATGAAGGTGTTGGAATCATGGATGAAGAGATGCCAAAATTGTTTGAGCGTTTTTACCGGGTGCAGAATAATAATTTAATTGCCGGTTTTGGTATTGGTTTATTTCTTTGCAAAGAAATTATTAACGGACATGGTGGCGAAATTGGTGTAGAAAGTGTTTTATCAAAGGGGAGTACATTTCATTTCACACTACCACTAAATGTTAATTAAAGAGCTGCGGCACTAATTTGAATTAAAATAATTTTCCTCCAGATATTTCTTTTTTGTTTGCAGTTATTTTCTGAAATACATTAATAGCTATCTTTGCTTTAGGCCTCATGTTTCTGAGGTTTTTAAAAGCAACAAAATGAAAAAACTAAAACAAATTACTTTGCTTGCATTGTTCGTGTTAACAGTGGGAGCAGCCAAAGCACAAACAGCAACTGATGCAGTTGTTAAAGAATTGGAAAGAGCAAAAGCATACACTAAAGAATATCTTGATGTTATGCCAGAAGCTTCTTACAGTTTGAAACCAACTCCTCAAATGCGTTCTTTCGCAGATCAGTTTCTTCACTTAGCTGATGCAAATTATGCATTTGCAGCAACTGCAACCGGCGAAAAAAGTCCATTGGCAATGGGCGCTTTAGAAAAGGGAACAGATAAATCAAAAGCAACGGTTACCAAAGATGTTTTGGCAAGCTATGATTTTGTAATTGCAAGTATTAAAAAGCTTCCGGAAGCAAAATTAAAAGAAGTGGTTAAGGTTTTTGGTCGATTTGATTTAACCAGAGCACAGACTTTAGATAAATGTTTCGAGCATCAAACACATCATAGAGGGCAAGCAACCGTTTACATCAGATTGGCTGGTGCAACACCTCCGCAAGAAAAATTATTTTAAAAATAATTTTAAGATTGTCATTTAAAAAAAGAGGCTGTCTCAAAAGTAGAATTTGATAACTCAGTAGGAAATTTTATTTCGTTTTCTCGTCATTCCCGCGAAGGCCGGAATCCTAAAGCAATCACAAATCGCATTAAGATTCCCAATTAAATTGGGAATGACGACCGTTCAGAATATAACTTGCCTAATAGAGTAAACAAATATTTGAGACAGCCTTATTTTTTATGTTAATTAAAATACACCGATATAGTGGTTACCGATTTTGTTTACCAATTTAGCACCTTTGGTTAATACACCAGTTCTGCTGTTGATAATGTAGATGTTACCATCTTTACCAACCGGAGTCACTGCAACAAATATTTCATCGCCGTTTACCACAAATCCCTGGTACTGACCGAAACTTAAATCAACATCATCAGGAATGGCTACCTTTGTTGCTGTTCTGTTGTTTAAGTTTACTAATGCAAGGTAACCACCTTTATCAGCAACGTTGTAAGCAATAATTCCAACTCCGTTACCAGCATATCTCCAGGCATCAACATAACTTCCGGTTACACCCAAAGCCGCATCCAGGCTAAATACATAAGAGTTGTCATACTCGTTATTTTGTCCGATTCTTAAAATATGAGAACCTGAAGTACCGTTTTGTGTTGCCTGATAGATGTTACCATCTTCGCCTAAGAAAGCGTTAAAACTACGGTAACCATTTGTATTACCTTGACTAACCGTAGAAGAGATAACTTTTGGATTTTTTAATGAAGGATAATCTACCACAACTGATTTCGAAGAAATTTTAACCGTTCCTGTGTTATCAGCAACACCTGTAGTTGTGTTGTATTTACTTCTTGATGCACCGATGATTAATTTATCGCCAGCTTTGTTTAAAACTGGTCCATCTAAACGACCGATGTAAAAACCTTGAGCTTCTTCTTGTGTAGAAAGTGGAATTTCATATTGCTCGTAAGTTTTAATACCTGCAGCTTGTAAATTTAAAGATAACACAGTTGATGTACCTCTTGCATAGCTGTATGCACCACCTGCACCAGTCGTAATTTTTACACCTGAAACGTTTACCGCAATACCTGTTTGGTCGTTATCAAATAATTTAACCCATCTTGGCGAAGTTGTGGCGTAGCTAGAGATATTTACTTTATCAGATAATTCTGAGTAGTTAGAACCACCATTTACTTTATATTTAGAGAATTCGCCTCCGTTTGCACCAGTATATGCAATGTTAAAAAGTGTTGCACCATCGTTTGATGATTGTAAACGAGCAGTGCGTTGAGATCTTACCGGGAAACCATTATCATAAACGCTGAATGATTTGTTAGGATCTTTAGCATCGTTTACACTTACAGAATAAACCATCGTCCCGCCATTACCATCACCAGCAGTTGTACCCATTAAAGCACCAGAAAGTGTAATCCAGCGGTTAGAATCGCCTAAATTTTCTTCGGGTTGAGGCTCTTCACCAGTTTTTGAACAACCTGCAAGCGTAATGGTTGTTGCAACGGCTCCTAACATCAGGAGTTTTAAAAATTGCTTTTTCATCTTTTATAAATTAGATTTTAAAAATTATTAATGGTATAGTTAAATTTTAAGTAAAAGGCTCTGCCTGGTTTTTGAGCAGCGAAATTGTCGTATGCTTCTTTGTTGAAGATGTTTTTGGCATCAAAACTCAACACCATTCTTTGGTTTGGGAAGCGATAACTAGCACCTAAATCCTGAATAAATTGCGTTGGTGTTACGTTAAACTCATCGCGTCTTAATTGCCAGATGGTTTCGAATGGATGTACATATCCAAAATTGTAGTAAAGGTTAACCATCGATTTTTTCTGCAAAACATCATTAAATCGATATTGAACATTTCCGTTCGCGGTAAAAAATGGTTCGTTAGGTATTTGTCGACCGTTAAATAATGAAGCATTATCTTGCAGCAAAGCATTAAACTTCGACATGTTTAATATCACATTAAGGTTGCGATATATGTAGTTTATTTCGGCTTCGAAACCAATTGAACGTACGCCAGAAAGATTTACGTTGTTAGTGGTTTCTACATTCGTGATGTTTCTATCGTTTGATAATAAAACAATTTTATCTTTTGTATTACGGATAAAACCAGCACCAGAAACAGAAATTTTGTGGTCGTTAATCTGGTATGCACCAGCTCTAAAACCTAAGTTAAAATTATCGCTAATTTCTGGACGAATAGATGGATTTGGCGTTAAGTTATCAGCCTGATTACCAAAAATTTCAGATTCTCCGGGCATTCTTACCGCCTTTTCTGCTGATGCGATTAACACCAGATTATTAATTATAGAATACGATGCTGCAAAACCATATCCGGTTGTATTTCTATTGTCGCTGGTAATTCTCTCTACCCTTGTCGGCACGCCGTTAACCGTTTGTTGTATTGGGTCCATGCGGTCGATTTTTTGCTGATAATACTTTGCAAATAAATTGGTTCTTAAACGGCCGTTAAAAGTTTCAGCTTCGTAAGATAACGACGAAACATTCTTGGTTAAATCACTTGTAGATAAGTAGTTTCTTTCTAAAACCGTTCTTAAAGCATCAGAGTCTTGTCTATCAACTACATAAAACATATGGTTTAAAACAATTTTATGGTTTTGAACAATGTTATAACTTAAGCTAGAACGCAATGTTGCAATTTGCCTGTTAATCGTGTTCATGGTTGGCAAACCTTGCTGACCGCCGTTTAAAGTTCTTAAAGGGTCGCCCCTTATACCAATAACTCTTTCGCCGTTCCAGTTGTACCTGTAACTTACCGTATCCTGGATGTATTGTTGTCTATCACTGTAAACACCGTTGAAATTAAAGTTTAAGCCTTTTAAAAACAGGTTATTCTTTTTGTAATCTAAACCAATAACATGTGCCTGAGATTCTGAGAACCTACCCATGTAAGGTCTGCTCATATATTGCCCGTGCTGAACTTCATCGTAAGTATCGGAGAAATTGTAATTCAGCATTAAATTATCTGCCCATTTTACATCTGTAAAGCCAAGTTCGAAACGTCCGCCGAAAGATTTATAAGCATCGTTAAAACGTCTGCCTCTGGTTTCAACCATTTGTCCGTTAGGCATTTCGTTTCTTACAAATTGTCCCCATACTTCGTAATCATTATCGGTATAACTGTAAAAGCCTGATCCACGCACCGTAAAACCAGATTTCGCATTGCGATACATACCGCTTAAATCTGCCTGCTGCGTATTGAATGAGCCATAAGAAACAGAAGCAATCAGGTTATTTCGCATACCACCTTTCTTAAGGATTACATTAATACCGCCACCAAGAAAATCTCCTGCAAGGTGCGCTGGTAAAACGCCTTTGTAAACCTCAATACGTTCTATTAAAGCAGGTAAAATATTATTTAAGTTGAAAGAAGAACCATATGTAGAGATTTCAATTCCATCTATAAATACACCAATCGCTCTGCCAGACATGCCGTTAAGGTTGTAACTTGCATCAGAACCTAAACCACCGCTCTGACGAACCCTTACGCCAACCGTTCTGTTTAATAGTTCGTTAGTTTGTAAATTTCTTAAGGAAGCTTCTTTTGTATCGATAACATTTACCGCAAAACCAGAAGTTTCTATTTTTTTCTTTTCGGTTTTACCCTGAATGTTTACTTGCCCGAGTTCTTTATCAGAAATGCCTTTTACTTTAGAATTGGCGGTAATTGAAGCGCCATCAATTTTTACAGAAAGTTTTTTCGGTTCTGATACAACAGAGCTTATTAGCAAAACGTAGTTGCCGTATGGTAATGCCCTCAATTCATATTTTCCGTCATCATCCGTCATTGTGCTTCTGTTAATCTCTTTAATGGAGATGGTTGCACCAGCTAAAGGTTTTCCCTGTTCATCTATGATTTTACCCGATAATGAGCCAGTTTGTGCTTTAGCAGCAATTGAAATGATAAAAAATGTGATTACTAGTAAAGCGTGTTTCATTAATAATTGTGTAACTTTTTTAACTTCTTCTTTAGAATAGGTCTTAATAAGAATAACTTTGCGCAAAGATAGATTCTGAACATGACGCAATCGGGAGAAGAAACAACGCTTAAAGGAGAATATATTCCATCGATGGAAAGCGTATATTCATTTAATAAAGCCATAACAGTGAGCCACAGTATTAATGTGGGCAATAGAAATAAGGTTGAAATAAAAATGGCTTATCCTGATGATACTCAACCAGAATCTTATCAAATGATTTTTGTGATGAAAGGTAGCATCAGCATAAGTAAAAGAGGAGGCGTTACTGATGATTTGGAAATAGCGGCGCAGCAACATAATTTATGCAAGGTTGCATTAAAATCTACCAGAATAGAGATGCGCAGCTTAAAAGACGAAGTTGTATGCATTAATTTGAGCAAAGAGTTTTTAAGAAGATACATTCCCATAAATCATCTGGCATACCAACAATTAACACTTTTGAAGGATGACGGAGAACCCGCTGTACTTTCAGCTGGTAACCTGCCAATTACACCAGAAATTAGCTCTATTGTACAACGTTTAAGTACATCTGATAGTGGTGATTTCCACCAACAACTTTTGCTAGAATCGAAAGTAATCGAATTATTAGCCTTGCAGATTTCTCAATTTGAGCAGGTTCAAAATAATTCAGCTCCGGCATTGCTTAAGCAAACAGAAATGGAGAAAATGCAGGAAGCGAGGGAAATTTTAATTAGTAATACCGGCGAGCAACTTTCTTTAAAAACGCTTGCTTTAAGGGTTGGTACTAATGAATTTAACCTGAAACGTGATTTTAAAACGCTATTCGGTAATACGGTTTACGGTTACTTAAACCAGTATAAAATGGAACAGGCAAAGTTAATGGTTATAGAAAATGAATTTACCATTGCCGAAATTTCTGAAAAGGTAGGCTATAAACATGCAACCCATTTTACCAGTGCATTTAAAAAATACTTTGGCTTTTTGCCAAACAAGCTACGCTCTGGCAAATTGTCGTTATTAATATTTGCCGATGAATTGATGATGGTTTTCGAAAATTTTGGCTGTTTTGTTGGGTATTAATGCCTTAAACTAATTTACATTACGATACTCATTAGGTGAAATGCCCATTCTTTGCTTAAAGAAACGTGTAAAATGCTGCGGATATTTAAAGCCTAAATCATAAGCAACTTCGCTAACGGTTTTTTGTAAATCAAAAATTCTTTCTTTTGCCACTTCGATTATTTTACCCTGAACATATTCCTGTGCGGTTTTACCAGTTTCTTTCTTAATTAAATCTCCAAAATAATTTGGAGATAAATTCATTTCATCAGCACAATAAGCTACAGATGGCAAACCAATTTTAGCTGGTTTTTCTGATTGGAAATAGTCATTTAAAAGCTGCTCGAACTTTTCCAAAATGCCTTTATTTACGTTATCTCTGGTGATAAACTGTCTATCATAAAACCTTGTGCAATAGTTCAAAAACAATTCGATGTTTGATGCAATTAAAGTCTTGCTGTGTTTATCAATAGACTGTTCCAGTTCGTACTGAATTTTCGAAAAACAATCTGCAATTATCTTCTTTTCCTTTTCTGATAAATGCAAGGCTTCATTAGTATTGTATGAGAAAAAATTGTAATCGTTAATGTGCTTTCCTAATGCGGTATGGTGCAATAAATCTGGGTGAAATACCAAAGCATATCCAGATGGTTGGTAATAATCCTGATTAATAACTTCAGCAACTTGACCCGGACCAAAAAAAACTAAAGTTCCTTCCTGGTAATCGTACGAATGGTTGCCGTATTTAATATCACCACACTTTACATTTTTAAGTACAATGCAATAAACATTAAAGTTCATTTTATAATTTTTTCTTGGCGATGCCTGCGATAAATCAACAATGCTTACTAAAGGATGCAGCGTTTGGTTATTGTTGTAATTATTATAATCGCTAACACTATCAAAGTTTACAATATCCATTTCCTTGTTTAATTTTTTATAAAATTAAGCTTTTTGAACACTGCTCAATGTGTTTTGCCAAGCCATCAGTAATAATGGTATAGATTGCAGTAATCTATATAATAAAAGCAACACAATCCTTCCCGACATTTGTATTTATAATTGGAAATCAGCGCATTTCTATTTTTAATTTTATCATTATGGAAAAAAGAATATTAGGTAAAAACGGCTTAGAAGTTTCTGCTTTAGGATTGGGATGTATGGGCTTAAGTTTTGGCTACGGACCTGCAACTGATAAACAAGAAGCCATTAAATTAATTCAGGGTGCTTACGAAAATGGCATAACATTTTTTGATACCGCAGAATGTTATGGACCATTTGCTAATGAAATATTATTAGGCGAAGCTTTAGCTTCATTTAGAAACAAGGTTGTTATTGCAACAAAGTTTGGTTTTAAGGATGGAGATTCTACAAAAGGTTTAGATAGTAGCCCGGCACGAATTAGAGCCGCAGTTGAAGGTTCTTTGAAAAGATTAAACACAGATTACATTGATTTACTCTACCAACACCGTGTTGACCCAAATGTACGGATGGAAGATGCGGCTGGAACTGTAAAAGATTTAATTGCAGAAGGAAAGGTAAAGCATTTTGGTTTATCAGAAGCTGGCGTAGAAAGCATACGCAAGGCTAACGCTGTGCAACCTGTAGCTGCTTTGCAAAGCGAATATTCATTGTTTTTCCGTGAGCCTGAGCAAGAAATTATTCCACTTTTGGAAGAATTGGGCATTGGCTTTGTTCCATTTAGTCCACTAGGTAAAGGATTTTTAACCGGAGCAATAAACGAAGAAACTAAATTCGATGCTTCAGATTTTAGGAACATCGTTCCTCGTTTTTCTGAAGAGAACAGAAAGGCAAACCAGAGCTTGGTAGAATTGGTAAAAACCATTGCAGTTGAAAAAGATGCAACGCCTGCACAAATCGCACTTGCATGGTTATTGGCTCAAAAAAATTGGATTGCACCAATTCCAGGCACTACAAAACTACATCGACTTGAAGAAAATATTGGAGGCGTTTCTGTTGGACTTACGAGCGACGATTTACAGCAAATTGAAGCGGCTGCATCTAAAATTACAATTCAGGGCGAACGTTATCCTGCACATTTGCAGAAAATTGTAGGTAAATAATCCTCATAAAATGAAGAATAAGTTTTTGGTTTTTTGCCTCGGATTTTTAATTACATTTTTCACATCAGCTTGCAGTAATGCGCAACCAGATGTGAATTCTAAACAACAAAATATTGCCAAGAAAAAGATTTTGATAGTTTATTTATCCCGGACTAAAAATACAAAAGCAGTTGCGGAAATGATTTATAAAAACATTGGTGGCGATTTAGTTGAGCTTGAAGTTAAAAATCCTTATCCAACAGATTATAAATTAACAGTGGAGCAAGTTTCAAGAGAACTCAATTCGGGATTTCTACCGCCATTGAAAACTAAAATTAATAATATAGAAAGTTACGATTTGGTATTTATTGGTTTCCCAACATGGTCTATGCAGTTGCCGCCACCAATTAAAAGCTTTTTAAAAACCTATAATTTAAAGGGCAAAACCGTTATTCCGTTTAACACTAATGCAGGTTATGGTATTGGCAGTAGCTTTGAAACGGTAAAAGAACTTAGTAGTGGTAGCAAACACTTAGAAGGTTACAGCACCAAAGGCGGTGTAGAGCGAGATAATATTTTGTATATTATGGAAGGTGAAAAGTACATACAAGTAGAAAAACAAGTTAAAGATTGGTTAAAGAAAATAGAATTGCTGTAATAATTTTTTATAGCAATTTTTGATAACAGAAGAATCTTAATCCCGGTCTTTTCGCCAAACTGATTTCGCCACTAAAATCGTAACCAAGTTTAGGAAATAAAGCATTAGTTGCCTTGTTTTCAGTATTGGTATCAACTCTAAGTATTTTTATGCCTCTGTTGTTCGCTACAATTTCAGCTTGTTGCATTAGCGCCTTGGCAATTCCTTTTCCCTGTAAATCAGGATCTACCGCAAGGCGATGTGTAACAATGGCTTCCTCTGTAATATCCCAACCTGCATCTGCATATTCAGGGTCTTGGTCGGTTGTAATGGCCGAAACACCACCAATTTTACCATCTAATTCTGCCACCCACAATTGGCCAATTGCAATGTCTTTTTCAAAAACTTCTGGATTTGGATAATCATCTCCCCACTGAAAATTTCCTGTGGCACGCATAAGCGGAACAACTTTTTTAACCAAATGCATAATTGCCGGAACATCTTCTGTTTGTGCTAATCTTATCTCCATATCGCAAATATAAAAGAATGGATTTTCTACATCAAACGGAGTAAAGTCATAATTTATTCTTTACAAAATAATTAATCTTCAATCGCCTCGATTCCTTGTTGCTTTAGCTTTTCGAGATTAGCTTTCATTGCATTTAATTGCTCTGGAGTATGTCCGTTCCATTCCTTAATTTCTCCAACTACTTTTAAAGCTTGCGCTGTTCTGTAGGATTTTGTTGGATTGCCGGGATATTTTTTATCCGTTAAATTAGGGTCGTCTTCAAATTTCCCGATAGGTTCAACGATGTAAATTCTTTCTGCGTTTTCACCAACTGCCAATTCTGCGCCCCAGATAGAAGCTTCCAGTGTTGCTGAAAAATAAACAAATTTGGCCTTATTTCGGCTTCCGTAATTTGAATTAAAACCAGGTTTGATTAAGTCGCCAATTTTTAAATCGGCTTTGGTGCCATGATAAAAAACCTCTAAGTTTTTATCCTGATTATTCTGAATTGAATCGCTCATAAATTTATTTATTGATTTCTAATTTCTAACTTTCAGATGTGTTAATTAGGTTTTTATGTCTTTCTCCCCATTTTTCCAGACCTTTGATAACAGATTTTAATTCGTAGCCAATTTCAGTTAATTCATATTCTACCTTCGGTGGAACCTGTGCATAAACCTTTCGACTTACAATTTTATTTTCTTCGAGTTTCCGGAGTTGTAAAGTCAGCATTCTTTCGGTTATGTTGGGCAAGAATTTTTTCAATTCTCCAAAACGTAATTTGCCGTTTAGTAACCAAGAACAAATTACCAAAGACCATTGTCCGCCGATTAAATTGGCAGCATAAACCTCCGGACATTCATCGGCTAATGCCTGCTTGTTTGCAAAATTTGTTGATGTCTGCTTGATTTCAGTCATTACTTACATTTTTGATAGTACATTACAATTGGTAGCTAATATACAAAATGACGGGTTTGGCTCGTAAATTTGAATTAAAATAAAAACGAATGAAAATATTAGTAATTGTAACTCATCCCGATTTAAATAAATCTGTAATTAATAAAAGATGGGTGGCAGAATTGAAAAAGTACCCTGAAATTTATACCATACATGATTTGCATAAAACTTATCCTGACGGAAATATTGACGTTTTAAAGGAGCAACAACTGGTAGAGCAATACGATAAAATTGTTTTTCAATTTCCAGTTTTTTGGTTTAGCTGTCCGGCCTTGCTAAAAAAATGGATTGATGAAGTTTTAATATACGGATGGGCTTACGGAAGTAAAAGCGGCTACAAAGTTTCGGGCAAAAAAGTTGCCTTAGCTATGTCCGTAGGGGTAGAGGAACACGAATACAATCAAGGAGAAAAATATAGATATACGTTGGAAGAATTAACCCGACCGTTTGAGCTTAGTTTTGAATATGTTAGGGCAGATTACAAACCATTCTTTGCCTATTACGGAATCGAACTTAACACTACTGATGAGTACATAGAAAAAAGTGTTCCGCTTTATCTTGAATTTTTAAACTCTTTTTAAAGCATTGATAGAATTACATTTTATTCTCGCTTAAAATTTTTCTTGCATTATCATTCTTCGGATTTAGTGCTAACGATTTTTTATATGCCTTTAAGCTTTCTGCTTTTTTGCCAAGCTTCATTAAGCATTCACCATAACTATCAAAAGCATTAAATCCGTTAGGGTAAATTTCTGTATTGAGTTTGAAAATCTTTAAGGCTTCCTCTTCTTTATTAGCACCCATTAATTCATAACCGAAGGTATTAATTCTACTTTCAGAAATATCATATTCAGATTGTGCTCCTTTTTTAAACTCAGTTTTTATAAATTTTACCGTATTATCAATTGCATTTGATTTTGAATGATAATCAGAAACTGAAAGTAGATTCATGCTTCGCTCTTTTAACTTCTGCTCGGCAAGGGTTTCTACGTTGTAATATTTTCTTTGCTCGTCAGTAACCTTAGTGGTATCAATTTTATAGCGTTCAAATTTTGCATTTTCTCCCATTTTAATATACTGCGTTCCATAAATCTGAGGTTTATTTCTCCTCATCAAGTCTCTATCAATCGCGGCGGCTAATAACCACTTATTAATTGTGGGGTCTAATTCAATCGCTTTTTTCATTTGTTTAACAGCCATTGCAGAAGCTGTTGTATCTCTACCGTGTTGAAAAATCATGGCCGAATTATAGTAATCTTTACCGGTTACAATTTTACCATCTTTAATAAATTCGTAAACTTTTCGTTCTCTTAAACTATCCTGTTTAGATAAAATTTTCCAATCTATTTTGCCAGATTGCCTTGCACCTTGGTCTTCATCGTACATTTTTTGCAATTCTGCATTATCTTTCGATTGTGAAAATGCACTTAACGATAAAAGTGTGAAAAAAGCGAAGTGATAAAAAACGAGGTTCTTCATAGATTAGGTCTGATGTTTTTAAGATGATGTTTAAAGTTTGTTAAAGTTCGATATCCATACGCCTCAATAAATTATCTTCTAGGTTGTAGATGTGTTTTACATTTCCATCAAAAATTATATTGTCTTGTAAATCTTTAACTTTTTGATGTACTGTAATTTCTAAGCTTCCATTTTCTCTTTCTTTGAAAGCGACTGGTGTAACAACAGGATTTATCTCCGACCATTGTCTTGTCCAGTAAGCTCTTATTTCATCATGTCCGCTTACGTACCCACCTTCAAAAGCCTTTGGCCATTGTACATTTTGGTGCATTGTAGAAAGTGCGGTATCAATATCTCTGTTGTTAAAGGCGTTGTATGCTTTCTTTACTAATTCTATATGTGTTGATGTCATGGTTTTTTGTTAAAATTAGTAATTGGGTGCAATAATTAAGTGGTTAGACATTCAGTAGTTCGATTCGGTTACAAGAAATACTCAGCCAGAATCCGAAATTTTGTTTTTAATCTATGGTTATTTTTCAACCTTGTTGAGGAATTTTTCAATCAGCGGAATAACCAGCTCACTTTCTTTAAAATCAGGTTTTAAAGTCGTAATTTCTCCGATGTATTCTCCATGTCCGCCAGGAATTATTGCTAGTTCCGAATTTGCAATTTGCCTGTGTAACTCCAACGCATGTTCTGGCAAAATAACATCTTTATCGCCAATAATAATTAGTGTTGGAGCCTTAATTGCTTTAATCTGTTCATCAGGAATGTCTTTAAAATTTACCATTCTTTTAGCGTCTCTATCATGCATTACCTGTAAACCATCAGGATTTGGCGCAACCTTTTTATAGCCATCTTGCAATGGTTTTGGCATATTTTCTAGTTTCGCTTGAGCCATAAATCCCCAGAACCAATCTGGCACTCCATTGCGTTTAGCGAGTGCAGAACCTAAAATTATTTTGTTAACCAATTTTGGGTGGCGGATAGCGATTTGCAAAGTTGTTGTACCACCATTACTAAAACCTAAAAAATCGGCTTTGCCTATATTTAAATTTTTCAGCAGCGTTGCAATATCATCTGCGTCTTGTTCAAAGGTAAGGTCAGCGTTGCGGTCGCTTGTGCGCCCGTGTGCCTGAATTTCAACAGCAATAACTTCACGGTTTTTGGCCAACAATGGGATAACTTTTTCGAAATTAGTTTGGATGGTAGAACCTCCACCATGAACAAGAACAATTGGCTTTCCTTTTCCATGGATTTCGTAATACATTTTCATTCCATTCACATCAGAATACCCACTTTTAAAAGCAATATTGTTTTTTGATGCTGTTTCCATTTTTGTTTTTTGATTAGTTTTTTGTCCGTAGCATAGCTGCCCGAAAAGAAAAAATAAAATAATGTTAAGCCTTATAATTTTCATTTATTCACATCTTTTTTTGCAAATGATAGAAATAGCAAAAACTAATTTAATGAGAAAAGCTGAAGTTTTCGCTTCAGCTTTTTTATAATTTAATTTCTCCTTAAAGGATAAGTATTTATTTTGTAGTTATTAACTTGCTGGCTGTTCTGTCGGAAATTTGGTCATATCCATAAAGAAAACTTCCCAGGTATGTCCGTCAAAATCTTCGATGGTTCTTTGTACCATAAAGCCATAATCTCTTAACTCGTTAGGTTCAGTTCCGCCGGCTTTTAAACCAGCTTCTACAATTTTGTTTACTTCTTCAACACTATCAACCGATAATGAAAAAAGACCTGCTAAACCCGCTTTAGTATCGGCAATTGGTTTGGTTGCAAAAGTTGCAAATTTCTCGTGGTTTAAAAGCATTACGAAAATATTTTCGCTCCAAACCATACATTTTGCAGTATCGTCAGAAAATTGTGGATTGTTTGTAAAGCCTAATGCAGTGTAAAAATCTGTTGATTTTTGTAGGTCTTTAACAGGGAAGTTGATGAAAATTTGTTTGCTCATATTACAGATTTTTTGATTTGGTTTTCTTTACTATATAGCTTGGTTCTTTATTTTATGTTTCGTTCTTTCAATAGCTCATCTACCTTTTTAACCCTTTTGTTTTTTGGGTCATTAGTAAATTTGTAAATAAGAAAAAGAGGTATGATAAGTGAAACGTTATATGCGCTGTAATAAATGCTCACAAAAATAATTCCTACTAAAAAACCAATAAGGAAAGCATTTAGTATAGAGAATGATTTTAGTTCTTTTCTTTCGTCTATTAATTCCTGGTCCGTTAAACTCATTAATTCTATTTCTTCCATTAGTGTTTAAATATTTGTTTTCTAATAATTTATTGGGATTTTAGATAGGGAGGAAGTTTCGATAGAAACGTAATATTAAATTACAAATTTTAACAGAGATACAAAATTACTTTTTTGCGATATGGCATAAATTGAAGGCACATTTAAACAATAGAAGCTGAGAGATAATTCGTTACAAACGATTCTTAAATTATCTTGATTAAATTTGCCCTTTGTAATTCGGGTCGAAATCTACCATCCATTCAATACCATATTTATCTCTGAACATTCCAAAATATGAACCCCATGGACTTTCAGCAATAGGCATTTCAACTTGTCCGCCTGCCGAAAGCCCATTAAATAATTTATCGGCTTCTTCTTTGCTTTCTGCGCTTATAGAAATTTTACTTCTGTTTTCATTTTCGTTCGTTTTACCTAAAATTTCCGGAACATCATTTCCCATTAAAATGTTCGGTCCGATAGGTAAAGCAATGTGCATGATTTTATTTGCTTCGTTTTCTGATACCGGAAAATCATCACTTGCTAAATCTTTAAAACGCATAATTTTTGCAAATGCTCCGCCAAATACTGATTTGTAGAAATTAAAAGCTTCTTCGGCATTTCCGTTGAAGTTAATGTGAGGATTGATAATTGCCATAAGTTTTTTTTTTGGTTAGATTTTTAATAATTAAATTTAGTGAATTATTTTGGGCGGTGCGTATTGATTTGGTTATTGTTTGATTAAGTTAATACAGTTTCACCCCACTATCGAAAAGCCCTTATTAACTCTTCGGATATGTTTAACTGTTGTTACTTGGTTGTATGTCAGATTTACTTACAAGTTTAACCGCAAATAAATCATTGTCTTTTTCTTCACACTCTACAATGTCCAAATGTTTAAACTCACCTAGTAATTTATTTTCGTTTAGCTCCCAAATTTGATACAGGTTATCCGGCAAGCACTCGGCTTCAACTGTTATCCAAGTATCGTTTTTATTTTTTACTTGAATGTTTGTCATAGTCGAAAAACCTTCTTTCCAGTTATCTTGATCAAGTTCGTGTTGAGAAATCTCAAATGCATCTGGTCTATATTTGAAGCCATTCTTATCTTTAAGTCGAATTATTGCCAATTCAGCTTGTTCTTTTGTCGAATATGCACCAATTAATTTGGTCTCATCACATCCTTCAAGTTCGTAAGAATGATATAGAATAAACACTGTTTTCATTGTTTTTTTGATGTTTTTAAATTATCCATAACGTTTCAGGGCTTTGCGATGGAGGGGAAAATCAAAGCACGACCTGTCTCGATTTTACATCGGAAATCTTCAATTTTTTACAAAAGTTCAAACGAAGAACTACCCTTGAACTTTGCAGTTTCGCCCCACTATTGCAAAACCTTTGTTATGCCTAGTTTTTCTTAAACAGTCGTTTTAGTTTATTCAGAAATCCGCCCTCATTTTTTTGTGACGTTTGGTTACTTGCTTTTTCCATTTCAAGCACCATTTCTTTCGCTTTTTCATTTTTGTTTATGTGAACTCTTTTTGGTTCAGCTATAATTTGTCCACTTAGCCTTTCAAAACTTTTTTTAGCAGTTTCAAATACTTTGATTTCACTTTCAGGTCTGTCGTCAACAAATGAAATTTCAGGAAATAATCCGCTACTTGCCTTTACGGATTCGGATTCGAAGTCATTCATAATACCTCGATAAATTTTCATTGCCGTTTCTGTTTGTTCAACTCTTTCATATGACTGAGCGAATTGTAGCATATCTTCTCCAATTTCATATTTTTCCAATAAATTTCCAATTGAACTAGATATTTGTGCTTTTGTAGCTGAAAGATTTGCAATTGGTTTATCTTGATTTTCAGATTTTTTTAAAAACTCAATGAAATCTTGTAATCTCTGTCTTATAGCTGGATTTACTTTATATAATTCTTCAATGTCAGATAAGTAGACACCTTTGTTCATTGCAGTTTGAGACATTAGTTGAATAAATCCACCCATTTTGAAAGCTAGTTCAACTAAGATATTTAGAAATTTATCGAGTTTTACTTTGTCAATATTGGATTTGATGAGAGCCTCAAATATTTGCAAGCCTTCTAAAAATTCTTCCTGGTATCTATCTGCTGAAAAACTTTCTCCATCAATTTCAACCGTTTTGTCATTTAAAACATCCAAAAGATATAAGTATATTTTATATTCAGTTGAATTTATTAAGGCTTCCTTTAACTCGTCAAATTTATTTTCTTCAATTAAATGTGTCATTGTTTCGTTCGATTTTAAAATTAGGCATAACACCTAAATTTACGCATTGCCTAAATCCAAGTTATAAAACATTTCTAAATCTAATTGAGAAAAAATATCCAATTCTTTTTTAAGTGTAATAACCACCTCAAAACAAACCTGTGGTTTCTGCAATTCGGCAGGCTTCAAGCGCATTGGTTACGTTTAACTTATTAAAAATATTTTGCCTGTGCCGGTTTATGGTGTTTATGCTTAATGAAAGTTTATCGGCGATTTCTTTGCTGCGGTAACCGAGCTTAATTAAGTGTAAAATTTCCTTTTCCCTTTCTGAGATGATGTTGCTAAACTTTTGCTCATCGTGTTCTATAACTTTTCCTGTTAGCGTATTAATAATTACCCCATCAGGAATTGTAAATTCTGGGTGATTGTAAACAACATCATATAAACATAAAGCCAGCCAAATACTCCCATCATCAGAGCTAGAAACGTATAACAATCTATGTTTTATTAATATGTATTTGCCCGTTGTATCTTTAATTCTTAGCCGGGTAATTAGCTGGTAATTTGTTCGCTCAAGAACATCAACATTGTTTAATATTTTAAAAAACTGAAATTCGAGGCGGTATTTTTTTTGAAGATCTTCTGTATGCACTTTACTTAATAACTCATCTTCCCAAATAGATTTAATTTCGGTAGGTCGGTTGGTAAGCCCGATTTTATCCGCAACAGCACTGTAAGAAATATAACTTTTTCTTGCCTTTAAATCGCTTAAAACACTAATGCAGTTTTCCAATTTGCTATACATCTGGGCAATGTATTTGGCGCTTTCTAATTGTAAATCTTTATTTAAGTTGTTTTGAAAAGGTTGCGAGAAAAGTTTTATATCGAGTAGGTCTCTCATTGGCAAGCGCTGTTATGGTTATTTTTTACCATTGAATTTATAATTAGCGGCAAATAACTTTGCTAACTTACTAAAGTAGAATGGTGATTTTAAAAAATCTTAAAACGAAATCTTCGATAATGAAAAAAATCCTTTTGGCACTAAGCCTTATGTTCAGCTTGCTGGAATTGAAAGCGCAAACCCTCGAAAAAATGCAATGGTTTAATGAGCCTGCAAAATGGCAAATAAAAGATAACAGCCTAATCATGCAGGTAACGCCACAAAGTGATTATTGGCGCATAGCTCACTATGGTTTTACTGTAGATGATGCCCCATTTTATTTTGCAAATTACGGTGGTGAGTTCGAAGCAAAGGTTAAATTAACGGGTGCTTATAAAGCCCGGTTCGACCAGATGGGTTTAATGATACGTACCAACGAAAAGAATTATATTAAAACAGGAGTGGAGTTTGTTGATGGAAAATTTAATGTAAGTACGGTTGTTACCCACGATAAAAGCGATTGGAGTGTTTTGCCTTTAGAAAAGGTTCCTCCATTTATTTGGATAAAAGTTGTTCGCAGATTGGATGCTTTAGAGATTTTCTATTCTCTTGATGATAAAAATTACATTATGACACGTAATGCGCCTCTGCAGGATAACGCACCCGTTATGGTAGGTTTAATGGCCGCAAGTCCGGATGGAGCAGGTTTTGAAGCTAAATTTGAAAACTTTTCGGTAAAACACTTGCCTGATCAACGCAGGTTGGAGTGGTTAAAAAATCATCAATAAGGTAAAAATGGATAAGCAAGATTTTTTGCAGCTTGCTTATCCGTTTTATGTTTTTAGTTTTTAAGCGAAGCCATATCGATTACGAAACGATAGCGAACATCACTTTTAAGCATACGTTCGTAAGCTTCGTTAATATCTTGCATTTTAATTACTTCAATATCCGAAACGATATTGTGTTCGCCGCAGAAATCTAATAATTCCTGCGTTTCGGCAATGCCACCAATTACCGAGCCGGCAACAGATTTTCTGCCCATAATCATTGGTACGGTGTTCAACATCGGGTCAAGCGGACCTAAATAACCAACCAACACAATTGTACCGTTAATGTTTAACGTTGGGATGTATTCATTTACATCATGTACATAAGGAACGGTATCAATAATTAAGTCGAACTTTCCGGCTACTTTTTTCATCTGTGCGCTATCTGTAGAGATGATAACCTCGTTCGCACCTAATTCTTTAGCATCTTTTTCTTTCTCCGGAGATCTTGAAAAAAGTGTTACTTCAGCACCTAATCCTTTGGCTAGTTTTATTGCCATATGGCCCAAACCACCTAAACCAACAACAGCAACTTTACTGTCTTTAGTAACGTTCCAATGTTTTAACGGCGACCAGGTTGTTATTCCTGCACAAAGTAGTGGCGCAGTTGCAGCCAAATCAAGGTTTTCCGGAACTTTTAAAACGAAGTGTTCTTCTACCACAATTTTTTCAGAGTAGCCACCAAATGTACGGCCGCCAAGATGTTTATCTTTTGCATTGTATGTTCCGGTAAAGCCTGGAATACAGTATTGTTCTAAATCTTGCTTGCATGATGCGCATTCCTGACAAGAATCTACAATACAACCGATGGCTGCAATATCTCCAACTTTAAATTTACTCACCTCGCTGCCAACTTTGGTAACACGACCAACAATTTCGTGCCCAGGAACTACCGGATAAGCACTTCCGCCCCAATCGTTTCTGGCGGTATGTAAATCAGAATGGCACACGCCGCAGAAAAGGATATCAATTTCTACATCTTTTGGTGTGGTTACTCTGCGTTTAATTGTTAATTCTTTAAGCGCTTCGGTTTTTGAATCTGTTCCGAATGCTTTTATTTCGAATGTTTCCATTTATTTTATGTTTTAATTTCTAGTATGATTAATAAATAAATCAGTGTTTTTGTTTTGCACCAAGGCTTATTGGTAAACAAGGAATAAGCTCAAGGTTTTTTACCATTTTTTCTGTTGAAGTTTTATACTTTATAAAATGAGGTGATTTTAAATGTTTCTGATAGGCTTGCTCATCAAGGTAGGTTTCAAATATTGTAATGAAATTTGGTCTGTCTTTTTCTGCAACAGCATATAAAGTGAGTACGCCAGGTTCTTTTTTAATAGAGCTGGTAATTTCCTCCTCTAAAAGTTTTTTGTACTGCGCTAAATGCTCTGGATAGATTTCCAGTTTTGCAATTCGCACCATTTGTACTGATTGTGCGAAAGTTAAGGTGTTAACAAATCCTACAATTACAAACGTCATTATTAAAATTTTTAGCAGATAGCAGCTTCTTATATTCTTCATGTTTCTTTAAAAGTTTAAAATGGTCTGTATAGAACAAAAGTCTTATCTATTTCAGCATTACTTATTATATCAATTACGGTATTTTATACCATTATTACTGATGTATCCTTTGAGATAGAAAAGCAGCACATGGAAATATTAAATTTGATTTACCAGATAAACCAAGTATTAAAAAAGGAATACTCAAATGAGCGCAAAAATAGTTTCTGATTTACATTATGTGCCTGCAAATGCTTCAAATCGCATCACAACATTATTTCTGATATTTTTAGAAGAACAGTTTTCAAGTGCTGAACAAAGAAAGGAATACAAACTTCGTTCGGCTTCAGGATTTGCAAATCAGCTTAATATTCATGTAAACCATCTTAACAGGGCAGTAAAAGATGTAACAGGTAAAACAACTTCCGATTTAATTAGTAATCGGTTTATAAAAGAAGCTAAAAAACTTCTAACTAAAACAACACTAAACATTTCAGAAATTAGCTATGCATTAGGTTTTACAGAAACCTCTAATTTCAACGGATTTTTTAAAAAGCATGTTAAAATAAGTCCATCAAAATATAGAAAGCTTAATACCTTTTACTCATGGAAAAGTGGATTTGGTGCAGTGAATTTCGAAACACCAACAGTTAAATAACTTAAGTATTCAAGCGAAATTATTAAAGCGCCAGATAAATAAGGTTCATAATTTTTTGGTTTTATAATGTATAAAATATTGCGCTTGCTGAAATAGTGCTCATCGCAAAAGAGATTAAAAAGATGAAATCTCCTCTCCAGATTTTGATCTGCTAAAATAAAAGAAGCAGTTTCTCCGGTTGGAATAAAACTATCGTGTTTTTTATCCTTAACACCACCAAATTCAGTGTAGTTTTTATTGTATAAAGGGTTTTTCGTTAAAAAAATATCAAACATTTCTGGTCTGATGTGTGGTGCTAAAGCTAATAGCAGAACTATTCTTTCTTCTGTACTTACATTATCTCGCTTAAGTACTTCTGCGTAGAAAGATTCATCGTTGCTAATGTCAGGTGGTTCAATATCGTAAATGCTCGAATGCTCGTGTTCTAAATTAAAGAAAGATTTAATTCTAATGTCTATTATTTTTTGAAGCCAGATAAGCTCCTGTTCTAATGCCTCAGCATTTTTTCTAACCATAACTTTCATTGGGAAATGCTTTAATTTCGATGAGTTAAGATAAGGATTATAATTAAATAAAAGATATTTTTAGTGTGTAAATCCTTGAATGATTGTTTATTGGCAATGTTATTGTAAGATGGTTATTATTGCTAAAATTCAAATTCCAGCTGGTTATCTCTTGCGCTGTCATCAATTAAATCATCGTAAAAACGAGAAACTGTAATGCCTAATAATCTAACCCTCGAAAAACCTATTTCAGCCTCGCTGAGTAAAATCAAAGCTTCTTTATAAATAGATTCAGCTTTATCAATCGGCTGTGCAAACGAACGGCTTCTTGTTATTTGTTTAAAGTCTTCGAACTTAATTTTAATGGTGATGGTTTTGCCTTTCAGCTGTTTTTGTTCAAGTCGTTTTGCAACCGTTTGGCTAATTTGGTTTAAAAGATTGTGCATAACAGAAACATCGCTAGTATCGGTAGCAAATGTATCTTCTGCACCAACAGATTTTGTTTCGCGATGTGCCTGAACGGGGCGTTCGTCAATGCCACGAACTATTTTGTAGTAGAATTTCCCGGTTTTACCAAATTGAGCAATTAGTTGTTGTTCCGTAAGTTTCTTTAAATCCAAACCATTATTTAACTGCATCGCTTTCATTCTTGCGGCGGTTACCTTACCCACACCGAAGAACTTTTCAACCGGCAGTTTTTCCATAAAAGCTTTTATTTTTGAAGGACCGATAAAAGTTAAACCATCGGGTTTGTTCATGTCTGATGCAATCTTCGCCACAAACTTATTTATCGAAACACCAGCCGAAGCAGTAAGATTCAACTCGTTTTTAATTGCATCTTTTATAGATTGCGCAATATCTATCGCCGAACCAATGTTGAGTTTGTCTTCGGTAACATCAAGATAAGCTTCATCTAAGGAAAGTGGTTCAATAATATCTGTGTATCGACTAAAAATCTCTCTGATAGATTTAGAAACTGCGATGTACGCATCAAACCTCGGATAAACAAATATTGCAGTTGGGCATAACTGATAAGCCTTGCTGCAAGACATTGCAGAACGGATTCCAAACTGACGAGCTTCATAACTGGCTGTTGCCACAACACCTCTGCTATCGGGTTTTCCACCAACAACTAAAGGTCTGCCTCTATATTCTGGAAAATCACGTTGTTCTACAGATGCATAGAACGCATCCATATCAATGTGAATGATTTTCCTAAAATTTTGTTTGTCTTGCTCCAGCATTAATACTCTAAAATCGGGTTTTTATCTTGAAAATTGATTTAGATTTTTTTTCTTTACAAAATATGGAAAGAGCAATCAGGTTTTACAAAAATGCAAAAGGTGAATGGTATGCAGATATACCGGAGTGGGGAGGCGATCCGGCCGACTTACAAATGGTAGAAGGAGCGGATGAATTGCTGGATTGGATTGCTACATCGAATGATGAATGTAAAATTATCTGGGCAGATAATCACATGCCTGATGCCGAACAGCTTAAACTTGTTTATACCCGTGAAGAAAATTTGGGGGGAGGTGGCGATTATTTACTAGAATACTTTAACGGAAACCACATAAACCACAAATTATGGCTTTGTTACGTTACTGAATTTGTTTTTAAATCGCTGCCAGAAATTATTTATTTTAAGGGCACTGATGACCAAACTCCATAAGTGGAAATATCGCCATCATTCGCTGTTAAGTTAAATGCAATAAAAATGTGAGTAAATCTAATTCAATAATAAATCAACTTTGTTTAACAATGAGTCCATTTCAAATGGCTTTTCCATAAAATCATTTGCGCCTGCATCTAATGCCGATTGTTTTATATCGCGACTTGCAGAAATCATTAATATTGGAATGCCGCTGTAATCAGGATCGCTTTTGAGTTGTTTGCAAATATCTCTGCCGTCATGTCCGCTCATCCAAATATCTAAGAGTATTAAATCGGGTTTTTTCTTTACGGCGTCTAAAACTGCACCACCATCATAAGTAAAATCTACCTCATAACCCATAACTTCTAATATCATCGAAACTGCATCGACTATGCCCTCATCATCGTCTGCAATAAGAATTTTTTTAGTTCCCATTAAATTTATTCAAGTACTTGTGTTTGCTTGATTTCAGATACAACTGAATTTCAATACAGTATTAATACTTAATGCTTGTGTTTTGTTTTAATTAATAAATATTTCTTTGCTTTTATAAGTTTATGTGTCTCAATGTATGAGTTTATTTACATAATTACGGCTTTTTGTGGTTTTTTTGATTTTTTAAAATTCGACGTATTAGTGTTATAATATTTTATATTTACAGCAGAATTTTTACAATTATAAGGTTTGTTAACCAAAATGGATAGTATTAATATAAAGAAATTAGCAGAAGCTTTAAATTTATCTACCTCTACAATTTCAAGAGCTTTTAGAGATAATAGTGATATAAAGGCAGATACGAAAGCACTGATTTTGGCTAAAGCTAAAGAATTAAACTACCAACCAAACCATTATGCAAGTAATTTACGCGAGCAAAAAAGTAAAACTATTGCAGTAATTGTTCCGGAACTTGCCAACAATTATTTCTCGCAGGCCATACATGGCATTGAACGGGTTGCCCGGGAAAATGGTTATCACATTCTGATTTATGTTACAGATGATGATTTTAATAAAGAAATTAATTTCATCAGGCATTTGCACAACGGTAGGGCAGATGGAATTATAATGTCGGTTTCTGGTGAGGCAAATGACCACAATTATTTGAACAAGTTTGGTGCAAATCGTTTGCCGCTAGTGTTTTTCGATAGAATTTATGAAGACATTGAAACGCCACGCGTTATTACAAATGATTATAACAGCAGTTTCTTGGCAACCGAACATTTAATTGAGCAAGGTTGCAAAAGAATTGCTTATCTGGTTGTAAATAAAAGTTTATCAATCGGTAAAACACGTATGCAGGGTTATATAGATGCATTAGCAAAACATAACGTAATTTTTGAGGAACAATTAATTGTTGATTGCAGCAATAGTTACGAAGAAAACAGTATAATTATAAAAGATGCTTTAACACAATTAAAACCTGATGGTGTTTTCACATCTGTTGAGCGTTTAGCTTTTGCAACATACTATGCTTGCTACGATTTAAATATATCCATTCCTAATGAGTTAAAGGTAATCAGTTTTTCAAGTCTGGAAATTGCGCCGCTTTTAAATCCATCATTAACAACTATAACCCAGCCCGCTACCGAAATTGGTACGGAAGCTGCCAAAATGCTCTTCAGAGTTTTGGATCAGAAAAGTGATAAAAACAGCTCTTTAGAAGTAGTTTTGCAGTCTAAAATAATCATGCGAAATTCGACTTCAAATTCGCCTGAAAAGCGTTAAAAATCGTCTCCATTTTTCAACGTTTTTTTGATAAAAAATATACTCACTTAGTGTATTTTAAGCAGAATTTTTGATTTTCTTCGGGAACGTTCCCGAAAATTATTCTTAATTGCGCTGAAAATAGCCGGGAACGTTCCCGAAAATGGAGCTAAAAATCACTTAGTGTAAAAAATACACTTTAAATTTGTTTTTTGTTTTTGTAAAATATTTAATATCAATTAATTATAAATATAATACTCAGACTATATGAATTTTAATTTTCAAAAATTTATTGATTTTTAAATAAAAAACTAACCCTAAAATATCGCCAAAAATATATTTTTTAAATAAATTTTGAATTATGATTTAGTGCTGTAAATTAGTCGGGTGTGTAAATCACAATAATATTTAACCAAATTTTTATACTTAAAAGAGCTTCGAATATGAAAGTATTTTACCTGTTAAAACAGGGGCTTTTGATGCTGTTAGTTTTTTCAGCATTAATCGTAAAAGCACAAACCGGATCAGTTTCTGGTAAAGTGCTTGATGAAACCGGCCAACCATTGCCTGGTGCTTCCATTTTAGTTAAAGGAACTACCAGAAGTACATCAACAGATGCTGATGGTAATTTCAAACTGGCGGGTTTATCAACAGGTTCCCTAACCTTATCTGCAAGTTTTGTAGGTTACCAAACTATGGATAAGGCTGTAAGTGTTGCAGCAAACGCAACTGTTAGTTTCCAATTAGTGCCAGATGCACAAAAATTAAATGAAGTAGTTGTTATCGGTTATGGTACTGCCGAAAAGAAAAACCTAACAGGTTCAATTACAACAGTAAGTGCTAAAGATTTCCAAAAAGGAACAATTACTACACCAGAGCAATTGATTCAAGGTAAAGTTGCGGGTGTTAACATCATCTCAGGTGGTGGTGCTCCAGGTGGCGGTAGTACTATTCGCGTTCGTGGTGGTGCTTCGTTAAATGCAAGTCTTGATCCGCTTATTGTTGTTGATGGAGTTCCTTTCAGTGGAAACAGTATTGGTAATGCACCTAGTCCTCTTTCTTTAATTAACCCGAATGATATAGAAACATTTACGGTATTAAAAGATGCGAATGCAACAGCTATTTACGGTTCAAGAGCATCAAACGGTGTAATTTTAATTACAACTAAAAAAGGAACATCTGGTGCTCCACAAATAAATTTAAGCACTAATAATTCAATTTCTACTGTAGCTAGAAAAGTAGATGTGCTTTCTGCGGATCAAGTTCGTGCATTTGTAAATGCCAATGGTAATGCTACCCAAATAGCTTTATTGGGCACTGCTAATACAGATTGGCAAGATGAAATTTACAGAACTGCTTTTACAACAGATAACAATTTAAGTCTTTCTGGTTCATTTAAAGGTGTTCCTTATCGTGTTTCAGCAGGTTATTTAGAACAAGAAGGTGTTGTAATTACCAGTAAATTAAAAAGAGCTACAGGTGCTTTCTCAATTTCACCAAAATTATTTCAAGATCATTTAAAAATCGAGTTAAATTTAAAAGGCTCATTAACTGATTCTCAATATCCAAATGATGGAGCAATTGGCGCTGCCATTCAGTTCGACCCAACACAACCGGTTAATGCTACAAATAAATTTGGAAATTACTTCGAATGGATTACATCTGCTGGAGTTCCAAATCCAAACGCACCTCGTAACCCTGTTGCATTAATCAGGCAACAAGATAATCATGGCAATGCAGCAAGAAGTTTTGGTAACGTTAAATTGGATTATTCTTTCCATTTCTTACCAGAATTACATGCCGTAGTAAATGTAGGTTACGATTATTCAAAAGGATATGGACGTACAATTGTTCCTATTTTTGCAGCACAAAGTTTTTCAACTGAAGGTTCTTTTTCTAGAAGATTAAATACAGAGATGAATAAATTCTCTGAAGCTTATTTAACTTATGCTAAAACAATAGGTAAAAGCAGATTTGATTTTACCGGTGGTTATGGCTATTACGATGATGCCGTTACTAATTATAATTATGCAACTTACAGAGGTACCGGGGTTTTACAAACTACACCAGTTTTCCCATTCTCAATTGATCAAAATAAATTACTTTCTTACTACGGTCGTTTCAATTACACTTTAGCTGATAAATATATTCTATCAGGTACTATGAGGGCTGATGCTTCATCAAAATTTGCAGAAAACAATCGTTGGGGTTATTTTCCATCAGTTGGTTTTACCTGGAGAGTTATAGGCGAAGATTTCTTGAAAGACAGCAAAGTATTATCTGATTTGAAATTAAGACTAACCTATGGTGAAACTGGTAATAAAGATGGTATTGGTAATTATGATTATTTATCTAAATACTATGCTAGCACCAATAATGGTCAGTATCAGGTTGGAAACACTTTCTACAATTATTACAGTCCGGCAGGTTACGACCCAGATTTAAAATGGGAATCTACAACTACTTATAATGCTGGTTTAGATTATGGATTTTTACAAGGCAGATTGTATGGTAGTATTGATGCTTATTACAAAAAAACCAAAGATTTATTAAGTACTGTAACCATACCAGTAGGAACAAACTTTAGTAACGTTTTAACTACCAATGTTGGTAACATGGAAGTTAGAGGTGCTGAGGTAAGCTTAAATTATGTTGCAATTAAAACAGAAAATACAACTTGGGATATTGGTGTAAACGGTGCTTACAATAAAAGAAAGGTTACTAACTTAACATTAAATCCTAATTCAGGTTTTAAAATTGATGCTGGTGATATTACCGGAGGTACTGGTATTCACTTAAAATACAATGCTGTAAATCAATTACCAGGTTCGTTTTTTGTATATAAACAAGTATACAACGCTGATGGAAAACCATTAGAAGGTGTTTACGAAGATTTAAATAAAGATGGTGTCGTTAACGATGGTGACCAGTATTTTTACAAATCACCTGATCCGGTAATTACATTGGGTTTCAATACATCTTTCACATACAAAAGATGGACAGCAAGCACCGTATTAAGAGCAAATTTAGGTAACTATATTTACGATAATATTTCTTCTAACTTCGGTATCAGAAATAATGTGTTAAGCACACAAGGTATATTAAATAATTCTACATCAGATTTATTTAATACCAATTTTTCAGGAGCATCTGGTGTTCAGTACTTAAGCGATTATTACATCAGAAATGCATCGTTCTTAAAAATGGATAATCTTGGCTTATCATACAATGTAGGTAAATTATCCAAAAATGGTAATGCTTCAATGCGTATCTCGGCAAACTGCCAAAATGTATTTGTCGTATCTCAGTACAAAGGGATAGATCCTGAATCAGTTTCAGGTATCGATTATAACTTGTATCCTCGTCCGAGAACATACACATTAGGTTTAAATGTTGGGTTTTAATTATTAAATAGCAATGAACACTAATAATCTATACACCCAAAAAACAAGTGCAGAGATTACTGTGAACAATACCTATCAACGAAAAAATATGAAAATGAAAGATTCATTTAAAATATTAGTGGCATCAGGATTACTACTGGTGACATTAAATTCATGCAAGAAAGAGTCATTTAATTTAACACCAACTAATGATGTAACATCTGCTACTGTTTATGCAACTCCGGCAGGATATAAAAATAGTTTAGTTAAATTATATGCAACTTATGCACTAACTAGTCCGTCTGGTTCTGATAATAGTGATGTAGGTGGATTAAATGCTGGTTACGCAGATTTTCTACGTCTATTTTGGACATCTCAAGAGTTAGTTACCGATGAAGCAATTTGTGCTTGGGGCGATGTTGGTATTCCGGAATTAGATTTTGGTACTCCAACACCAGATAACCAATTTTTACGTGGTTTATATTCGAGAAGTGTATTGCAAATTACTTTTTGCAATGAATTCTTACGTGAAAGTACACCAGAAAAATTAGCAAGCAGAAATATCACTGGTGCTGATGCAACAGCGATTACAAAGTATCGTGCTGAGGCTCGTTTTTTACGTGCTTTTCAATATTGGGTTTTACTTGATGCTTTCGGTAATCCACCATTTGTAACGGAAGATGATAATATTGGTAAAGTTAATCCAAAACAAATTCAAAGACCAGCATTATTCAATTACATAGAATCTGAATTGAAAGCTATTGAAAGCGATTTAGCAGAACCAATAGCAAATGAATATGGTCGTGCTGATAAAGGTGCAGATTGGGCATTGTTAGCTAGATTATACCTAAATGCTCAAGTTTACACTGGCACGGCAAAATATACTGAAGCCATTACTTATTCAAGCAAAGTTATCAATGGTGGTTATAAATTAAAAGCAAACTATATGGATTTGTTTAAAGCAGATAACGATGTAAACAATACTGAAAACATCTTAACCATTAACTATGATGGTATAAACGGAACCAATTATGGCGGAACAACATTTTTAATTAATGCCGGTATCAATGCAGATATGAACCCAACAAGTTTTGGTGTGCCTGCAGGTGGTTGGGGCGGTAACAGAACCCGTCAGAATTTGCCAAATTTATTTCCAGATGCTAATGGAACTTTAGATACACGAGGTGTGTTTTTTGGAGCAAAGAGAAATGTTGATGCAGTTGGAGAATTTACAGATGGTTTACGTGTAACGAAATTTAAAAACATAACATCATCAGGCGCACCTGGCAGATCTTTAAATGGAACCTTCAGTTCTTTAGATTTTGCTTTATTCCGTTTGGCTGAACAATATTTAATTTATGGAGAAGCTGTTGCCCGTGGTGGTTCTGGTGGTACTGTGGCACAAGCTTTAACTTACGTAAATGCTTTACGTTTCAGAGCTTACGGAAATACATCAGGCAATGTAAGTGCAGCGGCATTAACAACTGATTTTTATTTAGATGAGCGTGGTCGTGAGTTATACTGGGAAGCACACCGTCGTACGGATTTAATTCGTTTCGGTAAATTTACAGGCTCTTCATACATATGGCCATTTAAAGGTGGTACGCAAGCAGGTACTTCGTTGCCAGCTTTCCGTAATCTTTATCCGCTTCCATTAGCAGATTTAATTGCTAATCCGAATTTGGTTCAAAACACAGGTTATTAATCTTTATTTATAAAAGATATGAAATCAATATTTTTCAAATCCTTAGCTATCTGCTTTATAGCATTATCGCTTTGGTCATGTAAAAAAGATGAAACCAGAACGGTTTCAAATATTACGCCAGCAGGTACACTGGCAGCTTCTACTACAACGCTAAATTTAGTTCAAAGTAGCGCTACATTGCCTGCGGTAACTTTAAGTTATCCTTTGGCTACGTCTACTGGTTATGTTGTACCAGTTACAACTACTTTACAATTTGGTTTAAAAGGAAGCAATTTTACACCGGTTAGAGAAATTGTTGTAACAAATAAAACCTATGCCCCAACTGTTACTGATGTAAATAACATGATTTTAGCTTTAGGTGGCAAGGTTGGAACTCCTGCACAAATTGAAGTAAGATTAAAATCAGGTGCAGCAGTTAATGATTTAACTTACTCAAACATTATTACTTTAAGTGCAACACCTTATTTAGCTTCTGCATGGATTTATGTTCCTGGTGCATACCAAGGCTGGAATCCAGCAACTGCTGATAGTTTGGTTTCTGTATCAAGCAATGGCGTTTACACAGGTATGATTGCTTACACAGCTGGTAACTTAGAATTTAAAGTAACACCTGCAAAAAAATGGGATATTGCTTTTGGCGATGCAGGTGCTGGTAAAATCAGTTCGAGCGCTGGCGATAACTTAAAATCGCCTGATGCAGTTGTTAAACAGGTTACTGTTGATTTAAACAAAAACACTATCGTTTTTGGTACACCAAGCGAGTGGGCTTTAATTGGCGATGCAACACCAGGTGGTTGGAATACCGATACAGATATGAAAGTTACTAATGATGGTAAAGGACTTGTTTACACATTAAAAACAAATTTAACCGTTGGTGAATTCAAATTCCGTTTCGGTCACGCCTGGGACATTAATTTAGGTGGCGATGCAACCCTAACCTTAAATGGTGGAAATATTAAAGTTGCAACTGCAGGTACTTATACAGTTACACTTACAGTAGTAAAAGCTGCTGATAAAGTAACTGGTGGTTCTTATACTATAGTTAAAAACTAATTTTTATTAATCGCCCCGTAGTAAATTCTACTGCGGGGCTTTTTAATCTCTTAAAGTCTCAACATGATCAGATCCCTCTACTTAATATTTCGCTCCCACATATATAATGTTCAGACTAATTTCAGCTCTACTGGAATAAAGATAATTTCATTTTGCTTAATACTACTTTCCTTTTGTATTAACTTATCCGCTCAAAAATTAGAGCGTATCGAACCAATGTTTTGGTTCTCAGGGATGAAAAATCCTAAATTACAATTACTTGTTCATGGCGATAATATTGCTGCAAGTACAATCTCTCTAACTTATCCAGGTGTAAAACTGGTTAAGGTTAACAAAGTTGAAAATCCTAATTACCTTTTTGTTGATTTAGAAATCTCTGCATCAGCAAAGGCAGGTAAATTCCCTATAAATTTTTCTGCCAACGGCAAAAAACTATTTTCTTACACTTACGAATTAAAAAACCGCGACAAAAGTGCGACCAGAATTCAAGGTGTAACACAAAAAGATTTTATTTATTTATTGATGCCCGATCGCTTCTCAAACGGCGATAAAAGCAATGATGTTGTTCAGGGTTTAACTGAAACTGCATTAAATCGCGATAGCATGTACTACCGCCACGGTGGTGATATTCAGGGCGTGATTAACCATTTAGATTATCTTAAAGATTTAGGAATTACCACAGTGTGGATGACTCCTGAAATTGAAAACGACATGCCTCAAGCTTCTTATCATGGTTATGCTGCTACAGATCATTATAAAATTGATCCACGTTACGGAACTAACGAGCTATTTAAGAAATACGTTGAAACTGCACATGCTAAAGGCATGAAGATTATAAAAGATATTGTGCACAACCATATCGGTACCGGACATTGGTTTTTTAAAGATTTACCAATGAAAAATTGGGTGCATCAATGGCCAAAATATACTCAAACAAATTACCGCGACCAAACGGTTATGGATACTCATGCATCTGAAGCTGATAGAAAAAAAATGCTTGATGGATGGTTTGTACCGTCAATGCCAGATTTAAATCAGAAAAATCCTTACGTTCAAAATTACCTTACACAAAACCACATCTGGTGGATTGAATATGCAGGGATTGATGGTCTGCGTTTAGATACATATCCTTATAATGATCCTGAATACATGGCAGATTGGGCAATTAAGTTAAGAAAGGAATTTCCCAATCTATCTGTATTTGGTGAAACCTTTGTTCATGGTGTAGCTAATCAGGCTTATTTTACAGGTGGAAATACAGTTAACCGCGGTTTCGATACACACTTACCAGGTATTACAGATATGGCGGTTAAAGAAGGCATTTATGAAGCTTTGAATGGTAAAAATGGCTGGACCGATGGTATAAACCGTTTGTATGATGTTGTTGCCCACGATTTTTTATACAAAGACCCATCGTTAAATTGCATAGCTTTAGATAACCATGATATGAGTCGTTTTTATTCCGTTGTGAATGAAGATTTCGATAAATATAAAATGGGAATGGCACTTTTATTAACCATGCGTGGTATTCCACAAATGTATTACGGAACAGAAATTTTGATGAAGAATTTTTCCAATCCTGATGGTTTGGTTCGTTCTGATTTTCCTGGCGGATGGGATGGTGATAAAAAGGATAAGTTCATCGCCGATGGCAGAACAAATAAAGAAAACGAAGCATTTACTTTTGTGAAAACTTTAGCAAATTACCGTAAAAACAGTCCGACTTTACAAACTGGAAAATTAATGCAATTTGTGCCAGAGGATGATATTTATGTTTATTTCCGTTACAACAAAATGGCTAAAGGTTCAGTGATGGTTATCTCAAATAATACAGAGAAAGAAAAAACATTAAATACCGAAAGATTTGCAGAACGGACAGCAGGAATCACAACTGTAAAAAACATTATTACAGGAGAAACTGTATCATTTAAAGAAATTAAAGTTCCGTCAAAAACGACTTTAGTTTTGGAGTTAAATTAAAGCTAAAAGCAGAATGCGAACTATCCTGATATTTGATACTCGCTACTAAAATACTATCAAACAATGCAAGAAACATCTCACATTTCACATCTCACATCTTCCATAAAAGCCTGTCTTTTTGATTTGGATGGTGTACTGGTAGATACCGCAGTTTATCATTATCAAGCCTGGAAACGTTTGGCCAATACTATGGGTTTCGATTTTACCGAAGAACAAAACGAGCAATTGAAAGGCGTAAGCCGTGTAGAAAGCTTGAATAAAATTTTGGCTTGGGGCAATGTAGAAAAAACAGATGCTGAAAAAGAAGAATTGGCTACGCTGAAAAACAGCTGGTATGTAGATATGATTACCAAAATGACACCTGCTGAGGTTTTACCTGGGACAGTTGATTTTTTAACCGAAATTCATAAAGCGGGTTATAAATTGGCTTTAGGTTCTGCAAGTAAAAACTCTGGAATTATTCTAGAACGCACCAATCTGGCTCATTTCTTTGATGAAATTGTAGATGGCAATATGGTTACGAAATCAAAACCAGACCCAGAGGTTTTTTTAAAAGGCGCTGAGCTTTTAGGATTCAAACCTGATGAATGTGCGGTGTTTGAAGATGCCGTTGCAGGTGTTGAAGCCGCAAAACGCGGTGGCATGAAAGCCATCGGTATTGGCGAAAAAAGTGTGCTTACCGAAGCTGATGTCGTGGTAAGTGGATTAGATAAATTAACAGTTAAGGATTTAGAAGAGTTATAAGTTAGCCAATGCCGTCATTGCGAGGCACGAAGCAATCTTAAAGCGAAAGAAATTCAAATCAATTGTGGGGATGAACGCTCTGAAAGGAGATTGCTTCGTGCCCCTCAATGACGAAAGCATAAAAGATGAAGAATTACATTAAAGCAGATGAGTGGAACATTATCGAAGAAGGCTTTGATCCACATTTAAATAAAATTTCGGAAAGTATTTTCAGTTTAGGTAATGGCCGAATGGGTCAGCGTGCTAATTTTGAAGAAACTTATACTGGCGAAACCCTTTTGGGTAATTATGTTGCTGGCGTTTATTATCCAGATAAAACCCGAGTAGGTTGGTGGAAAAACGGCTATCCAGAATATTTTGCCAAAGTTTTAAATGCAGCAAACTGGGTGGGCATCGAAGTAAAATTGGATGATGAAATCTTAGATTTGGCAACCGCCGAAGTAAGCGATTTCAAACGTGTGCTGAATATGCATGCTGGTGTTTTGGAACGTACTTTCACGGCAAAATTGAAAAGTGGTAAAACGGTAAAAGTTAAAGCAACTCGTTTTTGCAGCATAGCTGATGATGAGGTTGGCGCAATCCGCTACAGCATTACATCTTTAAACTTTGATGGTAAAATCACATTGATGCCTTTCATCGATGGCGATATCAAAAATCAAGATAGCAACTACGATGAAAAATTCTGGACAATGGTTTCAGATGAAATCACAGGTTCGGAAGCTTACATCAAACTAAGAACAAAGAAAACGGAGTTTGAGGTTTGCACAGGGAGCAACATTGAATTGTATAAAAATTCGGAGAAAGTAAGCATTAACCCAGAAGCTGTTCGCAAGGAAAAATTCGTTGGGCAATCTTTTTCAGTTGATGTAAAGGCGAACGAAGAAATCACTTTGATTAAAATCGCTGCTAATTTATCTTCAGAAAACTATCCAAAAGAAGCACTTTTAGAAGAAGCGAAATCAGTTATCGCGAAAGCAACAGCTAAAGGTTTCAATACCTTATTAAAAGAGCAAACAGAAGCCTGGGCGAAAAAATGGGAAGAAAGCGATATCATAATTGAAGGCGATGTTTCGGCTCAACAGGCTATCCGTTTCAATATTTTCCAACTGTTCCAGACTTATACAGGTAAAGATGACAGGTTAAATATCGGTCCGAAAGGTTTTACTGGCGAGAAATACGGCGGTTCTACTTACTGGGATACCGAAGCTTATTGTGTACCATTTTACTTGGCAACTGCTCCGCAGGAAGTAAGTAAAAATCTACTGGTTTATCGCCATAAACAATTGGGCAAAGCGATAGAAAATGCAGCTAAATTAGGTTTCAAAGATGGTGCTGCTTTATATCCAATGGTTACCATGAATGGCGAAGAATGCCACAATGAGTGGGAAATTACTTTTGAAGAAATCCATCGTAATGGCGCTATTGCATTCGCAATTTTCAATTACATCCGTTACACTGGCGATGAAAGTTATTTATCAGATTTCGGTTTAGAAGTTTTAATCGGCATTGCCCGTTTCTGGAAACAACGTGTAAACTGGAGTGGCGAAAAACAGCAATATGTAATGTTGGGCGTTACTGGTCCGAATGAATACGAAAACAACGTAAACAACAACTGGTACACCAATTTATTAGCAACCTGGTGCATGAAATATGCAACCGAAGCTGCTGAAATTGTAAAAACTCAGCAACCAGAAAAATATAACAGCTTATTAAAAAGCTTAAATTTCGACGCTAAAGAATTTGCCGATTGGGCAGATATTATCGAGAAAATGTATTATCCGGAAGATAAAAATCTTGGTATTTTCTTACAGCAAGATGGATATTTGGATAAGGAACAAACCTTGGTTAAAGATTTGCCGGCAAGCGAAAGACCAATTAACCAGAAATGGAGTTGGGATAGAATTTTGCGTTCGCCATTTATCAAACAAGCTGATGTTTTACAGGGATTATATTTCTTTGAAGAAGATTACGATTTAGAAACCATCAGAAGAAACTTCGATTTTTATGAGCCTCGTACGGTTCACGAAAGTTCTTTATCGCCTTGCGTACACAGTATTTTAGCGGCAAAATTAAATGATGAAGCCCGTGCCTACGAATTCTATTTGCGTACCGCCCGTTTAGATTTAGACGATTATAACAACGATACAGAAGATGGTTTGCATATCACATCGATGGCTGGAACCTGGATGAGCGTGGTTGAGGGTTTCGCAGGTATGCGTGTTCGCGATGGTAAATTGCAATTCAATCCTTTCTTGCCAACGCAATGGAAATCGTTCTCGTTTACCATTGGTTTCAGAGGTGCAACCTTGAAAGTGAACATCACAGAAAACGGCATCAACATTAAAAATAACAATGATGTTGATTTAGAAATCGGTATCAGAAACCAGGTTTATAAACTGGCTGGAAACGCAGAAATCGAAGTGAATAACGCGGAGTTGGTATGATTAAGGTGAAGGGTTTAGAGGTTGAGGGTATAGGGTTTAAACCTCAAGCCTTAATAAGTGGAAAGGTTTTCTTTGCTTCATGCTTTACTCCACTTGGAGGTGGCACAAGGAGGATTTTAGCACTTTCCATCATCTTTACCATTCTTTCATCATCATCATTTGCACAAAAAAAGAGTAAAAAAATGAACGATAAACAAATCGTTATATATCAGTTATTGCCGCGTTTATTCGGGAATAAAAATACAGCTAACATCCCTTACGGCACCATTGAACAAAACGGTTCGGGGAAGTTTAATGATATTACGGATAAAGCTTTAGATGGCATAAAAGAGCTTCATGTCAATTACGTTTGGTACACGGGTGCTATCGCTCACGCCAGTTTAACCGATTATTCTGCTTATGGAATTAAGGTTGATGATGCGGATGTGGTTAAAGGCAGAGCGGGTTCGCCTTACGCCATTCGCGATTACTATGATGTAAATCCTGATTTAGCAGTTGATGTGAAGAATCGAATGAAAGAGTTCGAATCTTTGGTAAAAAGAACACACGCTAAAAACCTGAAAGTAATTATCGATTTCGTTCCAAACCATGTAGCCAGAAGTTATCATTCTTACGCCAAACCAAAAAATGTAGTTGATTTTGGTGCGAAGGATGATGTAACTAAAGGTTTTAGTCCACAGAACGATTTTTACTATATCCCTGGTCAGCCTTTTGTGGTGCCGACCAATAGACAAAAAACGCCATTATCTGCTTTGCAGGATGGAAAGTTTGATGAAAATCCAGCGAAAGCAACGGGCAATGATGCTTTTACAGCATCGCCGAAATATGACGATTGGTACGAAACCATTAAGTTAAATTATGGTGTTGATTACCAAAACGGCAGACAAAATCACTTCGAACCTATTCCACCAGTGTGGACTAAAATGAGAGATATTTTAATCTTCTGGACGAAAAAAGATGTTGATGGTTTTCGTTGTGATATGGCCGAAATGGTGCCTATTGCCTTCTGGAACTGGGTTATTCCTCAGGTGAAACAAGTTAATCCAGATTTAATTTTCTTGGGCGAAGCTTATAATCCACAAGTTTACAAACAATATCTGGAGGAAGGAAAATTCGATTATCTATATGATAAAGTTGGATTGTATGATGGATTGAAAAGATTAATCAGAAACGAACCTCATGCAGATGTAGCCGCTATTCGTTATGTATGGCAGAAAGAAAGTGCTGGTTTTGGCAAAAATATGTTGCGCTTTTTAGAAAACCATGACGAGGAGCGGATTGCATCGGCAGGATTTGCCGGAAAAGCTGAACTGGCTTTGCCTGCAATGGTGGTTTCGGCAACTTTAGGTTCTGGGCCAGTGATGCTTTATTTCGGTCAGGAAGTTGGCGAACCAGGAAAAGGTGCAGAAGGTTTTGGTGGCGATGATAACCGCACCACGATTTTCGATTATTGGGGCGTTCCAAATCATCAGAAATGGATGAATGGCGGTTTGTTCGATGGTCATAAATTAAATGCTGCACAACAAAATTTAAGGGCTTATTACAAACAGCTTTTAAAAGTAACTTCAACAAGTGATGCAGTTGTAAACGGCGAAATTTATGATGTTCCGCAAGCTGGAAATATGAATAACCGTATGTATGCTTTTATTCGTTATTCGGGCAAACAACGTTTATTGGTTGTGGCAAACTTCGATAGAAATGAAACTTTAGAAGCCAATATCGAAATCCCTGACCATATTTTAAAAGTTAAGAACTCTTCTCCGGTAACGGATTTATTATCGGATAGAAAATTAAATATACCAGCAGGAACGAGCATTCCTGTTAAACTTGGACCGGTTTCGGCACAAGTGATAGAATTTTAAACCAATAAAATTAACCGCAAAGAACGCAAAGATTTTCGCAAAGTATACTAAGTGTAAACACCAAACTTTGCGTCCTTAGCGCTTTTTCGCTCTGCGCCCTTTGCGGTTAAATAAACCAAATACAATGAGCTTAAAAACAGTATTCGAGAACCCGAAATTAACCCTTGCACAAATTATTAATATGAGTGTAGGTTTCTTCGGAATCCAATTTGGTTGGGATTTACAACGTGCCAACATGGGGCGTATTTACGAAAACCTTGGCGCAAACCCCGACCAGGTTCCATTGTTGTTTTTAGCAGCACCATTAACTGGTCTTTTGGTTCAACCGATTATTGGTTATTTGAGCGATAGAACCTGGCATCCCAAATGGGGCAGAAGAAGACCTTATTTCATGATTGGTGCAATCGTGAGCAGTATCGCTTTAATTTTCATGCCGCACAGTAGTGTTTTATGGATGGCTGCAGGTTTACTTTGGATTTTAGATGTTTTTGGGAACATCGCGATGGAACCTTTCCGTGCTTTCGTTACCGATAAGTTACCTGACAGTCAGGTTAACCGTGGTTTTATTATGCAAAGCATGATGATTGGTTTGGGTGGAAGTATCGCTTCGGCACTACCTTGGTTAATGAACAATGTTTTTCATCTACAGAATACAGCAACTCAAGGCAACATCCCCGAAAATGTAAAATTCTCTTTTTATATCGGTGCATTTTTCTTTTTTGCTGCGGTACTGTGGACGGTTTTAACCACTAAAGAATATCCGCCACAAGAGGTTGATTTTAAAGAAAAAGTTTTGGAAAGCAATAAAGGTTTCGGCGGTGGTGCAAGGGAAATTTTCCATGCCCTAAAAAATATGCCGAAACGAATGCAAATTGTTTCTTTGGTGCAGTTTTTTACCTGGCCAGGTTTATTTTTAATGTGGTTTTATTACACCACGGCAGTTGCGGTAAACGTATTTGGTGGTAAAGATGCAGCCGACCCAATTTATGCTCAGGGTGCCGATTTCGGAAGTTTAACCTTAGCTTATTACAGCGTAATTACCTTTCTTTTCGCATTGGTTTTACCAAAAATCGCCGATGCTTTGGGCAGAAAAACTACCCACGCTTTATGTTTAATTTGTGGTGCAATTGGCTTAATCAGTGTGGCTTGGGTTCATGATAAAAACATGCTTTATGTATGTATGACAGGTGTCGGTATTGCCTGGGCAAGTATTCTTTCTATGCCTTACGCCATGTTAAGCGGCTCCTTACCTAAAGATAAAATCGGTATTTACATGGGGATTTTTAATTTCTTCATCGTATTACCAGAGATTATTGCCTCACTTGGCTTCGGATGGTTAATGCGAAATGTATTAAATAATGATAGACTTTTAGCAGTTCAACTTGGTGGAGGATTAATGATTCTAGCCGCTATGATTTGCTATTTATTTATCAGAGAACCAAAGAAAACGGATGAAGTTTTAGCTTCAGAACTGTCTATTGAAGAAAATAGGTCAGTGTAATATATTCCGTCATTGCGAGGTACGAAGCAATCTTAAAGCTATAGTATAAGATTGCTTTCCCGAAGCGTCGGGACAAGCTGTGCCTCGCAATGACGACTCCTCTATAACAATCCTAATCAAATGAAAAAAATCATCTACCTACTGCTGTTTGTAACAGCATTCCATACTTCCTGCAAAAAATCTTCTACCGATGGAGGAACAGAAACACCAACAAACCCAACGACAGATTTACCTGCTGGCGCAAAAGATGGCGTTGCTTTTATCAATAACGGCACATCGGCCATTGTAACGCTTTACGCACCTGGGAAAAACTCGGTTTCGTTAATTGGTGAATTTAACGATTGGTCGACAACGGCTTCTGTGATGAAGAAAACCAGTGATGGAAATACCTGGTGGGTTCAAATTAATAATCTTAACCCTAACACCGAGTACGCTTATCAATTTTATGTTGATGGAAATTTAAAAGTTGCCGACCCTTACAGCGAGAAAGTTCTCGACCCGGATAATGATAAGTACATCACCTCGAGTGTTTATCCCAATTTGAAAGCTTATCCAACGGGAAAAACAACAGGGATTGTGAGTGTAATGCAAGCAAACCAGCCAACTTACACCTGGAAAAATAACAGTTTTACTCGACCAGAAAAAAATAATTTAGTGATTTATGAATTGCTCATTCGTGATTTTACCACCGAGCATACTTATGCGTCTACGTTAGCAAAGCTTGATTATTTAACTGGTTTAGGCATTAATGCAATTGAACTGATGCCGGTAAATGAATTTGAGGGGAATTTAAGCTGGGGTTATAATCCATCATTTTATTTTGCTGCGGATAAATATTACGGAACAAAAACAGCTTTACAAAACTTTATTGATGAATGCCACGGTAAAGGAATTGCTGTAATTATGGATATGGTTTTAAACCACTCATTCGGACAATCGCCGATGGTGCAATTATATTTTGATGGCTCGAAACCAACTGCAAATAGTCCTTGGTTTAATGTTGATGCCAAACATCCTTTTAATGTGGGTTACGATTTTAATCACGAAAGCGCAGCTACTAAAAAGTTCTCGAAAGATGTAATCAAATTCTGGATGCAGCAGTACAAAATTGATGGTTTCCGTTTCGATTTATCTAAAGGATTTACACAAACGCAATCTTCAGGAGATGATGTTTTCAGAAAATACGATGCAGGTAGAGTGGCCATCTGGAAAGATTACAATAGCTATATCAAAAGTATCGACGCGAATAACTTTTATGTGATATTAGAGCATTTCGCGGAAGAATCAGAAGAAAAAGTTTTGGCTGATGATGGTATGATGCTTTGGAATAATTTAAATTATAACATGAACGAAGCGACTATGGGTTGGTTAACCAATTCTAACTTTCAGTGGGGATTTTATGCAAATCATGGTTTTTCTAAATCAGAAAATCTGGTAGGTTATGGCGAAAGCCATGATGAGGAGCGTTTAAATTTCAAAAACATCACTTATGGAAACGTTTCGGGTAATTATGCAATCAAAGGGAATCTGGCCACATCATTAAAACGTGAGGAAATAGCTGCAGCATTTTTATTCGCCATACCAGGTCCGAAAATGGTTTGGCAATTTGGCGAATTGGGTTATGATGTAAACATCGATTTCAATGGCAGAACAGGAGAAAAACCAATCAAATGGGAATATTTTAACGAGCCAAATAGAAAAGCTTTGTATGATGTTTATGCGAAATTAATCAAGCTAAAAAGAAATAATTCCATTTTCAATTCTACCAACTCAACTTATAATTTAACAGGTGGAGTAAAATACATCAAGCTGGTTGAAGGTTCAAATACAGTAGTTGTTGTCGGGAATTTCGATGTGGTCAATCAAACTGCAAATGTAGATTTTGGTGCATCGGGAACTTGGATTGATGCCTTTGGAAGTAATGTTAACTTATCATCTAACAATTATACCGCAACATTAGCGCCCGGAGAATACCATGTATTTAGTAAGGTAGCTTTAAAATAAATTCGTTTAAATTTAGTGTGGCCGCCAATAATCTGGAAATTGAAAGAAAATCTGATTATTGGCGGCTATTTGTATTAATTTATCTCTATTTTAGCTAACCTTACCTTAACAACTAACTAATACATGGAGAACAAATTAGCGCATCATTTGCTGTGGGAACGATTACGTGCCGCCGATAAAGATGCTTTTTTTGATCTCTACAAAGAACTTTACTATCCACTGGTAAATTTTGGTATTAGGGTTTGTGCTGATGCAGATATTTCCAGCGAAGCTACCGATTTGGTTTTTACCACCATTTGGGAGAAACATGAAACTTTATCAAGAGTTGATAATGTGGAAGCCTACTTACGAACGTTTCTTAAACGGAAATTACTCCGAATCCTCGAACGTAAGAAAAAATTAAGCATTGCACTTAATAACGCAGGGGCAGATGGCGAATGGATGGAAATGAGTTACGAAGAATTTATCGTTAAAGTGCAAAGCGATGAATTGGTCAGACATCAGCTAAAAAATGCTTTGGAGAAACTCACTTTCAGGCAGAAGCAATTAATACACCTTAAGTTTTTTGATGGATTGAGTTACGAACAAATCGCCGAACAAACCAACCAAACCATTAAAACAGCTTACAATACCATTTATGATGCACTAAAAGTGCTGAGGAAAGAGTTTAAATCGTAACCGAAATTATCTATACATCTACGGGTAGGTTCTCTTATTTATACGAATGACTAGTCCACAACGTCATTCTCGCGAAAGCGTGAATCTTAAAGTGTTCGTTGTGCTCCAGCTTTAGGATTCCCACCCGCGTGGGAATGACGAATTTGTTTGATAATTTGGATTTTTCGGTTTTATTCTAAAATTTTATTTCCTCATCCTATACTGCTGCAACGCAGTTATTTCGTCATGTTAAAAAAAAGTTAAAATTTCTTTAGGAAAAAGTAAAGGTTTTGGGCACTGATATATAAAAGCCAAATAATAATGATTGATAGAAGTCACTTCAATTCAGAAGACTTTCTTGTTGATAGCACTTTCCAGCAATATTGTGCCGGAACAGACAAGCTATGTGTAGGATATTGGGAAAAATATATTAAGGCACATCCAGAGCAAGCTGAAGTTATAACAGAAGCTAAAAAATTATTTTTTATTCTAAGCGGAAACAAACAGCCAATAAATAATCAATTCGATAGTTTTAAAGAAAATTTTAATACTGCACCTAAAACATTAAAAATTAATCCTTCATGGTTAAAAATTGCAGCAGCAATTCTCCTAATTGGTTTAATTGGATTTATTTATCAAAACTACAATAATAAAATATCTGATGAACCAATAGCAGTTGCTCAAGTTTTTAAAACCAGCACTGGTGAAAGGAAAAAGATCACGTTAAGCGATGGTACAACAGTTCTATTGAATGCCAAGAGTTCGCTATCTGTGAGCAAAGACTTTAATACGAAATTACGTGAAGTGATTTTAACAGGTGAAGCCTATTTCGATGTTGTGCATAATAAAGAGAAACCATTTCAAGTTCATACGGCAGAGTTTAATATTAATGTGCTTGGAACATCTTTCAATGTAAAAGCTTACCCAGATGAAGTAACCTCAGAAGCGACCTTGATTAATGGCTTAATTACAATGGAGGCCGTTAATGGAAACGGTGGAACAATTACTTTAAAGCCTAGTCAGAAAGTTACATTTTACAAAAACTTACCTCAAACACAAGCTAAGAAAGTTTTAAAACCAGCTTCTACGCGACCGGAAATTACCATTAACCATTACACATTAATTAAGGATAGTACCATCGTAGAAACTGCATGGACCAAAAATCGGATTGAAATCTACGATCAGGATTTTGATGAGATAAAAGGTGTGCTGGAAAAGTGGTTTAATGTAGAAATTAAGTTTGCCGATCCTGAGATTGAAAAGTATCGCTTTACCGCAACATTTATCAACGAAAACATAGACCAGGTAATGTCGACATTACAGAAAGTAGAAAATTTTAAATATGAAATAAAAGGAAATCAAGTAATCATTTCTAAGTAGAAAAAAAGGACGGTGTTGGCGCACCGCCCTTAAATTCTTCTTTGATTAATCAAATGGCAGTTTATGCGCAAACAGATTGCTGCCAGATAATTATGCAACCAAAAAAAACAAAAATATGATTTATTATTACTTACTGCAAGGGCATCCGAAATACCGGAGGCTTTTAAAATTCATTATGCTAATGAAACTAACCTGTATCATGGTTTTCATTACCTGTCTTAATGTTTCTGCATCGGTTTTTTCTCAGGAAAAAATCTCACTCGATGTAAAGAAAACAAAGCTAGCCAGGGTTTTACAGATTATTGAGCAGCAAAGCAGTTATCATTTTGTGTATAGCTCTTCTTACGTTCCTGTTAATAAGGATGTAAGTATTACGGTTTCTAATACTTTAGTTACTGAAGTTTTATCTACAATTTTAAACAGAACAAATTTAAAGTATTCAGTTTCTGATGGAGGTTTAATTGTTATCAGCAGAAATAAAGAAGTTCCAATTTCTGGAACGGTTAAAGATGCACTTGGCGGTTCACTACCCGGAGCCACAGTAAGGGTAAAAGGAACGGCGATTGGTGTATCGACAGATGTTAACGGAAAATTTGCTTTAAATGCTCCTGAAAATGCTGTTCTTGTTGTTTCTTACGCAGGATTTCAAACCAAAGAAGTTTCAATAGGTAATCAAACCAGTATTGATATTGTTTTAGCTGAGGATACGAAACAACTTAGTGATGTTGTGGTTACAGCTTTAGGTATCAAGAAAGAAAGAAGGGCTTTAGGTTATTCAGTAACTCAAGTTGGCGGAGAAACCTTAACACAAGCTCGTGAAAATAACATTACAAATTCTTTAGTTGGTAAAGTTGCCGGTTTAGATATCGCCGGAACATCAGGTGGTGCAGGTGCTGCAACTAACGTAACCATTCGTGGTGTTTCAAGTTTGGGCTCTTCAAGTCAGCCATTATATGTTGTAAATGGTATCCCGATGGAAAGTGCTCCAGTTGGATTTGGCAGTACAATCGGAATTGGTAATAATGGTGGTCAGTACGATAATGCACCTGATTTGGGCGATGCAATAAGCAACTTAAATCCCGATGATATCGAAAGTATTTCGGTGCTTAAAGGTGCGGCTGCATCTGCGCTTTACGGTAACAGGGCAAAAGCTGGGGTAATTTTAATCACCACAAAAAGTGGAAAAGGAAATAGCATAGAGTTTAGCAGTAATTACGTTGCCGAACAGATTATGGACAGAACAAACTGGCAATATGTTTATGGTCAAGGTGTAAATGGGTTAAAACCTACTACGCAACTTGCTGCGGCTTCAACTGGAAGTTCTAGCTGGGGTGCAAGATTAGATGGTAGCAGTGTTATCCAGTTTGATGGTGTGAGCAGACCATATACTGCACAAGAAAATAATATTGAAGATTTTTACAGAACTGGAGGAAGCTGGACAAATACATTAGCGCTGAATAAATCGTTCACTGGCGGTGTAATTCGTTTATCAGCAAGCGATTTAACCAATAAATCTGTTGTGCCAAACTCTGGTCTCGACAGACAAAACTTCACCTTATCAGGAACTTTTGATCCAATCAAGAATTTAGTAATCGATGCTCGTGTAAACTACATTTTAGAGCAGGCCAATAACAGACCAATGCTTTCAGACGGTGCAGGTAATGCCAATTATAATGCTGCATTTTTACCAACAAGTGTAAATATTGCAACCTTACAGCCTGGTAAATTACCTAACGGAAACGAACTTTCTTACAATACAGGTAATCCTTATGCAACAAACCCATGGTTTGCAGCTTACGATTTTATTCACAATACCAAAAGAGAGCGTTTATTAAGTTCATTCAGTGCTAAATATACTTTTGACAACGGATTATTTTTACAAGGAAGAGCTGGTAGAGATTCATATAATGATAGTTACATCGCCGTTACGCCTTCTGGCACAGCTTACGATGCTGATGGTGGTTATACTGAACAAAACAGTAAATTCTCTGATATTAATATCGATGGTTTAGTTGGTAAATCTTTTAAAGTTGATGATTTCTCCATCACACCAAATATTGGTGCAAGTTTTCGTCGTACAAAAAGCGAAGCCGTTACTAATGGAGGTGCATCATTTCAGTTATTCGGTATTTATACTTTAGCAAATACAGGTGGGAAATCAGTTTCAGCTTATAAACAAGACCAAGAAACGCAATCGGTCTATGGAACTTTAGAACTTGCTTATAAAGATGTTTTGTACTTAACAGGAAGTGCCCGTTCAGATTGGTTCTCGACGCTGGCTACACCAGGCAAAGACAATAAACTTAACGTAATCTATCCTTCGGTTAGTGGTTCATTTGTGTTTTCCGAATTATGGAAACCATCGTTTTTAAGTTTTGGTAAATTAAGAGCAGGTTATGCAATGGTTGGACAAGCAACTATACCTTTCCAAACTCAACTTTATTATAATTTACGTAGCGAATCCATCAACAACAATCCTTTAGGAAATATTGTAAACAGTTCTATTCCAAATTCATCTTTAAGAGCTTCAAAGGCAACTGAGTTAGAAATTGGTACTGAAATGAAGTTCTTTAAAGATAGATTAAGTTTAGATTTTACCTGGTATAACAAAAAATCTACTGATGAAATTCTTCCTGTTCCAACTTCTACTACTACAGGTTACAGCGGTGCTGTTTTAAATATTGGTGAACTTAGAAACAAAGGTGTTGAAGCCTTAGTTTCTGGTATAGTTTTAAAGAACGAAGATTTCAGCTGGACATCAAGTGTAAACGGTTCATATAATGATAACAAGGTAATTACGCTTGCGCCTGGAACAGCATCTCAGCTTTTAGCAACTTCAAGAAGTAATGTTGGTTTCTTGCAAAATTTAGAAGGTAAAGCTATCGGACAGGTTATGGCTTATGATTTCTTATACGATGCGACAGGCAATATTTTAAAAGATGCAAATGGTGCACCACAAAGGGGAGAGTTAAAGGCTTATGGTTCAGCTTATAATAAGTGGGCTGCAGGCTGGAATAACGAATTCAATTATAAAGGTGTAAATCTATCTTTCTTAATTGATGGAAAATGGGGCGGAAAAATCTTCTCGGCTACTGATTACTACGGTTACATTTTTGGCTTACATCAGGCAACGCTCGAAAATCGTGATGCTTTAGGTGTTAATGCTGCAAATTATTACAGCACTTATGCTAACAATGTTTCAAAGCAATTCGTTCAAGACGCTAGTTTCATCAAATTCAGACAAGTAATTCTTGGTTATAATTTCCCGGCTAAAATGTTTAATAATAAGATTAAAGGCTTAAATGTAAGTTTTGTTGGGCGTAACTTATTTATCCTGATGAAAAGAACGAATAACATCGACCCTGAATCTAGTTATAATGCAACCATTCCCGGTATGGAGCTAGGCGGTGTGCCACCTGTGCGTACTTACGGTTTAAATTTAAGTGTTAAGTTATAATCTTCTAAACGAATTGAAAATGAAAACGATCATAAAATTATACGTACCACTTTTATTATCTGGTTTAGTACTGATATCTGGGTGTACAAAAGATTTCCAAAAAATTAATACCGATCCTGTTTCGGTAAGTCAGGAACAATATAATCCAAATTACTTACTGTCAACGGCTCAATTAACATATACTGGTAGTACCGATTTTGCATACGAAACCTGGAGAGGAAATTTGATTTATGCCTCTACAATGATGCAAGGCATGTCATCTGTAATCGGATATTGGGCAGGCGATAAATACATGTTAAACGAAGGCTATACGGCTGCTTATTGGGAAAAGGCTTATCCTGATCAGGTAAAATATGCTGTTGATTTGGTTGAATTTACCAGAGGAAAAGCGCAATACAATAACGTTTATAATATGGGAAGAATCTGGAGAGCTTTAATTTTTGAAAGATTAACAGATTTGTACGGAGATATTCCTTATTCTGATGCAGGAAAGGGTTATTATTCTGCAATACTTTATCCAAAATACGATGCTCAGCAAGCCATTTATACTGATTTATTAAAAGAAGTTGATGAAGCATCTACTGCTTTAAATGCTTCGGGCGATGTTGTAAATGGCGATTTGGTTTTTGGTGGTGATGTTGCAAAATGGAAACGTTTTGGTAACAGTTTAATGTTGCGTATGGCTATGCGCTTAACCAAAGCCGATGCAACGCTTGCACAAACCTACATTACAAAAGCGGTTGGTAAAACCATGACCAGCGATGGTGATAACGCAATTTTTAAACACGATGCAAATGGCGGTCGTGTAACACAAAATAGAAATGCACAGGTTTTATTAGGAGATGGTGGTCAGGAAAATTACTACACCAGATGGAGCAGCACTTTTATTAATTTCTTGAAAAGCAATAACGACCCACGTTTAAGTAAAATTGCAGTTACCAAATTGTATTTAACAGATGGAAGCAAAACTCAAAATCCTAATTTTATCACTATAGCAGCAGTACAAAAAGGAATGCCTAATGGTAAAGATTTGAGTGGTATTGCAGGTAGAGATGTTCGTCAGGATGCTTCTTACACTGATTTTACAGATTATTCTTCACCGCATCCGGGTATGCTAAAAAGAGATGGTAACACCTTCATATTAACATATGCAGAAAGTGAACTACTTTGGGCAGAAGCAGCACAACGTTTTAATATCGGCGGTTCGGCAGCTACGCATTACAACGCAGGTGTAACAGCGGCAATGACATTCCTATCTCAGTATGATGCAGCGATGGCTGTAAACGCAAGCGATGCAGCCGCTTATTTAACTGCGCATCCTTATGTTGCAGCAAACGGATTAGATATGATTGCTACTCAATATTGGGCACATACCATCACTATGTTAGATTTTTATGAAACATGGGCAAACTGGAGAAGAACAGGTTTACCTGCGTTAGTTCCAATTGTGTATCCAAATACCAATACAGGTGGTTCAATTCCTCGTCGTTTTCCTTACCCTTTAGCAGAAGGTGTATCTAACGCGGCAAACTATAAAGCGGCTTCGGCAGCAGTTCCCGGAGGCGATAAGCTTGTTGGAAGAGTTTGGTGGGATAAATAATTTCACCATTTAAATCATCTCTACGAACGGTTCTGCAAATAGCAGAGCCGTTTTTTTTATGGTAACATTTTCAATGTTTTTTTGAATAGCAAAAGCTTTAGTTTGATATTTATGGTTCAAACCAAACTTTAAATGAAATTCAAATTTATACTGTCGGCATGCTTGCTTACAAGCGTTTTTGCCAGTGCACAGCAAACGCCACGAAGAACTCCGGCAAAAGAAACTACAACAACATCACAAGTTACCATTAAAGAAGAACCAAAACCTACGGGCAGCGAAAGAGCCATTAAGGTAGAAAGTGCTGTGATAACAAACCATAGTGTTAATATTGGTGGTAAATCAGTGCCATACAAAGCCACAACAGGTACATTGCCTGTTTGGGATGAGGAAGGAAAACCAATTGCAGGTTTATTTTACACTTACTACGAAAGAAGTGATGTACAAAATAGAGATAAAAGACCTTTAGTTATTTCCTTCAACGGTGGCCCGGGTTCAGCTTCTGTTTGGATGCACATTGCATATACTGGTCCGGTGGTTCTTAACATTGATGATGAAGGTTATCCGGTACAACCATATGGTTACAAAGAAAATCCATATTCAATTTTAGATGTTGCAGATATCGTTTACATCGACCCGGTTAATACGGGTTACTCAAGGGCAGTTAGTAAAGATATTCCGGGAAGTAAATTTTTCGGTGTAAGAGCTGATATTAAATATTTGGCAGAATGGATTAATACTTTCGTTACCAGAAATAATCGTTGGGCATCGCCAAAGTTTTTAATTGGCGAAAGTTATGGTACAACCCGTGTTTCCGGACTTGCTTTAGAACTGCAAAACAACCAATGGATGTATTTAAATGGTGTTGTTTTGGTTTCGCCAACAGAATTAGGTATCGAACGTGGTGGTCCGGTTGATGCAGCTTTGCGTTTACCTTATTTTGCTGCAACGGCATGGTATCACAAAGCTTTGCCAGCAGATTTACAATCAAAAGATTTAACAGCAATGCTGCCAGAAGTGGAGCAATTTACCATTAACGAAGTTATTCCGGCAATTTCCCAGGGCGCCATGTTAAGTGCTGAGAAGAAAAAAGCAGTCGCAGCTAAAATGGCTCGTTATTCTGGCATATCTGAAAAGGTTTTTCTTGATTACAACTTAAATGTTCCAACAAATTTCTTCTGGAAAGAACTTTTAAGAGATAAAGGTTTCACCGTTGGTCGATTGGATTCTCGTTACAAAGGAATTGATAAAATGGCTGCCGGAGAAGGACCTGATTATAACGCAGAACTAACATCCTGGTTGCATTCTTTTACGCCGGCGATAAATATGTACTTAAGAAATGAACTGAATTATAAAACTGATTTGAAATACAACATGTTTGGTTCGGTGCATCCTTGGGATAATTCTGGCGATAGAACCGGAGACAATTTACGTCAGGCGATGGCACAAAACCCATATTTACACTTATTAGTTCAATCTGGTTATTATGATGGTGCTTGCGATTATTTCAACGCAAAATATAGCATGTGGCAGTTAGATGCTGCGGGTAAGCTGCAAGATAGAATGAGTTGGGAAGGTTATCGCAGCGGCCACATGATGTACTTACGCAAAGACGATTTAAAAACATCTAACGAACATGTTCGCGAGTTTATTAAAAAAGCATTGCCAAAAACCGGAGAAGCGGCGAAATTTTAACCAGGATTTTTGAGGATTAATGGATTTTCAGGATGATTGAGATAAAACTAAATCACTTTAAATCTGCGTTTTTTTCTGCGTAAATCTGCGGAAAAATCTTTTAAAAATAATTTGTAGCGCAAAGATGGTACAACAATTAATCGTTAGTCCTGCTTTGCGCTACAATCTTTTTAAACTTCTGTCATGCTGAGGCACGAAGCATCTGTTCATAGGTTGCAGATGACAGCTTATTTATGTTACTGTACCAAAAAGTATTTCCGCTCCAATCACGGCTATTTTACTTATGCGATTGCAAGAAAAACCCCCTCGTAGTTGTAAAAACCTGCGTAATTTAAACCTGATAGTAGCGCTATCCTTTTGTGCTGTCATCCTGAGCGTAGTCGAAGGAAGCACAAAAGATATAGCGAATAGCAGGACTAACTTTTCAAATGAAAAACTGCAACTGCTTTTCAAAAAAATGATTTGAAATATTTCAAGTTTTCATTATATTTCTACCTAAACCAAGTAACAATGAATTTCGTTCTCAATCTAACCTGTGTTATTGCTGCAATAATACTTATCAGCTTCGGTGTAAATTCTATCAGTCAGCCCTCAAATTTGAAGGTTTATATCGGCGTTTTCGAAATTATTGTTGCCTTTATAATTTTATATTTTCCTATTCAAAAACTATTTAAAAAACTTTAACGCTCATGGACGACGGAACTACAAGAGGAACACTTATTAGACGATTTATTAAATATGGCTCAATTGTTATTGGTCTTATTATAATTTATGCTGTTCAACCTTTTACTTATGAAAATATTGATGCCGGAAATGTAGGTATAAAAATAAATTTATATGGATCGGATAGAGGTGTAGATAACATTACAATTGTTACCGGAAGGGTTTGGTACAACACCTGGACAACCAAAATTGTAGAATTTCCTACTTATACACAATCTGTAGATTATGAGCCATTTGTTGTTACCACAAAAGATGCTGCCGAATTTAAGGTAGACCCTAAGTTAAATTACCATGTAAATTCTACCATGGTGCCGCAAATTTACAGGCAGTACCGTAAACCATTAGCAGAAATTGAGCAGCAGTTTATGCGTAATACCATTTATGATGCGTATAGAATTGTAGCAAACTCTTTCAGTTCTGATTCGGTTATGAGTAACCGCGAACGTTTTGAAGATAGAATTCAGATGATTTTAACTAAAAACCTAAGTAAAGATGGTTTTGTGTACGACCAGTTAACATCGGCAATTACGCCGCCTGAAAGTTTAAGGCAAATGATTGATGAGAAAAACGCATCGATACAGGCACGTTTAAAGGCAGAAAATCAAGCTAAACAAGCAGATGCAGAAGCAAAAGTTAAAGTTGCAACGGCAACTGGTGAAGCACAAGCTTTACTGGTTCGTGCCAAGGCAGAATCGGAAGCAAATAAATTAAGACAGCAATCTTTAACGCCTTTATTGGTGCAACAGCAATGGATACAAAGATGGGATGGTAAGTTGCCTACAACGCAGGCAGGCGGAAATTCGAGCTTTATGTTGCCTTTGAAATAACCATTAAGTGTTAATAAAACACTAACTGTTAACTGCAAACTAAAAATAATTACTTATTTTTGTTGTCCAATTATGCAGCAAATAAAAACATCATTCGATTTTGAGAAACCTATTGCCGATTTAGTTCAGCAGATAGAAAAGGTTAAACAAGTTGCCGAAAAGACTAAGGTAGATATGTCTGCCACTTTAGATGAACTTGATGGCAAATTAGATGAAACCACAAATAACTTATATAAAAATTTAACCGGCTGGAATAAGGTTCAAATGAGCCGTCACCCAGACAGACCACAAACGCTGGATTATATCAATATGATTTGCGATGATTTTATCGAACTTCATGGAGATAGAACGGTTAAAGATGATAAGGCAATTATTGGCGGTTTTGCAACAATTAATGGCCAAACTGTGATGGTTATTGGTCACCAAAAAGGTAAAAATACTAAAGAACGCCAGTTCCGTAATTTCGGTATGGCTAACCCGGAAGGTTACCGTAAAGCATTACGTTTAATGCGTTTGGCTGAAAAGTTTAATAAACCTGTAGTTTCTTTTATTGATACGATGGGTGCTTACCCGGGTTTAGAAGCTGAAGAACGTGGTCAGGGTGAAGCAATTGCACGTAACTTACTTGAAATGTCTATTTTAAGAGTACCAATTATCTGCGTTGTTGTAGGTGAGGGTGCATCTGGTGGTGCTTTAGGCATTGGTATTGGTGATAAAGTTTATATGTTAGAACATACTTGGTATTCTGTTATTTCTCCTGAATCTTGCTCATCTATTTTATGGAGAAGCTGGGATTTTAAAGAGAAGGCTGCTGAATGTTTGAAGTTAACATCTGATGATATGTTCGGCAATAAACTAATTGATGGTATTATTCCAGAACCTTTGGGTGGTGCACATCAAGACCCGGAATTAATGGGACAAACGCTTAAAGATTATCTTTTAAAAGATTTAGCTGCTTTAGGTAAAATCAAAACAGATAAACTGATAGAACAAAGAATTAACAAGTTCTGCGAAATGGGACTTGTAAACGAATAATTTTAACAAATCATTATATTAAACCTGCTTAATTTATTAAGCAGGTTTTTTTGTGCACCAGACTTACGAAGTTTAATTAAGCGCTTTGTTTAAAACTTCGTAAGTCTTGCACAAGACGTTTAGTTGGACTTACGAAGTTTTAATCAGCACTTTGTTTAGAAAACTTCGTAGGTCTTGCAAAAGGCGGTTATTAGACTTACGAAGTTTATCGGCGTTTTGTTTAAACCTCATCGTCTTATTTCAGCATCCTAAAGCGTTAGATGCTTTTATAGACTTACGAAGTTTCTTTGCAATATGCTAGTGAAACTTCGTAAGTCTTAGCCCTCAGGGTGACGGCAACGGAAGGAAAACAAAAAAGCAGTTACAAATTAATGCAACTGCCTTAAATACTTTAAAACTTTCGAAGTTTATTCCGTTGGCTGCTGACCAAAATATCTGCTGAATCTGCCTTCGAGAGAAGTAAACTGGCGCTCTAATTGTGCGCTTACTTTGGCTTGTCCCATTGCTTTCGAAGTTTTAACCATTCTATCCAAATAGTACAATCCTGTTTGAATATTTTGCATACCTGTTAAGCTAGATTTTGAATCAGAAATATCTGCTAAGTAGGTTAACTCTTTAGTGATATAATCTCCTGATTTCGTTAAGATATCATTTGCTCTTGCGCTTTCTCCAAGTTTGTAAAGGTTTTCTGCCATGTAATATTTTACAACCACAGTGCGGATTCCGTAAAACTTATCCGGCATTACTTCAAAATATTTGTTAACCACTTTTTTAGCTTCATCTACTTTACCTTCTTTAATTAAGCTTCCAGTTAAACTGCTAAAAAGGTTTGTGAAAATGAAAGTATCATCAGATGATTGTGGATCTAAATATTTAGCGGTTTTCATATTGCCCCACTTAAATTTATCCATTACATTTTTGTAAAGAACCGGAGTATTTAATAATTCTTCTCTCTCTTCGCTTGCTGTAGTATCGGCTTTTAATGGCAATAATCTTAAAGCTAAACCTTCGCTGTATAAATACTTATCTAAGCCATTATATTGTTCTGATGGAACTGTAGAAGCGAAATAGATAGGGCGTTTCCAATTGTTATGTGCTAAAATATCAAACATTGCCAATGTTCCTTTCGTAACATAACCTTTGTTAAATTTCCATTCCATTGCCGGTGTAATTTTATCAGCATCAGCTGCCTGAACAGTTCCAGTGCTAATCACTTCCTGCGGATTGATGGTTAATTTGAAATTCTTAGTTGGTAAGAAGTTTGATTTCGTTCCATCCTGCATCGCAACTTTATCTTCAGCACTATCAGATAATAATAAATCGACCACATTTTTAAGCTCCACGCTACCGGCAATTTTATAATCATCGTAAGGCATTACATCACGTTCACCTTGTACAAATTGCGATTCTTTCATCGAAATTGGCAATGGTTCAGAATCGTTTTGCTTTTGCTTCATTCCATTGATATACCAATCAGTATCAAATAAACTCAAGTTTACAATACGTACATCTGGGCGAACTTTTTCAACTTCCTGAATATACCAAAGCGGATAAGTATCATTATCTCCATAAGTGAAAATAATGGCGTTTGGTGCGCAAGATTGTAAATAATCGTAAGCAATATCATGCGCTACCAACTTAGTTGAACGATCGTGATCATCCCAACCTTGTTGTGCCATAATAATTGGTGCTGCAAATAAACCAATAACAGTAGCTGCAATTGCACCAGTTGTTGGGGTTAACTTTTTAAACAGCCATTCTTTTATCGCCAACACACCTAAACCTATCCAAATTGCAAAGGCATAGAATGAGCCAACATAAGCATAATCACGTTCACGAGGTTCAAGAGGTTTTTGATTTAAGTATAAAACGATTGCAATACCTGTGAAGAAAAATAGTAAACCAACAACACCAGCATCTTTTTGGTTACGTTGAAAATGCCAGATAGCACCTAATAAACCAATAATCAATGGTAAAAAGAAAAAGCGGTTGTATGCTTTATTATCAACAGTTGATGGAGGTAAATTAGTTTGATTGCCATGCCAGATTGCATCAATTGGTTTAACACCGCTTAATGAAGTTCCTTCAAAACCGCTACCTTGACCTTGTTCATCATTTTGGCGACCAATAAAATTCCAACCGAAATAACGTAAATACATGTAGCCAATTTGGTAGCTAAATAAGAAACCAACGTTATCAATGGTATTCGGTTTTTTACTTGGGTCTAAGTGCATCCACTCTTTGTAGAAATCGGCATGACGCTGATCATCGCTGTACATACGAGGTAAAAATGTATTGTCGCTGTATTGATAATCGCTTTTCTTACCTGCAACTTCATACTTTTCTGCACCTTTTCTGTAAATGGTTTTTCCTTGTTCAACACCAACACGTTCAGAGTTATAATTCGGACCAAAAACTAATGGTCTATCGCCATATTGTTCACGGTTTAAGTAACTTAAAAATGAGAAAGCATCTTTTGGCGCACTGTTATTTAAGTTCGGGTCTGCTTTTGCTCTGATGATAATCATTGCGAAAGAAGCATAACCAAATATGATTAAAACTGTAGAAATTAAACCTAAGTTTAATAATTTCTTCTGGTGTTGAATAGAGTATCTGATACCCCAAACCAATAAGCCGATAACAATCAGAGCAAAGAATAATACACCCGTTCCAAAGCCTAAACCTAAAGTGTTTACAAAGAACAAATCGAAGTAAGCACCAAATGAAACCAAGTATTGGATGATACCATACTGAATCACACCTAATATTAAAATCCCTACAATTAAGGTTTTTATAATGCCTGAAGTGGTTACTTTTTCAGCTCTTTTGAAGTAATAAATGAAAGCAATTGCCGGAACAGTAAGTAAGTTTAATAAGTGAATACCAATTGATAAACCCATAATGTACGCGATGAACAATAACCATCTGTCTGCTCTTGGTTCATCTGCGTGAGATTCCCATTTTAAAATACCCCAGAATACTATAGCCGTAAATAAAGATGATTGTGCGTAAACCTCAGATTCTACAGCTGAAAACCAAAAACTATCAGAAAATGTGTATGCTAAAGCACCAACAATACCCGCACCCATAATGCTGTAAAGATTTGATGTAGAAACTTCTTCGCCTGCTTTTACAAGCGTTTTCTTAGCTAAAGCAGTTATCGTCCAGAATAAAAATAGGATGGTTGCCGCACTTGAAATGGCTGAACCGATATTCATCCAATAGGCAACTTTAGTAACATCGCCAAAGGCAAAAATACCAAAAAAACGTTGTATCATTAAAAATAAAGGCGCACCTGGTTGGTGTACAACTTGCATTTTTAACGCAGAAGCGATAAACTCTCCGCAATCCCAGAAACTTACAGAAGGCTCTAAGGTTAAAACGTAAGTTATTGTAGCAATTAAAAAGCAGATCCAGCCTACTATATTATTAACTTTTGAATAATTCATTGGTTTTTGATAATGGATAATTAAATGTTACTGTGCATAAAAATGCTGCCGAAATTAATTAATATAGTCGATAAATAAGGAAATTCTCCTATTGTTTTTACATATTTTAACTGTTTAATATTTTGACTGATGTCAAATTCAGCTTTAACCATAAATATTAAACAATAAAACCCATCTCTTTCCATTTCGAAAAAAGATGGGTTTTACCATGTAAACTTCTACTTCCTAACCACTAAAATATGGTGAAAATCGGTTAAGCAGCTGATTGTATTGCTTCTCTAACTTAATGCTTAAATCTTTTTGTTTGTAGTTATGGGTAAGCTTTACCATTTCACCAAGATAGGTCAGGTAGCTCTGTACATCTCGTTGGTTTGTTAGTCTGTTTTTGCTTTCAGATACATCAGCCAGATAGGTTAGTTCCTTATTCATATAATCAGCAGATCTAATTATAAAAGCATTTGCTCTGTTCAAATCATTTAATCGGTAGAGGTTTTGCGTAAAATAAAATGAACTCATTACATGGCGCATACTATAAAATTTTGCAGGCATTACCTCATAATATTTCTCTACTGCTTTTTTACTTTCGGCAATTTTATTTTCGGTTATCAACTCGCCAATTATTCCGTTAAACATATTTGTAAACATGGCAACATCATCGGCCGATTGCCTGTCTAAATGGTTTGCGTTTTTAATATTGCCCCATTTGTAAACATTTAACATGTTATTTAAATAAGGTTTAGCGTTTACTTGTTCGAAAATTTCTGTTTTATTGGTGTCAGGTATCAAAGGGAGTAACCTCAGGTTTAATCCTTCTGTGTATAAATATCTGTCTAAACCAATATATTGTTCATCAGGCATTGCATTGGTAAAATATATTGGTCTTTTCCAATCGTTGTGGGTTAAAATATCCAGTAATGCAAGTGTTCCTTTTGTAATGTATTCATCCTGATAAGTCCATTCCATGCTGCCGGCAATTTTTCCTGCATCTTCAATAGGAACTGTTCCGGTATCCAAAACATCTTTTTTATTTACTGTAATTTTGAAATTTTTTGTTGGTAAGATGTTTGATTTTGAGCCATCCTGTAAAGTGATTTTATCTTCATCACTATCAGAAAGTAAAACTTCAAGTATTTGCTTTAATTCTATATTTTGAGCGATTTTGAAATCCTGATAGTACATCACTTCTCTGGTGCCTTCAGCGTATTGCTCAGGTTTCATGGTGATGGGCAAAGCCGCAGATTCATTTTGCTTTTTGCGCAAACCATCAATTGTCCAGTCGAAGTTTAATAGACTTAAATTTACTACTCGAACATCAGGACGAATATGTTCTACTTCCTGAGCATACCAAACCGGGAAAGTATCATTATCACCATAGGTGAATAAAATTGCATTTGGAGCGCAAGATTTTAAATAGTTTGCGGAGATGTCTTTTGCTAAATAACTTTCTGAACGATTGTGATCGTCCCAACCCTGGCTAGCCATAATGATTGGTGCGGCAAACAAACCAATTACCGAGGCAAAAGTGGCGGCCATTTTTGGAGTAAGGTTTTTAAATAACCATTCCTTTAAGCCAACAACGCTTAAACCAATCCATATTGCAAAGGCATAAAATGAACCTACATAAGCGTAATCACGTTCCCGAGGTTCGATGGGTACAGAATTTAAGTATAAAACGATTGCTACGCCTGTAAAGAAGAATAATAATCCAATAACGCCTGCATGTTTCTGATTTCGTTTAAAATGCCAGATGGCTCCGATTATTCCTAATATCAGCGGCAAGAAGAAAAATCTGTTATACGCTTTATTATCAACAATTGATGGAGGAAGGTTTTGTTGATTTCCAAGTCTGACAGCGTCAATCGGTTTAACCCCACTAAGCCAACCGCCACCATTTTCACCAAGCTGACCATCAACGTTGTTTTGCCTGCCAACAAAATTCCACATAAAGTACCTCATGTACATATGCCCAACCTGAAACGAAGACATGTATTTTAGGTTGTCGGCTAAATTTGGTGTATGCGAATCATCAAAACCCATCCAGTTCTTATAAAAATTGATGTGTTCGGCTTTATCGCTATACATTCTCGGTATTGGCGTAGTTTTTTCGAAAATGTATTTCGAGTTGCTGCCTGCGGATTCATATTTACCATTCGACCCTTTGCGATAAAGCTTTTCCGTTTCTTTTAAATCTACTTTCTGCGTATTGTAGTTTTCGCCAAATAGGAGCGGTCTGCTACCATATTGTGCCCTATTAACGTATCTCAAAAATGAAAATGCATTATCTGGGTTGGTGTTATTCAAATTTGGTTTGGCTTGTGCTCTGATAATTAATAAGGAAAATGAACTGTAACCAAAAATTAATAATACTGTTGAGATTAAAGCCAGGTTTAAAACCTTTTTATTGTTTTTTATAGAATACCTGATGGATAAAACCAATCCGCCAATTAGTAGGATGGCGAAAAACAAAACACCGGTTCCAAAACCTAACCCAAGCTTATTGACAAAAAAGAAATCGAAATTTGCTGCTGCGGCTACCATATATTGGATGATGCCATATTGCACAAATGCTAAAATTAGAATAGAAACGACTAAGGTTTTTAATATTCCTTTAACTGTAGGATTTGGATTTTTGCGGAAATAATAAACAAATATAACTGCCGGAATAACCAATAAATTTAAAAGGTGTACACCGATTGATAAACCAACAATGTAGGCAACAAAAGCCAACCATCTGTCGGCACGAGGTTCATCTGCATTTGCTTCCCATTTCAAAATGCCCCATAATGCTACTGCTGTGCAAAGCGATGACATTGCATAAACTTCTGCTTCAACTGCTGAAAACCAAAAGCTATCAGAAAAAGCATAAGCCAGTGCTCCAACTAAACCTGCGCCAATTAGGGTAATGGTTTCAGCAATGGTAATTGTGTTATTGTTTTTGATTAAAACCCGCTTTGCTAAAGCAGTTATCGTCCAAAATAAAAATAAAATTGTTGCTGCACTTGCCAGGGCTGATGCAACATTCATTAAATAGGCAACTTTGCTGTTATCTCCAAAAGCCAATGCCGAAAATACCCTTTGAATCATAGAAACTATTGGTGCTCCTGGTTGGTGAACAACTTCTAAACGGAATGCTGAAGCGATAAATTCGCCGCAATCCCAAAAACTTACAGAAGAATCTAAAGTTAAAATATAAGTTGTTGCTGCAACAAAAAAGCAGAGCCAACCGGTAACGTTGTTAATTTTGGAATAATTCATAGTCTGGTTAATGATTGATATTAAATTAGTTATAGGTTTTAACCTATAAAGTCGGATTTAAAAGAAGAATGTTGCATGAGCAGCGAACATTTTTATTGAAAAATAAAAGATGAAAAAAAATGATTTTTTTTTGAAATCACTCTTGCATAATTAAAATATGCTTCCTACATTTGCATTCCCAATCGGGGATATATCCTCGATAAGTAGTTTGTCCGATAGTATAAGGGTAGTACGACAGTTTTTGGTACTGTTTGTCTTGGTTCGAATCCAGGTCGGACAACAAATTTAGCATCGGATCGTGTAAATAAAATTACATGATCCGATTTTTTTTAAACCGTAAACTACACACGGATCATGCCATTGCAGTTTAACCCGGTAAAACTATTTTCCGGAACAGGTTCAAGAGGATTATCACTAAAAATTGCTGAACATTACGGCAAACCACTTGGTGAAGTAAGTATCCACAAATTCAGCGATGGCGAATTTCAGCCTTCTTTTGATGAATCAATCCGCGGTTGCGATGTTTTTCTAATCCAGTCTACTTATCAGCCTAGCGATAACTTAATGGAACTTTTATTAATGGTTGATGCAGCTAAAAGAGCATCTGCACATTATATAACTGCAGTAGTTCCTTATTATGGTTTGGCCCGTCAGGATAGAAAAGATAAGCCACGTGTAGCAATTGGTGCTAAATTGGTTGCTAACTTATTAAAATCGGCAGGTATTCACCGCATTATGACGATGGATTTGCATGCTGCACAAATACAAGGTTTCTTTGATATTCCGGTAGATCACTTAGATGGTTCGGTTATTTTTGTTCCTTACATTAAAAGCTTAAATCTGCCTAATTTAACAATTGCATCGCCAGATATGGGCGGTTCTTACAGAGCCCGTACTTTTGCAAAGTTTTTTAATGCAGAAGTTATTATTTGCGATAAACGCCGTAAACGTGCCAATGAAATCGAATCAATGTCGATTATTGGTGATGTAACCGGACAAGATGTTGTTTTAATTGATGATATCTGCGATACAGCCGGAACCTTATCAAAAGCAGCAGCTTTGATTATGGAAAATGGTGCAGCAAGCGTTAGAGCAGTTTGTACACATGCTGTTTTATCGGGCAAAGCAATTGAGACTGTAGAAAATTCTGTGTTATCAGAATTAATTGTTACAGATACAATTCCTTTAAAACAACAGAGCGAAAAAATCAGAGTACTGAGTACCGCAAACTTATTTGCAAGAGCAATTGCTAATGTAAATGAGCATGGTTCAATCAGCGACTTGTTTAAAGTATAGGCTGGTTAATTGTTTTAACCGAGAAATTGGTTAACTGTTACAGAAATACTTTAATAAATATTAGAATAAAAAGGAAGATTGTGTGAGTTGTTGGTTCAGTTTAACAATTATACAATTAACCTATTAAACAATAAATAAATATAACAAAAATGAAAACAATCGCTATTAGCGGTTCTCCAAGAGAGAACGTAGGGAAACGCGATGCTAAGGAACTTCGTTACGAAGGTAAAGTTCCAGCGGTATTGTACGGTGGTAATGAACAACAACATTTAGCTGTTGTAATTGCTGATTTAAGAGATGTTATCTACACGCCAGAAGTAAACTTCGTAGAAATCAATGTTGATGGTAAAAAAACTAAAGCTATCGTAAAAGATACTCAGTTTCACCCGTTAACTGACATTTTAATGCACATCGATTTTCTTCAGTTATTCGACGAGAAAGAAATCGTTATGGAAATTCCTGTTAAATTAACCGGTACTTCTCCAGGTGTTAAAATGGGTGGTAAGTTAATCCAGAAATTACGTAAACTTCGCGTTAAGGCTTTACCAGCTAACATGCCTCAAAACGTTGAAGTAAGCTTAGAGAAATTAGAAGTAGGTAGTTTATTCCGTGTTCGTGATTTAAAAGGTCAGGATTACGCAATTACTAACACTCCTGAAGATACTATCGTTTCTGTTGCAATGTCTAGAGCATTAAAACAAGCAGAAACTGAAGCTGCAAAAGGTAAAAAATAATCAGGATTTCTTGATTATACAGAGAACGGCTCGAATTTATTCGAGCCGTTTTTTTGACCAGGATTGTTTAGGATTTTCAGAATAAGATCTTTCTACCATTGCCATTGTCCATTTCCCATCAAACATTCGCAATTTCCTATTCCCAATTTTCAATTATCCATTTCCCATCATACATCGCCCATCAAACATCCTCCATTTATCTTTGGTCTTTAAGTTTTAAGCATTTACATTTGCGCCATGAAATATCTTATTGTTGGCTTGGGTAATATTGGCCCAGATTATGCGCATACAAGGCATAATATTGGTTTTGATATTGCTGATGAACTTGTAAAAGGATTAGGTGGAAGTTTCGATAACATCCGTTTGGCATATTATGCCGAAGTTGGTTTCAAGGGTAAGAAACTCCATGTTATCAAACCAACAACTTTCATGAATTTGAGCGGTAAAGCGGTTAATTACTGGATGAAGGAGCTTAAAATAGCACCCGAAAATGTTTTAGTAATTGTAGATGATTTAGCACTTCCACTAGGTAAACTGCGCTTGAAATTGCAAGGCAGTAGCGCCGGCCACAATGGTTTAAAAAGCATAGAAGAAGTTTGCGGCGGACAAAACTATGCCCGTTTAAGATTTGGTATCGGTAACGATTATCCAAAAGGAAGACAAGTAGATTTTGTTTTGGGTTTGTTTGATAAGGAAGAACAACTCGAATTGCCTGCCTTGATAGATAAAAGTGTTGATTTAATTAAAAGCTTTGTAACTGTAGGTCCGGCACATACAATGACTGCCTTTAACAAATAGAAAAGAATATTTTTGCCTTAGCTGTAGATACAATTAGCAAAGGATAAGTTTAATTTTTTTGAAGCGCAAGGCATTGTAATACTTGGCTACTTTCTTCCCGCTTTTTGCTGCGCCCGATTAAACCTGTGAAACAAGCAAGCATACCTTTGAAAAATGAAAAACAATGCTTAATCGGGCTACGCGGCAATCGGGGCTATGTTACTTAATTCTGTGCGTTTGGGTGGGGTTTCTTGCAACAGCCATAGTTTATAAACCCGGTGGCAGCGATATACTTCTTGTTGCTAAAATTCAAATTTTGCAGCAGCGTTAACAAAAAGATATAGCGAACAACGGGGTAGGAGTATCTAAATGCAACCAACTTTAATTTTCAAATTTTAATTATAAACTTATTGTTGCTCTAGCCGCTAAATAATCCTTCAGCAATATTATTATTGCAATTTGCCGACACGCAAAATAGATTAAAATCGGCTACATTTGTGGTAACAACAATACATTAATAATGAAGATAGGAATTGTTTGCTATCCCACTTTCGGTGGTAGTGGCGTAGTTGCAACAGAACTTGGTAAGGCACTTGCAAATGAAGGGCATCAAGTCCATTTTATTACTTACAGCCAGCCTGCAAGACTCGATTTTTTTTCTGCCAATTTATTCTATCACGAAGTTTCTGTTAGAGATTATCCATTATTTGATTATGCTCCGTACGAATCTGCGCTTGCAAGTAAGCTTGTAGATGTTGTTCGTTTTGAGCAACTTGATGTGTTGCATGTTCACTATGCCATACCTCACGCTTCGGCAGCTTTTATGGCTAAACAAATATTGGCAAGCTATGGCATTCATATTCCTGTAGTTACCACACTTCACGGTACTGATATTACCTTGGTTGGAAAAGACCCAACCTATAAGCCTGTTGTAACGTTTTCTATTAACCAAAGTGATGGTATTACAACTGTATCTCAAGATTTAAAAGATGATACCTACAGACACTTCGAGATTACGAAGGATATAAAGGTTATTCCGAATTTTATAGATTTTAGTCGTTTTAAATTGCAGGCAAAAGACCATTTCAAAAAAGCAATTGCCCCAAATAACGAGCGCATTCTAATTCACACTTCAAACTTCCGAAAAGTAAAGAGGACTTCTGATGTTATCCGGATTTTCGAAAAAGTGCAGGCGGTGATTCCTTCGAAGCTTTTAATGGTTGGAGACGGACCGGAACGTGTTTATGATGAGCAACTTTGCCGTACCTTAAATATTTCAGATCATGTTCGCTTTTTAGGCAAACAAGATGCTGTTGAGGAAATTTTATCGGTTTCTGATTTATTCTTAATGCCTTCTGAATCTGAAAGTTTTGGTTTAGCTGCTCTTGAGGCGATGGCTTGTAAGGTTCCGGTAATTACTTCAAATGCTGGTGGTTTGCCTGAACTAAATGTTGATGATTTTTGCGGTTATATGTGTGATGTTGGAGATGTTGAAGATATGGCAAATAAAGCCATAACCATTTTAACAAATGATGAAACGCTGAAATATTTTAAAGAGAATGCGCTTACCAGAGCAAAAGATTTCGATTTGAAAAAGATTCTGCCTTCTTACATCAATTTCTATAAAGAGATAGTAGAAAATTCACTTCAGGCGAATATTAATTAACTATTTTGTTGCAACTGTAATGTAATTCAAAGCTTTATACACTTTGAGATGCGGTTATATTTTATTATTAACCAAAGCTTAATAAATTAATAATTGCCAAAACAAAACTTTCTCAAAATCAAATCATTATAAATCGTACCTTTGCGGCAAATGAAAAAAATAGTTGATTATAGAAAGCTTTTAAATGTAGATAAAACGGCAGAGTTAGCATTGCTGAAATCTGTTTATCGTACCATGATGAAAGAGTATCATCCTGATAAGTTTCAGGTTGAGGAAGAAAAGTTAGCGGCCGAAGCAAGAAGTAAAGAAATTATTGAAGCTTACCACTTTTTAGTAAGCATTGCGCCAGAAACTTGCGAGCAAAATATAGAAACGTACACAAATACAATTACCAACTCAAATATTTTAGATTTTGAGTATAAACAATCGGTGTTAAACATTCAGTTTTTTGATGGAAGCGCATATGAGTATTTCGATGTGCCGAGAGCAATTTATATTAAATTGGTAAATGCGGATTCACCCGGTAGGTTTGCCAGAAGACATATTTGTAATTCTTACCCATATCGCAATGTGGTAAAGGTTGCAGAAACAGTATAAAAAAAAAGCTTCTTGATAATTTCAAGAAGCTTTTTTTTAAAAGTGCGTTTTAACCAGTTCTTGTCCTAATGTCATTAACTTAAGGAGAAAACAAAAAAAAATGTCATCCTGAGCTTGTCGAAGGACAAATATTTTTGCTTTTCGACTATAAAAAAGGGTCTTCGACAGGCTCAGACTGACAATGGCTTTTATTAAGTTAATGACCTTGGGGGTGGTTTAAGAGAACCTTAATTATTCAACATCGGTTTAAAGCGATTGTCTTTATTTCTTAAATCTAAACCACCTTCGTAAACTGATTTTAAGTTCAGTAAATAAAAACTCCAGCCACCGTGGCAACCTAAACGTATGTTTCGTTTTGAGTTATCATCTGTCGGGATGTTTTTTTGAGTAAGCTCAACAATAACGTATTCAAATTCTTCCTTCAACTTAATGTCAACTAAGCAATTGCCAGCGAAAGTAAACTGAAGGAAATCAATATTATTAGCTTCTGTGATTTTACCACGTTCAATATCATCGTACAAATACCAAATCCATTTGTAGTTATCGCCTTTTAGAGCAGAACTATCTTTTTCTAAAACAATTTGGTTTTCATCTGAAAATTTAGCTTCGCTTAAAAACCATTTCTCAATTTCAGAAGCTTTTGTCCAGGCATTGTAAATGGTTTCTAAATTAGCTTTGATTGCTATTTTTAGCGTAAACTGCGTCCAATCAAAGTTTTCCATCCAATTCTATTGAAATATTAAACAAACAGGTGCGCCTACTTCTATGCGTTTGCCACTATCAGTAAGTTTGCCGGTTACGCTATTGCGTTTAAAAATTACAACATCATTAGTATATTGATGCGCAACCAATAAAAACTTGCCACTTGGGTCGATTGAAAAATTCCTCGGACCTTTTCCCAAAGTGCTTACGGTTTCAACAAATCTTAATATTCCGGTAGGGAGAATTGAAAATACCGAAATGGTGTTGGCATCGCCCCGATTGGTTTCGTAAAGAAACTTTCCATCAGCCGAAACATGAATATCTGCTGCATCAATTTTGCCTGTGAATGATTTATCTGTTGTGCCGATTTCCTGTATTTTCTTAAGGCTGCCGTTAGTGTAGAAAAATCCGGTAATGCTACCATTAAATTCATGTGCCAAATAAGCAAACTTCCCATTAGGGCTAAAAGCAATATGGCGTGGACCGCTTCCTGCGTTTGTAGATAATACACTTTTTAGCGCCAATACAGTGTTTTTATTAGTAGGATTGTAAGCGTAAGTATAAACTCGGTCTTCGCCTAAATCGTTGCATATTAAATATTTTCCATCCGGTGTAAATTTAACCATGTGTACGTGTGCACTTTCTTGTCTGCCTTTAGGGTCAATACTTTTACCGGTATGCTTAATTACTTGTACAGCCGCCGTTAAAGAGCCATTGGCATTTCTTTTAAAAACAGCAATCGTGCCACCCGAATAGTTGGCTACGATAACATTTTGCCCTCTAACGGTAATGTAACACGGATCGGCGCCTTCGCTACTTACTTTATTTATAAAAGTTAATTTTCCGGAAATTGCATTGTACTTGAATGCACTAATCGTGCTGGTCTCGCCAGTTTCGTTTACTGCATAAGCGAATTTTTTATCGGCAGAAAGCGCTAGGTAACTTGGATTGGCTACATCTTTTGTTATTGCTTTTAATTTGGTGTTGCCGCTTAAACTGTTAAAATTATAGGTATAGATTCCTTCACTCTTGCCAGTATTGGTGTAAGTACCAATAATTAGGTTGTAATTTGGTTTTTGCGCTAACGCTATGGTGTTAATCAATAGAGATAAAATTAAAAGGTTATATTTTTTCATGGGATTTCCTTTATTGGATTAAAACAAATATCAGAAAATAAACCTAACAAAAAAGGCAACCTTTCGATTGCCTTATATTCTATTTTATCAAATGTTTAATTTGAATTAATTCATGCTCTTCTAAATAGCGCCATCTGCCTCTTGGTAAATCTTTCTTAGTTAAGTTGCCATAAACTACACGATCTAACTTTTCTACAGAATAACCTAAATGTTCGAAAATACGACGAACAATACGGTTTTTACCACTGTGGATTTGAATGCCGATTTCCTTTTTGGTTCCACCTGCAACGTAAGAAATGTTATCAGGTTTGATTAAACCATCTTCTAATTCTAAACCAAAAGAAATTTTATTTAAATCACCTTGTGATAAAGCCTTATTTAACTCTACGTTGTAAATTTTAGTGATTCCGTTTTTAGGGTGAGATAATTTATCTGCTAAATCACCATCATTAGTCATTAAAAGTAAACCTGTAGTGTTACGGTCTAATCTTCCTACCGGATAAATACGTTCGCGACTAGCTTTATCAACCAATTGCATTACTGTACGGCGTTCCTGTGGATCGTCGGTTGTAGTGATGTAATCTTTTGGTTTGTTTAATAGAACGTAAACCTTTTTCTCGCGTTTTAATAATTCGCCATTGTAGCGAACTAAATCTTTCGCTGGGTCTACTTTATGTCCAAGTTCCGTAACAGCTTCGCCATTAACGGTAATAATGCCGGCTGCAATTAATTCATCGGCCTTACGGCGAGAACAAATACCTGCATTTGAAATATATCTGTTAAGGCGAATTAAGCCTTTATCTTCGTTTGTTTTTCTACCTTGTTTAATTACAGTTCTTTCTTCGCGATTAAACTCCGTATCTCTCGGTTGAGCTTCTTCACGTTTTCTAAAAGGTCTGCTATCTGCACCAGCTCTAGGTTTTACATCTCTAGAACTTCCTGCACTTGGTTTAAAATCATCAGTTTTTCCACCTCTTGATTTGAAATCTTTATATCCGCCTTCTCTAGGTTTGAAATCCCTGTCGCCAGTTCTCGGTTTAAAAGTTCTCGAATCTCCATCCTTAGATTTGAAATCACGCTCTCCTCTTGGTTTATAGTCTCTTGCTCCATCTTTTGATTTAAAATCTCTTTCTCCTGTTCTCGGTTTGTAATCGCTTGAGCCACCCTCTCTTGATTTGAAATCACGATCGCCTGTTCTTGGCTTGTAATCTCTAGAACCGCCTTCTCTTGGTTTAAAGCTTCGTCCTTCTGGTTTTGCATCTTTAGATTTAAATTCGCGTTCTCCGAATTTAAAAGCTTTTGGCTCTTCATCTCTCGATTTGAAATCGCGATCGCCTCTTGGTTTGAAATCTCTTTTATCGCCGAAAGATTTTGATTTGAAATCTTTGCTGCCTGCGCTTCTAGGTCTGAAGCCTTCTTTTGAATCGGATGATTTTTTGAATTTACTGTCTTTGTCTTCTGACCTTTTTCTGTCAGAACTTCCGGCGCTGCTTCTGCCTTCTGTTTTCCGGCTGCCCGGTTTGGACTTGTCATCCCGACTGTTCCTGTTGTTTTTATTTATCATGATACGCAATTAACCGCACCTAAAATGCGGGCTGCAAATTTAGGCAAAATTGATGAATAATACAATTTTGAGCAGCGTAAAAATTTGATAAAAAAATAGCCTCTAAAATAGGAAATTTGGGATGAAAAACAAAATTTAAAACCCACGTTTAAAGCACTTTAAAAGCTGTTTTGTAGTGATAATTACGCAAGTGCTTGATAATCTGATCATTATTTTTTACCTTTGCCAACGTTTTTTATAAGTTCACCAAAAAAAGGAGGAAGATGTTAAAGAAACACATAGTACCATTTTTGATAGTGTCTGCACTATTTATCATGGCAAAAGTGTTCGCTTACCAAATGCCCTTAGCACAAAAAAGTCTTTTAAAAGAAGAAAAATTAAACACTACAATACCCAAAAAAGAAGAGCCAAAAAAAGAAGAGCCAAAATCTCTGATGGCCCGATTAAATTTCGCTGATGAAACATTGCCGTTAGGTGATAGAAGAGTTGAGCGAAAAATGAAAAAAATCCTTGCGGCACACACGTTCGATAACACACAAACACATCGATTACAACGCAAGGCTGCAGAATGGTTCCCAATTATAGAACCGATTTTAGCAGCGTATGGAATTCCTGAAGATTTTAAATACTTAGCATTAGTAGAATCGGGGATGCAAGGTGGCGTTTCGCCCAAAGGTGCAGCTGGAGTTTGGCAGTTTATGCCAGGAACAGCACGCAGCTATGGTTTGAAAGTTAACGGCAATACAGATGAGCGTTATAATTTGCGCAAATCTACCGTTGCAGCCTGCAAATACATTAAAGAAATGTATAGAGGCTTAGAGAGCTGGACATTAGTTGCTGCGGCATATAATGTTGGCGACGGACGTTTACGCAGGCAAATCGATAATCAAAATCAAGACAATTACTACAAAATGAAACTTAACCGTGAAACCGGTGGTTACGTTTATAAAGTGATTTCGATGAAACAGATTATTGAGCACCCGGCACGTTATGGTTACGAAAAGCCTAAAGAGTTATTGGCTTATAACGCCGAATAATAAATAAAAGACAAGCATTTGGTAAACGTCCTGAATTTTTTCAGGACGTTTTTTTTTGCGAGATTCTTTTAGCCACGGAATCACAGAATTCACGGAATTTTTCTCTCCTAATTTCGCTGCGCTTTCTCCTTTCCCTTCAAATTCCTTTCTTTGCAATATGTATAAACTGCAAATAGAAAAAATAATACCCCAACCAGGTGATAATATTACCATTCAGCTTAAATCTGTTGACGGTGATTATCCTAAATACCTTGCTGGTCAGTTTATATCTTTAATTTTTCAGGGAAAACATGGCGAGATTAGGCGTTCTTATTCTTTTAACAGTTCGCCAGATGTTGATGAACCATTGGCCATTACCGTAAAGCGGGTAGAAAATGGTGAAATCTCCAGGCTTTTGCATCATAAAACTTCTGTTAATGATGTGCTATTTGCACAAGAACCCCAGGGTTTGTTTAGCTACCTGCCAGAGAAAATGCTTAAGCGTGATGTTTTTCTTTTTGCCGCAGGTGTAGGCATTACCCCACTCTTCTCGATTATGAAGACGGCTTTGGTAACCGAGCAACAATCAAAAATTACTTTGGTTTACAGCAATCGTTCTTTAGAGGATGCTTTATTTTATAATGAGATAAGTGGATGGCAGGCGAAATATCCCGATAGGTTAAAAGTGATCTGGGTTTTCAGTAACAGCAAAAATTTAATGACTGCAAGGTTAAATAAGTTTTACATCGATAAGCTATTAAAAGAACATTTAGTTTTTGATAGAAATGATGCGCTTTTTTATACCTGCGGACCGATAATTTACATGGATTTGTGCCGGATTACGTTATTGGGGATGGGTTTTGATATTACGCAGATAAAACGAGAAACCTTTGTTTTGCCGGAAGATGAGGTTGATGAAGATGACAGCACAGAAAAAGTGGTAGACAAGAATACTTATTCAGTTGTTTTAAACTTTAGAGGCGAAGTTCATCATCTTGATATTCCCTGGCCAAAACGGATTTTAGATGTTGCGCTTGAGCATAAAATTAAACTGCCTTATAGTTGTAGAGGAGGCGTTTGCAGCACTTGCGTTGCAAATTGCACAAAAGGAAATGTCCGTATGGATTATAACGAAGTTTTAACCGATGATGAATTGGAAAGGGGTAGGGTTTTAGTTTGCACAGGCCATCCAACTGAAAACGGAACAACGATTGAATGGGATTAAATTTGCCTGTTGTAACTGCTATCGATTACGCTAATCTTCCTCTCAGTTTTTATCGAATTATTTTTTCACTTTTTTGAGTGCATCAAGGTATTTCTTCTTAACTCCGTTATCTTCCTCTTTCTCGCAAATTGCTTCAACTTTCGGTAACAGTTTTTTATTGTTATCGGTTTTTAGTTTGAGTATTTCAGCTAGAGCATAAGCACTTGCCCAGCGCACAACTGTACCCGAATGTTCAGCATTGGATAGCAGATTATTAATCGCGTCTAGTAAGTGCGTTGGTAAAAGCTTGGCAATATTACCAATCACTTTTGCACTCTCCCATTTTACCCTTGGTTCGGTATCTTTTAATGCTTTGGTTACGTAGATGAATAAATCTTCGGTAGCTAAGGTTGGTTCTTTTTTAGTCGCGTATTCTATTGCTTCTATGCAGGTTGCTTTATCCGTTGCTTTTTGATTTTCGGTATAAGCTAATAATTCTTCAATTGGTAATTCGTTATTCAGTAACCATTCGCCAATGGTTGAAACCTTTGTTTTGGCCTTTATTGATTTATCTTTAAATATTTCTTCTAAAGTCATTTTGCATATTTTGGTTAGTCGATTGCTGCTGATTATAATTCTAGTTTATAACCGCATTTATTTTTGCCCAAAGGTCGTTATCAAATCCTGAAACTGCAAAATTTGGATTGCTTGGATTTGATGCATTGCCCATTCTGATAATCACCATTTTTTTGCTCGGGATTACGTAAATGCGTTGGTCGTTTGCGCCCATAGCGGCGTACATATCTGCAGGTGCATTAGGCACTAAAAACCCGTTGAAAACAGTTTGCTCACCAGGAATCATAAACTTGCTTTTGCCGTTAAGCCACCATAAATAACCATAAGATGGATTTATGCTTTGCGAAGTATTAATGCTTTCTGTAAAATATGGCTCGTTGATGATTTGTTCGTCTTTCCATTTGCCTTTATTTAGTGCTAAAAGCCCGAATCTTGCCATGCTTCTTGTACTGCTGTGGTAAATGGTATATATGGTTCCGAAATTCCAGAAACCATCCATACCGATTTTATTTTTCAGTTTCTCGTTAAAGTAAGTTTCGAAATCCTTGTTGCTTGCTTTGGCAACAACATCTGTTAATTTCTGAAAAATATTGCTGTAAGCCCATCTTGTACCCGCATCTGCAACGTAAGTAAGATTAGGTTTTACCACAAATTGCTTGGTATCATCATTGCCCGATGTCATGGTGAGTAAATTTTTTACGGTTATTAAGTTTTCCTTATCAGATGGCATACTTGTCCAGCCAGTTCCTAAATAATCTGAGGCTTTATTGCCAATTTTGAGTAAGATTTCCTGTTGTGCAATTCCTGTTGTAGTTGATACTAAAGTTTTGCCTGCGCTGTTCCATTCCCATTCGGTTGATGCGGTATGTCCATTGAAATATTCTTCCATCACAATTCTACCATTTACGAGTATCATAAACGATTTCGAGTTTTTTTGATCGAGGAAAGTTTTTAAATCTGCAATGGCTGTAGCATTCCAGCCCAATTGTGATGGGGCAGTTGTTTCCCATGTGCTGCCAGAATTTGTCGGGAAATAAAGATTTGTGTCAGGCGTGGTTGGCGTTGGTTCGCCACTTTTACGGCAGCTTACTAAAGATAGCATTGCCAATAACAATAGGTACAGACTTTTCATAATGTTGGGTTTTAAACTTTGACTGTTTTTTTAGAGAAAGTTTAAATAGGGTGTTTGGTTTGTGTTAAGTAGCGCACTCAATAGCGTTCCATTATTCGATACCAATTTTCTTCTAATTTCCAATTATATTCAGGCTTTGCTTTTATTTGTTCCTCATATTGCTTTTTTGTTCCGTTGTCATTTGTGAAAATAAAATAAGTTTGCGGGGACTCGAAAAAACCTCGAGAGATCCAAAATTTAATGGTTTTTGTGTTTTTAACTTTATTTTGATAAATCCAGATGTCGTTTCCTCCATTTGAAATAATCGGAAAGTCAAATGGAAGTTTACAAATTCCATTATTCATTTTACTATTTGGTTTAATTTTTTCGATGAGTGCTTCATTCACAGTTTGAAGACGTTTATTATAAGAAATAGTCCAATCAATTTTTTCAATAATTGAGCTAGGAATTTTGTTCAAATTGTAAAATGTAAGAAAAAATAGAAATAATGTTATAAAAAGATTTAATAGCCTACTTATCCTTAAGTCTCTCCGTTCCTTAACCACTTTTATAGTCTGTCTAACTAATAAGATGAACAAGGTTATGGAGACTAAAAGCCAAGAAAATAACTTTACAAAATATGGAAGATAGAAATATTCAGAAAAAGTGTAAACCAACCATAAGGTCACCAAGATTGCTATTTTCTTTATCATTAATTCATTTTTTAAATAAGATAGTTTGATTGTAATGTAATTAAGAATTGTTTCTCTATACAAACAAATGACCCATAATTTCCTGGTCATAATCATATCCGGTTTCTTGAGGGAATTTTCCTGCTAAGTCTGGGAAAATAATTTGAATAGATTTGAAAACATCGTCTTCATACCACTTAAATGAACTTAATATCTTTTTGCTTAAATTTTTGTTTTCCACAGGAATTATATAAACAGGGAAATCGTCCATTAAATTATTCAATCTTTTATTTAGAGGAATTTCTTGTGCTTTGAATGTCTCAGCATATTTATGTATCAAATTATTAGTAAGCCCATTTGGTAGTCCAGAAACAAAAGCCTCAGGTATTCCAAAATTTTTATATAACCCTGTTGAATAACCGAAGGGGGTGAAATCTTTTTCCTCTTGAACATAGGTTACATGAAATCCATTTTTTTTGATGTTATTATCAACTATTTCAAAATAAGCTCTTATTCTGTCTTTTTCCATTGTTCAGTATTAATATTGTGATTAAAACGAATATAAAATTTTAACTTAATTATTCGCCATTTCTATAAAACACAAAACCGTTCTTTGCAAACAAACGTTTATTGGGTAATGAAGAAACAGCTCCTGCTCCTTGTAAATATCATACTCCCCACGTTGCTTTTTGCCCAGGCAAACGTTACAGATTCTATTCAGCTGAAACGGGAAATCGCCAATAAATCTTTCGTAAGTCTGTATAAAGAAAATGCCGATTTAGCTTATACATCTCCGGGTGGAGAAATTGGCGCACCAACCAAATATGTAATTAATGGTCGGTTAACTACTACTTACATGCTTTTAGGAAGTTATAAATCGCCTGTGGCGTTTTCTATCATTCCCGATTTTACGGTTCGTGTGCGTAATGAATTTTCTGCTGCTGTTCGTACGCCAAGTTATCGTTTGGGTGGTGCTCTGTATGCTCGCTTAAATCAAAACCCCAATAATTATAAATATGCAGAACTGGCATTTACGCATCATTCTAACGGACAAGACCAGGATGCAAGAAATCCGGATGGAAGCATTAACACCTTCAACGGTAATTTTAATGCCAATTATTTAACGTTTTCTTATCGGTTTGGGCATTTGTTAAAATCGGCGATTGGCGAAACGAAATATTATACCGTAAATCATAGGGTAGGTTTTCAAAGTCATAAACTTTTTAGATATGAGCCGGTTTTAGATGATGGTTTCGGTTTTACCAGATTGTTATATAATTTCTCTTTCAGGAGGTATGATGAAATCGAACGAAAATCGCTAATACAGAACAATAAAAAGAGCGAGAAAGAAACCTGGAGGTTAAATGCAGAGTTTTCTTACGCCATTAATAATATCCCCAGGAAAAATATTGCCAATATTCAAAAGCGACTGAATGCGGAAATTAACTTTAATTATAGTTTCCCGTTTATGCATAATGTGTTTTTAATGGCTGCGGTAGGTTATTACGGAGAGGATAACTACAACATTTATTTTCAGGATAAGTATGCGTATATGCGTTTTGGGTTATCGTCTGGGTTTTTAAGAAACAGGGGGAGGGAATAGCTAATTCTAAGTTTTCAGCCACAGTCTTCGGTTTGTATTGTAAATTTAAGTGACCGCTGAAAAAGCGAACACTTAAACTAGTGGGGAATTTTTAAGCGGCGTTTTTATTTTTTTCGTTAAACTCTCTGATAATTGACTTTATTTTCAGGTTGTCAAACCATGGATGAAAAGGTGATTTAAGTCCTCTGTAATTAAAACGTGAAATGGTGATTAAAATATCTTGATTGTCGAGAATGACGATTACCCTCGTTCCCCATTTCCAGAAAGTCGCTTTCTTATAAATTCTCATTGTTTTTCCTTCAGTCTTATTAACATGAATTTTAAACCGCTGCTCCAAAATTTCTAAAATAACGTTACGGTTAAATTCCTGAGTTCTACCTTTAAATCTTTGTAGTCTATTGTCGTTTATTAATGCATAAAAAGTCAGTAACCCTAAGATGATAAATGGGGAGAAGGTTACTAAAAGCGATATGATTTTCTCTCGGCCTTCAATAATCCCTTGAACTGTCATTATTGTAGGGGCAACTAATCCTACTAAAATCATAGCCAGTGATAGAAAAATGTAAAATATAGATTCAAATTTTTGATAAAAGTCTTGATAAAGTACTTTTAAACGCTCACTTTTAATTGATTGGTCAACGTCTATATTAATTCGCATATATCATTTAAAATTGCTATTAGTTTATATATCCCGTTTCTGGTTTAAGTTTTCCGTATGGTCACTTAAATCTTTAACTGAAACTAAGGTCTCCGACCGAAATGTAGCATTGTATTTTCGCTAGAGTTGTATCTCAAGACAAAGTCTTCGGTTGTATTGTAAATTTAAGTGACCGCTGAAAAAGCGAACACTTAAAATAGTTGAACCGCTGAATGAGCGAACACCTAAACTAGTGGGGCGTTTTTTGGTTCTCCATATATTTCCAATAGTTTATTGAAATTTCTCCATAATTTTCGAGTTTGTCTTTTAATTGAATCTGAATTATTTATTTCCTTCATGGTATGGTCTGCCTTCAAAACATAACTTAAATAGTTTCCCCAATTATATTCTTTACTTTTTACGTATTTAGTGTTGTCAATTTTTGATGGCCTATAAATCAATTTCCTTTTTGCACCTTTGTGGGTAAATCTTTTAAAGAGTTTTGACTTAAAAATTCTTTTATCTGGGTTCTTGCTATTTCTTGCGAAAGAGGCTGATTTTTTAAAAGACTTTATCATTGAACGATAAAATTTTGAGAAGCCAGCTGATTTAATTAATACATTTTCTCCGTCGTAAGAGAAACCCAAATATTCTAACTTTTTGTTGAAATTTGGTGCTTTATTTTTTTCGTCTATTTCAAAACCAGTAAATTTTATACCTATATTTTCAAAACGATACACTTTTGTTTTTTTTGATTGAATTTCAAGGTTTGCAATACTTTTATCTGCAATACTTTCTCTAATAGTTTTTATTATTTCGTCTTCATATTGCTGTTCGCAAACAACTATCAAATCATCACTATACCTTTGGTAGAAGCCACCAATTAAATCAATTTTATTGAAAATATTTTGGTCAAAATCCAACATATAAACATTTGCTAATGTTGCGCTTATCGGACTTCCTTGAGGTATACCTTTAACGTTGTTTTTCGAAATTATTATTTTTAGATTATTTTTAAGAAAATCACTTTTTTCGCAATACGCAATTGCTTTTTTTTCTTTAAAATAATTTGACTTTAAAATTTCTTTTCGAACATATTCAAATTCATTATTTGAATTTGGAACTCCCCGTTTCACTAACATTGTATTGTTATAATTTTTAAAAAGCTGTTCACCTTCAACGTATTTGATTTTGGTAAGTGCTTTAAATACATTATAATGTTCCAGAGGTAGTGTGGAAGAATTTAATACTTTTGCCCATTGTTTTTTTAAAAGTTTGTGGTCAAGATTATCAAAAAATGAAGTTATATCAGCGACAATAACCGTTAGTTTTTTATCATTATTATCTTTTATAAATTTAAATGTTGATTTTGCGAAGTCAATGTTGCATTTATTCGATTCTGCTCCCTCGAACATTGGGATTTTTCTATAAGCAACGATTGAATTATTAAAGGTCTTACTCTTTATGTAATTCTCGTATGATTCAACGAGTAAACTATTGAAATAAGAGAAAATCAATGAGTCTAAATGAGAAGCAAAATATATATCTCTATTTTTTTTATCTTTTATTCTAAATCTCTTTTTAGTTTTTGTTTTGTCAGCTCTTAATTTATCGGGTCTGAATTTTCTTTGTGAAATACACTTATGAATTAGAGGTAGAAAACTATGAACTCTAACTTTTTCTTTATCCATTATGTATTCTTTTACCCAATTATAATCTTCGATTGTAATTGGTAATCCAATATGTGGATATTTTTTAAGTTTAAACCAACTTTCTAATTCCATAGTTTAAAAAAAGGGGCAGATTTATAGTAGCAGGTTTGAAATGTACAGGCTCTGACGAAGCTTTTGCCTTTTTCAAGGCTATTGCGACACTACTCTTTTCAGGTATAGAAATTGTTATCTTCGTCATTAAATTCATAAACACAATAAATATGTTGCTAAACGTCAAACGCAGAACCAACTTCAAGATTACAACAGGCATGATGCTGTTGATAACTCTTTCCTCAATTCTATTTAAAGAATATTTGGAAATTGGTATTCTCCTTCCCAGTTAACGTATGTCTTAACGTGGTGTCAAATAGTAAAACGTATCATTCCGACCTTCTGCCCCCTAAATCTTTATTAGTTAATATCCATTATTATATTGTCTGTTTTTATATTTTTCTATCAAGTGTCTTTCATAGGGTAAGATCTAACTTACATATCCACATAATCACACATCCCACCCCAAAAAGATGAAACAAGCAAAAAAGAGAGTAGCGTAAAATTTATTCTTCTAAAACTAATAAATTTAAATCACCCATAAAATATTTTATCCGCTTTGCGAATACCAAAAACTAAAAAATACAAAACCCTTGCCTCCGCTTAATGTTAATAGAGAAAGCCTTTCAAAATGTCAATATCAATTAGTAAAAAGCATGCAAATAATTATGACAATTAATCCTTAATACAGATTGGATTAGGCTTTCATTTTGATAAAATTTTTAGCAATTTTGCCGATTGGAATTTTGCCTTTTTTGTGGCTTGTAATTCCTCAACTTTTTTAAAAAATATGAGCAATAAATCTATCGACCTTGGCGAGCAAAAAGATGTAGAAGTTTACGGTGCAAGGGTACATAATTTAAAAAATATCGATGTTAGTTTCCCACGAAACCAGATGGTTGTAATAACCGGTTTGAGTGGTAGTGGCAAATCTTCTTTGGCTTTTGATACCATTTACGCCGAAGGACAACGCCGTTACATGGAAACTTTCAGCGCTTACAGTCGCCAGTTTATGGGCGGCATGGAACGCCCCGATGTAGATAAGGTTTCGGGCTTAAGTCCGGTTATTGCCATAGAACAAAAAACCACCAGTAAAAATCCACGCTCTACGGTGGGTACCATTACCGAGATTTACGATTTTATGCGTTTGCTTTATGCTCGTGTTGCAGATGCTTACTCGTACAATACCGGCGAGAAAATGGAGCGCATGAGCGAAGATCAGATTCTGCAAAATATTTATAAAAAGTTTGATGGTGTTGCCGTAAATATTCTTGCTCCGGTAGTTAAGGGTAGAAAGGGGCATTATCGTGAGTTGTTTGAGCAAATCCGTAAGCAAGGTTATACTAAAGTTCGTGTTGATGGAGAAATCAAAGACATCACTGCTAAAATGCAAGTCGACAGGTATAAAATTCACGACATCGAGGTTGTAATCGATAGGTTAATCATCGACGAGAAAGATAAAAAACGCCTGTTAGATTCCCTTCAAATTGCCATGAAAATGGGTAAGGGTGTTATCAAAATCAGCGATAAGGATAATAATGTGGCGCATTTTAGTAAATTCTTAATGTGCCCAACCACCGGAATTTCTTACGATGAACCTCAGCCAAACAGTTTTTCATTTAACTCGCCTTATGGTGCTTGTGAGCGTTGTGATGGTTTAGGTTATATTTTCGTAGTAGATAAGGAATCGGTAATGCCAAATCCGAAACTGAGCATTTTAAATGGCGGTTTGGCTCCGCTTGGCGAATACCGCGATACCTGGATGTTTCAGGTTTTAAAATCATTATCAAAAAAATACAATTTCTCTTTATCTACGCCGATAGAAAAATTAAGCGATGAGGTTATCAATATTATTTTAAATGGTACTCACGATTTAATAAAGGTTGAGGTAGAATACAATAAATGGAACGTACAGAATTATAACATCACTTTCGATGGAATAATTAAAATGCTTGAAGAGCAAAACGAGAAAAGAAGTGAAAGTGCTGTTGATGATTTGGAAGCTTTTAGAAAACTTAAAACCTGCCCTGAATGTAATGGCGCAAGGTTAAAAAAAGAAAGCCTGCATTTTAAAGTTGATGGTAAAAATATTTTCGATTTGTCGTCGATGGATATTAATAACCTTCACAAATGGTTTGAAAATGTTGATGAACGCCTTTCTGAGCGTCAGAATATTATTGCCAAAGAAATTTTAAAAGAGATTAACGCCCGTATTGGATTTTTAACTGATGTTGGTTTAACTTATTTAACGTTGGATAGAACTGCTCGTACACTTTCTGGTGGCGAAGCACAAAGGATTCGTTTGGCAACGCAAATTGGTTCGCAATTGATGAACGTAATGTACATTCTTGATGAGCCAAGTATTGGTTTGCACCAACGCGATAACGAACGTTTAATTAATGCACTTAAAAATCTTCGCGATTTAGGCAATACCGTTCTGGTTGTAGAGCATGATAAAGACATGATTTTGGAGGCCGATTGGGTAATTGATGTTGGTCCGGGAGCAGGAATACACGGTGGAACAGTTGTTGCAGAAGGAACTGCAAAGCAAATCTTAAAATCGAATACTTTAACGGCACAATACTTAAACGGTAAAAAAAGCATCGAAATCCCTAAAGTTAGGCGCAAAGGTAACGGTCATAAATTATCAATCGTTAAAGCCCACGGACATAATTTAAAAGATGTTTCTGTCGATTTTCCGCTTGGTAAATTTATTGCAGTAACTGGCGTTTCGGGTAGTGGTAAATCGAGTTTAATTACCGAAACTTTGTACCCAATTTTAAATCACCATTTCTTTAGGGCTAAGAAAACGCCTTTGCCTTACGAGAAAATTACGGGTTTAAAAGAAATTGATAAGGTTATTGAAATTGATCAGGCGCCGATTGGTAGAACGCCACGTTCAAATCCATCAACTTATACAGGTGTTTTTTCTGATATCAGAAACCTATTTGTTCAATTGCCTGAGGCTAAAATTCGTGGTTACAAGCCTGGTCGTTTCTCTTTTAACGTAAAAGGTGGCAGATGCGAAACTTGTCAGGGTGGAGGAATGAAGGTTATTGAAATGAATTTCTTGCCTGATGTACAAGTGCCTTGCGAAGAATGTGGTGGTAAAAGATATAACCGCGAAACTTTAGAAGTGCGTTATCGTGGAAAATCGATTAGCGATGTATTGGATATGAGCATTGAAGATGCTTGTGTTTATTTTGAGCACATTCCGAACATCTACCGTAAAATAAAAACCTTAAAAGATGTTGGTTTAGGCTACATTACTTTAGGTCAATCTTCGGTTACTTTATCGGGTGGTGAGGCGCAACGTGTTAAGCTTGCAACAGAATTATCGAAAAAGGATACAGGTAAAACTTTCTATATTTTAGATGAGCCAACAACCGGTTTACATTTTGAAGATATCAATGTGCTTTTAGGTGTGTTGCAGGAACTGGTAGATAAAGGCAATACAATTTTAGTCATCGAACATAATTTAGATGTGGTTAAAGTTGCCGATTGGGTGATAGATTTAGGTGAAGAAGGTGGCGCAGGTGGTGGAAGAATTTTATTTGAAGGAACGCCTGAAGGTTTAATTCAGAATCCAATTAGCTTGACTGGGAAGTTCTTGAAGAAAGAGATGGGATTGTAGATTGGTTAATTGTAGAATTGGTTAATTGAGCCTTGGTTATTTGCTGAATTTGTTATTGGTTCATTGCTGGTCTTCGACTATGCTCAGACTGACAACCGAAAATGAAATTTGATAATTGATTAAATTCCCGTCATTGCGAAATCGATTTTTCATCGATTGAAGCAATCTCATTCGAGATAATTTTCCAGAGATTGCTTCGTACCTCGCAAAGACGAATTCGCTAATATTGATTTTTATGAAATAAATTAACCTTCAGAATGACAGAGTTTTTTAAGATACCCGTTTCCGTCATTGCGAGGAGGCACGACGAAGCAATCTCTACTCGTAAAAATTCTCTAGACTATATTATGTTCAAATTTTAAGAACCTACTTTTTAACCGCTCCCAATACACCTAATACAAATCCAATAATTCCAGACAGGAACAAATACGATACAGGAATCATAATTGCCCTGAATATTGCCCCCTTTTTAGAGTATGGGTGGCCAGCGAAGAATTGGCTATAAAACCAAACGCTGTAGATTATCGTGCCCAAAGCAATAAATACATAGTATATATAAAATAGCACGATAATATTAGTGTAGAATATGGTTAATACCGAAAAAAACAAACCAAAAATTAGTTCACCTGCAGTTTTATAAGAGTTTAAAACTAAATGCTCGCTGTAATTTAACTTAGCTTTTCTAAACCATAAAAAGCTAAATAACGAATAGATAGGTATTAAAATTAAGATAACAAGCTTCGGATATTTTGTTGTGAATTTCTCTATTGAATTCATGGTTTGCTGCATGCTTTTTGGCATTAAATCCGTAATGTGGACTTGCGTATACTGCGACAATAATCCAGATGTAGCCAGAATAACTACGATCAGTGTTACGAAACTAAAGAAACGTGCTCTTTTACCCTGAATAAATTCACGAACGCTATGCCCTGGTCTGGTAAAAAGTTCTTTAATGGTATATAAAACACCTTTATCAACATGCCAAATGCCATGAATGAAATCATGTTCAACAAAATGTTTTAAAGAGTAACGGTGTGTGCTTGATTTCTGCCCACAACTTTGGCAATAATTTTCGGTAAGCTCACGATTGCAGTTTAAACAATTGTGATGAAGTGCAGGAGCGTTTGAATCCACTAGTTAATTTGTCTAGATTTTATTTCAGTGTTTATTTGGCCGAAACGGATAAGTATTGGTAATAAGGTTATCATACTTGCCGGAAGCACAGCAATTAGTCCAAAGTTTTTCTTCTGGACGGCTACATACAAAATTACACTAAATGATAAAAGCAATACGATGCCAAAACCAATTGCAACACCTTTTAACAAATTTCTTTGCTTAATTAGTGATTCAATACTTTGGTCGGATAAGTTATTATTTTTCATAGATAGTTTGGTTTATCTAAACAGAGCCGAATTTAGTAAAATTCGGTTAAAGTTTATATAAACTTTTGGTTACTTATGAAATTGCTTTTTTTAAGGATTTTATAGTTATAAAAAAAGCGCAACCGTTGCCGATTGCGCTTCAATGTATTTTAAGCTTGAGGTTCTAAGTATTGTGCATAACAATAACCTTCTTCTCCATCTTTAGTACGCACTAACCACCACAAATCATTGCTGCGGTTTACAAGCGTAATAATTTCATCATGTGCAGCTTTACCAACAATTGGCTGGTCAGTTCCCGGACCTTTACGGATATTTAAATTGCTGCTTTTTGTAATTACTTTTGCATGCGTTACCGCAACATCAATTGATACGTTAACGTTTAACACTAAATCGCCAGAAGCAAAATTCGGGTCAATTTGATTGTATATTTCCCAAAGATTATCCTTTGTTGTTGCATTAGCTGCTGTACCATCAACATATAAAATTCCATCTTGTTCGCGTACTGCTAAATCTGAAATTCCGGCAGAAACTGCTGCATCGGTTAACGCTTTATATTTTTCTTGTAATGCCATTGTTCAGGTTATTTTACGGTTAATTTATTGTCGATTTTTTTAGGTTTTAATGCGCTAAGTTGTTGCATTAATGTAATTAGAGATGCTTTTTTAATTTCTCCTGTTAGCAGAACCACACCATCTTTAACCTCGGCTTTTACTGTCGGGAAATCTTTAGTTGCATCAGCAACGTTTTTAGTTAAAGCTGAGTCTTCTGCAATAACTACAGGCGCTACGGCTTTAATTGTTAAGCTGTTAATAACCGATTTAACGCCTTTGTCCGCTTTAGCAATTTCTTCAGCTTTAGCTTTTGCAGCCTCATCGGCAACTTCGCCGGTAAGCGTAACATCACCTTTGGCTACTGCTACAGTAATTCCTGCAGCTTCTTTAGCTTGCACAGCAGACTGAATATCTGCATCTTTTGGTTTACAGCTGGCAAAAAATAGCGTAGCTGCGATAACCGCACTCATTAAAAATTTAGTTGTTTTCATCCTTTAATATAATTGTTTAAAATTTTTAATCGTAGAATCAGTTTATTTAGGGATAACTGATTTAAAGTTTAAACAAGGATGATTATTTCGAAAGAGGAATATAAGAATTGCCTTTTATTGAGTTTTTAAAACGGACAATTATTTATTCACATTTTATCAGAAGTATTAATTAGCTACAACAACATTCTTTCCTAACGTTTTGAATTTTATACCTGTTGTTTGGGTAACCGTTATTGTGATATGGCCAGTTTTACTCGTGTTAATATCGCTTACTATACCAGATTTACCTTTGTGTGTGCCGTTAATAACCATACACTTATCTCCATCTTTTAGTATTGATACTTGTTGTAAATCCATAATTCAGGTATTCTTAACTATTCCCAATTTTTAAAAGGATGTTTGGTTAAATTTGAATTGTAGTATTTCTTATCATGAGTAACTTCTTCGGCAACCCAGTCTGGGAGTTCAAATTGTTCATCTTCTGATAAAAGTTCAATTTCAGCTACGATTAAGCCTTTGTTATCGCCTGCAAAAACATCAACCTCCCAAAGTTTTCCTTTATGAGCAATTTCATATCTTACTTTTTCTAATTCAGCTTCTGAAAAGTTATCCAGCAATTCATTTCCTTCTTGCAATGGGATTTCATATTCAAATTCCAATCTCGATGCACCAACAGAAATGCCTTTTATGGTTAACCAGGCAGTTTTATCGGCAATTCTTACTCGGATGGTTTTATTCGGGTCAGTTAAAATGTACCCTTGCCTTAGCTGCTTTCCGCTTGGTTTATCTAATCCTTCCCATTCGGCTACCTTTATTAGGAATTTGCGTTCTATTTCCTGCCCCATTATTTAGCACGCTTTTGTAAGTCTGTAATCGGCAAGCTAATTAATCTACCAACAGCCTGTTTGCCTTTGTAAGAAATGATACGCAGCATACTTGCATCTTTTGGTGGCGTAATTGCTGAAGTATATTTAGGGTAAAAACGATCTGGAGTAGAATTATCGAAGCTGTAATAAATGTCTAAACCTTCAATTTCTGGGGTTAATTCTATCATTAATTGTTTGTCAGGAGATCTTTTTACATTAATAGATGGATCGTAAATCGCTGCAGAGTATTTGGTTTCAGCTAAATCTAAACGCTTGAAGTGTTGTTCTGTTCTATCTACAAAATTTACCCAATTTTTCTTTTCAATTGGGCTCCAAACCGATTCTGATATTGCAAATGCTCTCGGCCAAACCATATATTGAACCTGGCGGAAATTAAAAATCTGCTCCGTCCATAAATTTGCCTGACCACCAATAATGTATTTTGGATCGGCACCTGCCGGAATTGGGTTAAACTGGTAAGTTTTATTTAAACGTAGAGAAGCATAAACTTTAGGTTCTGTAATTACGTCGGCCTGCATATAATCCAAATAGGCAAAATCCGTCGGACTCATAACCACATTATGTTTATCTTTTGATGCCTGAATACCATATTTTAAACCTCTCCAGCTCATAACAGAGGCAGTCGGCGATACACCACCTTCTAAAATTTCATCCCAACCCATAAACTTTTTACCTTTTGAAACTACGATTTGCTCTACACGTTTTTCAAAATAAGCCTGCACCTGCGGAATGGTTTTTAAGCCTTCACGTTGCATTAGTTGTTTAACTTGCTCGTTTTTCTCCCAGAAATTATGCGGTGCTTCATCTCCACCCATGTGTATGTATTCGAAAGGGAAAAGTTTTGCAACCTGTGTAATCACTGAATCCAGAAAAACATAAACCTTTTCATTAGCGGGACAGAGTGTGTTATCAACCAGTGCTAAAGGTGGCGCACCACGGCTCCAATCCATAATTTTTTCTCCAGAACGAACTTTGTAATTCACCGCATCTGGGGTACAAGATAATTCAGGGTAAGAAGCAATTGCCGCTAAACTGTGTCCGGGAACGTCGATTTCGGGCATAACATTTACAAAACGTTCTTGCGCATATTGTACAATTTCCTTTATATCTTCCTGAGTGTAAAAACCGCCATAAGTACGAGGCTCATCTGCGGTAGGCGGAATAAAATCGCCAAAAGTTCCAACTTTTTTTACGCTCCATGCGCCAACTTCAGTCAGTTTAGGTAAGCCTTTTATTTCGATTCTCCAACCCTCATCATCTGTTAAATGCCAGTGTAATAAGTTAAACTTATAGCGAACCATATCATCAATGAAACGTTTAACTTCATCTTTGGTGAAAAAATGGCGGGCAACATCAAACATCAATCCTCTCCAACCAAGTTTTGGATAATCAATAACATCAACGCAAGGCGCTTTCCATTTTACATTGCCAACCAATTCCTTGCTTTCAATCTCCGCAGGAAACAATTGAATTAAGGATTGTATGCCCCAAAAAATCCCGGCAGGTTTATTTGCGGTTACTACAATTTGTGCTGGATTAACATTAAGCTTGTAACCCTCATTTCCAAGTTGAGCATCTTCCTGAGTATTTAGAATTAACTTGATTGTTGGGTGCGCTGCACTGTTTGCAGTACTCACAAATTTTCCGGTTGCAGTAGTTATTCTATCTGTAAGAAAAGCAATAGATTGTTTCAATTCGCTACTTTTTACAGCATGAATGATTACATTTTCAGGCAAAGTAAAAGTGCCGGTTTTCTTCATTAACGAAACCGGTTCTGGAATTATGGCTATTGGCGTTTGTACTGCAATAGCATCTCCGTCGCCAATTTCAGTTTCATTTACTATGGTTTGGGCATATCCACTTATTGTGAAAATGCAAAAGGAAACAATCAGGAATAGCTTTCTCATTAAATATTTTACTGATGATTAATTGAAAATTATTAATCGGCAATTTAATAAAAAAGATTTAGATGGGTTTTTTGGAAGGATTTTAATCAGTAATATTAATTCTAATGTTTCGATTTTTCTATCTTTTTACCTGTTAGTTTTAATTCTAATAGAATAAGTAATATATACGCAACTAATAGCAACAAGGAAATGAAGAAATCATCTATACTTCCTGATTTTACAACTACTGCCAAAAATGATGATACAACAAGTATTGATAAGAATAGAAAAATCAATACGGTAAAAAAAGAAGGCCTAAGTTTGTAATAGGTTATACTATTGTCTTTAGGAAAAGATATGATTATTTTTGGAAGAATTGTTTCGAATGAAGTTTTAATTCTCGTAAACTTTAAGTTCTTATCATTTTCATTTCCAAAAAAGTATTTATCCGACCCAATATTTGAAGTCTCAAATAAAATATCTAAAGATTTATTTCTTCGAAGACTGCGACTTCTTAAACATTTCTCTAAATTTTGTTTCTCGAATTGGTCTGTGAAATATATTCGTTTAATGTAGAGCATTAATGATTTGTTAGGTTACTAAATAACGGCTGAGTGTTTATTTACTTTGTAATCGCGTTGATAAAAGCATTGTGCAAATTCTTGCTAAATGGACTCTGTTTATCTTTTAAACGTTCGGGATGCCATTGTACAAATAGTAAAAAACCTTTTCCTTCGGGATCTAAACGCTCCATTGCTTCAGCAACTCCATCGGCCGTAATTGCACTTACAACAAAATCTTTGGCAACTCTATCTGTACTCTGGTGATGGTTACTGTTTACTAAGCCTTTATCGGTATTTACAATCTGGCTTAACCAGGAAGATGGATTTACAATAATCTCGTGGTATCTATCGCTTTTATCAGGCATTTTAGAGTGCGCAAATTTTCCCCAGGTAGGAATGTCGGGGATTAAGTTACCACCGAAAAATACATTTCCAACTTGCATACCTCTGCAAATGCCTAAAACCGGAATACTATTCTCTTCAGTGTAGGTTAGAACTTTAAATTCAAATTCATCGCGTTGCTCATCAATATCGTCATCGTAGCAGTATGGATAATATTCTGGCTGATTGTAAAACCTCGGGTGAACATCTTCGCCACCGGTTAAAACAATGCCATCACATTTTTTTATATCATCGAAGTTATTAAGCTTGTAACCGAGCTGAATTACTTCAACACGTTCATCGTAACTTAAAACCCAGTCGCGATAGATTTCAAATTTGCTGCAATCGGTAACACCGATAATAATTTTATCAGACATTTAATTCTTTCTTTATTGATAAAAAGATAATGCCCTAAATTAATGGAATTCGGCCGAAATCGCAATTAGAGATTTGAGAAATTATTCGCTGGTCAACTCACCACGAAGCGATTTTTCCATCAGTTTTTTACTCTCTTCAATTGGTAAACCTAAGCCCATAACAAACATAAGTTTGGTTACGGTAGCTTCAAAAGTCAAGTCATAACCGCTTAAAATGCCCATTTGCTGTAGTTCTCTACTGGTTTCGTAACGGCCTAATTGTACAGAGCCTTTTTTACATTGAGAGATATCTACAGTGATTTTATCCTTTGCAATCGCTTCTTTTAGACTGTCTAAAAACCATTCAGCCGTTGTGGTATTTCCAGAACCAAAGGTTTCCAGAATTATTGCATCTACTTTAGATTCGGTAATGGCCAGTACTGCTTGCGGCGTAATACCAGGATAGAGTTTAAGCACACCAATATTTGAATTGAAGTTAGTGCGGAGTTTCAAGCTTTCTTCAGGAGTATCTAAAATGTAGTTTTTATGAAATTGTAAGTGAACACCAGCTTCGGCTAAAAGAGAATAATTTGGCGAACGGAAAGCCTCAAACTTTTCGATATTGTATTTAATAGAACGGTTACCTCTAAATAATTGTGCATCAAAATAAATGCAAACTTCTGGTACAAGCGCTTTACCGTCTTCTTTTGTTGCGGCAATTTCTAAGGCAGTAATTAAATTTTCCTTCGCATCGGTTCTGATTTGTCCGATAGGTAATTGCGAACCCGTTAAAACGACAGGTTTGCCCAAGTTTTCTAACATAAAACTCAATGCAGAAGCTGTAAAAGCCATCGTGTCAGAACCATGAAGGATTACAAAGCCATCGTAAGCATCGTAATTGCTGTAAACAAGTTCGGCTAAGGTTTTCCATATTTCAGGACTCATGTTTGATGAATCCAAAACAGGTTCAAAAGAATGAACATCCAAATGATAATTTAATCGGCTCAGTTCTGGAACGTTATTTTTTATTTGTTCAAAATCAAAAGGAATTAACATTCCATTATCCGGATCGTTCACCATACCGATGGTTCCACCGGTATAAATTATCAAAATTTTAGTCATTTGGTTGGTATAGGTTGCTCAGCGCAAAAGAACGCAAAAGATTTGTAATTCGCAGATTAGTTTTCAATGAATTAACAATTAATGCAGGTTTTGCACCATTCTAGGGGGCAGGGGGAGGATTTATTAACTTAAGGGAAAACAAAAAAATATTGTCATCCTGAGCTTGTCGAAGGACAAATGTTTTTTATTTTTCAATTGTAAAAAAGGTCTTCGACAGGCTCAGACTGACAACTTCTTTTCTTAAATCAATGACGTAAGGGCAACACTGAAGACTTACCTACGACTAGCCTATATAAAATTTTCGAAAATGAATGTTTACACTCCAAAAATCTTTTTAGAATTGGCTGTAGTAATATTCGCTATTTCTTCTACCGATACATTATAAATTTCGGCCAGTTTTTGGGCAACATAAATCAAGTAACTGCTTTCATTTGGTTTGCCTCTAAAAGGAACAGGAGCAAGGTATGGCGAATCGGTTTCCAATACTAATTTATCTAAAGGAATATTTGCTAAAACCAAGTCTAAACCTGCTTTTTTATAAGTTACAACACCGCCAATTCCTAAATAGAAATTTAAGTTTATGGCTTGGTTGGCTTGCTGCTCATTTCCGGTAAAGCAATGAAAAATCCCTCTAAGTTTATCATCTTTCTCTGCTTCTAAAACCTCAAAAACTTCATCAAAAGCTTCTCTGCAATGTATTACAATTGGTAAGTCTAAATTTTTTGCCCAGTTTATTTGTTTGCGAAAAGCATCTTGCTGAATACCTAAAGTGGTTTTATCCCAATATAAATCAATACCAATTTCACCGATGGCGTAAATTTTTCTACCATTAATGCTGTTATAAATTTCTTGCAGTTGTGTCTCGTAGTCGTCTTTTACATCGCAGGGGTGCAATCCAGCCATCGCGAAACAGTTCTCTGGATACTTTTTTACCAAATCATCAATCATTTTAATCGATGCAACATCAACATTCGGTAAGAACAATCGGTTCACATTGTTTTCAAAACAACGCTCCATTAACTGAGCTCGTTTTTCTGCGTCTTGTTCGTAATATAAATGTGTGTGTGTATCGGTAAAAATCATTTGGCAAAGGTAAGGATAAAGCTTTGAAAGGTAAATTGCTGATGGATTTTAAAAGTTATCTTTTAACTATTAATATTTTGGAAATGAATGCTTCGGTGCGTTTGGCGGTTTGTAGTCCTGCTTTTTGTTACTCCCGATGAAAAATCGGGAATCACTCCAATCACGTTTAAGAACTGGGGTTTTTCGCCAGAGCTAAGCAAACTTACGAAGTCTATTAGCATTCTGTTTAGTTAGACTTCGTAAGTTTTTCAAGCCAAACCACCCCCGCCCCTCCTTAAAAAAGGAGGGGAGCTTCCCTCAGAGTTTAGGCGATTTCCATTGTTCTTAGCCCCGACATACGCGGAAATACTTTTGGCTTTTTAAACTTACGAAGTCTATTGAGTATCTTGTTTAGTTAGACTTCGTAAGGTTCATAAAAAGACAAAAAAATAAGTAAAAAATAAAGCCCCAGAATTATAAATCCTGAGGCTTAGAAAAATATTTTATTTAATTATTGTACCGGAGCAGCTTGTGGTTGTGCTGCAACTGGTGCACCAGCCGGACCTTTTTTAATTGCTTTGATTTCGATATCGAAAACTAATGGAGTGAATGGGTTGATTGGACCACCACCATTTTCGCCATAACCTAATTTAGAAGGAATGATGATTTTAATTTTACCACCAACACCAATTAATTGAACACCTTCTACAAAACCCGGAGCCAATTGGTTTAAAACTAATGGACGAGCAGCATATTGTGCCATTGGAGAGTGAATTCCTGCTTTTTTAGCAATTTTCTCATCAGAACTGTCGAAAACATTTGGATCGCCATTGCTTTTTTTGTTTGTAAACTGACCAGTATAATCAACGATAGCAGTATCTGTTAATGCAGCTCTTTCTGCATTACCTGGTTTTTCGATAATATATTGTAAACCTGATGCTGTAGTTTTAACATCTAATTTATTCTCTTCAACATATTTTTTAATTTTGGCGTTTTCGTTGTTTTTGTTTTTCTCGATTAAAGCCTTGTATTCTGTTTCAAAGAAATCTCTTTTCTTTTTTTCGAAAGTAGAATCTGCTTCGTTTGCAGCTTTGTGTAATACTTTTTCGATTTTAACTGTAAAAGTTGCGTAGTTAGATTTTAAACCTGCTGGTTTTGGTTGGCCAGAATATTTAGCCATCGAATCTAAATTTAATTTGAAAGATGCACTATCGCCTTCGCCTAACATTTTTAAAGCCGAAACTAAATCGCCTTTAAACATAGATTTGTTAATTGGGAAAAACGCCGGACGCTCGTTATCGTAAGTGTTTACCAAAGTAGAATCTGCATTTGTAGTACCCTCAACAGTTTGAACACCGTTTAATTTTACAAAATCGCCTTCTTTGATTTTTTCTTTGCCTTCATCTTTTAAGATTTTGTACTGCAAATCGCCTTCGCCCTTTTTGTAATTGTTACATGCAGCTAAACCCATTGTTGCTGCAAATAGAATAATAATTCCTTTTTTCATTATATTGTTAATTGTTTTTGGTCATGAAATTTGCTTTGCAACTTCACTATTATTTATATTTCTGTTATTAATTTATGCGATTAACTGACTTTTATAATCAGGTAAGATTGATTTAAATTGTTCAATAACTTCAGTTAATGATTTATCTGATGCACCTCCGGCGGCATTTCTGTGACCGCCACCATTAAAGTATTTTTTACAAATTTCGTTTGCAGGAAAGTCGCCTGTAGAACGTAAAGATAATTTCACTTTATCAGTTCTTTCGATAATTAATGCAGCTAAACGAATTCCATTTATAGATAAAGCATAATTTACCACGCCTTCAGTATCGCCTGTTGCACTGTGGTATTTTGCCAGTTCTTCTTTAGTAACCGTAATAATTGCAGTGTTAAATTCGTGAAAAACCTCTAATTTGTTTGATAAGCAATAACCCAAAAACCTTAAACGGTCTTCGCTGGCGTTATCATATACTAATTGGTGTATTTTCCAATGTTCTGCACCTAAATCAATTAAGTTTGCCGCAATGCGATAAACATTTGAGGTTGCTAACGGAAAGCGAAACGATGCAGAATCGGTCATTATACCTGTATACAAACAAGTTGCCACATCTTTATTAATACCGTCGCTATCATTGAGTTGGTTTGCAATGAAATCGTAAACCAGTTGTGCAGCTGCACAAGCGTTTATGTCCCAATGACGGTAATCATCAAAATCTTCTGGGTCAAGGTGATGGTCAATCATCACTTTTTTTGCAGATGCTGCTCTTACCAATTCGCCAAGCTCGTTAATTCTGCTTAGCGTATTAAAATCAAGGCAAAAAATTAGGTCGGCTTCTTCTACAAGTTTTGCAGCCTTTTCTTGTTCCTCTGTAAAAATTATAACATCAGCATTATTGGGCATCCAATGTAAAAATGTTGGATAATCGGTAGGTGTAATCACTTTTACGTGATGGCCTTTCTGTATAAGATAACCGTACAATCCTAACGATGAGCCCATTGCATCACCATCAGGTTTATGATGTGTAGTGATAACAATTTTCTGGGGCGAAGCCAGAATGGATTTTAATTCTGTTAATGTAAGCATAATTTTTGCGCTGCAAAGCTAATTAAATTTAGTGTTAGTTAAACTGTTATTTAATGGTTTAATTGCTTTTGTGTTTAACATCTTTATAAATTTTACGAACAATGCTTTAACGCATTTGTTTAATAAGTTGGTTTATACACGAAAGAGATTGTTATTTAGGCTTTTTCTTTCATCAATAAAACGTACTTTTGCACAAAAATTGATATCAAAGCACAATGAGCACTAACAGAACTTTTACAATGATTAAGCCAGATGCAGTTGCAAACGGCCATATCGGATCTATTTTAAACGACATCACAAATGCTGGTTTTAAAATCATTGCATTAAAATATACTAAATTAACTGATGAAACTGCTGGTCAGTTTTACGCAGTACACGCTGAGCGTCCTTTCTACAAAGATTTAGTTGGCTTTATGTCTTCAGGACCAATCGTTGCAGCTATCTTAGAAAAAGATAACGCTATCGAAGATTTCAGAAAATTAATCGGTGCTACTAACCCGGCTGAAGCTGCAGAAGGTACAATCCGTCAGAAATATGCAAAATCAATTGATGCAAATGCTGTTCACGGTTCAGATTCTGATGAGAATGCAGAAATTGAAGGTAACTTCTTCTTCAAAGCTGACGAACGTTTCTAAGCATATTTTTAAAAGATAAAACATAAAAACCCCGAAATATTTCGGGGTTTTTATGTTTTATAAGTTTTGTATCTTTCGCCATTAAAACACAATATAAATTAAATGAAAAAAATTTTCTTAACGGTATTAATTTCTGGTATCGCTATCACATCATTTGCACAAACCAAAAAACCTGTAGCTAAAAAACCAGCAACAGCAGCTAAAGTAGTATCAAAACCAACTGCTTCGCCTGCTGCTTTAAAATCATCTTTAGATTCGGCTAGTTACGCTTTCGGTACTTCTATTGGTGCAAGTTTAAAAACAACTGGTTTATCTACCTTAAATTACGATATATTATTAAAAGGCCTAAAGGATGCTTTTACTGGTGCCAAAACGGTTTTAGATCAGCAACAAGCGCAAGAAGCAATTTCTACTGTTTTAAACAATGCCAACAAAAGTAAATTTGCAGGTAAAATAGCAGAAGGGAAGGCATTTTTAGAGCAAAATAAAAAACGTACTGGTGTACAAACAACCGCAAGCGGTTTGCAGTATGAAGTATTGAAAGCTGGAAACGGTGCGAAACCTACTGCAACCGATTCTGTTTTAGTTAATTACAAAGGAACTTTATTAGATGGAAAGCAATTTGATAGTTCTTATGATAGAGGAGAGCCAATTACATTTACACTAAACCAGGTAATAAAAGGTTGGACTGAAGGTGTACAGTTAATGAATGGAGGTTCGAAATATAAGTTCTTCGTTCCTTACAATTTAGCTTACGGCGAGCGTGGTTATGGCCCGGATATTCCACCATATAGCACTCTGATTTTTGAAATTGAATTGTTAAAAGTTAACGGCAAATAGCCTCGAAACAAAACTTTCTTTCAGGTTTTATGTTAATTATACCAAATTGACATCAACATGAAAAGAACATTGCCTTTAGTACTTATTGCATTTTTATGCACTACCTTAACCAGTTGCGAATTGGCTCAAGGTATTTTTAAAGCCGGCGTTTGGTCGGGAATTATTATTGTTGTAATTGTAGTTGCGCTTATCATCTGGATTCTATCCAAAGTATTCGGCGGTAAGGGATAAAGGCAATTAAAAAATATGGTGTGAGGTTATTTACCTTGCACCTTTTTTATGTCTTACAAAAAGATAATTTCGTTTATTACAACACTGCCTGCGTGGTCATTTAGTTTTTGGATAATTCCAGCCCTCACCAAAACCAATTCATTTTTTATTACGGATGATTCAATCCTGATGAATAATTTTTTATCGTGGATATAAATCTGTTTGGTTCTGTTGGCAATTGCAGTTCCCATTATTTCCGGCCAAATGGCAACAATTGAAGTTTCGTCGAATTTACGGCGTATTCTATACACATCAAGCATTTTGCTGATGGCATCTTTTAGGGTAACATCGTTAGGTTTACGCATTTTGAATCTTTCCGTTTTCTACTTCAAACAAAGTTACATCAACTTCTATCTTTTTGAAAATAGATTTTACCCTTTCTATGCCTGTATCGGTAATAAAAATTTGCCCAAAATCGTGATGTGAAACCATTTGCATCAGCTTTTGAACACGATTATCATCAAGCTTGTCAAAAATATCATCGAGTAGCAATAAAGGTTTAAATCCTTTGTTTTTTGCAAGGTAGGCATATTGCGCAAGCTTTAAGGCAATTAAAAATGATTTCTGCTGACCTTGCGAACCAAACTTTTTCAGTGGCATTTCGTGTATGCTAAACACAAGCTCATCCTTATGTATGCCCGTGGTGGTGCGTTCTAAAACCCGGTCTTTCTCTACTGATTTTTTTAACAGTTCCTCAAAAGAAGTTTCCTTTAGTTGAGATTGATAGTTTAATTCTACAATTTCGTTATTATCCGTTAGGTAGATATAATATTGGTTAAAGAGCGGAATAAAATCATCCATAAAAGCATTTCGCATTGCGAAGATTTTATTACCTGCCAAAACCAATTGCTCATCCATAATTTCGAGCAAGGTAGGGTCGTACCTTTTGGTAACGGCAATTTGCTTAAGCATTGCATTTCGGTTAGCCAAAACTCGGTTATAACTTATGAGCTGGTCTAAATAATGTGAATCGGTTTGAGAAATCACATTATCAATAAATTTCCGGCGCTCTTCGCTACCTTCCATTATTAGATTTACATCGTAAGGCGAAACCATCACTACCGGGAACAAACCGATGTGGTCGGCAAGTTTATCGTACTCTTTTTTGTTTCTTTTGAACTGCTTTTTCTGGCTCCTTTTTACGCCACAGCTAATCTTTTCATTTCTTTCGTTGCGGTCAAAATCACCCTGAATCATAAAAACATCAGCACCGGTTTTGATTTGTTGTCCATCAATAGGGTTGAAATAGCTTTTGCACAAACACAGGTAATGAATAGCATCTAACATATTCGTTTTGCCAGAGCCATTATTGCCGGTAAATACGTTTACGGTTTCAGAAAAACTGATTCCTGCATCGCTGTAATTTTTAAAATTAAGAAGGGTAATATTCTTTAACCACATAAATATGTCGCAATTTACCTAATTTTTACCCTTCAAACGGTTAATGTTAAAAATTAAAGCTTACATTCATCGTTAGGAAAATTATATGGTAGCACAAAAAATGTTAGAAGGAAATGTTCTTTGGTCGTACGATCATGAACTGAACAACGAAAAAAGAAATGGTTGGTTAAAAACGATTGCTGGAATATTCTCTTTTATAAAGCCAATGCACAACCACGAAGGCAATATTCTTCTCGCATCTAATGGTCTTTTTATTACAGGCGATGAACATTTAGAACTTCCACTTTCGCACATTGAAGAAGTTTACATGGGTTTCGATGATATATTTCCGGCAACATCTGTAAAAAACTTTGGTGCACTTTGGCAGCCCATCCGTATAAAGTCTTTTATAAGCAATTCCGAAAGTCAAACCATTTACCTTATTATTAACTACAGCGGTATTTTCAGCGATAATAAAACCTGGTTTAACACTTTAATTAGTTTGCTAAGGTAAGAGAAACACAATATCCAATATTTCGAGCTTCTAAATAACTACAGTTTAATTAAATACTTAAAAATAAAGGTTGATACTTTGATTGAAAAACGTATTTTTGCAATCTTAAATTTTTTAAACAAACATGTCTACAACAGATAATCAGACAACTCAACCTATTAGAAAAGGTTCTTTTTTACAGGAAAATAATAAAAGCCTGCTATTTATAGCTGGTGCTGTAGTGGTTTTAATTGGTGTATATTTTTGGTACCAAAACGTTTACTTAAAAGATCGTGCTGAAGAAGCTGCAAGTAAAATGTTTAAAGCAGAGCAATTAATTGGTGTAGATTCTTTATCTAACAAAGCAATTAAAGGCGAAGGCGGTTACCCAGGTTTAGAGCAAATTGCTAAAGATTACGATAATACAAAATCAGCTAATTTAGCTAACTTATATTTAGGTGGTATTTATTTACGTAAAGGTGAATACAAACAAGCTATCGATGCTTTAAGCAAATACAGTGCTACTGGTAGTCCGGTTGCAGATCCATTAGCTTTAGGTTTATTAGGTGATGCTTACAGTGAATTGAAAGATTACAAACAAGCATCTACTTATTATAAAAAAGCTGCAGATAAAGCAAGTAAATTTACTTCTCCTATGTTCTTAAAGAAATTAGGTTTAGTAAACGAAAACTTAAAAGATTTTAAAGGCGCTGCTGAAGCATATAACAAAATCAAATCTCAATACCCTGAAAGTCAGGAAGCTCAACTAATTGACGCTTACATTGCAAGGGCTGAAGAACAAGTTAAATAATCATTAACTAAATATTTTTAAAAGAGACTATCGAAAGATGGTCTTTTTTTTGCCCTGATATTTTTTAGGTTGAGACTATGGGTTAAGTAAAACTTATGCAATTATGATGCGCATCATTTCGGTTATAATTAAATAGCATTATTTTTGCTTTGATTGTAAGGTGAAGATATAAGATTGCTAAATCTCATATCTCGATTCTCAAATCTAAAATATGAAGATAGAACAGATTTATACAGGTTGTTTAGCAGAAGCTGCTTATTATATAGAAAGTAATGGAGAAGCTGCTATAATTGATCCTTTGAGAGAGGTTTCAACCTATTTAAAAAAGGCAGAAAAGGCCGGGGCAAAGATTAAATATATTTTCGAAACGCACTTTCATGCCGATTTTGTTTCTGGTCATGTAGATTTGGCTGAAAAATCTGGTGCTGAAATTATTTACGGCCCGACTGCCAAAACTGAATTTAAAGCGCACATTGCAAAAGATGGTGAGCAATTTAAAATTGGTAATATTACAATTACTGCCTTACATACGCCTGGTCACACCCTTGAATCTACAACCTATCTTCTTACGGATGAAAACGGAAAAGACCATTGCATTTTTAGTGGTGATACACTTTTTATAGGAGATGTTGGTCGTCCGGATTTAGCGCAAAAAGGCAATTTAACAATGGAAGATTTAGCAGGAATGCTCTACGATTCATTAAATGATAAAATTAAACCTTTGGCAGATGATGTAATCGTTTATCCGGCTCATGGCGCTGGTTCTGCCTGCGGTAAAAGTATGAGCAAAGAAACGTTCGATACTTTAGGGCATCAGAAAGCAGTTAATTACGCTCTTAAGGCAGAAAATAAAGAACAGTTTATTGCAGAAGTTACGGATGGAATTATGCCTCCGCCACAATATTTTGCAAAGAATGCTGCAATTAATAAAGGTGCTGTAGAAAGTATTGATGAAGTTTTCGAAAAAGGGTTAAATCCATTAACACCTCAGGCTTTCGAAGATTTAGCAAACCAAATCGGTGCTTTGATTTTAGATACCCGCGATCCTCAGATTTTTGCAAAGGGATTTATTCCAAATTCAATTAACATTGGGTTGAACGGACAATTTGCGCCTTGGGTTGGCGCATTGATTAACGATTTGCAGCAGCCAATTTTATTGGTAACTGATGAAGGCAAGGAACAGGAAACCATTACACGTTTAACCCGTGTTGGTTACGATAATACGATTGGTTATCTGGAAAACGGATTTCAAAACTGGATATCTACAGACAAGGAAATTGATACCATTGAATCCATTTCTGCTGATGCTTTTGAAGAAGCCTTTAATCAAAATGAAATTACCGCTTTAGATGTTCGCAAACCTGGTGAATATGAATCTGAGCATTTGGAGTTTACTTTAAGTCGCCCGTTAGATTTTATTAACGATTGGATGGACGAGATAAATCCAAAATCTACCTATTACATTCATTGTGCTGGTGGTTACCGATCTATGATCGCGGCATCAATTTTAAAATCTCGTGGTGTAGAAAATGTAATAGATGTTGCAGGTGGCTATAGTGCCATTAAAAATACCAGTTTAAAAAGAACCGATTTCGCTTGCCCAAGTAAAGCAATGAAAGTTTAATTAATTTGAACCATCTTAGAAACCTAAGAACATTCTAGCTCTAAAAGTTTTCTGTGCTGAATTTAGAAAGTCTTAAATGTCTAAGCTGATCAATATTTTATTATCTCAATGAGGGTTTATTGCTATCGTCATTGCGAGGCACGAAGCAATCTCATTAGTCGATAAAACTTAAATGAAAAACCAATCTCATTACGATATCATCATCATTGGCGCTGGTCCGATTGGTATGGCTTGCGCTATCGAAGCCCAAAAAGCTAACCTTAGTTATTTGATTATAGAAAAAGGGGCACTAGTAAACAGCCTTTTTAATTATCCGGTTTTCATGACTTTCTTTTCCACTTCTCAAAAACTGGAAATAGGTGGCGTTCCTTTTGTTACGATTAGTCCGAAGCCAAACAGAAACGAAGCAGTTGAATATTACCGTCGCGTAGCTGAAAAATTTAACTTGAATATTAATTTATTCGAAAGGGTTAACAAAGTTGATAAAGGTGAGGATGAAATATTTAAAATCAATACCTCAAAAGCCGATTACACTGCAAAGAATGTAATTGTTGCGACTGGCTTTTATGATGTTCCTTTGTTACTGAATGTTCCTGGAGAGGATTTGCCAAAAGTTACACACTATTATAAAGACCCACATTTATATGCGTTCCAAAATGTAGTTGTGGTTGGCGCAAATAATTCTGGAGTTGATGCCGCCTTAGAAACTTACAGAAAAGGTGCGAAAGTAACCGTTATTATTAGAGGTAACGAACTCGGGCCGCATGTAAAATATTGGGTTCGTCCGGATATTGAGAACAGGATAAAGGAAGGAGAGATTACTGCACTTTTTAACTCTGAGCTACTTGAAATCAGAGAAAATGAAGTATATGTTAAAACACCTGAAGGCATAAAAACCATTTCAAATGATTTTGTAATCGCAATGACCGGTTATCAACCTGATTTTTCGATGCTAAGAAAATTTGGGATTGATTTACCCGAAAGTTTGTGCCCCGCTTATAATGAAGATACAATGGAAACCAATGTAAAAGGGCTTTACCTTGCAGGTGTGGTTTGCGGAGGTATGGATACACATAAGCTTTTCATAGAAAACTCGAGAGTACATGCCGAGATGATTGTGACGAATATTGTGGGGTAAGATAACGTTATCGTCATTGCGAGGCACGAAGCAATCTCGCTAAAAGATGTTTTGTCAAAAATAGATTGCTTCGTACCTCGCAATGACGACTGTCTTTAAACGTTACTGCAATTTCAAAACATCTTTTACAAAACTATCAATCGCTAACTCTACACCTGGTAAATCTTTTGATGTTAGATAACTACCTAACACGTGATTACCAGCATTTGGAATTGCAACTTTACGTTTTAACCCAGAGGCAGTTCCAAGTTCATCATACATTTTCAGCATTGCATCAACCCGAACAACAGGATCTTGTTCGAGTTCATTTTTATAATAGTATACCATTAAAACTGGTTGCTTTACCTTTTCGAAAATTTTTTTCAGCATAGTGGTTTCAACAAATTCCTGAAGCTCTACTAACGATTCTATCCGATAATTGGTGTACCAGTATTTTTTGTATTCTAAAGTTCTGCCATCAACAACGCGTTCATCGCTACCTAAAACTTTTCTTGCAATTTGCAATCCCCATGGGTCGTTTAACATCCAGGCATTTCTATCGTTAATAGCAACATTTGGTGAAAGTAAAATCAAGCTATTAATTTCTGGGTATGTAGCAGCAAGTTTTAAAGCTGCGGTTCCACCTGTAGAAGTGCCGATAAGAATTACCTTTTTACCCAATTTTTTACCAATTGCTAATGCTTCTTTGCTGGTGTTCCACAAACCATCGGCGGTGAAATTTTGCAACGGCGCAATGGTATCAATTCCATGATCTGCCAAACGCGATAAATATAAGTTTGCCTTTAATTTTTTAGCCAAATTTAAGTGGACCGGGTTACCTTCTGTTTTAGAAGCAGAAAAACCATGTAAATACACAATAGCGTATTCAGTTTGTTTATGATTTGAATCTGCCCAAACAATCTCCGCTTCATTACCCGGTTTTATTTTATGCTTACTTTCAATTTCTGCAACATATTTTTCAAGTTCTTTTAGTTCTGGAACTTTTACAGGTGTAGCCAGATATAATGGCCTTTTAGGTTTTGGTCCGGCGAAATAAGCAGCAACCAAAATTGCAGATAAGCCAAGCAAAACTTTGTAACGTTTTTTCATTTAGAGGATTTATTTTAATGCTTTTCTTTTACTACGGCTGCGGTAACCATTAATTGACCGACATGGCGCATTGTATGTTCTGCTGCATGGAATAATAAGCCAATAACTGTTGATGGTAAACCTGCTCTGCCAACGCCACGATAATCGCCTAAAGTTGCTTCGTCAGTGGTTTTTAATTGCTGTAAGGCTGTATCAACTTGTTTGTCAAATCTGTTTACTAATGCTTCAACGCTGTAACCATCGGTAGAATCTTTTCCTTCTTCATACAATTGTTCGAATTGAAAATCGGATAGTTTTTCTGCTCTGGCGTAAGTAAAAACCCTATCGAGTACGCCACTTAAATGCTGAAGATGAAAACCTACAGATGCCATATTTGCAAGGCGCAACCAAAGTAATTCTGCCGGGAACTGATGCATGTAATCATTAATTTCTTCTCTGGCTTGTAGCAATGCATGAGCGACAGGTTGTAACACGGTAATGTATTCGGGCGATGGACCTCTTTGCCAGACTTCGAGTTTTTGCGACATTGAACTGCTTTTTTATCTAATTAAAGGTAAAATATTTAATGAATAACTGAAACCTGCAAAGGGATTTTTAAATCTACGTTTTGGGTTTTAACAGCACATAACTTTGTTAATAAACCTGAGCGGAACGAGCACGACTCCCGATTTTAACATCTGTCTGGATGATTTGAATTAAGGCTTTCAAAATTCACAGGTTTTATCGGGAGGAGTAAAGTGTAGTGCAAGACTGAAGATTGTAATTTGTAGTTCCTTTCCTTTCCAAATCCTTATTATTAGCATTATACATTATCTTTTTATGGGAATTTAGTTTAAGTTTGCAGTCAAAATTTTTTCGACTTAATGCCGGGAATCGAACAGATAAAAACACCAATAGCAGCCGATATTAAAGCGTTTGAAAAAACCTTTAAAGAATCTATGCACAGCGATGCACCATTGCTGGATAGGATTACGCATTATATTGTAAAACAAAAGGGGAAGCAGATGCGCCCTATGTTTGTTTTTTTTGCTGCAAAACTTTGCGGTGGCATTACCGAATCTACGCATCGTGGGGCGGCTTTAGTAGAACTTTTACATACGGCTACGCTTGTACACGATGATGTTGTGGATAATGCTTATGAGCGTCGCGGGTTTTTCTCTATTAATGCCTTGTGGAAGAATAAAATTGCGGTTTTGGTAGGCGATTATCTTTTAGCAAAAGGTTTATTGCTTTCGGTGAACAATAACGAACATCGATTGTTACAAATTGTATCAGAAGCGGTTAAGCAAATGAGCGAGGGAGAATTGTTGCAGGTTGAAAAGGTTAGAAGGATGGATATTTCAGAAGATTTATATTTTGATGTTATCCGACAGAAAACTGCTTCGTTAATTGCATCGTGTTGTGCTGCGGGTGCGGCTTCTTCTGGTGCCGATGATGCTACAATTGAAAAAATGCGCTTGTTTGGCGAGAAAGTTGGAATTGCTTTTCAGATAAAAGACGATACTTTTGATTTTGGGACTGATGATGTTGGGAAACCATTAGGCATTGATATTAAAGAAAAGAAAGTAACGCTCCCTTTAATTTATGCGCTGAATAAGGCAGAAAAATCTGAAAGAAAATGCATCATAAATCTGGTGAAAAACCATCAGGATGATGCGGGCAAAATTCAGGAAATTATTGATTTTGTAAACGCAAAAGAAGGTGTTTATTACGCCAACCAAAAAATGCTTGAATACCAGAAGGAAGCTTTTGATATTTTACATCAATTTGAAGCCGGCGAAGCGAGAACGGGACTCGAACAACTCGTTTTATATACTACCGAACGTAAAAAATAATGAGTAACGAATTACTTTTCAGTCTAGGTTTCCTATTGTTTATAGTGCTGATTTTGGCACTTGATTTAGGTCTTTTTAGTAAAAAAGAGCATGTTGTAAGTTTAAAACAAGCCGGCATTATGAGCTTGATAATGGTTGGACTTGCGCTTGGTTTTTACTTTTTGTTGCTTACCGAAGGCCATCAATTGCACGGCATTGAGGATTTTAACCGATTGCAATACATTGTTACCAAGCATCAGCATCACATTAAACTCATACCTGATGATTTTCCGCAAAGTTTAGCCGTTTACAGACAAAACCTTGGTTTAGAATTTTTAACAGGTTACGTTATTGAATATGCTTTATCGGTAGATAACATTTTCGTAATTGTATTAATATTTTCAGCCTTTGCTGTTGAAGAAAAATATTACCACCGAGTATTGTTTTGGGGTATTTTAGGTGCAATTATTATGCGTTTCATCTTCATTTTTGTAGGTGCTGCGTTAATTACAAAATTTGCCTGGATACTATATATTTTCGGCGCATTCCTAGTTTTTACCGGTATAAAAATGTTTTTCAGTAAAGAGGAAGACGATAAAATTGATACTCAAAACCATCCGGTTGTAAAATGGGCTTCGAAAATTTTTGCTATTCACCCTAAATACGAGGGCAAAAATTTCTTTGTTAAAATTAACCATAAACGCATGGTTACTCCATTATTTCTGGTTCTATTAATTGTAGAGTTTACCGATTTGCTTTTCGCTGTAGATTCTATTCCGGCAATTTTTGCGGTTACTAAAGACCCATATATTGTATTCTTTTCGAATATTTTTGCCATCATGGGTTTACGTTCTATGTTTTTCCTTTTGGTAAATATTATCCATAAATTCCATTACTTAAAAACTGGTTTGGCATTTTTACTGGCCTTTATTGGTGTGAAAATGTTAGGCCATGTTTATTTAGAGAAATGGGGCTTTACTACAGAACATTCGCTAATTATTATTCTGAGTATTTTGGTTATCAGTGTAGTTGCTTCTTTGGTTTTTCCTAAAAAAGTAGTGCATAAATAAGGAGTTTTAATAACCATCTAAGACATCTAAATTCTCTGTCTTATGTTATCTTAAATGCCTTATGTGGTTAGTTTTTTCACCATCTAAGAAATCTAAGGTTCATCTAAGCTTATGATTTTAAATATTGTAACTCATAGATTTAAGTTTTTTGGCTCATTGCCTCATTGCCTTAGATTTTCTTAGATGCCTAAAATGGTAGAGTATTTAAATTGCAAAGCGCAAAATAAACGTTACAGCTAAAATTTAGTGCTTAAAATTTGTACTTTAAGCCCATCAAAAAACCAAACTTTTATGAAATATCTTTTATCTGCTGCAATTATTTGTGCCGCATCGTTTGTTAATGCGCAAGATAAATTTGGCGATGTATTTGCAAAAATCAATACTGAAGTTCAGCAAAACTCCAAAGCATATCAAACCTTAAAATACGAAACAGAAACCATCGGACATCGTTTAACGGGTTCTGAAAATGGTGCAAAAGCAGAACAGTACGCATATAACTTACTAAAATCTTATGGTTGCGAAGTTAAGTTTCAACCTTTCGAAGTAGAAAGCTGGAGCCGAAAAACCATTAATGTAGAAATTGGTGCTGATAAAAACACACTTGCAAAAGTTAAAGCTGTTACACTTGCGCATTCTCCGGTTAGTGCAAATATTACAGGAGATATTGTTGATGCAGGAAATGGTTTAGAAGTAGATTATCAAGCTAATCCAGCTAAATTTAAAGGTAAAATTGCCTTGATTTATTTAGGTGTTTTACCAGGTTCTGCCGCAGGAACAAAATCCTTACACCGCTCAGAAAAAACAGCTATTGCAACAAAATATGGTGCATCAGGTGTAATTATAATCAATACGGTTAAAAATGGGGTTTTGTTAACAGGAACAGCATCGGTTACTGGTAAATTAATTACCATTCCGGCAGTTTGTATTGGCTTAGAAGATGGTTTAGCTTTAAAGGAAAAACTTAAAACACAGCCTAGTGTTGCTCACATCGAAATGACCAACTTCTCGGGACTAATTAAAGCCAGAAATGTAGTTGCAACCTTTAAAGGAACAGAATTTCCGAAAGATAAAATTGTTGTTGGCGGACATTTAGATAGCTGGGATTTAGCAACCGGAGCAATTGACAATGGTATCGGTTCATTCGCGATAATGGATATGGCCAGAACTTTCAAAAAACTTAACTTAAAAACCAAACGTACGGTAGAGTTTGTATTGTTTATGGGTGAGGAGCAAGGTTTACTAGGTTCTAAGGCTTATGTAGAACAGGCTAAAAAAGATAAAAATCTTAATCAGGTTAAGTTTATGCTTAATTACGATATGACGAACGACCCAAAAGGATTTTCAACTTCTCGTGCTGAAATGAAAGAATTATTTACAGCTTGGGGCGCTGATATTGTAAAGATAGATACGGGTTTTAAAAATTTATTTAATGCAGGTGCAGGTTTGCATAGCGACCACCAACCTTTTCTTTTAGAAGGCATTCCGACAGGTGGCGGAGCAGGAGGCAAGCTACCGAATAACTCTGGGCCATTCTACCATTCAGATGGTGATAGCTTTAAGTTAGTTGATGAGCAAGGTTTAAAAAATACCGTTCGTTACAGCGCTATGTTAACTTATGCATTAGCAAATACTCCAAAAATTCCGGGTGGTGTACAAGGCGAAGAAGAATTGAGAACATTTTTAGAATCGCAGAATTTGAAAGAGCCTTTAACAATTGCTGGCGAATGGCGCTGGAAATAGTTTTTCATTAAAATACCTTAAATCATTTAACCCGTCATTTCGACTGAAGCAGTGAAATCTTTTTTACGCTTCGTTTCTCGAAATGACGGGTTTTTTACTTTCCACTTTTAACTCCCTACCCACTTATATAGCTTTCCAGCTGAGAAATTGTTTGTTTCTGATCTGCAATAATAAACTTTACCAAATCACCAATTGAAATCATTCCCTTAACCTCATTATTAGCTACAATTGGCAAATGGCGAATATGCTTTTCAGTCATAATTTCCATGCACTTATCAATCGTATCATTCATCGAAATGGTTATTGGGTTAGCGGTCATGGCTTCATCAATATTGGTGTCTTTTGATGCTTTGCCATGTAAAACTATTTTTCGAGCATAATCTCGTTCTGTAAAAATCCCAAGTAAAGTTTCGTTTTCCATCACTAATACGGCACTAATGTTTTTATCCGTCATTACTTTTAAAGCATCCAAAACAGAGCTGTTCGGACTAACAGAAATAATTCTAACTTGCTTGGTGTCAAGTAAATGTTTTACAGTTTTCATAATAGTTTAATTTGGTTACATCAATTTAAGAAATAATTAATGGTAAATCAATTTTTATTTTAAGGAAAATCACTGTTGTATTTTCAGTAAAACAACGTTTTAAAAAGGGTGATTTTACCTTAAAAATTTTTAGTAGGTAAATGTAGTTTTGGGTATGAACAATCAATCAAACGACATCCGGAAAATGCTTATTATCTTACTAGGCTTTATGATTGTTTTCAGCATTTTAAGTTCTTACGTCTTAAGAAATCAGAAGATCTCAGACAAGAAAAATAATTCTTTTTTTTGCCCTTCTTGCATTAGCAGTTTTAACAACAACTAGCTTATTTACAATTTACAAACGCTCCTGAGAGGTTATTTATTTGGCTTTCACAAAGCTATGCCGTAACTTTGCATCACATTTAAAAACAAGAAATTATGTCATCAGTAGTGACAAAAACGATATTTCTCACTAGCTTTTGTTTACTATTAATTTCATTCTGGGGCTTTTAGACGTAACATCATATACTATAAAATAACACTTTATTTATTTTTAGCGTGCAAAAAGCATGCAAATAAATAATAAGTTTTATATTTGTTACTATGGCAACAGTTCAGCTTTTTCTTGATAGAAGACGTTCAAAATCAGACAGTACATTTCCACTAAAATTAAGGATTGGTTTTGGTAAGAAAGCAAAACTATTTTCTACACAAATTTCACTTAAAGAATCAGATTTTATAAAACTAATAGCAGGAAAGGGGAAGTTTACGTCTGATTTAATTGAAGTTCAAAATTATACTGAGGCAATCCTTCGAAAGGCAAAAGACATAATTTTAACGCTTGACCCATTTTGTATAGATAAATTCTCTACAAGGTATTTACAAAAAGGAAATAGACTTGATTTGATTTACCTACTAAACGAAAAAGGTTCAAGATTAATAGTTGCTGACAAGATAGGAAATGGCAATTTGTATCTTCAAACCGCAGCTTTACTTAGTGCTTATTGCAAAGAACAAAAAAAACATTCAGAATTGATTCTTAATACTGTCACCGTTAATTTCCTTTCAGAATTTGAGAAATGGACTTTGAGTCAATTGAGACAAGAAAAGTCTGGAGATTTTGTTAATAGATATAGTAAAACAACGTTAGGGATGTATCTTATAAGAGTAAGGTCAATATTTAACGATGCTATAAGTGAGCAAATGATTTCAGGAACCTTGTATCCTTTCCACAGGCCACAGAATAACAAAGGGTATAAAATTCCTAAAGCAAGTGGGAACAAGCGTGCCCTTTCAAAAGAAGATATCATAAAACTATCGGAATATTCTACAATTAATAAAAATGAAGCTTTCGCAAGAGATATTTTCATATTTAGTTATTTATCGAGTGGGATGAATTGTATAGATATCTTTCGATTGAAATGGAGTGGGATTTCTGAAAATGATTTTAAGTTCATCCGTCGAAAAACAGAGTCAAAACTGGGTGAAAGTTGTGAGATTACTATTCTTCTAAATGACAAATTAAAAAGTATCATTGAGCTGCATGGCAGTGATAAAAATAATAATACTTATGTTTTTAATGTTATTGCGGAAGGCTCATCTGAGGTTGACATGCTTAAATCTGTTAGGTCTGCAATATCGATGATAAACTTTAATCTAAAAAAAATAGCGAAGGATCTTGGGATAACTCAAAATATAAGTACGTATTTTGCACGTCATAGCTTTAGTACCAATCTTATGAATAATGAAGTCCCTATATCTTACATAAGTAAACAATTAGGTCACTCAAGTCTGAAAACAACGGAAAGTTATTTAAGCAGTTTCGATACAAGTAAGTCCCTCCATTACGTCTCAGATTTACTATAAATAAAAAAAACTAAAAGATTTTTATTTTATGTTGTTCTGTACTATATTTGAACCATGTTAGTATAAAGGGTATCAACTAAATTCTTACGAGATAAACTTTATCGAATACTGGATCACTGGAATGTGCAGGAGCTTTGGTATAGTGCTTATTAAATGGATTTGCCACATCAAATCTGGGTTTTAAGATGCGCCAAAAGGATGGTAAAGGAGTGTAAAATAGCTGATGTGGCGGCTCTATTTTACATTCTTATTTCAATGGGACTATCAAAAGATACTCTATTAAAAGACCTTACAGTGGGTCAATTTGAAGCTGTTCTAAAAGCTCTGAATTTCTCAGGTGCTAAATCACAAGAAGTTTACTTAAATACTATCGAAGCTGCGGAATTTATCCGCAAATCGCCACAAGCATTAAGACAGATCGTTTATAACGGTAAAATTAAAAGTCTCAAACGAGGCAATAATCTTTTATTTTTAAAAAGTGATTTGATAGAGTGGCTAGAAAAAGGCAGGAAACTCGATAAAGCATCAAGCACCACTCACCTTCCGTTTTCTTTTCTGAATAGGAAATAATATGGAATTTATATTTAAAAAATTGCTAAACGGCTATGCCGCCTGCAACCCACTCTAACTTGATGAAGTTATGGTGGACTACGTAAATATGGCAATCATTGATCCTGCGTGCGCCAAGCTTTTGATTTCTGAAAATAAATACAATTTTGAGCAACATATATGTTTGAGAACAGGGACGATTTTAAGATATCGATGCAAGCATGGGCCATTAATTATAATAATTTATCCTAATGGGAAAATAATTTTCAAAGGAAGCCTTCATAAATTCTACAACTTTATCTCGTATGATCTCACTCATAATTATAACACTTTTGGATTTGAAGCAGTTGGATATGTAATAAATTATTTCAAAGAAATCTTCAATTTGGATGTTTTTAAATTACGCATTCATAACTTAGAAATTGGATTGAATCTGAAGATTAATTTGCCAGTTCATAAGGTTATTGGTCACGTACTTTGCTATAGGTCCAAAGATTTTTTTGAACGAGCCTTTGATAGTCCTGGACGAATGGTTGTATGTCCATTTTCTGAACATAGAATCAAGATTTATGATAAGGGGATGCAAGAAAATAAAGGTCGAAATGTCTTAAGATTAGAAAGTCATATAAATAAAATGCGTTCCAGATTTAATGCGCATGTTTATCTTTGTGATTTTTTAGATAAGAAAATTTGGGTAGCTTGTTCAGAAATACTATCTGATATGGTTAATAACATTACATTCAATGATGATTTTAATTATGATAGATTGTCAATCAATTCCAAAAGAATTTTTAGGGAAATAAATGATAGAAGCCTTTTTCAAAAGTTTGATAGACGTACCAAAAGTCGTAAGCTAAAGGCCTTCAATACTTTAATAGACAAACAAGGTTTGTTGAAGATAAAAAAGCAGTTATCAGAATCGATTTTAGAGGAAGTTAAATCTCTCTAATCAAAAAAGTGTAGACATCTCCACCTAAATAATAAAGGGTGGGAATGTCTATACTTTTTTATTTAAATCAATAAACCTGACAATTCTGACTATTAAATGAACAAATGATATTCAGAATCCGATTTTTCCGACTCCGTAAAAGACTTTTGGACTTTTCGGACAGCTATTCTAATCTGAATAGCTGAATGAAAATAGTTCAGATGGTTTTATGTTCAAAGCCTTTGCCAATAGATATATAGTAGAAATAGTAGTGTTTATTTTGCCATGTTCAATATCAAAGATTTGCGAATATTCGATATTGGCAATTAAAGCAAGTTTTTCCATAGATAATGCTTTAGATTTCCTTATAGATCGTAGATTTTCCCCAAAAGCCTTTAGATATCCATTATTGCGAGATTTATTCACGCTGCAAACTGCATGAAATTAGAGTTCTATGTTATGGTATATATCCTATATTTTGATATTTTTGTATAAAAATATCTTATGAAAAAAATACTAGTATTATTTGTTTTCTCTCCTTTTTGGTTATTTAGTCAGCAAAAGCCAAATAAATTAGCTGTAATTAAAGCCACAGCATTAAAAACGTTGAAGCAGAATCTTAATAATCCAAGTAGCTACACCGGTGTTTCTTGGGGTGATTTGAAAATTCAGAATACAAGCATAAATGATAGCGAGAAAAAATATCAGACTTTGTTGATAGCATTTAGTAGTCAGAAAAAATATTTAGCTAAACAAATTGATGATGAGATGAATAAGCGAAATTTAAGTGAGTTCGGACTAAAAGCAGATGAGGCTCTTATTTCTTCGAAAGAAAGTGAGTTAAAAAAAGTAACGAACTCATTGGATAGTATTATCAAAAAGAGAGAAATAGATATCCAGGGTTTCAAACCGCAATTTAAAAACTACTACATCGAGCATAAGTTTCGAACTAGGAATAATTTCAATGCGTTAATATTAGTGAATTATTTTTTTATTTTTTCAGAAGAATTACAACTTATGGAATATGGAATTTTAAGTTATTAGATATAATTACTCCTTGTAAAAGAGTTGTTCTTCGACAATTTATGTTCTTTATTAATTGATCGAAATCATAGATATGTATACTTGCTATTTTTGATTGTTTGTGAGCATCAATCTAATTTAAAGTGTAACAGATCTGATAAACGGCATCTTTATTTTGGTAAATAAATTTAATATTTTATTTTTAGAATAAAATTAACTCTCAACAATGACTTTCATCGCCAGTGTAATCGCTAAAGAAGGAGTTGCAATAATCGCTGACTCCTTAGTAACCACGTCACAACCAGTTCTAGATTACGGAACGTTTCAGCGCTATCTTATAGATCAAAAAAAAAACAACACAAACGGTGTGTCTCTTGAAGCAAAAGATATTGCTAGGTTATTTAAAGTAAAACCGTCATATACTAAAGATTATGAAGATAAGTTATATATGTATGATAAGTTTACTGCAATTACAACAGCGGGGTCTGCAAGTATTAATAATAAAAGAATTAAAAAACTTATTCTTGAGGCAATTCGTAAATTAAAGCCAGCTGGGAGAAATACAGATAAAAATATCAAAGATAAATTAGATAAATTGAAAGGTTTCATTTCTCAGGAAGTAAAGAAATATTTTTTGAAAAACGCAAGGATAAGTGAGACTATCTTACTAATAACATTTTATGCACCGGGGAACAATAAAACAACTGTGTATAAATTAATTGTGAAATCTGCTATAAAAGAAGATTTTGACGAGGAAGGTTTTGAAGTAGTAGAAGCTGATGTCGTTCCAGATCACATTAAGGTCGTTTGCGATGGGCAAAACCGGATGGCTGAAAGAATTTTGTTTGGTGATTTTAACGCAGCATTCGATTTAATACCTAAAATTGTTATGCGTGTTGCAAAAGACTTCAAGATTCCAGATGAGAAAGTGGATCAAGAATATTGGATTACTATTTTGGAAGATGAAAATATTATAAGTGAGCAGATGCGTGCGGAGGCCAAAATAAATAAATTAACAGGTTTAAGTTTGCAACAGGCTGTAGATTTAGCTAATTTACTTATGAAGATTGAAATTGATCTTCAGAAATATACGGAAAACATTCCGACAGTAGGGGGTGTTATAAAGTTAGCAGTTATAGATGATGATGGATTTAGATATGTAGCAGGAAATACAATAGTAAAACACCATGACAGTTATTAATTAAATTATATTTAATTTTGTTATTATGAAAACGACGATAAAAAAACGTAGAGTAAGCTACAACGACTTTTATTCAAAATTCGTTGAAAAATTGCGTTCGTCCGAAATTGAAAAGGAGAATGAAGAGCGCAAAGTAATTGCAAAGGATATCGAAAAAATCCTTGACGGTAAGACTATGGTCATTCACGGAAACATGATCTCCCTATAGTTAATTTAATTTTCATTCTTTTAAATCTAGCTGTATGAATAAAAATACTGCAATCGATAATTTATACCGAGTAGCTTTGAATATGTTTAGCCAATTCAGAACAGATGAGCCATTAATAAGTGATGAAGCAAAGGAAATTTTAAGTGTTGTTGAAAACAGAAACGAAATTTCGAAAAAAATCATTAATAATAGAAAAAATGGCGAGATCGTATTGAAGGTAGATGGTGAGGATATTAAGTTCTTTGTTGAGGCCTAAAATTGGAACTTCAATTAGCTCTTAATACTCTATTAGCCGTGATGATGGCTATATTCCCGGGCTTTCTATTTCGAAAATTTTACTATCGTGGAGAATTTACGAAGCAATTCAGCCAATCAAATGAATTTGATAAACTACTATGGAACTTATTTTTTAGCGCTTTAACTTTAGGATTCACTGCTTTATCAATTTATTTTTTCCGATCAGTTACTGAACTAAAAGTTTTGAGTAGCTTAGGTTATGATACAATTAGTCAGTTAGCGGGGCCAATTGCGGACAATAAAATACCTCAAAAGAAAATTCTAGACAAAACTTATAAGGATCTTCTTATAATTATAGTTTTAATCTATTCCTTTGCCTGTTTTTTTGGCTTTATGTTACATTGGCTTGTAAGGATACTTAAGTTAGATGTCAGGTTCTCTGTTTTGCGATTTAAAAATTATTGGTATTACTACATTCATGGCGGTAGGATACTTTATAATAAGGATAGTCATAGAAATTTGGAGTTTACAGTGGTAGATGTGCTTTGCGAATTTGCTGGTGGTACGAAGTTGTACTCTGGAATATTATCTCAATATACAATAAACAAAGACGATAATAATTTGGAAAATATTTTTCTCACTAATGCTAAAGTCCTTAAACAAATAAAGGATGAAGTTGGAAATACTGTTAAAGTGGAAAAAAGGGAGATTCCAGGCGCAACATTTTCGATTCCATACAAAAATGTAGTAAATATTAATTTTTCTTATGTATATAAAGAAGTTGTTGAAGTTAGCTCTCCTAAAATTTTCGGTTTAATTCTCAATATTTCATTTTTCGTATGTTACATTTTATTAATCTCGTCTTTGTGGTTTGACTTATCTAAATTTGGAATTATTGGGTTTTGGGATAAACTCGGATTTCTTTGCTGGTCATTTGTAGGTCTTACTAATTTTCGTCTCTTATTATCCATATTTAACGTAAGAGAACGCAAAAATAATGAATGGGTTGGTCAAATGTTATCTGCGGTTACTTCTGTATTTTGGGTGCTTTGGATAGGCAACGTTTTACCTCTTTGGCTAGTGGTTATTGAGTTAATAATTGCTATTTATTTAATTGCAAAATATTCAACTTCTGAAAAGGAAGATGCTGAATCAAATACTGAGTCCAAAGATGTGATTGTCTAAGAGGTAGCTATATGAATAGAATCCATTCCTGCTACTCAGAAAGAATTTAAGAAAAAACACTGTCATAGTTTAATTTATTAATGCTGAAGCTTTGGGTTTTGGCATACTAATTATGTATTTTTGCAGACGGAATTAATTGAGCGTTATAGTAAGTGTGCAAATAGCATGCACTTATTATCTGAATATACTTTTAATCGATTGATTATTAAATACTTAAAAAACAATAATATGTCATCAGTAGAGACAACTTACATCCCTTACAAAGTTAAGGACATTTCACTGGCAGAATGGGGCCGTAAAGAAATCGAATTAGCCGAAGCAGAAATGCCAGGTTTAATGAGTTTACGTAAAGAATTCGGTCCAACGCAACCGTTAAAAGGTGCTCGTATTGCAGGTTGTCTGCACATGACTATCCAAACGGCTGTATTAATCGAAACATTAGTGGCTTTAGGTGCAGAAGTTACCTGGTCATCATGTAATATTTTCTCAACTCAAGATCACGCTGCTGCTGCAATCGCTGCTGCTGGTATTCAGGTTTACGCTTGGAAAGGCTTAAACGAAGAGGAGTTTGATTGGTGTATCGAACAAACTTTACACTTCGGTCCGGAGCAACAACCATTAAATATGATTTTAGATGATGGTGGCGATTTAACTAACATGGTTTTTGATAAATACCCTGAGTTAATTGCTGCAATTAAAGGTTTATCAGAAGAAACTACTACTGGTGTACACCGTTTATACGAAAGAATGAAAAACGGAACATTGCACTTGCCTGCAATTAACGTTAACGATTCTGTAACTAAATCTAAGTTCGATAACAAATACGGATGTCGCGAATCTTTAGTTGATGCGATTCGTCGTGCAACTGACGTAATGATGGCTGGTAAAGTAGCTGTTGTTTGCGGCTATGGCGATGTTGGTAAAGGATCTGCAGAATCTTTAAGCTCACAAGGTGTACGTGTAATCGTTACTGAAATTGACCCAATTTGTGCATTACAGGCAGCAATGGAAGGTTACGAAGTTAAAAAATTCGCTACAGCGGTTAAAGAAGCCGATATTATTGTAACTACAACTGGTAACCGTGATATCGTTCGTGGCGAGCATTTCTTAGCTATGAAAGATAAAGCTATCGTTTGTAACATTGGTCACTTCGATAACGAAATCGATGTTGCCTGGTTAAACGAAAAATACGGTTCAACTAAGGTAGAAATCAAACCTCAGGTAGATAAATATACTATCGAAGGTAAAGACATCATTTTATTGGCTGAAGGTCGTTTAGTAAACTTAGGTTGTGCAACTGGCCACCCAAGTTTCGTAATGAGTAACTCATTCACTAACCAAACTTTAGCGCAATTAGAACTTTGGACTAACACAGATAAATACGAAAACAAAGTTTATGTTTTACCTAAGTATTTAGATGAAAAAGTTGCTCGTTTACACTTAGAAAAAATCGGTGTAGAGTTAGATATTTTAGACCAACACCAAGCTGATTACATTGGCGTTCCGGTTGAAGGCCCATTCAAATCAGACGAATATCGTTACTAATCGCTTCTCGTCATTGCGAGGAACAGCTTGCCCCGACCATTCGGGGAAGCAATCTCATAATGAGTTGCCAAAAGGGATGTGCAAATTGCATATCCCTTTTTTCTTAGTCAAGAAATTTTACCATCTAAGACATCTAAGGTTCATCTAAGTTCATGGGCTTAATTTATATGGCCAAAGTTTTACTTAAGCATTCATTTAATCTCCTTAATCTCTTTAAAGTTGTCGAAAGATTTTAAATTCCGTGCCTTCTGTGTTTCCGTGGCAAAAAAAAAGATTTTGAAAACGAAGATTCAGTAATTCTTCGGCAATTTCAGCCCTGCTGTACACTTTACTTCTCCCGATGAAATATCGGGATCCGTGTTCGTTTCCATCAGGTTTATTTTACAAAATACAGTAATACTTTTGCAACCAAAAACCTAAATTTGAGAAAAATATAGAATGAAAAATTTATTCTTTGCCCTATTTATTACAGTATTTGCTGTAAATACAAATGCCCAAACTGCACCTAAGAAAGAAATTATCAAACAAACTGTAGAAATTGCATGCGGCGAATGTCAGTTTAAAATGAAAGGTAAAGATTGTGATTTAGCCGTTAGAATTGATGGCAAACCTTATTTCGTTGATGGAAAAAACATTGATGATTTTGGCGATGCACATGGAGAACATGGTTTCTGCAATGCAATCAATAAAGCTGAAGTTACTGGCGAAATCGTGAATAATCGTTTCAAAGCAAAAGAAATAAAGCTGTTGCCAAATAAGAAGTAGTTAACCGCAAAGGGCGAAGAGTTTTTCGCAAAGAGACGCAAAGCTTATTTTGTAAGCATATGGTAATTATTTACTTACCCTACATTTTGTAAAATGGCTTAAGTTTGGTGCCTTGCTTAATTTTTCTTTGCGTCTTTCTCTCTGAGTTCTTTGCGGTTAAACGGAAAACTATTCAAATTCTTTTTCCAACCCCTGTCTTAAATCAAATAGAAGCCACTGTTTATTCTTAACATCACTTTGCTTTGTTTTTAGCAATTGAATAAAATCTTTCACGCCAATTTCTTCATTGCCATTACCGTGAATAAGAACAATACTGCCTGCATTGGCTTGCTGACCTTTAGCCAACCACGCATCCGAACCAATTGGTATCAATCCATATTCTTCAATTTTTCGAACAATCGATTTATCTGAAACCAAACCCGGAAAACGAAAAAATACGGAAGGAGTCAATCCATTTTTAAGCATCAGTTTTTCATTTTCTAAAACTTCAGTATCTAAATTAGTACCTGGAGAAAGTAGAAAATTCTCGGCCAATGGCAAATTATTTACTTCGTGATTGTAAGAATGATTTACCCAGGTAATTGCTAATTCCTTCTGACTGACAAGGCTTTTCAACCAGTTTAAATCATCTAAATGTTTTAACATCCATTTGCCAGATACAGACACAGCAAGTGGCGCAGGTTGCTCTATATTTTTAAATTCATTAAAAACAGATTGAAAAATAACTCTATCTAATGGTTTATGCGATGGACATAAATCGATGGTTAAAGTAATGCCTGCTTCATTCGGAATCGAATAGTCTATTCCTGCATTTTGAAGTTGAGCATCTGTTGAAAAAGCTGCTTCCAATGCCTTTACATAAGCTGTATTTTTAAAAAGTGCTAATACGTTTGAGTATGCTAAACTGCTTACTGAATAGTTGTTGGCTAAATCAACTTTAGTTTCCAGATTTTTCGGGTCAACCAATAACAAGTAATTCTGATTGTTGTTTACAAAGCTTCTCAAGGCTATCAACTTTTGGTTTGATTTAACAGCGAGTGCAAAATTTACCTTGTAGCGCTTAATTGCATCGAAGCTTTGAGCGTAAACACCAACCGAACTCAATAGAATTAAATAAATTGTTGAGCGTAACACTTTAGATAAAATCATAATCCTTATTTAAAATCTTTCTAATTTAATTCAAAATCAATTATCTTTACCAAACAGCGCCATGAACAAAGAAAAATTAAAATTGTGGTTTAAAAGGGTTGGATTAATTGGATTTTTATTCTTCTTAATTAAAGGCCTCGTGTGGCTTGTTGTATTCTATTTTATTGGCAAGAATGTTACCTAAATGTAAATAACATGTTCGCTAAAAAATTCCACACAAATACAATTACAATGGCAAAGAACTTTGCTAAATAAAAGTTAATTCCATTTCTGCGTTGGTGAAAAAAGTAAATAATTACTGTATTTAAGCCTAAACCAAATAAACTTACCGCTAAAAATTTGAAAAACTCTGCACCCCAATGTGCATTGGTACTTTGGAAAGTCCAGATTCTGTTAATAAGGTAATTGTTGGTTACAGCAAGTGTAAAACCGATTGCATTGGCAATATATTTATTGATTTTTATTTTTTCCTTAAACAACCAGGTTGCGCCAAAATCAATTGCCATGCCTAAAAGACCGGTCAATCCAAATTTTATAATGCGGAAAAATAAATCCATACTATTCTACTTTAACCAAATAAAAGTGCTCTAACACTTGGTTTCTTGTGTTTTTATTTAAAAATTTTGGCGTCAGTTTAGAAATATGAAAGTATTCAAAAGAATTCAATACTTTAACGTTATACGTTGTTTTTAATTTTGGTAATTCAGTTTCTGAAACATAAATAACTAAATCTTTTGTGGCTTTATAGTGATTTAAATCATCGTAATTCCATAAATATTTAACTTCTCCAGGAGCGTAAAAATCAAAAGAAAAAGCATCGATATAATTTAAAACAGCAGGTTTCGCAGTTGGATAGTTTTTCTTTAGCCATGTTCCGGCCTCACTGCCAGATTGATATTTTAAGGCTGCAGGATAGAAGAATACAAAAAGAAATATCATCAATCCAACGGAAAGAAATACACTTCGACCAATTATGGTTTCAATTTTAATTCCTTGAAAAAGCCAAAAGGCTAAAACGAAAAGGATGGCTAAAATGATAATCGCCAGTACATAATTGTTAAAGCCAAAGAAATAAGCTAAAGCAGAAAGTAGGATCAGAACTAAAGCATAAATAACATTCTGAACAATTAGAAAAGCTTTTAATCCTTTGATTTCGAGTTTCTGTAAATACAGCGCTGTAATAATTGCAAACTGTGGAAAAATGATTAAAATATAATGTGGCAGCTGAAACTTAGATAATGAAAAAATTAAAAACGTAACCGTAGCACTCGCCCAAATAATTATGCTTTCTGGAGCTAAATTAACTCTGTTTTTCTTTTTGAACAGGTTTACTACCGCTGCATATAATAATACCGACCAAGGCAGAAACGCCCAGAGAGTGGTATGTAAAAAGAAGGAAATATCGCCCTTTCCTTTTATCGGTCCGCTGTTAAAAAATCGGCCAAATTGGCTATCCCAAAAGAAAAATTTTAAACCCGAAACCCCAGTTCTGTTAAGCACAACTTTTTCTGGGTGTAAATCAAATTGTGTGTAAAGCGAATAAAGTTCTGGAGTAATGAAAATAAAAATTAAAACGATTGCTATCCACCATTTCGGTTGCCATAACTGTTTGTATTGTTTTGTAAATAACCAATAAATAATAAAACCTGCAAAAACAGGAATGAGTACAAAAATTCCTTTAATTAAAATTGCACAAGCCGCAAAAAATGAACCTGCCACAATGTGCCAAAATGAATGATTTTGCGCTTTGTAATAATGGTAAATTGAAGCCAGCGTAAAAGTTGTGATGTAAATTTCTGCCCTTACATCAAAAGTCGAAGTACCGATATGTAATGCACTGAGAAAAATTACAGCACTAATTAATCCGGTTTTTCCATCGTAAATGTCTTTTGCGAGTTTGTAGAGATACCATGCACCAAGAAGTCCAAATAAGAAATTTGGCAATTTATATGCAAAGGCTGAAATGCCAAAAAGTTTAAAAGAAGTAGCTGCAATCCAAAATGTTAAATGTGGTTTGTCAAGCCAATCCGCCCCGCGACCATAAAGATTAAACCAATCTTCAAAAATGATTATGTTTTTTGCCATCGAAGCATAAAGTGCTCCATCTGGTTCCATAACGCCACTAAAAAGGGCGAAGCTGCTTACGATTACGAGTATCGCAATTAAAATTTTGTATAGTGTTGTATCCTTTAAATTCATGACGATTTGAACAAATATGAGCAAAAAAAAGTCAAATTTATTTAGAGTTTGAGATAAACAAAGGCAAAGCGCTATCTTTACAGCATGACAAAGTTATCGGTTAACATCAATAAAATTGCTACGCTACGCAACAGTCGTGGTGGTAATAATCCTGATTTAGTTAAGGTTGCATTAGATTGTGAACGTTTTGGTGCGCAGGGAATTACGGTGCATCCACGCCCGGATGAACGCCACATTCGTTATCAGGATGTTTACGATTTGAAAGCTGTTATTGCTACAGAATTTAACATCGAAGGTAATTGCCGAGAAGATAAATTTGTCGATTTGGTTTTAGCCAACAAACCTGCCCAAGTTACTTTAGTTCCTGATGCCGAAGGTCAGATTACTTCAAACCACGGTTGGGATACAATAAAACATAAAGACTATTTGAAAGAAATGGTTTCTGTTTTTCAAAAGGAAGGTATTAGAGTTTCAATTTTTGTTGACCCAATAGTTGATATGGTTGAAGGTGCAGCCGAAACAGGAACAAACAGAATTGAACTTTACACAGAGGCTTATGCGCATAATTATTTTGCCGATAGAGAAAAAGCTATTGTGAATTATATTGCTGCGGCGCACCACGCAAATAAATTAGGTTTAGGTATTAACGCAGGCCATGATTTGGATTTGCATAATCTACATTATTTCGCTCAAAGTATCCCGGGTCTACTTGAGGTTTCAATCGGTCATGCTTTAATAAGCGATGCGCTTTACCTAGGTTTGGAAACAACAGTTCAAAAATATTTACAACAACTGGCATAACAAGCTGAAAGATTAAAGCAAAAAGTTAAAAGCTTTAATCTTTCAGCTTTTAACTTCTATCTATGTTAAAAGGAATTCTCCTTGTTTTTTTTGGTGCCTGTAGTTTCGGCATCTTATCTACTTTTGTAAAACTTGCTTATCATGAAGGTTACACTTTGGGTGATGTAACGGGCGCTCAGGCTTTTTTTGGTGCTGTAATTTTATGGACTCTGTTTTTCTTTCAAAGCAGAACATCAAAATATAAAGCTAAAGAAATAGAACTTAAAACCCCTTGGTGGAAAATGGTTTTGGCTGGTACTTGTACAGGTTTAGTTAGCGTGTTTTACTACCAGTGTGTTAAACTTGTTCCAAATTCTGTGGCTATTATTTTACTAATGCAGTTTATCTGGATTAGTATTTTGCTCGAATTTATAATATTCAAAAAGAAGCCTTCTGGATTACAATTTGTTGCAATTTTATTGGTTTTAGGCGGTACAGTTTTGGCAAGCGGTATGGTTGAAACCAGTATCGGAAGTTTAAATTTTACAGGAATTGGTTTTGGTTTATTGGCTGCTGTTTCTTACGCAGGCTTTTTAATGTTAAGCGGAAGAATTGGTAATGAATATCCAGCGTTAAAGAAAAGCGCTTTAATGATTACCGGAGCGTGCATTTTGATTTTCATTCTATTTCCTCCAGCATTTTTATTTAACGGTGCTTTAAGCGGTAGTTTATTAAAATGGGGATTAATTATTGCGATTTTCGGGACAGTAATTCCACCTTTGTTTTATGCGGAAGGCGTTCCAAGAATTGGCACAGCTCTAAGCTCAATTTTAAGTGCGGCAGAATTGCCTGTTGCAGTAATGATGGCTGGTTTTGTTTTGCAAGAGCAGGTTTCTTTTTTACGTTGGGTTGGAGTTGCAGTAATTTTATCGGCAATGGTGCTGCCAAATTTGAAGTATTTGAAAAGGGGAAAAGGGTAGAAGGTTTAAGGCATAAGGTACAAAACCCAGAATATTTTTATTTCAGTCACCTAACTTTCGGACTTCAGACCTCTGACTTTTAAAAAAAATAAATACCTTTAAAAAGCAAAATCAGAAACATGAAAAAACATATTCTTTATATTTTATCTTTTCTTATTATCGGCTTCGCCGGATGTAAAACCAAAACCACTATTAACCAGGAAGAAGCAGGTAGCGTAATTACTGATTATTTAACGGCAAACCCTGAATATAAAACCACACGATTTAACTTTGGGGAGATAAAGTTTAGCAGCAAAAGTGATAAACAAGATTTAGCTAAATACAAAACTTTAGAAAGTGCCGGAATGGTTACATTAAGCCTAAAAGAAGCCAATAAGAAATTCCTTTCGAAGGATAGAAGTTTTGTTTACCAGATAACATTAACAGAGAAGGCGAGTCCTTTGGTTTTAAAGCAAGATGAAGATAAAGCAACAGTTAAAGTTGTTGAGTATGTGCTTTCGGACGAAAAACCAGTTGATTTTTCTCAGGTAAATTCTAGTACAGCAAAGGTTACTGTTTCACTTAAAAAAGTAAATACAGATTTTGCTCCATTTGATAAAAATGCAAGTGAAAATAGTAGCTTTATTACCAAAACTTATAAGCTTAAGTTGAGTAAGGATGAAGGTTGGAAGGTGCAGAAATAGGTTTTTATTTCTTCCTATTCAAAAACCAAGTTTTAAATTTTTTAAACAAGTCTACTTTCTTGGGTTTAGGTTTTCCATCATGCGTTAAATCATTATCGTAATGATTTTGTAGTTCTTGTGCGTATTTTTTTTCTTGTGCATTGCCTGATTTCAGTTCTTCTATAAAACGAACGGCATTGAAATTAAGCGTACTATTAAAAGAAACCGCATAATATTCACTTCTTTTTATCGGGTTTTTGTTTGAGTTTATTTCTGTTGCTCCGTTTTCTGCGAAATAATCTATATGATGAATGAGCGGGTTGAGTTTTTTTAATCGTTTTGTTCCTTTTCTTTCGTTTCTCCAAGGATGCTCTTTTTTATAAAGTTGAGCCAGCAGAAAATCCTTTTTCCAAAGGGTAATTTGGTGCGACATTAGAAAATGAGAAGCTTTGTTATCCACTTCCGAAACATTAAAACCCTCTATAAAATTATCGGTTTGTTTAGTTGTATAAACATCAGAACTGTGAAGCTTTATTTGTTGAGCATCATTTTTATCAGCAAAATCGAATAATTCTTTGAAAAAAGTTGAATTTACAGGTTTGCTAAGCCACATGTCTTCCTGAAAATAGAGCACATATTCTTCTTCGATGCTTCTAAGCAAAGTTGCAAGTCTATCTGCCCATTCGCCTTTACCAGATTTTATGTTTGTAAAGCCTTTAATTGTCGCATCTTTTACTTCCGTTGCAAAATAATAATTGCAGGGAATTTCAAAATCCCAGTTTTTTGAAAATGCATAATCAAAACCTTCGTAAAGAAACTCGTAACGGTCGCAGGCATGAACTAAAAGCGCAACTTTATTATTTGATTTTGGCATGTAAGCTTAAACGATTAATGTTTCAAAGATATAAAACTTTGAAAGGGTTTAAACCGGGATTTGAGTACAGGTTTAATTTTCTAAACCCGACAGTAGCGAAAATACTTTTAAAATGCAGCAAGCCTGGATATGCTGCGCTGCTGAGGCACGAAGCATCTGCAACAAATGAAACAGATGCTTCGTGCCTCAGCAGGGTAGAAGTTGTTTTAAAAGATTGTAGCGAATGGCGGGAACAAACTTTAATTTTAGCAAAAGCATTGCTTTCCAAATAATCGGTTATTCTAATTAAATTGAATAAACGTTTGCCTTAATCCTTGTTTGCAAAATCTACTATTTTAGTCGCTTTTAAACGTAAATAAGACACCTTTTTTACACTGATACATAGCAAAATTCAACATCGTTTTTGCTACCTTTGCACGCAAATTTATTATTCATACCGCATGAGCTTAAATATCCATTACAAGGAAGATTTTCAAAATCGTCATATTGCACCAAATGAGGCAGATACAGCTGAAATGTTGCAAACTGTTGGCGTAAATTCTATTGATGAGCTAATTGAACAAACTGTTCCGACGGCGATTAGGTTAAAACAGCCTTTAAATTTGCCTGCTGCGAAATCAGAAACTGAATATCTTGGTGCTTTGAAACAAACTTCATTGTTAAATAAAGTTTTCAAAAGCTTTATCGGTCAGGGTTATTACGATACGATTACGCCAGGTGTAATTTTGCGTAACGTTTTCGAAAATCCGGGATGGTACACGCAATATACGCCATACCAGGCAGAGATTGCGCAAGGTCGTTTGCAGGCTTTGTTAAATTTCCAAACCATGGTTATCGATTTAACTGGAATGGAAATTGCTAATGCTTCACTTTTAGATGAAGGTACGGCTGCGGCTGAAGCAATGTTTATGCAATACAGTACGCGTAAAAATCAGGCTGCGAAAAAGTATTTCGTATCGGAATTGGTTTTTGCACAAACGATAGATATTTTAAAAACCCGTGCTAATCCTTACGGTATTGAGTTGGTTATTGGAAGTCATTTAGATTTTGTTGCTACTGAAGATTTCTTCGGTGCGATTGTTCAATATCCGGCAGGTAATGGCGAGGTTTTCGATTATAAAAACTTCGCTTCGGAGCTTCACAACCAAAATATTAAATTAACAGTTGCAGCTGATATTTTAAGCTTAACCTTATTAACGCCTCCAGGCGAATGGGGCGCTGATATCGTAGTGGGTACAACCCAACGCTTCGGTATTCCGATGGGTTTTGGTGGACCACACGCCGCATTTTTTGCAACTAAAGATGAATATAAACGTTCAATCCCAGGTCGTATTATTGGTGTAACCATTGATAGCCATGGCGATTATGCTTTACGTATGGCTTTGCAAACCCGCGAGCAACACATCCGTAGAGATAAAGCAACTTCAAATATTTGTACTGCACAAGCATTATTGGCTATTATGGCTGGTTTTTATGCGGCTTATCATGGCCCGAAAGGATTGAAAGCGATTGCAGAACGTACACATGGTTTGGCGGTAAGCTTAGCATCAACTTTAAAAGGTTTAGGTTACGAGCAATTAAACTCAGCATATTTTGACACCATTCGTTTCGATTTAGGCGATTTAAAAGGTGGCATTCATTCTGGTTGTTTAGATAACGAAATCAACTTAAACTACACTGGTAATGTTGCAACAATTTCAATTGATGAAACAACAACTTTCGAAGACATTGCTTTAATCGCAAGAATTTTTGCTAAAGTTAAAGCGGTAGCAGCCGACCAGGTTGAAGTGGTAGAAAATGTTGAAACCGTTATTCCATCGGCTTTACAACGTACATCTGATTATTTAACACACCCGATTTTCAATTCGCACCATTCAGAGCATGAAATGTTGCGCTATATTAAATCGTTAGAAGCAAAAGATTTATCGCTTTGCCACTCGATGATTGCTTTGGGAAGCTGTACAATGAAATTAAACGCAACGGCAGAAATGATTCCGGTAACCTGGTCTCACTTCGGTCGCGTACACCCATTTGCACCAGCCGACCAGGTTTTAGGTTATTATTCGGTTTTTAACGAATTGGATAAATGGTTAAGTGAAATTACTGGTTTTGCTGCCATGAGTTTACAGCCAAATGCTGGTGCTCAAGGCGAATACGCAGGTTTAATGGTTATTCGTGCTTATCACCAGGATAGAGGCGACTTCCACCGTAATGTAGCATTAATTCCGGCTTCGGCTCACGGTACAAACCCTGCTTCTGCGGCAATGGCCGATATGAAAATCGTTGTGGTAAAATCGTTAGAAAACGGTAACATCGATGTTGAAGATTTAAAAGCAAAAGCAGAATTACATAAAGACAATCTTTCGTGTTTGATGGTTACTTATCCATCAACTCACGGTGTATTCGAAGAAAGCATTATCGAGATTTGTGAAACGATTCACGCTAATGGCGGACAAGTTTACATGGATGGTGCAAACATGAATGCGCAAGTTGGTTTAACAAGCCCGGCTAATATCGGTGCCGATGTTTGCCACTTAAACTTACACAAAACTTTCTGTATTCCTCACGGTGGTGGTGGTCCTGGTATGGGTCCGATTGGTGTTGCAAAACATTTGGTTCCTTATCTTCCTGGTCACGCTGTAGTTGATATTGATAAAGGAAAATCAATTTCTGCGGTTTCATCTGCACCATGGGGTTCAGCTTCAATCTTGATTATTTCTCACGCTTACATCGCTATGATGGGTGCTGAAGGATTAACCAACGCTACAAAATATGCGATTTTAAACGCAAACTATATGAAAGCTCGTTTAGAGCAACACTACCCAGTGCTTTATTCAGGTGCTCAAGGTCGTTGTGCACACGAGATGATTTTAGATTGCCGTTCTTTCAAAGCTTTTGGAATTGAGGTTACTGATATTGCAAAACGTTTAATGGATTACGGTTTCCATGCACCAACGGTTTCATTCCCGGTTGCGGGAACATTAATGGTTGAGCCTACTGAATCTGAGCCTAAACATGAGTTAGACCGTTTCTGTGATGCTTTAATCGCCATTAAAAACGAAATTACTGAAGTAGAAAATGGAACTTTAGATAAAGTTGATAACCCATTAAAAAATGCACCACACACGGTTTCAGTAATTACTGCAAATGAGTGGGCGCATGCTTACAGCCGTCAAACTGCTGCGTTTCCATTACCTTACGTTTTGGAGCGTAAGTTCTGGCCGTCAGTTGGTCGTGTAAACGATAGCCATGGCGATAGGTCGTTAATTTGTGCTTGCCCACCGGTGGAGAGTTATTTGGAAGAAATAGTGCCTTAAGGTTTAGGGTAAAGGGTTTAGGGTTTTTCCTTGCCGAAGCCAATACCGTCATTGCGAGGTACGAAGCAATCTCATTAAGATAATTTATCTGCAAGTTGTATGAATTCATTTTCATAAAACTTGCAGATTTTTTGCTTTAAACGCCTTGGTTTGTGTCTTCACGAACCAAGTATCATTTCTTTATTTCGCTTTAATTTGGCACTTTGCTATCCCCCTTTGGAGGGGGCAAGGGTGAGGATTTTATATTTCAATCTCTAATAAAAAGCTCCAAAGTGCCATAAGATTCCCGAGGGATCGTGTAAAAAACATTCGCTTCCCCAACTTTCATTTCTTACCGGGGTTAGCCTTACATTTTTGTACTTAGCGGGTAAATCTAAAGCTAAAAGGTCTTTGTAGAAATTATTCACATTACCTACTTCAATAAAAATCATGGAATTATCAATCCAATCTTTAACATATGCTTTTTGTAAGTAAAAGGAAATCTTATCTGTGCTGAAGAGTGACATCTGTTCGCCTAAGCTCACTTCGTCAAAACCTAAATCTTTGTAAAATGCTCTCGATATTTCGAAATCCTTAGCGCCGATAAACGGGCGGATTGATTTTGCATTCTGTTTCATGGCGTGTATTTTAGAGTATACTAATATAAGAAAATAAAAGCTAGACATTTTGCAACCCAACATAGTAGCACAAACTTTTTTACTAAACGGGATTGAAATGGTATCCTTTTTTGTTGTAGTGTTTCGACAGGCTCAGCATGACAATCGCAAAAAAGATTTAATGGAAAGCCCGACGAACATTAATTATAACAACACAATTGCTTTCCAAATCATTTAAAATAAGATTCAGATTAAACCCCAGTAATATTTTTCAGTCAATAGAATGATTTTAAATAATTCAAATTATTTTTAAAATCTTAACATAGGTCAATAACATATTACCGAACGTTAATATATCTTTGTATCACAATTTAAAAACCAGAAAATGAAATTAAAAATCTCTTCAATCTTTTTATTAGTTGCAGTTGTGTCTTTATCAGCTTTTACAACTATTAAACCAGTTGCTTACACTGTAGATGCAGCAAAATCGACCATTACTTGGGTTGGTAAAAAAGTAACAGGTTCTCATAACGGAACTATCGCTTTACAATCAGGTACTTTAAACGTTGATGGTAAAAAAGTAACAGGTGGTACTTTTACTATCGATATGAACTCTATCAAAGATGCTGATGGTAGCGCGAAATTAGAAGGTCACTTAAAAGCTGATGATTTCTTCGGTACAGCTAAATTCCCAACAGCTACTTTCGTAATTACTAAAGTTGCTGGTACAACTGTAACAGGTAACTTAACTATTAAAGGTATTACTAAACCATTAAGTTTCCCTGCAACTGTAACTGTAAATGCTGATGGTACTGTTTCTGCTTTAGCAGGTAAAATCGTTGTTGATAGAACTAAATATGACATTAAATATGGTTCAAAATCATTTTTCGATAGCATTGGCGACAAAGCAATTAACGATGAGTTTGAATTAGCTGTTAAATTAGTAGCTAAAAAATAAACCCCTCCCAACCCTCCCCTGAAAGGGAGGGCTTTAAAGGTAAAAAGGTCTCGAGGCAAATCGAGACCTTTTTTTGTTAATTAGTTTTACCATCTAAGTAACCTAAGTCCATCTAAGATTTTGATAAGCATTTCAATAAACTTAGATGACCTAAGATTTCTTAGATGGTAAAAAATAGGTAACTGTAAAACCTAGCTTTTTAGTTTTTTAGATTTTGGAAAGCAGTTTTGGTTAAACTATTAAAATTTGTTCCCGCCATTCGCTGCAATCTTTTTGTAAATTTCTTTCGTGACAATTTATTCAAGGTTGCTGCAAACAAAAAGTATTTTCGCTGCTGTCGGGTTTAGAAACTAACAGAACTGCAAGAAACAAAGGTTGCAAATTGAAGTTTTGGCTAAAGCCCTGCTCGCTTTATTTTCCGTCAGTTGAAATTGATGGCAATGAAATTTAAAGTTTGTGGGTTTTCGCAATAATCTTTCAGCTTTAATCTTTTTGCTTTCGGCTTTTAACTTCCAACTCAACCTTACCTAATTTTAAATCCACCATCAACTTCATCAATAAAACCAGTAGCTTCTCTTTTGCTGTGGTAAAATAAACATTCCCAGTTTTCGGCTGCGGCTCTTTTGCCAAATCCTTTGCGTAACTCCATCGCCAAGCGACCATCGAAATCGTATTTAGCAATAAAGTTTTTTATTAATTCGCTAGGTTCTGGTAAAACATCGCCACCAAAAAATACTTTCTGATTGCCCTCAGTTAAAAGAAAAACCTGATGATTTGGACAATGAGCGCCGGTAAATTCAAAAGCAATGGTTTCATCTAAACTTCCATCTCCTTCTACAAATTTCAATTGTGCATTACGTTGTAAAAACTCAAAAATATCAGTGTGGTAAGAGCTAGAAGTGCTGCTAAAAGCTGTTTCCCATTCACCTCGATTAATTACATATTCTGCATCAGGAAAACTAACTTCTGTTTTATCGCCAATTTTGTGAATCATTCCGCCAGAATGGTCGTAATGCAAATGCGACATTAAAACCTTCGTTACATCAGTCGGGTCGAAACCTGCATTGCGGATGTTTTTATGCAAAATCAATTCGCCATGGTCATCACTAAAACCTAAGCCTGTATCAAAAAGAATCAAATCATTTTTCAGTTCAACTAAAAAAGGTTGTACGTTAATGAAAAGTGATGCCGGTCTATCTTTAAAACTATGAATGGCATCATCAAAAGGAATAAATTTCTTAGTGGCATCTACAGAATAGGTGCCTTCAAATAAGGTATGAACTTGCAAAATGTTAGAGTTTTAATGTTTCACAAAGTTAACAATCTATTTGTTTATTCGTTTTTGCGAGTAAGTCTAAGTTATGTAAGAGTATTCAATTAAAATGTATATTTACTGTTCGGAAATAGAATAAATGGAAAAAAGATGGGTAAAAGCATCAGATTGTAATGATGATACAATAAATAAAATTGCTGAAGAATTAAATATAGATAGGTCGCTTGCGCAAATATTAGTACAAAGAAACATTTGTAGTTTCGATGAGGCGAAAGATTTTTTCAGGCCAGATTTAGCGCATCTTCATAATCCTTTTTTAATGAAGGATATGGATGTTGCAGTTGCCAGAATTGAAGTTGCAATTGATAATCAAGAGAAAATTTTAATATATGGCGATTATGATGTAGATGGAACAACCTCTGTAGCACTTGCTTACAGCTTTTTTTCTAAACTAACTTCAAACATAGAATATTATATACCAGATAGATACCTGGAAGGTTATGGTATTTCTACCGCAGGAATAGATTATGCTAAAGACAATGGATTTACCTTAATTATCGCGTTAGATTGTGGTATAAAATCTATCGATAAAATTGATTATGCCAATACTTTTGGAATTGATTTTATTATCTGTGACCACCACTTACCAGGCAATGAATTGCCAAAAGCATTAGCCGTTTTAGACCCAAAAAGGAATGATTGCGAGTATCCATTCAAAGAACTTGCAGGCTGTGGAATTGGTTTCAAACTGGCGCAGGCTTATGCGCAGCAGTACGAACTTCCGCAAGAAACATATTTGCAATATTTGGATTTGGTAATGGTTAGTATTGCTGCAGATATTGTTCCTGTAGTGGGCGAAAACAGAATATTAGCTTACTACGGATTGCAAAAACTAAACACTAACCCTTGCGAAGGTTTAAGAGCATTAATGGAAGTTTCTGGTAAAACAGAAAATTACACCATTACAGATGTCGTCTTTACTTTAGGTCCGCGGATTAATGCTGCTGGTAGAATTGACCATGCAAAACATGCTGTAGCCATGTTGCTTTGTCAGGCTGATGGAAATTCATCAGAGCAAAGTGAATTGATTAACCTAAAAAATACCGAACGTAAAACTTACGACCAGGATATTACCCGTGAAGCTTTGGCTTTGATAGGCGATAGTGAAGTACTTATCAATAAAAAAACGACTGTTGTTTTTAACGAAACCTGGCACAAGGGCGTTATCGGAATTGTTGCGTCTCGTTTAACGGAGAAATATTATCGGCCAACAATCGTACTTACAAAATCAAACGGACATGTAGCGGGTTCTTGCCGTTCTGTTGTTGGTTTTGATTTGTACGAAGCTTTGAGTGGTTGTGCACATTTGCTCGACCAATACGGTGGACATAAATTTGCAGCAGGCTTAACCATGCAGGAAAGTAATGTTAATGCTTTTGCAGATAAATTTGAAGAAATAGTTTCGGCTAGTATAACTGATGAGTTGCTAACGCCAATGATAAGAATTGATGCAGAGATAGATTTGGCTCAAATCGACGGCAAATTTTATCGGGTTTTAGCACAAATGGGGCCTTTTGGGCCAGAAAACATGGCGCCAATTTTTGTAACTCACAATGTTTATCTTTCTCAATATGCAACGGTTGTAGGCGCAAATCATTTAAAAATTAATATAAAGCAACAAAATTCGAGTATTTTTGAAGGCATTGCTTTCGGGCTTGCAGAATTTGAAAAACTTTTACAACCAAAAGTTCCTTTTTCTGTTTGTTATACTTTGGAAGAAAATGTGTGGCGTGATAAAAAACGTTTGCAATTAAATATTAAGGGAATAAAAGTTAATTAATAAATCTACAAAAGATGTCATCCTGAGTTTATCGAAGGACGTTTCGACAAGCTCAACGTGACATCAACTGTTAAGTTATATATGATATTAAGAGCCGAAAATCTGGTTAAAAAATATAAACAGCGAACTGTTGTTAACGATGTTTCATTTAACGTAAGTCAGGGTGAAATAGTTGGTTTATTAGGCCCAAACGGTGCTGGTAAAACAACTTCTTTTTACATGATTGTTGGTTTAATAAAACCAAATGAAGGTCGGATCTTTCTGGAGGAAGAAGATATTACTGAAGATGCAATGTATCGCAGGGCACAAAAAGGTATTGGTTATTTAGCTCAGGAAGCATCAGTTTTTAGAAAACTAACTGTAGAAGATAATATTCTTGCTATTTTGGAAATGAGCAAGCTAAGCAAAGAAGAACAAAAGCACAAATTAGAAGAATTAATTAACGAATTCAGCTTGCATAAAGTTCGTAAAAACCGTGGCGATTTATTATCTGGAGGAGAACGTAGACGTACAGAAATTGCAAGAGCTTTAGCTGCAGACCCAAGCTTTATTTTACTTGATGAACCTTTTGCAGGGGTAGACCCGATTGCGGTTGAGGAAATTCAATCGATTGTAGCAAAACTAAAACACAAAAATATTGGTATTCTGATAACAGACCACAATGTTCAGGAAACACTTTCGATTACAGATAGAGCTTATCTGCTTTTTGAGGGTAAAATTTTGGAGCAAGGTGTACCAGAAGTATTAGCAGAAAATGAAATGGTTAGAAAAGTTTACCTGGGTTCTAACTTTGTTTTAAAACGTAAGAATTTTGATGTTTAAGAAAAGCTCATGGCAATAGTAAACTCTATTTTTACTTGGTTAATGAAAAAGCGCATTCATCAGATTGAGCTTTTTATGAAATATCCTCACGATGTTCAGCAGGAGTGGTTTCATACTTTAATTGATAGTGCCGAAAATACCGAGTGGGGTAAAAAATACGATTATAAATCGATTTTAACTCCTCAGCAATTTCAAGAACGTGTTCCAGTTCAAAATTACGATACCTTAAAGCCATACATCGAGCGGATGCTTAATGGCGAACAAAATATTCTGTGGCCCTCTGATATAAAATGGTTTGCAAAATCATCAGGTACAACAAGTGATAGAAGCAAATTTATTCCTGTATCAGAAGAAAGCTTAGAGGAGTGCCATTTTAAGGGCGGCAAAGATATGTTATCTATCTATTGCAATAACCGTCCGGATAATCAAATGTTTACAGGTAAAGGTTTGGTTTTGGGTGGAAGCCATCAGGTTAATCAACTTAACGAAGATTGTTTTTATGGCGATTTATCAGCTGTGCTGATTAAAAATTTACCAATCTGGGCAGAGTTTTATCGTACACCGGATATGTCGATCGCTTTGATGGATAATTACGAAATTAAGATGGATAGAATGGCAGAAGCGACTATCCATGAAAATGTAACCAGCATTTCGGGCGTACCAACATGGACTATCGTTTTAGCAAAAAAGGTATTAGAGCTTACAGGCAAAAAAAACTTACTGGAGGTTTGGCCTAATTTGGAGCTTTATGTTCATGGTGCTGTAAATTTCGGGCCTTATCGAGAGCAGTTTAAACAACTCATTCCATCACCGGATATGTATTATTTGGAAACCTATAATGCATCCGAAGGATTTTTTGGAATTCAGGATCAGGATAATTCCGAAGAAATGCTATTAATGTTAGATTATGGCATTTTCTATGAATTTATTCCGATGGAAAATATAGGAGAAGAAAATCCAAAGGCACTTTTGTTAGGCGATGTAGAGTTGAATAAGAATTATGCAATTGTAATTTCAACCAATGGCGGTTTGTGGCGATATATGATTGGCGATACTGTTCAGTTTACATCTTTGGAACCTTACCGCATTAAAATTACAGGAAGAACGAAACACTTTATAAATGCTTTCGGCGAAGAGGTAATTATCGATAATGCAGAACAGGCACTTACCAAAGCTTGCAATGTAACCGGTGCAGAAATTAAGGATTACACCGCCGGTCCGATTTATTTTGAGGGTGAAAAAGCAGGTGGACATGAATGGATTATCGAGTTTGACAAACAACCGGATGATTTTGAGAAGTTTATCGATGTAATGGATAATACCCTGCGTGAAGTAAATTCTGATTATGATGCTAAGCGCTTTAAGGATATGGCACTTAGCCGTCCGAAAGTTCATAATGCTGCTGCCAATACTTTTTACAATTGGCTAAAAGCAAAAAACAAACTAGGCGGACAACACAAAGTACCACGCCTTGCCAACGAAAGAAAATACGTTGATGATATTTTAGAGATGATGAAATCTCAATAAAATTGTGCTTTTCTCGTTAATTCTAAAACGATTGTATGAAATTGAACAGACAGAAAATATTAGATTTCTTTAAAAAATCGGAAAGCAAAGCGAGTGTTTTATTGAATAATAAGAGTAAAGCCAAACAAACCATTAACGATGCTTTGGGCAAAGCGGTTACAAACAAAGGTGACTTGGAAGGTGTTTGGAGTAAACTGATTTTGCTTTTTGCCGTAGCAAAGGATTATGTTGGTGGGCGCTACACGGAAATTCCAAAACGCTCAATTATAGCCATATTAGGTGGCATTGTGTATTTTTTATCTCCCATTGATGTTGTACCCGATTTTGTTCCGGTTTTAGGTTTTATTGATGATGTATTTGTTTTAAATCTGGTTTATAAACAAGTTTTAAAAGATTTGGAGAAATACAAAGTTTGGAAAGATCAACAACTGAATCTAAATGAACTTGATGGCGCATCAACATAAAGGCTTTTTCGATTGGTTAAGCCATCACTTATTTACTTGCCCATTTAAAGCGCAATTTGGTTTCGATTGCCCTGATTGTGGCTTACAACGTTCGGGAATTGCATTGCTACAAGGTAATTTTATAGAATCCTTCAAGCTTTATCCACCAACCATATTTATGGTTTTTCTTTGCTTGTTTACCGCTTTGCATCTAAAACTCGATTTCAAGTTTGGAGCACTAATTATTAAAAGTACTTTCATTGCTATTGCAGTAATTATTGTAATCAATTACATTTACAAAATATACAACCATCAACTCATAAGTTAAACTCTACCATGTCAGAAGAACAAACTCCACAAGAAAACCAACCATTCGAACCAATTAATACACCACCTGTAACCCCGCCACCTTTTCAACAACCACCGCCATTTGGTCAGTTTGGTGGAGGAATGGGTTATCAGAATTTACCTAATTCTACCATTGTACTGGTTTTAGGTATTGCATCAATCGCTCTTTGCTGCTGTTATGGAATTTTAGGTTTAATTCCAGCTATAATTGCCTTGGTTTTAAGCAAAAAAGATAAAGCTTTGTATGTTTCAAATCCTTCTCTTTATACTCAGAGTTCGTTTAAAAAATTTAAATGCAGGTAGAATTTGTGCGATTATCGGGTTAATTCTGAACATACTATCTTTACTTTATTATGCGGCAATCATCATTATTTTTGGCTTTGGAATGATGAATGATCCTCAAAAAGTACAAGAAATTTTAAAAGGGCTTCAATAATTTATACCCTCTTAATTTTACCTTAAAAATATAAATCGAATGGTGCATGCCATTCGATTTTCTTATTTTTGTACATTCAATTGTAAATCAAAACATAATATAAATGTATCCAGAATATTTAGTTGAACCAATGCGTAAGGAATTAACCAACGTTGGTTTTGAAGAATTAAAAAATGCACAGGAAGTAGATGCAGCAATTAAAGGCGAAGGCACTGTATTGGTTGTTGTAAACTCTGTATGTGGTTGCGCAGCAGCAAATGCTCGTCCGGCAGCAAGAGCAGCGGCAGCACACGAAAAACACCCTGATAAATTGGTTACTGTTTTTGCAGGAATGGAAAAAGAAGCAGTAGATCAGGCTAGAAACTACATGATGCCTTTTCCTCCATCATCACCAGCAATGGCTTTGTTTAAAGATGGTAAATTAGTACACATAATTGAGCGCCACCAAATTGAAGGCAGACCAGCGGCAATGATTGCTGATAACCTTATCGGTGCTTTCGAGCAATATTGCTAAATATTAAACTATTGTTATCCTGAGGAATAATTTGCTCAGGGTAACAATTAGAATAAAAATTAAATTCTCTCGATTTAAAAACTATATTTGCCTTACTCAATAGGGGTGCTTTTTGAAATGTTTCCAAAACAATCGAAAGGCTGAGATTACACCCATTACCTTGAGGAAATTAACAAATCATAATATTCAATGTTCAAAATGTTTGAAACTTGATATTTGATTACTGAGATTTCTACAAGTTATGCACCTGATTCGGATAATGCCGACGTAGGGAAGAGGTTATAGATTTGCTGTTTCGCCCCTGAAAGCAGTTTTCAATTATTTTTTATTTTTTGATTCATCGGTGGAAGGAGATATTTCTGCTGTAAATCAAATTATTTAACAATTTATTGTAAATGAATTTTCAGGATTGGTTTAAACTCTTTGCAGAACAGATAGCAAGCACATCGATAATCGAATGGTTAGCTGTAGGTTTTGGTGTTTCAGAAGTATTATTAGCAAAAAAGAATAATATTTGGCTATATCCAACGGGTATCGTTTCAATTTTGTTATCTATGTTTCTGCTGCTTAATGTAAAACTCTATGCAGAAATGTTATTGAGTATTTATTATCTGGTAATGAGTGTATACGGTTGGATAATATGGAAAAAACGTAAGGAAGAAGGAGAAAATCAAGTTTCTTACAGTTCTAATAGAGATTTACTTATCGCGATACTAATTTCCACTATTGGTTTTGTAGTTTTCTACTTCGCATTGAAAAATCATACAGATTCTGATGTTCCAATTTTAGATGCGTTTGTTTCTGCAACAGCCTGGGCAGGAATGTGGCTTTTAGCTAAAAGGAAAATTGAAAACTGGATTTTCCTGAATATATCAAACATTGTCGCCATTCCACTTTTATTTCATAAAAAACTTCCGTTAATGGGTTGTTTAACTGCATTTTTGTTTGTAGTTGCAATATTTGGCTTTTTCGACTGGAAAAAAATTATCAATAAAAACAAATTAAAACTTGCAGTCTAAATGGAAACATTAACATCAACAGATTGGCAAAAAAGGGTTAAACAATTTGCTGCATCATCAGAAGAAATGGGCGAGTTGCATCCCGAAATTTTAGAACTTGCTTATCAGGAAGATTGGTTTAAGCTTTTTGTGCCGAAAATATATGGTGGTGCAGGCAAAAAATTGCCAGAAATTTTAAGACTTGAAGAGGAACTTGCACAAGCAGATGGCAGCCTTGGTTGGACCATTACACTTTGTGCTGGAGCAGCATGGTTTGCAGGTTTTTTAAACCCTGAACTAGCCGAAGAAGTTTTTGAAGATAGAAAGGTTTGTTTTGCTGGAAGCGGTGCTGTAGGCGGAATTGCAATTAAAACAGCAAGCGGGTACCTGATTAATGGACACTGGAAATATGCGAGTGGCGCATTACATGCCACCATTTTTACGGCAAACTGTACACTAAAGAATCAAGATGGTTCGGATATATTAGATGAAGAAGGTAAGCCAAAAGTATTATCATTTATCTTAAAGAAAGATGAAGTGAAAATTTTATCGGGTTGGTCTTACTTTGGCTTGGTTGCAACAGGTAGTCATGCTTTTGAGGTAAATAACCTTGAGGTGCCTGCTAATCGCACTTTTAAAATAAACAATGATATAAAGTTTGAAGATGAAGGTTTCGATTATCCATTTTTACAGCTTGCAGAAACAACTCTTGTGGTTAATACCTTAGGAATGACCAATCACTTTGTCGAATTGGTTGAAGATGAATTTTTATCACGAAGTGGTTTAAAAAGATATTCTGAAGAGCAGATTTTATATTTCAAATCTGAACTAAAAGCGTGTAAAACTGAAATAAGTGAACTTCGAGATAACTTCTATAAAGCTTTTGATGAATCCTGGGAGCAGCTTCAAAACAATAGTACAATCACAGATGAAAAGTTAAGGCGAGTAAGCCTTATAAGTAGAACTTTAGCGCATGCTTGTTGGCGTATAACTGGTAAATTATTTCCATACGCCGGATTGGAAGCCGCAAAGACTGAAACAGAAATTAACAGGGTTTGGAGAGATATCCATACAGCTAGTCAACATGCTTTGCTAACATTTATTGATTAACTGGATAACTCTGATTTAATCATTTTATTAAACTCTAGAATGAATTTATCAAGCTTTGGTTGTATTACGAATGCGCAATAGGGTTTTCCTGCATTCTTTATGAAATAGTTTTGGTGGTAATCTTCAGCTTCATAAAAATCTGTTGCAAAACAAATTTCAGTAACGATAGGTTTTTTGAACACCCTTTCATTGGTTAGTTTTTCTATTATTTGTTTTGCAAGAAGTTTCTGTTCCGAACTGTGGTAATAAATAACAGAGCGATATTGAGGGCCAATATCATTGCCCTGCCTATTCAAAAAAGTTGGGGTGTGGGTTTTAAAAAACACAAGCAATAAATCATTATATGAAATTATTTTTTCATCAAATTCTATTTGAATCACTTCTGCGTGGCCGGTATCACCATTTGAAATTTCCATGTAAGTTGGATGTTTCAACAAACCTCCCATGTACCCGGAAGTTACACTTTCTACGCCGTTTAAAACTTGAAATACAGCTTCAGTACACCAAAAGCATCCTCCACCAAATGTTGCTGTTTGCATAATATATAAACGTAATGCAGGTAACAAAGGTTTTGGAGTTAAAAAAGCCTGTAAAGTTAATTACAGGCCTCTTTATTTATATTTGTCTTGCTCTCATCTTCTTTAATTCTTCCTGAAGATGTTTGGTATCGTGATTTTCAAATTTTGATTTTTCTATCGCTAATTGCTGATTTTTTATCGCCTCCTCATAATATTCAAGTCTGTATAAGATATGAGCTAGGGTATCATAATATGCACTTATTGGATGTAATTCAATTGAACGTCTACTCCAAATCATTGCTTTGGTTAAATGATTTATATTTTTCTTTCCTGTTTCATAAAATTTGTAAGCCGCATTATTTAATTCATTTGCATAACTGCTTGATGTAGGACCTACGGCAACAATAGATTGAGTAATCATATTTGCGCCTTTGGCTTTCATTAAACTATCCATTTTCTCTTTCGAAACAATGTTTTGATTTAATGTTGCTGGTAGTCCGCGTCTTTCCATAGCTTTAAGTTCTGCAGCTTCCATTTTCTTAATACTATCTGCTCCAATTCTCATATAATAACTATCATAATGATATGTTGCAGTTTGTAGATATCTAGCAGTATCCTTAACGGCCAAATAATAACGCATCATTTGGCTATCATAAGCTTTAGAACCTTTTATGTAATCATTTGACCATGTGCCCCTGGTAAATGATGCGGCAGATTGTGCCTTAGCTATGTTTTTAGCTTTTATCGCATCATTCATGGTGTTATTAATCATAAAGTTATTAAAAGTAGAACGCTTTGCAAATGGTTCCATTCTGTATATACTATCAATTAATTTTCGGTTAGTATGAGCAAACTTATATGCATTGCCATCGGTATGTGGTCCGGCCTCTAAAATATAAAGTACAGTTTGATAATTGTTAAAATCATCAATTTTTAAGCTTTTAACATATTCTTCAATTAATTCGGCATTGTTATTTTGGCCAAGTTTTTTTCTTGCATCAATCAAGTTTTTTAACAATTGGACATCCGTTTTATTTGCTGCATATTCAAGCTCTAGCTCCGAAATAGGCTTTTCCTTTAAAGCTTTTAATGCATTATCAATCATGTAAAAGTATCTCTGTTTAGAGGTAGAATTTCCATAATCTTTAAAAAAGACTTCTTTATTTGAACGTAAAAAGATGTACGCAGGGAATGAATTGATTGCTGATTTGGATAAAATACTTCTTATCGAAGTATCATTCATTATTGTTTTATAAGCAATAAAATTTTGATTAATTCTTTCAATCACTTCGGCATCATCAATAGCAGAAGTAAAATTTATTTTTGTTCCATTTGATGTTGTTTGTGGCACATTCATATTCGGAACTGAAACAATTAAAATAATAGGTTTATCTTTTTTAACCGATTGTTGTATTGCTTTTTCTAGTGATGATTGCGTGTTAAGTTTCTGCGCAAAAGCATTAGAGAAAAATAGGATGGTAATTGCTAATGTAGTAAGGAAGTTTTTCATGAGGCGTTTAATAATTTGCTGTAAGATACAAAAAGCCTGTAAACTTAATTACAGGCTTTGAATATTATTGGTATTGGATGTAGATTGGTTTAGGTGTGAGTTTCAAAAGTTCCTCTGGTGTCATTAACCTGTTTGGAGCTTTCTTCAAATCGTTCTTGTAAAACACTTTAAATCCAGTAAACTGAACAGGTTCAGAAAAGATGAAATGTCTGTATGTTCCTTTTTTCAATTCCGGTTCGCCCCATCCATCCATGTGCATTACCACTTGTACTTCCGGACGAAGTTTAATGTTTTGCGAATTGGTAACCATTTTCTTTGTAAAACGATGTAATACGAAAACTTTTGGAGGAAGATTGTGCTTTTTAACAATATCTGCTAAGTAACCTGTTACATAATTAATATCTGCAGCATCGTATGTTCCAATTTTTTTACCAGGTAAAGAGCCATCTTTCATAGAAAATTCAGGGTCGATGCCTAAATGCACATATGGCAACTCTAAATATTTTTCAATATGAGGTAATTCTGCTTTTATAGTACTTAAAGCTACTTGTAAATCTAAAAATACAATCGTATTTGGCTGCATTTTGGCAATTTTTAAAACAGAATCAATCTGCTTATTTCCCATACGATTAATGTATTTTCCATCTTTACCAGGTGTTCCGCTAGCTACGGCAGCGATGTAATGTAATCCTGGTTGTACAGGTGTAGATGGATCTGCCTTTTCCCATTTTTTAACTTCTGTATTTAAACGTTGCCACATTTCTTTTGGAGCATATTCTCCAAGGGCGCCCATTTTTTTTGAGTGAAGATTTCCATAGTAAACTACAATTCTTTTAAATGGTAAAATTGCACCTGCTAATGGATATGGCTGATTTTTAGCTGGCCATTTCCCCGTTGTATCTGTTATTGATAGTTTTTTTACTAATGAGTCGTAAAGCTTCGGATCAACCGGCTTCATAACATTTTCAACAGTATCCGTTTTTTTCTTTGTCGTGTCAGAAGAGAACATTTTACCAACGCCACCGGCTTTGCCGTCAGAATTGCAATTGGCAAATAAGCCTATCGCAGCAAAACCTAGCACAATTGTGCCGGTTAATTTTGGAAATTTCATAGATATATTTTAGGTTAAATTTTAGACAGTTTTTCCGAATCTGTTTGGGATGAAATTATGACGGAAAATTGAGAGTACAAAATAAAATAGTTAACATTTAAACATTACAGAATTTACCGAAAACACCAAGGGGTAATTTTACGCCTTCAGTAGCTTGTAAGTATAATTCGCCGGTCTCTAAATTGTTTACAGATGGGAATGATGTCCTGATTAAATTTTCTACAATAACTGATGAAAATCCCAGTGAGTAGGTATTAAGAATTAGAAAATGCTCTTCTTCATCCAGAAGCTGAACAACATCTTGCATCATTTCTTGAATATGATCTTCAAGCTTCCACTTTTCACCGTTTGGTCCATGCCCGTAAGCCGGAGGATCCAAAATAATTCCGTTATATTTTTTACCTCTTTTAAGTTCTTTTTTAACAAACTTTAAGGCATCCTCAACCATCCAACGGGTATTTTTTAAACCCGAAAGTTCTTGATTTTCATTCGCCCAGGTAACTACTTGTTTTATCGAATCTACGTGAGTAGTTTCTGCACCTGCAGCATTTGCAATAAGCGATGCAGCACCTGTGTAGGCAAAAAGGTTTAAAACTTTTGGTTGTGGGGTTTTAAATTTTTTAATCGATGATGAAATATAATCCCAATTAACAGCCTGTTCGGGGAAAACACCAACATGCTTAAAAGAAGTTAAACCTAAACGAAGTTTAATAGCAACTTCATTATTTTTGTATTCAACATGCCATCTATCAGGAATAGCTTGGTTTTTCTTTACCCATTCTCCCGAAGTTGCCGAACGACCTCTAAAAGTTATATTTGCCCTCTTTTTCCACTCTTGCTCAGAAAGTGTTTTTTTCCAAACCGCTTGTGGCTCTGGGCGAATTAAAATTGCAGTTCCAAAACGTTCTAGTTTTTCAAAATCCCCGCAATCAATCAGTTCATAATCTTTCCAATGGGTTGGGGCAAGTAATTGTATCATGTAATTAAAATAGCTTTAAATTTGGATAATTTTTGATGAGTTGGTCATCTGTAATTAATGTTAGATCATTTGCCATTGTTTGTGAAATAATCATTCTATCAAGAGGATCTTTGTGGATTAATGGTAGCGTTAAATATTTGTCAAAATCTGGTTTCTGAAAATTTAATATTGTAATACCATCATTTGTTATTACATCATACATTTCCTGAATACTTCTTGTAATAAATAATTTTCCAATATTAACTTTAACAATTATTTCCCAAATACTAGCAACGCTGATAAAAATTTCGTTTTCTTTATTATCAACTGCTTCAATGTATAGGATATTAAAATCTTCTTCATTGTTAATTAAAGAGATGAATATATGCGTATCAATCAAATACCGCATTACATATAATCTTTAAGATCTTCTAATGGCTCGTTAAAATCTTTAGGAATAATAAATAGACCCTTCGCTGCTCCATACAAGCCTTTTGGTTCTTCTACTAAATCATCTTGATTAATTGACTTTTCAGGCTGTTTAGCATGTTTGGCTTTCAAAAAATCAATAAAATCTTCAACCTCATTTACCATGCTTTTAGGTAAGGTTTCTAATTTATCGATGATATTTTTTGTTGCCGCTGTCATAATCAAATATAAGAATTTTATTAAAACTTATCTTTTGCAGCTTTCATAAAGCGGCTGGCGAAAACGAAGTCGTTAAGTTCTTTTATATCCGTATGGGCGATTTCTTTGTTGCTTCCTTCCCAGAATTTTTTTCCTTCGTGCAAAAACAAAATGTAATCTCCAATACCCATTACCGAGTTCATATCGTGGGTAACTACAATGGTTGTGGTTTTAAATTCTTCAGTTAATTCTTGGATCAATTCATCAATTACAATGGATGTTTTCGGGTCTAAACCAGAGTTAGGTTCATCACAAAATAAATATTTAGGATTCATGGAAATAGCTCGGGCAATACCAACACGCTTTTTCATACCACCAGATAATTCAGCAGGAAATAGCTTGTTTTTACCCGCAAGATTTACGCGTTCCAAACAAAAATTTACTCTATCTACTTTTTCACTTCTGCTTTGGTCGGTAAACATATTTAGCGGAAACATAATATTATCTTCCACTGTCATACTATCAAAAAGAGCCGAACCTTGAAAAAGCATCCCAATTTCTTTACGAACATCAATACGTTGCTCATAAGTCATCGGTGTAAAATCGCGACCATCGTATAATACCGAACCCGAATCTGGTTGATGTAAACCAACCATACATTTAAGTAGTGTTGTTTTTCCCGAACCAGAACCTCCAATGATAAGATTTGTTACGCCTTCTTCAAACTTCCCTGAAATGCCTTTCAAAACGTCATTTCCAGAGAATGATTTATATATATCTTTAATTTCGATCATTACAATAACAATTGAGTAACTAAATAATCGCAAACAAGAATCGAAATACAGCTAATTACAACCGCTCTTGTACTTGCCTGAGAAACCTCTAATGCACCACCGCGAACGTAAAAGCCTTCATAAGCCGGAACGGATGTGATAATAAATCCAAAAACAAATGCTTTAACTAATGCAACAACAATTGTGTAAGGGTTAAAATCAGTTGTAATACCTTGTATATATTCGGCAGGAGTTACCGCTCCAGAGATTGAACCGCCAATATAACCACCAGAAATACTTAAGAACATAGAAATAATTACCAACATTGGAACCATTGTTATACCTGAAATAATTTTTGGTAGAATTAGATAACCCGGCGCATTTATTCCCATAATCTCTAGTGCATCAATTTGCTCAGTAACTCGCATCGAACCAATTTCTGATGAAATTGCAGACCCAATTTTACCTGCTAAAACAATTGCGCTAATGGTTGGGCTAAGTTCTAAAATACTCGAATCTCGGTTAACTGAACCAATAATGGTTTTAGGGATAAAATCGCTAACCAGCTGGAAAGCAATCTGCAATGTCATTACTGCACCAATAAAAGTAGAGATGATTGCAATTAAGCCAAGCGAGCCAACACCAACGTAATCCATTTGTTTGGCTATTTCTTTTAAATATATCTTCAGTTTTTCCGGCTTTCTGAACACAGATTTGAGTAGCAGTATGTACCTGCCGAAATTGGTAAAATTCATTCCGTATGTGTTGCTTAATTAAGTGTGCATTATATAATACTACAAAGAAACGATAAAAAAGTTGTAGCCCTTTGTTAATTACAAAAATATTCGTGGTTTTGAATATAAATATGGTTTTTTGCTTACAAAAATTAAACCACAATACATGAAAGCTTTAATAACTGGTGCAACAAAAGGAATTGGTAGAGCTATTGCGATTAAATTATGGCAAAATGGATATGATTTAGCACTTATTGCCAGAAACAAAAAAGAACTTGAAAGCTTTAGAGATGAACTATTTCTGACTGGGAGAACGGTTTTGATTTATGCTGTTGACTGTTCGCAGAAAGAGCAGGTTTATGATTTTTTAAACAAGGTTGATAATGAGTTTGGGTTTGTTGATGTTTTGGTTAATAATGTCGGAACTTTTTTACCAGGTAGCTTGCTCGATGAGGATGATGAAGTTTTTGAAATACAACAGCAGCTCAACGTAAATTCCGCCTATTACATTAGTAAGTTTTTTGCTAAAAATATGCGTTCTGCTGGGCGTGGGCACATTTTTAACATATGTTCGGTTGCAAGTAAAACACCTGTAAAAAATGGCGGAAGTTATAGTGTAACAAAAGCAGCGATGTTAAGTCTTAATAATGTATTGCGGCAAGAATTAGCACCACACAATGTAAAAGTAACTGCTTTTTTGCCGGGTTCAACCAAAACTTCATCATGGGAGGGAACAACAATTCCGGATGAAAAATTTGTACAACCCGAAGATATTGCAGAAACGCTATTTACCATTTTAAACTTAAGTAAAGGGGTAAACGTTGATGAGGTTTTAATCACTCCGCTAGATTTTTAAACACAAAATGAACAACGTTATGGAAAAGAAGCTTTTTAGAAACGAACACGATAAAATGATTGCCGGTGTAGCTTCGGGTCTTGCAGATTATATGCAGGTTGAAGTAACCATAGTTAGACTGTTATTTGCATTATCAGCAATATTTTTTGCAGGAGGCGGACTTATCGCCTATGTAGTAATGTGGATTATTGTTCCGGTTAATAATGATCCGGCAGCCAAATTCTCAAAGTTTAACGATTATTTTAAGAATAATCCAAATACACCACCTTTTGGCACTAGTGGTGCTTATACTGGTCCGGTAGGTTCTACAAATACAAATTGGAGCCAGCCATTAAGCGATACTCAAAAAGTGCCTTTCGAAAGTCACGCCGATTTTAGCAAATTCAATAAACCTAATGATACAGGACGTACAATAGGAGGCTTGGTATTGCTTGTAATTGGTTGCTTTTTTCTGATGAGAGAACTGGATTTTATTCCGGATTGGTTCCGCTTTAGGAATTTCTGGCCAGTAATTTTCATTGTTTTGGGTATTAGCATCATCGCGAAAGCTAAAAGAAAAAATGATTGGGCAGCATTTCAAAATCAGCAATCTGCTGAAACAGAGCCAAAAACGGAAACTGTTACTAATGCAATTATTGTTGAAGAAACAGAAAAGCCGAAAGATGATAATAATTCGAATCCCGCTAACCCTCAAGTATAAATATTATGAAACTCGATAGACTGATTTGGGGTATCTTACTGCTTTTTATAGGTGGTGTACTCTTGCTAGAAAACTTTAATGTAATTACTTTTTACTGGCGTAATGTATGGCACTTTTGGCCAGTGTTTTTAATTATTGCAGGTTTAAACATCCTTTTTAATAAAAATAATACCCAAACGGGAAGCATAATTTCCATTGGCGTTTTAGTAATTACACTTTCTTTCCTATTTGTAAAAGGACAACAAAAACCCGAGCGTGGTTCTTGGTGGGGGCATAAACTTAAAGATGATGTTGATATTAACATCGATGATGATAATGAAGATTCGAATGATGAGGACACCGCTGGAAACCGCTTAAATTTTTCAGAAGTTTTTAACGCAGTAGATACAACTAAAAAAACTGTGTTAAATATTTCTGGTGGTGGAATTTCTTTTAATCTTGATGGAGAAACATCTGATTTGATAAACGCTGACGTGAAAAAGAGAAGACGCAGTAACTTTTCGCTTGTAAAACAATTAACTGATAGTGCTGTGGTTTTAAACTTCAAAATGGAAGGTAAAACTAATAAATGGAATTTTGGTGATGGCGGAAATGATGTTGATTTTAAACTGAATAAAGCTCCAAAATGGGATATCAACATGAAACTAGGTGCTGGAGAAGCAGATTTCGATTTCACTGATTATAAAGTTAGATCTTTCCGCTTTGATGGTGGTGCCGCATCTTTAGATATTAAAGTTGGCGATTTATTACCAATTACCGATGTTGTTGTAAAATCGGGAGTAGCCGATGTTAAAATCAAAATACCAACAAACTCTGGTTGTCGCATAAAAACCAAAACAGGTCTATCAGCAAAAGATTTTTCAGGCTTTGAAAAACTAAGCGATGGCGTATATGAAACAGCCAACTATAAAACATCAACCAAAAAAATATTTATTAATTTGGATGGCGGTTTAAGTAACTTTGAGGTATCGAGATACTAAGTTTTAGGTTGTAAGTTTTACGTTATAAGTTACATAAGCTATTTGTAGAACAGTAGAAATTAGTTTCTGTAACTTGCCTACCACTTAAAACTTACCACATAAAACGTATAACTTAATGGAATACACAGTTGTAATAAATGGAAAACCACAAGGGCCATACAGTTTGTCCGAGCTTGCGAACCTGAATATTACACCAAATACATTTATCCGTAAACCCGGAATGGATGATTATAAAGAAGCTCATGCAATACCAGAATTGCGTGAGCTTCTTGGTTTTAGCTATCAAAAAACCGCACCGCAATATTTCGCAGCTTTCGATTTGCGATTATTAGCCTCAGTTATTGATCACTTTCTTATTTTCATAATTTACAGCCTCTGTATTTTAATCAGCTTTGCTTTTATAGAAGGAAAAGACCAACGAATTATGGCCTTTGTAACGCCTTTGCCATTAATTTTTATTGTAAAACTTATTTATGGCAGTTTTGCAGAATCATCTGGCAAGCAGGCAACAATTGGTAAACGATTGGTAAATATTAAGGTTACAGATTTAGAAGGAACAAGAGTATCTTTCGGTCGCTCATTAATTCGAAATTTCTCTAAAATACTTTCTGTAATTCCGGTTTTCTTCGGCTATTTCTATAGTTTTCTAAATAAAAAAAATCAATGCTGGCACGATATATCTGCAAATACTTTGGTGATAAAAGATAGGTTGATATAACAAATTATTAAGTTTTGAACGATTTAGAAACTACTATTCACTCACTCAAAATTCATTCATGCCGTCATTAAATATTCGAACATTCCAACATCAAAACATTCCAACAATACTTATCTTTGCATCGGCATGGAAAATATACTTGTAAAAGATGGTTTAGGTGGTGGATATTGCAACAGTTTAACGCAATATTCCAGGTTTTTAACTCGCGAGGTAAAGATTGGAGATATGGCATTGGGCGGTCATAATCCAATTCGCATTCAATCGATGACCACGACCGATACCATGGATACTATTGGAACGGTTGAACAGACCATTCGTATGGTGGAATCTGGTTGTGATTATGTTCGAATTACGGCTCCAAGCATCAAGGAGGCTGAAAATTTATCCAACATTAAAAAGAATTACGCTTTCGCGGATACGATGTTCCCTTAATTGCCGATATTCATTTTACACCGAACGCTGCTGAAATGGCGGCCAGAATCGTAGAAAAAGTTCGTGTAAATCCGGGAAACTATGCCGATAAAAAGAAATTCGAAAATTTAGAATATACTCAGGATGCTTACACGGCAGAACTGGAAAGGATAAACAAGAAATTTATTCCGCTGATTAAAATTTGTAAGGAATACGGCACAGCGATGCGTATTGGTACAAATCATGGTTCTCTTTCTGATCGGATTATGAGCCATTACGGCGATACACCAAGAGGAATGGTCGAATCGGCAATGGAATTTATCCGTATGTGCGAGGCTGAAAATTACTATAATCTGGTTATTTCCATGAAAGCTAGTAACACACAGGTAATGGTTCAGGCTTACCGTTTATTGGTAGAAACCATGGTTAAGGAAGGAATGAATTACCCTTTACACCTTGGCGTAACCGAAGCTGGTGATGGCGAAGATGGTCGTATAAAATCGGCTGTTGGAATTGGAACATTGTTAGAGGACGGTTTAGGCGATACCATTCGTGTTTCGTTAACGGAAGACCCAGAATTTGAGGCGCCAGTTGCGAAAGCTTTGGCAGATAGATATGTGAATAGAGTTGAAAGTCAAAAGTTGAAAGTTGAAAGCAACACTGTCGTATGTCATCATGAGCTTGTCGAAGGACAATCACCAACTTATAGTCCATACCAATATTCCCGCAGAATTACTCAACCTGTTCAACACATTGGTGGTCACTACCATCCTTTGGTAATGATTGATGTTACAAAAGAAAACCTGAAAGACCCATATTTTTTAAGTTCTGTAGGGTATAATTATAGTGCTGGATTAGACAAATATAACCTAGCTGACCAAGCCTGCGATTTAGCTTTCCTTGGTGATAATTTGCCGTCATTTTCTTTTCCGGGGAATTTAAAGCAAGTTTATAATTACAATACTTGGTTAAAACTTCAAGATAAAAATAATTGCCATCCGCTTTTTTCTTTGGATGAATTTAGCAAGGCTGAAATCAAAGATGAATTATTAAACTTTGTATCTATTGATGCAAAACAACTAGATAATTTATCAATCGAGCAATCTAACAACATCGTTTTCATTTTGGAAACTTCAGCCAATCACGGAATGGCAGAACAAAGAGCATTCTTCGTTACTTTACAAGAAAAAAATATACAAATTCCGGTAATTATTAAACGCACTTACGAAAATTTAAACGCTGATAATTTACAGCTTTATGCTTCGACAGATTTTGGCGCTTTGTTTACCGATGGTTTTGGCGATGGGATTTGGATTGATGCTCAAGGTCAGGATTTGGCTTTGATTAATTCGACCAGTTTCGGGATTTTGCAGGCAACCAGAACAAGAATTAGTAAAACTGAATATATTTCTTGCCCGAGTTGTGGCAGAACACTTTTCGATTTACAGGAGACTACACAGCTTATTCGTTCGAGAACAGATCATTTGAAAGGCCTTAAAATTGGAATTATGGGTTGCATCGTTAATGGTCCAGGCGAAATGGCCGATGCCGATTATGGTTACGTTGGTACTGGTCCTGATAAAATTACTTTGTACCGTGGACAAGAAGTTGTGAAGAAAAATGTAAATACAGCTTTTGCTTTGGATGAGTTGATTGATATTATTAAAGGTGATGGGAATTGGGTTGAGAAAGGTTAGCTTTTAATTTTTCAAGAAATCAATTCGAGGGATATTTCGGCGCTGTCGTCATTGCGAGGGAGTATTTCACGACCGCGGCAATCTTATCTTTTATGAATGAGATTGCTTTAATCGATGAAAAATCGATTTCGCAATGACGGAATATCCTAAAAGTAACTACAGCCTGTAGAAGAATCGGATGTGTTTCGACAAGCTCAACATGACAAGAATCGAGCATCTGATTTATTATTCTAGCCAATAAAAACTAAATTACCTCAATGAATATTCCAACCTTTCAAACCATATTTAACGAATTCAGAAATTGGCTGATAGAAAAAGACCTTTCAGGAACTGAATTAATTTATTCTTACTTTTTTATTGGTTTAATTGGTGTAACCCTATTTCTTTTCATAACCATATTTGTCACCAGACAAGTATTTATTTTTGCTGTAAAAAGTGCTAAAACGAAGCCCGATTGGCAAAGTGCACTTTTTGAATTTAGGGTTTTCAGAGCTTTTGCATTGATATTTGGAGCATACATTATTTACAATGCTGTTCCATTTGTGTTTATCGATTTTAAAAACTGGCTTTTTTACGCATTAATATTCTCCAGGATTTATGTGGTTTTGGCTACCATGTTTGCCATTAATGCATTTTTAAATGCAATGGTTTCCATAATGGAAGCATCAAGGAAATATGCTGATAAACCTATTCGAAGTTATAAACAGGTTGCAAAAATCATCATCTATATTTTAGGCTTTGTACTAATTCTGTCTATCATTTTAAATGAATCACCTTTGTATATTTTTGGAGGTTTTGGTGCGGTTACGGCAGTATTTATATTGGTTTTTCGCGATCCGATTTTAGGTTTTGTTGCTTCTGTACAGATGAGTGCGATAGATTTGGTTCGCGTTGGCGACTGGATTACGGTTGAAAAATATGGTGCAGATGGCGAAGTAACTGAAATTAATTTAACCACAATTAAAGTTCGTAATTGGGATAAAACGGTTACGATTGTGCCAAGTTATGCCATTGTTAGTGAGTCATTTAAAAATTGGCGAGCAATGGAAGAAAGTGAGGGCAGAAGGATTAAACGTCACATTAATATTAAAATTTCGAGCATTAAATTTTGCGATGAGGATTTAATTAATCGCTTAAAAAGTATCGATTTCTTAAAAGAATATCTTCGCGAAACGCAACAACAAATTGAGATTTTCAACGCCGAAAATACAGTCAATCCAAACAATTTGGTTAACGGAAGGCACATGACGAATATTGGAACATTTCGTGTTTATGCAGAAAAATACCTGGAAAGCAATCCATTCATTAATACCGATTTAACTTTTATGGTACGCCAATTACAAGCTACGGAAAACGGACTTCCTATTGAAATTTATGTGTTTTCTAAAGAAAAGGGATTGAAAAAATTTGAAGAAGTTGCTGCCGATATTTTCGACCATTTGCTTGCTGCGGTTCCTTATTTCGATTTAGAGATTTTCCAAAGCCCAAGCGGAAGCGACATGCGTGGTTTTGTCAGCAGGGGAAATGATTAGTTTTGTTACTGTCATTCTGAACGTAGTGAAGAATCTGTAGGCAATGAAACAAAGCTGTAAGTTTAACTACGATACCAAGTTTGATTACTGCTGTTAAAATTGTCTTTTGTAGGTTACAGATTCTTCGTTCCTCAGAATAACAAAAGTTTCTACTCCCCCAAAAACATCAAAACCTTCTCGCAAACTTTAAACAAAAGTGGAGGCAAAGTTTCATTTCCATAAGGATGCGAGGCACCATAAACATGATTTGCGCCCTCAATTTTAACAAGTCGGCTGTTAGGGTTGGCATTAGCCAGGGTTTGAGCATTTTCAAAAGGAACATTCACATCATCATCACCTTGAACAATTAACCAAGGAATATTTATGCGTTTTGCTGCTTCAACTATGTTTAAGGTTTCTGCATTTTTTTCAAAATCCTCTAATAAGGCAACATTTAAAGGCAGTTGTTCTTTAGTTCTGGCATTGGTTACATAGATTTTTCCTGTACTTTTCCATTCGGCTTCCTGCTCTTTTTTCCAAAGGCTATCGAAACTCGAGATAGAACTCCAGGTAATTAATTTATTAATTCGTAAATCATTTGCAGCTTCAATAATAGCTAAACCACCACCACGACTATGGCCAATTATATTCACTTCAGTTTCTCTACCGTAAGCTTTTTCTATATAATCCAACACTGCATTTACATCAAAAAGTTCTTTCGAAAATGTATTGCCGGCAAAAGCTTCTAAATCACTTACATCTTTAGGATTATTTGCCGGAACGCCGCTGTACGATAAATTAAACTTGATGTAGCGGTAACCGTTTGCAGCAAAATAGCGGGCAACTAAATTATGTGCACCCCAATCTTTAAAACCTTTAAAACCGTGTACAAATAGTACAATCGGCGTATTTGGATTATGCTCATCAAAGGTAATGTCGCCAATTATTAATTTTCCATCCGAACCACTAAGGCTAAATTCGTTTTGTTTAATCATAATATTTTAACAGATGTTATGGAATAGTGTTTGCCTGATTTTTATAAAATAATTATTATGGCTACAGAAAACCAAACCCCAAACCCTGAATCAGAAAACGGATTTTTTGATAATTTAAAGGATAAATTTAACGAATTTAAAGAAAAAGCTGAAGATACATTTGAGGATATTAAAGATAAAGCAGAAGATATTTGGGAAGAAACCAAAGAAAAAGCTGAGGATTTAAAAGACCAGGCTGAGGAAAAATGGGAAGACTTAACCTCAAAAGAAGAAGAAAAAAAATAGTTTAATAACCAAATTGAAGACAGGTGGAATTTTAATTTTACCTGTTTTTTTATTTTAAGGGAATTTTACTTGATGAAGGTAAAATTCGAAAAGTAGTTTTGCGATATGCCATTCCCCTCCTTTGGAGGGGTGCCCGCAGGGTGGGGTGGTTTTGTGTTTCTTGCACAAACAGAAGTTCTCTAAACCCGATAATAGTGGAAATACTTTTTGGTGGTTTTAGAAAAAGATTGCCACGTCGTTCCTCCTCGCAATTAGGGAAATGGAGCAGAATGACAGAAGTTAACAAAAAGATTTAAACGAAAAGCGGGACTAACATTAAGCAAACTCACTGCAATTGCTTTTCAAATAATTTTTATTTTTTGGTATAAACCCACGCCCACCAAATAAAAAATGCCTGAAAAGGAATCCGAATCCATGCAATTAGTGGCGTAATTTCAATTGATTTTAGCATAAAAGGTGCTTTCTGAATCATATAAATATGCACAGGCATAAAGGCTAAAAGCATTAAAATAATTAGCCATGCTCCAAGCTTTCGGGTTGGCGAAAAAAGCAACATAATGCCAAAAGTAATTTCTGAAATGCCCGATAAGTAAATTAAAAATTTGTGTGCGGGCAACCATTCTGGCATAATTGCGTAATAACCTTGGGTAGATAAAAAATGATTAAAGCCAGCTGCAATGTAGAATAGGGCATAAATCCATAGAGAAATTTTGAAAGCTAAGGATGTATTGTCAGTGTTTTGCATTTATTTAAAACCGTTCTAAATTGATGTAAATTACAGATTAATGACGGTGACATGCACTAAGCCTGTTACTTTTGTATCCCGATAATAGTTAACAACGGAATCACTTGGAATATTTAAAAGTAATAGCTTTTACGCATCACCACATCGACCTGAAATCTTTAGGGAAATTAGTTATTTGCGATCAAAGTCTTGATAGCAGGTTGAAGAATATTCAAACGGAACTTCCCGTTAGCGAAATTTTTTACATCGGTACTTGTAATCGTGTAGAGTTTGTTTTCCTTACCAAAGAAAAGACCGACAAAGAATTTGTAACTAAATTTTTAACTGTTCTAGATATGGGTTTGCCTCCTGAGTTTATGGAGCGCTTCCTTGATAATGTTACTGTTTTCGAAAATGAAGAAGCTTTTAATCATTTACTAAGAACTTCTTGTTCTTTAGAAAGTTTGGTTGTTGGCGAAAAAGAAATCCTAGCTCAAATACGTAAAGCTTACGAGAACTGCCGTGATGCAGGTTTTACTGGCGATTATTTACGTATGATAATGGATAGAGTGGTGAAAACGGCGAAAGAAGTTTATACAAACACCAATATTTCAAAAAACCCGGTCTCTGTTGTTTCATTAGCTTATCGCAAACTTAAAGAATTAAATATGTGTGGCAACTCACGTGTTTTAATTATCGGTGCCGGCGAAACCAACCAGAACATTGCAAAATACCTTAACAAACATAAATACTCAAACTTCTCAATCTTTAACCGTACGCTTTCTAAAGCCGAAACTTTGGCAGAAGAATTAAACGGTAAAGCTTATCACTTAAGTGCTTTAGAGAATTTTACCGAAGGTTTCGATGTAATTATTACCTGTACGGGTTCTACAGAGGCAATTATTGATGAAAAACTTTACGCAAAATTGCTTAATGGCGATACTGGCAAAAAGGTAATTGTCGATTTAGCAATTCCAAACGATGTTGCCCCAGCTGTTATTCACAATAACCCGGTTCACTACATCGAGGTAGAATCTTTAAAAGAAGTTGCCCGCAAAAATATTCAGGAGCGTTACAACGAATTGGTTCACGCCGAAGATATTATAACAGCAAATATTGCAGAGTTTTTCACAGTTTTAAAGCAACGCCGTATCGAATTGGCTATGCAAGAGGTGCCCCGCAAGATTAAAGAAATCAAAAATACGGCCTTAAATGGTGTGTTCGCCGACGAAATTAGTCAGATGGACGATGCATCTCGTGAGGTTTTGGAGCGAGTAATGAACTACATGGAGAAAAAATGTATCAGCGTTCCGATGATTATGGCCAAAGAGATTTTGGTTAAAGAATCTTAGGGGATAACCATTTTTTATACTGTCGTCATTGCGAGGCACGAAGCAATCTTAAAGCGGTGGTTAATTAATATTCATAGGCTTAATTATTCTTATTTTCTTAGTGGTTCGATTAATTGAAAAGCAATTCTCTGTGCTTTTCGGTGGGTTCAGTCCTGCTTTTCGTTACAATCTTTTTGCGATTGCAAGTCTGCACCATTTCCGTCATTGCAAGGAGGAACTTCGTGTCAATCTTTTTTCGTTAACCATCAAAAAGTATTTCCACTTCTCCCGATAGCTATCGGGACGGGTTTAAAAGAGCCTCTGTTTGTGCAATATGCTCAAAACCACCCCGCCCTGCGGGCACCCTTCCAAACGAGGGGAATTGCAAATCGCACAAAAATCCCCTTAATATTATAAAGCTTTCCAGACTTTAAACTTTAAGCTTTCCACTCCGAACTGTAACCTCACTGTCTCATTTTTAAACAATTTACTAGATAAAGCCGTATTTAGTTAGATTTGCAAATCATTTAACAACACAGTGAAGAAATTAACCATCGGAACACGCGGTAGCGAACTTGCATTATGGCAGGCTAACCACATTCAAAGTGAATTAGCGGCTATCGGAATTGAGGCAGAAATTAAAATCATCAAAACGCAGGGCGATAAAATCCTGAATTTACGTTTAGATAAATTAGAAGGAAAAGGTTTTTTTACCAAAGAACTGGAAGAAGAACTTTTGGCTGGCACAATCGATTTAGCGGTACATTGCCTTAAAGATTTGCCAACAACTCATCCTGCGGGTTTAACGATTGCTGCAATTCCACCTCGCGAAGAAGCAACAGAATATCTTTTAATTTTAAAGGATTGTGTTGATGTTTCGCAAAAGCTTTCCTTAAAAAAAGGAGCAATGGTAGGTACTTCATCAAACAGAAGAAAAGCACAGCTTTTGGGTTTACGTTCTGATTTAGAAATTGAAGATTTACGCGGAAACGTTCCAACCCGTATTCAAAAACTTCGTGATGAAGATTACGATGCCATTATGCTGGCAAAAGCAGGCATTAAGCGTTTGGGTTTAGATGTAAGCGAATTTCATGTTGAAGAATTAGAACCAACTGAATTTGTTCCTGCTCCTGCTCAAGGTGCTTTAGCGATTCAAATCAGAGAAAATGATAATGAACTTTTTGAAGCTTTACAAAAACTTCACGACCCGGCAACAGCTGAAGAAGTTGGTGTTGAACGTAAAGTGTTGAATATTTTTGAGGGTGGTTGTCACATGCCTTTAGGCTGTTACTGCAAAAAAGAAGATGGCTTTTTCGAAGTGTGGACTTCCAAAGCGGAAACTGCAGAAGATTTTCCTGAACGTTTGTTTTTACGTTCGGAGACTACAGAGGGTTTGGCAGAAAAAATCGTTGCTAAATTTGATAAAGAAAGAAAGAAGCCAGCAAAGGTTTTCATCTCCCGCGAAATTGGTGAACACAGTTATTTCCGTAAAGCTTTAGAAAGTAATAATATAGAAATCGAGGGCCGTTCGCTAATTCGTACGTTCCCGATTGTTACTGTTTTAGACCAATTCATTTTAAAAAATATCGATTGGATTTTCTTCAGTAGCAGAAATAGTGTAGAATATTTTTTCAACTTAAAACCACAATTGCCAAAGAAAACACAATTTGGTGTGGTAGGTAGAGGCTCTGAAGATGCTTTGCGTAAGTTTAATCATTTCGCTGATTTTGTTGGCACCAGTGGCGATATTGCCGAAGTCGCTGAAGATTTTGCGAAATTAGTTTCTGGGAAAAATGTTTTATTCCCAAGAGCGCAAGACTCGTTACAGTCGATTCAGAAGTCGTTACCAGCAGATGCAAAAATTATAGATTTACCAATTTACGAAACGGTTATTGAAGAAAATATCGACCAGAGTTATGCAGATGTGCTGATTTTTACCAGTCCATCGAACGTTGATGCTTATTTCGCTGATAATTTATTGGAACCTGGTCAGCAAGTGATTGCGATTGGTAATTCTACAGGTAAAAAATTCGACGAAATGGGCGTGAAGTATGCTTTACCATATTCGCCTGATGAAATTGGATTAGCAGAAGCAGTTTTTGGGATTGAGATTAGGTAGAGGTTTAGGGTTTAAAGTTTTAGGGTGTAGGGTTTGGAAGCAGAAAGACTAAAGCTAAAAGACTAAAGCAAAAAGCAAGACCAAATCGTCATTGCGAGGTACGAAGCAATCTTAAAGCGAAGAGATTTAAAGATAGAAGTTTACCGAGATATAAAGATACATGCCGTCCTGCGGACACCCCTCTAAAAGAGGTAAATGATGGGCGGCTATTGCCTGGTTATAAAACTCTGAGGGGAACTCCCCTCCTTATTTTCAAGGAGGGGTTGGGGGTGGTTTTTGAGTTTCTTGTAAAAGCAGAAGTTTCTCTAAACCCGATTGAAGTGGAAATACTTTTTGAGCAGCAACCCTGAATAATTTGTCATGCTGAGGCACGAAGCATCTGCAACCGATGAAACAGATGCTTCGTTCCTCAGCATGACAGAAGTTAAAAAAAAAGATTGCAACGAAAAGCGGGACTGTTGTAACCGAAGCATTATTGAAACTGCTTTTCAGAAAAATATTAGTTAATGTTTCGTGAAGACACGAACCATGGCGCTACAAAAAATAATACAATACTCAAGTTTCGATACTTGATACTAAATACTTGATACTAAAAAAATGTTACATCGTCCGCGAAGATTAAGGAAAAACCCGTTGGTTAGAGAGATGGTAGCCGAAACCCGACTATCGAAAGATATGTTTGTGTACCCGTATTTTGTGGTGCCAGGAACGAATGTTACGCATGCAATTGATGCCATGCCAGGCGTAAACCATTATTCGGTTGATACTTTGGTGAAGGATGTGGATGCCGGAATGAAAAAAGGCCTGAATAAAATCATGCTTTTTGGTGTGGGCGATGAAAAATCGGCTGATGCAAAATCTGCTTATCACGACCATTCGTTAGTACCAACAGCGGTTCGTGAGTTGAAGAAACAATTTGGTGAGGATTTGTACGTAGTTACCGATGTTTGTGTTTGTTCTTACACCAATCACGGTCATTGTGGAATTATGGAGAACGATTATGTTCAAAATGATAAAACGGTAGATGTGATTGCGAAAATGGCTTTAACGCATGCACAAGCTGGCGCTGATATGTTTGCGCCATCGGATATGATGGACGGCAGAATCGAAGCGATGCGTAATCTATTGGATGAAAATGGTTTCGTAAATGCGGCTATTATGAGTCATGCCACGAAGTTTGCATCTGCTTATTATGGTCCGTTTAGGGAAGCTGCAGATTGTGCACCAAGTAAAGGCGACCGAAAGGCCTACCAAATGGATTTTAGAAACCCTTTGGAAGCTCTACGTGAAGCGCAATTAGATGAGCAGGAGGGTGCAGATGTGTTAATGGTAAAACCAGGATTAGCTTATCTTGATATTATACAGCGGTTAAAACAAGATACCAATTTGCCTATCGCAGTTTATAATGTTTCGGGCGAATACTCGATGGTTAAAGCTGCTGCACAACGTGGCTGGATTGACGAACAAAAAGTGGTTATGGAAACCATGCATGCCTTTGCCAGAGCAGGAGCAAGCATTATCACCACTTACCATATTAAAGATATTTTAAATAACGACTGGATGTAATTTGAGCTGAAAGCTTAAAGCAGAAAGACCAAAGCCACGTTGTAGCGCTTTACTTTTTGCTTTGAGCCTTAGTCTTTCAGCTTTAAGCTTAATAAAAATGTTAGATTCATTAAAGAAAATGTTTTCAGGCAATGAGGCCGATATTCCAGTGAATACGGGAAGTAAACCTGATATTTCGAGGGTTAAATCTGCGGAGTTGTATGAGAAGTCAAAAACTTATTTCCCTGGTGGGGTAAACTCGCCGGTTAGGGCTTTCAAGTCAGTTTATGGTACGCCACTTTTTATTGAGAAAGGCGATGGTTGCTACATTTGGGATGCCGATGGAAACCAATTTATTGATTTCTGTGGAAGTTGGGGTCCGCTGATTTTAGGACACAATAACACTAAAATCCGTGAGAAAGTTACTGAAGTGATGCAAAACGGAATGAGTTTCGGTGCGCCAACTGCTCTGGAAAATCAACTGGCAGAATTGATTATTAAAAACAATCGCTTTGTAGAGAAAATTCGTTTCACGAGTTCTGGTACAGAAGCAGTAATGTCGGCAATTCGTTTGGCCAGAGGTTTTACGGGCAGAGATAAGATATTAAAATTCGAGGGTTGTTACCACGGTCATAGCGATTCGCTTTTGGTAAAAGCAGGTTCGGGTTTAGTAACTTTTGGTGAAACTTCTTCGGCTGGTGTTCCAAAATCTTTTGCTGAAGAAACGATTGTAATTCCTTTAAATGATAAAACGGCTATTGAACAGGCTTTCGCTCAATTTAAAGACCAGATTGCTGCGGTAATTATTGAGGGGATTCCAGCAAATAATGGTTTAATTATGCAGGATGAAGAATACATTCATTTCTTGCGTAAAATCTGCACGGAGAACAATTCGCTTTTAATTTTTGATGAAGTGATTACAGGTTTCCGTGTTGGTTTTGAGGGTGCGGCTGCATATTATGGCATTACCCCTGATATTGTAACGTACGGAAAAATCATCGGTGGTGGTTTGCCAGTTGGGATGTATGGTGCAAGAGCTGAAATTATGGCGCATATCTCACCTGATGGTGGTGTTTACCAGGCAGGAACTTTATCTGGAAACCCAGTAGCAATGGCTGCAGGGATTGCAACTTTAACAGAATTAAATAAATCTAGCTTTTATAAGGATTTAAATAATAAAACTCAGGATTTTGTAGCCAGCATTCAGCGTTTTGCTACGGCCAGAAATTATAAGTTTAAAGTGTTTACGGTTGGTTCTATTTTCTGGTTTGCTTTTACCGATAAGGATAAAATTCAATCGGCTGATGATATTGATGCGGGCAGCATGGAGAAATTTAAAGTGATGCACCGTGAATTGCTAAACCGTGGGATTTATTTAGGCCCATCGGGATATGAGGTTGGTTTTGTATCTTCAGCACATACCAAAATAGAATTAGAGAAAGCGAAGAGAGCGATTTTTGAGGCGTTGGATTTGGTGTTTAAGAAATAACGGTTTTTAACCACAGAGAACATAGAGGTTTTCACAGAGTGGTATGAGTTTAGTTTTTGAATGATATAGGCATTTAAGAAAATATAAGCTCAGTACCTGAGCGTCATTGCGAGGTACGAAGCAATCTTAAAGCTTTGGGTTTAAAATAGCGATTGTTGTAGGATTGCTTTGTGCCTCGCAATGATGAGAGTATAAATAACTCTGAGGGGTATCCCCCTTTGGAGGGGGCAGGGGGAGGATTTAAGATTCTTTCAGAAGCTGAAGCTTCTTAAACCCGTCCCGATAGCTATCGGGAGAAGTGGAAATACTTTTTTTGATGTTTACCGAAAAAGATTGCCACGTCGTTCCTCCTCGCAATGACGGAAATGGAGCGAATGACAGAGGTTGAAAAAAGATTGCAATCACCAAAAATGTTGGGGAGGACTGAAATAACCAAAATGAACAGAAAATTGCTTTTCAAATAATATAATTTAGCAATTAAGGAATAAATCTTAAAATCCTTAAATCATTAAAATCCTTGTAAAGACAGATGAAGAAATCGATTATCATATTTTACGCATTATTGCTTTATGCTTTAATCCAGCTCATTTCTTGGGGTACTTTGGTGGTGCGTTTGCAGCCAAGCCGCATGACGATGATTATGGGAGAGGGTTCGGTGTTTTTATTTCTGCTTTGTATTGGTGGCTATTTTCTGCATCAAGCGCTAAAACGAGATGAAAAATTTACTGAACAACAGCAGAATTTTTTAATGTCGATTACGCATGAATTGAAATCGCCATTGGCAGCTATAAAACTTTCTATCCAAACCATTGTTAAAAGAGATTTAGATAAGGCTCGTCAGGTTTCTTTGTTGAATAATTCTTTGAAAGATATTGAGCGCTTGGATGATTTGGTAGAAAACATGCTTTTGGCGACAAAGATTGAAAACCGTTCTTACTCGTTTCCAAAAGAAGATTTTAACTTTTCGGAATTGGTTTATAGAATTACAGATAGATTGCAGGTACATTCTTGTGGTAACGAACAATTGATAAATGCGCAAATTCAGCCAAATTTGCAGTTAATGGGTGACAAGTTTGCCTTATCGTCAGTTGTTACTAATTTGATTGAAAATGCGGTTAAATATTCTAGCCCGTGTGATGAGATAAATGTGCTTTTAGACCAGGTTGATGGGCATATTCGATTAAGTGTGATAGATAAAGGACCGGGAATTTCAGATGCCGAAAAAATGTTGATATTTGATAAGTTTTACCGCGTTGGTAATGAGAATGTCAGGAAAGCGAAAGGAACAGGTTTAGGCTTGTTTATTGTGAAAGAGGTTTTACAGTACCATGATGCAGATATTGTAGTAAAAGACAATTTGCCTCAAGGAAGTATTTTTGAAGTAACATTTAGTTAATCTCAATTATGTCACAAAAATTAAGAATTCTATTGGTAGAAGACGAGGATCACTTGTTAGATGCTATCAAATTAAACCTCGAACTTGAGGGTTATAAAGTTCACGCCGTTAAAGATGGTAAAACTGCTCTTAAAGTATTTAAAGAGGAACGTTTTAACCTAATCGTTTTAGATGTTATGTTGCCTGAAATGGATGGTTTCCAAGTTTGTGAAACAATTCGTTTAGAGAATGCAGAAGTTCCTATTATGTTTTTAACTGCTAAAAATACATCAGAAGACCGTGTTTTAGGTTTGAAAAAAGGAGCTGATGATTATTTGGTTAAACCTTTCAACTTAGAGGAATTAATTCTTCGTGTTGGAATTTTAGTTAAACGTAGTTTAAAATCAGATGATTTAAAAGAACTAAATTCTTACAAAATCGGAGATAAAACAATCTATTTTAACTCTTTCGAATTGAAACACGATGATGGCACAATTACACCATTAACGAAAAAAGAAACAATGTTGTTGAAGCTTTTAATTGAGCGTAAAAATGATGCGGTTTCTCGTGAGCAGATTTTAGAAACGGTTTGGAATTATGATGTTTATCCATCTACAAGAACGATTGATAACTTTATTTTAACGTTCCGTAAGTATTTCGAGCCAGATCAAAAAAACCCAGTTTACTTCCACTCGATTCGTGGTGTTGGTTATAAATTTACTGATATTCATTAATGTATAACAACAAAGGCAGATATGCTTTGATGGCTGTTTTTATAATAGCCGCATTAGTTTGTAGTTATTACGAACAATACCAGTTGGCTGCATTGGCAGCCTTTTTATTAGGTTTTGTAATTTGGAGCCATTTAAAGCACAGTTCGGTTTTAATGGCATCTAAGCATTTCAAGAATAACGAATTTGTAAAAGCTAAAGCTTTGCTTGATGAGGTTGCTAGTCCGGAAAGATTAGCCAAAAGCCGCAGAGGTTATTACGAATTTATGCAAGGTAATATTGCTTTAAAAGAAGAGAACTGGGATAAGGCGGAATATCATTTTCAATTGGCAAGCCGTTTTCCGGTTGGTGGTAAAACGCAGAAAGGTTACGTGCTGATTCATTTGGCTAATCTCGCTTTGCGGAAAAAGGATAAAGAAAAAGCCGAGGCTTATACTAAAATCGCAAAAGAACTTGCTGATACCGAGCGTTCGAAAGATATTATTGTTAAGATAGAGAAGGAAATAGGCAAATTATAATACTAATATTGTCATTTTGAGAAACGAAGCACCCGTTTAGTAATAAAAAGGTACTTCGTTTTTTTTTTATTTATACCTTTGCGGAATTCAAATTTTAGACTGTTCGTCATGCTTTGACGATTAGTAAGATACAACAACAAATCATGAAGAATAATTTATTTTTAGACGCAGCATTTTCAAAACAAACAGAACGTCCACCAGTTTGGATGATGCGTCAGGCAGGTCGTTTTATGCCACAATATTGGGAGATTAAAAACAAATACTCTTTTTTAGAGATGTGTAAAACTCCAGAAATTGCTGCTGATGTAACGATGCTTCCTGTTGATTTGTTGGATATTGATGCGGCTATTCTATTCTGTGATATTTTAGTAACTGGCGAGGCGATGGGTGGCGATTTGAGTTTTACTCAAGGCGTTGGTCCGAAGTTTGCAAACCCTGTGCGTAATGCGCAAGATATTGAAAACCTGAACGTTGATTGTTTAGATGAATTGCAATATGTTGCGGATGCGATTAAAGTAATTCAACAACGCTTAAACGGTCGCATTCCATTAATTGGTTTCGCTGGGGCACCTTTTACGGTAATGAGTTATTTAATTGAGGGCGGTTCTTCTAAAGATTTTAAGTTAACGAAGCTTTTTATACATAATCAACCTGAATTAGCGCACAAACTTTTGGCTAAAATTGCTAAAGTAACGGCCGATTATTTAAATCTTCAAATTGCTGCTGGTGTTAATGCACTTCAAATTTTTGATAGCTGGGCGTTGGCATTATCTTGGAACGATTATCAGGAATTCTCACACCGTTATATTCAGGAAATTATTGCAAACTTAAACAGAAAAGATATTCCTGTAATTTCTTTCTGTAAAGGAAGTTCGGTTTTTGCGCCAATTATGGCAGAAGCTAGACCAGATGTAATTTCGGTTGATTGGAATGCTGATTTGTTGAACATTAAAAACGCTTTGCCAAAAGGCATTGCGGTTCAGGGAAATTTAGACCCACATATTTTATATGCTGACAAGGCTGTGATTAAAGCACAAATTCATAAATTATTTGAGCGCATGCGTGGTACTGAAGGTTTTATCTTCAATTTAGGTCATGGTATTATGCCAGATATTCCTTTTGATAATGTGAAGTATGCGATTGATGTAGTAAAGGAGTTTAGGTATTAACCCCCCTAAATCCCCTAAAGGAAACTTTGAACGCCATTTAATATTGATTATATTTGAGTATGGAAACATTAACTATCGATATTCCTGAAAACAAAAGTTCATTAGTAAAAAGCCTATTAAAAGAACTTGGTGTTACTATTCACAAAAAAAATGTAAAGAAAGTTCGAGTTCCAAATGAACTTACCCGTAAAACGATTGAAGATGCGCATAAAGGAATTGGAGTTGGAGAACCTATTGAGGATGTGAAATCATTTTTGGGTTCTTTATAATGTTTACTTTAAAGCCTACCCATCAGTTTAAAAAGGATGCAAAACGAGTAATCAAAAGAGCGTCTAAAAATTTATTTTTACTAGAAAATTTTCTGGAAAAACTTAAAGTAGAGGGGGCAATTGGTATAGAAAAGAAACATCTTCCACATAAACTCACTGGAAATTATAAAGATAATTGGGAGGCACACATTAAACCTGATTTGTTAATTATTTGGTTTGAAATAACTGAAGAAAACGAGATTATTTTACTGAGGTTAGGTACTCATTCTGACTTATTTTAACTCAAAGATTTGCTCTTCATATAATGATAGAAACCCTACAGCCATATTACTACTACTTTCTTGCGGTGCACATCGTATTTGTTATTAGCTGGATGGCTGGGTTATTTTATATTTTAAGTCTTTTTATTTACCATACAGAAGCTAATGAAAAACCAGAGCCTGAAAAAAGTATTCTGATAAAACAGTTTACGAAAATGGAGGCCACTTTATGGAAAATCATTGCTACTCCTGCAATGATAATTTCAGTTTTGGCTGGTGTTTCTATGCTTACTTTGCACTCTGGTTTGCTACAAGCCGATTGGATGCATGTTAAGCTTGGTTTCGTTGTCGGATTGTTAATCTATCATTTCATTTGCCAAAATATCGTAAAACAGCTTAAAAATGGTCAATTCAAAATGACAAGCTTTCAGTTGCGTTTGTGGCGTGAGTTGGCTACCATTTTTATGATTGCAATCGTTTTTGTGGTTATTCTAAAAAATGCATTAAACTGGATTTATGGTTTAATTGGCATAATGGGCGTCGCGATGGCGATTATGATTGCCGTTAAACTGTATAAGAATTATCGGTTGAAAAAGTAAGCTTGGAGTGTAAAGCTGAAAGACCAAAAAATAAGTTGAAAGCGATTGTATCAAGCATATTGTTAATCTATCGTAAACTTGCAATCTGTTCTTAATACTTGATACCCGCTACTTTATACTTTACCGAAAAACTATTCTAAATTTGGCCGATAAAATCCAAACACATGTTTACATCCACAGGTTTGAAAAAAGCCTTACTATTTATATCCTTTCTCTTCACAACTTACATTGCTTCGGCTCAGTTTAATCAATCGGCTCTTGAGAATAGAATTCGTCCGGATAGCAGTTTAACTGACGAGATTCATTTTAACTTTTACAACCTAAACTTCGTTCGGAATTACGAATACACCAATGATTTTCATGATGGTTATACTTTGTATGGAACGCAGTTGCAACCTCAGATTGTGTATTATGCGCATCCTAATTTAGCGATTACGGCTGGTGCTTTTATTCGTAAAGATTTTGGAAGAAATGGTATTACGGATGCCAAGCCATTATTTAGCCTAAAATATCATAAAAGAAATTTAACCTTAATTTTTGGTAGTCTGGAAGGTGGTATTCAGCATAAATATATCGAACCAATTTATAATTTTGAACGAACATTAACCAATCCAATTGAATATGGAACGCAGTTATTGGTTGAACGCAAGAGATTTAATTTAGATGCCTGGATTGCATGGCAGAAAATGATAGAAAAAGGCGAGGCTGCTAAAGAAGAAATTGTTGGTGGTTTATCTACTGAAACAACGATTGCGGAAAACAATGGCTGGAAGTTTAGCTTCCCTGCACAGTTTTTGGCTTTCCACCAAGGCGGACAAATTGATGTGTTAAAAGAGATTCCGATTAGTACGGTTTTTAATGGTGCCGCTGGATTGAAATTACATAAAGAAATTGGTACAAACATTAAACAAGTTTACACCGATAACTATATCGCAGTCTATAAAGATTTATCTCCTGATAAACGCAGAGCTTTTCAAAGCGGTTTCGGTGTGTGGTTAAATGCTGGAGTTGAAAGTAAATGGGGTAGTCTGGTTGCTTCTTATTGGAAAGGGAATAACTTTATTTCCATTAAAGGTATGCCTTTGTATGAATCGGTTTCGAGTAATTTATACACCAATGGTTTAAAGCAAAGCGGTAGAAACATTGTATCGCTGCGTTATGCTTACCAAAAGGAATTAATTCCGCATTTGTATCTTGATGTTCGTTTTGAGCCGCATATTGATTTAGACAATACGGATAAACAGCTGCAGTTTAATCATTCGTTTTTCTTGACATATAAACAGGATTTTAGATTGTTTAAGGCTAAGAAAGCAGAAAGGTAAAAGCTGAAAGGCTAAAGCGAAAGAATTAATTGTATTATAAGACCGTCAACTCAATAAAAATCTACAACAAAACCGTCATTGCGAGGTACGAAGCAGTCTTAAAGCGAAAGATACTAACCCGTAGTTGTAAGATTGCTTCATGCCTCGCAATGACGGCCGAAACTTGAACCCGATAGGAGTGGAAATACTTTTGCTTAAACCTATAAGGTTTTTAAAACCTTATAGGTTTGCAAAAGATTGTAATCTCCAACATTGTTGGGGAGGACCAACACTTCAAAAAAGCTTCTGCCATTGCTTTGCATATCAAAAATCTATATCTTTCTTGAAATTTATTTAAACATTATCTTATTGATAATCAGGTGTTAAAAAAAAATTTTAACTTTTATTTAACTTTTTCTACTACCTCATGCAACCATTGTTCGTAATCTGCCATCTTCTATATACAAACACACAATGAAATTGACGCGAAGCTATACGATAAACGATTTGATGGAGGGCTGCAAAGCTGGCGACCGGAAGATGCAGGAGCTGCTTTATAAGCAAACTGCATCGAAAATGCTGGCTGTTTGCATGCGCTACGCCAAAGATAGAATGGAAGCCGAAGATGTATTGCAAATGGGGTACATTAAAGTTTTTCAAAAGATTAAGGAGTACAGAGGTGATGGTTCTTCTGAAGGCTGGATTAGGAGAGTTATGGTGAACACGGCCATTGAAAGTTACCGAAAAAATTTACGCAGCTTAAATGTGGTTGAAATAGATGAAGCTTACGAGCAACCATCAACCGGATTTGATTTTGGCACATTAGGTATGCAAGATTTGATGAAGGTAATACAGAAACTGGCAGATGGTTACAGAATGGTTTTCAATATGTACGCCATTGAAGGTTATTCGCACAAAGAAATAGGTGAGACTTTAGGTATCTCGGAAGGCGCAAGTAAATCTCAATTATCGAGAGCACGAGCGATTTTAAAAGAAGAAATTATAAAAATGGAGGGATTTGGTTATGCAACCTATACAGGATAAGGATTTTGATAAGTTATTTAAAAACGCTTTCGATGATGCCGAAATTACACCATCTAGAGATTTGTGGAGTAGCATTGAAAGCGAAATTGAACCAAAGAAAAGGAGAATTATTCCAATTTATTGGTTGGCTGCAGCGGCGGTTTTATTAATTGCAACAGTTAGCATTTTGGTTTACCAACAGCAAGATACTGAGCCAAAAAAATATGCCAACAATGTGGCACCAAAAGTTGAAACACCAATTGTAACGGAACAACCAGCTCAAGATTCATCGTTTTCAATTGCAACACCAGTTGAAAAGGTTAATCAAGTGTTACCTGTAAGTGATAAACCAGTTACGACTTTAGCTAAAACTAGGGTAAAAGAAGATGCTAAGCCTATAGAAATACAGAAAGTTGTAACCGCACCTGAAATGCAAAAGCAAGAACAGGTAATTGTTAAAGTTGAGAACCCGCAAAAGGACATTAAAACTAAAATTGAGGAAGCAATTTTACAACCTAAACAAGAAACTGTAATTGCTTCTACACCAGCAGCTGTTAAAACAGATTATGTTGATAATGAAAATAATCAAGCTGAAAGTAAAGGGATAAGAAATGTTGGGGATGTTGTAAACTTAATTGTTAACAAAGTTGATAAGAGGAAAGATAAATTCATCCAGTTTCGTACCGATGATGATGATTCTTCGCTCTCCTCAATAAACATTGGCCCTTTCAAGTTTGGTAAAAAGAAAAAATAGAGTAGGATTTATTAAGATTTAAGGATTGGGCTGTGTAACATTCACTCTTTCAAAAATCAATCACTCAAAATTCAAAAAATAAACACACACAAAATATGAAACAGTTAATTCTTAAAACACTTTTGATAGGCGGGCTTATCGGTGTTATGGCTCAAGGTACTTACGCGCAGCAAGATTCGATAAAAAAGAATAGAAAAGATATAAATTTAGGTATGGTTAAGTTTACCAGAGATGGGAAAGATAGCTCTGCTACTGCTGCAAAATCGGGTCGCTTTGTTGGTGGAATTACCTTTACAAGAGTTGATTTGGGTTTCTCCAGATTAATTGATAACGGAGATTTTAACTTATCTCCAAATAATGAATTTTTAGATTATAAAGGTGGAAAAACAAGTACTTTCTCTTTTGATATCTTGCAGTTTGGATACCGTTTTAACTCTAACTTTAAAGTTTATGTTGCAGGTGGTTTCGACTGGACTTTAATTCGACTGAGAAAAAATATAACAATTGCTAAGAATTCTAATGAATTTGTTTACACCGAACAACCTGTTAACTTCTCAAAAAATAGATTTTCTAGCAGTTATGTACACATTCCTTTAAATTTTGAATTCCGTACTAAAGAAAACGGTAAAGGCAAGAGATTTTACTTCGTTCTTGGCCCTGAAGTAAGCTTTTTACTTAATGGAAAAATTAAACAGGTTAGTGAAGAACGTGGCAAAGAAAAACAATACGATAGTTACCATTTTCAAGCCGTACGTTACGGAGGCACAGTTAGATTTGGTTACGGTGGCTTAGGTTTGTTTACTAAATATTATTTCAACGATATGTTTACAACTTCACAGCAAGCTGGATTAAAGAACATGAGTTTCGGTGTAACCTTCGGTTTAAACTAAAATATAACAACACACAAATCATGTAAATCCTGTTTCGGTTAGGCGGAACAGGATTTTTTTGTTTAAAACATTTGGGTAAAGCTTTAGTCTTTCTGCTTTAAGCTTTATATTTACTCCGTGAGCGATACTATAATCATTGTAAAAAACTTAACGAAACAATACCAGGCTGAACAAGCCGGAGGAATAAAAAATATTAGTTTTAGCATTAATAGAGGTGATGTTGTGGCTATTATTGGCGAAAGCGGTAGCGGGAAATCAACTTTGTTAAAATCTATTTATGGTTTATTAAAAACCGATGAGGGTGAAATTTTCTTCGAAGATAAGCGTGTTTTAGGTCCGGATGAACAATTAATGCCGGGTCATAAACAGATGAAAATGGTGACTCAGGATTTTTCATTGAATATTTATGCAAAGGTTTATGATAATATTGCTTCACAATTATCGAATACAGATTTAAAAACCAAAGCAGAAAAAACTTTGGCAATAATGGAACATCTGCGTATCCTTCCATTACAAAATAAAAAGATTATCGAATTAAGCGGTGGAGAACAACAACGTGTTGCGATTGCCAAAGCGATGGTTGCCGATACTAAAGTTTTATTGTTGGATGAGCCTTTTAGCCAGGTTGATGCTTTACTTAAAAACCAATTAAGAGCCGATATTAAACGTGTTGCAGCAGAAACTGGTGTAACGGTTATTTTGGTTTCTCACGACCCAGCAGATGGATTATTTTTAGCTGATCAATTACTGATTTTGAGGAATGGTGAACTTTTGCAAACTGGCAAACCAACAGAAATTTATCAACACCCAAAACATATTTATACTGCACAAATTTTAGGCAACGCAGTTGTTTTATCTCGTGGCGATGCAGAAAAACTGGGTTTGAAAACTTTTGCGGCCTCTGTTGTTTTTTATCCCGAATGGGCTGAAATAAATAATGGTTGGAGTAGCAGAAGATTTGAAATTAAAGATGTTTATTATAAAGGATTCTATGACGAATTGCTATTGGAAAGAAATGGCGTAACAGTTAGGGCACTACAATTAAATAGGGGAGAGCATAAAAAAAACGACCACGTTCAATTGAACATTAGTCGTTTTTTAGAGTTTTAGAAATATAAATTATAAATCGTTTCCTACCAGTACTATTTTAATTCTAACAGTTGATGTAGGTCTTCTTGGTTGAAGTTGAAAATCTGCACTTTGAACATCGATAGCAACACCACCTCTATATACTTCATAGCTGAAAGCATCAATATTATATACAAAAGGTAATGCAATATAACTTGCACCGCTATTATAAGAAATGTAAACTAAAGTTCCTTCATTATCTATGTGATATTGGTCAATCTCAGGAACAGAAATTTCCGCTGTATACGTTCTGCTATCGCTGCTGAGTGCCCATGCCGTTGTTGGAATATCGCGAACTACTGTTAAAATAGTATTTGGACTTTGAACAAAGGTTTCTTTTTTGCAAGATGCCAAACCTAGTGTGGCAATGCAAAGCATTAAAATAGTAAGTTTTTTCATGTTGATTTTGTTTAATTTGTGTGTGTACTGAACGTAATACAAAACAACTGCCAAAAATTCTGAATCACACATTATGGATTAATAATTGTTTAGCAAGTGTAACATAACATTGAAATTTGAATTAATTCTTTTCACTATGAGAATCATTTTTAGAGTTTTACCTTGGCTAATTTTACTCGTTGCAGGTTACTTTTTTATCTCCAAAAAGTTCAGCATTAATACTTCTGTCGAAAGTAAACATCAACTTTTGGTAGAAAAAATAGAGGCTATTGGTAAACTGGAGCTGGTTCGCTATCAAATTAGCGATGTATTGGAGCATAAAAATAAAACCGATTTTTTGCCTGAGGCAAGTGTTTTGTTAATTGTAAAAGCAGAGGCTGTAGGTTGTATCGACTTAACAAAAATAACCAAAGATAATATTGAAATTGATGCTGATACAGCTGTAGTAAATTTGCCACAGCCCGAGATTTGTTATGTAAAAATCGACCATAAAAATTCGAAAGTTTACGATACCAAAATGGCTTTCTTCCGCGAAGCGGGATTAGTTGATGAGGCTTACAAAGCAGCAGAAAAACATGTAACCGCTGAAGTGAAGAAATCGGATATTCTGGCGCAAACCAAAACCAATGCGGCAAATGTTTTGAAACCTATTATCGAAGGATTAGGCTATAAAAATGTTCGGTTAACTTTTGATTAGTATTTTGTATGTTACCACCTCAGAAACCTTAGTACTGCTAAGTTTTTTAAACGGATAACTTAGGTGCCTGAGGTGGTGAAAAAATTATAAAAAATCTTCACGGTGAGGATTAAAAATATCGATTAACAATCCTTCTTCTAAACAAACCACACCGTGAAATACATTCGATGGCGCAAAGAAAACATCACCTTCGTTTAGTATTTTTTTATCGTCGCCCATGGTAACTTCAAAACTGCCTTTTGCTACATAACTCAATTGCAAGTGCGGATGATTGTGAATTGTACCAACTGCATTTTTCTCAAAAGCAACTTTAACCAGCATCAGGTTATCATCAAAAGGCATTACTTTACGCTTTACTCCTGAGCCTAAATCATCCCAGTCGATATCGTTATCGGTAATTAATGTTTTGTTGGTTAAATCTTTGAAGTTCATTTTTTTATGAGATTTTGTCACGTTGAGCTTGTCGAAACGCTTTTACCGTCCTTCGACAAGCTAAGGATGACACTGATTTAAAAACTTTATCTGCACTTAAATTTTACCACCTAAGAAATGTAAGTTAATCTAAGCGCAACTGTCTTAATGTTCTTATCTTTCTTAATGGTTATTTTTCTAAGTAATCCTTTGCGTTCTTTGCGAAAAACTCTGCGCTCTTTGCGGTTAAAAGCAGTTAAACAAATTAAACCAAATATTCAAACAAAGTCTGGTCTTGGTTCAACTCTATAATTTCGAATTTAAAATCTTCCATACGCTGCAATAAACTCGCATAATCCTCTTTATTGGTTAGCTCGATTCCAACTAGAGCAGGCCCATTTTCCTTATTCGTTTTTTTGATGAACTCGAAACGGGTAATATCATCATGCGGACCTAAAACCTCATTCACAAATAACTTTAAAGCTCCCGGACGTTGCGGAAAACGAACAATGAAATAATGTTTTAAACCCTCAAAAAGCAAAGATTTTTCTTTGATCTCCTGCATGCGCTCAATGTCGTTATTGCCGCCGCTAATTACGCAAACCACATTTTTGCCTACAATTTGGTCTTTTACCTGTTCTAACGCAGCAACAGATAATGCACCAGCAGGTTCTACAACAATCGCATCTTCATTATAAAGTTTTAAAATGGTGGTACAAATTTGTCCTTCTGGAATTAAATATGTCGAGCTGAGCAATTCCTTACAATATTGATAAGTAATCCAGCCCATTCTTTTCACTGCAGCACCATCTACAAAACGTTCAATATTTTCAACAGTTATTGGTCCACCGTTTTTAAGCGCCTCGCTTAACGATGGCGCACCCATTGGCTCAACCCCAAAAATTTTAACGTCAGGTTTTACCGTTTGCAAATACGCACTCACACCCGAAGCTAAGCCACCACCCCCAACAGGTACAACAATCATATCTAAATCTGGTAAATCTTCGAAAATTTCCATCGCAACCGTAGCCTGCCCCTCAATCACTTTTTCATCATCAAAAGGCGGAATAAATGTCGAAGATTTTTCTTCGCAATAAATTAAAGCCTCCTTTAAACAATCGTCGAAAGTATCGCCAACCAAAACAATTTCGATATTATTACCACCAAACATGTTTACCTGTTTGATTTTCTGCTTTGGGGTAATTTCAGGCATAAAAATTACACCTTTAATATTCAGTTTTTTGCAAGAATAAGCAACACCCTGCGCATGATTACCGGCACTCGCACACACAATTCCATTTTGTAATGCATCCGCATTTAAACCACTTATTTTATTGTAAGCACCTCGCAATTTGTATGAACGAACAATTTGTAAATCCTCTCTTTTTAAATAAATGTTGGCATTGTATTTTTGCGATAATCCTTCATTAAACTCAAGCGGAGTGCGTTTTACTACTCCTGCCAAGGTTTTAAAAGCGCTTTCAAAATCGAAAGTATTTTTTATTGTATTGTTCATTTTTTCTAGTATCAAGTAGTGAGAATCAAGTATCAAGATTTGAATCGCACTTATATTCTTTTGAAAAGCAACTTTTTTGCTTATCGGTTATTGTAGTCCTGCCATGCGTTACAATCTTTTTGCGATTGTCAGTCTGAGCTTGTCGAAGACCTGCAAACAAAAAGTATTTCCACTGCTGTCAGGTTTATATACTTTGGTCTGTGCAAGATGCTAAAGGAACACCCCGCCTTTCAGGCACCACTCTAAAAAGAGGGGAATTCCCCTCAAAGTTTAAAAGCAACATACAGACTTGCGCTTTGCAATTCCCCTCTTCCAGAGGGGTGTCCGCAGGACGGGGTGTTCCTTTTCATACCCCCATCTCTTTATTCCATAAACCTCATCGCCTTAAGATTGCTTCCCCGAAATGTCGGGGCAGGCTGTGCCTCGCAATGACGAAGCGGCTTTTCTTTTCGCTTTAACTTTTAGTCTCTAACCTTTAGTCTTTCAGCTTTAATCTTTCTGCTTTCAGCTCCCTTACAAAAACTTATTAATCGCGTCTAAATATGCATTAGCAGATGCCTTCACGATATCAGTGCTGAAACCAAAACCCACGAAAGATTTGCCTTGGTAATCTACCTTCATGTTTACTTTACTCACATCATCACTTCCGCCATGCATGGCTTGAATAGCAAATTCCTTAAGTGTAATATCTTTGTCGATGATGCTCACAATAGCGTTTATTGTTGCGTCAACTGGTCCGTTACCTTCGGCTTTAGCTTCTTTCTCTACACCTTCATATTGCAATTTGATGTTAGCTGTAGGCTTAGCCTGGTCGCCACAAACCACCTGAAGCAAGTTTAATTTGTAACCATTTTTGTAAGATTCAGTTTCGCCATCGCTCATTAAGAAAAGTAAATCATCATCTGTAATGTCTTTTTTCTCATCAGCTAAAACCAAGAAACGTTCGTACACATCATCAATATTAATTTTCTCAATATCATAATCTAAACGCTCTAAATGGTGTTTCAAAGCATGGCGACCGCTACGGGCAGTTAAAATAATATCCGCACTGTTTAAACCAACATCTTCAGGGTTGATGATTTCATAATTTTCGCGGTGTTTCAAAAATCCATCCTGGTGAATGCCAGAGCTATGGGCAAAAGCATTTTTACCAACAATAGCTTTGTTTGGTTGAACTGGCATGTGCATCATGCGACTAACCATTCCGCTGATTTCAGTAAAGTGCTTGCTGTTTATTCCGGTATGTAAACCTAAAGCATGGGTTTTTAAAATCATCGAAACTTCTTCCAAAGCAGTATTTCCGGCTCTTTCGCCAATTCCATTTATAGTACACTCAATCTGGCGGGCACCATTTAAAACACCAGCAATGCTATTAGCTGTTGCAACGCCTAAATCGTTATGGCAATGAACAGAAATAATAGCCTGGTCTATATTTTTAACATTTTCTTTTAAGTAAAGAATTTTCGAACCATACTGCTCTGGTAAACAATAACCATTCGTATCAGGGATATTTACCACAGTTGCACCAGCTGCAATTACCGCTTCAATCATTTGAGCCAAAAATGCATTGTCAGCTCTTCCTGCATCTTCCGCATAGAATTCAACATCCTCTACAAACTTTTTTGCATATTTAACGGCTTCAACCGCTCTTTCTAAAATTTTCTCTCGGGTACTGTTAAATTTGTATTGAATGTGCATATCCGAAGCGCCAATTCCAGTATGGATACGTGGATATTTGGCGTATTTCAACGATTCTGCTGCCACGTCTATATCGCCTTTAATGGCTCTTGTTAAAGCACATATGGTTGGGTTTTTTATCGCTTTTGATAACTCCACCACACTTTGAAAATCGCCTGGACTTGAAATTGGAAAACCAGCTTCAATCACATCAACACCAAGTAATTCAAGTGCTTTAGCAATCTCAATTTTTTGGTTGGTATCTAACTGGCAGCCTGGAACCTGTTCGCCATCGCGTAATGTGGTGTCGAAAATATATACTTTATTTGGGTCGTGTATCATTATTCTTGTGTTGGGATTAACTTTTGTGATAAAAATTTCAATACCAATTTGCCCATTTCGGCTGTGCCTAAAACTTTAAATCGGTTGGTGGTTTGGTCGGCAATGTCATGTGTTCTGAAACCTTCTTTCAAAACCGCATCAACGGTGTCAACCAATAACTTAGCTTCTTCTTTCAGCCCGAAACCAATTTCGAGCATTAAGGCTGCGGATAGGATAGAAGCGAGTGGATTAGCTAAATCTTTTCCTGTAATATCATGTGCCGAACCATGGATTGGCTCGAAGAAACCTGTACTTTCTCCGACAGATGCAGAAGCCAACATACCCATCGAACCTGCAATTTGCGAAGCTTCATCAGTTAAGATATCGCCAAATAAATTTGCCGTTAAAACCACATCAAATTTTTTCGGGTTTTTGATTAACTGCATCGCAGCATTGTCAATAAACATGTGCTCGGTTTCTACATCAGGATACTGTTTCGCAATTTCCTGAACGGTTTCACGCCATAAACGAGAACTTTCCAAAACATTAGCTTTATCTACAGAACATAATCTTTTGCTACGTTGTTGTGCGGCTTGGTAAGCTTTGTGCGCAATACGCTCCACTTCGTAACGATGGTAAATCATCAAATCAGAAGCTGTATTTCTATCTTCGGAACGTGTTTTTTCGCCGAAATAAACATCGCCAGTTAATTCGCGGAAGAATAAAATATCTGTTCCTCTTAAAATTTCTGGTTTAATGCTCGATGCCTGAAGAAGTTCATCAAATAATAAAATTGGGCGCAGGTTTGCGAATAAACCAAGTTCCTTACGGATTTTTAATAAACCTTGCTCAGGTCTAACTTTTAAACTCGGGTCGTTGTCGTATTTGGCATGGCCGATAGCGCCAAAGAGGATGGCATCGCTTTTTCTTGCTTTCTCTAAAGTTTCGTCTGGCAAAGGTTCGCCTGTAACTTCAATAGCCGCATGGCCCATTAAAGCTTCGTCAAAAACAAATTCATGACCGAAAATTTCTGCAATTTTCTCTAATGCTGCTTTTCCCCAAGTGGTTACTTCTGGTCCAATACCGTCTCCAGGTATTACTAAAATGTTCTTCTTCATCGTATTAATATTGTCGTCATTGCGAGGTACGAAGCAATCTCCTTTGCTGTACTTCTTAAACGAGATTGCTTCGTGCCTCGCAATGACGAGTTTGGGTATTTAAACTTTCGACGACTTTTACTTCGCCTTTTTCTAATAATATTCTTTTTTCGATGCAGGTTGGCAGCTGCGATTCAAAATGGCCAACATAAATTAAAGTCATTCCATTGCTGCACAACTCATCAACCAATTGGTTAAAATGTTGGGTTTGCTGTTGGTCTAAACCCTGACAAGGTTCATCTAAAATCAATAATTCAGGATTTTTAATGATTGTTCTAGCCAGTAAAACCAATCGTTGTTTCCCCAATGGAAGTGCCGTTAACAACTCATTTTTATTTTCGGTTAAGCTAAAATATTCAACCAATTCATCAACCTGTTGGCTTTTGCTGTATGGCAATTGCTGAAATAACCCGACAGTATCATAAAAACCCGAAGCAATGCTTTGCCAAACCGTTGCCGAAGCATCAAAATACCAATGAAATTCAGGTGAAATTAAACCGATGTGCTGCTTAATGTCCCAAATGCTTTCACCACTTCCTCGTCTGTTTCCAAATAAATAAAGTTCGTTGGCGTAAGATTGCGGATGGTCGCCGTTTACCAGACTTAATAAAGTTGATTTTCCAGAACCATTATGCCCTTGCAACAACCATTTTTCGCCTGCTTTAACTTCCCAGTTAATGTTTTTTAAAACTTGTTTTTCGCCGTAGCTGATATTCACATCAACCATTTTAACGATGTTATTTGATGAATAAACCGGCGATTCTTTTAGAAAATCTGGAATTTCCTTTAGATTTTTTTTAGCAGAAACTGATGTTACAACTCTTAAATTTGAAACGCTGATTTTACCATCTTTTATTTCCGCAAAGCGATTTATAGAAGTTGGCAATTCAGTATCGTTAGAAATCAAAATCAATTGAACGCCGCTTTCAGCAACCTCATCTAAAAGAATATTTAAATTTTTGCGTGATGCTGCATCTAAACCCGTGTAAGGTTGGTCGATGATTAATAGTTGTGGTTTTAGCCATAAAGCTTTAACCAATTGCAGTTTTTTGTGTTCTCCGCTTGATAATTCAATCAGTTGCGAACTGGCAAATGAAGAAAAATTTAAAGCTTCTAAAATGCGTTCAACTTTATCTAAATGAAGACTTTTTTCTTTGCCATAACTCACCAATTCAGCATGAACAGTAAGTGTATCCTTAGCCTGCTGACTGGTGTAACGCTGTTGATAATAGAAATTTGCAACGCCTTCTAAATTTTTAAATTGATACCAACTCTCTACAAATAAAACCTCGGCAGGCAAATCGCTTTCATCATCAAAGTTGATTTTTAATTCGCCAATGGCACTTTGTAAGCCAGCTATTATTTTAGCCAGGGATGTTTTTCCGCTTCCGCTTTCGCCAAATAAAACAGATTGTTCACCAGTATTTATTGTCCAATTCAAATCCTTTAACACCGATTTTTGTTGGTGTTTTAAGGTTAAATCTTGAATACTGACGAAACTTTCTTTCATGTTTTTTATTTTTTCCCTTCGGGATGATTGCACCGATTAAAGTGATTTCACTGATTTTTATTGGCGGTCGTCATTGCGAGGTACGAAGCAATCCTACAACTTGTGGCTTTGGTTTTTAACCTATCGCATTAAGATTGCTTCGTGCCTCGCAATGACGAGTGTGTTAGTTTTTCGCTTTAGCCTTTAGCTTTACTCTTTCGCTTTGGTCTTTCAGCTGTACGCTTTCTACCTCTTCTCAAACTCTTCAATCAAATCTTTTTGAGCCAAGATGAAATCGATATCATCATAACCATTAATCAAGCATGATTTTTTATAAGCATTAATCTCGAAAGATTCTTGCGTGCCCGTATCAACAATGGTTACCGTTTGGTTTTCTAAGTCAACTTCTAGAGGAGATTTAGCATTATTTTCCACCGCTTTAAAAATTTGAGCCAGAAAATCCTCACTCACTTGTATTGGTAATAAGCCATTGTTTAGCGCATTACCTTTAAAAATATCGGCAAAAAAACTACTGATTACCGCATCAAAACCTGCATCCTGAATCGCCCAAGCTGCATGCTCACGACTACTGCCACAACCAAAGTTCTTCCCAGCCACTAAAACCTGTCCGCTGTAAGTTGGGTTATTTAAAACGAAATCAGTTTTAGGTTGATTATTGTTTTCATAGCGCCAGTCGCGGAACAAGTTTTCGCCAAAACCCTCACGAGTTGTCGCTTTCAAAAACCTTGCAGGGATAATCTGGTCGGTATCGATGTTTTCTATATTTAAAGGCACTACTGCCGATGTTAATTTTGTGAATTTTTTCATTGTGTCGTTTTTTTGTTCTCTGGTTTGTTGGTTGTTTAGACTTACAACTTATAACCTAAAACTTATTACTTTTTTATCGCTTTCACTCGCAATCTTCTATAATCTGCTACCCATTCTCCGTTGATGAAATAATCGGGTTTCAGTATTTCTACGGCTAAATTTTTAATAGATTCAGCTTGTTCTTCTGTTGAGTTTTTAAATGCATGCTGTGCAAATTGGTTAATCCAAACATACATTCCGTCCTCGCCAATTAGCGTTGTTGGTCTGTCGAATAACCAAATTTGTTCTACTTCAAAACCTTTCGATTCTAAAAGCGTAGCGTAGGCACTCACTGATGGGAAAAACCAAAAATCAGTCAGCACTTTATCTGCAAAGCCTAATTGTTCAGCGGCAGATTTTATCGCATCGGTTATGCTTTTAACATTGCCTTTGCCGCCAAACTCCGCAACCAATCTTCCACCAGTTTTAAGGCTTTTAAATAATGCCTCAGCCAAAGCATTTTGGTTTTCAATCCAATGGAAAGTCGCATTGCTGAAAATTGCATCAAACTTTTCATGGTAAGCAAGTCGAGTTCCATCCACCACTTCAAAGTTTAAGTTGGGATAAGTAGTTCTGGCATTTGCAACCATATCTGCTGATGCATCAGTGCCTATAACAACAGCACCACTTTCGGCAATTTGCGCAGCCAGCTGACCAGTTCCGCAACCCACATCTAAAATGTGTTCGTCGGCTTTAGGCGCTAACCATTGCAAAACATCCGCTCCGAAATCAGATACGAAATGGTGTTGTTTATCGTATATTGTTGCATCCCAAACTATTTCTGGCATTTTTACTTTATTTTAATTTTTTTACCATCTAAGAAACCTAAGGCCATCTAAGATTTTTTCGCGTTATCGTCATTGCGAGGTACGAAGCAATCTATTTTATAAGTGAGATTGCTTCGTGCCTCGCAATGACGATTGGTAAAGGTCAAGAAGTCTTTAATCTTTGTTCCTTTATCTTTGTTCTTGCAAAAGCATTTCCCTCACATCCGTAATCACACCTGTAACAGCCGCCGCTGCCGCCGTTAATGGACTCGCTAATAAAGTTCTTGCGTTTTGCCCTTGTCTACCTTCAAAATTTCTGTTCGATGTAGAAACGCAATATTTTCCTGCTGGAATTTTATCCTCGTTCATACCTAAACAAGCACTACAACCTGGCTCACGTAATTGGAAACCAGCCGCTTCGAAAATTTTATCCAAACCTTCGTTTTTAGCTTGCTGCTCAACTTGTTTCGAACCTGGAACAATCCAAACCGTAACATTATCCGCTTTGCGTTTATCTTTTACAAAATCTGCTACCTCACGTAAATCTTCAATACGAGAGTTGGTGCAGCTTCCGATGAAAACATAATCAACTGGCTTGCCAATTAACGATGCATCATCATCAAAACCCATATAATCCAACGCCTTTTGATAAGAAAGCTTCTCTTTTTCAGGTTGTGCACTAGTTGCAGGGATATTTTCCTGGATACCCATTCCCATTCCCGGGTTGGTTCCGTAAGTAATCATCGGTGCAATGTCTGCCGCATCGAAAGTTAAAACGCTATCAAATGTTGCATCAGCATCGCTGTATAACGTTTTCCAATACGCTAAAGCTTTATCCCATTCGTCGCCAGTAGGTGCGAACTCTCTGCCTTTAATGTAATCGAAAGTGATTTGGTCTGGAGCAATTAACCCACCTCTTGCACCCATTTCGATACTCATGTTGCAAATCGTCATTCGAGCTTCCATACTCAAACTCTCGATTGCTGAACCTGCGTATTCAATGAAATATCCAGTTCCACCAGCGGCAGAAATCTGAGCGATGATGTAAAGAATAATGTCTTTCGCACCAACACCTTTTCCAAGTTCGCCGTTAACCTCAATTTTCATGGTTTTAGGTTTCGATTGCAATAAACATTGCGTTGCGAAAACCTGCTCTACCTGTGATGTTCCGATACCGAAAGCAATTGCCCCGAAAGCGCCATGTGTAGAAGTATGACTATCGCCACAAACCATCGTTTTTCCTGGTAAGGTAATACCCAACTCAGGTCCGATTACGTGAACAATCCCTTGAAAAGGATGACCTAAACCATAAAGTTCAATACCAAATTCAGCACAATTTTTAGTCAGCATATCCACCTGGTAGCGGGAAAGCTCTTCTTTAATCGGCAATAACTGGTTTAAAGTTGGTACGTTATGGTCGGCCGTAGCCACTGTTTGCTGCGGACGAAAAACAGGCAAACCTCTCTTGCGCAAACCATCAAAAGCCTGCGGAGAAGTTACCTCATGTATTAAGTGTGTATCAATGTATAAAATATCAGGAAACCCTTCTTCACTTTTTACAACGTGTGCATCCCAAATTTTTTCTACTAATGTTTTTGACATTTTGTTTTATTTTAATGTTGTCAGTCTGAGCTTAGCTAGTACTGAGCTTGTCGAAGTATCGAAGACTCTTTAAAGAATAAAAAGAATTCCTTCGACAAGCTCAGGATGACATTCTTTTTATTCTATGCAGTTTTAATCGCCTTCATTGCCGTCATCGCTTTACGCAACGTAGCACCAATTTGTTCTACTTCGTGTGAGCGGATTGCCTCGTTAACATCAATTAATTTTCTGTTATCAACACCACCGTCTTTACCTTCATTGAAGTTTTTACCAACTAAATCAATATCCACTTTTTTCATGAAATCAGCCAATAGAGGTTTACAAGCCTGGTCGAATAAATAACATCCGTATTCAGCTGTATCAGAAATTACGCGGTTCATTTCGAATAATTTCTTACGGGCAATGGTGTTTGCGATAAGCGGTGTTTCGTGTAACGATTCGTAATAAGCAGATTCTGGTTTAATACCTGCCTGAACCATTGTTTCGAAAGCCAATTCAACACCCGCACGTACGAAAGCAACCATCAATAAATAGTTATCGAAATACTCTTGTTCGCCAATTTTAACATCGCCAGCAGGCGTTTTTTCAAAGGCAGTTTCGCCAGTTTCAGCTCTCCAAGCCAAAAGGTTTTTATCGCCATTTGCCCAATCTTCCATCATAATGCGGCTAAATTCGCCACTCATAATATCGTCTTGGTGTTTTTGAAATAACGGACGCATAATATCTTTTAATTCTTCCGAAATTTCGAAAGCTTTAATTTTAGCAACATTACTCAATCTATCAATCATCGCCGTAATACCACCTTGCTTTAAAGCTTCAGTAATTACCTCAACACCATACTGAACCAGTTTAGAAGCGTAACCAGCATCAATTCCTTTCTCCACCATTTTATCGAAAGATAGGATAGAACCCGTCTGTAACAAACCACAAAGAATGGTTTGCTCACCCATTAAATCAGATTTAACTTCAGCAACGAAAGACGATTTTAAAACACCAGCTCTGTGACCGCCCGTACCAACAGCATAAGCTTTTGCCTGCGCTAATCCTTTACCTTGAGGGTCGTTTTCTGGGTGCACCGCAATTAAAGTAGGTACGCCGAAACCACGAACATATTCTGCTCTAACTTCGCTTCCTGGGCATTTTGGGGCCACCATAATTACTGTTAAGTCTTTACGGATTTGCATACCTTCCTCCACAATATTAAAACCGTGAGAATACAATAAAGTAGCGCCATCTTTCATTAAAGGCATAATTGCATTCACAACGGCAGTGTGTTGTTTATCCGGCGTAAGGTTAATTACCACATCAGCAGCTGGAATTAATTCTTCGTAAGTACCAACCTTGAAGTTGTTTTCCGTTGCATTTTTCCACGAATCTCTTTTGCCCTCAATCGCCTCTTTGCGCAACGTGTAGCTTACATCTAAACCACTATCTCTTAAATTTAAACCCTGGTTTAAGCCTTGAGCGCCGCAACCCACAATTACTAGTTTTTTGCCTTTCAAAGCGCTAACGCCATCTAAAAATTCGTTGCTTTCCATGAAATCGCAAACACCCAATTGGTTTAATTTTTCTCTAAGAGGTAATGTGTTAAAATAATTTGACATCGTTTTTGTTATTTATTTTATGGTTCTATTTTCTAATTATTTGTTCTTTTTGAAAAGCAATTTTCTGTGCTTTTCGGTTATTTCAGTCCTCCCCAACATTGTTGAGGATTGCAATCTTTTTGTACTCTGTCAGTCTGCTCTACTTCCATCATTGCGAGGAGGAACGACGTGGCAATCTTTTCGTAAACCCATCCAAAAGTATTTCCACTTCAATCGGGTTTATCTAACTTGGGTTTGGTGTTTTTACCATAAACCCTAAACCTTTTCTACACCTTTCTTCAGCGCCCATGCATATCCATAATGCACATTATCATGACCTATGGTTGTAACCAAGACCTCTTCAATACTTTTCATCTCTACGCCGTAAGTTGAAGTTGAAAAAGGAGTGATGTTCGCAAACATGCCATTAGCATAGTCTTCTTTTATCTTTTCAATACTGTCAAGCGCTAGAGCCTTTAATTCTGCTACTTCCTCCGCTGTTACAGTATAAGTAGGGCGAGTATCTTTTTTATAAAACTCATTGAATTTTATTGAACTCGCATCGGCTAAAATTCCTGTGCGCACATAACAAAGCGTTTGCGTACTCACCACAATATGCCCGAAATTCCAAATGATATTATTGCTGTAACCATCAGGAATTTTATTCAGCTGTTCAATTGATAATCCATCAACAAGTTGAATAAAAGCCTTGCGTGAGTTTATTATAAAATCAAATACTTCGTTTATCATATTTTTATGCTTCTATCTCCGATTCGTCTAATGGTTGGTTAAAAGTTATCTTATTAAAGAATGGGTCATTTACCGTAACTGCCCAACTTCCGTAAAAAGTTCTTTCTAAACCCGGTCTGTTATATTTATACTTCTTATCAATAATCTGTTTGTGAAATTCTTTCAAGCCAGTGCAATCGATATGAATATGAGCACCGGGAGCACAATCGCCATGATGCTCGCTTAAATGTAATTCAATTCCATCCAATGAAATCTGCATATAAGTTGGCGTATTATCTTCAAAACGATGCTCCCAATCTATCGTAAAGCCTAACCAATCCACATAAAATTCGATTGCTTTATCATAATCGAACATTCTTAAAATTGGCTTAACGCTATTACACTTCATAGTTTTTTTTGATTTTCGTCATTGCGAGGCTGGATTTGTGCGAGCCGAAGCAATCTGTCTGATTCCTCTAAATAGATTGCTTCGTCGTTCCTCCTCGAAATGACGGATTATTTTCCTACATCGTAAATATCTTGTCTCCCTTTTCTAAAAACTCATTCTCAATAAGTTCTTCACCAGGCTCAAAGGCTTCAAATTCTTTCAGTTTTTCGTGGAAACCAGCACTGTCTTTAATAATCGCTACCCTTGCCGAACGTACAAATTCAATTAATTCATAAGGCTCTAAAGCTTTCACTAAAGCATCGGTTTCTTCTCTATGACCAGTTACAGCAAAAACGGTATAATCTTTACGAATTACAACCGCACTTGCACCATATTGTCTAAGCAATCTTTCTACGGTTACTTTCTCCGCAATTTCATCAGTAGAAACTTTGTATAAAGCCAGTTCCTGCCAGATAATTTCCTCGTTGGTGTTGAAATAAACCTTTAAAACTTCAATTTGCTTTTCAATCTGACGAGCCAGTTTTCTAACCACCTCATAACTTTCCGTAATCACAATATTGAAACGGTGTATGCCGTCAATTTCAGATGGAGAAGTGTTTAAGCTTTCGATATTGATTTTTCTTTTGGAGAAGATAATCGCAATTCTGTTTAATAAACCGATACGATTTTCAGCATACACCGTAATGGTATATTCCTGCTTGCCCTCTAAATCAACTTTATCTATTTTATGTTCTAATGTGTTTTCAGTATTCATTTTTCTTGGATTAAGGATAAAGGAACAAGGATAAAAGACAAAAAACCTGTACTTTTAATCTTTATTCCTTGCTCTTTGTTCTTTTATCTTAATTATTTCAACCTAATCTCGCTTACGCTCATTCCTTGTGGAACCATTGGGAAAACGTTATTTTCTCTTCCAACCATTACTTCTAATAAGTAAGAACCTTCATGGTTAATCATCGTTTCCAATGCTGTTCTCAAGTTAGCACGTTCATCAACTTTATCAGCTTCAATGTAATAAGCTTTAGCAAGCGCCACAAAATCAGGACTGGTAATGTTTACAAATGAGTAGCGCTTATCGTGAAATAACTGTTGCCATTGGCGTACCATTCCTAAGAAACGGTTGTTTAAAATCAGGATTTTCACCGCTGCACCAAACTGCATAATAGTACCCAATTCTTGTGGTGTCATTTGGAAACCGCCATCGCCAATAATTGCGATTACCGTTTTGTTCGGTGCTCCATATTTAGCACCAATTGCTGCAGGCAAACCAAAACCCATTGTGCCTAAACCGCCTGAGGTAATATTGCTACGGGTATTGTTAAATCTAGCATAACGGCAAGCTACCATTTGGTGCTGACCAACATCGGTAACAATCACTGCGTCGCCGCCACAAATTTCATTAATGTTACGTAAAACTTCGCCCATCGTCATTTCTTCGCTTGTTGGGTAAAGTTCTGGCGTAATCACCTGGTCTATTTCCTCCTGATTATAATCTCTGAATTTGGCTAACCAATCTTCGTGTTTGTTCTCGTTAACTAAGTTGGTTAATAGGGGTAAAGTTTCTTTACAATCGCCCCAAACACCAACCTCAGCCTTTACGTTTTTATCAATCTCTGCAGGGTCAATATCTAAATGAATTACTTTCGCCTGCTTTGCATATTTGTCTAAACGACCAGTTACGCGGTCATCGAAGCGCATACCGATGGCAATCAAGACATCGCATTCGTTGGTTAAAACATTTGGGCCATAATTGCCATGCATACCCAACATACCAACATTAAGTGGGTGTGAAGTTGGAATGGCGCCTTCGCCCATAATTGTCCAGGCAGCAGGAATGCCACTTTTCTCGATGAAAGCTTTAAACTCTTCTTCAGCACTGCCTAAAACAACACCTTGCCCGAATAAAACGAATGGTTTTTTAGCTGCATTGATTAATTCAGCTGCTTGCTCAATATATTCAACCCTAACTTTTGGTTTTGGGCGATAAGAACGTATATGATTACACTTTACGTATTCAGGAAATTCCTCAACCTGTAATTGTGCATTTTTAGTAATATCAATTAAAACTGGTCCCGGTCTGCCGCTTTTAGCAATGTAAAATGCTTTAGCCAAAACCTCAGGGATTTCTTTAGCATCGGTAACCTGATAATTCCATTTGGTAACTGGGGTAGTAATGTTAATTACATCAGTCTCTTGAAAAGCATCAGTTCCTAATAAATGAGCGAAAACTTGTCCAGTGATACAAACCAAGGGTGTGCTGTCGATTTGTGCATCTGCTAAACCTGTAACTAGGTTTGTGGCCCCAGGACCACTTGTAGCAAAACAAACACCAACCTTACCGCTTGTCCGGGCAAAACCTTGGGCAGCATGGATGCCACCCTGCTCATGGCGAACCAAAATGTGTTCTAATTTATCTGCGTAATCGTAAAGTGCATCATAAATTGGCATGATTGCTCCACCTGGATAACCAAAAATGGTAGTGACACCTTCTTCAATTAACCCATTCAACAAAACCTGTGAACCAGTTCCCTTGAAAGTTTTTGAGGTTTCTGCCTTTGCCTCGGTTTGTATTTCTTGTGCAGTTTCCATAATTATGTTTTTGCGGTTCTATTATTTTTTAATCTTGATGTCACAAATTGTGACTTCAAGTCATCATCCCAAATTATAATGATTGGTGTCTTGATTGTATGCGGTCACAAATTGTGACCGGATTAAATTTAACATTTTCCTTCTCCCCTTCAGGGGGTTAATATTCGTCAGTTACGCAGCCACTTGCCGCATCTGAAACTGTTTTAGCATATTTATATAAAACGCCTTTTGTTACTTTTAATGCAGGTTGAACATATTTTTTTCTTCGCTCTGAGATAACTTCTTCGCTTACTTGTAAACTGATGATGTTATTAACGGCGTCGATTAAAATTGGGTCGTTATCTTCTACCAAACCAATTAAACCACCTTTGTAAGATTCTGGTGTGATGTGACCTACTACAAAACCGTGAGTACCGCCAGAGAAACGACCATCAGTAATTAAAGCAACCGATTTACCCAAACCTGCACCAATAATTGCCGAGGTTGGTTTTAACATTTCAGGCATACCTGGAGCGCCGACAGGGCCAGAGTTTTTAATTACAATTACATCGCCTGGTTGAACACGACCGCTAGAGATACCGGCAATTAAATCATGCTCACCATCAAATACACGTGCAGGACCTTCAAATTTTTCGCCCTCTTTACCAGAAATTTTAGCAACCGAACCTTTCTCCGCCAAGTTTCCATAAAGAATTTGTAAGTGGCCAGTTGCTTTAATCGGCTCGCTTAATTTTTGAACGATTTTCTGGTCGTAATCCATAATCGATTTCACATCAGCTAAATTTTCAGCCATTGTTTTACCAGTTACAGTTAAGCAATCGCCATGCAATAAACCTTCGTTTAATAAAAACTTCAATACTGCTGGAATACCACCATATTGATGTAAATCCTGCATTAAATATTTGCCACTTGGTTTAAAATCGGCCAAAACAGGCGTCACATCACTCATCTTTTGGAAATCATCCTGCGTAATTTCTACACCGATTGCTTTTCCCATTGCGATAAAATGCAACACCGCATTTGTACTTCCACCTAATATAATGATTGAGCGAATCGCATTCTCGAATGCTTTTCTCGTCATAATATCAGATGGTTTAATATCTTTTTCTAATAAAACTTTGATGTATTGACCAGCATCTAAACATTCTTGTTTTTTCTCAGGACTAACTGCTGGATTTGATGAAGAATATGGCAAACTCATACCTAAAGCCTCAATTGCTGATGCCATTGTATTTGCCGTGTACATACCACCACAAGCACCTGCACCAGGGCAAGTATGTTTAATAATGCCTTGATAATCATCTTCTGATAAATTACCGCATATTTTTTGTCCTAAAGCTTCAAAAGCTGAAACAATGTTCAATTCTTCGCCTTTGTAATGCCCAGGAGCAATTGTTCCACCGTAAACCATAATCGATGGGCGGTCTAAACGAGCCATTGCCATAATTGCACCTGGCATATTTTTATCGCAACCAGGAATAGAAATAATGCCATCATAATATTGGCCACCACAAATGGTTTCAATACTATCTGCAATTACATCACGGCTTACTAATGAGTAACGCATTCCATCTGTACCGTTGCTCATTCCATCACTCACACCAATAGTGTTAAAAATCAAGCCCACTAAATCATTTTTCCAAACGCCTGCTTTAACGTCTTTTGCAAGGTCGTTAAGGTGCATGTTGCAGGTGTTACCATCGTAACCCATACTTGCAATCCCGACTTGTGCCTTTGCCATATCTGCATCAGTTAATCCGATTCCGTAAAGCATAGCTTGCGCTGCAGGTTGTGTTGGGTCTTGTGTAAATGTTTTACTGTACTTATTTAATTCGCTCATTGTTATTGGTTGGTTGTAATGTTGTATTGTTTTAAGGTTGTAATGTTTTGCAATCCGTCTTGATACTTGATTCTCGCTACTCGATACTAAATAATCACTTCGTAATTCACTTTTTCAAGCACTAGGTTTTTGTAAGCACGTTGTATGGTATAACCAATAGATTCTCTCCATAAACTACGGAAAACGATATCATCGATTGAGGCAATACCTGCAATTTCAGTAGCTGTTCCACATAAGAAAGCACTATCTGCGTTTCTCAGATCTTCTACCATTAATTTTTTCTCTATACATTCGATATCTAAAACTGTACAAAGTTCTTTAACCGTAGCTCGAGTAATTCCAGGTAAAATATTTCCTAATGATGGCGTGTACAATTTTCCATCTTTTTCAATAAAAATATTTGCACCCGATGCTTCAGCTACAAAACCATGCATATCTAAAAGCAAAGCTTCATCATATCCTTTAATGTTGGCTGCGGTGGTTGCTAAAATTGAGTTTACATAGTTTCCGCTTAGTTTCGCTTCCATTGGAGATGATTTTGGATTCGGCCTTTCGTAATCTGAAATGGTTAATTTCAGTAACTTATTGCCCGAATAAGCATCCCAATCCCAAGCGCAAATTAAAATTGAAACACCACTTGGCTCATTCAATTTCATGTTTGGATGGCAAAAAACTAAAGGACGGATGTAGGCATCTTTCAGTTTGTTTAACGTTAGAAGTTTATAAGTTTCTTTGATTAATTCCTGTTTATCCCATGGGAATGGAATATTTGCCAGTTGGCAAGAACGCTCTAAACGATCGAAATGAGCAGCAGCTTTAAAAATACGATTACCATTGTGCGTTTTGTAAGCTCTAATACCTTCGAATGCTGCATAACCGTAGTGTAACGACTGGCCATAAAGGTCGGTACTGCTATCTACAGCCTTTTCAAACTTTCCATCAAGGTAAATGATCGTGTTCGAATTATAATATTTCATCACGTTTTGTTATTTAAAAAAAGCGTCCTGTTTGTATCAGGACGCTTTAGGTATATTTAGTTTTTTTAAATCTATTTATAAGCTGTCCATCTTCTTCCCTAAAATATTTAGGAGTAGCAGATTTAAAATAATGACAGGTAACAACACAACATTGCCAGCTGCAATTGCAGTAACATTGTTCGATAAAGTGTTGAATTGATTAGTCATTATTTCCTTATTGTTTATAAATACCAATTTAGTTTTTGGTTCATTAATATGCAAGAGAAATCAAAAAAAAGTGAAATTAGAATATAATTCTTAAAAAATAACCAAATTCAGAATAATATTCTTAATGATGATGGAATTAGTGATTTAATGTTGCTGACTGTAGACCAAATATCAAAACGGTATACGGTATGTTTGTTATGCTTGCATTATAAATTTACTGATTTTCTTCTTGAAATTTAAGTTTTGCCTCAAAAAATCAAAATAAAAGCTAAAGCTTTAAGTAAAATTAAAATTGAGAAAGAATAATTATTTTCTGATATCTGGATTTTTATAATGCATCATTTTCATTCCGTAAAGCCACCTGTCTCGGATATTTAATAAATTTCCTTCAAATTCAAAACCTGATAACATTTTGGAAAGTGCAGTTTCTCGTCTTAAAGATTTTTGAAGTTTTTTAAGTGAAGATTCACCCAGTTTTTGATAATAAGGGTCGATAATATTTTGCTCTCTTAGTAAAAGATGTCCATCCCAAACCTCGGCATCCATTCCTTTTAAAGGCTCGTGTTCATAAAGGAGTTTTAAATCTTTCCAAATATCATCAAAAATAATTGCGTTGCCCGTAATTACAAATGTTTCAATTTCCTTATTTGAGTTACCGGCTGCAAGCGCAATAGGGTTAAGAAGGTTTTTAAGTTTTGATGTGGTTTCTTTTGCTGCCGCTGGCCATCGGGTTTGAAAACCTAAAGAATCTGTTTTTTGTTCAAACCATTTATAGAAATCGCAGCGCTGATAAATATCTTCATACTCTAAATAGCCATTTATTTTTTTTAGATTGATTTTATTCGCTTGATTCCAGGTTTCTGAATTTTTCTCTCTATCCTCCTTCAGCCAGTTGCCATCACTGCCATTAGCCCTTTTTTCAGGATAAGTTTTATGGTAGTCATCCAAGGTTAAAAACTCTTTTGCATCTACTCTAAAAGAAAGTAGAATGAGTAGAAAAACATATAACTTTTTTAAGTTAACCATCTTTTAAACTGTATCTAAATAAGATACGATTAAAATGAGGGTTTGGGTTGCCGACGGGAAAATAAAAAGCCTTTCCGAAAGGAATGAGGGCACTGAAAAAGTAGACTTAAAAATGGTCTATAAAAAGATTAGCGGATGGGTAGGTTATAAGATCTCCATCCGCTTTTTGTTTTTTGAGTATTTTTATATTTTTACGGGGCCCAATCTATTGAGATTTCTCGCCGAATTCTGGTATTTTATGGTTGTTTTTAGGATATTTTGTGGCAATGATGATCCCGCTTTAGAATTTGAGGATTCTTTTAAGATTTACTACGAATATCGCAAGTGCACCTTGCATTTTCATGCTTTCAAGGCCATAGGAATTTGCTCTGTCATATCCATGAACATTTTTCAATTCACTATTTTTCGCCTCAATTTTATATCTGTGTTTTGACTTTTCCCTGAAGTACTCGCTTTGTTGGAATATTTCCTGCTCTTTGTGCTCATCTGGTTTTATGGCGACCGAGTAAGTCCTGCTTTTGGCTTCCGATTTATAGCAGCCATCTCTTAGCGGGCATACTTTGCATTTTTCGATATCGAAATAATAGGTCATCATCTGGTTTTTCCTGTCTACCTTTTTGCCCTGCACCCGTTTATACATAGCCAGGTGCCCTGCGGGGCATACGAACATATCTGCATCTTTATTGTAATCAAACTTTTCTTCCTCTTTTCTGGTACCATGAGTAATAGCAGGGTTCATCCTGGCAACTATCTTAACCTTATTTCCGTTCAAACCCTTAAGCTTAAGGTTGTTCTTGCCAGCATAGGCTGCATCACCTATAATAGTATCCACCTCCATTCCGTTTGACTGTGTCTGACCCAATAATTTTGGTAGCTCAGGACCATCTCCTTTCTCTCCGGAGGTAACAACAGCTGCTGTTATGATACGCTCCTCTGTCATTGCCAAATGAGTTTTGTAACCAAAAAAGCTACTATCAGCGGTTTTGTGTCCGACTCTGGCATCCATATCTTTGGATAAGGTGTAGTTATCCTGGGTATCTTCTACTGTTTCTTTTAAGAGGTTTAGCTTCTCTTTCACTGCAGGAATTTCACTTAATGCTTCATCAGACTCGATAACTTTTTGTAATTCCTTGCAGTATTCTATTTCTTTAAGAATATCATTTGAATCATTTTTCTCAGGCATCTGACCCTTGAAGTCATCATCCATTAGGTACACTGCTTTTCGAAGCAGTTTTGAGCGTTGCCTGAGTACTTCAATAGGTGAATATGGATTGGATCTGGAAAGTGAATGTGTCGCATCGACAATGATGGACCTGGATTTAATAATGCCTTTTTCCAATGCAAGGGAAACAGTTTTACCAATTAGAAGGTTTAAAAGATCCATGTCCTTGAGGCGGAGCTTTCGGAACTTGGTCAATGAGCTTGAATTGATCACATCCTCCTCCGGGGACATCTCCAGGAAATATTTGAAGGACATATCATAGCGGGAACGTTCTACCACATCAACATCTGAAACCGTATAAATTGTTTTCAGCAATAAGTATTTAAACATGCGTACCGGACTCTCAGCATTACGCCCGTTGTCCGGGCAGTATTTATCCAGAAGCTCATCATATATAAAACCAAAATCTATAAGCTCATTAATCTTGCGCAGTAAGTTCTCTTTGGGAACAATCAGGTCATAAAGCCTGGAAAACTCGCTAAACTGGATTTTTTGTTGTTGAAGAAGCATCTTAAAAGCAGTAATAATATACCTTTAAAATACAAAAAAAGGAGCAGAAAAACTAGTTTTCTACTCCTTTTGTCCTTTTCAATTAGGGGACTTTTTCAGTGCCCTCAAAGGAATCGAAAAGGCTTAGAGTAAATTATGATTCAGCTACAACTATTCTTCTTCTTTTGAAAGTACTCTCGATGCAACTTTACCCACAGTAAGCCCTTGAACAATGATTGAGAATACAACAACAAAATAAGTAGCTGCAATTAAAGTCGGTTTATATGGACCTTCATCCATCGATAAAGCTAAGGCAATAGAAACCCCACCACGTAAACCACCCCAAACCAATACTTTTATTGTTCCGTTGCTGAATTTGTTTTTGAAAGGAATTAAAAGAACCGGTATGTATATTGATAAAAATCTGGAGAATAGAACAATAACAATACTGGCTGTACCAATAATCCAATATGAAGTTATATTTTGAATAATTAGGAGTTCGAAACCAATAAAAAGGAATAGAACAGCATTAAGGATTTCATCTATTAACTCCCAGAATTTGTTTAGATAATCTTTAGTAGTTGCAGACATAGCCGTTCTTTTGCCATAATTTCCAATTACTATTCCGGCGGCAACCATGGTTAACGGACCAGAAATATGCATTGAATGTGCAATAAGATAACCACCCATAACAACTGAAAGTGTAATTAATACAGAAACTTTATAATCATCTATTTTTCGCATAGCATTTGAAGCGCCTAAGCCTAAGAGTGTTCCTAAAACGAAGCCGCCCAAAGCTTCTTTAATTAATAACCATGAGATATTTAAAAAAGAAATTTCTACCTCGCTGCTTTGTGTAAGCTGAAGAATTACCGCAAAAACCACTACTGCTACTCCGTCATTAAAAAGGGATTCCCCAGCTACCTTAGTTTCTAGCGACTTTTTAACTTTAGCTTCTTTTAGCACACCCATAACTGCAATTGGATCGGTAGGGGATATCAAGGCTCCAAAAAGTAAGCAATAAATAAATGGAACATGAACGCCTAAAATAGGCCCGAGGTAATATAAAATTCCGCCTACGGCGAATGTAGAAATAACTACACTTACCGTTGAGAAGATAATTACCGGACCTCTTTGTTCTTTTAAATCGATTAAATTAATATGGATAGCACCTGCAAATAGTAAAAAGTTAAGCATGGCGCCCATTAATACTTCTGTAAAATCTACATCAGAAAGTAACGTAGAAAAATGATTAAAGGCTTTAGGAAACAAACTACCTGTAACAACCAATATTATGGATGCAAGCATGGCAATTATCATGATGCCAATTGTAGAAGGTAATTTGAGGTAGCGTAAGTTTAAATAAGCAAAGAAAGATGCAATAACAATAAGTACTGAAAACGAATAGTATAATTCCATTAAAAAAATAAATATTAAAAATTTGCCATAATTAGCTATTCCCGTAATATAATTAATTCAGATTTTTATGGAGCATTTAAAACTAAATCTATAGGGAATTTTTACTTAAAAAGGAATTTTATATGATTTTGTGGACAAATAAAAAAGCCTTTCCGAATTAATCGAAAAGGCCTTTCTTGAGCCGATAATCCCGAAGGTTCAGCGCAATATGAATACTAATTAAGCGATACCTTCTGCCAAAACAACAATTTTGTTGTGGATGGCTTCAACTACACCGCCCTTAATAAAAAAGCGTTGTTCATCGTTTTGGTTTGCTTTTATAATAACTTCTCCATCTTCTAAAGTTGAAATGATAGCAGCGTGGTCTTTCAAAATCTGAAAAGAACCCAAAGTTCCAGGAACCGTAACTGCCGTTACTTCACCTTCGAACACTTTTTTATCTGGAGTTAATATTTCTAAGTTCATTTTTTTTGATTTGAGTACAAAGTAGTTAGTATCAAGTATCAAGATTATGTTTACAATCTTGATACTCGATACTCAAATCTTGATACTAGTTCGCTTCTGCTAATAATTTTTTACCTTTTTCAATAGCATCTTCAATGCTACCAACTAAGTTAAATGCAGCTTCGGGATATTCATCAACTTCACCATCCATAATCATGTTGAAACCTTTGATGGTATCTTTAATATCAACCAATACACCTTTTAAGCCTGTAAATTGCTCAGCTACGTGGAAAGGTTGAGATAAGAAACGTTGAACACGACGAGCTCTTGATACAACTAATTTATCTTCTTCAGATAATTCGTCCATACCTAAAATCGCGATGATATCTTGTAATTCTTTATAACGTTGTAAAGTTTCTTTAACACGTTGTGCAGTGTTATAGTGCTCATCACCTAAAACAGCAGGAGAAAGGATACGTGAAGTAGAATCTAATGGATCTACCGCTGGATAAATACCTAACTCAGCAATTTTACGAGAAAGTACTGTAGTTGCATCTAAGTGGGCGAAAGTTGTAGCCGGAGCCGGGTCAGTTAAATCATCGGCAGGTACGTATACCGCTTGTACAGATGTAATTGAACCACGTTTAGTTGAAGTAATACGCTCTTGCATTAAACCCATTTCAGTTGCCAATGTTGGTTGGTAACCTACTGCAGATGGCATACGACCTAATAAAGCCGATACCTCAGAACCTGCCTGAGTGAAACGGAAGATGTTATCAACGAAGAAAAGGATATCTTTTCCAGCGCCTTCGCCATCACCATCACGGAAATATTCTGCAACTGTTAATCCTGATAATGCTACACGAGCACGTGCACCAGGAGGCTCGTTCATTTGACCGAAAACCAATGTTGCTTTTGATTCTTTTAATTTTTCAGTATCAACTGCTTTCAAATCCCATCCACCTTTTTCCATTGAGTGTAAGAATTCATCACCATAGTTGATTACACCTGATTCGATAAACTCACGAAGTAAATCGTTACCCTCACGAGTACGCTCACCAACACCTGCGAATACTGATAAACCAGCATAAGCTTTAGCAATGTTGTTAACCAACTCCATAATTAATACAGTTTTACCTACACCAGCACCACCGAATAAACCGATTTTACCACCTTTTGCATAAGGCTCTAATAAATCGATTACTTTAATACCTGTAAAAAGTACCTCAGTTTCAGTTGATAAATCTTCGAACTTAGGAGGAGTAGCGTGAATCGGACGACCGTCAGCTTTATCTACTGCAGTGATTCCGTCAATCGCGTCACCAACTACATTAAATAAACGACCTTTAATTTGGTCGCCAACTGGCATTTTAATCGCTGAACCAGTATCAAGTACCTTCATTCCACGAACTAAACCATCAGTAGAATCCATAGAGATTGCACGTACGCGGTCTTCGCCTAAATGCTGTTGAACTTCTAAAACAATTTTTTGTCCATTTTCTTTTGTTATCTCTAACGCATCGAAAATTTTAGGTAGATGGGCATCATCAGCAAAGCTAACGTCAACCACTGGGCCGATAATTTGTGCTATTTTTCCTAAGTTAGGCATATCTGTTGTGAGTATATTTATTATAGTCAATGAATTAAAGCGATTTATAGGGGCTCCAATTCGGTTGGCAAAGTTAAGTTATTATTAGTAAATTTTAAATATATATTATAAGTTTTTTCAACTCGCTTTTAATAGATAATTTAGAAGCATAAATTTACTCTATGAAAACCGTTTTAACTACAGGTAGCAATGGCCTTTTAGGTCAGAAATTAACAGAAAAAGTATTAGCCGAAGGACGGATAAAATTAGTAGCAACATCAATAGGCGTAAATCGTTACCCTGTAAGCGAAGGATTCGAATATGCAGAAATGGATATTCTAAATGCAGAACAAGTAACAGCTGTTATCGAAAAGTATAAACCCGATGCCATTATCCACACGGCTGCTATGACAAATGTTGATATCAGCGAAGCTAACAAAGAACTATGCCATCAACTAAATGTAGAAGCTACTCAAAACTTAATATCGCTTTGCGAAGAAAATAATATACACCTTATACATTTAAGTACCGATTTTATTTTTGATGGTGCCGATGGACCCTATAAAGAAGATGATGCGCCAAATCCTTTAAGTTATTATGGAGAAACAAAACTTTTGGCTGAATTGGCGATTAAAGAATCGAAAGCAAATTGGGCAATTTTACGTACAATTTTAGTTTATGGTATTACTAATGATATGAGCAGAAGTAATATTGTACTTTGGGCCAAAGGTGCATTAGAAAAAGGTCAGCCTATTAATGTTGTTAACGACCAATGGAGAATGCCAACTTTAGCAGAAGATTTAGCCGAAGCCTGTTTATTGTCAGTAGAGAAAAATGCACAAGGTGTTTATCACGTTTCGGGGAAAGATTACATGAGCATTGCAGATTTAGTAAGAAAAGTTGCCGATTATTGGTCGCTCGATAAATCGATAATTTCTGAGATAAGTTCTGCAAGTTTAAATCAATCAGCAAAGCGACCAATTAAAACTGGTTTTGTGTTAGATAAAACGATAAAAGATTTAGATTACAAACCACATAGCTTTAATGAGGGGTTGAAAATTGTGGATGAGCAGATGAAAAAAGTAGCAAGTATTTAGTATCAAGTATCAAGACTGGATGATGAAAAGCTTAATGTAGAAAATGGGGAAATGGGGATTAGGAAATAGACAAATCAGTTAGCTCTTTCTTTTTGAGACTTTGACTTCAATTAACCAGTTAAACAATTAACCAGTTAAACAATTAATCAGTTAACCAATAACAACAATATAAGTATGTCACTACAAATTGGCGATAAAGCCCCAGATTTTAAATTATACAGTTCAGATTTAACTGAAGTTTCCTTAGCAGCATTTAAAGGTAAGAAAGTTATTATTCACTTTTTCCCGATGGCTTTTACCGGAACATGTACAGAGCAATTATGTACAATGAGAGATAATTTTAGTTTTTATGAAGGAATTAATGCTCAGGTTTTAGGTGTTTCTGTTGATTCTCCTTTTTCACTGGCTAAATTTAAAGAAGTTCAAAATTATCAGTTTCCTCTATTGTCTGATTTTAACAAAGATGTATCAGAAGCTTATGGTGCTTTTTATCCGGAATTTGTGTTCGGATTGAAAGGTGTATCAAAAAGAGCTGCTTTTGTAATTGATGAAGAAGGAAAAATTGCATATGCTGAAGTTTTAGAAGATGCACACGAGTTGCCTGATTTTAAAGCAATTGATGATGCATTAAAAGCATAATGATTTTGCAATGGTAAGATTTTTGAATATTTTTTTAAATAATATTTTGAATTTAAATCTCAAATCTTACCTTTGCAGTCCGTTAACAAACGGAAATGCATTTGTAGCTCAATTGGATAGAGCATCTCACTACGGATGAGAAGGTTTGGGGTTCGAATCCCTACAAGTGCACTTGAAGGGAGGATTGTAAAATCCTCCCTTTTTTTATCTGTAGGTGTTCGATAGATGTCGTTTTCGTAGTAGAGGTTCGAGTCGAACACCAAATCTATAAATTCACGCTTCTCTAGCGTCTCAAACTGATGATAGACCGATTTGATATCAGTTAGTACATCCAGTTGCTCATTGAGAATACCGTAAGCTTCACCATTGGACATACCAATTAATTTGACCCCTTCTAGCCAATTTATAAACATGAAGATCATCAAAAGCTTGCAACAAATCTACTCCTGGTGAGCCGGGGTCAATCTACTCCGGTTTATCCAACTATCGACAGAAAGTAAGATATTTAATGTGTTTACCACCAAAGTGGAGAAGAACCCCTTTCAGCGTAATATGCAGTTGGTTATATAATTTAAATTTTTTAATAAGGAAAAAAGACGGAAATAAATACCTTTGGATTTAGAAAATCGATTTAGTGAAAGTCTTATAAATTCTCAATGGTATTAATCATAATCAATATTATATTCTGCATTTCCTTCATTGGCTTTGCTTACGTCAACCTTAATGATAAGGATTCCTGGCTTTGGGTTCCTATTTATATGTCCGCTTCAATTTGTTGCGGAGTCGCTGCAGCGGGTTTCTTATACCCATATGTGTATCTGGCTTTAATTACGTTTTACCTGATTTACGCAACTAAAATTTTCTTTGCGAAAGATGGTGTTCGAAATTGGATAACCAAATATAATAAACCAAGTCTGGTAGAAAGCATGCAGGCCACAAAACCTTACATAGAGCAAACCAGAGAATTTTTTGGATTGCTTATTATCGCAGGCGCATTATTTATAAATTATCTGGTATCAACAGGAGTTTTTGCATAGATTTTTATGGCGACTAAAGATACTTCAGGAAATATGAGCCAACTATTTTTAAACATAATAAGAGATAATGTAGATGACAGTGCTTTAGAATGGCTTTTGAATGCAGGTTCAGCAAATGAAATCAGTAAACTAGGACAAGCTTTTGTAATGCTGCCCCGTAAAATCGGAAAATCCTTCTTAAATATTTCTGAAATACAGAACAAGAAGATTGAAGAAACAGGTTCAGTATATATAGCCGACTGGAGCGTTGAACGTTTAGCAAGGGTTTGGTTGCTAAGCGTTCATAGTTTTGCTGATGCTGAAAAATCGCATGCTGTTATCGAAAATCTATTTTTATCGGCTGAAGTAAATGAAGCCATAGCCTTATATTCTGCATTACCGTTTTTGGCAGCGCCAGAAACCTGGATAAAAAGATGTGCAGAAGGCATTAGAAGTAATATTGGCTCTGTATTGGAAGCGATTATCGAAAACAATCTTTATCCTTCCAAATATTTAGACGAAGCAGCCTGGAATCAATTGGTTTTAAAGGCTTTTTTTACCGAAAAAGACATCAATAAAATAAATGGTTTGAATGAACGGTCAAATTTGCAGCTTGCGATAACCTTGAGTGATTATGCCCGGGAACGTTATGCTGCAGGTCGCAAAGTAAATCCTGAATTATGGCATTTAGCTGGTCCGTTTATAAACGAGCAAATTTTTGAAGCAATAAAAATCGGTTTAACTAATCAAGACAAAGAAGATCATAAGGCGATAGCAATTGCCATTTCTGCATCTGATTTTGAACCCGCAAAAGTATATATCAGTCAATTTCCGGAACTTAATCAATTAAGTAATTAGACTTTAGAATTCGATAATAAATTAAAATTTTAGAAAATGTGTTGCAGCAATTCAATAGAAAGAGATAGGGCGACGATGGGTGAGCCTGAAGCGTTTGATATAAGTGCCGTTAAGGGAATGAAGTTTTTTGATCCGCATGTGCACATGACTTCCCGCACAACAGATGATTATCAGGCTATGGCTGATGCTGGTGTTGTGGCATTAATTGAACCTGCATTCTGGTTAGGGCAACCCCGTACCGGTTTAGATAGTTTCAGAGATTATTACAGCAGTTTAATCGGCTGGGAAAGATTCCGTTCCTCCCAGTTTGGAATTAAACATTATTGTACCATAGGCTTAAACTCTCGTGAGGCAAATAATGAAGCGCTTGCGGAGCAGGTTATGGAAATTTTGCCCTTGTTTATTTATAAAGAAGGTGTAGTTGGTATTGGCGAAATCGGCTTTGATGACCAGACTGCCGCAGAAGAAAAATATTATCGACTGCAACTGGAACTTGCTAAAGAAGCAGGTTTACCCGTTCAGATTCATACCCCTCACCGAGATAAGAAAAAAGGAACGCAGCGCAGTATGGATATTGCTTTAGAACATGGTTTAGATCCTTACCAAATCATCATCGATCATAATAATGAGGAAACCGTAAAAGAGGTTTTGGATAGAGGCTTTTTCGCTGCTTTCACAATCTATCCTTTTACCAAAATGGGTAATGAGCGTATGGTTGAAATTGTAAAGCAATATGGTTCGGAGCGTATAATGGTTAATTCTGCCGCTGATTGGGGTATCAGCGACCCATTGGCTGTGCCTAAAACTGCCGCTTTAATGAAGTTGAAAGGGATAAGCGATGCGGATATAGAACTGGTAACCTATCGCAATGCGATTACCGCCTTTGCGCAAAGCGGACAAATAGACGAAGCTGACTTTACTGCTCCTAAAAACATCGATCAAAGCGAAAAATTTGAAGGCAATACAATTTTACGCGGCGGACAACAACCACGGACAGATAGATCATCAATCATTATTAGCTAAATAGAATTGGGAAAATTATTCGCTTATTTGCGCATTATGCGCCCGGCAAATATTGTAACTTCTGTTGGTGATATTCTTGCAGGTATTGCCATTTCGGGCGTGTTGATAAACAATGGTACTTTACTTTGGTATGCCATCGTTTTTCTTTGCCTTTCTACTGCTTGTTTATATGGTGGTGGTATTGTTTTTAATGATGTTTTCGATGCTGAACTGGATAAAATTGAAAGACCTGAACGCGCCATTCCGAGTGGAATAATCAGTTTAACGAATGCGACCATTTTAGGTGTAGCTTTAATGATTTCGGGTATTGCATTTGCTTCATTAGCGAGCTTCACTTCTGGATTGCTTGCATTTGCTGTTTGTTTTTTTGCACTACTATATAATAAAATAGGAAAACATCATCCGTTTTTCGGTCCGCTGAGTATGGGCATTTGCCGTGGTTTAAATTTATTGCTTGGCTTAAGTATTGTGCCTGAAATGCTGTACCAACAGTATTTTATCGCAATAATTCCAGTGATTTATATTTTTTCCATCACCATGACAAGTCGGGGAGAAGTGCATGGCGGCAACACTAAAAATCTTTACCTCGCTGCAGGTTTGTATGCAATCGTAATTGGAGCTATCGCCTGGTTTGCTTTTATAAACGAACGGTTATTATGGTCGTTGCTTTTTCTTTTGCCATTTGCCTGGATGATTTTCAAACCTTTATCCAAAGCAATTAAGAATCCGATTGGTAAAAACATTGGAGGAGCTGTAAAAGCCGGCGTTATTTCTTTAATATTAATGGATGCTGCCTGGGCTGTAACTTTCGATGCGCTGCTTCTGGCTTTTATCATTGCCTTATTATTGCCCATATCGATTTGGCTTTCTAAATTATTCGCAGTCACTTGATTTTACAATTTATCAAAAAGATTATCCAATTTATATGGAACATTTGCAACAATCCTTTACCGTTCAATACAATTTTAACGTCTTCTTTACTTCTGCCCTTTTTTCAGTTGAAAACGATTTGTTTAAGAATTTTCTTGCAGGGTTGAATCCTGCAAAAGCGGTAAAAAAGATATTTTTTGTGATAGACGAAGGCGTTGCAAATGCACACCCTGACTTAAGTCAAAACATAAAAAAATATTTTAGTAAATACAACCTAACGCAATTGGTTGAAGATATACTGGTAATCCCCGGAGGAGAAATTGTAAAGAATGAAACCCAGTATTTCGATAAGGTTTTACAAGCTGTAAATACTTACGGCATCGATCGCCATTCTTTTATTGCAGCTATTGGTGGCGGTGCTTTGCTTGATATGGTTGGTTATGTTGCTAATGTTTCGCACCGTGGCATTAAACATATTCGAATCCCTACAACTGTATTATCTCAGAATGATTCTGGTGTGGGCGTTAAAAACGGCATCAACTATTTCAATAAAAAGAACTTTCTAGGTACTTTTTCGCCGCCCGTTGCGGTTTTTAATGATGATTCTTTTTTAAACACTTTATCCGATCGCGATTGGCGTTCGGGAATTGCAGAAGCCATAAAAGTGGCTTTGATAAAAGATGGCGAGTTTTTCGAATGGCTGGAAGCAAATGCTGAAGCCATGGCAAACCGAGATATCGAAGCGATGAATTATCAGATATGGAAATGTGCAAAGTTGCATATGGAACACATCAGAAGCGGCGATCCTTTCGAAAGTGGTTCTGCCCGCCCTTTAGATTTTGGACATTGGAGTGCACATAAACTCGAATACCTCACTAATTTCGAAATCAGACATGGCGAAGCTGTTGCAATGGGTATTGCTTTAGACACCATTTACTCACAACTTTCAGGAAGAATAAGTTCTCATGATTCACAAAGGATAATAAAACTGATTCAGGCGCTCGGTTTAGAACTAACACATCCATTGTTACAGGTAACGGCGGACAACAGCCCGATTTTACGAGGTTTAGAAGAATTCAGAGAACATCTTGGCGGAGAATTAACCATTACTTTGCTAACAGGAATTGGTAGCGGTGAGGAAGTTCATGAAATGGATACAGAACTGTTAAGACAAGCTGCTGAAATATTAAATCACCACTCAAATCTTCGGTCAATAATTTAATAGCTATGGAAATTAATTCAGCACATTTAACTTTCTGTACAAACATTTATGCCGGCGAAAGCTGGTCGGCACATTTTGCCGTTCTAGAGGATAGTTTTCCTGTTTTAAAGGCTCAGTTATCTCCCGATAAACCCATGGGCATTGGCCTTCGTTTATCCAATCTGGCGAGTTTAGAATTATTGAAGGAAAACCATCTAGAAGAATTTAAACAATGGCTTAACAAAGTTGGTGGTTATGTTTTTACAATGAATGGATTCCCTTACGGTGGCTTTCACCATACCAGGGTTAAAGACCAGGTGCACGCACCAGATTGGACAACCAATGAACGACTTGTTTATACAATCCGTCTGTTTAAAATTCTTGCTGAATTACTTCCCGAGCAAATGGACGGAGGCATTTCTACATCTCCGTTAAGCTATAAACCATGGTTTTCTAACGCTGATGAACGTAAATCTGCAACAGCAGCAGCAACTGAAAATATTCTAATGGTGGCTGCAGAGCTTAAAAATATAAAAGACCGGACAGGAAGAATCCTACACCTGGATATAGAACCCGAACCAGATGGTTTTTTAGAATCTGGAGCGGAATTTATTAACTGGTATGAGCAGGTTTTGCTGAAAGCAGGGAAATTAAACTCAGGCATTATAAAAGAACACATCTGTTTATGTTATGATGTTTGCCATTTCGCCATTGGTTACGAACCGCATATCGAAATTATTGAAGAACTTAAAGAAAAAGGCATTTCGATAGGTAAAATCCAGATTAGCGCTGCATTAAAAGCTAAATTGCCTGCTCAGATTTCAGAAAGAACGGAAGTATTCAATGCTCTTGCAGGTTTCGATGAGCCGACCTATTTACATCAGGTTATTGCAAAGCAAAAGGATGGCACTTTAATTCGTTATCCTGATTTATCCGATGCACTGGCCGATAAGGAAAATACAAATGCTGAGGAGTGGAGGGCACACTTTCATGTTCCAATCTTTGTTGAAGATATGGGCATGATACAATCTACACAAACTGATATTAAAGCCGTTTTAGATTATCATAAAAATAAACCTTTCACAAATCATCTGGAAGTGGAAACCTACACATGGGAAGTGCTTCCCGCTTCTTTAAAAGCACCATTAAACGACTCGATTGTTCGGGAATTACAATGGGTTAGAAACATTTTAGAATCAAATCATGAATAAAACAGTTGTTATTGATATTGTTGGTTTGTCTACATCAGTTATTGGAGAGCACACGCCATTTCTTAAAAAATACATTGCTGAAAAGCATTTAACCAATATTGAACCCTTATTGCCCGCAGTTACGACAAGTGTACAGTCCAGTTACCTGACCGGAAAATACCCATCAGAAAATGGCATTGTTGGTAATGGATGGTATGATAATGTTGATAGCGAAATAAAATTCTGGAAACAATCTAACAAACTTGTTGATGCAGAAAAAATCTGGGATAAAGCAAAAAGAGAAAATCCGTCTTTTACCTGCTCTAATATGTTCTGGTGGTACAATATGTATTCCAATGCAGATTACTCGGTAACACCTCGTCCAAACTATCTGGCAGATGGACGTAAACTGCCGGATTGCTATTCTCAGCCACCCGAACTCCGCGAACACTTACAAGAAAAGTTCGGTCAGTTTCCACTATTTCAATTTTGGGGGCCTGGGGCAAATATCAAATCAACCAGATGGATTGCAGATGCTGCCATGGAAACAGAGCAGCTACATAATCCAACACTTACACTAATTTACCTTCCGCATTTAGATTATTGTTTACAAAAATTTGGTCCTGATTTCGATAAGATAAATAAAGAACTTAAGGAAATTGATGAAATCGTTGAAGAACTGGTTGGGTTTTACGAGAAAAAAGGTGCAAGAATAATCCTGTTATCTGAATACGGTATTGAGCCTGTGAATCAACCAATTCATTTAAACCGGGTTCTTAGGGAAAATGGCTTAATCGGGATAAGAGAAGAACGGGGATTGGAGTTGCTTGATCCTGGCGCATCGAAAGCATTTGTTGTTGCCGACCACCAGATAGCTCATGTTTACATCAATGATAAGAGCGTAACGGAAAAGGTTAAAGAAATACTGGAAAATGCTAATGGTGTTGATTTGGTATTGGATAAAAAGGAACAGGAAAAATATAATATTAACCATGAACGAGCGGGGGATTTTGTAATTACGGCTAAAGAAAATTGCTGGTTTACTTATTATTTCTGGCTTGATGATGCAAAAGCTCCAGATTATGCAAGATGCGTGGATATTCATAAAAAGCCTGGTTACGATCCTGTTGAAATGTTCATGTCCTCGAAACTCCGTGTAGGTTATAAATTACTTAGAAAAAAATCAGGATTCAGATATGTTATGGATGTAATTCCACTTGATGCAACTTTGGTTAAGGGCTCACACGGTAGAGCCGGAGTATCAGACGCATTCAAGCCGGTGTTAATTACAGATTCTAAAATCATTAAGAAGCTAAAAGCACCGCATGTTTTTGACGTAATATGGGAGACGCTCGTAAAATAGATAGCTGACAACTCATAACAGTTAAGCGCAAGCTATCGCTCTTTTGAGTAGCTATCGCTTTACATTCTAGTTTGTTAGGAAGTATGGCTGGGGAATAGGGTAACATAATTCATTCCTCTAATTTTCCTGTTTTGATATTTTTGAACAATTTGAGCAATTCTATAGTATCTCTGAACACCCAGATTCAACGCGTAGATATGTAAAATTTAAACAAAACGCCTTTAAGCAAGATTGTCATTCTGTGAGATCCCAATTAAGCGCTAAAGTTCGAGGATTAAACCATTGTTCGATTATATTCCCTTTATTATTTACAGAATATAATCTGACACTTTAACCTTGATTTGATATTGTTAATATATTTAAAATACCCGGTCAGTTTCCAGTAACAGTCAGACGTGCTAACATCCTGTAAATGTATCATAATTGTACTTAAATAAGTGTTTTATCCATCGTTTCTATTGTTAAACAATGTGAGTAAGGGTATCAATTGTTCAATTGTAGTCCCTGCCAGTGCACGAAAGAGGGTTTCATTTATTTGAAATCCTTTTTTTATTTTAATTCAATTTTAGAAAGTGATTTATTGTCTAAATACCCATGGATTATCAACTAAGCTTTAAGGTAAATGCTGCTCAAGAGTATAATTCTTAGTAGAATATTTGGTTAGAAATCAATATCTCCAATAAATCTTTTTAAAAATATTTAGAATGGTTTTAAAATGCCCTGATTTTTAAATTAATTGCTGATTTTAAACCTCATCTAAATTAATAATTATATATTTGCAGCCTTGAAAGGCAACACTTTGTGTTATTTTTTCAATTTTAGATGAGTCCCGAGAATAAGGCTCTTAATTTTAAAGACAACCTAAACCACTTTAATGCTTAATTTAGTTCTCTTTGGCCCTCCAGGGGCGGGTAAAGGCACCCAATCTGCAAAATTGATTGAAAAATATCAGTTAGTACATGTTTCAACAGGCGATCTTTTTAGAGCACACGTTAAAGGAGAAACAGAATTAGGAAAAAAAGTTAGTCAATTGTTAGCTGATGGTGAGTTAGTACCTGATGCGATTACAATTGCCATGCTTGAAGAAGAAGTAGATAAAAACCCAGATGCAAAAGGATTTGTATTTGATGGTTTTCCACGTACAGTTCCGCAAGCAATAGAATTAGATTTATTTTTAGAGCGTAAAGGAAGTAAAATTGCTGGTGTTATTGCTTTAGATGTAGACCAGGATGAATTAACAAAACGCATTGCTGAACGTCATAAAATTAGTGGCCGCCCGGATGATGACGCAGAAAAGTTAAAAAAACGTATTTCTGAATACTTTGATAAAACAATCCATGTATTGCCTTATTACGAGGAACAAGGAAAATTAGAAAAAGTAAACGGAATTGGTGAGATTGATACAGTTTATAATAACCTTTGTTCGGTTATCGATAAATTTTAATATAATATTTTAAAATTCTAACATCCGCAAAAAGGCATTTATTGTTTTTTGCGGATGTTTGTTTTTTAGCGATTTTTGTAAATTGAAATCGTAAAACTAAAACACAATAAGTTTATCGGCAATTTTGTTAGTTCAAAATCGCCAATCTAAAATCTTAAATAATATGTCACAGGGTTCGAATTTCGTAGATTATGTAAAAATTTGTTGCCGTTCTGGTAAGGGCGGGGCAGGTTCTGCACATTTGCATCGTGATATTTTAACATCAATGGGTGGCCCTGACGGTGGAGATGGCGGTCGTGGCGGACATATCACAGTTGTTGGAAGTAGCAACATCTGGACATTATTGCACCTTAAATATCGTAAGCATATCATCGCTGAAGATGGATTGGCTGGCGGAAGTTCTCACAAATTCGGCCGACAAGGGAAAGACGAGATTTTAGAAGTTCCACTTGGAACTATTGCTAAAGATGCTGAAACTGGAGAAGTGCTTTTCGAAATTACCAAACATGGCGAAACGAAAATTTTAACGGCTGGCGGTCGCGGTGGTTTGGGTAACGCACACTTTAAAAACTCGGTTCAGCAAACACCACGTTTTGCACAGCCAGGAGAACCAGGAAAAGAAGTTTGGAACATTCTTGAACTTAAAGTTTTAGCCGATGTAGGTTTGGTTGGTTTTCCGAATGCAGGTAAATCCACTTTGCTTTCAGTAGTTTCTGCTGCAAAACCAGAAATTGCCGATTATCCTTTTACCACAATTGTTCCTAATTTAGGTATCGTAAGTTACCGTGGTGGAAAATCATTCGTAATGGCCGATATTCCTGGAATTATCGAAGGTGCATCAAAAGGAAAAGGTTTGGGTTATCGTTTTCTACGTCATATAGAGCGTAATTCAGTTTTGCTTTTTATGGTTCCGGCCGATACAAGCAGAACAATTAAGGAAGAATATGAAATTCTTAAAAGTGAATTGGAATCTTACAATCCTGAACTGATGCAAAAACCTCATGTTTTAGCGGTTACTAAATCAGATATGTTAGATGAAGAACTGATGGCAGAAATGAAACAAGACTTACCAAATGTACCATCAATATTTATATCTTCAGTAGCGCAAAAAAACATCTTGGAATTAAAAGATATGTTGGTGAAAGCTATTGAAGCATAGTTTGGCTTTTTAATCAAAGCTTCTTACCAATAATTCCTTTTTAGGCTCTGTACAGTATTTACTTCACAAAAGATTTTGCTTTTATTTAGCATTTATTCTTTGTTGTTTGGAATAAGTAATTCTTTTTAAATTAGTGATATGTTTTTTAAGGTATAACATCGAAATCATTAAGGTGTGTAAGTTTTGCCTTCTAAATTAATCGATAATATTTATGAGTAGAAGCATAATACTTGCCGGGAGACTAAGAGAAGTTTTTTTGAATGGTTTCTGGATTGCGAATACAAATTATCAGGAACTATTAAAAGATTTAACCTGGCAACAGGCAGTGCAAAAAGTTGGTAGCTTAAATACAATTGCTGCATTAACATTTCATATCAATTATTACCTTAAGGGATTTTTAGATGCATTCGAAAGTGGTCAACTTCAAATTCATGATAAGTATAGTTTTGACCTCCCGCCGATAAATTCACAAATCGAATGGAATAAACTAGTTAGTGATTTCCTCGACAACTCAGAAGCATTTGTACAAAAAGTTGAAAAGATGAATGATGAGGAGTTGGAAAAGCCTTTTTTTGAGGAGAAGTATGGTACATTTCTCAGAAATATTGAAGGCGTTATAGAACATAGTTACTATCATCTTGGTCAAATCTCCTTAATTAGGAAAATTGTTAGTTGATATAATATTTATTAAAATTTGAATTGATGAATACTGAAGTTGAAACATTTTTTGAAAAGGAAAAGAGATGGAATAAGGAATTCAAGTTATTGAGGTCAATCATTTTGGAAAATAGTGCACTTTATGAGGATTATAAGTGGATGCATCCTTGTTATACTTATCAGAACAAAAATGTTGTGCTTATTCATGGCTTTAAAGATTACTGCGCTTTGCTTTTTCATAAAGGTGCTTTGCTCTCAGATCCTGAAGGTATATTAATACAGCAAACAGAAAACGTACAATCGGCAAGGCAACTACGATTTACCAATATAGAACAAATTGAAGAACAAAAGTCTGCAATAAAAGAATACATAAAAGAGGCACCAGAAATAGAAAAGAAAGGTGAAAAAATTACCTTAAAGTCTGTTAAAGATTATCCAATTCCAGCTGAATTTCAAAAAGCACTAGAAGAAAGTGAAGAACTTTCGACTGCATTTTATGCCTTAACACCAGGCAGACAAAAAGGATATCTATTTTTCTTCAATCAGGCTAAGCAAGCTAAAACACGAGAATCAAGAATAGAAAAGTACTATCAGCATATTTTAGATGGTAAAGGAATTGATGATTAGCTTCTAATTCTGTCGACAATCAAACCTACCCATTCTTTCAAAATAAATTGCCAATAGCCTAATGAACCAGCATCGGGCAAATAATAGTCGGATATATCATAATTTTTTTTCCCAATATAATCGGTTGGATAATAATCTAATTTTCGGTTAAAAGCCTTGTCAAAAATCATTTTCGACCGGGGAATGTGCCAAGCACTCGTAATCACCAGCATAGAAGCATTGGGCTTATTTTTATTTACCAATTCTGCACTGTATTTCGCATTTTCAATGGTATTTTTGCTTCTGTTTTCAATTAATATCGATGAATCTGGAATGCCTAAACTTTTCAAATAAGTTAAAGTTAAGTCAGCCTCTATAGCTTCTGTACCAACAAGTTTTCCCGAACCACCACTCACTAAAATCTTTTTAATAGTTCCGTTTTTTAATAAATTAATGGTTTGAATTAGTCTATCGCCACGCTCATTTACCGCTAACTGACCACCTTGTGTAGATTTTGAAAAACCGCCTAATAAGATGCCGATATCGTATTGCTTTTTGACTGGATAAGATGCTTCGTAAAAATTATAAGCCTTACCAACCAAAAAACGATTCGAAAAGACAAAGAATAAAACGGTTGCAATTATTAAAAATTTCTTTCTACGTTCTTGTTTTTTCGAAAAAACAGCAAACAAGAGCGTTAAGAATATCCAGATAATTGGTTGCAGAATAAAAATTAAAATTTTAGAGATTACGAACGTCATTTAGCTTAATTAAAGCTCAAATGTATGTCAAAATCTGTTAAATTAAAATTATCCTTGTCCTTCTTGCACTTGCCCGTTTTGATGTGCATGTTCTAAAATATCCTGCACATCCGATTTACGTTTCTTTTCTACCTTATGCTTAAAATGCGGCACTTCATGCTCCACAATATCTTCTTCAATTGCCTCAACGCCAAATACTTTTTCTTTTAAAATATTGTATTTATCCTGAAAGCCGTAACGAAGATTTCTTGCACCACCTGCAATTTTTCCACGTGTTCCAGCTCCACTATCTGGTGCAAATAATACACTAATTACAGCTCCAGCAGCTAAACCTGCAACTAAAGCAATAGCAATCTGTGCGTTGTTATTAGATTTATGCGCTAAATATTTTCCGATTAACTTTCTGTATTTCATAATGATGTATTTCTAAAAAGAACAAATGCAGCATAATAATGTTTCGTTCTTTTTAAATTCAATATCTTATTAAAGAATTTTTTGAAGCGCAATTGCAATGCAACTATTAAAATTCAGTCCCACTTTTCATTTCAATCTTTTTTACTTCTGTCAATCGTCACCATTTCTGTCATTGCGAGGAGGCACGACGTGGTAATCTTTTTCGGAAGTACTTTAAAAAGTATTTCCACTTCAATTGGGGCTAAGTGGCAAAGGCATTTTTCATTTTTAGCGGTTTGCAGGGCGCTTAACCGTTGTTTCTAAACCTGATTTTAGTGGAACGCCCGCAAGCGAGGTACGAGTGCGGACTTGAAACGGTAAGCAGGACTGCAAGCCTCCAAGCGGACAGAACCTTTCATTTTCCAAAAAAAACAATTTGATTTTAACTAAGTTTAAACTTTTTAAATCGAAATATAATGGTAAAAGCAACGATAAATAAAGAGCACTACGCTTGTGCAGTAACGAACGGAACGCATGATATTGTAATAGATGAGCCTGCAGATTTAGGTGGAACGAATAAAGGTTTTGCACCAAAAGGCTTGTTGATGGCCTCGCTTGCATCTTGCGTGGCGATTACGCTGCGGATGTATGTGGACAGAAAAGGTTGGGCGGTTGATAAAATTGAGGTGGAGGTAAATATGGGAATCGAAAATGCGCAAAATATTTTCCTCGAAGAAATTACCTGTACTGGCGATTTAACTGAAGAACAGAAACAAAGACTGGAAGATATTGCGGCTAAATGCCCGGTAAGTAAAATTTTGACGGCAGGGAATGAAGTTCGCTCGAAAGTGCTTTAAGTAAATGGTGCAAAACTCCTTTACCTTTTCCTAAAAAGCTTTAATATCTTTGTACCTCTTCAACTTTTGTGAATTAGAAATTATTTATGGCTACCGAAATTAAATGCCCAAACTGTGCTCATGTTTTTCCGATGGAAGAAGCCATGGCCGAAGATTATAAGAAAGAGCTGAGAGAGAAAGCGGCGGCCTATGCCAGACAAAAAGACGAGGAGTACCAACGTAAACTTCAGGTTTTTGAGGCAGATAAACAGCAGCAACAAAAAACTTTCGAAGCTAAATTGGTTGAAGAAAAGAACAAATTAAAAGGCGATTTGGAAGAAAATCTGCGTAAAAGTATTGCGTCGGATTTTGAAACCAAATTGCAAATGCTGGAAGGCAATGCGAAAGACAGCGAAGAAAAACTAAAGCTTGCACGTGAAAAGGAATTAGAATTTTTGCGTCGTGAGCAGGGTTTGAAGCTGAAAGAGGAAGAAATGGAGCTGGCTTTTCAGCGTAAAATAAATGAGCAACGCAATGAGTTGGTCGAGCAAATTCGTAAACAGGAAGCCGAAAAAAATAGCATTAAAGATACCGAGCACCAGTTGCGTTTAAGAGAACTGGAAAAACAACTCGACGACCAGAAAAAACTTGCTGAAGAAATGAAACGCAAAGCGGAGCAAGGCAGTATGCAATTGCAAGGCGAAGTACAGGAGTTGATTTTAGAAGAATTACTGCGTAGTAATTTCCCGTTCGATTTAATAGAAGAAGTTGGAAAAGGTGTTCGTGGAGCGGATTGTGTGCAGGTGGTTCGAAATAACTTTGGACAAGAATGCGGCAAAATTATTTATGAAAGTAAGCGTACCAAAGATTTCGGTGGCGACTGGATTGAAAAGTTGAAAAAAGACATGCGGAGTATGGGCGTTGATGTTGCGGTAATCGTGAGTCAGTGTTATCCGAAAGGTATGGATTGTTTCGGGCAGAAAGATGGCGTTTGGATTTGCTCTTTTGAGGAAGTTAATGCGGTTGCTTATGTGTTGCGTGATGGGATTTTACGTTTATCTACCGCAATGAAATCGCAGGAAAACCGTGGCGATAAAATGCACATGCTTTACGATTACTTAACTGGAGCTGAATTTTCTGAGCAATGGAAAGCCATTCGCGAGGGTTTTATGAGCATGAAGTTGTCTATCCAACGTGAACGTGATGCCATGGAACGTTTGTGGAAAGCCCGTGAAAAACAATTGGAAAAAGTATTGTTAAACGCCACACATATTCGTGGCTCTATTGAAGGTATTGCAGGTAGCGATAGTATTCAGTTGAGTTTGACCGATGATGAGGAGGATACTTTGTTGTTGGATTAAGGACGAACGACACAGATAAAAGAACTCGTCATTGCGAGGCACGAGGCAATCTTTTTAATAAATATTGGATTGAGATTGCTTCGTGCCTCGCAATGACGTGGAGTATAAAAGAATTAAAAAGTAAATTATATAAAGTGAATAAAAACCTAAACAACAAAATCATTAACCTCTCTAAATTATTCGCAATTATTTGCGTTTTGCTATTTTCCGGGAACGTTTCCGGACAGGAATTAAAATCGCCTGATGCGAATTTGGTTGCTAATTTTTCATTAGCAACAGGAGGTGTACCGACTTACAGTTTAAAGTACAAAGGCAAGGAAGTAATCAAAACGAGCAAGCTTGGTTTGGAACTTAAAGATGGTAAAAACTTAAGCAGTGGTTTTACGATAAGCGATAGCAAAACCAGCACCTTTAACGAAACTTGGAAACCGGTTTGGGGCGAGGTAAAGGAAATCGTAAATCATTATAATGAGTTGGCGGTTACTTTAACGCAAAAGGAAAGCAATCGTTTCATCATTGTTCGTTTACGTTTATTTAACGATGGTTTGGGTTTTAGATATGAATTTCCGGAGCAGAAAAACCTTGATTATTTCGTAATTAAAGAAGAGAAAACACAATTTGCTTTAGCTGGCGACCATAAAGCTTTTTGGTTACCCGGCGATTACGATACACAGGAATATAGCACCGTAACTTCAAATTTATCAGAAGTTCGTGGTAAAATGAAAGATGCGGTTACACCAAATGCTTCACAAACAACTTTCTCACCAACGGGTTTACAAACACCTTTAATGATGAAAAGTAAAGATGGTTTGTACATCAATATTCATGAGGCGGCTTTGATTAATTATTCTTTAATGTCGTTAAATTTGGATGATAAAAACATGGTCTTAGAATCCTGGTTAACGCCAGATGCGGTAGGAGATAAAGGTTATTTACAGGCACCATGCGTTACACCCTGGAGAACCATTATTGTGAGCGATAAAGCGGGCGATATTTTAACTTCTAAGCTAACTTATAACTTAAACGAGCCAACAAAATTCAAAGATGTATCGTGGATTAAGCCTACAAAATATGTTGGCGTTTGGTGGGAAATGATTACTGGCAAAAGTACCTGGGCTTATAATGATTTAACAAGTGTTCAGCTGGGTGTAACCGATTACTCCAAAACTAAACCGAACGGGAAACATGCCGCAAATACAGCTCATGTTAAAGAATATATTGATTTCGCAGCGAAGCATGGTTTAGATGGCGTTTTGGTTGAAGGCTGGAATGAAGGTTGGGAAGATTGGTTCGGTAAAACGAAAGATTATGTTTTCGATTTCGTAACGCCTTATCCTGATTTTGATGTGTTGGAATTGCATCGCTATGCGGCAAGTAAAAATGTTAAAATGATTATGCACCACGAAACATCTTCTTCGGTTCGTAATTATGAAAGACATTTAGATACAGCATACAAATTTATGAAAGCCAATGGCTACGATGCTGTGAAAAGCGGTTATGTAGGCAATATGATTCCTCGTGGCGAGCACCATTACGGACAATGGTTAAACAACCATTACTTATACGCGATTGAAAAAGCCGCGGAATATAAAATTATGGTTAATGCACATGAAGCGGTTCGCCCGACAGGTTTGGCTCGTACTTATCCGAACTTAATTGGAAACGAATCTGCCCGTGGAACAGAATACGAAGCGTTTGGGGGTAACAATGCCGACCACACTACCATTTTACCTTTTACCCGTTTAATCGGCGGTCCGATGGATTATACGCCTGGTATTTTCGAAACCAAGGTAAGTGCTTATAATCCGGAAAATAATTCGTTTGTACACACTACAATTGCCCGTCAGCTGGCACTTTATGTTACAATGTATAGCCCGTTGCAAATGGCGGCAGATTTACCAGAAACTTACAACAAACATTTAGATGCTTTCCAGTTTATTAAAGATGTTGCGGTTGACTGGGATGATACGAAAGTTTTAGAAGCCGAGCCTGGAGATTACATCACATTTGCCCGTAAAGCTAAAGGAAAAAACAATTGGTTTGTTGGAAGAACGAATGATGAAATTGCCCGTACTTCGAAAATTGATTTCAGCTTTTTAGATGCTGGTAAAAAATATACAGCAACTATTTATGCTGATGCAAAGGATGCGCATTATGAAACGAATCCAAAAGCATATACCATTCGTAAAATGGAAGTAAGTAATAAAACAAAGTTAACGTTGAATTGTGCTCCGGGTGGTGGTTATGCGATTAGCATCATGGCAAAATAAGGTTACTGATTTAAAAGTTTACCACAAAGGCACAAAGAGCACAAAGGTTTTTTATTAATGATAGTCGTTCCATTTGGAGCGACTTTTTTGTTTTAAAATGCTTCCGCAGATTAAAATGATTTACGCAGATTTATAATTTTTTCTGTGCTATACACAATAGTTCGTCATTGCGAGGCACGAAGCAATCCTACAACTGTAGTTATAAAATTCTTTCACTTTAGGATTGCTTCGTGCCTCGCAATGACGTGCATTGTAGTTATTAAATTCTTTAGCTTTAAGATTGCTTTATGCCTCGCAATGATGTCATCTTAAAAAAATTACCACAAAAACATTAATTTTCGCATATTGCCATTAGCAAAATTATTTGCGTAAATCATTTTAATCTGCGGGACATAACTATCATGGCCAGAACAAAAAATCACATCGAATTACAATTTTTAAGCGAACCATCTGATGTAAATTACGGTGGAAAGGTGCATGGTGGTATGATGATGAAATGGATTGACCAGGCTGCTTTCGCCTGTGCTTTGCAATGGAGCGATTCTTATTGTGTAACGGTTTATGTAGGTGGAATTCGGTTTTTTCATCCAGTTCACATCGGTCATTTGGTGAAAATGGAAGCCCGAATTATTTATACGGGCAAAACCAGTATGCACATTGCTGTCGATGCTTTCTCGAAACCAGTTGGTCAGTCAGGATTTGTTAAAAACACCCACTGCATTATTGTTTTCGTGGCTGTTGATGAGGATGGAAAACCGAAAACAATTCCGTCTTTCACTCCAAAAACAGAGAAAGAAAATGCCATGCATGGCTATGCGATAAAACTAATGGAATTACGGAAAACTATTGATAAAGAAATGGAACCTTATATAGTTTAGTGTTTGTTGCTAACTGTTTGATTTATAGATTGAAATTATTTTAATGGCGAATTTAAATTAGGGTGTTTTTACGGTGCGATTTGAAAATTACTTGATTATTTTTGTTGTAAATCAAACCAAAATGGAAAACCAAACCCTTATTCTTTCACTACAAGGTCTTGTAATGGAAACTGAAAAGCTAAAAACTTATAATCCAAAAAGCTTTGAAAACATTTTTAATACGCTAAAGCAATTGCCTGAATTACAAACTTCAAAAACAAAAAACCTATTACAAGATTTGGTCACAGAAAAGAACTGGCTAAATATAAAGTATAATCTTCTTGATGAAATGGTTAAAAAGATTGGCGATTTCCTTCATGTTTAAATAAGATTTTACTCAGTTTTATTTCCTTTTGATTTAACTAAACAACCGGGAGCGTAAAGCAAAATTTGCTTCCTTCTCCAATTGCACTTATTACCCAAATTTTGCCATCTTCGGCTTCGATAAAATCTTTAGAGATGGCCAAACCCAAACCCGAACCCGATTTATTTTGACCATCCGTCGGTACTTGGAAATATCGCTCAAACAATCGTTTTTGGTACTTTTCATCTATACCTTTTCCAAAATCCTGAACTGAAAACTGAATGAATTTATCTTTCTGAAAAACATCAATTTTTACGGTCGATTTTTCTGAACTGTAACGCAGTGCGTTTGATAAAAAGTTAACTAAAACCCAGGCCGTTTTCTGAATATCTGCATTTACATTAGGCAAATTAGAATCACAATTTAACTCCAATTTTATTGATTTCTGTTCTGCCTGAAATTTAACAGCATCAATTGCATAATTTACAATATCCTCAGGTTTTGCAATGGCAAAAGTAAGTTTCAAATTTCCTGTTTCCACCTGCGATAAATCCAGTAATTCACCTGTGATTTTTAGTAGCCGGTCGCAGTCTTCTTTGATATGCGTGAGCAGTTGAATCTGTTCCTCGTTCATATTGCCAATGCGTTCATCGTTCAACAATTTTAAGCTCATTTTTATTGATGCCAACGGCGTTTTTAACTCATGAGAAACTGTGGCGATAAAATTCGTTTTTGCTTCATCCAATTCCTTAAACTGGGTTATATTTTTTAGAACAAAAACGCTTCCTGCCGATTTTGAAGATTCAAATAAGGTTTTATCTTCAGGTGTTTCGTAATTTGGAATGATAATTTCGCGGTTCTCTAACAAAAAGTACGATTCCTTTTCATCAGCATAAATTTTAAGCGTTTTATCTTCCGTTTCTGGCTTGATGATTCTTTTCAATAATTCATTTTTTTTCATCAATTCTGTAACGTTTTGTCCGATGATTTTTTCTTCGTCGAGGTTCATCAGCTTTGCTGCTAAATGATTTAAAAAAAGCACCTCGTCCTTTTCATTTAAACCGATAATGGCATCTTGCATTTGCGCAATGATGGCTTCGATTCGCGATTTTTCAGATTTAATTTTAGAAATATTACTGTTCTCCCATTCATTTAATTTTACCACCATGCCATTGAACGAATCTGCAAGTTCAGTAAACTCATCATGATTATTGAAATGAAGTCGCTGCTTATAATTTTTTTTGCTGATTTGTTTTATCGCCTGACTAAATTCGGCTAGCGGATTGGCTACAAAACCTGGGAAATTAACAATGAATGTAAATAAGATGAGGAAACCAACCATTGCAGCGATTGAAATGTATAAATTTGCCCTTGAAGATGTAGCATTTGCCATTTCATTTTTATCGTAAATGGCTTTCATATTCACTTCTTCGATGTTTTGAAGTGAAGAACGCATATCTTTTAATTCGATAGCATTGGCTGTTTTTTGCAACTTTTGATAAGCAAATGCCAGTTTTTGATAGGCTATTCTTTCACCATTTTCTGTAATGTTTTGTCCTTCATTTTTTAAATTTTGCTCAAATATTTTTGCTTTTTCTTCGGGTAGCGGAAAATTGTTTTCATCTGCTATATTTCGCATTGCGGAAACATATTTCAGCGATTTGTAATTGTCTTTCAGGATAACTTTCGATTTATCAGAAAGCTCATTTAAAAAGAAAAGCGCAATCAATCCAAAGGATAAGACGATTATAAAGAGAAACCCGAATCCGAGGCGGAGCTTGGTTTTTATTTTCATGATGATGTTGTTTTTGTTAACCGCAAAGAGCGCTGAGTTTTTCGCAAAGAACACAAAGCTGGTTTCTCAAACTCCGTGTACTCTGTGTTTTTCTCAGTGAACTCTGTGGTCAAATAATTTAAGGTTTTTTAACACAGAGAAACACCAAGATAGTTGCCATTTACTTTGCGTTCTTTGCGATTTTTCTTTGTGTTCTTTGCGGTAAAATGGTTTAAGATAGTATAACCAAATCAATTTCTTTTGCCGCTAAATTACGCAACAGTTGATTAAAAATTGCCGTTCGCATAATCACTTGAAAAATGGTTAAATGCGGCTTGCCAACGCAAATGGTTGTGATTTCTTTTTCTGTTGCCATGTTGATAATGGTTTGGGTAATTTGGTTGCTTTTAACTTTAATCAGCTCGGCACCCAATTCGGTTGCCAGCTTGAAATGATTAATCAAATGTCGTTGTTTATCTAACTTTATTTTATCGAAACTTTCGGCATCACTTTGTACATACAAAACAATCCAAGGCGAACGATAATATGAAGCCAATCGGGCAGTTTTTCTAATGACTACGCCTGCAGTCTCCACATTGGATGAAATACAGGCTAAAAACCTTTCCGGACGTAACTTGATGGATTTTGGTATTTCGGTCTGAATTTTTCGCTCAACCTGATGCACCACTTCTTTCAAAGCCAGTTCCCGCAACTGCAAAATTTTATCAGCCTGGAAAAAGTTTTGTAAAGCGCTTTCAATTTTGCTTTTATCGTATATTTTCCCCTCTTTCAATCTGGTCACTAATTCATCGGCTGTTAAATCGATGTTTACAATTTCATCAGCAATTTCAAGAATTTTATCTGGAATCCGCTCGGTAACATTAATGCCTGTGATGTGTTCAATTTCTTCGTTTATGCTTTCCAAATGCTGAATGTTTACGGCCGATATTACACTAATTCCAGCCTCCAATAAATCGAAAACATCTTGCCAGCGTTTCTCGTTTTTACTGCCTTCGGCATTGGTGTGTGCCAGTTCATCCACTATAACAATTTCGGGGTGGCGATTTAAAATGCCTTGTAAATCCATTTCATCTATTTCCTTTCCACGGTAGAAAATATTTTTTCTTGAGATTAGTGGCAAACCAGCAACCAAAGCCTCAGTTTCTGCTCTTTTATGAGTTTCTACATAGCCAATGCAAATATCGATTCCGTTACGCAAAAGCGCATGAGATTCTTGCAGCATCCGATAGGTTTTACCCACGCCTGCGCTCATCCCAATGTAGATTTTGAGTTTTCCTCGCCTTGATTTTTTAATGAGATTGAGGAAGTTTTTAACTGAATCGTCTTTCATGTTATATGTAAAATGGAAGAATGTAAGATGGATGAAGGAACTTTGCACATCATCCATTTTACATCTTCCTTCACCCATCAATTAAAAAGCTACTGCAATACTCGCCGTTAAGGTGGTATTCGCATTCACTGCGTTGCTTTCTCTGATAAAAATTTTGTCTTTACTACCATAGGTTTTGCCTTCTAAACGGATAACTGCATTTGAAATTGGCGAGTAATCGAGGTTTAGAGAATAGCCTTTTGTTTTGAAACCATTTGGTGTTCCTGTTGAAATAAAAATACCATTTTTATCTTCATAGTATTCGAATCTACCAGCGATGGCCCATTTTGGAGCGAACTTATATTGTGCAATTGCCACAGGCGATAGTATTTCATTTTTCTCGCTACTGCCTTTAACTTTTTGCTGTGCTCCGTAATCGAAACCAAGGGTTAAACCAAATTTATTTGTGAACTGAAAAACCCCATAAATATTATGGTATAATCGGTTTACACGTACCGAATCTGGACCTTCAGTTCCTAAATAATTGCTGTAATTTACTGTGATTTTATCAGTCGGTTTCCAGGTTAATTGTAAACCACCAGCGGGTTTGTTATTGCCATCAACGCGGGTAATCCTTTGCCATCCATTTAGGTAGAGTAGGGTCGCGGTCAGTTTTCCATCCTTTGTGCCATAAGTAAGTTTTGCTCCAGATTCATAATATGGTGTGTTTTCTGATGCGATATTGCGGGTTAATACCCAGCAATCTTTAGAGATGGCACTTTCAAAACCAATATGTGAAGCGAAAATTCCGGCATCAATCCACAGGTTTTCTGATTGGGAAAGTTTAACCCCTGCGTTGGCTTCGAAAATATTTTTTAGAACGCCAGGCTCTGCCGCTAAGTTAGCATTGGCATAAGTTCCAGCCATTACTGCCAGATTCGCCCGGATTGAACCACTATCATAAGCCGCTTTGATAAAACCTAAATTCAAGTTTAGTTCGTTTGCACGATTGTGAGAATATATAAAGCCTGGGCGGTTATGGTCAACTGGTTTATTAAAATCGTAACCATAGTAGGTTTCTAAGTAGCCTGAGAATTTTACTTTAGGTTCTTCTTGAGCAAAGGCAGTTAAGCTTGCTGTTAATGTTGTAATAAGGGTGATTAATTTTTTCATGATTTTATTAGTGTTTGTCATTTTGAGGAACGAAGAATCTGCAATCGATTAGTAGTACAAGAATTTTCTGTAGAAACTTAGGTTAAAAGCTTATTTAGGGAAGGTTTCTGCCGCTTGGAGATTCTTCGCTACACTCAGATGACAGGGTTTCTACAAATTATCCAGTGCTAAATTCAGGTTCAACACGTTTACTGATGACGGTCCAAATAAACCCATCATTGGTTTTAAAGTGTTCATCGCCACTAATTCTTTAACTTTCTGCTCGTCAATTTTACGGGCCTTTGCCACCCTGGCAATTTGTATGGCCGCACCTTGTTCAGAAATATTCGGGTCTAAGCCACTACCCGAAGCAGTAACCATATCAGCAGGGATATCTGATTTTTTTAACCCTGGATTATATTTCAAAAGTGTATCAATTCTAGATTGAACTTCTTTCAGATAATCTGGATTGGACGGACCTTTGTTCGAGCCAGCAGAACCCGCCGCATTGTAGCCAACTGCTGATGGACGACCCCAGAAATATTCGGGTTTAGTAAACGATTGACCTATTAAAGCGTAGCCGGCAGTTTTACCATTTCTGGTGATTTTTTCTCCGCCACCTTTTCCGTTAGAAAGTTTGCCTGCTAACGCAATGCTGATGGGGTAGATGATGCATAACAATACGATTAAAACCAGTGTTAAGCGTAGCGATTGTATGATGTATTTTTTCATTTTTTTTGAATTTTAGAAAATGGTCATTTAGGGAATAGGAAATAGATTTGACTTTTAGGGATTGGGTGTGAGGAAATTGAAAATAGATTTGAGTTTTAGGTAATGATTATTAGCCGCCTGACCTATTTCCTATTCCCTATTTTCCATTCCCTCTTTTAAACAAGCAACCCAATTACTAAATCAATTAATTTAATGCCGATAAACGGAGCGACAACACCTCCGATGCCATAAATGAATAAATTTCTACGTAGCAAAGCCGTTGCGCCAATCGGTTTGTAGGCCACACCTTTAAGTGCCAGTGGAATTAAAATCGGGATGATAATCGCATTAAAAATAACGGCCGACATGATTGCGCTTTCTGGCGTATGCAAACCCATGATGTTTAAACTTTGCAGAGCTGGAATGGAAGCAATAAACAAAGCCGGAACGATGGCGAAATACTTGGCTACATCATTTGCGATAGAGAAAGTGGTTAGCGTACCACGGGTAATTAAAAGTTGCTTTCCAATTTCTACAATTTCGATTAATTTCGTTGGGTCGTTATCCAAATCAACCATGTTTCCAGCCTCTTTCGCAGCCTGGGTTCCGCTGTTCATCGCTACACCAACATCAGCTTGTGCAAGTGCAGGTGCATCATTTGTACCATCACCCATCATGGCAACCAGTTTTCCTAAAGCCTGTTCATCTTTAATGTAATTCATTTTATCTTCAGGTTTTGCTTCTGCGATAAAATCATCTACGCCAGCTTTTTCTGCAATGTATTTCGCAGTTAAAGGATTATCGCCGGTAACCATTACCGTTTTAACGCCCATTTTTCTTAAGCGTTCGAAACGTTCACTGATGCCGGGTTTGATGATGTCCTGCAATTCTATTACGCCTAAAGCCTTTTCATTTTCTGAAACCACTAAAGGTGTTCCGCCATTCGTGGCGATGGATTTAACATGGTCTTCGATATCCGATGGAAAGATATTTCCAGCTTTTTCCACTATATTCCTGATGGAATCAAAAGCACCTTTTCTGATGCGTCTTCCATCTGTAGTATCCAATCCGCTGGAGCGGGTTTCCGCAGTGAATTTTATAAATGTTGAACCATGTGGCGTACCCGTATTCTTAAAACCTTGTTCGGCAGCTAATTCGATAATTGATTTTCCTTCCGGGGTTTCATCAGCTAAAGAACTCAATACGCAGGCATCGGTTAAATCTTTAATAACTACTCCTGCAGTAGGATAGAAGTTGGTTGCCTTACGGTTACCAATGGTTATCGTTCCGGTTTTATCCAAAAGCAGCACATCAATATCACCTGCTGTTTCTACAGCCTTACCCGATTTGGTAATTACGTTTGCCCTTAACGCCCTGTCCATTCCGGCGATACCGATTGCCGATAATAAACCACCAATGGTTGTCGGGATTAAACAAACGAACAGTGAAATTAATGCTGCAATGGTAATTGGCGTGTTGGCATAATCAGCGAATGGTTTCAGCGTTACGCAAACGATAATGAAAACCAATGTGAAGCTGGCCAACAAAATAGTTAGCGCAATTTCGTTAGGTGTTTTCTGGCGAGATGCACCTTCAACTAAAGCAATCATTTTATCTAAAAAACTTTCGCCGGCAGCGGTACTCACCTTAACTTTTATTTCGTCTGATAAAACCTTTGTTCCACCGGTTACAGAAGATTTATCGCCACCAGATTCACGAATTACGGGAGCAGATTCACCAGTAATCGCCGATTCATCGATGGTTGCGATACCTTCGATAATTTCCCCATCGGTTGGAATGGTATCACCGGATTCACAAACAAAAATATCGCCTTTATTCAGTTGATTAGATGAACGAATTTCAATTGTTCCATTCTGCAAAACAACTTTTGCAGGTGTTTCTTCACGGGTTTTACGTAAGCTATCTGCCTGTGCTTTACCTCGTGCCTCGGCTATTGCTTCCGCGAAATTGGCAAACAAAACCGTTAACAACAGCACTAAAAAGACGAAGAAATTATACAATGGAGAACCTTGTTCGCTGTTACTGAAAGAATACACCGTAACGTAAGCCATTACCAGCGTGCCGATTTCAACGGTGAACATCACCGGGTTGCGAACCATTACCCGCGGGTCGAGTTTGATGAAAGATTGTTTCAATGCAGTTTGCACTAAAGCGGGTTCAAATAATTTATTATTGGGTTTCATTTTTATTTATGTAAGATGTTTGATGTAAGATGGATAATGTGTTTCGGACTGTTCCAATATTCATTTTCCATCATTAATAAATCTTTAGAGCTGGATGATGTTTAGTCTATTCCCTTATCCATCATCCAGCTCACGTTTTACCTCAATTGAGAAAAGTATTCCGCCAACGGCCCCAAAGCCAACGCTGGGAAGTACGACAGCGCATTAAGCACTAAAATCACAGCGAAAGTCATTAGTGCAAATGTTTTGGTATCAGTTTTTAAAGTTCCTGCAGATTCCGGGATGAATTTTTTAGCACCTAATAAACCTGCAATGGCAACTGGGCCAATTATTGGTAAAAAGCGACCTAAGAAAATAATCACACCAGTAAGCACATTCCAGAATACATTGTTATCACCTAAACCCTCGAAGCCAGAACCATTATTCGCATTTGATGAAGTGACTTCGTAAAGCATTTCTGAGAAACCGTGGAAACCAGAATTATTTAACCAATTTTTAGGTTGGGTAGCCCAGGCTGCATCGCCATGATTGGTAAATACGAAACTTGCAATGGCTGTTCCCGCTAAAATTAAAAACGGACTTAACAACGTGATGATGGCAGCAATTTTAATTTCCCTGGCTTCAACCTTATGACCTAAAAACTCTGGCGTTCTACCCACCATTAAGCTCGAGATAAATACAGCAATAATCAGATAAATGAAATAATTTAATAATCCCACGCCGCAACCGCCGTAAATGGCGTTTATCATCATCGCTAGTAATTGCCATAAACCTGTTAGTGGCATGGTGCTGTCATGCATTCCATTTACCGAACCTGTAGAAATTACAGTGGTTAAAGTACTCCAATAGCCGGTGGCAGCAGGTCCGAGGCGCACTTCTTTACCTTCCATTGCTCCAGTATTTTGTGATATGCCCATCTTAGCCAAAGCAGGATTTCCGCCTAATTCAGAAGTCAGCGTTGGAATCATTAGCATCAATAAACCAATGGTCATTACGCCGAAGATAGTCCAGGCCAATTTTTTCCTGCGGATGAAATATCCGAACGCGATAATCATAGCCATGGGAATGATGGTTTGGGCAATAATTTCAACCATGTTGGTTAGGTAACTCGGGTTTTCGAATGGATGGGCAGAATTTGCACCAAAATACCCACCACCATTCGTTCCCAAGTGTTTGATGGCAATCATCTGCGCTGCCGGGCCTCTTGATACATTTACGGTATCGCCCTGAAGAGAAATGAACTGGTCTTTTGCGTCGTAACTGGCAGGTGTGCCATTAAAAGTTAAAATCAGCGCCACAACAATTGATAATGGCAATAATAATCGTGTAATGGCCCTTACGAAAAACTCCCAAAAGTTTCCCAGCTGTGTGGTGGTTTTATCTCTAAAAGCTTTAAATAATACCACAGCTGCGGCTATACCTGTTGCTGCGCTCACAAATTGTAGAAACATCAGTACAAATTGCTGTGTGAGATAGCTTACACCGCTCTCGCCTGAGTAGTGTTGCAGGTTACAATTGGCAACAAAGCTGATGATGGAATTGAAAGCCAAATCTGGTGTCATTCCAGGATTTCCATCAGGATTAAAGGGCAATTTTTCCTGAAATATCAACACAAAAAAGCCGTAAACGAGCCATAAAACATTGATGGTTAGCAAAGCTTTTAATTGTTGTTTCCAGTTCATCTGTTCTTTAATGTTGATGCCTGAAAGTTTATAAATTCCGTTTTCCAACGGCTTTAAAAAGTCTGTCCAGACTTTTTCTCCTGCAAAAACTTTCGCCAAATACTTACCCAAAGGGATGGCAATGACTATCGTTAGCAAGAAGGTGGCAATAATGCCAGTTAATTCAGTGTTCATTTTTTTGTTTTTTACAAATGATTGTCGTTGTGCTTAGTGTTTCGACAAGCCCAACATGACAACTGCGTTAAAATTTTTCTGGTTTAATCAACACGTAAATCATATAGATAAATACGGCGATTGCGATGATAAGTAGTGCTAACATTTTCTTTAATTTTTTTCGAACCAATCGATGGAAAGGTAAGTTGCCCAACAGAGCAGGATTAGAATTAGAAACAGGATAATTGTCATAACTTATTGATTTATGAAATGCCTATTGCCAACTCTTGTGCCGATGAAAATGTATTTTCTGTAAAAGATTGTTTTACAGTTGTTTGATTTGTTTTGAATGTGAAATCAAAATTTTAGGCAAAAAAAAACCCTTCCATTTTGGAAAGGTTTTTACCGTTTTGGTATGATGTTTTTTTGTCTTAGCCAGGCGGGCTTTTTTCTTTTTTGTAGCATTCGAGCTTTGGTCTTTCAGCTTTAACCTTTCACCTCCCTTAAAACTTTCCTTTCTGATTTAGCAGTTCAAAATACTTATCCAAATTAACACCTAAAGATTTTTCGAAAGAAGCCTTAAAATCTGCTGGCGTTGGGTGTTTGTTTTTCCACTCGCTAAAATAAGCCTGAAAAGCTTTGTCGAATTTTTCCTGACCGATTTCAGCTTCTAAAATATAAAGCCATAAAGCCGTTTTAGCATAAGAAATCAAACCATATTCTTCTGAAGTTTTAAAATCAGCTGCGGGTGTTTCAATCGCCGATTCCATTGGAACATTAGATAAAGCACCATAAATACTTGCCAGAAATTTGTCTGTAGGTAATTCCTTAATATTTGCCGGAATCGCATCACCAAAAATAGAATTAGCCTTGTATTTTTCAGCTTCGTATCTAAACTGGTAAAAAGTATTAAAACCTTCATCTTGCCATGTATGCATCCGCTCATTGCTTCCAAGCATACTCATAAACCAGTTGTGTCCAACTTCGTGTGTAATTACACCATCTAAAGTTTCTTTCTTTGCATCCGGACTTGTAATTAAAGTAATGGTGGGATATTCCATTCCGCCGCTGGCATTATTTTTTGGACCTTCAATAGCCTGAACGGTTGGATATTCGTACTCACCAATCCACTGGCTGTATTTCTTCGTCGCATCTTTAATGTAATCGATACTGTTTACCCAAAGTGTATTTTTCTTATTATGATAGTAACTAAAAGCATCAACCACTTTTCCCGATGCAAGTTTTACCGTATCATATTGAATAACCAAATCTTTATCAGCAAACCAGGCAAAATCTGGAACATTATTTATAGAGTAAGTTAATTTTTTGGTTTCTGATTTACCATCAGGTTTATAAAGTTCAGGTTTGTTATTTCTGTTGGCTGTATTTTTTGAACCAATAGTTTTGTATGCATTTAGTTCGTCAGCATTTTGCAAAACACCTGTTGCACCAACAATATACGATGATGGTAAAGTAATATGTACTTTGTAATCTGCATATTCGCTGTAAAATTCGCCCATATCCAAGTATGGAAATTCATGCCAACCATCCTTATCAAAAACTGCGGGTTTTGGATACCATTGCGTAACCATAAATTGAGTTTCAACATAGCCAGAACGAGAAAAATAACTTGGTAATTTCACATTAAAATCTGTTGATATTGAAACAGAATCGCCTGGTTTTAATGGCGATGGTAGTAAAACTTTAATCACATCTATATATTGTGGATTTGAATGCGCTTCTGTTTTAGCTGCTTTGCCTTCAACCTTAAAATTTAACCCATCAATACTGCCGTAGGTTACATTTTTAAGTTTCTCCTTACGGGATTTATCGGTTTTTATTTGTTGAAATAACGCAGTTGATTCATTTTTATAGGCGTTTGGCCAAATATGAAACCAGATAAAATCGAGATTTGAGGGAGAATTATTTTTGTAAATAATCGTTTCGGCACCTTTAAGCGATTTATCGTTATCATTTAAAGTAACATCGATATTGTAAGTTAAATGTTGTTGAAAGTAATTTTGCTGTGCAAAAATTGAAGATGTAATAAGGGATAATAAAATGGTTAGAAGGCTTTTCTGCATACTTGGTTTTTGTATAAAATATTTATCTGCTAATAAAGCAAATCGATTACGTAAAGAACGTAATTTATTAAATTAAATTTCTGAAATTCCGTATTCCTCTAATTTTCTGTAGAGTGTGGTGAGTCCAATACCTAGCAGTCGAGAGGTTTCTGTTTTATTCCCTTTTGTATGTGCCAACACTTTTTGAATGTGTTGTTTTTCTACTTCTTGTAGATTGAAGTTATTTTCCATTGGGGCAAATTCGAAAAATTCTTGTGGCAAAGCCGATATGCTTAATTCATTCTCATTTGATAAGATGACCAACCGTTCTATTACATTTTTAAGTTCACGGATATTTCCCCGCCAATTGTATTTTTTAAAAACTTCCAGAATTTTATCACTCAGTTTAATTTTTGGTTGATTTATTTTAGTAGAAAACTCCTTCAAATAATATTTGGCTAAGGCAGCAATATCTGATTTTCTTTCTCGTAACGGAGGGAGAGAAATTGTGAAAACAGAAAGCCTGTAATATAAATCAGAACGGAATTTTCCGCTGGCTGCATCAGCTTTTAAATCTTTATTCGTTGCCGCTAGAATACGTACATTTACCTGTTGCGTATGCGTATCACCAACTTTAATAAAACTTTGATTTTCTAAAACTCTGAGCAGTTTGGCCTGTAAATCCAGATGCATTTCTCCAATTTCATCCAAAAATAATGTTCCGCCATTTGCCTCTTCTAAAAGTCCTTTTTTATCTTTATTTGCTCCGGTAAAAGCTCCGGCTTTATAACCAAATAACTCGCTTTCTAATAACTCAGCACTGAAACCACTGCAATTTAAAGCAACGAATGGTTTAGAAGCCCTTAAACTTTCGTAATGAATAGATTGAGCAAAAACTTCTTTTCCAGTTCCTGTTTCGCCTAAAAGTAAAACCGTTGTATCCGTTTTGCTTACTTTTTTTGATATCTCTATAGCTTCCTTTAAAGCTTTTGATTGTCCAATGATTGTATCGAAATAGTATTTTCTTGTCGTTTTATCTTCTAATTGTAAAACACGCTTTTGAAGATTAACTTTATCCATAGCCTTATAAAGCAAAGGAATAATTTTATCGTTATCATCGCCTTTAACCAAATAATCAAAAGCTCCGTTTTTCATCGCTAAAACGCCATCAGAAATGGTTCCGTAAGCAGTTAAATTGATAACTTCGACATAAGATTTAATCGCTTTAATGTCTTTTACCAAGCTAACGCCATTAACATCAGGTAATTTTACATCGCTGATAACAACATCTACATCATTTGTTTTTAAAAGTTTTATGCCGTCTTTGCCGGTATTTGCCTGCAAGGTTTTAAAACCTTCTAATTCTATAATTCTGGAAAGTAAGCTGCAAATTTTCTTTTCATCGTCAATGATGAGGACAATCCCGTTCATAGGTGTAATTTATGGTACAATATTAAGGATTAAAATTTTGCTTTGTTTGTACCTTTTTTGTTTTCTACGCTTCAAAATAAAAGCAATTTAGCATCTTTGAAACAACACAAAGCAAATTGTATGTTTAAAGTAATTATTGCCACACTGGGATTGGGCTTTTTGTCCTTTCTATGCTCGGCGCAACAAGTACGTCCTTCAAAATCTTCAGAAATATATAGAGATTTAAAAACCCTTAAGCATATGCCTAAGGTGCTTTATCTCGCAGCCCATCCAGATGATGAAAATACGGGTTTACTCTCTTGGTTAATTAACGAACAAAATGTAGAAACAGGCTATTTATCTTTAACCAGAGGTGATGGAGGACAAAATCTTTTAGGAACTGAGCAAGGAGCAGCTTTAGGGTTAATCAGAACTCACGAACTTCTCGAAGCCAGAAATTTAGATGGCGCACAGCAATTTTTTACGCGTGCAATTGATTTTGGTTTTTCGAAAAATACCGACGATACCTTTAAACAATGGGATGCGGATAGTATTACTGCTGATGTGGTTTGGGTAATCAGAAAATTCCGCCCAGATGTTATTATTTGCCGCTTCCCGCCAACTGCTGCCGCAGGACATGGGCAACATGCTGCATCGGCTGTTGTTGCCGAAAAAGCATTTAAACTCGCTGCAGATAAAAATGCCTTTCCAAATCAATTGAAGTATGTAAACGTTTGGCAGCCTAAAAGGTTATTGTGGAATACCTTCCGCTTTGGAAATGTAAATACCACATCCGAAAATCAATTAAAAGCAAACGTTGGACAGTATGATGCCCAATTAGGCATGGGCTACGGTGAGCTTGCAGGCTTGAGCAGAAGTTTACATAAAAGTCAGGGTGCAGGAACGCAATCGGTAGCAGGCGTGAGAACTGAATATTTTACTCATGTTTTAGGAGAGCAGGCAAAAGGTTCTTTATTTGATAAAATTCCGCTTAATTGGACGGAAAAAGGGGTAAATGATGTTGATGATTTAATTGACGTGCTTTTGCTTTCTTTTGATTACAATCATCCTGATAAGAGTTTGCATGGTTTATTGATGTTGCGAAAAAAAATCGTCGAGCTTAAGGATGTTAACCTGAAAAAAGACAAACTTGCGGCCATTGATAAAATTATTTTAAGCTGCACAGGATTTATGGGCGAGGTGGTTACAAATCAGCCTGAAGCCATTGCAGGCAATAGCTACAGTTTTCGCTTAAATGTAATTTCAAGGTCGGCAAGTCCGGTTATTTTACAACAAGTAAACTGGATAAATCAAACTGATAATTTAAACAGAAGAATTGTTGGCGATTCATTAGTTACAATCGAACGTAAAATCCAAATTCCAGCCGATGCTAAACTAACTGAGCCTTATTGGCTGGAGAAACCTGCAAAAAACGCAGCAACTTTTAGCGTTGCGAATGATACACTAATCGGTTTGGCAGAAAATGAAGCGGCTCTAAATGTTACTTTATTGCTAAAAATCGATACAGATAAATTTACGGTAAAGCTTCCTTTATCATTCAAAAAATTAGACCCTGTTAAGGGCGATGTTGTAGAGCAACTTCGAATTGTTCCGGCTTTGGATTTGAGTTTTACCGAACCTGTTTATTTTGCTAGGGAAAAGGAAGCACTTGCAATTACACTAAAATTAAAGGCAAACAAAAATATTAATTACGGTAAAGTAAGTTTCAAAATCGGGAGTACCGTGGTTAAAACTTTTACTGGAATAAATTTAGCTGAAAACACCATAACCATTAAAGATTTTTTAATTCCTGGGGAAGATTTGGCAAAGATTAAAACAAGCCAGAACAAGCTGGAAGCTGTTTTTTCTTCTGAAACTAACGAGTTTACAAAAGGACAGGTTTTAATTCAATATCCTCATTTGCCATCCTTGCAATATTTTGTTCCGGCTACAACCTGGCTTTTGAAAGATGATGTTAAAGTATTAGCAAAAAAGGTTGGTTATATTCATGGTGCAGGAGATTTAATTCCTGAATTTTTGAGACAGGCAGGATTGCAGGTAGATGTATTAACTGAAGCCGATGTTTTAAATCCTTTAAAACTTGCTACTTATGACGCTATAGTAACTGGCGTTCGGGTTATCAACACAGAAAAAAGAATTAAAAACTGGCAAAATGCTTTGAGGGCTTATGTTGAAAACGGTGGTACAATTGTAATGCAATACAATACCACGCAAGATATGGCGCTGCAAAACTTTGGCATTTATCCTTTTAGCATCAGTGGAAAAAGGGTTACTGAAGAAAATGCTTCGGTTAAATTTTTAAATCCTAAGCATAAGCTGTTAAATTATCCAAACAAAATTACAGCCGATGATTTTAATGGTTGGGTGCAAGAACGTGGTGCTTATTTTCCAGACAAATGGGATGAAAAATATGAGCCACTTTTCGAAATGAACGATACAGGCGAAGAACCGCTTAAAGGTTCAACTTTGTATGCGAAGTTTGGTAAAGGGAATTTTATTTACACACCATTAGCATTTTTCCGTCAATTACCAGCAGGTAATGTGGGTGCGGCAAGACTATTCTTCAACTTTATTTCAGCGGGAAAATAAATGAAAAATCAATTCAAAAACTGGAATACCTGGTATATTTTATTGGCAATTGCATTGGTGTTTCAAATCGTGTTTTATTATTTGTTTACTAAATTTTGGGCATGAGTAATATAGATTGGATTGTTCTAATATTTACTTTACTCGCCGTTGTCGTTTATGGTGTTTTTATTGGTCGCGGGCAAAAGAGCAATGAATCTTATTTAAAAGCCGATAGCAAAATGCCGTGGTACATTGTATTGCTCGGCATTATGGCAACGCAAGCCAGTGCAATTACATTTTTATCTGCACCTGGACAAGCATACACCGATGGAATGCGTTTCGTACAATATTATTTTGGCTTGCCGTTGGCGATGATTGTAATTTGCATCACTTTCATCCCAATATTTCAGCGATTAAATGTTTACACCGCTTACGAATATCTTGAAAATCGCTTCGATAAAAAAACAAGAGTGCTTACGTCCTTACTTTTCCTTTTTTCCCGTGGATTATCAACCGGAATAAGCATTTATGCGCCAAGTATAATTTTATCAAGCGTTTTAAACTGGAATATTTATTTAACCAATATCCTAACGGGAGGGATACTTTTAATCTATACCTACGTTGGCGGTGCAAAAGCAATTGCGCACACACAAAAACTTCAGTTTCTGATAATTTTAGGAACCATGACTTTTGCGGGTTATTTATTGGTGCAGAATATGCCAAATGGTATTGGTTTTAGTGATGCACTTTATCTAGCAGGAAAATCGGGAAAGTTAAACGTAATTACTACTGAGTTCGATTGGAAAGATAAATATAATATCTGGAGTGGTTTAATCGGTGGTTTCTTTTTAGCGCTGTCTTACTTCGGTACCGACCAAAGTCAGGTTGGGCGATACATTACCGCAAAAGACAATACCAACGCAAAAATGGGTTTGCTTTTAAACGGCTTGGTTAAAATACCGATGCAGTTCGCCATACTTTTAATCGGAGCTTTACTCTTTGCGTTTTTCTCTTTAAAACCAGCGCCGATTTATTTTAACGAACGTTCTTATCAGTTTTTAAAAGAAAACCAACCTCAACAAGCTGCAGCTTTTGAAAAAGAGCACAAAACATTAGAGACGAGGTTTAACGCTCAATCTAAAACCATTTTAAGTCAGAAAGAAAGTCATTCACCAGAATTGAATACTACAATTGCCAATTTTAAAGTTACGCAGGGCGAAGTAAAAGCTTTACATGGCAGGGTAGAAGAAGCAATAAATAATTCGAATTACAACGCAGAGAAAACCGATACCAATTATATTTTCCTGTATTTCGTCAAAAACACACTTCCTGTTGGTATGATAGGCTTATTGTTTGCCGTGATTTTCTTAGCGAGTTGGGGTTCTATTTCTGCAGCATTAAATTCGCTTGCGGCTTGCTCATTAAAAGATGTACATCTAATTTTCAGTAAAAAACAAATTGATGATACCACTGAACTTAAGTACAGCAGGCTTCATACTTTAGGTTGGGGGATTTTTTCAATCGCAGTTGCTATGTTTGCTACACAAATGGGTTCACTGATAGAAGCCGTTAATGTTTTAGGCTCACTTTTCTACGGCCCAATTCTGGGGATTTTTCTTGTGGCATTCTACTTCAAAAAAATTAACGGAACAATAGTTTTTATTTCTGCAATTTTATCAGAAATCGCTGTAATTGCCGTTTATGAATTTGATGTCGTTTCTTTTCTGTGGTTAAATGTAATTGGCGCTGCTGCGGTAATCGCTTTTTCGACTTTAGGATTATTATTTTATCGACCCAAAGCATTAAATTCGTAAAATTAAAACAACAAAAACAGATAATTATATTACTATGAAAACCACTATTAAATCTATCGCTTTGCTTTTTGCGGCAATTACTATTTCTGTAGGCGCAATGGCTCAAGAAGCAAAAAAGCCAGCAAGTCCGGCTGCAACTGCTACAGGAAAAATTAAGGATGCAACGATTACAATTGCTTACAGTAGCCCATCTGTAAAAGGACGTAAAATTTGGGGTGGCCTTGAAAAATATGATGTTGTTTGGCGTGCAGGCGCTAACGAAGCAACAACTTTCGAAACTGATAAAAATATTACGGTTCAGGGAAAAGCTTTACCAGCAGGTAAATACAGCTTTTTCTTAATCCCTAAAGAAAGCGGAACATGGACTGCAATTTTTAACAAAGAGCCAAAACAATGGGGTGCTTATAAATATGAAGAAGCTAAAGATGCTTTACGTGTAGATGTTAAAGTAAAAGCATTAAAAGCAACACAAGAAACTTTAGTTTATAAAGTAAACAAAGCTGGTTTTACAATGGATTGGGATAAAGTTTCAGTTCCGGTAGCAGTAAAATAAGGCGAATTTTTTTTAAAATATTTAAGCCATTCTGATTTATCAGGATGGCTTTTTTATTGTTATTACATGGTATGCAAAGAAGATAAAATATAACGATATATTAACCTTAAATTATATAATTTAGCCCCAAGAAATCCAGACAAATTATTGATATTAAAGATGAGAAGAATTTTAACCGCCATTTGCTTTTTAATTTACTTAAACGTATTAGCTCAGAGCAAATCAACTAATTTCTCAATTGCCAACACCAGACCTGTAGATTTAGTGAACGTTTTTTTAGGCTCTTCAGGAGACCATGGCCAAATGTCGCCGGCAGCTTCCTATCCTTTTAGCATGTTGAGTATTTGTCCGCAAACTTATCCAAAAACCCACACCGGATATGAGTTTTTGGCAAAGAAATTTGAAGGTTTTACTCACAATAGATTTGAAGGCGTTGGTTGCCAGGGTTCTGGTGGAAATATCTTAATAAAACCATTTTTGGGTACAGATCCATCAAAATCAATGTTAATAAAATCAACAGAAAAAGCAGCTCCGGGATATTACGAAGTTGGATTTGATAACCAGATTAAAACACAATTAACAGTTTTGGGCAACGCAGGCAAACATGCTTATCAGTTTCCAAAGGGAGAAAAAGGTTTTTATCTGGATTTAAGTTATGCATTTAATGGAGCTTTTGTATCTGAAGAACATGAAATAAATGGGAATACAGTAAGTGGAACTTTGGTATCTAAAACAACTTGTAGTGTTGGTAAATATCGCTTGTATTATTATCTCGAATTGGATGAAAAAGCTACCTGGAAAGAGCAAAGCAATCATAAATTAATCGCGATGCTCAATAATGCTTCAACCACAGCAGGGATTAATATTGCATTTTCTTCTGTTAGTATAGATGCGGCTAAAAAATCAATTAATAAAGGTCCTTTTGAACAAATGAAAGCTCAAAGCAGTAAAGATTGGAATAGTAATTTGAGTAAAATTGCTGTTGATGGAGATTTGGAAAGTGCAAAGCTATTTTATTCTATGCTTTACCGTACCATGCAATCGCCGTACGTAATTTCTGAAAGTGATGGGCAATATCGTAACACCAAAGGTGAATTAAAAAAGGATACTGAAACAAGATATAATGGCTGGGCAATTTGGGATAATTACCGCACACAACTTCCATTGCTTTCAATTATATCGCCAGATCGTTACCAAGGAATTGTGACTTCCATTGCTGATTTATATAACTCAGGCAAAAAGGATTATGCAACGCAAACAGAACCATCAAACACAGTTAGAACCGAACACGGTATTGTTGTCTTATTAGATGCTTACCGCAAAGGTTACAAAGTTGATTTTAAAAGCATAACCGATTCTTTAATGAAAGAGGTAAATGGTTTAGATTTTAAATCGCCAGATAAAGCTTTAGAGTCGAGCTACGATAATTGGGCACTTTCGGAAATTTTTAAAATTCAGAATAATAAAGAAAAATCAGATTTCTACTTAAATAAAGCTCTGGAATATAAAACCTATTGGAACAAAGATTTTAAAGACCTAACGAAAAATGATGTTGACAGAATGCAGGCAAGAGGCTTATATCAAGGAACCATCTGGCAGTATCGTTGGTTTGTTCCTTACGATTTTAAAGGGTTGATTGAACTTGATGGTGGAGAACAAAATTACCTTAAAAACTTAGATACATTCTTCGAAAGAGATTTATATAACCACGCAAACGAACCTGATTTGCAAGCTCCGTTAATGTACAATGTTACTAAGTCTGGGTATAAATCTCAGGATTGGATGCACCAGTTAGCAGCCGATACCGTTATCCAGAATTACTTTAATGATAACAGCCGTGGCATTGGTTCTTTTATCGGTAAAATCTACCAAAATAAACCCCAGGCATATGTACGTACAATGGATGATGATGCAGGCGCAATGTCGGCTTGGTATGTTTTTACAGCGAGTGGATTTTCTCCTCCATGCGTGGGTTGGCCGGTTTATTACTTAAACGTTCCGCTTTTTAAATCAGTTACTTATCAGGTTAAAGCAGGTAAAACATTTAAGGTTGAAGTAGAAAATTTCAGCGTTAAAAATAAATACGTAAAAGAGGTTTTTCTAAACGGTAAAAAGTTTAATAAGAATTACATTACACAGGACGAAATTAATGCTGGAGGAATTTTAAAAATTGTTGCTTCTGCTACTCCTGTTTTGGTTTCCAATACCGAAAATTGGATATCCAGCCTAGAAAAATAATCTGCCATTTGTTGGTTTTTAGTCAGATTGATTTTTTTTATTATCTGAGCAAAACAAAATTGATTTGAGCCGTGTTCTTGATAAAAATATATAGCACATGGCTCCTTTGAAAACAGACGAAAATCAGAATGATACGCTTACACGTAAAAGCGTTGTAGAAGAAAACAATTACAATCAAGATACAATGCACCCTGAAGCATATAAGGTGAAAGGACCGTCTCCTGAAAAGATGAAAACGGTTTCAGAATCTTTGCGTACTTATGCTCATGGAATATACGGATTACTATAATCGGTTTAACGGTTTGGTTAGAAAAGCAATCTGAAAAAAATCAGGTTGCTTTTTTTGTTTAATTTAGACTTTAAGTTTTGAAACAAAGCGCAGGCATATTAGCATTTAGGATAATTGGGGAAGAATTTGAGTTTTTCCTTGTACATCCGGGCGGACCATTTTTTGCTAAAAAAGATGCCGGAGTGTGGACTGTACCCAAAGGAGAATTACTTGCCAATGAAGAAATGCTTGCAGCGGCGATTCGCGAATTTGAAGAGGAAACTTCCATCAAACTTGAAGGAGAATTTATTCCGCTAAAAGAAATTACCCAAAAAGGCGGAAAGAAAGTTTACTGTTGGGCAATTAATTTCGATTTTGATGCTTCGAAAATTGTAAGCAATACCTTCGAAATGGAATGGCCTCCGCGAAGCGGCAAAAAAATAGAAATTGCCGAAATTGATAAAGGAGAATGGTTTAATTATCAGGAGGCAAAAATTAAAATTAACGAAAGGCAAATCCCTTTTCTTGATGAAGTTATAAAGCGTTTTGGTTAGTCATCTTCCAGCGGAATTAAAGGTTCCAAATCCTTAATTTCATCATCAGTAAACAACCTCGAATCTATATAAAAACCAACATCCAGGGTAGATTCTAAAGAAAAACTGGCAGCTCTTCCTTCCATAGCATCAAGTGTAAGTTGCGTATGTTTCCAATATTCAAATTGGTCGCCTGCCATGTAAAACTTACAGCCTTCAATTTCGCCAATACAAACATCGTTAGAGCCAATTAAGAAACCACCTTTTTCAAAACAATGTGGATAAGAGCCTTCACAACAACCTCCACTTTGGTGAAACATCAACTCACCATATTCAGCTTTAAGTTTACTGATAACTTCTGCAGCTTTTTCTGTTACTAATACTCTCTTTATCATTTCTTACAATTTAATAAATAAAAACCGGCTGCTAAACAAAATAACAGCCGGAACAAATTTCCCTTAAAAGAAACCTAGTTTATTTTTATCGTAAGAAATAAGCATGTTTTTAGTGCTGCGGTAATGGTCAAGCATCATTTTATGGTTTTCGCGACCAAAACCAGATTTTTTATAGCCACCAAATGGCGCATGAGCTGGATAAGCATGATATTGATTTACCCAAACCCTTCCAGCCTGAATCGCTCTTGGAACTTGATAAAGTTCGTGTGCATCTCTTGTCCATACACCTGCGCCTAATCCATAAAGTGTATCGTTTGCAATTTCGATGGCTTCTTCTACGGTTTTAAAAGTTGTAACGCATACTACAGGTCCAAAAATTTCTTCCTGAAAAACACGCATTTTGTTGTGTCCTTTTAAAATGGTTGGCTCAATATAATATCCGGTTGATAAATCACCGTCAAGTTTATTTGCTTCGCCACCAACTAAAACTTCAGCCCCTTCTTCCTTACCAATTTTTAGGTAGGATAGAATTTTCTGGTATTGCTCGTTTGAGGTTTGAGCACCCATCATTCCGGTTCTATCCAAAGGATGTAAAGTTTTAATTGCTTTTGTACGCTCAATTACCTTTGCAATAAATTTATCGTAAATACTTTCCTGAATTAATAAACGCGATGGACAAGTACAAATTTCACCTTGATTTAAAGCAAACATCACTGCACCTTCTACAGCTTTATCGAAAAATTCATCGTCAGCATCTGCTACAGATTCAAAGAAAATATTTGGAGATTTACCACCCAATTCCATTGTTGATGGAATGATATTTTCGGCTGCGTATTGCATAATCAACCTGCCAGATGTTGTACTTCCTGTAAAAGCCACTTTTGCAATTCTGGATGATGTTGCAAGTGGTTTACCAACTTCGATGCCATAACCGTTTACAATGTTTAAAACCCCTGGAGGCAATAAATCGCCAATCAATTCCATTAAAATGATTATCGAAACTGGTGTTTGCTCGGCTGGTTTAACCACTGTACAACAACCTGCTGCTAATGCTGGTGCAATTTTCCATGTTGCCATTAAAAGCGGAAAATTCCATGGGATGATTTGAGCCACAACGCCGATTGGTTCGTGTAACGCAATGCTAACCGTGTGCTCATCGTGTTCAGAAATGCTGCCTTCATCTCCTCTGATTACACCAGCAAAATAGCGGAAATGATCAACCACCAATGGTAAATCAGCGGCTAAAGTTTCGCGTACAGCTTTACCATTGTCAATGGTTTCTACAGTGGCTAAATATTCAAGATTATCTTCAATTTTCTGAGCGATCTTTAACAGAATGTTACTCCTGTAAGTTGGTGCACTTTTGCTCCAGGTTTTGAAAGCTTCGTGTGCAGCATCGAGCGCAAGCTCAACATCTTCTTTACTAGAACGGGCCGCTTTTGTAAATACTTTTCCATCAATTGGAGAGATGTTATCAAAATAAACACCCTTTACAGGCGGTACAAATTTTCCTCCAATAAAATTATCGTAATGTGGTTTAAAGCTCGGTTTGCTTATTAAATTTTCCATGATTTTGAGATTTGGTTATTACAAACCTAAGCGCAAACCCATCGGTTCAGATAGTGAAATTGTAGCAAATGGTAGCATTATTGTTTCAGGCTATGTAACCTTATCGAAATACAGTTATATTTGAATATCAAGTAAATAATCTAACCAAATTACTATGCAGCATACTTTGGATACCGTTAACTTGAGTAAAACGGAAAATTTACAAACCCTTGTCGAAAACCGGACCTCTTATACCTTAGAACGTTGTGAGCTTAATGTTTTTGAAACCTATACAAAATCTTACATGGTGCCTTTAACCTTTAACGATTTTGTAATTACGAGTATGCTACGTGGAAAAAAGGTAATGCATTTATTTGATAAGCAGGGTTTTGAATATAATCCTGGTCAAACGGTAATTGTTCCCGCTTCTGTTACCATGAAAATTGATTTCCCCGAAGCAACAGACCAAAATCCAACCCAATGTATTGCTTTGGCAATAGATCAGGAGCAGATAAAAAAGACCATAAATTATTTGAATGAGTTTTTCCCAAAAGAAGGAACTGCCGATAAATGGGCTTTGGATTATAATCAATATCACTTTCAAAATAACCAGGAGATTGCTTACCTGATAAATAAAGTGGTTAAAATTTGTGCAGAAAAATCAGTAGAAAAAGACATACTTGCCGATTTAACATTGAAGGAACTTTTGGTAAGGATAATGCAAAGTCAGAATTTGTATGCATTAAATAATGTGCATGATAACGTAAACCAAAATCCAATGGCTTACATTATCGATTATATAAAATCTAATCTCAACGAGAAAATAAATATTGATGGCTTAACCGATAAAGCCTGCATGAGCAGGGCAACATTTTATAGACTTTTTAAAAGAGAATTAGGAATTTCTCCTAACGATTTTATACTGAGCGAAAAAATTAGCAAAGCGAAAGCCCTTTTGGCTAATCCAGCAGCTAAAGTTACTGCCGTGAGTTATGAGCTGGGTTTCAGCGACGCAAATTATTTTATTCGTGCTTTTAAAAAGATAGAAGGTGTTACGCCAGGAAGTTACCAGAGCAACATTATCAATCAAATTTTACACTAATTCGAAAGCTGAAATCTCTTTCTCAACACCGTTGATGATAATTGAGATTTGATGTTGACCAGGATAATATTTTCTTGTAGTTATCAGCACAAATTTCTGCTTTCGGTTTAACATTAGACTACTTCCCGATAAATAATCACGCTCAGAAATTTTAAACACCTTTTTGCTTAACTGACCGTTTTGCTTCATATAGTAAATACCATATTCTAGTCTAACTTTTTGCTGAACGGCATTTGTGTTTGCGATATTGAAAGAAAATTCAAGATTGCCGCCAATATTTACAACTGGCGTTAACACTTTAAAATCTGAAAGATGGATGCCTTTATCACTTAATCCATAATGTTTTAAAATTTCCGAATGCCCTTGTTTCAAAAGTGTTCGGCTTCCATGTTTTACAATAGCATCTGTTTCTTTGCTCAAACCCGACCATCGTGTGGCAATTTCCAATACAATCGAAGGGTGATCTTTAGCAATGTCATTAAGATTATTTGCTACACTTCTGCGTACATATTCAGAAGTATCTGCTTTTAAATTCTCTAAAATTGGCAACACACCAGATGGATTTTTCTTTAACGCCGGAATACCCATTGCCCAAGGCAAACGTGGTCTGCTACCCTCACTGGCCAATCTGCGTACTTTATGATTTTCATGCTTCGACCATTTTAACATTTCTGCAAGCATTGCATCTCCGTACTTTAAAATAAATGGGCGAATGGCAAATTCACAGCTTGTAAATTGAGTAGTAAATTTTAATGCCTTTACAGCGCTCTCAAAATCTTCTAAACCGTAAGTTTCAATATAATCTGGCAGAAACATATAGGTTAATGAGTCTTCACCAATTCGTTCAATTCTTAATTGATTAATTATTTTTTCAATTAGCAAGGTGCTTTCGGCAAAGTTTTCTGGCATAAAATGATGTAAAACCTTAGTGGTGTGTTTCATCCTTTCTTTCAGTTCCTTTGATTCAAAGTCTGCTGTGTAAATCTCTGCGATAAACTTATTTTTATCAAAACCAGGCAAGGTTTTAATTAAAACGTTCGATAGATTATCGTAGAAATTAGGAGAATATAAATCTTTTAAAAGGTAGCTCATTGTTAAAAAATATGCCACAAAGTAACTTATAATTTTACTCTAGTTTAAAAAAGCTTTTGCACAATCAGTGGAGTTTTTGTTGATATTTGTTAGATGGAACAATTAAATATCGGATGGGTTGGACTTGGCAATATGGGGATGCCAATGTCAGCTCAATTAATTAAGGCAGGTTACAAACTTAACGTTTTCAATCGCAGTAAAGATAAAGCGCAATCGTTGCTAAACAGTGGCGCTGAGGTTGTTTCAAGTCCACGGGATTTAGTAGCTATAAGCGATATTATTTTTGTAATGGTTTCTGATGACGCAGCAATAAAACAAATTTTTACTGGAGCCGATGGTTTGTTAGAGCAAGATTTAAGCAATAAAATCATTATAAATATGAGTACAGTTTCTCCGGGAATAAGCATAGAAATGGCTTCTCTTTGTAAAACGAAAGGCGGTGCTTATTTAGATGCACCAGTTTCTGGAAGTGTTAAGCAAGCAGAAACGGGTACACTTGTAATTATGGTTGGTGGTGATGAAGCAGCTTTTAATAAAGTAAAACCAGTTTTCGAAAAATTAGGAAAACTAGCGATGTTGGTTGGCGAAACAGGTGCAGGAAATAATGCAAAGCTTGCCATTAATGGTTTATTGGCTTTACATGCTCAAGGTTTAGCAGAAGCGATTTTGTTCGCTCAATCTAAAAATATAGATACTCAAAGTTTACTTACACTAATAGAGAATAGCGCTTTAGGTAATATTTTCAGCAAAATAAAAGGTGAAGCAATTGTAAATGATAATTACAATGCCGCTTTTGCTTTAAAGCACATTGTAAAAGATTTGAATTTGGCAAAAGCAGAAGGTTTGGTTTCGCCACTTGCTAAAACTACACTTGCTACATACGAGGATGCTGCACAAGAGCATGAAAATGAAGATATTATTGCTGTGTTTAAGGCCTTGAAATATTAAACGACACAATTAGGGTGTTTATCGATTCAATTAAACTAATTTCATAATATTAGCTTAATTGAATCTTTTAAATTGTCCCGCACATGAAAACATTCTTAATTCGATTGCTCTGCAACCATGAATATAAAAATGCGTTCTCTTCAAAACCTGTTTATCATGTAAAACACGGTCAAATCTATTTAGCTAAACACACTTGTATACATTGCGGAAAGAATAAATATTTTTTAGCTAACGAAAAATATTCCATCACTTCATAAAGGAGTGTATTAATAGTAGAAACTTGAAACCAATGTGTTGTCGCCATGTTTTATAAGCAGTTAACATATAAAGGTTATGAGCATTACATTAGAACAAGCAGAAAAAGCTATTGCTGCTGCGAAACAAAAAGCATCAGCAATAGATACTAAAATGAATATTGCCATTGTAGATTCTGGAAGTAATTTGATTGCATTTGCACATATGGATGGAAGTTGGATTGGTTCTGTTGATATATCTATCAAAAAAGCCAGAACGGCAGCATGGTTTCAGATGGACACTAAAGCGTTAACGCCACTTGTTCAGCCAGGCGAAGCATTGTTTAACATAGAACATTCAAACGGTGGTTTAATAACGTTTCCCGGTGGAGTTACCTTAAAAAATTCTGAAGGTGAAATAATCGGTGCAATTGGAGTATCTGGAAGTACGGTTGATGATGATCATGAGGTTGCGATAGCTGGATCAGAGGCCATTTAACCAAGGTAATCTTAATTCATCTTCATCAGCTTAGGATAAATACGTATAAAAATTTGTCCGCCTATTGGATTTTTTCCGTAAAGATTATCTAAAGCACTTTTTGTGTTGTAGATGGAAAACTGTCCGCCAATAGCTGAACGGAATTTTGAAAATTTGAATACATCGTAATTTACACCCAAGCTTAAAACGTTTACTCCAAATAGATCTTTACCGAAAGTATTTTCATTAAGGTTTAATTCTTCTGCCGATTTTTGAACCCATTCGTAACGGCTGTAAAGCGAAAGCTTTTTTCTTCGATATGCAGCCTCAATTAATGCTGCGTTTTCTCCTGAATGTCCTTTGCTTTTGTTTAAGCCCCATAAAGCGGTTGCATTTAAATTCTGTTCATCGCCAATTGGCAATGCGTAAATTGCTGAGGCAATTGTTCGATTAACGTTTTCATTATTGTGCAATAGCTCAGGGCTTTTAATCCATCCTTGCGAAACCTGTAATGCCCAGTTTTTATTCGGATTGAAAGATAAACGGGCAGAATAAGAATCGAACCGAGGTTTATCAAAATCAAAACGGTTTTCATCAGGTTCTCTACCTGTAAAAGAAGATGCCTCAATTTTAAATTTATCATATCTAAAACCTAAAGTTGCTACACCAAAGGTGATGTGTGTTCCGTCATTCCAATGGTGTGAAATTGGCGCATCTGGATTAGCCAAAGCAGATGGACGATGCATAAAAGCAACTGAACCCAAAGCTGGTTCGCCTGGATAACCAAAGTAAAAGGTAAGATCGGCTTTCTTTGAAAACGAGTGCGTGTAAGCCACAGATAATTCTGAAAATAAATCGTGAGGATGTTGTTTATCTACTAACGGATTTCCTTTCCAGCTTTCTCCGGTTTGAAATAATAGGGGATAACCAGCACCACCTTCTGTTAACCTATCGAATGAAATCATCGCACCGAAATGGAACAATCCTTTTTCTCCCACTTTTCTTTGTCCCATCGCCATAAACCAGTTTGGCGCATCAAATTTATCTCCACCGCGACTGCCTTTATTTGCAATATCTTGATTGGTATACCTTAAAGCAACGTTACCATGTAACATGTACATCCACTTTTTTGAATGAAGCTTTATGCCATACATTGGCGCTGCATCTGGTAGCCAAGAAGTTCCTGACCCATTTCTGCTCATCGGTAAATTGAGGGAATAGGAATGGCTCATTGGTGTTCCTGCATCCATGTTATTATGAGCATGATTTGCTGCGGTATCTGTTTTCGCAGAAACCGTATCCTTTTTAGATTGCATGTGCATTTCGTGCTGTGCCTGTACCGAAGATGCAGCTCCGATGATAAGGACGGTGAGCAATGTGAGTTTTAAATTCATATAGAACTGATTTTTGATTTCGTATGTGTGTAACACAAAATTAATTTACCAGAAACAGCTGCTGTTACATCTTTTACAAAATGATTTATATAATTCTCAGAAAAACATTGGAGAAAAAATAAATAATATTTGTTTCGTACGAAAAACATCGTACCTTTAAATTATGAATACGAATAAAGCCGAACATAATTTACCTGAACCTACAAAAGCTGAGTTGGAAATTCTTCAAGTTCTATGGGAATTTGGTCCATCAACAGTTCGTTTTGTAAATGATAAGCTAAACGAACAACGTGAGGTGAATTATACATCAACCTTAAAACAAATGCAGATTTTAACTGAAAAAGGTATTTTGAAACGAGATGAGAGCCAAATGAAACATATTTACATTCCGGTTGAGGCAGAAGCGAAAACTAAAAATCAGTTACTGGATAGGTTTGTAAGTACCCTATATAAAGGCTCAGCTTCTTCTTTAGTTATGCAGTTGCTTGGTAATGAAAAAACTTCTAAAGAAGATATAGATAAGATTAAAAAACTACTTGAAGATTTAGATAATTAAACAAACTCTTAAAGAACCACAAAATGAAATTTAATTTGACAGATTTTTTTGCTCCAGATTGGTTAAGTGCTTTTGGTATCATGTTATTCCACTCGCTATGGCTGGGCGTAATATTATCGTTTTTAGTTGCAGGTATAATATTTTTTACAAGAAAAGGCTCTGCAAATTTGAGGTATAATTTGCTTATTTCTGCAATGTTTTTATTTGTTGCATCGGTTTCTTTTATGTTTTATAATTCTTTCGATAATCAAAATGTAATAGAAGTACATGCGACTTCTAAATTATCGATAGATAAATCAACATCGCAGATGAACACAAATACTGCCAACAATGTGGCTGCAGGCTTTGAAACATTTAGAAGCATTTGGAATGCTTATTCGCCTCAGATTGTTTTGTTATGGTTTATTGTTATCTGCATTAAAAGCATTCAGTTGTTTGTTGGATTAAATGGGGTTTATCACCTCAGAAAAACTAAAGTTTATTCGGCAGGAAAAGTATGGGAAGATAAGTTAGATACATTGGCCAATCAATTTGGCGTTAGCAGAAAGGTAAAAATATTGCAATCAGGATTGGCGCAAGTGCCGATGGTTATTGGACATTTAAAGCCATTGGTTCTAATCCCACTTGGTTTGCTCAATAGCATTTCTACTGAAGAAGTTGAAGCAATTTTATGCCACGAATTGGCACATATCAAACGAAAAGATTATCTGGTTAACCTTTTACAAAGTTTTGTAGAAATTATATTTTTCTTCAACCCGGCAGTAATATGGCTTTCAAAATTAATCCGTGAGGAACGAGAAAATTGCTGTGATGATTTGGCGGTTGCAAAATTAGAAAACAAGAAAAATTATGTAAAAGCATTAATTGTTTGTCAGGAATTTCAATTAAACGCTCCAAAATTTGCCATGGCTTTCAGCGATAAAAAAAGCCCGCTTTTTGAACGTGTAAGCCGAATGCTTTTTGATAATAAAAAAACGCTAAATAAAATGGAAAAAACAATTCTTAGTGCTGCATTAATATCGGTTGTGGTATTTTCAGCAGCTTTCAAAAATTTAAGTGCTAAAGATAACTATGTAAAAAATGCAGCTGTTATTACGGTAAATCAACCAGTTCAAAGTTTACAAGATTCTTTAAAAATTAAATTAGCTAAACAAAAGGCCGAGGCTGATAAAAAACAAGCAGAAAAGCAGAAAGCAAATGTTGATTTAGAAAAGGAAATTGCAATTCGTATGGAATCGCAAGAATTAATAGATAAAGAAATTAAAGCTGATATTGAGCGCAAATTGGCTGATGAAAGATACAAAGTTGACCAAAAGAAATATGAAGAGCATCAGAAACAATACGATGCTGAACAGAAAAGATATGATGCAGAGCAGAAGCGATATGATATAGAGCAAAAACGCTATGAATCTAAGCAAAAGCAATACGAGGTTCAGCAAAAAATTTCTGAGGAGATACAAAAAGCAAGAAGTAAAAAGCATAGTGCGACTGAAATCCCTGTTCCTTCAGTACCGCCAACACCTCCAACTCCACCAATTCATTTAGATTTGAATGTTCCTGTAGCAGTACCTGCAGCACCAACTCCTCCGGTTTACCAAAATGAGTATAACTCTTTTTCTGAAACATCATCGTCACATAAAGCTAAAAGCAGCTCAAAAGTTTCGATTAAAACGGGTACACAAAGAGTAGTAGAATCTGTTACAAGCACGGATACAGATGATCACGATTACAAGAGCATCATTAAAGATTTAATTAAAGATGGTATCATTAAAACCCAAAATAAATTATCGTACAAGCTTGATAAAAATGGTTTCATTATAAATGGTGTAAAACAGAGTAGTAGTTTTCATCAGAAATATAAAAGCAAATATCTGCCTAAAAGCAATAGTGCATTGTTATACGAATATCAGGAAACTAACAATAACTAAATCCTCAGAGCAAAATTAATCTCAGTTTTAATGAATAAAAAATTAACGGCTTTTTTCGTCGTGTGGATAGGTATTGCCCTTAATTTCGCACAAGCACAGCAAAATTCATCTAAAATTTCAGGCCGTGTGGTAGATGGGGAAAATAATAATCTCGAGCTGGCCTCAATAGCATTGTATAATAGCAGAGATTCAGTTTTGCTTAAAACAACTTTGAGCGAAGCAGATGGTCAGTTTAGCTTTAATAATCTATCTTTTGGAAAGTATCATCTGCGCATTTCATCAATCGGTTACGGAATTTATAAAAGTAGTGAAATAGAATTAAACGAGAAAACCGATCCAGTAAATATTGGTAATGTAAAACTCTTAGCCAACGAAAACATACTGAAAGACGTTACGGTAAGTGGTAAAAAGGCTTTTGTAGAACAGAAAATTGATAGAATGGTGGTTAATGTAGATGCATTGATATCTAACGCAGGTACTACTGCTTTGGATGTGCTTTCTAAATCGCCTGGCGTAAATGTAGATCAAAATGGAGTTATCAGCTTAAAAGGAAAAGGTGGTATCAATATTTTTATCGATGATAAACCAACTTATTTATCAGGACAGGATTTGGAAAATTATTTACGTTCGCTGCCGTCTTCTACATTAGAACAAATTGAGATTATGACAAATCCTCCGGCAAAATATGATGCTGCCGGAAATGCAGGCGTAATTAACATCAAGACTAAAAAAAATAAGGTTGCAGACTTTAACGGAGGGGTAAATTTGAGTTTGACTCAAGGACAGTTAACGAGATCTAATAACAGTGCAAATTTTAATTTCAGGAAAAATAAAATAAACGTTTTTGGTAATGTAAGTTATAACCTAAATAACAGTTTTACCGATTTGGATTTAAACCGAACCTACAAAAATGCCGATGATTCGCCAAAGTACTACTTTAATCAGAACTCATATTTTAAGCGACATGGAAATACGTTTAACACAAAGGCTGGAGTAGATTTTTATCAAACTGTAAAAACAACATGGGGTTTTGTTTTTACAGGAATGAGCCGGATTTCTGAACAGATTAATAATAATACGAGTAATTTACTAAACGCAAATAAACAACCGGATTCGGTAATTAAGGCTAAAAATATAGATAACATAAATTATAAAAATGCTGCATTTAATCTTAATTACAGGCATAAGTTTGATAAAGAAGGTGGCGATTTCTCTTTTGATTTAGATTATCTTAATTACAGAAACCGAACCGACCAAGCTTATACTAACGATAGTTACTTTGCAAATATGCAGCGTAAATCTCAGGATTTGCTTACAGGATATTTGCCATCAAACATCCAGATTTATACAGCTAAAACCGATTATTCTAAAAACCTAAATAAGCATTGGAAATTTGAGTCAGGTTTAAAATCCAGTTATACCAAAACCGATAACGCTGCAAATTACTTATATACTGCCAACCAGATTACGGTTGTAGATTATGAAAAAACCAATCAATTTGTTTACAAGGAGAACATAAATGCAGCTTACGCAAACATTAGTATGGAAGGTAAAAGGTTTTCGCTGCAAGGTGGTTTAAGGTTTGAAAGTACAATTTCTGATGGGCACCAACTTGGTAATTTGCTCAAGCCGGATTCATCTTTCAGAAGAACTTATAATAATTTTTTTCCAACCTTATATTTCTCTTATAAGCTAGATACAGCGAATAAAAATCAAATTGGTTTAAACTACGGAAAACGTGTGGATAGACCATATTATCAGGACTTGAATCCTTTTTTCTCTCCACTCGATAAATTTACTTATTATGTTGGAAATCCTTTTTTACGTCCATCGTTTACACAAAGTTTAGAACTTTCTCATACATACAAAAATAAGATAACCACGACATTAGGCTACAGCTGGATTAAGGATGATGTAAACGAAACCATCGAAATAGTTGATGGTACTTATTACAGCAGGCCAGCAAATATTGGTAAAGGAACGGTTAAAAATATTTCAGTAAGTGCCGATCTTGATATTACCAAGTGGTTAAGTACACACATTTATGCTGAGCTTGCCAATATTGTATCTAAAACAGATTTTTATACCGGGTTTTTAAAAACCAATGGAAGTTATTTCAGAACAAATCCAAATCTGCAGTTTAAGATAAGCCCAACCTGGAATGCTGAAGCTAATCTAAGGTATCAATCTAAGTTTTCGAGTGTACAGTTTTTAATTGGTTCTGTACACGAATTTGGTGCTGCTGTTCAGAAGAAATTATCAACAAAAAGTACCTTGAAATTATCTGCATCAGATATTTTTAGAAATAGGGTAGTTGTTGGTGTGATTAATAATTTGGCAGCTACAAATGCCGGTTGGATAAACAGGCAAGACTCCAGGAGTTTGATTCTAAGCTACAGTTACCGTTTTGGAAAGGCATTTGCTGCTCCGGCAAAGCACGAATCTTCTGGCGCTGATGCCGAAAAAAACAGGGTTAAAAATTAAGAATGTAAAAGGAAATTATTTAGCTTTATAATACATCCCGTTTTAATTGATTTTAAATTTTACGGGTATGGCTACGCTAATAAAAATACTTAATAACAACACACGCATCGAATTTGATAAAGGAACTTTTGATGATTGGTGCGTATATCTTTCTAAACCAAATGAACATAGGTATGCACCGCTTGATACCGAATATTTTGGGCGATTGCAGATTTTGGCGAAGAAATACACCACTCAAAAAATCTACAACGATTTTATAAAGTTTTACACCCTAACGGATAAGAATATTAGTCAAGTAATTTTAAGGTTAATAGATGCCATAGCAAAAGAATACTTGGAAGACGAGCAGGAGATTAACATTTGGTTCACAGTAATTTACGTAGGCATGATTGCCGAAGAAAATAAAGCTTATGCCATTTTGAAAAAACGTGTTAAACGTTTGGGGATGCATCAGGTTTTAATGCAGCACTTATCTCCAGTTTATGCAGCCAATTTTTCAAAAGGTAGGAAATGGAAAGAATTGGATTTAATTATGAAAGCAAATGGATTTTGATAAATAGTAATTCATAATTAAGACCTCATTTATTTCACCGCGTTTGGCAGCGTTAGAATTTATCATTCTTTTAGCTTTTACTCTAACGATTGTATTTAATGGCTTATCATAAAGCTGGTCAAAAAAATCATCGCCAGGATTAATATTTTTAGGATCGGAATTGCTTAGCAACCAATATTTTTTTTGCGCTGTTAATTTTTCGGTAAAAGTTGCCAGCCTTTTTTGTTCAGCATCATCAAAACTTCCGCTTGCATAAGCATTGAAAGACGCTGTTTGGCTAATGGGTTTATAAGGCGGGTCGAAATAAAAGAAAGAATTTTCTCCAGCAAAATTAAGCGTGCTTTCGTAATCTCCATTAAGGATTATAACCTTTTGCAATAATTCGCTAATGGCTAAAATATTATTAGCATCGCAGATTTTTGGTTTAACGTACTTCCCGAAAGGAACATTAAATTCATTTTTTTTATTAACCCTGTAAAGACCGTTAAAACAAGTTCTGTTTAAGAAAATAAATAACGCAGCATTTAAAATATCAGTTTCCGATGTAGAATTAAATAAAGTCCTCTGATTTAAGAAGTAAGCTTTTTTGGCATCTTCATCTAACAGGGCATAATATTGATTTTGAATATCTTCTAAAAGGGCAATCAATTCTTTTGGAGAATTTTTAATGCTCTGATAAACATTAATTAAATCTGCATTTACATCATTAATTATTGCTTGTTTTACATTAAAAGTTTGAATAAACCAGAAAAATACCGCACCGCTACCAATAAATGGCTCAACGTAGGTTAAATCCTGTAAAGTTTTTATATTTTCGGGTAAGTAGCTTTCAATAGCAGGAATTAATTGTGTTTTTCCTCCTGCCCATTTTAAAAATGGTTTTGCTATAATGGATTTAGTATGGTTTGGCAATGGTGTAAAAGCTGCTGAATTAATACGCAAGTTATAAAAATAGATTGATCTGTAATTCAAAACATAATTAGTTTATCACAATTAAATTCAACCCCTATCAATAATGAAAATTAAGCTAAGTTCCATCTGTCTATTCCTGTTTTGTTTGTTTGCCGATACGCAGGTATTTAGTCAGAACGCAAAATTCGAAAATGAATTTAAAGATATAATGGAACGCTATAAAAATGTAGGTGTTTCAATAGCCGTTGTTAAAGGTAATGATGTGGTTTTCAGTAAAGCTTACGGCTTAAAAAATATTGAGAGAAATGAACCGCTAACGGAACAGAATTTGTTTCGCATTGCCTCAATATCAAAATCTTTTTCGGCAACTTCCATTATGCAATTGGTTGAAGCCGGGAAAGTTAAATTATCAGATGATTTTGGAGATTTGATGGGTTTTAAAATTAGAAATCCGAAGTTTCCGAATAAAGTAATTACACTTAAAATGGTGATGTCACATACCTCAGGTATAAATGATAGTCAGGGTTATTTAAGCTTAAACGTTATAAATCCTGATAAAAATCCAGACTGGGCAAAATGCTACAGCGACAACGAACCCGGAAGCACTTACGATTATTGCAACTTGAATTATAATATGGTTGGAACGCTAATTGAAAAATTATCTGGAGAACGTTTCGATCAATACGTTAAAAATCACGTCGTAAATCCACTAAAATTATATGGCGGTTATTGTGTCGATTCTTTAGATAATTCGCGGTTTGCAAGTTTGTATGAGTACAATGCAAAAACCAATATGTTTACTGAAGCTACACAAGCTTATGCACCACGCCGCGAAGAAATTAGTAAATATGTTATGGGTTACAGTACACCAATTTTTTCGCCAACTGGCGGAATGAAAATTTCGGCTGTAGACTTAGCAAAATATATGACGATGCACATGAATTTGGGTACGTCTGCAGGTGTAAAAATTATCTCAAAAAAGAGTGCTAAATTAATGCAGACAAAAGTTTCTGAACCTGAGCAATATGGTTTGGCTTTGCTTAAAACAAGTAAAGTTATACCGGGAATTGAACTTACCGGGCACACTGGTTCTGCCTATGGATTATACAGTACCATGTTTTTTTCTAAAAAAGAAGGCTTCGGAATTGTGATTATTACCAACGGCTGCAACCCAACTTATACAGATGGTTTTCCTGATTTTAGCCGAGCCGCGATAAATTGCGTGTACAATAATTTGATTAAATAGTTAAAACAATCTGTCATCTGTAAAAATTCATTTTACCAAAAAAATTGCAGCGGAAAGTCAGTACCTATCGGTTAGAGTAGTCCCGACGAAGCCAGAACAAGCCTTATTCAAACAACCTTCTGATTAACAATTGCTTGCAAACACAATTACGACTCACTAACTATCCAAAATGATTATTATTGGGCTCAAATGTTATTACCCAAATTTACGAAATGAATTTGTTTAACACAAGAAAAATCATTAAGCCATAATAAGCTAAATAGTATTAAGAAAGCCGAAAAAACTAATTTTTGTAAACTAGGCTTACTAAATCGCCATGAGTAAAGGAATTTTTATTAAAACAAAAAAACTATCTATCAACAGCCAAATTAATTGATTTAATATACGTTTTGGCTGAAGATATTTTTTTATCAGCAGCCAAAATGCTATATTTGAACAATGTTTTGGCTGCGGATAAAATTATGTTAATCTCTTAGAAGAAGAAATATGGAATTGCTTATCGGAAGAATAGCGGAAAAGAAAATATTGTCAGAGGCGCTTGCTTCGTCCTCATCAGAGCTCTTAGCAGTCTTTGGCAGGAGAAGAGTCGGAAAAACTTTCTTGATCCGATCGGTCTTCCAGAAACAGCTCATTTTTGAACTGTCGGGAGTTCACGACGCGAATGCTAGCGAGCAATTACTCAATTTTAGCAAGGCTATCGCAGATGCATTAGGCTCAGGATTAACTCCTGCAGCTCCTAAGAACTGGACGGAAGCTTTCTGGCAACTCAGGGAATTTGCAGCCCCTATACTTAAAAAAAGAAAAGCTGTAATTTTCTTTGATGAGTTCCCTTGGCTAAGTTCGCATAAATCTGGATTTCTTTCTGCATTTGAATATTTTTGGAACCAATGGGCCTCTCAACAGCCAAACCTGATTGTTACTATCTGTGGATCTGCTGCCACTTGGATGATCAAAAAAGTTGTCAATAGCAAAGGAGGCCTGCACAATCGCTTAACGCGTAAAATCCGTCTGTTACCTTTCACATTGCACGAGACAGAACAGTACCTAAAAAGTAATAATATCCATATTGACCGTTACCAGGTGCTAACCATTTTTATGGCAATGGGCGGTGTCCCCCATTACCTGAAAGGACTAAAAAAAGGGGAAAGTGCTACCCAGGTCATTGACAGGCTTTGCTTCACAAAGGATGGTCCCCTTTCAACAGAATTCGCAAACCTATACCGCTCTCTTTTCGAAAATGCAGACAGGCATATTTCCATAGTTAAGGCACTCGCGGATAAACCATCTGGATTGACAAGAAACGAAATCATACAGACATGCAACCTACAGAGTGGGGGTACTACCAGTCTTTTACTTGAGGAACTTGTGGAGTCTGGCTTCATTACTCCGCACCTGCCTTTCCAGAAGAATGCCAATCAGAGCATTTACAAGCTTAGCGATGAATACAGCCTTTTCTACCTTAAATTTATTGAACATTCCCGAGCCACCGGTGCTGGTACATGGTTAAAAAAATCATCAACGTCTTCCTGGAGGAGTTGGAGTGGTTATGCCTTTGAAGGGATCTGCATGAAGCATACGGACAATATTAAGCAAGCGCTGGGTATTTCTGGAGTGTTCACTGAAACATCAGCTTGGCGGCACTCTCCTAAAGATGGAAATGGTGCACAGATCGATCTTTTGTTGGACAGAGCGGATAACGTGATAAGCATATGTGAAATGAAGTTCTCAAATGCTGAGTTTGCCATAGATAAAACCTATGCTACTGAGTTAAAGAACAAACTTGATATATTTCGTCGGGAGCGTAAAACTAAAAAAGCACTTTTTCTAGCCATGGTTACAACCTATGGCACCAAAGACAATATGTATTCTATTGGCCTGGTACAGAACGTAGTTACCATGGATGATTTGTTTGTGCCTTAGTACAAGGTATCAAAAGGATTCAAAATGCTGTTTTTATTAAATTGTTTTGTCCACTAAAAAAACAAAATTTTAGGTAAACACCTTATGCATTTACCCTAATTCTGTTACAGGAATTTCAACATCTACCTTAATTCTATTTCAAATTATTAATCTATGTAAGCTAATTTCGTGACGATTTATAGGGATTAATTTTTGCGGAACCAAACATCATTAGGACCTTTATCACTTTAAAACGTATAATACTGTACTGCTTTTTTCTCCGTTGCTGTACTTGGTGCATATAATTAATAGGTGGAAGAAAATATAAATAAGAAATGGATACCTTCGTTTTGTGAGATGAATGTTAATATCTATCGAAATTTACTATGCGTAACATTGTGATTAGTCTTATCTGCCTCCAATCCAAATTGTTCCTTGCGGAAATGCATTGAAAGTTCTTTCAATACCATTTTCTGTTAGAGTAAACGTACGGTGAGGTTTTTCAAGTTTTTTACCAAACCACTTTTTCGTTTCATTGTAATCCTTTAGGTTACGATAGTCTTCGGGCTTACCTAAGTGATCATCTTCTATAGTCATTTCATGTTCGAAAGATTTCTATTGGTATTGTTTAATTCTTTCTTCTAATTCACCATAATTTTTAAATCCGAATGCCTTCGGAGGATTCGATTGGTGGAAAGTATTATTATAAAAGTGCAGCTTCTCATCAATTGCAGAAACGATCTGTGATTTGGAAATATAAGGTTCGAATAACCAAATTTTTAGGTAATAGTCTTTAGTTAAGGTATCTAATTCGGCCTTCCAAGATTCATAGATATCGAGTAATCCTGCGATAATTTTTCTTCTATTTTTTCTCCTAGGCTCAGGAATTGCGCTGTTGATAATGGAGATATCGCACCAAGGGTGCACGAGAACTTCACAATAATCCTTGTGGTTTTTAAAGAAGTAGTGTTTATTGTAAATCAAATTGGTGTGTACCCAATCTTCAATATTCTTTGACCTTCTTTTCTAACCTCTAATTTTCTGGATTTTTATTAAGTTGAGACGTTGATTGCGTTATAGTTTTTTTGACGAAATCTTTTGGTTGCAATTGAAGGAACAATCAGCCAGGTGTGGTGATTTTTATACTAGAATTCTCCTAACTTTTAATTGGTCAACAGCCTGTTGACCAATTGATTTTTTTTTGAGATTTTATATTGTCTGATCTTCATCAAGGAAATATCTTATAAATGTCGTTTCTTTTTACAAATCTGGCTAACTCAATAGTATTTTCATCTTTATAAAACCCCAATCGATAATCCCCAATTCTCCAACGATAAGCTGTAGAGAAACCTTTCATTTTTTTAATATTTGAAAGCTCTTCTAAGCTCTCAGCATTTTCAATATCAATAATAAATTCTTTGATTTTATCTTTCAATTTTCTATCGGTTAGTTTCTTAATATCATTTAGAAAACTTCGTAAGATAATAATTTCCATTAGTCCAAAGCCTTCATTAATTCCTCACGACTTACTACATCATTTCTATCAGCTTGTTGCATAAGTAATAGTAAACCCAAATCCTCTTTATCTTCTTCAGACAAAGTCTTCAAGCGTTCTTTTTCTCTATATTCTACATAAAAAGAAACAGCCTTTTCCATAACTGATTTAACACTTACCTCTTCAAAAACAGACAATATTTTTAATTTAGTTAAAAGACTTTCGTCAATATCAATGTTCTTTTTCATTTCAAAATTTTTATTAAGTTAAATATAGACAATAATATATTATATACAAAATGTATATAATATATTATTTCGTTTCATTTTTAAGGTTTTTATTGTTCTGCATTTTTTTATTTCCTTGTTTCTCGAAAAGATTTTAATACACAGCGTGGAGATTTCGCTGAAATTGGTTCTTCAGCACTTATAGTGAATAAAAAAAGTTAATTGTGACTCAAAGGAAATTTGATTCTTAAATATGTTTTGATTTTGTTATAGGAACATGCCTGCAAACTGAACCCCTGGATTTTCACCAACAGTGGCGAAGAACCGGATTAGTAGATACTGGATTCTGATCGAAAGTTTGCAGGTGAGTTTTGTTCCCTGAATTGGGGAATTTGCAGATCACTAATTGGTCAACATATTTATAATGATTTCTTTCACTATTTAGTAATTATTCTAAATGCGGGAGACATTTCTTCTTGTTCCGCCCGGGATATTCCCAATTTAGTAGCTATCGTTCGCCAATCCTTTACAGTTATTGAAACCTCTTTAATGATTTGGTGCATTTGATTTTCTTTTAGCTGAAACAATTCGCCAACACTTAAAGCCAAATCGAAATCCAACGCGTTATTGTCCATATCAATATTAAGAGCCAATCCATTTTTATCTACTGAGGGATTGATGTCATACGCAGGCGATAACATCCATCCATTTGCTGTCAATAAAAAGCCATGATTCCTTAAATGATCATCCGTGTTGGAGATTGCTATGTTAAATACTATCCTTCTCCATAATTGATGCAGGTCTTCTTCTATATTCGATCCATAACGCTGTATAAAATCTGCTATCTCAAGATAACTAGGAGTAGCATCTCTAATGCTATCCTCACTATTTTTTGTCATAGTCATAGCTGAAGCAAAATGAATACGCTCACCCATATCCCGATCAAACCGCCTGGATAAGAATGTACGATAGGGTCCTTTTACCTTTTCAAGTGTACAAACTGGCATATTGATTCCTGCCCTGGTCGCCAGTTTGTAAGCTAAGTATTCCCATGCAGCCTTATCAATTATATCAGCTTTTGAGGGAAACTTTGCAATACACAAATGACCATCCAAATCAACAACATTTGCTTTTGGCCTTGCTCCACCCAGCGATGACCCTGGCGCAAAAAGCATTGGAATCCAATCACTACCATTTTTCCCTTCCTCATCTTCTTCATAAGCTTTGACACTTGCCTGTAGCTCCCGGAGATGAGTAATTGGTGGAGTAGGATTATCCTTGTTATCATCAAGAAAAGGTCCGTTGGGATTTAGCTTAAACCTTAATGCTCCCATCCTGGAAGCATCATGAACGCCCAATAAAAAATCAATTTCGTATAGTTTCGGCGTCGCGTCCCCTTTGGCAAAAGCAGTTTGCGCAGCACGACGCAACATAAGCTTTCGTCCCCAGGTATCCGGCATCGAATCCATAAATATACCAAAATTGTCTTTTTTGTCAGGGTATTGGGTTCCTGAATATAAACCGATTTCAGGATCAAGCAAAAACAACTGATCAGACTTTAGCCAACCTCGGTCGTATTCAAATCCAAATATCCTATGTCCTTTACTCTGCTGAGCAGAAATCACACCTATGCACTGTGGGGCATCCATGCCTTTCCAGTGAGCATATACCCATATATCTGTCTTTGTTGCTACCATTACTTTAACAAATCTAAGTCTTGAAGTTTTCTACCAAGTTCATCATCTACTGCCAACTTAAGGAAATCTTCATGCAGATTCAGTGCCTTAAGTACGTTGAAATATGACCCCATAGAGACTCCAGGATCCCCCCGTTCAATTTTACGAAGAGTTGCTCTTTCAATAGCAGCGCGTTCTGCAAGTTGAATTGCAGTTAACTTTCTGCGCTTCCTGGCAAGTTTGATGTTTTCGCCTAACTGATCCCAAATTATTTTATATTTTGGGAATATAGCAACTTTCTTCGATTTCATAATGAGTATAATTATGCCCAAATATACTCATAATGGATATAATAACGCTCATTGAAATTTTCATATCATACGATCTCCTAACAAAATTTGAGATTTATAAAAATAAATGGATAATATTATGCCCAATAATTGTCCAAATGCGCATAATATTACCCATTGTTAGCTGTTTCATCTTTACCTAAAGAGTTTCATAACTTTCAAACCATCAAATTTTTGATCCTTATTCCGCTTCAGAATCTTCTCCTGTAGTGCAGACATCTCAGTACTAACTTTCGTATCGACCACCTTCGCATAATGTCGGGTTGTTTTCAGGCTATCGTGCCCAAGCATCTGGGATACAGTCTCAATCGGAACACCATTTGAAAGGGTAATAGTGGTTGCGAAAGTGTGCCTGACAATACTACAATCTTTTGGCAAAAGTTTGTGGAGTTTAAAAGTTTTGAGCTACAACAAGGATTTTCGCTATATCAAGGCTATTTAACTTATAACAATACCATTTTGAAAGGATTTTTCTGCACAAGCCTTTGCACTTAAACCCGAAATAAACGAACACGGGACGCAGTGAAGTAATCCAAACCATAAAGCGATAATCATAATAGATTCTGAAATAAATTCAGAAAACAATGGTTTAGAACATCAGATATTTAAACACACAGGCATTAACTCAATTAAAAAGATAGCCACTATACGCTAAACCTTTGGCAACACTTTTAAAGTTATCGCCAGAGTTTAAATTAATGTGCGGAAAACGTGTTTTAAATAAATTTTGCACCGCCGGAACGAGTGACGTTCCTCCGGTTAAAAACAAACTGTTTATTTCGTTAGGATTGATGTTGTTTTTGCTTAAAAACTCATCCAAATAATCATTAATTCGGTTCAAATCTTTGTCGATGATGGAATCGTAATACTCTGTACTGATGCTTTCATCAATATAAATGCCTAAGTTTTTATAGTAGAAATTACTTTTATCTTGCGACGAAAGTTCAATTTTTGTACGCTCGATAGATTGAAAAACCGAGTAGCCTAAATTGTTATCAACCAAAGTTATCAGGTTCTTAAATTTAGGGTCGTTTCCTGAATAGTAATAATAGTTTTCAATGTCTTTTTTGATTCTCAAACCATTAAAAAAGTTCATTTTATCCCAGGTACAAATATTCGCAAATAAAGATTTTGGTACTAGTAATTTTTTCCCCGGACTAGCCTCATACTGCGTGTTTTTGCCGAAATGTGGTGTGCCTTGTTCCCACATAAAAGCCGAATCAAAACTGTCTCCGCCAATATAAATACCACCCGTTGCCATCATATCATTTTTCCTATCCAAACTTCCAACTTTATCGGGGTCTAAAACCAAATAAGTAAAATCGGTCGTTCCACCACCAATATCGGCAACTAAAACATTTTCTTTTTTGTTGATGGTTTTCTCATAGGCAAATGCTGCTCCGATAGGCTCAAATTGAAATCTAAGTTCATTGAAACCAGCCTTTTCTGCTGCTTTATTTAAACGGTTTTGCGCTAATGTATCTTTCTGACTGCTGTCATCATCAAAGAATACAGGTCGGCCAATAACGGCTTTTTTACAATCTGTTCCGGTAATTTTATCAGCTCTCGATTTTAGTTCAGTTAAGATAATTGCAACAAGGTCTGATGCATTGTAACGCTTGTTTTGAATCAATGTTTCTGTAAAACTGCTTCTTGATAAAATCTGTTTTATCGATTTGATAAAACGCCCTTTCATACCGTCTTCCAGATAGGTTTCTATCGCCTTTTCGCCCACAACATATTTTTGTTCACCAGCAAGCGAATGATTCTCGGGAAAGTAAATCAGCGATGGAATAATTATCGTATCAATAATTTCTGCTTTTTGCTCATCATATATAGATAGCGCAGAGTTAGTTGTTCCGAAGTCGATTCCATAAAGGTATTTACTCATTTTGAAGAAGATTTAATATAACAGAAATTTTGGCGGGGCTGCGAAAGTATGAAAAATTGAGGGATTCTCCAATCGATAAAACATTAAATTTAGGTAAAGCCTGCAACAAAAAACAGCCACCTGATTTAGGTAGCTGTTGAAATTTTTATAAAACTGAAAATTTACTGTTTATCGATTTTATATAGCCTTCCGCCATCTGTAACGGCGTATAACGCATTATCTGTTCCTTGAGTAATATCTCTGAAACGTTGTCCTTCACCACCTAGTAAACGCTCTTCGCTAATGATGCGATTGTTTTCTATAGCAAGTCTAACAATATGTGTTCCGCTTAATGAGCCTATAAAAAGATTGTTTTGCCATTCTGGTACGCGGTTTCCTTTGTAAAAAGTCATACCGCTTGGCGATACAACCGGGTCCCAGTAATAGGCAGGTTGCTCCATTCCGTTTTGCTGTTGAATGCCCGAACCTATTGCTGCCCCACCATATTCAATACCGTATGTAATAGTTGGCCAACCGTAATTACTTCCTGCCTGTACTCTGTTAAGCTCATCGCCACCGCGAGGACCATGCTCACTTTGCCATAAATCACCAGTTGTTGGGTGTATTGCAAGCCCTTGAGGATTTCTATGGCCGATACTGTAAAGTTCTGGCAAAGCACCCGAACCGCTAAAAGTTGGATTACCAGCTGCTGCTGCACCGCTGGTTGTAATTCTAACAATTTTACCCAAAGCTGCCGAAACAGATTGTGCTAATGGTCTGGTTGCTAAATCCGAACGTTCACCAGTGCTTACAAATAAGTTTCCGGTACGATCAAAAAGTATTCTTCCTCCGTAATGCAACGTGCCATTGTAAACTGGGTTAGCCCTATATATAATCGTTGCGTTTTCAATGGTACGTTCGTTATCAGCAAGACGTCCTTTAGCAACTGCCGTTTGTGTTCCTCCAGTCGAATTAAGAGAGAAAACCCAATAAACCATTCTGTTTGTGCTAAACTGCGGGTCGATACAAAGTCCTAATAAACCACCTTGCCCTGAAGAATTGACAGCCGGAATGCCGGTTATTGCAGCGCTCAAAGTTCCGGTGGCGGTTGCAATGCGCATCGTTCCGGTTTTTTCGGTTATCAATAATCTTCCATCAGGTAATGGAGTTATGCCCCAGGGCGATGAAAGTCCTGACGCAATCGCTGTTCCTTGAAATGCAGTTGTTGTAACCACTTTGCCAACTCGTGTTTGACCCGTAAACGCAGGTTTATAATTTGTGTTTGGGGCAGCAGTTTCTACTCCGGGCCCTGTTGCTGGTTCAGGTCCAGGCTCTTCAACACCTCCATCATCTACTTTAGAACACGCAGTGAATATAAGCAGCAAGCCTGCAAGTAGTGAGTAGTAAAGTTTTGACTTAATCATGTTTTCAAATTTTAGGTTTAACATAATAGATGGTAATACTTTAACACTCATGTTGTTAAAAGGTTCTAACGAATAGATGGAATTTTTATTCTTTAGTTTACTTCATTCCTTAATATCTGCAAAGGCGGTTTGTTTAATATGCTTCTGCTACTTAAATATCCTGTAATAACAACTAACGTAACAACACTGGTAAATAATATTAAAGTAGGTAAAAGGGGAGGAACAAAATTTGAATCGAAGCTAAATTTAGCCAAACCCCAACTTCCTGCCAAGGCTAAAATTAAACCTGCCGCTGCAGCAAGTAAGCCAAGGAAAAAGTATTCAATAACGTTAATGGCTAATATTTGCTTTCTGCTTGCGCCCATTGTTCTAAGTAAAATACTTTCTTTAATACGTTGGTTTTTACTGGTAAGCACAGCTGATACTAAAACAATCCATCCGGTTATCATGCTAAAACCTGCCATAAATTGAATTACGAAGCCTATTTTGCTCAGTATTTCATCTAAAAGCTTCAATACCAAACCTAAATCGATAACCGAAATGTTTGGGAATTTACGTACAACGTTTCCTTGAAAACTTGCCGAAGTTTCACTATTTGGTATTCTTGTCATTAATACATGAAACTGTGGTGCCTGTTCTAAAACACCTGCCGGAAACACAACCCTGAAATTGGTTTGTAATCTGGTCCAGTTCACTTCGCGTAAGCTACCCACAACGGTTTGCAAAAGCATTCCTTGTACATTAAAAGTGATTTTGTCATTAACCTTAACTTTTATGCTTCGTGCAAAATTCTGGTCTAAGGAAATATAAATTACATCATTAGGACCATTAACTTTTGGTATCCATTTACCTTCAATTATTTTTTCGGCAGCGGTTAAAGTATCTTGATAAGTAGCTCTGAGTTCGTTTCTAAAAGCCCTTGTATTGGTGCTATCTTGCCCTGCTTTTTTACCGTTTATTTCTTCAATCCGCATGGTAATCACCGGAACCTGATTCATCAATGGCAATTTATATGATTTGGTTAAATCGGTTACAGCTTGCTTTTGCGAAGTCTGTATATCGAACAACACCATGTTTGGCTGGTTAGTTCCGGATGAAAGCGTAACGCGGTTTATCAATATGCCCTGAACAAAATACAAAGTGCAAATAAAAGCTGTCGAAAGCCCAATAGAAACGGTGAGCATTAGGGTTTGATTATTCGGACGATACAAGTTAGCAAATCCTTGTCGCCACAAATAACTTAAAGATGCAGGCATTAATTTTCTAACCAGATACATTAAAAGGCTGGATAAAGCCATCAATAATAAAAACGCAATTAATATCCCTATGGTGAAGGCTAAGGTTTGAATCCAGCTTTTCATCTGCAAATAAGTGAAGCCGGCTACAAAAGCAATCATTAATAGATAAACAAAAGCCTTCAAGTAATCTCTTTTTTTGTTTGAATTACCCTCAAAAGTTGCTCTAATAGCATTTAATGGCGAAATTCTTCTAACCGATAAAAGTGATGGCAAAGCAAAGAGTACCGATATAACTAAGCCCAATAACAAGCCCTGCCCAATGGCCGACCATGAAATCTGCATTGTAATTTCTACCGGCAGGAAATCTTTTAATACAATTGGCAAAAGAAATTGTATTAACGTACCCAATACAGAACCAATTACTGCTGCAATAATTCCGATAACAGAAACTTGTACCAGGTAGATATAAAATGCATCCCAGGCTTTTAAACCCATGCAACGTAATGTGGCAATTGCCGAAAGTTTTTCTTGAATATAAACGTGAATTGCACTACCTACACCAACACAGCCAAGCAACAATGCAATGAACCCGGTTAGCGCTAAAAAGCGGTTCAAATCTCTGAAAGAACGTCCGGTTTGTTCTTTTCGTTCTGCAACAGTATCTAAATCAAAGCTTTCTTTTTCTGCTTTAGGCTGAAGATTTTTTATAACCGCATTGAGTTTATCTTCACTATTAAACTTATAATAAAATTTATAGTTAATGCGGCTCCCGGTTTGCACCAAGCCCGTTTTATCCATATATTTTAGTGGGATGTAAATAATAGGTGCAACACTTGCCGCAATTCCGGTTTGTCCGGGTGCTTTATCTAATGCGCCTGCAATTTTAAACTTTAGATCGCCAACAATTATCGAATCGCCTGTTTTAGCATTAAACTGGAGCATCAATGTTTTATCAACCAAAGCTTCGCGACCGTTAAAAAAGCCTTTTGCAGCACTTACAGGTGTGGTTTCAATAGTGCCATAAAATGGATAATTGCCCTGCAAAGCTTTCATTTGTACCAAACGGCTACCACCATCTTTTACAAAATATACCATCGAGGCGAATGTACTTTCAGTTGCCCGGTCATCGCCCATGGTTTTAAGCAATTTTTCCGTTGGCTTGCTTAAGGTTTTTCTACTTTCAACAATTAAATCGGCTCCGGTAAGTTCTTTTGCTTGTCTGTCTAAGTCGTTTTGTAAGTTATCCTTAAAAGAATAAACAGCTACAAGTGCAGCAATGCCCAAAACAATAGAGGAAATAAACAGCAGCAAACGCGATCGGTTTTTACGACTATCCCGCCATGCCATTTTAAAAATCCACGAAAGCGGAACATTTTGTTTAGGTGTTAATTGCTTATGCATAACTTGGGTTTTCGTCGGCTATAATTAGCCCACCTTTCATTTTTACAACTCTGCCTGTTCTCGAAGCTAAATCCAAATCATGCGTTACAATAACAAGTGTTGTACCTGCATCAGTATTCAAATCGAAAAGCAGTTTTATAATTTTTTCGCTTGTTTCAGCATCCAGATTTCCGGTAGGTTCATCAGCAAATAAAATGGCAGGTTTATTAGAGAATGCTCTTGCTAATGAAACCCTTTGTTGCTCGCCACCAGATAATTGAATTGGATAGTGTTGCGCCCTTTCTGTCAAGCCTACTTTGTCTAACAATTCCATCGCCTGTGGCTTAATGTTTTTTAAACCCCTTAATTCTAACGGAACCATGACATTTTCTAATGCAGTTAAAGTTGGTAACAGCTGAAAATTCTGAAAAATAAACCCAACATGCTGGTTTCTTACCGAAGCCCTTTCATCTTCAGATAATTTATCTAACAAAACACCAGCAAGTTCAACATTACCGGAGGTAGCTCGGTCTAAACCTGCGCAAAGTCCTAGTAAGGTGGTTTTACCACTTCCCGATGGACCAGTTATGGCAACGGTTGAGCCGGTTTCTATATTTAAGTTTATGTTATGTAAAACGGTAAGTTCGTGTCCTGCACTCTGATAAATTTTGCTTACATTTCGGATGTTCAGAATATTTTCCAATGGCTGAATAATTAAATCTTTGGCTTTAAACGCAGCAAACATATTGTGCGTTTAGCCTGTTAAAGATATTGTTTTTTGATAATTAGAGATTGAAATTATAGATATGTTACGAAAACGTATAATGAGTTTAATTGTTTTTGCCGGAATGTTCGCAGCTTGCTCAAACAATAGTAATACCGATAAGATTGTAGATAAAGATTCAGTTAAAAATGGTAAAGCCGAAGTCGAATCTCCTGTTAAAACGATTCTGTTTTTCGGAACAAGTTTAACTGCCGGGTTGGGTTTAGATCCAACTGAAGCTTATCCGGCTTTAATTCAGCAAAAGATTGATGCAGAGAAACTTCCATACAAAGTAATTAATGGTGGCTTAAGTGGTGAAACTTCTGCCGCAGGCAAAAGCCGTATCGATTGGTTATTAAAACAAAAAGTAGATATCCTTGTGTTGGAGCTTGGTTCTAACGACGGCTTGCGTGGTTTACCCGTAGCCGAAACCGCTAAAAATTTGCAAAGCATTATTGATAAGGTTAAAGCTAAATTTCCTGAAGTGAAAATTGTTATCGCTGGTATGCAGATGCCACCAAGTATGGGCGCTAAATATACAGGCGACTTTAAAAACATATTTCCGGAATTGGCAACAAAAAATAATGCGGCTTTAATTCCATTCCTTTTAGATAAAGTTGGAGGCGTGGCGAAACTTAATCAGGCAGATGGAATTCATCCAACAGCAGAAGGCGATAAAATTTTAGCCGATAACGTTTGGGTTGTTTTAAAACCTTTGCTTTAAACTAAATTATTGCAGAATCAACGAAATAAGATTGTTTAATTTTTATCGTTAAATATTTTTGAATAAACAGTTAATGTTATAAATTGGCGTACGCTCGGAAATTTTAACATTTTACATGACTCCCGTTACAGAACACATCCGCCCGATCCCCGAGAATGAAGTTGGCAGGCTTGCAGATTTAGCCGAATTCGACCCCGACTATACAGATCTTCAAAATGATTTTGAACATTTAACCGCTTTAGCGGCCAAAATTGCTGGTACAGATATTTCTTTGGTAAACCTGATTGATTCTTTTACCCAATGGTCTATTTCGCATTATGGGATTGATGTAGGCCAGATGCCAAGAGAGGAGTCGATTTGCCAATATACTATTATGGAAAGCGGACATTTTGAAGTAAATGATTTGTCTTTGGATGACAGATTAAAAAACTTCTCATACGTTGGAAATCCGCTAAACCTAAGGTATTATTTTGGTGTGCCATTAACAACGCCAAATGGCTACAATATTGGAGCGCTATGCGTTTTGGATACTAAAACAAAAAGGCTGAGCGATGATAAAATAGAACTGCTTAAACTCATCGCCAATGAGGTAGTTGATAAACTGATTAATTTGAAGATTCTTCACAGTATAAAAGCTGAATTGGATGAATACAAAAATGATCTGCGTAAAACTGCTCACGACATTAGGGGCCCTTTATCAGGTATTACGGGTATAATCGATATCATTCGTAAAAAGATGGATAGGGCAAAGCCTGAAGACATTCTTGATTATATTGAAATGATTGATAAGACCACGAAAGCCGTTTTATCGCTATCAGAAGAAATCTTAAGCAGAGAAAAGTTTCCTAAAGAAGACGATTTTGACCTCGCCATATTTAAAGATAAGCTGGAGAAATTATACCTTCCACAGGCAAAGGCTAAAAATATTTTCTTTAAGGTTACAATTGGAAATGTGAACACTAAGGTATTATTCGCAAAGACTAAATTATTACAAATTTCTGGTAACCTGATATCGAATGCAATAAAGTTTAGTTCAGATTATGGAACAGTTACCATTAAGCTGGAGCTGGAAATAAAGGATAAATCAAAAACCCTAAAAATGAACGTTTCTGATAATGGCAATGGTTTAAATGAAACAGCTGTAGAAAAAATACTCGCCGGAAATTTAGAAACAACCAAAGGAACCAAAGGGGAACGTGGCTATGGCTTAGGTTTGCCAATGGTTGTAGAAAACATCAGAAGCCTTAACGGCGATATTCAAATTGAATCGCAGGAAGGGTGGGGTACAAATTTTGAAGTAACCATTCCTCTTACTTAATTTTAAGATTACACGAAATTATTAATAAGTAAAACTCCCAGTAAGCCAAGTATAGAAACAATGGTTTCCATCATGGTCCAGGTTTTAAAGGTTTGTTTTAAATTGAGTTCGAAGTATTCTTTAAACATCCAGAATCCCGTATCGTTAACGTGTGAAAACATTAAGCTACCCGCACCCACAGATAAAACCATAAGTTCTGGAGAAGCTCCAATGCCAATGAATGGCAAAACTATGCCTGAAGCAGTTAATGCAGCTACGGTTGCAGAACCAAGTGTAACTCTTAATGAGGCCGTAATTAACCAAGCTAAAAATAATGGCGATAAATTCAATCCCATGGTTAGTATTTTAACAGTCTCACCAACACCGCTATCCACCAAAATTTGTTTAAATGCACCACCTGCAGCAATAATTAAAATAATCATTGCAATACTTTTTACGCCTTCTACACAAGATTCCATCGCTTTTGATATAGAATTATCCTGAACCAAAACTGTAATCAATACCGCAATTAATAATGCTGCTGTTGGATCTGCCAAAAAGATAAACACCGGTTTTAATAAATAGGGTTGGGTAATGGCTGTACCGATTGTGCCCGCAATGATTAAAAAAACTGGTAATAAGGCTGTAAAAAAACTTTTTAATCCCGAAGGAGAGTGTTCATCTTCGGAAATTTTAAATTGCGTTGTAGCCTCACCCAAAGATTTTTTAATGATTAATCTTGGAAAATAAATTCCGGCAATTATTGCAATCGGGATGCTTAACATCAAACCGTAAATTAAAGTTTTGCCAATATCAGCATGAAAAATTGCTGCTAAAGATACTGGCCCCGGATGCGGAGGTAAAAAGCCATGCGTTACGGATAATGCTGCTGCCATTGGGATACCGATGTATAATTTTGGCAATCCTGTAGCACTAGCAATTGCAAATACCAAAGGTATCAATACAACAAAGCCGGCATTGTAAAATAGTGGAATACCAACCAGTAATCCGGTAATTAATACCGCCCATTGAATGTTTTTTTGTCCAAAAGCTTTGATTAAGATGAACACAATTTTCCGGGCAGAACCACTGTCTTCAATAAGTTTACCCATCATGGCCCCTAAAGCAAGTACCATTACCATGCTTCCTAAGGTACTTCCTATTCCAGTGCTTATGGCTGCCATTACTTTTGCAGCGGGCATACCTAAAAGTAATCCCGTAACAATTGCAACAAGTAATAAGGCAATCATCGGGTTTAACTTTTTAATTATCAGGATAAAAAGTAACAGTATGCCAAGAAGTACAATAAATAAAGACATGGTTTTCGATTTAAGAATTGTTAATTTCTTTCATACATTCCTTCAAGTTAACGTATGCTTTCTTATAAATCCCGAATCTTCTTTGATAGAAAATATGATGAGAAGTATCAGGGTAAATAATATTGAATTTATTTTGAGTAGCTGATGGATAATTATCGATTAAGCCATTCGCTTTTGCCGCAAGGTAAGCAGCGCCTACAGCCGATGCATCTTCTTCAGTAATGAGCAAAATTTCTTTTCCGGTAACATCGGCCAAAATTTGCATCCACACTTTAGAATGAACAAAGCCACCGCTTGCATGGATTTTTTTGATACTCGCACCATTAGTTTCCATTTCTGTTAATACATCATTTAAAGAAAAACAAATGCCTTCAATTACAGCCCTTGCCATATCTTTTTGGTGATGTTGATTAGACAAGCCTAAAAAAGTGCCTGAAGCTCTGCTGTTCCAAATCGGTGCTCTTTCCCCTGTTAAGTATGGTAAAAAAATTAAACCATTGCTTCCGACAGCACTTGTTTCTATCTCGTTAAACAAATTAGTATAATCTGCTTCGTTAAGCTCTTTTTTGCCAAATACATTCTTCATTAACCATTGGAGGGCGAGTCCACCGTTATTAATCGGGCCACCACAAATAAAAGTTTCACTATCCAGAATGTAATTAAATGTCATCGCATTTTTGTTTACAACTGGCTTTGAACTGGGAACACGTAAAGCACCAGATGTGCCAATGGTAACTGCTGCGGCACCATCACTAATGGCTTCGCTACCTAAATTAGCCAAACAACCATCACTTGCACCAATTACAAAACTTACATTTTTATTATTGAAAAATGCCTGATGCGCTTGAACCAGCTTTGTATTGCTAAAGGAAGTTTGGACAGGTTCTGATAAGTGAGCGGAATTAATCTTACATAATTTTAATGCCTCTTCATTCCAGTTAAGCTTATTGATATCAAACAGGCCAGTGCAAGATGCAATGGAGTAATCAATTTTATACTCACCAAATAACTTAAACCAGATATATTCTTTTATGGATATGAACTTACTGGTTTCGATAAATAATTGAGGTTCATTTTCCCTTAACCAAATAATTTTGCATAGCGGCGACATTGGATGGATGGGCGTTCCGGTAGAGGCGTAAAGTTGCAAGCCTTCATCACCATTTAACAACCTGTTGGCAATATCTGCACTACGATTATCTGCCCAGGTAATCATTGGCGCCAAAGGCTCTCCATTAGAATCAACCATAATTAAACTGTGCATTGCACTACTTAAGCCAACGGTAAATGGTTCAGCACCTAGTTCAGTTTTTAAATCAGCAATGCAGTTTAAAAAAGCTTGATAGATAATTTCAGGCTCTTGTTCGCTATAGCCAGGTTTTACCGAATGGGTAGGGTAGTAATGCTGGCTCGTACTTATTGGTTCGTAGTTTAAATTAAGGGCTACTGCTTTTGTACTACCAGTTCCGATGTCGATTCCTAAAATGTATTCCATCTAAATCTATAAGGTAATTTAAATTATAGTAGCTTAATTTTTGCGTCGATGTTATTGTGTAGATTGCCTGATGTTTAAATTTGCACCGATATTGAACACTTCATGTTTTGTGGGTTTTGCATCGGCTTGCAATCTTTTAATGAGTTGTTTAACTATTTTTTCGCCCAAAAGTTGAATCGGTTGCTCTATTGCTGTAATTGAGGGTTTGATAAATTCTAATAACTCAAAATCATCAAATGAAATTACTGCCTTAGAGGTAAGCAACTGTTCATTTCCAGTTCTTGATAGTTTTAGGCCATCCATTGTAAGATAATTCGATGCAAAAATAACAGCATCTAATTCAGGTTTTTCAATCAAAAACTTTTTGATACATTCCGTGGAATCTTCACTGGTGGTATATTTTATTTTCAAAACGCTTTGCGTTTTGCGGGCGTTATCAATTGCTGCTGCATAACCTTTATAACGATCGAGCATTTGCTGTTGTTGGGTATCAATAGTTACAAAACCAATATTTTCATAACCTTTATCCAGAAGGTGTTGGCTGGCATTGTAAGTGGCTAAATAATTATCCGTTAGCACATAATCGGCTGTTAGCTCTGGTAAATATCTATCAAAAAGAATTACAGGGGTTTTATCTGTTACAAGTGCTCCAATTTCTTTTTCTAAGCCCTCAGCAATGGCAATTATGTAACCATCAACATGTCTTTCTTTAAACATGCTCAAAATCTCATTTATCCTCTTCCTATCGTTGCCAGTACTGCTAAAAATTATTTTATAACCATACTCAGAAGCTTTATAGTCAATTACGCTGGCTATGCCAGAGAAAAATGGTTTTGAAATATCATCCACTAAGAAACCTATAATTTTAGATTTTCCTGTTCTTAAACTTCTGGCAATAGAGTTTGGTTGATAGCCCAATTCTGCTACAACACTAAGTATTTTTTCGGTAATGCTGGCGCTAATGTGTTTTTCTTTTGCTTTACCGTTTAAAACAAATGAAACTGTGGTAGTTGATGTGCCCACGCGGTTGGCGATATCTTTAATGGATATTTTTTCCTGCATTGATTAAAATATGCTTAATGAGTATTGTTAACTAGCCAAAATAAAATTTGGGCATTTAGCAAATATAAAATTAATAATCACTTGATAACATCAATTAATCATATTAAGCAAGCATAAATTGGGCAGAGTCCCTTTAAAAAAATTATAAATACAAATTATCGCAGATGCTACGTAATTATTTCTTTGTGTGCTTTAATTTATTGCTGGTATTCTCCATTTTTTCAACAGAAAAAACGCCATTCCCTTCAACCAGAAAGCAGGCAAGAGCAATTAGTACAGCAAGAGAAAGCCAAAACTCGCTATAAGGCTTAAATATTCCGTGCGAAAGGTTGATAAAAAAGGTTGCGCCAATAAGAATAGGCAGATTAAGCAAACAGAATGTACGGGTACAAGTACCTAACATAATGGCTAAGCCACCAATAATGTGCAACAATATGATTAAATGGGCAAACATGCTTATAGATACCGCAGTGCCTAAATGTGCACCACGCATCAGTGCGTTAAAAGCGTCGAGATTTATCCAAAAGGCAATGCCTTTCCAAAATAATATAATGCCTAAAATAATTCTGAAAACATCTATCCAGGCAGGATGGTGGCTATCGCCCCAATTCTGAATTTTTTTTATTGTGCTCATAACGATTAAACTTGGTTAGTTCAATTTACGAAAAAAAAACTCGTTTGTATGTGATGAGACGAAAAATAAAAACAGCTAATTAACTTGCGTGTTGCAACTGTAATGATTTGGTTCTCATTCTGCTTAGGGTTTCTAAACGCATACCTAAATAGCTGGCTAAATAGCGTAAGGGAATTCGGTTTGTATTAAGTTGTGTGTTTTCGAATTTGAGATATCTGCCCATTGCAGATGGAATTCTGGCAAGAATAGCACGTTCTGCTGCGGCGTGATATTGTATCTCCAGCAGTTTTCTGCTAATAAGATTAGTTTCAGGGAAATGAGATAGAAAATCGATATTTTGGTAAGGTATAGAAATTAACTCGCTATCTTCCAATGCCTGAACGTATTCGTATGAGGGTTTTGAATGCTGGTTAGGATTGCGGATGGCTGTGATAAGTTCGTTATCTGTACCAAACCAGGTACTGATGTCTTTCTGGCCTTCTTTTATGAAGCCTCTAACCAAACCCTTTACCAGGAAGTATACCGAATTATTATTATCAATTGGAGAAAGGATAAATTTATTCTTTTTAATGTGAATGTATCTGCAGGTTTTTAAATGGTAATTTATAAAACCCTCAGACAAGGGGTGGAACTGCTCAAGGAAATTAAAAAGCGGTTGTATAAATAAAGGATTTTCTGAATCTTTTATCATATCGGTTCGGGAATAATTTAGAGATTTAAGCTTTATTTAGAAAAACCGATTTTGTGTTTTTTCTATAAACCAAAAGTATCTGTAATTCAACCAAACCAATTAAAATTGAAGCCCTGTAAGCCCTAACGATTCAACGGTTAGATGAATTTATATTCCTGAAAAGTGTTGAGTTGAGTTTACGAATTGAAGTAAGTGCTTGGTAGAGCGCCTTTTTCTTTTTTAAAAGCATTGTAGAAGGTAGCCAGGCTTTTAAAACCCGATTCTTGAGCAATGGCCTCTATTGTCATTCTATTTCCTTGCAGTGGATATTGTTTTAAGAAGTGTTCGATCCGGTATCCGTTTATCCAGTCTCTGAAATTTTTTCCAATTTCATTATTTAAGACATATGAACAATGATGAACAGGTATATTAAGTTTAATAGCAACATCAATAATTTGTAGTTCGGGCTTCAAATACAGTTGTTCATCTTCCATCGCTTGCTTGATTAAAATAGAATAGGCTTTTTGCTGTTCTGTGGGAAGTTGATTTCTTTTCTTATCAGTATTAGTTCGCCTCTGCTCTAATTCTTTGTCGGTTATTTCAACCTGTTCTATTGCTAATTCATGAACCTGAAAAGTTTTTTCATCCCAGGTAGTTGCAACAAGAAGGTGTCCATAGAAAAGTTTAGGCTTGTGTAAAGCGTAAGATAAAACGATTAATAGCGCTACGCAATTGAAAATGATAAAGTAAGTATGGTTAAGTGGAATACCTAGCCATAGATATAAAATAGGCGACAATCCAATTATTTGGAAAATTGTAGCGACTCCAAGTATGAATAAAACCCAATCTTTTCCAAGGTTTTCTTTTCCATTTGATTTGATGATTCCCGATTTTAGAATCGCCCTCCAGCACATAAAAAGATAAAATAACATTAATATGGTTCGTCCCCAATTGTGAAAATAGATTGTAAACAAACCGCTTTTTGCCGATAGTGTTAAATAGCCGTTTTGTGCAAGTTGTTCGGAAATAAGGCCCCAGTCTAAAGGAGCGAGTCCTGGCCAGGGAATAACGTGTATTACAGCCAAAACTGCGGGGATAAAATGAAGCCATTGGATGGGTAATATTCCCTTTCTGTCTGTTAAAGAACCGGTTACATAGAGGTAAAAACAAGCAGGGGCTAAAAAATGAAATGGCGTTAATATCTGAAAAAGTACAGATAAGGTTTTCTCATGACCAGCAGTTATCAATATTGAATTTAATATCTGGCCGAACCTTGTAAAAAAGACTATAGATAAGAGTATATTATTTGTCCGGTTCCCTTTTTTTGCAAAAAAGAGGTGTAAGGAAAATAGTAGAAGGAAGAAACAAGTCGTACTGACTAAAAAACTTTGGAAATACATAAAGAGCCGCTTCCAAGATAGCGCTTTATTGTAAATTTAAGAATACATTATTTTAATTTTTTATACAATAGTTCTAATGATTTTTAAAATATGATAGAATTTGACAACTATCGATTATCAACCTAAACATCATTGCGAATGAGAATAACAGCAAATATCAAATGAGTAATTTGTTGAAGAAACTGTTCTATTTTAAATTCTAGGCAGTAGCTAATCACTTCTCTGACGGTCTTCGATCTTTTTTGGCAATCATGATGAGCCGTATAAGCAAATTAATTGAGCTCTGCAGGCAATTTTATTTTCCCTGCAGACTGGATATTTGTGTTATGAAAAACATCAATCAAATTCAGTTGGGCCATAATGGGCCTTTTGTATCCAGTCTTGGGCTGGGGTGCATGCGCATGTCCTCAATTTGGGGAGGAAGAACTCCTAATGAACCAGAAAGTATTGCCACTATTAATGAGGCCTTGGATCTCGGCATCAACTTTTTAAACACCGGTGATTTTTATGGTGCGGGCCACAATGAAATGCTTATCGGAAAGGCGATAAAAGGGAGACGGGATGATGCTTTTATCAGTGTAAAGTTTGGAGCGCTTTTTCATAATGGTCAATGGTTGGGCCTTGATCTTAGGCCAAATTCAATTAAAAACTTTATTAATTACTCACTTACCCGCCTTGGTATCGAAACCATTGATCTCTATCAGCCTAGCCGGATGGATGACAGCGTACCGGTGGAGGATATTATCGGAACCGTGGCTGAACTGGTTAAGGAGGGTAAAGTCCGTCATATCGGAGTATCAGAAATTTCCGCTGAGCAGCTGCGTAAGGCCAATGATGTTCATCCGATAAGTGCACTGGAAATCGGTTATTCCCTTGCAGATAGGCAAATAGAAAATGAGTTGCTGCCTGCAGCCAGAGATTTGGAGATTACTGTCGTCGCGTTTGCAAACACAGCAGAAGGTTTACTAAGCGGAGAATTAAGCGCGCCATTAGCTGATCAGGATTATCGTCAGCATTTCTCCAGATTTCAAAACGAGAATCTCTTACACAATCTTCAAAAAGTCGAAATATTGAAAGATTTGGCATCCGCGAAGGGATTTACCCCTACACAGCTTGCGATTGCTTGGGTAAAACAGCAGGGCAAACAGATCATGCCTTTGGTTAGCATGAGCAAAAGATCTCGCCTGGCTGAAAATATCGCAGCCATGAAAATCGAGTTTAGCGAGGAAGAAATGAACACATTAAATACTACTTTTGCAATAGGCGCCATTAAAGGAGGTACCTATTTAGCGCGATAAATGGAAAGTCCAGCAGAAATTCTTCCAGGTGTAATCTTTTACTCTTATCTCTCTACTCAAAGGAGACAGAAAGCATGTTTTTGGAATCACCATACCTTGATATTGCAGGTTTCCGGTGAATTCGCGCTGGAAACCTCGGCGCAAAGCATTTCGATGGAGGCAGGAGAGATGCTGCTGATCGGCAAAAACCAGTTGGGTACCCTCACCAAGACACCTGGTGAGAATGGTAGCTATGAAACCATTGTCATATCACTCCAAGAGGACTTGATGCGAAAAATTGCCTTGGAAGAAAAAATTACTTCTGAGGGCAAATATGTCGGAAGGCCAAACCTACTGATTCCCTCTAATGAATTTTTGCAGGGCTATTTTCAATCCATCGTCCCTTATGCAAGAAGTTCGGGAGCCACCATGACCGATGAGATGGGTATATTGAAAGTAAAAGAAGGCATTAAATTATTACTACTGGCGCTTCCTGCATTACGAAATTTCCTGTTTGATTACGCAGAACCTCATAAAATTGATCTGGAAAAGTTCATGCTTAATAATTTCCAGTTTAATGTACCAATAGAAAAATTTGCTCAGCTAACTGGCAGAAGCCTGGCAGGATTCAAACGAGATTTTCAAAAGGCTTTTGGTCTTCCACCTCGCCAATGGCTGCTTTCCAAACGATTAGATGCAGCAAAATTTCTGATTGAATATAAGCACCAAAAACCCTCAGCGATATATTTGGATTTGGGCTTTGAAAGCCTTTCACATTTTTCTCATTCTTTTAAAAAGAAGTTTGGATTGATGCCCAGCCTTTTAAATAAGGGTATCGTCCGCTCAGAGTAAGTTGACAGTGAGGTAATGAGCGTAATATATCCTTGCATTATGTATGGGAAGTTAAAGGCCATCTCAATCAGCGCAAAGAAAACTAGGAAGATATTCAATACCCTGAAACTCGTCCTAATCGTTAAGGCCGCCCTGCTGGTGGCTGGGCCTAAGGCTTAATCTGATTGCCAAGAAGCACCATACAGTAATTTTAGCTCACCGGATCGCATGTTTTAGGATCATGCAAAAAAGTGCTTAAAATAACTTATCAGGAGTAATTGGCAATTTGCGGATGCGTTTTCCTGTCGCGTTAAATATCGCGTTAGCAATGGCTGCTGCAACACCAACAATGCCAACCTCGCCTATACCTTTCACCCCCATTTTGTTAGGGATTGTATCATCTTCATTAATGAAGATGGCATCAAGTTTTCCAACATCTAAATTTGTAGGAACATGATAGTCTCCAAATGAACGTGTTGCAAAGTTACCCCATCTTGGGTCAACAACTGATTCCTCACTTAGCGCCATTCCAATACCCCAGATATTTCCACCAATAATTTGAGAACGGGCAGTTTTTGGATTCAGTATTTTTCCAGCGCCCGTAACCGCCAAAAATCTAGTAACTTTCACCATTCCCGTTAAAGCATTTACCCTCACTTCGGCAAAGTTTGCATTGAAACTATGAGCAGAATATTGGTCCGCGTCTTTTGGCGGCTTAGCATCGACACGGCTTTGGAATTCACTAATATTTTCCGAAACCATTAATTGGTAAGCTGTAGGACGAACAAAAAATTGTTTGCCGGATTTAGCTAAAAGCTCATCGGTTATTTTGCTACAAGCATCATTAACTGCATTTGCAAAACTTGCCGCTCCTACAGAGCCAACAGAACCTGCGGCAGGTGGAAGGTCCGAGTCACCAAGTTTTACAGATATATTTTCCAAAGAAATCCCTAATCCATCTGCTGCAGTTTGTGCTAAAATTGTATTGGTTCCGGTACCCAAATCTGAGGCGGCAATTTCTACCGTTGCTAAAACATTATTTCCTGTCTTTTTTAATTTGATTATTGCAGAACTATCCCTTTGCCTGGCTGGATAGGTTCCGCAAGCAACACCATAACCAATTAAATCATCGCCAACTTTATTACTAGCTGGGGCCGGTTTTCTTTTCTCCCATCCAAAAGCTTTAGCACCTTCTTTCAAACATTCGACCGTTTTTCTTGATGACCATGGTTTGCCATTTGATGGATCTTTTTTAGGTTCGTTTTTTAACCTGAGTTCGATTGGGTCCATCTTCAGCTTGTAAGCCAATTCATCCATCGCTGATTCTAAGGCAAAACTGCCTGTCGATTTTCCTGGTCCCCGGGTATAGGTTGGCAAAATTATATTCATAGGTGCCACCTTATAAGAAATTATAGAATTTGGAACCTCGTACATAATTTTAGAACAATCCCCACATGGTTCTAAAAATTCGTTATCTATTGCAGTATGTGTTGTAGTTTCATGCGCAAGGCTAATTAATTTGCCATCTCTTGTGGCGCCTAAGCTAATCTTTTGAATATTTGCTTGTCGCAAACCAACAGAGTTAAACATTTGCTGACGTGTCAATGCCATTTTTACAGGGCGGTTGACTGCCTTTGCTGCAACAGCAGTAAGTATCAAGTTTGCCCACTGACCACCTTTCGATCCGAAACCGCCACCAATAAATGGAGATACAATTCTAACTTGTTCTGGCTTTAAGTTGAGTGTTTGGGCTGCGGCGGTTTGTGCACCATTAATAATTTGAGAACCGTTGTACAAAATAACTTTATCTCCTTCCCAAACTGCAATAGTAGAGTGTGGTTCCATGGGGTGATGGTGCTCTATCGGAGTTTCATATATTTCTTCAACCTTAACTGCAGCAGTGCTTAAAGCCCCTTTAGCATCTCCACGAATTAAATCTGCAAGTTCTTTTCCGCTAGGCGTTGTTGCTGAGGGAGCTAATTTTTCAAAATCAGTCCTAACATCTTTTTTTTGATAGTCAACCTGAATTAGATGAGCTGCATGAGTTGCCTGTTCAAATGTTTCGGCCACGACTACGCCGATATTCTGACCGTAGAACAGAATTTCCGGACTTTGCAACATTGCTCCGCCACGTATTCCACCCTTTTGGTTCAGTTTTGGAGCATTTTTATGTGTGATTACGGCCAGTACACCTTTCGCCTGCTCCGCTTGTGTTGTATCTAAGTTTGTAATCGTTCCGGCGGCAATTGTACTTTTAAAAATTACAGCATAGGCCATATTTTTAGCAGGATAATCTGTAGCATAGGTTGCCTTGCCTGTGATTTTTAAAATTCCATCAATCCTGTTAACGGCTTTACCAATCGATTTATTTCTTTCCTCCATAATGATAAATTGTAAACTACGCTTTAATGTCCGTTCCTCTTAAGGCTATTTCTAAAGCGCTAACTATTGTGTTCTTACCCAAATTAACCTTAAATTTATTATGTGATAAGGGCCTAGCATCAGCCATTTCTGCTTCTGCTGCGGCTTCAAAATTTGCTGATGTTGCCATTTGGCCTTTTAGCAAAGCCTCAGCTTTTAAAGCGCGCCAGGGTTTATGGGCAACACCACCTATTGCTATATGGGCAGATACAATTCTATTTCCATCAAGCACCAACCCTGCAGCAACCGATACCAATGCAAATGCGTAAGAATTGCGGTCGCGAACTTTTACATAAGCCGAATGCGCAGCAAAATCATTCTTGGGAATTTCAATCGATATGATTAATTCACCTCTGTTTAAGTTATTATCTTTTTCAGGATGATTTCCAGGTAGTCTATGGAAGTCATTTATTGGAATGGTGCGAACTTTGCCATCAGCCTGAGTTACTTTTACAGTAGCATTTAAAGCGGATAGCGCGATAGCCATATCTGATGGATAAACCGCAACACAATCTTCAGACCAGCCAAATATCGCATGCATCCTGTTTATACCTTCCTTCGCAGCACAACCCGTACCCGGCGAACGCTTATTACAAGCCAATGCGGTATCATAAAAGTACGAGCAACGGGTTCTCTGTAATAAGTTGCCTCCATTGGTAGCCATATTTCTGATCTGTTCCGATGCACCTGCTAAAATGGCTTTACTTAACAAAGGAAAATTCTCACGTACAAAAGGGTGGTTTGCAGCATCTGTATTTTTTCCAATAGCGCCAATAGAAACGCCACCACTATTCAATCCTGTTGTAATCGTTGAAATTGATGTCAAATCTAATCGGGTCAAATCAATTAATTCATCAGGTCTTTCTACGTCTTCCTTCATTAAATCAATTAGATTAGTTCCGCCGGCTAAAAAATGCGCGTTTGGATTTTTCATCAAGAGATTCATTGCGCCAGAAGTGCTATTGGTAGAGGTATATTTAAACGGTCTCATAATTTAGTATTGCTTTAATTTTAGCCTGCAAAAAGCCAGTTTTGTTGAACATCTTTTCCGCTTTGAGCTTCTTTAATTGCGGCTACAATATTTGGGTAAGCCCCGCAACGGCAAATATTGCCAGACATCCTTTCTGCTATTTCATCATCAGAAAGAATTATAGATGAATTTTTGGCTCGAATATCTTTTGTGATGTAACTCGCCTGACCATCCTTCGCTTCTTTCATCAAAGCAACTGCTGAACAGATTTGTCCCGGGGTGCAGAAGCCACATTGAAAACCATCATGTTTTAAAAACGCAGCTTGCATTGGATTTAACTCATTGTCTTTGGCTAAACCTTCAATCGTTATTACTGATTTTCCTTCGCAACTTGCAGCCAGCGTAAGGCAGGACAGTATACGGTTCCCATCAACGATAACGGTACATGCACCACACTGACCATGGTCGCAACCTTTTTTAGAACCGGTTAAGCCTAACCGTTCTCTTAAAGTATCAAGTAGCGTGCTTCGTGAATCTATGACAACTTTTTTGTTTGAAGCGTTTACTCTAAAGCTTACAGTTACACCATTCTCAATGGCCACTTCAGGTAAATCTTCAATATCCATATCGACCGCTCGGGCAAAAAGCTGCTCCGCACCGATAAGATGGCTAGCGAGTAAACCTGCCGATGCCAAGCCTAACAATTTCATAAAGTGTCTTCTATTTAGCCCTGAATGTGTAATTTCAGCTAATTCTTCTGGCATGAGGTCGCCGAAAAGTTTTAGTTCCTCTTCTGTGAGTTGAGTTTTTTTATGATTCATGCTTTGGTTCCGCTGGTTTAAGTATTGCTAACAAATTGATTAACAGTTTATACTTTGGAGAACATCGGAGCTTTACGAAGGTTTTTGCAAATCAGAAATATTACAGAATTTAATGCTTTTAGTCTAAATCTTTAAGAACGTGTTGCATGAATGTAACTGACATGGACTGTTAGGGTAAGGAATGGTAAATCAAAATAGATTATCCCCTCAATCATTTTTGCTGAGAGCGAAAAGCTCATCTGCATGCAGACCGTATCCATTTATAGTTAACAGGTGTACAAGAAATTTGAGCATCGCAAGGCAGAGGATTAATAGCTGGACTGATATTGCCGCTCGATTAATGCCAAAGGTTTCCTGGCGGTTTATGTTATCAATCAACCTTATGTATTTATCGGGTTCTCATTCAATCAGACTTGGGCAATAAGTCGTTCCATTACATACACTTCGAACCGGCTTTTTTTTTCGCTTGTCAGCTCTCTTAAGAAATCGAAAGTTTTTTGCCTTTTGCTATTTGAAATCTCCGTTTTAAAATGTATGGAAACTATGTCTGGTGCCCGGGAACCTATAGAGACGTTTGAGTATCTCAACTCATTAATCAATAATTCTGCAATCATGATCTTGTGTTCAATATTGAGTTCCTCCCGCTCAAGCGAACCATAAGTTTTACCCATATTATAACAACACTGATATTTAAAAATAGATTTGTGATGTTTTTTAAATGACGCCTTTATTTGCCTTGCTGTAACTCTTCATTCACATTACTTCATACGCCTCGGTGAAATATCAAACGCCCCAAGGATGTCATCGGTTGGTTTTAAACCGAAACCTGCTTTGAACTGGTGTTTTTAGATTCATGAGGAAACAATTTTGGTTAGCGACAGATTGCTACCAAAGGGAATTCTGGGATAAGATTTGCAACAGTTTCCTGATGACGCTCAGTTGCCACAAATAATCCTAAAATAAAGGCAGCCAGAATCAGGCAAATCAATAACCACTCGAATGCATCTAATTTTTTCATTATCAGTATAACAAGATTTTTCCTGCCTGGTTTTCAGTAATAATAAATTTAATCTTACACAAATTAGATATTGAACTCATAACCAGTTTTTGTTATTAGCGGACGGCGGGCCGAAAAGCATGATTGAAAAGGTGGTTCCCCTGCTATCACGTTTAAATAAAGGAGGTTATTGTTGCCAGATAACCGTTCTGGTAAAACTTTATGCCTTAACAAGTATTAAAACAATTAAGAGTTAATGCAATAAGGTTAAGATAATCCTTTTGCATTAGTTTCTCAGGTTAATATGTTCTTTGCCACTTCGCTTTCTAGTGGTTTTAGAATGTATTCTTTCACTAAATTATGATCTTGTGCTCGTAGCTGGTCTTTAATATCAACTGAGGAGCTTAGGATATAAACCTGTATTCCTGTTTTGGTATCCAGAGAACTTATAGCCTCTAAGACTTCCCAGCCGTTCATTTGTGGCATATTTAAATCCAGAAACAGCAAGACCTGTTCAACAGACTGTTCACTTTGGAGATACTCCAACCCCCTAATGCCGCTATTAAAGCATTTTATGGGCAAATCGGTGTGCTCGGCAATTATTTCACGATTAATGAATAAACTGTATTCATCATCATCTATCAAAAAAATTTCTTTCCTCATCACTACAATTTATTGTCTGTCTTGGCATCATTTGAAACCATTTAAATCATCACAAACGGTGAATACTTTCTGAATCACTAATGCCAATCTCGATAAAAAAAGGCAATTCTAGCGCCAATAGTTTAAAATTGGGTATAAATCGGATGTAATATAGTTTACTCGGATTTGGAATGAAACAATATTATTGATCTGGGTGTTAAGTTGAATATCTCTAAATTATGCAAAATTTTCCAGAAATCTGTGGTCTCTTGGAGGCGTCATCCTTTTATTACATCATTACCGTTGATATGAATGGTAGGTATTCCTATACCAATGCCAATTATGAAAGCCAGTTTGCGAAAGTGTCTCAGGGTTTGCTTGGCCAGCCATACGACATCACTATGCATTCCGACGATATTGCTACCTGTCAGCAGGTATCTGCACAGTGCTTTGAGTATCCAGACAAGTTATTTCCAGCGACCATTCGTAAGCTTGATGGTCGTGGTGGATATATATTTACACAATGGGAGTTTCGTGCTATGTTTGATCAAACAGGTCAACCTTCAGGGGTTTTCTGTATAGGTTACGACATTTCTGAGCTGATGATTGAAAGAGACCAGTCAAGAAAAATTTCTGAGGAAATCAATGCGCAATCTTCATTGCTTGAACAAATTGTTTTTACACAAAGCCATACGGTGAGGGCACCGCTGACTAATCTGATTGCCCTCACCAGAATACTCAAGAAAAACCTACATAACTATCAGTATAGCGGCCAGGTGGCAGACATGATCCTCTCCTCTGCTGCAAGACTGGACGAGATAATAAACGATATCGTCTCCTCAGTAAGAAAAAAGACGGACAGCCTTGACAAAGAGGATTAAGAATGAGTAGGAGAATCTGTTTGGTTTGACATATCTGGCAAGGCTTCAACGTCAATCTTTGGATAGGGGCTAACTGTTAAATTAATAAAGAAGCAGATGAAGACCCTGGTTATAATGAGTGCTTAGCATTTAATGAAAATTGGCTAAGGCTAATCATTAATGATACTTTACGGTTTAAATTGTTAAATATACATAATACTTAGAGTGAGATAAGTCCTGATTGATATTTCAATAAAAGTTCAAATGCTCTGCTATTTGAAAGTCTTTGGGCAAATATTAAGTCATGCAAATGCCCAGGATAAAGGTGCCTCGGTAAAGAAAAATAAATTTCAAATTATGGTGTCTTGTTAAGGAGTTCTATGTTTTTAACAACTAAGTTTTTATTTAAATATTCAATTTCAAAACTAACTTGATCCCCTTTCAACGGAGTTCTTTTTAGGTTTTGGTTTGTAAACTTAATGGTTTGGTTGTTGGAGTCTAGAAGAATTCCAGCACCAGACAAGATGTTGAATGATATGATTTTTCCCTTGCGCATTTCAATAAGGTTTGATAAGTATGATTAATTGTACAAAAATTATAACTTTTGTAGATAACAACCAGCGATAATATAAAGTTTTGAATATTTTTCCCCGCGGTAGTTAATTATGGTCTTACATTAATCCTGGATTAAAGTTTCGATTTTGATAACCGCGCGTTGTCGACTAAAATTAAAGGGTCAGTCTTTGTGAATATTGAGGAGCAAATAAATATCTTTTTTTAATGAAAAACTTTCCAGACTAGAGATGATGGCTTGGTTTTGAGGCCTTTTTTAGTTTTTCTTGCTATAACTTTGTTTGCGTTTTAAGCTAATCTTCAATATCTTAGAGTAAAAAAACTTGCCATGAACAAATTAATGCTATCATCGCTAATGCTTGTGAGTGGCTATTGTGCTGCGCAAACACCCACAGAAGAAATAAAAAAAATCATAACTAAGCAAGAGTCGGATTGGAACAAAAACGATATGCTTTCTTACACAAATTCTTTTACCGAAGACGCAAAACTCATTAACTTCCTAGGCTTGTTCTGGAAAGGGAAAAGCGAGATTATAAATCAGTTTAAGCTAATTAACGATTGTTGCATAAAACCCACCCAGGTAAAGTTCGATATAGCAGAGACATATTTTATTAACAATGAAACTTCCATTGTATACATCAAAGAAACATTAATTGCAAAGGAAGACTACCAAGTCCCTGGAAAGATAGTTAAAAAAGGGAGTACCGACCGTAAAATAATTACTGCCGTTTTTACAAAACAAAAAAACACCTGGAAAATACTTTCTATGCAGGTTACTCAGATAATGCCGCTCCCGCCAAGATAAATAACCAACCCATTAGTCGTTAAAGGCGAGCTGCCCTCAGAAAAACTCACCTACAAGACCAGAATCAATTACCATTTGATGAGTAAAAGTGAAAAACCTCTTCCTTAGAAATAAAGTTTGCAAGCTTATATAGAGCCCTAAAGTGATTTCAATTCTGAAATCAGCAAAAGGTACTTCCATTCAGGACCTTTTGCTTTTATTGAGACAGGTCTATTGAGAACTATCAGATAAATAAACTGGGAAGTCTGTTATTCTTTCTCCACAGTTTGTGGGAGGAGGCGAATGTCATTTAGTCCATATTGAAGCTTCCAGTTTTCCATAATGGGCTGCTCAAGTTTTATCTGACGAAATTCATCTGGGGCCATAATCGGCACGCCATGTACAATAGGGTACTTCCTTTTACAAACTGCGCAGGAAAGTATACCCTCCAGTACATTAAATTCAATATCTTTTACGAAAATATCCACCTGAAGGTCGCCTTTGTCTAAAGGACAGCATAATTTTTCTATTGTTTTAACTCTCATAATTTACTTTTTAGTATTTAATGCTAATTGATAAGCTTCTGCTTCCATTTTTGGGTTTTCTGAACTGAGAATCCCCGAAATCACCGCAACACCGCTAAACGGAATCTTCTTTTTCAAAAGAGCTGTGTTTTCAGGTGTGATCCCTCCAGAAATAAAAATCGGCAGGTTCGTAAGTGTACTGGCCCGTTGAACTGTTTCGGGTAAGACAATACTGCAACTTCCAGCGGAAGCTGATGGGAACATAGAGCAAAATGAAATGTAATCGATTTGGTTTTTATTGGCCAGCTGGACAGTCTTCAGGTCGCCGGTGCAGGTTAGCCCGGTGAGGATGGGTCTTCCGACAATTTTTCTTATTGAGGCGAGCTCATCAGGCAAACGGTCAAAATGTACGCCATGAAGGTCTTTTGTTTTTAGTAGCAAAGGCCATTCTTCATTAATAAGTACGGGAATTGAATAGGGTTTGCAAAGCCTGGCAATAGCTTCAATGATATCTACCTTCTTGCCTTCCATTGGCCAGTTGTTCCATATCTGAACGATATCTATCCTCCCAGACAATGCTGCTTGAACTTTTTCGAGCAGTATATCCTCATTTAGAGCCGGATTTACAACCAGGTAAAGTCCTCCTTTGATTGTTTTTTTTCTCAACCGCATTATTTCCATCCTTTTTGCTGTGCGATGAAAAACGCGTGCCAATATGGATCTGTCGGGTAGTAAGTTATTTCGCTAGATTTTTCATCATCAATAAGTTTATACCCGTTTTCTCTCGGGGTAAATTTTCCGATAATACTTGCCTGTATACCGTGGTTTGAGAGCGTTTCCACCAAACCAGTCGCCATAGTTTTGTCTACAGCCATCACCATACTGCCCGCACCAATGCTAAAACGGGGATCGATGCTAAACAAATCACAGATATCCCTGACTGTTTGGCTAATGGGGATAGCACTATTGTCTATTTCAACACCATTGCCAGATGCGATTGCCATTTCGTAAACCGCCCCCAATATTCCTCCTTCAGTCACATCATGCATAGCTCGGATTACTCCATTTGCAACTTTTCTCGCAATTAGAGCCTCCGCTAAGCTCGAAGTTTGATAGAAGGATTTGCAGGCAACATTGTAGCTTTCTATTCCGGCCTTATTCTTAACTGTTTCCGGAAAACTCATCGCTAAAATTGCCGTCGAGGATATTGCACATTCTTTGGTTACAATTATAAAGTCATCCTGCCTAGCATAACGGCTAAGTAAAATGCTTTGAGCTGGAGCGATGAGCACCATTGTCCCTCCGCCCGCTATGGTTGAGTTTTGTCCCTGAATTCTTCCTGTATGACCTCCGGTGATGGATACTCCGATTGATTGGCAGTATTGATGGATAAAGTCCCAATAGGTACTGAAATCCTTTTCGGTGAGTGAAATCGGGAGATTTAAAACCATTTGTGCATACATGGGTGCAAAACCTGTGGTGGCCATGTCGTTAGCCATAAGATGTACCGATAGCCAGGCGGATTCCTGCAGACCGAGCGAGGGAATAAGTGTCAAGGGATCGCTTGTCATCGCCATGGCCAAGCCATCAGGCAGGTTAACTATGGAGACATCGATGCCGAAGCTTGGTCCGCAGTACACTTCGCTGCGCTTTATACCTGTTTTTTTGAGGATTACATCCTCAAACTCTTCATTGTTTATTTTTCCTGAACCCATAGTGTTTTATTAATCTTCGAATCGTACATACAAGCCAAAAAAATCACCTACCGGGAGACTCCACTGCTGAAGTGGAAACCATTTGGGAAGACCTGTGCAGGTCCACTCAATCGTGTATTTTCGTCCATTCAGGGCTTGATGAATCTTCCGGGTCAGCAGCTGTGGAGTATAGAATGTGGCCGTTAGGTAGAAAGGGTTTTTACCGAAGAGCTCCTGAACGCGTCTTCGCAATACTTTTGGTGAATTCCTATTCATCATACCAAATGCAATTCCTTTTTTGCCTACGCGGGCTGCTTCCGTTATGACCTTAATGGGATCCTGATAGTATTCAAAGGTGGTTATAAATGCAACCACATCAAAGCTGTTGTCTTTGAATGGCATATAATGCGAATCCGCATTGACTAAATCCCCATCAAAGAGGTGTACGGCCTGGCCGAGCATGAAGGGAGATAAATCACCTCCTGTGGCCTCAATACCGATTTCTTTCCACCATCTGGTGAACCGCGTTGTACCACAGCCAAATTCCAGTAATTCTTTGATCTCAGAATCTTTCCCGACCAACTGGGCCATTACTTTTTTTTGCCAGATTTCTGCCCGTTTGTAACGACCTTCGTACCACTGTTCGTAAGTGTCAGTATGTTCCCGGTTAAAAAACCATTCTTTCCGACCTTGCCAGTTGCTAAGTTTATCTGAAAGGACGTTGAAACTCTTCTGTTCTAATTGCATATGTTTAAATTTAAGGAGCTTTACCATTAACCGGATTTTTGGGTATCGGATCGCGCTTAAAATTAAACAGCCAGGCGGCCGCAGTCATTTGAGCAAGTGCATCCCTACGCCGGTATTATCCGTGTCAGGTTCGCGGGTATTCATCTCAGCCTATAACAAATTTTATAAGCACCCCGTGCAACAGTAGCAAATATATAAATTTTGGTCGAAAATATATAGGAAGTCGTTTCCCAAGCTCTTCTTTCTTTACTATTCCAATCAGAGTTGGTTAGTTGAAAGCTTAAAACATTTTATCATAATGCTGACATTTAAGGATTTAATGGCGTAGACTAACAAAGAAGAAGATATCGGCTGGCAAAGGATACTGCGAGGTGGATATTTTCATGGCCTTCACCCCCCCCAGAAATCTAGACGGCCAAACGTCTCGGCGAGATGAAGAGGGAACAGTATGGTACGGCCTTATGGGCGAATCGAGCTGTTAGTGACCAGTCTGTTTATGCCTGTCTTTTGTCAGATCACTATTAAAGATTAATTTTATCCTGCCGAGAATAAATTAGGCTGTATGGATTATTCACTGCCTGTTTGTTTAGAAACACATTTAATACCTCATGATTGCCATCAATTTCACCTTTCATCATTTCTATTAGCAAGACCACTACCGGTTTTCTTCTGATGTAAACTGCGACGATATTTCCCAAAATTAACGTTGGCATAATCAAATGCCTGCGCCTTAGAAATGGCTCAAAAACATATAGATATGTGGTGTAGCTTAGAAGAAATTCGATAGCCCATGATTCTAATGGGGTTGTGATCTAACATAAATTTATTCAATAATGTTTTAGTGATTTTTAAATGAACTGGAGTCAATAAACATTCATTTTAAGAATAGGGCAAACTTCGTTGATTAGACTTTGTTTTATGAAGGCATAAATACTTAAAGCGCATGGAAAACGAAGAAATTAAAAAGCAGGGAAATATACCCGAAAGAGATAATGCGCTCAAAGGCGACAATACAGTTAAGAATCCTGATGATTGGACTACTGGTGATGAGCCGATGACAGGGGCACAAGGCTCATATCTTAAGACCTTATCGGATGAGGCCGGCGAGCAGTTCGATGCGGGGCTTTCAAAAGCTGAAGCATCAAAGAGAATTGATGAGCTTCAGCATAAGACAGGCAGAGGTTTAGATGCCTGAGAATAATATACTTGCGCTGAGGAAATCCTCAGCGCAAGTATATTATTCCAGAAGTGGTTCTAATGCTAAAGCCCAGACAAACAGGTACCTCTAAAAGGTTGCGCCACTGCCGTCTTTATACTGGTAAGCAATTTTTATAGGTTCCCTGGTGCGCCAGAATTGAGAGTCTATCTGGTTAACCTTTCTAATAATTTCCTTAACATCTGCATTATCATGAAGGATGATACTGATTTCGTGAGAACCAAGCTTTACAACATCTAGTATGTCTTTTTTCAGTGCTGATTCTTTAAGTATGCTCATCATTTCTTCCATGAATATAAAACTGTAATTGTCTGCAATAGGTTTAAATATTTATCAAAAATCTTAAGTGCTGTTTTTGAATTGGGACTAATGAATTTTCGCTTGTATAATCCGAAATTGTACCTAAATTTAGCCATATCACTTGTATTGTTATTGCCCTTTGCGCCATTACCGAAGAACTCTATGTTGTCACCTTTTTCGTTGGTTTCCTTAACATTTGTTAACATCACCGCATAGAAACCACAAATTCTAGACCGTCGCAAAAACCCTCTGATTTTAAAGACGGACTAATTAGGGCCGCTTTTAATATAGCGCAGAGGATTTTAAAAACAACTCCTTTTGGTTGTGTATAATGTACACTAAGGCAAGCTAAAACCCGCTTTATTCTTTTTGTGTTTGAGTGTTATAATTTCCTTGCTGACATCGGTACGCTAGTTGTATTTATAGATAAATCAACCTAAGAAATTTATGTTTACTAAAAGCAATACAAGAATAATATTTATTAATGGCAGCGTTGTTATACTAAGACAACTAGATCCGAGTAAAGCTAAATGCCGGATATTTATAGATGGGATCGAAAAAGGGAATCTGGTTGAATCCAGTGGGAGTTTTTTTCCTGAAGATGATATTTCTATTGAGCCGGCAGTGATGTCAAGAATAAATGACTTAGCGAAAAGAGCAAATCCAGCTCAGAATGCTGTGCAGACTTCTTAGATTATTGGATTGCCTGCTATGCTTATAATGCATGATGAGCTCGTAGATGATTTTGATGACTTAAGTCAGTTAGTATAGCTTGCTCGGATTTCAAGTGATTGCTTTAAGGCTATTGAGAGAACCTTCTCTTTCACGAATGCTATGCTAGCTCATGAGCTGATGTAATCCAGTGGACATATAGGTAAACTTGTTTTGATGCCTTAGTGAAGCAGCATGCATTACGGACATGATAAATTTTGGTCGCTAGAAATCCAAAACAGCAGAGCTGTTTTGATAAGCCGTTTTGGATTACTGGATAAAAGCTTGGCAAACTGATTAATTTGCGATGTCAGCCTTAACGCGCGTTTGAACTAGTATTCAATTACTATTTTACCGATGGTTTTACCACTCTCCAGTAAGATATGTGCCTGTTTCAGGTTTTCAGTGCTGAAGCCGCTCAGGTGCTCTTTCATTGTAGAGGCGATTGTTCCATTCTCAAACAGCGCTGAAGCCTCATTCAAGATCAGATGCTGCCTGCTCATATCTTCTGTTTGAAACATCGATCGGGTGAACATCAACTCCCAGTGGAAACTTACGCTTTTCCCTTTTAATTGCCTCAAGTTCACGTTTTCTAGTGGATCACTGATTGAGCCAATATGTCCCTGAGGTTTGATTAGAGTAACCATGGCATCCCAGTATTGGTTAACATCAACAAAATCAACAATAAAGTCTACCTGGTTAAAACCTGCCTGTTGGACTTCTTCAATCAGGTTTTGGTGATTCACTACAAAATCTGCGCCTTGTTGTTTACACCATTCTACGCTTTCCGGCCTGGATGCGGTAGCGATTACCTTTAATCCGGCAACCTTCTTTGCGATTTGAATGGCAATAGATCCCACGCCACCTGCGCCTCCGATAATGAGCAAAGTTTTTCCTCTGTCTATTTCATTAATCCGGATGCGATCAAACAAAATCTCCCAGGCAGTAAGCAGGGTCAAAGGCATCGCTGCTGCCTCTGCCCAAGAAAGGTTTTCAGGTTTTCTGCCCACGATGCGTTCATCTACCAACTGGTATTCTGCATTACTTCCGCTTTTGGTAATATCACCTGCGTAATAGACCACATCTCCCTTTTTAAATAAGCTTACCTCATTGCCGCTCTCTTCAACGGTGCCCACAGCATCCCAGCCAATTATTTTTGGCTGCTCTAGCACCTTTTCTTTTGCGCTATTTTGGCGAACTTTATAATCTACCGGATTGACACTGATCGCCATAACCCTTATCAGAAGTTCTCGGCCCTGTGCCTTTGGTTTCTCTATTTCGAAGCTAATAAAGCTTTCTTGTTCGTTAATCGGTAAAGATTTTTTAAATCCTATTGCTTTCATCCAATATATCTTTGACTTGTACTAATTATGAATCTTTTAAATTAACCTTCCCTTAAAACTTTTAAGGTTAGAAATATGCTACTAATTTAACGGCTTAAAGGATGAGTTTTCATAACGAGTCTGTCATTTTCAAACTGACAATAATCTGAATTGGAACTGATGCTTCGCTAATTTCTTCATTGAACAACAGGTAATTGTTCTTTACTCACAATAGCTCTTTTGTAAAAGCTTCCTTAAAAACTTAATTTTACTACCCAGAATCCGAACTTTTCAGTATAGCGCTCCATGCATGGATATTCTGGAGTATGTTGACCCCCTAGTTATGTTTTCTAATTTCGGTTTACGGTAAAGACATTTGAGTTTTTACTGACATTCCGGCGGATGCTGACCCCACCCTTGGGTATTAAAGATTTTGTAATGGAGCATATTGACCCCTCTTGATCTGCGGTACCCCTAAACAAAGATGTTTAGTCTCGAAATTTAATCAAGTGACCGCATTTCCTATCATCAGTAAATATGTTTCGTTCGTGCAATCCACTCAATAAAAATTTCTTATAAAACAAAAACTGAATCATTACATCGAAAGAATAATTCTTGGTTACCACTTAAGGGAAGTTAGTCCTTCATTCCCAAGATGAGCAACTACACATCCGAATTAAACTGAAGTAACTCATAATTAACTTCTCTATCTGCAGTTTATTTAATTGACGGAAAAAGTTTTTCATCCACCTGGGTACCTTGGCCAGCAACCATACACCAATTCTTGTCTTTTTTTACAAACACCTCTAAGCGGCGAACCTTAAGTGATATATCTTGGCCCTGAACATTGATTTGCACGTCTGCAAGCCAGTTCACTACCGCTGTTGTGGAACCGTAAATTCTTATGACCTCGGTACCTGGCATAACTTTAACTGATTTGAATACTAGCTTTTCTTTAGCCTGGGTATCTCTCCATTGGTTTACAGAGTAGTTAATATCACCTTTTGGCCCCACAGAGATAAGGTCGTGGCAATTTTTTTGAGTTTGAATCCTCAATGCCGGGTCAAGCAGCAGAGCTCGTATTTCCATTCTCTCTTTTGGAAAGCTTACCGTATCGATTTGTGCATTGCTACACAACGCTAAGGCTATCAGTAAACAGCTTATCAGTGTTTTTCTCATGGTTTTTATTTTTACCGGTCTAATGTAGGTGGAATTTATAAGGAGTTTTTATCTATTAGACCATCGCGGCTCTTTAGCAGACACACATTGGGTGTTTGAACTGGAAATGGTTTTATCGTCGATGAAATGATTATGTCGACACTAGTCTATTACAGCCGGGTGAATCGTATATTCGTGTTATGCTAGGATTTGACCGTTCGCAATTTGTTTTTTCAGAAAAGCCAAGCTGGAAGTTGCTCAGGCATAGCGTTTTTTGGTTTTGCTGGTATATTTTTCAGGTCTATCTCTATTCCTTTACGCCCTCACCGATATTGCTCAGGGTAAACTTTTTGGAGCGAATCTGCATTAACTCGGTTGAGAGCTTTTGGTTTATCTTGCCGAGTTTTTTGCTGTCTTATGTAATATTGTACCTGGTTATTCCACGGTTAATAATCCCGGCAAAATATTTTAAGGCCGTAATCTCTATTATAGCGATAATAATGCTCACCGCACTTTTTTCAGCCCTACTTTCGCTAACGGTAATTGAGGCTTTTCGAGCAAGTTACCTGCGCAATCATCCTGAGGTCTCTGCTGGAAAGATTCCATCAACCCCACTTAATATTCAGATATTTCTTGCGCTCATTTCCGGGTTAAGAGGAAGTATAACCATCGGTGGATTGGCTGCTGCGATCAAGCTCACAAAGTATTTTTATAGCAAGCAACAGCAGGCTTTGCTGTTAGAAGAGCAAAACGCTATTGCTGAACTCCAATCCCTTAAAGCGCAACTTCATCCACATTTCCTGCTCAACACTTTGAATAACATCTATTCACATGCTATGCCATCCTCTCCTGTTGCCGGGGATATGCTTGTTCAACTCTCAGCCTTATTGCGATACACACTTTATTCGTGCAATGAACCTTTGGTTACCCTCCCAGACGAGATTTCGATGATAAAGGACTATCTAGGGTTAGAAAAGCAAAGATATGGTAATGGTCTTGAAATATCATTTAGCTTCCCCGCAGATACCCAAGGTCATTATGTAGCGCCTTTACTCATTTTACCCTTCGTCGAAAATTGTTTCAAACACGGTACCAGTTCAATGCTTTCAAATCCATGGATTAATGTTGATATCGCTCTTGCCGGAAATCTTTTACAGATGAAGTTTATAAATGGAAAATCTTCCGTCTTAGTTCAGAGTGAAGGTGGTATTGGTATTGAGAATGCACGAAGGCGCTTAGAACTTTTATATCCGGATGCTCATCAGCTAAAAATAATAGAAGAAGAAGAAGTATTTATCGTGAATTTGGAATTTAACACTTATCCCAATGCAAATTTATAATTGTTTAATCGTGGATGATGAACCACTGGCGCGGAATGTTTTAGGGCGTTATATTGAAAGCATGCCAATGCTAAAGCTGGTCGGTGAATGCAGTAACGCATTTGACGCCATTTCTTTCTTGCAAACTCATAGCGTAGAGATAATGTTTCTAGATATCCAAATGCCTCAGTTAAGCGGTATGAATTTTTTGCGGACGCTGGCAAATCCTCCCAAGACAATTTTTACCACTGCTTTTGCTAGCTATGCTTTGGAAAGTTATGAACTTGATGCCGTGGATTATCTGCTGAAACCTGTGAGTCTGGAAAGATTTATTAAGGCCATAAATAAAGCAGTTCCAAAAAAAGGAGTTCCATTGCAGGATTTGCCAGAACTGAATCCCTTGATTGCCTGGGAAGATAATTTTCTGTATTTCCGGTCAGAGCGGAAGATGGTAAAAGTGGTATTAAAAGATATTTTGTACGTTGAAAGCTTGAAGGATTACGTTAAAATTATCACCATTCATGGGCCGGTGATTACTAAATATGCGATGACTGCTATGGAAGCGATGTTACCTGAAAAAAAGTTCATGAGAATACATCGCTCTTTCATGGTTTCTGCTAATAAGATTACCTCATTTTCTCAAACCCACATTCAAATAGCTGGCGCTAATATTCCTATTGGCAAACTTTATCAAAGGGAAGTTATGAGACAATTGTGTTCTTAAATGTCAAACTTTACCAGGCAGTCACTTTAATCAAAACATATCTAAAATGGAAAAAACAATAATCAATCGACGAATCACCCTGCAACGACTTGTAGCACTGATGGGCGCTGTAAGCTTTCCCGGAGTAGCATTTGCTGAAATGTTGACAACAGGTGATAATGAAGTTTTAGCAGTGGAAGGAAAGAAGCCTATTCACATAAAGTCTGGTGGTGGAAAGGTTGGGAAAATTGGAGAGGGTGATATTACTTTTAAGTTCAATAAATCTCAAACTGATGGGCACATTGGCATTACAGAATCAACATTGCCAGTGGGGGTACTTGGTGCACCTCCGCACTTGCATAATGGATTTGATGAAATATGTAGAGTCATTCAGGGTACACTTACCATCATGGTTGGCGATGAAATTTTTGAAGTGAACGAAGGGGACTGGCACCTCAGGCCAAGAGGGATAGTACACAGTTTCTGGAATACTGGAACTAAGCCTGTAAAATTTATCGAGATTTACAGCCCTGGCGGACATGAATCTTATATGACCGAACTCTCAGACCTTTTCCTCAACAATAAACGCCCCAAGCCTGGAGCGCTTGATTTACTGGCACAAAAGTATGACATTACTTTTGACTGGGCCAAACTCAACATGATTATGGATACTTACAAGGTTAGACTATAACCTTTCTTTCAGCTTTTCACCACCTAGCAGTCGCCTCCATTGAGGTGTCTCATTTTCTTATAAGTCTTCCGTAAGCGCTAATAAGCCAGGATAGCCAGCGAGATAAGAGGCCAAGGCCCTAAATGTTTATGCCGTCTTTTTCTCATTTCTTCAAAAATAGGTTTAACGTTTGGATGGTTTTGATATCGTCAAACGTTATATTATTTTTCTTCTTTGGTTGTTTTTTTGAATAGTCTTATCAGATTGTATTCCCGGCCAGTATGAGCTAGCAGGCCTACTCCCTCTTGCTTTCAACGGTATAAACAAAGCTATCCGCCTTGTAGAACCCAAGGTTATATTCAATCGGGCGGTCTTGATTATCATAAACAAAACGTTTACGAAAGAGTATAGGTGCTCCAATATTGGTTTCCAACTTAGCCGCGATAAATTCATCGGCTATGAGAGCACTGATTTCTTCTTTTGATGTCATTGCAACAATACCATGCGCATGCTCCAGCATTTCGTATAATGGAGTCTTATAGTCTTCCTCTCCGGTGAGTCCAACCACAGGATGAAAATAAGATTCAAAGTATACAAACGGCCCTTCGGGGCGGCCCCTGAGTCGAACAAGCTTGAGGATTTTTTTGTCATCCTTTATCCCAAAGAAGTTAGCGAGTTTTTTTTCAGGATATACCCAGCTTACATGCAATTCGAAGTTCTTAATTGGAATTCCCCTGGCGCTCATTTCCTGGGAAAAGCTCATCCAGTTTTTAGATTTCGAGCTTAATGATTTTGATTCTACTACTCTGGTACCCACACCCTTTTTTCTGACCAGAAGACCATCATAAACCAGTTTATTAATGGATTGCCTTAGCGTCGTGCGGGAAATATTCAAATCTTTGGAAAGCTCCACCTCATTTGGTAAGAGTTTTCCATCAACGTATTCCTGCGATTCTATCAATCGTCTAAGCAGCTCTTCTGCCTGAACGTGTAAAGGAACCTGACTTTTATGGTCAATCTTCAATTTCATAATGCTCACAATATTAAAAAAAATAACTGATTAAGTAATGATTCATAAATCATCCAATTAATTAATCCGATTAAAACAGTTCTATGCATTAGTTGTATGAAAAAAACTTATAAAATATTTGGAGATTTGTTTTTTAATAATAGCTTTGTATGTACATACTATTAAATGTGTGTGCTAATCAAGTATTTTAATTTTTTATGAGTTCTCGAAAAGATATTATCTGCTCTTTTTTAAGCTTAGCTCGATATTATAAGGTTTTTTTATTTGCACCTAAGATTTTATTAAGGCTCGATTACATTTCTTTTAACTTAGTTTTAAATCATAAATTCAATATTTTTTCTAGACATATTTGTTTTTAAGCATATATGTATATACAAATAAATCAATGCAGCAACTTTCTTTTAATTACAAACCATTTTTAGATAATATGTCAATAGAAGAACCAATGAGAAAAACCGAACAGGAAATTATGCCTGAGCGGCTAAGTAAGATAACCAAACCTACCGGGTACGATATTTATCCATATCATCATCTAGAGGATGGAAAAATTTTCAATGGTATTTCGAGTCTTTGTGATTACATCGTTCAGCAGAAAAGGGTTTGTATTGATGGTTACGTAGGGGTGTATTGGGGTTTTCTAAAAAATGCAATCAGTAATGAAATAATCTCACGTGGTTTAAGCTTGAATGTATGTCTGGCCAGCGATTTTATGAAATCAGAAGAAGATATTAATCTCCTGACCTCACCATTTATCGGAGCACCGGGAAGTGTTTGGGGTAAGAATGCGGATTTATCAATTACTGATTATTTCGATAATTCAACTTTAAAGCAATTGCAGGTTGATGAAAGTGTGGATGTAAATATTACAATCGGTCCGGGCGCAGCCCTGGCAGGATGGTCCGCTGCTTTGATCTACATTGATTTACCTAAAAATGAGCTTCAACACAGAATGAGCGCAGGGTCAATTTTTAATCTTGGTATAACTGCAGAATTAGATCAGACCGAGATGTACAAGCGGTTTTATTTTGTGGATTGGGTAATACTGAATAAGCACAAAAAAGATATTCTAAACCGGGTAGATGTTTTTTGTGATGCACAGTGGGAGCATGATGTAAACTGGGCGTATGGTCAGGATATACGTAAGGGATTGGAAAGGATTTCTACTTCTGTTTTTCGTCCGCGTCCCTGGTTTGCGCCAGGTGCCTGGGGAGGACAGTGGATGAAACGCCACATGCCTCAGCTCGAGCAGAGCGAGGTAAACTACGCCTGGTCATTTGAAATTATAGCACCCGAAAACGGCATTGTTTTTCAAAGCAGTGGCCTATTGCTGGAAGTTTCCTTTGATATGTTAATGTTCCATAATGGAGACAATATTCTGGGCCATCATGCAACAAAGTTTGGATATGAATTTCCGATTAGATTTGATTTTCTGGATACTTTTGATGGAGGGAACTTATCTATACAATGCCATCCAAGCCTTGATTATATACAGTCTGAGTTCGGGGAAAGGATTACACAAGATGAAACTTACTACATTTTAGATTGCAAGGAAAATGCGAGTGTTTATCTGGGTTTTCAGGAAGGCATCGATCCGGATAAGTTCAGAAAGGATTTGGAAGAAAGCAACCTTAATGGCACTCAGGTTGATATAGAAAATTACGTTCAGGTTCATAAAGCAGAAAAACACGATCTTTTTCTAATTCCAAACCAGACCATTCATAGCGCCGGCGCCGAAAATCTGGTGCTGGAAATCAGTGCTACCCCTTACATATTTACTTTTAAAATGTATGACTGGCTGAGGCTGGATCTCAACGGTAAACCGCGTCCAATAAATATAGAACATGCTTTTCACAATCTGGATTTTTCAAGAAAGGGCGATAAGGTTCAGGAAGAACTGATTTCAAAACCCTATATCATTTTCGAAAATACCGACCTGCGCTGCTATCATCTGCCTACTCATAGTGAACATTTTTATGATGTGCACCGGCTGGAATTTAGCTCGAAGGCAGAGGTGCAGACGGATGGTTTATGCCATGTTTTAATGCTGGTGGAAGGGGAGTCAATTACGGTGAAAACCGCTGACGGTTCGCAACTGATACTTGCTTTTGCCGAAACATTTATTATACCTGCCGCGGCAGTAAGTTATACCATTATCAATAATTCCCAATCAGAGATAAAAGTAATAAAGGCCTTTTTAAAATAAGTACTATGGATACTAAAGAACAATATTCGGACATAAAAAAGAGCAGTATTTACTTGTATCTGGTTTGTCTCGTTGCCGCTTTAGGTGGCTTTCTCTTCGGGTTTGATACCGCCGTGATTTCTGGCACAATTAGTCTGGTTACAAGAGATTTTGGGTTGGATGCAGTGAGTGAAGGATGGTTTGTAAGCTGCGCCTTATTAGGCTGCATCATTGGGGTAATTGTTTCAGGAAAGCTGAGCGATAGGTTCGGACGAAAAATTGTGATGATAATATCTGCCTTGCTATTTCTGGTTTCCGCTCTGGGTTGCATGTATGCTGATTTTTTCGCTTCACTAATAACTTTCAGACTGATTGGAGGTATTGGGATAGGGGTTGCTTCAATGGTCTCTCCACTATACATCTCGGAATTTGCTCCCTCTAGGCTTCGGGGAACAATGGTTTCTCTTTACCAGCTGGCTCTTACCATCGGTATCGTAACGGCTTATCTTACTAATGCTTATCTGGCTGGTTACGCCGAAAAAGAGATTACCGGAGGAGCAGGTTCAGCCTTGTTTTCTGATCAAGTGTGGCGTGCGATGCTTGGACTTGGCGCCGTTCCGGCCTTTATTTTTCTAATGTCTTTACTAGCTGTTCCGGAATCCCCTAGATGGCTGCTATCCAGGGGAAAACGTGAAAATGCTAAACGCATTCTTATAAAAATTGATGGTCCTCTTGCAGCACAAAAAGAAATCGATGCATTCCAGTCAGCTGAAAACGGAAACGAGGAGGAATCCCTGAAAACCCTTTTTAAACCAGTATACAGGAAGGCATTATGGATAGGACTTTTCCTACCTTTCTTATCACAGGTATGCGGCATTAACGCTGTCATTTACTATGGGCCAAGGATTTTAGAAAAGGCTGGATTTACACTGAATAGCGCACTAGGCGGTCAGGTAACCATTGGCCTGGTCAACGTTGTTTTTACTTTCGTCGCGATTTTTACAGTCGACAGATGGGGTAGAAAACCTCTGTTATATATTGGAATAGGAGGAGCTGTGATTTCACTGGTTATTATTGGTCTGCTCTTCCAATATGGCATCACTTCAGGTCCCTGGATACTGATTTTTATACTTGCATTTATTGCATGTTTTGCCTTTTCTTTTGGCCCTGTATGCTGGGTGGTGATTGGCGAAATTTTTCCAAATGGTATCCGTGGGAAAGCAATGTCGCTAGCTACACTAACCCTGTGGATAGGCAACTTTTTTGTTGGACAACTTACTCCTATAATGCTGCAAGGACTAGGTTCGGCCTGGACCTTCTGGATTTTTGCCATCTGCTGCTCACCAGCGCTTTATCTAACCTGGAAACTTATCCCTGAAACCAAGGGTCGTTCCCTGGAAGAAATCGAAAGGCACTGGCAATCGAGTTATTCTGATACTTTACACTAAAAAATAATAAAGAACTAACCATATATCAAATGCCAGCGGCATTTTAATCAATCAAAATTTATGAGACTTAAACTTTACAAAAACAAAAAATTAAAGCGGCTGCCCTTCAGGCAGTTTGCCTTACTTATTTCCATTCTGGTGCCCTTCAGCCCGGGTTTGCTACAGGCGAAAACTTCAGAAACCTCAAGCCTCGTGCTCAACAAGCGGGTGATTGTTGTCAGTGGAAAGGTTGTAGATGAGAAGGGCGTGGCAATTCCTGGTGTAAGCGTTCAAATCAAAGGGACCCAGGTTGGTGCGGTTACTGATTCAAATGGAGCTTACAGCTTGTCGGTCCCTGATAATCTGGCTTCCAGAAGCCTAACCTTTTCCTACCTTGGATATTTGAGTCAGGAAATTGCGATATCTGGTCAGAAAACAATAAATGTGCAACTTAAAGCAGGAGGGGAAAATGCACTCGATGATGTTGTTGTTGTTGGATATGGTACACAGAAAAGGGTAACCATCACCGGTTCAGTAAGTACGATAGATGCAAAAAATATTGAAAATAAACCTGTGCTTAATACCTACCAGGCCTTACAGGGAGAATCTCCGAATCTAATTATCCAACAAACTAATCTAAATCCTGGCAGTAACGTTACGGTGAATATACGTGGTGTAGGTACGCTTGGCGATAACACACCATTAGTAGTAGTAGATGGGATTGTTGGGGGAAATTTAAACACCATTAACCCGAATGACATTGCAAGTGTATCGGTGCTGAAAGATGCGGGTGCTGCCGCCGTTTACGGTTCAAGAGCTGCAAACGGTGTTATACTGATTACCACCAAAAGCGGAAAAATAAACCAGAAAACAAGCGTTTCCTACAATGGAAGTTATGGTATCCAGGATGCAAATGTTCTTGTTCATAAAGTGCCTGCTTGGCAGAATGCATACTACAAAAATGAATCACTTGTTAATTCCGGGCTTAGTCCGGCTTATACACCAGACCAGATTCAACAGCTTAAAGACCAGGGCGATGGGACCTGGGACATCGAACACCTGCTCAGGAATGCTCCTCAGCAGTCTCATAACTTCAGTATTTCCGGAGGCGGGGAGAAAAGCGCTTTCTTTATCTCTGCCGGGTTGCAGGATCAGGAAAGCAACTTTATCGGCAACGGTGGCGAAGGTTCTAACTTTGGCTATCAAAAATATAATTTAAGGCTCAACCAGACTAATGTAATCGATAAATTCAGGACTAATTTTATTTTGCTTTACACTAAATCAAGAAATAAAACAAATAGCGTTGGGGACAATAACATCTTCGCAGATGCCAACAGGGTGCCACACAATTTTAACTGGCAGGATGAAAACGGAAATTACCTGACCAACCCTTTTGCATCCCAATACAATGAATATGGTGTGTTGGAAAAAGGCGGATTCAACCAGGCAGATAATGATGAAATTTTTGGATCGTTCAATGGTCAGTTTGACATCACCAAAAACCTTAAGCTAACCGGACAATTCGGGGGAACGCTTCAGAATAATGGCACTTTTTTTAGAAGAACGCAAGTGAATTACCTTCCATCGGGTGTTTATGGTGATGACCGTTCGGTGCTGGATGCAAACAGTAAATCGCAGCTCTTCAATACTAAAGTGTTTTTAGAATACGGAAAAAAAATCAGCGACCACGATTTTAAAGTTCAAGTTGGTGCCGAGAGTGAAAACTATACACAGCGAGGGTTTCAATTACAAAAAACACTTACCGATCAGCTTCTTGGAACTCCAACAACAGGTACTATCGTTGATCCGATTAATTCCAATAATAGCCTTGCCATTAATTCCTATAGTTTGGTGTCGCTTGTTGGAAGAGTTAATTACAGCTTTAAAGATAAGTACCTTTTAGAGGCGAATGCGAGATATGATGCCTCTTCTAAGTTTGCCAAAGGAAACCGTGGGAGCTTTTTCCCGGCGGTGAGTGCCGGATGGATACTATCTGAGGAATCATTCATGAAGTCTATCAAAAACACGGTGAGCAATTTAAAGTTACGTGCCTCTTACGGGGTAGTGGGTAACCAGAATGTAGGTAATTTCCAGTACCAGACGACCTATTTCAATTTTGCAAGTGCCTATGGATTTAATAACATCCCGGTAGGTGGAGCAGGAACTTTGCTTTCCAACAGGGATTTAACCTGGGAAAAGGCCACAACATTCAACATCGGAGTAGATGCCGGATTATTCGACAACAAGTTAACGGCGACTTTTGAATATTTTAACAAAGTAACCAAAGACATCCTTCAGCCAAGACAAGATATCCCTGCGATTTTTGGAGCTGCAACGCCGGACTTTAATGTAGCCAAAGTTCGCAGTAAAGGTTGGGAAGCATCGCTAACTTATAACCTTCGGGGAGAAAACGTAACTCAAAGTTTCAGTGTAAACATTGCTGATAACCAGAATAAATTGCTGCAACTCTCTGGTGGTGCAACTGAGCAGATAATCAATCAGGATGTATTCCAATTGTTAAGACGTGTTGGCGAGCCCATTACTCAATACTACGGTTATCAAACTAATGGATTTTTCCAGAACCAGGCCGATATCAACAGTTCGCCAAAAATTGCCGGTAATGCTGTTGTGCCGGGTGATGTTAAATTCAAAGACCTTAATAACGACGGGGTGATTGATGCGAAAGACAAAACCGTTTTAGGAAATCCTTTTCCAAGATATACCTTCGGCTTTACATACCGTTTGGCTGTTAAAGGCTTTGACTTACAGCTGTTCGTCCAAGGAGTCGGTAAGCGAGAAACCTTCCTTCGTGGAGAACTTGTAGAGCCTTTCCACTATGGTTATGGTGCAACAGTTTATGAACATATGACCAACTATTGGACACCTGGCAATCCTGATGCACGTTACCCTATTTTTGCAAACATAGGCTCTCCTTCAAATACCAATAACTGGCGTACCGGTTCTGATTTGTACAAATATGACGCGGCCTATGTACGCCTGAAAAATGTGAACATTGGCTTTACCTTGCCGCAAGCGCTAACAAGTAAAGCCGGAATAAACAGGTTACGCATTTCGCTGATTGGACAGAATCTTTTCACACTTAGCAAACTTAAATTTATCGATCCGGAAACTTCTGAGTTTGGCAATAACTTAAGCACCGGATCAAGTTCAAACAGTGCCCGCCAGTATCCTTTGCCTATCTTTTATGGGGCAGGACTTGACATAACTTTTTAAAAATTCATAGATAGCATTACTGATATGAAATCGATATATAAACACTTTATTATAGCTTTTGCTGTTCTTGCCATTGCGGGATGTAAAAAGCTTGACATAGCGCCAACCGACAGGTTTTCGGACCTGACCTTTTGGACTGTGGATGTCAATGTAACCAACGCACTCAACAACAATTATAGTCTGCTTTACAACAGTTCATTATATTTTGAGCCAGAAGCACTTTCCGACAACGCCTATTCTCCTTCAGGGGATTTAAATTTGATTGCCAGCGGAAACGCTACTTCGCTTACCGCAAAATTTGCAGGCGATTGGGCAAGTTATTACCGTACAATAAAATCGGTAAATATCTTCCTGGCGAATGTGGATCAGAATAAGACCCTTCCGCAGGCCACTATTACAAGGATGAAAGCAGAGAACCAGTTTATGAGGGCATTTGCCTTATTTAACCTGAGTAAATGGTATGGGGATGTACCGCTACCAGACCACGATCTTACACCTGAGGAAGCTCAGGTGATTCCGCGTACTTCGAAAGCTGCGGTTAGCGATTTTATAATTTCTCAGCTTGAGGCGGCAATACCAAATCTACCAAGTAAAGATCAGTTGCCGGCAAGCGAAAATGGCAGGATAACAAAAGGTGCTGCACTTGCGCTTCAAATGCGTACCCTGCTTTACCAGGGAAACAAAATGGCAGAGGTGGTAGCCGTTTGTGAAAAGCTGATTAACAACCAGGCAACTTATGGTACTTATTCATTAGCGTCTAGTTATAGTGCTTTATTCAGTGATCCGGCAACAAATAAAAACAATAACGAAAGTATACTCTCCCTGCAATACGTTCCAACGGTAAGGACCTGGCAGAATTTCTGGGATTTCGCTCCCAGAACAGTTGGTGGTAGGGTGAGCAACATGGCGCCAACACAGGAGCTTGTGGATGATTACATTATGCTCAATGGCAGAGGTATAAAAGAAGCTGGTTCGGGATATGTAGAAAGTAATCCATATGTTAATCGCGACCCACGCCTAACGGCTACCGTAGTTTATGACAGATATACATGGGTGAATGCAAATAATACGACCAAGACGATTTACATCAGGCCAGGTTCAGATCCTGTTCAGCCAGGTCTTGACGAATATTCACCAGGTTCGCAGAGCGCATCGGCTACAGGTTATTACTGGAGGAAATATTTTGATCCAATCGCATTGTCAAGCTTTGTATCAGGAAATAATCTGCATCTGTTTAGATATGCTGAAGTATTACTTACCTATGCGGAAGCCAAAAACAGTCTCGGGCAGATGGATGCTGCAGTTTGGACAAAAACCATTGGCGCCCTTCGCCAGCGGGCAGGATTCACAGAAGCTGGAGCGCTGAATTTTCCAGCCGGCGATTTGACGGCAATAATTCGCCGTGAGCGCCGGGCGGAGCTGGCTATGGAAGGTCTTCGCGTGGATGACATCAGGCGCTGGAAAGTTGCTGAAGTGACCATGAACGGTTATGCACATGGTGCACGCTTTGCGGCTGACCAAAGTGTTGACGGAGGTTATATCAGAACGCAACAGCGCAAGTTTAATCCACAGCGTGATTACCTATGGGCAGTGCCCTCCGGTGAAACTAGCCTTAATAAAAATCTAACACAAAATCCAGGATATCAATAATAAGGATATGAAAAATTTAAAAATAGTATTCGTTTTAGTACTTATGGCATGCATTGCTTTGAGTTCATGCAAAAAGGATGAAAAAGCACTCAATGAAAATATAAGTCCAGTTGGCGCACTGAATTTACCTGTAAACCAGGTTGCTATAAAGTTAACTCCTTCAAATGTATCTGCTGCTCAGCAATTCAAATGGACTGGCGCAACTCCGGAAGACGGTGGACTGATTTTATATGAGGTCGCATTTGATAAGGAAGGAGGCAATTTTTCAAACCCTGTGTTTAAAATCGTTTCTGATGGCGCTGGTGTGCAGCCTCAGGTAACTATATCTCACAAGGATTTAACAAAAATAGCTGCTCTGGCAGGAATAAACTCTTCTTCAACTGGTAAGGTAAACTGGACAGTAATCGCATCAAAAGCAAGTAGTAAAAAAATTGGTCAGGAAATCAGAACCTTGCAATTGGAGCGTCCTGCAGGTTTTGCGGAAGTCCCAACAGAGCTATATTTAACTGGTTCTGCTACCGAATCAGGAGCAGACATCAGCAAAGCAATTAAATTAAAGAAGATTGAAGAAGGCGTTTTCGAAGTGTATACAGCATTAAAGGCTGGCACTTATCAGCTTACCGATAAGCAAAGCCAGAGCGGAAGAATGTTTTTTACTGAAGGCACGCTAATTAAAGAGGGTACATCTTCAATCACCGTTTCAGGTAGCGCTAAACCTTATTATCTGAAATTTGATTTTAATGTTGCCACTGTAGTTGATGCTTCAGAAGTCCAGAGCGTTGGTTTATATATGTCTGCCTACGGTACTGAAATCGGTCAGCTCAGCTATACCTCTTCAGGTACCTGGCAATCAGGCAGTATTCCAATTGTTTTCTACCAGTTCTCCTGGGGAAGGGACGAGCGGTATAAGTTTGCGCTCCACACCTCGTCTGGCATACGCTACATGGGCAGCAGTAATGTAAACAATGTTAGCCCTGTTGGTCAGTCGGCTTCTTATTTCTACCTGAATGCGGTGACTAATGACCAGTGGAATAATACCTATAAATTTAATCCATCAGCGGATAACAAAAACATTACCGCAATGGTGAATTTAGGTGCATCAGGACCATACACTCACACCATCACTACTCAGTAAATAAAATGTTTACCACCGGCAGCGTTTGCCGGTGGATAAAATCTATACCATGAAATACAATCTAACCACTTTAAGCCTATTTATTCTGCTGTTTTTGAGCTCCTGCAAAAAAGAAGCAGCTACGATTCCTATGACACCTCCGCCAGTGGTGCCGCCGGTGGTTCCCGGTGCTCCGGTTAGCTATCTTCAGCTGGCAAAAGAGACGCATAATTTTACTGTTAATAACCTGCTAACGGCCAGTTATGGTTACCGTGCGAATACCACCTCCAAAGCCAACAACTGCTTTGAGTGGTACAATGTTAGCCAGATATATGCTGATGCTGCCATGATAGCTGCCGGTGAAACCAGCTACCTCACCTTCATGAACAATACGTTTAAATTTATGGAAAATATGTGGGATAAAAAGGACCTGCGTGGAGGTTATTTCGCATCGGTAAACCTGGATGGATCTGGCGCAGGGGGAGATAAATATGTAGATGACAATGCGCTGAGTGGTATGGTGTACCTTGAAGCTTATGAAGTGACAACCGGGACTGATAAACAGGCCTACCTTGCAAAAGCGAAGGCCTGTGGAGATTGGTTAATAAACAGTGGCTTGTGGGATAATGTTTACGGTGGTGGCTTTTACTGGAACACATTAAAGCCTGAAAAACCAACTCAGACAAACGGACTAACATTACAGCTGTTCCTTAGGTTGTATAGTTTAACAGGTGAATCAATATATCGTGACTGGGCACTTAAGGTGGATGCATGGCTTTCTGCAAAAATGTTCGATGCCAGTACGGGACTTTACATCTGGAAAATAGACGGAGCAGGGGAAGGAATCAAACATACCCAGAAATTTACCTATGATAATGCAATTATGGTTGAAGCTTATATATTGTATAGTAAAATCATGAATGATGCCTCATATTTAACCAAAGCTCAAAATCTGGGTAAGGCGATGAACGTTACACTTTGGAATGCTATTTACAAAGGATATGTATTTAATACGGCTGAAACCAGGATTAATCCCGCCTGGTGCGCCTGGGGTTCGCAGGCTATGATTCGTCTATATGAAGCGGATAAAAATGAAAACTGGCTTGTATATGCAAGAGAAAATATAAACCGTTTGAACATTGCAAACCGAAATACCACTAACTTGGGCTACTATTTTTTTGCAAGCTTCGACGGACAAAATCGTTCAACTGAAATGGAAACAGTAGATCAGGCATGGATGCAAAGAATCCAGGCCATGCTATCAAAATATTAAAAATATCCTAATCGTTATGAAAATCATTAACAAGTCAATATATTTTCTGCTCTTCTTTGCCTTATTGATGTCAGAAGCCTTTAGCCAGAATCTGCTAAAATATGTTAATCCTAATATCGGCACGGCACATAGCAGGTGGTTTTTCTATACTCCAGCTGCTGTTCCTTACGGTATGGCTAAACTTGCTCCATCTACCAATGGTAGTTATGGTAATGCCCAGGGCTGGGAGGCAGTAGGTTACGATACCCGCCACAATTCCATCGAAGGATTTGTTCATTTTCATGAGTGGCAGGTAGGTGGATTGAGTTTCATGCCAACAGCCGGAACAATCAAGACTGTTCCAGGCATCTTGGAAAAACCAGGCAGCGGATACAGGTCGGCTTTTGACAGAAAAAATGAAATTGCCGAACCGGGCTATTATTCAGTTATGCTTGATGATTTTAACATAAAAGCAGAACTAACTGCAACCAAAAGGGTAGGCCTTCACAGATATACCTTCCCTAAAAATGAGTCTTCCAGAGTTATTCTATCCGTCGGCGGAATTCAGGGAGAAAGTGGTCCGGTAACGGATGCCTCAGTTGAAATGGTTGATGATACCCATTTTAAGGGTTCTGTGATTACTTATCCCAAGTATGTTAAGAAATATGATGAAGGTGGAAGAGTGGCTATGTACTTTTTTGGTACGCTTAGTAAAAAACCAAACAGTGTAAGTGCAATTGAGAAAGAAATTGCCGTTCCTAATCAAACATCTTCAAAAGGCATTGGCGCAGGATTATTCCTAAATTATAATACGAATCAGAATGAAAAGGTTGAGATTAAAGTTGGACTTTCCTATACCTCAATCGCCAATGCAAAACTTAATTTAAATACTGAAGCTTCATTACTAGACTTTGATGCCGCTAAATTACTGGCCCAGCATCAATGGAGAACAGAATTAGGAAAATTAAGCGTTCAGGGCAAGAGCAATTCAGACAAAACGAAATTCTACACCGGACTTTACCATGCGCTGCTTGGTCGTGGAGTAGCAAGCGATGTAAATGGTCATTTTCCCAGGCATGACGGTTCCATTGGTCAGCTCCCTAAAGATGCTCAGGGTAAATTCAGTTACAATTTTATGAATACCGATGCCATCTGGGGCGGTTTCTGGAACATTACCCAGCTTTGGTCGTTATCTTATCCCAGCCATTACAATGATTTTGTTCATACGCAACTAGAAATTTATAAGGAAAGAGGCTGGTTCGGCGATGGTATAGCAAACAGCAATTTTGTATCCGGTGTTGGAACCAATTTTGTTGGTCTTGCTATATCGGGTGCTTATCAGGCGGGTATTCGTGATTATGATGTTAACTTAGCCTACAAAGCTGTTTTAGGTAATGAATTAAACTATGAAAAACGTTTGGTTGGATCTGGTAAAATGGATACCAAGGCTTTCGTTTCCAAAGGTTTCGTTCCTTATATGGATGCAGACATTACCGATTCTACGGGTTCGCATTTTTCAGGTTCTCATACTCTGGAATATAGTTACAGCGCATTTGCTGCTGCACAGTTTGCAAAAAAACTCGGAAAGCAAGCAGATTATGATAAGCTTATAAAACTGTCAAATGGCTGGAAGCTGATTTTTGATAAACAGCTTAAACTAGTTAGGCCTAAAAATGCGCAGGGTCAGTTCATAGATAAATTTGATCCATTGGAAGCCTGGCGTGGATTTCAGGAAGGTAATGCTACACAATATACATTTTATGTCCCACAAAATCCTAAAGCACTCATTGAGGAAATTGGAAATAAAACGTTCAACGACCGCCTGAACAATATCTTTGAAACTTCTCAGAAAAATGCTTTTGGTGGTGGCAAAACAATTGATGCCTTTGCCGGTATTCAAGCCCTTTATAATCATGGTAACCAACCAAATCTGCACATCAGCTGGCTGTTCAATTACTCGGCAGCGCCTTGGTTAACACAAAAGTGGACAAGGGCAATATGTGATGAATTCTACGGAACGGAAAGCATACATGGTTATGGGTATGGTCAGGATGAAGATCAGGGCCAGCTTGGTTCATGGTATGTAATGGCTTCAATCGGACTATTCGATGTAAAAGGGCTTACAGATGCCAAACCTACAATTCAGATTGGAAGCCCTGTATTTGACCATATTGAGGTAAGCCTGGGTAATGGTAAACATCTGGTTATCCAAACCAAAAAAAATAGTAAATCAAATGTGTATGTGCAGTCAGCGATTTGGAATGGGAAGGCGCTGAATAATACATGGTTGTATCGTGATGAACTTATGAAAGGCGGTACGCTTATATTAAGTATGGGCGATAAACCAAATAAAAACTGGGGTATTAAAGTACCACCTCCATCAAACCAGTAAAGCCAAACTTTAAATAGTTTAGATAATGAAATACTTTTTTCTAATAATCGGTTTAACCCTGAGCCAGCATAGTTTTGCCCAAAAGCTGAAACCTGCAAGTGAATATAAAAAAAGGGCGGATGAGATGTTCGAAAAAGTCTGGAAACTCTACCGATTGCCTGAACATCCAGGGCTTTTCAGTGAGCATTATCCAACTGGTTCAAAGGTCGATTTAGATTATTTTCAGGGTGCCGGAGTTAAAGAGAAGGAAGTGAGTTTTTTGTGGCCATTTTCTGGGATGTTCTCTGCTGCAAATGTCCTCATAAGGTATCCAGACTTGAAGTTGAGGTATCAGAAGTATCTTGATACCCTGGCCACAGGGATATGGAAATACCGGGATACAACCAGGGCACCAATAGGTTATCAGGCTTATCCTGCCACATTGGAACGTTCAGACAGATATTATGATGACAACGGAGTGGTTTGTATAGATTATGCAGAAGCTTATCTAAACACCAGAAATCCGGAATTTATCCGTAAAGGAAAAGAAGTTTTTGAATTTATCATTAGCGGTTGGGATAACAATTTAGGCGGAGGCGTGTATTGGTTGGAAGGACATAAAGACCAAAAGCCTGCCTGCAGCAACGGAATGGCAACGCTGGCAGCGCTGAAACTTTATCAAGCAACTAATGAGCAGAAGTATCTGGAATGGGGAAGGCGTTTCTATAATTGGATGCACTCCAAGATGAGAAACCCAAAAGGAATTTACTATAATGATGTGAAGATGGATGGTAAGCCTAATCCAACTTATTATACTTACAATACTGGCTCGATGCTGGAGTGTGCTATGCTGCTGTATAAATTCACCAGAGAAGCAAGTTACCTTAAAGAAGCGCAGTTAGTTGCTAAAAATTCACTTCGTTTTTTTTCGAAGCAAGAGCTGGGAGTAAGGCAATTTAATGTTGACTTGCCATGGTTTTTGACCGTACTTTTTCGGGGTTATGAATCGCTTTACCATGTCGATAACAACCCTGAGTATTTAAAAGCAGTTATTATTGATTTAGATCGGGCCTGGCAGAATGCTGCTGATACAAATGGCCTGTTGAGCGCAAAATGGGCAACCGATAAGAATGCTTTAAGAAAGCCAAAATGGTTATTAGATGAAGCTTGCATTGCGGAACTTTATGCAAGAGCCGGTCTTTTAAATTTAGCAAACAAATCGAAATGAGCAATAATATAATTCTTGGAGTTGATATTGGTGGTTCCCACATCAGTTCGGCACTAGTCAATATTAAAAACGGAAAAATTTTAGACGGCACTTCATTCAGGAAGAAGATTGATGCCCATGCAAAAACTGCAGAAATCATCAGTGTTTGGTGTGAGGTGATTGAGAAAAGTTTAAATACAGCAGAGCATTCTGGTGAAATCGGAATTGCAATGCCCGGACCATTCGATTATGGAAATGGTATATCCTATATGAAAGGCATGGGTAAATACGACGCCCTTTACGGGCTTGATGTTGGTCAGCTATTATTAAAAGAACTAGGAAGCAAAGTTAAGTCGCTCCGTTTTGTAAATGATGCGGGATGCTTTTTGCAGGGTGAGCTCAGTCACGGTTTGGCAGCGCCTTATTCGAGTGTGATGGGTTTCACTATTGGTACCGGATTTGGCTCCGCAAGAGGTATTAGTGGCCTTGCCAAAGATGCAAATTACTGGTGTCATCCTTTTATGGGGGGCATATGCGAAGATTTATTTTCCTCAAAATGGTTTGTAGCAAAATACAACCAGTATGCTGGTAAAACGACAACAAATGTGAAAGAACTTATTGAAAACGCTGATTGCGGCAATCCATTATTACAGGTGTTTGATGAATTCAGTATGAACATGGGTGTTTTTCTCACCCAGATTTATAAGAAGGAAAATTTTGACTGCGTAGTTTTGGGTGGAAACATTTCGAAAGCTTCAGCGTTGTTTCTACCTCAGCTAAAATATTACCTAAATACAATGTCTATTTCTTCTACTGTTTACATCTCTGCAAAAGGAGAAGATGCCGCTCTGATAGGCGCAGCCTGTTCGGTTGGTTAAAGGATAGCTTTTTGTTTTTAGGCAACTGGATGAATTGGTGAAAGATGGATGCTAGATATAATCTCTTTCGATACAAAAATCCCTAAAGTTACATATCGCTTAAAAGCTTTTGGGCTTAGTCGATTACCTTTGATAGTCAATTTGGAAAGCTCGAGCGAAAAAAATAGAGTTGTTTCATAGACAGCCCTAAATGAAAGCAATAACTTAATTTGTCCAAAGAAATCGACTGTGAACATTAAATTACATAATCTTAAAATACCTAGCCATATTCGTTTAATGTGATATAAATTAGGTTTAATTAATCTATATTCATTAAAATTGTTGCAAAAATTGCGAAACTGCTCTGATCAAATGAATGTATCCTTGCATTTAATCTTAAGAACTGGTTTTTCAATAAAAAATTGAGTATGGGTACTACTTCAAAAGAAATACTTTTATTAGGATGTTAAGATACTGGAAAATTAAAGCTTTAATAATCGCTATCCTTACAGGTTTACTGATGCTTACTACGGTTAGTAATTCCTTCGCTCAGCAAAAACAAAATCTTAAACTTTGGTATCTGCAGCCAGCTGAAAAATGGGTAGAAGCTTTGCCACTTGGCAATGGTAAATTAGGCGCAATGGTATATGGTAGGGTTGAAGAAGAATTAATTCAGTTAAACGAAAGCACGTTATGGAGTGGGGGACCAGTACCGAAAATTGTCAATCCATATGCACTTAAGTATTTGCCGCAAATTAGAGAAGCGCTCTTGCAAAATCAAAATTATGGTCTTGCTGATAAGCTTACCAGAAAAATGCAGGGATTCTATTCTCAATCTTTCTTGCCTATGGGAAATATTTCTATAAAGCAGGATTTTAAGGGCAAAAAGAACATTTCAGCTTACCAACGAAAATTAAGTTTAGATAGTGCAATAACATCAACCGTATTTACGGTTGATAATGTAAATTATTCACGAACTGCGTTTATTTCTGCTGCAGACCAAGTCTTGATAATCAAACTTAAAGTTAGTCAGAAAAAAATGTTGAATTTCTCTATTTCAGCTAATAGTCTTTTAAAAAATAAACAAGATGTTGGAACTGAAAAGGAACTTATTTTAAAAGGAAAAGCTCCAGCGAATGTTTTGCCAGTTTATTATAATCCGAAAAATGTTGAACCAGTAGTTTATAGAGATAGTTCCGGTTGCAATGGAATGAGATTTCAGTTCAGAATCAAGGTGGTTTCTTCCGATGGAAAAATTATTAAAGTTGATGACGCAATAAAGTTGAAAGATGCATCTGAAGCAACTATTTATGTTACCGCCGCAACCAGCTTTAACGGTTTTGATAAATGTCCCGATAGTGAAGGCTTCGATGAAAATCTTCTCGCTGCAGAAAGGCTTAAAGCGGCACTGAATAAAAAATATCCTGATTTGTTACGTCGCCATTTGGCTGATTATAAGCAATATTTTAATAGAGTTTCTTTACAACTTGGTAACGATCGATACGATTCGAAAAGTTCCATGCCCTCAGATGTTAGACTTAAAGCTTATTCTGCAGGAATTCCAGATCTTAATCTTGAAACAACCTATTTTCAGTTTGGAAGATATCTCTTAATCTCGTCTTCACGCCCTGGAGGTCCGCCAGCTAATTTACAAGGAATTTGGAACAACGCTTTAAGACCGCCATGGAGCTCTAATTACACGATAAATATCAATACGCAGATGAATTATTGGCCGTCAGAGGTAACTAATTTATCCGAAATGCATGTTCCCCTGCTCAAGTTTATTAGTGATTTATCTCAATCTGGTAAATCAACTGCTAAAGAATTTTATGGAACTAGAGGCTGGGTAGCCAATCACAATTCAGATATTTGGGCGCTTAGTAATCCTGTTGGCGACTTTGGTGAAGGAGATCCGCTATGGGCAAATTGGCCGATGGGTGGAAACTGGCTTTGTCAACACCTTTTTGAGCATTATCAATTTTCGCAGGATAAGGAGTTCTTGAAAAAAGTTTATCCGATTATGAAATCTGCAGCTGAGTTCAGTTTAGATTGGCTTGTGGAAACAAATGATGGTTATTTGGTTACAGCTCCTTCAACCTCACCAGAAAACGCATTCTATGACAAAGACAAAAAAGTACAATCTGTATCAATAGCAACCACAATGGATATGTCAATTATTCGAGATCTGTTTAGTAACGTAATCGAATCGGCAAAAATTCTGAATGTAGATAAGAATTTCAGGGATACATTAATTTCTAAAACCCAGAAATTGTATCCATTACAAATTGGTAAAAATGGTCAGTTGCTAGAATGGTATAAAGATTTGGAAGAAACCGACATTCATCACCGCCACGTCTCACATCTTTTTGGACTTTATCCAGGAAAAGAAATTACGCCCGACAAGCCTGAGTTTTTTAAGGCTGCTGCAAAATCATTAACCACCCGTGGAGATGATGGAACTGGTTGGAGCAGAGGTTGGAAAATTAATTGGTGGGCTCGGTTAAAGGATGGAGACCATGCATATTTACTGCTCAGAAAGTTATTAAATTATGTTGATGCAGAGGAGAGATCCAAAGGTGGTACTTATGCTAATTTCTTTGATGCCCATCCACCTTTTCAGATAGATGGTAATTTCGCCGGAACTGCTGGGATTGCTGAAATGCTTTTACAAAGTTATAATGGCGTAATCGAAATGCTACCTGCACTTCCATCGGTGTGGAACCAAGGGAGGATTTCAGGACTAAAAGCTAGAGGTGGCTTTACTGTAGATATTCAATGGAAAAACAGAACCGTAGTTAAGAGCATAATTAAATCGGTAAAAAATGGTGAATGTGTAATCAAATCTGCCAGTCCGCTGCAATTGAAACAATTAAATATTCGTTCGAAGAAATTAGATGGTGTTTACATATTAACATTTCAAGCTAAAGTTGGAAAGATATATGAACTTATTTCATTAGCAAACTAATCCAATAATACTCGGCGATTGGCTACATATTCGGCTGAAACCCTGCTAGGCTGTTTAAATCTAAATTTTATAAATATTTGCGTGCAGAATTTACCTGGGGGTTAAATAGATAAACGGAGTACATTTACCTCTCGGTCAGTGCATCGGAAATCTCCAGCCAAAGCTTTAAAAATGATAGTATTAAATTTTAAAGTTCATTGATTATAAATTTGATTAAACCCATTAATATTATAAACTGCCCAGATTTAACCTTTTTCCACCAGCTTTCTCAGGTGCTCCTCGATTTTGGGAATTTCGTATTCATCGGGCATAACAATATTGTTTTGCGCATCGAGCAAGTAAACCGATGGAATGGCGTACAAGTTGTATGTTGAGTTTATTAACTTACTATCACCAGGAAGATTTGACAAGTTCATCCATCCCATTGCTTCCTGCTTCATAGCTAATTTCCATGCTGCAATATCGTGATCGGTCGATATACTCACCAAATTTATGCCTTTTGCCTTATAAGTTTGATGAATCTTCTTAAGTTCTGGTATCTCTTTACGGCAAGGCCCGCACCAACTAGCCCAAAATATAACTAAGGTTCCATTCTTACCCTTTACATCATCAAGGGTCCATTTCTTGCCTACTGCATCACTGTAATTGAATTGAGGGAATACAGCGCCGCGTACTAGTTTGCCAGTCTGTTTGGTGAAATTTATTAATGATTTTCCTTTCGGTGTTTCCAATGTACTCTTTGAAAACTTAGCGGAGATTTCTTCCAACTCTGAAGGTGTGAAACGACTGGCGTTCTGATAAACATTCAGCAAAATAATCCAGCTCGACGGGTATTGCTCTGCTAGTTTGTTAAGCTTCTTTTTAAATGATTCTAGACTGTCCTTTTTTGCGCTTAACGCTGCCGCTAACAATTTAGAGTCATTTTTCTTATCAGCTTCATCCATTCTTTTATTTACACCTGAAATATTAGGGCCTAATAATCCGTATCTCATATTTAGTTCATTCTCTAAAGAACCATCAATATTTAAGCCTTCCGGGTTTTTTATATCCCCTGAAATATTAATGTATCCATTTTCAAGGATGAAACTCCTGCTTTTTCTTTTGCTGTTAAAGTTATTTTTAAATACAAAGGTTTCTTTCTTTTTAGTTAAAGTATCAATGTAACAAATGCCGGAAGCCCAGGACGCATCAGCAAGTAATGTATCGCGCTTTAGTTTTGCTTTACCGTTAGTTATAGTAGCTGAATCAATGTTTGGCCAATAAGCTTTTTGTATCGCATTATTTTTCATGGTGTACAGATAAACTTTGTTAGTATTGATATTTGAGACATCAATATCAATTTCGTAACCAATCTTACTTTGTTGGCTGTAGCAGTTATTACTTAATGAGATTGCAATGCATAAGGCGAAGATATTTCATAAAGAGCAGAATTAATTTTTTACAATTTAAAAATAAAAACTATAAATCGTTGCTCACACTGTTTATTATGATTTTACGATGTCAAGCAAATTTGATACTGTACTTAAGTGGAAAAAATCAAACTATACCTAAACATTTATGTTCTCAAGTTACATTAACTAATAAAACCATGAAAACTTTAAAATTAACACTGATCGCGTCTGCATTTTTATTTTTAGCTGCGTGCAACAACAATACTGAAGAAAAAAGTAGAGAGTCAGAGGTAAATACGGACACCATTGATACCACCGCAACCGGCAATCAGGAAATGAGGGATACAAGTCATATCGATTCATCAACTAGGACTTTACCGCCAAACTAATAAATAAAATATTGCGAAAATTATCCGCTTCAGATCACTCGATTTGGTGTAATTGCGCTGGATTTTATTTTTGAATATCTTCAGTCGTTCACAAAATTCTTTAGAAAATGTTGAAGTGGTAACTTTGACTGATAGATAATGTCTACAGGGCTCAAACTAGATTATCATGCCTAGAAGAATCTCCAGTTCAATAAGCGTTTATTGGTCGAATTCCAATAGGTAAACCAACTTCACAAAACCTTTATGCAGCATATATGTATTTAATATAAAAATTTTATGGAAAATAGTAGGGATAGTAAAACTGAAAAAGAAATTGTTCAGGATCTTAGAGAGGTGCGAGAAAGTGTCAAAAAAGATTCTTCCAAGAAATTTGATCCGGACGAAGTGAAGTCACAAATTGATGACCTGGCAGATCAGGTGAAGAGTAGCGATGCAGATAGCGATTCATCTATTGGGGAAAAATCAGCTGAAACTCAAAAACAAGAGCAAAATAAAGGTAGCGACGCTGCCAAAGATTAAGGTTTGATCATAATATAAAATTAGAAATCATGGCAAAAAACAAACAGGGATCTGAAAAAGAAACCAAAGACTCCGAGGAGAAAACCGACGAATCAAAATCCGTTTCGTCATCTAGAAAAAAGAAATCGACAACAAAGTCATCAGGCAAGAAGGCTGACTTTGAAAATCCAACCGATGATCCCGCCTAACGCTTAATAGCAGCATCAATTTCAGGATTTTATAGATTAATTCTCCATAATCAATTCCGAACCATGAGGTAAATGTCGCGTGGGAATGCAAATAATCTGGGCACAAAAAAACCAGACAATTAGCGGATATTGCCTGGTAAGGTGAGAGATGTTTTTTAATAAGATTGAACGTAACCTAAACTAGCCATCAGTTAATTCCAGATGGCCAATGCGAAGATAAAAAAAGTGTATTTTGAGAGTTGTCAAAAAATCGTTGCAAAAAACAAAGCATACACATAAATGTAGCCTACCTTTAAATTAACGCTCTGGAGCAATAAATAGGGAAATAAAAGGTTGATAATTGTCAAATGAAATAAATTCTTCTATGCTGACTGCACAATTCTTTCGCTTAGAAATCATCAACTACAAGGCAACATCCGGGTTAATAGAATTTGCTACGTCGTTAAAATTAGGTTTGCGTCGCTAACTGGCGGATAGATAATAAACTGCAATTCACCAATTTATAGCTTTAGAGAATATTTGATTCAACTGAATTTTATCGGTTATATTTGTCAGCTTTTTAAGAAAATGCTAGCCAAATATTAACGTCTCTATGTTTAGTAACCCGAAAACCGGCACACGGATCGTCGTGTTTAACAATCGTACAATTGTCGTGAGCCGTGTTGCCTCAAAACCTTTCCAATTCCGAATTTATATTGATGTTTCATATAAAGGAATATTGGAGCTAAACGGTGATGAGTGGTCCCACACCCCTGGTTATACTTTGCCGAAGGGAGTTTTTACACTCCTTGTCAAGCGAATGGGAATTGGTAGGTGGGAGCAAAATGAGGATAATAAATAAACGCTTCGAGTTTGTGGGTTATAACGCTAGAATATTGACTAAAGTCAATCCTTTTGAATCCTGAATTTTCATATATTAAAAACTAAATATCTCGTTTTAATGTATTCATTAAAAACGTAATTAACATGCAGACGATTTTTTACTTGAAGACGATAGAGACATCAGAGAATTAGTTCAGATGATTTAGGAAGAAGAAAATTATCAAGTCTACGCTTTCAGTAATGTAACTGATTTCATAACTAGAGACAAATCCATCCCTGCTGATTTATTTTTGCTTGATGTGATGCTTCCTTATGGTTATGGCTTGGAGGTTTGCGAACAAATATTATCAGAACAAAAGACTCCTATTTTAATAATGAGTGCACATGCAACGCTCAAAAATATCGAAAGCAAATGCCAGGCTAGCGACTTCATTCAGAAACCCTTCGCTCGATGTGAGGGTTAGATCATGGCTCGATAATTGCTCTTATTTTATTGTAAAGTAAACTCTGCTTAAAGCAACAATCATGGAAAATATAAGAAGTAAGGTTAATGAGTTGAAAGAGAAGATTAAGGACTATAAAGATTTTAAAGGTGCTACAAACCTAAAGAAAAAAATGTTTTCAGTGCTTGTCAATTCCTTTATAAGTACCTATAACAAACCGGCTGTCGCCTCGAGGAAATGATAGGACTGGCAGGTGAAATTGATTTGAAAGTCTCGCTTCATTCCCCGGCCAGACTTGTAAGTACAGATTAGCCGGGGAATGAATTATCCATTTCACTTTGTGTATTCTTAAATTTGCTCCCGATTTAGTGATTCCAGCCTAGCTTTCCCTGCCGGTCCAGAGCAATGGCAAAGGTTTTGGCGTCCTTAACAGCCACAAAATCGGTTCTGGGAATACCTCCTTTGGTTTTTTTAATCACCGGCCTGGTGTAATGTGTAAAATCTTTTTCCATAGTCTTACGTCCGACGATCCATGCGCCGACGCCGATACGTTCATGCACCTTTTCAAAACTTTCTTTAAGTAATTCCACAGGCCCGCTCTTGCCCCATTTTTCGCCCAATATCTTTCCGTCCAGAGAAGTCATCATCAAACAGATCACTTTTGGTTTTTTATTTTTCATTTGCTCACATTTAAATTTTAATTCTGTTTCAGGTATGATAACCGGATTGGCCGCCAGCAATGGGGGGCTTGAACACATGAGGTGCAGGTCCTTATAATACAAGAGACAAAATCCTCAAAGAGGTGTCGCCATTTTAAGCCCCCTGGTAATGGATTATCAGTTGCTCAGTCCGAGTAAATCGGTCAGCGCTTTGGCCGTAGGACCGGCTGAAAGTGGGTTTTGTCCGGTTATCAGCAAGCCATCCACTTCCACATGGGAGAGAAAAGGCACGAATGCTGTTTTTACCTCCGCTCTAAGCTTACCAAGGTTTCCTGTAGTAGATAAGGGACATTTCCTGCCCTTCCTACCAGCTTTTCCTCTATATCACTAAATGCAAAAAGGCGTTTACACCGCATAAAACCGGGCCGCTGACCTTCTACGCTGATTAACGCTGCATGGCCGTGACATACCAGTGCGACGGGTTTTTCAGAATCAAGAAAATCCAGGATCAAAAGACCGTTATCATTATCCTTTGCCAAATCCCAGATTGGTCCATGCCCTCCAGGATAAAATGCGGCATCATATCCTGAGGCAGAGACCTGATTTAGTGGCATGATATGAGAAAAAGCATCTTTTGCGGCCAGGTCATCGGTAAAACGGCGGTTAGCCCAGGTAATGTGTTCGGTAAGTTCACTCATCGGATCTACCGGCGGCCGGCCACCTTTCGGGCTGCATAAGGAAACCTAGTAACCCGCATCTATAAATTGGTAATAGGGCTCAGTGAACTCACCAAGCCAAACGCCAGTCTTGCCTTCGGTATTTTCCATCTCACTATGAGAGGAAAGTACCATCAATATCTTCTTCACCTCTGATTATTTGATCTCATCTGGTGTAATTTCATTGCCTTCCTCATCGATTTGCTGATGGGAGTTCCAGTTACCGCGCACTGCTGCATCTTCAACTGGCTTCATGCCATTATTTTCTTCCTGGTCTTGCGACTGTTCATCTTTTGGACCTCTCATGATATTATTCTTATCCCCGAACGACAATCCAAATCGCCAATGGTTTTATCGTAAACAACCCTTCAGGAATTAGAAGAGTCGACTTTATGCATATCAAGGTCTAACCTGACAACCTCAATAAATTATAATAAGATTTAAAAAAATGTAACCTGGGTTTTTCAACTGTTCAATCGCTAATGAATCTGGCGATCAACGGTGAGTAGTCGCTAGTTTGAGCCACTAGTCTGGATTTTTGTTTATCTCATCGTTTCTCCACTTTAAGTTTTGTAATGTAAAATATACATCGTAATATTGCGATATAAATGGGGATTACAAAAACAGAAATATTCACACAGGAGCAGAACCAGCTATCAATGCTCTTGAAGGCCATTGCCCATCCAGCGCGCATTGCCATATTGCAACAGATCATTTCCGCGAATGCCTGCATCTGCGGAGATCTTGTGGAAGAGCTTGGACTTGCACAAGCAACAATTTCTCAGCATTTGAAAGAACTTAAGAATGCGGGGATTATTCAGGGAACAATTGATGGGGTGAAAGTTTGCTATTGTATAGAACCAACAACGTGGAGTTTTTTGCAAAACCTATTCGGAGATTTTATGAGCTCGTTTGTTGATCCAAGGGGCTGTTGTTAAGCCCTTTTTTTGAAGAGTTCAATCGTAAAATTGCGATAAATAAATAATAAATATGAGATTATCAGAAATCAAAACCATCTTGGCAACAGCTGAAGCAGTCAATTTCCAATTAGAAAACGGAGAAACAGTACCCGAACATTTCCATGTTACCGAAGTTGGAATCATCACTAAAGACTTTATTGACTGTGGAGGCAAGGTGCGCCGTGAGAAAGTAGCAAACTTCCAGTTATGGGATGCCAATGATTATGAGCACCGCCTGAAAGCGACAAAACTGTTGAATATCATTTCTTTTTCAGAAAGGGTACTGGGTATGGAAGACCTTGAAATAGAAGTTGAATATCAATCAGCAACCATCGGTAAATATGACCTTGGCTATGAGGGAACAAACTTTGTCTTAATTGCAAAGCAGACTGCCTGTCTTGCGGCGGAGAATTGCGGAGTAGAGGATGCAAAAAAAAATGGGATGGTTAATTTGGTATCCTCTGCAAATGGTTGTACGCCTGGTGGCGGTTGCTGTTAATCTGTTTATTATGCAAAAGGAACTTTTCGCTGACGGTTGGGGTTTGGTGAGAGACATCTATGAGAGAGGGCATCGCAACAGGCAATGCCACTTTTAGAACAAGGCCTTCTCGGAAAGAATGGGAGAGCTCGCATCGTGGCACTTGTACGCTAGTTGCCAAGGAAATCGCGATGCTTTTATCGGCTGCACTTTCACCCGTTTCTGCACCTTGCATATATGCCAGGGAAGCTGCAGTGAACGTACGTGCTAACCTGAGCAATCAGTGAAAGGGATCGGGCTTGCCCTATTGAAAGAACTCATCACCTTAAGCGAAGTGGAAGGGATATAAATATTACAAGCAGGTATATTTCCAAAGAATATCAGTAGTCTTCGCATCGATGAAAAAGCACGCTTTAGGAAACTTGGCATTATAGAAATAATTATAAAGCAGAATGGGATTTGGAAGGGATCCAGTGCTTTTGCAAATAAGAAGTAATGGAATCATTTAACAATAAAAATTTATGGAAAAAATATTAGTGCTCTGCACAGGAAACAGTTGCAGAAGCCAGATTGCAGAAGGCTATTTAAGACATTTTGCTGGAGATAAAGCGGAAGTATACAGCGCGGGAATTGAAACCCATGGGGTTAATCCAAAGGCAACTGAGATTATGAAAAGAGATGGAATTGACATTTCCGGACATACCTCCAACAACATTGAGGAATATATCAATATCGATTTCGACTATGTGATAACCGTTTGCGATAACGCAAAAGAGAGCTGTCCGTATTTTCCCTCGGTTGCGGTGAAGTTACACTATAACTTTCCCGATCCTGCCAAAGCTACCGGAACAGAAGAGCAGGTGATGGAAGCTTTCCGTGAAGTAAGGGAGATGATAAAAGAATATGCACAAAACTTTGTTAACGAGAACCTAAAGCGCTAAGATGTCAGTGAACAATTGTGCGCCTGCCGTTGCACGAAAAAAAATGGGTTTCCTTGACCGTCATCTCACGCTTTGGATATTCATGGCGATGGCTATAGGGGTAGGCATAGGCTATTCTGTTCCATCCTCATCGAGGTTGATCAATTCCTTTTCAAATGGAACCACGAATATAGCCCTGGCCATTGGACTGATACTGATGATGTATCCACCACTTGCAAAAGTGAAATATGAAAAGATGGGCGAGGTATTTAAGGATACGAAAGTGCTAACGGTTTCTCTGGTTCTGAACTGGCTCATCGGCCCGCTTCTGATGTTCTTTTTAGCAATAATTTTTTTAAGGGATTATCCTGAGTATATGGTTGGACTCATCTTAATTGGACTTGCCCGCTGTATTGCAATGGTTGTGGTGTGGAATGAATTGGCAGAGGGAAACCGCGAATATGCGGCAGGTCTGATAGCTTTGAACAGTATCTTTCAGGTATTGTTGTACAGTGTTTTTGCCTATGTTTTTATTACTGTACTTCCCCCATATTTTGGACTGAAAAGCCTGGAGGTAAATATCTCTATCAGCGAAATAGCCAAAAGTGTCGGCATCTATCTGGGATTGCCGTTTGCTATGGGTATTATCAGCAGATATTCTTTAACTAAATTGAAAGGTGAAGAATGGTTTGAAAATAAGTTTGTTCCATTCATATCACCAATTACATTGATAGCATTATTGTTTACCATTGTGATCATGTTTAGCCTAAAGGGTAATCTGATCGTTCAGATACCGATGGACGTGGTTCGCATTGCCATACCGTTAGTGATCTACTTTTCGATTATGTTCATGGTCAGCTTTTTTGCGGGTAAATACTTCGGCGCGGATTATTCAAGAAGTGCCTCGATTGCCTTTACCGCCACTGGTAACAACTTCGAACTGGCAATTGCAGTTGCCATAGGGGTGTTCGGGGTTAACTCGGGTCAGGCCTTTGCTGGAGTTATTGGACCGCTCGTGGAAGTTCCGGCTTTGATTAGTCTTGTCAACTTAGCATTTTGGTTCCGCAGGAAATACTATAAATAAAAAAAAGCAGTGATGTTCTGTTACCCACTATAATCTATTTTTATGTCTATTTTTGAGTTATACCAAGGCCACTTTGGAACCGTGGTGGGAGAATAAAGGGTAGCTTAGAAAATCAGAGCGGAAGTAAGATAAAACAGGTATATCGACAAATAAGACTATCGCTATTCTCCAGCTAATCCTAGCATTTTTGTACCTCCCTAAGGGGGAAATGTATGTTAGTTCCTTAACCACGATTTTTTAAACGAAATATTGAAGTTTTTGAAAATGTGTGTTCTCAAACTCGGGAAGGAAGGATAAAAAAATTGGAGCAAATAAGAATTAGCACTTGCTCGTAAACCGTTTCCTGATCAAATGCGGACACAAAAGTATATAAAAACTGACATTTTTTTTGTGAAAACCGACAAAAAGCGAATTATGGGGCGATTGTGAAACAATTGAAATGGTGAAATGTTCCAAAGATACTAATGCTGAATATATTTGATAGGCAGTGAAATAGACTAATGATGGCTGATAAAATTTTCCATAATAATATAGATATAGATTATTTTTTAGAGTTGTATCCGGATCTGTTATGCATTGTAGATGATAAAGGCTTCTTAAAAAAAATTAATCCCGCCGTCCTGAAGCTACTTGGGTATAGCGATGAGGAACTTTATTCATCGCCCATCGACCAATTTATCCATCCGCAGGATAGAAGTGTTGACAAGGATCGGATGAAAAGACAAATGGCTGGTGAATTTATAAAAGAATATGTAAACCGGTATATTACTAAAGATGGAAGGACAGTTTGGCTTGCATGGACGTCAGTCTTCGTTGAAAGAGACCAGTTACTGTTTGCAATCGCCAAGGATATTACTGCCACAAGATTGATGGAAAAAAAGGAGCATTTTTCTGCAATACTCGATAGGTTGGGTGAAGAGCAACGTAAACGCTTTTCACAAGAAGTTTCACTTGTAATGCCTTTTGTTCACGAAAAGAAGAATGACATTAGCTGGCTAAAATTAGATACACAGATTCCAGTTGCCGACCGTGTTTGGTTAAGAAAATTTGAGTCATTGATAAGAAGTCAGGCTCCTAAATTTGAGCTGAACTTAAAACTTCTCAGTAGTGAAATGGCGATGACGGAACGACAATTATACAGGCAGGTGAAACGGCTCGTGGGATTGACCCCAAAAGCACTAATTTCGAGAATTAGGTTCCATATCGTTTGGGAAAACATTGCCGCTGGCTCAGATTGTACATTAACCGATTTGGCACGCCTTGCGGGATTTGCTAATATAAAAAAGTTTAGAACTTCATTTCATGAAAACTTTGGAATTGAAGTTACTGAACTATTGTACTAAAACTTATTCTCTCAAAATCTAAAAAAAGATATGAAAAAACGTGTACTGGCAATTGATGATGATGAAGATATATTAAATATCCTGGACATTATACTGCAGGATGAAGGCATTGAGGGATCTTTATTTTCAACTGGTATTCCGGTACAGCAGATAATAGACTTGAAGCCCGATCTTATTCTTTTAGATGTTAGGATAGGTGGATATATTAAAACTGGTAGTCAAATATGCGGAGAAATTAAACAGCTAAAAAACACTCAGAAAATACCTGTTGTTTTGGTTTCCGCAGAAGCAAACCTTGCTATGATCGCCGCTAAATGCGAAGCAGACGGATTTATATCCAAGCCTTTTGACATTTTTAATTTTGTTGAAAAGGTTAAAGAATTCTTATCTTCGGAAAATTTCAAGCATGAACGAAAAGACGAACTCCCCTGATTCATGGGAACACATAAACCTTGGGTCAGAACGTTTAAAAAAATTCTTTCTAATGCACCTCGACAGAATTTATGGTGCGAAGTTACATCTGATAACCAAGCTGCCAATGCTCCTGGTAGAAGCGCAATTTACAGTACTTAAAAATGCAATAGAGGATACGGTAGCGAACGTTGAAAAACAGATAGCAAGAATGCAACTGATTTATACCCTACTTGATGCCGACCCAGCTAAAGGTAGTATCAAGGGTGTAACTGGATTGATAGATGATGCCTTCGAAGCGATATATCAGCAGCAGGGTGAAGCTGAGCTTCAGGACCTTTCTATTATTTTTTACCTCCAGAATATAGAAAGCGTTGAAATGGCTTCCTTCCAGGTTCTTCAGATGGCAGCTGTCAAAATGCACAATGTCCATGTCAATAAATTATTAAAAGACAACTATGATGATGCCAAATCAGACCGGACATTGTTGCTCCTAATATCTTCAAAATATATTGTGACTTAATTTTTTGGTATTGCGCTTCAAAGACTGACAGGTTCACTACCGTTGCCAAATCAATCTATAGCAACATATCAACTAATGCTTAGCTTTAGTAAATTTTAAACACATAGTTATCCATCATAAAGTTTAGTAAGTTTAAAGTTTAATAGTCCTTGCTGGCGAAATACACTGTGATTATTATTAACGGATATCCATCCAATCAGCGGGAAGTTTCATCGAAAGAAAATCTCATTGTCTGATAAATCCTTAATACTTGCTAAACAATATGCCACAGATTTATCATTTCAATATTTAACTTCAATCCATCATCATTCCAATATTACAAAAAAGTGGTTTGTTGTAATTGACAATGATTTTCAAAATAGATTTTCGTTGGTTGATAAGCTTCATTTGTGATTAAATTCCATAATATTTGCTTTTAAATACTGAACTAAGCATTAATACAAATTTATGGGGATTTGAAATCCTAATCCGATCGCTCATAATTTGATTTGCGGTTTTCTTTTTAATCTTCTCAAAAAGCTCTTTGTAATAAATGTATGCCAGATATACGCCTCTACGTGATGATTTTGGCAATCCTCTTATGCCGGCTAAAGCAGCATCAAACTCGGCGGATATTTCTTGTTCGATTGAGCGTTTTTCGTCGATTGAAAAGATTGACAAATCAACTCCTGGAAAGTAACTCCGACTCAATAGATAGTAGTCGGCTTTCAAGTCCCTTAAAAAGTTAACCTTTTGAAATGCTGACCCAAGCTTCATTGCAGACTCTTTCAACTGTTCATATCGCCCATCGTCGCCTTGTACGAAAACCTGAAGGCACATTAAACCTACAACCTGTGCAGAACCTAAAATATACTCATCATACCTTTGAGGCGTATATTCTTCTTTTTTGAGATCCATTTCCATGCTTTTCAAGAAAAGATCTATGAGTTCCTGTTTTATCTGGTATTGATTTACAGCTTTTTGAAAAGCATTAAGAATGGGATTTAAACTGATTTTTTCTTCAATGGCTTCTTTGCAGTCCCTTTTAAATTTATTTAGCAGGTTAGTTTTATCGTAATCATGAAAACTATCAACTATTTCGTCAGCAAGTCTAACAAAACCATATATTGCATAGATTGCCTCCCGACATGATTTGTCGAGAAAACGGATACCCAAAGAAAAGCTTGTGCTGTAAGTTTTTGTTACTACTTTACTGCATTTCGCAGATACGCTATCAAAAATTACTTTCATGTATTTTTTGGTTTAACTCTTTTTGAAATTTTGTACATAGTGAAAGTCTTCAAGTTTCTGGAGCAATGATATTAGTTGTGACTTCTCTTCCATTTTAAGTGCACCGGTCACATTAGCAGATGCTGTACGAATCTTGTCCATGTGGTTATTCAATTCATCAGTTCCCTTATTTGTAATGTTTAATACCATGCTTCTCTTATCGGTCCCTGAACGTTGCTGACTGATTAAACCTTTATCAAGAAGCCGTTGGATTATCAGCGTGCCAGCTGGTTTATCATGGATATTTTCTTTGATTAGTTCAGATTTAGTCATTCTGCCCGCAGATTTTAAGCATATCAAATAAATGAAGTCATCAGGCGTAGAAAAAATAGTTTCGTTAATGGCTGTCTTAGCCTGAATCTTCGCATATCTGTAGAGATGAACAAGCGAAGTGTTGATCACACTGTCGGCAGACCTTCCATTAATTTTGCCGGGCCATTCGGGTTCTTTTTCTAAAGTTTTTCCTGGCTTAAGAAACTGCACATTAATCCACTTTAAAAAGGAATCTAAATCATCCCCTGCGCCTGGATTATCAAGCTCATAGTCTTTTAATAATGATATTAGATCATTTAACAGGTTATACATCATTGTATTTAATTATCAAATTTATTATGCCTTGTTTATTGCTATAATGTTTTCAAATTACCAATTCCACCATTGACTGGTATCACTTGTCCGGTTATCCAGCTACTATCATCCGATAATAAAAACGCAATGGCCGCACTGATGTCTCTGGCCGTTCCGTATTTACCTAAAGGATGTCTTTTTGCCGATGCTTCCATCTTTTCAGCAGTGTTGAGTAATTTCGATGCAAGCGGGGTATCTGTTAGTGAAGGTGCGACAACATTTACCCTAATTTGACTAGTGCAGAGTTCTGCTGCCAGCGAGACAGCCAATCCTTCAATTGCAGCCTTCGATGCTGAGATACTAGCATGAAAGCCCAGTCCGGTTCTTGCTGCAACCGAACTTATTAAGACTATTGACGCGGAAGAAGAATTTTTTAATGCGTTTAAAGATTGCTGTATGCAAGAGACGGCCCCGATTACGTTGAGTTTAAAGTCATCAATAAAATCACTTTCAGATAGTCTTGCGAATGGTTTAAGATTAATGCTTCCCACACAATAAACCAATCCGTCAAGTTTATCTGGCAGAAAAGATGATAGCGCGGCGTTAGAATTCAGGACATCTATCTCCATGTAGTGTATCGATTCGGGCCAGAACGCGGAGCGGCTTCTGCTTGCGGTGAAAACATTTGCCCTCTGGGCACTCAGATACTGAACCAAATCCAAACCGATTCCAGAACTACCACCGATGATAAGCATATTTTTATTTTCGAAATTCATCTGCTGATTTAATTGAATTATATATAAACTAATATAGTTAAATAAAGTTTATTAATAATCTAAATATAGGTTTTTTTCTGTTACCCCATACTCTGATTGTTAATTGTCTGGAGTGAAAAATACCAGATGAATTAAATTTTTCTCACTGATTTAGTTCTTTATAGAGCGGTTAATGACAGCAGGGTAGCTTTAAATATAGAATTGATTAAGGAAAATGAAAGGTTTCTGCAAATCTGAAGTTTTTGAGAAATTGATGAAAACAAAATTGACATTTTTTATATTTTATGAAAAAACAAGAATTACATTTTATGTCCATTACACGAGAAAAGCTTAACAAAACGCACCATAGTCAGGAATCAACTGTATCTATCAGCACGTTTGTGATTACGCTTTCCGCTGCCATTATCATAATTTTTTCTCTTTGGGCATCCAAATCAATAGAAAGTAGATCCATCTCGCTTGAAAGTAAAAAGGAGAACCAGGAGCTTAGAAAAAAACTGTCAGCTAAACTTGATTCCACCCTCAAAAATCAGCTGCTGGTATTCACAAAACCATTGGTTTGGGCAATACGAAATAAACTGGTGGAAGGGGACATGAAATCTGTAAATATGTATCTTGGTCAGTTTGTCACGGACCAGAATTTTAAGGAAGTTTCGGTTATCAATAATAATGGGCTTATCATTGCCTCAAGCAAAAAAACCGAAATTGGTCATTTCTATTCAACGTTCTATAATAGAAATTTTTTATCTACAGATTCAGCTCGTCTCAATATTCAAAGGGGTAATGACGTTATCATCACCAGCCCCGTGTTTGGACGTAACGGGCGAATGGCAACCTTGTCAATCCATTATCTCATGCCTGGAAAAGAATAAGTTAATTGTTTTTTATTGATAAGTTATTTTGGAACCGATGATTTTAAATTCCCTTTCGTCCACATGTAAGATGTCATTTTGAGCTGGCTTACTATTAGTTTCCTTTGTATAACGATAATATAAGTAAGCGGGTACTCATGGTATTTGATACCTATTTTGCCGCTATTTTCCAAAATAGTCATGGGTGGCCTTCAGTTTAAAATAAAACCAGTTTTTCAACAGAAACGACAATTGTCTTCAGCGCATGTACGGATTCCTTAGCTCGCATCTCCTTGATATGTACAGATTCTTCGCAGCAAGAAGGACATTTCACCAATTCTAGGGTTAACATTTTCTATATGTATTGAAAGATATTACATCTCCTTATCCTTGCTTGTAGGATTTATCGCTTTATGGAGATAAACATCTTGCTGGTTGAAAGGGATTCTTATGTCATTTCTATCAAAAGCATCCTTTATGGCAATAATCAGGTCATTTCTAGTCTGATTGTTTTCATTTAAATGACGGGTCCATAATTGAATTTTCAGCTCAATAGCGTTGTTGCCGAACAGTTCGAAATTCACTACTGGTTTTGGGTTTTTAAGCACTCGGTCTTCCTCTTCCAGGATTTTATATATAATTTCCCTGCATTTCTGCAAATCGGTATCGTAAGCAATGCCAATCGCCATTGACAGTCGTCTGCGGTTTCCAGAAAGGGTCCAGTTCATTAAATGAGAATTGAGCAAATCCCCGTTTGGCATCACCAGATCTCCACCATCCCAGGTACTGATTACGCTACTTCGAAATCCAATGGATTTCATGGTGCCACCCTGACCATCAACATCTACAATATCACCCACATTAACGGGTTTTTCAAAGGCAATAATGAGTCCGCTAACCAGGTTGTTTACCAATGTCTGCAGGCCAAAGCCAATGCCTACGCCCAGCGCACCAATGATGATGGTAATGCGTTCAATTGGTATGCCAGCAGCAGCTACAGCGAGAAAAAGACCTATTGATAATATGCTGATACGCAGAAGTAGTACCCAGCTTCCTAATCCGCGACTACTTTCTTTAGTACCTTTAGCGCTAATTAAATGATCATCAGAAGTAAAAAAGGAAACGATCTTGGATAGAATAACGGATATGGTCATAATGATAAAAAATAGCAATATGCCATTTATACTAAAGCTATAATTTCCCAATGTTCGCTTAGTACTCATGAATTCAAGAACGGGTTTGGAAAGAAATTCGAACAGAGGGAAGTTATGCCCCAATAAAACTATCCATCCTAACACCAGCATCACATATAACAGTGAAGGCGCTTGACCACCAACCTTGCCAAAATTCACATAAAATAGTTTTCTGTCCTGCACTGTATAGACTTCAAAGGCCAGCAGCAGTCCTTCATTAATCAGGCGAACCACCCAAAGAAACAGTATTGCAATGATTACATTCAAAAAACCAACTAAAAATAAGGTCTTTGCCAGATTAAATCGTCCGTAAATATTGAGAATACTTGAAATAACTTCGATGCATACCATAACTAAGATCGAGTAGGCTATCCATTTTTCACGGAGTTCGACATGCCGTTTTTGCCTTAGGATTATAATTCCTGCTAAAGCACCAATCAACGCCAGGGTTAGCATGTACCATCGCTCAGGCCGGGAAGCCTGCAACAATAGATTTGCTGCTGATGCGAAGATAAAAAATACGACCATAAGCAACCAGACTTTCATCCAGTAGGAAGTGATGAAATTTTTAAATACAGCCGTTAGACAAAGGCAGCAGATCATCCAGATGATAAAGCTTAACGTAAACGGCGGGGATAGAAGAAGGAATTGAAATAGACTTAGCACAATTAGTACAGCTGAAAATGCAGGGTACCTTATGACTAGCTGGCCGTTCATTTCTTTTGTCAATAGTCCCTTTTCATGGTAAATTTTTCGAAGCGCGTTTAGGTAAATATAGGAGCATAGTATAAGAAATACAATTATGCAAAGTTTTCCAGCATTGTTCACCACATAGAAGTTTAAGGTGAGTATGTTTTTATGCAGCGAAAAGCTGACGATATCCTTAAAGGGTCTAAAGTGAAGTTGCTTTTGCCAGATGTTCGGCAGCTCTCGCGCAATTGTTTCATTTGCCATTTGCCGCTCAAAACCTTCCACTTGCTCGACAGCGTTTTGAAATTCACTGATGATGATGTTATAGCTGTATAACAATTTTTGCACTTTAGTATTCGTAGATTTTAAAAGAGAATCAACGGGCGCAGCATCTACAGCAACAGACGCCAACGTGCGGACATAATCCATGGTCTGAGCGGAATCTTTCGGGAAAATAAACAGTTCAGGAGCGGTAGAAAGTGAGTCTATTTTGTAGTGAAAAGAAGCCAAGTTTTTTTGAGTTAAATCCAATAAAGATTTACTTCTTTTAGCATCTGCGGTAAGCGCATTTAAAACCCGTTTTGTTGAAGCAAGATTTCTATAAGTTTGGGTTGTGCCTCGATTAGTCAACACCCCTTCAACGGCTATGATATAATCTTCCTTTAACCTGTTGAGCTTTTTCCTAAATGCTGCGGTATCTGTGATGGTCTTTAAATAGCCTTTGGCATCCTGAGTGGTCAGCCTGATATGGTTGATTACTTCAAGCTGTATCATGGCTACCTTGTCGGACTTGAAATCTTCAATACTTTCCTTTGCAGATTTCTTTGCGAAATCCTGCATTCTGGACATGAAACCCTTGGTCTTCACTTTTACGGAATCTATGTCTTCATTCCCTTCAGATTTTGTTTGTCCTGAAGTGGAAACTGTGAGAAAATTAAAACACAATAGGATAATGATTATCCGGGTAAATCTAGAAGTCATGGTAGAACAGTGTTTATTCAATATTAAATAAAAATCAAAATGTATCCAAATATGGATGCCTGTAATTTTTATAACCTCGGCATCGCGGCCAAGGTATTCGTCCAATTACATAGGCGTATTCAACAAGGAACTGGTTTCATTGGTTATCATTTAAAGTAATGGTCTTAATGTTTGAGGAGGCATTCATCCTACAAAAGCTAATAAGAGTAATCGCCAATGTTTTAGGACTACTTGAAACGTACCACAGCGAAAGGATAGTAATGTTTTCGGATTAATTTCAGATCAGAAATTATATAGGTAATCATTTTGCAAAGAGAATAGAGTAAAACTCTAAAAGTTCGTTTTCAATAGGTAGTTATTCCAGGTTGAGTAATCATACCCAGAATTTCTTTTCTGAATTCTGATGAATCAGCATAATTTTGTTTATTTTTATCTAACTGAAATTATACTAGATATGAAAAAAATCTACCTCATTCTGATTTATCTGATTATGGCAGTCAGCACATTTGCTCAAACCCAAACGAATTCCAAAGCAGATGTAATTAAGAGAAATAACGGAGAAGAACTCAAAGGCAAAATAATTAGAATTACAGACGTTGAAGTGTCATTTGTGTATGAAGGTGAGACTGCAGAGTATGTTATTAAAAAATCCGATATCGCACAAATCGTGCATTCAAGCGGACGGATTGAAACGATTTCGCAAAACAGCTCGCCAGCCGAAACCAGACAGAAAGATCAGGTGGCAATGACCGCTAGCCCCGCAGACCATCATAACAAGATTGCTATATTGCCCTTTACTTTTTTGATGGATAATCAGCCCGGTGCAGAAGCCATCGGACTAAAAGCGCAGCAGGATGCCTTTGCTTTACTTAGCCAGCATTCGGCCGGCTATACTATTTTAGATCCCCGCACCACTAACGCGATGTTAATCCAGGCTGGTGCAACCAGGGACAAGATGATTGGTTTTACGATGAAAAACATTTGCGATATCCTTGGCGTAGAGTATGTTATTGAAGGAACAATCACTCAAAATAAAGGTTATCAAACCAGCTATACCTCAACCAGTGACAATTCCAGCGTGAAAAGGGATAACGCGGATAAGGTGAAAGGAATATCAAGCTATGGGTCCTCAAGCAGCAATGCCGTTCAGCGTTTTGATGTTAGCGTAAGTTTACAGATTTATATGGATAACAATGCGAGTATCTATAATGAAAGCCACAAAGCCTTTTTCAGTAATACAGACGGATCTTATAACGGGCCATTAGAGTACCTGCTAAAACGAGCACCACTTTACCGAAAATAATTAATTGGTATCCCTTATGAAAATCAGACATTGCCTTAAGATTGGCCATATACTTTTTGAACTTGTTTTCAGCAGATGCGCTAAGTGGTATTTAACAGCTTCAGCTTTCAGTTGACCACTGCTAGGTTTCAATCGAATATAAATATTGTTGAAGAAAAGGTGCCGTTGCTTTCCTTTACTTTAGTTAGATCTTTTGCTGGTCCGGAGTAGAGGATCTTACCGCCCAGATCACCCGCTCCGGGACCGATATCAATAAAGAGCATCATAACTGCACTGAATAGACATGCCAATCCAAAATAAAATAAGCAAGGATTTCTTGATTTCAATAATACTAAAAAATCGAACATAAAGCGGTTAATCGTAACGTTAATTGAAGGAGTTGCGGAACTCAAGGGGAGTTAGATCTGTCTTACTTTTAAATAGTTTACTAAATGACTGGGGATATTCGAAGCCCAGCTCAAAAGCAACCTCCCCAACAGTAAGGGTTGTGGTGGAGAGTTTTTCTTTCGCTTTCTCAATCACTTTTTCATGAATGTGCTGCTGGGTATTCTGTCCTGTAAGGGTTTTGAGAACTCCACTGAGATAGTTGGCAGAACAATTGAGCATTTCGGCGATATGCTGCACGGTAGGCAGGCCCCTATTGATAAGGTCTTTATTATTAAAATAATCGTCGAGGATTTTCTCCAGTTTATCCAGTATCTGACTTCCAGATATTTTGCGCGTGAGAAACTGACGCATATAAAACCGATTTGAATAATTCAGGAATGATTCAATCTGAGAAATGATGATCGGTTCACTGAATTGATCGATATGTGCATGGTATTCCTGCTCGATGTTCTTAATAAAACTTTTCAAAACAATCTCTTCTTTTTCAGAAACAAAAAGTGCTTCATTTATCGCATAGTTGAAAAACTCATATCTTTTGATCGTTTTGGCTAGCGGATTTCCCCACAGAAAGTCCGGATGGATAAGCAACATGCTTCCTGCACTCCTGAAGTCATCATCGGCTTTAAACGAAAATATTTGATTAGGAGATATGAAGAACAATATGCCGTCATCGAAATCATACTTTTGCTGTCCATAGCCATACTGCACATCTCCGGCCTCCACCTTTTTAAGTGAAATCATATAAAAATCAAATACCACCTTGATACTATCCTCACTTTTGTAGGGCGTTATTTCAGCTAGGTCTATAACGCTGATCATCGGATGTTCCGGATTGCCAATACCCAGTATTTTGTGGTATTCCTTGATTGTTTTTATTCTGTAGGGCTGCTGCAAAATCATTCCGGTTAGGATAAAAAAGATTATAAATATAGGATTATTTTGTATTAACTTTTTCCAAAGTCAGTCCTGGATTCAATCCAAAGAAAGAAAGTCCCCAGAAGCCCCTGATGTTGAGGTTCCCATTTTCGGTAATGGTTAAATAAGAATCATAGGTATTTCCCTTAGCCCCATCATAATCATAGAGCTTTCCTTTCCAGCTGTTCTTCTTAACATCAAATTTAATATCCTTTAATAAAAGAATTCCCACCAGAGGCATATTCCGTTTTTCTTTGTCAGGATTATTGACGTCTAAAACAGGCTTTCCATAATTATCGACGTATTTTTTTAAATAGATTAGTTTGCCGTAATACTGTTCACCGGTCTTGAATATCTCCACCTTGCCTTCTTTGACCGGACTATACCATATACCAACAATATCATCAGCCTTTGACTGTGAAAATAACATTGAAAAAAAATTCAGAAATAGAATTGTTATAAATAGATGTTTCATTGCGCCTTATATTTTATTGCGAACGCTTTCGCAAAATCATTCATTTTTACCCTGCCTAAAACCGCTGGTCTATTTTTAAAATAATCTTCGAAGAGGCCACCATTGTGCATCGCCAAATTCATTTCGGTAAATTCTTCGGCTATTTTTTCAGACGCTCCAATTTTCATAAATGCATCTTTCATTTGTTTGTCACTGATAAGCACCCATTTTAAGTAAGGTTTCCCGATTGCATTTCCCAGTATGGAAGCTATTTCCTGGCAGGTGAGTTCCTCACTGGCAACATACCTTACCCGCTTCTCTTCTTGCTGAGTGTTAAGTTCCTCTGCAATGGCAGCAGCAATATCTGCAGGCGATACCCAGGCGATTTTATCACTTCCGCCATAATTTGACAATATTATTCCTGAATGACCTTTGATAAGCCCTTTCAGACCGTAATATTTAAGATAAAGCAATTTTCCAATGATACCCTTTAAAAACCCTTCACCCTTAACCATGTCCATGAACGCGTACAAGTTATAATCGAAAGACCCCGGTCGTAGATGGGTAACAGATACATCTTGGGGAAGTTGTTTAAAAAGGTTTTCTGCAATGTAGTGAAAAACCAAAACCCCTGTCCCGGTAGGCTTCTCACCGCCCACACTGCTCAGCTGTACCACTTTTTTAATGCCTGCATTTTGAATCGCCTTAGCATAATTCGTACTGATGCTAAAAGCCTGTTTCTGATAATCAGGCGTATCAGCCCCAAAAAAGTTAAAGGGCGGCATCATGCAGTAGGCAGCGTCGTGGCCTTGGAAAGTTTTAGTTACAAAAATGCCATCCTCTAATGCTCCAATCGCAGCCTTTGCACCCAGCTGTTCGATTTCCGCTTTCCTAGCGACCGAACTACTAATTACCGTTACCTGATGTCCTTGTTCAATCAGCTGCACAACGAGCGGCCTGGTGATATTTCCCAATGAACCTGTCAAAACTATTTTCATATAACATTCGATTTAATCCAGAGGCAAAGCTCACTTAATTAAATTCCTAATACGTGTTCAAATTCTCTTTTCTTGTGTTCAAAAACACGAAAAACAGTTTTTACAACAATCGAGACGTTTAACTGATTAGATTTCTTTTCTCGTGTACGCAAGATTTACTTACCAGTCAAGACGCTATTAAAGCATTAAATAAGCAATAGACTTAACAGCGCAATTTCTGCAGCTGGTATGCTAAAATTCAAAACACGGATTGAGTGAAGAATTTAATCGAAAAAAATTAGTTCAACCAGATTCTAAAACTAACTGGATAAATGTGCCCGGAATCGAACATTATGTTCAGTATCGGATATTTGTAAAGCTTAGGTTTTTTGTAATTTGTTATTTATCAGTTATTTAGTGATGGCATCACTATTGCAAAACACATTGAAAGCCTTTAGCGCTTTTTGGAATACTTATGCTAAACAAAAAAAACTATGCAAAAAAAAATACTCAATTTAACAATGATGTTATGCTTGATACTGCTCAATTTTAAAGGATACACCCAAACTACATCAAATAATCCAAAATTTCAGACTTTCCATCTGGTCATCAATGGGGTCAAATTCAGTGTCGACCCCCGTATAGAACTTTTTCACACAGTAGAAGTGCTCAGCGGAATCCCTTTAGTTAATTTTATTGAGCTGGATTACAAGCAAAAAATACTGACAACCTTTGCTAAATACAAAACCCACCCTCTATTTTCTTACTTAAAGCGTAACAATCTATATGGTAAACTCTTCGATTCCATTGACGCGCCAGTTTGGGCAATGCTTCATTTGACTAATGAATTGGAATGGCGTGAAGACATTGATGTTCCCGAAGCTAAAAATGCTGGGATTGATTCCTTAAGAATTCTTATGAAAGATTTTGCCGGGAAATCAAATTACATTGAGTTCTTCAATAGTAACGCAGATTTCTACCGCATCTCTTTAGAAACATTAACCTATAATCTGCCTGATTTCAATGAGAAGCAACGCCTCATGGACTACTGTAGCAATGGTAAAGGTGAGCACAATGAATTTAACGTAATCCTAAATTTCTTAGGGTGGGGGAACTTTGGACCAAGAATGTATAAAAGAGAAGGTATGGAGCTTTATGCGGTAATCGCACCTGAGAAAACTGCTATAAGAGTTCCTACATTCGATATTTCAGCATTGTACCGCCTTTTATGGCATGAATTTGCACACTCTTTTGCCAATCCAGCAATTGAAAAATATGAAGCCCGTTTTAATGAGTTTGAGTGGATGTGGACGCCTATAAAAGAATCAATGAAGGCACAGGCTTATCATTCCTGGCATGCTGTAGTAAAGGAACACCTTACTGAGGCAATTGCCTGCCGTATGGCCGCATTAAAGTTTGGTGAAGATGCAGCTGAATTAAATTATGTTCGCCGCCAATACGGTATGCGCTGGATATATCTTCACCCTATTCTTCAAGCCCTTAAACATTATGAGAAACAACGCCAACGATATCCTACTTTAGAGAGCTTTATCCCTGAAATTATTAAGGCGTTTAAAAATGTAAAGCAAAGTGATATCGAAATTTGGATGGCCCAGACAGAGTATATTAGAAAACCTGATGTCAGCACAATGCCCGCAATTGATGCTATTTATGACCAGAAAGACATTTTATTTATAACCTCAAGCAGTGAAGCAGATCAAATCGGCGACCAGAAATTACAAGCTTTTATTAAACAACTCAAAGAGAGGTTCCCTGCATTCAGGGAAGCGAAAGTAGTGGCTGATACAACAGTGTATATTTCGGAGAAACTGACCATGTGATTCCGTGGCAAACTGACCACCTGAATTGCTGGCGAACGAGTGCAGCAGATGCTATAGGTATGATGTCAAAAGTAATGATTTAAAAGTAATGATTTAAAAGTAATTTTTACAGATAGGTATTTTCGGGAGCAACGGTCCTTTTCTTGCGCATCGATTCGCCCTTGAGTTCTATCCTGTGGGCATCGTGAACAATCCTGTCCAAGATTGCATCAGCAATCGTTTTTTCTCCAATTACCTCATGCCATTTACTTACCGGAAGCTGTGATGTTATAATAAGTGATGTCTTACCATGCCTATCCTCAATGATCTCCATGAGTGCAGCCCTACTTTGTGAGTCGAATGGCTGTATCCCGAAATCGTCCAGTATCAGAAGCTGTTGTTTTTCAATACGTGAAACCTCTTTGATATAAGATCCATCAGCCTTTGCCATCTTTAGCTTTGCGAATAGCTTTGGTGTACTTCCATACAGAACCCTGTAACCGAGCATACATGCCTGATAACCGATTGCTGAGGCAAGATAACTTTTTCCTATGCCAGTGCTTCCTGTTATAAGTAGATTTTCAAACCTGTCGATAAAGGTGCAGTCCGCCAATCTCATAATCTGGTTTCTGTCAATACTTCTTTCTACATGATAATGCAGATCCTCTATGGATGCCTTATAACGGAACCTGGCGTAAAGGATCTGCCGTTCAATCTTTCGGTTTTGCCTGTCATCCCATTCAGCCTCTATCAGGTGTGCCAACAGTTCATCAGCGGTATATTCTGTGGTCTGTCCAGTTTCAATACTGCTTTTGAAGGCATGGAACATTCCATAGAACTTCAGCCTTCGCATTTTGTCAAGTGTATTCGTATTCATTTCTATATGGTTTTAATGGTTACTTGTAGTAGTCGCCTCCGCGAATGTTGTCATGGGCTGGCATTGGCAGTTCATCAGCGAACAGGCTTTCCTCATACTGGTCAAGGTTGCGTTCAAGTATGGTCTGTATGGTTTTATAACTGTATATCCCAAAGCCAAGGGCCCGTCTGCAGGCATTGATTAATCGCTGGTTCCCGGCTTTCTTCGAAAAGCTTAATATGCCCACGCATGATTTGTACGCCTGCTCAGGATGCTGTTTCCTGTCGAGTATTTTAAGGATATAAAGCTTGACGTCCTCATCTATGCTGGATGCCCACTCCAGAAAACGGTCCGGTGTCCATTCCGTGACGAACTTATGGGTAGTGGCCATATGGTCTTTATCCGTAGTGTAACTATAAGGACTTTTCATCCGTTTGTGCATCGCTATGCGCTCATAGTGATAGAAGACCTCCACATTTGACCTGGAGTAGAGTATCTTGACTTTTTTACCGATAAAACGGAATGGGACACTGTAATAATGCTTATCGGGACCAAGATTGACGTGGCCATTTTTCATCACCGTTGCGTGGTGCTGTTTCTTGAACTCGTATTTCAGCACTGGCAAAGGATTGAGTGCCTCCCGCTCAATCTCCTCGAACTGCAAGCGTCTGCTATAGTTTCTTCCCTTGAGGGGCTGGCTATTGTGCACCTCAAGTGCCTCAAGTATTGCAACATTCAGTTCTGCCAGGGAGTGAAAGACATGTTTTCTTAATGGCGCGTAGATCCGGCTATAGGCAATCTTAACAGCTCCTTCAACAAGTGCCTTGTCCCTTGGGCGGTATGCCCGTGCAGGCAGAATAGTTGTTCCGTAATGGTCGGCAAAATCCGCAAAGGTCTCGTTCAGGGTAGGCTCGTATTTGTTGCTCTTGGTTACCGCTGCCTTGAGGTTATCGGGAACAATGGCCGCTGAGACCCCACCAATATAATGGAATGTATTCTCGCACGCAGATATAAAGTCTTCTTTCTGTTGTGTGAGTACGGCCTCCACATAGGTAAGCTGGCTGGCACCAAGGATGGCAACGAACACCTCGACATCAATCACCTCACCGGTTTCCTGGTCAACAATGGAGAGTTTCTGTCCGGCAAAATCAACAAAGAGTTTATCGCCCGCCTTGTGGTCAAGGTGCATCACCGGGTTCACACGGGACTTCCACTGGTTATAATAGAAGCAGAACTGCGTGTAATGAAAGCCATTGGGAAATTCCTTTAGATAAGCTTCCCAGAGCATCACACGGGTTACCCCAGTGCGTTTAAGTTCTTTGTCAATACCAGGAAAACAACGTTGTAAAGTTAAAAGACGGCTATCGGGTGCCCGTTCCCGGCTCTTTCCAAAAAAATCCTCAAGCTCCTTGTCATTAAGTGCATTTATCTGTTCAAATGTACACCCACCGGAATCAAACGCACTGAAGTATCTTTTTGCTGTATTGCGGGAAACACCGACCTGGGTCGCTATGGAAAGCTTGCTTCGCCCCTGGCTGTACATTCTGAGAATCTGTCTTATCTTGCTCATGCTAATAGTCGTATTTGCCATCTTCGGGAATTATGTATATCCCAAAAATAGACTTGTATCTATAGCATTTGCCGATCGTTCGGACTGGTCAATTTGGTCCGAAATCCAGTGGTCAGTTTCCCGCGGAACAGGTGGTCAGTTTAAACCGAAACAGGGTGGTCAATTTCAGCGAAATCTCCATTCAAGGTTTTGGTAATTCTAGCTATAAATCCCGCGAAGTAGGAGAGGCTTTTCGGATATTAGACGATGCAAAAATTATGCGTTTGATTTATCCTACAACTGATGTTGAAGTGCCGCTTATCCCCGATTTGAAAAAATCTCCAAGATTACAATTTCTAGATACTGGACTGGTGAATTACTCTCTTGGTATCCAGGGAGAAATGCTTGCCTTATCGGATTTAAGTGCTGCTTATAAAGGCTCTGTCATCCCGCATTTGTTCACTCAGGAACTTATTTCAATGGAAAGTATTTCTTCCAATAAGCCAAATTTTTGGGTAAGGGAGAAAAAACAATCTGATGCTGAGGTAGACTTGCTTTACGTACATCGAAAAAATGTAATACCTATTGAAATAAAATCTGGTAGCACTGGTAGTTTAAGGTCGCTTCATCAATTCATTGAAATTTCAGGTGTCGCTCTTGCAATTAGAGTTTATGGGGGCGAATTTAAGTTAGAAAAAACTCAGACATCAACTGGTAAAGAGTATCGGTTATTAAATTTACCATATTACTTAGGAACCAGGCTTTCTGAATATGCAGAGTGGCTGGTTAATCAAAAAAACTAAATTAATGTTTATGGTAATGGTTTGTTCAAATCAAAGATTTATGCTGTGAGGTAGTTGGCTTAGTCAATAATCAATTTAATTGCTCATTCCTTTAATGCCCGATTTTACAACCGCAATTTTGCTTCTTTTGCCGTATGATTGTTCAAGAAGATTGCCAGCAGGGGGGGCAATCCCAGTGCGGGCGTTGATCAGATGCACTTTGAGCTTCGATTTAATAAGTCGAAAACCAGCGAAGTTTACTTTTTGAATGCCATGGAAGCTAAGCTTACCCGTTACAACAATAGCTTGCCTATTGAAAAGCGATTCGAACTCGACAGTCAAAACCGAATCTCTGCGCTTCAGGCCTATAAACTGCTTTGCGGCCAAAGCTTTCAAAAGGACATTTTCGTTCAGGATCTGGATGATTTGCAGGGGGAATAAAAGTAAAATGAGTACGCCCGCAGGAGGACAAAGACCTGACGGCAGAATTGATTCAGCCCCTGAAAACCTAAGAGACACTACCCGCACTCAAAATGTGGCAGGTGAGGCGGTAGTGCCAGCAGGAAAGAAACCTCAAACAAACGCAACTGATGAAGTGAGCATCAGTACAGAAATAAACAGACTAAAAAATTTAGATGCTAAATCATTTGATAAGGGTTATTATGAGCATGCAGTGGCCAATCACAAGCAGCTGACTGCGCTGCTTGAAGAAGCCGGTAATTCTTTAGATTCACAAATTAAAGCATTTTCGAAAGCCTTCCCTTTCCCTGTAAAACAAAATATTTATTTCAGACCAGGCAGCAGTCAAAACGATTAGAGAGTCTTAGACCTTAATCGTTAACATGAACGCTCCGCTTACCCCCTCCATCTCTTCCAATTACTATAATTGCAGCTTCTCTGGTGTTAAGCACTATTTTAAATATTTTTTAGCAGGCACAAGCACCCCTTTTCTTAAATGAATTTTGGGGATAAAGCTGCCAGAATGGTTTACAGGACCTTTTTTATACACCGCAAATTTCGGATAGGGATAGACAGGGCGGGTGAATCTGGGCGGCGATTCAATTTGGCAACATCCCAAAGCCTTCATCTCCAGCTGATTTAGCTTCATGTTATGCTCCACCCAGTCCACGAGCCCTTCGAGCAGGTCGCCTGAAAAGTTGCTCAGCCCCGGTCCCCCACCACAATGGGCCATGCCTGGGATAAGGTAATAAAGGAAAAAGTCTTGTGTTTTCTTTAACCCGCGCTGTCGCGTTACAACACGCTCATAATAATTTAGGGCATCCTGATAGGGTACCAGCGGATCAGAAGTTCCAGTGTACATAATAAGCTTTCCACCCCGGTTTTTGAATTTGGAGATATCCGCATTATTGGCATTTAAAATAGGAGCAAGGATGCTATCGAGTTTTCGAAGGTCGTTATTCATGTCGAATTCTTCAGGGTTGAAATCTCGGCCAAGTGCCCAAAGGAAGGGATAAAAGTTACCCACCGCGCTGGATTTTGTCTGCTGGGTTTCTAACCCCCCACCGATATTTTCTGCGCCAACCGGGGGAGGGGTATAGATTTGTTGGCTGTTTGGATAATCCTTCGGGCCAGCATAAATTAATTTAATGATCCTGAGCTGCTGCTGGTTTAAGCAGGTTTCTTCACGCCCACGCCCGCATTTAAAAAGCGAGTCGAAATTTACGCGCACCCTTCTCGGATCGGTAAGAAAGTTATCGCCCTTTATTCCTCCTGACTGAACTGCATAGGTCTGGTTGATTCTTTTTGCAATAAAGGAGAGTTCATTTTTGGAAAAAAGTGGTTTTCCGTTCTGATTTAGCATTTGATAATGAAATAAAAATCCTGCATGTAGATGGGTACGGTTATTTGCAGGTGCAGCAGCGATGACTCCATCATAGTCCTGCGGATAACGTTGTACCTCCATTAGCGCCTGCTGGCCGCCAGTAGAACAGCCTGTAAAATAGGAGTGGTGCTGGCTTCGGCCGTAGAATATTTTAATAATCATCTTTGATACCGTGGTCATTAAGTGAGTTGCCCGGTAACCAAAGTCTTTCCAGATTTCGGGCTGGCCGACTGCCGAGTTTACACCATTTGAAGTACCTAAATCGGTATTTGCAGTGGCGTAACCTCGCCTGATACCACTTGCCAAACTTGCATGTACTATCTTCCCAGCCCCTCCGCCGTTTCCCGTTCCTAAAAAGCGCTCATTCCAGTTGTTAACCGGTAACCAAAGTTCTATTTTAATCAATGAACCGGCAACTGGCCTCAAAGCTCCGGCAATCCTAAAAAAAGCTGGCAGATCTGATAACCTTTGTCCATCCCCGGGTATATCGAAGTATCCACAAGAAATGCGCTGGATACCCTCAATGGTGAGCATATCAATTTTTAACTGGTTAATCTGGCGTTTCAATGAATCCTCAGGTGATGCTTTTAATCCATAAGCTGCTTGTGCAGATGTCCACAGGAAGATGAGCAGCAAGAGGATAAAAACAGGTGAAATGTACTTGAAGTGATTCATTATTTTTTGCTGTAAATGCCTTTTAGCGCTATGGGTGATATTTTAGAAATATCATTTTTGCCAAAAACGCTGATAATATTCTTTGCTCCGTTAAGATATGATTGACTTTCTCTATTCGAGCCTGCTAGTACCCTGCTGTTCTTAAAGGAGAAATGCATAATAGATTGCATGAGTGTTAAGGGTTAATTTGTATCGTCTTTAAGGGCATTAACGAGACGGTGCCAGATAAACCCGAGCTCAACGGCTTCCAATGCTTTGCTGTAAACTTACCATCCTTTCCTCTGTTGGCTGCCTCCCGCGCCTGAAAGTCAACATTATAAGAATTCTTATAAGAAATCCCTTTTTTTTCCATATCAATAATCCGGTTAGCCATCGAGTTCACCACTCTTATCTCGAGTGTATTTGTAGGCTGCAACTGCGCTGAATTTAAATCTATGGTAAACTGCGGGCCCAACAGGGTGCCAATATTTTTCCCATTAAGGTGTACCTGGATACTTCCAAAAGCTTTATCTACACTTAAGCGCCAGCGAGGAACCAAACCAGAGGGCTTATTAAATGTAGTGCTATAGCTGGCCTCTCCAGAAAATGCCTGATAAGCCTCTGCGGGTGAATCAGTCCAAGGTTCTAATTTTTCCAGCGTTACCGGCGGCGGAAGTTGCGGTCCCCCTTTCAAAAATTTTAGCCTCCATTCCCCTTTTAATGCTATTGCATTCCCGGCAGATTCATAGAAGGCATACTTCGTTTCGGGTTTTTTTATTGCAGAAGTTTTTATGATGCAGCTCTCGCCAGCTTGCAGTTCTATAAAAACTTCAGTCCCTTTGGAGCCTTTGATAACTGGTGCCGCTCCCAGTTGACGAGTCATTGGGTTGAATAGGGTCGCCGATACAGCTGATGTATTCAAGGTGATTTTTCGGCTGATAGTTTTTTGACCTTGATTGACGATAAAGTAAGTTTTGCCGTCAGGATTTCCACGGCGCGTAAACTCTAACCCATTATCGGTCATCGTTTCGCGCATAACCCCCGCTGCTTGCATGAGCTGCGGGATATCCTCTCCCAGAAAAAACGCACCTTTGCCTATATCGGCCCTTTTAACGCCATTTATCACGGGGTCAAATTGAAGCCTTTTCATTAGAGCTTTAAACATTGACTGCTTGGACTTTGTCGGGTCAAATCCTGCCGGCTCAGTAGGTAATTTGTCATATACAATTACCCTTGCGCCCTTACGCGCAAGTTCGATAATACTTTCAAGGGTATTTACTGGAATCGTACTCACCGCAGGCAAAACAAGTGTTTTATAGCGGGCTTCCCCAGATAAAAGAAAGCTATTGCCCTGCTTTAGATTAATGACTTGCCTATCGGAGATAAAATCAAATGCAAAGCCTTTTGCCAGCATTTGTTTTGCAACATTTTCAAAACCCGTTCCGTTAAACTGCTGCATATCATGATAGTGCCTTAACAGACCTTCTCCCTTTTCCATAAAGCTGTCAGAAATGGGCAGGTATAGCAAAACATCGTTATCCGGACTTCCCTGCTGTAAAAAAGACTGACACCTGGCAATATAATTGTTAAGGGTTCCAAAATCCCGCCAGAATGGGTCGTTAGGAACGAAGTTTACCGCTGCATAAAACAGCCAGCCAGGCCATTTGGCGTCCTTTGGGGAATAGTTTACTCCATGGTAAAAAAGATGGTTTACTCCTCCAATAAAGCAGCGGTCTGCAGACTGCTTTAACTCTGCTAAGGTGGTCATAAAATGTTCATTGAACCAGGTACCTGATTCGGTAGAAACTAGCGGCTTGCCGCTAACATGGGCAGCGGAGGATGCAAATTTAAATCCCATAACACCATTTCCTTCGGTCTCCGGTATATCGGATGCTGCATACAGGTCAAGTATATTAGCTGGCGACCCGTGCGCCTGATTGCGAATGAGCTTTTTTCTGCCGCTTGCCCAGGCTTGCCAGGGTTTGGTAAAATTCTCAAGCATCAGCTCTGAAATAGTCTGGCGATAATCATGCAACACCTGTTTATCACTTTGATTAGGCTCTATGGATAACAGGGCAGGTAAGTGCTTTCTGAGATCATAGCCTCTTCGGCGAATGAACTCATCAAACAATAAGGGGGTAAAGTTAGCCTGACCCTGCGCATCATCTACCTCATAGGAATCATTGAAATATGCCCGCACCCCTTTATCCTTGTTGCCTGCAAAAGCGTCACTGAATTTTTTCAGGTAACTCATAATTGCAGGTTTGGAAAAATGATCGATCACGTATCCCTCTCCGCCAGGGGCTGCCCGCTCCACGAGTTTTCCATGAAAACCACTAAAGAGCGCATACAATTTCCAATCGCCATCCGGAGCCGTCCAAGCAAGGTTTCCATTTGTGGACACCTTGCTTGTCAAATCAATCGCCATCCCTTTATTGGTATAGGCCATCAATACCATTAATGCAGCAGGCTGTGGAAACCTGATCTGATCAATTGCCATCTGCTGCAAGTTGGCATTGCTGCTCAAGGGCTGCTTTATCTCCTTTATTCCAACGCGCTGGCCAGCTTGTATGAGAAGCGGTGACTGGGTGTATTGGATGGGCTCTGTTAATTTTTCACCACTCTTTAGGGTGTACGTTTTCCAGAATATTTCCTTACCGGCTTCTGAATCCATTACCCATGGCCCGCCAAAAGGCCAGCCAGTTGCATTGGCTAGATCAATACCCATATTTAAACCTTTGGCTTGCGCTACGGTATATTGAAGCATGTCAATCCAGGATGCTGAAAGAAAGGGTATGAACTGAGTTTCGGTGCCTTTCACACCATAAATGGGAGTAATTTCCATTCCGCCCAGGCCAGCTGACTGATACTGCTGAAGATTCCAGGATATATCAGCTTTTGTCACTGCACTGCCCTGCCACCACCAGCGTCCCCAGGGTCTGTTTTGACTGGTAAGTTCCGGCCAGGTGCTTTGAGCAGAGGTGAGGGTGGTAAGGCTGAGGAAAAAAGCGGCAGTGAGCGTTGAAATAATTTCTTTTTTCATAAATACATTCAGGTTGATGGTTTTGAAACACCTTTGAGTGCTATTGGTTAATGAGTATATTTTTGCATTCAGTTTGCTTAACTGATGAGGACTTAACGATCTCGCCATTTAATTGAATTCCTGTTGCTTTAAACCTTTCTACATCCTCTAAAACGAGCGCAGGTCGAAAGTCTGGTTGGGTATGGCTGATTTGGAAGTTATCCAGGGTAATGTTTTTTGCATGTCTGACATATAGACCCGAGGCAGGAAGGCTCCATCCAAATATCCGGTTTTCCGGATAGTCTTTTTCATTTTCAGGAACCTTCCTTTCCGCATCTTGCTGTGTGCCGCCGCCTGGACCGGTAAGCAAAATATCCCGCAGGACAACGTTTTCCACTTTATAGCCGGGGACCCCGGCAATAGTACTGGTCATGCGGCTATGATAGCTAGCCACAATGTTGCTGATAATGATGTTTTTAAGGCTGCCCGTGGGATTTTTTCGGCTGCCCAGGCGAATAAAGATAGGGGTTTGAATCCCTGTCATACTGATGTTAGATATGGATACCTGATCCATTATACCGCCATCTACAATTTCCAGGGCGATGCCTGCGATTCCAGTTATACTTTGGCTAATAAAATGAGTGGGCTTATCCTGCCATTTATGAAATGGGGATTCCGACGCATTTCGCAGCACACAATTGCTGATTGATATATTCTTGAAGCCGCCAAGCGAACCTGTTCCCATCTTAATGAGGTTGCAGTTGGATGAGACCACACAGTTGGTAATGGAAATATTTTCTGTTACGCGACTGGGATTTTCGCTTTTTAGGCAAATCGCATCATCGCCCGAATCGATAATGCACCCGGTAACCACCACATCACGGCTGTCAATATCAATTCCATCATTATTAAGGTTTGCATGAGAATATATAGAGATGCCGCGAACCATGATATGCTCGCTGTCAAATAGACGTAATGTCCATGCAGCGGACTGTCGAAGTTTTACCCCTTCAATTAGTATATTTTTACTGCCTCTGACAAAAATGATATAAGGTCTATCGGGAGATTCTTCTTTGATTGTGAAGTTTCCTCCATTGCCAAACAAGGTGCCTAGCCCGGACACGGTAGCGTTTTCGACTTTATCTATCAGTACCAGACTTACATATCTTGTTCCGTCAGCAATAGCATCTATACTCGCACCCGCTTCCAGGTAAAGGTTAACGTTAGTTTTAAGGGAAACCATATAGGATAAAAACTTGCCTGCTGGTATAATAACCTTACCACCACCTTTCCCAGCGCATTCATCTATCGCCCTTTGTATAAATTTGGTATTGTTTGTTTTACCATCTCCCTTGGCTCCATAATCGGTAACCAGGAAATCTTTAGCCATAGTCTGTATTGCCCCTGTAAAAAGGAGCACAAACATAAAAACTGTTTTAATTGGGGTATTCATCGTATTTTGCATAGGATTGGAGTGATTATGGTTTGAGGTAGGGACGAATGTTCAGGGTTTGATTTGAACCGATGTAATTGATAACCGCCTGCGCGCCCAGCATTCCGCCCTGTGTGCTTGGATGCACGTGATCTTCGGTAAAGTAGCGGGCGGTGGCCTTTGCGCCTTCTTTATCATAGATATCAGCCAGAGTGCTGTTTAGGTCTAAAAATGGGGCATTATTTCTTTCTGCAGCTGTTCTAGCCCATTTGCCATAGCCCTCTGATACCCTTTGGATTTTGCCATCCTTCCACTGATCTTTAGGGATTGGTGAACATATCACAGCTGTTGCTCCCTTGGCCTTTGCTTCGCTAATAAACCGTGCTAAGTACCAGCCGTAAGAATGGACAATTTCCCTTTCGCCTGAAAAATGGTTGATAATACTCACTGTATCTTCTCCGTTGCCCTTGAGGCTTCCTCTGGATCTTTGCAGGTCATCAATGGGCCCATCATCATTATGGCCGAATTGAATCAGCACCACATCACCTGGTTTGAGTTTGGCTTTCAAGACCCTCCACATACCCTTTTTTCGTAAAGCCTCATCGTGGGATATGCTGGTGTAATAGGTTCGGCTGCTGGTACCAGAGACAGCGCAGTTTTGAACGCTAACCTTGGTGGTGTCAAAATACTGGTGCACAAATTTGCCCCATCCACCGGCCACGGTAGAATCACCCACCAGGTATAGGGTAGGTTTATCCTGCTGTTTAAAGGCAAAAACTGCTAATAAGATGTTTGCCAGCAATCCCACTTTTAAAGTTGCTATTTTATTCATTTGCTTAAGTTTTATCAATCAAAAATTTAATTGTTGTATTTTATCTTGTGAGCTAATCTCTCGGCTAACTATTCTTTAGCGCTGCTATGACCGGGCTTGTTTCGCTTAAATCCATAATTTTTGAATGTCCAAAATTCGTTTGAAACCCAGCTCTATTCATCTATAAAAAATATTCAAACGCACTTGTAAAGCCTTTTATGGCCGAGCATTCAACCCGGATATTGTTACTTCGGCTTATGGCGCGATTGCCAAAGGCTTATAAAACCTGAAATGTAGGCCGCCTGTAGTTTGCGGATTTCGGGAGTGTAGTGCGCATGGTCCACAAACCGGTTCTCTCCCTGAACTGCCGTAAAACCAAACAGGTCTATTTTCTCCACCTTTACTTTATCGAACAGCTCATCCGCAATTTCATTATAACGCTCTATATCTTTCAGGTAGCGATTAAAACCCTTGTTTTTTCGGTGCAGCGAATCAATAACGCCAGTGGTGCGTATCCATATCATGGGGATTTTTTTACTTGCAATAAGCTTGTAAATCGCCTCCAGATTTTTACGGTAATCTTTTTCTTCTACCGCAATTTTGCCAGATTTAGGGTCTCGTTTTACATCATGCAATCCGCAATTGAGCATAAAAATATCCGGATGGAAGGCTGGATCTTTGATTTTTATCTGCAGATAGCTAAGCACCATCCGGGAGTCGCCGCCATTAGCGCCCAGGGGTATGTCCAGATTTTTGAAAGCGACCGAATCACCATCTTTTCGTTCGATAAGATAGCCTGGTGATAAAAATTTCTGCAAATCAGTCCCATATTGTAACGATATGCTGTCGCCTAACAAAAAAAGTATTCTGGGTTTAGGATTGATAAATGCTACTAGGATAATCAAGCATAGAACGCTAGTTAGGGTAGGAAATACTTTATTTATTTTCATATGCTTTGTTAATCAAAAAAATTAATTCACGTTGTTTATTAGCGCTGAATTCTTCCCTCAGTGTTTACCTTAACAGTAGTGGCTTTATTGCAACTCAGCTGCCTAGAAACAAGCCTCAACTCAAGGCATAACTTTTTCGCCAGATGCCAAGGATGAAGCTAAAGGAGGATAATCATTCAAAGAAGTTTTCCACCTGCCGCGAGAAACGAGGGCAAAGCATAGCCCCGGCTCAGCTGCGAAATTGGGGCTGCTGAGCTTAGCTTACGCAAGTGCGGAAAATTAATAGCCTGGATTTTGTTTCAGATTAACGTTAGTGGCAATATCCCGGCTAGGCAGAGGATACCAAATCTTATAATTCTTAAAGTTAGCCTGAATGGCGGGTATACTATGTCCAGGGTAGTAATTGGCCGTCCCTAAGGCGTTCAACACCGAAGTGATTCTGCCCGTCCGGATTAAATCGAATCTTCTCCAACCCTCTGCCACCAGTTCACGCCCACGCTCATCGAGCAGTTCGCTCATAAAGTCGGGCTTTGAGTAAGCGGTCGTAATCGCATTCGTTTTGGCAACATCATCTCCGCATGCCCGCAGACGCACCTCCCGCAATAAGGCGCGTGCAGCGGATTCATTACCGGTTTGATAGCTCGTTTCTGCATACATCAGCACAATATCGGCAAAGCGAAGTATTGCAAAGTCGGTTTCTCCTGAGTATACATCTATTCCCCTTGCAATACGGGCATTGGGATCATCTTCACGCCATTTGTTCACGCATAAAGGTCCTAGATTGGATGGGGTTATCGGATCAGGGGTGTAATATTTAAAATTATCGATAGTTATGAAAACGGTTTTAGTAGTTAAATAGCCGCTCATGGTACTAATTCGTCCGTCATTTGTATTGTATCGCTGGTAGACTTCCCTAAGCGGTCTCAGCCACCCATAGGTGCCGGAATTGGTGCGGTAGTCACCTCTTGGTCCAGCCAGATAGGCATATAAATTAATCTCCTGTGATCCGCCCGGACCACACTGCACTATCATCATATTTTCTTCTCTGGCAGCGGCCTCAGTGGCAGCTAAAAATAAGTAGTTGAAGGGACGTATGAGTTTGTATCCACTATTATCGTAAACCTCCTTACACCATCTATGGGCCTCTGCATAGGCCTCGTTTTGATTTACATAGCTAAAACTATTGACCGGGAAGTTAAGGTTCTCACTAACATTATTTTGCTTACATGAGGCCTCATAAAGGTTTACTTTAGCTAAAAATCCTGCAGCAGTGTAGCGGTTTACCCTGCCCGCACTCCCGTTACGTGCAGGTAAAACATCGTAAGCGGACTTGAAATCTGCTTTGGCTTGCTGAAGAACCTGTTGGATTGATGCGCGGGGAGAAGAGATATCAGGAGCGGAAGTTGTAATTAGCGGCACCCCACCAAAAAGCCATGTAAGATAAGTATAATACATTCCACGCATAAACTGCGCCTCAGCTACAATCTGGGCACGCCTGGTCGCATCCATTTCAATTGAGGGTACTTTTTCGATAATAAAGTTAGCACGGTTGATACCTGCGTATAAGAAAAAGTATGCATACCATAAATTTGGATTTTCGGCGGTATAGGTATGGTCATAAAAGGGCATCAGGTCTGGTTGACCAGTTGTAAACCTGGGATCCTGGGTAAGGTCATCCACACCAAGGTTGGTCAGGTAATGCATGCCACGACCCCATAATGGCTGGTTGCCATATCCTTGTATATTTTGGGCGTTCAGCACATCATATACCCCGGTAATGGCCAGTTCAGCATCAGTTGCTGATTTATAAAAGTTATTTGTAGATACAACAGAATATGGAGTCTCTTCAAGAATTTTGCTACACGAGCTGCAAATCAATGTGAGCACTGAAATGAGTAATATGGATAAGCGGTTCATAGCTATAGTTTAATGTTAAGTCCGAAAATAATAGATCGTTCACGCGGGTAGGATATGTTATCAACCCCTGGCAATAAGGCAGAGTAGGAATTCACCTCCGGGTCAAATCCGCTGTAGCCTGTCCAGGTATACAAATTTACCCCGGTTAAATAAACACGTAATCCATTCACACCAAGTTTTTTGAGCGTTTGGGAGTTGTTTAGGTTATAGCCTAGGGTTAAGTTTTTCAATCTTAAAAACGATGCATCCTCGGTATAATAAGAAGAAACGTCGAGCTTGCTCTGTGAGAGCAGGCTAGGGTAAACATTCGATGGATTATCGATGCGCCAACGGTTGGTCCAGTATTTTTCGGTTGGGTTAGCAAAAATTGATACCGGTGCTTCAATCCGCCCACGCCCAACGTAAAGAATATCATTACCGTAAGACCAGTTGAATAGCACGTTTAAATCGAAATTTTTATAAGTAAAGCTGTTACTCAAACCCCCATAGTGCTGAGGATTACTGTTACTAATTACTGTAGCGTCATTTTCGTTAATGATACCATCGCCATTGAGGTCTCTGTATTTCAAATCTCCGGGACGCGCCGTACGGGAGGACATTCCGGGAATGCCCGGCTTGGGCGTATAGTTTAATCCGTTGAGATTGACCTCGGTTACCTGTGAGGGATCAATGATGGTTCCTGCTGAGTTCCTGATGATAAAGTCTGTGAGCTGATACACCCCATCATTAACGTAGCCATACGCGGTGCCTATAGGCTGACCGGTAATTACCCGGCCAAGTGTGCTAATCGGACCACCATAGACCGTAACTGGAATATACTTTACGCTGCCTAGCGAGACAACTTTGTTGCGGTTAACTGAAATGTTTAGACTACTGCTCCAGGTGAAATTCGCCTTTTTAATGTTAATTGTGCTTAAAGCTAGCTCAACTCCTTTGTTGTCTATCTGACCTAAATTCTGAAATTGCCTTAAAAAACCGCTTTGTGCAGGAATATCCGCCTGTAAAAGTAGGTCCTTTGTCTGCTTTAGGTATACATCTGCTGTTAGGGACACCCTGTCTTTGAAAAGGCTGAGATCTAAACCCGCATCATATGCATAAGTGGTTTCCCATTTCAAGTTTGGATTGGCTATCACATTTGGAGCCACGCCAAGGCTGGCGGTGTTATTGACCGAAGCATAAAACACCTGCGAAAGGGTGGCTAAGGATTGGTAGGGTGGTATTCTTTCGTTTCCTGTAAGTCCAAAACTGCCTCTGAATTTTAAATCCGATATAAAGCCTAGATTTTCCAGAAACTTTTCTTTTGATGCTCTCCAGGCCAGACCCACACTAGGAAAGAGCGCTGATTTATTGCCTTCAGCCAGTTTAGACGAGGCATCGTTACGCAAGGTGGCTGTTAGCAGATACTTATCCTTAAAATTATAGTTCAAACGGGCAAATTCAGATACCCTTACATACCGCTGTTTATCCGAAGAAGGAGGAACAGTTAGGATTTTAGCAGTGGCAATATTGTCTAAGGGATTGATGTTTTGAATGTCAAAGCCCTGCGCAGAGAGTCTGAAAGCTTCAATTTCATAAGAATTCACCTCAAAGCCTGCCAGTAAAGTAATGGAATGATTTTGATTGAAGCGTTTATTGTAAGTTAGGGTACTGGTCTGGTACCAGTTAACTGAGCTGCTTGTATTTAAAAATGCCAGACCTTTAGAAGGAAATCCCCAGGATACGGTGGTTGGGTAGAATTCCCCATTTTTTGACTGGGTCAGCACTGCGCCTGCCCTTAGGTCTAAGTTCAGCCCGTTGATGATCCGGTAGTTCGCACTTAAATCTGCCAGCGCTCTTGAAAGCGGACTTCTCTTATAAGCCAGGCTGGCAAAATCAACCGGGCTGGACACCGCTGCGCCATCAGGGTCGAGTGCCAACTGGGTTGGATCAGGTGCATTTAGCGGTCGCGTCAACAAAATCATTTGCATTATCCCGTTATTATTCCTTACATCATTCCCACCGTTGGATGCAACCCCTTTTCCAATGGCGTGCGAGAGGTTGACATTTACTCCCAACCTGAGCCGGTTGGTCGCGTTATGAGTGATCTTTGCCAACAGACCATAGCGTTCAAAGTTATTATTAATGATAAGGCCTTGCTGGTTGAGATAAGAAGCAGAAGTGAAAAAGCTTGTCTTGGTGCTTCCGCCACTGTAACTTAGGCTGTAATTTTGTGTTACCGCCGTTCTTAGTGCCTCCCGCTGCCAATCGTATGACTGGACGCCGCTTAAGTCTCTAACCTGATCTACAATATTATCCCCATTGGTGTCAATAGCGTAATTTCCGTCGGCTGTTCCGTTTGCCAGACGGAAACGGGCGTAGTCCTGCGCGCCAAGCATTTGAATGTGTTTGGGTGCCCAGGCAATGCCAGCGTAATTATTGAACTCGAGCACTGAGGTGTTGTTTTTACCGGATTTTGTAGTAATCACTACCACCCCGTTTGCACCACGAGAACCAAAAATAGCTGTCGCTGATGCATCTTTGAGTACTTCCATTGAGGCAATATCATTAGGGCTAATACCTGCAAGTGGGTTTGATAGAGCGGTATTGCCAATCCCTGAACGGGCCGCCTCATTGGTATTTACATCAATTTGAACACCATCTATTACGTATAAGGGTTGGGTGCCGGAGTTGAATGAGTTTGTACCTCTTATCACAACATTTACCGCGCTTCCAGGCTCGCCCGAAGAGGATACAACCTGTACCCCAGCCAGCCTGCCTTGCATCGCTTCCATAAATGAAGTTGATTTGGCTTGTTGTATCTCCTGCTCCTTAATACCCGCAACAGAACCTGTGAGATCACCTTTGCGCTGGGTACCGTAACCTACAACAACTACATCATTTAGATTGGAAGCCTGTTTAGTAAGTTTGATGTTTATCACCGTTTGTTTACCGACAGTGACTTCCTCGGCTTTATAGCCAACAGAACTAAACATGAGTATACTTTGTTCTCCCGGTACTGAAATTTTGTAGCTGCCATCGGCGCTGGTGATTGTCCCAGCTGAGTTATTTTTGATCATTACCGTTGCCCCAGGTATGCCAATGCCGTTCTCATCCCGTACTTTTCCACTTATGCTTACCTGCAAAACAGGCATACCTTCAGTAGCTCTTGAAATTATAATGACATCCTTTTCATCTAAAGCATAAGTGAAAGGCTGCTGTTCAAAACATTTTCTAAGTGCCTCTTTGATAGGTAAACTTTTAAAATCAACGCTCACCGGCCGGGCTTTATCGATAAGCTTTACATCGTAAAGAAAATGATAGCCACTTTGTTTAGTAAGGGCTTCAAAGACTTTTTCAATAGACTCATTTTTCACCCTGAGTGAAACATTCTGAGCTCGACTGGCGGCTGAAACCTGCAATAGGGTGATGAGCAGGAAAAATATGATGAGCTTCATTCTCAATAATAATTTAAAGGCGATACAGGGCCAGTCCCTGTATACTAATTCAGCAAAAAAGTGATACATTTGGTTAGTTGTTAATTACGTAAATAGTTGTTTGAAAGCAATTCTTGTTAATTACCTACTAAAGGGCCCTGCAAGGCCTTACTCACCAGGGGCGGAGTCAACGCTCCTGGTTTTTTTATAGCTAGGTGTATGTATAGTAATTTTATAAGCTCACTATCACCCTCCTTCCTTTTATTTTAAATTGAACTGAACCCGAGAGCTCAATTTTATGCAATAACTCTTGAATGTTTTTTCCTCGAGAAATTGTTCCTCCATAAATGATATTGCTGCAATCCGCTTCATAAACGACCTCCACATCGTACCATCGTGCGATTTTTCGCATGATTGCCGGGATATTTTCGCGCGTAAATTTAAAATAACCCATTTTCCATGCAATAGCATCATCGGCATTTATCTGTTTGATTTCAATGCTCTGACCTTCCTGGCCTACAATCGCCTGCTGCCCTGGTGATAGCAATGCATGCCTTCCTTGAACGGTTAAAGCAATTGACCCTTCAAGTAAAGTGGTTCTGCTTAATGCTTCATCCTGGTATGCCATTACGTTGAAGTGGGTGCCCAGTACTTTAATATTGGTGCTGCCTACATCAACCAAAAAAGGCATTTGCTTATTGGGGGAGACCTCAAAATACGCTTCTCCTTTAAGTTGCACGCGACGCTCATTTCCGGCGAATGTAACGGGATATGTTAATGAAGATGCAGCATTTAAGAACACAGTCGTTTGATCGGGTAAGACAATCTCATATTGTCCGCCCTTAGGTGTGGTTATGGTATTAAATGAGATTTCAGTGGGAGTTGTTTTGTTATCTTGGGTTTTTACTGAATAGGTAAGGCGGCCATCTTTGCCTTTAACAATGGCTACATCGCTTTTAGAATCTATGATCCCGTTAGCAGCTTTTGTGAGGTCGATTTCTCTTCCATCTCCAAGGGTGAGAATAGCTTTGTTTCCTCCGGGAAGTATGGGCGAGGAAACCTTGGTGACGCTTGCTGAGATATATGGCTTTTCAGCCATTTTGGTTTTAGACAGCCAAACTGTTGTAAAAATGATAACTATCGATGCAGCAGCCCACCACCAATTATTTGGACGGGAGAGACGACTTGAATTATTTTTTTTACCTGCCGCCAGGATATTTTCCGAAATACGCCCCGCAATATCACTGCCTAGTATGTCCTCGTTGGTTTGTTCACTGTTCCATAACACACCAAACAGCGCAGATACCTGCTGTTGATAATCTGGATCTTCAAGCATCAAAAGCAGTTCGTCCTTTTCTTTCAAAGTACACGAATGCTCTAGGTATCGCTTGGCCAAATAGGTAAATCTATTCTGGTTCATTATTTGGTTAGGGCGCTACATATGCGCCGTTTAATATAAGACACCATTTCCCTAACCGTCGGAGTAGATAAAGTGAAATTATTTTTTATGGCTTAGAATTTCTATCATCACAAGCGTCATACTAACATCCTGGTGCTTTAGAATGTAAGCCCTTATATGTCTCAAAGCATGCTGCATATGTGTTTTCACGGTAAGCGGCGATAGCGAAAGCTTATGGGCGGCCTCTTCGTATTTCAATCCTTCTTCCTTGCACAAGGTGTAAATTGTCTTTTGCTGAGGAGTGAGTTGGCCTATTGCTTGTTGAAATACCGCACTGGTATCATTAAAGAGAATGGTTTCCTCGGTTTCATTGTGCTGCTTTTCATATGCATTCGCTTTCAAGTCATCGAGCTGAATTTCTTTGCGCTGACTACGTAAAACATTGAGCGTAATATTGCGCGTGGATACCTGTAAATATCGGCCAATATCCTGTATTTCAGTCAAGCCTGGATGCAGCCATATTTTCAGGAAAACATCGTGCAAAATTTCCTCCGCCAGCGTTTCCGAGCGCGTGATGCGTAAAGCTACATAATAAACCTTACGACGATAGCTCTCAAACAAAACATTAAATGCCCGCTCTTCTCCCGAGGCAATTCGGGCGATTAAAAGTTTCTCTTCTGAAGTTTGGTTAGCTGCGTCTAAATGCATGGCATTTAAGCTCGGTTTTTTAAATTATACAATACAATAATAATACTAAAAATACTTAAAATCCCATCTAAAAGGAATTAAAATTATTACCAAAATTTATCGGCCAAAAATTATCATTATTACTACTTATCATCCAAAGATTTTCAAACAAAGACAACTTCAATCAGTAAAATGTATCTCATTCTGCTGGCCTTCAATGATTGCCTGAGAGGCAAAAGATTCTGATTTAAGATTGGAAAAGGCGCTAATTTTACTTTTTTCATGTTGGCAGCCATCATTGTGCTTCGATCAGCAGTACCAATTAATTTCAATACCGCATCATCCATAACGGTAGTATAAAAACTGTTTGCTTGTGATCTTTATTGTAGCACCTTGATCTGACCAACCCCTGTAATTCATAGGCGAACTATTGCGAATCTCTAGCCAGACTTGCGTAAATCTTTCTGTTTTGCCAGTAGTTATGTTTTTTTTCGCCTCGAAAAGAATGTAATTATGTTCAGTTTATTTGTTTGCTAATTTATCATGAAGAGTTATATTAAATCCTCCAATCTATTATACCCTAGAGCACATCTTCAATAAGTATACAATATAATACCCGATTAGCTAAAATTTGAATTGTGAATAAATATTTTATACCCTATAAGGTATATTAAATTTAATTTATTGTATATTTATACCCATAAGGGTATAATATGAGTAATCCATTATCAACATTTGTAAAAACTCAACGCAAGCTGGTTAAACTCTCACAGGAGGAATTGGCATTCAAAGCTGGCGTGGGACTTCGTTTTCTTCGGGAATTAGAACAGGGAAAAGAGACGCTTAGGCTAGATAAGATAAATCAAGTACTTGAATTATTTGGTAAACAGGTTGGTGTAACAAATATCGAGAATAGACATGTCGATTAGGTCAAAAGTATTATTTGGGAATAATCTTGCGGGATATCTGGAGAAATATGATAATGGTTATAGGTTTACTTATGACTCAAAATACCTAAGCAATGAAAGCGCTAGGCCTATAAGTTTAAGCCTTCCCTTATCACCATATCCCTATCAAAGCAGAATCCTGTTTTCATTTTTCGATGGCCTGATTCCAGAGGGTTGGCTACTTAAATTTGCAAGAGAGGAATGGCATATTAAAGGAAGTGATCGCTTTGAGTTGCTCAATGCACTATGCAGGGATACTATTGGAGCGGTAACGGTATTTCCATCAGAGGAGGAAGATTATGAATAAGTGTTATTTTTGCTATGAGCCGACCAACTCAGATTTAAGCTACCATACGAGATGCTGTAAAAGATTCTTTGGTACAGTCCAGCTTCCTGAACTTGATTTAGATGAGGAAATTCTATCCGAACTTGCAAGGGAAACTGTTAATAACCGAATTGCTATTACGGGTGTTCAACCTAAACTCTCTGTAAATTTGGAAACCATCAAGAGTAAAAACCGGTTAACCATTGTTGGACTATGGGGTAATTATATTCTTAAGCCCCAAAGCCCAGAGCGGCCAGCTATGCCCGAAGTTGAGGACTTGACCATGCATCTTGCTCAGCATTTTAAGATCAATACTTGCGATCATGCGCTTATTCCAACCACCAACGGAGAGATGGCTTACCTTGCCAAAAGATTTGATCGGGTTAATGGCAAGAAAGTTCATGTTGAGGACCTTTGCCAGGTAGGTGGTTTCCAAACAGAACAAAAATATGACAGCTCATATGAACGATGTGGTAAACTGATAGCCACTTATGCAACCAACGCGCAGCTAGAGGTTATAAACTATTTTGAGCTCTTGGTATTTTCTTTCTTAAGTGGTAATAATGATATGCATATGAAAAACTTTTCCCTTCTTCATTCGGGTAATGATAACAAGATTAGTTTGTCACCGGCCTATGATCTTATAAACGCAAAATTAATAAATCCCAAGGATCAGGAAGAAACAGCCCTTTTACTGAATGGGAGAAAGAAGAAAATTAGTTTCAAAGATTTTGAAAAGCTATCAACCTCACTTGGTGTTAGAGAAAATGTAGTGATTAGAGTTATAAAAAGATTCAGCTCTGCAACTCCATTAGTTAACCTAATAATAGAGAAATCTTTTCTTAGTGATTCCCATAAGTCCGATTATAAAAATATGTGGGCGGATCGATTGGCAAGACTAAACAATGTATAGGGCAATTTCAGTAAACTTGCTTTTAAAACATCGTCTGAGTATGCGCACTTAGTGGATATTTCGTCAAATTTGGTTTTCTATCACTTTTGATGAAAACAATGTGATTCGATCTCTAACTCATAAATGACATTCATTGTCTTGAAAATATTCTTAGAAGCCAGATTTCGTATTCTTCACCAAAAGTGATGAAGAAAGCGGATGCTGAACCCACCCTTGGGTATTAAAGATTTTAGAATGGACCATGTTGCCCCCCTTCTTCAATTTGATTTGGCTTACTTAGGTAAATAATCTTTTACCTAAAGGAGTGTAAAATGGCCGGAAAATCGAAGTCAATGAGTCAGATCGAACAGTTATTACACCTTCAGCGACAGGCGATTCCATCAAAAGCATAGCCCGCAGTCTAGGTATAGATAGAATGCCGTAATGGTGTCGATATTTCTAAACCCCGAAAGTTATTTATGTCAATAACTATGTTTGGCTATTAGAAAATGCAATGTTCATTTTATTTGTCTGTTGACGGATCATGAACGTCTGGATTTCTGAAGTACATTAATTTATACCCTAAAGGGTATAAATTAATGTGTTGGAGTGTTAATTATACCCTAAAGGGTATCAATGGCCTGATATAATCAAGCCATTGATTGTTTTTCATAAGCAGATGTAACAATGGAGTTGTCTGAATTCTATTTTTTATCAGGCACGAGTAGAATCGCATCAGCAGTTATCATTGCATCTGCACCTTTATTATTGAGCTCAACAAAGGCAACCTTTCCAGCACTTAATTCATAGTGGCCAAGTGATACCCATTCACCCGAGGTCTGGCCAACAATATTGATTTTTGCATCTTCAATGACTACCTGTTTTTCTTTTACTCCGTCAAATACTTTAACGGTAGTTTGTGTAGAAGCCTTTTTCTGCTTCGGGTAGTAGATGAATAGCCGATAGCTACCTTTTTTAATGATGTTTGGCTGATAACGAATACTTGAAGGCTCACCAGTTGCAGGTGAAATATAGTAATCAGGGCCATATCCGCCGTATGTCTGGCTCTGCCATGCGCCCGTTTTAGTAACTTGGCGCGTATCATCATTATCTACAATTATTTCCAGCGGGCTATCATCTAGTAGCGGATTGGCTTTCAACGCAGACTGAACTTTGCTTACCTCCACGCGCTGCACTGCCAGTTTATTATTGATTGCTTCCACTGCTGCAACTGCTGCAGATTGACCAAGTACCATAAATACAGGCTCCATACGTATCGAGCCATAAGCGATGTGGCTTGCAGAAAGGCACACTGGAACTAAAAGGTTCGCAGCCTGTTGTTCTTTTGGAATAATCGCCCGGTAGGAAATCGGGTAGGGGCCAAATCCGCCCTCTTCAACATTCCCTTCATTTTTGACCGTTCCATCTACAACTAAACGGTCGCAGTTGTGTGAATCCATGGTATAGGCAGCCATGCCAACGCCATCGTTTACCTTTTCCCTTCCCTGGCAATGGTGCTGTGTCATCACAAGCTCGCCCACCATTCTTCTTGCCTCCCGCACATAAAGCTGATGAGACCAGTTTTCATTGTCGATATATTCATCCTTCGGGTAGCCCCATTTCTTGATTTCTGCCCGTATGTGCTCAGGTACTCTTAGATCATTTCCCACGAAATACAGCAGACCTTTGGTATAATCCACATGTGCATTCCAAATCTCCGCTCTTTGTTTATAATTTGCATCAGGATAAGCCCAGTTCATGCCAATCATGTCGGTTGAAAAGCCATTACGGTTGTTTATATCAGTTTTGCTGTTAGGCATGCCGCTCCAAATAAATACATCCTGCAAAGACTTCCATGTTCTTTTTTCCATTTGCCTCAGCAGCAGTTCGTACCGCTGCGGCTGATAGTTTTTTGGCTTTGTAATCGGTATCTGATTACTAGGGTTGCTAGTCAGACATATCCGGAAATTATAGGCCTGTACCTTTTTATCACCCGTGCCGGCAGGCAATAACGTGCTTTCCGAAATGCCCCAAAGCAGTCCGCTGCTTTTATCCCCTGGGATTCGGTAAGGGTCGATATCCTGAGGCAGCTGATGACCATTTTTTAATTGTACACCATTAAAGGTCTCGTTATAGATGCTATTAGCTTCCCTACCTACGGTATAAGAGACGCCGGCTTTCGCCATCAAATCGCCTTCGTAAGAGCAGTCAAGAAAAACTTTTCCAGCGATTTGATTCGCGGGGGCTTTGGTATTAAATGAATTTTCAAGGCTTATGGACTGTATATAGTTTCCTTTTTTTATCGCCCCGGTAATTCGGTTTTCATAAAGCACTTCAACCCGCGCACTTTTAATATAGTCTTGAAATATGCCTTCAGCCACATGGGGCTCAAAAATCCACTGCTCAAATTTTCCGTAATGAGTGCCAACCCTGCGATAAAAATCTAGCGCCAGGCCGCTAATTGCATATTTATTGCCGATATCAGTAAGGCCCAGTCCCCCCGAACTCATTCCGCCCAAATGTTTGCCGGGCTCGATTAAGATAACAGTTTTGCCAAGTTTCTTTGCAGTATAGGCTGCAATTACCCCGGCTGAAGTTCCGCCATATATCACGATATCATATGCTGATTTAGCGGGCTTTTGTGCATAAGTAATCTGGGTGGAGGCCGCTAGTAGAACCAGCAGCGCAAGTTTTATCATTTTTTTCATTAGTAGCCAGGGTTTTGAACGAGTTTAGGATTGGTAACAATTTCAATATTTGGAATCGGCCACAGGTAATCCCGCGTTTTATTGAAGGAACGCACCTCTATTACCCTTAAATCTGCGCGGTTCGGCACAGCTGAATAATCAGCTAACCCATTCTCATCAATCTGAGGCGCCGCGGCTACCAGTCCCCGTTGTACCCTTCCGTAAAAGTTTCCGACCATCGCTTTTTCAGCAATTTTCCATCTGCGTAAATCTGTCAGCCTAAAGCCTTCCATAGCCAACTCATAAAGACGCTCTTTGTGAACAAGGCTACGAAATTCAGTTGTACTTTTGCCTGCAGTAATCGAAGGCATGTTCACGCTTTGTCTGTTTCGTACCAGGTTTACAGCATCGTATGCCGACTGGTCAAGTTGGCCAAGCTCGTTTTTTGCCTCCGCATAAATCAGTAATACCTCCGCATAGCGAATCTGTATCACGTTAATCTCTGAATTGGTGCGGTCAACCCTGTCCTCTAAATCCACGTATTTTCTCCAGCAGTATCCGGTAAAAGTGGCAAATGCGTTTATCGCATCCTGATTATCTACCCTGGTTGCCGGCACGGTATTATAATTCCAGCATTTTAAGCTGTCTCTATGGGTTTCAAACTGATAGTTAAAAAATACTGAACCTGGAAGGGCAATGGTAAATGCTAACCTCGGGTCACGGTTTTTATATGGATCTTTTGCATTAAATAGCGGTGACTTATCGATATTCAAACCATCCGTGCAAGGGTAGGCATCAACGAGGGATTGAGAGGGCACTTTATTTGCAAAACCCTGCCCGTTTCTGGATAGTAAATTATTTGGTGTCGAGTGCGTTTTAGTCCTCGAGGCCTTTAAATACTGAAATGCCCAGATGATTTCATTCGAGTTTTGACCGGCATAACTGAACAGTGCACCATAATTATTATGCAAGCTGTAAGTCCTTAAATCCATTACTGCTTTTGCGGCTTCGGCTGCCTGAGCCCAGAGACCATTGTTCAGGGCTGTTCTCGCTTTAATCGCTAATGCTGCCCCTCGGGTTGCCCGGCCAACATCGGCGCCAGTATAACTTAAAGGTAAATCGGAGGCAGACTCGGTGAGTTCTTTTAGAACGAAGTCAAGGATTACGGTTTTTGAGGACTTTGCCACCTGACTTTCCTCCAGCTTTAGCATTCGGGTGACCAGGGGTACCTCGCCAAAATAATCAAGGAGATTGCTATAAGTGAAAGCGCGAACGAAACGTGCCTCTGCTTTCGAGCGATTAAAAACTGCAGGAGAAGATACGGATTTCACTTTTTCTATATTGTCCAGCACGAAGTTACATTTTGAAATCACCTTGTAGCTTTCCGTCCAGATGGTGAGTGCATAGCCATTGTTGCTGTCATGGTCACCTTTACCAAGGCTCTGAAGGGGACTATTGTTTCTATCCCATCCGATATCAGTCCCATCATCTACCGAGAGATTCAAGGGCATGGCATCAATTGAAGAATATCCGGCAGCATGATAGATGCCGTTTACCGCAAGAACAAGTTCATCCTGGTTTACAAAAAAGGTTTCATCTGAAGGGCCCGATAGCGGGTTTTTTTCCAGGTAGTCCTTCTGGCAGGCCGGCAGTAGCAAGCTCAGACCAGCAATAAGGCAGTAGTATATTTTAGTTTTCATCTGATTATCTTTTAGATTAAAAATTAGCTTCCAGTCCGAAAGTATAGAGCTTAACCTGTGGGTAAACACTTACCGCGCCTACTGGAAACTCCACATCAAAGCCGTTCCAGAAATTAGTTGCAGCGGCCAGATTAGATCCATTGGCGAATACGCGGAAACGGTTTAGTCCAATCTTTTTGGAAATATTGGCTGGTAGGGTATAGCCAATCTGAATATTTTTTAATCGCAAATAGGAAGCGTCTTTCAAATAAAAGCTTGAAATCTGCTCATTATTTGATTCCCCGAAAGCAAGTCTTGGAAAGGCTGCATTTGGATTGGAAGGGCTCCACCGGTCCTTATTGTCTTCCCGAATGGTGCCACCGATTGCCCCACCTACATTGAATGGCAGTATTCCCGGGCCAGTGAGATAACCATCTGCCTTGCCCACGCCTTGTAGCAGTACATAAAGGTCAAAGCCCTTGTAAGATGCGCTCATGATGGATGAAAAAGTATATCTGGGTACAGTACTTCCAATAATGACCTTATCGAGTTCATTAATCAGGTTATCCCCATTCTGATCCCGGTACTTGATGTCACCTGCTTTAACCGTTCCAAACTGGCGGGCATGGGCTGCAACCTCCTGATCGCTTTGAAATAAACCCTCAGCCTGATAACCAAAAATCGAGGCTATCGGATAGCCCTCCCGGTTTACCGTCAAACCAGTCTGATTAATGCCCCGCATATCAACCACAGTATTCTTTACATCCGATAGGTTCAGGGTTACATTATAATTGAAATCTTTTACATTACCTTTATAGGCAAGGGCCAATTCCCATCCGTTATTATCCACCACGCCGGCATTCTGATAAGGTCTTACTAAACCCAAAATAAGAGGTACATCGAGCAGCAGTAAAATATCACGCGTTCTTCTGCGGTAATAATCGGCAGTCAAACTCAGGTTCCCAAATAGCGTTAAATCCAGGCCTATATTCTTCTCTTCTGTAGTTTCCCAGGAAATATCGCGGTTAGACAGCGCGTTCAGCGCTGCGGTATTGGTGATCTGTTTACCTAAAGCGGTAGAGGCCAGTACAAGCGCAGTCACAGAAGGATAGGTTCCGATATTCTGGTTACCTAATCTTCCCCAGGAGAAACGAAATTTAGCTTCATTTAGAAAACCTTTTAGTCCCGACATAAAGTTTTCTTCTGAAATGCGCCACCCTGCCGATGCGGAAGGAAAAAAGCCATATTTATTACCTTCAGCAAACCGGGAAGAACCATCGTAACGTGCGTTTACTTCCAGTAAATATTTACTATCATAGCTGTAGTTCAATCTGGAAAACAGGGACTGTAAAGCCCATTCTTCGGCGGTACCAGTTGCCCTCTGGTTTACCGCCGAACCTCCATTTAAAACCGGGTATTCAGGCAGGATATAGGTATCACGGTAAGCAGTGGTGCTTTCCATATAAAAGTCCTCACGGCTCCCGCCTACCATAAACTTAAAGTTGTGCGTTTTAAAATTTTTGCTGGCCGTTACCGTTGCCCTCATGTTATTGAAAAAGGACTCGCTATAAGTCTGGGTTAACGAGCTTAAAGCAGGCGTTAAGAAGCTTGGACTTCCATTTGGCAGATAAGACTGTATCGCCTTTCGAAAGTTATTTCCTGAAGAGAGCGCATATTTTGGAGAGTATGCGACTTCAGCTTCCAGCCATTCAACAGGCTTATAGTTGACAACCGCGTTTATACTCCCAAATGGCCCCCTGGTACGATTAGTTCCACCATCTTTACTGGCAGAGATTGGATTGGAGCCATTCCAGCCAACGCCCCACTGTCCGCTTTCGTTGATGCCAATCTGGTTGGCCGGAATCCCGTTCATCCACTGAAAAATTTCAGAAGAAGAGGCTGCAGGGTCAGTGGTGATTGCATTTACATACTGAAGGTCAATGCGGGCTTTGAGTTTGTCGGAAAAGGTAATGTCTGCATTATTTCGAATCGTGAACCGTTTAAATCCTGAGTTTTCGATAATACCTTTTTGGTCAAAGTATCCAAATGAACCTAAAAGCCGCACTTTTTGCGTGCCGCCTTGTATGGTCAAGAAGTGACTTTGTTGTAAGCCAGATCCGGTCAGTGTCTCTTTTTGCCAGTCGGTGTTTGGATATAAGTCCGAATTGCGCCCGGCCTGCTGGATGTAATTATTAATCAGCGTCTGGCTATAAAGTGGCGTTCTGCCTGTGTTGGAATAGGCTTCATTGATGAGTAGCATATAATCCAGGGCATCCACCTGTTTAGGCATATTTGTCGCGTTTTGTTTACCAAAGTAATTGTTATAAGAGATGCCAATCTGGTCTGCTTTGGCCCGTTTGGTAGTAACCAAGATAACGCCATTAGCTGCCCTTGAGCCATAAATGGATGAAGATGCGGCATCTTTTAGTACAGAAATGGACTCGATTAGGTTCGGGTCGATATTATTTATCGAGCCTTCAATCCCGTCAATCATCACAAGCGGGTTAGCATCACTCAAGGTTCCGATACCACGTATGCGGATGCTGCCGCCATCTCCCCCTGGCCGGCCTGAACTTTGCTTTACTGTAACCCCAGGCGCCATTCCCTGCAAGGCAGCAGAGGTTTGACCCATGGGTCTTGCAGCAAGATCCTTTCCGGAAACCTGTGAAACAGCGCCGGTAAGGTTTACTTTTTTCTGGGTACCGTAACCCACCACAACAACATCATTCAGGTTTGCATTTTCTTGCTTTAAACTCACATTTATGGTTAGCTGATCAGTAACTAAGATTTCCTGAACTGCAAAGCCTAGATAAGAGAAAACAAGTAACGAGGATTTTGGTGCATTGATAGAATAGCGCCCATTATCATCGGTCACGGTTGCCTTTTGGGTGCCTTTTATTTTGACCCCCACTCCAGGTATAGCTGCTCCGGTTTCATCGGTTACTTTGCCGCTAACCATTTCCTGAGGCGCAGGGATTTCAGCTTTGGCGGGCTGTGATTCTGTAGCAGCTTTGATTGCAGGTACTCTACGCTCCAACACGATGTATTTTTCTTTGATTAGCCACTCTAAAGACCGGCCTTTTAATACAAATTGCATGACTTCTGATAAATCTGCGTTATTAAAGTCAACGGAGATTTTTTCGCTATCATCTAGCAACCTGTTGCTGTAGAAAACAGTAAATCCGGTTTGGGTTTTAATGGTTTTAAAAACACTGGCAAGGGTAATGTTTCGCCCTTTTACATTCACCTTATAGACTGGTTGTGATCTTCCAAAAGCAGGGGAGAGCAGATGGAGTACGAAAATAACCGGCAACATTGACCGGCCAAGTCGGGTAATTTTTTTAAGCATACATTTAAGGTTTATATTGGTTATACCTAAAGGATGCAGCTAGGAGCGAAATGGGTGAAGACTTTTATTAAAAAAAAATTATTTAAAAGTTAATACCCCATTTTTGAGCTCTGCCTTTATTCCTGAAGAGAGCTGAAGATTTGCAATGACCACCGAAAGGGGTAGTGTGCGGTCAATTTCACCAGTAAAAGTCTGCCCGGCAATATGCGCATTATCCCAATTTACCTTTACATCAAACCATCTGCTGATGACCGGCGCGATTTGCTCAATAGATTTGTTGTGGAAAAAGTAGGTTCCTTTCATCCATCCGAGCACCTCCTGAGCATCAAAGTCATGGACATTGAATTTATTATTTGCTCCAATCATCACCTCTTGCCCGGCTTTTAATAATAAGGTATTATTTCCCTTTTTAGCGGAAACCGAACCCTCTACAAGCGCTGTACTAAATACGGATTCAGGATAAGCATTCACGTTGAAGCTTGTTCCGTGAACTGTTATCTCAGCATGGTCTGTATGGACGATGAACTCATGGTTTTTATCCTTCGCGACCTGGAAATAAGCTTCTCCAGTAAGGTAAACTTCTCTTTTTCCTGCGCTAAAAGTAGAGGGAAAGCGTATGCTTGAAGTAGAATTTAACCAAATTTCAGTGCCGTCTGAAAGTTTTAGCTTATAATCTTTGGATGAAGGGACAACAAGAGTCGCCCACTGTACCTCGCCAGCGTTTTCAGCACTATAGCTAAGCCTTTTACTTTCAGCAAGGAAGCTCGTTTTTCCAATATTAACAGTCTTGCTGCCGCCGATTTCAACCAGTCTTCCATCATCTGTTTTCAGGTACACCTGCCCCGCAATTGTTTTTTGATTTGAAGAGCGGGAAGTATTTTTAGATAAAAAATACCAGCCTAGCGGGATTGCCAGCAGCAGTACCGCTGCAGCGGCAGCCATTTTTCTTAAAAATAATTTAGTAGATGCGGGCTTTTTAACCAGGCGCGGTTGGATGCTTTCCCAGGCATTTTCACTATCCAGGTTTTCCAGCAACGCTTTCGCTTTTGGCTTGCTCATTTTTTCATTCAATTCTTCCCATAGCTTGCGGATTTCCGGCTGGCTGGAAATGGCATTTTCAACAACAAGGTCATCCTGGTCACTAATTGTCCCTGCAATTTTTTCAAACAAAAGTGTTTCTATATGTTCCTTGTCTACTATCATTAGTAATAAGAGTCCTTTTTGCTAAGTTGGGTGAATGATTTATATGATTTTTTTGACTTTATCCCTTATACTCTTTAAAGCGAGCTTGAGGTGGGTTTTAACGGAGTTGACAGAAAGTCCCATTTCCTGGGCGGCCTGTTTGTATTTTTTATCTTCCAGATAGACCATTCGGAAGACCCTTTGCCGCTGTACGGGGAGTTCGTTAAAGATAAGCTCCAGGTCTGATTGTAAAATCATTGGCATTTCAACTTCCACTGTAGATTGGGATTCAACCTGAAGGTTGTTAGCGTAAGCATCCAGCCTTTTATCTGCCACCTTACGGTTTCTTAATTGCATCATGCACTGGTTATGTACAGCGCCGAAGAGATAAGCTCTGACTGAAGTTCTGATGTTTAGATCAGGTAATTTCTGCCATAGGGTGACAAAGAGATTCTGAACCAAGTCTTCCGCCTCCATCTCGTCCTCTAATATATGGTATGCCTTAGCAACAAGGGGCTTGTAAAACTTTTTAAACAGCAGTTCATAAGCAGATTGATTTCCACTTTTTAGTTCATCGATAAGTGTTTGGTCAGAATACTCCATTAACAAAGTAATGTAGGATAAGCGTTTAGGATAAATATATAGTGAATTTTCTGAAATACAAACTTTTACACCCTTGTCTCTGATCCCTAGCTTATCTAACTACAAGTAGTTTGTCTATCAAAATTTAGAAATCGGTTCGTTTTCCAGGTCATAGACTGCTGCTGAGCGCTCGACATCAAACCATTGTCTGAACATTTTGTAGTTGCGGTTTTGTGGCCATTCTTTTTTATTGCTATGCAGCTCCTCTAATTCGAGCATAAATAATTTATCAAATTTTTTGCTTAGCCAGACTTCTAAATCTTCAACCTGATCACTTATCAGATAAGTTCTTGTTTCGTTTGCTTCTGCAAAAGCATTAGGGTAGAGTTTAGACAACCAATCCTGAAGGGGTTGGAGTGGCTTTAAGATAATTGCCTTACGGTCAATATAATTCTCTTCGAAATCTTCCTCCGCGAACTCTTCATCAAAACTATCTACCATAGAAGCTAGATAATCATCCTTTCCCTGTGTGATTACCGATAAAATAGGATTCCCGGTAGTTTCTTCAATTTCAAAATCTGCAATAAATCTATCATGGTTTTTGAACTTTGTCATTTTCAAATAAATCATTCTTTTTAGAAGATCCACATCTACTTCTGAACTACTTAAAGAATTTATCATCGCTTCACTTTCTACTTTTGGCAATAGTAGTTTCATATTTCCGAAATTCCATGCGTTGATTGCAAATTCAACGATGTCTTCGTAATCTTCCGTGTCTGTGAAATCAAATGCAAAAGCATCAATGAATTCCTGCAGTAATTTTGAGTATTTCACATCCTGACTGGTATTATCATTTCCGAATAAACTAATGATTTTATTTTTCATATGCTAATTTGACTTACTTAAAGTATTCTTTATCAAAATTAATAAAGGCGACAATATAGTAAATTACCCTTAGCTATATAATCTGTGTTTATTCAATTTAAAGCCGCTTTTTTACTGTCGACTTCGTTTGTTATCTTTGTAAAGCGTACGAAGTACCAATCCGTACGCTTAATCGATTAATTCTCAAACACAATGACAATCCTCATTGTATCAATTATAGCAAATGTTGTTAAGCAATTTGCTAAACGTTTTAAGTTTAAGTTCTATTTCAAACTTGAGATTAAAAGCAAATAGCTCGGTAATCTTTTATGAAAAATGAATACTTCAATTAATCGATAAAGGGCTCTTGCAGCCCTTTTGTTTTGTAAACTTCAGAAATCTTTCAATATAATTGTAATAGATGTTTAACTAAGTAGTCTTTCTTACTCTGTCAGGTTGTCAGCAAGAATAAAGTGAAATCAACTAACTTTGTCGTTTGAAATAAAATCTTACTGACAAATTACATAGTTTATAACAATTGCACATTCTTTGATAATAAAAATTGCCTACTAAACAATAGGCACGAAGAATATGATTGAAGTTGGTGGAATAAATTTAGCCCAAGCTGTAATTGACTTAGAAGTTCAAGTTGCAACGCAAAGTATCATTATTGATAACTTGATTAGAGCAAATAATCTAAGAATTACTCAAGCTGAAGTTGATAAAGCAAGAGACGCTGCCTTTGAGCAGGTTAAAGCTAAATACCCTAAAGCTGGTTTAACTAAAGTTTAACTAACATTTTATCATTGCAGATAATTTCTATTGGTGCAGTGATAACAATTTTTAATGGTTTACTAGGTTTTAATTGCATTTTAGATGCTTGCATTTGTAATTTGATTTTAGCTTTCATTTAATGAAGATCAAAAAGTATTCTTTTTACAGCATGATTTACTTTTATATAATTAGACCTCTTAAAAATTAAACAAATTTTATGAAAAAGTATTGAAAGCCCTTCGTTAGATGTAACGAGGGGCTACTTTATTTTCAAAACAACTCCTTAGCATCTATTTCAAGCGCTTTGGCTATCCTCAATATTGTAATGAGCTTACAGTTAATCTTCCCCGTCTCAATGCGATAAATCTGAGATAATTCTATTTCAGCCAAATTTGCAAGTGCTTCCATTGAAAGGTCTTTCTCCTTCCTAATTCTTCGAAGATTCTTACCGAATGCTTCTAATTGCTCCTTTTCATCTGACTGTGATAACATTAGTCAAATGTGCTGTAGATGTGTAAATATTATTTAGGCATAAGTGCCTAATTTTGATTTTATTATTTAGTTTTATCGAAAACTGAATAATATGAAAAAACTCTCTTTGGCTTTATTGATAGCCATGCTTTTTAGTTGTAAATCTGAACCGCTTAGATTTAAGCGAGATACAATTCTTTATGATAAAACCTATCTTCTCTTTTTTAATAGTACTGTTTGGGAAGACGGTTCAGAAACACTTAACTATGAAATTTATAAAGTTGATGGTAGCAGAGATAAATTTGCTAGTGGTAAGGCTGGCATTACCGCAAGTTCAATTAGATTTCAGTACGAAAATGAAGATGATGTTAAAAAGACGATTGATGGTTTCAAAAAGAAATATCCTGACTCTCGGATTTATTTAGATAATCAACTTCAGGATTAAAAATAAAGAGAGGACACATTACAATCCTCTCTTTTAGAACTACACTACAATTATTGAATTGCTATGCTAAAGTTCACATTATTGTTTGGCTTGTGCCACTATTATTTTTCTTTCTTGGGCTTACCAGATTTAACTATCTTATCTACTGCTTGCTCCATTGAAATGCCATAGAAAGGGTTAGTGATTTCTTCATTCTTTTCCTCTTTTGGCTTGATTTGTTTTGCTTTCGCTTTTTTCATTATAGTCTTTTTAGTTCGTGATATTTCAATCTGCAGTTAGCAAGATCTACTACCATCGCAACTCTTTCGCCGTCACCAGCCTTTCTATAGTTGTATCTAAATACGCTTTCATCAACATACTTTTGTAAATGCAATCTTGAAGTAGAATGATATATTCCAAATATACTACGTTTTAAATGACTCCAAAAACCCTCAATTGTGTTTGTGTGTGCATTACCAACAACATATTGACCTTCCCCGTGTTTAACAAAACTGTGAGAGTGGCTTTTCTTTAATCCTCTATAACCTCTCCATTCATCAGTCATTACAGTTGAGTTTGGTTTAATGGTTTCATCAACAATTGGCTGAATTTCTGAGGCAGAAGTATCTTTCATCACTTTAGCTACAAGTAAGCCACCTCTTTCAATCATTCCTAATACTGGTGTTTTGTCAATACAGCTTCTACCTTGTGAATTTTTGACTTTCTTCTTTGCGTGGCGGTTTTTATTCTTACCACCCACAAAAGATTCATCGATTTCTACTATAGTTTCTCCGCCAAGCATCTCAAAACTTCCGTTTCCCAATGCTGTACGTAATCTTTGCAACATGAACCATGCTGTTTTCTGCGTTACTTTTAAATCTCTTGCTAACTGATGTGAAGATACCCCTTTCTTATGTGAGGTAAGTAGATAGATGGCGATAAACCATTTTTTAAGTGGAACTTTTGAACCTTCAAAGATAGTTCCAACTTTAGCAGTGAATTGTTCGTCGCAATCTTTATCGGCACATTTATATTTGCCGCTTTTAAGAGCATAAGATTTGATGTTTCCACAATGAGGACATGCCCTGTTACCTTTCCATCTTAATTCTTCGAGGTGCTTTACAGCTGTTTCTTCGTCTTTTAAAAACTCTACTAATTCAAATAAATTGGTGTAGTGTTGTTCCATTTTCTGTTTGGTGTTTTCTCGATCTATTATGGACATAAAGGTCCAACTAATAGACATGGGGTCCACCATTTTTCTGAAAAAACTTGCAAGAAAGTGCTGTGCCTAACTGGAATAAAGAATTTAAGTATTTATAAACAATTGAATTCTTCCACCTTTTTGCTGGTCGTAAGGCAAATTGTTTTTGATTGCACTTATTGGAATTAGGGAGATGTTTTCGAATTGTTGTCTCCAACGCTCTTCATAATCTGATATGAGGGTATTGATTTGTTGTTCTAGCTCTTTCTTTTCTTTGAGAGCCTTGTTTTTGATTTCTGATTCGTGCATTTTATGAATTTTAGACTTAGAATACTATGTGTTATATTTGAATATGTCATTTAAACAAACGCTGCCACATTTTTATCAATCACTCCTGAATCTAAAAGGTTATGGATTCGATAAAGTAATGAGCTTGAAGGATTCAATGCTTCATGTTATTACAATTATTGAAATTGAAGAAAAGGAGAATCATCTTTTAAAACCACTTGTGGAGGATTTTTATAAATACGCCTTACCATTAATTGAAAAATTTAAAGTATACGATGCCACAGAAGAAAGTAAGCAATATTTCAGCTTAGCAAGAGCCTTGACTATTACTTTAATTTTAGATTTTAATCATATCTGTGAGGATCACTAACAAGATTTTCTTTATAGTTTAATTCCATATTTAGTAGTGAGAATAAGACACCTCCAAGTTTTTCTCCGCCAAAGTTTAGGACAATTTTTAATTCTTCAATACATAGATTTGATAGCCATTTACAATTAAATTCAGCTTTCCACCGTATTAAATCTGTTTTATATTCTTTTTGCATAAAATTCTATAAAGCTAAACTTCCGCCTTTATCTGCATATACTCCAAATAATAGTTGTGATTTGTTATATTTACTGTTAAATCTAAAATAACATGGCAAAAAATCAATTTAAATTTGAACTTAAAATTACTGGATTTGAATTAAAAGTGGAGGGCTCAAAAGAAGATGTAGCATCTATCACCTCTAGTGTAGCAAATCAATTAAAAGGGTTGACTACTCCACAGGTTTTTGGAGATAGCACAGAAACAGAGGATGTGGAAGCTACAGAAATTCCTCAATCTCAATTACCACCTGCCCCTCAAAAGAAGAAGAATTCTCGTAAAAAATCATCGTCAGCAGGGAGTAGTGTTATGAAAATTGAACCTATCGATTTCAAAAATGACCCTAAAAAATATAGTGCGCCTTCAATGAATTGGACTACATTGCAAAAAGCTTTGTGGGTTATGTACGTAATTAACAGTGAAAAAAAAATAAGCGAATTAAGTATCGCACAGATTACCAATACTTTCAATACACATTATAAACAATCAAAAACTATTCGTGCTACTAATGTAGCTAGAGATTTAGGAAAAGTAAAATTGAATAATAACGCGTTGGTGGGAGAAAACGCCACAGCAAGCCCTCATCTTTGGTATTTGACCGACGCTGGTAATTTATTTGTACAAAACCTAATAAAGGAGTCAAAAGGTTAAATGGGCTTAGTTGAAAGAGACACTTTAATATCTAATCTATCTCCTCCTTTTGACCATTTACTGGCAACACAGTTTGTTGATGAATTTCTTTCAATTGAACGTCGTTTTATTCAAAGAGATTGGGAGCCTGCAGAACTTGACGCAGGGCAGTTTGCAGAAATTGCGTTCAGAATATTATATCATTTAGATAGTGGGAATTTAAATCTTAATAAGGAAGTAAAAGATTGCAAAAGGTATCTTGTTAATAATGACGTGCCGCATTCGCTAAACAGAAAAGATGTTTCACATCTATCGAATGTGTTGGGTGCGATATATGAGTTTAGAAGTGATAGAGGTGCGGTTCATATATCTCCCACCTATAGTCCAAATCACATGGATTCAAAATATTTAATTGAGTCTGTAAGGTGGTGTATGAATGAAATGCTGAGAATATTTTGGAATGGCGATAGAGAGGAAGTTGCTAAAACTATTAGAGAGCTTCTTCAATTTGATGTTCCATGTATCGGCGTCTTCGGTGATATAATAATTGTTCAACGCACAGACCTTCGACCAGATGAAGAAATTCTTATATTGCTGCATTATGCGGGAGAAAACGGATTTAGCAGAAGAGAATTGGGTATACATTCTTTAAGTAGTGCGCCATTAGTTACCAACAATATTAAAAAGCTATCTGCTCCAGATAAAAGACAAGTTATTCAATTGAAGAATGGAAATTATCGTCTCACTGACCTTGGAAGTAGAAGAATTCGCTTGGAATTAGCTGATAAACTTTTGCTAAGCATTTAATAGAAAGGTAGAGTTCAAAACAACTCTACCTTTCTATTTTTCTCACCAATTTCTACAAGGGGTAATTTGCTATATTGTCGCCTTAATAAATTTTAGTTTTTATATTAATCCAAAAAGGAAAAAGGCTGCTATTGTATTTTATAAAGTCTCTCACTAAGTTTCTTAAGGCTATTCATCGCATTCCTTCTTTGGCAATTTTATTTTCAAATATTTCTTTTATAATCCAGTTTAAATTTCATCTCCCAATAATAGTTTGATAATCAGTAAATTTTGGATAATGGATAAATTAGGAAAGATTGGTATTATCCCAATAGAAATAGATTTGTTATAAATTATTGTTCCAAATAACAGTTAAATAATTAATTTCAGCTTTTATTCAGCTTAACACCTTTTGGGTAGCATTCAACAGACGCGTAATAAAATAGGAGAAGAAAGTACATTTCTTCTCCTATCTAAACATGGAACTAGTGCCACTCAGTCTTTGAAACTATGCCATGGCTAAACTTATTATTTTTAATTTTCTTTTCTCTCAAGCAAAAAATGGAAAAGCCAGCTTTTGGTTAGCACTCATTGGCAGCCCAGCCCAGTTTTCTTTGGAAAGGAGGGTGTTTCATTCCGTTAGTATTGGCCTGATTGCCGCATCGATGATTTATGCGCCCTACAACTTGGTTGCAGGTCTATACGTCGGGTCTGTTTCTGCGGTATTGATCTGCCTATTCTTCGTTTATCAGTACTATTATTCCAGGTTCCAAAATAAACCACACAACAGTACACTCTTCGGAATTATGGGATTGTTGGTTTTTGGAATAAATTATTTTGCAATTGCTGGTACTAATGGATCCACCGACATCATCTGGCCAGCTTATTTACTGGTTTTGTTGGTTATTTCGCCTTATCAGCAGCACCTGAAGTGGCTAGTTATTTATTTGTTGTGGTTTTTTGCGTTGCACACTGTTGGCTACTATTATCCTGAATTTATAAAATATCCCTTTACTACGGTTGAGGGTCAATTTATTGATCGAATGACTGCTTTTCCATTGCCAGTGTTCGTTATTTATATCGTTGTCAGGTTTATCAGGCGCAGTTATGATTTTGAACGCATGGATGCCCAGCAAAAGACAATTGCAATAGAAAGTAGCAAAGCGCAAATTTTGCGGCAGAAAGACGAGCTGGAACAGCGCAGTTTGGAGAAAGACAATTTGATGTCCATCATATCCCATGATTTGAGGGCCCCTTTAGTCAGTATTCAAAGTTACTTTAGTCTGTTGAATAAAAACAGGCTGGGTGCTGAAGAGCGGCGTGCGATTGAGAAATCTTTAGAGCGTGCCACCAGCCATACCATCACTATGCTTTCCAATTTGTTGAACTGGTCCAAATCTCAGATGGGCGGGTCTGTTGTGCAGCTTGAGACAATAAATGTGCTGCAAGTGCTTGAAAGTACCATAGAAATGGCACGTGATTATGCAAAAAATAAAGACATTACACTTGTTAATTCTATCCCTTTTCATTTAATGGTATTGGCCGATGTAGATATGCTGCAGATCGTTATGCGCAACCTGATCAACAATTCGATAAAATTTACTGCAAATGGTGGTATGATCCGTATTAATGCTCATATCATCAACGATGATTGTGAAATTTCAATAATCGATAATGGCAGAGGGATCGCACCTGGCGATCAGGAAAATATTTTTTCGATCAAAGCAGCACCCACTTACGGTACAAATAATGAAAAGGGAGTTGGACTGGGCTTAGTGTTATGTAAGGAGTTTATAGAACGTATGGGCGGTAAAATCGGATTTGAAAGTGTTTTAAATGCAGGTTCTAAATTTTTTATTTCCCTACTCTTGGCGAATGATGCAAGGAAAGGTAGATAGACGGTCTGGCAATTAAAATCTCCAGTCTTTCGCTTTCGGAAAAAGAAGGCTTGGGACAGATGAAAGAGGCCTGAATATCTGGCTTAAGCATTGTATAAAATGTTGAACAGTCGAACAATGGTGATCTTATCGAGAAGCCAATTTAATTATTCCTACAAGCATGCAAGGATAAACTTTGCGATGATAATTCATCAACCAATTGTATAATCTAGATAGAAGTAAAAATTAGGATGGGGGGAGCGAAAATCATTAACTGCTTATAAAGCTTATATATCATCCCGCATTTATTTATTCAGGAACTTATTTCCATGGAAAGTATTTCATCAGACCCTATTTTGGAAAAAAAGTCAGATGCAGAGGAGGCTTGCTATAAATAAAAAAAAATGTTACGCCAATTGAAATAAATCTGGCAGTATTTGAGTCCTTCAGGATAGCAATCCAAGGATGACAAGGTAATTTACTGCTTTCCGCTTGGCTATCTTCCGTTAGTTGAGGGGGTATGTGTATGTTGGTATGATAAGGGAAATGGACTTAGCGCTCATGTTTGGCAGACATTGAAAAGTGGAGTTTCCGTAATTGACACTGGTTTTGGGTATTGAAGATTTTAGAGAGACTGGTGAGGTTATTGCCTGCAAAAGTATTTGTGGCATCGCTTCCATTCTATGATTACTGCTTTGTGATAGCGGCTAGGAGCCAGAAGGTCATGATTTTCTCCCATGCCTACAAAAGTTGCCCTAAGGAACTTGCTGGTGCGCCTGACTATGTAACAGAATCACTAGTTCTTATCATTAGCAGATTACCATTAACAATCATAATAATTCCTATGGTCATACGATACTGATGATTTGCTTTTTCTTGTAAAAATAAATTATAACCTTTGAATTTATAAAGTTTAACTTTTCTTTTACAAGAAATAATGACGTTATTATGTATAATAGATTTATAATAGATAAGCTAAAAATTGCCCTCAAGGTCAGCCCCGTCGTATATCTGAACGGACCTAGACAGGCAGGTAAAAGTACGTTGGTGCTAACTAGTTCCAAAGTGCTTTGGCCGGAAGAAGAAAAGGTTAATTATATTACTTTTGACAGGCCAACGCAAATGGCAGCTGCTGCTGCAGAACCAGAAGCTTTTTTGTCAGCTCAGAGTGGAAAAGTCATCATTGATGAAGTTCAGATGGTACCTGAACTTTTTCCGGCACTAAAGATTGTAGTTGATGAATCACGTTTTAATCAACCTAATTCTGCTAATGGTAAATTCCTGCTCACCGGTTCAGCGAAAATTCTTGCGCTACCTAAACTCTCAAACCCATTGGTCGGAAGGATGAATGTATTGACATTATATCCATTCTGCACCGCAGAAGCGCTAAGTGGAAATGGCAATGGTTTGGAAAAAATACTTTCTTTTGATTTTTCTGATTTAAAGAATACCGAACTCTCAATTATTGAGGCCATGAGCTATGCAACATATCCTGAAATTTCTGGAAAAGATACGACCGAGAGAAATGTCTGGTTTGATGGGTACATAACCACTATATTACAGCGGGACGTAAGGATGATTGCTGAACTGGAAAAAATTTCTATTCTTCCAAGCTTGCTACGTTTACTGGCTTCAAGAGCCGCAAATTTAGTAAATGACGCGGACTTAGCCAGGGATTTGGGATTGAACCCTGTAACGGGGAAATTATATAGAAACATCTTAAAAATGATGTTTCTTAACTTTGATGTAGAACCATGGTTTAGGAATATCAATAAAAGGTTGGTTAAGTCTCCAAAAAATTATTTAACCGATACGATGATGCTTTGTTATATGCTTGAGCTTAATCTGGAGGATATCTCTAAAAACAGACCAGATCTCTTTGGTCATATACTGGAAAATTATGTAGCCGCAGAGCTTACCAAGCTAATTTCCTTTAGTGATATCAAAACTAAACTTTATCATTTTCTGACTAGTGATGGTATAGAGGTAGATTTTATTCTGGAAAGTGCGGATGGAGGAGTCTTCGCAATTGAAGTAAAAAAGACTGAAAATTTGAGCGTGAAAGACTTTAAGGGAATCAAGGTTTTTGCTGATCTGGTCGGGGAGGACTTTAGAGGAGGGATTATACTTTACTCAGGTAAAGAAGCAGTGCCTTTTGGTAATAAGTTATGGGCAGTTCCATTTCATATACTTTGGCAATAAAAAAATTAATTCAGATAGATTTACAATAGAAGTATGAGTTGAGCTTTAAGCATAAATTTATCTTTTAATAATGATGTCTTCCATCACAAGCATATCCATTTTGGTTCTTAGGAAACAATCCAAAGCCTCTTCAGGCGCGTTAACAATTGGCTCGTTTTCATTGAATGAGGTATTTAGTAAAATTGGCGTTCCGGTTTGCTTGTAAAAATGGTTAATAAGGCGGTAGTATTTTTGATTCTGTCTTGCTGTTACAGACTGCAATCTACCGGTTCCATCTAGATGTGTTACCGCTGGTATTTCTGCTCGTTTATCTTCTTTAATTAAAAAAACCTTTTCCATAAACGGTACATCATCATTTTGCTCAAAATACTCTGAAACAAACTCTTTTAAAATAGATGGCGCAAATGGTCTGAAAGATTCCCTCCGTTTTATCTTATTGTTTAGGAGCTCTTTCGCACCAGCATTTCTAGGGTCAGCTATAATAGAGCGATTCCCTAAAGCCCGTGGGCCAAATTCTGCCCTTCCCTGAAACCATCCAACCACACCATTCTTGGTTAAGCAATCAACCACAGCATCATAAAATTCATTTTCACGTAATCTTAGATAAGCTATTTCTCGCTTTTTTAATAAACTTTCGATGTAATTGTTTGTGTAACAACTGCCCAAATAGCCATGCTCCATGGCTTCAGTCCGCTCAAAGCCCAATGTTTGGTTATATACCCAAAGTGCAGCACCAATAGCTGTGCCTGCATCATGCCCGGCAGGAGGGATGTAAACGTTCTTAAATTTAGTAAATAATTTGATTTTACCGTTTGCAACGGAATTTTGAGCAACTCCACCAGCTATGCAAATTGAATCGAGCTGAGTTATATGCTGCAAATGATTTAAGACATGAAATAAAACATTCTCCGCTACTTTTTGAACACTAGCTGCAATGTCTTTGTGCTTTTGCTCAATAGGTTCATTTGGCTTTCTTGCGTTTCCGAGTAAATCAATCAGTTTTTCAGAAAATACAGATTCCATTGAAGGTATTCCATTCTCCCAAACCATTTGAACACCTTTTTTAGTATGACTAAAATAACTCAAATCAAGCTCAAACAAGCCATTTGGTTTTAAATGAACTAACTTTTGAATTTTAGCTTCAAATGTTGGCGAACCATATGGAGCAAGTCCCATAATCTTATATTCATCGCCATAATGTGGAAAACCTAAATATTGAGTTAAAGCCGTGTAAAAAAGACCAAGAGAATGGGGGTAACTTACCGAATCAAGTACATTAATTTGATTGCCTTTTCCTACCGCTGTCATTGTACTTGTAAAATCGCCAAAACCGTCAATGCTTAATATGGCCGATTCTTTAAATGGCGACGCAAAAAAAGCACTTGCTAAATGCGAACGATGATGCTCAACATTATGTATCTGTGCCTTTAATTCGTTTGGTTTTAACCCAAAATGAGCTATAAATTCTTCGTTAATGCCTTTTGCCTTTTGCAGATTTCGCATTCTATCCGCAATATTTTTTAAGCTTAATCTGTTTTTGAGGGCAGTTAGAACCTTTTTGCTAAAATTAGCCTTTGGATCTCTGGAAATAGCAATGTGGTCTACATCTCTGATATCAACACCTGCTTCCTGCAAACAAAATTTAATTGCTAATTCTGGAAAGCCAGCCCAATGTTTTATTCGTCTGAAACGTTCCTCTTCTGATGCAGCTATTATTACACCGTCTTTGTAAATGCAGGCAGAAGAATCTCCATGATATGCGTTTATACCTAAAATGTACATCTACTAATCTAGCTTAGCTGTTGTGTTATCACTTTGGTTATCCGAAACGTTTTCTTTTGGCTTTCTGATTTTTGTATTTCTCTTAATCCAGAAGAAAAGAATAATAAATATGATGATGTAAACAATTACATTAAAAATTTCATGGTGGTATTCAAAGTAATTTCGCTGACTTTGGAAAAATCCAAAAAGTAAACCTAAGCCAGAAATTCTCATAATGTTCAAAATGTATATGGTAATAATACCGATAATCAACATTTTAATGGTCTCTTTCCAACTCGCAGGAAATGACAGTACAAATGCAGCTAAAAAGCTCATTACACCCAAACCTAAGCAAGAGTAATTTATACGAAGTAGAGGGCCATTAACAACCATTACATCCATTTCATTATGAATGGCATAGAAGCCGAAAAGCTTTATAATCCAAACGGCAGGAACGATTAGCGCATTTTTTAAACCTTGTATGTAATCAAAGTTTTCTGCTATAAATGCATTGTAATATTTCCCTCCAGGATTCATTACACTATTCATAAAGAGGTTACCCTGGCTAAATAATATGTATAATACAAATAAGGATATAATAAATTTGATTGCCTTTTTATCTGCTTGCTTCTTTGCTGCTGCATTCTGGATTTCGTTCATATTCTGTTTGATTTTTTTGAAGATAACTAATCTTCTATTCGCCTTAATCTTGTAAAAATCTTCTTATTTATAACTCGAATTTCAATGTTTATTTTTGCCAAAGTAAAATAATCTATCTCGATATTCATTTACCTTAACCAACTAACCAACTAACCAACTAACCAACTAACCAACTAACCAACTAACCAATTTATTCTCTCCTCCTAGCTAAGCCTCAACACAAAATCCCCGTTCCGCTTTTTAACCGGCAGGGTCTAGGTTTCGGGAAGCACAAATTGGCCTTACTACTGACTTCAACAGAAATCTAGCGAGCCGGCAGTTTATTAATTAGTTTTTAATGATTTTAAATGTATTAATGAGCTCGCAAAAAGCTCGGTTTGGGTTCTTTTTGCTGTCAAAAAGAAGAAGCCCGTCCGGCCAGGACAATAATTTGTTCACTAAATAATTCACCAATGGACTATAATCAATAAAAAAATACAACAATTTGCCCTAACCAATCCTCCGTTTCAAATTTGAAATCTTCCTGTCTACTTGTAACCTAAACCAAAGCCCTTGCAAATAGTGAAAACGGATGCCTTTTACCCCCTCAAAAATACCAAACTTAAATAGCATTCTATACAAAAAGTATAAATACGGTCTAAAGCCTAATGGCAATTTCCACCAAAGATTTTTAAACCAGGCTCTTTTTTCATCAGGACTACCAAATAAAGATGGTTTAAGTGTTTGGTTTCTGATTTTTTGCATTCGCTCAATCTCTTCAGCTGCAATTAAATCACTGTATCGCTCATGTTTTTTTAACCAGAAATTGGTATCATATTCTTTCAAATTGTCTTCAATCAAATATCCTTTTCGCCAGATAATTGTTTTCCCAGGAACGATAAATCGATGATCCATATTCTCATTCAAATCAGAATAACCGATACCATTTCTAAACATTTTTAGTTGATAAAAAGGGTAATAGCCACCAAATCTTATCCATTTGCCTTGAAAATAATTCTTGCGATTAAAATAAATGCCATCAACATCGTCGTAATCTTTAGGATTAAAACTTTTTAGCAAATCGAATAATTGTTGAGTTACAATCTGATCGGCATCTAGTCCGATTACCCATGGTGTTTTTATGTCGAAATTTTTCAGTGCAAAATCCCATTGCTGTGGATGGTTAGTGAATGGATTAACCTTAACCTCATCTGAATATGCATTGGCAATTTCTAACGTGCTATCCGTACTCCCACTATCCAGAATAAAGGTTTCAGCATGTAATTCTTTTATAGAATTTAACAATCTTGGTAAATGAATTTCTTCATTATATGTAAGAATAATAAAACTGAAATTTTTATTCATTAATTCTATTTTGTCATTCTGATGGCATATAGATAACCGTCATTTCGACTGTAGTGCAGCGGAATGGAGAAATCTTATGATAAATTTTGCTAAGATGCATAGTCGAAGAATCTTCGAATGATATCTCTTTCAGTTTATCACTCTGAGCTTGTCGAAGAGCGATTACTTAATCTGTGGCTAACTCACTCATTAGTTTTCAGAGTGAAATCCCAGAACATCTTCATATAACTCTAGATATCTCCCAATCAAAACTTCATCATTAAAATCATTTTTTATCATGATAGGAGCGATGCTGCTTATTTTTTCTCTTTTGGCTATAGATGCATTAGCTTCAATAATTTTTTCAGCGATATCTTTTGGTTCTAAGCTACAAATCCAACCAAGTTCATTTGCTTTTACATAATCAGCGAGACCAACATTTTCGCTAATTAAAACAGGCGTCCCAATGCTTAAACTCTCAACAACAACGTTGGCGAAATTTTCATTATAGGATGGAAGAACCAATAAATCATGCGCTGCCATTATAGAAAACTTTTCATCATTACCAACCTGACCAATCCATGTAAGGCGGTCTTCCAGCCTTAAGCTTTTAGCTTTTAGCTTTAAGCTTTTAACATATTCTTCCTCACCACTTCCGGCAATAGTTAAATTAAACTCAAAATCAAGTTTCGAAAGCGCATCAAAAAGTAGTTCTAAACCTTTCTTTTTCTCTATTCTCGATAAAAAGATAAGATTCAAAATTTGGCTGCTTTTCTGAACTTCGCTAGTTGCTACTTGATACTTGCTACTCGATATTTGATACTTGCTACTTACTACTTGAGGCTCCACACACTCCCTACCCAAACTAACCAAATTCGAAATAATGTTTATGCTTCTTGGTTGGATAATTTTGAGTACATCCTGTTTTTCCTGCTCACTGGTTACATGTATGTGGCAATATCTTAATAGTCGGTCGCCAATTAACCACTGCAATATTTTTTTTGAGAATGAGCTGCTGTTGTTTTGTGAATATGTTGTCAACATGCCTCTGGGCGATAAAACAACTGGAATTTTATACCATTTCGCTACAAAACAACTTAATACAGAAACCAGATTCCACCAGGCATGGATGTGTATTACAATCTCATTCCCTTCCTTTGGAGGGGTGCCTGCAAGGCGGGGTGGTTTTTGCCTCCCTTCGGATGGGTTTATTTTGGCTGTTTGAGAGATTGGTGAAGGATTACATATTCCGCTCTCCGCTCTCTGCTTTTTGCTTTCAGCTTTCCACTTTTGGCTCTCTAAAAGAACTTTCCTCAATCTCCATAACAACCCCGGCGAAAAATGACTATGATCCTTTGTCCATCGCTTAAAATAAGTAACTGGCACACCATCTATAAATATCGGCTTCCTAGATTCTACATCTAACTCATTCCTGCCATTTGCTGTGGTTGTAAAAACCTCGAGATTAAACTCTCCACTTTCCATTTTCCGCTTTGAGCTTTCCGCTTTGAGCTTTCTGCTTTCCGCTTTAAGCTTTCCGCTCTTCGCCAACCCCTCACACAACATCGAAACCGACATAATTGGTCCACCGTAAACATAAGCAGGTTTATAGGAAGCTGTTAGGTGAAGGATTTTCAATTAAGGTAAATAGGGTTCTTTTCAATATAATTCAACTTTTTAAAGATATGGATTGTAATAAAAATTAATACAAAACCATAAAAAGTGGTATTGAATAAATTTTCAAAACAACCACCCCGACTTAAGATAGAAAATAGGCTATAAAATAAAACAGATAGTCCTAAATCATATCCTAATTTTTTTTCTAAAAGATGTGACAAGGTATGAACAAGGAAGCCATAACATAAAAACGTAATAAAAACAGTTAAATAACCATAACTCATGTAGGCATCAGCAACCGTTTGCGGTTTTGCAGAAGTTGTATCGTATGGAGAATTAACAATTAATGCTCCATTCTCTATAGCTCTTTGTTGAGCTGTAATATCTGGACTTAATTTACTAGGCCAAATGATTCGAGGTATTAGGCTTAAAACACCATTTTTGTATATTTCTAAATTATAGTATGGTCTACGTGCTGGAACAGATTCTAAATAGCGGTTCAACATGGATATTTCAGAAAGTCTTGTACTTAAAAAAGCCCAATTAACGCTTCTTATTTTTTCTTTATTTAATAGAAGCGAATTATCTAGTGATGATAAGGTTTCATATGCGTTTTTATTATTATACCAGGCTGCTTCTCTTATTGTGCCATTTAGGGTAGGAATAAAATAAAAATAGGCTAAAATTAAGGGGAAAAACACTAAACTCGTTCTCTTTACACCATATTTATCATATAATATTACGCCAAGATAAATTAAGGGGAATAAAGTACTCTCTTTCATGCCAGATAAAAAACCTATAAGTAATACCGTAGTAAAATATAAAAATCCCTTTATTATTAATTTTCTGTGGCTTAAAGAATAACCAAAATACTTAACAGCGCAAATTGTAGAAAAGATATTCAAGTAGCTGCTTAATTGAGAAAAAGGCGTTTTGAGTGCAAGTAATGCAAGAATAGTAGCACCTATTGATAACTTTAAATACGCTCCTTCCTTAATGTTAACTCTATATTCAGTTATATTTATATTTTTGTTTTTGTATACAAAGTAACCCGATAAATAACAGGCGTGCGCAAAAACAATGAATTTCTGACTTAATGATGTAGCTTCAATTTCAAATACATTAGGAAAGGCTACATGTTCAAAAAATTCATATCCTAATTGGTCTAAAAAATAAAATATAGAAGAAACAGCTGTGTAACCCCACATCAATCCTTGAGATAATATTAATGGGCTAAAAAATTTTAATTTCTGATTGTAAATTTTATAGTATACATAGATACTATAAATTATTAAAAATATACTCCCTAGCCAGGCTATTAAGTATGACGTTGTTGGATCATTAGTAAAGTAGCTTATAAGAAAAGGTAAGAAAAAGATCAAGAAGTGCATTAATTGTTATCCTTTAAATAAGATGAAATTTTTAAGAAATGCTTGTTAAAGTTAAGTTCTGATTCAAAGTCGTTTATGGCTGAATTAGAAATTTCTATGTATTTTTTCTGAATGTTTATTAGAATATCCTTAAGAGAATCATCGCTTAAATCCGTAAAAAACGCCCATTGTCTTGTACCTAACTTTTTTCGATAACTCTCACTATCAAAAAGAATCACAGGAAATCCGCAGCTTACATATTCATAAATTTTATTAGAAGCGGTACTTCCCGTTTCATATTGAATATTAGTTGGCTTACTTATAGCAATACCTATATTGTTTTGAATAGTTAAATCACGAAGCTTGTCATAGTTCACAGCCTCTAATACCTTTATACTATCTTCTAGTTTTTTTTCTTTTATTAAAGTTATTAGAGAGCTTCTAAAGCTTCCATCAGCAAAGCCAATAATGGTTAATGAAATTTTTTTATTAGTAGGATTTGTAGATATAAAATTAACTAATTCAATCAAACCATGATCGTTGCTAATTTGACCTTGATATATGAGCTTGATTTCTTTACCCAGGTTAGTCTTATTTTTTAGCTTATAAAGAAGTGGGTAATTCGGCAGAAATATGTATTTGCCAGAAAATTTTTCAAGTGGATAATATTTTTCCCGTTCTTCCGAAGGTAGAGTGAATAAATTGATTTTACTAAAAAAAGTTCTTTCTGATTTACTTGCAAACCAAGATACAGAATATTTATTTAGCTTCTCAATTTCTAATAGGTCATGATTGTGATACCAGATTTTAGGCTTATGTTTTAAAAAAAAACTAATTAATCTATAGCTAAATAATGGAATTGGGTCATATAAAATAACCCATTTGGGCTGAACTTTTTTCAAAGATTGAAATAACAAAAAAGTAAATTTTAAAAAGGATTTTACTTTCCAAAGATTGCTGGCTTGTTCAGTAGCTCTTATATCTTTTAAAGAACCACTTTTTTTGATTGTGATATTTTTTTTGTAATTAATATCTTCTTTTTTTACATTTCTGCAAATAATCTCTATTTGATTAGCGTATTCAGATAAATTATTCACAGCATTTAAACTTGGTGGATAATATTCAATATGGCTATATAGGGCGACTACTATGTTCAATTTCTGAAGAAAAATAATCAACATTATTATACCTTTTTTGAATATATCCTAATGCTGTGAGATATGATTTAATTTCTTTTGTGGACGTACCTAAATTATTTAATTGATTCTCATGAAAATCAATTAAGATATTTTTAATAATCTTCTTTCTTAATAACTCTTCACCTGACTTTAAAGCAAAAAGTTCGTAGCCTTCAATATCTATCTTTATTAGTTCTATCGAATTAAGATTATGCTCCCTGACAATATCATCTAATGTTTTACTTGTCGTTTTTTGCTTTTTCCAAAAAAAACTTCTATTTGTCTTGATAAAGGAGGAACTTCCCGTATTTAAAGATGGTGATAAAGTAATAAAAATATCTTCAGGATTCATTGTAATTGCATTATTGCAGATAATTATATTTTCAAAATTATTTAAAGTTGCATTGACTTGAATAACTTCAGCCAGCCTTTTTTGAGGCTCAATGCTGAATACTCTACCTTTTTTCCCAACCTTACTAGCAGCATAAATGCTAAACCACCCCTCATTTGCACCTAAATCTATGAATGTTTTACCTGGCGAAAGAAAGTTTGTTATGAATTCTGTCCAAGATTGTTCATATATTATTTCTTCTAATTGAGTATTAAATAAATTCCAGTATAAATTTGACCATACATCTAAATAGAATTTAAACTTTCCGTGATTTAATACAATTCTCTTATTACCTGTAATTTTTTTTATAAGCAACGCCAATTCTACAGGCCTTATATTTTGTACCCAATGCGTTTTTAATTTCATGAATTTAATTTATTTAAGAACTCAATATTTCTCTTACCAAAAGCATCCCAAGTAAATTCGTTTTCTGAAATATTTCTGGAAATCATACCCATTTTTGGTATTTTATCTTTATTCTTATCAAACCATAGTAATGCTTTTTCTAATTCATTTTCATCATTGGCAGGAATAATGATACCATTTTTGTAATTTTGTATTACATCGGGCCCGCCTGTATTTTTAGTTGCAATTATTGCGCAGCCACAAGACATCGCTTGTAAAAGAACCATTCCAAAACCGTCTTCTAAGCTGTTTAATATTAATACATCTATTTTCCAATAAATCCGATAAAGTTCCTTTTGCTTATGAATTCCATTATACATTATGAAATCATGTTTTTTTAAAGTTGTAGCATCAAATGTCTTGTGATCAATTGGGCCAGTTAAATTTAAATCGAAAATTTCTTTTATATCATTTAATCGAGCAATTACATTAATAACAGAGTCAATTCCTTTTCTACTACTCAAAGTGCCAACGTAACCTAATACTATCTTTTCTTTATCTTCTCTTTTGTGTTGAAATGGAAATTGGTTTAAATCTACCCCTAAAAGATTAATAAACAATTTCTCTTTCTTAAACCCTTTTTCGATAAATGTATTAAAAGCATAAGTGCTAGGAACTGTAATATAGTCAGCCTCATAGTATTCTTTTAACTCTTTTTCTATAATTCGAAGATTTATATGTTTTTTGACATAAATAACTTTTTTAAGTAAACGTTCCTGTTCTTCAATATGTGCTGAGCCTCTGACAAGAATTATTTTAGCTTGTGGGTTTTTTTTTCGAAGAGTTTTTATAGTTTTCAGTGCATAACCAGACCATATAAAGTACACATCACTATCATATTTAATAATTTTTGATGCTAAAAAGTCAAATGCTTCGCAAGCTAAAAAATCAAAAGGATATCCAAAACCCAAGAATTTGGTAGTTCTGTTTATAATTTCATTGATGTATAATGATTTTATGTATTGCTTTTTTATTCCAAATGGCAATACATATCTCACAGGATAGCCCGTGACCAATTGATTCAATACGCCAAGCTTTTGAAAGTATATGGCCATATCAAAACCATGCAATCTGCCTGGAACTAAAACACTAATCTTCATGATTTGGCAATACTATATAAATATTTTTTAAACCTTTCAAATAAAGATATGGGGATGTTAAGACCAAATAGAGTGCTTAAAGTATAATAACTTTTTAGTTTTAACTTATCTTTAAGACTAAATAACTTATAATCTTTAAACCGTTTTAATTTCAATCCTTCTTTTAGACCTAAGGCCGCTATCAAAGCTGAATTTTTACGATAATCAACCAGCCAAAAAGGGTAGGTAAATTGATATATCCTTTTTATAATTTTATAATAGTATTTTGTTCCATTTAATCCGGCATCTTTAAATGCCATAGCGCAAACATTTGCGTATGATGGTAAACCAGCATCCAATATTTTGTAGTCGCTTTTTGTTTTTGGTAGAGTATCTAAATATGAATTCGCAATTTCATTGTTAATGCGAATATCTTTTAAAACCATAGGTTCCTTTAGGGTAAAGAAACAACCCCCTCTTATAATAATTAATGTTGCTAAATAAATTTGAGCATAAATACTTCCATCTAATTTTGAGGTATTGACAGAATCAAAGGCACTTTTTTTAAAAATTATGCCTGCTACAAAACTGAAACTTGAGTAATATTTTAATGCAATTTCCGTACCTGATCCAATATTGCTAGTTTGCTGAGCCCTTATTTGAATATTATTTACATCTAAATAATCAGCACTATTACAAAAACCAACATCAGGAAGGTTATTGTTCTCAAGAAAAAGCGTTAATCTATTAATTACAAAATCATCAGCTAAGGTATCATCATTTCCCAAAACAAAGCAATAATCTCCGGAAGCTAATTCCAGGCTTTTCCTCAAATTCCTATCATAACCCACATTTTTTTCAAATTTATAGTATATCAAAGGATAGCGATAGGATTTTTGTAACTCGGCAATCTGAGTTGCTGTATTGTCGGTGCTCGCATCATCAGAAATAATCACCTCTAGATTGGCATCTTTTTGAAGAGCAATTCTTTCAAGATTGATTTTTAGGTATTCTATCCTATTATACTGAGGGATACAAATTGAAATTTTCATTAGTCAATATCATTGTGTATGGAGAATCCTAAAAGTCTATGTGGCACTCCCTTTAATATTTTATGATTATAGGCCAGCAGAGTTAAAATTGCTTGATCTTGTCTATGATTTTTTTTATTTGAACCTGTCGGAGCAAACATCTCTTTTTGAAGCGCTAATTCAGACCACTCAGATAATAGTGCCATCGCCTTTTCATTTCTAGTATCAAAAGCAACAGCTCCACCAGTTAAATTTGATTTGTACAAATTTTTTGAATGGTGTAATATGCTTGAAATAGATGTTGGATGTGTCCATTCTATTACTAATCCAGGCGATTTTGGAGAATAAAAACCATATTTATTTAATATATACCTCATTTTAAATAAAGGTTCCTTTAACAAGTTACCAGCATCCATCCAAACAAATTGAGAATTTAATTCCTTAGAAATTTCTTTCAAAATAGTTGGCTTCCAAGCATATTCACCTTGATTTATATCTATTTTAAAAAATGATGGGTATTTTTCATAATTGAACAAACGAATATTAAGATCGGGAAAAAGATACTGTAAATTATTTCGTTCCTCTGAAGTTAATCCAAGATCATAGAAATAAGTATATTTAATACTTTCGAATTTCGAAATGCTTGATAACAACTGAATGGCAGATCTATAATGAGAGCTATTAGCTCCAGTAATTATATTTAACGTAGTTAATTCATTTATTTTGTTTTTTTTAATTTTAAATAACCATGATTTTAAGTTATCAAACGGTAGTATCAAAAAATCATATAATTTCTGTGGAGCTTTTGCCACTATTTTCTTAAAGAGAATTTTTTTCATGGTTCTTCAAAAAGTCCTTTAATGTTCCTTCAAATAATTTTTGCTCTAATCTGATTCTTGAATGAATATGATCTGGGTGCCGAATAATTGGAGATTCAGATAAAAAGCCTGCCCATTCGCTAAATGAACTATGGGCAGATGTAATAATTATTTTGCTACGACTTAAATTTACCAAATCAACAACATCTATACTGCAATCAGATAATGTTGTGTTGTTCAACGTAAAAATTTCTTTCAATTCTTCTTCATAGCCATCGCTGAAAACGAGTGTTTTAGGAGATGAGTTTAACGACAAGCCTATTTTTTGAATACAATCAATAAAATACTTTATTGGTGTTCTTGTTGCACCAACTAACTTAAAATCTACACCATCAGGTAAGGGCTTAAAATCTCCCATCCTGATGTGCACTCCTATTTCAGCGTTAACATTATATTTCTCAACTTGTTTCACTACTTTTTTCGATAGTTTTTCAAAAAATGCATCTCTAATAATCAATCTATACGATTGGAAGCTTTCAAAATAGTTTTTCCATGAAGGAATTTGTTCAAATAAATACCTGGTATTAAACTGAATTGCTTCTGCCCCTAGCTCAGGTTCTTTAACAATTGAAGTCTTAGTGAGTATATGTTGTAAATATATCAGTTGTGCTGCGAAGGAGTTTCTCTTGAATTGCCCAAAATAAAATCTCTTAGCTTTTTCTCTTCTCAGAAATGGACCAATATGAATTCTATTAAATCCAATAATGTAGAGAGGCAGGTTATTTTTTTTTGCAAACATTAAAGCCCTTGCCCAAACAAATAATTTATTTCCTAAGCCTGCTCTTGGCAATCTTGCAATAACTAGACTATTCAAGGTACTTATTTATGTAACTGTTCATAAGTTTGGTTCTATTTTGATAGCCATAACCAGATTTTATACTTCGGTCATTTCCATTAGCTTTAATTTTGGAAACTAAGCCCTCATGCACTTTATAAAATTGTAACTTGTCTTTTAGCTCTTCAATGGAATCAAAGTAAATTGCTTCTTTATCTTCTTCAAAAAAGTCTAATTGCTCTTCTGTGCGTTCAGATATCAACAGCCCATTATAGCCTGGAACTTCAAATGTCCGCATATTATGAGATTGCTCAATAATATTCTGTGGGCGTAAAAAATTTAATATACCACTTGCACTTAAGCAGGCATTAGCATAATCTTGTGCGTATAAGGGTTCATTATGATAGCTGATGTTTTTTAATCGTCGTAGTTTTTTATTCCAAATATTAGAACCGAATACTTGCAAATTAAATTCATTTAAATTCTTAATTTTTAACTCCCTGTCCTTATCCCAGGCGCCAATAAATAAAACCTGCTCGAGCAAGTGTGAAGATTTACTTTTTATTGGTTTTATAGTTTCATCATAACCAAAAGGGATACAATAACTATTTACTTGATAATCCTTAATAAGCTGTTTACATATATTTTCAGAATAACTGAAATGTAAATCGAAGTGCTTAATGCTATTAACTACATTTATATTTCCTGCACCTTTTGAATAGAACTTGAAAGGGTGGTCTGGGTTATAATTGCAAAGTAGTTTACAATGTTTCCTTAGTTCAAGCAGCGTTTCCGGGAAAAGCTCCATCCCTTTAAATACTAAAATAACAAGAGGCTTTAACAATGCTGACTCAATTAAAATACTGCGATTTATATTATTATAGTAAATAGAAGGGTTAACGCAATGAATTAATTTTGTTAAACCATTTCTATCCTTTTTATAGTTTACGGGAAGCTGTATATCTATTGATTTTACTGCCCAGTTTAGAAGAGTAAAATTCTTCTCATATTGTAATTCCAAAGCACCTTTTGAAAAAGAACCTAAAATTAGAATGGACTTAGTCATGAGTAAATTTCTGATTGCTGAATCATTATCTCAAAGTGTATTTTAAAATCAGTTGGTTTATTTTTAGTAGTGCCTTTTTCAAATGAAGGTTGCTGGCTTATTTTATTTTTTAAATCTTTAACGTTTCCTGTTTTGAAACTTGTTGTAGAACCATAGAAATATCTGGTAAGTTCTTTACACCCACCAATGTTCGATGCAATGACAGTGCATCCACTCGCTATAGCTTCATGAAAAACCAAAGGGCCAATTTCATACCATTCGGACGGAATAATTACAGTATTAACTTGTAAATAAATTTGGGCTAATTGCTCCTGACTTAAGTTACCCAACCATTTAATATCTTTTCTGAGACTGATTTTTTTTAAAAGTTTTTTAATAACCTTATCATTACAATTAGGAGTTCCAGTTATCCAGAGTTCTTTTAATCCATTATCTTCTAAATTCACCCAGGCTTTTAAAAGCGTAATAAAGCCTTTAATTTTTAATAAACGGCCGTTAAATAGAAATTTATGTGAACCTTTTGCTAAATTCTTTTCTCCAAAAAATATTGGGTCAATCCCATGTCTTTGAAATTTTATTTTCTCAAGTTTAACTTGAGCTGATAACACCTCTTTAATTCCCTCAGAATAGACCCACCATTCGTCAGTTATATTAATAAGCTGTTGGAAGGCATCCAAATTTAGTTTTATGTAGTATTTTATATTAAAAATGGCAGGAAGTATATTCAAATGATTTGAAAATAAGAACGGGGTTATTTTCTCTGTAAACCAGTATGGTAAATTGAAACGATAACTTAAGCCATCAGCTACATAATTAATTTTTTGTGGTTGTTCCTTAAATGTATTGCCCAATGTTAATGTTTCTTTTGGGTCGGAAATAGGGGTATGGTAGGAACTTACAACTTTAATTTCTGGAATTTTACTCTTCAAAGATAGAATCAAATCCAATCCAATAGCAGCTGTAAATCCATTTATATGCAAAATATCAAAATGATTATTTTCGAAATATGAGCCATAGCTATTAGTATGTGCAGTTGAATATTTGGCATATATCTGCTTAGTTTTAATTGTCTTATAATTTACCCCCAATACTGTTAAATTATCATGTAGATAACGGATGATTTTAATGTTGTTATCTTCATATTCTACATCATATTCATTGGCAATGTTTAAATCAATTGCAGCAATGATAGTAACATTATGCCCCCTTTGCGTTAAGAATTTAGCTAAATTCAACACATATATTTCAGTCCCACCAACATGGTAAGGAAGAAAATTATGTGTAGCTAATAAAATATTCAATCTATTTAATATTTAATTTACTCTTTAACGGTAAATAGTATTTATCAAGATAACTGCTAAAATATAACCTAATCACTTTAATATTAAAAAGGTGTTTGAAATCAGTTAAAATATACTTCTTAAAACATCTTCTTGCATCTCTATAAAGCCCTTGTCCAAAGTAGTTATGTGCAAATCGATAATAATAAATGCCTTTTAAATTTTTAATCTTTTCTGCATTGAAAATTCTCAATTTCGAAAAATGTTCAATTATTTTAAAGGTAGTTTCTTCACCATTTTTATTGGCAATCATCGTTACATGCATACCATTTTGATGAATACGGTAAAAGGCTAAATCTTTATTAAGATAGCCGATTGGATGGTTTAGACTGACTGAGAGACTTAAATACCAATCAAGATAATTATATTCCATTGGAATTGGAAAAATATTATTCAGAATATCTTTTCTAAATACCAATGTCGGAGCAGTAATGTAATAATCATTAATTAAATCTTCGAATTCATAAGCGATATGCTCATTTTTTTTTCTTCGTGTAATTACATTTTCATTTGTAACAACATCAAGGTTATTAATGTACGAACAATTGCAGTAAGCCATTCCTAAGGTTAGATTATTTTCGAGAAATGATATCATTTCAGTTAGAAAATTAGGCTTCCAAAAGTCATCCCCATCAAACCTACAAATGTATTTTCCAGTTGCTAATTTAAAGGCTTTGTTAACAGACTTTGCGGCACCCTGATTTATAGATTCCAGCACAATTATTACCCTCGAATCCCCTTTAAACTTGCTGATAATTAACGGCGAACTATCTCGGCTTGCATCATCAACTATAATTAATTCAATATCAAAATTGACGGTTTGATTTAAAATGCTTTCTATTGAAGAGCAAATATAATTTTCAAAATTATAGCAGGTAAGAATTATACTTACAAACGGTTTTTTCAAGATAATTGTCTAATTATTCTTGCAGGAACGCCTGCAACAAGAGTGTTTTCAGGAACATCTTTAGTAACACAAGCTCCTGCGGCAATAAACGAATTTTTCCCGATTTTTAAATTAGGGATGATGGATGCGCCTATGCCAATGAAAACGCTTTCTGCAATTGTAACATCTCCAGCAATTGTAACGCCAGGAGAAATGGTTGTGAAATCGCCAATTTTAGAACCATGACTAATAGAGCAATTAGCATTTACAATAACATGATTTCCAATTTCTACATTAAAGTTAATTGAACAGTTAGGAGCAATGCAAACTCCATTGCCTATAACGGTAGATTGGCTAACGTAATTTTTAGGATGTAGTATGCTTATAAAATTGAATCCTTGTTGATGTAATATTTCTATTATTTCTTTCCTTTTTACATCTCCAATAGCTCCTAATATTTTTAAATTGCTGTTAGGGTTGTTACTATTTAAAAAATCACTTAATGAAATTATATTTTTATTGGTCAATGAATTTGACGAGAAATAATTATCATCCAAAATGTAACCCTCAATAATATACTCATCGCTAAAGGAAGAAAGATATTCAGTTACTTCATCTGCATGGTTACCTGCACCTAATAAAAATACTTTAATCATGAATAATTTCTTTTATGATTTTGCAAATTTTTAATACATCTTTTTCCTTTAAGTCATAAAATAAGGGAAGACATAAAATACGGCTGGCGATATCTTCAGCAATTGGGGAAGGTTGATGTTTTAAAAAATCGAGCGTGTTTAGCGATGGATAAAAATATCTCCTTGGAAAAATTTCATAGTCATTTAAAGCTCTTATTGATTTCAAAAGGAATTCCTCATTTTTAAAAATGATGGGGTAATAAGCATAATTATATACAGTATCATTTCTAACTATGATAGTTTCTAAATTTAACCCAAATAAATTTTCGTTATACCATCCAAAAATATTCTTTCGTGCAGTTATAATTTGGTTAATTTCAGGTAAAATACTAAGGCCCATTGCAGCATTAAATTCGGATGATTTTCCATTAATTCCTACACCCCAAAACTTTTCGGTTCCATTATGCCCAAAGTTTCGCATGTATGAAATTTTGTGTGCTAATTCATCGTCATTTGTAATAATTGCACCTCCTTCTATCGTATGAAATAATTTGGTTGCGTGAAAGCTTAGTGTACTTATGTCTCCGTAATTTAAGATTGACTTATCCTTGTATTTTACATTAAAAGCATGAGCAGCATCATATATCACGCTCATATTGTGCTTTTTGGAAATTCTACTAATTTCTTCAACATCACATGGATTACCATATACATGGGTTGCTATGAGTGTTTTAATGCCTTTTTTTGCCAACTTCTCAACTTCCAAAGTATCAATACTTAAATGTTTTGGCTCAATATCAGCAAATACTGGGTTTAAACCTTCCCATAATATACTAGATGTTGTAGCTATATAAGAAAAGGGGGTAGTAATTACATCACCTACTACTTCTAATGCTTTAAGTGCGATTTGTAATGCCACAGTTCCATTATTAACAAAAAATAAATGTTTGACGCCTAAATAATTTTTTAGCTTTTCTTCTAACTCTAGTACTAATGGGCCATGGTTGGTCAAATGATTGCGTTTCCATATTCCTTCAAGGTAGCTTTGATATACATTAATATCAGGTAAAAAACTTTTAGTTACGTTAATCATTATAAAAGGATATTTTGGATGAAATTAAGTTTGAAAATTTTAAGACTATTTATAAGTTCGAAAAGCATTGATTTTTACTATAAATATGTTCTTAAAAACCGTATTGCCCTCAACCTTTTATTACTATGGAAGCATACAACTCACATTGCTTGAAAAAAAGAATTGATGTAAGCTCATTTAATTGTGGAATTTTAGCCATTAATTTTTTTCAATTTAACTCTAACCTTTGCTGGAAGCATATTTATATAAATTACAGATAAATGTTCGGTAAACATTGGTCCAAAGAAAAATGCGAGATTTCTTTTAATAATATTGTAGCTCAGATAATTTGCATAACCACTTGTTTCGTAAGCATTGAAAGCAATTCTTGCCGACTGATAATTTTTTTGATGATAAAGATGTAAACCTGTTCTTAACAAAGCTTCAGCGTAAGTTGGAAAATGATGTGATGTAATTTTTTGCTTTAAATCTAATAAGGACTTTAGATTCGAAGTCCATACATCATCATAATTTTGATTAGAGTGGCTTAGCAAACGGATATTTTGCCTCACTAAAGTTTTATTAATAAAATGAAAGTTATTCGTTCTTAAAAAAATACGTCTGTTAAAATCCGCATCTTCAGATTGTGGTAAAACCTCACGCTCTTTAAAACCTTCAATAGAAATAGCAAATTCTTTTTTATATGTTATAGATGGGATTAATAGGGCATGGATTAAGCTGAAGCTAAAGATATCAACAATGTCTTGAGATAGACCTATAACTTTTTCAGATATTAATTCTCCATTTTCATTATAAGAGGCAACCTCGTTAAGTATAATATCTGCATTACTTTTATTTATGGCATTTTGAATTTCCAAAAGTGAATTTTCCAATAACTCATCATCAGCATCTTGAAAGCGTATAAATTCTCCATTCGCCATCATCATTAATTGATTTCGTCCATAGCCTGGGCCTTTGTTTTCTTCACTTCTAATTGTTTTAATCTCGAAATTATATAGGCTGGTATCTATATAATTTTTAACATGATCCACTGAAGCATCATCATAAACAATTACCTCAAAAGGTAACAGAGATTGTTTATTAATACTTTGTAAACATCTGATTAATAGTTCCTTTTCGTTGTAGTAAGTAATTAGTACAGAAATGGATGATATTTTTAACATAGCCGTTTAAGCATTACTATGAATTAATTTACTTTGTGCAGTTAACTGCATTTTGGCTTTAAAAGCACCTTTAAATAGATGAAAAACAGCCGGAATAAAATGCCAAGGTCTAATAAGAAGAGGCTTAAACCATAGTACACCTTTTATATAATAAACTAAAAATGAGCGACCTTTAACAAGTCCGCAGTTTTTTAGAATGAAATAGAAATATTCTTTCCAATATAAATGATTGGGATATTTATGTTGTCTAGTAATATGTCGGTTAGCGCCAGTTTGCACTAATTTATGAATAAGGTACAGTGAAGGATCATATATTGATCGAAAATTATTTTTTATAAATCTTAATGATAAATCAGAGTCTTCCAATCTTTTCATGCTTTCATCAAATCCATTTAAGGAAAGAAAAGCCATTTTTTTTATGCCCATATTACAAGATCCTAAATCAGCTAATTCGTTTAAGCTATAACCATAATTCATTGGTCTGAAAAGAAACCCAGTGTTTTTATTTTTAAATTGAAGGGGTAACTCGTAAGCTATTGGCTGATTAATCTCTTCAACACGGCCAGCAATGCCATCAACCATTGGATTATCAATAAATGCTTTATAATAGTTGCTGCAAAAGTCTGCTGGTAGTATAACATCATCATCTATGAATACTATAAAGTCTTGGGTTGATAGTTTAACCCCTAAATTTCTTGCTGCTCCTGCACTTTTTATTTTAGATTTTTGATAGATAAAATTACATGTTGAACTATCAATGGCTTTTTCTAATTCGATTTTTATGTCCTCTGGGTAGTTATCAGTTTGATCAATAATGATTATTTCAAATGGTTTAACCGTTAAAATTTCCATCTGTTCAATCAATGATAAAATCTCAGAACCACGATCAAGCGTAGGGATTACAATTGAAATAGGCACTAAGTGTTTCATTAAAATATTTTTTTTAATTTGGAATATAAGATAATATCCAAAAATCTAAATCTGTCGTTATTATGAAGAGACATATTATACCTGAATAATCTATTCTGAAAAAAGAGTATTAATCTTTCTCTCCAATTTAATCTGTATTTTTTTGAATATTTTAAAACCACAGTGGACACTTCTTTCATGGCTTCAAAATTATTTTTAAATGTTTTTTGGCCTGAATGCGAACGCATTAAACTAATGAGTTCAGGTATATACGTTATTTTTTGATTTTCACCTTCAATAAGTCCGAATTTTAACCATAAATCCAAATCCATAGTAAAATGTAATGAGTTGTTTAAGTAACCTGCTTTACATAACAGTTTCTGCGAATAAAAAACAGATGGCTGAGGTAAATATATGCCTTCATGGTATCTCAATAAATCTCTGAAGGTTTTAGGATTGCTTTCGTGTGGTACTTTGAGGTGATTTACTGCGTCCCAATGTAATGAACCTCCGACTATTAAAGGAGATTGAAATTTTTTGAATGCTGAGGCGATAGTGTAGAGTGCGTTGTTTGAAAAAATATCATCTGAATTTAACCAACTAATAATTTCGCCAGTACTTCGCTGCAGTCCTTTATTAATGGCATAACTCTGTCCATCGTCTTTTTCGCTAATCCAATAAGCTATTTTATCCTCATATTTTTTAATAATATCGATCGTTCCATCAGAACTTCCACCGTCAATTATAATATATTCTAGATTTGGATACTTCTGATTTAATACAGAGAGAATTGTTTCTTCAATAAATTCTGCCTGATTAAAACTTGGGGTTACTATAGAAATTTTGGGGAAGAACTTGATTGACATCTTATCTGCTGGCTTATGGTTGTTAATTATCGAAAGGTTTCTTATGATAATTTAAACACTTCATTTTTAGCTCATCTAACTAGCGTAGTAAGTAATTTCCACTAGTTTTTTTTAATAATTTATAAGCTTTGTAGTTTCCAAGAAGGATTGAAAAATTATATGCAAAAATAAAAACATTTAGGTGTACTAAATTATTAATTGTGTTTATAATAAACTTAGTTGGAAAAGGCTTTTTTAATTCATCATAGTATTTAAAACGTATTAGTGTATTAGACAAAGACATCGCAGATATTAGTCTTAGAATGTAATTTCTCTTTATTCTATTCCTGGGAATGTAATGCTTTATTTTTAAATTACTGAACATGCCAACACTGTGGTTATTCTTTAATAAAAAGCAGATCATATCAGTATCACCACCTGAAGTAAGTGTTCTACCAGTTCTATCCAATAGTTTGAAATTTTCATCCTCAAAATAATGAAGTATGAAATCTCTCCTAGCAAACATTCCAGCACCAAATACGTAACAGATTTCATTCAAGTTCTTGGTTATGATTTGCTCGTGCCCAACATTTTTTATATCAAAAATAGCACAAAGTTGCTTGTAGTTCTCAAACCAACTATCGGGTTTTTTTTCGTAAACAGCTTCTGAGATGCCACAGCCCAAAATCCCGAGATTGGGATAGTGCTCTAAATTTTTCCTAAAGTTAATTATATAGTTCTTCTCTAACCAGTTATCATCATCGCAAAACAAGACCCAATTGTGTTTAGCATTTTTTACCCCCTTAAATCGGGCGTTACTCAAGCCCGATCTATCTTCTTTTAATAATTTAAATTCAATTTTTTTATCATAGCGATTTAATTCTTGTGCGACAACTTCATGAGTATTATCTGTTGAAGCATTATTTACGATTATTAACTCTATATGACTAAGATCTCCTCGTAAATTGAAAATATGCTTTAAGGTTTCTGGCAATCTAGTAGCACTATTGTAGCAGCACATTACTATAGAAACACCATTAACTAAGTCTTTCATTTTATAATAGATTTTATTAAGCTCTTTAATGATTGTGTAAATTTTGGCTTATCAATATTTTCTTCTACTATTTTATTTAATTTTTCTATTTGTGAACATTTGATACTTAGCAATTCAGGATGAACGATTGATAAAAGGTTTTTACTTTCTTGCAAACCAAATATTTCTATTTTTTCTTTGGTAGTATACAATAGCATATTTTGTTTGTACCACCATTCTACTTTTGGAGTATCCCAAAATTTCGGTCTTAAAATATCAACTGGATGATATCCTTCTTTAGCAAAATGTTTTTGCCAATAATTTGGCCACTGCTCATTGATGTGGTTTTGCCCACCTTGATTTGGAATTGCAGCAGAAAAAAGAATAATGTCACTTGCATCCGTTAGCGTCTTTACTATAGTTTCAGCAGAGCTTTCATGCAAATGTTCAACCACCTCTAAAGAAATTGCTAAATCATATTTTTGTTCAAAAAAGAATGGTAACGTTAAATCATGTAATTGAAACTCGCTGTCATCAATGCATAACATGTTTTTATCAATATAATTACCATCTATACCTTTAACTTTTGCCCCTAGCTTTTTTGCGACAGAGAGCCATGAACCTGTTCCACAACCGATATCAACAATTGACTTTGGTTTAAATAATTCAAACAAATATGGTAACACTTCTTCCCCTGCCCTAGTATTATGTATTGCAGTATTGTGAAAATAATTAAATAACATAATTTTTATTTAGAAAATAAGAATTGTGATGAAAATTCTACTTTAAGTGAATTGGTTAAAATCTTACTTAACTTGATAAATGCCATTCTACATTCTTAACTTTAACAGAACCAATAGAACGAAAGTCTGGCAATTTTGTGCTATCAATTAAGTCGTCATTTAGTTCAATATTTAATACCTCATGATACTCTGCATAATCCGTTAATGAATCCCCTAAAAATAAAGAAATCGTGTATGTGCCTGGTATGAGTGGAATATCTGGTATTTTTAAAGTTATTGTACCACTACTGAGAATTTTATTGATATAGCCGCTTCTCTGCATTCTGGAATTGGTTCCAAAAATAGGTTGTTTTAATTTATCCAAAAATATAACTCCCAAGGTTGGATTATTAAGAGGAGTTGGAGATATAAATTTTGCCTCTAAATGAAAGTTGTTTTGCGCCAAGCTTTTTTCATCCACTACAATGCTAACTAGTTCAGGTCTTGTAAATATATTAGTATCGTTTAGCATATCAAAAGAATAGCTGTTTTCCCTCTTTAGATATTTTTCAACAATGATGTTTGCATTTCCAAACAAATTCATAGTACCATTTATTAATAAAATGCCTGTTTTACATAATTGTTGAACACTACTCATATTATGGCTCACAAACAAAACAGTCCTTCCTTCACCTTTGCTCACTTCACCCATCTTGCCTAAACACTTTTTCTGAAACTCTGCATCCCCAACCGCCAGCACTTCATCAACTATTAAAATTTCTGATTCTAAGTGTGCCGCTACAGCAAAAGCAAGTCGAACATACATGCCCGAAGAGTATCTTTTAACAGGTGTGTCTATATAGCGTTCAATTCCAGCAAAATCCACAATCTCATCCAACTTTCGTTGAATTTCTTTTTTGCGCATGCCTAAAATTGCGCCATTAAGAAATATATTTTCCTTTCCAGATAGTTCAGGATGAAAACCAGTTCCAACTTCCAAGAGACTTGCAATTCTACCTTTACCAGAAATTTTACCAGTTGTAGGAGCGGTAACTTTACTCAATATCTTAAGTAAAGTACTCTTGCCAGCGCCATTCCTGCCAACAATACCAACCGCATCGCCTTGCTCAATTTCGAAATTGATATCTTTTAAACTCCATACTACATCACTGTCACTTTTAGCATTTTGGTTATTTCTTTCCCCAATCTTAAGAAAAGGATCTTCTTTCCGACGCATCCTTGCATACCATCGTTCCAAATCACGACTAATAGTGCCTGTGCCAATTTGACCGAGCTGATAAGCTTTACTTAGATTTTCTACCTTAATTGAGATATTTTTAGACAAATTTTTTGGGTTAATAGTTTGAAAACTTCATCTTCAATCTTAGAAAAGGCTTTTCGAAGAAATAATAGGATAAAAAACCAATAACAAATACACAGAGCAAGTTAATTGGAAAGTAAAGATATTGCTCTAATACTGGATAATTTCCTTTTGGTATGATTAATAACTGTTGCCAGATATATAAGCTGTAAGAAATGATTCCTATTTGTAAAAATGTTTTGCTATTTAATATTCTAAAAATAAAATGATTTTTTCTAAGTACCGAAAATAATATCATATAGCAGATACTAATATCAGTCAAAATATTTCCGAAGGGTAAAAGTAATTTTCCATACAATCCTTTTACTGAAAAAAAATAAATAGAATAAGTAACTATTATCGCAAGTATAAAAGCTATAAAATTAAAATTTTTAGCTATTGTGATTTTTGAAGAGATGTGAGGATTAAAACACAGGAGGCTAACTAGAGCCCCGGAAAATATTGAACTCGAAGGAATAAAGAATGGTGCTAAAATATAGTTTCCAATTTGAGAATTCGCGTACTCAGCAATTTTAAAGAAGGGAATAATTAAAATTATAATTAAGCAAATTAGAAGGCTGTTTTTAAAGTGTTTAAAAATAAATGGCCAAATTAAGTAAAACTGTTCCTCAACAGCTAAACTCCAGCTATGACCAGTAATCCAAGTTCTAGATAAGAAATTAAAATTGTTAATGTAGAATAATGGTACAATAAAATTAGAGAGGACTAAGTTGAGTCTAAAAAAATGATTCACTAGGAAAACCACAATTAAGTATAAGTAAAAAACGGGAATTATTCTTAATGCTCGTCTAATAAAGAAGTTTTTCAGATTTATCCTATCATATTTTATTTTTTCTTTTATTAAAAGGGTCGTAATTAAAAAACCGCTTAAAACAAAAAATATCTTAACTCCTATATCTCCAATTGCTACTAGCTTTAAAAATGTGTGAATTATGCTGCCCTTTTCAAGCGTGAGCATGAAATGTCCAAAAATGACCATCAATATGGCTACTGCTCTCCAACCATCTAAAGATGGAATATATTTCACATCCAAGAAATTCGGAGTTTTAAATGGTGTATTCAGCTGAACCCTAATTTTATTTATTTCTTTTCTTGTAAACAAAGTATTAAGGACTAGAATTTATTTTGATTTTCTAATTTCATTGAAATCTTTGACATATATACAATTTACCAATTAATCAATTCTACAATTAAACACTTAAACCGTATCCACAAAATTTCGTTCCACTTTATTAAAAATTACAATTCCAAATAGGAGCAAGGCTATTGTAACAATTGCCGCATAACCAAAGCTACTCCAGCTAAAACTTCCTTCACCCAAAAAACCATAACGAAATGTTTCAATTATGGGAGTCATCGGGTTATATTCAATTATCCATGCATATTCAGGATATTTAGTTAATGCAGTTGATAGAGGGTAGATTACAGTTGTTGCATACATTAGTAACTGTACGCCGAAGCCCACTAAGAAAGCTAGGTCACGGTATTTTGTTGTCATGGCAGAAATAATCATCCCTGCACCTAAGCCCAATAAAGCCATTAAAATAACAACCAATGGAAAAAGTAAGATGGCAGATGTAATATGGAAATCAGCACCCGTTAAATAATAGTATGCCATTAAGATTAAAAACAGTAGCATTTGCACACCGAAGCGAACCAAATTACTAACTACAATGCTTAGTGGCATAATAAACCTGGGGAAGTAGACCTTGCCAAAAATGCCAGCATTGTCTCTGAATACAGTAGAAGTTTTAGTTAAACAATCAGCAAAATAATTCCAGGCAGTTATGCCCGCCATGTAAAAAAGTGGTTTTGGTAAACCATCAGTCGAAATCCCGGCAAGGTTACCAAATATAAAGGTGAAAATTATTGTAGTAAATAACGGCTGTATAAAAAACCACAGCGGACCAAGAATTGTCTGCTTATAAAAAGAAACAAAATCTCTTCTAACCAACAGGACTAATAAATCGCGATAAGCCCAAACCTCATTTAATTTTAAATCAAATAAGGAAGCTTTCGCCTCAATAGTCCAATGATGTTCTTCTTTATGCTCCATTAATAATTTTCAGTTGTCTGTTATCTGTTGCCTGTTCGCCATTTTAACAATTAACCAATGTTCAATTAAACAATTAACCTAAAAAACCATCCATTTCCATCCAACTAAGCCTTACCACCTCATCTCCGTTCCGCTTTTAGACCGGCATGGTCTAGATTTCGGGATGCAATAATTGGCCTAACCACTGCCTTTAATAGAAATCTAGCGAGCCGGCAGTTTATTAATTAGTTTTTTATTGATTTTAAGTGCATTAATGAGCTCGCTCAAAAGCTCGGTTTTCTCTCTTTTTGCTGCCAAAAAAGAGAAAAGCCTTTACGGTCAGGACATTAAATTTAATGAGCAAATGAACAATAAACCAATGACCAATTAACCAATTATTCAATTCAATCAATTAACCAACACACCCCTTATACGCTCCTTATACCCTTCAAACCCAAAAGACTCTAAACACTTTTCTTGTAATTCTTTTTTATTGTATATCGAATTCACCTCATCAAGTATTACACATAATAGTCCAGCTTTATCTTCCGGATTTATTGCCTGTCCTAAAACACCATTTAAAATGGCATCTATACTGCCATCTGCATTCCCGGTAATAGAGCGACAACCACATGAAGCCGCTTCAATAAAAGAGATGCCAAAACCTTCACCTTTACTCGGCATTACAAAAACATCAGCCAATAAATAATGATTTTGGATTTCATCATCTGGAATAAAGCCTGTCAAAATTACACGCTGTTGCAATTGATGTTTATCGATCAGTTTTTTAATTCTTTGTTCTTCTGCTAAATCAGCCTTTCCACTCAATATGTAAATGATATGTTCTGGAAGTTCAGCAAGTGCTTCAATAACTTTATCGTAACCCTTATATTGTTCTGTACTAGATAACCTGTTAAGCGTAAATAAAACTTTTGTATCTGTTTTTAAATTATACCGATTAATAAGTTTCTGTGGTTTACCAAATGAATTCGGTGCTACAAAAAACGGATTAAGGCAATTATTAATCACTTCTATTTTATCTGGTGAGATTTGATGTACCTCTTCGATTTTATGTGCAGTATATCTACTTACAGCAATAATTTCGACCTGTTTTCTGATGAAATTCGTTTTCCACCTGCTGAGTTTTTCCCAGATTTCAATACCATGAGCAAATAAAATAATACGCTTTTTTGGATTGAGTTTTTTAATGAACCAGCCAAAAACCAATAAGTTTATGTGACTTAAAATGATAATATCAGAGTAGTATCCCTTGATTAATGCTTGAATAGCGAAATTAATTCTTCCACCATTAAAACCTCGAAAAGATTTTTGTTCAACATATCGTAAGTCTGGATTCGTATCATACATACTTAACACCTCATACTCACTTAATTTTCCTTCACTCAGTAAATCTTGTAAAACCTTCGAAAAACTCCTGCAAACTTTTTCAATTCCACCAGTTAAGCTGAACGTATGAAGTGTAAGAAAGAGAATTTTTTTGTTTGAAATCAATTTTTATCTGTTAGCGGTTTTTGGTTGCCAGTTTCCAGTTAGTCAATTCGACAATTAAAGCTATTAAACAATTAATCAATTCGCCTTTCTATCCACCCAACTTAGCCTTACTACGAACTCTCCGTTCCACTTTTAGATCGGCATGGTCTAGATTTCGGGATGCATTAATTTGCCTAATCACTGCCTTTAAAAGAAATCTAGCGAGCCGGCAGTTTATTAATTAGTTTTTTATTGATTTTAAGTGCATTAATGAGCTCGCTCAAAAGCTCGGTTTTCTCTCTTTTTGCTGTCAAAAAGGAGATGCCTGTCCGGCCAGGACAATAAATTAATTAACAATTGACCTATTGACCAATTAGCAATTAAACAATTTATAACTCATTCATTCAAGTAATCAATTTTTTTCCGCTTGTCAGTCTGAGCGTAGTCGAAGACCAGTAACTAACAATTAACCAAATGACCAATGAACCAATTCAACGATTCATAACTCAATCATTCACTCACTCAATCTTCATCCCCAACAACCTGATAAACCGCCATTATCTTACTCCAATGTAGGTTTCCATTTCTAAAATCTTCTGTCAAATTTCGTACCTTCTCATTTTTATTATTAGAAAGGATACTTAAAAACTCCTGATTCTTGCTTAACCATTTCTGAAATGGAAAAGTAAATCCCATTTTTGGGCGATTCCAAATTTTTTCTGGTAATAGATTTGCAAAAGCATCAACTAGCAAACCTTTTGGTTTATCCGTTTTATAAATCAAATCACTTTTAATTTCTTTAACAAATTTAACCAATTCCTTATCTAAAAATGGAACACGAACTTCAACGCCATGTTGCATACTCATAGCATCAGTATCTTTTAATAGCTGATTTTGCATATAGAGATTATACTCTAACCAACTGGCTTTTTCTGCATCTTTAAGAGATGAATTCATTTCGCCAATTTTTGCATTTTTTAATACTTCATCAACCTGATTTATTGTACACTTTAATAGCAAAGCAATTTCATCAGGCGAGAAAATTCCGCGTAAAAACAGATACTTGCCGCAAGTATTTTTATAACTTAAATAATACGCTCTTTTTAATATTGGTTTATTAAATCTTAAGCCTTGTTTAAGGATAAATCGAGGGAGCTTACTCAATTTTTCAACTAAGCCCATTCTCTTAAATGATGGATATCCTCCAAATAATTCATCAGCACCAATGCCCGATAAAACAGCCTTTAATCCGTTTTGCTTGGCAAAGTAGGAGATAAACCATGAATTAACTCCATCTGTTGTGGGTTGATCCATTGCTGCAATCGCATTAGGAAACTGCTCATCAAAAACAGACTTACTAACACTATACTCTCGATGAATGCTTTTTATCTGACTACTTATTAAATCCTGATAAATTTTTTCCGAATATTCAGCTTCTTCAAAGTTGATGGCGAGGGTGTGCAGTTTTTCTTGTTTTTTCAATATCTGACTAGCCAAAATGCTAATGATACTGCTGTCGATACCTCCACTTAAAAAAGCACCAATTGGCGCATCAGAATATAAGTGTTTTCTAACCGCGTTTTTCAAGCTTTGCTTTACAACTTGTACAGCTTCTGTATAATCGGTAATTTTATTTTCTGGAATTAAAGATTGATATGCTTTAACCTCAAAAGTATGATTAGAATGCGCCCAGGTTAAATAACTCGCCTTTGGTAGCATTTCGATTTCGGTGTAGGTTGTATAGGGTTCAGGAATATGGCCAAAAGCCAGTAGATAAATCTTCCAGTTTTTATTGTTAGTGTATCGCTGATTCGCATGTTCGAAAGCTCTAACCTCGGATGCAAAAACGAGTTGTTGATTTATGGCACTAAAATAAAGTGGCTTAATTCCGGCAGAATCCCGAACTAAATAGGTATTGTTAGATGTTGAATCGTAAAGTGAAAAGGCAAACATACCATTTAACATGCTGAAACTTTTTATGCCCCATTCTGCATAGGCTGCCAAAATAACTTCAGTATCGCTGTTGCTGTTAAATTCATGGTTTAGGTTGAGCAGAGAAGCTTTTAATGCCCGATAATTATATATCTCCCCATTAAAACTAATAACATATTTATTCTCATTGTAAAACATTGGTTGATGCCCTGCAGCACTAAGATCGATTAAAGACAATCTTCGGTGACCAAAAGCAATCCCATTATTGGCATTAAAATAAAAACCTTCATCATCGGGTCCTCCATGAGCCATAGAATCGCACATAGCTTTTATTTCTGACTTCAACTGATCCTCAGTTTTACTTTTATCTACAATCCCGGCAATGCGACACATTTAGTTACCAGTTGCCAGTTGTCGGTTATCGGATGCCATTTTTAATTATTATCTGCTTAGATGGTTAGAGTTAGGGGGCAATGATTCATTTAATAATCCAGTTATTCAATCCCTCTATAAGACACCGCTTCGCCCTTTCAGTCACATTTTCTTTAAAAAACGAACTGATTATCTCATGAGTTTCCAGTTATTAGTTTCCTGCGTTCACATGCAATTAAACAGTTAACCACCTTTACAATTAACCAATTTCTCAATTAAAACAATCAGCCCTTTAATCCGCCCAACTAAGCCTTACCACTTTATCTCCGTTGCGCTTTTAAACCGGCATGGTCTAGATTTCGGGATGCACAAATTGGCCTAACTACTAACTTCAACAGAAATCTAGCGAGCCGGCAGTTTATTAATCTGTTTTTTATTTTTTTAAACGTATTAATGAGCTCGCTCGAAAGCTCGGTTTTCTCTCTTTTTGCTGTCAAAAAGGAGATGCCTGTCCGGGCAGGACAATAAATTAATTCACCAATGACCAATTGGACAATTTTTAACTCACTTAATCACTCATTTAATCAGACACAGCTTCGCCCTTTCAGTCACATTTTCATCAAAAAACGAACTGATTATTTATTAAAATATAGTTGTTGGTTACCTGTTATCTGTTTCCTGTTGGAAAATATTAACTAGCAATTAACCAATGACCAATTTGTCAGTCTGAGCGTAGTCTAAGACCGTAGTTAATTAAACCACCCCCGGCCCCTCCTTGAAAATAAGGAGGGGAGTTTCCCCTCAAAATCGCCAAACATTTCCAACATATAATTCTGAGCCCTGCCTAAGCTCTCAATCTCTAATCACTCAGGCAATGTCAATTAAACATTTAACAGCTTAAACAACTTACCAATTAACCCAATCTCCCTCTATTTCTGCCCAACTAAGCCTTACCACTTTATCTCCGTTCCGCTTTTAAACCGGCATGGTCTAGATTTCGGAATGCACAAATTGGCCCATCTGCTGACTTCAACAGAAATCTAGCGAGCCGGCAGTTTTTCTCTCTTTTTGCTGTCAAAAAGAGAATAAGCCTCCCGATAAAATCGGTATGAACTATCTGGCTAGTGCAAACTAACTTCTAATCACTCAGGCAATGTCAATTAAAGATTTAACCACTTATGCAATTAACCAATTTCTCAATTCATCACTTAACCAAAAACAAACCTCACATCTTCTCCACAAACGCAATCGAAGTATTAATTTCAATTGCAACACCCATATTCTCTAAACGTAATATTAACCGTTGTTTATTGTGTATCGAAACCGTTTCAGCCAGCATACCTTTGAAAGGTCCGGCTTTTATGATTACTTTTTCTCCCGCTTTAATGTCGTATTCCAAAACTTCTAATTCAACATCAGTAGCCAGTAATAATTTTAAATCTTCGATTTGCTTATCAGGCATAGAAGCAATTTTTCCTGAAAAATAAAGGAATCTTGAAATGCCATTCGTCATTAAAACCTCAGCATGTTCTTTGGCAGAAATATACACAAACAGGTAGGATTTTATCAAGGGCTCCTCTACAATTTTTTTGCGATCACTCCACTGTTTAACTGTCTTTTTAAGAGGAAGATAACAGGTGATGCCCTTTTTTACTAGTTCCTCGTAAGCTTTTTTCTCAGCCCGCGAACGCGTATAAACAGGATACCACTTGTAATTATTGTCCATTTTTCATTTTCCGTTGAACGTTTTTTATCGCTGGTTATCTTTTTTTTTCAATTAGCCAATTAAGCAGTTAACCAATTAAACAATTAACTCTAAACAAAATTTTCACTAACCAACTAACCAACTAACCAACTAACCAACTAACCAACTAACCAACTAACTTATTTTTTCTTCCAAAACCGCTACCACCTTCTATTTTTAATATGTAAGCTTTGCATCTAACTAAGCCTAACCTCTATCTCTCCGTTACATTCAAATCCGGCCTAACAAATTTTTCGGTTAGCAGCAACAAGCCAGGCTACTAACTTTAGAAGAAAAATTTTCAGCCGGTGATTTTTGTTTCTTTTGTTCACACAAAAGAAAGAGCTCTTCCGCGGCGGCGAGCGGATTATCTTCAATTCGTTATTTTTTCTTCCAAAACTGCCACCATCTTCTGTTTTCATCATCATAATAACCAGAGCCAGAATAACCAGAATAATCAGAATAATAGTATGTACTATTTCCGCCACCTCTAGAATAATCAGTAGTGTAATAGTTCGAATAAAGCGCATCATCGCCAAAGGCATTTAACACAATAGCTAAATTGCTTAGACCGTATTCTCTCGATAAACGCTCCGGAATATTAGCAGCTCTTTGTTGTGAAACACCAGAACGGATTACAAAAAGGTTAACATCTGAAGATCGAATTAGCGGAATCGCATCTGATACCAAGCCTACAGGTGCAGTATCGACTAAAACATAATCATATTCTTTTTCTAAATCTTTAAGCAAAGCTTTCATAGCCTCAGTATGAAGTAGCTCAGAAGGGTTTGGAGGTACCGGCCCAGAAGGAATAAAATCAATGTGATGTAATTCGTCGTGAATCATTACCTCTTCTAAAGTAGCCTGTCCGGATAATAAAGAACTTAAACCTTTTTTATTGTCGCTACCAAATGCCTTATGCAATTTAGATTTTCTTAAATCAGCAGCGATCAAAACCACTCGCTTTTCGATTAGTGCAAGCGTTCCTGCCAGGTTTACGGTAACAAACGACTTTCCCTCGCCAGATATCTCTGAAGTAATACAAATAACTTTACTTTGTTTATGACTGGCCAGAAAACTGAGATTTGTTCTAACAGAGCGTACCGACTCGGCAAATACAGATTTGGGTTTTGATAAAGAAAGTGCCTGGCGACTATCCAGATCGATATAATCAGGAAATTTCCGGATAACGCCAATAATAGGCGTATTGGTTAAGCCTTCTACAGTTTCTTTGTCATAAATGTAAGGGTTTAAGAATCTAACTAGTAAAATTAAACCAAAGCCTGCAGCTAATCCAAGTGTTAGCGCAGTACTATAAGCTTTATTGCTGTTTGGAGAAATTGCAAAATAAGATGGATAAGCTGGGTTTACAATTGATGCACCGGCAACAATTGCAGCCGCATTCATTTCGGCTTCGAGCTTTTTCTCGGATAAGTAAGAACGTACCTTATTGTTAACTTCAAAATTGGTCTGTAGCTTAACAAAGTTTTGCTCTTTAACCGGAATCGTACTCATGCTTTGAGTAACACCGGAAATTTGATTATCTATATAGTTGATGGTTTGTTGATTTTGTCTGAGCATACCATCAACCGCACTTCTTATACTTGCCTTAACATTTGCAATTTGTTGTTCAATTTGCTTTACAGGCTGAGAATCGCTATTGAATTGCCCGAGTTTAATCTCACGGTTAGCCAAAAGTGTATTTAGTTGAGTGACCAATATACCTAAACCAGAATTTATGTCGCCTTCTAAATCTAAACCGATTTCAACTTTTGATTTATTGCTATTTACTTGCTCCTGTAATTGTTTGATGCCAAGTTGCTTGAGCCTTAATTCTGTTTTCTGCTTCTCAAAGTCCGAAAGTTTACCTACCGTCATAGAAGTAGAAGAACTCATATCAACTAACTTGTTTTCAGTTTTGAAATTGGCTAAGGTTTTGCCTGATTTACCCGCTTCGGTGTCAATAAAACCTAATTGGTTATCGATAAAATCTACAGTTTGTTTAGCAGAACGCCTTCTTTGGATAACATCAAATTTCACATATTCTTTCATAATGGCGTTAAGAATATCTGCCGCAAAAACCGCATTTGCATCGGTTTGACTTAAGCTCATCACATTAGTGAACCGTGCCGCCTCGCCTATGTACAATCCACCCATCGCCCTGCCAATAAAATCTTCTTTGCTATTAAATTTAAACTGATAGGTACTATTCGCTGGAATTTTATCTTTAACACGGAAAATCATATTGCCGATGTTAATGTCCTGTCCGTATTTATAAACAGTTTTTTGTTTATCGTTATCAGCTATATATAAATTGAAATGTTGCGCATCTGCTGCGGTTACCTCATAAAGCGATCTGTCGAAATTAACACTATCTTGTTTTATAATTTCGATAACAAATGGAACACTTGGATAAAGCTCTGTTGTCCGTACGCGACCTTTTAAGTAATAGCTGATTTTATAATCAAGTGTTTTAACAGCATTTGAAATCACTTCGTTACTACGAATTGTAAAACTCTCTGCCTGTATTTTATCTGTATAGTTATAATTTTGAGGAGCCATCTGACTTCCTGTTGATACAGATGGATTACTATCCTCCAATTTCAAAGAGGCTCCCGTTTGATAAATAGGAGGGGTATACCATAAATAAAGCCAAGCAACGCACAATGAAATCCCTACTGTAGCAGCAATCCAATACCAACGGCTTAAAAAAACCCTAAAGATTTTATAAAAATCTATACTCTGGCTAACGCCTTTTTTTTCTTCTTGAACAGTTTCAGCCAATGTTTTCTGTTTTTAATAAATTTCTATTTTCAGTTTGTCAGTCGGAGCCTGTCGAAGACCCCAATCAACCTAGCAATTACCAATTTGTCAATTATCAATTTGTCAATCTGAGCGTAGTCGAAGACCGTAGTTAATTAATAATCCATAAAGCAACTAAACCACCCCCGGCCCCTCCTTGAAAATAAGGAGGGGAGTTCCCCTCAAAATTGCCAAACAGTTCCAATATATAAGTTTAAGCTCTGCCTAAGCTCCAATCTCAAATCACCCAGGCAATTGTCAATTAAACATTTAAACAATTAACCTAATCTCTTTCCACCCAACTAAGCTTCATGCTATCTGGCATAGGAAGTGATGGAAGGAGAAAGCAATAAAGCTTTTTGCACAGGCATTCAAATTACCCAGAATCAAGGTAGCGCGTATTCCCGATTTTTCATCGGGCTTGTGCTACCGCAAATCAAAGCTTTATTAGGTTTATCCAACATCATTTCCAAGCCTTGATTTTTGGTTACCTTTTTATCAAGAAAAAGGTAAAAAAGCCAGTCCGGCCAGGACAATAATTTATTACCAATTATCCAATTTGTCAATTATCAATTGTCAGTCTGAGCGTAGTCGAAGACCAGATTCAACTAATAATCAAATACCAGAAGACCAATTAACCAACTAACCAATTCAACAATTAACCTAATCTCTTTCCACCCAACTAAGCCTCATACTATCCTTCATGCTATCTGGCATAGGAAGTGATGGAAGGAGAAAGCAATAAAGCTTTTTGCACAGGCATTCAAATTACCCAGAATCAAGGTAGCGCGTATTCCCGATTTTTCATCGGGCTTGTGCTACCGCAAATCAAAGCTTTATTAGGTTTATCCAACATCATTTCCAAGCCTTGATTTTTGGTTACCTTTTTATCAAGAAAAAGGTAAAAGCCAGTCCGGCCAGGACAATAATTTATTACCAATTATCCAATTTGTCAATTATCAATTGTCAGTCTGAGCGTAGTCGAAGACCAGATTCAACTAATAATCAAATACCAGAAGACCAATTAACCAACTAACCAATTCAACAATTAACCTAATCTCTTTTCACCCAACTAAGCCTCATACTATCCTTCATGCTATCTGGCATAGGAAGTGATGGAAGGAGAAAGCAATAAAGCTTTTTGCACAGGCATTCAAATTACCCAGAATCAAGGTAGCGCGTATTCCCGATTTTTCATCGGGCTTGTGCTACCGCAAATCAAAGCTTTATTAGGTTTATCCAACATCATTTCCAAGCCTTGATTTTTGGTTACCTTTTTATCAAGAAAAAGGTAAAAGCCAGTCCGGCCAGGACAATAAATTTAATTACCAATAATCAATTCTACAATTAACCAATTCAACAGGTAACCAATTAAAACAATTAACCACCTCATAACTACCTCGTCACCGTAAATATCAAAACCGCTAAGTTAACCACAACCAATAAAGGCTGTAAAATATTATTATAACTCTGTAATTTTTCAGTTGTAGCTGCACTTTTTGTTTGCTGTAGAACAATAATATCATCATTCTGCAGAACAAGTTTTTTGCTGGCTAAACTGTTAATATCGTTAAGGTTAACGTAAATAATTTCAGGATTGCTGCGGTCACCACGAATAATTTTAAGCGTTTTCGGATCTGCAGTTTTGGTTATACCTCCTGCTTCTCCAATAATATCTATAAGTGTAGTATTTTCCCTTTCGAGCAAGAAATTACCTTGCTTACCAAATTCGCCAAGGAGGGTGACTTTTAAATTTACAACGCTTAATTCAATAATAGGATTACGAAGTAGTTGTTTAGCATATAAATCCTGAATCTTAATTGCAGCCTCTCTTCTGCTAAGTCCTGCAACCGGAATCTTACCAATGGCGGGCAAATTAACCTGACCATCTAAATCCACCGGATAAGAAAGCACATTATTAATGCTTCCAGAAGAACTACTTTGGTTGCTATTGGATGCAGATGCTCCACTTGCATTTCCTGTTGCACCAAATTCAGCATTTTGAACGTTGCGAATGGCCAGCCTGTCGTTTACTCTGATTTTGTAATAAGCATCGCTAATGCCTTGGTCGTTCACAACGTAAACCTGTTTTATGGTATCTGTTACCACGTCGCTTGAGGCATTAAATAAACTACGCTCTCTTCTGGCTGAACAGGCACCAAGAATAGATAAAAATAGAATAGAAGTAATAAAATATAATAATTGCTTCTTGAAAGTTATCGCCATGTAAGCCGCCCTCTTTTGATGTTTAGAAAAACAAAAATACTTTTTAAAATGACTTATTGAAGAAAAAAATGATTACGAAAATATTAACTTCTTTAACAAATCATTCCAAAAAAATATCAACCCGACAACCATACTGATTTATGATTTTTGTCAAAAGCATTCTCCACTGCTTAAGTTTCTTGCACTCTTATTAGGAGTATTTTTGCATTACTTAAATTTTTGATACTCATGCCTAATGTTGTTTTGAGTGTCATCAAGATGTTAGGGAGAGCTAACGTTACAATTGAAAATGTACTTTATAATAATGAAGTACATTAATTTATGGGTATAGGTGATTACTCCTTTGGGGAGTATATTTGTATTCCTCTATTGTTAAGCGCATCCCTAGAAGTAGTAAAATATTTTATGGGAAAATTTAGTTTTTTTATTGTTGCTTTTTTGTTAACTGTTTTTTTAGCCAATGCTGATACTGGCTGTTTGACAACCGATGGTCGGGTATTTACAAATAGAAATGGTTTATATTTGTTTTTTTGGCCAAGATACACATTTACTAACTCAACTCATTGGAGATCTTTTTCATCGGTTTACTGCGTTGAAGAAAGCAATGATGATTGTCGAGTTGATAGCTCGGTAAGTGGTTATGCGGATAGATGGGGTAAAACAATTACTTTCACAATTATACCTTGCCCACTTGATGACTACATTGTCTGGTTCATTCTACCTATTGGAATAGTAAGCTTCCTATACCTTCGAAGAAATCAAACGAATAACCAGATGAATGTTGGTTAATTTTAATACTTCGGCCAAATCACGGATATTTCTAAGCGACTAAATGAACAGTTATTGATTTAGTCTTTGTTCATTGTTATTCATTCTAAACATCTTTTTTTAAAATCAGTTTAATACTCGTCACAACCATTTTAGTTGTGGGTTATTGATTGATTGTTATGAAGTTGTGTTTTTACTTACTTCTTACAGTATTGCTATTTTGGGGTCTAAGTGCTAGGTGCCAAAGCTTGGGTTGTTACTATCCTGCTGATACACGCATTTATTCGTCAGTCGATTTTTTTGGAGTATGGTCTGCCCCTATTAATTTAAACTGTTCGGCTGGGAATGCAACCTACGCTCTGAATCTTACAAAACGACCCGGTACATTTAAATGTACTGCTACGGGTAGGTCATTTCTAGGTGGTGATGAGTATTATTTTAATGTTTTAAATTGTTCATTAGATGAAGAAATATTCCTATATGTTGTTACGTCGGCATTATTGGGCGTTTTTTTTATCAAAAAACATAAAAGTTGTATGATGATGTAGCGTATTTAGTGTAATTAATACACAGTTGCATATTTTTGTACTTGAAATCCATCCCGTTCCTATATACTAATGAAGGTTTTTCGAAGTTTTGTAATTTTATGTTTATTTTGCAATCTTAACTATTTATGTGCGCAACCAGTTCCTGGTCCAGGGTGTATGATTAAAGAAACCGTAACTTTTGGTTATGATAGAGTCTATCAAACACAATTGCCGAATGAACAAGGGTATACAAATGTCTATCGAGGGTATACAACCCCATATTCAGATTGGACAAATAGTTCAGCTCCACTTGATGATAAAAGAAGAAATCCTTGCTATAGATGGATTCCTAATACTGTAAATACTTCATGTAGAGTCAAATACACTTCGAATTGTGCGAGCCCTTCATGCTTCTATTCAGGAATTCATGGGCAGTTTACTGGCCCTGCCGTAAATTGTCCTGTAGATGACTATATTCCTTGGCTAATTTTACCTATTGGTGTCTTTGGTTTCTACTATATGCGTAAAAGAAGTCTTATAATATAGAGCTATAAGTATTGCGTTTTCTCACTTGAATCGGATAGGGTAAGGTCTTTAACTGCTTGCCGTTCTTAGCTGTAAAAGTCATAAATTGCTTTTCGGTTTGAAAAATAATTTCTGGCGTAGTTACCAGTGCACATAGTGATTTGGTATTTCATAATATAATTCCCTCTTGATGATTATATACCTTGGTTAACTATACCAATAGGCGTAATTATGTTTTATATTCTTTCGAAAAGGGTGTTCTCCGTCCAATAACAATATTTAATTCTTACTCAGCTCATCTGTAAATAAGGGTTAAGCTGCTGTAAAATGCCTTGTTCATTTTCAATACAACCTTTAGCTCTGCTTTTGTTCATTTTGTTCATTTTTAATTTTGAGTTTTTTGTTCATTTTCGCAGCGCCTATTTATGAAAAAATTAGTTAACTAATTTTTAATCATCCTTTTAAAATGCAATTGTTGTGTTCAAGATTTGATTACAAGTTTCGTTTTGTTGCAAAAGCAATCAAAATAAGCTTCATAATTCGATTTTTATCTGATAAGTATATGTCTATAAAGTTATTAATGGGTGAATCATTATGAGGAATCCAATAATAATATTATCTCTAATTATCTTACCAGTCTTTACATGTTACGCTGAAGATGTAGTTGGATGTTTGTATGATAATGATACAAAGCTGAGAGCTAATCCTATTGGTAATAGAAATCCCTACAATCCTTCAAATCCTAATTCAGGATACCCAGCATATAATGGAAATGTTTATACTGTAGTGACAAATAAAACCTTTGCAAATCTAAATTGCGATGATTATTATATCTCGTATAAGCCAGCAGATAGTCCTAGCACAAGATGTTATCCGTATAATGGTACAACATGGACTAACTTTAATGGGATAATTGCTACAATAAGTCGAAAGGTTTGTAATGTACCTATTGATGATTACATTCCAATTGTAGTTTTAGTATTTGGAATTAGCAGTTTGTTCTTTTTTCGGAGATTAGAATTAAATTCTATCAATTAATACTGAACAAAAAGAACGATCTTATAACTAGGTAGTGCCTATAGTTTTGTAATGAATCATCCATTACAAATAATGAAAGGCCTAAGATATTTCTTAATTGTTTTCGTATTGCTTCTCTTTCAAAATACCAACGCTGCAGATGGCTGTTTGGTTAATTCAAATATTTATTCAAATCCTGCCCCCACTGCACTAAATGTAAATTTATTTAGTGACTTAAAAATGTATACTAGCCCAGGGCAGTCCACAAGCTGCTTTTCAGGGACAGTTTCTTCTTCAACTGCATGTTACGTATGTGATCAAGGAGGAGAAATAAGCTCGGCAGTGAGTATAGGGAGTTTACTTTATTTGATAACCTGCAATAAGAAGACTAATGCATTAGGTCTGGGGCCATACTATTCTGCTCTACCCGGCACTTATTATTCAAGCTATGTGTTGCAATGCAACCTCGATGATTACTCCTGGGCGTTAGGCTCAGTAGCCGCAGCATGTGCTTTCATTATCATCCGCAGAAAGAGAAACTATTAGAATAGCAAGTCCATAGCTTAAGCATAGATCAAGTAGGGATAAAGCATAGATAAAGTATAGTAATAGTACTAAGTTATGCTAGCATAATATTCGGCCATTTGTTATCGGTTACCTGCTTTCAGTAATTAATGTTGTAGTATTTGATAATATCATCCTGAAAATATTTGATGGTCTACCTATCTGGTACTGCAAATCAATAATGTATTACATGTCCTCACAATTTAGGTCGACTTGCAAGCGAATTGCTTCAATATTTCTTTGCCTTATAAAAGGTATCTGTTAAGGTTTTATTGACCCTTTGTTAACCTTTTGGGTAAGCAGGGGGTTAACAAAGTAAAGGATGGGTTAACAATGGGTAATAAAAGGGTTAACAATGGGTTAACAAATAGTGAACTTGGGGATAGCTAGTCTGCACCAAAGGGATAATAATTATAAGTGAATAATTAACAACCATCAAATGAACTAATGGACTATGAATCGATAACCAATTAACCAATTTGTCAATTATCACTTTGTCAGTCTGAGCGTAGTCGAAGACCGTAGTTTATTAATAATCCATAAAGCAACTAAACCACCCCCGGCCCCTCCTTGAAAATAAGGAGGGGAGTCCCCTCAAAATTGCCAAACAGTTGCAATGTATAAGTTTAAACTTTGCCTAAGTTCCAATCTCCCAGGTAATTATTCAATCATCAATTTGTCAGTCTGAGCGTAGTCGAAGACCAGATTCAATTAATAATCAAATAACCGATTAACCTATTAAAACAATTCAACAACTAACCAATTAAACATCCAACTAATTCCACCCAACTAAGCCCAACCACAAATCTCCGTTCCGCTTTTAATCCGGCATGGTCTAGATTTCGGGATGCACAAATTGGCCTGGTTGCTAACTTCAACAGAAATCTAGCGAGCCGGCAGTTTATTAATTAGTTTTTTATTGATTTAAGTGCATTAATGAGCTAGCTCAAAAGCTCGGTTTTCTCTCTTTTTGCTGTCAAAAAGAGAATGGGCCTGTCCGGCCAGGACAATAAATTTAATCCAATTAATCAATTTGTCAATTATCAATTTGTCAGTCTGAGCATAATCGAAGACCAGATTCAACTAATAATCAAATACCAGAAGACCAATTAACCAACTAACCAATTCAACAATTAACCTAATCTCTTTCCACCCAACTAAGCCTCATACTATCCTTCATGCTATCTGGCATAGGAAGTGATGGAAGGAGAAAGCAATAAAGCTTTTTGCACAAGCATTCAAATTACCCAGGATCAAGGTAGCGTGTATTCCCGATTTTTCATCGGGCTTGTGCTACCGCAAATCAAAGCTTTATTAGGTTTATCCAACATCATTTCCAAGCCTTGATTTTTGGTTACCTTTTTATCAAGAAAAAGGTAAAAAAGCCAGTCCGGCCAGGACAATAAAATTTAATTACCAATTAATCAATTAGTCGATTATCAATTTGTCAGTCTGAGCGTAGTCGAAGACCAGATTCAATTAATAATCAAATAACCGATTAACCTATTAAAACAATTCAACAACTAACCAATTAAACATTTAACCATCCAACTAATTCCACCCAACTAAGCCTAACTACAAAACCTACGTTCCGCTTTTCGACCGGCATGGTCTAGATTTCGGGATGCACAAATTTGCCCAGCTACTTACTTTAACAGAAATCTAGCGAAGCGGCAGTTTATTAATTAGTTTTTTATTGATTTAAGTGCATTAATGAGCTAGCTCAAAAGCTCGGTTTTCTCTCTTTTTGCTGTCAAAAAGAGAATAGGCCTGTCCGGCCAGGACAATAAATTTAATCCAATTAATCAATTTGTCAATTATCAATTTGTCAGTCTGAGCGTAGTCGAAGACCGTTCCTTGTCAATAACCAACTAACAATTTTTAATAATCGATCAACCAATTAACGTTTTCAATTAACCAATAACCCATCCACCCAACTAAGCCTCATACTATCCTTCATGCTATCTGGCATAGGAAGTGATGGAAGGAGAAAGCAATAAAGCTTTTTGCACAGGCATTCAAATTACCCAGGATAAAGGTAGCGCGTATTCCCGATTTTTCATCGGGCTTGTGCTACCGCAAATCAAAGCTTTATTAGGTTTATCCAACATCATTTCCAAGCCTTGATTTTTGGTTACCTTTTTATCAAGAAAAAGGTAAAAAAGCCAGTCCGGCCAGGACAATAAATTTAATTACCAATTAATCAATTTGTCAATTCAACAATTACACAATTTACCAATTAAAACAATTCACCCTGAACTAAACCACTAAAAAATAAATTTGATTTTTATAAAAGTAAACCTATCTTGCTGTATGATTAATTATATAGCTAATGAAAAAGTTGTTATTAATCATCCCGCTCTTAACAATCCCAAAATTTATTTTTGCAGCAGATGGAATAGATGGTTGTCACATTACCACTGGCGTAACTGGTCAATCTCGACTATACTACACACCTTATACATCCGGCTCAGGAAGTCCAACGCATTGGATTGAAACCTCTGTCGGTCATGTGGCTATAATACCTTAACGCCAGCGAGATGTTTTAATACCACTAATGTACCATGTCACGTGTACAATTATGGTACAACTGCTTCTTCACCGGCGTTAGAAGATATCATGTATTCCGGTTTTTATGCATTAGTTACCACCAATTGTCCAATAGACGATTATGTGCCTGTATTTTTTATCTTTACGGCAGGTATAGCCTGCGTCAGCATCAATAAAAGGTATAAAAATATTAATGAAGGTATCTCTGATAACCGTAGTGTTTAATGGTGAAGCATTTCTTAAAGATTGTATCGAATCTGTAATCGCACAGGATTATGATGATATTGAATATATTGTAATTGATGGTGCTTCAAAAGATAATACGCTAAGCATTATTAATCAATACAGTTCGCACATCAGCCAATTCATTTCAGAGCCAGATAAAGGTTTGTATGATGCAATTAATAAAGGAATTGATTTAGCCTCTGGTGACGTAATAGGTTTACTAAATGCTGATGATATGCTTGCCAGTAATGATGTTATTACTAAAATTGTAGCGCTGTTTAATAATGATGCGGCGTTGGAAGCAGTTTATGGGGATTTAAATTACGTCCACCCACACACCTTAAAAATTATAAGGAAGTGGAAATCCAGGCAGGCCGAAAAAAAGGATTTATTAAATGGCTGGATGCCTGCACACCCAACTCTATATATTAAAAAAGACACCCTTAAAAAGCATGGAAATTATGCCTTAGATTTAGGTACTGCAGCAGATTATGATTTAATATTGAGGTATCTATATGTTTATGAAATAAGAATAAAATACTTACCAATGCTAATGGTTAATATGAGAATGGGTGGAGTGAGCAACGGAACTTTAAAAGCAATCTGGTTGGCGGCGAAAAATGATTTTATAGCCTTAAAAAGAAATAAACTTCCATTACCTTTAATTACATTGATGAAAAAGAAGCTGTTAAAATTTGAGCAGTTTATGATTAAATTATAAGTTTAAGTATTTCTTGATTTTTATCATACAACGCATACAAGCTTGTCACAATAAAATTGCATTGCCTATATTTGTAACACAATACAACAATTTTGTTAAAAACCCTATTACAATCAAATCCCGAACTATTTTACATAGCCATTTTTGGTTTAGCTACCGCTTTGGTTGTTTTTAGTATACCTTCAGTTATCTTTTCTTCTATAAAATATAGTCTTTTTGATACCAATGATATGCATCGCAAAAATCACAAGCGAAACATATCGCGTTTGGGTGGTTTGGCTATTTTTGGAAGTTTTACCATCAGCGTTTTGCTTTTTTCGGCGATTGTTCAATTTAAGGAAGCTAATTTTCTAATTACATCATGTATTATCCTGGCTGCATTAGGTTTAAAAGATGATGTTTATGGTACTAACACCAGTACTAAATTTCTCTTGCAGTTAGTCGTAGCGATAATATTGGTTTTCTTTGGAGGGTTCAGGTTAAGCAGTTTATATGGTGTTTTAGGAATTGGCGATATGAATATGTTTTGGGGAGGTGTATTTTCCGTAATCCTGATCATTTTCTTAAATAATGCTTTTAATCTTATTGATGGTATCGATGGATTAGCCGGATCTATTGGTATAACCGCAAACTTATTCTTTGGTGTATTCTTTGCAATGATGAATCAGGTTTCTTATGCTTTTATTGCATTTGCATTGGCAGGTGCTGTAACGGGCTTTATTAAATACAATTGGTATCCGGCAAAAATTTTTATGGGCGATACCGGCGCACTCATCATTGGCTTGGTAACAGCTGCCTTATCTATCAAATTCATCGAACTTAGTAAGTTTACGGGCGATTCAACACCGTTCGTCTTTTCTGCTCCGGCTATTGCTGTTGCCATTATCATAGTACCTGTATATGATTCACTTCGAATTTTTACGGTACGTACAATAAAGGGTAATTCGCCTTTTGTTGGCGATAGAAATCACATTCATCATCGTTTAGAAAGATTAGGATACAAACCACCTCAAATAATTTTACTAGCCGCCGGATTAAATGTCGCTGTTATTTTAATGGCATTGTTAATGCAGAATATGGGTAATTTCTTCCTGATATTTTTCATTATAGGTTTGTGTGTAGTTTTCGATTTTGTGCTTTTCTACCGCCTGCGTAAAATGGATAATGCCAATAGGAAGTAGTTCAATGTGTTTCCTGTTATGAGTTACCAGTAGGCAAGCGTTGAGCGTAAGCGATGTTCGTTTATCGTCCTTCGCTTCTCATCAACTTTATTCTATGTTGTCAGTCTGAGCGTAGTTGAAGACCATAAACAATTAAACAATTAATCAATTAACCAATTAAAACAATATCCAATAACCTAAATTTTTACTAACCAACGAACCAACGAACCAACGAACCAACGAACCAACGAACCAAGTTCTATTTCCACCCAGCTAAGCCCAAGTACAAAATCCCCGTTCAGCTTTTAATCCGGCATGGTCTAGATTTCGGGAAGCACAAATTAGCCTAACCACTGCCTATGATAGAAATCTAGCAGCCGCCAGTTATTAATCGGTTTTTATTGTTTTTTAACTGCATTAATGAGCTCGCAATGTGCTCGGTTATCATGTACATCAAGAATTAATCAATTTCCAATTTTCTATTTCCTTCAATCAGTCAGTCTAACCAAACTTCAATATTCTGCAATTAACCAATTCAACAATTAACCAATTCAACGATTAACCAAAAAACAATTAACCAATAATCAACTCAACAATCTCAAAATAAACATTAATTTTGCGCTCTAATTTTATTTAATGAGAATAGCAATTAACGGGTTTGGTAGAATAGGGAGAACCTTTTTACGTTTGGCCTTGGCCGAAGGATTTGAGGTGGTGGCGATTAATGATTTATCTGAACCAAAAACAATGGCACATCTTTTTAAATACGATACCGTTCACGGAGTATTTAAAGGAGCTGTTGAAGCTAAAACAGATGCAATTTCAATTAATGGAGTTTCTATTCCATTCTTTTCGATGAAACATGCAATACAACTTCCATGGGCAGCTTTAAAGGTTGATATCGTAATAGATTGTACAGGGAAAAATCTAAAACTGGAAGATGCAGAAGGACACATTCAATCTGGAGCAAAACAGGTTATAATCTCTGCGCCGGCTGCTGATGATATTCCGATGGTGGTTTTAGGCGTGAATGATAATGATATAGATTTGTCAAGTCCGGTTTTATCTAATGCAAGTTGTACCACTAACAACATAGCACCTATGATAAAAATTTTGAACGATAACTGGGGCGTTGAAGAAGGATACATTACAACGGTTCACTCTATGACGGGCGACCAAAATCTGCATGATAGTAACCATAAAGATTTACGTAGAGCAAGAGCAGCTTCATCTTCAATTATCCCGACAACTACAGGAGCCGCAAAGGCAATTACACATATTTTCCCTGAGTTAGAGGGTAGATTGGGCGGTGCTGGTATTCGGGTTCCGGTATTAAATGGTTCGTTAACTGATTTTACATGTATCCTTAAACAGAAAACAACGGTAGAAGAAATTAATAGTGCTTTTAAAAAGGCAGCAAGCAACGAATTATCAAACTTGTTAGAATATACAGAAGATCCAATTGTTTCTATTGATGTAATTGATAATCCACATTCTTGTGTGTTCGATGCACAGTTAACTTCAATAGTTGGCGATTTGGTTAAAGTTGTTGGATGGTACGATAATGAATTTGGTTACAGCAGCCGTATTGTAGATTTAATTAAAAAAATTGAAGCAAGCAAAGTTGAAGTGGTTTAGTTGGTATCTGTTGCCTGTTATCTGTTGCCTGTTGCGAAGTCACCAATTACCAATTAGACAAATACACAGTTAACCAATTAAACAGTTAACCAATAAAAAATTAACCAGCTAAACAATTAACCAATTAACCAAAAACTAAAAAACCAACAATCTCCTTAATTTACGGGAACGATTGCATAAATTTGAAAAATCCCTGAATTGAAATAATCTATGGTAAAATTTATATCGGCACAAGAAGTACTTCCCCTAAGAAGCATGATGCTGAGAAATGGTAAATCTTACGAGCATTGCATTTTTGATGGCGATGAAGCTTATGATACTTTCCATCTTGGCTATGAACTCGATGGAGAAATCAAGTCAATAGCAACCTTTATGCGGAACGATTTTTTTGAAAACGAGGGTGAGGGTTATCAGTTAAGAGGCATGGCTACGCATAGCGATTATGGAGGGAAAGGTTATGGTAAAGCGCTTGTAGATTTTGCCATCGAATACCTGAAAGAATACAATACGAATTATCTGTGGTGCAATGCCCGTTCAACAGCTGCACCATTCTATAAGAAAATCGGTTTTACAACCGAATCTCCAGAGTTCGACATACCGGGAATCGGATTCCATTACGAAATGAAATTAAACTTAAAATCAAAATAAATAAACATGAGAACAATAGACCAGTTTAACTTTAAAGATAAAAAAGCACTGATAAGGGTAGATTTTAACGTGCCTTTAGATGATAACTTTAAAATTACTGATGATAAAAGAATGCGTGCTGCGCTTCCAACCATTCAAAAGATTTTGAAAGATGGTGGTTCAGTAATTTTAATGTCGCACTTAGGCCGTCCAAAAGATGGTCCAACTGATAAATATTCTTTAAAGCACATTCTGGCCGATTTATCTTCTATGTTAAATTTAGAAGTAAAATTTGCTGATGATTGTATTGGTGAATCTGCTGTAAATCAGGCAAAAGATTTAGCTGCTGGCGAAGTTTTATTGTTAGAGAACTTACGTTTTTATAAGGAAGAAGAAAAAGGAGACAAGGCTTTTGCAGAAAAACTTGCAGGTTTAGGAGATGTTTACGTTAATGATGCCTTCGGAACCGCGCACCGTGCGCATGCTTCTACGGCTATTGTTGCTGAATTTTTTCCTGATGCTAAATATTTCGGTTATCTAATGGCTTCTGAGCTAGAAAATGCAGAGAAAGTATTAAATCATCCGGAAAGACCATTTACTGCAATTATGGGCGGTGCTAAAGTATCAGATAAAATCCTTTTAATCGAAAAATTATTGGATAAGGTTGATAACCTGATTATTGGTGGCGGCATGGCTTATACTTTCGCAAAAGCGCAAGGTGGCGAAATCGGCACTTCATTATTAGAAGCGGATAAACAAGAGCTTTCTTTAGAGTTAGTTGAAAAAGCAAAAGCAAAAGGCGTAAACTTAATTCTACCACTTGATACGGTAATTGCAGATAAATTTGCAAACGATGCGGATAAAAAAGCTGTAGATTCTGGTCAGATTCCCGCAGATTGGATGGGACTTGACATTGGCCCTAAATCAGCAGCTTTATTTCAGAATGTAATTAAAAACTCTAAAACTTTACTGTGGAACGGTCCGATGGGCGTTTTCGAAATGGAAAGCTTTGAAGTGGGTACTAAAGCCGTTGCTGATGCGGTAGTAGCTGCAACTAAAGATAATGGTGCGTTCTCTTTAATTGGTGGTGGTGATTCTGCTGCGGCAATCGCAAAATTCGGTTTAGAAGATGAAGTAAGTTATGTATCTACGGGTGGTGGCGCTTTATTAGAATACATGGAAGGTAAGGAATTGCCAGGTGTAAAGGCAATTAACGAATAACCTACTTATTTTTTATAGAAAAATAGGAGCCTGGAAGATTATCTTTCGGGCTTTTATTATTTTAAGAGTACTTAAGATGCCCATTTTATTGTGGCCACAATCTTTAGTATTTTTGACCAGCATTTAAAATGTGTTTAAAATAAGTATGATTGGTGAATTTTTGCATACAGAGCAGTTCAAAGTGGTTAATTCTTTTGAAGAACTTATAAAAGCGGAGTTTAGAGAAGAAATTAATGCGTTTTGCTGGGAAAGAAATTTAGCTGGAGATTTTAAAGAGGTTGTTTCTAAGCTTAAGCTAAAAGAAGACGTCACTGATGTATCAATTGAGGATCTTTTGAATCTTTGCTTATCAGTAAACGGTTCAATAGCAAGAGAACAAATCATAAATGATTTAACTCTATTAACAGATTTGGGAGCACTGCCTGTTCTTAATTTAATCAAGGCTTATCCTCGTGACCAGGAATTCGATTTTATTTCTACCGATGTATACTCGTTCCATGTTGACCGTTCACCAGTTAGCACGGATACTTTTTTGTGTACATACCATGGAGCAGCGGGAGATATCATACCGAATAATCAGGTTGAACAAAAAATTCTGATTCCGGAGATTAGGCAGAAGCTTAAAGATTTACATGATGGCGCTGAAACAGAATTTGAAGACTTTTTAAAAGAAAATTATTTCGATATGCATTATCAGCTAAAAACTGGCAGCACTCCTGTAAGTTTAGGTATTGGTAATTTATGGCGGTTAGCAGTAGATCGGCCTGGGCAACAAGTTTTGCCCTGCGTACACCGTGCACCCCTCGAAAATGATGGTGAATATAGATTACTTTTGATTTGTTAATGCATTATACCTCAATTATGAAACTAAAGATTTTTTTGTTAAAATCCATAGCCGGTAATGAATTTAGAAGTTACGGCAATTAATGATTAATTCTATATATTGCGAGTCGTATTTATAAATCCGAACCGCTTTTTATTAATTTTCGATTGCGCCCTCATGAAGATATATTTTCTCGCTGTAAATATTCTATTAATAATTCTCTCCCAATCTTTATTATCTAATGCTCAAACCAATCAAACCGTCTTAAGCGGCGAAAATACTGCAGCTGTAAATTTTGGCGCCTCTGCCTGTAAATACAATTGGGTAAACAATAATGCTAATATTGGCTTATCTGCAAGTGGAACAGGAGATATTAATTCTTTCGTTGCCACTAATAATACATCCAGACCAATTACAGCAACAATTACTGCAACCCCTGCTAGTTCTGGATTTGCATATATCGCCGATACTTACCTCAATATCGTTTCGGTAATTAATCTTTCAACCAATCTTGTAGTTGCAACTATTCCAGTGGGTTTAAATCCTATGAATGTAGATATAAGTCCCGACGGCAGTTTAATATATATAGCCAATTATCACGGTGGATCAATTTCTGTAATTGATGCGGCTACAAATACCGTAAAAGCGAGTATTATAACAGAAGATTATCAATTAGGATTTGTGCTAAGCCCGGATGGTAATCGAATTTATGCTATACATGGTAATGGCAATTTTTCCGTTATCGATACAAAAACAAACACCATTGTTAAAACTTTACGACTTAACATAGGAACTTACAGCTTGTGCGTGAGCGCTGATGGGAAATACGTTTACGCAGCGGCTGCTTATGATAATAATGTTCTTGTTTTCGATACAGAAACAAACAGTGTTGCATATAAAATACCAATAGGAGCAGGCTCAAATGCAGTTGTACTAAGCCCTGATGGACTTACTTTATACGTAACTGCAAGAGATAATACTATTAAAGTAATTAATACTTCAACTAAATCAATTATTTCTAGCATCTCAGTTCCGTACTCGAATGCGGTATCTTTAAGTCCAGATGGAAAAACCTTATACGTAACATCTAATGGAAATTCAGTATCGGTAATAAATACAACAAATAATTCTGTTACGGCAAGAATACCTGCAGGGCAATATGTAGAGGGAATTTCACTGAATCAAGATGGTTCCCGCTTATATATAATCAATCAGGTTCCTGGAACTGTATCTGTGTTAAATACAGCAACAAATTCAATTATAGCCGATTTCCGGGTAGGCTCAAATCCGTATTCTTTCGGCGATTTTGTTTTATCCTGCTCAGCAAAGCCTGTTACATTTACAATAACTGTTAACCCACTAGTTCCCGTTCCTAAAGCACTAGCATATGGTAATTTACAATCATTAAGTTCAGTTTATGGAAAGGCATCTGCTACAACAAGCTTCACTGTTTCAGGAGAGAATTTAGCAGAATCAGTTGTGATTACTGCACCAGATGGATTTGAGATAAGTACCAATAATAATCTTTTTAGTGCTGCTTTAACCATCGGCTCTGCCGAAAACTTGGAAGCCACTACAATCTATATTCGACTTAAATCAACTACTTCGGCTGGGGATTATTCAGGACAAATTCAAATCAAAAGTTCAGGAACTTCGGCAGAACTAACTATGCCATTAAGCTTTGTTGACTTAGCTCCATTATTGATTACTGCAGACAGCAAAACTAAATTCGTGAATACAGAAAATCCGGTTTTTACGGTAAGCTACAATGGTTTTGTAAATAATGATTTGCCTGCCATGCTTTTGGCTCAGCCTACAATAATTTCAAATGCAGATAAATTATCTCCTGTGGGCATTTATTTTATTACAGCAAGCGATGCGGTTTCACAAAATTATAGTATTTCTTATCAGGATGGATTGCTTAACGTTATCGAAAATGCATCAGCCGGTGTTATTCCAAGTGGATTTTCACCTAATAATGATGGAATTAATGATGTTTGGGAAATCAAAGGTCTTTCATCAGATTTACGTTGTAGTGTGAGTGTTTTTAACAGATATGGAGCCAGGGTTTTTTCATCTTTAGGATATAAAAGTCCCTGGGATGGCACAAGCAAAGGTAAGGCAGTACCTGTTGGAACATATTATTACGCCATTAATTTCGGAGATGGCCAAAAAGTTTCCGGCAGCTTAACTATTTTAAGATAGTTAAGCTCTAAAAAGACTCTTTCCAGTTTTTTCGAAATAGGATTCTATAAGTATAAAATTTTAACCCTAAATAACTTTGCACTTTGTAATCCAAATCAGCTCCAATCTTTAATAAAACTGGACATGATAGCAATAGCGTATGAGGCTTTCCTGCATGATGAATGCCTTTTTTGGTCTCACGCGCGTTGAAATGTTTATGACAGCTCACAGGGCATTTGGATTTTGTATAAAAATAATAAACCAATGCCGGTGCCAATTGTTGCATAGACATGGAAGAGCTAGCATACACAATCAAAAATAAAAGGGGAGATGATATTACTTATACCATCGTTGAATATGGCTCCAAGGATACCTTTGACTTCATGCCCAACGGCGAGACGGTAAGAAGGGTGGCGAAACAGAAGGGTAGCTGGGTACAGATTTCAGGAGCTGATACCGACCAGGAAATCCTCGATGAGCTGGGCGGCTTTATCGACCAGCACAACCAACAAAAAGCAGAGCACTAACGTTTGGTTTATGGAAACTTATAACATCGCTATCGGGGAGGATGAATTGCAGGCTTTTCAGGTTGGCATTTTCCCGGATAGTAACCAATCCAGCTGCCGATATCGTGTTTTCCAGAATGGGAAAATGGTTGCTTCTTTATCGCCCAATAGCCAGGGCTTTTTAGATATCTGCCAAAACCCAGGTCGCATTAGCGATGAACTGCTCGATAAACTCTCTGAGGCAATCGAATTGCGGCATCCTGAGCGGCTTGATGATGAGTCTGATGATTAAGAATTTGCATTTAATTAGCCATAAATAAAATTTGAGTATGACCACTAAAATAAATAAGCCTTCATTTAGCGAGGCAGAGAGAAACAAATTTGAAAGCGGTGTATTAGAAACCTTATATACTGAAACCGGGATACCCTACTTTGTCATCAAGTCTGGTTTGGACTTAGCCGAGTATGCTAGCTTGGCCAAGTTAGCCTTGGAGGACGAGCGTCAGATCGCACACGATTTTACAAGTAAGGTTACCGATGAATCGGGAGAACAGCAAGTAGAATTTACTTATCGTTCCAAATGGTTTCTCGATGGGCTGGCTACCAAAGATATGGAATAGGTGGGGGTCAACTGGATGTTGAGCGCCTACGTAGATAAAGAAACATTTGTGTTCCGTCGATAAAAAAAAACAAAAGTTTTAAAATTCATCCTAACTATCTGTTTTTCAAATATTAATGATTATGTTTATGTTGACCAACCAAACAAATCATAATGAAAACGCTCAAAGTTCTCCTTCTCCTATTTGGAATCATCCTGCTGTTGGCCGTAACAGCAGGAACCTACGTTAAAATTGCACTGCCTGATGTTGGCGATGCACCTTTACTCACCATCAAGTCTACCCCTGAAAGTATCGAAAACGGAAAGTATCTGGCCAATCATGTTGCAGTCTGCATGGATTGTCACAGTAGCAGAGACTGGTCTCGGTTCGCAGGGCCTATGAAAGCGGACGGAATGGGTGGGGGTGGCGAGGTATTTAATAAAGAAATGGGATTCCCCGGGGAATACTATGCTGCAAACTTGACGCCATTTGCACTTAAAACCTGGACAGATGGCGAGCTCTTCAGGGCCATAACAAGTGGAGTAAATAAAGATGGTAAAGCGCTTTTCCCAATTATGGCGGCCCATCGGTTTGGTAAAATGGATAAGAAAGATATTTATGATATTATTTCTTACATCAGAACGCTCAAACCAGTCGAAAATATTGTTCCTCCATCCAAATCTGATTTTCCGGTCAACTTTATTATCAATACTATGCCCCAGAAGGCTGATTTTCAAAGCAAACCTCTAGTTTCGAATACCGTAGAATATGGTGCCTACTTAGTTAACGCTGCCGGCTGTGTGGACTGCCATAGCAAGAATGAAAAAGGCCGGGTAGTAAGCGGAACTGAATTTGGCGGCGGAATGGAATTTGGATTACCTGGAGGCAAGGTAACTTCTTCAAATATCACATTCGATTTAAATACCGGCATTGGTCGTTGGAGCAAGGGTACGTTTTTAGCAAGGTTCAAAATTTTTGCCGACACCGCTTATGCTGCACCAATAGTTGCCAAAGGCGATATTAATACGCCAATGCCATGGAATATGTACGCAGGTATGAGGCCAGCCGATTTAGAAGCAATTTACGAGTATTTGCGGAGCTTAAAACCAATTAACAACAAGGTAGAAAAATATCAGCTGGTTAGACCGTAATGACCTCGAGGGGACTTTTTTTTGTCAATCAGCCATTTAGTTCCTGGATGTTTTTGTTCTGAATATCCTAGAGCAGGGTGAGCTGATTAAAGAGGCACTTTCCAATCGGTAGCTAATGGTCTATTGATTATGATGCTTTGATAGTTTATGGTTACCTTATCTTTTCCAGATGAACTTATGGTTCTAAAAGGCATTTTAATGTTTTCGATTGTGCGGTTATTGCTGTAGATATTGGTCTGGTTTTTACTCCCAATCTGGTAGCTATCCGCCAGAAGAATATAGCTGCTGTCAAAAAAGTAAGTGAATTTATGTCCGTCAACCTCGAACTGAACAGCATAACCATCTCTGGTAGCCTGTACCTTTCCACGGGTAAATACGGTACTGTTCTTCCTCCCCAGACCTAAGACACCTGTGTAATCATTATATTTGGCTTCAAGAAGACGTTGTTTATCACTAATAGTCTTCTTTCCGTTATTCCATAACCACCCACCGTCTGGGCCAATTTGCTCCACTGCTATAAGCCTCCCTTTATGAAACATTTCGTTGCGGAATCGATTGCCTGCAAGATCGTTATAAGAGGTGAGCTGGATGCCACCTAGCTCAGCTTTAATGGTATAGGTTTTAAGGTTGTCCAGCGCCTGGCCACCGTAAAGCTTTCTCACGTTGGTAAAAATCTCCAAAGCAGAGGGTAGCTTGGCATTAGGCTGTTTTTTTTCCTCGCTGCCCGCTTTTTTATCATTCTCGCCCATAAAATAAAAACTGCCGTCTATCACTGCCATCGCTTTACTTTTGCCGCTTGCAGGACTTGCAAAGAAACTGTGTGTTGTAGTATTGCCGTTGCCATATTTAAGGGTTAATACGCCGTCTTTTAGTGAATATTTTCCACTGCCATCACTATTGGTATTGGTGCCACCACCGATATTATCACCTGCTATTATTGTAGTTGACTCTTTATCTGTTGTGAAATTTCCTGCCCCATCAAAGCTTAAGTTTCTTCGAGTACTCGATCCGATATACGTGGTCCCGGTTGCGATGCCACCGCTTCCACTAATGAATTTGAAAACATAGGTTCCTTTGGGCACGCTGTTGTCTAAGTCCATTTTGAATAATACATGGTTTCCACCATCCAGGTTGCCCCCTTTGGTAATGGTGTATTTGTCTTTATTTCCATTTGAATAGAGCAGGTGCAGATCAGCGCCCTTGATTTCATACTTACCTCTTATGGCCGTTTTCCAATCTTTTTTATTGAGCTGGTCGGTAAAGGTTTTGTCTTTTCGCAGCAGAATTACCACATCTGTTCTATTCATTGCGCCACCAAGGGGATTTAGGCTAAGTTTTACGCCTGCATATACGCCTGGAAATGAATTCGGCGATTGACATGCGCTGGATAAGACAGTGGTGAAAAGAATAAGAGTCTGTAAGGCGAGATATCGAAACTGTTTCATAAATAGAAATCTATCAGGTCAAATATTTTCAACAATAAACTTTGAGTAATGTTTTTTTTCAGATACCACGAAAGATGTAATGTGTACTCGTGAAAAAAAAAAATGATTAAAGAAGCCTTGATTGAAGTGGTGCATCTTTTAATAAAATAGTACAGCCCTCAGGTGTATTTTATCTTAAGTTGCGGCTAAAACTTCTTTACTTTAGTTAATATGGCTCATCGAACTTACAAGTGTAGTTTTAGTATCAACAACAAGACTTTATTGGTTATCTACCGGCGTGGCTTACTTATTTATTAAGGCCTAATTACGCTTTTGTGACTGGGATGTATGAAAATACCAGACATTAATATCTTTTTGGGAGTCAAAGTAGCTCCTTAGAAATATCAAGCTAGTTCAACATGCTGCAAAATAGCTGTTACGGATTCTGAGGTGATCACCACATTATGAGGCTCGAACAGCGGTATCTGCATAAAATCGCCTGCAGCCATGTGAACGGATTTGTCACCTATCGTGCATACGCAGGTGCCTTTAAGAATCAAAAAACTCTCATTTAAGCTTTCATGAACTTCCTGCTCAATGTCAACTGTGGAAACGATGAGGACCTGCGTAACGCCATTTTCCATCTGTAGCAGTTCCTGGAAAATCTTTTCTGTTGCTTTTTCCGGCAACAGGGGAGTGACAAATTCTAACCAGGCACCTGCGTTTGAAAAAGCAGTTATCAGCGGCAATTTACCTGATTGCAATTTTTCCTCCGCCTTTATCCCGGCAAAGATTAGTTCCATTTTTCTATCAGTTTTTAAATCCGGGTAAACTGCGTTTCTGAAGGCATATTCTTCGAAAAAGGATTCAAGTTTTGCCAGTTCTAAATTAACAGACGGATGTAACTTTTGCATGCTTTCGACAAAGGAAACTTCTTCAGCGGAGAGTGCCCCGATAAGATAAAGTTCCAGCATACCACTGTTTATAAATTCTTCTAGCTTCATCCGTTTTCTTACGCTTTTAATTTTTCCCTTAATTTCAAAATAGCCTCCTTTTCACAGATTCCTAACAGATTTGCCGCCTCCACGATGCTAAAGCCCTCTGAAAGTACTAGCCTTTTAATGCATTTATGCTCCTCACTTTTTTTTACCGAATAGTCAATCAGATACATTCTTGCAACCTTTCTGACCAGCTTCATTAGCCAGACAATCAGCTTGCCATTTACCCGTACGCCGGTACTCAATTCAATAAAAGCCGTTTCCAAAACGGTCGCAGTCAACTCCTCTGCTTTCTGAGCGGATCTGCAGAAAATTACAAACTGTCCAAATATTAGGCTACTATAGTTATCATAAAGGGCTTTTTGAGCGGTATCATCCTTTGCAAAAATCATCTCTCTTATCTTTTTATCCGATTCAGAACTATAGCAGGGCATTGTCTTTTTTATAAATATAGATAAATAACTGATTTTAAATCAGCGTTCGCATTATATTTTCCAGCTCTAGGTTCTTGAAAGGATGAGAATCGTTCATGCTGATTTCTCAAATAAGAGGACAATACCTGAAGCTTTGATGCAAACTATCTCTGGTAATGTATTTTGGAAGGGTATTGGCTGTTTATAAATTTGGAAGGGTGCTTCCTAGCAGTGTCCGATTTCTTTACGGGCTAGCATAAGTAGAAAAATAGATTGGCAATTTGAAGGTCCGACTTTTGCCATTTTCCGGTCTTCCTTTTGATTTGATATTACAAAAGGGCTTTGCTGATGATTCACCTGGCAAGAAATACCCTAAAGGTTATGATCCATAAAACTTTTAGGGAGTCTTGAAACATTTTTTTTCACGCCTGTTGCCTGCAATCTCTCTCCAATTAACATGATTCGAAACCTCACCTGATCCTCAACAAACAACAATGCATTCATTTTAGAAACTTCGAAGCAGATGTCCTGCTCATTTGTATCAACAATCTTTCCCTTGCCTGTGATTGCGTTGAACTCAGTTATTTTTCCGTATCTTAACATGTTGATTATTAGGCTAAAGTAGGTTTTTTTATTCGTAGTTTCACCATGAAAGGAAAGTAATTCTGTTCGCTGCTGATTCTTGCTTTTTCTCAAAGCACACAAAACCCTGCCTGGTGATTCTAATTCCTATTTTCTTGCGGCTCTGGCGCTTTTTCTTTTGGGTCTGTCATGTCAATAGTCTTTGAGTTATAACAAGAATACCACCCAATGGTTCTGGAAAAAAACAAACTCAATGATTAGTATTGCTTGTTTCTAAGTTATGCAAACAGCTGTGCCAGGTTTATTTTTATAACTTCATTTTATTGCTAGCATCAGGGAAGGAATTGTTGCCACAAGGTTCATAGCCAGGTTTGCATTTCGATTATTTAAGAATTTTCCGTTTTAACCCTTCCCTAGTAGGCATGATGTTCCCGATGAGCTTACCTTAAATTCACTGTTTCATCATTGCGCAGGGCTGTGCTATGCTCACCATGCTGAATCTTCTTTGTTCACCATTAGTACTGCAAACTGTTTTAGCAGTCTTTAAAAATAAACGACTTGGGATTTACAGATATCATATCGATGTTGTCACAAATAATTTATTTTCAGCGATTTAAATAGTTGTTGCCGTTTAATATGCGTAGGTTCGGTATTGCCAAACAACCAGAGAATGTCAAAATTTCAAGTAAACCTTAGCAATTGTGACAATGAGCCGATACACGTTCCGGCAAGGGTACAATCCCATGGCTTTCTCATCGCCCTTGATTTCGAAAATATCATATGTTTTTGCAGTGAAAATATTAAAGATTTTCTTGGAGTATCCGCAGAGAATCTTTTGGAAAAGCCGCTGGCAGATTTGGAAATCATTCTAAATAACGATGTGCAACATGACTTTCTGACCAAGCTATTAATTATGGCTAATAGCAAAAGAGATTTTGCAATTAACCCCCTTTAGTGATTAGTTCTATTAATGCGTTCACCGCACCCAAGTCAAATGGTTTTTCGATAAATCCGTCCGCTCCGCATTCTTTATCTCGTTCTTTGATAAACGCTGCTGTCATCAATACGATCGGGATATGGGAAAAAGCCGGGTTTGATTTTAATTTTCTGCACAGCAATGATCCATCGGTATCCCCCAGCATGATATCCAACAATATAATGTCGGGCTGGAATGAAGTCAATATCCCGATAACTCCTGAACTTTCTTCTAAAGTCAGTACCTGGTACTGATCAAAAATAAGTGCCGCCATTTCGCAAAGGGAGGGTTCGTCGTCTATGAAAAGTATCTTTTTGATAATGCAATGAATAATTACTGCAAAATAAAAAAAAATATTTATACGCGGGAGGTAGGTGTTTATCGCGGACTGGCCGCGAGCCTGATTGCATTAGATTTAAAATGTTTTTTTTTCGAATGACCTGATTCATGTAACCATTTGACTTTCAATTATTTTTGTGTATATTTGAACATAATTAAAATAAAATATAATGCAACAAGGAACAGTAAAATTTTTCAATGAAACAAAAGGTTTTGGATTTATAGTGCCATCTAATGGTGATGCAGAACTTTTTGTACATATATCTGGCTTGATAGATAACATTCGCGAGAATGATTTAGTAAGCTATGATGTAGAAGAAGGCCGAAAAGGTCTGAATGCAATCAACGTTAAGGTAGGATAAAATAATATTCTTCATAGATTTTTAAGAACATCCGCCCATTAGGCGGATGTTTTTTTTTGCTCCTTAGCGAAATAAATTAACAACTTCATGGATTTTTCAAACATAAAGTCCTGTAATTAGTTATTAGTTGAATTTGCATGCGACATTCAGACTCATTAAAAGTAATGGAAGATTTTCTCAGGAATTTGGCTGGCGTCTCCGATATAGACCCGCGCCTTTTAGCAGCAGCTTTGAATGCATCAAGCAATGGCGTGGTGATTACTGATCACCTTAAGCCCGATGAACCCATCATTTACTGCAATGATGCATTTGAAACTTTAACAGGATATGAAAGGATCAACATCATCGGTCACAACTGCCGTTTTTTGCAGGCAGATGACCGTGACCAGAAATCAAGGCAGGAAATCAAGGAGGCAATCCGTAATGGAGAACATTGTCAGGTGCTGATAAAAAACTACAGAAAAAATGCTAAACTAATCTGGAATGAGCTTATTATATCTCCCGTCAGGGATAAATTCGGTGTGGTAACACACTTCATTGGCATTCAAAATGATGTAAGCAAAAGGGTTCTTGCGGAGCAAAAACTAGAAGAGCAGCGGGACAGGCTTGATGAAAAGGTTCAGGATCGAACGCAAAGTCTAGAGGAGAGTGAGAAATATCTTTCAGCCATAGTTGAAACGATAAGGGAGAGTCTAATCGTATTAGACAGTGAGCTTAAGGTTGTGGATGCCAATGAGAACTTTTGTGACTTCTTTAGACAATCCAGAGAAGATATTATTGGCCAGAAGTTCTTTTCCCTTGGTAGCGGTGAGTGGGATATACCTGAACTTAAAGAACTCTTGATAAATGTGCTTCCCCACAATAATCCTTTTGAAGATTTTGAATTTGAAAGCGAATTCTTTAAGATAGGTAAAAGAGTATTAATACTCAATGCAAGGCAGATGGTTCTTAAGGGGAAATCTCAGGAAAGAATCCTACTTGCTATTGAGGATATTACCGAACGCAAAGTGCTTGAATACAGAAAGGAGGACTTCATTAATATTGCCAGCCATGAAATGAAAACCCCTTTGACTAGTATTAAGGGAAACCTTCAAATGTTGCAAAAAATCGCAGAAAAAAGAAATGATGTCATCTATACCAAAGGATTCCAAACCGCAAGTAGGTCCATTCAACGGCTTGAGAATTTGATTTACGAGCTGCTAGACGCTTCAAAAATGCAGTTAGGAAAGGTGCAATTTAAGTTTGAAGAGTTTAGTGTCTCACAATTGTTAAAAGAATCAGTTGATATCATTGCAGCAGATGCGCCGGATCATCAATTTTTAATCACCGGAGATATTAACCAAAGCATAGATGGTGATATGGGACGTCTGGAGCAGGTCATGATAAACCTCTTGTCCAATGCTGTCAAATATAGTCCCAAGAACTCTGAAATTAGTATTCATGTTTCCTGCATGTCCGGGTATTGCAAAATATCTGTTAAAGATAGCGGCCTCGGTATAAGTAGTAAAGATCACAAACGTATCTTTGAACGTTTTTTTAGAACCGACGATACCGCTGAAAAATTTCCGGGTGTTGGAGTGGGGCTGTACGTTTGTAATTATATTATCAAAGAACATCAGGGCTCAATTTGGGTCGACAGTGAGCATGGTCATGGTTCAATCTTCAGCTTCACAGTTCCGATAAAAAGAGCCAAAGGTTGATGCATGTGGTTTGAAAACCCTCATAGAGGTCTACCAATTATATTGTTTAGCTTTACAGCCTTTTACACCATCTTTTTGAATTATTTATCATTATTAGTAACAAATAACTTGCAAATAATTAAGCCAAACAATTCTTCCCAAACCGAAAGATTATCCGCGTTGGAAGATTACCAGATAATGGATAGCGATGCAGAAGTTGAATTCGATGAACTCACGATGCTCGCCTCTAAGATATGTGGAACGCCAATAGCGCTCATTACGCTGCTGGATGAACATCGTCAGTGGTTTAAAAGCAATGTTGGATTAAAAGTTTCGCAAACACCTATAGAGCATGCTTTCTGTGCGCATACCATACAGGAGGAGCAAGGGATGATGGTAATTCATGATGCCAGAACTGACGAACGTTTTTCTTTAAACCCGTTGGTGACCGATGATCCCAATATTGTCTTTTATGCAGGAATTTCGCTCATCAACCCCGCTGGAGTTGCTTTGGGCAGCCTTTGCGTTATAGACAGGATACCTAGAAAACTTACGGTCGATCAGCTTGAAGCTTTGGGTATCATTGCCAGACAGGTAATCGCTCAAATGGAACTCAAAATTAAAGTCACAAAACTCCTAAATGCTAACACACAACTTGTTGAAAGCAATAAGTTTATGCAACGCTTTGCAACTACTGCCGCCCATGATTTAAAAAATCCGCTAAGTAGTATTTCTATAAGTTCCGAACTTATGCTTAGGGAATTGACTGTAAGAAATGATGAAAAGCTTCACAGGCTTGCCTCCGCTAACTTATCTTCTGCAAAAAAGTTGGTTCAAATGGTCAATGATATGCTTGAATATTCCTTGCGACCGGAAGCGTTGACTTCCAGCAAAACAAATGTCGACTTGCTGGAATTGGTCAAAAGAACAATTGCAATGGTGGTGCTTTCTGAAGATGTGAAGATTAGCCTCCCTGGGGAATCCATTACTATTACGGCCTCTGAAATAGCACTTCAACAGATTTTTATCAATCTTTTAACAAATGCAATACGCTATAATGATAAAACACTTTGCGAAATAGAAATCTCCTGGGCAACTATGCAAAACAGTATCATTTTCAATGTTGTTGATAATGGACCTGGAATACCTCAGGCGCAATTGCAAAGAATATTTGAGAAAGATGTAACGTTAAGTAAAAAAGATAGATTCCAACAGCAAGGCACCGGGATTGGATTGCATACAGTGAGGTTATTAATAGAGAAATTAGGTGGTGGGATTGAAGTGACTTCAGAAATGGGTCGGGGTAGCCAATTCACTTTTTCAATAGGCGTTTAGTTGATAAGCTTTCGTTAGATTTTTTTAAGGGTTATTCTTTCAATGATCAGATTACTACTAATTTAGATGTCCATAAATAGTTTCAGACCTTTTGAACTAATAAAATATAGATTATAGGATGGCTTAAAGCATGCTACTGTATCCTCACAGGATATCAATCTGGCCTTATGCTGCTGCTTTTTCTGCAGTAGCTTTATCATCAGAATGCTATCCTGTTTTTCTTTGCTTCACATGGCTAATAACCGTCCTGTTTTTTCTGGTCATTAACTACAAACAATTAAGTAAGCCTCCCCTAAATATCATGATCTGATGGTCATCGGAAAAACCTTAGCTAGCTTTATCTGGCTGCTTCAACTGATTTTTAGATAGCACCAGGCCTTTTGAGCAATGCCTCCAGTCATGTTGCGAGCTGTTTTCAGGTGTTATATATTTTGGTTTTTTCGTCTCTGCTCACTATTAGGCTATAAATATTCATATTAGCCTCCCATTAGTTTGAACACAGAATCACCCACAAGAACATATCCAATAATACACACCACTTAATACGCATTGCAAGCAATAAATACGTGAAATAAACAATTGGGTATTTAACTAATCCAAGCCCCGGAATTTATCGTATATTGTAGTGAGAGCGTTAAATTAGATTGGAGCAGGTTACAGTATTTGTACCTGCTTCTTTTTGCAACAACTTTTTGACAGTCAACTAAATAGCATTGAAGCTATCTTTGCATCGGCCATCTGGAACTAACTGATGACTAATTTAGATTACGCTTCAATCTACCTAATAGAAAAAGCTTTATAAGCAGTTGCATTTCACCTGTGACTGCTTCTCTGTTTTTTTTGCATTCGATATTAAGGTGTTACTGGAACCGATTGCTTAATGTATCAATGAATTTTGTGTAATGAAATCTGATGAGTTTGAGTTCGAAGGCTCAGTTTACAAGTCAGCTGACTGATGAGGGGTGATAAAAGAATTAAATTAAAACAGATACATAAAAAAGAGCGACCAATTTATTTGGTTACTCTTTTTCTAAATTTTTGAACCTAATTATTTCCTTGGTTTATACACCACTTTTTGTAGGGCAAATGCTTTAACAGGAACCTGATTGTACCGCTTGCTATGAATTAACAGGCTAATGCGGGATGACCTTTTTCACAATGATTGGCAGCGTAAGGTCAGATAGGTCGGTTATCCCTATCACAATCCCCAGGGCTAGCTGGTATGGCAGCCTGCATCTTTTGAGCACTTACCTTTTATGAAGCGTTTTCAAATTCTTCAAACATAGCCTCCAGGGAGCTTATGTCCTGAAAAACCGCGCCACTGGAAATATTATTGGCAGTAGAAAGAACGGTTAAGGATTCAGTATCACAATCGACAAAGGTGCTGAGTTCCAGAAATTTTTCTGGTCTGATCTTGAAAATCATCAGGGATTTTTTCTTTGAATAAGGCATTGAAGTCTGTTAGTTTAGTTTTCCTCACGCACCAGCCTCAATTATCATTCAGCTAATGGTCCGACAAAAATCTGCCTAAAAATTTATAAAAGGGTTAACCTGAGAAGCTGATTATGTAACGATATTCAAAATCGATACAAATTAGCGGCTTTTGAGGTCAGAAAGGTAGGCAGAGGGGCTTTTGTCTACTGCCTTTTTGAAAGCAACAAAAAAGGTGTTTCGAGAGGAAAAGCCTGCATCTAACGCAATAGCCTCTAATGTAAATTGTTTCCAGTCTCCAGAATCAAGTCTTTGCTTTACGTATTCAATTCGTAGCTTATTAACGTAGGTATTAAAGTTCGACTGGTAGTGATTGTTGAACAGCTCGGATAATTTATGATTTGGGACATCCATCTGAGAGGCAAGACCACTCATGGTTAACCCTGTTTGCTTGAATGCCTGATTTTCAATGACGTGATGCTCAACCTGTGCAATAAGCTTTTTATCAACTGGTTTTATTTTTCGCTTTTCAGTAAAATGGGGCTGGGATTGAGCGGCTGAGACTGTTCCGTGTTGGTTTTGTTCGTCCTCCTTAATGGAAAATCCGAAAATGAGTTCAGGATTTAAGAAAAACGAGAGGCTGAGAAGCAATAAAGTAAGTGATAAAGCTAAAATCAGCGGGCTCTTGTGTAACATAAAGTAGGCACTGTTTGCATTTTGAAGGATCGCCAAATTCAGTCCGAGCATCCCAGTGAAAATTAGGATAAGCAGGCCAGAAAAAAGATAGGCCCACCTAATGGCTTTCATCTGCAGTTTTTGTTTGGAAACAATGTAAGTGAATCGAACTTGAAGCACCGAATATATAAGGCCTGAGATTGGGAAGGCAAACCAGTGCCATGGCTCTACGATATATTTTTCTCCTGAAAAAGCATAGTGAAGGTCGGTGGCAACTCTGTTAACAACTGCCTGCTGCTGCGATAAATCCAAGAGATTGTAAGGTGTAACCGAGATAAAGGCAGGTATTGCAATTAAAAAGTGCAGCAGGTGACTTTTTCTAAACTTAGAAAATTGTGGATTTAGCGCACCCCGTAGATATAAAAAAAAACATGGTCCGATAAAATAATAAAGTGGCAAACCCTTATTAAAAAGCATCGGGTAGTATTGGATTTGCCCAGAGCTGGTCAATAAAAATATGAATGCGTACCACGCAGTGCTAAAAATGGCAGCAGCGAGCAGCGCATTGAGATACTTTTTTTCTCGCCCATATATCCATAACAGGATAACAACCAGGGATAAAATGAAAATTGCACCGATTACGGTTAAAAAAAAGGGATGCAAGAGAATAATTAGTTTAAGGATATCAAAAATAATAATCTAATGTTATTTAACTATTGATATTCCTATATGCTCTGTGTTTACACCACTTTACAGCTTTTTAATGCCCAGAAAATAAGAACAGGTTGAAAAAACAAGCGGGCCATCCTCTTGCCCTCTGTATCCAATCCAAATGCACTACGATTGTTGGTATATTGGGCGATATTGCCTGGGAAAACCGCAACAAACATGGACGCTGCTATTATACCTAACTGTTTTTCGTATTTCTTAGGCATTATTACCAGCGCTGTTCCTAACGCAATTTCTCCAATTCCTGAATAAACCACTGTATCATCTTTTTTTAGTGGCACCCAGTCGGGCACCTGAGCCTGAAATGCTTTTCTTGCAAATGTTAAATGTCCGACTCCCGCAAAGATCAAACCGCTGCCCAGTAAGATTTTGGCTATTAGCTTCAGTTCTGTTTTCATCTTTTATGTATTTATCAATAATAACATAAATTAAAGCAATATGTTCCACCAAGCTTAAAGATAGCTATAATAGCTTTTTTTACAAAATAGACGAGGTTGATCTATCATGATGGCTTTTATAAAAAGGTGAAAAAAATAAGGCCACCCAAATTGGAGTGGCCATCGATAGTTATGATTGAATTATTATCGGATGCTAGTTAATGCCTTCTTTATACATTTTCAATTTCTTTGCAAGGCGTAATCTGGCCTGGTGAATTCTGGTTTTAACAGTACCAAGTGGAATGTTCATTTCCTGAGCAATGTCTTCGTATTTATAACCTTCCACAAACCTTATAAAAGGAATCTGTAATCCATGTGGTAATTGACTTATCGCGCCGTTTACATCACCAAGTATGAACGTACTTTCTCCGGAGTTTTTGGACGCACTATGAAGGAGTTGCTCAGAATTTATTTCCTCAGACTGGTGTATCAGGGCATTCTTCTTGTTGGATTTTCGATAATTGTTTATAAAAGTATTTCGCATTATGGTGTAAAGCCATCCTTTTACATTTGTGCCTTCCTGAAAACTGCCCCTAAAACGTATCGCTTTCATCACAGTGTCTTGCAATAAGTCATTTGCCTCATCTTCATCCCTAACAAATTTTAAAGCAAAAGCTCGAAGTGCACTATTGTACTGGGTGATAAGTGTCGAAAATTTTTCCTCGTTCATAGTTTTTGATTTTAGTTAGATGCTCAAATTTCCACCAAAAATAATACCATTCTAAAAGTTAGATATTTATCTGCCTTGAAATCAGGTGTTTGTTCGGTTATTATGTGGCAAATACTGGTTGATAAAATTTTGCCACCTCTTTCAGGTAAGCCAGTGAGCAGTTTTGCCTTTCCCACTAGCTTTTAAACAATTTAGAAGTATCAAAAAGATAATCTTTGGCAACCTTTTATCATAGGCTATGTTGTTGTGGTAAGATTTGAAATTTGATGGGTGAAATGATGAGTAATGAGAACAAAGCGGTAACCGCTTCCGATGCCTATGGGATTGAGCTTGGCTTCAATCTTCAAAGGATTTTAGTTGAAGAAATGGTTACTTATCGAAACGGTGTAATCACGATTCGAAGAGTTGGGGCACTGGAGCATGATTTCAGCAAATGGTTTGCATCCAAGGTATCCCAACTTCCTCGGGCTTCCTACCCCTTGTGTGATGTAGCTGTTTTGATATATGAAAATAGCAAAATCAAGCATGCTCAGATGTTTAGTCCATTAGAAAGCGGTCAACAATAGCTTTTCAAGCCGCGTTATAATTTAACTGCGCATCTTAGCAATTTGATTTTTTCTATCCTGGTCACTTAGAGTAAGGCACTAGCGAGATATTAGAAGCATTGTATTTTTCGGGTAAGGGCTGTGTGTCGAATATGCGATAGCATAGTATAATTTCTATGGAGTCGCAGTCTGTGCAGAAAATTCCTGCTGGAGCTTGGTGCAGGTTTTTTGCATAAATGAACAGCAAAAAAGTAAGTCCCATTTCATGTTTAAAATTAAAGTTTGAGGGAGGATTTTTTTTTAGCTGAAACTTTAATATTATTTTAATGTTTGAAAGTGTAGGTTAATATTTCTATCATTCTTAACCTTAATTAGTTCAAAATGCAGCGTTATGGATTTAGCGCTGCATCTGTTTTTGTCTGCTAGAATGAGAATAAATTTAGTAAAAGCTTAACCGAAAAAGCTTGAATCGTATTGCTGTATTTTAGTATTTAAAATCTATGATCTCTGGCCGTACTTTTTACCGCATCCATATTGATTGTAAGAAAATATTTCACAACGCTCACAACCGTTATTCGCTGCCGATCAGCTCAACTATAATTAGTTTCGAGAATAACAAATACACAACTCATTCTAGCTTGAAGGTACCATTTTACATCGATGACTTGCCTGTCACTCTCTTGCCTTTTAAGCAAGGGATTATGTTCATAACCTTATTATATATATCACCCTGGCCTGTATATCTTTACAGTCTAGCAATAGAATGATTTTTGATGAGTAACCATCTAACTTTAATTTTGTTCATGGAATGAGATAATTTTATCTAACTTGTTTTTTATCAGCGTATAACGCCTTTTTAATATTGCTGATTAGGTTTTTTTAATATCTGTTTTAGTCTTCTGGTGGTAGAAAAATGATGTGGAAAACTTTTTTGTGGTAAAAAGTGGTAAAAAGTGGTAGAACTCTTTACTTTTACACTACATAAAAAGTGTAAATACCACTATGATCCAACTTTTAGGTGAATTTGATTGTAAACTTGACGCAAAGGGACGCCTTATGGTACCTGCTGCGCTTAAGAAACAATTGCCTGAAGCCGAGAAAGAAGGGTTCATAATTAATCGTGGTTTCGAGAAAAATCTTGTTATTTATCCGAAGTCTGTTTGGAATGAAGTTTTGGCTGAAGTAAGTAAATTAAATACTTACGATACTGAGGTTAGAATGTTTGTGCGTTCATTCACTCGTGGCGCAACAGAAATTAATCTTGATGCTGCCGGCCGTGTATTAATTCCTAAATCTCTTGCAGAATATGCCGGGTTAGGAAATGATATCGTTTTGGCTGGTCAGCTCGATAAAATAGAAGTTTGGGATAAAAAATCTTACGAAGATATTTTTGATAATGTGCCCGAAAATTTCGCTGCATTAGCGCAGAAAGTAATGGGGGGAAAGAAAGGGGGTGCTGATGGAGTCTAATTATCATGTACCAGTTATGCTTCAGCCTTGCATAGATGGTTTAAATATAAAGCCTGATGGCGTTTATGTGGATGTTACCTTTGGTGGTGGCGGTCATTCAAAAGAAATTTTAAAGCATCTTGGGAAAAACGGAACTTTAATCGCTTTCGATCAGGATGCTGATGCGCAGGCAAATATTCCCTCTGATGATCGCTTGATTTTTATAGATCAGAATTTCGGATTTCTTAAAAACAATCTTCGGTTAAAAGGCTTTAAGCAGGTTGATGGAATTCTGGCGGATTTAGGTGTGTCATCTCATCAGTTTGATATTCCGGAGCGTGGTTTTTCTATTCGTTTTAATGCGGATTTGGATATGCGTATGGATAAAAACGGACAACTTACAGCAGCAGAAGTTTTAAATACCTACACAGAAGATAAATTGCATAAAATTTTTGGAATTTATGGTGAGGTGAAAAATGCAAAATCGCTGGCAAGAGCTATTGTGACGGCACGCTTAGATGCGCCTTTTACTGATATCGATAGTTTCAAATCTGCAATCGCGTCATACATCCCAAAAGGAAAAGAAAATAAATATTTAGCGCAAGTATTCCAGGCTTTGAGAATCGAGGTAAATGCAGAAATACAGGTTCTTGAGAATTTCCTTCAGCAAGCAGCAGAAGTTTTAAAACCAGGTGGTCATTTGGTTGTGATGTCTTATCATTCTTTGGAAGATAGGCCGGTTAAAAATTTCATGGCTAAAGGTAAATTTCAGGGTGAGGTGGAAAAGGATTTTTTTGGTAATCATCAAAAGCCATTTAATGTAATTACCAGGAAAGCTGTAGTAGCAACTGATGAAGAAATTGCCTTGAACAATCGGGCAAGAAGTGCAAAGTTAAGAATAGCAGAAAAAATATGAACAGGTTCAGGGAAGATTTAGAAGACGAGGAGTTAGGACCTGAGCCCGAATTAAAAGTTAAATCGGAAAAGGTAAAACCCGAAAGAGTAAAATCTGAAGACGAGAAAAAGTTTGCAGATACCTTTATCGGTAAGTTTTTTATTGAGGGTGTGATATCAAAAGAAGCGGCTACAGATGCATTGCCGTTTTTGTGTTTTCTGGCTTTTTTAGGTATGGTTTATATCGCTAACAGCCACTTTGCAGTAAATAATGTACGCAAAATTGATAAGTTAAATAAAGAAGTAAAAGAGTTAAGATGGGAGTATAAATCTATGAAAGCCGAGTTAATGTTTAAAAGCAAACTAACTGAAGTGGCTAAAAAGGTTGATACACTAGGAATAAAAGAATTAATAGAACCTCCAAAAAAAATAATTGTTAAAAGCGATGAATATTAGAGCAAACATTCTGCTTCGTGTATATCTGGCATTTGGCTTAATTGTGCTTTTTGCTTTGGCGGTAGTTTTACGCCTTGGTCAGGTACAATTCGTACAGGGACATAAGTGGAAGGCTATGGCGGATAGTCTTTCGACGAGGTATATGGCTGTGGAGGCCACCAGAGGTAATATTTATTCGAACGATGGTAGCTTACTGGCTACTTCTGTTCCTGAATATGAATTGCGTATGGATATGTTTGCAGGCGGCATTGCTGATGATAAGATTTTTAATGAAAAAGTTGATTCGCTTGGGATGAAGTTAGCATGGATTTTTAAAGATAAGAGCCCGAAAGATTACTCAAGAATTCTTCGTAAAGGTCGTCAGGATAGCGCCCGTTATCTGCTTATTCATCGTAAAGTTGGTTATTCAGATTTAAAAACGATAAGAACATTTCCGCTTTACAATGTTGGTAAATTTAATGGAGGCTTAATCGCGGTACAACAAAACAAACGCATTTTACCTTTTAAAGCACTTGCTGCCCGTACAATTGGTTATAAAAATGCTAATGTGAAAAATGGAGTAGGGTTAGAAGGGGCATACAATCAATACATTAATGGCGAAACCGGAAGAAGATTAATGCAGCGTATCGCTGGTGGTGTTTATGTTCCGGTTAACGATGAAGAAGAAGTTGCCCCTAAAGATGGAGCAGATATTATTTCGACCATCGACATTAACATGCAGGATTTGGCGCAAAGTGCTTTAGAAAAACAACTGATTAAAAGTAAAGCAGACCACGGTGCGGTAATTGTAATGGAGGTTGAAACCGGAGAAATAAGGGCTGTTGCAAATTTCTCTAAAGTTGAAGAAGGTGTTTATAAAGAGAAATTCAATTACGCAATTGCTGGTAATCAAGATCCGGGCTCAACATTTAAGCTTGCGTCTTACATGGCTTTATTAGAGGATGAAAAGGTAGATACGAATACAATGGTTGCAACCGGAAATTATCAAATTCCTGGACATATGATTAAAGATTCTCACGGGAGTATTGGTGTGGTAACCGTTAAGAAAGCTTTCGAGCAATCTTCTAACGCGGCAATTGCATCGATGGTAAATAACGCTTACCGTGAAAATCCTAAAAAATTTACCGATCATTTATACGATTGGCATTTGAATGAAAAGCTTCAACTTCAAATTCCAGGTGAAGCGCAACCTGTAGTAAAAAATCCTTCGAATAAAAGTTGGGGTAAAATGACCTTGCCTCAAATGGCGTATGGATATGAAATGCAGCTAACGCCATTGAAAATGCTTACGTTTTATAACGCTGTGGCTAACAATGGTAAATACATTGCACCAATTTTTGTTAAAGAAGTAAGGAGATTGGGTAATCCGATAGAGCAATTTAAAGCAAGGGTTATAAACGATAAAATATGCTCAGATGTTACTTTAAGCAAAATCAAAAAAATGCTTGAGGGCGTAGTAACCGAAGGCAGTGGTAAACAAATTGTTTATAATCCACTTTATAAGATTGCTGGTAAAACAGGTACGGCTCAGGTTGCTGATGCCAATAAAGGTTATAGGGCAAACAAGCAGTATCAGGCATCTTTTGTAGGCTATTTTCCTGCTGATAAACCTAAGTATTCGATGATTGTGGTAATTAACGATCCTAAAGGTGCTTACTATGGTGCGTTGGTGTCAGGTCCGGTTTTTAGAGAGATTGCAGACAGAATTTACGCAAGTGATATGCAGATGTACAATGATGTGCCTGCAGCGTTGGTTGGCAATACAGGTAATCCGCCAACAAAGGCCGGACAAAGTAAAGCCACACAAAAAGTTTATAAAGCATTTGGGTTTAAGCCACTTTTTGCTTCTAAATCTGAATATTATAATACAATTGATACCAGTGCAGGAACAATTTTTCAGGAAAATAATGAGCGTAAGGGTGTAATGCCAAATGTATCGGGTATGGGTTTAAAAGATGCGCTTTACCTTTTGGGCAACGCAGGATTAAAAACAAGAGTAACAGGTTCTGGAAAGGTTATCAGGCAATCTGTTCAGGCTGGTGTCAAGGTTGGTAAAGGTTTACTGGTAGATATACAATTAGATTAAAATGAATTATAGAATGATTGATTGACAGAATGTTGTTTGGCTATTTGTCGAACATTCACTCATTCAAAATTCACTCATTCAAAATTAAAAAAGCATGCAATTACAAGATTTGCTATATGGTGTAACGATTAAAGAATTGGTTGGTAAAACCGATAGAGAGATCAATGCACTTAATTTTGATTCGCGTAAAATTACCAAAGACGATGTATTTTTTGCAGTTGTAGGAACAGCGGCTGATGGGCATCAATATATAAATCAAACTGTAGAGCAAGGTGCAGCAGTTATCATTTGTGAAAACCTTCCAGAAATTGAGGATTACAATGTTACTTACATAAAAGTTGATAATACTTCAGTTGCGCTGGGAATTATGGCTGGTAATTTTTATGGAAATCCATCAAAAGAACTAAAACTGATAGGTATTACCGGTACGAATGGTAAGACAACAATCGCTACCATATTATTCAAACTTTTTAAAGATTTAGGTTACAAAACTGGGCTGATTTCTACTGTAGAGAATTTTGTAAATGATAAAGTTGTTGCCTCAACGCACACTACTCCAAACCCTTTAGCCTTAAATGAACTGCTGAAGGATATGGTAAATGCAGGCTGCGACTACTGTTTTATGGAAGTTAGTTCTCATGCGGTTTCTCAACATAGAATTGAAGGGTTAACTTTTTCTGGTGGCGTGTTTTCTAACCTTACACATGATCATCTTGATTTCCATAAAACTTTCGATGCTTATTTAAAAGCTAAGAAAACATTTTTCGATTTGCTACCTAAATCAGCTTTTGCACTTACCAATATCGATGATAAAAATGGTATGGTTATGCTGCAAAATACAAAGGCTCATAAAAAAACCTATGCGCTTAAACAGCTTGCCGATTTTAAAGCTAAAATTATAGAAAACGGTTTTGCTGGTTTGCATTTAGATATTGATAATGAAGATGTTTATTTCAAACTGATTGGTTCTTTCAATGCCTATAATTTGCTTGCTGTTTATGGTACTGCAATTTTATTAGAGCAAGATAAACTTAAAGTGCTTACGCTTTTGAGCCGCTTAAGCGGAGCCGAAGGTCGTTTTGATTATATCGTTTCTGATGATAAAATTATCGGAATTGTAGATTATGCACATACTCCTGATGCTGTACAAAATGTATTAGGTACAATTGCAGACATCAGAAAAGGAAATGAGCAGGTGATTACTGTAATTGGATGTGGAGGAGATAGGGATAAAACTAAAAGGCCGATAATGGCTCAGGTTGCCTGCGATTGGAGCGATAAGGTAATTCTTACTTCTGATAATCCGCGTACTGAAAATCCGCAAAGCATTATTGCGGATATGGAAGCAGGTGTTTCGCCAACCAATAAACGTAAAACCTTATCCATTTTGGATAGAAAAGAAGCTATAAAAACAGCTTGTCATTTGGCGCAAAGCGGAGACATTATTCTAATTGCCGGAAAAGGACATGAAAAATACCAGGAAATAAATGGCGCACGTAACCATTTTGATGATAAGGAAATATTACTTGAACAATTAAACCCTCGCAGCTAATGTTATATTTATTATTCGAATACCTGCATAAGCATTACGATATTCCTGGATTAAGGTTGTTCCAGTACATTACTTTTCGTGCGTCAGTTTCAATTATTTTGTCATTAATAATTACTACGGTTTATGGCCGCAGGTTGATTGATTATTTACATGCAAAACAAGTTGGTGAAACGGTAAGAAATTTAGGTCTTGAAGGACAAATGCAAAAACAAGGTACGCCTACAATGGGTGGTATCATCATTTTGCTTGGTATTTTAATTCCAACATTATTATTTGCAAACATTGCTAATGTGTACGTTATCCTGATGATTATAACCACCATCTGGATGGGTGCAATTGGATTTTTAGATGATTACATCAAAGTTTTTAAGAAAAATAAAGAAGGTTTAGCAGGGAGATTTAAAGTTGTTGGTCAGGTTGGTTTGGGAATTATTGTAGGCTGTACAATGTACTTCCATCCAAATATTGTAGTTCGCCAAACGGTTAAAGATGATGTTAAAAACACTTCAACAGTGCCAATGGTTTTGCGCCAAAAAGGAGAAACATTCTACTACACACAAGATGTAAAATCAACCAAAACCAATATTCCTTTTTATAAAAATAATGAGTTTGATTACGCTAAGGTGCTTAAATTTTTAGGAACTGGATATGAAAAATATGCCTTTCTTGTATTTCTGGCATTTACAGTATTTATCATCACGGCAGTATCAAACGGAGCAAATATAACGGATGGTATAGATGGACTTGCAACGGGAACATCGGCCGTAATCGGTACCACGCTCGGAATTTTGGCTTATGTTTCAGGTAACACTGGCTTCGCCGATTATCTGAATATTATGTACATCCCGAATTCGGGTGAGCTGATGATTTTTGCGGGTGCATTTGTGGGTGCCTGCGTAGGTTTCCTTTGGTATAACTCTTATCCTGCTCAGGTTTTTATGGGCGATACCGGTAGTCTTGCCATCGGAGGTATCATTGCATCGTTTGCAATTATGATTCGTAAAGAATTGCTAATTCCAATTTTGTGTGGAGTATTCTTAATCGAACTTGTTTCGGTAATTATGCAGGTTTCCTATTTCAAATATACCAAGAAGAAATTTGGTGAAGGACGAAGGATTTTCCTGATGTCGCCTTTACATCATCATTATCAGAAAAAAGGTTATCACGAAGCAAAAATTGTTACCCGTTTTTGGATTATTGGAATTATGCTCGCCATCATGACGATTGTAACCCTGAAATTGAGATAGGGATTAAGTACAAAGTAAAGAGTAAAAAGTTAAAAGTAAAAAACCAATCTAAGGTGTCTTAGGTGATTAATAAAAGAATAAAGAAATGAGCACTAATCAAAATACAACAAACAACACTCCCTCAGCAATGGCAGGGCAGGGCCGTGTTGTAATTTTGGGTGCTGGTGAAAGCGGTGTTGGTGCTGCAAAGTTAGCTCAATTACAAGGTTTCGATGTTTTTGTATCTGATTTTGGAGTGATTACAGATAAATACAAAGCTGCTTTAGAAAAGTTATCTGTACCGTTCGAATCAGAGAAACATACTGAAGAGCTTATTTTAAATGCAAGCGAAGTAATTAAAAGTCCGGGTATTCCTGCAACAGCTCCAATAATTAAAAAGTTGGTTGCTTTGGGTATTCCGGTAATTTCTGAGATTGAGTTTGCAAAGCGATATACAAATGCTAAAACTGTTTGTATAACGGGCTCTAATGGTAAATCAACAACAAGTTTACTTACTTATCATATTTTAAAAGACGCCGGGCTTAATGTTGGTCTTGCAGGTAATATCGGACAAAGTTTTGCGGCTCAGGTTGCAACTGAAAACTTTGACTGGTATGTGCTTGAAATTTCGAGTTTCATGCTCGATGATATGTTTAAGTTTAAAGCTGATGTAGCGGTTTTGCTAAACATCACGCCAGATCATTTAGATAGATACGATTACAAACTTGAAAATTACGCGGCTTCAAAAATGCGAATTATTCAAAATCAAACTGCTGATGATACATTTATTTACTGTGCTGATGATGAAGAAAGTTTGAAAGCACTGCAAAAGGTAAAGCCATTGGCGAAAACATATACTTTCTCTATAAACAAAAAGGTTAAAGACGGAGCAGATTTAGAGAACGATACAATACACATACACATTGAACCAAATAAAGAACTAACCATGTCTATTACAGAATTAGCCTTACAAGGCAAGCACAACATTTACAACTCTATGGCTTCGGGCATTGTAGCAAAGGTTTTAGAGTTAAGAAATGATTCTATTCGTGAGAGTATGGGTAATTTCAAAAATATTGAACATCGCCTGGAGCATGTTGCAAAAATTTCTGGAATTGATTTTATCAACGATAGTAAAGCAACCAATGTTAATTCTACCTGGTATGCTTTAGAAAGTATGACTACTGATGTTGTGTTGATTATGGGTGGTGTGGATAAGGGCAATGATTATGGTATGCTTAAAGATTTGGTTAAAAGCAAGGTCAAAGCAATTGTATGTTTAGGTAAAGATAATAAACGTATTCATGATGCTTTTGAGGATGATGTTGAAGTGATTGTAAATACTTTTTCGGCAGAGGAAGCAGCTCAAATTGCTTTCCACCTTGCAAAACGTGGCGATTCGGTTTTGTTATCGCCTGCTTGTGCAAGTTTCGATTTATTTAAAAATTATGAAGACCGTGGAAATCAGTTTAAAGCGGCTGTAAAAGAATTATAGAAGGAGGTTAACAATATGTTGCAAGCTCTACTTAATAAAACAAAAGGTGATAGATGGATATGGTTAATCATCATCCTGCTTTCGCTTATTTCAATAATGGCAGTATATAGTGCCACTGGTGCTTATGCATACAAGAAAAACCAATCGGTTGAAAAGGTTTTGTTGTATAAGCATTTGATTTTTGTAATGTTAGGCATTGGGATGATTTACATTTCCCATTTACTCGATTATCGATATTACGCAGGGATATCCAAAATATTGATGATTGTAACCATACCGTTATTACTATACACATTAATATTTGGTACAAATTTAAATGATGCTTCTCGCTGGGTTAAAATTCCGGTTATTGGCTTAACGTTTCAAACTTCCGATTTAGCAAAACTGGCATTAATTACCTTTTTAGCACGTATGCTAACTAAAAAGCAAGAAAATATTAAGGATTTAAGAGAATCTTTTATACCGATTATGGCTTCTGTTTGTTCAGTATTCGTTTTAATCGCTCTTGCGAATATGTCTACAGCGTTGATGCTTTTCGGCGTAAGCATTTTGCTTTTAATTATTGGAAGAATCAGTATAAAACAGATTTCGATAGTTTGTGCAGGCGGTTTAGTTTTATTGTTACTTGTAGGGTTTTTAGGTCCAAGAAGTGAAACATACAAATCACGTATCAGAACCTTTTTACATCCGGAATTGGTACACTCTGATAAAAGTTTTCAAGCCGACCAGGCAAAAATAGCTTTGGCAACCGGCGGTGTTTTTGGTAAAGGACCAGGTAATAGCACACAGCGTAATTTCCTTCCGCACCCTTATTCTGATTTTATTTTCGCCATTATTATTGAAGAATGGGGAACGTTAGGGGGAATTGTGATTATGATGCTTTACCTGGTGCTTTTATATCGATGTATAAAAATTGTAACCAGGGCGCCCAAGGCATTTGGTGCATTGCTTGCAGCTGGACTGAGTTTTAGTTTAACCATTCAGGCGTTTGCAAATATGGCTGTAGCGGTAGGTTTAGGCCCGGTAACAGGTGTTCCACTTCCGCTAGTGAGTATGGGTGGTACTTCGATGATATTTACAAGTGTGGCTTTTGGTATTATTTTAAGCGTTAGCCGAGATGTAGAAGAAAACGTTGCAGGTAAAACAACAGGCGATAAAACTAAAGTAAGTAATAAAGTTATTGTTGGAGAGATTCCGGCGATGGCTTAGAAGAGCTTAAGGCTTAAAGCCGAAAGTTTAAAGAGATAGTGTTAGTAAAAATAAAGCTTTAGACTTTGGTCTTTTAGCTTCAAAGCTTAAATATAACAAATGAATAATTCCCCAAAAATTATCATATCAGGAGGTGGCACAGGCGGGCACATTTTTCCCGCCGTTGCCATTGCCAATGCGCTAAAACGTATTGTGCCTGCTTGTGAAATTTTATTTGTGGGTGCAATCGGCCGGATGGAAATGGAAAAAGTTCCTGCTGCCGGATATAAAATTGTGGGATTAAACATTAGTGGCATTCAACGTGGTTCAATTGTGAAAAATCTGGCTTTGCCATTTAAGGTTTTGGGCAGTGTTCGCAAAGCGATGCAACTGATAAATGATTTTAAGCCCGATGCAGTTGTTGGCGTTGGTGGTTATGCTTCTGGTCCTTTATTGTACGCAGCTTCATTAAAAGGAATTCCGTATTTGATACAAGAGCAGAATTCTTACGCAGGTGTAACCAATAAGTGGCTGGGAAAAAAGGCTTCAAAAATTTGTGTCGCTTTTGATAATATGGACGCTTTCTTCCCTGCGGATAGGATTTTAAAAACGGGAAACCCAGTAAGAGGTGAAGTTGTAGATATTAGAGGAAAGCATTTTTCAGGAGCAGAGCTTTTAAAGTTAGATCCTCAGAAAAAAACAATATTGGTAACAGGCGGAAGTCTTGGTGCCGGAACATTAAATAAAGCAATTGAAAAACATTTACCTGAAATTCTTTCAAAAGATGTGCAGGTAATCTGGCAGACAGGCAAATTTTATTATAAAGGAATTATCGAAAGATTAGGACTGGATTATCACCCAAACGTGAGAATTCTGGAGTTTTTAAATAAGATGGATTTAGCCTACGCTGCCGCTGATGTAATTATTAGCAGGGCAGGTGCAGGTACAATTGCAGAGCTTTGTATGATTAGAAAACCAGTGATTTTGGTACCATCGCCGAACGTGGCTGAAGACCATCAAACTAAAAATGCTCTGGCGCTCGTTAAAAATAATGCAGCAGTGTTAATTAACGATCGCTCTGCTGAAGATACTTTGGTAACCGAAGCTTTGAAATTGCTGAATGATAAAGCTCATAGTGAATTGCTTGCAGATAATATAGGTAAAATGGCATTGCCAATGGCAGATGAAATTATAGCGAAGGAAGTATTGAAGTTGATAAAATAAGTTAAAAGACTAAAGCTGAAAGATAAAAGCAGAATTGCTTGATAACAAAGTATTAATTAAAAGTAAACAAATAACTGAATAGCTGAAAGGAAAGCCTTAAGCTTTTGTCTTTCAGCTTTAAGCTCAAATAAAATGGAACTAAGTAAAATAAATAGGGTTTATTTCGTGGGTATCGGTGGTATCGGTATGAGTGCGCTTGCCCGTTATTTTGCTAAGCGTGGCTTGGTTGTTTGTGGTTACGATAAAACCAGAACCAAACTAACTGAAACATTAGAACAGGAAGGTATTTTGATTTCTTATCTGGATGAATCTGCGGCTTTGCCTTGTGCATTTTTAGATAAGCACGATGATAGTCTGATTGTTTACACACCAGCAATTCCAAAAAACTCGAAGATTTTAAGTCATTTTATTGATCAGGGTTTCAGCTTAAAAAAACGTTCTGAGGTTTTAGGTATTATCAGTAAAGGCATGTTTTGCATTGCCGTTGCGGGTACCCATGGTAAAACTACAACTTCATCAATTGTAGCGCATATTTTAAAAGATACAGGTTACGATTGTACTGCATTTTTAGGCGGCATCACCAGTAATTACAATACCAACGTGCTGTTTGGAGAAAATAATGTAGTAGTGGTAGAGGCTGATGAATACGACAGATCTTTCCTTACACTTCATCCAGATGTTGCGGTTATTACATCAATGGATGCTGATCATTTAGATATTTACGGAGATAAAAGCCATCTAGAAGAATCGTTCCATTTATTTGCTGGTCAGCTTAAACCAAATGGTGTTTTATTTGGGCATGAAGGATTGCCTTTAGAAAATAGCATCAGCTACGCTGCAAGTAATACTGCGGTAGCAAAGGCAGAAAACTTAAGGGTTGAAGGTTCAAAATTCGTATTCGATTATGCTGATGAAAATCACAGTATTAAGGATTTGAGTTTGATGTTGCCTGGAAAACACAATGTAGAAAATACAGCGGTAGCCATCGCGATATCGTTAAAACTTGGAATTGATGCTGAGAAGATTAAAAAAGCAGTTGCAAATTTTAAAGGCGTAAAACGTCGCTTTGAATATATTGTAAATAACGATAATCAGATTTATATTGATGACTATGCGCATCACCCTGAAGAATTAAGAGCTTGTTTCGATGCCGTTAGACAATTGTATCCGGAGAAAAAACTAACGGTGATTTTTCAACCTCACCTGTTTACCAGAACCAGAGATTTTGCAGATGAGTTTGCAAAGGTTTTAAGTACGGCAGATGAATTGTTATTGCTTGAAATTTATCCAGCGAGAGAATTGCCTATTGATGGTGTGAACTCTGCTTTTTTACTGGATAAAATAAATTCAAATAATAAAAGAATAATAGAAAAAGGAGCTGTAACAGAATATATTAAAAATACCAAGCCTGAATTAATTTTAACTGTGGGTGCCGGAGATATCGATACTTTAATTGAACCAATAAAAAATATTTTAACAAATGCTTAATAGGATAAACTGGAGCGCTATTTTTACTGGATTTGCATGGCTTGTAAGCCTTGCTGGTTTGGTGGTGCTTTTAAGTTTTATTAATGTTAAAAAGCAAACGGTTAAATGTACAAATGTTAAAATTTTAATCCCTGGTGCGGATAATTTTATAGAGCGTGAAGAAGTTGATCAGATCTTACGAGAAGACCAAGGTGTATTAGTGGGTAGAAATTTAGAGCAGATTAACATTCATCAAATTGAAAAGAAACTTCAGGCTAATCCTTACATCGGCTTTGCTAAGGTTTTTGTAGATATGGATGGTGTTTTAAATATTGAGATTAAACAACGTCAACCTATTTTAAGAATTTTGAACAGCAGCGGACAGGATTTTTATATTGATAATGATGGTTTAAAAATGCCAATTTCTCCAAACTTTACGGCTAATGTACTTGTTGCTACAGGCAATATTCAGGAAGTTTTTGGAACAAGGGTTGATACTTTGAGAACCCAAATGGCGAGAGATTTATACAAAACTGCTCAATACATTAAAAGAGATACCCTTTGGGATAATCAGATTGAACAAATTACAGTTGATTCTAAAAATGATATTGAACTAATTCCGAGGGTTGGTAACCAACGCATTATTCTTGGAAATGCAGATTCATTGGATAAAAAAATGAAGAACCTGTTGGTTTTTTACAAAAAGGCAATGCCACAGGTTGGATGGGAAACTTATCGCACAATTAATATAAAATATACCAATCAAATTGTTTGCGAGAAAAGAGATTCATCATTAATTGGTAAGCAAAGTAAAAAGCTAACTGCGGTAGATAGTTTAAGTCTCAGCAGAAAGGTTGCTGATTCTTTAATAAAGGCAGCAATTGGAAAATCGCTTGCTGATGATGCAGATGAAAGAACCGATGAGCAAAGGAAAGCAGTTACCGCATCGAAACCAATAGTAACAAAGGCAGAACCTGCCAAGGCTGTAGAGAAAAAGGAGCCTGAAAAGGAAAAGGTGAAAACAACTGATGCTACTAAAGAGAAAGCAAAGGTTACTGCTAAACCAGAAGTTAAGAAAGCCGAACCAAAAAAAGAAGAGGTTAAAAAAAGCACTTTAGCTAAAACTTCCACAACAAAACCAAAAACTGATGCAAATCAGAAAAAGGATAAAGAAAAGAAAAACAAATAGATCCCTAAGAAGAACAATATATAAAACTCAACAAAATTAACGAATATGGACAAGGCAAAACATACTAGTCAGTCTCCAATTGTAGTTGGCCTGGATATCGGTACTACAAAAATTTGTGTTATTGTAGGCCGCAGAACACAGCATGGTAAAATTGAAGTATTAGGAATCGGCAAGGCCGAATCAGCAGGTGTAACGAGGGGTGTGGTTTCTAATATTCAGAAAACCGTGCAGGGTATTATGCAGGCTGTTGAAATTTCAAGCGGACAATCGAATGTAGAAATTCAGGTTGTTAACGTTGGTATTGCGGGGCAACACATTAAGAGTTTGCAGCACCGTGGTATTTTAACCAGAAGGGAATTAAATAACGAAATCGGTAAAAAAGATATCGATAAGTTAATTGATGATATGTTTAAACTGGTTATGCCTCCGGGCGAAGAAATTATTCATGTTTTACCACAAGAATTTACCATTGATAACGAGCCGGGGATTAAAGATCCTATCGGGATGGCAGGAGTGCGCCTTGAGGCTAACTTCCACATCATTTCTGGTCAGGTTACAGCAGTAAAGAACATTATTAAATGCGTAAATAATGCAGGATTGCAAACTCAGGATTTAATTCTTGAGCCTTTAGCTTCTTCGGAATCGGTGTTGAGCGATGAAGAAAAAGAAGCGGGAATTGCACTTGTAGATATTGGTGGTGGTACAACAGATATTGCTATTTTTCACGAAGGGATCATTCGTCATACAGCAGTTATTCCTTTCGGAGGAAACAGTGTTACCGAAGATATTAGAGAAGGTTGTTCAGTAATGCGTAACCAGGCGGAGCTTTTAAAAACACGCTTTGGTTCTGCATTGGCAGAAGAAAACAAGGAAAACGAAATTATTTGTGTTCCGGGTTTAAGAGGTAGAGAACCTAAAGAAATTTCGGTTAAAAATTTGGCTTATGTTATTCAGGCCAGAATGGAAGAGATTATCGAACACGTTTACTACGAGATTAAATCATCAGGATACGAGAAAAAATTAATTGGTGGTATTGTAATTACTGGTGGTGGCGCTTTGCTTAAACATTTATCTCAGGCGGTAGAATATGTAACTGGTTTAGATTGCCGCATTGGTTACCCTAACGAGCATTTATCTAAGTATGAAGATATGCCGAAAACCATTTATGATGATTTAAAAAGCCCGATGTATGCAACCAGTGTTGGTTTATTAATCAAAGGTATCCAAAGAGCAGAAGAGCAGGAGATAGAAATTAGAAAAGGTACAGTTATCGTTGATAAATCAAAACCTCAAAAAGAAAAAGAGAAACGCGGACCAGGCTTATTTGATAAGTTGCTGGCAAAAACTAAAATTTTCATCCAGGATGACATGGATGTAAGCGATGAAGATTACTTGAAAGGTTAATTTTTTCAACAAATAAAGAGTTTTCCACATTATGAACAGTTGTGGAAAACGTCTGTTGAAAAAGTGTTAATATTACATTGAGTAATGAACAGAATTTAAAAAATTTTAAACAACTGATTCATAATATTATGCAGTTCGAAATGTTAAAAGATAAGTCGTCAATCATCAAAGTAATTGGTGTTGGTGGCGGTGGCGGCAACGCAGTAAACCATATGTACCTGTCAGGAATTACGGGTGTAGACTTTATTATTTGTAATACCGATGCTCAGGCTTTGGAGTCTAGTCCTATACCTAACAAGGTTCAATTGGGTGCTAGCTTAACCGAAGGGATGGGTGCAGGATCAATTCCTGAAGTTGGTAAAAACTCAGCGATTGAAAATATCGATGATATTAAAGCTATGCTTGGTAGTACAACCAAAATGCTATTTATTACAGCAGGAATGGGTGGTGGTACTGGTACTGGTGCAAGTCCAATTATCGCGAAAGCTGCAAAAGAACTTGATATATTAACAGTTGCTATAATTACAACTCCTTTTTCTTTTGAAGGAAAACGTAGAAGATCACAGGCAGATGAAGGTTTGGAAGAACTGAAAAAGTATGTTGATTCTTACTTAGTGATTTCAAACGACAGGTTGCGAGAAATTTTTGGAAACCTAACCCTTGGCTCAGCTTTTGGTCAGGCAGATGATATTTTAACAACTGCCGCGAAAGGAATTGCCGAAATTATTACCGTTCCTGGTTATATAAACGTCGATTTTAAAGATGTGCGTACCGTTATGAAAGATAGCGGTGTTGCAATAATGGGTAGCCATGCATCTGACGGTGAAGACAGAGCTTTACAAGCGGTTGAAGGTGCATTAGCTTCTCCTCTTTTAAAGGATAATGAAATTGAAGGTGCCCGTTATATCTTATTAAACATTAGTTCTGGTTTACGTGAAGTAACTATGGATGAGGTTTCAATTATTACAGATTACATTCAGGAAAAAGCAGGTTTATCTGCTGATTTAATTTGGGGTAACTGTACTGATGAAACATTAGATGATAAATTATCGGTAACAATAATTGCTACTGGTTTTCAAACTTCTGATGAGCGTGTGCATGAAGAGAAAAACAAAAAGAAAATCTCTTTATTAACTCCTGAAGAAGCACCATTAGTACGTGCTGTTGAGCCTGTTAATTCTTTCATTCAGCCAAAGACTGTTCCTGTTGCAGAACCAGTAATGAAGTTGAAAGAAGAAGCACCACAAGCAGATTTATTTGGAGGAATGTTTAACAAAACAGAAACTTCAAAATATCAGGAGCCTGAAAATGAAATCGTTCGTCATACTTTAATTGAAGAAGAACCACAAGCAGAAGCGCCTGCTGAACAAGGCTTTGAATTTGAGATAAAACTGGCTGAAACAGAATACGTTTTTGAAACTCCTGTTGCTGAAGTACCGCAAATGCCGGAACCTGAACCAGAATTGCCAATTGTTGGTTTGGATGATAATCAGAATGATGAATCAGTTGAAGAACAACTTAAAAAATCGAAAGAACGTATTATGCGTTTAAAAGATTTAAGTATGAAACTTCGTACAACAAATGGTTTACAGGAATTAGAAAACGAGCCTGCTTACAAACGCAAGCAAATGCAGTTACAACAGGTTCAACATTCTTCTGAGTCTCAGGTTAGTCGCTTTACATTAAGCAACGACCAGGACGGAGGAACAGAAATCAGACCTAATAACTCATTTCTACACGATAACGTTGATTAATCCAATCAAAATATAGTTTTAAGGCTCCGATGTATCGGGGCCTTTTTGGCATAAGGTTAAAACGTTAAAAATTCATAATTGACATCAGACGGATTAAATGAGTTGATTTTAAGCCGAATAAACCGTAAATTCGCAAAATTTTAACACAATAATAATACATAATACATTGGATATATTTGAGAAGATAGCAAAACACATGGGTCCGCTTGGCCAACACCAAAAATGGTCTCATGGGTATTTCTCTTTCCCAAAATTGGAGGGAGAAATTGCACCACACATGCAATTTAAAGGAAAAGAGCATTTGGTTTGGAGTTTAAACAATTATTTAGGTTTAGCCAATCATCCTGAAGTTAGAAAAGCAGATGAAGAAGCTGCAGCACAATTTGGAATGGCTTATCCGATGGGTGCACGTATGATGAGTGGTAACTCAAAGTATCATGAGCAATTGGAGCAAGAACTTGCTGCTTTTGTTGGTAAACCAGATGCATTCTTATTGAACTATGGTTACCAAGGTATGGTTTCCATTATCGATACTTTGGTAGATAGAAACGATGTTATTGTTTATGATGCGGAATCTCACGCTTGTATTATTGATGGTTTGCGTTTGCACATGGGTAAAAGATTTGTGTACAAGCATAATGACATCGAAAGTGCAAGAAAACAATTAGAACGTGCTACTAAATTAACCAACGAATCGGGTGGTGGTATTCTTTTAATTACCGAAGGTGTTTTTGGAATGAGTGGCGCACAAGGTAAACTGAAAGAAATTGTCGATTTAAAGAAAGATTTCGATTTCAGAATCCTAGTTGATGATGCTCACGGTTTCGGTACTATGGGTAAAACAGGAGCAGGTACACACGAAGCACAGGATTGTATTGATGGCATCGATGTTTACTTCGGTACTTTTGCAAAATCAATGGCAGGTATTGGTGCTTTCGTAGCTTCTACAGAAGAAATTACTAACTTCTTAAGATATAATATGCGTTCTCAAACATTTGCAAAGGCATTGCCTATGCCAATGGTAATTGGATTATTAAAACGCTTAGAACTGCTTAAAAGTAAGCCAGAACTGAAAGATAAACTTTGGGAAATTGCCATGACCTTGCAAAAAGGTTTACGCGAGCGTGGGTTTGATTTAGGCGTAACAGATTCTGTGGTAACGCCGGTTTTCTTAAAAGGAGAATTAAGTGATGCTACCGCGATTACTTTTGATTTACGCCAGAACTATAGTATTTTCTGTTCTATCGTAGTATACCCGGTTATTCCAAAAGGTATGATTGAGTTGCGTTTAATTCCAACAGCGGTGCATACACTTGAAGATGTACAACGTACATTAGATGCATTTAGCGAAGTTTCTGAGAAATTGGAAAATGGTTATTATAAAGAAAACCAATTCGAGATAGCTTAAGCAAATTTCAAATATTTCGATGCCCTTTAATTCAGTTTAAAGGGCATTTTTTGTTATACTAGTTTTGTAATATTCTGATTTTTAGCTTATTATATTAAATATGTTACAATTGTTTGTGTATAAATGTCCGAAATGTGGAAAAAAAGGGCTTTAGAGGCCGTTTTTTATTAGCACAAAAGTTTTTTTATTTAATTAAACACGTTAAATTAGATATACAAATTAAATTAAAACTAAAAACCTAAAATTACAGGAGCATTTAAAAATGAAAAAATTTGAAGAAGTAAAAAGTTTAGTTGCAGCTTTGGAAGCTGACGCAGACAAATTCTATAACAAAGGTAACAGCGCAGCAGGTACTCGTGTACGTAAAGGCATGCAAGATTTAAAAAACTTAGCTCAGGCTATACGTTTAGAAGTACAGGATACTAAAAACAAAGCTTAAGCAAATTAATAATATTATTAAAAATGCCTCACGATAAAATCGTGAGGCATTTTTGTTATTGAATGAATTTGTAATCATCAAGCCTATCAGATTTTACAAACCTTACTAATTTGCTGTTATTAAAGTAAAAGAATGAATAAGGTTCTGGAATTGGTCTCCAACCCTCATAAGTACTTCTATAAATTTTTGTATTATCATCCGCAGACGATACTAACATAGATTTAGGGTTGCTTTGCTTAAAATCAGCTTCAGTCATACCAATTGTAAATTTGGGTTCGTAGTACGAAACCGATTTGCAGCCCAACGCCACAACTGCCAGTAGGCAGATAAATAGTAGTTTTTTCATATGTGTTTAATTTGTGTGTGTAAAGTTTGCTTCAACAATGGTGCCCAGTTTTATGCCCAAAACATATAATGCCTTTTATCAATTCTTTTTTCTTTTATAGGTAATTAATGGTCTGATTAAAAGTGAATTATAAAAGGTAATTTTTTGCTTACGAATAAAGTCTTAATAGAAAGTTTTAACAGTAAACATCATTGAATGCCTCTTTAACTACTAAAGAATAATACAATAAATAATTAGTCTAAAATTTAAATTTTGTGACTTATTAGCTTACCGAAGAGCAGAAATTTTTAACTATTTCATTATATGATGTTGCCAAAACCTAAATATTTTCAGATTATTTTGAGAATAAAGTCATTTGGTTTGATTTATAAGCTCAAGTGCCGCAAATATGGGTTTGGGAGCCATTGAAGAGGTATTTTTTATAATTTTTTGAAGATTAAAGTGCACATAATTTACATATAATGTATAATTAATAAGTCTGTATTTTTACGAATACGTTTATGTATTTTTTTTATTATAAATAATTTGCATTAAATTATATAATTATCTATTATTGGATTAGTAAATCGTTTTAATTCTAACCAAGTTAACCCTATGAGATTTATATATAATTCTATCATTACCAGCGAAATTGTATTATTATCAATTTCATCTTTCTGTTTGCTTCTATTACTTATTTAGCATTCCCATTTTCTATTTCCTGTAATCTTCAATTCTTTTTAATTATTAACTAAATCGTTTTATGTAACATAATTTTCTATCATTATTAACCATTTATAAAATTTATGAGAATGAATCTATCAAAGATTTCAGGGCTAGCAATGCTCTTGCTGCTCCATGGCCCTGTTTTTTCAAAAAATCCCATGGAGGAAGGTCCAAATGGATTTAAAATTTCAAATTTTTCTCCTCTATTGCAGCAGACGACCATTAGTGGAACTGTTACGGATGAAAAAAATCAATCCATGCCTGGAGTTGGCGTAAAAAATCAAACTACAGGAAAATCCGCGGTTACAGACGCTTCAGGAAAATTCGTTATCGAGGCGAGTCCGGGTAATGTAATTCGCTTTACTTTTATCGGGTATAAAAACAAAGATGTTACCGTAGGAAGTGGTTCAACCCTTAATGTTAAAATAGAACCCGCGGAAGCAAATGAACTTAACGATGTTGTTGTAATCGGATATGGCGCCGTTAAGAAGAGTGATTTAACCGGCTCAGTTGGTGTAGTTAAAGCAAGTGAACTCCAGGAGCGCCCTGCTCCATCCCTTAATCAGGCGTTAGCAGGTAGGATTGCAGGTGTTCAGGTGAATACCAATTCAGGAAGACCTGGTGGACAGACCAATATCAGAATCAGGGGATTTAGTTCTATAAATACGAGTAATAATCCTCTTTATGTAGTAGATGGAGTGGCGCTGCCTGTAGGTTCACAGACCCAGAATAGCAGTGCTATTGATTATATCAACCCAAGCGATATTGCTTCTGTTGAGGTATTGAAAGACGCTTCATCGACTGCTATTTATGGTGCAAGGGGTGCTAATGGTGTAATTTTAATTACAACTAAAAAAGGAACAGCCAATAATCAACGCATTACTTATGATGCAGATTTTTCTGTAAATACACTTGGTCCAAAACATGTTGAAATGCTGGATGCTTTCGAATACGTTAAGGTACAGGATTTGGCCTATGAGAATATTAAAGTATACGATCCGGTAGGCTGGGCAGCGGGGAATTATGCTTCTACACCAGTTCCAAAAAATGCCCGAATCGCTTTACCCCAATTTTTCGATGGTAATGGTAATCCTCTGTATAATACGGATTGGTTAAAGGAGTCAACACAGAATAAACTTTCGCAAAACCATCAACTTGGATTTTCTGGTGGTAACGAAAATAGCACTTACGGCATTTTTGCAGGTTATCGCAATGATGAAGGCCTTCTTAAAAACTCTTTTCTTAAACGTTATTCTGCCAGATTCAACTTCGATAGTAAGATAAAAAGCTGGTTAAAAGTTGGGGGTAACCTAAGCTATAATAATCAACAAGAAAATATTGTAGACCAAGGTACTGGCGGATTAAATTCTGTTAGGATGATTACAGAAGCTTTTCCTTTTCTACCGATTAAATTACCTGATGGAAGATGGGGTGATAATAAGTTGATTCCATGGGCAGAAGGCGGTTCAAATCCGGTACATATTTTAACTGATCAGAAATATGGTGTTGTAACTCAAACCGCATTAGGAAGTCTTTACAGTACCATCAGCCTAACAAAGGATTTGGAGTTCAGAACACAACTTGGTGCGAACGTTGTGAGCAGAAATATTAATGAATATAACGCTAAATTACTATATGGTATCTCTGATGGGCAAAACGGTACAGCTAACATTACTGATGACAGGGAAACCTTCTGGTCATTAGAGAATTATTTAACTTATAACAAGCGTTTTGGAGAATCTCACGCACTAAACGCCTTATTAGGTTTTTCATGGCAAGAAACCAATTTTTTCAGTAACACTAGTCATGCAGAGAATTTTGTAACCGATTTTTATGGTAATAATAATCTGGGTTCGGGAAGTAAATCGATTACAGTTGGCTCGAGCAGAAACCGTTCAGCATTTAATTCTTATTTCGGAAGGATAAATTATGCTTTTAAGGATAAATATTTAGCTACAGTTACAGGCAGGGTAGATGGTTCATCAAAATTTGGAGAAAATCATAAGTTTGCTTTTTTCCCTTCTGCAGCCCTGGCTTGGAAAGTATCTGAAGAAAGTTTCTTGAAAGGAAATAAAACAATATCAAACCTTAAATTACGTACCAGCTACGGATTGAGTGGTAATTCTGAGTTGCCTGCATATCAATCTTTAGCAACGCTTGTTAACAATTCAGCAATCATAAATGATACAAGAGTTACAGGTATTGGTATTGGAAGACTAGCCAATCCTGATTTAGTTTGGGAGAAAACTGCACAATATGACGCCGGACTTGAATTGGGTTTATTAAATAACCGAATTAATATAGAAGCCGATGTATATTATAGAAAAACAACAGACATGCTGTTGGATGCACCAGTTCCTCGTTCAACTGGTTATGCCGTAATTCGCAAAAACATTGGCTCAATGCGTAATAAAGGGGTTGATTTAGGTATTAATACCATAAACGTTGAAACGGAAAACTTTGCCTGGAAAACCAGTTTCAACATATCTTTAAACCGCAACAAGGTACTATCATTAGCAACTCCTGACGATATTTTTGGTGTTGGTAATCCAAACTTTACCAATCAAACCGGAATCATCAGAGTTGGAGAACCTGTTGGCTCCTTTTGGGGACTTGTTCGTTTAGGAACCTGGAGTGAAGCCGAAAGAGCAACTGCAGCGCAGTTTGTAAGTTATCGAGGAGGTAAAACACTTCTTCCTGGTGATGTGAAATATCTTGATGTAAATGGCGACAAAGCAATTACAGATGCAGACAGACAGATTATTGGAAACGGAACTCCAAAAGGCTGGGGATCATTCTCCAACTCATTTCGATATAAAAATCTTGATCTGATAGTAGAATTACAATATTCTTATGGTAACGATATATTAAATATGACACACCACTCTGGCGAAGACAGACAGGTACAGGCCAATAGTTTTGCAAGTGTTTTAAATGCCTGGACACCGCAAAATCAAAACACATCTATCGCTGCTATCCGTGATCAGTCGGCAGGTTATGTAACCAATGTGGATACGCACTGGCTAGAGGATGGTTCATTTATCCGCGGTAAAAATTTGTTGTTAGGCTATACATTCAATCCTTCAGTTGTACAAAAATTAAGATTGAGCAGACTTAGAGTCTACGCCTCAGTCCAAAACTTTTTCCTTGCCACTAAATATACCGGAAACGATCCGGAGGTGACCACCTACGGTAATGCTTTTGCACAAGGACAAACTTTTTTCGATTATCCTAAGCCAACAACTTTTATGCTGGGCTTAAACATCGGACTGTAATATTGATTAACGATAAGAAATACTAAAATGAAAATTAATATAAAAAATATTGTCTTGTTATCGCTTCTAGCAGTCGCGATAACGAGTAATTCGGGATGTAAGAAATTCCTGGAAGAGCAGGACCCTACGAACCTATCGCCCTCAAGTTTTTACACCTTGCCTGAACATGCGGAGGCAGGAATTGCGGCTGTTTATGCCGAGCTTAGATTTATTGGTAACGGGGCAGGAATTTTTTCAAATAACTGGCAAATGTTTGATGCTCCTTCTGGAATACAAACGACCGAGACAGCACAAAACTCAGATTTGAATAACTTGTATTCGCTAATTTATGATGGTTCTAATCTTCATATTAACCAAAATTGGAATGGCTTTTACAAACTAATCGCACAAACTAATTTGGTTTTGGATAAAGTTCCGGGAATAAATCCAATGGATGCTGTGCAAAAAAAGCGTATTCTTGGAGAGGCTGCCTTTGTCAGAGCCTGGGCATATTTCTATCTGGTTCGTTTATGGGGAGATGTTCCGCTTATTGTAAAACCAATAACAAGTCCTAACGATCCAAATTTCTCACCGGCAAGAACTCCACAAGAACAGGTTTATAAACAAATTGTTGATGATTTAATTTTAGCAGAGGCGGCAGGTTTGCCTTTTATGGATGCAAGTGGACGAGTTTCTACGGCAGCCATCAAAACTCAGCTGGCTAAAGTTTATTTAACAATGGCTGGTCAGCCTTTAAATAAGGGAGCCGAATATTACAGACTTGCTGCAACGAAAGCTAAGGAAGTGATTGATTATTCAACAGCCAATCCAACTGTTGTAGGTCTCTTTCCTAATTACGCTGCGCTTCACGATGCCAAAAACGATAACAAGGTTGAGCACTTATTCGGTATTCAGTATAATGATGCAGCTGGTGCAGGGAATCCACTTCAATCGTCATATTTACCTTTGCATCAGCCACTGGTTTCAAAGATTGATGGTATAGCTACCTCGATACCTACTCCTGAATTTTTCACTTCGTATGATGCCGGTGACATAAGAGCAAAAAACCGTGAAGGATTTTTCTTTACCGATTATTATACTGATGGTTTCAAACTGCCATTGATAAACAGAGGGAAAGCTTACGTGTTTAAATATTTCGACATCATTGCCAATGGAACACTTGGTGTAGAAGGAACCAGTAGGAGTGATTTGAATATTCCGCAAATCCGCTATGCAGAAACTTTGTTAATTTATGCTGAAGCTCAGAACAGAGCGGACGGAATAGCAAATACAGCCGCTTATGCAGCAGTAAATGCGATTCGCTCTAGAGCAGGTTTAACGCCATTGGCCGGTTTAACACAAACAGCATTTGAGGAAGCAGTTTGGACAGAACGCTGGCACGAGTTATGTTACGAAGGCATAATTTGGTTTGATATGCTACGTTTACGTAAAGTGTACAATGAAACCACTAAGGGATTTGATAATTTTGTTGGGCATATCAACAAAAGTGTTAACCAACCATTACAAGCGAAGCATTTATTATTCCCAATACCAACACCAGAAATCAAGAACAACCAAAAGTTAACTCAAAATCCTGGATATTAAAAAAATTGTTAAGTTAAGTTGATTAGTGAGCGGATGCCCTTTTGGGTATCCGTTTTTTTTATGACGAAAATTAACCATTAATCAGTTATGGATTTTTATATCTTTAAGCATACCATATCATTCCAATCATGAAAAAAATAATACTCCTCCTTCTTCTGATGAGCACTAAACTGATTTATGCTCAAGAGAATCTAAATTTTGGTCGTCAGAAGGAAATTATATCTCCACAAACCAATAGTGATGGTTCGTTTACTTTCAGGCTTAAGGCTCCAAATGCAAAGAAAGTAGAAATACAAGGTGACTTTTTGGTTGCCAAAGGAAATGCTCCAGCGATAGAATCAATGAAATTAGGAGCAGATAGTATCTGGACTTTTACTTCTTCAGTTTTACCGTCAGAGCTTTACAGTTACAGTTTTATTGTTGATGGATTGAAAATTAGAGACCCTAATAATGTGTACCTCATTCGCGATGTGTCTTCAGTTGTAAACGTGTTTTTAGCTGGTAACGGCAAAGCCGATTTGTATATGGTTAAGGATGTGCCTCATGGAACAGTCGCAAAACGTTGGTATGAATCGGCAGGGCTTAAAACCAGTCGCAGACTTAGCGTTTATACACCACCAGGTTATGAGTCATTAAAAGGAAATTATCCTGTTTTATATTTATTACATGGTGTTGGTGGAGATGAAGAAGCGTGGATGCAGCTTGGCAGAGCATCACAGATTTTAGATAACCTAATTGCCGCAGGTAAGGCAAAGCCGATGATTGTAGTTATGACTAACGGACACACGAGTAACACTGCTGCGCCAGGAGAATCGTCAAAAGGTTTATATAAACCAATTATGATGACACCGGACGTGTTTAACGGCGACATGGAAACTTATTTCAAAGAAATAATCGATTTCACTGAGAAAAATTATCGTACCGGAAAAACTCAAAACGATAGGGCAATTGCTGGCTTATCAATGGGAGGATTTCATTCGCTTTGGATTTCGGCAAACTACCCTAAAACTTTTGGTTATGTTGGTCTATTTTCTCCGGCAATATTAGCTCCTGCGAGTGCAAATAGTCCTATTTACAAAGATTTGGACGTAAAATTACAAGCTCAAAAGAAAAACGGCTATAAACTTTACTGGGTCGCAATTGGAAAAACAGATTTTTTATATAAAAACGTAACCGATTTTCGTAAAAAGCTTGATGGAATGGGGTTTGAATATCAATATAAAGAAAGCGAGGGTGGTCATACCTGGTCAAATTGGAGAGATTATTTATCTGCTTTTACAACAATGTTATTTAAGTAGATATTAAAAATAGGCTAAAATAAGAAAGGCTTCCAAATTTCGATTTGGAAGCCTTTCTTAATAATTAATTAAGCTACTGCACTTATTTTTTCTAGCTCGGCAATTATTAATTGTTCAAGACCTGAAGATGCTTTAACCAAAGGCAATCGTACTGTATCGCCACAAATATTTAAATGTTTTAGTGCAGCCTTAATTCCTGCAGGATTTCCTTCTGCAAAAGCTAGGCGAGTAAATTCTACCAAACTTAAATGAGCTGGTGTAGCTGCTTTAAAATTACATTCAAGACATAAATTAACCATATCGGTAAATGGCTTAGGTACAGCATTTGCAATTACTGAAATAATTCCACTCGCACCTAAAGCAATCATAGGCAGTGTTATCGGATCATCACCAGAAATTAATAGAAAATCTTCTGGTTTATCTCTCATAATCTGATTAAACTGGTCGAAACTTCCTGATGCTTCTTTGGTTGCGATAATGTTTTTAAAATCGTGAGCCAACCTGCAAGTTGTTTCCGGGCCCATATTACTCATTGTACGGCCAGGAACATTATATAAAATTAAATCCAAAGGTGAAACCTCTGCCAAATGTTTATAATGCTGATAAATTCCTTCCTGTGTTGGTTTGTTGTAATAAGGACTAACCGATAGAATGGCAGAATATCCTTCTTTGTTAAATGATTTAATATCTTCAGCAACCGCTAATGTATTGTTGCCACCAATTCCGGCTACTAATGGTAATCTGTTATTGTTAATTTCAGCAGTAAAAGCCCACACCTTCTTCTTCTCTTCCTTAGTCATTGTGGCTGTTTCACCTGTTGTACCTAAAGAAACGAGGTAATCTACCCCTCCATCTACCAAGTGATTAATCAGGTTTTTTAAACCATTATAATCAACTTGTCCATCTGCGTTAAAAGGTGTAACTAAGGCTACACCAGTACCCTGAAATTTGTTCATTATGTTATTTATTGTTTTTATTCAGCATAGGCACTTTTTACCTATGTGTTCTTTTATTTATAAATCCCCGTTTAGGATGTGTCTCATACTAATTAATATTTTAACTTTAAGCGCTTATTTTGCTAACATGCCAAGTAATTCTTCATCACTAATTATAGGTATCTTTAGCTTAGTTGCTTTTTCGAGCTTTGATGGTCCCATATTATCTCCAGCAACTAAATAATCAAGTTTGCCAGAAATGCCACTTAAAATTTTTCCACCGTTAGCTTCAATCAAATCTTTAAGTTCATCGCGACTCAAATTTTCGAAAACGCCCGAAATTACGAATGTTTTTCCAATAAGTGTATCGCTGTCTAGCGTTATTACTTTTTCTTCAATTTCGAAGGCTAATCCGGCTAATTTTAATAATTCTATTTGTTTTATATGCTCATCTTTTCCAAAATACTCAACAATGCTTTCAGCAATACGTTGCCCTATTTCATTTATAGCAATTAATTCTTCAAGATTTGCACTTGCTAGTTTATCGATATTTTTAACACCAGCAGCGAGTTTTTTTGCTACTGTTTCGCCAACGTAACGAATCCCTAAACCGAAAAGTACCTTCTCGAATGGCATTTGCTTGGATTTTTCTATGCCAGATAACATATTTTCGATGGAGCGTTCTCCAAACCTGTCGAGCGATTTTAATTGTTCAGCTTTTTGATAAAGTGTATATAAATCGCTGATGTGATTTACCAATCCATTTTTGTAAAAAGTTTCAATAGTTTCATCACCCAATCCATCAATATTCATCGCTTTGCGTGAAATAAAATGCTGAATTTTGCCAACAATTTGTGGCGGGCAGCCTTCATCGTTTAAGCAATAATGAACGGCTTCGCCTTCTTTTCTTACTAGTTCAGTTCCACATTCGGGGCAGTTTTTCAGGTAATGTATTTTATCAGAACTAGGTTTGCGTTTATAAAGATTTACTTTAATAATTTTTGGGATAATTTCTCCGCCTTTCTCTACAAAAACAGTATCGCCTTCATGTAAATCTAATCGCTCAATTTCATTGGCGTTGTGTAGAGTAGCTCTTTTAACGGTTGTACCAGCAAGTAAAACGGGTTTCAAGTTTGCAACAGGTGTTACCGCACCTGTACGACCAACCTGATAAGTAACCTTTTCCAAAATGGTTTCAACTTCGGCAGCTTTGTATTTGTAAGAAATTGCCCAACGAGGAGATTTGGCAGTGAAGCCAAGTTCCTGCTGTTGCGCATAACTATTTACTTTAATTACGATTCCATCGATATCGTAACTCAATTTAAAGCGTTCGTTTTCCCAATGGTGAATAAATTCTAAAACATCGTCGATGTTTTTTACCAATTTATTATGCTCGCAAACGTGGAAACCCCAATTTTTTACAGCGTTTAAGCTTTCCCAATGTGTTTTAAACTCATTTTTATCGGTATACAAGAAATAAATAAAACCATCTAACGGACGTTTTGCTACTTCTTTGCTATCCTGCATTTTTATAGTGCCTGATGCAAAATTTCTTGGATTAGCGTAAGCAATTTCTCCCAATTCTTCGCGGGCAGCATTTAGCTTTAAAAAAGCCGCTTTATGCATAAAAATTTCGCCTCTTATCTCAAAATGTTCAGGTGCATTGCCTGTTTTAATTTGATGAGGAATGGTGTGAATAGTTTTTACATTACTAGTTACATCATCACCTTTTGTTCCGTCTCCACGGGTTACAGCTCTTAAAAGTTTGCCATTTTCGTAAGTAAGGCTTATGGATAAGCCATCAAATTTCAGTTCGCAAACGTATTCAAAGTTATCACCTATCGCTTTTCTTATGCGTTCATCAAAGTCGCGTAAATCCTGTTCGTTGTAAGTATTTCCCAATGATAACATTGGATATTTATGCTGTACAGTTACAAAATTCTTGGTGATATCGCCGCCAACACGTTGTGTTGGAGAATTTGGATCGGCAAAATCAGGGTTTGCCAGTTCTAAATCTGCAAGGTGTTTAAGTTTTTTATCAAATTCAAAATCGCCAATAGTTGGCATCGCCAATACATAATAATTGTAATTATGCTGGTTTAATTCTGCCACAAGGGCATCCATTTCTTCTTTTACTGCAAATAGCGACATAACACAAAGATAAAAAAAGGAAGGATGCTTGAAAGGCTCTATCTAATTAGTTAGGATAGTTTCAAATCTATTTCATCGAAAATATCCATAAAATCTTTTTCCAAAATCTCTTTAAAGAAACCCAATTGGAAAGTTAACTGGTCAAGTTGATGTTCGTTTAAAGTTTCAGGCCATAAACGCATACATATTCTGTTTAAAGCATAGCTGATGTTTCCCAGTTTTTGATAGCTTAATAAATATTTACTGCTGATAAACTGCTCCAAAAATTTGAAGAATACATCAGGATTTTTCAATTGGCAATGCTCAAGAAAATCGCTTAACGATTCTTTTTTAACGGCAGTTAAATTATCATAGAAATGGTTGACTTGAATTAAGTTGTGTTCAATTAAAAGATGATCCAATAAAAGTTCTAAGCCTATATGAGCCAAAAATGAAGGTCGAACAATTGAATTTTCTAACACCGGAAGGATAAGGTGTTTAAGTTCTGTAGTTCTTTCAAGAAAAAATGTTGAGGAATGAAAATGTAAGTCTACCGCGAGATGGCGTTTCCAACCTTTTAATAAACTTTCCTCATCAAGGTTTCCTAAAAATAAAAACTCATTTTTTTGCGGATATAGATTTGCCTCTTTTGATGCATTTTTTATTAAATCGGGCAATACAGTGCCCATCACAATATTTGCATCAGTAGTGTTTCTATCAAAATAAAAATGAGAAAGGAAGTTCATTCAGTAAATATAGTTTTTAAAATTACCCGTTTTAAGATACTGCATTATCTTAACCACAATATAACAATTCATTTATAAAAAGATTTTAGCTTTTCATTTGGTTTCGGCTTTAACATCAAAAAACTATCTTTGCGCAATTAATTTTATACCATGACAAATTTTGTTGAAGAGTTACGTTGGAGAGGCATGTTGCACGATATTATGCCTAATACTGAAGAAAAGTTAAATGAAGGCATGACTTCTGGCTATATTGGTTTCGACCCGACTGCTGATTCGTTACACGTTGGTCACCTTACCCAAATTATGACGCTTATTCACTTTCAGAATGCGGGTCATAAACCTTTTGCTTTAGTTGGCGGTGCTACAGGAATGGTTGGCGATCCGTCAGGGAAATCTGATGAGCGTAATTTGCAAACTCCAGAAATGATTGAGCATAACCTAAAAGGGATGAAAACTCAATTGGCTAAATTTTTAAAGTTTGAAGATGCTGGTAACGGTGCGGTTATGGTAAACAATGCCGACTGGTTTAAGGATATGAATCTTTTTACTTTTATTCGTGATGTTGGTAAACACATTACCGTTAACTACATGATGGCGAAAGATAGCGTGAAAAGACGCTTGGAAGGCGATTCTGGATTATCTTTTACTGAGTTTTGCTACCAACTGATTCAAGGTTATGATTTCTATTATTTGTGGAAGAACAATAACTGCTTAGTACAAATGGGTGGTTCTGACCAGTGGGGCAATATCGTTACCGGAACAGAATTAATCAGGAGGAAAGACCAAGGTACGGCATATGCCATTACTACTCAGTTGATAAAAAAGGCAGATGGTACTAAATTTGGTAAAACCGAAAGCGGTGCAGTTTGGTTAGATCCAGAAAAAACCTCTCCATATAAATTTTATCAATTCTGGTTAAATGCATCAGATGATGATGTTAAAAAATGGATTAGAATTTTTACATTAAAAACTAAAGATGAGATTGAAGCACTTGAAAAAGAACATGATGCTGCTCCTCATTTAAGAATATTACAAAAAGCATTAGCTGAAGATATTACAGTTAAAACGCACTCGGTTGAGGCGCTTGAAACTGCAATAAAGACTTCTGAGTTTTTGTTTGGAAATGGTTCTTTAGAATTTTTGAAAACTTTATCTGAAAATCAGGTTTTAGAAATGTTTGAGGGTATTCCTCAATTTAAAATATCAAAAGCTGAACTTGCTGGTGGATTTGATGCAGCAACTTTATTTGCTGAAAAATCATCTATTTTTCCATCAAAAGGTGAGACTAAAAAGTTAATACAAGGTGGTGGAGTTTCTGTTAACAAGGAAAAGGTTGCAGATGCAAATCAGATATTCAACTCAGAAAATTTAATAAATGATAAGTTTATTGTAGTACAAAAAGGAAAGAAAAACTATTTCTTATTGATTACAGAATAAGCTAATTACATTTTCTTAATACTTTAATCCCAAGCTTTTTAGCTTGGGGTTTTTTTATTTGATTTTTTTTATTTCGGACAAAATGTATATATTGGTGTATTATTGTCTGATATGAAAAAGAAAATCGAAGATATCCAAAAAGTTGAAGAGCCAATATTTGCGTATGGTGTACAAAGTTATACGCCAATGGTTGCCATGATGGGAAGTCAATATGCAAATCCTTCGGATTTTGATTTGCTTCAATTAGCTAGAAAGGGCATTTCAAAAAAGTCGTTATTAGCTTTGGCAAAGCAAATTTCTTTAACAATAGAGGAAGTGGCTACTGTATTGCATATTTCTGAACGCACTTTGCAAAGATATACGCCAACTACATTGGTTAAAACAGAACATGCCGATAGAGCAATTGAACTTGCCTTATTATATGAACGAGGTATTGAAGTTTTAGGTAACGAAAAAGCTTTCAGTACCTGGATAAAATCTCCAAATGTAGCGCTTGGTGGCGAAGTTCCTTTTAATTTATTGGATACCCGAATTGGCTTTACAATGGTGCTAAATATTTTAGGTAGGATAGAGTACGGAGTTTTTAGCTAATGATTCTGTATCGAATTTCAAATTGTAACTACGCTAATGATTATAGCGGTACAGGCGCAAAGCTATATGGCGGTCGCTGGAATTCAGTTGGTGTTCCATTGCATTATATGGCTTCGAATAGGGCTTTAGCTGCTTTGGAAGTTTTGGCAAATAAAAATACACTAATAAATTCTAAAAATTTATGTTTAACCGTATTTGAATTACCTGATAATCTTGTGAAACAAATTGAATTGAAAGATTTACCTAAAAACTGGAAAGATTATCCATCAATACCACAACTAGCAAAAATAGGCGATGAATTTGCAAAGCAGAAAGAATTTTTATTGCTTAAAGTACCATCAGTTTTAATCGAGGACGAATTTAACTATTTAATGAATGTTAATCATCCCGCGGTTATTGAAGTTAAAATTATTGAGGTAAAACCATTTATGTTTGATGACAGATTGACTTAAATTACTGCACCAAAAGATTACAACCTCTAATATCTGCGTTATCAAATCTCCCTAACACTTCAAAACTACCATCAGGGTTTATTCTACCTAAATCCTGTGTTGCAATAAAAGAGCATGAATTTATATTTGCTAAATCAATAACGTTAATTCCTCCGGTTTTACCGTTATTAATTAGTGACAGGGGATCGTTTGTATCTCTAATTAAAACTTTTATCCATCTCGGGCAATTAAAAATACCATCACCTAAAGAATAAGCCTGAGAAAGCAGTTCCGTCATGCCATATTCGCTATGAATCGATTTTACGCCAAAACCGTTTGTAAGTTGCTCATGTAATTCCTCGCGAACCATTTCCTTTCTTTTGCCTTTCATTCCACCGGTTTCCATAATGATGAGTTCGGGGAAATCAATTTCAAATTTCTCTATAAAACCGAGCAGGGCATAAGTAACACCGATTAAAATAGTTTTCTGATTTTTAGATTTTAAAATGTTAAGTGTTTCAAGAAGCTCGTCGTGGTTATATAAAAAATATCCACTTTGTGGATGATTGCTTTTTTCAATCAAATCGTTCACCATATAGATTAACGATGAGCCTGAACGTTGTTGATAGGATGGAAGTAATGCCAAAAAACAATACTCTTCTATTTTCCCGTAAAACTGATTAAAAGCCTGAAGGTAGCTTTGCTCATATAAACTCACATCTGTTACATGATGGCTACTTTGGCTCATTCCTGTAGTACCAGAACTGCTGAAGGTAATTTCTACAGGGTTTTTACTACTTAATATGGAGTGTGTTTTAAAAAAACTAATGGGTAGAAAAGGAATGTCTTCAATACATTTAACTTCATTGATATCAATACGCAGATTTTGAATATAATCGCGGTAAACGGCACAATTTTTTGATTGTAATTTGAAGATTTCTATTGCAGCAGCACTAAAACCCTCATTTTCTTTTACAGAAAATATTTTATCAGCATTTAAACTCACAAGCGCAAAAATACTAAGCTTTATGCTATTTTCTAGTCAGTTTTTTTAATCAGCATCGCTTTGCGGAAATGGTAACCACAAAACCCACTAATTCCTGCCACCAAACCGCTGACTAAGCCAGTTACAAGTAATAAAATCCACCATATCTTAATGCCTATCATAACTGCAACTCTGCTTGCAAGGATGTTATCGTTAGGTAAGCTTTTAAATAGCGAATAACCAATCCACAATAAAAATATCGCAAAAAAAGATTGCCAGAATGCAATTTTACCTGTTTTGCCAATAATGCCACAGGTTGCGAAAGAAATTACGATGATAACCCACCAAGGCGCAACCATTTGAAGGAAAAAACAGATAATTAATATAACCAGAAAAACCATTTTGTATTATTTAGATATTTTTAATCGAGAAATTATTTTGCCAGATTTATCATCTGGGCTTTGCATGTAAAATAAATCGTAAAGCTGACCGCTAGCCCATTTATCTACCATGTTATCGTAAAATTTGCTGCCTGGATTACCAGATTGGCCGCCAGGGTAAACGCCATGTCCTTTTGGTGTTTTGCCAAGTTCTATTACCATTCTCCACGATGGCCCGTTTGCTTCGCTCATTGCATTTATAGTGCTTTTTGCGCCGCCTATTAATAAAACTTTCGAGCCAAAGCCTGGTATTTTTGCCAAATGCGGAACATTGGTTTGCTTGACATTGGCCCAATTCCAATCTTTATTAATCGGGCCAAACCTACGTTCTAAACTATCGCAACTATATTTAAAAGCTTCATTTACTAAATCAGAAAGTGTTTCTTTCTGTGGAGTTTTAACATTGTCGAACCATTTCGATTCAGGTTGTTTCAAAATCAATTCTATTGTTCTGTCCCTTGATGGATAACGCATCGGTATGCCGTCTACCTTAAATTCATCATCCCAAATATTAAAGGAAACGCGTTTGGTCCAGATTTCGAAAACACTTGCAGCAATCTCATTTGCATCGTAACGTTTATTCCATTTATTTACATAACTAAAAGCCTCTTTTTGGGTAGCGTTTAATTGTTCGTTATTAACCAAAGGCAACAATGTTGGCAAAATATTTTGGGCCATAATGCTGTAATTGTCAGTTTGCATTAATCTTATGCTATCAAGATTTGCTTTGGTCATTGTCGTTAACCTATCATTAATTCGCTTGCCTCTTTCGTAAGGTGCAAATTCCCAGTTAATGTAATAAGGATAACTTGCATCGGTTGAAGATTGATTTGCTGAACTTACAAAACCACGTGGCGGGTTTTTAACCGTTGGATTTTGTGCTGCCGGAATCCAGCCTTGCCAATCGTAAGATGGGTCGGTTCCGTCTAAAATAAATTTGCCTTGATTCTTCCACTTCAATGGAAATTTTCCATTTGGAGTGATGGCAATATCATTATCAATACTTGCGAAAACAAAATTTTGGGCAGGAGCCGTATAAAAAGTTAATGCTTTACGGTAATCATTATAGTTTTTGCCTCTGTTTAAATAATAAAAGGTCATTAATTCATTCGATTCATCATGTGCAATCCATCTCAATGCATCCCCAACAGGTACATTATTTGCTCTTGCATATTTAGGTTGTTGAAAATATACAACCGGACCATGGTGCGTGTAATAAACCGTATCAATTTCATCTTTGCTACCACGAATTTTTATGGTTTCAAGCCTTGTTTTTGTAGCTTTCCATTGGTTGTTATACCAGTATTCTTTGTGCGAATCATCTTTAAATTTAATTTGATAAAAATCAAGTACATCTGCCGCTACATTAGTTACGCCCCATGCAATTTTTTGATTAAAACCAATAATTACGCCCGGCGCACCTGGAAGCGAAACTCCATAAGTATTTACCCCTGGAGCATGAAGTTGAATTTGATACCAGATTGATGGTAGAGTTAAATCTAAATGTGGGTCGTTGGCTAAAATAGGAAAGCCCGATGCCGTCTTGTTGCCCGAAAGCGCCCAGTTATTACTTCCTATACCTTCAATTTTTTCTGTCGTTTTTACCTCTCCGGTTATTGCTTTGGTAAAAGATTCAGGGGTTTTCGGTATGCTAAGCGGAGTAAAATCCCATTTTGTACCTACCGGGATAATTGGGTCTTCGCGAAATGGATAGTCTGGAAATAGATCTTTAGTTACTTCAGTTCCGAATTTTTTAAGAATGTTAGTCATGTAAAACTCATCAGAGCCCATTGCTAAGACTGCCGACATTTGCTTTAAAAGCAAGGCACATTTTACAGGTGACCAGTTCTCAGGTTTAAAATCAAGTATTTTATATTCTATTGGGTAATTGGCATGAGATAAAGTTTTAATGTATGCATTAATTCCATCCGTGTATGCCAAAATCATTTCCTTCGCTTTAGGGTCGGCCATCATGCCTTTTAAAGAATTTTCTGCACCGTAAACCATGCCCATTCTTCGCTGGTAGCGGTCAACCTCAATTGCTTTTTCTCCAACTACTTCACTTATTCTTCCGGCGGCAAACCGTGTTTGAAAATCCATTTGCCAAAGGCGGTGCATAGCCGTAACGTAGCCTTGAGCAAGGTAAAGGTCATGGTCATTCTTCGCAAAAATGTGCGGAATCATTCTATCGTCGAAAACAATTTGAATTTCATCTATTGCACCTTTTATTTTCGCTTTATGATTAAACATAAAATGATTATTCTCTGCATTTTGCCAAAAACCCATAAAAGGATTTAGGAACTTCAGGATAGGAGGCGTACTTCCGATTTTTGTATTGAACAAAAAAGCTAATGCGATAGGGATGATAACGCAAAAAAGCGCTTTTATTTTATTCATAATGGTTAGCTGATGTAGACTAATAAGTTTTGTTGAGCGATATTATTGCAAATTACAACAATCTCTATGTGAAACAAAATAATAAATTTTATTAAAAAATTATTATGCTAACATAATTTGTTTAATTCAAAAAAAGCATTTAAGTTTATATTAACTAAAGAACAACTAACCAAATAGTAATCATTTTATGAGCAAATTCTCTACGCAAATCTTGTATGTGTTTCTGCTTGTATGTGCAACTAATTTTGCAGTACAAGCCCAAAACATAACGGTAAGTGGAACCGTTAAAGATAAACAGACAAAAGAACCATTAATAGGTGTAACCGTAATCGTTAAAGGACAAACAGGTGGTGCAGCCACTAGTGCAAATGGTAGTTTTAGTTTCACAACATCAGCAAAAACGCCTTTTACTTTGGTAGCAAGTTATATTGGCTACACTACCGTAGAACAACAGGTTACCGGAGGTACAACAGGGATATCTATAGAGATGGATGGCGGAACTGTTTTAGGTGGTGACGTTGTAATTTCTGCATCAAGAACTCCGGAACGTATTTTAGAATCGCCTGTATCAATAGAGAGAATGAGTGCCGCATCCATTCGCGAAATTGCAGCGCCATCTTTTTACGATGCCTTGAATAATATGAAAGGTGTAGAAAGTAGTATGCAAAGTTTAACTTTCAAATCTATTAATACCCGTGGTTTTAACTCTAACGGTAATACGCGTTTTAACCAATATATTGATGGAATGGATAATCAGGCGCCTGGTTTGAATTTCTCAGTTGGTAATATTGTTGGTATTACCGAGCTCGATATAGATAATGTTGAACTTCTACCTGGTGCATCCTCAGCGTTATATGGTGCTGGTGGTATTAACGGTACCTTGTTAATGACATCAAAAGACCCATTTAAATATCAGGGTGCAAGCTTTCAATATAAAACAGGAGTTAACCATGTAAATGATAATAATAGCTCTGTTCAGCCTTTTAACCAATTGGATGTTCGTTTGGCTAAATCCTGGAATAACAAATTTGGTGTAAAGGCAGCATTTTCATTCTTACAAGCAAAAGATTGGTTCGGAAATAATTATTCAAATTTTGATAGAGTTTCTAGAACCGCAAAGTCTGGAGACAGAAATAGCGATACCAACTATGATGGTATTAATGTCTATGGAGACGAGGTTAGTCAGAACATGAGAAATGTTGCTTTGAGTGTTCAAAATGCAACTATTTCTGGTATTAATGCTGGCTCAGGCGGTGCAATACCGAACATTAAAAATTTAATTGACGGCACTTTTGGTGCGGCAATCCCTAACGCAGCACAACAAGCTGGGTTTTTAGCTGGATTACCTGCCGCATTACGTCCGGCAGTTCAAAACTATTTTCCATTTTATGTTGGTTTAAAAGCAAATTTAATTCCTGATCAAAACGTTTCAAGAACAGGATACAACGAAGAAAACCTGGTTGATTACGATACTAAATCTTTAAAAGTATCTGGAGCGATGTATTACAATATTACCAATACCGTTCAGGCTGTTGCGCAAGCAAATTGGGGTACAGGTACATCTGTTTACACAGGTTCAGATCGTTATTCTCTACGTAATTTCAATATTGGTCAGTATAAACTAGAGATTAAAGGTCAAGATTTTTATGTTAAAGGATATACTACTCAAGAGCGTTCAGGTGATTCTTATATTTCATCAATACTTGGTAGTTATATTAACGAGGTTTCAAAACCATCAACAACATGGTTTCCTCAATACATTGGAAATTATGTTGGTGCGAGAGCAGCAGGTCAAAATGATGTAGCAGCGCACGCCTTTGCGAGAGGTGTTGCAAATCAAGGTCGTTTCGAACCTGGTTCTCCTCAGTTTGCAACTACAATGAATACCATCATGAATACGACAATTAGTGCTACTTCTATTAATTCAGCTAATCCTTCTCAAAGTATTTATGGTGCTAAATTCGATGATAAAACCAATTTATACCATTATGAAGGTATGTATAACTTTACCAATGCATTTAATAATGTAGTAGAGTTTCAGGTTGGTGCATCATATCGTCTATACGATTTAAATTCAGCAGGAACAATTTTCAATGATTTAAATGAATCGATAGACATTAACGAATACGGTGCATTTGCACAAATTGGTAAAAAACTCTTCAACGATAAGGTGAAATTTACTTTTGCTGGTAGATACGATAAGAGCATGAACTTCGAAGGTCGTTTTACACCACGTATTACGGGAGTTTTCACAGTTGCTAAGAATAACAACATCAGAGCATCTTACCAAACCGGTTATCGTAACCCAACTACACAAAATCAATATATCGATTTATCAGTGGGTGGAGGTTCTCAACGTTTAATTGGTGGTTTGCCAGAAATCATGTTCGGTAAATATAATCTTAACGGTAATAAAGCTTTTACTGATGTAAGTTATAGAGCATTCTTGGCATCAGCAGCAACTGGTACACCAAACCCTGCTTTGCTACAACAATATACTTTTGATGCAGGTGGCGTTCGTCCGGAAAGTGTTCAATCTTTCGAGTTAGGTTATAAAGGATTAATTACTCCAAACCTTTTAATTGATGCTTACGGTTATTACAACACTTATAAAGATTTTATTACTGCAGTTGATGTTTATCAGAATGTTGGCACATTAGCTAGCCCTACTTTTGTTAAATTCGGTGTTCCGGTAAATGCACAAGGTGAAGTAAATTCTTATGGTGCTGCTTTAGGTTTAGATTATTTAATGAATAAATGGACAGTTAGCGGTAACGTATCTTACAATCAAATCGGCGATCTTCCCGTAAACTATATCAACGATTTCAATACACCGAAAGTTCGCTTTAACTTAGGTTTAGGTAATAAAGAGATTATCAAAAACTTTGGTTTTAACGTTTCTTACCGCTGGCAAGATAGATTTTACTGGAATTCATCTTTCGCATCAGGCGAAGTGCCGGCATACAGCACTTTGGATGCACAAGTTAGCTTGAAAATTCCTTCAGTTAATTCTTCTATCAAACTTGGTGGTTCAAACATCATGAATAAATATTACATCACTTCTTATGGTAACCCGGCTGCAGGTGCTATTTACTATTTGGCATTTACATTTAATCCATAATATCAATTAGTTAACATTAAAAAAATCAAAGCCTGCATAGTTTTAAACTTTGCAGGCTTTTTTATGCACAATTAAGTTACCTTTTACAAAATATTTGTATTATAGTACTTTCTTAAACGTATTCAGGTTTAAGGAGTTTAATTTAATTTTTTTGAATAGTTAAGGATGGAAGATACAAACGATAAGCAGAACGAGGTTAATGAATTGATTGAAAAAGAACAGGAAATTCAACATTTAAATAATCCCGTTGATATTTCTGTTAAGCCAATTGTTAAACAATATTTAGGAGCTGTAAAAAAGGTTAAAAAAGAAGGTAACCGTTTTTATTTTTCTGATGGAGATGCAAGAGTAGAAATTAGAGTTGTAAGCGACAATATTATACGTGTTAGACTTGCGCCACACGGTGTTTTCTTAGATGATTTCTCTTATGCTGTGCCTGAAGTTGACCAGAAAGTTTCTGTTTTTAAAATGCAGGAACATGATGAATTCTATACTGTTTCTACAAGTGTTGTAACCTGTAAAATTGAAAAAAAGAATTTCCATATTTCCTTTTCAGATAACATTACAAATACTGTAATGGTTGATGAAGCCAACTCAATGCATTGGGAAGAAAATGTTGATTTTGGTGGATATTATATTTACGCAACTAAGAAATGCCATCCTGAAGAAAATTTCTTCGGACTTGGAGATAAATCAGGGAATTTTAATTTAAGAGGTAGAAGGTTTGAAAACTGGAATACCGATGCTTATTCTTTCGGCTGGAATCAGGACCCATTATATCGCACTATTCCGTTTTACATCGGAGTACATAATCAGGCAGCTTACGGTATTTTCTTTGATAATACTTTTAAATCTTACTTTGATTTTGGTAGCGAAGATGTATCAAAAACTAGTTTCTGGGCTGATGGAGGAGAGTTGCAATACTATTACATACATGGTCCACATATGATGGATGTTGTTAAGCGTTACGCAACCTTAACAGGAACACACCCGATGCCCCCAAAATGGACTCTAGGTTATCAGCAGTGCCGTTGGAGTTATTATCCTGAAAGTAAGGTTAAAGAAGTAGCTAAACAATTCAGAGAACGTAAAATTCCATGCGATGCAATCTATTTAGATATCGATTACATGGATGGATATCGCTGCTTTACCTGGAATAAAAAGTATTTTCCTGACCCAAGGAGAATGATAAAAGAGCTTTCTGATGATGGTTTTAAAACCGTTGTAATGATTGATCCGGGAATAAAGGTTGATGATGATTACTGGGTTTTCAAAGAAGGTAAAGACAATAAATATTTCTGCCGTAGAAGTGATGACTATTTTATGGAAGGTCATGTTTGGCCGGGCCGTTGTCAGTTTCCTGATTTTACCAATCCAAAAGTTAGAAAATGGTGGGGTAAATTATACGAGGAGATGGTAGATATGGGGGTTGCAGGTTTTTGGAATGATATGAACGAACCTGCAGTATTTGGTTCGGGCACTTTCCCTAACGATGTTCGCCATAATTACGATGGTTATCGTGGTTCGCACCGTAAAGCACATAATGTTTATGGTATGCAAATGGTGCGTTCTACTTACGAAGGTTTGAAAAAACTAATGCGTAATAAAAGGCCTTTCACAATCACAAGAGCTGGTTATGCCGGTATGCAGCGTTATGGAAGCGTTTGGACAGGAGATAACATCGCCACCTGGGAGCACTTAAAAATTGGAAATATCCAGTGTCAACGTTTAGCGGTTTCTGGCGTTTCTTTCTGCGGTACTGATATTGGTGGCTTTAGTGGCGAACCAGATGGTGAATTATTTACAAGATGGATTCAGCTTGGAACATTCTCTCCATTTATGCGTGCACACTCGGCTGGTGATACTGCGGAGCGTGAGCCATGGAGTTTTGGAGAGTTTTTTGAAGATATTAACCGAAAATTTATTGAGTTAAGGTATCGTTTGTTACCATATTTATATTCGGTTTTCTGGGAACATCATCGTTACGGTTTCCCAATTTTGCGTCCGCTTGTAATGCTTGAGCAAGAAAATATCAGCAATCATTTCCGTCAGGATGAATTTTGCTATGGAGATAAGTTGTTGATTTGTCCGGTTTTGGAGCAGGGTGCAATCTCAAGAAAAGTTTATCTTCCAAAAGGAAAATGGTATAATTTCTGGACTAATGAAATTCTTGATGGAGAAAGCGAGCATTTAATTGAGGCAAAAATTGATAGTATGCCGATGTTTGTGCGTGCGGGTTCTGTAATTCCAGAGTATCCTGTAATGCAGTATGTTGATGAAAAATCAATTACTGAGGTTGTTTTGAATATTTACAATAGTGATTACGAAGTGAACTCGTATATGTACGAAGATCACGGCGATACTTTTGCATTTGAGCAAGATATTTATCTGGAGAAGAAATTTACAGTTAAAGGTGATGATCAATTTTTGAAAGTAAACCAGAGAATTGAAGGTTTATACACTCCGAATTATGAGTTTTATGCTTGTAATATAATGGGTGTAAACTTTCAGGTAAAAAAGATTATTGTAGACAATAAAGAAGTGACTGATTTTTATACAGATGATAAAAATATCCTTCACTTTAAGTGTCTTAAAAATTTCTCAGAAATACAGATTTTAAGTCTGTAATCATTCAACCCCGAAACTTTAAATCGGTTTCGGGGTTATACCTATCTAACCGAAAAACGTCTATGTCAGCAGCAAAAAAAGAAAATATTAAGAAAGCAGCTTTACCAGTAGATTTTACTTTGAACGTTTGGTCTCACAGTTTATTTACGGATTATGATATTGATTTATTTTCAGTCGGCAAGCATTTTCGATTATACGAAAAATTTGGTGCTCACATCACAACGCTTAACAAAACAGCTGGAACATATTTTGCGGTTTGGGCACCTAATGCCATTAGAGTTGGTGTAGTTGGGGATTTTAACGGTTGGGACAGAAGGGCTCATCCTTTAAATAAACGTTGGGACAAATCAGGTATTTGGGAAGGTTTCATTCCAAATATTGGAAAAGGCGAAGTTTATAAATATTTCGTAAAAGGATTTGATGAGTCAGAGCATTTAAAAGGCGACCCTTACGCAACTAAATGGGAGCATCCACCGCAAACGGCCAGTGTAATTTGGGATACTGATTACAGTTGGAAAGATAAAGCCTGGTTAAAAAAAAGACCAAAACTAAATGCTTTAAATCAACCTATATCAGTTTATGAATTGCATTTAGGTTCTTGGCAGAGAGATCCCAGCGAGCCTGAAAGAGTTTTAAACGCTCGTGAGGTTGCCACAGCCTTAGTTCCCTATGTTAAGGAAATGGGTTTTACTCATGTAGAACTTATGCCTGTAATGGAGTTTCCATTTTTTCCAAGTTGGGGATATCAGATAACAGGTTATTTTGGAGCTAGTTCCAGGTATGGAAGTCCGCAGGATTTAATGTATTTAATAGAAGAGTTACATAAAGCGGATATTGCTGTAATTCTGGATTGGGTACCATCTCATTTTCCTGGTGATAGACATGGCTTGTATGAATTTGATGGAACTCACCTATACGAGCATGCAGATATGCGTAAAGGATTTCATCCAGATTGGAAATCTTATATTTTCAATTATGATAGGAACGAAGTTCGTTCGTTTTTAATTAGTAACGCTCTGTTCTGGTTAGATAAGTATCATGCCGACGGGCTTAGAGTAGATGCGGTTGCTTCTATGCTTTATTTTAATTTTTCTAGAGAGGATGGAGATGCAGCAACCAATGAATATGGTGGAAGTGAAAATCTTGGTGCAATACAATTTTTGCAAGATTTGAATGTTGCCGTTTATGGCAATTTCGAAGGTGTGCAAACTATAGCTGAAGAAAGCAGTACTTACCCTGGAGTAACTCATCCCGTTCACTCTGGTGGATTAGGTTTTGGGATGAAATGGATGATGGGTTGGATGAATGATACATTAAAGTATTTCAAAGTTGATACTTTAGGTAGAAAACACCACCATAACCAGCTCAGTTTTAGCATGAGTTATGCTTTTACCGAGAATTTTATGTTGCCTTTTTCGCACGATGAGGTTGTGCATGGCAAATCGCCTATGTTGTACAAAATGCCTGGCGATGACTGGCAAAAATTTGCCAACTTAAGAGCACTCTATGGCTATATGTTCACGCATCCTGGCGCGAAGCTACTTTTCATGGGCAACGAATTTGGGGACACAAGTGAATGGAATTTTACAGCATCATTAAATTGGCATTTGCTTGATTTCACACCTCATAAAGGACTGCAAGAAACTGTGAAGGCTTTGAATTTTCTTTACCGGAACCAACCAGCCTTGCACCACTTTAATTTCAGTTATGAAGGGTTTGAATGGCTGGATGCGGATAACTCTAGTGAATCAACCTTTGTTTTTATGCGAAAGGGGCCTAAAGCTAAAGATACTTTGATTGTGGCCATCAATCTTACCCCGGTAGTGAGAGAAAGCTACCGAATTGGTGTACCCTTTAAAAATAATTGGACGGAAATTTTTAACACCGACAATATTATCTTCTACGGAAGTGGAATTAATAATAGCGGTCATATTCTTGCTAACGAGCAACCATACAATAATCAGCAGTATTCTATTGAGGTTGTGCTGCCTCCATTGGCAGTGGTGATTTTTAAAAGCCGTTAACAACAAGAGTACAGAATAACTACAGTGTACTTTCTATAAACAAAACAAAAAATAGATTTGTAGTTAACTAGCGATTTCATTAGTAATTTTTGGTAATCAGTTTTGTCGCAAGAAAAAAAGCATTTGAGGTCTGGATTACGAATTAATCACTCAAGCTATCAAAATCGGAATTGGTTCAAACTGGGTAATTTTATCCTTTAGTTCTTTTGTAAGCCATGGATAGGTATTGCTAAAAAAATATAGACGGTTGGCTGATTGTTCCTGTGCATGCAGCGCTGTCCTTGAATCAAAGCCTTTCATGGCGTAGGGAAAAAGTAGATTAAAAAATAAGACCATTAAAATTGGGTATTTTTTGCAACCCTCTTCTAACTGCTGACCATTTATAATCATGAATTTGGAAGGTTCGCATGCAGTAACATTAAAGTTTTCTAAAATGGATTCTTCACACATAAACATGCTTCCTTTTATCCCAACCCATATTACTTTGTTTTGTTCTGCTGTAGCATTCGACAGGTATCCATTTACCAGACCGCTAGTTAACATTAGGATATGTGTCTTTGAGTAAGGGTGCTCTGCATTAAAAAGCAACTCGCCTTTCTTTACATATCTGAATGAAGTATTTAAATAGAGGTAGCGCAAAGCTTGGTGGTGAGACCTGTTGTTTAAGAAAGGTAATGACAGCTTTAGAAAGCTGCGTATGTTTGCAGTTGATTTTTTATTTATTCTTATTGGCTCTGGGGTAGCAATCATCATAGATATAGGGGTTCTGAATACTAGGTACTAATATTTTTCAAATTTCCTCAAAACGAAATACATTTCCGCTGACTGCAGACAGTATAAACCTTGATTATGATCAGCAATTAGTTCCTTAGTGATTTAAGTTGTTCAGGCCTCTTTATAATAATCTCGTTGCCATGTTTTCCAATCAGACCCTCCCTGGCAAAATCACCAAGTACCCTGCTCAAAGTCTCAGAAGCAACGCCAGTAAAGCTGGCCAGGTCGTTTCTTGATATAGTAAGGATTGGTTGAAGATTGTAAGGTTGATTCTCGGAAAGGTGTAAGATCGTATTAGAAATCCGTTTCCGCACTGAACAGTAGACAATTTCTAAAAGCCGCTTTTCTCTCTGTGTAACTCTTGAAGATAAATCCCTGATAAACATTTGAAGTAGGTCCGGGTAGTCCAGTATCATTTGCTGCAATTCTCGCATTGGGATTGTGACAACCTCTGTATTCTCAATCGCCACTGCCTCATCTATTGAGAGCTTTCCTAGGGAAAGGTTTTCCAGGCCGAAATACTCGTTTTTGTGGTAAAAGCCAGTTACCATTGTATTCCCTTTAACATCGGAGATAAATGTCTTTACCCGCCCTGATATAATAAAATGGAGACCAGAAACATGGTCATCGTTGTAAAAAATGGTTTGGCTTTTCTTAAATGATCGTAATGGGAAGTTTTTGAGGCGTTCGATAAGCCAAGGTAAAGCTTCATTGAGGGTTGCAGCGACCCTGGCCTGTTGAATTTTCTTTAAAAATAACTCTTGTTGGAAACGCTTTTTTCTTAGGCGCACTTCTGCCTGATTGAGTAATTCTAAGTCGTCAAAAGGCTCAACTAGATATCCATCTGTTCCGAGCTCCATCGCCTTCCTTGCTAACGGTTCCTGGTATTTTTCTAGTAACATAATAAAGCTGGTGGCAGCAGTTTCCAAAAATTTATTCGCTACTCTGAGTACGCCGAAACCATCCATTCCGATGAGTTCAATTCCGCAGATTACCAAATCTATAGGGTTTTCCCGTATGTGTTCAACTGCCTCGCTACCGCTCGCTGTTTCTTTGACCTTGTATTTGCCTGCAGTGAGTATGCTTGATATTTTTTTTCTTAACTCAAAATTCTTGATTGCTATCAAGATTCTGGATCCTTCCATTTAAATTTAATTTTTGAGTCCGGCTTTGTTTATTGCAAGCTGGAAATTACAAGACGGTTGTTAGCTGAATTTGTTATTTATCTAAAAAAGAGTTCTTTTGCCGAAGTATGCAAAACTCCCGAAGAATAGGTTACTACAGAGATTAATAGCCCAAATAAAAGCCATACTAATTCTTCATTTTCCAGGTCAGTCAGTTCCTGATGTACTTTACAAAAGAAAAATTTGAGCTTCCGTTGCAGGTTGACATAACACTGGTGCAAATATGTTGTTTTTTTCATGCAATAGCAAGAAAATAAAAGGCGTAAAGTAAAGATTGATGTGATTTAGAGCTTAAATAGTAGAACTTTCTGCTTGAATTGCGCAATTCTGCGTCAATTAAGCTTTTAGATGGCTTAATATTTACATTGTTTGTAATTGTAGGGCAGATGTGTTTGTTCATATTGGGCAAAATTCAGGTTTTGCGCAAAGCTTAATAAAAGATCAAACAAACCATTTGACGCTAGTCATTTAGTTTATTGATTTAAATCAACAATAAAAAGCTCCAAGACTATTTTTATGTTTAGGAATATTAAAAAAAAGAGTATGACGATAGTGCCTAGTTTTAAAACTTATCTTTTTTTCTTGACAACGCCTATTTTAAGTCTGGGATCAAAATATAGGTTGTATTCCTCTTTTGTGCCTACATGAATGAGTTTTCTGCTCTGGTTGTTCGTATTGCCTCGCTCATCATCTTGAAAGCTTGACTTTTGGCTTCGAGAGTAATTGACGGTTCTGTCAATTCTCAATGTCGCAAGTATTGATAGCAGAATAAAGGAAACCAAAAATATGTGTATACCCAATGTTTGTGCTATGTAGAGACGCAGATGAAATATTATAAAATAAGAAATTATTAAAAGAGTTAAATGGGCAATTAATATTCCTAATGCTATTGTGCGCCCTGAAAAAAGCAATATTGGTATCATTAACACAAACGGAAGGGCAACTATAGAGAATATCCATCTTCTATAAAAATTAGGATTTAAACTATCTTTTAGCCATTCCTGAAGGATTAAAATCAGGCAGATGAATGTAGGGCAGAGCAAGATGGCTGATAGGTTTTCAACGAGCGAAATACCTCTGCCTGAGAAAATCAAGCTTTCTATGCCAACAAGGTTGATAATCTCTATCCCAAAAGCCTTGAAGTAATATACTTCCTCCACTATGGAAAGTATTGTTATGGCTACTATAGTAAGTAACAAATACCCTAAGAAAAAATTAGATAGACTATTCATTATTGCTCGAACACCTAGCGTTATGTAACATCAAAAACACCAAATTTGGTATCTAATGCAAAAATGTACATTCAAATCTGGAAACATTCTGATGATGACCGATTGGTCTGATGATTTATATCAAGTATGTTGCTCAATTCGGAATATAAGTGTCATCACTATAAAAAGTTTTTTTGCAATAGACTTCGGTGGGAGTATTCCAGCATCATATGGTCTGGGAATTGATAAAACAAAGAAAGCCCTCCGTTACCGAAGGGCTTTTCTTTTTTCCGGAGTGGAAGCATCCGGAGCTGCAAAGATAGAAAATTATTGCTTTTGAAATATTTTTTTTAATGATTTCTTTAATTGACTAAACTATAGTCTCAATTTTATTCCTGCATTGAAGGTTCTGCCTTCCGTGTGGGTCCAAATATCATCAAATGTTGGATTGGTGTGCGAGCCATTTACGACACTTTTGTATCGGCTTTGCCGGGTATCTGTAAAGTTTTCTGCATTTATAAAAAACGATATTTTTCCGAAATACTTTTCTGCCATAAATCCAAACTCCCAATAGGAAGGAGTTTGAAAATTATTATATAGATATTGCCTGTCTGTAAAATAACCTTCTAAACCCAGTTTAATATTTTTTTCTTTCTCATAAAGCAAGGCCAAATTCAGTCTATTTTTTGGGAGTAATCTTATTTCTTGAATTATAGGAAGGTAATTTGCTTTTGCATTTGTAAAGGTATATCCGGCAAAAAGTTTGAAGTTATCTTTAAAGATTAATTTTGCATTTGTTTCAAAACCCTTGCTATCTACTGCCTCAGTAGTATTTGAAAAATAAAAATTTTGCGAAGCATTTTGTAGCAATATTGTTGAATTATTTATTCTGGTGTAAAAAAACATTTGATTTAAGCTAATCAACCAATCCTCACCAATACTGGTTTTGAAATTTACATCTGCAGTTCCGCCATAACTTTTTTCCGATTCTACGTTGCTTAGTGGATTTAGATTTTGATACTGGAATGTTTCTGTTTGCTCAGTAAATAGCGTTGGTGTTTTATAGCCTAACCCTCCTCCAATTCTCGAGCTCCACTTTTCGGTGAAATTATATAGGGCAGATACGCGTGGTAAGAGGAAAAAATCTGTCTTGTTATATAAATTATTCCCGTATTGTGTGATATCTGCTCTAATTCCATTTTCTAATTTTAGTTTCTCAGAAATATCTAAAGTTTGCTGAACATACAAACCTGCGGTTTTGGTTTTAAAATCTTTAGCGTCGGATGCATCTCTTTCCTTAAAATTATCGTAAATTAAATTTCCTCCAAAAATAAGCGATTGGTTTTCTAGGTTTTTCAAGTAGCTCACATCATTGTAAAAATTGTAATTAGAGCCATTAAATAAATATCCTGGAGTGCCAATTTTACGCTTAAAATAGTTGAAACTACTTTTTACCCTAAATAGATCCTTTTCATTTGGCTTAGTACTTAAATCGAATGTTGTAGTATTTCTTGAAGTGTTGTTGTTTTCGAAATAAGTATGATTTGAAGTCGGACCATCCTTTATCAGATAAATATCGCCTCCCGTTTTATCACTTGTAGTGAAAGAGTTTCCAAAAATTATCGACGTTCTCTCATTGGGATATATAAAAATTTTGGGATGAATGGTGAAATCTTTACTTTTAGGAAGTTCAGTGAAATCATCGTTATCAACATCGTAAGGCTTCTGAAAATTTACCAATGCAAGTAGGCTGTAACCAAATTTTTTATTTCTTTTCATCGTAAAGCCACCAATGTTTGTTTGCCCAACGTTAGATTGGTTGACAATGAAATTGTAATCTGCTTTTTCTTTTGGAGTTCTGGAAATAAAATTTACGACACCTGCAATCGCGCCAGCACCATATAATGTAGAGGATGGTCCTTTAATGATCTCAACCTGAGCCAAATCTAAAGGTGGGATTTCGAGCACACTTAAGCCACTTGCAAAATTCCCGAAGCTTGCATAGCCATCTTTCAGTAACTGTGTGTAACGACCATCTAGTCCTTGAATACGAATGCTCGCATTACCACTTGTCGCAGAGGTTTGTTGTACGGCTATACCTGTACTTTCATGCAATATCATCGAAACATTTGCCGGGCGCATATTGCTTTTTTCGTCAATTTCCTCCAGCTCAATAGTTTCTACTCTTGTTGGGGTGTTCTTAATCGATCTACTGGTTCTGGTTGATGAAATAATTACTTCCTCAAGCTCATCTTCTGATAGATTTAGCAAAATTTCGTAAGGATTTGTTTGATTTAAAGGGAAGCTGAGCATTACAGTTTTGCTTTCAAAACCAATGCAATTAACTACTAAAATTTGTTTCCCATTAGGGATGTTTTTAAGATTAGCAATTCCGTTTTCATCAGTCGTTACAATGTTTTTTGTTCCTTTTACTTGGATGTTAACATTATTTACTGGTAATTGGCTTTGTTGATTTTTAACAACAACGTTAAAATTATTCTGTGCGTTAGCAGTTACTACGCACACAAGTGTACATAACAACAAAAGTATTTTTTGCATTTTTATTTAGATAATTGAATATAACCCAGTAGTAACCGAGCAGTTAATTAACATTAGAATTAACTATTCAATTTTGGAGGTTGCCAGATGTTTTTAGTATAATCTGATAGAAAGTAATTACAATAAGTAGCTACATTCTTGCTGTGGTTTAGTGGCTTCGGTTTGATTAAAAGCTCAACCTTTTGATTAAATACAATTAATTGACCACAGCAGTTGCAGGTGCATAACGGAGAACAATTATCGCTTTCTTGATGACTGTTTTCCTGATTTATAATTTGCTCTGTAACTATTGATAAGTTATTTGCAAGCTCAAAATCTTCACATGAAATGCAAGATAAAGCAAGAATTGAGATGCATAAAATGATGGCAAATAACTTCATAAGATTTTCAAAGATACATATAAAATGAAAATTTACTCCGTTGGGTTGTTTGTTTCTTCTGATTATAGTGAACAATTGTATAAACCGTGTGTTGATAATCTAATTGCGATAAATTTATGCAAACGCCAATCCTTAGTAATTCAACACAATTCGTTAAGCCATTGTTAAAAGTGTGGCATCCCAAAGATGAAATATGTTTGGCAAAATTAAAGTCTGGTGATAAGGAGACTTTCAAAATACTTTATAAATTGTACTCATCTGCATTGTATGGTTCAATAATTCGAGATGTAAAGAATAAGAAAAAGGGTAATGAGATTCTTGAAAACACATTTCTTTACGCATGGCACAATATTTCATCTTTTGATGAATCAAAATCGAAGATTTTTATATGGCTTTTAAAGGCTTGTAAGGAGATTTCCAATAAAAGTATTTAAGCACTTTGGGTTAAATTGGCTTTCAAATTCGCTTGTGCTGATAAAACTTCTGTTATCTTTTGATACATTAATTCCTCATCAACAGGTTTATTCATATAATCATTAGCGCCAATATTGTAAACTCTTTCTTTGGTTTTACTTGTTACATCGGCAGTAATAACTATTATTGGTTTTTCGCTATTATTTAGTCCTGCTAAGCCGCTTCTTATCGCTGCTATAGCTTCGTAGCCATCCATTACAGGCATTTGCAAATCCATTAAAATTAGGTCAATACTTTCATCAGATTTAAGCAAGTCTAAGGATTGCGCACCATCATCAGCGATAGATACTGTTGTGTTTTTCCAATCTTCAAGTATCATTTGAATTATCATTTGATTCATGGGATTATCTTCAACAACTAATATATGTTTGCCAAGCAAATCATGCTCATCAGTAGGGTATATGTTTACTGCTTTGGTAATAATTTTTTGAACAGGATATTTAATTACGAGTTCACAACTGGTACCATGACCAACACTGCTAATAATATTTATCGAACCATCATGTAAATCGATTAATGCTTTTGCAATTGTTAGCCCAATACCAAAACCACCATATTTCCTTTTGTTATCTGAATTTGTTTGAGCAAAAAGTTCGAATATTTTATCTAGTTTTTCTTTAGGTATACCAATACCAGTATCGTTAATGGTAATGCTTAAGGTTAAAGTACTGTCTTCTACAATAGATTTTGCTTTTAGCGTTACTTCGCCCTTAGATGTAAACTTAATTGCATTGCCCAAAACGTTATAGATAATTTGCTCCAACCTAACCGAATCGCCGAGTAGAATAATATTTTGCTCTAAAGTAGATTCGAAATTAAAAACTAAACCTTTTTCTTTAGATTGCCTTTGTGCACTGTTGGCCAATTTTTCTAGCACTTCATGCGCACAAAAATCATTATTGTTGAGTTGAAGCAAACCCTTTTCAATCTGCGAGAAATCAAGAATATCATTAACCGAAGAAATTAAACCATTAGAGGCAAATCTTATTTTTTCACAATTTAGTTTCAGTTTAGCATCAGTTGTTTCTTTCTCCATAATTGCAGCCAGTCCTAATATTGCATTAAGCGGCGTTCTAAGTTCATGACTCATGTTCGACAGAAAGTAGGATTTAATGTCGTTCATTTCTTCCGATTTCTGGAGCGCAATGTTTTGAAGTTCTTCCTTTTTATTTCTGAGTATTCCAATTCTATTGGCCATACTGAGTGATAGTGCTATAATTTCTAAGCCAATTCCTGGCTTGGTAATGTTATCAGTTGAAAAATCTTCAGGGAAAACACCAAAATTCATTAATATGGCTAAAATGATACTTAGTGCTAAAATTGAAATTCCTATGGTATAAAATATATCAATCGACTGTTTTTTAAAAATGATTACTGCTATTGATGAAAAGATTAACAATAAACCAAAAACCGTTAATATATTAATGATTGGGTATGAATATTTTAAGAACCCAGGAAACAATATAATGGAAGCTAAAACTAATCCTAAAGCAATATATAGGGGTTTAAATAGCTTATGGATACGATGATTTTTCTGTTTTATTTCCAGAATAATTTCACTGTATTTGCCAAAAAAGAAGCAGCTTAAAATTGCACTTATAATGACCGCATGCAAGCTAAACCATGAGTTTCCTGTACCAATATATTGATGGTAGAAACCATCTAAAGCAAATTGGCATAAACCCATAAAAAACACATACAACGTGTAGTAAAGGAATGAAATATCTTTTAAGGCAAAATAAAAAAAGAAATATGTTATCGCAACCACTAAAAGAATTCCATAGAAAATACCCATTATTAACTGGTCAGAATAGGTGTGTTCTAGCATTTTCTGCTGACTTATTAATACCAATGGTAAAGAATTTTTTTCGCCGTCGTTCTTTAGTTTAATAAATGCACTCTTGGTTTCTCCAGGTTCAAGCTCAATTTTAAAAATTGTTTTTCTGCTTGAAATACTCTTTTCGCTAAAGTCTATGTTATCACCACTTTTCTGTAGTTCAATTTTCGAATTATTTCCAAGCAAATACAAATAAACATTATCTGTAACAGGTTCTGCAGTTTGAAGGTAATAGAGCGTAGGTACATCCAAAGTATTTTGAACTTGGAACTTAACCCAATAATTATCGCTTGTAAAACCTAAATTCCCGAACTTCCCGCTTAATGGTTTAAACTTAAGTTTTTCTGAATTTTTAATTATTTGATGTAAGCTTAAATCTTTAGTGCCTGTATTTAAGATAGATGCATGATCTAGGATAGATACCTCATCTGGCAGATTATTTTCTTTTAATTGATACTGCGCTTTCGCAGTTATTACAGCAAGAAACAGGAGCAAAAATGTAAAAATTCTTCTCAAAATAATAAAATACTAAGAAAGGCTGTTGGCCAAAAAGTTGGTTTATTTGTGGTTGCAATTTTTGAGAGACGTAGAAGATTTTAGCAAGCCGCAATGCACAATGATATACAAAGAATATGTATTTATTGCGCAGCCTTTGTGACTTTTATGTTATACAACAGCAAAATTTTACAACCTTATGGAATGCTTCTTTTCTAAGCAATGTCTTTTATGATTTTTTTTATGGGGATGTAAATATTTGGGTTACAAAATATTTTGTTTAGACAAAAAATCAGTTTAATTCTTTATTTAGAAATTTCAAATACTGTGAGAAACAATACTTACACTATTTCGAATGTTGTGTTTCCTGTTTTATGGTTTTAGTTTTGCTATTATTGCGACAAGTTTGATGAAAATTAAACTCAACACTATGAAAAAGATCATCATCACATTTCTAATTTTAATTACTGCTCTATTTACAGTAAATGCACAGAATGGTATCAACTTTAAGCGTCATTATGCCGCCGGAGGAAAACTGTTAATGAATGTTGATAGCTCAGCTAGGAAAGTTTATTACAACAACGTATTTCCAAATCAACCAAAAATTTCTTTTAACTATTTGCCAGATGCTAATAATGTAAACCTTCAGATATATTTTAGGAAAAATATTGCTATAAAAGATTTTCGCTATACAATATTGATGGATGATAAACCGGTAAACGTTAACCAATCATTTAACTTAGCTCAGATGAAAGATGCTAACGCTGGAGACGATGAGGTGTTTAGCTCTACATCACTTGGTATTTTCCCGATTAAGGACAAAATAATTACAGTACTCCTTTACAGCATAGAAAAACCTCAGGATATTGATAAAACTGTTTTTTACGGAAAACCTATTCCAAAAGCAAAAATTAAAGGTTTTTCGAAACGATTCAAAACTGAAAAAGGTGTTGATTATAGTTGGGTTAATAAGCCAAAGGATACAACAAATTTCACTTTCACTGAAAAAGATGACGAAATAACAATCGTGAAAGAAAGATCAGATATTGATTATCTCTATAATATTTCCATCATAGACAAGCAGAACAATCAAATCATTTATGAATCATCCGTTTGGCAATATGGTGGCATAGTCGAAGAGCATGAGTTTCTGCCCGTTGTTAAAGTTGATAGAAACATCTTCAAAAAATCTGGAAATTATGAGATTATTATACAGCCAGCTATAAAATCAGATATTTTTCAAAAAGAAATAGAAAAGCATACAACCAGACACATGCTTTCAATAACTTTAGAGGAAGAAAATTATACTAAAAAAGAACTTTTATTTTACGGATTTATTGTATCAATTTTTATTGGACTAGTCTTTCTTGTTATCCTTTACTTCAGCAAAAAAAGAAATAAAAAAGCATTGGCTGAAAAAGAACAACAGAAAAATGTTGCTAAACTTCAACTTAATTCTATCCGTTCTCAGTTAAATCCTCACTTTTTATTTAATGCACTTTCTGGTATTCAAAATTTAATGAATAAAAACGAAATAGATAATGCTAATAAATATCTTTCAAAGTTTGCCAGGTTAACCCGCAACGTACTCAATGATAAAGAACTGATTAGTTTATCGCAAGAAAAAAGTTTGCTTGATGATTACTTACAAATGGAGCGTTTGCGTTTTGGTTTTGATTACGAGATTAAAACGGAGCATAATTTGGATTTAGATAACGTAGAAATACCAAGTATGCTGCTCCAACCTTTTGTAGAAAATGCAGTGAAACATGGTATATCGCAGAAAGCTACGGATGGAAAAATAAGTATATTATTTATAAAGCAAGGGAACGATTTAGTTTTAACTGTTACCGATAATGGAATCGGCTTTGACAAAGAAAAAAGGAGTAATGGTTTGGGTATTTCGCTAAGCGAGAGTAGAATTGCTTTATTAAACAGTGTTTATAAAGAAAATCGCTTTATTTTGGAAATACAATCAAGGGAAAATGGCACTAAAATAATTTTAACACTAACCGATTGGCTATAAAAATATGAAGGCAGTTTTAGTTGATGATGAAATTTCCAATTTAGAAAACCTGCGGACATTGCTAAATAAGCATTGTCCGCAGGTAAGTATAATGGCAACTGCACAAAATGTAACAGATGCTGTTGATGTGATTGAAAAGTATTTGCCTGATTTGGTTTTTTTGGATATCCAAATGGGTAAGAGGACAGGTTTTGATGTACTTAAGTTAGTTCAAACGCAAAATTTTGAAGTTATTTTTGTTACCGCATACGACCAATACGGCATACAAGCAGTAAAATTTGCTGCCTTGGATTATCTTTTAAAACCTATTGATATTGAAGAATTAATTAATGCGGTAAGTAAGGCTGAAGATAAATTATCAACCCATATACGAACTTCGCAACTCGATTTTTTGATGCAACAGCTTAAAAAGCCTGAAGTGAATATGAGTAAAATTGCTTTACAGATGCAGAGCGAAATAAGATACGTTGCTTTATCAGAAATTATACGATGCGAAGCAGACAATACTTACACTCATTTCTATCTTTCGGGCAGTGAAAAAATATTGGTTTCAAAACCTCTTAAAGAATATGCTGATTTATTAAAACCAAATGGTTTTATAAGAACGCACCAAAGCCATTTGGTAAATCCTAAATATGTAAAAAGTTGGTTGAAAGAAGATGGTGGTGTTTTGCTCTTAACCTCTGGAGAGAAAATTCCAATTTCAAAGCCTAATAAAGATAATGTAAGAAAAGCTTTGCATGGGTTGTAAATAATATCATGGTCTCTTTAAATAAGAAAATCAAATATAACCTATTATGGGCTATAATCTTTGTTCATTACATCTTTCTAGTTTATGGTCAATATAGTTTTAAGTGTGTGTTCGTTAATGTTTAAATATACAGGCTTGTCTTTTTGGATAATTAATTATACATTTAATAAAAATAAACTTTAATGAAAAATATAACGCTTATCTCACCCCTTAAACTATTCATTGCATTTGTTATGATTTCTATGGTGCAAATTACTTCATGTAAGAAGGAATTCTACATCAAGGATAATCAAAGCATGAAAATTGTAACACTTAGCGAACTGAAAAGGTTTAACTGCCAATCTACCCTTAGGTAATGTTGCAAAATCCTCCAATAAAATTAGTGGTAATAACATGATTTATTGGAAAAATGCTTATTCAATCCAACTAAAAAATGGCAATAATATTATCCATGTGCCCCTAGTAGAGAACTTATATGAAGGTTATAACTCTACAAAAAGTCATTTGGTCGCCTATAAAGATTCTGTGGGCAAAATCCATAGTTCAATAATGGTTATTAAGCCTAGTAATGGAGACACAAAGGCTATCGATGAAAACAAATCTTTAAAGAACTTCAATGGAGATATTTTACTTTTTGATTTAAAAAATACTTTTCAAAGAGGCTATATTCTTTTCGAAGGAAAAATTATTGGACAAACAAAATTCGATTCAAGTCCATCGACAGAGCTTGTTGATAAGTCATTTTTTAAACTAGGTAAGCTTATGAGCCTTGATGGAAGTATAAAGCCTGATAAAATTCAAGATTGGCAAGAGAATTGTAGTTGGGTGCCAGGTGAAAGCTATGTTAATCTAATAGGTGAGTTGGTGATAGTTTCCAGGAAAGTATGTAAATGGAGTTATACCTCAAATGTAGACCCAAATATTCCAGAACAAGAAGCAATAGACTTTATAGCGCCAGCACCTCCTGGAGAAGCATACGGTGGGGAAATCGTTAAAGAGGAATACACTAGAGCAATTATATCAAAAGACACGTCAATTATCAATAATCCAAAAGCTAAGTGTGCATTGGATAAATTACTTAACAATAATATAAAATTTGATTCATTGTTGAAAGCATTTACTGGAGTTGGGTACGATGTAACTTTCAAAGTTAAAGATGTACTAACGAATGCTGATTCTCGAGGTGAAACTACCTACAATCCTGCCAACAAAGCTCAGATTTATATAAATCTGAAGCGTTCTTTTGTTAATAGTGCTCCTCCTATTCACATTGCTAAAACGTTATTACACGAAGCATTTCATGCTAATCTTATGCAAAGAGCACATGATGTTTTTGGTACGTATGAGGTTACGAATAATTGGACAAAAAAACCTGAGGATATGACTTTAAATGAGTTAATGGATATTTTTGAAAGTAAACTTGCAGGTAACTCAACATTGGGGGCTGTTCACCATGAATATATTGCCCGAAACATTGGCGTATTAGTTTTAGGTCTGAAGGAATTTGCCCAGAAATATGATGCAAACTATAATAATTATGATCAGTATGATTATTTGGGGCTTGCTTGGGAAGGTTCAAGAGAAACTACTTATTTCATTCAAAATGTAAAGGATACCCAAGTTTACTATATTCCGGGTACTCCTCTACATATGAGAATAGATTCTTTATTCGATAATAAGGTTACACCAATGCTAAATAATTCTAATATTAACTGTGTAAACTAATAATTTTGCCCTAATGAAAAAGCTCCTTATTTTTGCACTTTTAATCATGTTTTCGAGGCATTATTGTTCCGGTCAGGATGGCCTTATGCGTTATTCGAAAGGCGTAACACCCATGCATAAATTTTTTCAGCAATACGCAGATAGCACTATAATAATTGAATATGCAAATGTTCCGGACGGAAAGCCCTCAAGCTACCAGCTTATTAGTAAAACTGGAAGTTTTGTAAATACTTTTAACTATAAGCCATTAGATACTGCTTACTATCCGCTTTACAAATTAAAAAATATGTTTCCGGTAATTTTATGGAATATGATAGGTGTAGAGCGTTCAAATTTCAAAAATCGTCCTGCCGATATTAATATTTTTTTTAATCTTATCAACCTAAAACCAGATACAGCAAAGAAAATATGGAATGAAATTTCTATGTATAAGCCATGGCAAATTGTTGATGATAGAGTTTTTGGACATGGCTGTAAAAATATTGTCGATAATTTCCTCAATGACGGAGGCAGTCCTGCGATTATTCATTTAATTACAAAAAAAGAAATTAAAACATTAATTTTTTGGAATCCTGAATATTATGAAAAGCTTTGCCCGGGTAACAATAGCAGAAAGGTGGCTATCAAAATTGAAGAAATAATTGATAGATATTTTCCCAAGATCAGGGATGATTATTATTAAATTTAATCATGAAAATATTAGCGACCTCTATTCTATTATTAATATGCATTTATTCTTGTAGGGGGCAAACTAAAGGCATTACTCCCATGCATAAATTTTTTCAGAAATATGCAGATAGTACAATAATTATAGAGTATGATACTGACAGTTATGAGCCACATCCGTATAGGATAATTTCAAGAGCAGGAAAATCTGTAAATACTTTTAGCTATGAGCCTATTGATAATTCTTGGAAAACATTGTCATCATCTAAGAAAAATTTTCCAACCCAACTTTGGTATGAATTATTATCCAGAAAAACCTTGTATAAGAATAGACAAGCAGACATCAATATTTTTTTTAATCTTGTTGAAATTAACCCCGATACCTCATTAAGAATATGGAAGGACATTTCAAAATTTAAGCCGTGGCAGTTGTTAGATGATAAAAGCTATCCAGAATGCAGCAATATAGCTATTGATGCTGGTTATAGTATTATGCATCTAATTACAAAAAAAGAGATTAAAACATTAATTTATTATGCGCCTTATTATTATGAAGAACAATGCCCAGGTAATAAGAATAGACAAGGTATAGTCGGTATAGAGCGTTTGTTTGAAAAGAATTTTCCTAAACTGCCTAATTTATGGTGATTGGCGAGTTAGGTATATGAATAACTTATAGAAAATCAAAGGTCTAAATTTTAACAAACAACCACAATCCCTTTAAATAAGAAAAGAGATACTCCATCCAGACGTATCTCTTTTTTCTAACCAAATATAAACCTGTTATGAGCCAGGCTTTGTCTTAAATTTTCTTTCTAAACAAATGTTTTTCCAGAAAATGATTTATCTATTTATTACGTGATAACCACTGTTTGATTATTACTCTACAAATATAGTAAAAAAAATGTTAGTGTAAAAAATACACTAAGAAAAAATTAAGTATTTTTTTTGTCATTTTTTTATTCCAATCTAATATTGCTTCAACTAAAGGAATTATTCGATTGATTTTTCAAATTTAACAAGAAAATTCATTAATAAATTGTTAAATAATGTAAAATCGTATCAATTGATGGTGGAATTGTGTCAATATTTCGATTAAATTGAAAATATAGTCGGTATAATATTTTGCTTTTCTATTTAACCATAGAATTTAATCTACTTCTTCTATAATTTTTAAAAAGATGTATAAATATTTTCTCTTTTGAACAATGTTTTTATTAGTGAATAAAAAAAGGGTTAACATTTTTAAATGTTAACCCTTTAATAATTTTAATTTAACTTAAAATCTCAAATATTATAAACTTGCATAGTATTCTACAAATTTAGCTAACGCTGAAGAATATCCCCACTCGTTATCGTACCATGAAACAACTTTTACAAAGTTATCGTTTAATGAAATACCTGCTTTAGCATCGAAAATAGAAGCGTGGTCATCACCAATAAAGTCAGATGATACAACTTCATCTTCAGTATAAGCTAAAACGCCTTTTAATTCACCTTCTGAAGCCGCTTTCATAGCTGCTTTAATTTGCTCGTAAGTTGCTGGTTTTTCTAAACGAGCAGTTAAATCTACAACAGATACATCAGCAACAGGAACGCGGAAAGACATACCAGTAAGTTTACCTTTTAACTCAGGTAAAACCATACCAACTGCTTTAGCAGCACCAGTAGAAGAAGGGATGATGTTGGAGAAACCACCACGGCCACCTCTCCAATCTTTTGCAGATGGACCATCAACTGTTTTTTGAGTTGCTGTTACTGCGTGAATTGTACTCATTAAACCTTCAACAATTCCGAAATTATCATTTAATACTTTAGCGATTGGCGCTAAGCAGTTTGTAGTACATGAAGCGTTTGAAACGATGGTTTGATCAGCTGTCAATTTATCATGATTAACACCCATTACATAAGTAGGGATATCAGCATCTTTAGCCGGAGCAGAGAAAACTACTTTTTTAGCACCTGCAGCGATGTGTTTTTCAGCATCAGCACGTGTTAAGAATAAACCTGTAGATTCGATAACTACTTCAACACCTACAGCATCCCATTTTAAATCAGCAGGATTTTTTTCTGCAGTAACGCGAATGGTTTTGCCATTAACAACTAGGTTACCATCTACAACTTCAATTGTACCATCGAATTTACCGTGGGTAGAATCATACTTTAACATATAAGCCATGTAATCCGGCTCAATTAAATCGTTAATAGCTACAATATCTAATCCTCTTTTTAATGCGGCTCTGAAAACCAGTCTGCCGATACGGCCAAAGCCGTTTATTCCAATTTTGCTCATTGTTTTTGTTAATTAGTGTAATGTTTTAATAAATTTAGTATTGGTTCTTTTATAATGGTTTTTATAGTTAAATCGTGCTTTTCGGCTGTATGTATTAATCTATCTTGAAATTCTGCGGCAACCGTACCAACAAAATGTAAGTCTTCTTTTGGGTATTTATTTTTCATTGGTAGGATGTACGTTTGAAAGTGTTTTTCAAAACCTTCATCAACCATTTTTAAAATATGCCCGTGTTTATTGTTTTGTATAAAAAAATCAAGAAACGAACTCAGAAAAATATTTGCCTGAGGCTTTCTGTAAATTCTCTCAAGTATCTGGCTTCTATCTAAATTATAAGTTCTGATAAATTTGGTTTCAAGCTCTTTAGGGAGTTTTTTGGTTAAAAAACTTCTTAAAAGCATTTTACCTAAATAATTTGCAGAGCCTTCATCTCCTAAAACATAGCCTAAGCCAAAATTATTGTTGTGTGGCTTTTTTCCATCAAAATAGGCACAATTTGCGCCGCTACCTAACATACTAACTATGCCTGTTTTGTTATAACAAACAGCCTTGGCTGCGCCAAATAAATCATTTTCTACCACAACCTTGCTGTATCTAAAAAAAGATGACAAAGTTTTTGCAAGTTCATCTTTCCTATCAGCAGAAGAAGCACCTGCTGCAAAGAAATAGATTTTCTTAATATTCTCTGCATTGTTTACCAAAACAACCTTCTTATTTAAAATTTGAAGAATTGTTTTCTTGTCAACAAAGCAAGGATTTATACCGGTAGTGTTGCAATGTGCTACAACTTCTCCATTTTGGGTTAATTTCCAAAACGCCGTTCTCGAACCACTGTAAACAACTGCTACCATCCTTATTATATGGATAAGACTTCTGTCATTTCCATTAAATCATCCTCAAGTTTAAAAGCATGAGCACTTAATGCATCTTCAATGCTGGTTAACTTTATTGCGTTTCCATGCAAACCAACCATTTGTGCACTTTCTCCTGCAATTAATGCATTAACGGCAGCATAACCTAACCTACTACCCAAAATTCGATCGAAACTACTAGGGCTTCCGCCTCTTTGCAAATGCCCTAAAATAGTAACCTTTGTATCATAATGATCAAAAGTTTCTTTAACCCGCCTAGCAATATCGTAAGCGCCGCCTTGTTTATGTCCTTCGGCAACAATTACAATGCTCGATGATTTTTTAGTAGCTGCACCAAGTGTTAATTTTTGAATAAGCTCATCAACACTGGTTTCAATTTCAGGTAATAAAACTGCTTCTGCACCACTTGCTATAGAACTTCGCAAAGCGATACAACCAGAATCTCTGCCCATTACCTCAATAAAAAATAATCTATCGTGAGCATCGGCAGTATCTCTGATTTTGTCAATCGCTTCAATAACCGTATTTATTGCTGTATCGTAGCCTAATGTAAAATCAGAACCACTTAAATCATTATCAATTGTACCCGGTATACCAATTACTTTAACACCAAATTTCTCACCGAAACGTTTGGCACCCGTAAAGGTTCCATCGCCACCAATTACAACCAAGCCGTCAATATCGTTTGCTTTTAAATTATCGTAAGCAATTTGCTGTCCTTCATCTGTTTTAAACTCTAAACATCTGGCTGTTTTTAATATGGTTCCACCCAAGTGTAAAATATTGCTTACAGAGCGGGCGTCCATCGGTTTAATGTTGTTATTTATTAAACCTTGATATCCTTGCATAACACCAAACATGTTAATGCCATGGTAAATTCCTGTACGTACAACTGCTCTAATTGCAGCATTCATGCCTGGAGCATCGCCCCCAGAAGTAAGTACAGCTATATTTTTAATATTTGGTTTCATCTTCGTGTTACGAATATAGTGTGTATTTTCTACACTAAGTAATTTATTTTATTTTTTTTACTTAATATTGAAAGTCATACCTTTAACGCTTAAATTAACTAAATTTTACCTTGGAACAAATTTTACCTCATTTAGATTCCGTTTTCTCCATCGACTGTGTGCTGTTTGGATTCGATGGTAAGGAATTAAAAATCTTACTTATTGAAAGGAACGAAGAACCTTTTAAAGATTGGTGGGCACTACCAGGCAATATTGTTGGTCCTGATGAAAGTCTGGATCAATCTGCATCTCGAATTTTATATGAATTAACCGGCTTACGTGGTATTTATATGGAGCAGTACTATGCTTTTGGCGACCCAGGAAGACACCCGCAGGGTAGGGTTATTACCTTAGCGTATTACGCATTAATACGCTTAGGTGGAGACAAGGATTTACGCCCGATAAGTACCTATGCCAAGCAAGCAAACTGGTTACCAATTACTGCATTGCCAAAACTGGCTTTTGACCACCAGAAGATTTACGATAAAGGCTTAGAAAAAATAAAAAGAAGAATAAAGCATCAGCCAATTGCTTTTGAATTATTGCCGGAGAAATTTACACTAACTCAATTACAACATGTTTACGAATTGGTTTTGGGTAAAAAACTCGATAAGCGAAACTTCAGAAAGAAAATTGTAAGCTTTGGCGTTTTAAAAGAATTAGACGAAAAACAAAAAGGCGTTTCTTACAGAGCTGCAACTTTATACCGATTTGATAAACGTAAATACGCTAAACTTTTTGGTAAGGAAATTTCTTTTTAAGCTGATAGCTAGAAGTAGAAAGTAGAAAGGCATTGAGCCGATAGACTACTAATAAAAAAGGTTCAGTTTGAAATTTCAAACTGAACCTTTTTTGTTTTGATAGAACTTAAGCTTTGTAATCTAAACCTTAAACTCTAAACTTTATACTTTTCACTTTGAATTATCCTTTTGGAGCTAACTCTAAATGATAGTGAACTAAATCATCTATAGGTGAGCGGATAATTTTACCAACGCCCATTTCGTAACGGTCGGCAACAATACTTAAAATATCGCGGAAACTGTAACCTACAGAACCTACACAGTTTAATTTGTGGTCTTTGTAATTAGGGTAGTGAATAACCAAAGCTTCGAAAAATGCTGTAAATGCGTAATCAATAGTTTTATAAGTGTAATCTTCGTAACTATCTTTAAAATCATATAAAAATTTACTAAAACTTGCGCAAAAACGATTTGGCAAAGGTTTGTTGTAAATATTATCAAAAATATCTTCGTTAGTTAAAGCATAATTATCATAAAAAGCTTCTCTCAAACCTTTCGGCATGTAACCTTTCATGTAATCGCTCAAAATTCTTTTACCAATGTAAGAACCACTTCCTTCATCGCCTAAGAAATAACCTAAAGAATCGATGTTTAAAGTAATGTCGTTACCATCATAAAGACAAGAGTTTGTACCTGTGCCTAAAATTGCTGCAAAACCTGGCTCGTTTCCTAGTAATGCTCTGCATGAGGCAAGTAAATCATGTCCAACAAATATTTCGGCATTTGTAAAAACCTGGCTCATTGCATCTGCAACAATTTTTTTGTTGCCAGGTGTTGAACAACCGGCTCCGTAATAATATACCGCAGTTAACTTTTCTCTTTCTAAGTGGTCCGGAAGAGTTTCGTTTAATGATTTTACAATATATTCTCCTTTTGAAAAATACGGGTTGTAACCTTCGGTATTAAAGTAAATTTTTCTGCCGGCCTCGTTAATCAAGCACCAATTTGTTTTGGTTGACCCACCGTCTGCAATTACTATCATTTTATTTATTTTTGGTTTTAGCACGATAAAAGTATAAAAACTCTTATATTTTGTATCTTTTTTTTTAATAATTTTTTAACAATTTGTTGTTGTCGAAAATTAAGTGTGTAAAAAATACACTATAGAAGTCGTTTAATCGCATTAAAACCTTAAAATTATACCCGAAAAGGCATTGGTCTTTTTTAAAAGCGTCAGAAATATTTTACAAATTTTTAGCAGGATGATTAGCAAAATTATTGATTTTAGAAGTGATACCGTAACCAAACCTACGGCCGGAATGTTAGATGCCATGATGCAGGCAAAAGTTGGTGATGACGTTTTTGGAGAAGACGAAACGGTACATCATCTGGAAACCAAACTCGTCGCAATGTTTAACATGGAGGCCGGATTGTTCTGTCCATCGGGGACAATGACCAACCAAATCGCAATTAAATGTTTTACCCAACCAATGGATGAAGTAATTTGCGACCAAACGGCGCATGTTTACCGTTACGAAATTGGCGGCATTGCATTTCATTCGGCTGCGTCTGTAAGGTTATTACATGGCGAAAGGGGAATTTTAACACCAGAACTAATCGAAAGTGAAATAAACGAGGATAATATTCATTACCCCAATTCTTCCTTAGTTGTTTTAGAAAACACTGTAAATAAAGGGGGTGGAAAATGCTATAAACTTTCTCAAATTGCACCAATACATCATTTGTGCAATATAAAAGGCCTAAAACTGCATCTTGATGGAGCGAGAATATTTAATGCTTTAGCCGCTACTGGCGATAAAGCACACGACTACGGAAAATATTTCGATGGCATATCTGTATGCTTATCCAAAGGTTTAGGCGCTCCCGTTGGTTCTGTTTTACTGGCTAGTAAAGAAACCATAAAAAAAGCAAGAAAAATACGCAAAGCATTTGGAGGCGGAATGCGACAAGCAGGATTTTTGGCTGCAGCCGGAATTTACGCTTTGGACAATCACGTTGAGCGTTTGAAAGATGATCATCAGCATGCTAAAGATTTAGCAACAGCTTTATTAAGCACATCTTACGTGAAATCGGTAATGCCAGTTGAAACCAATATTGTAATTTTTGAGGTAGAAAACGGCACTGCCAACAAAGTTGTAGAACAATTTAAAAACAAAGGTTTGCTGTGCGCTACAACCAGTTCAAGTACAATCAGGTTCGTTACGCATTTAGATGTAACCTCTGAAATGATGGATAGAGCAATCGAAATTATATTACATTTGTCTTAAAGCGAAATGTATTTTAATTACTAACCAAATGTCAGATAAAAAATTAAATATTAAGCCAATTTCAAAGCTGTTGGTCGCTAATAGGGGAGAAATTGCGCTCAGAATTATGCGTTCAGCCCGAGAAATGGGCATTAAAACTGTTGCTGTGTTTTCTGAAGCGGATAGGAATGCATTACATGTTCGTTATGCTGATGAAGCAATTTGTATCGGCCCGGCACCATCAAACCAAAGTTATTTATTAAGCGAAAATATAATCGATGCTTGTAAAAAAACTGGTGCAGAAGCAATTCATCCTGGTTATGGTTTTTTATCTGAAAATGCAGGTTTTGCTCAATTGGTTGCCAATGCTGGATTAATTTTAGTCGGCCCTTCACCGCAGGCAATGGAAACGATGGGTAATAAGCTTTCGGCTAAAGCGGCTGCCTTAAAATACAATATCCCAATGGTTCCCGGAACCGAAGAAGCCATAAAAAATGTCAGCGAAGCTAAGGAAAGAGCCGTTGAAGTTGGCTTTCCAATCCTAATAAAAGCAGCAGCAGGCGGAGGTGGAAAAGGAATGCGCATTGTTGAAAAGGTAGAAGATTTTGAAGAGCAGATGAAGCTTGCAGTAAGCGAGGCAACTTCTGCCTTCGGCGATGGTTCTGTTTTTATTGAACGTTATGTTACCTCTCCACGGCATATCGAAATTCAGGTTTTAGGTGATAATTATGGCAACATTGTTCACCTTTTTGAACGCGAATGTTCTGTGCAACGCCGCCATCAAAAAGTAGTAGAAGAAGCTCCATCATCAGTTCTTACTCCAGAAATTAGAGATAAAATGGGCAAATGTGCTGTTGATGTCGCCCGTTCTGTTAATTACACGGGAGCAGGTACTGTTGAGTTTATTTTAGATGAAAATCTCGATTTTTTCTTCCTCGAAATGAATACACGTTTGCAGGTAGAGCATCCGGTTACAGAGTTAATAACCGGGATAGATTTAGTTAAAGAACAAATTAAAATTGCGCAAGGCGAAGAATTATCCTTTGCTCAGCAAGATTTAAAAATTAACGGTCATGCCGTTGAATTAAGGGTTTACGCAGAAGATCCAAATAATAATTTCCTGCCGGATATTGGTACGCTACAAACTTATAAAACACCAAAAGGTAACGGCGTTAGGGTTGATGATGGCTTTGAGCAAGGCATGGAAATTCCAATTTATTACGACCCAATGATTGCAAAACTCATCACCTTTGGTAAAGATAGGGAAGAGGCAATTAATAGAATGGTTAGGGCAATCGAAGAATATGAGATTACCGGGATAGAAACCACACTTGGTTTTGGTAAATTTGTAATGCAGCACGAAGCTTTTAAATCGGGCAATTTTGATACACACTTTGTTGGCAAATATTTTATTGCTGGCAGTGCAGAAAATCAAGATGAAACCGAAGCATTAATTGCAGCACTTGTTGCTACAAAACTTTTCAATCAGAAAGGTGAAAATTTAGCGAATTCATCAGTAGTTAAAAAATCATCAGACTGGAGAAAAAACAGATTAAAATATTAATCCTTTACCATGTTTACCGGAATTATAGAAACCCTTGGCGAAGTGAAAGCCATCAAAACTGAAAATACTAACATCCATTTTACCATTTCTTCTGCGATAAGCAATGAGTTGAAGATAGACCAAAGTATTGCGCACAATGGCGTTTGCCTAACAGTTGTGGCTTTAAGCGATGATTCGCATACGGTTACGGCTATTGATGAAACTTTAAGCAAAACAAGTTTAGGAAACCTGAAAGTTGGCAGCAAAGTTAATCTGGAGCGTTGTATGCAAATGAATGGGAGACTTGATGGGCATATTGTTCAAGGTCATGTAGACCAAACTGCAAAATGTGTTAAGCGTGAAGAACTTGATGGAAGCTGGGAATATCGTTTCAAATATGATGCTAATTTAGGTAATGTTACCGTAGAAAAAGGTTCCGTATGCGTAAACGGTATCAGCTTAACTGTGGTAAATTCGCAAAGCGATGAATTTTCGGTATTTATAATTCCTTACACTTTTGAGCATACAAATTTACATGAGGTGGAAGTTGGCGATACTGTAAATATCGAATTTGATATTATCGGCAAATATGTTGCCCGTTTAGTTGGAAATAAATAAAACTCGTAAATGTATAGTAAGGAAGAAGCCGTACGTTTACGTCAACAATTTTGGATTAGTTTCGGGCAATATATGAAACCTGTTCCATCTGCCAGTGGTTCTACAGTACATTGGACAAACTACAAAACCGGTGTCAAGAATATTTACTTTAAAATGGATACCGATAATAAAAAAGCAATTATTGCCATCCAACTTACACATTCAGACAGTGGAATTAGGCATTTGATATTCAATCAATTTGAAGAATTTAAATTAATGTTTACCGATACCATGCAAGAAGAATGGGACTGGACGCAGGATTACACAGACGAATACGGAAAAACAATAAGCCAAATTTCATTAACGCTTTATGGCGTAAGCATTTTCAATAAATCTCAATGGGCAGATTTAATTTCTTTTTTCAAACCGAGAATAATTGCCCTCGACGAATTTTGGGATAATGTTAAGCCAGTTTTCGAAGATTTGAGTTAATTATTTCTTCAATATTTCCATACGTTTATTAATGAAATCAAAAACTGGTTTATTTCCTTCGGTATTTGGTAATGTTTTTAAAACCTGGCTATAGGTATTTATCGCATTCGTTTTTTGATTTAACTTCATATCATATATCTGCGCAAGTATATAAAGTATATTTCCTTCATTATCAAAAAAAGCACCTTTCCTGTAAGCCGCTGCTGCACTTTCAAATTTTTCGCCTTGCTCAAAACTTTCGCCAAGTTTGGTGTAATACAATAATGTTTTCTTCGAAATGCCGGCATTAATGGCTTTGGTAAAGTATTGCGCTGCACTATTGTAATCTTTTAAGCCTCTGTAGCAAAGTGCCATATTATAAAAAAGCCCTTCATTGGTATCTTCAGCAGCTTGAGCACTTACTTTCTTAAAGTTATCCAATCCTTTTTGAAACTCTTTTTTCATGTAATAAACCTTACCCAAATTATTTAATACGAACGATGAACTATCGCCTTGCGCAAATAATTTTTCTCCTGTGATGATGGCTTCATCCAATTTAGCCTGAACTAAGCATAGTGGTAACTTTATTTTTAATAATTGAATATTTGTTGAATCAGCTTTTAGTGCAGGTTCTAAAATATTGCTTGCCACGCCATGCAAATTAGATTTCATGTAGAGTTCGGCTAAATCGAAAACCACATCTGCATCCAACGGATTTAACTTATTCGCTTTTTTCAGGTATTTGATTTTCTTTACACTGATTAAATCTGTTTGCAGGTTTGCCAGTTGTTTATAAGCTGAGAAACTATTGCTATCAACTTTAATTATCTCTTCATAAATACTTTCGGCTTTATTATTATTTCCGCGTTTAGCGGCAATACTAGCCAGACTAAATAAAATTGATAAGTTTTGAGGTTGTAACTGATTGGCACTGGTATAAAATTTTTCTGCATCGGCTGTTTTACCTGCCATCATGTAACAATAACCAATTTGAGTTAAAGCCTTTAAATCTTTACTGTTTTCTCCATAGGTTGTGCGCAAATAATCGGCAGCTTCTCCGTATTTTTGGGTTTGGTATAAATCGAAAAGTTTTTCTTTATCAATTGAAGGTTGATTCTGCGCAAACAGCGATAGTGAAATCGCAGCAGATAGTAAAATTAAGAACAGCTTTTTCATAGGTTAAGAATTTAAACTAATTTATTAGTTGTTTTTTAAAATTCCAAACTTTTATCAATTAAAAACAAAAATGATGTGTGTTGGTTTATTAAAAATATAGTTAAAAACTAAAAATAAGAACCTATGAATACTTTAAAAAAGTTTGAATTAATGGAAAAGATAGTGCGTGAATTGGAAGATTTACAAAATTCTCAGCAGGCACTTATTCAAAAAATTGGTAAAATTGAAGTAGATAATATCGAACTTAGCGATAGCAGACTTGAAAAAGATTTGCCAGATATTCACCAGAATTTAGCAGATAACTTAGATACGATTTCGGGTATTTTAGATTATTTTGCAGATAAAACACAAAATTTTGGTGATAAAAACAATGTAGATGCTTTGAAAGAGCAAGAAGCCATTAATAATGCAACTAGTTAATTTATAATTTAATCATCCCTTAATTTATGAAGACCGTTTATTTAACCCTTGCCTGTGTTTTAACAGGTTTTTTTGCCAGTGCTCAAGTTCTACCAACATTTCAACTCGGGCTTAAGGCAGGTGCAAATTTTTCTAAATTTGATACCGAAAATACGTTTAGCAGTAAAAACAGAACCGGATTTTACGGTGGTTTGTGGGCAAGAGTAGGAGCGGGCGGTCTTCATTTTCAACCTGAAGTATACATTTCTGGAAAGAAAACCAATTTAGTAAGCGATGCCACAGGCGAAGTTAACCAGGTTAGTTTTACCAGTTTAGATGTGCCTTTACTTATCGGAACCAAATTTGGTGCTGCAGGTGTTGGGTTAAGGTTAAATACAGGACCTGCATTTTCATTAATTCTTGATGAAAACCAAAGTTTTGGGCAAGCAGCAGGAAATGTTTTTAAAGCAAATTTTAAAGATCAGGCAATTGCTTGGCAATTTGGAGCTGGTTTAGATATTAAAAAACTAACTTTTGATGCACGTTATGAACTTGGCTTATCAAAAATTAACAAGGCAGGTTATCCGGATACAAAATTGAATTTGTTTACAATTGGCATAGGTTATAGAATTTTGTAAATTATTTTACAAAAATTTAAAACCAATTTAATATATGCGGGGTTTTAGTAATAACCTAACCTATAAATATTTGCCCATGAATTTAAAGGAATTATTACTAAAAGGCCAAAATTTCATCTCATTGTTAAACGAATTCAGAATTGATGTTAACGATTTGATTATTAAAGATGAAAATAACATTTTTAAAAATCAGGTAAATAAAAATACTGAGGTAGTTAAAGAAACTGTATGGATGGAAGGCAGAAGTAACGACGGATTGGTAAATCTGTTCGGAACATTACATTACAACTTACTTAATAAACTTGCAGTTTTTGAAATGGAAGGATACGAAAAAGTTCCAGCTATACATTAAAAATCAAGTTTTAAAATAAAAGGATAGATTTAAACATCTATCCTTTTTTTATGCTCAATTATTTCGTTTTCAACCTCTGTCAATTCGTATGCAAATGCACCATTTTTCGGAATAATTGGTGTTTCTCTACCAACACTTAATGCTTTAATAAATGAAGCACCGAAATAAAAGATTAGCGAAGAATAAAATACAAACAGCATAATTACAATAATAGAACCAGCCGAGCCATAAATATTGCTAATGTTGCTTAATGGAAGCAATATTCGTAGGATATACTTTCCGGCAGTAAATAAGCATCCTGTTAGCAATCCACCAGAAATTGCAGCACGCCAAGTTGGGCGACCGTTAGTTAAAAACCTAAATAAAATGGTAAACCACGCCGTTACAATAATCACAAAAACGATTTGGTTTATTATGGATGTTGCCACAAGTTCAAAAGAAGGAGAGGTGCTTTTTAAATAAGATCCAATTACTGCTTGGATACTATCAGCCAATAATCCCAGCAAAAATAATATCCCGGCTAATAAGATAATGGTTACAGAAATTGCTCGTGATTTTAAAGTATTTACAATTCCCTTTTTGCCATTCATGCCAATATTCCAGATTTGCTCTAGTGAGTTTTTAATTACATTAAAAAGCGTTGTGGCAACAAATAGAAAAAATACAAAACTTAATAAGGTAATATACCATTCCTGGTCAATACCGCGAATATTTCTTAAAGTTAGTCTGATTTGTTTAATGCTATCCTCATCTAAAATATTCGCTAACCTATCAAAGATATTAGTAACAAGCGTTCTTCTATCTGTAAATAATCCAAAAAGTCTTATCAGAATGATTAAAATTGGAGGTAAAGCAAAATTTGTGAAGAATGCAGTAGCTCCGGCCAGTCGCAGAGGGTCGTTTTTTTGAAATAAGTTAAATGCCTTTCTCAAGGTAGAGAAAAAGAACTTTAAATCTTCTTTAATTAGTATAGACATTTACGGATATTAAGCAAAAAGCCCGAAATTACTAAAAATTTTTATTCGGGCTTTTTTTGAAACTGTTAAATTAATTTACCTTGTTAAAAACCAACAATATTTTTTCATCTTTTAATAATTGTAGTTTACCATCAGTAATTTTTACAGTATTAGTTTCATTTAAAGCATTTAAGTAAGCACGTTCAGATGAATCAGTATCCTGACAGAACATTTTAGTGCTAAATAAATTTTTCAGTGCAACTTTATCTTCAATAATTTCTGCTTGTCCGCCATAATTATTGCAGAAAGATTTTCCACTAACATTTAAGCTGTCTCCAAATTTTAATGTTGCTTTAGAATTGGCAGGTAATGTTATTCCGGTAATGCTGCTAAGTTCCCAACTTGTGTTTTTCAAAGTATCAGGATTAATTTTTTCTAAACATGAACTAAAAAGGCAAATTACTAGACTTAGGATGATTAAATTTTTCATAGGAGTTGATTTCGATATCGTGCACAAAAACCAAACCAAATAACAAACAATTAACTAGTTTTTGTTGTTTCTATCTTCATCCAATAATGCAACCGTCCATTATAGTCAAACTTTCCAAGTTTTTTTAGGCCACATTTTTCTAATACGTTAATAGAACCTTCATTTTCTATATCTGCAATTCCGATAATCTCTTTAAGGCTCATTTGTTCAAAACCGTATTTAATTACAGTCATTGCAGATTCAGTTGCATAACCCTTTCCCCAGAATTTTTTTATAAATCGATAACCAACATCATGGTAATTGATATGGTTATTTACCTCGCTGGTAATTAGCTTAAGTCCAGCCCAGCCAATAAAATTGTTTGTACTTTTTTCAATAACTGCCCATCTACCAATACCGTTTTCTACATATTGCTTTCTGATAAATTCAATATCAGCAATACTTTGATTTACAGAATTTACAGGGTTTCCACCAAGATAGCGATGAACTTCTTCATCAGAATCAAGTTCAAACATCCCATTTGCATCTTCGGGTATTAGTTCTCTTAAAATTAATCTATCTGTTTCGGCAAAAATTTTCATTTAGGAGGTTTTGAAATTTTTCTTATTTAAGTTGCCCTGAATTTAGCTTATTTACTTTCAAAAATCTTCTTCAATTGCTTTTCCAAATCTTCACCCCTTAAATTTTTAGCAATAATAACCCCTTTTGGGTCAATTAAAAAGTTCATTGGTATTGCTTCAACATTGTAGGTTTTTTGTGCAATATTATCAAAATCACTCAGCTGAGGCCATAAATTTACCTTATCATTTTTAACTGCCTCAAGCCATTCAAGTTTAGCAGATGGTTTATCTCTTGTAACAGCAAATATTTGGAATCCAGCTGTATCATATTTGTTGAAAGCCTTTATTAGTGAAGGGTTTTCTGCCCTGCAAGGTGTACACCAACTTGCCCAAAAATCAACAAGAACGTACTTCCCTCTTAAGTCACTTATTTTAAAAATTTTTCCATTTGCATCTGGCAATGCTACATCTGTTATCATTTTTCCAACCGATAAATTTTTGTCACTAGTTACTCGGTCAATTAATTTTTGGGTTACGGGAAGTTGCCTAACTTCGGGGCTAAGTAAATTTAATAAAGAATCTATTAGGTTCGGTTGCGATTGTAGCCTTGGTTTCGAATACGGTTTGTCTGCGTACCTCCATAGTGCAAAAATTGCCGCAGGAGAATTTCTATAGTTTAAAACAGAAGCCAGATAAACCTGTTCATCAAGTTGTAGGCTCACCGAATCTGTCACCTTGGAAATCCTTTCTTCAACAATGCCAATTGGCTGTCCTACGTAATTCAGGTCCTCTAACAATTCATTTCCACCTTTATATGCGTTAAATTCTGCAACTTGAATTTCATTAATGAGTTTTACATAGTTAGGGTCTTCGCCTTTTACTGTTGGCTTTAGAGCGCTATCAAAAGTGATTTTATATTCTTCAGCCGCCGCTGTAAATCGAGTCGAAGTAATTTTTTTATTCTTCCAATAAAAACTTAGCTGAAAAACTTGTGGTTCATTGAGGTCTATTTTAAAATCTAAGTCTTTATCTTTAACGAAGAGGGTATCTTTGGCCAGTTTGTAACCTGCTAAATCAGTTTTAACTACCAAAACTTTAATTGGTAAATCTTTTAACTCCTTTGTATCTGCATACAACCTTACATAGCTATTGCCACTATTATTTAATATTGATTCAGTTTTTACTTTATCATTAACTGCTAATTTTTTAAGATTTGACTTACTTTTGGTATCAATTTTTTTCTTTAGGACTAAGCCCTCCTTACTCATTTTAAGTGCAGGAGAAAGCTGGCTAAATAACTCTAGGGGTAAACCTTTATCACTTTCAATGACATCTAGATTGTCAGTCTGCAAATCCGCCGCTATGCCCTGAACTATACTAAAACTTATAGGAGAATTTGGATATTTCTTGATTGCAGAAATCAATTTTCGATTACCTTTTCTTGATGCTTCTTCCAGACTATCTAAATGATTTGTTAAAATACCTTTTTCGACAATAACAGCATTTTTTACAGATTGAATATCTTTTATATTTATTTTTAAAGACTCTAATATTATGTTCCTCATATTAGGTTTATAAGAAGTCCATATCAGATTTGCAAACCTCGAAGCAGCTTCCTCCTTACTTACATCTCCCCGTTTATGAATAAATATTGTAGCATGTTGAAATTTTTTGTCGCCCAAATCAAACGCTCCTTTAAAGCTAAATTTACCATCTACAATAGGGGTTGCCATAAAAATTTTGTCACTCGCTATAGGGCGTCGCTGAGTCTTAGTTGTTAGATACGCAAAATTTGCACCTTCGGTATTTTCAACATTTCCTTCAATGTTAAAATTTATAGATTGCGCAAACGCTGCTAAAGAGCAAAGAAAAAATAGAAAAGTCAGATAAGTTCTCATAATAAACAGATTGGTTAAGTAAATATAAAAAAAAAATAAACTAATCTTTTAGTTATTTTTTAATTCAATAATAATCAAACTGTTTACTCTATATTATTCTGTTTTTCTTTTCAAAATTAAAGCACTAATTAAAGAGATTAATAAGCCTAATGGAAGAATTTCTGAATAGGTTAGAAGTATTACATAGAATGGATTTTTGTACATTTCCTTGTAACCTGCCATTTCACTGTTTGTTGCGGCTAATTCTGCTGCGGTTGCTCCATTCCTTTTGGCTTCAACAATCATATGGGCGGTGTATTTATCCATAAAATCTGGAATGAACAGGTAGTAATAAAACATCCAAACAATTACATATAATGATGAGGCTATTAAACTGATAAAAAGACCAATTTTAAAAGCCTTTCCAAAAGAGATAATCCCATTATTGTGTTTATCACGAAAACTTTTTACTCCAACAAATATAAATGAGAAGGCCAGCAACATGGATGCATAGCCCAAAACCATGCTGCTTTCAAAATCTTCATTATGGTAACACTTCACAACATTAATAATCATCAAGCTGGTTACAATCAGTCCTGAAATTAATCCGAATACGATTACAATTTTTTTCATCTTCTTATTTCTTTTGGATACAAATTTGACCTAATTGCAGTTTATGGCCGTCATACTTTCGGGTGATTTTAAAATTAAATAAGATTTTAGTACTTAAGTACCAGTTGAATTACTTTATTATTTGAATCCTTTTTGCAATATCTACCGCTTGGGTACGGCGCTTCACTTCCATTTTTTCGAATAATTTCGAGTTATGCGTTTTAATTGTATTTAATGATACAAAAAGTTTTTCGGCAATTTCCTGATTGCTCAAACCTTCTGCCATTAAGTTTAGAACCTCCAGTTCTCGTTTGCTTAAATTAAATTTTTCAATCGCTTTCTCGTTGATAATGAAATTTTCATTTTGCTGAATAATTTCTTTCTCAATGATAACGGTTTGAACTTTTGGCTTGGTTAATTTTAAAGCCAGCCAAATTCCTAATCCGGTAAATAACACAGCGATTAAACCAACGTAAATTTCAAAAGAGTGATTTATAATGATGAATCTAATTTCAATCCATTTTAATAGAAGCAAAAGTGCTGCAAGTATCAACCCATATAAAATGATGTTTCTATTGCTTATTAAAAATTTTGATGCTTTTAACATTTGGTTATTTGCAATAAAAATAAAAAAATCTGACTGAAAATTTTAATCCTGAATTTTAGTTTATTGCTTTGTTAAATATTTATTAAAATTTTTCAATCGAATATTAAATTGAAAATAAAGATTATAAATTAGCGAAAAAAAGATACCTATTTTATATGAAAGCAACTTATCTACTCTTATTATCTGTATTCCTTTTCTCTTGTAGCCAATCAAAATTAGAAAAAACAATTACTGCAAAAGCTTTTACCGGAGAAGAAAACTTTAATACAACGCGAAAAGGCAAAAAGGATATTTTAACTTTTTCTAAAGTTGATTCATCGAATGCTCAAGCGATAACTTACAATGTAAAATATAAGGATACTGTAATTGCGGTTAAAAACGATCCAAAACCAGTAGCAAGTATTTTTAAGCAGCCGAGATTTTTGAATACGCAAAAAACTGCAGCAATTGCTCAGGTTGCAGATAGTTCTGGTTTGGTATCGCCATATTATATTATTTCCTTAAGAAACGGACAAACCGAAGTAACTAAGTTAGAAAGGCCATCAACAGGAGCTAATGATAGTAAAATAACGAAAGGTTTGGAAGAACTTAGTTTAAGTATATTTCTTTTAAATAACGATTACGTTGTAACCATTATAAACGGGAGAGTTTATCCTGTAAAAAGACAAAACGAAGCAGAGCGTATTCAAGGGAGGTTAATTTTATATTCAAGCGATAAAACAACATTGGTTTTTGCGACTAAAACTTCACTTTACCAAACCAATTATAAAACCGGAGAATTTGTAGATTTAAAAGTTTCTGAAAAATTACTTTTGCCAGAAAACATGGCAAACTTTAACAACAATTTTACCTGGTATAAAAATGCAAAAGGAACGCCATTTTTAAAAGAGAGCGACCCAGATAGAGTTGTAGAATTAAGTGAATTCAAATAGAAACTTGGTAAAAGTCAGGTTTAAAGCCTGACTTTTTTATTTTTCGATAGTATTAAGCCAGTTTTTTAATATTGTTTTAAGTTTAGGTGCCTTCGCTAAAACATCGTCTAAATCTTTAAAGTTGATTACTTTTCTGGTGTCTTTAAAATTACCTTCTAATAAATCCAAGCCCTCTGTAATTCTTGCACCAGTTGGTAAAACTAACATTATTCGGTTGTGAAGATTCAAAACTGCAATATCTCTCTTATATTCTTTGGCATCAAAATCTTTCATTGTTCCTGAATAATAAAAGCTTAGGCTATTCCATTTAATGTGTTCAGCAATTTCATTATCTAATGAAAGAATTATGTTCCTGATTGTTTCTGCAATTTCAGCCAGCCTTGGTTCCAGTTTTTCAATATATGATGAAACTTCTTCGGAATGTGGTGATTTTTTAGATTCTTTCATGTATCTAAAATATTAAAAATTATGAGCACATTATTAAGGCAATAGTTGTGTATTGTTTTTAAATTTTAATAGAATGATAGAAAAACGATTCCAATACTATTTGGTGATGGCTATTGGTTATCGTTAATGTGTTTTATATTGTAATCAATTGTAAATAAAACCCAAAATATGGTGTTATCTAATTTTCTTTTTTAACAATTGAAAAATCAATGTCATTTATTGCTAAATAACCATATTCATAGCAAAAAATATAAGTATTTCCACTTTGGGTTTGATGAATTCCAGTGTGATAATCTAAATTGAAACCTGCACTTAACAGCTTACTTCGGCTCACTTTAGCCTTTCCTTCAGGATTAAAGGTTGAAAGAATTGAACGATTTCTTTTTAAAATCAAATTTACAGCTTTAACAATTGCGTTGTCTTCGGCTTTAATATGGTTATTGTAGTTATTACGACATAGGTCGTCACAAAATTTCTTATCGGCACGCCCTTTAACAGGGTTGCCGCAGTCAAGGCATAAACGGTCCATAATTTTTTTAAAACTTTAAACTATGGGATGATGCATAAAATTAGCAAAATATATAAAACAATTAAAATAAATACTTTGCAATTAGCCCTGTAATCGTTTATAAACGTTTATAAACGACTATAAATGTTTATAAACCGAATAAGATGTACTCGTAATTGCAATTTTGTACTGTCGATAGTCGAGTTTGGCTATTGGTCGTTAAATATTCAGATACTAAATTTTTTATTATGGAAGCGATTACAAACAAAGTAGAATTAAGTGGATTTGCTGGCGCAGATGCAGAAATCAAAAACCTCTCAGGTAAACAAAAGTTAGCCAAAGTACAATTAGCCGTTAACGATTTTTACAAAACCTCCTCTGGTCAAGAAGTTAAAAAGACCCAATGGTTTACCCTAACTTTTTGGGGTGCAGAAGCTGAATTGGCAGAGAAAATAATTAAAAAGGGAACTCATATAAGTATTGAAGGACGCTTGCTTAATAATTTTTACGAAGCTAAAGATGGCAGTAAACGTTACTCAATAGAAATTGTAGTAAATGAAATTCATTTAAAAGAACAAAAAGCAATAGACCAAACAAATTAAATAAATCGTCTAACCTGTTGACTCCACATCCCAATGACAATCGTCAACAATTTTTCAATGTTAGTGCCTTATTTGATATTTTCAGATAAGGCACTATAATTTTATTGATGTTCCTACGTAATAATTTCTTGTTGCAGCTGGGTTAAAATATCTGTTATTTGCTGCGTTTAAATCATTTCCTAAACTGTATTTTTCGTTGAGTAAATTGTTTACGCCCATAAAAATATTAAGATTTACCTTGCCAATTTTTAAAGCATTTACGCCAGCTTTAACTTCTATTAAATTATACTTTTCTGCTGAAACTGTATTTGCATCGTTTAATGGCATTGATGATGTATAATTATGCTGTCCGAAAATGTAAAAGCCTCCTTGCAATTGAAAATTCAAGCTGCTTACAAGCACGTTTGACGGAACTCCGGTTAATTTATTTCCCGAGAAATTAGTGGCTGCATTACTAAAATTATCAAAATAATAATGGCTGTATGTATAATTACTACGAATTTCCAAATCCTTTAAAAAGCCGGTTTCGTCTTTTAATATCCAAAGTGCGGTTTCCAATTCAATTCCTTTTTGGTTGGTTGCACCAGCATTAATAAAAAATTCAGAATCATTAGCATTTAATCTTCTAACGATAGCATCTTTCAATTTAAATTGGTAAACATTGGCGTTGGCATAAAATCTATTGTTTAGTGATTTATATCTCAGTCCAACTTCATAATTCCACCCATTTTCTGCCTGTAGATTATTATTTATGTTATTATCTGATGCTCGTACTTCTGCAATTGTTGGCGGCGAATAACCTCTGCTGATTGAACCTCTTGCAGATAGATTTTGATTAATTAAATAAGAGATTGCCAATTTGGGCATCAATTGCTCTGAAAACTTTCTTTCCTTCGTATTTACTGCAACAGGGAAAAAACTCTGGTATTTATATTTATAAAAATTTAAGCTGGTTGCCAGTTCTATCAGTAACTTTTTATCAATGTCAAGTGTAGTTCTGAAAAAACCAAAATTCTGGTAAGCTTTCAAATCATCATAAGCTTGCATTGCACCCGCAACTCCCGCATTATTATTAAAGTTTTTAATTTGTGTTCTCGTAGAAGAACTTTCCAATCCGAGTTGGGTATTCCAAACTAAATTGTTGAACGATTTTCTATATTCTAAAAAAGTTCTTAAACCGAGCGTGCTTTCATATCGGTTCTCAAAATTGGTAATAAATGGATTTTTAAAATCGGTGTATGAAGTAAATATTGAAACGACATGTTTAAAATTATCATTAAACTGATATACGTTTGATAAACCGCCAAAAATGGTTTTGTTATATATGGCAGCTTGCTGAGTTACGGCTCCGGGAATGGTAGGAGTTGCTGGTCTGGCTTGCTTCGGATCTAAATCCATTTGAGCTTGTGTTAATCCTCCCGGCGTTTTATATTCCAAATCACTATAAAAAATAAAAGCCTTTAAAATGCCAGATTGATTATAATTCCATTGATGATTGGTTTGAAAGTACTTCCGTTCCATACCACTGTTTTCACGATAACCATCACTTTTTTGATATCCCTGCGTAAAATTAAAACCATAGTTTTTAAACTGATGCGAAAAACTTGCCGTTTGCTGAAATAACCCAAAAGAACCTGCGGTAACTGATGCCTTAATATTATTTACAATTTCGGGATTATTAATTAAAACTGCACCACCAGTATTTGCGCCAAAAATGCTTGCTTCGGGGCCTTTGTATATTTCGATGTTTTGTATCGCATTGGCATCAATAAGATTTAAATAAGTATTTCCTCCTGCATCGGTTAAAGGAAAATCATCAATATAAATTTTAATATTTCTGATACCAAAAGGCGAGCGTAGCAAACTTCCACGAAGTGATAGTCGATAACTGCCTGGCGAACGCTCTTCCATTCTAACTCCGGCTACAGTATTTAATGCACTAACCATTGAGGTTGAAGGTTGGTATTTAAGCAAGTTACTGTCTATTAAACTTACAGCAGAAACCGAACGGATAATTTGTTCGTTATTGTAGTATCCTTTTACAACAACTTCATTTAGTTTTTTAGCTGTGGTATCAGTTTTAGAAATCTGTGCTGCAGCTGATAAAGAGATGAAAAGAATAGCTAGTGTAAAAAATGATTTCAAAAGGATAGATTTTAGATGTAATTGAAACAAAAAAGCAGACTAAAATTACAATTTTAATCTGCTTTGAAAATTTTTGATAATTATTATTACTTAGCTGCGACTCTCCAAACTATACCACTCACATCATCTGCAACTAATAAAGCGCCATCAGGAGTTAATGTTACACCAACCGGTCTGCCATAAACTTCTGCTTTTTCCTGGTTAGCAATAAAACCTGTTAAAAAATCTTCGGGTTTGCCAACTGGTTTTCCGTTTTTAAATGGAACAAAAGCAACTTTGTAACCCGCAATTTTCGAACGGTTCCATGAACCATGCTGACCAATAAATGCACCGCCTTGATATTTCTCTGGGAATTTTGTGGCTTTGTAAAAAGCTAAACCCAAAGATGCAGTATGAGAACCAACTGGTACATCAGGAACTATTGTCTTTTTAACCAGCTCAGGGTTTTGGCCTTTTAAACGTGGGTCTTCATTCTGACCGAAATAAGCATAAGGCCAACCATAAAACGCACCTTGTTTAACACTTGTAATGTAATCAGGAACTAAATCGTCGCCCAAACCATCTCTTTCGTTAACGGCAGTCCATAACATATTTGTGCCAGGAGCCCAATCTACACCAACAGGGTTTCTTAATCCACTTGCATAAATTTTTTCGCCTGTTCCATCCGGATTTACTTCCAGAATATTTGCTCTTCTCTTCTCATTTTCTATACCATTTTCTGCAACATTACTTCCAGAGCCAACGGTAATGTATATTTTACTTTTATCTGCGTTGGTAATTAAGTTTCTGGTCCAATGGTTATTGTAGCCGCCTGCTGGTAAACTCACAATTTTTTTACCCTGACCAGTTATTTTTGTATCGCCTGTTTTGTATGGATATTGCCACAAACCATCCGTATTTGCAACATAGAAGCTGTTGCCAATAATTGCCATCCCGTAAGGTTGATTTAAACCCGCTAAAAAAGTAGTTGTTGTTTCGGGTTTGCCATCCTTGTTTTCATCTCTATATAAAACAATTGTATTCGAACTTTTTCCAGGTACTTCCGATTTTGCTTTTCCGGTAACTGTATTAGCAATTGCTTCGGCTGTACTTCTTTCCGAATTTGTTAAAACTACAAGAACATCGCCATTTGGCGTAATTATCATGTTTCTAGGACTTTTAATGCCCGATGCAAATTTTGTAACCACAAAACCTTCTGGCGCTACAGGCGTTTTGCCTTCCGGCCAGCCAATTACTTTGCTGAATTTATTTTTTGATGCAGTTGTATCTGGAGCAGGTAGATTTAAATCTGTTACAGCCGTTTGAGCAGTTGTATCGCTTTCCAAACTATCGCTTTGCGAATTTGACTTTGAACCTGATTGACAGCTTGCAAAAATTGCTGATGATAATAATGAAGCGTAGAGAAATTGTTTTTTCATGATGTTTTATTAGAAGTGGGGATTCATATCTTAAAACAAAACAACACAGAAATTGGATAGATGTTTTTACATATTTATTTAAACAATTTTGTAATCTTCGATTTAACTTATGGCAGAGAATTAACTTTACAATGTTCCTTAATTCATCTGTTTATTTTATCTTTAGGCGATTTTAAAATTCTGGATTTTCTTCAAAATCCGATTTCTTGTTAAATAATTAGTAAAAAATCAAATTAAAACATGTCAAATACATCAAAAATTATCTACACCAAAACCGATGAGGCGCCAATGTTGGCAACCTACTCACTTTTACCTATTGTACAAGCTTTTACCGCATCAGCAGGTATTGATGTAGAAACCAGAGATATTTCTTTAGCAGGAAGAATTTTGGCAAACTTTCCTGAGTATTTAAAAGACGACCAAAAAATTGGTGATGCTTTAGCTGAACTTGGCGGATTAGCAACTACACCAGAAGCTAACATCATTAAATTACCAAATATTTCTGCATCTATTCCTCAATTGGTTGATGCAATTAAAGAATTACAATCGCAAGGTTTTGCTATTCCGAATTATCCGGATAACGCACAAAGTGAAGAAGAAAAAGCTATAAAAGCGAAATATGCAAAGGTTTTAGGTTCGGCTGTGAATCCTGTTTTACGTGAAGGTAACTCTGATAGAAGAGCACCAAAAGCAGTTAAAAACTACGCAAAACAAAACCCGCACTCAATGGGTAAATGGTCTGCAGATTCTAAAACAAAAGTTGCCAGCATGACTGAAGGTGATTTTTACGGTTCTGAAAAATCTACTACTATTGAAAGCGCATCTCAATTTAAAATTGAATTTGTTGCTGCAGATGGAGCAATTACAGAATTAAAAGGTTTAGCGCCATTAAAAGCAGGAGAAGTTATTGATAGTTCTGCATTAAGTTTATCAGCATTAAAAACTTTTGTTGCTAAAGAAATAGAAGAAGTAAAAGCAGCAGGTGTTTTATTATCTGCACACTTAAAAGCAACGATGATGAAGGTTTCTGACCCGATTATTTTCGGCGCAATTGTAGAAGTTTATTTTGCTGATGTTTTTACAAGATATGCTGATTTATTTAAGGAATTAAATATCGATACCCGTAATGGTTTAGGAGATGTTTATTCGAAAATTGCAGGAAATGCTAAACAAGCAGAAGTTGAAGCTGCTTTAGCGCAAGCAATTGAAAACGGACCAGCTTTAGCAATGGTAAATTCTGATAAAGGAATTACTAATTTACATGTTCCAAGTGATGTAATTGTTGATGCTTCGATGCCTGCAATGATTCGTACTTCGGGCCAGATGTGGAATAAGGAAGGAAAACCTCAGGATACAATCGCTTTAATCCCAGACCGTTCTTACGCTGGTGTTTACACTGCAACTATCGATGATTGTAAAGCTCACGGTGCTTTCGATGTTACAACAATTGGTTCTGTACCAAACGTAGGTTTAATGGCGCAAAAAGCTGAAGAATATGGTTCTCACGATAAAACTTTCCAGGCAACAGGAACGGGTGTAATCCGCGTTACAGATGCAGACGGAAAGGTTTTCTTCGACCAAAAAGTAGAGCAAGGCGATATTTTCCGCATGTGCCAAACAAAAGATGCTCCAATCCAAGATTGGGTTAAATTGGCTGTAAACAGATCTCGTTTATCAGAAACGCCTGCAGTTTTCTGGTTAGATGAAAACAGAGCACACGATAGTCAAATCATTGCTAAGGTGAAAAAATATTTAGCAGATCATGATACAACAGGTTTGGATATTCGTATCCTGGCGCCTGTTGAAGCAACTAAATTTACCCTAGAGCGTATTCGTAAAGGCGAAGATACAATTTCGGTTACTGGTAACGTATTACGTGATTACTTAACAGATTTATTCCCGATTTTAGAATTAGGAACTTCTGCAAAAATGTTATCTATTGTTCCGTTGATGAATGGTGGTGGTTTATTCGAAACTGGAGCTGGTGGTTCTGCACCTAAACACATCGAACAATTTATTGAAGAAGGTTACTTACGTTGGGATTCACTTGGTGAGTTTTTAGCGCTTCAAGCCTCTTTAGAGCATTTATCACAAACACAAAATAATGCTAAAGCGCAGGTTTTGGCCGATGCTTTAGATGAAGCGAATGCTAAATTCTTAGCTACAGATAAATCTCCGGGACGTAAATTAGGAACTATTGATAACCGTGGTTCTCACTTCTATTTAGCTTTATATTGGGCTGAAGCATTAGCTGCACAATCAAAAGATGCTGAATTGCAATCAAGATTTGCACCTTTAGCAAAAGCTTTAACAGAAAAAGAAGCTCAAATTAATGAGGAATTAATTGGTGCTCAAGGTAAACCACAAGAAATTGGTGGTTACTATAATCCTAATGCTGAATTAGCAAGTAAGGCAATGCGCCCGAGTGCAACTTTAAACGATGCTTTAGCAAGTTTGTAAGTAAAGATTAATTTTATATAACAGGCTGTATCACTGATTTGATGTCATCCTGAGCTTGTCGAAAGGCTCAATATTGTAAACGTTTCGACAGGCTCAACGTGACAGCATCTAACATGATACAGCCTTTTTATTTTGATAAAAACTGTAAGTAATTACATCGAAGATTAGCTTCGCTGAGGACTTCGCTGTTTCTTCGCTACTGTCGAAATGGCAATGATTAAAATCTGCGAAGATCTGTGTAATCAGCGGGAGATACTCACCACTTGTCACGTTGAGCTTGTCGAAACGCTTAGGTTTCTGAAATTCAAATGCTTTTGTCTTGTTTGAACATCTAAACACGAATATATTTTTTTTATCTCATATTATATTCCTAAATTAAAACAAAAACCATCCATCAAACCAGTTGTTATGCTTAAAATAAAATAGGAGATACCATCATGGCAGATAACGAAAATAAAGGCTCGCAGGATAAAATCCACAGCACCACCACAAACAGCGAAATCAACAAAGAAAATTTATCATACGATAAGCATAAGCAAAGTTATGAGCTTGATGTAAAGGGAGAAGATAAAGATTACGATCACCCAATGGGATACGAAACTGTTGCTGCGGGTGCGGTTGATGATGATTCTACCTATGATGAAGCAAACCCTTACGTTGGCGATGAATACGCAAGAAACGAAGATATTGCTGATGATAATTTAGAAGAATTAGGCATGCACGTAGATAATGGCGAAAGTGTTAAGCTAAGTCCGGAAGATGAAATTTTAGCACGCACACCCGAAGATAATCGTGATGATTTAGATGAAGAAGGTTATCCTATAAACGATACGCCAGAAAAATAAGAGCTAATCGCTTTAAAAAAGAAAAGCAGAATTAATAATCTTAATTCTGCTTTTTTATGGATTTACATCTAAATTAAATCGCCTTCTTAATTCATCCAGTTTCGGATTTTTATTCAGCAGATAATCGTATTTCTCACGGTTTCCGTAAAGTCTGTTTTCCAGTTTACGTTCCATTTGTTTAAAGGTAATATCAACGGCAAAGTTTTGCAATTCGTTTCGCAAGAAATTCATTAACTCAACCGATTCCTGAACCACAAACTGTTCCTGTGTTTTACTTTCAACAGAAATTTCTATTAAAACTGGGCTTACAAGAGTAGGAGCGAAGTTATTTAAGATCGTAAACAAGTTAATTTTATCAGCAGCTTTTAAAATTTGTATATAAGCGTTCCAAACTTCTAAAAGCCTCTCATAAGTAAAAGGTTTTCTTGATTCTCCTGTTGCTGCTTTCGGTCCGCCTTGCTCATCGCCATTTGCAACACGCTCCAAATCATTTAAAGATGGAATTAATGTGCTAACAGAATTTGTTTTTGGAATTTTTATACTGATTGATGTTGCCGAAGGTGCGGGATTAGCTTTCGGTGATTCTTTTGGCTTATCTTCCTCAATTGCAGACACAGGTACTTGACTAGTTGGATTCGGATTTTCACTTTCAGCTTTAGGCTTTAAGCTTTCCGGTTGATTGGAACTTTCAACTTTCAGTTTTTCACTTTCAACCGAACTTACATTAGTTTTTTTTTTATCCTGATCTCCGTCAGTTGCTGTATTATTGTTGTTTAAAGGCTGTTGGGCGAGTTGAACCACCGACCGGACATGACACATTTTTATCAGCGCAAGTTCTACCTGTAAACGTTGGTTTTTCGAGTTCTTATAATTTAAATCACAAGCATTGGCTAAATTCAGGGCAGTTAACAGAAATGAAAGTTCAGTTTGTTTACACTGTTCCAGGTATTTTTGTCTGATGTTTTCGCTAACCTCTAATAATTTAATTGTTGCCGCATCTTTCCCAACTAATAAATTACGGAAGTGTGTTGCAAGCCCATTGATGAAATTATTTCCATCAAAACCGTTATTCAATATCTCATCAAATAAAAGTAGGGTTTGGCTTACCTGAGCATTGGTTAAGTAAGAAGTTAACTTAAAAAAGTAATCGTAATCTAAAATATTTAGGTTATCAATTACCGCTTTATAAGTGATGTTTTTGTTTGCATAACTGGCAATCTGGTCAAACATCGAAAGCGCATCACGCAAACCACCATCCGCTTTTTGAGCAATAATGTGTAAACCGTCAACTTCAAAAGCAATATTTTCTCGTTGCGCTATTTTAGAAAGGTGTTCAGAAATATCATCAACCTGAATACGGTTGAAATCAAAAATCTGGCAACGCGACAAAATAGTTGGTAATATTTTATGCTTTTCAGTTGTTGCTAAAATAAATATTGCATAAGAAGGCGGTTCTTCTAAAGTTTTCAAAAAGGCATTGAATGCACTTTGAGATAACATATGAACCTCATCAATAATATAAATTTTATATTTTCCGGCTTGTGGCGGTATTCTAACCTGCTCAATTAAACTACGAATATCATCAACAGAGTTGTTCGATGCCGCATCTAATTCGTGAACATTAAATGAATGCCCGTTTTGGAAAGATTGACAATTATCGCACACGCCGCAAGCTTCCATTTCTGCTGTAGGATTAGTACAGTTAATGGTTTTTGCTAAAATACGTGCACACGTAGTTTTACCCACACCACGCGGACCGCAAAAAAGAAATGCCTGCGCAAGTTGATTGTTTTTAATGGCATTTTTTAAAGTCCCCGTAATATGCAATTGTCCAACTACGGTTTCGAACGTAGCCGGGCGATATTTACGGGCAGAAACAATAAAATTTTCCATCGGCACGAAAATAGGAATTTTTTGTTGAGTTGGAATGTTGTAAAGTTGGAATGTTGAAAAGTTGAAGTGAACAATTTTCAAATCACAATTAAACAATTAACCATTTCAACAATTAACCAATAAGCCTACTTTATCACCGCCTTCAATTCCTGCCTATACTGCGATGCACTTTTCCCGGTAAAATCTTTAAACAATTTATTAAAATGACTGAAGTTATTAAAACCACTTTCAAAGCAAATATTTGTAATGCTGGTTGGTTTTTCTGCTAACAATTTCGAAGCATGTACAATCCTGTATTCGTTTACAAAACGTGTAAACGTTTTCTTAGTTATTTTTTTAAAATACCGACAAAAGGATGGAACAGTCATGCTAGCCATTTCTGCAATATGTTCTAAACTAATTTCCTCCAGAAAATGATCCTTAACATAATTAAAAATCATGTTTATGCGGTCATTGTCTTGCACCTGCATTTCTAGAGAGAAATTTTGTGCATTCAAAAGTTTATAATCAGAAGCCTGTTCCAGTTCTCGCAGTACGCCAAGCAAAGCCAATAATTTCTCTAGTGGCCAAGCATTATGCATTTTTTCTAATGTTGGGCCAACAAGTTTCATGGTGTCTTTGCCGAAAGCAATACCATACTTTGCCTTTTCAAATAAATTTGCAATTCCTCTGGTTTCTTTAAGAGTTAAAAAATCTGCACCTAAAAAATCAGGTTTCATTTGTAAAACAACTTCTGTTTTATTTCCTGTATTGGTATCAGTAAATCCGCAATGCGGCAAATTGCTGCCAATTAAAATCAGGTCGCCATCTGTGTAATAAGATACATGACTACCAATTTGTCGCTTACCAGAGCCACCATTAACAAAAACCATCTCAATTTCAGGGTGGTAATGCCACAAGTGTGCCTTATTATTCTCGTTTTCTACATACTTTGAATAATAAAACGAACTACCAAAAGATGGTTCAACAATCTCAAAACTTGGCTTTAATTTTTTCATTTATCTACACAAAAATAAATATTAATTTATAGTAAATTGATTCATTTGTATATAAATTTGTTATTTAATGGTAAAATAGCATAGTTATTTGAAAATATAGAATCAACTATGAGTTTAAATCTGTGGTAATTTAGTGGTGTTAAAAAAATGTTCACCATTAATAGTACACAGATATGAAAAACTTTATAAAAATCAGCTTAGTTGTAGCAGCATTATTTGCAGCTCCTGGCGTAAAAGCAAACGATGAAGTTTCTACTTTAAAAGTGAAAGCAGAAAACAATAAATCAATTCGTTTTTTTATTGATGAGGCAAAAGATATCGAATTAACAATAAACGATGTTGCAGATAATAAATTAATTTACGAAGAAAGCATCCACGCATCTGGCGCATCTACAAAAACTTACGATTTAAATGCATTGCCAAATGGCGAATATGTGTTAAACGTAACTTCAGGTTCTCAGTTGGCTCAATATCAAATCGTTATTGCAGATAATAAAGCACAAGTTTCTTCACCAAAAATTACCGAACTTTTTAAACCAGTTTTAAAGAAAGATAGTTCTATGGTAACGCTAAGTTTAGATAACGCCGACAAAGGTCCAATCGAAGTTGAAATTGTAAATGAATATAACGACCAGCTTTACAAAGCAACTTTTACCGATAAATCTAAGTTGACTAAAAAATTCAATATTAGCAGTACGCCTTCTAAAGAATTAACTTTTATCGTTAAAACTAGCAAACAACAGTTTTCAAAAACAATAGAATCTCGCTAATTAGATTATAACAATTGTTATAAAAGGGTTGTCTTTTCAGATAACCCTTTTTTATTGGTTAAAGCTGAGAACGCATTTTACTTGAAGCGCAAGTTTCTGTACTTTTAGGTAATTGCAGTCCCGCTTTTCGTTACAATCTTTTTTTCAACTCCTGTCAATTGTCGCCATTTCCGTCATTGCGAGGAGGCACGACGTGGCAATCTTTTTTAGATGTACTTTAAAAAAAAGTATTTTCACTTCAATCGGGGCTAACTAACAATATTGCTTCGCCGTGGCAGAAAACCGTTCATTAGCTAAAATCTGAAACATTAAAAGAATTGATGCTTTTGATTCACAGGCAATTGCTTCATTTAAAAAGCATTAAAAATTGAGTGTATTTTTGGCTAAACGTTTGAATATTAAAAATATATTGTTACTTTTGCAACCCCGTAATATACCTCGGGATTAAAAAATTAAAAAATTTTATAACAATGAATCAGTACGAAACTGTTATCGTTCTAACCCCGTTGTTATCAGAAGAAGTTGCGAAAGAAGCTATGGCTAAATTCAAAGCTATTCTTACTGATGGCGGAGCCGAAATTATCCACGAAGATAATTGGGGTTTAAGAAAATTAGCGTATCCGATCGCTAAAAAATCAAACGGATTTTTCAACTTAACTGAGTATAATGCTCCAGGTGATTTGATTTCTAAATTAGAGTTACAATTAAAACGTGATGAGCGTGTGCTTCGTTTCTTAACCATCAGGTTAGATAAACATGCAGTTGCTTACAACGCTAAAAAACGCAGCGGTGCGTTTAACAAAAAAACTAAGGAGGTTGCAGCGTAATGGCAAGAGAACAAATACAATACGTTACTGCCCCTAAAGTAGAGGATAACCGTAAAAAATATTGCCGTTTCAGAAAAAACGGTATTAAATACATTGATTACAAAGACGCAAACTTTTTGTTAAAATTCATTAACGATCAAGGTAAATTATTACCACGCCGTTTAACTGGTACTTCGTTAAAATTTCAACGTAAAGTGGCTCAAGCTGTTAAGCGTGCACGTCACATCGGTTTGTTACCTTTCGTTGCTGACCAATTAAAATAGGAGGATTTGATATGGAAATTATTTTAAAACAAGATATTAAATCATTAGGCGAGAAAGACGATATCGTTACAGTAAAGCCAGGTTATGGCCGTAACTATTTAATTCCGCAAGGATTTGCATCTTTAGCTACTGTTTCTGCAAAGAAAGTATTAGCTGAGAACTTAAAGCAAGCTGCTTTTAAACAAGATAAAATTAAGAAAGATGCTGAAGGTATTGCAGAGCGTTTAACTGAAGTTAAACTTTCTATCGGTGCTAAAGCTGGCGAAAGCGGTAAAATATTTGGTGCTGTTAACACTATCCAAATCGCTGAAGCATTAAAAGCTCAAGGTTTTGATGTTGACCGTCGTCGTATCACTTTCGAAACTGAACCTAAATTTGTTGGCGAATATGTTGCTAACTTAAACTTACACAAAGAAGTGAAAGTTCAGGTTCCTTTCGAAGTAATCGCTGAATAAGCATTTCTTTAAAAGTTATAAAAATCCTTTCAGTTTTTCTGAAAGGATTTTTTTTTGATTTCTTTTTCGTAGAATGGTATGCTCAATTCCTTAATTCTTGGGGATTTTTTTGTGCTAAAAATTTTCAATATTAAAATATTAGTGCCTTATTGCTTGCATAAGAGCTAGTTATGTGTTTGGTAATCTTTTTGCATTTAAAAAAAGAAAAACCAAACATGAAATTAAAACTAACAATTCTAATTAGTCTTTTTATCTATTCTTTCTCAAATGCTCAGAAGATAGATTTAGATAGAGTGTACGCTAGTTACGCCTATACTACATTACCGACTACTCCGCTTCCTGCAGAATACAAATCTTACAATGTATCAGCAATACTAAATGCTTCAAGTTCTAACATTTCAGTATCAGAAATTGAAGACAGAGGTAATATTTCCGGCTTTCAGAAAGTTGACAAAAAAACAAAAGCAGATTTATCTGTTCAATTTAAATTTGGCGATTTTATGATAGATAACGCCGAAATTAAAGAAAGAGTAGATATTACTAAAGACAAAACCGGGAAGGAAACTGGCAGAAAATATTATTACTGGGCAGTAATTACATATTCATTTTCAGGAAGTGTTCGCTTAGTAAATAATGTATTAGGCCAAGACTTAATGAACTATGTATTGCAAAATCAATCTTCAAAGCTTACGCATAACTCTGCAGAATACGGTTCAAGAACTGAAGCATCTAGTTATTGGAACAATAACAAAGAAACAATTAAAGGAAATCTTCTTACTGAAGCTGTAAAAGGCAGGATTGATCAAGCAAATGGTAACATAACAAGTAAGTACGGATATCGTCAATCAAAATATAACTATTTAATTTGGTTTCAAGGAGAGAAGAAACATGCCGAATATGAACTTAATAACAAAATGATAGAGCAACTTAAAGCTGCATCGTTACTTATTAAAGGAAATCAGCCCATCACACCTGAAATTAAGGAAAGTTTCAAACCAGTAATTGATTATTTTAATGATGTTAAAACCAGATTTAATAAAGATGATAAGTCAGATAAAAAAATGCGTTATTCAGCATTCTTTAATTTAGGTTTTATATATGTTATGCTTGAAGATTTTCCTAATGCAAGAAAGGAAGCTGAAGGACTATATAATAACGATTATGATAAAAAAGATAGTAAAGATATCATCAAAGAAGTAGACTACGCTGAAGAGCAATTAAAAACAAACAATGCCACAACCAGGCATTTTGTAAGCAAAAGAGTTTCTGCTGGTCACTTTAAATAAAAAAACCTCCCGATTTCGGGAGGTTTTTTTTATCCTTTTGCTATAGTTGGCCTTATCTCTATTTTGCTAGGTAGAGTTCTGGCTGGCATTGCCAATAAATCAACAATTAATTTGCCCATATCTTCTGGTTGTATTTTCCATGCATCATCCTCTTGGTTAGGATTATGATCATTAAAATGACTCGCTACCGAACCTGGCATTATCGTGCTTACTTTTACTCCATACTTTCTTAAATCGAGCATAACAGATTGTGTAAATCCTGTTAAGCCGAATTTACTAGCATTGTAAGCAGAACCACCAGCAAAAAAGTTTGTACCTGCCAAACTTGATATGGTAAATATATGTCCTTGATTTTTCTTGATTTCTTCTACAGTAGCTTTTATGCTGTAAAATACACCTGTTAAATTAGTATCAATAATTTCATTCCAATCTTTAATGTCGATTTCATCAATTGGTGCAAAATGTCCTACACCTGCATTTGCAATCAGTACATCTAAACGGCCCCACTTTTCTATTATTAAATTTACAGCATCTTGTTGCGAGTTGTAATCTTTCACATCAGCTTCTATTGCTAATACATCACCATAGGCAACTAATTTTGAAGCTGCATCATTTGCGCTATCAATCTTTCGGCTGGTAATTGCAACTTTATATCCAGCTTTTAAAAGAGATTCTGCAATTCCGTAACCTATTCCTTTGCTACCGCCTGTAATTAAAACTATTTTTTCACTCATAATTTCTTTTCTGATTTAACCAATGAAATACAAATATGTTTAAGCATTTTTAAAATTAGGTATTCCAAATGTCATTAACGGAATCATGGAAATTATATCACGATTAAGATTTTATTAACTTTGCAACATGGCAAGAAAACGAAGCTCCAAATCTAGAACAACAGCAAAAAGACCTTGGTTAAAGAAAACAATTAACATAGCAACAAAGGTATTTATCTATTTTCTATTGGTTTCGGTAATTTGGGTTATTGCACTTCGTTTTATTAATCCACCAATAACATTACTTATGGTACTGCGCAACATTGAGCGCAAGGCTGACGGAAAGGCTTTTAAACTCGAGAAAAAGTGGGTTAAATTTGAAGATATTTCTGATAACATGAAACGTGCCGCGGTATCTGCAGAAGATCAGCTTTTCCTTAAGCATATTGGTTTTGATTTTAAATCTATCGAAAAGGCTTTTGCGAGTAACGCAAAAGGTAAAAAAATTAAAGGTGGCAGTACAATTTCTCAGCAAACTGCCAAAAACGTTTTTCTGTGGCCCGGCCGTTCTTGGATTAGAAAAGGTTTTGAAGCCTATTTTACACTTCTTATTGAAATTTTTTGGAGCAAAGAACGAATTCTAGAAGTGTACTTAAATGTAATTGAGATGGGCGATGGTATTTATGGTGCTGAAGCTGCTGCTCAAGAATATTACAACAAATCTTGCCATAAACTTAGTCGAAATCAAGCGGCACTAATTGCATCGTGTTTTCCAAACCCACGTAGGTGGACACCCAAAAATGCTACGCCATATATTAGGCATCGCCAATATCTAATATTAAGAAATATGAAGAGATTGGGGCCTTTGGATTTTTAATTTTCAAGTAAAATCAAATTACAAAGCTTATTTGCTTCCCTTAAAAATGATTAGATTTATTGATTAATTAAGAGGTTTAAATGCTAAAAGGATAAATGATAGAAAAAAAACACTATGTTTTTTTAGATGGATTAAGAGGTATCGCCGCAATTGTTGTAGTTATATTTCATCTTTTTGAATCTGTTTATCAAAAACACAATGTTAATCTTTTTCCACATGGTTTTTTGGCAGTTGATTTTTTTTTCTGTCTTTCTGGTTTTGTTATAGCCCACGCTTATGATGATAGAGCTGAAAATTTAAGCTGTCTATCTTTTTTTAAGAGAAGGTTTGTTAGGCTTCATCCATTGGTTATTTTTGGTTCTTTTTTGGGTATTGCAATATACTTTTTTGACCCGTGGGGTAATTATTCGACATCTTGGAATCCTATTCTGATTGGAATTGCTTATTTGCAATCAAATATCTTAATTCCAACCTTAATTTCTGTTCCTAATAGATATGGAAATTTATTTCCCTTTAATCCACCTTCATGGTCACTAAGTTTAGAATACTTAGCTAATATCTTTTATATATTAATACTATGGAAATTACCTCGCAAATGGTTAATTCTGATGCTTACATTTTCATTATCATCTCTGATTTACCTTGCTCACAAATTTGGAACTTTATCTGGAGGATGGCACCCTGAAACTTTTACTGTAGGTGTAGCTAGGATGAGTTTTTCATTTTTTGCAGGCTTAGCAATTAAAAGATATTTTTTTCTATTCAAAGTTCAACCAAATTTTATAGTTGTAGTAGTATTGCTCTTAATTGCTTTGGGAATGCCTTTTCTAAAATATAATTGGCTTATAGAAGTTATTATTGTAGCACTAATATTCCCATTAATAGTTGCATCGGCCGCCCGCGTAAATATTTCAAATAAACTGCAATATACTGCAGATATACTTGGTAGGCTATCTTACCCTCTGTATATTACTCATTATTGGTTTATTATAACTCTTAGTAATTATTGTAAAATCTATCAACTTAATAAGGTAAGTGCATTGGCAGTCATAATGGGTGCTACCTGCAGTTTAGTTTTATTAGCTTATTTAGTCTTACGTATCTATGATGAGCCTGTACAGAAATGGCTGAATAAAAAATTAAGTAGACATATTAACTAAGTTATCTCTTCCTTAAACGAGCATTTAATTTCAAATAGTTGTTTTTTAAAAATTTTCTAAACAGATAATAATTTGTATAAAAAGCATATTTATCCGACTAAACATCACTATTATTTCTATTTTTACAAACGATCTTAATCGTAAAATAATTCTCCCCACACCCTACATGTCTACTTATCAGCAAAATGCTCTTAGAGTAATTCCATATAATCCGCAGTTGGATGGTTTAAGATTTTGTGCTGTTCTTTTTGTATTATGCTATCACTGGTTAGCAAAAGTATTTACCGGAGAAGCAAGTTACTTTTTCTTGGGATTTATAAATTTCTTTTTTGTATTAAGCAGCTATTTAATCACTAAAATATTAATTATATCGAAAAGTAAAGCAAATGAACTTGGTATTTCAGGATTCAAGACGATCCTTTTTTTTCTGTTTAGAAGAAGTATAAGAATTTTTCCTGCTTACTATTCGTATTTAATAATTTTATTATTAATACCCACACTTGGTGATGAAATTAATAGAAATTCAGAAATGTATTTCGCATACCTTTCAAATTATCAGATATATTACGAACAGGTATGGCCCATTTCAACAGCTCATCTTTGGACACTTGCTGTTGAGGAACAATACTACATTATTTGGCCACTAATAATAATTTTTCTACCAGAAAAATATATTTTTAAAGCTTTAATTGGAATCGTTATTTTAGGGGTTTTACTTAGAATATTCTTTTACATACCGCCAATAAAAATTCCCCAAGATATTTTAACGCAGTTCTGTATTGATTCTTTCGCAATTGGCGGTTTATTGGCATATAAATATTCTAAGTCTGAATATGAGATGCACTGGTTTTCAAAATACTTTAATTATTTGCTTTACCCATCAATTATAATTGCAATTATTTCGGCTTTTGTAAGATCTTACTATTTTTCTTTTGTAATAAATAGCTTTGTGTTTTCAATAATTTCCTACAAGCTTATTGATATTGCAATTTTTGGATATAAGGGATATTTAGGAAAGTTTTTGCAAAGCAAAATTGTGCTTTATTTGGGCAAGATTAGCTACGGGATTTATTTATATCATTTAATTATCCCAATTATTTTTTGGCAAGTGTTTAACAAAATCTATAACCGTTTATATGTTTTGTATCCAACGTACTTTATAGAAAATAAAAACGGAATAAGTCTTTTTATAAAAATAATATCATCAGAGGTTAGCTGTTTTATAATCTATTCAGTTATTACAATAGTTGTAGCAACACTTTCTTGGCATTTGGTAGAAAAGCAATTTAATAAATTGAAATTTTTAGTGAATCCGAAGAAACAATAAAGAATCAACGGGTTAATTTGGCATCTTTTTAAAAGGTAGATTTTAATGGAATATTTAACTTTGATTGAGCTATATTAACTACTGTATCATTTGACATGTATAATCTTATTTTGTATCGAGACACATTTTCTGGAACTATTAAGTCTACTTGATTTCCTGTGCCAATATCTTTAACCTGAATAGGATTTTCGAACTGGTCGTATTTAATCAATTCCCATCTAAATTTAAAGCTTGTTAAATTATTAGTCAGTTTCCATTGTTTATTGCTAAAATACATTGCATGAAAAGTAACTTCTGCATTGGGCCACATTGTATTTGCTGGCAGCAAGATCTTAATTTTCGGAATTTTTATTTGCTGATTTAAACCACGCCATTTATTAGATATTTGATACGATTCTAACTTGTATTTTCCTGTATTATCTTTTAATCCATTTAAAGAAACAAAATTGGTGGTTTTTTCGTCTTGCCATTGAGATAGAAATATCCCAGCTGTTAAACTTTTATTAGCCAAATATGATTTTGGAGTAATCGTGCTCATAAATGTCCCTCTTAGGATATTGGTTGGACGAATTTCTGGATTGCGATTCTCAACCAAACCAATACAATCAATATTAGGAACCGCCGTATTTAGTAGCTTATAATCTGCATCGAAATTTTCGTCTATATAAATGTCAACGCTAATAGGTCTAACCCCATCAACTTCATTAATTTCCTTTATTAATTTATTTAGCCAAATTAAATAAGCATTCTGTTCGCTTAATAAATCAGGCTTAAAATTTCTATATCTTAAGGATTTTAGTGGATTGTTCGCAATGTTCCACATTTTAATATTTGTTCTATTTATGTTCTTTTTTATGTTAGATAGAATTTTTTCTGAGTACTTATTCATTTCACTACTATCAGTAAGAAAACTTATATTGTCAGGTAACCAAAACCCGTAAACTACATTAAGGTTTTTATCATTTGCAACTTCAAGAATGTTATCGTCATAAATACTAAGGCCATATATTTTAACTGTATTGAAACCAACTTTTTCGATTTCTGTCATATCTTTAACGATAATTTTCTTTTTTAGCACTAACCCATTGCTAGACCAATTTTGGCTTTTTCTGTAATTTGTTCCTCTAATTTCATTAAGAAATGAAAGGTTTTTTTGCGATAATTTTTTTGAAATTTTTGAATTTAGTATAAGGTTTTGATTACTTTCTAACCAAATATTACGCTTATTCTCAGAATTGATAAGTCCTTTTAAACTTGAATAACTATGAACTCTCCAGTCCAAAGCTTGTCCAGCAAATCCAATTGGTAAATTTTTGTCTATACCACTGTTAAATAATATAAAAGCCTTGATTTCAGGAAATTTATTATTGATTGTTTTAGAAGCTTCTTTAAACCATTCGTTTTGCTTTTTTAGTGAGCCCATTTCGGCAAGCATTATAGGTAAACCCATTCTAAATATTGGATTTTGATGAAAGGGTTTATAGAGTTGCTCCATACTTTGCCAAGCCTTATTTTCAACACCGTAGTTTAGGTTTGTTACACCAATCCAATCTACAAATGCCCTACCTGGAAAGTAGTTGCTTACTGCATTTGGTTTCCAAGGATTCCAAACCCAAATTACATTATTTAGATTTCTTTGTGAAAAGAAGTTATGTATATATTGCCAGGCTTGCTTAAATTCTTCTGGGCTATTCTGTCCTTTAGAACTCCAAGGATATTGCGGATTATCTGTTTCGTGTGCAAAACGAATGTATATTGGCTTATTAATTCGTTTTAATTGTTTTGAGAAATCCTCTAAATACTTATCATATCGATGCTCTATAATTCTTTTAAATATTTGTTTCTCTACATCTTCTGGCTTAAAATCTTTTGAATTAGTAAATAAACTCTGCCAAGGCTCCCAGGTTATCATTGGTATGGCTTCTTTTTTATATATAGAATCTACGAGATTTGTTGGGAATTTACATTTTTCGGCATCGCCCCAAGAGAGATATAATGAGACGATTCCGAAATTAATATCATTCTGTTTTTCGATATTAATTACATTACTTACTGATGATAACCCGTTGGAATTGTAAGGTTCGAAAATACCGGAAATTAATATGTTCTTATTATAGTTCTCAACCAATATTTTATCTGTTCCAATTTTATATTTTATAGACCACACAAACATAAATCCAGATATAATTATAGCTATAAGAAGTGCAAAACGCCTTACTTGCTTGTATAAAAATCTTCTTAGAAGCCAAAAGCGTTTTTTAAATACTACCAGTCCTAAAATTGTTGTATTAAGCAAAGAGTATTTCTTTTTTAGTGAACGGAAATATGCCTGCCTGCTGGCAACTATTGAAAAAGATAAAATTAAACAATTTACACTGGCAAAACCGCTCATAATCAAATTGTAAGGATTCCAATCTGTTACAAGACCATAAATTATTGATAGAATTGAGATGATTATTACAGCAATGTTAGGGATGTTAATTTTCCAGTTGCCATCTTCCTTGCCATCTTTTGGTGTAGGTATATAAGGTATTTTCTTCCTTAAGATTGTATAGTAAAGTCCAATCAGAAATATCCACCATGTACCAATCATCAGTAAACCGCCTACAACATGAAATCCTCTTTCTTCCTCTTCCATAACCCAACGTTGAACAAAGAGCCTGATTAAAAATGATAGCAAAACCAGCGGTCCTGCGTACATCATAAAATAAAGAAAGTCGATGTTAATTGGACTGGTATCAAAAGTTAAGGAAAGGATAGGTATTAGAAAGTTAATTAGAAATATAATTCCGGATAAATAATATAAAGGAATTAAAGCATAGTGAATTTTCTGCTGCCAAGTAAATTTTTTGAAAAGTTTAGGATAGGAAGTAACTAAAAGTTCGAAAACTCCTCGAGCCCATTTTAGTTGCTGAGCATAATATGCAGACATTGTTGATGGAACAAGTCCTCTAGCTAATATCTGAGGTACATATATAGACTTCCATCCTTTAGCATGAAGATGCATAGCGGTATTCATATCTTCGGCCAAACCCGCTGCATGGCCACCAATGGATTCGAGTGCAGCTCTTCTGAATGTACAGTTAGCACCAATTGCTAACACAGTTCCGTACTTATTCATGGTCATCATAATTGGACCATAAAATTGAAAAGTTTGCTGGGCAGCTCCTTTAGCAATTAAACTTTCGCCATAATTTTTATAAGCTTGTACAATTTGAACGTAACCAATTTTTTCATCGTTAAAATGAGCAACAATTGGATCAAGAAAATTTGGTTGAGGTACGTGGTCTGGATCTAACACCACGCACAATTCTCCAGAAGAAATTAGTAAAGCATTATTAATATTACCTGCTTTCGCATCTACTTTTTTAATTCTGGTAACATGGTTCACACCTAATTTTTCGCATAGCGCTTTCAGATACGGATCATCAGATTCATCGCATAAATAAGATTGGTGAGGATATGTAATGTTTACAATTGCTAACAGCGTTTCCTCTATCATTTCATAAGGCTCACCTTTACAAAAGGTTGTAAAAATATCTACAGAAAATATTCTATTAGTGGATATTGTTGGAGGAACAGTGATGTAAAAATAATGTATCCATTCGTGAATTAATCTTGAGCATGAATAAACTATTGTTACTGCAAGCATATAAAACAGTATCGGGTATTCTGCAGTTCCTTTAAATACTTCGTTCAAAAAGAGTAGCATTACAAGAACTCCGGCTAATATCATCACCCTAAGGCGAAAACGTTCCCATTTCGATGGTGCAATTATAATTTCAGGCTTATTCCTCATTATTAATCACATAAAATGGAATATTTGCAGTAGCTATATTTCCTTTGTTATCAAAAATTGTAGAGAATAATCTATATGGTCCTTCAGTATTTGGAGATATAAACTTAATGCTAAAACCAGATTGACTACGCATTAATCCTTTTAATGCATTTGGCCTGATTAAATTATTTACATTATTTTTTTTAAACCAGTCTTCAGGGTATATTTTCCATTCAACTTTTAAATCACTTGTATCTCCTAAAACTTTAATTTGAGCGGTTTGTAATTTTTTAGGATCCAAGAAAATATTATCCAAAGCAACTTTATTATTTAGCAGTATATCGCTAACTTTTGGCCCTTTAAAGTTTACAGCTTTTCCGCTCCATATTTCTTCTGCCGAACTCACTGATTCTGTTTTATTCCCAAACTCATCGAACAAACTATACCAAGTATGTGTAATTTCTTGTTTTTGCCCCCAGAAAAATATAAATGAGCCTAAAAATCTTGGGTCGTTAATAGGCATGTAGCGCTTATACCTGCTTAAGTAAGCTTTCGCTTTTGCGGTACTTGTTGGTTCTATTTTTGCATCCCATGCAGTACGAGAATGCCCTTTCCAAGGCCCATCAATTCCCCATTCAGTAATTAAATATGGTCCATCCCAAAACCAGCTGAAATTTTTTAAATCTTCCTCAAACTCTGTTATCCTGCTAAAAATATTAAATGATATGATATCAACATTGGTTCTTATTTTAATATTTACAATATCGTTTTTTTGAAAATTTACCATTGTTGTTGTAACAGGATGATCCGGATCATCAGAATGGATCATATCGACAATTGTATTGAAAGATTTATAAAAGTTATGATAGGATGGTTTGTTTGGAAATACTAATTCATTTCCAACACACCACATTAATAATGCGGGATTTGACTTAAGTCGATTAACTAAACTTTTTAATTTTTTTAAATCTGCAGCTACTTCAGCATTATCGTTATAGTATGATAAGTATTGACTTTCAGGTATCGGAAGCCCTACAATTACAGATATGTCATTTTCATTTGCTTCCTTCAAAATTTGATCAACATGAGTTGTATCCCAAATTCTAACCGCATTACCACCACTTTTTTTAAGCTCAGCAAAATTACTATAGCCAGATGCACCTTTGATATTGAAAATTTTTCCGTTTTTTAAGATCGAATATTTTCCTTTAACCGCTTGTATAACAATTTTTTGATTACCCTTAGTACTCTTATTATTAGAACAACTAAGAAGCGTAAAACATAATGATAGAAAAAGAAACTTCAAAAGGTGATTCGAGTGCATATTAGGGTCTTCGAATATAGTAATTTATGGAGAATTTATTTCTGCGATAATTTTAACCATTTGCATTGTTACTTGTAGAAGTAAAGAACTAATAATCCTTAATTGGTTTCTTTAGTTTATGTTATTCTACTCAATCATGATCCTTATTCCACCTGATTTTTATTCCGCCTTTTTCATCATCAATAGCTTTTAAATGTAGTACAATTCCACGCATTCTGGCTTCTCTCTTTTCTTTTGATGTAAGATTTTCATCACCTTTTGGATTTCTTAAAGGAATATCCATTTGTACATTTGTTCCGGTATTTAAAGCATATATACCTTTTACATTGAAGTTTAATGCGCTTGAATTTACTAGCATTGGTTTTATTTCAACCTTATCGCCTTTAACTATTAGTGTTCCATCTAAATTGTTGATTTTCACATCCGATAGGTTTCTGTTTGCAAAGGCAAATTTACCAACCTTAACCATCGGGTCGAAGTTTACCAATGCGGCGTTTTTAAGATTGAAAACGACCTTTCCGTTGATAGAACGCGGTAGTATTTTTCCTGAGTGAGAAATTCTTCCCGAAATATTTACCAATGAAGATAAGTAACCTTGTATGTTTTTGTTAGTGATGGTGTTTTGACCAAAGTTATCGAATGAGTAGAAAAAGTCTTTTACACTTACATGGCTAATTTTTGAATCAATTTTAAAAAGATTTGAACCCGATTCTTGAATAATATTGCCATTTAAAGCAAGCAGACCGCCTGCATGCGCCACACTAATTTTGTTAAAGTAAATTCCCGAACCTCTGAGCGAAATATCGGCGTTTAGTTTTTTAGCGGTAAACTTATCGTAAATGGCTTTATCTACTTTCAATTGTATATTCATTTTAGAAACTTCAAGCACATTACTAAGTTCCTTTGAAGCGGTTTTCATTCCGCTTGATGATTTACTTTTTTTCTTTACAGTTCTTGGTCCTAAAAATGGTAGAAACTCATTCAGGTATAACTGCGGACTATACATGCTCAGGTTTACAATAATCTTATCTGGGTCGGTATAATATAAGTTTGCAAAGTTTGCAATGCTGCAATTCACATTAAGTTCACTTTTCCCTAATTGAAAATGACCATCTTTTATCGATAAATCATTCTGGTTAAAATTAATATTTAGTGCGCTTTTTACCAGATGCAGTTTGCGTGGAATGTAAAGGATATCTGCATTAGCAATTTTTATTGCACCAGAAACAACAGGTTTTGTAAAACGAAAATTATCAATATCTGCCTTGCAATAGAGTTTTAAGTCTGCCGTACCGTTTTTAAATTCAAAATCGTTGGTGCCTAAAGAATTGTTTAGGTTTGATAGTGGGAACTGCGAAGTTACCAAACCGGTTGCAATTGGTCTTGATAAATTGTTTACCGTGAATGTGTCAATCTTCAATGGTGCATTAAAGTATTTTGCAGTTAAGTTATGAAACTTGATAGACGAATTTTCATCACCAATTATTCCGCCAACTGTATCCTGATTTGTGAAGGAGCCATCAAAATTTGCAGCTGTAAGTTTTCCTGCCGGGATGCTTACCACATTATCACGTACTTTAATTCCAACTTTAATTAACGGATCGCCGTATTTTCCAGAACCATCATCTACAATATTGCCTCTGATATCTATCGGTTTTTCAATCCCAAATTTTAAAAGCTTTGATGAAATGTTCGGTGAAAGAAGAAGTGCTACATCTTTAAATAAAATCTTATCTACAGCAATACTAATGTTAAAGCCAGAGTTTGCTAAATCTATTTTAGCACCAATTTTAAAAGGATGTTCGCCTATTTTTAGTACTTCAGGATCTAAAATTACAGCTTGTTCTTTTTTACTGTAATGAGCAGAAAGTGTTCCATCTAAAACTTTATCCTTTAAAAAACTTCCTTTCCTGGTATTAAAAGCAAAGCTGTTTACTGTTGTTTTTAAGCGGATTTTTCCTGTCCAGCCACTATCCGGATATTTCAGCCTCCCTTGAATCTGGTCTATATTGAAATTAAAAAGTTTAAATCTTTTTTTATTATCAACCACAAGGTTAACCCTATTTAAATCAATTTTCTTAATAGCAAGAGCTGTAGATTTTGACTCAGATTTTTCCTCTTTTGCGGCTTTACTTTTAAATATGCTAGTATTGCTATAACCTGTGGTATCGGTATAGAGGTATATTGAAGCATCATTTATGGCAATTTGATTAATGTTAACGTTGCCAAAAATTAACGAAAGCACGTTTAACGAAACATTAATATCTTTCGCTTTTAGTAAATCATGTTTGTGTTGATTCCATAAACTATCTCTGAGTAAAACGCCATTTAAAGATACAGAAACACCAGGGAAACTTTTCAATAAAGTTGGCTCCATCCCTGTTGCAGTTATTTCTCCGTTTAAATTTTTATTTAATTGCGATAGAATCGAACTTAAAACTTCTTTTTTGTTTCTGCTGATGTAAAATGCACCAGCTAACCAGGTAAGAATTATCAGAATGAATAATGCTGCAACTATTCTTAAGGAGATTTTTAACCAGCGTGCCATAGAGATTGTTTGATTTAACCAATATAATGATTTAACCAGCCAAATTGTTTTGGTATCGACAGAAATAATCTATTTATTCTACTGTAGAGTAGTTTGTTAGAACGATTTGTGCATTATGACTTTTATAGGTTATATAAGATGGGCAAAAACCTGGGCATGCCAACTATCTTTAAATGGAACTTCCCATTTGGTTTCAAGTTCTTGTAAAGTTTGTACCATGTTGTTGTAAACTATGGTCTCTGGTGTTATATTTTTGATGTTCACCAAAGTTTCAAAATCTTCCTTTCCTTGCACATGCACTTCGTCATCGAGTTTATAAGCAATGTTAAAGCGATTGAATAAATCGACACCATAAGTTTGCTCAATATCCTTAATAATTCTAACAGAACTATCTATAGAACAACCCGTAACCCCAGCCTGCGATTCATCTACAGTAAGAATAATGAAGTAGCCATATCGTATCTCAGCTTTTGCCATTAATTCATTGCCATGAGCTTTCCATTGGCTGGTAAAAGCTTCAAGTTTTTGAAGTATTTCTTGTTCTTCAGTTGCAGTAAATTTACGGTTGCTTTGGTATATCCAAACTCTTGATTGTGGAGAAAAAATCATATTACAAATTTATCATTTTAATTAACTTGCTGTTATCAAAACGCTAACCCTATGAAAAAGTTTACATTCTGCTTGAGATTGTTGAGTATTCCGGTTTTATGTATGTTTTTATGCGCTTTTTCTTCTCGTGATTCTGTTGAAGAGTATGTAAATTACTTGCAAAAAAGCTTTACAGATCATTATGATTTCGCTCAAGAAAGTAGCACCATCAAGAAATTCGAACTGAATGTTACTAACAATGGATTTTGTAGGTATAAGCGTTACTTTACGAATGGGAAAGTAGAATATTTTGCTTTTAAACTCGCAAAATTTAAAGATTTAGATTATTACGGCACAACAACTTCCGGCAAATTATTCCTGCGTACAAAAAACGATGATGTAATTGTTCAAACCTATAACGATAGGGCAGGAGATGTAGATTCTATGGGAACTTGTATTGTTATTCCGCTTAAAAATATTGAAGCTGAGGATTTAAATCAAATAAGAGAAAGTTTAACTCGTATAGGTCCGAATAATACGATACAACTTAAAGAAAGTAAATTATAAGCCGTTAGCTCTTGCTGTAATTTCAGCAATATCTAAAACTTTCACTTCCTGTTCCTTATCTTTTAGTTTTACTCCGTCGCTTAACATTGTCATACAGAAAGGGCAGCCAGCGGCAATAACCTGCGGATTCGTTTCTAAAGCTTCATCAACACGCTCTACATTAATGTCTTTTTTCCCTTTTTCTGGTTCTTTAAACATTTGCGCTCCACCTGCACCACAGCATAAACCATTGCTTTTGCAACGTTTCATTTCTACTAATTGCGCATCCAAAACTTCGAGTGCTTTTCTTGGCGCTTCGTAAATGCCATTTCCTCGGCCAAGATAACATGGGTCGTGGTAGGTAATTTTCTTTCCTTTGAAACTTTCTCCGCCTTCGGCTTTTAATTTCCCTTCGTTTATTAAATCCTGAATTAGTTGTGTGTGGTGAATTACATCGTACGTTCCACCCAAACCTGGATATTCATTTTTGATGGTGTTAAAACAATGCGGACAACCAGTTACGATTTTTTTAATGTTGTAAGCATTTAAAACTTCGATATTGGTCATAGCCTGCATTTGAAAAAGAAACTCGTTACCGGCTCTTTTTGCCGGGTCTCCAGTACAACTTTCTTCAGTACCTAAAACAGCATATTTTATACCAACATGGTGAAGGATTTTGCAGATATCACGAGTGATCTTTTGTGCACGTTCATCATAACTCCCGGCGCAACCCACCCAAAATAATATTTCTGGTTCTTCTCCTGCGGCCATTAATTCGGCCATTGTTGGTACTTTAAATTCCATTTCTTTAGTATCAAATATTTTTGTCAAGTTCGAAACTTGCTGTAAAAATTAATTTCTCGTTGCTGGTTATCTCCTAAAATTAATTTCTAGTTTTCTTCAGCCCAATTAAAACGATCGGCAGGAGAGTATTTCCATGGCGCCTGATTGTTTTCGATATTTCCCATCATTGCATTAATGCTTCCCGGAGCCTGAGATTCTTCCATTACGGCAAAACGTCTCAGCTCAGTAATAATTTGTAGTGGATCAATATTCACCGGACAAGCCTGGACGCATGCATTACAACTTGTGCAAGCCCAAATTTCCTCTCTGGAAATGTAATCATCCAATAAAGATTTTCCATCCTGATGCTCAACTCCATGTTTATCGATGTTTTTCCCGATTTCGGTAATTCTATCTCGGGTATCCATCATAATTTTGCGAGGCGATAAAAGTTTGCCGGTAATGTTAGCCGGACATACTGAAGTACATCTACCGCATTCTGTGCAGGTGTACGCATTCATCAAGTTTACCCAGTTTAAGTCTGTTGCATCCTTAGCTCCAAATTTGCCTGCTTCGGTTTCTACAGGGACAAAAGAAGGATCGAGCATAGCTTTAACTTCATTCGTAACCGAAGCCATGTTCGTAAATTCTCCCTTAGGATTTAAATTTGAATAATATGTGTTTGGAAATGCAAATAAAATGTGGAAGTGCTTAGAATACGGCAAGTAATTTAAAAATGCAAGTATTCCGATAATGTGAAACCACCACGCACTTCTTTCCAGAATTACTAATGCTTGTGCAGAATTTGGTAATAAGTCTACTAAAAACTGACTAACAGGAAATGAACCTGCCGTTATGTAATGCTCAGCCCCCAATAATTGTAGTTTAGCATCAGCAGCATTCATTAAAAGAAATGCAGTCATTAGTAAAACTTCAGTTATGAGGATGTAATTAGCATCTGATTTTGGCCAGCTCGTCATTTCGACGCCTTTAAAACGCTTCAGATTTAAAATATTTCTTCTGATTAGAAAGATTATACAAGATAACCATACTGTAAAAGCAAGTATTTCGAAAGAACCAATTAAGAAATTGTACAAACCACCCAATCCGTGGAAAATTCTGTGGGTACCGAATAATCCATCAATCATAATTTCTAAAACTTCTATGTTGATGATAACGAAACCGATGTAAACAAAGAAATGGAGAAATGCAGGAATTGGTTTAACAACCATTTTCGATTGTCCGAAAGCCACACGCAACATAGTCATTAATCTTTTCTGCGGCTGATCGTTACGATCTACAGCTTTACCTAAACGTATGTTGCGGATAATTTTGCGCAGATTAACCGTAAAAAGGGCAATTGCAGCAATAGTAAGTACAAGAAAAAGGATTTGGCTCACCATGTAATTAGGATTGTTGCGCTAAATTAGGATATTTAATTTAAATAAATTACTATGCATGCATAAAAAAATGTTAGTTTGTATTTATTCTAAATTACACTAAGACTAATATTTTTTTAGGTTGAAAAAATTAATTTATTGATAATCAGTAGGAGAGGTTATTTTTTGAAAAAAAGTTTTGCTTTTGAAAAAAGAACACTACATTTGCAATCCCAAACGGGAGGTGCCATAGCTCAGTCGGTAGAGCAAAGGACTGAAAATCCTTGTGTCCCTGGTTCGAATCCAGGTGGCACCACTTCAAAAGCCTTTCAGAAATGAAAGGCTTTGTTGTTTGAAATTGAAAAGAATGTTTAATTTTTTAAAAGCATTCTTTGATTTGAAAAAAAGAATATTACATTTGCAATCCCAAACGGGAGGTGCCATAGCTCAGTCGGTAGAGCAAAGGACTGAAAATCCTTGTGTCCCTGGTTCGAATCCAGGTGGCACCACTTCCTAAAGCCTTTCAGAAATGAAAGGCTTTTTTATTTTCCAAATAACTTTCTATATTTTTTAAAATGGCAAGTCGAAATTTTATTTCTGTTATCAACTTTATTTTTAGTTTTGCGGCTCAAAACAAATTATATGCAATCTAAAATTTTAACTACTCTTCTTATTCTAGCTCCGGTTTTTGCCTTTTCTCAAAATTATAAACCTGCAACAATTACAACTCTATCTGGAAATAAACAGCAGGTAGAAGTACAAATAGAAAACTGGAAATTTAATCCAAAAACATTCAGTTATAAAACAACTGGTGAAGCATCTGTAAAACAGCTTTCTACTTCAAATGCATATGTTGTAGAAATTGAAGATGAAATTAAATTTGAAAATATTGAAGTTCAAAAGAGCACGAACAAAGTTAATTACCCGGATATTCCTAAATTCGAAGATTCATCAAGCGTAAAAGAAAAAGTGTTTTTAAAAGTCATTTATCAGGGTGAAAAGGTTTCTCTCTATTCTTACAATGATGAGATTAAAAACAGATTCTATATTAAAAAAGTCAACGGTAATATTGAAGAATTAAAATATCGTGTATTTTATTCTGCAAACATTGATTTCAGAATCGAAACTCAGAATATTTTCAGAGAACAGTTATTAAAAATTGCATCAAATCTTCAGGTTACGGAGTCATCAATTTCTCAAAAAATTCAATCTTCAAAATATAATACTAATGATATTCTTGCAGTAGTCAAATTGCTCGATGGAAATAAAGGAACAGTTAGGAGCAAATCAGATGCATCGCCATTTTCATTAATTGTTGGTGCTGGCATTAGCATTTCAAAATTTACGCTTAGCAGCAATGAAGTCCTAGGTCAATCTCCATCTTACAGTTCAACTTCACCTTTTCCCATAGTTGGGTTAAATTATATGTTAGATTATAATCAGAAATCTATGATTCAATTCTTGATTTCTGGTTCCAGAGATAAAGCCTTTTTCAGCGGTATAGACAGGCGTTCGGAAGAGACTAAAAAGTTTACACAGACTAACATAAGCTTTGCATCAATGTATTTATATAATTTTTATAATAGCAGGGCTTTAGGTGCATTTTTCTCAGCGGGGTTAGGTTTAAATATACCGACTTACAAAGATGATGTTGTAACGTGGAAATCAACAGAAATACCTAATGCATCAACCGTAATAAGTAATGATTTAGGAGGATTTCAGGGGATTGGATTTCTACTTCCAATAAAGACTGGAGTTTCGGTTAAAAGTTTTCAGTTTGGCGTAGGTTATACCTATTCGGTTGCTGGTATAACAGATTCTCCAAAATTTGAAATCAATAAAAACTCATTCAATTTTTCTGTTCAGTATATTTTCTCCAAGAAAAAATAAAAAGTATTTTATTAACACAGGTATAATTTATACCTGTGTTAATATTAGCTTTCTGCTAACTCAGCAACCTTATCTAATGCTTTTGGCCAGGTTTCGTTAAAATAATCCTTCCACTCTGCAGAAACGCCAATATCAATTTTTAACACGGTCTCTCCGTTTTTTTCTTCTAAAGTATAATTTTCGAGCGTTCCGCCCCAATCATTATCAAAATCTTCTTTGCCATCTTTAATCTCTCCGAGATGCTCGATTGACATAAATTGATTCGGCACGTTTTCTTTAATTCTTGCAATCATACCGTTGCCTGTTCCATCACCAAATATTGCTTTGCTACCTTTTTTCCAATCTGTTTCAACAGTAGAATTTTCAGCGAAAGCCGAAGTCCATTTTTCATATGTATTCTTTCCGAATAATGTGTCCCACACTTTTTCTGGAGATGCTTTAATCGTTTTAATAAACTCTAAATTTTCCATTGTGTTGATATTTTAATGTTTCAATATCAAATATCAGATAAAAACAGATAAAAACTAAGGGTTAAAGAAGACAAATTAGGGGGTTTTTATAACATAGAATTTATTGGTTATTAAAATTAAAACAAACGTTTGACTAGCACTTTAAATACATATTTTTTGCTATATTTGGTTTTTAATATTTTGTTCAAACTGCTAAAAAATAGTGCTCATCTACTAAATCATACGTTTCATCTACTTCATAGTTTTTGAGTCGATATAATTTGATAGGTTTATAACATTAAATTAAAGAAACGCTCTAAATAATCTTTCAATTCAAACCTATATCATGGGTGAGAATTGAATTGATTATTAACCTGATACTAATTCATCTGAGGTTAATAATCTATCACAATGAGTTTCTTTATTATCAAATTTAAATTATTGGCCAAGTTGTTTTTGATAGAACAGATTTGACCACTTAAAATATTTCAGTTGGTAGAAGGACTGAAATGATGTGTAACATCTCATCCTATTGTTACGGCAAAAGCCTTTCAGCGATTGAAAGGCTTTTTTGCTTTTCTCATCATTCTTAACGATAAATTATTGCCGTACATCGATACTTCTGCTTGTAGAGTTCTAATTTTACGTATATTTAAGTCGTAAGGTTATTGTAAAATAAATCTTCGACAAACTTTTATTCCTAAATTTACGTATATACATTATACGGATTTGACAATCAATTATATATGAAAAATAGTAACGGTAAATCGTTGTTGTTTATTTTGCTTTTTAGCCTGCTTATAATTGCGGCTTGCAAAAAAACTAGTACACCTCCTGAAGTTACACCAACTCCTCCAGTTGTTGCTACTGGTACCAGAGATGAATTAACTAAGGATTCTATTTTTCTTTACTCAAAAGAACTTTATTACTGGAATACATCGTTACCAACTTTTGATGTTTTCAAGCCACGAAGTTTTAGCAGCAATGAAGCAGAATTATATGCCATAACTCAATATTCAAAAAATCCGGATACTGGTTTGCCGTACGAATATGTTAGCAATAGCACTTCTCCAAAGTATTCTTTCTTTGATTATGGAGCAACTGGAAAAACAGCTGCGCTTAAAGCAGATTTAAATGGTACAGAAACTGATTTTGGCTTCTCTATTTTATACAATACGATTTCAGATTTGAGGGTGAAATATGTTTATCCCAATTCTCCTGCAAGTCAGCAAGGATTATCAAGAGGTAGCAGGCTAACCGCTATAAATGGACGAACCAGTTTATCATATAGTTCTAGTAATGTAGCTTTTTTAAATGATGCGCTTTTTGGTTCAAATAGTTCGGTAAGTTTAACATTTACAGATTTGGCAGGTACAACAAAAAGCGTAACCGTTACTAAGGCGACCTATACAGTTAACCCAATATTGTTTACTAATATTTACACGGCTGGTACAAAAAAGGTTGGTTACATCGTATTTAATAGCTTTACAAATAATGTTTCTGCAGCAATAAGCTCAACGTTTGCTAGTTTCGCCACACAAGGAGTTACAGAAGTTATTGTTGATTTACGATATAATGGTGGTGGTTATGTTAGTACAGCTGCACAAATTATCGACATTTTAGCACCATCAGCTCAGAATGGAAATGTGATGTATACTACATACTATAATGCTTATCTACAAGGATTGTACAGTTCGACAACAGAGAAAAAGTTAGCTTCTGTTTTATCTCATCAACCTTTGTTAGACGGGCAAGGAAAATTACAAAATTACACAAGTGGCGTAAATGGCAAATATGCAACTTATGCCGATTTAGATTATTCAGCAACATCTGCAGATAACATTGAGCGTTTTGCCAAAAGTGGTGCATTAAATGTAAGTAGGGTTTACTTTATAGTTACTGATGCAACAGCGTCGGCAAGTGAATTAACCATTAATAGCTTAAAACCGGTAATGGATGTTAAGTTAATCGGAACCAAAACTTATGGCAAACCTGTAGGATTTTTCCCTATTAAAATTGATAAGGTTGAAATGTATATACCCGAATTTGAAACTAAAAACCAACAAGGTGTAGGTGGTTATTATTCGGGTTTAACTGTTGATAAAGAAGCTTATGAAGATTTAACTAAAGCTTGGGGTGATGAAAGCGAAAGCTTATTAGCTTATGCTTTACTTTATGCCAGAACGGGTAGTTTTGTAACTTCGGCTGCAAGAACTGCTGCTTTAAGTTCTACTTCTACAACTATGCCTGCAAGATTATCATCTGCAGAAATAAAGCTCGTTTCAGAACAACTAGATCAAAATAGCTTTAAGGGGATGGTTAAAGAGCCATCTAAAAAGTTTTAAAAAACAAAAAAGCCCGATATTTTCGGGCTTTTTTGCTATAATAATATTTTGCTACTGATGTCTTTATTGATGGTGATGTAACCCGGATATTTAATCGGAGTGTTACCAATCATAATCGTTGGTTTAATTTTTATCGTTAGTAAACCAAGTTTTTCCTCACTCTTCGAACCTCTCTGCGCTGCTTTGATAATATCGTTCAAAACATTTCCGCTTGAGATTAATCCATAAATATTACTCCCCATTTGTACAGGTACGGTAACGGTTTGTCCTTGAGGTATGCTTACCGCTTGGTTAACAATACCTTCAGCTAAATCTGTATTGTTAACCAAAATTTTATATTCGAACTGATTAATGGCAGCCAGATTTGCTGATGGGTTGGTGATTTCCAGATTAAGATTTGCCCTTAACGGAATATCTTTTCTTAATAAACCTAATGCAACTCCTGGCAAACTAGCGATATTAAAATCTTGCTGATTAATTAATTTGTTTAGGTCTGTACCAGCCAAAGTAATAGAATTTACATTCTTAATTTTATAAGTACAGGCTTCTAAAGCTTTAATTTGTTGGGCTTGTTTATTTATGCCGCAACCAAACATAGAAATTGTTAGAAGGCAAAATAATAGTGTCTTTTTCATGCTTATCATAACGCCAAATTAGTAAAACTATTTCAGCTGGTTAGAAATATACTAATAAAAGGCTAAGGCGCTACTGTTTCAATTTTATCACCTTCGTCTTCACCATCTTTTTTGTCTTCAGCAGGTTCATCTGTTTCACTATTCCCAACTTCCTCTTCACTATCCTCATCATCTTTTGATTCATCGTTTTCAGATTCTACATCGTCGGTGTCATTTTCTGATTTAGCTTCCGTTTTCTTATCTTCTTCCTGATTTACTTTTTCCGAATCATTAGATTTATCTTCTTTTTTATCAACAGGAGTTTGAGGCATTTCTAATGTAATATCATGCTTAACTTCAGTAGTTTTACTTTCCTCTGTAGCCGTAGATGGTATAATTGTTTCTACTAATGATTGTGCGTCATCAGATGGTTTCGGGCTGAGCTTTTTATCTTGATTTTCCATAATATCTTTTTTATATCAAAGGGTTTTAACATGCCTTTTGTTTTGATATTATTCAATCTTTTTTAAAATATTAAGCTATGTGATTGCAATTATATCAAGCGTTTTTTAGAAAAATGGTTTCAATCATGGTTGCTAAATCACCACATTTATCTGTGGTTCTTTCTAATAAAGCTAATACTTCAGATTGCCTAATTAGGGTTATTGCATCAGGCTCGCTTTCAAATAAAATTGATATTGATTGCTCATAAAGTCTATCAGCTTTGCTTTCCATCTGATTAACATCTTGGCAAATGTCGATGATGGTTTGTTTGTTCTTAAAGTTTTTTATCTCTGCAACAGCAACTGCAAGAATGGAACACATTTTTGCGATGATTTCTGCGAATTTTATCACAGGTTCTTTAAAATCCTGTAATTTATAAAGTTCAATATTTGTTAAAACTGATAAGATCTCATCTGCAATATCATCAATGTTTGTTGCTAAAGCATGTACGTCTTGTCTATCAAACGGAACAATAAAGTTTTTATTTAATTCCTCATAAATAGTATCTGTAGCCTTATCGCCAAGCAGTTCCATTGCTTTTATTTCCTTCGAGAGTTTATCTTTAACCGATTGGTCTTTAGAGCGAAGATACATAACCAGTGCTTCTGAAATATGTGTTAGGTTTTTCGCACCTGTCTCAAAAAGTGGCTGAAATGTTCTGTCTTTCGGAATAAATAAACTAAAAATCTGATTCATAACTAAAAATAAAATATAAGTAAATGTACCTTTGTAATGTTAACTCAATGTTGTCAAAGCATTATATCCCGAAAAATATCCATTAAAATGTCGATTCAAATCAGAGCAATAGAACCCAAAGACAACCCTGTAATAGCAGAATTAATAAGAGTTATTTTTAGGGAATATAAAATTGATAAACCTGGTACGGTTTATACCGATCCCACTACTGATGCACTTTATGAATTATTTGAGAAAGATGGCTCTACTTACTGGTTAGCAGAAGAAGATGGTGTAATATTAGGTGGATGTGGTATTTATCCAACAGATGGATTGCCTGATGGTTGCGTAGAACTGGTTAAATTCTATGTTTCTGCTGTGGCAAGAGGTAAAGGTGTTGGCAAGTTGCTGATGCAAAAAAGTATAGAATCTGCACAGCATTTTGGTTATAACGAAGTTTATCTGGAATCTTTTCCTGAACTAAATACAGCAATCGGAATGTATGAAAAGGCTGGATTTAAAAACCTGACTGGTCCTTTAGGCAATTCTGGGCATTTTGCCTGTAATGTATGGATGTTGCTGGTGTTGTAAATGCTCACAACACCAGTTTTTCCAGCATCATTTAATTATATCTTTAAGCTCTACAATCTTAAATTTATCTTCCAGGGCAATAAATTCTTTTATCATGGAAATGTGGCCAGAACCTAATAGAATAACAATTTTCTTATCTTTAGATTCGGTAATTTTTTGTACCAGAGAATACATATATAAATTTCGGCGATACCATTCTGATACCGAATAAGCACCAGCAAAACTCTCTTTACTACCTGCCTTATTGAGCGCACGCAAATAAAAACCTGCATTTTTATTTCTTGCTTCGGGTGTATTTAAATCAAGTGTAAGCTGCGTTAAACTCATCGTTTTTCTTTTAATATTGGCTTCTTCTGCAGTTTTTTTGATAAAATCATTGATTTCAGTCATCAAATCGCTTTGTTTTGCAGATTGGATTGAGTTCATAACTGTATCGAATGGTAAATCGACAAAATGATCTATGCCATAGACGCTGGCTAATTTGCTTTTCTTTGCAGCTCTAAATGCCAACTGAAATATTTCATTTTCGTTGTAAAAAGCAAATTGTTCTGTGCTTTTATATTTTTTGTTAATAAAGTCTTGATAACTTCCATCTACATATAAGCGGTATAAAGAGTCTAGTTTTTCCTGCTTATTAAAGTTCCATTCTGTAAAAATTTTATCAGGATTAAATTTTTTGATTTTTTCTGCAATGAATTCTAATTCTTTCTGAGATTTTTCGCCCAAAACATTGAAAGCATCAGTTTTAATTACATCGAAGTTTGGATTGTTGTAATGGAAAGTGCCAATTAACAGTACTTCTTGCTTTTGCGCAAATAATTTGAATTGACTAATTGTAAATGCAGCTATTAGAGTTAAAACTTTGAATGTGTTTTTCATATTATGTTCGTTTATTTGATGATTCAAAGTTGTTGAAAGCTTGGCCTGCTAGAAATTAAATAATCCCAACGCTACATATTATTATCCCAATGGGAATTTTGATTTTAAAGGCGGTTATCTTTAAAAATAAGGTGTTGGTATAATTTTCCTTGGGTTTGGGATAAGAAGATTTAGCGTTTGGAAAGGTTTATCTAGTTTTATAGCATGAAAAAAACGAAAGTTATTTTAATACATATTATCTGTTGGATATTAATTCTGGCTTATCAATACAGCGGTTATTTAATTGAATCGGCTGGGTTTGTAAGCATTGCGCTTGGTGTATCTATGACAATTATTCAGATTGTTGAATTTTACATCTGTTATTTATGGGTTTATCCAAGCTATTTGAAAAAAGGCAAAATTCCTCAATTGATTTTAGGCCTTATTTTTACCTTGGGCATTTTCATCGCTTTGCGTTATCTTATCGAAGAAATTTTGTATTTAAAATTGTTTGGCTTTCATAACTATTCAAATCAAACAACTACACTTAACTATATTCTGGATAACATTTACTACGGAACTTCTTACATTGTTATTCCTGCTGCGGTTTATGCCGTACAACAAAACTTTAAAACCGAAATTGCCAATAGAAAGTTAAAAGATGAAGTGGTGAAATCTGAGCTGGCTTTTCTAAAATCGCAAATTAATCCGCATTTTTTGTATAATACGTTGAATTATGTCTATTCTTTAGCGATTCCGGTTTCTGATAAATTAGCCAATGCAGTTTTAAGGTTATCCGATTTAATGCGTTACACGCTAAATGAAAGTCCGGATGGAAAAGTTAGTTTAAGCAAGGAAGTTGATTATCTGGAAAGCTATGTTGAACTTTTTAGAATGCGTTTTGAGCCAAAATTTTATGTTGATTTTAAAGCTGAAGGTGTAGAAGAACAAAAGATTGCAGCTTTAATCTTGATTCCTTTTTTAGAAAATGCATTTAAACATGGTGTTATTAATGATGAAAAACATCCGGTTAGGGTTAAATTGAAAGTTCAGCAAAAAAGGCTTAGTTTCGAAGTGAGTAATAAAATCAGCCATGCGCAAAAAGACCATTCCAGCGGAATTGGTTTAGTAAATATACACCGCAGACTCGATTTAATTTATCCAGATAAGCACGAATTGTTAATTTCGAATAATAGTACCACTTATAAAACAACACTAATTATAAACCTTTAAATATGATTCGCTGCCTTGCTGTAGATGATGAAGCTTATGCTTCGGATATTATTGCTTCTTTTATTTCGAAAACACCTTTTTTAGAATTGGTTGGTACAACAACTAACGCATTTGAAGCGCTAAACATGGTTCAAAATGGTTTGGTAGATTTGGTTTTTCTTGATATTCAGATGCCCGAATTAACCGGAATTCAGTTTATGAAAATTTGCGGCGATAAATGTAGAGTTATTTTAACAACGGCTTACCCGGAATATGCTTTAGATGGTTTTGAGTTTGATGTGGTAGATTATCTTTTAAAGCCAATTTCTTACGAACGGTTTTACAAAGCCGCACAAAAAGCGCAGCAAATTATTTCGCCGGCTCAGGTTGAAATTGTAACTCCACCTGCACCAACTAGCGATTTTATTTTTATTAAAGGCGATACCAAGAATAAGTTTATCAAGGTTAATTATAATGAGATTCTTTACATTGAAGGGTTGAAGAATTATGTATCTGTTTATACTGCCAATCAACGAATTATTACCTATCAATCGCTTCGCGAATTGGAAACGCAATTGCCTCAACCACCATTTTATCGGGTGCATAAATCGTACATTATTTCACTCGATAGGATAAAAATGATAGATGGAAATGCACTTTATATTAACGACCAATCCATCCCGATAGGAGATACTTACCGCGAAGGTTTTTTTAAAGTTATACGCGAATCGAAGTGATTTAAGAAAGATTTTTTAAGTTTGTAGCATAAAATTAAACCAAACATTGCCATGCAAGAAACGAATTCATTAAATCAGGTTGCAGAATTTCATACTACCTTTAAACATCCTATTTTAGAAACACCAGTAATCCCTTCAAAACAACGTGCTAATTTAAGAATATCGCTTTTAGCGGAGGAATTAAAAGAGTTGCAAGAAGCTGTTGATAATGATGATTTAATTGAAGTTGCTGATGCCCTTTGCGATTTGCAATACGTTTTAGCAGGTGCAATACATGAGTTTGGCTTAGGTGGAAAATTTAAAACTTTGTTTGATGAAGTACACCGCTCTAACATGAGCAAGGCTTGTAAAACAGTTGAAGAAGCCGAGCAAACTATTCAGTTTTATTTGGATAAAGATGGTACAGAATCATATTACAAAGAAATTGATGGATTATTCCTTGTTTTTAGAAGGGCAGATGATAAAACTTTAAAATCTATAAATTATTCTCCAGCGGATTTAAAAGGCTTATTGGCTTAAAATCCAATTTTAATACCAGGTTAATATTCTGGTTACAATATTTTACTAGAATTGATTTTTACTACTTTTAAATATGAAAATCAATTCTAGTTTTTTTTGTGCTTTAATTTTCCTCTTTTCTTTCAATATTCTAAGTGCACAGGAAAAAATTAATGTGCTTAAAATCGATAATATCAAACAACTTCAAGAGTTTTTTAGGTACACCGGAAAAAATACGCCAATCATCAGCGGACACAGAGGTGGAACCATAAAAGGTTTTCCTGAAAATCGTATCGAATCATTTCAGAATACTTTAAAATATACTCCAGCCTTTTTTGAGATAGACCCAAGATTAACCAAAGATAGTGTTGTGGTTTTAATGCATGATGCAACTTTAAACAGAACCACCAACGGAACCGGAAAAGTTGCAGATTATACCTATGCCGAATTGCAAAAGTTAAGACTTAAAGATGTTGATGGAAATTTAACAGAATATAAAATCCCAACTTTGAAAGAGGCAATAGAATGGAGTAGAGGTAAAACCGTTTTAAACCTTGATAAAAAAGATGTACCGTTTGATTTGCAGCAAAAAATACTAGCCGAAAGTGCGAATAAAGTTATAATGGTTACGGTACATGATGCAAAACATGCTAAATTTTATTTTGATAGAAATCCTGAAACTATGTTTTCGGCTTTTGTAAAAACAAAGGCAGCCTTTTCGGAATATGAAGCTGCAGGCATTCCATGGAAAAATATGATTGCATACATAGGGTCCGTTAATAAACCTGAAAATGCAGAATTATTTAAGCTTTTGCACGATAAAGGTGTAATGTGTATGATTTCTGCAGCACCGAGCTACGATAAACTGGAAGATAAAACTGAACGTTCTAAGCAATACCGGGATACATTTTTGCAAGGAGCAGATATCCTAGAATCAGATTTGCCAATTGATGTGGCTGAAGCCATAAAAACGATTAATCCGAAAAATAATCTAAAGAAAAACTTCTTTAGTACATCAAAACTTTAAAACAGGCTTAAAAACGCTTACTTTTATTTTCTCAAATTTTAGGTTTAAATGAAGGAAAATTACAGCGGGAATAATGAACAGGAAACAAATCCATACGATTATATCTTGCCAGATTTTAACCTTAAAAACCTTAATGAAACTTTAATTCTAAAGCATTTAAATCAAATTATTGTTACGGATAGCAAAGGCTTTTACAGCTTACATCCGGAGCAGATTGAATTGAATTTTGCTGCTTTCAGCCACCAAAATACCGATGCTTTTTTCCCGATAGTGCTGGTTCAGCAAAATGAATCGTCAGTAAAATTAACCTGTCGTTGCGAAAATCCCAAAACAAAATTATGCAGCCATCAAGCACAGGTTTTATATAATATTTTAAAACGCGATGATTTAAGGGTATTTTTTGATGATAACTTGCGGAAGCAGAAAATTGCAAAGGTTGCGCTGGACTATGGTTTGGAAAAAGAAGAAAATCTGGATGACTTTTTCGAATTAAAAATTGAAAATCAAAGTTTACAGATACAGCCTAAAAACAAAGCGCTGCAAGGTTTTAATACAGAAATGCAGCAAAATCTGCAATCAGTTTTACTGCCGGCGAAAAGCAAAATAATAGAAAAAATTTTAAAGCCCGAAAGTAGTAATCTGATTTTAGTGCTTAGTCCGCATCGTTATTACGGCAATCTAACTTTAAACCTATTCGAAGCGCAGATTACCAGAAGCGGAAAAGTTAAAAATCCATTTAAAGCTATAAATCCAACCGACTTAATTTTTAAAACGGAGCAAAGCGATGTAATCAAATATTTAAGCGGAATCAGTCGATTTCATCAAAATTATGCTACAGAAGAAATTGAAGCAGAACTGGAAGCATTAACTGCAATCGCTAGAAATCCTTTAAAAATTCCTGCTTATTTACAAGATGAAAAACATTCTTCTAACATTCAGGCTTCGTCGGTAATTCCTGTAGATGTACAGTTGCTTGATATGGATTTACGTTTGAAGGTTAATCAAAAGGATGATTTTTTTGAAATTACTGGTCGTTTAATTATCAATGGCAACGCTTACGAACTCGATAATTTAGCCATACGGTATCAATATTTTGTACAGCTTAAAAATCAACTTTATTTAATTGCTAAGGCAGATTTAGTTCGGGTAATTAACTTTTTTATTAAGCAAAGCAATAGGTTAGTTATTCACAAAAGCAAATACGAAGCTTTTCAGCGCACAATTTTAATTCCGCTCGAAGGTAATATTCATGTTGATTATTCTTATCTGAAACCTGCAACTCCGAAACAAATTGAAGAGAAAGGCTTTGATTTGGAAAATGAAAAATTGGTTTACTTGTCAGAATCTGAAGATTACATTCTGATAACTCCGGTAATGAAATATGGGAACATTGAAATTCCGGTTTTATCGAAGAAGAAAATTCAGGCTCAAGATAAATTTGGAAATGTTTTCACGCTGCATCGTGATGAAGAAGCCGAATTACAATTTGCTGCAGAAATTATCAGGCAACATCCGTATTTCTACGATCAGGAAACGAACGATTCTTATTATCTCCATAGAAAAAGATTTTTAGAAGAGCTTTGGTTTTTAGATGCGTTCGAAGCTTGGAGAAGTAAAGACATTCATATTTTAGGTTTCAATCAGCTTAAAAATAATAAGCTAAACGAAAATAAAGCAGAGATTAACATAGAGGTTTTAAGCGGAACCGATTGGTTCGAAACCAAGGTGAAGGTTAAGTTTGGCAAGCAAAAAGTAGCGCTAAAGTACCTGCACAAATCTATCCGCAACAAAAGCAAATTTGTAACGCTCGATGATGGCACTTTGGGGATTCTTCCAGAAAAGTGGATTGAAAAGTTTATCAACTATTTTAACGCTGCAGAAGTTACTGAGGATGGACTAATTACGCCTAAAATAAAATTTGCTTCCGTAAACGATTTGTATGAAGATGCACTGCTTGATGGAGTGGTGAAAAATGAAATCCGCCAGTTAAAAGAAAAGTTTAGTGGACCTGAAAATATTCAGATTGTAAAAACGCCTAAAACATTAAAAACTAAACTCCGCCCATACCAACACGAAGGCTTAAACTGGTTAAATTTTCTCGATGATTTTAATTTCGGCTCTGTTTTGGCTGATGATATGGGATTAGGAAAAACCATACAAATTATTGCCTTTATCCTATCTCAAAGAGAAAAAACAGCCGTTAATTGTAATTTGGTAGTTGTTCCAGCCTCATTAATTTTTAACTGGAAAGCCGAAATCGAAAAGTTTGCGCCATCCATTAAAGTAAAAACCATTTATGGTAACGAGCGTACTAAAGTAACTGATGATTTTGAAAAGTTTGAAGTTGTTTTAACCTCTTACGGAACTCTACTTTCGGATATCCGTTTTTTAAAAGATTTTCGATTTAATTACATTTTTCTCGATGAATCTCAGAACATCAAAAATTCCGAATCTCAGCGTTATAAAACCGTCCGGATGTTGCAATCGAGAAATAAAGTGGCCATTACCGGTACGCCAATAGAAAATAATACCTTCGATTTGTACGGACAACTTTCATTCGCTTGTCCGGGTTTATTTGGTAGTAAACAACAATTTGCCGATTTATATTCTACGCCGATAGATCAGTTTAAGGATAGTAAAAGAGCAAAAGAACTGCAAAATAAAATTAAGCCATTTATTTTAAGGCGAACCAAAGAGCAGGTTGCGAAAGAACTTCCCGATAAAACGGAGATAATTTTGTACTGCGAAATGGGTACCGAGCAAAAAGAGGTTTACGAAGCAAATAAAAAAGAAATTCAGGATTATATTTTAGGCAAAAGTGAAGATGAATTGCCAAAAAGTTCAATGCATGTGCTTAGAAGTATTACGCGGTTAAGGCAAATTTGTAATTCGGCGGCTTTACTTGCCGATGGAAAATCTTATTTGCAGGCTTCATCAAAAATCGATGTATTAATTGAGCAAATAGAAAGCAAAGCGCAAAACCATAAAATCCTTATTTTTTCACAATTTGTGGGTATGCTCGATTTGATTAAACGCAGATTGGCAGAGAAGGAAATTAAATATCAATACCTAACCGGACAAACCAAAAACAGGGGAGAAGTGGTAAAAGAATTTCAGTCTAACAATTCCATACCGGTTTTTTTAATAAGTTTAAAAGCAGGCGGAACTGGTTTAAATTTAACAGAAGCTGATTATGTTTACCTTGTAGATCCATGGTGGAATCCTGCGGTAGAAAACCAGGCTATTGATAGGGCTTACAGAATCGGGCAGCACAAAAATGTAATGGCCATTCGCTTAATTTGTCCCGATACAATTGAAGAAAAAATTATGAAACTGCAAGCTGTTAAAAAGGATTTGGTTAAAGATTTAATTCAAACCGATGGTAGTTTCTTTAAAGGCTTAACCAAAAAAGAGTTATTGGGTTTGCTCAGTTAAGCTGTTTCGTTTATTATTCTGTTTGTTTATCATTTGAAAGTGAACGGATAGATGTAATATTGGCTTTCAGTCCCGCTAAACACTGCAATCTTTTACCCCTAAATCCCCTGAAGGGGACTTTGCTTTAAGCCCCTTTAGGGGTTGGGGTAAAAGTATTTCCGTTTATATCGGGTTTAAGAACAAAGGCTTGTGCAGGGAAAACCCCTCAAAATGGTTCCGTATAAAGTTAAATAGCCCCGACATAACGAATTCCGATTTTTCATCGGAAGAAAAGTATTGGCGGGACTGCTGTAAGCGATGTATCACTGGCTTTCCGCTTCAAATAATTAATAAATAATTGATTATGAGAACCACTAAATTTTAGTTTCGAAAGTATAATCCAAAGACTTTGGAACATTTATACTTTCTATAATTTTCCAGGTATTTTTTTCTTCAAGAAATTGAGGTGGTGTAAGTCCTGTTTCTTGTGCAGCTTTAGTATAAAAAGTTTTTCTATCCGGGTGCTGCGGCGCACAAGCATTATAAATTCTGCCAAATGCTTGCTGCTGAATAATTGCCAAAGCAATACCAATAGCATCAGTTTGATGAATTAAATTAACCGGAGCTAAACCATTCGGTACAGCTGTTTTTCCAGCAAAAAACCGTCCCGGGTTTCTATGAGGGCCAATTAATCCTGCAAAGCGAAGTATAGTAAAGTTTGTAGGGTATTTGTCTTTAATTAGTTGCTCAGCTTGCAAAACCACATTGCCCGATTCGGTATCAGGATTGGTTTCGCTAAACTCATTTACGTTTTTGTTTTCGTCTCCATAAACGCTTGTCGAACTAATTAAAACAACATTTTTAGCTTCATTTTCTGCAGCGTTTAATATGGCTTCTATTTTAATCGGGTAGTCGTTTAACTCCAGAGAACTACGCTTCGGAGGAATGCAAATAAACAAAGCATCAGCATCAAAGAAATCTGGTTCAGCATTAATTTGATTGGCTGTAAAATTTACCAAATAAGGGTTAATATTTTCCTTTGATAATAATACTAATTTTTCTTGAGTGGTGGTTGAGCCCTTAACATTGTAGCCAAGTTCCACTAATTTTTTTGCGAATTCCAAACCAAACCAGCCGCAACCTAAAATTGAAATGTTTTGTAATGGATTGGAATTTACCATATTGTTTTAATAGAAGTGATGTTAGGCTTTGTCAATATTATAGCAAGCCCGGCAACGCGGCTCATAACTTTCTTTTTCTCCAAGTAACACAGTCGATTCATCTTCAACGGTTCTGTAGCTATAAAGCGCCGGATTGCCGCAACATACGCAAACCGCATTTACTTTGGTTACATGTTCGGCAATTGCCATTAATGCAGGCATTGGTCCAAAAGGTTTTCCGGTAAAATCCATATCCAAACCCGCAACAATAACTCTAATGCCTCTCATAGCAAGTTTATTGCATACATCAGGAAGTTCATTATCAAAAAACTGTGCTTCATCTATACCAACTACTTGTGTATTGGTGCCTAAAAGTAAAATTGCTGAAGAATTATCAACAGGCGTTGAGTTTATAGAGTTTAAATCGTGAGAAACCACTGCCGAATCGTGATAGCGTGTATCAGTACGGGGTTTAAAAATTTCTACGTTTAATTTTGCAATTTGAGCTCTTTTTAACCTTCTTATCAATTCTTCTGTTTTGCCCGAAAACATTGAACCACAAACAACTTCAATACTGCCCGAAAATTCGCCCCTTCTTCTAAAATTTTGTTCGCTGAATAACATGGTTGAGTTTATGCTCTAGAAATTAATTTTAATGAGGTTCAAAGTTATTAAAATATCTGATTCGATAAGCGGGTAGAATTAATTTTAATAGGGAGGTATCGTCTGAACTTGGATTGTTTTGAAGTTAATTCCAGAAAATAAATATTCCTAAAAAATCTAAATCTTGTTATTATTCGTAAGTGGTACCATAAATGCGAAGGAAATGATTTTAATAACCCTCGTGATTTTTAAACCAGATTTAATTAATACAGATTTATAATAACCCTTTGTGCCCTTTTATGGAGAACCAAGATAAATTAAAAACATTAGATAAATTTCTTTTTAGAGTGAAGCAACTACGCGGTTTTGGCGATATGAATTCTTTTCAGCTCGTAAGTGAATTAAAAGAAATTGATAATGTCCTTCCCGAATCACAAGAAATTATCTCAGAAATAATAGAAGACTTAGCCGCTCCACAAACCTGGGACAATGGTAAAAAAACTTTAGAAGATAACATTGAACATGCTATAAGTATTGCTCATCAGGAATAATTGCAAGTGAATTAAAACAAATTCTTACTTACGATTGTGTTTCATCATGTATGTTGATTTTTACCACATATCGCTTCATTATCATTAATTAAGTGTTATTTTTGAATGTTTAGTTACAAACATAAATCAGCAAAAAAATCGTTTATAGTTTATGATGAATCAACAAGGTATTTTCAGAAAAATAGGTAGCATTTTAGCAGAATTAAATGAGCAGTATGAATTTTTAGCTCAGAATCCGGAGAAACTTAACGACCTGGAAGTTGAACTTTTTTTGGCTAATGCCGATTTCTTAGCAGACCATGTTCGTATTGTTAAAAAACTAAATGCTGACGGAGCTGCTGAAAAACCAGTTGAAACAGATTCAGCACATCTTTTAAATCAGCAAAATACCATAATTTTACCCGACGTAAAGAGCTATAAAGAAGCAGAAGAATGTTTCGATCCGGCAGAACTGCCAGAAGTTATTACTGCTGAAGAAGAGGAAGAACGCGTTGATGTTAAGCCCGAACAGGAAATCATTGATGAGGAAAAAATTCAGGAAGATATTGCTGAAGAGATTTTGAGTAAAGATTTTTTTAAGCCTGATAATGAAGAAAATACTTTTGAATTTGTTTTAGGCAATCATAGTGCTGATGATAAATTTGATTATGAGCAAAAATCAGTTGATGAAATTTTCGATAGGCCATTGAGCAAAGCTGAAGAAGAAATTCTGGCTCAGAAAAAAAGAATTCATGAAAAGGATGAGCAACAGGAAAACGAACCTGTAGCTGCCGATGATGAAGAAGATGGACCAGAACCATTTTTACTGCCTCATGAAGAACCTGTTGAAACAAAGCCATTAGCTGAAACATTATTTTCTCAAATTGAAGAAAAACCCGTAGGAGCTGTAAAACCTGTTGAGTACGATGAACCAATTATTTCTCCTCCGGTAGTTGAAGAAAAACCTGCTTTCATTCCTCAAGCTGTACCTGTTAAACCTACACCACCTGTTGAAGATGTTAAAGCACCAACATTAAATGACTTGCTAGCGAAAACAAATCAGCAACCACAAGAACCCGTTAAAGCACCTGTTGGTGATTTGAAACAGGCAATTAACTTAAATGAGAAACTTTTATTTATAAAAGATTTGTTTGGCGGTTACAATCTAGCTTACTCAGAAGCAATTGATATTGTAAACAAAATGCCAAATTTCGAATCGGCTGATAGCTTTTTACAGAACAATTATGCAGGCAAAAATAATTGGGCTGCAAAACAAGCAACCGTAGATCAGTTTTACGAATTGCTAAATAGAAGGTTCAGCTAGGAACTGGAACAAGGATTAAGGAATAAAGAATAATGTTGAAGGAATATCTCATTTTCTTTGGCAACTAAATCTTTATTCCTTGTTCTTTTATCTTTCATCTTCTTTGGCTACTAAATCTTTGTTCCTTATTCTTTTATCTTTCATCTTCTTTGGCCACTAAATCTTTATTCCTTGCTCTTTTATCTTCTTAAATAAATCCCATTCTGTTCGAATCGAGTTTAAGGAAGATAAAAAGTAAAATTGTAAAACTCCATAAAGAAGAGCCACCGTAACTTATAAATGGTAAAGGAATACCAATTACGGGAATGATTCCAATCGTCATACCGATATTTATAAATACGTGGAAAAATAGGATACAGGCTACGCTATAACCATAAACTCTGGAGAAAGTTGAACGCTGTCGCTCTGCAAGGTTAATCAACCTCAATAAAAGAAAAATAAACAAACCGATAATAACAAAGCATCCTACAAAACCCCATTCTTCGCCAACGGTAGAAAAGATAAAATCTGTACTTTGTGCCGGAACGTATCCATATTTTGTTTGTGTACCTTGTAAAAATCCCCTTCCTGTTGCTTGCCCGGAACCAATGGCAATTTGCGATTGAATTACGTTATAACCCGCACCTTTATTATCCGTTTTTAAGCCAAGCATTAACTCAATACGAGTACGCTGGTGCGGAGCCAACACATTATCAAAGGCAACTTTTACTAAAAATAAATAAGCAATTGCAATAATTGTAACGAAAACAGTCGTGATAATTATGGTCTGTTTTCGCTTATTAGCATAAATAAACAAACCGGCAATGGTAATAATTAGTCCAATAAGCACAGAACTTGGTACAAGGAAATCGGCCACGAATAAAACAATCATGCCAAGAAATATCAGCAGAAAATATCCTGATAAACCTTCACGATATAATGGAAACATAAAAGCTAAAAATACAAGTGCCGAACCTGTATCTGGTTGGAGCATAATTAATGCTAAAGGTGCTAAAACAATAAGTGCCGCAAAAAATATCGATTTAAAATCTCTGAATTTTGGATTGAAAGAACTGACATATCTTGCTAAAAACAACGCTGTTCCAAATTTTGCAAATTCTGAAGGCTGCAACCTAAATGAGCCTAGCGGTATCCAGGCTTGGTTCCCACCAACGTTACGACCAACAAATAGTACGACAACGAGCAATATTAATGTTCCACCGTAGATAAATGGAGAAAATACATTGAAAAGCCTGCCATCGAACAGTAATATCGATAGGCCTAAGATTAGCCCTGTAATGATGTAGATAAGTTGTTTTCCATAACTACTTCCAAAATCAAAAGCTGAAGAATTCTCCGGATGCGGAATTGAAGCGTAAATGTTAATGAAACCAATGGCGCATAAACAGATGTAGATTAGCACCGTAATCCAATCAACATTAAAGAAAAAGCGGTTGCCCTGTTGTTGCATTATTGATTTGTATTTACGTTAGTTTTGGTTGTTAATTTTGCAGAAATTGTATTTTTCAAAGTAGCAGATTTTATTCTAATGCTGTCTTGAATTCTTTTTGTAGAATCTGCTTTTTTTACTGCAGCACTATCTGCCTTAGTTAACTTCGGTTTCTTCGATTTATCGATAATTAAAGGCAAAAGGTTTTGGCTTTTCATCCATTCAACTTGATTTGCCCTTGCACCTGAAACCTGTCTGGTTATGTATTTCTCTACCATATAACTGGCAATAGGAGCAGCGTATGTACTTCCATAACCTGCATTTTCTACAATTACTGCAATTGCAATTTTCGGATTATCACGAGGCGCAAAACCAATAAACACAGAGTGATTTTTACCTCTTGAGTTTTGCACAGTTCCTGTTTTGCCGCACATTAAAATATTTGGAATGCGTGAAAGTACTGCCGTACCCCAGGCTGTGTTCACAGCATCTTGCATTCCATCTATAACTGGTTCAAAATGTTTTGCATCAACACCAACGTAATTCTTTTCTACATATTCTTTTTTAATTTTATCGCCGATAGCTTTAATTAAATGCGGCTTAATATAATAACCACGATTGGCAATAACAGCCATTGCATTGGCAATTTGTAAGGGTGTTGCGGTAATCTCTCCCTGACCAATCGCCTGAGAAATTACGTTGGTGTAGCCCCATCTTTTATTGTAAATTTTATCGTAATGGTCGCTATTGTAAAAATAACCTTTCTTTTCAAAGGGTAAATCAATATCAAGTTTAACTCCAAAGCCAAATTTAGAGATCTTATCTCGCCATTCCTGATAAGTTTGACGTTGGTTTTTCATACCGTTTTTTGTTATCAATTTTTGAAAAACATAACAGAAATAAGTATTGCAAGAACGGGCAATCCCCTTTCTTAAACTTATAGGACCATCAAAATGCTCGCATTTTATTCTTCGGTTTCCGGCTTGATAATAATGTGGGCAAAAAAATGTTGTGTTTGGATCTATAACACCTTCCTGCAAACCAATCAAAGCGTCAATAGGTTTAAATGCAGAACCCGGTGGATAATAACCTTGAATAGCTCTAGGATATGTAGGGCGATATGGATTTCCGATTAAATCCATATAGTGGTTTCCCTGACTTTTACCAACTAAAAGATTTGGATCATAACCAGGACTGCTCACCATGGCCAAAATTTCTCCAGAAGAAGGTTCGATGGCTACAATTGCACCAACTTTATTTTGCATCAGTTCCTCGCCTAATTTCTGAACTTGTATATCAATGCCTGAGATTAGACGCTCGCCTGCAACTGCATTGATATCGTACTTTCCATCAGCATAGCTGCCTTGAGGCGTATTCTTTACATCATAAATCGTATTCACCACACCACGTTCGCCTCTTAAAACTTCTTCATAGGATCTTTCAAGTCCACTTTGTCCTTTATAATCACCGGGTTTATAATAGCCTTCTGATTTATCAATATCTACCTGGTTAACTTCCTTAACATAACCAAACAGTAATCCAGCTAAACTATCCGGATAATGGCGAATTGTTCTATCTTGAGTAGAAAATCCAGGAAAGCGATACATGATTTCCTGTAAACGAGCATAACTTTGAACAGAAATTTGCTTGACAAAAGGCGTCGCCTGATAAGGAGATTTTGCCTTTGCTTTACGCATAAATTTACGTGCATCAACCATCGAAATTTCTAAGGCATTTGCTAAGGATACTGTATCGAAAGGTTTAACCTCATTAGGAATCACCATTAAATCGTAAACCGGTTCGTTTTGAACGATTACTTTTCCGGTTCTGTCTAAAATTGCACCACGGGCAGGGTATTTAAACTTCTTTTTTAATACATTACTTTCTGCAGAAACGAATGCCTTATCGCTAACAATTTGTATATAGAAAAGCTTTGCCAAAAGAATTAAGGCAACAACAATAAACAATCCTTGAATAATATACTTTCTGTTAAATAATTGATCCATTAGCGGGACGTCCTTTTATAGAAGATAAACTCTACCAGTAAAATAATAAGTAGCGTAAATATACAACTTAAGCCGCATCTCATTAATGTATAACTAATTTCGGTAAGCCTAAATGTTTCTAAAAAGAATAAAACCAGATGGTGAGACAGTACACATAGTAATGCATATAATGCAAACCATTGAAAACCCATGTAGCTTAATGAAGGTTCAGGATCGTCTATGGCATCGCGATTTAAGCTTATCGATATAAAAGATATTCTTACAAAACTCATTACTATGCAGGCGGTTGCATGCACGCCCATTGTATCATAAAATGCATCTAAGGTTAAACCAGTTGCAAAGGCTAAAGCATACAATAAGATATTCGGAATGCCGAAGGGCAGGAGCAGAATAAATAAAACGTATATAAACGGTGTTGACAAATCATAAAAGCCCATGTTTTTGAGCAGAAATATCTGAACAAACAAAAGGATGAACCATCTGATTATGTTTACTATAATTAATCTACTGTTCATTTCGGAATAACAGGGTTTTCTAAGATTTCTTGTTCTTTTGCTAATTTATCTTTTATAACGTAAACATACTGTAACGTACCAAAATCGTTAAATAAATTTAGCTCACCCGAAAGAAAATTATCATTTGTTGCAACACCAGTTTTAATTAATCTGCCTACCGGAATACCAGAAGGGAATTTTCCAAAGCCAGAAGTAACCACTGTATCTCCAACATTCATTTTAATGTGATTAGGCACTTCTTTAATAAAAGCTTTTCTAATGTCGAAGTTGTTTTCTCCCCAAACCAGCGAGCCTAACGCATTCGTTTTTTTAAGCGTTACACTAATTTTTGTGTCTTTATGTAATAACGATTGGATGGTTGCAAGATGCAAAGAAACATCTCTGATAAAACCTACAACACCTTTTTGCGGAGAAATAACAGCCATGCCAGTTTCAATTCCATCAACTGAGCCTTTGTTAATGGTCATTACGTTATTTCTTAAGGTAATAGAGTTTTTAACAACTTTTGCTGCAAGGTAAGTGTACTGCTGTTTGGTTAGTGTATCGTCTACCTTGACATCTTTAGCAGAATCAACAGTAGTTATAGCCAATAACTGCGTTTTAAGCTTTGCATTTTCGGCAGCCAAACTATCATTAACCATCCCAAGGTTTAAATATCTTTTCAGAACATTTAAATTCTCGTAAGCATTGCCAACAACTTCGTTCGAAGAATTTAAGGTTACGCTACGCGGATAAGAATTGTTTCTTATGGTAAGATAAATCCCTACAATAAAGAAAATTATAAACAGGAAGAATGCGTTATATCTGCTTATGAAAATCCAAAGGTTACGCATTTAGGTTCTAAGTTATAGGTAATACGTTGTAAGTCAAAAACGTAAAACGTAAAACTTACAACGTAAAACTTGATTACTGCATTAAGAATTTATAATTACCAATGTTTTTAAGGGCAATACCAGTTCCTCTAACTACCGCACGAAGTGGATCTTCTGCAACGTGAACAGGTAATTTAGTTTTAGCGGCAACACGTTTGTCTAAGCCTCTTAATAATGCACCACCACCAGTTAAATAAATACCGGTTTGGTAAATATCTGCTGATAATTCAGGAGGAGTAATCTCTAACGCTTTTAAAATTGCTTCCTCAATTTTTGAAATCGATTTATCTAAACAGTGTGCAATCTCAGTATAAGAAACCGTAATTTGCTTAGGTACACCAGTCATTAAATCACGACCTTGAACTGCAAAATCAGCAGGCGCATCCTGTAACTCAGGTAAGGCTGCACCAACTTCAATTTTTATTTTCTCAGCAGTACGGTCGCCAATCATAATATTGTGTTGACGGCGAATGTAATTCACAATGTCCGAATCGAAATTGTCTCCCGCAACGCGGATAGATTGATCGCAAACAATACCAGATAGAGCTATAACTGCAATTTCAGTAGTACCACCACCGATATCGATAATCATGTTTCCCATCGGTTCTTCTACATCAATTCCAATACCAACTGCAGCAGCCATCGGCTCGTGAATTAAGTAAACTTCTTTAGCGCCGGCAATTTCAGCAGAGTCACGCACAGCACGTTTTTCTACCTCAGTAATACCTGATGGAATACAAATTACCATACGTAATGATGGAAACATCCAGCCTTTACCACCGTTCAACATTCTAATCATGCCTTTAATCATTGCTTCAGCAGCGTTGAAATCAGCAATTACACCATCTTTTAATGGGCGAACGGTTTTAATATTATCGTGGGTTTTACCCTCCATTTGCATCGCCTGACGGCCGATAGCAATAACTTTATTTGTAGTACGATCGAAAGCTACAATAGATGGCTCATCTACCACAACTTTGTCGTTATGTATAATTAGGGTATTCGCAGTGCCTAAATCAATGGCAACTTCTTGCGTAAACCAGTTAAATAATCCCATGTAAAAGGTGTCTTTATTTTAATTTTGTTAAATCTATACTATTCCTAATGTAAAAATAGCTTTTTTATTGTTTTAAGTTTTATTTTCATCCCTCATTTAATTGATTTGTTGCAATTAAAATATTTTGAAAATCAAAACCTGTAATCCTTAGGTAAATCAGTTCCGCTTTTCGTTTCTCCAGATGAAAAATCGGGATCCACTTCAATCGGCTTTATTTTACTCGGGTTTGGTGCTGCAAAAAATCCTCCCCCCTTTATAAAACTATCGTCATTGCGAGGTACGAAACAATCCTACTACTAAAGATTTCTAGCGCTTTAAGATTGCTTCGTACCTCGCAATGACGAGCATGAGTGTAATCCTAAGCAACTGACCTAAACTCTAACTAGTGTCCTTGGACAAGCTCAGGATGACAGATCTGCTAAACTTTAAACCTTTCAGCTTTTAACTTTAATCTTTCCGCTTAATGTTTAAAATGTCTTACACCAGTAGTTACCATTGCAATACTTTTTTCATTTGCTTTTGCAACCGAATCTGCATCTTTAATCGAACCACCTGGTTGTAAAATAGCTGCAATTCCAGCATCGGCAGCAATTTCAACACAATCAGGGAAAGGGAAAAATGCATCTGATGCCATCGAAGCGCCTTTAATGCTAAATCCAAAAGAAGCAGCTTTTTCAATTGCCTGTCTTAAAGCATCAACGCGGCTAGTTTGACCAACACCACTAGATATTAATACATCATCCTTAACCAAAACTATGGTGTTTGATTTAGTATGTTTCACAATTTTATTAGCGAAATATAAATCCTTTAATTCTTGTGCAGTTGGCGCTTTTTCAGTTACCGTTGTCATCAGCTCCGGACCTTCGATAATCAAATCTTTATCTTGTTCAATTACACCGTTTAATAAAGTTTTGAATTGTTTTTTGCTCAATTCTACTTCATTACGCTGTAAAATAACACGGTTTTTCTTTTTACTGAATAACTCAATCGCTTCAGCCTGATAAGAAGGTGCAATTAAAACTTCGAAAAATAAGTTGTTAATTTCTTCAGCAGTTGCTAAATCAACTTCGCGGTTAGTAATTAATACGCCGCCAAAAGCAGAAACCGGATCGCAAGCTAATGCATCAATCCAGGCTTGTTTCACAGTTGAACGAGAAGCGATACCGCAAGCATTTGTGTGTTTTAAAATTGCAAAAGTTGGCTCCTCAAATTCATCAATTAAAGCAACGGCCGCATCAACATCAACTAGATTATTATATGAAAGTTCTTTGCCGTTTAATTTGGTAAACATTGCATCCAAATCGCCATAAAATACGCCACCTTGATGAGGGTTTTCGCCATAACGCAAAGTTTTAGCTTCAGTTACACTTTGTTTGAAAACGTCAAGCGGTTCTTCCAGATTAAAATAGTTGAAAATTGCTGTATCGTAATGAGAAGAAGTATGGAAAGCTGTTTTAGCAAACGATTTACGTTGAGCTAAAGTGGTCTTGCCATTTTGAGCTTCTAATTGAGCTTGTAAAGTTGGGTAATCGTTTTTCGATGCTATAATTACCACATCGTTAAAGTTTTTAGCTGCTGCACGAATTAAAGAAATTCCACCGATATCAATCTTTTCGATAATTTCTTCTGGCGTACCACCACCTTTAACAGTTTCTTCAAACGGATATAAATCAACAATAACCAAGTCTATTTCCGGAATTTCATATTCAGCAATTTGTTGTTTATCGCCATCTAAACCTCTACGATTTAAAATACCACCAAATACTTTCGGGTGTAAAGTTTTAACTCTACCACCCAAAATAGATGGGTAACCCGTTAAATCTTCAACCGCTGTAACTGGCAGGTTTAAATCTTTAATAAATTGTTCTGTGCCTCCAGTAGAAAATAATTGAACACCTTGCTTGGCAAGCAACTCAACTAATGGCGCTAAACCATCTTTATAATATACTGAAATTAAAGCGTTTTTGATTTTAATGGGTTGACTCATTTTACTGTAGATTTTGAGCCGCAAAGGTACTAATTCAGAATGTTTTTTTTGTATGGTATCTATAAAAAATAGATTATCATATCTGGAGGTTGGCTTGTAATGTGCTTCTTAATTTCCAAGTTGCTAAGTTTAATCGTATTAATAACTTAATTGTACAAGCAAGCTCAAATAATCAACTCAAATTTTTATCGCCAATTTGTGGGAAAGTATAAAGCGTCGATTCGTGATCTGGAAGCATTTTTTTTCTATCGGCTGGTGTTTCACGGGGGCAGAGACAAATATCATCAATGGATATCTCAAAGCAGAGCGAATTCAGCTGTACAATATATTATTGATAATGGTATTGAGAAAAGCCTTATAACTGCGAAGGGATATGGCGAAACCAAGCATGTAAATAAATGTAGCAATGGTGTAATATGCAGCGAAGCAGATCATCAATTAAATAGAAGAACAGAGTTTACGATTACAAAGCAGTAATTATTTCCAACAAACAGCTAATTCCAAATTAGCTGTTTCTGTTTTAGTTAAAAATAACTTACCTATATCAAAAAATAGAGAATTATTTAGCGTTTTTTTTGTTCCTCTTAAGAAGACAAAAATTTACTTTTTGATTTTTTTAACAATACTCTCTATAATTCTTGGGTAGTGTAAATGTTCGAGTTGTTGCCCTTTAAACTTAACCATTTCCAGATTGTCGTTTTTATCAATTTTATATCTTGCCTGATAAATGTATTCACCTTCATCGTAATTTTCGTTTACATAATGAATGGTTATGCCTCCTTCTGGTTCACCTGCGGCTATAACGGCATTATGCACATTATCGCCATACATGCCTTTGCCTCCAAATTTTGGTAGGATGGCGGGGTGTATATTTACGATTCTACCAGGGTATGCCGCAACTAGATTTTTAGGTACAAGCCAAAGAAAACCTGCAAGAACAATAAGATCTATATCTAGATTTTTTAAGAGATCTATTATTTCATCGGTTTTGTAAAATTCGTTTTTATCAAAAATATGGCTTGGAATTTCGAAATTATCAGCTCGCTGTAAAACATAAGCATCTGCATTATTAGTTAATACTAATGAAATTTCTGTATCGGTGCTTCTCTTAAAATGCTCCATTAGTTTTTGGGCGTTTGAGCCCGAACCTGAAGCAAATATGGCTATTCGTTTTTTCACTAAAAATTCGTTTTCATCAAAAATAACATTTTTGGGCAGGTTTAATAGAAACAATTTTAATTATCTACTCGTATAAATCTGATGTAGAAATAAATGCTTATTTTTGCGCAAGCAAATAGGGTATAAAAAAATATAATAAAAAAGTTAAAAGTGTTTTGTTATTTAAAAACATAAATCCTATATTTGCAACCCGAATTATAGGAAACGATTAAGAAAAAAATAAAGGCTAAATTACAATGGCAAATCATAAATCTTCATTAAAAAGAATTAGAGCAAACGCTACAAAACGTTTACGTAACAGATATCAGGCAAAAACTACACGTACTTTTATTAAAAGATTACGTGCAGCTGAAGATAAAAAATCTGCATCAGATTTATTGCCGAAAGTAATTTCTATGTTAGATCGTTTAGCTAAGAAAAACGTTATTCATAAAAACAAAGCAGCTAACAATAAATCAAAATTAACGAAATTCGTTAACGGTTTAAAATAAGCTAATTTTTTACGATATTAGTAAAAGGCATCCCAACCAAAAGTTGGGATGCCTTTTTTTGTGAAAAATTATGGATAACTACGATCAGAAATTAGGTATTAAACTTTGGGCTGAAGAAGATAGACCTAGAGAAAAATTACTCGTGAATGGCAGGAGGTATTTAACAGATGCAGAACTTATCGCGATATTAATTGGATCAGGTAATAAAAATGAAACCGCTGTAGATTTAAGTAAGCGGATACTAAACTCCTTTCAGAATAATCTAACCAAATTAGGGAAAGCTTCAATATCCGAACTCTCAAAATTCAAAGGTATTGGAGAAGCTAAAGCAATTTCTATTGTTGCTGCACTCGAATTGGGTTTGCGCAGAAAAGAAACTCCAGTAGATGATGTTATACAAGTCTCAACATCAACAGATGTTTACAAATATCTTCTTCAAACTTTTGCTCATTTAAATCACGAAGAATTCTGGATTTTACTGCTTAACCGCTCTAATAAAATTATTGGTAAGCACTTAATAAGTAAAGGCGGACAAGCGGGAACGGTTGCCGATCCGAAAATTATTTTCAAAGTTGCTTTAGAGCATAATGCAGCTTACATTGTGTTGGCACACAACCATCCATCCGGTAATTTAAAACCGAGCGATAGTGACAATAAGTTAACATCTAATATGGTTGCTTCAGGTAGTTTGCTTAGTCTACCCATTATCGATCATCTAATTTTTACTGATAATGGTTATTATAGTTATAGGGATGAAGGCATTATTTAAGGATAAAACAATTGTTACTTAACATAAAATCAATATTACAAATGAACAATTTTGTAATTTGGCCAAATGAAAAACTTAGTAACATCTCTAATTTGCCTTTTTATATTTAGCAGCACTTTTGCTCAAAAAGGGAGTTTGCCTATAAACGTAATTACTTATAATATAAGGTATAATAATCCAGGCGATGGTGTAAATGCCTGGCCAAACCGTAAGGATAATGTTAAAGCGTTAGTTAAATTTCATGATGCAGATATTTTGTGTGTGCAGGAAGCACTGGCTGATCAGTTTGATGATTTACTAGAAAATTCAAATTTCGATTTTGTTGGTGTTGGCAGAGATGATGGAAATCGTAAAGGTGAATTTTCGGCTGTGTTTTTTGATAAAACAAGGTTCACAAAAAAAGATGGAGGTACTTTTTGGTTGTCAGAGACACCTGGCGTGCCTTCAAAGGGATGGGATGCAGTTTTACCGAGGGTTTGCAGTTGGGTAAAATTATACGATAAAATAAACAAAAAGGAATTTATTGTTTTCAATACGCATTACGACCATGTTGGTGTTAAGGCCAGAATTGAATCTGCGAAACTGATAAAACAAAAGATACAGGAAATTGCTCCAAAGTTGCCTGTAATTTATACCGGTGATTTAAATGTTACGCCAGAAACCGAAGCGATTTCAACTATAAAGTCTTTCCTTCAAGATGCTAAAGAAATTACTGTTGAACCTCCTTATGGACCGAATGGAACTTTTAATGCTTTCGATTTTAACAGTGAATTGAAAAATAGAATCGATTATGTCTTTGTAAATAAAGGATTCAAAGTTCAAAAATTTGCAGTTTTGAGTGATAGCAAAGATAAAAGATATCCTTCAGATCATTTACCTGTTTTTGTTCGTCTTTGGTTTTAAAGGGCGCATTCTAATTTTTTCCCGCAGATTGCGCTGATACTCGCGGATATTGGTTATGGTAGTCATTTCGACCGTAGTGGAGAAATCTTTCGATAGGGTTTTCATCGTTCAAAGATCTCTCTCCCGAAGGATCTGGAGTACACTCCATTCGAGATGACGGTAGGGATATGTAGGAAATATTCTTACTATAATTATAATGAAAATTTAAGTCGTATTTATTACATTAAGATTTCCAGATAAGCTTTCTGCTTTAACCTTTAAATAATATCTTTGCGTTTTATAAAATTTGATTATCAATCAGGATAAGTCTTGAGACTTGATACTCGCTACTTGATACTAAAAGATGAAAATATCATACAACTGGTTAAAGCAATTCATTCAGATAGATAAAACACCACAAGAACTTTCGCTCATTCTAACAAATGTTGGTTTAGAAGTAGAAAGTGTAGATAAAGTACAACCTGTTGTTGGTGGTTTAGAAGGCTTGGTAATTGGCGAAGTTTTAACCTGTGTACAACATCCAAATGCCGATCGTTTGCGTGTTACAACCGTAAATGTTGGCGGAAAAGAAAATCTTCAAATTGTTTGTGGTGCTCCAAATGTTGGTGCAGGCCAAAAAGTTGTTGTTGCAACGGTTGGAACAACTGTTTATCCTTTAGAAGGAGAGCCTTTTAAAATTAAAGAATCTAAAATCAGGGGAGAAGTTTCTCAGGGTATGATTTGCGCTGAAGATGAAATCGGTTTAGGGAAATCTCACGATGGAATTATGATTCTGCCTTTTGAAACTCAGATTGGGATTTTAGCAAAGGAACATTTTCAAATGGATGATGATTTCGTTTTTGAAATCGGATTAACTCCAAACCGTGCTGATGCAGCTTCGCATTTAGGTGTTGCAAGAGATTTGGCCGCTTATTTCAGAAGTGAATTTGAGATGCCGGATTTATCTGCTTTCAAAACAGAAAACGAAAATTTGGTTATTCCTGTTGAGGTTGAAGATTTAGAGGCTTGTCCGCGGTACAGCAGTGTAACCATCTCAGGCGTAACTGTAAAAGATTCTCAGGATTGGTTAAAAGATAAATTAAAAGTTATTGGGTTAAGACCGATTAACAACATTGTAGACATTACTAATTATGTTTTACATGGCTTGGGCCAACCGCTACATGCTTTTGATGCTGATAAAATTACTGGCGGAAAAGTAATTGTTAAAAAAGTTGCAGAAGGAACATCTTTCTTAACGCTTGATGATGTTGAGCGTAAATTAAGTGCAGATGATTTAATGATTTGCAATGCTGATGAGCCAATGTGCATTGCTGGTGTGTTTGGTGGTAAAACATCTGGTGTAGATACTGAAACTCAAAATATCTTCTTAGAAAGTGCTTATTTTAACTCAGTTTCTGTTCGTAAAACGGCTAAGAGACATGGATTAAAAACTGATGCATCTTTCCGTTTTGAGCGTGGTACAGATCCTGAAATGACGGTAACCGCATTAAAATATGCTGCACTTTTAATTAAAGAATTAGCAGGTGGCACAATTTCTTCATCAGTTTCTGATATTTATCCAACTCACATTAAGCCTTTCGAGTTTGAAGTTAGCTTCTCGAATATTAATAAATTAATAGGAGCAAATATTCCTTCGGCTGAAATTAAACATATTATTACAGCGCTTGGTATTTCTGCAACCAACACATCTGATGATACTTTGGCTCTTCGCGTTCCATCATTTAAAGTTGATGTGACTCGTGAGTGCGATATTACCGAAGAAGTTTTAAGGATTTATGGCTATAACAATGTCGAAATCCCTTCAAAAATTAATGCTTCGCTTTCTTACACTTCAAAACCGGATAAAGAAAATACACAAAATGTAATCGCCGATATGCTTACGGCAAATGGTTACGCTGAAATCTGGTGTAATTCGTTAACAAAATCGGCTTATTCTAAAAATACTGATGAGGCTGTTTTTATATTAAATCCTCTAAGTAGCGATTTAAATGTGATGCGCCAAAGTTTGCTTATGCCTGCTTTGGAAAGTGTTGCTTATAATCAAAACCGTAAAAATGCTGATGTTAAATTTTATGAATATGGTAAAACCTATCATTTAATCAACGAGCAATATGTTGAGCGTCCACGATTATTGTTGTTAATTTCTGGTGCAACTGAAAGTGAGCAGTGGAATCAAAAAACTAAATCATCAAGCTTTTATAATTTAAAGGCAGCAGTTGATGCCGTTATTTCTAGGTTAGGAATTACAACTTACCAATCGGATGTTTTGGCAGATGATAACTTTGCTTATGGAATAAAATATTTCAGGGGTGATAAAACGATTGTAAGTTTTGGCGCTGCTACAAAGGCAGATAGAAAAGTTGTTGATGTAAATGCAGAGGTTTTCTATGCAGATTTTGACTGGGCGCTTCTATTAGATATTGTTCGCAAGAATAAAATTGTAAACAAAGAAGTTTCAAAATATCCTCAAGTAAGAAGAGATTTATCTTTATTAATTGATAAAAACATAAGCTTTGAGGTTTTAAAAGGGATTGCATTTAAAACAGATAAAAAACTAATTAAAGAAGTTGGTGTATTTGATGTTTATGAGGGTGATAAATTACCTGAAGGAAAAAAATCTTATGCTTTAAATTTTATTTTACAGGATGAGGAACAAACCCTTACAGATAAGCAGATTGAGCATACAATGCAGAAGTTAATTGCTAATTTAACCACTCAAGCGGGAGCAGAAATTAGGAAATAAAATATAATTTCGTATTTTTAAAAATAAATTCATGACTTCTGTTGCAGAACAATTAGGTACGGTAATACAAAAAACAGCACGAATAATCGAGTTGTGTAATGCCTTACAGGAAGAAAATGATTTATTAAAGCTTGAGAATCAATCGTTAAAAGTTGCACTCGATACATCTAAAGGAAAACATGTAGACCTTGAAGAAAAATTAAGGGTTACAAAACTTGCTAAAAGTATCGAGGGTACAAGTGAGAAGTCGCTTGACATTAAGCAAAAAATTAACGATTTTGTGCGGGAGATAGATAAAAGTATTGCATTGCTTAAAAAATAGGTAAGGCAAAATAATCGAAACTAAGCTAAACAATGGGAGAAATCTCTATTAAAATAACCATTTCCGACCGTATATATCCCTTAAAGGTTAATATGGAAGAGGAAGAGATTGTGAGACGGGCAGCAAAAATGATTAATGAGCGCATAAAAGACTATCAGGAAAATTATGCGGTTAGAGATAAGCAGGATTTACTTTCTATGGCAGTATTGCATTATGCAACGGCTGTATTAAGAACAGAAAACAAGGTGCAAAACCAAGATACTGCTGTTGCCGATAAAGTTGAAGAATTGGATGTTTTATTAAACGATTTCTTTTCAAAATAAGGTACGTTCTTTAAATGTTTCGTTTACGCTGAACTAGTTTCAGAGTTATACGAAAACTATATATTAGCACAAAAATATAGCCGTGGCTAGTTTTTGAGTTTCAAATTTTATAAAACTTAACACTTCAATATCTATAGGGTTAAGAGGGCGGATTTCATTTGCTTATTAGTATCTGAAAATGGCTTAAACCCTAATTATGCTTAGTTGAGGTTTGAAAAAGATGAGACTTTAAAAATTAGTTGCGGTTTTTTTTTACATAAAATACAAAATGGAAATATTAGGATACGTGTTTGCCTTAATTGCCGGTATAGCTATCGGGGTTGTGGTTGGTAGATTCCTGTTACGCAACTTGCTTAAACAACAAGAAGTTGCTGCACAGAATAAAGTGAAGAAAATTTTAAAAGATGCAGAGAATAATGCTGAAATTTTAAAAAAGAATAAACTTTTAGAAGCAAAAGAGAAATTTTTGCAATTAAAAGCTGAACATGAGCAAGAAGTTAATGCTAAAAATAACAACATTAACCAACGAGAAAATACCATCAAGCAAAAAGAGCAATCGGTAAATCAGCGTTTAGAAAATTACAATAAAAAAGAACAGGATTTAGATAAACAAAAAGTTCATTTAGAGAAACAAACTGAAGTTGCCGTCAAAAAGCAAGAAGAAGTAGAGGTTCTTAAAAATCAGCATTTAAAGCAATTAGAAACTATTGCTGGTCTTTCTGCTGATGAAGCTAAAGAACAATTAGTAGAAAACTTAAAGCAGGAAGCTCGTACACAGGCGATGATGCAGGTTAAGGATATTGTTGATGAAGCAAAATTAACAGCAAGTAAAGAGGCTAAAAAAGTAGTTATTCAAACCATTCAACGTACAGCTACAGAAGCTGCTATTGAAAACTCTGTATCTATTTTTCACATCGAAAGTGATGAGATTAAAGGTAGGGTAATTGGTAGAGAGGGTAGAAATATTCGTGCTCTTGAAGCTGCTACAGGTATAGAAATCATTGTTGATGATACTCCAGAAGCGATTATTTTATCAGGTTTCGACCCGGTAAGAAGAGAAATTGCTCGTTTAGCACTTCACCGTTTAGTAACTGATGGTCGTATTCATCCAGCTCGTATTGAAGAGATTGTTGCTAAAACGAAAAAGCAAATTGAAGATGAGATTGTAGAAATTGGTGAACGTACAGTTATCGATTTAGGTATTCATGGTTTACACCCGGAGCTTATCCGCATGGTTGGACGTATGCGTTACCGTTCATCTTACGGTCAAAACCTTTTACATCACTCTCGTGAGGTTGCCAATTTCTGTGCTACAATGGCGGCAGAACTAGGCTTAAACGCGAAGATGGCTAAACGTGCTGGTTTACTACACGATATAGGTAAAGTGCCTGATGATAATCCTGAATTGCCACACGCAATTTTAGGTATGCAATTGGCAGAGAAATATAAAGAGCATCCGGAAATTTGTAATGCTATTGGAGCTCACCACGATGAAATAGAAATGACATCGATGATTTCTCCAATTATACAAGCTTGTGATGCAATTTCAGGCGCTCGTCCGGGTGCACGTAGAGAAGTTGTAGAAAGTTATATTAAACGTTTAAAAGATTTGGAAGAATTAGCACTTTCTTATCCTGGCGTTGAGAAAACTTTTGCTATACAAGCTGGTAGAGAATTGCGTGTTATTGTTGAAAGCGAAAGAATTACTGATGCTCAGGCAGAATTGCTTGCCGCAGATATTTCAACCCGTATTCAAACTGAAATGACTTATCCGGGACAGATTAAAGTTACGGTTATTAGAGAAACCCGTTCGGTAGCATTTGCGAAGTAGGGATTTAATAAATTTTAAGATTTTAAAGCGATGAGTTTTCATCGCTTTTTTTATTTGCCACTGAAACACCAAACACACGGGAATTGATTGAAATTATCAACAATCTCGTCATTGCGAGGTACGAAGCAATCTATAATTAACCTATCTGAATGATTTAGGTTAAAATGCAGGAAAAAAAAAGTATGATTGCCACGGAACAACGGAAGCTAATAGATAGGTTTGGATTGATTTTTTGGCTGTGTTTATAAAGATTTTTATTTGCCACGGAAACACAGAATACACGGAATTTATTTTTTTGAGTGATTTTTTGTCTCGCGGATTAAGATGATATACGCAGATTTGTATTGTATAAATGCTGATAATAATCGCTTCTTAAATATTTTATTTATTTTTACATGATGAGCAAGCAAACCAAAACAATTGAGCAAAAACGTCCTGTTGATGTTTATTTTGATAAGTATCAGGAAAGTCATAACAACCACACTAATGAAATAATACATTGGATTTGTGTGCCACTTATTATTTTCAGTTTGTTAGGGTTAGTTTGGTCTATTCCATTTCCTCAAATCGGTTTTTTAGGCAAGTACAATATGTATTTGAATTGGGCCTCATTCTTAATTGCCTTTTCTATTTATTACTATTACCGTCTTTCGCCAGTTCTTTCTTACTTCATGCTTTTAATTATTGCTGCGATGAGTTATGGGATTGTAGCATTGGAGCAATGGGAAAAAGTTGGCGGACTAGCATTATGGGTAGTTTGCTTAATTATTTTTGTTATTGCGTGGATTGGTCAATTCATCGGACATAAAATTGAAGGTAAAAAACCGTCCTTTTTAGATGATGTTAAATTCCTGTTAATAGGTCCGATTTGGTTATTGCACTTCATATGCAAGAAAATTGGTTTAAGGTATTAATCTTCTGAGCGATCACATTAAATTAACATTTAGCTAAACAAAGCTTAATTAACATCTAACATATAGCTAACATTGTGGTAATAGCTTTGCCTAAAATTAAACGTAGGCAAATTGAACTCAATCACAATTTTTAGAAAATCGGCATTAACGGTGCTGATTTTATTCTTCGGCATAGTTTCTTATGCTCAAACCGGAAAAATCGCAGGTACCGTATCGGATAAAAAAACAGGAGAAACCATTATTGGTGCTACTGTTAGAATTAAAGGAACAAACAAAGGTGTTTCGACTGATGTAGACGGAAAATATGTTCTACCAATCGGCGATGGAAAACATACTTTAGAGTTTTCTTTTATCGGGTATCAAACAAAAGAAGTTTCAGATGTTGAAGTTAAAAGTGCTACAACTACATCTTTAAATGTTATCCTTAGTGAATCTAGTGGTCAAAACTTAGGAGAGGTTGTTGTTAAAGCAAGTTTTAGACAAGAATCTGTTAACTCTTTATATGCAAAACAAAAAAACAGCGCAGTAATTTCTGATGGTGTTTCCAGCGACCAGATTAAAAAATCACCAGATAGAAATACATCTGATGTTTTAAAAAGAGTAAGTGGTGCAACTGTTCAGGATAATAAATTTGTTGTAATCAGAGGATTGAGTGACCGTTACAACAATGCTACATTAGATGGTTCATCTTTACCAAGTACTGAGCCAAACCGTAAAGCTTTCTCATTTGATATTGTACCTTCCAATCTGGTTGATAATTTAGTTATCAGCAAAACGGCTACGCCAGATTTGCCAGCCGATTTTACAGGTGGAGCAATACAAATTAATACAAAAGATATTCCTGACAGAAACTTTATCAGCTTCGGTGTAGGTACAGGTTACAATACAGAATCTACATTTAAAGATTTTAAAAGCGGTGTAAGAACGGCTACAGATTATTTAGGATTTGACAATGGCGATAAAGCTTTACCAGCTAATTTTCCATCTCGTACCAGAATTAGCAGTGGTTTAACTTCGGCGCAACAAATCTCCGCGATGAGATCGCTTTCTCAAGATTGGAAAATTTATAACAATACAGCTTTACCAACTCAAAATTATCAATTCACTTTAGGTAGAGTTAAAGAATTTAAAGAGAGTACTAATAAATTTGGGGCTTTATTCTCGTTAACTTATAGAAATGCACAAACTATAAATAATGATGTAATTCGTGATTATGTAAACTACGATTATCATGATAATATTTACAGATTTTCTACAAGTTTAGGCGCTCTTGCCAACTTTGCTTATACATACGGAAAAAGTAAAATTACTTTTAAGAATATCTATAACAGAGCTTACGACGATTCTTATTTAACGAGAGATGGTTTTAATAGCGATAGAGGTCGTGATATTAAATTCTTTGCTTTTGATTTAATGCAAAAACAATTGTTCAAATCTACAATTGAAGGTAACCATGCTTTAGGTGAAAATAATTCGAAAATTAACTGGTCATTAAGCTATGCTAATATTTTAAACGATCAGCCAGACCAGAAGAAAATTTCTTACCAAAGAAATCCATCTGATGCAGGTACAGCAAATTATGTTTATACCGCAAGTACAGGAACATTAAGTAAAGAAAATTCTAGATTGTTTTCGAAATTAAACGAAGATAATTTTAGTGGTGGCTTAAACTATACGCTTCCATTAAAAATGTTTGGTCAACTGGCTACATTTAAAACCGGTTTAAGTTCAATTTATCGTGATAGAACATTTGATGCAAGATTTGTTGGTTTTAGAGCCAATACTGGTGCACCAAATGCAGATTTAATCAGTCAACGTCCTTTAAGCACATTATATGGTGCTGATGCAATAAACGGTGGAGCATATTCATTAGACGATATTTCTGCTGATGCTGATAGTTACAATGCACATTCACTAACTAATGCTGGTTATTTAATGCTTGATAATAAATTTGGTGAAAAATCGAGATTAGTTTGGGGCGTTAGGGTAGAGCAATTCAATGTTGTTTTGGATGCGAAAGTTCCAACGCCACAAACATCAGTTAATGATAACTACGTTGATGTATTGCCATCAGTAAACTATACTTATAGCTTAACTCCAAAAGTAAATTTAAGAGCATCTTATTACCGTACTTTGGCAAGACCAGAATTTAGAGAATTATCATCAGCAGCTATTTATGACTATGAATTACTTGCTTTACAACAAGGTAATCCGAACTTAAAAGAAGCTAAAATTGATAATGCCGATCTTCGCTTTGAATTCTTTCCTGAGGCCGGACAAATCCTTTCTGTATCAGGTTTCTACAAAAAATTCCACAATGCAATCGAGTCATACAATCAGGATGCAGGTTCTACAAGAATTATTACTTACATCAATTCTGATAAGGTAGATGTTTACGGTGTTGAATTTGAGTTCCGTAAAAATTTAGATTTCATTGCTAAAACTGATTTCTTGAAGAAAACTACTTTCTATACTAACTTATCCCTAATTAAGTCAAAAGTACAAACCGCTAATACTGGTATCAATTTAAAAGAAACTAATAGACCAATGGTTGGTCAGGCTCCATATATTGTTAATGCAGGTTTACAACATAATTTCTTGGGAGACAGATTAAGTTTTAACGCGTTATACAACAGAGTTGGTCGGAGATTAGTAGTTGCCGGTGGTGTTTTATTCCCTGAGATTTGGGAAGTGCCAAGAGATGTAGTTGATTTACAATTAGCATTGAAAGTGATTAAAAACAAAGGTGAAATTAAGTTCAATGCTGGTGATATTTTAGGAAATCGAATTACCCAATATTATGATATCGATGTAAATAAAAAATACAACCGAACTTCAGATGAAACAATTACCAGCTATAAACCTGGAAGCAATTATTCATTATCATTCTCATATACCTTTTAAGGCTAACATTAACTTAAGCCTAAGTTAATGATATGTTAAATCAGGCTTAATATACAAATTACATTCATATCATATTTTTGGAAAAAGTAAAATTAATTAAAATGAAAAAACAATTATTACTATGCGCATTGAGCGTATTGGTTTTCTTAGCAGGTTGCTCTAAAAGTGGTGATGATGGCGAGATTAACCCACCAACTGATGCAAATACAGTTGAAATTTCAGGTGATGTAACGACATCTACTACTTGGTCTGCAAGTAAAATCTATTTATTAAAAGGTAATGTTTTTGTAACTAATAATGCTACTTTAACAATTGAGCCAGGAACAATTATCAAAGGTGATAAAGCTACAAAAGGTGCGCTTGTAATTACAAGAGGAGCTAAAATTAATGCAGCTGGTACAGTTGATAAACCAATTGTATTTACATCTAGCGTTGCTGCTGGTGCCCGTAAAGAAGGCGATTGGGGTGGTTTAATTGTATTAGGTAAAGCACAAAATAACGTAGGTAATTCAGTTGCAATTGAAGGTATTTCTGATGCTACAGATAAAGGTAAACACGGTGGTACTGATAACGCAGATAATTCTGGAGTTTTAAAATACATCCGTATTGAATATGCAGGTATTGCATTAAGTCCAGATAACGAAATTAATGGTTTAACTTTTGGTTCAGTTGGTTCTGGAACAGTTGTAGATTACGTTGAAGTTTATCGTTCAGGTGATGATGCTTTCGAATGGTTTGGTGGTTCAGTTAACTGTTCTCACTTAATTGCAATTGATAGTTGGGATGATGATTTTGATACTGATAACGGTTACTCAGGTAAAGTTCAGTTTGGTTTAGCGCAACGTTTATCAGTAACTGCAGACGTTTCAGGTTCAAATGGTTTTGAATCAGATAATAACGCAGCAGGTGATAACGCAACTCCTCAAACTTCAGCAGTATTTTCAAACATGACTATCTTAGGTCCGGTTGGTTCTGGTAGCACGAGTATCAATGCTAACTTCCAACATGGTGCGCAAATTCGTCGTAACTCGGCAATCAGCATCTTCAACTCAGTATTTGTTGGTTACACTGAAGGTATTTTCTATGATGATGCATTACCAGCAGGAGGAGCATTAAATTCTTCATCTAACTTATCAGCAGGAAGATCTGTTTTTGCAAATAACTTAGTATATAACTCTAACAGCAAAAGCAATCAAATTAAAGCATCTAATGCTACTGCCTTAGGTGTTGTTACGCCATTACTAACTGCTACAAATACATTTGATGCAGCAGCTTTAGCAGCAAGTATCTTTGTAGACCCATACAAGTACTCTGCAGATTTAGTAGCAGCAGCAAGAGTTGGTGTACCTAACTTTACTGTAGTTGCAAATTCAGCAGCGGCAGCAGGTGCATTATTCACAAACTCTAAATTAACAGCAGGTTTTACAAGTGTTGCTTACAAAGGTGCTTTCGGTGCTGAGAACTGGGCAGCTGGTTGGGCTCATTTCGACCCACAAAACTTACCATACACAACTCCTGGAGCTGTTAAGTAATAAAATATTTTATATTCAAAAAAGGCTTCAGAATTTCTGAAGCCTTTTTTTTATGATACAGTTTCCTGATTTTCTTCTGCTTTAACTTTACTTTTTGTTGGTTTTTTAACAGGTGTTTTGTCCTGTTTTACAACAGCTAATGGTTCATCTTCTTTAATAAAAGGTGCCATCGTTTTATCCGCTGAATTGGTAATGCTTATCTTTTTTGATAGTTGTTTTGCAAGTTTTTCTATTGCTTTTTGTGCTTTCTGCTCTTTTCCATACGCCTTCGCAATTTCGCTGAATGCTAAAGTTAATTTAGATGCTATTTCTTTTCTTAGTGTCTTGCTTGTAACTTGATTTTTCTTGGGTGTTTTTTTCTTTTTCATCTAACAATAATGGATTTTGCTCAAAGATATGTTATGTTAAAATTAAATCCATATTATGATTATGTTAACTGATTGATTGTGAGTTAACACCAAAAGGCAATTCGTTATCTTTAAGTTATAGATAATTAAGCGAATAAAACTATGGAAATTAATTTGCCAGTAATAATTGGAGTGGCCATTGTGGTTGCCATTCTTATCATATATCTGATTAAGAGAAACCGGAAAGATGAAAAGAAATTTGAGCAGGATGTAATTAAATCAGAACTGCCGCCTGAAAAAGATGATAAAGAAAACCTTTAAAATTTTGCGCCTTCAGCAACATCACCTCCCAAATCTAATGTATTTTGAAAAGCTTCTAGATAACTTAATAAATGTCTTTCTGTAGTAGCGTATGAATTGAAAGTTGATGAAGGATTATTTGCATCGGCATCACTTTTATTTTTGAAATATAAATTTACCTGAAACGTGAATAAATTCTCATCATGGATAGGAGAAAGAATCCTGGCTTTAACCTGATGATTATGAATTTCGACAAAAAATTCTTTTAAAACAGAGTAGATAATTGCGGCCATGTTATAATGATAAGTTTCAAAATTTGAATTGAAATTAAATGTAAGTAAAAACTTAAGTCATTTTCCGTGCTTAGCAATAAGATAACCTGAATTTAATTTTATGTTAACTTTATTTTAACATTATTTCTTGATTGGCTCGTAAGCATAAACGATTTCGTATTTCTTATCTTTTAAACTACTTGCTAACTCACCAATTTTTAGATTTTGAATTTGAGGGGTAGGCTCGCAATAAGAGTATTTTTTTCCATTATATAATATTGTTGATTTTCCTACCGGTTGATCAAATTGAACAGCAATAGTTAAATGCGACGGATATAACACCGCAAGCATGGGTAAATTGTAAATTTCTTTAACCAGGTAAAAGAATAGTGCAGCCCTGTCATCGCAATCACTTGCATTATTAAGAAGTGTTTGTTCAGGTGAGAAACGTTTCTCTTTTCCAAAATTGTCCGAATCATCTTCATAAAGGAAAGCGTAACGTGTAAACCTCATTAGGTAATCAACACCTTTTTTTTGATTCATCTTTTTCAGGTTTTCTTTTAAAACTGGAATTAAAGAACTGTAAGTTTCTCTGCTTAATGGTATGTTAAAATAAGTCTCAAAATCTACTATCGGATAATTTTTAAAAATAGCTTCTACGTCTTCATTTATTTTTAGCTTAAAATGATTTACCTTTTGGTTGTAGCTAAACTGAATATCTTTTTCTGTATAACTGTCGGGTTTAAAATCTGGCATTCTCGTTACCTTATAAGAAAATGAATGTTCGGCTTCGGGAACAGAAATTTCTACCTCTTTATATGCTCCAGCTTGTTTGAAAAGCTTTCCATAATCGTGGTAATTTAAGCACATGTACTTCTTGCCGTCGATTTCAAAAAATGGAATGTCGCTTATATCTTCATCATTTTTAACGTAGAAAATAATTTGTCCGTTGCCGACAGCAATTTTGGCATCGTAACCGCATTTTGCCAGTAAAAACCATTTGTATAAAGTATAGCGGCTATAATTTTCTCCTTTCGAACTGATTTGCTGTGCAGTTTTTCGAATTAGCTGATAAAAAATCCAATCGTTTAAATTGTTTCTTTTTTTATAATCCGTTAATGATAAAATAACAGACTGATAGTTGCTTTTGTCTGCATGGCTATAAAAATCTTTTGCCGATTGAGAAGATGCTATCTCAGCAGTTTTAATTGCAAAGCTCGTGTCTAAGCTGAAATTAAAAGTGCCATCGTAAAACTCAAAAGAATGAGATTGAGCCTTAACACTTTGAAGCGAAAAGATTAAGCTAATCAGTGTGCAAAAAATAAACGAGAAATGGCTGGCTCTGTTAATCAATCTATTAAATTTGGTAATATTAAATTTAATATTAATTAACTTAAAATCAACAATTATTTAATGTTAACAATTTAGGTTTGGTTAACTTCTGATTAATTTAAAATCGGATTGAAACTTAAAGTTTGTAGTAACTTAATCGGTATTATAATAATTTATTGATTTTAACTTAACATTAAAACTTCACCTTTGCCCATGTAAATATTTGGTTAGTATTTATAAAGTTTAGGTTAGTTGATAATAAAAAACCCGGATGGATGTCCGGGTTTTTTTATTAAAGATTTTTACCAAGTTTCTCCAGAATTTCAGCCGGGATATTGTGTGTATCTACTACCAAAAATCCATCTAAACAATCGGAAAACTTAGGATCGATATTGAATGAAATAATCTTTGCATTCAGATTCATGTATTGTCTTAACAAAACAGGAACTTTAATGTGAGAGTTTTCAATATCACCAATTATACTATCTAAATCCTTAAACGAATCGCTACTGTCTACCAGTGTATCAGTAGAAATTGGTAATAAATCTGCCTTAAATTTATTTCGTGGTTTAACGTATTTAGCCATCTCATAATCGAAATGGTTTTTTGTGATGTAATCTACAATTAACGCTTTACTAAATTTAGAAAAACTATTGCTGATACTTACCGGACCAAACATATAACGGTATTGCGGATTATCAATAAGGTATTTTAAAATTCCTTTCCATAGCAGGAATAATGGAAGTGGTTTACCCTGGTATTCTTTTCTAATCCAAGAGCGACCAAGTTCTATTCCTTGTCTTAAAATAGGGTAAAACTGATCTTTCATTTTAAAAAGCTCAGATAAATAGAACCCACGGCGACCCATGCTTTCTAAAATTTCGTCACCTTTTCCAATTCTGTAAGCACCTACAATATTTTCTAAATCCTTATCCCAAATAAATAAATGGTTATAGTATATGTCGTAGTTGTCTAAATCGATCTTTTTGTTTGTACCTTCACCAACTTCTCGAAAAGTAATTTCCCTTAATCTGCCAATTTCTCTTAAAACATTTGGGATTTTAAGTGTTGGTACAATATATACTTCGTAGTTTTTTTCAGTCCAAACTCTAAAATCTTCAAGTGTTGCAACTTCTTCTTTAATTAAAACCCTCGATGTTTCTTCAATAACTTCGGCAGCTTTCTTTTTTATCTTAAATAGGTTTAACGGATTGAAAAGTTTCTTTTCAGTATCTAAACCAACACCTAATGCATAAGTACGAGCACGCAAAAAGTCCATTAACTTATTGCTTTTGTTCATATTCGAAATTTCATCGAGACCAATTGCCTTACCAATACGCACTCTTATGGTTCTGCCATGCTTATTTAAGAACTCAGATGGTAATTTTGCAGTACGAAGCGTTGGGTGTATAAAACTTAGAATGTTAAATAAAACACCATTATTGCCATGAAAGTAAATTGGAACCACCGGAACTTTTGCTTTCGCAATTAATTTTCCAACTACCGGATGCCACATTCTATCTGTTACCTGTTGGGCATCAAGTTTAAAAGTTGATACTTCTCCCGCAGGAAAAATTCCGATTGGTGTACCATTTCTCAATAAATCGAAAGTTGTTTTTAAACCGCTGATGCTTGAAGAGTGCTGAACATTTTCGAAAGGATTTACAGCAACAAAAAACTCATCTAAATTCGGAATCTTCTTTAAAATGAAGTTAACCATAACTTTCGCATCCGGACGAACGGTGCATAAAAGTTTTACTAATGCCAATCCTTCAACGCCACCATACGGATGGTTTGCAATTGCTATAAACGGTCCTGTTTTGGGAATACTGTTTAATTCGTCTTCATCAAAATCGATCGAAACGCCAATTGTTTCTAATATTTTATCTACAAACTCTAAACCTTTAAAATGCTGATTTTGAGAGAACACATCATTAATGTCGTTCAGTTTCATAATTTCCATCAGCAATCCGGCTAAACCCGGTACACCCAATTTATCAATCTTCGTCGCCTTTGCAAATTCTGAGGTCGTAATAATCTTCATAAAAAATAATTAGCTTGTTGATATGCGAAACATCAAGTGTTTTGCAATCCCAAAAATAAGATTTATATTTATAATACACATGTCATATCGTATAATGAGAATTTGGCTAAACAAAAATTTTGGTCTCAGCAAAGGCGAATTCAATGGATTACTGCTTTTAATCGTCATTATCATCTTTTTAAAATCTTTGCCTTTTGTATATAATTATTATAAACCTCTTGAGGAAGATGACTCAAGTTTAATTGCATCAATTCAATCACTGGAGGTAACTGATCAACAAAGAAATTATACCAGAAATTATATAGAAAACTCAGATGTTAAAGTTTCACATCGGTTATTCAAATTCGACCCGAATAAAATTGATGTTGAAGATTGGCAAACTTTGGGCTTATCGGCAAAGCAAGCTCAATCTATTGTAAATTATAGAAACAAAGGTGGAAAATTTTTCAAAGCTGAAGATTTGCAAAGGATGTACACTATTTCTCCAGAGATGTATAAAAAGCTTTTGCCTTATGTAGAAATTGAAAATCCAACAGATTTTAAAAAGGATTTTCAATATGAGAAAAAAGAATATGTGAAAAAAGCACCTGTGGTTATAGAACTAAATCAGGCAGATTCTGCCGCTTTAGATCAGGTAAAAGGTATAGGGCCTGCATTTGCTTTAAGGATTTTAAAATATCGCGAACGTTTAGGTGGTTTTTATAAAAAGGAACAGTTATTGGAAGTTTATGGCTTAGATTCAGCTAAATATGCAGAAGTAAAAGACCAGATTACTATTAATCCAAAAGCTTTAAGAACTATAAACATTAATACTGCCGATTTCAATCAACTAAAAACTTCGCCATATTTATCATATAAACAAATTAATGCTATCATTCAATACCGCAAACAGCATGGCAATTATAATAGTATCGATGATTTAAAGAAAATTCTGATTCTTAATCCACAGGTTATAGATAAGATAATGCCTTATTTAAGCTTTTAGAAATTGTTTTCCTCTTGATGAAGTTTAGAGTATATTTTATTAAAAAAAATAATAAAATATTAATCAGTGTTAATCAAGGTTTAAAATTAACACAAATGGTAATTGAACTAAATACCATTTCATTCTACACTTGCGCAAATATTTAATGGTAAATAACTAGAAAATAATTGTTTATCATTGCCGCATCTAACCACAAAAACACATAATTAATGAGCGTAAGCTATAATTTTTCAGAAACTGAAACGCAGGTAAATGTTAAGGCAATGGTTCGGGATTTTGCCGAAAAACACATTTGTCCGAACATAATGGAATGGGATGAGGCACAAATTTTTCCGGTAGAATTGTTTAAGCAATTAGGAGAAATGGGTTTAATGGGGGTTCTGGTGCCAGAAGAATACGGTGGCTCAGGTTTGGGCTACCAAGAATATGTTGATGTTATTGTTGAGGTAGCGAGGGTTTGCGGTTCAATCGGATTATCATTAGCTGCGCATAACTCACTTTGTACAGGCCATATTTTGGCATTTGGTAATGATGAGCAAAAGCAAAGATGGTTGCCAAAATTAGCTACAGCAGAATGGATTGGTGCCTGGGGTTTAACTGAAGCAAATACAGGTTCGGATGCTCTAAGAATGATGACAACTGCCGTTGAAGACGGTGATGATTATATAATTGACGGCTCAAAAAACTGGATAACACACGGTAAAAGTGGAGATATTGCAGTAGTTATGGTTCGTACTGGAGAGCAGGGAAGTTCAAAAGGGATTTCTGCTTTAGTTGTAGAGCGTGGAACACCTGGATTTTCAGCTGGTAAGAAGGAAAATAAATTAGGGATGCGTGCTTCAGAAACTACTGAAATGATTTTTGATAATTGCCGTGTACCTAAAGCCAATTTATTAGGGAATGTTGGAGAAGGATTTAAGCAAGCAATGAAAGTTTTAGATGGTGGCAGAATATCGATTGCTGCATTAGGATTAGGAATTGCTAAAGGTGCTTTCGATGCTGCGGTTAATTATTCAAAACAGCGTCAGCAATTTGGACAGCCAATTTCGAGCTTCCAGGCAATTAGTTTTAAGCTTGCTGATATGGCTACAGAAATTGAAGCGGCAGAATTATTAATTCGCCAGGCGGCAGATTTAAAAAACAGGCATTTACCAATGACAAAGGAATCGGCAATGGCTAAATACTTTTCATCAGAGGTGGCTGTAAAAGTTGCTACTGAAGCTGTGCAAATTTTTGGTGGGTATGGTTATACCAAAGACTTTCCAGTAGAAAAATTTTATCGTGATAGTAAATTGTGTACAATAGGAGAGGGAACCTCAGAAATTCAAAAAATTGTAATTGCAAGAGAAATATTAAGCTAAAGCTTAAATAAAATACTAACAACCAAATATATTATGAGTAAATCCGGACGGTGAATAACCTCCGGATTTTTTTTTGTAATTTTTAAAACCTTCTTTTAGTTGGTATTTGTTTTCATTAACCAATTAACCAATTAACCAATTAACCAATTAACCAATTACTGCGGCAAATCTTTAACTGAAATAATACTATCCACAACATAAACCGTAAAAACCTCTCCATGGTAAAGTGTTTTTGTATTCTTTATAATGTAGTTCGTAAAATTTTCCACTGTTTGCCATCATTTTTTCTGCAATTGCCTTGTTGCCAATTGAGAATTCGAATTCATTGTTTTGCAAAGTTCCGGTTTGCCTAGACTTGATACCACTTTGAATCAATTTGCCTTCGTAAGTTTTAAATAAGTAGCCTTTCTTTACAACGTAGTTTAATTCTCCGGCTTTAACCCCTTCACCAAAAACGAAAAAATACCTGTAATAGCAAACTGCAGCTAAAATTAGAATAACTATGATTGAGATAGAGATGATAACCTTTTTACCTGTTGTCATTTTTTAGATTTTTATGAAGCTAAAATTAATAAACTTATTTGAAATTGTGCGTTTTGCTTTTTTTGTATTATTTGTTGTCTTTTTTAGAGTTTCTATGATTTTAACTTGATGATATTGTGTTTTTGAGTTTATTTTTATTTAACTGATTATTTTTTTTAATGTTTTATGTTTTTTTATGGGTTTTTATTGATGAATGTATGTTTTTTTGAGTTTATTTTTTGTTTATTGTTAGTTTTTTAATGTGTTTTTGAAATTTATTGTAGTTTGATTAAAAATTAATTTGTTAAATTTTAATATTTATTCTTTTATTACTTATTTTTTTTGTTTTTTTAGGAAATCAAAACCTAAAACAAACTAATTTTAACCAGATATCACATTTTGTATGAGAATTTTTTAATTCTTGTCCATTTATTGTGGTATTTTTTTATTTATTGAGTTTTTTAATCGTATCCGAAGGGATTAATGTGATGTTTTTTAAGCTTTTTAGCTTATTGATCGATTATGTTAGGGTTGATGTTGTTAATAGAATACAATTTTCTCTAAATAATTAATCAATAACCTAAAATTACAAGTATGAAAGAAAAACTACTCGTTTTATTCCTTCTCGCCTTCATGAGCTTTTCGGTTCAGGCGCAACAAAAGAAGATTACCGGTAAGGTAACTTCCACTTCAGATGGCCTTCCTCTTCCAGGTGTTTCAGTAAGTGTTCCTGGCGTTAGGATAGCCGCCCAAACCGGTGCTGATGGTGTTTATTCAATCTCAGTTCCAAATAATACCACTTCATTAATTTTTCGCTTTGTTGGTTACGAACCTAAAACCGTTAGCATAAAATCAGGCGTGGTAAATGCAGCATTAACTGAAGACAATACAACATTAAATGATGTTGTAGTTACAGGTTATGGTACAATGAAAAAAAGAGATTTAGTTGGTTCGGTAACTTCGATAAGAGGAGATCAGGTGGCAAACAAACCTATACAAAGTTTTGACCAGGCTTTAGGTGGAAAAGCAGCCGGTGTGCAGGTTTCAATTCCGAATGGTGTGTTAAATAATCCTCCAGTATTACGTATTCGTGGTACAAACTCTATTTCATTAAGTTCTTATCCGCTAATTGTTATTGATGGAGTAGCAACTTTTACAGGTGATGCAAGTGGTACTAACGCTGCGGGTAATGCCTTGGCGAGTATTAATCCAAATGATATCGAATCGATGGATGTTTTGAAAGATGCATCTGCAACAGCAATCTATGGTAGTCGTGCTGCAAACGGTGTTTTGGTTATTACAACCAAAAAAGGTAAACCTGGTAAAGCTGTAGTAACTTATGATGGTTGGGCAGGTGTTGCAAATGTGCAGCGTTTGCCAGATATGATGGATGCTTTCCAGTATACAGATATCAAAAACGAAGGTTTAAGAAATGCAGGAACCTATAATGTAAATACAAATGCTTATGCTTTAACCAACGGTCCGGACGGGCAGCCGATTAATACAAATTGGTATGATTACGCTTATCGTCAAGGTGTATCATATAGTAATTCATTAAGTGTTTCTGGTGGTTCAGAATCTACTAATTATTATATGTCGTTGAACTATACCAATCAACAAGGTATCATTGTAAAAAATGATTACAAAAGATTAGGGGCAATTTTTAATGTTGATCATAAAATCAGTAAAGCATTAAGCATTGGAGCTAAACTTCAGTATTCTAATGAAGATAACTTAGCTGTAATTAGTTCAGGTTCATTATCTGGTCAGGCATTCTCTACTGCAGGTTTAGGTCGTGTTGCTTTGGTAAATGCACCTAACGTTTCACCTTATTCAAATTCTGGTGGTTATAACTTAACAGGAAATAACCTTGGTTTGATGAATAACAAGGTTTCTCAGGTTGGTTTCTATAACCCGGTTGTGCAAATCGATTTAGACCGTTCTTATAACTACTTAAATAGAATTCAATCTAATGCTTATGCACAATACAAGCCAGTTTCATGGATAAGTTTGAGAAGTGTTTTTGGTATCGATTATCTTTACTCAAACAACGATTCTTTTGCCAACCCGTTTAATGGTGATGGTTATAATGCAAACCCTGCAAATGCTGGTTCTGCAACTTTAAGTTACAGCCAAAATAAACGTTGGGTTTGGACTACCACGGCTCAGGCTGATAAAACGTTTAACGATGTTCATTCATTCTCTTTACTATTAGGAACAGAACAGCAAAAAACTACTGCTCGCTCATTTGGTGCTACAAGAACAGGTTTGTCTGATCAGGCTTTTAACGATTATACCGCTGGTTATGCTCAGTTTACAAACTCTGGTGGTTACGGAGAAAACTATCTGGTATCATTTTTTGCTCGCTTAAGTTATGATTTCAAGAAAAAATATATTTTAAACGCAACAATTCGTCAGGATGAGTATTCTGCATTTGGTCCTGATAAAAAAGCAGGTACATTCTACAGTGTAGGTGCAGCTTACGAGATTGCTCAGGAAGATTTCTGGAAAAACGGAGCGATAGGTAAAATATTCAGCAGTTTCCGTTTAAGAGGTAGTTATGGTGAAGTAGGTAATTTCAATGGTTTAGATAATTACGCTCCTAATTCATATTACAGTGCAGGTTTATTTGGCGGTGCACCAACATTAAACTTTAGTCAGGCCGGTAACTTAATGATCGGTTGGGAAACCAGTAAAAAATTAGACGTTGGTATCAACTTTGGAATTCTAAGAGACAGAATTACTTTCGAAACCGCATACTATAATAATGATATAGATGGTTTAATTTATAACGTACCTCAGGCACCGTCGGCTGGTTTGCCAAATTCACCGCAAACAAACATTGGCTCGATGTATAATAAAGGCTTCGAATTTACAGTGAATGCACAAGCAATCAACACAAAAGATTTTAGCTGGTCTCCATCGTTTAACATCACTTACAATAAAAATTTAATAACTTCATTAACTCCAACAATTGATCAGTTTACATCAGCAACATCAGGTTTAGAAACGGCTAGTATTTCGAAAGTTGGAACTTCTCTGGGGATGATTTATGTGGCTAGAACAGCAGGTGTAGATCCGGCAACTGGTCGTAGAATTTTTGTTGCTGCAAATGGCAGAAGAATGTTGTATGATCATAGTTCTCCAGTTGCAAGCAGATGGAGATACGAAGATGGAACAATTGCTCCAGGTATCACTTCTCAAGATCAAACCATTTATGGTAATTCTCAGCCTAAATTCTTTGGTGGTTTTACCAATAATTTCAGATATAAAAACATCGATTTAGGATTGACGATGACTTATCAGGCAGGTTTCTACATCTATAATGGTACACAGGCATCCATTATGGATCAGCGTTTTTGGAATAGCTCTGTAGATATATTAAACAGGTGGACAACTCCAGGACAAATCACTTCAGTTCCAAGAGTTGTTGCTGGTGATAACATGTCTAATGGTTCAGCTGTTCCGCTTGATATTAATGTTTATAAGGGTGATTTTGTGAAATTAAGAGATATTTCTCTTGGTTATACACTGCCAAATAGTTTGCTTACTAAATTGAAAATAACAAGTGCAAGAATTTATGTTAGCGGTCAAAATTTACTTATTCTAACTAAATATAATGGTACAGATCCAGAGGTTTCATCAAATGGCGGAGCTAATGCTTCTCAAGGGATTGAGCGTAACTCTGTAGCAAATGGTAGAGTATTTACAGCAGGATTAAACTTTAAATTTTAAGAATAATTAACATGAAAAAAACAATTATATATACACTTGCATTAGCTGCTGTTATGGCAACTTCTTGCAGAAAGGAGGCAGATTTAAATCCAGTATCATTAAATGCTGTTGATTTTGCTACTTCTTTCAGTACTCCGGATCGTATTAAGGCCCAGGTTTTGGGTATTTATTCTGGATTAAAAGCTGGTGATTTTTATGGTGGCCGATACATTGTTTACAATGAAGTAAGAGCTGATAATTTTATTAACCTTACTACAAATTCTGTAACTGCATATCAGGTTTGGAATTTTACAACATCAAACAATGCTCAAGAGGTAACTGGTTTCTGGGGAGCTGCATATTCAGTAATAAACCGTTGTAATTTATTTATTGATGGTATGACGGCGGGTGGTTCGGCTACTGTTGGAACAGCTTTAGCTGCCAATTACATTGCTGAGGCTAAAATGGTTAGAGCAATAGCCTATTACAGTTTGTTGCAATTATACGCTCGTCCTTATTGGGATGGTAATGGCAGCAAGCCGGGTTTACCGCTTCGTTTAAAAGGAAATTCTGGTGCAGGCGATTTTGATTTAGCTAGAAGTACTGTTGCGCAGGTTTATGCGCAGATTATAACTGATTTGAATGATGCTGAAACAGGATTACCTTTGAGTTATACCACTGCTTATGATAATACAGTTCGTGGACATAGAAATACTGCTATCGCATTTAAAACCCGAGTTTATTTGACGATGCAGCGTTATGCAGATGTAATTACTGAAGCAAATAAGATTGTTAGTGCTACAGCTCCATTCACAGCTACTACAGGTGTAGCAAATGCGCTTCAGGCAAATGTTGCAAATGTTTACAAAACACCATACACCACAACCGAATCTATTTTATCATCACCAATGGTGGTTGGAGCTGATATTGTTGGCGGGCAAACAGCTTTAGGTTCATATTTTCACTCTGTGAGAGAATATAAATTAAATGATGCCGGAATTGTGGCGGATGCTGGCTGGAAAACTACTGATGCTAGAAGGACTTTAGTTACTTCGGCTACGGTTGCCAACGTTCCAAGTCAGTTAATGAGTAAATTTACAAGCTCTCCTTACAGCGATTATGTGCCTGTTATCCGTTATGCAGAAGTATTACTAAGTTTAGGAGAGGCCTTGGCTAGAAGTACAAATAGTGTTGATGCAAGAGCAATTAGCTTACTAAATGCAGTTAGACAAAGGTCTGATGCAACGACAACCTTTAGTGCTGCCAACTTTGCAACACCACAAGCTTTATATGATGCTTTCTTAAAAGAACGTAATATTGAGTTTTTAGGTGAAGGCTTAAGAAGTCCGGATTTATTGAGATTAGGTTTGGATTTGCCTGCTAAAGGAACTGTTTCTTCTGTACCATCAACAGATAGAAGATATATCTTCCCGATTTCTCAATCAGAGTTATTATACAATAGATTAATGACAGACAATTAATAAGTTTTAAATCAATTTGTTGCTGCGGCTTAAGGTAAAAATCTTAAGCCGCTTTTTTGTTTTATCGCTTTGCTAAAAAAGTTTTTCGTTTTCAGATAAAATCCTTATGTTTGCAATCCCAAATGAGAGGAGGTATTTCAGCGTTATGATCATTATCAACATTAAAGACGGCGAATCATTAGATAAAGCCCTTAAACGTTTCAAGAAGAAATTCGAAAAAACTGGAGTTTTAAGAGAACTACGTAGCCGTCAGGCATACGAGAAAAAATCTGTAGCTCGTCGTACTGAAATTAAACATGCTGTTTATATTCAAAACATGAATCAAGATACAACTATCTAGTTGTTAAAGATATAAGTTAAATTATGCCTTCAGAATATTTTCTGAAGGCATTTTTTTTGTAAAAAAAGTCTTAATAATTTCTTAATATTAAAACTATTAGTAACTTCAATCAAGTACAAAAAAATATCTACTGTATGTTGCTGAAGAGTTTTCTAATATATCTACAACACGAAAAACGTTATTCTCAACATACGCTAACTTCATATAAAACAGATTTAGAAGGTTTTGAGCACTATATCAAAACAACTTATGAAATAGACGTTGTAGAAGTTAAACCAACCCACATAAGAAGTTTCATGGTAGCTCTGATGGAAGATAAATCTTCAGAAAGCACAATAAACCGAAAAATATCTACACTACGCAGTTTTTATAAATTTTTGCTTCGCGAAGAAAAGATTATAAAAAACCCGATGCAAATTGTAAAAGCACCAAAAATTCCGAAGCGTTTACCTGTTTTTATTGAAACAGAAAAGATCAATCAACTTTTAGATACTGATGGGATTTTTGATGATGGTTTTAATTCAACAAGAGATCATTTAGTGATAGAGCTGCTCTTTGGTGCCGGAATACGATTGTCGGAACTTATTCACTTAAAAGAAACAGATGTAGATTTTTATGCCGGAACGCTTAAAGTATTAGGTAAAAGAAACAAAGAACGGATCATACCAATAAATAAACAGCTTATAAATCAATTAAATAGCTATTTGCAGTTAAAAAAGTTGCAAAAGTTTAATAACAATTTGTTTAACTTAATCGTTACCAACACAGGTGCTGCGGCATATCCTAAATTAATATACCGCATAGTAAGTTCTTATTTAAAGCTGGTATCAACAAGTGATAAAAAAAGTCCTCATGTATTGCGCCACAGTTATGCAACAAGCTTACTTAATGCTGGCGCAGATTTAAATGCAATTAAAGAGCTTTTAGGGCACGCAAGCTTAGCGGCCACACAGGTTTACACACACAATTCAATCGAAAGATTAAAAACAATTTATAAACAAGCCCATCCAAAGGCGTAAAAAAAGGAGGAAAAATGAAAATCGGAGTTCAATCAATCCACTTCAATGCAGACAGTAAGTTGTTAGATTTTATACAGAAAAAGGCAAATAAGCTGGATCAGTTTTTCGATCAGATTATTAGTGGTGAAGTGTATTTAAAATTAGAGAACGTAGAAGACGAAGCCAATAAGATAAGCGAAATAAAGCTGATTGTGCCGGGTGGAACTTTATTCGCTAAAGAACAATGTAAATCATTTGAAGAAGCCACAGATTTGGCAATTGAATCATTAAGAAAGCAAATAACTAAGCATAAAGAGAAAACAAGGAAAAAAAATAGTGAACTTAAAAATGTTTTAATAGAAGGCGAAATATCTGATTATTAAGCATCTATTTTTCTTAAAAATACAATATGAAATAGCGGGCCTTTAAACCCGCTATTTTTTTTTAAAATTTATTTTGAAGTGAAATATAAGTGTGTATATTTGCATTCCATTTCGGAGAGGGGGTTACCCCAAAAAGAAATGATTAGTTCTTTAAAAAGATAAACTTTTAAAAAATACAGTAGTGATATAAAAAACGAAGATTTTTTGTATCATTGCACAAAATTAAAAGCCTCCTTAGCTCAGCTGGTAGAGCAACTGACTTGTAATCAGTAGGTCATTGGTTCGATTCCGATAGGAGGCTCTTTTTATTTTAAGTATAACATTTAAAATAAAGTTGGGGAGATTCCAGAGCGGCCAAATGGGACAGACTGTAACTCTGTTATCGCAAGATTTCGAAGGTTCGAATCCTTCTCTCCCCACAATAGATTTTAGATTTAAAGATTTTAGATTGACGGTGTTAAATCGTAATTCGTAAATCATCCATCGGAAATCGAAAGCGGAAGTAGCTCAGTTGGTAGAGCGATAGCCTTCCAAGCTATAGGTCGCGAGTTCGAACCTCGTCTTCCGCTCTTGGAAAGTTCAATAGTGAAATTTGCTCACTGGTTCATTTTGTAACCAAATGAACAGATGAATTGCTGAACTAATGAGCTGAATAAAAAAGCCGAAGTAGCTCAGCGGTAGAGCACTTCCTTGGTAAGGAAGAGGTCGTGGGTTCAAGTCCCATCTTTGGCTCTAATAAATTAGCTTTGTTAAATCTGTTAAATAACGCAGAAGAGGCAAGGTTTTTTGTGTTGCATTGCAAAAACAATAAATAAAATTAATAAAAAGTTAACCTACTAATTAGTTATAAATAAAATGGCAAAAGAAAAATTTGACCGCAGTAAACCGCACTTAAACATCGGTACAATCGGTCACGTCGATCACGGTAAAACAACTTTAACAGCAGCTATTACAAAATGTTTAGCTGATGCAGGTTTATCTGAGGCACGTTCATTCGAATCTATTGACTCTGCTCCAGAGGAAAAAGAAAGAGGTATTACAATCAATACAGCTCACGTTGAGTATTCAACAGCTAACCGTCACTACGCACACGTTGACTGTCCAGGTCACGCGGATTACGTAAAGAACATGGTAACTGGTGCTGCTCAAATGGACGGTGCAATTATCGTTGTTGCTGCTACTGATGGTCCAATGCCACAAACTCGTGAGCACATCTTATTGGCTCGCCAGGTAGGTGTTCCTTCATTAGTTGTATTCATGAATAAAGTGGATATGGTTGATGATCCTGAATTATTAGAATTAGTTGAAATGGAAGTTCGTGAATTATTATCATTCTATGAATTCCCAGGTGATGATATTCCTGTAATCCAAGGTTCTGCTTTAGGTGGATTAAACGGTGATGCTAAATGGGTTGGTAAAATCATGGAATTAATGGAAGCTGTGGATAACTACATTCCAATCCCTCCACGTTTAACTGAACTTCCTTTCTTAATGCCTGTTGAAGATGTATTCTCAATCACTGGTCGTGGTACTGTTGCTACAGGTCGTATTGAGCGTGGTGTAATCAACTCAGGTGATCCAGTTGAAATCTTAGGTATGGGTGCTGAGAACTTAAAATCTACAGTAACTGGTGTTGAAATGTTCCGTAAAATTTTAGATTACGGTGAAGCTGGTGATAACGTAGGTTTATTATTACGTGGTATTGAGAAAACTGATATCCGTCGTGGTATGGTAATCTGTAAACCAGGTTCAGTAACTCCTCACACAGATTTCAAAGCTGAGATCTATGTATTATCAAAAGCAGAAGGTGGTCGTCACACTCCATTCTTCAACAAATATCGTCCTCAATTCTATTTCCGTACTACAGATGTAACTGGTGAAATTTCATTAGCTGAAGGTACTGAAATGGTAATGCCAGGTGATAACGTTACAATCACAGTTAAATTAATTAACGCGATTGCAATGGAAAAAGGTCTACGTTTCGCTATCCGTGAAGGTGGTAGAACAGTAGGTGCTGGTCAGGTAACTGAAATCTTAGCTTAATTTTAAGCTATAACAATATAAAAAGAGCTAGTTTCGGCTAGCTCTTTTTTATAACCACGGGAATAGTTCAACGGTAGAATAGAGGTCTCCAAAACCTTTGATCAGGGTTCGAATCCTTGTTCCCGTGCCAAAATATAATGATTGAATTAGTGAATTTTTAATGACTGAATGTTTTTAGCATTCTTTCAATCACTAACTCAATCATTTAATCATTATAATAAATATGGCTAAAGTAGTTCAATTTATAAAAGAATCGTACGATGAAATGACCCAAAAGGTAACTTGGCCTACTTGGGGAGAGCTTCAAAACTCTGCGGTTCTTGTTTTAGTAGCCTCTTTAATTATTGCATTAATTATTTTTGCAATGGATAAAGGTTCTGTTTTTGTGTTAGATACTTTTTACAAATCACTTTCTAATTAATATACTATAATGAGCGAATTAAAGTGGTATGTTGTAAGAGCAGTAAGCGGTAAAGAGAAAAAGGTAAAACAGTATATTGATGCTGAGATTAGCCGTTTAGGATTTTCTCATTTGGTTCCACAGGTTTTAATACCGATGGAAAAATATTACCAAATGAAAGATGGTAAGAAAATTGCCAAAGAGCGTAACTTTTATCCTGGTTATGTTTTAATAGAGGCAACTTTAGATGGAGAGTTAGAGCATATCATAAAAGGAATTAATAGTGTTATTGGTTTCTTAGGCGATAAAGCAGGTAATCCAATCCCAATGCGCCAGGCAGAAGTTAACCGTATTTTAGGTGTGGTTGATGAAATGAGTGAGCAAGGCGAAACAATGAATGTTCCTTATTATGTTGGTGAAAACATCAAAGTTATGGATGGTCCATTCAATGGTTTCTCTGGGGTTATTGAAGAAGTTAATGAAGAGAAGAAAAAATTAAAAGTTATGGTTAAGATTTTTGGTCGTAAAACACCGCTTGAACTTAACTACATGCAAGTAGAAAAAGAGTAACCGGATTTACGATTGTATATTTACGAATTACGATTTTAAAATATTTAGAAGCTTTCCTCAAAAGGGAAAGCTTTTTTGTATCGTTACGTTTATAATATAAAATATTTTTTCTAATATATTGTAGGACTGCAAGATTATTCATATCTTTGCAGTCCTTTAAGCTTTATAGGAGCTATGAGGAATTAAATGTTACATGCTTCCAATATTTAACATTGAGTTTTAAATAAACAAAAAACACAAAATGGCAAAAGAAGTCAGTGCAATGATCAAATTACAGATCAAAGGCGGAGCGGCAAATCCATCGCCACCAGTAGGACCTGCATTAGGTGCTAAAGGGGTTAACATTATGGAGTTTTGCAAACAGTACAACGCTCGTACCCAAGATAAAGCAGGTAAAGTATTGCCAGTTGTAATTACTGTTTATGCTGATAAGTCATTCGATTTCATCATCAAAACCCCTCCGGTAGCTATCCAATTAAAAGATGCTACTAAATTACAGAGTGGTTCTGCTGAGCCTAACCGTAAAAAAGTTGGGTCGGTGACCTGGGACCAGATTAAAGTTATTGCTGAAGATAAAATGCCTGATTTAAATGCATTTACAATCGAATCTGCAATGAGTATGGTTGCTGGAACAGCACGCAGTATGGGAATCACCGTTTCTGGTGACGCACCCTGGAACAATTAATTAAAAAAAGTTTACAACAGTGGCGAAATTAACTAAAAATCAAAAAAAGGCACATGCTAAAATAGAAGCTGGTAAAGCTTATACTTTGAAGGATGCTGCTGCTTTGGTAAAAGAAATCACTACAACTAAATTTGACGCATCAGTAGATATTGATGTTTCTTTAGGTGTAGATCCGCGTAAAGCCAATCAAATGGTACGTGGTATTGCTACTTTACCACACGGAACAGGTAAAACTGTACGTGTTTTAGCTTTGGTAACTCCTGATAAGGAAGAAGAAGCAAAAGCGGCTGGCGCAGACTTCGTTGGTTTAGACGAGTATGTTGCTAAAATTGAAGGTGGTTGGACCGATGTAGACATTATTATCACAACACCAGCTTGTATGGCTAAGGTAGGTAAGTTAGGACGTGTTTTAGGGCCGCGTAACTTAATGCCAAATCCAAAATCAGGTACAGTAACTAACGAAGTTGGTAAAGCTGTAACTGAGGTTAAAGCGGGTAAGATTGATTTTAAAGTAGACAAAACGGGTATCATACACGCCTCAATAGGAAAAGTATCATTCCCAGCAGATAAAATTTATGAAAACGCAATGGAGATTATTTCTGTTATTTCTAAATTAAAACCATCTGCTGCAAAGGGAACTTATTTTAAAAGCATTCACGTGTCTTCTACAATGAGTCCTGGGATTGCAATTGAAACTAAATCAGTAGCGGGGATTTAATCATGAACAGAGAAGAAAAAAACGAAGTAGTTTTAGAACTACAAGGACAAATGCAAGAGTTTGGCAATTTCTATATTGCTGATACTTCTAGCCTTTCTGTTGAGCAGATTAATAACATTCGTCGCAAATGTTTTGAAGGCGATATCGTAATGAAGGTTGCTAAAAACTCTTTAATCCGCAAAGCGATTGAAGGTTTAGATGGCGATGCTTCTGAGATATACGAAGCCCTTAAAGGTTCATCATCATTATTATTCTCAAAAACAGCTAACGCTCCGGCTAAGTTGATTAAAACTTTGAGAAAAACTTCTGATAAACCAGTACTTAAAGCGGCGTACATAGATTCATCAGTTTATGTTGGCGATGACCAATTGAATAACTTAGTAAGCTTAAAATCAAGAGAAGAGCTTATTGGCGATATCATTGGATTATTACAATCACCAGCGAAAAATGTTGTATCTGCGCTTAAATCAAGTGGAGGCAAAATTGCAGGAATTGTTAAAACTCTTCAAGAAAGAGAAGGTTAACGAACACCTTAAGTTCGCAAATTAAATAAAATTATTTTACGTAAATTTTTAAAATCTTAATAAAATGGCAGATTTAAAATCGTTTGCTGAGCAATTAGTAAACTTAACAGTTAAAGAAGTTAACGAATTAGCTCAAATCTTAAAAGACGAGTATGGTATTGAGCCTGCAGCTGCTGCTGTAGTTGCTGGTCCTGCTGCTGGTGGTGATGCACCTGCTGCTGCTGCAGAAAAAACATCATTTGATGTTATCTTAAAAGAAGCTGGTGGTCAGAAATTAGCAGTTGTAAAACTTGTTAAAGACTTAACTGGTTTAGGTTTGAAAGAAGCTAAAGACTTAGTTGATGGTGCACCAAAAGAATTAAAAGCTGGTGTTGCTAAAGACGAAGCAGAAGCTCTTAAAAAACAATTAGAAGAGGCTGGAGCAGTAGTTGAAATTAAGTAATCACTTAATTTAGCTAAGCTAAAAATGTATTAGACACCGACTGAAAATGTCGGTGTCTTTACCTGTTTATAATCATCTCATTTTGCTTGGTTGATGAGAATGCTTGAACCAAAACCAAACAAATAGTTTATTCTTAAACTAAAATCTTTTAGTCCATTGGCAAAGACAGTCGAACAAAGAGTAAATTTTGCAACTAGTAAGCACATTATAGACTATCCGGATTTTCTGGATGTGCAATTGCAATCATTCAGAGAATTTTTCCAGATAGATACAACATCAGACGATCGCTCTAGCGAAGGTTTGTTTAAAGTGTTTGCTGAAAACTTTCCAATAACAGATTCAAGAAATATCTTCGTATTAGAGTTTCTTGATTATTTTGTTGATCCGCCACGTTATGATATACATGAGTGTATTGAGCGTGGATTAACCTACAATGTTCCATTAAAAGCAAAGCTTAAGCTTTCTTGTAACGATGTTGAACATGAAGATTTTGAAACCATTATTCAGGATGTGTATTTAGGTACAATCCCGTATATGACACCAAAAGGTACATTTGTTATCAACGGTGCAGAACGTGTTATCGTTTCGCAATTACACCGTTCTCCAGGTGTTTTCTTCGGCCAAAGCCGTCACACTAACGGAACCAAATTGTATTCTGCTCGTGTTATTCCTTTCAAAGGTTCATGGATTGAGTTTGCTACAGACGTTAATAACGTAATGTATGCTTACATCGATCGTAAGAAAAAATTCCCGGTTACCACTTTATTACGTGCTATCGGTTACGATTCTGATAAAGACATTCTTGAATTATTTGATCTTGCTGACGAAGTAAAAGTTAGTAAATCAGGTTTAAAGAAATATATCGGACGTAAACTTGCTGCAAGAGTTTTAAAGAAATGGGTTGAAGATTTTGTAGATGAAGATACAGGTGAGGTAGTTTCTATCGACCGTAATGAAGTGATTCTTGAAAGAGAAACCGTTTTAGAAGACGAACACATTGATATGGTTATCGAAGCCGGTGTTAAAACTATCATTCTTTCTAAAGAAGATGGTGCTAGCCAGGCCGATTATACCATTATTTATAATACTTTACAAAAAGATACATCAAACTCAGAAAAAGAGGCTGTTGAAAACATCTATCGTGCTTTGCGTAACGCAGAACCACCTGATGAAGAAACTGCTCGTGGTATCATTGATCGTTTATTCTTCTCAGATAAACGTTACGATTTAGGTGATGTTGGTCGTTACCGCATCAACCGTAAGTTGAAAATGAATACTCCTGATGATGTAAAAGTTTTAACTAAAGCAGATATTATTGCGATTGTTAAATACTTGATCAAATTAATTAACTCTAAAGAAGAGGTGGATGATATTGACCACTTATCAAACCGTCGTGTGCGTACGGTAGGTGAGCAATTATATGCGCAATTCGGTGTAGGTTTAGCTCGTATGGCTAGAACAATCCGTGAGCGTATGAACATTCGTGATAACGAGGTATTTACGCCTACTGATTTGATTAACGCTCGTACGTTATCATCAGTAATTAACTCTTTCTTTGGTACAAATCAGCTGTCTCAGTTTATGGATCAAACAAATCCATTGGCAGAGATTACGCATAAACGTCGTTTATCAGCTTTAGGCCCAGGTGGTTTATCTCGTGAGAGAGCTGGTTTCGAGGTACGTGACGTTCACTATACTCACTACGGTCGTTTATGTACAATTGAAACACCAGAGGGACCAAACATTGGTTTAATTTCATCACTTTGTGTGCATGCAAAAATCAATAATTTAGGTTTCATTGAAACACCATACAAACGTGTTGAAGATGGTAAAGTAGTTGTTGATTCAGACGTTATTTATTTATCTGCTGAGGATGAAGATGGTAAAACCATTGCTCAGGCTAATGCAGAATATGATGATAAGGGTAACTTCATTACACCACGTGTTAAAGCACGTTATGAAGGTGACTTCCCGATTATTGAGCCTGAGAAATTAGACTTGATGGATGTTGCGCCTAACCAGATTACTTCAATTGCTGCTTCGTTAATTCCGTTCTTAGAACATGATGATGCAAACAGGGCTTTGATGGGATCGAACATGCAACGTCAGGCCGTGCCATTGTTACGTCCTGAAGCGCCAATTGTTGGTACAGGTTTAGAAGGTCGCGTTGCTCGTGACTCAAGAACACTTATCAACGCTGAAGGTAGTGGTGTTGTAGAATATGTTGACGCTAATGAAATCACAATTAAATACGAACGTAACGAAGATGATCGTTTAGTTTCATTTGAAGGTGATAGCAAAACTTACCGTTTAACTAAATTCAAAAAAACCAACCAGAATACTTGTATCAACTTAAAACCTATTGTTAAAAAAGGTCAGAAAGTTACTAAAGGTCAGGTACTATGCGAAGGTTATGCAACTCAAGATGGTGAATTAGCATTAGGTAGAAACTTGAAAGTGGCTTTCATGCCTTGGCAAGGTTTCAACTTTGAGGATGCGATTGTTATCAACGAGCGTATTGTTCGTGATGACGTTTTCACTTCATTGCATATTGAAGAATTTGAGTTAGAAGTACGTGATACAAAACGTGGTGAAGAGGAGTTAACTCCAGATATTCCTAACGTTTCTGAAGAAGCTACTAAAGATTTAGATGAAAACGGTATTATCCGTATTGGTGCTGATGTAAAAGAAGGTGATATTTTAATTGGTAAGATTACGCCTAAAGGTGAGTCTGATCCTTCACCAGAAGAGAAATTATTACGTGCAATTTTTGGTGATAAAGCTGGTGATGTTAAAGATGCGTCTTTAAAAACTCCTCCTTCAATCCAAGGTGTAGTAATTGATACTAAATTATTCAGCCGTGCTAAGAAAACTACAAAAGCTGAGGAAAAATCGGCAATTGAGAAGTTAGACAAAGGATATAACAACATTACTGAGAAATTAAAAGCAGAATTAGTTGATAAATTATTCACAATTGTAAATGGCAAAACATCTCAAGGTGTATTTAATATTTACAAAGAATTATTAGTAGCTAAAGGTGCTAAGTTTACTCAGAAAATTTTAGCAGAGCTTGATTACAATCACATCAATCCAAACAAATGGACTACTGATGATGATAAAAACGAGTTAATTAAAATGTTGCTTCACAACTACGGTATCCGTGTTAACGAAGAACTTGGAGCTTACAAACGTGATAAATTCGCGATTAGTGTAGGTGATGAACTTCCATCGGGTATTGTACAAATGGCAAAAGTTTATGTTGCTAAAAAACGTAAATTAAAAGTAGGTGATAAAATGGCGGGTCGCCACGGTAATAAAGGTATTGTTGCACGTATTGTACGTGATGAAGATATGCCTTTCTTATCAGATGGAACTCCGGTTGATATCGTGTTGAACCCACTAGGTGTACCTTCACGTATGAACCTTGGTCAGATCTACGAAACTATTTTGGCGTGGGCTGGACAGGAATTAGGCGTTAAATTTGCAACTCCAATTTTCGATGGTGCAACACATACTGAAGTAGAAGAGTGGATTGCTAAAGCTGGTGTTCCTGCTTCGGGTAAAACTTACTTATACAATGGTTTAACAGGTGAGCGTTTCGATCAGACTACAACGGTAGGTATTATCTACATGTTGAAATTAGGTCACATGGTTGATGATAAAATGCACGCCCGTTCAATCGGACCATACTCATTAATTACACAACAACCATTGGGTGGTAAAGCTCAATTCGGTGGTCAGCGTTTTGGTGAGATGGAGGTTTGGGCATTAGAAGCATTCGGTGCTGCTAATATTCTTCAGGAGATCTTAACCGTTAAATCGGATGATGTAATCGGAAGAGCTAAAACTTACGAAGCCATTGTTAAAGGTGAAAACCTACCAACTCCAGGTGTACCAGAATCGTTTAACGTATTGGTACATGAGTTACGCGGTTTAGGTTTAGATATTACGTTAGACTAAAAGTTATAGGTGATACGTGGTAAGTTATAAGTTAACTTATCACGTAAAACTTAAAACTTAAAACTTAAGAAAGAGATATGTCTTACAAAAAGGATAATAAATTAAAAAGCAATTTCACATCAATCACGATTAGCTTATCGTCTCCAGAAATTATTTTGGAACGCTCTAGCGGTGAGGTGTTGAAACCGGAAACCATTAACTATCGTACTTACAAACCAGAACGTGATGGTTTGTTTTGCGAGCGTATTTTTGGTCCGGTAAAAGATTACGAATGTCATTGCGGTAAATATAAACGTATTCGTTATAAAGGAATCGTTTGTGATCGTTGTGGTGTTGAGGTAACTGAGAAAAAAGTACGTCGTGAGCGTATGGGACACATCGCTTTGGTGGTTCCTGTTGCGCACATCTGGTATTTCCGTTCTCTACCTAACAAAATCGGTTATTTATTAGGTTTACCTACTAAAAAATTAGATTTAATTATTTATTACGAGCGTTACGTAGTTATTCAATCAGGCTTAATGGCTGAAGAAGGTATCAACTATATGGACTTCTTAACGGAAGAAGAATATTTAGATATCTTAGATAAATTACCTAAAGAGAACCAATATCTTGATGATAAAGATCCTAATAAATTCATCGCCAAAATGGGTGCTGAAGCATTAGAAGATTTATTAAAACGTATTGATTTAGATACTTTATCTTATGATTTACGTCACCAGGCTGCTAACGAAACTTCTCAACAACGTAAAAATGAGGCTTTAAAACGTCTTCAGGTTGTTGAAGCTTTCCGTGGTGCTAATACACGTATTGAGAATCGCCCAGAGTGGATGATTGTTAAAATCGTTCCGGTTATTCCACCAGAATTACGTCCTTTAGTTCCATTAGAAGGTGGTCGTTTCGCTACTTCAGATTTAAATGATTTATACCGTCGTGTAATTATCCGTAACAACCGTTTAAAACGTTTAATCGAGATTAAAGCACCAGAGGTAATTTTACGTAACGAAAAACGTATGTTACAGGAAGCTGTAGATTCGTTATTCGATAACTCACGTAAAGTTAACGCGGTAAAAACTGAAGGTAACCGTGCTTTGAAATCTCTTTCAGATATCTTGAAAGGTAAACAAGGTCGTTTCCGTCAGAACTTATTAGGTAAACGTGTGGATTATTCAGCTCGTTCTGTAATTGTTGTAGGCCCAAGCCTTAAATTACACGAATGTGGATTACCAAAAGATATGGCTGCTGAACTTTACAAACCATTCATTATTCGTAAGATGATTGAAAGAGGTGTTGTAAAAACAGTAAAATCAGCTAAGAAAATTGTTGATAGAAAAGATCCATTAGTTTGGGATATCTTAGAAAATGTATTGAAAGGACACCCGGTATTATTAAACCGTGCACCTACATTACACCGTTTAGGTATTCAGGCTTTCCAACCTAAATTGGTTGAAGGTAAAGCTATCCAATTACACCCATTAGTTTGTACTGCATTCAACGCCGATTTTGATGGTGACCAGATGGCTGTCCACTTACCATTAGGTAATGCAGCAATTTTGGAAGCCCAAGTATTAATGTTGGCAGCACACAACATCTTAAACCCTGCAAATGGTACGCCAATTACGGTTCCATCTCAGGATATGGTTTTGGGTCTTTATTATATTACTAAAGGCCGTAGAACTGATGAAACTAGAGTTGTAAAAGGACAAGATTCAAATTTCTATTCTCCAGAAGAAGTTATCATTGCTTATAACGAAAAAGAATTAGACTTACATGCTTTCATTAAAGTGAGAGTTAATGTTAAGCAAAATGATGGTTCTATCGTTAATAAGTTAACTGAAACTACTGTTGGTAGAGTATTATTTAATCAATTAGTTCCAGCAGAGGTTGGTTATATCAACGAATTATTAACTAAAAAATCGTTAAGAGATATTATCGGTGAAGTAGTTAAAATGACTGGTATGGCTCGCTCATCACAATTCTTAGATGATATCAAAGAATTAGGATTTAGAATGGCTTTCCAAGGAGGTTTATCGTTCAACTTACAAGACGTAAACATTCCGGTAGAAAAACATACTTTATTAGAGCAAGCAGCTAACGAAGTTGAAGAAGTAAGAAACAACTATAACATGGGTTTCATTACAAACAACGAACGTTACAACCAAATTATCGATATCTGGACTCGTATCAATAACAGATTAACTACATTCGTAATGAACCAGTTATCTAGCGATAACCAAGGTTTCAACTCAGTGTATATGATGCTTGATTCGGGTGCTCGTGGATCTAAAGAGCAGATTCGTCAGCTTTGCGGAATGCGTGGTTTGATGGCGAAACCTCAAAAATCTGGTTCAGGTGGTGATATTATTGAAAACCCAATCTTATCAAACTTTAAAGAAGGTTTATCGGTATTAGAGTACTTTATCTCTACTCACGGTGCTCGTAAAGGTTTGGCGGATACGGCGTTAAAAACAGCTGATGCTGGTTACTTAACCCGACGTTTACATGATGTTGCACAAGATATGATTGTTAATGATGTTGATTGTGGTACTTTAAGAGGTATGTACACAACTGCATTGAAAGATCAGGAAGATATTGTTGAGCCATTATACGAAAGAATTTTAGGTCGTACTTCATTACATGATGTTTATAATCCTTTGGATAACACATTATTAGTAGGTGCGGGCGAAGATATTAACGAAGATGTAGCAAAAGCTATCGAAGAATCTCCGTTGGAAGGTATCGAAATTCGTTCAGTATTAACTTGCGAAGCTAAACGTGGTGTTTGTGCATTATGTTACGGACGTAACTTAGCTTCTGGTAAACGTGTTCAAAGAGGTGAGGCTGTAGGTGTAATTGCTGCACAGTCAATCGGTGAGCCGGGTACACAGTTAACACTTCGTACTTTCCACGTGGGTGGTACTGCATCAAACATTGCTGCAGAATCAAACATTGTTGCTAAGTTTGATGGTGTAATCGAATTTGAAAACATCCGTACGGTTGATACTCAAACAGAAGATGGTAAAGTACAAGTTGTATTAGGCCGTTCTGGTGAGTTTAGAATTGTTGAACCAGGAAGTGGAAGAGTTATTGTAACAAATAATATTCCTTACGGTGCATTCTTATTTGTTAAAGAAGGCGATAAATTATCTAAAGGTGATAAAATTTGTTCATGGGATCCGTACAACGCGGTTATCATCTCTGAATTTGCCGGTAAAGCACAATTCGATGCAATTATCGAAGGTGTTACTTTCCGTGAAGAATCAGACGAACAAACTGGTCACCGTGAAAAAGTAATTATCGATACACGTGATAAAACTAAAAACCCTTCTGTTCAGATTGTTGACAAGAAAGGTGAATTTATCAAAGGTTATAACATTCCGGTAGGTGCTCACGTTTCGGTTGATGAAGGTGAAGCTATTCAAACTGGTCAGATTATCGCTAAAATTCCACGTGCAACTGGTAAAACCCGAGATATTACGGGTGGTTTACCTCGTGTAACTGAGTTATTCGAGGCTCGTAACCCATCTAATCCGGCAGTTGTAACTGAAATTGATGGTGTTGTAACTTTAGGCGGTGTTAAACGTGGTAATCGTGAGATTACAATCGAATCTAAAGATGGTGAAGTTAAAAAATACCTTGTTCCATTGTCTAAACACATCCTTGTACAGGATAATGACTTTGTGAAAGCTGGTATGCCTTTATCAGATGGTTCAATTTCTCCTGCGGATATCTTATCAATTAAAGGACCAGCAGCGGTTCAAGAATACTTAGTAAATGGTATTCAAGAGGTTTACCGTTTGCAAGGTGTGAAAATTAACGATAAGCATTTCGAGGTAATTGTTCACCAAATGATGCAGAAAGTTCACATTGAAGATCCGGGAGATACTATTTTCTTAGAAAACAATGCTGTTGATCGTTGGGATTTTGCTGACGAGAACGATGCAATGTATGACAAGAAAGTTGTTGAAGATGCAGGTGATTCAAATGATTTCAAACCAGGTCAAATCGTATCATTACGTAGATTAAGAGATGAAAATTCTCAATTGAAACGTAAAGATTTGAAACAGATTACGGTTAGAGATGCAAGACCAGCAACTGCAAGTTCTATCTTACAAGGTATTACTCGTGCATCATTAGGTACTAAATCGTTCATTTCTGCGGCTTCGTTCCAGGAAACAACGAAAGTATTAAATGAGGCTGCAATTGCAGGTAAACGCGATAACATGTTAGGCTTGAAAGAAAACGTAATCGTTGGTCACTTAATTCCTTCAGGAACTGGTGTTCGTGGTTACGAGCGTATCATCGTGGGTTCTCAAGAAGAATACGATAAATTATTAGCTTCGAAACAAGAAGAAGTAGAAGCATAAAATATCATATCATTTTAAAAAGGGTTGTTTCGCATAGAAGCAACCCTTTTTTTGTTGGCAATAATTTTAATGCTAGCGATTAAACCTTACCTTTAACAATTATTTTACCGAATATTATTATCAAGTTATGGACGAGCAACAAAACGAAAACCAGTTAAATATAGAATTGTCAGAAGAAATTGCCGAAGGTATTTTTTCTAATCTTGCAATCATCACGCACTCCAATACAGAATTTGTTCTTGATTTTATCCGTGTTATGCCGGGAATACCGAAGGCAAAAGTTAAATCTAGAATCATCTTAACACCAGAACACGCAAAACGTTTATTAACTGCTTTGGAGGATAATATCCAAAAATTTGAGGCAGCAAACGGACGTATCAAAACACAAGAAGAGCCACCATTTCCAATGGGTTTTGGCGGACCTACGGCACAGGCTTAATTTTATTTGTTAATTCTTAAACAAATTATTTACTACTATGTTAGCATAGTATGCATTTGTGCTATAACCATTTATAAGTATGAAAAAATTTTTATTTAGCGTATTACTATCTGCTCCGCTGTGGGTATTTGGGCAAGGTTTCCAGGTGAATTTGCAAGGGCAAAAACAAATAGGTATGGCAGGAGCTGGTTCTGCTTTAGCTTTAGATGAGGCATCCATATTTTTTAATCCAGGTGCAGTGAGTTTTTTAGAGAAAAACTCTATTTCGGCCGGGGTTAATCCCTTACTTTTCAAATCAGTTTTCCAGCAAAGCGGCTCAAATATTTCTGAAAATGTAAAAAATAAAATTGCACCACCATTTGAAGCCTATGCTGTTTGGGGACCAAAATCTAATAAATGGAAATTAGGATTAGGTGTTTATACTCCATTTGGCGGTATGGTAGATTGGGGCAATGACTGGTCAGGAAAATACACCTTAACCTCACTTAATTTAAAAGCAATTTATTTTCAACCAACTTTAAGTGTTAAAATAACCGATAGGATAGGTGTTGGAGCAGGTTTTGTGTATAATCATGGTGAAGTAAACCTTCAACGTGCTTTACCTGTAAATTATCCTGATGGAAGATCTGGTCATGCAACATTAGAAGGAACGGGTAGTGGTTTTGGATGGAATGCAGGTATTTACATTAATACATTAAGTAACATCACTTTTGCTGTGGTACATAGATCAAAAGTGATTACCAAGCTAAACGATGGTACTGCTACTTTCGATGTTCCTGCATCATTAAGATCTTCTTTTCCTGATGGAAATACATTTAATGCAGAATTGCCTTTACCATCAACCACAACATTGGGCATAGGTATTCCACTTTCGAAAAGCACAACTTTAGCATTCGATGCAAGCTGGGTTCAGTGGAGAGTTTATAAAGAACTTGCTTTTGACTATGCTATTAATACCACTGCTTTAACTGATACCAGATCAGCACGTAATTATCGTGATGGTTCTTCGTTTAAGTTAGGAGTAAATCATCAGGCGAGCAATAAACTTGCTTTGAGAGCTGGTGTAGGATATGCTATTTCTCCGGTTCAGGATGGTTTTGTTACGCCAGAAGCACCTGATGCAAACCGTTATATTTTAAGTGCTGGTGCGGGATATTCTTTTACCTCAAAGTTTGAAGTAAATGCATCATTCTTTTTCGAAGATGTTGAATCGCGTAAGCAAAAAAATATTGAAACAGGTTTAGATGGAACATTTAAAACCTTAGTTTACGCACCAGGTATTTCATTAACTTATAAATGGTAGGAGATTTTTACATGAAAAAATATATATTCAATAGTTTAGCAATTGCTGCAATGTTATTTGCAGTTTCATGCAAGCCAGAAATAGAGGCTACTGCTGGAACTTCTGCGGGTCAGGCAAATTTTAGTAAATACATTGCTGTTGGAAATTCACTTACTGCTGGCTTTGCTGATGGCGGTCTGTATCTTGAAGGACAAAAAGTTGCTTATCCGAATTTAATTGCTGCAAAAATGGCTACAGTTGGCGGTGGCGCTTTCACTTCACCATTTTTTACTGATGCTCAGGCAAATGGTTCAGGATATTTGTCTCTAACGGCATTAGTTAATGGTACACCAACCTTAACTCCGGTAACAACTAATTTAGCACTCAGAGATGCAACGGGTAAACTCACAAAATATACGGGAGAAGTTCAAAATTTGGGTATTCCGGGTATGCGTGTAGATTTAGCTTTCGCTGCGCCGTTTGGAGCTGCAAATCCATACCTAGAGCGTTTATTAACGGATACTCAGGTTGGATCTGTTAGTTATTTCCAGTTTATTCAAGCTCGTAATCATACATTTTTTTCACTTTGGTTAGGTAACAATGATGCGTTGGGTTATGCAACTAATGGTGGCGTAACTACTGATGCTACAAACGTTTTAACAGATAAATCTACCTTTGCGCTTTTGTATTCAAATTTAGTTAATTCGTTAACTGCAAGTGGACAGAAAGGTGTGGTTGCAACCATTCCTGATGTAACATCTATACCATATTTTAACACGGTAACTGTAGCTGCTTTATTAAATGCTGCGAAAGCTATCAATCCGGCTGCTGCTGCAATTTATATTCAAACTGGAGCTGGAACTGTTAGAACAGCGACTGTAGAAGATTTAATTAGATTACCTTTCCAATCGGCTGGTTTATTTGGTGTTGCTAATTCAGCTGGTCTGCCTTACGGTTTACATCCTTTAAATCCAATTGCGAACAACTGGGTTTTAGATAAGGATGAGGTAGCGAGAGTGAAAGATTATGTTTTGAGTTACAACAGTACAATTAAATCTTTGGCAGATAGTAAGAGTTTAGCAATTGCTGATACTTATAGCTATTTGAATCAGGTAAAAACTGGAATCGTGCTTCAAGGTGTAAGCATCAATTCTTCTTTTATAACTGGTGGTGCTTTCTCTTTAGATGGAGTACACCTAACGCCGAGAGGAAATGCGGTAATTGCAAATGTTTTTATTGATGCAATTAATGGGAAATACGGGTCAAACATTCCAGTTATTGATATAACACAATATGGAGGTGTTAAATTTCCTAATTAGGATAATAGAAATAACAGAGAAGGTTCCGATAATTTCGGAACCTTCTCTGTTTAAATATTTTGATTAATTAAGTTAATTATTGCTTCGGTTTGATTTGGCTCGAACCAATTTATTTCTTCATCCCTCCTAAACCAGGTTAATTGTCTTTTAGCAAAACGACGGGTGTTTTGTTTGATTGATGAAATTGCTTCTTCAAGAGATATTTTTTTATCCAGATAATCGAATATTTCGCTATAGCCAACTGTGTTTAACGCATTGAAGCTTCGATATTCAAGTAAAGATTCTACTTCTTTTAAAAGTCCTGCACCAACCATTTTATCAACTCTTTCGTTAATTCGATTGTATAAGATGCTTCTATCTGTGTTTAAACCAATTTTTACAATATTAAACGGTCTTTCTTTTTTTGTAGCTGATAACATAGAAGACAGTTTTTTTCCGGTTGATAAAAACACCTCCAAACCTCTTATCATTCTTTGCGGATTATTCTGATCTACTTTTTCAAAATATTCCGGATCGAGTTCCTTTAATTGTTTTTGAATAGATTCCAATCCTTCGGTTTCAAATTGATGATTAAGTTTTGAACGGATTTGCAAGTCAATCTCCGGCATTTCATCTAAACCATTGATAACTGCGTTAATATACAAACCAGAACCACCAACCATTATGGCTATATCATGCTTTATAAAAATATCATCAATAACTTTTAAGGCATCCAGCTCAAAATCTCCTGTACTAAATAACTCTTTTACAGAATGAGAGTTTATAAAATGATGTTTTGCTGCGTTTTGTTCGATGGCATCAGGCTTGGCCGTACCGATTTCCATTTCACGAAAAAATTGCCTTGAATCAGCAGAAACAATCTCCGATTTAAAATGCTGCGCAACTTGTATAGCTAAAGCTGTTTTCCCAATTGCTGTTGGTCCAACAATTACAACCAAAGTTTTTGATTTTGAGCTTTTTGCCATTTTGTTTGTATAAAAAAACTGTCGGATGTTTTGTCCGACAGTTAAATATTTAAATCGATATTATGCTATAATTAATAATCGTCTTTTTGGTTATCCTCTTCATAACCTTCGTTATCAGAAAATTCATCGCCGAATTCATCCTCTTCGCTTTCATCTTCTTCATCTCTTTCTTCTTCATTGATTCCCATTTCGCCCATTGCTTCCAATTCATCGGTATCTTCAGGTACAAAATTCATTTCATTTAAGAAATCAAACTCACTTGCCGAAGCAACCGCAGTTCCGGCATCAACAACCTGACCACTTTTTTGTTCCATAATTTTTGGAGCTTCACCAGAACTTTTAGCTAAAAAAGGATATTCAATATGTGGATCTGCATCTAAAATAATTTTAATTAATTCTACATGAAAATCATAAGGACGATCGAAATTGTAAGTGTAATAGAACTTTTGGTGAGGATCTTCAATAAAACCGCTTAATTTTGAGTTTTCCATTAAAACAACGCGATCTTTTTTTCTTTCGTTAGGTAAATAAGCAATTTCATCACCTTTTAACCAATTATCGGTACTTACATAAAATGATGATGGTTTTTCTGCATTATAACCCGTCGATTTATGTATTGCTTTGTGCAAATCTTCAAACGTCTGATTAGATTTGATGTCGATTTCTCTTACAACCTCATCAAAATCTTCGAAGGTAATTTTAAATTTATAAATAGCCATTATTGTTTTTTGGAACCGTAAAAATAAAGTTAATTTGCTTTATCACAAAGAAACAAACGCAACAAAAAGGTTGTTTGTGCTATTGTTTAGGCGATTAAATTATTTATTAACAGGATTTAATCCCATTTGTTTTGCCAAATTTATCATAAAATTGTAGGCTTCATTATAATCATTTGCAATTTCTCCCTCAAGAATTGCTTCCCGTATCGCATTTTTAATTATTCCAACTTCTTTACCTGCGTCTAAAGCAAAAGTTTCCATAATATCGTTGCCAGTAACAGGTGGTTGCCAATTTCTAATTTGGTCGCGTTCTTCAACATCTTTAAGCTTTTGCTTAACCAGTTCAAAATTGTTTCGGTATTTGGTTTTTTTATACTCGTTTTTAGTAGTTACATCGGCATTGCAAAGTAGCATTAAGCTTTCTATTTCTTCTCCAGCATCAAAAAGTAACCTTCTTACTGCAGAATCTGTAACGGTATCTTGAGCTAAGACTATCGGGCGAAGGTGTAACTGAACCAGCTTTTGAACAAATTTCATCTTCTCGTTAAGCGGTAACTTTAACTGACTGAAAATTTTAGGCACCATACGTGCGCCTTTATCTTCATGTCCGTGGAAAGTCCATCCATGTCCTTCTTCAAATCTTTTTGTTGCAGGTTTTGCAATGTCGTGTAATATTGCCGCCCAACGTAACCACAAATCGTCTGTAGTTTCGCAGATGTTATCTAAAACTTCTAATGTATGGTAAAAATTGTCTTTATGGCCTTTTCCTTTTACGATTTCTACACCGTAAAGCTGAGCCATTTGAGGGAAAATCAAATGAAGCAACCCTGTATCGAACAAAAGTTTAAAACCTATAGAAGGTTTTGCTGATAAAATGATTTTATTCATTTCATCGGTAATGCGTTCTTTTGAAACAATGCTGATTCGGTTTTTTTGTGATTTTATAGCTTCTATTGCTCTAGCATCAATAGTGAAATTAAGCTGTGAAGCAAAGCGGATTGCCCTCATCATCCTTAATGGATCATCAGAAAATGTAATTTCAGGATCAAGTGGGGTGCGAATAATTTTGTGCTCCATATCCTGAATGCCTTGAAATGGATCGAGTAACTCTCCAAAATTTTCGGTATTTAGGTTTATTGCCAATGCATTTATAGTAAAATCTCGACGAAGCTGATCGTCTTTTAAAGTTCCATCTTCAACAATCGGTTTTCTGGAATCAGCACGATAAGATTCTTTTCTGGCGCCAACAAATTCAATTTCTAAGTCGTTGTGCTTAATATTAGCGGTGCCGAAGCTTTTAAATACTGCTACTTTAGTATTTAATTTTCTGCCAACAGCTTCAGCATATTCAATACCGCTACCAACAACAACTACATCAATATCTTTTGATGGGCGATTTAGAAATAAATCGCGAACAAAACCGCCTATTACATAAGCTTCGGTATTGTTTATATCGGCAATTGATGATAAAGTTTTAAATATTGGATTTGAAAGGTATACCCCTAAATCCCCTAAATGGGACTTTTTACTATCATTATTTAAATCTGACTGCATAAAGAGGTACTTTTTGTGTCGCGAAATTAATAAAAACTATTGATGCTTCTTTGAACTTATGCTGAATAATGCCCCTTTAGGGGTTGGGGTTTACTTACGAATAAATTCGAATTGCCCGCCTGCAGATAGTTTCATTATAGTTGATGGCTTTTTAACCGTACGATTTTCCTGTTCAAAATCCACAACATAATCTACTGAATCAATAATTTGGCTATTAATATCATCAAAATACTTTGGAGAAGGATTGCCACTGAAATTTGCTGATGTAGAAACTATTGGCTTTCTAAATCTTTGAATTAACGGTGTACAGAAATCGTGTTTTGCAACTCTAATTCCAACACTACCATCTGCATTAATTACATTTGGAGCCAGATTTTTTGCGCCAGAAAAAACTATGGTTAAAGGGTTTTCAGCATATTCTATCAAATCGTAAGCAACGTCAGCAACCTCATTTACATAGCTTTGAATTTTGTTCTCTGTATCTAAAAGAATAATCAGACTTTTTTCTGCCGGTCTGTTTTTAATAGCCAAAAGCTTATCTACAGCTTTAGGGTTTGTAGCATCGCAACCAAGTCCCCAAATTGTATCGGTTGGATATAGAATTACTCCGCCCACTTTTAAAACTTCTAAAGCTTTATTGATTTCATCTTTAAGCATAGGCAAAGATAATATGTTAAATTTTTGATTCGCATACTATTTTAACATTTTAGCCAAAACAAAGGGATTTTCTGAACGTTCTACAATAACAATAATAATGTAAAAATTAGGCGATTAAGCAATCTATTTTACTTATTTATTCGTATTTTTAATTAGGTTATAAAGTTAGAAACACACAAATAAAACATATGAGAACTATTCAAAAATTATTTATGCTATTCGCGATTGTAATAGCATTTAGCAGTTGCTCTTCCCTACGTACTGCATCCGATTACGATAAAACTGCAAATTTTGGGAATTACAAAACTTACAACTTTTACGATAGAGGACTTACCAGATTAAAAATGAATAATCTGGATAAGAGAAGAATGATGGCAGCTATTGATGCAGATTTAACTGCAAAAGGTTTTACAAAATCGGCTAAACCAGATCTTTTAGTGAATTTAGTTGTAGTTGCAAGAGAACGTACCGAAGTTTACAATTATAGCCCAGGTTTTTATGGTCCAGGTTGGGGCTGGGGATGGGGTTGGGGCGGCTGGGGAGGCGGTGGCATGACTAACGTTAACCAGTTTATGGAAGGTACGGTAATCATCGACTTTCTAGACCCAAAATCAAAAACTTTAGTATGGCATGGTCGCGGAAGCGGATTTAACCTTGATAACTTAAAAAATAGAGAAGAGCGTTTGAATAAAGGAATTAGTGAAATTTTAATGCAATATCCGCCAGCTGTGGCATCGAAATAATTATTTCAAAATATTAAAGTAGCAATTCATTAATTGCTGCGTTACAAGAGGGCTGTTGAATTTCTGAACGAATTCCAGCCCTTTTGCTTTCATTGTATTTTTTAAAGCTGGTTCATTCAAAACCCTATTAATATTTTCTGATAATTTTTTAGCATCATTTGGGTTGATGTATAAACTATCTGGCCCGCCAGCTTCCTCTAAACATGAGCCTGTTGCTGCTATAACAGGAACTCCAGAATATAATGCTTCGATAATTGGAATGCCAAATCCTTCATAAAATGATGGATAGACAAATATTTCTGCCAGTTGATAAATTCCTGGTAAATCATAAAATGGGATATTCTTTAGGAAGATTATTCTATCTCCCAAACCTAATCTATCCATCTCATTTTTAACCGTTTCGAAATATGGAGTTGGTTTCCCAATAACAACCAATTTGTAGTCGCTATCCACATCTTTTAAAGCCTGAACAATTAATTTTAAGTTCTTCCTTTTTTCAATCGTACCAACATTTAGAATGTATTTATCAGGAAGATTGTAGGTTTTCTTAATATTTGATAAGGATTCTGCTGGCACTAATGATTTGAAAGAATCATCGCAGCTTTGATAAATTACCTCAATCTTATCTGGGTTTATTTTGTAGAACTCTACAATATCACTTTTAGTTTTCTCGCTAATTGCAATAATTTTATCAGCATGATTACAAGCCGACTTGCTTTTCCATTCGTAAAGCTTTCTATCAATAAATTTGTAATATTCGGGAAAGCGGAGGAAAATTAAATCATGTATGGTAACTATTGATTTAATTTCAGTTTTAGATATTCTTAATGGGATTTCATGGCTTAAACCATGAAAAATCTGAATTTTATCTTTCTTTAAATCTTTTAAAATATTAAAACTTCGCCACAAAAATTTCCCATTCTGAGGAAGCTTAAGCTTAATATTTTTGTTTTCGAAAAAGGATTGAATTTGTTTAGCCTGTTTAATCTTAGGCGAGTAAACGTAATATTCGTTTTCAGGAAATTGTAAAGCTAAACTTTCGATTAAAGAGCGACTGTAATTGCCTAAACCAGTTAAATTATTTGCCGCACGTTTGCCATCGAAACCGATTTTAAGCTTAAAGCTTAAAGCCGAAAGACCAAAGCTTGATTGCTCAAGTTCCGGACTTTCGGCTTTTTGTATTTTATTTTCGCTTTCAGCTTTCAACGTTTTGCTTTCGGCTTAAACTGCTACATTATTTTCTCTCAATGCATCATTAAGAGAGGTTTTTTTATCTGTACTTTCTTTACGTTTGCCAATAATTAATGCACATGGAACCTGAAAATCTCCGGCAGGGAATTTTTTAGTATAACTACCAGGAATTACTACTGAACGAGCAGGAACTATACCTTTATATTCAACAGGTGTTGGACCAGTTACGTCAATGATTTTAGTTGATGCTGTTAAAACTACATTTGCACCAAGAACTGCTTCTCTTTCTACCTTAACACCTTCAACAATAATTACTCTTGATCCTAAAAATGCATCATCTTCAATAATTACCGGAGCAGCCTGAACGGGTTCTAAAACACCACCAATACCAACACCACCACTTAAATGAACACGTTTACCAATTTGAGCACATGAGCCTACAGTTGCCCAGGTATCAACCATTGTACCTTCATCAACATAAGCGCCAATGTTTACGTACGACGGCATCATGATTACACCTTTAGCTAAGAATGAACCATAACGAGCACTTGCCATTGGTACAACACGTACACCTGTCGATTTGTAATCGGTTTTTAAATCCATTTTATCATGATAAACAAATGGACCGCTCTTAATTTCTTTCATCTCGCGAATCGGGAAATATAAAATAACAGCTTTTTTTACCCATTCATTAATGCCCCAAGAGTTTAAAACTGGTTCAGCAACACGGATTTCTCCCTTATCAAGACCCATAATTACGGCTTCAATAGCTTCGCAATAATTACTGTATTTTAAAAGGGTTCTATCTTCCCAAGCGGCTTCAATTAATTTCTTTAAATCTGAATACATGATGTTTTTAAATTTTACGCAAAATAAATGAAATTTATCCAAAACTGGCGATTTACTTACATAATTATTGTTGCATTTGTTATATTGATATATTGTTGTGCGCTTCATTTGGCGTATTCTAGAGCAATATTTCTTCACTAGAACAATGCAACAATTCATCAATTTACCGTATTTTTGTACTTTATGGCAGAAGCAGAAAAACTTAGAATCGATAAATATTTGTGGGCAATCAGGCTTTTCAAAACCAGAAGTTTGGCAACTGATGCCTGTAAAGCAGGACGAGTAAAACTTAATGGTCAGAACATCAAGCCATCAGCGATAGTTAAAATAGGTGATGTTTATCAGGTATCTAAAGGAATTGAGAAAAAAGTTATTGAAGTAGTTGAGTTCTCTTACAATCGTACGGATTCTCCAACAGCATTAACAAAATATAAAGATTTAACTCCTGTAGAGGAAACACACGCCTTTAAATCTGCGTTTCATGCACCTAATTTAAAAAGAGACAGAGGAACGGGCAGACCAACTAAAAAAGACAGACGTGAAACAGATGATTTGATAAGCGGACTTTTTGATGATGAAGATTAATTAGTTTGGTTAGTAATTCTGGAGTGTGGGATAGAACCTTGTTCTAAAATTGCAGTTTGAATATTAAAATACCTCATTCTATAACTCATCATCGCAGTTTTTCCTAATCTATCTATTAGCTTATAATTTGCAACTGCACCAACAGCAGCGCCTACAAAAGGTAACATTTGCGCAAGTTTAGCTAAATCTATATAATCGCGATATTGCTGCTGAAACGTTAACCAATCAAGCTCATCTATATTTGTAGGTAATTTATGAGCTGAATTATCCCAATCCTGCATTTTCATAAATACATTTTTACTTTCTTCTTTACTTGAGAACGCCAGCTGAAAAATATGAAGGATAAATAACCGTTCGCGGTAATCTTTAACGTCGTAACCATAAGTTGCTGCAATATCGAAAAGCATTTTCATTTTAATACTCAGTAATAATGGGAAATCTGCAAGGCTCATTAAAAATCCACCTGCTCCGGTAATTCCGCCTTCGGCTGCTCCCGTTTTTTTATAATTATCAATTTTTTGCTTTATTAAGGCTTCTCTATGGAACAAAGTCAGATCAGTTAATGGTTTTGAGGTTGTAAAGGTTGAACCGAAAAGCACCGCTTTAACCATTTGTTTAATCGCAGTTGTTATAGCATTGTGAACTTTATCAGGAATATAGCTGTTGATTTTCTTCTGAACTTTATCTGTTACTTTATTAAATAGCGATGGTTTCTGTAAAGTTTTAAACTTCCAAAATTCCAGTTCACTAGTAATTTTTTGTTCGTAGGTCATGTTCAAAATGTTTACAATAATTATACCTTAAAATTTTTCGAAAATTAATTTGCAATCTAGATTTATAAACTATATATTTAGTTAATCTATTTCAAACCTAACCTTTTAAATATGAAACCATTAAAATTACTTCTCCTTCTGTGTTTTGTAGCGAAATTAGCGGGAGCTCAATCGGTAAAATTTTCAACTGAAAATCCGGTAGCAGGTACGACAGTTAAATTTACCTATGACCCAAAAGGTACGAACCTGCAAAATTTAACAGATATTAAATGTACTGCATTTAGTTTCTTTTCAACTTCGAACCCTAAAAGTGCAAAGGTAGATTTGGTGAAAGAAGGTGATATCTATAAAGGGGAAATTGTAACCGCCGATAGTGTAACATTGGCTGCTTTAGCTTTTTCTGTTGATGGCCAAAAAGATGAATCGCCGAGTGGTTATATTTTAAAGTTTACTAAAGATGGAAAAATACCGGCAGAAGCTTACATCAATGAAGCTTTTTTGTATGGTTTAGCAGGTAAATTTTATTTGGGCCTAACGTTAGATTATGAAAAAAGCGCAGCATCTTATAAACAAGCTTTCGCAATTAAGCCTACGTTAGAAAAAAAACATCTCGTAAATTATCTATCTAATGCTTATAAAGCAAATAAAGAAACCGGTGAGCAATTGGTTGAAGAAAACATCAAAAAGCTTTCAAAAATTAAAGAACCAACAGAAGAAGAGTTGGTAATGAATTTGAACATATACAACATCGTGAAGAAAAAAGCGCAAGCAGATTCTGTTAAGGCTGTTGTTTTGAAGAAATTTCCTAATGGCAATTATGCTTATGGACAAGGTATGAACGCTTTGTATTCAGAAAAAAATGCTGTAGCTCTGGAGCAGAAAGCAAATGAAATGGTTACCAAGTTTAAATTAGATAAAAGCAAAAAAGCTGATGAAGCTAAATTAAATTCTATTTATGCATTAGTGGCAGAAGCATTTGGTAGTGCCAAAAACGATGCAAAATTTGAATTATATGCAAACAAAGTTTATGCAAAAACAACTCGTGCAGGTATATACAATCAATACGCCTGGCCATTGGCAGAGAAAAATGAAAATGTAGCATTTGCTACAAAAATTTCTAAACAATCTCTAGAGTTGATAGAATCAGCAAAAGGTGATGAGAAGCCTGCTTTTTATCAAACTAAAGAAGATTATATTAAGGCGTTAGACCAAAGCTGGGGCATGTATGCAGATACTTATGCACTATTGCTTTATCACGACAAGAAATTTAAAGAGGCTTTAGCTACGCAAGAAAAGGCAATTTCGTTTTATAAAGTAATTCCTCCTGATGTGAGCACACGTTACGTAACCTACTTAATTAAAAATGGCCAGAACGAAAAAGCATTTACCGAAGCCGAAAAGTTAATTAAAGAAGGAAAAGGTTCAGATTCGTTAAAGAACGATTTCAAAGCTTTATACGCAACACTTAAAAAAGAGGGGACATACGAAACATTTATGGCTGGGTTGGAAAAAGAAGCAAATGCAAAAGCCAAAGCCGAATGGACTAAAAAAATGATTAACATACCTGCACCAACATTTTCATTGGCAAATTTAAAAGGCGAAAAAGTTAGTCTTACCGATTTAAAAGGTAAAATTGTTATACTCGATTATTGGGCAACATGGTGTGGTCCATGTGTTGCATCTTTTCCTGGTATGCAAAAAGCTATGGCGAAATATGCCAGCAATCCTAACGTAGTATTTCTATATGTAAATACATGGCAAACAGAAGAAAACAGAGAAAAAGTTGTAACCGATTTTGTTGCCGAAAAGAAATTAAACTTTAATATTTTATACGATACCAAAAATGTTAAAGATCCATCAAAATTTGATATCGTAAGCGCTTATAAAGTAGAAGGTATTCCAACCAAATTTATTATCGATGGCGATGGAAATATACGCTTTAAAGCAGTAGGCTTTTCAGGTTCTGACGATGGTGTGGTAAAAGAAATAGATTCGATGATTGGTTTACTTACCAATAAAGAAGCAAGTAAGTAAACAAATAGGTTAAATTATAATATTTTAAACGCTTGTCACGTTGAGCTTGTCGAAACGCCTTAAATTCTATGGTTTAAGTCCTTCGACAAGCTCAGGATGACAGGTTGCAAAAGCCTCTTTTTATTAATACTCAATTCGCATTGGCGATTTTTCCCAAAGCTTAAAAGCTTCTAATGCTTCATCACGCATTAATTGTACAACAGGCAAACTTCTATTACCCATTTCTTTTTCCAGCTCTTCGTAAATAAATTTATCGCTAAAGCCAATATTTTCTGCATCAACCTTGGTGTTTGCATAATAAATTGTATCAATTTTTGCCCAGTAAATTGCACCTAAACACATTGGGCAAGGCTCGCAACTGGTATAAATTACACAACCGCTTAAGTCAAATGTATTTAGCTTTGTACAAGCCAACCTAATTGCCGAAACTTCTGCATGTGCAGTTGGGTCGTTTGTAGAAGTTACTTTATTGCCTGAGCCGGCAACAATTTCACCATCTTTAACTACAACCGCACCAAACGGACCGCCAATATTTTCGGTAACATTTTTAGCAGAAAGTGTAATTGCTAAGCGCATAAACTCAGCATGTTTTTCTAAATTCTCCATCGTTAATTTTTAAGCAAAAAAAATGCCCCGATTAATTCGGGGCATTTAATATTGTAAATAACTTTATAATTATTTTTTAGAATAATCTGCATTTAAGCCTTTAATAACTTCAGAAGTTACGTCTAAAGTTTCATCTGCAAATAAAATAGCGCTGTTACCTTTAGAGTAAGTTAAAACCATTTTATAGCCTTTTTCTTTAGCGTAAATTTTTAAGTAAGCAGCAACTTTATCATAAAGTTTTTCGTTTTCTACAGCTTGCTCATTTTGCAAAGCACCACCAGCATTTTGTTGGTAAGTTTGTAATTCTTGTTGTTTACGTGCTAAACGCTCCTCAGTAGCTTTACGTTGGTCGGCAGATAAAGTTTGAGCCGATTGTTGGTATTGCGTAACTTCTCTTTGGAAAGCCTGACCTTTAGCTTGCATATCTGCTTGTGCATTTTTGCTTTTACCTTCAAATTTTACTTTAAGGTCTTTAAAATAATCGTATTTTGTTAATAAAGAATCAGAGTTAACATATACAATTTTCTCACTCGGAGATACTGCAGCAGTAGTGCTATCTGTTTTTTTAGTTTCAGTTGTTTTAGCGTCTTTGTTTTGACATGCAGAAAAAGCAGTAATTAATGCTGCTGTAGCAAATAAACCAAAGGTTTTAAAGGTTCTTCTTTCCATTATTGTTTAATAAATTTTAGCAAACTTATATAAATTAGTTTTTATATGCAATTTAAGAGTTACGCACTCGCAAATAAAACGTTAAGTAGTTCAAATTATTTGAAAAGCAGTAACAGTTTTTCATTTTAAAGCCTCATCCCGCTAACCACTACAATCTTTTTGTTGAACTTCTGACCTGCTTTTTTTGTCGTCATTGCGAGGAGGAACGACGTGGCAATCTTTTTTGTTAAGGCAAACAAAAAGTATTTCCGCTGATATCGGGTTTAGCTGGCAAATTTGTGCAAAAATTGGCGGTTGCGAGGTGCAGAACCGGCAAAAGAACCACAGTTTTTGAAGATTAAACCCGATTGAAATGGAAAGCCCCCGATTTTCTCGGGGCTTGTAATAAAAAGCGGGACGAACATTAATCTGATTTACAGGTTTTGCTTTTCAAAATCTTTATTTAAACCTTGCAGAAGGCGTTTTTTTAACGTTTTAAAACTTATCCACATATTAGTTAAAGTGCTGAAATTTCCGTATTTTTGAGGATTATAGTTTTAAATAAAATATGAGCGAAGAACAAGATTTAAAGTCAAATTATTCGGCAGATAATATACAGGTTTTAGAAGGTTTAGAAGCGGTGCGTAAGCGCCCTTCGATGTATATAGGTGATACGGGTGTAAAAGGTTTGCACCACTTGGTTTACGAGGTTGTAGATAACTCTATTGATGAGGCTTTGGCCGGTCATGCGGATACAATCGACGTGAGAATTTTAGAAGGAAATTCAATCAGGGTAGAAGATAACGGTCGTGGTATTCCAACCGGTATCAATACAAAAGAAAATAAATCGGCATTAGAAATTGTAATGACGGTTTTACACGCAGGTGGTAAATTTGATAAAGATACTTATAAGGTTTCTGGAGGTTTACACGGTGTGGGTGTAAGTTGCGTTAACGCATTATCTACCGATTTAAAGGCAGAAGTACACCGTGAAGGTAAAATCTGGATGCAGGAGTACAAAATTGGTGTTCCGCAGTACGATGTTAAAGAAGTTGGAACAACTGATAAAAGAGGTACAATTGTAACTTTTAGTCCTGATGCTACAATTTTTACGCAAACTACAGAATATAAATACGATACTTTAGCTGGTCGTTTACGCGAACTCGCTTTCTTAAATAAAGGGATTACTTTAACGTTAACTGATGAGCGTGAGACTTTAGAAGATGGAACATTCTTCTCAGAAGTTTTCCATTCGGATGGTGGTTTAAAAGAATTTGTTGCCTTTTTAGATGGTACCAGAGCATCGTTTTTACCAGAACCAATTTATATTGATGGTATTAAAAATGGTGTTCCTGTTGAGTTGGCTTTCCAATACAACGATAGTTATTCGGAAAATGTTCACTCGTACGTAAACAACATTAATACCCACGAAGGAGGAACACACATTGCTGGTTTCCGTAGAGGTTTAACGCGTACTTTAAAAAGTTATGCAGATAAATCGGGTTTGCTGAAAAACCTTAAAATGGAAATTACTGGTGATGACTTTAGAGAAGGTCTAACCGCGGTTGTTTCTGTTAAAGTACAAGAACCACAATTTGAAGGTCAAACTAAAACTAAGCTAGGTAATAGTGAGGTTATGGGTGCGGTTGATGTAGCTGTTGGTGAAGCATTAGGCGCTTATTTGGAAGAAAATCCGAAAGAGGCTAAAATGATTGTCAACAAAGTTATTTTGGCTGCGACTGCCCGTGCTGCGGCTCGTAAGGCTCGCGAAATGGTTCAGCGTAAAAGTGTAATGGGTGGTTCTGGTTTGCCAGGTAAACTTGCCGATTGCTCTGATAGTGACCCAGAAAAATGTGAGATTTACTTAGTTGAGGGAGATTCAGCGGGTGGAACTGCTAAACAAGGTCGTGATAGAAATATTCAGGCTATTTTACCTTTAAAGGGTAAGATTTTGAATGTTGAAAAAGCGATGGAGCACAAAATTTACGAGAACGATGAGATAAAAAATATGTTTACAGCAATTGGTGTAAGCATTGGTACACCGGAAGATGATAAGGCTTTGAACATGACGAAACTTCGTTATCACAAAATCGTGATCATGACGGATGCTGATATCGACGGTTCGCACATTACAACCTTGATTTTAACGTTCTTTTATCGTTACATGAGAGCTTTAATCGAAGCTGGTTACGTTTACATTGCTTCACCACCGCTTTATCAGGTTAAAAAAGGTAAAGAATTTGAATATTGCTGGAATGATGTACAACGCGACGCTGCTGTACAACGTTTAAAAGGTGCTGGTAAAGAAGATAGCGTACATATTCAACGTTATAAAGGTTTAGGTGAAATGAACGCAGAGCAATTATGGGATACAACATTGAACCCTGCTACACGTACCTTATTGCAGGCTACAATTGAAAGTGCTGCGGAATGCGACCATACTTTCTCTATGTTAATGGGTGATGAAGTTGCTCCACGTAGAGAGTTTATTGAGCGTAATGCAAAATATGCTAAAATTGATGCTTAACCCCTAAATCCCCTGAAGGGGACTTTAAAAAATAAAAACCCTCTTCGAGTTAAAACTTGAAGAGGGTTTTGTGTTTAGAATCGATAATTATAAAGTCAATTATCAAACTTTGCTTAAACTTTCTTCTATCCAGAACCAAAGTTATCGGCTTAACTAACCATCCCAAATTATGAGATGTAACTAAAAACTATCTTCTTATTATAAGATATAGTACGAGCCTACAGGGGCAAGTTCGGTTTGAGGTTTATCCTCGTAAATTTTATTATCATCCAACATTTGCAATAAATCTCTTTCAATTGTTCTGCAAATTGTTGTTGTAGGTGTATCGGTTGGTTTATTCTCGAATGGATCTTGCAAGTGCACAGCCATTTTCTCTACTAAAAGGAAGAAGGCAGCAATAGCAACAACTAACGGAACTTCCATGTATCCAAAGTATTCTATTAAACCGAAAGGAAGTAATACAATAAATAAATGGATAGACATGCTAATGTACTTGCTATAAGTTACCGGGAAAACCGTGTTTTTAATCCTTTCAGAACCGCCCATGTGATTACACAAAGCCGTTATACTTTTATCAATCTCTATTTGCTGATATTTATTGATCCAACCTTCTTGTAAGGCTTTTTTTAAATCCATACCATGCAATTCTAGCAGCGTAACGGTAACGTTTTTACGTTTCTTAATAAAATCCATTTCTTCCGGAGATAAATACTGCTCAAGTCCTTTACGTGGATTAAATCCTCTTAAAGACTGGCTCAGTGCATAACACCAGGCAATTTGTCTTTTGATAAAGCGCTCTTTGAATTTTTCGATATCTTCCTGACCATAAGGATTTTCTACGAAAGATAATATCTGACGAGAAATCGACCTTGAATCGTTAACAATAGCGCCCCAAAGTATTCTTGCTTCCCACCATCTATCGTAAGCCTGGTTAGATCTAAAAGCAAGTAAAAGTGAAATTACAGTACCTAAAAGGGCGGGTACTGCTACAGGAATTGAGATACGTGTAATATGGAAATTTTGGTAAAGTACAACTATACCCACAGAGTAAGTTATAACGAAAAGTAATTCTTTTTTTACCTTTCCAAATATATAGGTGAGCGGAATATTATTACGTAACAGCATGATATACTGGTTTAAATTCGTGAATGATTAGGCAGTTGCCTCTATTAATTCTTTTTCAGGTATTTTCGATTCGATTAAGTTCTCTGGAACCTGAATATTGTTAATGTCTAACTCTAATAAATTACAACCCGAACGTTCTGTTAAAAACTTAGGGTTAATGCTATATTTATTTATCGGACAAAAATTGTAGTCTTTCGGATAAGCAATAAAATCAACATCAAATGCTTCGATGAAATTTTTAAATGCTGCAACTGTACTGCCGTAAAAATATTCTACGCCGGTTGTAGCAACCTGATTTGGAAACTTTTCGCGGTATTGATTTATTGTTTGATAGAATTCATCGCTTACATTTTCGTAATCGCGGCTGCGGCGACTTAGCATTAACATATCTGTAATTGAATCTGATAGCTTAAATGCATGCAGGAAAATTATATTTAGTTTCTCATTCGGCTGATTTTGAATAAGCGCATCGATAATTTTAGTGCTTTCTAAATTGAAGTCTGTTGGTACTAATACTGTTTTCATGGCTTTTCTTTTTAATTGATAATTATTATATTACAATTTTAAGCCAATGGCATTACAGCCAAATAAGAGTGAGATTAAAACCAGATTAGAATTTTGGTAATCTTAAATCTTTTAGGAATTAATTATAAGGATAGGGGGAAAGTGGGAAATGTTCAACTATCAGTTAGCTAAACATTTATCGGAATCATAACCTTTATTTCAGTTCCAACACCTACCTGAGATTTTATACCGATGCTGCCGCGATGTAAGCGAACGATATTTAATGATAAAGGTAAGCCAACACCATATCCTTTAAATTCATTAGTATTTGATGCACGATAAAATGGCTCAAAAATGTGTTGTATATCTGATTGAGGAATGCCAATACCTCTATCTGTAACGGCAACAGAAACAATATTTTGGTTAGTTTCTATAAGAACGGTTACTACATTATTATTTGAATATTTGCAAGCATTGCTCACAATGTTCGAAATGGCGAGCTTAACTAGATTTTTTATTGCTCTTATAACAAGCTGGTTTTCATCTTCAGGTAGTTTGCTTAAATCTACCTCAATTTTATTTTCTGGGTGAACCAAATTCACTGCTTCAATAACTTCCCAAACTACTTCATCAATTCTAACCTGTTCCCAAGGTTGGTTTTTACCGTTAAAACCAGATTGTGCTAAACCAAGCAAACTGGTAAGTATATGTTCTAGTCTGTCTGCCTCATCTTTAATTTTGGTTAAGGCCTTGTGCTGCTTTTCAGCATCTTGCTTGGTATTTATCGCCAGCTCAAGCTCACCACTAATAATGGTTAAAGGTGTGCGCAATTCATGCGAAGCATTACTGATAAAGTTATTTTGAGTTTCAAATGCCGTTTCTAAGCGGTTAAGCATGTTGTTAAAAGTTTCGGCAAGTTGAGTCATTTCATCTTTGCCTTTTTTAACATCAAGGCGCATATGTAAATTCTCAGCTTTCATGTGCTTAACACTTTTTATAATGTTCCGCAATGGCTGAAGCATATAATTGGAAAATTTCCAACCTACAATAAAAGATAGGAGTACGGATAGGAAAAATCCGATAATCAAGATTTTTTGTAAATCTTTCAGTTCTCTAAAACCTACAGGATCATTTGCTGATACAATTACAATGTATCCGCCAGTGCTGTTTTTGAAAAATTTTCCTGCATAAAAATGATTTTCAGTTCTATATCTGGCGGTTAAGCCGGTATTAATTCTTTTGTAAAAACTTTCAGGTAATTCTCTGTCTAATTTCTGTTCAGTTTTTCCGGCTTCAATTATATATTCTTTTTCTGATGGTAGTCTTTCTAAATATTGGTTACGCATTTTAGCGTAAACACTGTTGTTATCGTCTTTATATAATTTTATTTGGGCTGCAATATTAACCCTTGCTTCTAAACGCTTGTAAAAATCTTCAAAAGCAAATTCGTTAGAGAAGTACCAAACAAAACCACTTAGCAGCGAAATAATTACTGCAGATAATATTGCAAAAAGTAAAGTGATTTTTTTGGCGATAGACATTATTGTTCCTTTAAAACATAACCTAAGCCAACAGCGGTACGAATTAATTTAGGTTCGTAATTTTTATCAATTTTTTTCCGAAGATAATTTACATATACATCAACTACGTTTGTGCCCAGGTTAAAATCGATATCCCAAACACTTTCTAAAATATCAATTCGAGATAATATTTTCGATTTATTTTTAGCCATAAATTCTAACAACCTATATTCAGTGGCGGTAAGCGTAATATCTGTGTTGTTTCTTTGAACAGTTTTTGCACTTACATTTATTTTCAAATCTGCAATCTGTATAATTTGGTCGCTTACTGCTGCCCCACTGTATCTTCTTAACAAAGTTCTGATACGGGCAAAGAGTTCTGCAAATTTAAATGGCTTTATCAGGTAATCATCAGCACCATTATCTAAGCCTGTTACAACATTTTCAGTTGTACCTAAAGCTGTAAGCATAATTACTGGTGTGTTCGGTTTTTGCTCTTTAATGATTTTACATAACTCCAATCCGTTAATTCCGGGTAACATGATATCGAGAATAATTAAGCTAAAATCGTTGCTTAGTGCCATTTGCTTGCCGATTAAGCCATCTGGAGCAATACTAACTTCAAAACCTTCTTCAGTTAAACCTCTAGAAATTACTGAAACCACGTTTGGCTCATCTTCAACAATTAACAAATTCATCTTTTCAGCAATTAATTTAAAGTGTAGGGATTTACAAAATCTCTATTGATTTTGGGAACAAATTTTTATCGTAAAATAGACATTATTGTTTATCAATAAAAAAAAATAAAAAAAAAGCCTTTCGGTTTAATGAAAGGCTCTCTGTTTATATTGTTTAATTTCCCTTTTCTGATTTTTCTTTTAGCGATGCCAAACCACTTTCAAAGTCTTTTCCAATCATTTTATCCATACCACCCATAACTAAACACATCCATTTACCAATAAAGTTATTATCTCCACTCATGGTCCATGTAACTTTGTTTGAGGTGCCTTCCGGAGTAATCTCAAACTTTGTATCCGCTAAGCTTTCAAAAGGTTCTATAAATTTTAATTCGATATCAATCAATTTATTGGGCTCAACCTTTGTGATTTTCATTTGTCCGCTGCCGGTTTCTTTACCTACCCAAGCATAAACATGTCCGGGTTGTTGTGGAGTGCCAGAATAAGTAGTTTTTGCTGTTGGTTCCATTTTAGCCCATGGATTCCACTTGTAGAACTCGTTAAAATCTGCAATGTTTTTGTAGATCACACTGTCTGGTGCATTAATACTTGCACTTCTACTTACCGAGTAAGTTTTAGGAAGGAAAAAACCTCCAACCACTAAGATTATTGCCAGTACGACAATAATCCCTAATAAGATTTTTAAAAATTTCATATTTGATTTGTTTGTTTACTAAATTTATAAAGAAACAATCAAATGACACAAATTTTTTAAACGATATTAATTTTTGGTTTTGGTGAGTTTAGTTTGAAATGCATTAAATCGGCAATCGATTGCGCTTTTTGTTTGATGGTTTCGGCATTTTCGCCTTCAAATAATTCATCAACTGTGTTGTAGAAAAGCGTTTTCCAAATATCAAATTCTCCCTGAAATAAATTAACTTTTTGCTGAAGACTAAAATGTGTGAGCATTGGATTTCCTTTGTAAATAGCTTTCCCAAAAAGAATACTTTCCCAAAAATCGTACATTTTAGGTAAATGGTGCGACCAATCTACTTTTGCAATATCAGTAAAAATTGGTCCGATTTTATCGTTTTGCTCAACTTTTTTATAAAAAGCATCAACCAAAAGCATAATGTCATTTCGGGTTTTAATATCTGTTTTCATGGTGTAAATCTTTTAAGTTTAAATAGCCTAATGAAACAAGTGAAAGAAATTTTATAGATTCTAAAACGATGTAGAAAATATGATGATAGCTTTCTTCGGGAGGATTTCCTGCTAAAACCATTACGGCTCGTTTATCCAATATTGGCAGAAGCCAAAATGTATCTACAGCCAATATGATAACAACTATTGCTAAAATAAAACCTCGGGAATTTTTGAGTTTTAAATTAAATGATGCAATTAAAATTATTGCACACAGAATAATTTCAATTTTATTTAAGGCCTGGAAAATCAGCTGACCAATTCCTAAACCAAGTGGAATTGTAATACCGGGAGCTTGAAATTTTAAAGGTGCTTCTAAAAAACTAATGCCACCGATTAAGCCCGCCCAAAATATAACACAGAATGTTGCTAAATGTCTTTTCATCCTGATGCAAATATGAGGCTAAACTCGCTCTTAAAATATGATATTTATCAGTTAAGATTATTTTTTAAGGATAAGAACCAAGTTTTCGTAATCGATTATAGCTTGGTGCTTCATTAAAATATCGCCGCCAATTATGCATTCAATGGGTGGATGCCCAAATTGTTCGTAAGTATCACTAACGGATTGCAAATCAAACGCCACGGTTTCATACGCAGGAATTTTTAATCGACCGATTTTTAACTCAGCAATTGTAGCCTGTATTGTAGTTGTAGTAGTAAAAAGTGTTGCGGCATTTATTTCATCAGAAACTTTAATGGTTTCTGAAAGATGTTTTTCTATTAGAGATTTATCGAAAACAGTTCTCGATGCGCCGGTATCTAAAACAGCAAAATGTTTTTCTTTAAAAACAACAACTTCCACCAAAAGGTGGAAGCCGTCGTCTTGTAAGTTTATAAGTTTTAGTGGAATTGAAATTGTTTTCATATCGTTTAATAATTGAGGCTGTTATAGAGTAGACGTTACACTTTGCTCTACGTTGCTTCAATTTCTTAACATTAAACCAATTTCATTTCAGCAAGTACACTATTCATATTTCTAACTGCATCGGCACTTTTGTTAAATGCAGCTTGTTCATCATCCGTTAATTTAAAATCGATAATTTTTTCCCAGCCATTGCGACCAATAATAACTGGTACGCCTAAGCAAATATCGCTTTGTCCGTATTCTCCTTCCAACGAAACGCAGCAGGTGAAAAGTTTTTTCTCATCGCGTAAAATTGCTTCTACTAATGCAGCTCCGGCAGCACCTGGCGCATACCATGCAGAAGTACCGATTAAACCAGTTAATGTTGCGCCACCAACCATTGTATCAGCCGCAACTTTATCAAGCGTAGCTTTATCTAATAAATTGCTAACCGGTAAACTTTGGTAAGTAGCCAAACGTGTTAAAGGAATCATTGTTGTATCGCCATGACCACCGATTACAAAACCTTGTAAATCGTTCGGATTGCAATCTAAAGCCTGAGATAGATAGAATTTGAAACGAGAACTATCTAAAGTACCGCCCATACCAATAATACGGGTTTTTGGTAAGCCTAAAGATTTCAATGCTAAATAAGTCATTGTATCCATTGGGTTACTGATTACGATTATAATCGCCTCTGGAGAGAATTTTAATATATTTTCGGCAACACCTTTTACAATACCTGCGTTAATTCCAATAAGCTCTTCGCGGGTCATTCCGGGTTTGCGTGGCAAGCCAGAAGTGATTACAACTACATCAGAACCTGCAGTTTTGCTGTAATCGTTTGTTACGCCAGAAATTTTTGTATCGAAGCCTAAAAGGGTAGCCGTTTGCATCATATCGATAGCTTTACCCTCGGCGAAACCTTCTTTAATATCTAATAATACAAGCTCGTTAGCCAGTTCTTTACGTGCAATGTTATCTGCACAAGTTGCGCCTACAGCGCCTGCTCCTACAACCGTTACTTTCATATATCTATATTTTATGGTTTTGCTGTGTAAATTATCAATCGAAGGTATAAATAAATATAAGGTTAAAAAAAGCTTTTCAAAACTTTATAATTTAATGATGGTTTACTTTAAAAGTTAAAAGTTAAAAGTTAAAAGTTAAAAGTTAAAAGTTAAACAGGAGATGGAAAACAAGCCAATTACAAATATCGATTTGAATGCCTTTGCCGGAAAATGGTATTCTTTATATTCTATCCCAACTTTAATGGATAAGAACTGGAAGCAAACAATAGAAACTTATACTTTAAAAGAAGACGACCACTTTGATGTTTTAACAAGTTACCATAAGGGAGGGAATCCTGAAGAAAAATCGATTACTTCTAAACTATTTTTCTATGATGAAAAAGCAGATGGTGACATGAAAGCACAGTTTTTATGGCCTTTCAAAATTGGTTATTGGATTATCGAACTTGCAGATGATTATAGCTATGTTGTAGTTGGACATCCGGATGAAAAATATCTTTTTATAATGGCCCGAGAACCAAAAATGGAAGCTGATTTATTGGTTGATATTATTGAAAGATGCCGTGAAAAAGGTTATGATGTTAGTGAGTTGGTAAGTCAGGAGCATTTTTAAGTGAGTTTATAAACGATTTCGTCATTGCGAGGCCGATTTTTCATCGGCCGTGGCAATCTTATTTCGTAAGTTGATTTTAGGGTTTTGAGCGTTGATTAGTCTTAGCAAATTCATTCATTCAATCCCTATTTTTTGTTGATAAAATCCTGACAACATCAACATTCAAATTCCTTATTTTTGAAGAACCGTTATTATTCTGAACGGCTAATTCTTTAAAGCAGCATATGTACTTAATTTTTGATACTGAAACCACAGGTTTGCCTCGTAATTACAATGCACCAATTACCGATACCGATAACTGGCCACGTTGTATTCAAATTGCATGGCAACTGCACGATGAGATGGGGAGATTGGTTGAACATCAGGATTATCTGGTAAAACCAGAGGGATTTAATATTCCTTACGATGCAGAAAGAATTCATGGTATTTCTACCGATTTAGCAATAGAACAAGGTATTTCTTTCGATGAAATGCTTGCTAAATTTAATGAGGTTTTAAATAAAGCTAAATTTATTGTCGGTCAGAATGTTGGCTTTGACGTTAACATTATGGGCTGTGAGTTTCATCGTTTTGGTGTCGCAAACCGTATGACCGAAATGCCGGTTTTAGATACTTGTACAGAAGTTACAGCGCAACTTTTGCAATTACCGGGCGGTAGAGGTGGTAAATTTAAATTGCCAACCTTAACAGAATTGCACTCTTATTTATTTGGTGTTCCGTTTAACGAAGCGCACAATGCAACTGCCGACGTAGAAGCTACAACCCGTTGCTTTTTGGAGTTGGTAAAACGCGAAGTTTTTAAAAAAGAAGAACTTTTAGTTGATGCAGAATATTTTCCTCGTTTTAGAGAAATAAATCCGGCAACGATTGAAGGTGTTGGTTTAAAACACATCAATTTAAAAGCTGCTTCTGATGAAATTCGCAAACGCACTCAAAAAGCTGAAGGCGGTGGAATTTCTAAACAAGAACTCGAAGGAAATAAACAAGAACTTGCTGCGGCAACTTTTGTTCACTTACACAACCATACACAATTTTCTGTTTTACAAAGTACAATCAGCATTCCTGATTTAGTAAAAGCTGCCGCTGCACAAAAAATGCCTGCCGTTGCAATGACCGATCATGCAAATATGATGGGTGCTTTTCACTTTGTGAACAACGTTTTAAACCATAATAAAGCTGCTGAAGCTAAAAATGCTGCGGCTATAGAAGCTGGCGAACGACCAACTGAAATGGTTATGACACCAATTGTTGGGGTAGAATTTTTTGTTTGTGATAATCATTTGGACAGAACGGCAAAAGATAATGGTTACCAAATGGTTTTGCTGGCGAAGAATAAAAACGGCTACCACAACCTGGCCAAAATGTCTTCCATCGCTTATACAAAAGGTTTTTACTACGTTCCTCGTATTGATAGAAATGTAATTGAGCAATACAAGGAAGATATTATCGTGCTTTCAGGAAATCTATCGGGAGAAATCTCGAACAAGATTTTGAACATGGGCGAAACCCAGGCCGAAGAAGCTTTAATCTGGTGGAAAGAAAAATTTGGTGATGATTTTTATGTGGAAGTCATGCGCCACAATCAGGAAGATGAAAATCGTGTAAACGAATCTTTGGTTTCATTAGCGAAAAAACACGCCGTTAAATTAATTGCAACAAACAATACGTATTACATCAATAAAAAGGATGCAAATGCGCATGATATTTTACTTTGCGTAAAAGATGGTGAGAAACAGGCTACACCAATTGGTCGTGGTCGCGGTTACCGTTATGGTTTGCCAAATCAAGAATATTATTTTAAATCTGCTGATGAAATGAAATCGCTTTTTGCCGATTTACCTGAGGCGATTTTAAACATACAGGAGGTTGTAGATAAGGTTGAAACCTACAAACTTGCCCGAGAAGTTTTACTTCCAAAATTCGATATTCCGGAGGAGTTTTTAGTTGAAGAAGATGAAACTGATGGTGGAAAACGAGGCGAGAATAAATTTTTACGCCATTTAACTTACGAAGGTGCTAAAAAGCGCTATGGCGAATTAACTCCAGAAGTTACAGAACGTTTAGATTTTGAGTTGGCTACAATTGAGAAAACTGGTTATCCTGGTTACTTTTTGATTGTTCAGGATTTTATTGCCGAAGCCAGAAGGAGAGATGTTTCTGTTGGTCCTGGTCGTGGTTCTGCTGCGGGTTCTGTAGTAGCTTACTGTTTATGGATTACCAACATCGATCCAATTAAATACGATCTCCTTTTTGAGCGTTTCTTAAACCCAGATCGTGTATCCATGCCCGATATTGATATCGATTTTGATGATGAAGGTCGTGGACGTGTTATGGAATACGTAATTAATAAATACGGCTCTAGTCAGGTTGCGCAAATTATTACTTACGGTACCATGGCGGCGAAATCGTCCATTCGTGATACCGCAAGGGTTTTAGATTTACCATTATTTGAAGCCGATAAAATTGCAAAGCTGATTCCAAACATGAAGCTGGCTAAAATCTTCAATCTTGATGAAAAAGCCTTAAAAGAAGCATTACGTCCTGATGAATATGAACGTGTTGTTGAGTTAAAAAACATGGGCGGACTTAAAGATTTAAGTGCCGAAACCATTCAGCAAGCGCAGGTTTTAGAGGGCTCTTTAAGAAATACAGGTATTCATGCCTGCGGCGTAATTATTACACCGAGTGATATTACCAATTTCGTTCCGGTTGCTACGGCAAAGGATTCTGATTTATATGTAACCCAGTTCGATAACTCGGTTGTAGAAAGTGCGGGTCTGTTAAAAATGGACTTTTTGGGCTTAAAAACCCTTACACTGATAAAAGACACTGTTAAGCTCGTTAAGAAAAGACACAATATTGATTTAGATCCGGATAATTTTCCAATTGATGATGTGGCAACTTACGAGCTTTTCCAACGCGGAGAAACCATCGGTATTTTCCAGTACGAGAGTCCGGGTATGCAGAAGTACATGAAGGAATTGAAACCTACAGTTTTTGATGATTTAATTGCCATGAACGCACTATATCGCCCCGGACCAATGGAGTATATTCCGAGCTTTGTTAAGCGTAAAAATGGTGAGGAAGAAATAAAATACGATTTAGATGCTTGTGAGGAATATCTAAAAGAAACCTACGGAATTACAGTTTATCAGGAGCAGGTAATGCTTTTATCGCAAAAGTTAGCTGGTTTTACCAAAGGTGAGGCCGACGTTTTGCGTAAGGCGATGGGTAAGAAACAGAAGGATGTTTTGGATAAAATGAAGCCTAAATTTGTAAAGCAAGCTGCAGAAAAAGGTCACGCTGCGGAAACACTTGAAAAAATATGGAAGGATTGGGAGGCGTTTGCATCGTACGCATTTAACAAATCTCACTCAACTTGTTATGCGTGGATTGCTTATCAAACCGCGTTTTTAAAGGCTCATTATCCGGCAGAATATATGGCAGCTGTACTTTCCAATAACATGAGCGATATTAAACAAGTTGCTTTCTTTATGGAAGAATGTCGCCAAATGGGAGTAGTAGTTCTTGGTCCAGATGTTAATGAATCTGATTTGAAATTCTCTGTAAACACAAATGGAGAGGTTCGTTTTGGTATGTCGGCGGTAAAAGGTGTTGGAGAAAAGGCAGTTGAAAGTATCATCGAAGAGCGACTTGAAAAAGGACCTTATAACAGTATTTATGATTTTGCAAAACGTTCAAATACCCGAACTGTAAATAAAAAAGCTTACGAAAGTTTTGTGTACAGCGGTGCTTTTGATGCTTTCGGACACCACAGGGCGCAATATTTTTACATCGGTCCGAACGATAAAATGAATGGCATCGAGAAAATAATAAAGTATGCTAACGATTTTCAGAATAATGAAAGCACTTCGCAGGCATCTTTATTTGGAGGCTCTAAAGCCGATTTGATATTAGAACCATCATTGCCGGTTTCACCAGAATGGGCTTTAATGGACAGGTTAAAATATGAGAAGGATGCAATTGGTATCTTCCTTTCAGGCCATCCTTTAGATAATTACAAGTTAGAGCTAGATAAGTTTTGTACGCATGGTGTGCGCCAGTTAAGCATTATCAATAAAGTACGCATGGGCGATACAAATGAAGATGTTTTAGCTGAATTTGAAAAATTAAAAAACCGTGAACTCTGTGTTGGTGGTTTGGTTGTTACCGCATCTCAGCGAATAACTAAAACTGGTAAGCCATTTGGTACATTTGTTTTCGAAGATTATGACGATGCAAGTGAAATGGCACTTTTTGGAGAAGATTTCTTGAAATTCAAATCTTTTCTAACCGAAGGTTATTTCCTTCAAATTAGAGGTAGGGTAGGCGAACGTTTTGGAAAAGCAGGTGATTGGGAATTTAAGATTACTTCAATTAATTTGATGTCCGAATTGCGTGATAAATTGGCTAAATCAATCACCATTCAGGTGCCTATCGAAAAGGTAAATGACGAATTAATGCGACAGATTGAAGAGATTCTAGCAGACAATAAGGCAAATTCAGAACAGCAAAACTGTCAGCTAAATTTTGCTATCTACGATAGAGAAAAAGAGTTTATGTTGGATTTACCTTCCAAGAATTTAAAGATAAATCCAAATAATAAGTTCTTAGAACAATTGGTAGGATTGAATGTTGTTAATTACAAGTTAAATTAGTTTTTTGGCTGTTTGGTTGACTGGTTTTTTGGTTTGTAATGGTGTCTAAAAAACTAATCAACTAAAAAACCAACCCACTAACAAACCACAATATTGTCAAATTGGCATTACACTATTGGTGGCATTAGAATTGAATATATATATTTGAATATAAAAAAATAGATTATGGCATTAGAAATCACAGATGCAAACTTCGAGGAGCTTGTATTAAAATCAGATAAACCAGTACTTGTAGATTTTTGGGCAGAATGGTGTGGCCCTTGTCGCATGGTTGGTCCGGTAGTAGAAGAAATCGCTAAAGAATATGATGGCAAAGCTATCGTTGGTAAAGTTAACGTAGATAACAACCCTCAAATTTCTATGCAATTTGGTATCCGTAACATCCCGGCTTTATTATACTTTAAAGATGGTCAGGTTGTTGATAAACAAGTTGGTGCGGTTCCAAAATCGGTATTAGCAGAAAAATTAAACAAGCAACTTGCTTAATTAAATAAAGCACAACGCTTTATAAAAATATATAACCCGAATTCGTTACAGAGTTCGGGTTTTTTATTACAGATATTTTTTGTTCTTTTATCTCAACAAAATCATAACTAATGAAACTATTCAATAGCAAAACATCAACATTTGTAATTGCCGGCTGCCTATTAAATTTTGGAGCTTTAACAACTGCATTTGCACAAAATCCTGTAGAGACCGAAAAGTCAACTGCAGATTTTAAACCTGCCTTTACCGGGCAAACCAGAATTGCTGGTGTTAAAACCAATACAGCACTCGATATCTCTATCATAAACGAAAAACTCGATCGCCCTTGGGCAATTTCAGAATTACCAAAAGGTGGTTTTTTAATTACCCAAAAAGCTGGGAACATGGTAATTTTAACTGCTGATGGTAAGTTAAGTAAAACAATAGAAGGTTTACCAAAAGTGGATGATTCTGGTCAGGGTGGATTATTAGATGTAACCTTAGATCCAGATTTCTCTAAAAACAGAATGATTTACTGGGCATATTCTGAACCACAAGCCAAAGGTGTACTTTTAGCAATTGCAAAAGGCAAATTATCTCAAAATGAAACCTCTATCGAAAATCAAACTATAATTTATCGTGCTACACCAGCTTATAGTGGCAAACTTCAGTATGGTTCTAGAATTGTTTTCGATAAAAATGGTAACTTATTCGTAAGCACCGGAGAACGTTCAGGCGGTGATATCAGAATTCAGGCACAATACCTAAATTCTTCATTAGGTAAAATTTTACATTTAACTAAAGATGGTAAACCTGTTCCAAATGGTCCTTTTGCAGGCAAAGCCGATGCAAAACCAGAAATATATGCTTATGGTCTGCGTAATCCTGATGGTTTGGCTATTAATCCATTAACTGGTGATTTATGGGAAGCAGAATTTGGACCAAGAGGTGGCGATGAAGTAAATTTAATTAAACCGGGCAAAAATTACGGTTGGCCAATTATAACTTATGGTACAGAATACAGCGGTAAAAAAGTAGGTGATGGCATTCAGGAAAAAGAAGGAATGGAACAGCCAGTTTATTATTGGAATCCAAGTATTTCGCCGGGTTGTATCGCATTTTACAACGGCAGTGCAATTCCAGAGTGGAAGGGAAACTTATTTGTTGGAGCTTTAAGCGGCTCACATATTATCAGGTTGGTAATTAAAGACAATAAAATTGTTGGCGAAGAACGCCTGCTTGAAGGAAAAGGCGAACGTTTTAGAGATATGGTTGAAGGTAAAGATGGCGCCATGTATAGCGTTACCGATAACGGAAAACTATATAAGATAGCGAAGAAATAGAAAATATAAGACAATAGTATACAAACTTGATGTCATCCTGAGCTTGTCGAAGGACACGTTATAACTGGCGTTTCGACGACTTGTCCCGATACTTCGGGAAGCTCAACGTGACAACTGCTTTCCGAATTAAGTTTGTTTTTTTGGAAATGAAAGCACAGTACTTCTTGGCAATTTTAGTCCCACTGTTCGTTATAGCTCCGATGAAAAATCGGAGGCTGCCACTGCCATTGGGTTTATAAACCACGGATAGTTGCACAGATGTAGCCACCTAAACCCGACAAAGTGGAAAACACGCATCCCGATTTCAGCAACGAAATTAATGTTTATAATTATTCTTTCAATCTTGTACAGGCTTTTTCGGGAGCGGATTTGAAACGATGACGGGAGCAAATGCTAAATAAATGCTACCGTTTTTGCTTTCCAAAAATAAATTATACGCTAAAACTTAACTGGCTTCATCATTAATAAATCTTTTGTTAGCTTTACTTTATGCAAGAAGTTAACTATGAAAACGAATCGAGCTACGGTAACCTAGAATTATTGGCAACTCAGGTTGTTGAAGGATTTATTACAGGTTTGCATAAAAGTCCGTTTCATGGGTTTTCTGTAGAATTTGCAGAGCATCGTCAGTATAATACTGGCGATAACGTAAAAAATATTGACTGGAAATTATATGCCAAAACCGATAAACTTTACAGCAAAAGGTTTGAAGAGGAAACTAATCTTCGTTGCCAGTTTGTAATCGATGTTTCCTCGTCGATGTACTTTCCTACGCCCAAAAGCAACAAATTAAGTTTTTCTATTCAAGCATCGGCATCATTAATGTATTTACTAAAAAAACAAAGAGATGCTTTTGGCTTAAGCCTTTTTGCTGATGAAATTCTTTTAAATACCCCGGCTAAATCTACAACGGTTCATCAAAAATATTTATTTACAATACTTGATGAATTACTGCAAAAACCGAAAGTAAATGCACAAACAAATTTAAGCGAAGCATTACATCAGGTTGCAGAATTGATACATAAACGTTCGCTTGTAGTAATTTTTAGCGATTTGCTTAACACACAAAACAACCCTGAAAAAACTGATAAATTTTTTGATGCGCTACAGCATTTAAAATTTAATAAACACGAAATTGTTGTTTTTAACGTAGTTGATAAATCGAAGGAAGTTAATTTTGAATTCGAAAATCGCCCGTATCAATTTATTGATATGGAAACCGGCGATACGATTAAAGTTCATGCCAATCAGGTTAAAGAGAATTATACGAATGCAGTTGCAAGTTACCGTCAGCAAATTGCTTTAAAATGTGCGCAGTATAAAATTGATTTAATTGATGCAGATATAAATGAAGGATTTTATCCCATTCTGCAAGCGTACTTAATAAAACGACAAAAGCTGGGTTAGAATTTACAATATCCTGAATTTACTAACAAACAATAAGCGGGTTTTTGAAGTATAGTTATTGATAACAGTTTCAAAACAATATATATTATGTTAGAAAAAGGAACCAAAGCGCCCGATTTTGAATTAAATGCCACGCCCGATCAAAAGATAAAGTTAAAGGATTTTAAAGGTAAAAATGTAATTCTCGCTTTTTATCCTGCAGATTGGAGTCCGGTTTGCAGCGACCAGATGGCATTGTATAATGAAATGCTCAAGTATTTTACAAAGCACGATGCACAGATTTTCGGAATTTCTGTTGATAGCGTTTGGTGTCATTTAGCTTTCGAGCAAGATAGAAAATTACATTTTCCATTATTGGCCGATTTTGAGCCAAAAGGAAAAGTATCTAAAGCTTATGGTGTTTACGATGAAGAAGTTGGTGAAAGCAAAAGAGCTTTGTTTGTAATTGATAAAGAGGGAAAAATTGCCTGGAGTTATTTATCACCAACGGCTGTTAATCCCGGAGCCGATGGTATTTTGGATGCTTTAGAAGAACTTAACAAAAAATAATATGAGCAGCACACTTAAACCTCCGGTTTCAGAACAAGATCATGTTCATGGCGGAAAATCAGCAACAATTGAAATCGTTGAGTTTGGAGATTATCAATGTCCACATTGTGGCCACGCTCATCCGATTATTAAAAAGATTCAAAAAACCTTTGGTGAGCAGATAAAATTTGTATTTAGAAATTTTCCTCTTCAGGAAGCACACGAATATGCTTTTCCGGCAGCTGTTGCAGCAGAAGCTGCGGCTTTACAAGGCAAATTTTGGGAAATGCATGATGGGATTTACGAAAATCAAAACCAAATAGGAGAGGCACTTTTTAATGAACTTGCCGAAAAAATAGGATTGGATATTGAGCAATTTAAGAAAGATTATAGCTCAGGTGAAGTTACTGAGAAGGTAGAATCAGATTTTGAAAGTGGTGTAAGAAGCGGTGTAAACGGAACGCCATCATTTTATGTAAACGGAACTAAGTTTGATGGTGGTGCAGAAGATTTAATGGAAATGCTTAAAGAGAGCGCAGAATAAAAAAAACCTGATGTATTTTGCAATACATCAGGTATCAGATAAGGGTAACCGGAAAACTAAAAAACTAATTATGAGTTTTTAGAATTTAACAAAATAGAAATCGCTTCATGTTTTGTTATTTCAAAGGTGCATTTCAATTATGAAGTTTTAGTGAAGAAATGGTAGAAGGAGTAAAGAATAAGGAACAAAGAGTAAAGATGTTGTTGGCTAAGTAAAATGTGTGAATTATTAATTCTTTGCTATTTTATCTTTGTTCTTTTATCCTTACTCTTTCATCTTTGCTCTTTATCCAAATTCCCTATAAATTCCCTCTTAATTCTTGCTCTCTTTCTAATGATTCGAATAGTGCTTTAAAATTACCTGCTCCGAAACTTTGAGCACCTTTTCTTTGTATAATTTCAAAAAATAAAGTTGGTCTGTCTTCTACAGGTTTTGTAAAAATTTGAAGCAAATAACCTTCTTCATCGCAATCAACCAAAATGCCTAAATCTTCAAGAATTTTAATTTCTTCATCAATTTTACCAACTCGTTCTGGCATCATATCATAATAAGCTTCAGGCGGAGCACTTAAAAATTCAACACCACGAGATTTTAATTCTTTTACAGTGCTTACAATATCTTTTGTAGCAACTGCAATATGTTGTACGCCCTCACCTTCGTAATATTCAAGATATTCTTCTATTTGCGATTTCTTTTTGCCTTCTGCTGGTTCGTTTATGGGGAATTTCGAAAAACCATTACCATTACTCATCACCTTACTCATCAAGGCAGAGTATTCGGTGTTAATTTGTTTATCATCAAAAGATAAAATGTTAACAAAACCCATTACATCCTCATACCACTGTACGGCTTCATTCATTCGGTTCCAACCTACATTTCCAACACAATGGTCGATGTATAATAATCCTGCATCAGCAGGTTTATAATCACTATCCCAAGCACGATAACCCGGCATAAAAACGCCTTTGTAATTTTTCCTTTCGATAAACATATGAACGGTTTCACCATAAGTGTAAATTCCACTCATTTTAACCTCACCGTTTTCATCTGTTAAAGTTTGAGGTTCTAGATAAGGTTTAGCACCGCGTTTTGTGGTTTCTTCGAAGGCGCTGTAAGCATCATCAACCCAAAGCGCCAAAACCTTAACACCATCACCATGTTTTTTAACATGCTCTGATATAAAATGGTCAGACTTCAAAGCTGTAGTTAATATTAATCTGATTTTTCCTTGTTGCAAAACATACGATGCTCTATCTCTTACACCTGTTTCTGGTCCGGCATAAGCTAAAGATTGAAAGCCAAATGCTGTTTTGTAATAGTGGGCAGCTTGTTTAGCGTTGCCAACATAAAATTCTATATAATCAGTTCCGTTAATTGGCAGAAAATCTTGTGCTTTTGATATTTTCTCTGCAAATGTTAGTGTTTCCATTTTACGTTATTTGTAGTGTTGTTGTTGTTGTAAAGTTGAATTGTTTGAATGTTGTAAAGTTGAAATGCTATGCTTCACAATCATGCAAATCCTAAAATCTTGTTAATCCTGTCAATCTTGCTCTTTCCAGCTTTTATAATAGTTTTCATCTTCAATGTCTAATGCTTCTTGCGTTAACATTAAAGGTTTAAATGGGTCAATCATCACGGCTAATTCGTCTGTTTTTTCTTTTCCGATTGATTTTTCTACAGTTCCCGGATGCGGACCATGAGGAATACCTCCTGGATGTAAAGTAATCTGACCCTTAACTACGCTTTTTCGACTCATAAAATCACCATCAACGTAATAAAGAACTTCATCACTATCTACATTACTATGGTTGTATGGTGCAGGAATAGAATCTGGATGGTAGTCGTATTTACGAGGGACAAAAGAGCAAACCACGAAATTATGCCCTTCAAAAGTTTGATGAACAGGTGGCGGTTGATGCAAACGTCCGGTTATCGGTTCAAAATCGTGTATAGAGAATGCGTACGGATAATGATAACCATCCCAACCTACATAATCGAAAGGATGCGTTCCGTAGGTATATGGGTAAATTAAACCTTGTTTTTTTATTAAAACTTTAAAGTCGCCATACTCATCGTGAGTTTGCAAATTTTCTGGTAATCTCAAATCTCTTTCGCAATATGGCGCATGTTCCATCAACTGTCCATATTGGTTTAAATATCTTTTTGGTGGCCTTAACGGACTAAAACTCTCTACAATGAACAAACGATTTTCTGCGGTATCAAATTCCATCTGATAAATTGTACCACGTGGGATAATCAAATAATCGCCATAAGCAAACTTAATTTCTCCAAACCCGGTTTTTAATTTTCCCGAGCCTTCGTGGATAAAAATCATTTCATCAGCCTGACTGTTTTTATAAAAATAATCAGTCATTGATTTTCTCGGTGCTGCCAAAACAATATGTAAGTCGCTGTTAACCAAAACAGGTTTACGGCTTTCTAAAAAATCATCTTCTGGTTTAATTTTAAACCCGATCAAGCTGGTATGTTTTAAATGTTTTTCTCTGGCAATTTTAGGTTCAACGCTGTATGGCTCTCCTAAATGCTTAACGATTGTTGGTGGGTGGCAATGGTAAACCAAAGAGTAAAGGCTCGAAAAACCTTCTGTCGATACCAATTCTTCTGCATATAAATTCCCATCGGGTTTGCGGAAAACCGTGTGCCGTTTTGCAGGAATTTGCCCCAATTTATGATAAACAGGCATATTAATTATGTTTTGGTTAGAAAAAAAAATCTATGAAATAAACAATTAAAACGGCAATGCGTTTTAATCAAAAAGAATAGTAATAGAAATTACAGAGAATATTGAGCCATGATTAATTTAGACAGCATTTTATAGCGACGTGCAGCAATGGCATCGTTTACTAAATTGATATGTAATGCTTTTAAAATCATGGTTTTGATACCGCTAAGGTAATAATTTTATTTTGAAGTTGAAATTTCTTTATCTTTAGGTATAGCTCATCTTTTATGAAATTCTTTGTAATATTCTTAGTTTTTTTCTCAGCATCTTTCGCTGTATCTGCCCAAAAAAAGTGGAAATATAAAATTAAAGTGGTTGATAATCGAGGTAAGCGTCACCGTGGTTTTTTCTATGCCGCTCAAGATAACGGCTTAGTTATAATCAGAAAAAATGGTGATACCAGTTTGTTAAATGCCGAAAATATTAATCAACTATACATTCACAGGCGAGGAATTGTAGCGCCATTTGCAATTGCAGGCGCAGCTATATTCTTAATTTTTGCTATAGATAACCCTAATGTTCTTAAAACTGTAGTGTTAATATCTGTTGGTGCGCCATTGGGCTTATCACTAGGTTTTTTAGCTGGCGATCTTTTAGCAAACAAACGATTTTATAAAAAACTTGAAGCAAAAGATTTTCCTTTAATAAAAGCAGATTTACAAAAATATACCGAAGTCAAATAACGCCATACCATTTTAAATACTACCCTAATTGATTAGCTTTACGCCATATTTTTAACCAAATTATATATATGAAATTAGTATCCTACAAAACCGAAGACCGCGAACATCTTGGCATTTTCAATAACGGACATATCTATAACCTAAACAGTTGCGATAAGCTGATTCCAGATAACATGAAAGATTTTCTGGAAGGTGGCGAGGTGCTAATGGAGAGAGCTAAAAAAGTAGATTCAGAGATAAAAAGCGGTACAATTCAGGCTAAAGAAGAAATTTTTTACGAAATTTTAGCACCCGTTCCGCACCCAACAAGTTGCAGAGATGGATACGCTTTTAGGCAGCACGTAGCTGCAGCTCGTAGAAACAGAAAGGTTGATATGATTCCACAGTTTGATGAATACCCGATTTTCTACTTTACTAATCATAATGCCATCCAAGGTACAGGAGAAATTGAATGTATGCCCGACCATTTCGAAAAGCTCGATTTTGAATTGGAACTTGCAATTGTAATTGGCAAAAAAGGTAGGAATATAAAAGCTTCAGATGCTGATGAATACATTGCAGGTTACATGGTTATGAACGATATGAGTGCCCGAACTTTACAAATGGAAGAAATGCTTCTGAATTTAGGTCCGGCGAAGGGTAAAGATTTTTCGACTGTTATTGGCCCTTGGTTGGTAACGCCCGATGAATTGGAAGAATATAAAGTTGATGCAAAGGATGGACACGTTGGTAATGCTTATAATTTAAAAATGACTTGCAGAGTTAACGGAATAGAAGTTTCTAACGGTAATGCTGCCGATATGGATTGGACATTTGCCGAAATTATAGAACGTTGTTCTTACGGTGTAGATATTCTTCCTGGCGATGTTATCGGCTCTGGTACAGTTGGAACGGGCTGTTTTCTCGAACTAAATGGTACAGGTTTACTTAATGATCCGAATTATAAAACCCAGTGGTTACAAGAAGGTGATGTAGTTGAAATGGAAATTACTGGTTTGGGTGCGCTAACCAATACAATTACCAAGACAAATACAGATTTTTCTATACTGGCTCTAAAAAAGTAAAATAATTTGAAAAGCAGGCTTCGGTTTTCATCGGTTACGAAAGCCCTGCCATTCGCTTTACTTCATTGCATTCGTGCTCGCTACTGTCAGGTTTAGTTTACTTAGGTATACCTTACTATTATAAACCCGACAGTAGCGAAAATACTTTTTCAGTGCAAAAACGTTCAATGTCCTGTCATGCTGAGGAACGAAGCATCTCTAGCCGATTAAATGGATGCTCCTAATTCAGCATTACAGAAGTTAAAAAAGATTGTAGCAAATGGCGGGACTAACTTAAAAAATAGCTTCTGTTATTGATTTTCAAAATAATAATTCTAATAAAAATTTAACCGTGCTGACCCTAAAAACCGAAGATTTATCTGCCGTTCAACTACAAGATTATTTGCAATATGCAATTGCACCGCGACCTATTTGCTTTGCATCTACAATAGATAGCGATGGAAATATTAATTTGAGTCCTTTTAGCTTTTTTAACATGTTCAGTACGAAACCGCCGATTTGCATTTTTTCTCCGGCTAGGAGAGTGCGGGATAATACAACCAAACACACGCTCGAAAATGTTTTGCAAGTAAAGGAATGTGTTATAAATGTTGTGAATTATGGTATGGTACAACAAATGAGTTTAGCGAGTACAGAGTATGCAAAAGGCGTTAACGAGTTTGAAAAGGCTGGTTTTACTATGCTGCAATCTGATTTGGTAAAACCACCTCGTGTAGCCGAAGCACCTGTTCAGTTTGAATGCGTAATTAATCAGGTAATTCCATTGGGCGATAATCATGGAGCAGGGAATTTGATTTTAGCTGAGGTAAAACTTATTCATATTAACGAAGATATTTTGGATGCTTCTGGAAAAATTGACCAGGAAAAAATTGATTTGGTAGCACGTTTAGGCGGCGATTGGTATTGCAGAGTAACTGCCGAAAATTTATTCAAAGTAGCAAAACCTTTAGCTAAATTGGGTATTGGTGTAGATAGTTTGCCGCAATCGGTTCGGTTATCAAAAGTATTAACCGGTAATGATTTGGGTATGCTTGGAAATATAGAGCAATTACCAACAGATGATGAAATAGATTTGGTAAGTCAGTTGCCGGAAGTCAAAGAAGTTTTAGATGCAACAATTGGCGACGCATACACACGCGAACGTGAATTGCATGATTTAGCAAAACTGCATTTACAAAATGGTAATGCCGAACTTGCGCTAAAAATAGTTTTACTTTAAAAAGCTAACCAGAACAGTATGAAAACAATTGTTGCGGTAGATCAATATATTGCAAATTCAGCAGCATTTGCCATTCCGATATTAGAGCATTTGCGTAATCTGGTACACAGAGCAGATGCGAGGATAGAAGAGAAAATGAAATGGAGCATGCCTTTTTTTGAATACAAGGGAACGGTTTGCCACATGGCGGCTTTTAAAAATCATTGTGTTTTTGGTTTTTGGAAAGGTTCTTTAATTGAGGATGAATTTGGGATTTTTAAAGAAAGGAGTGAAGCAATGGGTTTGTTAGGAAAAATAAAATCGTTTAATGATTTGCCTGAAGATGATGTTTTAATGGCCTATATACAACAAGCTGTTCAGCTAAACGAAGATGGAATTAAACTGCCTGCAAAACCAAAAGCTGAACTTAAGGAATTAATTATACCTCAATATTTTATTGATGCATTGGCAGAAGATCCAAAGGCTTTAGCAGTGTTTCAGAATTTCAGTAATTCTAACAAAAAGGATTATGTTTTATGGTTGGAAGAAGCAAAAACAGAAGCTACCAAACTTGAACGCTTAGATACTGCTATAGAATGGATAGCAGATGGTAAACCGAGAATGTGGAAGTATCTTAAAAAATAGAAACTAAATAATACTTACTATTTTCATAAACCGGGTTTTGTAGTGCCCGTTAAGTGGTGTAATGGTTACTCCACGTGCCTTACCTGATGAAGCATGAATGAATTTAATGCCTTCATCGTCTATTGAATATACAATTCCTACGTGTCCAACTCTTCTAACTCGCGAATTACTACCAGTAAAGATAAGTACATCTCCAACCTTGGCATTTTCTAATGTTGTAGTTTTTCCTGTTCCGCTAAATTCTCTGGATGAACGTGGAACTTTAAAACCGAAATTGCTAAAAACATAACTCACAAAGCCAGAACAATCAAAACCAACTTTAGGATTGCTTGTAGCATAGCGGTAAGGAATACCAAGCATACTTTTGGCAAAATCTATAAGGCTTGTTGAATTTGTTTTATTTGAATTTTTTTCGGCTTCCTCTATGTTTTTAGGAAGGTTTTCGCTCAGCTTTTTAACCAGTTCCTGGTATTGGGCAGGCAATTGTGTTTGGGCTTTAACTGCAGTTGCAGACAAAATGAAAAACGAAATTACGACTAATATTTTCTTCATATGTTGGTCGCAAATATATAAAAAATATATTAGGCCGATTAAAATGTTGAAAATGAGGATGAATTTAACAGTCTGAATTGAAAAATTCAGACTGTATAAAAGATTTAATTATATGCTAGGAAACATCGTTTGGGCTCTTTCTCCAATAAATGGGATTGGTTTTTTCTCTCCATTAATTGCGCCAATTAAACCGATAATCCACAGAATTATAAAGCCAACCTGAATGGCTCTTAAAAGGTAATAAATAGAAAAACCTCCGGTTGAGAATAGTACAAGACCAAACAGAATACCTAACCCCCAACTTATAACTGTTGTTACAAGATGAAATAATAGTGTTTGCCTTAACTGATAACGAGCCAAATCTGTCTTGTTATCTTTGTACATCGCAAAATAAGCAATTAACCAGCCTATAAACCAAAAATAGCTTATTATAGAAGCGGTTTTTCCGTTATCTGTTTGTACTGGATTTGTTTGAAAGGGATTATTTGTTTCCATATTTTAAATTATTGATTATCAATACTCTAAATAACAAATAATTTTTAATATTTCAAGTTTTTAAGGCGTTGTTACTGCCACCGGGATTATTTTTCCGTTAAAAAACTTTTGTCCGGTTCTTGCAAAATCTGCCACATATTTTCCCATTTCGAACGCCATAATCGGGCTCTGGTAACCCGGAAAAGCGGCTTCTAACATCTCTGTTTGTGCAGAACCCAAAGCAAGACAATTTACTTTAATGCCTGTTTCTGCAAGTTCAAATGCTAAACATTCTGTTAAGGTGTGTAGTGCAGCTTTACTTGCCGAATAAGCCGATAATCCCGGAAATTTTACGCTGCCCTGAAAACCGCCCATACTACCTATATTAACAATGTGGCTTCCGGCTTGCATTAGTGGAATTGTATTTTGTATCATCCTGAAGTGAGAAATCACATTACTTTGAAGCATTTCGCCTAAATCGGCTTCAGTAGTTCCTAAAAATGGCTTGTTTATTAATGAGCCGGCGTTATTAATCAGAATATCAACTGTTCCTAAACGCTCTTTTAAAAAGGGGATAAGTGCATTGTAATCATCGTTAACAATATCAAATTCTACAGGCAATAAAGTACAATCAGGATTTATGCTTTTAGCAATTTCTAAAAGCTTGCGCAGTTTATCAGCCGTACGGGCAATAGCAACAATTTTATTGCTGTTTTGTAAACTAAGTTCTAATGCGGTTTCGAAACCAATGCCACTACTTGCGCCTGTAATTATAATATTCATCTTATTTCTTAATTGTAATTTGCAAATTTAGTTAATCAGATATAAGCTGCGAAACAGGATTTTTAATTACATGCAATCCATCGTGGATTAATTTAGTGTGGTCGGATTCTTTTCCTGCCTTAATTTCAAGGTAAACTAAAATCTCTTTTTCCAAAAGGTGGTATATTTTTTTGTGAAAAACCAGTTCCAGAATTTCCAGAGCACAAAGCCAATCTTGTCGATGTTCGGTTTTAAGTTTTTCAAAAATCTTCTGCAGATTTTCTAAACCGGTATTTGTTTCTCTTATCGTTCTAACTTCATTATACAAATTATGTAGTTTGATGGTTTTTTCATCATAAATTATTTTATGTGTTTTCTCCAGACTTATCAAGGTAATTTCCTCAAAAGCATCTTTATCTGCAGCACCGTTAAATACCGAAATAATCTTTTCACCAACCGCCATATCGTAACTTCCCCATTCGGGTTTAAATAAAATATTGCCATTACCTTCGGTTACTGTACAATTTTCAAAGGTTATTAAGATAATTTTTTGCTCTGTTTTTAAAATATTTTTAATAATTCCGGTTACAACAATTCCGCTTTCAAAAACTAAGCTCGATTCTTGATTTAATAATATTCCTGCTGATTTTAGTTCTTCTTCACTATAATCTTCAAGTGGTTTCGAATTATTTTTGAGTTTCCCTACAGGTGATGAAAAACCATCGGCATGGTAACTTTTACCATGATTTTCTAACTGTTTTCCATTTACTGCTAAAGCACTTGCACCAGTTGTTTTCATGAAGGTTAATCCATCTACAGAATCTACACCGATATCAGTAAAGACTCCACTAACCTGAATGCCCGAACTGTAAACTGCAGTTGCAATATTTTTGCAAGCAATGGCTTTCATAATGCTTTCTGTACCACCACGGCGAAAAGCCATAGTGTCAGCAAAACTTTCCAAAACATCAATCAGGTTTTGAAATGTTGGCGTTACAAAAAGCTGCGGTTGAGTTTTTGTAATATCATATTGATAGTTTATTGTATCGATATTATACCACAATTTTTTCACATCATTTTGCATACAAGAAGCACTTTCGCCAATTGATGAAAGCAAACCTGCACCGTAAATCTTCGGGTTTTCGAGGGTGCCTATCAAACCATATTCTACTGTCCACCAATGCAAACGACCAAGCAAGGCCATTTCCGAAGGTTCGCCCATATTTTCGCTAATGTATCGAAGTTCTTTTTCTGCTTTGGCGATTTGTATTTCATCTGCATCAACCGCTTCTTTTAAAATCGATAATTTACGGATGGCTTCATAAAGTTCGAAATCTTTGGCAGAGAACATTGCCTTAGCGCCAATAGAACCAAAATAACTTAAATAATTGTTGTAATCCGTATCAGCAATAATCGGCGCATGTCCTGCGCTTTCGTGTATAATATCCGGAGCTGGTGTATATTCGATGTGATTAATCTGGCGAATATCTGCAGCAATAACCAAAACACGATAAGCCTGATATTCCATAAATGCTGCGGGTGGAATAAAGCCATCAACTGTTACAGCGCCCCAACCAATTTTGCCTAAATTATCGTTCATGGTTTGCAAATCGGGAATATATTCTATGCTTAAACCAGCTCTTTGCAAGCCTTTTATGTAAGGGTAATATGCAACGTTTTTAAGGTAACTGTAGTTTTGGCGCATTACGTAACGCCACACAGCTTGGTCAATTGGTGAATATTTTTCGTAATTCTGGGCAACAATAAATTGCTTTAAATGATTGGGCAATTTTGCTACTTGCGCATTATTAAAATCGTTAAAATGGCTCATAGGTATTATGAAAATAAGTTGGTCGGTTGCTAAGTTATGATGTTGGTTTTATGTTATCAAGAAAGTGTAACGCTAAATTTAACACCTTGAAGTAATAATGCTTGTTTAGCAGTTTTTGTTTTAGTTTTTGGAAATGAATGCCTGCAATTCTTGGATTCTGCAGTCGGGCTGTTCGCTAAATCTTTTTCGCAGAAAAGCTCAAAAGGATATCGCTTCCATCCCGTTTATGAACAAAGTTTGTGCAATAAAATAGCCAGCTTAAACTTACGAAGTCTATTTGCTTATTGTTCGGTAGACTTCGTAAGTTTTACCTAATTAACGCACCTGCTAATAGAAATAGCCAATTTAAACTTACGAAGTCTATCTTCTCATTGCTTAGGAGACTTCGTAAGTTTTACTAGACTAAGAAGCAGTTAGCGTACTTGCAAATAGAAATGGCCAACCTAAACTTACGAAGTCTATTTACTAATTGCTCAGGAGACTTCGTAAGTTTTACTTGATCTTTTAGCCACCTAAACCCGACCAGAGTGAGAAAGCCCGCAAGGCGAGGTACGAGACGCGGACTTGAAACGGGGGCGGGGCTGAATTAACCGAAATGCTCCGAAGCTTGATTTTCTAAATTATTTTTTCGATTTTTTTTCTCCAATTTTCTTTACGCTGAAGGTAAAGTAATGCTGGTATAAGTAGCTGAAACCTGCAATTAAAACAGAAACCGCAACTTTTGTGATGGTTGGATATATGCCTAGATATTCGATAAAAAACTTCTGCATAACGTATGTAAGCAAAATGTTTATGAAATTTAAATTTAGGAAACGCAGTAACTGAATGTGAGCTTTTACTTCGCTATGCGTGAAAATTACATATCGGTTTAATAAAAAGCTATAAGGAATAACGACCATAAAATCGGCGATTAAAGCTGCCGTTTCTCTTTTTACGGTAAAGAAGAGAAAGTTTATGTCTTCGGTTAAAAACAGGTAGTGAAAGGCCAACCAATAAACCACAATGCCTAGAAGCCATGTGCTTCCGCCTGTTGCCAAATACCTAAAATTATGCTGAGAAATAAAGCCCTTAAAGGGTGGATAGAAAAAATCGATAATAGCAAGGATGAGTTTTCGCATTAGCTTAGCTTTGTGCTTGCAAAGGTAATTTATTTGAAGATTTTATTATGCTTTCTGTTTAAAAAGTATTGATGTTTATTTAACGGCTATTTTGACTTGTAGCTGGCTGCGCCACAAAATCAATAACGGCACACCAACTGTAAGATGGATGTGGCTGAATACTTATGCCAACTGTATTTAATTTGTATTTCTGATCGAGAAGGTTTTGCCTGTGCCCAAGAGAGGGAACGCCACAATCTAGCAATAAGTGGCAAACAATATCCAAACTATTTGAGTAGCCAAAATCTATATTTTCGCTCATAGCCTTTTTGGGAAAATGTTTTGATACCCGAGTGGCGAATGAATCTCCGTTACTGCTTTCATGTGTATCTATATTATTCCGATTTAAATCTACAGCATGGCCTCTGCTCAAGGAGCTTAATTTTTCATCGGGATAAAACATGGCTAGGTTTTTAATCCCTCGTATATGTTTTAGTAATGAGGTATAATAAGAATTGTTGCGGGAGATTTTTAACTCATTATAGTTTCTGTATTTTTTAACTTTTTCGTTGTAATTGTTAATGTAATCTTCTAGAAAAGTATAGTAGAATTTCTCACCATCAATACGAATAAGATTCATGTAAAGAAGCGTATTTTTTTCTTCGCTGGTTAGGTAATCTGCATTTGCTCCGGTATTTGCTCTTTTGAATTCAGCATCAGTCCACCGTTGTGCAAATACTAAATTTGAACTTATAAATGTTAGTAAAGAAAAAATGAAAAGGCGAAGCATGTGTGGTTTTTCATTGATAACGCCTTGAAGTTTTATTTATTTCTTGTAAGAGGCAAAACAGTTTGATTTTAAATAAAAAAGAGGCTATTTCATAAATACGAAATGTCATCCTGAGCCTGTCGAAGGACTTGTGAAATTGTTTTAAATGCGTTTCGACAAGCTCAACGTGACAAAATACAAAATTATTGATTTATGATAAAACCTCTTTCTAATTTAAGCTTCTATAAAAACATACCGCCCGATGCTTCGATGCGTTGTGCATTTATCCATTTGGCTTCTTCAGTACATAAAAAGGCAACCACACCGCCAATATCATCTGGTAAACCAACTCTGCCTAACGCAGTTTGTGATGCAATCATTTTATTTAATTGTTCGTTATCGCGAACCGCACCGCCACCGAAATCAGTTTCTATGGCTCCAGGAGCAACGATGTTTACGTTTATGCCTCTTGCACCCAATTCTTTAGCCTGATATTTAGTCAGCGTTTCCATTGCGCCTTTCATAGATGCATAAGCTGCATAGCCAGGTAATGCGAAACGAGCCAATCCGGTAGAAACATTTACGATTCCACCACCATCATTTAAAATACCCAAAGCTTTTTGTGTTAAAAAGAATGCTCCTTTAAACTGAATGTTTACTAATGTATCGAATTGTTCTTCGGTAGTTTCTGCAAACGAATTGTAAATCCCAACTCCTGCATTGTTAACCAAATAGTCGAATTTTTCTGCATTAAAAACTGATTTCAAAACCGCTTTCACTTCATCAAAAAAGGCATCGAAAGTTTTGCTGTCGGCAACATTTAATTGTAAAGCAGCTGCATTAACACCAATTTCTTTTAGTTCAGCAACAGTTTTATCGGCATCATCTTTTTTAGATTGATATGTAAGGATAACATTTAAACCTTTTTTTGCTAAATGAATAGCTGCATTTTTACCCAATCCACGGCTACCACCGGTTACAAGTACAATTTTATTTTGTTTTTCCATTTTCTTTTAATTTGATAAACAAAGTTAAATGGAAACTGATTCTAAAAATGGTGATACGTTAAGGAAAAATGGTGAGTAGTTAAGTTTTATATGGTGAAAATTTCCTTTTTTTCAGCAAGTGATTGAAAATATGCTTCGCGATATTGTTTTGGTGTTTGCCCAGAAAAGTGTTTAAAAAACTTAGTAAAGTTCGATGGATCGTAAGTTAAAATTCTGGCGATTTCAGATATCGGCGTACTAACATTTTGCAACATCGATTTTGAAATTTCCATTAAACGTTCTTCAAAGAAAAAGCAAGGAGAATGACCTGTTGCCGCTTTAATGGTATTGCTAAAATGAGTAGGATGGACGTGTAAAATTTCGGCAAAATCCCTTACTTCGAACATTTCTGTTGCTCTGCCAGAAACGATATCAGCTAGATGTTTATCTAATTCTATTAAATAATCGGCTGCAATTTCGTGTTGACGGGCAAAGAATTTTTGAGGGATTTTCATATTAGCTCCTGATTAGCAAATCAAATATAAAATAGAAGGAATTAAAATTACATTCTACTTTACTTTTTTACCTGTACCTAACCAAATTAAACTGTTCAAAATCATTTTGTTTTGAATTTCATTATCAAAAGTAAAAGATAAAGTTTTGTTAGTATCGTCAAATTTATGTTCATAATCCATATCGTTATGCCCCATATTAAAGTAAACCATTTTGTAGTTTTTGTTTGTCCATACAACGGGATAATAACCGCTATGCCAAGTTTCGTTTGCTTTTGGTCCAGTACCTAATGGGAAACTTGTCGAATCAATTGCTAGTAGAATTTTAATATCTGGGTTTTTCTTTAAATCGTTTTGCCAGCGATACCATTCATTTGGTTGAGCTTTAAATGTTTTTGGCAAATTTTTAACCACAGGATGGCTTTTACTTTCTACTTTCAAAATTGCAGAAGTTGGTCGCCATGTATTGCTACTGTAACTCCCAGAGCCTAAAAAGGTATTATGGTACCAATTCCAGTTCATATCGTAGGCTGATTTTTCTAATGCAAAAGCCGAAAAATGAAAACCCATCCAAGCACCACCATTTTCCATATATTTTTGAAAAGCTTCGCGTTGCTCAGGTTTTTCTGGCCGAGTATCTAAAAATAAAACTACCTGATATTTCGATAAAAATTCTGAGTTTAAATTCTCCCAATTTGAGGTTGAATCGTAACTGAAGCTATTTTTTTCGGCTACTTCCGTAAACCATTTATTCGCTTCATTTACAAAACTGATGTGTGCTAAATCGCTTTTACCTGTGTAAAAAGCAATGACTTTAAACTTTGGGTTTTTAGGTTGAGCGAGAGCAACTGTCGTAAAAAACATCAATAGTAAAAGAGAAGAAACTTTTTTGGTCATTTGGTTAGGTTATGATATCTAAATTAGCGAAAAGGTTAGAAGCTTTTACATCACAACTAAATCAAAGCTTGGCATTAGTCTCGAAAACTTAATTTCAATCGATTGATGTTTTTCGCATAAAAAAAGTCGCAGATTAAAAACCTGCGACTAATTATTATAAATCTACCTTAAATGCCTAAGGTGGTAATTAAATCTAAGCCAATAAGTTTTTCCAACTTACCGCTTTATTCACAATTGTTCCTAAATCGGCAATGGCAACACGCTCCTGTTCCATGCTATCGCGATGGCGAATCGTAACGGTGTTATCCTCTAAACTTTGGTGGTCAACTGTAATACAGAAAGGTGTTCCAACTGCATCCTGGCGGCGATAACGTTTACCAATCGCATCTTTCTCTTCATAAATACAGTTGAAATCAAATTTCAAAGTATCCATAATTTCACGAGCTTTTTCTGGCAAACCATCTTTTTTAGTTAAAGGGAAAACTGCAACTTTATAAGGCGCTAAAGCTGGGTGTAAACGCAATAAAGTACGGCTGTCTTGTTTTTCTTCTGTACTTAAATCCTCTTCTTCAAAAGCATTAATCATTGTTAACAAAAACATACGATCTAAACCGATAGACGTTTCGATAACATAAGGAACGTAATTTCCGTAAGGTTTACCATCCTCATTTAAATCGTTATCAAAATACTGCATTTTCTTGCCAGAAAATTCCTGATGCTGTGTTAAATCGAAATCAGTTCTACTGTGAATACCTTCAACTTCTTTAAATCCGAATGGGAATTCAAATTCAATATCAGTTGCCGCATTAGCATAATGTGCTAACTTAACATGGTCGTGGTAACGATATTTTTCAGGCGATGTTCCTAAAGCTTTGTGCCATTTAAGGCGAGCTTCTTTCCAGTATTCAAACCATTTTTTGTCTTCACCCGGGCGAACAAAAAATTGCATTTCCATTTGCTCAAACTCACGCATACGCATAATAAACTGGCGGGCAATTACCTCATTTCTGAAAGCTTTACCAATTTGCGCTATACCGAAAGGAATTTTCATTCTTCCCGATTTTTGAACGTTCAAAAAGTTTACAAAAATACCTTGCGCCGTTTCCGGACGAAGGTAAACTTCATCACTTCCTTCTGCCATTGCACCAAATTGCGTGCTAAACATCAGGTTAAACTGGCGAACATCCGTCCAGTTCGATGTTTTAGAAATTGGGCAAATAACTTTATAATCAACAATTAAATCTTTCAGCTGGGCTAAATTTTCAGATTTAAGCGCCAAATTCATTTCCACTTCAAGCGCTAAACCTTTTTTCACAAATCTCCAGCTTGCTTCATCAACAAAAGGGTATTTAGCGTTATCTAGCGCTTCATTCTCATTTTTAAATCCTTCAATCCAACCTGCTTGATTTTCATCACTCCAAGAAAGAATATTTTGTTGAAACTCCTCGAATTTTGCTTTGTTTTCTGCACTAAAATTGGCTAATTCAGAATATAACTCATCAATTTTATTCTCTAATAATTGGTCGGCACGATAACGCTTATTCGAATCCTTGTTATCAATCATCGGGTCGTTAAAACCATCAACGTGTCCGCTGGCTTTCCAAACTTTCGGGTGCATAAAAATCGCAGAATCAATTCCAACAATGTTTTCATGCATTTGTACCATGGCTTTCCACCAGTACGTTTTAATGTTGTTTTTCAACTCGGCACCCAACTGGCCGTAATCGTAAACGGCACTTAAGCCATCATATATTTCGCTGCTTTGGAATACAAAACCGTATTCTTTAGCATGTGATATTACATTTTTAAATTGTTCGTCGTTATTCTTTTGAGCCATAATGGAGGCAAAGATAATTATTTTGAGCTGAAAGACTAAAGACCAAAGATTAAAGTAAAGCAGGAGCTTAATTGTTTCTTAGATGTCTCAGGTGGTTCAAAATTATTTGGAAAGCAATTGCAATGCTAATCGGTTGTGATAGCCCCGCTTTACGCTTTACTTCGTTACACTTCGTGCTCGCTGCAATCGGGTTTAGGTGGCTAAAATTGTGCAACTATCAAGGGTTTTCTAAAGCCTAAAGCAAAAAACGATGCTACAGGTTATGCAGCATCGTTTACAATTAAAACTGAATGGTTTTGGCTAAATGTTAACGTCCCTTTCTTCCTCAACACTTAATACGCCATTAATTTTTTTTACATCTGCCATTTTCTGGTTTGTCGGAACAACCATAATTACACCAATCGATTCGAGCGTTTCAATACTCTTTATCCCTAATTTTTTAAGGTCATTGGATACGGTGTTCAAACTACCATCTTTAACAGATATTAACCATTTTGATTTCATCTTATTATTTTTTCAATAGGACCAATTGGATCGATAGGGAATCTAGGATTTACCAAGATTGGAGGTCTTTCAATTGGAAATCTATCTATTGGAAATTTAATTAATCTATTTTTTGTAGGCGCCTGTACTAAACCTGCACCAACATCTCTTGCAGGCGAAGATAGCGCTTTTGCTGTTGAAGTTAATTTACGCCACAAATTTATGCCACGTAAACCCGATGCCTGAGCCCAAAGTGCTGCTATTCCGGCAACGTGTGGTGTAGCCATACTGGTTCCGTTCCAGGTTGCATATTTGGTAGGCAATTTTGTAGATGAGTAAACGCCTACACCAGGTGCGGCAATATCAACAGCACCATAAGTAGGGTATAAGCCACCGTTTGAAAAACTTGCAACATTCATATTAACATCTACAGCTCCAACCGCCATTATTGATGGACAATTTGCAGGATGCATCACTTGTCTAACCGTACCAGGTCTTGATGAATCATTTCCGGCGGCTGCAATAATTAAAGTTCCTTGCGCCAAAGCTCTGGCTGCAGCAGTTTCAAACACAGCCGAATAACCTGGCCCGGTTAAAAAACCTCTTAAAGACATGCTTACTACTTCACAACGGTTTGCAATTGCCCAGTTAATACCTGCAAGAATGCCTCCATCGCCACCAGAGCCACCATTGCTTAATACTTTGCCAATATAAATGCTTGCAGCATAGGCAATTCCATATCTTTCAGAAGCTGATGGCGAATTTAATGGTCCGCAAGCAGTTCCTGTACAATGTGTTCCGTGGCCGTGTCCATCTTGCGTAGCTTCGCCAGCAATAAAACTTTGGTGCACAACCGGGCGCCCAGCAAAATCAGGGTGTGTGAAATCGAATCCGGTATCTAAGATTGCAATTTTAATACCTGCACCATTATAAGGATTATACCTTAAGAAAGTTGTAGGTACAACATTAGTTGCTTTTAAACCCCAGGTTGCACCAACCGATTCAACTTCCGATTCCTGCTCTGCATAGCTCGATTCATCAAACTCAGAGCCAACCAAAGCATTTGTTATTTGGTTTATCGCATCTCTGTAACCTTCAACATAGTTTTGAGTGCTTTCATCAAGCATCCCGATGGCATAAACTACAGTTTCTTTTTCTACAATCATTTGGTTATCTCCAAAACTGCTAATGCTGTTTTCAATTTTTGGTTTTTCGTTAACGATTGCAATGCCTAGTTTATCTAAGATAATACCATCGGTTTTGGCAAGGTCTTTATCGGTAAAAAATTCATTTTCAAATTCGAGAGAGCTTTTCAGGTTTAAGCCACTTATCGAGTTAATTTGGTTAATAGAATCTGATGTGTTAGATCCTTCTGGTAACAATACAAGGTATCTGCCTGTGTACTCTACCTTTTCTTCTTTTTTCAAAGTTTTTGACATGATTTTTAGTTTATTGATTTAGTACCTACTCTGTTTAGGATTTTCGGTTTATTCCTTAAAAATTGTTGAGGTTTTATACATCCAAAATTCAATTAACCTGGGTAAAAAATTGGCAGGTAAATCACTAAAAATCAGTAGTGAAAGGAACAAATCCATAAATGGTGAAAACAACTATAGAAATATGGGGAAAACCCCATGTTTTAAGCTTAAAAGTTTTATCACATTTGAGAATAAACATTAACTTTAATAAAAACCAAAAAACTATGGAATCGAACCCAACATTCAGTTACGTTATTGCATTTGTTTCGGGCGCAATTGCACTTTATCTATTTCAAAAACTTTTTAATAATTCTAATAAGGATAGAAGCGTAGGAAAACCTAATACAATGAGCGAAAAAGCCATCCAACTAATGGTTAATAATTACCGTGATATTCAGTTAGCATTGATAAATAAAACGCTGGGTATTAACGATGCACATTCGGTTTGGTTTGATTTTAAAACCCTAAAAAAATTCACATCAGATATTGAAAATGAAACCAAAAAGGTAGACAGAGGAATTGCTGAAGAAAGATTAGGATTACGTTTTTACTATGCTGCTTACCCAAAAGTTGATAATTGGGATATTTTTAGAAACCTTTCAATATCTAAAGAATTAGCTGAGAAACACACGCTGATTATGGTACCAACATTGAAAATTAAAGACAGCCTTGGTAACTATTTAGATTATGATTTCAACCCACTTGATGCAACAACATATACTCGTAATAGAAAAGAGAAAGGTGAGGTTTTAAGAACTATGTCAATAAGTGCAGATAGTGAAACCCAAGCACTAGAGGTAATGGCTCAAAATCATGGTCAAACCATTCCGCCAGCAGTTACTGTGGTAGAAAATTATTAGAAACGAATGGAATTGAGTGATTTCCAGAAATTTTTAAGCGAAAGCTTTCTTTGGGTAGAAGGCTTGGCTGCAATTATCGCTTTGCTAAATTATAAACCTCTAAAAAATCAATATTGGAGGTTTTTTATTTACTACTTAATTCTAATTTTTTTAAGCGAAATTCTTGGTAAATGGGGTGGTTTGTACTTCAGTTTCTCGAAAGCAAAGTATTACAACTACCTTATTATTCCATTTCAATTTATATTCTTCTATTGGCTTTATGCAGTAAAATCTTTTGATAACTATAGATTATTTTATTGGTTTTCGGCCTTATATATTTCATCGTTTCTGGTTAGCGAAATCTTTTTTAGCGAAAAGAAAATTTACTTTTCTTTTAATTATACCCTGGGTTGCTTACTGCTGATGTTTTTGGTGTTGAAAGAGTATTATAATCAGGTAAATTCTGTTGATATACTTAATTTTAGTAGGAATAAAATGTTTTATATAAACTTAGGTGTTACCTTGTTTTATATTGGAACACTGCCGTTTTTCGCATTCTACTCTTTACTTAAAGACTATTCTACAATTTGGGATATCTATTTTGGTTATTTCTTAGTCTCTGGAATAGTGATGTATTTATTATTTTCAATTTCATTTATATGGGGAAAGCAGAATTATTAATTACGGTTATTTTATTTAACCTGTTTTTTGTGAGCTTCACTGTAGCCATAATGATTTACATTCGGAAATATAAATCGAGGAAGAAAGAATATTTGAATGAAATTAAAATTAACAATGAGATTCATCAAAAAGAGTTGTTAGCAACACAGTTAGAAATACAACAGGCTACCATGCAGCAGATTGGTAGAGAATTGCATGATAACATCGGGCAAAAATTAACTTTAGTAAGTTTATATAGCCAACAACTTGTTTACGAGAAAAAGGTTCCTCAAGAAAGCGAAAAAATTGAACAGATTTATCAGATCATAAATTCATCATTGCAGGATTTAAGAAGCCTTTCTAAAAATTTAACCAATGATAATGTGAGTAGAAATGAAATTGTAACTTTAATACAAGATGAAGTAGATAACTTAAATGCATTACAAAAGTGCGACGTGCTTTTTAGTTATAATAGAGCTTATTTCGACCTGGATTTTGTACGAAAGAATGTTTTACTGAGGGTAACGCAAGAATTTCTTCAGAATAGCTTAAAACATGCTAATTGCAGCAAAATTAATATTGATATACATTCTTCTGATGACGTTTTTTTGCAACTTAAAATACAAGATGATGGCTTGGGTTTTGATTATGCAAATATTAAGGCAGATGGAATAGGCCTGAAAAACATGAAGAAAAGAGCCGAAATTATTGGCGGACAATTTAGATTTGAAAGTAAACCAAATTTTGGGACTGCACTTACCGTTATTTTAAATAACCAATCATGAAAAAAACTATTGTTATTGTAGATGACCATGTACTTATAGCAAAAGCATTGCAAGGCATTATTAATAACTTCGAAGATTTTGAAGTTATTTACGTTTGCGAAAACGGAAAAGACCTGATAGATAAGTTTGTAAACGGAAATAAAATTCCGGATATTTTGCTTTTAGATATTAGCATGCCAATAATGGATGGTTTTGAAACTGTAACCTGGGTTAAAATTAACCATCCGGAAATAAAAGTTATGGCACTGAGTATGCAAGGTGAGGATAAGAGTGTTATTAAAATGGTTACCAACGGCGCAACCGGCTATCTTTTAAAAAATGCTCACCCTACGGAGTTAGAAAATGCACTTACAAAGTTGGCCGCTAATGGTTTTTTCTATCCAGAATGGGCATCGAAAATTATATTTTTTAGCTTAAATAAATCAAAAGAGGCCGAAATTAAAATATCTGACCGGGAAAAGGAGTTCTTGAAATATACAGTTACCGAACTTAACTATAAGGAAATTGCCGATAAAATGTTCTGCAGTCCGCGTACAGTAGAGAGCTACCGCGATAACCTTTGCGAAAAACTAGAACTTAAGACAAGAGTAGGTTTGGCGGTTTTTGCAATAAAAAATGGGTATGCGTAGAAGAGGGTTAACTGTAAGGTGGGTTAATTGTTTGAATTGTTAAGTTGGTTAACTGTTTAAATTGTCGAATTGGTTAACTGCTTGGCCCTCGATTAACCAGTTTAAACAATTAACCATATTTGACCAAAATTCCTTCATTTTACTTTCCGCTTTTCCATTTTTTCCTACTTTTGATTCATGAGATTTCATTTTTTACTTTTCTTAACCGTTGTAACAGCTTTTATATCGTGCAAACAAGAAGAAAAAGTTCATCACTACATCAAATTCGATAATACTAATGAGCTTTATCAGTTTTTAAAATGGTCGCCTGAAAATCGTTTCCCATTAATCAGTGCACATCGTGGCGGTCCAATGCCCGGTTTTCCAGAAAATTGTATAGAAACTTTTGAAAACGCTACTACCTATAATCCAATGGTAATCGAATTTGATATCGCTTACAGCAAAGATTCTGTTTTGGTTATTATGCATGATGATAAATTGGATAGAACATCCACTGGAAAAGGAGCAATTGGAAATTACACCTACCAGGAGTTACAAGCTTTTAATTTAAAAGATGATGATGGAAACGAGACCAAATTTAAGATACCAACTTTAGATAGTGTTTTGAACTGGAGTAAAGGAAAAGCTTTGTTAACCATCGATTTGAAGCGTGGTGTTTCTTACGCAAAGGTTATCGAAAAGGTTAAACAATATAAAGTAGAATGTAATTCGATAATTATAACTTATACAGCAAATCAAGCTCAGGAAGTACATCAGTTAGCACCTGATTTAATGATTTCTGCATCGGTACAAAAGAAATCAGAATTGAAAAGACTTAACAGCTTGGGCATACCAAATAATAGAATTGTAGCTTTTGTTGGTGTTAGTGCACCAGATAAGGAGTTGTACAAATATCTTCATGATAACGGAATTACAACAATTTTAGGTACAATGGGTAACATTGATAAAATTTCGATAGCTAACCCGGCGAAAAATGTTTACTACCATTTGGTAAGCAATGGTGCTGATATTTTATCTTCAGATAATATTGCCCAAGCTGCAGAGCAACTGGATAAGTTTCGATACAACAAGAAAATAAGTTCGGCACACGTTAATTAAATTATAATATCTTCATTTTAAGATATGAAGTAATTTACATCGAGAAAAATTGCTTCGTGCCTCGCAATGACGACCGATTTATAAAGAAACACAATGAGTATTTCAGTTAAAAACCTTTCTAAACATTACGGCAAACAAAAAGCGGTAGATTCGATTAGTTTCGATGCAAAACCTGGTCGGATTTTAGGCTTTCTTGGTCCGAACGGGGCAGGTAAATCTACTACTATGCGAATGTTAACCGGATATTTGGAGCCAACATCGGGTGAAGCTAAAATTTCTGAAAATGACATCGTTAGTCAATCAATTATCGCTAAAAAGCATATTGGTTATTTGCCAGAAAACACACCGCTTTACACGGATATGTATGTAAAGGAATTTCTTAATTTTGTTGCTCAAACCTATGGGTTAAAAAATATTTCTGAGCGTGTTGAGGAAGTGATTAAAATGGTTGGTTTAACACCAGAACAGCATAAAAAAATCGGGATGTTATCAAAAGGTTATCGTCAACGTGTTGGCTTAGCTCAGGCGATTATCCATAATCCGGATGTATTGGTTTTAGATGAACCAACATCGGGTTTAGACCCAAATCAATTGGTTGATATCAGAGCATTGATTAAAGCACTAGGCAAAAACAAAACGGTTATTATTTCAACTCATATTATGCAAGAGGTTGAAGCCATTTGCGATGACATTATCATAATTAACAAAGGTAAAATCGTTGCAAACGATACGCTTGAAGGAATTAAAAAGGCAAATAATCAAAGCTCATTAGAAGATATTTTTAGAAAACTTACTGCTTAATTTATGTCGAAATCCAGTTTTTTGTTATTTGCTTTGTTATTTTTTTCAGGTGTAACCTTAAAGGCTCAAAATACAACTAACTTAAGTGTTGGTGCAGAAATTGGTCTTCCATCCGGTAATTTTTCTGGTATTTCTGCAATTGGAACAGGAGCATCTATAAAATTAGATTTACCGGTTTCCAATCAATTTGCGTTAAGCTTAAATGCTGGTTTTATGAACTTTTTTGGCAGACGAAATCAAGTTCTTATCGTTAAAGATTTAACATATATTCCATTAAAAGCAGGTTTAAAATATTATTTAAGCGAAGGCTTCTACGCTGAAGCGCAATTGGGAGCTGGATTACCGGTAAACCAGGGACAAAAAACATTATTTGTTTGGTCGCCAGGTGTAGGAAACATTTTTAAACTGCGTGGTAAAGGTTTACTAGATGTTGGTCTTCGTTACGAAGGTTGGACAGGTAGAAACGATGAATTACAATTTCTAAATAGATCAAACTCTAAAGGTTTTGCAGGCTTAAGAGTAGCTTATGCATTTGAATTGTAATTAAGCCTGCGTTATTTTTCGGATAAATCAACTAAATCTTATTTAGTTCTTTAATTTTTTCTTAATTTTCTTAACCGAAAAACTATTTATGAAAAAATTAATTTTAACGCTATCAATTGCTGCCATTTCTTTTGGCGCCTTTTCACAAACAAATCAAATAAAAGTTGGCATAAAAGCCGGACTTACTTTGCCAACCATTTCGGCAAATGGTGGTGCAAATGCTTTCGATGGCCCTGAACCACCAGATTACAAAATGAATCCTTCGTTTTACATTGGTGGAATTGTCGATTTTCCTGTTTCAAGCTTTTTCTCTATTCAACCAGGTGTTACACTATTAAATAAAGGTGCAAAATATGGTAATCGATATAACTTAGGAGGTGAAATATATCACTACGATGGTAAAGTAAACTTAATGTATCTAGAAATACCTGTAAATGGAATATTTGCCATTGAAGTTGGAAAAGGAAAGGTATTGTTAGGAGGAGGACCATATTATGGTATGGCCATCAGTGGAAGGAATAAATTCGAATCGACTATTACAGTAAATGGTAGTACAACAACTACTTCTGGAGATAGGAAATTAGAATTTGGGAGTGACAAGGATTTTCAGAAGGATGATTATGGGGTGAATCTTTTAGGTGGTTTCGAACTAGATAACGGATTGAATATTCATGTGGGTTACGGTATAGGTTTTAGAACGATAACTGGTGGGAATAGAAATTTCTATCAGGAAAAAAATAATGTATTATCAGTAGGTTTTGGTTTTTCTTTGTAGTTAATTCTAAGCCATGTTCCAATATTTCTTTTTCATAATTCTTTATCCAGCTTTGCTGATTTTAAGTATTCTGGTCGGTACCAGATACGCTTCTTATCGGTTAAATCTAAATAAATCCTGGAAGAATATCGGACTGGAATCAAGCTTGATGAGCATTTATGCTTTGCTACTTTCATTTGCACTAGCAGGCTCAAGTAACAATGCAGCCGAACGAAATGAAGAAATTTACGATGTAGCAGATCGACTATCTTTAGTGGTAAAAAAATCGAAATATTTTGAGCCAGAATTACAAACTGCCGTACATAAATATTTAATGGATTTTTTTGAAATTCATGAGCATAACCTTAATGCTAATGCGCCCGAAACGGGTGTAATTGTTAACAAGATTATTGCGAATGATCAAAAACTAGATGAATTTTTGATAGAATATTTGAATAAATATCCTGCATCAAAAAATGAAATTAACGAGGTAACAACCAATACAAGCGGCTTGCGCTCAGCTTACATTCGCTTAACTCAAAACTACGGTAAAACCACACCATCATTAATAATTGCAATTTTAATTCTATATTCTTTTATGATGGGATTTTTAATTGGATTTATGAAGAAATTCCATTCAAACGAAACTTTTATTGTTTCTACCATTTTTGTAATTATCAGCGCAGTTATGATTGGTGCAATTTGGGATCAGGACCATCCGGGTATAGGTTTTATCAGACCAAACTATGAAAGTATTAATGATGTAAGCAATTTATTTAAGGCTTATTTAACACGCCATCATCTATAATTTGCTTTAATATTTTATTAACTTCGGCATTTAAATTTAGTTATGTACGCAGTTTTTAAACGCGAATTATATAGTTTTCTTAGCTCGATGGTTGCCTTTATAACTATTGGGATTTTTTTGCTGGTTTCCGGCCTTTTATTATGGTTTTTTCCTGATACATCGATACTTGATTATGGTTATGCTGAACTCGGCGGTTTCTTTAGCCTGGTTCCATATCTTTTTATGTTTTTAATTCCGGCGATAACCATGCGCTCATTTGCTGAAGAAAAAAAAGAAGGAACCTACGAGTTATTGATTACCAAGCCAATTACGCTTTGGCAAATTATTTTTGCCAAATATTTATCGTGTTTAGTTTTGGTTTTATTCTCATTAATACCAACAACTATTTATTATTTTTCCATCTCAAAATTAGGTTTGCCTGAAGGAAATGTCGATTCCGGAGCAGTAATCGGTTCTTACGTTGGGTTGTTTTTGCTCGGAACCGCATTCACATCAATAGGCGTTTTTGCTTCATCAATTACAAAAAACCAAATTATAGCATTTGCAATTTCTGCAACAATTTGTGCATTTGCATTTTTAGGTTTCGATTATACCAGTCAACTTTTTGCATTAAGTTCGTTCGAAACCACAATATCAGCATTCGGAATAAATGAGCATTACCAATCTATTAGTCGTGGCGTTTTAGATACCAGAGATTTGATTTACTTTCTGAGCTTTTCTTCAGTTTTTTTATTGTTTACAAAATTAGCAGCAGGAGGGAAGAAATAATGAAGAACAAGAAAAATTGGGTAAGCATAATTGTAGTTTTAGTAATTCTTATTGCCGTTAATGTTATTGGTAAATATGTTTTTCATCGGTTTGATTTTACTGCCGATAAAAGATTTACGTTAAACGATAAAACAAAAAAGGTTCTAAAAAATACACAAAAACCGGTTTTAGTTACTGTTTTTTTGAATGGAGAGCTACCTTCTGCATTTAAAAGATTGCAAACATCTGTAAAAGATTTGCTGAGCGATTATAAAGCTTATTCAAATGCCGAATTAAAGGTCGTTTTTGTAGATCCTTTGGAAGGTTTAAACGCTGCAGATCAAGATACGGTTATAAATAATCTGTATCAACATGGTATAGAAGCTACAAATTTAAGTGTTAAAACTGAGAGTGGTTTAACTCAAAAACTGGTTTATCCAATGGCGATGATTGAAAGCGATGGTAAAGAATTACCCGTTAAACTTTTCCAAAATCTTGATGCAAGCGGTAATTATGAAGATAATATTAACCGTTCAATAGAGAACCTGGAATATGTTTTTACATCAGGTATTAAAAAAGTAGTAACAGGAAATAATCCTCGCATCGGTTTTACAGAGGCAAATGGAGAACCATCTGATTTAGAGCTTTACGATGCAATACACACACTTTCCAGTAGCTACGAAGTTGGTAGAGTAAATTTAAATACCATTGATAAGGCTGGTTTGGATAAGCTAAAAATGATGATAATTGTGAAGCCGCAACAAGCATTTACCGAAACTGAAAAGTATAAAATTAATTACTTCGTGATGAACGGCGGAAGAGTACTTTGGAGTATCGACCAGGTTTCTGCTGAGTTAGATAGCTTACGTGGTAAAGGAGCGCAAATGGTGCTTAACAAAAACCTAAATCTTGATGACATGCTGTTTATGTATGGCGCAAGGATTAATTATAATGTTATTGCTGATAAAAATTCTGCCGAAATTCCTGTATCAACCGGTGTTGTTGGTGGGCAATCGCAAATTCAATTAGTGCCCTGGATTTATTACCCAATTTTATTACCAGATACTGCTGCAAGCTTAGTGAAAAATTTAGATGGTATAAAAACTGAATTTCCAAGTACAGTAGATACTATTGGCGTTAAAGATGTAAAGAAGACTTATATTTTAACTACATCAGCGTTTAATAAAGTTTTCAATGTTCCGAAGTTATTCTCTTTGCAAATGGTTGCAGAACAACCTGATCCGAAAACTTTCCAAAATCCACTACAAAGTGCGGGCGTTTTATTAGAGGGTGAATTTCCATCAGTTTTTGCCGGGAGGCCATTGCCTGCTCAAATTGGAAGTCCTTATACAAATGCTGCGGTAAGTAAAAATTCAAAAATGGTTGTAATTGGTGATGGAGATATTTTCAAAAATCAGGTTATTGCAAAAGATAACTCGCCGTTGCCATTAGGCTTTGATAGATATACACAACGTACTTACGGAAATAAAGCACTACTTTTAAATATTGCAGATTATTTTACCGATGATGATAATCTAATTGAGTTAAGAAATAAAGAAGTTAAAACTCGATTGCTCGATAAAGCAAAAATTAAGCTAGAAAAAACCAAATGGCAGGTAATAAATGTTGTTTTTCCTTTATTATTGTTAATATTCTTTGCAACTTTTCAACATTATTACCGCAAGTACAAGTACGCTAAATAATTTTTATATTTTTGAAGAAGACTAATTGATATCATGAGATTTATTGTATCCACATCAACTTTATTAAAACACCTACAAACTGTAAATGGTGCATCTAGCAGCAGTACGGTTTTACCTATATTAGAAAATTTTCTTTTCGAAATTAAAGAAGGCAATTTAACAATCTCTGCAACTGATTTACAAACCAGCATGACTACTGCTTTGGCTGTAGAATCGAAAGAGGAGGGTAAAGTAGCTGTTCCATCTAAAATTTTATTAGATACCCTTAAAACTTTACCAGACCAGCCAATTTCTTTTAATATTGATGATGCAACTTTCGCAATTGAAATTAGTGCAGGTGATGGAAAATATAAACTTAGCGGAGAAAACGGTGATGATTTCCCGAAAATTCCGGTAGTTGAAAATGCATCATCAGTTAATTTACCTGCTTCAGTTTTAACAGAAGCAATTACAAAAACAATTTTTGCGGTTAGTAACGATGAATTACGCCCGGCAATGACTGGTGTATTTTGCCAACTATCTCCACAGCATATTACATTTGTAGCAACTGATGCACATAAATTGGTGCGTTACCGCCGTATGGATAGCAAAGCTGATAAAGCAACTTCATTTATTCTTCCTAAAAAGGCATTAACACTTTTAAAAGCTGCGTTACCTTCAAACGATATAAATGTATCTGTTGATTATAACGCTACAAGTGCTTTCTTTAAATTTGAAAACATCAATTTAGTGTGTCGTTTAATAGACGAGCGTTATCCTGATTACGAGGCAGTTATCCCTCAAAATAATCCTAATAAATTGGTTATTGATAGAAGTTTATTTTTAAATACACTTCGTCGTGTGGTTATCTTTGCCAATAAAACTACGCACCAGGTTCGATTGAAAATTAATGGTAGCGAATTAAATATTTCATCAGAAGATCTAGATTTTGCTAATGAGGCGCATGAGCGTTTAAGCTGTCAATACGATGGTGAAGACTTAGAAATAGGTTTTAATGCTCGTTTCTTAATCGAAATGCTTAATAATTTAAGTGGCGATGAAGTTACATTAGAGCTTTCTACACCAAATAGAGCAGGATTATTAATTCCTCAAACTAATGATGAAAACGAAGATGTGCTAATGCTTGTAATGCCTGTAATGTTAAATAACAGTTACTAAGTAGCGAAGTTTTTAGCTTCATATAATAAAAATGGCTTGGTTTTTGAACCAAGCCATTTTTATTTAAGCCAAATACATCTATTTATGAAAAGCTCTACTCACCAATCTTTTAAGCCGTTTATTTTTTTATTTCTAGCATTTTCTGTGTTTTTATTGTGTTGTAAAAAGCACGATCCAAATGTTGTTGTGCAAGGTCAGGCAAAAATAAAAGTTATAAATGCTGTGCAAAGCGAAATTAAGCAAGAGGTTTATATTGATAATTCAAAAATGACTACAACAGCATTATCATTTGGTGAAACGAGTGAATATGCAAAAATACAATCAGGCAGTAGGAGCATCAGTTTTGTAGGTTCTAATAATTTAAATACAGATACCAATTTAAATTTTACACCATCATTAACTTATAGCACTTTTTTAGTTGCAGATAGAGATGGCAAGAAAGAAATCGTAAATTATGAAGATAATTTAAGTATATCTGATATGACTGCTGCAAAAATTAGAGTGGTTAACTTAACACCATATTTTAACACAGGCGTTAACGTAAGCATTCAAACTGGCTCACCATTTATTAATGCTTTATTGTTTAAAGAAGCTTCTAATTATTTTACTGTTGAAAGTGGTGCGGCTTTAAGGTATAATGTTGTTGGTTCTGGTAGTATAAAAACAATTCCGGCTGCCGATTTATTACCTGGCAAAATTTATACAATCTGGCTTAGTGGCTTAACAGCTGCAACCTTGGAAGCACATCTGATAGTTGATAATTAGTTAATCAGTTTCATCTACAATTCAAGTTACAAAGGCTATCTTTGAAAAGAACATTTATAATTACGCATGAAAATTAAATTATCAGCGTTTCTCAAACTTTCATTTGCTCTTTTTGCACTTACTTTGTGTTTGGTAAGTTGCGTTAAAAACGAGAACACTAACACCTACGATACAAAGGTTAGGTTTATCAACATAATCGATGAAAAAGCTCAGGATTTTTATTTAAACGGTATTCGGGCTGCTACAGGAGTTGGCTATGGCAGTAATAGTAGTTATATTACTATGTTTGGTGATAAAGAGTATAGCATTCTTGCTAAAAATACAGCAACACAAATTGTTAGTGATTCAATAAAATTTTCATTGGGCGTTGGTAAAAACTATTCTGTTTATTATAGCAAAACCACTGCAACTGATTCTGTACTTACTGTATTAGAGGATAATTTATCACGCGATACTGCATCAGTAAGATTGTTTTTTATTAACCACGGTTACACTTTAAATTCAAAAGTTAGTATCCGAAGTCAGTCATCAACATTCTCTAAAATTTTAGGTCTTGGTGAAAATTCAGGTTATGTAAAACTTCCTGCAAATAAAACCTCCGATATATATTTAAACCTTTTAGATTCGGTAAATGTAATTGATACCATTCCATTCACAAATTTTGTAAAGGGAAGTAATAACACAATTCTTATCGATGGTATAAATAAAGGCAGTAGAAAAGGCAAGTTGAGAGAACGCATTATTGTCAGTAGTAATTAAATTTCTGCTAATAAATTCAGAATAATCTTTAAATCAATTTGATATTCCTACTTTTGCCCAAAATCATATACAATTGGAATTACTACAACAACTCTTAGATTTCATACTTCACATTGATGTTCATTTGGCTCAAATCGTGAACGATTACCAAACCTGGACTTATTTAATCTTATTCCTTATCATTTTTGCTGAAACTGGTTTAGTTGTAATGCCTTTTTTGCCAGGCGATTCTTTACTATTCGCAATGGGTGCGCTAATTGCAGGTGAGCACGAAACTGGTTTAAATATTTGGGTAATGCTAATTATTTTAATTGTTGCAGCAATTTTAGGTAATACAGTAAACTTTAAATTGGGTAGCGTTTTAGGTGCTGGTGTTTTTAAAGAAGAAAACAAGATTTTAAAACTTAAATATTACGAACAATCGCATGAGTTTTTTGAAAAGCATGGTGGTAAAGCAATAATCTTTAGTCGCTTTTTACCTATTTTCAGAACCATTGCACCTTTTGTTGCGGGTATTGCTAAAATGCCTTTTGGTAGGTTTACTTACTTCAACATTATTGGTGGAGTTTCATGGATTGTAGCTTTATTATTAGGAGGTTTTGTATTGGGCCAAATTCCAATTATTAAAAATAATTTTGAATTGGTTATCGTTTTCATTGCAGTTGTAACTTTTGTTCCGGCAATTTGGGCAGCAATAAAAAGTAAATTGCAACCTAAAAAAATTGAAGAAATTATTGAGGGAGACGATTCTAAAAATTAATCTTAAAAGATAAAAAAACAAAAGGCAAGAAGTAATTCTTGCCTTTTGTTTTTAGATACTAAATCTCTCTACCAATTGGAAATCCTTTTAGGAATTTTTTCTCCGTTTCAGCCTCAGCTTTTTTTTCATCTGCTTTCGGTTCAACTTTAGTTAGGTTTTTTAGTTCTGGCTGACCAGCATCTACCCATGCAGAAAACCAATAAGAACCAATTTTTAAAATTGCAGAACGCATTTGCTTCTCTACCATATGCTCCATTTTATCGTGATAAGCCTTTGAATAAGCAACAGAATATTGCTTTAAAACCGTGTTATTCCTTTCAGAAAAACTATATTTTTTATCAGATGGAAAGTTTGAAGCTAATTGTGATTCGAATCTCAAGACGGTATCAACCAGAGTATTGGTATGTTTAACAATTTTCCAGGCTTCTTTTAACGGGTTTTCTATATAAGTCGCTTTACCAACAACAAAATTATAGTTAGTATGAAAGAGTTCAGGCAATCTGCTTTCCCAAAAAGCATGAATGCCAACTTGATTAGTTAGTTGACCATTATGGTTTGATGTTGTATGCAAAGGTACATGTGCATCACCAATGTAATGACCTAAATCTGCAGAATATTTTAAAATTTTAATAGAATCTCGATTCTCGAATGCTTTAACCAAACTATAATAAGTACGCTGAATTTGCCATGGAACAATACCATCTGTGTTGAGCTTTTTTTCTCCATATTTTGCAACAGCATCATTCCATTTTTCAGGAATACTGTCGATATGCTTTTCATAATTTTCAACATCAAGATAGTGTCTCGGTGCTTCCAATGTATCAGCATATCGTCTTTTATCTGGGTCTACAGCATGTTCTGTTATATATTTGATATTCTTTTTATAGAAAGAAATCATTCCCGCAGGTAACGTAAACACAGCAAGATTATTAATTCTTTGATGCGCAAAGAAACCCCAGGAAGTACAAAGAATAAGTGGGATGGTTAACGCGGAAATTATCGTTAATCTTTTCATTTAATGTAATTAGGTTATTTAAGCATTTTCAATTTTGGCTATATCCAATTTTTTCATTTGCATAACAACATCCATAACTCTTGCAGCTTTTTCAGGGTTCGATAGCAATTCTGCAATATTAGCAGGTACAATTTGCCAGGAAACTCCAAACTTGTCTTTAACCCAACCACACATACTTTCAGCGCCACCGTCTTTGGTAAAAGTTTCCCAATAATAATCTATTTCATCTTGTGTATCACAACTTATCATAAATGAAATTGCCTCATCAAATTTTAACTCGGGTCCGCCGTTTAGCCCCATAAATTTACTGCCATTTAATTCAAAAGTAACAACCATGGGTGTTACCTGAGTAATTTTTGAATTTTTGAAAACTGTACAATAAAATTTTGCTGCTGTCTCTGCTTGTCCATCAAACAAAAGACAGGTAACTAGTGGTTTTGACATACTTGTTTTGGTTAGAATTTTATCTATACAAGTTAAGCATCAATTTCGTTTATTATGGTTAAAAAGAAGACTTATTAAAGGGCAATCGAGACATTTTTAAATACCAAACTGACCCAAATGATGGTCTAAATGTTTGTAAAACATATTATTCCACTCGGTTTTTGTAAGTTTTCCAAATGAATGGGATTCTTTTCCATCGAAATAACTTTCGCCTAATTGTTGAGTCTTATTCAAATAATCAATTAATCGAGTTTTTTCTTTCTCGAATTCCTTCTCATCAGCAATTAAAAATGATGGGGCAGTCTGGCTATTTCTTTTATATGGTTTTTCGTTTACAACAATGTTTTTCACAAGTGCTTTCATAATCAATTTCATTAAAGCGTTAGGTTTTGGATGTTTATTATCATACACCAATTCATAGCTAACATTACAATGTGCCAGCATTTTTGATGCATTCATTTTGCCCCAAAGTTGTGGTGTATTAGGCTGTAATTGGTTAATTCTTTCGATTACTTCGTTAGTTACCGAGGGTTGAAAAATGTTCTTCATGTTTTGTTTTTTTGATTAAAAATAAGAGATCGGTAATGTGCGTGTAAACAACAAGAGGGACAATTGTTGATGGTAACAGTATAAATGGAAAGTATAATATCGCAACGTTTGGTTGTTCAAATCCAAATTGCTGAAATGGTGTTTGCGATGATAATACACCATTAATCAGTATAAATAAGACTAAACCTAAACATATAAAGTTCCACAAAATTAAGGCTTTATTACCAATTTTCTTTTTAGTAATCAGAAAAGCAATTATTGGTGCCGTTAATCCTGCGAAAATATCAAAGTTTCTTCCAGTAAAAGTCATCAATTCTGGAATCAATTTATTTATGAATAACTGGTAAAGAATAATTTCGATAAAAAATCTAATGGTATGCAAAAAGGTGCTAACTTTTAAATTCCTATGCTTAAAAACATATTCTAATTGCTTGGGTAATAATCCAAAAATCAGCAAAACGATATTAGGTGCGAATATGAATATTAGTCTTGGTGGAAAGGTATCTGTAATTTTGTAAAAACCATTAAATGCAAGTACCAATTGCACAATTGACAATACAGATAAAAAAATAATTAGTTTGAATGGTTTCCCATTTGAAATGTAAAAGAATAACAATGTTAAACCAACAATAATTAAAAATACATAGTTTATCCAATTGGGTAAGTTTTCTGCCATTTCTTTTTATTCAAAAATAACATAACGAAACCGTACTTAACTTGCCATATGGCAAGAAAACGTTATTTAAAAATTTCCTTTCTAATTCTACTTAAGGATGTATCCGTTATGCCTAAATAGGTAGCAATGTGTTTTAAAGCAGCATGTTTTAAAATTTCTGGTTTTTGTTTTAACAAATCTAAATATCTGTCTGTAGCAGAATCTGTAATCATAGATATCGACCTTTGCTTGAAATGAAATAAACTCCCAGAAAGATAACTTCGTCCCCATTCTCTAAAACCTTCAATGGAATGGAAAAACTTTTGAAAAGCATCAAAATCAATTTTCCAACATACACAATCTGTTAAAGCCTGAATATTTTCTTTCGTTGGAATTCTTTGAAATAATGATGCTACTTCAATAACAATTTCGTTTGTACCAAAAAAGTTTGTCGTAATCTCATCGCCTTTGTAATTGTTTACAAACGACCTTATTAAACCACGCTCTAAACAATAGTATTGATTTGCTATTTGTCCTTCTTCTAATAAGAAATTGCCCTTTTTCAGTTCAATTCTTTCATAAGCATCAACTATGTTGCTAAGTTCTATCTTGCTTAATTTAGCATTAGCATAAAGTTTTTCTACTGTTGGATTAGGGAGCATTAATTTCTCGATTAAATAAATCTTCTAATTCTTAAGCATTTTAAAAGAAAACCAGCCCAAAAGCGCAATAATAATCGCCATTAAAGCCCATAACCATACTTTGTTTTCGAATAATGGCTTTTCTATTTTTATTGAATAAGCTGGGTTTTTCTGTTCTTCCTTAATGTTTATTGAGGTTAAATTCTCTGGGATTTTACTTTCAAATTTTGCAAGGTCGTAATTTGGAGTGACAGCATTTTTATTGCCGTAATACAAAAAGTAATTCATGTTTGGTTCATCAAAACGGGTTACTAATTCGTAGATGTTTCCTTGAAGTGTTATACCAACAACATTTAGAGGCTGGTTGTCGCCGTTTTCTATTGTGATTTTTAGTTGAGACAGCATTGTGTTATTAAAGCTATAGCTAGCTTTTTCTAAAGAGCTGAAAGTGCCTTCGAAAAGGGTTGCATATTGGTATTGCATGCCTTTATCAGTTTTAAAACTATCGGTAGCATATTCAATTTTTATTGGACGAAAAAAATCGTGCTGACTAGCTTCTTGTAGCACTAGATTTGATATCAAAGATGGCTGTTTTACCGAAACTGTAATCTCTGATTCTTTAGTTTTTTCATTATTTACCGTTGAGATTTGTGTTGGTAAATACATTTGGTAAACGCCTTTTGTTGTATCACTCTGTGTTATTTTTGCGCTTAATAATTCGGGTTGCACATTGCTTTTAATACTCACTCGATAATAAGCGTATTTTGCATCGGGAAAGGAAATTTTTGTGAAATTGTAGTCTGTACTGGTATTTTTTATACTTAAAATACGACTTTCCTTTACAATGCTAAACCATTGATTGTTATCGTTACTTCCTTCAAGCGCAGCTTTCCAATCAAAGTTTTGCTGTTTAAAACTCAGATCTATTTTATTAATAACTGATAATTTATTAGGCTGAAAAGTGAAAAAATAATCGCCGTTATTTGATGTTTGGTTAAGGCGTTTAAAATCCACATCGTGTGTTTTCACTTCGTCGCTGCGTAGCTTTAATAGATATGGCATTTCTAGCGTATCTTTTCCTTTGATACCATAAATTCTTAAATCGCTCAGGTCGTTATTAGTGTTTTGATATAAATTTTCAGGCAATTTTAGAATATGCCAGTTGTTATTAATACCATCAAGTTTACGTTGATATTTATACTGGTTGGTTTGAGCAATAGCAAAGTTTCCACAAAGCAGTATTAATGCAAATAGTTTAATTTTCAGCTTTAGCATCATCAATAATTAAATGTTTGTATTTGTTATAAAGGAAAGATATTATAAGTAAAAGCACTCCTAACGACACGAAAACAATGGTTTTTGCAATTGTACCCAAGCTATAGATATCGTAAAAGAAAAGTTTAACTAACGTGATTCCGAATAAAACCATTGCACCAATACGAAGATGTTTTTTGTTTTTCGCGAGGCCGATACTTATCAACGCTAATGAATAAACTCCCCAAAGAATACTTAAGCCTAATTTATAGCTTTCTTCGGTTCCAGATAGTTCTAAAATATTAATCAATTCGCTACTTAAAACCCACAAAACGGTGATGTAAAGAAAAAAATCGAACATGGTTGTAAAACCTTTCTTCAACAACGTAGATTTTTGTAATTGGTAACATTGAATAATCAAGAGTGCAAAAAATGCAAAAGAGAGATACCTAATGCCAATATTAAAACTATTTATGTTGAAGAAATTTTGAACTGGATGCAAGTAATTGTCTCTTAATTCACTTAAGGTATAAAGTCCGTGAGTTAAAAACACCACTACAACTAAAAGATTAAGAACCAAGTTAGCAACTGCAAGTTCCTTATTCTTAATTTTTTTAATGTTGAAATACGTTAATACAGATGCAAAAATTAAAGTATAAATGTAAATCCAAGCTACATTAAGTGTTTCGTAGTTGTAATTGTATTCTATGCTACCATACCCAGGTTTTGCATTTGGAGTGGTATTAATTTTACTCTGCTCAATTAGGTTATTAAAAAACTTAGTAATCTCGAATTTAAAAGTAAAATAAGCTACAAAAAGTAAAATAGATGGAAGAGCATAGGTGAGAATAGTTCTCATCCAAGGCCACTCTGCAGGTTTTTCATCTTCTTTTCTGCTCACAACAAGCATCCAGATAAAGCTTATTATAAAAATACCAGCAGTTAAGAAACCAACATTTAAAATAGGAGTGATAGAAGTATAATATGCATTCAAATCGTAGGTTGTTGTCCAATCTTCTATAAGACTTAAAAACGCTAGAAATATCAACGGAAAAGAAAGTTTTTCGTATATCGCGATATTCTTAACCCTGCCCAAATAAAGCAATACAGCAGCTTCAACCGACCAAAAAATAGTTACCCAACCACCATTTAATTGAACTGGTACAGCCATCGTGATAAAGGTAATTACCATTGCCAAAATCAAATAAAACAGGTTTTTGTCGGCTAGTTTTTTCTTGTAAATAATTAAGCTTACCACAAAGTGAATAACTGCATTGGCTAATGTAAACAAGCCTAATAACTCTACACTATTCTTGTTTTCTGATAGGATAAAATAGCCAATGCCATAATAAACAAAGCTGTTTAGTAGTAAAATAACAACATCACTAAAGCCAAATATTTCTTTTTTAGTTACTTTATAAGCCAGATTGGTAATATAAAAAGTAATAAAGAATACTGCTGAGAAAATTAATGAAAGAGCGAAAAAGCTGTTATTTGAAGCTAAATCTATCCGCCAGGCTAAAAATATAAGCCAGGTTAAGCCGAATGATGCATAAAAAAGTGGTTTCCAATATTTTTTAAAACTCAGAATAAGGATTCCAATGTTAATAATGGCCATGTAAGTAAACAACACACCAACTTTACCCGAACCATCGCTTAATAAAAATGGTACTGCGTAAGCGCCAACTAAGCCAATGTGTGCAATAACCTGCTTATTGTATTTTAGCGCTGCTACAACCGTAAAAGATGTGAAAACCACCATTAATGCAAAAGCTAAAGCCTGAGGAATTAGCGAGTAAAAATCGTAGGCTGCATAAGTGATGAAATACATGATGGCAATTGCACCGCTTACTAAAACGGCAGAAAAATTTTCATATTTTTCTTTCAGCTTGATAGCAAAAGCCATTAAACCTCCACCAACTGCGTAACCTAAAATTATCCGCGTTAACGGACTAATCATATCATGGTCTATTGCGTATTTTGCACCAATTGCAACACCAATGATGAGGATTAAAATTCCGATTTTGCTTATGAGGTTTTCGCCAATAAACTTCTCAAAATCAGATTTAACCATGTTCTCACGTTTAAATCTTTCAGAGAATTTACTTTGAGGTTGGTTTACTGGAGTTGAAGTTTCTTTTGAAAATACTGGCGGTACATTACTACCCTGAACAACCTGACTTGGAGGCGTATTTCTCGGTGGCGGAACTATTGCTGGAGCAGGAGCTGGTGTTGCTGGCGAAGAAAAGGCAGAGTCTGGAGATTGTAAAATCTTTACTTCTCGCTTTAAGGCTTCAATTTCAGCTTCGAAACCTTGCTGCCTAAGCAATAAATTTTCTAGCTTAATTAAAAGTATATTTAATTGTTCTGAATTATTCATTCTATTATTTTGTGATGCGTAATTTGCTTTACTAAATATAGGAATGAATTTTACAAGGTTAGTGAAAAATTATCGCTTACTAAAAGACTAGAAATTATTTTTCATCTTGTGGAGCATAAGTCACGATATCAATTCCAACACCGTTTGGGTCTTCAATAGCAAAATGTCTATCGCCCCAAGGCTCGTTTCTAATCTCAATTTTGATAGAAATATTTTGCTTTTTTATTCGCTCATATATTTCATCAACGTTATCAACCTCGATGGTTAAATACATTCCCTGGCCTAAAAACGGCTTATGGAAAAATGATTGCTGACTTGGGTGATTAGGCAAAAGAAAACTGATTTCCGAACTTTTATCGGGTGTATGTAAAAGCAGATAAAACTCGTTTTCGAAAGTGATTCCAAAATTTAAAATCTTGGTATAAAAAGCCTTGCTTTCGGCTATTTTGTCTGTTACAATTCCTGCATTTAGTTTCATGGTGTGTTGTTTTTTATGATTTAACTTATTTTGTGAAAATACATTGCCGCATAAGAACAATAGTATTAAAAGAATTAGAGTTCTATTTTTCATAATCCTGATTATTTAAATCAAAATTGAGAAAAAGGAAAACACTAAGATTGTAAAAAACGGACAAACTTATTTTCGAAATGCGTGATTTGGCGTTACACCGTAGAAATTTTTAAAATTCTTGATGAAATGAGCCTGGTCGTAATAGCCTTGCTCCAAAAATAACTTGTTCGATTTTAAACTTTGGATGGATGGTTTCGCCTTTAAGATATTTTGAAAACGGACCACTTGACTAAACGTTTTCTGGCTATCGCCGATGTAAAATTCGAATAATCTGCGGAGTTGTCTAGAGCTTAACCCAACATCTAAATCTTTTTCGATATTTAGTACGCCGAAATTCTTTAAAATAATATTTATGGCGTTCTGTACCCTGTTATCGTAAGTAAAAGTATGTTGATTAATATAATTTTTAAAAAAAGTATTCAGCAAATGAGCTCTTCGAGATTTGTCTAATTCATTGGAAAAATTACCCGAAATAAACTTAGAAATTGATGGTACAACAGCATCTAGATTTTGAGCATGATTACTTAAATCTTTAGCGTTGATGTTATAAAGCATCGGGAACATGGTCGGCAAAAACCTAATGCCAATGTAATGAAATACATTCTCCAACTCAAACTCCGTATATTTTTTACAAAAGCCCATTATAAAACTTTCATGTGGGTTATTTAAGTTGAAAAAGATATCAATACATCCATCGGCCACAACTCTGTAATTAAATTGCTCCGCTAAAGGTTGATTTGTTTCTAATTCCCAAAAGCAATAAATATAAGGTTGAAGTTGGATATCGGGAAGAATCTCGTTATAACTTACAGCATTGGCCATTTGCTTAACTGTTGGCTGTATAGGCGTGTAAAGGTTCCTAATGTTGAATTGAGTTTCCAATTGAGATAAAATCGATGTGTGCTAACTTAGAAAACCTAAATTTCGTAAATTCGAATCAAAAAAAACACTTTATGGATTTATCTTGTCCAATTTCTGCTGAAAGAATTAATGAAAATGTAGTGAGGATTATTGCTTTTATGGTTGCAATAATTGCAATTTGTTGCATTTCATTTTCAAATTATTGGGCAATATTTTTTCTTGCTTTCGATTTTGGAATTAGGGCATTTACGAATGGAAAACTTAGTTTTTTGAAGTGTTTTGCAATGAAAATCTCAAAGGCAATGAGTTTGAATCCAAAAATGACAGATTTGGCACCTAAAAAATTCGCGGCAACCATGGGCTTTATTTTTTGCCTTTTGATTACCACGACTTTTGTATTCAACTTTCTTACAGCAGCAATTATTCTTACAACAATTATGACAGTTTTTGCTTTGCTCGAAAGTTTATTTGCTGTGTGTATTGGCTGTTATGTTTACACTTTTTTACAAATATTGAAAAAACATAAAGTTTAGACTTTATGTTTTTAGCTTAATCGTCATTTCGAGCGCAGCCGAGAAATCTTTGAACTGAGAGTTTGCTATTTAAAAGATTTCTCCACTCTGGTCGAAATAACGATTTATTGAAGAGTAAATAAGTATCAGTCTAAATTTATCGAAGGTATTTTGTTAAAATTATTTGTTTTATTGAGCAAATTATATTTTGAACGGTCGTCATTCCCAATTTAATTTGGAATCTCAAATCGATTTGTATGGCGCTTTAAGATTCCCACCTTTGCGGGAATAACGAGATCACGAAGCCAACATGGCAAGTAATTTACTTCTTTAAAGCTTCTTTAACTTTTGGAGCAATTTTAGTCCCGAAGATTTCAATAGATTTCATCATAGCTGCGTGTGATGGCCCACCAACATCCATGTGAGCAGAGAAACGTGTTAAACCAAAAGTTTCTTCCATTGCTAGAATTTTTTCTATTGATTGATTTGCATCACCAATAATTAAAGCTCCGCTGTCGCTTGTTCCATCATCAAATTGATTGCGTTGATATGGTGCCCAACCGCGTGTTCTACCAATTCTATTCATTTGTGCAGAGTAAAGTGGATAGTAGTAATCTGCAATTCCCTGGCTATCATCACCAAATAAAGAATGCATATGAACGCCAACTTCAAATTTATTCATGTCATGCCCGTAAGCTTGATAAACTTTTTTGTAATAATCGAATAGTGGTTTAAATTGTATTGGTTGTCCGCCAATTATTGCAAACATTACAGGCAAGCCTAATCTACCCGCACGTTCTACGGATTCTGGCGTACCACCAACAGCTACCCATATTTTTAAATTATCGTTTACAGCACGTGGTAAAACTTCCTGGTTTACCAGTTCTGGACGAAATTTTCCTTTCCAGGTTATTTTTGGTTCTTTATTGATTTTTAGAAGAAGGTCTAATTTCTCTTCGTAAAGTTCATCATAATCCTGAAGATTATAGCCAAACAAAGGAAAGGATTCGATGAAACTTCCGCGACCAGCCATAAGTTCGGCACGGCCATTTGAAATTAAATCTACAGTAGCAAAATTTTGGTAAAGTTTAATCGGATCAGATGAACTCAAAACCGATACCGCACTGCTTAACTTAATGTTTTTAGTAACCGTTGCTGCTGCGGCTAAAATAATTTCAGGACTAGAAACTGCATAATCCGGGCGATGGTGTTCGCCAATGCCATAAAAATCTAAACCCACTTCATCCATGAGTTTAATTTCTTCGATAATTTCCTGTAATCTTTGCTGTGCTGGTTGAACTTCTCCTTTTGCGTTAACTTGCAAATCGCCAAACATACCGATACCTAATTCCATATTGCTAAAATTTGTTTAACAAAGTTAATGGGTTAGGGGCAGAGAATTTTTGATGTATGGTAAGAAAAGATTGTAATTACTATAGAAGGAATTGAAGTTCCATTTAAGAATATAAGTATCAGGGAGAATTCGATTATTCGGTCGTCATTGCGAGGCACGAAGCAATCTTAAAGCGTTAGTTAACAAAATCCATAGTTGTAAGATTGCTTCGTGCCTCGCAATGACGGTAAAAGTAAGTCCCAGGCTTTACTCTATTTTCTTTCCCTTCATTGCTGTAGAAATTGCCGCATCCATAACGCGTTCTGCAAACGGACGGGTAAACTCATTCAATTCATCAGCCTTTTTCAAAATTGTATCTTTTTCTTGTGATGCTAAAGCAGTTTTCAAAGCCTCGATGTGAACTTTAGTTTCAGCGATTTCTTCAGCGGTTAAATGTTCTGAGTGTTTTTCGATAAACCGTTCTGCAGTATAAAGCAATTGTTCGCCTTCGCTTCTTGCTTCGATAAGCATACGTTCTTGTACATCACTTTGTGCGTGTTCGATGCTATCTAAAAGCATTTTTTCTACTGTATCATCGCTTAAACCGTAGCTTGGAGTAATTTCAATTTCTTGTTTCACACCAGAACGTAATTCGATAGCCTGAACGGTTAAAATTCCATCTGCATTTAGTAAGAAATTAATATCAACTTTTGGCAAGCCTGCAGGCATAGCCGGAATTCCTTTTAAATCGAACTCGGCAAGCTTACGATTCTCTTTAACCAAATCGCGTTCGCCCTGGTAAACAGAAATTTTCATGTTCACTTGTCCGTCTACTGAGGTTGTATATTGGCGCCCGGCTTTAGTTGGAACTTTACTATTACGGGCAATAATTACATCCATTAAGCCGCCCATAGTTTCGATACCCAACGAAAGTGGTGTAACATCTAACAATAAAATATCAGAACGATTTCCTGCTAACACATCAGCTTGGATGGCTGCTCCAAGTGCTACAACCTCATCAGGATTAATGTTATCTTGAGGTTTTTTACCGAAGAATTTTTCAACCTCTTGTTTTACAAATGGTGTACGCGTTGAGCCGCCAACTAAAATTACTTCGTCAATATCTGCTGAAGTTAAATCAGCATCTTTTAAAGCATTTTTACAGGCTGTAATGGTTTCTTTAACTTTTGTAGAAATTAATTGTTCGAAAGTTTGCTTATCTAAAGTACACCAGATTTCGCCAACTTTTTCATTATATAAATTTTGGGTAGATAATGCTTTCTTAGCGGCTTCAGCCTGTAAACGCAGCGTTTGCATCAAGATATTATCTTCAGCTAAAACTTTAATGTCTAGGTTATTTTTTTCAATCCAGTGATTTAAAATCGCTCTGTCAAAATCATCGCCACCTAAATAAGTATTTCCATTTGTAGCTAAAACTTCGAAAATTCCATTTTGAATTTGAAGGATAGAAACATCGAAAGTTCCACCACCTAAATCGTAAACAGCGATTGTTTTTTGTTGCAATGGGTCTAAACCAATTCCGTAAGCTAAACTTGCAGCAGTTGGCTCGTTAACAATTCGCATTACATCTAAACCCGCAAGTTTTCCAGCATCACGTGTTGCCTGGCGTTGGCTATCGTTAAAATATGCAGGAACGGTAATTACAGCTCTATTTACAGGTGTTTTTAAAGCATGTTCAGCTCTGGCTTTAAGTTCTTTTAAAATCTCTGCAGATAATTCAATCGGTGTGTAAAAACGGTTTCCCGCTTGAATTTTAACCAACGAATCAGAATCATCATCAATAATCTTATAAGAAAAAATGTCTTTATGTTCTGCAACATCCTTGTAAGAGCGACCTAATAATCGCTTTACAGAAAATATAGTATTCGATGGGTCGGTAGTTAAAAACTCTTTAGCCTCGTTACCTACAACGGTTTCATTTTGATTGTTGAAATAAACAACTGATGGCACTAATAATCCTTTACCAGAATCGTTAATTACCTGCGGATTTTTATCGGGATTGATGAAAGCAACCAAACTATTGGTAGTGCCTAAATCTATTCCAACTATAATTTCTTCCTTTTGAAACGAACCTGTAGCAAGGTTAATTGATATTTTTGCCATGGGGCGAATTTAAGCAATAGTTGCTTCAAAATTGTTGGAATGTTGTAAAGTTGAGAGGATTTAAAATTGTTTGAATGTTGTAGTGTTTGAACGTTGGAAATTTCAATGTTGAAAAAGCGCTTTTTCTTCAAAATACCTTTAATTAAATGGATACTTGTTAAAAGCAACCTGACTCATTGCGCTTTTTTCGTACAGGGCAATGCAATTTTTATTAAATTCTGCATCGAAGTTTACATCGCCCGGCTGCAATGTTAATGGAACGTTTGTTCCTTCTTTAAAAAAGTAAACTTTTGTGTTTCCATATTTTGTGTGCGGCATAATATTGCCATAATCTTCCATTTCTTTCCAGATGGAATCTTTAACTGTAACAGCGTAAATTCTTTGAACAGGGCCGGTATTATTTGCGTTTCTGTATTTAGAAATTTCTTTAAAACCAGCCTGCATATCTTCTATGCCAGGCTGGTTAAAAGTACCTTTAATAATAAAACCTAAGAGTATTAAAATGCCAATGGTTAATATGTAGGATGAAGTTTTTTTATTCATGCCTACAATAAAGGCAATATTTTTTCCATAACCGTCAAGCCTTCGTCAATATGTTTTTGCTCTATACAAAGCGCCGGACGGAAACGTATTGTTTTATCTCCGCAACCTAAAAACATCACATTATTTTCAATACCTTTTGATATAAAAGCATTACGCATATCTTTATCAGGAAAATCGAAAGAACAAAGCAATCCTCTACCGCGAACATTACTCATTTTGTCGAATTTTTGAGCAAGTTTTGCCAACTCATTTTTTAAATATAGGCCTTGATTTGTAGCGTTTTCGCAAAGCTTATCTTCATCAACAATTTGCAAAATTTGTGTTGAACGCACCATATCAACCAAGTTGCCACCCCATGTAGAATTTATACGGCTTGGTACTTTAAAAACATTTGTTTCTATTTGATTTACTTTATCGCCAACCAAAATACCGCATACCTGCATCTTTTTTCCAAAAGCTACAATATCTGGTCGGGCTGCTTCGCTGTAATGCTGATGACACCAGAATTTACCTGTTAAACCAACACCAGTTTGTACTTCATCGTAAATTAAAAATGCCTCGTTTTCGTCAGCAAGACTTTTTAGTTGAATTAAAAACTCTTCCCTTAAGTGGTTATCACCACCTTCGCTTTGGATAGGTTCTATAATAATTGCGCAAATTTCATCTTTATGCTCAGCGAAAGCTTTTTTAATTTGCTCAATAGAGGTTTCTTCAGTTTGTATAGCGTTATTTAAATTATCGCCTTCTAAAGGAAATTTCACCTGCGGCGTACTTACTCTTGGCCAATCAAATTTGGCAAACCATTTTGTTTTATCGGGTAAAGTATTGGTTAAACTTAGCGTATAGCCGCTTCTACCGTGAAAAGCTTTTTCAAAGTGAAGCACTTTAAAACCTTTTTCAGCAGTATAGCCTTTTGCAAAATTTTTCTGCACCTTCCAGTCCATTGCAACTTTAATAGCATTTTCTACAGCCAGTGAACCACCGGCAATAAAAAACGCATGGGGCAAATAATCAGGAATACCAACTTTTGAAAAAGTATCTACAAACTGAGCATATTGTTGTGTGTAAACATCAGAGTTTGATGGATTTGCAATGGCTGCCTGTAATAAACTTTTCTTAAAATTTTCATCGTTAACCATTTTAGGGTGGTTATATCCTAATGGAACTGATGCAAAACAAGTGAAAAAATCAAGTAATGTTCTGTTGTATTTCGAATCATAAATATAAGCCCCGTGGCTTTTCTCCATATCATAAGTTAAATCAAAACCATCGGCTAAAATATGCTTGCTTAAGGTTTCGTTTACACGGTCGGCTGGTATTGTTAATTGGTACATATATTTGGATTTGGTATATTCCAAATTTACAATTATGTGCCTAAAATCAAAATTTAAGCACTTTTTGTACTCATTACTCAAAAAATAGGTTTAAACAGTTTAAAGTATGATTTTAGACAAAAACTGGATTTAGACTTCAGAAATGTGGAAAACTTTTTCAGGTATTTTGGCGCAAAATACAATTATTCAAGCCAAATCATTTGTGTAAAAGCACCATTTGCCGCAATATCCCAAGCCTCTAATCTTACCCATTTTCTACCTTTTAAGTTAATCTTCCAGCTAAAATCTTTCTCACCGAAAGCTCTTGTGTCGTTAAGGTTTAAGTGTTCTCGAAATACCTCCTTACCATCTCCAGAAACAATCTCTGCAAAATTCATTGGGAAAGTCCAATCCAATTTCATTTTAACCGTTGCGTTTCCTGTATTATCAAGTTTTAGGGTTTCTCCAGATTTTTTACCATTAATGCTAAATTGAGGAATCACAACTTCTCCAGTTGAAACGAAGAATCTTCCTTTTCGCAAAGCATCTAGTACGGGTTGCCAACCTTGTTCATAATTTGGCAGCTTATCCATTTCTAAATAATTCACGTTTAAATGGGCGTACATTTCATTTTGGTGCGTAATTGTAAATATGTCGGCTTCTGATAGTACATGTTTCTTTAAGCCCCAATTTGCCATATCATCATATAATTTCAATACACGCTGGCTTAACGTAGAAATTGATAAATCGGCGGGAATTGCTTTCCATGCTGCTCCAAAATATGTGTTTGACTTAAAAAATGGTTCTTCTTTATAATTATCCGGGTAACCGGTAGAAGCTTTTGTTCTTGCATGGGCGGTCCACGCTAAGCCGTTTTCCAATTCAAGCAGTTTTAGCATTTCTTCTTTATTCGCAATGCGATAAACTTTTCCTAAGGATGGAACTTCGGTTACAAAAGGCTCTTCAGGTTTGCGAGACATAATCCAATAGATAGGTTTTGGAAAAAATGCAAGCCAATGGCCACCGTAAAAATTATTGGCTTCTTCGCCAGGAAGTAGCAGAAAAGTTGAATCAGATAAACGTTTAGTTTGCTCAAAAAGAGATTTTAATTCTCTCAATCTTTCGTTTTCTGGCCCTTTCGGATGACCTGGTCCATGAAACTCTGCAAGTTTAACAATATCTAAACCATGCTTTTTTAATACATCTACAAATTCAGGTTTTTCAGGAATTTCCTTGCCAGATAGGGCAACATCACTAATAAACTCGTTGTGAAAATGCGTAGCTAAAGTTTTGTAGCCCTTTACTGGTTTATAACTATCGCCATGCGTAAATAATTTTACCTCCTTAAGTGTTTCAGTTGCATTATCGGTATCTATTAAACAGAAAAAATTTAAGCGTTGCTGCGTTTTTGGTGGTGCATTAAACCACGGCACATATCTCTTATCACCTAAAGGATCTTGCCTTATGCCCATTCCAAAGTCAGGAATCAGATTATGAAAATTTTTGCCGTACCACGTAAATTTTAAATTAAATGCCTCATCTAAAGGATAAAAATATTGGTGTGGTGCAGGAAATAAAGCTAAACTTCCGCCCGAACTTTCTCCAATTATGGTTCTGTATTTTACTTCCAGATTTCGGCTTGTATCTGTAAGTGCTGGTTTGCTCGATTGCATTTTGTCTGATACATCTGCCCAAGCCATTGATTTCCATAAAGCTTTCTTATTCACCAAACCGGCATCATAAAGAATAGCTGTAGAGTCTATTTCTGTTGATAAAACTGCCGCTACATTAAATAAAGGACTGCCATTATATAAGGTAATTTCAATATTGCCTTTAAATCTATCAGCACTTGCACCAGTAATGGTAACGATTGTGTGCTGTCCGTTTGTTGAGATTTTTGCACTTTTTTTGGTGATGTTAACTGCATAAGATTTATAAGGTTTGCGTGGCACTCTATCAAAAAATACATCCCAACCACCGCTTGATGGACTAAGTGTACGTTTGCCGATTGTCAGTACAAAAGCGGGGTCTAATCCCGAAATAATCTCTTTGAATTTATTGCTTTTTCCTAACTGAATACTTTTGAATAATGGATTTTTTTCATTTAAATCCAATTGTATTCTTCCTGTACCTTTCTCTCCGGCGGGCCAGCTTAAGGTAATTACTTTTTGATTTACGGTAGCAATTGCGCCATTTTTCTTTAAAGCTGATAAATCTACTAATGATTTTTGGGCCTGTGCAGTAAATGCAATGAAAACGATTAGGATTAGGATAATTTTTCTCATAGGATGATTTTAATGTCTATTGGTTAGATAGTTTTTGCAAAGTCGAAAGGAGGTAGATTCCAATCACTAAGCTGTTAAAGTTAATTAGATATGGCAACTTTTATTAATAATCAACAAAAATGAGACAAATGAGCAAAAGGTTGAACAATTTTAGCAGGTTTAGCTGCAGTCAATTACTTTTCTTTGTTAAATAGCTTTTAACCAAATTAAATAATTATGAGTAGGGTATTAACACTTTTGATTTGTGTTCTCTTCTTGCAATCCGTAAAATCTCAGCAATTACCACAGATGTATTTTACTGATTCATCTTCTGGAAATCCAGTAGCCAAAGACCCTACACTTGTTAGTTTTAAAGGGAAATATTGGATGTATTATTCTATTCCGGGTAAAAATGGCGAAGGTTGGAAAATAGGTATTGCAACAAGCTCAAACGTTAAAGATTGGAAAAAGGCGGGCGAAATTTTACCGGCAGCATCTTATGAAAAAAATGGATTATGTGCTCCAGGTGTATTACTAAGAAATGATACACTTCATCTTTTCTATCAAACTTATGGCAATGCAGCAAAAGACGCGATATGCCATGCATGGTCTACAGATGGCGTAAATTTTATTAGAAACAATACAAATCCAATATTTAAACCAACAGGCGACTGGACTTGCGGAAGAGCAATTGATGCCGAAGTTGTTGAGTTTAATGGAAGATACCTGATGTATTTCGCAACACGAGATAAAAGCTACAAAATTCAAAAGCAGGGCGTAGCAGAAACATCTTTATCATCTTCATTTGATAAAGAAAACTGGAAGCAGTTAGCCGATTCTTCGATTTTAGCACCGCTGTTAGATTGGGAAAAGGCTTGTGTTGAAGGTGCTTCATGTATAAGAAAAGGAAAATACTTGTATATGTTTTATGCCGGAGGATATAATAATGAACCTCAACAAATTGGCTTAGCACGAAGTGTTGATGGAATAAATTGGGTGCGGAAAGGCGACCAACCATTTTTAAAGAATGGAATAAAAGGAAGCTGGAATTCCGCGGAATCTGGTCACCCGGATATTTTTAAAGATAACAAAGGCAAATATTGGTTATTCTATCAAGGTAATAATACAGGCGATGGAAAATCATGGTATCTATCCAACATTCAACTGGATTGGAAGGATAATAACTGGCCAAAAATTAAAAATTAGCTCAATATTACTATTCTAAATTAAACCTGATGAATACTAAAAAAATAAGTTTAAACCTGATAATTCTTTTATCAATTGCATTTTTAACAACGTTAAAGGCTCAAAATACTGAAACATTAAAACTGGCCGACCCAACTATTTTTTATCATAAAAACACTTATTATTTATATGGAACGGTAGAAAACGCCTGGGATGGTGGTTTTAAAGTTTATACTTCTACCAATAAGAAAAAATGGATTGATAAGGGTGTGGTATTAAAAAAGGGCGATGCTTTCGGAACTAAAGGTTTCTGGGCGCCCCAGGTTTTTGAACGTAACGGTAAGTTTTATATGGCATATGTAGCAAACGAAAATATTGCAATTGCAGAAAGCAATAGCCCTTTAGGACCGTTTAATCAAAAAGTAAAAAAATCAATTGATGCACCAGTAAGGATGATTGATCCATTTGTTTTTTTCGATAATGGCAAAATTTACCTCTACCACGTAAGGCTTGATGATGGTAATCGTATTTATGTTGCAGAAATGAATGCTGATTTAGCATCTATAAAAGAAGAAACAGCCAAGCAATGTATTTTTGCAACAGAATTTTGGGAAAACACAGAAAAAGTTGCCTGGAGTGTTACCGAAGGCCCAACTGTATTAAAAAGAAAGGGATTATATTATTTATTTTATTCTGCAAATGATTTCCGAAACCCAGATTATGCAGTTGGGTACGCAACCAGTAAAAATCCGGAAGGACCGTGGTTAAAATATAAGGGCAATCCGGTTTTAAGTAAGAAAAATACCAAGGTTAATGGCTCTGGCCATGGCGATTTTTTTACAGATAAGTCTGGAAAACTGAATTATGTTTTTCATACACACGAATCAAATTCAAAAACCGGTAAGCGTAGAACGGCTATCATTTCAGCAGATTTTTCTAAAGGAACTAACGAATTTGAAGTCTTAAAAGTTAATAATAGCACCTTTAAATTCTTGTATAAATAAGATACTTATTAAACAAAAATCGCCTTTCAAATCAATGAAAGGCGATTTTGATTATTTAGAAACCGACCACTTCTTATTTATAACCTTCGTTTTGCTCCATATTTGGATTAACATTCATTTCTGTCAATGGAATAGGTAAAACAGTTTTTAAAGAATTACTAGCAATAGGGATTGTGATTCCGCCAGTACGATATTTTGTAAATGCCAATTTGTTTCTGGTTAAATCGAAAAGACGGTGTCCTTCAAAAGCAAACTCCTTACGATTTTCCAATAAAATTAAATTCTGTAAAGCTGTGCCTGTAGCTGTTGTAGTTGCTGCAGAAGCATCTGCACGTTTTGCAACTATATCTAAATCAGCTGCAGCTAATGCATCTTTTCCCGTTTGCTTAGCTCTTGCTTCTGCTCTTATTAAATAAACTTCAGATAAACGAATTACCTTAACACCTTCTTCAAAATTAGTGATATTGTTATATTTGGTAATCACATTGGCTGGATTTTCTCCGCCACTTCTACTACTTCTGGTCATAAAACCTTTACGTACATCTGTAGCGGTATAACTATTATACAAATCGTCAGTTGCCAATCCATCGCCATAACTAGAACCTTGAAATAAGAAAGCAGCTAAACGATCGGAGCCAAGATTGCTGGTTGTGCTATATAATACCTCAAAAATAGATCCTGTATTATTCTGAGTTCTAAAGTTTGTTGAGCCGCTTACCAAATTAGCATTAGTTAACAAAGTATATTTATTTCCAGTAATCACATCGGTAGCCATAAGTTCGGCATTGGCCCAATCTTCCATGTATAAATATACCCTTGCTAATAAAGCTTTCGCGGCATAATGGCTAATGTGTCCTCTATTGGAAGCAGTGAAACCAACTGGCGTAGTAGGCATTAATGCAATTGCTTTTTTAAGATCATCAACAATTTGAGTATACCCTTCTTTAACAGTATTTCTTTTTGGGTTAATGATATCTTCTTTACTGGTACCGCTGTTTGATAAAACTGGCACACCAATGTGGCTTGCACCAGCTGTAGAATTATAAGGCGCTACATACAATCTTAACAAATCGAAATGAGCTAATGCTCTTAAAGTATAAGCCTCGCCAATTAAATGGCTAACCTCTGCTTGTTCTGTTTGTGCAACTTGTAATTTTTGCCCTTTCTCTATAATAACGTTGGCATTAACAATGGTACGATACATAATGTTCCAACTGCTCGAAGCAGTACCATCATTGGTAGTAGTTATATATTGGTCGTAACTTGTATATCTGTTAGAGTTTTTGCGACTAATATACATGTTGTCTGCCAATAAATCTGGCAGAACCACTACGCTACGTCCGTAATATGCTGCACTTTGCAACATAGTATAAGTTCCCATTACCGCAGCTCTGGTTGTTGGTAGATCAACTATTACCTGGTTTACGGCAAGTTGCTGTTCTGGGTTAATTTCTAGAAAATCTTTTTTACACGCTGTTAAAGACACGGCCATTAACGAAGCGTAAAATATTTTATTTAACTTTTTCATTATAAACAGTTTAATGATTAAAATTTAACATCTAAGCCTAATAAGACTGTTCTGTAAACAGGAATATTTTTATCAGCAAAACCATCAATACCAACTTCTGGATCAAAAGTAACGCGACTATCCTTTATGTAAGTTAATAGGTTGTTTGCTCTGATGTATAAATTAGCACTCGATAAGCCAACAGGTTTAATCCATTTTGTTGGTAATTGGTAACCAAAAGTTATATCACGAAGTCTTACATAATCTCCATCATACAAAAACCTAGTAGATTGTTGGCTTGATGAGCCTGATTGTGTACCTAAGTAAACAATTTTAGGCTGTAAAGTAATATCTCCTGGTTGTTTCCATCTGTTGTCGTAAGTATAACGTGTCATTTTTCCAGTTGGAGCAAAACCCTGTCCACCATCAGATGTTCCGCTAGCACCATAATTATCGTAAATTTTACCGCCGATATTAAAGTAAAGTTGGAAGCTTAAAGAGAAATTTTTATAAGTGAAACTATTCGTTAAACCACCAAAGAAATCAGGCAAACTTGTACCTTGATTAAACGCTGTAGCAGAACCATAAGCATTAGTGGTTTGCGTTTTAGTTTCATCAGTATACCATAATGCCTCACCATTGGCCGGGTTAACACCTGCATAGCCTGGGTAATAAATTTGGTAATAATCTCCACCTACAAAACGGTTGTAACCGCCAGAAATAATTGGACTAGATAACGCCGTTATCTCATTTTTAATGGTAGATACATTCAAACTTGTTGTCCAACCGAAGTTGTTATTTTTTGGAGCAAAATTTATACTGTTTAACTCAAGCTCAAAACCGCTGTTCTTCATTGCGCCAACATTATCTGTAAAACTGGTTAAGCCGTTAGTTGCAGATATTGGTCTACTTAATAATAAATCAGAAGTTGTTCTTGTATAATATTCTACAGTACCTGTTAATCTGCCTTTCAGAATGCCAAAATCTAAACCAACATTAAATGGTTTATTTTTCTCCCATGTTAAAAGATTGTTGCCGTAATTTGAGAATATTAAACCTGGTAAAGCATCGTAAGGTGCAGCACCATATAGCGCTCTTGATGCAAAGTTACCAATGTCTTGATTTCCGTTTACACCGTAGCTTGAGCGCAAGCGAAGTTCAGAGAAGAACTTTTGATCACTCATAAAATCTTCCTTATTGATACTCCATGCAACTCCAACCGACCAAAAATTACCATAACGTTTTTCAGATCCGAATCTAGGAGATCCGTCTCTACGAAATGAGGTACTTAGGTAATATTTTGCCTTATAATCTACCGAGGCATCAAATAATATCGAATTTAAAGAACTTGCTGTCGCACTTTGTCCACCGTCTGCTAAAACAGAAGCGTTATCTAAAGTATATGTGTTTGGTAAAAAATTACTTTTTTGAACCGTATTACCTGTTTCCGTTAATTTTTGAGCTTCATAACCTGCATAAGTTTTTAAGCCAAAATCTCCAAATGAGTTATTGTAGGGTAAAAAGAAGTGTTTACCCAAGTTGAGGCACGATCAGTACTTGATCTGGCAATACCACCATTGGTTCTTGCAGTACCAACACCCGCCTTATTATATTCAAAATCTTCACCATATAGAAAATTTATATTAGATTGGTTTTCGATAGACAGGTTTTTGACGATGTTATATTTAGCCTGAAAACTACCAATTAAACCATATGATTTTCTGGTTTTATAGCTTTCCAAAACCTGTGCAACAGGGTTGTACCTATTAAAATAACTAAAATCGTAACTCCCGTCATCATTATATGCTCTTAAAAAAGGCTGTGTTAAAGAATACATCCTAATCGGGTTACCAAAACTACCTCCATCAGACTGCGTATGGTTGTTACGGTTGTTTACTTGCAAACCGCCAGAAACAAAAAGTTTATCAGTTAGCTGATTACTTAATCTAACATTAGCAGTACTTCGAATAAAGTCGCTACCCAGTATGGGAGCTTTTGCTATGTAATGACTTGCAGAAATATAAAATTTCGACTTTTCTGTACCACCACTAATGGAAATATCGGCCTGAGTTTGGTTACCAGTACGTGTTAACAAATCAAACCAATCAGTATTTACATTTTTATCTACATTTTGTAAAGTAATTTCAGCATCAAATAAGCTAGGGTTATTGCCCCTATTTGCCCAGCCTTCTCTTAATAGTTCAATTACTTCATTGGTGTTTAAAAGCTCACTACCTTTAATTGGCACAATGTTATTTACTCCTGCCTGAACCGAGGCTGCAATAACCGTTTTACCAGCTTTACCACTTTTAGTCGTAATCAGGATAACCCCGTTTGCCGCTCTAGAACCATAGATTGATGCAGCTGAAGTATCTTTTAATACCGTTAAATTCTCTATGTCATAACTGTTCAATCCAGAAATCTGTCCTGACTCTAAAGGAACTCCATCTACAACATATAGTGGCCCACTACCAGCATTAATAGAGCCAATACCGCGAATACGAATGTTTGGTACTGCACCTGGCTGGCCAGAACCATTACTAGAAATTAAACCAGCAACATTTCCCTGTAAACTCTCCTGAACACTTGCACGAGGACTTCCACTAATCACAGCGCCTTTTAATTCTTTAGCCGAACCTGTAAAAGAAGCCTTAGTTTGTTTGCCATAGGCAACAACCATTACTTCTGATAAAGCCTGACTTGAAGGAACGAGCGAGATGTTTTTTGTAGCTTCTGTGTTTCCAATGGTTACAGTTTGGCTTAATTTTTCGTAGCCAACAAAACTTGCTGTTAAAGTATATGTACCTGCTTTCGGAACATTAAAATGATATTCGCCCTTATCATTAGTAGATGCAGTTTGTTTAAAATCGTTACCTGTTAAGCTTAAACTTACACCAGGCAACGTTGCGCCAGTTTCATCCTTCACAACACCTTTTAATGTTGTAGCAAATTTTAATTTTGCACCCAGAACATTCAATGTTGGTTTTGAGAAAGCACCTTTCTCGTGTCCTGGGATTGCATTGCTCGCTTTCACACTTAGCTGAGTTAGAGATAAGCATGATAACAGTACCGTCAGTTTTAATGCGGGTAATAATTTAGGTGGGTGCCATGCTTTTGGCATAGCAAAGGCTTTTGGATTAAAGTCCATACTTCATAATTTGTTTAATAAATAAATAGTTAGTTAAGATTTAACCTCTAGAAATATTCCTAAAAGTTGTAAAGCAATGATAATTATATTTTAGATGTTTTAAAATTCTTTTTAAAGAAAAATGAACAGAATGACTGTGAAAATTTGACTAATTGCTTTTATCTTAGCAGATATATAAGTTGAATGTATTTTTGATTTACATTCAATAAAACCAAGCAAACTTTATTTTAATATTTATGAAGCGAACAAGAGCAATAGTTGTTGATGATGATAAACTAGTTTTATTTATTCATAAAATAATGATTGAAGACTGTCGCCCGGTTTGGGATACCGATTACTTTCCTGATGGTCAATCTGCTTTAGATTACATAAATGCTCAAGCCTCAAAAGAAATTAATTTTATTATTTTTCTTGATATTAGCATGCCTGGATTAAATGGCTGGGAAATGCTTGATGAATTAGAGAAAAATCCATTCTATAACCAAATGTTTGTAGTACTTGTTACTGCATTTAATAGTGCTGAGGATAAAATTAAATCAGCAAGATACAAGCAAGTTAAGGCACACATAGCAAAGCCATTTAAAACGAACGATTTTAATTTGTTGAAATCTAATGAATCATTAGCTCCGTTTTTCGAAAACAGCGTTTCAACAGAAAATATTAGCTAAGCATTAACGCATTAAAAGTGTTACTTAAATCTTTTGTAAATCATTGCTTAATCCAATATATTTGAAATAGAATTTTGCAAACAGCAGGCTTATGTCTGCTGCTCCATTAAATGCTAGCCGCAGTGTCTTGAATAAAACTTCATTTTTTATAAAAGTCGATTTTATTTAACTAAAGCCTATGGTTGTGTTTATTGAATATAATGGTGAAGATGATTGCTCCTTCTAATTTAGAAACCGACTACATCCTCACGAACTTTAAGCCCATTGTGTCAATGGGCTTTTTTCTTTTAAGCTGATTTTTTAAATTCCGTAAGGAAATATTGTAACTCATTATTGTTATTTATGATTTAAAATCTTACTTTAATCAACCTTTAAATTACTAATCATCTTAAAATAATTTATGTTGCTATTAGGGATAGATGTTGGAACTTCATCAATAAAAGTTGCTGCTGTAGATGTACAATCGCAGAAACGAATAGCATCAGTTCAATATCCTGATACAGAAACGGAGATAAAATCTTTAAAAACCGGTTGGGCAGAACAATCTCCTGAAGATTGGTGGCAAAACGTTCAGCAAGCCATTTTAAAGCTTAATGCAACAAATTTATTCAATCCCGCAGAAATAAAAGCCATTGGTATTTCTTATCAAATGCATGGTTTGGTTGTGGTAGATAAAAATCAAAAAGTTTTAAGGGATAGTATTATCTGGTGTGATAGCAGAGCTGTTGAAATTGGGAATAAAGCTTTTAATGCTATCGGACATGAAAAGTCTTTACAACACTTACTAAATTCTCCAGGTAATTTTACCGCCTCAAAACTCGCATGGGTAAAACAAAATGAGCCTGAAATTTACGAGCAAATAGATAAAGTTATGCTGCCTGGAGATTTTATCGCCATGAAACTTACAGGAGAAATTACTACAAGTATTTCAGCTTTATCTGAAGGCATTTTCTGGGATTTTAAAAATGATGAATTGTCTGCCGATGTGCTGAATTATTACGGAATCGACAATTGTTTGATTCCTGAAATAAAGCCTTTGTTTTCTATTCATGGACTTTTGAAAACCGAGGTAGCTAAACTTCTGGGTCTAAATGCTGAACTACCAATCTCGTATAAATCAGGCGACCAGCCCAATAATGCCTTATCATTAAATGTTTTAAAACCTGGGGAAGTTGCTGCAACAGCAGGTACTTCCGGCGTAATATATGGTGTTAGTGAATCTGCTGTTTACGATCCTCAATCCAGAATAAACAGCTTTGCACACGTAACTTATGCTCCAGAAAGCAAACATACAGGTGTTTTATTATGTATAAACGGAACTGGTAGTATGTACAGGTGGGTAAAACATAATTTTGCGCCTTCACTATCATATAATGATGTAAATAAACTTTCTCAATCATCACCAATTGGAAGCAATGGATTAAAGGTTTTGCCTTTTGGTAATGGTGCTGAGCGAATGCTTAATAACAAATATACAGGTGCACAGCTCACAGAAATCGACCTGAATTTGCATAATCATGCTGATATTTTTAGAGCTGTGCAAGAAGGAATTGCATGTTCTTTTCGTTACGGTTTAGATATTATGCGTGAGATTGGTATGAAGCCATCAATTATTAGAGCCGGTAAAGCAAATCTTTTTCTCAGTGAGGTTTTTGCCCAAATTTTTGTTGATGTTACAGGAGTACCTGTTGAGCTTTTTGAAAATGATGGAAGCGTAGGTGCAGCTTTGGGTGCTGGAATTGGTTCAGGAATTTATAAAACTTATCAGGAGGCATTTATCAATCAGGAAAAAATAGCGTTACTAGAGCCAAAAAACAGTAACGAATATGAAATAGTTTACAATGAATGGAATAACTTATTATTTAAGGAATTAACTAAATACGATGACAAATGTAGTAACAGGTAGTACCGAATTTTTCAAAGGTATTAATCAGATTAAGTTTGAAGGATTGCAAAGCGATAATCCATTAGCTTTTAGGTGGTACGATGCTAATCAAATTGTGGCAGGTAAAACTATGAACGAGCATTTCAAGTTTGCCTGTGCTTACTGGCATTCTTTTAATGGTAATGGTAGCGATCCTTTTGGCGGGCCAACTCATATTTTCCCTTGGGATGAAAAGAAAGATGCTGTAGAAAGAGCAAAGGATAAAATGGATGCTGCTTTCGAATTTATTACCAAAATGCAGATTCCTTATTATTGTTTTCACGATGTTGATGTTGTAGATTATGGAAATGATATTGTAGAGAACGAGCGCCGCTTGACTGCTTTGGTAGATTATGCTAAACAAAAGCAGGCAGAAAGCGGTGTTAAGTTATTGTGGGGCACGGCGAATCTATTCAGCCATAAACGCTACATGAATGGAGCAGCTACTAATCCGGATTTTCATGTTTTGGCTCATGGTGCTGCTCAGGTAAAAGCCGCTTTAGATGCAACAATTGCATTAGGTGGAGAAAATTATGTTTTCTGGGGCGGAAGGGAAGGCTACATGAGTTTGCTAAACACAAACATGAAAAGAGAGCAAGAGCATTTGGCTAAGTTTCTTCATACGGCAAAAGATTACGCTCGTAAACAGGGTTTTAAAGGAACATTTTTCATCGAGCCAAAACCTTGCGAACCTTCAAAGCATCAGTATGATTATGATGCTGCCACAGTAAAAGGGTTTTTACAGCAGTATGATTTATTGGAAGATTTTAAATTGAATCTTGAAGTTAACCATGCTACACTTGCAGGTCACACCTTTCAGCATGAACTTCAAGTTGCTGTTGATAGTGGTTTGTTAGGTTCTATTGACGCGAACAGAGGCGATTACCAAAATGGATGGGATACAGATCAGTTTCCAAATGATATAAATGAATTAACTGAAACCATGCTTATTATTTTAGAAGATGGTGGTTTTAAGGGTGGTGGTGTAAATTTTGATGCGAAAATCCGTAGAAATTCTACTGATCCTAAAGATTTGTTTTATGCGCATATTGGCGGTATGGACATTTTCGCAAGGGCTTTAATCACTGCAGATGCTATTTTGCAAAAATCAGATTACAAACAAATCAGAGCAAATAGATACAGTTCATTCGATAGCGGAGAAGGAGCAGCGTTTGAAAAAGGTGAATTAACACTTGAGGATTTACGAGGTTTCGCTATACAAAATGGCGAACCGAATGTAATTAGTGGAAAACAAGAGTATCTTGAAAATTTAATTAATAGGTATATATAATATAATAACATTCTGTAGAGAGATTTTAATTTCTCTCCAGAATTACTAAATCTCTTTCAGAAATAATTCTTTTAACTAGCATAGCTATATCTTCAGTTGGCGATCCTTTTATCTCAAGTGATGGTAATAAGCTTTACTTTGTATCAGACATGCCGGGTGGATTAGGTGGAACGGATATTTATGTTGTAGAAAAACTTCAATCTGGAGAATGGGGAGAAGCTGTTAATTTACGCGATTTAAACTCAGAAGGAAATGAGCGTACTCCTTATTTAGATAATGGAAATGTGTTTTATTTTTCTAGTGATGGAAGAGTTGGTTTAGGTGGATTAGATATTTTCCAGGTTTCGAAAAATGAATCTGGGCAATCGAAGATTACTAATTTGGGTTATCCGGTAAATTCTCCACAAGATGATTTCGCTTTTAATATTAATGAAGAATTGAAGATCGCTTATCTTTCTTCAAACCGTTTTGGTGGGTTAGGAAGCGATGATATTTACAGTTTGAATAGCAACCTGATTTATGCGCTAAAATTGAATGGAAAGGTCTTCGATAAAAAAACAAATAAGCCAATTGCAAACGCCATTGTAACACTTAAAAAAACGAATTCAGCTCCAATAAAAGTAGAATCGGATATTGAAGGGAACTTTAATTTCAACCTTGAAAATAATTCAGATTACGAACTAACAGGAACAAAAACTAACTTCAGGTCAGATTTTTCTGCGGTAACAACTAAAGGTTTATCAACTTCTACAATTATTAATAAAAATCTTTACCTCGAAACTGTAGAGTTAGATAAGGCCATTAAAATTGAAAATATTTATTACGATTTTGATAAATGGAACATTAGAGCAGATGCTGCTGAAGAGTTAGATAAATTGGTTTCAATTTTGAAAAACAATCCAACAATCTGGATTGAACTTGGCTCGCACACAGATAGCAGAGGAAATGATGCTTATAACTTAACCTTATCTCAAAAAAGGGCTGAATCTGCAGTTCAGTACATTATCTCCAAGGGGATAAATAAAAATAGAATTGCGGCAAAAGGTTATGGAGAAAAACAGTTGTTAAATAAGTGTGCTAACGGTGTGAGCTGTAGCGATGAAGAGCACCAGTTAAACAGACGTACAGAATTTAAAATTGTAAAGCAGTAAACCAAAAAATTAAAAAGGAGGCTAAATTAAGTAGCCTCCTTTTTTTTAGAATTTATCTTTCATTCCAAAAATGCCCATCAATCCACCAGTGTGTAAGGCTAAAATTTTATCTTCAGGCTTAAAATAATTGTTTTTTTGCAAGTTGGTTATAGCATAAAACATCTTAGCGGTGTAAACAGGGTCTAAAAGTAAACCCGTTTTTGCAGTAAAATCCTTTATAAAGTTTATAAGTTCTGGAGTTGTTTTGGCATATCCACCAAAATGGTAATTGTTATGCAATACTAAGTTTTCTGTGTTTAATGAGTATTTCGAAATCTGATCCTTAATAAAATCTCCACCTTTTAAAACAGGTATTACGTTAAGCTTGGTTTTAAGTTTATGGTTATTAATTCCGTTTAATAAACCTGCCGCTGTTGTTCCGGTTCCAGCAGCACAAAAAATGTGTGTGTAAATATCTGTTAGCTCATCAATAACTTCTGCACAACCTAAGGTTGCTTCTAAACAGGCTCCGCCTTCATCAATAAAATAGCTGTTTTTATCTTCTCCAAAGTGATTATCGAATAGGCTCTTTTTGTTTTTGTAAGATTCCCTATCGGTGAAAATTAAATTCATCCCGAATAAACCACAAAGCAAAAGCATTTCGTTTTGAACTTGTTCTCCTCTAACAAAAGCTGTGGCTTTTAGTCCGGCTTTTGCAGCAGCAGTAGCGGTAGCCAAAAGATGGTTAGAATAAGCTCCTCCAAATGTTACTAAATGATTTTTATTTTCCTCAGCAGCTTTTTGGAGTATATATTTAAGCTTACGCCATTTATTTCCTGAAATAAAAGGATCAATTAAATCATCTCGTTTAACAAATAGATTATTAATCGGAGCAATTTCTAATTTTTGTATCGGACTGTATATTTTTTCAAACACGTGTAAAAATAAAAAACACCTGCTAATTGCAAGTGTTTCTTTTGTTTTTCAGGTTGATGATTATTTAAAATATATCTTCCTTACTAAGTAAGGGAAGAAATTAAGAACAATCTTCACGTTTTGGGTAAAATTTTTCATAGGATTCTGTTTTTACTGATGTCTTAAGAGCAAATAATAAGCCAAACATTAAAGCTTAGCAAATTGTTTTTAAAAAGTTAATATAAATTTAATGTGTGAAATCGCTTTTGGTTTGTGTCTTTCCGAAATGGACACAGATAATGCGAAGATTACTAACTATAAGATTATCTATAACTTATAGTAAGTGTTGCCATTATAGCGAATTGGAGCGTTTTTTTCATAATTACGTTAATTAGTGAGAGTTAAATTATTACAAATATACTAGTGTTTATCGAAAACTAAAATTTTAGTATTTTATATATGCTGTAAAAAAACTAATACAAATAAGTAATCATTTGTATAGTGTAAAATGTAAGTGCCCCAAATTGTGGTTTACTATCCCATTTATTATCCAATAACCAACTTAATAATACCATGATTTATCTGCTTCGGTCATTTGCATGCCGATTTGCTTTAACTGAAATCATTCCGAAAATTTTTGCTGTTAAAAGCATATTTTTGCGCTATGGAAAATATTGCCGAATTACAGGAATCAGAAGAGCAGGAATTATACGAACATTTAAAAATTATTGTTGATAAGGGGCAATCTCTACTACGAATTGATAAATTTTTAATGGTACGTGTGGAGAATGCTTCCCGTAATCGCATTCAAAATGCTATTGATGCAGGGAATGTTTTGGTAAATAAAAAGCAAATTAAATCGAGTTACAAGGTTAAACCACTTGATGAAATTTCTGTTGTTTTACCACATCCGCCTCGCGATACTGAAGTTTATCCTGAAGATATTCCACTTGATATTATTTACGAAGATAGCGACCTGCTTGTTGTAAATAAAGTTGCAGGGATGGTTGTTCATCCAGGGTTTAATAATTACACAGGCACACTAGTTAATGCTTTGGCTTTCCACTTTGAGCAATTACCACAATTACCTGGTAATGATGGCCGGCCAGGTTTGGTACACCGGATTGATAAAGATACAAGTGGTTTATTACTAATAAGCAAAAACGAAAAATCAATCACACATTTAGCCCGCCAGTTTTTTGATCACAGCATCACCAGAAAATATATTGCTTTGGTTTGGGGTGATATTGAGAATAATGGCACGGTTACTGGTTACATTGGCCGAAGCGCAAAGGACAGGAGGGTTATGGATATTTATGATGATGAAGAGAAGGGCAAGTGGTCTGTAACGCATTACACAGTTTTAAAGCGGTTGGGTTATGTAACTTTAATCAGTTGCGAATTAGAAACAGGACGAACACACCAGATACGGGCACACATGCAACACATTGGGCACCCGTTATTTAACGATGCAATGTACGGAGGCGATAAGATTTTGAAAGGTACAACGTTTAATAAATACAAACAATTTGTAGATAATTGTTTTGAATTATTACCGCGACAAGCATTACATGCCCAAAGTTTAGGTTTCATTCATCCAACAACAAAAGAATATATGTTTTTTGAATCGCCATTGCCTGCCGATTTTAAAGCAGCATTAAATAAATGGGAAAATTATATCGTGGCATCTTAAAATATGGCTCAACAATACATACTCTTTAACGATGAATTTCACGCTGCAGATGCGCCTGTTTTAACAGCCTCTAACCGAAGTTTTAAATTCGGCGATGGCTTATTTGAAAGCATGCGCATGATAAACAACAAACTTCAGTTTGCAGAATTACATGCTGATAGGTTAGTTGCAGGCATGAAAGCACTCAAAATTGATGGGCATGCATTGATGGACGAATATTTTATCAAACAGAAAACCGCCGAACTTTGCAAGCGTAACAAGTGGAACGGAAATGTTCGGTTCAGGCTTTCAGTTTACAGAGATGGTGCAGGAGTTTATACGCCAGAAATAAATAAGGCAGGTTATATTTTAGAAGGAGTTCCTTTAAAAAGCAACCATTATGAGCTAAATACAAAGGGCTTAATTATCGATGTGTTTGATGAAATGACGAAGCCAATTAACCGCTTATCGAACTATAAAACAGCAAACGCTTTGTTATACGTTATGGCTGGGATTTTTAAAAGCCAAAACCGACTGGATGAGGCAATGATTTTGAACCAAAATGGTTTTCTGTGCGAGAGTATAAGCGCTAATGTTTTTGTTGTGTACGATAACCAGATTTACACACCAGCTTTAACCGAAGGTTGCGTAAGCGGCGTAATGCGAACAGCCATTATGCAAATTGCAATGATGCACGATATGACCTTTGTAGAAGCACAAATTAACCCGGAAATATTAAATGAAGCTGAAGAAGTTTTCATTACTAATGCAACTCAAGGCATTCAATGGGTAATGGGTTATGGCCGCAAACGTTACTTTAATGAGGTTTCTAAGTTTTTGATCGAGAAACTCAATAGTAATAATTAACCACCTTAGACACATAAGAAAATATAAGTTGGATTGCTTAAAATAACAACATTTATACAGTAAAGTAAAAACCACCTTAGACACCTAAGATAATCTAAGCGAATTTTACTTGATTGAACTAAGGTTTCTTAGGTGGTAAGAACAATTTACAACCTCATTCCCCTTAAAAAGTCTTCAATCAACATTCGTTTTTTGCCTTCGTATTGAATATCTAATAGCTTGATAAAGCCATCTTTTGTAGCAAATTTTAAGTAGGTTTTACCATCTGTTAAAAATCCACCTGCAACAATCGCCGATTCCTTTTCTTCAATTTCAGCTTTAAAAACTTTTAAGGTTTTATCATTTAATAAAGTAAACGCCGTAGGGTACGGGCTTAATCCGCGAATTAAGTTAAAAACTTCTTCTGAGGTTTTATTCCAGTCGATTTTACAATCTTCTTTAAAAATCTTTGGAGCATGTTTTAAAACATCACTTTGTGGTTGTGGTTGTTCTTTATAATTTCCTTCGGCAATTGCGGTAACGGTTTTTACCAATAAATTTGCACCAACATTCATTAATTTATCATGTAAATCACCTGCGGTTTCATCATTCGTAATTTCAACGCTTGCACTTTGAATAATATCACCAGTATCAATTTCATGGGTTAAGAAAAATGTAGTAACACCGCTTTCTTTTTCCCCGTTAATTATGGCATGGTTTATTGGTGCAGCTCCACGATATTGTGGCAACAAAGAACCATGTAGATTTATAGTTCCTTTCTCAGGCATTGCCCAAACAACTTCTGGCAACATTCTAAATGCAACCACAACTTGTAAATCGGCATTGTACGATTTTAGCTCAGCTAAAAATTCAGGGTTTTTTAGTTTTTCGGGCTGTAAAACCGGAATACCTTTTTCTACAGCATACTTTTTAACGGCACTTTCATTCAGTTTTTGTCCGCGTCCGGCAGGTTTATCGGCTGCGGTTACAACGGCAACAACATCAAAATTTGCTTCTACTAAAGCATTTAAAGAAGCAACGGCAAAATCGGGCGTACCCATAAAAACTATTTTCATCTGAGATATGTTGTGTTTGTAAATTAACGTGAAATGCTCCCGTTAGGTTTTACAAAATAACTAAAAAATAAATCATAGTTTATAGTTAAAATGATACAAGGTAAAGATGTAGTAAAGGCCAGCGGACTTGTTTATGTTACCGACTCGATGCCTGGTATTTACAGAAAAGGTAAGCCGGGGAAATTTCATTACGAAGATAAAAACGGCGATAAAATTAAGGATGAAAAGCATCTTGACAGAATCAAAGCTCTGGTAATTCCGCCTGCATGGCAAAGTGTATGGATATGCAATAAACCTAACGGATACTTACAAGTGACCGGAACTGACGCTGCCGGAAGAAAACAATATAAATATCATGCAAAATGGACTTCCCGCCGCTCTGATGATAAATATTTTAGATTGTACGAATTTGGAAAGGCTTTGCCTGAAGCCAGAAAAAGATTAGCGAAGGATTTAAAACGTAAAGATTTAGATGAGCGTAAAGTGCTAGCCATTTCTGTTGATGTGCTGCAAAAAACCTTAATCCGTATCGGTAACGAAAATTACAAACACTTGTATGGTTCGTTTGGTTTAACCACTTTAAGAGATAAACACGTTAAAATTAATGGCAGTAAAATTAGCATGGATTTTATCGGTAAAAAAGGAGTGAAGCAAAATGTAGAATTGAACGACCGTTCTTTGGCCAAGCTAGTAAAAAAGTGCAGAGACATTCCTGGGCAAGACCTCTTTCAGTTTTACTCAAACGGAAAAGAACATAAAAGCATTGATTCTGGTAAGATAAATAACTACATAAGAGAAATTACCGGAAGCGATTTTACCGCAAAAGATTTTAGAACCTGGGGTGGTACTTTAGAAGCATTAAGGCAGTTTTCTCAATGCAGAAGTGATAAAAGTGTTGTGCTAAATACAAAAAAAACTATTGTTAACGTTTTAGATTGCGTTGCGAAAAAATTAGGAAATACCCGTGCAGTTTGCAAAAGTTCTTACGTTTATCCTTTGCTGCTCACCGCTTTTGAAGAGGATAAACTTGAAAAGTTTTTGAAGAAGATGAACAATAATAATTCAATTGGTAAATTAGGTTTAGAGCATGATGAAAAGGTATTGCTGTCTTTTCTAAAAGCTACTAATAGCAATTAAATATTAAGCAAATAGAAAATAGTTTCACAAAATCAGCTGTCATCCTGAGCTTGTCGAAGGACTATCTTAAAATCAAAAAGCTTTCACCATACATAGTGAAAGCTTTTTTTTATTCTTTAGGTTCTTCTTTTATCGGATGAACTGGTTGTTCTTCATTTTCCCGTTTCTTTGCTGGATTATTCGTTTTGGGCGGCTTCGGTGAACTAGTGTCATTCGGTTTTCTAACCGTTTTATTATCTACCGGTTCTCTGCCTTTTGGTACTTCTTCCTCGTAATTACTTCCGGGTTTATCACTTTTTTCTTTCGGACCGTTCATAGTTGTAATGATTGAATGAATGAATTTTGATGGATTGAATAATACAATCGTAATAAAATAACAAAGTTTAATACGCTATTGTTTCATTAACCCATTAATTCAATATTTAATAAATCAATCACTCAAAATCCAATCATTCACTAATTGTAAAGTAAGTATTTCTTACGCATAGCTTTGTAAGCACCCAATCCTGGTTCCCACGAAGCTCTGATTTCTGCCTCACTTTTACCATCAATAATTTGCTGTCTGAAATCACCAACGCCTATTAATTTCTCTACGGGCATGGTTTGGTTGCTCAATTTAGAATTAAAGAAATCTTCTTTTTTGGGAGATGCTTTATACAATTGAATTACCCATCCAATATTTATCTGCTTTGATTTTCTTAAGATAGATGTGTCGTAGTTTCTCAAATCAATACCAAAACATTCTTCATCCTTAAAAATTGGCGTTTCTGCCATTCCTTTTATCCCGGTAGGTGTGTAAGAAAATTTGAAGATTCCTTTTAAGTAAGGTGCACCAATAATGGTAAAAGGAAATTGCGTACCACGACCATGATTCAGGTAAATTCCTTCAAATAAACAGGTTGATGGATAAAGTAAAATAGATTGTTGTGTATTTAAATTTGGTGATGGTTTAACGGGTAAAGTATATTCCATATCGTGATTGTAATTTGCATTTTTAATCACCGTGATTTTACATTTTAGCTTGTTTTTTAACCAGCCCTCGCCATTTAACATTTGTGCATATTCTCCAACAGTTAAGCCATGTGCAATTGGAATCGGCTGAATACCAATGCCAGATTTAAACTTCGGGTCTAAAATTGGGCCATCAATTAAATAACCATTAGGATTTGGCCTATCAAAAATTAAAAGTGGTTTATTATTTTCAGCACAAGCTTCCATTACATGTTGCAAAGTGTTAATGTAAGTGTAAAAACGAACGCCAACATCCTGAATATCGAAAACCATAACATCAATATCAGCTAAATCTTCTTTAGTCGGCGTACTGTGTTTTCCGTAAAGCGAAACTGCTTTAATCCCGGTTTTTGCATCAATAGCATCATCAATTTTTACACCAGCACTTGCATCGCCCCTAAAACCATGTTCTGGACCAAATATTTTCTGAATTTTAACTCCTCTTTTTAATAAACTATCTACAGAAGTTTGTTTGCCAATAATTGATGTTGGGTTAACAACCATGCCAACACGTTTACCTTTTAGTAGTGGCAAATATTTTTCGGTCTGTTCGGCGCCAGTTTTAATTGTACTTGCTGCTAAATTGCTTTCATTAACGTTTACTGGTTCTTTTTCCCGAATTTCTTGCTCGGTTGGTTTTGGTGCTTGTCCGCAGGCAGATAATGCAATTATGCTTAATAAGGCAAAGCTGAGATACTTTTTCATCTGTTTATAAATTTTGTTTTCATTTGTGATGAAGCTGCCAGGAGTTAATCATTCCACTGTGTGATTTTGAAACTAATGGCGGTTTCATTTTTTTTAGGTTTTTGCTGTTCTTATTTCAAAACAAAACAATTTAGCAATTTTTTAATTATAGTTAATTGAATATGGTTTTTTGCTTTAGTTATTTATCTTCAAAAATGCCATTTTTAAATAGGAATTGAGCATTTTTGCAGGATACAAATTTATTAAAATTGAATTTCGAATATTTCATAGCCAGTCGCATCGCCATAAAATCAGAACGTACTTTTTCAAAGCTCATTGTACGTATTGCTATTGCAGGTGTAATGCTCAGTTTGGCGGTTATGATACTTTCTATCGCAATTATCAAAGGCTTTAAAACAGAAATTCAAGATAAGGTTAGAGGTTTTTTAGGCGATGTACAAATAACCCGCTACGATTTAAATAATTCTTTTGAGCACTCGCCATTTATTCTCGATGCTGAAACGGAGAAGAACCTTAAAAACAATAAAAACATTGAATATTTTTATCCTTTCGCAACTAAGCCAGCAATTTTATCAGCCAACGAAGAAATAGAAGGTATAAATTTTAAAGGTGTTGATAAAAATTACAATTGGACATACATAAAGCAGCACATTATTAGTGGAAGAGTAATCGATTTTACAGATTCTACCGCTGCCATGCAAGAATTACTGGTTTCGAATTATACAGCCAAACGCTTGAAATTAAAAACGGGCGACGATTTCATTATGTATTTTGTTCAAAATCAACTTCGCCCGAGGAAATTTAAAATTGTTGGGGTTTACGATATCGGAGTAGAAGATATTGATAAAGGTTTTGTACTCGGAAATCTAAATATTGTTAAGCGTTTAAACAACTGGAAACCTAATGAAATTGGTGGTGTAGAAATCCGTACGAAAGATTTTAGTAAGTTAAAACCTGTTGCCGATGATATTTTCGAGCAACTCCCACAAAATTTGCGTTCTTTTTCCATCAAAGAAAACTTCCCTAATATTTTTACCTGGCTTGGTTTGCTCGATGTAAATACCAACGTTTTACTAATATTAATGTTAATTGTTGGTGTTATAAATATGATTACAGCCTTACTCATCATGATTTTGGAAAGAACCAACATGATTGGAATGCTAAAATCGTTCGGTGCAAGCAACTGGAGCATTATGAAAATTTTCTTGTACAATGCCGCTTACCTCATCGGAATTGGATTGCTACTTGGCAATATTTTAGGCCTAGGTTTAGGCTTTTTTCAGCAAACAACACATATATTTAAGCTCGACCAGGCGAACTATTTCCTAGCCTACGCACCAATAGAATTTCATTTTATCGATGTACTTGCCCTAAACGTTATAACCGTTGTGGTATGTTTAACAGTGCTTATTATCCCTTCTTTGTTAATCAGCAAAGTTTCACCTTTAAAAGCGATTAGGTTTAAATAATTTTTTTCGAAAGGCAATGTTCTGTTCATTTAGGTTCCGATAGCCCTGCTTTCCGCTATATCTTTTTGGTTTAATAAACTTACGAAGTCTAACGGCATTTGCTTATGAGACTTCGTAAGTTTATCCAAAAAGTATATCGCTACAATCAGGCTTAGAATGAAAAAACAGTGCATTGAAACGCGGTTTTAAAACCCAGTCTTATACAGAAATCCACTTTGTGCTTTCTAAAGCTGATAAAAATTCGGTTCGAGGTGGCAAGTTTAAATATGGGTAAGTAACTTTTGAAAGGTACAGACCCGTTGGATGTGCTGGTTCTAAAAGTTTTGGCATTTCGAGCGTTGCTAAATGATGTTCAAACTCAGCAACAGTTAATTCTCCTTTACCAATTTTTAAAATTTTGCCCATCAAAATTCGTATCATTTTACCTAAAAATCTATTACTGGCAATATGGAAACGAATTCTGTCACCGCTCTCATTCACGAATATATCTGCATCCATTACATTGCAAATGGTGTGTTCGTATTTATCAGGATGTGTGCAAAACGGGCGGTAATCTTTGTATTTGGGTAATATTTTGGCAGCCGCTTTCATTTGCACAACATCAAGCTTCGGTAATAAATAAAAAGAACTTTGCTGACTTAAAAACGGGTCTTTGTAAGTATGTAAAAAGTAATCGTATTTTCTTTGTACGGCATCAAATCGGGCATGAGGAAGCCCTTCCATTTTAATAATATCAAAGATTGCAATATTATACGGCAGTATTTTATTCATTCTGAACATCAAATCGAAATCAAAATCGATAGCAATATCAGCATGGAAAAAAAATTGACTGGCGTGAACATGTGCATCGGTTCTTCCACAGCCAATAATTGGTATGGTTATTTTAAAAATTTTAAAAAGTGTTTGCTCTATAACTTCCTGTACGCTTTTAACGCCAGGTTGTTTTTGCCAGCCACTAAAATATTGACCGTTGTATGCAATGTGAAAGAAGTGCCTCATTATTCAGTGCAATTTTACGGAAATTTTAGCTCCAAAATTATTAAATCATACTTTTGTACTTCAAAACTAATTTACATCGAATGAATTGTTATTGCGGAAGCGCGGTTGAATATTCAAATTGTTGTCAGCCTTATCATTTAAAAATAAGCAATGCCCCAACTGCTGAAGCTTTAATGCGTTCCAGATATTCGGCTTTTGTTTTGGCAGATGGGGAATATCTTTACGAAACCACACACTTTAGCAAACGTAAAGGAACTTCAAAAGAATCTTACACTAAAAGCGCTAAAAATATAAAATGGGTAAAGTTGGAAATTGTTGCCTCAGAATTCGATAAAGTTGAGTTTAAAGCTTTCTACTTAAACCATAAGTTTCAAACTGAGGTTTTGCACGAAAAATCGAACTTCAAATTAGAGCATGGCAAGTGGTATTACGTTGATGGCGAATTTTATTAGGCTTTCGTCATTGGGAGGCACGAAGCAATCTTAAAGCTTTGGTCTTGCAGTAATTTGTCAGAGATTGCTTCGTGCCTCGCAATGACGGGTTCTTATACTTTTGCTATTTTCCTACAAATCAATATCTAAAATAATTTCTATCATACCTAAATCTGTTTTGTAAACATCTAAAGCCACTAAATCTAAAGCATCAATTTCTATACTTTGCTTTTTAGAAAGTTCTAAAAATATTGCTCTAATTTCGATTAGAAGTTGCGCTCGCGTAAAACCCGAGTTTGATGTTATTGAAAATGATTGTGGTTCTGCAAACGGATAATCAACGATTAAAATCACTAATTCTTCATCAATTACAATTTCATCCGCATCAATTAAATTTAAAATTTCTTCGTTTGCACGGGCAATATTTATCCAGGGAATAATGCCATCATCTCCAACGGTTCTTGTTGCCCGTACATTAAAGGTGATGATATTAATTAGGTTTTTTGGTGATTGATTATCTTCAGCACTCATGTTTATAATTTCTTCGCTTCATTCCAGTAAATATCCATTTCGGCAAGCGTCATATCAGCCAATGCTTTGCCATTTTCTTTTGCTTTATTTTCTAAATACTGAAAACGTTTGATAAACTTTCTATTGGTTTTTTCTAAAGCATTTTCCGGGTTAATGTTGATGAAACGAGCGTAATTTATCAGAGAAAAAAGCACATCGCCAAATTCAGATTCAGCTTTTTCAACATCAATTGCGGTATTATCAGTAACATTAAACTCACTTTTAAATTCCTGTAATTCCTCTTCAACTTTTTCCCAAACCTGGCTTTTATCTTCCCAATCGAAACCAACGCCGCGGGCTTTTTCCTGAATACGTGATGCCTTTACCAAAGCCGGTAGCGAAGTTGGAACACCAGCTAAAACAGATTTGTTTCCTTCTTTCAGTTTAATCTGTTCCCAATTCCGCTTTACATCTTCTTCGTTCTGCACTTCAACATCGCCATAAATATGAGGGTGACGGTTTACCAACTTATCGCAAACGCCATTTAATACATCAACAATGTTAAAATCATTTGTTTCTGAAGCAATTCTCGAATAAAAAACTAAATGCATCATTACATCACCCAGTTCCTTTTTAATTTCATCTAAATCGCCTTCAAGTATTGCGTCGCTCAGTTCGTAAGTTTCCTCAATAGTTAAATGGCGTAAAGTTTCCATTGTCTGTTTTTTGTCCCACGGACATTGCGTACGCAGCGTATCTAAAACAGTAAGTAAACGGTTAAAGGCATCAGCAGGATTATGTGCAGTAACAGGAATTGGATTGTTGGGCATGGCTTAAAATTTATTGAGTGCTAAATTACCAATACCAAACCATTAAGAAAAATCTAATCCTTTTCTTCTAATTTAATCTTTTTGGTGAGTCGATAAACCCGTTTTTTCTTTTCGGGTTTGTGTTCTTCGCCCATCAGCAAACCCCAAGGTTTTAGGGTATCAACTCTATCGAAAATTATTTTCAACATAGCCAAATAAGGGATGCATAAAAACATACCCGAAATTCCCCAAATCATTTCGCCAACTATAATTCCAATAAATGCAATAAGCGCATTTATTTTAACTTTTGAGCCAACCACTAAAGGCATTAAAATATTTCCATCAATAGCATGAACACCAACAAAAGCAATTAGTACAAGTAGAACTTTACCGGCTCCGGCAGTGGCAAAAGTAATTAAACAGCTAATCAGCAGGGCGAAGAAAATACCCAAGTACGGTACAACGTTAAAAATACCCGCAACTAAACCTAAAAGAACAGCGTACTTAACGCCTAATAAACTTAAAACAGCAATCATCAAAACGGTAACAATCAGCATTTGCAAAAACAAGCCAATAATGTATTTTTTAATGATGTACTGAATTTGAGAAACAATTTCACTTACTTTTTCTTTATGTTCTTCTTTAAAAACTGAAGTTAAAAAGGTGAAAAGTACGCGTCGGTAATTAAGTATGAAAAAGGTAAATAACAAGGTAAAACCTAAAAACAGTAGGGTAGAAGATAAAGTTGCCAAAGTTGTCGCTACGATTGCAGCACTTGTAGCCAAAGCTTTTTCTGTACTATCTTTTAGATATGATGTAGTATTTTCAAGATCATAATTAAAGCTATGCTTGCTCCATTTATTTAATTCAGTAAAAGACTCTTCAGCATTTTTTTTGAGCAAAGGCCAATCTTGCCATAAATCACTCAATTGATTGCCAAAAAAATAGATAATTCCACCTATAAGGCTAATCATTATTATTACCGAAACAATGGATGATAGACCTCGCTTAAATTTAAATCTGGATTCTAAAAAGTTTGCTACAGGTAATAACAAAATCCCCATTAAAAAAGAAAATAGTAACGGAGCCAATAACGATTGCCCTAAAATTGCAACGTAAGTTAAACTGATTAAACAGAATAGTACGAGTGCTAATTTGGGTAGAAAAGATAGTTTGTCTTTCATTTTGTAGATAATCCTGTTTAATACAAAAATGCCCGAAAAATGTTTCATTATCGGGCATTTAAATATAATATTATTCTATTAATATATACTTGCCTTATCTAAAAGTGAAATATCCTCTGGTGATAATTTTAAGTTTGCAGCTTCTGTAAATGATTTTAGCTGACTCAAATCAGTCACACTTGCAATCGGAGCTGTAACCGATGGACGATAAATTAACCAGGCTAAAGCAACTGAAGCTTGTTCTACATTGTGTTTGCCGGCAACTTCATCAAGCGCATCTAATATTTTGTAACCACGTTCGGTTAAGAATTTTTTAATACCACCGCCACGTTGACTTTTATTTAAATCATTTTCACTACGGTACTTTCCGGTTAAAAAGCCACTGGCTAAAGAGTAATAAGTTACCACACCTAGACCAGCATCTAAACAAATTTTTTCGTGTTCTTGCTCAAATTCTTCTCTATCGAATAAATTATAGCCAGGTTGATAAACTTCATAACGTGGTAAATTATTCTCGGTTGAGTAAACTAAAGATTCTTTCAGTCGTTCTGCAGAAAAGTTTGATGCACCAATCCAACGGATTTTTCCAGCTTTTATTAATGTTTCATAAGCACTTAAAGTTTCTTCAACTGGTGTTACTTCATCATCAAAATGAGAAAAATATAAATCAATATAATCGGTTTTTAAACGAGAAAGTGAATGCTCTATCTGGTTAATGATATAATCTTTTTTTAACGATTTTCCACTTCCCATATCAGAGCCAACTTTGGTAGCGATAATTACATCATGGCGTTTATTTTGTTTTTTTAGCCAATTTCCAATAATCGTTTCAGATTCGCCACCCTTATTTCCGGGCACCCAACGCGAATAAACATCAGCAGTATCAATAAAATTAAAACCGTTTTCTATAAACTGGTCTAAAATTTCAAATGATTTTTTTTCGTCTATTGTCCATCCGAAAACGTTTCCTCCAAATACAATGGGCGCAATATTTAAATCTGTTTTTCCTAAAATTCTTTTCTCCATGATCTGAAATGTTATAGTGGATTAACAACAGAAAGTTACGTAGGTTTTAGGCAGTGGTCTAAATAATGTCAGAATAAAATCTAAGCTGGCTATGTTTTCATAACCATCTTTAATCAAACATCTTACATTTTAAAGGCTCTAAGCATTTCCCTTTTACCTGGTGCACCAGACAATTTTTCAATAGTAAAGTTATTCGCTTTCACTGCTCGTTTAAGTTTTCCGGTAATGGCATAGGTAACAAATGTTCCACCCGGTTTTAAGAAACTGCAGGCATGTGTTATAATTTCATCGCTCCACATTTCCGGCTGATGCTGAACCGAAAATGCATCGTAATAAATCACATCAAACTTTTGGTCAGTTTTAAAATCCGCTAATGTGATGTGTGGAATTTCCAAACTGCAAAGCGAAGATAAAGTCTGAATACCATTCAAGCTTGCTTCATAATTAGAAATAAAACTATCCCAGATTTCATCTGATACAAAGGCTTTGTAGCCTGTTTGATTTAAAACATCAACCGTTAATGGGAAAGCTTCCAAGCTAGTATAATTTAGTTTTATGTTGTTTTTTATGCAATATTCTAAACTTAAAATAAAGTTTAAGCCAGTGCCAAAACCAACTTCAAAAATCGAAATTTCTGATTTGCCTGCTGAAGCAAACTTTAATCCGGCATCTATAAAAACGTGTTTGCTTTCTTGTAACGCTCCATGTTTGCTATGGTAATGTTCACCAATTGTTTCATTATATAAAGTATTCGAACCATCAGCAGTTGGAGTAATAATATTCATAGCAAGTATTTTGGAGCAGGATTAATGGATTTTGACCAGGATTAAAATGATTATTGGATTTAAGGATTCTTGTGTAGAATTGTTATTTTCGTATCCAACGCAAACATAGTGAAATTTGTATTTGTTTACCTTAAACCTTAAACCTTAAACCCTAAACCCAAAAATGGACATCGAATCTTTCAGAGAATATTGTTTAAGTCTACCTGGTACAACCGAGGGCATGAAATGGGACCATTTATGTTTTATGATTGAACAGAAAATCTTTGTTATTGCAGATATCGATACTGGAAGCCGCTTTTCTATAAAATGTAATCCGGATGATTTTGATGCGTTAACAGCGAGAGACGGAATTGCACAGGCCTACCATTTAGCAAAACGACAGTGGATTCAAATTGAAAATCTGGATGTTTTAAACGATAAAGAATTAAAAGAAAGAGTTGCTGAATCTCGAGCTTTGGTACTTGCTAAATTACCAAAGAAAACTCAAGCAAAATACACTTAAATAGATTAGATTACTGCTTTGAATCGTCCTTTTTAATGCCTTTGTCAGCATTTAGTTCTTTCGATTTCATGATATTAAAACGATACATTTCTTCAATTCCAACCAATTTTCGGGTACATTTTTCTATATCAGTTCCGGCTTCCCATAAATATGGTCTGAAACTGTAGGTTTTTGTATCTTCCAGATTCCCAATAAATTGATTCCAGGTATTCCATCGTAATCCTTTGTAAAACTTAGAAAGGTCGCTATCAAAGCAGAAGATAAGAAACTCCCCATAACCTGCACCTAATGGTTGCCATGTTAAACTATTTGGTTCTAAGTAATACATGTTTTTAACATCTTTGCCTAACCCCCCGTAATTAATGGCAAAAAAACCTCCAATTGCATCATCGGCAACTAAAAGATAGGGAACATTATCGCCATATTCTTTAATTGTTTTCCCCTTATTCCATTCGGCAACATCTCTGGTTAAACGCTCACTGCCAGAACCTAAAATTCTAATCCAACCATTATCTACCATAATACCACCGGTGTTATAAATTACAGAACCAAGTGTAGCATAAGTTGTCATTTGTGCATTATACAAAACCCGGTTTGCTTTTGCTGTATCAACGGGTAAAACTTCAACCTTGTTTTTTGCCGAATCAATCCATTTTTGAACTAAAGGCCAGGCTGGGTCTGTTTTATTAATTAATTTATCAAGGCTTATCAGCGTATTCTGCGCCGAAACATTTAAACCAATTAATAAACTAAATGCAAAAAATATTTTAGATACAACTTTCATATGGTGATTTTATTCTTTTCAAAGATAAAATGATAATTAAGAAATAGATTGTGTTTGTATCGAATTGGCAAAAAAAAACGTCCCGATTTTCGGGACGTTTTAATTATAGGTTTGATATTCCTCTTAGGGATGAAAAAAATCTTACCGAATATTTGATTATTAAATATACGATTTTTAAAACTCAAACTACCACATTCTAATTCTATCTTCTGGTTTTTTATAAAGTTTATCGCCAGGTTTTACATCGAAAGCAGTATACCATGCATCCATATTTACAGGTGCACCAATTGTACGATACGGACCAGGAGAGTGTGGGTCGGTTTTAATTAACTGAGCAGCACTTTCTGGTAAAATATTACCTCTCCAAACTTGTGCCCAAGCTAAAAAGAAACGTTGGTCTGGTGTAAAACCATCAATTTTTTCGTTACTCTGACCTTGTTTAGTCATTTTGAAGGCAGTATAAGCTGCGTTTAAGCCACCTAAATCTCCAATGTTTTCGCCCATTGTTAATTTACCGATGACATGAATTGTATCTAAAACAGTGTATGCATCAAACTGCTCACCTAATGCTTTTGTTTTTGCATCAAATTTTGCTTTATCTTCTGCTGTCCACCAGTTTTTTAAGTTACCTTTTGCATCGTACTGGCTTCCACTATCATCAAAACCGTGGCTCATTTCATGACCAATTACAGCACCAATACCGCCATAGTTTAAAGCATCATCAGCATTTGGGTCGAAGAATGGAAACTGTAAAATTCCGGCAGGGAAAGTAATTGAGTTCATTGTTGGACTGTAAGAAGCATTAACAGTTGGCGGCGTCATACCGAAACGAGTACGATCTACCGGTTTACCTAATCTGTTTACGTTCTCATTGTATCCCCAAACGCTTGCATTACGTAAATTTTGGAAGTAAGTTGCTTTGTTAATGTTTAAGCCTGTGTAAGTTTCCCATTTAGTAGTGTAACCAACTTTTGGTTCGAAAGCTGCAAGTTTTTCAAGCGCCTTAGTTTTAGTTTCAGCACTCATCCACTCTAAACCTTTAATTCTGATTTCGAAAGCTTTACGCAAGTTTACAATCATTGCATCCATACGTGCTTTTGCTTCAGGTTTGAAATATTTAGCAACATAAAGCTGACCTAATAATTCGCCAATTGTGCCATCCGTTAAAGACGACATGCGTTGCCAACGTGGTGTTTGTACTTTTTGTCCGGTTTGTGCTTGTGTAAAAGCAAAACTTGCTTTAACAAATGGTGAACTCAGACTTCCTGCAGAACTTTTTAAAACATTCCACTCTAAATAAGTTTTCCAATCCGCTACAGAAACTGATTTTAGCATACCATCTACACTTGCCAAAAATTTAGGCGAAGAAACCAAAACAGTATCTTGCCCTTTAATACCAAATTTTGGTAAATAAGTTGACCAGTTAATATCAGGTGTTTTTTTGCTTAATTCAGCTACAGTCAATTTATTATAAGTAGCATAAGGATCACGCATTTCTAAACGGCTCATTTGCGCTTCAGCAAATTGTTTTTCAATTTTGAAAACCGTTTCTGCTTTTTGTTTCGCAACTTCAGCAGTGTTACCTGTTAAGCTAAAAAGGGTAGTCATGTAAGTATTATACGCTTCGCGGATTTTAACACTACGGCTATCGTCTTTCAAATAATAATCACGATCTGGCAAAGTAGTTCCACCCTGACCAATGTTAACCATGTATTTGTTAACGTTTTTACGGTCCTGCCCAACACCAACACTAAACATCGAGCCGCCTATGCCATTTACACGCATGTACGCCGCTTCATCCAAAATGCCCTGAATGTCTTTAACTTTCTTAATTCTATCTAAGTCGCCTTTAATTGGTGTGTAACCTAATTTTTCGATGGTTACAGTGTCCATTGCTGCGGCAAAGAAATCTCCAACTCTACGTTTTACTGAGCCGGCAGGTGCAGTTTTATCTGCCGCTGCTTCTTCAACAAGAGATTTTACGGCATTAATATTGAAATCACGAAGTTCGTTAAACGAACCCCAGCGTGTTTCTTTTGCCGGAACAGGGTTGTTTTTTATCCACGTACCACTTGCGTACTGATAGAAATCGTCGCCTGGCTTAACAGATAAATCCATGTTAGCAGGGTCGATATATTTTTTTGGTGCTTGCGCATTTGCAGAAAAGCCCGCCGCAACTATGCCTAGTGCTGCAAAATATCTTTTCAAATCTTGGTATTTCATTCGCTTAAATAAGTTAGTATTTGTGCGAAATTTATGAAATACTAATTAATACTGAAACAATATATTATAAATATTACTTGTTAAACCAGTAGTAGATTTTTGTCAAACCAAGTCGTCTTAAGAATTCGCTTGGAGAGAAATGGAACTTTATGGATTTCATCATTTTTAAATCTTAGTACACTATTAACATTTTTTAACATAATTTATTGTGTGCTATCAAAAAAAATCGTTATTAATAATGATTAAAGATAATTACTAATTTCGATAAAATAGTCTTTTTAGTAATACAAAATTTGAAAATGATTGTTTAGTATTTCATTTGATTTTTCAGTCCCGCCATTTGCTGCAATCTTTTGGCTCATCGAGTTTACAAAGTTTAATAAACATCAGTAAGTGTGAACTTCGTAAGTTTTGCCAAAAGTATTTTCGCTTCTGTCGGGTTTATTTTACTTTTGATAGTGCTGCTATTTGTGCCACCCAAATCCGACAAAGTGCTTCCGATTTAAAATCGGGAGAAATAATGGCGGGAACAATTAAGCCGAAAAGCTTTTGGCATTGCTTTTCAAATAAATATATATTCTAATGAGTCATTCCCACGATAAAGAAGATAGCTGTTGCTCAAGTAAAGCGCATAAACATAATCATGAGCATAGTCACGCTGATGGCGATGAACATGATCACGATCATGGTGGCGATCCATCAGCATTTAAAACCTACTTGCCAGCAATTGTAACGTTTACAATGTTGCTTATTGGAATCGCTTTTGATAGTGTTTTTAAAGTTGAAGCTTTTAAAATAATAAGACCTTACTGGTACATTTTGGCTTATTTGCCGGTTGGCATTCCGGTTTTGCAAGAAGTTTGGGAAACGTTTAAGGCTAAAGAATTTTTTACTGAATTTTCTTTAATGTCAATCGCTACAATTGGCGCTTTTGCCATTGGCGAATATCCTGAAGGTGTTACGGTAATGCTTTTTTATACCATTGGCGAACTTTTCCAAATGGCTGCTGTAAATAGAGCCAAGAGGAATATATCAGCATTGCTCGATGTTAGGGCAAATGTGGCTCATGTTTTCAGAAATGGAAAATATGAAAATGTAAATCCTGAAAAGGTAGAAATTGGAGAAACCATACAAATTAAAGCAGGCGAGAAAATTCCTTTAGATGGTGAATTATTATCAGAAAAAAACAGTTTTGATACGGCAGCTTTAACAGGCGAAAGCAAACCTAAAACCATTAACAAAGGCGAAAATGTTTTAGCAGGCATGTTAAATCTAGATTCGGTTATAGAACTAAAAGTTACCAAAGCCTTTGCCGATAGTACGCTTTCCCGGATTTTGGAAATGGTTCAAAATGCCACAACCCGCAAAGCTAAAACTGAATTATTCATCCGCAAGTTTGCGAAGATTTATACGCCAATAGTTTTCTTTTTAGCATTGGCATTAGTAACCATCCCAATTTTGGTTTTAGGCAGCGAATATCATTTTCAAACCTGGTTATACCGTTCGCTGGTATTTCTTGTTATTTCTTGTCCATGCGCTTTAGTCATTTCTATCCCGCTAGGCTATTTTGGCGGCATTGGCGCAGCTTCTGCAAATGGCATATTGTTTAAAGGTTCTAACTTTTTAGATTTAATTACCAAGTTGAACACCGTTGTAATGGATAAAACCGGAACGCTGACTAAAGGTGTTTTTAAAGTTCAGAAAATAGAAAGTAATATTAGTGAGGCCGATTTTTTGAGTTATTTGGTTTCCGTTGAAGCTAAGTCAACTCATCCAATTGCAAAAGCCATTGTAGAATATAATGGCGATAATGCAATTCATTCGGCAGAAAATATAAAGGAAATTGCTGGAATGGGATTGCAAGGAACCGTTAATGGCAAAGAAGTACTAGCTGGAAATGTTAAACTTCTGGAAAAATTTAATATTGATTACGATTTAAAAATTAAAGAATTAGTAGAGAGCATTGTTGTTGTTGCTGTTGATGAAAAGTATGCAGGTTATGTTTTAATCGCTGATGAAATCAAAGAGGATTCTGCCGATGCAGTGAAAAAACTCCATGCTATTGGCATTAAACAAGTTGTAATGCTTAGTGGCGACAAAACTTCTATCGTTAAAAAAGTGGCAGGCGTTTTAGGTATTGATACTTATTTTGGCGATTTACTACCTCAGGATAAGGTAAGTAAGCTTGAAGAGCTGAAAAAAGATAAATTAAATATTGTGGCTTTTGTTGGCGATGGCATAAATGATACACCAGTTTTGGCAATTAGCGATATTGGTATAGCAATGGGAGCGATGGGGAGTGATGCAGCGATTGAAACCGCCGATGTTGTGATTCAAACCGACCAACCTTCGAAAATTGTAACGGCAATTAAAATAGGTAAGGCAACCAAAAAGGTTGTAATTCAAAACATTGTTTTAGCATTTTCGGTAAAAGCTTTGGTTTTAATTTTAGGCGCAGGTGGTATAGCAACCATGTGGGAAGCTGTTTTTGCTGATGTTGGCGTAGCATTGTTAGCGATTTTAAATGCGGTAAGAATACAGAAAATGAAGTTTTAATTGTCCTTTGTTTAAGTATAAAGCTCTAACCTTAAACTTTGAACACTAAACTTTCAACACTGTACTAATTCAAACCCTCAACCATTATGCCTATCTTTGTGCGCTATGGCGAAATCGTTCGAAGAATTTAAGTTAAACAGGCAAATTTTAAATGCAGTTGCCGATGCAGGTTATACTGTTGCCACTCCGATTCAGGAAAAAGCAATCGCTCCGGTTTTATCCGGACAGGATATTTTCGGAATAGCAGAAACCGGAACTGGTAAAACAGCAGCATTCGTTTTGCCAATTTTGATGCAGTTAAAATATGCACAAGGTGAAAATCCCAGAGCTTTAATTTTATCGCCAACAAGAGAACTGGCTATGCAAATTGCCGAGCAAGTTAAATTATTCTCTACTTATACCGATTTACGTTCATTAGTAATATTTGGTGGTATTGGTCCGAAAACACAGAAAGAGCAAATTGCAAAAGGCATTGATATTTTAATTGCAACGCCGGGAAGATTTCTTGATTTATATTTAGCAGGTGACATTAACACTCAAAGTTTAAAATTTTTAGTGTTAGATGAAGCTGATAAAATGATGGATATGGGCTTTATTGGTTCTATCCATAGAATTTTGGAAATCGTTCCACGCAAACGCCAAAATTTGCTTTTCTCGGCTACAATGAGCGAACTGGTTCAGAAGATAGCAGGAGATTTCTTGAATAATCCATTGGTAATCGAGGCTTCTGCGCAGGCTACACCGGCGGCTAATGTAACGCAGGCTTTATACTACGTTCCAAATTTCAAAACAAAAATTAATTTACTGCAGCATCTTTTAAAGAATGATGAAGCATTTACCCGCTTAATTATTTTTTGCAAAACGAAAAGCGTTGCCGATAATATTTTCAGTTTTATTGAGCGTAGATATGGAGCAGAAAATGTTCGTGTAATCCATGCAAATAAAGGTCAAAATACCAGAATTAATTCCATCAATAGTTTTAAAGAAGGAAATATTCGTGTTTTGGTAGCCACCGATGTAGCTAGTCGTGGAATTGATGTGAGTGATGTGAGCCACGTTATTAATTTCGATGTGCCAATTATTATAGAGGATTATGTGCACAGAATTGGTAGAACAGGAAGAGCTTTTGCCAAAGGCGATGCCATCACTTTTGCTACTGAAGCTGAAAAATATTACATCCGTAAAATTGAGAAATTAATCCGTCAGTATATTCCGGTAACAGAAATCCCGGAAGGAGTTTACATTGATGAAACGCCTTATGAGGAACGCCAGCATATTGCCCGCGAAATCGATTTGCAGAAACGTAAGGAAGATCCTGATTTTAAAGGTGCCTTCCACGAAAAGAAGAATGCAAAAGTTATAGAACAAAGAGAAAGAGATAAAGCGAAAGCAAAGGCCGGAAAAGCAGTTAAAAGTTTTAAAAAAGGTAAACGTTTCGATAAGAAAAAGTAAGTAATGAAACTCAGAATTACGCCTTTAAATATCATCAGTGCAATTAGTTTGGGCTTGGTTGTTGTAAATATCTTTAGCTCAAAGAGTAATGCACCAAAGCAAATTGATATGAGTGGTTTTTACTTATTGATATTAGGCTGCCTGATTCTGGTTACTTTTATTACCGATTTAGTTTTCCGTTTTACGTTAAAAGATTTGAAAAGAATCTGGATTGTAGAATCAATTTTTATTGTTATCACTGTAATCTTGATGGTAATTTTACAAAAAGTAATCTAAGTCTGAGATTAAGTGTTTATTTAAATCTGCATCTTTGCAACCGTAAAAATAAAATAATACAGATTAATCTTTTAAATCGAATTAATCTGTGAAATGATTATATGAAAACAGCAGAAATAAAATTAACAGTTGAGTTAGATGAGGGGAACAACCCGGATAATATTCTTTGGGAAAGTACTGATTCTGAAAATGCTGATAAAGTACCGGCAAAGGCAATGTTTTTATCGGTTTGGGATCACAACTATAAAAATACTTTGAAAGTTGATCTTTGGACAAAAGATATGCCTGTTGATGAAATGAAACGTTTCTTCTACGAAACTTTACAAACTATGGGCGATAGCTTTTTAAAGGCAACAAATGAAACTTTAATTGTTGAAGATTTACGCGATTATTGTGCTCACTTCGCTGAGAAAATGGGTATTGTTGAAGGGCAGTAGGTTAGTCATTAGTCGTTAGTCATTAGTCATTAGTCATTAGTCATTAGTCATTAGTCATTAGTCATTAGTCATTAGAAAATGCCAAACAAGTTAGCTAGTTTTTGTTTATTCTAAACAACTAAACAACTAAACAACTAAACAACTAAACAACTAAAAATCCAAAAAACTAATATGTTAATTTTAAATAAATTCAGGGCTTATTTGGGGATTTTACTTGGTATTATCGCAAGTTTTTCGCCTATGTTAAAGGTGCCAATTAAGGGAAACTGGAATCTTTATCAATCTGATCCTCGTTTGTTCATCATAACCTATGCAATACTTGCAATTGCTGTTCTTTTTCTTTTTATCAGAAAAGCTGGAGCATTCAGGTTTATAAGTTTTGTAATGACGATATGGTATGTTTTGGCTGTTGTTGCAGTATATTTTACCGCAAATAATTACACTAAATATGGTTTTGCAAATAAATTAATTGGCAAAGTTGTTCACTTCCAATGGGGATGGATAGTGTTTTTAGTTGGTGTGTTATTTCTGCTTTTCAGTACAAAAAGAGGCGAAAAAATAGCTGCAAATTCTAATCTTTAAACTGAGAAGTCAATTTACTTACCTCATAACCTTTAGCTTTACAACGGGCAACAATTTCATCGTGAGTTTTCTTTGGCATTGTCTGGTTACGACTCATGATGAATAAAAATTTATGGTCTGGATGACCAACTACTACGTAAGAATAATCATCAGCGAGTTCTATAATCCAATAATCAACCTTAATAGGCCAGATAAACTGTGCTTGCAATTCTCCGTTATTTCCATCTTCAGAAGGAAACATTTTTGAGTTTCTTGAATAAACTTTCTCATCATTAGGTTTTTTATAAGTTGTTAAAACATTATAATAGCCATCTTTATTCAGTGTATATTTAGTTGTTGTTTCTCTACTTCCTTTATCAAATATGGTTGGGATAGAATACAAGGAATACCATGTGCCTGAGTATTTTTTAAGATCTAACTTATTTACAGGCGTATTTTTTTCGGCCGGAAAAAAGCTAGCAAAAACTAATAATATGGTGCAAATCGTTTTCATAACATCCAAAAGGTTTGGTGTTATTTACGAATAGTTTGAAAAGCTGGTTTTTTTAGAAATCAATCTGCGATAAAATAATCATCACAATCATCATTTATTGGGATATAAATTCTTTCCCATTCATTGCCATCAATAATTTCCCAGGTGTGACCATTGCCTAAAGTATCTGCAGCTATTAAAATGATTCCTGGTTCGATGATAAAACTGTGCCCATTGGTAACGGAGAATTTGAGTTTACCCTTTGTAGTAATTACATATTGCTTCCGAGGTGCGGGATGTGGGCTATGCTGTAACGCAATATCGTTTTTTGCAAAGAAATAGGTAGCATTGATGTTTTGTAGCACAGGAATTTTGCCAACTTCGAAACTGCACGCATCATTTTCTATATTAATTAAACGTATTGCTTTCAAAAAGTTTGTTGTATCGGCTTTTTCTGATGTCATCTTCAAGATATAATTTAAAATTTAAGTTCTGTTTGTCCTTTTTGAGCAACTTCTCTTTCGTGTTGTAGCAGCCATTGTTTCCGCCATAAACCGCCAGCGTAGCCAACTAATTTTCCGTTGCTTCCAATCACTCTGTGGCAAGGAATTACGATTGCAATATTGTTTTTACCATTGGCTGCGGCAATTGCTCTAATCGCTAAGGGATTGTGTGCCGAAAATTTCGCGTATGAAGTTGTTTCACCGTATGGAATAGTCAATAAATTCTGCCAAACATCTTGCTGAAATTCAGTGCCTTTCTGTTTGATTGGGAAATTAAATTCTTTTAAGTTGCCAACAAAATAATCTTCTAATTGCTTTGCAACGGTCTTTGTTAATTCGTTTTCAGCTAATCCATTAATGTCTTCTTCTGAAAAAGTTACGGCATACACAAAATCATCATCAGCTAAGATGGTTATTTTGCCAATTGGCGATTCTATAGTTGATGTGTAGCGATTTTCCATTAGCGAGCCACAGATTCTCAGATTTTGTTTTTATTATCTGATTCAATACTATCAAATAATCTGTTAATCTGCGGCTAAAAATTATTTTGTGAGAATTTAAATCTAAAATCGTAAATCTGATTACAATATTACAACAATCCAACAATTTACTCTCGCAATATTTACCAATAAAAGTATCTTTGCGGTTATGCAACTGGCCAAAGAGGTTAAATATTTAATCCACAAGGAAGTACTGTTAGAGTGGCGTTCCAAATATACCGTCAATGGCGTATTACTATATGTAGTTTCTACCATTTTTACATGCTATTTATCGTTTGTAAGTCTTGGCGATAAACTTGCCTGGAACGCGTTATTCTGGATAATTATACTCTTTGCATCAATTAATGGTGTATCGAAAAGCTTTCTGCAAGAAACTAAAGGTCAGCAACTATACAGTTATGTTTTGGCGAGTCCGGCTGCGGTTTTAATCTCAAAAACAGTTTATAATATCCTGTTGATGCTGGTTTTAACAACCATTGCATTGGGATTCTATACATTGGTTTTTGATTCTTTTACACCTCCAGATTTGCTTCTGTATTACGTTGCAGTAGTGATGGGAAGCGTCAGCTTTTCAACGGTTTTTACAATGGTTTCTGCCATTGCTAGTAAAGCTGGTAACGGTGGAATGTTGATGGCGATTTTAAGTTTTCCAATTATCATTCCGGTACTTATACTTTTAATAAAACTGGCTAAAAATGCGGTTGATGGCTTGCCTTGGGAGAATAGTTACGACGAAATCGGAATGTTGTTCTTGGTAAATGTATTAACCGTTGCAACCTCATTATTGTTATTTCCTTACCTTTGGAGAGATTAAGTAAATGGAAGATGTAAAATGGATAACGGAACTAAACAACCAAATAACCAATAACTAAACAACAAAAAATAATGAATAAAACTTGGTGGAAAATTTTAGGTTCAGTTTTGGTAATTTATACTGCAATTGCAGGTTTATTACTTGGCGTACCGAGATTGCCTATTTTAAACGAAACAATTAGAAATCTGTATTTCCACGTACCCATGTGGTTTGCAATGATTGTATTGTTCTCTATTTCTGTTTTTTACAGCATAAAATCTTTAAGTTCAAAAAGTGAAATTGATGATATGAAAGCGGTAGAAAGCGTAAACGCAGGTATCATTTTCGGATTACTTGGTTTGGTTACTGGTGCCATTTGGGCTAAATATACATGGGGCCAGTTCTGGAGTTTCGACCCAAAACAAAATTTTGCAGCAATTTCCGTCCTGCTTTATTTTGCTTATTTAATTCTTCGCAATGCGATAGATGAAGAACAAAAAAGAGCCAAAATTTCGGCTATTTACAATATTTTCGCTTTCCCGATGATGGTGGTTTTACTTTTCGTTTTACCACGTTTAAAAGATTCTTTACACCCAGGCAATGGTGGTAATCCTGGTTTCAATAGTTACGATTTAGACAGTAGAATGCGAATGGTATTTTATCCCGCATGTTTAGGCTGGATATTAATTGGCTACTGGGTTTACACTATCCGTTTCAGATTGCGTTCATTGGAAAACAAGCAACAGCATAATTAAAAACTAAAGCTGAAAGGCCAAAGCTTAAATTTACCCAATATTCAATTGCACTGAACATTACAACATTTCAACCTCTCAACATTAAAACATTTCAACACCAACACACAACAGAATCAAAATGAAAAAGATATTATTCTCACTCATATTAATGTCAACAACTATACAATTATTCGCTCAAAATAACGGTGTAGAAATGGCCGATACGCTACGTAGTGATGGCAAAATTTACGTTGTAGTAGCTTGCATTGTTATAATTTTGATTGGTTTACTGGCATATCTATTTTCTATCGATAAAAGATTAAAAAAAATAGAAAAAGAAAACTTACCTAAAAACTAAGTTTAAACTGTTTAAAGCTATTTTTTGAACTGTTTTAGATTGGTGTTGGCTATACACTAAGTGTTTTTTCATTTGGATATATGCGGTTTTTTTAGGCAATTTTGCGGCATACTTAATTCATAAAAAATAAAAAATGGCTAATCTAGCAGACGAGAACAAGTTCTTTGCAGATGTTTGTAAGAACTTTGACAGTGCGGCTCAATTCACCAATCACCCTGAAGGTTTATTGAACCAGATTAAAGCGTGTAATAGTGTGTATCGTTTCCAATTCCCAATTCGCAGAGGAAACGGTTTTGAAGTTATCGATGCATGGCGTGTAGAGCACTCGCACCACATGAGTCCAACAAAAGGTGGTATTCGTTACAGCGAAATGGTTAACGAAGACGAGGTGATGGCACTTGCAGCCTTAATGACATACAAATGTGCTATCGTAAACGTACCATTCGGAGGTGCAAAAGGCGGTATCAAAATCAATACTAAACAATATAGCGTAGCTGAGTTAGAAACCATTACTCGTCGTTACACTACAGAGTTAATCAAAAAGAATTTTATAGGTCCTGGTATCGATGTTCCTGCTCCAGATTACGGATCGGGCGAACGCGAAATGAGCTGGATTGCAGATACTTATATGACCATGAATCCTGGTCAGTTAGATGCATTAGGTTGTGTAACTGGTAAGCCAATCGCTTTACATGGTATCCGCGGACGTAAAGAAGCTACTGGTCGTGGTGTTGCTTACGCAGTACGCGAATGTGTAGAAGTTGCAGAAGATATGGCTAAAATTGGCTTAAAGGCTGGTTTAGGCGATAAACGCGTAATTGTTCAAGGTTTAGGTAACGTAGGTTATCACTCGGCTAAATTCTTAGCAGAATTTGGTGCAACAATTGTTGGTTTGTGCGAATTTGAGGGCGCAATCTACAATGCAAACGGCTTAAATGTTGATGAAGTTTTTGCTCACCGTAAAAACACTGGTTCAATTTTAGGTTTCCCGGGCGCTACCGATTTCAAAAACTCAATGGAAGGTTTAGAGCAAGATTGCGATATCATCGTTCCGGCGGCTTTAGAAAACCAGTTTACTGAACTTAACATCCGTAACATTAAAGCAAAAATTATTGCTGAAGGTGCAAACGGACCAACTACTCCAGAAGCTGAGGCTATTTTTACTGAAATGGGTGGTATCATTATTCCAGATATGTATTGCAATGCTGGTGGTGTTACAGTATCGTATTTCGAGTGGTTAAAAAACCTTTCTCACGTAGCATTCGGACGTATGGAAAACCGTTATGCAGCTAACTCAAACGCAAACTTAATTGCTACTTTAGAAAACTTAACAGGTAAAACCATTCTTCCAGAACACCGCTTAATGATTGTTAAAGGTGCATCTGAAATGGAATTGGTAAACTCTGGTTTAGAAGATACCATGATTCATTCGTACCACGAAATTCGTGAAACTTTGAAAGCAAAACCTGGTACACAGACTTTAAGAACAGCAGCTTTTGTTAATTCAATCGATAAAATTGCAGTTTCGTACATGAACTTAGGCGTTTGGCCTTAACTTAATAACCGTCATTGCGAATCTCGATTTTTCTTCGAGATGTGGCAATCTCATTAGAAAGCGTTGTGGAGATATCTACAACGCTTTTTTATTTAGAAAATGTAGGGTTCTGTGTTTTGTAGGATAGGGCTGGCCCCGCTTTCGTTCCAATCTTTTGTCAATGTCAGTCTGAGCTTGTCGAAGACCTGCATCAAAAGTATTTCCACATCAATCGGGTTTAAAAACAACAGCCAGTTTAGCAAATCCAGTATAGGCGGTCGTCATTGCGAGGCACGAAGCAATCTCTTTTGCCAAAACAATATCTCGAATGAGATTGCTTCGTCGGCTGAAAAAGCCTCCTCGCAATGACGACCGCCTCAAAATGCAGATTAACCTGTCAATTGTGAAATTATAAACTCCCACACTCGACACATGAGTGTCGCCAGCAGTTGATTCAAACTAACCACTTTAATCAGCTGAGGTTATACTTAATTCTTCTAAATCAAGCCTCCATTCTTCTTTTCTAATCACTTCATCATCATAGTTTTTGTCACTTTTAAGACGGTGAAGTTCATCTCTCTGAACTGCAATCAGGTCAATCATAATTTCATGATATGCCTTTAAATCTCGATTATCAATTTCACCTTTCTTAAACGCATTTAAAGTATCTCTTTTTTCAATAAAAGAATGCTGTAGCTCAGCCTTCAAGTTAACCATTAGCTCATTATGCGTACATTGATGCTGATACGCTGCATTTAGCTTGTCTAAAGAAAGGTCGATTAGTTTTAGCTTTATTTGACTGGTTTGTTCTTGTTCAGAAAGTTTGCTTTCGGCTTCGGGTATGTTCAAAAGTTTGATAACTAATGGCAATGTTAACCCTTGGATAACCAGCGTAACGAAGATAACCACAAAAGTGATGAACAAAATTAAATTTCTTAATGGAAAAGGAATCTGTTCTGAAATCATTACTGGAATAGAAAGTGCGGCGGCCAGCGAAACCACGCCCCGCATACCAGCATAAATAATAACTACGAACGAATGCCAGGTCATGTCCTTATAACGTTCTCTGGTTTTTTTATTAAATAACTGGGTAATTCGTGCAGTAGATACCAACCAAATCATACGAACAACTAAAGCAAGAATACTTATACCAACACCGTAACCAATGGCTCTTAAAATTGGATAATCGGGACCTAAACCATTTACAATATCTGGCAAAGCCAAACCAATTAATATAAAAACTACCCCGTTAAGCATAAATACTAATGCAGACCAAACCGAAACTGTTTTTATTCTTGAGTTAGATGTGAGTATAACATGAGATTGGCTTGAAAGTAATAAACCGCCTGATACAACCGCCATTACACCCGAAGCTTCAAAATGCTCTGCAACAATGTACATGAAATAGGGGGTAAGCAGGGTTAAAACCGTATCAATATTCTCATTGGTTGGTAACCATCTATGTATGGCATAAAATATACCTCCAATGGCTAAACCAATTATGATGCCCAAACCAGCAACAGTAACAAAGCTTACAGCAGCATCGTGTAATACAAAAGTTCCGGTTACAACTGTAGCAAGCGCAAATTTGAATACAATTAAACTGGAAGCATCATTCACCAGACTTTCGCCCTCTAAAAGCGCAGTTATGGTTTTAGGTATTTTCAAACCTTTCAAAACGGCAGCGGCTGCAACGGCATCGGGAGGAGAAATAATTCCACCTAATAAAAATCCTAAAGCCAGCGTAAAACCAGGTATAAAAGCAACTGAAGCATAAGCTACCGCAACAGAAGTAATAAAAACCAAGCCAACTGCCATTAAAAAAATGGCACCTTTATACTCCCAAAAAGCTTTCCAGGATGTAAACCAGGCTGCTTCATAAAGTAGAGGCGGTAAGAACAATAGGAAAACAATGTTCGGGTCTATTTTAAGGTGAGGCATTCCGGGAATAAAACCTATGAGCAAACCAGCAATTACCAGAAATATTGGATAAGAAATTTTTATTTTCTGTCCAACCATTACCAATATGGTTACGCCAAGAAGTAATATGAGAATTAAGATTAGATTATCATGAAGCATATAAAATGGTTGTTCGGGTTTATGGTTTTAAATATATCAAGATTATTAATTGGTATAAACATCATTTTAAAACAATTATTTGTACCAGATACCCAACTTATATTTTTTACCAAATTCTATTAAGTAATATTGATTTAAAACCTGCAGGCTTCTACTAAAATTTTTGTTTTTCGGGATGTAATTAATGGGAATGTTTTTTGAAACTTCAAACTTAATAATTTACGCCTGAATTTTTATGCGGTTTGATTATAATTCAACCATTTCTTTAGAACTATTATAAATAATTCTGATTATTGATTTTTAATCCTACAAATCATCAGTTAATTGTCAATATAAAGACAAGAAAAATGTAAAAGAATGTTCGCTAAGGCTATTTTTCTATCTTTGTTGCCAGCTTTTACAACAACATATAAAATGAAAAAAAGTGCAATAATTGGATTGATTACCATTGCCATTTCAGTGGGAATCTTATTTAGCTTAAATGCAAATACTGATACTTATTCGAACTTTAAAGAAGCATCTACTTCTGGTAAAGAAGAACACGTAATGGGTTATTGGGAAAAAGCTAAAGGCACTTATTATGATGCTGTAAAAGATCCTAACCATTTCGGTTTCCACATGAAGGATGAAAAAGGTGAAATTCGTGAAGTAATTTATAACGGAACGAAGCCACAAGATTTTGAAAAATCTGAAAAATTAGTACTTATCGGTAAAATGAAAAGTGATAAGTTCTACGCGTCGAAAATTTTAATGAAGTGCCCATCTAAATACAACGATAATTTAGTTGAAATTAATCAGGATGGTAAGGTTGATACAGTAGGGAAATACGGCGAGAAAAAATATAATTAATTTAATGGATATTCAATTTGTAGGCGAAAACCTGTTACCGGGTAAAATCGGACAGTTTTTTATTGTGTTGGCATTTAGTGCATCGTTACTTTCAACAATCGCATATTTTTATGCCAGTCGCGAGAAAAATTTGGAAGATAATTCCTGGAGAAACCTAGGTAGAATTGGTTTCTTTATTAATTGGGCCAGTATCATCGGTATTGGTGTAACACTTTTTTACTTAATTCTTGGTCATTATTACGAATATAATTACGTTTACGATCACTCATCAAAACAACTCCCAATTTATTATATCGTTTCTGCATTTTGGGAAGGGCAGGAAGGTAGCTTTTGGCTCTGGGCATTCTGGCAGTCGCTTTTAGGTGGTTTACTAATTTGGAAAGCCAAAACCTGGGAACGTCCGGTTATGACAGTTGTTGCGTTTTCACAGGTGTTTTTAACTTCAATGTTATTAGGTGTTGAAATATTCGGAGAAAGAATTGGAAGTTCGCCATTTATTTTATTAAGAGATGCTGTTGACTTAAAACCATTTGCTCCTGTTCTTTTTGCTAATCCCGAAAATTATAAGAATTACCTTAAATTTATAACTGATGGTAAAGGTTTAAATCCACTTTTGCAAAATTACTGGATGGTTATTCATCCGCCAACCTTATTTCTGGGTTTTGCAAGTATGGTTGTTCCTTTCGCTTATGGAATTGCTGCCTTATGGCAAAAAAGATATAAAGAATGGATTAAGCCTGCAATGCCGTGGACACTCTTCGCAGTTATGATTCTCGGAACGGGAATTATTATGGGCTCATTCTGGGCATATGAAGCGTTAAACTTTGGTGGCTTTTGGGCTTGGGACCCGGTAGAAAACGCGTCCCTAATTCCTTGGTTAACTTTAATTGGCGCCGTACACGTAATGATTGCTTTTAAAAATACTGGTCATGCTTATTTTACTGCAATTGTATTAGTATTCTTAAGTTTCCTATTAGTGCTTTACGCATCGTTCTTAACCAGAAGCGGAATTTTAGGCGATACATCAGTTCACTCATTTACTGATATGGGAATGTTTGGCCACTTGATTTTATACAACGTTGTTTTTGCTATTTTAGCAGTTGTTTTAATTGTAATTCGTTGGAAAGAACTGCCAATTACAACTAAAGATGAAGAAACTTATTCTCGTGAGTTTTGGATGTTTATTGGTGCTTTGGTTGTTACCATTGCTTGTATTCAGGTTATATTTTCAACATCAGTTCCTGTATTTAATAAGGCTTTTGGCACTAACTTTTCTCCTCCAGTTGATGCCGTTAAATATTACAACCAGTGGCAAGCTCCATTTGCTGTACTAATTACTTTGATTTCTGGCTTTTCTCAGTATTTAAAATATAAGAGAACAGATCCTCGTAAGTTTTACAGTAGTTTAATATCTGCAATTTTGTTTTCGGTGGTTATAACGGCTGCATTGGTTTATGTAACAAGTATTTATACTAATACCATGTATATTCTGATAACATTCAGTTGTACATTCGCTATTCTTTCTAATGCAAGTATTCTGTATCAAGCTTTTGGTGGTAAGGCTAAATTAGCTGGTTCTGCCGTAGCACATATCGGCTTTGCTTTATTAATTTTAGGTGCTTTAATTTCTGCTGCAACCAACAAACCATTATCTATTAATTCGAATAATTTTATTCCGGTTAAAGATTTTGAGAAAACAGAAAAACCAGGAGAAAACATAATGTTATACAAAAATGAGCCTAAACAAATGGGCAAATATACTGTAACTTATGTTAGCGATACGGTTCAGGCTCCAAACACCACTTACACTTTAAACTTTAAAGTTCTGGATGAAGAAGGTAAGGTTAAAGAAGATTTTAATTTGCATCCTCACGTTCAGGACAATGAAAAAATGGGTTTAATCGCATCACCAGATACGAAACATTATTTAACTTACGATGTGTACACGCACATTACAAGTGCTGCAATTAAAAAAGAATCTCACGATGATCACGAAGGTCATTCGGATGATGAAAATTATAAAGCGCCTCGTATTATTAAAGTTTCAGAAGGCGATACCATTCATACATCAAGTGGAATTGTTACTGTTAAAGGATTAAACAATAAACCAGCGGCTAAAGATTTAGCTTTAGCAAAAGGAGATTTTGCAGTTGGTTTACCTTTAGAAATTAACTCAAGCGGAAAGATTTATAACACGGAGCCAATTTTCTTAATAAAAGGAAATAATACTTTTGATTTTGCTCGTAAAGTTGATGAACTGGATTTAAAATTCCGTTTTACAAGAGTTTTACCTGATGAGAAAAAGGTTGAGCTACAGGTTTTTGAGAAGCCTCAGCAAGCAAAAGATTGGATTGTATTTAAAGCCATTGAATTTCCGTTTATAAATCTTTATTGGGCCGGAACAATTGTTATGGTTATTGGCTTCTTACTTTCAATTTTCAGAAGAAGAAAAGAAGCTAAAATTGCATAATATGGATGTTGTATTATTAGGTTCTGGTAATGTAGCCACTCATTTAGCTAAAGCATTAAAAGCAAAAGGCGAAAATGTTATACAAGTCTACAGTCAGAATTTAGATAATGCAAAACTCCTTGCTAATGAATTGAGCGCCGAGGCGATTTCTAATTACACAGATTTAAATAACAAAGCTGATTTATATATTATTTCGGTAAAAGATGATGCAATTGATGAAGTTGCCGCTCAGCTGAAAAACGTTAGGGGTTTGGTGGTGCATACATCTGGTACAACAGATATTAATGTGTTATCAAAGCATGGTTTAAGATCCGGCGTCTTCTATCCTTTGCAAACTTTTTCAAAGGGCAAGTCTGTTTCGTTTGATAATATTCCGCTCTGTATTGAAGCTGAAAACGAAACTGATTTAAATAAATTAGAAAAATTAGCGAATACGCTATCAAATAAGGTTTACAATTTGGATGGCGAAAAGCGCAAGGTATTACATTTAACAGCTGTATTTGCCTGTAATTTTCCAAATCATTTATACGCTTTGGCGGCGAAAATATTAGATTCAAATCAACTTGAATTCGATATTTTAAGACCACTAATTTTTGAAACGGCAGATAAAGTAATGACTAATTTGCCAATCAATGTTCAAACCGGACCAGCGGTTCGGGATGATCAAAATACTATAAATAAGCATTTAAACATGCTTAACAACCTGCCAGAGCTGCAGGACATTTATCAAACTTTAAGCAACAGCATTAAAATAACACATAAATAGCATAATTGCGGCTTTTGCTTATTACTTTTGCAACTTAATTATGAGCATTTTTAAACTAAAAATAAATTTTGAAGAAGCAGATCACGAATCAATAGAATTACCTATTGCTGCTGGTGAATCTGTTTTAGATGTTTGCCTTGATAACGGTATAGAACTTCAGCACAACTGTGGTGGCGTTTGCGGTTGTAGTACCTGCCATGTTTACGTAACAAAAGGCATGGATAATATTGAAGAAATTTCTGATAAGGAAGAAGATTTTATTGATAGAGCTGTTCGCCCTAAAATTACTTCTCGTTTGGGTTGCCAATGTATTATTATTAATGGCGATATCGAGGTTACAATTCCAGATCAATCTGGATTTATGGGGCACTAGTTAGTCTGGAGTCTTTAGTCCGGAGTCCGAAGTTTTTGGAGATGAAGATTATAAAGTAAGTTACTTATCTTCAAACATTCCGGCTAACATTACAACATTTAAACTTTAAAACTTTTCAATCTAACAAACATGAATAACGATAAATTTGCATTGCCTTTTTACTGGAACGATTATGAAGATATTGCAATGTCTTTGTACGAAAAGTTTGGCGATGAATTTGGCGAAACTAAAATTTACCGCATTCGCTTTACTGAATTATTAGAATGGGTATTATCACTGCCTAATTTCAAAGGAACCCGCGAAGAAAGCAACGAAGGGCATTTAGAGCAAATTCAATCTGCTTGGGTTTACGAATGGAGAGATAACCAAGACTGAGTTACCTGTTAAAAGTTGTCTGTTACAAGTCTAAGCGTATAAACAGGCAACTCATAACCTTTAACCCGTAACCAAATATGTTTCTTCAAAAGCTAAAAGAAATTACCACATTCATTTTTGATGTTGATGGCGTTTTAACCGATGGTTCAGTTCAGGTAACTGATAATGGGCAATCGCTGAGAACCTTCAATATTAAAGATGGTTATGCAATGCAATTAGCCGTAAAGAAAGGTTATAAGCTTTGTATTATTTCTGGAGGTGATGGAATTGCGATGGCTAAGCGTTTTTTCAATCTTGGGATAAAAGACGTTTTTCTGGCTGCTGGAAATAAAGTTGAAATATTTAATCAATACCTAATTGATAATAATATTTCTGCCAGTGAAGTGCTTTATATGGGTGATGATATTCCCGATTTAAATGTAATGCAATTAGTCGGTTTGCCAACCTGCCCGGCTGATGCCGTAGAAGAAATCAAAGCAATTTCTACATTTATTTCTCCATACAATGGAGGTAAAACTGCTGTACGGGATATTATCGAAAAAGTAATGAAGGTACAGGGTAAATGGCATGATGCAAATCCGCTTGCAGCAGATTCCGGAAAATAATTATTCTCGATCCTTCTAATATTTTATTTTAACGCCTATCGGTTTGTGTCTCCACAAATCGAAATATGTGATTTCTATCATTCGCAACAATTAAGTTACATCTTATGGTTAAACTTTTGGTTATCGGAATACTCCAATAAGTCTAAATTCAACTAAAAACAAATAAGATGAAAAAATTAATGATGATTTGCGCTTTGTTATTTTCTGTAATAACTTATGCAAATGCGCAGCAAGGTGGCGGTCGTATGGGTGGTACTCCAGAAGAGCGTGCTAAAAGAAGCACCGATATGCTTGCAGAAAAATTAAAACTTAGCGACGAGCAAAAAACTAAAGTTTTAGCAATTTACACCGCTCAAGGTGCAGAAATGACAAAAGCAAGAGAGGCAGCAGGTGGCGATATGTCTGGTATGAGAGAGAAAATGACGAAAATGAACGAAGAAACCAATACCAAAATTGATGCTGTTTTAACTGCTGAACAAAAACCTGCATTTAAAGCATGGTTAGATGAGCGCAAAAAAGCTATGGAAGCCCGTATGCAAGGTGGCGGTCAATAGTAATGTTGTAAAATATTAAATAAGAAAAGCGGCTTTAGGTCGCTTTTCTTATTTTAGCGGTTTATTAATAAAACTTACAAATGCTTCAAAACTTAGAGATTATACTCGCATCAAAATCGCCCCGCCGCCAAGAATTGTTAAAGCTTATGGGCTTAAACTTTAAGGTAGAACTTAAAGATGTTGATGAAAGTTATCCTGAAGAATTAAAGCCTGAAGAAATTGCAGTTTACATCTCCGAGCAAAAAGCAAAAGCATTTAAGTTTGAGCAAGAGGTTGTAATAACTGCTGATACAATTGTGGCGCTAAACGGAGAGATTTTAGGTAAACCAAGAGATAGAGCACACGCACAAGAAATGCTAGCAAAGTTATCAGGAAATAAGCACGAGGTTTACACAGGTGTTACCATTGCTAAAGGAGATAAGATTTTGTCATTTTACGATAGAACGGAAGTGCAGTGCAAAAAGGTTAATCAAGAAGAAATAGATTTTTACATTGATAACTACCAACCTTACGATAAAGCCGGTAGTTACGGTGTACAAGATTGGTGGGGCTTAGTTGTTGTAGAAAAAATTAATGGTTCTTATACCAATGTAATGGGATTACCTACAGAAAAATTGTACAACGAATTGCTGAAGTTTATATAAGAATTACGCCATCGAAGCTAATACGCCCATCTTTAAATCGTAAGTAGATAATTTTAATTCAGTAATTTTTAATCTGCCCATAACATAATTTGTTATCAAAGCGGCGATAACAATCATATTTACACGGACTGGAATAATTCCTTCCATTTCTGCTCTTTGCTGATGGGTACTGTTAATTATTTCGAGCGTGGTAGAAATATAATCATCGTAATTAAAATCGTAAGTTTTAAGCGTGTCCACTGATTTTCCTTGTTTGTTTTTTGTGATAATCAATTCGGCAAAGGTTTCAAATGCACCGGCAGAACCGATTAATGTTTGAGGTTGATGTTGCTCGCAAACTTCAAATAATTCTGCTAATTGACTTTGAACATGGTAAAGAATAGCATTTTTATCCTCATCAGAAATTGGATCTGATTTAAAAAATTGCTGTAGCAATCTAGCGGCGCCAATGTTGTAACTTTTTTTCCAAATCAAGTTTTCTGTATCACAAAGAATAAACTCAATGCTACCACCGCCAATATCCATTATTAACGATGAATTTTTAATTGCACCGCTAAGTTTTACGCCTTCGTAAATAAGTGCTGCTTCTTCATCACCTGTAATAATTTCTATATCAATTAAGGCTTCTTTTTTTACAGCGTTTACAAATTCTTGTCCGTTATTTGCACTTCTAACTGCAGAAGTTGCTGTAGCCCGTATTTTATCAACCTTAAACTCCTCTATCGTTTTACGGAAATCTTTTAAGGCATTTACACCTCTTTGAAATGCAGCTGGAATAATGATATTTTCGTTTATTCTACCTTCGCCTAGTTTTACAGGTACATTGGTTTTGTAAAGCAACTCGAACTTTTCGCTTACAGTTTCGGCAATTATTAAATGAAATGTATTTGTACCTAAATCGATTACAGCAAAACGCATATTATACTTTTTTGAATAAATATCGTGGTATTGCTTTAAATAACCATGCAAATAACCGCCATCTTTTGCTAACATAAATTACACTGGCTTTATTTTCTATGCCTTCGATAATTTGTTTGGCAGCTTTAGCAACAGGCGTAACCCAGAACAATTTATCTCCCTTTGCCATTGCGGTATCAACGTAGCCAGGCCTAACATCTAAAATATGGATTGGAAGTTTCATTTGGTAAACCTTTCTATAAAGAGCTTCCATGTAATTTATTTGATAGGATTTAGATGCATTATAAGCAGGGGCAACATCATTTCCCCTTAAACCCGCAACAGAAGTTATGGCAACAATTTGCCCGTGTTTTTGTGCAGATATGTAATCGAACGCCCAATTAATAACATTTGTAAACGACATTACATTTGTACGGATGGTATTTTGCTCAATAACGTTATTTAGTTGCTCGTTAACATCACCAATACCGGCACTGTAAATAAATATATCTACACCTCCTAAGCGGCCAACTAGTTCATTTAAATTATCTATTAGATTTTCTTCGTCATTGATATCAAAACATGACGTACAAATCTGCTCGGGATTACTTTTTTCAATATCATTTAATAGCAGCTGTCTTTTACCGGTAATAGCTACCTGATAATTCAGCGTTGCCATTTGCTTAGCCAATTGCTCGCCAATACCAGATGTAGCCCCTATAATGATAACCTTCTTCACACAATAAATAGTTTTTAGCGTTGTAAAGTTAAAATGAAATTGGAATTATTCCTTGTATGTTTAAATCGATGCATGCATGAAATACATTTACATTAGTTTTTATACCAGAACCATTTAAAAATCTCTTTAAAGCTTGCTTTTTTTCCGTACATCAAAATACCAACACGATAAATTCTGGCAGCGAACCAAACTGTGCCGATAAATCCAACTATTAATATTCCCATAGATAAAGCTAGCTCCCAGGCTGGAACGCCATAAGGCAAACGTACAGCCATTGCGATAGGAGAGGTAAACGGAATCATTGAGAGCCAAAATGCAATGCTACCATAAGGGTCGTTAGTTACCACGCTTAACGATAAAGCATAACCAACCAGTAAAGGCATCATTACCGGCATCATAAACTGCTGTGTTTCGGTTTCACTATCAACAGCAGAGCCTATTGCGGCATAAAGTGCGCTATAGAAAAGATATCCACCCAAAAAATAAAATATAAAAATGCTTATAATTTTACCAAGCTCTAAATTTTGAATACTCTCTTGAATATTGCCCATCGGGCCTTCGCTTAAGGCCGCTTTTTGTAATTGTTGTGCTGATGGATTTACTGGACCAACCTGACTGCTTGATACGATTTTTTTAGCGTCATCTTTATTTATAAAAATACCTACTGCCAATGCTGATATTGAAAATGTAAGTACAATCCAAAGTAAAAATTGAGTTAAACCAACTAATGCAATTCCGATAATTTTGCCTAACATTAATTGGAAAGGCTTAACGGAAGAAATCATTACTTCAATTATTCGACTGGTTTTTTCTTCTATAACGCCACGCATTACTTGTACGCCGTAAAGCATAATGAACATAAACATAAGCACACCTGCAACGAAAGCAATTACTGTACTTGCACCAGCGCTACTGCTTTCTTCTTCACCTTTATCTCCTATTTTTTTGGTTTTAATATTGATTTTGCTTTTTAGGTTATCTAAATCTTTTTGAGAAATACCTGAGCGCTTAAGTTTATAGTCGCGAATTAAATCTTCAATCGAATCTGATATTCGTCCATCAAGTGTTAAGCCTGCTTGTTTTTTGCCGATAAGTTCTATGCCTTTTGGCTCATCAATATTAAAATCGGGTAGCAGGAGAATGTAATCGTAACCACTTTTATTAAGGTTTTGCTTTAATTTTTCAAAAGGCTGATTAACATACTCGTAGGTTACATTTTTATTTGATGCGAGCTGTTCTGTTAAGGTTTTATTTTGATTTACTACCGCAATTTTATCTGTTTTATCATTAATTCCTTTGATAGAAAAATAAATAATCAATCCGTAAAAACCAGCAATAATGAGTGGGGTTAGGAAAGTCATTATAATAAATGATTTCTTTTTAACTCTTGATAGATATTCTCTTTTTATAATGAGTAATGTTTTATTCATCGTTTAGTTTTTACGCGTTCAATAAATATATCGTTCATACTTGGTACTACTTCTTCTAAATGAGTGATGCTAACTTTTGGAAGCATTAAGCCCAATACATCGTTTGCGGTAAAATTATCTTTCAATTTAAATTTCAGACGTGTTCCGTTTTTGGTTTCATGCTTTTCCTGAATCTCAAACAGGTTATTATTCTCGAAATTTTCGCTACCACTAAATTCAATTGTGTAAGTATTGTTTCTGTACGATGCTTTAATTTCATCTACACTACCATCTAATATCTTCTTAGATTTATCAATCAATGCAATGTTATCGCACAGTTCTTCTACACTTTCCATTCTATGTGTGGAGAATATGAAAGTTGTTCCTTTCGAGTTTAATTCTAATATTTCGTTTTTGATTAAATCTGCATTTACAGGGTCGAAGCCAGAGAATGGTTCATCTAAAATTATAAGTTCTGGATTATGCAAAATGGTTGCCACAAACTGAACTTTTTGCTGCATTCCTTTACTTAAATCCTCTACCTTTTTATTCCACCAGCTTCCCATATCCAATTTTTCGAACCAAAATTTAATACGTTTTGTAGCTTCGGCTGTTGATAAACCTTTTAGCTTGGATAAGTAAAGAACTTGCTCTCCAATTTCCATCTTCTTATACAAGCCACGTTCTTCTGGCAAATAGCCAATTTGATTAATGTGGTTTGAGCTTAGTTTTTTACCATTGAAAATTACCTCGCCACTATCTGGAGCAGTAATTTGAGTAATAATTCTTATTAGCGATGTTTTTCCGGCTCCGTTTGGTCCGAGTAAACCGAAAATCTTTCCCTGTTCAACATTAAGGCTTACATCATCTAGCGCTACGTGGTTGGAATATTTTTTAACGATATTTTTTACGCTCAGCATTATAGTTAAATGTTTTAGTTAACTATTAGTCGGTAAAATTGAGTAAAGGTTACAGTTTGAAAGAGATTTATTCCGATTGTAACAATGGTTTTGTACAATTCAATATGGGTTTAAAACCTGTGGGTTTAGAGTTTTCTGAATTTACCGAGTAAATACTTGTGTAATAAAATAAATTAGAATTTTATTTAATCAACTGATAGTTAGTGTTTTGTGGTTTTTTGTTGGGTTTTAACTTTCAGTTTTGTCACGTATTTTAATTTCCGACTTTTAAATCCCTTTAATATGATTTATTTTAAATATTCCCTGTTGTCAAATTAAGTGATTAATTACCAGGTTATTAAATCATCCCAGATAAAATATGTTACATCAGCTCAAAAATATTGACGAGGCTGCTGCACTACAAAATACTTATGGAAGTGCGATTGCACTTCGTACAAGTTATAGTGCTTTAATTAGTCATCTAATTCCTGATAGGATTAGTTTATTAAAGAAATTTTTCTCCCGAACAGAGGAGAAAAAACACCTGGCGAAAGTTTTAGCAATAAATTACGCTCAATATAGCAAACTAGAGCAAGAGTTAATCGAAAAATTTGGCGCTGTAGCATTTGATAAACAAATGGATATTGCTGATGCGATTGGAGAAAATAGCTGGAGCTTAGACATGCAGAATGGTAAAATAAGTTTTGGAGAGCAGGTCGAATTTTCTTTCAAAATATTGGGTTCTTTTTCTCGTACATCAAACGTGTGGAATTGGGCATGGGCGAATGAAGAAGCAGAGAAAGATGATGTTTCTTTAAATCATGCTTACGAAATGAAATCTTTTGGAGAAAAACAGAATGCTGATTTTTTAAAAATTGGAAGTTTCGAAGCAAAGAATATTGATTTACATTTAATTGGTTTAACGGCATCGGGATTGCTTAAAACCACAGGCTACTACATTGCAGATTACGGCGCTGGTGCAATGGTTTTCACCGTTCAAAATAATGAGGTTCCTAAAAACACGGAGAAAGAAAGCGAAAGAATTATTACGGTCTTTAATCAGTTAATATCAGACTTTGATGTGAACCAAAAACTTGCACTAAAGCACTATCTAGCGGAAAAAGATTATGAAATAGTTGAAGGTAGAAATAAAATAACAGGAACAAAAGGCTCAAATATTATTTTTGCCGAATTTGATAACGAACATACCCTAACTAAATTAAATGGCTAATCGCCAATATGAGAAATCAAAAAGAGACTGTATCATAAACTTCACTTGTCATCCTGAGCTTGTCGAAGGACTTAAAGAAAATGCCAACGGCGTTTCGACAAGCTCAACGTGACAAAACTCCAAATATTTTGAATTTATGTTACAGTCTCTTAGTTTTTTTATGAGTAAATCTTACTCAAAGTATTCTTTCATTCTATCGAAGAAGCTTTTCTCATTTTTACCTGGTTGAGGTTTAAAGTTTGCAGAATCTCTTAGTTTTTCTAACATACTTCTTTCTTCACTGCTTAATGCTTTAGGTGTCCAAACATTAATGTGAATAATTTCATCACCTCTGTGGTAAGAATTTACCTCTGGTAAACCTTTACCTTTTAAGCGTAATAGTTTTCCGCTTTGCGTTCCAGGTTCGATTTTAATTTTTGCTTTGCCATCAATAGTTGGAACTTCAATGCTCATCCCTAAAGCTGCATCAACAAAACTTAAATGCAAATCGTAAACAATATTATTCCCTTCACGTTTTAAAGTTTCGTGTTGGGTTTCTTCAATCAGGATAATTAAATCGCCTGGTATGCCACCATTTGGAGCAGCGTTACCTTTTCCGCTCATGCTTAACTGCATGCCTTCACTAACACCGGCAGGGATATTTATGGTAATGGTTTCTTCTCCACGTACAACTCCATCTCCATGGCAAACATTACATTTTGCAGTAATTTGCTGACCGCTACCGTTACAAGTAGGGCAGGTAGAAGCCGTTTGCATTTGCCCTAAAATGGTATTGGTTACTCTGCGAACTTGTCCGCTACCGCCGCAAGTACCACAAGTGCTAACGGAAGATTTATCCTTCGCACCTGTACCATCACAGGTTTTACAAGAAATTAACTTGTTAACTTTAATCTTTTTCTCAGCTCCGTGTGCAATTTCTTCTAATGTAAGTTTTACCTTAATACGAAGATTTGAACCTTTAGCAACTCTACGGCCACCACGTTGTTGGCCTCCGCCACCACCGCCACCGAAGAAACTTTCAAATGGATTGTGGCCGCCAAAGATATCGCCAAACTGGCTGAATATGTCATCCATATTCATATTTCCGCCACCGTAGCCACCTGATGCGCTGCTGCCTACACCAGCATGACCAAATTGATCATAACGCTGTTTTTTTTCAGCATTACTTAATACTTCATAAGCTTCTGCAGCTTCCTTAAACATATCTTCAGCACTTTTATCGCCAGGATTTTTATCCGGGTGATACTTAATTGCCATTTTACGATAAGCTTTCTTTATCTCGTCTGCCGAGGCGCTTTTGGATACGCCAAGTACATCATAATAGTCTCTTTTACTCATTTTTATTTTTAAAATGATTGAATTTTGAATGATTGAATTAGAGAATGTGATAACATTCAATCACTCACTCATTTTATCATTTACTAATTTTTACGCTCCAACTACAACTTTAGCAAAACGAATAACCGAATCGTTTAAGGTATATCCTTTTTCAACTTCATCAATTACTTTTCCTTTTAAATCTTCTGTTGGTGCAGGAATATTGGTAATCGCTTCGTGGAAATCTGTATTGAACTCTGTATTAATGCTTTCTACGTCTTTAAGGCCTTTTTGCGCTAAAGTGTTTTTTAATTTGCTGCTAACCAATAAAATACCTTCTTTAACAGGAGCAACTTCAGTTGCGGTATCCATAGCTTTTAAGGCACGGTCAAAATCATCTAAAACAGGTAAAAGCGAAACAATTACATCTTTACCTGCAGTTTGTAATAACTCTACGCGTTCTTTTTGAGTACGACGTTTATAATTGTCGAATTCTGCATATAAGCGTAAGTATTTATCGTTAAGTTGTTGAACTTCTCCTTGAAGTTTTTCTTCAGCAGTTTGCTCTTCTACCTGTTCTGTGCTCTCTTGCGCATCAGCATTTTCTACATTTTCTGATGTAGTGTTTTCTGATGTATTTTCAGTATTCATTATATTTTCTTCTGTATCGTTATTTTTCTTCTTATTAAACATAATTTGAGGCTGAATTTTTTTGACTAATACACAACTATTTTGCCATTAACGCAAATCAGCCAAGCTGACAGATTTATTGGTAATTATCTGATCAGATTGGCTGATTGACTGACAAGAAATTGAAGAATTTTGATATACGATTTTAGATTGGCACCGTACTAAATTTAAAACTTTCGTTGTAAATCGTAATTCGTAAATCTGAATTCTAAAATTAATTTATGCTATTTGAGCATCTTCTAAAACCACACCATTTTCGCATTTAATAATTCTAGATGGAAAAGTTCTGATGATGTGATAATCGTGAGTAGCCATTAAAACAGCAGTACCATTTTGACTAATTTGCTTTAATAGCGTTACAATTTCTTCAGATGTTTCTGGGTCTAAATTTCCTGTTGGTTCATCTGCTAAAATAATTTCCGGATCGTTAAGTAAAGCTCTTGCAATTACAATTCTTTGTTGTTCTCCACCCGATATTTCGTGAGGCATTTTCTTTATTTTAGAACGTAAACCTACTTTATCTAAAACATCTTTTATACGCTCGTTTATTAAATTCTGGTCTTTCCAGCCAGTTGCTTTAAGCACAAACTCTAGGTTTTTTTCAATTGTTCTATCTGTTAATAATTGAAAGTCTTGAAAAACAACACCTAATTTTCTGCGTAGAAAAGGAACCTGATTTTCAGTTAAATTTTTAAGATCGAAGCCTGCGATATTACCGTTTCCGTTTCCGATGTGTAAATCGCCATATAAAATTTTAAGTAAACTACTCTTACCAGAACCTGTTTGCCCAATTAAGAAAACAAATTCATCCTTTTCTATATGTAAATTTACGTTTGATAATACTAAGTGTTTCTGTTGAAAAACATCAACATTATTTAAATGAATTACTGCGTTGCCTGCCATTTTATATTTCTAATTTAGCCATCTGCCCAAAAGGTAAATCTTTTACCATTTCCATTATGTATTCTAATTTATCGCCTAAACCTAATTTATCGAGAGATTTATCAGGTCTATCAACTCTAAAGTAGGCCAGCAAAGTAAATTTTTCATCTCTTAGCTGTACATAATCGGGAATTTTGGCGATGCCTTTTACTTTAAGGATATACATTGTGTTCAAAAATAGCATTTCAAAATGATAAGCGAAAGGAAGCCGCTTGTTTTTATCTAACAATGAAAACCCAACCAGAAAATATTGAAAAATCTTGGTTAAGGTAAATGGTGTAATAATATGTTGCTGATGGTAAATCTTTTCCCTGCGTTTTGCCATTCCAAGGCGAATAAATGCCATTGTTTTCGTAAACGAGTTTTCCATATCTGTTCGTTACTTTAATTTTCGCATCAGGAAAGGCATCAATTGCAGGAATTGTCCAGGTATCATTAATACCATCACCGTTTGGTGTAAAAGAATTTGCTATAATTATTTTAGGATAAACCTTTACAAAAACATCATCAGAGCTACTTAAGCAACCAGAATTTGATTCTGCATGTAGCGTGTAAGTAATGTCTACGGGGGGAGTTGCGATTGGATTCAACTTTGTAGGGTCGTCAAGGTAATCTGAAGGTGTCCAAAAATATCTGACATTATCTCCAGTAACGTTTCCATTTAATACAACCGATTTTCCTTCTAAAGTTTTCATGTCATTTCCGGCATCAGCAACAGCATTCTTGATAATGTTAACTGTTAACGTTGCCGTTGCAGAACAATTTCCGTTTGAAACGGTTACAGTGTAAATTGTACTTTCTTTTGGAGTAGCAATGGGATTTGCAATATTAGCATTTGATAATCCTTCTACAGGAAACCATTTATAAGTTAGGCCACCAGAAGCTACTAACTGTACAGGTTTGTTTTCGCAAGTGATAACCGAATTGAAGTTTGTTGAAACTTCTATAGGTTCTATTACATTCACTTCTGTTGTAGAAACACTTGAACAGCCATTACTTGTAGCAGTAACTGTATAGATTCCAGAAGCCGCTAATTGCACATTTGTTAAAACAGGGTTCTTATCGGTAGAAGTGTAACCATTTGGGCCAGTCCATGAAAAAGTTGTACCATCTGTAGCTGAGAGTTGGATTGTGCTGCCAATACAAGTCGGGCCATTATTGCTGGCAACAGTATTTAACTTCGGATTTATGGTGATAACTAATGGCTCAGAAGCAACCCTACAATTTAAAGAACCGATATTTTGTCTTTCAGCTGCAGTTAACCGATATCTAAAAATTCCACTGGGTGCATTTGTTAAGTTTACATTCGTTTGTTGGGTGTTTTCTCCTGAAATATCTATCCAATTTGTTCCATCAAATTTTTGCCATTGAAAAGCTGGATCTAAATACCCAGCTGAAATACCTGCACTCAGTACATAGCTGCCTGAACTTCCTTCGCAAACAGAAATATTAGCCGATGCATTATTAATAGAGGGTGTTAATGTTGGCCCGCAAGCTCTAAAAGTAATATCGTCGAGTGCAATATCATTGCCTGCGCCTCTATTCCCGTTATTTGTGATTTTTAAAATAACCTCTGTTTCATTTTGCGTTCTAAATAAGGTAGCATATTGTTTCCATTCGGGAGCGCCTGTTTCTGGAATATCCCCTGTATTATAGCTTTTTAAGATATCTCCAGCACGATTTTCGATTGTGAAGGTTACGTTAGGTTTAGTTTGTGTAGAAGTGTAGTTTAAAATGTTAACTATCCAGGCTGCAAATTCATAAGTTGTTCCCGGACACAAATTAGTTATAGTTGTTTGATAGAAAACACCTAAGCGATTATCTGCGTTTATAACCATCATGTAACCATTTACATCTCCCGGAGTATGATCATCAATTGCAAACCATCCGCCATTTAAGCCGCGTGTTGTATTTGCAACAGTGTACTGTCCATCATTTGGGGTGCCTGCAACGTATGTGTAACCAGATGAAGGTACAACAGGACCAAAATTATTTCCAGAACCAAATGTTATATTGATAACTGGGTCGCCAAGCGCACCCGTACAAACTTGTTGTGCAAATGCATTTGCAGCACTAATTATTAAAAAAAATAATAGGAACGACTTGATATATTTCAGCATTAATCTGGAGCATTTTAATGCAATATGTTAATAAAAATTTGAAATGAATGTTGTTAGCTAAATAAAAGATTATAAAGCATTTAAAAACTCTATTGTGTTTACATTATCTGCATAATCCCAAAGTTTTGGATGCTGACTTTCTCCAAAATCATAATGTTTTAATTGTAAATCTGCACCAGTAATTACGCATTGAATATTTTCTTCTTGCTCCACTAATTTAGATTCAACATCTGTAAGGTTTTCATATTCTTCATAAAATAAAACAGCCAAAGGCGATGCTAAATGCTCATCTTCTTTAAGTAATAAAAAGCCATTATCGAAGTGTTTTGCAGCATTTACTAAATAAATTGATTTGTTGTAATCGTAATTATTCTGGTATTTAAAATGATTAATAACGGGTAGAAAATGCTCAATTTCCTGGTAGAAATTAGCAATATCATAACCTTTAGGGAAATAAATTTTAGAAACATTTCTGCAACCTAAACCAAAATAATCAAAAACATCGTTACCTAAATTTGCAATTTGCTCTTTCGTTTCCGAACCCGTTAACACGGCTACGCTATTTCGGTTTTTTCTGATGATGTTTGGAACTTTACTGAAGTAATAATCAAAATAACGTGATGAATTATTGCTTCCTGTTGCAATTACAGCATCAAAATCCTTTAATCGTTCTACGTATTCAATTTTATCCTGAAAGCCTGGTTCTATATCAATAAGAATATTAATAATGGCTTTAATCAATTTATCATCAGAAGAAGAAAGTTTAATTAAGGCGATGTTCCCAGTTGACAAAACAGCTAAAACATCGTGAAAACCAACCATTGGGATATTTCCGGCAAGTATTAAGCCTACTTTTTTTGGATTGGAACTGAATCGAATATTTTTAAACCATTCCTCAACATCAGCTGCGCTTAACATGTCAGAGAAAGATAAAATTGATTTTTTTATATTTTCTTCAGTAAACCATGCGTTGCTACTTTGAGCACCATAAATTGTATTTCCTAGTATGTCAGTAGGGTTTGTAAGCTTTTCGCCTAATTTTTTGAAGGCAATTATTACTTTTTCTTGAGTTAATGCTGACATATTTAGAATTATTATTAATTGATTATATCTTATATACACCTTTAATTGCTATATTTAACCGCTTTTAGTTAATAATTGGAAAAGAAATGGAAAAATTAGCTTCTCAAAAGAGACCCTCAAAGGTAGAAAATTTATATCTCAATATGACTGATGACAAACGTTGGTTTGTTAATTATAAAGTCGTGTTTAACGACGGCACAAAGTCTAAAGCCAGAAAAGAAACAGGTTTAGCTCATTATAACATTGCACTTCAAAAGGAATTGAATTTTGAGAAAAGAAAAGCATTAGGTGAAAAACTAATGAAACTAATTCTTGCTGATGTTGCTATGGGTGTTGACCCTCAAAATAGGGAAAGTGATCTAAAAGAGATTTTTCAAAAAGAACATCTTGAAGCTCAAAAGATAGAAGATGAAAAAATTAGCTTTGATATTGCTTTAGAATATTTGAAAAGGGATAAAGGTTGGATAAATCCTTCCCAACAAAAACAAGCAACTGCTGAATCAGTACCTACGATGCTGGAAAATAATTTCAAAACTTTTTTGATTACAATCGGCAAAGCTGATGATTTAAGGACTGTAACCAGATTAGATATTAAAAACTTCATTGAGAAGCATTTTAATATGCCTCTAGGGAGTGTTGGAAGGTGGAGTAGTACAACGTGTCAGACTGCAAAAGGACGTGTTGGAATGCTTTTCAATAGCCTTCTTGAACGTGACTTAATTGAGGTTAATCCAACCAAAGATGTAAAAATAAAACACGATTCTGAGAAAATAGAACAAGATGAAAACGATGAAAATGAAGATTTATATGAACCTTGGACTAATGACGAAGTATCAACTTGGTTTGAAGGTTTTAAAAACGGTGTAGAGTTTCCGGTAAGGATTACAAAGAATATTCAGAAAGTGGTTGAAGTAACTTCATATTTAATACATTACTGTTTTATCAGAAAGCGTGAAATTTTGAGACTAAAAATGTCGATGATTGACTTTGATAATGAGAGGTTTATTTTACCAACAAAAATCACTAAGTCAGCAAGGAAGCTAAAGGCAAATGAATCTATTTTTATAGATATTCCTACACCAGCATTAAATGCCTTAAAAGAATATGTTGAATTTATTTTTCCAAACGGATTTGAAAAAGATGATTTTTTAATCTGGAAATTTCAATCTAAAAATCCATATAAGTATGTTACATTGAATACTCAATTTGACAATGTTAGAGAGGTGTTTAAAGCCAAATATCCAAAGATGTACAATATCACCAATCATTATGCTTTGAAGCATACAGGAGCAATTAAACTATTTAATGTGCTAAGCAAAATGAGAAAAACTCCGATGGAAATTCAGAATAAAATTAAAGACCAGTGCAGACACGCCACCTTTAGCCAGACGGAAACATATTTGAGAAGGTTGAAATTAACTTTTGATGAACACAGGGAAAAAATTGAATTTTAAGGGGTATCAACCCTTTTAACCCATTCTTTATAAATTCCATCATTTAATTCTTTTAAATGTTGTTCAATTTCTAGTTGTTCCTTTTTCTTTTTGCTAATCCGTTTTTTAACGGGCTTTGATTCCTTTGTAATTGAGTTGTGAAATTTAATTACAGGTTGTAAATCAGATTTTAGTCCTTGAAGCAAGTTCTTTATATCTTCAATATTACAAGTTGGTGCTTGGTCACCATGCAAACCATCTTTTATAATTCTCTTGGTCAAATCCATAGCCAGACATCTCCTGATGGCGCTTGGATATCTGTCATCCCAAATAACAAGATATTGTTGAAGATGGTTTGTGTTACCGCTAATTTTGCAGTAATCGACAAACTTTGAAAAACTTGACCGCATAATTTACTAAGCATTAGAAATATAGCCACCTGCTGTACTGGTTGGTGTAACACGACCATATTGTTGTTTGACATCAAATATTAAATTTTCTCTAAGATATTCTAAATCAGCTAGTGAATCTTTAATTTCTTGCTGACTATGGTTTTCAGCAGTTTCGAGCTTACTAATTAAATTTTCAGTAAATACTTTAAATTCCTTAAGCTTCTTTATCAATAATGTTTTTTCTAAATCGTTCGTCATAATATGTTTAAATTTAAACGTTCTCTATTACAGGTAATTGTTTTCTTAATAAATGTAGTGTTTCAATAGAGTTGAATTGAAGTTTTTTAAAATGTTCAAATTCGATTTCATTATCAATTAAAAAGTGTGTGGCTTTTCTAATAAGTTGCCTTTTAGCTCTTTCATTAATTTTTCTTTTTTCTGTATCATAATCTGAAAACCAGTTTGCACGATAGGAATTGCCTCCATAATCCCAGCATTTATTCCAACTAGTTATATGTTCGTGGCGATGGTGGGTTATTATGTTAGCTATCCATTCCGTTTTTTTATCTTCGATATTTTCTTTCAGGTATTCAGAACGTGGAAACTTTTTATTGCAAATCGGGCAATAACAAGTAGAATGTGATGGGAATAATTTTAGTGACTCCATTTTTTTGATTATGTAATTGCAACATTTCCGCATCCTAATCAAATTGATTTGAAGCACCGTGGGTTGGATAACCTCGGTTGCTATTGCTTAACGCAATTCTATGGATACACCTTTAAATTTGTTGCATTTTAATTTAAAAGCAATACAAATGTAGTAAAAAATTTGGATATATCAAAATTATTGTTATCGATACTTGAGAAACGCTTAACATGAAAGTATTTTTGCAGTATAAATATTTAAAAATTAAATTTTGACATTTTTAATTTTTAAATATTTATATAAGTAATGAAAGTTACACCAACAGTTTAAGCATTGAAAGATGTTCATTTAAAGGTTGGGAGTTGCTCCCCAACCTCTCTTTAAATCTTAAGCTGTCAATAAAAGAGATAATGAACAAACTTAATGTACAATTTAAACACCTATCACTGCATAGGAACACCAACAGTGAAATCTAACGTAACCATTAACCAATGGTTTAGTCAAATTAAACAATCACCATTTTTTGAAAAAATAGATAAAGCTTGGGTATTCCACTGATATTGGCCACCAGATTCCAGTTCAAAGTGTGCACCCAACTTTAATCCCTAAGTTTGGAAAGATTGGTATAAATGGAAGCCATTTCGATAGAATCTCTATAAATTCTCGATTGTTGAAATCTATTCAGATTTAATTTCCAGAATCTACACTGCACCTTTAAATCCCTATTAATATCAGTAAATGATGTTAAAATAATTTTTTAGATGTAAGTTTTCGATCCAAGAGAAAAGTATTTTCTATGCGCAATGCAAGAGATTAGAACCTATTGTTTTCAATCAATTTTAGAGGCTTGTACGAGTTTTTGTAGAGTGAAACAATACAAGACTCCGGAAGCGGGGAATCACACCTTAAAAAGACTTAAAATCAGTCGACTGCACACTTTAAAGCGTAATTAGTGCACATTTTGGTTCGGAATAAGTGACCACTTTGCGCATAATGCAGTGGCCACTTTTGGGAGAATCCCCAACTCAGGTTGGAAATGCAATTACAGGATTTTTCAAACTTATTGGTGCAGATACTTTAGCAGCAGGATTTGAAAATGCCAACAAAAGAATTATTGCAGGTTTCAATTACTTGCAAATACCAGTAAAAAAAGCAACTGAATCAGTAAAAAACTTTAATAAAGAAGTTGCGAAGTCAGCAAATGCTACAATCAAGCCAAAAACTGAGACTAAAGCAACAGGTAAGGGTGATGATAAGATAGATGATGTCTACAAAGACTTAGCTGTAAAACTAAAGCAGATTGATGCTGAATTCGGAGCAACATTTGATGATAAGGCAACTAACAGAATAAAAGCCTATCAGAATGCAATTAATTCATTAATTGAGAATGGCGTAAATCCGTTATCTGATTCAATTAAAAACTTGCAGGACTTACAGCAAAACAACAATCTACTAAAATTACCAAAAGATTTTAGTAATCAAGTAAGTAAAGATAAGAGTCCTACTGCCAAAATACAATTACCAAAACTTGCAAAAATTGGTGTAGATAAAGAGTTGCAGAAGGAAACCAAAGCAATGTTACAAACTGCTGCAAATTTCAACAATCAATTTTCTAATGCAATTACCGATGGCTTAGCGAATGGTATTGGCGATGCATTTAGTGCGATCGGTGAAGCCTTTGCAAATGGTGGTAATGTTTTTGAAGCAATGGGAAAATCATTGCTTGGTGCATTTGGTAATTTCTTAGGACAGTTTGGAGATTTATTGATTCAATATGGTACTGCTGCATTAATTAAAAGCAAATTGGATTTAGCGATTGCGATTCCTGGAGCAGGACTTTTAGTCGCTGGTTTAGCTATTGCAGCAGGTGCAGCTTTAAAAATAGCAGCAGGAGCATTTTCGGGTCTTACCAAAGGAGATAAAAAGGGAAGTAGTTCACCAAGAGCATTTGCCAAAGGTGGTATTGTTTCATCTCCAACTAATGCAATTTTCGGTGAATATCCATCAGCAGGACGTGGTAATCCAGAGGTTGTTGCGCCATTGAATTCACTAAAAGGCATGCTTGGTGAAATGGGTGGCGGTGGTTATGGTGAAGTTACATTTAGGATACAAGGGGATACATTGGTTGGTGTGCTAAGTAACCACCAAAAGAGACAATTCAGGACATCATAATGGCATACGGATTAAAATATTATAGTGAGTTTACTTCCGAAATGGGAGTGAATTATAAGGTGCAAATTTTTCAAAAAGACTATGCATCGGCAACTACTGAATTGGTAATGGGAGGAGAGCCAGTAGTTATTAATTACAATGGTGATGAGGCTAAATTTTCAACCATCAGAGGTTCAGAGTGTGCTGTTACTTTCTTTGCTAAGTTTGACTATCAGTTTACAGAAATTGTTAAAGCAGACAAAAACGATTTTCAAATCAGAATATTGAAAAACAATAATCTGTATTGGCAGGGATATGTCATTCAAGATAATTATAACGAGCCATTTATGCCATTACCCTATCTAGTTACAATACGTGCAACGGATGGTTTAGGAGATTTGAAATTTTACGATTATAAAGATTTAAGCTCAAATTTATTCTTGAATAAGCAGTCGCAAATTGAGGTAATTTTAGCTTGTTTAAGCAACTTAAAAAACGGAATACAAGTTAGTGTTGCAAATGATTTATATGAGCTAAGAATCGATAAAAACGATGCTAGCAATGAAGCTTTAAATCGAATATTCATTAACCCATTTGTCTACTTGAAAGATGGTGAGAAAGTTGCCAACTGTGCGGAGGTCTTAACTTCAATTTTGGAGATTTATAATTGCTACATCTATTATAAGGAAGGTGTTTATTACATTGATAGAGTTAATTATAAGCTAAATAATGTAATCACAAGAAGGGTTTACAATATTGATTTTAATGCACCATCTTCATTAGTCAATTATGTTACTAGTTCTAATATTTTAGGCTCAATTAATTCTTCGGGTTCTTTACGATTGGTAAATGCAGATGCAAACTTTACCTATCAAACACCCTACAAATATTTAAATATTGAGAATGATAACTCAGTACCAGACAGCTTAATACTTAACAATCAATTTTTAAACTGGAATAGTAGCAATACTGTACCTGATTATTGGAGTAATAATGGGTTAAACTATTTAAAAACTGGAAACACAAAATCCAATTCAATATTAAAGGTTACTTCAATAGTTGATAATGATGCAAGTATTACAGCAACTTCATCGAACCTTAGTTTACCGAATAACAATTTCACAAACATAATGTATCAAGGCGATTCATTTAAGGTAAAACTTGCTTACTATGGAAACATTAGGCTAGCTATTAAATTAAGCAATGGAACTACCAACAACTGGTTATATAAAAACGCTGACACTTATACTTGGTCTTCAACTTTTAGATTTATAAACATCCAACTACCAGATGGAAATTATTCTGAAAATAGACCTAACAGATGGGATTGGGTTAACGATTTCTGGCATACTTTGGAATTTGATACTGTAGGGGTAACCAATCTTTCATTTAATAAAATGGATGTTTATATTCTTCCCAGCTACAATAATCCTAATGGTTGGATGGGTACTGGTAGTTATATTAGAGAGTTAATTGTAGACATGTCGACTAACAACACTAATAATTATCAGGGAGAAATTTACAAACTTTCAACAGCTAAGAATTACACTGAAACTTATGAAGATTTAAATCCGATTTTTGGTGAATTTGCTAATATTGGAAACACAAATCAATTGTTGATAAATTCATCATCAGGCTATACCTATACACAAAATTGGTATCGTGATGGAAAAACAGAATCTAAAGCTTTGTTACAACTTGCAGGTACATCGATTCTAAATCAATATCGTGAGCCATTTAAAAATTTTAGTGGTGCTATAAGAGGTGAATTTGATTTCGGCAAAGTTTACAGTATTAGCCATTTAGAAGGAAGATTTATGCCTTACAAAGCAACCTTGAATCTTAAAAATGATGTCGTAAATGTAGAAATGTTTGAATTATTACCGGAATCAGATTTAAATGAATCCACACACACTTTCGTTAAGAAGGCTAATCTTGGTTCATCAACATATAATAGTTTGAAAATAACAGATGTTGAGACCAACCGACCTAAACCGAATAGGTCTTATTATTAAAATACAATGCTTCAATACTCAATTAACCTCTTTCTAAAATTAATTCCTTACATCTATAAATTTGGACTTTTTGTATACCTATATTTTGCTGCCACCCATTCTGCTTTATTAGTTATAACATTATTCGTTATTGTAGATTTTATTACTGGAGTGTGGAAGGCTAAGAAAAATAAACTTCCAGTAACCAGCAAAAGTATGAGAGTCACTATAGGTAAAGCTGTCGCCTACATGTTAGCAATTATGGTAGCTCATTTATTCGAATTAACATTTGTCTCGGTATTGCCTTTCATGCAAATGGTGTCATTCTTTATTGCTTCGGCAGAAATTAAAAGTATTTATGAGAATTTAGGTGAGATTACTGGGTTAGACTTCTGGAATTACATCAAAGAGAAACTTGCAGGTGTTTATGATAATAAAAAGACGAGCTAGCTTATTACTATAACCCTAAATTCGTTAGTTTCTTTTTAAGACCTTGCATTTCTCCCTTAAATATGATGTTGCCTTCCTTATCAATCAAAATAAGTGTTGGATATTTTACCACTAGCATTTTCTTAGCAATGTTACCATCTTTTGCTTGAAGAACGGGGAAAGTATAGTTAAGACTTTTTATTAAGTGAAATGAATCGCCAATTTTATCATTGGGCATTGGAGTGTTTATAGCATAAAATGCTATAGATTTATTTGGTTTGTACTTTAAGTAAACTTCTTGAAATTCTGGGAAACCATCAAAACACGGCTTGCAAGATGAAAACCAGAAATCTAAAACTGTATATGGTTTTTCTCCTATTAATATTTTTTTGCCATCTGCGTCATAAGCCATTATTTTTTGGTCATTCTTAATAAAAACTTCTCCGGAAAAAGTACCATAATTTAGTTTGTTGAGCCAAAGTGGGTAACCATAAACAATAATAAAAACATTGAGAATGACAGAAAAAAATGCTAAACCAAGTTTGAAGTATATAGTTTTGAAATTCAAAAAGATGTAGCCAGATACCAACCCTAATACATGAAAAATGAATTCTGGTAGAGAGATTAATGACTCAGAAAAAGTAAATAATCTTATTGGTAACTGAATTATAAGTATTCCAGAAAGTAAAGAAAATAAAAGGAATTTTATTTTATACTTTTTATTAGTTAAATAATTAACAGATACAATCAAAAGAAAAAATATTCCAAAGGAAATGACTGCGGTTATTGGAAAGCCAAATAGTTTCCGAACTACCGCAGTCATTATCTCAATTAAAAATGATAATCCGCAAAGAATTAGATATACTTTGACATTTTTATTCATTATTTGCAACATAAACAACATTTAAGGCATTAAATGTTTCTTTGGTATTAGCTGAAAACATAATTGTCTTTGTAATTATTCCGCTATCTGTAGTTTTTGGTTTCAGAACAACAAATATTTTGGCAGTATCATTTGGGTTGATGTAATTTTTATCCCACTTTGAAATAATACAATCACAGGTGGATATAACTGAATCTATCTTTAAATCTATTGAGCCAACATTTACAATTTTATATTGCAATTCTACACTATCAGTTGTCCCAATTTTTCCAAGATTAATCTTAGGGTTTTCTACTTTGATTTTAGTGAAAGTAGTTTTCTTATTGCAGCCATAGCCTAGAAAAAGCAAGGTGAAATATAGAAGAATGGTTAAACTTTTCATATTTACCAGTAAGAGCATCTGTTATCGCACGGATATTGACCTAGAAATCCACAGCCTTCGGCATCACTTTTACAAGTTGCGGAGGTATTTGGACAAACACTCCTATCATCGCAAGTAAACCACGAATTCATATTGCAGTTACAGTCTTTAGCAGCAAGGGTCGTAACTGGAGCAGAACTGTTGCCAATATTAAAGGCAATTGCTCGTATTTGTTCATTTGTAAAAGCCTTCATTGCATTTGTTAGCCATTTGTCTCTCTTAGTAGTAAGTGATTTAATGTCCAATAAGTTAAATCCAGTTTCTTTAACAATACTATCTAATTCTGCGATAATATCAATTTGTGAAGAAGTGAGTTTGTTGGTTGTCTTAAAGTTATTAATTTGATTTAACCAAAAAGAAGATTTTTCATCGCTACTAAGTAATTTGTAAGCAAGTCTCCTTTCTTCAGAAGAACTTAAACTAATAACGTTGTCGATTTTAGACTTACTTTTAAATAGCGCATCACTATCATTAATTGTTTGGTCTGAGTTCTTTTTGCAAGAAGCGAAAAGAATAAACACTGAGAGTTGGAGGATAATCCAGATTTTTTTGTTCATAATTTAATTTTTAAATGAAAATTTTTTTGAGTATCTACAAAGCCTAGGCTCTGTGGATATAATGGCTAATGTAGATATATAACTCGTACAACTGATAAGAATAATTAGTTTATGAAAAAAAAGGGTGATTTTACGGTAGATACAACTCCAATGAAGAGTCAGCTTGTTTGAAAAATTACTGGTTACAGTATGTAACAATATCCAATGACGAGTGTCGAAATTTAATTTTGTGAAACATTGAAAAAACGGACTTAAACACTAAAGTTTATGTTTTTCTTTATTTCCTGATTATCAAAGGTTCATTTTTGCGCTTCATAAATTTTAACAGTATTACTTAGAGGTGATACACTAGTTTGTTAATTGAATAGTTAAAAGAAAAAGGGTGATGGATGTTAGTCGTGGTCGGAAGATGAGTTTTATGATGAATTTCACAAGAAAGATTTAAACTCTGTAGCTATGGTTAACTTTCTTGAAGAAATTTCAATCAGAGACCCCAGAAGTGGTATAACAGCAGCCTACAGACAACTTACTGAATTAGAAGAAAAACATAAAGTAGAAAACAAAAACTTAATTGATAGGATAGAGATTTTTAATAAAAAAGTGATAGAGTATTATCAGGAAAAAAGTAAACCTAGATTGAGAAAACAAGAATAGAATTTAGTAGTTTCAAAAAATCTATTAAACTAATTTATGTTAACCAGTTATAACTTCAAGGCAAAAAGTTTACCACTTCTTTTAGGGTTTGGTTTATTATTGTTAGGCTTTTATACTTTCAAAGAAGCATATGAGGATAATAAAAAACTTGATAGAAGATTTTCTTTTGGTTTAGTATTTATGCTAGCAGGTTTGATAATAATCGTTTCAGTATTCTTAGGAAAAATTTAAAATATTTTTGGAAAAGAATTGGAAAAACTCTTTTACCTAAAAATAAATTAATTTTAAAGAAGTGCCTTCAAACCATTTTAAACCTATATCTAAGGTTATTTTAAATCTCTCTAAATTGCGTTAAAATGGCTTTTTTGTAACTTTATTAATTGATTATATCTTATATTTGCAGCGCAAAGGTAAACTAAGCAAAAGAATTAGACGAAGACATGGCGATTAAAATAACAGATGAGTGTATAAATTGTGGGGCTTGCGAACCAGAATGCCCAAATAATGCAATTTACGATGCCGGTACTGCATGGCGTTTTTCTGACGGAACAAATTTAGATGGTATTATCGATTTCGGTAACCAACAGATAGAAGCAGATGCTACTCAAGAGGCGGTTTCAGACGAGGTTTATTACATCGTTTCTGATAAATGTACAGAATGCAAAGGTTTTCATGATGAGCCTCAATGTGCTGCGGTTTGCCCGGTAGATTGCTGTGTAGATGATGAAGATATCCGTGAAACAGAAGAAGAATTATTAGCGAAGAAAGCTTGGTTACACCAGGAAGGCTAGATTTTAAGTGTTACCAGTTACGAGTTGACGGTTATCTGATTCCAGACTGAATAATAAAAAATTATATATAAAAAGGTTCTAATGAAAATTAGAACCTTTTTTGCTTATTTATTTTACTGCTTTATAAACTATGGATTTAAATTTGTCATTTATTTCGCCATGTGAAAGCGGCCATTGTTGCACATATATTTGAGCAACAATTTTCTTTTTTGGATCAACCCAATAGCTTGAGCCAAAAAAACCTCCCCAACTATACGATCCAATACTCTGCCCGAACTTTTTACTTCCTTTTTCGGTAACAACTTCAAAACCTAAACCAAAAGTATTATCTGTAAATGGGATGTTTCCAATTTGATTGGAAGTCATCATTACTACGCTTTTATCAGATAAAATCTTCTTACCATTATAAGTTCCTCCGTTTAAAAGCATTTGTAAAAAAATACCATAATCCTTTGAGGTAGAAACTAATCCTGCGCCACCGGCAAAATATCCATTGTTATTGATGGGATAATTTATCGTTGCGCCAGGAAATGCACCATCCTTCCATGGTTTAATGCGTTGTGTTTTTGGGTCTTCGGTGTAAACTGTTGCCAATCTGCCTTGTTTAGCTTTAGGCAAGGCAAAATAAGTATCATACATACCCAAAGGCTGGAAAATTCTCTGTTTAAAAAAATCGTTTAAAGTTAAACCAGATGCTACTTCTACAAGTCTGCCCAAAACATCTATACTTAAGCTATATTGCCATTTTTCACCTGGTTGTGTAGCCAAAGGTAACTTGCCCAGCTTGTTAATTTCTGTTTCTAATAATTTTTTATGAGTGACAAAACCAGCCTCAATACCAGCCTTTTCATAAATCGCATTCATATCTGGCGAACCGATTTGAGCATAGCCCAAACCAGAAGTATGCGTTAATAGTTCACGAATGGTAATTTCATGATTTGCAGGTTTTGCAGTATAGCTGGAATCAGTGGGATTAAATTTATCTAGTACCTGAGGGTTTTTGAAGGCCGGAATGTATTTTGAAATTGGATCGTCAAGCTGAAATTTTCCTTCATCAAACAAAATCATTACTGCAACGCAGGTTACTGCTTTTGTTTGTGATGCTATTCTTAAAATATCATCTGTTTTGAAAGGCCTGTTTAAATTATTTCCAAAGGCTTTGCTATAAATTGTTCTTCCATCTACAGCCACATTTGCCGTAATTCCTTTTATCCAACCTTTGGCAATGTATTGCTTAAATAAATTATCAATTTTTACTAATTCAACTGTTGAAATCTGGTTCGCCTTTGGTTGAGCAAATGCTAAGTTATATTGAATTGATAGAAAAAATAGGAGCGAGGCATAGATTATTCTTTTCATCTAGAAACAAATTTATTAATCTATTTCACTTTTATTCGGAATAATTAAAACCGGACAAGCTGATTTTCTTGCCACATGTTCGGCAACGCTACCCATTAAAAAATGATACAAACCAGTTCTGCCATAGGTTCCAATTACGATTAAGTCAGAACCCCATTCATCAGATTGTTGAATAATTCCATGTGCGGCGGTATCGACTACGCTTAGGTAATCGGTTTTAATGCCATTGCTGTATTTAGTTTCTATTTCCTTTAATAAAATATGGCTGTTTTCTTCGCTATTGTCGTAAGTTTCTAAAAATACCGGTGCCAAGGTTAAATCGGGGTTTACATTTGCAGGTATTGGTTCAATAATATTTACCAACGCCACTTCTGCTCCAAATTTTTCAGCGATTTCGTATCCTGCTTTTGCAGCCTTTTCAGAGCAAGTGCTATTATCTACGGCTATTAATATTTTCTTAAAGTTCATGTTGAGCAGATTTAAATGTTATCATCATAAAAATAACAAATTTGCTTGCAAAATGTTAGTGGCTCAATGTAATTTATTAGTTTTATGCAATAATTCAACTGAGCAAAAAATGGAAAACCAATATGGCATTTGCAGGGTAGCTGTAGCACCGCTAAGAGCAGATGCATCTGATAAAGCTGAAATTGTTTCTCAATTATTATTTGGAGAACATGTAGAAGTGATTCAAAAAGAGGAGCGTTGGTGGCTTGTTCAAAATGGTTACGATGGCTATCAAGGTTGGATGGATTTCAGACAATTAGCGCCAATTTCTCAGAATCAATTTGTAGAAATGCACGATTGCAAATTTCTAGTGCCGAAAGGCTATAATCATGTATTAAAAGCGGTTGATGGAAGTCTGTATCACTTAAGCACAGGCAGTAATTTGCCTTTTTACAAAGATGGTTATTGCTACGCTGGAGAAGAAAAATTTGAAGTTACATTCGAGCCTCACAATAGTTCAAAGGCAGATTTCAAGGCTGAAGTAACTGAAACCAGCAAGTTTTTCCAAAATGTACCTTACTTATGGGGTGGTAGGAATATTTTTGGTTTAGATTGTTCGGGCTTTGTACAAACCGTTTTTAAATTATTAAACATTAAGCTCAATCGCGATGCCTCGCAACAAGCAGAGCAAGGAGAATTGGTTGGCTTTTTAGCAGAGGTTAAACCGGGTGATGTTGCTTTTTTTGATAATGCGGAAGGTAAAATTACCCATGTTGGTATTATGTTGAATCCGAATGAAATTATCCATTCATCAGCAAAAGTTAAAATAGACCCGATTGATGATCAAGGAATCTTTAATAGAGAGTTAGGCGTTTATAGCCACAAGCTTAGAATTATAAAACGTTTTGTGGAATAAGGTTTAAAGTTGCATCTTCATTGTAAACCAATTTATTATGAAGATACTTTTAACGCTCATCGTCTTTTTTGCTTCTTTAAATCAAACTTTCGCCCAAAATAAACTTTCAAAAAGTAAAGAATCTGGCTACTACACCTACATCTACAAAATAACAGATAAGGAAACTGCTCAAATCGCCGAAAAAGGAAAGCTTGGCTTTAATGAAAGTTTTCTTCATACACAGATAGATAGTTTTTATACAGCAAAAGGTTATAAAAAAATACTTCCATTTGGTAACTACATTTATTTAAGTGCTTATAAGAATGCACTTAACTATCATTACCATTCAGAAAAAAATATCGATTTACAGTTTATCAATAATTTAAAAGAATTTCAATTTTATTTAACGGATAAAAAAGGTAATCAAATCCAGGCAGATAAGGTTGAAATTGCTCATAGTAAAACTGTAAATTTTGATAGTAAAGTTCAGCTTTACAAAACTTCCTTCCCAAAAAGGGAAACATACATAAAGATAACTTATCAAGGCGTTTCTAATTTTTTTACTTTCAATTTAGATGAAAATAAGCCATACAACTATAAACAAAATTGGTCTTTCTTTAGAAAGTTGGCTTATTCATCGCCAATAAAATATACTTGGCAACCATTTAAAAAGCTTTTTTCAAAAAAATATAAACCTGGAAAGCAAAAATATAAAGGTTTTATGGTTTTCAGTAAACCGAAATACAAACCTCTAGATACGGTTAAGTTTAAGGCTTATCTACTAACATCAAAAGGAAAAGTAATCAGCAATAAATCGCTCTTGGTTAAGCTTAATGGAAGTAAAGATATTGTGCTTACCAACCTAAAACCATATAAAGATGGCGGCTACGAATACCAGTTTGTTTTAGCCGATAGTTTGAATTTGCGTTTGGATAGGAGCTATCAGATTTCGCTTGCCGAAAAAATTATAGGAGAGGATGAAACCTTAATTTCTAATAGCTTTTATTACGAGGATTATGAATTAAAATCGTTGAATTTTGTTGTTCGTAGCGATAAAAACAAGCACCAGATAGGTTCGCCGATTACTGTTTTTATGAAAGCAAGTGATGAAAATGAATTGGCTGTTCCAGATGGTAGAGTGAAAATTACAGCCCTAACTACAAATGTGAGCCTATTTGGCGATAAAAAAGTTTTCGTTCCTGATACATTATGGAAAAAGGAAATGAATCTTGATGCGGTTGGAGAGACAGAATTAATATTGCCTGATAGTATTTTTCCAAAAGCTGACTTTAATTTTTACTTAAATTTTGAATTTAGAAACAGTAATAACGAAAATCGTTCAGCTTCGAAATATTTATCCTTTGCTTATCAAAAGGAGGTAAAGCCTTTGGCAGAAATTATTTCATCCTTAAAAAAGGATAGTATTTATTTTGATTATCGTGTTAATGATAAATCTGAAAGAAGAAATGCAACGATAATTTCTTACTCAAAAGAAGATGTACAATTGGATTCGATACAGGTTGAATTGCCATTTGCCCTTAAACTCGATTATCGAGCCGACAATTATAAAGTTGTTACTGATAATGGTTTGAAAGATTACATCTCTCAAGAAGATTTTAGTCCGAAATTAACCGTCAATGCCATGCAAGGTAGAGATTCTTTGCGTGTACTGATCGATAATGAAAACAAGGTTCCGTTTTGGTATACTATTTTCTCAGGAAATAAAGTTTTTTATAAAGGTTTTACCAATGCTTTAGATACAATTTTTCGACATACAAATTCGAAGGCTGCTCACATCAGGATAAATTATTATTGGGCAGATAAAGAATTTAACCAAGAGGTTAGTGCTTTTTATAACCCTAATTTACTAAATGTAAAATTGCTTGCGCCAGATATGGTTTATCCAGGTCAGAACGTAAACATGCTTGTTAAAGTAACCGATTTAGAAAATAAACCAGTTGCCAATACTGATTTAACGGCATTTGCCATTACTTCAAAATTTAGAAATGATCACCTGCCATCTATTCCAACCTTTGGTAAAAGCTATTTTGCCAGAAAGAAGAAAAATATTGAGCTGGAATCAGAAAATATTTATTTAAGCGATTCAAAAAACTTGGATTGGCAAAAATGGGGTAAAAAATTAGGTCTTGATACCATCGAATATTACAAGTTTACACACCCAAAACCAGTATATATATCACAAGAAACTGTAAATGATACAATTGCCCAAATTGCTCCATTTTTAATTTCCAATGGAGCAATATTGCCTGTAGATATTGTTTATATAGATGAAGTTCCGGTATTTTTTAGTCAGGCAGAGCAGCTTTCTAGGTATTCGTTTAAGGTGAAGCCGGGCAAACATCATTTAAGATTACGCAGTGCGAATAAAATGGTTACAATTTCTGGTTTTGAAGTGCCAAAGGGTAAAAAAACTATTGTAAGTATCGTTGCTGATGGAAAAGTAGAGTCGAGCCTTTTTTATACTTATAATCCTGTCGTGGTAGATGTTCCAAATGTATTAACTACCCAAGAGAGTGAATTGCTGAATAATTATATGCTCAGGATTAAAAATAATTTTGATGGCGAAAAAACTCTGGTAAAAGCTGATACGAATATGTATTTGCTAAATCCTCCACCAAATGTTTTTAACAGTAAAGATTTAATTGTAGGTCCGTTAAAGGAGAATTATTTGGAGTTTAAAACAAAAGATTTCTCTCAGGATTTTATTAAAGAACCAGGTTACACTTACACTTTTACAAAAGGATTAATTAAACAAAAATCGTACGAGAGTAAGTATGCATTTAGACCAAGTTTAACATCCGGAACAGGGATTAATGTTGATTATAAGCAGTACGCTTTAAAAAAGAACGAGATTGACAGTATCTGGAATGAATATTTGAACTTGAGAAGCCATACTACACCATTATTTCAAAATCAAAATCCGAACTCAGCAAATACAGGTAAATTACGTTTTGAACTTGATACTGCATTTACAAATCGCCTTCCATACATTAAAAATATCATTATTTATAAACCTGATGAACCTGATTTTATAAAAATCTACCCCGGAAATACTTCTTATTGGCCACCATTTGCAGTTGGTAATTATAAGATTATGTTTTTGTTAAAGGATAATAGATATTTTACAGCCGAAGATATTATAGTTAAACCTCGTGGAGTAAATTATTATAAGTGGAATAATTTAAAAGTTTCTACAGCAGATGATTTTAGCATCAAGCTAGATAAATATATCAAAGAAGTAAAAAATAGCAATAATTATTATTCATCGACACGTATTTCATCTGAGGTTATGGATACATTTAATGATAAGAATTTCGATTTCAGTACATTAACTGGTGTGATGAAAGGTAGGGTAATTTCGGGAGAAGATAAATCAGCAATACCTGGTGTATTGATTAAAATTGTAGGTTTAAATGTTTCGACCACCACAGATATCAATGGTAATTTCTCAATCAAAATTCCATCAAAGGGCAAGATTTCTATCGCATATATAGGTTATGAAACCGTTACTATGTCTGCTCGAGAAGGAAATATTGGCGATGTGCGAATGGCTGAAAGGCACAATGCATTAGAAGAGGTTGTTGTGGTTGGCTACGGGACGACTAAAAAAGTAAGCATGACTGCAAGTTCAACAGTTTTAATGGAACAAACCTTATCTGGTAAAGCTGCAGGTTTGAGTTTTAACAACGATGCTATGGTTCGCATTAGAGGAACAGCTTCTTTGCCGAGTACTGAAAAACCAATTATTATCGTTGATGGAGTACCTTTCTCTGGAGATATGTCTACACTTGCTCCTGATGATATTGCAAATATTGATGTTTTGAAAGCAGCTGATGCAACAGCGATATATGGTTCGAGAGGTGCAAATGGAGTAATCATCATCAAAACCAAAAAAGGAAATTCGGCAGTTAACACGGCTGGAGAATTGGTGGCTCAACAGCAAACCATGCGTACAAATTTCTCTGATGAAGGATTTTGGCAGCCCAAATTAATAACCGACGAAACTGGAACAGCAAAATTCTCGGTTAAGTTTCCTGATGATATTACCAATTGGAAAACTAAAGTTATTGCCATAAACGGTAGAAAGCAATCGGGCGTAACTGAAACTTTTATCAAATCTTTTAAATCGTTAAGCGCCAACTTTGTTTCGCCGCTTTTTGCTACGCAAGGCGATAGCATTAATGTGATAGGAAAATTGATGAATTACACACCTTCCGAAGAAAATGTAAATCGAAAATTTAGTTTTAATGGAGTAGAGTTAAGGAACTCGAGGATCAAATTTAAGAATGCACACATCGATACCATTACCATAGCAGCAAATGGAAAAGATAGTTTAAACTTTGAATACACTTTAAAACAAGATAATGGCTATTTCGATGGAGAGATTCGAAAAATTCCAGTTTTTGAGCAGGGCGTAAAAGAAACTAAAGGTTATTTTTCTGCTTTGCTTCGCGATACTACAATTACTTACGGCTTTGATAAAAATTTAGGCAAAATCACTTTACGGGCTGAATCATCAATTTTTCCAACGCTGTTGGATGAGATGACTAAACTGCGTGATTATGAATATTTATGTAATGAGCAACTGGCTTCTAAATTAAAATCGCTCTTGCTGGAAAAACAAGTTCGCAAGTATTTAAATCAGCCTTTTACGCATGAAAAAGACATTTTATTTGTCATTAAGAAATTGCAACAAACCCGCAAACCAGAAGGAACCTGGGCCTGGTGGCAAAATGGCGAAGAACAAATTTGGATTAGTTTACATGTAGTTGATGCGTTGCTAAAAGCAGAAAAACAAGGCTACAAAATTGATTTGAATAAGCAGACATTATATAATTATTTGGTGAAAAAACTTGCTGATGGTTATCATAACGAGCAAATAGAAACGATTAAATTATTGCATTTGCTGGATGACAAATACCATATTAAAGATTGGGTTTTGGCTTACGAAAAGAAAAAATTGGAAGAAAAACGTTCTCAAAGTGGCGTTAATTCATCACTAAAACAAATTGCAAGCAGTTTAAGTCTTTTCGAAAGCTTGCAATTAATGGAGTTAAAGCAAATGGCTGGAATTAAAGTCAATACAGATTCGCTGCTAAAGATTAAAAAATTAACCATGTTCGGTAATTTATATTGGGGCGAAGAAAACACAAGATTCTGGAACAATAGCATCCAAAATACTTTAATGGCTTACAAAGTGTTGAGAAGTCAAGGGAAGCATCAAGATGAATTGGAGAAAATTGCATTGTATTTTCTGGAACAGCGTAAAGACGGGCAATGGAGAAACACCTACGAATCATCGTTAATTTTAGAAACCATTTTGCCTGAGTTACTAGTTGAAAATAAAAATGCTGAGCCTGCATCTTTAAAGTTAAACGAAGAAACGGTTACTACTTTCCCTTATGATAAAGTATTGGAAAATACCGCAAACATTAAATTGATTAAAAACGGTAAGATGCCTGTTTATTTTACGGCCTTTCAGCAATTTCAAAATCCAAAACCAGAAAAAGTGAGCAAAGATTTTACTATAAATACAGCATTTATTCAAAATGGTGTTTCTGTAGCAAAATTAAAAGCAGGTACAATAGCAACGCTTAAAGTAGAAGTAAATGTTCGTGCTGATGCCGAATACGTAATGATTGAAATTCCCATCCCGGCAGGCTGTAGTTATGAAAATAAAAAGCAAAGTTTCTGGGGTGTAGAAACACACCGTGAGTATTTCAAAAACAAAACTTCGATATTTTGCAGCAAACTAAAACAAGGCAAATATACTTTTGATATTGATTTAATGCCGCGTTACTCTGGTTCTTATATTTTAAATCCTGCGAAAGCAGAAATGATGTATTTTCCTGTGTTTTATGGTAGAGAGGGGATGAAAAAGGTGGGGATAAATTAAAAAAATATCACACTTTAAGGATTTCGTCATTGCGAGGCACGAAGCAATCTTTTTTGAGTTGTTTCATGCCTCGCAACGATTACGAGAGACTAACCTTCCATCTCCCAAACCATCACTTGCCTATCGTCGCCTGTAGAGATTAAATATTTCCCATCATTACTCCACATCATTTTATTAATCGAGTGTGTGTGACCAATGCCAGCTTTTTCCAAGCTTAAAATTTTGTAGAGTTTAAAGTTTTCAGCATCCCAAATTTTAATGCTTTTATCCTGACTGCTCGTTGCAAAATAGGGTAGGGTTGGATGAAAAGCAATATCATAAACGGTAAACATGTGCGCAGGTATGGTTTGCAGCAGTTCGTAATTCGGCAAATTCCAGATTTTTAATTGTGCATCTCTGCTGCCAGAGATTAAATATTTTCCTTCGGGATGATAAGCTAAAGAAGTAACTGGTAAAGTATGACTGTCTAGATTTTGCTTTACGCTATAATCAGAAAGGTTGTAGATTTTAACCAAATGGTCTTTACAACCAAAAGCAATTTCTGTTTCATCAGGAGAAATGGCAATCGCCCGAACGGTATCATAAGCTGCCTGAAAACGATAAATTTCGCTAAAATCATCGAGCGACCAAACCGCAACCGTTCCATCTTCACCCGTGGTTAAAAGTTCGTTTTTAGTTTTAACAGTTTGAATATTGAAAATTGGTTTGGTGTGTGCATTAATTCTTGCAATTACTTTTTCCGCTTTAAAATCGTAAACGCTAAATGCCCCACTTCGTTCTCCAACAATAAGTTGGTTATTGTAGTAATGTAAATAATAAACAGAGCTTTGCACGGGTAATTTAACCTTTACAAAAGCCATTGTTTCTAGCGACCATTCTACAACACCCTTATCATTTCCAGCGCTAAAAAATGTATTATTCTCATCTGAATTTGCCAAAGCATAAACAGGGTTTTGATGGCCAGAAAAGGTTTTAAGGTGTTTAAGCATGTCGTTGTGAGTTTTCTGTTATCGGTTTCCTGTTAAAGCGTTGAGGAAACAATTGTATTCCTATTTTAATTGGAGATGTCGGTTCGCTCTAAATGCCATGACAAATTGAAGAACAATAAGGACATCGAAAAATATCCTAAATCCAACAAAATAGATTGGAGGCCCAAAAGTTATCTCTTTTGATGATAATGAAGCAAGCAATACTTGACAAGTAATCAAGATAGAAACCGCCGAAAAAAATATACTTAAGAAGCCTAAATATAAATGCCATTTTTCAAACTTCAGGCTATTTTTTATAAAATGGAATAATGTAACCCAATTGAAAAATATAGATGGTAGGATAAGGGCTAAATCGAGGTAATTATTATTGCTTTTCAAGATTGCAATTAAAATTATCCCTAAAAAAAGATTTAGATAACTGATGAATTTAAGCATGTGGGTTTGAAGTTCTTTTGTGTTCTTTAAATTTTAGCTATACAGTGCCATCGTCAACCTGAATTTATTTCAGGTTATTATATGTGTTACTAAGATGTTGATTCCGTATGTACGGAACAGCATGACGTAGGAATCAATCTATAACTTACTTATGTCTTTTCTCTAAATTCTTTGCAATATCCTGAATAGATAAGCCTTTCTCTTTCAACAAAAACAACAAGTGAAAAACCAAGTCAGATGCTTCGCCGATTAACTCTTCTTCTGTTTCAGCCAATGCAGCAATTACGGTTTCAATGCCTTCTTCACCAACCTTTTGTGCGATTTTGTTTAAGCCCTTGCTACGCATTTTATTGATATAAGAACCCTCAACAGGATTTTCATATCTATCCGTAATAATGTTCTCCAGTTCAAAAATGAAATTTTGATTATACTCCGTTTTGAAACAGCTGCGGCTTCCTGTATGGCAAGTCGGACCAACAGCATCCGCTTTAATTAGTATAGTGTCGTTGTCACAATCAACAAAAAGCTCCTTTACATAAAGGAAGTTGTTGCTAGTTTCGCCTTTAGTCCAAAGGCGGTTTTTTGAGCGTGAAAAGAACGTAACTTTGCCTTCTGCTTGGGTTTTTTCCAAAGCTTCGGCATTCATGTAACCAAGCATTAAAACCTCTAAAGTTTTTTCGTCTTGAATGATTACGGGAAGTAACCCTTCAGTTTTTCCCCAATCCAGAGATTGTATATCAATATTCATTTTTATAATGTTGCCGTCATTGCGAGGCACGAAGCAATCCTAAAGCGATGGGTTTTTATTTGCCTGCTAAAGTGGTAAGATTGCTTCGTGCCTCGCAATGACGAGTGTATGTTATGAACTCACGACTTAAAACTCGCGACCCCGAACTTAATTTATATTCTCACTGGAATATTATTTCTTCTCAATTCTTGCTTTAAATCAGGAATCAGAATTTCGCCATAATGAAATACAGATGCCGCAAGTGCTGCATCAACATTTGCTTTTTGGAAAACCTCTGTAAAGTGTTCCATACTTCCTGCACCGCCCGAAGCAATAATCGGAATGTTAATCATCTGATTCACTTTGCTAAGCAATCCGCAGTCGAAACCGGCTTTAGTACCATCATGGTCCATTGAAGTGAGCAAAATTTCTCCTGCACCTAAATCTTCAGCCTGTTTAATCCAGGTTTCGGTTTCCAATTCCGTAATTAATCGACCACCATTTAAGTGAACCATGTTTTTGCCATCCACAAATTTTGTGTCGACAGCCAAAACCACAAACTGCACTCCGAATGCTTTTGCCAATTCTTCAATTAATTTTGGATTACGAACAGCTGCCGAATTGATGCTGATTTTATCTGCACCAGCATTTAATAAAGCTTCTGCATCAGCAAGTTCTGTAATGCCACCACCAATGGTAAACGGAATATTCAGCTGTCGAGCAACTGATTTAACCATTTCAATCATCGTTTTTCTACGTTCGTGAGTGGCCGTGATATCCAGAAAAACCAACTCATCGGCACCTTGTTGTGCATATTGGGCGGCTAATTCTACAGGGTCGCCTGCATCACGTAAATCAACAAAGTTTACACCTTTAACCGTGCGACCGTCTTTAACATCGAGACAGGGGATTATTCTTTTGCTCAGCATTTGTTTGGGTTTTCGTCATTGCGAGGCACGAAGCAATAAAGCATCAGACTATCGTTGTAAGATTGCTTCGTGCCTCGCAATGACGAGTGTATTAAAAATTCTCTCTTATATACTACTCAACATCTTCAAATTCCAGTCTTTCACTTGTTCAATCGTAATCCTGTCCTCATAAATCGCCTTTCCAACCACTACACTTCTAATTGGATATTTTGCTAATTCATAAATATCATCCATCGAACTTACACCGCCCGATGCAATTAATTTTATCATTGGCGAATGTTCTAACAGCTTTTTGTATAACTCAACCGCTGCACCACCCAATTTTCCATCCTTACTAATATCAGTGCACAAGAAACGGAAGAAACCTAAAGCCAAGCATTTATCCACGTAATCCATTAATTTAATCGGCGAACTTTCCATCCAACCCGAATATTTAATCACTTCGTCTAAAACATCAATGGCAATAACAATGCGATTAGCATAATTGTCTTTTTTAGCAAAAGCCTCACTAAGTTGCTGCAAAAATTCTGGATTGGTAATGGCTTGCGTACCCACAATAACACGATGAATTCCTGCATCAAGCAAATTGGTCACTTGCTCAATCGTACGGATTCCGCCACCATATTGCACTTTCATTTCGGTTTTCTTAATGATTTCGAAAAGAGATTTCTGGTTGCTGAAATCGCCTTTAGCGCCATTTAAATCAATAATATGAATGAAATCTGTTCCATTTGAACGGTATTTTTCTATCATTTCAGCAATAGAAACATCGTACTCAGTTTTTTGGTTGTAATCGCCTTCACGCAGACGAACAACTTTTCCATCCAGAATATCAATAGCAGGAATTATGTACATTTTATAAGCTTAAGTTTGAAAAATTTTTTAATATCTGTTCGCCAGCTTTGCCCGATTTTTCGGGATGAAACTGGACGCCATAAAAGTTGTCCTTTTGCACCGCTGCCGAAAATTTCAGTCCATAATTGGCAGAGGCGATGTCAAAAATAGGGTTATATTCAATAAAGTACGAATGAACGAAGTAAAATTGTGCATTATCTTCAACACCCTCAAATAACGAATTGTTTTTATGCTGAACGGCATTCCATCCCATGTGTGGGATTTTGATATTCAGCGACTTATCGAATTTTTTGGTTTTGACAGGAACAATATCCAACAATGCCGCATCGCCCTCTTCTGAGTGTTCGGTAATCAGTTGCATGCCCACACATATGCCCAAAACAGGTTTTTTTAAAGCTTTAATCGCTTCAATTAAACCCGTGTGTTTTAGTTTTTCCATCGCCGAACCTGCATGGCCAACCCCTGGGATGATGATATGGCTATATTTTTCCAAGTCAGCTTCGGTGTTTATCATGCCGTATTGCACGTCTAAGCGCTCCAAAGCTGCGGTTAAAGAAAAAATATTGCCAGCGCCGTAATTTACTATTCCAATCATATTTTTTTGATTAAAGAGGAAGGAACAAGGAATAAGGACTACAGGTCTTTGTTCTTTGCTCATTAATCCTTGTTCTTTATTTATAAAAGCCCCTTCGTACTCGGTAAGACCATTTTCTCTGCATCACGCTTAATCGCCATTTTTATCGCTTTTGCGAAAGCTTTAAATATAGCTTCAATTTTATGATGTTCGTTATCGCCTTCAGCTTTAATGTTCAAATTGCATTTAGCAGCATCGCTAAACGATTTAAAGAAGTGGTAAAACATCTCTGTAGGCATATCGCCAACTTTTTCACGTTTAAATTCAGCATCCCAAACAATCCAGTTTCTGCCTCCAAAATCGATGGCAACCTGCGCTAAACAATCATCCATTGGCAAACAAAAGCCATAACGCTCAATGCCAAGCTTATTACCCAATCCTTTTGCAAAAGCTTCACCAAGTGCAATTCCAGTATCTTCAATCGTGTGATGCTCATCAATATGTAAATCGCCTTTGGCAATTACTTCCAAATCTACACTTCCATGTCTGGCAATTTGGTCGAGCATGTGGTCGAAAAAGTTTAAACCCGTTTCAATTTTGGCTTTTCCGGTTCCATCCAAATCCAAATTAATGGTAATATCGGTTTCATTCGTTTTACGCACATGGTTAATTTTTCTACTTCCGGCTTTAAGCAAGTTGTAAATGTCTTCCCATTTTTGTGTTTCCAAAATAATGATGTCCAATAAAGTTTCATGTTTATCCAAAGCTTCGGTAGAACCCAGTGCATCATTCTGGCGAAGAAAAATTGCTTTTGCACCTAAATTTTTAGCCAACACTACATCATTCAATCTATCTCCAATAACGTACGAATTTTTCAAATCGTAATCTTCGCTAAAATATTTTGTCAATAATGCTGTTCCAGGTTTGCGGGTAGGAGCGTTGTCTTTTGCAAAAGTTCTGTCGATAACAATTTCGCTAAAATTTACACCTTCTCCTGCAAAAGTGTCCAACATGAAATTATGAATCGGCCAGAAATTTTCTTCAGAATTTGAAGGTGTTCCCAAGCCATCCTGGTTGGTAACCATCACCAATTCGTAATCCATTTCGCTAGCAATCTTCGAAAGGTAATACAGTGAGCGAGGATAAAATTTCAGCTTCGCGAAACTGTCTACCTGTTCATCATCAGGTTCGATATTTAAAGTTCCGTCTCTATCTATAAATAATACTTTCTTCATCTTTTAGAAATTTTTCAGAATGGTTAACAGTTTATCATTTTCTTCTTTCGTGCCAACAGTAATTCTTAAACAGCCTTCACACAAAATCACTTTCGAACGGTCGCGGACGATGATTCCCTCCTCAACCAAAGTGTCGTAAATTTTAGTCGCATCCGTAACCTCAGCTAAGATAAAATTTGCATCCGATGGATAAACTTTTGTAACGATTTTCAGGTTGTTTAATTCGATAGAAAGGCGCTGTCTTTCGGCAACAGATTCTCTAATCCAATCGTTTACTTGAGCGATATTTTTTATTGCTTCGAAAGCTAAATCTTGTGTAGCTTGATTGATGTTATAAGGTGGCTTAATTTTGTTCAAAACATCAATCACTTTTCGTGATGAAAACGCCATTCCTAGACGCAAAGCGGCGAGGCCCCAAGCCTTAGAAAATGTTTGCAAAACAACCAGGTTTCCGTACTCCGTTAACTCCTGAATAAAGGTCTTCTGACGAGCATAATTTATGTATGCTTCATCCACTACAACGATACCTTTGAAGTTCGTTAAAATCGTTTCAATATCTTCTCGATTTATCGAATTTCCTGTCGGATTATTTGGCGAGCAAATGAAAATTATTTTAGTGTTTTTATCAATCGTTTCTGCAATTTTTTCTAAGTCCAATTGGAAGTTTGGAAGTAGGTTTACTTTGCGGATTTCTACATCATTGATGTTCGCTGAAACTTCATACATTCCGTATGTCGGCGGCAGAATAATCACGTTATCTTTTCCAGGATTACAGAAAGCACGATACAATAAATCAATTGCTTCGTCGCTTCCGTTTCCTAAGAAAGTGTTTTCAATCGGCACTCCTTTAATTTTGCTAATGGCATCCTTTAAATCCAGTTGCAATGGGTCGGGGTAGCGGTTATAATTGGCAGGTAGGGGAGAACCATAGCTGTTTTCGTTCGCATCTAAAAATACCGATGCCTGACCTTTAAACTCATCTCTGGCGGTAGAGTATGGTTTTAGGTTTTTTATATTTTCTCTAACTAAATCGTTAATGTCCATTTTTAGTGGTTGTTTAGGTTTTGGTTTTTTAGTTGTTTGGTTTGTCATTCGCTTGTATCGAAACAACTACTAACTAAAAAACCAACAAACTATTTTAATCTTATGGTTATTGCGTTCTTATGAGCCTCTAGTCCTTCAGACGCTGCAAGCGTTTCAACAGTAGCACCAATATTTTTTAATCCATTGGATGATAAATGCTGAAAGGTTATTTTCTTAAGGAAAGCATCAGTTGAAACCCCTGAATAGGCTTTAGCAAAGCCACTTGTAGGTAAAGTATGGTTGGTTCCTGAAGCATAATCTCCTGCGCTTTCTGGAGTAAGGTTTCCTAAAAACACCGAACCAGCGTTGATTATCAAAGGAATAAGGCTTTCGAAATTTTCAGTGGCTAAAATCAAATGTTCCGGAGCGTATTCATTAGAATAATCCATTGCTTCAGTTAAATTATCAACTAAAATAGCGTAAGAATTTTCAATTGCTTTAGCTGCTATTTCTTTCCTTTGAAGTATAGAAAGCTGATTTTCAATTTCTAAAAGTGTTTTTTCTATAATTTCGTTTGATGTAGAAACCAAAATAGACTGACTATCAGTTCCATGTTCTGCCTGCGCAAGTAAATCAGCAGCTACAAATGATGGGTTTGCGGTTTCATCAGCAATAACTAAAACCTCTGATGGACCAGCTGGCATATCAATCGCCACTTTATTTTGAACCATCGTTTTAGCGGTGGTAACATAACGATTACCAGGTCCGAATATTTTATAAACTTGCGGTACAGTTTCCGTTCCGAAAGCCATTGCTGCAACTGCCTGCGCACCTCCAATTAGGTAGATTCTTTCTATACCTAAAAATACAGCACAATATGCTAAATAACAGTTCGTTTTTCCATCACTTTGTGGTGGCGAGCAAACTACTATTTCTTTACACCCAGCAATAATTGCAGGCGTAGCCAACATTAAAAATGTGCTTGGTAAAACAGCAGTTCCACCAGGGATATACAAACCAACCTTTTCAATAGCTCTAGCTTCCCGCCAGCAAACCACACCAGGCATAGTTTCTATTTTATCTTCCGTTTTTAATTGAGATTGGTGAAAGGTTTTAATGTTCTGGTAAGCGGTTTCAATTGCTTTTTTTGCATCTGCTGGAATAGTTGAGGCAATGCTTTTTAATTCTTCGGCATCTAAATAAAGTTTTTCTAACTCCACTTTATCAAATACTTTTGCAAAATTAAACAGTGCTTTGTCACCATCATTTTTTACAGTTTTAATGATATCTGCAACACGTTCTTCAACCAATTTATCATCTTCAATTTGTCGCGAACACAGTTCTTCAATTTTTGATTTAGATAAATCTGTATAATTATAGACTTTCAATGTGTTATAATTTAAAATTAACTATTAGTTAATATGAATTTATACGTTTTTACGCTTTTTCAAGTAATTATTTTCTCAATTGGCATCACTAAAATACCTTCTGCACCCGCAGCTTTTAGGCTGTTAATTTTATCCCAAAAATCTTCTTCGGCAATTACAGAATGTACGGCAACCCAGTTCGGTTCGAACAACGGAACTACCGTCGGACTTTTAACACCTGGCAACAAATCGACAACTTTTTGCAGGTTATCTTTTGAAACATTTAGTACAACGTACTTGTTCGATTTTGCACTTAAAACTGAGCGAATTCTTTGTAGCAATTCTGCAACTTCAGGATTGTCAAGTATCGATTTATTTCCGATTAAAACAGCTTCCGATTGCATCACATCTGCGAACGGTTTTAGTCCGTTACTTTTTAAAGTTCCGCCTGTAGAAACGATATCAAAAATGGCATCACTTAAGCCCAAACCTGGTCCAATTTCTACCGAACCAGAGATGGTTCTAATATCTGATTTTATTCCTTTTTCTGTTAAGAATTTTTCGAGAATTACAGGGTAAGAAGTGGCGATTGCTTTGCCATTTAAATCCTCCAATTTTCGAATTTCGCTACCCGTTTGAACGGCGATTTTTAGGGTGCATTTTCCGAAGCCTAGGCGTTGTAAATATTCAACATTTGCTTTCGTTTCTGTAATCACATTTTCGCCAACAATTCCTAAATCGGCAATACCATCCTGAACATATTCTGGAATATCATCATCGCGAAGAAAGAGAATTTCTAATGGAAAATTTTGAACGGTTGATATTAAAGAGCTCTTATAGTTTTCGAAAGAAAGACCACAATTTTTTAATATTTCTACAGATTTTTCGTTTAACCTACCCGATTTCTGGATAGCAATTTTTAGTGTTTTCAAAGTATTGAATATAGAGTGTGCAAGAAATTATTCTACGGAAAAAAAGTTTTGAAGTACAAAACAAACATATCATATCGCCTAACGGCGATGATGCAAATGTAAGTGATGGTTCAAAGTTAATTTCATATGTTTATTTCTGCCAATATCAATGCTTTAGCTGATTAGCGAGGGCAAATATAGTGTTTGAAATGGTAAATCAAAAAATAATGGCACTTAATTTGCCACTATGGTGTTTTTAGTTGTTAGTACCTTATTTTTGCATTAAATTTTATCGCGTTGAAAAATTTTCGCTTTCTAGTTATTCCTGTTGTTTTATGTATTTCTGCCTGTGGATGGTTTAAACAACCACCAGAGATTGGAAAAGTATTATCAGAACACTTCAAAAACAAAATATACAAGGATTTTGATACCATTGCTTACGATAGTGTATTCGTTAAAACAATGGATGATTTATCAGAATCATTTATAAATCCTAAAACCATTAAGGCTTTCTATGCATCAGATGCGAACGAACCAAAAATGGTAACTAAATTCTACATAAACGGGGAATTGGATACGCTGGTAAATTATCTTCAGAATAGTAAAATTCATGGTTTCAATCCCGAAGTTTTTAAAACAAATGAAATTAAAGCTTTATTGGGTGAACTAACCTCCAATAAATTTAAAACTGTTGATGAAAGCTATCCTGTTATTGCTAAGCTAGAGTTATTAACCGCAAATGCATATTTAAATTATAATAACTTTTTAAGATATGGGGTTGTAAATCCACGTAATATTTTTTCGAGATATTACATTAAAGTTAAACGCCCCGATAGTTTAAATATGAGCAAGCTGTTGAGCACAGAAAGTTTGATTGATAGCTTAAGAAATGCTCAACCAAAATCGGCTCAATATAAAGGTTTGCAAAATGCTTATTTGAATGCAAAAGGTGAAGATGAAAAGCGAATATTGCTTCTAAATATGGAACGTTTTCGTTGGCAAATGCCAGAAACCGGTACTAATTATGTTCAGGTAAATATTCCTGATTTTAAGCTTACCTGGTTTGATAATCAGGATACAGTAATTACAATGAAAGTTTGTGTTGGCGGAAAGCGTGAAAACGGCTACGAAGAAAAGTTAAAAGCTTTTGCAAAATCTGGTAATTTAGATGATAAACCTAAAAATCATGAAACACCTTTACTATTTAGTAAAATTAATTCCATTCAGGCAAATCCGGTTTGGAATATTCCGGTGAGTATTGCGCAAAGCGAAATTTATTGGATGGCCAGAAAAGACCGTTACTACTTATCAAATAGTAATATAAATGTGTATTACAAGGATAAATTGATAGGCGAGCCTGATACCATTAACTGGAACAGATACTCGAGAGAAAAATTACCATTTAAGTTTAAACAAGGCTCGGGCGGTGGAAATGCATTGGGTAAATTCAAATTTATTTTTGATAATAGTTCTAGCATTTATCTGCATGATACTAACAATAAAAATGGGTTTAATTTAAGCAACAGGGCTATTAGTCATGGTTGTGTGCGCATAGAAAAGCCTTTAGAGTTTGCTGAGAAATTAGTTGGTGATGATTACACTTACGATAAGCTGAGGGCAGAAGTAGATTTGCCTCCCGTTGATAGTACTCGTAATAAATGGTATAAAAGGCGTTTGGCAGCAAAAGCAGATACGACTAAAGCCTTTAAATTAAAACCAGCCTGGTTTGGGCCGAAGAAAGCAGTTCCTCTTTTAATTACATATTTCACAGCATGGCCCCAAAATGGTAAAATAGAGTATCGTCCGGATGTTTACCAAATGGATGAAAAGCTTTGGATAGCCATGAAAAAAACAAGATAAATACCTTTAACGGTTTTAGAAATTCTTCCCTGGTATTTCTAAATCACCAATAGTAAAATTATACATCCCAAATAAAATGATTAATTCTTTTTTAGCGGATTTATATTTTGAAAACTTTTATTGCCATTTTTTTTCCTGCAGCTTTAATTTACTTTTTTGTTGCTTACAAGTTTAAACCCTCAACAGGCGAGTTGCTTGCTGAAAGTTTGGGCAAAGAGATTTATATGGACTTCGATTCGGTTAAATACGATTCTGTTTTCGTTAATGAATTTAATAGTTTGTGTAAGCGAAATGAAAATGTTTCATCGTTAAAGAAATATTTTAATAATAATGTTAATCCAGATTTCATCATCCGGTTTTTCGGAGCTAAAGGTTTAGATTCTTTAACGAATCATCTTGATAATAGTTTTGTTCATGGCTTTAATCCCGAAACTTTTCACACTAAAGAGATTAAAGATTTAATAATCGCATTAAAAGCAAATAATTTTAATAACGTTGATGAGAGTTATTCTAAGCTTGCTCAATTGGAAATCCTTTCGTCTTATGCTTTTGTAAAGTATTCCAGCTATTTAAAGTTTGGCGTTGTTAATCCGAAAAAAATCTATTTGAGGTATAGTATTGATGTAAAGCAGGCTGATAGTTTATTTATTCCTCAGATGTTGTCATCTGTAAATATTGTTGATACTCTAAACACAATTCAAAATAAATCAAAGCAATATGTGGCATTGCAAAAAGCATATTTAAGTTCGAAAAATGATTCTTTAAGGAAAATTTTGGCAGTAAATATGGAGCGTTTAAGATGGGTTCTTCCTTTAAAATCTGATAAATATATCCAGGTTAATATACCAGATTTTCGATTGGTTTATTTTAATGGCGAGGATACCATAACCACAATGAAGGTTTGTGTTGGCGAAAAAAGAGATACGGATTACGATAAGAAAATAAAAATTTACGAAAAAACAGGCGATTTAGAGGATAAGCCCAATAATAGAGAAACGCCTCAACTATTTAGCAATATAAAAACCATCTATTCAAACCCCGAATGGAATATTCCGGAGAGTATAGCGCAAACGGAAATATACACCATGGCAAGGCGAAATTCCAGTTATTTACGTCGACACAATATTTTAGTTTACCATAAAAATAAGTTAATCGAAAATCCATCAAGCATACGATGGTATAAATACGATAGAAAAAAACTTCCATTTCTGTTTGTTCAACAATCTGGGCCAGGCAATTCATTAGGTAAACTGAAATTTATGTTTCCAAATACAAGCAGTGTTTATTTACATGATACTAACGTTAAAAGTGCTTTCAAATTAAATAACAGAGCAATTAGTCATGGTTGCATTCGCTTAGAAAAACCATTACAACTTGCTTGGCATATTATGGATAATGAAACAAATTTTGAAAAAATTAGAACAGAACTTGGTTTAAAACCACTGGTAGAAACTGCAGAAAAGAAAAATGTTGTTGTGAAACAAGATAAAACCGAAAAACCACCATTAAAGCCAATGCGATTTTTTCTTGATAATGAAACACCATTACTTATAACTTACCATACCGCATGGGCAAAAAATGGTAAAATAGAATATCGTAAGGATGTTTACCAAATGGATGATAAACTTTGGGTTGCTATGAAAATAATTAGATAGAAGCCGTAGATTTGCCAAATGCAAGAAACTCCAACTTTTAACCATCAAGCTGATATAGTAAATAGCGCAATTAGATTTATCAATTCTTGGTTTAAGCAATCAAAGTCTATTACAGAAGAACTAAACAATTTTTTTATGCTCCCGGGAAATAAAGTAATTAATAAAGCTGTAATTATTGGCAGATTGAAAGGGATTTTTGGTCAATTTGACGAGTTCGTTGGTGGACGATATGATATAATCGATGTTAATTTAGAGCTAATGGGCGAAGGTAAGGGAATGGGGTTTGTTGAAGGTGTTGCTGGTTATCGAGCTGTTTTAGGTAAGCAGTCTCAAATTATCAGCGGCCCATTTAAGTTATATTTTGCTTTACAAAGTGATGTATGGAAAATCGTAAATATCGAATTCCCGGGGTTTGCATATTAATTAAACTATTTTATTAGTTTAATTAAAAATCTTTGTAGATTGCAGTGAAATTATCGCCTGTAATCATGAAAAAAATCTTTAATATTGTTGTAGTACTATCAACATTGTTAATAATTGCTTGCTCAAGCAATTTGCAAAAACCCATTACACCTGCATCTGAAATTTTAGTAAATTCTGACACTTTTTGGAACTATTACTATAACCATGTAAACCTATCTGATGATTTTGTTGGTTATGATGAGAATAATAAGCTCTTAAATAGAAAGGAGTTTTTTTCTAAAATAGCACTTGGTTATTATCTACCCATTTCTTTAGAAACTCAAGACTCTATTAAGCATTACAAATTATATGAGATAACTACTGCTGTAGATTCAGAATTGCGAGATAATATAAAAAATGCACTCAAGCAAGATGTTAAGTTCTTTAACATGGAAGGTAAAACTATTCCAAAATTTGATTTCATTGACTTAAATGCTAAAATTTATAACTTAAAAACTACAAAAAATCAGTTAGTTGTTTTAAAGTTTTGGTTTATTGGTTGTGGTGCTTGTATAAAAGAAATGCCTGCGTTAAATAAATTGGTGGCAAAATATTCTAATAAGCCAAATGTTAAGTTTCTTAGTTTAGCTACTGATACAGAAAAACAACTCTATGATTTTTTTGAAAAAACAATTTTTTCTTACGCAACAGCATCTGTTAGTGATGATTATGTTGTAAATGAATTAGAAATTGAAGCATTTCCAACACACATGCTTGTAAAAAACGGAAAAATTCTGAGAGTTGTTAGTACTGAGAAACAACTTGAAGATGTTTTGTTAAGACAAGTTAAGCCCTAAAATTTATCTCAATTTTCAAAAGATAGGAATTCATAAAATATAGATTTTTTAAGTCATATATTTATTAGTAGAAAGTATATTTTATATTAATGGATATTACAAAATAATCTATTTATTACAATTGTAATTCGCCACTCTCCATAATTTTTCTATCTTTGATTTTTAATGAATTTCCTTTCTCCGGGCTTTCTTTTCGCACTATTATCGGTTGCAATTCCGGTTATCATCCATTTATTCAATTTCCGAAAATTTAAAAAGGTTTATTTCTCAAATGTTCAGCTTTTAAAAGAAGTAGAGCAACAAAATTCATCAAGAGAGAAACTCAAAAATCTACTTATCCTGCTATCGCGAATACTTGCTATTATATTTCTAGTATTGGCCTTTGCTCAACCATACATTCCTTTAAATAAAGAAAAAACTACGATTAGGGATAATGCGGTTAGCATCTACATCGATAATTCTTATAGCATGGATGCCATTAATAAAGATGGGAGCCTACTGGATGAAGCCAAAAGAAGTGCCAAGGAATTGATTAAAGGTTTTGGTTTAAATGATAGATTTCAGTTATTAACGAATGATTTTGAAGGTAAACATCAGCGCTTACTAAATAAGGAAGAGTTTGTAAAGGCGCTTGATGATGTCAAAATTTCATCAGCAAATAGAACTTTACAACAAATATTAAATAGACAAAACAATATATTAACTGGTTCGGCTAATAAGTACAGTTTTATAATATCCGATTTCCAAAAAAATATCTCTGACCAGAAGAAGTTAGATACCAAACAAGATATTCAATATTCATTTTTAAAGTTAAATGCTACTACTTTACCAAATATTGCTGTAGATAGTGTTTGGACATTGTCGCCAAATCATCAACCATTAGCAAATGAGCGTTTGGTTGTTCAACTGAAAAACTATTCTGACGATGATGCGAAAAACATCCCGTTGAAATTAAACATCAACAATCAGCAAAAAGCAATTGGTTCAGTAAATATTCTCGCAGGTAAAACAGTAAAAGACACTTTAAACTTTTCTGGTTTGGCAGCTGGCTGGCAAAAGGGAATTATTACCATTAAAGATTTTCCAATCACTTTTGATGATAGTCTTTTGTTCAGTTTTAAGGTTGATGAAAACTTTCCTGTATTAAACATTAGTGGAAATTCAACTCAAGATTACATTAAAGCACTTTTTAATGCTGATAAATATTACAAATTAACCAGCAGCCTCGAAAATAATATCAACTATAATAATTTCTCGAATTTCGGTTTAATCGTTTTAAATGGAATAAAAAATCCATCAACAGGATTGGCGCAACAGATAAAAACTTACGTTAATGGTGGCGGTACTGTTGTAATTTTTCCTGATTTAGATGCCGATTTGCAAGTTTACAATGCATTTTTAAACACATTGACACTTCCATCAATTCAGTCTATAAATACTACGTCAACAAAAGTTGATAAAATTGATTTACAAAATCCGGTGTTCAAAAGTGTTTTTGAGGAAGTGCCTAAAAACTTAGATTTACCTGTTGTTAATCGGTACTTCTCCTTTATTGAGAAAAACAGCGCCAACAAAGAAGATATTTTACAACTTCCCGGTGGAAAATTGTTTTTTGCTAAGTATGGAGTTGGCCAAGGAAATGTTTATTTATCAGCTTCCGGGCTAAATAAAACTGATGGTAACTTTGCAAGGCATCCAATTTTTGTGCCTTTGATGTATCGTTTAAGCTTAAATAGTGGAAACGAAGGCGATTTGTATTCTACCATTGGTAATGAGAATGTTCTTACGGGTAAAAACATTAGTATCGGTAAAAATCAAACTTTAAAATTATCGGCTAATAATTTTGAATCTATCCCCGATGTACGTTTTGCGCAAGGTAAAACTTTAATTTACACGGCCGACCAAATTAAAAATCCAGGCTTTTATAATTTAACATTGAACGACTCATTACTGGCTGTTTATAGTTTTAACAGCAATCGTTCAGAATCTGATATGCATTACTTAGGTAAAAATGCACTATCAAATTTTGCAGGAAAAAGTAATTTAAAAATTTATGATACGGATAAAGATGCAGTAAAATTAATTTCTGGTCGAAACCAAATTGGGCAAACTTTATGGAAACTTTGTCTAATTTTGTCGCTGATTTTTATTGCAGCAGAAATTCTGCTCATCCGATTTTTTAACAACCCTAAAAAAACAATATGAATCTCCTTGTAAAGCAGGTAACCATTGCCGACCCACAAAGTAAATTTAATAACCAGCAATGCGATGTTAGAATTACAGATGGTAAAATTGAAAGCATTGGTAAATTATCTGCTGAGAAAGATGAAACCGTTCTTGAAGCTAACGGAGCTTACCTAACACCTGGTTTTTTCGATTTAAATTGCGTAGCCGGCGACCCGGGTTTCGAAACCAAAGAAGATATTCAAACCTTATCGGCTGCTGCAAAGGCTGGTGGTTTTACAGGTTTGGCATTATTACCGCAAGCCAGTCCAGTTGTACAATCGAAATCTCAGGTAGAATACATTTTAAATAAATCAAAAGGTAATTTGATAGATATTTTACCAATCGGAGCAATCAGCCAAAACCGTGAGGCAAAAGAAATCGCAGAATTGTTTGATATGCAACAAGCCGGGGCAATTGCATTTTCTGACGGCGATAGAGCGATTCAGGATGATGGTTTTATGAGTCGTGCTTTACAATATGCCAAAGGTTTCGATGCACTTTTAATGGTTTATCCTGAAAATAAATCAATAGCGGGCAAATCGCAGATTAACGAAAGCAAAAACAGCGTTTTGCTTGGCATGAAAGGTTTACCGCCACTTGCCGAGGAAATGCATATTGCAAGAGATATATTTTTAGCCACTTATAACGATACTAAAATTCACATCAGCAATATTTCTACCGCCGGATCTGTGGCTTTAATCCGAAAAGCTAAAAAGGACGGCGTTAAAATTACCTGCGATGTTACAGCGCATCACCTTGTGTTTACCGAAGAATTGTTAGCAGATTTTGATAGTAATTACAAGGTTAAACCTCCGTTACGCAGCAAAGCTGATGTTAAAGCGCTTATCGCCGGACTAAAAGATGGCACAATCGACGCGATAATTTCGCAACATCGCCCTGAAGAAATCGAATTTAAAAATGTTGAATTTGAAATCGCCCATTACGGTATTATCGCTTTGCAAACAGTACTTCCATTATTAATTAAAGCAGGTTTGGATGTAACCTTAATTGCAGAAAAACTAGCCATAAACCCACGTAAATTGCTAAATTTAAATATTCCGGTAATTGAAGAAGGTGCTGATGCTAATTTGACGGTTTATGCTGCTGATGAAAAATGGATTTATAATTCAGCTACAAACTATTCAAAATCTGCCAATAATCCTTTGCTTGGAACAGAACTTACAGGCAAGGTTAAATTAGTTTATAATAATAATCAATACTTTAAAGATTAAAGAACAAAGACAAAAGATTAAAGATTAGGAATTATAAATAAGGCAATTGTCTTTCATCCTTGTTCTTTCATCTTTTTTCTATTAAATCGTGAAATATGGATAACAGAGTAAAACAGGCACTTATTGCCTCACTAAATAAATATGCTGAGGTTTCGGCAACACAAGTTGGTAATTTTGAAACCGAATTATTAGCTGCATTTGAGTTAGATGTTAACTTTTTAGATAAAGCGACTGCTTTTGATGCCGTTTTTGATTCAAACCCAAATTTTGAAGAACTGAGAGAAGTTTTCTTTGATTTATTGATGGTTAATTTCTTCAGTAATGATGTTCAAAAACTTGAAGAAGATTATTTAGAAAGCGAAGAATGGGCAAATATTGAAGAAGAAACGATTGATAGGGGAACAGAGCTTTTAAACTTATTGCTTTATATTAAAGAGTGTAAGGATGAAGATTTAGACCCTGAACTTGGAGATTTCTTAAAAGAATTTTTATTGGTTGAAGATGATGAGTTTCAAGATGAGTTTGAAATTTATGAAGAACTTATTAGCAACCAGCAATTGGCCGAAAGTAGTGTCGAGGCAATTTGTAAAGCATCAAGCAAGCTAAATGTTAGTGAAGAAATGAAAGATTTATTTGTTTCTTTTATGGTGTTTTTCCTTGATACTGAGGGTAGTGCGACGACTGTGCAAGAAATAAGTAAATTTAGTAGTAACAAATCGTTCGATTCTGCTACTTATATATTAATTACAACCATTAATAACTAAACTAAATTAAACATGGAAGACCAAACATTAACTACTGCCAACTTAAAAACCGAAGCATTAAAGAATGGCGCAATTTGGGGAGCAATCAACATTGTAATTTTCTTAATTACCTGGTATATTATGCCAGATTTAATGAGTTCATACGCATATGCAGGCTTAAATTTTGTTATTGGTATTGCTTTAGCAGTATTCTTTTGTATCGATTTACGTAAAAAAGCAGGAGGCTATTGGACATTTGGTGAAGCGCTGTTCAAAATATTTGTTATGTTTTTATTGTCGATGGCAATTATGTACGTTTTCAATATTATTTTTGGAAAATATATCGATACGAGTTATCCAGCTACAATGAAAGAAATGATTCTAACTAAAACAGAAGGAACATTTAAATCTTTAGGGATGGAAGGTGAAGCGATGGATAAAGCTATAGCAAGTACCAATGAGAGTTTGGATAAACAATTTACACCATCATTCAGTCAAGCTATTGTTGGTTTCGGCATTTCTGCAGTTTTCTATTTTATCGGAGCGATAATTTTTGCATTAATCTTTAAAAAAACAAAGCCAGTTTTTTTGTCATCAACTGAAAACTAATTTTATTTTTTATAATTTTCTAACGTGCAAGCTTTATCATTTAATTTGATGAAATTTGCACGTTTTAATTTAAAAGTATTCAGTCTAGAGACTTTAGTCTTTCTGCTTTATATTTACTACTTTTTACTTAAATGGATATATCAGTTGTAGTACCTTTATATAACGAAGATGAATCTTTACCCGAATTAACGGCATGGATTGCTAAAGTAATGAACGAGCATGGTTTTAGTTATGAAATCATATTGGTTGATGATGGCAGTACCGATAAATCGTGGGAGGTTATCGAATCTTTAAAGCTACAAAACGATGCAATTAAAGGCATCAAATTCAGAAGAAATTACGGAAAATCTGCTGCATTAAATGTAGGCTTTGAAGCTACGCAAGGCGATGTAATTATTACTATGGATGCTGATTTGCAGGATAGTCCGGATGAAATTCCAGAACTTTATCGCAGAATAAAAGAAGAAAAACTCGATTTAATTTCGGGCTGGAAAAAGAAACGTTACGACCCAATTACAAAAACCATCCCAACAAAATTGTTTAATGCGGCAACCCGCAAAATGAGTGGCATCGAATTAAACGATTTTAATTGTGGTTTAAAGGCTTACAGGAGTGATGTTGTAAAAACAATCGAAGTTTATGGCGAAATGCACCGTTACATTCCTGTAATTGCCAAATGGGCAGGTTTTGCTAAAATAGAAGAGCAAGTGGTAGAACATCGTGCCCGCAAATACGGTACAACAAAGTTTGGCTTTAGCAGGTTTATTAATGGCTTTTTAGATTTATTATCAATCTTCTTTGTTGGTAAATTTGGTAAGCGCCCAATGCACTTTTTTGGCTCTTTAGGGGTTTTAAGTTTCCTAATCGGAACTTTTATGGCATTATGGATGATTGGTGTAAAGCTTTACCACATTGCAGCGCATATTCCTTATAAAAGAGAAATTACCGACCAGCCTTTATTTTATATTGCTTTAGTGGCAATTGTTGTAGGTTCTCAAATGTTTTTAACAGGTTTTGTTGCAGAGTTGGTAACCCGTAACGCACCAGAAAGAAATCAGTATTTAATAGAAAAAGAACTTAATTAGCTAATTGAATAATATGATAATTAGCTAATGTTTTTCTCCATTATAATTCCACTTTATAATCGTCCGCAAGAAATTAACGAACTTTTATATACGCTAACCAAACAAACTTATTTACAGTTTGAGGTTCTTGTTATAGAAGATGGTTCGAAAGATGATGCAAAAGAAATTGTAGAAAGCTATTCAAATAAGCTTGATGTAAAATATTACTTTAAGGAAAATGCAGGACAAGGCTTTGCACGTAATTTTGGTTTTGAAAAGGCGAGGGGTGATTATTTCATCATCTTTGATTCAGATTGTTTAATCCCTTCTGATTACCTTGAAATTGTTAAAAATTACCTTTACGAGCATAATTTAGATACGTTCGGTGGTCCAGATGCTGCACATGAAAGCTTCACGCCAGTTCAAAAGGCAATAAGTTACGCTATGACTTCACCATTTACAACAGGAGGCATCAGAGGAAATAAAAAACATGTTGGTCAATTTCATCCGAGAAGCTTTAATATGGGTGTTTCAAGGCAGGTTTGGGAGCAAGTTGGTGGCTTTATATTAACCCGTTTAGGTGAAGATATTGAATACAGCATTCGCATTCATGAAAACGGATTCAAAATTGGGTTAATTCCTGATGCGAAGGTTTACCACAAGCGCAGAACGAGTTTTAGTCAGTTTTACAGGCAGTTACACTTTTTTGGAAGGGCCAGAATAAACATTTATAAACATTTCCCTAAAGAACTTAAATTAGTTCATTTCTTTCCTGCTGTATTCACTTTAGGCTTCATTTTCAGTGTTTTATGTAGTTTTATTTATCTGCCTTTGGCCTATGTTTGTAATTTCTTCATAATCATTTACTTTATGTTGATATTTTTTCATTCATGGTCGGTAAATAAATCGTTAAAAGTTGCATTTTTGAGCATTATTTCTTCTTTTATCCAGTTAACTGCTTATGGTTTAGGATTTATTCAGGATCTACTTAAAAGAGTAGTATTTAGTGGAAAGTAGAAAGTGAGAAGTATAAAGTGAAAAGTGTATGGTTTGATAATAAACACCTAAACAATAAACCAACGAAAAGACTAAAAAGCTAAAATGATAAACTATTTAAAAGAAAGCACATTTGCCGTTAACGATGTAATTCAGAAAGCCTGGAACATCACCAGAAAGCACTATTTTTCTATTGCTACATTATGCTTTTTAATGTTTATTACCGCGAGTGCATCTAGCTTAATGGCTTTTTTTATAAAGGATGTAAGTAAAGTGCTCAGCTTTCTGATGGTTTGTATTTTCATCATGCTTTATTTTACTATTAATCTTTCATTGTTTAAGTATATTTTTCATTTAATGGATGATGAGTTAAACGATGTAAAAATTGTCGATACCATTCCAACCAGGCAGCAAATAATTCGATTTTTAATTGCAACACTATATTTTGTAGGCTGTATTTTAGGCGTTTATTTAGTTGTTATCTTAGTAGCCTTTCCATTTATTTATACTCCAATCAGTGTAGAAATTGTTAAAAACGTAGCCATATCAGTTGGTATAGTTGCAATATTTATTACCTGGCTAAGAATTTCTTTCTTTCCATTTTTTATCATTGATAAAAATTCTAAGCCTTTTGAATCTATAAAGCTGAGCTTGGCAACCACTAAAGGAAACTTCACTAAAATATTGTTGCTATTGGTTGTGTTAGGCGGTGGTTACTTAATCTATCTTTTGTTAAACTATTTGCAGTGGCCAATTGTTGCTTTCATTGTTAACATATTGAGTTCATTTATTATTGTGCCCCTTTCTAGTGTTGCATTAACAGTTGCTTATCGTAAAATTTCTAGCGAATATAAAGGCGACGAGCATCCGGATATTTTGCATAATATAGTGTAAAGAGTTATGGAAATGCTGATCGATAAAATACTGAGTAATTTAAATAATTTCGCTGATTTGGGAAGGCAAAAAGCCTTTGAGTTAGGAAATCCTTATTATTATCAAGATGTTGATGATAAAGGTTATTGGAGAAAGGAAATGCCTAGTGGAGAAGTCTTTCTAGTTCTTTTCGAAGTGCAGTATAATGAAAATGGTCAGCCCACTAAAATTGTGGATACTTATCAAAAGCTAATTTCTTAGTATGTTTCAGCCTGAGCTTTTCGTAATTACTGGCCCTAATGCAGCTGGAAAGTCTAGTTTTATACGGTCTAGATTAAATGATTTCGATGGGTTTGAAGTGATTATGACCGATGTTTATAAAGACAGAACGACAGAGGTGTTCAATAAGGCACTTTCTGAAAGAAAAAATATTGTATTTGAAACTGTTTTTAATAACTCTTCATTTACATCTTTTATTGAAGATGCCAGAAAAGCTGGTTATAGGTCTAATTTAATTGTCTTGTTCCTAGACAATCCTAAACAGTCTTTAAATAGGGTTGTTACAAGATATCTTGAACAAAGTGGATTGGAAATAACTGCAGGAAATGTTGAAATTAATTTTAATGAGAATTTTAAAAATGTAGCTTTTTATCATTTTTACTTTGATAGGGCAGATTTTATCTACACGGGAATAAAAGGTAAAAATCAAGTTGTAATGACTTTGAAAGGACTAGATATTGAAAATTACAAATCCAATTCTCATAAATTTATCGAGGCATTTGGGAATTTTTCTTTTAAAAACGATAGATTAAGTGAAGAAGCGTTTAATATTATTGTTAAAAATCAAGATTTTATAAAAAATTAAAACATGGGATTAAAAGCAGCATTAAGTAAACCCTTTGCGGCATTTGCAGTATGGCAAATAAACAAGTGGAAGCATAATGCAGTTGAGGCTCAAAATAAGACACTTTTAAAACTGATTGCAAGTGCTGAGGCAACAGATTTTGGGAAAGACCATCAGTTTTCTTCAATAAAAAATTACTCAGATTTTAAACAGAGGGTTCCTGTAAGAGATTATGAAGCACTTAAACCTTATGTAGATAGGGTAGTTGCCGGAGCAGAAAACGTACTCTGGAAAGGTAAACCTTTGTATTTCGCTAAAACATCAGGAACAACTTCTGGCGTTAAATACATTCCACTTTCAAAGGAGTCAATGCCAGAGCATATTAAGGCAGCTCGAAATGCAATCCTCACTTACATTAATGAAACAGGCAAAACTGATTTTGTTAATGGTAAAATGATTTTTTTACAGGGAAGTCCGGTTTTAACTATGAAACATGGTGTAAATGTTGGACGCCTTTCTGGGATTGTAGCGCATCATGTACCTAATTATCTGCAGAAAAACAGACTTCCTTCTTATGAAACGAATTGCATTGAAGATTGGGAACAAAAAGTTGAAGCCATTGTTGAGGAAACGATTTCTGAAGATATGACTTTGATTTCTGGTATTCCGCCCTGGGTTCAAATGTATTTTGATAAACTCAGCGAAAAAGCAAGCGGAAAGAAAATTAAGGACATCTTCAAGAACTTTAGCTTGTTTATTTATGGTGGTGTGAACTTCGAGCCTTATCGTGCTAAAATCGAACAGAGTATTGGCAAGAAACTAGATTCAATTGAGACTTACCCAGCTTCGGAAGGATTTATCGCCTATCAGGATTCGCAAAAAGATAAAGGTTTGTTGTTATTGGCTAATGCTGGTATTTTTTATGAGTTTATTCCTGCTGATGAATACCACAATGAAAACCCAACCCGTTTGTCATTAGAATCGGTTGAATTGAATACCAATTATGCCTTAATTTTAAATACAAATGCAGGTTTGTGGGGTTACAGTATTGGCGATACTGTGAAATTTGTTTCTAAAAATCCTTACAAAATAATTGTAACCGGAAGAATTAAACACTTTATATCAGCCTTTGGCGAGCATGTTATTGGAGAGGAAGTGGAACATGCTTTAATGTCGGTTTCGGCAGAAGAGCAGGTTGAAATAACAGAATTTACAGTTGCGCCACAAGTAAATCCGAAAGTGGGCGAACTGCCTTACCATGAATGGTTTGTGGAGTTTTCTGCTCCACCTAAAGATATAAAGGCTTATAGTAAAAAGGTTGATGAAGCCTTGCAGAAAAAAAATATTTACTATTTTGACCTGATTGAAGGGAAGATTTTGCAACCCTTAATCATTCGTTCTTTGCAAAAGGATGCTTTTGTTAATTATATGAAAAGTGAAGGCAAATTGGGTGGACAAAATAAAGTGCCGAGGTTAAGTAATGATAGGAAGTTGGCGGATGAGTTGGGGAGATATATTGTTTAATTGTTTTATTGCTATATTGTTGCATGATTCCCTAATGCACATAAAACAATAAAATATGGAACTGAAATATTTGCAATTGAATCAAATCATCGCCTACAAAAAATCCTTTCATCTGAGTAATTTGATATGGGAAATTACATCGAATTGGGATAGCTTTGCCAAAAATACTATTGGTCGACAGTTTGTTAATGCAGTTGACTCTATATCTGCTAATATTGCAGAGGGTTTTGGGAGATATCACAAAAAGGATAAGATTAAGTTTTATTATTACAGTTTTGGTTCTGTGAAAGAATGTTTTGATTGGAATGAGAAAGCGAAAGTTAGGAAATTAATAAGTGAAGAAGATTATGCTAATATTTTTTCCATATTAGAAGTTCTGCCAAAAGAAATTCATCATCTAATAAAATTTACAAACGAAAAATTAAAAATTTGAGTTTCTTGCATTTTTTTTGAAATAGTGGGAACGATAGAAAGAAATAACAATTGAACAATATAACAATACAACAATCGCCAAAAAACATAATAATATTAGGTTCTACAGGAAGTATAGGTACACAGGCGCTCGAAGTTATTCGGGATAATCCTGCAATCTTTAAAGTTTCTGTTTTATCTGCACTAAAAAATTCTGAGCTGTTAATTCAGCAAGCAAAAGAATTTAAACCTGAAGTTGTTGTTATTTGCGATGAAAGCAAATATCCGGAGGTTAAAAATGCCTTATCTTCTTTTAATATTAAGGTTTTAGCTGGAGAAGAAGCCTTGACAGAAGCTGCGGTTTATCCAAAAGGTGAAATTGTATTAACTGCCTTGATGGGTTCGGTGGGTTTAAGACCAACAATTGCAGCCATTGAAGCGGGCAAAAATATCGCTTTAGCCAATAAAGAGACATTGGTTGTGGCTGGAGAACTGGTAACGCAATTAGCCGCTAAGCATAACGTTAAAATCCTTCCTGTTGATTCTGAGCATTCTGCAATATTTCAATGTTTAGTAGGCGAGGAGCAAAATGAAATTGAAAAGATATACCTTACTGCTTCTGGTGGTCCGTTTTTAGGAAAGGATAAAAATTTCCTTGCATCCGCAAAAAAGGAGCAGGCTTTGAAGCACCCTAACTGGGTTATGGGTGCAAAGATTACCGTCGATTCTGCTTCTTTAATGAACAAAGGCTTAGAGGTAATTGAAGCCAAATGGCTTTTTAATTTAAATGCAGACCAAGTTGATGTAATCGTTCATCCACAATCTATTATTCATTCTATTGTACAGTTTACAGATGGTTCTATGAAGGCGCAAATGGGCGTTCCGGATATGAAATTGCCCATTCAGTACGCTTTAAATTATCCCGATAGGCTAAAAAACAATTTTAAACGTTTTAACTTTCTGGATTATCCGAATTTTAGCTTTCAGCAAGCCGATATGGAAACTTTCAGGAATTTAGGGTTGGCCTTTACTTCATTGAGAAAAGGAGGGAATATGCCTTGCATTTTGAATGCAGCAAACGAAATTGTTGTAGAGGCATTTTTGAATGACAACATCGGTTTCTTAGCCATGAGTGATGTAATTGAGCGTTGTATGGAAGAAATCAATTTTATTGAAAACCCACAATTGAACGATTATTTAGAAACTGACAAACATAGCCGTATCTTAGCGGCCGAATTAGTAACAAAAAGTAAAATCTAACATCTAACATAAAATTTTATAATAGCATATGAATGGATTGATAATGGCGGGACAGCTGCTGCTTGGATTGTCTATATTGGTTATATTACACGAATTAGGGCATTTTCTGGCTGCAAGGGCGTTTGGAATTAAGGTTGAAAAATTTTATCTGTTTTTTGATGCATGGGGTTTTAAACTCTTCAGCTTTAAAAAAGGTGATGTAGAATATGGTGTGGGTTGGTTGCCATTGGGTGGTTATGTTAAAATTGCCGGAATGATTGATGAGAGTATGGATACGGAGCAAATGGCTCAGCCTGCTCAACCGTGGGAATTTCGTTCTAAACCTGCATGGCAACGCCTAATTGTAATGTTGGGTGGTATTACCGTAAATGTAATTGTTGGTATCATCATTTTCTGGATGCTTACTTTTAAGTACGGAGAAACTTTTACGCCAAACAGTGCCGTTGTTAACGGTATTCAGGTTGGTAAAGTTGCATCGGATATTGGATTAAGAAATGGTGATAAAATTTTAGCCATTAACGGGAATAAAGTTATTCGTTTTGAGGAGCTGAAAAGTTCGAAAGTTTTAATGGGCAATACGCTTTTAACCGTTATCCGTGGCGATAAAACAATCGAAATTAAAGTACCTGATGATTTTTTAAATAAAGTTGCAGATGGCAAAAGTTTATTTGCCGAACCACGCTTAAAAAGTATAGTAGATAGCCTAATGCCAGGTTACGGTGCTGTGAAGGCTGGAATGAAAGTAGGTGATAAAATTACTGCGGTAGACGGTATCCCGGTTACTTATCAGGATGAAATTAAACCTATCGCATTAAAAAAGAAAGGTAAAACTGTTGCTGTAAATATTGATAGGGCAGGTACACCGCTTCAACTAACAGTTCCTGTAGATACAGCAGGTGCAATTGGTTTTTATGGAAATTTCAATGAAATAAAACGTAAAACCATAAATTATAGCTTTATGGCGGCGCTTCCAATTGGTGCTAACATGGCATGGAGTACGTTTATGGATAACGCGAAAGGTATTGGTAAAATGATTACCGGCAAGGTAAGTGCCCGGAATATTAGTAGTCCGATTGGTATTGCGAAGGTTTATGGCAGCACTTTCGATTGGGTGAAATTCTGGACTTTAACCGGGTTAATTTCTATGGCATTGGCTTTTATGAATTTATTGCCGATTCCTGGGTTAGATGGTGGACACGTAGTATTTCTTCTAATTGAAATGGTTCAACGCAAACCTGTGAGCGAAAAAGTTTTAGAAAAGGCACAGATTGCTGGTTTTGTAATTCTAATCAGCTTAATGGTGTTTGCTTTTGGTAATGATATTTTAAAAATATTCGGTAAGTAAAATCAATTTTATAATATTGCCGCAGTCGTTAGAATTTAGTTTTAACTGCTGCGGCTTTTTATTTTATAACACATGAGTGAACAGAAACAACAACCCGATTATTTCGAGTTTTATGAGTTACCTATTTCCTTTGAACCGGATTTAAATCTGGTTAAAGCAAAGTTTTATGCACTTAGTAAAAAGTTTCATCCAGATTTTTATGCAAACGAAAGTGAATCAAAACAGCAAGAAGTTTTGGATTTATCTACACTAAATAATAAAGCTTATCAAATTTTAAATAACCGCAAAAGAACATTACAGTATGTTTTAGAACTGAAAGGTGTGGTTGAAGCTGAGGAAGCTTATCAGTTGCCTCAATCTTTTTTGATGGAGATGATGGATGTAAACGAAGCGTTGATGGATTTAGAGTTTGAACCTGACGCAGAAAAACTGCAACAAGTAAATTCTGAGGTTAATACAATCGAAAATGAACTTGATGCAACATTGGCGAATTACACTGCTCAATTTGATGAAAATCCTGCAGAATCTGAAAGCTTACTGAAGGACATAAAAGATATTTACTACCGGCAAAAATATATCAGCCGTTTAAGAGAAAAATTACCAAGAGCTTAATGCTATGCAAGCATAGTTTATGCCTTTAAATGCGATCATCCTGCAATAGGACAGCACGCAAGTATGGCTTTGCCTACCATGTATATCCTTTCAAGGTTGTAACACTTTAATGTAAAATCATTTTATTGTTTTTGAGGATGAACTTGTTTGACTTATTTTCGGCATTAAACAATCAGATACATGAGTTCTCTATCCATTTTTAGAAAGGTTGCTGTTTTAGAGGGTATTTCTTACCTGCTTTTATTATTTGTAGCCATGCCACTGAAATATTTTGCTAATCTGCCTTTATATGTAAAATATACAGGTTGGGCACATGGTTTACTATTTGTGCTGTATGCTGCAACATTAGTTTTAGCCTGGCAGGAGCAGAAGTGGAAATTCGGAAAAGCCTTGTTAATTTTCATGGCTTCATTACTTCCTTTTGCTCCATTTATCGTGGATAAGAAGCTGAAAGACGAGCGCCCGGAAAATGCAAGTGGCATCTAATAAAAGTTTTATAAACTATTTTAAAATAATTTTGTGATTTAGGCAAGGGTTACATACATTTGCAACCCCGTCCAACACATGCCCAGCTGGCGGAATTGGTAGACGCGCTGGTCTCAAACACCTGTGGGAAACCGTGCCGGTTCGACTCCGGCGCTGGGTACTAACCGGGCTCAAGCCCAAAACCTTGAAGGGTTGCTCATTAAAAAGCAACCCTTTTTGCTTGACTTTCAATAGGTTATCATTAAACGTTGGGTCAATAAAAGCGGTTCTAAACATATCGTCACCCCATTGGAGATTTCGCTAGTAGTGATCAACTCATTTCGGAATCCAGGGTCAGTGTGTTTCGGTCTAAAATGATCATCTCAACAGATTGATTAGTAACATGATGATGATAAGTCGCTTCCAATTTGATACTGGTCAATCCGCTACGGAATCGCATGGTCAGGGCAGCCGAAATCTACAGTTTAGGTTGTCAATCAATATTTTTGCGCCACCCTCAATGGTCAATTTCTTGGTTACAGGCAACGTGTAATCATCGAAATTTCTGCTTCGTTCTCTTTTCCGGGATTGGTGCTATTCAATCCTGTATTTGGAAAACCTTCGCCTTGATAAGTTGAAATCTGCGAAGCTTTTACCAGATTATTGCCAAAACTTGCATTATACAGAAAGTCCATTTCATGGCCCTCTTTTTTGAAAGTCTTTTTGTAAGCCAGGCTCACATCGGTGGAGTTGGCACTAAAATTACTGGTTGAATTTCTTAAACTCCTCAAATCAGAAATGTTGTTTCCCGACCTCGCGAGCAGGTATTGCTGAATCTGGTTAGTTGTTCCATTCGTATTGTTGTTGAAATGATTGTATCCTAAAGTGGCTGTAAGCTCATCTTTTGGCGTAATATTCCAGTTTAAATTTAAGCCCGTTTGGTAACTACCCCTTTTCTGCGAACTACTGCCATCCTGAAAGAAATTATTAATGGTGTCTCTGGTTGAATTGTAGGATGTTCTGTTGGAAGAACTTTTAGCAACAGTGTTAAACTGCTGGTTGCCACTAAAGAAAATACCAACTCCAAAATTTCCTTTTTTAACATTTAGGTTTGCCGAACCATTCTGAAGTCTGGAACCAATAGAATAATTCACAGTACCGTTTATTCCCTGAAATTTATTGTCTTTTAATACAATATTGATTATCCCACCTGTACCGGTAGCATCATATTTTGCGCCCGGACTGGTAATGACCTCAACGCTTTTAATCTGGCTTGCCGGAATAGATTGCAATGCATCGGCCAGGCTTGCACCAAATATACTTGATGGCTTGCCGTTTATCAGAAACCGAACACTTCCGCTACCTTGCAATTCTACATTTCCATCGATATCCACACTTACCATCGGAACTTTTTTCAAAACATCTAAGGCTACGCCATTTTGCGCTGTAAGGTCGTTCGCTGTGTTATATATTGTTTTATCTATTTTGTTTTCAATAATTGGTGTTTTAGCAGTTACGTTAACCGATTGCAGTTGATCTATGGTTGAGGCTAGTAAAATAGTTCCCAAAGAAATGGCGGAGGATGTTTGTTTCAAAATTACAGGAAAGGTTTGCGCTTTATAGCCAATGAAATCAACCGAAACATTGTAAACGCCACCTGGAAGGCCTGAGAGCGTAAAGTTTCCTTTAGCATCAGAACTTATTCCATTGACTACACTTTTTGTACCCGACTTAAAAACGGTAATGGTGGCAAAATCAATAGGTTCTTTTGTGGTTGCATCCAGGACCGTTCCGGTTATTTTAGCTTTACCCGTTTGAGCATTGGCATTAATGGAAATAAAGAAGAGGAAAAATATAAATAAGTAATGGCGCATGGTAATGGGTTAATGAACTGATGCTGCAAATATCAGTGGCGATTCTGTTGGAAAACTGAAGTTTAAGATTAAGCTTGATTTTTGTAGATTGTGTAAATGTCCTTACAAATAGGATTCACACAATTATTGTTATCATCTTTCCTGCTGATAAAGTTTTTTCTGATAGAGAAATGAAGCCAGCTGATAGTAAGAGATTGTTTCATTTGTTAACTTTTCATCATTGGGGATTTTTGTAGAACCACCAGTTTTAAAATCCGGACGGAAAGTATTTACTTTTTTATTGGGATCGAGTACCACAAGTTTGCCATCTCGTATGTAACCAAGGCTTTGATAAGTACTGATAAATGCCCTTTGTTCGGTATCTTCCATTTTAAAAACATCATGGCCAAAAAACTTACTTTCATAGCGGAAGTTCAGATAGCCCAGAATAGTGGGGCCAATATCCAGCTGCGCTGTAAGTTTCTCAAATCTAGACGGTGCAATATGGCCAGGTGCGTAAAAAATCATAGGAATATGATATTTGTCTACCGGCAGTTCTACCTTTCCTGCGCTGGAGGCACAGTGATCTGCTACAATAATAAACAGCGTATTGGAAAACCATGGCTTTTGGCTTGCCTCCCTTATAAATTTGCCGATTGCATAATCTGTGTACTTCACCGCACCCTCTCTACTTGTTTTGGAGGGAATATCTATTCTTCCTTCGGGATAAGTATAGGGACGATGATTGGAAACAGTCATAATCTGTGCGAAAAATGGTTTGGCATTTTGATAGTCTTTATCCAGTTCACGTATCGAAAGTGTAAACAAATCCTCATCTGCTACACCCCAGATATTCGAGTAATGTATCTCTGAATCACTTAAAGCACTTCTGTCAGTTACCTCATAACCGTTATTAGAAAAGAACTCTGTCATGTTATCGAAATATCCATATCCGCCATAGATAAATCTGGAATGGTATCCTTTGGAGCGAAAAACACTGCCCAGGGTAAAAAGGTTTCGGTTATCCGGACGTTTTACAATTGACTGCCCCGGTGTTGGAGGAATGCAAAGCGAAAGCGCTTCTAGCCCTCTGACCGTGCGGGTGCCTGAAGCATAAAGGTTGGTAAAAAGCATCCCTGTTTCTGCCAGCTTATCCAGTTCCGGGGTGATGTGCTGGTTATTGCCAAAGCAACCCAAGAATTCAGTACTCAGACTCTCCACGCTGATCAGCACAACATTCATCTTGTTTTCCGGCTGCTTATTATCTACTATTCTAGAGGTGTAACTGATTTTTCTGGTGTCTGTTGCTTCAGTTAGGATATGCTGGATGATAGACGTTACCTTTGATATCGGTAATGTTTTATAAAAAGTGTTGTAATCAAGTTGGTTATTCCAAAAAGCGAAACCAAAATCATACATACCATTTCCAGACAGCTCGTTGACATACTGATTGCTGCTCAGGTATTTCCATTTATGGCTTAGTCCGAAATAGACCAGAAGAGGTAAGCTCAGTAGTAAAAGAGCATACACACTTCTTTTTTTGAAGCGCTGCTCAACATAGTTCACCGGCCAGATCAATTTGCGAAGCAGAAATACCACTGCCACAGCAAACAAAATCATTATAGCCAGTATCGTATTAATCGGATAGGATTGACGGATGTTTCCAATGACCTCGGTTGTGTAAACAAGATAATCTACAGCTATAAAATTATACCTGACCGAAAATTCTTCCCAAAAAAACCATTCTGATACGGCGTTAAACATAAGGGTAAGTACCACAATAAAGAAATACACAAACAGCAATATTCTGCTTACTTTTTTCCGATACCATCTTGCAGGGAAAATCCACAGGTATATAACTATTGGTATGCAGGCGAATGAAGCAGCTGCCATATCGTATAGAATTCCAATCATAAATATCCTCACAACATTAGCAATTGACCAGTCTATGTTGTGAACAGAAAATAGCATAAGTGCAATTCTGGTCATTAGAGAAACAGTGCAGAGCAGTATAACCGCGAGAAGAACAGGTGAGAACCTGTGGCTGAAAAATTTGGTAATTTTATTCATTAATGATTTAGATGGTTCATAAAATTAGTTGAATCAAGTTGCGCGAATGTAAAGGCCAAATCTGTAGCAATTCTGTAGGCATATCTCACACAGGATTGGTCATCAATGTTGATTTGAGGAAAAAAATAACGGAACAATAAAGGATGGAAAGCGGTTAAAGTGGTTTTTATCCAGTAGAAAAAACAAATGCGCAAAACCCGGCTGCTTTTAAAACCCGTCTGAATATTCCCACTTTACCCAATTCAATCAGATGATCATTACAGCAAAATCACCAGGCTGCCGCCGACAATCATTAGTCCTCCGATTAAAGTTTTGGTTTCGATTGGTTCTTTTAAGATAAGAAAAGCAAGGCCCATTGCTATGGCAACGCTAAGCTTATCAATCGGTGCTACTTTAGAAACATTCCCTGTTTCTAATGCCTTAAAATAAAAAATCCAGGAAAGAACGGTTGCCACACCGGACAAACCAAGAAAAATAAGATTATTTTTGTTCAAGGTTTTTAGCTCAGAAATTTCCCCGCTTGCCAGCACAATTCCCCATGCAATAAATAGAATGACCACCGTGCGTATTGCTGTAGCCAAATTTCCATTCACCCCCTTGATTCCGATTTTAGCAAGTATAGCGGTAGCTGCTGCAAAAAAGGCAGAAAGAATTGCATAATATTTCCACATGATTTCTGTTTCGTAATAAGAATAAAAATAACGCTCAAATCTGTAGACAAACTGTAGAACATCGAAAAAAAGGCGACAAAATCATACTTGTGATGTTTTACTTTATGGCTGCTCGCGTGCTACAGAATTTCTCCAGATTTGAAGCTTATTCTTGTCAGGATTTAACATAAAATATGAAGAATGAAATTCTTTTGAAGAAAGTGGCGGTCTTTGTGAAGGACTGTCTTCATAATAGACTTTCCCTCCAGATGTATTTTCACAACCTCGGCCATACTTTAATGGTCGTGAATGGAGTAAAGAGAATCGGGAAGGCAGAAGGGCTTAGCGAGGATGAGCTTTTTATACTAGAGCTTGCAGCTTTTCTTCATGATGTCGGTTACACTGAGAAATACTGGGGGCACGAAGAAGAGAGCGCCAGAATTGCAGCAGAATTTTTAGGGGCTAATGGGTTAGCAATAGAAAAGATAGAACTTGTTAAAAAATGTATTGTCGCGACAAAATTTCCGCAACATCCTGCAGGGAAATTAGAAGAGGTAATTTGTGATGCGGATTTTTACCATTTTTCACTTCCTGACTATCAGGATTACGCAAGCCGGCTAAAAACGGAATGGGAGACAAATCTCAATCTTTTTTATACCGATGTTGAATGGGATGAATTAAATTTGAACATGTTATCAGCTCATATATATTTTACTGATTATGGGAAAAATATACTTCAGCAAAAGAAAGCGCTTAATATCGTAAAGCTTAAAAGTCGCTTTGAATAAATGACCTGTACAGTTTATCCGTTTTAAACACAAAATGTAAATTATCAAAAAATGAAAATACTGATTGTTGAAGATGAGCAGGCCTTGTACGAAAGCATTGTTGCTTATTTTACCGGGGAGGGGAATATTTGTGAACATGCTCCGGATTTCGATACGGCCAGTGAAAAGATTGAACTATATAGTTATGACTGCATCCTTTTAGATCTCGGTTTACCCGGTGGCGAAGGATTGGAACTCTTATCCAGGTTAAAAAAATCTAATAAAAAGGATGGCGTACTGATTATCTCTGCAAGGCATTCTCTTGACGACAGGCTTTCCGGACTGGATCTGGGAGCCGATGATTATTTAGTTAAGCCTTTTCATCTTTCAGAATTGAAGGCAAGGGTGAGTGCGATTGTACGCAGGAAAAATTTTGATGGAGACAATGTGATTACCTTCCATGAGATTAAAGTGGACGTATCCGCAATGAAGGTTACCTTGAATGATAATCAACTTACGCTAACCAGAAAAGAATTTGATCTGCTTGTTTATTTCTTATCCAATAAAAATAAAGTCGTGACAAAAAATGCGATGGCAGAACATCTTTGGGGCGATGAAATGGATCTGTCGGATGATTTCGATTTTATTTATACCCATGTAAAAAATCTGAAAAAGAAACTAGCCGAAACAGGTGCAAAGGATTATATTAAATCTGTTTATGGCATTGGTTATAAATTTACAGATGCATGAAGCTTTCTACCCGCTATAACAGGGTCAATATCCTGACCTCTTCCATTATCCTGGTGATTACCGGTATAATCTATTACTTCTTTATCCACCTGATACTGACCAATAAACTCGATAAGGATTTAGCAGTAGAGGAAAATGAGATCAGGCAATACACCAGGACTTATCAAAAGCTACCCCTACCTGCGAGTTATCTCGATCAGCAGGTTTCCTATCGCGAATTGCCCGCAGAAGCGAAAGATATCCGGGAATTTAGCAATACGACCTACTTAAACCAAAATGAAAACGAGCAGGAGCCGGGCAGAAGTCTGGTTACCACGCTTCGGCTAAAGGGCCTGAACATTCAGGTAACCATTACAAAATCAAGGGTAGAGTCAGAAGACTTAGTAAGGGTAATCCTGCTGATCACATTAGGGGTGACGCTGATTTTACTCGTCTCACTATTTATAATTAACCGTTTTGTAATGAGCAGACTCTGGATGCCCTTTTATAACACACTTAAAAGAATGAAATCTTTTGAAGTGACCAAAATGGAATCACTAAATAGCGATACTACAAAAATAGACGAATTCATTGAGCTTAACCAATCGGTAAATGCCATGGCAGACCGCGTGAAACAGGATTACAGGGAGCTCAAGAGTTTTACTGATAATGCTTCACACGAAATGATGACTCCTTTAGCGGTAATCAATTCAAAACTTGATTCGCTTTTGCAGACCGAACCCTTTACCGCCCAGCAAGGCACAATGCTCGAAGATATCTATCAGGCAACTGGAAGGCTTTCCCGGCTTCATCAGTCACTTTTGCTGTTAGCAAAAATTGAGAATAACCTGATTGGCGATATTCAAGCCATAGACCTGAAAGAGCTGATTGCGCAAAAGGCGAGACAGTTCGAAGAACTCCTGGAAAGGGATGGGTTGACACTGGAGGTTATCCTATGTGAAAAAACCATCAACATGAGCAGGTATTTGGCTGATATTTTATTAAATAATTTATTTAGCAATGCAGTTCGGCACAATATCAAAGGCGGAAAGATTATTGTTGAACTTTCCAATGTAAAACTTGTGATTGGAAATACAGGAAAAGACTTTGAAACTAAAACAAAGCTCTTTGACCGTTTTTCAAAATCTAATGAATCTGACGGGATGGGACTTGGCCTTGCTATCTCCAAGCAGGTGTGTAATCTTTATGGTTATCGGATTGATTATGAGCAGGTAAAGAAAATGCATTATTTTTCTATTTTTTTTGATCGCTAGGCTTAACTACAGAATTCCTACATAATTGCTTTCTAGTTTTGATAAAAAATAAAAACTATGAAAAAGATTTTTGGAATTTTTTTATTAATGGGCGGTTTGCTTACCGCTATATTCGCACAGAACGTTGCGGCGTCAAAAATACCATCTGCGGTTAAAACTGCTTTTACAAAAAATCATCCCCGTGTTAAAGTAAACTGGGAGATTGAAAAACAAAGCTACGAGGCTGGCTTTACTTTAAATGGTAAGGAAACTTCCGAAGTCTATTCAGCAGCAGGGTCTTTATTGGAAACGGAAGTTTCTATCAAAGCCAGTGAGTTTCCAGCCGCTGTAATGGCTAAGTTAAAAGGCATGAAAGTAGCCGAAGCGGCTAAAATTACCAAGGCTGATGGCAGTGTAAGTTATGAGGCTGAAGTAAAAGGAAAAGACTTATTATTTGATGTAAATGGTAATCCTGTAAAACCTTAGTATGGCTAAGTACTTTTATATAATGTTGCTGTTTACAGCAGCAACATGCTCTTCTTTTGCGCAAAGTATAGATTCTTTAAAAACCACTTCAAATGTAGATTCTTTGGGAAGATGGTATTCGGGTAATTCAGTTCCAAAAAACAAATTTAAGGCGATCTCATTCATCGCCCCAGCTGTTCTGGCGGGTTATGGTTTTGCAGCTGTTTATGATAAGGGTGCCTTAAAACAGCTTGACTTGAGTACAAAAGCAGAACTACAGGAAGACCATCCTTTGTTTGCAGCCCATGTTGATGATTATTTACAGTTTGCACCAGCGGCGGCTGTTTATGCACTAAATCTTTCAGGCGTAAAAGGCAAACATAATCTGTTTGATGCCTCTATGCTTTATGTAACTTCTGCTGCGATTATGGGGGTTTCTACTCATTTTGTTAAACAGGGCGTTGGCAGGATGAGGCCGAATAATAATGGAGAAAATTCATTTCCATCTGGCCATACCGCATCTGCTTTTATGGCTGCAGAATTTTTGCATCAGGAATATAAGGATGTTAACCCCTGGATTGGCTATGCAGGGTATTTTGTAGCTACTGCTACAGGAACCTTAAGAATGTACAATAATAAACACTGGTTCAGCGATGTTGTTGCTGGTGCGGGATTTGGAATTGCCTCTACTAAGATTGCATACCTGATTTATCCTTACATGAAACAAATTTTCAATAAAAAGAAAGATAGCAAATTTACTTTGATGCCCTTTTACCAACCTGGAGCATCGGGTTTGATGCTATCTGGAAGATTTTAAATTTATAAAGAAATCCACTTAACTAGGCCAAAGGTAATGCCCCGCTAAACTTTTAGCAGAATTGCACAAGTTTTAACTAAAGGAATAAATTTTAGTAAATGAGTGGAGATTTCGTTAAGACTGATCAACTTATTTCGGAATTTAGGGTCAGTGTGTTTCGGTCTCGACTGACCAATCCAACAGACTAATAAATAATATGTTAGAGATAAGTTGTGCCTTTTCTTAGAGTGGTCAACCTGACACGGAATTACTTGGTCAAGGTCGCCGAAATCTCCATTCGATTTCTAATTAAAAATTGAAACAAAATGCATAGGAGAAATTGTTTATCTACGAATACATTCGTATATTTAATTTTTTATTTGCGATGAAATTACTATTTCGGACTTTTTTTCTTGCTGCCTTTCTTGCGCAATCTATCTCCGCAAGATCATGCACAGTTTTTACTGCCGCCCGTGGGGGTGAAGTGTTTGCTGCCGCAAACGAGGATGATTATAACCCTTTTATAAGGACTTGGTTTAGTCCGCCCGGGAAGGATGATTTCGGTTTGGTTTCTTTCGGCTATGCTGATCTTTTAGCACAGGCCGGAATGAATGAACATGGTCTTTTCTACGATTTTACAGCTCAATATGGATTCGATCCGGCTAAATATAAATATACACACCCATACAACGGGGATGTTTTCTCTGAAATATTAAGGAAATACCGGACGGTAAAAGAAGCATTAACATTTCTTAAAACGCACAACTACACAGGCACCTCGCAGGCTTTGCTTGCTGACGCTACGGGAGCGTCTGTGATAATTAACCCAGATTCTGCTTTAAAAAAAACCAGCAATGCTCAGGTTAGCACCAATTTCAATATCCTGGAAGCCGCTAAAAAAAACTATAGCTGCCAGCGCTTTGATTTGGCAACCCAAATGCTTTCTGGAAAAGAACCGCTAAGTGTTGGATTATTTCGTGATATACTTCAAAAAACGCATCAAGAGGGGAATTTATCTACGCAGTACTCCGCTATTTATGACCTTAAACGTCAGAAAGTATATGTTTATCTTTTTCATAACTTTGAGCAACCGTGGATTTTTGATTTGAAAAAGGAGTTAGATAAAGGCTACCGGATGCTAAATCTTGCAGAATTATTCTCTACTGGCTTTGCATATGAAAGCTATGCCCAGCAACACCCGTTATATCTGAAAGAAAAGATTTTAGCTGAATTTAGAACCGGCAACCTTGAGCAGGCAACAGAAAAATATTTAAAGCTCCTCGATAGAACTGCACAAAGAGATAGCCTGACCAAATTTGCGTTGCTTGAAGTTGCCCTGCAATTGGTGAAGGATAGTTACAACAAAAGTACAAACGGTAAACCATGGCCATATTGGTTCAATTTTTACAACGCTTACGATGTTTTTCTAATGCATGATCGTCGGTTAACATCAGCATCCCTGCTGCTTCAGAAATTGATTAAACATCAGGATTTTGACTTGAAATACAAGTATTTTATCACCGAAATTGACGGTTATATAAATGCTGTGATGTCAAATAAGCACAAGTCTGTAGAACTCTATAAAGCAATCGCTGATGATGCTGAACATGCTTATCCTATTTCTGCTGCCAGAGCTAGGAGAATGCTTGAAGTTTTGCGGTAAGTTAGTCAGTTAGATGTTTCGCAATCACGCTTAAAGCAAATATAAAGTGACAATTTTCTTTATTAAATCTTTTGGCAAGGGCATATTGTAAGGAAAATGTAAGGTGTCCTTTGCATTTTTTGCACGGTAAGGTACTAATTCATCTTCCAGTTCCGTATTTCGACCAATCGGATAGAAGCCTATATGGTTTTGATAACCTCCGAAGTACAGCACATATTTATTATTTTTATAAGTTGGCATCTTATAACTAACGCTTTCCTTAATCTCAGGTACCATTTCTATAATGAGGCTTCGCAGTTGGTTGAGTCGTACTTGCTTTTGCTCTTCGAAGTTCGAGATGTATGATTCTACAGGTCTCATTTTTTTTGCTTTAGATAAAATTAATCATAACGGAATACTATTCCAAAACAAAACATTTTGAACAGTCTGCTAGACCCTTTAATTGCTTTTCGGTTACGTGTAACGCAATTAATCACCATCGAGGCTTCAATTTAAAGTCCAAATCAAGGTCGATTTTGAGGAGCATCTGAATTTGATGATTAAAAAAGAAAAGGACAATTATTTTTTACTTGCAGATAAGAAGATTTTACTCCTGATCCAGACGAAATCAGTCAACGCTACCCAATAGAAAATGATTCGGATAGCCTAGAACCGTAGGATAATAGCAATGAACACCGTCAGGTCAATTCAGATGATCCGGCTGAAATAAGTATTGGTCAGAACAGTTTCAAGTCAGTGAGCAGCAACTTTATGATACCATCGCATTGAATGGCTCCTCTGTCCGGGCAATCAAAAAATATTTAAGCATGTAATTTTGCATATCGTTCGACAGCATTTAAACCATTTACCAAGCTGGGGGGAATCAGCTGATCCAATTACTGTTAAAAATGTGCTAAACGATGATACCTATCTCAGTCGCTTCAAGGTCTGTTGATCTGGCTCACCATTAAAATATTTATCCAGAACAAGCTGGAACACCCTGTCTACATGCTCTATCTGTGCAAAAAGGGTCATGCATGAATGCAGTTTTAAATTGTCCGGATACCCAAAAATTTCGTTAGCGGACTTGTCCTCGATGCGTAATAAAACATTCGAAATTTCCAGCAGGTTTGCACCCAGCACAGGATGGACATAGTAAGCTTCTGCCTCTTTCAAATCCTGAATCGCATACAAGATTGCAGTATCACTTTTGCCCAGTCCTTCAAGTTGGGGAAATATGTACCACATCCAGTGGCTTTGCTTTTTAGAATGCCTAATTTCTTCCACAGCACGCTGATAAGTTAAGTTATGCGGTGCCAGAAAACGATAAATATCTTCACTGCTCATATTTGTACTTGTCTTCAATGGCAAAATTATAAAATATTTGTTTGCTGAAGGAGAGAATTTCCGTTAGGAGTTTCGGGATGCAGCTCTGGTAAAATTAAAAGTAGCCCGGATAATTTGCCTTAAATAATGGAATACAATTGATACGAATCAGTTATCACTCACATTATGAGCATCTACCAAAATCCAACATCAACCCACCTCGTGAAACCCTGTCAAATGAAGATTATTGTCTTTTAAACTACATTTCCTTAACCTATTTTCAGGTGCGAATCAGAATTTGAAATCATGCATTATTGAGAGCGCAAATTCAGTATTAAAGTTTATATCCAATCAGGTTTTTATTGCCATCCTTTAAAAATACCAGATTATCGGTATCATCAGCGATGTAATCCGGTTTTTTATCATTCAGCACTACTTTTCCCTCTATCTTCCCGGTATCCTTGTGTACCCTCACCAAGCCATAACCACTATCTTCGCCATTTTCCACGCTGGTCAGTATGGTTTTATAATTCTTAGCGTCCTGAGAGGCAGTAAATCGTCTTTTCATATCTGAAAAGGCAGCACTTCCAAGGTTAGACCAGCGATCAGAAGCCGCCATATTGCTATTGTATGAGGTGGTGTTTGGTCCTGAAAGGCCCGCCTGAAAGCCATGCGAGGCAGAATTCCCCGCAGACACTGCGATCGCAGCCACGTTGATGATTTTATTTGCCAGGCTCGTTCCCGGTGCTTTTTGGTATATTTTGTAAATTAAATTTCCTTCCCAGTCAAACAGAGCCATATTCTGTGATGAGCTGACCAGGATTCCTTTTTCCCGAAGTTCAATTGCGTTAGGTATTTCATCACCACCGAATTTCAGGCTCTTGCTAATCGCCTTGTACTCACCTGAATCGTTATCCATCAGATAAAGCTGGTTATCCGCAAAGAAGTAGCTTTTATTGCCTTTATCTACACCGATACCGCCTCGTTTATAACTTAGAGACTTTTGCCACGCATCTTTTCCTGTAGCGGGGTCCTGGATGTTAAGCTCGCGGTCTGTTCTATAAATAAGTCCGCTGTTATTTTGTTTGATATCCATGATGTATCCCGAAACTTTCATGTCCGATTTGGCTGCGGTGCTGCCTGAATTTATATCAACGATGTTAATGTAGTTGTTGCCTGACTCTTTAGCTGAGGCAATGGCTAGGCTATTGCCTTTTAATTTCAAGGCGGTTATGCGTCCTCTTAAAGTTACCGGCTTCCATTTTTGAATACCGGTTTTATAGTCCAGTAACATTAGTTCTGCACGTTTATCATCGGTCGCTATTAAGAATCCCCGCTCGTCATATAGTACCTGTGATACCGGGTCAGAAAATTTTACCGTCTGCCAAAGCGCTGCCCCAGTGCTGCGGTCAAATGCAGACATTTGCTGGTTGGAATAGTAATAAACCACATTTGGCTGATTATCTAATATCAGAAATTTACCGTAAGCTGCATCTGCTGAAACAGCGGCGCCGTCTTTCATGCTTCCGCCCATGGCGCCCATTTTACCCGCCGAGTTTGCTGCTCCCGCGGCACTGCCCACGCTGCCCAGTCCGGGAACTTTGGCCAGTCCGCCGAGTGATTTCATCAAGCCTCCCTTTTTCTCGTCCGCTTTCGTGCTTTCTTTTTCCTCAACCTCCTCAGCAGCTTCAGTAGCCAATATACCCTCATCGATATTGGTCTTGAAGTCGGCTTTCCAGATAACGTTACCAGAGGATACATCAATTTTATACAGCCTTTTATTGGTTGCCAGCAGCATGGTATTTGCTCCATCCGCCAGTGGTTTTGCGGTCATAACCTCGGAATTGCTGTCAAATATTTTGCTTAATACCCATTTCTTCTCTCCGCTAGCAGCATCTATGAAAACCAGTGAGGGCTGGTTGTTTAGATATCCTGAAAACAGAATGCCACCCAATGATGGAACAGTGTAGCGTTTATTGACCATCTTCATGCCTAAATCTGAGGTATTGGCAATGATTTTTCCAGATGAAACGTCCAAAATGACCTGCTGCATGTTGAAGATACTTCCGGTTACAATGGCAATAAACGGGCTGCCGGAAATTGGATTGTAATTGGTTCTGGATATATTTTTAAGGAACTCATGTTTCCAGGCTACCTTTCCGCTTCCCGGTTCGATGCCGACTAATCCCTGATTGGTTCCTGCAATAAGTTTTCCGGTCGGGCTGAGCCTAAACCAGTCGATACTGCCTTCAGCTTGCATGGTCCATGATTTTCCTGCAGCTGCTACATTGCTGGTGCTTGTCTCATTAACTTCCTCTGCTAATGCGGGTGATTCTTTAGGCGCAGCGGCTTGTGTATTTTCCTGCTGTGGCTTGTCTTTTTTCCCTACCAGGCTTTTTAATTTGCCGAATTGAGCAGAAGCCGGTATGGCTAAACTCATCAGGCATGCGCTAAGGATGTAAATTTTTTTCATCTTAAATTGTATTTTTATCTTTTAATAAAATGCGTGATTATCACCTGGAATAGCTATTAGCATTTATTATCCATGGCTTTTTCTGGCGGTTGATGGCCAAAGATTTTTATGTGAGGAGTCAGGGGTGCGTGGACAAAGTAGCCACGGAGCAAAACTGAGACTGGAATGGTCCTGGGGATGAGTAGGTTTGTTTCCATACTCAAAATTAATGTACTCGAATTTTTGGGCAATACCGTGCTAACGGTATATTTTACAGAAGTTTATGTTCGTAAGCCCATTTGACCAAAGTCAACACGTTATTGGTGCCGGTCTTTCTGAAAATATTCTTTCTATGGGTTTCCACAGTTCGTACTGAGATAAAAAGCCGGTCAGCAATTTCTTTATTACTGCAATCTTTTTCCATAAGGGAGATGATTTCTTTTTCCCTTTGGGTTAAACGGATAGCTGAAGTTTGCTTTTTAAGTCTGATGTGTTTAGCTAATTCATCCAGCACGGTAGCCTGGAAATACTCACCACCACCGTGAACCATTTCGATCGCCCGAATAAGCTCCTCAATTCCGCAGTGCTTTAGCAGGTATCCTTCAATTGCAGCCTTGCTCATCATCTCCTCAACAAGTGTTCCGCTTCCACTCATGCTTAGTGCAATGATTTTGACTGCAGGATATTTCTTTTTTACTTCAAGCGCCAGTTCCACACCACTAATGTGAGGCATCATCACGTCAGTCAACAAAAGGTCTATTGGTTCATTGCTGATTGTCTCTAATAATGCAGTTCCATCGGTGCTTGTTGCCGAAACGATGATATGCGGAAAATTCTTGAGCGCTGCGCAAAGGCCGTCAATTACGATTTGATGATCATCTGCGATCGCCAGGCGGATTACACTTTGATTGTGACTCATATAGGGATGTGAATAGCAACTAAAGTACCTCCATTATCAGCACTGCTACTCCACTCTACGGTTCCCTTTAGAAAATGAACCCGGCTACAAATGCTGTTGATACCCATTCCTTCAAAATGTTGCAGATTATCTACTTCAAAACCTTTTCCATTGTCTTCAACTAATAAACTAAGCGTACCTGAATCAATGTTTATTGAAATATCAATTTCCGTGGCTATAGCGTGTTTTAAGCTGTTTTGTAAACATTCTTGGACAACCCGGTACAGCATTAATTCCTGCATGCTGTTTAACCTGAGTTGCTTTTCATCGGCAGATAGTATTATGGATATGCTCTGCTGTGGCAGATTTGAGATCAAGGCTTTTACTGCCGGAATAAATCCTTTTGATAAAAGTACATCCGGCATCATATGATGACTGATGGTCCTGATTTCATTGCAGCTGTCCTGAACAAGCGTGGTTGTTGTATCGAGTAACTCAAGGTACTCTTTTTCCACATTGGGATTTGTGGCAATGGCCTGTAAATTCAGCCATGCAGCTGTCATCGTTTGTCCAACCCCATCGTGAAGCTCAGCTGCGATGCGCCTGCGTTCGTTTTCTTCCGCATTAATTAAAGCTGCGGCCGCCTGTTGTTCTTTCTGATAGATTCGCTCGTTATAATTTTTTTCCTTTTTTATCTGGTATCGCTTAACTGCGTAATAAACAGCCAGGGCTGTTAAAATCATAATTGCACTTAAGCCGTAGATTACTATGTTTTTTCGTTCTATTAAAATGTTGGCCAGCTTGATTTGCTGGTCTTTCTGCTCAGTTTCGAATACCGCTTTCCATTCGGCAACGGCGGCTTCTTTTTTCTCTCCGGAAATACTGTCTTTCAGCGTATAGAATGATTTCTGAATCTTCAGGGCCTGCTCAAATTGTCTACCTTGTTCGTAAATTCCGCCGAGCATTTTCAGGGCAGCAAGCTCTCCGGTTTTATAGCCAGCCTCCCTGGACAGCGCAATGGATTTTTCAAGAAATAGTTTTGCAGAATCTGGTTTCTTTTCCATATCAGCCAGGACGCCCAAATTAAGCCAGGTATCCGATTGTTGCTTGATGTTTCCAGAAGCTACATCAATTGCATAGGATTTTGCGAAGTATTTTTTTGCGCTGTCAGGCCTGTTGCTATACATAAAGCAATTTGCTTTATTGTCTAAAAACATTGTTTCATATTCAGGCAATTTTAGTTGGCGTGCAAGTGCAATACCTTCTCTGTCCAGCATAAGGGCACTGTCAATATAATTGCTTTGGCCATAAACATTTGCCAACGCATGTAGCATGAGCAAATAAGATGAAGATTTCTTTTGATTTTCTAATAGAGATAGCCCAATCTTAAAGTGAGTTCTTGACTGTTCGTTGTCACCTGTTAGCTGGAAGAGCTGAGAAAGGTTAGAGTGTATGCCGGCCTGAGACTTTTTATCTCCTATCTTCTCAAAATAAGCCAATCCCTTTTTATAAAGTTCCAGTGCTCTTGCATATTGTCCGACATTAAATGCAGCATTTCCAAGGCAGTTGTGAATTTTTCCTACCGTATATTCATCTTTTTTATCTGCTAACGCTAAAGCCTCTGTGAACATCACTCTCGAGAGCTCATATTTCGCTAATTTTGCATTATATAATCCCATAGCGATCAGATAGGATACATTGGTTTTGAGCTCATCCTCAGCATACTTGTTTTTGAGGGAATCAGCAAACACAGCAAGCGAGTCTTTTCGCATACCCATCAGCCGTGGGGTGTCATTAGGACGCTGATGAACGGTACGTTGTTTACACCCGCTTATCAGGCATGCTAAAAAGAGGGAGTATAAGGTTATTTTCGAAAGCATAGAAACAAATAAAAACAAATAAGGCGACTTTTAAAACATCAGACTAAAAATAAATCATTGAAAATCAGGTTCATTAAGTATAATCCTCGTTCCACCTCAATAGATTGCATAGTGACAAATCTAACAATCGAATCTGCGCATACAATACCTTCTACAGGGTATTTTTTTATAGAGTTTAGAAAACTTTAAACTCTCTTTTTAGTTGGGGTAGTTATTCCGGGATTTAATAATTAGCAATTGAAACGCTCCATTTCCTGGGACTCAAATTGAATCTTATCTAAATTACACACTACAGGAAAACTTTTCAGGTACACCTTTTTTTACCATCCTTCGGTAAAACATTTCTCCTTCAATATAAATAGAAAAATACCATCCTCTGGGTATTTCATCAACTGCATGATCGGGCTATTTTTGGTTACAAATCGGTACAACAAACGTAAGCCCCAGATCCAGTAAAAGTATTATTAAAAAAAGATATTCAATGATCAGATTTATTCTAATAACAGCAGTTTGGCTAATTGCAGGTATTTCGTCAGGTTTTGCCCAGCCTGGTTCAGCCAGGGAAAGGCAGGCCTCTGAATACAGGCGGCTGAGTGAGGGCACCCAGCGAGCCTATTCACCACCCAGAGCTAACAGTCCCAGCAGTTCCTATAAGTCTCCTTCTGCTTACAGCATGCCGAGTTCTTCGGGGGGCGGGGGTAGCTCAACATCTTATAGCAGTAGCGTGGGAAGCTATTCCTCGAATTACAGCCCGTATGCAGCTGAATTTCAGCGTAAACAGGCCGCATATAACGCCAAACTCGAGGCGCAGGAGAGTGCCTGGAATCAAAAGGTTTCAAAGGTGCGCAGCTTTGTCGCCTCCTCTGGAATCGTTCCTAATACCAAGGAGAATCATGAGAAGATTTTTTTTGCCGCCTATGGAGCTGGCCTTGATGTGGCTGCTATCACTACCGTTATAAAGGGCAGTGCGGAAGCTTACAATAAATCTGTAGCACGGGAAAATGGGATGAACAAAAATTTTACAGGTGGTACAAAAAAAGACTGTTCGGGTAGTTGCGTGGAAACAGTTACTTATGTTAACGGATCTGGGGTCTATACCGGAAATACCAAAGATGGGGCGCCTCATGGTTTGGGTACCCTCGTTTTTCCAAATGGCACTACCCTTACCGGAAAATTCGATAATGGAAGTGTAGTTGGCGGAAAAGTCAGGATAGTCTATGCTGCTTCTGCTACAAATAAGGCCTACACTTATGAAGGAGGCTACAGCAATAATGAGCAGAACGGATTTGGTGTTACTACCTGGGGCCCTGATGATGTAGAAGAGGCTGAGTATGTAAATGGTGCGAAACAGGGTACGGCTATCCTTTACCGTAATGGCGCTGTGATCAAAGGGCAGTGGAAAGATGACAAGATGATTGGCAAACACACCTGGACATTTAAAAGTGGTTACACCGTTGAGAAGGACATGGATGTTCCAAATGGCAAGGAAACTGTTATCGCCCAGGGACGCTCTCAACTTCCGCCGGCAGGGTCGAAAAAATTTACCAACGACTACGGTACAGTATACGAGGGTGATGCTGTTGTTTCCGGGCAGCCTTACAATGGAAAATTTACTTTTCTGGATGGTAGGATTACAGTGGGTTTGCATAACAAAGCAGGCTATCTTATTAAAGGGAAAACAACGCTGCCAGATGGCTCGACCACGGAAGGCGTACATGAAAATGGCTATATCACTAGCGGCAAAACAGTTTATCCTGGAGGAACCAGCTTCAACGGAACCTATGATAAAAACGGCTATTTCATCAAAGGAGAAGTAGTTTATCCAAATGGGGAAACCTTCTCTGGAGCGTTTAAGGATAATAAACGTTACCGCGGTAAGCAGACAGGGGATTTCGGGGTTTTTAAGGGTGAATTGGATTCTTTGGGCAGCTTTATTGTTGGAGAAGTAACGCTTAAGGATGGTGAGGTTTGGCGGGGTTTTTTTGGCCCGAAAAATACTAAACTAGGCTATCGCCAGACTGTTACTACGGATGGGGCGACCTATGAACATATTTATGTTGACGATGCTAACTGGACAATGCTCAAATATCGCGGCAAGACCGGCGGTTCCTTTACAGGGATTAATAAGACCAGGGAAGGTTATGAGTGGTTCGGTATGAATACGGATGCCAAGGGAACAATTACTTCAGCAGTGTTGACCGTGGAAGGACAATTTGGTTCACTACCTACTGATTATGATACTGCTGCCAAGCAGGCAAGTGCAGCTGCTCAAAAGGCAATTCAGGATGGTAGGTTGGCGTATCTGGCAGCAATGAAATGGGATCCAACAGCGGTTTTAAAATAACAGTTTGTTAATGGAAATGCTCCTCGCTATTTCAGTCAGGAAGCTCAAACAATCAAGGGTTCTTTTTACCGCATGCAAGCTAAGGGCTAGCTCAATCAATGGAAATGGCAGGGTGATCCGACTGGAGAAATGCTGCTGGCTCAGGGAATGGTCTCACTTATAGGCAAATGTAGGGGGCTGAGAATGGCTGCATTTTTGGTCTAATTTTCAAAAAAATGATCAATTCGCTGTACCGTCCGGAATTTACTTGCCATTTTTCTGTGATGTTAACAATTTACTTTACACTGAAGAGGAATGCCAAAGATAAAGGAAGCAACTGACGCCTAATTGATTAGGGATAAATTAATTCTATAAAAGCTACCAATAGGAATCCACTCTTCTCCAATGCGAATTTTAGACTTTCCAACAGCCTCGATTTGATCCTTATTGATCAGGTAAGACCTATGGATTCTGATAAATGTTTCACCTTCTAAAATCTCCATAAGATTTTTCATTGTCATATGAGTTAAAAACCTGCCGGCCTTGCTCTGAAGTAAAATATAATCCTTTACAGATTGGGCATAAAGAATATCGCGGTGAAAAATCTTTAAAAGTTTTCCCGAGACCTTAAAATACGAGTAGTCTTTTTTTTCCTGAGGTGTACTGAAGGTCGATTTGAAGAGTTTGTCAAGACTCTTCTGAAAGCGCTCAGCAGTTATGGGTTTTAACAGATAATCTACAGCATCAAGCTCATAACTCGTCACGGCAAATTCAGAATATGCAGTAGTGAAAATAACACTGGGAGGCTCTTTCAAAGATTTTAAAAAATCAATGCCATTTAGAGCAGGCATCTTAATGTCCAGGAACATCAGGTCGATTTTCTGCTTGTGCAACACTTCAAACGCCTCAAAAGCTGTGCTGCATACGCCCGCTAAGAATAAACCTTCATGAGCTTTTACATAGTCCTCTAGAATCTGTTGAGCTAAAGGCTCATCATCAACAATTAAACAATTAATCATTTCATTTTCAAGGTTAGAGAAACTTCATGTATCGTACCATTACTATATATATTAAGGGTGTGCCTACCAGGGTAAAGAATTTCCAGTCTCTTCCTGACGTTCATTAGCCCGATACCTCCAGCTTTGGATTCTGTTTTGGATATGCTGTTCTTAACCTCCATGGTCAGCTCCTGATCTAAGGTGTGAATGACAATATTTACAAAGCCTGACCCTTCTTCCTCCTGAATCCCATGCTTAAAAGCATTTTCAACAAATGGCAGCAAAAGTAGGGGGCTGATCTCACCAGAATGATCAACTCCCTGCATCTCAAATCCAATTGATATCTGTTTGCGGTACCTAATGGTTTCTACTTCTACATAGTTCCGGATAAAATCAATTTCATCTTTTAGCGGCACCATTTGCTTATCGGCGTGATACAAAATGTAACGCATCATTTCTGCCAGCTTTGAAACAAGTGGTGCTGTCTGGTCTGCCTTTCGCAAGGCAAAGCTATAGATATTGTTCAGGGTATTAAAAAAGAAATGCGGCTGAAGCTGGGCTTTGAGATAAGTTAATTCTGAGGCCAGTTGCTCTTCTCTCAGCGTTTTAATCTGCTCGTTCTGCCTGGCCGAATGTATAAAGTACGCTAAATATGCAACACCAAAAAACTGTGTCATCATATAAGATACCGTGAAGCCTAGTCTTTTGAGATGATACCATTTAAGTGCATTCGTCCTGATTTGCACGGACAGGAAATCAAGTTTTGAGATTAATAAATAGCTTGCTTTTTTGAAAAAGAAAAACATCAGCATGAAAGACAGAATAAGCACAACAAATGCCCAAATCTTATCAATAACAAGGCATTTCTGCAGGCACCTGTAAAATATAAAAAATGCAATCAAATTAAATGTACCATATACGAGTCCAAATTCAAGATCTTCTTTTGAGATACCGAATTGCCCTTTTTCCCATAAATTGTATTCAAAACTGGATAGCAGACCAACGACATAAAAATACAGCAGGAAAAAACTGATTTCTATTTTAGCATATCTGGAAATTTTAAAATTAAGCGAGTCTGGCACGAGGGGCAAGATAAAAATTTATAAAACAACTAAAACCTGCATTTATCGGGTTTTCGACAAAAACTGCTTTTTTTTCGACTAAATCGACTTTTTTAAAATCGGTCGATTTTTCAATCTTATCCGTCTAAATAACAAAAAATGACAGCCTTCAAATGATATTTTTGGACATAAACATTAAGTTATGACCAACACCAAAACAATAACGCTTCAGCTGATTTTTCTGATTTTTTGTAGCTCATCGATGGCTCACACCCTAGATATCTCGGGCAAAGTACAGGGGATTCAGGAAGGAAGCTGGATATACGTCAGCCGCTCTGCTCAGGAGAAAGCGCTGGACTCTGCAAAAAATAACTAATGGTAAGTTTAATTTGTCTGCGAAAACAGGGAAAAACATTTCGCAACTAATTATTTATACCCCAACGTTTAAAGACTACGTATTTTTCTGGGCTGAACAAAATACCCACCTGGAACTAAAAAACGGTGCGTTTAAAAAGGCGGTAATTACAGGTTCGAAAACACAGACCGAAAAGGAGGAGTATGTGAAACAACTGGGGCCAAACCGAATGTTGCAGGACAGCCTGTTACGTTTGCTGAATGCATCTAAAGATGATGCAAAAAAAAAGTGCTACGGCAGAACATTCGGGAAGCAAAAGAACAGGAAAAGCAGATTGAAATTGCTTCTGTTCGAAACAATCCAGGCTCGTTAATAAGTGCGTATACTTTAAGTGTCTATGCTGCTAGCTGGGATAGAGAGATGGTAGCCTCGCTATTCCACAACTTTACTCCGGAAATAAAAAATACGGATTATGGTAAAAACATAGAAACTTTTATCCGCCTGAATAAAGAAATAAAGATAGGGGGACAGTTCGCAGACTTTGAGCAAACCAATACCAATGGCAAAAAAATCAGGCTTTCAGACTTCAAAGGCAAATATGTATTGCTAGATTTCTGGGGATCCTGGTGTTTACCATGCAGGGAGGAAAGTCCGAATCTGGTCAAAGTTTATAAAGCTTACAAAGCTAGGGAATTTGAAATTCTAGGTGTAGCTGCAGATGAAAATAAGCAAAGCTGGCTTAAAGCTGTTAAAGAAGACAAAATGACCTGGGAAAATGTATGTGATCTCAAGGGCGATAAAAATGAAGCTGCCCTCATATATGGCATCAGCGCTTATCCAACAAATTACTTAATCAATGAGAAGGGGATTATTGTAGCTAAAAACCTGCGTGGAGAAATGCTTGAAAAAAAACTTGCTAAGCTCCTGCCTTAGTTTTAAGATATTATTCAGTTTTTTAAAAAAGAAAAGGCTAAAAAGGTTTTTAAGGACAATTGATTATAAATAGAAAAACCAATTTATTTAATCCCATATCGCCAATTCCATAGCAGGTAAATGATTAATGATATGAATAAATACTAAATTTCTAGCGAGATGCGGTTAAAGGATACTTTCTGCTTTAAACTGGAAATTTAGCTATGAGCGATCAAGTCGTTACGAAATTTAAAGTCAGTCTGTTTCGCTCTAGATTCTATTTAAAATTTCTGGCTGCTGGAAATACTATTCCATCAGCCTGTTCTCTTATCTGTGTTCTTTTATTTTCCACAGGATATGGACTCCGCTCATCCGATCTTGAAAGGGTTAATAATGGCAGTTCTTCCTGTCCAGTGTCAGTTAAACCTTTAAGCAGACTTGTCAAATCAAAACAGCGCTTAACAATCACATGTACCACCTTGCCCTCACGCTGCACTTTTCCCTCTACCATGAGCACCCTTGCGCCCAAAATCTCCTTTCTGTACTTTTCAAAAAGTTGTTGAAAAACCACCAGATTAGCTACGCCAGTTTCATCTTCAATGGTAATGAAACAGACTCCTCCCGCGGTTCCAGGCCTTTGTCTTACTAGAACCAATCCAGCAACTTTTATCAGTCTCCCATCCCAGGTGTTTGAGGTTTCCTTGGTAGATAAGATTTTTAGTAAGCTTAGTTTTTCCCGTACAAAACTCACAGGATGCGCCTTTAAAGACAATGCTGTTGTTGCATAATCCTGCACAACGTGTTCCGATTTGCTCATTAAGGGCAAAGCGAGCTGGGGTTCCTTTTCACTTTCCGAAGCCTGTTTTTCAAATATGCCAACCGGACGATCGGCCAGTGCAGAAACCTCCCAAAGTGCCGTCCGCCTGTCCATCCCCAGTGAACGAAAAGCATCTGCATCCGCTAATCTTTCCAGCGTAACCTGTGATACTCCGGCATCCATAATCTCATGTATTGTTCGATAGGGAGCCGTTCTCCCTGTAACTAGCAAATCCATTTCCTCTGCCGCAATACCTTTGATCTGACGAAAACCCAAACGCATGGCATGATACTTTCCGCTTTTTTCCTGCAATAGATTATCCCAAAGAGAATAGTTTACATCAATTTCCCGAACCTCCACGCCGTGATTCCTAGCATCAATCACAATCTGTGCAGGTTGATAAAATCCCATAGGCATACTGTTGAGCAATGCTGTTGCAAAGACATCGGGGTAATAACATTTTAACCAGCAGGAAACATATACCAATAAAGCAAAGCTAGCCGCGTGACTTTCAGGAAAACCATAACTACCAAAACCTTCAAGTTGCCTAAAGATTCTTTTAGCGAAATCCTCGCTATAACCGCGTTCCAGCATGCCATCAATCAGTTTCTTCTCAAATTGGTTTACCAGTCCCTTAAATTTAAATGTGGCCATGCTGCGGCGCAGGGCATCAGCTTCAGCAGGAGAAAATCCGGCAGCGACAATAGCGATTTTCATGGCCTGCTCCTGGAAAAGCGGTACACCTAGTGTACGCCCCAATATTTCTTCAAGTTCCGGAGAGGGGTATTCTACTGGTTCTTCACCATTCCGCCTGCGCAGATAAGGGTGTACCATATCGCCTTGAATAGGACCTGGCCGGACAATGGCAACCTCAATCACCAGGTCATAGAAACAGTTTGGACGCAAGCGGGGCAGCATGGATTGCTGCGCCCGGCTCTCAATCTGAAAAACTCCAATGGTATCGGCATGACTGATCATTTCATACACCTTTGGATCGTCTCTTTCGTTGATGTTGGCAAGAGTTAAATCTAAATTGTAGTGTGCTTTCGCAAGGTCAAATCCCTTTCTAATACAGGTAAGCATACCCAGCGCCAGCACATCAATTTTCAGAAAACCCAGGGCATCGATATCATCTTTATTCCACTCAATATTGGTGCGGTCTGCCATCCTTGCATTCAGAATGGGGCAGAGGTCTGTCAGTTTACCACGGGTAATTACAAACCCACCTGTGTGCTGCCCCAATTGCCGCGGGAAGCCCATCATCTGCCCGGTAAGTTGCAGTACCTTTTTGATGAGCGGATCTTTGGGGTTCAGCCCGGCCTCGAGTATACGGGCTTCCTCAAACCATTCGTCGGTAAATTCCCAGATTGCACCTGATAGCTTACTTACCGTATCTACAGAAAGGCCCATAGCTTTACCAACATCACGAATTGCACCCTTTTGATGTTGCTGTGTTACCGTAGCCACAATAGCCGCCCGATCACGGCCATATTTCTGGTAAATGTATTGGATAACTTCCTCTCTCCGCTCATGCTCAAAATCCACATCGATATCAGGCGGTTCATTCCTTGCAGAGGAAATAAAACGCTCAAAAAGCAGGTCGAACTTGGTAGGGTTAACCGAGGTAATCCCCAGGCAATAACAAACCGTAGAGTTTGCTGCTGAGCCACGGCCCTGGCATAAGATTCCTTTTGAACGGGCAAATTTCACGATATCATACACGGTAAGAAAATAGGAGGCATAATTCATTTGCTCCATAAATGCCAGCTCATAATTAATGTTGGCAGAAATCTTTTCAGGAATGTTCTCTCCATACATTTCCCGTGCACCCTTCCAAGAAAGGTATGTAAGTTCCTCTTGTGGCGTACGTCCATCGGTAGTAATCTCCTCCGGATAAACATATTCGAGGCTGTCCAGCGAAAACTGGCAGAATTCTGCCAGTCGCACACTGTTGGCAATTGCATCCGGATACTGACGGAAAAGCCTGGTCATCTCTTCTTTATCTTTCAGGTGTCGTTCTGCATTATGATAAAGCAGAAAACCTGCATTCTGTATGGTGCATTTTTCTCGGGTACAAGTTAAAATGTCTTGTAGTTCCCGACGATCAGGGTGGTGATAATGAACATCATTGGTGGCGATAAGCGGAATATCTAGCAGCTGTGCCAGCTGATTGAGCCTGAACAATCTTTTATGGTCGTCTCCGCTATAATTCCGGGTTGCCGCCAGAAATAAATCCTTACCCAGTTTTTCCCTAAAAATTCCCAGCTGCGACTTAAAGCCTGCTTCATAATCAAAGAGTGAATTCAAGGCATCAGGTGGGATTACGATAAACTTCATGCCCGCACTATGGGCAAATATATCCTCCTGATAGAGATGGCAACTCCCTTTTTCAGCACGCATATTGCCAAGGCTAAGCAGGGCAGATAAACGTCCATAAGCTTCCTGATTAGTCGGGTAAGCCAATAAGGATGGGGCATCTAAAAGATCAAGACGGCAAGCCGGAATTAATGTGATGTTGTGGTTTCTGGCCGCTACATGCGCACGCACAATCCCAGCCAGGGTATTGCGATCGGTAATGGCCAGTTTGTGGTAGCCCATAGCCGCTGCCTGATCAATCAGTTCTTCGGGATGTGAAGCACCACGGAGAAAGCTGAAGTTACTGGTTACCTGAAGTTCTATGTATTCCATTCTTTTAAGCAAAAAATCCGTGTATAAACCAGCCAGAGTTTTTTTCTGAACTATAATGTCCGGATCTAAAAAGCCAATAGCGCTTCCCTTCGTCGTCCTCCAATTGGTAGTAATCCCGGTGTTCACCTTCTTCTAACCACCATTCACGTTCAATGCGCTCGGGGCCATCTGCCTTTTTTACCTGATGGGTAATACCCTTATAGCGAAAAAGCATGGGTGGATAATCGGGAATGGGTGCTGAAACCTTTACCGGCTCCGGTACTTTAAGCAACTGCACCGGGCGCAGACGGTCGGTGCGCCAGGGTAAAGAAAGCGTTTCGAGCAGCGAATCTACTTTTTTAATCGACCGTTCCGGCCAGTGATGAGCCTGGGGCAGGTAGCGTTGAATGGCCTGAGCACCAACTTTGCCTGCCAACCTATCCAAAAGCTCCGTTACTTTTTGATCCGCTGCACCTTTTTCAGTTTTCCATAAAGCCGCCTGATGGGGATCTACGGGTTCAACTTTCGGGGCGTCCATCGTAAAAAGTTCAATACCCATTTTAGGCTCGATCTGTTCGATTTTCAGCGAAAACAGCTTCATAAGGTGGCTGATATGAGCAGTTGCACTATTGGTGCCAATCTCGGTTTTAATCACTTCTCCATCAATCCGGTAACTTCGCAACAGGGCAGAACGAAGCCCCATACCATCCTTTTCGAGTTTTTTACAAAGACCAGTTAAAAGTTTTTCGATGGCGATTTCAATGCCCGGCCTTGTTCTAATCGGCTCCATACTCGCCAGCCGCTCATTATATAATTCCGGAATTACAATTGGCGAAAACCGCTCATCCTTTTGCCCCAAAACCTGCTCAATTCTTTCCATGTTTTCCTCACCAATACGCCTGCGCAATACCGAACGGGGCATATTTATAAAGCTGCCCACAGTTTTTAACCCGAGTTTGATGAGCTTTTGGCTGGCTACAGGCGAAAGCCGTAAAGCCATTGGTGGCAATTGGAGCAGCGCATTTAATGCTTCACCACTTTTAATGATTGGACTGATCTTCCCATAACGTGACACCGCCCAGGCCGTACCCATCGTATCAGCAATAGCAGCCCGCACCTGATAACCCAGTCCACGTAAACGGTTTACAATTTCCCGCAGGTATTCCCTTTCTCCACCCCATAAATGGGCGCAACCACTGATGTCGAGAATCAGGCCCTGATCTGCCTCTACCGCCACCAATGGCGTGTAACGTATGCACCACTCCCCAAGGGCGCTAAGTAGTTTCTCCATCCTGTGGCCCTGGTTTTCAATGACTTCAAGTTCTGGAACAATTGCCCTGGCATCGGCCAGCGGCATGCCCAAATGAATACCGAGTAAGGCGGCCTCCTTACTGGTAGCCGTAATCAACATGCGGTTGCCCGACTTATCTGAAAAGACAAGGGGCAAAGCCTTTAACGCTGGACGCTTAATGCGAATCCAGTCGGTAAGCAGGGTAGAAAACCATATAGACATGTATCTCTTCTGCATTAAATTGCCTTTCTGATTTCGACGGTTTCAATAAAAGTTTCATGAAGGATTTTAAAAGTCCCTCCTGAATATTCAATATGCCATTTGCCCGGTAATCCGTTTTTGACTTTAAGCAGCTCGACGTTCCACCTTGGGAAACCCAACCCGGGCATGCCGTCAATGGCCTCGCTTGGGAAAGCCGATATTTTCCATCTTGCTGCTGCCAAAGTAGAACTGAGCTTATCTTCATTTTTCCGGATGATAAATGAGGTTACACGGCTTTTTTCGATAACTAATTGCAACCTTCTGCTTTGCGCAAAACTAATCTCATCCAGTTCAGTAACCACAGCCGCCAGACTTTCGCATTTCAGCGCTTCCTCCGTTGCCCATAATACCTCTCGCTCAGCAGAAAGGTCTATAAAAATGATGCGCTCGGGCGACAAGCCAAAAGTGACAAGAGAAGGTGGAAAGATTTTTCTTTGGGCACTAATCCAAAGGCAAAGGCCGCCCTTTTGCATTAAGGTAGCAAGTAATGCCGAAATAAAGCCACCACTTGCCGCAGCATCTTCCAGGCTTGTACTTATAAATTCGTGGATGGCCGCAAGCGGAAGCACTTTACCTGGAAAAGTAGCTGCTATTTCACTAAATCCAAAGTCTACAGCAGTACCATCATTTCCAGGCTTAAAGCCCTGCAAGCTTAGGATTTGTTCCTGAAGTTTATGAATGATATCTCTGTTAACTGCTGCCATGTCCTTTTACATTCCGAGCATAAACAAAATAGTCATGCCACCCTTACAAAATTAATACTAAAAATATTAGTATTAATAATTGTTAACAAAAATAATTGAAAAGGGTTTTAAAGTAAATCAAAGTAGTTTTTATACTTAAAAAATGTTAATAAATACTAATTTATTTAGTAATTATAATTATATTTGAACTTTGAAAACGATATAAAATCTTTTTTATGATTGAGCTCGAGTATTTTTTTGACGGCAAAAGTGGCTTAGTGGAAGTTTACCAGCTGATACGCTTTGCAGCAGAGGAACCCTGGAAGATTGTACTTGATGGAGAATTGCTGGGTAGCCTGGAAAATCTGCATGGCACCTGGAGGCAACTGAGTGGCGAGCAACTAAGCTCAGAGCTTTTCGATGGTATAACCAGCCATATAAACGATCAGTATTTCAACAGCCTGCCTCAGGCAATTTGCTCAAGATGGCCAAATCTGGTTGAGAAAGTAGTATTAAAATCAGATACAACTTATATGGTCATTTGCAAAACAGGGATTAGCTTTAAAGATTTCGAACGTATATTTACAAGGTTCGTACCATATCTGCTTAAAGAGGAGTGGAGTATAGAATTCCAGGTCTTTAACCATGATTTTTCAGATGACTTCTCTTTAAAAGCCAAACCGCTTATCTATAAGAACGAAACATTTGGTTGGGAAAAGGTTAACAGGTGAAGCTAACATCTCAAACAGCCGCGAATTTCATTCAACTGAAATCATACGAACTTATTTGCGTTTTGAACGTTTTAAAATAGTTTAACATTAAACAGTCTCTATTGATTAATGTGAAAGCAGTTGTTGCAATAATATGTATTGCTAATTATCCTAAAATGCTTTAAATGAAAAAACGTGGACTTGTTTGGTTTAAAAATGATTTGAGACTGCTGGATAATGAGGCTTTATCAAAGGCATATAAAGAATGTGATGATTTGATTTTTTGTTACTGTTATGAAAAAGAATGGTACAGGAGGGGAGAACTCGGATTCCAGAATATTGATGCCGTCCGTTTTAAATTTTTACAGCAGTCCATTCTTAATCTGAAGAACAATTTAGAAGAAATCGGAGGGCATCTGATTATTGGAGCAATTTCGGCCGTCGATACTTTGCCAGCATTAATTGCAGAATATGGTGTTACGGATGTATACGCAGAAGAAGAGTATGCAAGTTATGAAGTAAGTCTGGTAAATAAAGTGATTGATGCCTCAGCTGATGCAAAATTTCACTTCTTTTGGGGCAAAACACTTTACCACAAAGACGATATACCATTTAAGATTTCTAAAATTCCGCTCACCAGTAAGGCTTACAGAATTCCAGCCGGCCGTGAGGCCGAACCTCGGGAAATCCTTGATAAACCTATTAAATTAAAATCCGCTTTAGGTGCAAAGTCATCCAAAAACCCCTCTTATCGGAATTTTGGTTTTACCAAACAGGAGTATGAAAGTTGCCATCCCTTAGTTAAAGGAGGGGAGGCGGAGGCTTTGGAAAGACTGGAATACTATACTTTTAAATCTGAACTTTTAACAGGTTACAGATGGAGCAGAAATCAATCTGATGGATTAGATTATAGTTCTAAATTCTCACCATACCTGGCATTGGGCTGTATTTCAGCCCGGGCAATATATGATCAGGTTAAGGCTTATGAAGCCAAAATCAAGAAAAATCAAAGTACATTGTGGCTGGTATTCGAATTGGTTTGGAGAGACTATTTCACTTTTAAAGCCATGCGCTTCGGGAACCTGATTTTTCGCAGTGTAGGATATAAAAATAAAAAGATCGACTGGGAAAACAACCCTGAAAAATTTAAAAGATGGTGTCAGGGTACAACCGGAATCCCATTTGTTGATGCGCACATGCGTCAGCTGAACCAAACTGGATACATGAGCAATCGCGGCAGGGTTAATTGTGCTAGCTATCTGGTTCACGACTTAAAAATTGACTGGACCTGGGGTGCTTCTTATTTCGAATCGAAATTGATTGATTATGATGTAAGTTCTAACTGGATGAACTGGCATATGCAGGCATTTGAGATTTGGTATACAAACCCGGTTCATCAATCCAATAAATATAAAGCGCAAGACTTTATACGAAAATGGATTCCTGAACTCTCTGATCTTAGTAACAGAGAAGTTCTTATTCCCTGGGAATTTAAGGTGGCTAAATATCCAGACCCCATAGAGGTATACAAAAAATGGAGCAGGGCAATTAGTCTTATAAAGACAAATACTGTTTGACAGGAATTATTTTTTTTAAGCGACTATATTGTCCTTCAGCAGTAGTAGCTGATGTAAAGCTAACAATGTTAATTCAATAAAGCCATATACATTCATGGCCATTATTTTCAACATACTGGTAAAATTCTTATGATTAACGGAATAGTATTAGTCTAAGTTTCTGTTAACAATTTATATTTGCTTTAAAATCTAATTTTATGAATGCCAGAGAAATACTTAAATCTCACATGAGCAAGAATGTTGACATTTCAGACGATAAATTTGAGTACTTTTTTTCCTTGTTCAAGCTTCAGCATTTTAAAAAGAAAGATAGCGTCGTGGCATTCGGCGAAATGGTTGATAAGGAATATTTTGTGCTAGATGGTTGTCTTAAAACTTTTTATGTAAACGACAACCTGAAAATGCATATTTTACAATTTGCCACTGCAACCTGGTGGGCATCGGATTATAGTGCTCTGTATAATAATGTTAGGGCAAGCGTGAGTGTGGACTGTGTAGCTGATGCCACTACTCTTTACATCAGCAGCGAGGATAGAGAAAGAGCATGCCGAGAAATTCACGAAGTTGAAACTTTTCTCCGCCTGCGCGCTAATAAGGGATATATCGGTTTGCAAAAAAGAATACTATCGTTATTAAATAACGATGCCAGAAGCAGGTATGAGGAGTTAATCAAACAGCATCCTGATTTATATAATATGGTGCCTAAGCGTCTTATCGCTTCCTACTTAGGCGTATCTAGAGAAACCTTAAGCAGACTGTACCAAACTTAAATTGTGATATAGGTCAAAAAAACTGCTGGCCAAAAAATGTGATCTACCTCACCCATTTGCCGATAATTTTTATCACAATTTTGAATCATCAATTGAGATAAAAATAATTATTGTCACATGAAAACACAAAATCTTAAAGTACTATTTGTACTTACTTCACATGATCAGCTTGGTGATACAGGATTGAAAACTGGTTTCTGGTCTGAAGAACTCGCCGCACCATATTATGCGCTCATAGATAATGGTATCGAGGTCACACTTTCTTCACCACTTGGAGGTCGACCACCGCTCGATCCAAAAAGCCAGCTTCCGGATTTTCAGACCGCGCAAACAAAACGTTTTGATGCAGATGAAACGCTACAGGAAAAGTTATCCAACACTAAAAAATTAAGTGAAATCGATGAAAAGGATTATGATGCCATCTTTTATCCCGGAGGTCACGGACCTTTATGGGATTTGGCAAATGATAAAAACTCTATTTCACTGATAGAGAAATTTTACAGAAATGGCAAACCCGTAGCAGCAGTTTGTCACGCACCTGGAGTGTTCAAAGAGGTGAAAAATGAAGATGGATCACCTTTGGTTAATGGGAAAAGGGTTACTGGATTTGCCAACACGGAAGAGGATGCGGTAGGTTTGACAGATATCGTACCTTTTCTAGTGGAAGATGAGCTAAAAAAAATGGGAGGAATATATAGCAAAGCAGGAGATTGGCAAAGTTACGTTTTACAGGAAGGCAATTTAATAACCGGGCAAAACCCAGGCTCCTCATCCGAGACTGCCCACAAACTAATTGAACTGCTTAAAACAAAAAATTAAATTGTAACGTTACATTGTTGAAATTAGATTCAGCCTTACCAGCGATTAACGTAAGCAAGACATTGGCTCTGTGAAGTAATCGTGAGCAAACATATTGTTTATTCTGCTAAGCCTGTAGTGAGAATTTACTTCAAAAGAGGTTGTGCTGTCATGATGATGGAAAGTCATATCAGACCAACCTCTTAGAATTAGATATGTCTTTGCCTGCATATTCCGATCAAAGTTTACCATCCATTTCGGTCCAAACTGGTCAAAGATTTCCTGACAGGGTTTTCCCACTAGTGTCTCTGCCCCACTCAACAGCTAAGAGGTCGGCAGCTCATCTTTTATCCTTAAACGCTGCATCCATCCGTTCTGATATGGGGCTGGTTTCTGATTGAATTTCAACTTTGTTCTGTGACTAAATTAGAATAGTTCTGGTTTTTGCAAATAAGCTGCTTTATTTGTCCTGAAAAAAGGCTTATTGATCTGATGGTTTTCCAGGAATGCGATTTCATCTTGGATGTGCTTATTTGAGTTTTTCAGGTCGTGTTTTGTTGGAGCGGCGGAGTAAGAATTTTCAGCCGGTGGCTGAAAAAGACCAGTTTATTCAGGGAAAGCTTGTCACTTTTGCTGGAATGTCTAATCCAGAAGAAAAGTACTAAAATAAAATTGTTCATTTGTTAGAAATACCTGTATTCAATCTTCGATTACTCTTTTCTCGGATTGAGCTCTTGATATTGTTTCTCAAAATGTCAAGTTTTTCGGTTCAAAGTTTCCAGGTAAAGGTAGTTTTTTAATGAAATTATTTTGACTGAGTTTTGTGTTATTTTATAAATCCTTTAACTTTCAAATCATCAACTATCGGCTCAATAAGCATTAAAAAGGCCTTTAGGTATTGAAAATACTCCCGCTGGTCGGTACGGATTAAAGCCTTAGAGAAATCTAAGGCTTTTTTGTTTTAAACTATAAACAATTCTTCTGTAGTTATTTGAGGAATACTGTTTCTCAATTGTTTAAAACCACAGTTCGAAATGGTATTGTAATTTTAATTGCAAATCTTGTTTTTTAATTGTATTTATTCAATAAGGCGTATTAATATCCATACAACTGTGCCCAAAGTATTTTGTCGCATCATCGAAAGGAAAAGCTTGTTACCCATTTAGATTTATACAAAATTATCCGTTATAGTCTCTTGGAAAAAAAACTAGGCTATTTGCAGTTTTATTTCGGTCTGGAGACCTGGGTTTTTAAAGAGATTTAAGTGCGCCGTTGGAACACTTAAACCAAAGGACGTGAATTTTTCCAAATAAATGCGTTTTTAGAATAAACATTTGTCTTAAAAAAAGGTTTGATAATGGCATTTTTTTAGAAATTATGAATTGATGCTAACATTTGAACTTCAGATAATTCGAAAATAATGTCCATTGCTTCTCATGTTCATATCTCTGGCAAAGGAGATGATGCGGCACTAGTTGATGCTGTTTGTTGGGTTGGGTAAATATTGGTAGGTTCATAGAAAAAATAATTGAAGTCAAACGAACTTATTAGCGTTTAAAATGTTTTTAAATAGTTTGGTAAAACAGCCTCCAGTTTTTATATGTGTAATCAATTCCAGAAACATTTTATCATTACCTTAAAAAGCTTTAGATGAAAAAACGGGGATTGGTGTGGTTTAAGAATGATTTGAGACTGTTGGATAATGAGGCATTATCTAAGGCACATGAAGAATGTGATGATTTAATTTTTTGTTACTGTTATGAAAAGGAATGGTATAAACAACTTGAACTTGGATTCCCAAATATTGATGCCGTCCGTTTTAGATTTTTACAGCAGTCTCTTCTTGATTTGAAGAAAAGCCTTGAAAAAATTGGTGGGCATTTGATTATTGGAGTAATTTCTGCCATGGAAACCATACCAACCTTAATTAAGAAATACAGAATTACGGATGTTTACGTGGAAGAAGAATACGCCAGCTATGAAATAAGTCTGGTAAATAAAGTGATTGATGCATCTGCTGATGCAAAATTTCATTTCTTTTGGGGCAAAACACTTTACCACAAAGATGATATACCATTTAAGATTTCTAAAATTCCACTCACCAGTAAGGCTTACAGAATTCCAGCCGGACGTGAGGCCGAACCTCGGGAAATCTTTAATAAACCTATTAAATTAAAATCAGCTTTAGGTGCCAAATCATCCAAAAACCCCTCTTATGGTAATTTTGGTTTTACCAAAAAGGAGTATGAAAGCTGTGATCCTTTAGTTAAAGGCGGTGAAACTGATGCTTTGGACAGGCTGGAATATTATACCTTTAAATCAGAACTTTTAACAGGGTATAGATGGAGCAGAAATCAATCTGATGGATTAGATTATAGTTCTAAATTCTCTCCTTACCTTGCATTGGGCTGTATTTCTGCCCGTGTAATATATGAAAGGGTTAAAGATTATGAAGCCAAAATCAAGAAAAATCAAAGTACCTGGTGGCTGGTCTTCGAATTGGTTTGGAGAGACTATTTCACTTTTAAAGCCATGCGCTTTGGCAACTCGATTTTTCGTAGTGAAGGATATAAAAATAAAAAACCTGACTGGGAAAACAACCCTGAAAAATTTAAAAGATGGTGTCAGGGTACAACCGGAATCCCATTTGTTGATGCGCACATGCGTCAACTGAACCAAACTGGATACATGAGCAATCGCGGCAGGGTTAATTGTGCTAGCTATCTGGTTCACGACTTAAAAATTGATTGGACTTGGGGTGCTTCTTATTTCGAATCTAAGTTGATCGATTACGATGTGAGTTCTAACTGGATGAATTGGCATATGCAGGCATTTGAAATCTGGTATACTAATCCGATTCATCAATCTAACAAATATAAAGCGCAAAATTTTATCCGAAAATGGATTCCCGAACTTTCGGATCTTGGAAATACGGAAGTACTTATTCCGTGGGAATTTAACCTTAAAAAATATCCTAAAGCAATTGAGGTTTACCAGAAATGGAACAGGGCGATTGGTCTGATAAAAAGAAAGGATGTTTAACAATTAAATCCGAAATATAACTTTAGGATAAAATAAGCAGTTTTCGGAATTCAAAGGCAATTTGTAAAAGCTCTTTATAGTATATTATTAATAAGATCCTGTCAACAAATCTTTGACAAGTTTAATTCGAAATGCGTGGTGCACTATCAGCAGAACATGCAGGCCTGGTTATCATTTTTTCCTGATACTAGCCATAAACATCCAATCCATACTAAAATAGTTGTTGAGATGCCAAGCTCAGGCTCGGCTAATGAAAAAGAAGATAAAAGCGCTATGGTAGAAATTGCTGCGGCAAATAAGTATGGGATGATTTTTTTCATTTCAGGTAGATTATAAACTCAGCAGTTCAAAAATCCAACCAAAATACGACTGTATTTGATTAAATAATTTAATGTTAGAAATGTCTGACATTTCTACTAAAAAAGTCAGATTTAATTAAGATTTTAGGTTCTATTGTTACCAGTTTTGTCGCTTTGATTTAGGTTTTAAAATGTCGGCAGTTAAAAGCTGAAGTTTAAAAAGCGTCAGTTTTGCAGGTACCGTGTTTTAAATAAAATACAACCTTAAGACTATTCTCTTTTGCTAAACTACCTACAGGTCTTTTGATAGACAAGGTTATATTCAATTAATTTGAATAAATTAGCATAAATAGATAAATTGCCCGTTATCCATGGAAACATAATGCCAATGTCGAAATTCATTTCAGTTTTCACCCTATCTTGTATTTTGTTTCTTTTCTCTTGTTCTAAATCAGGTGTTACTGAACCTTCTGCTGAACAAAACCCAACTGTCAAGCCTGAATCAGGAAATGTTGGAAAGAAAGGTGTAGCATTCAATACTCAAAATACTAACGGAATCTGGTACAATAATGCATTCAATTTAAAAAGCCATTGGTTATATACATGGGGAGCAACTTTACCCTTCGAGCAAAAACCGCAGAACACAGAATTTGTACCTATGTTTTGGGGAAAGGGAACTGTAACTGATGCAAACATTAACTATCTGAAAGATTTAAAAGCGCAAGGTAAGGCTAAGTTTATATTGGGCTTTAACGAGCCGGATTTGAGCGACCAGGCCAATATGACCGTTCAGGAAGCTTTAGCACTTTGGCCTAAACTAGAAGCAATTGGCTTGCCGCTTGGAAGCCCGGCAACTTCGTGGCCAACAAGCCGGTGGCTGTACGAATTTATGGATCAGGCTATTGCCCAAAACCGACGTGTGGATTTTATAGCCGTTCATATGTATGTTGGTACCGATGATAATCACTTTGTGCAGGTACTGCAGGATTTATATAATAAGTACCACAAACCAATATGGATAACAGAATTTGCTACAGTTGCCAATGATGCAAAAACGATGGCAGAGAACCCATACACCCCGGTAATAGTACAGGGTTTTATGCAACGTTTGCTACCTAAACTAGAGAATTTAAGTTTTGTGCAGCGTTACAGCTGGTTCTCGGGGTCACCAACCAGTAGTAGATTATGGTCTTCTTCTTTAGTTAATGCAAATGGAAGTTTGACCGAACTAGGTAAATGGTACGCAGATTATCAGCCTAATCAGACTATTGGCAAACCTTAGGATTTGTGATACCACAATCCAACATAATTAATTAAAGCTTGCCCGGAATTCCATCGGAGAAATACTGGTTTTGCTTTTAAATAATTTGCTGAAGCTTTGCGAATGCTCAAAGCCCAATTCATAAGCAATTTCGGCTACTGTTAGCTTGGTCATGGTGAGGCGCTCTTTTGCTTTACTAATCAGTTTTTCATGAATGTACTGCTGTGCATTTTGACCAATTAGTGAACGAAGCATATCGCTTAGATATCCTGGTGAAAGATTTAACTGTTCGGAAAGGAACTGCACCGATGGAATTCCCTTATGCAGCGTATGTTGGTTGTTAAAATATTCATCTAAAATAGCCTCTGTCTTTTGCAGAATATCATTATTTACAACTTTTCGGGTAATGAACTGCCGCTTATAAAAACGGTTAACATAACTCAAAAGCAAATCTATCTGAGCGATCATCACCTGCTGAGTAAATTCATCAACCCGGCTACTTAGTTCCTGTTCCATGAATTTGTAGATTGAAAGTACACTATCTTTTTCAAGGTCTGACAGGTGCAATGCTTCATTAGCTGAGTAGGCAAAATGACCATATTGCTTAATCTTATTTGCCAGTGGATGACCCAATAAAAAATCCGGATGAATAAGCAGAATGTAGCAATAGGTTTTGCTATTATAATCTGTACTTCCTACCAGTTGATTGGGCGCCAGAAAAAGCATACTTCCTGCACTATAATCATAATAGTCTCTTCCATACTTCAGTCTTCCGTTATTGTGGGTAATGAAAGTAATCTTGTAAAAACTAAGCACATCATATATTGGTGCCATACTGGTATTGAAAGGGTTTTCCTCATTAAAATGAACCAGGCTTATTAAAGGATGTTGGGGTTTTGGAAGCCCAAAAGCTTTATGGCTTTCTGATATTGATATAAAACGTACCAGTTTATCGTCCTTTTTTTTCATCTTATAAAGATAATAAAACCTGCATCTGTTTTCAGACGCAGGTTTTTGTTTAGCAATGTTACCAAGGAACGATTTGATCTGCTCCGGAATAATCTGCCGGTCCGGTAAATATTCCATTAGGCAGGTTTTCTGATAGGGCTACTCTAATCGGTTCAGCGGAGCCTTCCTCAACAGTATCAGTTCCCTGAAAGTTGTTAAGTGCCGTTGCTGTAAATCCGGGGCTTACCATATTCACTTTAATGCTGCTACCCTCCAATTCGTTAGCCAGCGAAAGAAAAACACCATTAAGCGCTGTTTTAGATGCACCATAAACTGCATCAAATGCCGAACGGTAAGGGTTGTCCGGATTGGAATTCATTGTAAGCGAACCTAATGCACTTGATACCGTTACAATTCTGGCCGCAGGAGCTTTTCTTAAAAGACCCAAAAATGCTTGTGTTACAGCAAGGGTTCCAAATACATTAGTTTCCCAAACAGTTTTCATTTCATCAATTGGGGCAACACTCGCACGCTGCGCTCCTAGAACTTCTTCCATAGTACGACCGGGCTGTCCTGCATTTGAAATGGCAGCATTATTTACAAGCAAGCTTAAGTATCCTGCTTCCGATTCTATATGCTGAACTGCTGAACTTATTGAAGAACTATCGGTAATGTCTAGCTGAATGGTTTTGCTATTACCACCAATTTTATCAGCAGCAGCCTTTCCTTTTTCCAGATTCCTTGCACCGATGTAAACCGTGTATCCACCCTCGGCAAGTGCTTTCGCAATCTGGAAACCTACACCTGTATTTGCGCCTGTTACCAATGCAACTTTATTTGAATTTGTTTCCATAATTTTTTTATTGAAATTTTATGAAACAAAATTCTGCAAGAACAACCAGATGTTTGTAGTCAAATCCCGAAATTTTGTAGCCGAATCGAGGATATTAGTTTTTAAGCACTATAATTCTTTTATCCGGATGTTTTTAAAAGACACACCTTTATTCCAGTCTTGCAGGGCGATTTGACCACTGGTAAATTTTCCAAACTCTGGGAAGTTTTTAAAGCTTGTTGAGGCAATAGCTTCTTTCCATGCAGCAGTATTGAAATCCTGTTCCGCCGTTTGAACGCCATTTAAGAAAAACTGAATTTTGCCATTCTGCTGGCGGATAATAGAATGATTCCAGCTCCCTGCAGGAAAAGTTTCGGCATTATTTAGTTGTTTAGAAAATCCATAAAGACATCCTGAACGCTTCATTTCCTTTTCATAATCGTAGTGTGTTTTGTCCAAAAGTTGATATTCAGGTCCTGATGCCCATGCAGTTGGAATGTCTTTACGTTCTAATACGTTAATAAATACACCACTATTACCTTCTTTAGATATTTTCCATTCAAAACGCAACTCATAATTTTTAAATTTTGCATCTGTAACCAAATCACCATGTGCCGCATTGGTGCCTGGGATGCATCTAAGTTCGCCATTTTGAGCTTTCCATACAGATGGGATGTTTCCCTGATTATAGAGGTGCCATCCCTTAAGTGTTTTGCCATCAAAGAGTGGCTTGAAGCCCTCTTGAATTTCTTTTTCAGTTAATTTATTATTAATAGTAGTTTGAGAATAAGCAGTGCTAAAAGCTGCCAAATAGAAAAGTACAGTGGTAAGAAATGATTTAGGTTTCATAATTACTTATTTATTGTAGAAATATTCAGGGGTTTCTGATGGTATAATTGTAAATTATTTGGTTAAAATGACCGTAATGTATAGTCTTAATGTTGTTTGCTATCGCAAAAAATAACAAGCCTAAATATAAATATATGCAACAATCAATTGTGTATTATTAATGTCTAATTACTTTATCAGAAATGAAATCTCTTTGAGATAGAAAGTATTAAATCATCCTCCAAAATGCATTTTGGGATGGGTTAACGCCGCAGCGAAATCCCAAACTTTTTCTTAAATGCGTGAGAAAAGTGTGATAAGCGCTCAAAACCCAGCTCAAGGTAAATGGCTCAATTTATTTGTATTAATGGCTCAAATCTCTTTTGAGAATGGTATGGTGTATTTCTTAAACAAAGTTTGTATCTGGCGTTGAATATATTTTCTCAGTTTTTGGTGCAACAATTATGATAACTCTGCGTCTATAATTTAGGGCGTGAGAAACCCTATCCTGGTTATTGATTAATTATCCGGGGAAAATTGTATGTGCAGGCATGTTTATGCCTGCACTTTTTTAATTGATAACCATTTTTCCTTTGGAGGATAAAGTTAATCCTATCTTTCTAAAACTTAAGTTTGCAGTGTTTATCTATAAAATAGAACCAAATGTTCTACTAATTGCTTCGTCCTTGTTCTTCAACTGAACCTGCCGATCTTTTTCTAATCTTAACCTGGCCTTTACCAAAATTATAAGTAAAATTTACCCTGATGTTTCGGCTATCATATTTACTGTATACATTATAATCCACATTACCATATCGGGTTTCGCTTCGGGTAATACTTCCGTAGAAGATGTCATTAAGCGATAAACTCAAATTACCTTTTCCTTTCAATATGTTTTTTCCTGCTCCGAGATTCAGGAAAGAATATGGCAGATTTATCTGGTTGCCATAAGTTACTCTGGTTTGTCCGTATAGAAAGGCGCTAATCCACCAGTTTTTTTTGAGCGTAACCCTGTTATCTATTGAATAAGTAAAGGATTGCTGTTCAATAACAATTGCTTGGTTTTGGTATAGGAAATTGAACCTGCTATTTGATAAGCCAAATGAAACACCAAAATCCCAGCTTTTGAAAAATTTATCGTAGTACCCTGTATTTATTGAATAATTTTGATTTTCTGATAGGTTGGCCTTTGTATCAATTGTTACTTTGCTTTGGTCGTCAACACGGCTAAGGTCTGTTATTACGTCTTTTGCTTTCCGGTAGCTAAGCGACAGAGAATACTTTCCTTTGTAAGTATATCCAAGTCTTAAATTATCTATGTAAGAAGGCAATAGATATGGATTTCCTTGTAAAATGGAATAGGCACTTCTTACAATGCTAAATGGATTGAGGTAGCTATAGTTTGGTCTGCCAATTCTTTTGGAATAAGAAAACGATAATGAATGGCTTTTGGTTTTATAGCCCATCGCAAAATTTGGGAATAAACTTAAATAATTACGTTTAATTGTACTATCTGCTGTTGGCGAATAACTATCGGTAAAAGTTTGTTCAGCCCTTAGCCCTGGCTGAAACGTTAATTTACCAATTTCAAATTTCATATTGATATAAGCTGCGGCTATGGTTTCATTATAATTAAAATCATTACTTCCATTATCAAGAAGATTAGCGTCTTCATTTTTTCTTTGAGATATAAAAGTGTTGCTAATGTTTACATTGCTAACCTTAATTCCGGTTTCAAAAGTATTTTTGTTGATTTTTTGAGTAAAATCAGCTTTATAGCTTAATATTCTGGTGAGCGTATTACCATTTTGGAGCAAACTATATGGGGTCGAAATAGTTGTTCCTTGAAGGTTTAGCAAGTTAATCATCAATGTATTGTTATCTCTATAATGAAATAGTCCGCCATCGGCATCCATTGTGATTTCCTGTTGCTTTGCCGAATCGATAACGAATTTATAGTTTAGGTTGATGTTAAATCCGTTGCTTATTCGCTGACTGTTATTCACTGATTTTCTTGTGGAATCTCTAAGAGCCGATAAACCCGAAAATATATCGGTACTGGTTTGGCGAGATGGATCTGTTAAATTGTAATAGCCTGTAAGCAGAACTCCAAAAATATTGCTTTTGCTGAAGTAATGATCATAACCCAAGCGTATGTTCTGATTTGTATATGGACTGGTGTAAATAGCTGAATCGAGTAAGGATTGCCCAATTTCGGCTATGCGTGTACTCGTTTGAATTTCCTGGTATTGTTTTCCTTTACTTAAACCATAATTAAGGTATAGATAGTTATTTCGGCTTCGATAATTTAGCGATAATGCGCCGTTGTTTCCTGTAAGATACTTCCATCCATGACCAGCAGTAAGACTAAGATTACCATCTAAACCAGGGTTTGTACGTTTGAGGGTTTTGAAATTCAAAATTCCTCCTTCACCCTGGGCATCGTGCTTTGAAGACGGATTATAAAGTAGTTCTACCTTTGAAATATTTCGTGTAGTTGTTGCATTTAGCAAATTGATCAAATCTGTTCCAGTTAATCTAGTTGGCTTATCATCAATATTTACGGTGATGCCTTTTCCTTCAAATCTGATTTCGTTTCCGTTTAATATGGTTACACCCGGAATTTTACGCAATACATCTACAGCGTTAATCCCTGCCTTAATATCACCTTCAACATTAACAACAGTTCTATCAAACTGGAGTTCTACTAAAGGCTTCTCATGCTTAATCATTACTTCTGCCAGATTAAGTTCATCGGGTTTGAGTATAATCAAAGGCAACGGTTCTCCTTTCCAAATCAGTCGAAAGCTAATGTAGCCGAGGTGGCTAACCTGTAAGATTTCATTGGCTTTGATGGTAATGTTAAAAGTCCCGTTTTCTTTGGTTAAGCTTTTAATGTAAGGTTGGTCTTGCCCGGCCTTGAAAATGCTTACAGTTGCATTTGAAATAGGGTTTGATGCAAGGTTTACTACGGTTCCACTTATTTTATTATCCTGAGCACGGAGAGTTATGTTAATGAAAAGAAGGAGAAAAGAAAGTACGAGTGTTTTCATTGAAATCTTTTGAGAGGTTAGTTGATGGTATTTGAAATGTTGTAATTTTCAGAATGGTATAAGTGATTGTTTGCTGTTGTTCTAAGTACCTGAAGCTTTTTTAATTGACAAGAAAAGGATATAGATGTTGCACGATGCTATCAGAATCTTAAGGCTAAATAAAGATTTGTTTTAAGTATGTGTAGAAGTTTTTGTTTATTAGGATTTCCTTTATTGATGATTATTTCAGCTGAAAAGGATCTTTTAACCCTTTACTATCTTTGAAAAATAAATGAAACCTATATTGACACCGTCAGAGATTTTCGGAAACATCGACATCTATTTGTTTGACCAAATCCTAAAAGGAACTTACGCCAACTGTAATACAGTTCTAGATGCTGGCTGTGGAACTGGCCGAAACCTGCATTACTTTTTGGAAAATGGTTGCCAGGTTTTTGGGGTGGATAAAAGCCCTGAAGCAATTACTCATGTACAGGAGCTTGCCGCAAGGAGTTCAGAATCTAGTCAGCCGGAAAACTTTGTGGTTGCGACAGTTGAAAATATGCCATTTCCGGATGAAAAATTTGATTTGATTATCAGTAGTGCAGTATTACATTTTGCTCAAAATCTATCGCACTTTGAGTCGATGTTTTTTGAAATTTGGCGGGTATTAAAACCAGGTGGTTATGTTTTTTGTCGGCTGGCATCCGATATCGGAATTGAAACTTCCATAAGCTTTATCGGTAATGGGCGATACATTTTGCCAGATGGGTCAGAACGGTTTCTAGTCAATCAGGAAATGCTGCTAAGGCTGACCAAAAAGCTTGGTGGAGAACTTCACGAACCAATTAAGACAACTAACGTTCAGAATCTGCGCTGCATGACTACCTGGTGTTTGAAGAAAAATGATGATTAGTGCGTAGCAGATGTTAAAAGATTTTTATCATTAGCCTTTCTGTCTAATTTGGAATAAACCATTTTATTCATTTTGCTTAGTGACTGCCACAAAAGCAATGGGATTGTTTATTTTGCTCCTGCCTAAACCCCAGAACCATGGAAAAAATCAACCATTCTAGCTATAGCTACGTTATCTTGGATGATGATCTTGCAAGTGTTGAATTGCTGACACAACAATTAATGCAGTTGCCTCAAATGAGGCTGATCAGTCAATTTACCAATCCTATTGATGCAACACATGCTTTTAACAGTTACGAAACTGTCGATTTTTTATTTCTAGATATTGGCATGGAGGTCTCTGGAATTGATGTAGCCAGAATGCTTAAGAATAAGGCCAAATTTATTGTATTTGTAACCGGTTATAGTGAATTTGCACTCGAAGCATTTGAGTATGGCGATGCCTATTTGGTTAAGCCCGTGGATTTGAAAACCCTCAAAAGAGCTATTCTCTACCTATTAGATAAGAGTGCTAAGCAGGTGTTTGAAAATCAGCAGAATTTGGTAGATGAACGATAACATCGGTAGAGTAAGCAAATCTTATAAAAAGCCGATTAAAAAAACCAACTTCTAAACAATTCCTCATTCCAAACAAATGGCTCTTTATTTATGTTTTTGGCGATTGTGAAGGTTGTCTTACGTGTATTGATTATCTTTAAAAACTAAATAATAAATAAATATGAAAGCATTTTTGGGAACAGGTCTTTTGGGGGCAAATTTTGTGAAGGCTATGTGTGGCCGGGGTGAAAGTGTACAAGTTTGGAACAGGACCTCATCAAAAGCAAAAGCTTTGGAAGCTTATGGAGCAACAGCATTTGATGAAGCTGTGCAGGCAGTAACTGGTGCCGATATTGTTCACCTTACCTTAAAAGATGATTCAACTGTAGACGAAGTGCTGGAATCAGCTAGTGCAGGTTTTTCTTCAGGGCTAATCATTATTGATCATACCACTACATCGGCAGTTGGTGCTATCGAAAGAATAAAGCGCTGGAAAGATTGCGGTGTTGATTATTTGCATGCTCCTGTGTTTATGGGACCTCCAAATGCACTGGAGGCGACAGGGAATATGCTGGTTTCAGGCGACCAGGATTTGATTGCCAGGATTTCGCCGGAGTTAGAGAAGATGACAGGAAAGCTCATCAATCTTGGTACTGAAAATGGTAAAGCAGCGGGGATTAAACTTGTGGGAAATCTGTTTCTTATTTCGCTAACTGCCGGACTATCTGATGTGCTTGCACTTGCAAAAGGACTTAAAATTAATTCTGATGATGTGGCCGCTCTGTTTAGTTCCTGGAATCCAGGCGCTGGAGTGCCTGCCAGATTTGATAAAATCAGAACCGGAAATTTCGATAACCCATCCTGGGAACTTGACATGGCCCGAAAAGATGCCGGGTTAATGATGGATGCTGCCAAAGAAGAGAATGTTGCACTTACAGTTTTACCAGCTGTAATAGCGCAAATGGATAATTGGATAGCAAAGGGGCATGGGAACGATGACTGGACGGTAATCGCAAAAGATAATCTTTAAGCAATAGTTAAAACAATATTTTGTGGTAGAGGTTGCTTAAGCTTCGTATATTAATTACAGTTCAAACCAATCATTTGTTGATAGCCCAAAATTCAGACATCGATTTTTTCTGAATTTATCTTTATTATAGCTAGAGAAGATTCCTTTGGATTATTTCGTTAATCTCAGGTAATTTTTACCATATGGTAAACCGAATGACTGCGATAAACTCGAAATTTGACTTATGGATCCATTAATCAATTACATACTGCAATTCGGGAATTTAAACTTACAACAAACGGAATTTATTAAGAGTAAGGCAAGAATTCTCGAGCTTAAAAAGGAAGAGTATTTTTCTGAAGCGGGAAAAATTCCAAGGTATGTTGGTTTTAATATTGAGGGTGTAGTTCGTTTCTGTTATTATAACAATAAAGGAGAAGAAATTACTCATTCTTTTGTGGAGGAAAATAACTTTGTTTCAGACCAGCAAAAGTTTGATGCACAAATTGTTACTTCAGAATATATCCAGGCGGTTAGCCAATGTAAACTCATAGTTTTCTCCAAAAGAGACTGGGATGAAATTGGCAATACAATTGTCGGCTGGAAAGATATTGAGCATTTGATAATAAAAAATTGTCTGTTAAAAACTCTCGAAAGACGCAGCCCACTAGTATCAGAAGATGCTACTACCCGTTATCTTTCATTTAGTGAACATTTCCCTGGTCTTATCAATCGTGTTCCGCTTTCACAAGTAGCATCATATCTTGGGATAACTCAACAATCTCTAAGCAGAATAAGAAAAAATATCCGCTAAAATCACTTTTTACCAAATGGTAAATGCATTGGCCGCTTTAATTTCAACATTTGTTCCATTCATTTAAAACATAAAAAGATGAGCAAAAAAGTAATTTTAATTACAGGAACAAATAGTGGTTTTGGGTGGCTTACAGTTCAAAGTGTTGCTGCGCTGGGGCATAAAGTATATGCTACCATGAGAGATACCAAAGGTAGGAATGCTGAAAAAGCCAATGCCTTATCAGCGTTGGAAAATGTAACTGTTTTAGACGTTAACCTAACAGATGATGATAGCGTTAAGCAGGCTGTGGATAGCGTTATCGCTAAAGAGGGCACTGTGGATGTTTTAGTTAATAATGCTGGTTTTTCGCTAAACGGTGTAGCAGAAAGTTTCACAACTGCAGATGTGCAGAGCATATTTGACATAAATGTTTTTGCACCCTGGAGGTTTATTAAGCAAGTTTTACCTGCAATGCGTAAACAATCTGAAGGCCTTATCATTAATATAACCAGTGGCTTTGGTAGAGTATCTTTTCCTTTTGCAACTGTATACTCCGGCTCAAAGTTTGGATTGGAGGGCATAAGCGAGGGACTTCATTACGAACTTAAAAGACTGGGTATTGATGTTGCTATTCTTGAACCAGGTGCATTTCCTACAGAGATGAATCAAAAAACTAATTATGCATCAGACCAATCTGTATTTGAGGGCTATGATGCAATTGCTGATTTACCTAATAAAATGATTAATGCACTTGGTGCACTAATTCAAGCTCACAATCCAAATCCTCAGGATGTAGCAGATGCGATTGTTAGATTGATTGAAGCAGAAAATGGAACCAGACCATTAAGAACTGTTGTTGATCCGATAACAGGTGAATTTATCGAAGCTGCAAATAAGGCAGTTGCTGAGCATTTTGGAAAAGGGCTAACTACCTTTGGTATGGGAGAATTGTTAAATTAATATTAATAGTATATTCTGGTTATTAAAGAGAGAGCCTGTATCATAAATAACATGATCAGGCTCTTTTCTTTTGTTTTCTTTTTCCATTGATTATCAAATTTTTAGTTTTTTTTGGTCTTTTATTTGATTTAAATGTCTGATTTTCATATATTTAAGCAACAAAAGAAAGCTAAATATGTCAGGCAAAAAACCTGTTTTAAACCCTATGACCAAAACCAGCTCATGGCTTTTCCGCCAACCTTTGATGAGCTGATACCCGAAGGCCATACGGTTCGGATAGTAAACAAGGTCATCGATGCAATCAATGTTGAGCCGCTCCTGGAGTCTTATCATATCCGGGGCGCCTCCAACTATCATCCCATATTATTACTTAAAGTACTGGTTTACGGTTATGTTACCAATACCTATTCCAGCCGCAAACTCGCTGAAGCCTGCAGGGAACGTGTACCTTTCATGTGGCTGAGTTCGATGAGCAAACCTGATCACAATACCATAAACCGTTTTCGTGGTGTCAGGCTTAAACACGCCTTGAGAGCGGTATTCGAGGAAGTCGTAAAATACCTTGCCGATGAAGGCCTTCTTAGCATAGAAGAGGTTTATACCGATGGCACCAAGATTGAAGCGAGTGCCAATAAATACACTTTTGTCTGGAAGAAAGCCATTCAGACCAATAAATCAAAGATGCAAAAACAGCTTGCTGAAATCTGGGACTATGCGCAGAGTGTTGCAACCGTTGAAGACATCCTCCCTGAGCCGCCTACAGCAAAAACAGTTAGCAGCGAAAGCGTAAAAAAAGCTGTAGAGAAAATCAATGAAGTGCTTGGTGGTAAAGATAACATAGATAAAAAGATTAGGGGAAAAGTAAACTACGTTACCAAAAACTACCCTGTTGCTATTCATAAATACGAGGAACAGGAAGCCATCCTGGGTGAGCGCAACAGCTACAGCAAAACCGATACGGATGCCACCTTTATGCGCTTAAAGGAAGACCACATGCTTAACGGCCAGTTAAAGCCTGCCTATAATGTCCAGATATCCACCTCAAACCAGTTTATTGTAAACTATACCATTCACCCAAATCCAACTGACACCCTTACCTTAAAAACACATATTGAACAACATGAGAAAAGCTTTGGGAAAGCACCCGAAGTCCTTACCGCTGATGCAGGCTATGGTTCTCAGGAAAACTATGAACTACTTGAGAGAAAAGAAATAAAAGCTTATGTAAAATATAACATGTTCGATAAGGAACAGGATAAAAATTACGATAGCAAACGACCATTTTCGGTAAGCAACCTTTATTACAATGAACAGCAGGATGCTTATATCTGCCCGATGGGACAGCCGATGGAGTATAAAGGGGATGCCAAAAGGATTACAGCAAGTGGTTTTGAACAGACCCTGAGAAAATACGAGGCAAAAAACTGCATGCGCTGCCCAATTAATGGAGCCTGCCACAAGTCAGCAGGAAACAGAATTATCGAGGTAAACACAGGACTAAAAACGCTTAAACAAAAAGCATTTGAGATGCTTAACAGCGAGGAAGGGATAAGGCACCGTAAGAAACGGTGTTACGATGTCGAACCGGTCTTCGCGAATATCAAACAGAACCATCGGTTCCGCCGCTTCATGCTTCGTGGAAAGGAAAAAGTAGAAATAGAATGGGGTTTATTGGCAATTGCACAGAACTTAAGGAAAAAAGCAGCCTAAAAAGGCTGTTTTCATTTTTTAAACTCAGGTAGTTAACTTAAATCCCACTTCTAACGGTCAGCGTATGACCACCACCAAGAACATAAAAAAAAGAGGGTAATCATCTTTTTTAAAAATGATACACCCTCTTTTTATTTTGCTTTCCTCGAAACGTTTAAAAACATCTACACAGCTTTTACAGACATAATTGATTTGTCGAATTCTTCACTGGAAACTATCGATTTAGCCTTTATACGCATTTTATAAACGTATATTGTGTTTTCTGAATATTCCAATATTGTTGCAATAGCCTTAACATCATTAATTCCCAAACGAATCAATGCAAATATTCTCAAATCTATATTTAATACTTCTGGTGCTTTTGGCCAAATCTGGTCTTCCTGCTTAAGCAGTTCATTAAAAGCCTGTACAAAATTTGGGAAAATACTAATAAAAACCCTATCAAATGTGTTGAATAGGAGCGCTCTTTCTGTTTTAATGTCAATTGCGTTCAATGTTGGGAGCACCTCGCTATATCTTTTTGCGAGGACTTTCCGCTCAACGCTTCTTTTCAGACGGTCAAGCTTTAAAATGTAGCCTGACACCATCTCAAAGAAGTAACCGATATATTTTTCATTTACTGTAGCATATTCACGTAACTTATCATTAATGTGAACAAGTTGGGTATTAAAGGATTCAAGTTCAATGTTTTTTTGCTCAATAATACGCTCTTTGGCTCTTACTTTTTTTAGCTGAATAAAAATTATGAATGAAACCAGTAAAATCAAAATGGTAAGAGAAGAGATGGAGAGAAAATAAATCATCAGGCGATTTTTTTCCTTTTGAGCTACGATGTTAATCTGAGATGCAATTTCAGGATAAACGGACTCAATTTTCAACTTTCTGAGCTTATTTCCGTAAAATTCAGCATCTTCCCTCGAATGCTGAATAAAAGTGTACGCATCCTCTAAATGTCCGTGACTGAATAGGTCTTCTGCCAGGAGCAGTGTAGCCAGGGTTTCCCGAACCGAAGATCTGAGGTCAAAAATTGCAGACTCAACTAAAAGACTGACTCTAATATCATTTTGACTTTCGTCCTGATAGAATGCAGCAAGTCCTGTAAGTACTCTGGCACGCTGGTGTTCTGTTAAAGTATAATTTTTTAATAATTTCAAGAAATATACCGGCCTTTGATTGTGTTCTCCGGCTACTACCTGCCTGTTTCCTTTAGTAAATAACTCTTCAAAGGAATTTGGACTACATAAGGTAAGCGCCGAATCCAGGTATTTGATAGCCTGACGATTGTAAGTTTCTGTAAAATTTGAATTGCCATTGTAAATGGCCAGGTTGGAATAGGCACCAGATTTCAGGCAATAATAATCGTAACGGTAGTTTTTATTTAATAATGAAGGATTAATCTCTTTAAGTAAATCAAATGTTTCTTTAAACATGCCCGCGTGAAGCAGCAAGGATGAAATTTTAACCTTGCTTATACTAATCTTTTCTTTGTCCTGAATTGCAGAGCTTACTTCAAGTAATTTTACACCGTATCTGTATGCAGAATCAAACTGGTAGTATTCATATTCTTCAAAGAGTTTCAGGAGACTTTCGAAATTGCTCCCGTTTTTTGACGCAAGATTTGCCTTCATCTGTTGTATTTTCAGGAGTTTTGGTTTCTCATATTTTTCTTTATTTGAAATTTCGACTTTTAGAACATTCAGAAGGCTGTCACGCTGCGCTGATAAAGTGCCTGTGAATAATAAAATATACAAAAGAATAAGCAAAAAGAATTTCATGCCGGGCGATTTACGAATCAAAAATATATTTTTTATTACTATATCAGTGATTAATCTTCGCTCTCGAAGCTGCCATCTCAAATATTTAGGTTTATTTAAAAGCCAAGAGGTGTTTCCGAGCCCAAAGAATAGCAAATTTTAAGAAAATAAAAATCAATAAGGGCTCAAAACATCAAAATAGGTTTATATTTTTTAGACTACACCTTTTTGTAATTGGCTGAATGTAAGTTTTTTAAGTTTATAAAATCACATTTTTTATTATATTTTATATTGATTGCTTACCAATCATATATTTTACGGCTGCAGTGGTTATAATTTAGATAAAAATTGTGCAAGAATCATTTTGCATAGTTACAGCAAATTTTAACCAAGTATAAATCGTCCGACAAGCTGAACCTGTGAGGAAGATTAGTAAATCCTTTTACCTGTTTACTAAGTGCGGACTAAACCTTTATCTATGAGCCAGAACAAATCTCCCTGAACAGATTCTTCCAGTTTAATACGTGTTTAAATACGTGTAAAAGGATAGCTGACGTAGACCATAACATCAACCTCTACGGCAAGCCCCCAAACTAACCAATCAACTAACCAAACTATTTAGATTTTAACATATGTATAGGAATTTTATACAATTACTAGGCATTATCACGCTATTAATCTTTGTCCAAGCCATCCCGGCAAATGCCCAAACCAGGGTAATTAGTGGCACTATAACTGATTTGGCAGATGCAAGCCCACTCTCAGGGGTAACTGTTTTCAACAATACTAAATCTTCTACAACATCCTCTAATGCTGAGGGTAAATATACCTTGACCATACCAGCAGATTCAAAAAGCATCAGCTTTTCTTTTATTGGTTATACCACGAAAACAGTAACAATTGGAAGTTCCAATGTAATAAATGTTACTTTGAGTTCTTCTTCCAACAATCTTGATGATGTAGTGGTCGTAAGTGTTGGATATGGCACGCTGGATAAACGAGAAGTTTCCAGTGCGATTACTCACATTTCTTCAGAAGATTTACTTACCGTAGCTGCAAATAACCCTTTGATGTCTTTACAAGGGAAGGTTCCGGGATTAAACATCACGAATACCTCTGCTGCCGATCCCAATTCGAGCCCAAGTATACAGCTTCGTGGAGTTTCCTCCCGCAGTGCAGGCCTTGGTCCACTGTATGTTGTTAATGGTGTTCCAGGAGGTAATATAGATAACATCAACCAGAATGATATTGAAAGTATCGACGTATTAAAGGGTGGAGCAGCATCTGCAATTTACGGAACACGAGGTAGCAATGGGGTTATCATCATTACAACCAAAAAAGGAACATCACAAAGCCGTATGTTTTATGACGGTTATGCAAGCTTCGATTACCTGACCAATCGTTTGGAAAATTTAAGCGCAGATGAATTTATTGCCAACCGCGTAGCCAATAAACAAGGCCAGGATTATAAATCAAAAACCGACTGGTTAAAAGAAGTGACAAATTCTCCGGCCTTTGCCCAAAAACATACCGTTCAATTTTCAGGTGGCTCAGCCAAAACAAACTATTTCGCATCAGGCGACTACCGCGATGCGGATGGTATAGACTTACGTGCACATAAAAGGGAATATGGTGCAAGACTTAACATCAATCATGCTACCGACAATAATATGTTTGTTGCAACACTGACTGCCGCTCCAAGGTATATGACAACAAGCAATTCAGACCAAGGCAACTTTAATAACGCATTAACGTTAAATCCAACTTATGCAATCTTCAATCCAGCTGGAAAATACAATTATATCAATACCGGATTTTTTTCCAACAATCCGGTTGAGAATGCGAATGTGATTAAATCGGGTGCAGAGATAAAGCAACTGGATATTAATGGTTCCCTTAAAATGAATATCCTGTCGAATCTGAGCACAATGGTAACCATTTCAGAAATCAGCCGCTCGGCAAAGAATATGTACTTCAGCCCATCAACACTTTCATCTGTTGTACAGGCAAATAAAATAACCCAAACCAATTTCGCCTCTCAGGAACAACAGGAGAATGATCAGAAAAACATTGAATGGACAGGAAACTACTCGGAAGATTTTGGAAGAAATCACCTGAAAGTTTTAGGCGGATACTCTTACTCATTGTACAATTATAAGAGAGTTTATGCTCAGAATTATGATTTTCCATTTGATACTTATTTATGGAATAATCTTGGTTCTGGTTTGTACAACGGTGGCGCAGCGGGGCAGGGTCAGTCTGCAGTAGCTTCTACGCAGAATGGTTCTACGCTGATTTCGTTTTTTGGAAGAATGAACTATGATTTTGACAACAAGTATATCCTAACAGCGAGTTTGAGAAGAGAAGGTTCATCAAAATTCGGCGCAAATAATAAATGGGGAAATTTTCCGGCTGTATCTGCTGCCTGGAGATTATCTGAAGAGGCCTTTGTTAAAGGCGCACTTCCATGGGTAAATGAATTAAAAATCCGTGCAGATTATGGAATTACTGGTAATCAGGATTTCGGCAATTATCTTTCGCTGCTTTTGTATGGTGGCGCTGGTTATTTTCCATTCAATGGACAGTATTACCAGGTTTATGGTCCCTCATCAAATGTTAACCCTGATTTGAGCTGGGAGAAATCTTTGAATTTCAATGTTGGTTTAGATTTTTCAGTATTGAATAACCGCATCAGTGGCTCTCTTGACTATTACATTAGAACCAACAAGGATTTACTTGGTTCTTACACAGTTCCGGTACCACCAAATACACAATCTACAACCTTTACCAATGTGGGTACAATGAAAAATTACGGTATCGAATTATCATTGAGCGCCGAAGCAGTAAAGGGAGGTGATTTTAGTTACGATATAAATCTTGCTTTTGCCTACAACCGAAATAAATTTATTTCATTTTCAAATGAAATCTATAAAGGCGGAACTTTTCAGGACGTAGCAGGATTGCCGGCACCTGGTTCACCTGGAAATATTCAGCGTATCCAGGAAGGTCAAAGCATAGGACAGTTTTATACGCTTCGTTCAGCAGGCGTTAATGATGCCGGGGCACTATTAGTTTACAAGAAGGACGGTTCCATTGTTCAGGCCAATCAGGCTAATAATGACGACAAACAATTTGTTGGAAACGGTTTGCCTAAATTTATTGCTTCAATGGGTAATACCTTCAGGTATAAACGATTTGATTTAGGGATTTTCCTTCGTGGAACATTTGGATACAAAATATTTAATACCACGGCCTTTTACATCGGAACGCCTTCAAGCCAAAGCGATGCGAATGTTTTAAAATCTGCCTACGATACAGGTAGTAAGTATTCACTGCTAAAAAGTACGGCAACCACTTCAATCGCCTCAGATTACTTCCTTGAAAATGGTTCTTTCGTAAAAATCGACAATGTGTCTCTGGGCTACAAACAGCCACTTAACATCAAATATGTTAAGTCAGTTAGATTGTATGCTGCGGGAAGAAACCTGCACACCTTTACAAAGTACACAGGCGGTGATCCTGAATTGGTTCAGGTAAACGGGTTAACACCGGGTGTAAATACGTCGCTGAATTACTACCCATCTACACTTCAGCTAATTTTCGGATTACAGGCAACCTTTTAAAATTTGAAAAAATGAAAAAATATATTAGAAATATCGGTCTATCATTTTGTTTACTTATTGCCATTGCCGGATGCACAAAGCTCGACGAAGAGGTTTATGACCAGGTTGATGCGGCAAATTTTCTTACCCGAAGGGATGACGTTATACGTGATTTTTTACGACCTTTTGAACATGCATACTGGAGCATTCAAGGAAATGATGTTTATGCCGTTGGCGAAGATAGTAGCGATGAAATGGGTACTTATAACCGCCAGGGAGACTGGCAAGACGGTGGGTATTACCAACGGATGCATTACCATACCTGGACTCCTCAGGATGGTTTCACGAATGGCGCATGGAGAAATTTTTACCAGGGTATTGTACTGTCTACTAACTCACTTCAGGATATGGAGGGAATTACTGACCCGGCGAAACTTAGCGTTACAACAGATGAACTAAATGATTTTAAGGCCGAGCTCAGAACATTAAGGGCATGGTTTTATCTACGTGCTTTCGACTTTTACCGTAATATTGAAATTGTGACCGATGTTAAAAACACAACCCAGGGGAGCGCCCAGGCAACTCCGCAGGAAACATTTAACTATATCGAATCTGAATTGAAAGCCGCTATCCCTGCACTTCCTTTGCGTGAACAACTTGGGGCAAATGGTATAGGAAGATGGACAAAGGCTGCTGCGGCAACATTGCTTGCCCGTTTATACCTAAATGCCAAGGTATATATCGGAACGGATAAATTTACAGAATGTGAAGCGGTATGCCGTGATATCATTGATGGAAAGTACGGTGCTTACACACTTGACTCACGCTGGGATGCGCCATTCGATTACACTAACAAAACCCTAAATTCAGAAGTTATATATGGCTTTCCGGGTACGTTAGCCAGAACGCACTGGCAGTACGATAGCGGAATGTTTTTCTGGGGAATGACTTATGATGCGGCAACTCTTTATTGTGGTTTTACCGATTTCGGAAAATCAAACCCTCGATTCGCGCTTCAGCCAGGCCGGGATGTTGATAGTGTAGAATATACCCATACCCTTGGGAAGCCATTTGTGAAATTTCAAAAATATCCGGATGACCTTCGTCTGAAAAAATATAAGAACTTAGGCGATAGTAAACGTGAAGGTATGTTTCTATACGGTTATCTTCCATATACAACTAATGTAAACGGTGTAATAAAAACCGATACTGTAAGAGGTAATAAAGGACCATATGCACTATTTATCCGTGACCAGGTTGGTTATTTCTTAGGCACTAAACCTGGAATCAAGATTGCTGATAAAGAGTCTAATATGAATCATGCCGACCATAACTCTGGTGTTTTTATGGTGAAGTATCCGATGTATCCAACTCCAGATCCGAACCGGATTACTTCAGCCTATGCAGAAATCAGACTTACTGAGGTTTACTACACGCTTGCAGAATGCCGATATCGTGCAGGCGATAAAGCCACTGCAGCCACTCTGCTAAACAGAGTACGTCAACGTAATTATCCTTCAGGCTCTTCTAGCCTTTATGCCGCAGGTGGAGCGCAACTCACTGATCAGGAAATGTTGGATGAATGGGGTAGGGAGTTTATTGGAGAAAATCGCCGCAGAACAGATTTGATTCGCTGGGATGTGTTTACCAAAGGTACATGGTGGGATAAAAAACCTGATGCAGATAAACACACTGAAATTTTCCCGATAGGTAGAGATATTCTGAGTGCAAATCCGAAGTTAAAACAAAATCCAGGATATTAATTAATAATAACCTCTTTCTCAATAGCATAGAGAAAGAGGTTAAATTTGGATTAGTTAGGTGTCCCCTGTAAAAAGGGGGCATTTTTTTATTATGACATTTTCTTAAATATGCGTCTTTTGCGTTAAACTTTCCTTCTTACATTTTTCTGAGCAGTATTTAACGTCATCCCAGTTTTTCTCCCATTTCTTACGCCAGCTAAAACTGCGCCCACAAACTATACAGTTTTTCTCTGGGAGATGCTGCTTTTTAACCCCGTTCATTTTTCCATTGTTTTTTTAATCTGGAATACTTTTCATCAGCCTCTGCAAGCTTCCATTTATCATAAAAAATAGATGCAGATATGGCTTTTTGGGCATCTCCCGTTCCGCGTTCGAGTTGTTGGTGATTCTTATCCGCATCATATTTCTTACCACCTTTATAATTTGTGTATCTCCTTGCCCGGGTATAACCCATCTGGAGGTATTTTCTGCTCATATCAGCACCCACAAAATCTCCGGTTTTTAGATAGGCGAGAAATAGTTCATAGATTTTATCACTGCTAAGTTTAGCAATTTCGGGTGTTTTAAACCGCCAGTATTGTCCAATCTCGCTTTTGTAAGGCTCGCAAATTAAAACGCCCTACTCACCTTTGCCAACTTGGTAAGCTTCGGGTTGCATTCTGTAATCTATCTCCGGTTTCCACGCATATTTGGAATGGTCAAAATTTAAATAAGAGGGTTTGTCCATAAACCACCTTTTTTACCCTTGATTGATGTGGCTGTTCAGGTACGCTTCAGCACCTAACAAGTCATTGTCAACTTGCTCCTTTGCTGTTGCTGAATCATAAAGCAGGGAATCTTCAGGGAATTCGCTCAATAACGTTACCTTCAATGGAACTTCTTTTTCTGCAGCTATACCGGATTTTCCGATAACTGTAAAAATCCCTTCAATACCATCATGTACAAAGCTGTACTTCACCTCAAAATCTTCCTGTTCCTCTGTAGGTATTTCGGCAATCTCTGTGTAAGCTCGCTCTTGAACAGTTTCTAGTCCTTGTTTCAATAACTGAATTGCCTGTTGCTTTTTATCTGCTGTCATATTCGCTGTAGTTAGTTTTCTCTTTCTAACAGTTCGATGGCACTAAAGTTTTATTAACATTTCTAATTCCAGCAGTCAGAGTATAGTTTTTTAGCATAGATATCAGAAACTCGAAGGCCTAACCAGTCTATACCAAAAATAGAAAACGCTCTTTCTCTATCGATTAGCAAACCTGTACGGTCTGTATCTTTAAAATTAATCCTAACTTCTTTATTTTAGATGCTAACCTGCCATTTCCTACTGCACAGTGATGTGCTGGCCCATGACTATTCCAACTCTCTACGAAGTTTCTTGCTCCAATAGAGAAGCGATACCTTGAATTTGTATTTCCAATTTCAAGGATTTTTCCTTCTACTGATTCGCCTTCTGCTATCAACAAAAGCATTCCTCCGACACCGTCTTCTACCACTGAAAGTAAAGTGACAGGACCATGTGCAATTGACATTTCAACCGATAAACCTTGACCTACTTTACCATGGTAAACCTTTAGTGGTTTAACCTTTATTTTTCCCTCGGCAATCGTTGGATGACAAGGACCATCATGCCCCATTAATACCACATCATCTTTGAAATCCATGGCGTAATATTCTGTAAACGACCCACCGGCATGAAAGCTATCCATAATTTTCATTGCATGGGCATTTTTTACCTCAAACTCTCCAGCAACCGGTATGTTTTTTCCAGTAAGGAGAGAGTTGCCTAAAATAACAGAACTTGCAGTGCTTTCATTTTCCAAATTGCCCGTTCCTTTGTAGTAGTAGGCTAAAGAACCTAGTTTATATTTCGCCACAAGTTTATCAAGAGCAACTGCCGTAATTGCAGCTCTGGTTAATTCCTCAGGTACGCAGTCTTCTTCTACTTCAAATACATTACTAATCTCATCAAGTTTTTTTTGCTTTTCTTCAGTAGTAACGCTCTTCTTTAAAGCGGAGAGTTCATCCATTTCCAGAACTTCAATGTAACCTCCAAAGGTTGAAGTTAAGAGTGTAAGATCTGTATAAATGTCCATCATCCCGCCATAATAATTACCCATAACACCCATCCGGTTATAATACATAACCTTTGCAACTCTACTCGCCTCAACCCATTCTTTTATTTCACTTTCCACATGCTCATCATTTTCCAACATTCCGGTAACTTGGAAAAAAGGGATTTTACATCTTTTAAACACATTTGCAATTTCTGGTACCGCACATGGTGAGCAATAGGCAAGCCACTCTCCGGTCATTTTAGTCCTATCATCCATTTGATTAAAAACTGTATAATCAATATTGGCCTCAGGCGATAGATTGAGCACAATTATAGGCACGTTGGCCTTTTTTACAACAGGTAATACAGTTGCAGAAAGTGCGTATGTAGAAACGTAAAGAAATAGAATGTCGATATTTTCGGCTCTGAAACGATCTCCGGCAGTGAAAGCTTTATCAGCGTTATCAATTAGCCCAAGATTTATGATTTCAGCATCAAGCATTTGAAGTTTATTTTCTATTAAACCTAAGTAGCCGTTTAGCCTGTCTTTTAATCCTGAAAACTGGTTCCAATAGGTATCAAGTCCAACACCAAATAATCCAATTCTAACTTTTGAGTTTAACTCCATGCTTACTAAATTATGCAATAACTTATTAAAGTTTTTTTGAATTCAAAGGTATCTACTGCACTGATGTATTAAATGTTGAATTTGATAAAAAGACTGTAGGATTTGACTTGCTATGGTTTTTCAAATCTTTTTGCTTTCATTTGCGAGTAGGTTATTTTGAAAACGTTAGTTATAAAATTAGCCTGATTAGTCGCTTATTTTATACATCGCTTCTTTAAATCAATGTGTTTTAGATGATTAATTTTTTCAAATATCTTCCCGTAAGTCAAGAAGATGAAAGCTGGGGCTTAACCATTTTGAATGCGGGCCGCACTTGCATTCAGGCTTCGGCTGATTATCCCTTTAAAAATCATCCTGGTCATCATCAGTTTAAGTGGGATAAATGGCGCATACTGCAAGAATATCAGGTAATATACATAACTAATGGTCAAGGAGTTTTCGAATCCGAAAGTTGTGAACAAATGACTGTTGCCGCCGGGTCGATCATATTTCTGTTTCCAAATGAAAGGCATCGTTACAGACCAGATGAAAATACAGGATGGGATGAACATTGGGTGGGATTGAATGGCAAAATATTAGATCAGCTTGTAGTTTCTGGCTACCTTAACCCTAAAGTACCTTGTTTGTATATTGGATTTAACGATTCTGTATTAGACTTATATAATTCAATTATTGAAAACATTAGGGATGAAAGACCAGGCTATCAACCATTGGTATCAGGCGCCGCACTACATCTTATAGGTATCTGTTATTCTGTTTCAAAACAAAGTTTCGGGCTTACAAAAGAAGATGAACTGGTTATTAATAAAGCAAGATTGTTGTTTAGATCGAATATTTGTAATGCCTATTCGCCAGAGCAAGCAGCAGAAGATTTAAATGTTGGGTACTCTTGGTTTAGAAAGTTATTTAAAAAACATACTGGGCTATCTCCCGGTCAATACTACATTCAGCTGAAAATAGAAAAAGCCAAAGAACTTTTAAGAAATGAAAGCATACCCGTTAAAAGTGTTTCTTTTGAATTAAACTTTCAATCAAGCTTTTATTTTTCAAAGATTTTTAAGGAAAAGGTTGGGCTTAATCCAACAGAGTTTCGAAAGATAAATCTCATATCTAACTAGTAGTTGAAATTGCTGAGCTGCTGCATGGCTTCAAAAATTATTCTTCGAGAAAAAATGACATTAGCTTTTTTACAGTAGAGAAGGGAAATAGTTTAAATAAAACTATAATTTCTAAGATCAAACACGCCTATATCTCTATTTAGAACTCAATAAATCATAAACTACAAAACTATTATCAAATAATATAAAAAGACTTTTCATTAAGAACTTATTTTTGGTTAAACGTTTTACTAACTCGTAATTGTTAATTAATAGAACGACTAACCAATTATATGATGAAATTATACATTGTCTTGCTGTTATTCTTATGCCATAGTGCAATCTCAAATTCACAGGTAAAAAATTTTTCTTCGGATGGTAAACAAATCACCCGATTTGATGCTCTTGGGAATGCGGTTGATGCCCATGATGGGGAAATTGCTCTTTTCAACGGAACCTATTATCTGTATGGAACAAGCTACGACTGTGGCTTTGAATGGAATAATAAAACAGCTCCTTTCTGCGGTTTTAAAACATACTCTTCAAAAGATATGGTGATCTGGAAAGATGAAGGTTTTTTATTTGATGCTCAAACGCCACTTTGGCAATCAAGATGTGATGGAAAAACTTATGGTTGTTTCCGTCCGCACGTAATCTTTAACAAAAAGAACAAAAATTATGTGCTTTGGATAAACGTTTATGATAATGTTAGCGGTTACAGAGTTTTTACAAGTAAATCTCCTATCGGGCCGTTTATAGAAGTTGCTGAACCCAAAATTGCAGTTAATAGTACGATGCCTGCTGCGGGATTAAATAATGGAGACCATGATCTTTTTATTGACGATGATGGAACAGGATACCTTGCATTTACAGATTGGCGAACAAAGGGGAGCATTATTGTAGAACAATTAACTGAAGATTATCTTTCTGGCAACAGAAAAGTTTCAAGCCCAGTTACCGAAGGTAAAACGGAAGCTCCTGCTTTATTCAAACGAAATGGTATTTATTATATAACTTATTCAGACCCTAATTGTGGGTATTGTTCAGGAACAGGAACTTCTTATAAAACTGCCAAATCTCCTTTGGGTCCATGGTCGGCTGGAAAAAGAATTAGCGACAATTCATGCGGAGGACAACCGTCTTTTGTATCAACAATGAAGGTGAATTCGGAAACGATATACCTTTATGGTAGTGATTTATGGAACAACGCTGCAAAAAACGAGGCGCAGGCTAATTATTATTGGGCTCCACTAAGCTTTGCCGAAGATGGTTCGATTAATCCAATGAACTGTTTAACAACTTTTTCAGTAAAAAAGGGAGGAAGTTCATCGCCAGAAGTATTTACTGCCAGCTGCGATTTAGATAAAACCAAGCAACGTAGCCAGATATTTACTGCAAGTAAATCTGGAAAGCTAAATTCATTTGTAATAAATACTCTTAAGAGTGGCTATCCGGATGCCGATCTCGTACTGGATTTCTACGAATTTACAGATAGTGTTGCATCAAAAAATAAGTTGCTGGAAAAAATATCTATTCCACGAGATTCAATAGGGTGGTCGGCAAAAAATATAAAAACTACTCCAAAGATTGATTTAGCGAAAGGCAAAAAATATCTGGTGGTGATTTCTACGGAAACCAGCAAAGGATGCTATGGTTTTGCGCTTGGGAATTTATCAGAAAACACAACTGATTTCACATCATCAAGCAAGGATACGGGACAGAGTTTTCAACCAGAAAAAAACAGGAAAATTAAATATAGCTATACAATTAAATAGCAGAGGGTAATTTTTTAGCACAAATAATTACAGTTAATCGCTTTGAAAGGATGTGATGAACGAAGTTATGTTCATTCCCTATCAGGTGAGGATTGCCCAAAATATACTATCAATAGCGGTATTGGATAGTTGATTAGTAATGTTTTTCCGGCTGGAGTCTTCCAGTCGGAATAATTATCCCTATAACTAACAAATAATCATTTAACAAACCAAATAAACCATGGAAAAATTTACTTCAAAGAATGCTTACGCTCTTTCAAGAAGCAGGGCTGGGCGGGCTTCCAAGACTGCAGTCTTTGTGCTCAGCTGTTCGCTTGCAGCCCTCAGTACAATGAGTTTCGCTAATCCTGTATTCGGAAAGGATGAACATAAAGTTTTGCTAAAACTTAACCGCATCGATGTTTCAGGACGAATTGTGGATAAAGATGGTCAGCCAATACCAGGAGCTACAATCCGTGTAAAATCAGGCAAGATAGCTACGATTAGCGATAGTGATGGCCGTTTTACCATAAAAGGCGTTGCAGCAGATGATGTATTGGTTATATCTTATCAAGGATATACTCAGAAAGAAATTTCTGCATCTGCCAGCCTGTCTTCAATTCAGTTAATAGATGCTGAAAATAATTTGAATGAAGTGGTAGTTGTAGGCTATGGAACTACACAAAAGAAAGATTTAACAGGGTCAGTTTCTACCATTTCATCCGCTCAGGTTAAAGATTTGCCGGTTAGCTCTATCGACCAAAAACTTGTTGGGCAGATTGCTGGTGTGCAGATAAGTGCACCAACCGGAGCTCCCGGAGGTGGTGTAAACGTAAAGATAAGAGGAACAGGATCTATCACTGCAGGGAATAATCCATTATATGTTGTTGATGGATTTGCGATATCAAATTCAGGTGGTCAGGTTTATAATCCTTTGAATGTTATTAGTCCTGATGATATTGAAACGGTAACCGTTTTAAAAGATGCTTCTTCTACTGCAATTTATGGTTCTCGTGGTTCAAATGGTGTAATCGTAATCACTACTAAACGTGGTAAAACTGGACCTCCGGTGGTAAGTATCAATGCCTACATTGGTTCTCAGCAAGTGCCGCAAAAAGGTCGTCCTGATGTTTTGAATGGTACAGAATATGCGCAGTTTAGAAAAGAAATGATAACCGACATGCGTACTGCTAACGGACAAACCACTACAGATGCAGATATTCCATTAGAATTTAGAAATCCTGCCCAGTATGGCGAAGGAACCGACTGGTATGACGCAGTGCTAAGAACAGCAACCCAAAGTAATATTGATGCAAGTATTCGTGGCGGTTCTGAAAGTACAAGATATTCTGCTTCAATTGGTAGGCTTGAACAGCAAGGCACAATTCGGTACACAGATTACAGACGATATTCAGTAAACTTTAACATCGAATCAGACATCAGCAAAAAAATAAAAGTTGGTTTAAGTATTGCACCAAGTGGTGGTATTCAAAACAGAAATGGATTTGAATCTGGTCAAAGAGATATTTTGACACGTACTTTATGGCTTAGTCCACTTGTACCTATTACAGATGCAGCTGGTAACCGAACCACTTTCATCACTTCGCCAGGTGCAATCGGAGCTGGTAATCCTTTAAACACACTCGAATTTGCAGGTACAAAAGCAAAATATTTCAGAGGGCTGGCTACTGCATTTGCGGAGTACAAAATTATCGACGGACTTAAAGCAAAATATAGTTTCAATTATGACTATATCAATAACAGTTCGTTTGCATTTAGCCCATCGTTCGTAATCGGTGAAACAAGCAATATCAATCCAAATCCTTCTATTCCTTCATCAAGTACCGCTCAGAATACTACTTCTAACTGGTTATCTGAAATTACATTATCTTATGAAAAAGATTTTGGTCCAGACCATAAAATTAGTGCAGTTGCAGGTTATACTGCACAACAAGAACGTTATGAAGGTTTTAATTTCGGAGCAACAAACTATCCCGATAACTTAATTCAGACTATAAATGCTTCTACTTTGCTTAATGGAGCAGGAGCAGGCATTGAAAAGTGGGCATTAATTTCTTATCTGGCGAGGGTAAATTATACTTTTAAGGATAAATATTTACTAACTGCAACAGTAAGATCTGATGGTTCTTCACGCTTTGGCTCAAATTATCGTTATGGTACATTTCCATCTGCTGCATTTGCATGGAGAGCATCTGAAGAGCAATTTTTGAAAAATGCAACCTGGTTAAGTGACTTAAAATTAAGAGCGAGTTATGGACGTACAGGTAATTTCAACATTCCAAATTATCAGTATGCGGCGAGCATAGGTTCTTCAAATTATTCTTTTGGTGGCGGATTAGCCAATGGCAGAGTTTCAGGCTCAATAGCCAACCAAAATTTAACATGGGAAAAAGCAGATGAACTGGATTTAGGTTTAGACTTATCAGTATTTAAAAGCAGATTAGGTTTAACTTTCGATTTCTACAACCGTATAACCAGTGATTTACTTTTAAATGCAGAGCTTCCTTCTGCTTCGGGTTTCTCTTCTTCAACTATCAATTTGGGGAAAGTTAGAAACAGGGGTTTTGAAATTGGATTGACTTCGAAAAACTTAACGGGTGAGTTTACATGGAGTACAAATGCAAATATCAGCATTAACAGAAACGTTGTTTTAGAACTTAATCCAGGCAATAATAATGCGCCAATATACAGCGGAAGAAGCGGTGGTGGTTATTCGACACATAAAACAGAGGTTGGTAAGCCAATCGGACAGTTTTTTGGTTTCCAGTTTGATGGTATTTACCAAAATGCTACAGAACTTGCAAGTCAGCCTAAACACGGTTCATCAATAGTTGGATCTGTTCGTTACAAAGATATTGATGGTAACGGCATCATCGAAGAGGTAAAAGATTTTACAGTAATTGGAAATGCTCAGCCTGATTTTACATATGGTATTACCAATAATTTTGGATATAAAAATTTCGACCTGAATATTTTAATTGTTGGTACACAAGGTGGACAAATTATGAAAACAGGTAATGAATTCTTTTTGAATACTGATGGGGTTTTCAACGTTGATCGTCGTGTGCTTGATAGATTTAGATCACCTTCAAACCCAGGGAATGGTTTTGCACCTACTACGAATGGCGGCAGACCGCTCTACCGTGAAGTTAATTCTCAATGGATAGAAGATGCAAGTTTTTTGCGTATTCAAAATATTTCTCTGGGCTATAATTTCAAACAGAAATTTATCACCTCATCGAAATTTATAAAAACCCTTAGACTGTATACAAGCGTTCAGAATCTTGTAACATTCACTAAGTACAGTGGTGCGAATCCTGAAGCAGGTACCAACGATGGTTTTTCTGCATTAACACCAGGACGTGATTTCACAGCATATCCGCTTCCTAGAATTATTACAGCAGGCATTAACATGACCTTTTAATTAGAAAGAATATGAAAACTCATTCAAGATATTTATCAATTACTTTTTTCCTTTTTGTTACAACATTCTCTGCTTGTAAAAAGGATTTTTTAAATCAAACACCCGAATCCAGTTTAACAGATGTGAACTTCTGGAAAACAGAATCCGATCTTAAACAAGGTGTTAATGGTGCTTACAGTTCGTTACGCGGACTTGGAACATTCAGCTTCTGGCTATTTGGCGAAATGCGTTCTGATAATACTACTTTTCAATATAATGCGCCCCAAAGGGGACAAGAAAACAGGGAGCAGGTAGATCAATTTCTTGCTAATTCTGCCAATACACTGATACAGGATTTCTGGAGAGATACTTACACTTCAATCTTCAGATGTAATGATGTTTTAGACCATGTAGATGGCATCACAATGTCGGCTGCGGCCAAAACACAAGCCATCGGAGAAGTAAAATTCTTAAGGGCTTTCCATTACTTTAATCTGGTAAGACAGTTTGGTGGAGTGCCATTGAGACTTGAAGTTACTAAATCACCAACTGATGCACCATCTAGAGGAAGAGCAACCGCAGATGCTGTTTATGCACAAATTATTTCAGATTTGAATGATGCTGCAACTAACCTGCCGGAAGCAAGCAGTTATCTAGCTTCTGAGAAAGGCAGAGTTTCTAAAGGTTCTGCAAATGCCTTGCTAGGCGAGGTTTACATGACACAGAAAAAGTTTGCCGAAGCCTTAATTGCTTTAAGAAAAGTAACTGGTTATAGCTTATTACCAAGCTATGCAAGTATCTATTTAACCACAAACAAGAACAATGCAGAATCTATTTTTGAGATTCAATATTACTCAACTGCCGGTACAAATCTTTCGAGTAATTTTATGTATCAGTTTGCACCATTCAATTCTGGAACGGCGGTTACGCAAGACCCAGGAACGAATTTAAGCTTTGGTAGTGGATGGAATACACCAACATCAGATTTAATTTCTTCATATGAACCAGGTGATTTGCGTAAAGATGTTTCTTTAGCTGAAGGATTTACCGGTACGGCAGGTTTTGTCGCTGTACCTTACATTAAAAAATATAATCAGGGTTTCGTACAACCAGGGCAAACAAATGTAAACTTTCCGGTAATCCGCTATGCGGATGTTATGCTAATGATAGCCGAATGCCTTAATGAACAGGGTTTTACAGCAGGTGGTGAAGCATTTAATTTGCTAAATTCGATAAGAACCAGAGCTGGATTGCCGGCTAAAACATCGGGTAATCCGGTAGCAGCGCTGAATGTAAATACACAAGCGGCTTTTAGAGAAGCGATTTATCAAGAACGTAAAGTAGAACTTGCATTTGAAAACCATCGTTGGTTTGATTTGGTACGTACAGGTAAAGCAGTCGAAATTATGAATGCCCACGGACAAAGAGAAATTGCAAAAGCACCTGCACAGTTTCCAATTGGAGCATATGTATTAACACCAAATAAGACACTTTTGCCTATTCCTCAAAGAGAAATTATTCTAGATAATTTAACACAAAATCCACAATAGGTTAGTAGTTGGTTTATAATTAGAGAACGGGCCATGCCCGTTCTTTTTTGTTTATAAGATTTTATACATTAGGCTTAAAATTTTGTATGCAGGGGAATTACTTTAAATATTTAAACGTTAGTGAGGTAGATAAGGATTGGGGTTTCTATGTTACTTCAGTTGGTTTTTCTAAAGTAGAACCTGATGAAAATTATCCCAACGCAGAGCATCCTGAAAGCCATAGCCTAACCTGGAATAAGGGAAGGATTTTAAATGATTATTACCTCATATTCATTTCTAAAGGGAAGGGACTATTTGCTTCCGACAGGATGTCTGAAACTCAGGTTTCAGAAGGCACCTGTTTTTTTCTATATCCGGGAGTGAAGCATCGATACAAACCATATGCCCATTCCGGATGGGAAGAATATTGGGTAGGTTTTAATGGTTTTTTTGCTGATCGATTTATGGAAAAAGGGCTTTTAACCGCAGGAGATTCACTGATTGATGTTGGCCTTCATAAGGAATTACTCTATTTATTTAGACATATGACTGAAATGGCTAAAACATCACTTTCAGGATATCACCAACAGTTAGCGGGTACCGCTTTTCAAATATTAGGGCATGTAAATACGGTTTCCAGCGGATTAGATTATGAAAATGACCCTTTAGGTAAGCTGATTGCTAAAGCCAAGTTTATTATTCACGAATCTTTTGAGCAGCCATTAGATATGCAAGAACTAGCTGCTCAACTTCCAATGGGTTATTCGGCATTTAGAAAGGCATTCAAACAATCAACTGGAGAATCTCCAAATCAATACCACCTCAATTTACGTTTAAAAAGAGCTAAAGAATTATTGCGTTCCACAGTGTTGAATATCAATGAGATTGCCTATCAAACCGGATTTGAATCTGTATTTCATTTCTCGAAACTGTTTAAAAAGAAAAACGGTATTTCTCCCAAAGTTTACCGATTATCAGATGAAATGCTGTAATCACGGTAACGCGTTTTCAGTAAATCCTTCATGTAACAATTAATTTGAAATTGATTGTATAATGGTTTATTTGTGAAGGGAATATTTGCCATGTAGGGCGGTGGGCCGAATTCAGTAGTCACAGGTAAAATTTTAGTTTTCAATTCAACATTTATCTTAATAATTTTATCCCACCATTTAAGAAAAACCTGCACTTCTTTCTCCCAAATCGGATCTGCCGGATCACCAATTTGTGGACTTTGTTTAAATCCTACTCTGGCATGAATACCGCGACTTCTTTTTATCGCTTCATTTAATGGTTTGCTAAAATTTTCCAACATACTTTCGGTTACACAAACCCAGTGCGAAAAGTCGGCCGTTAGCTCAAAATCTTCATTCATGGAAAAATATTCGTCCATCACCATTGGTGCATATCCAAATCTACCTCGATGAGTTTCATGACAAACTTTTACACTGTATTTAGCAGAAAATTCAAGGCTATCCTCAATTAAGTTAAGATTCTGTTCTTTGGTAAAATAATCTCTTCCCGTATGAGAATTAATTAGGACTGGGTTAAAATCCAAACAAGCAATCAGATTTTTTAAAAATGAGCTTCTGAATTTCTGAAATGTTGAACCTTCAGCCTGATGTTGATGTGCGACAAAATACAGATTATGTTGCTGCAAATATTTAGAGAGAATTCGTTTATCTGATGCCGATTTTGGTATCCAGGTATCTATGCCATCATATCCAACCGCATGAATTTTCTCCAAAAATATCCCAATTGATATATGCTCATGGCCCCAGTATGGACAAAGAATTGGAATTTTCATCGCTTATTTCTTAACTGGCTTTACCTATTCTTAAAACATATTTTGATGTTGCATCACCAGAGATTTTGAATGATAAAGTTCCTGATTTATCCGATTTTAAAACCTGAGTTTTTGAGCTATCTTTTAATGTATAAACGGCGTTTGCTTTTAAACCTTTAACCAATATTGAATAGCTGTTTTTTGAATTATTCTCAGCAGATACAACTTTTTTTACAATCATTTTGGTAAATGAATTAGAAGTAGTATTAACTTCCAGTAATTTATTTTCTTGATTATCAAAAAAATACTGAAGAAGATTCTCCTTTTCATTTACACCAAAAGCAGCTCCGCTTATAACAGAAAAGTTTTTTCCGGTTAATGCATAATTATCTACTTTCAAATTTATCTGATAGGTTTTACCACGTAAGGTATATGGAAAACTTGTTCCGTTTAATAAAGGAGTTAAATTAGGTTCTAAACCCATTCTGTTCCATTTTGGCCGTATACCATAAATGTCTCTGTAAAGTGCCGTTATGCTGGTACTTATTCCGGCAAGAATATCATCTCCCAAGCCTAACTGAGTAGTTCTGCTATATCTTTGTGATGATAATCCGTCTTTTTTATATTGAGCTAATAAGTTTTGTATGTATTTCAATGCGATGCTTTTATTATACTTTGCATATGCCCGAATGCCCATATAGCCCCATGTCGGGAAAATATCGCCATTTTCGTACTTTGGAAATGGCCAGTTTCGCTCACTTAATTCAGCTTTTTCGAACGAATCGAAACATAGCGGCCAATGAAATAAATTTTCGGCTTTGCTTCGCTGTTCTATCTGATCTAATACTTGTGCTATTCTTGTTTTATCATCGCAAAGGCCGAATGCAATGGCTGCAAAATTAACAGGCGTAACTAAATTATTTCCGTGGATACTTCCATCATTGTCTCTCCAATAAATGTATTGTTTGCGTTCTTCAGACCAAAAACCACCATCTTTTGTGCTTTTGTTGAAAGCAACTTTCAAGCGATCAGCAATTTTCGAATAAGCAATCGCTTTTTGCTCATCGCCCAAAATACGTTCGCAGTTAGACCACAAATTCAAAGCTTCGTACATCTGCGCATTCACAAAAGCATTTTCATAACTCGCCCAAACAATATCCAACCAATCACTCGCCTTCTTCTCCGAAATATTGTTATTCATCATTTCGAACAAACCATTATTATTAGCATCTCTTTTGATTAGCCAATCCAATGCTTTTTCGACACTTAGCTTGTGAGATTTAAGCCAATTTACATCTCCTGTTAAATCGAATTGTTCACTTGTATTGATTACATAACCCGTTTGCGAATCAACAGTAATGCCCCACATGGCCTCATAATAACCCGTTTCTAAATTATATGTTCCCTTGATCTCATCGCCTGGAGCGTTATGCCAACGAGACAAAACCCTTCCATCTTCAAGCATTGCTAAATCTCTTTCCTGATCTAAGGTAGAAGACATGTTTTTTTCGTAGTTGACATCATTCAAGGCCATTCCGGTTTGAGCAAAAAATGGTTCGTGGAGACATTTCCAGTTGGTTAGCCAGCCATTGCCGCCAATAATATTATTATCTACTACGCCATATCTACCTGTTGTATTCAAAAGTTCTCTAACCGAAACCGCATCAATACCAGGCAAATTTCCTCTGGAATATGCTTTGAAATAATCCACGTAATCAAGTTTTAAACTGAGTTTTACACGCCCTTTCTTTACTTTAAAAGGTGCAAAAACATCAAACTTGCCATTAACAAAACGACTAAGATTATGGCGTTGCTTCAAGTCATCTTTAGAAACTATCTGACTGAATGTAAAATTGCCATTTTCGTTTTGCGAAAACTTTGAAGCAATTTTATTGCCTTCATAAATTGTTGGAGAGATTCTAAGTCCATTGCCTGTATCTGCATTCCAAAAGGTAACCCCACCAGTATGCACACCGTAGGTATCGTTTGTGTTTTTAAGGTACTTACACCAAACCATGCCACCGTTGTCTAAAATTCCGCCTTTCCATTCGCTTAAATTGGAGAAATTCCAGCGAGGAAAAGCATTGTCTTCTAAAATGGCATCCTGGTTGTATTCCCTCGTAATGTCCCAAATTACAGCATTACCTTTAAGCGTAAATGTCCACGACTCGGTAATTTCCAGTTCTTTATCGCCATAGCTTATGCCATGGATAGTTACCTGATTATTTTGGCTAACGATTGCTTTTCTTGCTCCCTTTGCTGAGGTAAAAGTTTTTAATCCTTTGCTCATGCCAGAGAAAACACCAGCAGAAGATAGTGTTTGCTTACCATTAACTATAAGTTTACTTACAACGCATCCTTTTGCATAATCAATAATTAGAGATAATTTTTTATCAGGAGTTGTTATTGTAATTTTTTTACTTTCAGCATCATTAATAACAAAATCATTAGCTTTTACCTGATAATAGGAGCAAAGCAAAATCGAACTGATGGCAGCAAAAATGATAAACTTGTTTTTCATAGGGAATGTGTTGTAGCTTATAGAGAAGTGCTTAGCTGTGTTTGCTGTAAATTAAAGGGTTAATGTTATTGTTATTCAGCAAATCTCCAATTTTTAATTTAGCCATTTCTTCATCACTTAAAATATTTTGGGTGCCATTAAAGGTATTGCCTTCAGGCATGTAAGCACAAGTCATAGCCCTTCTAAAACCGGGAGTCATATTTGCATGGGCGCCATGAATGGTTAGGCCATTATGGAAAGAACAACTTCCGGCCTTCATTGGTACACCTACTGATTGGCTATTTGCAAATGCGGGGTAGGTATCAAAAATAGCCCCCATGTTTTTGCCAATTCCAGGATTATCAAAACTGGTTTGATGGTGTGAACCAGGTATGAAGAACAGGCAGCCGTTTTGATAAGTAGCATCATCAAGCGCTACCCAAATAGATAAAGCCCGTCGGTCGCTAAAAGACCAGTAAGGTGTATCTAAATGCCAAGATGTAGGATTTGCCCAAGGCTTTTTCACCAAAGCCTGATCATGCCAGATTCTAACACCATCAGCTCCACACAACTCCGTTGCCATTTTACCGATACGTTCATCGAGCATAATAGATTTAATTTTTTCATTATCCTGCCAAAGGTTAATCAGTTGGTCAAAAACATTATCATAATAAGCTTTATCTGCATCATCACCTTTTCCATAAACCTCTTTTCTATCTGGTAATTTATTGCCATTTCTGTTTCGGATAGCTTCATCTAATGCTTCCCGCCAAAAAGCAAGTTCATCGGCATTCAAAAAATTTTCTATTACTAAAAAGCCATTTTCTCTATAATTAGCAATGTCTTTTTCAGAAAGTTCGTTTTTCATATTGGTAATTCTATTTGGTTAATGTTCAAATTTAGAAGATTTTATTTTTACAAAACCTGCACAACTTGACATCATTTTTGTATTTTCTGATATAAATTTTAGATAACACTTTAGATGTGTTCAAATAGAATTTAAGTAATTGTTATAAGATTTACCCCCCTAACCAGCTTTTCAAATGTCATCATTATAACCAAGTATAAATAACAATTTAAAAGGAATTGCGCTTAAGCCTTACGCTTGACTAATGAAAAATTATTTAAAATTTATAAAGCTTAACGAAGAGTCAATTACACCTAAATATCTGCAAATCTATAATGCTGTACTGGCAGGCATTGAAGGTAATTTGCTAACCGTTAAAGATGTATTGCCATCTATAAATGATTTGAGCATAGCGCTTGATGTTGCGAGAAATACCGTAGAGCGAGCATATACTCAACTGAAAAAATTTGGGGTGGTTGATTCAATCCCAGGTAAAGGCTACTACATCTGCAATGTCGATTTTGCACATCCAATTAAGGTACTGCTGTTATTTAATAAATTGAGCAGCCATAAAAAAATTATTTATGATGCTTTGGTTGCCCGATTGGGAAATAATGGAGCTATCGATTTTTATATCTATAATAATGATATTAAAACCTTTAGAAAGATTGTTGAATCAAAAATGAATCACTATCACAAAGTGGTTATTATTCCTCATTTTTTTGATGAAGATGAAAATACTTATAAAATAATAGAAGAAATTCCAAAAGATAAGTTGGTGCTTGTTGATAAGATGATAAAGGAAATTTCCGGAGATTTTTGTGCAGTTTATGAGGACTTTCAGAAAGATATTTACAGTGCGCTCGAAGAACTTGCTGATAAACTTCAGGCTTACAAAACAATTAAAATAATTTTTCCGGCTGATAGTTATTATTCGAAAAGCATTCTGGAAGGATTTATCAATTTTTGTGGGTATTACGCTTTGGATTACGAGATTTTATCAAATCTTAAAAATGAAAGTTTGCGGGCAGGTTCTGTTTACATTAACCTTCGGGAGGATGATTTGGTAGAACTTATAGATAAATTGCTGTTAACAAATCTTGTTCTGGGGCAAGACATCGGTATTATCTCTTACAACGAAACCCCAATAAAGAAATTGATATTAAATGGCATCACGACAATCTCAACTGATTTTGTAATGATGGGAGAAACTGCTGCAGATATGATTATGAAAGGTTGCAAATCTCATGTAGCTATTCCTTTCAAAGTTACCCAACGAAATTCTATTTGAGCCGTAAGATAGTAGGTAACAGTTATATTCTACTTAATTCAGAATTTTAGAAGAATAGAGAGTTAGTTTGTTTTAATAAAAAGGATAAGGCCGGTCTTTTCGGTAAAAAGCGGTTTTGGCTGAAAATAGCTGGCCTTTCCTTTTTCAAATATAGCTTAATTTTGGAAACCTCTATTGCTTATATGATGAAATACCCGGAGAATAATAAAAATTATCATAGGTATACTAATACTGCAAAACTGTTCGGACAGATCAGGTTGCAATATCGTTTTGCTATTATTACATTTGGTTGCGGTGAAAGCTTAAATAAGTTTGCGATTGCATAAAAACTTTACCGATGACCAAATATAACTCACTTACTGATCATGATCTTTGGGATTTACTCAGGTCCGGCGATCGATTGGCTTATGCAGAACTTTATGAACGATATTTTAGCGTGCTTTATGTTCATGCCCGCAATCGTTTAAAAAATACGCAAGAAGCAGAAGATGTTATTCAGGAAATTTTTATCGATCTCTGGGCAAATGCCGAAAAGATTAACATTAAAAGTAACCTAACGCATTACCTTATCGCATGTACGAGAAATAAAGTTTTGAATTTAATTTCTCGAAATAACTTTCAGGAAAAGTACAAAATTTCGCTTGCCGTTAACGAAAAATTTGAAGCTGAAACCGATCATCTGGTAAGGGAAAAGCTAATGGCAGATTTGATATCGAAAGAGATAAACGCACTACCACCTAAAATGAAACGCGTTTTCTTAATGAGCAGGACTGAACATTTAACCTATATAGAAATAGCCAAAAACCTCGAAATAACTGAGCAATCTGTAAGAAGCCATGTTAAGAACGCATTAAAAGTGTTAAGGGTTCGATTGGGCATACTGTTCTATATATTCTTATTCTTTTAAAATAATATTTTTTTTACCCCCATACCCCTTTACTTATTTGTCTTTACAATATAAGCGATGACTACTTATGCTCAAATATGATATAAATGATTTGCTGAAGAAATTCAGGGAAGGCACAATCCTACCTGAAGAACAGGATTATCTGGAGGCCTGGTATTTAAACTGGCAACCAGAAAATCAGCATATTTCTCAAACTGAAATTCAGGATGCTAAAGAGCGGGTTTGGTCTTCATTAGCAAAACCAATAACACATAAATTAAAACCATGGTACTGGTTATCTGCAATTGCAGGAGTTTTTCTGGTGCTTTGCCTGTTCTGGTTTTTTAAAACTGACTCCAATACTGTTAATTCTAATTTAGTGGCTAAACGACCTAAAATAGATTTTAATCCGGGAAGTAATAAGGCGGTTCTTACGTTAGCAGGTGGTGAAGAGATTTCACTAAGTGATGATAAAAAGGGAAACATTGCAAAACAAGGGGCAACTGAAATTTCCCGCACAGAAAGTGGTAAGCTTATTTATTCAGGTAAACTGACGGATAAACAAGCTGCCTTGATGATGAATAAAGTTAGCACGCCACGTGGTGGAGAATACCAGCTTATATTATCTGATGGAACAAAGGTGTGGTTAAATGCTGCATCTTCGATTACTTTTCCTGCCGCCTTTACAGGTAATCAGCGGCTAGTTACAGTAACCGGTGAGGCATATTTTGAAGTTGCCCACGATAAGAAAAAACCTTTTATCGTTTCAGCTGGAGATCAGCAAATTTCGGTACTGGGAACGCACTTTAACGTTAGTGCTTACGATGATGATGATTTCACCAAAACTTCTCTCATCAGCGGTTTGGTAAATGTTAAAAATCTAAAATCAGGTCAAATTAAACAAATTCGTCCCGGGCAGGCGGCAAGTTCTTCAGCAAAGATTTATGATTTGCAAATTCATCCGATAGATATAGATGAAATACTATCATGGAAAAATGGATATTTCCAGTTTGATAACCAAAGTATTCATAGCATCATGAAAATTATGAGCAGGTGGTATAATGTAGATGTTGAATACTCAAGCGATAAGAATATAGAACGTTTTGGAGGTACATTTTCGAGAGGAAAACAACTTTCGGAAACACTAGCCAACCTTGAAAAACTTGGCAATGTTCACTTTCGAATCACCCCTAAAAAAGTTATAGTATCAAACTAAACACAAACAAATTTTAAAATAGAAAGGAGGAATGCCTGAAAATAAACCGAACTAAAACAAGATAACCAGGAACGTTGCAACCGCCCCTGGTTAACGGACTAAAATAGCCATATAGGTAAATAAACCAACAACAGTTTAACTAAACCCATTAACCAAATGTATAAAAAATTTACTGAATTACTATTCAGGAGGAACTCCTATGTATATTCCAATTACTTGCTAAAAATGAAACTAACCGTTATACTAATAATCGTTACGTTTCTACAGGTTAAAGCTGAGATTTTTGCACAAAAAATCACCATCAATGCCGACAAAGCAAAACTTAAAGAGGTTATTGCTCAAATTAGAAAACAAACAGATTACGATTTTCTTTACAATAATGCAGATGTAAGAAACGCCAAGCCCATTTCCATCAAGGCAAAAGATATGGATTTGATGGCGGTGCTAGAGCAATGCTTTAAAGACCAACCCGTTCAATTTTCGGTGAAAAACAAAACCATCTTAATTACCAGCAGACCACCGGTAACAGCAGGCCTTCCTAATGAGCAAAGAAGGCAAAAAATAACCGGTTTGGTAACAGATGCTGCTGATGGAGTACCAATTATCGGTGCAAGTGTAGTTATTGAAGGCACAAAGATTGGAGCCACTACAGATGCTAATGGTAATTTTTCATTTGATGTACCACAATCTTCAGCTGTGCTTGTTTTTTCTTTTATCGGATACGAAACACAGAAATTCAACTACAACGGACAGGCAAGTGTTAACATAAAACTTACTAAAACAGATACTAAATTACAGGATGTTGTGGTGGTAGGTTATGGAACCAGAACTAAAGGTGCTGTAACCGGGGCCATATCAACAGTGAAATCAGATGTTTTTGAAAACAGATCTTTAAATAACAGTTTAGATGCATTGCAGGGAACGGTTCCCGGTTTTGTAATAACTAAAGGTTCTGGTCAACCAGGCGCTTCAGAATATGGTTTTAATATTCGTGGTTCTTCTTCAATCAATGGAAACTCGCCATTAGTTTTAGTTGATGGTATACCAACAAGCTTTGCAACCTTTAATGCACTTAACCCTAACGACATTGCTGAAGTAACTGTGCTAAAAGATGCCTCTGCTGCAATATATGGCGCCCGTGCAGGCGATGGTGTTGTAATTGTAACCACCAAAAAGGGAAAAAGCGGCCCGCCGGAAGTGAGTTACAGTGCTACCTTCGGATTAAAAGAACCTACATTCCTAAGAAAAATGCAGAATACCTTACAATTTGCCGAATTCATGGATGAAGGTTTACGTAATGTAGGTATTGCAGGTTTTCCGCAATCCGTTTTTGATAAAATCAGGGCAAATGCGCCCGTGGAAACTGTTGGATGGAATTACAACATCACCAATTTCCCTGGCTTTTTCGGTTACACCGATTGGAATAAAGAGATTTATAAAAACGCAATTCAGCAGCTTCATAACATTTCAATATCCGGAGGAGGAGAAAATAACAACTATCTGTTCTCTGCAGGATATAATAAAGATGAAGGTGTGGTACGTTACGGAATCAATAATTCGCAACGCTATAACTTACGTTTAAACTACGATTTTCGCCTAACGCCAAAATTGAATTTAGAAACGCGTACCAGTTATACTAACATTGGAAACACAAATCCAACAGAAATGGGTAATGCACTCACCAATGTTACCCGTCAGTTTCCTTACCAACCCGTATTTAATCCCGGAGGACAATTCTACGGTTATCAGGGTTATGAAAATCCTGCACAAACCTTATCTGAAGGAGGTATTTCAAGAGATAATACTTCGAACTTAGCCACAAACTTTAAAGCAGATTATAACGTAATTCCAGGCTTAAAATTAACCGCACAAGCTGCTTTAAGGTTAAATTACAACAATAATAACTTCACCAGGCCTACATTTACCCGTTATAATTATGCAGGCGGTGTTCAAGATATACGCCAGACACCAAATTCGGCACAATTTATTAATAGCCGCAGCATAAATGAACTTTATCAATTATATGCTGATTATAACACTCAGTTTAGCGAAAAGCATAAGATTAACATTACGGCCGGAACATCAATCGAAAGAACTAAAAATGAAGGACAAAATACCTGGGGCTATAATTTTGTAAGCAATGATCTTTTTACCCTGAACCTTGCAGATAGAACGAATGTAGCTTTCGCAAATTTTGGCGGTTTTCTGAACAGACAAGCACTTGGCTCTTATTTCGGAAGAGTAAGTTATTCATTTAAAGATAAGTTTATTTTTGATGTAACCGCAAGGGCAGATGGTAGCTCTAAATTTGCTGAAGATAAAAGATGGAGTGCCGTGTTTCCATCAGCATCATTGGCTTACAATCTTTCAGAAGAGAGTTTTATTAAGTCGATTAAATCAATTAACCAGTTAAAATTACGTGCTTCATGGGGTAAAATGGGTAACCAGGAAATAGGCTCTTTAGGTTTATATGATTATATTCCATTGGTAAACAGAGCCACGATAGATAACGGTCCAGGAGTTTATCCGATTGGTTCACCTAACTCGGGTCAGCCTGGATTTAGATCAAATCCGGCATCTTCAGATAGAACCTGGGAAACCATAGAAAACAGAAATATCGGTATTGATGCGGCAATGCTAAATTCAAGACTAAGCTTCTCTTTTGATTATTTCAATAAAATCAATAACGATATGCTTGTTGCCATTGCAGTGCCTGCAACTTTTGGCGGCTCTGCACCATCATCTAATCAGGGAAAACTGGTAACCAAAGGTTTTGAAGCCATTGCAACCTGGAGAGATAATGTAGGTGCTTTCAGGTATAGCGTTTCCCTTCAATTGAGTGATGCACAAAATAAACTGGTGGAGTTGAAAAATACGGATAACCCGCAAGTTGGATTAAATCAATTTAGACAAGGATATGCGATGAATTCTTATTTCGGATATGTATTTGATGGTATTATCCAAAACCAGGCTCAATTAGATGCATACAAAAGACTTCAGGGAATTCCTGCAAGAATTGGTATTGGTGATGCAATGTTTAAAGATTTAGATGGCGACGGCGTTTTAACACCATTTGGGGATAAAAGCAAGGGTTTAGCCGGAGATATGCAGTATCTGGGAGATTTAACCCCGAGATATACTTTCTCATCAAACATTAGCTTGGGTTGGAAACAATTCGATTTACAGGTGTTTATGCAAGGTGTGGGAAAACGTGATGTTCAGTATGGTGGAAATATTGCAACACCTAATACTTTTTTCTGGCCTTCGCTTGCTTATTTCAATGGTAGAACATGGAGCCCATCCAGAACGGATGCAGAGTACCCAAGGTTTATTCCTGGTAATGTTGGCTTTGATGATCTTCGTTCAAATAACTATCGTTCATCAACTTTAGTAATGAGAAATGTTTCTTACCTAAGGTTCAAAGTGATAACATTAGGCTATAATTTACCAGATAATTTTGCCAAGGCAGTTAAATTAAAATCAGCCAGACTTTTTGTAAGCGGCCAGGATTTATTCACCATTTCGAAAGGAACATTGGGTGGAAATTTTGATCCTGAAGATGCTTTCAGAGCTGAAGGAACTTATCCTTTTAGTAAAGTTTACTCACTTGGTTTGAATGTTAAATTTTAAAATGATTCTTATGAAAATCCAAAATATTCATCAGCATGATGTCCATATAGATTTGTCTCAAGATGCTTCAAATTGGCATTTCAAGAGCAAAGTATTCTTTGGCATCTGCGCATTACTCTTCCTTACTGTTTTAGGTGGATGTAAAAAAGACTTGAATTTAGTACCGGAAGACAACATTTCTGATGCTACGTTCTACAAAACAGCTGCAGATTACAAATTAGCAGCGAATTTACTTTATCAAGGATTAGACCAGTGGGGAACAGAAGATACTCAATCTGATATCGCTTTTAACAATCCGAATTCGGTAAGTAATGGTCAGCTGTTGCCAACTGAAACTACAGCATGGTCTGGCTTATATGCCAATATCCGCAATGCGAACAATATTATTGATAAAGGAGGGGCAAGTACTGATGCAGGAATTAAAAGATTTGTTGCAGAAGCACGTTTTTTCAGGGCTTATTTTTATTACAAATTATTTAGACTTTATGGAGGTGTGCCTTTAATCTCTAAAGTTTTGCAAACCGGCGATGAAGGACTTTTTGCACCACGCTCTACAATGGTACAAACTGCTGATTTTATTCTGGCAGATTTGAATGCTGCAAAAGCAGATTTACCTTTACAATCTGCGCTTGCGAGTGGTGATGTTGGCAGAATAACCAAAGGTATTGCAATGGGACTAGCTGCAAGAGTGGCTTTATTCGAAGGAACCTGGTTGAAATTTCGTGGCGAAGCTGCAGCAAATACCTATCTTGATGCTGCAATTGCCGCCTCACAAGAAGTGATGAGCAGTGGATTATATGCACTATACACTGGTAATGGCGCACAAAGCTATCGTTACTTGTTTTTAGAAGCTGGTGATGATTCAAAAGAAACAATGCTCGACAGAAGATATGCCCGCAATATTTTCGGCCATGATGTACCATATGCTTATGACCAGGATGGTTACAATCCAACCCGGAAAATGGCAGATTTGTATTTGGACAAAAACGGAGTTCCAATTACATCAGCCGGTACAGTATTTCAAGGTTATCAAACTTTTGTGTCTGAATATCAGGATCGTGATCCAAGAATGACAATGACGATGATTATTCCGGGAACGCTTACCAATCGTGTTTTCAATTCAGTAACAAAAATTGCCAACTGGCCAGATAATCCTCAGCGTAACTTCAATACAGGTTACATACTTTATAAATATATGTCTGAAGACCCTGCGGCTAATAATTCAGGTCGTCTAGGTACATCCAGTCTTTTCGATTTTGATAAACACATTTTACGTTATGCAGAAGTATTGCTAACCTATGCAGAAGCTGTGTACGAGAAAAACGGTTCGATAAGTGATGCTGATTTAGATTTGAGTATAAACCTAATTAGAGCTCGTGCCGGAATGCCCAAGCTTACTAACGGTTTTGTTGGTGCCAATGCCCTAAATATGCGTACGGAAATCAGAAGAGAAAGAACTGTTGAGCTTTCGCTTGAAGGCTTCCGTTATGATGATTTAAGAAGATGGAAAACTGCAGAGGTAGAATTACCGCAGGATATTAAAGGTATTAAAATTACCGGTACTCAATGGGCTACCCGTGCTCCATATAGTAATGCAACATATCTGAGCAGGGTAGATGCAAACGGATTTTTGATTTCTGAAACAGGACGTAAGTTTAATCCTGCCAGAGATTATCTTCAACCACTTCCTTTAAGAGAAATTGCTTTTTACGCAAATAGTGGCAAAAAACTGGAACAAAATCCAGGATGGTAAAGGTTAGTTAAGATTGAATCGGTCGGCTTTGCCGACCGGTTTTTTTAGCTTTCGTTCAAAAAATCTAAATGCCTTAAGAATGTATTTTACATATACCTTAAACAGAATTTTAGGAGTTCATAACATCAATAATATGATAAAAAAAACAGCTTGCTTAAACCTGTTATTCATCAGTCTGATGTCTTTTGCCGTAGCGCAGAAAAAATCGGTTGTAGAGCCAGAAACTTTAATGGGTAATCGCTTTCTTACTTTTAATACAGTGATAAGAGTGAATCAGATTGAAGTGGCAAGAGATAAAAATGTAGGGGAAGATGAAAGAGCGCTTCATACGCCTCAGCGAGTGATTGCTTTTAGAGATGCATTAGAAAAGGGTTTCCCTGGAGCAAAAATGACTTGGGCATTGAGTTGGTTAGCCTTAAATGACAGCACTGAAAACTATAGAGAAATTCGGAAATTAATTAAAGATTATCATTATAAATATGGCGATGAGGTAACTTTTATTCCTGGCGCTTATTTTGCAAATGCCTATAATTCTATTGATCAGGTGAATAAAGATTTGCATGATGGTCTTGCATTGGTAAGTAATTTGGTTGGCGATAACTATCGTCCGCTAAGCGTAGTCGCGGGTTTTCTCGCTTCCGAAAATCAGCAATATCTAGCTGAAAAGGAACATATTTACGTTTGTCAGGGCAATATCTGGAGCCAGTTTGCAATCGATAATCAAGATGGTGATGGTTCGGTGAGTTATCCGTTTTATCCATCTAAAGAACATTTCTGTAAACCAGCGCAAGGAAAAGCTGATTTTATTGATTGTGTAAATCTGGATGGTTGGACAGTTGATTTTTTGGCCGGAAGAAGACAAGGCAGAGCAGGTGGATTTAATAGTAGAATGGGTGTTGGGCCAATTGAAACATTAGGTAAACATGGAAATAAAATTGGCTTGGAAGAAATGATGCATAGCACTGCGATACATTTCGACAAAGGTTTTGAATTAAATGGTTTTGCATGGGTAACCAACTGCTGGGAGCTGAGTTTGGAATACGATCCGGCAAGGTTAACAGATTGGGTAAGTAGTGTAAAAAAACGCTGGCCAGATACTAAATTAATAACACAAGGTGAATTTGGGATGCTGTGGAGAAAACATTATAAAAGCAATACCTTCAATTACCGTTTTGTTGAAAGAGGTTCGGGTATTGGAGGTTCGGATGCGAATAATGAAATCAGGTGGTTTATGAATAAGGATTTCAGACTAGCGCTGTTAAAGGATTGGAAGCTTAATAGCCCACAAATGGTGATAGATTTTACAAGATATGATCTCAAAGCTAAACAGCCAACAATCCAAACCAGACAATGGAGTTTGCTTGGTGATATTAACCAGAAACAAACCCGACCACAAGATAAGCCTGTTCAATTGAACAACATGCCTGAAAAGTCATTATCTATAATTCAGAAAAAATATCCTCAATTAACTAAAGAATTACAATAACTGAATCTTGATTTCCATTCAAGCCCACCTTAATTTATCTATGAACAACACAATGAAAACAGCTAAAATAAAAATTATACTTCTTGTTGGATTGGTCGCGATATTCGGCTTTTCTGCCTTCAGCAGTATTATTACTCATGAAAATCCTGGCTCAGCAGAAAGCCCGAAGATTATAAATATTGTAAACTTTATTCGCCTGCTTGAGCCTAGAGATGCAAAAATAACGCAAGAAGTGCTTTATCAAACTGTTGTAAGCCAGGTAGAGATTATGAAGAAATACAACCTGCCAGGAACGTTTTTGCTTCAATATGATGCTTTGATGGACCCACGTTATCAAAAACTCTTATCCGCTTTGCCGAAAGATTCTTTCGAAATTGGTGCATGGTGGGAATTGCCACAACCACTTATAGAAAAGGCAGGACTGAAATGGCGTGGACGCTTTCCATGGGATTGGCACGCAGATGTTGGCTTTGCAACCGGATATACGCCTGCTGAACGTGAAAAAATTATTGATGTTTATATGGCAGATTTTAAAAAGATTTTCGGCTATTATCCAAAATCAGTTGCCTCATGGTTTATTGATGCACATAGTTTGAACTATATGTATGAAAAATATCAAATCGTAGCTTCTGCAAACTGTAAAGACCAATACGGTACGGATGGTTATACATTATGGGGTGGTTACTGGAATCAGGCATATTACCCAAGTAAAATTAACTCTTATATGCCTGCGCAAAACGCGGAGAAACAAATTCCTGTCCCTGTATTTAGGATGTTGGGTAGCGACCCAATCCGTCAGTATGATACCGGTTTAGGCTCTAGAAGGCAAGGTGTGATTACACTTGAACCGGTTTACAAATTCGGAGGCGGTGATAAAACGTGGGTAAACTGGTTTTTTGAAACGTTTACGCAAGACCGTTCTTTAGGTTTTAATTATGCTCAGGCAGGACAGGAAAATTCTTTTATATGGGATGATGTTAAAAAAGGTTTTGAAATCCAAATGCCGCTTATAGCTAAGTTAAGAGATGAAGGAAAGCTCAAAGTAGAAAAAATGGTAGAGTCGGGGGAATGGTTTAAGAAAAACTATAAAGTTACACCTGCTACTTCTTTTGCTGTAAGTAAAGATATAGAAGGTGGCGACCAAAAAACGTTGTGGTACAACAGCCGTTTTTACAGAATGAATTTACTTTGGGAAAATGACGGTTTAAGAATCCGAGATATTCATTTATTTAATGAGAATTTTCCTGACAAATACACTACTCAAAAAGCGACATCTAACGAATGTTCGTTTTATACGTTTCCTGTAGTAGAAGGATACCTTTGGAGTAAAAAAGATCAACTTGCGGGACTACGCCTGAAGGCGCTGGTAAACGGAAAAGAAATTTTATTGAAAGGCGGGAAACCTGTATTTACTGATAATGGTAAAAATACTGTTAACGTAACCTGGCCTTTAACTTCTATTGATGGGAACCTGCAAATGACATTCACGGAGCAGACTTTCAGCATTAAAATCATAACAAAAGAAAAACTGAATTGGTATTTAGACCTCAATACAGCCAATGGGGCAAAACTTCCCTTCGGTAGCATCAGTAAAGGTAGTATTGCTTGTAATTTTGAAGGCGCAGACTACAATTTTTTAATCAATAAAGGCAGTTTTTCTGTGCCAAGCAACGGAGCAGTATTTAGAGTTACTCCATTAAATAATTTGATTTCGCTGAATTTGGTAACTGCAATTAAATAATGACAACTTAAAAATACGGACTTGGTTAATTCTAAATCCGTATTTTTAATATTGATATTCCATACCGTGTAATGCAAACTTATTTGAAGTCCTCCATCAAATGAAAAAAACTACTTTGTTTTTAGTTCTTTTCTCACTGCTTGCTCACATCGCAATTTCACAGGAGAAAGTTCAGCTCGATGAGCGTTATAAGCCTTTCATAAACCTTGAAGAATACATGCAGCCATTCTGGAATGCATCCACAATAACGGATGAAACCGTAATGGTAATCCGCGATGGTGAAATAAATTCTGTAACACTGCTTTATCAGGCAGCAGAAATTCTATCTGTGAGATCAACTGACCACAGCATAACTTACACAAAGGGTAAAGACTGGATTTTACGCAATGGCAAATTGATTATTTTACCCAATTCCCGAGTTCCTTGTTTAAATAAAGCAGATCTTGTTTTTAAGCATAAAAAAGAAGGATTTTCAATGACGGGTAAACTTGATTCTACCTTCGTACTTTTTAAAGAAGGCCTTTATTTTCAATCACAGCAAATATCTGTAAGTTATAAACGTAAACCAGGCGATAGGTGGCAAGGTGCTGTTCCTGTAATTAATGATGATGCGCTGCCAATAACCCGTGTAAAACTTAAAAGTAAGCAGCCTGTAAAAATTTGTTTTCTTGGCAATAGCATTGAAGTGGGATATAATTCGAGTGGATTGATGAACGGTGCCCCATATATGCCATCATGGCCGGAATTAGTAACCTGGAAACTTAAGGATTTCTTTCAAAATGAGATTATTTATTCCAATCCATCAGTTGCCGGAAAGATGGCAAGCTGGGGTGCGGAAAAAGCTGCCGAAATTGCTGCGAAAGAAAAGCCTGATTTACTTGTGATAGGTTTTGGAATGAACGATGGTGCTTCCAAAGTAGCTCCTGATGAATACCTTAAAAACATTAGAAAAATTATTAATTCGACACTTGAAATTAACCCCGCAACTGAATTTATACTTATCTCACCAATGCTTGCCAATCCGAATGCGATTCAAGATGGTATACAAGGAAGTTATGCTCAGGAGTTGAAAAAATTATCTTCAAAAAATATTGCAATTGTTGATATGACAGGCGTACACAAAACATTATTAACAAAGAAGAATTATCAGGACATGACAGGTAATAATGTAAATCACCCAAACGATTACCTATCCAGATGGTATGCTCAAATGATATGTGGGCTTTTCATCAATTAAAACAAAACAAATCAGAACAACAAATTGCCTTTGGTAAACTTGAAAGTACTACACGGAAATGTTATCAATGTATTACTTTTTCTCTACGAAAACTTTAATCAGCCGTTTAGCAATTACTTCGTTGCCTTTATCAGAAGGATGAAGGCCATCATAAGTCATTTTTATAGCATCTACCGGATAAGGATATTCATCTCGCTTAGCATCATAAGGTATATTTATTGATGCCGGATAGGTATATTTCTTATAATTTTCTGTACTTGGGATTTTTAGCTTTTTAAATTTAACCAGGTTTTTCAGTTGTAGTGCTTTGTCGTGGTAAAGGTCTACTACAGAAATATGCTCAAGTCTAGCTATTGCCGAAATCGCTTTTGCAAACTCTTCTAAATGCTGCCCAGCTTTGCTTTTATAAGAACCGTATGCGTTGTTGGTCGGCTCTGCGATATAAACAAAATCAACTCGCTGTATAGGGGTAATCAAGATAATTTTGGCATGGGGATTTATATTTTTTATTCCATCTAAAATGATTCTGTAAGAGCCATAAAGCGTAGAGTTTCCATCGTTGTTAATGTAGTTTTCAATTTTTCCAACAGGTCTTCCAGCCCACCAATCATTTGTGCCCAGAAAAACGGTATATACATCTGCTTTTGGAATTTCGAGCGTATTAAATCGGCCTGCAATTGCGGCTGCCGTCCAGCCGTTGTAGCCTTTATTAATGTAAGTAAATGAACTCAATGCTTCGGTTACCCTGCTAAGATAACCCTTTGAAACACGGTTTCCGGTTTCTTCCAGATGGTCATTCAGGTAAGTTATTGAATCTCCTATCGCTACCCATTTTGTAGATTCTGGTTTGAAAGAAAATAGAAATAAGCAAATTATGAGTATTGATAGCTTTTGTTTCATAGATGTTTTGCGGAGCGTTTCCGCTCTAATAATAGGATTGCATTACAAAATTACAACATTCTTTTAGTTGTCCATCCTAAGCAGTCTACACTTAAAACTTAACTAACAAAGCTCAAGACTAGAGCTCTTTTAATTGTACGTACAAAAACGAACTTAATTTATGAAATGCTAAAGAAGAATGTTGAGCCTTTACCTTGCTCACTATCTACCCAAATTTTACCATTATGCCTTTTAATAATTTCCGCACATAAATAAAGCCCGATTCCGAAACCTGAAATTGTTGTAGGCTGGTTGGCCACTCTATAGTATCTCTCAAAAAGTTTTTCCTTGTCTTCTTCTCGAATGCCATAGCCTTGATCCTGCACCGATACCTGAACAGAATTTTCCATAGGTTTGCAACGAATATTTATTGTGCTACCGGCTGGAGAATATTTTATCGCATTGCTGATGAAATTATTGATAACCTGACCTATCTTGTCGCGATCGGCGTTTACAAATGATTCACCTTCGCTCGTAAAAATTAATTTGTGACTCGTTACTGTAAGCTGAAATTCACTTTCTATTTCACTAACAAGGTGAGCAAGATCGAAATATTGATTGTCGATATGTATTTTGCCAGATTCTAGCCTCGACATATTCAAAAAGCTATTGATCATGTTGGTCATTTTTTTCAGCTGATTGTTTGCCTTGTCTAAAGCCGGAACAGAAAAACTATCTTCATTTTTCTTTGCTCTGATTTGAAGAAGCTGAAGGTAACCGCTTATTGATGTTAGCGGTGTTTTGAGTTCATGGCTAACCATGCCAATAAAATCATTTTTTCGTTGCTCATCTGCTTTAGCTTCTGTTATATCAGAAACAATACCAACCATTTTAATGGCTTTCCCATCATTATCATATCGTGCCCTTCCATGCGCATTAATCCAATGTATTGTTTCATCTGGCCATTGTACTTCATATTCTGCCTGATAAACACTATGCGTTTCAATTGCAATTTTTACACGTTCTTTAATTCCTTCCCGATAAATCGGTAACATAGATTCAAACAGTTGGGGGTACGTAAAACGCTGATCTAATGGTCTTCCATAACAAGTTTTAAAACGATCGTTACACTCCATGTTTCCTGTTGCCAAATCTACTTCTGTAGAGCCTAAAGCCCCTGCATCCATGGCGATTTTTAATCGAGTATTTGCCTCAGAGATTTCTTTACTGTAATTTACCTGCTCAGTTACATCCTGTAATACACCACTCAACCGAATGGCTTGTCCTTCATTATTAAACAGGGTTTTGCCTTTTGCTCTAACAATTCTTGGCTTGCCAGATAAAATTATTGAATACTCTTTTTCATAATCACCACCAGAACTAATATTTAGTGCATGTTCGATGGCTGAAATAACCTCTGAACGATCGCTATCGGCAATCACATTGGTTGCATGTTCAAGCTCTATTTCTTCCTCCGGCGCTAAACCAAACCAGGATTTAAGTAAATCATTTCCTGTAAATCTTCCGGTTACGGGATTAAGATCGAATGTTCCGAGGCCGGCAGCGTTAATAGCGAGTTCAAGTTCACCCTGATTAATGCCTAATTGTTCATAAAGTAAACTTAATTGTTGATTGTACTCCGTCATTTCTTCATTCGAAGTCATCAATTCTTCATTTAATGCAGCCAGCTGTTCATTAAGCCTATTTGTTTCCTTAGCTGCAAACTCAATTTGCTGCTTGGCAATTTCCAGATCGCTAACATCAGCAGCAGTATTCATTACACCGTAAATCTTGCCAGATTCATCTCTTAATGCTGTAAAATTATAATTGAAAAAATAGGTTTTTAGTTCGCCATTTACTTCCAGGTTAATTGCCTGATTTCGGGCCATGAAAGGTATTCCTGTTAAGAAAACATCATCAAGTTGTTTAAATACAGATTGGTTTTCAAGTTCAGGAAGAATTTCTTTGTAACACTTACCAATCACATCATTACCCTTTCCCCAAACATCCAAAATTGATTGATTTGCAAAAGTAATCCTGAGTTCTCTGCCTAAATAAACTCCGATTGGAAATGGAGCACTTTCTATTATTGCCCGTGTACGGAACTCACTTTCAGCAAGGTTTTGGTTGCTTAATTCTAAATCTTCTTTGCTTATTGCAAGTTCTTCATTCGATGCTAATAGTTCTTCATTTGAAGCTCTGATTTCTTCATTTGATGCTTCTAACTGCTGATTTAGCATTGAAATTGTCTCAAGCCTTTGCTCAACACGTTTTTCGAGTGAGGCATTTAGAGACTTGAGACTATCTTTTGTAACCTGAAGTTCTTCATTAGTTGTTCTTATTTCTTCAAAAGCTGCGGCAAGCTCCTCGTTACTGGCCATCAATTCTTCGTTTGTAGCCGCCAGTTCTTCGTTTAATGCTTGTTCTCTACCTAATGTTAATTCTGTTTCAATTACCTTTTCGTAAATTTTATTTTTCAAATACCGCTCAGTAACATCAGTTGCCGTGTGTAAAATACAGATTGTTTTCCCATCACTCCCTAACATTGCCTTGTATTCAAAATCAAAAAAAATGGTTTCTTTTTTTCCATTGATTATTAACTCTGCAGGGGTGTCTGAACCACCTATGGTTAAACCCTCTCTCCACACTTTGGCAAACATTTCAATAAAAGGCTGTCCTTTAAGCTCGGGTAATGCGGCTTCTAAAGATTTTCCAATAACCGAATTATCCTTGCCCCAGATGTTAATCATAGCATCGTTGGCAAATTGTATGTAAGCTTCTTCTCCAACATGTACCGCTGTAGCTGTTTTGGTATGCTGGAATATTTCCAGAAGTGTATCGACTTGAAGGTAGGGTGGGCCTTGTGCCATATGTTATATTCAGGTATTTTACGAAGATATTAATTGTTATTTACCAATGTTACTGCTTAATAGATTGCAACTACTTAAAAGGGTTGCTACTACTTAATTATCAAAATCATAATAATAAAATGGTAACCAAATTATCATCAGTTTTTATTTAATTATATAGTAAAGCAAATTGGTGATACAAAAGTTTTTGTAAAAATAAGATTTAGTGCTTACTAATTGATTTGAACGCTAACCTATATCAGTTTTGCGTAAGGCTTCCCAATCGTTATATCCAACATATTGTGCAAGACTATTCAAAACAAACGGTAAAAATCTCAAATTTTCTTCACTCTGCTCGAAATACCGTTTAATGGTTGTTTGAGATAAATAATTTCCTGTTTTATTAAAAATGTCTTCTGATATAGTCCTGTAATTTGCTTTAGAACCTGTTGAAGAAACTTCAGCCATAATCCTGATTTTTAGTTTTGCATGCAGTAGAGTATCTGTATTCATAGCAAGCAGGAAAGAGTTAATAGTAGACTTCTAATAAAGTGATTTACATTTAGAATTGTTTTAGCTGATAGGTTCAAAAGACGATTTATTTGATATTTGTCAACTATTATTTCTGCAATAGACTAAGAATACTCCAATACCCATTCAGGTGTCTTTTCAATACTGAACAAAATGGATCTTAACATTACAAATTTTAGGTTTATTTTTATAACACTTATTAAAACAAGAAACTCTTAATTAGGTTAATCAGGTTCTTGAGAATATATTTGTCGTTATTAATATTCATAAAATGAAAAGCAGTAATACACATGAGTCTTCCGATATGGAAATGAGAAGAATCGCTGCGCTTGAATACTACCGAGTTGCCGGTACAACACCTGAATCAGCCTTTGATGAATTAACCAAACTCGCTAGTCGCATATTCAATGTTCCCATAGCTTTAATCTGTTTTATCGGGAAAGAGCAGGTATATTACAAATCAAATGTAGGTTACGGTTCGGAAATGACTCAATTACGTTCTGAAAGTTTATGTAACCAAGCCATGCAATCTAAGCATGTAACGTTTATAAAAGATGTTAACGTTGCTATTCCTGATATTTCAAATCCGCTGGGAATTTCTTTCTATGCTGCGGCTCCACTTATTACCAGGCAAGGAGAAAGAATTGGAACCATTTGCGTTATGGATTATCAAAGTAAAAATTTCGATGAAAATCAGCAAGAAATTTTAGCCGGACTTGCTAAAGTCGTTATGGACAGAACTGAATTGCGTCTTATTGCATTAAATGAAGTATTGCTAAGGGAGCAGAATGAGCATATCACTTCTTTTAATACAGAAATTGTTAATCGAAATACAGATTTAATGGAATATCAGGATCAGGTTTCGAAGGCGAATAGTCTTTTGGAGAGTGTACTAGATAGTTACGAACGCTTGTTTAAGTACACGCCAGTTGCTATTGGAATTTGCTCGGGTTCTACTAAAAATATCTGGCAATCAAACGATGCTCTTAATAATATTTTCGGTAATGATGATTCTTTAATCGGGCAGCAACTCGATTCAGTTGTCAGCGAAGTTGGTAACGAAAAGTTTATTTCATTGCTTGATGAAGTGTATACAACCCGTAAACCTTATCATGCTGCAGCTATGAAATTGAAGATTAATCATCATGGAAAATCTAAAATTTTATATGCAAACCTTTCATTACAACCAGTTGCAAGAATGGGGGATGAGCCGGATAATATTATGTTTATTCTTGCTGATGTTACGGACCTGGTCGTATCCAAACAGTTAACCCATGAAGCTAATCTTGTGTTAACGAATGCTATTGAAGTTGCGGGTATGGGCTATACTGTTGTAGAGTTCGCTACAGGCAATATGACTTCAAACAATCAGTTGAAAAAGAATTATGGTTATCTCCCTGAAGAGGCATTTGGTTATTCTGACCTCTTTAATACGATGTTGCCAGAATATAAACAGAATATCAGAGATGCTGTTCAGCACGCCATTGATACCAATGGAATTTACCGGGCAGAATATGAAGTGAAATGGAGAGATGGTTCACTTCATTGGATTAGAGGTTTTGGCAAGCCAGTATATAATGCCGATGGAAAGGCTACTCACATTATAGGTTTAAATCAGATTATAGAAAAACCATAATTTTCTACACATACTTAACTTTAAAACAATTTATAAGAGATAACAGAATTGGCATTAAAAGTAGGTACATATACCGTTTTGCTTTTATCATCATATCCAATATCGGCAGTATTCATTTTGCCTTGCACATCTAAAATTTTGGTTTTCGTGCCATCTGCTTTAATATGATAAATAATACCTGCCCAACATGATACAATAAAATCTCCATTGGGAAGTAATTCAAGACCATCACCCGGTTTTTCTAGTCCGGTGGCAATTACTATTCTCTCCTTCTTTGAATTAAACTTTATCAGTTCAGTTCCCGCCAAAACGTAGAGCTCGCTTCCTGAGTATTTTAATCCATTTGCGGCTGTTACATTTTCTAAATAAAGTTCACTTTTTCCATTCGATATAAGGTGTATTTTATTTGTTCTGGTATCTGAAACATATATATTACCCTTATTATCTACTGTTATATCATTTAAAAAAACGGCATCGGGAACTTGTGTTGAAAATATTATTTTAGCCTTTGGGATATCTATTGCCAAAACTTTATCTATATCTGCCACATATAACACATTTTTATATATGCCCATGCCTTTTGGTGCATTTAAGCCACTAATCCACTCTGCATTTTTTAAACTTCCATCAAGGTTAAGTACGGCAATGCCACCCTTGCCATCCTTTTTACCAGGTTCTCCATCAATTAGTGATACAAACAATGTTTTTGACTTTGCATCATATAAAACCGATTCTGGAACGGGTAACTTTTCTTCAGATTTCCATATTTGTTGAAGGCTTTGCGCTTTTGAGAGAGTAAATGATGTAAGTGTTATAAATAGTATGGAAGAGAAGAATTTCATTTTTGCTTTTGATATTGGTGAAAAGTATTATTTAATAACATTTAAGCTGAGCAATTGATTGGCTAAATGTTCTAATCTACACAAAATACTAAAATTAACTTATTTGTTTAGTTAAAGGTTTGTCTGAATATTAAAGGAGAAAGTTTTGTCTTCGCTTTAAATAATTTAGTAAATGATTGGGGATGCTCGAATCCTAACTCATAAGCAATTTCGCTAACCGATAAATCTGTTGTAGATAGTTTTTCTTTAGCTTTTTCTATTAATTTATCGTGGATGAATTGCTGAGTGCTTTGGCCTGTAAGGTTTTTTAATAACCGGCTTAAATAATTGGGTGAAATATTGAGTTCGCTGGCGATGAAATTTACTGTAGGCAAACCCTGTGTGGTATAGCTATTCTTCTGGAAATAATCTTTCAATACTTCTTCAAAACGATCAAGTATTTTATGATTGGTAATTTTTCGGGTTATAAACTGCCTTTCATAAAATCGCTCTGAATAATTAAGTAAGGTTTCTATGTTAGAAATAATAATGCTTTGGCTAAATTTATCAATATTAGCATGATATTCCTGCTGAATATTAGACATGATTGTATTTAGAGTTGCTTCTTCCTTTTCTGAAAGGAAAAGAGCTTCATTTACAGAATAATCAAAAAACTCGTACTGCGTAATGGTTTTTGCAAGCGTTGTATTCCATAAAAAATCTGGATGAATAAGCAACATATAGCCCGATTGCTTTGTAGTTGCTTTTGGGTCATGTTCAATTCGGAAAACCTGATTTGGAGCTAAAAAAAACATTACACCCTCATCAAAATCGTAATCTTGTTGGCCGTATTTCATCTTAAAATCCATACCTCTTTTTATAGAGATTTGGTAAAAATCCAGCATCCAATTGGTTTCTCCAATATTTGCCGGGCGTTTCATTTTGCTAAAATCAATTAAGCTGATAAGCGGATGTTCGGGTTTGGGTAAACCACGTACACGATGAAATTCAGTAATACTTTTTATGCGTTGAGTAACTTTCTTTTCCATAGCAGAAAATTCTTTTAATTGATAGGGATAAAATTAACTTAAAAACCGCTTTAAAATATTGTTCAGCGGTTTTTAAGTTAATCAAAAACTAAAAATAATTTTCTTCCATATCCTGTAACAGACCAATATGGATAGGTTTCCAGTTTAAAACCTCTTTTGTTTTTTCGCCAGATGCATTAGCATCCAACATTGCAAAACGTCCCATCCAGTTAAAATGTTTCTCAATCTCATCTCCTGATAATGATGTAACTGGCAGGTTTAGTTTTTCTCCAATAAGCGTGGCTATCTGTTTAAACTCGATGCCATTATCGGCAACCACATTATAAACTGCACCTTTTTTAGCTTTTTCTAAAGCTAAACGAAAAGCCTTTGCGGCATCCAATCTATGTACGGCCGACCAACGATTTAATCCTTCATTAGGATAGGCTGAAATACCACTTTTACGTGCTAAATCGATTAGAAACGGAACAAATCCTTTATCACCGATATCATGTACAGATGGCGGGAAACGTACAGAAGATGCATTTATACCTTTTGCTGCAAGTTCTAGCGCTGAAGCTTCTGAAGTACGTGGCGAATTCTCTGCGCTACTTTCCTCAGTTATCGTACCGTTGATTTTTGGTAAACCTAACATTCCTGACGTCACTACAATAGGTTTTTCAGTTCCAAGCAATGCTTCACCCATAGTAGCTATCGCTGCTTTATCAATTTCGCCAGCTTTTAAATACTTCGTAAAATCGTGTACAAAAGCGGTATGTATAACACCGTCGGCCTGTGAAGCACCTTGTTTTAAAATATCCAGATCTTCTAATCCGCCGAGCAAAACTTCAGCACCTGCATCGCTTATTTTTTTTGCCGACTCTGCGTTACGGGCAAGACCAATTACCTCGTGGCCTGCGCTTATTAATTCTTTTACTACTGCTGAGCCTACAAAACCAGAAGCTCCTGTTACAAATACTTTCATCTTATAATTTTTTTGTTGATGTAAAATTGCAATAATATGAAGTGACGTATTTAGCCAAATCTATCTTTAAATAAGCCAAAAAGGATTTTATTTAATTCGTTGGAGTTGTTATTTTTATGTGAACACACAACAAATCATTTTATATAATGTTATATTAGTAGCAAAATCGGTAAAATAACGGTTTACAATTTCTTCTGATTCCGACACCTGATTTTAATACATCTGTTTGTTTGCGTTATGTAGAGCAAACGGAACATATGTCAAAAAAGGTAAAATTTTCCAGCACTTCTAATTCTGCGTTTTATGCTACAACTCGATTTAGAGTTAGTCAGTTCTTTAGCGAGCAGGAAGTAAATCAACATGCTAACTCGCATATGTGGTTTAAAACTGCATTTTTTTTAACAGGCTTTGTAGGTTTGTATTTGTTAATGTTAATAAACATATTACCTCCGCTAGTTTTGTTGCCAATGGCTGCGGGTCTTGGAATGTTTAGTGCATTTGTTGGTTTTAATGTTTGCCATGATGCCATCCACGGTGCGCTATCTGGCAATTGCAAAGTTAACAAGGCATTTGGATTAATTTTTAATCTGATTGGTGCCAATCCATATGTTTGGAGCATTATTCATAATGTAGTTCACCATACTTATACCAACATTCCTGGTCACGATGAAGATATTGAAGTTGCGCCCGGACTCATTCGTATCTCTCACGATGATGAAATTAATGCAATTCAACGTTTTCAGCATTGGTATGCTTTTCCGTTGTACAGCCTGGCCTCACTTTCCTGGATATTCAGAAAAGACTACGTGAAATTTTTTCAGAAGGAAATCGGTTCACATCAAAACAAGCATCCAAAAGTAGAATATTTTAACCTGTTTTTTTATAAGGCATTGTATTACTTTTTGTTTATTGTATTACCCTTAATGGTTCTAAGTGTTAACTGGTGGCAGTTTATAATAGGTTTCTTAGTTTTACATATTGCCCAGGGCCTAACCATGGGCTTAGTTTTTCAACTTGCGCATGTAGTGGAAGGAACCACATTTCCGTTGCCAAATGAACACAGTCAGATGTGTGAAGCATGGGCAGAGCACCAAATGAGAACAACAGCTAATTTTGCAACTCAAAACAAGTTCGCAGCTTTTTTTCTTGGAGGATTAAATCGGCAGATAGAGCACCATTTGTTTCCTAAAGTTTGCCATATTCATTACGGACAAATTTCGCTTATTGTAAAACAAACAGCTAGTGAATTTAACCTTCCATATATCGAAAATCAAACTTTTTTTGATGCGTTAAAGTCACATTTTTTAACACTAAAGAAATTTAGTAGAGAGGTAACGCCTGCTTGAGAATAAAATTTGATTAGAGTTGCTTTAGAAAATAAGCGCTGATTTTAGAATGTTATTCATAAGAGTAGAAATTTTAAAAACAATCCATGCCAGGTAGTGTTTTCAATAACAATCTATCAAAAAAACATGGAAAATCAAGAAAAAACAACAGAAGTACTAAACGATTTAATTCAGATTAATAACGACCGTGCTGACGGTTTTGATAAAGCATCTGCGGATATCGAAGATGAAAACATCGACTTAAAAGCAACCTTTGAGAAATTATCCGGACAGAGCAGAAAAAATGTTACGGAACTAGCCGGACTTGTTGGTAAGCAAGGTGAAAATCCTGATACAGGTAATACCATTTTAGGGAGCATTCACCGTGCGTGGATAGACATTAAAGCAAGTTTTGGTGGCAACGACAGAACCAGTATTTTAGAAGAGTGCGAACGTGGTGAAGACGCCATTAAAAAAGCTTACAAAGAAGCGCTTCAGGAGAATGAACTTGGTGAAGAAGTTAGAACGGTATTGCTTGATCAGCAGCAAGGCATTAATCTAAGTCATGATGCGATTAAAGCTTTACGCGATGCGCACAAAGCAATATAGTTTAAAGGTTATTTATTGTTAATGAAAAATGGGATTATGAAATCCCATTTTTTTTGTGAAAAAATTAGCCTATAGTTTTTAGAATATATAAAAAGCATAAAACGAGAAAAGCCCGGAATTTTCCGGGCTTTTCTTTTTATCAAATAATAAGATTATTTCATTGATTTTTTAATCATTTCGATCTTATCCAAATGTGCTTTCACAACAGGAGCTGTTTTCGAAGCAAATGCTTTTAAATCAGCATCCTCACCATCTTTAGCTTCTTTTTCCATTAAATCATGAGTCGATTTATGTCCATCAACCATTGCATCAACATAAGCTTTGTCGAAATCTGCACCGGTTTTTTTACTTAAATCATCCATTTTCTTTTGGTGATCAGCATCAACGGTTGTTGGAAGCGTAATGTTTTTCATAGCTGCAATAGACATTAACTCAGTGTTTGCCTTTCCATGATCACTTACCATCATAGTTGCAAATTCTTTAACTGAAGCATTAGTGCTTTTCTCAAGTGCTAATTTACCCATTTCTACTTCAGCCATGCCGCCAGCAGCTGCAGTTGTTGCAAATTTAGAATCACCTTCTGCAACGGCAATACCGCCGGTTTCAGCAACATTAGTTGTGGTGTCTTTAGCCATGTTTAAACTATCGGCTGTGTCTTTAGCGTCTTTGTTTCCGCTACAAGCTTGCATTCCAAGCGCAATGACTGGTATAGCCATTACATAAAATAACTTTTTCATAGTATAAAATTTTGTTGTTGGTAATACAACCTTAAATCGGGTTAAAGGTTTTGAAAAAATTAGTTTAACGAGTTATTCCGAAGAGATAATTTTTAAATAAAGTTTGTGTAAAAATTTCAATCGATTGAAATTCGCTGGTTATGCATATTGGATATCGTTCAGAAAGAATTTGCAGGTTTAATACTTAAGTTTTTGTATAATGTATTAACTAACCATTATCTCCCTTGTTACTGCTTTTATTCTGTCATCGAAACCGATTTGTGTTTTTGCTTAATTCAAAAAACATTATCTGTCTATTCTATTTTTTTGTTTTTACCTTATCATTTAGTGCCAAAATAAAGGCTCAAACTCCGCTTTCCGTTGATGATAATACACCACATCAGATTTTTACCTATAATCATGTTGATGTACTCGAAGATAAATCTGGTAAGCTTACTATTGCACAAATACTTAGCAATGAATATCAAACGCAGTTCCGTCCAAATGCAAATAGAATTCCTAAAAACGACAACCTTGCATCTGCATATTGGTATAAGTTTAAAATCAATCATAACACCTCATCTTCAAATCGATGGATGCTCGAATTTTTCGATCAATCAATTGCAGATTTAACCCTTTTTACGCCAAATGAGGTGAAAAGTTATCAGGCGCATGTATCTGGTACAGGTTATACTTTTGGTAAACGGGTGTATCAACATAAAAATTTCACCTTCGATTTACCTAATAAAACAAATACTCAGCTAACATACTATGTAAGGATTAAATCGCCACATTCGGTAAGTGCTATCATTGTGCTTAGAGATTTGCACTGGTTTGTGGGTTATGCCCTTGGGGAATATTTCATTTTCGGTCTTTTTTATGGGATGATTATCGTATTCTGTTTGTATAATTTATTGATGTATTTTGCCATCAAAGGCAAACAGTATCTTTTTTATGTGCTTTATAATCTTAGCATTGGCCTTTATGAAATGTGTAATGATGGAGTTGCCTTTCAGTACCTTTGGCCAAATTATCCGCTGCTAAACATTTATGGCTTTGGTGTAGCGTTGTTTTTAAGCAGCATTTTTGGGATGCTTTTCACGGTAAATTTTCTATTTCTAAAAGCTAAATCTCCAGGTTACTACAAAGTAATTATTGCTTTAATTATTCTTCGAAGTTTGTTTTTTATCGCTTGCCTATATTATACTCCACTATTTAATTTCAAAATAATCGAATTTATACCCTTATTAGTTGTGTTTTTGGCAGGTTTGGATGTATATAGAAAAGGCTATAAACCAGCGCTTTTTTTAATTATAGGTTATGGCTTTCTCGTTGCAGGCTTCATCATAAAGATTTTACTGCTCTTAAAATGGCTGCCTTATGGTCCATTGGTTTACTACAGCCTTAGTATTTGCTTCATCATAGAAATGGTTATTGTTTCTTTTGCAATTGGAAGTAGTATCAGAACGCTACGTAAAAAGAAAAGCAGGGCACAAAAAAGGGTTATTGAGCAGTTAAGGCTGAATGAAAAACTTAATCAAACACTCAATGCAGAATTATCCATCTTGGTAGAGCAGCGTACAGAAGAAATTCAGACTAAAGCGCAAATTATTGAACAACAGAACCTGGAGATTTCTTTAATGAATTCTATGCTGAAAAAGGATAATAACGAACTCAGCCTAAATATTACTCGTGCTACAAAAGCCAGGCTCAGTTCAAAAATGGTCGAGTTTGAAGAGTTTAGTAGAATTTATCCTGATAAGGAACATTGTTATAAATACATTGCTGAATTGAAGTGGTCTAATGGTTATTCTTGTAATAGATGTAATAATGTACATTTTTTAACCGGCCAAACAATTTACAGCAGAAGATGCACTAAATGTGGCTATGATGAATCTGTTACTGCAAATACCTTATTCCAAAACAGTAGAATTCCAATTAATAAAGCATTGTACATGCTGTTTTTGGTTTGCAGCTCTAAAGGCACTATTTCCTCTTACAAACTTTCTCAATTGCTTTCGATAAGGCAAAGCACCTGTTGGACTTACAACTCCAAAATGCAAAAGTTATTCAACTTAAAAAAAGATGAAATTAAAAAAGCAGGTGAGGAAGGATGGAGCAAATTGGTACTTACCGAGCCTATTTGATAAAAATTCCAGATTTTCTTTAAAGAAATTAAATGTTTTTAAAGCGTATTAGTGATTATATCGCAATATGCTTTAATTGTATTTTAAGCACATATTCTTTTGTTTTTAATTGTTGTTGAAGCGTATTGATTTTTTTTATAACTATTTGTTTTACAGGTAGTTATGAAATATTTTTCTTGATATTTGTTTTTAAATAGAATAGGTTTGTGATTATAAATTTCTAAACCAAATAATATGAGAAAACAAATTACGCTACTTTTTAGCCTGGTTTGTTTTATGTTTTCGCTGGCGTATGCGCAGCAGGTAAACATAAAAGGAACAATCAGGGACAAATCAGGAGCCGCCATACCAGGTGTTTCCGTAAAAGTTAAAAATGCAACTTCAGGAGTATCTTCAGGAGGCGAAGGGGAATTTACCATTTCGGCTTCCCAGCAAGCCACGCTGATATTTTCTGCAGTTGGCTATGCAAGTCAGGAAATTCAGGTTAACAGACGTACGACTTTAAATGTAACCTTAGCCGAAGAATCTCAGGACTTAACGGATGTTGTTGTAATCGGTTACGGAACAACAACCAAAAGAGATGCAACGGGTGCCATATCAAGCGTAAAAGCAACTCAACTAGAAAATGAAAATCCACAGAGTTTATCTGATGTATTAAGAGGAAATGTACCTGGTTTATCTGTCGGGCTAAGTTCTAGCGCCAAAGGTGGCGGAGATTTTCTGGTTCGGGGGAAATCAACACTTTCTGCAGGTAGTTCGCCACTTATTGTATTGGATGGTGTTATCTATAACGGACAGTTGGCAGATATCAACCCAAATGATATCGAATCTGTAGATGTATTGAAGGATGCCAGTTCATTGGCTGTATATGGTGCTAAAGCTGCTACAGGAGTTATTGCTGTTACCACCAAAAAAGGTCGTGGCGATATGCCAACGATTACCATCAATACCAATGCGGGTTTCGCTGAACTTGCTAAAAATATGCGTCCTTATCAGGGTGAAGATTTTTTAGCCTGGAGAGGAGATGTAATGAGGAGTGGTGCAGTAACGCCAGAATATTTATATAACGACCCAAGAAATCTTCCGACAGGCGTTACCATAACGCAATGGTTAAACGGACAAACCGGAGACCCAGTAGATTTATGGTTAAACAGACTTGGATTGGTTGCCAATGAAAAAGCAAATTACCTGGCTGGAAAAACCGAAAACTGGTATGATGATATTTTTAGAAGAGGTTTTCGCCAGGATCATACTTTAAGCCTGAGCGGTCGTAAACAAGAGGTAAATTATTACATGTCTCTTAACTATCAGAAGAATCAAAACCTAATAGAAGGCGGAGAATATACTTCTATCCGTGGAAGGGTGAACTTGGAAGCTGAAGCGGCAAAATTCTTAACGCTAGGATTAAATCTTCAGTTTGCAGATCGCGATGAAGCACGCACCGGAGACGGAAGTTTAGAGGCAGATTGGAACCAGTTAACAAATCTATCTCCTTATGGCGACAGGTATCTTCCAAACGGAGAATTACGTAGAATTCCTACTGATGATAGTGGATTAAACGCCAGGAATCCTTTCTTAAGTATGACTTACAATGAGCGGATGAACAAGCAGAATACAATTTTTGCAAGTCTTTATGGTAAAGTGAAATTGCCTTTTGGAATTACTTATCAGCTCAATTTTAGTCCGGGGCTGGATTTCTATAGAACTTTCGATTACAGATCATCAAGAAATCCTGATGTGGTAACACCAGGTGGTTCGGCTAGTCGTCCTAACGAAACCCGTTATAATTGGCAAATAGATAACCTTATCAAATGGAATAAAACATTTGCTGGTATTCATAATGTTGATGTTACGTTACTTGCAAATGCAGAAAAATACCAAACCTGGTGGACGCAAGCCGCCAACGAAGGTTTTGTTCCTGGTGATGTGTTGAGTTATCATAATCTTGCAAGCGGTATTAAGCCAACTACTAATAGTGAAGATAAAGTTTATACAGGCGATGCGCTAATGGCCAGAGTAAATTATAGCCTTTTACAGCGCTATATCTTAACACTTTCTGTTAGGAGAGATGGTTATTCTGTATTCGGTTTTAATTTCAAAAGAGCAACATTTCCTGCGGCGGCTTTTGCCTGGGTATTTACCGATGAATCTTTTATGAAAAACCAGAAATGGCTAAACTATGGTAAACTTCGCCTTTCTTACGGTATAAATGGTAACCGCGATTTACGTAATCCTGATAACGGTACAGTTGATCCGTATGCAGCACTTGCGCAACTTGCAAGCGGCAAATACCAAACGGTAACGCCAGGCGGTGTGGCATCAGATGTTAATACGGTGCAAATCAGTAGTAAAATGGCAAATGCAAATTTAAAATGGGAAGAAACTACTGCAATAAACTTCGGTTTAGATTTTTCACTCTTTAACGATAGAATAACCGGATCGATTGATGGTTTTAGTAAAAAAACAAGCGATTTATTGGTAAGACAGACATTACCAAATGTTAGTGGTTATTCTACTGTTTATTCTAACCTTGCACGTATCAACAATAAAGGGGGCGAGTTTAATTTAACTACTAAAAACCTAACGGAAGGAAACATTAAATGGACCACGAATTTTAACATCTCTTTTAATAGAAATAAAATTATTGCATTGGCGCTTCCAACTGATGATCCGGGTAACGGATGGTTTATCGGGAAAGACATCGATATCATCTGGGATTATAACCTTCAGGGTGTATGGCAGGCAAATGAAATGGCAGAGGCTGCAAAATTTACCAGAGCAGCTATTAAACCCGGCGATTTTAAGTTAGAGGATGTAAACGGAGATTATAACTATTCAGATGCTGACAAGAAATTTCTGGGTTACCGCACACCGCGATATTTTCTGGCAATGAGGAATGAGTTTAACATTTTTAAAAACTTCGATTTTTCTTTTCAATTGCTTTCAAACTGGGGGCAGTTAAAACAATACAATCAGGCTAAAAACCAACCGGGCAGTGTAGGTTTTGCAAGGGCATCATCTTATGTTTTGCCTTATTGGACACCAAACAATCCAATTAATGATTATGCAAGGCTTAATTCTGGTTCGAGTGGTACTAGCTACAACGTGTATTGGGATAACTCTTTTATCCGTCTGAATACTGTTGCACTTTCTTATTCAGTTCCTCAAAATTTGTTGGGCAAACTCAGGGTTAAAACAGCCAAAATTTATGCAAATGTAACCAACGCTGGCTACTATGCTCCGCAATGGACTTTCTGGGACCCTCAGAACAATGGGCCAACACCAAGATTATACACTTTAGGCCTTAATGTTACATTATAAGCGTTACGAAAATGAAAAAATTAAACCAAAATATATTTGTATTTCTAGGATTTATTGGATTAATCACAGCGGCAAGCTGTAAAAAGACTTATTTAGATTCTCAACAACTTTCGGCTTATGCACCTGAAAATCTAAACAGTTTGGTTGCAATGAAAGCTGCTTTAAACGGATTAGGATTGGCTACCAGAAGAGAGTTCTTCGGAGATTCAGCACCAATGCTAACCGAATCAATCTTTTCTGATGTTGCCGTAGAAGGCACTACAGATAAAAACACACCTGCACAGGATTTAATTTCCAGAATTACACCTGATGCCAATCTGAACAGTGATGATTTTAATAAAATCGGCTGGTATTGGGATAATGAGTTTGTAGCCGTTAGGCAAGCCAATACCATCATTTCTAATATTGATAAGCCAACTTATTCATCCGAAGCAGAAAAAAATCTGATTCTCGGGTCAGCGCTTTTTTATCGTGCTTACAACTATTACAGGTTGGTTCACCAGTTTGGAGATGTGCCGCTTTTGTTGAAGGATTTGGATTCGCCAAGGGCTGATTTTTATTCAACCAAAAGAGAGGTAATATTAGCAAAACTTAAAACCGATTTAGAGTTTGCCCAAAATTGGGTAACCGATGGTGGTAATAAAGGAGATGTAACCAAAGGCGCTGTGAGCCACTTATTAACCAAAGTTAATCTGGCATTGGGCAATTTTGATGATGCAATAACCTCAGCAAATAATGTAATTAACGGAGGGCGATATGGAATAATGACCAGCCGTTTTGGAAGTACCGCATCAGATGCTACAAAAAACGTTGTGTGGGATTTGCATCGCATGGATAACAAATCTTTAGCAGCTAACAGAGAAGCATTATTTCTGGTTATCGATAGAGAAAATTTTGTTGGATTTACTGCGCTTGGTTCTCAGTTAATGAGAAATACCGTACCTGCATGGCACTTCGCTAACGTTAAAACACCATCCGGAGCAACTGCTATTGTTGATGCTGTTACTGCTGAAATTCCATTAACAAGAATGTATGGAAGAGGTATTGGCCGTTACAGAGGTACACCTTATTCAACAAGGTACATCTGGACAGATAATACCGATTACCGCCATGCAAAAGGTATGTGGATGGATATGACTGATTTGGTTTATAATAATCCGGCGCTTAAAACCTCTACAAATGCTGCAGACAGAGCACTTTATGGGCAACCATTACAACAGTATTCATCTTCAAATCTTTCTCAGAGATTTACTAACGGTGCGCTCGATACCATCAGACACTGGTTTGGCTGGCCGCATTACAAGGTGTTTATCAATTCTACCAATGCTTTGGCAAACGATCCTTATTGGACTCCGCCACGCGGTACAAATACAGATTGGTATGTATTTCGCCTGGCCGAAACGTATTTGCTACGTGCCGAAGCATATTATTGGAAAGGAGATTTAGGACTTGCTATGGCAGATTTGAACGTGGTAAGGGCAAGAGCAAATGCAACCTTACTAACAAATGCCAGTCAGGTTAATATTGGTACAATACTAGATGAAAGAGCAAGGGAACTTTACTGGGAAGAACCACGTAAAACGGAGTTAACCAGAATTGCCTACATTTTTGCTCAAACCGGAAAAGTGGCATACAATGGTAAAAACTATAATGTGGCAAGTTTCTCTGATAATAATTTTATGTACGATAGAATTATTGAGAAAAATGACTTTTACAAAAATCAGGTGCCAACATTGCAAGGTGTAAATTACAAAATTGCTCCATTCCACGTATTATGGCCTATTCCTGCAAGTGCGCAAAGATTCAATACCGAAGGAAGGATAAATCAAAATAAAGGTTACGCAGGTTTTGAACAAAATGTTCCGGCGCTTGATAAATTACCTTAAATAAAATTGAAGATAAATGGTAAGGCCCGTTCCTCAGGCAGCCATTGTTTAGTTGTAGAAGCAATCCCGTAAAAAAGGATTGCTCCTTTTAGCTTTTTGTAAATTGTAACTGAATTTATTTAAAGATAAAGTCGACTTAATACTTGGCCAGTTAAAGAGTAAAAGGTTTTCAGAAACTGATGTTAAAACCTGTTGGAAATTGGCTGATTACTTTTAAAATCGATAAGGAAAAGCTATCTTTCTATAAATCGAAACTAAAATGGATAGCCGAGCTTTTACAATTTAATTAATGATTGGAACAGCTTCAGATAATATTAAATAATTATATGATTCTGTTATTTGAAAATTAAAACCAGATATACCTCCGATGTATTGAATTCAAATATTAGGAACTATTTTATGAAGAAAAATATTTTTACCGGCATTCTTGTTTTGCTTAGCTTATTTTCGACTGGCTTCTCGCTAACTAATAATCAACGAGAAACCATTGAAGTAAAGCAAGTTGTTCAAGATGTTTTAAGAAATCAGATCCTGGCAGATGCAGCCTGGGCAATGAAACAAAAACCCATTACGGTTACTGCTCATCATTCTCCAAGAAGTGCAGGTGGCGTCCACGATTTCTTTTCAGAAGCGGATTATTTTTGGCCTGATCCACAAAATCCGGACGGTCCATACATCAACAGAGATGGCATGACTAACCCTAATAATTTTGTCGAACACCGCAAAGCGATGATTCGTTTTAGTAAAATCATTGGTGCACTTTCATCAGCCTATATTTTAACAGGCAAGGATAGCTATGTAAAGCATGCAATTTCACACTTAAAAGCATGGTTTGTAAACTCAAAAACCTTGATGAACCCAAATTTACTTTTTGCCCAGGCTGTTAAAGGTCGTTTTACAGGTCGCAATTATGGGATTATAGATACGATACATTTAATGGAAGTTGCGCAAGGAGCATTGGTTATGGAAACTTCGAGTGCTTTTGATAAGGAAACACTAACTGGTGTAAAAAAGTGGTTTGCAGATTATACTTTATGGTTAAATATTTCAAAACCAGGTATACAGGAGAAAAAGGTTAAGAATAATCATGCAACCTGTTGGGCTATGCAAGTGGCATCTTTTGCAAAATTATGTAGAGATGAAAATATGCTCGATTCTATAAGGACTAACTTTAAGAACAATTTGCTGCCAAATCAAATGGCTGTTGATGGTAGCTTTCCACTAGAAATGGCACGCACTAAACCTTACGGATACGCTATTTTTAATTTGGATGCTATGACTACGCTTTGCCACATTTTATCAACTGAAAAAGATAATCTTTGGAAGTTTGAAACAGCCGATGGAAAATCAATAAAGAAAGGCATAGAATTTTTATATCCTTTCATCGCCGATAAAAGCAAATGGACTTTAAAACCTGATGTAATGTACTGGAATGACTGGCCGGTTGCACAACCCTTTCTTGTTTTTGGAGCGAACGCATTTGGTGTAGAAAACTGGATAGAAACCTGGAAAAAATTAGAACACAAACCTCAGGTAGAGGAGGTTATTAGAAATCTGCCTATACGAAATCCCTTAATATGGTTATAATTATGAAACAAAAAATTCAACTTTTATTAATGATAATGCTGTGTGTTAGTATTGCTCAGGCACAGAAAACTAATGTAAAAAAGGCATTTGCTTCCGCTGAGATACAAACGGAAGTGCTTATTAAAAATGTAGATTCTGCAAGAAAAATTAAACCCAACCTGGTGTCGCCGAGAACTGTAGAAAACGGACAGTTTAAAATGGTGAACTCGAGAGATTGGACAAGTGGTTTTTTTGCTGCCGAACTGTGGTATTTATATCAATATACGAAAGATGAAAAATGGCTAAACCTCGCTAAAAAATATACTGAAGATATTAAAAAAGAACAGTTTAATAAGGGTACACATGATTTGGGTTTTATGATTTACTGTCCATTTGGAAATGGCTATAAGTTAACTAATGATACTGCATATCGTGGAGTAATTATTCAAGCCGCAAAATCACTTTCAACTCGGTTTAATCAAACATCTGGCGTAATAAAATCCTGGGATCACAATGGCGATAAGTGGAAATTTCCTGTAATAATTGATAACATGATGAACCTTGAATTACTTTTTGAGGCCACAAAATTTACTGGTGATTCTTCCTTTTATAAAATCGCCATCAGCCATGCAGATAATACAATAAAAAACCATTTCCGTAATGATTTTAGTTCTTATCACGTAATAGATTACGATACCACACAATATGGAAAGGTTCGTCAAAAGGTTACTGCACAGGGTTATGCAAATGAATCTGCATGGGCTCGCGGGCAAGCCTGGGCTTTATACGGCTACACAATGTGTTTCCGTGAAACTAAAAAGCAAAGTTATCTAAATCAGGCTGATGGTATTGCGACTTTTATTTTAGATTCGAAAATAACTCCAAAGGATGGTGTTCCTTATTGGGATTACAACGACCCATTAATTCCTAATACTTCTAGAGATGCTTCTGCAGCTGCTATTACAGCTTCGGCACTTTATGAATTGGCTGGATATAGTGCTAATGGTAAGAAATATCGTGCTGCGGCAGATAAAATTTTATCCTCTCTGAGTTCTGCTTATGTTAATAAAATTGGAGAAAACTATGGTTTTTTATTAAAACACAGTACAGGTCATCGCCCTGCAAAATCAGAAATTGATGTACCAATAAATTATGCCGATTATTATTATTTAGAAGCGCTTCTTAGGAGTAAAAATAATATGTAAGACTCGGAAAGCGGTAAGACAGGCGACAAGCAATACATCGATTGGATTTATGATTACAAATTATATCTATAAGCACTTCAAAAACTAGAAGTGCTTATTTTTTAATCAATGATTCAATAAACAATCTGCATTTTAATCCGTTAGTAAAAAAACATTAAAGTGCTATGAACACCTGTATCCTTACGGCTAGATTAGACGAAGTAAGCCAAAACTTCTTTAATGAGATGAGGGATCAACATTTTCCGAAAGAAATAAACTTGCTTAAGGCTCATTTAACGCTTTTTCATCAACTTCCAGATACCTTTGCTAATCAACAAATTCTTCAATCGGTAAAGGAAAATACCATATCAGGAACTGTAACTTCATTAAAAAATATTGGTAATGGTGTAGCCTATTTCTTCGATATCCCAGCACTTAATAAATTACACATTTACCTTCAAAAAGCATTTAATAGCCAGCTCATTTTGCAGGATAAACAAAGTATTCGTCCGCATGTTACGATACAAAATAAGGTTACACCAGAAGAAGCAAGAAAATTATTAGAGCATCTAACTAAATCTTTTAAATCCTTTCAAGTAAGCATTGAAGGTCTTGACTTATGGCATTATCTAAATGGACCATGGCAGCATTATCAATATTTTCCTTTTAGACAATAAGTCGTACCACACTTTTCAGCGAAGATAAGTGATTCAAAGAAATATTTTTTCTGATGATTTGTCGAAATGAAAATTATTAATTTTAGTTTTAATCAATTTAATATTTGATAATTATTGATTTTTTTAAAATATTATTCTGAATTATACAGATTGATCGCAGGCCTTAAATATTGGAAATTGGAATAACGGGATTAATTGTTTTTATTTGTACTACTAAATCTATAGATTTAATATATAATTAATCATGAATCCCTATTTTCTATCAAAAAGTAACAGCTTAAAAGCAATTGATTTTCTTAAATCATACAGTTCTATCACAGCAAAAACCTCTAGCTGCATGATGCGAATGTGTGATAGCATCGGCTAAACTATCCTTAAAAAACGATCTCAATCGTAACACTTTATGTTTTAAATTTTCTTTAAAAGCCTGTTAGGCTTAATGGAATCTCTTTGCCAAAAATCCTTAAACTTTAAACAATGAAAAATTTCTACAAAACAGGATTATACCTGCTTTTATGCCTCTATTGGACTGTATCGACCAATGCACAGGTAACGCCAAGTATACAGTCTAGATTGAATGGTACTGTACTGGATGCCACAACCAGCCAGCCATTGCCCGGAGCAGTGGTTAAAATTAAAGGGACTACGCATACTGTTTCTACAGATAGTGATGGCAAGTTCAGTTTTGTTACCGGACAAAAATTTCCTTACACATTAATTGTAAGCTTTATCGGGTATGAACAAAAAACCGTTACGGTAGATGGTAGTCCGACCACCATCAGGCTTCAGGAATCTCAAAATCAGCTTAACGATGTTGTGGTAACTGGTTACAGTACCCAGGAACGAAAATATATTGCAGGTTCTATTTCAAGCATCAGCGGTTCTGTAGTTCAAAACCAGCCTTCTGGTGGCTTTAATCAACTACTTCAAGGAAAAACTACTGGTGTGCAGGTTACTTCCAATTCAGGAGTTCCTGGCGGTGGTATTACTTTTAGGGTTAGAGGAAATAACTCTATCAATGCATCGGTAGATCCGTTATATATTATTGATGGAGTATTTGTGAGCAATGCTGATCCAATTTCAGCAGGACTTGGCAATCAACAGGCTTCCAATCCTATAGCTGATTTAAACCCATCTGATATTGAAGATATTCAGATTTTAAAAGATGCTAACGCTACGGCAATTTACGGTTCATTAGGTGCAAATGGTGTAATTATCGTAACCACTAAAAGAGGTAAGCGAAATACAAAAGCAAACATTAATCTAAGTACTTTCCAAGGATGGTCAACAGCGGTGAATAAGTTCGAAGTTGCTTCTGGTCCTGAAGTAGCGCTTTTAACGAATGAAACTAGAATAAATACCGCTATTGATAACGGACTTAATCCTGCTACAGTGGTTTTACCGTTTCCTAATCCACAAAGCCAACCAACATTCGATCGTATTGGCGGCCTTTTTCGTACGGCAAAAACCTCAAATTACGAAGTTTCAACCCAAGGTGGTACCGATAAAAGTACATATTACATCGGCCTTGGATATTTAGGGCAGGAATCAATTGTTAAGCCATCAGATTACAAACGTTATTCGGCAAGATTGAACTATGATAACTACCTGACTGATAAACTTAAAGTTGGTACAAGTATTAATTTTACCCGCTCTCAACGTAACTTAAGCGGAAGCGACAATAACCCAACGGGTGTAATTAACTCAGCGCTTTTTCCGAGATCGTATTTGCCGATTTATAATGCAGATGGAACCTATGCACGCTATGGCAGTTTTGACAATCACATCGCTTTGATTGAAAATTTAGATAGTAAAGCAGTAGGCTGGAGAACTATTGGTAATATTTTTGGAGAGTATACTTTCCTTCCGGGATTAAAATTGAGGAGTAGCTGGAGTATTGATAACAGCAGTGAATATGATAACAGTTATTCAAGTACGCTAATCAGCGCAGGTATTGCGGCCAATGGTTCAGCTTCATCAATAGAAAATAAAAACCTGGTTTTAACCAATGAGCAGGTGTTGAGTTTTGTGAAATCTTTCGGCGCTGAGAAAAAACATAACATTAATGCACTTGTAGGTAATACCATAAATACGGTGCTAAATGAGAGTACAACCGCTAGCGGAACAGGCTTTGCAGCAAACAGTCTTCGCTCTGTATCAGTTGCTGCCACACGTTCGGGTTCTGCATCTAGAAACGAATCAAAGCTTCTTTCTTTTTTCAGTAAGGCGAGTTATACTTATGATGGAAAATATACGATTGATGCTAGTATAAGGGCAGATGCTTCATCTAAATTTGGTACAAATAATCGTTGGGGATATTTTCCTTCGGGAGGTGTAGCCTGGAGATTAAGTCAGGAAGAATTTATTAAAAATCTAAATTTCTTTGATGAATTAAAAATTAGGGCAAGTTTAGGTCTTTCAGGAAATCAAAATGGAATTGGCGCTTATGCCGCTCAAGGTCTGTGGTCTTCGGGAGCAAATTATTTAGAACAACCCGGTACAGCACCAACGCAACTTGCAAATCCTGATTTAACTTGGGAAACAACCCGTCAGTTTAATATCGGAACAGAGTTTGGAATTTTTAAAAACCGTTTAAGCATTGTAGCAGACTATTACAATAAATATACTTATGATTTGCTGCTGAACGTTCCTGTTCCATACCGTTCTGGATTTGCCTCGTATTTGCAGAATTTTGGAGCCGTAAGAAACAAAGGATTTGAACTTGGAATAAATTCTGTAAACATCGAAAGTGATGCTTTCCAATGGACCACAAATTTTAACATCTCATTCAACAACAATAAAATTGAAAAACTGGCATCCGATATTAGTCTTGGTGCTTCTGGAAGAAATATTTCAATTCTTCGTCAGGGTTATTCTACTAACTCTTTCCAACTTTATAAGCAGCTTCAGGTAGATCCACAAACGGGTAATGCCGTTTACGAAGATGTAAATGGTGATGGCATAATCACTTCTGCCGACCGCCAGATTGTTGGTAATGCTTTACCAAAATATACCGGCGGATTAACCAATAATTTCACTTTTAAGGGTTTTGATTTTAGCTTTTTCTTTTATTTCCAGCAGGGGAATAAAATCATGAACATGAACGATTTCTTTATGGTTCATGGCGGAACCCAGGCTAATATCGGGTTTTTGCCTCGTCAACTCGATAGATGGCAAAAGCCGGGCGACATTACCGACATTCCGAGATTAACCACTTACAGCGCCAATCCAACTCAAAATGGCGGTGCAGCAAATAACTATGGTGGAAATGTTGCCAGTCTTTCTTCAAGATATCTAGAGGATGGCTCATTTATCAGATTAAAAACCCTTACGCTAGGTTACACGTTTCCAAAAGACATTTTGACAAAAATTGGAGTTAGCAAGTTCAGAATTTATGCGCAGGGAACCAATCTGCTAACCTTTACTAATTATGGAGGTTTAGATCCGGAGGTTAGTTCTCAATCTAATAATCAGAATACAGTTGGTTACGATTGGGCAACTGTACCACAACCAAGGACTTTCCAGATTGGCGCAAGTGTAACTTTTTAATCCTTAAGCTTAAGAAAAATGAAAACAACATATTTTAGAAATGCAATTTTACTGGTGGTCGTTTTACTATCATCCTCTTGTGAGAAATATTTGGAAGAAGTACCAAATAACGCCTTGCCAACTGAAAGTTCAATAACTGATGCAAGTACAGCAAGAGCTGCAATTATCGGAACATACGACCGCTTGCAAGGTTATTATGCATCGAGTTATCCAACATTAGGAACCATAACAACAGACAACGTTATTTTCAACGGAACTTTGAGTGAATATCTGCAACTCGACCAAAATGCAATACCTACAGATAATGTGATAACCGTATCTGCTTATCAGGGAATTTATCGTGCCGTAAACTCTGCAAATAGTGTTATTGCTTATGTACCAACCGTTAGCGACCCAACATTAACAGCTGTTGAAAAAAATAAAATACTTGGAGAAGCCTACTTCATTAGGGCATTAGCTTATTTCGATTTAGCTAGAGGATGGGGTGGTGTTCAGCTTCAGCTTAAACCTACAACTGATTTGAGTGTGCTAAAAGGAATTAAAAGAAGTACACTAGACCAAACTTACGACCAGGTACTTGCCGATTTAATACAAGCAGAGCAATTACTTCCGGAAGATGCAACAACAAGAAACAGGGCACAAAAAAGCGCTGCTCGTGCACTTCGAGCCAGGTTACATCTTTACAGAAAACAATGGGCAGATGCAGAAATTTATGCAAGTCAGGTTATTGCCAATACTAAATATAGTCTGGTTAAACCTTACAAATCTTTTTTTACCGCTCCATTTCAAACTGCAGAATCTGTGCTAGAGCTGGCTTATTCTGTAAATGATAGAAACAGTTACTGGAATTTATGGTACCCGAGTTCTTCAGGTGGGCAGTTTACACTGAAACCTTCTGATGGTCTTGTATCAAAATTGAATAATCCGGCAGTAGGAGGTACCAGAAATACTTTGATAGCCGGAAGTGGAACTACAGTTTATGGTGTACTTTATAACACAACTGCAACCAGTACAGATCCATCTTACCTTATCAGGATTGCCGAACTTTATTTGATAAGAGCAGAAGCCAGAGCACAGCTGAATAAGTTAACCGAGGCTGCAGCTGATTTAAATGCAGTGAGAACAAGGGCTGATGTTGGCGTAACCACAGCAACTACCCAAGCTGGTTTAATACAAGCTATTGAAGATGAAAATGGTATCGAATTCGCTTTCGAAGCACATCGATGGTTCGATTTAGTGAGAACGGAAAGAGCAGGAACTGTTTTAGGGATTACCAACAGAAATTTCTGGTTATTCCCGATTCCATTTTCAGATGTTCAATCAGATCCGGATGTTACTCAAAACCCAGGTTATTAATCTTTAAACTATATAAAAATGAAAAAAATTATCAATGGCATCGCCTTACTCGCTTTGCTAATAAGTTTTAAAGTATCTGCTCAGAACAGTTATTATTTCCCAAAAGCTGGTCAGCTTGATGCCAAAATTCCCTCACCTGAAAGCTTTTTGGGTTATCCGATTGGCACATTTTTCACCAGACATGATCAGGTTGTTTCCTATTTTCGTCATTTAGAAAAGCTTTCAGATCGTGTTCATGTTCAAAGTTTAGGCAAGACTTACGAGCAACGTGAGCAGATTATCGTAACCATCACATCTCCATCTAACTATGCCAAGTTAGAGCAAATCAGGCAAGAACACCTTAGCCAAACAAATCCATCTACACCTGTGCTTGGCAACAACGCACCAGTTATTATCCATTTAGGCTATGGCGTGCATGGAAACGAAAGTTCGAGTACAGAAACCAGTTTGTTAACGGCTTATTATCTTGTTGCAAGCAATGATGCACAAACAACAAAGTGGCTTTCTGAGTCTGTAATATTTATCGATCCATCATTAAATCCAGATGGAAGAGACAGGGCTGCAAACTGGCACAATGCTTACCATTCTTTTCCAGCAGTGGGAGATCCGGCAGATAAGGAACATCAGGAAGCCTGGCCAAATGGAAGAACTAATCATTATTTTACAGATTTAAACCGCGACTGGCTGAATTTGGTACAAGTGGAAAGCCGCAATCGCTTAGCTTTTTTCCACAAATGGTATCCTAACGTTCAGATAGATTTTCATGAACAGGGAACAAACGCAACTTATTATTTTGAACCAACTCCAAAAAATCATGAAAGTCCGGTTATTCCGCAGTTTTTGTATGAATTTCAGGTTACTTTGGCTAAATATCATGCAAAGGCGCTTGATGAAATTGGTTCATTTTATTTCACCAAAGAAAACTATGATAACCTCTCGCCAATTTATGGTTCAACTTATCCTAAATTTTATGGGTCTGTAGCGGCAACTTTTGAGCAAGCTAGTTCCAGAGGTATTCTTCAAGAATCGAGTAATGGTCCGCTTACTTTTGCTTTTACCATTCGTAACCATTTGGCAACCAGTTTTTCTACAATAGAAGGTGCGGTTGAAGAAAAGACAGGGCTTTTTAAGGTTCAGAAAGATTTTTTTAAATACAGCCTGGAACAAGGAAAGAAAAATCCGGCAAAAGGATTTGTATTTGGAGATAAAAAAGATGTAAATCTGACTAAGAAATTTTTAGGTCTGTTGCTTCAGCATCATTTGGAAGTTTACCAGCTATCAGACAACATTAGTCAGGATGGTAAAACTTTTGAAAAAGGAACGGCATATATTGTACCTTCTGCACAGCCGAACTTCCTTATCGTACATTCCATTTTTGAGGAAAATACATTAAAGGATAGTATTTTTTATGATAATACGGGTTGGAGTATTATTCATGCTTATGGCCTTAAATATGCAAAGCTGAATGCTAACTTTAATAAAGGTGTACAAGTTACTAATCTCAATTCTGATGAAGGAAATTTAGCAGTCGAAAAAGCTAATTATGCGTATCTGATTAATTCAAGCGATTATAATTTTACCAAAGCACTATATCAGCTTCAGCTTAAAAATGTACTGGTTAAAACTGCGTTTAAATCTTTTGTAGCGAATACAAAAGGCGGAAAAAAATCATATTTGCCGGGTAGTTTGGTAATCCCTGTAGTTGGTCAAAGTATTTCTACAGATTCTCTTTTGGCTGCGTTAAATACAGCTTCCAAACAAGCAAATATCGAAATTACAGCTGTTTCGAGTGGATTTAGCGCAGAAGGTATTGACTTGGGAAGCAGCAATATAAAAACAGTAAGAAAGCCAGAGGTGGCGCTAGCATTCGGACAAGGTGTAACTTCTTCTGAAGCTGGACAAGTTTGGTTTCTTTTAAACCAGCAGCTTGATTTGCCTGTAACGAAACTAGATTTGCAGAGCTTTGCAAGAACCTCGCTTAATCGCTACAACGTAATAGTATTACCTGGCGGAAGTTATAGTGCTTGGGATAAAGCCACGGTTGATAAACTTAAAGCCTGGGTAAATGATGGCGGAACGCTTATTACTTTTCAAACTGCTACGGCTTGGGCCATTCAGCAAGAAATTGTTAAAGAAAAGCTTTCGCAAACTGAAACTTTTGCCAGAAGGGGAGAAGTTCCAGTCTTACCAGCTGCTACAGCTGGTAAAACAGAAGATATTAAAAAAGAACCAGCTAAACCTTCAGCTGATGGTGCAACTGGAAAACAGGCTAGTTTACAGCTAGAGCGCTTAGATTATTCGAGACAGGAAGATGTTGAAGGTTCAAAAAGGATCAATGGTGCAATATTTTTATCTGATTTGGATATTTCTCATCCAATTGCTTTTGGTGTGAGTTCGCGTAAGCTCTTTATTAATAAAAATGGATCAACATTGTTGTTGCCAAGTGCAAATAAATATGCGACAGTTGCTCAGTACACTGCAAAACCGTTAATCAATGGTTACTCATCTAAAGCAAATACAGCGAAGGTGGCAAATTCTGCAGCAATAATTGCCTCTGGAAGCGGAAGTGGTGAAGTTATCCTCTTTGCAGACGACCCAACTTATAGAGGATATTGGTTAGGTACAGCAAGGTTATTTTTAAATTCAATATTTTTCGGGAATCTCGTCGGAGGAGGTAATCGATAAAATACCATAAGGCGGCATTTGCCGCCTTTATTTTTTGGCAGGGTGGCTGAAGGGTTAGGCAGGAGTCTGCAAAACTTTTTATGGCGGTTCGAATCCGCCCCCATGCCTCAAATAACTTTAATTTAACAAGTACTACTTTATCTGATTAATGTTTTTTACCCTTACACCGGGCATTTTTTCAAAAATTTCCTGCATGTATTTTCGGTGGTTGGCTCCGGCAATTACAACAACTCTTTTAACACCAGATGCCTTTGAAAGATTAACAACATTATTGCACATTCCCTCGTTTCTCATTATCCACCAATGAATTTTCGACAACATTTCTTCTTTTGGAAAGTTCTTCAGGTCGTACATTTCTGGTAAGAAAAAATCTCCGGATGCAGAGATTACTGATGCTTCATCGGTGTTCAGCCATTCGGTTACTTTAGCAGAAGATTTCTCGATGCTGTCGTATTTTTGAAAGCCATTATTTATTTGTGCAAGCTTCGCCTTAAGTTCTTTTTTAAAAGCTGCTGAAGTATCTTTTCTGAATTTATTAAATTTCTCGTCGGTTGCTGCCCATGAAGCATTCCAGTTCAAATCATAATCCTGGCAATCCATTGGAAGTAATTGCTTGATACCCATTTTCTGCATCATAGGGAATGCAATTAAAGCATATTCAGAGGTTTTTAATCTTTTCATACTGCGTCCGGTTGTATCCAAACCTGGGCTAAGCAGGTTATCTACATAGGTTTGCAATTTTGCATCTGGAGTTTGCTTTAAATGATTAAAAACCTGCCAGTATTGATAATGCCCATTCGAAACATCCTGATTTAAATAATATGCATGTGCTAAATCGGTTTTCAATTTAAAGTCGTTTGGATATTTTAAGCAGAGTTTCTTTAAGCTATCGATACTTTTCGGGAGTTGCGTTGCCGCAATATCTTTGTTTTTCCGAAGTATATTTAATCGATTGAGGTTATCTTTTTTACACCAATAATCCATAACATTTTGTTCATCTTCTTTACTCAGAAATTCCCCAAAAAACGCTGTAGGTTTAAACTGTTCAATTTTTCGATAAATTTCTGAGAAATCCTGCTTGGGGTAATTGCTATAGTTATGCGAAACTCCAATTAATAAAACATCTATTTCCTGGGCAGCTAATCGAGCTGAAATAAAAATAAAAACAATAAACAGTCGCTTCATTATAGGGTTTTTCTGCTAAATAACTTGATAGGTAGATGATTTTGAGCGTGTAATATTTAAAACTAAACTAATATTTTTAATTTGGATAAAAAACATAACTCAAGTAGCACTTCTTAACCACTAATCTCTAGCTTATAACCTTTTCCCCTTATTACAACAATTTTAATTTTAGGATCAATTTCTAACTTTTTCCTCAGTTTTGAGATAAACATATCTAAACTGCGTCCAACAATAACACCTTCATCTTCCCATATCTCTTTTTGCAGTCGGCTTCTTTCTATGGTTTCGTTCGGTGCGGATGCAAAAATAGACAATACACGGGTTTCCGTTCCGGTTAAGTCGGTTGCTAAACCGTCAATAATGAGTTTCTGATTTTTTGAATCAAACATCACGGAGCCTAAAGTGAAAGTATCAGCTTGCTGCTCAACGGGTAAATTTCTTTTTGGCTTAACAGATTTTAAGAAAATAAAACCAACCAACGCCAAAAATGGTATACTCCCTAAAAGATATCCATTCTTCGCAGAATTTACTCCTTCTGATTTAAATTTAACATTAACTATGTAGCGTGCTGATGGTTGTTTTCTGCCTAGGCAGGTTACAATATCATCTTTCTTATTTTTTGATATCGCATATCCATAAGTTACACTTGAGTTGTCACCATTCAGAACATTAACAACATAATCTGTCGCGAAAGGGTCTTTAGCTAATAATCTACGAATTGTGTTTACCAAAGAATCTGGTTGAAATGTAAACTCATTTTCGAACTTGATTTGATATTCGTTTTCAGTAATCTTTTTTACTGGAAGCACTCTCGATTTACTATCGCCAGATTGTAAAAGTAATTCGTGCCCAATTCTGCGTAGCAAAATCTCCCTTCTTGCAATTGCAAAATCATCAACATCAGTTACACTAAATGCTACACAAATTGCAGAAATAAATAAAAGGACAATAAATCCAATAAAGTATTTGCCTTTACCGGATAGGAGATTCTGGACGTTTAACATCTTGTCGAGATTTTATTTACAAAGTTTACAATTTTATTTTCAATCCTGGCTCTTTAGACTGTAAAATATCATAGTAAAACTAAGTTATAAGCAGAATCAATATTGAATTTGTGATTTTTTTAATCGCTTCACCGCTTTTAAAGATCTAAATAGTTTTAAATCATAAACCTGATAATAGCTTATCAATGCACAAAATACGCCCAGAATTATTCCAAAAAACACATCTATTGGGAAATGTTGCGCTAGATATATTCGGGAATAGCCAACCAGTATTGCTAATAATATGCAAGGCAGTGAAAATTTACGCTTTTTATAAATCAAAACCAATACCGTTGCTAAAGCAAAAGCCGATGTGGTATGACCCGAAGGAAAAGAATGGTAATTGTGTACATCTACGTCTGGTACAAAATTCAAATATTGAACGTTCATTTGCTCTAACAGCAATCTTGGTCGAGGTAAATCAAACACTCTTTTAGCTACCTGAGCCAAAATACTCGAGGAAGAATAGGCTAATAATAAGGTAGTAGCTTTTTTCTTTCTTTTAAACAGAAATAAAACTATTCCAAATGCAATGCATAAAATCCCATCGCCCAAATTGGTTATTATCCTAAAGAAAATATCCAGGAATTTTGTATGATAAATGTTGAGTAGCAAAAAGCCGTCAACTTTTTTTAGTGCGCAAATAAAAATGAGCGTGCATGTTATCACAATTAATAGCGTAATAAAATAAAAGGGCAGTCGCCTTATCCTCTTAAACATCTTAAATTTTTCTTAAAGGTATTTCATACAATTAATCACAATGTTAAGATTGTGTCATGTTATTGTCAGGCGCAAGTATTTGGGAAATCAGGCGTTTAGATAATAACAGTTATAAATTAACAGATGATGGGTTTTCAACTAAACTGTTTAAATTTGTGTATAACCTTGAAGCTTTACATAGAGATGTTATGGACAAGAATAGCTTTATCAGTTTTATATTACGAAATACTACTTGAACAATATAGATGACGTTTCTCTTCTTTTTTAGCGCTTTAGGAGCTTTTAATGGCTTTCTGCTCTCTTTGTACTTCGCCATAAATGCTAAAAAGAAAGTTTTTACCAACTTTTATTTATCCTTGCTCTTGTTGGTTTTAAGTATCAGGATTGCTAAATCAGTATTTTTCTATTTTAATCCAGACCTATCCAATTTCTTCATTCAGATTGGGCTTTCTGCTTGCATTTTAATTGGTCCTTTTCTTTTTCTATACCTTAAATCATATTCCTCAACAGTAAAACAAAATTGGGCAGCGCATATATTTCCTTATTTAGTTGTGATGAGTATTTTAGGATATTTTTATCCTTATGATGAACACATTGCCGTTTGGACGAGCTGGATTTTGAAAGGAATATATTTACAATGGTTTGTTTATACGGTTATATCTTTGAAGTACATCAAACCAATTTTTAAGAAAATTAAGGAAAAAGAAAATTTAAAAAGACTCGATGTTTGGTTATTAAGTATTTATTTCGGCGTTGCTTTTACATGGTTAGCATACACAACCGCTGCTTATACATCTTACATTGTTGGAGCGTTGTCTTTTACTTTTGTATCGTATCTAATTGTTCTACTTTTTATCTTTAGAAATAGCAAAGAGCAGACTTTTTTTCGGGAAAAGGAAAAGTATAAAAACAAAGAATTAGACGAAGATACACGCGATTTAATTGCAGAGAAACTTAAGGTAATTATCGAAAACGAATTATTCTTGAAGCCGAATTTCAGTCTTGATGAGGCAGCAAAAGAACTGAAAGTTACAAAGCATATATTATCTCAATATGTAAATGAAATTTTAGGAAAGTCTTTTTCTAATCTGATAAATGAATATAAAATAGATAAAGCCAAAAGGCTATTAGAAACCCAAAAAAATTACACAATAGAAAGTTTGGGTTATGATAGTGGCTTCAATTCAAAATCGACTTTCTTTACTGCGTTTAAGAAAATAACCGGACTTACACCTTCAGAATATCAAAAAATGCACTTTAAGTAAGTTCGGTTTTATAAAATCGAACTTCTATATTATGATTTGAGAACCTTACTCAGACATACTCAAGAGATATTTGCCCTCATTATTAAAACAATAAATTTTAAAAATGAGAAAAATATTTTTGTTGATTGCGTTTACCATATCAATGTTAAGTAATACACTTTATGCTCAATTCAAAATTTCGGGAAAGGTTGTAACGCCCGAAAATACTCCTTTAGAATTTTTAGAAGTTGGGCTTTTTTCAGATAAATCTGTGCCGCTGATTAATGCTTTAACAAATGATAAAGGAGCATTTCGTATAGAATATCAAAAAGGCAACTACAAATTAGAAATCAGGCAGTTTAAACAAGTTTTGTTTACGAAGAATATTGAATTGAACTCGGATTTTGATGCCGGAACGATTACTATTGATGCTTCTAACAACTTAGAAACAGTAATGATTTCTGGCAGAAAACCATTGGTAGAACGAAAGGTTGATAGATTGGTTTTTAATCTTGAAAATACAATCAGCGCTGCGGGTGGTGATGCTTTAGATGCATTAAGGATAACTCCAGGTGTATTGGTTAGAAATGAAAACGTAACTATTGTTGGTAAACAAGCAATAAGGGTTTTGGTAAATGATAAAATGCTAGAACTTGGAGAGGCCGATTTGGCGAGTTTCCTGAGGTCAATTCCTGCGGATAATATTAAAAATATCGAAGTGATTACAACTCCACCCGCAAATTATGATGCTGCCGGAGGAAGTGGATTGATTAACATAAAACTGAAAAAAGCACCAGCAGATTCATGGAGCCTTTCTTTAGGAAGCAGTTATTTGCGAAGGCAAGAAAAAGGTGAAGGCGCTGCAACAAGTAATTTCATGTACAGTAAAAATAAATTAAGCTTATCTGCTTCGTTAAATTTGAGAAATGGTGGCGAAACTTTAAACTACCAGGACTATATTTCGTTTCCTGAGGAATTGTGGGATACAAAACAGGTTTTTAGAAGAACCTTTAAACGACTTAATGGCATCGTAAACCTTCAGTATTTATACACTCCAAACTGGACTATCGGCTTTCAATATATTAATAATCAAAATAATGCGAAAGCCAATCGGGTTACAAAATCATCCGTTTATAATAGAAATACTGATTTATTATTTAATGATATAGAATCTCTTAATACTGCAGCACAACAGCCCGCTTTTAATTCCTTTAATTTTTATAATGAAGTAAGGCTTGATACAACAGGAAAGAAAATAATGCTCAATTTAGACTATTTTGGTTATTCAAATCAAGATAGCAGGCCTTATGAAGGTACTTCAATTTTGTACAATCAAAATCAGATTCGATATTTTAAGGGCATAAATGAAAATATCCAATCGACGAAGAATTATGCTGCTAAAGTTGATGTAGAACTGCCTTCAAAATTTGCAAATTGGAGTGCAGGTGCAAAAATTTCTGCTTCAAATGCAGAAAATGATATAGGTGCTTTTAATAGCGGGTTAGTTGATAATCCAATTTACAATATGCCCCAAATTGCTCATAAGTTTGATTACAGTGAGCATGTTCAAGCTGTATATTTTTCTGGGAATAAAAAGTTTAAGAACAATCTGGAAGCGCAGGTTGGCGTAAGGATGGAAGCTACCCAAACGAAATCTTTCGACGGAAATTCGAATCAATCTTTAAATTACAATTATAACAAGTTATTTCCCTCAGTAAACCTGTCTTATGCGGCTAATCCAAACTCAACTTACAGATTAAGTTACGGTAGGAGGATAGCGAGACCGAGTTTTGCAGAGTTAAACCCAAATGTCACTTATATCACGCCTTTTCTAACGGTTGAAGGTAATCAGCTTTTAAGACCTTATTTTGTCGATAATTTTGAATTGTCTTACTCGTTTAAAAAACTAGAAAGTAAATTATATTTTAGTTCTGAAAGTGATACTTTTAACCAAATTGGAATTCCAGATCTTAACACAAGCAATATCCGTTTAATTTATAAAAATATCTATAACCTTAAAAGGTATGGAATTTCAGAATCATTCACGTTTAATAAATTTAGCTGGTGGACGAGTTACAATATATTTAACGTAAACTATGTTACTGCAGAAACTATTGATATACCAGCCGATGGTGTAGATGGCGTAACCTCGTTTATCACCAGTAATAATGATTTCAATTTTAATAAATCTAAAACGCTATTGTTCAACTTTGGCTTTGAATATTATATTTTAGGCACTTACGGAATAGATAAAATAAAACCATCATTTTCTACTTCGTTTACGCTTCAATATCTCTTACTTAAGAAAGATTTAAGAATAAGCTTAAGAGCTAGTGATGTTTTTAAAACCGATAGATACAGGTTTAGCTCAACCTTGGGTGGTGTTCACAGAAATTCAAATTATTATTTTGATACCCGATTGTTTCAAGTGTCTTTAAGTTACAAATTTGGGAGTAAGAATGTTAACGTTAAAAACAGACAAACCGGAAATCAAGAGGAGCGGGCAAGAACAGGGAATTAATGATTTGATGCGGTGTATGTTAAAAAAAGAGGCTGTCTCAAAAAGATTTGTTTTGTCGTCATTCCCAATTTAATTGGGAATCATAAAGCGATTTGTATTTGCTTTAGGATTCCCGCCTTCGCGGGAATGACGAAAGCAGAATAAAATTATATTTCGAACGCTCGTCATTCCCAATTTAATTGGGAATCTTAAAGCGATTTGTATAATGCTTTAGGATTCCCGCCTTTGCGGGAATGACGAGAAAATAAATTATCAAATTCTATTTTGAGACAGCCTCAGTTATACTTTTTAAAATAATGTAAATAAATTAATGAGAGCGTTAACATTATTTTGTTTTTCTCAAATCGGTAAATGCGGCAGCGCTGTTTTTCGATTTCTTTTTAAGTTTAAATTGGTCAAAAACTTCGCCAGATGCTTTATAAGCAGTGTAGTTTAGTTCATCGCCATTAACAGAAATAATTTGAAATAATTGCGTGTCTTCTGCAAAAACATCCATCCATTTTGGATTTACATCAACTTTGTACATTTTGGGTCCGGCTACAGAAACCACATACATTGGGCCACCAACTTTGCCCGAAGTACCAAAAGGAAGATTTTGCCCGCGGCTGTAGGTATGGTCGTGCCCCTGCATTAAAACATCAACATGGTATTTTTCAAAAAGAGGCTTAAATACTTCTCTAAATTCCTTGTTATCTCTGCCTTTTGCAGTCGAATAAATCGGGTGATGATAAGTAATCATTGTCCACCTTTTTGGATTATTCTTAAGTACATCTTCTAACCATTTCGCTTGAATTTTCAGAGAATTAGAATCCAAAACAATCATTTGAGAGTTGAGAGAAATAATTCTTACGTTAGCATAATCTACATAATAAACAGATTCTTTTAAACCTTCAGGCCCGTTTTCCGGCAGCGTGTATTGTGCTTTCCAATGCGGATCTAAGGTTAAAGCCTTTTGCTCATCGCGAAAATATTCGTGGTTGCCTGATGATGGGATACTTGGAATCATTCCGTTAATAAAACCACCTCCGAAGTGCCATTCGCCCCACTCATTGTCGTTATTTGAGCGATTAATTAAATCGCCTGCATGAACAATAAAACGGGCATCGCCATGCGTTGCAAAAGCTCTTCTAATTACCCGCGACCATTTTGATCTGATGTCGTTTTGTGCATCACCAAGATAAATAAAAGAAAAAGGTGCATCATTTGCAGGAGCAGTTTTAAACTGAAACCACTCGCTCCAATTATTCCCATCTCCAACTCTATAAGTATAAACCTTATCTGGTTTTAAATCAGTAAAAGTAATACTGTGGTAATTTGCAGCCTCATACTCTTTGCCTTTTAAAGATGAAGTTGTTGCTTTAAACTCATTCGATTCTGGTTTTTCCAATTTTGGCGAACTGCTTTCTACTAATATCTGTCCGTAACTTTGCGTTATGGTAGAATCCGTTCTCCAAGTAACCGATTGTGTGGTAGTTGGATCTGCAGACCAGGTTAAAATAATACGATCTGGTATCGATGTAGCCTTAAAGGATTGTGCTGAACCACTTTTGTAAGTAAAGAAGAGCAGCATTACAATGCTTAAGTAAAAGATGTTTTTATTCATGATTTTTTAATGAAATGGTGTGTATTTGAAACCAATATTTGCCCATGATGAATAATATTTGTGGTCATTTGGTCTTCCATCGCCATAATCCAAAATAATTTGAGCATTGGTTATATTATTGATGCCCATAAAAATTGAGAAGCTTTTGCTGATTTTTTGTGAAGCTGAAAAATCTAACTGTGTACGTCCTTTCTCCATTAAATCGTTGGCTTCAACATCTGCCAGTTCAGAAATAAATGTGTCGTAAAAGTTTAAAGAAATTCTTCCTGAAAAACCATATTTCTCGTAAGAAAGTGATGCATTACCCACTTTAGGGCGCATTGAAGGTAATCGAACGGTACGTTCGCTAACCAAGCCGGGTACTTTAAATTTCGATTGGATTTGAGTAAAGTTACCGTAGATACCAAAACCGTTTAAGAAACCTGGTAAAAAGGTAAGTTGTTGTTGCCATGCAACTTCGTAGCCATACACATGAGCATTTGCACCATTTACAGTTTGCGTAACCTGATAGCCGTTGAAATTACCGCCAACCTGAGTGTAAATACTTTCGTAGATGTAGTTTTCGATGTTTTTATAGAATACACCACCAGAAATTAATCCTAATGATTTTAAGTAATGCTCAAATAAAACATCAACGTTTGTTGAGGTAGCTTGATCTAGATACGGGTTTCCAATCTTCATGCGTCTACGTCTTGGCTCTACTTCCTGCCAAGGCACTAAACTGTAATAACCTGGACGAGAAAGTGATCTGGTTACAGCAGCCCTAAAGTTTGTACGCGGATTTAGCGCATATTTTAAGTTTAAACTTGGGAAAAAGCCTTCGAACGATGATTTTGTATTCACCTTATTTGTACTTACATAATTGCCAGTATTATCGAAGTTTACAATGTTTCCGTTGTAATTAAAACCTGTGCGTTCATATCTTAAACCTGTAATAATGTCGAGTTTATTTAAAGTGAGTTTTCCCATTCCGTAAGCAGCAGATAAAGATTCGCTACCGTTATAAGAATCCGGATCGGTATTCTGACGGATATAAGTGGTGTTATCAACAAAAAGAGATTTGTTGTTTTGATAGTATTCTTCCATTAAATAACCATCAGAAATAGCACCCGATAAATTATAGTTGCCATCGAAGTATTCTTTACGTTCGTAGTTTCCTAAAAAGTTTGATAAAGATAATCGTCCGGTTTTTAAAGTATATTGATAATAGCTTCTTGTGTGATCATCTTCTTTGTATTTATAACGACCACCAAATTTGATTAACAACTTATTTTTATCACTTAAATCAAAAGTACGCTCAATATTTGCTGATGCCTGTCCATCTTTATCGTGAGCAATTTGATGACGATTGGTGTAATAATTTGTGGTGTAATTTGCGGCATTATCCGGGTCTACACTTCCAAAATTAAACTGAGGTGCACGTGGGTTTGAAACATCTAAACCTGCTGATAAACCAGTATTTGTAAAGTAGCCATCGAAATACAAAGGCTGGTCGTACAATCCGGTTGAATAGGTAAAATCAACATTGGCTTTCCAGTTATTAAATTCTGTTTTATAACCCAAAGAGAAAGTAGTTAAATCGCGGTTATAGTTTCTTGGCGTTCCGCTAGAACCAATACTTACACCCGTTACATTGTTGATGTCTGTATAACTACCAATGCTGTAACTTTTAGTTCCTCTGGTTTGAAGTTCATAAAATTTATTGAACGCACCTCTTAAATAAATCTGACTTTTTTCTGTCGGGAAGAAGCTTAATTCTGCTTGCAAGCCTAAATTTTCTCTTCTTAAATCCGTTCCTTCAAGCTCTAAATTAGAAAGCAATACTCTATCAACTCCGTTAATTTTATAAGTTCCGTAATCTTTCTGTACGCGGTCTTCACCTCTAAAGCTTTTGCTGTAATTTATACCGAAAAGATAAGCCCATTTATCCTGGCGTTTCCCATAGGTAATCGATCCATCAATATTTTGTTTATCAACCAAAAAGTTATGACCAAATGCACCTTTAAGCTGAAGTTGTTGCTGACCAGGTTTTGGTGTTTTAGAAATGATGTTAACAGAACCTGAAGTTCCATCGGCATCCATATCTGGTGTTAAGGTTTTGTTTACTTCTATGGCCTCAACAGTAGAAGATAAAATTCCGTTTAAATCAATTTCTCTAGAACTGGTAGAGGTAGATGGAAGCCTGTTTCCGTTTAAGGTAACTGAACCCATAGATTGATCTAAACCTCTAATAATGATGTTTCTTGGAAGTCCGTAACTGTAATCCATAGCAATACCGGGTACACGCTGCATTGCTTCTCCAACTGTTGCATCAGGAAAACGTTCAATCTGTTCTTCAGAAAGTACGTATTTGATGTTATCCGCATTGCGCATACTGCTTAATGCAACTGCCTCGCCACGTCTTATTCCGTTAACGGTAATGCCTTTCATATCAGTGCTTAAGCTCGAAATCTTAAAATCTACATTTGTGGTTTTGCCGTCTTCAACATTTACAGTGTATTCGCTGCTGTTGTAACCAATGTAGTTAACAATTATTGTGGCTTTACCAACCGGAATATTGTCAATTATAAAATATCCATTTACATCAGTAATAAATTTACGATTGGTTTCTTTTAAAATTACAGTTGCGTATGGCAATGTTTTGTTGTTTTCCTTGTCTTTAACGAAACCAATAATAGAACCCGGTTTAGCTTTTTTAATTATAACAGGCTTGTTTTTAATGATAACCATTCCGTTTTCTTCAATCATCATCAATTGGTTTTGCAATAAAATCGGAGCTAGTATGTTTCTAACTGGTTTGTTTGCATCGCTAATTGAAACTCGTTGACTGGTATTTTCTGCATTAGTGTAAACAAAACTAAGCTTGGCTTTTTGTTCAATTTGTTTCAATACATCCTTTAAAGGAAGGTTTTTAACTTTTAAGCTTATTTTAGTATCGAGACCAGTTTGCCCATTGGCTTCTGTGGCCTGTAAAAGATTAATAAACAGTATAGATGTGATGGCGTAAATCAGGCTTATTCGCATAATTATTTTCACAGAGCGGCTAGCCCCATTAAAATTTTTCATAAATTTGGGTTGTGTTTAAATGTTCGTATTTATTCATATTTCTGATCTATCGAAGGTTCGCGGCCATCGGTAGATCCTATTAAGAGCCGTTTCATTAGGAACGGCTTTTTTTGTGCGTAATTTATTTACATGGGTTGCCTCCTTCTAAATAAATCGTTTGTCCATTTTGGTTTATTTTAATGTTCATCACGGTTTGTATTGTTTTTAGTATGGATGGTAAATCCTTATGCTCAAATCTTGCAGTTAACTTACAAGAAGTATAGTTGTAGCCTTTTGTATTAAAATTTACATCGAACTTTCTTGATAATGTAGCGAGCACTTCTAAAACAGGCGTTTCATCAAAAATTAAACTTCTTTTTGTCCAGTTATCAGCTTCGTTTTTTAAAGGCAGTGTTTTTGAGAAAATTCCGGCAAGCGTATCAAAAGTTAAACTCTTATTAGGCGTTAAAAAAATTGGTTTTGATGATTCAGTTTTTTCGTTTTTTAGTACGCCAACTTTACCGGTTTTAACACCAATTTGTATGTGGGCTTCGCTTTTGTAAGCCCTAATGTTAAAGCTTGTACCATAAACAACGGTTTTAATTTTGCCACTTTCTACAATAAATGGTTGCTTGCTGCGGTGTTTAACATCAAAAAATGCTTCGCCATTTAGCTGGATAAGACGTGTATCACCTTTGGTGAATGCTTTAGGATACCGAATGCTACTTTGCGAGTTTAAAAGTACGGTAGAGCTATCTGGTAAAGTTATAGAGAGTATTTTACCTGCATTGGCGGTTTGCGTAGCCCATTCTACATTAGTAGATGGTAAATTATAGAAAAGATTTAGCCCGAAAATGCAAACTACGGCTGCGATTGCTGCCGCTATTCCATAAGCCCAATAATTAGTTGAGCGTATTTTTTTTGATTTTGATTGAGCTGTTAAAACAGGCATTTCCTCAGTCTGTTTGGGTTTCAGCTGACCAGTTAACAGCCACAGCAGTTTTATCTGCTCATATTTTTCAATATTTTCTGGGCTTTCGGCAAGCCAAGAATCCAATGCTTTTTCAGAAACTAGTGTTTCTTGATTGGTAAGACGTTTAATAATTAAGTTCCAAATTTCTTCTTTCATTGTAGATATGGTAGTCACAGTAAAAGACAGATCTGAAAGCAGAAAATACGGGCTGGAAAAGTTAAGCTTCTGTTAAGTGTTGGTTAAAAAAATGTTGGCTGTTTTCGAAAATAAATTTCATGCTTTTGGCAAGATGATCTTCTACCGTACGTGGAGAAATTTGAAGCAAGTCGGCAATTTCACTATAACTGAATCCTTCTATTCGGTGCATTCTGAAAACCAATTGTCGCTTTTCGGGTAGTTTAGCAATAAGCTTTTGCAAGTGTAAAAGTTGTGCTGATTCTTCAACCGAAAATTCGTTAGGTTGAGATTGATCTGAAAGGATGGTTAGTTCTTGTGTATCTAAATAATCGATAGTTTTTTTATGTTCGCTGCTTAAATAATTAAGCGCCGCATTTTTTACAGCACGAAAAAGGTAGGCCTTTGTATTCTCAATTTCCTGCTTACCGTTCCATAGTTTTATAAAAATATCATTAACCACACTTGATGAGGTTTCTGTATCATTTAGATAATAATTGGCGTAATTAATCAATATAGATGCCCATCGTTTATAAAGCATTTCCACTTGGTGGGACCGATTTTCTGAGCTTTGTGTGTGATTAATTTTAATGAGAGTCTCCACCTAAAAATATTCTTCCCAAAGTATGGAAGAACATATTAATCAGATGTTAATCTATTGTGATATTTAGGTTGGAAAAGTAGGAGTGAATATCAACCAATGAACCCAATTAATTAGAAAGTTTTTGCCGTTTTTGTAGATAGAAACTTAATGTTAAAAAAATAATAAGAAGGTAAGCATATTCTATGAAAGCCACATTAAAAATTGTAGGATTTTTGAAAAGCTTAGAAATGATTTCACTTAAAAAATAAGACATCGTAATTTGTTGGAATAATTGTGGTAAATATAACCTTAAGATTTTCAGCTAACATTTTCTAAGTATTAAGTTATTATACTTGTAGTAAATGATATTAAATATAAAGCGGTGCCATTTTACGCCAGTAATGCGGTTGGTGGGCGTTATTATCCCAGGTATAAAGTTGGTTTGTTATGCCTTTGGCCCAAAGTTGGTTGCTGAATGTTTTATTGCTATCTAAAAAAGGATCGGTTTCTCCAACAGCAAGTATAATTTCCATGCCCTTTATATTCGCTATAATTTCTCCATCCTCTAAATTGGGTAAATATTGCGCAGGCATATTGAAGTAAACAAGTTCATTTCTGTAACCGCTTAACAAATCTGTAAATGGATCAGGGGCATGGGTAAGGTCGTACCTGCCGCTTATGCCTACTGTTTTTTTAAAAAGATGTGGATATCTCATTGATAGATTAATTGCATGATAAGCACCCATACTAAAGCCAGCTGTTTCAATCCAACCAGAATCATTTTTCTGATAGATTAATGGAATAACTTCATCAATTAAATATCTTTCGTATTGCAAATGCCTGTCGATACGCACTGATGGAAAAACAGATTGGTTATAAAAGCTTTCTGCATCGAGACTATCTACACAAAAAAGCTGCAATGTTCCGTTTTCGATTTGATGTGCGAGTGCGTTTACAATGCCCCAGTTTTCATAATCGTAAAAGCGAGCCATTCTTGTTGGAAACATGATAACAGCTCTGCCACCATGCCCAAATATTAATAATTCCATTTCACGCCCCAACTCATTGCTGTACCATTTGTGGTATTCCCTGTGCATGTTAAAAATATTTACGGAAATTACTGAGCTTCTGTTATTTAAATATTAACAAATGGTAATGCTTATTCTAATTTTTCTGCAATAATGGCATGCCATAGTTTGTAGCCTTCGCTATTAAGGTGTAATCCATCGCTTTCGTAGTAAACCGGATTTGGCTTTCCAGATTTATCAAGCATTCTTTTGAATACATCAATAAACTGCCAGTTTCCGTTGCGTTTTATAATTTCACTCTCAATCAGGTTGTTGGTATATTTAAATTTATCAGCCATGTGCCATCTCGATAAACTTGGCTTAAGTGATATAAAATAACAAGGTATGTTACCAAAAGTCTGCTGCGCTTTTTCCATTAGTTGCAGGAAGAAAATAAATATTTCTTCGGGGTTTCGACCATCACCAAGGTCGTTATCGCCAGCATAAAATATAAAATATTCTGGCGTGTATCCAATCATAATTCTTTCAAAAAACCAAACACAGGCAGCAAGGGTAGAACCGCCAAAAGCGAGGTTAATTATTTTTCGTTTTGCGAAATCACTTTCTAATGTATGCCACAGTCTGATGGATGAACTCCCGTAAAAAATGGTGGTATTTTCTTTTCGCTTCCACGCCGGAATTTGTTCTAACTGCTTTACTTCATCTTCATACCAGTACATACTTATAAATATATCGATTGCAAATGTGGTTTAATAGGAAATACGCTTTTCAAAGTAAACAATTTCATTATCAAAGGTGCCTTGATAAGGATTTCCGCAAGCAACAAAGCCTTGTGATGTTAAGTATCGTTGGCTTGTGGCTACTGCAGTTGTAGAAAATATAAAGCCTTTTTGCTGTGTAATTTTGCTCTGAAGCATCGCTTTTAGCATTCTGCTGATGCCCATTTTTCTAAACTCAGGTTCGGTATAAGAGTATCCAAGTTCTACTGCGTAATCGTTTATGTTACGTGTTATGCCTGCTTTTTCATGTACTTGCGTAATGTAAGATTGAGCCGGCCTTTTAATTGCTGAGATGCCAACTAAACGATTGCCCAGATAACAAAAGGCTAATAACTGGCAGCTATAAATCTTCTGCGTAAGCTCGATGGTAGAAACTTTATTGCCCTTTTTTACCAAAAGGTAAAAGTAAAATAATTCAGAGAGCATACAATCAGCAGGTGTTTTTATGCTGAATTTACAACTCATTGTTGAATATGGCGTTGCCAGATGGTTTGGCGTAGCTAAATTTGGAAGAAATTGTTGAGGATTGATCACAGGCTTACATCTTTTGGTTGCGGCTCATTTCCATCAGTTTATTTTGCAAAGCAGATGATGTTGTAAGCTGTTCGCATATCTTATCATTCCAATCTATAAGTGCATCTTCTGGTGAGTTTCCAGACCCTTCAATCTTTTCTAAATCTGGAAGCAGTAATAATGCATAATAACAATTGTTACTTTGAAAAAGCAAGGGCTTAAGTTTAGTAACCAAGCTTGGGAGTTTAAAGCGACTGAAATCAAATTCAACAAGATTGCCCAATTTATCTGCTATTATCTGCTTCATATTATATCTTGAATACCTCATGGCATTATCTACTTAAGTCATTACATAATTTAATTAGTTCTCCATAACTTCTGATTTTTTATAGAGAAAAAAATAGGCTAAACAAGCCTTCATACAAATTAGTAAAAGCTTATTTTCCAGAAGTTAAGGTTTTGTTGTTTAATTGTTAATTGAGTTTTGGCTCAAAAGCGTATTCTTTAATAATGATTTAGGTGCTATTGCTAATCTGCATTTAACAGTTTTTTAACAAGTGGATTTTAGCTTTGCCTCTAACTATGAACATTAATCAGACCGAAGATTTTGAACTTCTAAAGCAGTTGGCTAACGATGATGAAAAGGCGTTTGATGAATTGTTTATCAGGTATTATCCGGGTTTAATTCGGTTTTGTAAATCGTTGTTAAACGCCGCCGATGGTGATGCCGAAGATGTGGTTCAGGATGTTTTTTTTAAGCTCTGGGAAAGTAGAAAGTTAATTTCAGTACATACCGCACTTAATTCATTTTTATATACATCAGTTAAAAACAAAGTTAACGATCACTTCCGTAAAAGAAAAATCAAAGCTTTTGTACCGATTGATTCTATCGAAGATAGATCAACAGATGCTTTCAGCGCTCCAGACCAACAGTTGATGTACAAAGAACTTCATTTTGATATTCATCAGATGATTACCTTATTACCCGAAAGAACCGAATTGGTATTTCGGATGAACAGGCACGACCACCTTCCTTACGAGGAAATTTCAAAAATATTAGGCATATCCATCCATTCGGTAAAAACACACATGTACCGTGCAATCAAGTTTTTAAAAGAAAACTTTCGCCAGTATAACTCTCCTTCCTAATGTTAAGTTGCTGTTAAAGATGTTATGTTTCTGTTAAATCGAATTAACGGTGTAAGGAGGTGATGTTGCTTTTGCGTCTTCCCTTTAAATACATCAGAATTGGAAGAGCAAGAAATTTATTTATTAATTACACGATACCTGCAAAAGGAAACCACGACCGAGGAAAACGAAATACTCGCCGATTGGATAACCGATTCTGTAGATAATGAGCAAACTTTTGAGGAAATTAAACTCACCTGGCAACATACTGAGCAAATAAAGTTAGAAGAAAGTACAATTGCACTTGCTCGCTTAAAAAACAGAATTAATCATCAGCAGGATAATAAGGCCAAAACTAAAAAACTTGTTCCTTTTAAATGGAACGCGGTTGCGGCAAGTGTTGCAATAATCGGTTTGTTTCTGGTCGGTCTTTTTTATTTATTGAAACCGAATGATTCAGTTCCGACAACTTATAGTGTGCTTAAAACTAGAGCTGGGGAAATAAAAACTATTACATTAATTGACGGTACTAAAGTTTCTGTTGGTCCAAAAAGCGTACTGCGTTATCCTTCTGTTTTTAATAATTCTGAACGAAATGTTTCGCTAGATGGGGAAGCTTATTTCGAGGTGAGTAAAAATCCACATAAACCTTTTAAGGTAAACACTGGCGATTTAACCGTGAACGTTTTAGGTACACATTTCAATGTCAATGCTTCCAGAAATCAAATTTTAACAACGGTTTCTCTTTTAGAAGGTAAGGTAGAAGTAAATCTGAATTCGGATAAAGATGATGCTTATGTATTAAAGCCAGGGCAGGAGTTAACCTTTAACAGAGCCAATCAACGTGTATTTCAGCGTAACCTGGATAGCTTAAACACTTTAGGCTGGATGACAAGAACGCTGAATTTAAGTAACGATAAATTGAGTGATGCCGCTGTAAAAATCGAAAATATGTATGGAGTGAAATTAATCTTTGCTGATCAGCCAACGGCAGATACCCGCATTTATGCCCAGTTTAATGGCGATAGCATTGAAGATGTGCTGACAATTATCTGCGCATCAGGTAATCTGGAATATAAAAAACAAGGAAATAAAATTTACTTAAACGCTAAATAATTAAGAAAAATATATTCAGGCATAGCCTGGAAAAAAAGAAACCGGCATGTTCGAGATGCCGGCTATTAATCGCCAAATAAACAATTAAAATTTAACTAACGAATTTGCTAATTTATGAAAAAAAAGATCTACTACACGTCTTTAATTTCGTTGAAAAAGACCTTGTCAATCGCATGTGTGATGATTGTCTTTTTCAACATTGCTTTTGCCATGCCCAAGCGTAATGGCGAGCAGAACCTCGCCGAGGTAAAATGTTCCATTAGGTTAACAAACCAATCTTTGGAACAGGTTTTTGATTTAATCCACAAGCAAACTAATTTTAGTTTTGTTTGTGTAGACCGTAATGGATTTCTGCAAAAGCAGATTAGCCTTAACGAAACGAATAGTAATCTGGAACAGGTGTTAAAGAAAATTGCATCAGCTGTGCCTTTTACTTACACCAAATTAAGCAACAAAATTATTCTTAAACCTTTAGAAAAATTATCGCTAATACAAGCTCCAAGAATTATTAAAGGACATGTAACCGATAAGGATAATCAAGGCATTCCGGGTGTTTCTGTATTAATAAAAGGAACAAATACTGGTACAGTTACCAACCAGGAGGGCGATTTCTCTATAAAGGCTGATGATGGGGCCGTATTGGTTTTAAGAAGTATTGGCTATCAAACAAAAGAAGTTTCTGTTGGTGATGCAAATGCTTACCAGATACAATTAATGGATGATAATCAAGTATTATCAGAAGTGGTGGTTACAGCACTTGGTATCAAAAAAGAGCGTGCTAAATTGGGTTATGTGGTGCAGGAAGTTCAAGGCGAAAATTTAGTAAAAGCCAGAGAACCAAACATTATTAACTCACTTACTGGTCGTGTTGCAGGTTTAAATATTACCAACTCAACAGATCTTTTTCAAGATCCAGGCATCTCTTTGAGAGGAAGAAAACCGCTAATTGTTATTGATGGTATTCCAGATCAATCAGCAGATTTGTATCGTGTAAATGGAGATGATGTAGAATCGATAACGGTTTTAAAAGGTGCAAATGCTTCAGCATTGTACGGCTCAATCGGCCAAAACGGAGCGATTATGATTACTACAAAACGTGGTAAAGGAAAAGATTTAAGTATCGATGTTAATAGTTCAACGCAAATTCAGCCAAGTTTTATCCGAATTCCAGAAGTGCAAACCGAGTATGGTGCAGGTTTTAAAGGTAAATATACTTATGTTGATGGTTCAGGTGGTGGACCAGAAGGTTCGGGATGGATTTGGGGTCCAAAATTAGATCAACCCGACCCAAGTACGCCAAGCGGCTTTTTTGAAACACCTCAGTTTAACAGTCCGAGAAATCCGGTTACAGGTCAGCTTGTACCGCTTCCTTTTATCTCAAGAGGAAAAAATAATGTTAAAGATTTCTTCCAAACAGGATTAATCGCTAGTAATAACATCAGTATTACTCAAAGTGGCGAAAAGGGTGCTTTTAGAGCTTCGGCTTCTCACATTTATCAGAGAGGAATTGTACCAAATACCGATTTGCAAAACAGCTCATTCAACATTTCAGGAAATTATAAGCTATCAGATAACTTTACTGTTGATGCCCGTTTAAACTATAACCGTCAGTTTACCAAAAACTTCCCAGAAACTGGTTACGGACCAACCAACTACTTGTACAACTTAGTTTTATGGACAGGTGCAGATGTAAGTGTAGAAGATTTGAGAGATTATTGGGTTCCGGGTAAGGAAGGTATTCAGCAAAGAAATTATAACACTTCATATTACAATAACCCATATTTTCAGGCTTACGAGTATTTAAGAGGTTACGATAAAGACAACACTTTCGGCTCATTAAACCTTAATTATAAGATAAGTCCTGCTTTAAGTGTTCAATTTAGAAATGGTATCAATTCTTATGGTTTAAACCGTACTTACAAGGAACCAATGAGTTACATCGGTTATGGAAATAAATCGAGAGGACAGTTTACCGTTGCAACTGGAAATTATATCGATTTAGTATCAGATTTAATTGGAGATTACAACCATACTTTTACCGAGAAATTTAAGTTACATGCCCAGGTTGGTGCTGCAAATTATTACAGAAACAACAAATATGGTTCTACCAGTACAGATGGTTTAACCATTCCAGGCTTTTACAACTTGAGTAATTCCGCCAATCCGATTCAAGGAAATAACTTTGTTGAAGAAAGACGTACCAGCAGTGTTTATGCAGTGTTAGATTTAGAATTTTTAAATGCAATTTACCTGACGGCTACTGGAAGAAATGACGTGATTTCTACTTTGCCAACTGCAAATAACAGCTTTTTCTACCCCTCGGTAAGTACATCAGTTGTAGTATCTCAACTTACAAAGTTGCCAAAATGGTTTTCGTATTTAAAGGCGAGAGGTTCATGGTCGAGAGTATCGAGTGCAACACTAAACGATAATGCTTATACGTATAGCTATTTGCCATCATTTAATAAAGGCACCATCTGGAATAGTGTTCCATCTTTAACCTTCGGTGATGCTTTGCTAAATGGTAACCTTACCCCACAAACATCTGATAGCTGGGAGGTTGGTGTAGATACCAAATTCTTCAACAACAGATTAAGTTTAGAGGCAACTTATTATCAAACAAAAGATTTCAACAATATTGTTTCTATTCCAACATCAATTACAAGCGCTTACAACAGTCAGTTGGCTAATGGTAATGTGTTTCAACGTAAAGGATTAGAGTTTGTTTTATCTGGAACATTGTTAAAAAGCAGCGAATTTAGTTGGAATATGGCGGTTAACTTAAGTAAATACCGCAGGTATCTGAAAGAAATTTATGGTGGTGCAGAAACCTTAAACTTTTTAAGAGTTGGCGATCGTACAGATAAAATCTTCACATCAGTTTACCAAACTAATAATCAAGGACAAGTTATCTATGGCAGTAACGGATTCCCGTTGAATGATACCTTCTCTAGGTTTATCGGTCACCAATCTCCAGACTGGACATATGGTATCGAAAACACTTCTAACTATAAAGCCTTCACTTTAAAGTTTTTGGTTGATGGACGTTTAGGCGGTATGATGTATTCTACTACCAACCAGAAAATGTGGTGGGGCGGTACAAATCCGGGAACGCTTAACCAGTTTCGTGTAGATGCTAATGCAGGCAGATCAACTTTTGTTGGTGATGGTGTTGTGGTAACAAGTGGCGCAGCAACTTACGATGCATTTGGTAACATTACCAGCGATACCCGTGTTTTTGCTCCAAATACAAGAGCGGTAAACTACATCGATTATATGACGAATACCAGTAACGGTGCTTATAATAACTATAACTACTTCTCGCAAACGTTTTTGAAATTAAGAGAAGTAACCATTGGCTGGCAAGTACCTACCAAAATACTAGGTAAATCTTTCATCAAAGGATTGGATTTATCATTGGTAGGACGTAACCTATTATTATTCTCAAAAATGCCAAATGTAGATCCTGATCCGGCAGTTGATAACCTTCAAACGCCATCAACGCGTTCATTTGGCTTTAACATAAACCTTAAGTTTTAATCTGCAAAGAATATGAAAAAGACATTATATCTGTTATTATTTACTGCACTTACACAGGTAGGTTGCAAGAAGTTTAGCGAATTTCAAACAGACCCCAACAAATCGACAATTGCTACACCCGATTTACTTTTAAACGCTGTTGAGCAAAGTGCTTTTCAAACCACTGATATTACCGTGGCATTTACTACACGTCAAATGGTTTATACTGATGCGGTTTCTTTAAACCAATATTACGGTTGGAATAGAGGTAGCTTTGGTAATTTTAACAATCTCCGTCAGGTGATGAAAATGGAGCAAGCTGCAACAGCTCAGAACAAGCCAGAATACCAGCCAATTGCAAAGTTTTTTAGGGCATGGTATTTTCTTCAGCTTACTCAAATGTTTGGCGATATTCCTTACAGTCAGGCGTTAAAAGGCGATGAAAATGTATCATCGCCAATTTATGATAAGCAAGAAGATATTTATTTAAATATCCTTAACGACTTAAAAGCGGCAAATGGATTAATAACTGCATCTACTCCAAACATCCAGGGCGATATTGTTTTTAGTGGCAACATGCAACAATGGAAACGTGTAATCAATACTTTATCGTTAAGGGTTTTGATGAGTTTATCTATCAAAGAAAACGATACAAAATTTGAGGTTAAAAAGCGTTTTGCTGAAATTGTTAATAACCCTACAGAATTTCCGATTTTAACTAGTAATGCTGATAATGCACAGCTTAAGTTTTATGATTTAGCAGGTAACCGTTATCCTTATTTCAATAATAACGATATACAAACTACCAATTACATGGAAGAAACTTTTGTTAATTTATTGAAATCGTTAAGAGACGTTCGTTTATTTAACTTCGCAGATAAGGCGACAAAATTTTCGGCATTGCCTATAAACGATTTTAACGCCTACGGCGGAGCAAGAGGAAGCGCACCTGTAAACGAAAACAATGCAAAAACGGTTGCAGGAGAAGTTTCTAAAATCAAACCACGCTATTACAACAACCCAACTAACGAGCCAAGTATTGCTTTAGGTTATGCAGAATTACAGTTTATCCTATCAGAAGGTGTACAAAGAGGATGGATTACTGGAAGTGCGAGCGATTTTTATCAGAAAGGTATTCGTGCATCGATGCAGTTTTATGGTATAGATGAGGCAACTATTACGACTTATTTAGCACAACCGACAGTTCAGTTGGCTGGAGCAGCTAGCCCAATTTCAAACATCATTACACAAAAATACATTGCCTCTTTTATGAATGGTGGTTATCAACCATTTTACGAGCAACGTAGAACAGGTTTCCCAGTATTTGATACTACAGGCGCAGGTATGTTGAACGAAAAACGCATACCAAAACGCTGGATGTATCCGGAATCGGAATTGAGGTTGAACCAACAAAATGTTTCAGCAGCTATTTCCAGACAATATCCGCAAGGCGATAATATAAATGAGGTGATGTGGTTGCTTAAACCATAAAACCGACAAAGCACCATCGAAAACCGGTGGTGCTTTTTTATTTTAGCTTTTCGGCTATCCATCTTTAAATTTTAAGAAAATAAAATGATTAAAAAATTATTAATTCTCTTGCTGCTTGGTGTATCACTTAATGGCTGGGCGCAAAAGGCAAAAAAGACTGTTTTCATCATCGCTGATGGTATTCCGGCTGATGTTATAGAACGTTTGGAACTTCCAAATGTGAAAAGGATTATCAATAATGGAAGTTATACCCGGATGCAAGTTGGAGGCGAAAAAGATGGTTACAGCCAAACGCCAACTATATCTGCTGTTGGTTATAATAGCCTTTTAACAGGCGTTTGGTTTAACAAGCACAATATTCCCGATAATGATATCAAAGACCCGAATTACAATTATCAAAACATTTTCAGGCTCTTTAAAGCTCAATATCCTCAGAAAAAGACAGCCATATTTTCGAGCTGGCTAGATAACAGAACGAAATTACTTGGTCATAATTTGCCTTTAGCAGGAAACCTGCAAGTAGATCAGTATTTTGATGGCTATGAACTAGATACCATAAACTTCAAGCATGATAAAAAGCGTGATTTTATGAGTAGGATAGATGAAAAGGTAGTGAGTGAAGCTGCTGCAACGATAAAAAAAGATGCGCCTGATCTTTCCTGGGTTTACCTGGAATATACTGACGATATGGGGCATATGTATGGTGATAGTCCTGAATTTACGGCTGCCATTAAAAAATTAGACGTTCAATTAGGAAAAATTTATGATGCGATTGAGTATCGTAAGAAAAATAACAATGAGGACTGGCTTTTGGTGGTTACCACCGACCATGGAAGAGATGAAAAAAGCGGGAAAAACCACGGTGGTCAGTCCGTAAGGCAGCGCAGTACCTGGATGGTAAGCAATTACCCGCAGTTGAACGCTTATAGCAAATATTACAACCCCTATATTGTTGATATTATGCCAACCATTGCGAGATTTATGAGTATTGATATCCCAAAGGATAATCTCTTTGAGGTTGATGGCGTTCCATTAATTGGCGATATTTCAGTAGCTAATCTTAATGCAAACTACATTCAAGGTAGTCTCGATGTAAGCTGGAAAGCGCTTGAAAATACTGGTAAGGTTAAAATATGGGTAACGCCAACAAATAATTTTAAAGCTGGGCAGCCAGATGAATATCAATTATTGGCAGAAGTGCCTATCTCTGATAAGCATGCTTTAATTAATGTAGAAAAGTATCCATCAAAGTTTTATAAAGTTGTTTTAGAAGCAAAAAGTAATGTGTTAAACCGATGGGTTGTGATTAAATAATAAAGTTTGATGTCAGAAAATAGGAATTAATTTAAGGTTTAATTATTGCATAATACTAATTCTTTAGTCCTATAAATAATTTGGTTAGTATTTATTTAATGGAAGGATAGTTTGCTATAAAGATTAACGGCATGGCATGTGTCGTTAATCTTTTATTTCTGGCAGCATTTTACTTAAGGTTAGTGTACTTTGTTTACATTGGCAAATGAATTTTCGGATAAAAGCCTACAGTTCCTCAAAAAAAATGTGTTGAGTTTAATGTTCAAAACACTTTTTTTTCAGGCTTTTAACTTATTTCAAATTGGTGTATACTTGGTCTACAAGCATTGCGATTGCTTTCTTTATCTGGTTTCTTCCGGTTTCACCTTTAATGTCTATCCCGCAAAAGGTATTTCCATTAATTTCTGCACAGAGATTGATGTAATAAGTACCAGCAACAATAATTGCCATTGTTGCCCGCGAATCTTGTGAGTTTTCTGCAAAATAGGGGTCCATAATGTTTTGTAGAATAAATTCGCCATTTGCTTCCTGGTCGTCGTTAAGTTTTTTTAAAGAATTTCTTGACTCGGATAATCGCCATAACAGAACTTTTTGAAATTCTTTATTTTCAAAAACATAATCAAATTGTTCCAATACAGCATTGGTGATGAATTCTTTTCCTCCATCGGTTATCTCACTAGGTTCGATTTCACTTTTTACATTGCTCCAGAAATCTTGTGTTTTAATGTATTCATCCAAAAGTCCTTCTAACCCACCAAAGTAATTGTAAATCAGTTTTTTATCTAATCCAGTAATTGATGCTATATTGTTTATTTTTAAGGCAGAATAGCCTTCCGTTCTTAATATTTTTCCTACTGCATCTAGGAATTGCTGTTTACTATTTTCTTTATTTCGGATTTTTGCAGGGATGGTTTTCATAAAAATTTCATTAAAAAAAATAACAATCCATATTGTCACCGAGTGGTGACTTTATATATATTTGTAGTCGTTTTTTAAAAACAAAAGTAATTGAATCTATATAATATTGTTATAATTAAATTATGAAACAGACATCATACGTTTTTTCGGTTTTGCTGGTTTTGATTTTTACAGCTAGCCAATTAAACGGAAAAACATTTCTTCCAAAAACTGAGAAAAATTATATTTTTTTCATCCACAACAAGTTTTTAGAGGAAAATCCTGATCAGACTTTTACTGAAAAATACAATGTTACAGTCGATTATAAAGGTATTGTCAATTCATTTAGAAAGGATGGATTTGTAGTTTTTAGCGAAAAAAGAAATCCGAAAACCAACGAGCACCAGTACGCAAGAAAAATCGTTGCTCAAATCGACAGTTTGATTTCTAAGGGTGTACAACCCAATCACATTACTGTTGTTGGCACTTCAAAAGGTGGTTATATTGCACAATTTGTTTCCACTTTTGCGAAAAATCCGGATTTGAATTTTGTGTTTATCGGTAGTTTTCAAGATGAAGATATTGCAAGAATTCCAGACATTAATTTCTGCGGGAACGTTCTTGCGATTTACGAAAAATCGGATATTTTCGGTGTTTCGGCTATTAAACGAAAGCAAACCTCAAAACTAAAAATTAATCGATTTAAAGAAATAGAGTTAAACACTGGACTAAAGCATGGGTTTTTATATATCGCATCTGATAAATGGATTAAACCATGCAAATTGTGGGCGAAGAGAAATTATAACTTAAACTAGAGATTATTTTGGTGTGATGTACAGAGATTATTTGCCAGAATATTTATATTATCAGTTTGATTTAAAATAGAAAAATTTACAAGCTAAAGCTAAAAAGGAACTCACAACAAAACATGAAAAATATGCAATACATGAGACAGTTTCTCTCAATTTTCGCATTTCTATTACTTTTTACAAATAATGTAAATGCCCAAACCAAGCAAATAAAACAAATTGATTCTTTGATAAAATTTTATAATAAGACTGGTGCTTTTAATGGAAATGTTTTGGTCTCAAAAAATAATAATATCATATACAATTCTTCCTTTGGTTTTACCGATGCCACAAAAACAAATAAATTAACGACTGATTATCGGTTTCATATTGGTTCAATTACAAAAGAATTCAGTGCGGTAGCTATAATGCAGTTGAAAGAGCAAGGTAAATTGAATTTGGATGATAAAGTTTCCAAATTCATTCCCGAATTACCAAAATGGGCAAATGAAGTTTCGATTAAAAATTTGTTGCAATACACTAGCGGCATTCCTAATGTAAACTGGAAAAATATTAAAAATGATAAAGACCTTTTTGATGGTTTAATGAATGTTGATACACTCGATTTTAAACCGGGAACATCTTATAATTATAACAGTAATAATAATCTTTTTTTAAGACAGTTTATTGTAGAACGATTAGCCAAAATGCCATTTAAAGCATATGTAGAAAAATTTATATTTAAACCATGTAAAATGAATTCTTCTGTGATGACACCTTTTGAAAATGGAGAAAAAATAGCAAAGGGATTTAGTATTAATTTGATTCCCGATAAAGCTGATTTACCCATTACAGGTGGAACTTACATTACTACAGCGGATTTATTGAAGTGGGCAAATTGTCTTCACAAAAATAAAGTCATCAGTAAAAAATCACTTTACGAGTTAAGTTTGCATTTTGATTTGCCAGAAACGCAATCTGCTTTGGGAGAGGCAGAATTTATAAACGGAAATTTAATTAAACACCTGCACGACGGAAGAGCCGGCAATTATGAAGCCATTTTAGTTTCGGATATAAATGAAAAGTTTACGATAATTCTGTTAAGCAACAATTATAGCGGAAAAGTTTTTGAGATATCGGATGTAATCGCAGCGATATTAAAAGGTGAACACGATAGTTTTCCGAAAAAGTAAATAAAAAACATTACCAAACCTTCGAAAAACTCACCGGGATTATTAAAGCTAACTATAACGAAGAAGTTTGTAAACTAATAAATAAAGAGTAATATGATTTAGTTAACCTAACGGACTTTTATTTTGAGTGAGCGAATTGTTAAAACAAAAAAGGATTGAACTGGAAGCAGTTCAATCCTTTTTTGTGATTATTGTTGCTGCATTTTTGCAGGATCATCATAATTTACCATCCAGTTAATGCCGAATTTATCGGTAAACATACCGAAGTACGCACCCCAGAATGTATCGCTCATTGGCATAGTTGCTTGTCCGCCTGCCGAAAGGCCATCGAATAATTTATCTGCCTCTTCTTTACTATCTGCATTTATCGAAACTGAAAAAATATTTCCTTTTACAAAATAAGATTCATATTGTTCGGCGTTATCGCTTCCCATTAAAACTGAAGAACCTGTAGGTAGCGAAACATGCATTACTTTGTTCTTATCCGCTTCTGATACCGGAAATTCATCACTTGGCGGCATTTCGCCGAAACGGCCGATGTAAGTAAAATCTCCTCCGAAAACAGATTTATAGAAATTGAATGCTTCTTCGCAATTTCCATTAAAATTTAAATAGGTGTTTGTTGTTGCCATGTTTTTATATCATTTATTTGTTTTGTTTTTAACAATTAACGGTGTTGATCTATCAACACAGGGTTCCCATCAGGGTCTGTAAGGGTTATGTAAGCAGGTCCGCTATCACCTTTTGGTGTTTCATTCAGTTGCAGTCCGTTAGCTGAAAGTGTTTTGGCAATGTCGCGAACATCAGTAAAAGTATCTACAGGCTGAGCTTGTTGATTCCAACCTGGATTGAATGTGAGCATATTTTTTTCGAACATACCTTGAAACAGACCGATAACTTTGTCTTCATTTCTTAGTACTAGCCAATTCTGCTCTATGTTTCCACTAGTTTCGGTAAAGCCCAGTTTTTCGTAAAATGCTTTAGATGCGTGGATATCTTTCACAGCAAGGCTGATGCAAAATGCACCCAAGTTTACAGTATTCATAAGTTAGTTTTGTTTGGTACTCTAAATTAGAATAAATTATTCCCAGCTGCAATTTTTATTTTTAACAAAAGGATAAGATTTTACCAAGATTATTTTGATTAATTGCAATATTATAATTTTCTAGAGTCGGCGAATTTTAAACCATTTCCAGCGAATTATAATTTAACCTTTGCGAATAGTAAGTGCATATTGTATCTAGAATTAGTGATGATTAGATTGGTTAAATAAAAATAAATTAAGCCATGATTTTTACAGAAGATACCTTACAAAAACTTGAAAACAATTCGGAAATTAAAAAGAAGTATGCTGGTGCCGGTAGTTGGGGACAAAATAAAATAGTTTATTTACCTACACTTTTGGGGGTATTTAGTGCTGCTGGAAGCTATTTTATGTACGAATTATCTAAAATGGATAGCAGTTATAGTATTTACATTTACGCATGCTTATTTGTAGCTGTAATTTGTATAATTGCTGTAGTTCAGATTCAAAAAAATGCGAAGAAAAAAGTATTGGCAACCATAGAAAATGTGCCTGTTTGTATTGCCAAAAAGGTTTATGGTAACGATAATGCCGAAATATATTATGGTATTTACACTACAGGAAACAGACGACATGATATAGATTTTATAGAAAGCATTGCTGATAAAATATTTAACATTGAGTTTGAAACAGATGAGAAAATAAAGCGCAAAATAAGAAATATGTTTGGAGAGAAATTTGCTGCACCAAATGCACTGTCCATTCTTTTGCCAACTGCTTTTACAGAGGGTGAAAATGTTTATCAGGGACAATTCAGGTTTCAGCATATTGGACAGGAAATGAAGAATATTATCAGCAATAATAATGATCAATTTATTGTTGTTGCTTTTAATTACACAAATGCTCAGCAGTTAAGGCATGCAGATTTAGTGATTTAAAAATGAAGTTTCTTAGCGATGTGTGCTTCTATAAATTTTAGCAAAAGATTGCACAAGAGAATACTTGAAACAAAAAACGAGACAAACAGCGAAAAAAACTGGCTTGTCTCGTGTGGTGCTCCCGACGAGATTCGAACTCATATCGATGGTACCGGAAACCATAATTCTATCCATTGAACTACGGGAGCATTTGGCTGCAAATATAGGGATTAGGACTTTATTTTTTCTTGTTTAGAGAAAAAGTTCCATTTAGAGGGAATTTTAAAAGATTTACTTCAACAATGAACCAAATTTCTTTTAAAAAGTAGGAAAAAATTAAAATAGTATGAATGTACTTGATTTACTGCATTTACTTTCCAAACCAATCAAAATCCATTTGGCTTACATTGTTTTTTCTTGATGAACTCACTGCAATGCCTTTTTCTGTATTTTCACCAAAAACAAAACCTTCCAATTCATCGGCCTTGTCGGTATCAATAATTTCAATTACCGATTCTTTGCCACTGGCGATGGATTTTTCCAAATCAAGAAAAGTTAAGCGCCATTTACGCCCTTCGATTTGGTTTTGAACAAGCACTAAAATACCTTTTTTATCTAACCAGTAAAGATTTTGAACCCAGGCAGAGCAAGTAAATTTCTTCACCAATACACCTTTCTCATTTGTGCTTTTAGCTTTTGCTAAAAGTGTTGGGTCGTATAATCTTACTTCGTTGTTTTTATCGCCGTAATCGGCAGTGGCAACAAACCATTTACCTTTATATTTAACGTATTCTGGTCGCGTACCTTGTATACAGGCATCATCATCAATGGTCGAAATCAAATTTTCATCAAGTGTTTTCTTCTTTAAAAAGCCTTCCCAGTTTATCTGGTTAATTACAGCCTTCCACTTTGTGCCTTCAGGATTTAACCTAACAGAATTTCCAACAAAAGTTGGTAAACCTTTATGGTAAGCAATTCCAGTTGGATGTTTAATTGCATTAGCTCCGTTAACTGTAAATTTATATTCCTGTCCATCGTAGGCAAGCGAATCACCTGTTAAATTATAGCTTCTCATTACACCAACTTCTCTATCGCCATATAAAAAGTATTTTCCGTTTTGATGAGAAACTCCTTGGCAGGCACCAAGTGAATCTAAAGTTGTTGTTCGGTTTATTTTACCAACTATTGAGCTCTTAAAACTAAACATCAATAAAAAACCTGTAACGTATAATGGTGCTGATAACTTCATTTAATAAAAATTCTATACAACTAAAAAAATGCTGAATGCAAAACCTTACCTGCATCGTTTTACAAACTAAGGGCTAAGTGGTTAAGTAAATATTAAATCCGTGTTATTTCTTTCGTGCTGTAAACAATCTGTTTTTGTGGCTTGGTTTGGTCTTAACATTATTTTAACGATAGCTGCTGGTTGTTGTTTTAGAGTTAATGTAATGGATACATAGTGTTAAAAGTACACAGTTAGTTTTGCCCCATCAAAAACGCTTCTGCCAAACAAATTTTTGAACATTAAATAAATGCCTATGTGAATTTGAAAATCACCAGTCCTTTCAAAAACATAAACAAATTTCTATTTCTAAATAATTACTAATTATAATAAAGATGATATCATTTTTTTCAGCATCGGGTATTAAAAGTATCTGCCGGAAATTGCTCTTGCCTATTGGTTTATTGGCCGTATGCAATTCTTCAGCTATTGCGATGAGCAATGGTAAGTTGGTTTCGACATTAAAATTAAGCAACCGCTTTTTAGCCATTAGCGGAACAGTAACAGATGAAAAAGGCGAGGCACTTCCGGGTGTGAGCGTTTACGATAAGCAAACCAGAAAAACAACTTCAACAGATGCCAATGGTAAATTTACTATTGATGTGCCTTCTGGAGCTACTTTGGTATTTTCGTTCATCGGTTACGAAACGCAAGAAGTTGTGGCTTCAAGCAGTAAATCGATTAACATTAAACTTAAAGAAAGTAGCAATACTTTAAATGAAGTTGTTGCCATTGGTTATCAGAAGATTAGAAAATCTGACGTTACCGGTGCAATCAGCAGCGTTAAAGCAAGCGAAATGAACTTAACTTCGCCCACAATTGGTCAGGCTTTAGTTGGTAAAGTAGCTGGTGTTCAGGTTTCTCAAACGAGTGGTGCGCCTTACGCCGGAACAAAAATTCGTGTTAGAGGTGTAGGTTCAATCAACGCAAGTTCTAATCCTTTATATGTTATTGATGGTTATCCTGCTGGAAACAATGTATTTGTTAACCCAGAGGATATTGAAACTATAGATATCTTAAAAGATGCGGCTTCGGCAGCAATTTACGGTTCAAGAGCATCGGGCGGTGTGGTAATGATTACTACAAAAAGAGGTAAGGATGGTAAAGGTCGTTTTCAATATGATGTTCAGGCAGGTATAACCCAATTGCATAAAAAAGTAAAGTTGCTTGATGCTACACAGTTTATTCAGTTGATGATTGACGGACGTAACAATGCCTATAAAGATTTAGTTGTAAATGGTGGAAGAATTACCTGGAACGATTCGATGTTTTCGGATAATAATACAACACGTACAACAAATGTTGGTAATAGTTCATCAGTTAGTATTCCTACTGATATTTACAATTTCGCTACGCAAACCGCAATTGCACCTGCATACGATACCGATTGGCAAGATGAATTATATCGCAATGCTTTCTTTCAACGTCATAATCTTGCATTCTCTGGCGGAAACAAAGACATTAAATATTTTGTAAGTGGTGGTTACCAGGATCAGGATGGTATTGTAACCAATACGGCAATGAGGGCATTAAACTTCCGTTCGAATATTGAAGGAAAAATTAGCGAAAAGTTAAAAGTTGGTGCAAATATCTCCTTAACACAAACTAATAATAAAGAAGTTGGCGAAGGACGCTTTAGTCCGATGATGTCGGCTTTGCTTTATTTACCATACTTACCTGCAAACGATGCTAACGGCAATCCAATTAAATACGGAATGTCTGCTTTAGCCAATCAGTTTGGTTACCAGGGATTAGAAAATCCGGTAGCAACTGTTAATGAGATGAAAGTTAATCGTTTAGGGAATCGTAACACCTACAACGCTTATGCAAACTACGAGATAATAAAGGGTTTAAACTTCAAAGCTAACTTAGGAACAACAAACTACAGTGAGAAATATGATTTTTATCGCCCGACAAGTTTAAGTAATGGCGGTGGTAATGCTCCAGGTTCGCCATCATCAATCGCGGCTGCAAATTCAGTTGCTCAAAATTTAACACAGGTTGATAAACTTGCCGAGTTTACTTTAGATTACAACAAAACTATCGGAAAGCACAACTTTGATATCTTGGGTGGTTATTCTGCTCAACATACTACAAGCGATTTAGTTAGAGTAACTGCAACAGGTTTTACAAGCGATAAAATTGGCGAAATATCTGACAAAGGTGCTGCGCCTACAGATTTCGTTTTGAACAATGCAAATAAATCAGTTACAACTTTACTTTCTTATTTTGGCCGTGTAAGTTACAACTTCGATAGCAAATATTATTTAAGTGGTACTTTCCGTATGGATGGTTCATCTAGATTCGGACCGAATAACAAATGGGGTGCATTCTCTTCTGTAGCAGCAGGTTGGAATTTATCTCAGGAAAGTTGGTATCAGGATTTCTTAGGCAAAGGTTCGTCTGTTAAATTAAGAGGAAGCTGGGGTTTAAGTGGTAACAACAACATCGGAGATTATAACCATACTCAAACTATGAGTTCGCCGGGTGGCGTAGTATTCGGATCAGGTAATGCAATTGCAACTGCTGTTTGGGCAGGAGGTATTAAGGACCAAAATTTAGGTTGGGAATCTACTTCGCAATATAACTTCGGTACAGATTTAAGTTTCTTTAACGGTCGTTTATCGTTTATTGCAAATTACTATTACAGTTTATCGTACAACTTATTATTTAATCAGCCAATTTCAGCTATTTCTGGTTCATCAACCATTTTAACCAACTTAAGAGATAGTAAAGTAAGAAATAAAGGTTTCGATTTCCAGTTAGATGGACGCGTGGTTAGCACGAACGATTTTAACTTAGGTTTAAGCGGAAACATCTCATTCAATAAAAATAAAGTACTAAATCTTGGTGGTAACAGCACAATTTTTAGTGTTGGTGCAGAAAGACAATACATTACTCACGTAACACAAGAAGGTCAGTCGATTGGTATGTTTTACGGTTACCAGGTTGCGGGTAGAGTTACGCCAGAATTGTTGGGTAAAGTAGCCCCATCTTCAGCTCAATCTAATCCGTACAAAGTTGGCGATTTATATTTCGAAGATACCAATGGTGATGGTATTGTGAACGATGCCGATAAAAAAGTAATCGGTAATCCTTATCCTGATTTTACTTATGGTTTTTCGTTAACTGCAAATTATAAAGCGCTTGATATTCGTGCTTCATTCAATGGTTCTCAAGGTAACGATGTTTTAGATGGTCAAGATTATTATTTGTACAACTTTGAAGGTTCTGGCAACCAGTATGCTGAAGTTGCAAATCGTTACAGAAACGAGGCAAATCCTGGAAGTGGTTTAAACTACAGAGCATCTCGTGCAGGTACGCAAAGTAACAGTACCCGTTTATCTTCATTTTATGTTCAGGATGGTTCTTATTTAAGATGTACGAACATCACTTTGGGCTATAATTTCCCAAAAAATATTGCTAAAACTTTGCATGTAGAAAACATCAGGATTTTTGGAAGTGTAGATAACGCCTTTACGATTACTGATTATAAAGGTTACAATCCTGAGGTTGATTATAACGCAGGTGCTAACTTAACTCCGGGTGTAGATTATGGAAATTATCCTTTAGCAAGGGCTTACAATTTGGGTGTTAAATTAACTTTCTAACTGCCTTAAATCATTAAAATATATCAAAATGAAAAGAAATATATTCATAGTTTTTATCGGACTAATTTCGTTATCAGCCTGTAAAAAAGATTTCCTTGAGCAAACCGACCCAAATGCGGTAACGGTTGAGCAATTTTTTACTTCTCCGAATGATGTTTTATTAGCGGTTAATGGTGTTTATCAATCGTTAAGAAGTGGTAACAACATCGGCGAAGGCAGTAATTTATACACGGAGCAACGCTCTGATAATACTGGCATAAATGATAACCAATCTAACGCTGGTGAGCCTTTCCAATTTGGCGACTTTAGCATTTTACCAAGTAACACATATTTAAAAAGTCACTGGGTAAGTTTATATTCTACCATTACCAGATGTAACGTAATTACCTCAAATATTGATAAAGTTACATTTCCTAATGCTGATTTAAAAGCGCAATATCTGGCAGAAACGAAATTTATTAGGGCATTAATGTATTTTCACTTAGTGAGAAAATGGGGTGATATTCCTTTGGTAACTAAACAATTAACTAGTAATGATGAAGTTGTTGCAAACACTTACAGACAACCGCAAGCTACGGTTTATACACAAATTGTAACCGATTTAAGAGAAGCTTTGAATAGCAATTTATCTAATCTGGCAACAGGGGCTAATGCAGGTCGCGTTTCTAAAGCTGCAATAAATGCATTGTTAGGTCAGGTTTATTTAACTATGGCTACGACTTTAGAAAGTGGTAAAACTGAAAATTTGGCAAATGCAAATACTTATTTATTAGCGGCTTACAACATGAAGAGTTTTGCATCACTTGCAACTGTTCCTTATGCTGATGTATTTGATGTAACTAAGAAAACAAACAATCCGGAAGTTATTTTTGAGATTGTAAACCTTCAGGGCAACATTACTTATGCTTCTAGTATTGCGGCAAATAATCAGGCTTTCGGCGAAACCATTAACTCGAGAAGAGCACCAACTGGTGTTGGAGGTAATGTTACTCCAGATTTAGTTTTAGATTACGAAACGGGCGACCCAAGAAAAGATTTCTCCATAAAATATGCTGCTGATACACGTGTGTTAGACTGGTTTATTACCAAATATCGCGATGCAAGTGAAGCGGCTACCGTTAACGGATACGGTGGAAATAACTTCCCTTTAATTCGTTTTGCTGATGTTATTTTAATGCTTGCAGAAGTGAATATGTTACAAGGTAATGATGCAGCTGCCATTCAGTATTTGGATATGGTTAGAGCAAGAGCAGGCGTTCCACTTTATGCTGTAGCGAGAAATAATGCAGCTTACACTTCAAAATATCCAACACTTAAACTAGCGATTTTACATGAGCGTAGGGTAGAGTTGGCCTTCGAAAACCACAGATGGTTTGATTTGTTGCGTAATTTTACCGCTGCAGAATTGGTAACTTATTTCAGAGCTAAATCTCAGGCAAACTTTGGTAATGCAAGGTTAAGTAATTTCACTACAAAAGATAGGTTTTATCCAATTCCTTTCGATGAATACAAATTAGATCCTTCTAAAATGTATCAAAACCCTGGTTATTAATTATTAAACTTTGGCAAACAAACTAGAGGTTGTATCATAAACCAATTTAACCTTGGGTTTTGTCACGTTGAACTTGTCGAAACGCCTTTTAAAGTAGTTTTTACAAGTCCTTCGACAAGCTCAGGATGACATATTGTATTTATGATACAGCCTCTTTTTATATTAATTTAGATGATGAAGAACAAATTCTCAATATTGGTTTTAGCAACGTTACTTATTAATTTTGCAACCGCTTTTGCTCAAAATCCTTCAACAAAGCTTAATAATTTATTTAAGGAGAAGAATAAAGAAATTTTGGTTGCTGCACATCGTGGCGATTGGCGTAATGCCCCTGAAAACTCAATGAATGCTTTGCTTTACTGTATCGAAAAACGTTTCGATATGATGGAGCTGGATGTTAAAATGACGAAAGACAGCCAAATGGTTGTGATGCATGATAACACAATCGACCGAACAACAAACGGTAAAGGAAAAGTGAGCGATTACACATTAGCTGATTTACAAAAGTTAAGATTAAAAAACGGTTTGGGAAGAGTTACTCAAAATCAAATCCCAACTTTTAAGGAGATGATGTTGGCGGCCAAAGGCAAAATTTTAATTAATGTTGATAAAGGAAACGACCACTTAAATGAGGTTTTTGCGGTACTTAAAGAAACTGAAACTCTAAATCAGGCAATTGTGAATATTGGAGATAACATTGATTTATCTAAGTTAAATTCAGAAGCGAAAATCCCGGAAAATGCCTCGATAATGGTTGTGGTAAATATGGTTAATCAAAATGCTTTGGAAATTATTAAAAGTTACGAAACTTTTCCAAGAAGTGTAATCCAACCAATTTTTAATACTGATACTTTAGCGAATTTAAACGAGATTCCAGCAATCGCTAAAACTCAGGTAATTTGGTTAAATAGTTTGTGGCCAAGTTTAAACGGCGGCCATGATGATGATAGGGCAGTAGAACTAAAACAAGAAGAAGAAAGCTGGGGATGGTTAATCAAAAAGAAACCATCTATTTTGCAAAGCGACAGACCAACCGAATTAATGAATTATTTAAAGAAGAAAAAACTTCACAATTAAATGAAAGTCAGGTTATGCCTGACTTTTTTATGTAGATATTTTTTGATAGGAAATTAGTTGTGTGCCTAGCGTCCTTTACTAGTTTAAGTGTTTAAACGAATCACTTAAATTTCTTTTAAAAACTAAGGTCTCCAGACCGAAACCTAGTACTGCCATGTTTTAGTTAGTGCTTCATTTCCAGACACAGTCTTCGCCTTGAATTTTAAATTTAAGTGATCGCTGAAAAGCGAACACTTAAACTAGACAAGGTTATTTTGATAAAATCTTTCATTCACATCTGCAGATAACTTAAAACTAAATTAACATTGGCTTTTTTAGCTTTGCTGCAAATGGACAGTCAACCCAATTTGCTGATTTCCCGTATTAAAAATGATGATGAGCTTGCTTTCAATCAGCTTTTCGAATTGTATTGGGAAAAACTCTACAGCTTGGCCTGGGCAAGGGTTAACGATGCAGATATTGCCCAGGATATTGTTCAGGAACTTTTTATTAAGCTGTGGCAACGCCGCAAATCGCTTGATATAAAAGGTTCATTATCTGCATACTTGCATACTGCCGTAAAACTCAGTGTAATCAGCCATTTCCGTTCTGTTTCAAAAGAAGAACTTCAGCTTCAAGATGCCGCAACGCGGATGAGCATTATTCAGGATGCTACCGGAGATTTGGAAGATTATCTATTACTCGAAAATGTGATTGCACAAACTGTTGCAAAAATGCCTGAGTTATTGCAGCAGGTTTACACTATGCGAAACGAAAGTAAAAGCATTAAAGAAATTGCTGCAGATTTAGGAATCGCTGAACAAACCGTAAAAAATTACACTGCCGAAGTGCTAAGACGATTAAGATTGGTTATTCAGGAGAAATATCCTGAAAAATATGCAGCCTATCTGTCAATTTTAATTGTGCTCGTTAACAAATAATTCATCAAACCTTAACATAAATTAAAAGTATTTCCGGTGCTTTCTGACGACATATAGGCAGAAACACATGGAAAGTATAAATCAATTCAAAAAATCTTTAAAGCGATTTTTTACAAAACCAAAAAATACCAAAAACCAGCAAATTGTAAATGGTTGGTACAAATCTTACGAAGCATTAGAAAAATATGCTTTTAATGATGTAAACAAAAATCAAGTTCGTGAAAACTTGCTGCAAGGCATTCGCGGACAAATGATTCAATCAAATCCTAATCGGTTGTGGTGGTTATCAACAGCCGCGGCAATCATTATCGTTGGTAGTTTCGGTTTATGGTTTATTCAACATCAATCGCAAAATAAACCTTTAACTTATTTAAGCTCTGAAACCAAAACCGGAATGATGAAATATCTGGTTTTATCAGATAGTACCGAGGTTTGGTTAAATGCGTCTTCGAAATTCAAATATCCTACTGCTTTCTCAAAAGCTTCAAGAACAGTTTATCTTCCACAAGGTGAAGCTTTTTTTCAAGTAAAACGAGATGTTAAACGTCCGTTCAAAGTCCATGTTGGTGAGCTTGAAGTTCGTGTACTCGGAACTTCTTTCAATATTAATAATTACGCCGATTTAAAATCTCAAACCATCGTTGTAAATACCGGTAAAGTTCAGGTTTCCTTAAAGAACAAAGTGCTTGCAGTAATGGAAAAAGGCAAGCAATTAAGTTATAATAAATCAACCGGAGCTTTTGACGTAAAAGAGGTAAATCAGGCTTTGAGTTTTAGCTGGCGAGATGGTAATACCGTTTTGCAAGAAGCTAGTTTTGAAACTGTTGCTGCCGTTTTTAAAAATTTATACGGTGTTGAGCTAAAATCTAAAATAGAAAACATACAACAATTCAGTTATACGCTAACCATCCAAAAACAGGTTTCACTAGCGGATAACCTATCTCTTATTTGCAAAATGCATCACATAAACTACAGAAAGGAGGGCGATGTGATCTTGCTTTACTAAACCACTTTTTAAAATCTTATAAACAAACAAAATTATAATAAAAACAAATCAATGAACAATAAACAAACCATATGGAGGCTATTTATGCGAACATCATTACTACTATCCATATTATTTCTGGCACTTTTTTCAGTTAAGGCTGAAGTGCTAAACGCTCAATCACTTAATTCGAAAATCGACATACAATTTCAGCGTGGAAGTTTAAAAAATGCCATCAAACATTTAGAAAAAACAGCTTCAATGAATTTTGCTTATGATGAAAATTATCTCTCTTTAGATAAAACATCGATCAATCCGAAAAAATATGAACAGCAAGCAATCGGTTTAATATTAGCCGATTTATTACAAGGTAGTGGTTTAGCATTTAAGCAGCAAGCCGCTAATATTGTGCTTTTTAAAAGAGTTAACGGCGTTGCTAGAGGTGTTGTTAAAGATGAAGAAGGCCAACCATTACCCGGTGCAACTGTTCGCTTAATTGGAAAAAGCACACTTGCTGTTGTAACAAATGCAGATGGCTATTACGAATTTAGGGCAGAAGAAGGTTCTTATAATTTGGAAGTAAGCTTTGTTGGTTACGAAACCGTTAAACAAGGCAATATTTCTGTAAGTGCGAACAAACCATTTGTTACAAATTTTACACTTCGCTCGGGCACATTATTAAGAGAAGTTAACATTAGTTATGGTAAACAAAAGGCAAAAGAAGTTAGTAGTTCTATTAGTGAAATAGATGCTAAGGAGTTTAAAGACATGCCGGTTATACAATTTGCACAAGGTTTACAGGGTAAAGCGGCAGGTGTACAAATTGCCTTAAGCAGCGGTCAACCTGGTCGTGGTATTGAGTTTAGAATTCGTGGTGCGGCTTCATTATATTCAAGCAATCAACCGCTTGTTGTTGTAGATGGATTACCAATTACCGGAAGCATCAACAATATCAATCCAGATGAAATTGAATCTTTTTCCATCCTTAAAGATGCATCGGCGAGTGCACTATATGGTTCAAGAGCAGCAAATGGTGTAATTTTAATCACAACCAAACATGCAAAAGCCGGTGATGCTCAGGTTGAGTTTCATAGCAACTTCGGTTTGCAGAAAATACCAATGCGCAATGTTCCTGATGTGATGACCGCCCGCGAATGGGTTGAATTTCAAAACGAATACTATCAGGATAGAGTGAAGTATGAAAACTTTACCGGAGCAATTGATCCACTTTATGCTAATCCTCAAAATTATGGAGAAGGTACAAACTGGTTTAATGTTTTAACCAGAACAGCACCCATTCAAAGTTATGATTTAACAGTGAAGTCTGCTAAAGACAAATCTTCAACAACTGCAATTGCAGGCTATCAGGAACAACAAGGTGTGCTGATTAATACTTCTACAAAGTTGTTTTCCTTCCGTATAAATCACGATTTACGCTTAGCCAATGATAAAATCAAGATAGGTTTTAACCTTGCACCAAGCTACCGCATGGACCACAATAACCGTTTAGGAACGGATGGAGTTGGTGGAATGTTCGAGCGTATTTTTGAAGCAAGTCCGTTATACGATCCGATAAATCCGGATGGTTCTTATACAAAATATGTTGCATCGCCACCAATGGTGCTGTATTTTAATCCTTATGCACAGTTTATGCTTGCACAAGATGATTATAAAACAACAAGGATTTTAGGTAACAGTTACTTTAACTATGAGTTTTTAAAGGGATTAACGTTAAAAACAAATTTTGGTATCGATAAAGGCGGTGAAACACGTAGCACCTTTAACCATTCACTCATGAATGCAAATGATATTGCATCGGGTGTAGCAGGTTCTGTAGATAACTTTTCGTGGACAGCCGAAGCAAATCTTCAATACAATAAAGATTTTAAAGGTGGCCACCACATTGATGCAATAGCAGGTTATTCAGTTCAAAAGTTTGAGCAATTCAGTAGTTCGGTAACGGGTACAGGGTTTCCGAGTAATGATGTGCCGTACATTAACGCAGCTACTGTAATTAGTAATGGTGGAAGTACAACAACTGATTATTCATTGTTATCAGTTCTTGCTCGTATCAACTATGCTTATCAAGGTAAATACCTTTTATCTGCGGCGATGAGAAGAGACGGTTCATCGAGATTTGGCTCTAACCAGAAGTACGGTAATTTCCCTTCAGTTTCGGCAGGATGGGTAATGAGCGATGAATCTTTTATGAAAGGTTTTAAATGGCTAGATTTATTTAAAATCCGTTCAAGTTATGGTGTTACGGGAAATAACTTCTTCCCAAATTATGCTGCGGTTTCTACCATTGGCGAATACAATTATGTGCTTGATGGTGCGCTTGTACCAGGAACAACCATAAACAGTTTGGGGAATGCCGATTTAGCCTGGGAGCGTGTAAAGCAATTTGATATCGGTTTTGATTTATCGATTTTAAAAAACAGAGTTTCATTTACTTATGATTATTACCGCAAAATTACCGACGGTTTAATTCAGGATAGAAGAATCCCTAGAGCTTCAGGTTTTTCAACTATAAAATACAACGTTGGTGCATTTACAATGTGGGGTCACGAGCTTACTTTAAATACTGTAAATACAACTGGTCAGTTAAAATGGAACACGAATATTAATGTTTCTTTCGATAGAAATATTATTAATTCATTGGTTAGTCCGGGCTTTATCAGAAGAAATAATACAGTAACTTCTGATTATTTCCGCCAGCAGGAAGGAAGAAGTTTAGGCGAGTTCTATGGATTCGTGTTCGATGGTTTATATAAGGATGCAGCAGATTTAGCTAATTCTCCGAAATATAAAAATCAATCGGATGTAGGTACAATTAAGGTTAAAGATTTGAATGGTGACGGTGTTATTGATGATGTAAACGACCGTACATTTATTGGCGACCCGACACCAGATTTTACTTTTGGTATGACCAATAGTATAGCCTACAAAAACTGGGATTTCTCTATAACAATGGCAGGTTCGGTTGGTGGCAAGATTTTAAATGCAGCAAGATGGGCTTACCGTACTAATATGGATGGAGCGAGAATGTTAACCTCTGATGTGAAAGACAGATGGCGTTCGCCAGAAAACCCAGGTTCTGGAATGTATCCGCGTACAAAAACCGGAACAACAGCAATGGGTAGACAAGTAAATTCGCAATGGGTTGAAAACGGTAGCTTTTTAACTGCAAAGAATATCACCCTTGGGTATACCGTAAACCTGAAAAATAATTTCATTATGAGAAATTTCAGGGTTTATGGTTCTGTTCAGCAGGCATTTGTAATCAGCCCATACTCAGGTATGAATCCGGAAATCAACTTCGCTGGTTTAGATCCAACATTAGGGATTGGTATTGATGAAAATGCGTATCCAATTCCACGTACTTTTTCTATCGGTTTAACTGCAACTTTCAAATAACTGAAACAATGAAAAAACTTTTTATATTAATATTAATCGGTCTTTCTGCAAGTTCATGTAAGAAAACCTTTCTTGAGTTAACTCCTCAAGACCAATACTCTCCGGGTAATTTTTATAACACTGAAGCGCAATTCAGGCAGGCTGTTAATGCTGCTTATACACCACTAAGGGCTTTGCTCGATAATGATTATTTTACAGCAGAAGGTCGCTCGGGTAATACACATTACGAATACAATCAGGGTAACCGCGGAACAGCATTTTTGCAACGCGAAAATATTGTAGATTTTACGGATGACCCAACAAATGCATACAGCAATGCGGTTTATTTTCATTGCTATAGCAGTATTGCCAAAGCTAATATTGTTATAGAACGTATCGGAGCAGCTACTTTTGCAACTACAGCAAAAAATACTTTAGAAGCCGAAGCAAAATTTCTACGTGCCTGGAATTATTTCCGCCTGGTGCGTTATTTTGGTGGCGTACCACTTTATTTAAACGAGGTAAAAACTGCTGATGAAGCATTTTTGCCACGAGCAACAGCAGAACAGGTTTATGCGCAAATTATAGCCGATGCTCAGGATGCAGTAAATAAACTTGCACCTCCGGCCAAATTTCCGCAAAGCGGAACAGCAACCAAAGGTGCTGCAACTATGTTACTTGCCGAAGTTTACATTACGCAAAAAAAATGGGCCGAAGCTGAAGCATTGTTAAATACTTTACCTGCAATGGGTTATCAGTTGTTAAATAATTATGCTGATGTATTTTCAACAGCAAACAAAAACAGCCGCGAATCTATTTTTGAAGTACAGTTTTTAGAAGGCTTACAAGGTGGGCAGCAAAGTAATTTTATTTACCTGTTTTTGCCAAGAACAACAAATACTACGTTAATAACTGGCATTGCAACAAATAATACCGGAACCGGTGGCTGGAACACACCAAGTTTGGATTTAATTAATAGTTACGAAGCGAACGATAAACGTAAAGATGCTTCAATAGGAATGGCTGAAGGTACTTACAACAGCAGCAAGGTGTTTACAATATCTGCAAACAAAAGCGTTGTTAATTATACACCTGCAGCCGGAAAAGTTGGTGTGCCTTACATTAAAAAGTATCTTAATCCACACAGTAATCCAAATAATACAAACGATAACTGGCCAATTTATCGTTATGCTGATGCATTGTTGTTATTAGCTGAAGCTCAAAACGAACAAAACAATACCGATTTAGCACTTTTAAATTTAAACAGAGTGAGAACAAGAGCCGGATTACCTTTATTATCAGGAATTTCGCAGACTGTTTTAAGAGGAAGAATAGCACAAGACAGACGTTCGGAATTGGCATTCGAAAATCACCAATGGTTTGATTTGGTTCGCACCGGTACAGCTATTACAACCATGAATGCATATGGTGCAAAGTTAAAAACTACAAATACTTACCTAACTACAGATAGTTATCAGGTTACCAATAATCGGCTTTTATTTCCGATACCACAATCAGAAAGAGAGATTAATCCGCAGTTAACGCAAAACCCGGGATACTTTTAAATAAGAAAAAATGAAGTTTAAAATCAATTTTACACATAAGGTAACCAGTTTATTATTGGTTTCTGTAATGATGGTAAATAGCAGTTTCGTACTTAATAAACCCGCTGAAGAATCTGACGAATTTAGTATTGCTATCCTTCCGGATACTCAATATTACACTTCAGAAAAAAATGGCGGCAAGAATGAAATGTTTATTGCCCAAACAAAGTGGATAGCTGAAAATGCAGCTAAAGAAAATATCAAGTTTGTTATCCATTTGGGAGATATTTCTGATGATGGCGAAAAGTTTCCGGTACAGTGGGAGCGGGCTTGGGCTGCAATGTCTATTCTGGAAAAACCACAAGATAGTTATCCGCAAGGCATACCTTATGGCATGGCTGTCGGTAATCATGATCAAACTAAAAGTCAGTTTCCTTTAAGCGGAAAAACGGATCAATACAATAAGTATTTTGGTATATCTCATTTTAAAGGCAAAAAATGGTACGGCGATCACTATCAGGATAACAACGATAGCCATTACGATCTTTTTGAAGCAAATGGAAATAAAATGCTGGTACTTTTTCTCGAATACGATTCTTATGATGAGGACATTGAAGGGTTAAATCAATGGGCAGAAACTGTATTGAAAAAATACAAAGATAGGCAAGCGATTTTGGTTAGCCACTCTTTTATACATTTCAACCAAACCACTGGTACAAATGAAAAAGGATTTCCAAAATTTTCAAAACAAGGTCAGCGTAGATTTGACGTCTTGAAGCGTTATCCAAATGTTATTATGACGCTTTCTGGTCATGTTGGAGATAATGGAGAAGGTTACCGTCAGGATGGAATTGCAGGGAATATTATAAAGTCGTTTTTATCAGATTATCAAAGCAGACCGCAAGGCGGACATGGTTTGATGCGGGTGATGACTTTCTCAAAATCTAAAGATTTAATTAGTGTTAAAACTTTTTCTCCGTACACCGGAGAAGATGAAAAGGACGCGGACAGCGAATTTAGTTTGCCTTGGTTGCATCATACCAATGTTGCCAGACAATTAGATTTTAACAATGATCAGCAAAGCGATGTTGCAACTTTTGAAAATGGTAAATGGACTGTTTCAGCCTCAACAAAACAATTCGGTAAAGCGGGAGATATTCCTGCACCAGCAGATTATAACGGCGATGGAAAAACAGACTTTGCAGTTTTCAGACCATCAGAAGGTAAGTTTTATCTCGATAATGGTAAAGTTATCGCTTTAGGCAAAGCTGGAGATATTCCGGTTTGTGGCGATTGGGATGGTGATGGTTTTGCTGATGTTGCGGTTTATCGCCCTGAAAATTTAACATGGTATTTTAACGGATTGGACAGCATTAAGTTTGGCAATAAACAAGGCATTCCAGTTCCGGCAGATTACGATGGAGATGGCATTTTAGATGTGTGTTTTTTCAGAAAGGATAATTCAATGTGGCAAAGTAGCCTTGGTAATATTCCGTTGGAGGTTAAACATACACCGGTTGATATTCCTGTTCCGGGAGATTATAATGGAGATGGGAGAGCTGAAATGGCAATCTATAGACCATCAACCGGAGAGTGGCTGATTGATTTTAAACCTGCAATTAAATTCGGGATAGCAGGAGATATTCCTGCACCAGGAAATTATCTAAAAGACGGTAAAACAAACATTGCGGTATATCGTAAAGGAAAAATTATTTTGCAATCTGGAGATACAATTGATGCAAAGGCTTCAGAAAAAGCTCAATTGCTAAACATACCACAACAGGTTAGAATGAACTTTATTGATAAGTAATAAATAGAATATCTTAAAAAGAGCCGCCTTAAAAACGGCTCTTTTGCATTAACCTTTTCTTAATACACTCCAAACATTAAAGGCATTTCAATTAGATAAATTGCTTCAAATTAAAATCATGAAAAAGATAAATACATTAATATTTTTCCTGCTGTTTGCAGGTTATTCTTTTGCTCAGGAATCTCATGTGGTACTGATTAGCGTTGATGGCTTAAGACCAGAGTTTTACATGAATCCGGAGTGGGGAATGGTAAATGTTCGCCAGGGGATGAAAACGGGAGCATACGCAGAAGGTGTTCGGGGAAGTTTTCCAACGGTAACTTATCCATCGCATACTACAATGGTAAGTGGTGTATTACCTGCAAAACATGGAATTTATTACAATACGCCAGTTGAACCATTGGGTATCACTGGTAAATGGTTTTGGTACTATAAGGATATTAAGGTGCCAACTTTATGGACGGCTGCAAAGGATGCGGGTTTAAAAACCGCAGGGGTGAGTTGGCCGGTAACAGTCTGTGCACCAATCGATTACAATTTGCCTGAATACGTTATTCTTCCGAAAGATAAGAGCGAAAAACGTGATGAGATAAAGGCAATGTATCAGGAATCTAACCCGAAAGCGCTTTATCAGGAAGTTCAGGATTTTGCAGTCGGTAAATTTGGCGAATTTGGTGCAACATTAGATTATTACACCAGCGACCAGAATAAATCGAGAATGGCTGCTTATATATTGAAAAGATATAAGCCATCGTTTATGGCTGTACACATTGCATTAACCGACCATTTTGAACACGAGCAAGGAAGGGATGGCGATAAAGTACGTTCGGCAGTGGCAGGTGCAGATGTTGCAATAAAAACTATAATGGATGCTGCGGAAGTTGCCGGAATAAGTGAAAATACTACTTTCATAATTACCGGCGACCATGGCTTTGTGGATATACATACTCAGTTCAAACCAAATGTTTTGCTTGCTCAGTTAGGTTTTTACGATGATAAGAATAAAGAAAACTGGAAAGCTTATTTTCAGCAAAGTGGTGGTTCTGCATTTTTGCACCTTAAAAATCCTTCCGATAAAGCAACGTTAGAGAAAATTAACAAGGCTTTAGCAAAACTTCCAGAGGGTTACCAAAGAATGTTCCATGTGTTGGATAAAATTGGTGTTGCGAAAGCACAAGGTGATCCCAATGCTGCGTTAGCCTTAGCCGCAAATCAAGGTTTTAGCTTTGGCGCATCAGCTACTGGAGAAATGCTTGCTCCGGCAAAGGGTGGCACTCATGGTTTTCTGCCAACCGATTTTAAAGAAATACAAACTGGTTTCGTGGCTTTTGGCAAAGGCATTAAAGCCGGAACTGTTTTACCATTAATGGGGCAAGAAGACATTGCACCACTAATTGCGGATTTATTAAAATTAAATTTGAAAAGCGATGGTGTTTTATATCCCGGTATTCTACAGCCAAACAAAAAATAACAAATTTTATTATTTGGGGAAACTGTTAAGTTTCCCTTTTTTATTTCATAACGCTCTTAAATTTTTACCATCTATTTTGATTGATATTTCTGAAATGTTATAAGCTACTTTTCAATTGACTGTCTTTATTTAGAATAATTAAAAATAATTTTCTAATCTCATTTTAATTTCATTCTTTTGCGCCAACTAAGAATTAATCTAAATAAGATGTATAGAAAATTTACGCAAATTTTTAATTTGGCAATGCTTTTCGTTATCCTTTCGGCAACAGCATTTGCACAATCAAAAAACGGATCAGTATCAGGATCTATAAAAACAAGCGATGGAAACCCAGCTGCTTTTGTAAGTGTTGGTCTTAAAAACACCAATAAAACCACACAAAGTGATGAAAAAGGAAATTTCCAGATTAAGAATGTTTCGGCCGGAAATTATACTTTAAAAGTTTCTGCAGTTGGCGTATCAACTCAAGAAAAAGAAGTATCGGTAAAAGATGGAGAAACGGCAAACGTTTCATTTTCTATTGCAGAATCTTCTTCTCAATTAGATGAAGTTGCCATTACAGGTTACAGAACGCCAAATACTAAACCTGTTAACTTAGGTAAAGTTGCAATTGCGCCAAGAGATTTACCTCAAGCGGTTCAAATTATCGGTACGCAAGTAATTACAGATCAGCAAGCAAATAGCCTTGGTGATGTAATGAAAAATGTAAACGGTGTTGCATTAGGTGCAAATCGTGGTGGTGTTGGCGAAAATTTTTATTCAAGAGGTTACAGCCTTGGTTCTAATAATATTTTCAAAAATGGTGCTCGTACTACAATCGGCGGAAGTCCGGAGGCAAGTACGTTAGAATCTGTAGAAGTATTAAAAGGAAGCGCGGCTTTACTTTATGGTGGTGTAACAGGTGGTGCTGTGGTGAACATGGTAACTAAAAAACCTAAATTTGAATACGGTGGCGAAGTTTTGATGAGAACAGGAAGTTACAGTCAGTATAAACCAACTGTAGATCTTTACGGTCCAATATCTAAGAAATTAGCTTTCAGAGCCATCGGAACTTATGAAAACGCAGGAAGTTTTAGAGATTATGTAAAATCAAACCGTTTTTATATCAATCCATCTTTACTTTATAAAATAAGTGATAAAACAGAAGTTTTGGTTCAGGGTGATTATTTAAAAAGCGATTACACACCTGATTTTGGCGTAGGTTCTGTTAACAGCGTTATTGTAGATTACGGTCGCGAAAAATTTATTAACACGCCATGGGCATACAATAAAACGAACACTGCAACCGCTCAGGCAAATATTACACATCAATTTAGTGAGAACTGGAAATTAAATGCACTAGGCTCTTTCCAATCTTACAATCGTAACTATTATGGTTCTGAACGCATTCAGGCAAATACCAATGGTGTAGCTTCTAGAAACCTTGCCAGACAAATTAGTCAGGAATATACATACAATCAGCAAATTAATTTAAGCGGTAATTTTAAAACTGGTGGCATAAAACATACTTTATTAGTAGGTGTTGATGCTGATCAATCTCGAGTAACTAGCAACGCTTTTGCCTATGGAAAAACAGCTGCCGGTGCAAATATTACAACTTTTAATTACGGTAACGTAAACCTGTTTGACCCAACTACATATTTTGGCTCTGGAGTAATGCCTGAAGCTTTTGCTATAACTCAAACACTTGCTCCAATTTACAGATATGGTGCATTTGTTCAGGATTTAATAGAAATTACCAGCCAGTTTAAAGTTTTAGCAGGCATTCGTTATACTGATCAAAAGAATTCAAGCTCAAGAGCTTTAAATTTAGAGACAGGAGCAATTACACAAGGTGCTACAAAATTTGATGATGCGTTTTCACCAAAATTAGGTTTGATTTATCAACCTTTGAAAACAACTTCAGTGTATGTTAGTTATGCGAACAACTTTATCCCAAATTCTGGTATTGATATAAATAGCCAGGCTTTACCGCCATCAATGGTAGATCAGTATGAAGCGGGTGTGAAAAATGACTTCTTTGGAGGCAAATTAACAGCTAACTTAACTTACTATAAAATCATCAACAGTAACATTTCGCAAGCTGCAATTATGCCTGATGGAAGTACAAGTACACTTTTCAGACAATTAAACGGTGAAACAACAAGTGATGGTTTTGAAGCTGACATCAGCGGAAATTTAGCTAAAGGTTTAAACTTTTTGATGGGCTATTCTTATAACTACATGCGTTATACAAATACAGCACCTGTTACCGGAATGATAGAAGATGTTCGTTTAGTTGGAACTACAAAAAATACAGCTAATGCAACCTTGTTTTATACTTTTCAAGATGGAGCAGTTAAAGGTTTGAAATTAGGCGCTTCTGCATTTTACACTGGCAAACGTAACGGTGGCTGGAACGATGCAAAAAACGCATCAACAATCAGATTGATTCCTTTGGCTGCTTTTACAACTTTAGATTTTTCAGCAGGTTACAACTGGAAAAAATTCTCTTTACTGGCAAAAATGTCTAACATCACAAATGAGTTAAACTATTTTGTACATGAAAACTATAGTGTTAATCCAATTGCACCTCGTCAATTCTTAACAACACTTTCTTATAAGTTTTAATTGTAGAAAGCATTTCCTATAATCTTTTTAAAGCCTTCAGAATAATTATTCTGGAGGCTTTATTTTTTGTTTATAGGTAAGTTATATTTTATAAACGGTCGTCATTCCCAATTTAATTGAGAATCCCAAAGCGTTATACGAACCGCTTTAAGATTCCCGCCTTCGCGGGAATGACGAGGGAGGGGAAAGAATTATATTGCCAATCGTTTCTTTTAATTATTATGCACTAATTAACACTAATTTCAAATTTGAATTTCTAATTTGCAGCAGATAAAAAAGGTAACAATTATGGCTTCGGGTTTTTTTGCAATTTTAGATGATATAGCAGTTTTGATGGATGATGTGGCAGTAGCCGCAAAGATTGCAACAAAGAAAACAGCCGGAATTTTGGGTGATGATTTGGCCGTAAATGCCGAAAAAGCAACCGGATTTTTATCTTCAAGAGAAATACCCGTTTTATGGGCAATTACAAAAGGTTCGCTAATCAATAAAATTATAATTGTACCAATAGCTTTATTGCTGAATGTATTTTTTCCGGTAGCAATTAAAGTTATTTTGATTTTGGGCGGATTATATCTTGCTTATGAGGGTGTAGAGAAAATTGTAGAGTATTTCTTCCATAAATCTAAGCCTGTTCAACAAGCGGCAGCAGAAGTTGTTCAAAGCGATGAAGAAGTAGAAAAAGCAAAAGTAAAATCAGCGATTACTACAGATTTTATTCTGTCAGTAGAAATTGTAATTATTGCTTTAGGAACTGTTTTAGATAAAAGTTTAACCCTACAAATTTTAACCGTTTCGGTAGTTGCTTTAGTTGCAACTGTTGGCGTTTATGGAATTGTTGCACTAATTGTAAGAATGGATGATGCAGGTTATAAATTAATCAAAAATTCGAACGATAAAGGTTTTCTATCGAAAGTCGGTCATGTTTTAGTGAAATCGCTTCCATTAATAATTAAAGGCTTAAGTGTTGTCGGAACCATCGCTTTAATTCTAGTTGCAGGCGGTATTTTTAATCACAATATAGATTTTATCCATCATATTTTTCCAGAGTTACTAACCATTATTAAAGAATTTACTTTAGGGTTAATAGCTGGTTTACTAATGGTTTTACTTATTGGCGTTGGCAAGAAAATATTTAAAGCCTTTAAAAAATAACATCTTATTTTCTATTGTTTTTTGATTGAATATATTCTGAAGGAGACATCCCAAACTGTTTTGAGAAATTACGTCCGAAATGCGTTTGTGAACTGTAACCAACCTGTTCCGAAATCTCATAAATTTTCAAATCTCCATCGTTCAACAGTTCAGCAGCTTTTTTCAATCGGGCAATGTTTATCAATTCATTCGGACTTAAATTCGAAATCGATTTGATTTTACGGTACAAAGTTGGTCGACTCATATTCATGTGGTCTGCCAAATGTTCTACATCCAATTCCGGATTGTCTAATTGCTCGTTTATCAGGTTTTGAAGCTTTTCTAAAAAATGTTCATCACTTTTAGAATACGCCATAGTTTTAATGTGAATTAACGGCGAACTGGCAAAATAAGCCTTAATTTTATTTCTGTTTTTTATTAAAGATGCCACCTGAACCTGCAAAAATTCTGTTGAAAATGGTTTTTCAACATAAGCATCTGCACCAAGTTCTAAGCCTTCAATTTTGGCTTGCAAACTGTTTTTTGCGGTAAGTAAAATAACCGGAATGTGGCTAAATTCAAGACTAGATTTCATTTTTTCGCAAAGCTGATAGCCGTCCATTTCGGGCATCATCACATCGCTAATAACCAATTGCACAATTTCCTGACTTAAAATTTCTAAAGCTTCAACACCATTTTTCGCGGTTAAAACCTGATATTTTTCACTCAAATCATCAGCAATAAACTCAAGAATTTCTTCCTCATCATCAACCAGTAAAATCACGAATTTCTCTGGTTTATCTTCATGTATTGTAAAGTCGTTCGCTATTGTTTTTTCCATTTTCCGTTCAAGTTAAATTCGATAAGCTGATGTATAGGTAGTTCGAGCACAAATATGTTTTGCCCTTTATCATTTGCGGTGGCAAATAAATTTCCGTCATGTAGTTCTGCAAGCGATTTTGATATAGATAAACCAATACCTGTACCTTGTTTGATTTGTTGCTCTGTTGCTCTAAAGAATGGTTCAAAAATTTTATCACGCAATTCTGGCGCAATTAAAGGCCCATCATTCATCACTTCAATTTTAAAGAAATCAGGTTTAGCTTCATCATTTAGCAATCTTATCTCGGTTAATTTTTCGCCGTATTTTATGGCATTATCGGTTAGGTTACTAATAATTTTATAAAAAGCTTCAGTATCTACATAAGCATAGAAAGGTTCAACGGGCATTCTTAATGAAAACCTTAGGCTTTTTTCTTCAGCCAAAGGCTGAAAAATAATATTTATATCATTTAATATTTCAGAAATATTAGCATTTACAAAGCTTAAAGAAAAACCATTAACTTCTGTTTTCCTAAAATCGAGTAACTGATTGGTTAATTTAAGCAATCTATCTGTATTCCTGTTCATTATACGCAAGTTTTTCTCAATAAACGGAACAGTTGCGGCTTGCTTAATTACCTTTTCCATTGGGCCTTTTATCAACGTAAGTGGCGTTCTTATCTCGTGAGCAATGTTGGTGAAAAACTCAATTTTGGCCTGGTAAATTTCCCTTTCTTTTTTGTTTTCGAAAAGTTCCATTCTACGTTTGGTTCTGCTCTCCATTTTTTGATGGTAACTCCGAATCAGGTAGTAAGCAGAGGCTGTTAACACAATAGCATAAATTAAATACGCCAGATTACTTTCGTAAAAGGGTGGAAGTATCGTTATAGAAACTCGGGGATTATTTTCGCTCCAGCTTGCAGCTCCGTTTATCAAAGCTTTTACTTCAAAAACATAGTTGCCAGCCGCCAATTTTGTGAAATAAACTTTTCGGTTGGTTTTAAGGTGAATCCATTTATTACTCAGGCCTTTCATCCGATAGGCGTACTGTGTCATATCTGGTGAAGTATAACTCAGTGCAGCAAAATCAATACTGAAAGATGATTGCGAATCATCTAAATTGATGTTATCGGTGTAAAGAATGGATTTTTTTAACACAGAATCCTGATCTGAGATTTTACTTTCTTCATTATCGATTTGAAATCCTGTTAATTTAACCGATGGATTTATTGCATAGTTTTTTAAATCTTCGGGTTTAAAACTGATTAATCCTCTTACGCTGCCAAAATAAATACGTCCATCATCGTCTCTAAAACCCGAATTATAATTAAACTGATCAGTAAGCAATCCATTGGAACGCGAATAGATTTTCACCGATTTCTGAATCGGATTGTAATGTATTAAGCCTCGTGTACTGCCAATCCAGAGCTTATTTTCTTTATCCTCAATAATCCTGAAAAGGAAATTACTCGGCAAACCATCTTTTGAAGTGATGTGTTCAAAATTATTTGCTTTAGGATTAAAGAGATTTAAGCCACCACCATCTGTACTTATCCAAATGTTGCGCTTACTATCTTGCAAAATGCCGTTAACAGTATTATGGCTTAAACTTTTGCTATCCTTTGGATTGTTTTTGTACTGCTTTATATCATTTCTATCTAGCCTAAAACGGATTACGCCATCATTAAAAGTACCTGCCCAAATGTTTCCATTAGCATCTTCTGTCATTAATTCATAAAATACTACTGGAATATTTGCTACAAGCTCAAAATCATCATTTTTTCTATCATAAAGATATAAACCCGAAATCGTGGCAACCAAAATTTCGCCTTTGCGGGTTTTATAAAAGCTTACAATAAAATTTGTTCGTAATTTATTTCCTTTCCCTGCCGAATAATGTTTTATAACCTTCTTTGTTTTAATATCAAGGATATCAAGTCCGTGTTCAAAAGTTCCAATCCAGAGTTTATTTCCATCAACCAGCAAACCATGAATATTATAATAAGAAATGCTCGATGATTTCCCGTTAGGAAGATAATTTGTAAACAGCCCTGTTTTTGTATTGAGCATATTTAAACCTGCATCTTCAGTACCAATCCATAAATTTCCGTCGCCATCTTTGCAAATTTCTCTTACATCGCTACCGCTTATGGCGTTATTATCTCTTTGAGGGAAATATTTTGTGAAAATTGAATACTGGCTTGAATAATAATTTACACCACCAAAATATGTTCCTGCCCAAATTCCATTTTCGCGGTCTTTAAAAACGGTATAAATGGCATTATCTGTTAATGAATAAGGGTTGCTATATTGCTTTTTGAGGCGTAAAACTTGTTTACTCGAATAAATGTAAACACCAGATTCTGTAGCAATCCAAAATTCATCATTCGAAGCTTGTATTATATCGCGAACATAGATTGAGGTTTTGTCATCGTTAAATGTTAAAACTTCTTTAGTTATTCCAGTTGCTCTGTCAAACACTTTTATACCTTGATTTGCCGTTCCAACGAGTATTTTATTGTTGCCAACATCGAGCGTTTTGGTTGCCCAACTACTTTCCTGCGGGTTAGTTTTACTCATCACAAAGTGAGATTTAAAAACCTTTTTCTGAGGGTTGTATTCTTCTATGGTACCCTGCATAGTGCTTATCCAAGCACTTCCATCATTCATAACCGAAACAGAATTGGCATCGAATGCAGCATTTTTGCCAAAAGCATATAATCTTTTCTGCTTACTGTTGTATAAATAAATTTTGAAGAGGGAAATAATCCAAAGGTTCCCTTCCTTATCAGAATTTAAATCATTTATGCGAAGATTTTCAGTGCCTTTAATTCGAGTAAATTGTTCTGTTTGAGGGATGTACTGGTAAACTCCGTTGTTTGTTCCAATCCACAGTCTATTCTCGGCATCTTTGTGTAAATCGTAAACTAAATCATTTCCTAAACTACCAGGTTGTTCAGCATCGTTGCGGTAAGTTTTAAACTGATAACCATCAAATCGGTTTAATCCATCTTTTGTACCGAACCACATAAAACCATTTTCATCTTGTGCCGCACAAAAAACGGTGTTATTTGATAATCCGTTTTCAACCTGATAATGTCGAAAATAATAAGGTTGGGCAGAACAAAATTCTGCCAGAAAGAGGATAGAGGCTAAAATGATTAATTTTTTCAAGGCATTTATATTCGGCTATCAAATATATCAAACTACTAGTCGGTTTCTTAATTAAATCAATTTTGAAATGATATGTAGAATTGATGATACAATTTTTATAAAAATTGATTTAAAACGTTATAAAACGATTTAGTTATTAGTTGAATGTAGGTATTTTTTTGATGAGAAATAGAAACAAATTGAAGAAATATTGATACAAATTGATTGAATAGTCCTTCCCAAAATCGTTCATATTTGATACATAATAATTCAGGTAGAAGAAAAATACCTAATTAGTAACTAACCAAATAACCTAATTTTATGAAAAAAACTTTATCCTCTTCCGGAGGGGAAGCTATGAATTCTTCGTGGCGTTCGCCTCAAAAAAACGGTTTTAATAAGTATAATTTTTCCCTTATTGGAAGTTGCCTCTTATTTTTGTTATTCTCCATTAATTTTCAAGCCTTAGCTCAAACCGTAATTACCGGAACTGTAGCTGATGAAAAAGGAGAAAAAATTGCAGGAGCAAGTGTTAAGGTAAAAAACGCCACAACAGTTACCAGTACTAATGAATCTGGTGATTTTAAAATTACCGTTCAAGATAAAAATGCAGTATTGGTAATTGCATTTGTGGGTTACAATTCTCTTGAGTATCCTTTAAATGGTTCGAGTAATGTGCGCATCAGATTAGTTCCATCTACAAGCGATTTAAATGATGTTATTGTTGTAGGTTACGGTACACAAAAAAGAGAATCGATAACCGGAGCTGTTGCAACAATTACCAGTAAAGATTTTGAGCGTGTTCATGGTGGCGCAACAGTGAGTACTGGTTTAGCTGGTAAACTTCCTGGTGTTTCTTTCAGAATGCCAGATGGCAGACCAGGAGCAAGTGCAAATATTCAAATTAGAAACATGGGCGATCCGCTTTATGTTATTGATGGAATACAGCAAGATGCAGGTCAGTTTAATAACATTTCGCCTAACGATATTGAAAGTATAACGGTTTTAAAAGATGCATCGGCTGCGATTTATGGTAGCCGTTCTGCTAATGGTGTAATCATTGTAACCACCAAGCGTGGTGTAAATAGTACCAGAAATACTTTTAGTGTTGATGCTTACACAGGTTGGCAAAATTGGGTACGCTTTCCGGAAACCACAGATGCTTATACCTACATGTTAGGTAAAGCTACTGCTGAATTAAATGGCACCGGAACAACAGCAATTACCCAAGCCGAGCTTGATAAATGGAAAGCCGGAACAGAGTATGGTTATCAAAGCCAAAATTGGAAGGACATTATTATAGCGCCAAATGCACCTCAGTATTCTGTAAACCTTAATGCATCTGGCGGAACAGATAAATTAACCTATTACATTTCTGCTACGCGTTTAGACCAAAAAGGTGTTTACGGTACCGCCAGAGAATTTGAATTTAACAGAACCAACATTCAAAGTAATGTTTCGGCAAAAATTACCGACCGTTTTAAAGTAAGTATGCTAATGAACGGTAGGATAGAAACCCGAGACCAGCCGGGTGTTCCAGGAGGTGATGACTACTTTGCAGCAAGATTTGCTTTACTACGCAATCGCCCAACAGAGCAGGCTTATGCGAATGGAAATCCACTTTATCCGAACGACATTGGCCATAATACCGAGCAATTTGCCGTACAAAGCAAAGCGCTAACAGGTTACTGGCGCTCTGATTGGCGTGTTTTGCAAACTAATTTAACTGCAGATTACGATACACCTATAAAAGGTTTAAGTGTAAAAGGTTTATACTCATATTATATTGCTGATAACGTAATTAATGGTCACGAATATACTTACGATGTTTACACCTATCGCCCCGAAACCGGTATTTATGAGAAAAAAGTAGGTAGCTCAAATCCATATCGCGAGAGAAGAAATGAGAAGGTAATAACGAATACTTATCAGCTTCATGCAAATTACAACCGAACTTTTGGTAAGCATACAGTTGGTGCATTATTGTTAGCAGAGCGATTAGACCGTTTCCGTACTTACACTTTCCAACACGCTGTTCCAAAAACCAATGTTTTACCAGTTTTGCAATTCGCAGATTTAGATGGACAGGATTATACAGACCAGCAACAGGAAGAAGCTCGTATTGGTTATGTAACCCGTATTAACTATAATTTCGACAATAAATATTATTTCGAATTTTCTGGCAGACGTGATGCATCATGGAAATTTTCACCAGATCGCCGTGTAGGTTATTTCCCTTCGGCATCTATTGGATGGAGAATCACTCAGGAAAATTTCATGAAAAAATTATTGGGCGAAAACAGCATATTAACTGATTTCAAATTTAGAGGTTCTTATGGCGTACTTGGCGATGATAACATCAATATTGATCCTTTTGCTTACTTACCAGGCTATACTTACAACGTTGGTACAGCTATTTTAGATGGACAAACTATTGTTACGTCAAGGGATAAAGGACCGATAATTAACAATTTAAGTTGGTTTAAAAGTAAAATCGCAGATATTGGTGCCGATTTCTCATTATTTGGTGGCAAGTTAAGCGGTTCGGCAGATTATTTCTATCGTAAACGTACTGGCTTGAGGGGTACTAAAAATGATATATTGGTTCCTGTTGAGTTAGGCTACAATTTAAGTGATGAAAACATTAACAGCGATGCACAATATGGCGGTGAGTTTATGCTTAGCTACCGAAATAAAATTGGCGAACTGAATTATAATGTTAGCGGTAATGCTGCGCTTTCCAGAAGTAAATTTTTAGATTCTTACAAACCTCGCTTTAATAACTCAATCGACCAGTATCGTAATTCAAGAGAAAACAGATATAATAATATTTTCTGGGGTTACGAAGTTACAGGTCAGTTTCAAAGTGTAGAAGAAATTAACAATTCGAAGGTTAATATGGATGGCCGCGGTAACCGTACTTTACTACCGGGCGATTTAATTTATAAAGATCAGAATGGTGATGGTGTTATTGATGGTTTGGATGAGCGTCCGATTGGTTATACAACAACTGGTCAGCCAAATTTGATGTTTGGTTTCTCTATCGGTCTATCTTACAAAGGATTTGATTTTGTAGCCGATTTCTCTGGCGGTTCAATGTACTCATGGAATCAAAACTGGGAGCAAAGATGGCCGTTTCAAAATGGTGGTGCATTATTGCAAAACTTTGCCGATGATAGCTGGCACAGAGCTAATCCATACGATTTGAACAGTCAGTGGCTTCCAGGAAAATATCCTGCAATGAGGTATAACGATAATTCATTAAGTAACTATAATAAGAACTCAACCTTTTGGTTGCATAATGTTACTTATTTAAGAGCTCGTACCATAGAATTAGGATATACCATTCCGAAAAAATGGTCGGAGAAAATTAAAATTCAAAATGCCAGAGTTTATGTAAATGGATACAACTTATTCTCTTTAGATAATCTAAAAAGCTACGGAGTAGATCCTGAAATTGCTGATGATAATGGTTTACAATACCCTCAGAACAAGTTTGTTAATGTAGGCTTTAAATTATCTCTATAAACTTCAAATCGAATACAATGAAAAAATTTATATATACATTATCTACCATTGCGTTATTATCCTTTTCGCAATCGTGTAAAAAAGATTCAGAGTTTTTAAATAAGCAGCCTACCAATACATTAAGTGTAGATGCAACATGGAAAGATGCTAGTCTTGTACTTTCGGTAATGGGCGATTTATATGATCGTTTTCCCGATTTTCAAAGGGTAGAATCGTGGTGGCTTTATGCTGATTTTGATGAAGGTTTTGGATCTGCCGGAGGCGATTATTTCCGCCATCAAAACATAGAATATAACTACGATTCGTGGAATTACTGGGATTATGGTTACATCCGGGATATTAATTTGTTTATCAAACGTGGGATGGAGCCAAATGCTTTATCAACAGCCGATAGAGATAGATTTATTGCCGAGGCAAGATTTATCCGTGCAGGAGTTTATTTTGAAATGGTTAAAAGAATGGGCGGCGTGCCAATTATAACCGAAGTTTTAGAATACGATTACAGCGGCGACCCAACTTATTTACAGCGTGCTCGTGCAAAAGAATCAGAAGTTTACGATTTTGTAATCTCTGAGTTGGAAGCTATAAAAGGCATTTTACCAAATGCTGCAAATGTACAAAGTCGTGCAAGTAAAGCAGCAGCATTGGCAATGGAATCAAGGGCAGCACTTTACGCAGCCTCAATTGCAAAATATGGTGCATCAACACCTTCTGTTTCACTGGCAGGTGGCGAAGTTGGCATTCCAGCTACAATGGCACAGGCTTATTACAAAAAATCTTTAGATGCAGCTAAAGAAATTATTGCTGATGGTAAATATTCTTTATACAACAAGAATCCAAATTTATCCGAAAACTTTGCTTCATTATTTACAGACAAAGGAAATAATACGGAAATGATTTTTGTAAAGGATTTTAAGCTTAAAACAAATAAAGTTCATGGTTATACAATTGATAATCAACCTCGTTCATCTGCTGAAGAACAACAAGGTGGTCGATTGAATCCATCTTTAAATCTCGTTCAATCATTCGAAAAATTAGATAACACTTTTGCCTCTTTACCTAATGTTGATGCAGCTGGAAATACGCTTTACTATACTAATATCGGCGATATATTCTTAGGTAGAGATGCCCGATTAGCAGGGACTGTTATTTTGCCGGGTTCTCAATTCAAGGGTAAAACTGTAGATATTTGGGCCGGCTACCAACTTGCTAGCGGAAGCACTGTAACTGGAGATAACTTCGGACAAATTAAAACCAATGTTTTACCAGGTAATGCAGGTGCAGTACAAGTTGTAGGTGGCGATGGACCAATTGATGGACTTGAGTTTAGCGCACAATCGGGTTTTTACGTTCGTAAATTCTTAGATCCTGCTGCGGGTTCTGGACAAATTGGAACCAGGAGCGAGGTTTGGTGGGTACGTTACCGCTATGGCGAAGTATTGCTAAATGCCGCAGAAGCAAGCTTTGAAATGGGCGATGCAGCGGGAGCAGCTTCATACTTAAAGCCGGTTAGAGATCGTGCTGGTTTAACTACCGCACTTTCAGGAACTCAGATCACTTTCGACCGCATTGTACACGAGCGTAAAGTTGAGTTAGCTTTTGAAGGTCACGAGCTTTGGGATTTGAAAAGATGGAGATTAGCCGATAAGGTTTGGAATGGTAATGCAATGAGCACAGCCGATTTTACAAACGCTAGTAACATCGGTTCGTCTACCAAACAAAGTACTCAGGTTTTCGGCTTGTGGCCATATAAGTATTACAATCCGGGCGATGCTAACCATAATAAATATGTTTTCAAAGTAGTAAAGCCAAGCCGCGTAACAGCAGCACACCGTTTCCGCTTTGGAAATTATTATTCATTAATCAATCAGGATATCATAAACAGAAATCCGAAGATTGTTAGAAATCCAAATCAATAGTATGTTACCAAGATATATAGATATGAAAACCAGATATTTTTTAGCCATAGCACTAATGGTTGCAGTGTTTGTTAGTTCTTGTAAAAAAGATAACTACGATGCCCCTGAAGTTGATTTTAACGGTAGGCTTGTGTACAAAGGCGAAGCCATAAATGTGCAATACGGAAACGTAAACTTCGAATTGTGGCAGCCCGGTTTCGGTAATAACGGAGCAATTAACGTAAACGTTAATCAAGAAGGTGGCTTTTCTTCAAAGTTGTTTAACGGTAATTACAAGCTAGTTTTTTCTGCTAATCAAGGTCCGTTTTTGTGGCCTAAAAATGCAGCAGGCAGACAAGATACTATTCAGCTAAACCTTAACGGCAATAAAACAATGGATATCGAAGTTGTGCCTTATTACATGATTAGAAATGGTGTTTTAACAGCAGCGGCTGGTAAAGTAAACGCAAGTTGCAGACTAGAAAAGATTATAACCGATGCCAATGCAAGAAATGTTGAAAGTGTTAGCCTTTATGTAAATAAAACACAATTTGTAGATGGTTCTAACAGCCTAGCAACGCAAACATTAACAGGAGCAGCAATAGCTGATTTAAATAATTTAAATATGACTGTTAACATTCCAACAATTGTACCTACCCAAAACTATGTTTTTGCCCGTATCGGTGTGAAAATAGCTGGAGTAGAAGATTTAATATTTACACCCGTTTCCAAATTAACATTTTAATTTTCTCTTTAGGCCATCCGGTATTACGGATTTATTTTGCAGATTTAGCGGTTGCAGAATTCCATAAATCCGGATGGCCTTTTTAATTTAATACTATCTTATAAAAAGATTCCCGTCATTCCTATGCCTTTTTTTCCCGTTCACTTACATCATTTATATTGATACGTTATGTTGAAATTTTGAAACAATGCAAGTCGCTATTCCGTACAAAAAACCTTTGTTTTGAAAATGATGATTTTTTAATTGTCATGCTAGATGTGATACACTCAGAGTATCCTTCAGAACCAAATAATTATGAGCAGATTTCTTTCACCGGGCATTCTTCGAAAGTCACAACATCTTGAATCTCGAAATTTCAGTCTTAATCTGGATATCTAAAAATATATCATTCAATCTATTCTTAACAATACACAAAAATGAAAATGAAAACTTATGTATTAGCCGCCCTGTTTTTTATGTCGGGTATTGGCGTTGTTTCAGCACAAAAAAATAAAAAAGAGCCAGGTAAAATTTGGTCAGTAGAAAAAGCTAATGAATGGTATAAAAACCACAAATGGTTGACTGGCGCAAATTATATTCCTGCAAATGCTATTAATCAGTTAGAAATGTGGCAGGCAGATACATTTAGTCCTGAAGTTATTGATAAAGAATTAGGATGGGCAGAAGGTTTAGGTTTCAATACTTTGAGAGTGTTTTTATACAGCAAAGCTTATAAACAAGATCCAGAAGGCTTTTTGAAACGTGTTGATCAGTTTTTAACCATCACCGAAAAACATAAAATTACACCGATGTTTGTGTTTTTTGATGATTGCTGGAATAAAACATCGGAAATGGGAAAACAGCCGGCGCCAAAAACCGGTATCCATAACTCTGGTTGGTTACAAGATCCGGGCGACCCCGCATCAAAAGAAGAAGCAAACTTTGCCGAACTTGAAGTTTATGTAAAAGCGGTATTAAATAAATTTGCTAACGATAAACGCATATTACTTTGGGATTTATACAATGAGCCTGGAAATAGCGGAAAGCTAGAAACCACAATTCCGTTGCTTAACAAAACGATAGAGTGGGCAAGGGCAGTAAATCCAAGTCAGCCGATTAGTATTGGTTTATGGAACTGGGGTTACGAAAAACTGAATAAAATTCAAATCGGAAATTCTGATATTGTAACCTACCATAATTACGAAGCACCTGAATGGCATCAGCGTACAATAGATTTGTTAAAGTCAATAGGTCGACCACTTATCTGTACCGAATATATGGCCAGAAATCGCAATAGCCGTTTCTCAAACATTCTTCCTTTGCTTAAAAAAGAAAATGTTGGCGCAATTAACTGGGGTTTTGTTGATGGAAAAACAAATACAAAATTTGCCTGGGATACTCCATTGGCTGATGGAAGTGAACCAATAGAATGGTTTCACGAAATTTACAATCCGGATGGTACTCCATATCGTAAAGATGAAGTAGATTTAATCAAAAAATTAAACGGAAAATAATCAGTTATGAAATCAAATATTTTAGTCGGACTATCATTAGTGATGCTTGCATGGGGTTGTAGTTCAGGAACAAGCGAAAAATCATCATTAGATTCTACCGATAAATCAACGCAGTTTACACTACTAGCAGATTCATTTAAAAGTACTTTAGATGGAAAGCAGACCGCACTTTACCTTCTTAAAAATAAGAATGGGATGGAAGCTACATTTACAAACTATGGTGGGCGTTTGGTTAGTTTAAACGTTCCTGATTCTGCAGGTAAGTTTGTAGATGTTGTTGTTGGCTTTAAAAGCCTTAATGATTACAAAAACTCAACTGAACCATATTTCGGAGCAACAATTGGCCGATTTGGTAATCGCATTGCGAAAGGAAAGTTTGTGTTAGATGGCAAAACCTACACACTTTTTACCAACAATGGAATTAACACCCTTCATGGTGGCAAAAAAGGATTTCAATATGTTGTTTGGGATGCAAGTCAGCCAAATCCTCAAACTTTGGTTTTAACTTATAAAGCTAAAGACATGGAAGAAGGTTTTCCGGGCAATATGGACATAAAAGTAACTTATGCTTTAACGGATGACAACGAATTAAAGATGGATTACGAAGCCACAACTGATAAGAAAACGATTGTGAATTTAACCAATCATGCTTTTTTCAACCTAAATGGAGAAGGTAGCGGAACAATTTTAAAACACAATGTAGAAATATTTGCAAATGAATATACTCCTGTGGATTCTACATTAATTCCTTTAGGAAAAATTGCAACAGTTAGCGGAACACCTTTCGATTTTAGAAAGCCAACAGCAATTGGCGAACGCATAGAAGCTAAAAATGAGCAACTTACTTTTGGAAAAGGATATGATCATAATTATGTTTTGAATAAAACCAAGGGTTTGGGGATGTATCATGCAGCAACGGTTAAAGGAGATTTATCAGGAATTGTAATGGATATTTATACGCAAGAGCCAGGCTTACAGTTTTATAGTGGAAATTTTATGCAGAGTAAAAATACTTTTAAAACTGGAAGCAAAGATGATTTTAGAACCGCTTTTGCAATGGAAACACAACATTTTCCTGATGCTCCGAATCAACCAACATTTCCATCAACAGTTTTAGAGCCAGGCAAAACTTATAAAACCAGCTCGATTTATAAATTTTCCAAATAATTTTAATGGAAGTGAAAATCACAACTTGTAAATTAATATCAGGTGCTTTTAAAAATTCAAGAAAGATTTAAAGAAAAATTTGGTGGCGAGGCAATAACTGTACGTTCGCCTGGCCGTATAAATTTAATTGGTGAGCATACCGATTATAATGGTGGTTTTGTTTTACCAGCTGCGATTGATAAATATGCTTATGTAGCCGTATCTCACAGAAGAGATAATTTAATTCATCTATATTCTGAAAGTTATCAGGAATTTCATAATTCTGATGTTAATCAACTTGAAACATCAGAAAAGGGATGGCCAAATTACGTTTTAGGCGTTGTAGATCAATTCGTTAAAAAAGGTTATCAAATTAATGGGTTTAATCTTTATTTGGATGGAGATATCCCTACAGGTGCAGGATTATCATCTTCGGCCGCTGTAGAATGCGCAACTGCTTATGCTTTAGCTAAGTTGTTTAACATCAATATCGATAGGATGGAACTTGCTTTGCTCGCTCAAAAAGCAGAGCACGTTTTTGCAGGCGTTCGATGCGGAATTATGGATCAGTTTGCATCCGTTTTTGGTAAAGAAGATCATGTGGTTAAGCTAGATTGTAACACACTTGATTATAAGTATGTTCCGTTAAATTTAGAAGGTTATCAATTGGTTCTGCTCAACTCGAATGTAAAACACAAATTAGCAGAATCGGCATATAATGATAGAAGAAGCCAGTGTGAGCAAGGTTTAAAATGGGTGCAAGAACATCATCCTGAAATTAATACTATAAGCGAGGCTACTGTAGCGCAACTGAAAAAATATGTTTTACCAAAGGATGAAAATGTTTATCGTAAATGTAACTACATATTGGCTGAAAATGCTCGTTTGGAGGGTGTAATTGAAGATTTAAAAAGTGGCGACTCGAAAGCTTTGGGAGAGAAATTGTATCAAACGCATCAAGGCTTAAGCGAAGAATATGAAGTAAGCTGTAAAGAGTTAGATTTTTTAGTTAACAAAACGAAGCAATTACCCCAAGTTTTAGGGGCAAGAATGATGGGTGGGGGCTTTGGTGGTTGTACCATAAATCTTGTTGCAAATGATTTTATTAGCGATTTCGAACAGATTATGAAAACTGCTTACGATAGCAAATTCGAACACCAGCTTTCTGTTTATGCTGTAAATATTTCTTCAGGAACATCAGAATTAAAAGCAGAAGAGAAATTGAAAATTCACGAAGTTTAAAAGTAATTTCAATTATATTTAAACAATAATCAAATATTAAATCATGCCAAATAAATGAACAATTCACTCTTATCAACAAACGATTACATTATTTTCCTCGTCTATTTTATAATCGTATCCGCTTACGGTATTTACATTTATAAAAAGAAAAAATCTGCCGAAGGTGGTTCAAAAGATTATTTCCTTGCTGAAGGTTCGTTAACCTGGTGGGCAATTGGTGCTTCTTTAATTGCCTCAAACATTTCCGCCGAGCAGATGATTGGCATGAGCGGTTCTGGCTTTAAATTAGGCTTAGCAATTTCAGCTTACGAATGGATGGCTGCTGCAACTTTAATTATTGTTGCGGTGTTTTTTATGCCTGTATATCTTAAAAACAAGATATTTACCATGCCTCAGTTTTTAAGTCAACGATATAATGATAAAGTAGCCATGATTATGGCTATTTTTTGGCTGATGCTATACATCGTTGTTAACTTAATGTCGATATTGTATTTGGGTGCACTTGCAATCAGCGGTATCTCAGGTTTCAGTATCACATTTTGTATTCTTGCTCTTGCGGTTTTTGCTGTTGTTATCACTTTAGGCGGCATGAAGGTAATAGGTTATACCGATGTTATTCAGGTTTTTTTCTTAGTGCTTGGTGGATTGGTAGCAACTTATATTGCGTTAAATTTAATCTCCGGCGGACAAGGAATTACAAAAGGATTCAGTATGCTTCAAGCAGGCGCATCAGAGCATTTTCACCTGATATTTAAAAAAGACAATCCAAATTATATTGATTTACCAGGCTTAAGTGTGCTTATTGGTGGTATGTGGATAGCTAATTTAAGCTACTGGGGCTGTAATCAATACATTACTCAAAGAGCCTTGGGTGCATCACTACCTACTGCAAGAGCAGGATTGTTATTTGCTGCATTGTTAAAAATGTTAATGCCGGTTATTGTTGTGGTTCCTGGAGTTGCAGTTTACTACATCATTAAAAATAACGTTGGTGGCATCAGTCCAGATCATTTGTTAACATCATCGGGTGTGCAAGATCCTAATAAAGCTTATCCTGCATTGCTTACGCTTCTACCATCAGGCTTAAAAGGCCTTTCTTTTGCTGCTTTAACGGCTGCGATTGTTGCATCACTAGCGGGTAAAGCAAACAGTATTGCTACAATTTTTACGTTAGATATTTACAAAAAAGCATTTAACCAAAACGCAAGCGAAACAAGATTGGTAAATGTTGGTAAAATCAGCGTTGTTGTTTCAGTGTTTTTAGCTGTTGCTTTATCTTTCGTTGTTGGAGAGGCTTTAATGGGAGAAGGTAAGCAAGGTTTTCAATACATTCAGGAATACACTGGTTTTGTTTCTCCTGGTATTTTTGCCATGTTCATTTTTGGTTTCTTTTGGAAAAAAACAACTTCAAATGCTGCTCTATTTGCCACAATTGGTGGTTTTATTACTTCAGTAATTCTAAAGTTTTTACCTCGTTGGGTAGATTTATCAGGCTTGTATAATTTTGGTTGGGCGGTAAAAAATGGCGATGGCATTTACGAAATTCCATTTATGGATAGAATGCTTATCGTATTTGCAGTTTGTGCCCTTGGTATGTATATCATCAGTATTTACGAAAACAAAAAAGGTATTGTACCTAAAGGACTAGAAATTGAAACTAAAATGTTTAAAACAAACTGGAGTTTTGCAATTGGGGCAATTTTAACCATTGCACTCATCACAGTGCTTTACACCATTTATTGGTAAAATCAATTTAAGATAAGAAAGCCTTGGTTTTGCCAAGGCTTTTTATTTTAGTCTATGATGCTTTTTAAGTAATAGATTTACCGTATTCAAAAGTTTTTCAAAAGAGATGGGTTTAAGTACAAATGCATCGCAATCTGCATGAAAAGCTTCTATGGCATATTTTTCATATGCAGTAATGAAGATTAAGAACTGAACTTTATCTCTTAGTAAACTGGCTGTTTCAATCCCATTTAAAACCTGCATACTAATGTCCAGAAAAAGGAAATCAATTCTGGTATTCGTGCTGTTTATAAAGTTTATACCATCAACAGGTTTTAAAAAAGATGCTACCAGCTTTAATTTTCTAACAGCTGAGACATAATCGCTAATTTGAAAAAGCACATGTGGCTCATCATCAATTACTACACAGTTGTAAGCTTTTTTATTTTTACTGTTCTTATCTAAGAGCTGTTTCATTTACCATTTGAGGATAATAATATATTAAAACCCTAAAAAATGACAAAAAGTTCTAAGAATTTTTATTGAAATCTGGTAGTCAGCTGCGGTACAGATATTCGTCCGATTCTTTAAAAGATGAAACGAAACACTATCCTAATTATTGATTTGCCGAATTTTCAGGCTGCCTTTTAAAATATAACCAAAATGCTATGCCCCAAATTACAACAATTGTTGCAATACCTAGTTCCGGGTCGGCTATATTTAACGAAAGAAACATAAAGCCCAAAGATATCAGGGCTGCTACAAAGAAAATGCTAATATTTTTCATAACTTTCTGATTAATTGGTGGTTGATGCTTAAAAATATGGATTTTTATTGATAAATCCTAATGTAGAGGATTGATAATTTGTAGAAAATGATTTTTTAGGGTCTTATTTCGGTTTTTATTTAATGTTTTTAATTAAAATGATAGCCTTGTTGCTGCTTAAATTGCTTTAAAGTAAATTTTATTCAATTAATTACTAAATCATCAAAAATAAAAATGAATACACTGAACACGAATTAGCAACGATAAATTCATATTGTTCAGAAAATTGAATGATGCCTTTATCTTTTGTAAAAAATTGATATTGAATTACTTGTGTTGATTGTTGTTGCTCTTACTTTTTTAAAATAAAAATACTTCAATCCATTATCATTCTAAATTCTGAAAAGCATCAATTTTAAGATTTGTATGGTATGGAAATATTAGATACATTTCGAGTATTATAACAATCTCTTATTGCGAAAAAGATAGATATTTGTTATATTAACTAATCATTCCTATAATCCTTTGATAACATAATGCCGGATACTTTTTATTCAGCTATTTTTAACTCAATTACTGAGCCCTCACTGATTTTGAAATTTTCAGAAGACAGTGTTGAAGTTATTGATGTATCTGTTAGTTTCACAAATTTCTTCAATTTAGAAAAGCACGATGTTGTTGGTAAGCCTCTAGATATATTATGCTCACTTTACAAGTTAAAGCCCAGTCAATTAAATATTTTCAAAGATAAACTTGTTGAAGCGGTTACTTCTGATTCGGCTGTAAGTTTCAATTTCTACTGCGAAGAAGAAAAAAAGCAACTAAATATTGAATTTTGTAAACCATTCTATCTAAATAATGAGTGCTTAATTCTCAATAAATTTTGGCTAAGCGCTGCCGAAAGCGCAACGTTACCTAAGAGTATTGATGAGCAAACATTTAAGCTTTTGGTTCAGGAAGGAATGGACATGATTGCCGTACTTGATAAATCAGGTAATTATCAATATGTAAGCCCAACTTCTTTTAATATTTTAGGTTTAGCACCCGATTTTTTCATAGGCAAAAATGCTTTCGATTTTATAAACCCAGAAGATGCTAAAAGTGTTGAATCTATTTTATTAAGCATTAATCCTGGAGATACTCGAACATTACCACCATTTCGGTTTGTTGATAGCGATGGAAATTACAGGTGGATTGAAACTGTACTTACTGATTTAACAAATGAGCCGAGTGTTTTAGGTATTGTGGCCAATTCCAGAGATATTACAGAGCGTATAAATGTTCAAAACGAAATATTACTTGCAAATGAACGATATAAATATGTAACTAAAGCTACTGCTGAAGCAATTTGGGACTGGGACATTGCAACCAATTCACTTTATTGGGGAGAAGGATTTTCAACACTTTTCGGGTATAGTGAGGCCGAGTTAAAAAGCGATATGGATATCTGGGCCGTAAAAATTCATCCAGAAGACCATAAAAGAGTTGTTAAAGGCTTGGATGATGTTATAGAAAAAGGAAGTCATCATTGGAAAGATGAGTATAGAATGGAGCGAAGTGATGGTTCTTATGCTACTGTTATCGATAATGGATTTGTGATTTTCAATTCGGAGGGTAAAGCAATTCGAGTTGTAGGTGCAATTCAAGATATTTCTAAACGCAAAGACGAAGAACAACAACTAGAACTATTAGAATCTGTTGTATTAAACACAACCGATTCTGTAGTAATTACCAGATACAATCCTGATGAAAATCCAATTAGCAAAATTGTTTATGTTAATGATGCTTTTACTGAAATGACGGGTTATAGCCTGGATGAGATAAGAACAAGCTCTCCCCGTATTTTAGAAGGTCCTCGTACTGATCAAGACGAAGTATCGAGGGTGATTTCTGAATTGGTAGAAGGTAAACCTGTAGAGGCGACATTAATAAATTACAAAAAAAATGGCGATGAATTTTGGACAAACTTTTCAGTAACACCAATTGCTGATGAAAAAGGTAAGTTTAATCGTTGGATTTCCATACAAAGAGATGTTACAAGTACTAAAATAGAAGCAATTAGAGATAAGTTGTTATCAGAGATTGGTTTGCTTTTTAATCAGCATTCTGATTTAAAAACGATAATGTACAAAGTATTATCAGCCGTAAGTAAGTGCGGTAATTTTTGTATTGCCGAAGCTTGGTTGCCTGATAATGAGCATAAAGAGCTTGTTTTGTTTTCTTACATTGTAGCTGATGAGCAAATTGCAGAATTTTACGATAGCACGAAAAGCCACAGAAAAGCTGCAAGAGGAGAAGGGCTTGCTGGTAAGGTTTGGGATAAAGATAAAATGGTTTCCTGGAGACTCGAAGAGGAATCAAATAACATTATTCGTTTAGCTGCGGCGAAAAAAGCCGGGTTAAAAACTGCTTTTGGTTTACCGATGATAGATAATGGCGTGCTAGTTGGCGTACTAATTTTAGCAGGAAGAGAGCAGCACCGTTTAGAAGGTATGGCTGTGCTATCAAGTGATTTTGCTGAACAATTAGGAATTGAGGTTAGCCGAAAACAACTAGAGCAGGAATTGACCGAAATTTTTACTTTCGCACCTGATATTTTAGCAATCATTAACAAAAATGGTTTCTTTACAAAGATAAATCCCGCTGCCGGAGAATTGCTTGGTTACACTGAGGCAGAGCTTTTAAAATACCCATCAAGGTCTTTCGTTCATCATGAAGATAGAAAGCAAACGGTAAAAATTATAAAAAACTTAAGTGCCGGTGGCGAGGCCAATAATTTTGAGAACAGATTTATAACAAAAAGTGGCCAGGTTAAATGGTTATCGTGGACTGCCAATGCAGTTTCTAACGAGGGTTCTATTTTTGCAGTAGCCAAAGATATAACCGAGAAGAAAATTTTAGAAGAACTGCTTATAAAAACTAATAGCCTTGCTCGTGTAGGTAGTTGGGAAATAGATTTAGCTAACAAGTGGATTTTTTGGTCGGATATAACGAGAGAAATTCATGAAGCACCATCTTATTTTCAGCCTGATTTAATAAATAGTACAGACCACTTTAAACAAGGAAAGAACAGGACATTAATCGAAAGAAAATTTCAGGAGTGTATTAATTTTGGGCAGCCATGGGACGAGGAAGTAGAAATAGAAACTTTTAAAGGCAACTATAAGTGGGTAAGAACAATTGGGCAAGCCGAAATAGTTAACGATAAATGTACCCGCATTTTTGGTAGTGTGCAAGATATTGATGACAGGAAAAAAGCCGAATTGCTGAATAAGAAAATTCAAATTGAAGTTGCCGAATCTGAAAAAAGATATAGTGAATTGTTTCATTTTTCTCCATTACCAATGTGGGTTTACGATTATGAAACGTTAATGTTTTTAGATGTTAATCTGGCTGCAGAAAATAATTATGGATACAGCAGGGATGAATTTTTATCGATGAACCTAAGAGATATTAGGCCCGATTCTGAATTACTTTATTTAGAGAATACCCTTCATTTAACTAAATACAATAAAAGTCTGTTTCACCAAGGTATTTTTAAACATAAAACCAAAAGTGGAGATATTCTTGATGTTGACGTAAAAAGCAACTTAATGGAATACAAGGGTAGAAAGGCAAAGTTAGTTGTTGCTACAAATATTACGAGTCAGTTAAAACATATAAGTTCAATCGAACAAAAAAATGCGCAGTTAAAAGAAATCGCATGGATTCAATCGCATACTGTTCGGGCCCCGTTGGCTAGAATTATGGCGTTAATTCAACTTATAGATATGGGTAAAGAACAGCCAAAACTCTCATTCGAAGAAATTATTCAACACATTAAACAATCAGCTAACGAATTAGATAACATTATCAGAGAAATTAGTGCAAAATCTGATAAAGCGGAAAGTGAAAGCTATGAATAGAAAAATATTAGTGATTGATGATGACCCGCTTATTTTGATGATTCATGAAGCGGTTTTAGAAACACAGGAATTAGCCTGTAGTTCAGAATTTTTTGATGATGCCGGCGAAGCCATAAATTTTATGGAAAGAGGGGATAATGTCAATACTCAATTTTTGCTTCTACTAGATATTAATATGCCAATTATTAGTGGTTGGGATTTGCTCGAAGAAATTCAGGATTCTTCTTTGCAGGGAAATGTTGCAGTGGTTATGGTAACATCATCAGTAAACGAAGGAGATAGATTAAAGGCGGGAAAATACAGCAATGTTGTAGGTTTTATTAGCAAGCCATTAAAAGATTCTGATTTTGACCAATTAAAATCGATAGAAAAGTTAATTCCATTCTTCAAAAACTAATGTTCGAACTCAAATATTCAAAGAGGTAATTAAATTTACTTAGTTTTTGTCACGACATTATTACTATTGTGGTTAAATTCCGCAAATGTGGATAAAAATATTATTTATCATACAACTTTTAAGAGTTTTTGTTTGCGATTTTCGTTCTTACTCAGTTATTTAGTATATGGAAAATAAAAATTGGATGGTTTTTAAACTTGCGCCTCAAAAATTCAATGAAGTTTCTAAACTTGTAGATTTAAATGTTGAAACATTGACTGTTTTAACAGAAATTGAAGAAACCCCAAATGATGTTGGCGCAATTTTCTTGAAAAAAACTAATTTAGAAGTACTATTGGAAGAGTACGAAAAATCATTAGATGAAAACATTTAATGTGCTTAGCCACTTTAACATAGCTTAAAAACTACTGTTAAAATTAAAATTTTTGTTATTTAATTAATGAACAACATAATAGATTTGTTTTTTTGATTATAAAACATATTTTTATCAAATAATTAATAAAAAAATAAAATCTAAAATGAAAAACGGTACAGTAAAATTTTTTAATGAGGAAAAAGGCTTTGGCTTTATCAAAGAAGAAAGTGGTTCAGAAATTTTCGTTCACGTAAGTGGACTTATAGATAAAATTGGTGAGAATGATAAAGTAGAATACGAAGTGCAGGAAGGTAAAAAAGGCCTAAATGCAGTAAAAGTAAAACTGGTTTAAAAAATTACCAAAGAAATTAAGCAGACTTTTTTAAGTCTGCTTTTTTTTTGCCCTGATTTTTTGTAAAACATCAATTTGGATAAGTTTTTGTTTAATGATTTCTATACTTAGAAAATGAAAAATTTAAAACTAATAATTCCTGCCTTAGCAGTTTTATTTACTGCATGTAGCCAAAGCCAAAAAGTCGTAGGTTCAAAAGAGGTAATTGATAGCACAAGCACGTCGTTTTCAAATACAAGCAAAAACGATTCTTTAACAGCTGTGATGCACATTGATAACATTGTAAAACAAGGCTCGCCAGTTAAATTGAAATTTACAGTTCTCAATAATTCCGATTCAGCAAAATCATTTTGCAAATGGCATACTCCATTTGAACCTTTTATTAGTAAATATTTAGACATAACTGATGCAAATGGAGTAGATGTTGCATATAAAGGCGCCATGGCTAAAAGGATAATGCCACCACCGGCAGATAGTTATATTTCTGTAAAATCTAAAGATAGTGTTTCAGCAGAAGTTGATTTACTTCAAGCGTATGATTTAAAACCTAGTAATAAATATACGTTAAGCTACAATGGTAGCGGAATGAGTGGTATATCAGCAGCAAACAAAATATCATTCAGTTTTGAGAAATAGGATGATTATTTTATAATTTGATATTCAATCTCAAAAAGCACAGGTTATTTTTCCAAAAAAATGAAATTTATAATGATGTGTGTTTTTCTAGGAATGATTTGTGTTAATTTTTCGTGTAATATATTTAAAGTTAATATTAAGATTCTGTTTTGTTAATAAAAAGATTAAAATGCTGTATAATTAATAAGGCGTTTTTATTATTTTTGGTTATTAAATGGAAAAGCGAAAATCTGAACTAACATCTTTCCTTCAAAAAGTAAAACAACTAAGAGGCTTTGGCGATATGAATTCGTACAAAGTTGTTAACGAGTTTAAAGAAATTGCTGGAGATGTACATGAAGAGAAGCTAAAAAACATTATCGAGGATTTTTCAAAACCTGATACCTACCAAAATGGTAAGGCCAGCTTGATAAAAAATGTAGAATCAGAATTGAAGAAATAACGAGCGCATTATAATCTTCTCCTTAAATAATTACTTTTCTTAATATAATAATGGTTGCCTAAAAACCGATAGGTTACTATTCACGTATCTACTGTTATATCTTAAACTTTAATAAATTACGAAATGAATAGTTTTACAATTGCTGCCATACTTGGCGGACCAGAAATGATAATTTTAGGGATAGCAATACTTCTTTTATTCGGTGGGAAAAAAATACCCGAACTTATGAAAGGTTTAGGTAAAGGCATAAAAGAATTTAAGGACGGACAAGATGGTAAAGATGTTCCGGCTACTGAACCAGTAAAAAAAGTATAAATTATTTTAATAATAACCCTGCAAAGGTTTTGATTCTTTCTAAGCCTTTGCAGGGTTTTTTATATATACCTATTGTATGCTGATTTTCTGTACTTTCCTTTTGTACGACCAATAAAACACAATTGGATATACAAAAAGATTGAAGATTGTGTTTGTAATCAATCCTCCGATAACAACAATGGCTAAAGGTTTTGATGCTTCAGAACCTATTCCTGTTGATAGCGCTGCGGGCATTAAGCCAATTGCAGCCATTAGTGCAGTCATTAACACAGGCCTAAATCTACTCGCAATTCCATCGCGTATAGCATCTGTAAAACTCCAATCTAGATTGTGTTTCAGTTCTACAATATTCGTTTTGAATTTGGTAATTAAAATTACGCCATTCTGTACGCAGATGCCAAAAAGTGCAATAAAACCAATTCCTGCAGAAATGTTAAAGTTTACACCTGTTGCTAAAAGTGCTAATATGCCACCAATCATTGCGAATGGAACATTATTTAAAACTAAAAGCGAATCTTTAATATTTCCGAACAATACAAAAAGTATAAAGAAAATTAATAGCAAACTTACAGGAACAGCCTGCGAAAGTCTGGCAATTGCCCTTTGCTGATTTTCAAAATCTCCCGCCCATTCCAGTTTGTAATCTTTAGGAAGTTTGATAGACTCGTTAACTTTTTTCTGTGCTTCGGCAATTACACTACCCATATCTCTACCTCTAATCGAAAATTTAATTGCACCGTAACGTTTGTGTTTATCTCTGTAAATCATGCTCGGTCCGGTTATTTTCTTTATGGTAGAAATTTCTCCCAATTGAACATTTGAGCCACTTAGAGTTGGTATTCTTAGTCTGCTGATAGAGGTTTCATCATTCCTGAAATCTTCTGGATAACGAATAATTAAATCAAATTTTCGCTCACCTTCAAAAATTTCTGTAGCTGCTTTACCTCCAATTGCCATTTCTATAACGGCATTTGCATCAGCCGTGCTTACTCCGTAAAGCGCCATTTTTTTCTGATCGAGGTTTATTTGCAATTCCGGTTGACCAAGATTTCTTAAAATGCCCAAATCTTCAATACCTTCAACGGTTTTCAAAATCTTTTCAATTTTTTCTTCCTGCTGTTCGATGTATTCAAAATTTTCTCCGAACATTTTCACCACAATAGAACCTTTAACGCCAGAAACGGCTTCTTCAACATTATCAGATATCGGCTGAGAAAAATTTAAGCTGGTGCCTGGAAAACTCTTCAGTTTTTCCTGCATTCTTTCTATAAGCTGCTCTTTAGTCTGCTTGCGCTTCCATTCTTTCCGTGGATAAATATCTACATGAAACTCCATGTTGTAAAAGCCCGTAGCATCGGTACCATCATTCGGACGGCCAGTTTGCGACATAACCTGCTTCACTTCATCGAAGGTTAAGAAAATCTTTCTCATATCGTTAGAAAGTTTCTTTGTTTCGTTTAAGGAAATACTTAGCGGACCAGTAGCACGAACATAAATTGAACCTTCATCTAAACTTGGCAAAAATTCTGTTCCTAAAAATTTGAAACTAAATGCACCAAGTAGCAATACAATCATCGAAATCGAAAAAACTAATCGCTTTTTTCTGAAACAGATATCGAAAAACCTCAGCGTTGCTTTTGTCATCCATTCAAGAAAAATATTGTGTTTTTCTTTTACGTTCTTTTTAAGCAAAACACTTGCTAATGCGGGCACTAAAGTAAAGGTCAAAATCAATGCACCTAAAAGGGCAAAACTTAAAGTCCACGCAAGTGGTGAGAACATTTTGCCTTCAACTTTTTCGAAAGTGAAGATTGGCATTAAGCCAGTTATGATGATTAGTTTAGCAAATAAAATTCCTTTTCCGTTCTCCAAACAAGCTTTTTTGATGGCACCAAGCTTGCTCATTTTGTTAAAGCGTTCCATGCCATATTTATGTGCCCGAGCATCTAAGGCGACAAAAATTCCTTCAACCATTACCACTGCGCCATCAATAATAATCCCAAAATCTATCGCTCCCATTGATAGTAGATTTGCAGGCAGTCCTTTTAGTTTAAGGCAGATAAATGCAAAAAGCAACGCAAGAGGGATGATTATTGAAACGATAAGTGTTGTACGCCAATCGGCCATGAAAAGAAATACGATGAGCGTTACGAAAAGAATACCTTCGAGCATATTGCCCATAACCGTATGTACCGAATAATTAACCAAATCCTCACGATCGTAAAAGGCTTTAATTTTTACATCATCTGGTAAAATATTAGTATTTATTTCGTTAATTTTTTCCTTCAGTCTGGCAATAACATCACTCGGATTTCCGCCTTTTCGCATTACAACAATACCTTCAATAACATCAGGGTCGTTATCACGACCAACCTGTCCAAGTCTTGGCAAGGCAGATTCGGTAACATCGGCAATGGTTTTAACATAAACAGGTGTTCCGTTTACGTTATCAACCACAACATTTCTTATTTCATCAATATTATTTAAAACACCGATGCCACGAACAACATAAGCCTGGCCGCTTTGAACAATTACATCGCCACCAACGTTAATATTGCTTTTAGAAACTGCTTCGAAAAGTTCGGTTGCACTAACGCCATATTGAATTGCTTTTTGAGGATCGACGGTTATTTGGTACGTTTTTACTTCGCCACCAAAACTTACTACATCAGCAATGCCAGAAACTGATAAAAGTTCGCGTTGAATAACCCAATCTTGTAAGGTTTTTAATTCTTTAACTGATTTGATATCGCTGGTTAAAGTATACCTGAAAATCTCTCCCGTTGGTCCGTATGGAGGTTGTACTTCTGGTTTTATCCCATCAGGTAAATCAGCTTCATCCAAATGGTTATTTACCTGAACACGAGCTTCCGCATAATCTACATCATCTTCAAAACTCACTTTTACAATTGATAAACCAAATAGGGAAGAGGAGCGAATGCTGGTTCGTTTTTCGGTTGGATTCATGGCAATTTCCAACGGGCGACTTACAAATTTCTCAACTTCCTCAGCACTTCTTCCGGGCCATTGAGTAATAATGGTTATGTTGGTGTTTGTAACATCAGGAAATGCATCAATTGTTGTGTTTTTGAACGAAAGATAACCTGCTAAAATTAGTACGAACGTTGCAAAAAATATAAAGTATTTGTTTTTCAGCGCAAAGCTGATTATGTTTTTAATGAATTTATTCATTATTCAGAAATCTAAAAGGATAAGATATTATTGAGCTTTAAGCGTTTCGAATAGAAATACTTGTTTAGATGCGATTACGCGTTCTCCGGCATTTAAACCTTTGCTAACGTAAATCTTATCAGCCGTTTTACGTCCAATTTCAATCTCCCGAATGGTTACTTTACCAGTTTTGTCTAAAACTAAAACGTAGTTTTTATTATCATCAAAAATTACCGATCTAGAATTAATAACAGGCAAATCTATTCCGGAACTTGCTGTTACACTTACGGTTCCCAACATTCCGGGTTTCAATAAAAAATCGGGATTTGCAATTACAACTCGAGCATTCAATACCTTGCTATCTTCGTTAACCAGATTATAAATTTTATCAATTTTGCCGATAAATGTTTTTTCAGGATAAGAAAGGGTAGATAATTGTACCTCATCTCCGGTTTTAAGCCTTGAAATGTCTGATTCGTAAACATTAATCATAGCCCAAACATTTGATAAATCGGCAACTGTAAACAAACTTTTATCATTATCTCCACGCAATTGCATGTTATTTGTAACCTGTTTTTCTATTACAAAACCACTAATTGGCGATTTGATTGCATAAAGTCCTGCGCTGTTGCCGCCATTCAACCTTAAAACCGAACCAGCTCTTTTTACTTCTGCCTTCTTAATCTGAAAATCGTTTTTAGCTTCTTCCAATTCTTTTGCTGATGATAATCCACTTTGAAAAAGTTGTTCTGCTTGCTGTAATGAACGTTCTGCATTTTTTAATTCGGCATTAGCCGAGATGTATTCTTTATCAAAGCCAGCCATTTCTGCACTTTTTACGGTTGCCAAAGTTTGTCCGCTTTTAACCTGATCGCCTAAACGTATATTAACCTGACTTACCGTTCCGCTTACCATCGGGAAAAGTTCTGATTTACGCTCTTCGTTAGCCGTAATTTTTGCCGAAAACATGATGTTAGTTTTGTTATTCGCTTGCTGAACGGTATCAATTAATAAACGATTTAGCAAAGAATCGGTAATTGTGAATTTTTCTTTTATAGGCTCGGTTTTGCTCTCGTTGCAAGAGAAACTTACGCCAATTGCCGAAATTAAAAAACAGTAAGAAATGGTTTTATTAATGATTTGCATGTTAATTATTTAAAAATGTTTGAACCGGTAACGTAATTTAATTCTGCTCTCGAACTCATTCTTTCGAACTGTAGCTTATGTAGTTGTAGGGTATTTTGCTTGTAAGAGTCGTATAAATCCAAAAATTCAATTAAACTGACATTTCGTTCTTTAAAGTTTTTTATCAAAGCAGTAATTAACTTGTTAAAATCATTGCTAAAATCCGCATCTATTTCATCTGATAGTTTTTCATTTCTGAGGGCAGTTTTATAACTATTTAAAACTTCATTTTCGAGTAAAATTTGTTGTCGGTTAATTTTTAGGTTCGATTCATCAATCGATAATTTGGCCTTTTTGATTTCGCCCTGATTTCTATTAAAAAGTGGAATTGGGATTTTTAAACCAATACCTGTGTATTTTTCAGGATAGTTTCCTTTATAATCGTAGCTTAAATTGAGCTCAACATCAGGAATTGCCATTGCTTTCTGCAAGCTTAAATTTGCTTCGCTGAGTTGTAAATCAGTTTTTGCAAGCTTTAAATCCGGACGATTGTTTCTAGCAGAATCTAATAATTCGGAAATTGAAATTTTTTCTACTTTGGAAAGTTGATTTTTATTTTCATCAACAACTGGTAGAATTGGCGTTGCGGCAGTTATGCCACAAATTAATTTCAAATCGCGGTAATTATCTTCTAACTCATTAAAAGCATCAACACGTTCGGCTTTTAAACCAATTAACAACGATTTAATTCTGATTAAATCCTTCTGTGCAACATTACCCGATTTATATTGAAGCTCGTAAGCTTTTAATAACTGCGCTGTTGATGTAATTTGCTCATCGAATACCTTAATGGATTGATTGGCGTAATAAGCTTTATAGAAATTATTAGCCAGCTCGAATTTTAAAGTTCGCATAAGCTCGAAATATTCTGCTCCGGCTAACTTTACCCCAAACTGAGCAACTTTTATGTTTTTATTTCGCTTTCCCGCCAATTTGAATAACTGCGAAATTGAACCTGCAAACTGACCAAATTCTGCAGAGGTTTGTAAAAATTTTTTCGTTTCGTGGTTATAAAATAGATTTTCATATTCTAACTGCGGATTGTCAAATAATTTGGCGGTAATAATTTCTGCCTTTGCTTGTTTTATTTGATAATTGCTGACCAACAAATCGTAGTTATTTTCTAAAAACAACGATTGTGCTTTCGAAAGGTCTAATTTTAACGTATCGTTTTGGCTTTTGGCGCTTAGGGAAAATAATCCTAAAAATACAATGAGTAATGCCGAAGTTTTTCTCATGCGGCAAAGCTATTGTTGCGAAATTAAACGCGAATTAAATCGAAATTAAAAGCGGATTAAAGTGTGGGGAGTTTAATTGTAAAGACACAACCATTAGGTAACGCTTGGGATAATTCTATCGTTCCTTTAAAAATTTCTATAATTTTTTGGGTGATGTAAAGTCCCATACCTTCGCCATTTAAACCAAGATTTTTTGCATTACTGTAAAACGGCTTAAAAATATCATTAACCTTATTTATTGATATTCCGGGTCCATTATCTTCAATGTGTATTAGTATTTCTCCGTTTTGATGCTGCAATTTGCAGCTAACTTTCTGGTTTTTAGAAAATTTAAATGCGTTTGAAATTACATTATCAAGCGCAATTCTAATGAGCGTTTCATTCGCAAAAATGGCTAATCCTTTAACATTATTATTTATATCAACTGATAAATTTAACCCTTTTTGAAGCTGCCAATCTGCTTTGATGGAATTTACTAAATCAGCTACCAAAATTTCAGAACGTTGAGCGTGAATCAGCTCCATATCCATTTTTGCCAGAGCCAGTAAACCTGTTATAATGTGTTCCATTTTTTCAGATTCTTCTAACATAGATTGAATGGAATTTTGGTATTCATTTAGGGTTCTATCTTTAGAAAGCGTAAGTTCGGCACTCATAATTACGCTCGTCAGTGGTGTTCTTAACTCATGCGAAGCATTGGCAACAAAGGTTTTTTGCAAAATAAAAGCCTGCTCAAGTTCTTCCATAAGCTGGTTAAAGGTTTTGGCAATTTGATTTATTTCATCATTGTTTGCTTTTTCTTCAACCCTAAATTCCATGTTTTTAGCATCAATTTGCTTCACATCAGCAAGGAATTTATTTAGTGGTTTCAGCATTTTTTCTGCAATCCATCTACTCAGTAATAAAACAAAGGCCGATATTAAGATGAAAACGAAAATCATGATTTTCCATAATTTTGTTAACCTGTTGTGTGAACCTTGATCTTCGGCCGAAGCAAGAATAACGAAATCGCCCTGATTATCTTTGTAATAAATGCCAACAACTTGCCTGGCTCCATCAGTATACTTTAAATGTTTGCGTTTGCGAACAAGTTCTATTGTAGATGTTGTCCAGTATTGAGCAGAATCACCGATAAAAGTAGCTCTGTTTTTGTTGTCGTAAATTCTGGTAACCTCGCCGTTTAATTTCTGCAAATACTTATGGCGAACAGTATTTAATGCATCGCGACTAATTTCATCGGCTTCGAGGTAAAGTTTAGCCGTAACCATTGTTCGGTCTGTAAGTCTTTCGAAAAAATCGGCTTGCAGAAATTTCATGAAAGTAAAATAAACCGTAAACAGTACCGACAACAGAATGGAGGTGCAAATAAGCGTAAAATATAAAGCTATACGGTCTTTAATTTTCATTACTTTAAAATATAGCCCATGTTTATTTTAGTATGAATAAGTTTTCTTTCAAAACCCTTCTCTATTTTTTTTCTCAGGAAGTTGATGTAAACATCTATTACATTTGTTCCGGTTTCAAAATTAATATCCCAGGCTTGTTCTGCTATAAATTGCCTCGAAAGCAAACGATTTGGATTGCGTAAAAAAAGCTCTAGCAGAATAAATTCCTTTGCGCTAAGCTCTATATTTTTTCCTGCTCGTGTTACTTCTTTGCTTGCGGTGTTTAAGCATAAATCATCAAAACAAAGTAGGTTGTCTTTATTAATTTCTGTGGTATTTGAACGCCTTAAAAGTGCAGCAATTCTAGCCAAAAGTTCCTTTAAATGAAAAGGTTTCACCAAATAGTCATCTGCTCCAGATTCCAATCCTGTTACCTTATCATCAACTGTTCCGAGCGCCGTAAGTAATAGGATAGGTGTTTTTATGCCATGCTCGCGAAGTAATTTACAAACCTGCAAACCGTTAATTCCGGGCATCATTACATCAATAATCAGCAAATCGAATTTCTCATCAGCAAAAAGAGCAAATGCGTCGCTACCATTGAAAACACAGCTTGTTGAGTAACCGTTCTCTTCAATTGCTGATTTCAGTAAATCAGCAATTTTAACATCATCTTCTGCTATTCCAATTTTTGGCATAAAACAAAAATAACCATATCATCTTAAAATGAGATTAAATTTGGTTTATTCAACAGAAACCTACTCGATTCTCATTTTTAAATGCAGTTCATACATAACATCGCTAAAAAATAGTTAAGCGGTAATGGCGGGTTTCTTAATCTATAATAAAATTACAAACAGTTCAGGACGGTTCTTTAAATCGATTTAGTTATCTTAACAGCGCCAATTTTTAGCCATAATAAAACAAGTTGATGATTGTTTTTAACTGAAGATTTGCATTTATTTAGATTTGCAATTTTAACCAAATAACTAAGCAGTTTAACCAAAATTAAAACCTATTCCTATACACAAGTATGAGCACAATCAAACTAAAATTATTTAAGCCACTTTTATTTTTGTTATCAGTTTTTTCGAGCATACTTACAACAAATGCAGGCGAAATTGTAAATCTTAAGTGCGAACATTTAATAAATCCTATTGGTATTGACAACCCAAACCCACGTTTATCATGGATGATGGAAGACAGTAGAAAAGGAGCTGTTCAACTTGCTTATCGAATTATAGTTGGTACAGATTCTTTGCAGCTTAAAAGTAAAATGAATGTTCAGTGGGATACTGAAAAAGTAAATTCAGGAAATAGTTTGATTATTTATAAAGGAAGGGCTTTAGCACCATTTACCAAATATTTCTGGAGGGTTGAAGTTTTAGATAAAGATAACAAGTTGGTGCTTTCAAAAATTTCGAGTTTTGAAACCGGAATGATGGGTGCAGAGAATTGGAAAGGAACCTGGATTAGCGATAGAAGCGATATAAATACTCGTCCGGCGCCGTATTTTAGAAGAGTTTTCGAGCCTGCAAAACAAATAAAATCTGCAAGGGCATACATTGTTGCTTCTGGTTTGTACGAACTTTATTTAAATGGAGAAAAGGTTGGTAATCATCGTTTAGACCCAATGTACACCCGTTTTGATAGAAGAAATTTATATGTTACTTATGATGTAACTAAAAACCTTCAACAAGGGAAAAATGCAGTTGGCGTTATCTTGGGGAATGGTTGGTATAATCATCAGGCTATGGCTGTATGGAATTTTGATAAAGCACCTTGGAGAGCCAGACCAGCTTTTTGTTTGGATTTAAGAATAACTTATACCGATGGTACGACGGAAACAGTAACTTCTGGTAGCGATTGGAAAACAAGTTTTGGCCCAATCATTTCTAATAATATTTACACAGCCGAACATTACGACGCCAGATTGGTACAAAAGGGATGGAATAAAGCTGATTTTGATGATTCAAAATGGCGAGGAATAAACCTGAGAGCAACGCCTTCAAAAAATATTGTTTCTCAAACCATGCATCCAATTCGTAATGTTGAGGAAATAAAAGTTAAAAGCATTCGTAAGTTTGATGATACGACTTACTTATATGATTTAGGCAGAAATATTGCCGGTGTAAGTAAAATAAAAGTTTCTGGCCCGAAAGGAACCATAATTAAGCTTAAACATGCCGAACGTTTGCATACCAACGGACGAGCAGATTTATCAAATATCGATGTTTATTATCGCCCAAAAGATAATACCGACCCTTTCCAAACGGATATTTTTATTTTAAACGGAGATGGTGAAGAAGAATTTATGCCTTTGTTTAATTACAAAGGATTTCAATATGTTGAGGTTACCGCCAGCAATCCGATAAAACTAGAAGAAAAAAATCTGATGGCTTATTTTATGCATAGCGATGTGCCTGCAACCGGGAAAATTTCATCTTCAAATCCATTAATTGATAAAATTTGGTGGGCAACCAATAATTCTTATTTATCTAATTTGTTTGGTTTCCCTACAGATTGTCCCCAACGAGAAAAAAACGGCTGGACAGGAGATGGTCATTTCGCCATAGAAACCGGATTGTACAATTTCGATGCAGTAACGGTTTACGAAAAGTGGTTGGGTGACCATAGGGATGAGCAACAACCAAACGGTGTTTTACCAGATATTATTCCAACTGGTGGTTGGGGTTATGGCACTGCAAATGGTACAGACTGGACAAGTACCATCGCAATAATTCCGTGGAATATTTATATGTTTTATGGCGATACAAAAGCACTTGCTGATAATTACAAAAACATAAAGCAGTATGTTAACTACGTAAATAATATTAGTAAAGATGGTTTAACAACTTTTGGTAGGGGCGATTGGGTTCCTGTTAAATCTACTTCAAATTTAGAATATACTTCATCAATTTATTTTTATGTTGATGCTGACATTTTAGCCAAAACAGCCAAATTATTTAACAATCAAAACGATTATCTCGTTTACAGTGCTTTGGCTAAAAAGATTAAAAAAGCTATAAACGCTAAATATTTCAATGCTGAAACAGTTAGTTATGGTTCTGGCGTTCAAACAGAGTTAAGTATGGCTTTGCAGTGGAATATTGTTGATGAGCAGTATCGTTCAAAATTAGCCGAAAATCTTGCAAAAAGAGTTGCTGCTGACGGTATGCACATTGATGTTGGGGTTTTAGGTGCAAAGGCAGTTTTAAATGCTTTAAGTGATAACGGACAAGCAGAAACCGCTTATAAACTGGCTGCACAAGATACTTACCCAGGTTGGGGATGGTGGATTGTTAACGGTGCAACCACACTTCACGAAAATTGGGATATGCAGGCAACACGAGATATTTCTGATAACCACATGATGTTTGGAGAAATTGGTGGCTGGTTTTTTAAAGGAATTGGTGGTATTAAGATAGATGAAAAGCAACCTGGCTTTAAAAATATTTTACTTCAACCAAATTTTGTAGAAAGTTTAGAGCATTTCACGGCAAGCCATGAAAGTCCATACGGTACAATTTTGTCTTCCTGGAATAGGAATAAAAATAGTGTAAGGTACGATGTTAAAATTCCTGCAAACTCAACTGCAAGTTTAGATATTCCTGCATTATCTGGTAAAAAGATTTATTTAAACGGAAAAGTAGTTAGCAATAAACAAGAATTACCTGCCGGAAGTTATTCCTTCGATATAAAATAGGCAGCATCACTAATACATGATGTCATCCTGAGCTTGTCGAAGGTCTTGTTAATATTCATTAAAGGGCGTTTCGACAAGCTCAACGTGACATACGAAAGGATGAATTGATTTTATAATACTGACTTTTTTTATTCGCTGTCTTCGTTTTTAATACCTTTTAATAATGCATAAACAGCCATCGAATGGCCATGGCCTAAATCGTATTCTTCTTTTAACCAGCTTACAATTTCTCCGGCTTTAACTGTAGGTTTTAATAGTCCATTTGCAGTAAAGCCTTTTTCATTTGCTTTAGTTCTCAGCTCTGCTGGTGTTAATCCGGTTTTTTCTTTTATCGTTCTTAAATATCCTTGGAATGACATATCTGATGATTTTTTATTTACTCTAAACTAAAGCATCAATGTTAAACAATGGTTATTTATTTGCGACAAATTAAAGGTGCAAATGCGACAATTATTGCAAAAAAAAAGGATTGGCGAATAGCCAATCCTTCAATTATTTTAAGTAAAGATTAAAGTTGTTTAATTTTAATGTTTCTCCATTGGCTCGAACCTGGATGCTCTTGCAATGCAATTTTGCCTTTTGCAACCTTTGCAAAATTTGCGAAAGCTTTGTCTTTAAATTTGCTGTTTTCTACCAACTTATTCCATTCGTCGCTTCCAATCTGACCATCAAAAGTTTTTGTTCCGTTTAAATAGAATGTTAAATGGCCTTTATTTTGAATTAAGCGAACTTTATTCCACTCTCCAACAGGTTTTGGTTTAGAAACTGAAGCATCGCCAGACATATCATACAAACAGCCTGCTAAATGATTTTCTTTTTTATTATCATCTGCATCAATGTTATCTAAAACCTGCATTTCAGGACCGGTTAAATATGTAGCTCTAAATTTTGGGTCTTCTTGTATGTCGAAAATAATTCCACTGTTACCACCTTTTGAAATTTTCCATTCAAGGTTTAACTCGTAATTTTCGTAAACTTCATTTGTTACAATATCACCACCACCGTTTCTAGGTTTTGACGGGTCGAACACAATTGCACCATTTTGTACGGTCCATTTTGAGCCAACTGTGTCTCTTAAATAAGTGTGCCATCCATTTAATGATTTTCCATCAAATAGTAATTTCCAACCCTTTTTTATTTCTTTTTTAGTAAGTGTGTTTGCTTCTTGTGCGAAAGCTGTTGCGCAAAACATTGCGAAAGCTGCAAGAAGAACTAGCGATTTTTTCATTGGTTTTCTTTTTTATTTCGAAAATAATAAATACTTGGCTAGTTTATATTATTCTTAAGAATATGCGTTGAAACTGTTACAAATCGATTTAGTAAAAATCATTCGATTATATATTGTTCGATTTATATGATTTCAGAATCTTAAAGGTATGGTTGAATTTTTCGTCGTTCAGGTTAACGAAATCGGGCATGGTGAGTTTATTTATTGCCAGATAATTTAATAAATCCTTGATTGCCTGAGATACACTCTCCGAATCATTAATATGCTTTAATGCATCAATTTTAATCAATTGAAAAGAAATTTCAAAAATTTGAAGGTTGTGCTGAGTAGCAAGTTGCATTCCATTATCAACCTCTGTAATTACATTTTTGTAATTGCCTGTATAGTTTGAAAAATTTGCTTTTGCCAAAATATACGAGGCCAAAATGTAAGGTGTGTGATAGCTATTAGGGCTAGCAATTAACTTTCCAAGTAAGTTAAGAACTCTTTGTGTGGTTTTTAATTTATTTAATTTTAAACTTGTTTGCGTTATTGCAACTAGTAAAAATGATGAAAATACTGATGAGCGTAAATAAAAAATCTTTGGATACTTTTTGATGATTGCTTCACATAAGCTGGAGCATTCCTTGAAACTTTTATCGCTAAATAAAACAATTATTGCCAATCTGTAAGCTATCATTTCGTAACTGCTCAGCATGCTATTTGGTAATGGCTTACTCTTGCTAATGTTGTGGCATAGCGCATCAATTTTTTCGAGTAAAGTTTTGCTGTTATTTGGCTTGCCAACCAATATATTATTGAAAAACGAAATTAAATCGTACGGATTTATAGGGAAAAGCTCAAGCAGTTCTTTATTATACCTTTTTAAGGTCTGCATATTTTCTGCAAGTCCGTGTTTATCCATGTCGACTATGGAAATGCTGCAGCTAATTACATTTAATATAATCTGTATATTTTCATCAAAAACCCTCTCAGATAGTTGTTTTACTGCAGCTTTATAATGTTTACTCATTATTCTGCCACTAACCATTATATCTATAAACTCGATATCGATGGTTTGCGCATTAAATTTCGAATCCGTTTTACCAAGTTCAAATAAAGCAACATCGCAAATAAAATTAAAAGCTTTATTCTTTTCTTCATTAGTAAACGGAAGTGTGAAAATATTTTTAAGAGCCTGTATTTCGTTTCTGTTTATACAAAATCTTATACTCCAATTCAGCAAGTGCGCTCTTAAAACCTGGTCTTCAGAATAATTTATAAGTATCTCTTCAAAGAAATACTTATCAGGTTTAAAATGAAATTTTTCTGTTAACTGAAGAAATAAGAAATAAGTGTAAATGTCATCATTCAAAAATTTAACTATTTCTGTTGGAATTGATGTTGTTAATCTCTTCTCTTCAATTAATATACCGCCATATAAAAGTTCCTGATAAGCCTCGGGGTATGAATTAACATAATTAAGAATGTTTTCTTTTGCAACCCGTTGGCAAACTGCACCTTTAGAAATTTCACGACTAATTTCTTTTAAAATAAATATTTTCTCAGTACTGTTCTTGGATAAGAAAATTTTGTTTTCCAGAAAATAATTAATCAATTCCAGACAAAGTAGTTGATTACTTAGCTCGAGTGTCTTTACTTCTTGCTTAAGTTTATAATAAATCTGTAACCAGAAAGGTGTTTTAAACTGCGATAATAAACCTGGATGCAAATCGCTTTCCAGAATTGGCTTTCCCTCAATTTTACTTAAAGTAAATAAAATTTCTTCTTTATTAAGTGAAGGTACATTAGTGTTCTTATCCTCATCAAAAAATAAGCCTTTATACCATGCACTTGTTAAAAATGCTGAACCCGTAACAGCTGGCTGTAAATTAACCCAATTGTTAACTCTTAAGCCCATTACAATTTTAATAAAACTATTATGTTGAATACCGTGTAAAAGTTCGATGAATGTTTTGAAGTATTCGTTAATAGACAAATACTGGTCTATGCCATCTACAATAATTACAATATGGCCTTTACAGTTTTTAGGATGTTTTACAAAATAGGAGATCAACTCGCTAAGTCCAGGAAATTTAAACTCCTTTAAAAACCATTCTTTAAATGTTAGTCCATTCTGGATTATATCGCTAATTGTACCTGAGTTTATAAGTAAAACGATATCCGATTTGTATGGTGCATTATCATTATAAAAAAAAATGCTCAACCAAATGTGCTAGTAAAATAGATTTTCCTTGACCCGGTTGTGCACTTATCGTTGTAAATTGATAATCGTTTTTTAAGAAATAATCAAAATCGCTATAAAGAAAATTACGTTTTGAGGTTGCATCAAAGGGAACACCAGAACTATTCTTTTTTGCAATTAGTGATGTGTCAGTTATAGCTTGAGCTCTTATTTTTAAGTTCTGCCAAACGTCATCAACATCAGTGGTTTCGTTTTCTTTTTCTTTACAAAAAGATTCCCAATCTGAAAATCCGATGTATTGAGATAAACTATTAAGTGTGAATAAAGAAAATTTATGCAAAGTTTGGGCAAAGCCAAAAAAACGCTTAACTGTAGTTTCGCTGACGTAATTTTTGGTTTCCTTAAAAATTAGCTCAGAAATAGTCTTACAATGAGCCGGATCGATATTTCTGAGTCCAGATTTTATAAGAACGAACCTCCTAAGCTGAGAGAGCAATTCGTTTGTATTCATTAAATAGAGGATGATAATGCTAATGTCATCAAAATTATGCAATAGCCGAAATGATTTCTGGTAACAAATATCCTATGAACAAAATGAACGGAGGAAAATACCTGATTAATGAATAATAATGGATAAAACTTAATGATAGCAACTACCGTAGATTTGAAAAGTAGAATAAGAAACACTCCATAGAGGGATGTAAATTCTCATTCTCCTACCAAAAATCAAACCCTAATAACGCTGATATGATGAAAAACTCTACCTCCTTTTCCCGCTTTGGGAAATTCATTGTCATTCAATTTTTTCTAATCGCCGTATCTATAACGATTATAAGTTTTAAATCTTATGGTCAAACCAAAATTTATGCTAATTCTGTCAGTGCTGTATCGGCCAATGGACAGTCTAGCTTACTGGGGTGTGGACCTGCAGGGCTTTCCGGATGTTTCTTAACGCCAACTGTCGATAATCCGAATAATGCAATAACGGCAGATGAAACAACATTTGCAACAGTTAAATCTTCTGGCGGTTTAGCGGTAGGCATTGGAGCATATACAGGAGAAATAGAACTAAAATTTCCAAGTACCCTTGCAGCCGGTACTACTTCTTACATTAGAATTGATGCAGATCCAACGCTTTTAAATCAGTTGCTGGCTGGGAATTTGGGTAATTTACTAAGTAGCGTTGTAGGAGGAGTTGCTTTGGGTAATCATTCAATTGATGTTGGAGCAAGAAATGCAAGCGGTGCAACTGTTTTATCAGGGGCGAGCGTCAATGGTTTTACAAGTTCTAACCTTCGTTTGGTAAGGGATGCTAACGGATATTTTTATGTTGCACTTAGGCCAACTCAAGATTATGATAGAGTTTACGTTAGGGATGTTACCAGTGCTCTTTTGTTAGGAACTTTAAATAACACTAAAGTTTACTATGCATTTTATACTTCCGGTGTTGATGCTTGCGCACAAACATTTGCTACTGGTTTTGAAGGAAATGGTTTAACGCTTGATGTTTTGGGTTTGGGTAAAGCTGGAGTAACTAATCCAAGTTTTGCAATTGATGCAAACCAAACAAATTATTCTGAACTGAGTTTAGGTGCTTTGGGTGTTGCAGGTTCTATCAGTCAGAATTTTTATTTCAATACGCTTTCTAATACAGGCGATGAAATTAATTTAAGAATTGGGGCTTCTGGGAATCTGGTAAATGCAGGAGTTTTGAACAGACTTACTGTAACAGCCTATAATGGTAATTCACAGGTTTTTAATCAGTCTGCATCAAATTTATTAAGTGTCGATTTGCTGAACGCTTTAGGTAGCGGTCAACCTGTAACCATTCCATTTTCGCCAGGAGTAGCTTTTGATAGGGTACAGGTTACATTATCTTCTTTGTTAAATGTTAACTTAACTCAAACCATTTTAATTTATGGATTAACCAGATCTGCCGCCCGACCAACATTTGTACCGCCAAGTTCTAATGTTGTTAATGCTTGTTTTAATTCAACCGCCACCTTATCCGCAACAACACTTAATACAAACGACTTACGTTGGTATGAGGTTGCTGAAGGTGGAACTGTTTTAGCTACAACTGCTTTTAATGGCACATACACAACTCCGGATTTAACTGCAAATAAAATATATTATGTTGCCGCCCGGCGACTTGGTTGTACTGAAGAATCTGTTCGTGTACCAATATCTATAACTGTAAATCCAGCTATTGTTTTTAATACAACAGCTTTGGCAAATTCTACAGCAGGTTTTCAGTATAGTAAACAAATTGATGTAGCCACTGGCGGAACACCAACTTTTTCTTACGCTTTAGCCAGTGGAAGTTCTTTACCTGCAGGTTTATCATTATCTGCAAATGGTACAATTTCCGGCGTTCCAACTACTGCAAATAATTATAGTTTTTCAATTGTAGCAACTGATAGTCAGGGCTGTTCGGCAGCTGTTTCATATAATTTGATTGTTACAGCTGCGTTGATTTTAACACCTGGAACGCTTCCTGATGGAATAACAGGAACATTATATCCACCACAAACTATTCCGGCAGCCACAGGTGGAACGCAACCATATGTTTATTCGGCAATAAATCTTCCTCCGGGATTAACTTTTGATCCGAACACTAGAGAAATTACAGGTACACCAACAGCAGTTGGTACTTATACAATTCCTGTTACTGTTACAGATGCAAACGGAAATTCGGTTACATCAGGATATGTAATCAAAGTTATTAATCCGTTGGTTTTGCCAGCTGCAACTTTAGCCAACGGTGTAACCGGAAGAACATATACTCCACAAGTAATTCCTTCAGCTACAGGAGGTGTTGGTCCTTACTCTTATTCTGCAACGGATCTTCCTCCGGGTTTAACATTTAATCCGGCTACCAGAGAAATTATTGGTACACCTACTACAAGCGGAACATTTACGATTCCGGTTACAGTAACCGATTCTGAAGGCAGAACGAGTACAACGAATTACAGCATAACGGTAACAAACCCGCTCGTTTTACCATCGGCAGCATTAGCAAATGGAACTGTAGGTGCAACTTACCCAACGCAGGTATTACCTTCGGCAACTGGAGGAGTTGGAGCTTACACTTATGTTGCTACAGGCTTGCCTCCAGGTTTAACATTTAATCCGGCTACGAGAGAAATAACTGGTACTCCAACTCAGGCTGGAAATTATTCAGTTTCGGTTACTGTAACAGATACGCAAGGAAATACAGCTAATAATTTATATCCATTGAGTGTGATTGGAGTGTTAACATTGCCTACAGCTTCATTACCTAATGGAACTGTTGGTGTTGGTTATCCAACTCAAACTTTGCCAGCCGTAACTGGAGGAACTGCACCATATACTTATGTTGCTTCTAATTTGCCTCCGGGATTAATTTTTAACACAGCAACAAGAGAAATTACTGGTACACCTACGCTTGGAGGAACATTTGCTATATCCTTAACTGCAACCGATGCTACAGGTAATGTTGTGAATACAGATTACAGTCTTGTTGTTAATGTAAGTCAACCGATTGTAGTCAGTGTTTCGGTTTGTGCCGGAAGTGCAGCAACTTTAAATGTTAGCAATCTTCAGGCTGGTGTAACTTATAATTGGTACGCTTCTACAGGAAACACACCTCTAGTAACTAATAATAATGGTGTATTTACAACACCGGCATTAACCTCAAATACTACTTTTTATGTTGAGGCGGTTTCAGGAACTGCAATAAGCTCCAGAACTGCTGTTAATGTAACAATTAATCCAGCTGCAAATCCTGCTATAGTAACAACTAATAATCAGGTTGTTAATTCAGGACAAACAACAACATTAAGTGCTACAGCTGATGCTGGAAATACAATACGTTGGTTTGCTACACCAACAGGTGGAACAGAATTGGCAACAGGTTCTAATTTTACAACACCTGCCTTAACAACAACCACAACTTTTTATGTTGAAACTGTTAATGCAAGTGGCTGCTCAAGTAATGGTCGTGTACCTGTAACAGTTACAGTAATTACAGGTGCAGGAAATGCGGTTTGTAATGCTGCCGGAACTCAAAATTCGGGTATAACTGGTATTTGTGTTTTGTGCGGAATTAGCGGCGCAGGAAATTCAACTGATGCAAATCCTAATAACTTCACAAGAATTACGTTGGCGGTTGGAGCATTATCTACTGGGTTTCAACAATTAATATTTAATTCAGCAGGTACAGCTACAGACAGTGTACGCTTAGATTTAGGCTTACCTACAGGTTTGCTGGATTTATCTTTACTTGGAAATATTACGGTTAACGTAATGAACGGGAGCACAGTTGTAAGTAGTTATCCGTTAAATTCTTCATTATTAAGATTGTCACTTCTAGGAGGAAGTCGCTTTCAAGCTGTTTTACCAGCAGCCGGTCCATTCGATCGTGTTGAAGTTCGTGTTGGTGGTTTAATTTCGGCTGTTACGAGTTTAGACATTTATGAAGCTACGATTGTTTATCCATCGCCAACCATAACAAGTGGAAGCCAAACTATATGTGCAGGAACTCCTGTTGCATTATCGGCAACGGCAATTGGTGGAACAACTTTGCGTTGGTACGATGCCCCAACAGGTGGAAATCTTGTAGCATCTGGTGAAACTTTTACAACTCCATCGCTTACAGCAACTACTACATACTATATCGAAGTTAGCCGTGGTACATGTCCGAATACAACGAGGATTCCGGTTGTTGTGACCGTAATTCCTGCAATATCAACTCCGGTTTTGGCCCCGATAGCCAATGCTTGTGCCGGCTCATCTGCAACGCTTTCTGTAAGCAATCCAGATCCTACATTAACATATAACTGGTACACAGCCCTAACAGGCGGAGCACCAGTATTTACAGGTAGTGTTTTTACAACACCAATTTTAAATGCAAATACAACTTATTATTTAGAAGCAGCGAATGGAAGCTGTGCGAGTAGCAGTAGAGTTGCCGCGGCAATTACGGTAAATCCAGCTGCCGCAATTCCTGTTGTTACTGCTTCTTCTTTATCAGTACCAGCAGGTCAAACCGCAACATTGTCTGCATCATCAACGGAAGCAAATGTTACTTTTAACTGGTACGATAGTGCGAATAGTACAAGTCCGGTATTTACAGGTGCAACTTTTGTAACGCCTCCAATTACTGCCAATACAAGTTTTTATGTAGAAAGTATATCTGCATCTGGTTGTCCATCGGCAAGCAGAGTTCAGGTAACCATAACTGTTAGCGGACCAGGTACTCCGATTATTGTGCCTTGCGAGGTTGCTACAACACAAAGCAATGGAATTTCTGGTATCACGATCGGTGCGGGTGTAATTAATCCAAATCTTGCAATAGATAACGATGCTCAAACCGCTTCAACATTAATTATGCCTGTAGGAGTTGCGGGCGCATCAGTATATCAAAATTTATCATTTCCGGGAGTTTCTCGAGTTGGAGACACATTAAAAGTCTTAATCTCTTCTCCTGGAAGGATATTATCATTAGGAGTATTAAGCAGCATACAAATTACGACATACTTAAATGGTGTTTCTAATAACGATGCCTTAAGTTTAAATAATCCTATACTAAATGTTCAGCTTTTAAGTGGCAATACACAAGCGTTGGTTACTTTAATTCCAATAGTAACTTTTGATGGGGCAGAGCTAAGATTAAATTCTGGAGTGGCAAATGCATTGTCATCAGTTAATTTAAACTACATGCAACGAGCACTGCTTGCTCCAGAGGTGGTATCGTCAAGCGTTGCAGTTTGTTCTGGTGCTACAGCTACCTTGCAGGTTGCAAATCCGGTTACGGGGTTAGTTTATAGATGGTTTGATTCAAATCAAAATGTTTTAGCCGATGGAAGTTCGTATACTACTCCGGCTTTAACAGCGGGCGCACAATATTTTGTTGCAATTGTTTCCACAACGGGTTGTGTGAGTGCAAAAACTGCTGTAAATGTAACATTATCTGCTCCACCTGCTGCACCAGAATTACTAGCACCAACTGTAAATGCTTGCGTTGGTAGTTCTGTTATTCTTCAAATTAAAAATCCAATACCGGGATTAACCTACAGATGGTATAATTCAGCTAATGTATCTGCAGGTCCTGATGGAACAACATTGACGGTTACAGCTGCCGTTAATACAACTTATACAGTTGAGGCGATAAATAGCTGCGGTGCTTCAGTAACGAGAGCTACAGCAACGTTAAATGTTGGTGTTACGCCCGATGCTCCAATTGTTTCCTCGACATCGGTTACCATAATTTCTGGTAATACCGCAACTTTAACCGCTACATCATCAATTGGCGGAAGTACGATTAGATGGTATAGTGATGTTGCTTTAACAACCTTAGTATCATCGAATGCAGTATTTACAACACCAGTTTTAACTTCAAGCACTAATTATTACGTTAGAAATGAAACCACATTATGTGGAAATTCAGCGGCGATAACAGTAGCAGTTAATGTAATTCCTGCAACTCCAGGTACTACAGAATGTGGAACTGCTACGGTAGCATTAGCAAATGGTTTTAATGGAATTGGTGCTGTAGCAGGCGTATTTAACTCTGGAGCTGCTGTTGATACCGATGTAAATTCAGCCTCAACTTTATTCATTGCCGCGGGTACTGCAAATGCGTATGTATATCAAAGAGTTGGATTTACTGGTGGTTTATCAAATATTGGAGATACGCTACGTGTGAAGATATCTTCTCCTGCAAACTTATTGAGTGCAGCAGTATTACCAAGTATTACATTAACAACTTATAATAATCTAACCAGCAATGCTGATGAAATTACACTAAGTAATCAATTTGTACAGTTAGATTTAGCTTCAAACGGTAGCGAAGCAATTTTAAGTTTTGTTCCAACAAAACAATTTAGTGGGGCAGAAATCAGGTTGTACTCTGGTCTTATTGGTGCATTAACTTCGGTAAATCTAAATTATGCTCAACGCTTAATTACATCTCCAGAAATTAGTTCTGCCACTGCTACGGCTTGTTTAGGTTCATCAGCTTTGCTTAGTGTAAATAATCCAAAACCAAATACTACGTATAGATGGTATCAGGATAATGTATTCAAAAATACGGGTACTACTTATTTAACTGATGCAACACTACCAATTGGTAACCACAATTTCTTTGTAACTGCTACAGGTAATAATGGTTGCGAAAGTCCGAGAGTTCGTGTTGTAGTTACCATTACAGCTCCGCCTGCAAATCCGGTTATTGCATCAGCTAATCCGGCAAATGTTTGCGTAAATAATTCAACAACTATTAATGTGCAAGCTGTTGCGGGAGTTATATATAATTGGTACGATGCAGCCATTGGAGGTAATCTTTTGGCAAGCAACAGCATTAGTTTTACAACTTCCGCCAGTTTAACACCAGGAAGCTATACTTATTATGTAGAAGCAGCTTCAATTTCAGGTTGTGCAAATGCAACAAGAACTTCTGTAGTAGTTACTGTAAATCAAAATGCATCAGCAAGCGATATTATAATTTCTGGTAATACTTCACTTTGTAATGCTGGAATAACTACATTAAGCGCAAGTAGTACAACTGTAACAAATCCTGTATTTACCTGGTATAGCGATGCCGCTCTTACAAATCAGGTTTCAGTTGGCAGTACATTCGCAACACCTCAAATTACGGGTGCAACAACATATTATGTTACTGTAAGTGGTACAAACCGTTGCGCAAATACAGTAGGAAATGCCGTGGTTGTAAACATTAACATCAATCCATCTTCAGCGGCGGCTGATATAAATGTGGCAGGTAATACCGCGATTTGTTCAGGTTCTGGAGCAGCACTTACTGCTTCGGCTCCATCTGTTACCAATGCTATATTTACCTGGTATAATGATGCTGCATTAACAAGCGTTGCATTTACAGGCTCAACATTCAATACACCTTCACTATCTACAGAAACCACTTATTATGTTACGGTAAAAGGTTCAAATAAGTGCGAGAATGAGCCTGGTGATGCAAGGGCGATTACCGTAAGAGTAAATAGAATTTCAACGGCTGCAGATATAAATATTACCGGCTCAAATAGCATATGCAAAAATGTTGCAGCATCGTTATCAGCTTCATCAACTACTATAACAAATCCAGTATTTACCTGGTATAGTGATGCAGCTTTAACAAGTGTAGCATTTGTTGGAGCATCTTTTAGCACAGCACCATTAACTACTACAACAACTTATTATGTTACTGTAAAAGGAGATAACAGTTGCGAGAATGTTTCTGGCAGTGCTGCCGTGGTCACTATAACTGTTAAAGATTATGCTACATCAGCAGATATTACACTGAATAATGCAAATATCTGCTCTGGAAATTCAACGACATTGATGGCATCAAGTTTAACGGTTTTACAACCAGTGTTTACTTGGTATAGTGATGCATCTTTAACCGTTCCGGTATTTACCGGGCCAACCTATAGTGCTACAAATGTTACTTCTACAACAACGTTATACGTAACAGTAAAAGGTAGTAACAAATGCGAAAATGCAGCTGCGGATGCTAAAGCGGTAACAATTACTGTAAATCCATTGGCTACAACAACTGATATTGTAGTCGCAGGAAGTACAGCCGCTTGTTCTGGTTCTGCTGTAACGCTTACGGCCAATAGTACAACGGTAACAAATCCGGTGTTCACCTGGTACAGCGATGCGGCTTTAACAAATATTTCATTTGTTGGAGCATCGTTTACAACACCTGTTTTAAATGCAAACACAACGTATTATGTAACTGTAAAAGGCGATAATAAATGCGAAAATGCGGTTGGTAATGCAAGAGTTGTTACAGTAACGGTAAGCCCGGTTCCATCAAGTCCTGTAATATCTAGCACAGGAACAACGATTTGTTCTGGTGATGCAACAACTTTAACTGTTCAAAGTCCTCAAGCTGGAATAACTTACGAATGGTACAATAGTACAACAGGTGGTAATCTATTATTTAGCGGCACATCATTTACAACTCCAATTCTTACAGCAAATGCTACTTATTATGTTCAGGCTGTTGGAGCTGCAGGTTGCGCAAATTCTACCGGACGCACAATGGTTACCGTAACCGTTAATGCTCGCCCTGGCACAACTTCGGTAGCATCATCAGCAGTAAGTGTATGTTCAGGTAGCTCTGCTGTTTTAAGCGTAACAAATATTCAGGCAGGTTATACTTATAATTGGTATAGCGTTCCGACAGGAGGAAATGTTGTTGGCTCAGGTAGCAGTTTCAATACTGGTGCAGTTAATGCTAATACAATTTTCTATGTAGAATCTGTTTCTGGAAATTGTGTATCTACAACAAGAACACAAGTAAATGTCACAGTACTTCCTGTTCCTTTAGCACCGGCACAGGTAAATGCAGCAAGTAATATAATATGCGCAGGAAGCAGTGCAACATTGAGTGTGGTAAATCCAGATCCAACCTTAACTTATAGTTGGTTTACAGTGAGTTCTGGAGGTAATTCAATTGGTCAAGGAACTACTTTTACAACACCAGCCATTACAAGCACAACCATATTTTATGTAGAAAGCATTAATGCTTCAGGCTGTACGAGTACTGTTCGCACACCGATAACCATAACGGTTCTTCCAGTATTGGCAGCACCAACAATTAGAGTTGAAACAACAACTTCCAATAGTATAACCTTTGCATGGAATGCCGTTACCGGAGCAAGTGGTTACGAAATCTCGCTAAATAATGGTTTAACATGGCAACAGCCATCAGAAGGGGCAAATACAACAAGGCACTTAGTCATCGGTTTAAAACCAGACCAAAGTGTTACTATAGTTGTAAGAGCAACAGGTCAAATTGCTTGTCAAACCAGTGCCAATTCAAATGCGTTAACGGCCAAGGCTGCAAATCCATTAGGAAACGAAATCTATATTCCAAATGCATTTACACCTAATAATGATGGTAAGAACGATATATTCTTAGTCTACGGAATAACAATAGCATCTGTAAAAATGAATATCTACACTCAATGGGGTCAGTTAATTTATCAGGTTGATTCTACAACAACTGGGTGGGACGGAACTTACAGAGGTGTAGCTCAACCAAGCGGAGTTTATGTTTACATGATTGAGGTGATTTCTTCGGATGGAACCAAGATGATGAAAAAAGGAACAGTAACATTAATTAGATAGCTAAATAATTATCACAGATAAAATAAGATACCATGAAAATATTATCGTCAGTTAAATTATATATTATTGTTATTGCTTTAAGTTTTTTATCATCAGCAATAAAAGCTCAAACAGATCCACATTTTTCGCAATATTACGCTTATCCATTGTGGCTAAACCCTGCACTTACGGGTGTAATCGATGGCGACTATCGTGCTTCAGTTAATTTTAAGCAACAATGGGGTGCGCTTTCAAACTCATTTTTAACTGGTGGGGCATCATTTGATGTTGCACCAACTAAAAACTTCGCCTTTGGCGCAACCATTTTAAATCAAAGAGCAGGAGAGTTGGATTTTAACTATCTAACTGCTCTGGTATCGGGTTCATACCGATTACGCTTTGGTATAGAGGGTTTGCAAATGATAAGTTTCGGTTTGCAAGCAGGTTTTGTAAACCGAAGTTTCGACTTATCACAGGCTCGTTTTGGTAATCAGTTTAATCCGGTAGGAGGTTACGATGGCGGTATGATGAGTGGCGAAACGTTTTCATCTACTTCTTCATTTGTTCCTGACGTAAATGCAGGCGTAATGTATTTCGATGGAAACCCTAATCAAAATGTAAATGTATTTGCGGGTTTTAGTGCGGCTCACCTTAACCGACCTGTAGAACGTTTTTCTGGCAATAGCTTACGTACGCCAATTCGTTTTACAGCACATGGTGGAGCCAGAATAAGAGCTTCCGAGATTTTTGATGTAGTACCAAATGCTTTGGTTATGTACCAAGGCAATACTCGAGAAATATCATTGGGTGGTTATGGTCAGTTAATGCTAAATAATCAATCGAACATACTTTTTGGTGGAAATTACCGCATAAAAGATGCTGCAATCGCTTTTGTTGGGTTGCAATTTAAAAATATGGTTTTTGGATTAAGCTACGATATCAATACATCGTCTTTCCAGCGGGCATCCAACAGCAATGGTGGTTTAGAGTTATCTATTTCTTTAATCGGAAGAAATGGAATTATTGGTCCAAACTTTTTTTGTCCTCGTTTATAAAAGAAACATATGAAAAAATTAATCATCCTGATAGCTGTTCTCTCTAGTCACATCACAACAAATGCACAGTATGTTGTTAATTATAAGAAAGTTGCAGATGCTTATTTTCAAAATAAGGATTATTACGCAGCATCAACATTTTATAAAAAAGCATTAAAAATAAATTCCGATAGTTCGCAAGTTGTACTTCCTTACACTAACGAGAATAAACAGAATGTAAAAGATAATGTAATTGAGGATTATGAAGGTTCTATATTTAATTTGGCAGAATCGAGCAGATTATATCGTAATTTTTTAGAGGCAGAAAAGTATTATGCTGTCGCAAGTACATTCGGAAAACCAAAATATAAAAATGCGCTGTTCTATTATGCTGAAAGTTTGAGAGCCAATAAAAAATTTCCACAGGCAATTACAGCATTCGAACAGTTTGTCGTAAAAAATAAAAGCGATGATTTAGTGAAAGCTGCAAATCTGGAAATACTGTCGTGCAAATTTGCGATAAAAGAAATGCGTTATCCTCGCTTGTTACAGATTAATAAAGTGCCTGAAAAAATAAATGGTTTGGGTTCAAATTATGCTGCGGTGAAAAACAATGATAATTTCTACTACACATCATCAAGGCCTGTTGCCGTTGCTGGCAAAGCAGAGGTTCTTAAAGCCGTAAAGGGCGAAACCGTTGTAACTACAAAAGCTAACCCTTTTATCAATAGCATTTATTTTGCAAAGGATGCTTTAAATTCGACTGAGGTTTCGGTTAAAATACTTGATTTAAATTTGCCTAAGGATATGGAAACAGCAGCGATAAGCTTTAATCCAGAAGGTAATGTAGCCTATTTTACGGCATGGAAAGACAAGGAAAAATATGCCATTTATCAATCTAAAAAAGATGGAGATAAATGGTCAAATCCAGTTCCATTAGGCTTGCAAATTAACGATAAGGAATTTAATTCGGCACAGCCTTTTGTTACAGGTGATGGAAAATTTTTGATTTTTTCATCAGACAGAAGTGGAGGTTTTGGTAAGTATGATTTATGGTATGCATCAATCAGAACAGATGGTTCGTTAGGGCAACCTGTTAATTTAGGTTCGGAAATTAATACTGAAGCTGATGAAAAAGCACCATATTATAATTCGCTAACACATAAATTACTTTTTAGTACCGATGGGAGAGTGGGCTTCGGTGGTTTAGATTTTTTTGAATCGGAAGGTGATTTTATTAACTGGACCACTCCGGTTAATATGGGTTATCCGTTTAATTCATCAAAAGATGATGTATACTTTACTGCAACAAATGCTGATGCGAGTAAAGGGTACATAAGTTCAGATAGAGAATCGGCCTGCTGTTTAGAAATTTTTGAAGTTAAACGAGAATACATTTCTATTAGCGGTATTATAAGTGATTGCAAAACTAAAAAACCATTAAATGGTGTTTCCGTTAAGATGATTGATCAGGACATTCAAAAAAGCATTGTAACTGATGTTAATGGTAAATACGAATTTAAAATTGATAGCAGAAGACCTGTTAAATTAAATATATCGAAGGATAATTACTTCGCTCTTAATAAAAATTATAGCTACGAAGAAGTAGCAAAAGCAGATACATTAATGCATGTAGATTATTGTATTAATTCATTCAAAATCAATGTTCCAATAGTTTTGGAAAACATTTACTACGAATTTAATAGTGCAGAACTTACTCCATCATCGCAAAAAACACTTGATGCTTTAGTGGCAATTATGGAAGATAATCCAGAAATGGAAATCGAATTAGGTGCACATACAGATGATATCGGAACTGATGTTTACAACCAGGATTTATCTGAAAGAAGGGCGAAATCTTGTTTAAATTATCTTGCAAGCAAAAATATTGCACAGAGTCGAATGTCATCAAAAGGATATGGAGAGAGCATGCCAATTGCTCCTAATAAGTTTAAAAATGGTAAAGACAATCCCGAAGGAAGAGCAAAAAATAGAAGAACCGAATTTAAGGTTATTAAAAAATAGTAATTAAAATATTGTTGGTTGGTTTAAGGCAGGGTTTTTAACCCTGCTTTTTTATTTTAAAATTATTCAATAAAGTTGTTAAATGTATTTTAAATTATACGAATTAATTATACAAAAATTCATATTATTGCGAGATAAATAATTTTTATTATACACACATTTATCCTTAATGCTTAGAAAAGGTAAAATAACATCAATTAACAATGATGGTTCAGGAATAATTACTGACGAAAACGAACAAGAAATCCCATTTACACTAGGCGATTCTTTCTTTTACAATATAAAAGATGCCGATGTGAAATTCGATATAAAATTAACTGATTTAGGTTTAGTAGCGGTTGATGTTCAGTTGGCTACAGAAGAAGAATAGAATAAAATTATACGTTTTCTTTTTGGAAAAGAGCAGGTATTGTTTTCAAAATAAGTTTAATATCGTTTGTAAAACTCTGCTGTTGAGCGTAAGTGTTATCAAGCATTAAACGCTCATCTTCACTCATTTCGCCCTTGCCACGTTTTTCTACCTGCCATAAACCGGTAATTCCTGCGGGAGCAGCAAAACGAAGTACGTATTTATCTGTAGTTAACTTTTCTGCTTCGTAAAGTGGCAATGGTCTGTTTCCAACAATACTCATATCGCCAATTATTACATTCCAAAGCTGCGGAAGTTCATCAATACTTGTGTTTCTAATAAAATTACCAACTTTGGTAATTCTAGGGTCGTTTTTAATTTTGAAAAATGCTGAGCCCGAATTTGCTAGTTTTGAATATTTAAAGTCTTTCTCGCACCATTGTATGTTATCTGCATAAAGCGGATACTGACATTTGCCTTCTGCAGCACATTGATTACATAAACTTTCGCGAATGGTTGTGTCTTCTTCAACTTTACTTGCCGAATCGATATTGTATTGATTTAGGTGTTTTAAATCTTTAATGCGTTGGTCTGCATTAACAAACATCGAGCGGAATTTGTAAAATTTAAACACTTTAAAACCCGTACCTGCCCTAAGAGAATAATAAAAAACTGGGCCTTTAGATTCTAATTTAATTAAGATGTAAATAATTAAAAATAATGGAGAAAGGAAGAAAAGAGCCATGCTCGCAAAAAACACATCAAATACGCGTTTTGCAAAACCTATATTTTTTATTGGTGGAACTTCCGATTTTATGCTGTCTTTTAGTTCGCTCCAATTATCAATTAAAAAATTAATCCGTTTCTCAATTCTATTAACTTTTAGCGGAATTCTGAATACATCAGAAATGCCAGCAGACAATGCTAGCTTTCTTAAGTTAGGATTGAAATAATTTACGATAAGAAAAAATGGTACAACGGGTAAATCCCTTTTCTTTAATGTTTCAACAAGTGCTAATCCGGCGGGAGCCATAATTTCACTATAAGAAATAATTGCAGTAATATTTAAGTTTTGGTCGTTCCAAGCCGATACCATTTTCATTCCATTATCGAAATGAATAAGTTCCTTATCTCCGAAATTGCAATTTGCAAACATTTCTGCAAAAGCATCTTCAAAGCCAACTAAGGCAATTATTGGTTTACCAGGCGGAGCGTAAATTCCTTCACTCATATTATTAAGCACTCAACTTACCCATTCTTCTTAAAACAACTCTAATTCTTGCTTCTAACTCAGCCGGATTAAATGGTTTTACAACAAAATCATCTGCTCCTGCATCAAGACATTTTATTCGCTTGTCAGAGCTTTCTTCGCCAGATAATATCAATATAGGAACAGAATTAAAGAAATCACTAACTTTAACTTGTTCAATTAATTCTAAGCCATTAAGTTTTGGAGTGTTTAAGTCGGCAATTATTAAATCAGGAATGTTTCCATTTTGCATAAATGCTAACGCATCCATTCCATTCGATCTTGTTTCAATTTCGTAAGCAGAACTTAAAATTTCCTCCAGTATTGCCTGCATAAAAACGTCATCTTCAACGATTAATATTTTTATTGTTCGGGAACCTGATAAACTCATTTTTTGGATTGCATAATTTAAAACCTCGGTGTTTAATACGTAAAAACCGAGAATAGGGTTTTAGTTATATTGATTTATTTGTTAAGCTAACAACTAGCAAAAACATAATAATTTAAGTTATGCTTTTTTAATAAAAAGAATTGTAGCCTTTAATCTAGATTGAGCGATTGATTTTCTTCTATATTTATTACTTCTGATTTTAAAATTAATTAATAACATCATTAATAAAATTTTACAAGTACTATAAAACACTGAAATAATGATAGATTGACTACGTTTTCAGGTAACTATAGTTTTAGGTATAATAGGGCGATGTTATTATGCAATAATAAAGAAAACATAAGGAATTACCAATTGAAATTTTAGCTAAATATTTTAAAGTAATATTTTTTGATGAAAAGTATAACAAACACACTTTTGAGCTGCTTTTGTTGGTTATTTAGTATGTTTTTTAGACGAAAAGCTTAAAAAAGTTTTCTTGCGGATTAATTACAATGTAAAAAGTGCAGGCGAAATAATTTTTTAATTTTTAAAGCCATATATTTAATCTTTTAAATTTTTGAAAAGCTAATTATTTGTAAAACGATTTTTTCTTCTCAAACAGTTTAAAACCGCTCTATTTCTAACGCTCAAATAAACTATTGTTGAAAAGCATGACTTCATCCCTTTTTTCATTTAATAAAGATCAACTCAACAGGTTATTTCCTTACCATATAGTTATTAATAAAGATTTAGTTATTAATGATTGTGGTGGTGGCTTATTAGAATTATATCAAAATCTTATAGGTCAATCTTTTATTCAAAATTTTATTATTGATGATAAAAATCTTCAGAATTTTAGTTTTGAAGATCTGATGTCTTTAAATAATCAACTATTAAGAGTTAAATCTATTTTCAATTTAAATAAAACCATCACAGGATATTTAGAAATCGGAAAAGATAATGGATGGTTATTATTTACTGGAAATTTAATTAGTGAATCAAAAACCAGTGATGCCGAAGTTAAATTTACCACCAGAGAGCAAAGAGAACAGTTATTAATTTTATCGCAAATTGCAGAAGTAAATACCAATACAGTAATTATTACAGATGCCGATGATTTGATTACCTGGGTAAATCAAAGTTTTACCAACATGACGGGTTATTCTTTTGATGAAGCTATTGGCAGAAAACCCGAATATCTTTTACACGGACCAGCAACAAGCCAAAATACACTCGATTATTTAAATAAGCAGGTTTCGAGAGGCGAATCTTTTAATGCAGATATTTATAATTATGCAAAATCTGGTAAACCATATTGGGCACGCATCAAAGGGCAACCAATTAACAACCAAAATGGAGAATTAACTGGATTCTTTGCGTTAATAGAAGATATTACTGTTGAGAAAGCAGCTCAGGAGCTTTTAAAAGAGTCAGAAAATCGCTTCAGGCTTGCGCTTGAAAAAATTGGAAATGTTTGGGAACATGATTTCATAACCGGGAAAACTTTTTTCTCAAAAACTAATAATGATTTTTGGGGATATACAGATAATGAATTAGCGGAAAGCGAATCTAATTGGTGGGATAGGGTACATAAAGATGATTTTCATCTTTTGGTACATAATTTCAAAAAATACCGTCGTGGTAGAATTGATTCGCATAGCGAAGAATATAGAATCTTACATAAAAACGGTGATATTAAGTGGGTTTTAGATCGTGGTGTAGTAATAGAGAAGGATGAAAGTGGCAGACCACTTAGAGTAGTAGGAACACATACCGATATTACTCCAATTAAAAGAACAGAACAGGAGCTCGAACAAAGGGTTAAACAGTTTAAATCGCTTTCTGAAAATATTCCTGGTGTAATTTACGAATACGAGTATCGCGAAGATGGTACTGATGGCTTAAGATACATTAGTCCGGCAATTGAGCGTGTATTTGGTATTACTGCCGATGATTTCTGGAATCAGAAGTATATAACTCCGAAAGATCAGCAAAGAATTAATGAAAAACAGCAACATAGTAGAAATACTTTGGAACCGTTTTATGATGAAACTGAAATAACAATACCAGGTTTAAGCACTCGATGGTATGCGGTTCACTCGTCTTATTCATATACCGATCAAGATAATAATGCAAAGGTTTTCACAGGCTTCATGTCTGATATTACAGAGCGAAAAAGTGTAGAGGAATCGTTAAGAATAAACGAGGAGAAATATCGAAGCATTTTAGCCAATATGAAACTTGGCTTGCTCGAAATTGATAATGGTGGACATATTACTTATGCAAACAATAGTTTTTGCTACATGAGCGGATATGCCATGCCCGAGTTAATTGGCAAAAGCGCTTCAGAATTGTTCTTGCCGGAAGGAAGACTAGAGAGCGAAAAAGAGAAATGGAAGAGCATTGAAAAAGGTTTAGCCGATGCTTATGAGGTAGAAACTCGTGATAAACAAGGTAACAAGAAATGGTGGTTAAGTAGTGGAGCGCCAAGATATAATGATAAGGCAGAACTTGCAGGTTCAATTGGTATTCACTTAGATATTACAGATAAAAAGAACCAGGAATTAGAGTTGGTTGATGCAAGGGTTGAGGCAGAACAATCTGCTCAATCCAAGGAAACATTTTTGGCCAATATGAGCCATGAAATTAGAACACCAATGAATGCCATTATGAGTATGGCAAATCAATTGGCAAAAACTAATCTTGAGCCACAGCAAGAATTTTACCTTGAAACCATACATACTGCATCAAAAAATTTATTGGTTATTATTAATGATGTTCTGGATCTTTCAAAAATTGATGCTGGTAAACTCAGTCTCGAGAATATTGGTTTTAACCTGATAGATGTATTGCAGAATGCAATGCAGGTAATTACGCACAAAGGCGAAGAAAAGGGACTAGACTTAAATAATTTCCATTTTGATGGTAACATCGCAAAGGTTTTAATAGGAGATCCTTATCGCTTAAATCAGGTTTTGCTTAACTTAATGACTAATGCTGTTAAGTTTACCGAAAAGGGCTCTGTTGATTTAATATGTAGAGTTATTGCCGATAAACCTAATTCTCAGGTTATTCATGTTTCTGTTGTTGATACCGGAATTGGTATGGAAGCATCATTTGTTAAACATTTGTTTGAGAAGTTTAGCCAAGAGTATGAATCTGTTAGCCGTAAATATGGTGGCACAGGTTTAGGTATGAGCATTTGTAAGGAGTTGATTGAGCAAATGGGCGGAGAGATATTTGTAGATAGCGTTAAAGGCTCAGGCACAACAATAGCATTTGTAATAGAATTCCAGAAAGGACAATCGGATGATGTACCAGAAAAAGCTGAAACTACATTTAGTGAAGACTTTTTACTTGGTAAAAAGATTTTGGTAACCGATGATAATGATTTAAATAGATTAGTAGCTTCAATTTTGCTTTTAGATTACGGGGCTACAGTAATGGTTGCAGAGAACGGAGAAATTGCACTCGATATGATTGAAAAGGAAACTTTCGATGTGATTTTGATGGACATTCAAATGCCCGTAATGAATGGTTACGATACAACCAGAAAAATCCGTAAAATGGGTAATAACATTCCAATTATAGCTCTAACTGCATCTGCAATTAAAGGCGAAAAGGAAAAGTGTTTATCTATGGGGATGAACGATTACATTACTAAACCAATTAATGAAGAAGATTTCTTGAAAACCATAGATAGATGGGTTAAACAAGAAGATATCAATACACCAAACAATGAAATAATGGAAGATGACGAGAATCAGGTTTTATATGATTTATCTACTTTAAGACAAATTAGTAAAGGGCGTGAAGCTTTTGTGAAAAAAATGGTAGATATGTTTTGCGAGCAAACACCATTATCTGTTAAAGAAATGATTGATGCATACCATGAAAATGACTTTGAGCAAATGGGTGCAATTGCACATAAACTAAAGCCCAGTATTGATAATTTAAATATCAGTTCATTGCAAAAAGTTATACGCGATATAGAAACGATTGGAAAGGAAGGATTAGATGGATCATCCTTGCCCGAAGCATTAAGGAATACTGAAGTAACCATTAATAAGGTAACCGCATTGCTTAAAGAAGAATTTCCAGATGAGATTGTTGACTAAATAAAAAAGGGTAAGCTTAAAAAACTTACCCTTTTTTATTTTAAATTATTTAATTAGCCAGCTTGCCAACTGTTCTCAAATATTCTTTTACGTTATCAAATACCGTACTTCTGCAGGCTCTAACAGCCGATTTCAGAGTTTCAATACGAACACCTAATCTATCTGCCCAGTAATTCTGGTCGTTTTCTTCCGCGATAGCAATGTACTCTTGATTAGTACTTACGGCAAATTGTTGATTTATCATATAGTTAACGTTTTCTCTTTTCGAGAAACAGTTAATGATGTAATTTGGTTTTAAAAATTTAAACTTTTTTGAGATTTAATTATCAGCTAAAATTAAGTTAATGCTTTCAAGTTCTTCGTTACTAAAGTTTGTGTTCTCTAACGCTTTTAAAGAATCTGTAATTTGTTCTGGCTTACTAGCGCCAATTAATACAGATGTTACACGTTTATCTTTAAGTAACCAAGCTATAGCCATTTGTGCAAGCTTTTGGTCTCGGCCTTTTGCAACATCATTTAATTTGGAAATTTTTGATAAAACTTCAGGTGTAAGGTTGTTTTCATTCAAAAATACACCGCTTGTTGCAACTCTTGAATCTGCCGGAATTCCGTGTAAATATTTATCTGTTAATAAACCTTGCGCTAATGGCGAAAAAGGAATACACCCAACACCATTTTCTTCCAAAACATCAAGCAAACCATCTTCAACCCAGCGCTCAAACATCGAATATTTAGGTTGATGAATTACACATTGCGTTCCGGCCTCTTTTAAAATTTTAAATGCTTTAGCAGCTTCTTCTGCCTGATAATTTGAAATGCCAACATACAAAGCCTTTCCTTGTTGTACAATTAAGCTTAAAGCGGCCATGGTTTCTTCTAATGGCGTTTCAGGATCTGGTCTGTGGTGATAAAAAATATCAACATAATCAAGTTTCATTCTTTTTAAACTTTGATCTAAACTGGAAACCAAGTATTTTTTCGAACCCCAATCGCCATAAGGACCATCCCACATTGTATAACCAGCTTTTGAAGATATTATCATTTCATCGCGATAGCTTTTAAAATTATCATTTAAAATTTTACCAAAATTTTCTTCAGCCGAACCTGGAGGCGGACCGTAATTATTGGCTAAATCGAAATGTGTAATACCTTGACTAAAAGCTGTAGCTATTAATTTATTGCTATTTTCAAGCATATTAACATGCCCGAAGTTATGCCATAAACCTAAAGATAGTTCAGGTAATTTTAATCCACTATTGCCGCTTCTACGGTAGGTCATTTTTTCGTAACGATTAGATAAATCTAGATTGCTCATTTTAAGATTATTTTTTGGGATTGATTTATTTAGTTTCTTAAGAAAGATAAGATTAATTAAAGCCTTCAAAGATTTACTTTACATTTTGCTTTATAAAAACCTGAGGATTATAAAAACGTTCGTTAAGCTGTTCATTATTCATTGTTAACCAACTGGCGCAGCCATAATCATCAAATTTTTTTCTAATTTCTAAATGGAGATGATGATAATCGCCACCATATTTTTTGCTTTCATCTTTTGTAAAAAGCCTGGCAAGTTTGGTATTAATATTTACTTGTTGCCCGGTATTTACGTAAACTTCTTTAAGATGTTTGTAGCTTGTGAAGGAAATTTGTCCGTTTTTTAATTTATGTTTAACAACAACTGTTTTTTGGTTTTCGCCTAAATGAATTGAACACACAACTCCGTTTGCCATTGAGTAAACGCTTATTAATTTAGTTTTTGGCTTGGTTGGATTAATATCTATTGCTGTATGGATATGCCCTTTTAAAAAGCTATCGCGATGATCGCCGAAAATACTAATGATTTTTATAGAGTTAATACTCTTTCTATTATCAGCTTCAAAGGGTAAAACCCAATTTTCGGCAATACTTGCTGGCGTTGCATCATTATAATAGGGCATCCATCTGTTTTTATCACTTTCTATTGTAGGTTTTTGTACGAAAAATAGGGTATAGAATAATAAATATAATATCCTCATAAAATCAATTTTTATTGAAGATAGAATTTCTACCCGATAAATCTAAGTGGTTTTCCTTTTAAGTTCTATAACAGTAATTTCAGGCCAAATGCCAATTCTGCCAGAGAAACCAATAAAACCAAAACCTCTATTTATATTCAAATATCTTCCATATTCAGTTTTTAAGCCAGCCCAATGTTTATATCTGTACTTAACCGGACTCCACTTAATGCCTAATGCTTCAATTCCAAATTGCATTCCATGCGTGTGACCTGCAAGTGTTAATTGAATTTTTGATGGATTTTGTTTTACCTGAGCTTCCCAGTGCGTCGGATCATGCGATAGCAAAATTTTAAAATCATCATTTTTAGTGTTGATAAGTGCTTTTTGCAAATCACCACGTTCGCCAAATCCAACGCCCCAGTTTTCTACACCAGCAAGAATAATTTTCTCACCATTTTTATGAATTTCGATGTGTTCATCAAGCAAAAGTTTAAAACCAATTTCGGCGTGATAATCTTTTAATTGTTGCAGGTTTTTAGTTTTATCATTTTCAGATGGCCACTTAATGTAATCGCCATAATCATGGTTGCCTAAAACTGAAAATTGCCCACAAGGAGCCTTTATTTGAGAAAAATGATTAATGTATGGTTTTATTTCTTCTGCAGAATTGTTAACCAAATCTCCTGTAAATACAAATAAATCACTTTTTTGTGCATTAATTAAATCTATACCTTTTTGTACCAAATTTGGTTTTGTGAAACTGCCTGCATGCACATCAGATATTTGTGTTAGCGTAAAACCATCAAATGCTTTAGGCAAATCATCGAAGTATAAAGTATGTTTAATTACTCTGTAAGCATATTTTCCACGTGTAATTCCATAAATAAACATCAGCACTGTTAAGGCAAACATTATCAATGAAAAGGTAATCCAGTTAGAATTTCGACCAACCCAATGAAAGCCTTCGGGTGCAAAGTTTGTAGCCATACCAAGAAAAAATCTATAGATATCGCCAAGTAGTAAAAAAACAGCAAAAATTAGTTCTGCAACAAATAAAATTAGAAAAGCATGCGAAGCAATAGTAAAAAAACGGTCGACACCATTTTTGCGCATTCGCCGAATGGCTATGATAATCGAAACAGTTAAGGCAAAAACTATAGACCAAAAAACAGGAACTAATATATTCGAACTTATTACCACAGCTAAACCTGTTAAAATGTAGCCATTTAAGAAGATAAATAGTATTGCTATTATTAAAAAGGGAAGAAGATTTATTTTTCTTTTCATCAATTAGATTTATGTTACAAGACAAAGTAAATCTAAAGATTAGAAAAAGAATAATATGTTATGGTGATTTGGTTTTTTTGGCTAAAGTTTGATTAATTATATTGCTCGTTTTCGGTTTTAGTCCATTTAAACATTATGTTTTTCAAATCGTCAAAGGTAAACGGTTTCGCTATAAAATCTCTCATTCCGGCATTTAAACATTCTTGTTTATCCTCTTCCATTGCATTAGCGCTGCAGCCAATTATTATCGGAGCAGTTTCATTCCTATCCTCGTAATTTTTTAAAATTTTGATCGTGGCAGAAACTCCATCCATCTCTGGCATTTGCATATCCATCAATATGATGTTGAAAAATTCATCTTCAATTTTTTTAACCGCCTCCAAACCATTATTTGCAACAGAAAATTTATAACCAGACTTCTGTAGCATTTTGGATGTAATAATTTGATTGAATACATTATCCTCAGCAATTAGTACATTCATGCCAGCTACCGGAAGATAGTTTTTAATAGAATTTACTGTGCTACTACCAATTTCTGTGCTTAATAAATACTTTTCGAAAGGCATTTTGAAAGTAAAAACAGAGCCTTTTCCTTTTGTACTTGATGCTGCAATATTTCCACTCATCATTTCTGCTAATTTACGGCAAATCACCAAGCCTAAACCTGCACCACCAAATTCACGGGCTATGTAGGGGTTAGCTTGCGAAAACGGCAAAAACAACTTCTTCATATCTTGCTCATCAATTCCTATTCCGGTATCCTTAATTATAGAAGTTATTGTATTAACATCGTTTTTAGTTTCAAGCTTTAGCTGTAAAGTAATATTTCCTTCTTTAGTAAACTTAATCGAGTTGCTTAAAAGGTTAATTATTACTTGTTTAAATTTTATTTCATCAGAAATTATCTTTTTAGGCAAATCATCATCAATAGTAAAACTGAAGTGTAAATTTTTGTTTTTTATTAACGGACGAACAATATTTTCAATATCAACAATTGATTTTCTTATGTCGAATGGACTCTTAAGAATGTCCATCTTATTTGCCTCAATCCGCGAAATATCAAGTAAATCGTTAACAATATCAACCATTATACTATTACTTGCCTGCAAGGTGTTTAATAATTGTAATTGTTCTTCATCAAGCTTGGTTAACTTCAATAATTCTGCGGCTCCAATTATTCCATTTAAAGGCGTTCTAATCTCGTGGCTCATGCTAGTTAAGAACCTTGATTTAGCTTTAGTCGCAGCTTCAGCTTCTTCCTTTGTTATAATAAGCTCTTATTGTGATGTTTCTAAACGCTGTTTACTTTTTAATAACAGAAAACGTTCATATTCTGTTACCTTTCTGTAAACCACTAGCATAAAAATCATCATGAACGACATATTAAGAAAAGCAAATAGAATATCTAATTTTCTTTCACGTTCGCTAGGGTAGGGAACTACAAAATTTGGATAATAATTTTCTATTAAAACACAGCTAACAGCTATGCTAAAGAAAATAAAGATAAACTTTATCCTATATTTTTTTGATAAGGACAGCATTGCAATGCTGTCCTTATCAAAAAAATATAGGTGTTGAACCCATTGAGCCGCCATTTAAAAACCATGCCGGGAGCATTGTAGCGCAATTGAAAATAAAATACCAGAAACGGCCGCACTCTTTTACTTTATCGGTAATTGCGAAATAATAAAAGGTTAAATGTACGGCTATATTAAAGAAGATAGTGAGATTGATAACCCAAGCTAATTGTAATATAATATTCATTACAATTGCCAATAAAGATACAATTGTTACGCACAGGCATAAAACAGCAAAGAGTTTAGATTCTATACTGATTTTTCGATTGCGTATATTTAATATCTTTATGCTTTTAAGCACTCTGTAAAATTTAATCTACAAAGATATTATAATTTAGGCATATTATATATATTGCCGTTATCAAAGTAATTGCCATTATTTTGTGCATTTTAAAATTATACTTAATTTATTAGCTTTGTACAAAATATGCTATCAAAAAAGACAAAATACGCCATAAAAGCACTTGTAGCTCTTGGTAAAAATGTAGAAAAACCACCTATGCAAATTTCAAAAATTGCTGAGGAGGAGCATATCCCTAAAAAATTCTTAGAGCAAATCCTCCTTGATTTGCGTAATGCAGGCTTTTTGTATAGTAAAAAAGGTGCAGGGGGCGGTTACAGCTTAAATAAAAAGCCTGAAGAAATTTTATTAGTGCAGGTTATGCGTGTTACAGATGGTCCGATTGCAATGGTGCCATGTGCAAGTATTAATTTTTATCACAAGTGTGATGAATGTGTTGACGAAAAAACTTGTGGAATTAGAAGTGCATTTATTGATGTTAGAGATGCCACACTTAAGGTTTTAAGCGAAACCAGCATTGCGGATGTTATCGGAAGAGAAGATAATTTAAAGCTCGGTATTAACAATATTTAAAGATTTATTTGCTTATTTATCAACGAATAAGCAAATTTTTTGAGAAAAATTACGACTATTCCTATATACTTTATATATTTGACAGATGAACATTAATTTTATATCTAATACATTATCATTCAAAATGATGCGCTGTTGTTTTAAAACATTGTAACAGAGGCTACACGAATAATTTATTAGGTATAAAATATTAAGATGCTTCTCAGTAATAGAGAGGCATTTTTTGAATAAAGCTAACAACACACTATGCAAAGTTTCAGAACAGAACTCGAAAACAATATTGTCGAGCAGGACATCATTGATTTAGAGAATAAGATTAAAGCTTTTCGAGATGGAACCATTCACGATGAGAAATTTAGAAGCTTACGTTTAGCCCGTGGGGTTTACGGGCAAAGGCAACCGGGCGTACAAATGATTCGTATTAAGTTGCCTTTCGGTAAGGTAACTTTTAAGCAATTATTGCGCATCGCCGATATTGCTGATGAATACGGAAGTGGCAATTTGCACTTAACAACCCGTCAAGATATTCAGTTGCATTATGTAAGTTTAGATAGAACACCTGAACTTTGGGCAAAGCTGGAGCAAGATGATATTACACTTCGTGAAGCTTGCGGAAATACGGTTCGTAACGTAACGGCATCGCCAAATTCTGGAATTGATAAAGATGAACCATTTGATGTTTCGCCTTATGCTCATGCAGTTTTCAAATACTTTTTGCGCAACCCGATTTGCCAGGAAATGGGTAGGAAGATTAAAATTTCTTTCTCATCTAGCGATAAGGACACCGCTTTCAGTTACATTCACGATTTAGGTTTTATTCCAAAAATTAACGAAGCAGGCGAACGTGGTTTTAAAGTTTTATTTGCAGGCGGGTTAGGTGCGCAACCATTTTTAGCAAGTGCCATTCACGATTTTCTACCTGAAGACCAATTGATTCCTTTCACTGAATCAGTTCTTCGTGTTTTCGACCGTTATGGCGAACGCAGCAATAGAAATAAGGCTCGCTTAAAATATCTGGTTCAGAAATTGGGCTTAGAAGAAGTTTTGCATTTGGTTGCCGAAGAGCGAATTGCCAACAAGGTAAAAACTTATACAATAGATAGAGATACAGTTCCTCAACCTGCTTTGCCTGCTGAGCAGGAGTATGCAGCAGTTGAAATCTTGAACGAAACGCATTATAAACATTGGTCAGCAACGAATGTTGTGGAGCAAAAGCAAGAAGGATTTTATTCTGTTTATGTAAAAGTTCAGGTTGGCGATATCAAAACAGATAAAGCAAGAGCTTTTGTTGATGCGATTAAACCTTACGTGGCCGATGAAATCAGGGTAACTCAAAATCAGGGATTGCTTTTAAAATTTGTGCGTAAAGAAGCCTTGCCATCATTATATGCAGCTTTAAATAAAATCGGTTACACAACGGCTGGTTTCGATAGTCTGGCAGATATTACCACTTGCCCAGGGACGGATACTTGTAATTTGGGTATTTCTAATTCGATGACTTTAGCCGAAGTTTTGGAAGATGTGATTTACACCGATTTTCCCGAATTTATCTACGAGAAAAATATTAAAATCAAAATCAGTGGCTGTATGAATTCTTGCGGTCAGCATGGTTTGGCGGAGATTGGTTTTCACGGCAGTTCGGTAAAAGCAGAGGGAAAAGTTGTTCCAGCTGTGCAAGTAATGCTTGGCGGCGGAACAGTTGGCAATGGCGTTGGTCGCGTTGCGGAGCGTGTAATTAAAGTGCCATCGAAAAGAGCAACCAGCGTTTTGCATTTCATTTTAAATGATTTTAAGGCAAATAACGACGAGAACGAAAACTTCCATCAATATTATGACCGAAAAGGGAAAGACCATTTTTATCAACTTTTAAAACCCTTGGCCGATTTAACCAATCTTCAGCAAGAAGAATTTGTAGACTGGGGCCATGTAGAGCAATTTGTTACGGCAATTGGTGTTGGCGAATGTGCGGGTGTCGTGATTGATTTAGTAGCGACTTTGTTGCTAGAAGCAGATGAAAAATTCGGTTGGGCAAAGCAAAATTTAGATAAAGGCGCTTATGCTGATGCCATTTATCACACTTACGCAACCTTTGTGAGTGCTGCAAAATCATTGCTTTTAGATAAAGGTGTGAACAGCAGTACGCAGGTTGGGGTAATCAGAGAGTTCGATAATCACTATGTGGAAAGTGGCGAATTTAATTTGCCGACAAATTTTTCCGATTTGGTTTTACAAATCAATAAAAACGAGCCAACAGCCGAATTTGCAGCAAAATATTTTAGCGAAGCGGAGGCTTTTTTAAGTCAGATTAAGGAAAAAAGAGCAGTAGGGGTGAAGTAAGGAATTAGTGAATGTGAGAATGAGTGAATATGTATGTCGTTAGAAAAACATTCTCTCAATCAATCATTCAAAATTCAATAATTAGAAAAAAAATGGTTAATCAAAATAAAGAATCAAAAATTACGCTTTTAGGTGCTGGTCCTGGCGACCCGGATTTGTTAACTTTAAAAGGTGTTAAAGCTTTGCAGGCTGCAGATGTGGTTTTATATGACGCTTTAACAAATGAGGCATTGTTAGAACACGCACCGGCCGAAGCAAGAAAGGTTTACGTTGGCAAACGTTCTGGCGAACACTCTTATCCGCAGGAAACCATCAATAAATTAATGATTGATTATGCCTTAAACTATGGTCATGTGGTGCGTTTAAAAGGCGGCGACCCATTTGTTTTTGGCAGGGGATATGAAGAGTTGGACTATGCGGCATCCTATAGCATTCCGGTTGATGTTATTCCTGGTATTTCGAGTTCAATTGGTGTTCCGGGGTTACAACAAATTCCCGTAACGCATCGCGGATTAAGCGAAAGTTTTTGGGTAATTACGGGTACTACAACATCAAGAGAAGTTTCAAATGATATTTACCAGGCAGCTCAATCAAATGCTACGGTTTTAGTTTTAATGGGATTGAAAAAGCTTTCCAAAATTGTCGAAATTTTTAAAGCTGAAAATAAACATCATTTGCCGGTAGCAGTGGTTCAAAATGGTTCATCAGCTGATGAAAAATTGGTGATTGGCGTTGTAGAAACCATCGAAAATCTGGTTCAGCAAGAAAATGTTAAAGCGCCCGCATTATTAATTTTTGGTGAAGTTGTCTCTTTACATCCATCGTTTAAAAACTTAGTAAAACAGTATGCAAGTATTGCCTAATCAATCTAATAGTGAAACAACTTTCTCCGAAGAAGAGAAAGGAAATCAGCTTTTTCCAGTTTTTATCAAGCTGAATAAGCTGCGTACATTATTAATTGGTGCAGGAAATATTGGGCTTGAAAAGTTAACAGCCATTGTTAACAACAGCCATCAGGCCAAAATTACCATCGTTGCCGAAACTATTTCAGAAGAAGTTTATACGCTTATTGCAAATTATCCTCAGATAAAAGTGAAGCAGAAAAGTTTCGATATTTCTGATTTAGAAAATATCGACATCGTTTTTGCAGCAACAAACAATAATATTTTAAACGAAGAGATTAGAAAAGTTACCCATGAAAAAGGTCTGCTCATCAATGTGGCGGATAAACCTGATTTATGTGACTTTTATTTGGGTTCAATTGTTCAAAAAGGCGATTTAAAAATTGCCATTTCCACTAACGGTAAATCCCCAACCATTGCAAAGCGATTAAAACAGATTTTAAGCGAGGGCATTCCTGCCGAACTGGATGAAACATTGCAAAATATGAGTGCGCTGCGTCAAACTTTAAACGGCGATTTCTCAGCAAAGGTTAAGAAGCTAAATAAGGTTACGCAGAGTTTAATCAATCCTCGGAAAAGTTTTGCTGAACGCAATATTAAGTGGCTGATTTGGGCTGCGGCGATTTTATTAATTGGTTCAATCGGTTTTACCCTTTGGAATACAGAACCAGAATTTCAAACCTTTTTAATCAACATCGACCCATTATTTTATTGGTTTTTAGGCGCCGGATTTATATTTGCGCTGGTCGATGGAGCAATCGGAATGTCGTATGGTGTAACAACCGCTTCATTTTCATTGGCAATGGGTTTGCCACCTGCATCAGCAAGTATGGCCATCCATATTTCTGAGGTTTTAAGTAATGGAATTGCCGGCTGGATGCACTACAGAATGGGTAATGTTAACTGGAAATTATTTAAAATCTTAATCATTCCAGCCATTGTTGGAGCGGTTTTGGGCGCATATATTTTATCATCATTAGAACATTATAGCGCTTATGTTAAGCCAGTAGTTGGCGTTTACACCTTAATTTTAGGTGGGATAATTTTGATGAAAGCCTTTAACATCAAAAGAAAAAAGGGCGATAAAAAAATTAAGAAAATCGGGTTTTTGGGTTTTGTTGGTGGTTTTATCGATGCGGCATTTGGTGGTGGCTGGGGTTCAATTGTACTTTCAAGCTTAATTGCAGGCGGTCGCCATCCATTATTTTCGTTGGGAACCGTAAAAATCAGCAGATTTTTCATTGCTACTTTGAGTTCCTTAACTTTTTTCACGATGTTAGGCGGCAAATACTGGGAAGCGGTTGTCGGTTTAATTATCGGTAGCGCAATAGCTTCGCCAATTGCAGCAAGGGTTTCAAACAAAATTTCGGCAAAAACCATTATGGTTGCTGTAGGGATTATTGTAATGATTGTAAGCTTGCGCAGTGTAATTCTATTTATTTTAAAATTGATTTAGTGATGAGATTAGAGGAGTTAAAAACTGAACTTCAGGGATTAAATACGATAGATAAATTAAAATATCTGGCAAATCAATATGCAGATAAAATCATTTTTTCAACCAGTTTTGGTTGGGAAGACCAGGCCATTACGCATTTAATTTTCGAAAATAATATTCCTATAAAAGTGTTTACACTGGAAACAGGACGACTTTTTCCGGAAACCTATTACGTTTGGAACCGTACGTTAGAAGTTTATAATAAACCGATTCATGCTTATTATCCTAAAAACGAACTGTTGCAGGATATGGTCAATACAAAAGGGCCAAATAGCTTTTACGAATCGGTAGAAAATAGAAAAGAATGTTGTTACATCCGTAAAATTGAACCTTTAAAAAGAGCTTTAACGGGTAACGAGATTTGGGTAACGGGAATCAGGGCTGAGCAGAGCCCAAACCGTGAGGACATGCATGATTTGGAGTGGGATGAAGGGAATCAGTTAGTGAAATTCCACCCGATATTCGATTGGACTTTAGATGATGTGAAAACCTATATCAAAGAAAATAACATCGTTTACAATACCTTACACGATAAAGGTTTTCCGAGTATAGGCTGTGCACCCTGTACAAGAGCAGTACAACCAGGCGAAGATTTTAGAGCAGGAAGATGGTGGTGGGAAGACCAAAGCAAAAAAGAATGTGGGTTGCACGCGATGGAGAAAGCTTAAAGGATAAGGCTGAAAGCGGAAAGTTCAAAGCTGAAAGCGAAAAGTTGAAGGCCTAAAGTTTGCAACTTAGACGGCAAACTATGAGGGGTTTCCCCCTTTGGAGGGGGCAGGGGGAGGAAACTAAAAACCTCTCCCTGTGAAAGGAAATCTTAGCACGCAGTTAACTGCATCCCTCTCCTTGAAGAGAGGGAAATGATAGGGTAGTGTTTTGAACCTAGGTAGCGGAAAAAACTTTAATTCCCCTCTTCAAGGAGGGGGAAAGTACAAAACAAGCCAAAGCCCAAACATTAATAGGGGGAGGTTTATAAGCCTAATTGAAAGGGCAATAATATTAACAATAACAACAAATAAGTTGAACGAGGAACATTCCAACATTCAACAATCAAACATTACAACATTTTTTTAAATGAGTACATATAATTTTGATTACCTAGATGAACTGGAGGCCGAGGCCATTCACATTTTACGTGAAGTGGCGGGGCAATTTGAGAAACCTGCCTTGCTATTTTCTGGCGGAAAAGACTCCATAACTTTGGTTCGTTTGGCAGAGAAAGCTTTTCGTCCGGGTAAATTCCCTTTTCCATTGGTTCATATTGATACTGGCCACAATTTTGAAGAAACTATCACTTACCGTGATAAAATGATTGAAAGAATCGGAGAACGGTTAATCGTTGGTTCTGTTCAAGAATCTATCGACCAAGGCAAAGTGATAGAACAAACGGGTAAAAACGCCAGTAGAAACGCTTTACAAACCGTTACTTTATTAGATACTATTGCTAAACACCAGTTTGATGCTTGTATCGGTGGTGCCCGTAGAGACGAAGAAAAAGCAAGAGCAAAAGAACGCATTTTTTCCGTTCGCGATGAGTTCGGACAATGGGACCCGAAACGCCAACGCCCGGAGCTTTGGAACATTTACAACGGTAAAATCCATAAAGGCGAAAACGTTCGTGTTTTCCCAATTAGCAACTGGACCGAACTCGACGTTTGGAATTACATCCGCAGAGAAAAAATAGAATTACCAAGTATTTATTTCTCACACGAGCGTGAAGTAATTACCAGAAACGGTCAGTTAATGGCTGCATCGCCATTTTTAAATATGGATGAAGAGGATTTTATTTTCCGCAAACAAGTACGTTTCCGTACAGTTGGCGATATGTCTTGCACTGCTGCGGTAGAATCGGAAGCTACTTTAATTGATGATATTATTGCAGAAATCAGCGAATCAAAAATCTCAGAGCGTGGCGCACGTTTAGACGATAAAGTTTCTGAAGCCGCAATGGAGGATAGGAAAAAGGGCGGATATTTTTAATGTAGTTGGTTAGTTGTTTCGTTTTTTAGTTGGTTAGATTGAGTAAGTCTTCCAAAAAACCAAACAACCACCATCTAAACAACCAAAAACATGAACATATTAAAATTTTTCACAGCAGGCAGTGTAGATGATGGTAAAAGTACCTTAATCGGCCGTTTGTTATACGATACAGATTCCATTTTAGCCGACCAGTTAGAGGCCCTACAAAGCTCTAACCGTAAAAACGACGATGGAACAATAGATTTGGCCATTTTAACCGATGGTTTAAGGGCAGAGCGTGAGCAGGGAATTACCATTGATGTAGCTTACAAGTATTTCCAAACCGATAAGCGTAAATTCATTATTGCAGATACACCAGGACACATTCAGTACACCAGAAACATGGTTACAGGTGCTTCAACAGCGAATTTAGCCATCATTTTAATCGATGCCAGAAATGGTGTTGTAGAGCAAACCATTCGACATTCGTATCTGGTTTCTTTGTTGGGTATTAAGCATGTTGTTGTTTGTATCAACAAAATGGATATGGTTGATTATAGCGAAGAAGTTTACAATTCAATCATTGAAAAATACAAAGTTCTGGCGCAACAACTAAAACTTGCAGATGTAAATTACATTCCGGTTAGCGCATTAAAAGGCGATAACATCGTTCAAAATTCAGAGCATATGGACTGGTACGGTGGCGAAAGTTTATTACATTTCTTAGAAAAAGTTGATACCGATAATCTGGATAAATCTCAATTGGCCCGTATGCCTGTTCAGTGGGTTATTCGTCCTCAAACTGAAGAATTGCATGATTATCGTGGTTATGCCGGTCGTGTTTTAAGCGGTACTTTCAACCTCAACGATAAAGTTGCCATTTTACCATCAGGAGCCAGCTCAACTATCGAGAAAATTGAATTTTTCGACCAAGCGCCTATTGCTGCACACGCAGGGCAGTCGGTTACCATACATTTGAAAGATGATGTAGACATTAGCCGCGGCGATACCATAGTAAATGCATCGGCTTTGCCACAAGAATCGAAGCTGATTGAGGCCGATTTATGTTGGATGGACGGACGTGCTTTAGATACCTCGATTATGTATTCTATTCAGCATAATAGCAAAGTAACCAAATGTAAAATCAGCGAAATTTTGCACAAAGTTGATATCAATACATTGGAAAAACATGCGGCAGATGAATTCAAATTGAATGATATCGGCAGGGTAATCGTTAAAACAGCAGATGCTTTGGCTTTCGATTTATATGATGACAATAGAGCAAATGGCTCAGCAATTTTGGTTGATACCCGTACAAATTTAACGGTTGGTGCTTTAATGTTCAGGGCGGCTGTAGAATAAAACGGGAGATGAGTGATGGAGAATTTTTAATCCAACAGAACCATAACCAAATATTATATGAGCAACTCTGATTTTTAATTAGAGGAAAGCAATTTCAGCGGGGCATCGGTTACGATAGTCCCGTTTTTCGTTACAATCTTTTTGTTTTGTCATCCTGAGCCTGTCGAAGGAACAACAAAAAGGATTTCCACTTCAACCGGGTTTAATTAACCAAGTTACTTCGTAAAATGTTAATGTTTCTGAAACTCCTTTTTCAATAATAATTCAATTAACGAAACATCTTTACGGGTAAGCATATCTAAAGAATCTCTCAAACTTTGGTTAACTAAGCTTAAATTGGTAAACATTCTTCTAAGCTTTTCATTCTCATCTTTTAAACTTAATAGCTCATTTGCTATTTCACCACATTCTCGGATATAGCCATTAAAAAGTTCGTGTTCTATTCCCGTTTCATTACAAATATCTTCTATTTCACGGCCGTTATAAAACTGTTGTAAACACTTTATAATTTTTGAGAAAGACAGGTTATTATTTTTCATAGTTAAAAAAATGCCCGAATAGGCGCCAGAAATGATCCCTCTGTTAATGGCGCCACCATCAGGCGAAGTTTAATTTATTTTATGGTTTAACAAAGAAATAGGTTTTATTTTAATTGAAATTAAATCAAGCCTACTCATCATTACTCGGTAATTTTAATGTGTTGATTTTCAGTTGGAAAAATAACTTAAGCATTAAATTAAACTTCTAAATATATTTTTAGTTAAGTCCAATCGTTTAATAAGAAGCCATGCCGCCGGGCGTATACAAATCATCCCCTATAGACCGTTTCCGACGACATGGCTAATAAAAAAGCAATACCAAAGAAATTTATAAGTGAAACTTTGTTTGGTTAGAATGTTAACTCATTCTGCTTCGGTTATACCTATGCAAACACGGTGCGGCATATATCTTTTGGATATACTCGATTCTACTCATGTGATGCAAGTTGCTGTAAGTTAGATTATTATATTTTAGCGTTGTGAAAACGTTTTAAACCCTAAGTTTAGATAGTGGTAGTTATGTGTTGTATAATTTTTAGGACGATTCGGCAAGTTGCAACATCCAAATCTGTAAATTTACTTCACCGCTTAGGTTAAGTTTCTTCCTAAGTCGATATTTTTTACTCTCAACGGCCCTAACTGTTTGCTTACAAACTCTTGCAATTTCTTTTGTATCCATATTTAACCGCATAAAAGCACAAAGTTCAAGTTCGGTTGCCAGTAGAGTAGGCGCAAGGGCTTGTAAACTTTCTATAAAACCATTTTCTTTTTCGATAAATACACTTAAAAAAGCAGAATCAGCATTTTTTGCCATAGTACCCAATTCTGTTAAATGTTGCTTGGGTGCATCGTCTTTCTTTTTTAATTCACTTTTATAGTTTTCCATTTGCATCCTCAATACCATATCTTGTTTTCTGAAGTGTGCATTATGCCTTGCCAATAACTTTAACCTCTGCCCAAAAAGCCCTAAGCTTATAAGAATTCCTTCTAGCATCCCCGCCAGGGTAAGAAAATTATAAGAATAACTTTTAAAAGGAATTACATCTTGAAGGCAAAGCATCAGATAAACTGATACAAGTGCAACGGGAATCCAACCTATTACATAGAAATTTATATAAGTTCTTGGCTTTCCAATTCTTTTAACAAAAACAACATTAATGCTGCTGTAAAGCATAAGTGTTGATGTTATAAACGAAAGCGATTGGGTAATTTCATTAGTTAACTGCAACCTCCCGAAAAGTGAAAGTATTAACTGTGCAGACCATAAAATAATAAGCAGTTGAAAAATTTTTAATACGATAGGCATATTTCGCCTAAGTTTTAAGAAACGATTATTAAAAATAATGCTACAGATATAACCGGCAGAGATAAAAAAATGGGCATAAGTTAAAATGAATTGTGCAATGCTTTGCCCCAAGAGTAAGCCATATCCCTGTAAGTAAAACACCATGCCGAAATAATAAAGAAGAACAATTCTGCCCATGTAGAGTGCAAAAAGCCTGCTTTTTGTCATGATGTACATAAATACATGAAAAATAAGAAGCATTAAACCTATGCCTGCGTAAATTAATTGCATGCTGTAAGCTTTTAATAAGGCAGTATTTAATGTGTGCTCCGAAATAACTTTAACAGGAACTAGTAGAGTATTTGTTGCATGCATACGCACATAAACTTCTTTAACTTTTCCTTTTACACCTGATAAAAGAAATGAAAAACCAGTACCAGTTTGTGGAAGTGTTTTTTTTAATCCGAACATGCCAGATTGTATATATTGAATATGATTTATACTATCGCGATAGTATAAATCTATATTATCGATATTAGAGTATTCTATAAAAAGATAAGGCTGGGTTTTCTCGTTGTTAACGAAGCGAACTTTCATCCACCAAATTGCACCATTCGAGCGGCCATTAAAAATTCCTGATTTACCTTGTTTAAATTCGTTAGTTTTTTTTTCAACTTGTTGAAAGTCAGTATTTCCTGTTTTGTCTTCCCAGAAAGATACTTGCTTGCCAAGATTACAAAACGGACTCTGCTCAACACGGATTATCGATTGTGCTTTGGTAAGTAAGCCTGGTAGAAGGCAGGCGATGATAATAAAAATGGCCCTCATAAAAAAGTAACCGTTGTAAACTAAGCGGGGGATGACTCAATTACGTAATGGGAATGTAGAATTTATCTTTTTGAAATCCAAATAATAAAAACAACAATCTGCATATTTTTAAAGCCACCGATTTAGGCTTTATAAAATATAACGGTAGAGGTAACTGTTTTGGAGTGTGAGAGTACTTTACTTTAAAACATCTTCAAACTTTATTTTATGAAGATTTTCTAGCCTAACGATTTTGCTGTTTGTATCATTAAATGCTGTTTTTAATTGAGCGAAATCTTTTTGAAGATAACGTGATGCGAAAAAAATGGAAATAAATTGACGGATTTTTTCGCCCAAAAAAACTTCTGTTAAAATTATGGAAATAATGAAAACGTAATGGCTTGATAACAAAGAGTGAGATACTTTAGCGCTCGAAGATAAGCCTGGTGTTAAAAAATCCAATAATATAGGTATAAGTAAAATGCTCAATATCGAAACGATTTTTGTAGTATATACAATTTTCTTTTCAGCTGTTTTAATTTTTACCTGTGCACTTAAATCTTCGCCATTTGCTAAAGGTTTGGAAATTGTACTACGCTGGTTAATTTTCTCTTGTTGCTTTCCGTACTCAATATCAATTTCCCTAACATGATTTATAAGCTCAGATTCGGCCTGGTTTAGCTTTTCCTGGTCGGAAACTATCGCTTCTTGCTCTGCAATCAGCTTTTCCATAATTAACAAATCATCAGGAATACCTCTGGCCATTTTCTGCTCAGCTGCAATAATTCTATTATCCAGTTGTCTGTATTGTTTTTTCAGTTCTAAAAGTTCTCCATCCCAGTGCGCTTTTTTTAATTCGTAATCTTTTTTAATACGAATTATTTCTGCTTGACTTTCAAATTGTTTCAAGGCAATGTTATTTAGCTCTTGCTTGTTGTAAAGTTCAATCAGTTCGGCAAATAAGAAGCTTATGGAGTTTTTTCTATCAGTAATTAATCGCTCGAAAAGCGTAATATCTTTTTCAGAAAGTGGAGTCAATTGCATATTAGGCATATCGTTGATAAAATTATAAAAATTATGCCAGTACCAGGTATTTAATGTATGTGGAACTTAAAATTACGATTGAATTATTTTAAAAATGTGATGAAAATGTAGAAGCAAAATTTCTATTAAAAAGTGATTAAATAACGTGTGTTTTATTAACTATTTGTTTTTCAGGTATAAAGACTTATTTGTTCTATTTCGAATTATAACTTATAATACTTAGATTTAAGTACCGAATCTTCTTTTATGTCAAGAATACTGATAGTTGATGATGACGTAACTAACGCCGATTTACTAACCTCAATTTTCGAAAACGAGAAATTTGAAGTAGAGAGTATTCACAATTGTGATATGCTTCAGGCAACCATCCAAAGTTTCCAGCCAAATTTGATTTTAATGGATATTCAACTTAATTGCGCTGACGGAAGAATTCTTTGTAATGCGATTAAAAACAACCCTAAAAATGCCAAAATCCCAGTAGTTCTTTTATCGGCATTAAAACCTTCAAAATTTTTAGAGATTCCCTGTGCTGCTGATGATTTTGTAATAAAGCCATTTGATGTTGAAAGCCTTATGCAGATTGTAAAATCACATTTAACTGATGACGTAGATTAAATCTGCTTTAAATATTCCTCTATTGAATTTCTTACCTCGTTAATTACTGCATCCTTACCACAATTTTTTAGCTTGTGCTGCGAAGAATTATATTTTTCTATGTAAGTAGCTTCAGTAGCGTTAAATTTTAAATAACCTTGTTCAAAAAAACGCTCTTCTATTTCGTTTGATGAATCCATAGAACGAAACCATAATTTGATTAATGATTTTGATTCTTTTTCGAAAAATAACCAATGAAAAACCTCATTAAGACTAGCGGTTTCGGGTAAATCAAGTCGTTTTATTTCTGTAATTACCAGTTCCTGGTTTTCAAATAAAAATAGTGTTTTGTATTTAGAAGACATTGCTGCAAAAATAAAAACAAGTCATTAACGACTGGAATTTATTTGTCAACATTTTGAATAGATGATTAACATTTTATTTGGCGTTCCACCAATTCAACGGAAATTGGATTTCATCTACCGAACTTGCTACCATATCTGGCTTAAACGCGTAATGGCCAAGTGTATCTTTGCTAGAAATACCAGAAAGAACTAGTATAGTTTTATAACCCATTTGTACACCACCTTGTATGTCGGTTTCCATTGTATCGCCAATTACAGTGGTTTCACTGGTTTCTAATCCAAGAAATTTTCTTGCAGAACGCATCATTACAGGGCTTGGTTTTCCAGTTACAAATGCTTTTCTACCTGTTGCTTCTTCTATCATAGCAGTTGTTGCTGCAATACCTAAATTATTCCAACCTGGTTTTTTGGGAGATGGATCGCGGTTAGTAGTAATAAACTTCGCACCGGCTAAAATCATATCAACAGCTCTTTGAACCATTTCTAAAGTGAAATTTCTGCCTTCTCCAAGCACAACAAATTCAGGGTCGGTATTTACTAATGTGATACCATGATCGTGTAAGCTGCTTAACAAACCACCCTCACCTAAAACATAAGCCGTTCCATTTGGACTTTGGTCTGCCAGAAATTTAGCAGTTGCCATTGCACTTGTGTATACATGGCTTTCTTCAACTTTAATTCCAAGTCCTTTAAGCTTGCGCACTACTTCTAAGCTGGTTCTTTGGCTGTTATTCGTCATAAAAGCGAAGGGAATATCCTCGTCAATAAGATGTTTAATAAATTTATCAGCACCAAAGATTAGTTCTTCGCCGCTATAAATTACGCCATCCATATCAATCAATAACCCTTGTTTCATGTTTTTAAATTTTAATGTGGTAAAAATAATTGTTAAATGTTAACTGTTGATGAATATTATGTTCTATATCTGTAACAGATTAAGCATTCGATTCAATTAACAATTTCATAGCCTTTAATCGCCAAAGTAAAGGTTGGTTAACTCTCGAATCAGGATCTTTTCGTAAAGGAGCAAAATGACTTTCTAAAAAATGCTCGTAGTTATTAATAATGGTTGCAGGATTAAGCAGGAGTGGAGTTTTTGGTTTTTCTGCAGTTTTAAAGTAGTCTTCGAGTTCTGATATCGTCATATACCCAAAGATAATAAATGAAATTGCTTGTTAAGCTTTTTGGACTGTTTTTGATAGAAAAATTATGGATTGTACTGTCTAAAAACTATTGCAGAAACAAGAACTGCGCTTAAAATCAGAATAAATAAAATCAGCCCCTTTTCTTGAGATTCTTCCTTGTCAGTATCTTTATTTTTTGAAGATTTAATAAAATATACAATTCGTTTTATTAGTCCCATTTGATAGAAAAGTTGAAAGAGATAATTTATATCTCAATTTGACTTGTATCATCAGAAAAAGATTAATTGGGTACGAAAATTTAACATTTAAAATGTTTTATAAACAAAAAAGGCTTCAACAAATGTTAAAGCCTTTGATAAATTTATTTTAGATTTTTTTAAATAACTCTGCCTGGGTATTGTCTTAAAGCCAACTCTAAACAATCCATCGATGCATTTAAATCTTCAGTGTTTAAAACATAAGCCATTCTAACTTCGTTCTTTCCAGAACCTGGTGTAGAATAAAAACCAGTTGCCGGAGCCATCATAACCGTTTGGTTATTGTGACTAAATTCCTCAAGCATCCATTGGCAGAATTTATCTGCATCATCAATAGGGAATTTTGCTACAACATAAAATGCACCACCCGGATTTGGGCAGAAAACACCTTCAATATTATTTAAGCGCTTAACAAGCGTATCTCTACGAAGCGTATATTCCGTATTAACTTTTTCAAAGTAACTATCCGGAGTATCAACAGCAGCAGCACCAGCAATTTGCTCAACCATTCCAGGGCTTAATCTTGCTTGTGCAAACTTCAATCCCGAAGAGATAACTTCTTTATTTTTTGTAATTAAACAACCTAAACGAGCGCCACAAGCACTATAACGTTTAGAAACCGTATCCATAATTACTACATTTTCATCTAATCCATCTAAATGCATTGGCGAAATAAATTCACGACCATCGTAGCAGAATTCGCGGTAGGCTTCATCAGAGAATAAAAACAAATCATATTTTACACAAAGTGATTTTAAAGCTTCTAATTCTTCTCTTGAATAAAGATATCCTGTTGGATTATTTGGGTTGCAGATAATTATTGCTTTTGTTTTCTCGGTAATCAGCTTTTCAAATTCGGCTATTGGAGGTAAAGCAAAACCGTTTTCGATAAATGATAAAATTGGTTTAACAACCACGTTACTCATACAAGCAAAACCATTGTAGTTTGCATAGAATGGTTCTGGAATAATAATTTCATCACCCTCGTTAACGCAGGTTTGCATTGCAATTGTAATGGCTTCAGAGCCACCAACGGTAACCAATATGTTTTCTGGTTTAATATTATAACCAAGTTTATTATAGTATTCGGTAAGTTTTTGGCGATAAGCTAATGAACCTTCAGATGGTGTATATGCCCAAACATCAAAATCGATGTTTTTAATTGCATTTAGCATTCCTTCGGGCGTTTCAATATCTGGCTGACCAATATTTAAGTGAAAAACCTTTTTACCATCTTGCTTTGCTTTATCTGCAAATGGCGTTAACTTTCTGATTGGCGATGCAGGCATCTGCAAGCCTTTTTGTGAAATTTTTGGCATGGCACAAAAATAAAAAAGTCCCGATTAAAATCGGGACTTTTTAAATATTATAGATTAAAAAATTATTTTGTTGCTGATGCAACAGTTTCTCCTTTAATATAAAGCACTTTAATAGGCGTTTTCGCGTTCGAAGTAACCGTTACTGTTTTAGTAAATGGTTGTGGAGCTCCGGCTGCGCTAAATGTAACTGAAATTGTTCCACTTTCACCTTTTTTCAAAGGAACAGTGGTATATTTTGGTACAGTACAACCGCAACTAGCCTCAGCTTTAGTAATAATTAATGGCTCTTCACCAATGTTTGTGTATTTGAAATCGTAAGTTACTGGCTTGTTCACCGTAATTTTACCAAAATCATGGGTTTCAGCTTCGAATTTAAATTCTGCTTTGGCTGCGGTTTGAGCATTTGCTACTAAACCAAATCCCATTACAAAAGCGAATAATACAAAAATCTTTTTCATGTTTATGTGTTGAAAATGTTTGTTAAAATTTATAAAACAAATTTAATATTTAAACAACTAAAACAAAAACTATTCCAAGTATATTTTACTAATCCATATATAATTTTACAATCGAGGATAAAGGCAAACTTTTAATTTTGTATATATTTGCGGCAACCAATATTTGATTACGATGCAGAATGACAAATTGATTACCAACTCTATTGATGCTTCTGAATTAAGTTTTAACGATTTTAAATCTATCGTTATAAACGACTACAAAATTGCCTACGAGAGCCGTCAGGCGAGTGTTTTGGGTAGGAGAGAAGTGTTAACAGGGAAGGCGAAATTTGGCATTTTTGGCGATGGAAAAGAAGTTCCGCAAATTGCAATGGCTAAAGCTTTTAAAAATGGCGATTGGCGTTCTGGTTACTATCGCGATCAAACTTTTGCATTTGCAACAGGCATATCAACAATCAAGGAATTTTTTGCCCAATTGTACGCAAACCCGGCAGAAGGGGCAGATCCTTTTTCTGGTGGCAGGCAAATGAACTGTCATTTTGCAACCAAATCTATAAATGAAGACGGAAGCTGGAATGATTTAACTCAAATTAAAAATTGTTCTTCAGATATTTCTCCAACGGGAGGGCAAATGGCTCGTTTAGTTGGTTTAGCGTACGCTTCTAAGTTATTTAGGAATAATAGAGAATTAGATTATTTAAAGCACTTTTCCGTGAACGGAAATGAGGTTGCTTTTGGTACTATTGGCAATGCTTCAACATCAGAAGGTGTGTTTTTTGAAGCAATAAATGCTGCCGGAGTATTACAAATTCCCATGGCAATTTCGGTTTGGGATGATGCTTATGGAATTTCTGTACCTGCAAAATATCAAACAACAAAAGAAGATATTTCTGAAGTTTTAAAGGGTTTTCAAAGAGACGCAAATGTTGCCGGATATGAAATTTATAAGGTAAAAGGCTGGGATTATCCTGCCCTTTGCGAAGTTTACGAAAAAGCAATTAATGTTTGTAGAGATGAGCATGTTCCGGTATTAATTCACGTTACGGAACTTACACAACCTCAAGGTCATAGTACATCTGGTTCGCATGAACGTTATAAATCGAAAGATAGATTAACCTGGGAAAACGAGCATGATTGCATCTTAAAAATGAGAGAATGGATGCTCGAATCAGCAATAATCTCTGATGAAGATCTTGCTGAACTAGAGAAAACAGCTAAAGCATTTGTTAGAAATGCTCAAAAAGAAGCATGGAATGAGTTCTTAGATAGTATCAAGCCCGAACAAAAGCAAGTAATTGATTTAATTGGCGGTTTGGTAAAACATCAACCAGAATTGGCAAAACTTGCTACTCAACTTGCTTCAATTGCTGATGCTCAGAGACGTGAAGTTTTTACAATTGTCCGTAAAGCAATTCGTGTTTCAGCTAAGGTTAAATCACCAGAACGTGATGAACTTTTAGCCTGGTATAAAATTCAAATGGAATTAAATCGCGAGCGATACAATTCTAAGCTTCATACAGATGGTAATGAATCGCCAGATAAAATTGAAGTTATTGATGCGGTTTACAACGAATTTTCTAAAATGGTTGATGGTAGGGAGGTTTTAAATGCATGTTTTGATGCAAATTTTGCCCGCGACCAAAGACTTGTAGCATTTGGAGAAGATTTAGGGAATATTGGCGATGTTAATCAAGGTTTTGCAGGTTTACAAGCAAAGTTTGGTGAGTTACGCATAACTGATACTGGCATTCGCGAAATGACGATAATGGGGCAAGGTATTGGTTTGGCTTTAAGAGGCCTTAAACCTATTGCCGAAATTCAATATTTAGATTATTTAATTTTTGCACTGAATGTGCTTAGCGATGATTTGGCTTCGCTAGCATATCGTACAAAAGGTATTCAAAAAGCACCTGTAATTGTACGCACAAGAGGGCATAGACTTGAAGGAATCTGGCATTCGGGTTCTCCAATTGCCATGCTTTTAGGATCGTTAAGAGGAATGCATCTTTGCGTTCCAAGAAATATGACTCAAGCCGCAGGAATGTATAATACGCTATTTAGAGCAGACGAACCCGCTGTAGTTATCGAGTGCTTAAATGGGTATCGCTTAAAAGAAAAATTACCTGAAAATGTTGGTGAATTTACGGTTCCATTAGGCAAAGCAGAGGTTTTAGAAGAAGGAACCGATATTACAATTGTTTCTTATGGTTCTACTTTAAGAATTGTACAAGAAGCGGCTGAAGAATTGGCAACTTTAGGAATTTCCGTTGAAATTGTCGATCCTCAAACACTATTGCCTTTTGATAAAACGATGGTTTGTGCAACATCTTTAAAGAAAACTAATAAACTTCTAGTTGTTGATGAGGATGTACCTGGAGGTGCTTCTGCTTATATTCTTCAGCAAATTTTAGAGCAACAAAAAGGTTATTTTCATCTTGATGGACAACCGAGAACGTTATCCGCAAAAGCACATCGTCCTCCATTTGGTTCAGATGGCGATTATTTTAGTAAACCTTCTGTTGATGATATTATAGAAGTGGTTTATGAAATGATGCACGATTCTAACCCCAATAAATTTATAAGCTTATTTTAAATCGAACAACCACAGGTTGTGAAACAGTATTTATACTCTAAAATATTGCGTTTTGAAGGTTTTAGCAAACTTTTGAGTTTATCTATTGATTAAAAAAAATTATCTTTCACCATAATTAAGAAACCAAATCATTCCCCCAATTCATTTTCCTATTTAGGAAACGATTTTCAGTTTTCAGCTACGTTTGTATAGTTTCTTATTAATCAAATATTTTGAGTTAATTAGGAATGGAACAATAATGGATAGGTGCTCTGAGATTAGTGATTTACTTGCTGTAAAATTGTTCGGAAAATTTTATCTGATTCTGATTTTTTTAGTTTTTTCTGGAACACTTCATGCTCAAACAACTAATCCACGTAAGTTGGATAGTTTATTTAAAGTAAATCAAAAATATTCCAAGCCAGATTCGAATAAAATGAAGACCCATTATTTGATAATGAGGGAATACATGCTGCTTAAAAATTCTCCAAAAATTGAAGAATACTATCAAAAAAGTCTACAACTATCTCAAAACTTAAATTTAAGGAGTTTTTCTGCAGTGATTTACAACCGTAGAGCACTGTTTAATCATGGTTTGGCAAATTACTTAGAGGCCGAAAAATATTATTATAAAGCTTTAAATGAGTATCAGCATTTGAAAGATGAATACATGGAAGCCGGTATTTATTTAAATTTAAGTGCTTTGTATAGCTCAATTCCGGATTATGCAAAATCTTTAGAGGTAAACCAAAAAGCAATTGTTTTATATCAAAAAACCAATAATCAGGATGATTTGGCAAGTTGTTATATTAACATTGCTTCTGTTTATCAAGCTTTAGGTCAGCTAAAATCTGCTGCTGATTATGGTAAAAGAGCACTAAAAATATTTACAGCTAATGATGATCGAACTGGAATTGCGTTTTCTTACGAGTGTTTAGGTGAAAGTTATCTTGCTGCCAAAACATCAGATTTGATTGCAATGAATATTGAGCCTGAAAGTAAACTTACAATTGCTTTAGATTATTTTAATAAAGGCTTAAAAATTTCAGAAAACTCAAATGATCAATTAGGTATTTCATCATTTAAAAGAAATATTGGAAGAGTTTACGAACAACAAGGAAAAACTGATTTAGCGCTAACACATTACTTGGAAGCTATAAAAATTGATGAACAAACTGGACAAAAGGGTTTTTATGCCGAAAATTTAAAAATATTAGGTGTTTTCTATAAAAACCAGAAAAAATATCAAAATGCGCTCGAAATTTTAAACTTGGCATTAAATATTTCGGTTGAGAAAAATTTCGTCAATACCCAAAGAGATGTGCTTTTAACCCTAAGCGAATTATATCAGGATTTGAATAAGCCGAAAGAATCTTTAGATTATTACAAGAGATATATTATTGCAAAGGATAAATTATTTAACGAAGAAAAAGAACGTGAAATAACCAGAAGACAATTAATTCTTGACTTTGGTGTAAAAGAAAACGATTATAAGCTTAAACAGCAGGTTTCTGACGCAGTGCTAAAAGAACAGTTTCTTTTGGCAAGGCAACAAGAACAGCAACTTTTATTAAGAAAAAGAGAACTGGAATTTGTTGGACAACAGAAAAACCTGCAAAGCAGTAATTTTGAACGTTCTAAGTTGCAATCTGCTTATGATTCCTATCAAAAAAACAAACAGATTTCTGAGCAAAAACAGCAAATAGAGTATGATGAAAAAATTAAAATATTCCTAACAGTCGCCATCACATTAGTAATATTTACCGCAGGCTTAATTTATTTCAATCAGCGGAAAACTACTCGGTTAAATAAAATAATAAATAAGCAAAAGCGAGAATTGGAGCAGCTGAGTAGGGTAAAAGATCGAATTTTTAGTGTAGTTAGCCATGATATGAGAACGCCTGTAAATTCTTTAATCTCATTTATTCAATTACTAGAAGCCGGGAAAATTGATCAGGATAAGCTAACGAAATATGCATCATCGCTAAAAAATAGCCTTACTTACACATCTTCGATGATGGAAAATCTGCTGAATTGGGCTGCAAGCCAAATGCAAGGATTTAATCCATATTTAGAACCTCTAAACATCTCCATTTTGACTAATAATGTTGTAATCGAATCAAAAAATACAGCTGATTTGAAAGGAATAACTATTGAAAATAATATTCCGTCTAATACAATTTGTAAAGCTGATGAAAATATGCTTTCGCTTGTGCTTAGAAACTTAATTAGTAATGCTGTAAAATTTACTCAGAACGATGGGAAAATAATAATCTCATCACATGTCGTAAATAACGAATTAGTGCTTTCGCTTGCTGATAATGGTATTGGAATGTTACCTGAACAGGTAGCGCATTTCAATAAATCAGCTTTTCAAGGTGCAGGATTTAGTACTCCTGGAACAAATAGAGAAAAGGGCACCGGACTCGGATTGCTGTTATGTAGAACCTTCATGACTTTGATGGAAGGAAAAATTGAGCTATTTTCTACCAAAAATGAAGGAACAAAATTTAACTTAATTTTTAAGAGAGATTGATCACTTTTTAAATCTTGATAGCGTTTTCTTATCGATAACATTCTCAAGTAATTCTTGCTTGGCAGTTGCACTAATAGGTACAATAAAATTATTTTCTAAATGTAATTCGTGTGCAGTAAGCGTAGAAATTCTATTAACATTAATAATATATTGCTTATGAACCCTCATAAACTGATTAGGTAATTGTTTTTCAAGATTTTTAAGTCCAACTAGGATGATGTGCTTTTCTCCAGACGTATAAATTTTCGAAAAATCGCCCATGCTTTCTATATAAATTACATCATTGTATTTAAGTTTTGTAATTCCCTTGGTTTCTCTAAAGAAAAAGTAATCATCTTCTTCTCTAATATCACTTTGAATTTTTTGAGCAGATTTTCTGAGTTCAATATACTCGATGGCTTTATTTGCTGATTTTAGTAAGCGTTCGAATGTTGCAGGTTTTACAACAAAATCTATAGCATCTAAATCAAAACTTTCTGCAGCGTATTGATTGTATGAAGTAATGAATATAAAAACAGGCTTGTTTTTGAGTGTTTTTAGCAACGCTGTGCCAGAAAGTTCCGGCATATCTATATCCGAAAAAATAATATCAATCTGTTTATTGTTAATTACATCAATAGCTTCAATCCCATCTTTACATATCGAAACGATATTTAATGATGGAATTTTATTGATGTGCATAGTAATTGCATCACGCTCGATTTCGTTATCATCTACAATTAAACAGTTGTACATTTATAGGGAATTTAAACATTAAAGGTAATTATTAAATCTATAATTACAGACTTAATGTTAAGGCTACTTTCTATGCTTCTTTTCACCAGTATAAAGCTTTTCTCCCGCTTTAATTTCTAATGATAAATCGTTTTCTTCTGGTGGAACCGGGCAACGATAGCCATCGCTGTAAGCACAGTAGGGGTTGTATGCTTTGTTAAAATCGACCTCGATTTTGCCATCGATGATTTCTTTTGAACTCAAATCAATATATCTTCCACCGCCATAAGTTTCCTTATTATTTGTTTCATCGGTAAAAGGCAGAAAGAGTAAATCTTTATATGCCGGATTACTCGCCAAAGCAACATTTTTATACAACGTCATTACGGTTTCCTGTCCGTTTAAATTAAATTTTATCTTCGCAAAGCGATAAAATTCCTTACTCGTTCCGTCGTAGGTAGGCATTTTAAATACCTTCTCATTTTTCAGTGGTTCAACAATGGCTAAAACTTTATAACTGCTATCTGCATCATAAAAGTGAAGATTTTTTAAATCAGCTTCCTTTAATGGGGAATTGGATTCTTTGACAAAATCTTGTTTGTAGTTATTGCGATGCTTGCTTATTTGCTCATTGTATGTTTGAGCAAAAGTATTAATGCTGATGAAAAGAAATAGAATAGGGAGAAATTTCATAATATTCGTACTTATATTAAACTGTCAGTCTGAGCTTGTCGAAGACCGTTCTGTAAAGTCCTTCGACAAGCTCAGGATGACAATTTGCTTTAAACAATACTCGCTTTATTCCTTAAAAACTGGTCGGCTAAAACCAAAGCAGCCATTGCTTCAACAATGACAACCGCTCTTGGTACCACACAAGGGTCATGACGGCCTTTGCCTTTAATTTCAGAAGCTTCGCCAGCAGCATTAATGGTTTGTTGGTTATGCATAATCGTTGCAACGGGTTTAAATGCCACTTTAAAAGTAATATCCATTCCGTTTGAAATACCACCCAAAATACCACCAGCAAAATTTGTTGTCGTTTTGAAAACTTTTGAATCAGCCGCTTTTGGTTGAGGAATATCGTTATGTTGAGAACCTCTTAACTCGCTTCCGGCAAAGCCAGAACCGTATTCAAAACCATGAACGGCATTAATACTTAACATTGCTTTGCCTAAATCAGCATGTAATTTATCAAAAACAGGTTCGCCCAAACCAGCTGGACAACCTTTAATTACACAACCAATTTTACCACCAACGGTATCGCCATCTTTTCTAACTGAATCAATAAATTCAATCATTTCATGTGCAGTTGCTGGGTCGGCACAACGTACAATATTTTCTTCCCTAATATCAAGCAAAGCTGATAAATCGTTACTTTCTAAATTCGGCGCTTCGATGGTTCCAACGGAAGTGACATGCGCAAAAATCTCGATACCCTGCTGTTTTAAAAACAATTTGGCAATTGCACCTGCTGCTACACGAGCAGCCGTTTCACGGGCAGATGAACGTCCGCCACCACGATGGTCGCGGATGCCATACTTTGCATCGTAAACATAATCAGCATGGCTTGGGCGATAAACATCAACATTATGACCGTAATCTTTCGAACGTTGGTCTTCGTTAGGAATTAACAAAGCAATTGGCGTTCCTGTACTTTTACCCTCGAAAACACCCGATAAAATTTGAACCGTATCGCTTTCTTTTCTTTGTGTAGTAATTTTAGATTGACCTGGTTTACGTTTATCCAATTCTGATTGAATAAAATCCATGTCGATATCCAATTGCGCCGGACAGCCATCAATAATTACCCCAATGGCTACGCCATGAGATTCACCAAAGGTGGTGATGCGAAATAATTGTCCGAATGAGTTGCCTGCCATTTAAGTTAAAAGTTTTAGGTTATAAGTTATATGTTTCGTAGTCTTTAATCTTTGTTCTTTTATCCTTGTTCTTCTACTGAAAACCCCGCTTTTTTCAAATCCTCCCAAAAATAAGGATAAGATTTTTCAACAACTTGCATTTCTTCAATTTCAACTTCGTTGATTAATAAGGCAAGTGGTGCAAAAGCCATGGCCATACGGTGGTCCTCATATGTGGCAATGGTAATTTTATCAGGGAAATGAAGTTCGTCGGTATTTAAAGTGTAAACCAGATTATCTTCGGTTAAAGTCACACCAATTTTTGCCAACTCATTTTGTAAGGCAGCAATTCTGTCGGTTTCTTTAATTTTTAAGGTTTCCAATCCGGTAAAAGACATGTTTTTACCCAAAGCAGCGGCAATAACTATAATCGTTTGCGCCAAATCAGGACAGGTTTTTAAATCCAGAACCTGGCTAGTTTCTAATGATAAACCTAAGTTGCTGACTGAAATTCCTTTTTCAGTTTTTTCAGTTGCAATGCCAAAAATCTTCATGATTTTTTGAATCTGGCTATCGCCTTGCAAGCTTTTTTCTTTTAATGCAGGTAAGCTGATTTCTGCTTCATCAGCCAAGGCTGCAATACTATACCAATAAGATGCAGCGCTCCAATCAGGCTCTACAACCAATGTACCAGGCTTGAAAGTTTGAGGTTTAATCGAAATTGAATTTCCATTCCATGAATGTTCAATGCCAACTTCAGCTAACATATCCAAAGTCATATCAACATATGGTTTAGATGTTAATTCGCCTTCAATTTCCAAAGTTAACCCTTGAGGTAAAATTGGTGCAATCATCAGCAAAGCCGAAATATATTGACTGCTGATATCGCCTTTTATTTTAACTTCAGCAGTTTTTTGATTTAATGGACCAGCAATATTTAGCGGAGGAAAACCTTCAGTTTCTGCATAAGAAATATCGGCACCAAGTGTTTTTAAAGCTTCTGCTAAAATTCCAATTGGGCGTTGTTTCATCCGCTCCGTTCCGGTTAGTAAGAAGTTACCGTTTTTAGCCGATAGATATGCAGAAAGAAAACGCATTGCCGTTCCTGCCGGACCAACATCTACAGTTTTTGATTCCTGAATTTCTACTTCCAGTTCATCTTCCAAAGTATTAAGAATGCCATTTAATGTTACCGTGTCGGCTGCATTAGATAGGTTCTCAACTTTAACCAATTTTTTGCTCAGTGCGCTGATAATTAACGCTCTGTTGCATTCGCTTTTTGAACCTGTTAATTGGATTTCCGTGTTAATATTCTTGGTTCCTTTAAAAGAAACTAAGGCGTTTTTTGACATTGTATTTGTAGTTTAGCCCCACCCAACCCTCCCCAGTAGGGAGGGCTTTGAAGTGAGCTTATGTTTTTAATTTTTCAGCCAAAGAACTTAGTGCCGTAGGTTTTCGACTTTGGTCTTTAAGCTTTAGTCTTTCTGCTTTAAACTTTCAGCCTTATTTCGAAACTTCAGTATGTTGTTCAGCAGCGATTCCTTGTGCAGCTTTACCAGCATTCATAATTTCAGTTTGTTTGCGGATAGATTCGCCGTGTACCAATTCTAAGAATTTCTCGGTAAAGTTTAAATCTAATTTTAAAGCTTTTGCAAAAGCATGACCTTTTTTAATAATCGAATCCCAACGGTTAACTTGTAAAATGGTAACCTGATTATCGCGTTTGAACTCACCGATTTTCTCAACAATTGCCATACGTTCAGCCAATTTCTGTAATAAAATATCATCAATTTTATCGATGTTTTTACGTAAATCAGCTAATTTATCAGCGAAAGCTTCGTTTGGTGCTTCGGGCTCACGTACTGTTAAACGGTCAACCAATTCAGCTAATGCAGCAGGGGTAACTTGTTGTTTAGCATCTGTCCATGCAACTGATGGGTCTACGTGAGATTCAATCATTAAACCTTGCATATCTAAATCCAAAGCTTTTTGAGAGATGTAAGGAATTAACTCACGGTTACCACAAATGTGACTTGGGTCGTTAATGATTGGCAATTCAGGGCATAAAGTTTTCAATTGAATCGCCATTTCCCACATTGGTTCGTTACGGAAAGAGCTTTTCTCGAATGATGAGAAACCACGGTGAATCGCACCGATTTTAGTAATACCAGCACCATTGATACGCTCAATTGCACCAATCCATAGTTGTAAATCAGGGTTAACTGGATTTTTAATTAATACCGGAACGTCGTGACCTTTTAAAGCGTCAGCAATTTCCTGAACCGTGAATGGGTTTACTGTAGAACGAGCACCAATCCAAAGGATATCAACACCTGCAGCTAAAGCTTCTTCAACATGTTTTGCATTTGCAACTTCAACAGCTGTTGGTAAACCAGTTTCAGCTTTAGCACGTTTTAACCATTCTAAACCGATACTTCCGATACCTTCGAATTCTCCCGGACGAGTACGTGGTTTCCAGATACCAGCTCTTAAAACTGATACTTTACCAGTTGCAGCTAATAAATGTGCAGTAGTTAATAATTGCTCTTCAGTTTCTGCACTGCAAGGGCCTGAAATAATTAGTGGTTCGTTGTTAACGTTTAACCAAGTGTTTAGGGGTTGAATGTTTAAATTAAGTTTCATGATTTATGGCTTGTTTTTTAGTCCGAAGTCCGTAGTCGGGTGTCCGGAGTTATATTTTGATTTTAATTATTATATTTCTTAATATTTATCTTCGGACTCCTAACTCAGGACTTCCGACTTATTTATACTTTATCGTTCTTTAAATATTCTCCGAGGATGTTAAAATTCGAAGTGTATTTTAATGCTTTTCTAACGGCATTATCATATTTTTCTGTACTTGGCCATTCTAAGTCGACATAAAAGTAATATTCGTTTCTTTTACCAAGCACAGGCATAGATTGTATTTTTGTTAAGCTTACCTCTTGTTCCGCGAAGATGTTGAGTACAGTAGCTAAAGAGCCAGCTTTATGACCAACCTGAAAACAGATTGACGCTTTGTTTATTTTCTTTCCCTCGTCTGTTTTGTCTTTTTTAAGGATAAGGAAACGGGTGTAATTTTTTTTGTTTGATTCAACCCGACGCTCTAAAATGTTTAAGCCGTAAAGTTCTGCGGCTAAGTTGTTTGCAATGGCCATTGTATCTGTCAGTTTTTCTTCCTGGATGCGTTTTGCACAAGCAGCAGTATCATTACTTTCTACAATTTTAATGTGCGGATAATCGTAAAAGAAATCGATGCACTGACGAATAGCGATGGGGTGGGAGGTTACAATTTTAATATCCTCAAACTTTACACCAGGCAATGCCATTAAGTGTAATTGAATAGGCAAATAAACCTCGCCAACTACCGAAAAGCCGTAATCGCGGATTAAGGTATAGTTCGGTAACAAGCTACCTGCAATAGAGTTTTCGATGGCCATTACTACGAAATCTGCATCATTTTTCTCCAGTTTGTCGCAGGTTTCTTTAAAGGAGTTGCATTCTACCGTTTCGATGTTTTTACCAAAGAACTTGTAGGCTGCTTCTTCATGAAAAGATGCTTTAATACCTTGAATTGCTACTCTTTTTGTCGTTTCCATTTTTGCGTAAAACAAAAAAGTCCCGGCTGTTTGCCGGGACTTTTTATACATTTTAATATTGTTATATATCTTTTTGCATATTAGCCCCGGCTCTTACTAAAAAAGTAAAAGTAACCAAAGTAATATGTGTTGAATAATTTCATTTTCGTTTTTGAATGAGCCAAATGTAATAACAAAATTTAATTTGTCAATAGGAAAATGAAATTATTTTTAATAAAATTTAATTTTGTTTGATTTAGGCCGTTTTTGAGATGGGTATGAAATGGGTGAATATGATGATTGAGAGGGTTAGGGTAATAGAAGAAAACAATTAATCAATTCGGATTCTGTAAAATTTGATTGTTAATATATGAATATTTTGGTAAAGGTCGGTTTCTGCGATTTGTATTCCCCTCTTTTAGAGGGGTGCCCGCAGGGCGGGGTGTTTATTTGTCTTAGCCAGACGGGCTTTTTTCTTTTGACAACAAAAGAAACAAAATTGCCGGCTGAAAATTTTTGTTTTGAAGTTTCTACTTTGGCACATATAGTGCATCCCCAAAAATTTGTTAGGCCGGTTAAAAGTAGAACGGGGAGATTGAGCTTAGGCTTAGTTGGGTGGAAATTTAAAATGCAGACTATGTTCTTGTTGTTTGATAATAAATCGAATTAAATTGAATTGTAGCGTTGTATTAGTTTTTCCGAAGAAGCAGTTTCCTTACTTCCTAAACCTGATAGCAATGGAAATACTTTTTGTTCCAGGTGCTCAACAAGTTATTACTGACATTCACAAAAAGATTGTAATGGATAGCAGGACTGCATAAGCCAAATGAACCGAACCTTACATTTCCAAAATCTTAAAGAAAATCTTCTTTGGAAATACCAATTGACGATGATTTGCAATTTGGAACATAACCCACGATTAAAATCGTGGGCAATATGACTATTCCGCTAACTAGGGGATGTGGGCAATACGCGAATCCCTTAAACGAAAACGGCCTGTAAAATACAGACCGTTTATAATATTATCCTGTCGAACTTAGTGTTCTTTGTTTCTCGTTGAAATCTTTCAATTTATTATCTTCTTTTTCTTGTTTAAGCGATTCTTCAGCCTCATGCAATTCTCTTTGCATTACCTTTGCAATTTTTGTGCTGCCATCGTGGCTCCAACCAGGCGGGTTAAACAGGTATTTTACTTTATCCATAAAAGTCGGTGCTTTTTTAACATCAGCAGTTAAAGCAATAAACTCATGGAAAATAATGTTTACCGGTCCGGTATCTTTTGGTTGCGTAGTCAAGCCGTATTTAATTTCGTCTTCAGGTAATTCTGCCTGGAAAGTTCCAAACATTCTATCCCAAAGGATTAAAACCATACCCATGTTTTTATCCAAATAGCGAACATTGCTGGCGTGATGAACACGGTGGTGCGATGGCGTTACGAATATATACTCATACCATTTCGGGAAATTGATTTTGTATTGTGTATGAACCAAATTGCCATAAATCTGTGTTACGAGGTAAGCAAAAAGGATATCCATCGCCGTGAAGCCCATAAATGCCAAAGGCAAATAGAAGAAAACGCGGTACAACGGTTCGAAAACGGTTGAACGGAAACCCGTGGTTAAATTAAAATGTTCTGACGAGTGGTGTGTAACATGCATCGCCCAGAAAAAGCGAACATAATGCCCAACGGTATGTAAAAACCAATACAAAAAGTCTTGTGCGAGGATTAAAACCGTCCAATAAATCCAGATGTTGGAAATTTGGAACAATCTGAATTGGTAGCAATATTCTAAAAGGAAGAATGTTGCTGTTTTCATGCCAAGGTTAATTACAATTGCCGAAACCATTAAGTAAATGTTGGTCCAGGTGTCGCGTTTGGTGTATAATTTTCTGTCGTGAGCATAGCTAAAATACATTTCAACCAGGGTTAAAACGATTACGAAGCCAAATAATGCGCCTACAGAAATATCACTTCCGGTGTACTTCATTTATAAACTGTTATAGTAATCCAAACTTCTTAAAATATCGGCAGTGCTAACACGGCAGTTAAACGTGCATTTGCCTGTAGTTTCTAATAAAGAGAATAAAATGTTGCCATCCTCATTCTTTTTGTCGCTTTTCATTAATTCTAAAAGCGTTTCGAAACTTTCTTTTTTAATCTCGTATTTTGGATATAGTGATAAAATATAATCGCTAATATCTTTCAATTCTTCTTTTGTTAAACCACTGTTTTTAATAGATAAAGCAGCTTCGCACACAAAACCAATGGCAATTGCTTCACCGTGTGTAAGTGGATTTTCATCGTTTGCTAACGAATAACTTTCTACCGCGTGACCAATCGTATGCCCGAAATTTAAAATCTTACGCAAGTTTTTCTCATGCGGGTCGATGGTTACGACTTCATTTTTTATTTCAACCGAACGGTAAATATCTTCAGCCGATGGCATTAAGTAATTAGTGGTTTTTAACTTTTCGTAATATGCTTTATCGTAAATTAAACCATGTTTAATCATTTCGGCAAAGCCCGATAAAAGCTCACGCTGAGGCAAGGTTTTTAAAAATTCTGTTTCAATAAAAACCATTTGCGGCAGGGTGAAAGTACCCACCATGTTCTTCACATTATCAATATCAATACCTGTTTTGCCACCAACAGAGGCATCAACCTGCGAAAGTAGGGTAGTAGGCACATTTACGAAATCGATTCCGCGTTTATAAGTTGAAGCGATAAAACCACCCATATCGGTAATTACGCCGCCACCTAAATTTATCATCAAACTTTTACGGTCGGCTTCAAAATCCAGAAGGGTTTTCCAGATACCGATGCAAAAATCAATGTTCTTATTTTCTTCACCTGCCGAAGTTTCAATTAAATCAAAATCAGCAAAATCATCCATCATCGCTTGAAAAACAGGCAAACAGATTTCACTTGTATGTTCATCGGCAAGGATAAAAACTTTGCTGTATTTGTTGCTTTCCAAAAGCGTTTTTAAGGCATCTAAATTGCTTTCGAAATAAAGCGAATGGCCTGCACTTGTTAAGGTTTCCATTATATTACTTCGATTTTATCTTGTTCAAAAGTGATGATGTCGCCAACTCTAACCTTGTATCGCTTGCGAAATTCGACTTCGCCGTTGCACTTTACCAAGCCGTCCATTACAGCAGCTTGAGCATCACCGCCTGTACCCACTAATCCGGTTGCCTTTAACAGCTGGATTAACGGAATAAATTCGCCCTCTAATTTGAATTGTATCATTATTGGTGCAAAAATACGATTATTTAGCTGTTTTTAATTTCTACAATCAATGCTTTTTATAATTTTGCATCCGTCTGACTTATTAAATAACAAATGATTGATTCATCTCCCAGTAAACAACCCAACTTTGATAATACTGAAGTGGCTTTTCGCCAGAAGAGCAATGCTGATTTAAAAAAGGCTTATTGGTTGTTTAAAATGATTGGTAGTAACTTTTTAACAAAGGTTGGTCCGCCGATTACCAATTTCTTTCTAAATATTGGTTTGCCTATTCAAGGGGCTATTAAAGCAACTATTTTCCAACAGTTTTGTGGTGGCGAAACCATTGCTGAATGTGATAAAGCGATTGCTCAATTGGCAAAAGGTGGCGTTGGAACTATTTTAGACTATTCGGTGGAGGGCGAAGAAGAAGAAGTCGTTTTCGATGAAACTTGCCAGGAAATTATCCGCACCATTTTACGTGCCGATGGCGATAAAAACATCCCAATTACGGTATTTAAAATCACGGGAATCGGTCGTTTTGCTTTGCTTGAAAAACTTGATGCAAAGCAAACTTTAACACCAGCAGAACAAGCAGAATTTGATAAAGTTAAGTTACGTTGTGAAATGATTTGTCGCACTGCTTTTGATAAAGGTGTGCCAATTATGATTGATGCTGAGGAAACCTGGATTCAGGATACCATAGATGAATTGGCTTTAGATATGATGCGTAAATTTAATCAGGAACGCATAATCGTTTACAATACTTACCAAATGTACCGCCACGATAAATTGGCCGATATGAAAGCCGACCACTTAATTGCCAAAGCTGCCGGTTTTATTTTGGGTGTGAAAATGGTTCGTGGTGCTTACATGGAAAAGGAACGTAAACGTGCCGCCGAATTGGGTTATCCATCACCAATTCAGCCTGACAAAGAATCATCGGATAAAGATTATAACGAATCGTTACGTTATTGTGTAGACCATATTGAAGAAATTGCCATTGTTTGCGGAACGCATAATGAAGATAGCAGCCGCCTGTTAACTTATCTTTTAGAGGAGAAAAAAGTGGTGCATAATCATCCTCATGTGTATTTCGCACAGTTGTTAGGCATGAGCGATAACTTGAGTTTCAACCTTGCTGATGCAAATTACAATGTGGCCAAATACGTTCCTTACGGACCGATTAAAGCTGTAATGCCTTATTTGTTTAGAAGAGCACAGGAAAATACTTCAGTTGCCGGCCAAACCGGTAGAGAATTGGGCTTAATTGAAAGGGAATTGAAAAGAAGAAAACTTTAGAAGTTTTAAATTGATGATTTGGAAATGAAAGCAAGTAGTTCTTCGGAAAATGCAGTCCCGCTTTCTGCTCCAATCTTTTTCAAACCTATAAGGTTTTTAAAACCTTATAGGTTTAATCAAAAGTATTTTCGCTACAATCGGGTTTAAGAACTTAATATAGTAACTTATTTCGCAGAGATTCATTTCCTCCGTGTATTCTGTGTTTCTGTGGCAAAAAAACATTTAGCGGATGCAAACGCTAACTTATTACTGTGTTAAGACCCTGAAATAAATTCAGGGTGACGATAGCTGTAAGTCGCGGCAAAATAAAATGATGAAATCATATATTATTTCTTTACCACAAATCCTTGTTTTCCAGTGAGCAAATCGTAAAATAGAATAAAATCGCTGGCTAAGCTATAACCCGGATATTCAAAAGTTGCAGGCTTATTTTTTTCAAAGAAAAAATGCCCAACCCAGGCAAAGCCATAACCCAAAACCGGCATAGACAAAAAGAAAAGCCAATTATGAAACATAAAGCCAGTAAAGAATGCCAAAACAACTAATCCAGTTCCTATAAAATGAAGGATGCGAGAAGTGGTGTTGGTATGTTCACTTAAATAGTAAGGATAAAACTCTTTCAGAGATTTGTATTTCTTTTCTGCCATAACTTTAATTTACAAAATTCCGTTGGCTTTCAAAAACGATTCTAATTGAGCAGGTTTTTCAGTCATTAAAAGTGTATTTAAACCCACTTTTTTTGCGCCTTCAATATGTTGCGGACTATCATCAATAAACAAAGTTTCGGACGGGTTTAAATTATTGTCCTTTAAAACTTGCTCAAAAATATTGGTGTTAGGTTTACGCAATTTCATGTGTTGAGAGAAATAAGCTTTCTCAAAGTAATCATCGTAATTGTTTAGCTCGAAAGTTGTTTTAAGGTAATTGATAATCCAATCATAGTGGATTTCGTTGTTATTGCTCAAAAGAAAAGTTCTGTATTTCTCTTTTACAGCTAACAATAAGTTATGATTTTGTTGGTGGGTTCCAATTAATAAACTGTTCCAGGCATCATCAATCTGTGCATCAGTTAATTCAGGTTTATTCGCAGCTTTTCTAATGCCTTCACGAAATTCTGCCGGAGATATAGCTCCGGTTTCAAAATCATCAAAAAGTTGATTATGGGCTTTATGCGCAAAGAAATTTTCAATATCTACAATACCCAGTTTTTGGAAAGATGCTTGCGCAATTCTGAAATCGATGTCGAAAATTACGTTTCCGTAATCAAAAATGATGTTTTTTATATTTTGCATGGGTATTTAAACTTTGTGCAAATATCTTTAAATATTTAAGATTTTAGCCCGTGAATTCAAAATTGGCTAGCAAACATTTTTTATCTTCTTTATTTCGATTTCTTTACCATCATCTAATACAAATTCAAATAGCCAATATGCATCAGTTACGCTAATATTAATGTTTTGAATTATACCAGAAATTCCCTTGTCGTTTTCAATTAATGCGCCTTCTTTTAAACCTAGCAAATCAGATGTTGGTGTATGCTCATCAATTTTTATCATGCATAAAGATAAAACCTTCGTTGAAAACATTATTCAAAATGGTTAAAATATTAAATTGGATTACAATTTAACCATCTGCTTTTTGCTTTTGCATAAGTATCATCGCCAAGGTGCATTCCATTTCCATCGCCTCTAATAAGTTGATTTGCCAATGTAAAGCCATTGTTTCCGGTAATAAAATTTACGCACAATTGTTTAATCAAATCTACATCTTCATTCGCAACTGCATCCATATCCAAATCCATTATTCTTGCAAAATTCTCTGTCCCGTCAGTTTGTGTTTTATAAACGTCTGGAGCTTCAAAAATCTGAGTAGTAGCATTTAATACTGGCTTTATACAAGGATTAATTCTCACCAAACAAGCTGTATTACTTAAAGACGCATCTAAAATGGAATAGGCTATAAAAGTTGCCGAATCAGGTGGGTCTCCCAATATACTTGTCGACATTTTCTTAATATCAGATACGAAAGTTAAGTTATAATCTGTAAAAGCTAATTTATTATGTTTATTCTTTTGATAGATGTTTTGAATCTCAGCATTATTTGAGGTCTGATAATCTGCAATCATTGCTTGTCCGCCAGTTCCTGTACCTAACGATAAAATTTTATAATCGCTTAAGGGAATTGTATTATTGGTTACCGCTTCAATTAAACCAGCCAAAACCGGATTGTTAAAACCAGAAACGGCTCCATCCCACATTTTTGTTTTACGAATATCGTTACCGTTTAGCTGATTAATTTCAATTTCTGCAGGTGCATCGAAATAATTAACGGGAGCGTTACTTGATGAATGTATCGCATGACCTAAACTAATTTGGTAATATTTTCCGCCACTAAATGCATCGGTTTTACTTTTTGTATTAGAGCGGAAAAAGGTTGCTCTTTGTCTAAAATAATCAAAGCCAACAATTAATATTTGCAATTCTGGCTTACCAATAATCTGTGGAAGTAAGTTAAGGTTAATATCTAAAGTAGGCTGAGTTGTTTTGCCAGCAAGCATTAGTTTATTATAAGCCTGCAAAACATTTTTTAAGCCAGATAATTTACGTTCCATGCTATATTTGGGGCCTAAAACGTTGGTTAAACTTGCAATGTTTCTCCATTTAAGTTTTTCCCAGAAGGATAATTTTGAGAAAACCTGCTTACGTTTACCTTCATCTTCAAAAACAGAGATAATTTCGCTTAATTTCATGTCATTACAAAGCGTTGCAAGCACCAGACTACCGCCCGAATTTGCAATTACCATATCAAACTTTTTAAGTAATTCATGCCCGTTTAGGTCGCCATAAATATCTTGTAGTACGCGTGCCTGTATCAAAGCCCATGAACCACCACCATCTAACGATAAAATTTTGTAAGACATAATTTTAGAATTTGAGTTACGAATAGTTTAGAATCTTATTCATCTTAAGCTGGTTAAGAGATTTTTTTATCAAAAATACTTTACAATATCATCAATATTAATTTTAAGATTATCCCTCAAAAGGGGGATTTTAAATCTATTACATTTCAGAAAAAGATTGTAATTTTATATATAATTAATTCTCTCATTATGAATGTGTTGAATAATCTATCAGTTGCCGAGCTTTATAAAATAGCTGGGTATTCAAATAAACTGCAGAAAGCCAATTTATCTGATGAATTTATTCCAGAAATCATCAATCACAAATCAGAAAGTTGCATCGGTTACCAGGGAATTTTTAATTGGTCGTGCATGCAATACTTAAGTGTAAGCAACTCCATTAAAACAATTTTAGGCTACGAACCGGAAGTTTTTCTGAAGAAAGGTTTAAACTTTGGATTAAGCATTATTCATCCATCCGATTTAGAAAGACTTAGAGCTGTACATCAGTCAATATTTGAATATTATTACAATACACCTCAAAATCAGCGTTTAAAATTGCGTTTCAGTTATAATTTAAGAGTTAAGGCTAAAGATCATAATTACATACATATTTTAAGGCAAAGTAATTTTATGAGTTTTACCGAGGATGGTAAGCCTACAATAGAATATGTTAATTGTACTGATATTACGGGGTTTAGCTTCAATAACATAATTAGTTTAACTGTTCATTTACTCTCTAGTTCGGGCACTTTTGTACTTTGCCATGAAACAGAATTTCCGGAAGTAAATAATAATTTATCTAAGAGAGAAAAGGAAGTTTTGGAACTTGCCAGACAAGGCTACACTAGCAAGCAAATTGCCGATAAGTTATATTTATGTACAGAAACCATTAAAAGCCATAGGAAACACATAATTGCTAAAACCGGCACTGGTAACATGGCTGCGGCAATAAATAAAATTATCAGGCATTAAATTTAAAACCTCCATCTCTATGGAATGGTTTTTGATTTTAATTGAAATGTAATCACTTATTGTCTGCAATTATAGATATTCTAAAAACCAGACAATTGCTAAACTATGTAATTACATTCTTTATTTATCGGATAATCTTTTATTACCACTAATAAATTGATTAACTGATAAATTGAAAAGAGGGATTAATTTCCCTCTTTTTTATTTTCTAATGCTAATTATCCTACCTGTAACTAGATGAAATTCGTAGGTTCGGTATAAAGCGTCTTCAATAATTTCAATCTTTTCAACTAATCCCGTTTTGCTGAATGTATCGGTAACTAAATCACCTTTTTTTATGTCTTGTAATTCTTCAATCGAAGTTTCACTATTTATCCTTTTCATAAAGTAAAAGTAATTATAGATTTTGAGCAATTGGCTTAACAAAATATTAACTTATTCTTAAACAGAGTGCTTAATATTTAGAAAGTCTGCGTAATGTCATTTATTAGCTCTACCTTTCAAATATGGGCGATACACTAAATTTTATACTAGGCGTTATTTTTATTATTGGTGGTTTCAGCGTTTTCTGCGTAATTTTTGGTGGCGGGAAAAAAAGTTAGCTTAATGTTAACTAGTCTAAAAACTTTTTGATATAATTTAATAATTATAGGAGGAAATTAACGATTTCCATATTTTGGATGTTTTTCAGTAGAATTATTCGAAAATTCTGCTTTTTCTCTTTTCATGATATCGAAATACATATCGCCATTTAATTGATTTATCTTAACAACAATATCTCTAACAACACCTTTTCCATTTAATGCAGCAGGAAATGTTAAAGAGTATTGAAAAATATAGTCAGTAAAATCAGTTATATCACTTGTGGTGTAACAGAAAAAATAGCCTCCCTTTTCTGCACTTCTCACATACCAGTTAAGAATAGCTGGCTCATTATAATTTGCATATTTTATTTTAGTTTGATAAACCTGAAGCTTAATTACATCCGGCTCTGGTATATCTTTTTTACAACCTACCAATAAAATAAACATTGTTAGAAATATTAGAGTAGTTTTCACTTTGATACAACAGTTTTATTGGTATAAGTGTTTTAAAATTGTTCATAAATTTAATTTTTTGTAGTTTTTGTAATACAATGTTTCATACCTTGATTGTAACTTTTATATGTTTCTTACAAGTGACCGATTTTTGTAAACAAATGACTAATTCAAGTGTTAATACTACTTAATTAGCTATTATGTGTAAGATTTAATAGGAAAAGGTTTGCAATTGCGTATATCTGCGCATTGCTTTATTTTGTAATTTAGTTGTATAAGGGTATTATTGTATTTGTACAAACAAAACATTTTGAAAGAAAATGATACAACTTGAAGATATCAAGGGGAGGTTTAAAAGAGATAAGGCAATAAGTTCTGGGTATCCAATTAGGGTTTTAATTATTAAGGAAGCTGCTGGTTTGCTATGTATGAATTCAGGAGATTATTCATTATCACCAGGTAGGGTTTTCTTTATTCCAGAAGAGGGTATTATTCGTTTGGAGGGTGAAATAACTTCTGCATATTGGTTAAGTTTTAGTAGTTTACTTTATTCTGAATTTTTACTTCAACATACCGATTCTCAATCTAGAAATCTTTTTATGATGTTATCATTCAGAGATTTGACTGTACAACAAGCTCAAAAAGCATTTACGTTATTAGAGCAATTAAAAAGAGAAATAGCGGCTAAACGCGATACATCATACTTAGCTCAATACTTATCACTATTATTAGGTTTTTCTGCTGTTTTAAATGCAGAATTGATGGATTTAACAGTTGATGAATTACAACAAGTATTAAGATTCAGAGCCATTTTAGAGCAGTATTTCAAAACAGAAAGAGCAACAGAATTTTATGCAGCAGGTATGGGTATGTCATCCAGAAAATTAAATGCATTTTTAAAAAAGGCTTTCTCTAAAAACTTACCAGAGTTGCTATATTCCAGATTAATACGCGAAGCTGAAGAATTACTCATTCATACCGATTATTCAGTTTCTATGATTGCAGAGATATTAGGCTTTGAACAAGCAAACTCATTCGTTAGTAATTTCAAAAAAACTAAAGGTGTTTCGGCACTTGAATTTAGAAGAATGAATTAGTTATAGTTTCGGCTTTGAAATAAAATTTAAAAACGATTGAAACTGGGCTTTATGTTTTTGTCTGTCTAACTTAAAGTAAAACGCACCTCTTCTCGAACTCGACTTATCTTTTTCAGTTTGCTTAATTAGCAAACCACTTGCCGTAATTTTTCTTATAAAATTCCGATTATCAATTGGCGAATCATAAACCTGTTCGTATAAATTCTGAAGTTGCGGAATGGTAAATTTCTTTGGTAAAAGTTCAAATAGAATAGGGTGTAAGGCAGCCTGATACCTTATTTTATCCATAGCAGCTTTAACCATTTCATTATGGTCAAATATCAACTCCGGAACATCTGTTACTTTGAACCACTCTGCGTGATATTGGTCGTTAATTTGAGCACTGTATTTATTAATATCAATCAATGCGAAATAAACAACTGAAATTGTGCGCTCAATCGGATCTCGATCAGGACTACCATAAGCATTTAATTGTTCAAGATATACATCGTGTAAACCAGTAAGCTCAAGTAAAATTCTTTTGGCTGCACCATCTAAATCTTCATCATTTCCAATAAAGCCGCCCATTAAACTCCATTTATCTTTAACAGGCTCAATGGCTCTTTTAATTACCAATAACTTAAGTTCGTTACCATCGTAACCGAAAATAATACAATCTACAGCAACTAAAACTGGTGTTTGGTTTATATATTTTGCCATACTAAAAAAGTGTATTTAAAATTGGGTTACTATAATCATCTATAAATGCAATGATATTATTATAATCTGAAAACTCATAAATTTCGTGTGTAGTTGTTAATACAATGCATTGCATTCCGGCGTTCGCAGCAGATTCGACACCTTTTGGCGCATCTTCAAAAACCACACAGTTTTTTGGCTCGATGTTTAAAGCTTTAGCTGCTTTCAAAAAAGTTTCGGCGTTTGGCTTGCTAATTTCTACATCGTGTGCCGAAACTATTGCTTTAAAATAGTGCCTGATGTTTAATCCATCTAAAACAAAATCAATATTAAAAGGTATAGCTGCTGAACCTATTGCCATTTGAATTTCTTGTTCTTTTGCCTTTTCAAAGAATAAATCCAATCCGTTGAGTAATGCCAAATGCGGCATGTAAAGTTGCTGGTATCTTTTTTCTTTATCGTTTGACAAAAATTCAACCTGTTCTGCAGAAAATTTTTCTGAACCAAAAACGCGTTCTAAAACTTCAGCATTTTTGCCATACATTTCTTTTTTTACATCTTTATACGATATTGATGCACCTAAATCATCATTCATTATTGAGTGCCACGCCAATGTATGGTATTCCATATCATTAATTATGGTGCCGTTTAAATCGAAAAGAAATGCCTTTGGCTTAAATTCTAATGCATTCATATTAATAGTAAAAGATGCTGTTTTTTTTGATGATTTAAAAATCGGCTCAATAATAAGTGAATTAAAATTATAATCGTTACTATAACGTTATTTATTTTCATATTTTAGTCGAAACCAAATTATTTGTTATGAAAAAGAACAATTATAAATTTTTCCTTACAGCTATTTTAGCGTTATCGCTTACAGCCTGCAACCAGCCTCAAAAAAATAATGTAGAATCTGCTGATAGTACAGCCAATCATTCTGCATTAACTGCTGAAATTGATGGAAAAAAAGTAGAATTATTTACACTTAAAAATAAATCAGGTGCATCTGTTACCATTACGAATTATGGAGGTAGGATTGTTTCACTTTTGGTGCCCGATAAAAATAATAAGCTTACAGATGTAGTTTTGGGTTACGATAGTCTTGCTTCTTACCGAAAAAAAGGTGAGCCATTTTTTGGTGCGCTAATTGGTCGCTACGGAAATAGAATCGGCAAGGGGAAATTTAAACTCGATGGTAAAGAATATAGTTTGCAATTAAACGATGGCGTGAATACACTTCATGGTGGTACTGATGGTTTCTTTGGCAAAGTTTGGGATGCAAAACCACTTGGAGATGATAAAATCGAGTTAACTTATGTATCTGCAGATGGTGAAGCAGGTTATCCTGGTAAGCTTGATGTTAAAGTTACTTACACCTTTACTGATGATAATGCTTTAAAGATAGATTACGAAGCGACTACTGATAAAACTACAGTTGTAAATTTAACCAACCATGCTTATTTCAATTTAAATGGTGAAGGAAATAAAACCATATTAGATCACGAATTATTCATCGATGCGAATGCTTACACTCCGGTAGATTCAACATTAATTCCAACCGGTAAAATAACGCCAGTAAATGGAACTGCTTTCGATTTTACAACAGCCAAAACGATTGGTAAAAACATTGATGATAAAGAAGAACAATTAAAATTTGGCAAAGGTTACGACCATAATTTTGCTTTAAATCCGCATGATGGAAATAAAGCTATTGCAAAAGTTAAAAGTACATTAACCGGAATTATTTTAGAGGTTTATACAACTGAACCAGGCTTGCAATTTTATAGCGGTAACTTTTTAACTGGTGAAACTAAAGATGGAAAAGGAGGGAAATCTTACCCATACCGTTCGGCAATTTGTTTAGAAACCCAACATTTTCCTGATGCACCAAACCACGCAAATTTTGCATCTACAACATTAAAACCTGGTTCTGTTTATAAAACCAGTACAACATATAAATTCTTAAAATAGATTTTTACAGCTTGTAAAAGCTACTAGCGTTTTTCAGGAAAAGGTTTTCCTTTTCCTGAAATGTTAGTTTTGAAGAATACTTTTCTACCAGATGAAACCAATCTGAATAAGGTCTGCTTACTAAAACAACAGGCCAATCGCTTCCATACATTACGCGGTTTGTTCCAAAGTGTTCGAAAATGGTATCAAAACATTCAAAAATTTCATGTTCTTTCCAGTTTTGCCAATCGGCTTCAATTAATAAACCCGAAATTTTGCAGTAAACATTTGGGTTTTGAGCCAAAATTTTGATGTTCTCTTTCCACTTTTTAATGTTTCCGCTTTTAATGTCTGGCTTACCACAATGGTCTAAAACTAACGGCTGATTTTCTAATTTATCAACCAGCTTAATAATATCTTGTAATTGATTATGGTAGCAAAGTAAATCGTATGTGTAATTGTATTTATTTAGTTTTTTAACTCCGTTGATGAAATCATCAGAAAGGAAAAAATCAGCAGTTTCTGCTTGCAAAACATGTCTCCAGCCTTTTATTTTTTTGAATGAACTCCAATATTTTAGTCTTTCATCCAGGTTTGGATTTTTTAAATCTATCCAGCCAACAATTCCTTTAATAATTTCGTTTTGTTCGGATAGGGTTAATAAAAAATTGTTTTCACTTTCTGATTGACTTGCCTGAAGGGCAATGCACCCATTGATTTTTAGGTCGCTATATGGCCGCATTAAATTCTTCGGAGAAAAATTATTGCGAATAATGCTCATTTCTTCTGTTATCCAACTATCTCTGGTTGCATCGAAATTCCAAAAATGTACGTGAGAGTCAATCATTTTATCTTAAAGTTTAAAAATTTCTTCCATTAAAATCCATTTTTCGCCAGGTTTTGCGGCTGGTAAAGCTTGCTGATATTGCCACATTAAATCTTCCCATTCCTGCACCTTTACATTTTCTTTATCAGCCTTGCTTTTAGCTTCGAAAGAGAAACTATCGTTAACTTCCATAATCATAACCAAGCGATTACCTAAAAGATAGATTTCCAGGTTTTCGATGCCAGAATCTGTAATGCTTGATTTAATTTCGGGCCAAACCGCTTTATGATGAGCCTTGTATTCCTCAATAAGCTGCTCATCAATTATTAAATCGAGCGTTAGGCAATATCTTTTCATGTTATTGATAAGCTTTTACGTGTTGCTTGCTGCTGCCAAGTCCATCTATTCCAAGCTCAACAACATCACCATCTTTTAAATACCAAGGTTCAGGTTTTTGTCCTAAGCCAACACCTGCAGGCGTTCCGGTTGTAATTACATCACCAGGTAAAAGTGTCATAAACTGGCTGATATACGAAACCATAAACGGCACATTAAAAATCAGGTTTGAGGTATTTCCATCTTGTAAAGTTTTGCCGTTTACAGTTAACCAAAGGCGTAAATTATGAACGTCGGCAATTTCATCTTGCGTAGCAATAAATGGTCCGATGGGAGCGAAGGTATCGCAGCTTTTTCCCTTAACCCATTGTCCGTTTCTTTCTAGTTGAAATTCTCTCTCGCTATAATCGTTATGCAAAACATAACCAGCTATATGCTCGAGCGCATTTTCTTCAGAAACGTAACTTGCTTTTTTACCAATTACTATTGCTAATTCAACTTCCCAATCTGTTTTTTTACTGTTTTTTGGAATTGTTAAATCATCATTCGGACCGACGATTGCCGAAGTAGCTTTAAAAAATAATATCGGTTCAGCCGGAATTGGGGCATTTGTTTCAGCAGCGTGGTCTTTGTAATTTAAACCAACACAAATAATTTTTGAAGGACGAGCTAAAGCGGCACCCAACCTAACTTTTTTATCAATTTCGGGTAAGTTTGCAGTTTTTAAAGCTTCGCTAAGTTTTTCTAAACCATCGCCACCAAAAAATGCTTCGTTGTAATCGCTAACAAGCGAAGAAACATCGTAATATTTATCTTCTATAATTAACCCCGGTTTTTCAGCACCCGGTTCTCCAAATCGAATTAATTTCATTTTATATTTATCTCGTTGTAATTATTAGTTATTTAATGTTGTAAAACCGCCATCAATTGGATAATCGCATCCGGTTATGAACGAAGCTTCATCGCTACATAAATACAATGCAAGTGCGCCAACTTCTTCTGGTTTTGCCATTCTGCCAATAGGCTGTGTTTTAGAAAGTTTCTCGAACATTTCATCAATGTTATCCGGATAGTTTTTCTGTAAAAATCCATCAACAAAAGGTGTATGCACACGAGCTGGCGAAATAGAGTTACAACGAATATTTTCTCCGATGTAATCTTTAGCTACGCTCATCGTCATCGCTTTAACAGCACCCTTTGCTGTACTGTAAGCAAAGCGATCTGGCAAGCCTATTAATGCTGCAATTGATGCCATGTTTATGATAACGCCACCTCCAGATAATCTTAACATTGGAATTGCTGCATACAAACAATTGTAAACACCTTTAACATTTACACGCATTATGCGGTCAAAATCCGATTCTTCGGTTGTATCAGCTTTGCCAATATGTGCAATACCTGCGTTATTAACCAAAATATTAATCTTACCAATTTTGTTAAACGTTTCCTTAACAGAATTATGGTCTGAAACATCACAAGCATAACTAAATGCTTTATTTCCTGCTGAGGTAATTTCCTCAACTGCTTGTTTAGCCTGTTCTAAGCCAAGTTCTACAATGTGAACTTCTGCACCCTGAGCAGCTAATATGCTTGCAATTGCTTTACCAATGCCACTTCCGCCTCCGGTAACAATTGCTTTTTTATTTTTTAATGAAAACATGCTTTTATTTTGATGTTATTTGAAATTAGCATTCCCGAAATATAGCGAATTTAACGGCCTTTAAATTGAGATACTCATAAATTTTACATGGTTAGAGATAAACTCAATTACAAATAAAAAAGAATTTGCTAATTGAAAATTGTATCTTCTTGTCTAAATATTATGTAATCTTCGCATTGCCTGTTTCCCTTATTGCCAGATACGCTTAGCTTGCGAAAATATTACAAATATGGTTTAGTAAATTCCTTATATTTGAATAATACTTTTATATTTAAATAATAATTTAACCAAATATACTTCAAAGTCTTTGATTAAGGCTTAAAAGTTAACGAGCCAATTTGAATGAGAAATTTTCTGATTTGTATTTTCTGTATATTTCTATCTCCTGAATTTTCTAGTGCTAAAATTGTAAAAGCTGATGGAAATAAAACAATTTTTGTTTCATCTAAAAAGAATATTAGGGTAAGTTTTGGGGTAGAAAAAGTTACGAGCGCACTGAGAAGTTTAAATTACACTACCATTCTTAAAACTCTAAATCCTAAGCTAAATTCTAGTATTGTCAAGAGTTCAATTGTAATCGGTACGCTAGGAGATAAAGTTGTTGAATCAGCACTTTCAGAGTCAATAAAAAATAAAGCTTTAAAATCTGGGAAAGAAGGATTTGTAATTACTTCTGATGCTAATGGTGTAATTTATGTTATCGGAAAAGATGCTTCTGGAACACTTTACGGTTGTATGGAATTTGTTGAACGCATAAAAGCTCAGGGCAAAATTCCGGAAAGCATTTCTATTGCAGAGCAACCTGAAATGGTATTGCGTGGTACTTGTATCGGTATGCAAAAACCAGATTATTTACCCGGGCACGATGTTTACGAATATCCTTACACGCCTGAAACCTTCCCGTGGTTTTACGATAAAGAACTTTGGGTAAAGTATTTAGATATGATGGTTGAAAACCGTTATAACTCGCTTTACTTGTGGAATGGGCATCCGTTTTCATCTTTGGTTAAGTTAAAAGATTACCCTTATGCAATTGAGGTTGATGATGAAACCTTTAAAAAGAACGAAGAAATTTTCAAATTCTTAACTCACGAAGCTGATAAACGTGGTATTTGGGTAATTCAAATGTTTTACAACATTATTATTCCGAAACCCTTTGCAGATAAACACGGTTTAAAAACGCAAGACAGAAACAGACCGATTATACCTTTGATTTCTGATTACACCAGAAAATCTATCGCAGCTTTTGTAGAGAAATATCCAAATGTTGGGTTAATGGTTGCACTTGGGGAAGCTATGGAAGGTGTTGGTCAGGATGATATTGACTGGTTTACAAAAACTATTATTCCGGGTTTAAAAGATGGCTTAAAAGCTTCTGGCAGAACTGATGAACCGCCAATTGTGCTTCGGGCGCATGATACGGACGCTCCTGCTGTTATGAAAGCAGCCCTGCCATTATATAAAAATTTATACACCGAAAATAAGTTTAACGGAGAAGCTTTAACAACTTACGAACCTCGTGGAGCTTGGGCAGAATTAAACAGAAAACTGGCTTCAATCGGAACAATTAATATTTCTAATGTTCACATTTTAGCCAATTTGGAACCTTTTCGTTATGGCTCTGCTGATTTTATTCAAAAATCGGTACAGGCGATGGATAAAATTTACGGTGCAAAAGGCTTGCATTTATATCCACAGGCAAGTTATTGGGATTGGCCATATACTGCCGATAATGTTAAAGGACGTTTGTTGCAAACCGATAGAGATTGGATTTGGTACAAAGAATGGGGCCGTTATGCCTGGAATAGTAAGAGAGATAGAAAAGATGAAATAGAATATTGGGGTAACGAATTGGCGAAAAAATACGGTACTGATGTTAACGGAGGTAAATCTATTCTAAACGCTTACGAAGAATCTGGGGAAATTTCGCCAAAACTTCTTCGTCGATACGGCATAACAGATGGGAACAGGCAAACGCTTACATTGGGAATGCTTATGACTCAGCTAATCAATCCTTTTAGGTATGGATTATTTACTTTGATGTACGAATCGGAAGCGCCTGAAGGCGAAATGATTATTGAATACGCAGAAAAGGAATGGAAAAAACAGGGACATATTGGCGAAACTCCGGTTCAAATTGCTAAAGAAGTTATAGAGCATGGGAAAAAAGCTGTGGTTGCAATTAATCAGGCGAAGCCTACAAGAGATACAGCCGAATTTAGAAGACTGAAAAATGATATTTACTGCTATGATGCAATGGCAAATTCCTATGCAGAGAAAGTAAAAGCTGCCCTTTGGATTTTACGTTATAAATATTCAAACGATGTTGCAGACCTAGAAAAGGCGCTTCCATTTTTACAGAAAAGCTTAAATTTTTATACTGAATTGGTTAAATTGACCGAAAAGGATTATTTGTATGCCAACAGTATGCAAACTAAGCAGCGAAAAATACCAATGCGTGGTGTAGATAAAACATTTATCACCTGGAAAGAAATGTTACCGGTTTTTACCAAAGAATTAAACCATTTTAAACACAGTATCGATTCTTTGAAATCTGTTAAGCCGGGTTCAGAAATTAAAACTATTGCTTATAAAAATGCTGATATTAAAATACTTTCGTCAAATGCAGAAACTATTGCTTTTGATAAAAACGTAAATGTGTTCTCTGATACCAACATTGTAGTTAAAGAAATTGCATCAGAATTAATTGGTTTAAAAGGCTTAAAATTTTCAAAATCGAATCAAGCTAAAGCAGGAACGGAAATAAAATTCAGCACTAAATCTGCGGTCAAACTTTTAGTAGGCTATTTTAATCCAAAGGATGCAGGTACATTACATCCACCGCAGTTAGAAACAGATGCGAGCGCCAATAATTACGGGCAATCTGAAATTAAAATCTCGAATGCAATGGTGGTGAATGGTTATTTGCCGCTTAATGTTCATGCATATTCATTTCAGCCTGGTACGCATACATTAACGTTGGGTAAAGGAGCAAGTTTAATTTTAGGTTTTATTGATGATAAACAAGAACTACGCATTTTTAACGCAGGACTTGATGGTCGTGGAAAAGATATTGACTGGTTATTCGAATAAAATGAAGAAGATTTTTTTAACAACAATATTTGCAACATCTTTTGCATTTGCAAGTCTGGCGCAACAAAAGGCAATTCCTTTAAAAGCCAAGCTTAAAGAATATGTAACCTATTTCAACTCGATTGATACTGAGGCTGTAAAAAACTTTGTTCCCAATGCAAATGCGTACAATTGGTTATCAGAAAATGTTCCGCTTTTCGAATGCCCTGATAAAGTGCTTGAACAAAATTATTATTATCGTTGGTGGTCTTTTCGTAAACACATAAAACAAACGCCAGAGGGTTTTATCATTACTGAATTTATCGAGCCGGTAAAACATGCAGGTAAGTATAATTCCATCAGCTGTGCTGCCGGACACCATATTTACGAGGGGCGATGGTTAAAAGACAATAGCTACTTAAAAGATTACATAAAATTTTGGTTTTATAATGCTGATGTTGGGCAAACCAAGCCTCGTTTCCATCAATTTAGCAGTTGGATTGATGATGCCATTTACCAAAACCAGCTCGTAAAACCCGATGTGGCATTCTTAAAAAGTATTTTTCCTGCAATGGATGCAGATTATCAAAAGTGGGAAAAAGAACGTGGCTTGAAAAGTGGAATGTTTTGGCAGCACGATGTAAAAGATGGCATGGAAGAATCGGTAAGTGGTTCCAGAAGGGATGAAAATAGACGGCCAACCATTAACAGTTACATGTTTGCTAATGCTAAGGCTATGGCGCAAATTGCTCTATTACTTGGAGATAAAGACCTTAAAAGTAAATACGACGAAAAAGCGATTACTTTAAAAAAACTGGTTCAAGATAGTTTGTGGAATGCTTCTTCTTCATTTTTTGAAACAAAGTTGGCTAAAGGCAAACTTGCAAATGCAAGGGAAGCAATCGGTTTTATTCCATGGGATTTTAACTTACCGGATGATAAACCTGAATATGCCTTCGCGTGGAATCAGCTTCTAGATACCGCAGGTTTCGATGCGCCTTGGGGTTTAACAACAGCCGAACGTAGGAATCCAACATTCAGAACGCGTGGTACCGGACACAGTTGCGAGTGGGATGGTGCGCTTTGGCCTTTCGCTACTTCGCAAACTTTAAAAGGACTTTCAAACTTATTAACCAATTATAAAAACACAGGTAAAATGAATGCCGAAGTTTTTTATGACGAGTTACATACTTATGCAAAATCGCACACAAAAAATGGTAAACCTTATTTAGGCGAATATCAGGATGAAAAAAACGGCGAATGGCTTAAAGGCGATAATCCTCGAAGCAGTTTCTATAACCATTCTACCTTTTGCGATTTAATCATCAATGATTTAATCGGTGTTAAACCTCGTGCTGATGAAATTCTGGAGCTTTATCCACTTATCCCCAAAGGAAAATGGGATTGGTTTAAATTGGATAATTTGTCTTATCATGGAAAAATTATTACCATAATATGGGATAAAACAGGCAAAAAATACAATCAGGGAAAAGGGCTTTATGTTTACGTAAATGGTAAAGAAAAGTATAAAGGAACAGAGTTGAAACCGATTAAAGTTTCAATGAAATAATTTCTAGTTGTCGTGGATTTGATTTTAAAATCAGTGGCAAAAGAGATTGCTTCAATCGGTGAAAAATCGATTTCACTATGACGGTTATTGAGGTTGGTCATCATTGCGAGGAGGCACGACAAAGCAATCTAACTATACATTTTAATTAGTGCAAAAGAATACAAAATGAAATACATGTTAAAATCACTACTTTTCCTTTTGATAACGGGATTTTGTTTATCTACAAAAGCCCAATCGTATTATAACGTTTTAAAATATGGAGCCAAAAACGATAGCAGCAAAATCGCTACTGTAGCGATTAAAAAAGCGATTGATGCGGCTTCAGCAGCGGGCGGCGGAACGGTTTATTTCCCGGCAGGCAAATATTTAACAGGCGCAATTCATTTAAAAAGTAACATTACCATTTTTATTGATGCTGGAGCTGAACTACATTTCAGCGATAATTTTGATGATTATTTGCCGATGGTTAAAAGCAGATACGAAGGCGTTGATGTAACTAGTTTTTCACCACTATTTTATGCTTACAAAGCCGAAAATATTTCGATAATTGGTAGAGGATTAATTGATGGACACGGGAAAAAATGGTGGGATTTTGTTGAAGGTTACAAAGAAGGTCAGGCTCGTTCTAAATGGCAGCTTAAATTTGATGAATTAAACAAAGATATTGTACTTCCAGACGACCCAAAACAAATGAAACGTGGATTTCTTCGTCCGCCGTTTATACAAACCATGTTTTGCAAAAATGTATTGATAGATGGAATTTCTATTCGAAACTCTCCTTTCTGGACGGTAAACCCTGAGTTTTGTGAAAATGTAAAAATTCATGCAATAACAATTAATAACCCACATTCGCCTAATACAGATGGTATAAATCCGGAATCCTGTAAAAACGTTCACATTTCCGATTGCCATATTAGCGTTGGCGATGATTGTATCACAATTAAATCTGGTAAAGATGCTCCCGGAAGAAAAATGGCTACACCTGCAGAAAATTATGTAATTACGAATTGTACAATGTTATCTGGTCATGGTGGTGTGGTTATTGGCAGCGAAATGTCTGGCGATGTTCGTAAAATCGCAATATCAAATTGTGTGTTTGATGGAACAGATAGAGGCATTAGAATTAAAACGGCAAGAGGAAGAGGTGGTATAGTTGAAGAAATTCGGGTAAGCAACATCATTATGAAAAACATCCGCGACCAAGCCATCGTCCTGGATATGCAATATGCTAAAACCAATCCTGAGGCGGTTTCTGAACGCACTCCTAAATTCCGAAATATTCATTTCAGTAACATCACGGGTCAAGTTAATCAGGCGGGTTACTTAAATGGACTGGAAGAAATGCCAATTGAAAACATCACTTTTAGTGATATAAACATGGATGCAAAAACTGGCTTTAAAATCGGCTTTGCTAATAAAATTGAATTTCACAATGTTCAGGTAAATACCGAATTGGGTTCTGTGGTTTCTACATCAAATGTTAATCAGTTAACGATTGATAACGTTAAAACCTATACGCCAAAAACAAATGCTGCGGTTATCGATTTAAAAAATACAAGCGATGCTTTTATATACAATTCCTTTCCAACCGTTGGAACATCAACTTATTTGAACCTTAGTGGCGATAAAACCAAAAACATATCGTTAGGGAATAATAATTTTAAAAACGCTGCAAAAGGTGTAGTTAAAACGGATGATGTAACAGAAAAAATTAACGTTATTTCTGGCGATAAAGGTCAGTAAGCTTTAATAAATAAATCCAAAATGATTGATTTAAAATTGAATATGAATTTTAGAAAATGCCTGCTGATTTTTAGTTTCTTGCTTTGTGCTGTTTCTGTTTCTGCTCAAGATTTAAATCAAACACTGTGGTACACAAAACCTGCTTCAAAGTGGACTGATGCATTGCCAATTGGAAACGGTAGAATTGGTGCAATGATTTATGGCGGCGTAAATTCAGATCAAATTCAGTTTAACGAAGAAACGCTTTGGAGTGGTAAACCTCGAAACTACAATAAAATAGGAGCATCAGCATATTTACCGCAAATAAGAAAATTACTTTTTGAAGGCAAGCAAAAGGAAGCCGAAGAGTTGGCGCAGGCACAGTTTATGGGTTTGCAAAGCGAGCCTGGCAATCGTAAAGCCTGGGTTGATGCTATGAAATCGGGTAATGGAATTGAAGGTAAACCTGAATTACCAGATTACGATGATAAACTTTGGAAAACTATTCATGTGCCGTCTTACGAAGGTTGGGAAGCAGTAGGTTTGGCAAATTTAGATGGTGCGGTTTGGTTTAGAACAACCTTTGATGTGCCTGCAAACTGGAAGAGACAAGATTTAATTCTCGATTTAAACCGGATTCGTGATCAGGATTTTACTTACATAAACGGTAAACTTATTGGAAATACAGATAGTTTCGAGCCTAGAAAATATACTATCCCTGCCTCTTTGGTAAAAATTGGTAAAAACGTAATTGCTATTCAGGTTTTAAATTATTACGATAAGGGCGGCATCGCCGGATATAAAGATACAAGCAAGAAAATTGGCATTTATCCTAATGGTTCATCAGTAGAAAAAGGAATTTCTTTAGTTAAAGACTGGAAGTACAAAATTCAAAATCAGGAACCGCCAGAGGTTGCGCAATATCAGGCAAGTTATCAGCCTTTTGGCGATTTGAAACTTAATTTTAAGCATGGTAATTCACCAGTTACCAATTATAAACGTTCCTTAGATTTAAAAACAGCCATCACAAAAACCAATTACACGGTTGGTGGGGTTAGTTATCAACGTGAATATTTTGCAAGTGAACCAGACAAGGCTGTTGTTATACATTTAACTTCAAGCAAAGCAGGTTCTATAAATTTATCAGCTGCACTTTCCAGCCCACATTTAAAAACTGAAATTATAAAGGTTACTTCGCAAGCTATTGCGATGAAATTACAGGTTAAAGATGGTGCTTTAAAAGGAGAGAGCCAGCTAAACGTTACGGCAAAAAAGGGTTCTGTAAAAATTATAAATAACAAAATTATTATTGATAAGGCTAATGAAGTAACTTTTTACCTCACTGCAGCTACAAATTTTGTCAGTGCAAATAGTGTTTCCGGAAACCCTCACTTAAAAAATTCTGTATATCAGCTTGGTTTAGCTGGTAAAGGTTACCGTTCGGTTAAAGAAGCGCACATTAAGGAATATCAAACTTATTACAACACATTTAGTGTGAATTTTGGTAAATCTGAGAATGAAAATTTGCCAACTGATGAACGCTTAGAGAAATTCGCTAAATCAAACGACCCTGCATTTGCAGCGCTTTATATGCAGTATGGGCGATATCTGTTAATCTCAAGTTCAAGGCCAGGCACTCAGCCTGCAAACTTACAAGGCATTTGGAATGATTTATTAAGTCCGCCGTGGGGAAGTAAGTACACAACCAACATCAATTTAGAAATGAATTATTGGCCTGCAGAAATGCTTAATTTATCTGCATTAAATGAGCCATTATTTAAAAAGATTGAAGGTTTATCTATTACCGGAGCAGAAACCGCGAAGGATTATTACAATGCGAAAGGTTGGGTTTTGCATCATAACACAGATATTTGGAATGGCACAGCGCCTATAAATGCTTCTAATCACGGCATTTGGGTAACCGGGGCAGTGTGGTTAAGTACGCACCTGTGGGAGCATTATCAATTTACAAAAAATAAAGAGTTTCTGAAAACGAAAGGCTATCCTTTGATGAAAAAATCGGCTGAATTTTTTGAAGATTTTTTAATTAAAGATCCAAAAACGGGTTGGTTAATTAGTACGCCATCAAATTCGCCTGAAAATGGTGGTTTGGTTGCTGGTCCAACTATGGATCATCAAATCATCAGAACATTATTTAAGGATTGCATCGAGGCCTCAAAAATTTTAGGTGTTGATGAATTGTTCAGCAAATCTTTAGAAGAGAAAGTGGTCTTGATTGCGCCAAATCAAATTGGGAAATATGGTCAGTTGCAAGAATGGTTAGAAGATAAAGACGATACAACGAACAAACATCGACATGTTTCGCATTTATGGGGCGTTTATCCGGGTAATGATATTGCGTGGGATAAAGATGCTAAAATGATGAATGCCGCAAAGCAATCGTTGTTGTATCGTGGTGATGAAGCAACAGGTTGGAGCTTGGCTTGGAAAATTAACTTTTGGGCTCGGTTTAAAGATGGAAACCATGCGATGAAGTTGATAAAGATGCTTATTAAGCCAGCAAATAACGGTGCTGGTTCTTATGTTAATCTATTCGATGCACATCCGCCGTTTCAAATTGACGGGAACTTTGGCGGAGCTGCGGGAATTGCAGAAATGATTGTGCAAAGTCACCAAGGATATCTGGATATTTTACCTGCTTTGCCAAGTGATATACAGGAAGGCGAAATACTTGGAATGTGCACAAGAGGTGGATTTGAGGTAGACTTGAGGTGGACTAAAGGTAGACTATCATCTTTGATTGTGAAATCAAAAACTGGCGAGAACTGTAGCATTAAATATAATGATAAATCGATTGAATTTAAAACGAAAGCCGGAGAGAGTTATAGATTAAATGGAGATTTAAAACTTCAATAACGAGATGATGAATAAAAAAGCCTTACTGATTGTTTTCTTTCTTCTTTTACTATCAAAAGCATATAGCCAAGGCGTTCGAAAAAATATAAATTTAAACGAGAACTGGCTAAGCATAGCTGATGAAAAGAATATAAATGCTTACAACGGATTTCAGCTTTCGGCGTATAAACCTAAAGATTGGCAAAAAGTAAACGTACCTCATAACTGGGATCAATATGAAGGTTATCAAAGAAAACTTCATGGAAACAAACATGGTTTTGCATGGTATCGTAAATCATTTAAAACAAATGAAAAACCAACTGGAAAACGCTTTTTTCTATATTTTGAAGGAATAGGTTCGTATGCTACAATTTGGCTAAATGGTAAAAAAGTGGGCTATCATGCAGGCGGCAGAACAACTTTTACTTTAGATGTAACTTCAACAATTAAATTAAATAATCAGGATAATGTTTTAGCGGTTCGGGCAGATCACCCGGCAAATATTCAAGATTTACCTTGGGTTGATGGTGGTTGTTCAACGGAACGTGGTTTTTCAGAAGGATCTCAGCCAATGGGTGTTTTTCGCCCTGTGCATTTGGTTATTACTAATGAGGTAAGAATTGAACCATTTGGTGTTCACATTTGGAATGACGATAAGGTTTCTGAAAAATCTGCCACACTAAATACCGAAAGCACGATTAAAAACTACAGTGCCACAGCAAAGGAAATTACAGTTTTAAATCAGCTTACAGATGCAGACAAAAACATTGTTGATGTGCAAAAAAGTAAGCTTGTTTTGGCTGCTGGTAAAGAAATCAATATAAAACAGAAAACAAAAGAGCTTATTAACCCAAAACTTTGGTCGCTAGAAAACCCTTATTTGTACACTTTAAAAACCACAATTTTATCCAACGGAAAAATTGTTGATGAGCAAAATACACCTTATGGAATTAGGTGGATAAGCTGGCCAATTGGCGAAAATGCAAATCAAAAGCAATTTTTTTTAAACGGAAAAGCAGTTTTTATCAACGGTATTGCAGAATATGAGCATTTAATCGGGCAAAGTCATGCATTTAGTTCCGAGCAAATTAAATCAAGAGTAATGCAGATTAAAGCTGCTGGTTTTAATGCTTTCAGAGATGCGCACCAACCTCATAATCTTGAATATCAAACCCACTGGGATAAAATGGGTATTCTATCCTGGACACAAATGGCGGCACATATTTGGTATGATACACCAGAATTTAGAAAGAACTTTAAAAACTTATTAACGGATTGGGTTAAAGAACGCAGAAACAGTCCCTCGGTTGTGCTTTGGGGTTTAGAAAATGAAAGTACATTGCCCGAAGATTTCGCAAAAGAATGTACTGAATTGATTAGAAAACTCGATCCGACTGCTTCATCGCAAAGGAAAGTTACAACTTGTAATGGTGGAAAAGGAACAGATTGGGATGTTCCGCAAAACTGGACTGGTACTTATGGAGGTAACCCTCAAACTTATGGCGATGATTTACAAAAACAGGTTTTAGTGGGCGAATACGGTGCCTGGAGAACGATTGATTTGCATCAGCTTGCTGCTGGAGAAAAAGGTTATACAGAAAATGCGATGACCGATTTGATGGAAACGAAAGTTAGGTTGGCAGAATCTGTTAAGGATAAAACGGCAGGGCATTTCTTTTGGCTGTACAGCTCGCATGATAATCCGGGTAGGGTACAAGGTGGCGAAGGCTTAAGAGATATTGACAGGATTGGTCCGGTAAATTATAAAGGAATGTTTACCCCTTGGGAAGAACCAACTGATGTTTTTTACATGTTTAGGGCGAATTATGCACCAAAAGAAACTGAACCGATGGTTTATATTGTTTCGCATACTTGGCCAAACAGATGGGTTGCACCGGGCGTAAAAGATAGCGTTGTGGTCTATTCCAATTGCGATGAAGTTGAACTTTTTAACGATTTCAACGGAGAATCACTTGGCAAACAAAAACGAAATGGAATTGGAACACATTTCCAATGGAATAAACCGAATGTAAAATATAACGTGTTTTATGCGGTTGGTTATGTAAACGGTAAGGCCGTTGCTAAAGATTATATTGTGTTAAATAATCTGCCTGAAGCTCCCAATTTCAAAGATATTTACGATGTTAAAACGGATGTAAATTTGAGCCAGTCTGGTTATAATTATGTTTATCGTTTAAACTGCGGAGGGCCTGATTTTACAGATTCGAAAGGTTTTAAGTGGTTTGCAGATAGAAATTTAACTGACAATAAAAATTTCGGTTCTACATCGTGGACTAAAGATTTCAAAGGCATTCCTTCTTTTTTTGCTAGTCAGCGTAGAACATTTGATCCAATTAAGGGGACAAAAGATTGGCCGCTTTTTCAAACATTTAGGTACGGAAGGCAAAAGCTTAATTATCATTTTCCACTGCCTAACGGAGAATATTCAGTAGAACTTTATTTTATCGAACCTTGGCTCGGAACTGGAGGCGGGACGAATGCTGAAGGAATGAGGTTGTTTGATGTGGCATTTAACAATCAAATGGTTTTGAAAGATTTAGATATCTGGAAAGAAGCGGGACATGATGCTGCGTTGAAAAAAACTATAAAATTTACCGTAAAAGGTGGTGCCTTGGATATTTCTTTTCCTCAGGTTAAATCCGGGCAAGCTGTAATTTCGGCTATCGCGATAGCGTCTTTAAATAAAAATGTAAAGCCTGCACCACAAACAAAATCTATAATTTATGCCGATGAAAGTACTTTAACAGCAGATTGGCTGGATATAGGCGATAAACAATATGCAGATGAAATAATTGAATTTGTGAAACTGCCATCGAATTTATATGGTGCAGAATGGATTAAATCTTCAAATAAAAAGCAAGAAAAGCTGAATTTTAAATTAACTGAAGTAGCTGATGTTTTTGTACTTATTGATGGGAAAATAACCGATAAATTAGATTGGTTAGCTGATTTTGAAGATACCAAAACGGTGGCTGAGAATAGTTCTGGAGCAACGTTCAAGGTATATCGTAAAAGGCTTAAAAAAGGAGAAGCCGTTAATTTAGGAACGAACCCAAAAGGTGCATCTATGTATTCAGTTGCTGTTATTCCGCCAAGTGAATTAGAGCCTGCTTATGATTTGAAAACGGTTACCACGTACAAAGCTACGGATGCCAAGTTGATTGGAGCTAATATTGTTAAGGAAGATTTGATGGGTAAACAAAGAGTTACCTTTAAATCGGCAAGCAATGATGTTTTGGAGTGGAGTTTATGGGTTGGCGTTGCCGATACTTACTCACTTACTATAAAATATCACAATCCTTTCGAAAAAAATCTGAAAGCAAAGCTTGAATTTCTATCAGCAGATGGAACAGTTATGAAAACTGAAATGGCAGAGTTTGCACCAACAAAAGCAGGTAAATGGAATTATTTAAATACCAATACCGGAACAATGATAAATGCCGGGAATTATAAACTTAGAATTTTAGCCATTGATAGTAAGGGATTAACCGTTGATGCGTTGGATGTACAATAAGTGTTCTGTTGCCTGTTATCTGGTTTCAGTTATCTGGCTGGAATTTAATCAACCACAATAAGTAACAGACAACCGATAACACATAACTCTAAAAAGATAACATAGTACAATATGTGGCGAAAATCTTATATTAATCTTGATTTTTAGTCGTGCATATTTGTTTTAACCAAATTAATAAACGAGCCAACCGATAATGAAGGGTTTACCTGTATTCGATCTTGCAATCATCTTCATATATCTTGTTGGAATGATATTAGTTGGGATTTATTTTTCGAGAAAAAACAAAAATTCCGAACAATTTACAAAAGCTTCGGGCCTCATTCCCGGATGGGCAATAGGTTTATCAATTTACGCAACATTTTTAAGCAGCAATACATTTTTAGGCGTACCGGGCAAAGCATTCGGTGGAAATTGGAATGCATTTGTTTTCAGTATTTCTATGCCATTGGCCGCTTGGATTGCCTCAAAATATTTTGTTCCGTTTTACCGTGGTACAGGCGAAATATCCGCTTATACACATTTAGAACATCGTTTTGGGGCTTGGGCAAGAGTTTATGCAGTGGTTTGCTTTCTGCTTACACAGTTGGCTAGAATGGGTTCTATTTTCTTCGGAATAGCATTAAGTCTGCAAGCGTTAACTGGCTATTCTATGCAGGTTATAATGATTGTAATGGGCATTTCAATTATTATTTACACTGTTTTAGGAGGAATTGAAGCGGTTATCTGGACAGAGGTTGTACAAGCTGTAGTTAAAACATTTGGTGCTTTGCTTATCCTTTATCTGATAATTACAAATATGTCGGGAGGCGTTTCTAAAGTTATTGAGATAGGTAAAACAGCTGATAAATTTAGCTTAGGAAGCTTCTCGCCAGATTTTGTTAGTTCATCTTTTTGGGTCGTTTTGCTATATGGCTTTTTTATAAACCTTAATAATTTTGGAATGGACCAAAATTATGTTCAACGTTACCACACGGCATCATCAAGTAAGGCGGCATCAAAATCAATTTGGCTTTGTGTTTGGTTGTACATTCCTGCTTCGTTGTTGTTTTTTATTATAGGATCTTGCTTGTATGCCTATTACGATGTTAACCCTGAATTGGTTCAATCCATCAAACATCAGGTTGCGGTAGAAAGACTACCGCTTAATGCTTCAGCATCTGAAATTTTGGCTGTAGAAAATGCTTTGAAACCGGCAGATTATGGTGATAAAATTATGCCTCATTTTATGGTTACAAAAATACCTGTCGGCTTGGTTGGTTTAATTGTTTCAGCAATTTTATCTGCTGCTATGAGTACCATAAGTTCAGGTATGAATGCGTCGGCAACTGTGTTTTCGGTTGATATTTATAAACGATATATTAAACCAGATATCACCGAAAAACAAAATTTATCCTTGTTGCATATTGCAACTGTGGGTTTTGGTTTAGCTGGGATGATTGCAGGCATTGCTATGATAGGTGTAAAAAGTATTCTGGATGTTTGGTGGCAACTTTCGGGCATTTTTGCCGCAGGTATGTTGGGTCTGTTTCTCTTAGGCATAGTAAGTAAAAAAACTAAAAACCATCAGGCTATTATTGCAACTATTATTGGCATACTCGTAATCATTTGGATGACTTTATCTTCTTTTCTACCTGCCAGTTTAGAAGCATTCAGGTATCCATTACATCAAAATATGATTATTGTGGTTGGTACGCTAACGATTTTTCTGGTAGGCGTAACACTTACCAAATTTACAGACAACAAAAAAGCTAGTATTAAAGATTCTTAAATCTTCTCGCAGCATTATTTAATTAAAAATTTACATATCAAATTATAATGGAAAACTCACAAAAAGGGTTCATCCCGGTTATGCTTACGCCTTTTTTAAGCAATGGAAATATAGATTATCCTGCTCTTACACAGCTAACTGAGATTTATTTACAAGCTGGTTCTTCGGGTTTATTTGCCAATTGCTTATCGAGTGAAATGTTCGAATTATCAGACAAAGAGCGAATTGATGCCATTAAACATGTTATCGAAGTTGTAAACGGAGCCGTGCCTGTTGTTGCAACCGGTACTTTTGGTGGTGAAATTTCAAAGCAGGCAGATTTTGTGAAAAAGGTAAATGACACTGGTGTTGAAGCAGTTATCGCCATTACGAGTTTACTTGCTGATGAAAATCAAGACGATGAAGTTTTCGGTGATAATGTACATGCTTTACTAAAGCAAACAGATAATATTCCCATCGGATTTTACGAATGCCCTGTTCCATACAAAAGAGTAATAAAACCTAAGCAATTGGCTGATTTTGTTTCGACAGGACGGGTGATTTATCACAAAGACACCAGTTTGGATTTGGCTCAGATAAAAGATAAAATAAACCTCACTAAAGATTATAATTTTGGTTTGTACGATGCTTATATCGTTCACGCTGTTGAATCATTAAAAGTAGGCTCAGCAGGTTTATCTTGTATTCAGGGCAACTATTTTCCTGAATTAATTGTTTGGCTTTGTGATCATTATAATGATGAAACGCAATTGGAAGAAGTAGTTGTAGTACAACAATTTTTAATTGATAATATGGATGTAATGCATAATGTTTATCCTATAGTTTCTAAGTATTTTTTGCAAAAAAGAGGATTAGATATTTCGACTTTTACAAGAAGAGATGTAGGCAGCTTTACTCCGAATGTTATTAAAGAAGTAGAGAAATTGTTTGATGATTATACTGCCTTAAGAAGCGATTTGAATATCCAGGTTTATATTTAATGGGATCAGTCATTGCGAGGTACGAAGCAATCTTACTAGATAGATTGTTTCGTGCCTCGCAATGACGAGCGCTAAAAAAAGATTTGCTGTATTAATCTGTAAATCTGTGGCTTTACATTGCCTCCTATTGCTGTACAGAGAAAACTGTCTTTGAGATTGCTTCGTACCTCGCAATGACGAAAGCGCTAAAAACTGATTTACCGTTATAATTATAATAATCTGTAAATCTGTGGCTAACTTCAAATAAACTAATTCAAATACTTTCTCTTGTAATCTAGAGGTGTCATTCCGGTAACTTTTTTAAAGTGCCTGTAAAAGTTAGATACGTTGTTAAATCCACAGTCGAAACAAATCATCTCAGTTGGTAACTTGTTTTCAATCAAGAATCTACAGGCATGACTTACACGTATCTCGATCAGGAAATCATAATAGGTTTTCTTTGTCATTAACTTGAAATAACGACAAAATGAAGTTACACTCAGGTTGCTTAAAGATGCAACTTCCTCAAGGGTAATGTCTTTCTTATAATTGCTGAGTGTGTAGTTACAAATTTTATTTATTCGAAGCGTTTCCGATTCGTTAGATTGATAAAATGTGTTTTTGCTTGTTACGATGTTTTCAAATTCATCTGTTTCAGCAAGAGTCTTCAAAATTGAAAGTAGAATAATAATCCTGTCGATATTGGTTGCATCAACAGCATTTTTCATTAGTTGTACTAATTTTTCCTTTGCTTCTCCATTTATAACCATTCCGCTTTTTGCCTTTTCAAATAGCTTCGGAATCAAATAAGCTTCGGGTAAATTGATAAGATATTTACCAAGACAATCAGGCAAAAAATGAACAACCATAGCTTCTGTATTTAAAGCGGTGTTGTTTTGAAAATACTCATCTTTACAACGCCAGGTATGCGGTAAATTTTCGCCAATTAAAACCATTTCTCCCGGCTCAAAATTGCTGATGTTGTCGCCTATAAATCGAACACCTTCTCCCTTTATAACATAGTGTAATTCTAGCTCCGGATGGTAGTGCCAAATGTTACCAAAATTTGGCTTATTATCATGGCGAATACTAAACGAACTTTGTAGGGTTACCGGAACTTTATGAAAATGAGGTTTCATGAATTCTATAAAAATATTTGGTTAAAATATCGTTTCGATTATTGCGAAACATAAACGTATCTTGGCTAAAGATAGGTTCTTTTAGGATAATATCCTATATTAATTTGATAAAAACTACCATAAATTAACTATTTTGATTGTTGAGTTTTGTATATAGCCACTCAGGCATAAACCAAAATATAAACCGGCAAATTATTTTCATATAAATATTTTGTTCATTAATGAATTATGAAGCACGCAAAATTAAGCGAGATTTTACTTGTTTGCAGTGGTGATTTACGGCTTTCAGCGAACCAAAATTGCTGGCCGGCACAACTCGAAATGGAGCAAAAATTAACGGCCGCAATTGAGAAATTCGGGTGGTCGGTTAAGCGTGCCCACGATTACAATTCAAGCAAAAAACATGGCTTCATAGATTCGCAAAGAATGGGCATTGATATCTTCAGAAATATCGACCCGAAACAACCCCTAATTGTAGCAGAAAGTGTTTGGCAATATTCGCATCATGTACTTGCAGGATTAACCACACATCAAGGACCTATTTTAACCGTTGCAAACTGGAGCGGACAATGGCCTGGTTTAGTCGGTATGCTTAATTTAAACGGTTGTTTAACCAAAGCAGAAATTCCTTATAGTACACTTTGGAGCGAAAATTTCGATGATGATTTTTTTACTGAAGGTTTACAGGAGTGGTTATCTACAGGTAAAATCAGTTATGATCAAAGTCATGTACAAAGTTTTAGTTTAAGCAAAATACCAACAGCCGATGATAAAAAGGGTCGTACATTTGCCCGCAATTTAAAAGAACGCAAAGTTATAATGGGCGTTTTTGATGAAGGTTGCATGGGTATGTACAATGCCATCATTCCTGATGAACTTTTGCACAAAACAGGTTTTTTTAAAGAACGTTTAAGTCAGTCGGCACTTTATGCAGCCATGTTAGAAGTTACAGATGCAGAAGCTGAAGCCGTTTTAGATTGGTTATTAAAAAAAGGAATGACCTTTAATTGGGGCACTCAAGAAGAAATTCATCTAACAAAAAACCAAACTTTAGCGCAATGCAAAATGTACATCGCAGCTTTACGCATTGCTGATGATTTTAGTTGTGATACAATCGGTATTCAATATCAACAAGGCTTAAAAGATTTAACTGTAGCCAGCGATTTGGTTGAAGGTTTATTAAATAATGAAGACAGACCACCGGTTTTTTCAAAAATGGGTAAAGAGCTTTACGCTAAACAAGCATTGCCTCATTTTAACGAGGTTGATGAATGTGCCGGTTTAGATGCTTTGTTAACCTACAACCTTTGGAAAGAACTTGGTATGACGGGCGAAAATACATTACATGATATTCGTTGGGGCGAACACTATAAAGGCGAAGCAATTGACGATTTTGTTTGGTTGTTCTTAATTTCTGGCGCAGCACCTCCTGCACATTTTATTGATGGTTATGCAGGTGCTAGTAGCGATAGACAGCCGCCAATGTATTTTAGGTTAGGTGGAGGTTCATTAAAAGGCATTAGTAAACCGGGGTTTATTGTTTGGAGCAGGGTTTATGTAATGAATAACGAATTGCATTGCGACTTAGGTGTGGGTGAAGTAGTTGCACTACCAAAAGCTGAGACAGAAAGAAGATGGAATAATACCACTCCGGAATGGCCAATTATGCATGCGGTTTTAAAGGGCGTAACCCGCGACCAAATGATGGCCAGACATAAGGCAAATCACATACAGGTTGTATATACACATTACGAAGCTAATGCACATGAAGCTTGCAGAATAAAAGCTGCTGCTTTAGATGAGTTGGGTTTAAAAGTTCACTTTTGTGGTGATGTAAAACTTATAAAAAAAAGAAACTAAAAATATGAGATTAGGGATTATAGCGGTGCTTTTGGTTGCATTTACTTCTTTCAATGCAATTGCACAAAATAATTTATCGGCAGAAGAAAAAGCCAAGTACGTAAAAGCAATTACAGAAAGAGCAGATAAAATTGTAGCTACGCTTGATGTTAAGGATAGTAAAAAATCTGAAGCGGTTAGAAATACCATCAGAGATCAATACAGCAACTTGAATGATATTTACATTATTCGCGATGCTAAACTGAAAGAAATAAAGGAGAAGAATGCTGATAATAAAGTAGAACGCGATTCTGCGATTGCAAAACAAAACCGAAATACCGAGGCATCATTATCAAAACTTCACAAAAAATATATTGGTAAACTGGCTTCTAATTTATCTGAAAGTCAAATTGAACAGGTTAAAAACGGAATGACTTATAATGTTTTGCCAATTACTTATAAAGCTTACCAGGAACAAATTTTAACCTTAACAGATGAACAAAAGAAACAAATATTAATCTGGTTAACCGAAGCCAGAGAACATGCTATAGATGCAGAATCATCAGATAAAAAACATGCCTGGTTCGGTAAATACAAAGGCAGAATTAATAATTATTTATCAGCCGCAGGTTACGATTTGAAAAAGGAAGGTGCAGAGTGGGAGAAAAGAAGAAAAGCAGCTGCTGAAAAAGCAAACTAAACGAATAGATTAAAAACTAACCAAATAATAAATATGAAATTGAAACTTTTACACAAATTTTCATGGTCCTTACTGGTTTTAATGCTTGTAAGCACAGTCCTTTTTGCACAACAGCGCCAAATTACTGGTAAAGTTGTCGATAAAAAGGACGGACAACCTGTACCAGGGGTGACCGTTGGTATACGTGGCAAAACCAATAATGTGAGCACCAATGATAAGGGTGAATTTGCATTAATTGCAGATCCGGCTACAGATGCCTTGGTGTTTTCTTACATTGGCTACAGTCGTCAGATTGTTCCTTTGGCAGGAAAAACTAACATCACTGTTAACTTCGTAGAAGACAATACAGCTTTAGATGATGTTATTGTTGTTGGTTACGGAACTAAAAAGAAATCAGAAATTCTTGGCGCAGTGGCGACTATAACCGGTGCAGAAATTCAGGATATTCCTGCACCAAATTTAGCTGGTGCCTTAAGAAATAGAATTGCCGGTGTTGGTGTATCGCAAGAATCAGGAAGACCTGGTTCTGCAATTACGCTGAATATAAGGAATTCTACTACTACCACAGCGGCAGCAGGTACGACGGCAGAGCCACTTTATGTTGTTGATAATATTACTGTAACTAGAGAAGCTTTTGATAACATTGATCCATCGATGATCGAGAATTTAACGTTCTTAAAAGATGCTTCTGCTGCAATTTATGGTGCTGCTGGAGCTAAAGGTGTTATTTTAGTTACTACAAAAAGAGGTAAAATTGGAAAGCCGAGCATTACTTATAATGGCTATTTAGGCATTTCTGACGCCATCAAAGTACCAAAAATGTTATCTGGTTATGATCATGCATTATTACTAAATGATACGTTCCGTTCTCAAGGTGCACCTGCATCAGATTACTTTTCTCCTGAGGATTTGGAATATATTAAAACATTAAATTACAAAAGCTGGTACGACGAAGTTTGGCAAGCTGCTACAACGCAAAGACACAATATTGGTATTTCTGGTGGAAGTGAAAAAATTACTTTTTTTGCAGGAGGAAGTTATCAAGGTGAAAATGGTAATTATGCCGGAATGAAATTTAATAAATATTCATTCAGAAGTGGTGTTGTGGCAAATGTAGCCAACGGTTTAAAAGCTGATGTTAACTTTAATGTTGATTATGGAACTAAAGAGCTTCATCATAATACTCAGGAAAATGATGCACCTTTTTTTGAGAGACTTATAACAGTACCAAGATGGGTTCCAATTAGTATAGATGGAAAATACGTAAATTATAACGTTAATTCTGTTAACTCAGCTAATATCAATCCTTTAGCTATTTCTGAATCTGGTTATTACAACAATGGTTCAAATAAATCATACCGTATTAATGCTTCATTATCTTATGAGCCTGCATTTTTAAAGGGGCTTGTAATTAAAGGCCAGGTCTCACAATCAAGCGGATCTTCAAAGAATACACAATATGTACCACCGTTTACGCTGTATAATTTTGTAAAAACAGGTAATAATCAAGAATTGTTTACTAATCAGTTACCAACTGCTACTCCGGCAACTTTTCAGCCTACTAGTGCAGCAAATTCAACTTTCACGCCAGGTTTAAGTGATAATAATAGCTATCAATTCTTTTTAACATTACAGTACAATAAAACAATAGCAAAACATACTTTCAGTGTTTTAGCAGGTGCCGAACAAAGTGAAGGTAATTCACAAAATTCAACCGTACGTTATACAAATCAACTTATCCCAGGGATAGACCAATTTTTTGCTTACGACATTAATACTCTTGTAGCATCTAATTTAGATAGAACAGCAGTTTCAAAACGTTCTGGTTTTGCTCGTTTTAGTTATGATTTTGATAAGAAATATCTGGTTGAAGGTATTGCCCGTATCGATGCGTCATCAAACTTTGCCACAGGAAACCGTTGGGGAGTATCACCAAACATTGGTGTTGGATGGGTTATCAGTCAGGAAAAATTCTTTAAAGACAGCAAAGCATTAGGCTTTATTAATTACTTAAAATTAAAAGCAAATGTTGGTATTACTGGTGATGACCGAGTAGGTGTTCGTTTATGGCAAGATAGATTTTTAATCGATGTAACCAATGGATATATCTATGGTAATGCCAATGGTAATAGTTTAAATCGTTCGCGTATTGGTAACCCTGATATTACCTGGGAAAAGAAAAGAACAATTAACGTTGGCTTAGAAACTTCAATGTTTAATAACAAGTTAGATATTAGTGTTGAAGCCTTCCAAAACTATACTTATGATGGTTTCGAACTCGGTGCTAATAATCAGTATCCACAATATTTCGGTACACAAGCTCCTGTATTAAACTACAGACAACTTTATAACTGGGGTTCGGAATTCAGCATAGGTTATAAAGCAAAACTTGCAACAGACTTAAATCTTAACGCAAGTATGAACTTCTCATATGGTAACTCTGTTACAGACAGAGTTCTTTATACTGCCGGAAACTTAATTAACAATACCTTTCCTAACTTACAATTATTCGGAACCGATCCACGTAAGTATAGTTCAAGCAATTATGGTTTAAGAAACATTGGTATGTTTAGAACTCAGGGAGAAGTTGATGCATGGATGGCAAAATATCCTAACTATAGAGTTTATGACAGAATTCCTCAAGCCGGATGGTTGTATTATGAAGATACCAACAGCGATGGCGTGATATCTGATAGTGATTTAGCACCACTTTACAACAATACCAATTCTTTCTTCTCATCGGGTATCTCACTTAATTTAACCTACAAGAATTTTAGTTTAAACACTAATATTAATGCAAGGTTTGGAGGTAAGATTTTCTACGATAGCAGAGCAAGAACAGCTCCATCAAAAACCAGAAATACATTGGATATCTGGACGGATCGTTGGACAATTGAAAACCCAACACAAGGTAAATATCCAAGATTTGATGATCCTTCGTTAGGAATAAATTCTGATTTCTGGGCTGTTGATGGAACAATGATTCGTATTAATACAATGACATTGAGTTATAAAGCACCAACTGCATTTACAAAGAAGTTAGGTATTGGAGGTGCTCGTATTCTACTTACAGGAAATAACCTATGGACTATTGTGAATCCTTTACCTTACAAAGATCCTTATACCTCAAGTGCATGGGATTATCCAATGTTGAGAACGATATCTTTAGGGTTAAGTGTTAACTTATAATTTTTTTGAGCAATGATTAATCAAATAAAAAACAATATAAAAAAGGCGGTGATTGTTTTATCATTAACTGCACTTTTACCTGCTTGTGTAAATAAAGATGAGTTTTTCTTATTACCAGATACAGGTGGTATCGATCAGGCAATCTGGGATAATGATGGTTCTGTACAATTACACCTTAACAGGGTCTATGATGTAGCCATGTACCAATTTCCATTACAGCTAACTCCAGATCGTTATGGCGTTCATTATGCGAGTGATGAAAATTATTTCCCTGATGGTGATGCAAATGCAAAAGCAGCATTGGGATTACAAGGTGTATTAGGAAATAACGACGTTAGATATACCGGTAATAACTATGGTGGTAATCCAGGGCAAAATAAATACTGGGATATTGCCCGTTGTAATGATGCAATAGCCAATCTTCCTGGAAGTAAAATGGCTACACCGAAGAAAAATGAATTACTAGGCCAATATTATGCATTGAGGGCAATTACATACTTCGAATTAGTTAAAGTTTATGGTGGTGTTCCACTACCATTAACTCCTCAAGGTGGCGATAGCATTTATGATGAAGGTAGAAGATCTGCAAAAGAATGTTTTGCAGCTATTTTAAGCGATTTAAATAATGCCATTACGCTATTAGATGGCTTTGCGCCAAACGATGCTGATGGACGAGGAAAAATTACAAAGTTAATTGCTACCTGTTTAAAGGCGAAAGTGCTATTTTATTGGGCAAGTCCTCAATTTAACCCTACTAACGATCCTAAACACCCTTTTGTAGCCAGCAGATGGACTGATGCTTTAGCTGCTAATAAAGAAGCTTATGACATGTGTACATCAGCCGGAAAAAGATTAATGCCTAGTTATTTAGATATTTTTCGCGTTGAAGGTGCTGCGAATACTGAAGCAATTTTGGTTAGGACTTATTCTAATACTGTAGCTAATAGAGGAAATAATACGGAAGTTCGTGTTAGACCAACTTCTGAGGGAGGGAGTACTGGTTTCCCAAATACTTATTTTATTCCTACGACCAAAATGCTTGATGCTTACCCGATGAGAGATGGAAAACCATTAAATACATCTACTGCATACCCTTATGATCCAGTAATGTTTTGGCAAAACAGAGACCCGAGATTTGAAGCTACTTTTGCTACCAACGGTTCGGTATATCCTTTAAGTGGCAATACAAACAGGAAACAATGGACTTACAATTTAGCTGTTGGCGAAAGTAGTGGTGTTGCGGTATATGTTAAGCGCTTTTCAACTCCGAGTTTAACCGCGAGTGCCTCTGCTTATAATAGTTCTGTTGGTGGTGGAAGTGGTATGGATTGGATTGAGCTTAGATTTGCAGAGGTAATGTTGAATTATGCCGATTGCATGAATGAAACAGGAAACACTGCAGGTGCGAAGGATTTGGTTAAGCAGATTAGAATGAGGGCTGGTGTTGTAGCCGGTGATTCAGACTACGGACTTTCATTAGCTGGAGGTACAACTGCTATGCGTAACTTAATCCTTAATGAAAGACAAGTTGAATTCGCTTTTGAAAACAAACGTAATTCAGATTTAAGAAGATCCCGCACCATGCATTTATTAACGGGAAATCTGTCTAAGCTTGAAGTTCAGTTGGTTAATCCTCCATCAGGGTCAGATCAAAAAGATAAAAAAGTATTAGAAGACCCAACAGTTCCTGGCGGTACAACATTATTCAGAGAAACTTTAAATGTTAATGATAAGGCAACTTATACCAAGTATTTCAAAAATGTTATCATAACAAATACAACATATCTGCCATACAATGTACCAGAATTTCATTACTTCTATACTTTTCATAACGACTTTGTGAGTTTTGGTAATAAAATCCTTCCAACAATTGGATGGGCCGGTGGTACATTTGATCCACTTGATTAGTATTTAAAGCATAAATGTTTCAGTTGATCTGATTAAAAAAAATAAAATAATGAAAACGAAATATATTAATAAGTTACTCATAATGTTATGTGTGATTGTTTTCACATCCTGTAAAAAAGAGGCGGCTAACATATTTAACATGTTCGAGGATGTAACCGTAACTTTCAATAATAGTGATCCGCGTTGTGTTACCGATTATAAAGTAATTAACGACAAAGAAGAAGTGTGGATCGATTTTACAATAAACTCTGCGAAAGAAGATATGTATTCTTACATATTCGAGGTTTCTTCGGGCACTCGGGAAGCTACACGTTATACTGTTACAATTACCGATCCAGCCCAACGCAGAAGTTTTTCTTCAATCATTAAACTTCCAAATTCTGCCTTTCCGGCTGCAGCACTTCGAGATGGTAAACAAAGCTTTCGTATTTGTGCATTAAATGAAAAAGGAGTATTCATTGGTGATGGTTATAAAAAAGTAACTGTTGATGTGAATCCAAGTTTTATGATTTATGCTAACAGAGATATCTATTTACCAGATACTGTTGCAAAATCATTACCGAGCTTTTTCTCGCTTAATGATGCGACAAGTTTCAGCTATACCAATGCTCCGGCGAATGCGGCGAAGATAGACTTTGGTATCTATAGAAAACCTGGTTCTAATTCAACAATCCAAACACCAACCTGGGTAGTTAATTTATATTCTCCAAGTGTGGCAACAAATCCATTAACGGTTTATGATATTAGCGGCTTTAATCCTAAAAGAACTACAAAATTTAGTCAGCCGGTTACCGGACAAGCGAATGCTTTTTTGACTACAGCAATTTCTGGATCTTCCATAGAAACTTTAGCCAAAGCGAGAGCGATTACCTTTAATGAAACTACGCAGACTACCCCAGCTAATGGATTAGCAGCAGGTAATGCCGTGTACTTCCTTACGCCTGAAGGCAAATATGGAATAATATATATTAACACAGTTTCATCTGATTTGCAAAAAAGACCATTCATTAACGTCAGCGTTAAAGTGCAACGATAAATTGCTTGCTTAATGGCGGGTTTAGCACTGCCACTTTTATATATATTTGGTTTGAAAAAGGGGAGCAGCGATTGCTCTCCTTTTTTATTTAAGAATGTTACATTTATATATGAATTTTTTATTTACCTTGTAACACGGCTTTGATAATGAGTTTAATTTGTTACAGGTAATTTGTTCGATTGGTAATATTGTACAATAGCTGGAGAAAATTATACATTAAAAGGCTCACTTTTGATTGCAAATTTGAAAGATAATATACTTTCTAACCAAAACTTATAACCAAGAAATACTAAAGAATGAGCCGTAATTTGTAAATTAACTTTTTGAAATTCTTCACAGTTAATTTTTCCTGGTAAATCTTAGTTTTCTTTACGAGCAAAACACAAATGAAAAAGAACTTATTAAATCTGCTATTTTCATCAGCATTAATTCTCTCAGCTGGTTCAGCTTTTGCACAATACCCGAAAATTCCTGATGATGTTAAAAAACAGTCTGATTCGATTATGAAGGCAGCTACTCTTCAATCAGATATTGCATGGGAAAAGGCAAAGCCAATTATGGAAGCTGAAGCTAAACAAGGCAAGCCATATATTCCATGGGCGGGTAGACCTACAGATTTACCTCAATCAGAATTGCTAGCATTTCCAGGTGCAGAAGGTGGTGGTGCTTATAGTTTTGGCGGCCGCGGTGGTAGAGTAATTGTTGTAAAAAATTTAAATGATAGTGGTCCGGGTTCGCTACGTGATGCTTGTGAGCAAGGCGGGGCTAGGATTGTTGTTTTCAATGTTGCGGGAATTATTCGTTTAAAATCTCCATTAATAATTAGAGCACCATACATAACAATTGCAGGTCAAACTGCACCAGGCGATGGAGTTTGCGTAGCAGGCGAATCAGTTTGGTTAAACACGCATGATGTTATCGTTCGTTATATGCGTTTCCGCAGAGGCGAAACTTTTGTAGGTCGTCGCGATGATGCTATTGGTGGTAATCCGGTAGGAAATATCATGATTGACCACGTTTCTGCAAGTTGGGGATTGGATGAAAACATGTCGATGTATCGTCACATGTACAATGATAGCACGGGTAAAATCGAAGATAAATTGGGAACAGTAAACATTACCATTCAAAATTCTATCTTTTCTGAAGCTTTGGATTATTGGAACCATGCTTTTGGTTCTACATTAGGTGGAGAAAACTGTGCTTTTGTTCGCAATCTTTGGGCAGATAATGGTGCTCGTAATCCATCAATTGGCTGGAATGGTATTTTCAATTTTGCAAATAATGTGGTTTTTAACTGGAATAACCGTTCTACTGATGGCGGTGATTATACCGCACAGTATAATATTATCAATAATTATTATAAACCAGGGCCTGTTACTGAGCTTAAAGACCCAATCTCTTACCGAATCTTAAAACCAGAATCTGGCCGTAGTAAATTACCTTATGTTGTTTTCGGAAGAGCTTATGTAGATGGAAATATTATCGAAGGCAATGATAAAGTAACTAAAGACAATTGGAACGGTGGTGTTCAAATTGAGGATAAAAAAGGTAGTTTAATGAGTTTTGAACAAGCATCGCCATATTTTGCGGCTATGAGAGCAAAAAAGCCTTTTCCAATGCCTAAAATATCCATTATTCCTACACTTCAAGCTAAAGAGTTTGTTCTAACAAATGTAGGAGCAACCTTGCCAAAAAGAGATCCTGTAGATACACGGGTAGTTAAACAGGTAAGAACGGGAGTTATTGAAGTTCATCCAGATGCTAAACCTTCGGCGTTTCAATTTGAACACCGCAGATTACCAGGTGATTCGTACAAACAAGGCATAATTACAGAAATTTCTCAAGTAGGTGGATATCCTGAATATAAAGGAACGCCATACAAAGATTCAGATAATGATGGAATGCCAGATGCTTATGAGTTAAAGAATGGTTTGAATCCGAAGGATGCAGCTGACGCAGCAAAAATTACTAAAAATGGTTATTCGAACATCGAAAACTACCTAAATAGTGTGGTTAATGTTTCAACGGTAAAGCCTAATTAATATGCGCAACTGGAATTCTTTTTTAGGCATAATTGCATTGTGTGGAATTGGAAATGTTGCGTTTGCGCAATATCCGGTAATTCCTGAAGCCATGGAAAAAAAGGCAGATTCATTAATGGCGAAACTTGGAAGCAGAGCCGACCAACAGTTTTTAAAAGTGAAGCCAATTATTGATGCGGAAGCCAAAGCAGGTAAGCCTTATATTCCCTGGGCTGCAAAACCGAGCGACTTACCACAATCGAAAATGGTTGCCTTTCCTGGAGCTGAAGGGGGTGGAGCTTATTCTTTTGGCGGTCGTGGTGGAAAAGTTTACGTAGTTACAAGTCTGGAAGATTCTGGAAAAGGAACTTTACGCGAAGCTTGTGAGCAAGGCGGTGCAAGAATTGTAGTTTTTAATGTTGCCGGAATTATCCGTTTAAAATCTCCACTAAGTATTCGTGCACCATATATTACCATTGCTGGTCAGAGCGCTCCGGGCGATGGCGTTTGTATTGCTGGTGAATCGATTTGGATTGATACCCACGATGTGGTGATTCGCTATATGCGTTTCCGTCGTGGTGAAACTGATGTTACGCGTAGAGATGATGCCATTGGTGGTAATCCAGTGGGAAATATTATTATCGACCACGTTTCTGCAAGCTGGGGTTTAGACGAAAATATGTCGATTTATCGTCATGTTTATGATAAAAAGGACGGTTCAAAACCAGAGAAATTACCAACGGTTAATGTCACGATTCAAAATTCAATTTTTTCTGAAGCACTAGATACTTACAACCATGCTTTTGGGAGTACAATCGGTGGATTAAATTCTACTTTCATGCGTAATCTTTGGGCTTCAAACATTAGTCGTAACCCATCTGTCGGGATGTACGGCGATTTTGGTTTTGCAAACAATGTTATATTTAATTGGTGGAACAGAAGTGCCGATGGTGGCGACAATGCTTCTTTTTACAGTTTCATCAATAACTACTACAAACCAGGACCAATAACACCTGCCGGAGAGCCGATTTCTTATCGTATTTTAAAGCCGGAATCTGGAAGAGACAAACGTTTTGTAAATGATTTCGGTAAAGCATATGTAACCGGAAACATTATCGAAGGCAATGAGAAGGTAACTAAAAATAACTGGGATGGCGGTATTCAACCAGAAAGCAAACGTGATAAACAAAAGTTACTGGATTCAATTCGTACAGATAAACCTTTGCCAATGGCGAAGATTTCCATCATCGATACAAAAAAAGCTTACGATTATGTCTTAGCTAACGCAGGTGCAAGTTTACCTGTTCGTGATGCAGTGGACCAACGCATCGTAAAGCAAGTTGCAACGGGTAAAATTGAACATATTGAGGATGGAAAGTTGCCAGCAAAGCAAAGTTATGTGAAACGTCGTTTACCAGCTGATTCATACAAACAAGGAATCATTTCTGATATCGCCCAGGTTGGTGGTTATCCAGAATATAAAGGTAAGCCTTATTTAGATTCTGATAACGATGGTATTCCTGATGCTTATGAACTGAAAAACGGCTTGAACCCAAAAGATGCGAAGGATGCTGCCAAAATTTCGAAATCTGGTTATGCCAATATCGAAGTTTATTTGAATAGTTTAGTAGATGTGAATAAAGTGAGACCGTAGGGGAGGGAAAAGCTGAAAGACTAAAGGTGAAAGCTGAAAGTTACGGATTTAAAGTTAAAGTGAAAAGTACAAAGAGAAAGACTAAAGCGAAATACTAAGCATACTGCTTAGCCAGTTCGTCATTGCGAGGCACGAAGCAATCCTAATGCGAAAGCATCCGTTGTAAGATTGCTTCGTGCCTCGCAATGACGGAAAGTATAATAAAAAAAAATGCCAAATACTAACCATATATTAAAAGTAAAACAACTAAAAACCTTATCAATTTTGATAATGGCACTTTTCGTTGTGAACTTTTCTTTTGCTCAAAAAACAAAACCAGTTGAACCACCAAAACCAATTTTTAAAGGTAAGGATGGGAAATTGGCTTACACAGCTGATGAGCAAGGAAATCGCATTCCTGATTTTTCTTATGCGGGTTACATGGCAGGCGAAAAAGCCATTCCAAATGCTACAATTAAAGTAGTTGTTCCAGTTTCAAAAGGCGATGCTACATTAAGAATTCAATCTGCAATCAACTATGTTTCAAAATTGCCTATCGGGAAAGATGGTTTACGTGGTGCCATTTTATTAGAAAAGGGAATATACGAAGTAGCAGGAACATTAAAAATCTCCGCATCTGGCGTTGTACTACGTGGTAGCGGAACGAATGAAAATGGCACAAAAATCTTTGCAACCGGATTGGATAGAATCGGAGTGGTCAGAATTTTAGGAAAAAGCAACAAAGTTGAGGAATCTCCAATCGTGATTACTGATACTTATGTTCCCGTTAATTCTACAAAAATCACCTTATCAAATGCTTCTGGTTTTAAAGTTGGCGATAAAATTATCATCCATCGCCCATCAACTAAAGAATGGATTGAAACCTTAAAAACTGCCGAGTTTGGTGGTGGCGAAAGTGCTTTAGGCTGGAAACCAGGAATAAGAGATATCCATTGGGATAGAAAAATTACTGCAATCAATGGTTCAACAATTACTTTCGATGCACCAATTACAACAGCTTTAGATGTCAAATTTGGTGGTGCAACCGTTTCAAAATACCATTGGGATGGAAGAATCTCACAATCAGGTGTCGAGAATTTAAAACTTGAATCAGATTATCACAAGGAAAATATTAAAGATGAATATCACCGTTGGAATGCAATCAGTTTAGAAAATGTAGAAGATGCATGGGTTCGTCAGGTTGTTTTTGGGCACTTTGCAGGTTCTGCTGTAAATGTTTTAGAAACAGCAAAAAGAATTACGGTTGAAGATTGTAAATCGCTTGCGCCAGTTTCTGAAATTGGTGGCGAACGTCGCAATACTTTTTATACTACAGGGCAACAAACGCTTTTTCAAAGATTGTATTCAGAATATGGCTACCACGATTTTGCAGTTGGTTTCTGTGCGCCTGGGCCAAATGTTTTCGTTCAGTGCCAATCCTATTTGCCATTTAATTTTAGCGGTACAATTGATAGTTGGGCATCTGGTGTTTTGTTCGATATCGTTAACATCGATGGACAGGCTTTAAGTTATTTAAATCGTGGTCAGGATGGACAAGGAGCAGGTTGGAGTGCTGCAAACAGTGTTTTTTGGCAATGTAGTGCCGCAAGAGTCGATAATCCACAACCACCAACAGCGCAAAATTGGGCTTTCGGTACCTGGGCACAATTCTCAGGAAACGGCTTTTGGGATATGTCTAACGAACAAATCCAACCGCGTAGTTTGTATTATGCGCAGCTGAAAGATAGAGTAGGAAATGATGTTGATGCAAGGGCTTTTGTTTTACCTGTTGAAACTGAAGCATCAAGCAGTCCGCCTGTTGATGTAGCTCAAAAACTAACCAAACTGGCAATTAAACCTGCTTTAACGGTATCAGAATATATTGATGCAGCTGCTGAAAGAAACAAAATATCAACAGAAATAAAAGACGCAAAAAGTATCGATAAAATAGGTTTGGATAAAATTATTCAGCCAAAACTTGCCGATGCAATGACCATAAAAAACGGCTGGCTGGTTCGTGGTAATGAAATTGTTGTGGGCAATCGCCAGGATGTACCTTGGTGGAACGGCAGTGCTCGTCCGTACGGTTTGAAAAAAACTAAATTCCACCTTACAAGATTTGTTCCTGGTCGTGAAGGAAATGGATTAACGGACGATTTAGATGAAATAACCGATTCCATGAAAAATGGTTCAGTAAAAATAATCGACCATAATTATGGGCTTTGGTATGATAGAAGAAGAGACGACCACGAGCGTATCCGCAGAATGGATGGAGAAGTTTGGGCACCTTTTTACGAGCTGCCTTTTGCCCGTAGTGGGCAGGATAAAGCCTGGGATGGTTTGAGCAAATACGACATCACGAAGTACAACCTTTGGTATTGGGATAGGTTAAAAACCTTCGCAAACCTGGCCGACCAAAAAGGCCTGGTTTTAATTCACGAAAACTATTTTCAACACAATATTATCGAAGCTGGTGCGCATTATGCCGATTTTCCTTGGCGCACGGCAAATAACATCAACCAAACTGGTTTCCCTGAACCTGTGCCTTATGCTGGCGATAAACGCATTTTCATGGCAGAGCAGTTTTACGATATCAGCAATGAAAATCGCAAAGCGATACATAAAGCTTACATCAGAAAATGCTTAGAGAATTTTGACGGAAATTCTGGAGTAATTCAATTAATTGGTGCCGAATTTACTGGTCCGTTACATTTTGTTCAATTCTGGATTGATACCATTAAAGAATGGGAAAAGGAAACAGGCAAACATCCGATTATTGGTTTAAGTGTTACAAAAGATGTTCAGGATGCCATTTTAGCCGACCCAAATCGTGCAAATGTGGTTGATTTAATCGACATCAAATACTGGCATTATCAAGCCGATGGAACAGCTTATGCACCACAAGGCGGACAAAATTTAGCACCACGCCAACATGCCCGTTTGCTTAAACCAAAGAAAACATCTTTCGAAGAAGTTTATCACGCAGTTTCTGAATACAAAACTAAATTTCCTGAGAAAGCGGTGATTTATTCAGGCGATAATTTTGATGCTTTCGGTTGGGCAGTTTTAATGGCTGGAGGTTCCCTATCAAATGTTCAAAATCTTGATAAAACTTTATCAAATGCAATTTCAACACTGAAATCAATCATCCCGATAGGTAAAAACAAACAACAATATGGTTTGGAAAATGCAGGTAAAACCTATCTTTTTTACAATGCATCGGCAGAAGCCATTAGTGTAGATTTAACCAAAACGGCTGGGAAATTTAGTGTGAAAATATTGAATAGTAAAACTGGAGCCATCATTAAAGAAGAAAAAATTACTGGCAATGCCATTTCAAAAATTAATAAAGTTGGTACTGAAGACGAGTTAATCTTCATTAATAAAATATAAAATATGACCTTAAAATCTACATTTTACCTTTTATCATTTATATGTTTAACCATTTTCGGTTGTAAGCAGAAGCCACATTTCGGCGATAAAAGCTTACTCGTTTCTGAAAATGGAAGGTATTTAACCACAGGCGATGGAAAACCTTTTTTCTGGTTGGGCGATACGGGTTGGTTATTGTTTGGGCGGTTAAACAGGGAAGAAGCAAATACTTACCTGGAGGATAGAAAGCAAAAAGGTTTTAATGTGATTCAGGTTATGGTTTTACACGATGTGCCTTCTCGAAATATTTATGGCGATTCATCGGTATTGCGAGCTAATGTTGCTAAACCTGCAGTAACTGAAGGGAACGATTTTAAAGATTCTTTAGCTTACGATTATTGGGACCATATTGATTATGTGGTTGATAAAGCCGCAGAAAAAGGACTTTACATGGCTTTAGTACCAGTTTGGGGAACCAATGTTAAAAATGGTAAGGTTAAAGAAGCACAAGCTAAAGTTTACGCTAAGTTTTTGGCTGATAGATATAAAGAAAAGTGGAATATCATTTGGCTAAATGGTGGCGATATAAAAGGTAGCGATGGCTTAAAAGTTTGGAATACAATTGGCGAAACGCTGAGGGCAAACGACCCGAATCATTTAATTACTTTCCATCCAAGAGGAAGAACAGCTGGTTCACAATGGTTTCATAATTCAAAATGGAGTGATTTTGATATGGTTCAGTCAGGACATAGGCGTTATTCGCAAGATACTTCTGCAAAGGAAAAATTGCATTATGGGGAGGATAACTGGAAATACATCGAATCTGATTATAAGCTTAAACCAACCAAACCAACTATTGATGGAGAACCATCTTACGAAGATATTCCGCAGGGATTACATGATGTTCGTGAGCCTCGTTGGACTGATGCAGATGTGCGAAGATATGGTTACTGGTCGGTTTTTGCAGGTGCTTTTGGCTATACATATGGACACAATTCAGTGATGCAGATGTTTAAAAAAACAGATTTAAAACCTGCCTATGGTCCAAAGGATGAGTGGAATGTTGCAATTAATGCCCCTGGAGCGGTTCAAATGAAACACTTAAAAGATTTGATGTTATCCCGTTCATATTTCGACCGTGTTCCAGACCAAACTTTGGTGGCTGGTACTAACGGAGAAAAATACGATAGAGTTTTAGCAACAAGAGGTGAGGAATATGCAATGTTTTATACCTATACAGGCCGAACTTTTAATGTGCAATTAGGGAAAACCGATGGCGATGAAGTGTCTGCCTCATGGTTCGACCCAAGAACAGGAAAAACTACTGTGATAGGAAAGTTTGAAAATAAAGGAATTAAAGAATTTAATCCACCAGGAGAACCAGCAAATGGTAACGACTGGGTATTGATTTTGGATAAGGTATAAAGGAAATGAACACCCCGCCTTTTAGGCACCCCTCTAGTAGAGCGGAATACTAGGCGCATAAAAACCTTGAGTGATAAAAAACTTTGAGGGGAATTCCCCTCTTTCAGAGGGGTGGCCGCAGGCCGGGGTTTTAAAATAAAAAAAATAAAAGTGTTTAAATCAAAAATCATATCATCATTTCGTTTAGCCCTAATTGGCTTAGCTTTCTGCGGATTAACATCTTGCTCAAAGCAGGCCTACTTATTTACCTCTTTTCATGAGCCAGCAAACGAAGGATTAAGGTATTTGTATAGCTATGATGCCTACCACTGGACGGATTTAAACAAAACCTTCTTAAAGCCCGAAATTGGAACACAAAAAGTAATGCGTGATCCATCAATCGTTCAAGGACCTGACGGAACATTTCATTTGGTTTGGACTTGCAGCTGGAAAGGCGATAAAGGATTTGGCTATGCCAATTCGAAAGATTTAATTACCTGGAGTGAACAAAAATTTCTTCCGGTAATGGAAAAAGAGCCAAAAACGGTAAACGTTTGGGCTCCGGAAATTTTTTATGATGATGTGAAAAAGGAATTTGTAATTATTTGGGCATCAACCATCCCGTTTCGTTTTGCAAAAGGAATAGAAGAGGAAGAAAATAATCATCGGATGTATTCGATAACCACGAAAGATTTTACAACTTTCTCTGAACCAAAATTATTTTTCGACCCTGGTTTTAGTGTAATAGATGCCGTGATTGTGAAACGTACGACCAAAGATTATGTGCTGGTTTTGAAAGATAACACTCGCCCGAATAGAAATTTAAAAGTGGCTTTTGGCGTAGATGCTTTGGGGCCATATAAAAACGTTTCAGAAACTTTTAGTCCGAAGTTAACAGAAGGACCAACTGTTGTGAAAGTGAAAAATGATTGGCTGATTTATTTTGATGCGTATGGACAGAAAACGTATTCAGCTTACAAAACTTCAGATTTTAAAACTTTCAAGGATGTAACTAAAGAGGTTTCAATTCCTGAAGGGCATAAACACGGAACGATAATAAAAGTGAAAAGGAAAGTGATTGAGGGGTTGAAGGAGTAATAGATAACTCGTCATTGCGAGGCACGAAGCAATCTTAAAGCGCTGGGTTTTATGCCCAACTTAAGTAGTAGGATTGCTTCGTGCCTCGCAATGACGGGAAGTGTAAAGAAAACTAGAGAATGAAAATATTTAAAATACTTTGTTTAACACTACCATTTGCACTTGCGGTATCAACCTCGCAGGCGCAAGATACTGTACGTTATACAGGGAAAACTTTAGTGAATGCCGATTACCATCACGGGCAATTAACGCCTGTGGTAGGTGTTCATAATATCCAAACTTTCCGGGCAAACAGAGAACATCCGGAATTGGCCGAAAACTTCGGATGGACGTATAACCACGCTCCAATGTTAGCCTACTGGAATAACAAATTCTACGTAGAATATCTTAGCGATAAAGTTGGCGAAAGCATCCCGCCGGGACAAACATTATTGCAATCTTCAGCAGATGGTTATACCTGGACAAAACCAGATGTGATTTTTCCGATTTACAGAATTGCTGATGGAACAACAAAAGAGGGTAGAACTGATGTTGCAAAAGACCTTGATGCCGTGATGCACCAGCGTATGGGTTTTTACGTTTCCACGAAAAATCTATTTCTGGTTTTAGGTTTTTACGCCATTAGTTTCGATGCCAAAGACGACCCGAATGATGGGCATGGAATTGGCAGAGCCGTTCGCGAAATTCAGGCTGATGGAAAATACGGTCCGATTTACTTCATTCATTACAATCCTGGTTACTCAGAGAAAAATACGAAATATCCATACTTCACAAAAAGTAAAAACAAAGCTTTCGTTGCCGCTTGTAATGAATTGTTAGCGAATAAGTTGATGACACAGCAGTGGAATGAAGAAGCGGATAGAAAAGACCCTTTAATCACACTGCAAAAACAATATAAAGCTTTCAGTTATTACCATTTACCTGATGGAAGAGTTGTTGGCTTATGGAAAAATGCATTAACCGCAATCAGCAACGATAACGGTAAAAGCTGGCCTGAAAGTGCTTTTCGTGCCCCAGGTTTTGTAAATAGCAATGCCAAAATCTGGGGACAAAAAACTGCTGATGGTAATTTTGCAACAGTTTACAATCCTTCTGAATACCGCTGGCCTTTGGCCATTTCTACCAGTAAAAATGGTTTGGATTATACCAATTTGTTGTTGATAAATGGCGAAATCACACCCATGCGTTATGGCGGCAATTACAAATCTTACGGTCCGCAATATGTTCGCGGTATTGAAGAAGGAAATGGAAAGCCTGCTGATGGTAAATTATGGGTAACCTACAGTATGAATAAAGAAGATATTTGGGTTTCATCTGTTGTGCTCCCTGTTAATGATAAAGTCTCAGCGCATGTGAATGATGATTTCGGGAAGTTACCAAAAGGTAAAGAACTGGAGCAGTGGAATATTTACAGTCCGCTTTGGGCACCTGTAAAAGTGGAGAATGGCACTTTGGTACTGAAAGACAAAGACCCGTTTGACTATGCAAAAGTAGAAAGGTTGTTTCCTGCATCGAAGAAAATCATCACTTCTTTTTCGGTTACACCAAAGCAGAACGATTTCGGCTTATTGGAAATTGAATTGCAAGACGCAAAAGGAATGGCTTCGGTTCGCTTGACTTTTGATACTGCTGGAAATTTAAGCGGAAAAGCGGGTGCCCGTTATAAAAACTTTATGAAGTATGAAGCTGGAAAAAGCTATGATATTAAGTTGAAATTAGATGCGCACACCAGGTTTTATTCGCTGACAATTAACGGAAAAGAAATGTCTTTAAGTTTAGCTTTTCAGCCTGTGGCTGATGTTTCCCGAATTGTCTTCAGAACTGGCGATACCCGTCGTTTTCCTAATGTAGACACACCTGCCGACCAAACATATGATTTAAAAAACGCAGGAGAATCAGAGAAAAAGGAAGCGGTTTATTCAATTAAGTATTTAAAAACGGAGGGGTTTTAAGATGGGGAAGTTTAGCGTTTGGAGTTTAGGGTTTGGAGTTTTTCCATTGCGGCTTTTCAGTCCGTTCGCAAATGCGAATAATAAAATCGTCATTGCGAGGCACGAAGCAACCTTTTTCGAGAAATTAGATTGCTTCAGCTCACACAAGCCCAGCTTCGCAATGACGACCGCCTTACCTGTATTGCGTTTCAGTAAACCGCTATTGCGAGGTACTGCTTGTTCCGCTTTTTCTGGAGATAAGCCATTCCCAACCGTCATTGCGAGGCACGAAGCAACCTTTTTCGAGAAATTAGATTGCTTCAGCTCACACAAGCCCAGCTTCGCAATGACGACCGCCACACCTGAATTGCGTTTCAGTAAAACGTCATTGCGAGTTACGAAGCAATCTCTTTTATTATTAGTGCTTATTCTACTTTCCTTCTCCGCAAACGCTAAAATCCTTTTGCCTCAAATCTTATCAAGCAACATGGTTTTGCAACGCGATAAACCAGCCAATATTTGGGGTTTTGCATCGCCAGATGAAAAAGTAGAAATCACTTTTGCAGGACAAAAAAAGCAAACCATAGCAGATAAAAATGGAAACTGGTCAGTGGTTTTAACCCCACTAAAAACATCAGCAACGCCTCAAACGATGACTATTTCAGGTACCAACAAAATCGAATTAACCAATATTTTAGTGGGCGAGGTTTGGGTATGTTCTGGTCAATCGAACATGGAATATCAAATGCGTAAGCTGGCGAAAATTCCAAAACCAAAAAATGAAAAATTAGGTTTCCCTGCAGATGAATTAGAAAAAGCAAAAAATACTCATATCAGGATTTTTCTGGTAAATCGTAAACAATTGGCTAAACCCGATTCTGTCCATAAAAGTTGGGCTGTTGCTCAAGATTCAGCTTTGAAAGCTTTTTCGGCAGTTGGTTACTTTTTCGCTAAAGAAGTTCAGGAGAAATTAGGCATTCCTGTCGGGATAATTTCTTCTTCCGTTTCTGGTAGTGCTATCGAACCCTGGATTGCTCCGGAAGCATTTGCGCAAGAGTCTTATTTCAAAAATACTAAAGTTGGCAACGACCCAGGCAAGTTCTATACGCCAATGATTGAGCCACTTTCGAAATTCAAAATCCGTGGTTTTTTATGGTATCAAGGCGAAACCAATTGCTTTTTAAACGAAGACATCAACTATGCTTATAAAATGAAAACCTTAATAAACCTTTGGCGAAAAGCCTGGGGCGAACAAGATTTACCGTTTTATTATGTACAAATTGCACCTTTCGATTACAGTAAACAAAAGAGTGATAAAGTTACACTTACCGCCGAAACGCAACCAAAATTTTGGGAGGCTCAACAGCAAATTTTACGCCTGCCAAATACAGGAATGATTTCGACCAATGATTTGAATGATAACGGTGGCGATTTGCACCCAACCTATAAATGGGAAGTCGGTAGAAGATTAGCGCTGATGGCTTTAGGTAAAACGTATCAACAAAAAACAGCATTTTCTGGACCGATTTATCAAAAAAAGAGAATCTATTTGCAAAACGTCATTTTATCTTTTAATCATCTGAATTACAATGTATCTCGCAATTTTGATGAATTTACAGGTTTTGAAATCGCAGGTAAGGACGGCAAATTTATTAAAGCACAAGCTTTTCAAAAAGGAACGGATATAGTTGTTTCTTCAAAAGAAATTAAACACCCGAAATCAGTTCGCTACAACTGGACAGAAAATCCTACAGGAAATCTTTACAGCAATGGTTTGCCCGCTTTGCCTTTCCGAACCGATAATCCATTAACCAATCAATTTAAAACCAATTAATGAAACGCAGATTTATACTTTTCTTTTGTTTAATCATGATGTTTGGCTTGGTAAAAGCTCAACAAACAGAGAAATTATATCTTTCAGGAACTGGAAATGACAATACCGTAAACTGGGATTTCTTTTGTACGGAAGGGATAAATTCTGGTAAATGGACAACCATTCCTGTGCCTTCAAATTGGGAATTGCAAGGTTTTGGGAAATACAATTATGGTTTCAACAAAGAAGCAAATAAAGGCAAGGAACAAGGACTTTACAAATACAAATTCTCCGTTCCAACCGATTGGAAAAACCAAAAAATTAATATTGTTTTCGAAGGTTCGATGACGGATACGGAAGTTAAAATTAATGGAAAACTGGCCGGAGAAGTTCATCAAGGTTCATTTTATGTTTTCAAATACGATATTTCCAAACTGCTAAAACCATCCGATAATTTACTTGAGGTAAAAGTTTCTAAACACTCAGCCAATCAATCGGTTAACGAAGCTGAACGCAAAGCCGATTTTTGGATTTTTGGTGGCATTTTCAGACCAGTTTATTTGGAATCCTTACCGCAAACGCATATTGATAGAATACAAATTGATGCCAAAGCTGATGGAAATTTGAATGCTCAGTTGACTTACATCGGCGATGCCGATAAATTAGAAATTGAACTTTTTGGTAAAGATGGTAAACGATTTGGCAATAAATTTACCACTCAGATTGAAAAAGGAACTCAGAAATTACTTGTAAATCATCAATTTGATAAACCCGAATTATGGTCTTCAGAGTTTCCAAATCTCTACACAGCTACGTTTACCTTAATCAAAAAAGGAAAGGAAATTCATCAGGTTACAAAAAAAATAGGTTTCAGAACCATCGAAGTTAAAGTACGTGATGGAGTTTACGTAAATGGCGTTAAAATAAAATTCAAAGGCGTAAATCGCCATTCTTTTTATCCTTCATCAGGCAGAACAACCAGTAAAAAAATCAGCATAGCTGATGTTGAACTGATGAAAGAAATGAATATGAATGCCGTTCGTATGTCGCACTATCCGCCTGATGGACACTTTTTGGACGTTTGTGATTCGCTGGGGTTATTTGTGATGGATGAATTGGCCGGATGGCATGGCAATTACGATAAGCAAACTGGAACGAAATTATTAAAAGAAATGATGTTGAATGATGAAAATCATCCATCTATAATATTTTGGGCAAATGGAAATGAAGGTGGACATAACCGAGAACTCGACCATATTTTTCCTGAAGAAGACATTCAGAAACGTGCTGTAATTCATCCTTGGGAAGTTTTTGGAGGTTTTGAAACTACACATTATCGCGAATTTAATTACGGTATTGGCAACTACGACCACGGTCATAATATTTTAATGCCGACAGAATTTTTGCATGGCATGTGGGATGGCGGTCACGGAGCCGGCATCGAAGATTATTGGAATGCGATGTGGAACAACCCACTTTCGGCAGGAGGCTTCCTTTGGGATTTTGCCGACCAGGCCATTGTGCGTACTGATAAAAACGGGGAATTAGATACCGATGGAAATCACGGTCCAGACGGAATTGTTGGTCCTTACCACGAAAAAGAGGGAAGTTTCTTTACGATTAAAGAAGTATGGAGTCCTGTTTTTGTAGAGAAAAGAGAAATGACGGCTGGTTTTGATGGTTCGTTTTTACTGGAAAATCGTTATGCTTTTACAAATCTTAATCAATGCACTTTCGAGTGGAAATTAAAAAAACTTAAAGCAGGCAATGATGCCGATTTCAAAGCGGGAAAAGCTGATGCACCAAACATCAAACCTTTTGAAAAAGGAAAATTGCAAATAAATCTTCCAACAGATTGGAGAAGTTTCGATGCTTTGTATTTAACAATTAAGGATTTCTACGGCAAGGAATTATTTACCTGGAGTTTTCCGATTGCTTTACCAAAAGACGACGCAGCGAAAATTGAGGTAAAAACAGCTTCATCAAAAGTGATTTTAAAAGAAGATGCCAAGGTTTACCAGGTTTCGGCAACTGGTATCGATTTAACTTTCGATAAATCTACTGGATTATTGCAGCAAGCTAAAAATGCTAAAGGTGTAATTCCGTTTTCTAACGGTCCGATTTTGCAGGAAGGCGTAAATAATTTCAAAAACTTTGCAGCTAAAATGGATGGCGAGAACTTGATTATCTCATCCAAATTTGATAAAAAAGAAAGTTGGAATACTTTACAGTGGACAATTTATCCTTCTGGATGGTTAAAAATGGAAGTCAGATATTTCCCTTCTGAATACTTTACCACATTTGTGGGATTGAATTTTTCTTATCCCGAAACTGAAATAAAAGCTGTAGAATATAAAGGTTATGGCCCATATCGCGTTTGGAAAAACAGGATGAAAGGGCAGCAGTTTGGTATCTGGAAAAAGGATTATAATAATTCGGCAACGGGAGAACCTGCTTGGCAATATCCAGAGTTTAAGGGTTATTATTCAAATATGTATTGGTGTGAGTTTGTAGGTAAATCTCAAAATTTTAAAGTGGTTACGGACAGGGAAGATGTCTTCTTGAGATTGTTTACCCCTAAGAAATCAAAGGATACAGAATATGATAACATGAGTCCGACTTTCCCGACAGGAGATATTTCCTTTATGAATGGAATTTCGGCCATTGGAACGAAGACGCAAAAGCCAGAAACCACTGGACCGATGGGGATGAAACATGTGTTTTATGATTTTGATAAGGAACCGAGCAGGGCTTTGGAAATGGTTTTGTATTTTGATTTTTCGGTGCAGTAATCCGTCATTGCGAGGAGGCACGACGAAGCAATCTAATTAGTGAAATGATAGGGAAAAAAAGATTTATCCCGCAGATTAAAATGATTTACGCAGATTAAAAAATACGAGTCTGCGAAAATTCGTGAAATTAGTGGCAGAAAATAAATAACAATAAAATCAGTGTAATCACTTAATCGGTGTAATCAACCGCGAAGCGTAAATGAACATTAAAATATACATAGCGATACTCAGCATCTGGCTACTACCATTTTCAAAAGTGGTGGCGCAGGTTTCGTTGCAAAATATCACCTGCGAAATGCTTACAAATCCTTTGGGGATTGATGCTCAAAAACCGCGTTTTGCGTGGCATATTATTTCTAAAGAAAGAAACGTGATGCAAAGTGCTTATCAAGTTTTGGTAGCTTCATCGTTAGAAAAACTAAATGCCAATGAAGGCGATTTGTGGGATTCTGAAAAGGTAAATTCTTCAGAATCTATTCATGTGAATTATAATGGAAAAGAACTCAAAAGCAGATTAAAAGCCTATTGGAAGGTAAAAGTTTGGACAACTGCTGGTCAAAGCGAATGGTCGGCTAACAACTATTTCTCGATGGGATTGCTGTATTATAAAGACTGGCCAAAAGGTTGGATTGGTTTCGACAGAGCTTTCCCTTTGGATAATATTAAAACCGATTCACGCTTATCTGCAAGGTATTTCAGAAAGGAATTTCAAGCTACAAAAACCATCAAATCGGCTACGGCATCCATTATCGGTTTAGGCTTATACGAGCTTTACATCAATGGAAAAAAAGTTGGAGAAGATGTTCTTGCTCCATCGTCAACAGATTACACCCAAAATGTGAAATACAATACTTTTGATGTTACTTCATACATCAAAAACGGTAAAAATGCAGTTGGAACGGTTTTAGGGAATGGTCGTTTTTTCGCCATGCGCCAAAATGAAAAACCTTATAAAATTAAAACGTTTGGTTTCCCAAAGATGCTGATGAACATCAACATTGTTTATACTGATGAACGACTGCAAACATTGACACGGACGACAGTTGGAAAGGCACTGCCGATGGACCAATCAGAACCAATAACGAATACGATGGCGAAGAATATGATGCGACCAAAGAAGTTTCGGGTTGGAATAATGTCGGTTTCGACGATAGCAAATGGCTAAAAGCCGAATTTGTGCAGGAACCATCAGGTGTAATTGAAGCGCAAATGAATGAAAATATGCGTGTGATGAATACCTTAAAGCCTGTTTCAATTAAAAAACTTTCTGGCGATAGATACATCCTCGATATGGGACAAAACATGGTTGGTTGGCTTAAAATCAAGATAAAAGGTTTAAAAGGAAAACAATTGAAGTTGCGTTTTGCAGAATCTTTGCAGGAGAATGGCGAACTTTTTACAGCTAATCTTCGCAACGCAAAATGTACCGATTTATACACTTTAAAAGGTGGAGAACAAGAAACCTGGGAACCCACTTTTTCTTATCGCGGTTTCAGGTATGTTGAGCTTTCGGGTTATACTTACCAACCTTCGGTAAACGATTTTGTAGGCAAGATGATTTACGATAACATTAAAACCGTTGGAACTTTTGAAACTTCGGATGCTTTAACCAATCAGATTTTCAAAAATGCCTGGTGGGGAATCGCCGGAAATTATAAAGGAATCCCGGTTGATTGTCCGCAGAGAAATGAACGCATGCCTTGGTTAGGCGATAGGGGTGCAGTGGCGTACGGCGAAAATTTCGTTTTTGATAATGGCAGATTTTACACCAAATGGTTACAGGATATTAGAAATTCACAAAAAGAAGATGGAGCGATTCCAGATGTTGCGCCAGCTTTTTGGCGTTATTACAGCGATAACATGACCTGGCCAGGGGCGATGCTTTTGGTTACTGAAATGCTCTACAAGCAAACGGGCAATGTTTCTGTAGTTCGTGATAATTATCCAGCGATGAAAAAATGGCTTGCTTACATGCAAAGCCGCTACATGCAAGATTACATTTTAACCAAAGATAGTTATGGCGATTGGTGTATGCCGCCAATCACGATTGAGTTTGGTCGGGGTAAAAGTGCCGATAAAAAATATCCATCAGCTTTAATTTCAACCGCTTATTATTATCATTTCACACAGTTGATGATTCAATTTGCCAAGGCAATTGGGAACGAAGAAGACGTAAAAACTTACGAGCTTTTAGGTAATAAAATTCAGGGTGCCTTTAACCAGAAATATTATAATGAAAAGGGATTTTATGCCTCAAATGCTTTAACAGATAACATTATTCCGCTTTATTTTGGAATGGTTCCACAAAATAAAGTGGATGAAGTTTTTAAAAATATTACCTACACCATTGAGGTAACTAATAAAGGGCATTTGAGCAATGGTTTAGTCGGCATTCAATGGTTAATGCGTTGTTTAAACGATTATGGCAGGCCAGATTTGGCTTACGCCATCGCCACTAAAAAAACTTACCCAAGTTGGGGATACATGGTGTATAATGGCGCTACAACGATTTGGGAATTATGGAATGGCAACACTTCCGACCCAAAAATGAACTCTCAAAACCATGTGATGATGCTTGGCGATTTATTAATCTGGTATTATGAAAATCTTGCTGGAATTAAATCTGAAAGTCAGGCGTTTAAAAAAATCATCATGAAACCTGAAATGATTAATGGGTTAAATACGGTTAATGCAAGTTATAACTCAACTTACGGATTAATAAAAAGCAATTATACTAAAACGGCAAAACAGTTTAATTGGAATGTAACGATTCCATCAAACACAACAGCTTTGCTTTGCATTCCTGCAAATAATAAGAATGAAATTACAGAGAAACTAAAATCAATTAAGGAATTAAAATTTATAAAAATGGAGGATAACAGAGTGATTTATGAGGTTGGTTCTGGTGAGTATTCTTTTGTGGTGGAGAATAGGTAGTCTTGCGGGTTCCTACCCCTACGAAGGGGGATAGCGAGGAGCAGAATTGCATGATGCAAATAATCTTCGCCTCATCGTCATTTCGAGTGGAGTGCAATGAAATCGAGAAATCTTTTAAGCTAGTTTGAAAGATTCCTCCGCTTCGATTGGAACGAAGGAGCAGAACAAATAAGCATTTTGCTTTACCTCATCGTCATTGAGAGGCACGAAGCAATCTTAAAACGATAGCATTAGGATTGCTTTCCCGAACAATCGGGATAAACTGTACCTCGCAATGACGACCGTTTATGTTAACGGTAAAAACATTTAATAACCAACATAAAATACAATTATGAGAAAGTTTTTAAAACCATTTATGTTACTGATTTTACTGTTAACCACGGTAAATGTTTTCAGTCAAACAAAAGATGTTGCAGTTCCAGAAGAGATTCTAACCAAAGCCAAAGAATGGGTTTCAGCATTAAATTTAACTGAATCTGCAAAGAAATCGACCGTTGAAAATGTAATCGCAGTTCATTTAACAACCGTTAAAGATTGGCATAATGAACATCCATCTTCAACTGTGCCTGATGGAATAAATCCAGTTACAGGAAGCAAGTTAAGCGATTTGGATAAGCAAATCATTGCCGATTCTGCAATGCCTTCAAGCGTTCATCAGTCCTTAATGGATGGTTTGAAAAAGAATCTATCTCCAGAACAAGTCGAAATTATCCTTGATAAATACACTATTGGGAAAGTAGAATTTACGATGAAAGGTTACAAAGCCATCGTTCCAGATTTAACTGCTGATGAAGAAGCAAAGATTTTAGCCTTTTTGAAGCAAGCCAGAGAACAGGCGGTTGATTATAAAAATATGAAACAGATTTCGGCGATTTTTGAAATTTATAAAACAAAATCAGAGCAAATGCTTAACAATAACGGACGTAGCTGGAGAGCGCTGTATAGTGCATATACCAAAAAGATAAAAGAAGAGAAAGCGGCGAAGCAGAAATAGTGAGCCATTTTCGTCATTTCGAGAGGAGTGCAACGAAACCGAGAAATCTTTGAAGCTTGTTTTAAAGATTCCTTCGCTTCAGTCGAAATGATGGAGCAGAATAAATAAGCATTTTGCTTCACCTCATCGTCATTGCGAGGCACGAAGCAATCTTAAAACGATAGCATTAGGATTGCTTCGTACCTCGCAATGACGACTGTTTGTAAATAGTTCAATAAAATAAACTATGTTAAAGAAAAAAATATACATCACGATAGGCCTTGCATTAGCACTAACATTAAGTGCCAATGCACAAGTAGAAAAATGGCAGAAAGGAATAGTAAAGCAAGAATTTCTTTATGATAAAGCTCAATTTCCATCTTGCCATTCTGCAACCATTGTAGAAACACCAACTGGTTTAGTTGCATCGTATTTTGGTGGTACAAAGGAACGAAACCCCGATGTAGAAATTTACATCAGTCGCTTTGTTGATGGAAAATGGTTAGCACCAGTTTCTGTGGCCAATGGTATTCAGCCAGATGGCAAAAGATTACCAACCTGGAATCCGGTATTGTATCAGGTTCCTGGCGGAGATTTATTACTTTTCTATAAAATCGGACCAAAACCATCAGAATGGTGGGGTTTGATGAAGACATCAAAAGATGGCGGAATTACATGGTCAGAGGCAACAAAATTACCAGATGGAAATATCGGCCCTGTTAAAAACAAACCAGTTTTATTAAGCAATGGAAATCTTTTTGCACCATCAAGCAAGGAAGGTAATGGTTGGAAAATCCATTTTGAAGTAACAAAAGATAATGGCAAAACCTGGAGAATAGTTGGCCCGATAGCAGAAAATGGAATTAAAGCCATTCAGCCGAGTATTTTGCAACATGGAAATGGTAAACTTCAAATTCTAGCCAGAACAGCGAATAGAGCAATTGCTGAATCATGGTCGGAAGATAACGGCGAAACCTGGACGCCAATGACCAAAACATCGTTACCAAATAACAATTCGGGTACCGATGCGGTAACGATGAAAGATGGTCGACAGGTGTTGGTTTATAACCATGTTTTGCCTCCAGGCGATTTAGCAAAAGGCGCAAGAACACCACTTAATGTTTCAATTTCTAAAGATGGGAAGGAATGGTCGGCCGCTTTAATTTTAGAAGATTCGCCGATTAGTCAGTACTCTTATCCAGCAGTTATTCAAACTTCTGATGGTATGTTACACTTTATTTATACCTGGAGAAGAGAAAAAATTAAGCATGTAGTTGTCGACCCATCAAAGTTGAAACTGAAGAAAATTAAAAACGGCGTTTGGCCAAAGCTGAATGGTTATACTGCTCCAGTACTTACAGAAACTAAAAACGAAGAACCGTGAGAATTATGAAATCTTTTTTCTGCTCCTCGTCATTGCGAGGTACGAAGCAATCTACTCTTTCAAAAGAGATTGCTTCGGTTGATGAAAAATCAAACCTCGAAATGATGACCGCTTTATCTGCTTCACGTATTACCACCTCGTCACTGCGAGATACGAAGCAATCTCTTTTCATTATAAACTAAGAATAAATGGAAAGAGGTGGATTTGTTTATATCATTACTAATAAAAATCACATGGTTTTGTATACAGGTGTAACATCTGATTTACGGAATCGGGTTTATGAGCATGTCAATAATCATTATCCTAATGGTTTTACCTCAAAATATAAATGTTATAAACTAGTTTACTATAATTTTTTCTGGAGTATTGAAGAAGCAATAGCTGAAGAAAAAAGAATAAAGGCGGGAAGTAGAATAGCAAAACTTAAATTAATAACTGATTTTAATGCGAATTGGAATGACTTATATAAAACATTGGACTAATACATTTTCGTCATTGCTTGTAGGTAGGTTAAAGCAATCTACTCTTCATGCAGAGTTTGCTTCGGTTGATGAAAAATCAAACCTCGCAATGACGACCGTTTTATCTTCTTCTTGCTTAAACTCATCGTCATTGCGAGGTACGAAGCAATCTCATTTGAAAACTAGCAATTCGATTAAGTCTTTTTTACTTTTTACGATTTCATTATTCCTTTTCACAAACCTCTCTGCCCAAACTCAAAACACCGATAACTTCTACAAAAAACCTTTAGTTGATGTTTTAAAAGAAATTCAGACCCGTTTTAAAGTACAAATAAAATACTCCGAGCCTCAAGTAAAAGACAAATGGGTAAACTATGCCGATTGGCGTTTCCGTGCTGATGTAGATGAAACCCTTGCGAACGTACTTACACCTTTGGATATGAAAGTAAACAAAGAAAAGCCAGGCGTTTACAAGTTGAAAGAGTACGAATATTACCGTTGGGAAGTTCAGGATGGATGGGCATATCTGGATTCGTTAGCAACAAAATACCACGATAAAACCAGTTGGGAAAAGCGCAAAGCGGAAATCAAACCAGAATTGTACAAAGCTTTGATGTTATCTCCATTGCCAGCAAAAATTAATTCAAAACCAATTATCACAGCTAAAAGAATTTTCGATGGATATTCTGTTGAAAATATTGCTTTGGAAATTCTGCCTGGTGTATGGATTAACGGTTCATTGTACAAACCGCTAAATGCAAAAGGGAAAATTCCTGTGGTTTTAAGTCCTGATGGACATTGGGAAAAGCAACGTTACCGAGCTGATTGTCAGCTTCGCTGTGCAACAATTGCCAAAATGGGCGCCATGGCTTTCAGTTACGATTTATTTGCCTGGGGCGAATCGATGTTGCAATTTAAATACGAAGACCACCGCCGTAGCTTGGCACAAACGGTTCAAACTTTGGGTGGAATCAGAATATTGGATTACTTCACATCCTTAAAAGAAACCGATACGGCGAGAATTGGAATTAGCGGCGGTTCAGGTGCGGGAAGTCATTCTATTTTAATGACTGCGATGGACGATAGAATAAAGTTAAGTGCGCCCGTTGTAGCGATGTCATCATACTTTTATGGCGGTTGCCCATGCGAAAGCGGAATGCCTATTCATCAATGTGGCGGCGGAACAGATAATGTAGAGTTAGCCGCAATGGCTGCACCACGACCGCAATTATTGGTGTCGGATGGTAGCGATTGGACGGCTCATACGCCAGAACATGATTTTCCATATCTGCAAAAAATGTACGGTTATTACGGTGTGCAAGATAAAGTGGAAAATGTTCATCTTCCAGCAGAAAAACATGATTTTGGGATTAACAAACGCACCGCACTTTACAATTTTTTAATCAAAAACTTTAAGCTTAATGGTAATGCAGTCAGGGATAAAGCTGGAAAATATGATGAAAGTAAAGTAACCATTGAGAAAGAAAATGCTTTATATGTATTTGGAGATAATGGTGAAAAACTGCCTAAAAATGCAATTATAGGATTTGAAAATCTGGAAAAATTGTTTCCATTAAACGGTATGAAATAACATGGAGCAAAATAGACGGACTTTTCTTGCCAATGCAGCATTACTTACAGGCGGTTTGCTTTTGCCAAATATTTTGTTGGCATCCACTCCAAAAAATAAATACAAAGTTGCTGTTATTGATTTGATGATTTTAAAACGTCAGAAAATTAGCGCATTGCCGTTGGCAAAAGAAATTGGTGCCGATGGTTTGGAAATTGATATGGGCGGTTTGGGCAACAGGGAAACTTTCGATAATAAGTTAGCCGACCCGAAAATCAGGCAGGAATATTTAGATAAAGCAAGAGAATTAAACCTAGAAATCTGCTCATTGGCGATGACAGGTTTTTATGCGCAGTCTTTCGCTACGCGACCAACCTATCAAAAAATGATTAAGGATTGTTTAGATACTGCGAAAGCAATGAATGTTAAGGTTGTATTTCTCCCTTTGGGTATTCAAGGCGATTTGGTTAAAAATCCAGAATTACGAGAACCGATTGTTGAGCGATTAAAAGTAGCTGGTAAAATGGCTTCAAAGGCAGGCGTTATTATCGGAATAGAAACTTCTTTGGATGCTTCAGGCGAACTTCAGCTATTAAAAGAAATCGATTCTAAATGTGTGAAAAGTTATTTTAATTTCTCTAATGCAATAAAAAACGGTAGAGATTTACACGAAGAATTGAGGATTTTAGGTAGAAAAAATATCGTTCAAATTCATGCAACTAATGAAGATGGTGTTTGGCTGCAAAACGACTCTAAAATCGATTTGAAAAAAGTTAAAGAAACGCTTGATGATATGGGATGGAAAGGTTGGTTAGTGGTAGAAAGAAGTAGAGATGCGACACAACCGACCAACGTGAAATATAATTTTAGTGCCAATACGAGTTACCTGAAATCAGTTTTTCAAGCAAAATAATATGAATGGACTAAAAAACTGTGTGAGCACAATACATCGGTTTCTAGTGGTTCGTGGAGACACGAACCAAGGCAGTGGCAAAGGCACCAAGCTTTGGATTCGAGACACGAACCATGGCAGTGGTATCAAGCCTTGGTGCGTTGGAAACACGAATCGCGGCATCATGAAATCGCATTCATCTCCATGGTTCGTGTCTCCACGAATCAATCCAGTCAAACCATTTTTGATTCTGGCAATTCTTTTCTTATTATTATCCTTCAAAGCAAACTCAGTAGATATTTACGTATCAAAAAATGGAGCCGATTCTAATTTTGGAACTAAAGAAAAACCTTTTGCCACGCTGCATTCTGCTCTTAGGAAAGCTCGTGAGTTACGTCGCTTAAACGATTCGTCTATAAAAAATGGAATCAGAATTATCATTGAGAAAGGAATTTATCAACTCCATGAACCTATTGTGCTTCGCCCTGAAGATTCGGGTACAAAAGATAGTCCGACGGAGATTATTGCCACTGAAAAAGTGGTTTTGAGTGGTGGTGTAAAGATCAATAATTGGAAAAAACTTACTGCAACCGTTCCAGGATTGCCAAAAGCTGCTGCTGGAAAAGTTTGGGTTACCGATATACCCAGTTTCGATGGAAATGATTTGCTTTTTCGCCAGCTTTGGGTAAATGAGAATAAAGCCACTCGAGCAAAAAACTACAATGGCGATACAATGGGACGGATTTTATCTTGGGATATCGAAAATAAAACCTGTAAAATTCCACTCACAAAAAACATCAATTTAGCAAATATAAAAGGCATGGAAATGCTTATCCATCAATGGTGGGCAATTGCAAATCTTCGTGTCAAATCGATTAAGGTTGTTGGAAATACTGCCGAATTATCTTTTATGCAACCCGAAAGTCGGATTCAATTCGAGCATCCCTGGCCTGCACCTTGGATATCTGAAAAGACAGGAAATTCTGCTTTTTACCTCTCAAATGCCATTCAGTTTTTAGATGAACCTGGAGAATGGTTCGAAGATTTGAAAAATCATAAGCTCTATTACTGGCCGAAAGCAACGGAGAATATGCCGCAAGCAAATGTTATGATTCCTGCTTTAGAAAATCTCGTTAAAATTGAAGGAACAATTGATAATCAGGTTTCTTATGTGAATTTTAAGGGGATTTCTTTTGAGCATTCCACTTGGTTGAGGCCGTCAAAACATGGTCATGTTCCACATCAGGCAGGTATGTACATGCTGGATGCCTACAAGCTTAAAATACCTGGAACGCCTGATAAAGCTGCTTTGGAAAATCAGGCTTGGGTTGGCCGACCGGCATCAGCTGTAGAAGTTACCTACGCTAATAATACTTCCTTTGAAAATTGTCGTTTTGAACATTTGGCTTCAACAGGTTTGGATTACAAAAAAGGAACTTCAAACAATGAAATTAAAGGCAATTTATTTAAAGATATTGGTGGTTCAGCAATCTTAATTGGCACTTTTTCTGATGAAGCTACTGAAGTGCATCTGCCTTATAATCCTTCAGATAAACGAGAAATTTCAACGAATGATAGAATCGAAAACAATCTAATTACTGATGTAACCAACGAAGATTGGGGTGCGGTAGGCATCGGTGCAGGCTATGTTAGTGGCATTAAAATATTGCATAACGAAATCAGCGATGTTTCTTATTCGGGCATCAGCATGGGTTGGGGTTGGACAAAATCACAAAATGCGATGAAGAATAACAACATCAGTGCTAACAAAATTCATCACTATGGAAAACACATGTACGATGTGGCTGGGATTTACACTTTGTCGGCTCAACCAGAATCTTTCATCACAGAAAACGTAATTGATAGCATTTACAATGCGCCTTTCGCACATTTACCAGAGCATTGGTTTTACCTGTATACGGATGAGGGTTCATCGTATTTTACCATAAAAAACAATTGGACGCCAACCGAAAAGTATCTTCAAAATGCCAACGGACCAGATAATTTATGGGAAAGTAATGGTCCGAAAGTTTCTAAAGAAATTAAGCAAAATGCAGGTTTAGAAAAGGCTTATCAGCATTTGTTGAAAGAAAAAACTGTTTATTCTGACAGAGGAATAAACCAAGCCGAAGATAAATCTGTGGTTTTTGAGTTGCTTTTTAAATCAGATGTTTTGCCATCAAATAAAGTTTTGGAAGCTTTTGCAAAGGAAAATAATCTGTTATTAAGTTCTATTTCCAAATGGAATAATCGATTGGTAATTTATACTTCAAGCTTAAAAGTAGAGAGTTTACAGCAAACATTGAAACGCTTAAATCCTTCTGAAATTAAATTTTACGACAACCTGTTTTACGATTTTAATCGGGAAAAGAACTGTGGAGATAAACCAGTAGCCGAATGGGATAACATCATCTTATCAGCCAATTTGGTTAAGGATGAAAAGATGCAAAACGAGTATTTAGCTTATCATAAAACACAGTTTGAAAAGTGGCCGGAAATATCAAAAGGATTTTGCAACGCAGAATTTCAGCGATTGGCAATTTTCAAAAAGGATAGGCAATTGATGTTGATTATTAGCATCCCGAAAGGGAAGAAATTAGATGATTTGAATCCAAAAACAACTTTAAACAATCCAAAAGTAGATGAATGGAATGCAATAATGAAAAAATATCAGGAAGGAATTGAAGGCACAAAACCTGATGAAACTTGGGTGTTTTTTAAACCGATAGAATAACACACTAGTCATTGAAAAGACGGAAGCAGAAGCTATAAGGAATAAAATTTAGTTTTTAAACAAATAGAATAACACACTCGTCATTGCGAGGCACGAAGCAATCTCTTGTAAAAATCGTCTATAATTGGCGCATTAAGATTGCTTCGTACCTCGCAATGACGACTTTAGAAATAAAAAATAATAGCATGTTAAGATTAGGGATTTTAGGTTTAGGAGAGGGCAGAAGTACGATTTCTGCATCATTGGCGAGCAAAAAGTTTAAGCTCATTCAAATTTGCGATGCCAATAAAAAACTTTGCGAAGAACGTGCTTTGGAATTCGATTTCCAAAACTGGACAACTAACTACGAGGATATGTTAACCAGTGATAAAATCGATATGATTGCGATTTACACGCCAGACCATTTGCATTTTGAGCATATTAAACAAGCACTTTTGCATGGCAAACATGTGGTATGTACGAAACCATTTATTGACGATTTAGCTCAAGCAAACGAATTACTAGAGCTGGCAAAGAAATCAAGGAAGAAGATTTTCGTTGGGCAAAGCTCACGCTTTTTTGAGCCGGCTATGCGCCAAAAGAAAGATTTTGATAAGGGTTTAATTGGTGAATTAATTACCATCGAAAGTTATTACCACGCTGACCACCGCTGGTTTTTAGAGAAAGGTTGGTCGCTAAAACAATCGTTTAAATGGCTCTATGGCGGATTAAGTCACCCGGTTGATTTTATCCGTTGGTACATGCCCGATATTGAAGAAGTAATGGGTTATGGAATGCTTAGCTCAAATGGATTAAAAGCTGGGATTAAAAACCAGGATACCATGCACTTCATTTTCAAGGCTAAAGATGGTAGAATTGCTCGTGTGAGTGGCGCTTATACAGGTCCGACGCAGCCTGCGAGTCGCGATAGTGGGATGAGTTGCATTTTACGCGGAACGGAAGGTGCAAGTCAGGCAGATTACCACGAATTACGTTATTCGGTAACCACAAAAACTGGTGAGGAAAAAATTATTACCTGGGGTGATGCTACCCTGAAACATTATTTCCGTTTCGAAGGGCAAAGCCATCATGCGGGAGAGTATCAAAACTATCTTGATTATTTCGCTGATAGCATTAATAACAAGTTTACAGCTTATCCTGATTTAAAAGAAGGAATTGGAACGGTTGCGCTATTGCAGGCGATGGATAAATCGATGGAAATCGGCTTGCCTGTAAAAATTGATGATATTTTGAAGGCTAATAACATAACGAGGGAATCGATAGGCTTGTAATTTATTGCCACGGAAACACGGAGGAACACGGAATTAGTGTGAAATAAGCTAGTAATAAAACGGTCGTCATTGCGAGGCACGAAGCAATCTAATTTAGGAAAGAGATTGCTTCTTGCCTCGCAATGACGGGCGCTTAGAAAGGCCAAAGCACAGTTTCTACGTTAAGCGCTCAACCGGCCTAACAAATTTTTGGGGATGCATTATCAAGGCCTATCCAGAAACTTAAATACAAAAATTTTCAGCCGGCAATTTTGTTTCTTTTGTTGTCAAAAGAAAAAAGCCCGTCCGGCTAGGACAGTACTAACCAAATTAACAAATGAATAACATTGTAGAACGATTAACCAGCTTAGACTACCTCATTGTAGTTGCCTACCTGATTATTTTAATCGTCATCGGGTATCGGGCAAGTTTTTCGAAGAAGAAAAACGATGATGAAACGCTGTTTCTCGCCAATAAATCTTTGGGCTGGTCGAGTATTGGCTTTAATATGTGGGGCACAAATGTTGGTCCATCAATGTTGTTGGCATTTGCCAGTATTGGTTACAGTACAGGTATTGTTGCTGTAAATTTCGATTGGTATGCCTTTATATTTTTGTTCTTACTGGCGATAGTTTTCGCTCCAAAATATCTGACTGCAAAAGTAAGCACCATGCCCGAATTTATGGGCAATCGCTATGGCGATTCTACACAAAATATATTGGCTTGGTACGCTTTGGTTAAGATTTTAATTTCCTGGTTATCATTGGGTTTGTTTGCAGGAGGATTTTTAGTACGCCAGATTTTGGGTATCCCGATGTGGCAATCGGTTACTGTATTAGTGGCTTTTGCAGGGTTATTTACCTTTTTTGGAGGATTAAAGGCCATTGCGAAAGTAAACGTTTTTCAAATGATTTTGCTGATTGCGGTTTCTTTATCATTAACACTTTTAGGCTTACATAAAGTTGGAGGGATTTCAGCACTGTACGCCAAAACACCTAGCCATTTCTGGAATTTAATTCAACCAGCCAGCGACCCAAAATATCCATGGTACGCCATTTTATTAGGTTATCCGGTTGCAGCAGTTGCTTTTTTCTGTACCGACCAATCTATGGTTCAATCGGTTTTAGGTGCTAAAAACTTAAAGCAAGGGCAGTTAGGTGTTAGTTTTATCGGCTGGTTAAAAATACTTTCGTTACCATTATTTATTGGAACAGGAATACTTTGTTATGTTCTTTTTCCAAATCTAAAAGACCCAAATGAAGCATATATGACCATGGTTACCAATCTTTTTCCGCCGGGAATGAATGGTTTGGTTATCGTGGTGTTAATTGCAGTTTTGGTTGGCACGATTGGCTCATCACTTAATTCGTTGAGTACGGTTTTTACAATGGACATTTACGTCAAGAAAATCAATCCGCAGGCCAGCAATAAGCAGATTATTCGTATTGGAAGATGGGCTGTAGTTGCTGGTTGTGTTTTTGCAGTGATTGTTGTTTTAGCAATTGATAGCATTAAAGGTTTAAATCTTTTCGATGTTTTTCAATCGGTTCTAGGCTTTATTGCTCCGCCACTTTCAGTTGTGTTTTTATTAACTGTATTCTGGAAAAGGACTACGCGTAAAGCTGTAAATTTTACGCTTTCAGTTGGTTCAATTTTGAGTTTAGGGGTTGGCGTTACTTATTTATGGATTTTACCACCAAGCGAATACCCTTTTTGGCCACACTATTTAATGCTTTCCTTTTACATTTTTGCAGGATTATTAATTATCGCTTTGCTAATTTCTCTGTTCGATAGGTCGCCAAGTATTTACACGATAAATGAAGAACATCAATCCAATACCGAAAAACCAGATAAAACAGTTTGGATTTCGTGGGCAGCTTTAGCAATTGTAATGGTTGCACTTTATATTTTCTTTAACGGACATTAAAAAATAATTGACCACAGATGAAAAGGATGAACACAGATAAAATCCGTGTCTATCTGTGTAAATCTGTGGTTAAAAAACTTAATAAATTGATATGAAAAACTTTAACAAAATACTTTTATTATCGCTTTTTAGCTGCTTAGCATTTCCAACTTTTGCACAGAAAGCATCATGGATTTGGTATCCTGGCGATTTTGATATCTACATGAGCAATGTTATGCAAAACCGCAGAACAGAACGTGGTTCGTTTTTTCCGGTGTTCTGGAAAATGGATAGCCACTATGTTTTGGTCGATTTTCATAAAGAGTTTACACTCAGCCAACCCGAAGAAGTGAAGCTTTTTGTTGAGGGAACTTACAATGTTAAAGTTGATGGTCAGGCGATTTCAGGTTTTCCAAAAACGGTAAAAATTCCTGCCGGAAAACATAAGCTGAGTTTAAAAGTATATAGTCAGGGAGCTGTACCAGCGATTTTTGTACAGGGAAAAACCGTAGTTTCTGATGAAACCTGGCTTACCACTTTTGAAGATAAAGAATGGATTGACCAAAGCGGAAAGGTTTCAGATAAATCGGGAACAACATTTGTAACAGCTGGTTCCTGGAATTTAACCGACCCTAACACGCTTCCATCGGCTTTCAAATTGCCTGTAAAACCAATGGCTGCCATAAGTAGAAAAAAGCATGATGGTGGTGAATTATTAGATTTTGGTAAAGAAACTTTTGGTTTTATAAAATTGCATGGCTTAAGAGGTAAAGGACGTTTGAGCATTTATTATGGCGAATCACCTGAAGAAGCACTTTCTACAGATAAATGCGAGACTTTAGATTATGTTGATGTCGATTTATCGCAAAGGAAAGATTCTATAATGCCACTTTCAAAAGCTTTTCGTTATATAAACCGTGAATTTTCGGGTAATGTGACAGTTGATTCAATATCAATGCTTTATGAGTACGCACCTGTAACTGAACGTGGAAGTTTCAAATCATCAGATGCTGAACTCAATAAAATTTATGATGTGGCGAAATACACTTTTCATTTGAACACACGTGAGTTTTTTATTGATGGAATAAAACGCGACCGGTGGGTTTGGAGCGGTGACGCCTATCAAAGTTATCTGATGAATTATTATTCGTTTTTTGATGCGCCAACTGTAAAAAGGACTTTGCTTGCTCAACGTGGAAAAGACCCGGTTACAGCACACATAAATACCATTATGGATTATTCTTTCTATTGGTTTTTAGGGATTTATGATTACTACAAATTTACCGGAGACCAGAAATTTGTTCAGGATATTTACCCAAGGATGCAGTCACTCATGACTTACATTGACGGTAGAAAAAACAAAAATGGTTTGTTAGAATGGATGCCTGGCGATTGGATTTTTATCGATTGGGCTGATAAGTTAAGCAAAGACGGTGAAGTGAGTTTTGAGCAATTATTATACGCCAGAAGTTTAGAAACCATGGCCTTATGTGCTAAACTAGCAAATGATTTGGATGGTGCTACTAAATATGATCAACAAGCAAAAGAATTGAAAAGCAAAATTTTTGAATTGTACTGGAATCAGAATAAAAATGCTTTGGTGCACAGTCGAATTGATGATAAGCAAACCGACAACGTAACCCGTTATGCAAATATGTTCGGAATTTTTTTCGATTATTTTACTCCTGAACAAAAATTAGGCGTTAAAACTAATGTTTTGTTGAATGATAAGGTGGCCAAAATCACCACCCCATACATGCGCTTTTACGAGTTGGAAGCATTATGCGCAATGGGCGAACAATCTTACGTGTTAAAAGAAATGAAAAACTATTGGGGTGGTATGTTAAAACTCGGTGCAACTTCTTTCTGGGAGGAATACAATCCTGATAAAAAAGGAGCGGAGCATTTGGAAATGTACGGTCGCCCGTATGGGAAAAGCCTTTGCCACGCTTGGGGTGCGAGTCCGATTTATTTGTTGGGCAGATATTATTTAGGGGTGAGTCCGGTTACAGCTGGTTATGAAACTTACACTATTGAACCAAGTTTAGGTGGTTTAGAATGGATGGAAGGTAAAGTGCCGACAGCCAATGGCGATATTTCCGTTTACATGAACAAGAAAGAAATTAAAGTTAGTTCTGCTACTGGAACTGGTACGCTCAAAGTTAAAAGTAAATCGAAACCAGTTGTTAAAGGTGCTGAAGTTAAAGAGGTTTCAAAAGGTAATTATGAAATTACGATTGAAAAAGGGAAGGATTATTTAGTGAAGTACAGCAGATAGAAGCTTATTACCGTCATTGCGAGTTACGAAGCAATCTTAAAGCGAAAGCTAAGTTGTAAAACCAAATTAGTAAGATTGCTTCGTGCCTCGTAATGACTATAGTTTTATAAAGGAATGGAATTTGAAAAACCAAACCTAACTAAAACAAACCCGATTGTAGTGGAAATACTTTTTAATTAGTAGCAACCTTGAATATACTTTTATGCTGAGGAACGAAGCATCTGCAACCATGGAACAGATGCTTCGTTCCTCAGCATGACAGAAGTTTTTTAAAAAGATTGAAACGAAAAGCGGGACTGCTGTAACCGATTAGCACAGCTATTGCTTTTCAAATAAATATAATCTTGAGAAATGAGGGCTAAACTCCAATCCTTTGCTCAATTTTTTTAACGCATTTGTAAGCTTCTGCCAATATCACTTCGTTATCAACATTCTTGTTCATGTTTAATGCATTTAGCATTGAAATGGTTAAACAGGCAATAATATTACCGCCATTTGCTACTCCGATTGGTACAGAAATATCAGTTACACCGGCTGCCAAATCACTTGTTTTTAAGTAGGCACCTTTTTCTTGAATTTCAGTTAAGGAAACCAAAAAATCATCTTGTTGAGGTTTAAGATATTTCTTAAAAATTTGGTTGTTTTTTAAAACGGTAGTTCTTTCACTTTCGGGCATGTATGCTAACAGAACCTTACCGGATGCAGTTAAGGGCAGTGGAAATAAGTTCCCTTCTTCGATAGAAAGGGCAATTGGTCCCGGGCTTTTGGCATGGATAATTACCATAACCTGATTCATGTATAAAATACTCAAATGGCACGATTGGCGAACCGTATTTGCAAGTTCTTCGAGTGGAAACTGAGCAGCCTTTCTAAGCTCATCCATTGGAGAATGCCTGTGCGAAAGGTAAAACAGTTTTAGCGAAAGTCTGTATTTTCCCGATACTTCATCACGAAGAATATAACCACGGCTTTCAAGACTCATTAGCATCCTATAAATCTCATTAGGCGTTTTTTCGATGCCTGTAGCGATTTCAGTTTGTGATAAAGGCACGGATTGAGCAGATAAGTATTCGAGTATATCCAAGCCTTTGTCTAAAGCCGGCGCCTGGTATTTTGTATCATTATTCATTGATTAGAATTTAAACAAACTTAATGATTTGAATTAAAAAAAATAATTTATCTGCAACGAGAAATCACAATGTAAAAGTTACATTCATATATGAAATATATATTTATATTTGAGTTAGTCGGTTGCTCGATAAAATTATGAGACTTTCATCTACTATTAGCCAAATGGATGATTAGGGTAACCAACGAGAAATACAAACCAAATATTCACCTTAAAAAAAATATTTTCTATTCTGAATACATCTCTGATAGTTATTAAATAATTATCGAAAAAATAACCTAACCAAATAAAACTCAATTATGAACCCAATTAAAAGCAAAAGCTATTGCCGATTCAGGCTACGCAATGTTTTAATCGCTAAACTCACAACTGTGATGCTATTCTTGGCGATTACAGGATTTGCCCAAACATTACCGAGTACATTTATTATTAAAGGTGTGGTAACATCGCAAACGGGAGAAGCAATACCCGGTGCGAGTGTTAAAGTGAAAGGCACAAATACAAGTGCAACAACAGATAACAACGGAAATTATTCAGTTTCTGCTGCCTCCGGAAGTGTAACACTTATCTTTTCTTTTGTTGGATACAGCAATCAGGAAATTCAGGTTGCCAACAGAAATACAATTAATGTAAAGCTGGCAGAGGAGCAAAATGATTTGAATGAAGTAATTGTGGTGGGTTATGGCACACAAAAGAAAATTAACTTAACGGGAGCTGTTGCAACTGTAAGTGGTGCAACGCTAACCGAAAGACCAGCCCCGAATGCGGCAAACTTAATTCAAGGGCGTATTACTGGTGTGCAGGTTACGCAACCATCAGGCGAACCAGGTAGGGATAATCCGAATTTTTTAATTAGAGGAAGATCTACTTATGGCGGTAGTACCGACCCACTCATCTTAATTGATGGAGTAGCCGGTTCGTTTAATAATTTATCGCCAGATGATATTGAAAATGTAACGGTTTTGAAAGATGCTTCTTCGGCTTCTATTTATGGAGCAAGAGCTGCAAACGGTGTAATTTTGGTTACCACTAAAAAAGGTAAAAGAGGTGAAACTGTTTTCAGTTACAGAACGAATTTTGCCCGTCATACGCCAACTGCATTGCCAGATTTAATTACCAATTCTGCGCAGTATATGGAAATGTACAATACGGCGGCTGCCCGTTCGGGTATTGCTTTCAGATATCCACAAGCTGATATCGATTTGTACAGAAATTCGCCTAACAAAGCACAATATCCAGATTTTGATAATATTGATTATTACATAAATCCTGCGAATGTTATGCAGCATAACCTTTCAATTTCTGGAGGAACAGATAAAAGCACATTCAATATTTCTGCTGGTTATTTAGATCAGAACGCGGTTTTTGAGGGATATAAATTTAAACGTTACAACGCCTTATTAAATTACAATAACAATTTAACGAAAAGCATAAGTGTTGGTACAATCATCAACATGACTTATAAAGACCGTAAAGAACCACCTTTTACTGGCGAGAATATGGCTTTGTTGGTTTATGCTGCTGGTCCGCTTTATGGTCCGTTTTTACCTGATGGAAGTGGGAGAGTTGTTTCCAGAGCTTATGCAAACGAAGGTAGAAACCGTAATCCGCAGGAAGCTTATGCAATGGGTGAGCAAACTACAAAGGAGTACAACTTAAATGCGCAAGCCTACATCGATATTAAACCTTTTAAAGGATTTACCTGGAGCTCGAAAGTTGCAATAAACTATGTTGATGAGTATTACAAAATGTATCAGCATCCTTATTCGGCTTATTTACTTCAAGACAGAGCTGCAGGAACAAATGAATATATTGCAAACTCTTTCGGTCCGGATATTTTAGGGGTTACCGACCAATATTCGAAAGTTTTAAACCCAACTGTATATTCTACTATTACCTACGAAAAAACTTTGGGCGAAAACCATAACCTTAAAGCTTTAGCTGGTTTTGAGCAGTTATCGTACAAAAACCAAAATTTACGTGGTAGAAGGATTAACACAGTTGCGCCGATTTTAGAAGATTTAACTGGCTATTCTGCCGCAGGAGAATCATTGTATTTTACGCATCCGCGATTACCATCATTGGCAGGTCCATCTGAGTGGGGGATGCGTTCTTTGTTTGGAAGAATCAACTACGATTTTAAAGGCAAGTATTTATTAGAAGCTAATATTCGTTACGATGGAACTTCAAAAGTGTCTCCTGATTACAGATGGGGCGTTTTCCCTTCGTTCTCTGCGGGTTGGTTGGTTTCTGAAGAAAGTTTCTTGAAAGATAAATTGAGTTGGTTAAGCAGCTTCAAAATCAGAGGTTCATACGGTACACTTGGAAACCAAGATATCGGAACTTATCTGTACCAGGATAACATCATCATCAACAACGTAAATTATCCATTTGGTAATGGCGCATTGCAGCAAGGTGGTGTAATTAACGATTTTAAAGATGTGAGTTTAAGATGGGAATCGACCAGAAGTATTGATGTTGGTTTTGACTTAAACGTTAAAAATGGACTTTTTGGTGCTACTTTCGATTGGTTCAGACGCTCTACATTTGATATTTTGGCCAGACCAACCGTTCCGTTAAGTTTAGGTTTAGGCGCATCAACAGTGAATGATGGAAAAATGAGAAGTCAGGGTGTTGAGTTGGCTTTAACGCATCAAAATAAAATTGGTGAGTTTACTTATGGTTTAAACGCATTAATCTCAACAGCAAAAAATAAAGTAATTGAGCTTAGAACGCCTGCAAAAGGCAGTACTATTAACGAAGTTGGCTTGCCATATTCATCTTTTTACTTGTATGAGTGGGATGGTATTTTCCAGGTTGAAGATATTGGTAACCCAAGTGTGCCTGTGCATGAGTTAAATCGTAACCCTAAAGCGGGAGATTTAAAAATGAAAGATGTTAATGGCGATGGTATTGTAAACGCAAACGATAGGGTAGTGGTTGATGGTGCTTATCCGGATTTTAACTACTCGTTCGGTTTAAATATGGGCTACAAAAGATTTAGTTTTAGTGCATTTTTTCAAGGTGTTGAAGGTATAAAAAACAGAGTCAACAATTGGGGTATCGACCCTTTTATGCAAGGAACCGCACCAACAACAAAATTCTTAAACGCATGGACACCAGAGAATAGAAGTAATACTGTACCAGCGCTTTACGTGGCGGGTTATAGTGGTGTTGCGCCTTACACAGCATCAACTTATTATTTACAAGATGCTTCTTACTTAAGGTTGAAAAACGTAATGTTGGGTTATGATGTTCCGGTTGGTCCGATTTCTAAAATTGGTATCAAAAGCTTAAATGTTTATGTATCTGCTGATAATCTTTTTACCATAACAAAGTACGAAGGTGGCGACCCTGAAAGAGCAAGTTCTACAGGTAATCTTGCGCAATATCCGCAAACCAAAATTTTCAATATTGGTCTAAATGTTAAATTCTAAGCTGTATCTCATGAAAAATAAAAATATATTATTGTGTGCTGTATTCGGATTACTAGCATTCGGGTCATGCAAGAAAGATTTTTTAGATAAAAATCCATTAAACAGCGTTTCATCGCAAATTTTTTGGGCATCTGAAACTGATGTTCAAACGGCTTTGGCCGGAGTTTACTCTCGCTTACAACAAAATTATTTGGGTTACGAAAGAGTGTATATGGATGCTTTAAGTGATAATGCTTTCCCGTACCAAAATACCAATCAGGCAAATTTACTGGAAATGACAACCGGTAGCATTTCTCCTGCTTTAAGCGGCGTTTTGCCAAACCTTTATTCATCGCCTTACAGGGCAATAACATCTTGTAACTACTTTTTAGATAATGTAGATAGAGCGCCAATTACAGATGCAAAGAAAAACCTTTACAAAGGCGAAGTTCGTTTTATAAGGGCTTTAGCTTATTTCGATTTAGTTCAAAATTTCGGTGGAGTGCCAATCAACATTAATTACCCAAAAACGGTTGATGAAGTTAAAATTGCGAAAAGTACTAAAGAGCAGGTTTATGCATTTATTCAACAGGATTTAGACTTTGCAATTGCCAATCTTCCTAACGAAAAATATAATGGACACGCCGTTAAAGGCAGTGCACAAGGTATTAAAGCAAGAGTTTTAATTACGCAACAAAAATGGGCAGAAGCTGTTCCGGTTTTAAGAGAAATTATGACTGATAACAGATTTGCGCTCTCGAATAATTATGCTGCTTTGTTTAGAACTGGCGGTCAGGCAACGGCTGCTGTAAACTCAGAAATCATGTTTTCTACTCAATATCTTGCGCCAACAAATCCGCAAAGAACTTCGCCGGGTGCTGCAGGTATGGATATAGAGTTGGGCTGGTTTTCTTTAATTCAACCATATAAAGATTTGGCTGATGATTATGAAATGACCGATGGAAAACCGAGTGCCGAATCGCCATTATTTAGTGCTGCAAATCCTTATGCTAACCGCGACCCACGTTTAGATTTAACCATGAAATTGCCGAATGAAACTTGGAGAAATTCTGCTGGAGTTATCTGGAGTGGCTTTACGCAATCGTTTACCGGTTTTTTAATGGAAAAATATGTTGATTTATCTCGTGCACCAATTTCTGCTGCAACTGCAACATTAACCGACCAAGATTACATTCACTTACGCTATGCTGATATTTTGTTAATGTACGCAGAAGCTCAAAATGAAGTGAGTGGACCTGACGCAACGGTTTACAAAGCGATTGATGATGTTAGACAGCGTACAGGAATTGCTATGCCAATAACTGATAGAGCTAAATACGCAACACAAGCTACCTTGAGAAATTACATTCGCCACGAAAGACGAATTGAGTTTGCGCTTGAAGGTCAGCGTTATAATGATTTGAAACGTTGGAATATTGCACATACCAAATTGCCAACTTTAAGAACACCTGCAGGAGTAGCTTTAATTTTTGAAACTAAAAACTATGTTTTGCCATTTCCAGCTTCTGAGTTAGATAATAATCCGCAGTTGGTGCAAAACCCTAACTATTAAAAAAATAACTGTAGCGCTCATTACGTTACAGTTATTTTACAGTTTAATGTAAGTTAGTTTGTGTTCATATTTAAAAAAATAATTTATATTTGAATTGATTGAAGGTGTTTTACTAATTTAAAAATACTTTCACTTGATATTTTAGAATCTAGATGTTAACCAAATTATAAACCTAAACAAGCATCAATAACGGTGTGGAACTTTAATGAGCAAAATCGTATTTTTTTCTTGTTTATTTTTGATTAGCATTTCGCTGTTTGGGCAAGATATAAATGTTGCTGAAGTTCATTGTAATTATCGTAAAAATCCTATCGGGATTGATTTGCTTTCGCCAAACCTAAGTTGGAAATTAGAATCATCAAAACACAATGTGATGCAAACCGCTTATCAGGTTCTGGTTTCGAGCAGTAAAGCTAATTTAGATAACAACATTGGTGATGTTTGGGACAGTAAAAAAGTGAATTCATCTCAATCAATTCAAATAAAATATAACGGTGCAAAACTTCTATCTACTAAAACTTACTATTGGAAAGTTCGGGTTTGGGATAATTACAAAAATGAATCTGCCTGGAGCAAAAACGCTTTTTGGCAAATGGGTTTATTAAATGTTGAGGATTGGAAAGGTGCCAAATGGATTGCTTACGAAAAATTGGCCGATTCAAATGTAAATGCTCTTCCAACGGATGGTAAGAAAGATAAGTATAACGCAAATAATGTTTTACCAATGTTTCGCAAAGGATTTTCAATAACTAAAACGGTAAAAAAAGCCACGGCTTTTATTTCGGGTTTAGGGCATTTTGAAATGAGCTTGAACGGCGCAAAAGTTGGTGATGATTTTCTGGCTCCAGGCTGGACAAAATACGATACAGAAGCTTTGTATGTTACTTACGATTTAACGAAACAAGTAAAAAAGGGTGCAAATGCAATTGGCGTAATGCTTGGAAACGGGTTTTACTATGTTCCGCCAGTAAAAGATAGATATAGAAAATTGAAGGTGGCTTATGGTTACCCGAAAATGATTTGCAGAGTTTTGGTAGAGTATACCGATGGCACATCTGAAAATATCATCAGCAACCAGACTTGGAAGACAGATAAATCTCCCGTTACCTTTTCTAGCATTTATGGCGGTGAAGATTATAATGCAAATCTGGAACAAAAAGGATGGAATGAGGCAGGTTTTAATGATGGTAAATGGAAAGCTTCGTTAATTGTTGATGGACCAAAACTGAATGCGCAAAAGGAAGAGCCTGTAAAAGTTTTCGAAAATTTCTCGGCAAAAAATATTACAAGCACCGTTAATGGCGAATGGGTTTATGATTTGGGGCAAAATTCATCAGCCATAATTGAATTAAAAGTTCGTGGCAAAAAAGGCGATACGATTCGCATCACACCAGCCGAATTAATTAAAGAAGATGGCTCGGTTACGCAAAAAAATATTGGTGGTCCTTCTTATTTTACATACATTTTAAAAGGCGATGGTTTGGAAATCTGGCAACCAAAATTCTTTTATACAGGCTTTCGGTATTTACAGGTTAAAGGCGGTGTTCCTGTTGGAAAAGAAAATACTTCAGGCAAAGCCATAATTGAAAATTTAAAAGCCTTGCATATCAGAAATGCGGCAGAACAAGTTGGTCAATTTTCATCATCTAACGATTTATTTAACAAAACTTTTAAACTGATAGATTGGTCGATTAAAAGTAACATGGTGAGCGTTTTTACCGATTGTCCTCACCGTGAAAAATTGGGTTGGTTGGAGCAATTGCATTTAATGGGCAATTCTGTTGGTTATAATTACGATGCTGCACCACTGTTCAAAAAGGCTTTGCAGGATATGAAAAATTCGCAATTGTCGAATGGATTAATCCCTGAAATTGCACCAGAATATGTGAAATTTGAGTGGGGCGGAGATATGTTCCGCGATTCGCCTGAATGGGGAAGTAGTGGTATTTTGTTGCCTTGGTATTTGTATCAGTGGTATGGAGATAAACAGGCAATGGTGGATTATTACCCGATGATGCAGCGTTACATAAAGTATTTAGCCACTAAAGCAGATAACCACATTTTATCTCAAGGTTTAGGCGATTGGTATGATTTAGGTCCGAAACCTCCTGGCGTTTCTCAATTAACACCTATGGGGGTTACCGGTACGGCTATCTATTATTACGATTTAAAGATTTTAGAGAAAATGGCTACGCTTTTAGGTAAAAAAGCAGATGCAATTGCTTACTCAAATTTAGCAGTAGAAGTTAGAAAGTCGTTCAATAATAAGTTTTTCGATACTAAAACGAAGCAATATGCAACAGGTTCGCAGGCTGCAAATGCAATGGCAGTTTACATGGGCTTAGTTGAGGATAAAGATAAAAATGCGGTAATCGATAATTTAGTAAAAGATATTAGAGATAGAAAAAACAGCTTAACGGCTGGAGATATCGGCTACCGTTATGTGCTTCGTATTTTGGAAGATGCAGGCAAATCGGATGTGATTTTCGATATGAATAGTCGCTCGGATGTACCGGGTTACGGCATGCAAATTGCCAAAGGTGCAACGGCTTTAACCGAAAGTTGGGCAGCCCTTCCAACCGTTTCAAACAATCATTTTATGCTCGGGCACTTAATGGAATGGTTATACAGTGGTGTTGGCGGCATTCGTCAGACTGAAAATTCTATCGCTTTTAGCAACATAAAAATTGAACCTGAGGTAGTTGGCGATTTAACTTCTGCTGATGTAGGTTATAATTCATCTTATGGTGAGATTTCTTCTTCATGGAAAAAAACGACTAACAGTTTTGAGATTGAGGTAAAAATTCCTGTTAATACAAAGGCGGTGGTTTATCTTCCCGTTTCGGCTAATCAAAAAGTTAGTGAGGCAAACAACGCGGCTTTTCAAAACGTTGGTTCTGAAAATGGAAAAACAAAAATTTCAATCGGTTCGGGTACTTATAAATTTAATGTGAGGTAGATGAGAGCAATTTGGATATACCTATTTGTTGCGCTTTTAAGCTTTTCTGCATCTGCTCAAGAGATTAAAAATCCTGTTTCCCAAACTGAAATGGAAAAGATTTATGAGGAAGTAAAAACGCCTTATAAATATGGTTTGGTTATGGTTCCAGCCGATAAAGACCATAAAATGGATTGTCCGACTATTTTTAGAAAGGGCAAGGATTGGTACATGACTTATCTGATTTTCAGCGGTCGAGGTTATGAAACCTGGCTATCAAAAAGCAGCGATTTATTACACTGGGAAAATCTGGGCAAATTAATGTCGTTCGAAGATGCTGGTAAATGGGATGATAATCAAAAAGCGGGCTACAATGCACTTTTGGATACAAAATGGGGCGGAAGTTATGCAGCAAAATCTTTCAATGGAAAATATTGGATGTCGTATTTTGGTGGAAAAGAGAAGGGTTATGAAGTTGAACCATTGTCAATCGGGATGGCTTATACAACTCAACACCCATCAACTGTTCAGGAGTGGAGCAGGTTAGATAAACCAGTTTTAAGTTCTTTGGATAAAGATGTTCGTTGGTGGGAAAACCGAAATAAGCTTTTTAAAAGTACGGTAATTGAAGATAAAAAGAAGTTAACAGGGCATCGCTTTGTGATGTATTACAACGCCGTAGGCGATTCTTTAGCGAACAATAAAAAAACGCGTTGGTATGAAAGAATTGGTATGGCGGTTTCTGATGATATGATAAATTGGAAACGTTTTCAAACCGATCCAGTTGTTCATCATCCAGTCGGCATTACTGGCGATGCCGTGATTCAACAAATGGGTAAAAACTATGTGATGTTTTATTTCGGTGCTTTTTGGCAAGATAGAAAGAGTTCTTTTAATCGCTTTGCGGTTTCAAAAGATTTAGTAAACTGGACGGATTGGACAGGAGAAAACTTAATTGAATCATCAGAAAAATATGATGAGTTGTATGCGCATAAATCTTTTGTACTGAAATATAAGGGTGTGGTTTATCACTTTTATTGTGCGGTTAACAAGCAAGACCAACGCGGAATTGCTGTTGCAACATCAAAAGATTTAGGTAAAAGTAAAGTGAATTTTGTTGAATAATTAGAAATGAAGATGCGAAGTTGTTTTAAGATTTTAGTTTTTGTGATTGCTGGATTATCGGCTTCACGTCATTGCGAGGCAAAAGCTAAGTCGGCCGTCATTTTGACCGAAGCAAAGCGTAGAGGAGAAATCTTTGAACATGGTTTGAATACGAACGGAAAAGATTTCTCCTCTGCGGTCGAAATGACGGCAAATGTAATGCCCCGCACCCGAACAAGTTTCAACAAAGACTGGAAATTCTTCCTTGGCGACGAACCTGGTGCAAAATCTCCTGCATTTATCGATACAAAATGGAGAAAACTGACTTTGCCACACGATTGGAGCATTGAAGGAAAATTCGATGAGAAAAATCCTGCAAAACCAGAAGGTGGCGGTTTGCCAACAGGAATTGGTTGGTATAGAAAAGAATTTATCGCACCTGCAAATTTTGCCAATAGGTTAATTACTGTTGAATTTGATGGCGTTTATAAAAACTCAGAGGTTTGGATAAACGGAAAATATTTAGGTAAGCGTCCGTATGGATATTCTTCTTTTTCTTACGAGATAAGCAAGTATCTAAAAACTGGAAAAAATATTATCGCCGTTAAAGTTGATAATTCTTTACAACCAGACTCACGTTGGTATTCAGGTTCGGGGATTTATAGAAATGTGTGGTTAACTTCTACAGCTAAAATTGCAGTTGCACATTGGGGAACTTTCGTAAAATCCGATTTTTTTGAGGCAAATGCAAAAGACCCTCATTATTCGCAAGCTCATGCTGTTGTTGAAATAAATACAAAGATTATTAATAAAACTGGCAAGATGCAGTCGGCTGATGTGATTGAGAGCATTTATGACCCAAATGGTAAATTAGTAAACAATACAACTTATAAGGTTAAAAAATTAGCCAATGAACAGGATGTATTCAGCAAACTGCTTAGCTTAAATCATCCAATTCTTTGGTCTTTAGAAAATCCTAATCAATATAAATTAGTTACTCAGATTCTTCAAAATGGTAAGGTGATAGATTCTTACGAGACCAAGTTTGGTATTCGTTCTTTCAACTTTGATGCGCAAAAAGGCTTTTCGTTAAACGGAAAACCGATGAAAATTTATGGCGTTTGTTTGCACCACGATTTAGGCGCATTAGGTGCTGCGGTTAACATTCGGGCTATGGAACGCCAATTGGAAATTATGAAGGAAATGGGTGTGAATGCAATCCGTACCGCTCATAATTTACCTGCTCCAGAGTTTTTAGATTTATGCGATAAAATGGGCTTTTTAGTAATGGATGAAGCTTTTGACATGTGGGCGAAAAAGAAAAACAAAAACGATTACCATCTAAATTTCCCGGAATGGCATAAACGTGATTTGGAAGATATGGTTCTTCGCGATAGAAACCATCCATCAATTATTTTATGGAGCATTGGAAACGAAATTCGTGAGCAATTCGACAGTACAGGTATTGCACTTACAAAAGAATTGGTTGGCATCGTTAAAAAATTAGACGAGACTCGTCCAGTAATTTCTGCTTTAACGGAAACCGATTCTGCTAAAAACTTTATGTATCAGGCGAAAGCCTTAGATATTTATGGCTTAAATTATAACCACAAAAAATACGCTGATTTTCCTAAAAATTATCCTGGTGTGAAGTTCCTGGCTACAGAAACAACATCTGGTTTGCAAACAAGAGGTTTTTACGATACCGCCGATACCATTCGCCGTTGGCCGCGAGATGGCAAAACTAAATTTGTTGAAGGCAACAAAGAATGGTCTGCATCATCTTATGATAATGTTTCCGCCTATTGGGGTTCTACCCACGAAGAAACCTGGAAAGCGGCAAAAAAATACGACCATGTTTCGGGCTTATTCGTATGGACAGGTTTTGATTACCTAGGCGAACCTTTGCCTTATCCATGGCCAGCCAGAAGTTCATATTTCGGAATTGTCGATTTAGCGGGTTTTCCGAAGGATTCTTATTACATGTACCAAAGCGAGTGGACAAACAAACCTGTTTTACACATTTTACCGCACTGGAATTGGGAGCAGGGAAAATCAGTCGAGGTTTGGGCTTACTATAATAATGCCGATGAGGTTGAATTGTATCTAAACGGAAAGTCTTTAGGGAAAAAATCAAAGCAGAATGATGATTTACACGTGCTTTGGAATGTGAATTTTGAGCCTGGAACATTGAAAGCAGTATCCAGAAAAAATGGCAAAGAGGTTCTAGTTCGTGAAATAAAAACAGCTGCAGCTCCTGCAAAAATTGAACTGATTGCAGACAGAAAAAGTATTAAAGCAGATGGAAAAGATTTATCTTTTATCACCGCACGTATTTTAGATGCAGCAGGAAATGTTGTACCGAATGCCGATAATTTAGTCGATTTTAAAATTGAAGGTGATGGTTTTATTGCTGGTGTTGATAATGGTTTTCAAGCAAGTTTAGAGCCTTTCAAAGCCAATTACCGCAAAGCATTTCACGGTTTGTGTTTGGCTATTCTTCAATCAACAGAAAAAAGTGGAAATATTAAATTGACGGCAACATCTAACGGTTTGTCTTCTTCATCAATTACAATTAATACGGGTAAATGATGAAGAGACCTAATTATATAGAGATTGCTTCGTGCCTCGCAATGACATTCCCGTTGCCGTCATTGCGAGGAGGTACGACAAAGCAATCTTTTTGGAAAAATTTTCCAGCTTCGAAAAACTTAGATGTTCTTAAACATCTTAGATGGTTAGAATTAATATGTTTAACCTTGCTAGTAACTTCTGCCTCTGCCCAACTCGTTGATAAAACACCAACAGCCGTTCAAAAAGCATCTCAAATCTACAGCAAAGAACCTTGGGAAGACCAATTGGTTAGTGGAATAAATCGCGATGCATCTCGTGCAACGGCTTATTCTTTTACCAGCATAGCTGATGCAAAGAATGGCAATCGCGATAAATCAACTAGAATGATTTCCTTAAATGGCGATTGGGATTTTTCTTTTGCGATAAAACCTGCTGATGCACCAGCTGATTTTTATAAATCACGCGTTAGCGGATGGAAAAAGATAGAAGTACCATCAAATTGGGAAATGAAAGGTTACGACAAGCCGATTTACAAAAGTGCTGTTTATCCGTTTCGTCCGGTAAATCCGCCAAATCCACCGATGGATTATAACGGGGTGGGTAGTTATCAACGTACTTTTTCTATTCCTGAAAATTGGAAGGATATGAACATCACGCTGCATTTTGGTGGAGTAAGTTCGGGTTACAAAGTTTGGATAAATGGTAAATTTTTAGGTTATGCCGAAGATAGTTTTCTTTCATCTGAGTTTAACGTAACACCCTATTTGCAGGCAGGTGAAAATATTTTATCAGTTCAGGTTATGCGCTGGACGGACGGTAGCTTTCTCGAAGACCAAGACCATTGGCGTTTAAGTGGTATCCACAGAGAAGTGATACTTTTAGCAGAACCAAAACTTAGAATCGCCGATTTCTTTGTTCAAACGAAGTTGGATAAGGATTATAAAGATGCAACGCTAAGCATTCGTCCGCGAATAGAAAACCTGACTGGTAAAGAAGTTAAGGGCTACAAAATTAAGGCTTCGCTTTTTGATGAAAAAGGAAAAGAAGTTTTCGAAAATCCCTTAGAAAGAAGCGCTGAAAGCATTATTAACGAAATCTGGCCTCGATTAGATAATGTGAAGTTCGGTTTGCTTGAAACAAAAATTAAAAATCCATTAAAGTGGAGCGATGAAATTCCAAATCTTTACACACTTACTATTTCATTGGAAGATAGTTTAGGCAAAGTTTTAGAGGTGAAAAGCACAAAAGTTGGTTTCCGTAGTATCGAATTTTCTAAAACGAATGGAAAGCTTTTAATCAACGGAAAAGAAACTTATTTGTACGGCATAAATCGTCCAGACCATCATCCAACTAAAGGTAAAGCGTTAAATCGCGAAGATATTTTAGAAGATGTTTTAACCATAAAACGTTTCAATTTCAATTGCATTCGTACCAGCCATTATCCAATGGACCCATATTTATACGATTTATGTGATGAGTTTGGGATTTTAGTTATTGATGAAGCAAACCTCGAAACGCATGGTTTAGGCGGTAAATTAAGCAACGACCCAACCTGGACTTCTGCTTATTTAGAACGCGGCAGTAGAATGGTTATGCGTGATAAAAACCATCCAAGTATTATCATTTGGAGTTTAGGAAATGAATCGGGTAGTGGACCAAATCATGCTGCAATGGCCGCTTGGATTCACGATTTTGATATCACCAGACCAGTTCACTACGAGCCTGCAATGGGCAATCCACGTTTAGATGGTTACATGGACCCAAGCAATCCTGCATATTTAAAACCTAACGACCATTCGCACAGGTTGCAAAATCCTCAAGACCAACCTTACATTGATATTGTGAGCCGAATGTACCCAAGTATCTACACTCCAAAAATGCTTGCTGAGCAAAAAAATGGAGATAATAGACCGATTTTCTTTGTAGAATACGCACATGCAATGGGCAATTCGGTTGGAAATATGAAAGATTTTTGGGATGTTTTCCGTGCTACGCCACGAGTAATAGGTGGTGCAATCTGGGAATTTAAAGACCAGGGAATTTTACAAACAGATAGTGCAGGTAATAAATTTTACGCCTACGGCGGAGATTTTGGCGAGAAGTATTTCGATAACTTTACCATTAAAGGTGTTGTAAATTCTGATGGGAAACCAAAAGGCGCCATGTTCGAATGTAAACGTGTTTATCAAGGTGCAGAAAGCGAATTAAGTGACAAATCGAAAGCGATAATTAAAATTACAAATCGCCATGCGGTAAAAAACTTAAACGATTATACGGTTACGCTAATTGTTCGCAAAGATGGCGCAATTGTAAGTCAGAAAGTTTTGCCTCCAATTAATTTAGTTGCTGGCAACGATACTTTGTTAAACATTTCCAAGTATTTGCCAAAAATGGAATCGGGTTCTGAATACTTGGCTGATATTCATTTCACTTTGAGTAAGGATGAACTTTGGGCGAAGAAAGGTTTCGAAGTTGCTGCAAACCAATTTGCTTTAACAGGTTTGGCAGATGCTAAATCAGTTGATAAAATTGCTCAGCCAAAATATACAAGCAATGCAGATTCAGATATTTATTCAGGTCAGAATTTCGAAATCGGCATTAGCAAAAAGAATGGCGCACTGGTTTCTTACAAATGGAAAGGCGAGGAGCAAGTTTTAGCTCCATTACTGCCGAATTTTACTCGTCCGTTAACCGATAACGATAAACGCGGCTGGAAATCCAACAAAAAATTAAAACAGTGGTACGCTAAAGATTTGAAATTCATATCAAGCGCTACTGGAAAATTCGATGGTAAAAATGGTTCAGGACTATTAGTAACAAGCGAGTATAGATTGATTAACGATAGCGCAAAAGTTAACGTGAGTTATCAAATTTCTTCAGGCGGAACAATAAAAGTTGATTATGCTTTGGAAGTAAAGGCAGGTTTGCCAAATATTCCAAAAGTTGGGATGCAAATGGGCATTCTTCGCAAAAACGATAACATTTTCTGGTATGGTAAAGGGCCGATGGAGAATTACATCGATAAAAATTACGGTGCTGATGTTGCAATTTACAACGAGCCTATTAACGATTTTATGGAGCATTATGCGGTTCCGCAAGAAAATGGAAACCGTACCGATGTACGTTGGATGTATTTTTCTAATCCAACAAAAAAAAAGGGCTTAGTTTTCGTTGCAGATAGTTTGCTGAGTATGAGCGCTAGTAACTATACTGACGAAAATGTACAAACAGCAAAGCATACCAACAAATTAAAAGATGCAGATTTTTTAACCGTTAATGTTGATTTGATTCAAATGGGCGTCGGCGGAAATGATAGTTGGAGTGATGTTGCAGCGCCATTGCCGCAATATCAAATTCCATCGAAAAATTATAAATACAGCTTTTATCTTTTGCCTTTCGAGGGTAAAAAGGAAGAAGTTGGCAATAAAGTGAAACGAATAAAATTTTAGGTATTGTCATTCTGAGGAACGAAGAATCTGTGATTGATAAGAGATAAACTATGAAGAGGCTGTAACTTAAACAGAGCTCGTGTTGAATCGGTCAGGGATTATTCACTGCGTTCAGAATGACAGCAAAAATAAAAAAGGAAATTAAGTGGAGAAGACGATTAATTTAAAAGGAATAACATGGAACCACAGTCGTGGGCTTTTGCCAATGGTGGCAACAGCGCAGCGATTTTCTGAATTGTACCCAAATGTTAACATTACCTGGGAGAAAAGAAGTTTGCAGCAATTTGCCGATTTCTCTATTCAAGAATTAGCAGAGCGATTTGATTTGTTGGTAATCGACCATCCTTGGGCGGGTTTTGCGGCCAAAACAAAATCTATTGTTCCTTTGGATTTTTATCTTTCTGATGATTATTTAAAAGACCAGGAACGTAATTCTGTTGGTCAATCTTACGAAAGTTATTTTTACGATGAGCATTTATGGGCCTTGCCAATTGATGCAGCAACACCTGTGGCTTCATCACGACCAGATTTATTAGCAGAAAAAGCTTTACAATTACCTAAATCGTTCGAAGATTTATTAGCACTTGCCGATAAAGGTTTAGTCGCATTTGCTGGCATCCCGATAGATGTATTAATGAATTTTTATACACTTTGCTGCTCGTTAGGCGAAGACCCTTGCCAAAATGATGATGGGGTTGTTTCGCAAGAATTGGGGATTAAAGTATTGAAAATGTATCGTGAGTTAGCTTCCAAAATGGATAAAGCAAATTTCGATAGAAATCCAATTCAGGTTTATGAAGCAATGACTTTAACCGACGGAATTGCTTATTGTCCTTTTGCTTATGGCTACTCAAATTATTCAAGAAATGGTTACGCCCGTAAAGTTTTGCATTTCCACGATATGATTTCATTAGATGGGAAAACCAATTTAAGAAGCACTTTAGGTGGAACAGGTTTGGCGATTTCTTCAAAATGTGAAGAGCTTGATGTTGCGGCAAAATATGTAGAATTTGTAGGTTCACCTGCTTGTCAAGCCACGTTATTTTTCGAAAACGGCGGACAACCAGGGCATTTAACAGCTTGGAAAAATGACGAAGTAAATAGACAGAGCCAAAATTATTTTTCAAATACTTTACCTGCTTTACAGCGTGCTTTTCTTCGTCCGCGTTACCATGGTTCGATGTTTTTTCAAGACCATGCAGGCGATGTAGTTCGCGATTATTTAATGAATGGTGGAGATGAAATTCAGGTTTTAAATCGAATGAACGAATTATACCGCAAATCTAAAACTTTGGTATTATCATGAACAGACCGTTAGAAGGACTTTTAGTTTTAGAGTTTTGTCAGTTTCTGGCAGGTCCATCGGCTGGCTTAAAATTGGCCGATTTAGGCGCTCGTGTAATCAAAATCGAACGACCAAATACTGGCGATGCTTGTCGCCAATTATCCATAAAAAATCTTTTTGTTGATGAAGATAGTTTGCTTTTTCATACCATCAACCGCAACAAGGAAAGTTACGCTGCCGATTTAAAAAATCCTGAAGATTTAGAAAAGTTGAAGAAATTAATCAGCAAAGCTGATGTAATGACGCATAATTTCCGTCCAGGTGTAATGGAGAAAATTGGTTTGGATTACGAAAATGTTCAGCTAATCAACCCGAAAATTATTTATGGAATGGTTACAGGTTATGGAAACGAAGGGCCATGGCGCACTAAACCTGGTCAGGATTTATTGGTGCAGGCTGTTTCTGGTTTAACATTTTTATCAGGCCTCGATACCGATGGGCCCGTTCCTTTTGGGCTTTCAGTTTCTGATATTATGTGCGGAAACCATTTGGCGCAAGGCATTATGGCGGCTTTAATCAAAAGAGCAAAAACCAATAAAAGCGTTTTGGTTGAGGTGAGTTTGCTGGAATCTATTTTAGATGTTCAGTTCGAGGTGATTACCACTTACTTAAACGATGGCGGAAAACTTCCCGATAGAAGCGGAGCGAAAGGTAGCGCACATGCTTATCTAAGCGCACCTTACGGCATGTACGAAACAAATGATGGCTATATTGCAATGGCAATGGGAAATCTGCCAAACATTTGTGCAATCATCAATTGCGATATCAATGATTTATATGTTGAGGCAGGTTCTGCATTCGAAAATCGGGATAAATTGATTGTTCGTTTGGCGGAAACATTTAAGGAAAAAGACACAAAAGTTTGGGTTAATCTTTTAGAAAGTAATGGCATTTGGTGCGCTGAAGTATTAAATTATCAAGCGGCCACTGAGTTGAATACTTATAAAAATTTGCAAATTGAACAGAATTTAGCGCTTAGCGATGGAAGGTTGATAAAGACTACGGTTAGCCCAATTCGATTGGATAATGAGAAGTTGTTTGCGGCAAAAGCTGCACCGAAACTAGGTTTTAATACGGAAGAGATTAATGAGGAGTTTGAATTAACGTAAGTCCGTCATTGCGAAGAGGCAAGACAAAGCAATCTCATTTAAAAAATGCTTTATATAATTTAAAGTGAAAGAAGAGATTGCTTCGTTCCTCGCAATGACGAGGTGTAAATATAAAAAGTAAATGATTAGGAGCTTGAGTTAAGCTCCATGTCATGTTGAGCCTGTCGAAACGCATTAAAATGTTCTTCGACAAGCTCAGAATGACAAATAAAATCGGTCGTCATTTCGACTGGAGTGCAACGGAATGGAGAAATCTTTTAAAATAGCTTAAAAGTTCTCTCCGCTATGGTCGAGATGACGACCGCTCCAGCTTAAAAACGACATTTTTAATAAAATATAAAATTATGAGACCGCTTGAAGATTATTTAGTTATCGATTTCAGCCAGTTTCTTTCTGGGCCATCGGCGAGCTTGCGCTTAGCCGATATGGGTGCCCGTGTAATCAAAATTGAGCGTTTAGGTGTGGGCGATATTTGCCGTACGCTGTACACTTCAAACTTGATTATGAATGGCGAATCGTCGGTTTTTCATGCCATCAACAGAAATAAAGAGAGTTTTGAAGTTGATTTAAAAAATGAAGAAGATTGCGAAATGGTTCGCGAACTGCTAAAAAAAGCAGATGTCATGATTCATAATTTCCGTCCGGGTGTAATGGAGCGTTTAGGTTTCGATTATCAATCCGTAACGGCAATAAATCCATCAATTATTTATGGAGAGATTTCTGGTTATGGAACTGAGGGCGAATGGAGAAACAAACCTGGTCAGGATTTACTTCTACAATCTGTTACAGGCTTAACTTCGCTAACAGGAAATGCCGAAAGCGGTCCCGTTGCAATGGGTTTATCCATCGTAGATATGTTGGCTGGCGCACATTTAGCGCAAGGACTTTTAGCTTGTTTGTATCGCAAAGCGATAAATAATGAAGGAGGTTTTGTGCAAGTGAGTATGATGGAATCAGCATACGATTTTCAGTTTGAAACCATTACAACCTTTATGAACGATGGCGGTGCTTTGCCTGAACGTTCAAAAAACAACAACGCAAACGCTTATTTGGGTGCGCCTTATGGGATTTATCAAACAGAAAACGGATATTTAGCATTGGCGATGGGTTCGATTCCGCAACTTGGTAATTTATTAGGTTGCGAGAAATTGGAAGATTACCAGGAGCCAAGCGAAGCTTTTGATAAACGTGATGAAATCAAAGCAATTTTAGCTGACCATCTTTTAACTGAAACTACCGAAAAATGGCTTTCTATCTTAGAACCTGCAGATATTTGGTGTGCCGATGTATTAAATTGGAATGCTTTAATGGCTCACGATGGTTTTAAGGTTTTGAATATGATACAAGAAGTTGAAATGGTTGATGGTTACAAGTATGAAACCACCAGATGCCCGATTCGCATTGATGGAGAACGCTTAATATCATTCAAAGGTTCGCCAAAATTGGGTCAGGATAACGAAAAAATCATTAAAGAATTCATCACGCAGAATACCGTTGCAAATGCATAACCAAATAGAAACTTTCAGAATTGCGGTTCGCAAATTTGCGCCTTTTGAATCTGCCATGCAGAAATTCTGGGATAAATTTTGCGAGTTTTCTGGCTGTAAGTTAAAGTTGGAAATGGTCGTAATGGATTTGCATGAACTTTATGATAGTACCATCGCTCAGAAAGGTTTAGCAAACGGCAATTTCGATATTGCGCACATCAGCACCGATTGGATTCTGGAAGCTTATTCTAATCAGGATGTTGAAGTTTTAAATCCTTACATCAATAGAAATAAGCCACAAGATTTTCCGCAAGGATGGAGCAAATCTCTTTTAGGTTTGCAGCGATTCGGATGGGAAGTGGTGGGTTTTCCATTTCACGATGGCCCTGAATGCTTCATTTACAGAAAAGATTTATTTGAAAGTGAAACTGAAAAAGCAAATTATCTCGAGAAATTTGGAAAAACTTTAGAAATTCCAAAAACCTGGGAAGATTTTCATCAGGTGGCGCAGTTTTTTAATCGTCCTGCGGATAATTTATACGGAAGCATCTTTGCCTGTTACCCTGATGGACATAATGCCGTTTTCGATTTCTGCTTGCAACTGTGGACGAGAGGTGGAAGTTTGGTAGATAAAAATGGGTTGATTCAAATCAACACGCAAGAAGCTATTGATGGATTGGATTTCTACCGAACAATTGTAAATGATAAAACTGCTGTTCATCCGAAATCTTCTGAATTTGAATCTGTAGCCGCAGGAATGGCCTTCTCACAAGGCGAAGCTGCGATGATGATTAACTGGTTTGGCTTTGCGGCAATGTGCGAAGTGGATGGGAATTCAAAAGTTAAAGGTAAAATCGATGTGGATTTACTGCCATCTGTTTCAGGAAAAAGCTCAGCATCTTTAAATGTCTACTGGTTATATACCATCGCCAAAGGCAGCAAAAATAAAACCATTGCATACGATTTTCTTCGCTTTGCGTTGGCCGAAGAGCAAGACAAGCAACTTACTTTAGAGGGTGGAATTGGTTGCCGAATTTCGACATGGAAAGATGAAGAGATTAACAAAACTATACCGTACTACTATAAACTAGAACAGCTGCATGAAGTGGCTAGAACACTTCCTCAAAAACAAAATTGGGCTGACATTGCGGCAATAATTGATGAAATGGTTTTGCAGGCAATGAATACCGATACATCGAGCTCGGAATTAATTCAGCTAGCGCAAAACCAAATTAACGAAATTGATAAATGAGCATAGAAATAAAATATAAGCCCGAATTACCAGAAACGAAGCAGCTAATTATCATTATTGGAGCAGGCGGAATTGTTGCTGATGCACATCTTCCAGCCTATAAAATTGCAGGTTTTGAGGTTTTCGGAATTGTAAACAGAACCAAAGAAAGAGCGCAAAAACTGGCTAATACCTTTGGAATTCCGAACGTATTTAACACCGTTGCAGAAGCTGTAGCCAATGCGCCAAAAAATGCAGTGTATGATTTAACCACCATGCCTGCGCAATATATTGATGCATTAAATGAGTTGCCAAATGGTAGTGCGGTGTTGATTCAAAAACCAATGGGCGATGATTTTGCACAGGCAAATGAAATTTTGGAGTTATGCAGGGCGAAGAATTTAAAGGCAGCGATAAACTTTCAATTGCGTTTTGCGCCATTTGTTAGTGCAGCCAGATTTCTGATTGAAAAAGGGTTAATTGGCGAATTGTACGATATGGAAGTTCGGGTGACGATTAAAACACCTTGGGAGATTTTCCCGCATGTAATCATTCATCCACGTTTGGAAATTCAGTATCACAGTATTCATTATGTTGATTTGATTCGTTCATTTTTAGGAAATCCTCAAAGTGTTTTGGCGAAAACCTTGAAGCATCCTGCTAAAACTTTGTCATCATCCCGTTCTACGGTTTTATTCGATTATGGCGATACGATGCATGCGGTCATCAACACCAACCACGACCATGATTTCGGTCCAAACCACCAGGAAAGTTATATTAAATGGGAGGGAACGAAAGGTGCAATTGTAGCTAAAATTGGTTTGCTGATGGATTATCCGCATGGTGTGCCTGATGTTTTTGAATATTGTATTGTTGAAGAAGGGAAATCGCCTGAATGGCAAACGGTAAAATTAGAGGGTTCTTGGTTTCCAGAGGCTTTTATCGGTACAATGGCAAATTTAATGCGATACAATGAAGGAAGCGACAAAGTTCTCCATACAAGTGTTGAGGATGTGATACAAACGATGGCGGTTGTAGAAAGTGCTTATCAATCGAGTGATATTGGAGGGGTTAAGGTTGAAGGTTTTGGGTTAAAAAGTAAAAAGTAAAAAGTTTGAGCGCACATGCCATTTGCAAATTGAAAGGCCAGAGCACTAAAAATCGTTCTGCTTAAATCCAGCCTAACACCCCGTACGTACGGGATTCGGGATTCATTGTCAAAGCCACAGCATTGACTTCAATAGAAAAATTTTAAGCTGGGAGTTTTGTTTCTTTTGCGGTCAAAAGAAAAGAGCCCGTCTGGCTAAGACATAAAAAATAAATGGTTGCAAAATACCACGCTATAAAGAATTAAAATTATGTATTTCAAATCAACATTTTTTGAAGATTACCAATTACAAGATAAACGTGTAACCTTAGGTCGTACAATAACAGAAACAGATTTTGTTGTTCACGCTGGCCACACTGGTGATTTCTTTCCACATCACATGGATGCTGAATGGTGCGCAACGCAACCTTTCAAACAACGTATTGCTCACGGAACCATGATTTTTAGCATCGGAATTGGCTTAACCGCATCTGAAATTAATCCAGAAGCGATGTCGAAGGGCTATGATAAACTACGTTTCGTAAAACCAGTTTTCATTGGCGACACCATTCATTCTGAAATCACAATTTCTGAAAAAGGAGAGAGCAAAAGACCAGAATATGGAACTGTTACCGAACACGTAGAAATTATTAACCAGCACGGAGATGTTGTTTTAGTCTGCGACCATTTACTTGTAGTCAAGAAAAGTCATTAGTTCATCTGTTCAATCGTTCATTTGTCAAAATGCCTAATCGTACCAGTTAACAAAATGATTAACTAAGAAAGTCGCTAACAAATGAACTAATGACTAATGAACAATGATACCAATGAACCAATAACTAGTGAACTAATGAACCATCAAACCAAATAAAACCAAATAAAACCAAATATAATGAACCACAACACACAACCAGAAATCATTACCGAAGGCGACCCATCATCAGGGAAAAAGCTTTTATTGCCGTTTATACTTGTAATAAGTCTGTTTTTCCTTTGGGGGATGGCGCATAATTTAGATTCAATTCTAATTCCGCATTTGAAAAAAGCCTGTAACCTGAGCAATAGCCAATCTACACTGATTGATACTTCGGTTTTCCTGGCTTACTTTTTAATGGCTATCCCTGCGGGCGTACTTTTAAAGCGATTTGGGTATAAATCAACAATGATTACAGGTTTGTTGGCATTCGCTTTCGGAGCATTTTTATTCGTTCCTGCGGCAAATAATTTATCTTATATTACTTTTTTAATTGCGCTTTTCATTATTGGTTGTGGTTTAACTTTGTTAGAAACCTCTGCAAATCCTTATGCTGCAATATTAGGCAGTCCTGATAAAGCCGCATGGCGATTAAACCTTGCAGCAACATTTAATGGTTTAGCAGCACCTTTAGCAACGATTGTTGGTCGGTTTATACTTTCTGGTAAATCTCACACCAAGGAAGAATTAGCTGCAATGACGGAAACCGTTAGAAACAATTACTTCCTAACCGAAGCATCAACAGTAAAAACGCCCTACATCATTTTAGGAACTATCTTGGTTTTAGTGGCATTGTTATTCTATTTCATGAAACTTCCAGAGGTAAAAACAATGAGCAGAGATGGAATATCTCAAGGCAGTTTTTTAGGAGCATTGAAGCATAAACATTTACGTTGGGCAGTAATTGCGCAATTTTTCTATGTGGGCGCACAAGTTTGTGTAACCAGTTTTTTTATCAGAGCAGCACAACAGGCAGGAGGTTTCGACGAGTATACGGCATTGTATTATTTAGGTTTATATGGTACACTATTCTTAGTCGGCCGTTTTGTCGGTACAGCTTTATTACGATACATCGCATCAAACAAACTTTTGGCAATTTACGCTGTGATATGTGTTTTGTTAAGCATCATCGCGATAACTGGAACAGGAGTAGTGGTTGTTTACGCTTTGGGTGGATTAGGTTTCTTCATGTCAATCATGTTTCCAACCATTTTTGCTTTGGGTATTGATGGCATTGGCGATGATACTAAACCAGGTTCGTCGTGGCTAATTATGTCTATTGTCGGCGGCGCAATTTTACCTTATGCAATGGGTTCGCTAATCGATGCTTACGGAGATAACATACAAATCGGTTACAGCATCCCTTTGGTTTGTTATTTAATCATTCTTTTCTTCGGATTAAGGGGATACAAAATCGTTCACAAATAATTTAAATAACCACAAAGCCACGGAACGCATTAAGAAAAATTATATGGGTTATTTCGCAATCAACTTGGTGTTCTTTGTGACTTAGGGGTAAATAGCTAATAATGAAACCAATATTTAATAAAACCTTCTTGTTCTTTCTGCTTTGTACTTTCAGCTTTCAGCTTAGCGCACAGCAGAACGTAAATGCAAAACCATGGGTATTTTGGTATTGGGTTAAAGGCGCAGTTTCGAAAGAAGGTATTACGGCTGATTTAGAAGCCATGAAAACCAATGGAATTGCTGGTGCTTATTTGATGAGCATACAAGGACCTGATAAAATACCAGTTTATAGTCCACCTGCAGTTCAACTCACGCCAGAGTGGTGGAAGTTGGTCGAGTTTGCCTTGGATGAAGCTAAACGCCTAAACCTTAAAATTGGGATGCATGTAAGTGATGGTTTTGCCCTTGCAGGTGGTCCGTGGATTACGCCCGAACTTTCGATGCAAAAAGTGGTATGGTCTAAAATAAATATCAGTAAATCAGTTTCTGAAATAGTTTTACCTAAACCAGAGCATAAAGAAAATTATTATAAAGATATTGCTGTTTATGCTTATCCATCACCTGTTGGTGAAAGCATTTCTACAAGAACCATTATTCCAAAAATTACCACAAGTAATGGCGCTGATGCAACAGGTTTAGTTCAACCGGGAAATAAGAAAAGCTTTGGTTCTAACGAGCCTTGCTACATTCAATACGAATTTGAAAAACCTTTCACCTGCCGTACCGTAACCATCAAAATCAGTGGTAATAATTACCAGGCACAACGGTTGGCAATAGAAGTAAGCGATGATGGAAAAAACTTTCGCTCTGCTGGAAGATTGGAAGCGCCACGCCACGGATGGCAAGATACGGATGAGGATGTAACGCATTCCATCGTGCCAACAACGGCTAAATATTTTAGATTTATTTACGATAAAAAAGATTCAGAGCCAGGTGCTGAAGATTTAGACGCTGCAAAATGGAAGCCATCTCTAAAATTGGTTAACCTCGAATTGTCTGCTGAAGCGCAAATTAATCAGTTTGAGGGCAAAAACGGTTCCGTTTGGAGAATAAGTAAAAGAAGCACAGATGAGCAAATCGCCAAAAATCTGTGCATTCCTTTAAATAAAATCATTAACCTAACCGATAAATTAAATCCAGATGGAACTTTAAATTGGAAAGCCCCAAAAGGAAACTGGACAATTTTAAGGGTTGGACATACCACAACAGGACATACTAATGCAACAGCAGGTGGCGGAAAGGGTTTAGAAAGCGACAAGTTTAATCCTGAAGCGGTGAAATTGCAGTTTAACAGTTGGTACGGCGAAGCCATAAAACATGGCGGACCAGAAATTGCCAAAAAGGTTTTGAGTGCTTTCCATGTGGATAGTTGGGAATGCGGCAGTCAGAATTGGTCGCCTTTGTTTAAAGCTGAGTTTTTGAAGCGCAGAGGGTACAATTTAACTCCTTATTTGCCAATCATGACTGGCTTGCCCGTAGAAAGCGCAGAAGTTTCTGAGGGTTTCTTATATGATATTAGAAAAACAATTTCTGAGTTGGTAGTTGACCAGTTTTATGAAACGCTAGCCGCTTTGGCGAAGGAAAAAGGTGTAACTTTTACCGCTGAGAGCATTGCACCAACGATGATGAGCGATGGCTTATTGCACTACAAAACGGTTGATGTACCGATGGGAGAGTTTTGGTTAAACAGCCCAACGCATGATAAACCTAACGATATGCTTGATGCCATTTCTGGCGCACATATTTACGGCAAAAACATCATTCAGGCAGAGGCTTTTACTACCGTTCGTATGGATTGGAATGAAAGTCCAGCGAATATAAAAACTTTACAGGATAGAAATTATGCGCTTGGAATTAACAAGCTGGTTTATCACGTTTTCGTTCAAAATCCTTTTACCGATAGAAAACCTGGTGTAACCTTAGATGGTGTTGGATTGTATTTTCAACGCGACCAAACCTGGTGGAAACTCGGAAAAGCATGGGTTGATTACGCAGAGCGAACACAAAACCTATTGCAACAAGGAAAACCCGTTATAGATATTGCCGTTTTTACAGGCGAAGAATTGCCTCGTCGTTCGGTTTTGCCTGATAGATTAGTAGAAACTTTACCTGGGATTTTTGGCGATGATGTAGTACAAGCTGAAAAGAAACGCCTCGCAAATATTGGAGAACCTTTAAGGCAAATTCCTGCTGGTGTTACGCACTCTGCAAACATGGCCGACCCTGAAAATTGGGTAAATCCGTTACGTGGTTACGCTTATGATAGTTTCAATCCAGATGTTTTACAAACTGCAACTGTTAAAGACGGCGAAGTGGTTTTTAAAAGTGGTGCAAAATACAAGGTTTTGGTGTTTACAGGGAAACTAAAAATGAATCCTAACTACGAATATTTCAGCTATGAAACGGTTAAAAAACTATCAGAATTAATAAAAAAAGGTGCTAAAGTAATTGTAGCAAATAAACCATTATATCAATCTGGTTTAAAGCAAACTAAATCATCAGAGTTTGATAGTTTGATTGAAGAGATTTGGGGTGGATATTTCGATTCATTTAAAAGTGGTGGTAAACCTATCTATATTAAGAAACTTGGTTTAGGACAAATTTTTAGAGCGCCATTCGAAGGTAATGATTTCAACAGTTTGGGACTGGAAAAGGATTTGGATATAACTGAAATTCAAACGGGGAAAATGCTATTAAGCTCTTTAATTCCGCCAACAAAGAATGTAACATTTGCTCACAGAAAAACTAACGATTCTGATATTTACTTCATCTCAAATCAAGAGGCTAAAGAAAGAGTATTTAATTTTTCATTCAGAGTAAGTGGAATGGTGCCGAAAATCTACAATTCGGTAACGAATGATACGGTAGCATTAAAAAGCTGGTCGATTAAAGATAGCAGAACTTTTCTCAACTTAAAATTGCCTGCAAACGGTTCTGTATTCGTAATCTTTAAGGAGAAAGCAAATTTAACTCAACTGCAAACTGGCCTGAATTCAAGTAATTTCAAAGCCATTCAGGATATTTCTAAAGACTGGCAAGTTCAATTTGATGTTGCTTATGGCGGCCCTGTTAAAGCTGTTGTTTTTAATGAGCTAACGGATTGGACCAAGCATCCTGATAGCTTAATCAAATACTATTCTGGAACGGCAATCTATTCTAAAAGCTTCACTTACAAAGGAGATATAAAAAATGCCTGGATTGATTTAGGAGGGTTTTCGAGCATGGCAGAAGTGAAAATTAACGGTATCAATTGCGGCACTTTGTGGACAGCACCACACCGATTGGATATTAGCAAAGCCATTAAAAAAGGTAAAAATGAAGTCACGATTGAAGTGGTAAATACCTGGGCTAACCGTTTAATTGGCGATAGTAAATTACCAGAAAATAAAAGACTTACAAAAACAACGGCGCCTTTCAGGTTAGAAGGGAAGCCATTAAATCCTGCTGGTTTATTTGGGCCAGTTGTAATACAGTTGGAGGAGAAGTGAAACTAATCGTCATTGCGAGGCACGAAGCAATCTAATTAGAAGAGATTGCTTCGTGCCTCGCAATGACGGCAATAAAAAATATATAATATGATTAGAAAATTTGCATTCATAATCTTTTTAACCGTATCATTTATACAGGTTAAGGCACAAGATAAGGCGCTTGTTAATACTTCGAAAAGCAAATACGCTAAGTTGCATAGCGTAAACATGAGCGATGTAACCTGGACCAAAGGCTTTTGGGCGGATAGATTTAAGGTGGCTACCGAAACCATGGTGCCAAATATGTGGGCGATTTACAACGACCCAAAAATCAGCCATGCCTTTAAGAACTTTGAAATTGCGGCTGGATTGGATACAGGTTCACATTCTGGTCCATCTTTCCATGATGGTGATTATTACAAAACCTTGGAAGCTGTTGCGAGTTTATATGCTTCAACTAAAAATCCAAAATTGAATGAAATGATGGATAAGGCTATCGTTGTGATTGGAAAATCGCAGCGTGAGGATGGTTATATCTACACCAAAGCAATGATTGAGCAACGTAAAACAGGTTCTAAAAATCAATTCCAGGATAGATTAAGCTTCGAGTCTTATAATATTGGCCATTTAATGACGGCTGGTTGCGTTCATTATCGTGCAACAGGCAAAACTACTTTGCTCAATATCGCTAAGAAAGCAACGGATTACCTATACAATTTCTACAAATCAGCTTCGCCAACATTGGCTAGAAACGCCATTTGCCCATCGCACTACATGGGTGTTATAGAAATGTACCGCACCACAAACGACCCTCGTTATTTGGAACTGGCTCAACATTTAATCGCCATTAAAGGTAAAATTGATGATGGAACGGATGATAATCAAGATAGAATTCCATTTTTAAAACAAACGAAAGCAATGGGCCATGCGGTAAGAGCAAATTATCTTTATGCAGGTGTTGCCGATTTGTATGCCGAAACGGGTAAAGATTCGCTTCTAAATACTCTGAATTTAATGTGGGATGATGTAAATCAGCATAAAATATACATTACAGGAGGCTGTGGTTCATTATATGATGGAACCTCGCCTGATGGAACTTCTTATAATCCTGCCGATGTTCAAAAAATTCATCAGGCTTTTGGTCGCGATTTTCAATTGCCAAACTTTACTGCACATAACGAAACTTGCGCCAATATCGGTAACGTACTTTGGAACTGGCGAATGCTACAAATTACTGGCGATGCGAAGTATGCGGATGTAATGGAATTGGCGCTGCATAACAGCGTTTTATCAGGAATTAGCCTTGATGGAAAGAACTTTTTGTACACTAATCCGCTGGCTCAATCAAATGATTTACCCTTCAAACAGCGTTGGTCGAAAGATAGAGTGCCTTACATCGGCTTGTCAAATTGTTGTCCACCAAATGTTGTGAGGACCATAGCCGAAGTGAGTGACTACGCTTATAGTATTTCTGATAAAGGTTTGTATTTCAATTTATATGGTGGCAATAACTTAACTACTAAATTAGCTGATGGAAGTAAAATTTCTTTAACAGAAGAAACCAATTATCCTTGGGATGGAAAGATTAAAATCTCGGTAAAGGAAATTGGTAATAAAGCGTATTCAGTATTTCTTAGAATTCCAGCCTGGACGCAGAATGCTCAAATCAGTATCAATGGGAAACCAGAAAATATAAAAGCCATTTCAGGCACTTATGCAGAAATTAATCGTATTTGGAAGAAAGGTGATGTAATCGAATTGAATCTTCCGATGGAAGCTACGTTGATTGAAGCAAATCCGTTGGTTGAAGAAAATAGAAACCAAATTGCCGTTAAACGCGGACCAATTGTGTACTGCTTAGAATCTACTGATTTGCCCGGTAAAAGTATTTTTAATGCATTCATCCCAACCTCAACAAAGTTTGAAGCAAAACCAATAAATATTGATGGCGCAGAAATGATGAGTTTGGTTGGAAACGCGAAAATTGTTGAACCGAATAGCTGGAAAAACGTCTTGTATCGCCCGGTTAATAATAACAACAGCGAAGCTGAAATTAAACTGGTGCCGTATTTTGCCTGGGGCAATCGTGGTCATTCGGAAATGTCGGTTTGGTTGCCAGTGAGCAAGTAAATAAGTTATATCGTCTTTGCGAGGCACGAAGCAATCTCTTCTAATTAGATTGCTTCGTACCTCGCAATAACGGCAAGAATAATAAAAATGGAAAGAATTACAGCAACATATTACATTGAAACACCGCTTGATTTAGAGAAGTCGGCTCAGATTTTAGCAGGCGAACAATCTTCAGGAACTTTTATTGCCATTCCAGGAGAAACTGAAGAGCTGAAAGCAAGATTTGCGGCAAGGGTAGAATCAATCGATAAATTAGATAGTTCAACAGTGCCATCCATTCCAAGTGTAAAGTTAAATGCTGGAATTTATCAAAGAGCAATTATAAAAGTTTCCTGGTCGATAGAAAATTTCGGCTACAATTTGCCAGTGCTAATCTCAACTTTACAAGGCAATTTATATGAATTAACCCAATTCACAGGCTTAAAGTTAATGGATATTGATTTTCCAGATTCTTTTGCAAATGCTTTCAAAGGCCCACAATTTGGTATTAGCGGATGCAGAAAATTGACTAACGTAGAAGGACGACCCTTAATCGGTACAATCATTAAACCAAGTATCGGGATGAGTCCTGAACAAACTGCCGAATTGGTAAAAACTTTAGCCACGGCGGGAATCGATTTTATCAAAGATGATGAATTGTTAGGCTCGTCAGCCAATTCTCCTTTCGATAAGCGAGTAGATGCAATTATGAATATGATAAATGCTCATGCTGATAAAACAGGTAAAAAAGTGATGTATGCTTTTAACCTGAGTGATGAGATTGACCAAATGCAACGCAACTACGAAAAAATTGTAAAAAGCGGCGGAACATCAGCCATGGTTAGCTTAAATAGCGTTGGATTGGCTGGTGTGAAAAAGATATGCGATAACCGAGAATTGGCTATCCACGGACATAGAAATGGTTGGGGAATGTTAAACAGGCATCCACTTTTGGGTATTGAATTTCCTGCGTATCAAAAACTTTGGCGCTTGGCAGGGGTAGACCAAATTCATGTTAACGGTATTCAAAATAAATTCTGGGAGTCTGATGATTCTGTAGTGACTTCAATAGAATCTTGCTTAAAACCATTTTTAGGCGGCTTCTCTGTATTGCCGGTTGTTTCTTCAGGTCAATGGGGCGGACAAGCTGTAGAAACTTACAGAAGAACTAAAACAGTCGATTTGTTGTACATGGCAGGTGGCGGCATAATGGCGCATCCAAGTGGTCCCGCTGGTGGTGTTATCGCTTTGCAACAAGCGTGGCAAGGGGCTGTACATGGTTTATCGGTAGAAGATACAGCGAAAAAATATTCAGAATTTAATCAATCAGTTTCCATTTTCGGGAAAAAATAAAATGGAGAACAAAGAAAACAATCGTTTATTAATGGCCTTTTATGGCGATGATTTCACAGGCTCTACTGATGCCTTAGAATTCCTGTGTAAAGCAGGCGTTAAAACGGTTTTATTTATTGATGTTCCGACAAAAGAACAGTTATTAAACTATCCTGATTTACAAGCCATTGGTGTAGCTGGTGTAAGCAGAGCTTTATCTCCAATAAAAATGGAAGCGGAACTTTTGCCAACATTTGAAGCATTACAAAAGCTAAATCCAAAACATGTTCACTACAAGGTTTGCTCAACTTTCGATTCATCGCCAACTATTGGGAGCATTGGAAAGGCTATAGATGTTGCTCAATCTGTATTTAAAACAGCTTATGTACCATTGTTGGTTGCTGCGCCGGCTTTAGGAAGATATTGTTTGTTTGGTAATTTATTTGCCAGGATGGGCATTGGAAGCGATGGCGATATTTATCGTTTAGACAGGCATCCATCTATGAGCAAGCATCCCGTAACTCCCGCAAATGAAAGCGATTTAAGCTTACATTTGAGCAAACAAACCAATAAAAAGATAGGGCTTTTCAATATTACTTCTCTACATAAATATGCTGAAAAACATTTTGATGTAGATTTTGGTGATAATGAAATCGTACTTTTTGATGCTCTAAAAGCGGAAGATTTAACTCCGATTGGAGAAATTATTGAGCAATCTGCTAATCAGAATAATATTGCGTTTTCGGTGGGCTCATCAGGAATAGAGATGGCTTTAGGTTCGCATTGGGAAGAAAAGGGAATTGTTTCGGATAAAATGGGATGGGAAAACGTCAAATCTTCGCAACCAATTCTGATAATTTCTGGTAGTTGTTCTCCTGTAACATCATCACAAATTAAATATGCTTTAGACAATGGTTTTGCAGAAATCGCAATTGATACCGTTGCTTTTGCTAATCAATATTCATCAGATTCTGATATAGACAAAAGCCTTATTTTGGTTTATGTTGAGCAAGCTGTAAAACTAATTTCAGATGGTAAAAACGTTTTGATACACACTAGTCTTGGTAATGACGATGTAAGAGTTATCGAATCAGATAAGATATTTAATAACAATGGTTTGAATAAATCAACTGCATCAATTGTTTATGGTAGAGTGCTTGGTGAAATTGCCAAAAAAGTTGCGGAACGAACCAATTTAGAAAGACTTGTTATTGCTGGCGGAGATACATCAAGTTATGCCGCAAGAGCGATGGGCATTGAAGCTATGGAAATGATTTCGCCATTAACCGCAGGTGCTCCGCTATGCAAGGTGCATTCTGCAAATACAGCTATAAATAATTTACACGTTGTTTTTAAAGGTGGCCAGGTAGGGAAACAAGATTTTTTTGTTCAGGCTTCAAAAGATATAATTAACTAAAATAAACTTATTAAAAAACCAAATATGAAAACTAAAACCCTCGGACTTGTTCACACTTCTGCAACATTGGTTCCTGTTTTTCAACAGTTATGTGCAATGCATTTGCCAAATGTTAATGTTTTTAATATTGTTGATGATAGCTTGATAAAAGACGTAATTGCTAAAAATGAGCTAACGAAATTAACTGCAAGAAGAGTAGTTGACCATGTTGGTTCAGCTGCTTTGGCTGGAGCCGATTACATTTTGGTAACCTGTTCGTCTATTGGTTCGGCTGTGGAAGCTGCCGCAGAATTAACTGGAGTTCCTGTTTTAAGGGTTGACCAACCAATGGCTGATTTGGCTGTACAAACAGGTAAAAAAATTGGTGTTATCGCAACTTTACCAACCACTTTAGGCCCAACAAGCGATTTGGTTAAACGCAGAGCTGCTGCCGCAGGAAAAGAAATTGAGTTGACATCCAAATTATGTGAAGGTGCTTTTGAAGCTTTAATGGGCGGAAATCCTGAAAAACATGATGAAATGGTTGCTGCAGCTTTAAGACAGCTTTCTACAGAGGTTGATGTGATTGTATTGGCACAAGCATCTATGTCTCGTGTGGTAGATGGTTTACAGGAATCTGAAAAGCGTATTCCAATTTTGGCTAGTCCTGCTTTGGCAATACAGCACATAGCCGAACTTATAAAATAAACGGCTATGAAAAACATTCGTAAGCTTTTTTTATACGTTGGGGGTATTGCCTTTTTGGCTTTACTTGCAGGTTTATTCTTGGCCAACCAAACACTTTGGCAACCTGCTGCTTTAATTTTGGCGGTAAGTTTAGCCATTGGTATTGGTGCATTGGAAAGTTTAAAAAACTACCAGTACACCGCATGGATTATTACTGCGGTGGTTGCAGGCATGATTTATCCATCGGCATTTTTAAAATGGGGCAGCGTAGATTTAAGAAATAAGTGGCTTATTTTGGTGGTAGTTCAGTTTGTAATGTTCGGTATGGGCATACAAATGGGCTTAAAAGATTTTGCAGGCTTGGCAAATAGCGGTAAGGGTGTGCTCATCGGCTTACTTTGCCATTTCACAATTATGCCTTTAATGGGATTATTGTTGGTAAAAGTATTTCATTTCGAAACCGAAATTGCAGCAGGTATAATTTTGATTGGTTCTTGTTCCAGCGGCTTAGCATCAAACGTAATGGTTTACATTGCGAGGGCAAATTTGGTTCTATCAGTTGCGGTAACCGCGATAGCAACATTAATAGCTCCCATCATGACACCATTATTGATGAAATTACTGGCTGGAACTTTAATAGAAATCAAATTCATCAACATGATGATGGAAATTATTAAAATCGTTATTGTTCCGATTGGTGCCGCGTTAATTCACGATTATTTAAAAAGAGCAACTTCAAAAGGGATAAGGATTGTTAAAGTGATAGCTATTTTTTGCCTACTTTGGTTATTAGCACTTCCATTCGGACTATGGAATAGTTTAGAGCAAAAATTGCCCGAAGATGCAATGCATTCAGTAGAGATTTTCAGCTTCTTCACCGGTGCATTTTTGGTTGGCATACTTTATCATTTAATTACACTGAAAATTAAAACCCTTGATGATTTAATGCCTTATGTTTCCATGTTTGGGATTGTATATTTTACAACCGTAACAACTGCAGCAGGGAGAGATAATTTATTAAAAGTTGGCTTTCTGTTGTTTTTAGCGTCGGTTATTCATAATGGCGCTGGTTATTTATTTGGATACATGCTAAGTCGTGTATTTGGATTGGATAAAAAATCTGCCAGAACAGTAGCTTTTGAAGTTGGTTTACAAAACGGAGGAATGGCATCAGGATTAGCAGGCGGAATGGGCAAGTTGGGTACGGTTGGTTTAGCCGCTGCGGTCTTTAGTCCGTGGATGAATATCTCGGGCTCAATCCTAGCCAATTACTGGAGAAGAAAAGCATTAAAAGAAGAAGAAAATGAACGTAAAATTTCTTAAAAAAATATTAACTTTTGGGCTAATTACATTTGTTATTGCTGCAAATGCAACAGTTAAACCTGCTTCAATTTTTACCAATCACATGGTGCTTCAACAGCAAAGCAATGTGGCTATTTGGGGTTGGGCAAAAGCATCATCCAAAGTAAAAATAATCACTTCGTGGAATAAAGAAAGCTATCCGGTTACAACCGACCAAAACGGTAAATGGAAGGTTAAAGTGGCTACGCCATCAGCTGGCGGACCATACAACATCGAATTTAACGATGGAGAGAAATTGATTTTATCTGATATTCTGATTGGCGAGGTTTGGTTTTGTGGCGGGCAATCGAACATGGAATTACCTATGAAAGGCTATAAAGGTCAGCCGAATATTGGAAGTAACGAAGCGATTTTAAAATCTAAAAATCTAAATATCAGATTATACACCGTTCCGCGTTCATCTGTTACAGAAAGACAAGAAAACAGTAAACCATCAGAATGGAAACTAAGCGAGCCAGAAGCTGTGGCAAATTTCAGCGCAACCGCTTATTATTTTGGTTCACTTTTAAATGAAATTTTAGGTGTTCCTGTTGGCATAATTAACGATAGTTTTAGCGGTTCTTCAATCGAAGCATGGATGTCGCAAGAAGATTTAAAACCCTTTCCCGAAATAAAAATTCCATCAAAAGGCGATTCGATAAAAGAAGTGAGCAGAACAGCTACAACTTTATATAATGGTATGCTTTATCCGGTAATTGGTTACAGCGTAAAAGGTGCCATTTGGTATCAAGGCGAATCTAATTACGAGCGTGCAGACCAATACGAAGGTTTATTTCCTGCAATGGTTTCGAGCTGGAGGCAGCACTGGGATAACGGTGAATTTCCTTTCTATTATGCACAAATTGCACCTTACAACTATGCACAATTGCCTCCGTATCGTGTTGGCGGTAAGTTCAGTTCCGCTTTTTTAAGGGATGCGCAGCGTAAATCATTATCGAAAATATCAAATTCGGCAATGGCTGTTTTAATGGATATTGGCGAGGAAAATATGATTCATCCTTCAAAGAAAAAGCAAGGAGGCGAAAGATTGGCTTATTTGGCTTTGGCGAAAACTTATGGCGTTAAAGGTTTCAGCGCAACTAGTCCGCTTTACGAATCGCTTACTATTGAAAAAAATACGGCTGTAGTTAAATTTAAAGATGTTCCAAATGGCTTAACTTCCTTTAGTAAAGAATTATCTTTATTCGAAATTGCTGGCGCAGATAAGAAATTTTATCCTGCGAAAGCAGTTATAAAAGGAAGCAGTGTTAACGTTACTTCAGAACAAGTAAAAAATCCGGTTGCCGTTCGCTATGCATTTAAAGATTTTGTAATTGGCGATTTATTCGGGAATGAAGGCTTGCCAGTTTCATCATTCAGAACCGATGACTGGGATAATTAACGATACGTCATTGCGAGGCACGAAGCAATCTCACTAAATAGATTGCTTCGTGCCTCGCAATGACGAGAACCTTAAATAGAAACAAAAAATATAATGCCGAAAAACACGGTTTTCAAATATCTAAAGTGCACAAAGAAAACAAACCTCTTCTTTGTGTTCTTTGTGTCTTTGTGGTTCACTCAAACAACTCATGCACAAGAAAACGTAATTTGGGCCACTCAAAGCAATAATTCATCAGAATCAATGCCTGTTGGCGGAGGTGATATTGGCTTAAATCTTTGGGTAGAAAAAGGCGAAGTTTATTTCTATCTATCTAAGAGTGGCACTTTCGATGAAAACAACACATTACTCAAACTTGGTCGTGTAAAACTAAAGCTCTGCCCGAATACATTTGAAGGTAAAACATTTAAGCAAGAACTGATTTTAAAAGATGGTTATGCGCAAATCAGCGGTTCAAATGGTAAACTAAATATTCAAATTAAAGTTTGGGTTGATGTTTTCAATCCTATCATTCATTTAGAAGTTAAATCAAACGAAAAAGTAACAAGCGAAGTAAGTTACGAAAGCTGGCGTTTTGAAGACCGAATTACGAAAGGTAAAGAAAACAACCAGAATTCTTATAAATGGGCGCCTCAAGGTGTTGTAAAAACGGCGAAAGATGAAATCGCTTTTAAAGATAATGGTGTTCAGTTCTATCATCAAAATAAAGCAGAAACGGTTTTTGATGTAGCCGTAAAACAGCAAGGTTTAGAAGATAGAAAAACCGACTTATTCAATCCGTTAAAAAATTTAATTTTTGGCGGTTTTATGCAAGGCGATAATATGGTAGCGGCAGGAAATTACACCGGAATTTACCTCAATACGCCATTTAAAGGATGGACTTTGAAAAGTAAATCGCCATCTCGTACGCAAAACATCACGATAAGTTTAAATACAAACAAAGCAACAACGGTTGCAGATTGGGGAAAAGGAATTTTATCAAAAACAAATTCAAATCAAAAAACCAGTATAAAATGGTGGAATGATTACTGGAAGAAAAGTTTCATTTACATCAATGCTAATGACGAGGCTGCAAATCAATCGTCTAAAAATTACCAGTTGTTCCGCTATATGTTGGGGTGTAATGCTTTTGGCAGATACCCAACCAAGTTTAACGGTGGTTTATTTACCTACGACCCACAACTTACAGATTCGACCTTAAAATACACGCCCGATTTTAGAAACTGGGGTGGTGGAACGCACACGGCTCAAAATCAGCGTTTGGTTTATTGGCCGATGCTTAAAAGTGGCGATTTCGACATGATGAAACCTCAGTTCGATTTCTACCTCGATTTATTAAAAAATGCTGAAATCAGAACAGAAGTTTCTTGGGGGCATAAAGGCGCAAGTTTTACTGAACAGTTAGAAAATTTTGGCTTGCCAAATCCTGCTGAATATGGCTGGAAACGTCCTGCTGATTTTAACAAAGGCATGGAATACAATGCCTGGTTAGAATATGAATGGGATACGGTTCTGGAGTTCTGTATGATGATTTTGGAAACCGAAAGATACAATGGTCAGAAAATTGAAAAATATCTCCCATTGATTGAAAGTTCACTCCAATTTTTTAAAGAACATTACACCTATTTAGCCAAGCAAAGAGGCGCAAAAGCTTTAGATGCTGATGGCCATTTAGTTTTATATCCAGGTTCTGGTGCTGAAACTTACAAAATGGCTTACAATTCTACTTCCACAATTGCTGCCTTAAAAACGGTTTTAGAAAGATTGATTGAACAGCCAAATCTATCTCAAAACAAAAAAGCAGAATGGGCAGAAATGCTGAAAACTATTCCAGCTATTAGTTTTAGGGAATTTAATGGTAAACCAACCATTGCACCTGCAAAACTTTGGGAACGGATTAACAATACGGAAAGTCCGCAATTATATCCTGTTTATCCGTGGGGGATTTATGGCATTGGAAAACCAGGTCTAGATACTGCAATAAATACTTTTAAATATGATGCAGATGTGCTTAAATTTAGAAGTCATGTAGGTTGGAAACAGGATAATATTTTTGCAGCAAGATTAGGCTTAACAGACGATGCTGCAAAACTAACAACAGGGAAATTGAAAGATTCGGGCAGAAGGTTTCCTGCATTTTGGGGGCCAGGTTTCGATTGGACACCCGACCATAATTGGGGCGGCTCGGGAATGATTGGTTTACAAGAAATGTTAATGCAGGTAGACGGGAAGAAAATTTATCTTTTCCCGGCATGGCCAAAAGATTGGAATGTACATTTCAAACTGCATGCGCCTTACCAAACTACTGTGGAAGTAGAATTGAAAAACGGAAAAATAGAAAGTTTAAAAGTCTTGCCAGAATCGAGAAAGGCGGATGTAGTTAATATGATTAGATAAATTGAATAGACAAGTCGTGGTGCTGTCCCGAATTTTCGGGATCAGCATCTTAAAAAAAAAGACCCTGAAATAAATTCAGGGTGACGTGTCCGATAATTAAAAAAAGATATGGATTTAAATTTAAAAGAAAAGGTTATCATCATTACTGGTGCTGCAAAAGGCATTGGGAGAAGCATTGCAGAAGTTTTCGCAAAAGAAAATGCAGTTGCGGTTATTGTAGGAAGAAAAGCTATAGATAATCAAAAAGTGGTTGATGCAATTGAAGAACAAGGTGGTAAAGCAGCTCAGTTTGTGGCAGAATTATCAAATCCTGATGATTGCAAAAAAGTAGTTGCGGAAATTGTAGCCAAATTTGGTAGGATAGACGGTTTGGTTAACAACGCTGGCGTAAATGATGGCGTAGGTTTAGAAAGTGGAAACTATGAAGATTTCATGGCTTCATTGCATAAAAACGTGATACATTATTATTTGATGGCACATCATGCTTTACCAGAGTTAATTAAAAGCAAAGGTGCTATTGTAAACATCACTTCTAAAACAGCAGAAACCGGTCAAGGAAATACTTCAGCCTATGCTGCTGCAAATGGAGGAAGAAACGCCTTAACCCGCGAATGGGCTGTAGAATTGCTAAAATACGGAATCCGTGTAAACGCCGTTGTGGTAGCCGAATGCTGGACACCTGCCTACGAAACCTGGATTGAAACTTTACCAGATGCCGAAGCCAAATTAGATGAAATTACAGCAAAAATCCCTTTGGAAAACAGAATGACTACTGCTGAAGAAATTGCAAACATGACGGCCTTTTTAATGTCTGATAAATCGAGCCACACCACAGGACAAATTATCCATGTTGATGGTGGTTATGTTCATTTGGATAGAGCTTTGGCTAACGCGTAAACAAAACCAATTTAATCGGCGGCTGTCATTGCGAGGCACGAAGCAATCTCATTAGTCAAATTAAAGGGAGATTGCTTCGTGCCTCGCAATGACGAAAATCTTCAAATTTCAATCATTAAAATAAATGAAAACCCTTACATGTACAACACCTGGAACTTTTGAATATTCAGAAACTGATAAACCTGAATTGAAAAAAGACCACGCCATTATAAAAATTAAAAGAATTGGAATCTGTGGAACGGATTTACACGCTTTTGAAGGCACACAACCTTTCTTCAATTATCCAAGAGTTTTAGGTCACGAGCTTTCTGGTGAATTGGTCGAAGCTGATGGTTCTGAAGGTTTTTCAATGGGAGAGGCCGTAACATTCATTCCGTATTTTAACTGTGGCGAATGTATTGCCTGCCGAATGAACAAACCCAATTGTTGTGTTAAAATGCAGGTTTGCGGCGTACATGTAGATGGCGGGATGCGTGAGTATTTGCAAGTTCCATCACGAACACTTCTACATGGCGAAGGTTTAAGTTACGATGAACTGGCTTTGGTAGAACCTTTGGCAATCGGTGCTCATGGTGTCAGCAGGGCTGATGTTAAACCTGGTGAATTTGTATTGGTAATTGGCGCCGGACCGATTGGTCTAGGTACTATGGAGTTTGCCCGAATTGCTGGCGGAGATGTAATTGCTTTAGATATTAACGACGACCGTTTATCTTTCTGTAGAGAAAAATTGGGTGTAGCGCATACCATAAATGCATTATCTGCAGATGTTATTGAACAACTAAGCAAAATTACAAACGGCGATATGCCTACAGTTGTAATTGATGCAACAGGAAATCAAAAAGCAATAAACAATGCTATTAATTACATGGCACACGGAGCAAGATTTGTATTAATCGGTTTGCAAAAGGGCGATTTGATTTTTAACCACCCAGAGTTTCATAAAAGAGAATCTACGCTAATGAGCAGCAGAAATGCCAACATCGAAGATTTTGAACACGTAATTAAATCAATGAAAGCAGGTTTGGTAAAACCAACAACTTACATCACACATCAGGTAAATTTTGACGAAGTAAAAGATAATTTCGAAAGCTGGTTAGACCCGAAAAACGGTGTAATTAAGGCAATGGTTAGGATAGAGGGTTAGAAAAATATACATTTTGCGTCATTGCGAGGCACGAAGCAATCTTTAAACTATTGCTATTCATTAGCGCATTAAGATTGCTTCGTGCCTCGCAATGACGATTGAGCAAGCAAAACTAAAACAAGCAAAAAAAAGGGCAATTTCTGATGAAGAAATTGCCCTTTTTTTAGTTTAATCACAAGCTACCAAAACTTAACGTAGATGAGAGTGATTAATAGTAAAGTAATTACAATCAAAACTAATGTAGATGGTTCAACCTTAAACATCGATTTATCAAGTTCGAAAGCTTTAGGGTTTATTTTCGGACCTAATAAACTTAATCCAACCATTACAATCATGGTAAATAAGAAAGATAAACCCATACAAATTAAGAACGGAATTTCATAAACACCATCTTTATTAATGTAAGCCGTGTACAAGAAATTCTCATGTCCAAACCAGCTTGGTGCATAATTGTTAAATACTACAGAAAGTACAAATCCGGTAACTAGACCTGCAATTGCGGCTGTACCAGTTGTGCGTTTCCAAAACATCCCCAAAATAAACATGGCAAATACACCCGGACTAATAAAGCCTGTGTACTTCTGTATAAAGGTAAAACCACCTTCGCCACCAATACCAAGTAAATCATCCCACGTTAATGCTACCGATAACAATATCGCAAAGAAGATACTTAACCTACCGACAACAACCAGTTTTTTGTCGTCAGCATTTTTGTTAATGTATTTTTTATAGATATCTAACGTCCAGATGGTAGAAATACTATTTGCTTTACCCGCTAAAGAAGCTACAATTGCTGCGGTTAAAGCCGCTAACGATAATCCTTTTAATCCGTTAGGTAAGAAAGTTAATACCGCCGAATAAGCATTGTCGGCAATTACTTTACCATCCGGAGCCATTTCATGTTGTAACGCACCATTTCTGTGTAAAACATAAGCTGCAATACCAGGTAACATTACAATAATTGGCATACCTAATTTCAAGAAACCAGCAAATAAAATACCGGTTCTGGCAGTTTTTAAATCTGCGCCTAATGCTCTCTGAGTGATATATTGATTACAACCCCAATAATTTAAATTCACAATCCATTGGCCAGCAAAATACATTGCAATACCAGGCAAAGCCAAATATTTGTTAACATATTCTTGCGATGAATTAGCCGTTGGTTTATCTAAAATCATTTTAAAATGGTCTGGCGAATCTTTCATCAACATTTTAAAACCTGCAATCGCATCTTTACCTAAGCCAAAGTGGTCACTTACCATGGTTAAAGCAATGTAAGTTGTAACCAAACCTCCGGCGATTAATACAATTACCTGTATTACATCCGTAAAGCCGATTACTTTCATTCCACCAAGCGTAATAATTAATGAAAATGCAGCTAAGCCGACTACAATATATTTGAAATACATTGGATCTACCATGCTACTTATCGCAATAGAACCTAAGTATAAAATTGAAGTTAAGTTTACGAAAATGTACAAAAACAACCAGAAAATGGCCATTATTAAACTCACGGTTTCATTATACCTCGTTTGCAGAAACTGAGGCATGGTGTAAATTTTATTCTTCAGATACACCGGAATAAACCAAACGGCAACAATAATTAAAGCAATTGCCGCCACCCATTCGTATGCCGCTACCGCCATACCTACCTGAAAGCCCTGGCCACTCATGCCAATGAATTGCTCTGCAGAAATGTTCGATGCAATAAGCGATGCCCCAATTGCCCACCATGTTAAAGAACCCTCAGCAAGAAAGAAGTCGTGACTTCCTGATGTAGCTTTGTTTTTCTTACTACTGTATATCCAATAGCCGTATGCCGAAATCAGGATAAAGTAGAAGATAAAAACGGTGTAATCAACCGTCGAAAATCTGTTCATAATTTAGTTTATTTGGTTATTTTATTTATTTATAAAAAACTTCATTCCATTGAAGCTCATTTCTAAATTGGTTTATTTTAGTTTCTGCACCAATATTTACGTACTCTAAACCAGCAATGTTGGCAAAATCGGCCAAATGTTCTGTTGTTAAATTCTGACTGTAAGCCGTGTGGTGCGCTCCACCTGCGTAAATCCAAGCAGCACAACCCGTTTTCATATCAGGAAGTGGTTTCCATAAAACACGTGCAACAGGTAAATTAGGTAAATCATTTTCAGCTTCAACGGCCTTAACTTCGTTTACCAATAAACGGAAACGGTTACCCATATCAATTAACGAAGCATTTAAAGCATCGCCACCGCCAACATTAAAAACTAAACGAGCAGGGTCTGCCTTGCCACCAATACCTAATGGATGAACTTCTAAACTTGCTTTTCCTTTTGCTAAAGAAGCATCAACTTCCAACATGTGCGAACCTAAAACCATAGAGTTTGCAGGGTCGAAATGATAAGTATAATCCTCCATAAATGCATTTCCACCCGGCAAGCCTGCACCCATAACCTTACAAGCACGCACCAAAGCTGCGGTTTTCCAATCGCCCTCACCAGCAAAACCATAACCATCTGCCATTAGTCTTTGAGCCGCGATTCCTGGTAACTGAATCATGCCATGCAAGTCTTCAAATGTATCAGAAAAACCTTTAAAATTTCCATCCTCTAAAAATTTTCTTAAACCTAATTCAATTTTGGCTGCCTCATAAACTGAAGCGTGTCTTGCACCTCCAGCTTTAAGGTCATCGGCTATTTCGTAGGTTTCATTGTATTCTTTTAATAAAGTTTGAATAGAATCTTCGCTTACCGAATTAATAATGGCTACTAAATCGCCAATACCGTAAGTATTTACCGAGAAACCGAATTTCATTTCAGCTTCAACTTTATCGCCATCCGTTACGGCAACATAACGCATATTATCGCCAAAACGAGCAAATTTAGCACCTTGCCAATCGTGCCATCCGGCAGCAGCTCTTGCCCAAACATCAATTTGTTTAGCCACTTCCTCATCTTTCCAATGGCCAACAACAACTTTACGGTCTTTGCGCATTCTGGAAACAATAAACCCAAATTCTCTGTCGCCATGCGCACTTTGGTTAAGGTTCATAAAGTCCATATCAATCGTGTTCCAAGGGATATCACGGTTAAATTGAGTATGCAAATGCAATAATGGTTTTTGCAAAACATTTAAACCTCTAATCCACATTTTTGCAGGCGAAAAAGTATGCATCCAGGTAATTACGCCAATACAGTTTTCATCGATATTTGCTTGCTGCAAAGTTTCGAAAATTTCTTCTGTAGTTTTTACAATCGGCTTGTAAACCACTGTAACCGATATTTCTTTGTTAACACTTAAAGAGTCGGCAACTTCTTGCGCATGTTCTGCAACTTGTTTCAAAGTTTCCTCGCCGTATAAATGTTGCGTTCCTGTAATAAACCAAACTTGTAATTTTTTTAAATCAATCATTGCTGTTATATTATATTTTATGTTTTTTAAGTGGCTTTAATCCACAGATAATTTATTTTTTGAAAATCAGGCTCCGGTTTTCATCGGTTTCTGTAGTCCTGCTTTCCGTTTTACTCAGCCGACGAAAAATCGGCTTTCGTGCTCACTCCAATAGGTTTATTTTACTTGGGTAAACTTTGCTATTTAACCCCAACTACATAACTGTCAGTCTGAGCTTGTCGAAGACTTTTATTTAACGTGCTTCGACAAGCTCAGCATGACAAGAGTTCAATTTCACGATGTTAGCTCTCTAAAATGTTTTTGTTATCGCTTTTATTTTATCGTCATTTCGAGCGAAGCCGAGAAATCTTTTAAATTAGGTACAAAGATTTCTCCACTGCGGTCGAAATGACGATACTCTTATGACCTTTACTCTGCTCTATTTTCATCTTTTTCAACTGGGTTTTATTTTACTTAGGTAAGCCTCATTTTATAAACCCGACAGTAGCGAAAATCCTTTTTGTTAATCCTTCTTCAAGCTCAGGATGACATTGATAAAAAGATTGTAGCAAATGGCGGGGCTGCTTTTTCCTAAGTATTACTGTAATTGCTTTTCAAATTTTTAATCCTTTTTTCGGTTGGTGAGGACACCAACCGATAGCGTAATATTTTACTTTTAAATAACTGTTAGTCTGAGCTTGTCGAAGACCTTATATAACGTGCTTCGACAAGCTCAGCATGACAAAGACTTATATTATTCTTGTCCGTAATATGCATCCGTACCATGTTTTCGGTCGAAATGCTTTTTAATTAGCGAATCTTTAAGTTTAGGCGCCTGTGGATTAATTTGCTGAGTAAGCAAAGCCATTTGTGCAACCGCCTCTAAAACCGCACTATTGTAAACGGCTTTTTCAGCAGTTTTTCCCCAGGTAAATGGAGCGTGATTCCCAACCAAAATCATTTCTACCTCTTTGTGGCTTAAGCCAAGTGTTGCAAAATGATTCAAAATTTGGAAACCGGTTTCGTACTCGTAGTTACCCCTAATCATTTCATCATCCATTGGCGGCGCACATGGAATATCTACTGTTAAATGGTCGGCGTGTGTGGTGCCAAAAATTGGAATTGCCTTTTGCGCCTGTGCCCAAGCCGTTCCGTAGGTAGAATGTGTGTGCACAATGCCGCCGATATCTTCCCAATGCTTGTATAAAACAGCATGGGTTTTTGTATCAGATGATGGGCGTAAACTTCCTTCAACAGTATTACCGTCAAAATCTACAATAACCATCTTCTCGTGCGATAAATCCTCGTAAGGCACGCCACTTGGTTTTATGGCAAAAACACCTTTATTTCTATCAGCTGCGCTAACATTACCAAACGTAAATAGCACCAAACCTAATTTTGGGAGCTGCATGTTTGCAGCGTAAGCCTGCTCTTTTATATCTTGATAGTTGCTCATGATATATATGGTTTTACATCTTTTTTGTTGTATTTTTCAAGGTAGCGGCCCAGACTTAAATATTGCTGGTAATGCTGACGGTACATTTTTTGAGTTTTGATATTGGGTTTGTATTCCTTTTCAAATCCGGTTCCCATTGCTGCCATAGCACTTTCTACATTTGGATATATGCCCGAAACTACAGCAGCAAACATTGCAGCGCCTAAAGCACAAGTATGTTCGAAACGGTGTATGCGAATTGGCATTTCCAGAACATCGGCCATCATTTGCATAATGTAAGGCGATTTTTTAGCAACTCCGCCAATACCGATAATTCCCTTTACCGGAACACCTTCTTCTTTAAACCTATCTACAATGCTTTTAGCACCGAAGCAAGTTGCAGCAGCCAATGCCCTGAAAAATCTAGGTGCATCAGTTCCTAAACCTAAACCTGTTATTGCACCTTTCAATTCTTGGTTTGCATCAGGAGTTCTTCTGCCGTTTAACCAGTCAATGGCTAATTCAGCGTAATCTTCATCTGGTAATTCTGAAGCTTGCTTACTTAATGTTGCAATAATTTTGCCATCTAATTCTTCCTTTAATGCAAGTGCTGTGTTAGCATCAATTAAAGTAGATTCTGAAAGCAAGCCATCAAGTGGCCAGCTAATTAATTTTTTGAACCAGGCGTAAACATCTCCAAAAGCAGATTGTCCGGCTTCTAAACCAGCCATACCCGGAATTACTGAGCCATTAACTTGTCCGCAGATGCCGTTAATTAACTTGCCTTCCATATCTTTATTTGGCGCAACAAGAATATCGCAAGTGCTGGTTCCCATCACTTTACTTAAATAATAAGGCTCGATTTGTCCACCAACAGCACCCATGTGTGCATCGAAAGCGCCAACACCGACTACAACATCACTATTTAAGCCTAGTTTTTCTGCCCATTCTGCACTTAAATTTCCAGCAGAAACATCAGATGTGTAAGTGTCTTCAAAAAGTTTATCTCTGTAACCTTTTAATAAAGGATCTAGGCTTTGAAAGAAATTTTCTGGCGGAAGTCCGTTAAATTCTTCAGCCCATAAAGCTTTATGACCAGCTGCACAACGGCTGCGTTTCATTTCTTTTACATCGGTATTACCGCAAAGTAGAAACGGAATCCAATCGCAATGCTCAACCCAGGAAGCTGTATTGTTTTTAACTTGTTTATCAGTTCTTAAAACGTGTAATAATTTTGCCCAGAACCATTCAGATGAATAAGTTCCGCCAACGTATTTAAGGTAATTTACATCGAATTTCTTTGCGTGATTGTTAATTTCTGCAGCTTCTTTAACCGATGTATGGTCTTTCCATAACACAAACATGGCGTTCGGGTTTTCTGCAAATTCTGCTTTTAAAGCCAGGGGAGTGCCCGTTTCATCAACCGCAACCGGACTAGAACCAGTCGTATCAACCGATATTCCTTTAACAAGTGCAGCAATTGAATCGCCTCCTGCTTTTGAAATACAATCTTTAATGGTGTGGGTTAATCCTTCGATATAATCTAAAGGATGTTGTCTGAATTGGTTAAGTGAAGGTTTACAATATAAACCTTTTTGCCATCGTGGATATAAGAAAACGGAAGATGATATTTCTTTTCCGTTGGTGGTATCTACCAAAACCGAACGGACAGAATCTGTCCCGTAATCCACACCGATTACATAGTTTGCTGTGCTCATAACAATAAATAAATGTCTAATTAACGTTTATTTATTTACAATTAAAAATTTTTAATGTGTTTTTGACGTTTATAAATTTCAACATTGATTTTTGTGGGGTGCTCGAGCTGCTTTTTCGCAGATTAGCTAAAGGGATTGTTTTGAACAAAAAGTTTTTTCTCCCGCAGATTTATACAGATTTTCACGGATTAGCTATAGGGATTGTTTTAATCCAAAAATATTTTTGCCGTAGATTAAAGGGGATAGGGGACTCAGATTTTCGCAGATCAGGAAAAAAATCATTTTAAATCATTTTAAATCTGCGGGAAACATTATGCGATTTGCTACAAAATCTACAACGATTTCCTCAAATTCAAATAAAACGGAACCTGAATTTTTTCATTAATATTATTTAGAATGCAATTAGCCGTTTCTGTGCCTAACATTGCAAAATCTGTAGAAATGGTGGTAATACCATTTAATATGATTCTTTTCAGTGGCGTTTCATTGTAAGAAATCACACCAACATCATTACCAACTTCTAATTTTAGCGATATGATTTTTTCAATAAGGAAAACCAAATCATCTTCCATTAAACTGATGTAAACCTCGCCTTTATTAATTTCTTCATCAATAATCTTATCTACAACTTTATGGTTAAAGGCATATTGCTGGCAAAAACGGTAAAAGCCATCTAAAATCTCTTTCGGGAAATAACTTCCCTTTGGGAAAATAATTTTTAAAGTATTGTATTTAGAAAGGGGAGTGAGTGCCTGTTCTAATGCATTATAAATATCGAGTGCAAAGTTTTCATAAACGGCAGCATAATCTCCAGATATTCCTGGCAGTAGTTTATCTAAAATGACCAACTTTTCTCTTGGGATGGCATTTATTAAATCATGTGCTTTTTCATCGCCCTCATTAAAATGCGGAATAATTACGTAGTGCGTGTATTCATCCTTTTTGTTATTTAGCAAACTTTTAAAAAGTGTAAAATCATTGTTATAAACGTATAAATCAATAGCAGCACTTTCTCCTATCGCTTTGCTAAACGAATCGTAAATGATTTTTTTGTGAGTACTAAGCTTATTAAAAAGTAGGCAAATTTTAAGTTTTCTCGAAAAATCGGTATTAATAACAAAATAGCCTTTACCTGGAATTGACTCGATAACACCCAATTTACGCAGCCTTCTATAACCTTTTTCGGCAGTATCTCTTGATATTTCAAGCGCAAAACTCAGTTCATTAATAGATGGTAAAAGATTGCCTTTTTCTATTTTTCCGATTTCAATAGCATACAAAATTGCATTTACTAATTGCTTATATTTTGGAGTTGCAGAGTATTCATCAACAACAATGTGACTTAACAAATCTTCGGATTTCACAGTTTCGGGCTTATATTTCCCAAATATAGTAAACGCATTTCTTATTTATCTGCAACTGGCATGACAGTACATAACAGTTAAGTTTGAATCAATCGATACTTTCGGAAACCAAATATAAAACCAATACTATGCAAGCAATTTTAGGTGTAATATTCCATTTTATCGGCGGCTTTGCCTCAGGTAGTTTCTATATCCCTTATAAAAAAGTTAAAGGATGGGCCTGGGAAAGTTACTGGATAGTTGGAGGAATTTTTTCATGGTTAATTGTTCCACCTTTGGCAGCATTTTTAACCATTTCTAATTTTACAGATATTATTGCAAGCACCAGCGGAAGCATTTTATTGTTAACTTATTTCTTTGGTATTCTTTGGGGTATTGGAGGTTTAACTTACGGTTTGGGCGTTCGCTACTTAGGCGTATCATTAGGAAGCAGCATTATTCTTGGATTATGCATGGTTCTTGGTTCAATTCTACCTTCAATTTATTTCGATTTCTTCCCGCAGGCTGGTAAAGATACTTTCACCATGTTCATTGAAACAGACTGGGGCAGAATGGTTTTGCTTGGTCTGCTTGTTTGTGTGCTCGGTATTATCATCTGCGGTAAAGCCGGAACAATGAAAGAGAAGGAGATAAAAGCTGATGTAACCGACCCACATGGATTGGAAGTTAAAACAGAATTCAAATTTGGATTAGGCTTATTTGTTGGGATTGTATCTGGCGTTTTAAGCGCTTGTTTCAACTTTGGTATCGAAGCCGGAAAACCTATGGCAGATGCCGCGAATGCAATCTGGAAGGCCGCTAATCCATCAGAAACCGGAAATTTCCTTTTTCAAAACAACGTTACTTATGTGGTTGTACTTTGGGGTGGTTTAACAACCAATTTTATATGGTGCATGGTTTTAAATGCCAGAAATAAAACCTTTGGCGATTATACTAAAGCCAGCACACCATTATTAAAAAATTATATTTTTTCGGCACTTGCCGGAACAACCTGGTTTTTACAGTTTTTCTTTTACGGGATGGGCGAAAGTAAAATGGGTAATGGCGCAAGCTCGTGGATATTGCATATGGCATTTATCATCCTAATCGCTAATGTTTGGGGCTTGATATTAAAAGAATGGAAAGGCGTTTCAAGAAAAACGATGATTACCATTTTAGCAGGAATTTTAACCATTATCATATCCGTTCTAATTGTTGGTTACGGAAATTCAATTAAAGCATAAAATTTAAAAATAAATATATACTACAATGTCAGTAGATACGAAAAATTATAAATACGTTAGTTACTTATGGAACGAGGAAGAAGCCGCAAAACTGGCTGGTGATGAAGTTGCATTACTGATTTATCGTTCAAACTTATTAGGTGCCGATTTACGCTTAACCAATTACGGTGGAGGAAATACTTCTTGCAAGTTATTAGAAAAAGACCCTTTAACGGGTTCTGAAACTGAAGTGATGTGGGTTAAAGGCTCAGGTGGCGATTTAGGAACATTGAAAAAAAGTGGTTTGGCTGCACTTTATGTTGATAGATTAAGAAGTTTAAAAAATATTTACCGTGGTGTAGAGCATGAAGATGAAATGGTCGAATTATTTAACCACTGTATTTTCGATTTAAGTTCGAAAGCACCATCTATTGATACGCCTTTACATGGATTTTTACCATTCGCACACATCGACCACTTACATCCGGATGCTGCGATTGCAATAGCTGCTGCAAAAGATGGCAAGAAAATAACCGAAGAATTATTCGGTGGAACAATTGGTTGGGTGGAGTGGAAAAAACCAGGTTTCGAATTAGGCTTAACATTGAAAAAATGTTTAGATGAAAATCCGGGCATTCGTGGTATTATGTTGGGTTCTCATGGTTTATTTACCTGGGGAAATACAGCTTACGAAAGTTATGTAAATACTTTAGATGTAATTGAAATCTGTTCAGCTTATCTGGAAGAAAACTACGGTAAAAAAGCCCCTGTTTTCGGCGGACAAAAAATAGAAAGTGCTGAAGCAGATAAACGCAAAAAACAAGCAGCTACTTTAGCGCCTGTTTTACGTGGGTTATGTTCTTCAAAACAACACATGATTGGTCATTTTACTGATGATGCTCGTGTTTTAGAATTTATCAATTCTAATGATTTGGCTCGTTTAGCGCCAATGGGAACAAGTTGTCCAGACCACTTTTTAAGAACAAAAATCAGTCCTTTGGTTTTAACTTTAACTGCTGATGCAGATTTATCGGATACCAAAGCTTTAAAAGAAACATTAGAACCTGCATTTGAGGCTTACCGTAAAATGTACACAGAATATTACGAAAATTGTAAGCACTCAAACAGCCCTGCAATTCGTGATACCAATCCGGTTGTAATTTTATATCCAGGAATCGGAATGTTTACTTTTTCGAAAGATAAACAAACAGCCAGAGTTGCGGCAGAGTTTTATATCAATGCAATTAATGTAATGAAAGGTGCAGAAGCCGTTTCTGAATATACTTCATTACCACATCAGGAAGCTTTTAACATCGAATACTGGTTACTTGAAGAAGCAAAACTTCAGCGTATGCCAAAGCCAAAACCTTTAACAGGGAAAATTGCCTTAATTACAGGTAGCGCAGGTGGTATTGGTAAAGCCATCGCAAAGAAATTTGTTGCTGAAGGCGGTGTTGTTATTCTAAATGACATGAATGCTGAGCGTTTAGAAGCTGCCGGCGAAGAGTTTAAAGCTCAGTTCGGTAAAGATTCTTACGCTACGGCAATATTAAATGTAACCAGCGAAGCTGATATAAAAGCTGCTTTCGATGCAGCAGCATTGGCTTTTGGCGGTGTAGATATTATTGTAAATAACGCAGGTTTATCAATTTCAAAAACCATTGGCGACCATACCGAACAAGATTGGGATTTGTTATATGATGTTTTGGTGAAAGGTCAGTTTTTTATTACCCAAGTTGCTACAAGCACTATGCAGAAACAATCTATCGGCGGTGATATTATTAACATCGTTAGTAAAAATGCTTTGGTTAGCGGACCAAATAATGCTGGTTACGGAAGTGCTAAAGCGGCACAACTTCATTTAAGCAGATTAAATGCGGCAGAGTTAGGCGCAGATAACATTCGTGTAAATGTGGTAAATCCTGACGCAGTAATTAGCGATAGTAACATCTGGGCAGGCGGTTGGGCTGAAGGTCGTGCAAAAGCTTACGGCGTTACAGTTGCAGAATTACCGGCTTATTATGCAAAACGTACCTTGTTAAACCAGATTATCTTGCCAGATGATATTGCAAACGCATGTTTCGCTTTTGTTGGCGGTTTGCTTCAAAAATCTACAGGAAACGTTTTAAATGTAGATGGCGGTGTGGCAATGGCATTTGTGAGATAGATTTTCATCGTGTTCTGAAAATACTCAGTTCACTGCATGTTTTGGTCTGTGTCTTCACAGACCAAAACATGGAAAATATAATCGGTTTGTGTACTCACCGACTGATAAAGTTCTTTAAATTTAGTTTTAGTAAGTTGTTTCAAGCGCCCGTAGCTCATTGCGGGCCGAAATAACTTTTAAAATGATTAATTTTCACCTTGGGTGAAATAAATAATTGATTACCTAAACTTCAGTTTCTTAAAAACTGATAACAGCATATACTCATGAATATCGAGCAGAACCAAATAGAAAAACACAACGACAGTCTTTTAACTTCGCATCAGCGTAAGCTTAATTTTTTAAAAGAAGAGTGGTCGCATGTTGATTTAGAAAGCGTAATTCAAAAATTAGTTGATTTCCAGATTGCAATTCCAAGTTGGGCATTAGGTACCGGCGGAACACGTTTCGGACGTTTTGCAATTACCGGTGGCGAACCTAGGACTATAGAAGAAAAGATTGAAGATGTAGGTATGTTACATGCCTTAAACGGTGCAAGTGGCGCAATATCTTTACACATTCCATGGGATATTCCTCAAAATGCAGAAGAATTGAAAAGCCTTGCAAGTAGCTATGGCTTAACTTTCGATGCCATGAATTCAAATACTTTCCAAGACCAAGCAGGGTCGGCACACAGTTATAAATTCGGTTCGCTTCAAAATGTAAATAAAGCTGTTCGCAAACAAGCTATTGAACATAATATTGAGGTTATTAAACAAGGCGTGGCTTTAGGCTCTAACGCTTTAACGGTTTGGCTTGCAGATGGTTCTTGTTTTCCTGGTCAGCTGAATTTCCGTAAAGCTTTTGAAAATACTTTAGAAAGTTTACAGGAAATTTATTCGGCTTTGCCAGAAGATTGGAAAATGTTTGTAGAGTATAAAGCTTTCGAACCTAATTTTTATTCAACTACGGTTGGCGATTGGGGTCAATCGTTACTTTACGCGAGCAAATTGGGCAAAAAAGCCTATACGCTGGTAGATTTAGGTCACCATTTGCCAAATGCAAACATCGAACAAATTGTTTCTTTACTTTTAATGGAAGGAAAATTAGGTGGTTTCCACTTCAACGATTCTAAATACGGTGATGATGATTTGACGGCTGGAAGTATTAAGCCTTATCAGTTATTTTTAATTTTCAATGAATTGGTAGAAGGTATGGATGCAAAAGGAATGAATCATGCAAAAGATTTAGGTTGGATGATTGATGCTTCTCACAATGTGAAAGACCCTTTAGAAGATTTACTTCAATCTGTTGAAGCCATTACTATTGCCTATGCACAAGCTTTACTTGTAGATAGAAAAGGATTAAACGTAGCTCAAGATAATAATGATGTAGCTGCTGCGCAGGAAATTCTTCAACATACTTTCCGTAGCGATTTAAGAGCTTTAGTTGCTGAAGCAAGATTAAGGGCAAATGCAGCTTTATCGCCAATTGGTTTATACCGCGACCTTAAAGTGAGAGAAAATTTAGTGAAATATCGTGGTTTAGGAACTGTTGCTACAGGATTATAAGGGGAGAATATAAAATGCCAAAAACCGTTGCAGCCATATTTGATGTAGGTAAAACGAATAAAAAATTGTTTCTTATTGATGAAAATTACAACATCGTTTACGAGCGTTCGGCTCGTTTTGTAGAAACTAAGGATGAAGATGGCGAGGTTTGCGAAAATCTGGAAAGCCTGCGTTCGTCTGTTTTCGATTCGCTTAATCAGGTAATGCAATTAAAAGAGTACGATATAAAAGCCATAAACTTTTCATCATACGGTGCAAGCTTTGTTTACCTTGATGAAAATGGAGTGCCTTTAACACCACTTTACAATTATTTAAAAGAATACCCTGAAGCTTTAAAACAGGAATTTTATACAAAATATGGTGGCGAAGCAAAGATTTCCTTAGAAACAGCTTCGCCGATTTTAGGTAGCCTTAATTCGGGGATGCAATTGTATCGCCTAAAAAAAGAAAAGCCGGAAGTATTTGCTAAAATAAAGTACGCCCTACATTTACCACAATATTTAAGTTACCTGATTACAGATAGAGCTGTTGCTGATATTACCAGTATTGGCTGCCATACACAGTTGTGGGATTTTGGCAAAAACGAATACCATAAATGGGTTGCTGAAGAAGGTTTGGAAGAAAAATTTGGAACATTTACACCTGCAGATTCTGTAATCGATACTCAATTTGAAAATCGTGATTTTCAAGTCGGCGTAGGTTTGCACGATAGTTCAGCCGCGTTAATTCCATATCTTGCAAATTTCTCCGTTCCCTTCGTTTTACTTTCTACCGGAACCTGGTGTATTAGTTTAAATCCTTTTAACCAGGAAGTATTAACAGAGGATGAATTAAAGCAAGATTGCCTTTGCTACATGCACTTTAAAGGTAAGGCGGTAAAAGCATCACGTATTTTTGCAGGTTACGAACACGAAGTACAACTAAAAAGGATTGCCGAGCATTTTGATAGAGCAGCTTATTTATTCAAGCATTTACAATTTAACCCAGGCATGATTTTAAAACTGGCAAACAAAGTTCCCGAAAATCAATTTCCACAAGATGGTTTCTCTGAAAAATCCGCTTTTTCTGAAAGAGATTTGAATGTCTTTCAAACTGCAGAGGAAGCTTATCACCAATTAATTTTTGATTTGGTTAAACAGCAGCTTTATTCTTTAAAACTGGTACTTAATTCAGGCGTAAAAAGAATTTTTGTTGATGGTGGATTCGGAAAAAATGCAATTTATATGCACTTGCTGGCTACCTCAATTCCAGATATTGAAGTATATGCATCTTCTGTTTCTCAGGCAACTGCAATAGGAACGGCATTAGCTATTCACGATTCATGGAACCCAAATCCGCCACCAAGCGATATCATTAATTTAAAATATTATTCTGCAATACAACGCAGTATGCAATTCTAAAATACAATTACAAATGAGCTGGAAATATAATGCTGATTATCCATCTATTGATGATTTAAGGAACAAAGCAAAGTCAAAAATACCAAGATTTGCTTTCGAATATCTTGATGGCGGCTGTAATGAAGATGTTAATCTATTCCGCAATACTGATGATATCAGGGCTTTAGAACTTTTACCTTTTTACATTAGAGATTTTAAAGAAGCATCACTAAAAACAAACCTTTTCGGGCACACTTACGATGCTCCATTCGGTATCGCACCTGTGGGTTTGCAAGGTCTAATCTGGCCAAATGCACCCGAAATATTAGCTAAAGCGGCATTTGAACATAATGTTCCTTTCATTTTGAGTACGGTTAGTACTTCATCAATCGAAAGGATAATGGAAATTACCGAGGGGAATGCCTGGTATCAATTGTATCATCCGGCAGAAGAATTAATAAAGGATGATATTATAAACAGAGCAGAAGCTTCTGGTTGTAAAGTTTTGGTTATTCTTTGCGATGTACCAAGTTTTGGTTTCAGACCAAGAGATATTCGCAATGGTTTGGCTATGCCGCCGAAAATGTCACTAAGAAATATGTTGCAAATTGTTGGTAGACCAGAATGGGCATTGAGAACACTATTTCACGGGCAACCGGCTTTTGAAACGATGAAGCCTTATATGCCGAAAGGTTTAAATATGAAGCAGCTTGGTTTGTATATGAACCGTACCTTTTCAGGTAGATTGAATACAGATAGAATTGCATCTATCAGAGATAAATGGAAGGGTAAACTCGTATTAAAAGGCGTAGCAACAGAAGAAGATGCACAATTGGCAGTACAGTTAGGTTTGGATGGAATTATTGTTTCTAATCATGGTGGAAGGCAATTAGATGCCGGGCAATCAGCCATTAAACCTTTAATTCAAATTGCACCAAAATTTAAGGATAATTTAACGGTAATGATGGATAGTGGCGTTCGTTCAGGTCCGGATATTGCCCGTAGTATTGCTGCAGGAGCAGATTTTACATTTTTGGGTAGAAGTTTTATGTATGGAGTTGGCGCTTTAGGTAACGAAGGTGGTAACCACACAATTGGTATGCTTAAAACGCAGCTAAAACAAGTAATGGATCAGGTTGGTTGTGAGCATGTTGAAGATTTATCTCAACATTTATCATAGCGTTTTAAGGTTTATAGATATCTGATTAGATGCCTGTTCGTAAAAGAGCAGGCATCTTTTTTTGTTAAGCATAAACAAATCTAATTCTCTAACAATTTCGTTAATTTACTGTTGAAAAGGAAAAGCTTCAATATGCTTAAGAAACTGTTATTAATAATGCTCTTATTTCAAACTATACTCTCTTCAGCTCAGGTAAAAACGGCTAAAAACATTAATTACGCAGGTAATGCCGAAGAAAAAAATACACTTAACATCTTCTATAAAAATGATAGCATAAAGAATAAGCCGGTTATCGTTTTTATTCATGGTGGTTCCTGGAGCAGTGGAAAAAAAGAAACATATTGGTGGTTGGGCAGAAACTTTGCCAGAAAGGGAGTTGTAACTGTAATTATAAATTACCCGTTAGCGCCAACTGCTCAGTACGAAAAAATGGCAGGCGATTGTGCTTTGGCTGTTAAGTGGGTTCAAGAAAACATTAAAAACTATCAGGCCAGTGGCGATAAAATTTTCGTGATGGGGCATTCTGCTGGTGCACATTTGGGAGAATTAATTAATGCAGACCCAAAATATTTTAAACAAGCTGGAATCAAAAACCCAATAAAAGGGATGATTCTAAACGACCCTTTTGGTTTAGATATTTTTGAATATTTAACATCGGCAGAAAAAGACCATTACTACTATGATTTTTTAAGAACTTTTACAGATAAGCCTGCGGTTTGGAAACTGGCATCGCCATTGGATTATGTAAATAATATCAAAAATCCGCATTTACTTTTTTATGGTTCTAAAACTTATGGCGCAATTAAGATACAAACACCGAGGTTATACGAGAAATTAATGGCCAATAAGGTAGCTGTAGAAATTAAAGAAGTTAAAGGAAAAAGTCATGTGCCGATGATAAGTCAGATGATATTTGGAGGTAATGACTTGTATAAGGATATTGTGGATTTTGTGTTAAAAGTTTCTTTCTAGCTTAATTTTGTGCTTTTCGTCATTGCGAAATCGATTTTTCATCGATTGAAGCAATCTCATTAGAAATATTATTTTTCAATGGAGATTGCTTCGTACCTCGCAATGACGACCGCTCTAATATGTCTCTCACTGATATTTCTGTAAAAATTAATCCACAGGTTTTGATTATTAAATTAAAATTGAATAGTGAAAGCTTAATTAAAAACCAAAGCATTCTCTTTCCAGACACTAATTCTTACCTACATTATCTGTCTTGTCAAATAAGCTATAATCCATCACCATCTTGCCTTGTTCATTATGGTAATGCATAATTTTGAACTTTGCATTCCACTCAATATCTTCATCCTGATAGCTTGTGCGGGTATGAATAGTTTGTGCAAAAGTATCATCAAAAGCCGTTAAGATTACAAAAATTTCTACTTCCGCCAGAGTCAACTCTGCAAGGCTTTTTTCAAAAATCGGACTATCTTCATTAATCGGATGAACCAATGTCCAGTTTAAAGAAAGCATACTAATTTTACTTCGCTCCAATTCCAGGGGATAAAAACTTCGCTTTAATTTGCCATCAACGGTTTCGTTAAAGGTCATATACATTTGTGCTTCTACATCGATTAGCGAATTTTTACGCAAATTAACCAACCGACACATTAAACCTGTATGGTTTTGATATGGAGCAACAACCATCTTCTTGCTAAACGAAACTTTAGATGTTGGTCTACTGAAACGGCCATAAAGCAAACCTGTAGCCAAAGCGAAAGCCAATAAACCCAACATACTTTCAAAGGCAGCTAATACGCTCGTTATAAAACCTTGCGGTGAAATATGGCCATAACCAACAGTTGATATGGTTTGTGCAGAAAAAAAGAAGGCATCAAAAAATTGGTCGCGAAGGGTTGTGCCGTTAGCGCCATTCAGGTTTTCGATACCAATAATATTATAGGCAACAGCAAAAATGGTGTTTACGATGAGGTATGCAGTTAAAATTACCATGAAAAATCTGGTCCAACTCATGGTAACCAGGCGAGTATAGGTATCATCAAACTTAAACCAGGGTAGGCCTGTACGTTCAATATTTGGTGTGCCATCGGTATTTAATACGCGTTGATTTTTGATAACGGGAACTGAGCCGAAACCTAAATCATCATTAAACTGAACTTTTCTCTTGAAAAAAGCCATATATTTTAGAAAGATTTTGGAATTATAAAAAAGTATATCAATATTTGTTCTATACAAACATGATAATTAAAAATTTAAATAACAATTGGTGGTGGCATAACGAAATTCGTTAGGCAAATTCTGTTGTTATATATTTTAAAATATTTTATAAACGATGAAAAGGATTGCCCTAAAAGCAATCCTTTTTTTTATGGGCATTCGTCATGCTGAATTCATTTCAGCATGTGCTAAAAGAGATTCTGAAACAAGTTCAGAATGACGAAAGAGGAAAACATCAACATGAAAAAGATATTAAACCATTTATTTGAAAACAAGAGCTTTAGTAGGGAAGAGGCAAAGAATATCTTGATTTCTATATCACAAGGTGAATTCAATTCTTCTCAAATTGCGGCTTTTATTACCGCTTACGCCATGCGGAATATTACTGTGCAAGAGTTGCAGGGTTTTAGAGATGCAATGTTAGATTTAGGTGTTAAAACTGATTTTTCTGACTTTGAATTAATAGACCTATGTGGTACTGGGGGAGATGGAAAAGACACCTTTAACATTTCTACACTGTCTTCTTTCATAGTTGCAGGTGCTGGTTATAAAGTGGCTAAACATGGCAATTATGGTGTTTCTTCAGGATGCGGTTCTTCAAATGTGATGGAGTATTTAGGTTATTCCTTTACGAACAACGAAGATACTTTAAAAAGCAATTTAGATACTGCAGGAATTTGTTTTTTACATGCACCATTGTTCAATCCGGCCATGAAAATTGTTGCACCAATTCGTAAAGATTTAGGTATTAAAACTTTTTTTAATATGCTGGGCCCGATGGTTAATCCATCGCAGCCTAAATATCAAATGGTTGGTGTTTTTAGTTTGGAATTGGCTCGTTTGTACAATTATTTATATCAGGATACGACTAAAAATTATACCATTGTTCATGCTTTGGAAGGTTATGATGAAATATCGCTTACCTGCGATGTGAAAACTTTTAATAACAAGGGCGAGAGTATTTTGACATTGAATGATATGGGTTTTGAAAAGGTTTCGGTAAATGATATTAAAGGTGGTGATACTGTTGAATCATCAGCCAAAATATTTATGGATGTACTAAATGGCGAAGCCACTGATGTGCAAAATAATGTTGTGCTTTGTAATTCTGCTTTGGCAATTAAAACCATCAAGCCAACTGCAAGTTTCGCAGATTGTTTTTACGAAGCTGAGGAATCTTTAGTAAGTAAAAAAGCTTTGGAGAGCTTTAAAAAATTAGTAGCCTGATGAGCAAGTTGAAACTGAAAGTATGCGGAATGAAATTCGCAGCGAATATTGCAGCGGTTGCAGCGCTACAACCAGATTATCTGGGCTTCATTTTTTACGAACAATCGCCAAGGTTTATTAGTGATGTTTCTGCTGAATTGATAAAATACATTCCATCAGAAATTAAAACTGTTGGGGTTTTTGTAGATGAGGATTTGGATGTTGTGAAGAAAAAAGTAAATCTTTATCAGTTAAAAGCTGTTCAGTTACATGGTAGGGAATCTCCTGAATATTGCAGTGAATTGAAGTCTACTTTTCAGAGTTTGGAGGTAATTAAAGCTTTTGGTGTTGATGAAGATTTTAATTTTGCTGTTCTAGAGGAGTATAAAGCTGTGGCTGATTACTTTTTATTCGATACCAAAACGAAAGCGCATGGTGGTTCGGGTAAAACTTTTGATTGGAAGATTTTAGATAGTTATAAGTTAGATAAACCTTACTTTTTAAGTGGCGGAATTGATTTGGAACATGCAGAAGCCATTTCAATAATAAAAGATGAGCGATTATACGCTTTGGATATAAACAGCAGATTTGAAACTGAACCTGGAGTTAAGGATGTAGAACGGATTAAGGCGTTTGTAGTGAAAATGAAAACTACACTGTCATACTGAGGCACGAAGTATCTGCAAGCGATTAAAAACTGCTGCTAATATTTAACAGATTCTTCGTTCCTTAGAATGACAAAACTATACTTTGCTATTTTGAAAGGAATACAAAATAAACAGTTTGTCATTCTGAGCTTGTCGAAGAACATTAAGGCATTTCGACAAGCTCAATGTGACAAAAAAGAATAAAAGATTTTATAATTCATTACCATCGGTTTCAACTGACGGATTTGATAAAAAAGATATGAAATACAAAGTAAACGAAAAAGGATATTACGGAGATTTTGGTGGAGCTTACATCCCGGAGATGCTTTATCCAAACGTAGAAGAATTGCGTCAAAACTACTTGAAGATTATTGATGATGCCGATTTTCAGAAAGAATTTCATCAGTTATTAAAAGATTATGTTGGTCGCCCGTCGCCATTATATTTGGCTAACAGGCTGTCTGAGAGATATGGCGCTAACATTTTCTTAAAAAGAGAAGATTTAAACCATACTGGTGCGCATAAAATCAACAACACCATCGGGCAGATTTTACTGGCAGAAAAGCTCGGTAAAAAAAGAATCATTGCCGAAACAGGCGCTGGTCAGCATGGTGTTGCAACGGCTACGGTTTGTGCATTGCGTAATCTGGAATGCGTAATTTATATGGGCGAAGTCGACATCGAAAGACAAGCGCCAAATGTTGCCCGTATGAAAATGTTAGGCGCAAAGGTTGTTCCTGCAAGTTCTGGCAGTAAAACTTTAAAAGATGCCACCAATGAAGCCATGCGTGACTGGATTAACAATCCTGTTGATACGCATTACATTATCGGTTCTGTGGTTGGTCCGCATCCTTATCCGGACATGGTTGCCATTTTTCAGTCAATTATTTCTGAAGAAACTAAGAAACAATTAATAGAACAAACGGGCAACGACCAACCCGATTATGTTTTGGCTTGCGTAGGCGGTGGAAGTAACGCAATGGGTATGTTTTATCATTTTATGGATGATGAAAATGTGAAACTCATTGCAGTAGAAGCGGCTGGTAAAGGCGTATCGAGTGGGTTTTCCGCTGCGACAACTTATCTTGGTAAAGAAGGTGTTTTACATGGAAGCAGAAGCATTTTAATGCAAACGGAAGATGGTCAGGTTGTTGAACCGCATTCGGTTTCTGCAGGGCTGGATTATCCTGGCATCGGCCCGCAACATGCACATTTGTTTAAAACTGGTCGTGGCGAATATGTTTCTATTACTGATGAAGAAAGCTTAGATGCAGGTTTATTGCTTACCCAATTAGAAGGGATTATTCCGGCAATTGAAAGCGCACACGCATTGGCTTATTTAGAGAAAATGGAGTTCAAGGCTGGCGAAAACGTTGTGGTTTGTCTTTCGGGTAGGGGCGATAAGGATTTAGATACCTATATAAAATATTTTAATTTATAACCCCTAAATCCCCTAAAGGGGACTTTTTAGCGTGGTTTTTTATAAACAATTAAGGCCCCTTTAGGGGTTGGGGTTATATGAACAGAATCAAACAACTCTTCCAAGAGAAGAAAAATATATTATCAATTTATTATACTGCGGGTTATCCAAATTTAGGCGATACCATACAAATTGCTGAGGCTTTAGAAAAATCAGGCGCTGATATGCTGGAAATTGGTTTTCCATATTCCGACCCGGTTGCTGATGGTCCGGTGATACAGGCAAGCAGTAAGAAATCTTTAGACCAGGGCATGACCTTGAAATTGCTTTTTGAACAGTTGAAAGATTTACGCAAAAATGTAACGATACCTGTTTTATTGATGGGTTATGTAAACCCGGTTTTACAATTTGGGGTAGAAAACTTTTGTAAAGCTTGTGCCGAAGTTGGTGTGGATGGTTGCATCGTTCCGGATTTGCCGATGGTAGAATATGAGGAGTTTTATAAAGGCTGTTTTGAAGAGCACAATTTAAGCAATGTGTTTTTAATTACACCTCAAACCGCTGAAGAACGTATTCATAAAATTGATGGTTTAACCAACGGATTTATTTATTTGCTTTCGTCATCGGCAACAACTGGTAAAAACCTTGAAGTAGGTGATACTACAGAAAGTTATTTCGGTCGGATTAAAGCCATGAACCTGAAAAACCCGACAATGATTGGTTTTGGGATTAGTGATAAGCAAACTTTCGATAAAGCTTGTTCTTATGCCAATGGTGCCATCATTGGAACTGCTTTCGTTAAGGCGATTGAAAGTGGAGATATTGAAGAAAGTGTAAGTGGTTTTATGGAGAAGTTTAAATCTTAGTTATTTAACCGCAAAGTACGCAGAGTTTTTCGCAGAGTGCGCTAAGTTTGAAAGTTAAGATTTCGTCATTGCGAGGCACGAAGCAATCTTCTTAGATATATATAAAGAACTTTAATTAGTCGTAGCATTTGCTACGACTTTTTTATTTGTCCTAGCAGGACGGGCTTTTTTCTTTTGACCGCAAAAGAAACAAAACTCCCGGCTGAAAATTATTCATTGATATTTATTGTTCTATTGGTATTCATGAGGGCTACGCCGTTTTTCTTTTGAAGTTAGTGGTTCGGCTTGGACTAGCTAACCTGAATCCCGTACGTACGGGATGTTAGGCCGGATTGAAATAGAATGGAGATTATGTGGTTAGGCTTAGTTGGATGGCAAGGTATCATTGAATAATCAGTACTAAATTCTGCAATATTCATTTCCATCATGCTATCCCCCTTTGGAGGGGGCAGGGGGAGGATTTGAATCTACAAGCTACTTCACCCAATCTGCGTAACTCATTTCAAATTTCACTTCACCTTTATTAACCATTCCGGCGTTTTTCCAGCCTTGTAATTCGTAAAACTTTTCGGCTTTTGTATTGGGTGCTGTACCGAGCCAAACTGTTTCTTTTGTTTTGCTGAAATACCAATCCATCATTAAGCGATGAAGTTCTTTTCCAATGCCTTTACCTTCAAATTCTGGTCTTAAGAAAAGTGCCCAAATGTTGTTTTCTTTCAAATCAACAATAGAGAAACCAACAATTTCTCCATCGATTTCACAAACCCAGCCTTTGCCACGTTGAGTAATAAAATCTTCGCAATCTGCATCTGTAACTAATGCTGGGTTGGATAACGTATTCTCTTTTACGGTATGTCTAACAATTTGAATTTGAGGGATGTCGGTTGTTTTGGCTTCACGATAAATCATAAGCGAATATAAAGTTTTGGTTATAAGTTATTAATTCTTCTTAGGCTCTAAATTCTGCAATTTTTATTTCCATCATGCTATCCCCCTTTGGAGGAGTCTATCCCGATTATTCGGGAGGCAGGGGGAGGATTTAAATGTGACTGCTTGTTAGCAAGAAATTAACTTATTAATAAAATATTAAACACCCCGCCCTGCGGGCACCCCTCTGAGAGAGGGGAATTGCAAAGCGCTTTAAAAACTTTGAGAGGACAGCTGCCCTCCTAATTTTCAAGGAGGTTGGGGCCATGTAATTAACTTAAGAAAAAGCCGCTGTCCTTTAGATTTGCAATGGTCTAAAATGATTGAATTGATTTATATTTAACAAGTTACCTAAATCGGTAGCGGCTCATTAAGCGTTGTCAAGGTTAGATACCTATAGACTGATATAATCCGCTACCGATTTTCCCTTAGTGACCAGATAACAATTAGGGCATTACCCATTATTAAGGACTTGGATCGATGGGGTAAAACTTAGGTAATTGCTACAAATTTAAAGAATAAATAATATGATTAATACAAATTTCTTTATTGGGATTGATGTATCAAAGCCCTACTTTGATGCTTCTTTAATGACTGTTATCAGTCATGTAAAACAAGCTATCCAAAGCGCCCGGTTTGAGAATACAGCTTCTGGGATAAAGACATTTGAGAAATGGCTTAAATTTCATAAGGTCACCTTTAATCCAGACACTCTGGTGGTGATTGAAAATACAGGGATCTATCACCGGCTAATCTGGTCATTCTGCAGTAACAAACACGTACCAATTCATATTGGTAATGCAGCCCATATTAAATGGAGTTTTGGGATAGCTAGAGGAAAGAATGATAAGATAGATAGTGTCCGTTTATGCAAGTATGCCTTTAAGGAATCTGATACATTAAAGGCCACAGAAGCCTTAGATCCACAGTTATTGCATTTAAAAGATTTCATATCTGCCAGAACAAAATTACTCAAGCAGGCTACAGGACTTAGCGTTTCAATTAAAGAGCTAGGTAATGTAAATGAAAAATCACATCAGAAACTAATTGAGAAAGCACTTAAATCTGCTATTGATGGAATAGCAAAATCGATTAAAAATATTGAAGAACAAATCCGCAAAATTATTAAAGAAAACAGCGCCTTTCAACGAAACTATAACCTGTTGACCGGTATACCAGGGATCGGACATGTCACCGCGGTTTACCTGATTGGTTGTACAGCGAATTTTGCCAGCAACCCAAGTGGAAAGCAATTGGCATGCTATGCAGGAGTCGCTCCGTTCGAGCACTCGAGCGGGATTAGTGTAAAAGGTAAAACCAGGGTACATAGGATGGCAAACAAAGACCTTAAAAAACTACTACATCTATGCGCATTATCAGTTATCCAACATAATATGGAATTCAAGAACTACTACCAAAGGAAAAAGGATGAAGGTAAGCATAGCATGAGTATACTTAATGCAGTGAGAAATAAAATAACGCTAAGAATAGCAGCTGTAATTAAAACACAACAACCTTATAAAAGCAATTATAATATAGCAGCCTAATTTGCAAAAGTCATAACAATCAGTCTGAGCCTGTCGAAGACCTTTTAACAGTAGAAAACAAAAAAAAATATTTGTCCTTCGACAAGCTCAGGATGACAATATTTTTTTGTTTTCACTTAAGTTTATGTGGTTTGTTGTTAATAGTAATTACCCAAGTTTTCTAAACCCGACCGAAATGGAAATACTTTTTGTTGCAGAAGCCTTTAATATACTGTCATTCTGAGGAACGAAGAATCTGTTTCATACCATGCATAAACTTTCAATTGGCAATACAGAAGTTTAAAAAGATTGTAATAAAGGGCGGGGCTGCTGTTTCAAAAGAACTACAGACATTGCTTTCCAAATAAAAAAATGTCTGCTTGTCAGGAGATTTGAGAAGTGGTAAAAATATTATTCAAAAATACTCCAGACTAAATGTTAATTAAAATGTGTTTAAAGGCACTTTCTTCAACACCTAAATCTATTTGACAATTGAATGATTGTTGATTTCTAAATTGGTTATACATTTGCTTAACAGTGTTAGATTATTTATCACTAGTTATTCCACATCATGGGAAGTAAAGAAAGAATTCTACGTTTAAAAGAAGAAACCAGGACCAGTATTCTGGATGCAGCCTTGAACATCGTTCAAACTGAAGGTTGGCAGGCTTTGAGTATGCGTAAAATTGCCGACCAGATTGAATACACTGCGCCAATTATTTACGAGTATTTCCCGAATAAAGAAGGGATTTTATTGGAGTTAACCAGAAGAGGTTACCTGATTTTGGCGAAGGATATTCGGGAGGCCCGCGATAGCCAGGAAAATGCAGAAGACAAAATGGAAGCCATGTGGGTTGCCTATTGGAACTTCGCATTTTCGCATAAAGAATTTTACCAACTGATGTATGGCGTAGACATGGTTTGCTGCAACGTGAAAAACACCATGCCTGAAGCGGAGAATGTTGGCACCATGCTGGGTGATGTAATTGAAACATTGTATAAGAAAAAACCAGTTTCAGAAGATGATATCTGCATGAAGTACTATACGTATTGGTCGATTATTCATGGTTTAATTTCGATTAACCTGGTTAGACCAAACGGAAGAACTACTGACGAACTTAACCAACAAATTTTAAAAGACGCTATTAAAGGCATCACTTTATCCATTAACGGCTAAATCTTTTTTTTAATCTACTATTTAACACTGTTAGATTATTTATACAATTTAAATCCACAATAAATTATAATCATATGAATGCTATACATCGCTTGTTTATTTTACTTAACACTGTTAAACAGTTTAATAATGTTAAATCACTGTTAATTATTCTGTCACTTTCTATTATCCTGGTAAGCTGTAAATCATCTCCAGACCAGGCTGCGGCTGCACCACCGCCACCAGTTTTGCCTGTAAGTTTGATTAGCGAAAGCTCACAAACTACCTATATCGAGTATCCGGCGGCTATTCAAGGTGCTGTAGATATTGATATTCGTCCGCAGGTAAGTGGTTACTTACAAAGCGTTTTGGTTAACGAAGGTGCTTATGTAACTGCCGGACAAACACTTTTCAAAATTAATGAAAACCCGTACCGTGAGGCTTTAAATAATGCTAAAGCGAGTTTGCATGCTGCTGAAGCTGCTATTTTAAACGCACAATTAGAAGTTGATAAGTTAACACCTTTGGTACAAAATAAAGTGGTTTCTGAGTTTCAATTAAAAACTGCAAAAACAGCTTATAAAATCGCTCAAGCTAATGCAGAGCAAGCAAAAGCAAGTGTTGCATCGGCACAGATTAATTTAGGTTATACCAATGTTAAGGCTACAGTAAGTGGTTACATCGGCAGAATTCCTAAAAAACAAGGAAGTTTGGTTGCGCCAACAGACCAGGCTGCTTTAACGCAATTGTCAGACATTCATGAAGTGCATGTTTACTTCTCTTTAGCGGAGAATGATTTCAATAGTTTCAATGCAAATTATCCTGGTAAATCACCTGCGGATAGAATTAAACATTTACCTGCTGTTGAATTGCTTTTATCGGATAATACTACTTACCCAATCAAAGGCAAAATTGATATGATTGATGGTCAGTTTGATAAAAATACTGGAGCCATTACTTTGAGAGCAAGTTTCCCAAATGCAAATGGCGTTTTACGCTCTGGAAATACCGGTAAAGTTCGTCTGGGTTTGCAACATGACGATGCGATTTTGATTCCGCAGGGTGCAACTGTAGAAATGCAGGATAAGGTTTTCGTTTTTGCTTTGAACAAAGGCAATAAAGTAAGCAAAATGCCCATTACCGTAATCGGTAAAAGTGGCAGCAACTACCTGGTTAAAGATGGCGTAAAATCTGGCGACCAAATCGTACTAAGTGGCTTAGACCGCTTACAAGAAGGACAAGTGATTACACCAGAAAAAGCTACTGATAAGGCGGCGAGTTTGAGGAAATAGTCGGAAGTCCGAAGTCGGGAGTCAGAAGTCCGAAGTGAAAAGTCAAAAGTTGAAAGACGAAAGCTTAAAACAAATAGCGAAGATGTTCTCAGGTGTCTAAGGTGGTGAAAAACTAAAAGTTCAAAGACTAGAGCAATTTACTAAGATGTTCTTACATGCCTCAGATGGTGAAAACTGAGATTCTAACGCACAAAAAATAAAATAATAGAAATAATGTTTAAGATATTTATACAAAGACCTGTACTGGCTACCGTAATCTCCATCTTATTGGTGATATTGGGTGTACTGGGTTTAACGAAACTGCCTTTACAACAGTTTCCTGATATTGCACCACCGTCGGTTTTGGTTACTGCGGTTTATCCTGGTGCGAATGCCGAAACGGTATTACGTTCGGTGGCTCCATCGCTAGAAGAATCAATAAACGGGGTAGAAAACATGACTTACATGAGTTCTACAGCCAGTAATGATGGTTCATTAGCAATTACTATTTTCTTTAAGTTGGGTACAAATGCCGACCAGGCTGCGGTTAACGTTCAGAACCGTGTGGCGCAGGCTACGAGTCAGTTACCTGCCGAAGTTGTTCAGCAAGGGGTTACAACTGCGAAACAACAGAACAGTTTCATTATGGCAATTGGTATGTACACTGATGATGAATCGAAATACGACCAGACTTTTGTGGCCAATTATGCGCAAATCAACATCATTCCAGAAATTAAACGTATTCCGGGCGTTGGTTCGGCGGCTATTTTTGGTGGTGTAAAAGATTATTCGATGCGTGTTTGGTTAAATCCAACCCAAATGACTACTTATAAAGTTACACCTGCCGAAGTAATGAAAGCCATTCAGGATAAAAGTTTGGAAGCTGCGCCGGGTAAGTTTGGGGAGAAAAGTAAGGAAGTTTTTGAATACGTAATTAAATACAAAGGTAAATTAACCAAACCAGAAGAATATGAAAATATCGCTATACGTGCCAATGCAGATGGTTCAATTTTACACCTTAAAGATGTTGCCCGGGTAGAATTGGGTGCCTATTCTTACAACAGTATTACCCGTATCAACGGCAAAAAAGCAATCGTTATCGGTATCATTCAGTTGGCGGGGTCTAACTCGAACGATATTCAGGTGGCGATTAATAAACTGATGGAGAAATCTGAAAAGAGTTTTCCGGCAGGGATAAAAAAGAACATCTTCTACAGTACAAAAGTAGCGTTAGACCAATCAATTGAGCAGGTAGAACATACCTTAGTTGAAGCCTTTATTCTGGTTTTCATCGTGGTGTTCCTATTCTTGCAAGATTTCAGGTCGACATTAATTCCGGCGATTGCTGTTCCCGTAGCGATTTTAGGTACGTTTTTCTTCATGCAGTTATTCGGTTTCTCGATTAACTTATTGACTTTATTCGCTTTGATTCTGGCTATTGGTATTGTAGTGGATGATGCGATTGTGGTCGTCGAGGCGGTGCATGCTAAGATGGAACATAAAGGTTTAGGTCCGAAAGCGGCTACGCATGAAGCCATGCATGAAATTACCGGAGCCATTATTTCCATCACTTTGGTTATGGCGGCTGTATTCTTACCTGTAGGTTTTATGGAAGGTTCAACAGGTGTTTTCTATCGCCAGTTTGCCTTTACCATGGCTATTGCGATTGTAATTTCAGCTGTTAATGCTTTAACATTGAGCCCGGCATTGGCTGCTTTATTTTTGAAAGATAATCATTCCTCACATAGTGATCAACCGGAAGTTAAACCAAACTTTAAGCAAAGGTTCTTCAATGGATTTAACCACAGTTTTAATTCCCTTACCAATCGTTATGTTGGTGGTTTAAAGTTCTTGGTGCGCCATAAATGGTTAAGCATGGGCGGTTTGGCTTTAATTACTTTGGCAACTGTTTTCATGGTGAAAACTACTCCGGCAGGATTTATCCCGACTGAAGACCAGGGTTTTATCGCCATTGCGGTAAATACACCATCGGGAACATCCTTAGAAGGTACTCAAAAAGTAATGACTGAGGCCGAAAATGTATTGAGTAAACTAGATGCATCAAGAGACGTGACGGCGATATCGGGTTTCAACCTATTAACCAATTCAACAAGTCCATCATCGGCAGTGGTTTTTGTGTTGTTGAAACCAAATGAAGAACGTGGTAAGGTTAAAAACATTGAAGAAATTATGAACCAGGTTCGTGGTACATTGGGTGCCATTTCTGGGGGTAGTTTCTTTGTGTTCAGTTTCCCTACCGTACCAGGTTTCAGTAATGTTGAAGCTTTGGATATGGTTCTTCAAGATAAAACCGGTGGTAAGTTGGATAAATTCAGTGGCATCTCTCAACAATTTATTGGCGAGTTGATGAAACGCCCGGAAATTGCTGTGGCCTTTACCAGTTTCAAAGCCGATTACCCACAATTACAACTGGATATTAACGATGAAAAAGCCGACCAGCTAGGTGTGAATGTGAAAGATATTTTGCAAACCATGCAGACCTATTTCGGTAGCGCACAGGCATCAGATTTTAACCGTTTTGGTAAATACTACCGTGTAGTTGTTCAGGCTGATGTGCAAGACAGGGCAGACCCTTCATCAATCGACCGTGTTTTTGTGAAAAGCAACCGTGGTGAAATGGTTCCGATTAATACGCTGGTAAAATTGAGTCGTATTTATGGTTCAGAAACAGCTTCGAGATACAATCTGTTTAATTCGATTTCGATTAATGCGATTCCAAAACCAGGTTTTAGTTCTGGTCAGGCGATTAAAGCCATTGAAGAAGTAGCGGAAAAACATTTGCCATCAGGTTATAGCTATGAATTCTCCGGACAAACCCGTGAGGAGATTTCTTCAGGCGGACAATCGAGTGTGATATTCTTATTGTGTCTGGTATTTATTTACTTCCTGCTTTCGGCACAATATGAGAGTTATATTCTGCCATTATCAGTTATTTTATCAATCCCTGCTGGAATATTCGGTGTATTTGTAGCGATTGGCTTAACAGGTATTCAGAATAACATTTATGTACAGGTTGCACTGATTATGCTTATCGGTTTACTCGCTAAAAATGCGATTCTGATTGTCGAGTTTGCGGTTCAGAGAAGAAGAAGCGGACAGCCATTAGTTGCATCAGCATTAGAAGCTGCAAAATCGAGGTTACGTCCGATTATCATGACATCACTAGCTTTCATTGTGGGTTTAATCCCGATGATGGGGGCAACAGGTCCATCGGCACAAGGTAATCACTCTATTAGTATTGGTGCAGCAGGAGGGATGGTTTCGGGAGTAATTTTAGGTTTGTTTATCATTCCGGTACTCTTTGTCATCTTCCAGGCTTTACAAGAAAAAATTTCAAGAAAATCAAATGAGGTTGTTCATCATCATCATAATGAAGAACCTGTAAATCATGTAGTTTATGAAACGGTTTAATATTTTAAGCATCCTGCTTTTTGCTTTAATCTGGAGCGGATGTTCAGTTTCTAAAGATTTAGCTTTACCACAAAGTTTAGCACCAAAAATGTTTAGAAATTCAGTGCCAAAAGATTCTTCAAGTGTAGGCGATTTGCCTTTGAAGAGTTTTATCAACGACCTTACCGTACAGAATTTAATCGATACGGCTTTGGTTAAGAATTACGATATGCAAATTGCATTGAAAAATATCGATGCTGCTGAAGTGTTATTTAAACAATCAAAATTGGGTTACTTACCCGAATTGAAGTTACAGGTAGCGGCCAGTTCAAGTCGCCCTTCTGATAACAGTTTAAATGGATTGAGCCTGAATCAATTTACAGGTTCAACGCATATTGAAGATTACAGCGCTAACCTTGGTGTGTTCTGGGAAGCCGATATCTGGGGGAAAATCCGCAATCAAAAAGCTGGTGCTTTAGCCAGTTTTTTACAAACCGAGGAAGCCCGTAAAGCAGTTCAAACCCGTTTGGTTGCCAATGTTGCGCAAGGGTATTACAGTTTGTTGATGCTGGATGCTCAACTGGAAATCGCTAAGAAAAACTTAAAACTTAACGATAGCACATTGAGGATTATTAATTTACAATTCGATGCTGGTCAGGTGACTTCTTTAGCCATTCAGCAAGCAGAAGCGCAACAGTTAAATGCAGCACAATTAATCCCTCGTTTGGAGCAAAATGTGGTGCTTCAGGAAAATGCGTTAAGCGTTTTAATTGGTACTTTGCCAAAGGCGATAAACCGTTCGAGTCGTTTAGATAAAATGGCTATTCCTCAGGATTTAAGTGCAGGTTTTCCATCCGCTTTGCTTAGCCGCAGGCCTGATATTAAATCTGCTGAGTTAGCTTTAAACGTTGCAAATGCCAAAGTTGGCGTAGCGAAAGCAAGTTTGTATCCATCATTAGTGATTACAGCAAGTGGTGGTATTAACTCATTCAAAGCCAGTAACTGGTTTAGCGTTCCTGCATCTTTATTCGGTTTAGTTTCGGGTGGAATTACGCAACCCATCTTTCAAAGAGGTCAGCTGAAATCTAATCTAGAACTGGCCAAAATCGACAGAGAAAAAACAGTTATTCAATTCCGCCAGTCGGTAATTAATGCGGTAGGAGAGGTTTCTGATGAATTAACGAAAGTTGAGAAGTTGAAAACCCAATACAGCATCGCTGAGAAAAGAGCACAGACTTTACAGCAAGCTTCGAGAAATGCCAGCTTGTTGTTTAAAAGTGGCATGGCGAATTACTTAGAGGTGATTACTGCGCAAGGTAATTTATTGCAAAGCGAACTGGAACTTACAACCATTAAAACCGAGCAGTTAAATGCGGTTGTTGGTTTGTACAGGAGTTTAGGTGGGGGTTGGAATTAAGAACCCCTATCCGCCCGGTGGGCACCTTTGCCCTCAAAGGGAAAGGAAGCGAAGCGCAGAAAAATCCAGGGGATAGTTTAATTTTACAATATTAGTTATATAAGGACATTTAAGGTTTTTCTTAAATGTCCTTGTTTATTAGTAGCAGGGTGCATAAACCCCTATCCGCCCGATGGGCACCTTTGCCGAAGGTAAATCGGCACTAAAGCCCCCTTGAAGGGAAAGGGTAGCAGGGTTCAGAAAAAACCAGGCGTTAGTTTAATGAACCATGAGGGGAAATTCCCCTCCTTGTTTTAAGGAGGGTGTGCTTGCAAGGCGGGGTGGTTTATTGATCGTTCATAGAATGCTTAAACCCCTATCCGCTCGGTGGGCACCTTTACCGAAGGTAAATCGGCACTAAGTCCCCTTAAAGGGAAAGGAAAGCGAAGCGCAGAAGACTCAGGTGATAGTTTAATGAACCATGAGGGCAAACTCCCCTCCTTGTTTTAAGGAGGGGTGCCTGCAAGGCGGGGTGGTTTATTGATCGTTCATAGAATGCTTAAACCCCTATCTGCCCGGCGGGCACCTTTACCGAAGGTAAATCGGCACTAAGTCCTCCTGAAAGGGAAAGGATAGCGAAGCGCAGAAAAACCCAGGCGTTAGTTTAATGAACCATGAGGACAAACTCTCTTCCTTGTTTTAAGGAGTATATATCACGACCCTTCGGAAGGTTTGGGGGGGGTATAATGCAATTTGTATTCTTAAAAGTCTTTCCATCATTCTGAACTTGTTTCAGAATCTCCTTACAGCTTTCTGTTTTCATTCATTTCAGGGTTCATGTTCTTAACATCTTGCATATTTCTTCGAGAAAGGCTCTTTTTCTCGAACAAGGACCGATGAAGAGTCATATAAGCTAGAATGGAACAGGCAAGCGGGGGTAGACTTGAGGTAGACTAAAGGTGGACTTGAGGTAGAGCGGAGGTGGACTTTAAAATCGAATTTTTTGGGAATATCGTGCGGAATTTTTATATTTAATTAATCATTCCCTTGATTACACTAAAATACAAAATTTATGGCAATAACTAAGGGGATGATGGAATTTTCAGGGAAACTAGGTGATTTTATTTTTTACAAACGCAACAAAAAACAAGTTGCCAGAGCAGATTCAGTTGATTATAAACTTTCCGAAAACAGCATAAAAAGCGGTCGGGATTTTGGCGAAGCCAGCCGGAATGCAACCTATATCCGCAAGGCTTTCGAATCGCTCGTGAAATTTTACGGTACGGATGATTTTCACAACCGGCTGAATAAGCGGCTAACCGATATTTTCAAAACTATACCTTCAGCACATTTTGGCAACAAGAAACTGAGTCAAGGTAATATCGGCTTACTTGCAGGTTTTGAATTCAATAAATCGACTGCCTTCAATAATTTATTTTTTAAAAATATCATTTGTACCATCGAACAGGGTGGATTGGTGAATCTTAGCTTGCCTAAATCTGAGTTAAAGGATATTATTAACCTAATACCAGATGCGGAGCAAGCCATGCTGGAAATTATGCTCTTTAGTTTCGACCTGGATGGAAATGAATATGAAACTTTTAAGCTTAATGATTTAATAATCGACCTCAAAGACCCGCTGTTTCCAAGTCGTAAAATTCGCCGAGCGATAAACCATGTAGGAGAAAAAGCTTTAATTATTGCAATAGGGATTTCATATTTGTGGGATGAATCCCGTTCCCAGCATAAAAATTATTTTGCCGCTAAAATCAGTCACGCTTTTCATTTAAGCAATGGAACAATAGTGAAATTTATCGAACCGGAGCAGGAAAAGGTAGTGGCACTTGTTGAGGACTACAGCTCTGACTCTGATTGGGAACTTGTAGACGATGAAGAATAGTTTATCTTTTTATATTGAGAGGCTTATACGCTCTCAAACACTCAGCGTTTTTAAAACTCATTTATTACATTGAAAAAATTATCCCGGTATCCAGGCCCAATTGGAATAATCGCTCCATCCGACAGGAAAATATTATTCTTTTCTATATGAGAAATTTGTTTAACCGAAATGATGAATGAGCGGTGTACCCTGATAAAATCCTTGGATGGCAGCTGTTCTTCCATTCTTTTCATCGTTTGCAAACTTAATACCTTTTCTCTTGGGGTGATTATCGAAACATAATTTTCGAGACTTTCAATGAAAATGATATCTGCCAAATCAATTTTATGAATTCGGTGTTCTGATTTAACAAATAGAAATGCCTTTGATGGCATGGGCTCAGAAACGTGATTTCTTGTATCTGTTGCGCCCAAACTCCTGAGTGCTTTTTCTGCAGCCTGGTAAAACCGCTCAAATCCGATTGGCTTAAGCAGATAGTCTACCGCGTCATGCTCAAAACCGTCAAGCGCATAGTCTGCATAGGCCGTTGTGAAAATAACTTTAACCTTTTTATTTGCTAGCTTAACAAGTTGCAAACCATTTAATTGAGGCATTTGAATATCCAGGAATGCCAAATCAATATTTCCGCTTCGTATGAGTTCCAGTCCGAGAATTGCATCTGTTGTGGCGGCCTCAAGTTCTAGAAAAGGTATTTTTTTGACGTAATCTTTCAGAAGATCTACAGCAAGTGGTTTATCATCAATTATTATACACCTTATTTTCATCCGTTAAATCTAATCAATAATTCAACTTCAAAAATATCCTGCCTATCAATTATGTTTATTTCGTGGCTATCAGGATAAATTAAATTCAGCCTTCTGCTTACATTTTTTAAACCTATTCCTGATGTACTGTCTTTAAGGTCTTGATTCTTTGCATTCTTTACCCTGAACATCACTGAATGGTTATCTGCCAGAATAGAAACCTCCACAGGGTTTGCTTCATCATGAAGCTCACCATGCTTAAATGCGTTTTCTAAAAAAGCGATAAAAAGGAGGGAAGCTACCGGCTGCTGACCTATATAGCCTTCTTTTACAAAATTGATATTAACAGCTCCCTTACCTGCAATTTGCTGAAGTTCAATTACATTATCAAGATATTCGACCTCTTTAGCCAGCGGAACAAACTCCTGGTTTCCTTCCTTAAGCATATACCTGAGTATCACAGAGAGTTTAAGTAATGCTTCAGGAGCAAGAGGCGAAGACTGGTAACTAAGCGAATAGATATCATTTATGGTATTGAACAGAAAATGTGGATTTACCTGAGCCCTCAGAAAAGCCAGTTCTGCCCCAAGTCTTTCCTGGTGGAGCGCCTGCTGCCGTTTATTGTTTTCGAACCAGCGAACTGCGAAAAAATACATCAGGCCATACAGGAAATAACTCGGAAAATAAAAGTAAAAAACGTTGTTTAAATAATAGCTTAACCCTGGGTTTTTTCCCCTGTAATTATCAAAACCAATTATTGGCTTTAAAAACCAGAATTCTAACGCATACCTGCTGCAAACTACGATAATATAAATTATTGCTGCCAGTAACAAAGCAGTGATGAATTTACGCCTGATAATTAATATCGGCGCAACCAAAAAATAACTCAGGTAAAAGCATATGGCCGCTACTAAATCATATCCTAACTCTATAATTAGGGTTTGTATGAAAATTTCAGTTTCACCACCTGAAAAAAACTTCCGAAGTACATTACCTGATACGAGCAATGTCCACATCAAAATATGCAGCAGAATAATCCGGTTTCGACTCATTCTTCAAATATATATTTCTACAGGCGAAGAAAATAATTCCTTCGTCAATGAAAACCACCTGTTTATCAGTCCAGAACCCTTTTCCATCAATTAAGCATTAAAGGGATGCAACAAATAATAAGCTTAAGCGCCATTTTAGTAAAAATTAAACCGTAATGAGAAGAATAATTTTATCAGCCATTTTACTCCTGACCTCTGTTTTTGGATGGTCGCAGGACTATGTTGCCTTAGGAGATTCCTGTTTTGCAGCGAAAAAATTTACAGACGCCGCAAAAAACTACGACCTGTTTCTTGAAAAAGTTGAAAGCCGTTCCAACATGATTGCCTACCGTGCTGCCAAATCCTGGAGCCTTGCGGGTAACCAAGAAAAAGCATTGGCAGCAGTAAAGAAATATGTAGCCAATAATTACATTAATAATATGGTTTTTTTTAGTGATGGTTTGATTAAGGAAGAAGCATTTAACCCCATCAAAAGTTCTCCGGAATGGAAAAACATTTTAGATGCAGTTATTCAGAAAGAAACATTGGTGAAGAAAGCTGGCAAAGTGAAACTGGATTCTATTTTATCTTATCAGGCTTTGTTGGAGGAAAAAGACATTCTAAAAAATATTGATTTTAAAAATGGCACAGCCGAAGCTATTTATCAACGCATCAGAAAATTCAACGCCTTTCCGGAAGTTAAAAATGACCTCATATCTTTTCGTTTTAAGATCACAGCAGATTTGAATACTGCATTTTTGGTGGTTTTGCCAAAAAACTACAATCCACAAGACAAATACCCATTACTTTTCTTTTTGCATGGTGCCGTGCGGATGAATACCGGATTTCCGGATTATGCCGATAAGCGGGATACTACTGGCTGGAATCGCTTTTACACAAAATATGCGGCAAAGAATAAAGTCATAATGGTATATCCCATGGGTAATAGGGAATACAACTGGATGACTCCTGATAAAGGATTTTTCATGGTTCCATCAATTCTTACAAAAATTAAAAGGCTGTTTAATATTGATGATGATAAGGTATTTATTACCGGGCACTCAAATGGTGCAACAGGCTCATTTTCATACGCAATAAAACAGCCCGCTCCATTCGCCGGGTTTTATGGGTTTAACACCCGTCCGCAAGTTGCCACTGGGGGCACCTTTTTGAAAAATCTGCTTAACCGTTCTTTTTTTAATGTATCTACCGACCTGGATTATTACTATCCACCTGACGCGAACGATTCGCTTACAAAAATAATGAAAGCACTTGGTGCAGATTACCAGGACCACAGGTACACTGATTTTCCGCACTGGTTTCCGGCTTTTGCCGAATCGGAACCTGCACACCAGTTATTATTCAATGATCTCATCACCAGAAAAAGAAATCCTTATAAGCAGATTTTAAACTGGGAATGTGATGATGTTAAATATGGACATTGCGACTGGATTTCTATAACAGCGTTGGATACCACCCTAAAACCGAAAGCATGGCATAAACCTATCAACTTCGAGATTAAAAAATGGGTTGTTGCAGGTAAAAAAGATGAATATATTTCAAGAGATACATGCTTGAAAGCGTTTAAATATGATAAAATTTCTGGCGCCATCCAGGCAAATTACAAATCAAATACCTTTACCATCAACACTTCAGCTCTAAAATCTTTTAGCATTTATATTTCACCAGAAATGGTGGATATTAGCAAAAATGTTAAGGTGTTTCTTAACGGAAAATTAATTTATAATCGTAAGGTCGGATTTGAAAAGACCTTTATAGTAAAGCAGTTTCTAGACAATATCGATAGGTCGGCACTCTGGGTAAATCATCTGGATTTTACAATATAGATTTGTGCTATTCGAGATGTTCTGAAAGGCATCTCGAATTACTCATTGCCTGGATTTGTAATCCCTATATAATGTATAACCCCCCATCCGCCCTGTGGGCACCTTCCCCCTGAAAGGGGAAGGATAGCAAGATGGCCATAGCGTTTCGTCATCTCGACCGCAGTGGAAAGATCTTTTAAATTGCAAAATTTTTATTGGTTAAATTCTCATAATTGTTTAAGGAGCCTGTCCCGAATTTTCGGGAGGTTGGGGAGGATTCCAGAACTTTGAAGTACAATTTCTCTTTAATGGGGCACCTGCATGGAGGGCTTTTAAATATTTTTTTTGCCTCATTGGCGGCGGCCTAGTCCTTTTCTCTTGAAAGAAAAGTACCAAAAGTTCAAGGCTAGCACATTTTGTCGCATAAAGCTAAGCGAATACCATTGGCGGATATTTGAGGCCATCCTTTCGCTCTCTTTCCCCTTGGGCTGCAAATCTCCTTGGTCATTCGATAGGTTAAGGCTATTGCAAGTATTCTCTTGCTTTCTGCTTCCAAAATCTGCTATGCCGGATAGCAAATTGCATATAGCGTATCCGTCATCTCGACCGTAGTGGAGAGATCTTTTAAGCTGGATTTTATAGCACACGCTACCCCCCTTTGGAGGGGGGAGGTGGAGGATTCCAGAACTTTGAGGGAAAACTCCCCACCTTGTTTTAAGGAGGGGTGCCTGCAAGGCGGGGTGGTTATTGCTCGTCATATGATGCTTAAAACCCCCATCCGTCCGATGGGCACCTTCCCCCTGAAAGGGGAAGGATAGCAAGATGGCCATAGCGTATCCGTCATCTCGACCGTAGTGGAGAGATCTTTTGAGCTGGATTTTATAGCACACGCTATTCCTCTTTGGAGGAGCCTGTCCCGAATTTTCGGGAGGTTGGGGAGGATTCTAGAACTTTGAGGGGTAATTCCCCTCTAGAGGGGTGCCTGCAAGGTGGGGTGGTTGCTATATAATTTATCAACTATTCAGTTATTCGAGATGTTCTGAAAGACATCTCGAATTACTCTTTGCTTTGCGGGGATTTGTAATCCCACAGCGTTAATATTTATAGCTTTTATAAATTCTGGTTTAAGAATATTAAGCTCATGGATTGCAAATCCTCGTTTATTATTAAAGTTTGAGATGGACAGATGCAAACATCTCGAACAATTGTTTTTCTACTTCTTAGTCAATAATTTATCTATAGCATCCGTTATAATCGGAATACGGTACTCATCGGGCATCACAATTTTATTTTCAGCATCGAGTAAGAAAGCCGATGGTATCGCGTAGATGTTATAGGTTGAATTAATTGATTTGCTATCACCTGGCAGGTTTGAAAGGTTTACCCAAGGCATCATTTCCTGTTTCATTGCCAACCGCCAGGCGCTAATATCATGGTCGGTAGAAATGCTTACCAGATTTATGCCTTCTGGTGTGTATTTTTTGTAAATCTTTTTTAAATCAGGTATTTCGCTTCTGCAAGGCCCACACCAGCTTGCCCAGAATATAATTAAAGTCCCGTTTTTACCTTTCACATTATTTAATGTTAGCCTTTCCCCATCTTTATTAGCGTAGTTAAAAGTTGGGAAATCTGCTCCAATGATTAAGCTTTTGCTTTGTTTGGTAAAGTTTACCAGTTCTTTACCTTTAGGTGTAGATAGAACCTTTTTATCAAACTTGTTCGTTATTTCTGCAAGTTCTGAAGGACTTAGCAGACTTGCATTCTGAAAAACGTTTAACAAAACCATCCAACTCGATGGATGCTGTTCGGTTAGCTTATTCAGCAATGTTTTAAATGCCCTCAAACTATCATTTTTTGCACTTAGTGATGCTGATAAAGCCTTATGATCACCGTTTTTTCTCGCCTCATCAATCTTTTTATTCACGCTTGAGGTGTTTGGTGCCAAAAGTCCATAACGCATGCTCATATCAGTTTCTGCTGAGCCTGTTAATGTTAAGCCAGATGCTTCTTTGGCATCTCCTGTAATCTTCATGGCAACATTTTCAAGAATAAAATTCGTATGCTTTCCTCCGTATTTAAATTTATTGTTAAAAATGAAGTCTTTTCTCTTGCTGGTTAAAGAGTCGATATAATAAATTCCAGACGACCATGAAGGTTGCTCGAGCAGTGTGTCGCGTTTAAATGTAGCCTTTCGTCCATTGATTATAGCCGAATCAATATTTGGCCAATTAAGCTGCTTCGATGGCGTCCGCTTCATTGTATAAAGGAAAAGCTTTTTTGCTGTTACATTCGCTACATCTACATCTATCACATAAGTGCCTTTATTTTGTGCTAATGATAGTTGCGCAAGAAATATTGCTGTAAAAAGATAAGAATAGTTTTCATGGGAGCAGTTGATTTAATTACAATTTATAAATTATATCGTATAGTACCATAACTTATACTTCGGTTTTTGTTAAGTTTTCTCTTTAGTAAACATTAGGTAGAGCATTGCAATTTCAAAGAGTAAGTTACGAGAGGCCGTAAGGATTTCTGGTTTTAGTTCATGAAGTTTCCATAATTTTTAACCATTAAAATAAAACATTATGGGCAATTACAGATTAAATTTAAATCAACAGGCTAAAATTTGATGATACAACAAAGCTTAATTTTAAAGCAATTGACTTACGGAAGAATTCACGATTAGTAAAGTAAAAATTGCGAGATTATCGCTAAATCTCGCAGTTTTAACTATGTATATCTATGCCCTACAAATCTTTTTTCTTTTTCTTGATAAAAAGAAACAAAAATCAAGGCTGGGATCTGATGTCTGGTAAACTCGTCAAAGCTTTATTACGGCATCACAAGTCCCGACGAAAAGTCGGGTAGAACGCGATGCCTTGGGCAGTAGGTTATGAAAGTTTCTACAAAAGCTTTAACGTTTTCCCTTTCCATCAGCTCCTATGCCGGATAGCAGGGTGGCGATAGCGATGAGCATGAATTATGTTCCGATGAATCGGGCAGGACGCGCTTCCTTGTATAGTGGTATTTTAGCGTCAGTGCAAATGTTTCGACAGGCTATCCTTCCATCAGTTCCTATGCCAGATAGCAGGGTGGTGATAGCGATGAGCAAGTGATTTTGGGAGCTGGTAAAAAACAACCAAGCGTTTGTTTTAAACAGCTGCTTGTGGTTCGGTACGCTTTAAAGCATGGCTAATTTAAAGTTTTATTTTACAGCCTATAGCTATGAACAACAAATCAATTGACCCATACAAAAAACAAGAGTCATTAAATCCCTTAATCGAGGCACTAGTGCAGGCATTTGCGCCTCTGTTCATTTATCAGTTTGCTAAGAAAGTTCATCAGGAGAAAATAAACAGTATTTTCTGCGATGGCAAGGGGCAGCGGCAATGCACTTTTTATCTCCTCATAATTACGGAAGATGGTGCAGTAATGGAAAACCGTGTGCAGGAGTTTGCAGACCAAACCTGTTCAGCCTTTAAGGTAATTATTCAGGTACACCCAAAGGAGATGCTGCTACGAAACAGCCATCATCGCAATGCTTATTTCGCCTCTGTGCTTAATGAGGGGGAATTATGCTATGCTGCTCCAGGTTTAGCCAGACTTTTGCCCCTTGAATTGCCGAATACAAAAAAGCGATTGGGTAGGGCTGTTGTGCATTGGCGAAAGCGTAAGGGCATGGCAGAGGGCTTTTTTGCTGCGGCAGAACAGGCGATTGAATGTGGGCAGGAGTATGTCGGGCTATTTTTATTGCATCATGTTACAGAGCAGGCTTGTATGGGGCTGATTAATACTTTTATGGATTACCACCCTGATACCCGCAACCTCGAACGACTACTGTATTTGTGTGCCTGCTTTTCGAACTTGCCGTTTCAGCATTTTCTGGGTACCACTGAAAATGAGTCGTTGTTGAAGATTATGATGAAGAGCTTTAGTCAGGCCCGTTATAATGATGGTTTTTCTTTAGCCCATCATTCTATCTATCGCTTTTCTGAACTGGTAGAAGGTTTTGTAAAACTTGCAAATGATTTATGTGAGGCGCAGTTTAAAGTGTTACAGGTGGAGGTTGATCAGATTAAAGTATCGAAGGGAGCAACAGTACATGGATAAGTCACAAACAATTGCCGGAAAACCACTTGATCGGTTTTATAAATTGCCTTTCGAAAAAGGCGGGCGGGTTTTAAGTCAGCAGGTATTGGAAGCGCATACAGTTTTTAGGGCAGGTAAAAATCCTTACTACATGGTAGATATCAAGCGGCTTAGCTTTAAACATGGGCTGATGAAGATGCGTGTACAAGTGGAAAATGAAAAGCCAGTTCTAGTTTACTTTAATGTAGCCTATGATCATCTATTGGTCAGCTGTAGTGTAGATACCGACGCATCTTACCTCAGCAGATATGTTTACCGAACTTTAAGGGCAATGATGTGGAATGGCGTATGTAACTTTCAGGAATATTACTGGCCGTCTTGTTTTGATGAAAGTACGGGTAAGTCGAAATACCTGGATATAATAAACGACCGATACGGCTTTGATATTCAGTTGAAAGAAAAATTTAAGGGCTTTTTCAGGCCTGATGATTTATTTCCTGGTCTTAAGGCCAGAATCGTGATGGAGCATGAACCAATAAATCGTGTTTGTATTGTATCGGAACTTACTACGCAGGGTATTGGCTATTGCTTAGCTAATACGGACTTGGAACGTTATTATTTCAACCATTTTCCTTTTCTGATTCCCTATTTTTTTCTGCTACGGCCAATCTTCAAGGTGTGAAATCATTCGAGCGTTTTGTGTTTGAGGCGGATGATACAGGAGATTTAATTCTTTCTCCTCAACAATTGGAGCTGAATAAACTTTGTTTTGAAATGAAGCGACTGGCGTCTTTGCAGTTTCGTAAATCCGGAGATTCGCCAGAAAGGGATGCAGAAATTAAACAGGCAAATGCAGTGAACAAGACTGAGATTTTCAGGCTTTGGCACAAGGCTTTACCTATGTTGGTTGCTCAGTATTTTACACATTATCTTTTTACCTATGGGCTACGCAACGTAGAGCGTAAGCCGATGAAGAAGTTGATGCAACTGGCTGCTTTTTCTATGGAAGTGCCAAGGTTAAGTTTTTTGTTAGCGGATAAGGGTGATTATTACGAGCTCTTTTTAAGATTCAAAATTAAAAACAGGATACTCCAGTTTGGCGTGCATACACAGGCTTTATTTCTGATTAATGCCAGGCAAAAACCCAATTTATGGTATCTGCTCGAAGCGGAACAGGATACGGAGTTAGTTGATTTTTTTGGTCGGGTGGGTTTTAAGATTCAGGTACCTAAGGATTATTATGAAACACATTTTGAAAGGTATGTGATGGAGTTGGAACAGCATTATGAGATGGAGTATAAATAGTATTGATATTGTGTTAGTTTCGGTAGGTGAGGATAATAGGTTATAGGGGAAATGAATTTCAAAGATCTCTCCGCTGCGGTCGAGATGACGACCTGTACAGAGTAGTTTCGCTGGGTGTAGACATCAGCCGGAAAGGGGAAATGAGGGGTCTGCGCTTTGCAGTCCTTTCCCTTTCAGGGGAAAGGAGCCGTAGGCGGATAGGGGTTTAAGCGCTTTGCATGAAAAAACAATTAAATCCTCCCCCTGCCCCCTCCAAAGGGGGATAGAGAGTGCTAAGAAATCTAATTTCCGCAGGGCAGATAGGGGTTTAAGCTTTTGCACCTCTTCTACAAATACTCTTCAATATCACCTTTACCTTCACGGATGATTTCAAATTCTCCAGTGGTGCAATCAATAACGGTAGAGGCTTCATTATCGCCATAGCCGCCATCAATAACTAAATCGACCAGTTCCTGGTATTTTTCGTAAATTAGTTCCGGATCGGTAGAGTATTCTATGAGTTCATCGTCATCTTTAATGGAAGTTGATAAAATCGGATTGCCAAGTTCTTTTACAATGCAACGGGCAATATTATTATCGGGTACACGAATACCAACTGTTTTTTTATTTGAGCTTAAAAGCTTTGGTACGTTGTTATTTGCGTTAAATATGAATGTAAAAGGGCCGGGTAAGGCTTTCTTTAAAACCCGAAATGTAGTATTGTCAATTGGCTTAATGTAATCTGCAATGTGGCTTAAATCGTGACAAACGAAGGAAAAGTTTGCCTTTTCGGGTTTTATACCGCGTATGCGGCAAATTTTTTCGATAGCCTTTGGATTGGTAATATCGCAGCCTAAACCATAAATTGTATCAGTAGGATAGATGATTATACCACCTTTTTTAAGCACTTCTACCACCTGTTCAATGGCTCTTTCGTTAGGGTTTTCTGGATAAATCTTAATAAGCATAGCGTAAAAATAACAATTTAATAGTGTCAGTTGTTTAATAATCCTAATCTTTGCATTAACAAAACATACGCTAACCCATTTATTATGAGAAAAGCTTTCGTCGCAATTGCTGCATTTTTAGTTGCCCTTACCATTATGCTAGGTCTGTATCATCCATTTTTATGGTGGACATTCCTCTTCACCGGTCCATTTGTAATTTTAGGTATTTACGATTTATATCAACCTAAACACAGTATTGTTAGAAATTACCCTGTTTTTGGTCGTTTGCGGTATTTTATGGAAGAATTACGACCAAAAGTTTATCAGTATTTTGTAGAAAGCGATACTAACGGAACGCCATATAACCGATTAAACCGTTCGTTGATTTACCAGCGTGCTAAAACGGATAATGATACCATTCCATTCGGTACACAATTAAATGTTTATGAAAATGGTTATGAATGGTTGAGTCATAGTATTTCTGCTATTTCTCACCATGAGTTAAATCTAGATCCCCGTGTTTTAGTTGGCGGTCCGGATTGTAAAAAGCCTTATTCTTCGAGTATTTATAATATTTCTGCAATGAGTTTCGGTTCGTTAAGTCAGAATGCAATTTTGGCTTTAAACGGTGGTGCCAAGCTTGGTAATTTTGCTCATAACACTGGTGAGGGTGGTATCAGTGATTATCACCGTGAGCCGGGAGGCGATTTAATCTGGCAAATTGGTACCGGATATTTTGGTTGTCGTAATGAGGACGGTACTTTCAATTTTGATGCTTATGCTGAGCGTGCAGTTGGAGATCAGGTTAAAATGATTGAGGTTAAGTTATCGCAAGGTGCTAAACCAGGTCATGGAGGGATGTTGCCAGCCAAGAAAGTTACGCCTGAAGTTGCCCGCATTCGTTTAGTTCCACAAGGAAAAGATATTTTATCGCCACCGGCACATTCTGCATTCAGTACACCGATTGGTTTATTGGAATTTATAAAGAGATTAAGAGATTTATCGGGAGGTAAGCCTGTTGGTTTTAAACTTTGTATTGGTAGAAGAAGTGAGTTTTATGCCATTTGCAAAGCGATGATTGAAACGAAAATCTATCCAGATTTTATTACTGTTGATGGGGGTGAAGGTGGAACGGGGGCTGCTCCGCAAGAGTTTTCGAACTCAGTAGGTATGCCACTACGTGAAGGCGTTGCCTTTGTTTATGATATTTTAAATGGTTTCGACCTGAAAAAACACATTAAAATTATTGCTTCTGGTAAAGTAGCAACGGGTTTTGATTTGGTTAAAAATATTGCCCTTGGTGCAGATATGTGTAATACAGCTCGTGGTATGATGTTCGCCTTAGGTTGTATTCAGGCTTTGGAGTGTAACAGCAATACTTGTCCGACGGGTGTGGCCACACAAGACCAGAGTTTAATGAAAGGACTTGTGGTTGATGATAAAAAAGTGAGGGTTAAGAATTTTCATAATTTAACGGTTGCCAGTGCGGTAGAGCTTTTAGGTGCTGCAGGTTTGAGAGAGCCTCATCAATTAAGCAGAGCGTACATTAACAGACGGGTAAGTGCAAATTTAATTCAAAGTTATTTAGAGAGTTTTCCTTATATCCCTGCCGGAAGTTTATTGCAAACACCTTATCCTACACGTTTTGAATTGGGTATGGCTTTGAGTAGTTCTGCAAGTTTTGCCCCAACAGATTATAAGGTTTCTGCTGTTGATTATGCTCACGCAAATCCTTTTAATGATACGTTGCAAGATGATGGGAGGATGTAGGTAGGTTGGTTAATTGTTTGAATTGGTTAAATGGTTAATTGCTGAATTGATTAATTGTTTAATCATAAATGGATTGATAGGATTATAGTTAAAAGTCGTAGCCTTTGGATGCGACTTTTTTTGTTTCAAATAATTTATCCCGATTTTGATTGTGAGGTGCTTTGATTTGTCCTGGCCGGATGATTTATCCCGATTTTAATCGGGAGGCTTCTTCTTTTGACAACAAAAAGACCTGCGAAGCAAGCTTGAACACAAATGAAAAAATATATAACAGTGAAAAACCAAAAACTGCCGGCTCGCTAGATTTCTATTGAAGTGAGTGATTGGGCTATTTGGTGCATTCCGAAATCTAGACCATGCCGGTTGAAAAGCGGAACGGAGATGAGGTGGTTAGGCTTAGCTGGGCGGATTGAAAGGTTTAAGGGTTAATTGCAGAATTGTTAAATTGGTTAAATTGTTAAACAGGTAGCTCGCAACCGGGAACAGGCAACTATTTGATTGTTAAATTGGTTAATTTTCTAATTGGTTAAATTGTTTGAACTGATAAACTGGTAATTGCTGAGTTGTTAAAACTAATAACTGCTTAATTATTTTTAATCTGCGAATCTGTGGCTAACTAGCAATTAGAAGATTTGTCACATTGAGCTTCCCGAAGCATCGGGACAAGTTTTGTCGAAATGCTAGTTAATATTCTTCGACAAGCTCAGAATGACAATAATAGAAAAGGTCAGATTTTTTTAAAAAACCTGACCTTTTTAATATAGTGAGTTGTTTTCCCTAAACCCTAAACCCTAAACCCTAAACCCTAAACCCTAAACCCTAAACCCTAAACCCTAAACCCTAAACCCTAATTAAAACTCTGCGTTTTTAGGGAAACGAGGGAAGGCAATTACATCGCGAATGTTTGTCATTCCGGTTACGAATAATACTAAACGTTCAAAACCTAATCCAAAACCTGCATGTGGTGCAGAGCCGAAGCGGCGGGTATCTAAATACCACCAAAGTTCATCTTGTGGGATATCTAATTCTTCCATACGTTTTGTTAAACGGTCTAAACGCTCTTCACGTTGAGAACCGCCAATCATTTCACCAATGCCTGGGAATAAAATATCCATAGCTGCTACAGTTTTTCTGCCTTCTGCATCTGGTTCATTCTGGCGCATGTAGAATGATTTAATATCGGACGGGTAATCTGTTAAAATAACCGGTTTCTTAAAATGTTTTTCTACTAAGTAACGCTCGTGCTCACTCTGTAAATCTGCTCCCCATTCATCAATTAAATACTTGAATTGTTTCTTCTGGTTTGGTTTAGAAGATTTCAAAATTTTGATGGCTTCTGTATAAGTTAAACGCTCAAAATCGTTAGCTAAGCAGAAATCTAACTTCTCTAATAAGGTAAATTCGCTACGCTCATTTTGTGGTTTCTGTTTATCTTCTTCTGCCAAACGGTTATTTAAAAACTCCAGCTCTTCCTTGCAGTTATCTAAAGCATATTTAATTACATACTTCATCATATCTTCGGCAAGCTGCATATTGTCTTCTAAATCAGCGAAAGCAACTTCAGGTTCAATCATCCAAAACTCAGCCAGGTGGCGTGTTGTGTTTGAGTTTTCTGCTCTGAATGTTGGTCCGAAAGTATAGATTTGTCCGAAAGCCATTGCTGCCAATTCGCCTTCAAGCTGACCAGATACAGTTAAGTTTGTTGCTCTTCCGAAGAAATCCTGAGAAAAATCAACCTTTCCATCTTCTGTACGAGGAGTATTGTCGAAATCAAGTGCCGTTACCTTAAACATTTCACCTGCACCTTCAGCATCGCTCGCTGTTATTACAGGTGTATGCATGTAAACGAAACCACGCTCGTTGTAAAACTGGTGAATTGCAAATGCTAAAGCATGACGAACCTTGAAAACTGCATTGAAAGTATTGGTACGGAAACGCAAATGCGCAATTTCACGTAAAAATTCTAAACTGTGTTTTTTAGGTTGCAATGGGAATTTCTCCGGGTCGCTATCACCTAAAATTTGCACATCTGTTGCTTTAATTTCTACAGATTGGCCTTTACCTAAAGATTCTACCAATTTACCTGTTGCAGAAATTGCTGCGCCAGTGGTGATTCTTTTTAACAGCTCCTCTGGTAGATTATTAAAATCTACAACTACCTGGATATTGCTCATGCAACTTCCATCATTTAAAGCGATAAACTGATTATTACGGAAAGTTCTAACCCATCCCATAACCGTTACTTCTGTGTTAAATGCAGTCGATTTTAATAAATCTTTAATTTGCTGTCTCTTAATCATATTGTTATTTGTAAAAGGCGCAAATTTATGAAAAAAATTGAGGTTAAATTATCAGAATCGGTTAATTGTTTAAATTGTTTAATTGCAGAGCTGGTTAATTGGGTTAATTGCTTAATCGATTAATTGCTGAACTGTTTGACAGGCAACTCGCAACCGAGAACAGGCAACTATTTGATTGCTGAACTGTTTAAATGTTTATTCGTTGTTCTCATAAGTTCGATTTGTCCTGGCCGGACAGGCTCTTTTCTTTTGATAACAAAAAGACCTGCGAAGCAAGCTTGAACACAAATGAAAAAATATATAATAGTGAAAAACCAAAATTGCCGGCTCGCTAGATTTCTATTGAAGGTAGTAATTTGGCAAGTTAGTGCATGCCGAAATCTAGACCATGCCGGCTAAAAAGCGGAACGGAGATGAGGTGGTTGGGCTTAGCTGGGTGGAAATAGAGGAGTGTTAGGTAAATTGTTGAATTGAGCCTGTCGAAATGCGAACGACTAAAAGTTCTTCGACGACTCGTCCCGATACTTCGGGAAGATCAGAATGACATCTTGTATTTATTTAAACTGTTAACTGCTTAATTATTTTTAATCTGTTAATCTGTGGCTAACTAATATTTAGAAGATTTGTCACATTGAGCCTGTCGAAATGCGAACACCTAAAAGTTCTTCGACAGGCTCAGAATGACATCTTATATTTATTTGAACTGTTTGACAGGCAACTCGCAACCGAGAACAGGCAACTATTTGATTGTTGAAATGGTTAATTGTGTAATTGCTAAATCGGTAATTGTTTATTGGTAACCCAGGGTGATTTATTCAGTACAACCAGATTGCTACTTATTTTCCCATAGATTTATCTCGTGCTGCCTTAAATTCTGAACCTTTTTTCCAGCCTGGGAATGTGCTTTCATTACTCAGCTTTTGCCCAACAGTAAACATTATGTTTGCAATTTGAGTAATTCCATCGGCATTCATCGTTTTACTGTATTCATCAGAGGGTTGATGATAATGCTTTTCATTATATTCTTTTTTCTGTTTTTGTCCCCATTCAGCACCATGTTCTACACTGGTTAACCCATTCACAATATCAATTGCGGGTACACCAACTTTTGCAAAGTTAAAGTGGTCTGAACGATAATAACTTCCGGCACTTGGTCGGGTATCGCCAACAGCATCTAAATTGTTATCTGCTAAAACCTTCAAAATATAATCTTCCACTTCGTTTTGTCCTTTTCCTTTAATCGAAATGTCTTTTGTTGCCCCATAAAAACCAAGTGCATCCATATTGAGGTTTGCGACCGTTTTATTTAGCGGATATACCGGGTTTAAAGCATAATACTCGGAGCCAAGCAAGCCTTGTTCTTCACCAGTTACGGCTAAAAATACAATGGAACGCTCTGGTTTCTCTTTTGTATTTTGAAAAGCGTTAGCTATTGAAAGCATTGCGGCAACGCCACTTGCATTATCTACAGCGCCATTATAAATAGAATCGCCATTTATTTTTGGTCCGATGCCGAAGTGATCCCAATGTGCGGTATAGACAATGGTTTCATCGGGTCGTTTACTGCCTTTGATAATACCGATAACATTTTTTGAAGTTGAATATTTGATTTTATTGCTTAGGTTAACCGTTAAGGATTGATTTAATGGCACAGCTTTAAAGTCCTTTTTACGGGCATATTCTCTGATATCACCTGTAATGCCAGCATTTGTCAAAAGTTTTGTAGCGGCTTCTTCAGTCATCCAGCCTTCTAACTTACACCTCGATACATACTTATCTTTAGCTTGTAAATACAATCTTGCACCTGTATTGCTATTGGTAATCACCGACCAGCCGTAACTTGCAGGCTCAGTTTGATGCACAATAATTACTGCTGCTGCACCTTGTCGGGCAGCTTCTTCGTATTTGTAAGTCCAGCGACCATAATAAGTCATTGTATCGCCTCTGAAAACTGTTTTGTCTTTTGATTTGAAGCCAGGGTCGCTGATTAAAACCACGACCGTTTTACCTTTTACGTCTAAGTCCTTATAGTCGTTCCATTTAAATTCAGGCGCAACAATTCCGTAGCCTGCAAATACAATTGGCGAATTTTTTATCTGAATGGTGTCTTGTGCTCTTCTGCTAAAGGCTACAAAATCTTTTACGGCTTTAAAATTCAGTTTTTCTTTACCGCCGGAAATTTCCATGTTTTCTGATGGAGTAGTGGTTACTTCCATCATTGGTACTTCTTGTATATAAGAATTGCCATTGCCTGGCTCTACACCAGCGTTTTTTAATTCTTTAGAAATATAATTTACAGTTTTGGTTTCTCCAATAGTAAACGGACGTCTACCTTGAAGTGAATCGTCGGCTAATACAGCAATATGAGATTTAATTTCCTCTGGCAATATCGAGCCAAGTTTGGCTGATTCTTCTTTTTGTTTACAGGATGATATCGCTGAAATAGTGAGAAATCCTACCAGACAGATGTTTGTTATTTTCATAATGGTTTGTATTAGGAAATGAAAATTAGGAAAATAATATTGAAATTTTATTTCTGTTTGATTATTGATGTTGTTTTGTCCTGACAGAATTGTCCTGGCCGGACAGGCTTTTTCTTTTTGATGTCAAAAAGAAACAAAAAACACCGGCTGAAAATTTTTGTTTGAAAGTTTGTACTTTGGCTTGGTCAATGCGTTCCCAAAAATTTGTTAGGCCGGATTGGAGTAAAACGGAGATGAAGTGGGTGGGCTTAGTTGGGTGGAAATAGAGGGTGGTTAGGTTAATTGGTTAATTGCTGAATTGTTGAATTGGTAATTGTTTGTTCGATTAATTGGTTGAACTGTTAAACAAGAAACTCACAACTGGAAACAGGTAACTATATTATTATTGAATTGGTTAATTGTTTAAACTGTTAAACTGGCAACTCGAAACCGAAAACAGGTAACTATATGATTGTTGAATTGGTAAAATTGTTTGAATTATTAAACTGATAACTGCTTAATTATTTTTAATCTGTTAATCTGTGGCTAACTTAAAATTAGGAGATTTGTCACATTGAGCCTGTCGAAATGCGAACGCCTAAAAGTTCTTCGACGACTTGTCCCGATACTTCGGGAAGCTCAGAATGACATCTTGTGGTGGTTTAATTGATAATCGGACACCATTAAGGCAACTCGCAACTGGCAATGATAAAATTATTTTTAATCTGCGAATCTGTGGCTAACTATTAAACATTAGTTAACTATTGTTGCTGTTGCTGCTGTTGTTGAATCGCTTCCATATGTTGCTGGTAACTGTTTTGCTTTCTTGCAGTTGTAATTGTTCCAGATGGTTTACTGTAGTTTACCTCCGTTGGTTTAAAATAGGTTTCATTATCGTTTAAATCTTCATCATTATAACCTACTGAAACATTTACTTCCATAATGTGTTCAAATCCTCCTTTGTAAACACCTTTCACCGGAGAACAATCTGTAAAATTTCTTCCTACGGCTAAACGAACGTGATTTTCGTTTACAATGCAATTATTTGTAGGGTCTAAACCGAGCCAACCATATTCTGGCAAAAAGACTTCCGCCCAGGCGTGTGTTGCACCTTCACCACGCATGCCATCGCGGTTTGGACAAATGTATCCACTTACATACCTCGCCGGAATCCCTGTTAAGCGCAACATTGCTGTTAAAACATGTGCAAAATCCTGACAAACACCTGCTTTCAGTTTCAAAATTTCATCAATTGTTGTGTCAACTGCCGTAACCCCTTTAATGTATTCGAAATTGTTAAATACATTTGCACTGTATTTTATTGCGGTTTGATATGGGGTGTCTTCCTCTTGTCTTATAGCTAATGCGGTTTCCTTTAATTGTGTAATGCCTTCAAAAACTTCCTGGCGTAAGTAATCAATATAAGGTACTTCATATTTTATTGCTTCAAGACTATTCCATTGCTCACTGCTGAACATATCATCTTGTGGGAGCGGTTTTGCAAAGGTTTCTACACTTACTTTCGAAAATATTTTGAGTTGGGTATGCGGTTCGTTTTGGGTAAATGTGCCAACTTCATTTCCGTAGTAATCAATAAATATTTCAATCTCCGGGCTTCCTGATATATTCAGATCGTGTTTAACTACTTTTTGGAAATCATCTTTAATCGGGAAAAGGATTACCTGATTTGCACTATCCCGAACAGGCGTTTCATATTTATAATTGGTGATGTGTTTTATTTTGAAAACTGGCATATTGATTTTTTAATAACGATTTAAAACTTAATCTTTCGGGATGATTAACGTATTATAAATTTGCGAAATAATATTCATTCAGCAGGTTTCCGATACCGAAAAGTTCCGAACGGATTTCTGTTAAATAATTATGTAAACTTTCTTCTTCCATGCTGCTTACAGAACTATAGGTAATCATACTTTTTAGTCTGCCGATTTTAAACGACAAGCTATTGTAATGCTCTATGTTGCTTTCACTCTTTAGTCTGTTGAAATACCGTTCGATATTATTCATGGAATAAAGCGCAGAACGAGGGAAATCATTATTCAGCATTACCAGCTCAATGATATTTTTAGCATCAAAACCTTGTCGGTAGGTTTTTAGGTATAATTCGTAACCACCTAAAGAGAGTAATAAGTGTTTCCAATAAGCAATATCGGTTAACAAATCGGGGTTAGTGCTTATCGAACTGAATTTTATATCCAGAATATCAACCGATTGTATGCTGCGCTCTAGATGCTTACCGATTTTCATAAAACTTCGGCTTTCGCCACGTTCCATTGTACTGTCTGCCGTTCCATGATATAGCATAACCTGCTTAATCAGCATATCAAGTGCGGTAATCGGGTCATCTTTTTGCACATACCAAAGCAGTTTTTCATCTTTAACGGTATGGTAATATTCATTTAAGCATTGCCATAAATCTTTAGGTATATGTTCCTGAACACTTCTGGCATTTTCACGGGCAAGCGTAATAATGTTTAATATCGAATTTGGATTCTCCCGGTTCAGTAATAAATATTCTATAACTGCCCGACTATCGTGCTGTATGCTTAACAATTCATTTTCATCATCAGCAGAAAATATTCTGATAATTGGTTTCCAGGTAAATTCCTGGATAGTATCCTGAGATGAAGCATAATTTATTTTTAACATGCGTAACATACCATCGCTACGCTCCACATATCTGCTTAGCCAATATAGGCTTGATGCAACTCTACTTAACATATTCGTATTCTAAGAAGTTAAAACCCATGTATCTTTACTACCACCGCCTTGAGAACTGTTTACCACAAGCGAACCTTCTTTTAGCGCTACTCTGGTTAATCCACCAGGAACAATGGATATGCCATCTGGTCCGTTGAGGGCAAATGGCCTTAAATCTATTCTGCGGGGTGCGAGTTTTCCGTTGATAAAACAAGGGGCCGAAGAAAGACTTATTGTTGGTTGGGCAATGAAATTTCGGGGGTCTTTTAATACTTCCAGTTTGTATTCTTCCGTTTCCTGTTCGCCAGCTGCATGGCCCATTAGCATACCATAACCACCGCTTCCATTGGTTTTCTTAATCACCATTGTATTGATGTTTTCGAAAACATATTTTAGCTCATCGGGATTGCTAAGCTGATAGGTTGGTACATTCTTTAATATAGGTTCTTCGTTCAAGTAATACTTAATCATATCCGGAACGTAGGTGTAAACCGCTTTATCGTCGGCAACACCATTACCCACTGCGTTTACAATAGCGACATTTCCTTTTCTATAGGCACCCATTAAACCTGCAACGCCCAAAACACTATTCGGGTTAAAAACCAATGGGTCGATATAATCATCATCAACCCTGCGGTAAATTACATCAACCTGTTGCAGTCCTGTGGTGGTTTTCATAAAAACCTTTTGGTTTTTTACCACTAAGTCTCTTCCTTCTACTAATTCTACGCCCATTAAGCGGGCTAAAGTTGTGTGTTCGTAATATGCAGAATTGTACATTCCCGGACTAAGCAATACAATAGTTGGATTTGAAACAGCCCTTGGCGAAAGCGCCATTAAGTTTTTATATAAAATTGCAGGGTATTCGGTTACGCTTCTTACGCCGCATTGCGGAATTAAATCAGGGAAAAGCCTTTTGGTTATTTCGCGATTTTCGAGCATGTAGCTTACGCCTGAAGGCGTTCGCAAATTATCTTCGAGTACGTAAAATGTTCCATCATGATCACGAATTAAGTCGATGCCGGCAATGTGTATATAAATATCGTGCAATACATTAACGTTATACATTTCCCTTAAAAAGTGAGGGCAGGAGTAGATCACGTTTATCGGAACAATTTTATCCTTTAAAATGAATTGATTGCTGTAAACATCTTTAAGGAAAAGGTTTAGCGCCTTTAAACGTTGTTTAATGCCTTTCTCGATAAAAAGCCATTCGCTTGATGTGATGATACGTGGAATAATATCAAAAGGGAAAATCTTTTCTATTCCTTCGCCGCTATCGTACACTGTAAAGGTAATACCCTGGCTCATGAAGAGCTTTTTAGCTAGCTCTTCCTTTTTATTTAAATTCTCCAGAGATTCTTTTGAGAAGTTTTTAATGAAATTTGTGTAATGATTTCTGAAATTATCGCTATCAAGAAACATTTCATCGTATGTTTTGGGGTGATTTAAGTAATTTTGTATAAAATTTTCTATCATTTAACTTAAATTTTCTATTAAAGTATGATTTTGAAAGTAAAAAACGAATATATTTTATATAAAATTTAATATTTATATGTTTTTAACTTATTAATTTACTTTTTTATGCTGAATAATAGTGTTTTATGTATTTTTTATTGAAAAAATGTAAAATAAATTAAGTTTGTATTTGTGAATGTGTAAAAATTTAGTACATTTGTAATGCTCGTTAATTATTATTATATATTTGGTTTAAAAAAAGCGCTGGTAACGGCGCTTTTTTTATAAATTAAGCTTATTCATAATCAACATAAACCAAACAACCTAAACAAAAAAGAAGCTTCCTGTAGAAATATAGGAAGCTTTCTTTTTTAACATGATTTTTATTGCAAAAAAAAAGCTGCCCGAAGGCAGCTTTCTATATTTGTTTTGTTAATTGTATTCTGTTTCTTAAGCTTCAGAATAAGTAATTTTATTAACGTGCTTATCAATTTCCCATCTTCCTGTACCTTCTTCGCCAATTACTTCGAATAATTCCAGCGCACGACGAGCTTTGTATTCTTCTTCACGTTGTTCTTTTAAGAACCAGTTTAAAAATTCCATAGTAACAAAATCCTGTTCTTTATGGCATTTAGCAGCTAAATTCTTGAAACTTTGCGTAATTGCAATTTCAGCTTCAAGTGCATCTTCAAAAACTTCTCTAAAACCTGCAAAATCTGTTTTAATCCCCGTAACCTCAGGAGAGATTGCGTTTCCGCCCATATCTAAAACATATTTGAATAGTTTTAATTGGTGCATTCTTTCTTCTTCAGATTGCTTCGCGAAATAATCTGCTGAAAAATCAAATCCATTTTGGTCACACCAAGATGACATTGATAAATATAGTGATGAAGAGTGAGCTTCTTTTTTTATCTGCTGATTTAAAAGTGTTTCAATATCCTGTGATATTAAACATTTAATACGCATTAAATCTTTCATAATTTCTGTGCTTTAATAACAATACAAATGTACTAGGTATTTGTTTAGTTGTACAAATTATTTGCTATATGAAATTAGTCTAAATTGCTGATAGGTAGGTATTTATAATGAGTTTAAATAATGACAAGAGGAGGACGTAAGATGGTGAATGGAAGGTGGATGATGTGTGTTATAACGCGAAACGGATACTCGTTGTAAGTTAGGTAGATAGAATAGTTTTTCGGTAAAAAATGAAGGACAAATGATTCTATTTAGCCTTTCAGACTAAAAAACCAAACACCCAATAAACTAAAAAACTAATTAATAAACCAAACGGTAAAGACAGTCGCTAATCAGGTGATTTAGCTTAAACATTGTAAATGTTCCTTGTAATAAATCTTTTAATGCGATAATTTCAAGTGCGCTTAACAGGTAAATGTGTTCGCAACCATTGAAAGTAACCAATTCGAAATCGGCTTTTTTGGTATTAAGCAGAAGGGCATCTATATCGATATCTTCAACTACTTTTTTTAACTTTTGAAGAGACAGGCAATTGTAACGGGCAAACTTACCACCGAAATCAACATAAAAACAATTCAATTTATCTGACTGATAAACAGAACCATGATTGTTTGAGAATACGTTAACCAGTTCGTTAATATCGATACACGCTTTTTCCATTGATACAAAAATTGGTATTATTTAGATTAAATACAAATAAAATCTGAAATAAATTTCTGAAATGGTATTGAAATGATTTATCTCTGTATGTTATAAATCATGTGGTGGTATTCTGCGCCGATAAATGTTTTCTGTTTCACAATTTTAAAACCTTTGCTCTGGTAAAGTTTCAGGGCTTTTTCATTATTAACTTCTACCAATAGGCCTACTTTATTATGGTTGAGCTTCTTCGCCCATGTAATACCTGTATCGATGAGTTTTTTGCCAATGCCTTTTCCCTGCGCTTCGGGATTTACACTAATCGTATCTAAATAAAACTCGCCATCCTCAGTCTCTGGTTCTGGATTAAAGTTGGTTAACTGGTTGTTTGCTTTTAAATAATCCAGGAAGTTTTTGCGAAGCTCAAGAAGTTTGCCGCCATCATAAGCATTTAGCGAACCTAAAATCAAACCATCTTCCTCGTATACTAAGGTGTTCTGATAACTGTATTGATTGTCTGGTTGCTTGAAGAAATACTCGAACAAAGCGGTAGTTTTAGCTATGCCTTTTGTATTGCTAAACTTATTTGCCAGTTCGCCCATTGCCTGGATAATTAACGGAACAACAGCGGTAGCATCTTCTGGTTTAGCATTACGAATCATAAGTTAAATTTCGCTTAGCTTAAAAGTTTCTGCTACACGAATGCCTTTTTCGGTTCTTTGTAAGGTACAGCATTCATTTAATGGATCGTGTTCCAGAAACAAAATGTAGTTATTGTTTACCGCTTCTTCTAAAAAAGCTTGCTTTTCTGTCAAAGTTTTTAATGGAAACATATCGTATGCCATAACATAGGGTAGGGGTAAATGCCCAACAGAAGGAAGTAAATCTGCCATGTAAACAATGGTTTTACCTTTGTAGTTAATTTTCGGTAACATCATCGCATCGGTATGTCCGTATGCAAAAGTGATGTTAACATTATCTTGGAACTGGACGTTTTCCTGTTCTTCTACAAATTTCAGCTGACTGCTTTCTTGTATGGGTAAAATGTTTTCCTTTAGGAAAGATGCTTTTTCTCTCTGGTTTGGCTCAGTTGCCCATTGCCAGTGCTTTTCGTTACTCCAATAATTAGCATTTTTAAATGCCGGACTTAATTTCTCACCCTCACGAACTATTGCACCGCCAACATGGTCGAAATGCAGGTGTGTCAAAAATACATCTGTAACATCTGAACTTTGGAAACCTAGTGCAGCAAGTGATTTTTCCATCGAATCGTTACCATGTAGATAGTAGTGGCTGAAGAACTTTTCATCCTGCTTGTTGCCAATTCCGGTATCAATTAATGTCAATTTATTATTGTCTTCAATTAAGAGGCAGCGCATTGCCCAGGTGCAAAGATTGTTTGCATCGGCAGGATTGGTTTTTTGCCAAATTGCTTTGGGTACTACACCAAACATGGCGCCACCATCTAATTTGAATAATCCGGTATCTATTGTATGTAATGTCATCGCTTTGCTCGTTATTCGTTATTCGTTGAGTTTTCAGTTTTGCAATATAGCACTAAGCCACTCAATCAATCAAATTTAGAATGTTTTAAGCGATGGACAAAATTGTATTGTTAAGCCGATTTATCTGGTGTAACCATTTTTAAACCAACAATAGATAAAATAAGTAATCCGATAAAGAAAATTCGCCAGAAATTAGCGTCTTCTTTAAAATATAGTATACCGACTAATACCGTTCCAACTGCGCCAATACCCGACCAGATTGCATAAGCTGTTCCCAGTGGAATTTGTTCTATCGCTTTTGTTAAAAAAACAAAACTAATGATAACGCAAACCACAAAGCCTGTTGCCCATTTCCAATTTGTAAATCCTTCTGATAATTTTAATGATGTGGTAAATCCAACCTCGAAAAGTCCGGCAATAATGAGTAAAATCCAATGCATAACGTGCTCCTTATTTTTTAATGAAAATTTTGTTAGTTAATAATCGAACAGATAAAAGAGCTAAATGTTTTAATGGATGACCTTCTTTCGTCATTGCGAGGTACGAAGCAATCTATGCTTTATATTGTCAATAATTGATTTGCTTAATTTCTCGGCTAGCCGCCGAAGGACTTTTTCTTTTGTCTTGATACAAAAGAAACAAAAAATCAAGGCTTGGAACTGCTGTCGGATAAATTCGTCAAAGCTTTGATTAAGGCAACACATGTACCCGATGAAGAATCGGGCATAACGCGTTGCCTTGGCTCTGTGGTATTTGAAAGTTTCTGCAAAAGCTTTAACGTTTTATCCTTCCATCATTTCCTATGCCGGATTGCAGGGTAGAAAGAGCGATTGGCAATTCAAATTGCTACCAATTAAGTTTTGGAACAGGCAATTTGCGTCACGCTATCCCCCTTTGGAGGAGCCTGTCCCGACTATTCTGGAGGCAAGGGGAGGATTTTTAACTTTGAGGGGCAAAATCCCCTCCTTATTTTCAAGGAGGGGTTGGGGGCGGTTTGTAACTAATATCTTTTCTACTGGTGTTTCTCGGCTATCCGCCGAAGGTCATTTTCTTTTGGCTTAGCCCAAAAGAAACAAAAACCCAAGGCTTGCATCTTTTCTTGAATTTAGCTATCGAAATTTTAATGGCGATGATATGAGGCCTCCCTTGCGCAAATCCTTCGCATGCTGCATATCCTCTTGTTCTTCGGAAATTGAATGTTAGTGCACAAATTTCAATGCTTAATTCAGCGAAAATCTGCTATGCCGGATAGCAGGGTGGAAATAGCGATTGGCAATTTAAACTGTACCAATTAAGTTTTGCAACAGGCAATATGCGCCATGCTATCCCACTTTTGAGGAGCCTGTCCCGACTATTCGGGAGGCAGGGGGAGGATTTTTTTTACAATATCACTATTAATGTGATTACAGTTAGAACAAAAAAAGGGAGCTCAAAAAGAACTCCCTTTTAATATTATTAATAATATAATTCTATAAATGTATTACTTCTCCGTAAGCATCAGCAGCGGCTTCCATAATTGCTTCGCTCATAGTTGGGTGAGGGTGAACAGATTTAATCATCTCATGTCCTGTAGTTTCTAATTTACGAGCTACAACGATTTCTGCAATCATTTCGGTAACATTAGCGCCAATCATGTGTGCGCCTAATAATTCACCGTATTTAGCATCGAAAATTAACTTAATGAAACCATCTTTTGCACCAGCTGCACTTGCTTTACCTGATGCTGAGAAAGGGAATTTACCAATTTTCATTTCGTAACCTGCTGCTTTTGCTGCTTTTTCAGTATAACCTACTGAAGCAATTTCTGGTGTACAATAAGTACATCCCGGAATGTTGTTATAATCTAATGCTTCAACATGCTGACCAGCAATTTTTTCTACGCAGATAATACCTTCTGCAGATGCAACGTGAGCTAGCGCTTGTCCGCCTACTACATCACCGATTGCATAATATCCTTTTACAGACGTGTTGTAAAATTCATCCGTAACGATTTTACCTTTTTCAGTTTTGATGCCTGTTTCTTCTAAACCAATGTTTTCGATGTTGGCAACAATACCAGCTGCAGATAATACGATATCAGCTTCGATGGTTTGCATACCTGAAGCTGTTTTAACAGAAACTTTGCAACCTGAACCGCTTGTATCAACTGACTCTACAGAAGCAGAAGTCATTACATCGATACCTACTTTTTTCAAGCTACGTAACAATTGTTTCGATACATCTTCATCTTCAACCGGAACTACATTTTCCATAAATTCAACAATCGTAACTTTAGTTCCCATTGTTGCATAGAAATATGCAAATTCAACACCAATGGCTCCAGAACCTACAACTACCATGCTTTTTGGTAATTCAGGTAAAACCATCGCCTGGCGATAACCGATAATTTTCTTGCCGTCTTGTTTTAAGTTAGGTAATTCTCTTGAACGAGCACCTGTAGCGATGATGATATTTTTAGCTGTTAATTCTTTTTGAGAACCATCAGCACCTTTAACTTCTAATTTGTTACCAGGTTTTACTTTACCAGTACCCATAATAACATCAATTTTGTTCTTTTTCATTAAGAACTGAACGCCTTTGCTCATGCCATCAGCAACACCACGGCTACGTTTTACTACTGCAGCAAAATCGGCTGTAGCTCCTGCTGTTGTAATTCCGTAATCAGCTGCATGGTTAATATATTCGAAAACCTGCGCACTTTTTAAAAGCGCTTTTGTTGGGATACAGCCCCAGTTTAAACAAATACCACCTAAAGATTCACGCTCAACAATTGCAACTTTCATTCCTAATTGAGAAGCTCTGATTGCAGCTACATAACCACCTGGGCCGCTGCCTAAAACAATAACGTCGTAATTCATCTGTTTCTTTTTATTTTTCTTTTATCTGTCAGATGGAGCTTACCATAATTAAAAGTAGTTTCTAATTATGGATGGTTCATATCTATTTTAAAGAGATTTCTTTTAAATGTTTTGTAATTAAAGGTAATCTTAAGAAAAGAGCTTATTATACAATCCTTTCAAAAATATGGATTATCCGAATACCTATCACCTTTATTATTTGCCAAAACTAAAAAAATGTTTGTTAATAAACGATAATTGAAAAATTCGTTACAATAAGTTTATAATGGCCTAATTACCATTATTTAAAACTGCTTTTTTTATCAAATACATTTGTATGGCATCAAGTTATTGATAAAGTGAAAGTTAAATGTGAAAAGCATATGTTAATTGTTGAAAAGTTTTGAGATAATTAATAATAATTTAACATTGGATGTTAAAATGTGTTAAAAATTAATAATTACATTTGCGGCATAAAATCTTTCCCCGATTTATTATTCAACAAAAAACAAATTAAAAAAACAAAGTATGAAGAAATCTTTACTTCTAAGATTAGTACTCGTTGTTGTGGCTTTTGTGGGTATTACTTTAGGTGCACAAGCACAGGTAACCACATCGTCAATGACAGGAACAATTAAGGATAATCAGGGCGCTCTGCCTGGTGCTAGTGTAAAAGCTACGCATACTCCTACAGGAACGGTTTACAGTGTATCAACAAATAACGACGGTCGTTTTACGATTGGCGGTATGCGTGTTGGTGGACCTTATACCATTGAAATTAGTTTTGTTGGTTACAACCCTGCAAAACAAACAGAAGTTTACTTAAAATTAGGTGAGCCTTATGTAGTGAATACTACAATGGTAGATAACAGCTCTACTTTAGCTGAAGTAAAAATTGTTGGTACTGGTACAAGTACAATTTTAAATTCGAATAAAAACGGAACTTCAACTGTTATTAACAAAGCACAAATTCAAAGTTTGCCAACTATTACACGTAGTGTAAACGATTTAACTCGTTTAACACCTCAGGCTAATGGTACTTCAATTGGTGGTGGTAACTACCGTTCGAACAACTTTACTGTAGATGGTGCTAACTTTAACAATCAATTCGGTATTGGTGGTAACATCCCTGCTGGTGGTTCTCCAATTTCAATTGATGCGTTAGAGCAAATCTCTATCAATGTAACGCCTTATGATGCTCGTCAGACTGGTTTTACTGGTGGTTCTGTAAGTGCGGTTACTCGTTCAGGAACAAATACTTTTTCTGGTAATGCTTTCTACACGATGCGTGGTGAAGAGCAACAAGGAAAAAGAATCGGTGATTTCAGACTTGGAGCTCTTCAAAAATTGGATGAGAAAAACTATGGTTTCAGCTTAGGTGGTCCGATTATTAAAGACAAATTATTCTTCTTTGTTAACTATGAGAAGAAATTAACGATTGCTCCAGGTACACAAAGAATTGCTGCTACTCCAGGAAATCCATACTCAATAGCTAATCCAAACGTTGTTCAGGCATCTGAAACCTTTTTAAATCAAGTAAGTTCATATTTATTGAACACTTATAACTATTCTACAGGTCCTTATCAAGGCTACCAAAACAGAAGTGATAATGAGAAAATGTTTGCCCGTTTGGACTGGAACATTAACAAAAATCACCGTTTCAGTGTTCGTTATAACCAAGTAGAAAGTAAGTCACCTTCTTCTGCAAGTACATCTACTGGTGGTTCACCAATCGGATCTATAACTGGTTTTGCATACGCAAACGTAAGATCTGGTTCAGCAAGAACTGCTGGTTTACCTTTCTTCAATTCAAATTATTATCAAGCAGCTAACCTTTACTCTGGTGTTGCTGAGTTAAACTCAAACTTTGGTAGTAAAGTAACAAATGTTTTAAGAGCTACTTATTCTCACCAGAATGACCCTCGTACCACTGACGGAAATCCTTTCCCATTAGTTGATATTTTGGATGGCGTTCCAACAGGTAATAACTTTGGTAGTGTATTAACAACTTTTGGTTATGAGCCATTTTCTTATGGTAACTTAAGAGATGTTTCTACCTATACTTACAGTGATGACTTAAGTTTAGCTTTAGGTAAACACAACTTAACTTTAGGTGTTCAGGCTGAATTCAGTACTACTAAAAACGGTTTCCAACGTTTTGGTACAGGTTTCTACACTTTCAGAACATGGAATGATTTCATTACAAATCAAAGACCACTTCAGTACACTGTTACTTATCCGTTAACAGCCGATGGTTCTCAGGCTTATCCTAGCTTTAAATTCAATCAGTATTCAGCATATTTACAAGATGAGTTTACTGTAACTGATCGTTTAAAATTAACTGCTGGTTTACGTGTAGAACAAGCTACTTATCCAGATATCACAGAAGTTAGAACACATCCATTGGTGGCTGGTTTAAATTTCGGCGGACAAAGAGTTGATACTGGTGTTTTACCAGAAAACAAAGTTTCTTTCTCTCCTCGTTTCGGTTTTAACTGGGATGTAATGGGTGACCGTTCATTCCAAGTACGTGGTGGTTCTGGTATCTTTACCGGTCGTATCCCATTCGTATGGATTGTTTCTCAATCAGGTGATGCAGGTTTAATTCAATATACTCAAAGTTATACTGGTAACGCAGCTCCATTTTTCAATCCTTCAATTGCACCGCAATTATCAACTGCTGCTCCTGCAGCCGGAACTTCAATTCCTTCAGCTGGTATTAGTGTAATGGCTCCAAACCTTAAGTTCCCTCAAACCTGGAAATCAAGTTTAGCATTTGATGTTAAATTACCAGGTGGTATCGTTGGTACTTTAGAAGGTATTTATGGTCGTGATTTAAATGTTGCAGTTGCTAAAAACCTAAACTTAGTAAATCCAACTATTCAAATTACAGGTTACCCAGATGGTAGATTATTTTATCCAGTAAGTAACTCAGATAAATATATTAATCCAATTAACGCAGCTGGTTTACCAGTAGCAAACGGAACACCAAGCGGTGGTGCAAACGGTACTGTAACAGGTTTTAATACTATCCAAATGGAAAATGTTAAAGGTGGTTACAACTGGATGGCTACTGCTCAATTAACAAAACAATTCAGCAATGGTATTTCGGCAATGATTGCTTACACACGCTCTGACCAACGTAACTACGGTGATCAAAGTGGTGACCAATTAGCTGGTTTATGGAATGCTCCACAAACTCAGAATAATGCAAACATTCCAACTTTAAGTTATTCAAGTAACTTAAATCCAGATAGAATTGTTGCTAACGTTTCTTACAAGAAAGCATACTTTGGTAACTTAGCTACTTCATTCTCTTTATTCTATGAAGGTGCTCAGCAAGGTAGGTTCTCATATGCTTACAATGGTGACTTTAACCGTGATGGTGTATCAGGAAACGACTTAATTTATATTCCTAATGCTGGTGAGTTAACTGCTGCTTCATTTGTTGCAATTCCTGCAAATACTGCAAATTATTCAAGAGCATATAGTGCGCAAGAACAAGCAGACATTTTCGAAGCATATATTGCTCAGGATAAATATTTAAGTAAAAACAGAGGTAAAGTTGCTGAACGTAATGGTGGTGTATCTCCTTGGAGAAACCAATTCGATTTCAGATTAACGCAGGAAGTTTTCAAAGATTTTGGTAAGTCTAAAAACTCTTTCCAATTTACTGTAGATATTTTTAACGTTGGTAATTTATTGAACCGTAACTGGGGTAATGTAAACTTCGTTAACAATGCTCAGATTTTGGTTCCTCAGAATGTTAGTGCAATTAATGCAACTACAAGACCAACATATAGAGTTGCAACTGCATCTGGTGACATCGTAAGAGAAACGTTTGGTACTTCACAAACAATTTCATCTACTTACTACATGCAATTTGGTGTACGTTACAACTTTAACTAAGAAATTTAGTTACAAATAATATCAAAGCTTCCCGTTAATTCGGGAAGCTTTTTTTGTTTAAAAGATATTTGAAGTAAATGTGGTTTAATAATTGTAATATGATTTATTAGATTACAGTACTTTCTTTTGCTCAGTTTGATTAAAATAAACCTATTATATATAATTAGTTTATTTACCCTACCTATATTAATCTACTGAGGTAAATTCTGGTATGAAAAAGCAAAGGCATAAAATCATTCAAAATTGGATGATTATTGTGTTATTTGCTAATTCTATAGTGTAGAATTATTTTCTCATTACGTGTATTTTATTGCCTATTGGGGAAAACATTCTATATGTAAATTTCTTGTAATCAATCAATTTGGCGTTTGATAGCAGATATTTTATTTGGATTACTTTTTGATTATTCCTAAAAGTTGTATAGTCTGTTTGGCTATATGAATCAATCACCCTATTAAATATTTATTAAATCGAATTTACTTTTTCTAATTAACTGCTATCAAAATAAGCAAGGTTTAGTTATAAGCATTTCCTATTTGACATATTTTTTGGTAACGATTCAATCAGACTGCAACGGCATATGAATGGGTTTTCAGAACAAAATATATGTATAAGCTTTAACTAATTTTTAGAAGTAACTCCTTAAAAAAATCAATTAGAATCGTCTGATAAAACAACTATCGAAATCAATAAACTGTTGGTACTAGCTATTGTGTAATCATGCAATTTTAGATTAATTCTGATAAAATCTGGTAAACCAAGAATCTGGGGAATTAGAATCTGTATTCAGGTTGTAGCTATTCGTATTTCTCATGTAAAATTTGACTTTAAAAATTCAAGTACCATGATGAACAGCTTATTTCAGAAAATAAAGGTTAATTGTTTATTAGGCTGTTCTAGCATTTTAATGATGGTAATGCTTTTTAGTGCAACTGAATCGTTAGCCCAAAATACTTTAGAGTTTGCGAAAATTACCGGTGATGGCAATCCGACGGGGAATGGTCCTGTTATAAGTACTACCGTCAATTTTTTACAGAATACTAATAATCCCTCGGGTAATACATTTGCTTCATATAGTCCTGCTTTATCGGCAACCATTACATTTACCAATCAACAGTATGTTTCTAATGCTAATGCCGTTGCTTCACTGGCTGCAAGTGTTGTAATGGGACATACTGGGACTGCAGCAGATGCTATTTATACACCAAATGCATGGAATGGTAGTCCTACTAATAATGTTTTTACAAGTGTTAATTCTACTGCAGGTACAGGGATCAGTACCACAGATAATTATGCTCTTGGGGTCAGAAATTTTACCCGGGCAATTGGTGTACAGAATACCACAGCTAAAGTTTACGTTGGCCGTATGGAAGTTACTTTTAACCGTCCTGTTACTAATCCAATTATTCATGTATCGGGATTAGGGGGACGAGTTTTAGCATTATATTATTCAACCACTTTAGATTTGAATGTCTCACAATCTATTGCCACTTCAGCAATAAGTTTAATAATGGAGTCAGGAACGAGTAATTTTTCACTTGCAGGTAATTCTATGTCTAATAATTTTAGTGTAATGGATTTTAATGGAAGTGGATCGGTTAGGATTGTTGGTACAAATATTTCAAAGGTTAGTTTTGATGTTTTTCTTGACGGATGGGATGGTAATACCAATACTACTAATTATTGGTCAGAAGAGGATGCCTCTGGAGATGCTTTTGGTGTTTCATTTTCAGTATCAGAAACTAAACCAAGTGTAACAGGTACCGTTTATAGAGATAATAATGGTAATGCAACCATTGATGGTGGCGGTACAGGCGGAGGAGTTTGGAATACGGCCAATACACTTTATGTAAATGCAGTTGGAACAAATGGCAATGTGGTGGCAACTGCATTGGTTTCCAATTTTGGTGTTTTTACTTTTCCTGCCGAAGGAAACTTAATTGAAGGGCAGACTATAACATTTCAATTAAATCAAAATCAAGGGGTTGTAGGGCAACCTGCACCACCTAAACAATTGCCGAGTGGTTGGTTAAGGGTGGGTGAGAGCACTACTTCAGGGCCCAATGACGGCACACCAAATGGTGAGTTTACACTTATCATAGGAACAGCCAATAGTCCCAATACTAAACACAGATATCTTATTAAAACCTTCATTTTTATTAAAAGATGATCGAGGTGGTCCAACAAGTTTGGATTTAAATGCCTTTTTAATATTATCAGATAGGCTTTGGATTGGTGGCTCTTATAGAACGGGCGTAAAACTTTACAATAAAAACTACCTGCAGAAAGATTTAAGTAATATTAATTCAGCTGTTGCTGCATTGCAAATAATGCCAACTCAAAATTTACGATTGGGTTATGCATACGATTTTTCGATTGGCCCTCTGCAAGGGTATAGTAGTGGGACACACGAAATTTCAATAAGCTATTTTTTCAACAGAAAAAATGTAAGGATGCTTAGTCCTAGGTATTTTTAAAATCGATTATTCTAAAAAAAATAAAGGTGCTTTAAATTTAATCAAAGCACCTTTATTTTTTAAATGTTATTTTAATTGTAGATAAACGTTCCTTTATCGCTTTCAATTGTTACCTGTTTTTTATCGCTCTTCTCAACACGACCGATAATTTGTGCATCAATATTAAAGCTTTTTGATATTGCGATAATGTCTTCAGCGATTTCTTGTGGTACATAAAGTTCCATTCTGTGCCCCATATTAAAAACCTTGTACATTTCTTTCCAATCCGTGCCCGATTCTTCTTGTATCAATTTAAATAAAGGTGGCACTGGGAAAAGGTTATCTTTTATAACATGTACATCATCATTAACAAAATGTAAAACTTTAGTTTGTGCACCACCGCTGCAATGTACAATACCATTAATTTTACTTCTATGTTGTTCTAAAATTTTCTTTATAACAGGTGCGTAAGTGCGGGTAGGAGATAGTACCAGTTTTCCTGCTGTAATTTTACCATAACCTTCCACTTCAATCTCATCTGTTAATTTTTTGTTGCCAGAGAAAACTAAATCGAAAGGAACGGCAGGGTCAAAACTTTCAGGGTAGTTATTAGCTATTGATTTATCGAAAACATCATGACGGGCAGAAGTTAAGCCGTTCGAACCCATTCCGCCGTTGTATTCTGTTTCGTAAGTTGCTTGTCCGTAAGATGCTAAACCGACTACAACATCACCTGATTTAATGTTATCGTTGCTAATAATGTCTTCACGCTTTAAACGACAAGTTACAGTAGAATCAACAATAATAGTTCTAACCAAATCACCAACATCGGCAGTTTCGCCTCCGGTAGAATAAATTGAAATTCCTTGTTCGCGTAAATCTGCTAAAATCTCTTCCGTTCCGTTAATAATTTCGGCAAGTACTTCGCCTGGAATTAAATTTTTATTGCGGCCAATTGTTGAGGATAAAAGAATGTTATCTGTTGCGCCAACACAAATCAAATCATCAATGTTCATTATGATGGCGTCTTGTGCAATGCCTTTCCATACCGAAATATCGTTGGTTTCTTTCCAGTAAACATAAGCTAATGATGATTTTGTTCCGGCTCCATCAGCATGCATAATGTTACAGTATTCATCGTCAGCTCCTAAAATATCAGGAATGATTTTGCAAAATGCTTTTGGGAAAATTCCTTTGTCAATATTTTTGATGGCATTGTGCACATCTTCTTTTGAGGCAGAAACACCCCGTTGATTGTACCTATTATCACTCATGTTGGCACAAAGATAGCTTTTTAAGCTGAAAGACTAAAGCTGAAAGGCCAAAGGTTTTTAGAGATGGAAGATGTTTGATGGAAAGTGGGTAGTAGGGAATAGATAGTTGGAAATAGAGAATAGAGAAAATGACGGTAAAAAGGAAAATAGAGAATGGGGGAAAAGTGTGAAAAGTAAAAATCTAATTTCTTTGAATCTTAAAATCCTAAAAATCATGATCCTAAAAAAGGGCGTAAAGTTTTACCTTACGCCCTATACCTTATGCCTTACAGCTTAAATTTATTTCAAGAATAATAATTCTCTGAATTTTGGTAAAGGCCAAACGCTATCGTCAACAATTTGTTCTAATTTATCAGCGTGGTAACGAATGGTATCGAAGTAAGATTTTACTTTTTCATCGTAAGCAATCGCTTTCTCGCGAGTATCTTCGATTTTGTTAGTCACCTTACGTTCTTCTAACATCGCATCGATATTAGTTTTCACAATATCTAAATGCTCAGATAATTTTTTAACAATTTCTAATGATGATTTACTTTCGACACCAATTTCTTTTAATCCTTTAACGTTAGCGATTAATGAATTTTGGTAAGCAATTGCAGCAGGAATAATTGCAGTGTTTGCAACTTCACCCATTACACGAGCTTCGATTTGTAATTTTTTGTAGAAATTCTCTAACATGATTTCATGGCGGGCATGAATTTCGCGTTTGCTGTAAATGTTAGTCGAAGCAAATAAATCTGCAGATTTTTCAGTTAAATAAGCATCTAAAGCTTTAGGAGTAGTTTTGATGTTTGATAAACCACGAGCTGCAGCTTCATCCTCCCACTCCTGGCTATAACCATTACCTTCAAAACGAATCGATTTAGATTCTTTGATGTATTTTTTGATTACAGTTAATAAAGCGATGTCTTTTTTATCACCTTTCTTAATTAATTTATCAACCTCAACTTTAAATTTAACTAACTGCTCTGCCATGATAGCGTTTAAGATAGTCATTGGTGCTGAAGAGTTTGCTGATGAACCAACTGCTCTTAACTCAAATTTATTACCAGTAAAAGCGAAAGGAGATGTACGGTTACGGTCAGTATTATCTAATAAAATTTGTGGAATTTTAGGAATGCCTAACCAAAGTGCGTTATCTTCTTTAATTTTTTTGCTGATACGTGAGTGTTCAATTTCGTCTAATACATCGTTCAATTGAGAACCTAAGAAGATTGAAATAATTGCCGGTGGAGCTTCGTTAGCACCTAAACGGTGATCGTTACTTACCGATGCAATACTTGCACGTAATAAATCTGCATGTTCGCTAACCGCTTTAATTGTGTTTACAAAGAAAGCTAAGAACATCAAGTTATTTTTAGGCGTTTTACCTGGTGCCAATAAGTTTTTACCAGTATCGGTAATTAAGCTCCAGTTATTGTGTTTACCAGAACCGTTAATGCCTGCATATGGTTTTTCGTGTAATAATACACGGAAGTGGTGACGACGAGCAACTTTTTCCATCAAATCCATCAATAATTGATTGTGATCGATAGCTAAGTTGATTTCTTCATAAATAGGAGCACACTCAAATTGAGATGGTGCAACCTCATTGTGACGAGTTTTTAAAGGAATACCTAATTTTAAAGCTTCGTTTTCAAAATCTACCATGTAAGTGAAAACACGCTCAGGAATAGAACCGAAATAATGATCTTCTAATTGCTGACCTTTAGCAGACATGTGTCCGAATAAAGCACGACCAGTTAATAATAAATCCGGACGAGCATTAAATAAAGATTCATCAACAAGGAAATATTCTTGCTCAATACCTAAAGATGCATTTACTTTAGTAATGCTTTTATCGAAATATTGACAAACATCAACAGCAGCTTTATCTAATGCAGCTAATGCTTTTAATAAAGGTGCTTTATAATCTAAGGCTTCGCCTGTATAAGATACAAAAACTGTAGGGATACAAAGTGTTTTACCCGCTTTGCTTTCCATAATGAATGCAGGAGATGATGGATCCCACGCAGTATAACCACGAGCTTCGAAAGTATTACGAATACCTCCGTTAGGGAAACTTGAAGCATCAGGCTCTTGTTGAACTAATGCACTACCTGCAAATTTCTCGATAGCACCATCGCCGCTTGGCTCAAAAAATGAATCGTGTTTCTCTGCAGTTGTACCTGTTAATGGCTGGAACCAGTGTGTATAATGCGTTGCACCAGCACTCATTGCCCAAGCTTTCATAGCAGTAGCAATCTGGTTTGCGTCGTCAGAATTGATTAATTCACCTTGATTGATAGATGAAATTAATTTTTCATACACGTCTTTAGATAAGAAATCTCTCATTTTTTTCTTATCAAATACATTAGCGCCAAAAAAGTCAGAAATTTTTGATGATGGTAATTTAACTTCTGGTGAAATTCTGTTTTGAGCCTCTTTTAATGCGATGGTTCTTAAGCTTTTCATTAATTTGTTATGTTTTTTGTCAAAAATAGTATATTTTATTAATTTTTATGAAACAATTGCAAGAAATATCTGAATTTTATCGAAAATGAAATATAAAAATGTTTTTAGGATTAAAAATTTCATTTTTTGTAAATAATATCGATTTTTTAAAGTTTTATGGAATTGATGATTTTCATACATCATGTTATTAAAACTCAAAAACTATGTTCAACTCATCATTTAACATTTACAGAACCGAGTGGCTCGATCTTGTATTTTCTGGAAGAAACAAAAATTATGGTGCTTATGCATTAAGGGCACAATATTCATCAATTTTAACTAAATCTTTATTTGCAGCAGGTGGCATATTTATACTTTTAAGTGTATCGCCGTTAATTTATAGTAAGTTAAATCCTGCTGAAGTTTTGGAAACGGGTACCGTAGTAAGCATCCCCGACGATAAGATTTTTAAAATAGATGAACCTAAGCCTGAGAAAAAGGAAGAAATTAAAAAGGAAGAAATTAAAAAGGAAGAACCAGTAAAAGTGAAAAGCATTGCTATGCCTTCAAAAATTGTTGTAGTTAATGATGCTATTGCAAAACCTGCACCTACAATTGACGATGCCAAAGATGCTGTTATCAGTAACATTACTCAGGATGGGTATATTAATCCGAATATCGTTTTACCAACCAATACAACTGAAGGTAATGGAAATGGTAGTAAAGTTGGCGAGGGTGAAACTCCTACTGGAAATGAAATTAATGATGTTTCTGGTGTTGATGAATTTCCGGAATTTGAAGGTGGGATGAAAGCCTGGGCTAAATACATTCAACGTAATTTGAGGTATCCATATCAGGCACAAGAAGCAAATGCGCAAGGGAAGGTATTTATCAGTTTTGTAGTTGAAAAAGATGGCTCTATCACAAATGTTAACCTGGTTAGAGGTATTGGTTTCGGTTGCGATGAAGAGGCATTGAAAGTGATTAAAAAATCTCCGGCATGGAAACCAGGTAAAAATAAAGGGCGTGAGGTTCGTGTTCGTTTTAACCTGCCGATAACTTTCACCATAAATAACTAAATTGCTACCTATGAAAAACATAATCTTCGTAATTCTTAGTCTGTTTTTTGCCAATGAGCTCAGTGCTTCAGATGTTACAACTTCTGATACAAGTAAATCTTACAGCATTAAACTTGCTCAAGCTGATATCGGTAAAGGAAAAATAAAGTTTCTGATTATGGGAGGCTTTGCGCCAAAACATTATGAAGGGGAAGCGGTTTTCGAAAAGAAGTACAAGATTAAATATTATCAGTTTGGATGCGTTTTGCCAGAATCTATTTCGATAGCAGATTATAATAAGGTGGTAGCGAATTACCTTGACGGTAAATATGGCAAAGGATGGCGAAAAGAAGTAAGGAAAGATGTTGTTTTGGAAGATGTGAGATGGAATAGGGTTGTGGGTAAATAATTATATTTTAACGCTCTTAGATTGAGGTTGGGTAAATTGAAAACGGCTTGAGCATTACTCAAGTCGTTTTTTAGTAGAAGTACTTAGTGTTTCGACAAGCTCAACATGACATACTTTAGGACTAATTGCTTAACTCTTTGCAAAAAAAAAGCCGCTTTTTTAAAGCGGCTTAGTAATTTTATTTATTCTCTATCCATTTTCTAGCATTGACAAATGCTTCCATCCATGGAGAAACTTCGTCTTTTCTGTCTGCTGGATAATTTGCCCAATGCCACTGGAACAATGAACGTTCAATGTGCGGCATCATTACTAAATGGCGACCAGTTTCATCGCACATCATGGCTGTATTGTAATCAGAACCATTCGGGCTTGCCGGATAGCTTTCATAAGCATACTTTGACACAATTTGATATTTGTCCTCAGTATATGGTAAGCTGAATTTTCCTTCGCCATGCGAAACCCAAACACCTAATGTTGAGCCTTCTAAAGTAGAAAGCATTACCGATTTGTTTTCTGCGATGGTTAAAGAGGTAAAGATACTCTCGTGTTTGTGACTATCATTATGCAGCATTTTTGGTTTTTCGGCATGGTCTTTATTAATCAAACCAAGCTCAACAAATAATTGACAACCATTGCAGATACCTACGGATAAAGTATCTTCTCTGCCGAAGAATTTTTCTAATGCAATTCTAGCTTTATCATTATACATAAAAGCACCTGCCCAACCTTTTGCCGAACCTAAAACATCAGAATTTGAGAAACCACCAACTGCACCAATAAACTGAATATCTTCTAAAGTTTCACGTCCGGTAATTAAATCGGTCATGTGTACGTCTTTAACATCAAATCCGGCTAAATACATAGCGTTAGCTAACTCACGCTCAGAATTACTTCCCTTTTCACGAATAATTGCCGCTTTTGGTCTTGGTTTGCTATTGTCAATCTGAGGTTTTTTACCATCAAACTGCGTTGGGAAATTGTATTTTAAAGCCTGGTTTTTATAATTTTCGAAACGCTCTTTAGCTTTAACATCGCCACTTTGTTTTTTATCTAATAGGTAAGACGTTTTAAACCAAGTGTCACGCAACTCACTAATGTTAAAGTTGTATGCTGTATTCGAATGATTAATCTGTAAAATGTTTCCATCTGCTACCTCACCGATATTGTGAAACTCAATACCATTTGCGTTTAATGTTTCTTCTACCGATGCATCTGCTTGAAAAACTATACCGATATTCTCAGCAAATAAAACTTTAATTAAGTCGCTTTCCTTTAAACTAGATAAGTTAATGCTTGCAGCTAAATCATTATCAGCAAAACACATTTCTAACAAAGTCGTAATTAATCCACCGCTACCAATATCGTGTCCGGCTTTAATTTTACCTTCTTTTATTAACTGTTGGATGGTATTAAATGCATTCTTCAAAGCAGCAGCATCTTTAACATCTGGCGTTTCAGTACCAACTTTATTTAAAATCTGTGCGAAAGATGAACCACCAAGTTTGTAGCTATCGTTAGAAAGATTAATGTAATATATTGAACCGCCATCTTTTTGTAAAACAGGCTCAACTACTTTTGTAATATCATCGCAATTTCCACCTGCCGAAATAATTACAGTACCAGGAGCAATCACATCGCCATCTTTATACTTCTGCTTCATTGATAAAGAATCTTTTCCAGTCGGGATGTTGATTCCTAAATCAATTGCAAAATCAGAACAAGCCTTAACTGCTTCATAAAGTCTCGCATCTTCACCTTCATTTTTACAAGCCCACATCCAGTTTGCAGAAAGCGAAACGCTTTTTAAACCATCTTTAAGTGGAGCCCATACAATATTTGAAAGCGATTCTGCAATTGCATTTCTACTTCCGGCAGCCGGGTCGATTAATGCAGAAATTGGAGCATGGCCAACAGATGTTGCGATACCTTCTTTTCCAAGAAAATCTAAAGCCATTACACCGCAGTTATTAAGAGGCAACTGTAATGGTCCTGCGGTTTGCTGTTTTGCAACACGACCACCTACACAACGATCTACTTTATTGGTTAACCAATCTTTACAAGCAACAGCTTCTAATTGCAGAACGTTATTTAGGTACTCGTTTAATTTATCAGTTTGATAATTAATTTCTTCGTATTTTCTGTCGATGGTTTTGTCTTCCATCACCACCTTTGGCGAGCTTCCAAACATATCTTTCAGTTCGAAATCCATCGGTTTAGCACCTGTAGTTTCAGATTTGAAAGTAAAACGATGATCTCCTGTAACTTTACCGACAGTGTACATTGGAGCACGTTCTCTATCGGCAATTTTTTGTAAGGTTTCGATATGTTCATTAGCAATTACCAATCCCATTCTTTCCTGAGATTCGTTACCGATAATTTCCTTTGCAGATAGGGTAGGGTCGCCTACCGGAAGTTTATCTAAATTAATTAAGCCACCAGTTTCTTCAACTAGTTCAGATAAGCAGTTTAAATGTCCGCCTGCACCATGATCATGAATAGATACGATGGTGTTGTGCTCACTTTCTACCATTCCACGCACCGCATTGGCTGCCCTTTTCTGCATTTCAGGATTAGAACGCTGGATAGCATTTAATTCAATACCTGTACCAAATGCACCGGTATCTGCAGATGAAACAGCTGCACCGCCCATTCCAATTCTATAATTTTCGCCACCTAAAACTACAATGTTATCACCTTCTTGTGGTTTTTGTTTTTTAGCCTGGCTTGCTTTTCCATAGCCAACACCGCCCGCAAGCATAATTACCTTGTCAAAACCTAACTTACGGCTTGTCATGCTGAGCTTGTCGAAGTGCTCATGTTCGAAAGTTAAAACAGAACCTGTAATAAGCGGCTGACCGAATTTGTTTCCAAAATCTGTAGCACCGTTTGAAGCTTTAATCAAAATATCCATTGGTGTTTGGTAGAGCCAAGCTCTTTCTTCAACACCTTTTTCCCATTCGCGGTTTTCTTCCAAACGTGAAAGTGCAGTCATGTAAACCGCAGTTCCGGCTAATGGCAAAGAACCTTGTCCACCAGCTAGTCTATCTCTGATTTCTCCACCAGAACCAGTAGCAGCACCGTTAAAAGGTTCTACCGTAGTTGGGAAGTTATGTGTTTCAGCTTTAATTGAAATTACAGATTCAAAATCGCTTGTTGTGTAATAATCAGGTTCATCAGCTCGTTTTGGTGCAAATTGTTGTACAACCGGACCTTTTATAAACGCTACGTTATCTTTATATGCAGAAACAATATCGTTCGGATTTTCTTCTGATGTTTTACGGATTAATTTAAAAAGAGATGTTGGTTTTTCTTCTCCATCAATAACAAATTTGCCATTGAATATTTTATGTCGGCAATGCTCTGAATTTACCTGAGAGAAACCGAAAACCTCAGAATCAGTTAAAGGTCTTTCTAATTTAGTAGCAAGATTTGTTAGATAATCTACTTCATCATCACTTAAAGATAAACCTTCTTGCTTGTTAAATGCAGCAATATCGGTAATTTCTAAAATTGGTTCAGGTTTAATGTCGATGGTGTAAACATCCTGGTTAAGTGCATCGTACTTTTGAGAAAGCATCGGGTCGTAACCAGAAAAATCTTCTTCAACCTTCTTAAATTCTTCAATTCTTATAATCCCATGAATATCCATGTTTTGTGTAATTTCTACAGCATTTGTACTCCATGGTGTTATCATTGCAGCTCTTGGGCCAACAAAAAAACCGCTTAGCGCAGTTTCATTTTGTAGTTTGGCGTCGCCAAATAACCATTCAAGTTTTGTAATATCAGTTGTAGATATGGGATGGTCTGTCTGTAAAACAAAAACCGTATCGGATTGATTTAAGAAGAAATGAATCATGCTTTTTTTTTGAAGTTGCAAATTTAGCTTTTTTAATTTTAATGCTAGAATTTTGATTGATTGAATTTTGAGTTATTGAACTATTAATGATAGAAGGATTGAGTTTTGAATTAGTGAGTAATTGAGTGATTGGATTTTGAAGGATTGAATATTCGACTTCGCTACATTTTCTAATTCACTAATTGGTTCATTCACTAATTCTCTACTTTTTCTGCATTTTTGCATTGTAAAATCAAGTCAAAATTATATGTTCAATCGCATTCATCATGTTGCTATTATTTGTTCTGATTACGAAAAATCGAAGGATTTTTATGTTAACAAATTAGGTTTTAAAGTTTTAAATGAGTTTTACAGAGCGGAGCGAAAATCGTATAAATTAGATTTAGCGATAAATGAACATTACCAGATAGAACTTTTTTCTTTTAAAAATCCCCCTGAAAGGCCATCTAGGCCAGAAGCATTGGGTTTAAGGCACCTGGCTTTTGAAGTAGATAATGTGGAGCAAGAAATAGAAAGATTGAATAAGCAGAATATTATAACAGAACCTCTTCGGATTGATGAGTTTACTGATAAAAAGTTTACTTTTTTTACCGATCCTGATGGTTTACCGCTTGAGATATATGAAAAGTAGTTGAAGCAAAATAGCCAACAATTTCGTTGTTGGCTACTTAGATACCGATCGAGTATTCTGTTTTTTTAACAATTCAAAGCCCGGTCGAAACTCAGAACATTCAAATTGCTGATGCAAACTTATGATTTGGAATTTAAGAAGTAAAACAAACGTTTGATATAGTTATTAACACGTCGAAAAAATACTTATTAAATGATTTTCAAATACTATTAAATATTTGATTTTTAATGTTTTATGTTGTTTGCTAGGTGTTGATAACAAGCCGATTAGGTTTTAGCTTAAATAATTATTTTGAAGGAAAAAAAGGAAAATATTTTCAGGTTTAAGGAGTTTGAGGTTAATCAAACCAATTGCGCTATGAAAATTAATACCGATGGCGTGTTAATTGCTGCAATGGTTCAATATGAAAATCCAAAATACATACTAGATATTGGTACAGGTACCGGTGTAATTGCATTGATGCTGGCTCAGCGGTTTTTAAATGCAAATGTTAATGCCGTTGAAATTGATAAGATGGCTGCGCAAACTGCAAAGTTGAACTTTGAAAACTCAAAGTATAAGGAAAGGCTAAAAATTTACGATACAAGTCTGGAGTTTTTTAGTGTAGATAAAAAATACGACATGATAGTTTCAAATCCGCCATTCTTTGTTAACGATTTAAAAAATGAGGAGCAGCGGAAAGGATTAGCCAGACATGCAAGTATCGAGTTTTTTGAAATGCTTGTTGCAAAATCTGCTGCTTATTTAAGTCAGACTGGTAAAACTTACTTTATTCTTCCAGTGAAGCAGGCAGAACTTGTTGTTGAGCTTGCTAAGAATTACAATTTAAATTTTTGTGAAAAGATAAACCTCCATTCGGATAAAAATAAAGAAACGTTTCGGGTAATTATTTGTCTTTCATTTGAAGAAATTAATCTTGTAGAATCAGATTTTTATATCTACAAAGGATTAAAAGAACATACAGATGAATACAAGGAGTTATTGAAGTCATTTTTTCTGGCTTTCTAGTTATTTTGTTTTTTTGGATGCGCTTTAATTTGCAACGATTTATAATGAAAAATACATAATCACTCAAAAAATGAGTAATTAAAAATGAAAAAAATAGGTTTAATTTCTGATACGCATGGATATTTAGATGATGCGGTTTTTAAGTACTTTGATGAAGTGGATGAGATTTGGCATGCAGGCGATTTTGGGGCAGATGTAGCCGGACCTCTAGCAGCTTTTAAACCACTAAGGGGCGTGTTTGGTAATATTGATGATTCAGAGATAAGAGGAATGTTTCCGGAGCAAAATCGATTTAGCTGCGAGGGAATAAACGTCTTAATGACGCATATAGGTGGGTATCCCGGTAGGTATTCTTCTTATATAAAAAATGAAATTTACACTAACCCTCCAAAATTATTTATTGCCGGGCATTCTCATATTTTGAAAGTAATGTACGATGAAAAACTAAAATGTTTGCATATAAACCCCGGTTCGGCGGGAAAACAAGGCTGGCATAAAGTGAGAACTTTAATTCGTTTTTGCATTACTGATGAAAATATTCATACCTTAGAGGTTATAGAGTTATCAGGTAGATAATGTAAAAAATACACTAAGTATGGTTTGTGGCGTTAAAACATTGGGGCAATTTATCATTGAAAAACAATCAGATTTCCCGTATGCCAAGGGAGAATTATCGCGGCTTTTAAGAGATATAGGTATTGCCGCCAAAATCGTAAATAGGGAAGTAAACAAAGCCGGTTTGGTAGACATTCTGGGCGATATCGGAACCACTAATATACAAGGCGAGGAGCAAAAAAAATTAGACGTTTATGCTAACGAGCAATTTATTGCAGCTTTAACCAGTGGTGGAGAGTGTTGCATTGTTGCAACGGAAGAGGAAGATGAAATTATTCATATAGAATCTCCTGTTTCTCAGAATGCTAAGTACATTGTTTGCATCGACCCATTAGATGGTTCTTCAAATACAGATGTAAACGTAGCTGTAGGTACAATTTTTTCAATTTACCGTCGTAAAACAACTGAAGGACGAGCTAATTTAGAGGATGTTTTGCAAAAAGGAACTCAACAAGTTGCAGCAGGTTATATTATTTATGGCTCATCAACTATGTTGGTTTATACTACAGGTAAAGGTGTTAACGGTTTTACTCTAGATCCATCAATAGGTGAGTTTTGTTTATCACACCCAAATATGCGCATCCCAGAATGCGGTTACATGTATTCTGTTAACGAAGGAAATTATGTGCATTTTCCTGACGGTGTGAAAAAATACATAAAATACTGTCAGGTAGAAGATGAACTTACAAAAAGGCCATATACTTCGAGGTATATTGGTTCTATGGTAGGAGATATTCATAGAAACTTAATTAAGGGTGGAATTTACATTTACCCAACAACATCACGTTCTCCAAATGGTAAGCTTAGGTTGCTTTACGAATGCAATCCAATGGCTTTTATAATTGAACAGGCAGGAGGGAAAGCAACCACAGGTTTTGATAGGATACTTGATATTCAGCCCGCAGAATTACATCAACGTGTGCCAATATTTATCGGTTCTAAAAATATGGTTGAAAAAGCAGAAGAGATGATGTTGATTTATACAAATCCGTCTCAACCAGAAAAAGATACTGTTGATGTGAAACTCGAAAACTTAGGTGTAGTTGGAGGTATCGACTAATTAAAGCAACGTAGCTTTATTTCGTTCAACTTCAAAAAAAGTATCAATAGCCAAATTTTGCTTATCGTGTGATGCTGCTACAGCAAGACGGTCACAACGCTCATTTTCTGGATGGTCGTTGTGACCTTTTATCCAAATGAATTTCACTTTGTGTAATTTATAGAGTTCGAGAAAGCGAAGCCAAAGGTCTTTATTTTTTTTATCCTTGAAGTTTTTAGTTACCCAGCCAAATACCCATTTTTTTTCAACGGCATCTACTACATATTTAGAATCAGAATATACGGTTACTTGTTGATTAAGACTTTTTAGTGCTTCTAATCCTTTTATAACTGCCAGTAATTCCATACGGTTATTGGTTGTCATCCTGAAACCACCGCTTAATTCCTTATAATGTTGCCCTGCTCTTAAAATGGTTCCATAACCACCTGGTCCGGGGTTTCCGCTTGCTGCTCCGTCTGTATAAATCTCAATCATAAACAGTATAAAGGTAGGTTTTTAGCATTAATTTCTATGTTTAAAGTGTTTTAGAAATATCTTTTAAAATTAAATTAATTGAGTAATAGGTGTTTAATTAAAGCAATTAAATCTTTCGAAAAAAATATTTGCAAGAAATATTAAAATTTGTACTTTTGTGACACTAAAAAATACGGTGGCTGTAGCTCAGTTGGTTAGAGTATTGGTTTGTGGTGCCGAGGGTCGTGGGTTCGAGCCCCATCAGCCACCCCGAATTTTAAAAGGTCTTAGATTAATTTCTAAGACCTTTTTTTATTTCTAAGTTTTTTCACGTTTATTCATCATTACGACTATTTTAATTCCAGAACTGACTGCTAGAAATGTAAATTAATGTAAGAGAATTAAAAAGCGTGTTCTATGGGAAAGTTCGAAATGCATTTTGATAAGATGCTGATAGTTAAGCTATTGGGAAGTGTATGGGGTTTCTGTTCACAAGACAAATCTCATTGTCTATCTGATAGCGCTTGATTTTAATGAATAAAACCTATCAACAGCTGCAAATGAGAATACAACACCAATTAAAAGTATAAATGATCTCACCCAATTCATGCTACTCCATTCGGATGATAATCTTTTGAGAGTTTCGGTATCTGGAGTTGGCGTAGACATCATTATATCGGTTCTAGGATGGAAGTAAGTAAAGGCGAAAATATCTCCCGAGATATAGCAAATCAAAGCAATGCCTAGAAATAACCTAATATGTTTTGCTTTTTTCCAACACAAGATTAACGATAGCAAAGTTAGAAATTGACTTGCCGGAGAAAATATTTTAAAAAAATTACCAGGGTTTGCTGTTTTGAAAAATTCTCTAGCGGCTAGTACAGAATTAGGAATATCACTATCTGTTGCAACAGCTATAACCATAGAATTAAAGATGTTTGCAAATAGTACTCCACTAGCGACAGTAACTGAACTTAAAAGAATTATTTTTTTCATTGCCATGTCAATTGATCTGAAATAAATGTAGTAAAAAAACTATAACAATCAGATATATAGTTTATTGCAATTCAATTTTTTATTTTTAAGCTTATAGTCTTGTCATGAATTGGCTACTTAGTAGTAATTATTGGGATTTGTAAACTTCTAAGCGAAGGGTTTATTATGTTAACTAAGCTAGAATCATTAATAATCTGTCAGAATGATATATATTTAAGGTTTTTATACGGCTGTTGCCTAGAGATTGAAAGCCGTTTCATGTTTAGACTGCGACAGTACAAGAAAACTTTGTACAACACCAACATAAGGAAGGCTGCCAAGTGTATTGCGAATAAATTCATTATAAGTTACCATGTCTGGTACTGCTATTTTGATCATAAAGTCAAACTGCCCAGTGAGGTAATAACATTCCATTACTTCTGGATGCTTTATCATTTCATTTTGAAATTCATTTATGATATCCATAGAATGAGATAATAATTGAATGTGAGGGAAAGCAACAAAGACTGATCTTACTTTTTCAATATTTACAATAGCAACTGTTTTGTGGATAAAGCCATTTTCTCTTAGAAACTTTATTCTTTCAACAACATTGGTCATGCTTTTTCTGACTTTTCCTGCAATCTCCTTATAAGTCATTGCCCCATCCTGCTGAAGCAGGTTTAGTATCGATTTGTCGGTAGTATCTAAGAGTTTATTTTCAAGCGGCATGCTTAGTGTATAATTTTGTTTTTTTAATTAATTATTTGTTGTCAAAAATATGGTTTTTTTGTATTTTAAATAGTTTAAATTTATTTTTTTAGAAATACACTTAGTGTATAATTTACAATAATTGGCTATATTTTGGATTTTCAAAACAAATTAAATTCTGTTACTGCATGTACTAAAATGGCCAAACAAAATCTTATATAAGCTAATGGTATCATAAAAAGTAATTTTTATCTTTTTTTTAAGCGTTCTAAATGTAATCATCTTGTTTACTGATTTTTACAGTAAAATTTAATGCAATAAAAATGACTAAAATCCACAATTTTGGCGCAGGTCCTTGTATTCTTCCTGCATCGGTTATGAAAGAGGCGGCTAAAGCTATAGTTAACTGGAATGGTTCTGGCCTTTCTATTCTTGAAATTTCACATCGTAGCAGTGCTTTTGAAGCAGTTGTCGATAATACCCAACTCCTTATAAGAGAATTGCTTGGTGTTCCGGATAGTCATTCTGTGCTTTTTTTGCAGGGAGGAGCAAGCACCCAGTTTTCTATGATACCAATGAATTTTCTGAAAAACAGAGAGCGTGCAGCCTATCTTGATACTGGTCACTTTGCTCAGAAAGCAATACAAGAGGCCAGATTATTTGGGTCGGTTGAAATCGTTGGCTCTTCACGAGAAAAGAAACATATGTATATTCCACAGATATATGAGCCTTCTGAGGGATCTGCTTATTTACATCTGACGTCAAATAATACTATAGAAGGAACAGAGATGTTTTCATTTCCAAAATTTGGGATTCCACTATTTTGTGACATGTCCTCTGATATTTTCTCCAGAGAAATAAACGTTGATGATTTTGACTTTATCTATGCAGGCGCACAAAAAAACCTAGGCCCAGCCGGGATGACACTAGTTATTGCTAGAAACTCATTACTTGACTCTGTAAAATACAGTGTACCAGCTATGTCGGATTATAGGGTTTTCAGGGATAATAATAGTATGTTTAATACTCCACCTGTGTTTTCAATATACGTTGCAATGTTAAACCTACTTTGGTTAAAAAAAGTAGGAGGTGTAAGTGAAATTGAACGCCTTAACATTGAGAAAGCAAAAATGCTCTACAATGAAATAGATCGTAACTGCCTTTTTCAAGGATGTGCTGATGTGCGTGATAGATCCAGAATGAATGTAACTTTTGTGGCAAAAAACAAAGATGTTGAAACAGCTTTCCTTAAGCTTGCGTCATCAAAGGGTATGGTCGGAATTTCTGGATATAGAGCTGTTGGGGGATTTAGGGTTTCTCTTTATAATGCTCTGCCAATCGAAAGCGTGTTGGCACTAACAACATTGATGAAGGAGTTTGAAAAAACCACACTTCGGGCAACTCCTTTATCGTTACATAATCTTTAAAATAAATCTATGGCAACTATAGCAGCATTGAATGCATTGAAACCTCAAGTAGAATGGTTTGATTCTCTTATGACAAAATCTTCGCCTAAGCTTTCTGCGTTAAAGTACATCCTGGAAGGAAGAGGAGAAAACGGGATTGGTACAGGGGATATCAAATTAGTAGAATCTGAACTTGTTAAGTTGGTCATGGATAATAAATATCTCAAAGAACCTTCCGAAACCATGTATGTTTATGAACAGCAGTCGGCATTGGGGAAACAATATGGACTTTGGACTATGACGAGCGCCGAGGATTTTCTGAAAGGCAAAATCTTGGGGCATGAACAAACCCGGTTGGACAGGGAAATTAGGATTTCGGATTACAGAGCATCCGTTGGTTTGGAGGGTTCACCAGTATTGCTAACGTATCAGCAAAATACGCTTATCGATGCCTTTCTATTAAAAATTATTAATTCCAGACAACCAATCTGTTATCGGGAAGATCTTAAAAGTCATAAATTCTGGCAAATTTCTAATCAACAAGAGCTAGATGAAATTATTGATCTGTTTTCTAAAATTAATAACGTTTATATTGGAGACGGGCATCATAGACTTACTTCTGCTTCTAAGATGCAGGCTGAAAGCCCTCAATGGGTTATGTCTTTATATGTAAGTACTAGCCAGCTTAATATTTCTACATTTACACGTTTGGTATTGCCTGACAGAGAGTTTAACGTAGACATTTTGATCGGATGCTTGGGCAGAATTTTTTATATCTCACCTGTTCCATCAAATATCCCATATGTGCCAGACAGGCAGCATCGTTTTGGATTGCTTATTGATGGAACGTGGTTTCAGCTGGACTTAAAGCCAGAGTGTTATGAGCTGTCTAAGATGCCTGATGTGAGCTTTCTTCAAAAAGCTGTTTTAGACCCACTTTTAGGTATAAAAGATCCAAAAACCGATCATCGATTGCATAGCCTTCCTTTGAACAAACTTGAACAAACAATAATTGATGCAAACCAGCACAAAAATGCCGTTCTCTTTACAGTATATCCAATCAGCGTACATAAACTTATCGAGCAAGCAGAAATGGAAATTTGCCTGCCTCCTAAATCTAGCTTTATAGAACCAAAAGTACCTTACGGACTTTTACTAAGCTTAGGGCCGATACTAAAACACCTCAAGTCAGATTCATAACGATAATTTTGATGTTTTAAGAATTAAGACTATAGATGTTCTCTTTATTGTTTACAATATATGAATTAAAGCAATTCTGAAAAGAATTGCTTTTTATGTAACCAATTTTAGTTTTATTGGAGTAATAACTGAATATATTTAAATAATAAAATTTTACTCTTTCGCATTAACGATTTGGTCAAAGGCTAACTTACTACTTCCTTCGCCTCTTCCAGTTTGTCTGTGCCTACCAATCCAATTGTAAGTTTTGCCATTGTACCATCGTGTTCTTTGCCAAGCCCGACTAATAATTGTACCAGAATAGGGGATTTCTTCTTCATTAATAAAGTATGGTGCAACTTGCTCCGTTAAAATAACGCCCTTGGCTTTAACTGTATCGACAGGCGGTGAGCCAAGTTTAGGCATGGAGGCTCGTTGAAAATGAATATCCTGATTGCTTCCGGGTAACTGAACCGGGAGAAAAGGAATCCAGTTTTCGGGTACGGTGTTTCCTAATTTATAATGAATTAAAGCTTTGGATTGCGGCAAAGGTTCTGGCAAAACATTATCCTTGTTTGCAGTATCGTGTCCGCTGGTGCCAACGCCCGTTCCATCAGGAATAATTTCTTCAATTCCCCACACCATGTTTGCCATCTCATCACGTATAAAGTTAACTTGTTCTAATGGTGCGCTTTGTAATGAATTGGCTAATGTAGAAGGAAGAAAGAATTGCCTGTTGTAACTTCCTATATGGTCTTTGTTACTCAGATTAAACATACTCCAGCGTTGCCATTCTTGGTCTAAACCCGCATCAGCCGCCTGAATTAAAGTGCGGTCGCCAAATACATCTTTTACAACAAAGCCATCAATTTCGCACAGCGTATTCGTTTTCATCCTGTAAGGAATAACAAACCAATCATTGCCATATACTAAACCAAACTCAGCAAATAACAACAAGAGTTGGTCGGAAGTTTTGGCGTTTAGTGTTCCAAAATTTATGGTTCTATCTTCCATTTCCCAAAAACGCTGATTTGGCATTCCTTTAAAAGTAGTTGCTGTTGGGATAAACGAAATGGCGCTTTCTGTTGTTAAATTTGGTTCATAATCTGGTTGCTCTACCTTTAATTCTCTTTGGTCCAGATTTACATCAAAATTGTACCAATCTAAATTTCCGCTGTTGTATTCCGGACTTTCTAAAACAAGATCCGTATTATCTGCTCTAGGTGCAGCCGTGGTGAAACCGTAACTTAATTTCTGTCCATCCCATGCTTTCTCGCTGTTGTTTTCGGGTTGTGTGTAAATGCGTTGATACCAATTTTTTAGATTATTGATTAAGGTATCAATTGCTGGTTGGTCTATAACATCAATACCAACTTTGCTGCTGAAACTTCCATCAAAAATATCGGCTAATAGCAGTTCTCCGTTAATAGAACGTTTTATTGTACTTCTTAATAGTTGTTTGCTGTTCTCCTGAGTAGTAAAGTCAGGATTATTATCTTCCGTTAGGGGATAAGTGGTTAAATAAACTGCGAAATATTTTGAACGTAATGTTGAGGAATGTAAGCTTAAAAAATATTGTGAAACCTGAATTTTTAAGGCTAAGCTAAATGGAACTTGCTCTCTTTCAATTTGTGCTTCCATCGGAATCTCATCGCTGTATATTTTAGCAGGATTTTGTTGCAAAGCCATCCGGTCTATATGTAGTTGCTTGGTAATTAGCCTTGCATCAATTGCAGATCCGGCATCTTCACTTTCAAACTCACCCATTTGCCATTGCCTTGTTAGAAACCATAGCCCATCATGAACTGCAGCTTTTAAGCTTTCATTAAAATTTTCTGTTCTTGGTCTAGGCTCAAGTCGGTTATAAGCTGTAATGGATGAAATTCTGTAATCCTTAACCAATACATCGGGCGAGAATTGTTTAATTTGATCGCTTAGTTGAATCATGGTAATTTTATTTTAGTTTCCAGATGTTTAACGCTTAAAAATTTTTCAGCTAAATTCAACGAATAGTCTAAAGAGATATTTGTAAAACGGCTTGCACTAAACTCTGCCATTGTAGCCGGAAGTAAGGTTGTTAAGTTCGGCATAGTATCTACATCATCAGGCTCAATTGCACGCTCTTTAGCACGTTGAAAGGTATTTAATATGGTATTGGTTAAATCATTCCAATTCCATTTACCGGTTTCATTAGGGCTTACTGCTAATAAAATGGCTTGTGGCGGACTGCTATTTGGTTGGTTATAATTAAACGTGATTCCACTCACTTCTTCCCGATTTGGAATGGTTTCTGTCCACTCATCAAGCAATAATCCACTTTGGATATTGTTAGTGTTAAATTCTTGTGGTGCATAATGAACGTAGGAGATTGTATCATTTAGCAACTCTGTATTTTTAGGGAACTCGACTGAAAGCCAATTGTTATTATTTTTATACGGAAGTTGCAAAGGTTTTCCACTTAAATCAGCCTGATTAAAATTATCGTGAAGTAATCTAACCATTTCCAGTGTATGCATTTTTTCTCGAACTAAAGATGCACTGTGTAGAAATTCGGAAACCGGTAAGTCGATGCCTAAACTTGTGGCATAAGTTAATAATTCATCAGACGAAGCACTTGCAGCTGCTATTTCAGTTCCGTTGCTAAAACTGAATTTTGGAATAATCATAAAGTTTTCGCCCAAAATGGTTTGAATCATCTTAATTAATTTCTTGCTTTCTTGTTCAATATCTCCTGTTGGGTTTAATTTTGAGTTTTGAGATAAATAAGATTGCTGCACTTCTATTAATCTTAAAAGAACGGTTTTAGCTTGTTCGATTAGCAAATTGGCAGCATCTGCACTTTTATCGAAAGCATTATTTGGAAAGGCGAAACTAAAATGAACATCGGCCGTTGCTTTAAGTGTTGTCCTTAAATTTTCAAGAGTTGTATCGGTTAGGCTGATTTGTATCGCACTGAGTGTGTTTTGAAGCGCTTGAATGGCTGCCTCTAAATGATTTTGATATAAACTTGTTGTTCTGTTTTTAAGTTCTGATAAATCAATCTCAGTAGGATTAATGTTAGCTGGAGTTTCTGCAACTGATGTAGAAACGAAATCTAATGCATTAAGCGGCCGACCATTGCCAATTAACTGACGGATGTAGTTTGCAAATGGTAAAATCTCGGCAAAGGATTTCTTTGATAAATCGTTCGGACTGCCACTATCTGAAAATAATATGCTAACCAAGGTACCATCAGGCAAAGATTGCGACCTTAAAAAATGATAGCTTATTCTGCTTTCCAATTCTGATGCGCCAGACGTTTCCAGTTTATTACGGATAAGCAAAACAAAATCTAAAGGCTGCAAATTCAAATCTTCAAGGCTTACAACATCATTGATTACATTTCCATCCGAATCTTTCGCTGTAACTAAGCACAGTATGTCTGCAGGATTACCTAGTAATTTCCCAATCCAATGATTTAAGGCAGGCTCTGTAATCGATTTTGCACTTGGTTGTACATTTTTCCAAGGGTCGGTAGAAAGTGTAGCATCAAAAGTTAAAACAATTCTGTTGGTAAATGTCATTTGTGTGCTTCGGGCGGTATTAATTACTTCCACTTCAGGTGGGATATTTCCGTTAGAAACCGATTGCATTACCGCTGCGGCACGTTCAAAATTACCTGTTGCCATTTGGTAAGCACTTTCTGCAGTAAGCAAATCTTTAAGCGCATCGAGCGTGTTTTTTAAGTTGTTTTTTTCGAACTCCAAAGCTTTAATTTGTTCGGTGTTTAGCGCTGGCAGATTTGTTAAGCCAAATGGGAAAGGCAATATTACATTGGCTAAACTCAAACCGTTTACTACCTCGTAATTTTCTGTTATTTCCTCTGGTCCGGTTGTATTTCCCTCTTGCGGAATTTTGGTTTTCTTAATGGGAAAAGCTTTTCTAAAATCGGGTTTTAACTGGTTTAATATTACCGGATTTACTTTTCTGGTACTCCAGTCGTGTAAACCTCTTTCAAACTGATAACCAAGTAAAGCCTCAAGTGTTTGTCCGTTTCTAATGCCTTCTAATATTGCTTTCGCTCTGCGAACCCGTTCAGATGATAGATTTACAGATAACAAATCTGCATCGCCTTGATGCGCATGAGTTAAATAACCATTTCTAAGTATTGCTGCTGCGGTTGCATGATTTAAACTTGGTGCATGTACAAATCCACCGTTTTCATTTTCTACATACAGGTTATCTTCTCCTTCTTTTAGTCCTTCTGGCAAAGAATTTTCTGATATTTTTTTTCGGGTGTTTCGCATTTTAACGTTTTCCAAATACCCGTAACTTCCTAAATATAAGCCTGTTTTACGCTCTTTTATTCCAGAAGCTATATTCCTCTGATTTACTATCCTTTGGTCGAAAAGAGAGGTTTGCCAACTATCCAAACGGTAACTTAAAATATCTACATGTTCAATAAATGTCCTTTGCAGGCATGCAGTAGGCAAATCTTTTAAAATATTCAGTGCCCACTTATTTTCTGTTAAATTGTTAGTGATGCTTATATCTACAACTCCTTTATGAACATGATTAAATAATGTAGCAGCAGATTGTTCTGTATTTACAAGTTTGTTTACCGGTGCCTTATAAATTTCCCAGGGACTTACAGAAGCTGATGTACTCATATTCATAAACTTCCTGCTCTGCAGCAATTCTGAAGCATTGATGTTTTTAGTCGCTAAAAATTTAAAAATACTATGGTTGGTTTCCAGCAATAATCCATTTTTTAACATCATAAACAGGAGAGAAGTCGGTTTGTCTTTATCGCCAAAATTCTGCTTTTCTAAATTAGTTTCGTTATCCAAATTGGCAAGTAACCAATCAATGTAGTTTAAATCAACATCATCCGCGTAGGGTTTTATTTTTTGTTCTTCAGATAAAGGTTGGGTATCTACAAGATTGTGTTTATCTAATTGGGTATTGTAGTGTTTAAATATAATTTCGAGTAGCATTGGTGGTGTCTTTTTAGCACCGTTTTCTTTCTGCGTTTTATAACCCCAAGATTCCAGCAATGTTTTCAAATGGGAGGCATTCATTGCCATCATCATGGTGTCAGCAAAGTATTTTCCATTTATGCTGAATGTTTCCAGGTTTTTTAGATAATCATAACTATATCCTTTGCGTTGAAAAAGCTCTACTGATAATGGATGTAAACCAAGAATTTTTAATAAGGCTGCACCTGCATCACCATTTTTTGTAATCTGCGGTAGCTTATCGGCTTTATCTCTCCATTGAGCCACCATATAAGCTAATATTTGATGCATTTTTGGATAAAACGCATTACTATTTTTAGGTAAATTTAAATTGATGTGCTCAAATCTTGTTGGTGGATAGACCCAAGAATCGAAATCGCTGGTTAAAATTATTCCATAGGGTTGGTTTCCTACACGAATTGCAGGCAAGGGGCCTCTTCCACTAATGTAGTTTATAAAATGGTTTCTTAATAATTCTTTATCTGGTTCATCTAATACACCGTTAAGCATTGTGGTTACAAAATAACCAAGCGTACCTGGATGCAAAGCAGTGTTCATTGCAATAGCTTCGCTGTGGTCGGTGATATTGCTATTATGTACCGATTGAAAAACTTCATAATCTAAACCAAAATACTCTGCAAGCCTTTGTCCATCCGTCGCTTCTTTAGAGTTATCAGTTGGAGTAAATAATTTGTAGTCTTTTTCCACCTGAAGCATAAAATCCTCTATCGATTGCTGACTTTGATAACCTGAATCTTCACCTTCTGTATTATTGGTTGGCGTACCTTGCTTAAGCAGCGCTAAACCTTCTTCGCTATATTTATGATTATCAATTAAAGCTTCGAATAGTTCCTTTCCATCATTTTCATCTGTCGAGCTTTTTAAGCCTATAACCAATAATTGGTCGTAGCCAAGTTTTAAATCTTCATCACTTTGTGTAATTACAAAACCTAAACCCTGCTCTACAGCTATGTCAAAATCTGCCATCCAGGCAAAATCTTCTCCATATTGAATGCGGTTATCTTGTTCGTCTCTGGTAAATGATGGATCGTTTTTATCAATAATAGGAGCAGGGCCAACAATTACGATATCTTTTATCGGGTTACCAATAGAGCGATGTACTTCTTTGCCTGCTCTATAACCCATTAAAACAAAACGATCTGGCAAAACATTTGTATGCGGCGCTTTTGTCCAACTGTCTAGTTTAGTTTCAGCATCAGCAAAAATCAAATCTTCTGGCGATAGTAAATTTGCCCGCTCTTCCCAATTGCTTGGTTTGGTACTTTTGGCTACCCAAGCAGCTCTGTTGCCTCCAAATTTATCAAATATGTTTTTCCATGCGTTATTTATAAGTTCTTTGTTGTTAGTGTTTTGAAAAAGAATTTTCCAATGCGTACGTCCAAATTTAAGTTCGCTTTCAGTCAGCATTTGCTCATGAGTAATTATAGCAATATCATCAGGGTAAACCCTAACTAAAAGTTGTGTGCCCCTAAGTGTTTGTCTGTATTTGGTTTCTAACCTTACGGGAAGTAAGTTTATCGGAATATCATCCTGCCATTCTTCAATAAGTTGTTCTGGCTGTTGCTTTAAATACAATCGTTCTATAACCTGATTGGTTAGGTTAAAGTTATCTTTCTTTGCTGCGCTAAATTTCTCGATTTGAGCTTCTAATTCTCTAAGCTGCGCTTGATATTTTTCATTTGGGTTAGCTTTGTTTTGGCGCTCCAAATTAATATATGCTAATTGCAGTTTATACAATTTATCTGCAACTCTATCTCTTTGCGCTTTAACCTCTTTAATTTCTTTTAGTGATTCAAGATATCCCATAATCGTATTCAAATTTTCGGGTTATATACTTTTTAACATTTCTTTGGCATGTACGGCAATCATTACGGGTTTTTGATATAAAATATGCCCCATTCTGGCCGAATTTTGCCCCCAATCATCAATGTTTTCTGGCGCAGCAGGTTTAAAATCGATGTTAGGTTTAACATCAATATTTATAAATCCATTCTGTGGACTATACTTATTCCAGCTTAAATCATCCCAACTAACTTTATCGCCACTTTTTTCAAAGTTTATATCCATACCAAAGCGAGGTTCTCCAGGTATTTGCTGAATAATGAAATACCAACCCCAATCATCAGATTCGATTTTCGGCTCATCTTTACCTTTTGCTTGCGGTACAGTTAAATCAAAACCGAAGAATTTTATATCAGGATTTATCTCAGCTTTAAACATTGGGAATTTAATTTCCGAAGCCATTTCTGTCGTTGTAGCCACAGGTTGGATAATAGGTTGTTTAGTCGCATCAATAACACCGTTTTCATCTTTAAAAATATGCGCCTTTTGAGCATAAATAATTGTATTTGGATACTTTTTAAGTAGCTCACCTCTAACAACTAAAACCACCTGTTCTCCATCTGGAGCTTTTCTTTTAGGATGCGTGCCTAATGCGCTGCTGCTGTACCATTTATCAATTGGTTGTATATCTTTAAATTCTTCTTTTAATTGATTTTCATCGAGGTTGTTATGATTGGTAATAATCCCTTTTACATCCCAAAACTGCCTAAAATAACTTCCTCTTTTATCCGTTGGATATTCTCTCCAAAGTAGTTCTTTGCCAAATTCGTGATTTAGTCCAACCATATACGATTCGATAAATTCTGGATTTGTAACCAATAAAGAAATTGTATTTTGAGGAATAAGCTCCAGGTTCGGAATCAATAATTCCGAAGAAATATCCCTCAGTTTTTCGTACATAGGCTCTGGCATATCTGGGTAAGCCATCGCGGGTACAAGGTTCTCGAAATTGAAAAGCCAGTTTTTATTAAATGTGTAAATTACAAATGATGCCAGCATTTTAGGGAACACTTTTCTAGGGTCTGTTGCTTCCTGCAATTCTAAATGGGCATTATCCATATCAAAACGTGTAAATGTTTTTTCAGGAGTTTTTATGGCTTCTCTGTTGTTTAAATTTATAGCAGCAGCCCGGAAATTTGCAGCTTCTACACTATCTTTTCCACTAATGCCAGGCGTGTAAATGTTCACAAACTGATAAGACAAACCATCAGCATCTGTTGTAGTTTCTTTGGTTTCGGTCGTAACTTTAGTATTTCCATTATTGGTTTCTACAATTAGCGGATTACTTTCTGTAAAAATAAAATCTGGTTGTTCTGGCAATTGCTCCAAAGTTTCTGCTAATACTTCCGGATTATTCAAATCCTTTGGATTAAAAGAAGTTGATTTCATTTTTAGGAGTTTGAAATACGCACCAATATTAGCAATTGCAGCAATAATGCATATATACCAGGCTCCGGTTATAATCCCAAAGATTAATATCGCTATCAAAATCAGAATTAAGCAAATCAGCAAATTGTTTAAAATCCAGACAAGTAGCGGACTATGATTTTTTCCAGGAATTGCATTTAGCTTTTCATCTAAAGTTGGCAAACCAACGGGAATTATTTTGGGAGGTGCTGCGGTAATTTTACCCTCGTCTATATCTGTAAGTAATCCAGTATGTGTGAAAGTTGGATTTGTGAGGGCTATTTTTTTAAAGAACGGACCTCTTGGTCTAAGTATTCTACGTAAAGTTGTGCTTACAGCTGAAGTTGGTAATATGCTGTTTTCTAATTGGTAATGTAATGTTGTAGGTGAGCCTTTTACTTTTTTCAGAAGTGGAGAAAGAAATAATATTGATTGACCAGGTGTTAGCTTACTTGTGAATTTTGTTTTTATGGCATGGCTCACATTCATTGCAAAAGCAACAAGCTTAATTTTTAAGTTTGCTTTTTTTACCGCTTCAACTTGTTTCCAGGCATCGGCAACATATTTCTCCTGATCTTTTTGAACAACATTAGTTCCAAAGCCGGCAGCAACCCTGTTTCTTGGATCTTTATTTAACTCATGCAACCAACCACTTTTTTCGGTATCGATTTCATTTGTTAACGCATGGTTTTGTCCATAAATCGGCGGACTAACAACCGGATCGATAACCGTATTTGATGCCTTTTTAAGCGTTTCAGGAAAATTTAAGATTGATTCAAGTTGATTGAAAAAAGGTTTTCCTGTATCCAACAGTTTTGGTTCTGAGACCGTTGTTGGAGCTTTTAATGCGCCTTCTAATCCAATTATATTTAATGTTGATGTTTGGCCAATGTCGGTACCTTCTGTCATTCCAAAACCTGGTACGTTACCATCCATATCCCGAATTCCCAAGCGTGAATCCATAATTCTAGGTTCTAAAATTTTTACCAGCGATTCAAAATCCTGATTTTCTCCGGTTCTGAAAAACCAATGATAATAAACCGGAAACTCGATGTTGGTTGATGCGCTGTTCCAGGAAGCTTGTTGGGCATCAATACTTGCATTTTCTAAGCCCAAACCCGAAAGTCTACCGGTTTCGAATGCCGGAATCAAAAATGCCCGATACGCAGTATTGCTGTCCAACTTGCGTGGACACATTAATCTGCCAATAATTTGGTCGCTATTTGGGTTATCTAAATCGTTAAGTGTTTTTAAAAAAGCTTCAAACTCGGTTGTCGAATCGTGACCTTCGTTTACATGTACGTGGCTCCAAGCCCATATCTGGTTGGCAGGAGGCAAGCTATTCGCGTTTTTTACAGTAACTGAAGGCAATGGTAATCTTTTTTCGTTAAAAGTAAATTCACCTGTGCCCGGCTGTGTTTCATCTTTTAAAACGATAAGCGAGAGCCATGGTCTGAGTTTATCTCCATTTGCCTTTGCTGGTGTATATCGCCATAAAAAATCTTCATCGTAAAATTCGATGAAAGGCAAATAGTTGGGTTCAAAATTGGTAATCCAGTTTAATGGTTCTGTGCGCACCACCATCGCCGGGTTTACGCCAATAATATCACCCGGACCAAGTAATTGAAAGTTCTTCGGTTCAACTTGGTCGTTTACTTTAACCTCAATATTAACTTCAGAACGAAGCGTTCCGGAGGCTGCTCCGTTTCCAAGATTATCAACTGTAGTAATACGACCACCAATGCCTTTACGCAACCAAGAGCCAAAGGTATATTTTGCAACTTTTATACTCATCTTTTAGTTTAGTTCAAATTGTGAAACTACTTGTAAATGATTTTTTAATGAAGGATTTTTTCTTAACAGCTCATCATGCAATGCGTATGCTTCGGCTTCAGAATTTACGCTGTTTGTACCATTGAAGGCAGTTAAATCTTTTGTGTTAACTACGCTGTATAATCCGGTATTCAATTCTACTTTTGCAGGCTTAATTGCGGCAACCTTATTACTAACGGAGTAGGCATTTTTACTGATTGCATTTCCCTTAGAAAAGATATTGAAAACCTTATCGAATAGCTTAAAGCCTGCAACTTTTATAATGAAGGCAATTCCTTTTTTACGATGAACATAGCTCAATTCATAAACAACTTCTTTTTGTAATTCAGTGCCATGTAGCACCTCGTTAGTAGTTTGGAATTTGATACCGCTTTTCATCCGTTCAAAAGATTTTCGAGAGAGTTTTTCGCTATCTTTTAGTTTGATGAAATTTCCAATTGCAAATTCTTCCTGCATAGGTTGAGTTGCAGAATTATCTGTTACAGAAAGTGTAAAACGGGTATCATCCGAAGGTTTATTATTGCCGAACTTATTGATTTCCATATCCAAAGGCGTAACCTTTTGGCTTAGAGAAAGAATTGTAAACGGATGGATGATTATCTTTCCATCTAAAAGCTCAAGTTTGCGTAAGGTAACATTGGTATTTGTGTTGGCAGGTAAATCTGCTTTCCAATTACTGTCGTCTTTCATCGCTTCAATAATAAGTCCTTTTACATCAATCGATTCTTCTAATTGAGGCGGAGCCTGATCGCCCCAGGTTACATCAAATTTGACACTTACTTTTACAAATAATATTTTTAAGCTGGCTTTACCAAGTGCTCGCCAAGGCGTTGGTCCGCTAAGTTGTCCGGCAAGGTGTATTCCTGCAATTTCACTGCTGCCACGTCGAAGTGCTATACCAGCTTCAATTTGGGCAATAAAATAGAAAGGATTGAATTGTACTAATAAATCATATCCCAAATAACCAAAAACATTAAAGCCGCAAGCTTCAGCGTAAAGTTCTACACGAGCACCAGATTGTACGGTATTTGAGGTTACTGCAAAATAGGTAGCTACACTAATTCGAGGATTTTTACCTGAAAGCAAGGAGATGGTTATCCGCTTCATGTTCCTTAAATCGGTTGGTACTTCGTTAAATGAGGGGTGAAATCCACCAACTGATAAAACAAAAATTGGTTGGTTACCCCATCCAATTCGCAAGGCCATTTCTCCTGTTAAAGTGAAAGCCAACAGGCGAGAATCATATAATACAGCATTAAAAGAAATACCCTGACTAAAATCTATAACGCCTAAAAAGTTAACCTGTAGTTTTAATAACGGAGCTTCTTCGGTTGGAAGGATGCAACGCAAAACACCTAAAATAATTAATTTGGTGGCCGGGATATCGATAATGATACCCATTTCCAATGAGATTAGGGTAGGTGTGCCCCAGCCAATTTTGGCCATTGGCGCAATAATGAATGTTCCTTTAGATATTGGGAAAACCTGCTGCAAATCGCTAATGATTCGTGTAATGTTGTTTACAATATCTTGCGGAAATAAAATGCTGCTTACAGCACCAGTGCGGATTCCTTCTTTCAAAGCCTCTACTTCTGTCCGTCGGTTAACAGCCAATAATCCGCCAACGCCAACAAGCGTAAACCCAAAACCAAGTTGAATTGGTACAAACTCTGCCGTAATTAAGATTAGTAAAGCAAAACCTTCGCTACCATCGGGCATTTTTGTAGAGATAATCGCTATTGCTTTGAGATCGATAAAACCCTGAAAAGAAAGCTCAAGTGCACCAATGTATTCTCCTTTTTCTACATTTACACCTAAGAAACCGCCACCTTTAATTACGCCTGTATCGATTGATAAGCCAACCCGTGTTGGTGGAACGAAACGTGTGCCCAAATTGGCAAACGAAATGTTTCCATCTAAATTATCTGGAAAACTTATAGGGAAATCAGTACCAATGCCATCTACAACTGCAACTAACGGACCTAAATTGGTTTTTATGATAACACCTAATCCTACATTGAGTTCGGTGTTTTTAAAGCCTAATTTAAAATATAAACCTTCTATAAGGAATAAAGCTAAATCAATGTGGAGTGGAATTAATATGTCGAGTCCACCGCTTCCTTCTAGACGAAGTCCATTCGCGGCATCCCAATTTGCTTTTAAATCAAAATTAGCTTCTGTTTTTACATTTGATAGAAGCGTTTTAATAAAACCATCGCTGTCTGAAAAATCGATAATTAATTTTCCTCCCTCAATAGCTACCTGTACAAAAGGATTAATTTTGGTTGTTCCGTTTTCAAGAGCTGTATTCAGCGCTACACTTGCATTAATGCTTTTAGCTTCAAGTCGCGTTCCTTTTGTTAATCCTAACAACATAAAAGCTTCGTTGTTGCTTTTCTTTGCTATAAGCGATAAGGCTGTATCCATAGTAGCAGAGCCACTTACGGGTTGCAGAGTTAATTGTAAAGGGTATTGTAGTTTACCTTTCAACCCGGCATTAAAAGAGCGGGTATTTTGTATTCTTGCTTTCCATAAATTAGAAATTGGATAACTTTTATCGAAAGTATTATTGCCGCTAACCTTTGCTTCAAACTTAATTCCAGGAGGATTAATAGATGCATCTAATTCGGCTTCGAAATAATCAGATTTTAAAACTAATGGCCCTGCACCAACTTGTGCAATTTCAGCAGGAATACCTAAGCTGATAAGTAAAGCTCTTGTTCTTTCTAAAATTTCTTTGCCTGTAAAAGACGCTAAGCCAAGCTTGTAAGTTTCTTGTAAATAAGCCTGCGGATTGGAAAGTATTTGTAAAAGTCTGTTTAAATATATTCTTCGAGGGATAATCCCTGGAAGTGGCGTATTTAAAACCATCCCCGGAGGTAAAATGGTTTCTTTATCAATTGCACCAATCAAATTTAAAGACCGGGTGAGTAATGGTAAATATTCACCAAGATATCCAATAAGACAATATTCAAGTATTCTGATTGGAAGGTTATCGGCGAGATTTTTTAGATCTGCCTGTATATTTGCCGGTAAACCAAGTATTGCTGTATTTAATGCAACGCCTAGTTCTTTAATTTTAACCAGAATGCCGGTTATTTTTTTAATTAACTCGGCTCCATCTATAAGGATATTTTGAACATTTTGACTGGTAATAGATGTTTCTAAATTTGTTATCAGACCAGGTAATTCATTAACCAGAGTTTTTACTTCAGCAAGCTTGCTGATAATTCCAGCATTATTTTCAATGCTTTGAGGTAGGGGAACGCCAAGCTTTGCAAACAAATCGGGTGTAAGCAAACCGGAAAGTGGTTTAAGTGCCTTTCCTAATGCTAGAGTAATGGATTCAATTGTACCTGCTGCTGCCATAAACATTGAATTTTATAGGTTAAAACCTGTGCTAAGAAGACGCATTTATTTTGCGTTAATTAATACAAGTGTTAAAAATGCTTACTAACCTCTATAAATTCACTGTGTGTTTTTATTCTGGCATCGGGAATAAATGAATAATAAATATTCATTTTTTTTAAGAATGGGAGCTGACTAAGAAGATGTACACGAATGTAGTTTACAATACTTTAAAATCCAAACAAAATTTATTATTTTTTTTATGTAATATGTTGATGGTCATTTAGTTTGTGTCTCAACAAAAAAAAGAGCAATAAATTTATTGCTCCTTTTTCGTTATCTGAAAAGTCAAGATTATATTCTTTCCTTACCGCTGTATTTCAATGTTAGTTCAGGGTTTTTTGCGTATTCATCCCAAAGCTCATCAATAGTTTTTCCTGATAGTTTAACCCAGGTATCTTTATTGTAAGTTTTGTTTCTCAGTTCTTTATCCATTTCAATAATTAATCCTGGTTTAACCTTTTGGTCTATCCATTCAAAAAAACGAGCAGTTATACGATAGCTATTCTCGTATTTCTTTTCGTTGTGTTTAGCCGTTAAATCTGGCAAAGCCCATTTAGAACCAATATTATCAACGCCATATCTGTAACGGATAAAATCAGCAATGCCTTCGGTTAGCCAAACTGGCCCTGAGCCATAACCATAACCTTGTACCAGGTGCATGCCTTCGTGAGTTACAATATCAATATCGGTAGGATGAGCATTCATGTAGTTCGTGCTGAACAGAATTCTATTACCACTAGCTTCCGCAACGCCTTTGTAAGCTGTATCGGTAACAAATAAAACGTTATGGGTGGTTTTATCATTAAATGTATTTACCAATGTTGGGAAAACTTTAAAGTAAGTTTCAATAAGTTCTTTTTGAATGTTAGGATTAAATGCAGAGTTTTTATTTATAAAAACTAACTGATAATCGTCCTTTTTGATGGTGTCAACTGATGTCCAGTTTTTATGCAGTGCTTGTTGAAGGTTAATCTGAAAGTTGTCGAAATTAGCTTTCTTTTTAATCCATTTGCTGTTTACAACGATTTCGCCCGGAACAGCTTTAATTGTAAAATTATTGGTGGTGTCAATAACTCGCATCGTTACTTCTCTTTTGGTTCGGTAACCATCTGCTGAGGCAAAAGCCGGATAAGTTTCTTTAAATGCAGCATTGATTTTGGCTGTATCTAAATTTACTTTTGTCTTGTTATCAATGGTTATCGAGTAAGGGCGTGGTGCATTTCTGTTACGCTGGGGTGTTTGCGTACCAGAAGTATTTGTTGTGTTTTGTGCTAATGCCGTAGCAGAAAGCATAGTAAGAAAGGCAAGCTTTGATATTTTCTTTAACATAGGTTGAATATTTTTTGATAAAAATAGGTGATGTTTGAAAAACATCCTGTAAAAATGAAGCTACATATTGTTTATGAAATGATTAGTCTGTTGCCATAAATCATTCTCTTTATTTTATCTTTGCCGCGAATTTAATATGCCCAATCGTGATTAATGTAAATAATATCTCCGTTTCATTCGGCGGAACTACCCTTTTTAGTGATGTAACTTTTTCTATAAACGAAAATGATAAAATTGCCCTTATGGGTAAAAATGGAGCAGGAAAATCGACCATTTTAAAAATCATTGCTGATGTAGCTAAACCAACTTCTGGTAATGTAACTGGTCCGAAAGATGCAGTTATAGCCTATTTGCCACAACATTTGCTAACGCAAGATAATGTAACGGTTTTCGAAGAAACAATGAAAGCTTTTGCAGAGGTAAACCAAATGCAAAAAGAACTTGATGAGTTGAATGAACAGCTTACGATTCGTACCGATTACGATAGTGATGATTACATGAAGCTTATTGAACGTGTATCTGAACTTAGCGAGAAATTTTATTCGATAGAAGAAACTAATTATGATGCAGAAGTAGAAAAAGTATTAAAAGGTTTGGGTTTTGAGCGTAAAGATTTCGATCGTCAAACATCTGAGTTTTCTGGCGGATGGCGTATGCGCATTGAATTGGCAAAAATTCTACTACAGAAACCTGATCTTATTTTGCTAGATGAGCCAACAAACCACATGGATATAGAAAGTATTCAGTGGCTTGAAGATTTTCTAATCAACTCGGCAAAGGCCGTAATGGTAATCTCACACGATAGAGCATTTGTAGATAATATTGCAAATCGTACAATTGAGGTTACAATGGGTAGAATTTACGATTACAAAGCAAAATATACTCACTATTTACAATTGCGAGCCGAACGTCGCGTACATCAATTAAAAGCATACGAGGAGCAACAACGTTTTATTGCCGATAATCAGGAGTTTATTGATAGGTTCAGAGGTACTTATTCAAAAACTTTGCAGGTTCAATCGCGTGTTAAAATGCTCGAAAAACTTGAGGTTATCGAGATTGATGAAGTTGATACTTCAGCGCTGCGGTTAAAATTTCCTCCTTCTCCACGATCAGGACAATATCCGGTAATGGTAGAAGAACTTACCAAAACTTATGGTGACCATGTTGTTTTCGAAAAGGCGTCGATGGTTATCGAAAGAGGCGAAAAAGTCGCTTTTGTGGGCAAAAATGGCGAAGGTAAATCAACCATGATTAAAGCCATTATGGGAGAAATAGACTTCGATGGAGGTTTAAAAGTTGGGCATAACGCTAAAATTGGCTATTTCGCACAAAATCAAGCTGCATTGCTTGATGAGAATTTAACCGTTTTTGAAACTATCGACCAAATTCCATTAACCGATGGTACAATAAAAATTAAAGACCTTTTAGGTGCTTTTATGTTTAGCGGTGATGATACTACGAAAAAAGTAAAAGTATTATCAGGCGGTGAGAAAACCCGTTTAGCAATGATTAAGCTGTTGTTAGAACCCGTTAATGTTTTAATTCTCGATGAGCCAACGAACCATTTAGATATGAAAACCAAAGATATTATTAAAGATGCTTTAAAAGATTTTGATGGTACTTTGATTTTAGTATCTCACGATAGGGATTTTTTAGATGGTTTGGCTAAAAAAGTTTTTGAGTTCGGAAATAAACGCGTTCGTGAACATTTTGAAGATATAAAGGGTTTCCTCGCTTACAAGAAAATGAATAGCTTAAAGGATATTGAATTGTAAAACAATATCTTGATAAGTAATAAAATATATCGATAGGGAAGAAGTTACACCTGTTTTAGAAGTAAAGCCTACTGGCCTTGCACCAATTTAAAGAAGAACGTTGTACCTTTTTCCCACTCGCTATTTAACCAAATAGTGCCGCCGTGTCTTTCTATTATTTCCTTACATAGATATAACCCAATACCAAAGCCAGCAATTGATCCCATATGTTGACTTTTTACTCTGTAGTAGCGTTCGAATATATGCTCATGGTCTTCTGCAGAAATTCCCATTCCTCTATCTTTGATTGAAAAGATAACATCATTGTTTTTTAATTCATATCTGAGTTTAATGGTAGAGCCCATTGGTGAGTATTTTACCGCATTTCCAACCAGATTTTGAATAACCTGAGCTATCTTATCTCTATCGGCCTTAAGGTAAATATCATCAGCTACTTCAAACTCTAAAAGATGTGTGTGGATCGTAGCATGAAGTTCTGATTCTAATTCACGAAATAATTCTTTAACACTAAATGAAGAAATCTCGATTGACATTTTTCCCGATTCAAGTCTCGACACATTTAAGAAACCATTAATCATAGAAGTCATACTTCTGATTTGTTTCAGTGCTTTACCCAAAACATTGTCTAATGCTTTGTCTTCTTGTTTAATTGCAGTGCGTTGCAAAACCTGAATATATGCATTTAAAGAAGTTAAGGGAGTTTTTAATTCATGGCTAACCATGCTGATAAAATCATCTTTACGCTGCTCATCTTTCTTTTGCTCCGTAATGTCACGTAGTGTTCCATTTAAACTTAAAGCATTCCCATTGTTATCAAAAGTTGTTCTGCCTATTGCTTGCACTGTTCTAATTTCTGCTGATGAATTGGTTTTTAGTCGATAATCAATTGCATACCGACCGCCATGTTCTTGCAACAGCGCTTCAGAAATTGCTTTTGCAACTCGTTCTTTATCATCATCGTGAATGGCTGCGAAAGCACTGCTTAAGTCCATTTTTTCATCACTAGAAAGTCCGAACCAATTTTTTAATAAATCATTTCCCGAAAAAAGATTACTTAGAGGCTCGTAATAAAAAGTTGCTAATTCTCCTGCATCAATAGCTAAGGAAAGCATTTGTTGAGCTTTTTCGTGTTCGCGGGAATCTAATATCTGCTTTGTAATCTCTTCAAGAATAACCAATACACCAGTTACTTGTCCTGATGAAGATATAATTGGCTGATAAATTGAATTTACAAAAGCTTCACGTAATCCACTTTCCTGGTAAAGCATCACCCTGAAAACATTATTAATTTTAGGGATTCCTGTTTCATAAACACCTCTCAACCATTCGTTTACTGGTTGCCCTTTAAGTTCTGGTCTTGCTAATTCGTGCGATTTCCCTAAAACTTCAGATTCTTTACGTCCCCAAATATTTAAAATTGCCTTATTTGCAATTTCTATTATTAAATCATCACCTTCAAGCACACAAATACCTACAGGCGCTTGCTCAATTATGGTGCGAATATGTTCTCTGCTATCAGCAAGTAGAACCATCGATTTGTTTAATTCCTCATTCGTAGAAAGTAGTTCTTCAACTGTTGCGGCCATTTCTTCGGTAATTGCCTGTTCTTCTTCTTCCTTTTCGCTTATCAGCATTAATGATGCTCTTCTTTGAGATACATCTCTTGCTGTATGAATAATGCTATAGGTTTTTTGATTTTCATCGAGCATTGCTCTGTATTCAAAATCGAAATAAAAAGTTTGCAATTCTCCATCTACGATAATGTCAGCAGGTGTATCAGAAGCGTAATAGCTCACTCCGGTTCTCCATACATTTTGCAGAAGCGATTTAAAAGGCTGACCAATCATTTCTGGCATTGCCTCATCGAAAAGTTTACCAACAATGGAACGATCTTTTCCCCAAATTTGGAGCATGGCATTATTAGCAAAGCGGATGAATAAATCTTCACTAATGTAAATTGCTGTGGCTTCTTGTGTGTTTTGAAGGACTTCAAGAAGTCTATCATCGCTAAAAGTTATAGCTGGATTATTTTTAGAATGAGTCATAAACTTATACAAAGATAATAATTGCCTAAAGATTTGGTAGCAGGCTTAAAGAAATTAGCTATCTAAAATTTACGTTTTACACTATTAAATCGTATATTAACATAAACATTTATGTGTTAAAAAGATTGTATTCAGATTTAATGTTAAGTTAATCTCAAATTTTAATGATAGATGTAAATTAGTGCATCCATAAATACAGCATGAAAACAACTGGAATAGAAATAGAAGCGAAAATTGCAGAGCGTATTACTGCTAATGTTAAAGCCAGTGTGTTTTTTTTAGAAACAAATGTTGATAGTTCTTATCAATTTAATAATGAGTCTTTTAATTTGGATTACCTCTTGAAGTGCAAGAGCAATTTTAAAAATGCGATATTATTAGCTTCAGCAATGACTCTTTAAAAATTTATCAATTTAAAGAAGTTAATACTTAAGAATTTATAGATTCAGATATCGACTGACTATTCGAATTAGTTTCAGTTTTTTTATTGAGATATAACTTAATAGCAGCTATTGTTTCCTCAGGTGCACTTATATGAGGATAATGACCTGTAGCATTTAATAAATGTACTGTGTTGTACGGCGTATGTCTTTTAATAAAATCACCAACTTCCAATGGTACAATTATATCATTATCATTCATTAAAGTGATACTTGGCGTTTTTAGTTTTTGTAATTTATCTCTATAATCGCAATTAAAGGTTGCCATAGCGAATTCAAGGGCAATTTTAGGATTCATAGCTTCGAAACACTCTTGCAGAAATTCTGCATGTTCTGGATGCTCTAAGTTGCCCATTACATTTGGAGCTAAATATTTAGCCCATCCGATATAGTCATCTGCCATAAATTTAAATAGACCGTCAACCTGTTCTCGCTCGAATCCACCATAGTATTCGTTTTCATTAATGTACTTTGGAGAAGGCCCAATAAAAATAAGTTTGCTAATGGTTTCAGGGATTTGAAGGGCAGCAAGCATACCTATCATTCCACTAACCGAATGGCCAATAAATACAATATCTTTTAGTTTAAGTTCTTCAATAATATCTATTACATCACATGCATATCCTTCTAAAGATGAATATTTATGATAATCGTATTGATTTATATCTGATTTTCCAGAGCCAACATAATCAAATAATACAATTTTGTAATCTTCTAAAAAAGCGCTGGTGATAAACTTCCATGTACGTTGGTCGCAACCAAAACCATGAGCCATCATCAATACTTTTTCTCCTTTTCCGATAATGTTTACATGATTTCTTTCAAGAATATTCTTCATAGCTCACTTTATATTTATTTTTTGGGCAAATAAATATAGAAACAATATTGCTTTTGGTATCTTTTTGAAGCAATTGTTACAAATAATTTATAAAGGAAAAATTAAATTCTAGAAATATAAATGACTTGATAAGGAAATATAGTTTTTAAAAGATTTAGATTTTGGGAAGACAAGAGTATTCTTAATGCTAATCATTACAATAAGACTGCCCAACCTGCAATCCACCTCGTGATTTCATTGGAACAATTTCACCTGATTCTAAATAAACTTTGTACAAAGGCTGACCATCAGCCGGAGATACCTCGGTACTTATAGCAGAAATTACACCGCAAAATTTCTTTTTACACCCAGTGCTAATAATTACAAAAAACAGAAGAATTATAAGTAGTTTATTCATTATCTAAATAATAACTATATTTAAGCACAATAGTTTTTATAAGTTATACACTTCGCCAATTTGTGTTTCAATGTGATCAATAAATTTAGTTTTCCCTAAATACCATGTTTTAGGTGATGAAAACGCATCTATAATTTTTTCAAGATTAGTGTCAGAAACATCAGCTATCTTTTTATATTCATAAGCTAAAACGTAAGAATTCATGTCTCCGTATCCCTGTAGCTGCTGAATTTTCTTCAAAAATGATTTTAAAAGCGTTATGTTACCCGAGGTTTCCATGTACACAAAATTAAAACATTGTATAATTACTAATACCGTAATATTACCCTTTTGTTAAAATAATTGTATTTTAATGATGTAGCGAAATAATTCGTGATAAATGTTTAATAATTAATCTATTAGAAAAAAATAAATGATATATATCAATTACTATTTTTTCAATTTTTCATTTTCTTAGAAAAACTACTTGTGCCTGGTGGTTATATTTGTTGATAATCTTATTAACGCTATGACTAGATTGATAGAACGACACAATACCCATGCTTTTATTGAAAAAATAAAATTAGAGTGGCCAGGTTTTATTGAAACGGCCAGGTATATGAATGAAAGATTAGTTTTTATTCAACTATTAGAAAATGTTGATGAATATGCATTTACATCTACACTTATGCCAAAACTTGGCGCTCTGGTAGATTTTAACCACCCATTAGAAATTTTTATCTTAAATTATGATGGGGTTTCTCTGGAGCATCTTCGTTTTAATTGCGAAGCAATTGGTGTAAGTGCTTAGTTATATTTGGCTAGAGCTATAATTGCTATTTTAAGGCATAGCAATTATATTGATGTGTAAAAATCCTTCGTTTCTTATTAAACTTTTTTTCTAGCTTTTTTATTTTCTGCCGTTTCGCCCATAAGCAAGGTGGCAATAAGCTCAAACTTATCTGGCTGTTCGTTATATTCATTAGCCATTGTTTCCCATTTTTTTAATTCTAATTGAGCGTTTTCAACTTCAATTTTTAGTAACTCTATTTTATTCTGCAATAATTTGCTGATATTTTGGTTTGCCATAATTGCAAAATTAAATGCTTTTCCGTTTGTTTTTTAATCTGTTCTTGTTAAGAAATTGTAACTCCTTAATCTACAGAGCAAAAAAATCATCAGATTAAAACTTTGTATTTTAATAATGATAATTAAGCTGAATGACTATTTCTTTAAAGCGCATAAGAAAATAAAAGATTGTGCTTGATTATCATAATCTTAGATAAAAAGCTCAATTAATCTTATTTTTTATTGTGCAGATATCGATTAGATGATTACTTTTGCAGCGGAAAGCTGGCAGAGTGGTCGAATGCGGCAGTCTTGAAAACTGTTGACTGTCATAGGTCCGGGGGTTCGAATCCCTCGCTTTCCGCTAAAACAAAAAAGGAAATCTTTCGATTTCCTTTTTTGTTTTATAAACCAATCTTGAGTTCCTCTAAGCGAAACGTATTTCTTCGTAAAATTGTCCAGAGAGTGTAATTACAGCCTTTTCAATTTGTTTAAGATTTTATCGCTGTGTACCTTCATAAATAAATATAAAGTTATGGAAATTGAAAAAGCGATATTGGCAGGTGGATGTTTTTGGGGCGTAGAGGAGCTTATAAGGCACTTGCCTGGAGTACAATCTACCGTAGTAGGTTACACCGGAGGAGATGTTCCTAATGCAACTTATAGAAATCATGGAACTCATGCCGAAGGAATAGAAATTAAATTTGATCCATCTGTGTTATCTTACAGGAAATTACTTGAGTACTTTTTTCAAATTCACGATCCGACAACTAAAAACAGGCAAGGAAATGATGTTGGTACGTCTTATCGCTCTGCAATTTTTTATCTAAATCCTGAACAAGAAATTGTTGCAAACCAATTAATTGAAGAAATGGAAGCCTCTGGTGTTTGGCCAGGTAAAATCGTTACCGAAATTGTACCTGCTTCTGATTTTTGGAATGCAGAAGAAGATCATCAAGATTATCTTCAAAAAGTACCTTATGGCTATACTTGCCATTTCGAAAGGCCCGATTGGAAGTTATCTTAATATTTTATCATTAAGCTTAATGGCTTTGAACAGTTTTGCTTTGTTCTGTGGTACTATAAACAATTTTAACAAAGTGAACTATTGTTACTATAATTAAAATACCGGTAATGGTTTTTAGCAATAAAAGCGTTTTGTTTTTCATAATGCTATTTTCTTTGAAAACGTATTAAGATGAATTAACGCTACACAATGCACATTAATTTATTACATTTTATCTGAAATATTAATTAGAATGAGAATTGCTACCTATAATGTAAACGGTGTAAATGGAAGATTGCCTGTTCTGTTACGCTGGCTAGATGAAACTAAACCTGATGTTGTTTGCTTGCAGGAGCTAAAAGCACCTGATGAGAAATTTCCGATAGAAGCAATAAATAATGCAGGTTATAATGCAATTTGGAATGGGCAAAAAAGTTGGAATGGCGTTGCTATTTTGGCAAGAGATAAAGAAATAAAAGAATTAAAAAGAGGTTTGCCTGGTGATAATGAAGATTTACAAAGTCGGTATATTGAAGCAATGGTTGATGATGTAGTTATAGCCTGCCTGTATTTACCAAACGGAAATCCCGCACCCGGACCAAAGCTAGAATATAAAATGGCCTGGTTAGACCGTTTATTTAAGCATGCTCAAAAACTATTGGAATATAATTTGCCTACAGTTATTTGCGGAGATTTTAATGTTATACCAACAGATTTTGATGTTTATAAGCCAGAAAGATGGGTTGAAGATGCACTTTTCCGACCAGAGGTTAAAGCTGCATTTCATAATCTAATTAATCAAGGTTGGACAGATGCTTTGCGGAAACTCTATCCTGATGAAAAAATTTATACATTTTGGGATTATTTTAGAAATGCATATGGTAGAGATGCCGGATTAAGAATAGATCATTTTTTATTGAATGAGCAACTTTTAGAAAGGTTAAAAGCAGGCGGTGTTGACAGGCAGGTGAGGGGATGGGAGAAAACCAGCGACCATGGTCCGGTTTGGATAGAACTTGCTTAGGTTAATATTTATGTGACGAATTTTTTACTCTGTAATTTTTTTGACGAGTGCGATTTAAATCATTTTATTAAATGAAATAATCACTATTTTAAGCTTAATAAAAACCTAAAGCTTATGGATATCCTCAAAAATCAAAAGAAAATTACGGCTTTTTTAAATAGAATAAAATCTGAATGGCCTGGTGTTGTAGAACGTTTTGAGTTTAAAACAGCAACAGTAATATACGTCCATCTAAAAGAAGGTATTTCAAGTATCGATTTTTTAGGTAAACTTTCAAGAAAGATTGAGCGTTTTGTAGATTTTTCTGAACCCATAATTTTATACCATATTGAAAGTGATGGTATGAATCTTCGTTCTCACCCAATTAATTGGTACTCATCAATTAATCGTTAATCACAAAATAGAATTGTAATAGGCATGAGTGATGGTGTATTATTCATCAAATCTTTTACTTAAAAAAAATGGAGGATATAAATATCCTCCATTAACAAACAATTAATCAGTGTTTATCAAAACAATAATTAATGAACTGTAAGATTAAGTATTTTTTCGAATACAACAAAAGTATTTCTAATTCTAATTTAGAGTATTGCAAAAGACAGACTTATAAAACAGCTTTCCAAAGTCTATCTTGTAGGTTTTCTAGCTATGAACTTTTTAACAACCTTTGGTGATTTTGCTGGCTCATCTTCAGAAATTTTAATATTTAGTACATTTCCTTTATAAGATTCGCCGTTTAACGCAGATATAACCTTTTGTGCATCGTCTATTTTCAGCATTTCTACAAAGGCATAGCCCTTGCATTTGTTTGTAGCTCTATCGCGAACAACCTTAATGGTTTCAATATTTCCATAAAGACCAATAAGCATTGCCAGATCCATTTCACTAATATCAGGTCGTAACCCACCAACAAAGAGCTTCGTCATAGATAATCGTTATATTTTGTTTTAGACATGCAAGATAATTTTTTTAACGTGAACAATCAAGCAATAATGCTCAAAGATTAATAATTTACTAAAACGATTTACTTAAGTTCAAACTTAATTAAAATTATGTTTATGAGGTAGTAGAATTACTCATCTTTAATTATCTATTAAATAATACCTTAAAATAGATCTCAATTTTCTGATTTTTTTGTAAATGAAACAATTGATTATATATTGTTTTATAAAACCTTGATTAAAAGTTAATAAAGCTTAAAATTCGAGTTAAAACATTAAAAGGGAACGGTTGTTGTAATCAATTATGAAATTTATAATTTAAAAATAGAAAGTTATGAAACTTTACAAATCAATTCCTTTACTAATACTCTCCATCATTTTGATTTCAGGATGCGTGAGTAACAAAAAATATGCTGAGTTACAAACAACTTTTGATAAGCTAAGAGAACGAAATCAAGAGTTAAGTAATAAATATCAAGATAGCCAAAGAGATCTAACTGGCGCAACAAGCCGCGTTAAGAGTTTAGAAGAGCAAATTGCTTCAGAAAAAGCTAACACAGCAGCATTACAAGATGCTTTAACTAAATGTTTAAATTCAAGTAATCAAGGTAATGTTAACATTTCGAAACTGGTAGATGAGATTAACAGTTCGAATAAATATATCAAACAGTTAATAAACGCTAAAAACAAAAGCGATTCGCTTAACATGGTGCTTACAAATAACTTAACTCGCTCTTTAAGTAGAGAAGAATTGGGCGATGTCGATGTTCAGGTTTTAAAAGGCGTAGTTTATATCTCATTAGCTGATAATATGTTGTATAAATCTGGTAGCTATGAAATATCAGATAAAGCTGGAGAAACACTTAGCAAAATTGCCAAGATTATCAAAGATTACGATAGCTATGATGTATTAATTGAAGGTAATACTGATAATGTTCCAATTGCTCAAACTAATATTAGAAATAACTGGGATTTGAGTGCTTTAAGAGCATCATCGGTGGTTCAAACTTTGCAAACCAAATTTGCAGTTGATCCTAAACGTTTAACAGCAGGTGGTCGAGGTGAGTTTAATCCAATTGCCGATAATAGTACGCCTGCCGGAAAATCGAAAAACAGAAGAACTCAGATTATTATTACACCTAAGTTAGACCAATTCATGGAGCTAATTGGTAAAGCACCAGAACAGCCTGCTGCTACGGCACCGAAACAGTAATAATTTAACATCATTAATTACGAAAACTCCCGACAAAAAATCGGGAGTTTTTCTTTTTGAAATTAATATAGTCTACTATAATTGACCACAGACTAAGGTATTAGTTTAATACTTACCAAAACATCATTGCTTCAAAATCAATCAATAAAATATAAGAATAAATAATTTGAGGTTTAAAATAGTATTATTAGTTAGTAATTAAATGTTGTTATATATTACATTTTTAATATGCTTAGTGTAAAAAGCACACTTTTTAGTGCGAATTGTTTTAATTTTTTGTAAAATTAATTAATTGAAAAACAGTTAATTATGTTTTGATTTAAAAAATAGTTGTGTTTTTCTGTCGATTTAGCACATATCAATTATCTTTTTTTAAAAATATATATATATTTGTTCTTACCCTTTCGAGGGTATGTTTTTCATAGGTAGATGTAGGGTCAGAACTTTGTTCTGGCCCTTTTTTGTTACGTATGTTTAATAAAGCTTACTTTTGCATTACTGATATGAATAAAAAGAAAATTATTGTAGCCATTACGGGCGCAAGTGGTTCTATATATGCAAAGGTTCTTTTGGATAAATTAGTTGAGCTAAAAGACCAAATTGAAGCCGTTGGTGTTGTAATGAGTGATAATGCTAAAGAAGTTTGGCAGTTTGAGTTGGGAAATACTAAATACGAAGATTACGGATTTACTTTCTATCACAAAAATGATTTTAATGCACCATTTGCTTCGGGCTCTGCCAAATACGATACTATGATTATCATCCCATGTTCTATGGGTACGCTTGGCAGAATTGCGCATGGCATCTCTAACGATTTAATCTCAAGGGCTGCAGATGTTGTATTGAAAGAGCGAAGAAAGCTAATTGCCGTTGTAAGAGATACACCATTTAGTTTAATTCACATCAACAACATGAAAACAATTACCGAAGCTGGCGGAATTATTTGTCCGGCTAATCCATCTTTTTACAGTTTGCCTAAAACGCTGGAAGAAGTTGCTGGTACAGTTGTAAGTAGGGTTTTAGATTTAGCCGGTTTTGAGCAAAAAAGCTATCGTTGGAACGAAGAATAAGCTAAGTAACTTTGTTATTTTACGGTAAGGTTACGTAATCCATAAAACGTCAATCAACAATCTTGATACAAAATTGTATCTTTGCAGGCTAAATGAAAAAGGTCGCATTTTATACATTAGGTTGTAAACTAAATTTCTCCGAGACATCTACCATTGGTAGATTATTTACTGATGCAGGTTATGCTGTGGTCGAATTTCAGGATGCAGCCGATGTTTATGTAATTAACACCTGCTCTGTTACTGAGCATGCCGATAAAAAATGTCGTAAAGTTGTAAAAGAAGCTTTAAAGCATTCTCCAAACGCTTACGTTACTATTGTTGGTTGTTATGCACAACTAAAACCACAGGAAATTGCCGAAATTGAAGGCGTTGATATGGTTTTAGGAGCAGCCGAAAAGTTTAGAATCGTTGAATTTATTTCTGATTTAACAAAGCAACCTAAAGCGATTGTTCATCAGCAAAATATAGAAAAAGTTAATCATAATTTCATAGCTTCTTATTCAATTGGCGATAGAACACGAACATTTTTAAAAGTACAAGATGGTTGCGATTATCCTTGTACTTACTGTACTATTCCATTGGCTCGTGGCGCAAGTAGGAGCGACACTATAGAAAATGTTGTTAACCGAGCTCGGATTATTGCCGAAAGTGGCGTTAAAGAAATTGTACTTACCGGCGTAAACTTAGGCGATTTTGGTATTCGAAACGGCGAACGTGAAGATAAATTTTTTGATTTAGTTAAAGCTTTGGATAAAGTTGAAGGTATCGAGCGTATCCGAATTTCTTCAATTGAGCCAAATCTTTTAAGCAACGAAATTATTGAGTTTGTTGCAAACTCTAAAAGATTTGTGCCACACTTTCATATTCCGTTACAATCTGGTTCCGATAAAATTTTGGGTTTAATGCGCCGTCGTTATCGCCGAGATTTATACGTAGAGCGTGTTGCCAAAATTAAAGAGGTAATGCCGCATTGCTGCATCGGTGTTGATGTTATTGTTGGTTTTCCTGGTGAAACTAAGGAGGACTTTTTAGATACTTACCAATTTTTAAACCAGCTCGATATATCTTATTTACACGTTTTTACTTATTCAGAACGCGAATTAACCGCTGCAGCCGAAATGAAAGGTGTTGTTAATGGTAGCGAACGTAATGAACGTAGTAGAATGCTTCATATTTTATCTGATAAAAAACGTCGTGCTTTTTACGAATCTCAAATTGGTACAGAAGGAGAGGTGCTCTTCGAAGCCGATCAGAAAATGGGCTATATGCATGGCTTTACCAAAAACTACGTTAAGGTAAGGGCTAAATACGATCCGGTTATGGTTAACGAACTTAAAGCCGTTAAGCTCTTAGAAATTACCGCCGATGGCGACGTTGAAGTTGCAGAACTAGATTCTGTTTACGCACATCATTAATAATATTAGAAAAGTAGTTTAGAAGCTTTATTAAGGTTAGCCGGGCTATCCGCTAAATCTTTTTGGCTCTTGAGAAACTTACGAAGTCTAACGGTATCAGTGCTTTTGAAACTTCGTAAGTTTCAACTTAAAACCAAAAAGGATATCGCTGCTATCCCGTTTATTTAACTCGGGTTTCTGCAATTAATTTCGGCCTGCTCCCAGCAAATCCTATAGAAAACTGCAGAAGTAAAATAAACCTGAGCGAAGCAGAAATCCTTTTTTATTTTTCTTAAAAAAGATTGGAGCGTAGAGCAGGACTATCATAACCGATTATAAGAGGAAATTGCTTTTCAAATTAAAATAATTGCATTTTTAGTTAACTATTTACAGCTTTCAGCTTTGCTGTTTCTTTCCTATCTTCGCATCAAATTATTTGTATGTTTCCTACCGTTTCACATTTTTTAGAATACCTGTTAGGCATAAATTTGCCACTACCGTTTAATACATTTGGTGTTTTTGTTGCGCTTGCATTTGTAGCAGGTTATTGGGCTTTTACGCAAGAACTAAAACGTAAAGAAGCATTAGGTGTATTACATCCAATTGTAAAAACTATTGTTATTGGTAAACCGGCAACCACAACCGATTTAATATTAAACGGACTTTTTGGATTTATTATTGGCTATAAATTGTTGTACGCATTACTTAATTATAGCCTTTTTGTAAGCGATGCTCAATCAATATTGATGTCGGCTAAAGGAAATATTTTTGGTGGTTTGTTTTTGGGTATTTTATTTGCTTATTGGGATTATAAAGAAAAGGAGAAACATAAACTAGCTAATCCGAAGGAAACGAAAGTTACCATGCATCCTTATCAGTTAATGAGTCATTTGATTGTGTGGGCGGCGATTTGGGGCTTTCTTGGCGCTAAATTTTTCGATAATTTGGAGTATTGGGATGATTTTGTGAAAAACCCTATTGAAAGATTATTATCGTTTAGTGGTTTAACTTTTTACGGTGGTTTAATTTGCGGTGGTGCTGCAGTTTTATATATCGCGAGGAAAAACGGCATTAAGCCTTTACATATGCTAGATGTTGGTGGACCAGGTATGATGCTGGCTTATGCTGTAGGTAGGATTGGTTGTCACTTATCTGGCGATGGGGATTGGGGAATTGTAAACCCGAATCCAAAACCATTTTCTTGGTTGCCAGATTGGTTATGGTCTTACAAATATCCAAATAACGTAGTTGGCGAAGGGATTCCGATTCCAGGTTGTGGGGCCGGAAAGTTTTGTAATGAACTTGCTCAAGGTGTTTATCCAACTCCAATTTATGAGGTAATTATTTGTTTAATTCTTTTTGCTTTTCTGTGGAGCATTCGCCATAAAATAAAAGCACCAGGCTTAATGTTTGGAATTTACATGATTTTAAATGGTGTAGAGCGTTTCTCTATAGAATTATATCGTGTAAATTCAAAGTACCATGTGTTTGGTTTATCTTTTACACAAGCAGAAATGATTTCTGCATTTCTGGTAGTAGGCGGAATTATCTTAAGTTTTTATTCGTTAAGGAATAAAAATAAATTGGCTTAAAACTTATAAATTCATTTAAAAACGCAACAACATAAATACTTTGTTGTTTAAATAACTATGAATTACGAATTAATATGCAATAAAGTGATATCGATTGTTAGGCTTACCGGAAATTTTATCCGTAAAGAAGCTATGCAATTTGATGCGCAGAGGATTGAGTATAAAGGTTTAAATGATATGGTTTCTTATGTTGATAAAACAGCTGAGCAAAAACTGGTTCAAAACCTTGAAAAACTAATTCCTGATGCTGGATTTTTGACTGAAGAGAAAACCATAAATCGCGAAGGAAAAACTTATAAATGGATTATCGATCCACTAGATGGAACAACAAATTTTATTCATGGATTACCTACGTATGCCATTAGCGTTGCATTGTATGAAGATTATAAAGCCGTTTTAGGCGTAGTTTATGAGTTGAATCGAGGAGAAATGTTTTATTCTTATAAGGATGCCTCGGCATTTATGAACAAAAAAGAGATTAAAGTTTCATCAAATCCTGATTTAAAATCTAGCTTGCTTGCAACCGGATTTCCTTATTACGAATTTAATAAGCAGCCTCAATATTTAAAGTTACTTGAAGAAATGATGCAAAAAACTCATGGTTTAAGACGCATGGGTTCTGCTGCAACAGATTTGATTTATGTTGCTTGCGGTCGATTTGATGCTTTTTTTGAATACAATTTACAACCCTGGGATTTTGCTGCTGGTTGCTATATAGTACAACAAGCGGGCGGAGAAGTTTTTGATTTCGGTGGTGGAAGTGATTTTTTTGGTAAAAGAGAAATTCTGGCTACTAATGGAAAAATAACAAATGAGATGTTAGTGGCGATTAAAAAATATTTTGGGTAGATATTTTAATACTTAATAATAATTTATTTTTTAAAAGATTGCTTCGTGCCTCGCAATGACGAATCGTCTATATTTATTAAGCTCCAAAAAATGAGCACAAACAAAAAAAAGCTTATCGTTTGATAAGCTTTTTTTATGGGTAAGATAAAAAATCTTTATAATGCCTCTGAAACAACATCAGTAACTTCCGGAACCATTCTTTGTAATAAATTTTGGATACCAGATTTTAATGTAATTGTTGAAGAAGGACAACCACTGCAAGAACCGCGAAGTTCTACAGTAACAACACCTTCATCAAAAGATTTGTACGTTATTGCACCACCATCTTGTTCTACCGCAGGACGAACATAATCGTGCAAAATTTGCTGTATTTTAATTTCAGTTTCCGAACCTTCAAAAGCAGGTGCTTCATCAGCAGTTTCTTCTTTTATTTTTAATTCAGATTCAACGGCACCTTTTACAAATTCTTTTAAAATAGCTTCGATATCTGCCCATTCAGCATCATCAGTTTTTGTTATGGTAACAAAATTGCTTGCGAAGAACACACCCGCAACAAAATTAAATTTGAATAACTCTTTAGCAAATGGAGAATGTTCAGCACTTTCTTTAGTAGCGAAATCTTCACTTCCGTTTATTAACAGCTTATTTACCATGAATTTCATGGTTGCTGGGTTTGGAGTTTGTTCTGTATATACGTTAATGGTCATGTCTAATCAATTTGATAAAACAAAATTACTAATAAAGATTAATAAAGCTTTTTTTGGCTGTCTGTTTAGCGTCAATTTAATATTAGAAAACGCCTGTATAATTAAATGGTGTTATCGTTCTTAAAATAGCTTTTACATTTTCAGAAACTGCTAAACCATTAATAAATTGAGCAATACTATCTGCATTTATTTTTGAATTTGTTCTGGTTAGTTCTTTTAAGGCTTCGTAAGGATTTGGATAGTTTTCACGTCTTAGGACAGTTTGAATCGCTTCGGCAACAACTGCCCAATTATCTTCTAAATCTGCATTTAAAGCAGCTTCGTTTAATAAAATTTTATTTAAGCCTCTTAAAGTTGAGTTAATTGCAATTAAAGTGTGTCCGAATGGTACACCAACATTTCTTAAAACTGTAGAATCTGTTAAATCTCTTTGTAAACGAGAAATTGGAAGTTTAGCTGCGAAAAACTCGAATAAGGCATTTGCAATTCCAGCATTACCTTCAGCGTTTTCAAAATCAATTGGGTTAACTTTATGCGGCATAGCCGATGAACCAATTTCGCCTGCTTTAATTTTCTGTTTAAAATAGTTTTTCGAAATGTAAGTCCAGATGTCTCTGTCTAAATCAATAATAATGTTGTTAATTCTTTTTAAAGCATCACATTGTGCCGCGAACTGATCGTAATGTTCAATTTGTGTAGTATGCTGTGCTCTGGTTAAACCTAAAGTTTCGTTTACAAAATTGTTAGAAAAATCTACCCAATTTACTAGAGGATAGGCGATATGATGTGCGTTAAAGTTTCCGGTTGCACCGCCAAATTTGGCACTGTTTGGGATATTTTTTAACCCTTCTAATTGGATGATTAATCGCTCAGCGAAAACTAAAAACTCTTTACCCAATTTGGTTGGTGAAGCTGGTTGCCCGTGTGTATGCGCCAACATTGGAATTTCTTTCCATTCGGTTGCAAGTTCTTCAATCTTTTTAATCAACGATTGAATTGCAGGGTAGTAACTTTCGTTTAGCGCAAGTTTTATAGAATATGGAATTGCAGTATTGTTAATATCCTGAGAGGTTAAGCCAAAATGGATAAATTCTTTATAGTCTTGAAGAGATAACGCATCAAATTTTGCCTTTATAAAATATTCAACGGCTTTAACATCGTGATTGGTTACTTTTTCTGTTTCTTTTATCTCTAAAGCATCAATTTCGGAAAAGTTTTCATGAATTTTTCTAAGCTGAGGATAAAGTGATTTATCGAATTTTTCTAATCCTGGAAGGTTTATCTCGCATAATGCAATAAAATATTCAATTTCTACGAAAACACGATATTTAATTAAGGCTTGTTCTGAAAAATAAGCGGCTAAACTTTCGGTTGTTTTTCTGTAACGACCATCAACTGGTGAAATTGCTTGTAGTGAGGTTAAATTCATTATGCGGATTATATTTTGACCGCAAATTTACTACAATTGATGGATTTTATGGCTTTTGTATCTAAAGAATTGTACAAAAACAAAAAAAGGCCTTGAAATTAATCAAAGCCTTTAAATATTGTAAATATTGACTAGTGAGCTTTAGCAGCAGAGTCAACTTTAGCAGCAGCAGAATCAACAGTTGCAGCAGCAGAATCTACAGTTGCAGCAGCTGAATCAAGAGTTGCAGCAGCAGTATCAACAGCAGCAGAATCAGTACCTTCAGCTTTTTTCTCTGAATTACAAGCAACAACTGATAAAGATAAAGCTAAAGCTAAAAAGCCTAATTTGAATGCATTTTTCATTTTTGGATTTGTTTTAAGGTTTTATTAATCGTTTTAATTACCCTTAATACCACTATATTAAAAAGGTAACCCAACTATTTAATTTTTTTTTAAAATATTTTATTTCAGCTTTACAATGGCTTTTTTGTAGAATCAATTGCCACTGTATCAACCGTATTCGTATCAACAGATGTTGCGGCTGGTGGTGCAATTGTAGATGAATCAACCAATGTAGTATCGATTTCATCAGATTTCTTTTCCGAACTGCAAGCTACAACTGATAAAGATATAGCCACAGCTAAGTAACTTAATTTGAAGATTTTTTTCATGATAAATACTTTTTGATAAAATAGAAATGAATAAAACTAAAAAAGGCTTTCGAGAAAACTCAAAAGCCTTTAATTTTTGTCTTTTAAATATTGACTAGTGAGCTTTAGCAGCAGAATCAACTTTAGCAGAAACTGAATCAACTTTAGCAGCAGCTGAATCTACAGTAGCAGCAGCTGAATCAAGAGTTGCAGCAGCAGTATCAACAGCAGCAGAATCAGTACCTTCAGCAGTTTTTTCTGAGTTACAAGCAACAACTGATAAAGATAAAGCTAAAGCTAAAAAGCCTAATTTGAATGCATTTTTCATTTTTGAATTTTTTTAAGTATTAATTAATTTACCATTAATGCCGCAAAGGTAAAAAGGTAACCCGATAATTTTAATAAAAGTGAAAATATTTTTTTTTGGCTGTGGGTTACCGTTATAATGTGGATAGTATTAAGTGTACATAAGTAGCTAGAGATATTTTTTTTATCTAATATTGGGTTACTATTTAAAGAAAAAAGTATTAACTGGTGAATAACGGTTTAAAGAGTTCAGTTCCAACAGATAGAGAGGTTATTTTAGGTATTCTAAATAACTCAGAAGATGCCCTTAATAAATTGTATAAAGCGTATTACTCGATGATATTGCAGTTTATACTTAATAATAATGGCAATGAAGATGATGCTAAAGATGTTTATCAGGAAGCTATAATTGTTTTATATAATAAGATAAAACAAGGAGATTTTGAGCTAAGCAGTAAACTCAAAACATATATTTATTCGGTTTGCCGTCGTATTTGGCTTAAAAAATTAGCCCAAAATAGTAAGAAGGCAGGTAATATAACCGATTATGAAGATGTGTTTGTTGTAGATGAGGATGTGGAGCAGCATGAAGAGAAAGATGCAGCTTTTGTTAAGATGCAATCGGCTTTGGAACATTTGGGCGAACCTTGTAAAACCATTATTCAGGATTTTTATATCCACAATTTATCCATGCAGGATATTTGCGAAAAGTTTGGTTATACCAATACAGATAATGCAAAAACACAAAAGTATAAGTGCTTGCAAAGGTTAAAGAAAATATTTTTTCAACATTAGTAAAGGAAATGAGAAACGATTTAGAGTTAGATGCAATTATTGAAGATTATCTTTTAGGTAAACTTAACGCACAAGAAGCCGAGGCTTTTGAGCAGTTGCGCCGTAATGATGCAAATGTTGACCATAAAGTAGTATCGCATAAAGTTTTCTTGCACACAATGGAAGAATATGCACAGCAATTACTATTAAAAGAGCAATTAGATAAAATACATTCAGAAATTGATGTTGAAACCATCGCTGCTGCAGTTAGGCCACATCCATCTCGTGTTGTTCAGTTATGGCGCAAGCATAGATCTGCAATTGCAGTTGCTGCTTCATTTATTGTTTTATCTTTTGTTTCAATATATTCTATACAGCATAACAGTCAGCAAGCTGATAAATTTGTACAGTTAAGTAAGAATGTTACAAATGCAGTAAAAACGCAGAATAACTTAATTCGTAAAATAAGTACAAATAATTTGCCTGCAAATAAGCAATCAAATCCTGGTAACTTCGGCGGAACAGGCTTTGCAGTTTCTACAAATGGCTATATCGCTACCAACTTACACGTTATTAATGGTGCTGATTCAGTATATATTCAAAATAACCTTGGCGAATCTTTTAAAGTAAAAGTTATTCTTAAAGATCCGGAATACGATATCGCTATTTTGAAAATTGATGATAAAAACTTCAAAAACTTAACTGCTTTACCTTATACAATTAAGAGAAATAGCACGGGTGTAGGTGAGAATGTTTACACATGGGGTTATCCGAAAGATGATGCTGTTTTAGGCGAAGGTTATGTAAGTTCGAAAAGTGGTTTTATTGGTGATACAACACAGTATCAGGTTGCTATTCCATTAAATCCTGGTAATAGCGGTGGCCCGTTACTTGATAATAATGGAAACCTTGTTGGTATTATTAGTGGAAAAGAAACTTCTGCAGAGGGTGCTTCATTCGCTATAAAATCTAAATATATTTTAGAAGCAATGCGTGCTATTCCTCAAGATTCTTTAGGAAAGAAAATTTCTGCTAATAAAAAAAATGCGCTATCTGGATTAAAACGTGCGAAACAAATAGAAAAGTTGCAAGACTATGTTTTCATGATTAAAGTTTATAATTAATTTACCCAAACAAATTAATATGCTTAAAACCTTGTTGGCTAAAACCTTCAAGGTTTTTTTGTTTTAGGATATTGCTTTTAAATTATATAAAGTCTATATATTTACTATTCTATTGTTTAGATTTGTTTATCAACTTAAATAAAATTATAATTATGAGTATAAGATTAGGCGATATCGCACCAAATTTCCAGGCAGAAACATCAATAGGTAAAATTGATTTTTACGAATATTTAGGTGATGGTTGGGGTGTTTTATTTTCGCACCCGGCAGATTATACACCAGTTTGTACTACAGAACTTGGACGAACGGCAGCACTAAAAGGTGAATTTGAAAAAAGAAATGTTAAGGTATTGGCAATCAGTGTTGATACAGCAGAATCTCACAAAGGATGGATAAATGATATTAATGAAACTCAGAATACTTCAGTTGAGTTTCCAATTATTGCCGATCCAGATAAAACTGTAGCAAATTTGTATGACATGATTCATCCTAATGCTTCAGAAACTTTAACCGTTCGTTCATTATTTGTTATCGGTCCTGATAAAAAAGTTAAATTAACTATTACTTATCCAGCTTCAACCGGTAGAAATTTTAATGAAGTTTTAAGAGTTATAGACTCTTTGCAGCTAACTGCGAATTATAGCGTAGCTACACCAGCAGATTGGCAAGATGGAGAAGATGTTATTGTTGTAAATAGTATAAAAACAGAAGATATTCCTGCAAAATTTCCTAAAGGACATAAAATTATTAAGCCATATCTGAGAACAACGCCTCAGCCAAATAAATAACATCTAATTTTCTTCTAAAACACTTGTAATTAATTGATTTTTAGTGTTTGATTAATTATATTTGGTTACTTTGTTTCGAGATTAACGCTTTTTCTGATTGTTTATTGATTTTATTTTTTCAATTGGTAGTATAAAAATTAGAAACAAAGTTTTAAAGGTTTAATTTTTATATATTTTTTATTTTTTTTATGGCTACCGGTAAAGTTAAATGGTTTAACACTCAAAAGGGCTTTGGTTTTATTGTTCAAGAAGACAATAAAGATTTATTTGTACATTTTAAAGACGTTTTAGGTGGGATTGATAGTTTAAAAGAAAACGATCAGGTAGAGTTTGAAGTTGCAGAAGGTCGAAAAGGTTTGCAAGCAGTAAATGTTAAGAAAGTTTAAAAGCAAAATATTTTTAAACATCCCTAAAAAGTCTTTCGTTTTTAATGAAAGACTTTTCTTTTTTAATAGTATTGAATTATCTGCGCTGAGATTACAATTAATTCGTTATTTATATTTTTAGTGAAAATCAGAAAAAAATCTTTATCGCTTTTAATTTTGAATTTTTTTACTATTTCTTCTGCTTTTGCAGGATAATTTCTAACAATAACATTTCCAAACAAATCCTTTTGTTTCTTTAATTCATTGCCTTTAATAATTGAATTAATCTTAAATATTCTACCTGGAAATGTAGACTCAATTTTTTGAGAAGTATATAGCTGAGTTTGTTGATGCAGTTTCTTTAAGCCATACTTTTGACCAATCAAATTAAAAGCTCCCGATTTTAATAATGCAGCATCAGGTTCGTACAAATAATCGTGTGTATTTAGAACTTCTGCATAAATCACATTCGTATTCATTTCAGAAAGAAAAAAACTAAATTCCTTTTCTGAGTTGTTTAGTGTAACTGCAATAATTTTAGGCTTACCAGTAAAATCTTTATCTATAACCCAGATTAACTCTTTACATTCATTTTTTACACTCAAAATATGAATTTCACTTACGCATTTCAGTTCTGCTAAACCAGCTGAAATATCTAATAGTGGAGCAGTTTTAATAATTAATCTATCCGTTTTGGCTAAAATTTTATCGAAATTACTTACCACATCAGGAGTACAATCTTTCAGCAAAAAAACCTTTCCTTTTTCTGCTCTTCTGGCAGGGTCGATGTAAACGGTGCTAAATATTAACTTTGTTTTTTCGAGATATTCAAGTCCATTTACTGCTCCAAAATTGATGTTTTTAGTATTTAATTGTTGAGCATTGTGTTTGGCAATTGAAGATAAATCGTCGTTTATTTCACAATGGGTAACTTCTCTAACTGCTTGAGCGAAATAATAAGCATCAATCCCAAAGCCAGCAGTTAAATCAATTAAATTATTGCCAATCGCTAATTTGGATTTATATTTCGCGGTTATTTCAGATGAAGTTTGCTCAATTGAAAGGGTAGAAGGATAATAGATTTTTGATGTGCTAAACCAAGTTGGTAATTTTTTCTCGGATTTTTTTTTAGCCGCGATCTGATTTGCAAGTTCAGCAGCTGAAATATTTTCAAACGGAGATTTAGATAAAGCAATCTTATTTACATCATTATTTAAGTTTAAATTGATATAATCCTGAACGGCTTCATCTAAAATCTCATCATTCATTTTTATCTGTTTGTATTTTTGTCTTTCATTACCATTTGGCAAGTATGTCTGCTTTTTACCTCTAATAAAATATCCTTATCAACAGCCACTCTATCAATGGTTTGTTGGTTGTAATATCTAATGGTAACCAGTTCCAGATTCTTGTTATATTTTATGGTGAATTGAGCAGATAAAGCATCAATCAGTTTTGATATTTTCTCCTCGTTATCATCTACACTTACCGAAAAACTGATGGCAGAATTAAGCATGGTGTTAATCTTAACCCGATGTTTGTGGAATAAATCGAAGATATTGCTCAGGTTTTCTTCTATGATAAAGGAATAATCTTTCGGAAATATCGAAATAAGTGCCTGATTAACTTTAAAGATAAACGAAGGTACAGGTAAAGGATTATTTTCTTTCGTTATTGCAGTTCCATTGCCTTCTGGAGTTATAAAAGAACGCACAAATAGCGGAATACCTTTGTTTTGTAGTGGTTTTATTGTTTTGGGATGAATTACAGTAGCGCCATAATATGTCAACTCAATTGCATCATGGTAAGAGAGCTGGTCGATTTTTTCCGTTTCATCAAACCATTTTGGGTCTGCATTTAAAACGCCTGGAACATCTTTCCAAATGGTTAACGCATTTGCATCTAAACAAGATGCAAAGATTGCAGCAGAATAATCAGAGCCCTCTCTACCTAAAGTTGTCGTATAATTTTCACTCGTACCGCCAATAAAACCCTGCGTAACTATTATATTTTGAGCTAATAAAGGCTTAAGTTCCTTTTGTATAATTGCATTTGTTTTATCCCAATCTACCTTTCCTTCACGGTAAGTGTTGTCTGTTTTAATGTAATTACGAGCATCTGCCCAAAGTGTTTTATTGCCTGTTTCGTTTAGCCATGCAGCAACTATTTTTGTAGAAACAACTTCGCCAATGGAAACAATTTGATCGTAAATATAATCAGGGTCGTTATCAGGCTCATCCTCTAATAACCAATCAATTTCCACAAAAGTGTTTGCTACATCATCGTAAACCGGATTGTGTTTTCCCTCAAATAGAGCTTCAATTATATCAAAATGAAAATGCTTTACTTCTTCAAAAATTGAATGTGCGTTTTCGCTTTGGTTTAAATAAGCGTAATTAAGTTCTTCTAATTTATTGGTGATTTTACCCATTGCAGAAATCACAATCAGTAATTCACCATTTTTATAATCGCGAACGATATTTGCCAGATTTTTTACTCCTTCAGCATCTTTAACAGATGCACCGCCAAACTTAAAAATTTCCATAAATTATAAATTTTGAAGCTGCTGTTTCGATAATGATGCGTTTAACCAGCCTGCTTCAAAGTTTGATGCATATTTGTTATAAAAATTAATTGCAGGTTCATTCCAGTCGAGCACTTGCCAAACCATGCCAATATAATTACCGTTTTTGGCCTCATCAATTACTTTTTCGAAAAGGAGTTTGCCAACACCCTTGCCTCTAAAATCTTCTGTAACGATAAAATCTTCTAAATACAATCTGCAACCTTTCCAGGTAGAATAGCGGGTATAATACAATGCAAACCCAATAACATTATCATCAACTTCTGCTACAAAAGCTTTCCAAACGGGGTTTGCGCCAAAACCTGCATCAATAAAATGCTCTAAAGTAACGGTAACTTCTTCAGGAGCTTTTTCGTAAACAGCCAATTCATTTATTAACTCCAGCAATCTTGGGCAATCGGCCGCAGTAGCCACTCTAATATTTACACTCATATTTAATTAACCGATGGATTGGCCTTAAAATGTTTAATAATTCTTTTTCCAAAAATACTACTTCCAATTCTAACCATTGTACTTCCTTCTTCAATAGCTAGCTTATAATCGGCACTCATTCCGGTAGATATTTCTTTGAAAGATTCTTCGTCTTTAAAAAAGCTAAGTTTAATACCATCGAAAAGCACTTTCAACTCATTAAATTCTATGGTAATTTGTTTTTCGTTTTTGGTGTTTGTGGCAATTGCCATTAATCCTGTTATTCGAATATTCTTTAGTTCTGTAAACTCATCAGACCGTAAAATTTCAATAATTTCATCATAGCCTAAACCAAATTTTGTGTCTTCATCGGCAATGTAAACCTGTAATAAACAATCAATTATTCTATTATTCTTTTTAGCTTGTTTGTTTATCTCCTGAAGTAATTTTAAACTATCTACACCATGAATCAGCGAAACAAATGGCGCAATGTATTTAACTTTATTACTTTGTAAGTGCCCAATCATATGCCACTCAATATCTTTTGGTAACTCAGCTTCTTTATCTACCATTTCCTGAACGTGGTTTTCGCCAAAAACCCTTTGTCCAGCTTCATAAGCTTCTAAAATTGCTTCGTTAGTTTGTGTTTTAGAAACAGCAATTAGTTTGACATTATCAGATTCTACCTCGGTTTTATATTTTTTAAGATTATCAGCTATGCTCATTTATACCTATTTTTGTGTAAAATTAATAACCTTGCCGCAATTTGGGCAAAAAATAATAATTAATTAAGCATGAGAAATTTGATATGCTTTTTATCGGCTTCGATTATTTTGTTCGCCTGTAAAGAAAAGATGCCGACAGACATAACCCCGCCAGAAAAAATGCAAAATATATTGTACGATATTCATGTTGTTGATGGTTATATTTCGACGATAAGTAATCTTGATTCATCAAGAAAAGTAGCATCGGCTTATTATAAAGGGATTTTTAAGAAATATGGAATAGATTCTGCTAAACATGCACAAAGCATGAAATATTATTATGCTCATCCGGCAGAACTGGGCGAGGTTTATAAAGTAATCTTCAATAAATTGGAGAAGCAAAAGGTAGTAATGGAGAAGGCCGACTCGACTAAAAAAACTAAATTAGTTAAGGCCACGGAAGTGAAATAAGTATGTTATATCCCGAAAATTGTTTAGAGCGTTTAGGCTTTTTAGAAATAAAGCAATTAATTAGTAAGCATTGTTTAAGTATCATGGGGCAAACTATGGTATCTAAAATGCAAGTAATGAGTCGTTTTGACCAGATTGATAAGTTTTTGCGTCAAACGAATGAGTTTAAAAGTATTATCCAAAATCAAGAACCCCTTCAAATAAATACCTTTTTTGATATTAAATCTCTGGTAGAAAAAATTAGGGTAGAAGGCACATATCTATTGGAAGATGAATGGTTTCAGATTTATACTTCGCTTCAAACCGTTTTTTCGGTTTTGAGGTTTTTTGAAGAAAGAGCAGAAGTTTACCCAACGCTAGAAGCTTTATTTGAACACCTTCCAATCGAAAAAAATATACTTCGTAAAATTGAGCAAGTGATTGATGCAAAAGGAAAGATTAAACCTAATGCATCAAAAGAATTGCAGGAAATTACTTCATCAATTGCTAAGGCAGAGCAAGATGTTAGGAAACGAATGGATTCGATATATAAACAAGCTATCGCAAATAATTGGGTTGCTGATGGAAGTTTAACCATTCGTGATGGAAGAATGTGTATTCCGGTGTTAGCTGAAAACAAGAGGAAGCTAAAAGGTTTTGTACATGATGAATCGGCAACGGGCCAAACTGTTTACATTGAGCCTGAAGAAGTTTTTGCTTTAAATAATAAACTTCGCGATTTAGAATTTGATAAGCGCAGAGAAATTATTAGAATTTTAATTGCCTTAACAGATGAATTACGTCCTTATTCGCCGTTACTTTTATCATATCATGGCTTTTTAACCAAACTGGATTTTGTTAGAGCAAAAGCTTTATTTGCAATAGAAATTGAAGCTGAAATGCCTGGTTTGTTAAAGGAATCAAAAACGAAACTGATTAATGCGAGGCATCCTTTATTGCTTTTATCTTTTGCTATTGATAAGAAAACGATAACTCCACTAAATATTCATATTGATGCAGAAACACGGGTTGTATTGGTTTCGGGACCAAATGCCGGTGGGAAATCTGTTTGTATGAAAACGGTTGGTTTGTTGCAGATAATGTTACAAACTGGCTTGTTAATTCCGGTTGATGCAAATAGTGAAGTGGGAATTTTCGAAAATATTTTTGCAGATATTGGCGATGATCAATCAATTGAAAGTGATTTAAGTACGTATAGCGCACACTTGAAAAAGATGCGTTATTTCGTAGAACATGCATCACCAAAAACAATGGTTTTAATTGATGAATTTGGAACAGGAACAGATCCACAATTTGGTGGACCAATGGCTGAGGCGGTTTTAGAGGTTTTGAATAATAAAAAAGTACGTGGAGTGATTACAACACACTATTCTAATTTAAAACTTTTTGCAGGAAATACCAGTGGTTTAGAAAACGCATCTATGCTTTTTGATAACACCAAAATGAAACCGCTTTATATTTTGGAAATGGGTAAACCTGGTAGTTCTTATGCTTTTGAAATTGCTCAGAATATAGGTTTGCCAAAAGAAGTAATTCAACTAGCAAGAGAAAAAACGGGTTCAAATCAAAATCGTGTAGATACGATGTTGGTTGATTTGGAAAGAGAGAAGAAAACGATTTACGATGCAAAAGTAAGTTTAGCCAATCAGCAAAATAAGGCTAAAAATCTGGTTGCAGAGAACGAAAAGTTAAAAGCTTTCTTAGATGAAAATCGTAGAGTTTTGATAAAAGAAGCTAAGCAAGAAGCTCAAAATATTATAAAGAACGCCAATAAATTAGTAGAAAATACCATTGCAGAGATAAAAGAAAAGCAGGCTGATAAGTTAGTTACCAAAGAATTAAGACAAAATTTACAAAAGGAACTTATTAAGAATGAGGTAAAAGTAGATAAGCCAAAACCTCAACCTTTAGTTCTTGGTGGTGAAATTGAAGTTGGTGATTACGTAAAATTTAATGATAGTGAAACTACCGGACTCGTTTTGGAAATTAACCGCAACGATTTGGTTCTGGCCATTGGCGATTTACGTTCGAATGTTAAAAAGAGCAGGGTTCAGAAAATAAGCAACCGTGAAGCCAAAAAAGCTGTTCAAAGTTTAGGTAATTCTTTTGCGGGTAGAATGAATGATGCTGTTTCGGGTTTTAGAGCAGAGTTGGATTTAAGAGGGAAGAGAACTGAAGATGCGTTATTCGAGGTTGAAAAGTATTTAGATAAAGCAATAATGCTAGGTTTTCCATCAATTAAACTGATACATGGAAAAGGAGATGGCATTTTAAGGAAAATGATACGCGAATACCTAAGAAAATACAGTCAGGTAAATAGGATGGAAGATGAACATGCAGATAGAGGTGGTGATGGAATAACCTATGTTTACCTCAACTAAAAATCTACAGAAACTACTTTTTCTTATTTCCTGGACACTTTTTACAGCGTTTGCCTTTTTTAAATTTCTCGCAACATTTTTTATGTTCTGCCATACAGCTGAAAATAAAACCAATCCCTTTTTGGAATTCCGGGTCTGTTGGAAGAATAAAAGTTTTGTCGTCTCTCTCGTAAATCATTGCAGTACAAAGGTAAGTCTTGTTTAGATTAATTCCAATTATAAATTATTCCATATAGATTTAAAATATTCTTGCAAGGTTATTAAACGCAATTAGTATTTTAGCAGACTAACCAAAAGTTCATAAAATGATAAATAAAGTTGTATCAGGTGCCGAAGAAGCAATCCGAGATATATCTGATGGCGCTACAATAATGCTAGGAGGATTTGGTCTATGTGGCATCCCCGAGAATTGTATAACAGCATTAGTTAATAAAAAAGTTAAAGATTTAACCTGTATTTCAAACAACGCAGGGGTAGATGATTTTGGTATTGGATTGATGTTAAAACAGCGTCAGGTTAAAAAAATGATATCTTCTTACGTTGGTGAGAATGCTGAATTTGAAAGACAACTTTTGAGCGGAGAACTGGAGGTAGAATTAATTCCGCAAGGAACTTTGGCTACAAGATGTTTAGCAGCAGGTTACGGAATGCCCGCAATTTTTACCCCCGCAGGTGTTGGAACTGAAGTTGCCGAAGGTAAAGAAATCAGAAATTTTAATGGAAAAGATTTTCTGATGGAATACGCTTTTGATGCAGATTTTGCTATTGTAAAAGCCTGGAAAGGCGATACAGCAGGGAATTTAATCTTTCGTTCTACAAGTAGAAATTTTAATCCGGTTATGGCAATGGCAGGTAAAGTTACAATTGCTGAAGTTGAAGAATTGGTAGAAGCAGGAGAATTAGAACCAGATCATATTCATACACCCGGAATTTACGTTCACAGAATTTTTCAAGGAAAAGATTACGAAAAGAGAATTGAACAAAGAACAGTGAGGAAAAGTAATTAGTTGATTTAGTCACTCACTCATTCATTCAAAATTCAATCACTCATTCACTCTTTAATTCAATCATTAAAAAGACTATGGCATTTTCAAAAGAAGAAATCGCTCAGCGTATTGCTAAAGAAATAAAAGACGGGTATTACGTTAACCTTGGTATAGGGATTCCTACATTGGTTGCAAATTATATTCCAAATGATATAAACATTGTGCTTCAATCAGAAAACGGATTATTAGGCATGGGACCATTTCCATTTGAAGGCGAAGAAGATGCAGATTTAATAAATGCAGGAAAACAAACCATCACCACATTACCGGGTTCATCAATTTTTGATTCGGCAATGAGTTTTGGAATGATAAGGGCCCAAAAGGTAGATTTAACAATTTTAGGCGCAATGGAAGTTTCAGAAAATGGTGATATCGCCAACTGGAAAATTCCGGGTAAAATGGTAAAAGGAATGGGCGGCGCAATGGATTTGGTTGCATCAGCAAAAAACATAATTGTAGCCATGCAACATATAAACAAGGCCGGAGAAAGTAAGCTTTTACCAAAATGCACTTTGCCATTAACTGGTGTTAAATGTATTAAAAAGGTAGTAACAGAACTTGCTGTGTTAGATATTTTGCCAGAAGGCGGTTTTAAGCTTTTAGAAAGAGCACCAGGTGTTAGTGTCGATTTTATTAAACAATCTACCTTGGGCAGATTGATTGTTGAAGGAGAGATACCTGAAATGAGATTGGATTAGGCATAAACAAGAAGGCTTTGATTTACTTCAAAGCCCTCTTGTTTTAATTATCAATTAAAATGCTGTTTCTTAAATCAACAGAAATTTCTTCCGTAATCGCAATAATTTCATCGGGTTCGTCTGTATTATTTACTACGATTTTATTGCATATGCCTTTGTAAGGCAATAAGTATTCTTTATATGCTGGCAAAACATGATTATGCCATTTATATAATACATCATCTTCCGGATAACCACGTTCCAAGCCATCACGTTTTATACGTCTATCTAATGCCACTTGTTCATCAGCATCGATAAAAATCATATGGTCTAATAGCGCTGCGATTTCTTTAAAGTGAAGAATAAATAATCCCTCAACAATTATTATCGGAGCCGATTTTATTTCGAGTATTTTAACAACCGCTAATGGATTATTGAAATTGTATTCTTTTTTGTAAACAACCTCACCATTCATTAATTGCTTAATGTCTCTTAAAAATTGTTCACTATCAATGGTAGAAGGTAAATCAAAATTGTAAAGTTTGTTTTCTTCTTGGGTCATTTCTCCTGCCGGGATGTAATAATCATCCTGAGAAACTAATGTTACTTCATCCTGTTTGAAATGATGAAGAAAACAGTTTAAAAAAAAAGTTTTTCCGGAACCGCTTCCTCCGGCAATACCAATTATAAATGGTTTTTTATTCAAGCTCATGCACACCGTACGTTAAATTGCAGTAAAATCTTTTATCTAAAGCGCCTAAAGAGTCTGCTACAGCTTTAGTCATTACAATTATAACATCTTTTGTCGATTCGTTCTCCGTAAATTTACCAACAACCTTAGCCAATGCTGTACGATTAGTCATCGGGTTAGTTAATTTAATAATAGTTCCAATTGGAGCTGTACGGTGTAAAACAAGCATTTTACTTGCATCTAAATCCGGATCAGAAATTGAAACTGCCGCACCTTTTTCCTCAATTTGGCTTAAACCATATTTACTTGGCGCACCACGAAGTTTAGGGTCTTTAAATGATGTACTATCTGGATTACTGTCTTGATCTTGTTTAGCTAATTCAGCAACTGACTTAGGTTCAGGAGCTTTAGGAATTAATAATTTCTGCCCAACAGTTAAGGTATTATCATTAAGTTTATTTGCCGTTCTGATTTGAAAGGCAGTAAGGCTGAATTTTTTTGCAATAGAAAAAATCGTTTCGCCACTACCAACATTATAAATAAAGCTTTCTTCTTTTGGTGTTTCTTTAACTATAGCTGGGGCAGTATTTTCTTTAACCGGAGGAATTTCAGTTACGATATCCGAAGGAATTTTTAAAACCTGCCCGGTTGATAAATTATTATCCTCTAAATTATTTGTCTTTCTGACTTGATAAGCGGTAATTCCATATTGCTTTGCAATGTTAAAGATGCTTTCGCCTTTTTTAACAGTATGAGTTCCTACAGCATCTTTTGTAACTGGTTTGCTATCTGGTGTAGTTATTTCAGCAGTTGTTACAACTTTATTTTCATCAATATTTTTAGTAGCTGGTATTTTTAATTTCTGACCAATACGTAAATTATTCCCGCTTAAATTATTTGCCTTTCTAATTTCTTCAACAGTTGTTCCATATTTTTCTGCAATTTTTCCTAAAAACTCTTTAGGCTTAACTTCATGTTCAATTAATGTTTCGCTTGATGTATTTGCCTGTTCAGTAGGTGCAACCGGAGCTTCTTTTGTAACCGGAGAATTATTAATGGGCTGACTAGAAACTTCTCCATTCTTAGCCGGAATTTTTAAAACCTGCCCAATGCTTAAATTTATAGTTTTAAGATTGTTTACCGATTTCAATTCATTTACGGTAGTGCCATATTTTTCGGCCAACATATTCAAGTTATCCTTTGCTACAACAATATGCTCACTGGTATTAGTAGTAGTTGTTTGAGGCAAACTAGCAGTAGCAGTATTTCCGAATGGGAGATTTGTAGGTACTTTAACAATTACACCAATTTGAAGATACTTATTGTCATTATAAGCCATAATTTCTTTCGGTGGAACATTATAGCGACGACCAATAGAGTAGTAAGTATCTTTTGCGGCAGTTTGGTGAACTATTAACTTTTTACCATTATTATTTTCTACGCCAATAGAATCGATTAATATATTATTCGCTTTAACATTTGATGCATTTAACGCAAGCAGAAGTAAAGCGGTTAAGCCTATTTTATACATTTATTTTTATCTAAATTTTTTATAAGGGTAGCAATTATACGAATAATATTATAAAACCCACGTAACAAGAAATGTGATTTTTTTGTGGTTTCTAATATGATTTTTGTATGATTTAACCTTGATTAATATCAATTATTTTTATATGGAAAACGTGCTCTTTTGCATAACCATCACTATTAAACGAACATATAATTAAGGTATTGTTTAAATCGCATTTTATGCGAAACTTTTAGGTTGATTGATTGTTAAAAACACATTAAATATAAATTAGAAAAAATGGACGCAAAAGAAATAAGCTTAAATGAAAAGGAAGTAAAACCTGTTGTTGATCTTCTAAATGATTACTTGGCTAATTATCATATTCACTACCAAAAATTAAGAGGTTGCCATTGGAACATTAAGGGTCAAAACTTTTTTACGCTGCATATTAAATTCGAAGAACTTTACACAAATGCCCAGTTAACTATTGATGAAATTGCAGAACGTGTTTTAACATTGGGTAAACCACCGCACAGTCGTTTTGCCGATTATATCAAAGAATCGCAAATTAAAGAAGTTGACACCATTGGAATGAAAGACATGGATATGGTTGACGAGATTTTGGCTGATATGGCAACTTTAATTGATATCGAACGCCAGTTACTAGATGAAACAGATAACGCTGGTGATGACGGTTCAAATGATATGGTTAATCGCTTTATGCAATTTAAAGAGAAAAATACCTGGATGTTACGCTCATTTGCAGGTAAGAAATAAAATTTTATTCTATTTTAAAAAGCCATAGATAAACAGGTTATATATTAAATCTGTTAATCTGTGGCTTTTTTGTTTTTCAGCATATATCTTTGGGCATGGCATACAAAAGTTTAGCAGAATGTATTAATGATTTAGAAAAGCATGGTCATTTATTAAGGATAAAAGAAGAAGTAGATCCTTATTTAGAAATGGCTGCCATTCACTTACGTGTATATGAAAATGGTGGTCCAGCTATGCTTTTCGAAAAAGTTAAGGGAAGTCCTTTTCCGGCTGTATCAAACTTATTTGGAACATTAGAACGCTCCAAATTTATTTTCAGAGATACTTTGCCTAAAGTACAGCAATTGGTCGGCTTACGTTCTGACCCGATGCAAGCGCTTAAAAAGCCATTTAAGTATGCCGGAACTGCACTAACTGCGCTTTCAGCTTTGCCGTTAAAAACGCCATCTGCAAAGCGCAATTTTTTAAAAACTGATATTAGTAAATTACCTCAAATTGTTAATTGGCCAATGGATGGTGGTCCTTTCGTTACTATGCCACAGGTTTATACCGAAGATGTTGAAAAACCTGGCGTCCTTAATGCAAATTTAGGAATGTACAGAATTCAGCTGGGCGGTAACGAATATATACAGGATAAAGAAATCGGACTTCACTATCAAATTCATCGTGGTATTGGCGTTCATCAATCAAAAGCTAATGCTTTAGGTTTACCACTTAAGGTTAGTATTTTTGTTGGCGGACCACCTTCTCATCCACTTTCTGCAGTTATGCCATTACCAGAAGGTTTATCTGAAATGACTTTTGCCGGAGCATTAGGCGGAAGAAGATTTAGATATTTTTATGATGATGAAGGTTTTTGCATTTCTGCTGATGCTGATTTTATTATCACCGGAACGGTTTATCCGAATGAAAATAAACCTGAAGGGCCTTTCGGCGACCATTTAGGCTATTACAGTTTAACGCATCCATTTCCTTTGATGAAAGTACATAACGTATATCATAAAAAGGATGCAATTTGGTCTTTCACAGTAGTTGGTCGACCACCACAAGAAGATACAAGTTTTGGTGCTTTAATTCATGAAATTACAGGTTCTGCAATTCCGCAAGAAATTCATGGTTTAAAAGAAGTTCATGCTGTAGATGCAGCCGGTGTCCACCCTCTATTATTTGCAATTGGTAGCGAGAGATATACGCCATATTTAAAAGAGCGTAAGCCGCAGGAAATTCTTACAATTGCTAATCATATTTTAGGTAAAAATCAATTAAGTCTGGCAAAATATCTTTTTATCGCAGCTAGAGAAGATAATGAAAATTTAAGTACACATCACATAGAAGAATTTATTCAGCATATTTTAGAAAGGATAGATTTAAAAACAGACCTTCATTTCTATACTAACACTACAATTGATACATTAGATTATAGTGGCGATGGATTAAACAGTGGCTCTAAAGTTGTTATTGCAGCTGCAGGAGATAAAAAACGAACACTTTGGAATACCTTTCCAGAAACCACATTAGCAGATGGTTTTTCGAGCCCAAAAATTGCAATAGCTGGCGTATTGGTTTTGCAAGCAGAACCATACCAAAACCCTGAAAAAACTGCTGCCGAAATTGCCAAGCTTAACATGGCTTTAATTGATAAAGATTTATCTGGCTTGCCATTAATTGTTCTTTGCGATGATTCTGAATTTGTTGCAGCCAATATCAACAACTTGGTTTGGGTAGCCTTTACAAGAAGCAATCCGGCTGCAGATATTTATGGTATTAATGATTTTACAATCGATAAGCATTGGGGTTGCAAAGGCCCGATGATTATTGATGCACGTAAAAAACCGCACCACGCTCCAGAATTGATTAAAGATATAGAAGTTGAAGCTAAAATTAACGAAATGGCACAGGAAGGCGGTGTTTTACACGGCATAATTTAGTTTGAAATTCTAAAATAATATGTTCATTTTTAAGCAGAACCTATTTTTATGCTTAAAAAATTACTTGCTGCTTTTCTTATTGTCTCATCCTCAATAACATTAAATGCTCAGGTAAATAAAGCAGATAGTATAGCAAACGTTCTGGAGCAATATTCATTGCAACAGAAATCATCAACGCTATTTATCCATTTTGATAAGAATGTTTACACCAATAACGATCAGGTTTGGTTTACAGGTTATTTGCTCAAAACCATTACCAATCTAGACAATTATAACACACTATATCTGTCTTTAGTAAGCAATGCTGATAGTTCAGTTGTATTGCAGCAAAAATTTTTAATTGATAAAGGCTTTGTTTTCGGTGGCTTTACATTACCAGATTCCACTCAAAGTGGTAATTATAGATTTGTTGCAAATACAAATATCAAGTTAAACGGAAAGCCCGATGTTCAATTTATTCAACCGATAGTTATTAAATCATCAAAAGTAAATCCACTAACAGCCAATTTATCAATTTTTAAAACCAAGGATGAAAAAACCGGTAATGGAACGGTTTTGCTTAAAGCACTCACAAGCGATAACCGTTTTATAGCAGATGCTGAAGTTTCCTATGTAATTGGAAAAGGAAATCATATCCTTCAAAAAGGAAAATCTAAAACCAGTATTATTGGTGAAATAATGATTGATTATCCATCTGATAAAATTACTAAAGAGAATAATTTAATTTCTGTCACGGTAAAAAAGGATAAGTATTTGAGATATGAAAAAATCGAACTTCCAATAAATAATAGATACCAGTTTCTGATTAATTTTTATCCCGAGGGAGGATATTTAATTTCTGGAATTCAAAGCAAAGTAGGATGGGAGGTTAAAGATTTTGAAGGCACTGCAATTAGTGCAAAGGCAATTCTTTATGCCGATAAGAAAACTTTAGATACAATTAGCACAAATTCTTTTGGGATGGGCAGCTTTTATTTACTTCCGGAAGCTGGCGTAAAATACACTATTAAACTTATAAAAGACGATGCACTTTTTGGAGAATATGAATTACCTAAGAGTTTGAATAGTGGTGCGAACCTGAAATTTACTTCTGCTATTGGTAATAAAGAATTTAGACTTTCAGTAGAGAGTAATTCAACTCAAAAAGTCCATTTAATTGTACATGACTACGAGCGTTTATATTCATCAACAGCACTAAATCTAGATTCAAAAAAAGCTTCGAGAATTTTGCTTAAGCTTGATTCCGTTCCGATTGGAATTAATACCATTACGTTGCTCGATAGCTTTTATAGACCAATATCAGAAAGAATTTTCTTCGCTCATTATGATGAGATAGAGCAGCTAGAAATCAATGGAATTAAAGACCATTATACAACCAGAGATAGTGTGAAATTAAACTTGAAATTATTATTTAAATATAAGCCTTTAAGCAAAGGCTTGGTTTCTATTGCAGTCGTTCAGGCAAATAGAGTCAATATTTCTAATAAAAAGAACATAGTTGACTATAGTTTTTTTGAGAATAATTTAGGCCAAATGCCTCCCAATTTCTCGGGAATTAAGTTTAATGATTTAAATTATTTAGAAGATGTTCTACTAATTAAAGGCTGGAGAAAATATAAATGGCCGGAGCAGAAAACTCTAGCTGTAAACCACAAAAATAATATTTCTGAAATAGAATATTCAGGCTTCTTTTCTAAAGGAAAAAAAGCATTAAAATCTCCAATTGAAATTAATACGATTACGGGTGGAAATGTTAATGTGATTAATACAGACAGCACAGGGAAATTTGTTTTGCCTTTTCAAGCTCTAATTTCTGAACCAAAAAGGAAAACCTGGTTGAGCGTTGGAGGTAAAAATTTTCTGAGTTATGATGTTAAAATTAACGAACCGTTTGATGAAATTAAAACTTATCTGAAGGATCTTACTTATGTTAACGAACTTAGCAAAGTGGGGGTTTTATTAGCAACGGAAAGTATAACTTCTTTAGCAGGTATAAAGTTGAATGAGGTAACAATCAAAAGTTCAAGAGATAATTCAATAGGTTTTTCATCAGCTTTAGGGATAAATGCTTGTGGCGATTATGTTTGTCAATATGGAATTTTAAATTGTAATAATCACTCATCAGGAACAATGCCAGTGAAAGGCAAAACGTATCCGTCAAATGGCCCCACCATTGTTTATCCTGGTTGTTTGGATGTAGAAAAGAAACCTAATTTTTTGATATTGAATAGTATTGAATTGCCTAAAGAGTTTTACATTTCAGATATCAACAACAAAAACGAACCAATAAACTTTGCTACAATTTATTGGAATTATCAAACCATTTTAAATAGTAATACTGAAACTCCTCTAACTTTTACCACAGGAGATTTAACAGGAGAATTTAGAGTTATTGTTCAGGGGGTAACCGAAAGAGGTGTAGTTTACGGCGAAAAAATAATTATTGTTAAAAATTAAAAAGTCCTGATTTTCATCAGGACTTTTTAATTCGAATTTTATTCTTTAAAATCTAACCCCGAAAGTTAAGAATACATTATCTGCAGTATTTTTCAAATTTGCAGTCGGACCAGCACCTGTAAAACTATAATCAGGATAATCTGATGAAATAGTGTAAGGTGAATTTGTCGAATCCCATTTAGTATGTCTGTAAGTTACATCTAAATAATAGTTATCGAAACGATATCCTAAACCACCACTATAAGCCTGAGTTGTAAAATCTAAATTTTTGTAAGGAGTTCCAGAATAAGAATACCCACCTCTAATCATAAACTGATCTACAAGTTTAAATTCAATACCTGCTCTGTAATTAAAATTTGCTTTGTATAAAGCGGCAATATCACGGTTGGTATTTGTTTCCTCATTAGCAAAGTTAGATGAGAAATGAATACTGCTGTAATCTACGTATTCTACATCTGCTGTAATTAAACCACTGTTTCCAAAAATATAAGCTGCACCACCATTTACACGGTAAGGAGTTCTCAAGCTATATTCAGAATTATAGTTTGATAGCGGATTTGTGTATTCAGGAACATTCGTACCATCTGCTCTTTTGTATCTGGTATTTAAATTTTCAGAAAAATTATCAGTTAAACTATACCAGGTTGGTGTAACAAAACTTAAACCTAATCTTAATTCATTAACTGGTTTGTAAATCAAGCCCAATTTTGCATTGATACCATTACCTCTAGTTTGCTGAATAGAGTTATAATTAAAACTATAAGTTCCATTTAAGAAAACAGGATCTTGTCCTGCAAAAGTTAAGTTATTTCCAGTTTCTGAATAAGCAACATCAGAAGTGTAATTAATATTAGTCAAGCCTACTGATAAACCTAAATAAAGTTTATTGCCATAATTACCAGCCATACCAATATTCACTTCAGATTGAGAACCAGAACGAGTAATAATATTTTGCTGATTGTTATTTAGAGCCGTTGTCGGGAAATAACCGCTTGGATCGTACTCGATTAAATAATTATCATAGGCCATTTTTTCTAATGAACCAGAAGCTAAGCTTGTTGTTGGTGTATTCCCTGCAATATTTGCAAAGTAATCGGCCATAGAGCTTTTTATATTTCTGCCACCGTAAGTAACGTTCTGATTAAAATTATTGGTTTTGTTATATCCAACTCCAAAATTTACACTCACCCATCCATCATTTAAACTTGAACCTTTTGATCTGTTAGTAGGAGAGTAGAATACAAGTCCAACTTGGTTGATTCCTGCTTTACTCTTCTTATCAGATAAGTTATTATTTAAATATTCTGAGCCAACTTTAAAATTGTTGAACTCCGGCGTAAAAGTAAATTCAGATTTGGTAAAAAAACCTAATCCTGCCGGATTGCCTGAAAGCGAACTAACATCTCCACCTAAAGCTGTTTGAGCACCACCCAAACCTTTAAATCTAGAAGTAGTTCCTAATTCTGGTTGCGAAAAACGTAACACATCACTGGTGTATTGTGCATATAAAGAATTGCTGGCAAGAACTATCCCTGCCACAATAAAAATTGATCTTAGTTTCATCTTATAAATTGTGTGAATGTGTTATAACTATCTGCCGCCGCCTCTTGTTGGTCTGCCGCCGCCACCACCGCCGCTTGAACTTCCACCGCCACTACTTCCAGATGAAGAAGGTGGAGGAGAATAACTACCACGATCAGGTCTGCTTTGAGGTTGAGGTTGCGATTGTTGAATCTGAGGTCTGGTGTAGCTATCATCACGTGATGGTCTTGTACTTGTACGCCCGTTTTGACCATTATTTATAGTAGAACCGTTGTTACCATTTGACCATCTTTCCGGACGACCAGAGTTGTTTGTTGAAACTGCTGGTCTGCCATAGTTGCCTCCGCTAATAGGAGTTCTGGAACCACCATTACCATAAGAACCACGGTTATCGCCATCTCTGTTTGGTCTTGGTCTGCTGTTATTGTTGGTGTAAGATCCCCATCCGCCACCATAATAACCACCACCAACGCCAAACCAGCCGCCGCCTCCGTAAAAGCCGCCGCCACCCCAACCAAAGCGATCATAGTAAGAATTCATACCCCAGCCCCAGCCAGAATTCCATCCCCAATAAGGATTATAACCAAAATTGCCAAAGTTGTAAGGATTGTTCCAGATGCTGCCGTAGCCGTAACCACCGCCCCAGCCACCATATCCACCCCAACCACCAAGGCCGTAACCGTTATTCCAACCCATGCCGCCATAACCTAAGAAATTGGTTACACCGTAGCTTGAGCCATAACCGAAATTATTGCCGTAATAAAAGTTATCGTAGTATGGATCATAATAACCTCTAAAGCTAGAGCCATTATGGAAACGATTTATTCTTGATGAGTAATCCATATCATAGTAAGGATTACTTGTTCCGTAATATTCATCATAATCCTGATCGCCTTGAGCATACTGTTGTTGTTGCTGTTGTGGCGGTGCAGGCGCACGATATTCAACCTCCCTGGCTTTAGCCACAGTGTTGTAAACATCATCATCAGCTGCAGAATTTTGAGCCAATTTTGATGTAGAGCATGAAGCAACCAACCCAGCGGCTGCTATCATAACAATGGGTAAAAATTTAATTGGTTTCATTGTGTTTATATTTAGTTGTGTGTGTTAAACATAATATACGAAATTAATTATGAAACAGATAGCTAATTTATTAGCAATAAAAATTAATGCTAGGCTTCAATAATCGTTTTGTAGGCATAAATTTATAAATTTGTAACTTAATTTCACATTATTTAACATACAATTTACGTTCCAAATACATAACATGAGCAAAGAAATTACAAGCAGAGAAGCAGATTACTCACAGTGGTACAATGATATTGTTATAAAAGCCGACTTGGCAGAACACTCAGCTGTACGTGGCTGTATGGTTATAAAGCCAAATGGTTACGCAATTTGGGAAAAAATGCAGGCAGTTTTGGATAAAATGTTTAAAGATACTGGTCACCAGAATGCCTATTTTCCTTTGTTCATACCAAAGTCATTTTTTTCTAAGGAAGCTTCTCACGTTGAAGGCTTTGCAACTGAATGTGCAGTGGTTACACACTATCGATTAAAAAATGATGGAAACGGAAACATTGTTGTTGATGAAACTGCGAAACTGGAGGAGGAATTAATTGTTCGTCCAACTTCCGAAACCATTATTTGGAACACTTACAAAGGGTGGATTCAATCATACAGAGATTTACCAATTTTAATAAATCAATGGGCTAATGTGGTTCGTTGGGAAATGCGTACAAGGTTATTTCTACGCACAGCTGAATTTTTATGGCAAGAAGGACATACGGCTCATGCTACATCACAAGAAGCTATTGAAGAAACTGAACGTATGCTTCACATTTATGCTGATTTTGTTGAAAATTGGTTAGCCGTTCCAGTTGTTAGAGGTAGAAAATCACCAAATGAAAGATTTGCAGGCGCATTAGATACGTATTGTATTGAGGCTTTAATGCAAGATGGTAAAGCACTTCAGGCTGGTACTTCACACTTTCTCGGACAAAATTTTGCAAAAGCATTCGATGTTAAATTTACAGGTAGAGATGGTAAGTTGGATTATGTTTGGGCTTCATCATGGGGGGTATCAACACGTTTAATGGGTGCATTAATTATGGCACATAGTGATGATTCTGGTTTAATTATTCCACCGAAATTGGCTCCAATTCAGGTTGTTATCGTTCCAATTTACAAAAGTGATGAGGATTTAGCTAAAATAACCGCCTACGTAAACGAATTAAGTATGCGTTTAAAAGGTTTTGGTATTTCAGTTAAATATGATGATAGAGATACACAACGCCCTGGTTTCAAATTTGCAGATTATGAATTAAAAGGTGTTCCGGTTCGTGTTGCTATTGGTGGTAGAGATATTGAGAACAAAACAGTAGAAATTGCCCGTAGAGATACGAAAGTAAAACAAACCGTTCCGCAAGAAGGGTTGGATATTTACATCGCTAAACTACTAGAAGAAATTCAGCAAGCAATGTTTGATAAGGCTTTAGCTTATCGCGATGAGCATATAACGGAAGCAAATAGCTATGAAGAATTTAAAACGCTTCTTGATGATAAAGCAGGTTTTATTTCAGCACATTGGGATGGAACTCCAGAAACAGAGCAAAAAATAAAAGAAGAAACAAAGGCTACAATCCGTTGTATTCCGTTAGATAATAAGTTGGAAGATGGAATCTGTATTTACTCAGGAAAACCATCAACACAACGCGTACTATTTGCAAGGGCATATTAATAGATTTTAGAATCTAGATTTACGACTTCAGATTAGAATAACGCTAGTCTTAATACTTTATACTTATATCTTGATACAATAATGAAATTCGGAACAAAAGCTATACACGCAGGCCAAGAACCTGATCCAACAACTGGTGCAGTGATGACACCAATATATCAAACCTCTACTTACTGGCAAAAATCGCCTGGAGATAATAAAGGTTATGAATATTCAAGAGGAACAAACCCTACTCGTAAAGCACTAGAAGATTGTCTTGCTGCTTTAGAAAATGCAAAATATGGTTTGGCTTTTTCAAGCGGAATGGGTGCTACAGATGCAGTTTTAAAATTATTGCAACCTGGCGATGAAGTGATCACAGGTAATGATTTGTACGGAGGTTCTTACAGGATTTTCACCAAAATCTTTACTAAATATGGCATAAAATTTCATTTCTTAGATTTATCTAAGCCTGAAAATATGCTTCCTTACATCAATGATAAAACAAAATTGGTTTGGATTGAAACACCTACAAATCCTACTATGCAAATTATCGATATTGAAGGCGTAGCAAAGATTACAAAAGAGAAAAATCTTATCCTTACGATAGATAATACTTTCGCATCTCCGTATTTACAAAATCCAATCGATTTAGGAGCAGATATCGTAATGCATTCGGTTACCAAATATATCGGAGGCCACTCTGATGTGGTTATGGGCGCTTTGGTAACCAGCGATGAGCAATTGTATAAAGACCTTTGGTTTATTTATAATGCTTGCGGTGCAACTCCAGGACCTCAGGATTCTTTTTTGGTTTTGAGAGGAATAAAAACCCTACATCTACGTATGAAAGCACATTGCGAAAATGGGGAAAAGGTTGCTCAATATTTAAAAAATCATCCAAAAGTTGATAAAATTTACTGGCCTGGTTTTGAAGAACATCCTAATCATGATATTGCTAAAAAGCAAATGCGTGGTTTCGGAGGTATGATTTCTATCACGCTTAAAGGTGCCGATTTACAAGAAACATTCAGAATATCATCAAATTTTAAAGTATTTACTTTGGCTGAATCTTTAGGTGGAGTTGAGTCTTTAATCAATCATCCTGCAACCATGACACATGGTTCTATACCTAAAGAAGAGCGTGAAAAAGTTGGTGTTACCGATAATTTATTGCGTTTAAGTGTTGGTGTGGAAGATATAGACGATTTATTAGAGGATTTAGAAAATGCTTTAAAATAAGTGTATTTCACTTCTTAAAATCCGGTGGTCGTTTTTGTAATTCGATCTCCGGATTTTTTTTAATTAAAAGAATGGATTTTTTAGATCTTAAAAATTTTCTTGATTCGAAAGTAGAGCAGTATAATCGACTAGATTTTATTGAGAATGACCCGATTTGCATACCGCACTTATTCACTAAAAAACAAGATATTGAAATTGCAGGGTTTTTTGCTTCAATTTTAGCTTGGGGGCAACGAAAAACAATAATCAATAAGTGTAAAGAGCTTTTAAGCAGGATGGATTATGCTCCGCATGATTTTGTTTTGAATCATACTGATAACGATTTAAAGCGATTGTTAAATTTTAAGCACAGAACTTTTAATGATACCGACCTGCTGTATTTTATTTCATTTTTTAAATTTCATTACAATAATTACGATAGTTTGGAAATGGCATTCGTTCCAAAACAAAATGTATTTCGTAACGAGTTTTTATCATCAGATTCTTCGTTAGAAAATTTCGAGTTATCATCAGCAAATTGCTTAATACCAGATTTGAATTTTACCATTGAGCAATCTTTAAACTACTTCAGGAGCTATTTTTTCTCTCTCGAAGATTTTCCGCATAGAACCAAAAAACATATTTCGTCTCCTCTGCAAAAATCGACTTGTAAAAGGTTAAATATGTTTTTAAGGTGGATGGTTAGACAGGATAACAATGGTGTTGATTTTGGTATATGGGGAATTTTAAAGCCTAAAGATTTGATTTGTCCTTGCGATGTTCACGTAGATAGAGTTGGGCGCTATTTAAATTTAATTTATCGTAAGCAAACCGATTGGCTAACTGCTTTAGAACTTACCAATAATTTAAAATCTTTTGATGCAGCAGATCCTGTTAAGTACGATTTTGCTTTATTTGGCTTAGGAGTAGAAAAAATCTTATAAAACGATGATTAAGATTAGTAAAATCTATAAATAAACTTCGTTTTTAACTCCAAACTTATTATTATTACATAAGAATTTATTCTTAGAAGAACTGAACTTATTTAATCCCCTAAATAATCTATGTTTACTGTTGATTTATCTGAAAAAGATAGGTGGAGAAAATACAACAATGTTTCGCCTGTGGTTGGGATTTTTAAAAAAATCCATCCACTAAATCCGGATATTGAGGAGCGTATTAATCAATCTACATTTCCTGTATTTTTCAAAAAAAATAAATTTATAATTTCTCCTGTCGATAAAAATGAACATCTTTTCTTAATTGTAAAGGGAGTTGTAAGAGGTTTTATTAAGGATGAAAAAACTGAAATAACAACATGGATTTCTAAAGAAAATGAAGTGGTTGGTACTATCAGAAATCTTTGGCTTTCAGGAGAATCAGAAGAATATTTGCAAGCTTTAGAAGATGTGGAGTTAATTGCAATACCACATATGCTTTCTGAATATTTATATGAAAACTATACTGAAGCTAATATTGTAGGAAGAAAAATGATGGAATTGTGTTATCGCTCTGCAGAAGAAAGAGCATATTTATGTAGAATATCATCAGCTGAAAAAAGATATAAAAGATTTCTTGTGTCTTTTCCTGATTTAATAAATAGGGTTTCTTTAAAATACATAGCATCTTTTCTAGCGATTAGATTAGAAACTTTAAGTCGAATTAGGGCTAAAATTTAGCTTTTTGCAAAATTTAATAACATTTTAAAATGCAACGGAGTTTATTTTTAAATAAAATCTGACTTTTTTGGTGCCATTTCATGTAATGTTTGTTGTTTTTTTGATAAATGTCAATATATTTTTTTATTTCTTTAGAATATATAATCTATTAATAAAATAATTTTTTAACGTAAATAATTAAATATGTACATTTACATATACAAGCCAAATTAACTAAAAAGTCTATTTTTAAAACCAATTTCTATCTCTATTGAACAAAAAAGTAACTAAATCATCCCAATATACCAAACAATGAAAACGAAAAATACTGTAAGTACACTCTCAGTACTTATTGCTGATGACCATGAAATTATTCGCCGTGGTTTGAAGAACCTCATATCAGATTTTTGGACGGGAGTTCAAATACTGACAGCTTCTACTATGGAGCAAGCACTTGTTGAGATTGAGAGATCTCCGAGCCTTATAATTATTGATGTAAATTTGCCAGGTGGGAATAACCTGAAAGTAATTGAACAGATTAAAACAATTCAACCAAACGCTAAAATTCTGGTATTTTCATCTCTTAACGAAAATATTTATGCTGTTCCTTATTTAAAAGCTGGTGCATCTGGCTATTTAACTAAGAATGCAGAAGAGTCTGAAATTGTTACTGCAATTACTACAATTTTAGCTGGTAGCCGTTATTCTAGTAGAAATGTTAAAGAGAATATGTTTAATAGCATATTAGGTAATGATGCAGATAATCCGTTCACAAAACTATCTGGAAGAGAATTAGAAGTAGCTGAGTTGCTTACAAAAGGTGTTGGTGTTTTAGAAATTTCCAATCAGCTTAACCTGCAAATGGGCACTGTAAGCACTTATAAATTAAGATTATTTCAAAAACTTAAAATTAAAAGCATTATAGAACTTGCTGAAAAGATGAGTATCTATGAAAAATAGATTTTAAAAGTTTTAAATAAAAAAAAGTTGCTTAATCAGGCAACTTTTTCTGTTTTATTTAGTTTTTGTATCCTTATTAGTGGTTCCTTTGCCATCCTCTTTTCCTGATTCATTAGGTTTATCTCCGGCCTGACCATATTTATCTGAAGCGCCTTTTCCATTTTGGTCAAAAGTAGCTTTCTCTTTCGATGTTCCAGACGATTTATGTTTGTCGTCTGCTTTTTTATCGTTCGCCATAACAAATCTTTTAAAGTTAAAATATTTACTATAGTTAAGAACACCTCTTAGCTTTAAAAGTTTTAGTTTTTAAAACTAAAAAGGTTAGTTAAATGTTGATAAATAGAATCTAAATATTTTATAATACTAATAAATTTAGTATATTTTTGTTTCGATAAAGAAGTAGTTTATGGAAGGGAAAAATATTATCCACATGGATCAGGATGCATTTTTTGTTTCAGTAGAATTGCGTAAAAATCCAGATTTAATTGGCAAACCAGTCATCGTTGGTGGTGGTTCTGATAGAGGAGTAGTTACATCCTGTAGTTATGAAGCTCGCAAATTTGGCGTTCACGCTGCAATGCCCGGTAGGTCGGCAAGGCTGTTATGCCCGCAGGCAATTTTTGTTAGAGGTAATATGGACGATTATTCAGAAGCATCACATGAAATTACTGAAATTATAGCACAACGTGTTCCCTTGTTTGAGAAAGCCAGTATCGATGAACACTATATCGATATGACGGGAATGGATAAGTTTTTTGGTTGTATGAAGTTTGCTTCAGAATTACGTCAAACAATAATTAGAGAAACAAAATTGCCTATCTCTTTTGGTTTATCAGTAAATAAAACCGTAGCTAAAGTAGTAACTAATGAATGTAAACCAAACGGGGAAAAAGAGATTCCTTTTCCAGAAGTCCGCCCGTTTTTAAATCCTTTATCGGTGCATAAAATTCCCGGTATTGGTAATGCAACTTATAAAAAACTTAGCGAAATGGGCGTTCGGAAGATAGAAACGCTGGCTCAAATTCCGCAAGAGTTGATGTATAAAATACTTGGCGACCATGGAATTAATTTATGGCAAAAGGCCAACGGGATTGATTTATCACCTGTAGTTCCTTATCGCGAAAGGAAATCGATAGGTACACAAACAACTTTTGAAAACGATAGTATGGACATCAATAAAATGAAAGCCATCCTTACCGGAATGATAACAAATTTAACCTTCGAGTTACGTAGTCAACAGAAATTAACAGCTTGTATAACAGTTACAATACGGTATTCTAATTTTGAAACCGTAACGCAACAGGCTCGGATTCCTTATACCGCTTTAGATTCTTTTTTAATTACCAAAGCCCACGATTTATTTAAAAAACTTTACAGTAAACGCATGATGCTTCGGTTAATTGGAGTAAAATTATCTCATTTAGTAAGTGGCTTTGAGCAAATCGGTCTTTACCATACTTCAGAAGAAGAGTATGATTTATATCAAGCGATGGATAAAGTTAGAAAGAGTTATGGAGTAGAATCTGTTGTGAAAGCCTGCATTGTTAATCAACCTGAAAAAGATAAAAATGGCAAGGTTGTAAAATATAATCCACGGTTAAAAAAGATTGAAAAGGAAAAAGGGGAGGAAGAAAAGAAAAAATCGAGGATTAGAACCTTTATTAATTCTGATGTTTCGCAAGCAAACAAATTAAGCGATAGTTAAAATGTTTTTGAATGTTCACTCATCATATAGTTTAAAATATGGCGTAATGAATATTGAAGCCATTATAGCTCAGGCTCGTAGTTTAAATATTCATCAGCTTGTATTAACCGATATCAATAACTCTACTGGTGCTATCGAGTTTATTCGGGAATGCATGAACCAAAGCATTTTTAAAGCGGCAGATGAAGTACAAAAAGGAAATATTCCTTATCAGTTAAAACCACTTGCTGGTATAGAATTTAGAAAAGATAACCGCTTGCTTTATTTTGGGATAGCTAAAAATAAAGAGGGCATGCGAGAGCTTAACGAATTTTTGAGCCACCATAACATTTATAATATACCGCTACCAGATAAAGTTCCAAAATTCGAAAATGTATTTATTATTTATCCATTTGAAAAAGAATGTACTTATGTTTTAGCTGAAAACGAGTTTGTTGGTATTCGCTATTCTCAGTTAAATTTCCTCTATAAACATCAGATGCTAAATCAAAAAAATAAATTGGTGGTTTGGCATCCGGTAACCGTGGCAGATAAAGTAACTTATCGACTGCATGAATATATGCGGGCAATTGATTTGAATACACTTTTAACCAAGGTTCCGGAAGAGTTTAAGTGTTTAAAAGGTGAAACGCTAATTTCAGAAGATGAGCTGAAAAGACATTTTGAGAACTATCCGTTCATCATCGAAAATACCCAAAAGTTAATAGATAGCTGTAACTTGTCAGTGTATTTTGAGCCGAAAATACAGTCAAAGAATAAATTCTATTATACCAGAGGTGAAGAATCGGATGTGCTGTTGTTGAGAAAGCTGGCGTTAAAAGGCCTTGAGTATCGATATGGAAAAGATAATGCAACTGCTTTAGAAAGATTAGAGAAAGAATTAAGGATTATAGCCTTCAAAAAATATTCAGCATACTTTTTAATCACTTTTGATATTGTTCGGTATGCAATGGGCAAACGCAAGTTTTATCATGTTGGCCGAGGTTCTGGCGCCAACAGTATTGTTGCCTATTGTTTAAGAATTACAGATGTAGACCCGATTGATTTGGATTTATATTTTGAGCGTTTTTTGCACGAAAAAAGAACCAGCCCACCAGATTTTGATATAGATTTTGCCTGGGATGAACGGGAAGTTATTCAGCAATATATTTTTAAAAAATATCCAAAATGGCATGTTGCTTTTCTAGGTACTATGAGCACCTTTAAAGATAGAGCAATCATTCGCGAAATAGGTAAGGTTTTAGGTTTAGCGAAAGATGAGATCGATAGTTTCAGCGACCCCACCAGAGAGTGGATAAATTTAAAAAATCCTGTCTATCAAAAGATAAGACTCGTTCACAATGTGATGTCTAAAATGCCTAACCAACGCTCTATCCATGCGGGAGGCATTTTAATTTCTGAAGAGCCAATTACGTATTATACAGCTTTGGATATGCCGCCCAAAGGCTACCCAACTGTGCAATGGGATATGTATGAAGCAGAACTTATTGGCTACGAAAAATTCGATATTTTAAGTCAGCGAGGCATTGGGCATATTCGTGAAGCAGTTCGCCTTATCGAAGAAAATAAAGGACAAAAAATTGATATCCATGATTTTAAAACTTTTAAAGAAGACAGTAAACTCAATCAAATTTTAAAAGAGGGACAGCCAATTGGATGTTTTTATATAGAATCTCCGGCCATGCGCCAATTGCTTAAAAAGCTGAAATGCGAAAATTATTTAACGCTGGTAGCAGCCAGTTCCATTATCCGTCCGGGAGTTGCAAGTTCTGGAATGATGAAAGCATTTATCGAACGTTACCATGCTCCTGATAAGGTTGAATACTTATGCGAGGAGATGAAAGAGCAATTAAAAGAAACATTTGGTGTAATGGTTTACCAGGAAGATGTAATTAAGGTCTGCCATTATTTTGCCGGACTGGATTTAGCAGATTCTGATGTTCTACGCAAAGCGATGAGTGGTAAATACCGATCTAAACTCGCTTTTGATGAATTGGTGAATAAATTTTTTGTTTCAGCAAGAGCACAAGGTCATTCTGAAGAACTGATAAAAGAAGTTTGGCGACAAATTTCATCTTTTGCAGGATATAGTTTTTCTAAAGCGCACTCAGCATCTTTTGCGGTAGAAAGTTATCAGAGTTTGTTTCTTAAAACCTATTATCCGAAAGAGTTTATGGTTGCAGTTTTAAATAATTATGGTGGCTTTTACACACGTTGGGTTTACGTTCACGAGCTTCAAAAAACCGGAGCAAAAGTTCATTTACCTTGTGTAAACCATAGCGATGCTGTTGTGAATATTAATGGCGATCATGCTTATATGGGTTTTATTGGAGTGCAAGGATTGGAAAATAAGTTTATTGAATTAATTCCCGCAGAGCGAAGAAGAAATGGTTTATACTTAAGCTTAGAACAATTTGTAAAAAGAACACAGATTACATTAGAACAAGCAATTTTATTAATTCGTTTAGGAGCGCTAAGATTTACCGGGAAAGATAAGAAAACGTTACTTTGGGATATTTATACTTACCTCGGGCATAAACAAAAAAAGTTAAACCATGCAGAGTTATTTAATATTCAACAGAAAACATACAGTTTACCATCATTAGAAAATTCGAAAATTGAGGATGCTTATGCAGAACTCGAGTTGCTCGGTTATCCTTTAAACTTTAATATGTTCGATTTTCTTAAAACAAATTACCGAGGTGATATTATGGCCGCCGATTTGCCTAAATACGTTGGCAAAACCATAAAAATGGTTGGTAATTACATGTGCGAAAAAACTGTACATACCATTAAAAATACCAAAATGTGGTTTGGAACTTTTTTAGATACTAATGGCGATTTTTTTGATACCATTCATTTTCCAAATTCGACACCTATGTATCCATTTAAAGGAAAAGGATGCTATTTAATTTTAGGTAAAGTTGTAGAGGATTTTGGTTTTCAAAGCATTGAAGTATTAAAATTTGCTAAGCTGGATATACATATGAACCCGGTGGCGCTTGATTAAAAATGAATTTAAAATTATGGAGATGAATTTAGAAAGAGCTAAGTATTCAATAGTCATTCACCCTTCGTTAGAAGTTAGAACTATTCTGAAAAAATTGAAAGATACCTTAGCTGATAAAGTAGGTTGGTATTCTAGTAGAAATTCTGAAGCTCATATGACAGTTATTGAATTTGAGGCTTTTGAATCAGAGTTGAAAGCAGCTATAGATTATGTGAAATCGTTCTGCTACTCTGAAAAACATTTCAATGTGTCGTTTAATAAAATAGTGAGTTCTTACTCTTCAAAATGCGTAGTGGCATTGCCTGATAAAGCATCAGGGAAAGGTTTAAATGGATTGTTGCAAAGATTTAGAAAGGGTTTCAAAGGTATAAACGTAATATTTGGTTCTAGCGCTCATATGTCGATTGGTAGAAAGCTGAAGTATGAACAAATAGACTTGGCAGAAAACATTTTTCCTGAAATTGATTTAAATTTTAAATGTGATAAAATTGCAGTCAGGAAATTTTCTGGAAAACAATATAAAGTAATTTACGAATTTGAATTTCTAAATAAACCTTCTGCTGGTTATCAGTTTTTGCTTTTCCAGTAAAATTTTATTATTACTAAAGTATTTTTTTGTTAATTGAAAATTGCGACTTGTATATTTAATCTATGATTCACTTTAAATCTGAAATAGAACGTTTTGAAAAAATGGGTGATAAAACGGGATGGAGTTATATTTTTATTCCGAATGCAATAGCCAACGAAATAAAACCAGGTTGGAAAGTGTCTTTTAGAGTTAAGGGCAAAATAGATAATGTTGAAATCAGTGGAATGGCCACAACGCCGATGGGAGCAGGCGATTTTATTATTGCGCTCAAAAGTGAACTAAGAAAAAAGCTTAAAAAGGAGGCCGGAGCAAATGTTGAAATTTCTCTCGAAGAGGATAAAGATTTTAAAATTGAAATGCCCGAAGATTTAGAATTGTGTTTATCTGAAGAGGCACATCTTTTAAGTAACTTTTTGAAACTTGCAAAATCTCATCAAAATTATTTCATAAAATGGATTAACGAAGCTAAAACAGAAACTACCAGAACAAAAAGATTAGCACTAACCGTTAATGCTATGGATAAGCAACAAGATTATGGAACGATGATTAGAGAGAGTAGAAATGATAAATAATTATCTTTTATAGTTTCTAAACCAGCTCCAAACCTTCATTTGTATTACACCAATAAAGGCTTCTCTAAAAATTCTTGTACTCATTTTAGAAGTTCCTTCAGTTCTATCTGTAAATATGATTGGTACCTCAACAACATTAAAACCATATTTAATTGCTGTAAATTTCATTTCAATCTGGAAGGCGTAACCAACGAATTTTATTTTATCTAAAGGCATTGTTTCGAGCACAATTCTTTTGTAACATTTAAATCCAGCAGTAGCATCCTGAATATTGATTCTGGTTATTAACCTAACATACATTGAAGCAAAGTATGACATTAAAACCCTTCCCATAGGCCAGTTTACCACATTAACGCCTTTAACATATCTAGAACCTACAGCTACATCTGCTCCATTAACACAAGCTTCACGTAATCTTGTTAAATCATCAGGATTGTGAGAAAAATCTGCATCCATTTCAAAAATGTAGCTATAATCTCTTTGTAAGGCCCAGTTAAAGCCGTAAATGTAAGCAGTACCTAAACCTAACTTGCCAGAACGTTCTTCGATAAATAAATGACCTTGGTACTCATTTTGCAAAGATTTTACAATATCTGCAGTGCCATCAGGAGAGCCATCATCTATAATAAGCACATGAAAAGGTTGTGTTAATGAAAATACTTTACGGATAATTTTTTCAATATTTTCCTTTTCGTTATAGGTTGGTATGATAACTAGACTGTCTGACACGTGTATTCTTTTTAATTTGAGCTGTTAAGTTTTTACTCGTTCAGCTTTCAAGTGGCGAAAATAAATATTTTAATATTAAAAACCCGTATCAAGGTTGTTGATACGGGTTAAAATGAGTTAAAAATGTTTTTATTTAACTTCCTGCATTAATTTTTTAATTAGCTGAGAGAATACGATTAGAAATATTCCGGCTATTAATGAATATAAAGCAAGTGATTTGTAACCTTCTGTATATGATGTAAGTTTCTCCATTAAAGAAGCATTTTCAATGCTAGACATTTCTGCGCCTAATTTGCCTGCTGCAAGTTGTCCGAATGCACTGAATAAAAACCACATACCCATCATCATTCCAAACATCCTTTTAGGAGATAATTTTGTAATAATCGACATGCCTATCGGCCCAATACAAAGCTCTCCAAGTGTAAGTAACAAGTAAGCTAAAGTGAAAATGTTTAAAGAACTTATTCCTTGCTCGTTAGCGAAAAATCTGGTTGCGTAAAAAACATAAAAGCTTAACGCTAGTAATATAAAGCCTAATCCAAATTTGATAACCGTATTTGGCTCGATTTTTCGCTTGTGCATGCCTATCCATAATAAACCAACCAGCGGACTGAAAACAATCACGAAAAATGAATTTACGCTGTTGTTTATTACGTTAGGATCTACCGAGAAAAATAGCAGATTGTGATTTAAATTATCTTTAGCAAATAAAGAAAGCGAACCACCGCTTTGTTCAGAAATTGCCATAAATACGAAATAGCAGAATATGAATATAAATGCAGCTAACAGTTTATATCTCGCTTTAATTTCTTTAATGGTAAACATTTCGTAGAAAAAGTAAACCAGCGCTACAATACCGATTGTGTACATAAAATAATCAGTATAGGCAGTGTTTCTCACCATTATAAAAATTAATGGAATACAAAGTAAAGAACCAATGTAAGTGGCTATTTCGTAAGTTTTTTGTTTAGTTTTTGCTAAATGCAAGAGTGGCGAATTTCCGATAGGACCTAAATATTTTTTGGTAAAAATAAAAGTACCTAAACCAATCATCATAACAACTGCGGCAGAGAGAAAACATAAATGCCATGAAACGTATTTACCAAGATAAATACACATTGCACCGCCTAACAATCCACCAACATTTATACCCGCATAAAATAAGCCATAACCGGCATCTCTTCTGTTATCCTTTTCGTGGTAAAGTTCTCCAACCATCGATGAAATATTAGGTTTGAAAAAGCCCGTGCCAATTATGGAAAGCGTTATCCCAACATAAAATAAATCCTGAGGAGAGAAGGCAAGAATTAAATTTCCGATAATCATTAAAGAACCACCCCAGAAAAGCGATTTTCTAAAACCTAGAATCTTATCAGCAAAAATACCACCTATAAAAGTGAAAGCATACACAAAAGCCTGGATGGCACCATATTGTAAGTTTGATTTTTGGTCGGTTAAGCCTAATTGGTCGACCATAAAAAATGCTAACACACCACGCATTCCGTAAAAACAGAAGCGTTCCCACATTTCAACTAGCGATAAGTGCCAAAGCTGTTTTGGGTATTTACCCTCAAAGCTTTGTATTGCTTCTAATGTTTCTATAGAAGGTGTTTTTTCTGTAGCTATTTGCATTTTATTTAACCCCGTGCATTAGTTTTTTGATTATTGGAGTAAGTAGCATAATGAAAATACCTAAACCAACAGGAATTAAAGTGAAAATTAAAAAGAATGTCGACATTGAATACTGAGCAGTGATTTTATCGATCATACCACCCATGGTTCCTGCTATTTTATTTCCAATTGCAATGGCTAAATACCAAATTCCAAACATGATACCGATCATTCTTCCTGGAACCAATTTTGAAACATAAGATAAGCCAACCGGCGAGATGAATAATTCTCCCATTGTATGGAAAAAATAAGCTAAAATAAGCCAAATCATGCTAACTGAAGCAACTTTAGCACCCGGAGGAATTGAACTTGAACCGTAAGCTAATGCAGCAAAACCAATCCCTAATAAAATCATTCCTAAGCCATTTTTAACAGTAGCTGTAGGGTTAAATTTGCTTTCCCAAAGTTTAGATACAATAGGGGCGCATGAAATTATGAATAATGAGTTTAAAACACCAAACCAGGTAGCTGGAACCTCGGCCTTTACATCGCTATATTGATTTTTTAACATGTAAATAACAAGCCCCCAGATAATTGCGAATCCGACAGCTAATATAATGTTACCTAAAGCAAATCGGCCAAAGGTTTTTCTAAATAAACTGAATAAAACGTAAGTGATAATCACTAAAGGAACAATGGTAATCAAAGTATTAGCAACATTGAATACGATTTTAGCATTGCCTTCCAATAATCTTGCGGTGTAATCTTTTGCAAAGATTGTCATAGAGCCTCCAGCTTGCTCAAAAGATGCCCAGAAAAAGATTGTAATGAAAGCAAGTACAATTACAACAATCATTTTATCGCGAAGCTTTGGCGTATATTGAGATATTCTTTTTACCAGAATGAACAGAAAAAGAGCCAATGCAACAATAATGGCAAAGTTATCACCGGTTAAGCTACCAATATTAAATTTGAAAACTGTTGAGCCCGTAATTTTTGATACCGGATCATTGATAATCCAAACTAATCCAATTATTGAAATTAAAGCGATTAAAACGATATCGAATATAGAAAATGGATTTTTTTTAGCTTCTGCCGGATCTTCATCCTCATCAACTACAATGTTATTTTTTTCAGGTTTTAAGCCGATTGATCCAAAGATGTTCTTGGTGAAGTAAAACTGGAGCATTCCCACAAACATAAAAATACCTGCTAATCCAAAACCGTAACTCCATCCCCAATTCGGACTCTCGCCAATGTAACCGCATAAAAGCATTCCTAAAAATGCACCAGAGTTAACACCCATGTAAAATATGGTATAAGCACCGTCTTTCTTTTCTGGATGTTTTTTGTACATATGAGATAAGATTGAGGTCATGTTAGGTTTGAAAAATCCATTTCCAGTAACCAGTAAGCATAATCCTAAATACATGAAAATTGGATTAAACTCAAATGCCATAGATAAATGCCCTAAAGTCATGAGCAAGGCACCTAAAATTACTGCCCAACGATAACCGATAAATCTATCCGCTATAAAACCACCTAAAATTGGAGTTAAGTAGGCGAGTGATGTGTATGAGCCATATATTGCAAGTGCATGTTCTCTTGGCCATCCCCAACCTGGATTATCGCCAAACAAGGAAGATGTAAGAAATAAAACAAGTAAGGCACGCATACCGTAATACGAAAATCTTTCCCACATTTCCGTAAAAAAAAGTACAAATAAGCCAGATGGATGACCCAATACTTTGCTACTAAAGAAATCGTCTTTGGTTTCAATGGATGTTTGCATAAAACATTTGTTTGTTTTAGTTTATGAATTCAGAATTTGTGTGTTGTTAAGTTAGTTTAACAGGGTGCAATATAGCGAGCGGAGGGCATTCTAACAAATTTTTCACTTATGTGTAAAGTAATGAATACGTTAAGACGAAATATTGAACTAAAATTTTCTTATTGGTTTTACATTTTTAGCGGGATCTGCATAAAGCGCATCGTTAGTGTTGGCTTCATTTTTAAGAATAATATTCTCTTGCAATCTCAATCTTCCTCCAACTATTTTAAATGCATCAGTATTTCCGTCAGAACCATAAAACTGGAATCTACCAACCATTTCAGGGTCGAAAGGAGCGAGGTGATCAAATACAATTAAACCTGCATTTTTATCGGTTTTTAAAACCATTGCGTTTTGCTTATTGTATTCAAAAATCATACGATTTTTACCTTTTAACTCTTTTCCATCAAATACGGGCATCCCAAAATTCACATTGTCCTTGTCAAAAGATAAAATTTCAATTACTTTCTTGGTCGATTCAGATGTATTACCTTTCCATCCTAATAAGACATAATATGGTAACTTGCCAGAAATAGTTACAGGAATTATCTCGTAATAACGTGCCCCAAACCATTTTTGATTATTAGTAACCGCGTTAGCATCCATTATATTTTCTGTTTGATCTATCAACGGATAAAGTTTCAGCGCACCTTTATTATTCATTTGTATTGTGCCGAAATAACGATAGGTTCCGTTTTCAAAAGGTAAATACCATGAAATAATTCTAAAAACCTGATCGGCTGATTTTACTACTGAAACATTTTTTAACGAATCGAAGCCGTAATTGAAAGAATTAGGCTCTTTCAAAGCATCAACCAAAGTTTTAATGAACTTTCCGTTCAACGTTGTTTTCGCTTCATCACTTTGAGTGTTATAAATTACTTTTGAAATGCTGATGAGGCTATCTTGAAAAACATCAAGTTTATTAGAATTTTGCTGCGCTGATAATAAAAAAGCTTGCAGACAAATTAAAGTAGCTAAATAAAATTTGATGTTTTTCATGTATAGATTTATAGTTTCTCAATAACCAATGCACTCGCACCTCCACCACCATTACAAATACCAGCTACGCCGATTTTGCCGTTATTTTGCTCCAATACAGAAAGTAGTGTTACTACAATTCGTGCACCAGATGCACCAAGTGGATGGCCTAATGAAACTGCACCGCCATTAATATTAACTTTATTTCCACCAAGGTTTAAAATCTGATTGTTGGCAATCGAAACAACAGAAAAAGCTTCGTTTATTTCAAAGAAGTCAACATCCTTAACTTCAAGATTTGCCTTTTGCAATGCCAACGGAATTGCTTTAGATGGGGCAGTGGTAAACCATTCTGGCGCTTGTTGTGCATCAGCATAACTGATTATTTTAGCTAATGGTTTAATATTTAGTTCTTTTGCCTTTTCTGCACTCATTAATATTAATGCTGCAGCGCCATCATTTAATGTTGATGCATTTGCAGCTGTAACTGTTCCATCTTTTTTAAAAACTGGTTTTAATGATGGGATTTTTTCAAACTTTACAGCTGTCGGCTCATCATCAGTATTCACAATTGTGATTTCGCCTTTTTTATCTTTTATTTCAATACTAATAATCTCAGTATCAAATTTTCCATTTGATTGAGCTGATTGAGCTCTTTTGTATGATTCTATAGCAAAATTATCCTGGTCTTCTCTACTGATGTTGCAATCCGTTGCACATAGTTCTGCAGCCGAGCCCATATGGTAATCGTTATAAACATCCCATAAACCGTCTTTTACCAAGCCATCCGTAATTTGTCCATGCCCCAATCTATAACCATTTCTAGCTTTATCTAAGTAATAAGGAACGTTACTCATACTTTCCATTCCACCGGAAACAATAATATCATTATCGCCATTTGCTATACTTTGTGCGGCTAACATAATTGCTTTTGTACCCGAAGCACAAACTTTATTAATTGTTGTTGCAGGTAAATCTGGTAAGCCGGCCAATTTTGCTGCTTGCGTTGCAGGTGCCTGACCAATATTTGCAGAAAGTACGTTTCCCATGTAAACTTCCTGAATTTGTGAGGGATTTAATCCTGCTCTTTCTATTGCAGCCTTAATTGCAAAACCGCCAAGTTGCGGAGCAGAAAACTGAGCTAATGTGCCACCGAAACTTCCAATTGGTGTTCTTACTGCCGAAACAATTACAACTTCTCTCATTTAATTATTTTTTTATGAATTTTTGGTTAGGCCACTAAGTTATATATTTTTTAATATTAGATAAACGATAAATTAAAGGATTGATTATTGAAGTGTAGAATGAATGAATTTTGAATGATTGAATTAATGAATTTCGAATGAGTGAATTGCATCATATCAATTAACCAATTTAGCTATTCAACTACTCTTCTTTACTTTTTCCTTTTCGTCTCGATTTTAGCGCTTGCGTAAGCAGGAATTCAATTTGCCCATTTGTGCTCCTAAACTCTTCAGCAGCCCAAGTTTCAATTTCCTTTAATAAAGCAGGATTTATCCTTAATACAAAAGCCTTTTTATCTTTCTCTGTCATTTCTTTATCTTATTGCCTGTATATTATACCTTGTTTTTAGGTTGATAAGGAATAATTCTAACTCATCAACTTTGTTAGAACTAAATAATAATTTCTTACCATCTTTAAATACAATTTGAAACCCTCTTGACTTATCGTTCATTAAATAAGCTTTATCTTTGAAGTTAAACCAAAGCCTCATTTTAACACCATAACCTCCATATTCTGAAAACGCATCATATTTTCTAATATATGCTTCTTCAATATTCTCCCATAAATGAATCCGAAGTTTTCTTTGAAAAGGAGGATATCGGTATGAGAAACCTTTACTATTAATAGTTAATGTGAGATGGTTTTTCTGAATGATAAAAATAATAAGGAAAGGAAGAAAAAGCAGGAAAATAGGTAAGAAGTACATTTGCTTCAAATCTTGCATACTTAGTCCGTCCTTATAAAAAATAAGTATGGCAACCGTCGGAAATATAGTTAAGCCTGTAATTAAATACAACCACCAAATTTTCAGTCCTTGCTTTTCTTCAAACTCCATCTCACCTTAATTATATAGTGTTCCGGTATTTACAACTGGCTGTACATTTCTATCGCCACAAAGTACTACCAGCAAATTGCTAACCATGGCTGCTTTACGTTCTTCATCCAAATTCACAATGTCTTTTTCTGATAATTTCTCTAAAGCCATCTCTACCATACCTACAGCACCTTCTACAATTAATTTTCTTGCTGAAATAACAGCTGTTGCCTGTTGGCGTTGAAGCATTGCACTTGCAATTTCTGGGGCATAAGCTAGGTGAGAAATACGAGCTTCTAAAACTTCAATTCCAGCTCTTGATAAACGTTCGTTAAGTTCATTTTCTAAAAGTTCGCTTACTTTTTCTGCCCCATCCTTTAAAGTGATACTATCTTCTTCGCCTTCAGCATGGTCGTAAGGGAATATATTTGCTAAATGCCTAACCGCTGCTTCACTTTGAATGGTAACATATTGCATATAGTTTTCGACAGAAAAAATAGCTTTGGCAGTTTCATTAACTTTCCAAACTACAACTGCAGCAATTTCTATTGGGTTTCCAAGTTTATCATTTACTTTTAATTGCTGTCCGTTTAAGTTATTTGCTCTTAAAGAAACTTTGCGTTTGCTTGTAAGCGGATTAACCCAAAAGAAACCATCCGTTTTTACGGTGCCTACATATTTACCAAACAAGGTTAATACTTTCGATTCGTTAGGGTTGTTTATAATCAACCCCGGAAGAACGAGGAAGAAGTTAAAAGCTAAAAGGCTTCCTCCCCAAATAAAATGCTGTGTTACAAAACAGAAAACAGCGGCACCTAAAAGTGCTAAAAATAATGCGAATGTTAAATAACCCGATGGCGGATTAATGATTTTTTCTTGATACATAATTGATATTAATTTGATATCATAAATTAAAATATAAAAATTGGTAATTGCAAACAAAATCAGTAAAATGTATATTAGATAAAAATGTTATTTTTGACAACATCATAAATGCAGCGTTTTGGCTAAAATCAAGAAAAATTCACACAAAATTCTTTACCGTAAGTATTCATCAAGCTTTAAATATTTGATGATGATGGTTACGGTTTTCATCATTACCTTATTCTTACCAAAGCAGCCGCGTTTTAGGTATGAGTTTGAAAAAGGAAAGGTTTGGATGAATAAGGATTTAATTTCCCCGTTTCCTTTTGCAATTCTTAAAACCAATCCGCAAATTAACTCTGATAAAAAAGATGCACTACGTGATATTTTGCCTGTTTATCAGTTTGATACTGATATAAAAAAGGATGCTTTAGAAGCATACTTGAACGAATTTGATATTAAATGGCGTTCAACTGAATTAGAGGAGAAGGAAAAGGTAGCTTATAGAAACGCATCCTATAAATTGCTCGATTATCTTTATACCAGAGGGATAATCGGACTAAATGTAAAACATCAAACATCGGGCAAGAATTATGATTTTTCTCTTTTGGATAACAATATATCTAAGCTTCGTAATACACAAGATGTTTATACTGCTGAAAGTGCGTTGCTATATTTTAAACAGAATTTCAAGGCCTCAAATCAGGTTATTCAAGATTTAATTGATAATCTGGCAGAAGATCACATCACTCCAGATTTAATATTTAACGAAAGGCTTACTGAAATTATCAGAGATAATACTGTGAATAATGTATCAACCACTAAAGGTATGGTACAAAAGGGTGAGCTTATAGTTGCTAAAAGCGACATTATTGATGATGAAATTTATCAGAAGTTAGAATCTTACAAAGCAACTTACGATGCTCAAACTAAAACCATAGGGAGCAGAACACTTGTTTACTTGGGGCAGGTGGTTTTAGTTGGCTTTATTCTTACAATTTTAATGTCTTTCCTTTTTCTTTTTAGGAGAGATATTTTTTCTGATAACAGGCAGCTTTCTTTAATATTGATTGTAACTACAGGCATGTTGCTCTCTTTAACATGGGCGCTCAAAATGAATATTGCAAGTTTGTATTATATTCCATTTTGCGTTGTACCTATAATAATTAGGATCTTATTTGATACCAGATTGGCGTTGTACTTACACATGTTGGTAATATTAATTGCCGGTTTCTTCGTTGCAAATAGTTTTGAGTTTGTATTCTATCAGGTTACAGCCGGGATGGTTGCCATATTCAGTATTAAGAATTTTGTAAAACGAGAACGTTTTTTAGTTTCAGCACTTTTTATTCTTTCTGCTTACTTCGTTTCATTTGTAGGTATTGCTTTATTACGCGAAGGTTCGTTTAGTGAAATTCAATGGATAAACTTTGTACCATTTATATTTAGCGTTTTACTTTCTTTACTCGCTTATCCTTTAATTTATATTTTCGAACGTGTATTTGGAATTACTTCAGATGTTGCCTTAATAGAATTAACCAATACCAATAATAAATTGCTTCGAGAGCTTGCGTTTAAAGCCCCAGGTACGTTTCAGCATTCGCTTCAGGTGGCTAACCTTGCAGAAGCTGCAATATTTAAAATTGGGGGTAATTCTGTATTGGTTAGGGCAGGAGCTTTATATCACGATATTGGTAAGGTAGATAATCCTCAATATTTTATTGAAAATCAAAACACAGCAATAAGTCCACACGATAAACTTCCATATGAACAAAGTGCGCAAATCATTATTCAACATGTTCACAAAGGGATTGAAATTCTGAGAAAAAATCAAATGCCCGAGGCTATTATTGATTTTATCCGAACACATCATGGTAATACTAGGGTCGATTACTTTTATCAGTCATTTTTGAAAAATTCGCCCGAAAAATTTGTTGATGAAAATATTTTCCGCTACCCCGGACCGATACCTTTTAGTAAGGAAACTGGGGTGTTAATGTTGGCAGATTCAGTCGAAGCGGCGTCAAGATCGCTCAAAAATCCGGACGCTCAGAACATAAATGATCTTGTTGAAAGGATAATTAACTATAAATTGGAACAAAATCAGTTAGATAATTGCGATTTAACACTAAAAGATATTGAAACTATCAAATTGATTTTCAAGACGATGCTAATGAGCATCTATCATGTGCGCATAGATTACCAACAAGTTTTGTAATTTTTTTTTGTAGAATAACTTGTTTTACTATATTTGCAGACCTCAAAACAAGGTCGGTATGACAAGTTGAAAGGAAAACGGAGAGGTGCCTGAGAGGCCGAAAGGAACAGTTTGCTAAACTGTCGTACTGGTAACGGTACCGCGGGTTCGAATCCCGCCCTCTCCGCAAAATTAAATTGGCAAAATAATCGGAATTATCATTTTAAAACCGTTACTTTGCCACCCCTTGGAAAAAGGGAAATAGATACCAAGTTCGGGGTGTAGCGTAGCCCGGTATCGCGCCTGCTTTGGGAGCAGGAGGTCGTAGGTTCGAATCCTGCCACCCCGACAAAATTTGCAAATGCACTTGCAAATGTTTTTTAAAAAAAGATCGATGCCATTTTCGGGGTGTAGCGTAGCCCGGTATCGCGCCTGCTTTGGGAGCAGGAGGTCGTAGGTTCGAATCCTGCCACCCCGACTTAAAGCCTATTTCCAAAAGAGATAGGCTTTTTTGTTTTCTATATTATTTTGCGCTTTTTAGATTTTGATTAGTAAGTTAGAATTAGTAATAAACTTAAAATTAGGATATGTTGCTATATTTTGAATAGTGTGTTATTTTAATAATATAATAAGCTCCTTAAGCAGCATAATCTATACTGGTAAGCTTTAACAGTTTGTGGTTGTCTTTTTTAATAGACTTTATTTAGTTTCTTTGTAAGAACGAATTGTTTTTAAGATATTTATAGCTATTAAGCATTGTTTTATATTGATGAAGTAAATAAGAAATCATTTTTAAAAGCTTAAGTAGCTAACTGAAAATATTTTTTATCAATTACAAAATCAAAAAAAAGGACATGAGAATTACTGAAATAATTGTAGTATCTTTCTAAATATGAAAAAAAATATTAAAACTTTCCTTCCACAATTTAAAAGGAAGAAGTTTAATTGTATATTTAGACGTTTTTATTCATCCTAAATCAATTTTATATAAAAACATTATAAACAACCCTATAATTAATGAAAACTCTAAAAAAAATTACGCTTGGTTTCTTGTTGTTTTTCAGTATTAATGCTACTGCACAAGAAACAATTATTCCTGAGATTAAATATGCTGATTTAGAAAAATATATTGAATTAGCTAAACAGAATTTTCCTCGAGCAAAAAGTTATCAACTTCGTACAGAAAGTATAAAAGTTGGAGTTACAGTAGCAAGCCTTTCATACCTAGACATTTTTAATGTATCTTATTTTTATAGACCAGGAGATAGGGCTGTAATCGACCCAGTCAATCCATATAATGTTAATGGTGTTCAGTTTGGAGTTGGTGTTAGCCTTGGAGGTTTGCTAACTAAACCATTCAATGTTAAGAAAGCGAAGTTGGATTATGAGATAGCAAAATTAGAACAAAAAGATTTTGAATTATTGCTTGTTAATGATGTAAGGATTAGATATTACGATTATATTCAACAACTTAGTTTATTGAAACTAAGTTCTCAAATCGCTACGGATAATAAAGGGGTAGCAGAAAGTTTGAGAATCAGGTTTGAAAAGGGTGAAATTACTTTAGATGCCTACAATCAATCTCGTACTATGCAGTTTCAATCTTTTCAACAAAAAATTCTTGCAGAAAGCACCTATTTAAAATCTAAAGATCTGTTAGAACAGATTATTGGTGTTAAATTAAGCGAAGTTAAGTAAGAGAAATTAAACATTCTTTAAATGGATATAAAATCACTTTTAAAACTTATTAATAAATATAAATGGGTACTAATTTTAGTGCCCATTATTGCTGTAGTAATTACCTACTTTTTGGTTCAAAACTTACCTAAGCAATATAGTTCTGAAGTTCAAATATCTACAGGATTATTAGATGTATCTAAAAAGATTATCACAAATGAGAATACTGATTTCTTTAAGATAAATCAACAATTCAGTCAAATTATGGAAAAATTTAAGATGAAGAAAATCATCAATTTTCTTTCATATAATTTGATGATACATGATTTAGAAAATCCTAAAAATTCTTTTAGAAAGTATAGCGAAAAACTTGACTCTCTTGATGCCAAAAGTAGAATAGAAGTACTCCAATTATTTAAAGATAAATTAAATTCAAAATCTATTTTAACTTTAGCAGATAACAATGGTAAATATCAGCTATATGATTTGGTTGGGTCTATGGGGTATGGAGAGGATGGGCTAAAAAAGCAAATAGAAGTAACTCATGCTGAAAATAGTGATTTTATAACAATTGAATATATATCTGAGAATCCTGACTTGTCAGTATTTGTTGTTAATACCATTGCTACGACCTTTATAACCAATTATAGTAGCGAAATTAGCTTTAATCAAAATAATTCACTAGTTCTTTTAGATTCTCTTCTTAAGCAGAAAGAGATAACCATGAATGAAAAGAACAATTCTTTAGCTGCCTTTAAAAAGAGCAAGGGTTTTCTTAATCTTAATGAACAATCGGGTTCTGTTTCTGCACAAATTACACAATATGAAACCCAAAGAGCTGAAGCCTTAAGATTGATACAATCTAATCAGGGTGCTCTGTCAGTAATTCGCACAAAGTTGAATGGAGGCGACTCATACACTTCTGGAAGTACTCAAGCTGATAATCGTGAGTTGGTTAATTTAAAAAGAGAACTTAAGATAGCAAATGACAACTATCTAGATAATGGCTTTAAAGCTTCAGACCAAAAGAAAATTGACTCTTTAAATCGAATTATTATTGCAAAAAGCAATCAGAATGCAGATGAAAATGTTGTTGATCCAAGAGCATCTAAACAAACTTTGATAGCATCTAAAACAAATTTAGAAATCTCATTAGAAGAGCAAAAACGTAGCTTAGTAATTATTAATCAGCAATTAGGAATATTGAGAGCTAAGTATAGTTCTATGGTTCCTTATGATGCTGATATTCAAAATTATCAGAGGGAAGCAGATCTTGCAACTAAAGAGTATATGACTGCACTTGACCAAGTAAGTCAAACCAGAGCTGACCAGAGTTTGGGTTTAAGATTGCAAATTGAACAGCTTGGTCTTCCAGGTAATCCGGAACCATCTAAAAAGATATTTTATTTAATTGGGTCTGGTGCAGGCAGTTTCGTGCTTGTGCTCAGTTTTGTGATGTTAATGTTTTTTCTTGATAACAAAATTATCACTTCTGCACAATTGGCTAACGCCACAAAATCTAAAACTATTGGAGTGCTCAATAAAATTGAGAATAATGAAAGGAACATCAGAGAAATATGGAATGATAATAATGGTAATGTAAATTATGAATTGTATCGAGACATGTTAAGATCTTTAAGGTTCGAAGTTAACACTCAAATGGATGCTGATGGGTCTAAAATATTGGGAATTACTAGTCTTGTTTTAGGAGAGGGAAAGACTTTTTTATGTTATAGTTTAGCTTATGCATTTGCTATGACTGGAAAAAAGGTTTTACTGATAGCAGATGAATTACCTGTAGTAAAAGCCGATAGTAAAGCATTAGCCACGAGTCAAAATTTTCAAACGTTTTTAATTAAGAAAGAAATCCATACGGAAGATCTTATTACAATTATGAATAAGAGCAAGGCACGTGAATCTCTTTTAGAAATACAAAGCATTAAGAGTTTGCAAGCGGGTTTTGATGTTTTAAAGGATGAATTTGACATAATTATTGTGGATGTAAATGCACTTCAAGATATCAATATTGCCAAAGAATGGTTATTATTTACTGAAAAGAATATAGCAGTATTTGAATCAGGTAATTCATTAAAAGATTCTAGTAAGGAATTTGTGGACTACATAAAAAAACTACCTGGTTTCTTAGGCTGGGTACTTAATAAGACAGTGTTAGAAAATTAATTTGATCACTTATAAAGGAGGAACGATAGATTTCCTCCTTCCAATTTATTTACTTTAATAATGGTAGCAAAGGTTATATTATATATATTACTAGTTTACTGCTTTATTTACTGGTTAATTTCACGAGAATTAGGGATTATTTTCCCTATTGGTATTCTTATTGAAGTTATAATGTTATTAGCGTTTATTAGCGCTATATTTTCTGTTCCAAAGGAGAATTGGAAAAATTTAAATAACGATTTATTTTACCTCTTTCTATTTTGGTTTTTTATTAGTGTATTAGAAGTCGCAAATCCAGCTGGTGCTAGTACTTTAGGTTGGCTTAAGGAGATTAGGTCAGCTGCAGAATACCCATTACTTATTGTAATGCTGTATTTTTTAACTTTTACAAAAGTTAAGGATTTAGATAACTTCCTGATAATCGTAATAGCGCTATCAACTCTGGCGGCAATCGATGGAATTAAGCAGCTTCATATTGGTTTATCTAGAGGAGATATAATGTTTTTACAATATGGTGGTGCAACTACTCATTTAATTTGGGGAAGACTTAGGGTATTTTCCTTTTATTCAGAAGCTGCACAATTTGGAGCTTCACAGGCACATATCGGATTACTTACTTTGATTTTAGCATTAGGTCCTGTTAAAAAAAACGTTCGTATTCTTTTATTAACTTGTTCAGCACTAATGTTGTATGGTATGTTGATTTCAGGTACCAGAGGAGCGATGTTTGCATTAGTACCTGGTGCCTTTGTAGCAATTATATTAAGTAAAAAGTTTAAAGTTTTGATATTAGGAGGAGCGTTAGCTATTTTGTTTTTATGCTTTCTAAAATTTACTAGTATTGGTGACGGAAACTATAATATTTACAGGTTCAGAAGTTCGCTAAACCCCGATGATCCATCCTTAAACGTTAGGCTAGCATCTCAAAGAGTACTTAAAGAATATATGAGTAATATTCCTTTTGGAGGTGGGTTAGGAGTAATAGGTTCGAATGGGATGGCTTATAATAGCGATAAATTTTTATCAAAGGTACAGCCCGATAGTTATTGGGTTAAAATTTGGGCAATGTATGGTATTGTAGGTTTTACTATATGGATTTCTATAATGCTTTACTTATTAGGAAAGTGTTGCGGCATCGTGTGGCGAATCGAGGATGAAGGGTTAAAGATTAAAGGAATTGCCTTAACATCAGGTTTTGCAGGTATACTTTTTTGTAGTTATGGTAATGAAGTTATAAATACAATGCCATCAACAATTATTGTATATGCATCGTTAGTATTTGTATATATAATGCCTAAGTTAGATAATGAATTGAAAGAACGTAAACTAATTAAATTAACATAACATGCCTTGGGAAATTTTTATGCTGCCCGCTATAATTTTCTTCACAATAGGCTTTTTTAGAGGTATAAAATATTTAAAAAAGGAAGAAGAATCTAATTAGAAAATGACATCAATTATCTCTAAAATAAAAGCCAATCCAAAGCTTAAGCGTTTAGCATTATCTATGTTAATACCAAAAAATGATAATAGACCACGTTTATGGGTAAGGTGGTTTTTAAATCCATTTAAACATAAAAAAGGCGCAGGATCGATTATTAGATATAATACAAGACTTGATGTTTTTCCTTTTAATAACTTTCAATTAGGCAAAAACTCAGTTATAGAAGATTTTGCAACAATAAATAATGGGGTTGGTGATGTGATTATTGGAGATAAAACTATTATTGGAATAGGCAATGTTATAATTGGTCCGGTTACTATTGGCAGTAACATTATGTTTGCCCAAAATATTGTTGTATCTGGTTTAAATCATGGTTATGAAGATGTAACTATTTCTCCAGCATTTCAAAAAGTATCATCAAAGCAAATTATAATTGAAGATGATGTTTGGGTAGGCGCTAATAGTGTTATCACTGCAGGTGTTACACTTGGCAAACATTGCATAATTGGTGCCGGAAGCGTTGTTACAAAAGATATTCCTGAGTTCTCAATAGCAGTAGGTAATCCGGCAAAAGTTATAAAAAAATACAATAAAGAATCATCTACATGGGAGAAGATATCTCCATAACTAAAACTAAATATGACAACAAAGGTTGAATACTTTGAAGATGTTACTTTGATGATTACTCATTATAATAGAAGTAAATCTTTAGAGCGGTTATTATCCGAGCTCAAAAAGGCAAATTGCACTTTTAAAGATATTGTTGTTTCTGATGATAGTAGCACAAAAGAACATCTTGATTATATAAAAACTCTACAAGCAAATTATAATTTTACCTTAGTTTCAGGTCCCACTAATAAAGGTTTAGGAAATAACTTAAACAAAGGTCAGAATGCGATTAGTACACCGTTTACTTTATATATTCAAGAAGATTTTATCCCTCTGAATAATTTTTCTACAAACCTGCGAAACGGTTATTCTTTATTAAAAGAGAATGAAGAATTTGATATGGTTAGGTTTTATGCCTACGAAAAGTATCCATATTTAAAACCTGTTAAAAATGGCTTCTCCGAAATGCTCTTTAAATGGTATTATCCTGGGTTAAATAAGTTTGCTTTCTACAGCGATCATCCTCATTTAAAAAGGAATACTTTTGAGCAAAAATTTGGTCGATATTTAGAGGGAACTTCAGGCGATAAAACTGAATTTACGATGATGATGTCATTTATCAAGAATGGTGGAAAAGCCTTTTTCTTTGATGAACATAAATCAGTGCTGGAACAGGTAAACTCGTCTACAGAGCCAAGCACAATGCACCGAAATATGTGGCGTAATAGTGATAATTTTTTTATAACACATTTAAGAACTGCTTACCGATACATTAACTGTTATTCAAGTCTTTACCTCAAAAGAATTTAATTTCATGAATCAAACTTTTAACGGTAGAGATATTATTGTTGTAGGGCAACAACCGTGGGATACAGAGATTGGAAGCAATTGTAAAAACATTGCTCTAGAATTTAGTAAGCATAACAGAGTTCTGTATGTTAACTCTCCGCTAGATAGAATTACACTCTATCGAAGTAAAAATGATGCGAAGACAAAAAAGCGAATAGATATCATTAAAGGTAAATCAGATGGCTTAGTTCCTATTCAAGAAAATTTGTGGAATTTATATCCTGACTGTATGGTTGAATCTATCAATTGGATTGGTAACACAAAAGTATTTAATGTTATCAATAGATTAAATAATAAAAAACTATCAAAATCAATAAGTAAAGCGATTGATGCTCTGGGGTTTAAAAACTTTATACTTTTTAATGATAACGAAATTTTTAAAGGATTTTATTTAACTGATTTTTTAAAGCCAAGCTTGAGTATTTATTATTCAAGAGACTATATGATTGCAGTTGATTATTGGAAAAAGCATGGTGAAAAGTTAGAGCCATTATTGATTGCTAAAAATGACTTATGTGTAGCCAATTCTACTTTTTTAGCAGATTATTGCAGACAATATAATCCCAATGCTTACTATGTGGGGCAAGGGTGCGATTTAGATATTTTTTATCAGCAAGATGTTAAAAAAGAAATACCTGAATTGGTTAATACTAAAAGACCTCTAATTGGTTATGTAGGTGCATTACAAAGTATCAGACTAGATGTTGAAATTATATTACACATAGCAAAATCAAAACCAGAGTGGACTATTGTTTTAGTAGGACCTGAAGATGATTTATTTAAAAAGAGCGAACTACATACTTATAAAAATGTTATTTTTTCGGGAATGAAGCCTATAGATACTTTGCCTGATTATATTAATGCTTTTGATGTATGTATTAATCCTCAATTGGTAAATTTGGTTACAATTGGTAATTATCCTCGTAAAATTGATGAGTATCTTGCTGTAGGAAAGCCAGTTGTAGCAACAGAAACAAAAGCAATGGAATCATTTTCTGAATTTGTTTATCTCGCAAAAACCAAAGAAGATTATGTGAAGTATATTGAAAAAGCACTCTCAGAAGATTCTCAAGAATTACAAGAACAGCGAAGAACATTTGCGTTAGGGCACACTTGGGAAAATAGTGTGAAAGAGATATATGATGCAATAAGTAAAGTTGAAACTGATAAAAAATTCTAATGCAGGTTTTAATCACTATTCTAATAATCATACAAATAATTATTGGCTTCAATTTGTTTTTGCCTGTTATTTTATATTTATTTCACTTTTTTAACAGTAAATCACACAATACAAATAAGGTAACTACCAATTATGATTACGCAATAATTGTAACCGCATTTGAGCAAACTACTTTATTACCCGGTGTTGTAAAATCTATTCTGAATTTAAATTATAGCAACTTTATAGTATATATAGTTGCTGATAAATGTGATATTTCTGGATTAAATTTTAATAGCGATAAAGTAATTTTATTAAGACCTGAAGAAACCCTTGCAGGAAATACAAAATCGCATTTTTATGCAATAAATAGATTTGTAAGAAATCATGATTTGTTAACAATTATTGATAGTGATAACCTTGTTGATGCTGAATACTTAAATGAGCTGAACATTTTTTTTGATGCCGATTATCTCGCTGTGCAAGGCGTTAGGAAGGCTAAAAATCTAAATACATCATATGCTTGTTTAGATGAGGCAGGCGATATATATTATCGTTTTATAGATAGAAAGTTATTATTTGATTGTGGCTCTTCGGCTTCTTTAGCAGGCTCAGGAATGGCTTTCAAAACTTCATTTTATATCGATTGCTTAGATAAATTAGTTATAGAAGGAGCAGGATTTGATAAAGTTTTGCAAATGGAAATTCTAAACAAGGGCAAGAGAATTGCATTTGCAGAAAAGGCAATTGTTTATGATGAGAAAACTTCAAAATCTCAACAATTAGTTAAGCAGCGTGCCCGTTGGATTAATACATGGTTCAAACATGCAGGAAAAGGAGTTGAACTTATTTTTAAAGGAATAGCTCGATTAAACAAAAATCAATTTTTGTGTGGTTTGGTATTTTCTCGACCGCCTCTCTTTATTATTGCAGGATTATCTTTGTTAAGTATAATCTTCGATATTATTTATCTACCAAACATGCTGTTTTTTTGGCTGTTTTCTATAGTAAGTTTCTTTTTAATATTCTTCATAGCATTAAATTATTTCAAAGCACCAAAAATAATTTACACGGCTCTATTTAAAGTTCCGTTATTCATGTTTTTGCAGGTTTTATCTTTATTCAAGGCAAAAAGAGCAAATGAAATTTCTACGGCAACTGTTCATTATTACGATAGCAGTTTAGACGAGATTAATCAGAATCAGAAATAAAATTAAAATGGCTTATCAAAAAAAGAGAATTTTACATGCAATTAGGCAAGGGAAAGTTGGTGGTGGCGAAACTCATGTTCTTGATTTGGTAAATACGCTCGATAAGGAGAAATATGATTCGATAATTCTATCGTTTACTAATGGACCAATGGTTGATAAATTAAGAGCTGATGGATTTACTACATTTGTTATTGAAACCGAAAAGCCATTTAATTTTATGGTTTGGAACCAAGTTAAAGAACTAATCTTCCAGCAAAAAATAGATTTAATTCATGCCCATGGTACAAGGGCAAATTCAAACACTTTTTTTGCATCAAAACAATTAAAACTTCCACTAATATATACAGTTCATGGTTGGTCCTTCCATCCTGACCAAAGCAGTCTTGTAAAATTTATCAGAACACAGAGTGAAAAATTTCTGGTAAATGTGGCAACTAAAACTATTTGTGTTTCACAAAGTAACCTAGCCGAAGGCCAAGGGAAGTTCAAAATGAAAAATGCTACTGTAATTTCAAATGGAATTAATAGAGTAAGGTTTGATCCTAATCTAAGTTACAAAGATGTAAGAGGAGAATTTGGTATCGATAATAATATTTTATTGGTTGGTTATATCGCTCGAATAACTCACCAAAAATCGCCACTAATTTTTATAAAAGCAATTGCAGCAATTAATGATAAAGAAAATATAAAATTCTTAATTGTTGGCGATGGTGATTTAAAAAATGAAATGATTTCTTTAGCCCAGCAGCTTAATGTAGAAAAATATATTGTTTTTGTTGATTTTAGAAATGATATTCCTGATATTTTGAATGCAATTGATATTTTCTGTTTACCGTCCTTGTGGGAAGGTCTTCCAATTGCTTTATTAGAAGCCATGTCTATGCGTAAAGCAATTATTGCATCAAAAATTGATGGTATAACTGATTTAATTATAGATAATGAAAATGGCCTACTAATCACTCCGAATGATGCAGAAAGTCTTACTTCTGCAATTTTTAGGCTTCAAAATGACCTCCCTTTACTAAAGCAGCTTGGGAGTGAAGCTGAGAAAACGGTTAAAGAAAAATTTAATGTTTCATCAATGACAAAGAAAATTGAGACGATTTATAGCGAAATTCTATAGTTTATTTTTTTTAACGTGATTAAAATTAAAGTATTTCAAAAAGCGATCATAAGTTGATTTGTAAATACCTCCATCTACAATAATTCGTCTATCGCCAGTCCAAACAATACTATTTTTTTGTGTAACCCAATGCAACTTGCCAAATCCAGCTTTTCTCAATTTCATTGCCAGCCAGCCGTCCTCATTAGTCCCCTTAGGATGGTTAAAGCCATCAACACTTAAGCATTGATCTCTTCTGCAGGCAGAATTAAAACCATAAACGTTTAATGCTTCTTCTTTATATTTTTTATTTATTAACCGATTAAAGTCAGATAGGTATTCGTATATGTAATATAAAGTTCGAGATGTTTTTTCAGGGATAAACGAAAATCGGCCATAAGTTAAAGCAATTTCATTGCTTTCAGCTAATGGATTAATCATGTTATCAATCCAAGCTTCAGGATAAATTGTATCCGCATCAGCGTTCATTATAAATTTTCCTCTTGCAACTGCTAAGCCAGAATTTCTAGCAATAGTAATGCCTTGTCTTGTTTCATTAACGCAAATAACACCACAGGCCCTAATTAATTCTTCAGTTCTATCTTTCGAATTGTTATTAACAACAATTACTTCAACACTATATTTAGTTGTAGATACAGATAAAGAATAAAGTGTTTTTAAAATATTTTCTTCCTCATTGTATGCAGGAATTATTATAGAAATATCTGGACTTTCAGTGTATAGATTCTTAAAATTCTCTACAATAAGTGATATAATGGGTTTTAAGGCCTCAGAATTTTTATTAAATTTATTAATACTATCAGGTATAAAAAGCGGTCTCATTGATGAGTAATTGGGGATATTTTATAAATATATATCAAAAAAATTAAACCTTGAATAAAAATAAATAATACAGTTAAAAGATTGAGGTTTATATATTAATAATTATCTTTACTTTTTAAACTCTCCCTCATTTTGAATAGACGAACATCTGTAAAAGGTATTTTAGCTTTGGGTTTTGTAGGTGCTTCCTCGGTTTCGCTATATAAATGGATAAATCTTCATCGAGATTTTAATATTTCAGAACTTTTATCTCAAAAATCGTTAATTGCGGAGTTAGCTGAAACTATAATTCCTACCACTCATACTCCCGGTGCAAAGCAGGCGGGAGTTCAAAATTATATTATTAATGTTATAATTAATTGTACTGGCAAGGTTGAACAAAATAGATTTTTAAATGGGCTTCACAATGTAAATAATTATTCGGTAGAAGAATTTAATAAATCATTTGTTGATTGTTCATCAACTGAACGTATATCTATATTAAAATCATTTGAATCTAAGGATAGTTTCAAATATCCAATAATTAATAAAATTAATAATAAGCTATTAGGGCAAACATTTTTCTCTAAGTTAAAGCAGCTTACTGTAGATGGATATTGTTCTTCAGAAATTGGCGCAACACTAGGTTTGGCCTACGATTATATCCCTGGAACTTATCAGGCTTGTACTAATTTACAACGAAATCAAAAATCTTGGGCAACAAAATAGTTATGCAAAGTTCAGTAAAAGCTCAAAATACTTACGATGCAATTGTTATAGGTTCAGGCATCAGCGGTGGCTGGGCCGCAATGGAATTATGCAAAAAAGGTCTTAAGACTTTGCTTTTAGAGCGAGGTAGAGATGTAAAGCATATCGTTGATTATCCAACAGCAAATTTAAAACCTTGGGAATTTAAAAATGGTTTAAATAATACCATGAAGGATATTGAGAACGATCCTATTCATAGTAATGTTTATAACCCTGCAAATAAGCAATTTTTTGTTAGTGATAAACAACATCCTTATATCCAAGAAAAACCTTTTAATTGGTTCAGAGGTTACCAGGTTGGAGGCAAATCACTCACTTGGGGTAGACAATGTTACAGACTTAGTGATTTAGATTTCGAAGCAAATAAAAAGGACGGAATTGGTGTAGATTGGCCAATTAGGTATGAAGATTTATCTAAATGGTATGATTATGTGGAGTCTTTTATAGGTGTAAGTGGGAATACTGAAAATCTACCGCATTTACCAGATGGTAAATTTTTACCGCCTATGGATTTAAATTGCGTAGAAAACCACCTTGGTCAATCTATTAAAAAAAATAATAATAGGGTTTTAACAATAGCAAGAGTTGCGAATTTATCTAGAGGATGGGATAACAGAGGGCCATGCCAAAATAGAAATCTATGTGACAGAGGTTGCCCATTTGGGGGATATTTTAGTAGTAACAGCTCTACCATACCAGCTGCACAAGCAACGGGAAATTTAACCTTAAGACCCTTTTCTATAGTAGCCGAAATACTATATAATGAAGAAACTCAAAAAGCATCCGCAGTTAAAGTTATTGACACAAATACCAATGAAACAATTACTTTCTCATCTAAAATCATATTCGTAAACGCCTCAACAATTGCTACGACATCAATATTATTAAATTCCAAATCCAATAGATTTCCTAATGGTTTAGGTAATGATAGTGGGCAATTAGGGCACAATCTGATGGATCATCATTCTTCAGCAGGTGCATATGGAGTGTTTAATGGATTTAAAGATAAATATTACAAAGGCAGAAGACCATGCGGATTCTTAATCCCAAGATATAGAAATCTAAAAAATGCTGAAGGTTTAGATTTTAAACGTGGTTACAATATTCAGGGTGATGGTGAGCGACAAGAGTGGGAGGATAGAAAAGGAGAGTCTGGGTTTGGGGTTAACTTCAAGCAAACTTTGACTACCCCAGGTCCGTGGACCATTTGGATGGCAGGATGGGGCGAGTGTTTGCCTTACTACGAAAACGAAATTTCTTTGGATGAAAATAAAAAAGACCAATGGGGACTTCCATTAGTTAAAATAAATTTTTCATTCAAAGAGAATGAAGAAAAGATGATGAAAGATATACAAGAAACCTGTGCTGAAATGTTAAGAAGTGCTGGTTTTAGTGATGTCGGCCCCTTTAATTACAATAAGCCAGGAGGTTCTACAATACATGAAATGGGAACTGCCAGAATGGGAAATGACCCAAATACTTCGGTTCTTAATGCGCATAATCAAATTCATGCTGTTAAAAATGTATTTGTTACCGATGGAAGTTGTATGACTTCTTCAGCATGTCAAAACCCATCTTTAACTTATATGGCATTAACCGCCAGAGCTTGCGATTTTGCAGCTAGGGAGATAGCGAACGGAAATTTATAAATAAGAATATATTTACTTGTTATATACATGATAAAAATTTTAAAAAAAGTATTAACCATTTTTAAAAATATGCATTTCCAGTCGCTTATGGCAAATGGGATGATGGCATTATTTGGAATGATTACGCTTTCAATTTTATATCGAAATTTAACGGTAACAGATATTGGTATTTACATCTTTTTTTTAGCTATCGTTGGTTTGGTAGATAATTTACGTGCTGGATTTTTAACCATAACTATAGTTAAATTTTTCTCTGGAACTACCAAAGAAAGAGGTTTAGAGGTTGCGGGCTCTGCCTGGCTTTTAGCGTTAATTGTATCATGCGCTTTTTTCATAATCAACATACCAACCTATTTTATTGCTAACTATGTTTCAGATCAAGGTTTGGCACTTTTTCTAAAATATTTTTCAATAATATCAATTATAACCTTGCCATGTTTTATGGCCGATTGCATAGTTCAGGCAAGTAAGCGGTTCGACAGGTTATTGTGGCTGAGGGTTTTTAATCAAGGTTCTTACACACTTTTAGTATTTACATTTGCATTTTTGGGCAAATTAAATCTGATAACTGTAATGTATACCTTTATTGGCTCAAATTTATTTGCCGGAATTATAGTTTTATTATTGAGATGGACTATGATTTCTTCAGTTTTTAAAGCAAAAGCTAAAACTGTTTGGGAACTCTTTCATTTTGGAAAGTACAGTATGGGTACAAATATTAGTTCCAACCTATTTGGCGTAACAAATACCTTTATTATAAATTTCCTTATAGGTCCTGCAGCCTTGGCTATGTATAATCTAGGGGGTAAACTTCTTCAAATAGTAGAAATTCCGCTCTTAAGTTTTGTAACTAGTGGAATGCCATTATTATCTGCTAATTATAATAATGGAGAAAAAAAAGAGATGATTTATACATTGAAAAAACTTGTAGGTATGCTTACAATAGTTTTAGTACCTGTAGTTATCATTTCGGTAATATTTGCCGAGCCAATAATAAATTTATTAGGTGGAAAAGGTTATGTTGCCAACGAGGCTCCGAACCTCTTCAGGATTTTTATGATTGTAGCTTTATTATATCCAGCCGACCGATTTTTTGCTATTGGAGTGGATGTAATACATCAACCAAAAATTAATTTTTATAAAATAATAATAATGTCATTAACAAATATAGCGGCAGTTTTTGCATTTGTAGGAATTTATCATTCAGTTTACTCAGTAGCCTTTGCTTCTGTAACTCCTATATTAGTTGCAATTTATATGACTTATAAGCCAATTAATAATTATTATAGATTTAATTTTGTAGATATTTATAGAGTTGGATTTAGGGAGGTTATTATAATTATCAGACAATTTTATAGTACTCTTTTTTCAAATAGTAGTAAAACAATCCATGAAAAATAATAATATTTCTGTTGTATTAGCTTGTGATAATAACTATGTTATATTACTAGCGGCATTATTGAAATCAATAGAACTAAATCATATTGAGAATTCAATTATTGATATATATATAGTTGATGACAAAATATCAAAGAGGAATAAGACCAAATTAGAGCAATCATTGAATTTGAACAAGATGAATTTAATCTGGCTCAAAATGACTGAAATTATTCCCAAAAATATCAGTTTGCCAATTGTAAATAATGCTTATCCAATAAACACCTACGTAAGATTATTAATTCCATATATTGTTCCTGAAACGGTAGAAAAGGCAATATTTATGGATGTAGATATGATTGTTCTCGATGATATTTCAAATTTATGGAATGTAGATACCGGCGAATTTGTTATTGGAGCAGCTAGTGATACCATAGGCCCAGTAACAAAAACCATCGGAAATGGAATTGAAAACTACAAAGAATTAGGTCTTGATCCTGAACAAAGATATTTCAATGCTGGCCTGCAATTAATAAATAAAAAGAAATGGTTGGAGCAAGATATTACGATAAAAACTATTAATGCAATAAATAATAATAAAAAGTACGCGTCCTTAGGAGATCAATATGGATTAAACATTGCTTTAATAGGAAACTGGTATGAAATCGACAGATTATGGAATTGTTTTTCAGTAAATGACGATCCTTATCCTAAACTTATTCATTATTTTCACAGAAAACCTATATACAAAAGCTATTCATACAATTATAGGGATGAGTTTTATTATTATTTAAATAAAACTAAATGGGAAAATTTTAAGCCTATAGGAGCATCAAGTAGATATTTTAAGAAAATCAATAATATAATACAAAAATTAAAATTTAAGTTTTTTAAATAGAATACATAACCTCGTATATCGTGAAAGTTAATAACAATATTTCGATAATAGTTGCAAGTGATAATCATTATGCCATTCTGATAGTCGCACTTCTTAAATCAATTGATTTAAATCACAAAACAAGTGAGCATATAGATTTTCATATTATTGACGATGGAATTTCTAAAAGCTTTAGAAAAAAACTTGAGTCCATAGTCGATCCTTCAAGAATTACAGTGAAATGGTTTAAGAGCAAAGAAATTGTTCCTACTCACATTACAATTCCGGTTGATAATTCTGCTTTTCCGTTAACAGCTTATATGCGGGTTTTTTCTCCTTATGTTGTAGATAAGGATGTAGAAAGACTTATTTATTTGGATGTTGATACTATAGTACAGGATGACATTTCTAAACTTTGGAATGTTGACCTAGGAGAATATACTGTTGCAGCGGCGCAAGATGTTGGCAAAACTGTAGATTGCAAATGGGGTGGAATTGCTAATTACGCTGAACTTGGCCTAACTGCAGATACAAAATATTTTAATTCAGGTGTATTAGTAATAAATCCTATAAAATGGAGAAATGAAGGGATTTCAGAACAAGTAATAGATGCTCTGCGTATACATAAGAAATATGTTCAATTAGCAGATCAATATGGCTTAAATGTTGTTTTGGCAAATAAATGGCTTCAATTAGACCCTAAGTGGAATTGGTTTGCTTTTAATGAAAATGAGAATCCATCATTAGTACACTTCCTTGATATAAAACCAATTTTTAAAACTTATAATTCAAAGCAGGTTTACAAAGATGAGTTTTATAGATACTTATCTTTAACACCATGGAAAAATTTTAAGCCTATTAGCGGAAATCAGCGATATGTTAGAAAAATATTTAACAAGATTAAAAAAGCATTTATAAAATTATAAGAGAGATTTTCTCTCTTATAATTTTATAACTTTTGGTTAATCATTCTTTTCTGAAAGTTTATTAAAAATTTCGCGTTTACTTTGGTTTTTCTGAGAAATCATATTTAGTAATAAAATTCCGATAACAAAGAAACCAATACATATTAATGCGGTAGTAAATAAGCTTACCGTCATGGTACTTGCCCAACCCAGAATCGCTTCCTCAGTAAAAAATTTCTTGTATAATACAATGCCGATAAAGCCAAAGAATGAAACTATAATGAGCATAAAAACTCTTAAAAAAACCATTAATAGTTCTTCTGCATATTCCACAAACGATTTAAACGCATGGTGAACCAGGCTTGTCATGTTCATCTTTGATTTTCCATCAATTCTCTTTAATCGGTTGTAAACAATACTAGTTGATGATACTTTTTGTTTAGAGAGGTGAGCAGCAAAATGTATAAATCCTGTATAACAAGATGTTTTTAGAACTTTCTTCTTAATCATACAAAAATTACCAAAGTTTAATATTTTACCAGTAATAATTTTGAAGATAAATCTATAAATGTAATAGGATGTTTGGAATGACAAGCTTTCTTTTCGTCGTCCTCTCGCTACGTTCACAATATCAAAGTCTTGAAATTTAACTAAATCTTCAATAGCTTTAGGGTCGTCTTCACCATCAGAATCCATAATAATGAATTTATCTGAATCTAATTCGCTAGAATAAAGTAAGCCTTGATAAATAGCAGCTTGATGGCCAACGTTAAATTTCAATTCCAATATAGTTAGCTTAGCATTGCTGGCTGTAAATTTAAATTCTTTTAATAGTGATAATGTATGGTCTGAAGAACAATCATCAACAACTACAACCTCAAAATTTTGGCTCAAATTTTTTATAACGTTTTCTACGCTTTTTAAAAATGAAATTACAGTAGTATTTTCATTGAAACATGGTGTTATAATAACTACATTTTCTATCATTTTAATTTAATTAGGTATTAACGCGTAAATTAAATATCCATCAAACTGCTTTACTAGTTTAAATTTTTCTTTTTTGATATTTTCCAAGTTTTTCAATAAGATAAACTTCGATTTTGGATTGGATTCAATAATATATTTCACCTTACCGGTTCTTATCATTTCTTCAAAATTTTCATAACCCAAAACCTTCGATGGCCCCGTTGAATATTCAAGTATATCCATTTGTGGTACTAGACAGTTTCTAAAAAAAATATTATTTAAAAATTGTCTGGATGGTAATGATGAATCTGTTGTAAGGTTCGTAAAAATATAATCACTACCACCCAAGTTCCCATCCTTTTTTATGAAAGCTGAAACTTGGGTGGTTGCTGCTCTTTGCGATATTGCATTTAGTTTGAAATTAGACTTATAAATTACCTTAATATCATTTACTATAAATGTACAAATCACTAATAAAAAGTAGAAGTAAAATATTGGTAAACTAATGCTATAAACTTTATTCATTAATGCTGATTTAAAAGAGATACCCTTTTGAATGGCATAAAAAATAAGTAGCAATGAGAAATTAATGAATAGTACATAATATTGAACTGCAGACCCCATTTTTAATGCGGTAACAGTTGCGAAAATAAAAAAGCCAGCTGTTGAAATTGCCAAAATTTGTTCTTTAATCGCACCCTTAAACCACATATTTAGCTTTATTATCAAAAAAATTGATAGAATTAGAAGTGGCCAAAAGTTAATTTTTAATACAACGTGATTTAAAACATAATAAAAATTCGTCATATCTATTCCATTTGCAATTCCACCAACTACATTTTGTAAAAATGATGGGTAAATAATTTCAAATAAATATATTGATGAGCCGTAAATAATTACGCTATATATTATTAGCTTTCCAAAAGTTTTCCAGTCCTTAATTAAAAAACTATATCCAATAAATATTATAATTAGTTGAATTCCACTTTGTTTTGATAAAACAGATAAGGCTGTGAGAGAAATAGCAACTATTAAGTTTTTGTTTAATTTATGTTTAGTGCCATTTAAGGGAGTATAGTATAATAAGAAAAAATAAACTGAAACAATCGCTAATAAATCACATAGAGAATCGGAGCGTACAGCAAATGTATGAGGGAAAGCTAAAATAAATGATAATAAGAAAAGATAATAACTCTTTATTTTAGTTAAGCCAAATATAGAATAACCTATTTTGAAAATAAAATAAGCAGATAGTAAATTAAATATAAGATTCCATGATCTACCAATAATATAAATTGAAGTGTAATCATCCGGGCTTAGAAAAATTATTTTAGATGTAAAGTAGCAGATATAATAATAGATGGGAGTGTACTGGGTAATAGAGAAGGGAATATTTGTGGGAGATGAATAGAGGCTTTTACCATTAAGCATTGTTTGAACACTATATATTACATTCTGTTCTATACCTCCAATATCTGAACTGTTGCATAATATAATAACAATTCTTATTATGAAATAAATGATAAATAGAAAACCAAAACCAAAATTTAATAAATGTGTGTTTGTAAAATTCTTTTTCATTTGTTGTTTTGAAATTTTTTCAAATCTTTAAAATCGTTATTTTAAATTATGATCAATTGCGTAATACTTTGATTGACCAATAAGAGGGGAGTAAAAAATAGTATTATTGCCAAAGCCCGTCTCAAAGAACCTGAAATGTTTTCCATTAACATTGAAAAAATAAATAAGCTTATAATATGAAAAAGCTAATTTATTTAGCGAAAATTTGTAATAACGTACTTCTAATATGTTATTGGAACTGGAGTTTTGAGCTTCTACAAATAAACTATTTTGAAAAAAATAATAAATTGAATGAAAAATATCAAACGCAGATAAAAAATATTGTAAATATGGTATAATTTGGTAGGATTTTAAATTCAAATTATCCAGAAATTTAAAATTCATCGTAAGAGAGTGTTATCAGGGATTAATAACGCTAATATAGAAAACATTTTTTAATTCAATGAAAATATAATATTAATGAATTACTTACTAAATCATTAACAAAGCTGTAAAATAACATAAAAAAAGGTCCGTAAATTGTATTTACGGACCTTTTTAAAGTTGCTGCTAAAGGATTATAATGCTGGAGCACCAATACCAGTAAATAATGAGTTAAATTTAGAAAGATCTGCTACAGCACTAGATTGTTGTGCGTAATATTTGTTGTTTGAAATATTACTTTTAGCAGCATTTCCATTATAGTTAATCATATCAGTAATTGCACCTTGAACCTTGTATAGTTCAAATCCTAAATTATTATAATAATCTAAGGTTCCACCAAAATTATATAAGTCAAGTATTTGACCTTCCCAATCTTTAGATGTATTCATTTTGCCAACGGTATTGTTGTAAACTTTCGCATTTACGAATGTAGTTTTTCCAGAAATTATGTTTCTATCAAACTGCTGTAATTCAAAACCTCCGTATTTTCTAGTGTTATAACAAATGTTGTTGTAAATTTCAACAGTTGCAGGAGATGAGCCTCTGCTGTAAACCCACATTCTGATAGCATTGCCTTGATAATTCGTTAGTTTATTATCATGGAAAGTGCCGTTTCCTTGCATATAAAAAACTCCATTGTGGTTATTTGTATTTTGATTAATGTTATTTACAATATTGTGGTGGATATTATAATCTTGCACATTTGTGAAAACACAAACACTTCCAACTCCAGGAGAATTTTGGAATATATTATTACCAATTTCAACATCCTTAAATAAGCCAGAATCTTCTCCGGTATTATAAAGATTACCTCCAAAAGTTATGGCTCCACTATTATCAAATAAACAGTACAACACTTTAAGAGCATCAGTTCTGGTCGCTGCAGTACCTTGGTAAGCAAATTCATTACCGTTATTTCGCTCACCGGATATTGTATTATTACCAATGTTTTTAAAACTCATATTTCTAATTGTAAGACCAGACATCTTACCATTAACTGCAATAGCTCTGTAAGAAATATTTTCAAAAGTAAAACCATAAGTTAAATCAGAAATGTTATTACCACTAATTGTTAAATAAGCGATATTTTCAATAACCATAGTTTCAGTTGAAGCTACTAATCCAGAATTAGTTATTGTAATTGGTTTATCAGAGGTTCCTTGAATGTTTTTAATGGATATACCTTTGTAAGTTCCGGCTTTTATTTTAATTACCTTAATTGCAGATAAATCCAAAGATTTTCCATCTATAACTAAATTACCTGAACCTGTACCAACCTCATATGAAGGAACAACTGCTACTGGAGGAGTTGGATTTGTTGGCACAACTGGAGCAACGATCGAAGTTTCGGTATTAGTTTGTTGGGGGGTATTGTTTTTTTTACAGGCTGCAACTAGAATTATTAAAAAAGAGAGGAATAGATGCATTTTCGAAATTTTTCTCATTAAATTTTTTTAAAGATAAATTAATAAATTGTTTGTTGGTTGTAAAACGGATATTCTTTTAAATATTGTGATGAATATTATTTTAAGTTATTTCTATTTAAATATTTTTTGATAAAAAGCAGTGATTTTGTTGTTTTAAATTGCTTTTCATCCTTTTTAGGAATGTAAAATTGTTTTGTTAAATGTTGATTCGTGACAATTTTGTGACTTTTTATTTCTGTTATATAAATCACTGATTGTGTTCAGTTTACGGTTAATGTAAGCGTTGTTTGGTGTGTTTTGTATTTAAAATAATACAATTAATTTATTATTTGTTAAAATACCCATATAATATTCATTATATTGCAATATAACACAAATTAAGCTGATTGATAGACCCTAAGAATATTCTAAATACATCAGTTATTGTCAGCACTATTTTTATTGCCAATCTTGTTGATAATTTCAATATCCACCTCCATATCAAATTTACGAGCGAATATCATATTTGATGAAATGATTTTTTCGTAGTCGTCGATGCGTAAAATCTTTGGATGTGCATTTCCTTCAGACCAATCTATGTACCTAAAGTTATTATTAATTGTATAATCTTTAAATCTCGAACTCATTATTAAACTAGCAATTGCAAATTCATCAGTACCCCAAGAATATTTTAAGAAATTATTTAATTTTAAGTTATTTTTAAGGGTTTCATGAACATATAAAGCGCATTCTGCAGAAATTGTCCACCAGCTAGAATTTGGGCCGCCGTAGAATTCAACCTCTAAAGGGAATTTTCTATTTGGAGTGAATTTATTTAATAGTTCTTGAAAAAAATATTTGCCTCTTATACCAAAATCTGTTAAATGATATTTTTCATATCTCAGCCTAGCTTGCTCCCACCAGCTAGAGTTATTATTTTCTTCGTATGAAATAAAATTTTTACCAATTAAATTTTCAAAGAAATTATAAAGTCGACCTGAATTAATCAATGGATAATCTTGGCCACTTAATAGATTAATAAAATCGTAATGCTTACCGGAAAGAATTACCTCCGCTAAAGAATTATTAATAGCCTTTAAGAAACTATAACCACCCCAGTTACATCTTATCCTCTTTTTAACAAATTTTAAATTTTTCGAATCATTTAATGAAGCAATAAATTCTTGAATATCTGTCTTTTTATCTACATGAATATAATAATCAAAATTCTGGTGTTCAAGAGCTTTTATTAATTTGGCTACTTGTTTAGGATTTTTATGAGCCATTATTATGTGAGCTATCTGCATTACTTCTTTGTTTTGTTGGTAATCTATAGTTCTATTTCCTTTTTATAAATAATTGTGCACTAATATCCTTTGTTTCAATTTTTTTATCAGCATAATATTTTTCTAAAAACTGATTTTTTAGGTTTAGCGACGGATTTGATTTGTAATACCATGTTGGTTGGTCAATAAGATCGCCAATATCTGTTAAAAATTGTGTGTTATAAATAAGCCACACTCTTTTTTTTGACGAGAATTTTTTAAAATCTTGCTGAAGGTTTTTATTATACTGTTCTAGATTTACTGAGTGATTTCTTGTATCTGAACCAACAACTGCGGTGTATTTGAGTTCGTACATTTTTTTATAGATTTGATACCCTGGTTTATTATTCCAATAAATATATACGGCATCTCCAGATCTAAAATTCTTATTAACAAACATCAAAACTTCTCTTTGAAAAGATTTTTTATGCGAATAAAATTGATTTGGATTTTTTAAATAAAAAAAACTTTGCCACAATAGAGGGGCAACTAGCAGAAGAAATAAAACACTTGATAAAACTAATGATTGAAATTTAAGGCTAAAGAACTGAAATCCTTTTGCTATTAAAATTATAAATACCGGAGAAATAAAAATCCAAAACCTTTCTGTTAGCGGGTATAATTCGAGCCCCGAAGCAAAGAATATTAATGTTAGAGATGAGATTATTATGTAAAATATTTCTTGTCTTTCTTTTAGAAAAAAATAAATACCAGCAAGTAGCAGCAAGATGGGTATAAATGGTACTTTTATAATAATACCAAATAAATTATCCAGTTTAAATTCTGAAGAATTCCACGTTAAACCTAAAGGGTAATCCATTAATCTATAAATGTTTACAGCGAACCATTTTAAGTCGGTAATAGATTTTGGAGGTAATGGCATAAAATTATTATATGCCCTAAACCAATATGCAATCCATTCAGATTCGGCATGTTTATGCGTAAATAGCAAATAATTAATAACAAAACTTATAAACCATATAGCAAATGGAATAAAGCCCAGTAAAACTAGGCTCCATTGCTTATTAAGTAATCTATATAAAGAAACACCTAAAGCAATACCAGCTAAAATAAAAATAGAAGAATAAGAGAACCAAATTATTATGGCTCCGATTATTCCCCAAGTTAGTAATTGCAGTAATTTTTGCCTTTTCTTGAAATGAATGTACAGGTATAAACATAATAATGTTGCACACATTTCAGTAGAATACTGCTTTATTTCTACGCTATGATATATTATAGCTGGAGCTAAGCAAATAATTCCTATTGCCAAAATACTAGCCAAGCCTTTAAGAAAATATCTTGAAACAGGAATAGACAAAAAAATTGATAAGATACCCATAATCAGTGGTATCAATCTTAATGACATTTCCTTATTGCCAAACAGATATACCACAATCTTTACAATAAATAAAAAACCTACTGGTGCCTTTTGCTGATAATATAATGGTTGAGTTAATAGTTTATTTATATTAAAATCGATGATGCTTGATGATAAGTAAATTTCGTCCATCCAAAGCGATCTATTAAAGAAAAAATGATATAATCTGAGCAGTAATCCAGTAATTACAAACAGAATTAATAGAAAACGAAGTGATTTGTATTTGAAATATTTACTCTTATATCGGGAAGATTGCATTAACTCAATTTTGCTAATCGCAATATCGTATTTTTTTATATTTTTACTGTAGATATGTGCATAAATCATGTTCCTGAAAATATAAAGTTGGTTATTTTTGATGTTGATGGAACATTATACGATCAATCTAAATTGAGAAATAAAATGATAGTTGCTTTGGTAGGTTACTATCTCTTAAGACCCTGGAAATACTACGAACTTTTAATTATTTATCATTTTAGAAAAGAGCGTGAAAAAAAAGCGGGTTTTACTGGCGAGAATTTATATAATGAGCAATTCATGTGGTGTGCCAGTAAGGTTAATCTACCAGTAGAGAAAGTAAAGGCAGTTATTGATAAATGGATTTTTCAATTTCCGAATAAATATTTAAAGAACTGTATGTACCCTGGTGTAAAAGAAATATTTAATGTTCTTAAAGCAAATCAAATTGCACTAGCAATATATTCTGATTACGATTCAAAAGAAAAAATGGCTAGTATGGGGATAGAGGCACAGCTTTTAGTGAGTTCTACAGATTCTACTATTAATAGTATGAAGCCATTGCCCAAGGCGTTAAATTATATAGCTGAAAGATTTAATATAAACGATAAGAATAATTGTATTTTTATCGGTGATAGAGAAGAATTAGATGGAGAATGCGCAAAAAATGCAGACATACCGTTTTTACTAATTAATAAAAAAAAAGCAAGAAATAATTTTTATAGCAAACTCTCAAAAGAAATACTTAATGGAAATTAAGTGATTTAAATTATGATAGATAGAATTATATTACCTGATGATCCCTTCTCGTCAGATAATACATCCCCGACAGAATTGCGTCCAGCATCATTAAAACACTACATTGCCATCGCCAGGTTTGATAACTGGGCCAAAAACTTATTTATGGTTCCTGGGATGCTTTTTGCATTATCTATTTTTAATACCACGTTTGATAAAACACTAATATTCAAGATTTCGATCGGTATATTAAGTATATGTCTTGTAGCATCAGCTAATTATGTTATCAATGAGTATCTAGATGCTGGATTTGATAAATTTCATCCTCTGAAGAGCAAGCGCTCATCAGTAGTTTCTATAATGAATCCAGTTATTGTTTACTTTGAATATGCATTATTTGGAATATCCGGTCTCTTACTCGCATATCTAGTTTCTTTAAAATTTCTTTCTGTAGCAGCGCTTTTGTTATTTATGGGAATTATATATAATGTAAAACCCTTTCGTAGTAAAGATCGCGTATTTCTGGATGTTTTAAGTGAATCAGTAAATAATCCAATAAGGTTTGCTGCCGGTTGGTTCATTTTTAGTCCGGCTTTGGGCGTACCAGATAGTAAATGGGATTTAAATTGGATTAATACATTTCCGCCAGTAAGCATAATTATCGCTTATTGGATGGGAGGAGCTTTTTTAATGGCAACAAAACGTTTTGCTGAGTTTAGATTAATTGATAATCCTCAACTTGCCGGATTATACCGTAAGTCTTTCAAATTTTATAATGAAAAGAGTTTACTAGTATCTATGTTCTTTTATGCTATTACTTGTGCTTTTTTTATGGGAATATTTCTTGTGAAAGATAGGATAGAACTCTTGGTAAGTTTCCCATTTTTTGCATTGCTTTTCTCCTGGTATCTTAAAATAGGTTTACTAAATGATTCACCTGTGCAAGGTTCTGAGAAATTATACACTAGAAAGTGGTTCATGTTATATCTAGTGCTATTTACAATTTTACTTTGTATTTTGATGTTTGTAGATATACCATGGTTGCATTGGTTTTTAAAAAATGCAAATAATTATTAATAATCTACTGATATAATGAAAAGAGATTATTACGATTTAATTATTGTGGGTACTGGTTTTGCTTCAAGCTTTTTCTTGAAAAAATATCTTGCTAAAGCTCCAAAAGATAAAAGAATTTTGGTTTTAGAGAGAGGACATTTTTATCCACATGATGAAAGACTTAAAGTTAAAAGAGGTGAGAAAAGTGATTTTCAAAAATTTGAAGAACCTTGGGAGAAAGCAATAAACAACATTAGTGAATATAAAAAATGGCCTTTTACTACAGGTTTAGGAGGTTGTTCTAATTGTTGGTGGGGATGTACACCAAGATTTATGCCTTCAGATTTCAAAATGAAGACATTATATGGAATTGAGCAAGATTGGCCAATTGATTATGATGATTTAGATCAATATTATTATGAAGCAGAGGAATTAATGCATGTTTCAGGTCCAGACGGAACGCCATTCCCAAGAAATGGTAATTATCCTTTACCAGCTCATGAGTTTAGCCAAGTAGATAAAATACTTCACAATACATACGGTAATAATTATATAAGCCAACCAACTGCTAGAGCAAGCAGAGCTACAGTTGGAAGAAATAGATGTATGACTTCAAGTACTTGTGATACTTGTCCTGTTAATGCAAAATTCACAATAGAAAATTCTAATCTTTTTGTTTATGAAGATGATAGAGTAGAATTAGTTTACGGGGCGCAAGTTTATAATTTAGATATTGTTAATAATGTAGTAAAGAAAGTTTTCTTTTTAAAAGATGGGATTAAAAAAAGTGTTGGAGGAGAAGTTGTTGTTTTAGGTGCTAATCCTTTTTTTAATACAAATATTTTAAAAAATGCAGGCGATAAAAGTTCCTTACTCGGTAAAGGAGTAGGAGAACAATTAGGTATGCAAGTTTTAATATATTTAGATGGATTAAGTAATGTTGGTGGAAGTACGTGGGTAAATGCTAATGGATATATGTTATATGATGGTGCACATAGAAAGGACTATGCAGCTTGCTTAATGGAAGTAAGTAATGCGCCATACTATATACGTTTGGAAAGAGGTAAGTATCTAAATATTGCAAGTATTCGATTGTTATTTGAAGATATTCCCTTAGATAAAAATTATGTGAATAATACTTCTAATGAGCTTGTACCAGATGTTTACCATGTCGAAAGATCTCCATATACTTTGAAAGCAGTAGAAAATATGAAAGTTAAATTACCAGATATATTATCCTGTTTGCCAGTAGAAAAATTAGAATATTTACCTCCTTTTCCAAATGAGGGACATATTATTGGTGGTACAAGAATGAGTAACGACCCAAATTTAGGCGTGGTTGATAAACATATGATTCATCATAAATATCGTAACTTACTTGTACTTGGCGCTGGAGCATTTACAACTTACAGTGCTTCTAATCCAACTCTAACTTTATCTGCTATGTCGTTATTTGCAGCCGATAAAATTTTTTAATATGAATCGGAAAAAGTTTTTGATTATAGCTGGTGTTAGTACTGGAAGTTTAATAGTTCCAAGTGGTATATATTTTGTATCAGGGTCAGTTAAAAAATATGCAGCATTACTCATCAAAAAACAGCTTAGTTATCTTAAATTAGAAACAAATAGCGTAGAAACATATGTGGAAGATTATTTTCAAGGTAATAATGATTTAATGGCAAAATTAAGATGGAAAACAATGTACTATTTAGGTATAACTTGGGAAAATTCAAACACCCTTAAAGATTTGATTAAATATTATCTTCTATCTACTGATTTTTTTATAAATAAAATGGATGAATCTAAAAACGTTAAATACTTAGGTTTGTATAGTCCATATAAAAGCCCCGTACCAAACCCGTTTGCATATACTCTTTATCCTCCAAATTAGTATTTTACCAGTTTGTGTAACATAATTTTTATATTGGTGCGGCAATAACAAGGCATAAAATAATTTCCATTTCTAATCCTCTAGTCCCGGGTATTTATGAAAGTTGCAAACATTATAATGGCATACAAAAATCCAATGCAGTTGGAAAGGTTATTGAAGTCGATGGAACATCCAGACTTTTATCTTTTTATTCATCTGGATTTAAAAATTGAGAAAGCTGACTTTCAATATTTAGTCAATTTACCTCGAACATACTTTATTAATAACAGGGTTTTGTGTAATTGGGGAGGCTTTTCTTTTGTTAAAGCGATTCTAAGTTCTTTAAGTGAGGTTCTAGATTCTGATTTAAAATTTGACTTTATTAATTTAATGAGCGCACAAGATTACCCGATAAAACCAATTAATCAGATTCATAATTTCCTAAATCAGAACAAGAATAAGTGCTTTGTTTCTTATGATGATGACCCTGAAAAAAAATGGTGGAATCATGCCTCCAAAAGATCAGAACTATATCATCTAACCGATTTGAACTTTAAGGGCAGATATTTTCTCCAAAATTTTATCAATAAATTCTTACCAAAAAGAAATTTCCCTCTTTCAATTGAGTTATATGGAAGTAGCGATTCTTCATGGTGGACAATTACCTCAGATTGCGCTACATATATTGTTAATTTTATGGAGCAAAATAAAGAGTTATATAAATTTATGAAATATACTTGGGGCGCCGATGAATTTCTAATTGCCACCATAATTATGAATTCACCATTTCGTTCTATCGTGGTTAACAATAATTTAAGGCTGATAAAGTGGCAAGATGGTTTGGCTAACCCTATGATTTTAACAATAGAAGATTTACCAATGATTAAGAATTCAGATAAACTTTTTTCACGAAAATTTGATGATAAGGTAGATGAAAAAATATTAAACGAATTAGATAAATATTTACACGTTGACTAACTCATTTTCATGAATGATAATTTTAGCTTAGGGATATTTACTTATTTACGGCGAATTCCATTATTAGAAGGAATATTTATCATTAGATTATATAAAAAAAGCTATTTTCGTTAAAAATTATTAAGTTTGTTATAGGCTTTATACAATAGGCTTAGCGCTACATCCCCTTTAAAACAATGATATCCTTTAAAGAGCTTAAAAAGAATTTAAAAAAAGATGCCTCTAAATTTTCTGTTCGAAAAGTTGCCTTATTAGGCGATATTGCAACTCAGTTTTTATCTGTTGCAATTAAAGGCATGGCAATTGAAAAAAACTATAATTTTGATGTTTTCGAATCCGAATTTAATCAAGTAGAACGCCAGATTCTTGATCCAACGTCAGATTTTCATCAATTTAATTCTGATTATACTTTAATATTCCAATCTACACATAAGCTTTTGGAAAAATATAGCATATCTTCTCCAGAAGAGCAGCTAAATTTGGCTCAAGAGAGATTAGATTTTATTAGAGCTGCTAGTAATTCAATTAGTGGCCGAATTATTTATTATAATTATCCAGAAATCGATGAATCTGTTTTTGGAAGTTATTCAAATAAAGTTCAGTCATCATTTACTTATCAGTTACGTAAGCTAAATTATGAATTAATGAACATTGCCCAAGAAAACTCTAACTTCTTCATCTGCGATATCGCTGCTTTGCAGAACAAGTTTGGAAGAGATGTAATGTTTGATTCTAGTATTTATGTAAGTACAGAAATGGTTTTAAGTCTTGATGCTTTGCCATACGTAGCTTCAAGAACGGTAGATATAATTTCTGCACTTGAAGGTAAATTTAAGAAGTGTTTAATTTTAGATTTAGATAATACTTTATGGGGTGGAATAGTAGGTGATGATGGCTGGGAAAATATACAGATTGGTCATGGTTTAGGGATAGGGAAGGCGTTTACAGAATTTCAACATTGGATTAAGCTATTGAAAAATAGAGGTATTATTATAGCAATCTGCAGTAAAAATGATGAAGATAAAGCAAAGGCTCCATTTGAGTTAAATCCAGAAATGGTTATAAAAATGGATGATGTAGCTGTTTTTGTTGCAAACTGGGAAAATAAAGCAGATAATATCCGATTAATCCAAAGCATTCTTAATATTGGGTTTGATTCTATGGTGTTTTTGGATGATAATCCGTTCGAAAGAAATATTGTAAGAGAAAATGTACCTGATATTACTGTTCCAGAACTTCCTGAAGATCCTGGCGATTATTTGGAATATTTATATTCTCTGAATCTTTTTGAAACAGCATCATACTCTAATGCTGATGCAGAACGTACAAAACAATATCAAATCGAAAATCAAAGAGTATCACTTTTCAAAAGTTTTACTAACGAAGCCGATTTTTTACAATCATTAGATATGTTATCTGAAGTTAAAGGATTTGACTCCTTCAATAAACTTCGTGTAGCACAATTATCACAACGTAGTAATCAATTTAATTTACGAACCGTAAGATATACAGAAGCTGAGATCGAATCTCTGTCTTCAAATAATAACTATATTAATTTTGCTTATACATTATCAGATAAATTTGGCGATAACGGTTTAATTTGTGTAATTATACTACATGCCATTAATCAGGAAGAACTTTTTATAGATTCTTGGTTTATGAGTTGTAGGGTACTGAAACGTGGAATGGAGGATTTTACGCTTAGTACTTTGGTTAAGTATGCAAAAGAGAATGGATACAATAAAATTCTAGGCGAATATATACCAACACCCAAAAATGGAATGGTAGAAGAGCATTATCCTAAATTAGGATTTACTAAGATTCAAAATTCAGAGAAAAAGATTTATGAACTTAATGTTCATGAATATCAAGAAAAAACAAATTATATAACAGCAAAATAAAGAATAATGGAACAATCAGAAGTTTTAAGCAAAGTACAAGATATATTTCGTGATGTATTAGATAATGAAGATATTATTTTAACTCCGCAAACAACCGCAGACGATGTGGAAGATTGGGACTCATTATCTCACATCCAATTAATTGTCGCTATAGAAAAACAGTTCAATATCAAATTTACTTCAAAAGAGATTCTTTCGTGGAATAACGTCGAAGAAATGATTCAATCTATCACAAGTAAGTAAGGTGTTAAAAAATAGTAAATTTCATCATATTGGTTATGTAACCGATGATATAACTACAACAAAAGAAGTATATCTAATAGGAGGCTATGATGCTTCTGAAACTATTATCGACCATACACAAAGGGTAAAAATTTGTTTTTTAACAAAAGATTATTTTCCAACAATAGAACTGGTAGAACCAGTTGATGAAAGTTCTTCGGTGAATAAGATTCTAAAAAAAAGTGGAGTAAGTCCTTACCATGTATGCTACGAAGTTGATAATATCGACAAAGCATTTGATGAATTGACAGAAATAGGATTTATACCACTCTTTCGCCCAGTTGAAGCTTTAGCGCTTAACAATAGACTAATTTGTTATTTTTATAAAAAGGAAGTTGGATTTATAGAATTAGTTGAAAAAAAATTATAATGGTTGTAAATTCAATAAATTTCTTAATATTTTTTGTTGTTGTTTTTACCGTTTATTACTTTTTATTAAGTAGTAAAAACAAATTACAAAATGGATGGCTACTCGTTACAAGTTATTTCTTCTACGGATTTGCTGAGTGGAAAATGATACCATTGCTATTTATTTCAACAATAGTATTTTATTTTTTCGGCTTAGCTATAGGCAAGAATAACGAGAAGAATAAAAAGTTAGCATCTATTTTAACAACATCAGGCGTTCTATTGGGAATTTGCTTACTGTTGTATTTCAAATACTTAAATTTCTTTATAACCTCATTTAGCGATTTTTTTAATTTAATAGGATTAAAAACTAATCTACATACATTTAATATTTTATTACCAATAGGAATTAGCTTTTTTACTTTTAAACTAATTAGTTATTTAATTGAAATTAATAGAGGACATATTGAACCTACTAAGGATTTTGTAGAATTTGCTACATACATTTCCTTTTTTCCAACAATTTTATCGGGCCCGATAGATAGGCCAAAACCTTTTCTTGCCCAATTACAGAAGAAAAGAATTTTAGATTATGAATTAGCATCTGAAGGCTTGAAGCGCATATTTTGGGGTATGTTTATGAAAATGTGTGTTGCTGATAGATTGGCAATTTACGTTGATGCTATCTTTGATAATGCTGCTCATCATAATGGTACATCTCTTACTTTTGCATCATTATTATATCCTATTCAAATGTATGCCGATTTTGCTGGCTACTCTCATATGGCAATTGGTGTAGCCTGTATATTGGGAATAAAGGTTACTGAAAATTTTAAACGTCCATTTTTTTCACAAAATATTGCAGAATATTGGCGAAAATGGCATATATCTTTAACAGGTTGGTTAACGGATTACGTCTTCATGCCACTAAATATCCGTTTTAGAAATATAGAAAGATGGGGATCTATTTTTGCTATAATATTAACATTTGTGTTAATTGGTTTATGGCATGGTGCAGCTTGGACATTTGCGTTATTTGGCTTATATCATGGATTGCTCTACATCCCATTAATGCTTTCTGGAGCATTCTTTAAAAAAAGTAAAATCAAAAAAAATAATTTTGGCTTACCAGTATTTGCCAGCGTGTATAAAATGTTAGGAACATATTTACTTGTTGCTTTCGGCCTTATACTTTTTAGAACAACAAGCTTAGATAGTACTGGATTGATTATAGGTAAAATTGCTACAGATTGGGGAAATCTATTCTTTGATTTTAACACTTTATCCAACGGATTTATTTGCCTTCTTATATTATTTTTTAAAGATTTTAAGGATGAATTCTTCCCTGAAAAAACTCTTTTTCAAAAAGGTATACTGCATAAATATTATTACGAAATATCAGTATCATTTTATATTATATTAATTTTATTTTTTGGTATTCTAGATGGAAATCAATTCATTTATTTTAAATTTTAAGCACGATGAAAAAATTTGCTTTACGTGTTTTAATTATTCTTGGAATAACCTTTTTACTTGATAGGGGAATATCTTACGGAGTTAAATATTTTTACAAGACTACCACTACAACTAATGAGTATAAGATTAATCAGGTAATTGATGTAATGACAGAACCCGTTATTTTTATGGGAAGTTCGAGAGCACATCATCACTATATTCCAGCCATAATCCAAGATACTTTAAAAACAGGAGTGTATAATGCTGGTTTATGGGGTATGCGTAATATTTATTTTCAGTATGGTTTTTTAAGTGCTATTTTAGAACGATATACTCCAAAAACAATTGTCTTAGAACTGCATCCAACCGATTATTTAAAAACACCTTTCTCAACTCCAGAGGCAGCCGGACCACTAATTACTTACCTTAATTATAGTAAAGGAAGCGATGAGGTTTTAAAACTTGCTGGTTTATACTACAAAGGACAGGTTTCACATCTTTATCGTTATAATGGAGAATTTGCAAATTTATTAGCAGGTAATTTCAGCCAAAGATCATTAGCTTCAGATAAGGGATTTAAAGCAATTAATGGGAAACTTAATACTACTTTAGAAATTAAGCCAGAGAGATTTCCTTTTTCAATTGATAAGGAAAAAGTACAGTATTTGCAATCATTTATAAATTTATGTAGGGAACATAATATTAAACTCATTTTTATTTTTTCTCCAATGTATGCTACTGAAAAAACTACCTTATTTAATTTGCCAAATGCTATTGCGAAAAAGAATAATCTAATATTCATAAATCATTACAATATGCCGGGAATAACAGGGCATTCCGAATATTTTTATGATTTTGGCCATCTTAATGAAGTCGGTGCACAAAAATATTCATCAATAATAGCATCTGAACTAAAAAAATATATGAAATAATGAAAAACTTACATACACTAACATTAATAATACTAATTACTTTAGTTACCGCATGTAGTAGAAAAAGTAAAGAAGTTAAAAAGGTATTAGTAATACCTGTGTATGGACAAAGTTTAGCCCTAGGCGAGGAAGCCATTAGGATAACTGATTTTGATAGCCTTGTGCTGAGAACAAACCACAGAGTACTGACCGAAAATTTAGATGAAAATTTTGGTTATTTATCTGATACACACTTGAAGCAATGGATGAAGAAAATGCTTAATGATAGGAAAAGAGCTTTTGAATTATCTATTTATGGCATGTCTGAAGTTGTTTCTGATTATCTAATTAAGAAAGGTTTAGGTGACAGTATATTAATTTCTACGTTTCCTGGTGGGCAGGGAGCAACCGGCATTAAAGACTTAAGTAAAGGAACTAAAGCGTACAATAAGTTTTTAGACGAAATTAGAGGTGCTTACGAAAGCGCTCAAGATAAAGGTTACACGTTAGAGGTTCCGGCATTTTGCTGGATGCAAGGTGAGGATGATATTGTATGGAAAAAATCAAATAACTACAAGAAAGATTTAAAAACGTTTCAAACGGATTTGAGTACTGATGTTAAGGCCATCACTCATCAAAAAAAAGACATAGTTTGCATTTCTTATCAAACAAATTGTTTAACATTAGCAAAAGATTTTAATGAAAATAATTTTATCTCTCGCGAGACTGCTGTTCCACAGGCTCAACTAGAATTAGTGAGAGATGATTCTCTTTTTAGTGCAAGTGGACCAACCTATCTATATTCTTTTGCTGGTGAAAGGGTTCATATTGATGGAGTTTCGCAAAAACGTTTGGGATATTTGGCTGGTCTTTCTGTGATTAGATTATTAGAATCAAAATCTAGTAAAGGATTAACTCCATCAAATATAGCTGTGCAGCAAAATTCTGTTCAAATACGTTTTAATATACCATCTTCACCTATTGTTTTAGATACCGTATCGATTTTGAAATCTAGTAATTATGGCTTTAGTGTTATAGATTCAAGTAATAAGAATATTTTAGAAAAAGTAATTCTTAAGAACGATGAAGTAACTTTGATATGTTCAAAGTCTCCTAAAGGAAGTAAAATACGTTATGCAGTTAATGGTACTAAAGATAAAAGTGGATATAAATATGGTCCGAGGGGAAATCTTCGTGATTCTCAAGGAAATAAATTAACTGCAAAAATCAAAAATAAAAACTATCCATTACATAATTGGTGCTATCAATTTGATATTCTCGCCAAATAGTTTAAATAATTTTTTCTAATTTATTTATTGAGTTTGATTTTTAGCAATCCAAAGTGAACCCTCATATCTGAAAGGTTTGAAGTTTATGTAATATTTGTTGTGTTCTGATATGAAATTAAATTCCTTTTGATAATTTAAACTCAATTGATTTTCAAACTTCGTTTTGTTAAAGAAAGTACAAGGATATGACGCCTCAATTCCATAAAAAACAGGAGGTACATGCTGAATTGTTATTCTATCTTTTTCTCCATCACTAAAACCAATTAAATCGATCATTAAATAGGGGATATTGAATGATTGAATATGCTGAAGTAAATCATAAGGGTTTTTAATGTATTGCAAGGCACTTGATATTAATAGAAAATCGGGATTAGGATTTACTCGCAAGCATTCTTCTATGGTATAATAAAATTTTACATGCTCATTCTCAAAAGATTTTTTTCCCTCGGTAACATAATTATCTTGCTCAATAATACACCAATTTAACTCAGTTAAATGAGATAAATATTTTATATTTTGATAATATGATGTACCCAAAGAACCACCAAAATCTATTAATGTAAGCTTATTATTATTTCTTGAGGCAACTAAAAGCAGAGCAGATAATAAATTTTGATTTAAATTTATTTCATCGTAAATAATTCCATCTCTCTCATATTTCGCCTCATTGTTGATAACGCTTTTTGTAGTTTGAGCGATTCTGTTTAAAATATGATTTTCATCATATCCTGTACATTGTTTTTGAGCATCTTCAAATGATTTAAAATCTCCTTTCCATCCATATTTAAAACTAAACCAACGCAAGGTGTTAAATATTGGAGGAGCTAATTCTTTAATCAAATAATGCATAGGCATTTAACAATTAAATTTATTTAAAGTTTCTACAACATAGTAAATATCTTCTTCTGTATGGGCAAATGAACACGGCAAGCTTAATGTTGTTGTATGAATTTCTTCTGAAATTGGATATGATAAATTATTCAAGCTTAACAAAGCTTTTTGCTTATGAGGTGCAACAGGGTAATGAATCTCAGTATCTATATTGTTTTCAGCAAGAAAACTCTTTATTTCGTCTCTTTTCTTATGTCTTATATTATATATGTGATAAACATTATCAAATTCAGTATTAACTTTAGGTTTAATAAATTCACTAGATAAATTATCATCATAAATTTTTGCAAGTTTTCTCTTGTGGTTATTTATATCATTTAAATATGGGAGCTTTACTCTTAAGAAAGAGGCCTGGACTTCATCTAACCTAGAATTATAGCCAATTATTCCATTGTGATACTTTTTTTCGGAGCCATAGTTTCTTAATTGTCTAAGCTTAATATAATCTGTTTCAGATTTACAAATTATTGCACCAGCATCGCCCAGCGCACCCAGATTTTTTGTTGGGTAAAAGCTGAAGCAGCCAAACTCGCCAAAGGTACCAGCCAATTGATTTTTATATTTTGCACCATGAGCCTGAGCACAATCTTCAATAATTTTTAGATTATGTTTATCAGCAATTGACTTTATCGGCAACATATCGCAACATTGGCCATACAAATGAACTACCATAACAGCAACTGTTTTGCTGGTAATTGCTTCATTTATCTTATCAGGATCAATATTGTACGTATCAAGCTTAGGTTCAACAAAAACTGGAACCAAATCACATTGTAAAATAGATAAAATACTGGCAATGTATGTGTTAGAAGGGACTATTACTTCATCACCTTTTTTAAAATTACAGCATTTTAGCGCTAAAATTAGGGCATCGAGTCCATTGGCAACACCAACTACAAATTTTTCGTTGTGATATTCGGCAAATTCCTTTTCAAATTCTGCTACTTCATTGCCTAAAATGTACCAACCACTATTTAAGAAGTTTTCAAACTTATTTTTAAAGTCGTTTTCGAATGACTTATTAAGAAGTTTCAGGTTTTCATATGGTATCCTAGTACGGCTCATAAATATAATCTTTAGGATCGAAAGCTGTAGAAGCCAAAACTAATAGAATTGCATCCGAAGAAAAATCATGCATTACATGCCAGTCCTTCGGTTCTAAAATTAAACATTTCTCAGGAGAATCTAAGTCGAAAATTTCTTCTTTTTCTCCATCATTATTAGAAATTTTGCAAGAACCTTGTATGCAAATGGCTGCCTGGTAAGTATTGTGGTGTCTGTGACCGCCACGATCTGAATCATCTACTGCATATATATAAAATAGTCTTTTGATTTCAAAATCAACTACTTTGTCTAAAACAGTTAGAATTCCACGGCTGTCTTTAAATGTTTTAAGGTTAATTATGTGACCCATGTAAAAATTGTGAGAAGTGTTAATAGTTTTGTGTCAATTAAATCTAATAATTTGCTGCTAACATCTTTGTTAACCTTTCTTGTAAAAAGCATATTAGATTGCTTTATTTTTTCAAAATCGGACTCATCCAAAACTTTAGGATTTGCTCCACCCAAAGACCAATCAATATACCGATAGTTATTATTTACAACTTTTTGTTTATGAATTGAATTAAGTAGTATTGTTTGAAATACAAATTCATCGCTTGCCCAACATAGAGAGAAAAAGTTAATTAGTTTCTTATCTTGTTCAACTTTGTTAACTACATACATTGCAATTTCAGGACTCAACATCCAAAACATCGATTTACCGTAAGGATGCAAATTATATGGCATTTTTCTTTTCGGCATTATATAGTTTACAATATTTTCTATTGTGTTTTTTCCCTTAAAAGAGTAATTAGAAAGGAAATATTTCTCCATTCTTATAAGTCCTTCTTTCCAGTCGTTTTTAATATCACGATAGCTTAAAAACTGTTTGCCAATATTTTCTGAGAAGAATAATGCCATTTCACTGGCAGGTTTTAAGGGATAATCTTGTCCACTAAGAAAATTGATAAAATCATATTTGATTCCAGTATTTACAATTTCTTTTATGCACTCGAATGTTGCTTTAACAGTGTTATACCCAGCCCATTTTACATCAACTCTGTTATTTATAAAATATACATTTGGTATGCTCTTTAAAAACAAATGAGGATTTATATCAAATTTTTGATCTACATGAATATAAAAATCAAAGTCTTTATGCTCCATGTTCTTAATCATTCTTTCAGTTTGCTTCGGATCAGTATATGTTAATATTAGATGAGCTATGCGCATAGTGTAGTTTCAGGTATGATATACAATTAAATTCAACATACTTCAAAGTAATTTGATAGTAAGAATTCTATATGAAATATAACACACCAAATGTATAAATTTATATTATGTAATGGGATTAAAAAATGGTCACATTGGAATTAATATTGTATAATTTCAGATACTTTTAGCAATATTTTGTTGTAATATTAGAAACAGATTAGAAAACATAATGTTTTTAATTTATGATATCCTTTTTCTAATCTTTACATTTACAATTAATGAAATCGGTCTCTATTATCACAGTAAATTTTAATCAACATCAGGTTAACATAGGTTTTTTAAATTCTATAAAAGCTAATCCTTCTACTAATTATAAAATTGAAGTGATTTTTGTTGATAATGGCAGCTTGCAGCAACATGAACAAGAGTATAGAATTATATTTCCCGAATTAATTTACATTCGTTCTGATAAAAACCTTGGCTTTGCAGGAGGAAATAATCTAGGCATTAATTATGCTACAGGAGATTATCTTTTGTTATTAAATAATGATACTGAGATAACTCCAGATTTTATAGATAAAATGGTTGATGAATTAGAACAAAATCCTGAAATTGGATTATTGTCTCCCTTAATTTTATATTTCAGTCAACCTAACACAATTCAATATGCCGGTTTTACAGAAATGAATTACTTGACTTGCAGAAATAAAGGTATTGGAAGTATGGAAATTAATACTGGACAATTTGACAAGGATAGTAGAGAAACTGGATTTTGCCACGGAGCAGCAATGATGTGCCGTAGAAGTGATTTACAAAATGCAGGTTTAATGGCCGATGAATTTTTTCTTTATTATGAAGAGTTAGATTGGTGTGAAAAGTTCAAAAAATCGGGAAAGAAAATTTGGTTTACCGGAAAAGCTAAAATTTATCATAAAGAATCGATAAGTGTTGGTAAAGAAAGTGCTGTAAAAACTTATTTCATGACTCGAAATAGGTTACTATTCATCAGACGAAATACAAGTGCATTAAATACTTTTTTGTTCAGCATTTATTATATTTTTATAGCTTCTAGCAAGCAAATAATAACTTATTCTTTAAAGGGAAGAAATGACCTAATTAAATGGGTTATAAAAGGCTTGTTGTGGAATTTTACTAATAAAATTAATAGTAAAAATCTCGGCATTAAAATTTAAAACTCCCTATGATTATAGCTTTCTGGATTTCTCTCTTTATTGTGGTTTACACGTTTGTTGGCTATGGTTTACTTCTTTTCATATTAGTCAGAATAAAAAGGCTTTTCATTAAAGAAAAAACATTTGCTGACCAAATTGAATTTCCAACAGTTACAATATTGGTTGCCGCTTACAATGAAGAAGGTATAATTGAAGATAAGATAAAAAATACGCTTGAACTCGACTACCCAAAAGAAAAACTACAAATCATATTCATTACCGATGGTTCTTCAGATTCTACACCTGAAAAAATAATGCCATTTTCTGAGATATTTTTAATGCATGAAGATATAAGAACCGGAAAAATGGCTGCTATTAAAAGAGCAATTCCTAAAGTAGAAAATGAAATTATTGTTTTTACGGATGCAAATACATTTCTAAATCAGCAAGCTATAAAAGAATTAGTAAAGCACTATCAAAATGAAAAAGTAGGAGCCGTCGCTGGCGAAAAGAGAATTATGGTTGAGGAATTGGCTGATGCTAGTTCGGCAGGGGAGGGCTTTTATTGGAAATACGAATCTTATCTAAAAAAATGGGATTACGAATTATACTCAAATGTTGGCGCAGCAGGAGAACTGTTCAGTATCCGAACAGATTTGTATCAACCGGTAGAATCTGATTCGATTATTGATGACCACATGATCGCGATGAGAATTGCAGAAAAGGGTTACATAATTGCTTATGAGGCCAATGCCTATGCAATGGAAACTGCATCTGCAAATACGAAAGAAGAGTTGAAACGTAAAATTAGAATCGCAGCTGGCGGACTTCAATCAACTTTAAGATTAACGAAAGCAGCAAATCCATTCTATTATCCTGTATTAACATTTCAATATATTTCTCACCGTGTATTACGTTGGACAATAACTCCATTTCTATTGATAACTGCATTTATATTAAATGTATTAATTGTTGCTGAAACAGATTTAGCATTTTATAAAATTATGTTGTCTGCTCAAATTTTGTTTTATATACTCAGCTTAGCCGGTTGGTTTTTCGAAAGCAAAAACATTAAAATAAAAGTATTCTTTATACCGTATTATTTTTGTGTCATGAATTATGCTGTTATTGCAGGTATTTTTCGATATATAGGGAAAAATCAAAGCGCAGCATGGGAGAAATCTAAAAGGAAATAGTGTATATTAAATAAAAAATATAATGGATAATTATTTTATATCTAAACCACCTTACGGTAGAAATTATAAAAAAAATGGGCTGATTAATTTTGTTAATAAATGTAGCCGTTATTTTAAATTCGGTTATTCAGTAGTTGTTTCCGATTCTCAAAAAGATATGAATACTATTGAGCAGCGAATAAATTACTATCATTTACTAGATGCTATCTTAGTTCACAACGTTGAAGGAGAGATAATTGAGTTAGGTTGTTTTACAGGGCAATGTGCAATGTTATTTCAAAATGTTCTTCAACAACGGTATTCAAAAAAACAACTTTACTTATTTGATAGTTTTGAAATCAAGTTTTCTGAAACAGGGAGTATTGAAGAAAAGTTAATTGAAAATTTTAAGAAGAATAAGTTAAAGTTACCAATATTGGTTAAGGGATTTTTTCAAGATACCCTTTCAGAAAAACTTCCTTCTAAAATTGCATTCGCTCATATAGATTGTGGTTTTGGCGGAAATCCTGAAGAACATAAAACAATATTATTATTTTGCCTTAACGAAGTTTATAAAAAGATGAGCAATAATGCTATTTGTGTTTTAATGGATTATTTCGATGAAAATATAAATGGCGAAAGAAATAATCACAATCCAGGTGTTAAATTAGCCTGCGATGAATTCTTTATTGATAAATCAGAAGAAATTGTTTCATTATATGGGAATCAATATTCTCATGCTTATTTCAGGAAAATAGCGAATTAAACCCACCAAAAATCAATTGTTTTGTTGTCAATAACTGATACACTCAAGTGATAATTTTCTAAGCTGAAATTATATAGCTTGTAATTATTACCATGTCTTTCAACATAATTTGGTAAAGTATTAATAAGATTTAAATTATCTGTTAAACCTTCGCCAGTCGCTTTTAATAAGGATTCTTTTCTACACCACAGTGAATAAAATCTTCTTCTGGAAAGCTCTTTCTTACTATTTATATATTCAATTTCACTTTCAGAAAATGTATTGTAAAGTACATTTTCAAAATCAAAATCATCATTTATCTTTTCAATATCTATCCCTACCTCAGAAGTGCTTATTGCTAATACACATAGAGAACCACTATGTGAAATGTTATGATGTAATCCTTGAACTTCCGGCTTTTTGTTATTGTTGAAATTGAAAATAACAGACTTAGGTTCTATCTCAAGGTAATGGGCAAGCATTTCTCTGGTTCTATATTTACCAACTATATAAAGATTCTTATCACTTAATTTAAGAAATCTATTGGCTTTTAAAATCTCATCTGTAGATAAATAATTATTATACAAACTATTTATTACATGAAAATTTTCCTCAACTTTAAATATGAAAATATTTGTATTATTTCTATTTACTTCACTAAAACTTTTAAATTTTTTTAACTCTAATTTATTGTCTAAATTATCGTATTCCATATTCCTTAATTGTAAGAATCAATTACTTTTTGAAGCTTTTGCGCTAACTCAACATCATTAGGAGGGAATAAGAATGTTTTATGGTCGCCAGGAATATCATGTATATTTACACTTTTGAAACTATATCGTTTCCACCCTAAATATATCGGGTCATCTAGAAAATATATTCTCTTTTTAACTCTGAATAACTCAATTGGAATATTTATCGGTTCCATTTTGTAATTATTGTAGGCAATATCGTAGGCTCTAATCATTTCAGGATTATAAGTAAAAATTTCATCTGCAGAAATCTCTGATTCATTCTTATTCGAAATTTTAGCTTTAGCTATTGTTGCCTGATATTTTAAAGTTTCTGCAGGAGCAGTTAGGATTCTACCTGCCATAAAGGGTATTTTCTTGAACTGTCTAACTAATTTAGATACAACTTTCTGCACCCCTTCTTCAGGCATTGGGATATATGTATCAAAAATACCCAGCATTTTAACTTCTCTGCCCATCGAAAGCAGTTGCTTCACCATTTCAAAGGCAATTTTACCGCCTAAAGAATAACCCGCTAGCTGATACGGACCATCTGGGTTTTGTGTTAATAATTCCTCTAAATATTTTTTGGCAATTTCTTCAATTGTATAGAACAGCTGAGTATCTCCACTTAAGCCTAATGCCTGGAAAGCATAAACTGGTTGTTCTGCATCTAAAAATTGCGACATAGATTTGAATACGAGAACATTCATTCCACCTCCATGCACTAAATAAACTGGTGTTTTATTTCCTCTAGATTTTATGGTTACTAGTGCCTTCCATTCATTTTCTTTAAGTTCTCCTGAAATTAATAGTGCAATTTTTTCAATTGTTGGCCTTTCGAATAGTGTTGATAGCGGAAGCCTTTTACCTGTCCGCTTCTCTATCTCAATCATTACTTTTATGGCAATCATGGAGTGTCCTCCAATTTCAAAAAAATCATCCCTAACCGAAACTTTATTTATACCCAAACTTTCTTCCCAGATTTTGGTAATAATGGTTTCGTTTTCGTTTCTTGGAGCTATATAAACATTCTCTTCTACAATATTTAGGATATCTCTTTTAGGTAATGCTCTTTTATCAATTTTTCCGTTAGATGTGAGTGGAATTTCCTCTATTTTGATAAACACCCTCGGAATCATATATTCTGGAAGCCTATCTCTTAAGAAACCTATTATGGCATCTTTATTTAACTCTTTTTCTAAAACCAGGTAAGAAATTAATTGAGTTTCTCCACCAACCGTTTCTTCAGTTAAAACTGCCGATTGTTTAACATCAGGATATTTCTGTAACACGTTTTGAATTTCTCCTAGTTCAATTCTGTTACCTCTAATTTTTACCTGGTCATCAATTCTTCCAAGATATTCTATATTACCATCTGGTAACCATTTTACTAAATCGCCTGTTTTATAAACAACTTCATCAATATCATTTCGAAGGTTTTTTATGAATGATTTATCTGTAATTTCTTCATTATTTAAATATCCTAATGCTACACCTTTTCCTCCGATATAAAGCTCTCCGGGAATACCAATAGGGCATAACTTAGCATGTTTATTTAGCACATAAACTGAAGTATTGGAAAATGGTTTGCCTATTGGAATGGTTGTGCTGTAATCGTGATTTTTATCTACAATGTGCAATAACTTGCCAATTGTGGTTTCAGTTGGGCCGTAATGATTTACAACCACACAACTGGTTCCGCTATCGTTAATCTTTTTTATGTAAGTACCTGGCAAAGATTCACCCCCAAACATTAGCAGCTTTTTAGGATAAAGTTCTGCTAGGTTGTAGGTAAGGTGTTTCCAGTGAGAAGGAACAATTTTTAAAAAATCTATCTGTTCAGTTTTAAAATAATCGTGTATGTACGAAACACTGTTAAATCTGTCTTTACTAAAAAGATGCAATTCGGCTCCGTTAATTAAAGAACTAAATAAAGTAGTGTTTCCTAAATCGGTTGATATTGAAGAACCTAGGGCAAAACTTCTGCACTCATTAATTGTTGGAAGTTTATCAATTAATCCATACAGGTAATCAACAATATTTCCATGAGGAATCATTACACCTTTAGGTGTGCCGGTAGAACCAGAAGTATAAATAATGTAAATAAGATCGTTTTGATTTACCTTAACATTTGGATTGGTTTTCGAAGAATTCCAAATCGCATTTGAAGATTCATCAATTGCTAAAACATCGACAGAGAAGCCATCATTAAGCTTTTTTGAGGTTACTAAATCTGTTAAAATCAAGTTACTTTCAGAACTATCTGTTAATTGCTTAATTCTGAAAGAAGGTGCATCAGGATCGATAGGCACGTAAGCTGCACCAGCCTTTAAAACTCCTAAAATTGCAACAATCATTTCTAACGAAGGATTTATACAAATAGGAACAAGGTTATTGTTTTTTACGTTTCTGCTTCCAAGGTAATTAGCAATTTGATTTGATTTTTCGTCTAATTGCTTGTATGTTAAATGTTTTCCTTCAAATATTATTGCCCTTTTACTGCCATTTGTAACAACTTGTTCGGCAAATAAATCAATTATTGTTTTATCTTTTGGATACTCACTATAATTAGGCGTAATTTTAGGGAAAGCATTTTTTTCTGGAAATGAATTGCTAATTAACAATTCCGGATTTGAGGTAATGTTGATAAGCAAAGCTTCAAAATCCTCCATCATCCTATCTATAGTTTCAGTTTTAAAGAGCTGAGTATTGTATGCCCATTCTAAAATTACCGCATCTTTTGAACCATTAACATTTAATGATATTTCGAAAGTTTGACACACTCTTGGATTAGATGTGATTTTATGAGTTAAGCCTTCAAACTTAACATTATCGTCCATTCCTTTATCAACGTTAAAAACAACGGGGACTAGTGGAATTGTAGATTGATTTCTCTTTACATTAATCTTTTTTAAAAGTTCACTAAAAGTAAGTCTTTGATTATCATAAACCTCATATATTTCATTTCTCCTAACTTTTAGATATTCGATAAATGCCTGTTCAGGTATAATTTTACTTCTTAGTGGTAACAGGTTTACGCAGTGTCCTACAACTCTGAATTGTTCGCTAGCTAGCTGACCGGCAGCTGGTAAGCCTAAGACAATATCTTCTTGACCTGTTTGATGGTATAAGAAAACCTCGAAAGCAGCTATAAGGGTAGAAACTACGCTACAATTAGCTTTTGCAGCCAATCCTTTAATGCTGTTATACAAAGATTCATTTAAAAGATAATCGTTGCGCTTTCCTTCGTAAGTTCTTATTGATGGTCTGCTAAAATCAATAGGTAAATTGAGAACAGGAACATCGTTTTTATATTGGTTTAACCAAAATTCTTGAGTTTTCTTATATTCTTCTGTTTTTTCAAAGGATACTAGCTCAGTTGCGTATGTACTAATTTGTTCAGTTGCATCTATTTTAGCAGCATTTCCTAAAATCAGGTTGTTATATAATGAGCTTAAATCTTCCAAAAAGATTCCAATAGACCAGCCATCTCCTATAATGTGATGAATGATTAAGGTAATATATGTTGTATGTTCATCGATTTTATGTACATATATTTTGAACAAATTATCATTATACAAATCGAAAGGAATGCTAATTTCATGATGAATAAAACTTTTCAGTTTTTCTTCAACTTCTTCAGGTTTGAAGATTGAAAAATCATGATAAAAAATATTAGCATTAACATTTTTATAGACTATTAAACGCTCTCCATTTTTAGAAACATTTGATCTTAATGCCTCATGTGTTTCTGTTAAATGTATTATAGCTTTCTTGAAAATACTTAAATCAAATTTTCCAGATAGTTTCAGAGAAACAGATTCATTGTACGCAAGGTTTGCTGAGTCTCCTCCAATTACGCATGATAGCCATAATTCTTTTTGCGATTCGTTAAGGACGATTATCTTTTCGATATCCTTATCTTTCTCAAAAGGATTATAGTTTACTTCAGTAAAGTTCTTGTCTAATTCCAAAGTATTAATCATAAATATAAAATTCTATCCAACTTGTAAGTACTTACCCACTTCTTCACTGCTTTCTATAAACCAAGCCGGATTTCCAGCATCATCTAATCCGAGTTTCGCACCCTTAACAGGAGGATTTGTGTTGTCAAAAACAACAGCATCTTTATTGAAGTTAGGATTTACCTGATTCAAAGGAGGGAAAAATCCTCCTTCAATCATTTCATCCATGCTAACTTTGAAAGATGCAATTATTTTATCTAAATCCTCATAGGTCATTGCTTCTGTTATAAAACAAGGAAATCCATCTAAAATATGAATGCCTTTTTCTCTCATTAATGTGAACATTAGTTCGCTGTAAGGAAGTTCTTCATGATATTTTACCTTCCACAGAGAGCCATAATTAGCAACATAAATTGGAAGCTGACGTTTCTCAAATTCCTTATTTAATTCTGCAGCAATATAGTTGCCTCTTTCGTTTAGCTCTTCTTGTAATTTTGGCCCTTTACTTTTTAGGTAAAGGAGAGAGGCTTTAGCAGATGCCAAAGCTAAAGGATGTCTTACAAAAGTTCCGGCAAAATAAGTTACACCTACTTCAGGATAAGAGCTGTCTCCATATTGCCAAGTACCACCATCTAAAGCATCCATAAATTGTTTTTTACCTGCAATAACACCAATTGGAATTCCAGCTCCAACAACTTTTCCATATGATGCTAAATCTGCACGAACATTAAATAATGCCTGTGCACCACCCGGATGCATTCTGAATCCTGTAATTACTTCATCAAAAACTAGTGCAGCACCAGAGTCCTCAGTAATCTTACGTACTTCTTTAACAAAATCTAAAGGAACATACTCTGGTCTTCTGCTTTGTATTGGCTCTATAATAACTGCTGCTATTTCGTCAGCTCTTTCTTTAATAATTGCTAAAGCTTCGTCGGTTCCATAATCTAAGACTAAAATATTCTGAACTGCTTCAGGCATAATTCCGGCAGCTGCAGGAAATGATTTTAGCTTTTTTGTGCCTCTCACTAAAACTTCATCTACAATACCATGATATGAACCAGAGAAAGCAACAATTAATGATCTACCAGTTACAGTTCTAGCTATTCTAATACAACCAAGAACAGCTTCTGAACCCGTACTACATAATGCAGACCTATCAAAACCTGTAAATTCACATATAAGTTTGCTCACCTCGCTTGCAAGCTCGTGTTGTGGACCAACTTCATAGCCTCTTTCAATCTGCTCATGCATAGCCGTTTTCAAAAACTCAGGTTGATAACCTAGCATGTTTGAGCCAAAACCATTTAAAGCATCAATATATTCGTTTCCATCCAAATCCCACATTTTGCTACCGCTGGATTTGTTAATAACGATAGGGTATATTAAATCTTTAGTAGCAGGCTTAAATCCAGAAACAACTCTAGGATCAGCCATAAAAGGACGGCTATCATCAGCATAGTTTTTACTTTTAATAGTTTTAGCATTATAACGCTCTGCTAAATTTTTAATAAAAGTTTCTTGCTTAGGGTTCAAGTCAGTTGATTGTCTTTCGATTTTTGGTGTTGCCCCAAAAGGTTTTTGAATTTCTGCCTTTTCTTCGTTACTTAAATCGCTATCTGCAGTTTTGGGTTTAACCGATTCTTGAACTGGTTTTTGTACTGATGCCTGTTGTGTATTGACGGTATTAGTTTGATGAGTTGGGAAAGCCGGCGCTATTCCCTGCATTAATAATACCTGTTTTGATAAAATTTCGAGTTGTTGGGCTATTAAACTAAGTGCACTATCTCCGATAGGCGAAGCGCTTGTTATACTGGAATTATGATTAACGTAAATTGGCTGTGACGAATACGATGCTTGTACTTCTACAGCCGGAGTTGAATTTATTGGCGTTGTATTTTCAGCAAACACATCTTGCGGGATGTTATTATCAATATAATCGACTAAAGCATTTATAGAAGAGTATTCCTCGTTGAGTTTTCTAAATGTGATTGGAAGACCAAACTCTTTCTTCAAAGAAATTGCAACTTGAGTTAATAGTAAGGAATCAAGACCAATTTCAACAAAATTTTGATCTTGTTCTACATTTTCCATCTCAATACCTGAGGCATCTTCAAGTACTTGTTTAACCTTTGCAGCTAGGTTATTTTTTCTCATAATTTGAACGTTTGCTGTTGAGTGCTGATTAATTTCTAGATTACTATCCAATTTTAAATTTAATGATTCTTTATTTATATCAAGCCAATATTTTTTTCTATCAAATTGATAAGTAGGGAGCTTTGTAAAAGCTCTTGATTTTTCTTTGTATAATAATGCAAGTTTAGGCTCTAAACCAAACTTCCAAAGAGAACCTAATGTATTTAAGAAACTCTTGTATTCCTCATTATTAGTGAAACTATTAAGCGCTTTAGTTTTTATTGCACTTTGAATAGATATTTGCTTTATTAATGTCGAATTAACGTTACCTGGTCCAATCTCTAAAAAAGTTGAGGGCTCAGAGTTTAGTATGGTTTCAATTGCTTTAGAGAATTGTATCGTGTTTCTTAAATGATTGGTCCAATAATTTGGATCTAGCGCATCCTCATCACATAATTTTTGACCCGTAACACTTGAAATAATAGTGATTTTTGGTCGTGATAATTTAGTTTCTAATACAACCTTTTTAAAATCTTCAAGAACCGGATCCATCATTGCAGAATGAAAGGCATGACTAGTGAATAAAACTTTATTTGCAATTTCCTGCTCATCAAGTTTTTTACTTAGTTTTTCAATTTGTTCGGTTGGACCTGCAACTACAATTAACTTTTTACTGTTTACTGCAGCAATAGATAAATCTTCTGTTAAAAATTTTTCTACACTTTCAACAGTTTCTCTAACAGAAAGCATACTGCCTTTTGGCAGATTACTAATTAATGTGCCACGGGTAGAAATCAGTTTAAGGCCATCTTCTAGAGAGAATATACCAGAAAGGTGTGCAGCTACGTATTCGCCTATACTGTGTCCGCATAAAGCGTTAGGCTCAATGCCTAAACTTAACCATACTTTAGCCATAGCATATTCCGTAACAAATAAAGCGGGCTGAGTCCATCTTGTATCTCTTAGTTGCTCATTTGTTATATCAGAAACCGCATCAGGAAATATTATTTCTCTTATGTCTCTATCAATATAATTACGAAGTATTTCAGCACATTCATCAATTGCTGACTTATAAACCGGTAATTGTTTATAAAGTTCTAAACCCATGTTAAGGTATTGTGCGCCTTGTCCTGGGAATGTGAAAACAATATTTCCTGTTATTTCAGATAGTTGATAAACATCACTTTCAGGATATTCATTTAACAGTTTTATTGCCTCTTCGGTAGTTTTAGCAACAATATGCCTTCTATATTTAAAGTCTTCTCTTGAATTAATTAGAGTGTGTGAAATATCATCTAAATTTGATGTTTTATTAATTGAAAGATGTTCGGCCAAAGCAGAACTATATTCTTTTAAGCTTTTACTAGTTTCTGCTGATAAAGGAATAAGTGTGAATGGTTCAGCATCACTAAATTCAGCAACTGGATTTTCAAATTCTTCTAAAATAATGTGAACGTTAGTTCCACCTACACCGAATGAACTCACACCGGCAATTCTTTTTGATAGAATATCCCAGTCCTTCAATGTATCATTCACATAGAATGGACTATTAGCAAAATCTATTAATTTGTTAGGGCTATTAAAACCTATAGAAGCAGGAATTTTTTTATTATGGAGAGATAAGGTTGTTTTTATTATTCCGGCAACACCAGCTGCTTGAGTTAAGTGACCAAAGTTACTTTTTATACTGCCAATGGCACAAAACTGTTTATTCTCTTGAATGCCAAAAGCATCAACAAGGCCTTCAAATTCAATTGGGTCGCCAATTGGTGTACCTGTACCATGTGCTTCTACGTAAGAAATTTCGTCGGCACTTATTCCTGCGTCTAAAATGGCGGTTTCAATTGCATTTGCTTGTCCGTCTGCACTTGGTGCAGTAAAACTTCCTTTTCCAGCACCATCATTATTTACACCTACACCTTTTATAACAGCAAAAATTTTATCGCCATCGTTAATTGCATCGTCTAATCTTTTGAGCAGAACAGCAGCAACCCCATCGCTAAAAACGGTACCTGTCGCATCATTATCGAAAGGTTTACAATGGCCGTCAGCGCTTAAAATACTTCCTTCTTGATAAATATGGCCACTATTTACAGGAGCTGTTATACTAGCACCACCTGCAATTGCTACGCTACATTGACCTGTTCTTAAACTTGTTACAGCTTCTGCAATTGCTAGTAGGGAAGTAGAACACGCTGAATTTACACTTACAGCTGGGCCGTTTAAATTTAAATGATAGGCTGTTCTTGTGGCAATATAATCTTTCTCATTAACCGTTAAAACCTGCATTTTGCCTTGGTTTTCTATTAATTGAGGATTAGGAAGAACATTATTCTCATAATATGTATTACTTCCACAACCAGCGTATACGCCAATTTTTTCGGTGTATTTGCTAGGCAGATGACCTGTAGATTCTAGTAAAGCATAAGAAACTTCTAAAAAGATTCTTTGCTGAGGATCTGATAGTTCTGCAAGTTTAGGATTTATACCAAAAAAGGCTGCGTCAAACTTATCATAATCTTCGATTACACCTCTTGCTTTTACATAAGATGAATCATTTTTTATATTGTCTGGAATAGAAGAATCTAATTCTATATCAGTAAAAAAACTAGTTGTTTCTTTACCCTGAAGCAAAATGTCCCAAAGTTTGTCTATATTTTTTGCTCCAGGAAATTTCCCCTCCATACCTATAATTGCTATAGCTTTAGATGTATTATTAGTTTGTGAGGATTTTTTAACTAGTTTTGACTTTAAATTATTGTCTAAAAATTTCGCTATGCCAGATATTGTTGGTGTTTGATATAATTTAGTAACAGGTAAATTGTATCCAAGTTGATATCTTAACTCAGCAACGGTTTTTTGAGCTAATAGCGATGTACCGCCAATTTCAAAAAAGTTATCATCAATGCCAATTTTATTGTAGCCAAATATTTCTAATAAAACATTAGTTATTTCTTTCTCTATGGTTGTAGAGGGTTTTCTGTAAGTAGTTTTAACTTCAGGCCGATTATAGTCTGGCTGTGGTAAAGACTTTCTATCTACTTTACCACTTGTTGTTTTAGGAAATTCATCTAACCAGATAAATGATGTAGGGATCATATAATCAGGTAATTTTGAGGAGATTATATTTCTGAGCTTATGCCCATCATAAAGTAATTTATTACCTACAATATAAGCACAAAGTGTTTTTATCCCTGGTATATCTTCTCTTAAAATTACCACAGACTGGCTAATTTCATTCTGTTGAGTAATAACAACTTCAATTTCACCTAGTTCTACTCGGTTTCCCCTAATCTTAACCTGATTATCTTTTCTACTGCCAAATTCAATTTCTCCACTTTGCAGATAACGGGCAATATCTCCCGTTTTATACAAACGAATAATATTTCCATCAAGATTTTTCCATTCTATAAATTTATCTTTCGTTAAATCTGGCTGATTTAAATAACCATTTGCAAGAGATATTCCGCCAATGTGGATTTCTCCAAATTCGCCCTCATTTACAATTTGATATTCTGAATTTAAGATGAAAATTGAGGCATTAGCAACAGATTTTCCAATTGTGGGAATAGATGGCCATTCATCTGCATTGCCAGATAAAGTTAAAGTAGAAACCCAAATTGTAGTTTCAGTTGGACCATAAACATTAATTAAACATGAATTAGGAACAGAGTTAAAAAACTTTCTAATTGCTGGAGTAATCTTTAATAATTCACCACCAGTAATAACTTCCTGTAAGTTTAATGGAAAAGTATTTTCTTTAACAGCGGCCTCAACAAAATATTGTAATGTAACGTATGGAAAAAATGCTTTGTTAATCTGATTTTCTGAGATAAACTTTAAAAGTTTACTTCCATCTAGCCGATAATCATCTGTAACAAGATATAAAGTACCACCACTTGTTAAGGGTACAAAAATTTCTTGAAATGAAGCGTCAAAACTCAAGTGACAAAATTGAAGAGCTCTTGTTTTAGGCCCGCTTATAGTATGCGTATATTGCCAGTTTAAAAAGTTAACTAATCCAACATGGCCCAAACAAACACCTTTAGGTTTACCTGTTGAACCTGAGGTATAAAGTACGCAGGCATTAATACTTTGATTATTGACAAAATACTCAACACTAGGATATCGTTTATCTGATTCAATAACACTTAGTCCCAAGCTTTCAAATATTTCAACTTCTTTTGATAGGCTCAAACAAAATTTTACACCAGAATCTTCAATAATTTGTTTCAACCGATCCTCAGGATAAGTTGGATCTAAAGGCAAATAAGATTTTCCGGATTTTAATATCGCTAAAATTGATACAACCATTTCCAATGATCGAACTGTACTTACCGCGATTAGAGAATCTGTTTTTGCAATTTCAACCAGATATGCCGCAAGTTGGTCAGCCTGATTGTTTAATTCTCGATAAGTAATTGATTTAGAATCAAAGATAACAGCAGTCGAATTTTCATCTTTTTTTACTACAGATTCAAAAAGCCTATGAACTAAAAGTTCACTAGAATATTCATCATCATTGATTGTAGGTTCAGCCATGATTTGAGAGTTGTTGACTTAAATTCTTAGTATTTAAATTAAGCAATTATTCTCAATTTAAATAAAATATTTTAGGGTGATTTTATATAATTAATTTGCTTATTACAATTTAATCAATATTATTCATTCGATTTGCTTATAAATAATACATTCCAAATATAGCAAATTGATGTAAAACTATAGTAAATATATTACTAATTATTGCTGGATACGAGAAAGGGGCTTAAATCCATAAGCCCCAATAAACCAAACAAACTATTTATGAAGTGTATATATAACCAACAACAAAATAATTTGTTTTAAAAAAAGAGATTAAAATTAATTAATCTCTTTCTGCGTTAATTTAAATCGTCCCGTTGATTTATGTAACAACACAAACCTCATAAAATATAGACGATTAAACAATACTTAAAAACCAGTATTTTTAGAATAAATTCAGCTGTTCGGGCTGGTGTAGCATTGGGTTAAAACTATACTCAGCTTCTGAATTATGTTGATTTGCTGTAAAGTAAATTTCACTTTCCTGATGGCGTGAGGCAACAGTTACAAAAGTTTTGTCAGCCACTGCTTTAAAAAGTTTTTCTACCAATTCCGGGCAGTTATTATCTTTTGATAAATGACTAAGCAAAAGGTGACTCATGTAATCAGGCTTATGTTTAACAAATAACTCTAATGCTTCGGTATTTGAAAGATGACCTTTGCCACTTCTTATTCTTCTCTTTAAATAATATGGGTATTGGCCATTTTCGAGCATCTCAATATCGTAGTTAGCTTCTAAAAATGCAGCATGGCAACTTTTAAATTGTGTAATTAATCTATCGCAAACTGCACCAATATCTGTAAATACACCAACCCGGGTATCGTTATACTCTATTGTAAAACTAAATGGATCGGCGGCATCATGATGCTTTGAAAAAGCAACAATTTTTAAACTACCAATTCTAATGCTATCTAAGTGGCTGAAAGAAAAAATACTATTTGGGTCTAATGCAAGTTTGCTACTGATTAATGTATTAGTAGTAATGTAAACCGGCAAATTATGTTTCCTTGAAAATACGGAAAGACCTTTTATGTGATCGCTATGCTCATGCGAAATGAAAATTGCCTTAACTTTTTTAATGTCTAAGCCAGAACGATACATTCGCTTTTCAAGCTCTTTGCAAGAAATGCCAACATCGATTAAAACGGCCTCATTTTCATTACCAATGTAATAACAATTGCCATTGCTGCCAGAATTTAATGAAGAAAAGTATAATGCCATTATTGTGCAAGGTACGGCTATTTAAAATTCCCGACAAAGAATTTTATCAACGCGTTAAAATCAAAATGCTAGTGTACTACAAGCTTGCAAGCAACCATTATTTTTTGATAATTTTCTGCGTCGATTTCGTTGTTGATAAGCTTTAACAACAGATTAATAGCGTTTTCTCCAACAGATTCCGGGTTTTCCTCAACAGAAGCAATAGGTGGTAAATCCAGATAATTAATGAAAGAACTGTTACCAAAACCTATGCATTCAATTTCATTTACATTTGGGTGATTTATACTTCTTAAGTATTTAATTGCATCGAAAAGAATTGGTTCTTTAAAAGCAACTAAGGCAGTTGGTGTATTTTCATAATCTCCAAATAGCTTTTGAATAGCCGAAATGGTATTTTCTTTATCAAAATCTGTGTACGCTACGAAATCTGCATTAAAAGCTACATTATTATCTTTCAAAGCATTAATGTATCCATTAAAACGATCGTGGGTAAAGTTGTTCATCTTCGGTCCGCCGAGGTAGGCAATTTTTTTATGACCACGATCAATAAGGTATTTTGTTGCCTGATAACAACCTTGAAATGTATCGCCTAAAACTTTATGGCAATTTAAATTAAAGCTAGGGTTTCTGGTGTAGTAAACAACCGGGGTACCGATGCCTTCAAATTGGTCGAAATGCGAAAAATCTTGTGTGTTCTTTGAGATAGCCACAATTAATCCATCAACTCTGCTTTTTAAGAGCATGTTTGCTAGCTGTATTTCCTTTTCTAAATCATCGTGTGATTGACCAATAATAACATTGTAGCCATTCGCCATGGCAAATTGCTCAACACCGTAAATGCTCCTGGTAAAAAAATGATCGAGTAAATTCGGAAGGATAATGCCAATGATTCTGGATTTGCGCTCTTTTAAATTTATTGCAGATTTGTTTGGTGTAAAATGAAGTTCCTTTGCCATTTCCTGAACACGTTTTTTTGTATATTCATTAATGGTTGGATAGTTATTTAAAGCTTTCGATACCGTAGAAACTGACATTTTTAGCTTTTCGGCTAAAAACTTTAATGTAATAGGGGTGTTGTTCATCTTCATCTCAGGTCTGCAATGCATAGTTAAGAAAAAAAATGTAAATAATTTCAAACGTTTGAAATACAATTACATTAAGCATTGAAGGTTTTTAAATCATGAATTCAAAATTTATAAGTCGTGGTTATCTACATTCGCCTACATAAATGTTAGCTAACCAAACCCTGTAAATCCTACCCAATGAGAATAAATCAATATATTTGAAATAATGTTATCCTTATTATGTTAAATATTAAGCATTAATTTTATTGCTGACCGAATTTATTGTTTTATCCCTTGGATTATCATTATTTGGAGATGATGGTTCGTAAAATTTAAATGATTATGCCAAATTTTAAAGTTAGAGTTTTTATAATCTGCTTTTCGCTCCTTTATTCTATTGCTCATGCTCAGGTAAGCTCTATTCAAAACATTCAGGCTCGCAAAATTCAAAGCTTAAATGGTAAGTGGAATTATATTGTAGATCCTTATGAAAATGGATTTTACGATTACCGACATCAACCATTTGATCAATCTAAAACCGGTACCGGAGGTTTCTTTGATGATAAAGAACAAAAAGATAAATCAGAGCTTATAGAATATAATTTTGATGGTTCTCCACAAATGAATGTTCCGAGCGATTGGAATTCGCAATCAGAGAAACTCGAGCTTTATGAAGGTACAGTTTGGCTTCGTAAGAAATTTAATGCTCAACCGGAAAAAGGTAAGCGTTATTTAGTTTATTTCGCTGCTGTTAATTATGAAGCACATGTGTACCTCAATGGTAAAAAACTAGGTGTACATAAAGGTGGTTTTACACCCTTTCAGTTTGATGTTACGGGTAAATTAAAAGCTGGTAGTAATTCTTTAGTAGTTAAGGCCGATAATACACGAAAACCAGATGAGATCCCGACTGTAAATACAGATTGGTGGAACTATGGAGGCATTACTCGCGATGTTTATGTAGCAGAATTACCTGAACATTTTATCAGCGATTATAAAATTCAGCTCGAAAAAGGCAGTAAAAATCTTATCAATATTAATTTAAAGCTTAATGATTCATTTTCTGGTCAGGATGTTTCAGTATCTATACCAGAACTTAACCTCGAACGGAAATATAAAACCGATAATGAAGGCAAAATAAGCGAACAGTTTATCTGGAATAACTTGAGTCTTTGGTCGCCTGAAAACCCTAAATTATATACGGTTAATATAAAATCTGCCAATGAATCTATCGAAGATAAAATCGGTTTCAGAAACATTGAGGTTATGGGCGATAGCATTATGCTCAATGGAAAATCTGTTTTTCTAAGGGGAATCTCTATTCACGATGAGAATCCGCTCGTGGCAGGTCGCTTACGTAGTGAGGGAGATATGCGAATGATGCTTCAGTGGGCGAAAGATATGAATTGTAACTACGTTCGTTTAGCGCATTACCCTCACAACGAAGAAATGGTTCGTTTAGCAGATGAAATGGGACTTTTAGTATGGGCAGAAGTTCCGGTTTATTGGACTATTAGCTGGGAAAACCCGGTTACTTATGCAAATGCGAAGCAACATCTAACCGATTTAATTCTGCGTGATAAAAATAGAGCAAGTGTTATTGTTTGGTCGATTGGCAATGAAACGCCACTAAGTGATGCCCGTTTAAGTTTTATGAGCAACCTTGCTGAAACTGCCAGAAGTTTAGATGATACAAGACTTATTGCTGCGGCCTTAGAAGTACATAGAGAAGGCAATACGATGATTTTAAATGATCCGTTAGGAGAAAAAATTGACTTGGTAAGTTTTAATGAATATGCTGGTTGGTATTTTGGTGGTACGCCGAGCGAAATCACGAAATATGATTTCAATATAAAATATAAAAAACCGGTGGTGGTTACGGAATTTGGTGGTGATGCTTTAGCTGGTTTCCATGCTGATGAGAATACTAGATGGAGCGAAGAATATCAGGAAGCCTTGTACAAAAACCAAATTACGATGTTAAGCAAAATTGCTGCTTTACGTGGAATGACACCATGGATTTTAGCAGACTTCCGTTCGCCTCGTAGACAACATCCGGTTTACCAAAACTTCTGGAACAGAAAAGGATTAATTAGCGAAACGGGCAAACGCAAAAAAGCTTTTTATGTGCTGAAAAATTTCTATAATCAAATTCAAGCCAAATATAAATAATTTGTATTTAATGAAAGTTAAACTTAAGTTATTCGTTTCTATTGTTTGAATTTCAGTGAATTATATTTTTAATTTATCAACCATATAAAACTAAAACCAAATATAATAACTGCAAATAATGAAAAATCATCTGAGTTTAATTTTACTTTTGGCAACATCGTTTTCTGCTTCATCTCAAATAAAAAAAGCAACAAAACCAGTTGTCAAAACACCGCAAACTTATAATTTAGGAAACCAGAAAGTTTCTGTTTACACAACGGCACAGAATTCTGATTACCGAATCCGTAAAACAGAAACCTTAAGTTTTGTAGTGAATAAGCAACCTTTTGAAACTGAACCTTGCATATTTATCGACCCGACAATTAAATACCAGACATTGGTTGGCATTGGCGGTGCTTTAACAGATGCATCAGCAGAAACCTTTGCTAAGCTTTCAAAGCAGAATCAGGATGAATTACTCGAAAAATACTATAACCCTGTAATTGGAATAGGTTATACATTAGCCCGTACAAATATTGCCAGTTGCGATTTCTCAAGCGGAAGTTATACTTACGTTCAGGATAATGATAAGGACTTAAAAACTTTTAGCGTAGCACACGATCAGCAATTTAAAATTCCATTAATTAGAAAAGCAATAAATGCTGCAGGAGGTAAATTACCATTATATGTTAGCCCTTGGTCGCCTCCGGCTTGGATGAAAGATAATAATAGCTTAATTCAAGGTGGACATTTGCTTCCCGCTTACCGTCAAAGTTGGGCAAATCACTATGTGAAATTTATTAAAACTTATGAATCTATAGGCATTCCGGTTTGGGGTTTAAGCGTTCAGAATGAACCCATGGCAAAACAAAGGTGGGAATCTTGCGTGTATACGGCCGAAGAAGAAAGGGATTTTATCAAAAACTTTTTAGGTCCAACGCTTCAAAAATCAGGATTAGCTTCGAAAAAGTTAATTGCCTGGGATCATAACCGCGACCAGATTTTTCAACGGGCAAGTACAATTTTAAACGATAAAGATGCGGCTAAATATGTTTGGGGCATTGGTTTTCATTGGTACGAAACCTGGACAGGCAGCGCTATGCAGTTTGGAAATGTAAAACAAACTCACGAAGCTTATCCGGATAAAGCACTGATTTTTACCGAAGGTTGTAAAGAAAAATACGATGTAAATAAATTAGACGACTGGACATTAGGCGAGCGGTATGGTTACTCGATGATTAACGATTTTAATAGCGGAACTGCGGCATGGACAGATTGGAACATTCTTTTAGATGAAAACGGTGGTCCAAATCACGTAGGTAATTTTTGCTTTGCACCCGTACATGCTGATACAAAATCTGATAAACTTATTTACACAAATGCATTTTATTATATGGGGCACTTTTCAAAGTTCATCCGTCCGGGAGCCAAGAGAATTGGTTCGGCTTCAAGTCGTGATAAGTTGCAAACCACTGCATTTATAAATACCGACGGAAAAATTGCGGTGGTTGTAATGAACCAGTCAGATGAAAAATTAAAATATAGCCTTTGGATAAAAGGTCAGGCTGCAACAACAACAAGTTTACCACACTCCATTTCAACGCTAATAATTGATTAATAAAATATAATGACCGAGAAATTGAATATTTTTTCACTGAAAGATAAAGTTGTAGTCGTAACCGGAGCAACTGGCGTTTTAGGTGAGGCTTTTGTAAACGGACTTGCAGCTGCGGATGCAACAATTGTTGTAATTGGAAGAAATGAAGAAATTGCCAGTTCAAGAGTTGATGAGGTAATCAAAAATGGTGGAAAAGCCATTTATATTATTGCTGATGTTTTGAGTGAACAAGATTTGTTAAACGCCAAATCAAAAATCATTGCAGAATTTGGTAGAATAGATGCACTTGTTAATGCTGCAGGCGGCAATGTTGCCGAAGCTGTTGTTCAGTCTAATAAAGACATTTTCGATATCAATATAAATGCTTTAAAACAAGCCTTTGATTTAAATTTATTTGGAACGATTTTACCAACTCAAGTATTTGGAAAAGAACTTGCTAAACAGGGTGGAAGCATTGTTAACATTTCGTCTGTTTCGGCATCGCAAGCCATTACCAGAGTTTTGGGTTATTCTTTGGCAAAATCTGCTATAGATAGTTACACAAAGTGGATGGCTGTTGAATTAGCCAACCGTTATGGAGAAAAACTGCGCATCAATGCAATAGTTCCCGGTTTTTTTATTACCAATCAAAACCGAGATTTGTTAACCAATGAGGATGGAAGTTTAACCGCCAGAGGTAATGCTATAATTGCGAAAACACCTTTTAAAAGATTCGGTAATCCGGATGAGCTGATAGGTGCTTTGGTTTATTTATTAAGTGATGCGTCAAAATTTGTAAATGGAGAAAATTTAACAGTTGATGGTGGATTTTGTGCATATTCTGGAGTATAATTTATGGAAAAAAAATATAAAAAATTAGAACAAACCTGGCGTTGGTACGGACCAAACGACCCGGTTTCATTACAAGATGTTAAACAAGCAGGTGCCACTGGTATAGTTACTGCATTGCATCACGTTCCGCATGGCGAAGTTTGGCCATTGGAAGATATTTTAGAACGCAAAGCGATAATTGAAGCATCTGGCTTAACTTGGTCGGTTGTGGAGAGTGTACCGGTACACGAGGCGATTAAAACCCGCAGAGCTGATGCTGATAAATACGTTGAGAATTACAAAACTTCGCTAAAAAATTTGTCAAAATGCGGAATAAAAATCGTTTGCTACAATTTTATGCCCGTTTTAGATTGGACGAGAACGCAGCTGGATTTAGAGATGAAAGATGGCTCTAAAGCATTATATTTCAACTGGATTGATTTAGCTGTTTTTGATATATATGTTTTGAAAAGATCGAAAGCCGAAGCAGATTACCCTAAATCTGTTCTAGAAAGAGCAGAAGCAAAATTTTCTAATCTGAATCAACAACAGCTCGATGATTTGCGAATTAACGTTTTAATGGGTATTCCGAATGAAAAGGAAATCGAATTGGAAACTTTGAGAAACAGCATAAGCGAATACGAAAAAATTGGCTTCAAAGGATTGAGAGAAAATTTAGTTTACTTTCTGTCTTCAATAGCAGATGTTTGCGAAAGCGAAGGAATTAAAATGACCATTCATCCTGATGATCCGCCTTACCCGATTTTAGGTTTACCTAGAATTGCAAGCACAATTGATGATTTTAATTACATCCTTCAAAATGTAAATAAACCGTTTAATGGCGTATGCTTTTGTACAGGTTCTTTAGGCGCTGGGGTAGACAATAATGCTTTGGAAATTTTTAATGTTGTAAAAGAACGTGTTTACTTTGCGCATTTGCGTAACGTTACAAAGGATGAGGACGGAAGTTTTTACGAAGCTGACCATTTAGGTGGCGATGTAAATATGTACGAAATTATGAAAGCTTTAAGCGATGAAAACGCACTTCGCGATAAATCAATACCATTCAGACCAGACCATGGCCATCAGATGTTAGATGATTTAGCTAAAGAAACAAATCCAGGCTATTCTGCAATCGGGCGCTTACGCGGACTTGCAGAGTTGCGGGGACTTGAAGTAGGTGTTACCGGAAACTATTAAGTACTTAATGAAGCTGTTTTAAAAAGATTTGTTTTGCTTTATTAGGTAAATTATATTTTTAACGGTCGTCATTCCCAATTCAATTGGGAATCTTAAAGCGATTTGTATAATGCTTTAGGATTACCGCCTTCGCGGGAATGACAAGAGAACGAAATAAGGTTTTCTCGTAAATTATTCAATTCTATTTTTTTAACAGCTTCTTTTTTATGTAAATAAATCCCTTTTTAAAACACCAAAGCTTTAACTTTGTTAATCTAAAGGATAAAGCAGATCATTCCAACCTAATAAAACCTTGCTTGTTCAGTTAATTAAATGATTATGAAAGAGCATAACAATCCTACCAAGAAAATATTAAAGCCTTCTGTAATTCATGATGATTTACCAGAGGTGAAAAAACCAGAGTATTTAAGGCAACGCCCATTGACTGATAACGATGCAGCCTTACCTGAAAACCCCGAACGAAATTACCACCACGACGAACTTCCTTCTTCAACAAGCAACCACGGTGAAATTAAACATGCAGATGATGATGTTTGGAATGGGGAAGATGCATAGATGATATAAACATTTTAATAATAAACTGATTCAAATAATCTTGATAATTCTATTAATCGTTACGCTATGAGGATATATTTATAAAATGAAGCCATTATTATTTATTGTATTATTTTTTGTTTCTAGTATTGTAACGGGTCAAATAAAATATCCAACAAAATCAGCTGCCTCAAAGGAAAACTTTAGTGATGAAAAGCCAGTTTTCAGCCCACCTAATGCATCATACGAAGAGATTTCACTAACTGATAGTTCGGATATCAAGTTATCTAATCTTACAAATTCAAAATTTATTAAAGTTAAGCCTGCTACTTATAGAAATGTTTGTCTGTATAGCTTTGAAGAGCTTAATAATGTAGTTTTAGATTTAACTGGAGCAGTTTTTGAAAATTGTACTTTTATTTTTGGAAAAGGAAAGGGATTAAAAATATTTGGCGGTGAGATTAAAGACACACATTCCAGAGTATTAAAGTTCTCTTTCGAATTAAATGATTTTCAGATATACAATACAAATTTTATTGATTGTGGTGATTATATTATCTCGGCATCAAATGTACTTAAATATGATGGAAGTGATGAAACATTAAATAAAGGGTTTAAAATAATGAATTGTAGTTTTATCAATTGTGGCCCCATTACAACGGAAGGAGAGTTAAATGATAAGAACGATAGCGGATTATTTAAGGATATCGAAATAGCTTACAATACCTTTAAAAATTCTCCACATACAGGAAAAGTATTCGAGGGTCGCAATCTTTGGAATTATTCAGTACATAATAATGTGGTTGATAGTATTAATCAGCAAAATAATAACCATAATGGAGTATTCGAATTACAAGGTAACGGAAAGTTTCATAGCAATCGATTCACTAATTATCAAGGGAATAGCATAAGAGCTTGGTTATTTTCTAGGGGCACAGAACCGTTAAATGTTGAAATTTACAATAATATCTGTTATAATACCAGGAAATACTCTGGTTTTGAGGTTCAAGAAATGAAGTGGTTAATTCAAGACGGAAAAACAACCTTTGCTAATGCATTTGTTTACAATAATACTGTTGGCGTTATGAATACTTCCAAAAGTTGGGAAGGCCAATTGCTTGATTTGTATCAAATCTCGGGTAGTTTAGAATTTTACAATAATCTTGGCTTTAATTTGAACCGTGCTATTAATCCGGTTACAGACATGATAAATTACAACGGCAACGCAGCAGGTGGCATGAAGAGATATAATAATATCTATAAACCTAATTATGAACAAGCAATATTAGATTTACATACATTTAAATCTAAACATAAAGGAATTGGAGCATTACTGTAAGAAAAATCAAATTTAGATAATCAAAAAAGCCCTCTTCAAAATTAATTGAAGAGGGCTTTTTAGTACCCCGGAAGGGATTCGAACCCCTGACCCACGGTTTAGAAAACCGTTGCTCTATCCAACTGAGCTACCGAGGCCCATTTTTTTAACGTGTGCAAATATAGAAGTTCTTCGCTATAAGCAGAAATAAATTTGAATAATTTCTTTACTTAAATTTAACTGATTAATAATTAGCGCATTAATTTTTTGATTCAAAACATACAATTAATCAAAAATTAAAGAAAATTAGTAATAGGAGTTATTAATCCACTAAAAGCAATTATGTTATATTAACAAAAAATAATAATTTGATTTATTTAAAATTAAATTTAGATTTGTCTAAAAATATATTTAGATAAATTACCATGCCTGTAAAATCCCTGTTTATTAGTCTTTCACTTTCTTTGATAACTTATGTCAGTTTTGCTCAAAAAGTAAAACTGAAAGGCTTGATAAAAAGCAAAAATATCCCTGTCAGTAACATCACGATACAATTATCTCCAACAGGAAAAATCACCAAAACAAATGAAGCAGGTATTTTTGAGTTTAATGATGTGAATACTGGTTTGTATCAAATCACATCTTCCGGATTGGGATATAAATCGTCACGATCTAGAATCGATTTAAAATCAGATTCAACCGTAGTGATTGAAATTGCTGAAAGTGCTTCAACGTTAAATGATGTTGTTGTTACAGGTGTAAATAGAGCAACAGAATTAAGGAAAAGTCCAGTGCCGATTGCTGTGCTTACTAAAAGAAGCATGGACCAAAATGTAAATACAAATCTTATTGAAGCAATTGTGAAAGGAATTCCGGGAGTTTCAGCCGTTACGACCGGTCCGAATGTTTCAAAACCCTTTATCAGAGGTTTAGGTTATAATCGTGTATTAACCTTATATGATGGTTTAAGGCAAGAAGGACAGCAATGGGGCGATGAACATGGTATTGAGGTTGATGAATACGGAATCGGCAGAGCAGAGGTTGTAAAAGGCCCTGCAAGTTTAACTTATGGTTCTGATGCTTTAGCTGGCGTTATTAATATGATTCCGGCAAATGCAGACTTGAGAGATAATGTTTTAAGTGGCGATTTAACCACGAATTATCAAAGCAATAACGGAATGGTTGGCTCATCGTTAGGTTTAAATTATGCTCAAAATGATTGGAAGTATACCTTTCGTGCAACCGGAAAAGCAGCTCATAATTATTACAACAAGGTTGATGGCTACGTTTATGGTACCGCTTTTCGTGAGTTTAATTTATCAGCATCTGCGAGGGTTGATAAAAAATGGGGTTACTCAAAAACTGCAATTACTTATTATGATAATTTAATGGAAATCCCGGATGGAAGTCGTGATTCGTTAACCAGGAAATTTACAAGGCAAATACTTGATGATGGCGATGATATAAAAAACAGACCAATCATTCCTGATAATCAATTAAAAAGTTATTCTATAAATCCACTTCATCAACATATTCAGCATTTTAGATTTTATAATTCAAGTCAGTTAAAATTTGCAAACAGCGATTTAAATTTTTTAATCGGCGGACAGCAAAGTGTTCGTAGAGAATATAATCATCCAACAGTTCCAAGTCAGGCAGGCTTAAACGTAGTTTTAAATACCTTAAATTATGATGTGAAATACAATCTGCCAGATTTTGGAGCAATTGAAAGTACAATTGGTATTAATGGAATGCTTCAAGGTAATAGGAGTAAGGATGCTACCGATTTTCCAATTCCAGATTACGATTTATTCGATATTGGTGCTTTTTATTTCGCGAAGAAAAGTTTCGGAAAGGTTGATGTATCCGGAGGAGTAAGACTCGACAGAAGAAGCATCAGCTGGAATAATTTTTATGTTGGCACAAATTCACAGACTGGTTTCGGTGAAAAAGTTGAAGCAAATCGTCCAGTTTCAGAACTTCAGTTTCCATCTTTTAAAAGAAATTATTATGGTTTATCTGGTAGTTTAGGTTTAACGTATAACATATCTGAAAAGCTGTTAGTTAAAGCAAATATTGCAAGGGGTTATCGTGCTCCGAATATTACAGAAATTGGTTCTAATGGTTTAGATCCCGGTGCGCACATTGTTTATTTAGGCAATCGTACTTTTAAGCCCGAATTTAATCTGCAACAAGATTTAGGCATTATTGCTTATTTAAAAGATGCAGATTTGAGTTTGGAAGTATTTAACAATGATATACAGAATTATATCTATCAATCGAGGTTGACTGATGAAAATGGAAATCCAGTTGTAATTGTTCCGGGTAATTTAACTTATCAATATCAGCAATCGAGAGCAAGACTTTATGGGGCGGAATTTAGTGTAAATGTCCATCCAGCAAACTTAAAATGGTTAAGTTTTAATAATAGTTTTGCTTATGTGGTTGGCTTAAATAAAAATAAGGAATTGTTAAATCAATATGGAAATGAAGCTAAGTATTTACCTTTTATTCCGCCAATGCAAATTCGTTCAGAAATTAAATTGACGGCAACCAATGAGCAGGGGTTTTTAAACAAGCCTTACTTTAAAATTGATGCAGCTATTTTTGCGAATCAAAATAAATTTTATGCTTTAGATGATACAGAAAGTTTTACTAAAGGGTATACCTTAATTAATGCCGGAATTGGTTCAGGAATAAAATCAAAATCGAATAAAACCATCTTGGATATCTTTGTACAGTGTGATAATATTTTTAATACTGCTTATCAATCTCATTTAAACAGGTTAAAATATTTCGAGTATTACAATAATTCTCCAAACGGGAGGAGCGGGATTTATAACATGGGTAGAAACTTTAGTTTTAAAGCGATAATACCTTTTTGATAGGATGGTTGCAGATGTAAAATGGAAGATGGGTGAGGGATAATGGAGTTGAGATGGACGATATTTTATTAGTTAATGTTTAGGGGTAAATAATTAATTCCGTCTCATCCATTTGCCATCTTACTATTTATCTCATCCTTTCACCATCTACCATATTACATCTTCCATCATCATGTCCCCTCATCCATTTTCATTATCTTTATCCTTATGGAAGAATCTTTAAGCGAGCAAAGGCTGGAATTTTTAAGAAAATCGATAGGAAACGTAATTTCAAATTCACCATCAAATTACATGAATTGGCTTGCTCCGGTTCTGGTAAAAGCCGAATATGGAATTTTGGTTTGTAAGTACACGGTTAGAAAGGAAATGACAAATCCTTACCAGATTTTGCATGGAGGTGTAACTGCCGGAATAATTGATGATTTAATTGGCGCCACAGTATTTACAATGGGTTTGAATGAGAGATACACAACGGTTAATAATTATATAGATTATTTTTCTCCAGCTGGAGAAGGAGACGAAATTATTGCTGAAACATCTATAGTTAAGAAAGGAAGAACAATTTTAAATCTTCAATGTGAGATATTTTTACCCTCTAAAAAGCGTTTAATAGCTAAAGGTTATTCCAATATGTTAAACATAGGTTAAGCTATTCTTAATGGGTTTAGAAAAAGTTGTTAATTCCTTTAAATTAACAAAACATTCTCATTATCTCGATGTTTTAACTTAACCTAAAATATAATGAGCCATGTTAGAAAATTATTCAACTCTGCAATTTATTGTTCGAGGCAAAATTTTTAAAGGTTTTTGCATGCGAATACAAGACGACTTTCATGAAACTTATGCCGTTGTTTTAGATGGTTACCATTCTTTCTGTATCTGGTTAGATAATAAAACCGAGAAATGGTGTGCATCTAAAAACGTTGTAATCGAAGCAGATGCACTTGATGAAATCATAAGCAGGATTTCAGTAACTCCACAAGTTTCTTAGTAACAAAACAAATAAAAAAAGCTTGAATGATTATCTCATTCAAGCTTTTTTCATATACAAGTAAATTATTATCCGAAGAAAAGATAAGCTAAACCAATAGCTGTACAAACTCCAACTAAATCAGCCAGAAGCATTGCACCGATGGCATATCTCGTATTTTTAATACTTACAGAGCCAAAATAAACCGCAATGATATAAAAGGTTGTATCAGATGCACCTTGAAATATTCCAGATAAACGGCTCGCAAAAGAATCTGCTCCATAAGTTTCCATTGTACTCACCATCATTCCTCTTGCAGCACCACCACTTAGCGGTCTGATTAAAGCAGTAGGTAAACCTTCAACAAATCTTGTATCTGCACCTAAAAAGGCAAAGAATGTTTTTATGCCACTAATTACCACATCAAATGTGCCACTGGTACGCAACATACTTATAGCAACCAACATTCCAACTAAATAAGGAATGATTTTAATCGCAGTATCAAAACCATTTTTTGCACCATCAATAAAAGCATCAAATACATCAATTTTTTTATATAAAGCACCTAAGATAATTAACAGAAACACGAGTAAGATTAATCCGTTACTTAGTATCCCTGAAAATGATTTTATACCATTTGCATCTAATGATGTAATGTAAACTACTAAGGCTGCAATTATTGTAGATAAACCTAAAATCCATCCAATAACAACTGGCTGAAGCAAGTTTATTTTTTGCTTAAAGGATACAATTAACATAGCTGCAATGGTACCAACAAATGTTACAATTAAGCAGGGAATGAAAATATCTGTAGGGTTTGAAGCGTTTTGCGAAGCACGAATGGCAATAACACTTACAGGTATTAAACTTAAACCTGCAGCATGTAAACACAGAAACATTATCTGCGAATTTGAAGCCGTATCCTTGCTCGGATTTAACTCCTGTAAACTTTCCATCGCTTTTAAACCAAAAGGTGTTGCAGCGTTATCTAACCCTAATAAGTTAGCCGAAAAGTTCATTATCATATGCCCCATTGATGGGTGACCTTTTGGTATTTCCGGAAATAATTTTGAAAAGAACGGCCCTACAATTCTTGAGAGTAAACGAATACCTCCGGCTCTTTCAGCAATGCTCATAAAGCCCATAAACAAGGCTAAAATTCCAACCAGTTTAAAGCAAAGTTCTACAGAAACCCAGCAGGTTTCAATTATTCCATCTAGCTTTAGTGGATTTGCAGGGTCGCTGGATTTTCCAACTACCATCCAATTAAAAATATCGCTTTGCCCGAAAAAGAAGCATTTAACGCCTGCCACAACAATTGCAACAATTATAAATGCCGACCAAATTCTACTTAATGCCATTTGTGTTGTTTAGTTTTTTTTTGATAGGTGTAAAATAGATTTTTTTTCTTTAGAAACATAATCAGGGAAAAAGCAGTCTTGCAAGAAACTTAAATCGAGATATTTAAATAATGAACAAAAAAAATCCGTAGTAATAGCAAGGCTACCAACTACGGATTTTTATTTTTATGTGTTGAGTTTAAGTTTTTCGTTAAGTGTTATTCGTTTGTTTACCCTAAACCCTAAACCCTAAACCCTAAACTTTTAACTTTTAACTTTTTACTTTTTACTTTACATTTTTGACTTATTAAGGTTTATCATCTGTCAACTCAAAACCCCATGTTTTTCCTTTTTCTGTTGCAGGTACTCCGCTTGTCATCCATGCTGGAGCTTTTGCACCTTTTAAGTAGTAATCAAAAAACTGCTGTTCGCGAATTTGAATATCCTTACGGTTTTGGCGTTGAACTAAGTTATGCGCTTCACCGTTATAATTTAACATCCAAACTGGTTTTCCTAAACGGCGTAAGCCGGTAAACATTTCAATACCTTGATACCAAGGCACAGCTCCATCCGCATCATTTGCCATTACAACTACTGGCGTATTTACTTTCGGGAACATAAATAATGGTGAGTTTTCTGTATACAGTTCTGGTTTCTCCCATAGTGTTGCACCAATACGGCTTTGAGTTTTTTCGTATTGAAACTGACGGTTCATACCGCTTTCCCAACGAATACCACCATAAGCAGAAGTCATATTTACAACCGGAGCTCCCGCCCATGCAGCTGCGTACATATTATTTTGCGTAATTAAATACGCAACCTGATAACCACCCCAACTTTGTCCTTGAATACCAATTTTGCTACCATCAACCCAAGCATTTTTCTTTAAACTTTCTACACCAGAATTAATAAATTCTACTGCAGATTGACCAGGGTGACCAGTTGTATAAGAAATATCTGGTGCAAAAACTAAATATCCGTTACTTACAAAGAATGAAATATTCAATCTTGAAGGAGTAGGAGCAGGAGCTTGATATCCATATAAACCATCAGATAATTTCTCATAGAAATAAACAATCATTGGATATTTTTTTGCCGGATCGAAATTTTCAGGCTTGTATAAAATACCTTCAGATTGATAACCTTTTGGAGTAGTCCATTTTACTAATTCAGCAGTTCCCCAGTTGTAATTCTGTTGCTGAGGATTTGTATTTGTTAATTTATTCTCCGTTTTAAAATCAGTTGTAACGTACACATTTGGCGATTCAACATAATTTCCTTTGTCGAAAATGTAAACATCAGCATCTTTAGCTTTTAAAAGATTTGAATATTTGCTTTTGCCCATTACAACTAAATCTGGATTTTTTATCGCACCAACGTTCTTGCGGTAAAAGCCATTTTCTTTAGTCAAATTATTGAAACCATCTAACCAAACCAATTCATTTGATTTAACAAATTTTGTATCAGCACCACGCTCAAAACGATTATCTTGTTGTGTTTTGTGATAACGAAGTGTGATTTTATTTAAACGTCCGAAGTTATTGGTAATGTTTTTTGGCTGAGATTTTCCATCTGGTGATAGCGACCATATATCGTATTTATCATAAATTAAAACAGCTTTATCGTCTTCAGTCCATGTTCCAATACCATAAGCTCTTGGATTATCTGGAACATCATTATCTTCATCAGCAAATTTAACCGTTAAGCCTGTATTAAGTTGTACAACTTTACCAGTTGCAACATTATAAGTAAACCAGTTCGATGTATTTTCATCAAAATAAATCACATAATTTCCACCCGGAGAAGCAGTAGCATTGCCATTTAACTTGTCGATTATCTTTTTGCGTTCTCCTGTTTTTGTGTTTACCAAATAATAATCTCTGGTTGTTGAGCCACTCCATTGCGATTCGATTCTTCTACCAAAATCTGTTGATGCTAAAACATAATCTACATCACCTTCTTTAACCAAATTTGCATCAGGTAATTTCAAATCTGTAAGTGGTATCACTTTCGGGTCGCTGCTAAAAACATCAATTACTGAAAGGAAACTTCTTTTACCATCTCTATCTGCATTTTTCAACTGCATGGGTTGTAAATAATCATCTTTATAATTCCAAACGTCAACCTTAGCAACCTCAAAATCTACAATTGTAGTGTCTTTTGCTTTTTTAACAGGTGCAATTCCGAAAAATAATTTTTTGCCATCTTTACTAAAAGAAACGCGTCCATCGCCACTAACCGACCATTTTGCAGGTAATCCCGGCATATCAAAATCTACAATGGTTTGTGCTGTATCTAATGATAATGAATTGTAATAAACGTTATAATCTTTTATTTCCTGTTTCTCCGGACTTTGTTCGCCGACAAAAGCTAAGTGCTCACTATCCTCATCAAAAGCAAAGCCTTTGAAACTTCCTTTTCCTTTAATAAGTGTTTTTAACGTGCCTTTTTCTGTATTCAATAGAAATACACCTTGTGCAGCTGCTTTATCTTTTTTAGAACCACTGCTGGCAAAAACTAATTGCTTTCCATCTTTACTAAAGGTGTATTCGGTTACATACTTATACGTCTGCTCTGTTCCGGTTAATAAATTTCGAACAATTAAATCTGTTCCTTCTTCCTTTTTCGGACCACCAGTTGGCTCATCATCAGCAAAATCGAATTCCGAATCTTTTTTTGGAGCTGTTGGAGTAGTTTTTTTGGCTGTATCAGGTTTATCTAACTGGTAAGCTAAAAATCCGCTGCCATTTTCAGGAAGTTTGAATGATTTAACTCTTGCGACTTTAGTTATTGCGTTAGTGGTTAAATTGGCAATTCCTAAAGTATCTTTTGGCATTGCATCAGGCTTTGTTTTTTTAATTTTAGCCTGACGTAAATCTTTATAAGCAGGTTTTATTAAGAAAGCAGCAAATTTAGAATCGTTGCTAAACTGACCTAATGATGCTCTCGGAATGGTTAATTTCGAATTGCTTTTTAAATTACTGATGTACAATGTTGCATCACCTTCTTGTTGTAAAATACTGTATAATGCCAATTGGCCATTATTTGATAATTGCTTTGTACCAATCGCTTCCCAGGTATCATAAACTTTATGATCCAGTGGTTTTTTCTGAGCATAGGCAAAGCTGGCAACGAAAAACAGAATTATTGTTAGTCTTTTTTGCATTTTATGAATAAATTAATTTGTTGGTTGAGATTTCAATCTCTAAAAATTGCAAATTTTTAGCTTATTAAGAAAGATGTACGCCAAATATTACAAAATTTAACCATTTATAAAACAAAACAGCCCGACTGCAATAAAGCAATCGGGCTGTTTTTATCTTTCTAGGATTATTATTTTTTTCCTTTTGATTGTACTTGTTGTTGCTGACGCATATAATCATCTAAACGTTGTTGAAACTTAGATTTTTTCTTTTTCTCATCAGCTGGTCTTGCTTTATTTTGTTGAATTAAAGCATGGATTTTATCATCATCAACCATTTTACGGATTAAGAACTGCTGACCAAACGTCATTAAGTTGGCTAAGAAATAGTAATAATTTAAACCTGCCGGATAACTATTTAAAACGCCTAAGAAGATAATTGGCATAATGTAACCAATGTATTTCATCTGACCAGTAGCACCAGAAACCTGATTGTTAAAATAAGTCATGATTAATGTAGAGATGGTCATCAATACACACATTAAACTTAAGTGGTCGCCAATAAATGGAAGTTTAAATCCAAAACGAATAAACTCATCATAAGTTGATAAATCTGTCATCCAAAGGAAACTTTCTTGTCTTAACTCAAATAAGTTAGGGAAGAAGAAGAAGAAAGCCATTACCAGAGGCAATTGTAAAACCATTGGTAAACATCCCCCAAGCGGATTTACTCCGGCCTTTTTATACAATTTTAGATATTCCTGTTGAACTAAAGTTGGATTATCTTCACCTACTTTTTCTTTAATTTCGTCCATTTCAGGTTTTAAAACCCTCATTTTAGCCATTGATAAATATGACTTATAAGTTAATGGAGCTAAAGCAAGTTTTAATAAAATGGTTAATACAAGAATAATTAAACCATAAGTCCAGCCAAAGCTGTTTAAGAAATTAAATACCGGCAATACGATGAAACGGTTAATGTATTTCAATGGCCAGTAACCCATATCAACTTGTTGCTCTAAGTCGTAACCTTGAGCTTTAAGTTCAGAGAATTTGTTGGTTCCGAAGTAGAATTCCATTTCGTAAACCTGATTTGCCTGATGCGTGTAAGGCAATTGCATACTTGCGCTGTAGTTTTTAACCAAGCCGGGCGTTGTAGGAACTTTAACTTCTAAAGTAGCTTTATCAAAAGCTTGTTTCGAAATTAAAGATGCCGAGAAAAAGTGTTGTTTAAATGAAACCCATTGAATTTTACCTTTAGTAAGTTCTTCTTTTTCATCTTTTGAAACACTTAAGTGATCTACATCACCATCTAAATATTTATAGTAAGGTGCAGAATAACGGTGCTCACTTTCAAGAGATTTTTCTTGTTGTAATAATGTTGCGTCCCAGTTAAGATTAATTGTATTACCAGCAATTACTTGTTGCATGCCAACCAAATTAACATGGAAACCAACTTTATTGCTTCCAGCTTTTAAATCGTAAACAAACTCAATATAAGCATTTGCACCGTAATCAGCCTTCATGGTAACCGTGTTGCCTGCTTTTGTTGATGTAAAATATAAATCGTTTGTATTAACAACTTTACCAGCAGCATTAAGCACTAAACCAAATTTGTTGGCTTCACCTTGAAATAAAATTGAAGGTTTGCCATCAAAAGTTTTCTGACCTTTAATTTCTACTGAAGATATTTTACCGCCTTTATTGCTTAAAGTAACTAATAGCTTTTCGTTATCAAGTAAAGTATTTGCTTGTGTACCACTTAATGCAGTTCCAAACGGGCCTTTTAAAGCTAACGAATCAACCGCAGGAGCAGTGGTTATAGCAGCATTTTTAACAGTATCTTTTGGTGCAACAACAGCACCGGCTTTTTTTATAGAATCTAATTGTTCTGTTTCTTTGGCTTTTTTAAGTTCTGCTTCACTAGGTTTGAAGAAGTAGAATGATCCTGCCAAAATGATCATAATCAGGAATAATCCTGTAAAGGTATTTCTATCCATTATTTGTATTTATGCTGCTGTTAATTTGTTTTCTTCTTAGCGTACTCCATTGCAGCGGCCACAAATTTAACAAAAAGTGGGTGAGGATTTGCTACTGTTGATTTTAATTCTGGGTGAAACTGTCCACCAACAAAGAAAGGATGGTTTTTAAGCTCAACAATCTCTACTAAGTTTGTTTGAGGATTTATTCCCGAAGCAATCATTCCAGCTTCTTCGTATTGTTTTAAATAATCATTATTAAACTCATAACGATGGCGGTGGCGCTCGTTAATGTGTTGTTTGCCATAAATAGCGAAAGCTTTAGTGCCTTTTTTAATATCGCAAGGATAAGAACCTAAACGCATTGTACCGCCCATATTTACAATGCTTTTCTGCTCTTCCATCATGTTAATTACCGGATTTGCAGCTTCTGCATCAATCTCTGTTGTATGTGCACCTTTTAAGCCTAAAACATTTCTTCCATACTCAATAACCGCACACTGCATTCCTAAACAAATTCCGAAGAAAGGAATATTATTTTCGCGAACATATTTGATGGTATCGATTTTTCCTTCAATTCCACGACTTCCGAAACCTGGAGCAACCAAAACACCTTGTAAATGCCCTAATTTTTCTTTTACATTATCAGGGAAAATACTTTCTGAATGGATGTACTCAACTTTAACCTTACACTCATTTTTCGAACCAGCATGTACAAAAGATTCAATAATAGATTTATAAGCATCTGGTAATTCTACATACTTACCAACCAAACCAATCTTAACCTCTGCGGTTGGGTTTTTCAAACGACCAAGAAAATCTTTCCAGCTTTCCATATCCGGGTCGTTTTTAGTTGGCAATTTAAGTTTTGATAAAACCGTTTTGTCTAATTGTTCTTTTAACATTAACAACGGAACATCATATATAGTAGATGCATCCATCGATTCGACTACCGCATTAATGTTAACGTTACAAAACAGCGCAATTTTTTTTCTTAAATCAGCACCTAAGTGATGTTCTGTTCTGCAAACCAAAATATCTGGTTGGATACCGTATTCTAATAAAGCTTTAACCGAGTGTTGTGTAGGTTTTGTTTTTAGCTCACCTGCTGCAGCCAAATAAGGTACTAAAGTTAAGTGAATTACTATAGCATTTGAACTACCTTCTTCCCATTTGAACTGACGAACAGCTTCAATAAATGGTAAAGATTCTATATCACCAACCGTTCCACCTAATTCTGTAATCACGATATCGTAGTCACCGCTTTCGCCAAGAATACGCATGTTGCGTTTAATCTCATCGGTAATGTGTGGTACTACCTGTACAGTTTTACCTAAATATTCGCCTTTACGTTCTTTGCTAATTACGTTTTGGTAAATACGTCCCGTGGTAATGTTATTTGCCTGCGAAGTTGGAACGTTTAAGAAACGCTCATAGTGACCAAGATCTAAATCGGTTTCTGCGCCATCTTCAGTAACAAAACATTCGCCGTGTTCGTAAGGGTTCAAAGTTCCCGGATCGATATTAATGTACGGATCGAATTTTTGAATAGTTACACGATAACCTCGTGCTTGTAAAAGTTTAGCTAAAGAAGCGGAGATGATGCCCTTACCTAAAGAGGAAGTAACACCGCCCGTAACAAAAATATACTTAGTCATGATTGTGATTTTTAACAACAAATGCAATAAATGTTGCTTTTTGTACGGGATACAAAGGTAAGAAAATTAGTTGTTTCCGTTGGCTAAAAAATGAGAATATTTAAAAATGATAAAGTGATGTGATTTAGTGAATTAGCGATATTATTTATTTTATGTTGAGTTTTTGTAAAGCAATGCCAGTCTCGTTTTTTAAAGTCAGCCCCGTTTTCCGCTAAATCTTTTTTGTGAAAGTGATGGGGAAATGAAATATTAAGCAACCAAAAAAGGATATCGCTTCAACCGGGTTTAATAATGGAAAACCTGTTCACATTATAGTAATATTATCGACTTGAGTAATGCAAGAATATTAACTTCAGTTTATCTAATCGTCTTTTATTTTCTTGTTGAAGTAATGATGGATACAAATTCATTACTGTATTAACACTCATCATAATGAGTGTCAGTAAGTATTGCTCTTTAAAAATTCTAGTAACTGCAAAAATGGATACGACTAAGAAGGCTATTAAATGACTTATTTCTGCAGTCGTCATTTCATGTCTTAAAATATCTGCCTCACTAATGTTTTTAATTTTAAGTTTTGGATTAAAGTATTTGAAAAAGGTATTCTTAACAATCCACTTAATAACACCAATTCCAATCGCTTTATTTAAAAATTTACTTTTAATGAAGTTTAAATTAGATAACGATGTTTTGTAAAACTCAGTTTTCACTAAAAAAGCATTTACAATCATCCCAACAATCCATGAAAGAAAAGTTATCGATATGCTGAAAGTAAAATATTTAATCATTTAGAATTATCAACAACACTTATAATAAACCTTTACTTTTTTATCCTTTTCGCTCCAGGCAATGTATAGATTGCTGTCTTTTCCTAAGCGATATTTAAAGCCATTTAATGCTGATTTTTTCAAATCTTCATAAAGTGCTTTGTCAGGTGTATTGTTATCGGCTTTATCATCAGGCATTACCGCAGGCTCCAGAAAATTATCTTCAGCAAAAAAGTCGTTGGCTATCGTTTTCAAATAAATTACCTGATCTTTCTCTTTCGATAAATCTATATTAGGATCTGTATTTTGAACTAAATCAGTGCCCTTCAAATCCTCGCTAAAAATTTCTAATCCTTCACCATTTTTTATGGTGAAGTGTAATACAATATCATTCGCCTTTCTTCCTGTAAGCTCAATTTTAAAAGTATCAAGCGTATTCAAATTGGAAAATGATTTAGTTAAAACCTGATTAACGTTCTTAAATTCTATAGAAGAACCCTTATCCGTTTTATCATTTTGGCAAGAAGCCATTATACAAATGCCTAATAATATGATGTAGAATGATTTTTTCATAAGCGGTAAAGAATAGGGGTAAAGTAATAAAATTTGGAATAATCTTAAAATGTTTTAATTTTGCGTAACTGATTACGTAATTAGTTATGGATTTTTTTGATAAAATAGGTAAAGTTGCAATTGGCAGCAGATTAAGGATGTTAACTGATAAGGTAACTGAAGATGCAGCCAATATTTATAAACTATACGAAATAGATTTACAGCCTAAATGGTTTCCGGTTTTGTATGCTTTAATTAATGGCGAAGCTAAAACTGTTACTACAGTAGCTAAAGAAATTGGTCATTCACATCCTTCGGTTAGTAAAATCATTAGTGAAATGATTAGTAAAGGCTATCTCGCTGATAAAAAAGATAAAACCGATGGGCGAAAAAATGCTGTAGCACTTACAAAAAAAGGTTTAAAAATTGCCGAGAAAATTCAGGATCAGTTAATTGATGTTGAGGCAGCAATTGAAGAGTTATCTGCCCAAACGCAAAATAATTTATGGGAAGCAATTGGAGAGTGGGAGTTTTTATTAGAACAAAAGAATTTACTAAGAAGAGTAATGGAAAAAAAGAAAGAAAGAGATGGTTCGAAAATTGAAATTATAGAATTTGATACCAAGTATAATGAAGTGTTTAAGAGTTTAAATGTAGAATGGATTTCGAAATACTTTGAAATGGAAGAATCTGATTACAAAGCTTTAGATAATCCGCAAGGATATATTTTAGATAAAGGTGGACACATTTTAATTGCTTTGTACGAGAACGAACCTTTGGGTGTTTGCGCTCTAATAAAAATGAATGATGGAGAATACGATTTTGAACTGGCTAAAATGGCAGTTTCTCCGAAAGCTCAGGGAAAAAACATCGGTTTTACTTTGGCAACAGCAGTAATCGAAAAAGCTAAATCTTTAGGCGCTTCAAAAATTTATCTTGAAAGTAATACGATTTTAAAGCCTGCAATAAACTTATATTATAAATTAGGTTTTCAAAAGGTTTTGGGTAAACCTACGCCATATACTCGTTGCAATATTCAAATGGAATTGGTTGTAAGCTAAAATCGTCATTGCGAGGCACGAAGCAATCTATTAGTTGAGATTGCTTCGTGCCTCGCAATGACGAAATCATTTATTTAATTCTATTACTCCAACTTCAACGCCTTTAAAAGCTTATTAAGCTTCTTCAAATCTTCCGGTGTGTCAATCGCTACTGTTTCCAAGTCAGTTACTTTAGTCTGGATGTAATAACCATTTTCTATCCAGCGAAGCTGCTCTAAACTTTCGGCAATTTCTAAAGAGGATGGAGGAAGTTTCGTAATTTCCACTAGAGATGCAGTGCGGTAACCGTAAATGCCAATGTGTTTGTAAAACTGATGTTTTTCTGCCCAAACACCTGGTTCACCATTTCTAATAAAAGGAATAGGACTTCTGCTAAAATACATCGCTCTTCCGTTTACATCAATTACAACCTTCGGACTGTTTGGATTGTAAATACTTTCCTGGCTTTCAATTGATTTAATTAACGTAGCCAGTTGTACCTTTTCCTCCGTAAAGCAACTTGCCAACAAATCAATTTGAGCAGGCTCTATAAATGGCTCATCACCCTGAATATTAATTACAATATCAAATCCCGGCAGTTGCTCAATAACTTCGGCACATCTATCTGTTCCGCTTTGATGCGTTGATGCTGTAATTACAAACTCACCACCAAATTTTTTAACTTCTTCAACAATTCTTTCATCATCAGTTGCAATAACAACTTTCGATAAACTTGTCGCTTTCGAAGCCTGTTCATAAACGCGTTGAATCATTGATTTCCCGGCAATGTCTACTAAAGGTTTCCCCGGAAAGCGAGTCGATGCAAATCTGGCTGGAATAATACCGATTGTTTTTGATGAATTTTCTGCTGAATCACTCATTTATTATATTATGGTTCGATAAATTACAAAAGCTATAATTAAAAAGATTACTAAATAAGAAATAGGATGAGCGAAATTAAGAGTCCAGCCTAAAATTTCAGCTCTTTTCCGAATAATTAATCTCGAATCATTTCTGTTAAAATAAAAAATCCCCCAAATCCAATTTTCTGGTTTATCGTGTTCAAAATCTTTATTCATAAACTATTAAAATTTAAACGATTTATATACACATTGATATTCCAATTTGAATTCAACTTAGTTTTTAGAGAATTGGAGTTGGTGGTTAAAACAGTCCGTTAATTTCAGCTTCTATTGATTGAATTACAGTTCCTAAGTCCTCTGGATTATTAGTGAAATCTAATTTGTCTTTATCTAGAATTAACAATTTTCCAAGATTATAACCTTTAATCCAGGCTTCGTATTTTTCGTTTAGTTTCGATAAATAATCAATGCGAATTCCAGCCTCATATTCTCTTCCTCTGCGTTGAATATTATTTACCAATGTTGGTACAGAAGCTCTTAAATACACCAATAAATCTGGCGGTTTAATAAAAGAAGTAATGTTATCAAATATTGCTCTGTAATTATCATGATCACGAGTGGTCATTAATGCCATATCATGCAAATTCTCTGCAAAAATGTGCGCATCTTCGTAAATCGTTCTATCCTGAATGACATTGCGTTTATTTACCTCAATATCAGTAATTTGTTGAAATCGGCTGTTTAAAAAATAAATCTGAAGGTTAAAGCTCCATCTTTTCATGTCACTGTAAAAATCTTCCAGATAAGGGTTGTTATCAACAGCTTCATAAAGCGCTTCCCAACCATAATTTTTCGCCAATAATCCGGTTAAAGTTGTCTTTCCGGCGCCAATATTTCCTACAATTGCTATGTGCATATATATTAAGATGTGAGATATGAGATTTGAGTATCAGATTGAACAAACTGCTTCAAATCTCATACCTAGATTCGCAAATCTATTTAAAATAATTAAAAACTTTTAAACCCGATTAAATTACGAACTTCTTTAATTGTTTTTTGGGCACTTTCTCTTGCTTTTAATGCACCATGTTTTGCAACTTGTCTTAAGTATAAATCATCTTTCGATAATTCTTCAATACGCTCTCTAATTGGCGAATTGAAAATAATCATGTCCTCGGCAAGTTGTTTTTTCATATCGCCATAACGAATTTGCATCTTGTTGTACAAACCATCAAAATGTTCAACCGTATCTGCTGTAGAAACAATTTTCATTAAATCGAAAAGATTTTGAATCGCTTCTGGTTTCTCCTGGTTTTCTTCAGTCGGACCGCTATCGCTAACTGCTCTGGCTACCTTTTTACGAATAATTTCAGGACTATCAGATAAGTAAATGCAGTTTCCATCGCCGTCAGATTTACTCATTTTACCTTTACCTTCTAAGCCTGGTACTTTCACCAAATTATCAGCATAGTTAAAAGCAAAAGATTCCGGAAAGAAATCTGAATTATACATTCTGTTAAAACGATTGCCGAAGTTTCTAGTCATTTCTAAATGCTGCTCCTGGTCTTTTCCAACAGGCACTTTTGTTGCTCGGTGAATCAAAATATCTGCAGCCATTAATGTTGGATAGGTTAATAAACCAGCATTAACATTATCAGGATTTGCCCTGATTTTTTCTTTAAATGATGCACTGCGTTCAAGTTCGCCTAAATAAGCATTCATATTTAAATACAAATACAGCTCTGAAACTTCAGGTACATCAGATTGTACATATATTGTAGTTTCCTCCGGATTAATTCCGCAGGCTAAATATTCAACCAAAACATGTCTTACATAGCCATGCAAATCACCTGGCGTAGGGTGTGTTGTTAAAGAATGGAGGTCGGCAATAAAAAAATAGCAGTTATAATCGTACTGCATCTTCACAAAATTGGTTACTGCGCCAAAATAATTTCCTAAATGTAGCTTTCCTGTTGGCCTAATGCCACTCACCACTGTTTCTTTCATAATGGCACGAAATTAAAAATAAAATGGCATCAATCTATATTATAGGTTCAATTAATATCATAAGTTTTTTTTTAGAAAAGCAATTGTAGTATTACAATTTATGTTAGTCCCGCTCATCGCTTTACTCATCCCGAAGAAACCTGTGAAACAAGTAAGCACACAATTAAAAATAAAGACAGTGCTTAAATCGGGATTCGTGCTCGCTTTTATCGGGTTTATAAACTCCGGTTTGTGCTGAATATTCAAGTATAAATCCCCTAAATCATCAATTAAAAACAAAAAATATTTATGGCATGAAAATATATGATAGTAATTTATATTTTTGACGGTTATGACCAAGTTTTTAAGGCAGTTACACAGAGTTTGGTATCTCTTTTGGATACTTTTTTTCTTCGCTTTATTTTATCCTATATATTATTTATCGGCAAGCAACCCGAAATACTACGGTATTTTAAATTTTTTTAGAAAGGCAAATAGCTTTTTATGCAGTTTATTTTCTGGTGTTTTTTTCTCCTATAAATTCGAAGAACCATTAAATAACAAACAAACATACATCTACTGCGCCAATCATACCTCTAATTTAGATATTATGATATTTTGCATTTTAGCAAAAGGTAGGTATCATTTTATGGGAAAAGATGAACTATTAAATAATCCAGTGTTAGGTATATTCTTTAAAACCATTGATATTTCTGTAAACCGTGATAGCAAAATTTCAGCTTTCAGAGCTTTTAAAAAAGCGGGAGAGAATTTAGAAAAGGGGATGAGTTTAATTATTTTTCCAGAAGGTAAAATTGATGACCATTATCCTCCAAAACTCGGTGAATTTAAAAACGGTCCGTTTCGTCTGGCTATAGAAAAAAACATTCCTTTAGTTGCGGTAAGCATAACTAATGTATGGAAAATAAATTGGGATGATGGTGCCAAGTATGGAAGTAAGCCCGGAATTTGCGATATTTACGTCCACAAACCGATAGAAACAAAAACGTTAACCGATTTAGATAGCGATATTTTGAAAGAAAAGGTTTTTAAACTGATAGAAAGTAAACTAGTATAAAATGAATTTAGACGAAAAAACCATACATAAAATTGCAGACCTCGCCCGGATTCATGTAAATGATAAAGAAGTTGAGACTTTGATTCCGGAAATGAATAAAATTTTATCATTTATGGAAAAATTGAATGAGCTGGATACTTCGAACGTAAAACCTTTGGTTTACATGAATGAAGCTACAAATGTTTGGCGTGAGGATGTTGTTAAACAGGAAATAGCTACTGCCGATGGCTTAAAAAATGCAGCGAAGCATAATGAATCGTTTTTCATGGTTCCTAAAATTATTGAGAAATAAATTTCTGTTAATTTGGGTTGTTGCAAACGAAAATTTTAAATCACTTGTAACATCTTAACCTGTACCCTTGTCTAAAAAATAAAAACTATGTCGCAACCACTCATCACCATTAAAGAAATTGGTCGTAAATACGTTATCGGTTCAGAGGTTATTCATGCATTAAAATCGGTTAGTTTAGATATAAACAAAGGCGAATTTGTAGCATTGATGGGTCCATCTGGCTCAGGTAAATCTACATTGATGAATATTTTAGGTTGTTTAGATACGCCATCAAGCGGAAGTTATATTTTAAATGGAACTGATGTAAGCCACATGACAGATGATGCATTGGCAGAAGTTCGTAATCAGGAAATAGGTTTCGTGTTCCAAACATTTAATCTTTTACCACGCTCAACATCGTTAGATAATGTTGCTTTACCATTAATTTACGCGGGTAATAGTAAAAAAGATCGCGAAGCAAGAGCTGCTAAAGCTTTAGAAAACGTAGGTTTAGGTAATCGTATGGATCACAAACCAAACGAATTATCTGGTGGTCAGCGCCAACGTGTAGCCGTTGCCAGAGCGTTAATTAACGATCCATCAATTATCCTTGCCGATGAGCCAACAGGTAACCTTGATACCAAAACCTCAATAGAAATTATGGGCTTGTTAGAAGAAATTCATAGTAAAGGTAATACCATTATTTTAGTAACGCATGAGGAAGATATTGCTCAACATGCGCACAGAATTGTACGTATGCGTGATGGATTGATTGAGAATGATTATGTCAATACCGACGTTAAAAATGTTTCTCCACGTTTGCAAGCTTTAAAGGATAGCGGCAGCGATTGGGAGAAAATAAACTAAAGAAGTTTAAAGTTGTAAGTTATAAGTTATACGTTTTGGATATACTTAAAACGTATAACTTACAACTTAATACTTTTCAAAATGAAAATCTACACTAAAACAGGAGATAAAGGTCAAACTTCCTTAATTGGAGGAACCCGAGTACCTAAATATCATCTTCGCATTGAAACTTATGGAACTGTTGATGAATTAAACTCGTATGTTGGTTTAATTATGTGTCAGGAAATCGATGAGCGCCACAAACTATTGCTCAAAGAAATTCAGGATAGATTATTTACCATTGGTGCTTCTTTAGCGTCCGATCCCGAAAAATCAAAAATGAAAATTCCAGATTTGCATGCCAGCGATATAGAATTACTGGAAAAAGAAATGGATGATATGAACGAGGTTTTGCCTGCATTAAAACACTTTGTTCTGCCAGGAGGCAATACCATTGTTTCTTACTGCCACATTGCCCGATGCGTTTGCAGAAGGGCAGAACGCCTGACAGTAGAATTATCAGAGAATAGCTTTGTAAATGAGCATGTAACCATTTATCTAAATCGCTTGAGTGATTATTTGTTTGTTTTGGCACGAAAACTGAATATGGATTTCAAGGCAGAAGAAAACATTTGGATACCACGTGTTTAATAGTTGAAAAATAAGTTTGTTTTGCTCGAAAATTTTAATATACTTTGCGCATAATTACGAAACAAGAATTAACTGAATAAAAGATATGTATTGGACACTAGAATTAGCTTCCCACTTGGAAGATGCACCATGGCCAGCAACTAAAGATGAATTAATCGATTATGGTATTCGCTCAGGTGCTCCTGTTGAGGTTATTGAAAACTTACAGGCATTAGAAGATGATGGCGAGCCTTATGAGACAATTGAAGAAATTTGGCCGGATTATCCAACTAAAGAAGATTTCTTCTTTAACGAAGATGAATATTAAACGCAACTCCCAACTAATAATTGGGAGTTTTTTTAATGCTCGATAAATCTATTTACTTTAATTATAGCCTTTGCGAATAAATTATTACAATTTTTAAACAAAAGCATTTCCATTGTTGTTACTATACCAACATTTACACATTTAAAAATTAACACGATGGGAAATTTATTGTATTTAGTCGCAGTAGTATTAGTTATACTCTGGGTTATAGGGTTTTTATTTCATGGCTTTGGCGATGTGGGTAACATTATCCACGTTTTATTGGTAATTGCAGTTATTGCAATTTTGCTTAAAGTTATTGGTAGAGCAGCCTAATAATAAAAATGCCCTTTTAAATTAAAGGGCATTTTTATTTAAAAACCATTCTGCAATTTCTAAATCGGCAGGGTAGGTTATCTTTATGTTGTTTCTTTCTCCCTCAATCAAATTTATCTTAATTCCACTTTGTTCTACAACGCTGGCATCATCAGTAAAATTATTATCGAATGGTAAATTGTAGGCATTTTTAATAATGTCTGATTTGAAAACCTGAGGAGTTTGTACCATAAAGAAGTCTTCTCGATTTACAGCTTCGGTATTATCATCTTTCTTTTTTCTGATGCTATCAGTTGGCTTTACAGCAGCGATTGCATTTCCATTTTCAAGAGCATATTGAAAACTTTTATCAATTAAATCTTTTGAAATAATTGGCCGGACCGCGTCATGTATTGATATTACTGATTCTTCGGTAATCGTATCAACTGCATTTTTTACAGAATGAAATCGTTCTTTACCTCCGGAAATAATAGTGTGGGGAATATTGAAATTAAACTCAACGCAAAGCTTATTCCAATAAGAATGTTGCTCTTGATTTAAAACTAGTAATATTTTTGGTTGAAATTCACTTAATGCGAAAGCTTTTATGGTGTGCATTAAAACCGGAAGGTTATTAAGCAGGAGAAATTGTTTTGGTGTTTCGGTTTGCATCCGGTTTCCGGCGCCACCTGCTACAATTACAGCGTAGTATTTCATATTTGAGTATCAAGATATAAGTATCAAGTATCGAGAAAATTCTTGATACTTGATAGTCAATACTTGAATCTATATGATTAGCATGGCATCACCATAGCTATAGAATTTATATTTTTCTTTTACTGCAACTTCGTATGCATTCATTACATTTTCGTAGCCACCAAAAGCACTTATCATCATTAATAAGGTTGACTCTGGAGTGTGGAAGTTAGTAATCATTGAATTTGCAATGCTGAAATCATAAGGAGGAAAGATAAACTTACTTGTCCAATCGTTTGCAGCTTTTAGAGTTCTGTTTGCAGAAACAGCAGATTCGATAGCACGCATTGAAGTTGTTCCAACCGCACAGATTTTTCTTTTCTCTTCAAGTGCTCTATTAACTAAGTTAGCATCTTTCGGTTCAATAATAAACTGTTCAGAATCCATTTTATGCTTAGTTAAGTCTTCAACCTCAACTGTTCTAAAAGTACCTAAACCAACATGTAACGTCACTTCTGCAAATTCAACTCCTTTAAGTTCAAGGCGTTTCATTAATTCGCGACTAAAGTGTAAACCAGCAGTTGGAGCTGCTACGGCACCTTCGTGTTTTGCAAAAATGGTTTGGTAACGTTCTTTATCTTCAGCAGTTGCTTTACGTTTAATGTATTTAGGAAGAGGAGTTTCGCCTAAAATTTCAACGTTTCTTCTAAACTCCTCATCTGTACCTTCAAACAAAAAGCGAATAGTACGGCCACGAGATGTAGTATTATCAACAACTTCAGCAACTAACAAATCGTCATCACCAAAGTATAATTTATTACCAACACGGATTTTACGAGCAGGATCTACCAAAACATCCCATAAACGCAATTCCTTGTTTAATTCTCTTAACAAGAAAACCTCGATAGTTGCACCAGTTTTTTCCTTATTTCCGTATAAACGAGCAGGGAATACCTTAGTGTTATTTAAAATCATAACGTCCTTGTCATCGAAATAACCTAAAACGTCTTTAAATATTTTATGTTCAATTTTACCACTGTCTTTATGCAAAACCATCAAACGAGCTTCATCTCGTTCTTCTGAAGGATTATGGGCAATTAATGACTCTGGTAAGTTAAATTTGAATTGTGATAATTTCATTCTTGATGAATTTTTTGAGGTGCAAAAATACGAATTTAATTTTTCTTTTCAGTATTTTAAGCAACGCAATTAACTTATTTATGTTTTAGTTAATATTTTTTTACTATGAGCAATGATTTTTGAATGTTTAGAGTCAATTTTAAATAATGTAATTTTAAGTTTAAAATAGCTGTAACCTTTTATACATCTTTGTGTCTAAACTCTAATTATGATAATCTTCAGGCTAATTGGTGAAAGTTTTCGTTTTGCACTTGATGCGTTGCGACAAAATAAATTACGTACAATGTTATCGCTTTTAGCGATTACCATTGGAATTTTTGTAATCATTTTTGTTTTCTCAGGAGTTGATACTTTTAGAGGGAAATTACAAGCGAGCGTAGATAAATTAGGTTCAAATACTATTTATGTGCAAAAATGGCCATGGAGTTTTGGAGATAATTATCCCTGGTGGAAATATGTAAATCGTCCGGAACCATCAATCAGAGATTTTCAATCCTTAAAAGAAAGAATGGGAAATGCTGATGGCATTACATTCGAAATTTCTACAGGTAACAGAACCATTAAATATAGAAGTGGCTCGGTAGAAGGTATAAATATTTCTGCGGCATCACAAGATTTTAATAAAACCTGGAACTTTGAATTACAAGCTGGAAGGTATTTTACCGAAAACGAAAATAACAACGGTACACCAGTTTGTTTGATTGGTGCTGAAATTGCTGAAGGTTTGTTCGGTAGTGATGATCCGGTTGGAAAGCAAGTACAAATTTTAGGTAGAAGGGTAACTGTTATTGGCGTTTTTATTAAAGAAGGTGAGGATATGCTCGGAACTTCACTTGATAAAAGCGTAAATGTTCCGATAAACTTTGCAAAAGGAATATTGGATATCCAGAATGAGCGTTACAACCCTCAAATTACGGTTAGAGGTTCAGAAAATGTTTCTTTAGAAGAAGTTGAAAGTGAATTGCGAGGTGTAATGCGTTCTATCCACAGACTTAGACCAAATCAGGAAGATGATTTTGCATTGAATAAAACAACTATTTTATCTAACCAATTAGATAAAATGTTCGATGTTGTAAAGTTAGCCGGTTGGGTAATTGGTGGTTTCTCTATTTTAGTTGGTGGCTTTAGTATAGCCAATATCATGTTTGTATCTGTTAAAGAAAGAACTAATATTATCGGGATTCAAAAATCTTTAGGCGCAAAGCGATATTTTATTCTACTCCAATTCATCTTTGAGGCTATTCTACTTTGTATTTTAGGTGGATTATTAGGCTTACTATTGGTTTATTTACTTGCCTTGGCAATTGGTGCGATAACAGATTTTCACATTATTCTAGGACTCAACAACATTACCTTAGGTATAGGTATTTCGGTAATAATCGGAACAATATCAGGTTTTTGGCCAGCTTATTCCGCATCAAGATTAGATCCTGTAGAAGCAATTAGAAGTTAGAGATACATAAAATTGAAGAGATTATCCCGTCATTCTCTCAAAGGCGGTAATTCTAAAGCGTTATGCAAATCGCTTTAAGATTCCCAATCAAATTGGGAATGACGTACGTTCAAAATATATTATTTCGTTTTATCGTCATTCTCGCGAAGGCGGGAATCCTAAAGCGTTATGCAAATCGCTTTAAGATTCCCAATTAAATTGGGAATGACGTACGTTCAAAATATATTATTCTGTTTTCTCGTCATTCTCTCAAAGGCGTGAATCCTAAAGCGTTACACAAATCGCCTTAAGATTCCCAATTATATTTGGAATGACGAAAGTTCAAAATATATTATTTCGTTTTATCGTCATTCTCGCGAAGGCGGGAATTCTAAAGCATTATACAAATCGCTTTAAGATTCCCAATTAAATTGGGAATGACGATAGATCATAAAAAGATAAGGCCCACCATCGCGGCGGGCCAATTATCCAACTAACAAAACATAATTTTATAAGGTTACTTAAGCACCTTTTTTAACTAGCTTATACTCAATAACTGGTTTCCCGCGTGTTCCACCATCGTTTGATATAAAGCTGTTGAATTTTAATTTGTAAACATTTCCTGAGCCATCTTTAACTACATAGAAAACATCAGTTTTAACACCAATTGCAGCACCTGTAGTGTTTCTCCAGTTAGAACCGATTACATCTCTTGATGAAGAAAAAGTAATGCCTGTAACATCAGCTTCCGCAAATGCAGCATAAGTTTTAGTAGCTGTAGAAACCTGAGCAACTGTAACACCTCCGATATTATTAATAAAAACTAAGTCAGAAAAAGCGTATGGAAGTTGAGTAGCTCCGGCTGCTGTCCAATACATGCTGTACCCCCAAACAATATCCCAACTTGCTTTTGCTGGCTCAACAGTTACAGCAGTTCCTTTAACCAAAGAAGCATATTGGAAATTGCTTTCAGCGTTTTTAGCAACGTCTAAACTAGAAAAAGTTGTAGCACTCAATTTTGCATATTGCAAAGTATAGCCAGTTCCTTTTCTTAAAACGCGAATTTTGTACAGTTCATCATTAGTTAAAACAGTGTTAGAACCACCTTTTCTGTTAACTATATAAACTTTATTATCAGCATCAGTTGCAGAAACGACTGCAATAGCCGTTTTATTTAAAATATTGGTTTCTCTACCATCATCAATAATCGTAAAGTTTCCACCTCCTTGTCCAACTTTAAGCGCATTTAGGTCGAAATCTGCAGCTGTTACAGCGTTCAAATCTGTTTTGTTTACGATAAGTGCTGATGCACCATTCGTAGAATTTAGAATAACTTTGAAATCAGAACCGGCGGCAAAACCCAAATCCCAACTATCTCTATCAACTGAAGTTTGTTTATCTGTACTAAAATCTACGTAAACACTATTGCCTGCCGCACTTCCGGTTTCTGCCGCAATTAATCCATTTAATGTTAAGGTGCTACCATCTGATGGCGGCGCAACAATAACAGGTTCTTCACCATCTTTTTTACAAGCTGTAAAAGTTACTGCCAATAAGGCAATTGCAATAATCGAGTTAAGTTTATTCATCTTTCTTTTTAATTTTAATTAGTTTTTATTCCAGTTAAATGTTAAGCCCAAAACGTAAGAACGACCATAGCTTAATGGAATCGATTCTCCACCTGTGCTGTGTGCACCACCAGAAGCAGTTGACGTATTATTTAATTGTGTAACATTGAAAATGTTTTTTACACCTGCATTAAGCGTAAAGCGTTTATAGAAATTCTTGCTAAGCATTAAATCAGCAAAGCTGAAAGCAGATATTTTTGTTGGTACGTAAGCCGCTGGATTGGTAGGATCGGTTTGAAAACCTAATTTTTCGCCAGTATACTTATAGAAGAAACTTACATTTCCGTTAATCTTGGTAATGGTATAAGTTAAATTCGCTGTAACCTCTGGCGACCATACTATTTTCTTATCAGTAAATGTTGAAGATTCTGAATAAGTATGGAAAGAGCCGATGTATGAAACACCAACATTTGCCTGTAAATCTTTATAAATGAAAGTATTATCTAAGGTTGCGCCAGTTGTTTTAAAATTGCTGATATTTAATAATGTTGTAATTGAATTATTTGAAGGATCGGTACCAAAATCTATTTTGTTCTTGAATTTGTTGAAGAATCCTGCTAGGGTAGAGCGAAACTGAACGTCGCTTGTTGCAATGCCTGACCAAGCCACCGAACCATTAAAACTATTTGATTCTTCAGCCTTTAAATTCGGATTGCCGTAAATGTTATGGCTTGCATCAACAAAATTGTAGTAAAGTTCTCTAAGTGCTGGAGATCTAAAACCTCTGGCGTAGCCTAAACGTAAATCTAAAGTTTTTGTTAAGCTAAATTTTGTGTTTAAAGATGGAATTAAAGGCGCATCATAAATTGAATTCTTTATAAAACGTAAACCCGGGCGCAATGCAATTCCTTCTACAGGCTTAATTTCTGATGAAATGAATAGGGCGTAATCGTTTATAACTGGGCTACCGCTGATTCTTTGTCCAGATGCTGCATCTCTGTTATATTCAAAACCTGGTTGAAAAGAAACTTTATCATTCAGTTTATAAATTGCTGTTGTTCTGTAGATTGTTGCATTAAACTTCGCAGTATCTTGCTCTCCAGCATCGGTTGTTAAAGTTTCTGTATTATTAGTGAAATTATGATTAACTGTTCTTGTAGATCTTTGCAAGTCAGTATAACCCGCAACAGCCGTTAGCTGTAAATTTGTGCTAATTTTCCATTCAGATTGTAATTGCTGTGTGTACCTCTTGGTAGTATAAGTTGCAAGTTTACCAATGTAAGTATTTGGATTAATCCCAAAGCGGGCATCAATATCTTCTTTTAACCCATCTAAACGATACCAGATATTAAAATTTTCATTTCTGTAACCAATTTTGGTATTTCCAAGCCATTGCTCTTTTGGTTTCCATTGATTTCTCCAGGCATTAAATTCTTGTAAAAAAGCAGTTTTAGGTGCCATGTTCCAGCCGCCGAAGTCGTTGTGAGATGCACCTACGATTGCACTCCAACCTTTTTTCTGCCAGCTAACATTTAAATTTTGGTTGTGTAAACCTTTTCCACTAAAGGCTTCGTATTCTTGGCCTGCAGTTTCTTCCTGAACACGGGCATTTATGCTCAATAAAGATTTGCCGGCATTTTTGGTGATGATATTAATAACGCCTGCCAAAGCGTCTGTACCATAAATAACCGACATCGGACCTTCAACAATTTCGATCCGCTCTACCGTATTAATGTCTATTTGACCTAAACTTTCCCTGGCATCAGATCTATCTACCATCGGAATACCATCCAATAATATTTTAATATTTCTGCCTGTCATTCCCATTAAAGAAACATCCGTAGTTCCCAAAGTTAAATCGTTAGTAAACCTAAAACCCAATTCTTTATTCAGCACCTGCTGGATGTTTGTTGCGGCTCTTAGTCTAATGCGTTCGGCACTAATCGTTCTGATGTTGTAAACTGAGTTTTTTAATGTTTGCGGGCCATATTGCCCGGTAATTACAACTTCTTTTAAGTTTTTGGAACCAGTTGTATCCACCTTAACGTCTTGACTGTAAGTAGAAAATGCAAGTAAACTTAAAACGGCTGATAAATATATTTTCATTAATTTAGACTAATTATAAATAATTGTGCAAATTTGTGCATAATCAAACAAAGCGGATAACGCCATACGGATAATTTATAACGTGAAACGGATTATTAAGAATTATTCTAAATAATCTTTTTAGTAGTAAGGGTTTAGATAAAATTAAATGAACACCAGAATATTAGATTTTGAAACAAACGGGCTTATTTATCAAAGTAATATGTTGAGTAATACTGTTGATGAAGCTAATATTTGGGAGCAAAAGCATGATTTAACTTCTGATTTATACAATTATAGTAGAGAAGAAATTTATTTAGAAGGTGTTCAAATTTCTTATAACAAAATACATGCTTTCAAAAAATCTGAATTTATTTTAGAAACCAATAATGATAATATTCTTTTTGTTTTCTGCATGGCCGGAAATTTGAAATATAGAAGTTTAGGCACTAATACTTCTTCTTCTTTGAGCAAAAATGAACATTCAGTTTTTCAATGTAATTTCAATCATTTCGTAATCAGTTTCGATGGTACAGCAGAATACATTATCATACAGTTTCTAAAAGAACATTATAGCAAATTAACCGGGAATGATTTTTCCAAAAATCTGATTGATTTTTCATCATTGAATTTATACCCGGAAGTGAATTTAATTTTAGGTGATTTATTCAGCAAGAACATTAATCAGAAAATAAAAAAGATATATCTTGAAGCTAAAATTTACGACTTGCTAATTCTTTTTATCACGAAAGCTGAGCAGAATCAAACATTTTCTATGAAACAGGATGATGTTGATAAAATACTAAAGGCAAAACAGATTGTAGAATCCAATATTCAATCTCCGAACTCGTTGATTGAGCTTTCCCGAAAGGTTGGAATTAACGATTACAAATTAAAAAAGGGATTTAAAGAAATTACTGGAAATACTGTTTTTGGTTATTTATATGAGATAAGAATGGAACATGCATTTCATTTATTATCTAATGAGCAAAAAAGTGTAGGCGAAGTAGCTTTTTTGGTCGGCTATAAAAATGCCCAGCATTTTACAGCAGCCTTTAAAAAGAAATACAATGTTCTCCCAGGAATTCTTAATAAAGGAAAATTAGCAAAATCTTAAAGGAACTACTTTTCATTAACTACTAAATCAGATTCTACAAGTGTGTTGTAAAATGCCTGATTTTCAGCATTTGGGTTGCTAATCAAATCGAGTAGTATATTAGCTGCTTTTTGCCCTTGTAAGTAAGGATATTGCTCAACAGATGCAATAGGCGAATAATCCAGATAATCCATTAGGGGCAAATTGGCATAGCTCACAATGTCGATTTTATCCGCTAAATTTTGTTTTTTTAAGTATTTAATCAGAAATAATGCAACATAATCATTAAATGCTACAATTGCAGATGGCTTTCTTTTGTGGTTAATAAGCTGTTCAGTAGCTTCAATTGTTCCTTGTTCAGTAAGATCACAATTGGTAATAAGTGATGGATCAAATTTAAGTCGATTAAAATTAATTGCTTCCATGTAGCCATCTTTACGCTCGCCACTTGCAAACAATGTCGATGGACCGTTAATCATTCCAATGGTTCTGTGTCCTTTTTTAAGTAAATAATTTACCGCTTTTGTGGTTGCATTTTCTAAAGTACATGCTACATAATGTACATTTTTCACTGGCGGAATTCTATCAAAAAATACTACCGGAATATTGAAGGCTTTAAGTTTTTCAAAGTGATCAAACGTTGAAGTATCTTTGGTTATGGAAACAAGTAAACCATCTACCCGCTGATTTTTCATTTTATCAACCAACCTCATTTCTTTATCAAAATCATCATGAGATTGTGCAAAGATTACCGTATAGTTTCTTTTTAAGGCTTCATCTTCAATAGCTGAAATTGCTGTAGAAAAGAAATGTTCTGCGAGTTCTGGTAAAATAACACCAATTGTATAAGTTTTACCTTTTTGGAAAAGAATGGCTGCGTTGTTGGGCTCGTAATTTAAAGATTTGGCAAGTTCTTTAATTTTTTCTCGGGTAACTGCGCCAATACTCGGATGATCATGCAATCCTCTAGACACACTCGATGGTGAAAGATTTAAAATTTTGGCAATTTCCTTAATGGTTGTTGGTTTCGATTGCATTTAGGTTAAAAGCTATATGAAATATCTTTACGATGTAATATTACAAAATTTATTAATCGAATTTGCAGTTTTAAAAGGCATTTCTTTCGATAAATTTCATTTTATTTTAATGTCTAAATAACAGTTATTTAATCTCCAAAGCCTTTTTCGATTATTTAAGGTCGCGTAAATCAATTTACTATTAAATTTCTTCTGGCGAAATTGATTTTTTTAACTAGCATTTATTAATCTGAAATTAATCTACTTTTGCGCATTATTATTTTTTATGCTAACGGTTTATATTTTAATATTCCTTGTAATATTCTTTTTTGTTGTAACTAATCTTCCTGTTTTTGGTCGTTTGCCTAAAGGGATCAGACTTAATGCTATTCATCATTTATCAAACTATAAGGATGGTGCTTTGCAAAACTTATCTGTTACTTTAATGCAACCAGAAGGTGTTAGTTTTTTTAAAGTGCTTCGCGAATTCCTTTTCCAAAAACAACCCGATAAAATACCATCAAAAGCCTTAACTTTTATTAAACCTGCGGTTGATGATATGCAGCAAGGTTCAGCTCCGGAAATTATCTGGTTCGGACATTCATCATACCTTATAAAAATTGATGGTTTTCGTGTGCTGGTCGATCCGGTTTTTAGTAAAACGCCATCACCATTTTCTTTTATCGGAAGTAAGGCCTTTAAAGGAACTGATTTTATTAAAGCTGAAGATTTTAAAAATATCGATGTTTTGTTAATCACCCACGACCATTACGACCATCTGGATTATCAAAGCATTTTAAAAATTGCTCCAAACGCAAAAACTATTGTTACCTCTATCGGTGTTGGTGCCCATTTAGAAAGATGGGGAATATCAACCGAAAAAATTAATGAGCTATGTTGGAATCAATCTATTAATTTGTTTGATAAATTAACTTTTACCGCTGTACCTGCAAGACATTTTACAGGTAGAAAGTTCAAACGTAATCAAACACTTTGGTCGGCATTTGTGTTGCAATCAACCTCCTCAAAACTTTTTCTTGGTGGAGATTCCGGATATGATACTCACTTCAAAGCCATTGGAAATGAATTTGGGCCATTTGATATTGCACTTTTAGAATGTGGGCAATACAATGAACTTTGGCCTTATATTCACATGTTTCCTGAGCAGACAGTTGAAGCAGCTATTGATTTAAAGGCTAAAGTGTTAATGCCTGTACATTGGGGTAAATTTAGTTTAGCCATGCACCCGTGGAACGAACCAATAGAAAGAGTGTCAAAAGCCGCTGACGAAAAGCAATTCCCGATTATAACGCCAAAACTGGGTGAAACAATTGTTATTGGAAACACTTCTGCAAACGAAAAGTGGTGGTTATAGTTAAAATTTAAACAATAGTTGATTCGTGTTGTTTATTTCAAAAATAACAGAATTATGAAAACTGACCTTGTAGAAATTTTTCAAACCATACGTGCCGGCTTACAACCTTATGCAACCTTAGGATACACTGTACACGAAAATTCGGAAACAGGTTACGATTTGTATAGCGAGAAAAATATAGAAACGAACGGCGAAAAAGTTACTGAGCGTTTTTTTGCAGGAGTTTACATTAATGGGGCAGAGGTTGAAGCAAAAGTTAACGTTCAGGAATTTCAATCATCGAACCAAAACTTATCTCAATTTGATGATGAAAAATCTGGTTTGATTGTAAGTAAACTGGATAATGAAAAGCTTAAAGAAATTGAAACCATGATTGAAATCATTAATATCCATTTTAAAGAAAAGGAATGGGTTTAACCTCTATATTTCGATAGGAAAAACCTAAATTTGTAGCCGAAACAATAACCTCGGCTACAAATAATTTAAGTTAATTGAATATCTATCCAAAAACTTTTGAAAGAAATAATGCTGAATGGATTGAAGATTTAACTCTAAAATTAAGTTCTAATGGTTTTGAATATGATTTTAATTATGAGGATGATTTCAGAATAATCTTTATAAAAAATTGCAATCTTGTTCTTAATCTCATAAGTATCAATACAAGTTTTACTTCTCAAAAACTTGTTAATCTTCAGCAAAAATTCTACAATAATAATTTAAGTCTGGTTCATCTTTGGGAAGATGTTTTTTGTAACAAGCCAAACCAGGTGATAGAACGAATAAAATCGCTTGCAGGTAAAAATGCCAGAATACATGGTAGAAAAACTAAGGTTTCTAAAATTACCAAACCAGAAGCCGAATCCTTTTTAAACGAAAATCATCTACAAGGTGCTGTTAGCAGTCGCTACAAATTCGGACTTTTTTTTAACGATGAACTTGTTGCCGTTGCTACATTTTCAGCTCTAAGAAAAATGAATCATTCAGAAAACTATAAATCAATTGAATTAATACGATTTGCCGTAAAAGCTGGCTTTTCTGTTAGCGGAGGATTATCTAAACTAATTGTTCACGTTCGTGAAAATATTAAGCCAAATGATGTGATGAGCTATGCAGACAGAGATTGGTCGGCTGGTGCATCGTATTTAAAATTAGGTTTTGAGCAGGTTTCTTTTACTGAACCACAAATTTTTGAAATTGATGAGAACTTTAAACGGACTTTAGTTAAAACTTCAGATTCAACTTTGAGTAAAAAAGTTTTTAATACAGGGAGCATTAAGTTTATTTTGAAATTTTAAGCATGGAAGAAAAACCATTATTGATTATTCTGGGTGCTACCGCTTCAGGCAAAACCAAATTGGCCGTTCAGGTTGCTGATGCACTTGGTGGAGAAATTATTAGTGCCGATAGTCGCCAGATATTTAAGCGAATGGATATCGGTACCGGAAAAGATTTAGCAGAGTATTCTATCAACAATAAAAACATTCCTTATCATTTAATAGATATTTTAGAACCTGGTGAAAGGTATCATGTTGATGCTTTCAAAAAGGATTTTTATAAAGCTTTTGAAAAAATAACTTCAGCAGGGAATTTGCCAATTCTTTGTGGTGGAACAGGAATGTACATCCACTCGATTTTGCAAAACCAACCTTATACAGCCATTCCTGTAAATCTAGCATTCAGAAATGAACTCGAAAGTTTACCTAAAGAAGAATTGGTGACTAGATTAGAAACCTACGAAGCAGAACTGACTAACCACGTTGATAAATCATCTAAAAAACGTTTGATAAGGGCCATTGAAATTGCAGAATATTTAAATCATAATGCGTTAGAAGAGGAAGATTATCCAAAATTTAAACCTTTAGTTGTTGGCCTTAAAAACGAAGTTGAAATAACACGCTCAAATATTCTTAAAAGATTGGATTATCGCTTAAAAAATGGAATGATTGAAGAGGTTGAACAATTAATTAAGGATGGAGTAAGTAAGGATACTTTAATTTTTTACGGTTTGGAGTATAAGTTTATCGTGATGTACCTGAATGGTGAAATGACTTTTGACGAGTTACAATTAAAACTCGGAACTGCGATTTGCCAGTTTGCAAAAAGACAAAATACTTTTTTTAGGAAAATGGAAAAAGATGGGATTTCTATCAATTGGCTTAATGCAAACCAAGAAACTAACCATTTAAAACAACAGATTTTAGAAATGGTTTCAATTAATTAGAACTAAAGATTTGTGAATTAAATATGACGTTTTTGTCTATTATTTGTAGGTTAAATATGTCTTTGGCACAGGGTTTGTAAATGTGAAGATATAATTGATTAACTCAAAAAAATATCTTAAAATGAAAACAATTACTAAAATCCTCGCTACATCAGCAGCTGCTGTAGCGTTATTCTTTACTACAAATGTAAATGCTCAAACAGCTCCTAGAAATTTAGGAATAGGTTTAAATGTTGGAGCTGGAACAACAACTGGCTATGGTTTGGTTATTGGTGGTGACCTTAGGTATCAATTTAATGTAGATAAACAATTATCTATTCCTGTAACTGCTGGTTATAATAATTTTTCTATAAAAGATAGTTATGGAGGTGGTAGTTTCGGTATTATTCCAGTAAAAGTTGGTGCAAAATATTTCTTTGATGAATCAGGTTCTGGTGCGTATGGTTTAGCTGAACTAGGGGCAGGTTTTGGAACGAATAAGGGAGCAGGAACAGCTTTCGTTTATTCTCCAGCAATTGGATATTCTTGGAGCAATGGATTAGACCTTGCAGCAAAATACGAAGGGTATTCTAATAATGGAAGTATAGGTTTTGCTGGTATTCGCTTAGCTTACGGTTTTTCACTGTAATAAAATCTAAAAGATTAGAAAGCCCCTGAGTAATCAGGGGCTTTTTTGTTTCTGAAATTTCAAGAAAAATAATCTTGTAAAATCTATTTCCTGTCAGTTGTCGTATATACCTCAAAACCTTAATTAAATAACTTAAAAAATCTAACATGAAAACAATTACTAAGATTTTTGCAATGGCAGCAGCAATTGCAATTTTTACGACAGGCAGTTTAAAGGCACAAACATCTACTACAACAATGACAACCAATAATGGTATGGCATTTAAAGTTGGAGTAGGTGTACAAGGAGGATTATTTCCAGATAAATCAGAAATGGATTATGGTTACGGTGCTGATTTAAAATTACAATATGATTTAACTAAAGACGTAGCAATAACTGCTTCAGCAGGTTATACTAAACTTAAATGGAAAGGTAGTCCTTTAAATTTCGAATTTATTCCATTAATGGGAGGTGTAAAAGCTTTTGTAGTTGATAGAATGTTTTTAACAGGAGGACTTGGAACAGGTTTGGCATTGAAAGATGGCGCAAACATGAACTTTATCTATACTGGCGGACTTGGTTACGAGTGGAATAACGGTTTAGAAGTTGGTGTTAAATACGAAGGTTACGTAAATAATAGTTCATCAGATCTTTATTTTATGAAAACCGGACAGTATGCTTTAAGAATTGGTTACAATTTCAAATTATAATCAAATCATCATATAATATCAAAGCCTCGCATTTTTGCGGGGCTTTTTTATTTTTTTAATATTTTAATTGCTATTTTGAGCCGAAAACCAAATACAATGAAAAAAATATTCGGAATAGCGATATTAACAGTTCTTATGGCCTGCAATCAAGCAGAGAAAAAATCTGATGAAAAAACAGATTCGACCACAATCAAAACATCAGATAAAATGAGTACGGTAGTTATTGAAGATGAAAAGAAAGCAAAAATATTTGCAGATTATGTTCAATTAAAAAACGCACTTGTAGAATCAGATTCTGCTGAAGCACAGAAACTAGCTTCTGCTTTGCAAAAAAGTTTGGCCGATTACGAAGGTTGTGAAACTACTGCAATTATCGCACAGAAAATCTCAAGTACCAATAACCTTGCTTTTCAGCGCAAAGATTTTACAGCACTAAGCATGGATTTAATTGCATTTATAAAATCATCACCAATTAAAAGCGGTGTAATTTATGTGCAACATTGCCCTATGGCAAACAAAGGCGATGGAGGAGATTGGTTATCAACAGAAAAAGAAATCAAAAATCCTTATTATGGAAGTGAAATGCTAGAATGTGGCAGAGTAACTGAAGAAATCAAGAAAATATAATGTAGTAAAACTGTTTTTCTAATCATGATTGTTACGTCATACTGACTAATATTTCATATTAATTTAACAGATTTGCTATGCATGTATATTAATTTTATATAAATTAGAAAGCTATAAACACAACACAATAATATGTCAGATATTGCAGAGATTAAAGTTGACGGTAAGACAATTGAATTGCCGGTAATAACAGGAACAGAAGACGAAAAGGCTATTGATATTTCTAAGCTAAGGGATTTAACCGGTTTTGTAACTTTAGATACAGGTTTTAAAAATACTGGTTCAACAAAAAGTAAAATAACATTCTTAGATGGTGAAAAAGGTATTTTAAAATACAGAGGATACTCAATAGAAGAACTTGCTGAAAAATCTAGTTTCTTAGAAGTTTCTTATTTAATTGTGTATGGTGAATTGCCAACTCAAGCACAGCTTGATGATTTTCAAGGTGAAATTAGTAAGCATACACTGATTCACGAAGATATGAAGAAGTTTTTTGATGGTTATCCGTCAAAATCTCACCCAATGGGTCAGTTAGGTTCTTTAATCTTTTCTTTATCAACATTTTATCCAGAGTGTTTAAAGCCAAATCAAACTGCTGAAGAGCAAAACTTAACAATTATTAAGTTATTGGCTAAGTTACCTACAGTAGTTTCATTCATTTATAAAAAATCATTAGGTCATCCGCTTATTTATCCAAAAAATAAATACGATTATGTTACCAATTTCCTTTGGATGACATTTGGACAACGTACTGAAGATTATGATGTAAATCCGATTGTAGTTAATGCAATGAACAAATTGCTGATTCTACATGCCGATCACGAGCAAAATTGTTCAGCTTCAACAGTTCGTATTGTAGGCTCATCTGATTGTAATTTATATGCTTCAATTGCTGCAGGAATTGCAGCACTTTGGGGTCCGTTACATGGCGGTGCAAACCAAGCCGTAATTGATATGCTTGAACTTATTAAAGCAGATGGTGGCGATACAGAAAAATGGATTGCTAAAGCAAAAGATAAAAACGATCCTTTCCGTATGATGGGATTTGGACACAGAGTTTACAAAAACTTCGATCCACGTGCTAAAATCATTAAAAAAGCTTGCGATGACATTTTAGAGAATTTAGGTATTGATGATCCGATTTTAGAAATTGCTAAAAAATTAGAAGAAGCGGCTTTAACAGATCAATACTTCATCGATAGAAAATTATATCCAAACGTAGATTTTTATTCAGGTATTATTTACAGAGCATTAGGTTTCCCATCAGAAATGTTTACTGTATTGTTTGCATTAGGTCGCTTACCAGGATGGATTGCTCAATGGAAAGAAATGCACGAAAATAAAGAGCCAATCGGCCGTCCTCGTCAAATTTACGTTGGCGAAACAGACCGAGCTTTCGTTAGCATTAAAGATAGAAAGTAAATTAATTCACATAAAAAAACCAGGTTTGAAAAAACCTGGTTTTTTTATGTTTTATTTTTTTAAAATTATGTTGCTACGTAGTAAATTAAGTTTAACATAACCATTTCAGTAAGTGCAAGTGCTATGGCGTAAAGTATAAAAATCATAAACATTTTGCCAATAACCTTTTTTCTCTGGTAAAATACCTTCAAAGCATTAAACATATACCAGCAAATCCAAACATATAATCCAATCTCAATAATTGTAGACATTACTGAATTTGCACCAAAGACATATTTAATTAATGGTTTTGTTAAAATAGATACAACGAAGTAAGCAGTCATTCCGTGTATTGTAAAAATCAAGTGGTCAAGGTAATAGATATGATTTTTCCTAAAATTCCACATGATAAATAATGCTAATAAAGGCATTAATAAAAAGTATTGTTTTGGTCTGTTGTGTTCTAAAGTTTCTTCTATAATTTCTGATTTTTCACCAATAGTTATCGATCTTTTTTTCATCATCCTTTTGAAAAAATTATCTCGTTGCGTAATTGGTAAAGTTTGCTGGCGTGATAGGTATGCTTGAAAAGTGCTATCATTACGTTTAACATGAATAGCATTATATTCCTTAATTATATCAGTTAAAGAATCTGATTCATTGGCTTTATTTTGTTTTCTAAGCTCAACCAGTGTAGAATTCTGTTCCTTTAAGCTAAGTTTCTTAAAAGCCTCCTTATCCAGTTCTTCTAAAATTTGCTTTTTAGCGTGGTTAAAAAGTTTTGGACTTGCTTTAGCTAGTCCCATTTCAGTCAACTCCTTATCAGCGCTATCCAGCACTTTTTTTGTTTCAACTTTAGATGGTGCATTACCTTCGTGTTCCTTGCTTTTACGTTTATGATCTGGAGAATAGGCGACCAAAAAGTAAACAATGGAAACAAAAATGTACATGCTAACCGGATTGATATATCTTGCTCTTTTTCCTGCAAGATAATCTAGCGTTACTTGTCCGGGTTTGGTTAAAAGTGGAACAAGCGTTTGAAAGAATTTATTATCAAAGTGAAAATAATGTGCAATACTATGGCTTATAAAGCCCCAAAAACTTTCCTTCAATTCTAAATTAGGTTGACCACAACTACTACAATAATGCGATTCTACATGAGAACCACAGTTTAAGCAATTGTGTTCTTTTCTGTACTTACCAGCTGACATAAGGGGATTTCGAAAATTAAATTAGTGACTTATTGCTTCTATAGCTTTTTCTTCTGCTTTAGTGTGTTTGTGTTTAAAAACTAGAACAAAAACAACAGCTATAACTAACACATAAATAGTAAAAGTCAGCCATATGTTATGCCAATCCTTAACATCTAAAGGTCTGCTCAAATTTCCATTCTCTAATACGCTAATTCCTTTGTTTTGTAAGAATTTAAGTAAATGTGTGTTATCAGCTTCACTTTTAACATATTTAGATAAAGAATCGATTGAAGTATAATAGGTTGTGAAATATTTATTTATCATTAAACCAGATACTAAACTACCAAATACAGCTCCGAATCCATTTGTCATCATCATAAATAAGCCTTGCGCAGAAGAACGGGTTTTCGGTGTTGTAGAGGTTTCTACAAATAATGAACCTGAAATATTGAAAAAATCGAAAGCCATTCCATAAACAATACACGATACGATAATCATCCATAAATTTGATGAAGGGTCGCCATAAGCAAATAGTCCAAATCTTAATACCCACGCAAACATTGCAATTACGATAACCCATTTTATTCCAAATTTTTTCAAAAAGAAAGGAATAGCTAGAATAAATAAGGTTTCAGAAATTTGTGATATGGATAAAATGATAGTCGAATACTTAATTACAAATGAATCTGCAAAAACTGGGAATAGCTTAAATTCATCCAAGAAAACATCTCCATAAGCATTAGTTAATTGCAAAGCTGCTCCCAAAAACATAGAGAAAACGAAAAACAAAGCCATTTTGTAATCGGCAAAAAGTTTAAAAGATTCTAAGCCAAGTTTTTGTATGAATGAAGTTTTCTCGCTTATTAAATTTGAGGGTTTACATGCTGGTAAAGTAAAAGAATAAAAACCTAATGCTAAGGCACTAATACCAGCTATGTAGAATTGATTTGCACTTGCTTTATTGCCTGTTAAATTGGTAATCCACATGGCAACAATAAAACCAACAGTTCCCCACACACGAATTGGAGGGAAGCTTTTTACTACATCATAATTTCCATTTTTAAGAGTAGTGTAACTGATCGAATTACTTAGTGCTATTGTTGGCATATAAAAACACATTGCTACAAGCATTACCCAAAAGAAACTATGAGGGTTTTCAACCTGCGGCAAATAAAACATAGTTGCAGCATATAGTATGTGTAAAATTGCATATAACCTTTCTGCATTTATCCATTTATCAGCTAATATACCAGTAAGGGTTGGCATAAATAAGGATGCAATGCCCATTGTAGAAAAGATGATTCCAAAATCTGCACCATCCCATTGCTTTGTTCCAAACCAATAATTTGCTATGGTAATTAACCAGGCAGCCCACACAAAAAACTGCATGAAACTCATTATAGTTAAGCGAAACTTAACATTCATCATAATTGTTTTGTTTGATTTTTGAAAGTAAAAGCTGAATATAGAACTATTTTAAAACATAATTTAAAAATGAACCCAAATTATTTTAAACAATTTGGGTTCATTTAATCCTATTCGATTATTTAAAGAAAATTTATATTAATTATATTCTTAAAATTAAGAAGTACCTCGTTTATTTAATTCATCGCGTAAACGTGCGGCTTTTTCATATGCTTCATCGGCAATGGCTTCCTGCAGTTTTTGCTGCAATTCCTCAACTGTTAAATCTGTATAACCTTGCTGGCTTGTTGATGTTGGTATTGTATCTGCATCAGGTTCTTTAGCAAGGCTATCCATGTTTTCGAGAAACAGAAAATCATTTCCCTCGATAACAATTCCGGCAGATGCAAGAATGAATTCGTAGGTGTAAATCATCGCGTTGAATCTAACAGCTAATGCAATTGCATCAGATGTTCTCGCATCAATTTCATGAGTATTTTTACCATCGCTACAAATTAACTTTGCATAAAAAACGCCATCAACTAAATTATAAATTATAATTTCCTGAACATTGATATGAAAGGTTTCGGCCATCGATTTAAATAAATCATGAGTTAATGGCCTGCTTGGAGTCATTTTTTCGATTTCAATAGCAATTGCCTGAGCCTCAAAAGCGCCTATAATAATAGGTAAACGCCTACGACCATTTACTTCGCCCAAAACTAAAGCATAAGCACCAGATTGAGTCTGGCTGTAAGATAACCCTACAATATCTAATTTTACTTTCTTCATATTTGCTGATGTCATGTTGAGCCTGTTAAAAATTATTCAACCAATTTCTACAGGCTCAGGATGACAAATTATGCTTTATGCGCCTTTAAAGCTTCAATTAATTTAGGAACAACTTCGAAAGCATCGCCAACAATACCGTAGTCTGCAACTTTAAAGAATGGTGCTTCAGGGTCTTTATTAATTACAACAATTACTTTTGATGAACTTACACCAGCTAAATGCTGAATAGCACCTGAAATACCAATTGCGATATACAAATTTGGGCTAATCGCAATACCTGTTTGCCCAACGTGCTCTGAGTGTGGTCTCCAATCTGCATCAGAAACTGGTTTTGAACAAGCTGTAGCAGCACCTAAAAGGTTTGCTAACTCTTCAATCATTCCCCAGTTTTCAGGACCTTTTAAACCTCTACCAGCAGAAACTACTAATTCAGCATCTGGTAAAGAAACTTTATCTGTTGCTCTAACAATATCTTTAATAACAGTACCTAAGTCTGATTGTTTAACATCAGCGCTAAAGTTTTCAATAGCTGCATCAGTTGCATTTTCTTTAACACCAAAAGCATTCGGATTTAAAGCAATAACTTTATTTGCTGAAGTTAATTCGGTAATTGCAAAAGCTTTACCAGAAAAAGCAGTTTTCTTAATTGAGAATTTTCCATCTGTGCTAGGTAATTCTACAGCACCATCTGCTAAGCCTGCTTTTAATTTAACAGAAATACGAGGAGCTAAACCTTTACCCGAGAAAGAGTTAGATAGTACAACAACATCGGCACCTTCTTTTTCAGCTGCGCTTGCAATAACGCTTGCATAAGCTTGATTTACAAATGTTTTTAATTGTTCTGCACTAACATTTAAAACTTTTTCTGCGCCATATTTACCAAGTTCTTTTAACTCGCTTTCGGCTACGTCGCCGATTGAAATTGCGGTTAAATTGGTTGATTGTTGGTTAGCAATCGCTTTGGCATAAGAAACAGCTTCGAATACTGATTTTTTAAATTTCCCTTCAGCTTGTTCTACATATACTAATACTGACATATATTTATTTCTGAAATCCTTTTTAAAGGATTGTTTAACTTATTATTTAATTTGATTAAAGTTGATGGTGGCTAATTAGATTACTTTAGCTTCGCTATGTAAAAGATTAATTAGTTCTGCCGTTTGCTCTGCCGGAATTAATTTAACTGCGCCACGAGGAGCAGGTGTTTCGTATTTAGCAACTTTAGTTACTTCCTCAATAGAAACAGCTTCTACAACATTTAATGGTTTAGTTCTTGCGCTCATAATGCCACGCATATTCGGGATTTTTGGTTCTGCAACACCTTCGGCACAGCTAGCAACAAATTTACCAGATACGGTTAAAACTTCTTTACCACCTTCAATTTCACGTTCAATAGTTGCGCTCGTTCCATCAGCATCTAATTTTTTAATGATAGAGATTGATGGGATATCTAAAAATTCACCAACCATTGCTGCTACCTGGTTACCATTGTAATCAATAGACTCACGTCCGGTTAAAATAATATCGAAATCTTTGTCTTTTGCGTATTCTGCAATTTGTTTAGCAACAAAATAAGCATCACGAGGTGCTGCGTTAACACGTACAGCATCATCAGCACCAATAGCCAAAGCTTTTCTAATGGTTGGGTCGGTTGCTGCTTCGCCAACATTAATTACAGTAGTTGTTCCTTTACCACCTTCAGTTAATTCAATCGCTCTTGCTAAAGCAATTTCATCATACGGATTAACAATATATTGCACACCTGCAGTATTGAATTCGGTATTATCGTTGGTAAAGGTTATTTTTGTCGTTGTGTCGGGCACGTTACTGATACAAACTAGTATTTTCATATGTATAAAATTGGTTTTAGTATTATGAAATTTTCAAGATAGGTTATAAATTTTTACCAATCTGAAAATTCATAATTATTTAGATTTATATATAAGGTCTTTCTGCAAATTTAATTAAAAAAGCAAGGAAATAAAATGTCATCTACCCGTTTAGTAAAGTTATTAGAGTTTTTAGAAAATGAACCTAATGATCCGTTTATTCTATATGCCTTAGCCACAGAGTATAACAATCAAAATGATAAAGAAAAGGCTTACGCTTTTTACCTTCAACTAACTGAAAAACATCCTGATTATGTGGGTACTTACTATCATTTAGGTAAATTATTAGAGAAAGATGCACAAACGGAAAAAGCTATAGAAATTTATCAAAAAGGTATGGTTGTGGCAAGAAACAAACGAGATATGCATGCATTTTCTGAGTTGCAGGGTGCTTATAACTCTGCTGCTGGTTTAGATTATGAAGATGATTAATTTTAAAATAAAGTTTTTTAATTTTTAAATGGAAACAAAGCCAATTTCGGCAAAGAAACAACTGCTTTTTTTACGCAACGTTATCTTTTTTACATTTACCTCTTTTGGTGGTGCATCTGCTCATTTAGCATTGCTGTTAAAATACTTTGTTCACAACACAAAGTTTATTACCGAAGAAGAATTGTTGGAATTAAATGCTCTAGCTCAGGTTTTACCTGGTCCGGCTTCTACACAAACACTTGTAGGTATAGCCTGGAAAGTTGGAAAAATTAAACTTGCAATCATAACTTTCTTAATCTGGATTTTACCAACAGCGGCAATAATGACATTTGCCGCAATAAGTTATGCAATGTTGGATCAGCAGCGAAAGTTTGCTGATGTTTTAGAATACATACAGCCAATTGCATTAGGAATTGTTGCCTACGGAGCGTTTAAATTGGGTAAAAAAGTACTTACTAGCCAAGTTTCTATTTTCTTATCTTTTGCGGCAGTTGTGGCAACCTTGGTTTTAAAAAATGCTTATGTTTTTCCGCTTGCGATTTTAATTGGTGGCATAATTTCTTCAGCAATCGAAACACCTAAAGAAGAAACAGACCTTCGTGTTAAACTTTTTTCGAATCTTAATCCGCGTAAGTTAATTTACTTTCTGGGTGCACTGCTTTTGTTCGCGTTGGTTGGTGCAATTATAAACCGAACATCGCCGTTTAGTTTGCCAATACGTTTATTAGAAAACTTTTACCGTAATGGTATTTTGGTTTTTGGTGGCGGACAGGTTTTAGTACCGTTGATGTTTACCGAGTTTGTAGAAATGAAGCATTACCTGCAAGCGCCGGGTTTTTTATCGGGTTTTGCATTGCAACAGGCATTACCCGGACCAACGTTTTCTTTCACCAGCTATTTAGGTGCTTTAAGTATGCGGAATTTCGGTTATGGCATTGGTGGGCAAATTTTGGGTGGAGTCATTGGGGTAATCGGAATAAATTTACCAGGTTTAATTTTAGTGTTATTTATCGTTCCGTTCTGGGATGATTTAAAGAAAATATCGAGAATACGGCATAGTTTATCTGGCATTAATGCCGTAAGTGTAGGCTTTATATTCGCTGCCTTTATTCTTCTATTGCTGCCAATGGGCTTTAACTGGTTATTTATCGCGATTATGATAATCACTTTTTTAGTGCTCAATTTCACTAAAATAAGTACACCATTAATTGTTTTAGCCGGAATATTGGTAGGTTATCTTTTCTAATTATTTTTTTGAAAAGCAGTGGCAGTGCAACTATTAAATGTTCGTCCTGCCATTTGCTCATACGCCTGCAGGCCTTAGGCTCAAGGCCGGTATCCGCAATGTCAGGTTTATAAAATTAGGTCGGTTGCTATAAATATCAGTAGCTTTTTAAAGCATTCACAGCCAACACGTCATTGCGAGGCACGAAGCAACCTTAAAGCGTTAGTTAACAAAACCCATAGTTGTAGGATTGCTTCGTGCCTCGCAATGACGAAGCGCAAAAAAAACTAACACAATTGAAACGCAAGAAACTCAAATAATTTCACAGCCCTAATTTGTATAAACCTGATGGAAATGACAGCCCCTGTTGCAGGAGTTTTCAAAAACCACAAACCAATAACAGGGCTATAATGTACAGCAGGGCGGGTTTTACAAAAGAACAACTGCACTTTCATTTTCAAATAATTAAACATAAAAAAAGAGATATTAAAATATCTCTCTTAATTATTTTTAGCCTTTTAAAACGGTGGATCATCATCATCGTGCATATCGTTTCCTCTTGATGGCATAATTATCGTATTTCCCTGAGGTCTTGGATTATTGAAATTATCAAATGAAGCAGATGGTAACATCCCTGCGCTTGAATCACCAGAACCTAGAGAAGGCGCTGTAAAATCTTCTTCCAAATCAGTAAACTTAACAAATTTACCAACGAATCTAAGCGGTACAATTCCGGTTTCACCGTTACGGTGTTTTGCAATAATTACCTCACCAATGCCTGCTTGCGAACGTCCTTGCTCATCTTCGGTAATACCATAATATTCAGGGCGATAAAGGAATAAAACCATATCGGCATCCTGCTCAATCGAACCAGATTCACGTAAATCGGATAACATTGGCCTTTTACCTTGCAAACCTGGTCTGCTTTCTACCGCACGACTTAGCTGTGAAAGTGCCAAAACCGGAACATCTAACTCTTTAGCCACCGATTTTAAAGCCCTTGAAATACTACCAATTTCTTGCTCACGGTTACCGCCACCTTTGCCACCTTCGCCTTTACCATGCATTAACTGCAAGTAATCGACAATTACTAGTTGAATATCGTATTGGGATTTTAGTCTTCGGCATTTTGCTCTAAATTCAAAAATGTTTAAAGCCGGGGTATCATCAATAAGTAGGGGAGCCTCAGTTAATCTGCCAATCTTACTGTGAAGTTGTTGCCATTCCCATTCTTGTAAATTACCTTTTCTGATTTTTTCCTGTTCAATCTCTGCTTCACCAGAAATTAAACGATTCACCAACTGAACAGACGACATCTCTAATGAGAATACAACCGTTGGCTTTTGGAAATCTACCGTTGCATTTCTGGCACAGGTTAATACGAAGGCTGTTTTTCCCATCGCCGGACGAGCAGCAATAATTACTAAATCTTGTTTTTGCCAACCTCCTGTAATTCTATCTAAACCTGTAAAACCAGTTGGTACACCAGTTAAACCATCGGTTTTGGTTCTTAATTCTTCGAGCGTAGCTAAAGATTGTTTAATAATATCGTCCATTTTTTGCGTATCTCTACGTAAATTGTTTTGGGCAATATCAAATAAACCTTTCTCTGCATGGTCTAACAAATCGAAAATATCGGTTGTGTCTTCGTAAGCGTTTGTAATAATATCTGTAGAAATTCTAATCAACTCACGCTGAATGTACTTCTGCGAAATAATCCTAGCATGGAACTCTATGTTGGCTGCAGAAGCTACACGATTGGTAAGGTTTGTAATATAATAAGCGCCACCAACCATTTCCAAAGTTCCCATTTGGCGTAGTTCGGATGTAACGGTTAAAATATCCACTGGTTTCGATTTTTCGAACAGCATGTGTATTGCCGCAAAAATCTTTTGGTGTGCTTCGTGATAAAAAACTTCTGGTTTTAAAATATCGATTACAGCCGAAAGCGCATCCTTTTCTAGCATTAATGCTCCTAAAACCGCTTCCTCTAAATCTAATGCTTGTGGTGGCAGTTTACCTGCAGTACTTACAGTTGTGCTTAACCGTGCTTTTCGTGCTGATATACTATTTTTTCCGCCTTGTTCGTTATCGATACTCATAATACAAAAGTAGTTAAAAGTTTAAGCTCTTGTTTTAAGAAGTTATTAGGAGTTGCTAACAAACTGACATCTAAATAATTTATTTTTTTGGACGATTTTAAACTCTAAATATTTTTTAAACAACAAAATGTGGATAAGGAAAATTATTTGGGTTACTTTTGTGCAACAATTTTAAATAATGGATAATTTTAGAAGACCGCAACGCGTAAAGGAAAATAATGAATTTGTATTTGGTATCAGAGCCGTAATTGAAGCAATTAAAGCCGGTAGAGATATTGAAACAATTTATGTGCAAAGAGGTTTAGGTGGCGATTTATTTCTTGAATTAAAAGCATTATTATCTGGAACACTAATTCCTTTAAATTCTGTTCCGATTGAGAAATTGAACAGGATGTCTCAGAAAAATCATCAAGGTGTTATTGCTGTGATCTCACCGATAACTTATCAAAACATTGAAGATATTATTCCGGCAATTTTTGAAAAAGGAGAGGTGCCGCTGATTTTAATTTTGGATAGTGTTACAGATGTAAGAAATATGGGTGCAATTGCCCGTACAGCATCTTGTGTTGGTGTACATGCAATTGTTGTTCCTTTGAAAAATGCGGCGCAAATAAACGCTGATGCGATTAAAACATCTGCCGGTGCATTGTTTAACATTCCAATTTGCAGACACGCCAATCTGCATAAAACTTGTTTGTTTTTACAAGATAGTGGATTGCAAATTGTAGCCTGTACTGAAAAAACGAATGATTTAATTTATAATCCAGATTATACAATGCCAACTGTAATTGTAATGGGCTCAGAAGATGAAGGTATTTCAAACGATTTATTACGTGTTGCAGATCATCTTGCAAAAATCCCTATGGCTGGTAAAATTGAATCTTTAAACGTTTCTGTTGCTGCCGGAGTAATTTTATACGAAGCTGTAAGACAAAGAGTTTAATTAAAGACCTACTTAAATAATAAAGCCACAGATTTACAGATTATCTTAAATAGAATCTGTAAATCTGTGGCTTATTTAAGATTAAATGTATTTATTGCCGAATCTTGATTTTACTTCGGCAACAAATTCTTTTACTTTCTGCTCTTCATCTCGTGGACAAATCATTAAAGTGTTGTTACTTTCCACAACAATATAATCGTGTAAGCCGTTCAAAATAACGAGTTTATCCTTCGGTACATTAACCATACAATTAGATGAATCGAACATTACAACTTGCTCTGATGGAATTACGGCATTACCTACATAATCCTTTTCAGCCATTTCGTATATAGATGCCCAAGTTCCTAAGTCAGACCATCCAAAATCGGCAGGTAGTACATAAACGTTATCAGCCTTTTCCATTACACCAAAATCTATTGAGATATTTGTGCATTGCAGATAAGCATTATTAATAAAAGCTTTTTCGCTCGGAGTATTTAATTCAGATTTGCCTGCATTAAATATCTCATACATATCTGGTAAATGCTTGTTGAAAGCTTTTAAGATGGTTTTTGCAGACCAAATAAAAATACCTGCATTCCATAGAAAATCTCCACTTTGGATAAAAGATTTTGCAAGTTCTAAATTAGGTTTTTCGGTAAAGGTTTTGACCTTGTGCAAATCTCTATCGGTACTTAAAACATGGTCAGTATGCTGTATATAGCCATAACCAGTATCAGGTCTATTTGGTTTTATACCCAATGTTATTAAACAATCATTTTCTGATGCTGCATTTAAAGATTGCTGAATAGTTTCCGTAAATGCTGGTAAATCTGCAATAGTATGATCTGAAGGTGTTACAACAATGGTTGCATTAGGATTTAATTCCGAAATTTTTAAACATCCGTAAGCAACACATGGAGCCGTATTTCTTAATAAAGGCTCTGCCATTATCTGGTTTTCAGATAAATCCGGAAGTTGCTCTTTAATTAAATCTGTATAAATCTCATTAGAAACGATAAAAATATTTTCAGGTGGACATATTTTTAAAAACCTTTCATATGTACTTTGTATAAGCGTTTTTCCTATTCCAAAAAAATCGATAAATTGTTTAGGGTGTTGAGTTCTGCTAACTGGCCAGAAACGACTTCCGACACCGCCAGCCATTATGAGTACGTAATAATTTTTATTCATTTGATGATTTAAAAATTACACAATTCCTTCGTTCAACAAATCGTGTAAGTGAATAATGCCAAAGTAGGCATTTTGTTCTAAAACAATTAACTGCGTAATGTTATTTTTTTTGATAATATCTAAAGCATCAACGGCAAGTGCATCACAATCAATAACTTTTGGGTTTTTGCCCATTATGTCTTTTGCATTTAATGTTGCAATATCTACATTGTTTTCCAACATACGCCTGATATCACCATCGGTAATAACGCCCAGTAAATTATTATCTACATCAACAACAGCAACTGCACCCAAACGGTTTTTGCTAATTTCGATTAAAACTTGCTTAACTGATGCTTCTGGTGAAATAGATGGTTTTTCATTAGTTAAAGCTAAATCTTTAGCTTTTAAATAAAGTTTTTTACCCAAAGAACCTCCTGGATGATATTTTGCAAAATCTTGCTCATTAAATTCCCGATGCTCTAAAAGGCAAATAGCCAAAGCATCACCCATAACTAATTGTGCTGTGGTGCTTGTTGTTGGAGCTAAATTATGCGGACAAGCTTCTTTCTCTACAGAAGTATTTAAAATCAAATCGGCCTGTTGAGCTAAAAATGAATTAAGCTCTCCAACCATTCCAATTAAAATATTTCCTGCGCTTTTTAATAATGGAGCTAGAACTTTTATTTCGGGTGTATTACCACTTTTCGATATACAAATTATAATATCATCAACCTGAATCATTCCTAAATCTCCATGAATGGCATCTGCAGCATGCATAAATATTGCTGGCGTTCCGGTTGAGTTAAAGGTTGCAACAATTTTTTGTGCAATGATTGCGCTTTTGCCTATTCCTGTGATGATTACACGTCCTTTGCAATCTAAAATATTAGTTACAACGTTTTCAAAACTGCTGTCTAAGTTTTTTGCAACATTTAAAATTGCCTCAGCTTCTAACTTAAGGGTGCTTCTTGCCGATTCTATCGTAGACTTTTTACTTTTCAAAGAGAAAAAAATTGTTTGTTAATAATTGAAATTCTTGTAAAATTATGTTATTTTGGATAGAAAAATAGCATCGCATATTTTATTACACAAAATGGACGTGAAAAAGTCGTTATTTGATAACCTACAGAATTTTTTTGGGTTTGATAATTTCAAAGGTGATCAGGAATCGATCATTACAAATATTTTAGAAGGCAATAACACTTTTGTTATTATGCCAACGGGTGGAGGGAAGTCTATTTGCTATCAATTACCTGCTTTAATGAGTGAAGGAACCGCTATTGTGATTTCTCCACTAATTGCATTAATGAAAAACCAGGTTGACCAATTAAGAGCATTTGGTGGAAATGATAGTATTGCTCATTTTCTAAATTCATCCCTAAACAAATCCGAAATTACTCAAGTAAAATCTGACCTTTTAAGCGGGCAGACTAAATTACTTTATGTTGCACCCGAATCTTTGGCGAAGCAAGATAATATTGAGTTTTTAAATCTGATTAAAATTTCTTTCGTTGCTGTTGATGAGGCACACTGTATCTCAGAATGGGGGCACGATTTTAGGCCGGAATACCGAAAAATTAAGCAGGTTATTGCTGGTTTAGGAAATAACATCCCAATTATTGCTTTAACGGCAACCGCTACGCCAAAAGTTCAGCAAGATATTATGAAAAATCTTGGAATGACAGAGGCTACGCTTTTCAAATCATCATTTAACAGACCGAATTTATTTTATGAAATCCGCCCTAAAAGGGATATTACGAAGGAAATTATAAAATACATTAAATCTAATCCGGGTAAATCAGGTATAATTTATTGTTTAAGTCGTAAAAAGGTAGAGGAAGTTGCCGAAGCCTTAAACTTGAATGGCATCAGTGCTTTACCATATCACGCTGGTTTAGAACCTAAAGTTAGAGCCGAAACTCAGGATAAATTTTTGATGGAAGATGCCGAAGTTATTGTGGCAACAATTGCTTTTGGAATGGGTATCGACAAACCTGATGTTCGGTTTGTAATTCACCACGATGTACCTAAAAGTATGGAAGGCTATTATCAGGAAACTGGTAGAGCTGGTCGTGATGGTGGCGAGGGTGTTTGTATTGCTTTTTATGCTCAAAAAGATGTAGATAAGCTTGCTAAGTTTATGAAGGATAAACCAGTTTCAGAACGCGAAATTGGTACGCAGATATTAAAAGAAGTAATCGATTATGCTGAATCAGGCGTTTGCCGCAGGAAGCAGATTCTTCATTATTTCGGTGAAAACTTTAACGAAACAGGTTGCAATTGCATGTGCGATAATTGCAAGAAACCTAAGAAGCAATTTGATTCCGAAGAGCAATTATCAACTTTGTTAAAATTTATTGATAAAGAAGGAGAGAAGTTTGATGATGCGCATTTGCTAAATGTATTCCTTGGTTTGGAAACTGCTCAAACCATCGCGTACGAACACAGTAAATTACCTCAATTTGGCATTGGCAAGCAAGATGGAGAATTGCTTTGGAAATCGGTTATCCGCCAGGCGGTTTTAAATAATTTCCTTTTTAAGGATATCGATAATTATGGCTTATTAAAATTAACCAAGCAAGGAAAAGACTTCATTGTTAACCCTTACAGCTTGAAATTTATTTTAAATGAGCCTATAATTGAAACAGGTAGCGATGATGACGATGATGATGTAAAGCAAGGCTCTGGTGCTTTAGATACGCATTTACTTCAATTGCTTAAAGATTTACGCAAGAAAATTGCTAAGCAAAAAAGTGTTCCGCCGTTTGTAGTTTTTCAAGACCCATCTTTGGAAGAAATGTGTACGCATTACCCAATTACTACTGATGAATTGAAGCAAATTTCTGGAGTTGGTTCTGGTAAAGCCATGAAATTTGGTACGCCTTTCATCGAGCTGATTAAAAAATACGTTGAGGATAACGATATCGAACGACCAATTGATTTGATTATAAAAACTCAAGCCAATAAATCACAAATGAAAGTGTCCATCATTCAAAATATTGATAGACAAATTGGTTTAGAAGATATTGCGGATTCAAAAGGCATCAGCTACGAAGAAATTTTAAAAGAGGTCGAATCTATTGTTAATTCAGGTACAAAACTTAATCTAAATTATTTTATTGATGAAGTGATTGATGATGATAGACAGGACGAGGTTTTTGACTATTTCAGAGCTGCAGAAAGTGATTCGATTGATGAAGCACTTAACGAGCTTGGTGAAACGGATTATACCCGTGAAGAAATCCAATTAATGCGAATTAAATTTATGTCGGAACTAGGAAACTAGCTGTGATGGATGATGGTAGATGTGAAATGGATGATGTTGTTCATTCGCGTTTCCCATTTTCCATCTCACATCATACATTTTCCATCCTCCATTTTTCATAACCTATAACATGCTTAACTATTTAAATAATATAAAAAATACCAAATCGGGAAATTTCTTTTTGATGGCTGGTCCATGTGCCATTGAAGGCGAAGATATTGCCATGCGTATTGCAGAGAAAATTATCACTATTACAGATAAACTTCAAATTCCATATATTTTCAAAGGCTCTTACCGCAAAGCAAATAGGAGTAAAGGAAGTTCTTTTACCGGAATTGGCGATGAAAAAGCATTAAAGATTTTAGAAAAGGTGGCTCGCGAATTTGGCGTTCCTACTGTAACTGATATCCATGAAAGTGACGAAGCTGCAATGGCTGCCGCTTATGTAGATGTTTTACAAATTCCAGCTTTTCTTTGTCGCCAAACAGATTTATTAATTGCGGCTGCAGAAACAGGTAAAGTGGTTAATGTGAAAAAGGGTCAATTTTTGTCAGCTGGTTCAATGAAATTCGCTGTCGAAAAAATCAAAGAAGCCGGAAACGATAAAGTAATTTTAACGGATAGAGGCAATACTTTCGGTTATCAGGATTTAATAGTAGATTACCGCGGCTTACCTGAAATGCAAAGTTTTGGTGTTCCGGTTGTGATGGATTGTACACACTCCTTACAACAACCAAATCAAAGTAGTGGTATAACTGGTGGAAAGCCGGAATTAATTTCTACAATTGCGAAAGCTGCAATTGCAGTTGGTGCCGATGGATTGTTCATTGAAACGCATCCTGACCCAGCAAATGCAAAATCTGACGGTGCTAATATGTTGCATTTAGATTTGTTAGAAGAAACCCTTACTAAACTAATCCGCATCAGACAAGCGATTCTGTAATATGTCAACTTCAAAAGTATTCCTTACTGCAGAATGGCGAAAGCTTGCATTGGCTCAATATGCTGTGGATAAGGAAATTCTTTCGAAATATTTGCCTCCACACACTGAATTAGATGATTGGCAAGGTAAATACTATGTGAGTTTGGTAGGGTTTATGTTTGTTGATGTGAAACTGCGTGGATTCAATATTCCTTATCACACAACTTTTGAAGAAGTAAACCTCAGATTCTATGTAAAGTATAAAGATGGTAATGAGTGGAAACGAGGAGTTGTTTTTGTTAAAGAAATTGTACCATTACCAGCAATAACATTTGTAGCAAATACCATTTACAAAGAGAATTACCAAACACTGCCAATGAAGCATGTTTGGATAGAGCAGGAGCATCAGCTTGAGGTAGATTATCTTTGGAAAAACAGAACCTGGCATAAGTTTTCTGTTACTGCATCATCAAAAGCTGAAGAGATTGCAATTGGCAGCGAAGAAGAATTTATTACTGAACATTATTGGGGTTATACCAAAATCGGGCCTAATAGAACTTCAGAGTATGGTGTAGAACATCCCCGTTGGGAAGCTTATCCGGTTAAAGATTATAAAATTGAAGTAGATTTCGGGGTAAATTATGGAAGTGATTTTGCTTTCTTAAATAATGCTAAACCAGATTCGGTTATGCTTGCAGAAGGTTCTGAAATTAGGGTTATGAAAGGGAAAAAATTTTAGGTGTTATCTCTCCCTATTTAATATCATGTGATTTTTTATGCGGTCTGTATAGCTGCTTCGTCATTGCGAGGTACGAAGCAATCTCCTTTTATTAAATACTATTTCTAATGAGTTTCTTTCAATCAATGGAAATTCGATTTAGAAAAGAAGTAACGAAAATACTTTAGATTGTAATTTTCAAAAATCTTCAAGCACAACAATGTTTAAATAAAAGAGGATAGAATCTTATTTAAAGATAGTTTTTCATCGCTTAGAGATTCTTCACTGTGTTCAGAATGACAAATTTGTTAATGGGAGTTTAAATCTTCGTAATCACAAACGAAGTTCTGCGGTTGTTTTTTCTTCCGATTTCAGTTTTATTATCAGCGATAGGTTTACTTGCACCAAAACCTTTAAAGGTTAATCTTTGTGCACCAATATCATTCTTCAATAAATACTCATATACTGCATTCGCTCGGTTAAAAGATAATTTTTCATTCAATTTAGCATCACCAACATTATCAGTATGCCCTTGAATTTCGATATTAACACTTGCGTTCTGATTCAGGAAATCTATTAACAAATCAAGCTCACGAATGGATGCGGGTAGTAAATTGTACTTATTCGTGTCGAAAAATATATTTCTTAAAGTGACATTTCCGCCTTGCTTAATCTTCTCTATGTAAACTTCAATTTGATATGGCTTAGTAATATTACCCGCTTTCAGCTCAAAGTTTTCCGAATAAAATAGATAACCCTCAGCATTTACATTGAATAAATAATCACTTCCAATTGGCATAACCGCTAAAAACTGACCAGTTTCGGGGTCGGTGTAATCATCAAAAACCGTTTTATTAGTTTTTAAATCGATAACCTGAACATTACTTTCGATAGTTTTCTTACTGTCTTTATCTCTAACAATTCCTTTTACATAAGAAACCTTTAACGGTTTAGCATTTTCAGGAATTCCAAAACTGTAAATATCCTGTGCGCCAAAGCCATCCTTAAGATTAGAAGAAAACATGCCGAAGTTTCCATCAGCGCTAACAATTAAACCGCTTTCATCTTCAAAAGAATTTATAGGATAACCTAGATTAATTGGCTTTTGAAACTTGCCATTATCATCCATTCTAATATAATAAATATCCTTATTTCCAAAACCAGGCCATCCATCTGAGGAAAAATATAAAGTTTTTCCATCTGCATGAAGAAATGGAGTGTTTTCATCATAAGCAGTATTGATTTCGGGTCCTAGATTTATGGCAGGTCCCCATTTTGCATCTTCAGTGATGGTGCTTTTCCAAATGTCGTAGCCGCCAGAACCGCCCGGACGATTGCTAATAAAATACAATGTTCTACCATCAGGACTAATTGCCGGCTGAGATTCCCAATATTCTGAGTTTACCGGTTTACCAACATTATATGGTTCGCCCCAATCTTTACCTTCACGGTGTGAAACATAAATATCACATCTTCCCAATCCATCAGGACGATTACATCCAGTGAAAAAGAGGTATTTTCCATCCGGCGAAATGGTTTGTGCACCTTCATTATATTTAGTTGTATTTATCCTTGTTGATAATGGTGTTGCTAAATTCCATGAGTTATTTTTAAACTGAGATGTCCAGAAATCTTCATTTCCATTTACCTGACGAGTAAAAATCAAGGTTTCTCCATCTGCTGTTAATGCAGGGAAATATTCCGCATCTGTTGTATTTACGCCATTTCCAAGATTTATGGGGCTGTATTTTACAGGTTTTGCAATGGCAACCTTAGCAAAATCACAATCCAATAAATATTTTTTTGCTTTCCTTGCTCTATCAGATGAACCATCTAAAGCTAAAAAATCGTTGAAATGGTGTTTAGCTTTATCATATTCCTGGGTTGCAAATTCTACTTCTGCTAAGCCATAAATTACTTCTGGAGAAACATTTTTATTAATTAATAAAGCTTTCTGGTATGCTGATTTAGAATCTTTGTATTTTTTTTGAACTTTAGATACGCCTGCAAGGAGAATGTATGCATTTTGAAACTGAGGATCGGCTTCTACAGCATTTTTCAAAACTGCTTCTGCTGATGAGTAATCCTGTTTTTGTATAAATGGGTCAGCCTTTTCGAAAAATGTTTGCGCTTTTCTATTTGATGAACCTTGAGCATAGCAAAAAGTGCTCGATATGCTAAAGAATAAGAGAAACCAGTATTTCATTACATTAACATTTGGTTATCAAAGCTAATGTAAACTATTTACGGAATATTTAAAAATTTGTGGGTTTGTAACGAAATTTCCCATTTCGGATTCGCCATTACATAATCAATAATTAAAGGGGTAATCTCTTTTGATTTTGACCACTCTGGTTGTAAATATAATTTGCAGGTTGGCGAAACCATTGCTGCATATTCTTCTGCCCATTTAAAATCGCTTTTATTAAAAACGATAACTTTTAATTCATGTGCAAAAGGCGTTATATCAGGTCGTGGAGCCTTAAATTTTTTAGGTGATAAACAAATCCAATCCCAATTTCCAGATAATGGATATGCACCAGAGGTTTCGATAAAGGTAAGAATCCCTCTTTCTTTAAGCTTATTGGTTAAATAATCGAGGTTATAAATTAAAGGTTCGCCACCAGTAATTACAACGGCTTTACCAGGGAATTTATCAGCATTTTCTACAATTATATCGGCATGAGTTAATGGGTGCATTTCCGCATCCCAGCTTTCTTTAACATCGCACCAATGGCAGCCTACATCACAACCGCCTAAACGGATAAAATATGCCGCCTTGCCAGTGTTAAATCCTTCGCCTTGTATCGTATAAAATTCTTCCATTAAAGGAAGTAATGTGCCGTCTTCTGGTATGTCTTGTTTCATTTTTGAGGATGCAAATATCCTAAAAAAATATGGTGTAGCAGTTCCTCTTTTAAAAATTAATGTAAAGATGAAATAACGCTGATATTTAAATACTTATTTTAGCTGTATGAAGTGGTTCAAGGCACTAAACGTAGCACAAATTCCCAATCTAGGCTCAATTAAAACTATCGAAGTTGATGGGAAACAGCTTTGTATTATTAATAATGATGATAAAATTATTGCAACGCAATCTTATTGCCCTCACGCAGGTGGTCATTTTTCTGGTGGATGGTGCAAAAATGGTCATTTAATTTGTCCAATTCATCGCTATGCGTACAATTTAGAAACTGGTAGAGGTGAAGAAGGGCAAGGAGATTATATTAATATTTATCCAACAGAACTAAGAGAAGATGGATTGTATATTGGTTTTGAAGAGAGTTGGTGGAGCAAGCTTTGGGGTTGATAGATAAAAGAGTAAGGAGTAAAGATTAAAGACAAGACGAGAATGGTGATTATCCTTCATCTTTGTTCTTTTATCATTATTCCTACTGTAAATGTCTTTTGAAAAACTCCTGGCAATTTAATACCTCAATATCTGCGAAATAAAAATCTTCAATGTCTTCTGTAATGATACATTTGCAATCTGCAGATTCTGCTGCGTAATATTCTAAACCATCTTCAAAATCGTGAATGGATTTGTTAGATAGCGTATCAAAAACACCCTTTGCCGAATTTGGCGCAATTTTAACATGCTGACAAAGCAAATCTATTTTTTGCTTTGCTAACTGAGATTTGTGTTTCTTTTCTGCAAAGTAAAAAGCAATAGCCAAACAAAGGGGAGATGTGTAAACCTCAAATTTTGGATGAGATGCTAAACTTAAAATCCTCGAGGAATAAGTAAATAATGGATATTCCTTATTTAAAACAGAAACCAAAACATTAGCATCTAAAAATATTTTCATTTCTTATTTTTTAGAAGAAAAATATTCATCCTTTGAAGCCTTGCGACTTGGCTTAACGGTTTTTTTATATTCTATTTCTCCCTCCGCTACCATGCTCACCCAATCAGAAACTGGGTAATCTTCTAGCGATTTGTAGTCACTAGCAGTAACTTGCATTAATAAGTGCTCAATCAACCTTGATAAGCTAATGTTGTTATCAGAAGCATATTTTTTTGCTTTTGTAACTACATCCTGATTAAAACTTAATGTTAGTTTGGTATCCATAACGTATTAATTTATAATCAAATGTAAATAAAATACGTATAATTTAAAAATTTAATACGTAAAAAAAAAGCAACTCAATTATTTGAATTGCTTTTTAGGTATCTAGAAGATTAATTTTCGCTTTAGTCTTTTAAGCTTTTACCTTTCAACTTAAGAATAAATTTCTTTTCTTGCCGATGCTAATGTATTTTTCAATAAACCTACAATCGTCATCAAACCAACGCCACCTGGAACAGGAGTGATGTATGATGAAATAGGAGCTACATTATCAAAATCTACATCACCATAAAGTTTAAAGCCAGATTTAGTTTCTGTAGATGTTTCGCGATTAATACCCACATCAATAATAATTGCACCAGGTTTAACCATATCAGCAGTTACAAAATTCTTTTTACCGATTGCTGCAATAACAATATCAGCCTGAAGAACCTGTTCTTTCAAATCTTTTGTGCGAGAGTGCGTAAGTGTAACCGTACAGTTGCCTGGGTTAGCGTTACGAGCCATTAAAATACTCATCGGACTGCCCACAATATTACTTCTACCAACTACAACACAATGTTTTCCAGTGGTATCAATATTGTATTCTTGTAACATCAATAAAATGCCGTATGGTGTTGCAGGGATAAAACATGGCAAGTTGCGCATCATTCTACCCAAATTTACTGGATGAAAACCATCAACATCTTTGCGGTAGTCAATCGTTTCAGTAACTTTTTCAGGGTCGATGTGCTTTGGTAAAGGCAACTGAACAATTAATCCATCAACATCAGCATCTTGATTAATTTCTTCAATTTTTGCTAATAATTCTGCTTCCGTAACTGTATTATCATACCTATGAAGAGAAGATTTAAAACCTACCTTTTCACAGTTCTTCATTTTGCTGGCTACATAAGTTTCGCTACCACCATCGTTACCAACCAAAATAGCTACTAAATGTGGCTTGCGACCGCTTTTAGTTAAAAATTCAGCAGCCTCTTCTGCAATTTGAACTTTAACTTTTTCTGATACGTATTTACCGTCTAATAATTTCATTTCTAAAGTATCGAGTAGTAAGTATCAAGTATCGAGTTGAACAATTTGTCTTGCTACCTGATACTTGTATCTTGATTCTATATCTAATCTAATTTCAAAACCGCCATAAACGCCGACTGCGGAATTTCTACGTTTCCAACCTGGCGCATACGTTTTTTACCTTTTTTCTGCTTCTCCAACAACTTACGTTTACGAGAAATATCACCACCGTAACATTTAGCAGTTACATCTTTACGTAAAGCACTAAGCGTTTCACGAGCAATAACTTTAGCACCAATTGATGCTTGTATTTTAATCTCGAATTGCTGACGAGGGATTAACTCTCTCAATTTCTCGCAAATTTTCTTTCCGAAATCGTAAGCATTACTGCGGTGGATTAATGAAGATAAAGCATCAACAGGTTCATCGTTAATTAACATATCTAAACGAACCAAATCCGATTTGCGGTAACCAACCTGATGGTAATCGAATGATGCATAACCCTTAGAAATCGTTTTCAATTTATCATAGAAATCAAATACAATTTCGCCCATTGGCATTTCAAAAACCAATTCAACTCTATCAGATGTTAGGTAAGATTGATTTACAATTGTTCCTCTTTTCTGAATACAAAGCGACATTACAGGGCCAACAAAATCAGCTTTGGTAATAATGTTAGCTTTAATATAAGGTTCTTCAACCGAATCCAATTTACTTGGGTCTGGCAAATCAGATGGATTATTTACAAAAATTTCATCTCCTTTAGTAGTATGCGCAATGTACGATACGTTGGGAACGGTTGTAATTACCGTCATATCGAATTCACGCTCCAAACGCTCTTGGATAATCTCCATGTGCAACATACCCAAGAAACCGCAACGGAAGCCAAAGCCTAAAGCAGCAGAACTTTCAGGTTCGAAAACGATTGATGCATCGTTAAGTTGCAACTTGTGCATTGCCTCACGAAGTTCCTCGAACTCATCTGTATCAACAGGATAAATACCAGCGAAAACCATCGGTTTCACCTCTTCAAATCCTTGAATTGCATCTAAAGATGGTCTAGCAGTGGTTGTAATCGTATCGCCAACTTTTACTTCACGGGCTTCTTTAATACCCGAGATAATGTAACCCACATCTCCGGTTTTAACCACATTACGCGGTGCCATGTCCAGTTTCAGAATCCCTACTTCATCAGCCAGATATTCTTTACCAGTATTGATAAATTTAACTTTATCGCCTTTTTTAATTTCGCCGTTAACTACTTTATAATAGGCAATAATTCCTCTAAAAGAGTTAAAAACTGAGTCGAAAATTAGCGCTTGTAGAGGCGCCTCAGGGTCGCCAACAGGAGCAGGAACGCGGTCTACAATTGCCTGAATAATATCAGGAATACCCATTCCGGTTTTACCCGATGCAGGAATAATATCTTCACGTTTACAGCCAATTAAATCAATAATCTGGTCTTTCACTTCCTCAGGCATCGCCCCAGGTAAATCCATTTTATTTAAAATGGGTATAATTTCCAAATCGTGCTCTAAAGCCAAATATAAGTTAGAAATGGTCTGTGCCTGAATTCCTTGCGATGCATCTACAATAAGCAAAGCACCTTCGCAAGCCGCGATAGAACGCGAAACTTCATAAGAAAAATCAACGTGTCCGGGTGTGTCAATTAAGTTAAAATTGTATTCAATATCCCCAACTTTGTAGTTCATTTGTATGGCATGACTTTTAATCGTAATGCCTCTCTCACGCTCCAAATCCATATTATCGAGCAATTGCGCCTGCGCCTCACGCTGCGAAATTGTCGCGGTATATTCTAATAACCTATCAGCCAAAGTACTCTTACCATGGTCAATATGTGCAATAATGCAAAAATTACGTATATGCTTCATCTTTGCGCAAAGATATGCTTTTTAATGGAAAATTTTATTTGGAAAATAGAATGCAAAACGACCATGTTTTTTTGTGTTTTGAAAAGCAAAAGCAGTAATTTTTTGGTTGCTGCAGTCCTGCTTTTCGTTTCAATCTTTTTGTCATTGTGTTATCCTCAAATTTCCGTCATTGCTAGGAGGAAAGACGCGGCAATCTATTTCTTTTGATTAGCAAAAAGTATTTCCACTGCAATCAGGTTTATTTAAAACAAGACAGAAGTTCTTATGAATGTTTTCTTTCTAATTGCCTAATGTTTTGCCACGGAAACACAGAAGCCACGGAAAGCTTTATTCCTTTACTATTTAGAATGCCTCTGTGTTTATCCTGTTTATCTGTGGTTAATCACTAGAACCCCAATTCCGTGTAAATCCGTGTTTCCGTGGCAAATCAAACTAAACCATCGTTTTCTTCCACTTACCTTTTTTAAATAAGATAAATGCAGCAATCGCAATTCCAGCTTCTGCGCTTGGTATTGCAATAAAAACACCAGTTGGCCCCATTTCTAAATATTTTGCCAGAAAATAAGCCAGTGGAATTTGAAATAACCAAAAAGCAAAAATATTGATTTTTGTTGGTGTCCAGGTATCTCCAGCACCATTGAAAGCACTGCTAAAAACCATTGCCGAGCCATAAATAACAAACCCTATGCTTAAAATTTTTAAAGCACGACTTGCAATTTCAATCACTTTTATATCTGAGGTGAAGAAAGATGCAAACAAATGACCGCAGGTTAAAAATACAACGCTAACCACAGCCATAAAAATGATGATGTATTTTAGCGTTTGAAAAACAGATTGTTCTGCTCTGTCAATGTGGCCTGCACCTAAATTTTGTCCAACTAAAGTTGCCGCTGCATTGCTTAACCCCCAAGCTGGCAGTAGGAAGAACATCATTAACCTCAAAGCGGTTTGGTAACCTGCAGAACCCTCATCACCGCCAGTTGTGGCTACTAATTCAGCTAAAAATACCCAACTGCAACTTGCAATTACAAATTGAAAAATAGCTGGCGCTGCAATTTTTACAATGGCTTTTATTTGTTCAAAATCGGGTAAAAAATGACTGATGCGAATTTTTAAAGCGTTTTTGCCATTAAATAAATTGTAAACCTGGTAAGTAACGCCCAAACCACGACCAATTGTTGTTGCTATTGCTGCACCTGTTAAACCAAATGCAGGAATTGGTCCGAAACCATTTATGAAAATAGGGCAGAGGATAATATTAGCGATGTTTGCAATCCATAAACTTCGCATTGCAATTGCGGCATTACCTGCACCTCTGAAAATTCCATTAATCAAAAACAGTAAAACGATAATGATACTTCCACCCATCATAATTTGAATGAAAGTTGTACCGTGGTCTGCTGTTTCTGTTGAGGCACCCATTAATAAAAGGATATCTCTGGCGTAAATTAAACCTGCAATGCTGATAATTAGATTTACTGCCACAGCAATTATAATGGTTTGCATACCAGCTTTTGATGCCGCTTCTGGGTTTTTCTCACCAATTCTTCGGGCTACAACTGCTGTTGCAGCCATGCTTAATCCAATGGCTAATGAATAAATAATGGTTAATACCGACTCTGTTAAACCTACGGTTTGTATGGCGTGACTGCTGTTTTCTAAGTGGCCTACGAAATATAAATCGACCAAAGCGAAGACTGATTCCATTGCCATTTCCAACATCATCGGGATGGCTAATAAAATAATCGCTCGTTTTATGCTGATTGAAGTTAAATCAACTTCGTGTCCTTTTATAGATTGTACTAATAAATCGAAAAAAGAAGATAGTTTGCCCTGTGTCTTTGTTGACTGTGACATATAATAAGATATAAATAGTATGAATAAACCAAAATACGCTAAAAAAGCGTACAAAATCTGTAACGGGAGGGAATCCTTGGTTTCTTAAAACCTCAAGCGGATTGCAGATACTATCATGGTTCTGTTCTTTTTGATGTGATAAAGGTAAATAAAATTTTAATGGCTGTTAATTTTTTTGCCAAGGAAACGCGGAATTAAATGTTCTATTTTATAAGTTTTGTGTTTCGGTTCGTGGAGACACGAACCGAGGCAGGGCAATATTTCTAAAGCCATATCTTACAACCTCAGCCTTCTAACCCCTAACTAAATACTATATGCTATAATCATTTCTTCAGTTACTTTTGTTCCTCGGCTGGTGTTTAAATCGATTAATACGTAATCAAAAATACCATCTGATGCTACTTTACCAGTTTTTTTATTAATGATTTCGAATTGAACAGAACAACCTTTGTCATGCATGGTTAAAATGCCAGTTCTAATTAACATTAAATCATTCATTAAAAGTGGGCGTTTGAAATTGATATCTACATGGCTCACTACCCAACCTAAACCTTGTTTTGTAAAATGTTCCCAAGGCATATTGTAGAATTTTTCCATTTGCTCGTAACGGGCTGCAAGTACATAATCTAAGTATTTGCTATTGTGAACATGGTTAAACATGTCTATATCATCAGGACGCACACGTAATTCGCTTTCGAAAATGCTAAATTGATTCTTTTCCAAGGGTATAAGTTTTGTGCAAAAGTAAGGTATTTAATATTATATGTATTTTAAGTTTTTGTGTAATTTTAAATTATGAGTCGGTTGAAAATATATCATTCGGATATTGATAGGGAAGAAATCGAAAGAAATCGGGAAGTCAAATTCTTATCTCTTTCTGGGCAGGAAAGATTTTTTGAATTAGTTAAACTTAATAGGTTAGCTGTTTTAATGAATGGAGGAAGACCTTTTAAAACTCCTCAAGGAAAAGGGATTGTGATTAGAAGAAACGCTGGTTAAAAACTAAGTTTCTTACACATTCTTAAGTGTTCTAAACCCGACTTAGCGGAAATACTTTTTGCAACACTTTCCGAATGAGATTGCTTCGTCGTTCCTCCTAGCAAAGACGACAAATGAAGTACGATAGGCAAAAAGATTGTAGTGAGGGCGGGGCAGGTGTAGCCGATGAAAAACAGAACCTTCATTTCCAAATAATCAAGCGATTAGCTTAAAAATTCTATCTGCAAATTACACTTGCTTATGATTGAAAATAGCTTTATCTTTGCGGCTTAATTAATTAATTTTTACACTTTAATATTATTCAAGAATGTATTTAAGTCCAGAAAAGAAAGCCGAAATCTTTAAACAACACGGCGAAGTAGAAACCAACACTGGTTCTGCAGAAGGTCAAGTAGCGTTATTTACATACCGTATTGCGCACTTAACAGAACACTTAAAGAAAAATCGTAAAGATTTCTCTACACAGTTATCACTTCAAAAATTGGTAGGTAAACGCCGCGGTATTTTGGCTTACTTATACAAAAAAGATATTGAGCGCTACCGTGCTATCATCAAAGCTTTATCGCTTCGTGATATCATTAAACAAAAATAAGCGTAATTTTATCAACAAGAGCCATTCTTTAATAGAATGGCTTTTTACTTTTCCTGTTAATTTTTAACGGGATTTGTTATGGATAGGCTTTTTTAATCTTATCTTCGTTTGCAAAAACAAAAACATATATAAACAACGGTGTGTAGAAAGAGGAAAACACACCATAATTCTAATTAAATGAATGTAATAAAAAAATCGTTCGATTTGGGCGATGGCAGAATTGTAGAAATTGAAACTGGTAAATTAGCGAAACAAGCTGATGGTTCGGTTGTAGTTAAAATGGGCGATACGATGTTGTTAGCAACGGTTGTATCTACTGTTGGTGCTAAACCAGGAACTGATTTCTTACCATTATCGGTTGATTATCAAGAGAAATATGCGGCTACTGGCCGTATTCCAGGTGGATTTTTACGTCGCGAGGCAAGATTATCTGATTACGAGGTTTTAATTTCTCGCTTGGTTGACAGAGCTTTGCGCCCGATGTTCCCATCTGATTATCACTCAGATACTCAAGTGATGATTTCACTAATTTCTGCTGATAAAAATATCATGCCTGATTGTTTAGCTGGTTTAGCTGCATCGGCTGCATTATCAGTTTCTGATATTCCTTTCAACGGTCCAATTTCTGAAGTACGTGTTGCTAAAATTGATGGCAAATTGGTAATCAATCCATACGCTAGCGATTTAGAGCGTGCAACTTTAGAATTTATGGTTGCTGGTTCGGCTAACGATATCGGTATGGTTGAGGGTGAGTGTGATGAAATTCAGGAAGATGAAATGGTTGAGGCTTTAAAATTTGCACACGATGCAATTAAAGTTCAATGTGCGATTCAGGTAGAATTAACGGAAGCTACTGGCAAAACTGTAAAACGCGAATATAGCCACGAAGACCATGATGCTGATTTAAAAGCGAAAGTTTATGCTGATACTTACGATAAAGTTTACGCTGTTGCGAAATCTGGTTCGAATAAAGATGAGCGTAAAGTTGGTTTTACTGCAATTATTAATGAGTTTTTCGAGGCAATGCCAGAAGATACTGCAGATTTAACTAAAGCAATGGCTAAACATTATTACCATGATGTTCAGTACGATGCGATTAGAAATTTGTTGTTAGATGAAGGTATTCGTTTAGATGGTCGTAAAACTACAGAAATTCGCCCAATCTGGAGTGAAGTTGGTTATTTACCTGCTGCTCACGGTTCGGCTGTATTTACACGTGGCGAAACGCAATCTTTAACATCGGTTACTTTAGGTAGCAAAGATGATGAGCAAATGATTGATGGTGCGTTCTTTAATGGTTACCAAAAATTCTTATTGCACTATAATTTCCCTGGTTTCTCAACTGGAGAGGTTAGACCAAACAGAGGTGCTGGTCGCCGCGAAATTGGTCACGGTGCTTTAGCGCAACGTTCGTTGAAAAAAGTTTTACCTCAAGGTGAAGCTAATCCATATACAATCCGTATCGTATCTGATATTTTAGAATCAAACGGTTCATCATCAATGGCTACAGTTTGTGCTGGTACATTGGCTTTGATGGATGCTGGTATCAAAATTAAATCTCCAGTTTCTGGTATTGCAATGGGTTTAATTACTGATGAGAAAACTGGTAAATACGCAATTCTTTCTGATATTTTAGGAGATGAAGACCACTTAGGTGATATGGACTTTAAAGTAACAGGTACTGAAAATGGTATCGTTGCTTGTCAGATGGACTTAAAAATCAATGGTTTATCATACGAAGTATTAACTAAAGCTTTATTACAAGCTAAGGATGGTCGTTTACACATCTTAAATGAGATGAAGAAAACGATTGCTCAGCCTAATGAAGACATGAAGCCACATGCTCCCCGTATTGTTTCTATCACTATTGAGAAAGAATTCATTGGTGCAATTATCGGCCCTGGAGGTAAAATTATTCAAGAAATGCAACGCGAAACTGGCGCTTCAATCTCTATCGAAGAAGTTGATGGTAAAGGTATAGTAGAAATTTTCGCTGATAATAAAGCTGCTATTGATGCAGCAGTTACGCGTATTCGTAACATCGTTGCTAAGCCAGAAATTGGCGAAGTTTACCAGGGTAAAGTAAAATCGATTATGCCATTTGGTGCATTCGTTGAAGTTATGCCGGGTAAAGATGGTTTACTACACATCTCTGAAATTTCATGGGAACGTTTAGAAACTATGGACGGTGTATTGAAAGAAGGCGATAAAATCGAGGTTAAATTATTAGACATCGATAAGCAAGGTAAAATGAAACTTTCTCGTAAGGTTTTATTACCAAGACCTGAAAAACCAGCTGCGCCACAAGCATAGGTAGTTCGATTGTCATCCTGAACTTGTCGAAGGAAATAAAAACCCTTTCAGTTTTACGAGGGCACTGAAAAAGTAGACTTAAAAATGGTCTATAAAAAGATTAGCGGATGGGTAGGTTATAAGATCTCCATCCGCTTTTTGTTTTTTGAGTATTTTTATATTTTTACGCGCCCCAATCTATTGAGATTTCTCGCCGAATTCTGGTATTTTATGGTTGTTTTTAGGATATTTTGTGGCAATGATGATCCCGCTTTAGAATATGAGGATTCTTTTAAGATTAACTACGAATATCGCAAGTGCACCTTGCATTTTCATGCTTTCAAGGCCATAGGAATTTGCTCTGTCATATCCATGAATATTTTTCAATTCACTATTTTTCGCCTCAATTTTATATCTGTGTTTTGACTTTTCCCTGAAGTACTCGCTTTGTTGGAATATTTCCTGCTCTTTGTGCTCATCTGGTTTTATGGCGACCGAGTAAGTCCTGCTTTTGGCTTCCGATTTATAGCAGCCATCTCTTAGCGGGCATACTTTGCATTTTTCGATATCGAAATAATAGGTCATCATCTGGTTTTTCCTGTCTACCTTTTTGCCCTGCACCCGTTTATACATAGCCAGGTGCCCTGCGGGGCATACGAACATATCTGCATCTTTATTGTAATCAAACTTTTCTTCCTCTTTTCTGGTACCATGAGTAATAGCAGGGTTCATCCTGGCAACTATCTTAACCTTATTTCCGTTCAAACCCTTAAGCTTAAGGTTGTTCTTGCCAGCATAGGCTGCATCACCTATAATAGTATATCCACCTCCATTCCGTTTGACTGTGTCTGACCCAATAATTTTGGTAGCTCAGGACCATCTCCTTTCTCTCCGGAGGTAACAACAGCTGCTGTTATGATACGCTCCTCTGTCATTGCCAAATGAGTTTTGTAACCAAAAAAGCTACTATCAGCGGTTTTGTGTCCGACTCTGGCATCCATATCTTTGGATAAGGTGTAGTTATCCTGGGTATCTTCTACTGTTTCTTTTAAGAGGTTTAGCTTCTCTTTCACTGCAGGAATTTCACTTAATGCTTCATCAGACTCGATAACTTTTTGTAATTCCTTGCAGTATTCTATTTCTTTAAGAATATCATTTGAATCATTTTTCTCAGGCATCTGACCCTTGAAGTCATCATCCATTAGGTACACTGCTTTTCGAAGCAGTTTTGAGCGTTGCCTGAGTACTTCAATAGGTGAATATGGATTGGATCTGGAAAGTGAATGTGTCGCATCGACAATGATGGACCTGGATTTAATAATGCCTTTTTCCAATGCAAGGGAAACAGTTTTACCAATTAGAAGGTTTAAAAGATCCATGTCCTTGAGGCGGAGCTTTCGGAACTTGGTCAATGAGCTTGAATTGATCACATCCTCCTCCGGGGACATCTCCAGGAAATATTTGAAGGACATATCATAGCGGGAACGTTCTACCACATCAACATCTGAAACCGTATAAATTGTTTTCAGCAATAAGTATTTAAACATGCGTACCGGACTCTCAGCATTACGCCCGTTGTCCGGGCAGTATTTATCCAGAAGCTCATCATATATAAAACCAAAATCTATAAGCTCATTAATCTTGCGCAGTAAGTTCTCTTTGGGAACAATCAGGTCATAAAGCCTGGAAAACTCGCTAAACTGGATTTTTTGTTGTTGAAGAAGCATCTTAAAAGCAGTAATAATATACCTTTAAAATACAAAAAAAGGAGCAGAAAAACTAGTTTTCTACTCCTTTTGTCCTTTTCAATTAGGGGACTTTTTCAGTGCCCTCTTTAATAGGGAGAGGTTTTTTGTTTGAATTTATAATGAACTTCATTCTTTCTGATTAAAAACTTTCAGACTTGTTTTGTAACTTGCCTTATCTGTAAATTATTTAACCAATTCGTCATTGCGAGGCACGAAGCAATCTCATTATAGCATAATGCATTAAGATTGATTCGTGCCTCAGAATGACGACAAAAATAAATTAAATGAAAACCATTATTGCCCCATCTATACTTGCTGCAGATTTTGCTAATTTACAACGCGATATCGAAATGATTAATAATAGCGAAGCCGATTGGTTTCATGTTGATGTAATGGATGGCGCTTTTGTTCCAAATATCTCTTTTGGTTTCCCAGTAATTGAAGCCGTAAAGAAACATGCTCAGAAACCCTTGGATGTACATTTAATGATTGTTAAGCCTCAACGATTTGTAGAGTGGTTTGCGAAAGTAGGAGCAGACAGAATTACGGTTCACTATGAAGCTTGTACACACTTACATCTTACGATTCAGGCAATTAAAGCCGCGGGTTGTAAAGCTGGTGTTGCTTTAAATCCGCATACACCAGTGAGCGTATTAGAAGATATTATTGGCGATTTGGATTTGGTGTTAATCATGTCGGTAAATCCTGGTTTTGGCGGACAAGAATTTATTCACAATACATATAAGAAAATTGCCGATTTAAAACGCTTGATTCAAGGCGTTAATGAAGATTTGATTATTGAAGTTGATGGTGGCGTTGGTTTGCAGAATATTGCTAAATTAGTTTCAGCAGGTGCCAATGCTTTTGTAGCTGGAAGTGCAGTATTTGCAACTGAAAACCCAACTGAAACAATTGCAAAGATGAAACAACTGACAAATAATAGTGTAAGCATTTAATTGTTTTTATTGTTAAATTGTTTTATTGGTGGTGAGTTGATTTAATCATTTTCGCCTCAATCTTAATACCTGATACTTTTATCTTGACACTAGCCAATGCTCAAATTTCGGTTAATCGTTTTCTTTTTGATTGCTGTTTGCAGTTTTGCTGTAGCGCAACCATTAGTTAGGGTTTCTGGAATTGTTTATAGTGAAGAGAAGCTACCGTTAGCTCAGGTAACTGTAATTGTATTAGGGCAGGCGCAATCTACCGTTACTGATGAATTTGGGGTGTACACGATTTATTCCAAATCAAAAACTTTCAGCATTAAATATTCTCTGCTGGGCTATCAACCTCAAATTCTAAAATTTAATGAGCGTTCTGGAGCCAGAATTATGCAGCAGGTAAATTTAATTGCCAACATTAACGAGCTTGAACAGGTTAATATTACAGATAAGCAAAATCAACTCAGTAATACCACCACCATAAATATTGCCGATGTGGCATCAATGCCTTTGGTTTCTGGCAATTTTGAAACCATGCTCAAAACCTTGCCTGGCGTTTCTACAAATAATGAATTAAGTGCGCAATACAGCGTCCGTGGGGGTAATTTTGATGAAAATTTAATTTACATTAATGATATTGAAATAAACCGACCAGTTTTAATTAGAAATGGCCAACAGGAGGGATTAAGTTTTATAAATTCCGAATTAGTTAGTAAAGCAAAATTTTCTGCAGGTGGTTTTGAGGCAAAATATGGCGACAAACTCTCTTCAGTTTTAGATATACACTACGATAAACCCGACAGTAATCAAACCATTTTTAGCACGAGTTTATTAAATACATCTTTAACAGCAAAGCGGATTTACAAACGCAGTTTTTTTCTGGCAGGTTTGAGGTATAAAAACAATTCGAGTGTACTGATTAAACAAGATGAAAAGGGGAGTTATAATCCAAATTTTGCCGATGCTCAAATCATGTATCAATATGATTTTTCTCCGAAATTCAACATCAGTGTTTTAGGAAATTTGAATTTAGGTCAGTTTAAGTTAGAGCCAACCAATAGAGAAACTCAATTTGGAACTTTAAATACAACATTGCGCTTAAATGTTGATTATACTGGTCGGGAGATTGATGATTACCAAACTTTAGGAACGGCTATAACCGCAACTTATGCTCCAAAGCCTAATCAAGTTATAAAATTTATAAATAGCTATTTCAATACCATAGAACGAGAGCGATTTGATATTGATGGAAGTTACATTTTTGATGAGGTTGACAGTAGCTTTCCAATTGGAGTTTTCGGACCTGTTAGTAAAAATAAAGGCATTGGTAGTTACTACAATTATGGGCGTAATAGTTTAAATACACAGATTTTCGCTTCAGAAATTAAAGTCGACCAAAATTTTAATAATCATATTTTTTCATGGGGATTGAAGTTCGATAAATCTAAATATAACGACCGATTAAACGAATACAACTACACAGATTCAGCGGGCTATATCTTGCCGAATAATGCAAAAAGTATTGTGCTGCAAAATGTAATTAATGTAGAAAACAACATCGATATTAAAAATTATAGCGCTTATATTCAGGATAGTTATTCACTTTCAAGTTATGCAGAACTTCAGTTGGGCGCTCGTGCAACTTATAGTTCGTTAAGCAAGCAATTATTAATTAGTCCAAGGATGTTAATTGCATATAGACCTAATTCTAATAACAAGATTTTAAGGTTTACTGCTGGAGTTTATAAACAACCTCCTTCATATAGAACCATTCGTGATTTTACAGGAAAACTGAACATCAACCAGAAAGCACAAAGTTCTTACAATACTTCAATTGGTTATGATTACGCTTTTGATGCTTTTGGTACTCGTTTAAAATTTACCTCCGAAGCTTATTTTAAATATTCAGATAGGCTAATTCCGTATAAAATTGATAACCTGAGAATTAGATATTTAGCAAATGAGGTTTCAAAAGGTTATGCTTATGGAGCTGATTTTAGTATTGGAGGAGAATTTGTAAAGGATTTGGTTTCCTATTTTCGCATGTCGGTAATGCATGCAAATGAAGATATAGTTGGAGATAGTTATGTGCAAAATGGCGAAACAATATTTCCTGGTTATTTGAAAAGACCAACAGACCAAAGACTTAATTTTTCAATTTTTTTTCAAGATAGGTTGTTAAACAGCCCAACCTATAAAGTACACTTAAACGCACTATACGGTTCCCGTTTACCAATTGGTCCATCGCAAACGCCGAGATATTTGGATAAGTTCTACATTCCATCATACAAACGTGTTGATATTGGTTTTTCGAAAGATTTTCTTGATGATGCAGCTTTGCACAAACCTAAATTTTTAGATAAAAATTTCAATTCAGTTATTCTTTTCTTCGAGGTATTTAATATGTTGAACATTAACAATACCGTTTCTTATTTATGGCTTAAGGATGTAGATAATGTGCAGTATGCAATTCCTAATTACTTAACTGGAAGGCAATTTAATTTGAAGTTGATAGTGAAGTTGAAAAATTGAACAGGATTTTAAGATTATATGATTTTAGGATTTTTATTTCTTTACTGATAAAGATTTGACTTTGGTTAAATTATGCAGTTTGCATGGAAACTATCCGAAGAATTACCAGACCTGATTTATCTAAACCCGACAGAAGCGAAAATACTTTTTGTTTACAGCTAACCTAAATAGCCTGCCATGCTGAGGAACGAAGCATCTGCAACCGATGAAAAAGATTCTTCGTGCCTCAGAATGACAGTTTTTACAAAAAGATTGTAGCGTATGGCGGGACTGCAGTCTGCCAAAAGATTGTACTAATGTTTTCTAAATTATCTAGATACTAACCATATCAATATTGAATTTTCTGAAAAGCCACATCAACATAGAAGTAATTCTTTTCTTTGGTAAAGACTAATGCCCAATAACTGCGTTGTCTGCCGAAGCTTCGATTTCAGTTTTAATAAATCTTTTGCCAATAAAAAGGCAAAACAAGGCTACAAAAGCAGCAGCGGTCATAACTAACGGCATTGGAACTACAGAGTGTTCGCTGAATAAACTTACCATTACAGATGCTAAAGCGCCTAAACCCATTTGCAAAGCGCCCATTAATGCTGAAGCACTTCCGGCGTTTTTTGTGAATGGTGCTAAAGATAAAGCTGCTGCATTTGGGTTGATAAACCCTAAGCAGGATAGGAATAAAGCAATAAAACCAATAGTCGAGTACAGATTTAACCAATCGTTTATTGCAAAAGCCAGAAAAATTAAACTAAATGCGCATTGAGCTATTAATGCATAATTCACAATTTTTTTACTGCTGAACCATTTTAAAATTAGACTGTTTAATTGGCTTGAACCGATAAAAGCAACAGATAACAATGCAAAAATCCATCCGTAACCAGTTTTACTTACTTCGTAAATTTTCATAAAAACAGTTGGAGATGCCGATACGTAAGCGAATAAGCCTGAAAATGTAATTGAACTAATTAATGCGTAGGTGGTAAATTGTGGCTCTTTTAAAACGGTTAAAAAGCTGTTGATTATTGGTTTTGGTTTTAACGAATAGTTTGGATCGGGCTTATAACTTTCTGGTAGTTTAAAAATTGTAGCTAAAAGAATTATTATAGCCATTAAGCCTAAAAACACAAAAACATATTTCCAACCTAAAGCGGCGATTAAATAACCTCCGGCTGTTGGAGCAAGCATTGGCGAAACTGCAATAACCAACATTAGTGAAGCAAAAACCTTCGGACTTTCTTCTACCGTAAACAAATCGCGAACCATTGCAACTGATGCTACAGCCGTTGCGCAACTTCCAATGGCTTGTACAAAGCGTAGAATTATAAGTTGGTTAACATCTGTAACGGCTAAACATAAAAATGAGGCTACAATGTATAATACTAAACCAAAATAAAGTGGTTTTTTACGTCCGAATTTATCGAGTAATGGTCCATACAAAAGCTGACCAGCAGAAATACCAATGAAGAAACTTGATAATGATAAAGCTACTGTTGATTCTGTGCTTTTTAAGTCTTGGGCTATATCGACAAAACCAGGCAAATACATATCGATAGAAAATGGGCCAAGTGCTGCTAAAGAACCTAAAATCAGTATCAGATAGAAATGCTTTTTCTTCGCCATGTTTGTTAGTATTTAAGGGCGCAAAGATTGTGAGATTATATTTCTTAACCTATTTTAATAGTCGAATGATTGTAAAAAGTATTTGTTTTTAAATTTTAACATATAAGAATACAATTCTGATTCGATTTATAATTAGATTTATACGCTATGACTTTTAAAACTAAAGAAAGCCGTTTACTTCTCATCCTTGGAAGTTTTTTTGTGGCAAATGCAATCTTATCAGAATTTATTGGTGTAAAATTATTTAGTGTTGAAGAAACATTGGGTTTTAAAAAGTTTGACATCAACTTGCTTGGTGTTAAAAATCTTTCTTTTGTGATGTCTGCTGGTGTACTAACCTGGCCGATAATTTTCATCATGACTGATATTATAAATGAATATTTTGGTGTAAAACAAGTTCGTTTTTTATCGATTCTAACTTCAATTTTAATTGCCTTTGCATTTCTAGTGGTTTGGGGTTCTATGCATTTAAGTGCTGCCGATTTTTGGGTTCACCAAAACATTAACGGAGAAGATTTGAATATGAATAATGCTTTTGCAGGCATATTCGGGCAGGGGATGTGGATTATTGTGGGTTCGATAGTTGCGTTTATTGTTGGACAGCTTGCTGATGTTTTAATTTTTCATCGGATAAAAAAGATTACCGGAGATAAAGCACTTTGGTTACGCGCTACAGGTTCAACTCTTGTTTCGCAATTGATTGATAGCTTTGTAGTTATATTCATCGCATTCTATTTAAATCCACAATATCATTATAGTTGGGAAATGGTTGCGGCGATAGGTTTGGTTAATTATACATATAAGTTTATTGTAGCAATTTTAATGACCCCAATATTGTACGTAGTGCATGCAATAATTGACGGCTATTTAGGAAAAGATTTAGCAAAAAAGCTAATTGATATGGCTGGGAGAGGATAATTGATAATCAATTTATGAGAAAGAACTTTTTATTTATAACTGCAATTACTTTTTTATTTGCTTGTAAAGGCAAATCTGATTCAGATAATCAGAAATTAAATATTCAGGGAACGTGGAAATTGGTTTCTGGAACTATTACTGATAAAAAATCAGGCAAAACAACTCCTTATGAGATGAATTTTGAAATGATTAAAATTATCAACGATACCCATTTTGCATTTCTAAAACATAGCTTGAATAAGCAAGATACACTTGGTTTTGATGCTGGCGGCGGAAGTTATGAGCTAACTATTGACAAGTATGAAGAACACCTTGAATATTACAGCAACAAAAATTGGGAAGGCAAAAAGTTTGATTTTAAAGTGAGCTTGATAAATGATACGCTTGTTCAATCTGGTGTAGAGAAAGTAGAAAAAGAAGGAATTGATAGGGTAATTATCGAAAAGTACATTAAAAAAAAGTAATAATGCAAAAGGTCGGACTCGCTCCGACCTTTGCGCTTAACAACAAAACAAATAAAAAAATTAACCTTAAAAAATATCTTATAAAGCAGCTAGTTCTTCTGAAAATACATTTTCTGCTACCTGCTCTTGCTTATAAATTTGCCTACCGGTGTAAGCGATAAATACATTTTTATCAAGCAATAAATCACGGTTTTTAATTAAACTATCCAATTTTACAGTTCCAATAACATATTTATATTCATTGGCTGCATAACGTTCGCTAATATTATCAAACTCCAATAGACTAATTAAATCTTCATCAGCATAACGTAAATAAATTTCGAGCAAAATATCTTCTGTGTGTTTTACACCATTTTCTGAATGATATTTTTTATACTCATAACGATAGTCATAGCGTAGAGCTGCAATATCAGAAAGCACAGCCGCACCTGTTGGATGGCCGCCGGCACCCTTACCAAAGAAAAATTGTTTATCAGCGAAAGCAGCTTGAACAGTTACTGCGTTGTACTCGTTTTCTACATTGTAGAGAAAATCATCTTTAGCAACGAGTTTAGGCAGAACATATGTAACAATGTCTTTTTTGTTTACTTTCCTTGCTGTAGGTACTAATTTGATTTTGAAATTCTTCTCACGAGCATATTTGATATCGTGCTGAGAAAGATTTTGAATACCAATGTTTAAAATAGCATCCGGATTAACAAATAAACCATAAGCATGAGCTGTTGCGATTGCTAATTTATATTTTGGATCGTAACCACCAACATCTAAAATCGGATCAGTTTCTGCAAAACCTAAATCCTGTGCTTCTTTCAAAGCTGAATCGTAACTCTGGTTTTCGTTAAATATTTTCGATAAAATGTAATTAGAAGAACCATTGAAAATTCCACTTAAAGCATGGAAAAGTTCGTTGTCGTAGTATTCTTCAAGGTTTCTGATGATTGGAATACTTCCACAAACTGCACCTTCATAAAGTAACGATGTGCCATGCTTTTGCTGTAAATCTACCAGCTCTTTCAAATGCGTAGCAATCATTTTTTTATTGGCTGAAACTACGTTTTTGCCATTTTTAAGTGCAGTTGTTACAATTTCGTAAGCAGCATCAGCATCGTTAATTAACTCTACAATCGTATTAATTTCCGAATTATTCAGGATTTCATTTTTATCCGTTGTAAATAAATCTTTGTTAAGCGTACGTTTCTTTCTTGGGTCTTTTATTGCAATCTTTATAATCTCGAGATTAAGGTTTTGGCTCTGGATAATATCCAATAAACCTTGTCCAACAACTCCGAAACCAAATAAACCTATTTTTAAATTTTTACTCATGGTGTTTTAAAAGTATCAAGTAGCGAGTTTTGAGTATCTAGTATTGAGTATCAAGACAAGATTTTTACAGCGTTTTCGCTACTATTTTGTTTGTATTTATTTGCCACGGAAACAATGCTTTACACGGAATCATATTTCTTATTTTTCTGTGATTCAGTGTTTCCGTGGCTGATTAATTATTTTAGCTTTCAGCTTAAGCGGCATGCTTAACTTTAAATTTTTTACTTTTTACTTTTAACCTTGCTAGGCAGTATGCTGCAGCTTGAAAATTTTCTTGTCCCTGCTTTCCTTAATAAAATTTCCGATGATGTTAGTCAAAGCATTAGTTTCTATTAAAAAACCGTCGTGTCCGTATTCAGAATGAATGGTTTCAAACTCAGCACCAGTAATATTGTCTGCCAAATATTTTTGCTCAGAAATAGGGAAGAGGAAGTCGTTTTCAATTCCAATAACTAAAGTATTTGCCTTAATTAATTTCAAAGCTTCAGCAATTGATTTACGATTTCTGCCAACATTATGGCTATCCATAGCTTTAGTTAGGTAATAATAACTGTAAGCATTAAAGCGGTTTATCAATTTTTCACCTTGATAGTTTTGGTACGATGATGCCCGGAAATTATCGGTCTTATCGTTAACGCTTTCAACTTGCGTACTACCATAAGCGTTGTAAGTTCTGTAACTTAATAGCGCAATACTACGAGCAGTTTTTAAACCTTTACTGCCACCATCTGGTTGATTTGCATAGAATGTTCTGTCAGTCGCAATAGCTAAACGCTGACTTTCGTTAAATGCAATTCCCCAAGGAGAATGAACAGCATTTGTGGCAACTAGAATAAGGTTTTCAATTCTATTAGGTTCTGTAATTCCCCATTCTACAGCTTGCTGACCACCTAAAGAACCACCAATTAAAAGTTTAATTTGGTTGATGCCTAAATGATTTGCCAATAACTGATGCGCTGAAACAAAATCTCTGATGGTAAACTGCGGAAAAGCCAGATAATAAGGTTGGCCAGTTACTGGGTTTACGCTTAACGGATTCGTTGTTCCGTAGTTAGAGCCTAATACATTAGCACAAACAATATAATGGTCGTTAGGGTTGAATAAAGCGTTTTGCCCGAACAAACCTTCCCACCACTCAAAAACATCAGCATTCGCCGTAAGTGCATGGCAAACCCAAATTACATTATCTTTATTTGCATTTAACTTTCCATAAGTTTGATAAGCAATTTGCAGATTACGGATTTTTTTACCGTTTTCTAATTTAAACTGTTTAGGGTAATTATATGTTGATTCAGTACTCATTATAAATTCTAGTATCGTATTGAAAAATGTTTTTTAGGCTTGCAAAGTTTCTTCAGTAATTTTTGCGTTGATGTTCGCGAAAGCGCTTGCTCAAAATCAGCTTTTATATCATCAATATGCTCAATACCAACAGAAACTCTTAATGCGTTTGGTTTTACACCTGCGGCTAATTGCTCGGCTTCGCTTAACTGCTGATGCGTTGTTGCTGATGGTTGAATAATTAATGTTTTTGCATCACCAACATTAGCCAAGTGAGAAACTAATTTCAAGCTATCAATAACCTGTGTTGCATTTCCTTTTGTACCGTTAAGTTCAAAGGTTAAAACACCACCAAAACCATTGCTCAGATATTTTTTAGCTAAACCATTGTATTTACTGCTTGCCAAACCTGGGTATTGTACTTCTTTAACCAAAGGATGGTTTTCTAGCCAGGTTGCTAATTCTAAAGCATTATCAACATGACGTTGAACTCGGAGAGATAAAGTTTCCAAACCTTGTAATAGAAGGAAAGAATTAAATGGAGACAAAGACGGGCCTAAATCTCTTAAGCCTTCTACACGAGCACGAATAATGAACTGGATGTTTCCAAAAGGACCACCAATACCAAAAACGTCATTAAAAACTAATCCGTGATAACCTTCTGATGGTTCTGTAAACTGAGCAAATTTTCCATTTCCCCAATTGTAGTTTCCGCCATCTACAATTACACCACCAATGCTGGTTCCATGTCCACCAATCCACTTTGTTGCAGATTCTACAACAATGTTTGCGCCATGCTCTAAAGGTTTAAACAAATATCCGCCAGCGCCAAAAGTATTATCAACAACTAAAGGAATATCATATTTCTTTGCAATAGCGGCAATCTTTTCAAAATCAGGAACACTAAAAGCAGGGTTTCCGATGGTTTCTAAATAGATGGCTTTTGTTTTTTCTGTGATTTTTGCTTCAAATTCTTCAGGTACATCAGGGTTTGCAAAATCAACATGAATGCCTAAACGTTTAAAAGAAACTTTAAATTGGTTGTAAGTTCCGCCATAAATATGTGATGATGAAACTATGCTATCTCCAGCTTCTAAAATATTATGCAAAGCGATAAACTGTGCAGCCTGACCAGATGCAACAGCCAAAGCAGCAACTCCACCTTCTAAAGCAGCAATTCTTTTTTCAAAAACATCAGTTGTTGGATTCATCAAACGAGTATAAATGTTCCCGAACTCTTTCAGTGCAAACAAATTCGCACCGTGTTCAGCACTGTTGAAACCATAAGATGTTGTTTGATATATTGGAACAGCTCTTGCACCTGTAGTTGGGTCTATTTCCTGGCCAGCATGTAGCTGTAAAGTTTCAAATTTATATGAAGTTGACATTTTTCTAATAATTGATTATGTGAATGTTTGAATACATTAATTACCAGACTTTGATTATAAAATATTATAATGCTAAATCAAGATAATCTTATAGGGGCGTATCCCGATTTTTCGGGACCTTCCAATTTGAAAAGAAAACAAAAGAGGAAGATTTTTAGATTACTGTATGCAACAGCACATACAAGTAATCGCCTGCATATCCAAACAAATCATCGAAATAGAAGAAATTTCTACTTTGTTGTTATTTTGACTGGGTTCGCTTTGCGATTGAAGATTTAATGTTTTCATCAGTTATAATTTATATCTCCAAATAACACCTTGTTATCCGGTCAGGAATTGGCACCTTCTCTTTCTGAGGGTTGCCAGTGGGTCATGGAGCCAGTCTCTCGCCACTTCTTTATAAATCAATCTGATTAAAGATTGACTTTTATTTAGCTGCTTTGCCAAATAATATTTCAAATGTCTGAATTTAATTTTAATTCACAAAATAAAATTCTGATTTTTATTTAAATTGATGTAAATGATGTGTATAAATTGAACCAGGTTTGATAATTCTGTTAAAATTTACATAGAATTAATTGTAAAGTTCTAAGTTTGTGATACCTATAAAATTCTAATCATTAATGAAAAACTCTAAAATCATCCTTTTTACGCTTGCAATATCCTTAGCTTGCGTATCTGCAAAAGCACAATTTGGTGGCTTAAAAGATAAATTACTAAAAGTTGGAACAGCTCAGGGTGCAAAAGCACTCGGTGTAGATAAATTTTTGAAACAACCTGCGGCTATCTCAACAAGTTTTGAAGATGTAAACCGCGAAGGCGAGAAGATGCCTGATTTCAACGCTTCAGCAAAATTTCAACCATTATATTTATTGCCGAAAAATACGGATGGTGGTTACATTTTATGTGAGGGTTTTTACGAAATGACTAATAAAAGTTATTGCCTAAAAGCAGGAACTTTTGCGCCATCAAAGGGAGATGGTTACATGTTTGCTCCAGTTTTAGGTCCGAAAGATGAAATCGTAAACGCAGTTTTAAGAAGCGCCGAAAAACATCAGGATGTAGAACAACATGATATTCAGGTTTTATTGTGGACGATAATTGCCAGAACAAAATTTGCTGATTACGCCGGACAAGTAAAATTTACAGCAATTAAATTACTTACACCAAAACAACTTACTCAATTAGAAGGTGGTGCCTTAGGTATTTTACCATTTGATGTCATGGAAAAAGCTAAAGACCAATTGCCATCTGGAGTTAAAGCTGTTTTTGAAGCCGAAAATAATATCCGTCAGCTGGTTTCATCAGGCAATTACACTTATGCTGATATGGAAAAGTATGCAATTATAGCTGGAATGGCACCTCCAAGAGCCGATGTTCCAAGTGGAATTTGGACTAAACATCCTGATGGTTATTATGTGCGTTATTTTCCTTCTGGTTATTCTATAACTAAAGTTCAGGTTTACGTTCCGAAAGAATTATTGGCTAATGGAAATAAACTGGTTTATGATGCTGTTGGCGATATTGCTTGCCCGGCAAATACAGGTTCGCAACGATTAGCACAAACAAATGAGCCATTAAATGCCAACTATAATGCCAAACTGGTTACCATTTGTAATCCTAAGTAGATTTAAAAACAAATATCTATTACAGAAACCTATTTGTACCTATATTCGTATATAAAATAAAACATAAAATGATAAGCACAATTTTAATCCTCCTGAACTTTTTGCTGCCTACGCCACCAAAAAATGTTTACGATTTCAGTTTCAAAACCATCGATGGTAAAGAAGTTAAACTTTCTAAGTATAAGGGAAAGAAAATCCTGATCGTAAATACGGCATCAAAATGTGGTTACACACCACAATATGAAGATTTAGAAAAACTTCAAAAGCAGTATGGCAAAAAAGTAGTATTAATTGGATTTCCGGCAGGTAACTTCGGTGGCCAGGAATTTTCTACTAATGCAGAAATCAAAGAATTTTGTACAGGAAAATATAATGTTTCTTTTTTACTTGCTGAAAAAAGTAGTGTAAAAGGCGATGATATTAGCCCGCTGTTTAAATATCTAATTACTCAAACTAATACAGAAGAGCAAGGCGATATTAAATGGAATTTTGAGAAATTCTTAATTAACGAAAAAGGGGAGTTGGTTCATCGTTTCCGTTCAAAAACAAAACCTATGGACGAAGCGATTGTAAAGAACCTATAATTAATGGAAGATGTAAAATGGGAGATGGAATGAATTTCTCTCGCATCTTAAATAAAAAAGGGTAAAATGGAAATTCCATTTTACCCTTTTTTATAGATTAATGTTTAAGAAAATTGTTAGGTGATATATCATTCCATCTAACATCTTCCATTTTCCCTATTTCCATCATCAAGCTAGTTTTTCTCCAACAAGTTTTTCCAAACTATTGCACTTAAAACAGCACCAACAACTGGAGCTGCAATAAACATCCAAACTTGCTTTAGTGCTTCGCCACCAGCTAGTATTGCAGGGCCAATACTACGAGCAGGATTTACAGAAACGCCTGTTACTTTAATTCCAACAATGTGAATTAAAACCAACGAAAGTCCGATTGCCAAACCAGCGAAACCACCATTAATATTTTTGGTAGATGTAGAGCCAAAAATTACCAATAAGAAAATAAATGTGAATACTGCTTCTGCAATAAATGCTGCTGTAGAATTGTATTCGCCTAAATAACCTTTTCCCCAACCGTTAGAACCTAATGCCCATTCTTTCATTTCGAAAGTTGCCTGGTTACTAACTATAAGGTAAAGCAAACCAGCACCAGCAATGGCGCCTAAAATTTGAGCTACAATGTAATAAGCTGCTTCACTTGCTTTCATTCTGCCGGCTACAACCATTCCAATTGAAATTGCAGGGTTAATGTGGCAACCAGAAATGTGCCCAATTGCATAAGCCATTGCAACAACCGATAAGCCAAAGGCGAAAGATATGCCTAAGAAGCCAACACCTGTTGTTCCATCAGCACCAGCAATAACCGCACTGCCGCAACCCATTAAAACTAATACTAAAGTGCCAAGAAATTCGGCGCTAAATTTTGAGAATTTACTCGTTTCCATTTAATTGTGTTTTAGTTAAAAAATTAAATAGGAATGAGATGCCACAAAAGTAACTTAAAAATTACAATTTCAAAATTTTAATAATTTAAACACGAACAAAGGTGGCTTAAAAACAAAAATAGCCGACAATTTTGTCGGCTATTTATATATTGAAAGTGATGTATTTAAACTAAAAATCCACCACCAAGTAAATCATTTCCTTCGTAAAACACAGCCGATTGGCCAGGCGCGATTGCAGAAACATTATGGTCAAAAACAACACGCATTCTATCTTTCTCCTGCACAATTGTACTTAACATACCTGCATCCTTATAACGGATTTTCGTAATTACATCATTCAAAGGTTCTTCAATACTTGCATATTTTACCAGATTAATGTTCCTAACCATCGCTTCTTTGCGTTCTAATTCATCAGCTCTGCCCAACATAACCGTATTGCTTTCTGGTAAAATTTGGGTTACAAACATTGGTTCTCCAAAAGCTACACCCAAACCTTTACGTTGGCCAATGGTATAAAAAGGATAACCTTTATGCTGTCCAACAACCATTCCATTGCTTAAAATGAAATTCCCACCAGCTACACGCTCTTCCAAATCTTCAACCTTGTGGCGTAAAAATGCTCTATAATCGTTATCAGGTACAAAGCAAATTTCATAGCTTTCAGATTTTTTAGCCAATTCTTCCTGACCCATATCCAAAGCCATTTGTCTTATATCCGCTTTAGCGAAACTTCCTAATGGGAATTTTGTGCGTGAAAGATTTTCTTGAGAAACACCCCAAAGTACATAAGATTGGTCTTTGTTTTCATCTTTACCTTTCGAAATTACATAACGTCCGCTATCTTGCTGACGAATATTTGCATAATGCCCGGTTGCAATAAATTCACAATCTAATTTGTTGGCACGTTTAAGTAAAGCTTCCCATTTAATGTGGGTATTACATAATACACAAGGATTTGGCGTTCTTCCGGCAAGGTATTCGTCAACAAAATTGTCAATTACATAATCGCCAAATTCATCACGTATATCTAAAATATAATGCGGAAAACCATAGTTTACGGCAAGTGTACGAGCATCGTTTATACTATCTAAAGAGCAACAGCCAGTTTCCTTGCTGCTACCGCCAGATGAAGCGTAATCCCAGGTCTTCATGGTTAGGCCAATTACTTCATAACCCTGCTCATGTAGCATAACCGCTGCTACCGAACTATCAACCCCGCCACTCATGGCTACCAGAATTCTACCGTGTTTACTCATCTTAAAATAATTGGATGCAAAAATAAGGTTTATTTGGCTCAATTTAAGTAAAGCAAGTCAGTTACTTGTAAAAAGCTAAGGCTTAGTTTTTGGTAGTAAATTTTTATTAAAGCAAAACCTGCTCAATAATTAATATTCATCCAGCTTTTTGCTCATACGCCTGCAGTCCTTAATCACGAGGCCGGTATCCGCTTCAATCTGGTTTAGAAACTTAAAATTGTGCAATAAACCTGCAAAATTCAAAACAAATCTTTCTTACCATTACATTTTTAACGACTAATAATTACAACCCAACTAAGCCTCCGCACTACTTCTTCGCTCTACTTTAAACCGGCCTAACATCCCGTACGTACGGGATTGGGCATGTAATGTCAAAGCCAAACCTCTAACTTTAAAACAAAAATTTTGAGCCGGCAATTTTGTTTCTTTTGTTGTCAAAAGAAAAAGGCCCGTCTGGCCAAGACAAATAAACACCCCGCCCTGCGGGCACCCCTCTGGAAGAGGGGAATGCAAAACGCAAATCAGCTATGAAATTTTCTGATATTGATTTTTAAAAATAAATTAACCTTCAGAAATGATAAAACTTGAAAGATTGAAGCATTTAGTGGGACAATATTAACCGAGAACCACTAAAATTGCTTTTCAAAACATTTATATAAAACTTTGTATTTTTTTAGTTAGTTAATCGATTTAGATTTACTTTAGCTAATCATTTCCAGATAAATTAATACCTTAGAATTTTTAAATTTTAAAACCGATATGATTAAAAAGATTATCCTGACTTGTTTGCTGTTTTCTGCTTTTGCAGTGTCTGCTCAGCAAAATTTAGTGCAGTATGTTAAGCCGATAATTGGTACTTCAAAAATGGGGCATACTTATCCGGGCGCTACGGTTCCATTTGGTGCTGTACAACTTAGCCCAGAAACCGATACTTTATCTTACGAAGTAAATGGAAAGTACAACGGCGATGTATATAAATATTGTGCAGGCTATAAATATGAAGATAAAACGATCACTGGTTTCAGTCATACACATTTTAGTGGTACAGGCCACTCTGATTTAGGCGATTTTTTAATCATGCCAACTCAAGGCAAACTGCAGCTAAATCCTGGTACAGCAAGCGACCCAAAATCTGGCTATCGCTCTGCGTATTCACATGCCAATGAAGTTGCCGAGGCTGGTTATTACAAAGTTAAGCTCGATGATGATAATATAACTGCTGAGCTTACGGCAACAACTCGTGTTGGAATGCACCAATATACTTTTCCGAAATCAGACCAATCGCATATTATTTTAGATTTGATGGCTGGAATTTACAACTATGACGAAAAAACGGTCTGGACTTATGTTCGTGTTGTAAACGATACCTTGGTTACTGGATATCGCCAAACTAACGGCTGGGCAAGAACAAGAACGGTTTATTTCGCAATGAGTTTTTCTAAGCCTTTTAAAAGCTACGGAAGAAAAAGTTACGATGCAAAACAAGCTTACAGAGGTTTTTGGGGTAAATTTAACCAAGACAAAAACTTCCCGGAAATTGCAGGTAAAAAGTTAAAAATGTTCTTCGATTTTGATACTGAAGAAGGAGAGAAAGTTAAAATTAAGTTTGCATTATCTCCGGTAAGTCAGGAAAATGCACTTCAAAATATGCGTGGAGAAATCTCGGGATGGGATTTTAACAAAGTAAAAGCGCAGGCACAAACTACCTGGAATAAAGAATTGAATAAAATTCAGGTTAATGCCTCAAATGATAATAAAATCAACTTCTATACTGCGTTATATCATTCTTTTATAAATCCTACGGTATATACAGATTTGAATGGAGAATATAAAGGCTTAGACCAAGGTGTTCATAAAGCAGATGGTTTTACCAATTACACTACCTTTTCACTTTGGGATACTTACCGAGCATTGCATCCATTTTTTAACATCATGCAACCGAGTAGAAGCAATGATATGGTAAAATCAATGATGGCTCATTTCGACCAAAGTAGTTTACATATGCTGCCAATTTGGTCGCATTATGCTAACGATAATTGGTGTATGAGTGGTTATCATAGCGTTTCTGTTATTGCTGATGCTATCATAAAAGGCACGTATAATGGTGATGCAAATAAAGCATTGGACGCTTGTATCGCAACGGCAAACCACCGCGATTATGAAGGTATTGGTTATTATATCGACAAAGGGTTTATCCCGGCAGATAAAAGCGGAACTTCGGTTTCGAATAATCTTGAGTATTCTTATGATGATTGGGCGATTGCTCAATTAGCAAAAAAGTTAAACCGAACAGATGTTTATAACGAATTCATTAAACGTTCGAACAACTGGAGAAATAACTGGGATGCAGCATCTGGCTTTATGCGCCCTAAATTAGCTGATGGCACTTTTAAAAAAGCATTCGACCCTAAAGATACTGAAGGACAGGGGTTTATTGAGGGTAATAGCTGGAATTACAGTTTCTTTGTTCCACATGATCCGGCTGCGTTAATAGAGGTAATGGGTGGTAAAGCAAAATTTGCATCTCGTCTAGATACTTTATTTACCATGCATTTACCAGATGAATTTTTTGCACATACTGAAGATATTACCCGCGAAGGTATTATTGGTGGTTATGTACATGGAAATGAGCCTGCTCACCACATTGCTTATTTTTATAATTGGGCAGGACAGCCTTGGAAAACACAGGCTCAGGTTCGTCATATTTTAAATATGCAATATAAACCTACTGCCGACGGATTGGGAGGAAATGATGATTGCGGACAAATGAGCGCTTGGTACATGTTTTCATCATTAGGATTTTATCCAGTTTCTCCCGGTTCTGATGTTTATTCGTTGGGTAGCCCTGCTGTAAACAATGCAATTATTAACTTGGAAAATGGTAAAACCTTTACTGTAGAGGCGATTAAGCAAAGCCCGAAAAATGTTTATGTACAAAAGGTTTTATTAAACGGTAAAGAAATTACCGATTACCAAATTAAACATAGTGATATTACAAACGGCGGCAAGCTGACTTTTTACATGTCTGCAAAGCCAAAGAAATAAAACATCCCATAGATTAGCTAACCGCTGGTATTTGCCAGCGGTTTTTTTATTTTACAAGTATCTCAACCACCATTTTTGGTGCGTTTCCTTATATTTTTTAAACCATTTACATGGATAATAAAGAGATGCAACTACTGTTATCCATATTGCATAAACAATCCATAAATTGTAACCGAATGCAACCGGACGAAACCAAAATGGCATTTGAACAATTTGTGCAGATGTATTGCCTTCGAGAAAGAATAGCGCTATCAGAATTATATGTAATAAGTAGAAATGTATTATGTAATAAAAGAATGGTACCGAGCCATATACAGAAAGCACTTTGCTGGCCTTATTTCTTACATCTTCAAATAATGATAATAGAAGCAGCGCTACACCAATTGTAATGCTTGTATATTGTAACGAAGGCGGATACTTACTTACATTAAAAAACGATAACAGGTTTTTAGCTAAATCGTGATATTCTTTTCTTGGTGATGGATCGCCGTAAAAACTTAATAGCCTTAAGGCAACAAAAAGTACCAATGCTAGTGCGCCGAAATTTAGTAGGTTTCTGTTTCTTTTTATTGGGTTATAATCTTTGCTAAACCATTTGCCGGCCGCATAACCCAAAAACATAATGCCTGTCCAAGGTAAAATTGCATAGAAAACGCCAACAAAATGGTTATTTCCTAATGGCAAAACAGTTCCGAAAGCAGTAAAAAATACTTTTAAAACAATTGAAAGATTTTCGTCTTTTGGAACTGGAAATAGATTGAATAGGTTATGTCCGAATACTAAGATTATACCTAAAACAAGTACTAATTTATAAGAAATTCGGCTGAAGATTGCCAGAAATATCATGCTACAACCAATTGCCCAAATTACCTGAAGTATTATAAAATTGTACATTGGGTTAAAGGTTAATCCGAGTGTAACGATTGCTATTTCCACAAAAATTAGCCATAAACCTCTTTTAAGAAGAAATGAACTTGCTTGCGCAGCAGTTTTATTTTGTGCTGAGAGATAAGCTGAAAGTCCGGATAGAAACACAAAAGTTGGTGCACAAAAATGAGTAATCCACCTTGTAAAAAATAAAATTCCAGATGTTGTATCAGGATTTAGTGGATCACTAGTCATTGCATCAATATGAAAGAAATCTCGGGTATGGTCTAAAGCCATAATTATCATAACGAGGCCTCTTAGAATATCAATCGAAACGATCCGTTTTGATAAAAGCGTTTGGTCAGCATTCATTTGTTTGGTACTACAATAAGTTTAGGGATGGTTAGATTTGCCTATTGTAGTTTTAAAGATACATTGTTTTAGATAATTGTAAGAAAATATATCAGGAAAAAAATCGCTTTTGTGTTGAAATTCAAATAATTACGATTTTATTCCTAAAAGGAGTGTTGCGAGAATTGTTAATAACTCTATCTTTCGAAAGTTGAAGCGATTTAAAAAAATAGCATTAAAGTAGATTTAAGGTCATTTTGTTGATTATTAGAGTGTTAATAAAATTTATAAATTATGTTAGTAACGCTATAATTTAATTTTTTAGGTTTATATAAGACTTTAATCATTCCTAATCTTATGGTTTTCAGATTGTTGTAGTAATATCTGCGGTCAAAGCCATACAATAATTTTCAAAATGCCTAAACTGTACAATACACCGGGAGTTTATGTTGAAGAAATAAGCGCCTCATTGCCTGTAATTCATCCTGCAGAAACGGCAATTCCTGCGTTTATTGGGCGTACAGAATTTAATAACCACCAGGATAATGCCAATAATATAGCTACAAAGCCTATAAAAATTTCGTCATTTACTGATTACGAACGTTATTTTGGTAATGCAAGCTCAGAACATTTAATTTTCTCTGTATCTATTATTGATACTCAAACTGAAACATTTAACCGACAGTTAGAGCTTGATGTGGATGAGAAATCTGTGAGCGGAGCATACATGTATTATGCCCTTCAAATGTTTTTCGGAAACGGAGGTAATTCATGCTATATTGCTTCATCTGGAGATTATTCCAGTTCTTTTGATGACAGTTGTGGACAAGCATGTCTTGATGCTGTTGCACAAATTGATGAAGTAACCATGATTGTTTTTACCGATAAGCATATCAATAAAAGCGAAACTTCATCAGGCTATAAATACCTGAACGATTTAGCTTTATCTCAATGCTACAGATTAAAAGATAGAATTGCAATATTTAATTCCTGGGTTGATTCCACAAAGCCAATAAATGATTTAAAGATAATGCGCAACGATGTTTCCTCAGAAAATCTTAAATATGGATGCATGTATTACCCTTGGCTTCAATCTACATTAAAATATGAGTATGATGAACATAAAATTTATATAAAGCATTTGTTAAACGATAATTCTGGAGCTTTTGAAGGTAAATCGCTAGCAGAACTAAAGGAATCTGAATTATACAGTCTAATAAAAGATGAGCTTAGCAAATGCACAATTGATTTACCACCTGCGGCTGCTATAGCTGGAGTTATGGCAAAAATGGATAGAGATAGAGGTGTTTGGAAAGCACCAGCCAATGTTGCAGTTAATCAGATTAAACTACCATGTGTAACTTTAACAAACAATGAACAAGATCTTTTTAATATTGATGTAGATGCTGGTAAATCAGTTAATATAATAAAATTTTTTGCAGGTAAAGGCACTCTAGTTTGGGGTGCAAGAACGCTTGCGGGAAATGATAATGAATGGCGATACATTCCGGTTCGTCGCTTTTTCAACTTTGTTGAAGATAGTATTAAAAAGGGTATAGAGTCTTTTGTTTTTGAACCTAACGATGCAAACTCATGGGTAAGAATTAAAACTATTTGTGAAAATTTTTTAATTCAATTGTGGAGAAATGGAGCTTTGCAAGGAATTAAACCAGAGCATGCTTTTTATATAAAAATCGGACTCGGTGAAACGATGACTGCGAGAGATATTTTGGAAGGGAAAATGATTGTAGAAATTGGATTGGCTCCTGTTCGAACGGCTGAATTCATAATAATGAGAATGGAATTGAAAGTGAATTAAAATTTTTGGGTTTTTATTGAACCCGATTAACAAACATATTAATCTAATTAAAATCTTATGATCTCAACATCACCTATCAGAACTAAGGCAAGTAGATTAAAAAAAATGTTGCCTGTAAATCAATTTGAGGAAATAATTTTTCAATATAATATGATGGAGAAAAAACCAACGAATTATATGTGTTCTGAAGATTGTTTTGAAAACATTATTAATGATTATGAGGCCTTGGTTTTCTACATCACCCATGGGTTTAAGCCAAATTGGTTGTCGAAGGAAACGTTATTCGAACCAAAAAGTATTTTACTGTCTCTTTATTCTAACTATGCAAATCTGTTTGTTGAGTTTATCCGATCTCTAAAAGATGATAGCAATCTTTTAACAAGAGTTATTAAGCTTATCGACAGGAATACATTTTACTCTAACTGTAGTTTTCATTTGGAAGTAAATAGTCACTCTGATTTTGCGAAAATGAATATGGATTGGTTATTCAAATCATCTATCGTAAATGGTGAACAATAAATTTCTTTAATCTTTAGCAAATTTTTATTGCTAAAATATCCTTCCATAAGCATTGCTTGTAATTTCTTTGGTACGTATTGAAAAAACGATTTAGGAATGCCTTAATTGCCTTTTTTGATTTTGATCTTCAGAAAATTTTAATATATATTTGTTTTAGTTCTAACCGGAATATTTTTTACTCGAGCGTATATATCAAAGATAATAATATCAATCGCTTGCCCTTTTCTGTAAGAACAACCTAAAACAAATACACAAAGAATAATTATGAAAAGAAGAACTTTTATTCAAAACACAGGCTTATTAGGTGCTGGTGTTGTGGCCTCAAAATTTTCTTTTGCCGCAGAATTAGCACCAGAATTTCCGGTAGTAAGAGTTGCTGAAGGTAAAAGACATTTTAAAAGTAAAGCAGTAGATAATGCAATAAAAACATTTCAAAGCAAGGTTAAAAATCCTGAATTGAATTGGTTGTTCGAAAACTGCTTTCCGAATACTTTAGATACTACAGTTTATTATTCAGAGAAAAACGGCAAACCAGATACTTATGTAATTACTGGTGATATTGATGCAATGTGGCTGCGTGATAGTTCTGCACAGGTTTGGCCTTATTTACAATTTGTAAATGAAGATGAGCCATTAAAAAAATTAATTGCTGGCGTTATTAGTCACCAAACACAATGTGTTTTAAAAGATCCCTATGCCAATGCATTTTATGGCGATCCGAATAAGGTAGGTGAGTGGAAAACCGACCGTACTGATATGCAGTCTGGCGTACACGAAAGAAAGTGGGAAATCGACTCACTATGCTACCCAATTCGCTTAGCCTATTTTTACTGGAAAAAAACCGGAGATAAAGCTCCGTTTGATGCCAATTGGAAAAAAGGTATTGAAGCAACTTTAAAAACTTTTAAAGAGCAGCAACGTAAATCAAATAATGGTCCGTACCATTTTCAACGTAATACCACTCATCCAACAGATTCATTACCAATGGCAGGTTATGGCTTTCCGGTAAATCCGGTTGGATTAATATGCTCAGCTTTTCGCCCTAGTGATGATGCGACTATTTTTCCATTCCTTATTCCTTCAAACTTCTTTGCCGTAACAAGCTTAAGACAAGCTGCAGAAATGATTAAGTCTTTACAAAGTGATGCTGCTTTAGAAAGTAACTTGTTAAATCTTGCTGATGAAGTAAGTGCTGCTATTCAAAAACACGCAATTGTGAACCATCCTAAATACGGTAAAATTTATGCTTTTGAGGTTGATGGTTTTGGAAGTACTTATTTAATGGATGATTCTAATGTGCCGAGTTTATTGAGTTTACCTTATTTAGGTGCAGTAAAACTTGATGATCCGATTTATCAAAACACAAGAAAGTTTGCACTTTCTTTAGATAATCCATATTTCTTTAAAGGAACCGCAGCCGAAGGTATTGGCGGTCCGCATGTTGGACAAGATATGATTTGGCCAATGAGCATCACTATGAGGGCTTTAACATCTACCGATGATAAAGAAATTAAGTGGTGCATAGAAACTTTACAAAAAACACATGCTGGTACAGGCTTCATGCATGAAGGCTTCCACAAAAATGACCCAGCCAAGTTTACACGCTCTTGGTTCGCATGGTCTAATACTTTATTTGGTGAGTTACTCTGGAGAACTTACAATGAAAAGCCTGCTCTATTAAAAGTTTAATTGTTAGCCCGTCTTCAATAAAATGAAGCGGGCTTTTTTATTTAATTTTTAATAAATCGATTTAGAATAATCTCATCGCTAATTTTATCACCAATACCAATTTTTTACCATTTGATTTCCAACCAAAATATAATCATCTAATGAAAAATCAAACCAAGCAATTTCTTTATGTAATGCTGTTGTTGCTATTATCAGGATCTGCAAAAAGTCAAACCTTTACCAAATATGTAAACACATTTATTGGAACAGCACCTTTAACTGATCCAAAAATTTTGGGTTATGAATTACCTAAAGGATGGCGTTCTTGGGCGGGTTTAACTTTCCCTGGAACATCTTTGCCAAATGCGATGGTGCAGTTAAGTCCGATGACGGAATATGGATCGGGTGCAGGATATGAATATGAAGATGATATAATTTTAGGTTTTACACACACAAACAAAGGGCATTGGAATTTGTGTAATATTCCAATTTTACCAATGTCAAACCCGGGTGAAAAATTTGGTTCAAAATTTTCTCATAAAAACGAAAGTTCTGCGCCTGGTTTTTATCAGGTTTATTTAGATGATTATAATGTAAACGTAAGTCTTACATCAACTTTAAGAGCTGGTTTTCACAAATATGAATTTAAGAATAACGCTAACAGACAAATCCTTTTCGATATGGGAAAGGCAAATAGTCGTGTATCAACCTGGAATATCGAACAAGAGGGTACAAATGTAATTAAGGGTTTTCAAGGCGGAGAGAATGTTTATTTCTATGCAATTATCAATACAAAAATAGATAAACTGCAAAAAACTGAAGAAGGTAAAAGAACCGGTTATGCAATTGCTTATTTGGCCGATGGTAATGCTACTCCTGTAGAACTCAAAATAGGTTTATCTTTTGTAAGTACAGAAAATGCAAAAGAAAATTTGCTTGCAGAAATTGGGAAAAAATCTTTTGCAGAAGTTCGTAAAGAGGCAACTTCAAAATGGGAGAAAATATTGTCATCTATTCAAGTTAAAGGTGGAACTGAAAAGCAAAAAGTTATGCTTTATTCATGTTTATATCGTTCATTTTTATGGCCTGCTTTGAGAAGTGATGTAAACGGTGAATTTACTGATGCAAATAGAAAGGTTGTTAAAGCAGATTTTAACTATTACACAGAGCCATCTTTGTGGGATACCTATAGGAATAAAGATGTTTTGTTAGGCTTAATTTCTCCTGATGTTACGCTTGACGTAATAAAATCGATGAAAGATGTAGGAGATAAGAAAGGGTTTATTCCAACCTTCTTTCATGGTGATCATGGTTCTTCATCTATCGCAGGTGCTTATCTTCGCGGTATCGATAATTTTGACATCAAAGGCACTTATCAAATTCTATTAAAAAATGCCAATACACCGGGTGGTGCTCGTCCGCATGTTGAAGAATATATTAAAAAGGGTTTTATTTCCGATCCGGATATTCCGAATCCGCAAGTAGAAACTAAGGCTGCTGCAGGTGTCTCTAAAACATTAGAATATTCTTACGATGATTACTCGGTTGCACAAATTGCCAAGAAATTAGGCGATACTGCAAATTATAGAATTTTAATGGCTCGTTCTAAAAACTATAAAAATATGTTCGATCCATCAACAAGATTTATGCGTGGTAAACTGGCTGATGGATCATGGATAAAGCCATTTAATCCACAGTTTCCGTATTATGAATATATGTACAGAGAGGCGAACGCTTGGCAGGTTTCTTTCTTTGCGCCGCATGATATGCCAGGATTAATAGAACTTTATGGCGGACCAAAAGGCTTTGAATCAAAGCTCGATTCTTTGTTTACCGTACCATGGAATCCAAATTATATTGCCCGTAACGTTGAAACAATGATTGGACAATATTGTCATGGTAATCAACCCGATCACGAGGCTCCTTTTTCTTATCATTTTATTAATAAGCCAGAAAAATCTCAGAAGATTTTAGATACGATTATGAATACTTTGTATGGTATTGGTGATGAAGGTTTAGCTTTATGTGGTATGGACGATGCAGGCGAAATGTCATCATGGTATGTTTTCAGCTCACTTGGTTTATATCCGTTTTCGGCAACTGATGCAGAATATATTGTTACAGCGCCACTTTTTGATGAAATTAAATGGAGAACAAGCAATGGCAAAACCATTACCATTAGCAAACCAAATAAGGGACGAGGATTAACCTCGATAAAAGTGAATGGAAAGGTAAATAATGGTTATTTTGTTTCTCATGATTTATTTAAAAATGGTGGTAAAGTAGAAATATTGACCAATTAACAGCACTTTTTAACTGAATAATTAAGCCTTTGAAATATTTGCAAAGGCTTTTTTTATTTTATGTATTTAAACATCAAAGAAATTTTACATATTGAGGGTTGTTAATTTATTTAACAGCTTAATTTTATTAAGTTAGTAGAACTAATTGCCCCTATGCCTCTAAAAAATATTCTGCATAATGAAACCAGTTATATGGAATGGAACTCCTTCAAATCGGGGGATTGGAATGCATATATGCAGCTTTACAACACGCACTTTAAGGCACTTAACAACTATGGTTATAAATTTACCAAGGATGTTAGTTTAATTGAAGATGCCGTACACGATTTATTCGTAAATCTCTGGGCCAAAAGAACGCAGTTAGGAGATCCTGTTTCGGTTAGAAACTACCTTTATAAATCTTTAAGAAATCTTTTATTCAGAAAGATGGAAAAACAGCAACGTTTTGTAAATATCGATGCTGATGAAGATTATCCATTCAATTTTGAAGTTTCTTTCGATACGGTATTAATTGAGGATGAATCTGAAAAGGCATTGCAAAAGAAAATACGTGATGCTGTACAAAGCTTACCTGCCAGACAACAAGAAATTGTTTATTTGCGATTCTATGAAGGTTTGAGTTATGAGGAAATTGCCGACATCATGAATTTAAATATCAGTTCAACATACAAACTTCTATACAAGGCTATCGCAAAACTTCAGGAAAAAATAAAACTCGCTGATTTGCTTATTGTATTATGCCTTTTGGCATCGAAAAAGGCACTTTTAGAAATAAATTAATTTTTCTTTAAAAACGAAGGGATAATTTTGGGTAGTCCATGTATATAGGGAGTATAATATCTTTCATAATATGGATTTTTCTAAATATACAAGCTACAGTTTCGAAGATTTTCTTAATGATGATGAATTTTTAGCATTCGCTATTGAGCAAAATTCTGCTGATGTTGAAGCATGGAACAAATTTAGAAATGATAATTCACAAAGAAGGAAAGTTGCCGAAGCTGCGTTTAATACAATCATTTCTTATCGCAGCCAAAAAACATTTTATAACGAAGCTGCTCAGACAAAGGTTTTTGATAGAATTACAGAATCAATTTCCCTAAAAAATCATAAACCGAAAGTTTTCAAGCTTGCTCCATATCTAAAAATAGCAGCAGTGTTTGTACTGGTATTTTTATCATTTATTCTTTACAGAACACTTACAGCAAATCAAATTCAAAAAACCGATTTCGGTAAAATCAGAACGATTGTTTTGCCTGATGGCTCAGAAGTAACGCTTAACGGAAATTCTGAAATTAAATACGCTAAAAATTTTAAAGACGGTGTAAGAGAAGTTTGGATAACTGGAGAAGCTTTATTTAAGGTTAAACATTTAAATATCGATACCAATAACATTACTCCTGAAGAAAAATTCATTGTTCATTGTAGTGACATTAATATTGAAGTTTTAGGAACCATTTTTAATGTAAGAAACAGACATGAAAAAACGACTGTCGGTTTGTTGAGTGGCAAAATCAGAATTGATTATACTGATGTAGCTAAAGTTAAGAAACAGTTCGTTATGGCACCGGGCGACTTTGTTAAACACGTTGAAGGTACAAGTTTAAAGCATGAAAAATTATCAGATACCGAACATTTAACGGCTTGGGTAAATCATCAACTGGTGTTTAAAAATGCTACAATAGAAGATATGTGCTTGGTTTTGGAAGATGATTTTGGCTACCAGGTTAAGGTAGAAGAAGGCCTGAAAAAATTAAAAATTGAAGGAGAGATAAATGTGAATAGTGTAACTGACTTACTTCACATTCTTGACACAACTTTGCACTTAAATATAGAAACCACAAATAAAAATATTACAATAAAACAATAACCATTCGGAGTTTAAGCGCTTGAACGCTGAATGCAACAAATCAACTAAACAACCAACTAAACTAAACAGATTATGAGAATACTCTACCTTAGCAAGGCAGTGAAATACTGCTGTCTTACTATGATGTTCTGCGCATGTGCCTTGTTTTGCTCTGCTCAACTAATGGCCCGAAACGTTGTGCATAACAAAAAGGTTAATAAAGCGCAAATTCCAGGAGAAAATAAAATTTCGCTCAAAACTGCCATCGAACTTATCAAAACTAAGTTTGATATTAAGATTGCCTACAAAGAAGGTATTCTAGAAAACAAAATCAGCAACGCTTTCCAAAGTCAGTTAAATATTGCTGTCGATGCAAAAACAGCCTTAGCATTAAGCCTAAGCGGTTCATCACTTGATTTTAGCAAAATTAACGAAGCTCAGTATATTATTATGGATGCAAGCGATAAGTTTGCTGATGTAATTAAAGGAACGATTACTGCTGCAAGTGACAATACACCACTGGTTGGCGCTACAGTATACATTAAGGGAACTAAAACTGGCGCATCAACAGATGCTAACGGGCAATTTAGTATTACCATTCCGGCTAATTTAAAAGGACAGCCAATTGTTTTAACCATCGCATCAGTTGGTTACGAATCTATTGATTTACCAGTTGCTAATCCAGATGTTCCGGTATCAATCAAACTTCAGGAAAGCAGCAGCAGCTTAAATGATGTTGTAGTAACTGCCTTAGGTATTAAACGAGATAGCAAGGCTTTGGGTTATGCTGTTACAGAAGTAAAAGGTTCTGAATTTACTCAAGCCAGAGAAAATAACATTGCAAATGCATTAACAGGTAAGGTTGCTGGTGTAAATGCCACCGGACTATCTACTGGTCCTGGTGGTTCTAGCCGTGTAATTATTCGTGGTAATGGTTCATTTAACGGAAATAACCAACCTTTATACGTTGTAAATGGTATGCCTATTGACAATACGGTTCCAGGTGGAGCTGCTACTACCAATACTTTAGCAACAAACGTTGATAGAGGTGATGGTATCGGAAGTATCAACCCTGATGATATTGAAACCATTACAGTATTAAAAGGTGGAACAGCTGCTGCACTTTACGGTTCTCGTGCAAGTAATGGTGTTATTTTAATTACTACCAAAAAAGGTGTTAAGCAAAGAGGTATCGGTGTTGAATACAACACAACTTATACTATCGAAAACGCAATTAACGATAACGATTACCAATACGAATATGGACAAGGTTTAAATGGTGTAAAACCAGCGAATCAAAATGATGCAATTGCAACGGGCCGTTTATCGTTCGGAGCTAAAATTGATAACTCGATGTATATCGCTGCCGATGGTTTAAGTCACCCATATAGTGCAGTTAAGGATAACATTAAGAATTTCTATTCTACAGGTACAAACTTTACCAATACCGTAGCTTTTTCGGGTGGAACGGATGGTATTGTTTACCGTTTATCAGTTGCTGATTTAGACAGTAAAGGTATAATCTCTACAACAAGATTCAAACGCCAAACGGCTAATCTAAATATCAACGCAAGAATTAACGATAAAATTAAGGTAGAAGGTTTAGCTCAATATAATCTGGAGCGTGGTTTTAACAGAACACTTGCTGGTGATGCCTTAGGTAATCCAAACTGGACACCTTACGAGGTTGCCAATACGGTTGATGTAAGATGGTTAGCGCCAGGTTATGACACAGCTGGAAACCAAACGCCATGGAACGATGCTGGTATTGCTACAAATGGTTACTTCGTGATGAATAAATATCAGGAGAACGATACTAAAAACCGTTTCATCGGTCAAGGTTCGATTACATACGATATTGTAAAAAACTTCAGCTTAAAGGGCGTAATCAGTCGAGATTTTTATAATTACAATTATGTAAATATTTTGCCAACAGGCGATGTTTACATTCCAAACGGACAATATTCGGGTATTAAATCTGATGTTTCTGAAACTAACGCATTAATAACCGGAAACTACAAAACACGTATCGCGGATAAAATCGGAATTTCAATTTTAGGTGGTGCAAACAGCCGCAGATTTGAAAACAAGCAGTTAAATATGGATGGTGCAACATTTACCATTCCGTTTTTCTATAGCTACAAAAATCTTGCAACGGCTAGTACAATTCCAACGCATCAAAGAATTAGAACAAATTCGATTTTTGGTTCAGCAGATTTTGATTATAAAAGTATTTTATACTTAACCTACACGGCGAGAAACGATTGGTTTTCTACTTTGAGTCCTGAAAATAACAGCATTTTATACCAAAGTGTTGGCGGTAGTCTAGTTTTATCTGATGCTTTAAAAATGCCTTCATCTATCGATATTTTTAGATTAAGAGCATCTTGGGCTGAAGTAGGTGGCGGTGCCGCTGACCCATATAAAATCAACTTAACATATAGCAATGTTCCAAGCTCGGGTTTACCATTGCAAAATGTTACTACAAACGATATCACCAACCAAAATTTAAAACCTTATACATCTACAACTTACGAAGGTGGTTTCGAATTGAAAATGTTTAAAGGCAGATTAGGCTTAGATTTTACCGCTTACAGTCGTAAAACAACAAACGATATCTTAAACGCGGCAATATCATCAACCTCTGGTTATAATAATGCCGTATTAAACGTTGGTGAATTAAGCAATAAAGGTATCGAGTTCTTAATAACTGGTAGCCCAATTTCTAAAGAAAAATTTAGCTGGAATATCAGTTATAACGTTTCTTACAACAAAAGTGAGGTTATTAAACTTGTAGAAGGAACGAATAGTTTCCAGGTTGCCAATTCAGTGGGTAACTGGGGTTACATTAACCAAACCGTTGGAAGTTCTTATGGTACAATTGTAGGTACGAGAATTTTAAGAAATAACGCCGGACAAATCGTTTACAACGCAACAACGAATCGCCCGGTGGCAACAGGTTTACAAGAACTTGGAGATGGTGTTCCGCCATTAACAATGGGTTTAAATCAAGATTTCAGATTGGGTAACTTCACATTAAGTTTCCTTGTTGATGGAAAGTTCGGTAATAAGGTTTTCTCTGTAAAAGAAGTTTACGCAACTCGTTTAGGCTTAATGAAAAGCACTTTGCCTGGTCGCGAGAATGGTTTAGCTATAAGCGGTGTAGACCAGGCTGGAAATCCATATAATTCTGTAATTCCAGTAAGTGGTTTAAGAGCTTATTATAACGATATGAGGAACTATTCAGAGCTTTTTGTTCACGATGGAAGTTTCATCAAATTACGTCAGGCAATCTTATCATACAACATTCCTGTAAAAGATTTCAAAATGCTTAAAATACAATCGGCTAGCTTATCTTTTGTAGCGAGAAATATTTTAACACTGTACAAAAAAACCGATACGTTCGACCCTGAATCGAGTTACACCAATGGTAACGCACAAGGTTTCGAATCTATTGGTTTGCCAAGAACACGCACCTTCGGTATGAACTTAATGGTTAAATTCTAAAGCTGTAATAATGAAAAAGTATACAAACAAATATAAAGCAGCCATTTGTATGTTATGGCTAAGTGCAACCTTATCATCTTGCACAAAAGATTTTCAGGAAATAAATACAGATCCTGAAGCATCATCAAACATACAACCAGCTTTTGTTTTTACTAAATCGTTATACGATGGAGCAAAAAACAATTTGAATTTATTGCTTGGAACCATGCAATACACAACAAGCTTCAACGATGTTGCAGGCTTTGGTTCTAAATATGTATCCAGTCAAAGTCAGCAATCTGCTGCAGTTTTCAGTGCTGCTTACAATCAGGAAATAAACGAATTGGCTTTGGTTATCAGTGCAGTAAGAACTAATCCAGAACAAGTAAATCTTTTAGCGTCGGCACGTATTTGGAAAGCGTATTGCTACAGCAGAATAAGCGATTTATATGGCGATATTCCATATTCAGAGGCTGTACAGGGCTTTACAAATTCAAATTATAAACCTTCTTACGATGCCCAGAGAGCAATTTATCTCGATTTGCTTAAAGAACTTGATGAAGCTGCTTTGAGTTTGAATCCTGCGAAAGCTACTTTTGGCACTGCGGATTTAATTTATGCAGGAAATACCGTTAAGTGGAAGAAATTTGCGTATTCGTTAATGCTACGTTTAGGTATGAGATTAACTAAAGTTGATGCTACACTTGCTGAAACCTGGGTTAAGAGAGCTATTGCAGGCGGCGTAATTACTGATGATGCTGATATTGCAAAAATGAGTTATTTAGCATCGGGACAAGACATCAACAAAAACCCAATTGCTTTAAACTTATACAATAGCGATTATATCAGGGCTGATGGAACGAGTAACCAGGAAGGTGGAAAATATCAGGATACTTTTATCACTTACATGAAAAACAATAAAGACCCACGTTTGGGGATTTTATCAGTTGTTTATGTAAACGGTGTGGCAGATACTTCTGCAGCAATTCAAAAAGGTATGCCTGCAACCTTTAATTCTAAGCCAGGTAATTTTGTAACCTATTCAGAACCTAATCAAAAAACGGTTTTGGCTTTAGGTGGTGCAAAACTAATTTTTACTACTGCTGAAACCAACTTCCTTTTATCAGAAGCAGTTTTACGTGGTTGGTACATTGGAAATGCATCTACACTTTACGAAGCAGGCATTAAAGCAGCGATGAAACAATGGGCAATCATTTCACCAACCGATGGTAACATCAGCGATTTGCAAATCAATACCTACATTAAATATCATCCTCTAAATGCTGCTGGAACTTTGGATAATAAGTTACAACAGATTTATACTGAGTTTTGGTTAGCGGCATTTCCTGATGCACAGGAAGCATTCGCAAGTTATCGCCGAACTGGCTATCCTGCATTGGTGCCTGTGGTATATGTTGGTAACGCAACTGGTGGTAAAATTTTCAGAAGAATGCTTTATCCACTTTCAGAGCAAAACTTAAATCGTGCTTCGCTTGATGCTGCAATTGCCCGTCAAGGTGCCGATGATTTCCTTACCCGTATCTGGTGGGATAAATTATAATTGTTTACAATCAAAATCCTGCGGTGCATAGCGGTTGCACTGCGGGATTATTTTTTTAAAGCTGAATGATATATCGATTAATAATTATTTGCCTGTTTCTTGGCATCACAGCTTCAGCACAAAAAAATGATGTTGTTGAAGATGAAACCTCAAGCAGTTACAATTTAAACAAACCAGAAAGAGAAGAGTGGTTACGCAATACCGGAGCAGGTTTATTCATTCATTTTAATGTAGATGTTCAGCTTGGTGTAGTAATAAGCCATTCTTTGGTAGGTGCATCTGAAGATTACACCGAACGTTATTTTCGCGATTTACCGAAAACCTTTAACCCATCTTCTTTTAATCCAAAGGAAATTGCCGAACTGGCAAAACTGGCAGGCATGAAATACATCGTTTTTACAACGAAACATCATGCAGGTTTTTGCTTTTGGGATACTAAAACAACCGATTTTAAAATCACCAACACGCCCTACAAAAAAGATTTACTTAAAGAATTTGTAAATGCAACCCGCGAAGCTGGCCTTGATGTCGGGTTTTATTTTTCTCCTGAAGATTTCAACTTTCTTTACAAACGTAAAATTCCAATTAGCAGAAACATAACCAATTTAGATGCTAAAACAACAAAGGAATATGCAGAATATAACCGTAAACAAACGGAAGAATTAATGCAGAATTATGGCAAAATCGATGTATTATTTATCGATGGCGACCCAAAAGAAACGGTTAAAGAAACTGCCTGGAAAATGCAGCCAGATATTTTAATTACCCGAGGTGCAATCTTAACTCCTGAGCAAACTTTGCCAGGCGCAAAAATTACGCAACCCTGGTTATCGCCCGTTACAATTGGTACTGCCTGGCAATATCAGCCCACAAACGAACGCTATAAATCGGGTTCACAGTTGATTGAATTATTGATTGAAGCCCGCTCTAAAGGTGGTTCGCTTTTATTAAATGTTGGTCCGAAGGCTAACGGTGCTTTAGCCGATGAACAAGAAAATCGCCTCCGCGAAATGGCAGGTTGGTATTACATAAACCATGAGGCGATGGACGATGTGCGTAGTTGGGTAGTTAGTAAAGAAGAAAATATCTACTTAACAAAAAAGGGTTCTAATACTTTATTTGCCATTGTTATGGACGCAAAGGATTGGAAAGAAGGAGAAAGAAGGAACTTTTTATTACATTCTGTAAAGGCATCTTATAACACCAAAATAAGTGTTTTAGGACAAAATAGCCAGATTATTGAATACAAACCAAATCTTGATGTTTCTTGCAAATTCAAGCAGACGGATAAAGGTTTAGAAGTTTCTGTCGTTAAGGCACAACGCATTTACGATGACCATCGTTGGCCAAATCCTGTAGTTATCAAACTCGAAAATATTAGCCCTGTATTTGAAGAAGCTGCAATCGTTCAGACTGAAAACTTTAAAATTGCCAAAGAAAATGCTGTTTTAAGTGGCAAGGTTCTAAACTACAAAGACATTAAACCAAAAAGAGCAAGGTTTTATTACCGTCCATATCGTGGTCAAGTAGAAACACTTTACGCCGATGCATGGAAAACAAGTGTTTGGCTAAATATCAATCCTGATGGAACTTTTACTGGCACAGTTAAATTACCTAAAGGTTCATACGAGTACAAAGCTGTTGTTGAGCAAGAAAATGTAGTTATTGAGGGAGAAAATAAAGTTTTAAGCTTACCTTAGGCTTATTATAATTGGCGTTATGATAAAAATCCCTTTGTTCAAAAAACACTTTTGTATTAGCTGTTTCACCTTAAAGTTGATAATCGTTGTTGGCTTTCAGCTTTTTGTTACAAGTGTTTTTAGTCAGGATTTTAATAATTCTGGTATCATCCCAAAGCCATTACAAGAAACTAAAAAGCAGGGTTCTTTCATCATTAAACCAACTACAAAATTATACATTCCCGAAACGCAAAATGTTAGCACCGTTTTTTTTAATCAATATTTAAAAGATTTAGGTGGCTTTGCGCTTTTAAAAAGCAAAAATGCTGGCAACAATGGCATTAATTTTTTGATAGATTCTACCTTAAAAATTAAGAATGAAGGCTATTTGCTCTCAATTTCACCCGAGAAAATTGATATCAAGGCAAAAGATAAACAAGGTTTGTTTTATGGTTTACAGTCCTTAATTCAGTTGATTAAGAAAAATGGAAAAACCCTATCTGTACCCGCTTACGAAATTGAAGATGAACCGCGTTTTACTTACAGAGGCATGCATCTTGATGTTGCAAGGCATATGTTTAGTGTTGCTGCAATAAAAAAATGGCTTAACGTATTGGCTTTTTATAAGATTAATAACTTCCATTGGCATTTAACGGATGACCAGGGTTGGAGAATAGAAATTAAGAAATATCCGTTATTACAAACAAAATCTGCTTACCGAAAGGAGACTTTAATTGGCCATAAACGGTCTAATCCACATATTTTTGATGGCAAACGTTATGGTGGTTATTACACACAGGCAGAAATAAAAGAGGTCGTTCAATACGCATCAGAACTTAACATCAATACCATCCCTGAAATAGAAATGCCTGGTCACGCAAGAGCTGTATTGGCAGCTTATCCTAATTTGGGTTGCACAGGCGGACCATACGAAACTGCAACGTTTTGGGGCGTGTTTGATGATGTTTTCTGCACAGGTAATGAAGAAACCTTCAGTTTTCTTGAAGGTGTTTTGGATGAAGTTGTTGCTCTTTTTCCTTCAAAATACATCCATATTGGAGGTGATGAATGCCCAAAAACAAGATGGCATGATTGCCCGAAATGTCAGAAAAGAATCAAGGATGAAAAACTTAAAGATGAGCATGAATTGCAGTCTTATTTCATCGCCCGTATGGAAAAATACTTGCATACAAAAGGCAAAAAGATTATTGGTTGGGATGAGATTTTAGAAGGTGGTTTGGCGCCTGATGCAACCGTAATGAGCTGGAGAGGTTTAGAAGGTGGAATTGCTGCGGCAAAACTTAAGCATGATGTGATTATGACGCCCGAAAAATTTGTTTACCTGGATTATTATCAATCTCTAAATAAAAACGAACAAACCGCGGCGGGTGGTTATTTGCCACTTAAAAAGGTTTATGAATATGAACCAATGCCAAAAGAGCTTAGCCCAGAAGAGCAAACTTACATAAAAGGCGTGCAGGCAAATGTATGGACAGAATATATGTCTGATGTTAAAAAAGCAGAATACATGATTTTTCCAAGAATTTTAGCTTTATCGGAAATGGCTTGGTCGGCACCTGAGCGAAAAAATTATAATGATTTTTTACAAAGGGTAAATTCAAACCTCAGGTTTTTAAAAGGAATAAACTACAGTACATCATTTTATGAAATTACAGGGAAACCTATTGAAGGCGGGATAATTTTAGAAACGGATATGCCCAATGCGGAAATCAGATATACGACTGATGGTTCAGTACCTTCAAAATCATCTAATAAATATACATCGACAATAAAAATTACAAAGCCTATTGTTTTAAAAGCCAGCTTATTTAAAGGTGCAAATAAAGTTGGCAAATTGTATGAGCAAGCAATTGTACACAATTTAGCGACTGGTAAAAATATATCACTTAAAAACTCGGGAACTGGCAATTATAATATTGATAAACAGGTTTTAGTGAACGGCATTAAAGGTGTTCCGCTTTATAATAATGGAGAATGGTTAGGACTAAGCGGGACTGATTTTGAAGCTGTAGTAGATTTGGGAAATATAACTTCCATCAAAGAAATTGGAATTAATATCCTAAATTATCAATGGCAGAAAATGCACCCACCAAAAGAATTAATTGTTGAGGTTTCTACTGATGGCGTGAATTACAAGCAAGTTTCTCAACAAACGAAATTTAGCCAGGAAGGAATAAATTCGGTATTGTTAAAAATCAATCCAATCGATGCCAGATTTGTCCGCCTTAAGGCTACAAATATTAGAACAATACCTAACGGATTTTATGGTGCAGGCACAAAAGCACTACTAATGGTAGATGAAATTATAATAAATTAAATGACTATACTAATCGTTTTCCTCTGCATTGCCTTGTTAATTGTGCTGATTTCAGTATTCAAAATCAATGCTTTTTTATCATTCTTAGCCGTTTCTTTTGTTGCAGGTTTGGCTTTAGGTTTACCGCCTGCAAGAATTCCATCGAGCATAGAAAAAGGGATGGGCGATGTATTGGGGTCGTTAGCTATTATAATTACCGCTGGTGCAATGTTAGGTAAATTGGTAGCCGAAAGCGGTGCCGCTCAAAAAATTGCTCAGGTAAGCATGAATATTTTCGGCGAGAAATACATTCAATGGGCGATGGTTTTAACTGGTTTTCTAATCGGAATTCCACTTTATTATGGGATTGGCTTTGTGCTCATGGTTCCGCTGATATTTTCTGTGGTTTACCGCTACAAATTACCTGCGCTTTATATTGGTTTGCCCATGTTGGCTGCACTTTCGGTTACTCATGGTTTTTTACCACCGCATCCATCTCCGGCTGCTCTGGTTATTCAATTTAAGGCCGATATGGGCTTAACTTTGTTGTATGGTTTGGCTGTTTCAATTCCTGCTATCGTAATCGGCGGACCAATTTTCTCTCGTTATTTAAAAGCAATTCCTGCAAGTCCGTTGGCTTCATTTACGCCTAAGGAAATGTCTGAAAATGAATTGCCGAGCGGATTTAAGAGTTTCTTTACCGCATTATTACCCGTAATTTTATTGGCAGCTGCATCATTTTTGCCAATGATTTTATCAGCCGATTCATCTATATTACCATACATTCAATTCGCTGGAAATCCTTCTGTAGTGATGTTAATTGTGCTGATTGCAGCAACCTGGTTACTTGGCTTATCGCAAGGAAAAAAGATGACTGAAATTATGGGCGTTTATGCTGAAGCATTGAAAGATATTGCCCTGATTTTGTTAATTATAGCTGGTTCTGGTGCATTAAAGCAAGTTTTAACAGAAAGTGGCGTGAGTAATCAAATTGCAGATTACTTACAGAATATTAAAGCAGAACCCTTATTTTTAGCGTGGATGATTGCCGCAATTATTCGCTTTTGCGTAGGTTCGGCAACCGTTGCGGGCTTAACTACGGCAGGAATTATTGTCCCGCTCATGGAACATACGCATACCAATCCAAATCTGATGGTTTTAGCTGTTGGTGCGGGTAGTTTAATGTTTTCTCATGTTAATGATGCGGGTTTCTGGATGTTTAAAGAATATTTCGGTTTAACTTTGAAAGACACATTTAAATCATGGGCGATGATGGAATCCATCGTCGGTTTAGTGGGTTTAGGTGGTGTCTTATTTCTCAATATTTTTATCTAATTATAATATCAAATACACAAAATGGAAAATTTAACTCCCGATGAACGCTTTGAACAATTAAAACTTAATTTACCACCTGCTCCAGCACCACTTGGCGTTTACAAGCCTTGTCTTGTTGATGGCAAATACCTTTATTTAAGTGGTCATGGCCCAGTTCAGGACGATAAATCACTAATTATTGGTAGAATCGGTTCTGATTTAACTCAGGAAGAAGGTAAACTTGCTGCCTTACAAGTTGGTTTAACCATGTTATCAACCATTAAAACCAATATTGGAAGCTTAAACAAAGTAAAACGTGTTATTAAGGTTTTAGGAATGGTTAATTGTACGCCTGAATTTGAAAAACATCCATTTATAATAAATGGTTGCAGCGAACTTTTCGCAAAGGTTTGGGGCGAAGAAAACGGAATTGGTGTTAGAAGTGCGGTTGGTTTTGGCTCTTTGCCAGATAACATTCCAGTAGAAATTGAAGCACTTTTTGAACTTGCTTAAAAAATTATGCAACAGCAAAACTGGTTTTTAATCCCTAATGAAGAAAGTATAGAAACGCCTTCGCTGGTTTTTTATATAGAACGTATTGAAGAAAACATCAAAACTTTAAAAGCAATGGTTGATGATGTTGAGCGATTACGTCCTCATGTAAAAACGCATAAGTGTTTAGAAATTACTAATATTTTAATAGCTGAAGGAATTAATAAATTTAAGTGCGCAACCATTGCCGAAGCAGAAATGCTTGGGATTGCAAAGGCAAAGGATGTTTTACTTGCTTATCAGCCTGTTGGCGAAAATATAAACAGGTTTTTAAAACTTCAGAAAGCGTATAGCGAAACGATTTTTAGTTGTTTAATTGATGATTTAGGGATTGTAAAACAACTTTCAGAAAAGGCAAATGCAGCAAATATAATTGTTGACGTTTACATCGATTTAAATGTTGGTATGAATAGGACAGGCATGTTGCCTGATTTGGCTACGGAATTATTTAAGGGTTTAATCGCTTTGCCTAACCTGAATGTAAAAGGTTTACATGCTTACGATGGTCATATCCATGATTCATCAATGGATGTGCGGGTTCAAAAATCTGAGCCGATTATTGAACAGCTTTTAGCGCTAAAACAAAGTTTCGAAAACATCAGCAATACCAAACTTAGGATTATTGCTGGTGGAACACCAACTTTCCCTATTTACGCCCAGCAAACAGATTTCGATTGTAGTCCAGGTACTTTTGTGCTTTGGGATAAAGGTTATCAGGATGCCTATCCAGAGCAAAAATTTCATACTGCTGCGTTGGTATTGAGCCGTATTGTTTCAAAACCTGCAAACGGTTTAATCTGTACCGATTTAGGACATAAAGCTGTTGCGGCCGAAAAGGAATTAAAAAACCGTGTGTTTTTTATCAATGCGCCAAACCTTGAAGTGAATAGTCAGAGTGAAGAACATTTGGTTTTAAAAACAGAAAATGCTGATGATTTTAACATTGGCGATGTGCTTTATGGTTTACCATACCATGTTTGCCCAACAGTTGCTTTGCATGAAAAAGCCGTTTGTATTGATGCAAATAAACCCATCCAATACTGGGATATTATCTCCAGAAAAAGAAAAATTACCATTTAATATTTTATCATGTTTACTATAGATGCCCATCTTGATTTAAGTATGAATGCCCTCGAGTGGAATCGAGACTTAACAAAAAATGTTGCCGATATCAATAAAAGGGAAGAAGGATTAACTGATAAACCTGACCGTTCTTTGGCAACGGTTTCTTTGCCAGAATTAAGAAAGGGCAACATCGGATTAGTGGTGGCTACTCAAATCGCCCGTTATGTTGCGCCAGATAATCACTTACCTGGTTGGCATTCGCCAGAACAAGCCTGGGCACAAACTCAAGGTCAGTTGGCTTGGTACAAAGCTATGGAAGATGCAGGCGAAATGTTTCAGGTAAATAATTTAGAAACGCTTGAAAAGCATGTAGCTAATTGGAATAATGGAGAAAAAGTATCAGAAAAACCAATTGGTTATATTTTAAGTTTAGAGGGCGCCGATTCTTTTGTTACGGTTAACCATCTGGAAAAAGCTTATATAAATGGGTTAAGAGCTGTTGGTCCTGCGCATTATGGTCCTGGGCGTTATGCACAAGGCACCGATGCAACTGGAAAAATGACAGCCATAGGTCATGAGCTATTGAAAGAAATGGAACGCTTGAATGTTATTTTAGATGCTACCCATTTATGCGATGATAGCTTTTGGGATGCGCTTAGTTGTTTCAATGGTCATGTGTGGGCATCGCATAACAATTGTAGAGCGTTAGTAAATCACAATCGCCAGTATAGCGATGAGCAAATTAAAGAATTGATAGACAGAGGTGCAGTTATTGGTGGCGCATTGGATGCCTGGATGATGGTTCCAAATTGGAAAAGGGGCGTTTCCGAACCGAAGGAAATGAACTGCAATTTAGAAGTGATGATAAACCACATCGACCACATTTGCCAGTTGGCAGGAAATGCAAATCATGTTGGAATCGGTTCTGATTTAGACGGCGCTTTTGGAAAAGAGCAATGTCCTTATGATTTAGAAACCATTGCCGATTTACAAAAGATTCCGAATTTATTTAAGCAAAAAGGTTACACCGAAACAGATGTAGAAAACCTGATGCATGGCAATTGGTTAAGGTTTTTAAGAAAAGCGTGGGCTTAATATTATCATAGAATGAAGACAATACAAAAAGCAATATTTTCAATTGCAGTAATAATTTCTGCATTTAATGCAAATATTTTAGCTCAAACTAAAAGCGGTGCACCGATATATAAAAATCCTAAAGCTTCGGTTGAAAATCGAATTAAAGATTTGCTATCGCGAATGACTGTTGAAGAAAAAGTTGGACAAATTTCTATGCCTTTAGGCTGGCCAATGTACACCAAAACAGGTAACGAGGTTGAAGTTAGCGATGCTTTCAAAAAATCTTTAAAAGAAGAATTTACCGGGATGCTTTGGGCAACTTTAAGGGCAGACCCCTGGACAAAGAAAACATTGGCTAATGGTTTAAACCCAGAGTTGGCGGCTAAAGCAACAAATGCCATTCAAAAATATGCTGTGGAAAATACAAGATTAGCTATTCCTATTTTGCTTTCGGAGGAATGTCCACATGGGCATATGGCCATCGGAACAACTGTTTTTCCAACTTCTATTGGTCAGGGCAGTACCTTTAATCCAGATTTAATTAATAAAGTTGCAACGGTAATCGCTAAAGAAACCCGTTTACAAGGTGGCCACGTTGGTTACGGACCAGTATTGGACTTGGCTAGAGAACCGCGTTGGTCGAGAGTAGAAGAAACTTATGGTGAAGACCATGTTTTAAACAGCAGAATGGGCGAGGCAATGGTTAAAGGTTTCCAGGGAAATAACATTAAGAGCGGGGTAAATATTGTGGCTACACTAAAACATTTTGCAGCTTATGGAGCGCCAGAAGGTGGACATAATGGTGGAAGTATTAATGTTGGTTTACGCAGTTTACATCAGTTTTATTTGCCGCCTTTTAAGGCTGCTGTAAAGGCAGGTGCATTATCGGTAATGACTGCTTACAATTCTATTGATGGTATTCCATGTTCTTCTAATGAGTTTTTGTTAGATGATTTATTGAGAAAACAATGGAGCTTTAATGGCTTTGTGGTTTCCGATTTAAACAGCATTTCTGGCTTAATGGCAAACCACCATATTGCAGCGAACGCCGCTGATGCGGCAGCATTATCAATCAATGCAGGCTTAGATGCTGATTTAAGTGGTGTAGGTTACGGAAAGGCACTGCGTGATGCCATTAAAGCTGGTTTGGTATCAACCAAAACTTTAGATACGGCAGTGAGCAGGGTTCTGCGAATCAAGTTTAACATAGGGCTTTTCGAAAATCCTTACGTTAATGTAGAGCAAGCAAAAAATAATGTTCGAAGCAAAGAAAATATAGAACTTGCACGACAGGTTGCCAGAGAATCAATTGTTCTCTTGAAGAATAACGATAACCTTTTACCATTGAGCAAAAATTTAAAGAATATTGCTGTTCTTGGGCCAAATGCCGATAACATTTACAACCAACTTGGCGATTACACTGCGCCACAAACCGAAGAGAATGTTGTAACTGTTTTAGAGGGGATTAAAAATAAATTATCATCAGCAACAAAAATAAATTATGTAAAAGGTTGCAACATCAGAGATACTACGAATAGTAATATTGATGAAGCGGTTTCTGCTGCTAAAAAGGCAGATGCTGTTGTGATTGTTTTAGGCGGCTCGAGTGCTAGAGATTTTAAAACCGAATACATCGAAACTGGAGCAGCGAAAGTTAGCGCAGCATCAGCTGGTATTAGTGATATGGAAAGTGGCGAAGGTTATGATAGGGCAACTTTAGATTTGCTGGGCGACCAACTAAAACTTTTAAAAGCGGTAGTTAAAACCGGGAAACCAGTTGTTTTAGTTTTGATAAAAGGCAGACCATTAAATTTAAACTGGGCAGCAGCAAATGTTCCGGCTATACTCGATGCCTGGTATCCAGGTCAGGAGGGAGGAAATGCAATTGCCGATGTATTATTTGGAGATTACAATCCGGCTGGAAGATTACCAATTTCGGTTCCTAAATCTGTTGGTCAATTGCCGGTTTACTACAATGCTCGTTTCCCTGAAAAACACGATTACATTGAAGTTGATGCAAAACCTTTATACAGCTTCGGTTACGGTTTGAGTTACACAACCTTCGATTATCAAAATTTGAAAATTGAAAATAACAATTCCAATCAAGCGTTTAAGGTTAGTTTTGATTTAAAAAATTCAGGTTCTAAAGATGGGGAAGAAGTAGTACAACTTTATCTAAAAAGCAAAACTTCATCAGTAGTCCTGCCAATGAAACAACTAAAACAATTTAAAAGAGTTTTCTTGAAAGCTGGCGAACAAAAAACTCTAAATTTTATATTATCGAAGGATGATTTAGAAATCTATAATCAAAAAAATAAATGGGCGGTTGAACATGGAACTTATCATTTAATGGTTTCATCCTCATCAGATAACATTAAATTAGAACAGAATTTTTTTATAATGGGTTCTAAAAAATAAGTTTTAAGCGATTGAAAATAAGTGAATAAACTGTTTTTGAAAATAATTTATTCACTATAAATAAATAACTATATCTTTAGGTAATCAATTTTAGGTAATTGATTAATTGTTCCTAGAGAAAACAATTGTAGAAAGGGTAGCTGTAAAAAGCTACCTTTTCGTTTTGTAATCAGTATTTTTTACTGGAAATTAGAATGTAGTTTTTGCAATTTCGTATTGAAAATTCTGATAATCGGCTGCATTGTTAATTGTTTTTTCTGCAAAATGAGTCCAGTTTTTTCCTGTATTTGTATACACAATAATTTTTGAAGGAAATTTTTGAACCAAGTTTTTGGTTCTTTTTAAAGCTGTTGAGTTTTCTTCAATTTCTTGAACCAATGCAAATATTTTAAAAACATTAGTACCAAGTGTGTGGCTATGGATTCCTTGAACAAGCGTTTTGGCTATTAAAATTTTCTGTTGATTTGTTTTACCTATAAATTTTGCATCCCATTCTAAAGGTCTTATCGGAATACAGATTATCTTTGCATAAGTTCTATTTGCCTTATTTATTATAAACATTGGAACGTTGCGTATGGCACTTTTACTTTTATCTGATTGAATATAACCAAGCCAGGTTGCCTTTATCTCACTGGTTTCAGTAAATAAATCTTTACCATTTAATAAATCTGTATTAGTGTTATTAATGCTGATGAAAGCAAGCAAAGTTAGAGGGATAAAGAACTTCATTTGGTTAGTTTTATCCCGCAAGATAAACCATATTACAGCTAATTTTTAGCTTGTATATAATTATGACACTCTGTAAAGTATTGAGTATCAATTATTAGAGAAATTGCATTTTTTAGTTTACGAATTGAATTGTATATCAACTGCTATCCAAGTAAATTCAAACGGTTTTAAATGTAGGTCTGATTATTACACTGATGTATTTTTCAGACAAGCTTTAAAAATGAAAATATACTTAATCTATTTACTGTTAAATAGTTATATATTTTCCGTTGTTCAATCTATTTGGTTTTAGGTAAATGTATTTCCTATCCTTGTCCAAAATCAAGTTAAATCTTTTTATTAAATCGCCACCAATTACACTCATCTTTTGCCTGCCTACCGAACCCTCAAAAAAAGAGGCAGGGATTTCTGATAATTTCATATCTCCAACTGAAAAAATAGGAAGAATTGCCTTTTTAGTCTTTATAATATTACCATAAGAATCTTTGAGATCTTTCTCGCTAATCACTTTAAGTTTATCTTTTAAACTATACTTTTTACTAAAACCATCATCAAGCAAAATTGTACCTCCATAACCCGAGTGAATTAAGTATTGATTTTGAAGCGTATCGTTTCCAATAACACAAGTTGCATTTATAAACATTGAATCATCTTTTACCACAAGCGGAAATTTTTTATAGGTTTTTAAATCTGATGGCAAGGTTTCAGAAATTTTTATGATTTTTTTTTCAAAATCTATCGCTACAAACTTATTTTCGAAAAGGTTTAAGCCAAACTTTCCATCTGCTTCTGGTCCAGTATTTTTATTCTCCCATAGCTGGATATTTTCTAATTTCAAACCAGCAATACCAAGTTTGTTATTTGCGCTAAAGCGAGATGTATTGCTTTGGCTTCCCCAACTTGTAACGGTATCAGTTCGGTTAAATTTCAAAGTTTTTGCTTTCGATGATGCGTTCTCAGTTATACTAACATCGCTCGAAGCGGTATGCAGCATGAGTTTTAAGGTATCAGCGCTATTCAATATAACTTTAACACTAATATTGTTAGATGATGTAAGTTCAAACGGAATACTAAAATTATTATTAGGTTTCTTTTGCTGACTAAAACCTTCTTTAATTGATAATAAGGCAAATATTAATACGGCTATTTTTGTCATTTTATTCTTTTCCAATTAAAACACCTGAAACATTCCATGCGCTTGAACTACCACCTTCAGGTTTGCCCATAGGGATGGTAACTTTTAAAGTATGCGTTCCAGCTTTTAAATCACCTAAACTTATAAAATTTGGATTTGTAACCGTTCCCGGGCACCAGTTTGAGCGACTTAAATCAGAGGATGATAATCCAGTTTCAAAATTACCCGATGCAGGATTTGACAGTCGGTAAGAGCCGCAATCCTGACGCCAAGGTGTAAATGAAAATGCTTCTTTGCCATCAAGCCAAATCGTATTTTTCTTTGGTACAAATTCATCTCCATTGCCCCAACCACCATGTCCGGTTGTTATGTAACGCAGTTTAGCGTCTTTAACGTCTTTGTCTAATTTAAAAGAAAGCTCTAAACCTTTATCGGTACTAAACATTGTAGCATATTCCTGTCCGGCCATTTCCATCACATTTGTGGTGTTAAAAAGAGGTTTTATAATTTCTTGTTCAGGTTTTTGCCTGCCGCCGTTATGTAGTGTAATATTTAGCGAAACTTTGTGTCCACCTTTATCGTAATTTCCAATAAATACTACAACCCAAACTTCCTTGCCATTAACCATCGGGAATAATTCGGAAATATCCTGGCGATAGTAAACCTGTTCTGCCCAGTTTTTGTCTTTCAATTTCAAATTATTGTATTTTCCAACGCCGAAAGGAGTGAAGAAACGCATAAGTTCTATAACAGGATCGTAATTTTCAGTAGGAACTACACCTTGATATTGCTTACCATTTCCATTATCGTAAATTGGCAATACTTTAACCGAATTTTGCAAAGCATCCATTAAGCTAATTTTTTTATCCGTTGGGATGATAAATACAGAACCCGTTCTATCGTAAGCATCACCATTAGATTGTTCAATCAAATCAACAAATACATTTTGAGAATTTTGAACTGATGGAAATTTAACTTTTCTGGCAATCACTGTTCCGCCTGCAAACCTGAAAATACTATCGTTTGATTGTGGTTTATCAATAAAATTAATGGTTTCGTTTTCAAATACTTTGAGCGTTGTAAAACGACTTTTCCATAATAAATCTTTATAATCTAGTTGATTGATTACTTTAGATTTAATTTCTTTAAATTCCTTTATATCAGTTGATTTAACTTCTTTTATTGAAGTAGCAGTTAAATAACTGTTACCATTTCTAACTTGCTCTAAAACCAAACCTAAATTCTGACCTAAAACTGTTGGTGCAGCTTTTATTCCGGCATCAGTTGTAAACCACAAATCTATCCGATTTGAGTTGACTACAGTCGTTGCTTTCTTGCAAGTATATCCAAGTATTACTTTGGTTTCATTAGTTACTTCAATTACTTGTTTCGAAATGGTGGTACTATCTGCAGTTGCAATTTGTGTGGTTTTATTCAAATCAGCAATTTGAAATAGAATATTTGATGGTTTTTCGATGATGCTTTGCTCAAATGGGTAACGACCATTTCCATCAAATATTGAAGCGGTAGTTATTAAATTTTGATTTGAGCTGGTAATTAAAATAACCGGATTTCTGTCTTCTTTTGGTTTGCCATCTGCAGAGCGCCAGTAAGTAATTTTGTAACTATTTGTCGGCTTTAATTTTTGCTGTGCATTAATCAAAATTGGATAAGCAAAAAGCAACAGAAGGATATATTTCATTATTGTTATGGTTTAAACGCTTAAATATATTACAGAAATTTTGCTTTCCTTGCTTAGAAACGAGAATTTGACAGATAAAGAAAGTAACAAATGATTTACGGTTCGTTTTAGGTTGAATTTTAGTGAATTACCTTAATTTAGACGAACATCTAACCATTCATCAACCCTGTTAAAATGAAAAACCGAAAGAAATTAAACGCTAAAATTTATTGCAATTTTTTAAGTATTATTTTGTTGTGCACAGGTTTAAATAGCTTTGCTCAACAAATACCATCACTCGGCATCGTTTCTCCATTATCCAGAGATAGCATTATCTATGCGTCTGGTTTCAAATACATCGGTGAGTCTGTTTCAAATATGTTATCGCCATCTTTAAGTGAAGAAGCTTTTGAAGCAAATTTGAAAAGGATAAAATCAGCAAAAACGAAAGTTTTGAGTTGTAATGTATTTTTTCCAGGTAATATTAAAATTGCTGGTCCAGATGTAAATGCAGAACAAGTGCTAACTTATGCAGATAAGGTATTATCCAGAGCAAATAAAGCGGGCGTTAAGTATGTCATTCTCGGAAGTTCATCAGCAAGATCTATTCCTGAGGGTTACGATAAAGAAAAGGCTAAATCAGATTTTGTTAAAATTTGCTCAGAGCTAGCAAAATTGGCCGAAAAACACAAGGTTACTATTGCTTTAGAAAATCTTCAAGCTTCTGAAACAAACTTTATCAATACGGTCAAAGATGCCGCCGATGTGGTTAGAAAGGTAAATAACCCTGTTTTTGGCCTAAATGCCGATATTTTTCACATGATGAGAGAAAACGAATCTCCTGATGAAATTGTAAAAGCTGCAAAACAATTAGTTTTCTGTGAGGTTGCCGAAAAGGAAAAACGTTCACTTCCGGGGGTAATGAAAGAAGATTTTAAACCTTATTTTAAGGCACTAAAACAGATTAATTATAAAGGATATCTTTTTATCGAGGGAAAAATTGAAAATGCGGAAACGGAAATACCTTTTGCGTTTACTTATTTAACTCAGCAATTGAAGGAAATATATAAATAGGGTGGAAGATGGAATTAATTTAGGAATCTGTTGTTTCTGCGTTAATTTTTTCTTCAGCTATTTCCAAATCAGCCTCACTGGCAACCGGAGCATCATTTAATTTTTCAGCTTTAGGATTAAATTGAAGGTCAACGCACATCGGGAAATGGTCTGAATTGCAACTTGGCAATCGTTTTATAGAACTGAGTGAAAAATCCGTTGAACAAAATATATGGTCTAAAGGAAAACGTAAAAAGAAATATTTTGCGTTAAAACTGTTGAAAAAACCACGACCTCTTCTCGGATCTAATAAACCACTTATTTTTCCAAAAAGTTCAGTAGTATAACTCCACGCCACATCATTCAAATCGCCCATTACAATTACCGGATATTTGGATGCTTTGGCTTTCTCAGCAACTAACAATATCTCCTTGTCTCTTTCTGTTGATTTTGGGTTTTCTTGCGGAACCGGAGGTTCGGGGTGCAGGCAAAAAAGCTTAACCAACTGACCTGATGGAAGCTTGACAAGCGTTTCAATTGAAGGTATATCTTCCTTAACTAAATATTTAACTTCACCATCAAAAAGCTCTAATCTTGAATATAATAACATTCCATAGGTGTTCGATATTGGAATCTTTAGTTGATGTGGATATTCCTTTCCGATAACATCCATTTGTTCCTGCCACCATTCATGCGTTTCTACCATCAAAACAACATCAGGATTACAAGAAGAAATTAGTTTTAGGTATGCACTTGAGTTTCTATTCTCTTGATAAACATTAGCAATAAAAACCTTTAAATTATTCTCGTTTGGCGCATTCATCGCTTTTACAATTTGCTTTGAACCAAATCGTGTAAAGGGAAATATTAAATAGATTAAGTAGGCTGCATTTAAACTGAGTAATCCAATAACAATATAATCCATTAAAATTTCAGGGAAACTGAAAAACAAAATCAGCGCAATTAGCACAGCATTAAAAACCAATTTCTGTAATCGTGGAAATTCAAATACTCTGAATATCCAAAAATCGTGACGGATAAATGGAATTATGGTTGTAATTATCAGGAATATACTTAGGTAAAAAAGGATGTCGTGAATCAAGGGATTGTTGTTTATTATCAGCAAATGTGAAAATCAATGTAAAGTAACAAAGTTTTACAGCAGTTACAAAAGTAATATGCTAGTTGGTATTTAAATAAAATGAATATTAAGTATTGCAATTTTTATGCTAACAATCTTTCAATTTTTCAACAAAACAGCCGTAGAATGTTTAATCGTGCTATCTTTATAGCTTTTGCAAATTAATTTCAGTTTTGGCTAAAGATACGAATAAAGAAACCCCGTTAATGCAGCAATACAACGCAATTAAAGCGAAGTATCCGGGTGCACTTTTACTTTTTAGGGTTGGAGATTTTTACGAAACCTTTGGCGAAGATGCCATTAAAACGGCTCAGATTTTAGGTATTGTTTTAACCAGAAGAGGCACTGGTCCGAATGGAGGTGCTTTAGAGTTGGCTGGTTTCCCTCATCATTCCTTAGATAATTACCTTTCAAAGTTGGTTAGAGCCGGACAACGTGTTGCCATTTGCGATCAGCTTGAAGACCCGAAAACCACCAAAACCATTGTTAAACGTGGCGTTACCGAACTGGTTACGCCTGGCGTGGCTTATGGAGATAACATTGTAAATCAGAAATCAAATAATTACCTGGCTTCGATTTTCTTTGATAAAACGCAGATTGGAGTTTCTTTTTTAGATATTTCTACTGGTGAATTTTTGATTGCGCAAGGTAATAGCGATTACATTGATAAGCTTTTGCAAGGTTTTAAACCAACGGAGGTGATTTTTCAAAAATCTAAGCGCCAAACCTTTACAGAGCAATTTGGTGATAGGTTTTACACCTTCGGATTAGATGAATGGCCTTATACATCAGATTACGCCGAAGAAACTTTAACCAAACATTTCGATGTGACCTCATTGAAAGGTTTTGGAATTGAGCGATTGCAAAGCGGAATAATTGCAGCCGGTGTAGTTTTACATTATTTGGGTGAAACTGAGCATCGCAATTTGCAGCACATTACATCGATTAGTAGAATTGAGGAAGACCGTTTTATGTGGTTGGATCGATTTACCATTCGCAATTTAGAATTGGTAAATTCTGCTAATGATAACGCAGTAACGTTGTTCGATATTCTCGATCATACTTGTACGCCAATGGGTGCTCGCTTGCTCCAGAAGTGGATTATAATGCCATTGAAAGAGTTAAAGCCAATTGAAGAACGTTTAGGAATGGTTGATTTTTTTGTGAAAAACGAAGAAATTCAACAAGAATTTTTAACGCACATTAAGCAAATTGGCGATATAGAAAGATTAATTTCAAAAGTTGGTTTGCAGCGTGTTGGTCCGAGAGAATTAGTTGCTTTAAAAAGAGCTTTAGTACATATTGAAGCTGTAAAAACGCTTGCTGCAAATTCAAAAAATCAATTCTTAATCAAAATTGCCGATCAACTAAATCCTTGTTTAGCCATTCGCGAAAGAATTGAAAGAGAACTTCAGCCAGAACCACCGGCATTGCTAATTAAAGGAAATGTGATTAATGATGGCATTGATGAAGATTTAGATCGTTTGCGCAAAATTGCCTTCGGTGGTAAAGATTATTTGGTGCAAATTCAGAAACGTGAGGCAGAGGCAACTGGCATTCCTTCTTTAAAAATCTCTTTCAACAACGTTTTTGGGTATTATTTGGAGGTTACACATACACATAAAGATAAAGTTCCAGAAGGTTGGATTCGCAAGCAAACTTTAGTTAACGCAGAGCGATACATAACACCAGAACTAAAAGAATATGAAGAACAGATTTTAGGTGCTGAAGAGAAAATTCAGGCTATAGAAATTCGTTTGTATAATGAGTTGATGTATGAAACGGCGAGTTACATCAAGCCAATTCAACTTAACTCGTTTCTGATTGCACAGTTAGATTGTTTGCTGTGTTTTGCGCAACTAGCTGAGAAAAATCATTATGTTAAGCCAGGCGTTAACAAAGAAAAAGTTCTGGATATTAAAGGCGGTCGCCATCCGGTTATCGAAAAGCAGTTACCTGTCGGACAAGAATATATCACTAACGATGTTTATTTAGATACCGATTCGCAGCAAATTATAATGATTACCGGTCCGAACATGGCGGGTAAATCTGCTATTTTACGTCAAACCGCACTTATTGTTTTAATGGCTCAAATGGGAAGTTTTGTTCCTGCTAAAGCTGCTGATGTTGGTTTGGTTGATAAAATTTTCACTCGGGTTGGTGCTTCTGATAATATTTCATCAGGAGAAAGTACATTCATGGTAGAGATGAATGAAACGGCAAGCATTTTAAATAATATTTCTGATAATAGTTTGATTTTATTGGATGAAATTGGTCGTGGTACGAGTACTTATGATGGTATTTCAATTGCCTGGGCAATTGCAGAGTTTCTACATCAACATCCAACATCTCGTCCGAAAACCTTATTTGCAACGCACTACCATGAATTAAATGAGTTGGCGAATACAATGCCCCGAATTAAAAACTTCAATGTCTCTGTAAAAGAAATGACGAATAAAGTTATTTTCTTAAGGAAATTGGTTCCTGGCGGAAGTGAGCATAGTTTTGGTATTCATGTTGCAAAAATGGCCGGAATGCCGCCAAAATTAATTGGCAGAGCTAATGAAATTTTAAAGAAACTTGAAATAGATAGAACTGAAGGACAAAGCATAAAAGACAGCATCAAGAAAGTTCAAAATCAGGCTTACCAGTTACAAATGTTTGCTATTGATGATCCTGTTTTGGTAAAAATTCGCGATACGCTGAATAATTTGGATGTAAATGCGTTAACTCCTGTAGAGGCTTTGCTTAAACTGGACGAAATACAACGACTGATAAAAAATTAGGAAAAATTAACCACAGATAAAAAGGATGAACACAGATTTAGATTGAAAATATCTGTGTCTATCTGTGTAAATCTGTGGTTAAAGAATTATAAAACAACGATGAAATTGAAAAACTCCTTTTGGTTAATCTTAATACTCTCACTTGTTTTAACTGCTTGTGGTTCTAGAAAATATTCCGTTAAAAACGATACCAAAGCTTCGAAAGCTGCTAATGCGATGTCGAATTTGAAAAGCAAACAGCTTTATAAGTTTATTACCGATTGGACGGGCGTAAAGTATCGTTTTGGTGGATTGGATAAAAGTGGAATTGACTGTTCCGGATTTGCATATCTGCTGGAAAAGGAAATTTACGGTGTTACATTGCCCAGAATTTCTCGTGACCAAGCCAATTTTGTGAAGCGAAAAAATATCGATGATTTAAAAGAAGGTGATTTGGTTTTCTTTTCCTTTGGCGGTAATAACGTCGATCACGTAGGTATTTACCTCAACAATGGTTTTTTTGTTCATGCAAGTACAAATAGGGGTGTTATTGTAGATGATTTAAGTTTACCAGCTTATCAAAGAGTTTTGGTAAAATCTGGCTCAGTTAATTGAGTAATTTTTAAGCGCCGTTATGCTGAATTCAGTTCAGCATCTACTTTTAAAAAAAAAACTGAAATAATTTACTTTGTAGCTTTCCGCTACGCTACAGTTCTGGTGATGACCATCAAAACTAAAACTTACTAACTTTCGTTATAAAACTATGCGTATATTTTTTATAATCTGCTTATCTTTAATTGTTTATTCTGCTGAGGCTCAGGTTAAACTGCTTACTTTAGATGATTTGGATAAACGCATTGCGAATGGAAAAGATACAACATATGTAGTTAATTTTTGGGCTACTTGGTGTGCGCCTTGTGTTGCTGAATTGCCAAACTTTGAGAAATTAAGAATTTCAAATTTGAAAAAACCTGTTAAGGTAATTCTGGTGAGTTTAGATTTTAAATCAAAATTGCAAAAAGAGGTTATTCCATTTGTAAAGAAAAACAACCTTAAAGCTGAAGTTTTCTTGTTAAATGAACCCGATCAGCAACAATATATAGAACGAATTGATAAAAAATGGTCAGGAGCAATTCCGGCAACTTTGTTTGTAAATAAAAAGTTTAAACGCTTTTACGAAAAAGAATTCACAGAATCAGAACTGAAAAGTACTTTGTTAAACTTAAAATAAAATTGTTATGAAAAATTTATTTCTAATTGGTTTTATGTTGATCTCGAGTTATGTTTTTGCACAAAGCGAAGGTTATAAAGTTGGTGATGTTGTTAAAGATTTTTCTCTCAAAAATGTAGATGCTAAATCTGTATCACTTGCAGATTACAATAATGCCAAAGGCTTCATCGTCGTATTTACATGTAATACCTGCCCGGTGGCTAAAGCTTATCAGGATAGAGTTTCTGCACTAAATTCATTTTATGCATCAAAAGGTTATCCAGTAATTGCAATTAATCCAAATGATGCAGGCGCTGTTCCTGAAGAAAGTTTTGAGAAAATGCAGGCTTTATCAAAAGCAAAGAACTTCAGCTTTCCATACTTATTTGATCCTAATCATATAGTAACGAAACAATTTGGCGCATTAAAAACTCCTCATGTGTTTCTACTAAGTAAAACAGATAAAGGCAATGTTGTTGAATATATTGGCGCAATTGACAATGATTCTGAAGGTGTGAATCCTGAGAAAATTAATTATGTTCAAAATGCTATCAATGATTTATCAACTGGTAAAAAGCCAACAGTTTCATCTACTAAAGCAGTTGGTTGTAGCATAAAATGGAAAAAGGGATAATTTCTTATCCCTTTCACTAAAATCTCAATGCGAGGTACAGTTTATCCCGATATTTCGGGAAAGCAATCCTGGTAAGTAAACAAATCAATTAACTTAAGATTGCTTCGTGCCTCGCAATGACGAAAGCCTTAGAAATGCCCTAGAAACTACTTCAATTCCATGTATTCTGCATTTTCATGGCTAATCTTATTCATTTTGCAATTACTGAGTATCTAAGCCTCATCAAAATTAGTCGCTGTTGCTAAAGCTTTCCAATCTTCCATATCTTTCTGTACATCAGCAATTTTTACATTGGCAACATGATAAGCATCCGGACCCAAAAACAAATGTAACGGAGCACTATCGCTATCAGCTGCTGCTATAATTACATCAGCAGCTTTGGCCGGGTCACCAGGTTGTTGATTGTTGATATCATTTTGGTGGGCTGCCTGAGAATCGCGAACTTCCTTATATGCATCAATCGGATTTGCTGGAACTGCTAATGAGCCAGATGTTAAAAATTCTGTTCTGAAATACCCAGGTTCAATTACTGTGGCTTTAATTCCTAATGATTTTACTTCCGCTGCAAGCGATTCTGTAAAACCAGCAACAGCAAACTTGGTTGCGCAGTAAATTCCAAACCCAGGGAAGTTTCCAGAGAAACCACCGATAGAGGAGATGTTGAAAATATGTCCTGATTCTTGTTTTCTCATTTGTGGCAATGATTTTCTAATCACGTTTAACGAACCGAAAACATTTACATCAAAATTCTCACGAGCTTCTTTATCGCTCAATTCTTCCAATGCACCAAGCATTCCATAACCTGCATTATTCACAACAACATCTAATTTTCCAAATTTGCTAATGGTTTGGCTTACGGCAGATTCAACGCTTTCTTCATTCATTAAATCAACTGAAAGTGGTAAGAAGTTTTCAAATTCTCCAACTGCTTTTGATAAATCATTCAAATTTCTTGAAGTTGCAGCAACGTTATAACCCTTGCTTAATAATTTTTTTACTAATGTTAGTCCAAGGCCTTTTGAAGCTCCTGTAACAAACCATACTTTTTTATTTTCCATGATTTTTGATTTTAAATTGTTTAAATTTTCGTCATTGCGAGGTACGAAGCAATCCTACAACAATCGCTTTAAGATTGCTTGGTATTTCGTAATAACAACGTTTTAATAGTCTGTGGAAATCGTTATCGCTTTCCAATCCTGATATTCTTTTGTCAACGCATCGGTTTTTGATGTAGCCCTTTGCAAAGCATCCTTTCCTAAGAGCAAATGGATAGGAGGGTTCGGCATACTCGCTAAAGAAATCATGGCTGCTGCAGCTTTTTCTGGGTCGCCTGCCTGTGCGCCATCCATTTTTAGATATTTAGCGTGTACAGCCCGAACATCTTCATAAGCATCAATCGGATTTTTTGCCAACACTAAAGATTCTGGAGTAAGAAAACTTGTTCTGAATGCTCCAGGTGCAACAACAGTAACTTTAACCCCGAAAGCTTTTACATCTTCAGCTAAAACTTCTGATAATGCAATTACAGCTGCTTTTGCTGCTGAATATACTGCCCAACCTGTAGCGCCTACAATGCCTGCGATGGATGCAATATTAATGATATGACCAGAACATTGTGCCCTTAAATGCGGACTAGCTTTTCTAATTACATTTAAAGTCCCGAAAATATTTACATCGAAAGCATTTCTGGTTTCTTCATCAGTTAATTCTTCAATGCTGCCGCCAATGCCATAACCTGCATTATTTATCACTACATCAATTTTTCCAAACTGTGCAATTGTTGCATTTATAGCTTGCTCAACACTTATTTCATCGCCTAAATTAACAGCCAATGGAAGAAATTTTTCGGAATTTGAATTTACAGCAGCAATTAAATCATTTACATTCCTTGATGTTGCTGCTACAGATTGTCCTGCTTTTAATAACTGGTTTACTAAACTTAGTCCTAATCCTTTGGATGCACCAGTTACAAACCAAACTTTTTTAAGTCCCATATTTTTATCCTTTTTGTTAAGACAAAATTACGTTGGGAATTAAAATCCAGTATTACGCTAATCAAACTGATGATTACGAAATTCAAACAATTCGATAAGAAGTTGGTGTGTGGTTGGTTAATTTCTTGAAAAAGTTATTGAAATGTGTAGGTTCTTCAAATCCTAAACAGTAGCCGATTTCAGAGATATTCCAGTCCGTATGTTTAAGTAAGGCTTTTGCTTCACTAAGTAAACGTTCGGTAATATAATGTGTAGTTGTTCTACCAGTAGTTTCTTTTATTGCCCTGTTAAGATGATTTACGTGAACAGAAAGCTGGCTTGCGTAATCCTTAGCCGAACGCATAGTAAAGCGTTGAGAAGGGTTTTCAATCGGGAACTGTCGCTCTAATAATTCTGTGAATACGGAAGTAATCCTTGAATTAGCATCCGGATGTTTATATAAAACTTCGGATGGATTGGTTTTAAGTGCAAAATGGGTTATTTCTGTTGTGAAATTTCTAAGCAAATCGTATTTGTAAATATACTCGCTACTAATCTCATCCAGCATTTTTTTAAAAATTGAAGAAATCAATTCATCTTGTTTTTTATCTAAAACATAAGCTGGTTTTCCACCAATGGCAAACATGGGCAAGTCGCCAATATTTCCACGGATTTTCTCGTTAAAGAACGCTTCTGTAAAAATGCAGAAATAACCTCTTATGTCACTCATTTTCCCACTTGCAAGCTCCCATGTGTAGGGCACTTGCGGATTAAAAAACATAAGCGCAGTTCCATTGATTTCAACACTTTTATCCGCATAATGGTATATATTATGACCGCGGTTTAGCGCAATTTTATAAAAGTCTCTTCTGCTGTAATTCATCGGCGGTTTATCATCGCCAACACAATCTTCCATTCTAAAAACATTAAAATGGCCAATGTCTTTTTGAAGGCTATCCGGTAAAAAATCGAATTTCTTTTGGTAAAACTCTTCGAGACTTTCTGTATTACTCATAAAACAAAGTTACGAAATTCAAACTAATATGAAAATCGTCATTTCGACCGCAGTGGAGAAATCTTTATTAAAAGTGTATTGTTAAAAGATTTCTCTGTTCCGCTACGCTTCAATCGAAATGACGAATTATTAAAAATACAATCCAATGATAAATAAATTTGTTTTTAATATACCAATCGGTATATATTTGTGCCGTCAATATCATTCAACATGACTAGAGCAGAAAAAACCAGAAATTTCATTGTAGAGAAAACTGCACCTATTTTTAATATGAAAGGTTATGCGGGTACTTCCTTAAATGATATTACTGCTGCAACTGGCTTAACAAAGGGCAGCATTTATGGGAACTTCGCTAATAAAGATGAGGTTGCTTTGGCTGCATTCGATTATAATTTCAATAACAATGTTTCTCAAATTGAGGCTGAAATGAGTAATCATTCTTCAATCAAGGGAAAACTTTTGGCGTATGTAAGTGTGTATCAAAGTTTTTTTGTAGGAACCATTTCAAAAGGTGGTTGCCCGATTTTAAATACTGCAACTGATGCAGATGATACACATCCAGCTTTGCGTGAAAAAGCTTTAAAAGCAGTTTTATCATGGAAAAAGAGAATAATCACATTGGTAGAAGAAGGAATTCTGAATAAAGAAATTAAAAAGGATTATAACCCGGAGCAAATTGCATTGACAGTTATTGCCATGATTGAAGGCGGTATTATGATTTCCCGCTTAACCAATAAATTAGAGAACTGGAATTTAATCATGGACTCCTTAAAAAAATATATCAATAGCTTAAGTTAAAAAATTTTAAACTAAAATATACCGATTGGTATAAAAATAAATACAAATATGAAAACTTCACAAAACACAGTATTAGTTATCGGCGGTACAGCTGGTATCGGTTTAGAAATTGTTAAACAATTAACCGCTTTAAATAATCATGTCATCGTTACCGGTAGAAATGTAGCCCGTTTGGAGAGTGCTTTAATCGGGTTGAAAAATGTTACTGCAATTCCTTTTGATGTAAGTAAAGCAGATGAGGTTGATGAACTGGTTGAAAGAATAAGTAAGAATTTCCCGAACCTGAATATGGTTATTAATAATGCAGGTAGAGCTATCGTTTATAATTTGGCTGATGAAAACCATGATGCTTTCGCAAACGCTGAAGATGAAATGTTGACCAATTATTTATCGATTGTTAAATTAAATCAAAAATTATTGCCAATTCTGAAAGAGCAGGCTGAAGCTGCAATTGTAAATGTTTCTTCTGTGGTTGCTTACGTTCCTGGTATAACTTTACCAACTTATGCAGCAAGTAAAGCGGCTTTGCATTCATATACAACATCTTTAAGATTAAGTCTTGAGCATACTTCTGTTAAGGTTTTTGAATTGATGCCACCATTGGTTGATACTGAATTCTCGAAAGAAATTGGCGGGCATAACGGAATTAAACCATCAGTTGTTGCCGATGAATTTATTGAAGCTTTGGCAAAAGATGATTATGAAATTAGAGTTGGCGACACTGCCAAAATTTATGAATTGTTTCGTCAATCGCCTACAGATGCATTAAACATCATGAATGCAAATAGAAAAGCCTGGTTAGAAACAAGTAACTAATCTAATCATCAAAATGAAAAAGAAAGTAACTTTTGCCTTTATTATGGCAATTTTCACAACAGGAATTGTCACCTTTGCGGCGATAAGCGTAAACTTAGGTTTTAGTGCAACTTTTTTACAGATTTGGCTAAAGTCATGGAGCATTTCTTACATCGTAGCAGTTCCTGCTATTTTGATTATTGCACCAAAAGTGGAAGCTTTCGTTGATTACCTGTACGCAGGACAAAATAAAAACTAATAAAATGAAACGAGTAGTTGTAACAGGTTTAGGCGCAATAACGCCACTTGGAAATACAGTAGAAACCTTTTGGGAGAATATTTTGAATGGTAAAAGTGGTGTTGGTGCTATTACTAAATTCGATACTTCTAAATTTAAAACACATTTTGCTGCCGAAGTAAAGGATTTTAATCCCGAATTTTTTTTGGATAGGAAAGAAGCCAGGAAATTTGACACGTTTACGCAATACGCCATCGCATCAAGCGACCAGGCGATTACAGATGCAGGATTGGATTTTAAAATCATGACTGACGACCAATTGGCTGAAGTTGGTGTAATTTGGGCAACAGGAAATGGTGGTATTACTACTTTTGAAGAGCAACTGGCAGAATTTCATCAAGGTGATGGAACGCCAAGGTTTAGTCCGTTTTTTATTCCAAAGATGATTGTAGATATCGCAGCCGGTGCAATTTCAATTCGCCATAAACTGCGTGGACCAAACTATTGTACGGTTTCTGCATGTGCATCATCTAACACAGCAATTATAAATGCTTTTGATACCATTCGTTTGGGTAAGGCAAATGTGATGATAGCAGGTGGTTCGGAAGCGGCAATTACAGAGGCATCGGTTGGCGGTTTTAGTGCTGCGCAAGCTTTATCTAAAAGAAATGATAGTCCGGAAACTGCATCCAGGCCATTTGATGAAAGCCGTGATGGTTTTGTAATGGGAGAGGGAGCAGGCGCTTTAATTTTGGAAGAATTAAAACATGCATTAAATCGTGGTGCGCACATTTACGCAGAAATTGTTGGTGGCGGAATGGCTGCCGATGCTTACCATTTAACCGGAACTCCTCCTGATGGTATTGGTGCCACTTTAGGTATGAAAAAAGCTTTAAATGATGCGAATATTTCTGCTGATAAAATCGATTACATTAATGCTCACGCAACTTCAACTGGTTTAGGAGATATCAGCGAACTTGTTGCCGTTAAAAATGTTTTTGGCGATTTACCAGTGGTAATCGGCGCATCAAAATCCATGACTGGCCATTTACTTGGAGCAGCTGGTGCGGTAGAAAGTTTAATCAGTATTCTGGCTATAAGAGATGGAATTATTCCGCCAACTATTAATACCCAAAAGCTGGATGAAAAAATTCCTCAAGGATTAAATTTTGTTTTGGCCGAGCCAATTAAAAAAGAAATCAACTATGTTTTAAATAATACATTTGGTTTCGGTGGACATGTAGCAAGTACTATTTTCAAGAAATACGAAGCTTAATTACTTATCCATTAATAGATTAACAAGTTCTTTTAATTCTTCAAGTTCTTGTTCTAATTTTGAAATACGATTTTCCAGCTCCTCATTGGGTTGGAAAATTGTTGTTTGTTGAGTTTCATGCTCTGCTTCCTGAATTTCGGCTTGCTCACCAAGCAAATGAATAAATCTTGCCTCTTTTTGTCCAGGCTTTTTTGGCTGTAGCTTAACAAAAGCGGGTTGTTCTTCTGATAATTTTTGCAGTTGCTCTAAAATTTCTTCAATAGTATCAAATTCGTAAAGCCTGCCCGAATTACTGTTGATTTCGCCAGGCGTTAACGGTCCACGTAAAAGCAGCAAGCATAATATAGAAAGTTCAGAAGGAACTAAAGGGTAAACAATACCCAGATTATGTTTGTATTTAATAACCCTGCTCGAACCGCCTGTAGCAGTTGAGATTAAGCCTTTTATTTTTAAGGAATTTAAAGTTAAGGTAACCGTTTCCTCATCATAATTCATGACCGGATTTCTCGAACTTTTTTGATTGCAAGCCGCCGTTAAACTGTTTAAAGTCATTGGGTAATAATCGGGCGTTGTCCGGCTTTTTTCTATTAACGAACCTAAAACGCGTTGTTCTTCTGCTGATAAATCGGGTAGTGGCTTATTTTCTTCCATTTGATAAAAATAGAAATTGAGATCACATTTTAGAAATTATTTTGTTTAAATCGGATGTCGTCACCCTGAATTCATTTCAGGGTCTTAATGCAAGAAAGATGCTGATCCCGAAATTTCGGGACAGCATGACGATGTTCAGAAACTTAATCTTAAGAATTCCTCTCTTATTAGAATTATTCTAAATTCCTAAATGTGTGCTTTTTGCGATTTAGATTGTCGAACTTTAGAAAACAACAACATCTCAAAACATATTTTATGCAATCTTCTGATAAAAATGTTGGTCAGGGCGATACTAGAAGGGATTTCCTCAAGAAAAGTTCGCTTATAACCGCAATTGCGCTCACTCCGGCTGCTGCTGTTAAAGCCGCCGAAAACCAAGCTGATGAACGTTTCGCTGAGCTTTTTGAAAAAATCCCATTAAATCTTACCGTTAATAATAAAGCTTATAAAAGTTCTGTTGAGCCAAGAGTTACGCTTTTAGATTATTTAAGAGAAGAACTTCACTTAACTGGAACAAAAAAAGGTTGCGACCACGGTCAGTGTGGTGCTTGCACCGTTCATGTAAATGGAGAAAGAGTAAACTCATGTTTGAGTTTGGCGGTAATGAATGAGGGGAAAAAAATAACAACCATCGAAGGTTTAGCAAATGGAGAAGAATTACATCCAATGCAAGCTGCTTTTATTAAACATGATGGTTTTCAGTGCGGTTATTGTACACCTGGACAGATTATGTCTGCAGTGGCTTGTGTTAACGAAGGTCATACAAATTCAAGAGCTGAAATTAGTGAATATATGAGTGGAAATATTTGCAGATGTGGGGCTTACCCTAACATAGTTGATGCAATAGTTGAGGTTTCGAAAGGAGGAAGTAAAGCATGATAAATTTTCAATACCTGAGAACAACTACTGCCAAATCGGCTTTGGCTTTACTTATTAAAGATAAAAATTCTAAGTTCATTGCCGGTGGTACAAACCTTATTGATTTAATGAAAAGAGGTGTTACAGCACCTGAGAAATTAATCGATATCAATCATGTTCCGTTAAAAAACATTGAGCTAATTGGTGATAAAATTATTATTGGCGCACTAACATCAAATACAGCAGTTGCAGAAAATGCCTTAATAAAAGAAAAACTTCCTTTGCTTGCAATGGCTTTAAATGCTGGTGCATCTGCTCAGTTACGAAATGTAGCTACTGTTGGCGGTAATATGATGCAAAGAACCCGTTGCGGTTATTTTTACGATACCGAAATGCCTTGCAACAAACGTCAACCCGGTTCTGGTTGTGGCGCCATTGGTGGTTTTAATCGTATGCATGCTATTTTTGGTACTTCCGATAAATGCATCGCTGTACATCCGAGCGATATGTGTGTAGCTTTAACAGCTTTAGATGCGGTTGTTGTACTTGCAAATTCTAAGGGAGAACGTAAAATATTATTTAAAGATTTTCATCGCCTTGCAGGCGATACACCTCAGTTAGACAATAACTTAAAAGCAGATGAAATGATTATTCGTTTGGAAATTCCGGTAAATACTCTTGCCAAAAATTCATATTATTTAAAAGTTAGAGATAGAGCTTCTTATGCTTTTGCCTTAGTTTCTGTGGCCGCCGGAATGGAAATTTCAAATAATAAAATTACAGATATTCGATTGGCAATGGGAGGTGTAGCACACAAACCTTGGCGTTTAAATGCATCAGAAAATTTCTTGAAAGGAAAAGAACCATCAATAGAAAATTTTGAACAGGCTGCAAAATTAGCCATGACGGATGCTAAAGGGTTTGGAGAGAACGATTTCAAGCTTCAAATGGCTCCTAACTCTATTATCGAAGCGTTAACTGTTGCAAAATCTAAAGCGTAATGATGGAAAAGATTTTTTATAGCGATGAAAACGATAGAGTTGATGGCGTTTTCAAAGTAACCGGTAAAGCAAAGTATTTTGCAGAATATGAATTGCCAGGATTAACTTATGGTGTTTTAGTAACCAGCACTATTACCAAAGGCAAAATTATTTCCCTAGATACTAAAGCGGCAGAAAAAGCTCCAGGCGTAATTTCAGTCATTTCACACTTAAATAAACCATATGCTCCTGCATACGAGCAAGAAGGTGGACCTGCAATGAAGATTTTTTACACGGATAAAATTTTCTTCAACGGACAGCCGATAGCAATTGTTGTAGCAAATACATTCGAAAGAGCCACTTTCGCTGCTTCACTGGTTAAGGCGAGTTATGCTAAAGAAGATTTTAATACTGATTTTGAAAAAGCCGTTGGCGATGCAAAAGCAAAGAAACTTCAGGGGCAACCAGATTACAAACGAGGTGTAGAAAATGCTTACAAAACTGCAGAGGTTCAAGTCGAAGCTAAATATCATATTCCAATTGAAACCCATAATCCAATGGAATTACACGGGATAATTGCGGATTGGCGACCAAATAATCAGGTTACAGTTTATGCAAAAACTCAAGGTGTAAAAGCAACACAAGGTACTATTGCTAATGTATTTAAAATCCCAATAGAAAATATTCAGGTAAATTCTGAGTTTGTGGGTGGTGGTTTTGGTATGGCTTTAAGAACATGGCCATTGGAAATTGCTACGATTATGGCTTCAAAACACATTTCGAAACCTGTTAAATTAATGGTTACCAGAATGCAGATGTTTACAATGGTTGGTAATCGACCGGCTGCTGTACAAACCATCGGCTTAGGTGCAAATAAGGATGGAAAGTTGACGGGAATTACACATCGGGCTTTTGGCGAAACTTCTGTATATGAAAACTTCACGGAAGGTGTGGTTAACATGGCTAAGTTTATGTATCAATGTGATAATGTAAATACCCAATATACAGTTGTTCCGGTAGATTTAAGCGTACCCATCTGGATGCGTGGACCTGGAGAAGCAACCGGAGCTTTTGCTTTAGAAAGTGCAATTGATGAAATGGCGCATGCTTTAGACATGGATCCGCTGGAATTTAGAATTAAAAATGACCCTGAAAAGGACCAGCAACGGAATAAACCTTTTTCAGATAAAAATATAAAGGAAGCTTACCGCGTAGGTTCTCAGAAAATTGGTTGGATCGAACGAAAAAATAAACCGGGAAGCTTAGTTGATGGTCAATGGAAATATGGTTTTGGCGTAAGTATTGGTGTTTTTAATGCAAATAGAGGAAGAGCAAGTGTAAAAGGTATTTTAAAAGCTGATGGAACATTGGTATTGCAAAGTGCAACGAGTGATATTGGCCCAGGAACGGGAACCGGAATGACTTTAATTGCCAGCAAATTATTAGGTATTTCTGTTGATAAAATTAAATTCGAATTAGGCGATTCATCATTGCCACCAGCACCGAGCCAAGGTGGTTCAGCAACGCTTTCTACAGTCGGTTCTGCTGTAAATGATGTTTGCGTTTCTTTAAAATCAACAATTGCAGAGCTTGCGGCTAATTCAAATATGGATGCAACATCAAATTTTGTTGATGTGCTGAAAAAAAACAATCTTCCTTCAATAGAAGTTACCAAACAATCTCAAGCAGGTAAGGAAAGAGAAGATTATTCAATGTATTCTTTTTCCATCCATTTTGTGAAAGTAAAAGTGCATAGCTTAACTGGCGTGGTTAAGGTTGATAAAATAGTTTCTGTAGGCGATTCGGGCACAATTATCAGTCCGAAAACAGCACGTAGTCAAATGGTTGGTGGTGCAGTTGGGGGGGTAGGAATGGCATTGCATGAGGAAGCCATTGTTGATCATCGTTATGGCAGATACATTAACAACAATTTTGCTGATTATCATGTTCCGGTAAATGCAGATATTCCGGAAATCGAAGTTCATTTCATTAACAAGCCCGATCCGTATATTAATCCGATGGGAGCAAAGGGAATGGGTGAAATTGCCTTGATTGGTTTTTCTGCTGCTGTTGCAAATGCTGTATTTAATGCCACAGGAAAGCGAATTAGAACATTGCCTATTACGCCTGATAAGATTTTAGCGAGTTAATTTTACAAATTACAAACGCATTAAGATTGCTTCGTGCCTCGCAATGACGAGCAGTTTATATAGCTTTGTTTGACATAAAATATAATATATGATAGCTGCAAAAGGATATGCTGTTCACAGCCAAACTGATAAATTGGCTCCATGGAATTTCGAAAGAAGAAACGTTGGACCAAAGGATGTATTAATTGAGATTTTATTTAGTGGAATTTGCCACTCAGATATTCACCAGGTGCGTAGCGAATGGGGACCTGCTCGTTATCCAATGGTTCCAGGTCATGAAATTGTTGGTCGTATTACAGAAGTTGGTTCTGATGTTACCAAGTTTAAAGTTGGTCAGCTTGCGGGTATTGGCTGCATGGTTGACAGTTGTAAAGAATGCCCAACTTGTAAAGGTGGACAAGAACAATTTTGTGAAAAAGGGGAAACGGTTTGGACTTATAATAGTTTAGAACGCGATAAAACGACGCCAACCTATGGTGGTTACTCGAATAAAATTGTTTGTACTGAAGAATTTGTTGTAAGTGTTTCTGAAAAACTTCCACTAGCCGGAGTAGCGCCATTGCTTTGTGCAGGCATTACAACTTATTCGCCAATTAAAAGATGGGGAATTACAAAAGGACATAAAGTTGCAGTATTAGGTTTAGGCGGTTTAGGGCATATGGCTGTTAAATTTGCTGTTGCTTTTGGTGCTGATGTAACTGTCTTAAGTACCTCGCCTTCAAAAGAAGCTGATGCTAAAAAATTAGGTGCTCATCACTTTGTGATTACCAAAGACCCAGAAGAATTAAAAAAATATGCAAAGCACTTCGATTTTATCATCGATTCAGTTTCTGCTCCGCATGATTATGAAATGTATTTCAAATTATTAAATGTAAATGGTGTTCATATTTGTGTTGGATTACCTCCAGAACCTTTAAAATTTCCTGGTTCAGCTTTAATGCATGGTAACAGAGTTTTAACCGCATCAAGTATCGGTGGCATCGAAGAAACTCAGGAAATGCTGGATTTTTGTGCAGAACACGATATTGTTTCTGAAGTTGAAGTAATTAACATCAACTATGTTAACGAAGCTTACGAACGAGTTTTAGGCAGTGATGTAAAATACCGTTTCGTAATTGATATGGATACTGTTTAGAAAACTTAAATTGCATAAACAAGAAAAGCGAACCAAGTCGGTTCGCTTTTCTTGTTTTACAACTGCTGAAATTTACTTTGCAGTAGATTTACTACCATAAGTAGCAGCTAATTTTAAAGCATTGTAAGTGTTTACAATTCCGCCACTAACACATAATTCCGAAAATGGAACTGAAACAGTTTCTCCATCTTCATTTTCTCCTTTTTTGTAAGATACGTTGTGGTTTACCTTACTAACAGATTTAACAATAATCTCTTTTACTTGTGCAGCTGTTAGTTTAGGATAATATGAACGGATTAAGCCAGCTAAGCCCGCAACAACCGGAGATGCCATACTTGTACCATTTTGGTTTTTGTATTTAGAACCTGGAACTGAAGAATATATTTTAACTCCCGGAGCAAATACATCAACTTGAGTTTTGCCAAAATTAGAGAAACTAGCTTTTAAAGTTTCATCATCTTTCGGGCCAGATGCGCCAACTGTAATCCACGATGCGATTGTTTTTTCATCTAAATCTTTATGGTTAGGGAAGTTGTTTTCTGTATCGATATCTTTATTTTCATTACCAGCCGCTTGAACAATCAAAACATCCTTTGAAGCTGCATATTTCATGGCATCGTTCACCACAGCCTTGTTCCAACTGTAAGCTTTACCAAAACTCATGTTAATTACTTTTGCGCCATTATCTACCGCGTAACGAATACCATTTGCAACGTCTTTATCACGTTCATCGCCATTTGGTGTAACGCGAACACCCATAATTGCTACATTATCGGCAACGCCTAAAATCCCTAACTTATTGGTTCTATCGGCTGCAATAATTCCGGCTACGTGAGTTCCGTGACCAGCATCAGGACCTGTTACATCATTATTTCCGTAGTTTTTTTCAGTTTCGTTATTTTGATTATCACCAACAATACTTCTCGGGTCGTAACCTACATTAAAGTTGTATTCAATCTGTTCGGTGTAGTATTTAACACCTTCAGTAATTTGAGAATCGTAAAATTCGGCAAATGTACTTTTCTTCAATTCATCAGATAATACTTCCTGAATACGTGATTCTGGATTTGTGGAAGGTTTAAAATTCGCGAAATCTTCAGCTGTTGGATTAGTTTTACCAATCTTTTTAACAACATTATCTAAAGCAATTTTAAAACCATTTAGCCCGGCAAGATTTTGATTGGCTTCACCAAGTTTTTGTTCTAAATCAGATCGCAATAATTTAAATGCTTCATAATCTTTCTTGTCTTTTTCAGTAACTTTTGCATCTGTAACATTTGCAAAGCGAGCCTGATCACGACGAACAAGTCTTGTTAATTCTAAAGTTTCATGGTCTACTGAACCCTTTGCACCACCAATAAAATTCCAACCGTGGATATCATCGATGTAACCATTGTTATCATCATCTTTACCATTTCCGGCAGTTTCTTTTGGGTTAACCCACATAATTCTTTTTAAATCCTCATGTACGGCTTCAACACCACCATCATTTACTGCAACAATAACTTTTGTTGATTTTTTTCCTTTAAGAAGCTCTTTGTAAGCTTTCTCAGTACTTATGCCAAAAGTTGTATCTGTTTTTAAATCAAGGTTTTGCCAGTTTGGCTTTTGTGCCAAAGCAGCAAATGGTAACGCACTAATCAAGGCGATATTAAATATCGATTTGCAAATTTTATTCGTGTTCATTAATGTAATTTTTGTATTAAACGGCAAAATATAGGTTTAATTTTCTTAATTCGGTAAAGTAGATTAAAATTCTAGTTTATTGTGACGGATTGATAAAATAGAAAATCCTGCACTTTGAACAAGTTGCAGGATTTCTATGCATTATTTTTAATTTATTTAATATTTAAAGCAATTGCTTTGGCTTTAGTTGTATGCGCTTCAATTGTACTTAACGTACTTGTTGCCCAGGATTTTAATTCTGAATCTCTATTTTGCTTTCCGTCTTCAAAAAGTTTTACGGTTTTTTCATGGTCGGTAACCATCATGGCAATGTAGTGTTTATCAAAATCAACACCTTTCATTTTCTTCATTGCATCTAAATGAATTTGTTCATCAGCAGGTAAACCATCAGGAGTAATTACCTTTTTCTTTAATGCCAATTCCTTTAATTCTTTATTTGCTTTGGTGTGGTCGGTAATCATTTGCTGAGCGAAACCTTTAATTTCTGCATTAGTCGAATTGGTGAGCGCAATTTTTGCTGCTTCAATTTCCATAATTCCTCCTACAGAAGCTTTCCTTAAAAATGTTCCACCTTCTTCATCTAAACCAGTTGCTGTACTTTCAGCACCCGTTGTGTGTACACCGTTAACCATCGTAGTATCGCCTGCAACACTATCTTTTGTTGTTGATGATTTTTTATCTGCAGTTTGACAAGCCTGGAAAGTTGCAGCCGCAGAAATTGCTGCTGCAATAAAGAATATCTTTTTCATCTGTTATGTTTTTGTTTAATTTGAAAACAAGAAACATATAAAAAGGTTTTTTTAAGCTATTTTTCGGCTTCAGATTGATACGCATTTGAGATCACAATTCCCATTTGCCTTTCAGGATTTTGCAATGCCTTGAAACCGAATTGTTCGTATAAACCGTGGGCATCTAAAGTTGCCAGTTGGTAACGGCGTAACCCTTGCAAATCGGGATGGAAAATCATAAAAGACATTAATTTTTTTGATAGCCCAAGACCTCTGTATTCGGTTGAGATATAAACATCACAAAGCCATGCAAAAGTGGCTTTATCCGTAATCCATCTTGCAAAACCAACTTGTAAATCATCTTTGTAAATTCCAAAACAAAGAGAGTTTTCAATAGAGATTTTAACGGTTTCTAACGGAATCCCTTTTGCCCAGTATGATTCTTCACTTAGATATTGATGAATGGAATCGATATTTAGCAGTTCCTTATTATCAGAAAAAACAAAACCATTTTCCTTAATCTCCATAAGTGTAAATACTTAATTTTTCGTTAAAATTAGTTACGCATGTTGATGTATTGTAGCGGCTGACCGAAATCTTCATTTCTGCAAAGGTTAATAACTGCTTGCAAATCATCAATCTTTTTAGCTGTAACCCTAACCTGATCATCCATAATTGAAGGTTGAACTTTTAAGCCGCTTGCTTTTATTTTCGCAACAACTTTTTTTGCAGCTTCCTTATCTAAACCTTCTTTAATGCTGATTTCTTTTCTAATCATATTTCCGGAAGCTTGTTGTTCATCACCAAAATCTAAACTTTTTGGGTCTAAATTTTGCTTCATCATTCTCGAGATAATCGAACCTTCAATTGCTTTTAAGCGCATGTCATCTTCAGTAACAATAGTTATCGTGTTGGTTTTTTTATCAAGCTCGACTGTACTTTTAGAATTATTGAAATCAAAACGATTCAAAATTTCTTTTTTTGCATTGTTTATTGCGTTATCAAGTGTTTGCGCATCAACTTTACTTACAATATCAAAAGAAGGCATGGTTTTAGCTTTAAAGTAAAAAAATAAGTAGATTTAATAGAAATTACTATATCCCACAAAAAAACGAAAAATAATATGAAAACCACTAAATCTAAGTCTCAAAAAAAAGTAACAAAAAAAGAGGTTAAAAAGCAGTTGGAGCAATCTATTACCGATAAATTTCTGGAAGTAATTAAAGGGCTTGGTCACGATGCTTCGGAAATAAGCACTGAAATTGGCAAAGCAAGTAAGCGTGTTGCTAAAAAACTAACTAAAAAGTTTACCGTTATAAAAGCTGATGTTGGGCATAAAATTGATGAACTTGTTCATTCAGCAAAAACTAAAGAAAAAGAAGTTAAAAAACCAGTTGCAAAGGGTGTAGCTAAAGTTGAAAAAACAGCTGCTAAAGTTGTTAAAAAAGCCGTTTCTAAAGCTAAGCCTGTTGTTCAGAGCGTTAAGGTTGGTGCTATTGCGACAGAAGAAAAGGCTGAAAAAGCACTGTCAAATGCAAAAACTAAAACTGCTGCAACAGTTAAAAAAGCTGTTACTACAGCAAAAAAAACAGTGCCAGCAGTTAAAGAAATTGCAAGTGCGGTTAAGAAAACAGTAACACCTAAACCTGCAGTAGCAAAAGCTCCAGTTAAAGCAACTACAACAGCTACAAAAACCACAGCGGCTAAACCAGTTTCCACTGTAAAAAAAACAGCAGCTCCAGCAGCAACGGCTGTTAAAAAAGTAACAAAACCCACTACTAAGAAGTAGATTTGTTAACATTAATGAGGTTATGAATTAACATCGATTTAACAAATTAATTTGCAGTTTTGAGCATCCCTGTTTAACAGGGATTTTTATTTTTATAGATGAGCAAGAAGAAATTACCTTTTTTTAATAGAGAAATTAGCTGGTTATATTTTAACGAACGGGTTTTACAAGAAGCCGCTGATGAAAGCGTTCCGTTAATAGAAAGAATAAAGTTTCTCTCTATTTTTTCTTCTAATCTGGAGGAGTTTTACAGGGTTAGGGTAGCTACCATGACCCGATTAACAAACCTTAATGATAAAGCAAAAGCACTATTAGGTTTCAACCCAAAAAAGATTCTTAACGAGATTAAAAATATTGTTGTAAAGCAAGAGCGTAAGTTCGATCAGCTTTTTCAGGCAACTTTGATTAACGAATTGGCTCAAAACCGTATTTTTATCTTAAACGATACGCAACTAAATGTTAGCAGAGGCGAATTCGTAAAAAATCATTTCAGAGATAAAATTTTATCCAATTTGGTGCCTATAATGCTCGATTTGGATAAACCTTTTCCTGAGTTGAAGGATAGGTTTTTGTACTTTTTTGTTAAGCTTTCTAAAAAGGATACCAAGCTTAGAGAGAAATATGCTTTAATTGAAATTCCACCAAATTTACCAAGGTTTTTGGTGCTTCCAGAAACTAATGATTTAAAATTTATCATATTAGCTGAAGACATTATTCGCTATTGCCTTGATGATATTTTTTATGTTTTTACTTACGATAGTCTTGAGGCTTTTTCAATCCAGTTAACACGAGATGCTGAACTGGATATTGATAAAAACATTAATGATAAGTTTATTGATGATTTAAAAAGTAGCTTAGAGAAGCGTAAAAAGGGAAAACCAATGCGCTTGCTTTACGATTCTGCTATGCCATTAAATATGCTTACTGTTTTAGTGAATAAACTAAAATTAGAAGCAGAAAGCTTAATACCAGGAAATCGCTACCATAAATTTGGAGATTTTATCTCCTTTCCTAACGTCGGTCCCAAGGAATTAGAATACACGCCGAATGTGCCTTTAAAGGTTCATGGTTTGCATCGTACTGAAAGTATATTTAATAAAATAGCACATAAAGATTACCTGATAAATCTGCCTTATCAATCTTACGATTATATTATTTTATTCCTGCGTGAGGCAGCGATAGACCCGAAAGTAACCGAAATACAAATAACACTGTATCGCCTTGCAGAAAATTCTAAGGTAATAAATGCATTAATTAATGCGGCAAAAAATGGTAAAGCAGTTTCTGTTTTATTGGAATTGAAAGCAAGATTTGATGAGCAGGCCAATATCTTTTGGACTGGTCGTTTAATGGAAGAAGGTGTAAAAGTAAATTACGGTTTAACAGATTATAAAGTTCATTCTAAAATCTGTTTGGTTAAGCGTATCGAGAAAGAAAAACCTGTTTATTACGCAAACCTTGCAACTGGAAACTTCAACGAAAAAACGGCTAACATATATTGCGATCACAGTATTTTCACTGCAAAAAAGGAAATTACTAACGATTTGGTGAAGCTTTTTGATGCATTGAACAAAAGAACCGTAACTAAAGGATTTAAGCATTTAATTGTTTCTCCATTGGAGAGCCGTTCTCGGTTAACCAACTTTATCAATCGGGAAATTAGAAATGCCAAAGCCGGAAAAATAGCTTACATCTTACTAAAAGTTAATAGTTTGGCTGATGAAGGCATTATTAACAAACTTTACGAAGCCAGCAATGCAGGTGTTAAAATTCAGTTAATTGTACGAGGAATTTGCTGCCTTGTTCCTGGTGTTAAGGGATTTAGCGAAAATATTTCGGCAATTAGCATCATCGACAAGTTTTTAGAACATGCCCGAGTTTACATTTTCAGCAATAACGGCAAAAATGATATGTATTTATCATCAGCCGATTTAATGAGCAGAAATATTGATCATAGAGTGGAAGTTGGGTTTCCGGTTTTAGATCCTGATGTTAAACAGGAAATTCAGGATATTATTGATTTGCAATTGCAGGATAATACTAAAGCCAGACAAATGAATGCATTAAACAATAACAAATACCACAAAAACAGATTAAGTAAGAAAACAAGGGCTCAGGTAGATATCTATAACTACTTGAAAACCAAACATCAATAATATGCTAAGATACGCTGCTATAGATATAGGCTCAAATGCTGTCAGACTTTTAATCGCTGACATCAGTAAACACGACGGCCAATTTAAATACAAAAAAAACACATTAATAAGAGTTCCATTGCGCCTTGGTGACGATGCCTTTTTAGACCAAAAAATATCAGCTAAGAAGACCGAAGATTTGGTTAAAACTATGCTTGCATTTAAAAACCTGATGGATGTTTATCATGTTACAGAATATTTGGCTTGTGCAACATCAGCAATGCGTGAAGCAGATAACGGACTAGATATTGTAAAGCTAATTAAAGAAAGAACTGATTTAGATTTAGAAATTATTGAGGGGCAAAGAGAGGCGAATATTATCTACGCGAACCATATTGAGCAAGATTTAGAGCAAAGCAAAACGTATTTATATATTGATGTTGGTGGAGGAAGTACAGAACTTTCTGTTTTTGTAAATGGCGCACCAGAGGCTTCAAAATCTTTTAACATCGGTACAATTCGAATGCTTGATAATCAAGATAAAGAAGAAACCTGGGATGAAATGAAAACATGGGTTAAGCATCACACCAAAAATTATAAAAATCTTGCAGCAATTGGTACAGGAGGTAACATTAATAAACTTTTCCGCATGGCGGATGAAAAAGATGGCGCACCAATGTCTCTGCAAAAACTAAATTCGCTGTATAATAAATTAATAAGCTATTCTTTAAAAGAACGGATAAATACTTTAGGTTTAAATCCGGATAGGGCAGATGTAATTATTCCAGCTAGTGAAATTTATTTGACCTTAATGAAATGGACCGGAATTAAGCAGATTTATGTTCCAAAGGTTGGTATGGCAGATGGTATTATTAAGTTATTGATAGAAGAAAAATTAGACTAAAACTGATTTTGATATACACAAAAAAGGGATAGCTACATCAGTTATCCCTTTTTTTATGCATAATCATTTTAATGTTTTATCCTTCCAAAAGCTTTACTGCTGCTTCATCAACAAACCAAGTCAGCTTTCCGTCAATAGGATTTATTAATTGAGCCGGATATTTTTCAAAATTCTTTTCTTCATCACCAATTACGTGAAATAAGGCTTCTGCTTTGTTCTCTCCAAAAGCAAGGAAAGCAATATTTTCAGCTTTATTAATTAATGGTGCAGTTAAGCTAATTCTATAAGTATTTAGTTTTTCTACAAATACAGCATCAACAGTCACTTCTTCATTTTTAACCAAATCGGTGTAAGGGAAAATAGAAGCAGTATGTGCATCATCACCCATTCCTAACAAAACTAAATCGAAGACAATATCGCTTCCATTAAAATGCTTATCGATACTTTTTTTGTATTCAATAGCTGCTTTTTCTGGAGCAAGTGTAGTATCAACATAAAAAATATGATCTTCTGCAACATTTAAATTGTCAAAGAAATTTTTCTTCGCCATTAAACCGTTATAGTTTTCATCATTGCTTGGAACATTACGTTCATCTCCAAAAAAGAAATAAACCTTTTCCCAATCAATTCTGTCCTTACAATCAACAGATAAAATTCTATAAAGCTCTTTTGGTGAGTTTCCGCCAGTTAAAACAAAATTAAAGCGATCATTTTCTTCGATTGCTACTTCAGCAATTTTAATTATATAATCGGCTAGATCCTGGTTTAATTCTTCCAGCGTTTTGTAAATAAGTAGGTTCATATTTTATGAATTGGATGTCATGTTGAGCTTGTCGAAACATAATAAATGTTCTTCGACAGGCTCAGAATGACAATCTGATTAGTATTAATCTTTATTCTTTAACGGCAAATTAAACCAGTGGAAACCATCTCTTGCAATAAGTGCTTCGGCTTCTTCCGGTCCCCAACTATCGGCAGGGTAATTAGGGAAATTGATAGATTTTTTGCTTTCCCAAGTATTTAAAATTGGCATAACCAATTCCCATGCAGCTTCAACCTGGTCGCCACGCATAAATAAGGTTTGGTCGCCCATCATTGCATCAAGCAATAATGTTTCGTATGCTTCAGGCGTATCACCTTCGTAAGTTCCTTTATAATCAAAAACCATATCAACCGGATTTAAAATCATATCTAAACCTGGTCTTTTAGCCTGTACCTGCATACGAATACTCATTTCAGGTTGTAAACTGATAATCAATCTGTTTTGTTGCCAGTTTTCGGTTACACCAGATGAAAAGATTTGATGTGGCACATCTCTGAACTGGATAGTGATAAGTGATGATGTTTGATTTAAACGTTTTCCGGTTCTTAAGTAGAACGGGATACCTTGCCATCTCCAGTTATCAATATGGAATTTGACAGCAGCGAACGTTTCTGTATTCGAATGATCATCAACACCTTTTTCCTGGCGATAGCCTGGTACTTCTTTGCCTTCAACCCATCCTTTACTGTATTGCCCGCGAACGGTATTATATCTAATTTCCTCAGCATTAAAAGGTCGCATGGCTCTTAAAACCTCAACCTTACGATTTCTAATCTCGTCAGCATCAAAATTAATTGGAGCTTCCATACCAATTAAACAAACCAATTGCAATAAGTGGTTTTGAATCATATCTCTCAATGCACCAGAACCTTCATAATAACCGCCTCTATCTCCAACGCCCAATTGTTCTGTTACTGATATTTGTACATGATCTATATAGGTTCTGTTCCACAATGGTTCAAAAAGAGCATTAGCAAAACGGAAAGCCATCATATTCTGCACCGTTTCCTTACCTAAATAATGGTCGATACGATAAATCTGCTTTTCAGTAAAAATTGTACTTAAAAGCTTATTTAATTCTTTTGCTGTTTCTAAATCATGACCAAAAGGCTTTTCGATAACGATGCGACTATTGTCTTCGTTTTGCGTTAACTTATATTTATGTAAACATTCAGCAATAATAGGGAAGAAGTTAGGTGCAACCGCCAGATAGAAAATAACCTGTGTTTCCGGTCCATATTCTTTTTGATATTTCTCTACCGCTGCCTTTAAGTTTTCGAAGGTTTTAGGTTGAGCAAAATCTGTTGGGCAATAGTGAATTGTATTTCCGAAAGCTTCCCATTTCTCCTTCTTAACCTTTCCAGTACGAGAAAACTGATTTACTGCATCCTCTAATGCTTCATTATAACTTTTATCCGTAAACTCTGTTCTTCCAGTTCCAATAATTGCAAATTTATCGGGCATGTAGCCTTCAACAAATAAATTATAAAGAGCAGGTGCAAGTTTACGTTTATTTAAATCGCCAGTGCCACCAAATATTACAAATATTGTTGGACTAAGTGCGGTGTTTGATTTCATTTTTTTGTTTATTAAAACTGAGGGATGTGATTAAGAAAGTTTATTCCAATCTGCGTGGAATACACCATCCTTATCAATTCTTTCAAAAGTATGTGCACCAAAGAAATCTCTTTGAGCTTGAATTAAATTAGAAGGCATTCTACCTGTTGTTATTGTATCGAAATAAGTTAGGGTAGAAGCAAATGCCGGAATACCTACTCCAACATTTAAGCATTCGGTAATGGTTTTACGCGTTCCTTTTAAAGTGCTCTTTATAATTTCTTGAATACCAGCATCGCCAAATAAATGTTCTAAAGCATTGTTTTTATCGTATGCCTGATAAATATCTTCTAAGAATTTAGCTCTGATGATACAACCTCCACGCCAGATTTTTGCAATTTCCTGTAATTGTAGGTCGTATTGATATTCTTTAGAAGCTTGAACTAATAAATGCATTCCTTGCGCATAAGCACTAATCATTGAGAAGTAAAATGCATCTTCCAATTCATCAACTGATACTTCTATTTTGCCATCATTTTTACCAAATGCTTCTTCTAACGAAACTCTAAGTTTTTTGAATTTTGATAAATCGCGGTTTGAAACAGCTTCGTTAATTGTTGGTACCGGAAGTTGTAATTCCATTGAAACTTCAGAAGTCCATTTTCCAGTTCCTTTAGAACGAGCTTCATCTTTAATCTGATCTAATAAATCGTTTTGAGTTTCAGTATCCTTAAAAAGAAAAATTTCGGCTGTAATCTCTAATAAGAAAGATTGCAAGCGACCTTCGTTCCATTTTTTAAAAACCTTATAAATTTCTTCATTCGAATAGCCTAAGCCGTTTTTTAAGATTCCGTAAACCTCGGTAATAAGTTCCATAATGGCGTACTCAATACCGTTGTGTACCATTTTTACAAAGTGGCCAGATGCACCAGGACCAATATAGGTTACACATGGATCGTTGTTAACCTTTGCAGCAATTGCATCGAAAACATCTTTAACAACATTGTAAGCTTGCTTATCACCACCCGGCATCATACTAGGTCCAAAACGAGCACCTTCTTCTCCTCCAGAAATACCCATTCCGAAAAAATGTAAGCCTTCTTTTTCTAATTCATCTACGCGACGATTCGTATCAGTAAAGTGAGAATTTCCACTATCGATAATAATATCGCCTTTGCTTAAAAGCGGCTTTAACTCGGCAATTACGCTATCAACAATTGGCCCTGCTGGAACAAGTAAAACTAAGGTTCTTGGTGTAGCCAGGTGACTGATAAAATTTTCGATATTATCAAAGCCTTCAAGGTTGTGTTTTTTACCTTCCTCTTCAAGCTTTGCAATCATTTTATGGTCTTTGTCGTATCCTGTTACAGAAAAACCTTTATCGGCCATATTTAGTAAAAGGTTACGGCCCATTGTGCCTAAACCAATCATCCCTAATTTATATTGCTTTGAATCGCTGTTTGCCATTTTTTATTTCTTTTATTATGCCCAAAATTAGGGTTTACAAATTAATATTTGCGTTTATGTTGTTAAATGATTGTAATAAAAATCGTGTGTTTTGTTGGCTATTTTGCCGGATTTACAGTGGTAATATTATTTCCATCGTTCAACTTCCATAATTTTGCTCCGCCTTTAATACCATCGCGATTAGAAACTACTTTAATATTTGAATCTAATCTAAAATCGATTTGCTTTGAATTTCCGCCACCTATATATAAGGTATCGTAATTAAAAACTGTTTTATAAATTTCGATAACCTTTTTTAAGCGTTTATTCCATCTTTCAGTACCAATTTTTTCAAAAGCTTTATTGCCGATGTAGTCATCATAATCTTCTTCTTTGTTGATAGGGAAGTGGGCTAATTCTAAATGTGGCAATAAACCTCCATCGAAAAGTAATGCTGTTCCAAAGCCTGTGCCTACCGTAAAAACAATTTCAAAACCTTTGCCTTCCACAACGCCAAGTCCCTGTTGGTCGGCATCGTTAACAAGTCTAACTGGTTTTTTTAATGCATCAGCAACTCTTTGAGCTAAATCGATATCTTCCCATTTGTTTTTAGCCAAGTTTGGTGCAGTTTTAACAATTCCATTTTTTACATAGCCAGGAAAGCCGATAGAAACCCTGTCGAAAGTATCAGGAATTGGTTTTATTAACTCGATGATTCCTGTAACAATGTCTTTGGGCGTAGCGCCATCAGGCGTTTTGCTTTTTAAATATTCTGATAGCATGTTTCCATTCTCATCTAAAAGCACTGTTTTAATGCTCGTTCCGCCGATATCAATAGATAAAATATTATTATTTCCTGCTTGTTTTTTTGTAGCCATAACTTTGCTTTTTGTTGGAATCGAAGTTCTATAAATAATTTAAAACTGCAAAAATAATAGTGTAATAAAAGAATAGTTTTTTAACTATATAATCTATGTAATTAGTAGAATATTTTTATGTTTGTAGCGTTATCTAGAAAATAATATTTATTTATGGCGCAAGTAAACTATCTGGCATTTGCAATCCCTGCTTTTTTTCTGTTCGTTTTTATTGAATATAAAATTGCTCAACACAGAAAACTTCAAACCGTTTTTAAATACGAAAGTTCGGTAGCAAACTTTAGTGTAGGTATAGCGGAGCGTCTTTTAAATTTATTTATTGCAGCTAGTTTTTATCAGGTTTATTATTGGATTTATAACAATTACGCACTATTTGATATTCCTAACAAATGGTACATTTGGTTGATTTTGCTTTTAGCTACAGATTTAGTTTGGTATTGGTACCATAGGCTAGGTCATGAGATTAATTTCTTATGGGCAGCTCATATTGTTCATCACCAGAGCGAAGAGTTTAATTTAACTGCGGCTGCCAGGATAACAACAATTCAGGCGGTTTTTAGAAACGTTTTTTGGTGTACGTTACCGCTTGTAGGTTTTCATCCAAATATGATTATAACCATTTTGCTGGCTCATGGTGCTTACTCATTTTTTACGCATACACAGCTTATTGGTAAATTAGGATGGCTGGAACATATTTTTATAACACCTTCGCTTCATGGTGTACATCATGCATCAGACGAAAAGTATCTGGATAAAAACTATGGCGATGTTTTTGTTTTTTGGGATAAGCTTTTCGGAACATTCCAAACCGAGGAAGAACCGCCAAAATATGGTTTAACACACCCTATTAAAAACTACAGTTTCTTGTGGCAGCATTTTCACTACTATTTAGAAATTATTGAAGCTTATAAAAGAGCACATGGATTTAAAGCAAAATGGGTAGCTGTTTTTGGTAGCCCGGCGTTAATGGATCAAGATATAAGACCATATTTAGAGGAGAAATATTTGCAAAGTAAGAAGGAATCATCAAGTCCTATTAAGTTTAAAGCTTACTTGAACATTCAGCTAATTTTGGTTATTGGTTTATTAACTCTAACAACATTGTTTTATAAACAGATTTCTGGTTTAGATAGTGTAGCCATTTTAATTTTTATTCTATTAACATTGATTAATATTGGTGCACTTTTAGAGCAGAGAAGATGGATTTATTATCTTGAATGTTTTAGGTTAATATTGATTTCTGCCTATGTTTTCTACAACTTCAATATTTTCGAACTTGTGATTTTTCCTGTTATACTCTTAATTGTTTTAGAGCGTACTTTCTCCCTAAGAGATATCTACAATAAATACGTTCTAGATTACAAAAAATCGGGAAAATAGTATTTCATTACCTTTCGATTTATTGAATCATATCATTGTTACAGTAGCTTTGCTTTCGTAATATTATTTCATTTGATTTCTGTTTAAGCTTAACTTTTAATTAGTAACGAAATTATTACTGATTATCTGCTTGATGCCTTTGTTATAAATAAAAGCCCTCATTTGAATAAAAATCTAATATTATCAATATTAAGATAATGTTAATGCTGTATTGATTCTCCAAAAAGTACAAACACAATCTTCATATCAAATTAAATTGTTTTTGCTTTCGATTTGTTTTTGTTAATTTTATTATCGAAACATTAAGAAATAAAAAACTAATAAATCGCAACATATCAAGTGATTATTATGGATTGTTAATCGTTAGTTAATATTAACTTAATGTGAAGGGGCTTAATTTGCCGGAAATCCGGCTCGAAATAAATCGAAATTAACTATTCCTATAATCAATTACTAACCGGATGTAAACAGTATATGAACAAAATTTCTACTCAACAGAAATCAGGATTGCTATGCAAATTCTTTGCAAGAAAAAGTAGCCCAGACGATTTCAAGAAAAATCAAATTTTTAATTCTTCTCGTCTCTGGATAAGAATATTGATTTTAATGCTTTTAGCTTTACCATTTTATAATCAAAATGCGAGTGCTCAGCAAACAAATCAAAATATTACCATTAAAGGTAAGGTATTAGATGAAGATGATAATCAACCACTTATCGGCATCACGATTAGTGATAATAACAGAAGGGTTTTAGGCACAACCAACAATGACGGTAATTTCTCTATAGTTGTTCAAAAAGGAACAGTTGTATTATTTAACATGTTAGGTTATACTTCAGTTAGCCGAACTTTTAGTAACAACGAAAATAATGCCGAAATAAGATTGAAATCCTCATCAAGCCAATTAAATGAAGTTGTGGTAACCGCTTTAGGTATAAAGCGTGAGGAAAAAGCATTAGGTTATTCTGTAACAAAGGTTGATAGTAGTGCTTTTACAAACGCGGTAGCCAGTAACTGGACGGATGCTTTATCTGGTAAAGTGGCAGGTTTAAACCTGGTAAGAAACAGTGGTCCTGCTGCTTCTAACAAGATTATTTTACGTGGAGAGAATAACTTAACAGGAGATAATGAAGCATTAATCGTGATTGATGGAGTGGTTGCAAGTAGTTCTGCTCGTAGAACAGCTGCTTCTTCTGGCGGTGTTTATGGTACATCTGGAGATATAATGCCTCCGGATTTCGGTTCGGCTTTAAACGATTTAAATCCTGATGATATTGAAAGTGTTACCGTTTTAAAAGGACCAGGTGCATCGGCATTGTATGGTCAGCGAGGTGCAAATGGCGCAATTATTATTACAACAAAATCAGGCAATAAAAACAGTAAGAAGCTTAATATTACTTTCACGTCAAATAGTACTTGGGAGCAAGTTAGCAGAGGTCCGGATGTTCAAAATCAGTTCGGACAAGGGCAATTTGGCGTTTCATATTTCTCTTATGGAGCTACAGAAGATGGCGCAAGTACAAACGCAACAAGTGCAAGTTGGGGCGCTCCATTTGCAAATGGTGGAATGTTTTATCAATACGACCCGGCAACTAAAACCAGAGGTTTAACTAGAACGCCTTGGGTTGCTTACGAAAATCCGGTTGATGCATTTTTTAAAACTGGTTTTGAATCTTCAAACTCTATCAGTTTAGATGGAGCTTATAAAAAAGTTGCCATGCGTTTCTCGGCAAGTCATGGAGATAACTCTTGGATAGTTCCGAATACTGGTTTGGAACGTACATCAGCTGCATTTTCAGCAAATGCTGATGTGACTAAAAAACTAAGCATCAATTTTAAAGTAGCTTATAATAACAGACATAGCGATAATTTACCGGCAACAGGATATGGAAACCAGTCTTTAATGTATTGGTTTATGTTTGCGCAACCTAACGTAAATACAGATTGGTATCGCGATTATTGGGCAGTTGATAAGGTTGGTACCCAATTTGTAAATATTACAACTACTAACCCTGAAAGTCCTTACGCAATTTCTGAGCAATATTTAAACAAGCAACGTAGAAACGGTGCTTTGAGCAGTCTTCAGGCTAATTATAAATTTACAGATGAGTTGAGTTTATTGGTTCGCGGTTCAATAGATTATAACCACGATATACGCGAAACGCAACGTCCTTATGATGCTGCCGGTAATAAATTTGCTCAAGGTTCGTATCGTGTTCAGGATATTAACTCTTATGAAATTAACGCCGATTTCTTATTAAAGTATGATAAGAAAATAACAGAATCGTTAAGAATGAACGCAAATGTTGGTGGTAGCCAAATGCGTAATAAATATAGCAAATCTGAATTAAGAGCTGATGGTTTAGTTGTTCCTGGCGATTACAGCTTAACTAATAATGCTAGTCCGTTGGTTTCTGTACCAGATACAGCTCGTTATAGAATTAACAGTTTTTATGCAGCGATATCTTTTAGCTATAAAAATTATTTGTATTTAGATTTAACTGGTCGTCAGGATTGGAGTAGTACACTTGCTACGCCTTTCAGAACGGATAATGTTGGTTTTTTCTATCCATCTGCAAGTGCATCATTTGTATTGTCTGATTTCTGGAAATTACCTCAGCAAATTAGTTTCTTTAAAATAAGAGCTTCAGTTTCTCAAGTTGGTAGTGGTGGTACAACGCCATATCGTACAGCATATAATTATAACCTTGCATCAAATGGAATTTATCCGGATAGCGCAATGGCTAACCCAACAACATTACCTAACCCAAATTTAAAACCACTTAAAACTACAACTATTGAGGTTGGTACAGAACTGCGTTTATTTAAAAACCGTTTAAACTTTGATTTTGCAGCTTACCTTGGTAATACTAAAAATCAAATACTTAGCCGTATTGTTGATAGAGCAACAGGTTACAATGTTGCCGTATTTAACGTAGGTAAAGTAGAAAATAAGGGTATTGAGCTTGCTGTAAACGGAACGCCTATACAAGCAGGGAAATTTAAATGGGAGCTTACTGGAACATTTACTGCTAACAGAAATAAAATTGTAGAACTGGCTGATAGTTCGGTTGTGTTACGTACAGGTGCTTTAGGCGGCGGACAAATCGTTGCTAATGTTGGCGGAAGTATGGGAGATTTATTTGGTAATGGCTACTTACGTTCTCCAGATGGGCAGATTGTTTATGATTCTACAACTGGAAATGCTAAAACAGGAACTGGATTAATTTATCTTGGTAATACTATGCCGAAATTTAGATTCAGTTTTGGCTCTACACTTACTTATGGAAGTTTCAGTGTTAATGGTTTATTCGATGCTCAACTTGGAGCCGTAGCACATTCATTAACTTTTTCAAGAATGGCAGCTTTGGGAAAATTAAATCTAACATTACCTGGTAGATATAACGGTGTAGTTGGAGAAGGTGTTATCCAAAACAGCAATGGTACTTACCGTCCGAATGATGTTGTTGCCACTAACTTAGAGAGTTTCTACACTTCGCTTTATGGTTCAGACCAAGCAGAAGGTAGCGTATTTAGAACCGATTATCTGAAATTCAGAGAAGCAAATATTACTTACGCATTTAATCCGAATTTCTTAAAAAGAATAGGTTTTACAAAAATGACTATCGGAGCTTACGGACGTAATCTTTTCATTTGGTCACCATGGCCGGCTTTTGACCCGGAATTTGGAACGCTATCAGGAACAGATATTGTTCAAGGTTTTGAAACTGGTCAGTTGCCATCTACAAGAACTTATGGTGTACGTTTAGTTGTTGGCTTATAATTGAAATAACATGAAAACTATAAATAAAATAACCAATTATATATTACTGGGTGTAATTAGTTTATCTACTTTCTCCTGTAAAAAAGATTTTAACGAGGTAAATACCGATCCAATTGGTAAATCATCAGTTAATGCAAGTCAGCTATTAGCACCTTCATTGGTCAACATATTATCTGCAAACATGGTGCGTAATCGTAACTTTAACAATGAACTGATGCAGGTAACTGTTGATATTAATGATGCTGAAGGAAGAGTCTTTAGGTACGATGTTAGACGTACCTGGGCAGATTATACCTGGAATAACTGGTATCCGGAATTAACCAACTTAAGAGACATTTATACTATTGCCAATAAGCCTGAATCGTTAAATAATTCTTATAAAGGTATTTCTCTAATTGCGCAGGCATGGGTTTTTCAATTGTTAACCGATGTTTATGGTGATGTGCCATATTCTCAGGCAAACCAAGGAAAAGATGGTAATTATGAACCTATTTTTGATAAACAAAAGGATATCTACCTCGATTTATTTAATAAACTTGAAGAAGCAAATAAATTGTTAACTGAAGGAAAATCTATTGTTGCAAGCAGCGATCCGGTTTATCAGGGTGATGTAAGCAAGTGGAGAAGATTTGGTAATTCTTTGTATTTACGTTTATTGCTTCGCATTTCTAGCAAAGCCGATGTTAGTGCTCAGGTAATTGCCAAAATCAAAGAAATTGCTGATACAAATAAGGCTGCTTATCCGATAATGGAAAACAATACGCACACAGCTAAAATCCTTTGGAATGGAACAAATAGCAGTACAGCAGTTTATTCTTCTCCGTTTATGATTAACGTAAGAGCAGTTGATTTTAGAGGACCTGCAATTACAGATTTCTTTATAAGCAATTTAGCAATTTGGAATGATCCGCGTGTAAATGGCACTTACGGTGTAAATGGAGTAAGCCGTTTTGGAATTGCACCCGGACCTGCCGGATTAATTGGTGTACCAAGTGGGTATGATGCAGGTACTTCGGTACTTAAACAATCTTATTTTTATTCAGATGCTCAAAGTGCAGGTGTTACTTTACAAACTGCTGCTAATACAGGTATTATAATGAACTGTGCAGAAGTTGATTTTATCTTAGCCGAAGCTGCCGCAAGAGGATGGATTACAGGAACTGGAGAAAGTTATTACATGAAGGGCATTGCAGATGCTATCAACTATTGGGTTCCAACTTTGTTTACTTCCGCTACTGATCCGGCATTAGCAACTTATGTAGTTGCTGCAGATATTCAATGGAATAACAGTTTACCGCTTAATAATACTGTAAATAATTCGCCAAGCAAGTTGCAATCCATTCATCTTCAAAAATATTATGCTTTATTCTTGGTCGATTTTCAACAATGGATTGAGTATCGCCGAAGCGGACATCCTTTTATCCCGAAAGGAACTGGCTTAGCGAACGGTGGCAGAATGCCTGCAAGATTAAATTATCCATTAGTTACACAATCAACCAACCCAACAAGTTATAAAAATGCTGTTGCATCGCAAGGTGCTGATGATATTAATACACTTGTTTGGTGGCAAAAACCTTAATCATATCTAAAAACAATATGAAGAAGATAATATTATTATTTAGTGCTTTAGTAGTAATCTGCGGCACTTGGATAGGATGCAAACGCGATACCGATTACATTAAAGTATCAGTTAGTCCATATATTTCAAATTTCGATTTGCGTAAACTTTTTAAAGGTTCGGATTTACAGCTTAATGATGACAACCTTGGAGGAGCAAATTTTATAAAAGGTATAGTTGTTTCTAATCAGGCGAGCGGAAATCTTCCTGCCGGATTATTGCTTGTACAAAACAGTAGAATAGCCGGTAACGGAATAGATTCTTTAAGAGGAATTGCATTTAATGTTGGTACTGAAGCGGCTAAATATGTTCCAGGAGATTCTGTACACGTAAGAGTTACAGGCTCTACATTAAAAAGAGTAAATGGTAATTTACAGATTGATGGCGTTGTAGCTGCTGGTATCGAGAAAAAAGCCAGCGGACGAGGAATAATTGTTAGGGCTGTTAATACTGGAATGTTAACCTCAAGACCAGGTTTTTACGAAAGTACTTTAATCACAATAAGTAAAGGAAAGATGAATCCTGAGCCTGCACAAGGTGATATTTACACTGGGAATAAGACAATTGGTGATGGTTTTGGAACGGCAATAGTTCATACTGAAACAACGGCAACATATTCAAAACAAGAATCTATTCCTTTTGCAGATTATACAGGAATTGCATTTTCAACTGCAACAGGAATACAGTTGTGGCCTAGAACTACAGATGATATTTTTGCTTTACCAGAGATTAAACCATCTGCTTTAATTATTACGGGTTATTTAACCGATCCGACAAGTACAGATGCGAATTATGAGTACATACAATTTAAGGCAACAAGAGATATCGATTTTGCAGCAACACCATTTTCTATCGTTGTTTGCAACAATGCAGGTATTTTAGCTGCCCCTGCAACAGGATGGGCTTTAGGTGGTATCAGAACTTATAAATTCAATATCAATTCAGGTTCTGTTAAAAAAGGTCAGTTCTGCTATGTTGGAGGAAATAAAGTGATTTGGGGTGCTGGCTCAACAGATATTAGATCAGCTGTTTGGATTGCCAGTAAACAATATGCAACATTAGATGGAGATGGTTTTGGTACGGCAACTACAAACTTACTTGCAAATAGCGGTAACGTGGCTGGTGTAGCTGTTTTTGATGGACTTAACGTTACGGGTACTTCTGTTCCTTTAGATGTAATTATGTATGGAGGTAACGGTGCGGTTTATTCAGCTGGACCACCAGAAGTTGGATATAGAATTACAAACACTGATAAATATAGCACCATACAAAATAAAAAGGTAGTGGCTTTTTACGGTGGAGGTACAAATACCAATAAATTCGGATTCCCGAACACAAGTAATTTCACTATGCTTGGCGGAGTTTACAACGCAACTACAGGTATTTGGAGCACAGGTAGAACAGCAATAAATATCGTTTTAACATCAACATCGCCTTTATCTACCATAGAACAGGCTGTTGGATTTACCACAATAACAAACTAATAAAACATAGGCAAGCCATCCCAAAAAGATGGCTTGCTTTTTAAAAGAAATCTAATGAATAGAAGATCATTTATTCAAAAGTCGGCCTTATTGGGTACAACTTTATTTGTAAGTCTTAAAGCATTTCCATTCTCCTCAACTTTTTTAGATAATAAAATATCGGGTAAAATTATCAGCAAGGGTAAAGGTATTGCTGGCGTAGTAGTTTCTGATGGTTTTAATGTTGTACAAAGTGATAAATCAGGTAAATACAATATTGATATAAATCCTTTAGCAAAGTTCGTATGGATTAGTACACCTTCCGGTTACGAGTTTAAAACAGAAAGCCACATCGCTAAATATTACGAAAGTGCAACTGGCAAAACAGATTTAAACTTCGAGCTAAATCCGTTAAAATTAAATGATAACAAACATAATTTTATCATTTGGGCAGATCCTCAGGTTAAAAATAAAAAAGATGTAGCGCAGATGATGGAAACATCTGTTCCTGATACAATAAAGACTATTAAGTCTATGAATCCTAAAATTCCGGTACATGGGATAACAGTTGGAGACATTGTTTGGGATAACCACGAACTTTTTGCTGATTATAATACTGCGGTTGCGAAAATGGGTATTCCATTCTTTCAAGCTTTAGGAAACCATGATATGGATTATAGAATGGGTGGTGATGAAACATCTGATAAAACATTTCAAAAGCATTATGGGCCAACTTATTACTCGTTTAATAGGGGTAAAGCACATTATGTAGTTCTAGATGATGTTCGCTATTTAGGAACTGAACGAAACTATGATGGTTATATCAATCAACAACAATTAGATTGGCTTGCAAAAGATTTAAAATATGTTGCAAAAGATGCTTTGTTGATTATTAATCTTCACATTCCTGTGCATAATGCAGTAAAAAATAACACAGATTTTTATGCTGTTTTAAATGGTTTTACGAATATTCACATTATGTCCGGTCATACGCATTACAATAAAAACGTAATTACTAACGGTATTTTCGAACATAATCATGGTGCAGTTTGTGGCGCCTGGTGGACGGGGCCAATCTGCGAAGATGGTACTCCACGTGGTTATGGTGTTTACGAAGTAGATGGAACGAATTTGAAATGGTATTATCAACCAACTGGATTAAGCAAAAAAGAGCAGGTTCATGTTTATGTTGATGATTTAACCAATCAGAAACGTTTAATTGCTAATGTTTGGAATTGGGACGAGAATTGGAAAGTTGAATATTTTCTTGATGGAAAAGCAATGGGTGTTTTAGAACAGCAAAAAGGTTACGATCCCTTATCGGTAAGTTTATATAAGGGTGATAAATTGCCTGCCGGAAGAACATTCCCGGAACCAAGTAAAACCGAACATTTGTTTGTAGCGCATTTCGAACCATCAGTAAAAAATGTTAAGGTGGTTGCAACAGATCGTTTCGGAGAAAAATTTGAAGCCGAGTTTAAAGCTTAACTTAATTCAAAAGATGAAAATTTCAAAAAATGTATGCCTTGCTTTGTTAGCAATGGTTTCAATTAATGCATCAGCACAAGTTGCTGAATTTCCAAAATTTAGTGCCGAAGCGCACCGCGGCGGACGCGGTTTATGGCCGGAGAACACAATTTTAGCGATGCAAAATGCCATGAAGATTGATGGTATTACAACTTTGGAAATGGATACACATATTACCAAAGATGGAAAAGTTGTGGTAACGCATGATGATTACCTAAGTCCAGGCTTTATGCGTACGCCAGATGGCAAAGACATTCCTGCATCCGATTCAAAAAAATATCCTGTTTTTCAAATGGATTATAAAGAAGTTAAGTCTTTCGATTTAGGTTCTAAAGAATTGGCAGGTTTTCCAAACCAGCAAAAAATAAAAACAAATATTCCTTTACTTTCTGATTTGATTGATGCTGTTCAAAAAGATATCAAAACCAATAAAAGGCAACAGTTTTTTTATAATATCGAAACAAAATGCAGCCCTGCAGGCGATGGAATTACAAATCCAAAACCAGAAATATTTGTTAAACTTCTGATGGCAATTATAGAGAAAAAAGGCATCACACCATATGTTGTTATTCAATCTTTCGATAAAAGAACAATTCAATTAATTCATGAAAAATACCCAAATGTGAGAACATCTTTCTTAGTTGCTAATAAAAAAACTTATGAAGAAAATATCGCAGATTTGGGTTACAAGCCTTTTATTTTAAGCCCGGTTTGGCAAATGGTTAACGAAGATTTAGTTAAAAAGGCGCACGCAGATAATGTAAAAGTTATACCTTGGACAGCAAATACGGTTGCAGATATGAAAGGCTTAAGAACTTTAGGTGTTGATGGCATCATCTCTGATTATCCTAATTTATTAATTCAATCAAAATAAAATATGAAAACGGTTTCCTATAAAATCTTAATCTCTTTTGTACTTTTTAATATTATCCTTTTAGGTAATTTATGTGCGCAAACCGTAACTTGGGATAGCACGTACAGGCCAGGAAAATATGTAGAATTGGTTAATAAGTTTAAAGCAGAACCAAAATCAAAGAAAGATTATATTTTTTTAGGAAACAGCATAACCGCAGGAACAGATTGGGCTAAGCTTTTAAATTTACCTCAGGCAAAAAATAGAGGCATTTCTGGTGATATATCTTTTGGCGTTTTAGATAGACTTCAAGATATAATAGATGGTAAACCTGCCAAAATTTTTATTCTTATTGGTATCAATGATATTTCGAGAAACATACCAGATAGTGTGATTTTAAGAAACTACAAAACCATTGTTAATAGAATCAGAAATGGATCTAAAAAAACTAAGATATACTTTAATACACTTTTGCCTGTAAATAGTTCTTTTGACCGCTTTAAAAATCATTATGGTAAAGACGAACACATTCTTTGGTTAAACAGCGAGATAAAGAAACTTGCCGCAAAAAATGTAACGGTGATAGATTTGTATTCGCAATTTACTGATAAGGATAATCACCTGCGAGCTGAACTTACTAAAGATGGACTTCATCTTATACCCGAAGGTTATAAAGTCTGGGCAGATTTTCTAAACTCAACAGGTTATTTAAAATAGCTTTGGCTACAAATAAATAAAGCGTTCCGAATACTCGAAACGCTTTATTATAATTCAAAATTTTATTTTTATCCTTGAGCAGGAGGGTTTGAAACTACTGGTGCTTTATCTCTTCTAGGTTTGCCTAATCCTTTTCTCATCTTTTCACCCTTTTCTTTTGCCTCAGCTCTAAAAGCATCAAGCTTTGTTTTCTGGTCAGCAGTTAAAACGTTATCAAGTTTAGCTTTTGAAGCATCCATATCCGCTTTTCTCGATTTCATTTTATCTTTCATTGCAGATCTATCTTCATTTCTAAAATCATCCATCTTTTTAGCTCTATCTAATTCAATAGCGTAAACTTTAGTTTTTTGTTCTGCTGTTAAATTAAGTTTTTTCTCCATTGCAGTTGTTGCACGCTCAGCTCTTTGCTCAACGGTTAAATTCTGCATTGGTCTTCTTGCTTTTTTTGTCGAATCTTGTGCGAAAACTGCAGTAAAACCCATTACTGCAATTGCCATAGTTAAAATTAATTTTTTCATGTTTATGTGTTTTCTCTAATAGATACTAAAACATGAAAACGGTTTAATCGTAAATTGTTAAAATTTGTTAATTCTTATTTAGTTGAGAAATAGATTTTTGCATTTGAGCCATCATTTGTGTCAAAGTTTCCATTGTTGGGTCTGGAGCTGGTTCTGGTAAGGATGTAGATATATAAGCTTTAGCACTCCAAATTTCTAATATATCATCTGCAGCAATGGTATATGCATCATAAACTTTATTATCAGAAACTAATTTTAAATCCTTATTCTCTCTGAAACGATTACCGGCACGCTTATATACTACACCTTCATTTTTACTAATGATAATGTAGGTTTCTCCGGTTTTAACCTCATTCCAATTATCTAAATATTCTCCAATTATTACACTACCTGGTTGAACGGGTAACATACTATCGCCCATAATTTCAAAAGCACGGAAGGTACCTTGTCTAAGTGCAGGAATCGGCAACTGAAATTTTGGTAAATCACTAATATATTGTGGATCTGAAAAACCATTTAAGTAACCGGCGCTAGCCTTTACCGGAACAAGTTCGATATTCTCTCTATCATTCGCATCAACAGAAATACTTAATACACGAAGATTTGAACCTTGGCTTTTTGGTTTTGGTTTCCAGCTATCAGATATTTTTTCATTGATAAATTCATCAATAGTCAAATCAAAATACTCTGCTATTTTTTTTAGCAAATCATATTTTGGTTCAGCACGGTCTTCTTCATAAGCACCAATAAGCGAACGCTTAATTTCCATTATATCAGCAAATTGCTGTTGCGTGTGGCCCTTTTTCTTCCTTAGGTACTTTAAATTATTTGAAATATTCGACATAAAAATAAATTTTAAAATAAATTTGGAATTACTAAAATAGTTAGTAATTTTATGCTCATAAAGTTAGTAATATTATTTTGATTTGCAAGAGGGTATACTAAATAGTTTAGTTTTAATTTTTAAATACGTTATTATGAAAAAGTTTGTTTACATCGTTACCGACAGAAACCGTACAAGTATGCATGTTGGCATGAGTTCTGATTTGATTAAAACATTAGATTTTTACAAGCAGATGCCGAACTTATTTTTTGATAACGGAAAGCAACTAACACGTTTGGTTTATTTTGAAGAATTTAAAACTGAAGAACAGGCATTAAGTCGTTTCAAATCGGTAAGCAGATTTACACGTGTACAAAAAGAAAGATTGGTTCGTTCTTGTAATCCAGATTGGATTGATTTAACAATCGGTTTAGATTTTGAAAACATTTTATTACATAGAAATATAACCAATCAGGTTAAGTTATCTTTTACGAGTTTATCATAAATATTGGAGCATAAAAAAATCGCATCTGTTTCGGATGCGATTTTTTTAATGTATTTTTTATAAATTCTACCAACCAGGTGCAAAGGTTAAGCCGAATACACCTGCTTTAACATCTTTACGTTGGAAAGGTATTGCATAATAAGGTTCTAATACAAAATAGCCGAATACATTTACCCTTAACGATAAACCTACACTCATTACAGGAACACGCTCAGTAGTTGCTTGGTATGTACCAGTTTGAGTGCCATCAGCTCCAATAATAGGTGTGGTAACATAGGTTGGCTCATTTTTAAAAGCTACTTTAGTATCATTTGTCCAGGCAACGCCTGCATCAAAGAATAAGTTTAAGTCAGAGAATAAAAACTTAGATGGTATTGCTGATAATTTTTTAGGTCCTGTAAAAGGCAACCTCACTTCGAAATTAAATACAGCCATTTTACTTCCACTTAACTGATTAATATCGAAAGATTGGTCAGCCCTTTGAGTTGTAGCTTTATAAATTGAGTTTGATTCGTAACCTCTTATTAAATATGGATAACCTAAAAATAGTGGATACAATCTATCTGCATCTTTACCAATTCTTAGCATGTTGTAACTTCTAACTGCAAATGTAACTGGTTTAAGTCTCCAATACTTTCTTAAATCTACAGTTGCGCCAGCAAAGCTGTATGTACCTAAATATTTTTCAGCACTAACTCTATATCTAAAACCATCTAATGGTGCAGCTAAACCAAAAATTGAATTATCACCAACGAAACCAGCGTTTAATTGATATAGTGTAAACGAATTAAACGGCACACCATAATCTTGTGTTGCTTGTTCGTTAGATACTCTGCTTCTGTCAGAACCTACGTAAAAACCAGTATTGTTATAGTAATTACTGTATCTATCAATTCTATAACTATAATGAGAAAATGCTCCACCAAGTTCGAATCTGTGAATTTTACTAAATGGATAAGCACCGAAAATCTGAACCTGATCTTCAAAAGTTCTAATAATATCTGTACGTTGATTAATTACATCAATAGTTCCACTTCCAGATGGAAGTCTTTCATTGGCGTAAGAATTAAAACCTGAAACGTAAGGAATGTGAGATAAAGCAACACCCCAGTTTATTCTGCTTTTCTGGTTGATGTAACCAACTAAACCTCCGAAATCATAAATTTCACCATTTACAGAAAGGTTTCCTATAATTTGATTTGTACCTAATATATCGCTGAACATACCAACAATACCACCTTGTACACCTGTTCCAAATCTACTGGTTGAAACTCCAACACCACTATTTGCCAAATAATCTAATCTAAATTTAGGGCGGTACGGAACAACACGCATCGAATCGGCAACAACTTTTTCAAACCTATCGAAGTTTATCAAATTTGAGTTGATGATGTTTACACCAACATTTTCCATTGGTGGTAATATAGCCGCATCAAAATTCTCATCTTGATTATTTATTCTTTTTGGTTTAAAGCTATTTAGGTTTGCGTTATATAATGTGTACCGTTGGTAGCGGTAATAACTATAAACAATGTCGTTAGTTTGAGAAACTGAAATCGCAGGAGAGAACTCCGTTATACCACTTATTCCGGTAAAATAATCCGTTAATTGATCTACCGAATTATCGGCAAAGGTATATTTATAAAGGTTCCTAAAACCATCTCTATTTGATAGAAAGTAAACACTTTTGCTATCTGGCGAAAATTGTGCATTTAAGTTATTTGCACCATTGAAAACATCTAAATTGCTAACCGATTTTTTAGCAATATCATAAACAGCCAAATTTATTGGATGAACAGCAGTAATGTTATTGCCTTGAATTGCTGCTCTATCTGATGAAAAAACTAATTTATTTCCATCTGGTGAATAATTTGGAGCATAATCTGAATAGGCATCATTTGTAATCTGAGTTACTTTCTTGGTATCTAAGTTATAAGAGAAAATATCACTCTGACCTTCAACCATTCCAGAAAAGGCAATATCTTTTCCATTTGGTGCCCATGTTAAATTTCCAAACTGGCTTACATCGCCCATTTCCGTTTCTAAAACCGTATTGCCATTACTTACATTAATCACCAGCATTCTGTTTTTACCGCGACTAAAAATACTGAAGGCAAATTGTTTGCTATCTGGCGACCAGGCTCCGGCAGATTCTATAAAGTTAAAATCATCAATATGGCCGTTGGAAATCTGACTGGTTAATTTTCTAATAATCCTCCCGGTTTTCGCATCGGCCAGAAATAAATCTATCCCGAATAAATCCTTTTCAGACATAAACGCAACATACTTACCATCCGGACTAAGGGCGGGAGCAACGTTCATATTTCCTGCATTCTTGTTATCTAAAATCTTAGTTCCGGTAATTTTAATTTGCGAACTATCTGCCTTTAGCATTGGCTTATAATGTTCATCAATTGAGTTTTTCCATAAACCGGAAAGTGTTTTATCATCGTAACCGAAAGTATATCTGATTGCATTTTCATAACCATACTTAGCCGTATTTTTAAATAACGGAACTATTGTGGTATCACCATATTGCGAACCAATGTATGTCCAAAATGCCTGGCCGTAACGATATGGAAAATACTTATTTGAATTGGTAAGGTCTTTTAAAGAAGGGATGTCTCGATTAAGCATTGCATCCCGCATCCACATGGAAGTAAAGGCATCTTTTTTCCCGATTGATAAATATTCAGCCATACCTTCAACCATCCATAAAGGCGTTTGCCCTACATTTTCTAAGCTGATAGAATCCTTTTCCAATAAAACGTGGTACTGAAATGCATGAACTAGCTCATGTCCTAAAACATGCCTTGTTTGATTATTAAGCTCCATGACTGGCATAATAACCCTGTTTTTAAATGCTTCAGTCACACCACCGGTACCTATACCAATTTCTCCGTTAAGTGCTGTAGTTTGTTGGAAATCAGGATGGTTATTGTAAAGGATTATTGGGTTCTTTTTTAAAAATGTATCTCTAAAAACTTCCTGGTGCATTTTATACCAGGTCTCTGCATCTTGAGTGAATTTCTTTAAGAGATTTTCATTCTTTATGTAGTAATAAATCTCGAAGTGAGGTGTTTGTAAAACCTTAAAATCTAACTTTTTATACCTCACTTTGTTTTGCCCAAAATATTGCGCCTGAGCCGAAAAACTAATAAAGAATAGGAGTAAAGCCGGTATAAATTGCCTTAATAAAGTAGAGGTTATTTTCATACGTTTGGTTTTATAGTTGCAGTTTAAAATAAACTGATGATATATTAAGATTTAAATAAAAATAGTGATTGTTTAAATCACTATTAAAATTTTAACATTTTTTAAGAATACATTAATTGTCGCCGTTTTTCCGTTTTTCACGTTCCTCTTGTCGTTGTTTTCTTTTTAACTCACGTTCTTCTTTTTTAGTTAAAGGAACAACTACTGCAGGCTGATTTTGAACAGGCTCTGGTTTTTTATCTTCTTTCTTAACTTCTGTTTCTGTTGGTACAGGTGTTGGAGCCGTTTCGGTAGTAGCAGGTTCTGCAACATCAGTAGAGTCTACCAAAACGCTATCATTTGAGCTTGTATCTCTAACAATTCGAGGACTCGGACAATTGTAAGTTCTCGTAATTTCTACCGTAGCTTTTGGAAAAGGACCGTAAGTGTAACCAGATTTTGGATCTAAGTACACTTTCTCCATAAACTTAGCAAAAATTGGTAATGCAGTTCTCGAACCTTCTCCTTGCTCTCCGTTTTTAAAGTGCGCAGTTCTTTCATCGCATCCAACCCAAACACCAGTTACTAAATCTTTGGTTAAACCCATATACCAGGCATCAACATAATCTGATGAAGTTCCTGTTTTACCACCAATTTGATTGTTTTTTCTGAATAAATCAGGCCAATCCCACAATGCTTGAGAAGTTCCTCTAGGTTCTTCCATACCACCACGGAACATATAAGTCATTAACCAGGCAATTTCTTCGGTTAAAACTCTTTTCGTTTTTGGCTTAAATTCATCAATTAGATTATCATCCTGATCAGTAATTTTTTCTACAAGAATAGGGTCTGTTTTAACGCCATTGTTCATAAACGTAGCATAAGCCTTAACCATTTCGTAAACCGTAACATCGTTTGAGCCTAAGGCAACCGAAGGAACAGATTCTAAATGACTATCGATACCACATTCGTGCGCCCATTTAACAACATTATCCCAACCAACTTTTTCAGTTACCTGTGCTGTAATAGTATTTACTGAACGAGCCATTGCCCAACGCAAACTCATTTCCTGATAACTAACACTGTAATCTGCATTTTTAGGTTCCCAATATTTTGTTTCGCCCTTATCCTGGAAAGCAATTTTTACAGGTTTATCCGTAAACTTATCGCAAGGACTCATGCCTTGTTCTAAAGCAGTTAAATATGCAAATGGTTTAAATGTAGAGCCAGCCTGACGTTTTGCTTGATTAACGTGATCGTATTTAAAGAATTTGTGGTCGATACCACCAACCCACACTTTAATCTTTCCTGTAGATGGTTCCATTGTCATCATTCCGGTATTTAATATTTTGCCGTAGTAACGAATAGAATCTAAAGTTGAAAATAATGTATCTCTATCGCCCTTATAAGTAAAGATTTGCATCTTTTTCTTTTTGTTGAAATAGGCGGTAACCGAGTCAGGATTATTAGGGAATTTCTTTTGTAGCAAACTGTAAATCGGAAGGTTTTTCATCGCTCTATCCGGATAATCAACTTTGTTTTTTTCAGAATCGTACCATGGATCTTCATTTCCCCAAACACTGTAAAACCTACGTTGTAAAGTTTTCATTTGGTCTTGTACTGCTTCCTCTGCGTACTTTTGAAGTTTTGAATCAATGGTTGTATAAATTTTCAATCCATCCTCATACAAATCGTAGCCATTATCTTTACACCACTTTTCTAGATTTTTAGCTACAGCTGCTCTTAAATAAGAATCGCCATCACTGCCATCTTCCATTTTACCTTCTTTAAGTTTTATTGGCTCTTTTGAAAGTTGAGTTAAACTATCTCTACTTAAGAATTTATACTTGTTCATTTGGCTTAAAACCGTGTTTCTTCTTTCTAAAGCTCTTGCAGGATTTTTGATTGGATTATAATAAGTTGTTCCCTTCAGCATTCCTACAAGCATTGCAGCATCAGTTGTAGATAATTCTTTGGTTTCTTTATCAAAGTAAATTCTGCTTGCCGTTTTAATTCCATAAGCATTATTACCAAATGAAACCGTGTTAAGATACATTGTGATAATATCTTGCTTTGAATAGTTAGATTCCAGCTTTACAGCAGTCATCCATTCTTTTAGTTTAAAAATTAAGGTTCTTACTAATGGAATTTTATTTAATATACCTTGAGATTTATTATAACGTGTGCGATAGAGGTTTTTTGCCAATTGTTGGGTAATTGTACTTGCACCGCCTTCTTTACCAAAACCAACAACAGCTCTACCAACTGCTTGAGCATCAATTCCCCAATGTTTATAAAATCTTACATCTTCTGTAGCTACAAGTGCATTAATTACGCTTGGCGAAATTTCGTTGAAATTTACCGGCGTTCTATTTTCTTTAAAATATCTGCCAATAAGTTTTCCATCAGCAGTATATAACTCAGAACCCACACGTAAGGTTGGAATTTTAATATCATGGTAGCTTGGAGAATAACCAAATAGCCACAAAAAGTTAAGCTGAAGCGCTGAAAAGAAAATAATTACAAAAAAAACGAAAATTGAGGAATAGCGTAAGTACTTGTTTTTTATCTCTTTAAACATAGAATGTATAATGTAGTATAGGTAAAAGCATTAGGGATTAATATAAAAAAACTCCAAATACAAATTAACGTATTTAATTTACTTATTTTTTAGTCTATATTTAAATAAATCACATTAGAAATTAAAGCTTCACATAGAAATGAAAAACGAATTTAAAAGCCTAATTGTACAAGGAGATAAAAAATTTACGCTAAAAAATGTAAAAACAGATTATATAGGTGGATATACCAAGGAAAAGGCTAAAGATGCTCTTGTTAAATCGAAAATTGAGGTTAGTCAGCTACAAGAAAAACTATATGCTTCCGGAACGCATTCCTTATTAATCATTTTTCAGGCGATGGATGCTGCTGGAAAAGATAGCGCAATTGAACATGTTATGAGTGGTTTAAATCCACAAGGCTGTCAGGTGTTTAGTTTTAAGGTGCCAACATCAGAAGAATATGAACACGATTTTTTATGGAGGCATTACAAAGCATTGCCAGAAAGAGGTAGGATAGGCATTCATAATCGTTCTCATTATGAAAATGTATTGGTTTGCAAAGTGCATCCTAATTATATTTTAAGTGAAAATATACCTGGTTATGCTGATGTTAAAAAAATCAATAAAGACTTTTGGGCACAGCGATATAAAAGCATCAGAAATTTCGAGGAGCATTTAACAGCAAACGGAACTGTTATTTTAAAGTTCTTTTTAAATGTTGGTAAAGATGAACAAAAGCAGCGCTTTTTGGATAGGATAGAAGACCCTACTAAAAACTGGAAGTTTTCTTCGGGAGATATTAAAGAACGGGCTTTATGGAATGATTACATGAAAGCTTACGAAGATGCAATTAATGAAACAGCCAACAAAGATGTTCCATGGCATGTTATACCTGCGGATAAAAAATGGTTTGCCCGTTTAGCAATAAGCGAAATCATCGAAGATAAACTCAAAAGCTTAAATATTAAGTTTCCAGTTTTGGATGAAATTGAGCAGGGAAAACTGTTAGAAACCAAAAATGCTTTACTTGCTGAAGAAGTGAAATAAGCAAAAAAACTTTGTCAGCCTGAGCTTGTCGAAGGATTTACTGAAATATTATTTTCAGCGTTTCGACAAGCTCAACGTGACAAATGATTAGTATTGTTTTAATGATTTTTGTACCCAACTACTAATTTACGACTGGAAAAGCCGAAATCCTTAATCTTGCGCCACCCATTGGTACAAGTGTTAATTCTTTTTCAACTTCGTTACTTTTTAAAGGACTTTTTGGTAAAATATCAACTAAACCATATTGATCTATTTTCCATTCTGGAATTTGTTTGCCTTTGGCTTTAATTTCAATAGGTGTATTACTATTTGTGAATGGGTTATTGTCTTTTGGCCATTGTTTTTTAACTACTGAAAATGATTTTTCGAGGTTTGATTTATCGATTACCAACCCATAATTCCAATCTGTTTTTGGATGAATTTCAAATGATGGCCATTTTTGAGGATCAGCACCTTTCTGCCATCTAGAATCTCCGATAGCAGTTTCTTTACTGTCTTTTTGGATATATTCTTCATCAATTTTCAAAGAATAAGTAAGCGGACCATAATTTACACTCACACTGTTTTTATTTTTCTCCCACTCACGTAATTTCAAATCCATAGGCAATTGCAAGGTTATTTTATCTCCGTTTTTCCATAAATTTTCTAGTTTAATGTATGAGCCACTTTTAGCATCTATATTAACAGTTTTTCCATTTACTTTAACTAGCGGGTTTTTACACCAAGCCGGAATACGTAAATACAATGGAAATGAAACTGATTTTGTTGTCACAATATCCAGATTAATCATATCTTCAAAAGGATATTTCGTTGTTTGATTAAGGGTAACATTACTACCGTTTCCAACTTTAACATTTACTGAAGATTCTGCATATAACTGGGCAGCAATTCCATTATCTGGGGTAGCCATCCAAATGTTTTCTGCATAATAAACCCAACCTGCCGCATGGTTATGCTGGCAACAACGACTACTGAATGGATTCATCATTAAAAACGGCCCTGTGTTATCAATGCCCGGGTGATGGTTTTTTGCATCGCTAATAGCCATATTTGGAGCAGTTAAATACCTTAAGGCTTTATAATCTGGCGTAAAAGCTGCTGAGAAAGTATTAAAAGCAACATCTTCACAATTTTCAGCCCAGTATGTATCACCTGTCATCGAAAGCATCATTTGGTCTGATGTCATTTGTTCAACCAAGCCGCAAGTTTCAACAGCCTGTCGTGGGTCGTCATAACCTTTTCTTGAGTTTTCATCGCCACCAAACATTCCACCCGGAACGTGACCATAAATTTCTCTTATCAGTTTTTGATTGCTATAACTTGCATCTAAATCTGATTTGTTGTGGCTTAGTAGATAGTAAGTTGCAGGTTCGCGGAAGCATTGTGCAATATTAACATTATGCCAATTCGGTAAATTGTTAGTTTGTTTCCAATCTGATGTGTTTTTATCAATTTTAGTAGCTAAATCGAGTAAGAATTTATCTCCAGTATGATTGTAAAGCCAATAAATGCTTATAATATTATCACCTCCACGGCTTTTTTCCCAATAATCTTCTAATAGTTTATCATCTGGAATTGATAATTGCCATTTGAAATATTTTGTCATCATGGCAATTACTCGTTTATCTCCGCTATACTCGTAATAAGATTGTAAACACCAAAGCATTGGCATATTTGTCCATAAATCTCTTTTGCCTTCTCCTTTCTCCACCAGCGGACCAAAATCTCCATTTTCTCTTTGGTTTTCGATAGCAGCATTAAGCCAGAATTTTGCCTCCGAAATCATTTTAGAATCGTTAAGCATATAACCAATATTTGCATAGCCCTTTAACCAATATGGAAGTTCTTCCCATCCATATTTTCCTTTACCATCTTTATGCAACCAGGCATTGTCTTCTTTTGATAACCAGATGCTAATTTCTCCTAAGTTTCCGGTTAATCCATTTTTTTGGAGATTTAAGGCGTTTTTAAGCCAGCCGCCTGGTTTAATACTACCAATTGGTAGTTTAATAAAATGATTTTTTAATAATGGAGCTCTATTATTCTGATAAAAACTGTTATCAAGGTTATTGTTTGTATTGGAAACAACAGTTGCCTTTAAGCTCTGTGCTTGTACATTAAAGCTATTTAAAATACCAAAAATTAGTGCAGTGGCTAGGAAAGATTTGTGGCTCATAAAATCGATTTAGTTAACGGTTAATTGAAATAAAATTAATTTTTTATTTAAGTAAATGGATAAATTATTTATAAATGTTACATGATGAACTTTCAAGAAATAATTTAAATTAAATCTGTAATTTTCATCACTTTGTTCACTAACCAAAAATCCCTATGAACATTTCTAAAAGAATAATATTAATATTGACTTTCTTCCTTATAATTCAAAAATCAATGGCACAAATCGAAAAGAAGCAAACTCCGGCTGTACTAAATCATATCGCAATTTATGTAGCTGAACTAAAACCAGCTAGCGATTTTTATGAAAGTCTATTTAATTTGCCTGTAATTCCTGAGCCTTTTAAAGATGGTAAACATACCTGGTTTAGTTTAGGAGCAGCTGGTCACTTACACATTATTCAAGGCGATGATAGTAAAGCAACCTTCAATAAGAATAACCACTTATGCTTTAGTGTGCCATCAATTGATGATTTTATTAAAAAACTCAATGCAAAAGGTATAAAATTTGAAGATTGGGCAGGTAAAGTTGGTGCAATAAACTTACGTGTAGACGGTGTTAAGCAAATTTATTTTAAAGATTTGGATAACCATTGGTTAGAGGTAAATGATGCAAAAGATTAGTAATGGTAGAAATACCTATTATTTAAAACAAATACCTGTTTTAAGGAAAGCATTAATTGTAATGATTAATTTGAGCACAACTAAATTATTTATAAAATTTAAAAATGCAAAACGATATATTTTGCCAGATTGGTAATACTTCAAGAGATATTTACTTTATTTTAAACTTCGAAACAAAACAATTTGAATATATAGGCCCAGCCTTTGAACCTATTTTTGGAACTAATGCCATCGCCGTAAAAGATGCACCAATTAGATTGATGGATTTTATCCATCCGGAAGACAAAGAACTTGTTTTAGAGTTTTACAGAGAATGTTCTGAAGATTCTGTAAATCGAAAATATGAGTTCAGGATTATTGATGCTGAACAAACGACTAAATACTTACGAGTTAGTGCTTATCCTTTTAAAAATGGCGAAAAGCTTACTTTAATAACTGGTATCGTGGAAGATGTAAGTGTAGCTAAACACAATAACTTTCACATCGAAAAAATTAATGCCCGAAAAAACACAACACTTGAGATTGTTTCGCACGATTTAAAAGAACCAATGGCTATGATAAGTCTTGCTGTATCTGATTTATTAAAAGACAGACTTTTTGAAGGTCAAGACAGAATTCTGAATTCGTTAACTTTTATAAAAGATATGTGCGAGCGAAACATTCTACTTATCAGAAATTTAATAAACCACGAATTTTTAAGTTCTTCTGAAATAGAAATTAGAAAGGAACGGGCAGATATTGTTCACGAAATTAAAGATGTGCTTGGCTTTTATAAAATAGCTGAATCAAATTTGTTCAGAAGGTTTCAATTTACTTGTGATTCAGAGAAAATATACGCTTCTATAGATAGTATGAAGTTGATGCAGGTTATCAATAATTTAATATCAAATTCGATAAAGTTTACAGAAGTTAACGGGGCAATAGCAATTGATATCGAAGAAAAAGAAGAGAGTGTACTTATAAGTGTAAGTGATGATGGTATTGGGATTCCAAAACATTTACAACCTTATATTTTTGATAGATTTAGTATCGCTATGCGAGATGGTTTAAAAGGAGAAGATTCTTGGGGCTTGGGCATGGCTATTGCAAAAGTTATCGTAAACCTTCATGGCGGTAAAATATGGATGGAAAGTATAGAAAATGTTGGAACGAAATTCTTTATTGAAATCCCTAAATAGTCAATCATTTATTCATTTTTAAATGTGTTTTATTCATTTAAAAATGGAAATGTTTATTCACTTTATTCATACAGGATAAAGTAATAACATTTTATCTAATTTGTGGTTAATCATATAAAGCTTATCAGGATTGGAAGCAATGATTAATTTAGAGGATTGCAGGTTATGTTAATGTAGCCTGCAATTTTTTTCCTTAAAAACACTTCTGATTAATCATATGCTGCGATTTTGATATTTAAAATCTAAAATATCATGATAGAAGTCAATCAAAACACACCTTCACAACAACTGGATAATATTCAGGAAGGAGATCAGATTTGCTATAAGCATGGCAAATTTGGATTAGTAGAAAAAATACAAATTATACTTTCGAAAGGCAGAAAGAAATATTTTTATAAGTTGAAAAACGATAGGACAATTTTTGTGATGAGATAGCATAGTTTTAGCAAAGAAAAAGCCTCGAAAATTTCGAGGCTTTTTCTTTTTGTGGTTCAATTTGTTTTGTTGTTATGAGGTGCCTGCCCTACACGGATATCCCGCTCACAGGACTTATTTTCTGCTTATTTGTTGATAACAAGTTAGCGAATGAATGGTTTCATTTTATAAAATAATTATGAACAAACGCTAAAAAATGTTAATAACTCATAAGCCATAAAAAATCTGTTACTTTCTTAAATTAAATTCTCGAAATAAGGGTCATTGTAGTCTTTAACCACTTTTAAAACATTTGGGTATTTATCAAAATCTTCAGCTTGGTGTGCAGTGCTTAAAACGATACATTTCATGCCTGCATTTAGCGCAGCTTCTACACCTTTTGGAGCATCTTCAAAAACAAGACAATCTTCGGGTTTAACATTTAATAATTCAGCACATTTTAAAAATGTTTCCGGATGAGGTTTACTCTCTGCAACATCGTTTGCACTAACAATCGCTCCAATATAATCACGGATGTTTAAACCATCTAATACAAAATCAATGTTAAAAGGTATTGCTGCAGAACCGATAGCCATTGGTAAACTTATAGATTTTGCTCTATTTAAAAGTTCAGTTAATCCATCAATAAGTCTCAAATCCTGTAAGTAATCTTGTTGATAAATTTTCTCTTTTTTTATGGAGATATCATCCATTTGCTGTTGGGTAAAATAACCTTTGCCAAATACGCGTTGCAGAAGTTCATCGTTTTTGCCATACATCTGTAGCTTCACATCAGCGTATGAAATATTCGCATTCAAATCATCATTTAAAATTGTATGCCATGCTTTGTTATGGTATTCCATATCATCTATCATGGTGCCATTTAAATCGAAAAGAAAAGCTTTTGGAGTAAAAATCATTTTTAAAGAATTAAGTGCTAAAGATAAAAAAATACATAAATCCTCTTAATTTAAATTTTAACTATTAAATTAGTTGTAATATTCAATACATCATATAATTATATTAATATGAGATACTTAAGTTTAATTTTTCCTTTGTTAATCGTTATTGGAATTGTTATGTGGTATTATAACAAAAAAAAAAGCAAAACAAATAGAATTGATAATCAGGGCAACTATATAAATTATGGTATTCAGTGGGAGGATAGTTTAATTTATCATTTGCCACCTAATTTAGATACAACAATAATTGTAAAAGATGCAAACAACACACCTTTACAATTTCACCAATATATTAAACCTGTTTTTAATGGTGAAGCTACTATTTATTTAGAAGAAGGCATTTGGAGACTTCAAAGGTTTACGAAAGCAGCTTTAGATTCATTACAAAGAGACGATTTTGCAATTGCTCGTGCTGATAGATATTTTACATACAGAAATCCGGATTCTTCATCAACCTATAAACAAAAATTTTTAAATATTGCCAATCGCTTAAATATGGCAGACTACATATTAGTAATAAAGCATCAACGCAAAATGTATGTAAAAAGAAAAGGTGTTAATTTATTAGAATTCGACATCAATTTAGGCGGCAAACCTGTTGGAAATAAAGAATATGAAGGCGACCGTAAAACACCTGAAGGGATTTACCACCTTGATGTTAAATATAATAGACCCGATAAATTTTATAAGAGTTTCATGATTTCGTATCCAGATTTAGCCGATAAAGAAAGAGCTGAAAAGAAGGGAATGAAGCCTGGTTCGGGAATTTTGATACATGGAACCAGTTTAAACCGTAAAAATGCTAAAGATTGGACAAATGGTTGTATTGCATTAACAAATCCAGAAATGGATTCGCTTTTTAACCACGTGTTAGATGGAACTAAAATAGAGATAAGAAAATAGCGGGTTATTCTCCCGCTATTTCTTTTGAATATGTTTTAAGGTATTTCTTCAACATTTCTCTTGCAACAAATATTCTGGTTTTTACAGTTCCCAATGGAATTTGAAGCATATCTGCAATTTCGTGATATTTATAACCTTCAAAATATTTTATAAATGGAGTATGGTAAGCTTCTGGAAGAGAAGCTAATGCTTTGTGTATATCGCCAACAACAAATTTTCCAACTGCGTCATTTTTTGTCGAGCTATGCATTAAACTCGATGATGAAATCTCATCAGTTTGTGTTATAAGTGTTCTTGTTTTCGAAATTCTTCTGTAATTATTGATGAATGTATTGCGCATAATCACAAATAACCAGCCTTTAATATTAGTTCCTTCCTGAAAATTTTTATAAAACCTTATTGCTTTTAGTAAAGTTTCTTGCACTAAATCGTTAGCATCTTCAACATCATTGGTAAATTTTAATGCATGTAACCTTAAAGAAACTGCGTGAGCATTAATAACGTGGTTAAACTCAAGTGTTGTCATAATATTCAGTTTTAGGATTTGATAACATGGTTGCAAAATATATACCATATAAAATTATTTATTTTGGTCTGAATTCACATTAAGCCTAAAAAGCTAGTAATATTAGTCTAACAGCCATTTCAAAAAGCCGACCAGTTATTTATTGCGTATTTATACTCAGGTTTTTTAGTAGTTAAACCATACGCTTAAGAATTAAAACAATAACAAAAATCATTTATTAAACCACAATATTGTATTATTTGGATAATTTTGCAGTCAGTTTCTTTTTCGATTAGGGAGTTTTGTGATTTTCTTAGTTACAATGTTTATGAATACCACAGCTTTGATGGAAATAAGAGATAGAGTATTGCATTATGAATCCCGAAAAAATTAACATAGACAATAAATGGTTGCAATTCAATGGTTTTTCTCCGTTGATAACAATTTTTAAAGAATTTCATCCTTTAAATAAAGAAATTGAGGAAATCATTAATAATGAAACTTTTCCTGTCGTGTTTAAAAAGAACAAATTTATATCCTCTCCATTACATAGAAATAAGTATATTTTTTTAATTCTACAAGGTACAGTTCGTGGCTATATGAAGCATGGAAATAAAGAAATAACGACTTGGATTTCTAAAGAAAACGAACTTGCTGGAACAATAAGAAACTTATGGGAGGATGAATCTACTGAAGAATATATTCAGGCAATAGAACCTATAATAGCAATTGCAATACCGCACTTAATGTCTAAAAAACTCTATGAGCAATTTCCTATTGCAAACTATGTAGGAAGAAAAATGACCGAGTTATATTATGCTGCTGCATTTGAACGTGGTTATTTATGCAGGTTGCAATCTTCAGAACGAAGGTATAAACGCTTCCTAAAATCATACCCTGATTTGGTAGATCGTGTTCCGTTAAAGTTTATTGCATCATTTTTAGGTATGAGATTAGAAACCTTATCAAGAATTAGGGCTAAAATTAATACCTAATTTACCTGCGTCGGACTTTTCTTAAAATAGAAATAACATAGCGGAAATAAGCAGATTAAGCCAAGCATAAAACCACCAAGGGTATCTGTAAACCAATGTGCACCAAGGTAAATTCTTGATGGTGCAATCATAACAATTAGGAAAACAGATAAATAAGTAACAAATCTTCTTAAACTTTTAGGAATAGTTTTAAGGTTTTGCATTAAAACAATCAAAAATCCAAAGAAAAGTACATAAGATAAAACATGACCACTTGGGTAGCTTTGAAAACGGTTAACTTCTACCAATCGAACATAAAAGCTTGTTGGTCGCGGTCTGTTAATTACATTTTTAACACCTAAAATAATTAAACCCGAAAATAGTGTTAGTGCAATAAAATAACTTTCTCGTTTGTACTTTTTAATATAAAATATAGCTGCAACAACTAAAACAGATAGAAGCGACCAAGGTAATTCTCCAAAAAAACTTATTGCAAGCATTGTTTTATCTAACCACACCGCCTGGTATTGCTGTACTACCAATGAAACATTCAAATCAAATGGTAAAATTGGATGTTTGGCTATAAAGAAACTTAAAATTATGAAGCTAATTGTTAGTATAGAAAGTAATATTAAAACAAGTTTTTGGTTTTTAGGCATAGTAGATAAATAAGAAGTTTCAAAACTATAAATTTATTTACAAAGCAATTCCATGTATCAAGAATCTTATTTATCAATGTTTATAATGTAAAAAATCCTTTCTATCAAGGATTTTAAACTGTTGGTATAAGCTACTTTGTTTTGTGGCATTGTTTATTAATCTTCGAATAGATTATAGGAAATCTAAGCTTAAACAGTCGGCACAGCTACCTCTTTGTCGACTGTAAAAGCAACTTTCAAAACCCGCATCTACCTAAAATTCTCAACAATTTCTCGAAAACATGAGCATAAATAATTTATTTATGCCTCTATAAATTAAATTTTATAATTCAAAAAACCATATTTAAAACAATTAATATAAGCTGTTGTATATAAATAAGATAAACTATTCCGTTCTAGTTTAGAAGGCGCTCATTTACGCATACCTAAAACATTGATAATTATGATTGATCAACGCAAAGTAAAGCTCGAAATGAATGACTCTCTTACAAAAAAGGTTATTGAATTACATGATAAAGGATACGATTGCGATTTCCTTTTAATAGGAGAAACCGTTTTATTGTGTATGCAAACCAATAGAAGATATCCGGTTAAAGACGTGACAGTAAATGCCGTTAAAAGAGCTTACGATGATTTTTCGAACTCGTACAAACACATCCATACAATAGAAACAAGCAGCGGCGAGAAAGGTGTTTTATTGGCAGATTCTGTTTTCAATTAAAGAATTACTGTTTCACTACAATCTGTTTTGGTTCTGTTACTACAATTTGAAATTTGCCTTTAAACTCGCTGATAATTCCGGTAACACAGATATTATTACCAAGGTACATACTTGCAGGTTCTGAAGAGAATTTAGAAATATCATCTTTGTTTATAGCAAGGGTAAGCAGCTCATTTGGGTAAGCTCCACCTAAATTTATTAAACTAATTTTATCTAAGGCTTTGGTACTGTAAACAGAATCGCAGATTGTAACCGTTTTCCCTACATATTGTGCAGCATCTTTAGCTAAAATTAATGTTTGGCTTTTCGCCAAATAACTTAAAGATGTTAATAGTAATAAAGTTAGTAGCTTTTTCATAAGAGTTTACTTAAGGATGATCTGTTTAACAAAGATACAACGCTGTTTTCATTGTTTCATTTTTGTTGAACAATAATTTTACCTTATTATCTAAATCATTTTCATACTTTATAAAACATTAATTTATATTTAAGAAATATAATTAACAAGCATATTTAATGAAATCCTTAACTACTATTGCTATCTCCGGTATCGCAATAACATTTCTCGCTTTACCAACACTTTTTACAAATTCATTTATCAAAAAATCGAATGGAACAAAACTAAAAAATGAAAGTATCTTAAGGATTGATACTCCAGACCAAGATAGATTTGTAAAAGTTAATTTGGTTCAAGGTCAATTTACCGAGCCTACAGAAATGGCCGTTTTGCCAAATTTGGATATTCTTGTGGCGCAAAGAAGGGGTGAGTTAATGCTGTATAAAAGCCAAACAAAAAAAGTTACTCAAATTGCAAAGCTCGATGTTTATTTTAAAACAGGATTATCTGATGTGAACGCTGAAGAAGGTTTATTGGGTTTAACCATCGACCCGAAATATGCCATAAATAAATATGTATATCTATTTTATAGTCCGATGGGGAGTTCTGTAAACCGTTTATCAAGATTTAAAATGGTAAATGATGTTTTAAGCATGTCATCAGAAAAAGTGATTTTAGAATTTTATTCTCAACGTGAAATTTGCTGTCATACAGGTGGATCATTGGCATTCGGACCAGATGGATTATTGTACATCTCTACGGGAGATAATTCGACACCATTTGATGTACCAAATCAAAAATTTGTTAACAAAGGATATGCGCCTTTAGATAATAGAGAAGGATTGCATCAATACGATGCAAGAAGATCTGCCGGGAATACCAATGATTTGCGAGGCAAAATTTTAAGAATTAAAGTAAATGAAAATGGAAGTTATAGCATCCCAGAAGGAAATTTATTTTCAAAAACTGATAAAGGCAGACCTGAGATTTTTGTAATGGGAAATAGAAATCCTTACAGAATATCAGTTGACCAAAAAAATGGTTATTTGTATTGGGGAGAAGTTGGTCCGGATGCTAATAATGATGATGAGTTAAGAGGACCTAGAGGTTATGATGAAGTAAACCAAGCGAGAAAGGCAGGTAATTTTGGTTGGCCACTATTCATAGGGAATAATTATCCTTACAAAGCATTCGATTTTACTAATGGTAAAAACGGAGAAGCTTTTGATGCCGCAAAGCCGGTAAACAACTCGCCAAATAATACTGGTTTAACAAATTTACCACCAGCTCAGCCTGCATTTATTTGGTATCCTTATGGAGAATCAAAAGAGTTTCCACAAGTTGGTTCTGGTGGAAGGACTGCAATGACAGGTCCTGTGTTATATACCCAAGCCAATTCAGCTTACCCAACTTATTATAATGGAAAATTAATAATTTACGAATGGGTTAGAGGTTGGGTTAAGGCAGTAACTATGAATTCTGCCGGAGATTATTTAAGCATGGAGCCGATTATGTCTAATTTATCTTTCGCGGCACCGATAGATATGGAACAAGGCCCTGATGGGAAAATTTATGTGTTAGAATATGGTAAAGGTTGGTTTTCAAAAAATCCGGATGCTGGAATTGCCAGAGTTGATTATTTAAAAGGCAACAGACCACCTGTTATTAATGCATTAGAAATTGAAAAACCTAGCGGCTTATTACCGTACAAAATGATTGCAAAAGTTGATGCACGTGATGCAGACGGAGGTAAATTAACTTACATATGGAATCTTGGAAATGGCTTAAAAAAAACTACAACAGTTCCTCAAATTGCACATACATATACTAAAGCAGGCGAATACGCAATTAGTGTTTCTGTTGTAGATAATGCTAATGCAAGTACAAAAAGTAAAACAATTCCCGTTTTTGCAGGCAATGAGCATCCAAAGGTTGATATTGTAATCGCAGGAAATAAATCTTTCTATTTTCCTGAAAAGGCAGTTAATTATCAAGTTTTGGTATCTGATAAAAACACAACGGTAAATAAAGACAGAATCTTTATTTCGAGTAGTTATACCGAAGGAACCGATTTAGCTGGTGCACAGCTTGGCCACCAACAAGTTGCTCAAACTATGATTGGAAAATCGCTGATGATGAAATCTGATTGCAGCACTTGCCATAAAGTTTCAGAAACATCAATCGGACCAGCATTTAATAAGATTTCCACCAAATATCAAAAAGACCCAAAAGCTATAGAATATCTTGCATCCAAAGTTATAAAAGGAAGTTCTGGAGTTTGGGGCGAGGTTCCAATGCCTGCTCATGCATCGATGAAAGAAAGTGAGGTTAAGCAAATTGTAGAATGGGTTATGAGTCTTTCGGCAAAGAATAATACGCCTGCATCTTTACCAAACAAGGGAACAATAACACCACCGAAAACTATTAATAAAAATAAGTCAGTTTTAACTTTAAAAGCAAGTTATGCCGATTTAGGTGCAAAAGGTATAAGACCCTTAAGTACTATCAATACTTTTAACTTGAAAAGCAATATTATCAGCAGTAATGATTTAAATGAACTTAGTGGTTTTAACCGCAATGATGATGGCAGTTTGACTTTGGCTAAGCCAGAGGGATGGATTAAGTTAAGAACTATTGATTTAACTGATGTTCTTTCGTTTCAAATATCGAAAAATGCTGTTGATACCAATGAAGATTATGAAATAGAGATAAGACTTGATAATGAAAACGGAAAACTTCTTTCAAAATCTACATTTGGAAAAGGTATTTTTCCAATAACTGCAGTAATTGATGGAAATTTCCACAACGTTTTTATACTATTTAAATCACAGAGTGAAAAGAAAGGCAAACTTGATGTTAAGTCGATAATGTTAAATGCGAAGTAATAAAAAAAGGCTTTGAATAATTTTCAAAGCCTTTTTTATTTATTTATTGAAACACTAATTAATTTTGCTGCATAAGGTTTTGCTTCACAAATAGAACAAATGATTCTTTATATTTTGAGGCTAACGAAGTTGATAAACCACCGGTTAAAACAATCTGATCGCCCAAAAAGCTTTTAACATGTAATTTAGATATTATAGCCGATGAATTAACTTGTATAAAGGCCGGATGTTTACGTAGTAACTCTACAATTTTATTAAAATTTAATTTAAAGCTCATGTAATTTCCGCTAGTTGTTCTAAAATAAACCATTTCATTTATTTGCTCGAAAAGAACAAGTTCGTTAAAAACAATTTCAACAGCTTCAGAAGTATTTTCTCTTAACTGTACAGAAAAAGATTCTTCAAGTAATTCATCATTAAGTGGGTTTTCGTTAGGATAAAGGTTATTAATTGCCTCTGAGAAATGAATTAATGAATATGGTTTAAGCAAATACCCATCAGCTGCTACGTTAAAAGCATCTAATGCATATTTTGAATGTGCTGTAGTAAAAATTAAATGTTTAGTTTTTTTTCTAAGTAATTTGGCAAGCTCAATTCCTGATAGTGCAGGCATTTCAATATCCATAAAAATAATGTCAACCGTATCTGCCGAAGAAATATCTGTTAATGCTTGTAAAGGGTCTGTAAAGCTTTTTACAAGTTGTAAATCTGGAATTTTAGCCAAATAAGAATTAAGGTTTTCTAATGAATTCGGATCGTCATCTATCGCAATACAATTAATCGGCATATATAAGAGGTTTAAGAGATTTTAATTTAAATTAAGTTTTTTATTACAATTATTTAATCTTTTGTAAAAAATAAGATTGTATAAAATTTATGCCCCTTCATGTAAAAATTAAATAACGTTGGGGCTAATTTATGAATTATCTTTTTAAGTTTTCTATTTTTTTATGGCAACATCAACATTAAAGTGTTCATTATCATCAATGTAGCTTTTAATGTTTGCGTTTAAACCATAAGTGTAACTCAAACGTTTGGTAATATTATCCATTCCCGTTCCGGAGCGTTTACCTTGTTGAAATTCTGGTTTTATTAAATTTTTGGTTTTGAGTTCTAAGCTGTTTTCAGTTTTAATTATTGATATTTCGGCGGGTTGTTCTAATTTAGATAAATCACCATGTTTGAATATATTTTCGACTAAAGTGGTTAAAACCATTGGTATAATTTGTTCCGTTTTAACTTCATCATCATACCAAAATCTTATTTGCAAAGTATGCCCATTTCTTAGTTGGTGCAGATTAATTAAATTTTCTGCCTGCTCAATTTCATCTCCAAGAAGTACAAATTCATCTTTATAATTACTATCTGCGGCATACCTCATCATTTCGGATAATGCCACAATTGTTTCTGCTGCAACCGGCGAATTATCTTTTGCGTTTTGATAAATGAAATCTAAAGTATTAAATAATAAGTGAGGATGTATTTGTGCCCTCAAAAACGCATTTTCTGATTTAGCTAACTGAATGATGTTGTGCAGCTTTTGTTGTTCCAGATTTTCTGTTTTTTTTCGCTCTTTAAAAAATGTAACCAGGAAATAGTAGGCTGTACCAAATACAATAAAATAAAGTGCTCTAATTAAACCTCCCAAGAAAAAGGTTCTGTTTATTTCTACTTCCTTAATTGTAATAATATGGGTGTATCTGTTTACGTAATTGTAGGCAATATACATAACTAATAAAAATGCAATTGTTTCTAAAATTAAATAAAGTGGTACTTTCCATATGGCCGATTTCAAATTTTCTAAGCCATACTTTAAAACCAAATTGGCATGGCAATAAAATATTCCAATATTAATCATGTAATGAAATATATACCTTCCAGGTTCTCCAAATTGCCCTGCGTACAACCCAACAATAACGATTTCGTAAAATATAAATACAGTCCAAAAAATAAAATGATATTTATTTGAAACAAACCACTTCCACAAGAATGGATTTTTAGAGAGCGAATTATCTGGCATTAATTTTAAGATCTACCTGTTTTAATTGTCTTTTCTTTAATATAAGCCAATATTTCGTCGCGGTAATTATTACCTAAATTCACCTGCAGATTATTCGTCATTTTTAAAGTGTAGCCTTCTAATTTTTCGATATGATTTCTTGAGATTATAAAAGACCTATGCGCCTGCAAAAAGTTAGGCTTCTCTTTTAAAATCAATTTTATTTCAGAAAGGCCAATGTAAGCTACAATGTTTTCATCCGGGGTATATATTCGAACATAGTTTTGTAAACTCTCAACTGCGATAATAGAATTATATCTAACCTTTATCAGGTTATTGTTGTCATTCTTATTTCTGATAAAAAAGTAATCCTGATCAGCTTGCTGGTTAATTGTAGTTGGAACAGCAGTTGTAGTTGGATAAATTCGGGAAATCGTTTCGGCAAAACGAGCAAATGTATAAGGCTTTAATAGATATGCACTAGCTAGCATTTCAAAAGCTTCGTAAGCATATTTGCTATGAGAAGTTGTAAAAATAAGCTTATCTGTTTTGTGTCTAATAGATTTAGATAATTCTATGCCAGAAATAAGGGGCATATCAACATCCATAAATATAATATCTACATCTGGACCAGCAGTAATTTCGTTAAGTGCTTTCAACGGGTCTGTGTAAACTTCTACTAATTGTAGATTATTCAACGATTTTATGTATGTTTTTATTCCTTCAACTGAGAGAATATCATCTTCAACAACAATACATTTTAATTTAATATTTGGCATCGGCATAAACAGTTGCAAATTAGCTTATCCTAAACTAAAAATAAAAAATAATCCATTCGTAGCGTAAAAATATATTTCAGTAAAGGATAAACTTCTGTTGGTGTAGAATTAAATGACCTACATTTATTGAAATGATGCAAACTTTTACTTCAATTTTTGATAAAAATCAATTTCTACAAAGATTTTTTAAAAGTTTAATTCAAATTGGAAAACCAATTTTAAAGTTATTGGTTAAGATTAATTGGAATGTTGGTTGATGTAAATCGAAACAATATTTTAGAATTATTTAAAACCTACAATAGAAAATAAAGTGATATTTTTATCGGAAATTGACTTAAAGAATTTTTGTGAAAAAATAATGTATTTCAAATAGCTTATCTACACATAAATTCTCCTCTATATGAAATTAATATTCGACCAGGTTTCGGCAAAGTGTAGCAAGCTTACTACCCGTAGTTATAGCACAAGTTTTTCTTTTGGCATTTATTTTTTAAACAGCAAACTGCGGATGCCAATTTATGGTATTTATGGCTTTGTTCGTTTAGCTGATGAAATTGTAGACAGCTTTCATAATTACGATAAAAGTTTTTTGCTTGATAAATTTTCTGCAGATACTTTCGAAGCCATTGAACTTGGTATAAGCTTAAATCCGGTTTTAAATTCTTTTCAAAAGGTTGTAAATCAATATGGCATTGATAAGGAATTAATTGTACTGTTTCTGAACAGCATGAAAATGGATTTGCAAGAAAAGGTCTACACACCAGAACTTTATAAAGAATACATTTTAGGCTCAGCTGAGGTAGTTGGTTTAATGTGTTTAAAGGTTTTTACGAATGGAGATAATGATGAGTATGAACAATTGAAGCCTTATGCAATGAAACTTGGTTCTGTTTTTCAAAAGGTGAATTTTTTACGTGATTTAAAAGACGACCATAAAGGCTTAAACAGAACTTACTTCCCGAATGTTAATTTAGCTGCTTTTGGCGATAACCAAAAACAGGAAATTGAAAGAGAAATTGAAGTTGAATTTGATGAAGCCTTAGCTGGAATTAAAATGTTGCCAAAATCTTCACGAATAGGCGTTTATTTATCTTATATATATTACAGAAAACTTTTCTCAAAAATTAAAGGTTTAACAGCCGAAAGAATTTTAACGGAAAGGATAAGAATATCAAATCCCCGTAAAATTGGATTGATGTTCGATTGTGTAATCCGTCATCAACTAAATGCAATTTAATATTAACCTTATCTTTGCAGTAATTAAAAAACACCTAATTTAATGGAAGAACAAGTTATACTTGTTGATACATATGATTTACCGAAAGGTAAAATGGAAAAAATAGAAGCTCATGAAAAAGGGCTTCTTCATAGGGCTTTTTCTGTTTTTATATTTAATTCGAAAAACGAATTATTGCTTCAGCAACGTGCTAAAGATAAATACCACTCTTCAGGACTTTGGACAAATACCTGCTGTAGCCATCCGCGTTGGGGCGAAAGTAATTTGGATGCTGCCAAAAGAAGACTAAAAGAGGAGATGGGAATGGAATGCGATTTACGCTACGGTTTCAATTTTATTTATAAAAGCGAATTTGAAGATGGCTTAATTGAACATGAACTTGACCACGTTTTTTTCGGAGCATCTGATGAACTTCCAAACATTAACAAAACTGAAGTTGAGAATTTTCGCTATGTGAATTTGAAAGACCTTCAAAACGAAATAAAAAATAATCCAACAGCATATACAACCTGGTTAAAAATCTGCCTTGATAAGGTTATAGAGGCTATCTAAAGTCTTAAAAATAAAAAACGGGCATACAACTTTCGTCGTATACCCGCATCTAAATTAACGCTCTCGAGGACAAAGATAGAGTTAGTTATGATATTTTCTAATTTTTTAACAATTATCTTTACATTTTTTTTATTTTTATTACTCAAGCCTGATGTTGTTGCTGAAATGCTAAAATTACTTTTTGCTTAAAAAAGAAGCAATGAGCTATTTTTCATTCAATTCCGACTCTTCTTTTGCGGCTCTAATTTTCTCCTTTTTCAAGTCGATTCTAATCAGATTATACAAACTCATATAAACGTTAGCTATCCAGATTATAGAAAAACCAGAAATTAAGTAGCCACGCCAGTCATCATACAATAAAGTATATTTTGTTATAGCTAGAAGAATTATTGTAACATAGTGACTAAAACAATACTCGCAGGTAAAAACGTAAAAAAACTTTCTCTTGTAAAGTTTGTCACAGCTTTGAGATTGGTTAACACAAAACTCTCTTGCTTCTCTGAAAATTTCTTCTTTTGTAACTGTCCAGGCTATGCAAGCAACTGGTATAGCTAAAACAAATAAATGATAAATATGAGTTTCCATAAATAGAAAATACTATAAGCAATAGTAACCTAAAGGTTATGGTAAATGTTTGCTTAAACATTATTGATTATCAAATGTTTATTATCAAAATGTTTTAATAATGGAAAGAGCAGAAATAAAATCTCTACTTGAGGTTATCGAACAACAAGTTAGTTCATCAATTCTTGGAGGCATGGATGAGCAATATGAAGAATTGGAATCTTTAGGTTACATTCATATAAATAGGGAAGCTGTGCAATGGTCGGCTAATATTACAAATGCTGGCTCAGATTTTCTTCATAATTACAGAAATTCTTAAACTCCTGTCATCATCCTTAACATTAACCCGTTTTTAGTTTAATTCTTTTAAATTTGAAGGTTGCTAAATCTATCAATATAGATTAGTATTTCAATTATGAATGATATTAACTTAAGAACCGTTAATGTAACCCGATACGTTACGCCTTTGCGAGAAGGTGGCTCCATGCCGGCTATTGCAGAAGCGGATGATGAATTTTTGTACGTCCTTAAATTTAAAGGCGCCGGACAAGGCCCAAGAGCTTTAATTGCTGAATTAATCGGCGGTGAAATTGCCAGGATTTTGGGCTTTAAAATACCTGAATTAGTTTTCGCTAATTTAGATGAAGCCTTTGGACGTACTGAACCTGATGAAGAAATACAGGATTTATTAAAAGCTAGTGTAGGCTTAAATTTGGCTTTACATTATCTTTCTGGAGCAATAACCTTCGACCCAACAGTTACTAAGGTTAATGCCAAATTATCATCGCAAATTGTTTGGTTAGATTCTCTTTTAACTAATATGGATAGAACTTGCCGTAATACCAATATGTTGTTATGGCATAAAGAGTTATGGTTAATAGATCACGGTGCATCTTTATATTTTCATCATTCATGGCAAAATTGGGAAGAACAAGCCAAAAAGCCTTTCGTGCTTATTAAAGATCATGTTTTACTTCCCTGGGCAGAAAAACTAGAGGAAGTAGATACAGAATTTAAATCGATATTAAAACCAGAGCATTTTCAAAAAATTGTTTCGCTTATTCCTGATGAATGGTTAGAAGGAGATAATGTTTTTGAAACCAAAGACGAACACAGGCAAGCTTATGCTAAGTTTTTAGAGATTAGGTTAGCACATTCGGATGTATTTTTAAAAGAAGCACAGCATGCAAGAGAAATTCTTATTTGAGTATGCCGTTATTCGGGTTATGCCAAGGGTAGAACGCGAAGAGTTTCTGAATGTCGGTATCATTTTATATTGTGCTAAGCAAAAATTCTTAAAAAGCATCTTCACGATTGATGAAGAAAAATTGAAAACATTTACACCAGAAACTGATATTCAAGAAATTCAAGAAAATCTTTTAGCCTTGCAGCGTATAAGTTCAGGAAGTGAAGGCTCTGGAACAATTGGTGCTTATGATATAGCTTCGAGATTTCGTTGGTTAACGGCTACAAGAAGTACAATTGTGCAATGCTCAAAAGTACATCCAGGTTTTTGTGCAGATGCTGAGGAAACACTAATTAAACTTCATGAGCAATTGGTACTTTAAGTAATCCATTTCTCTTAATCTTCAATAAAAATAAAATTGCTTAAAAAATATTTTACAGAACAGCTTGAATTGCTTCAAATAGAGCAAAAAGCAGATCATGAAGTTTATCTAAAACTTACAGAAAATACTTCTGCTGCTGATAGAAGAAATTTGGGTTTAACCTGGTATCCAATTGCAATTCGCAATACTGAAATTGGGAGAGGAGAATACCTAAATATTGAAATTGAACGAACTACGCACAAGGATTTATCTCAGCAGTTTCGTTTTGGTTCATCAGTGGTAATGTTTTCAAATCATAATACTAAAGAAGATAGAATCGAAGGCATTATTAGCCATTTAAGCAGAGATAAGATGAAAATCAGCTTAAAGCTGGATGAATTACCTGATTGGACAAAAGATGGGAAACTCGGTGTAGATTTATTGTTTGATAATAATAGTTACGATGAGATGCGTAATGCTTTGAAAACAGCTGGTTCAATAGTAGAAGACGATAGTAAAAACAATCTCATTAAAATTTTAATTGGAGATAAAAATCCAACATTCAAGACTTTAGATTCTGATTTTAATTCTGAAAAACTAAATCAATCTCAAATAGATGCAGTTAATAAAATTTTATCTGCTAATGAGCTTGCCATAGTTCATGGTCCGCCGGGAACAGGAAAAACAACTACTCTCGTTGAAGCAATTAAAGCCGTAAGTAAATTAGAAAAGCAAAAGATTTTGGTTGTTGCACCAAGTAATACTGCAGTAGATTTATTAACCGAAAAATTAGCTGAAAACGGTTTAAATGTTGTTCGAGTTGGAAATCCGGCAAGGGTTTCAGAGCACTTATTGCATGCCACACTCGATTATAAAATGGCAGCTCATGCTGAAACAAAAAGCATTAAAGCTTTAAAAAAACAGGCTGCAGAATATAAAAACATGGCGCACAAGTATAAGCGCAGTTTTGGTAGGGCAGAGCGAGAGCAACGAAAAGCTTTATTTGATGAAGCACATAAAATTGGCAGAGAAATAGAAAACTCTGAAAAGTATATCATCGAAAATATTTTTGCTAATGCTGATATTATTACAGCAACATTAGTTGGCTCAAACCATTACACCGTTAAAAATTTAAAGTATGGTACTGTTTTTATTGATGAAGCCGGACAAGCTTTAGAACCTGCTTGCTGGATTCCAATATTAAAAGCCGATAAACTTATTCTAGCGGGAGATCATTTTCAACTATCGCCAACAATAAAATCAAACGAGGCGGCTGAAAAGGGATTAAGCAAAACATTGCTCGAAAAATCAGTTGGCTTAAATGAAGAATCTGTTGTACTCTTGCAGGAACAATATAGAATGAATACACAGATTATGGGGTATTCTTCAAAGATTTTTTATGAGGATAAACTTAAAGCTCACTTTTCTGTTGCAAATCAGCAAATTACAGAAGATGAACCGCCATTAATGTTTATTGATACATCGGGCTGTAGTTTTGATGAAAAAGCCGATGGAACGAGTACAACGAATCCAGATGAAGCTGTTTTTGTTTTAAATCATTTAACATCATTAATAGAAAGGCTAAAATCAACAAATGTAAATTTGCCAACATTCGGTATTATTTCTCCTTACAAGCAGCAAGTTTATCTGCTAAAGGAGTTGATGCAAGAAAATGAGGTTTTGGTTGAAAATGCTAAGAAAATATCGGTTAATACAATTGATAGTTTTCAAGGTCAGGAAAGAGATGTTATTTACATAAGCCTTACCAGAAGTAATACAGAAGGTGTTGTTGGCTTTTTATCCGATATTAGGAGGATGAATGTTGCTATGACCAGAGCAAGAAAAAAGCTTGTTGTTATTGGCGATGGAAGTACATTATCGAGATTTTCTTTCTATAATAATTTTATAAAATACGCTGAAAATTTAAATGCTTACCACAGTGCCTGGGAATTTATCTCGGTTTAATAAAAATTTATTTTGTAAGTAAATAAAATTGTTATTTTTGAATATCATCCCATGCTGGTACTAAGTTTTATTATTCGGCAAAAGCATTTTTGCTAACCCTTATGTGATGTTTTTTTTATGAGTGAACCATCATACCTAGTTTAAAATGAGGGAAAATGTTAAAATCTTAATAGCTGACGATACTGAGTTAATGCGATTGGTTATGCGTGGTTTTTTTAAAAAACTACTTGTCAATTGCTATATTTCTGAAACTGAAAATCTTCAGGACACTTACGAAAAATTGAAGGAAGAAAAATTCGATCTTTTATTATTAGACATCAACATGCCAAACGGCGATAGCAGTCCAAATACGGTAATCGAATTAAAAAAAGTATACCCTGATTTGCATGTTGTAATGTTTACAGGTAACGATAAAAAAACTTTAGAGGCTGAATACAAGGCTGCAGGAGCTTTTGGATTTATCCAAAAGGATGAACATATGAATGTTTCAACCAAAGAAATAATAAGTGAGCTATTTGGCTAAACTTTCAACTTCTTGTTCTTCTATTTTTCCAGAAATTGAAGCTCCGGCTATTAAAAGTTCTGTTGTAATGGTTTTGGTATATTCTTGTATTTCCTCTTTAAAGTCTTTTACAGATGCGCCTGAACGAATTTCTTCCAATCTTTTTTCCCACTGACCTGTAAGCTCTGCTTGTGCAATGCGTTTATCTTTAACTACTTCGTAAACTGCTAAACCTTTATTAGTTGGTACTAAATTTCGCTTTTCTCTGCTGATATATTCTCTGGTTATTAAGGTTTCAATTATTGATGCTCTTGTGGCCGGAGTTCCCAATCCGCTATCTTTCATTGCATACCTAAGTTCTTCATCTTCAATTTCTTTACCCGATGTTTCTAAAGCTTTTAATAAAGAAGCTTCGTTGTACATCGCCTTAGGCTTTGTCTGCTTTTCTAACAATGCTTTTTCAATAATTGGCAATGCTTCGCCAATAGAAACCTTTGGTAGTGCTGCATTATCTTCGTCCTTTTTATCGTCTTCGGTTTCGTTAAAAACAGAGCGCCACCCAGCAGAACGTATTACTGTTCCATTGGCTAAAAAAGTGGTTCCGGATTGTATGGTGATTTTCGTGATTTCCTTTAAACATTCCTGATGGAAAGCCTCAATCATTCTTCCAACAACCATATCATAAATGGCTTGCTTGTCGGCACTTAAACCATATGCTTCTTCGCCAGTTGGCAATATTGCATGGTGGTCGGTTACTTTTTTTGCATTAACACTCCGTTTATTTAAACTTACAGTTTGTAAAAAGGTAGCTTGCTTACCAAAATCATTATGATTTGTAAATTTTGAAATTAAATCCGGTACGCCAGCAAAAACATCATCACCGATATATCTACTTCCAGTACGTGGATAGGAGACCAGCTTACTTTCGTATAAATTTTGAAGGAGATTAAGTGTTTGGTCGGCGGTGAAACCTTTTTTCTTATTTGCTTCTTGTTGCAACGAACTTAAATCGTGTAAAAGTGGCGGTGGTTCTTTTCTGGGCTTAGCTTCTACAGCCGTAATGTTTCCACCATTTGCAAAACCAGAAGGTGCATCCTCAACTAAATTAAATATAGCTTCTGCTTCTGCCTTATCTTTGTAATTGCTAGTAGAAATGGCTTTAAAAGTCTGCTCGTCTTTAGTTAACTGAATGCTGATTTGAAAATACGTTTGCGGAACAAAGTTTTTAATTTCTAAAAAACGGGCACAAATCATAGCCAGGGTAGGCGTTTGTACCCGACCAAGTGAAAGCACTGTTCTGTTTCCGGCAGAAATACTTAAAGCCTGCGTTGCATTCATACCTACTAACCAATCAGATTCTGACCGGCAATGAGCAGAATTAAATAAGGTATCGTAATCCGTTCCGGGCTTTAAATTTCTAAAGCCATCTTTTATGGCTTCATCAGTTTGCGATGAAATCCATAAGCGCTTAAATGGCTTTTTGCATTTTAGGTAATAATAAATGTACCTAAAAATCAATTCCCCTTCGCGTCCGGCATCCGTAGCAACAATTATTTCGGATGCTTCATCAAAAAGTTTTTTTATGGTATCTAATTGCTTTCTTACAGCAGGATCTTCTACAAAACCATCTTTTGTTTTAATTTTTCTTACTGCAAGTTTAAATTTAGCTGGCAACATTGGTAAATGTTGCTTTCTCCAACCAATAAAGCCATAATCTTGCGGTGGCGCTAATTGTAATAAATGCCCAAAAGCCCAGGTAAATGAGTAACCTTTCCCTTCAATATATCCATCTTTTCTGGTTGTTGCGCCGAAAACTTTAGCCAATTCTCTACCAACCGATGGTTTTTCTGCAATTACAATTTTCATTAAAAGCTTTAGTATTTTGAACCTCAAAGATGATTAAAAATATCCTCCCCGTAATCAAAAAATTATGCACAATTGCGTTTCGCTATGGAAAATACGTGCTTCCTAAAAATAAATTAATTGATAATCAGTGTAAAACTGTATTTATCTTAACAATTTTAATTTTCATCTGTCTAAGTAATAGCAATTATATAAAATGGATAAGTTTTACGAGATAGACAATAATAAAATTAAAGTTTCACTTGATGATGGTTTAATCCGTTTAAAGAGTGATAAAGCCCTTTGGATTTATTTAGATGGAGCAGCGATACCGCAAACGCTAAAACTTGTAAAAATTATAAAATCCGACTATGATAGCACTTTTGGAAAATCTTTAAAAATATCAGATAATTCTTTAACTGTTGAAATATGGGCGCACGTTTACAGTCATTATTTTGGATTGCTGATTAATCGAAATAATAAAATTAAATGGCTTAGAAAGTTATTATTAAAAGGAATTGAAAGAGCCGAAATAATAGATTGTGGTGAAAAAAGTATAGATACTAATCGTTGGTTTTGGGATTTAATTTCAGGCTTTAAAAAGCCAATATCCTGGTTTATACCCAAAGATATTGGCAAGAAAAAGTTAATTCCTTAATCAAAATTCGAAGCTAAAACATCTGTTTGCTGATTAAGCGCCACATTTGCTGCAAGCGTTTCATCTAAATACCTCGAATTATAGGTTTGGTTTGTACTATTGATAAACAAAACGGTTTTATCAGATATTACATTAATAACTTTATCAGAAAGCTTTGATGAAACCGCAGGACAACCTTGACTTCTTCCTAATCTACCCAATTGGTTAATACTTTCCTGGCAAACATAATCTGCGCCATGAACAACGATTGACCGTTCTCTGGCATTGTTGTTAAAGCCATAATCAACACCATCTAACTTTAACGAACGACCATGTTTACCATGATAAATTTCTCCGGTAACATAAAACCCTAAACTACTAGCGTTTGAGTTTTTAGCATTCGAAAAATGATTAGGTTTATCATCGCCACTGTTTAAACCATGTGCAACCCAAGTGTTTAACACCAATTCTTTCTTATCTAAATCGATAATATAAAGTCGCTTTTTACGGCTTTCCTGGTCAAAATCTGCAATAGTTAAAATAGATTTAGAATGTACCAACCCAGAATGCTTAATGTTATAAAAACCGGTTAATGCTTTCTCGAATACATTTATATCTAAACCAGCCGAATCTAGATGAACCTGATGATAGAGGTTTTCGATATGCTCATTGTAAAGGCTATCAGTTGAAATAACTTTAGCAATTGTTTGATTTTTTTGTGGATCCTCCACCGCTTTCCAACTTGTTCCAATAATGCCCATACCTACTAAGAGGAATAAGGCCATGCCCACCAATCTTTTTCTCATTAAGGGATATTTGTATGATTCTGAACTACTTATACGAACGTTTTCAATAAATATTGTAACAGCGCTGATACAAATTCAATATAAACCTCTTAATGACAATTAATTGATATTATTAACTTAATAATAGAATAACGGTTAGTTGCTCGACTAACATTTGCTTACCTTTGCAGACAACTTAAAAAAGATGCCAAACCAAGATAAAGACTACTCATTTTGGACAAAATATAAACGTTTTGCCACAACCGAGATTTTAATGTACTTAATTATGATTATTGGAATTACGCTTGGAATTATTTTTTTAAGTTAAGTATAAGCTTATATCTGTCAGCTGTATTTACTTCAGTTATAAATTTATAAAATTCCGCGTAAGCTTCTGGAGGAAATGTCCCTTCGTTTATAACAAGTTTTCGGTAGTAATTTAACTTCTTTCCTTCTAAAGTTACCTTAGTTACATATTCGCCGAATTGGTTTTTGATATTTTTATCATCATTTGATAAGTGAGTAGTCAAAATGCTTTCAGGTAGATTGTAAGTAATGTTATCCTCATCGGTAAAACCTCTGTTTAAATATACTGGTTTAGTTCGCGTTCTGGTTTCAGATATACTTTCTTTTACATTAAAAGCGTTCAATACTAAAAATAATTTATCGTTATTAATTAAAGCATATTTTTTAATATCGATGTCTAATTCTTCGGTTATTTGAGGTGCAATGCTTTTATTTTGGATATAATTTATTCTATTAAAATTAATGTTATCAATATCGTAAGTATCGGCTAAAAGTTTCTGTTGTTCTGTAAAAACTTTACCAATAATATTCTCGTTATTATCGTATTGCGCTCCGGAAAATATGGTTTTTAAACTTCCCTTAACATCACCATTTGGAAGAATAGATAAGTTTGCGGTTCTATATTGTTTATTTTCTTGTGTGCTTAATTTGGGGGTTCTTAATAACTTTCCACCATCAGCGGTACATGCCAATACAAGTCTGTCATCCGTAAAATCGCTTAAAAAGCCAAATGGGATTTTTTGGCTTGTGCATTCCAGCCATGTTGTATCGCCCTTTAATGGTATACATAAAATAACATGATTTCCTTGCACCATACTTGCATAATTTGAATCGAAACTCTTTTTTCGGCTTCCTGCTTCAACCACGCAATAATAAGATTCTATACCTGCAACGCTGAGCAAACTTTGAGTGTAATTAACCAATGCCTTACAATCGCCGTAACCAAGCCTATCAACTTCTGATGCAGGTACAGGCTGATTACCGCCAATGCCAATTTGAACACTTATGTATCGTGTTTTATTTTGCATGTATTGGTAAATTTTTCTTGCCTTTTCTTTATCATCAGTATCATTTTTTACCAATTCTTTAATAGCTGCAACAGTGCTTGGCTGAAGTGCAGAACGTTCTTTTAACAAATTCCCATAAATCCACTTGCCAAGCTCATTCCAATTATTGTAAGATCCTTTGTAATTATAGAAAGCAAAGTCTCTCGGAGCAATTTTTATGCTCGTTTCATAAGTATCTCTATCAGGACTATATGGCTCTGGTTTTTCAGCCAAGATATTACTAACTGTCCAAACATAAGTTTTTTGCTTATCTGTTGTATTTTCTAAAGGATTACCAGCGTAATTTTGAGCTTTTATCCTCAATTCATCTGTTGGTTTGCAGATAAATGTGTAACTGCTTTTTTCAACGGAAACATCGGCTGCTAGTTTTGGCTCCCAATCTGGGATAATAAGATTTTGTTTATGTTTAATTTCATAATTATAAACAACCGTGTAAGGGTAAACGCTTTCGTTAGGTAAAAAATGCTTAACTCTGTTATCTACAAATAATGAAAATCCATCGGCAGCACTTTCATCGGCAAAATTACTCTGATTAAATTTGCCTGTTAACTTACCTGCTGCGTTGTAAACTTCGCCTTTAAGAGTTTTTATAGTTATACTTTTATCATAAAATAAAACCAATCTTGCAGCGCTTTCTCCGTTTTTGTTTAAAACGGTTATCGCTTGCTTTACTGTCTGTAATACGTTATCTGTAGCAAGCATATTAATGGTGGTTTCGTCATTTCTTACGATTGCATTAGCCCGATTTTTTAAGCTAGTTGGGATTAGGTCTGCATCGTAATTGTCTTGTGCAAATACGTTTACAATTGTTAAGCAAAGCGATAAAAAGATAAAAGCCGATTTCATTAGTTGGTTTTCTCTAATAAAAGTTCAGCTTTTTGGTTTTGAATGATTTTGCTGTAAAACTCTTTCAAGTATGGATATTCTTCTGGCGAATATGTAGCCTTATTAAATTGCATAATTTGACTAAAGGAAATTATATTATCTTCAATTCCGGTTTTAAGCAAATATTTTCCTCCAGTATTAGGTAAGCCTATCGCTAAGTCTTTTGGCTTATCTTTTAATTCGTATTTACCCGGAAGTTCGATGTTAATTAAAATCCTTTGGTCGGAGGTAGAACCTAAATCAACAGGATATGTTCTTGATGTTAAATTGAATGGATTTTTGCTAATCGGGTTTATAAAAAATGGATTAAAGTAAAGTTCATCTTTATCAGCATTTGGTAAGGGTGCAAACTCGATATCGTAAATTTCTGTTAGCGTTTTTTCTACGCTATCGATGTTTTTAATTTCGTGTTTAAGAATTTTAATTTTCGACATGGATTCGTCTAATTTTTCTATATATTCATCTACACCGTTACTTTTTATAATTGCATTTCGCTTATTAAAAGCATCGTAACCCGTACTATGCGTTGTAATCGTACCTGTAATTCTACCATCGGTATTTAATTTTCCTTGTAAAATGTAATTGGTTGATGATTTTTGTGATGCAGTTAAATCAATCCAATAAGATGGTTTTTTAAGGTTAATAACACGTCCTTGGTCGTTAATGCAACGTAAAGGCAGTAAACCAAATGGTAATAAAGGTTCGGTGGCATCAAGTAAATAACTTTTATCGCCAATATTAACTTTAGCAACCAGATAATTAAAATCGCTAATAATAGGGAATAGTTTATTTACTGTTCCATTATCTCTGGTTGAGATAATAACGGCTTCTGCATCAAGATTTGCAGCAGAAAGTGCAGCAATTAGGTTCAAGTTTATATCGGCAACATTACCAGAACGCATATCTAGTGCTTTTTTAATATTATCTTCACTGTATTTACCGTAATATCTATTCCATTTAATTTGATTTTTTACATAATTGTAAATCGACTTGGCTTTTGATAAATCATCAGTTGCGGATTTTAAAATTGTTGGAAGCAAATCTTTGTAAATATCTTTTCGCTTCATTTGCGAACCAAAACTTTTATCACTTGTTAATTCGTAATCTACATCTCGCCAGCTTTTAGTGTAATTAATTTTAGCTCCTGTTGTAGTAATCTGGTCAGAAAGCTCAAAATATATGGCCGATTTAAAATTGCTTGCAGCCGTCATAAAATCTTCCTCAACAAAAGCGGGTACATCTTTCATTACGTACCAGATTTTTGAGCAATCTATTGGCGTTCCATTAATCCTCATACATTCTTTAGAAATCTCACTTTTGGTATCACTTAGCTTATAAAAGCCTCTCAGAGATACATTATAGTTATAAATGGCTGGAATATAGATTAGATATTCACTGTAAACCTTTGGGATGTCTGACTGAAATTCCCAAGTTTTAAAGTTGAACAGATTTGGCGATTCTAACTTGTAGCTGTATTCAATTATAGAACCATCTTTGATATTTGGCAAAGTAAATTTAGTAAGCATTGTATATTTCGATCTGCTTTCATTGAAAATCGCTTTTTTATCCATTATGGTTTCTACAAACCTTCCATTTTCATAATTAAAAGTTGATGCTTTTATTGAGCTGATGATTTCTTCCCTTGAACCATCTTTATAGGTTGGAATTACAATATTAGCCTGGTCAAAACCTTCTTTATTATAGATTTTAATTTTAACGTGATATTCAAAAAAAAGTTCGGTGCTATTTGTTCTATCGCTTATTTGGATAGAAGTTGTTCCAAACTCCTTTAATACCACTGCATTGGCAGAACTATCAATTTTATTTTTGTCAAAATTATTATCATCATGGGTAATTCTTCCGAATTCGAAATTTTGGGCAGAACAGTAAATAGAGAAAATAGAGGACACGAATAGGAGTAGAAGTTTTCGCATTGAGTTTGGTTAATTTTCTTGCAATTTAATTTTAAGGGGCAACAATTAGAAATAAATGTTAATTAATTTTTAAAAATTATAAATGCTTTTTAAAAAACAAACCAAACCTTTTTAGCACTTTTGATTTAGAAACATTACTGGTGCTTTTCCTGCATCAAAATTATATTAGAATGAAATTAAATTTAAAACGTCCGTTAGCATTTTTCGATTTAGAAGCAACCGGAATAAATGTTGGTGCAGATAGAATAGTTGAGATGGCAATTTTAAAGGCTATGCCAGATGGCGAGGAAATTGTGAAAACTTGGCGAGTTAATCCAGAGATGCCAATTCCGCTTCAAACATCTTTAATACATGGTATTTACGATGAGGATATTGCAGACAAACCAACTTTTAACGAGCTAGCAAAAGAAATTGCTGAATTTATTGATGAAAGCGACTTAGCAGGATACAATTCTAATAAATTCGACATTCCGATGCTTTTGGAGGAGTTTTTACGTGCTGATGTTGACTTTGACATGAGTGATAGAAAGTTTGTTGATGTTCAAAACATCTTCCATCAGATGGAGCAAAGAACTTTAAAAGCTGCCTATAAATTTTATTGTAATGATGATTTGGTAAATGCACACGCTGCTGAAGCCGATGTTATTGCAACTTACAAGGTTTTGCTTGGTCAGCTGGACATGTATAAGGATAAAGAGTTTGAGGATAAGCAAGGTGTAAAATCGAAACCTGTTGTAAATGATGTTGATGCATTGCATACGTTTACCAATATTAATAAACCTGTAGATTTTGCAGGAAGATTGGTTTACAACGATAAAAACGAAGTATGTTTTAATTTTGGTAAACATAAAGGTAAAACTACCGAGCAAGTTTTTAGCATCGAACCAAGTTATTATGCCTGGATGAAGAACGGTGATTTTCCACTTTACACTAAGAAAAAACTAGATGAAGAATGGGCGAAGTTTAACGCAAAGAAAAACGAGAATAGAGCGCCAAGACCTCAGAATCCACCTCAATCAGGAAAACCAAATTACAATAAACCAAAACCTCAGGAAAAGCCTGCTCAACCATTAAATACTGATATGTTAGAGCAATTGAAAATGAAGTTTGGTAAATAATTTTAAAACCACAGATAAATAAGATAGACACAGATATTGATTAATTTGATAGAACTTAATCTCATAACAGAAAAAATTATTGGGGCTGCTTATACAGTTTCAAACACTTTAGGTGCAGGATTTTTAGAGAAAGTTTATGAGAACGCAATGTTTCTTGAAATTTCTAAAATGAATTTGAACGTTGTTAAACAACAACCTCTAAATGTTTTATATGATGAACAGATTGTTGGCGAATATTTTGCTGATCTTATCGTAGAAAATCAAGTAATTGTAGAAATCAAAGCCATTAAAGAACTTACCGAAATCCATCAAGCTCAATTAATGAACTATTTAGTTGCTTGCAATAAGCGATGTGGCCTACTTATTAACTTCGGAAAGCCAAGAATAGAAATTAAAAGAATGCTTAACGGATATTAATTAAAAATCAGTGTTTATCTGTGTAAATCTGTGGTTAACCTAATTTTTAAATATGAAATTTTTAAAACTAACTGCCATATTTTTACTTGCCGGGAGTTTAGCAAATGCGCAGCTAAAACTTCAAATAGAACCTGTTTTTGAGAAAACCTATCAAAATAAAACCAGAAGTTTAGATGGAAAACCGGGCGAAAAATACTGGCAAAACTCTTCTAACTACAACTTAAAAGTTAATTTCAATCCGGCAAGCAGGTTGTTAAACGGAAAGGTAGAAATCAGTTACACCAACAATAGTCCGGATACTTTAAAAACGATATGGTTTAAGTTATACCCGAATTTGTATAAAAAAGGAGTACCACGTAAAGCAAAAATTGCTGAATCAGATTTAGGTGAAGGTGTAAAAATTGAAAGTTTGGCTGCCAACGGAAAAACTATTAGTGATTTTAACATTGATGGTACTAACATGACTGTTAATGTTCCTGCGGTTATGCCTGGCAAAACCATAAATTTTACCATTTCTTACGATTACATTTTAAACAAAGGTTCGCATATGCGTACTGGACAGGTTGATGAAGGCTCTCATTTTATTGCATATTTCTTTCCAAGAATTTCAGTTTATGATGATGTAGATGGCTGGAACAAATATCCTTACACAGGTGCAGAAGAGTTTTATAACGATTTTGATAATTTCAATGCAGAAATTACTGTTCCGGGTGGTTATGGAGTTTGGGCAACAGGTGATTTAAAAAATGCTTCTGATGTTTTTCAAAAGGAAATCGTTTCCAGAATTTCATCCGCAGAAAAAAATGATGCCGTTGTGGATGTTATTACTGAAAAAGACCTTGCAGATAAAAAAGTAACGCAAAACAAGGCTTTTAACACTTTCAAGTTTAATGCAAAAAATGTAACTGATTTTGCATTTGCCTTGAGCGATCATTATTTATGGAAATCATCGAGCTTAATTGTTGATTCTGCTACAAAAAGAAGAACCAGAATAGATGCTGTTTTCAATCCAAAACACAAGGATTATTACGAAGTGATTGATTTTGCCCGCAAAACAGTTGAGGCAATGAGTTTTAAATTCCCAAAATGGCCGTTCCCTTATAGCCATGAAACTGTTTTTGATGGCTTAGACCAAATGGAATATCCAATGATGGTTAATGATAATCCGGTTGATAAACGTGAGGATGCCATAACCTTAACCGACCATGAGATTTTTCACACCATGTTTCCTTTTTACATGGGCATTAACGAAACAAAATATGGATGGATGGATGAAGGCTGGGCAACAATCGGCGAATGGTTAATTTCTCCGATGATTGATTCTACAATTGTTGATGAATACGGTATTCAACCTACAGCTTCAAGTTCTGGAGGTAAAGATGATTCTCCAATTATGACCTTAACAACTGATTTAAAAGGTTCTGGCTCATTTACAAATTCGTATCCAAAACCTGCATTAGGCTATTTATTTGTTAAGGATTATTTAGGTGATGAATTGTTTATTAAAGCTTTACACCATTACATTAAAAACTGGAATGGAAAACACCCAATGCCTTACGATTTCTTTAATAGCATGAACGAAGGAAGCGGAAAAAATTTAAATTGGTTTTGGAAGCGCTGGTTTTTTGAAGGTGGTGTTACCGATATGGCAATAAAATTTGCATCAAAAACTACTGAAGGCTACGCAATAACTATCGAAAACAAGGGAAAGCCTTTACCAATCGATTTAACTTTAACATTTGATGATGGTTCAGTAGAAAAAAATCATAGTACGATTGGTGTTTGGGAGCAAGGAAATAGCCAGACTACTATCAATTTGAAAACCACGAAGAACTTAACTAAAGTTGTTATGGGCAATCCACATACACCAGATAAAGTTAAATCAGATAATAGTTTTTCAGTGAATTAATTAAATTCTTTTTTGGGAGACATGAAGTAATCTTTCCAAATTAATTGCTTCATGTTTTAAATTAACTAATCAAGATGATTTCAAAAAATCGATATTTCTTTTTAGTCCTGTATATTTTGTCCGTTTTACGGCAGAGCCTTTAAAAACCTTTTTAAAAACTTCGTCGGTAATTTCAGTAAGTTCTTTTGCGCTTAAATCAAGCAAACCGCTTTCTGGCATAAAAGCTTGCTCATTATGAGCCTTTGAAAAGCGGTTCCACGGACAAACATCCTGGCAAATATCACAACCAAACATCCAGTTATCCATTCTATCTTTAAACTCGTTCGGAATTTCATCTTTAAGTTCGATAGTTAAATAGGATATACATTTTGTGCCATCTACAATCTGCGGAGCAATTATGGCATCAGTTGGGCAAGCATCTAAACAGCGTGTACAAGTACCACAATGGTCGGTTTGAAACGGATGGTCGTAATCCAATTCTAAATCAATAATCAGCTCTGCTAAAAAGAAAAACGAACCATTTTGCTTGCTAATTAAATTTGAATTTTTTCCTATCCAGCCAATCCCTGATTTTTTTGCCCAGGCTCTATCTAAAACCGGAGCAGAATCTACAAAAGCTCTACCTGAAACCTCACCAATGTTCTCTTCAATAAAATGAGTGAGTTCTTTTAATTTATCTTTTATTACAGTGTGATAGTCTTGTCCATAAGCATATTTTGAAATTTTAGGTGCATTCGGATCTTGCTGTTTATCATCAGTATAATAATTTAAGGATAAAGAAATTACCGATTTCGCACCATCAACCAATAACCGTGGATCTAGTCTTTTATCGAAGTAATTTTCCATATACTTCATCTCCCCGTGATGATTATTGTTTAACCAATTCTCTAAACGTGGCGCTTCCTGTTCTAAAAATTCTGCTTTAGAAATACCACAATCTAAAAAGCCCAAGCGTATTGCTTCGTCTTTTATCAGCTTGCTATATTTTGCAGAATTATTGTACATCGATTTGCAAAGATAGGGCTTAGAATTAAAACCTTTTGCTTAATCGCTTGTTGTTATTTCAAAAGCTGCATAAAATGATAAAATGTTTTATCTGGCCGAATAATCCAACTAACGCAAATTTTTTAACAATGGAAAATATAGATCCGAAACATACGGAAAGCGGAGAAGCTCCAAAACCGATAGAACAAGATTACGAAAGTCATAAAGAAGATCCGGGACCAGCAAAACCAGCAGTTACAGAAAAAGATGAAAATGGAGCAGGCTCTGTTTTAAAATGGATTTTGCCAATAGCTGTAATTATTGGTTTAATCGTATGGTTCGCGATGCGAAAATAATTAGCTTTAGTACAATTGAAAAAGCCGGTTATCGTAATGATAATCGGCTTTTTTTATGTTTTAAACTATTTTAGAAGTTTAACTTGATATAAATCTTTTCTTCTATCTTTTAAAACTTTAACCGTACCATAATGATGTAATTCATCCAGAAGATGTAAGTCCACATCAACAACCAATACCATTTCTGTATTTGGTGTAGCTTCTGCTTTTACAGCATTGGTTGGAAAGGCAAAATCAGATGGTGTAAAAACCGCTGATTGAGCGAATTGAATATCCATATTATTTACCTTTGGCAAATTACCAACGCAACCTGCAATTGCAACGTAACATTCATTTTCAATCGCCCTGGCCTGTGCACAATGCCTAACACGCGTGTAGCCATTTTGCGTATCGGTTAAAAACGGAACAAATAATATCTGCATTCCCTGGTCGGCATAAATTCTGCTCAACTCCGGAAACTCTACATCATAGCAAATTAAAATACCAATTTTACCACAATCTGTATCAAAAACCTGCACCTTATCTCCTCCAATCATACCATAATATTTTTGCTCATTAGGTGTAATGTGGATTTTCCTATATTCGTCTATCTTACCAGTTCTATGGCACAAATAAGTTGCATTATAGAGTTTTCCATCATCTAGCAATGGCATACTTCCCGTAATTATGTTTACGTTATAACTCAATGCATACTCATGCATTCTATCAACAATTTCTTGCGTTTTTTCAGCAAGCTTTCGCATCGCTTCAATTTCAGGTAAATGATTATAAGGTTGAAGTAGTGGTGTATTAAAGAGCTCAGGAAACATTACAAAATCAGATTTGTATCCGCTTAAAGCATCAACAAAAAACTCAACTTGCTCATAAAATGTATTTAAATCTGGAAATAATCGCATCTCCCATTGAACAAGACCCAATCTTATTGTCATAGCGGAACGGGCAGATGCATCAATTCCTTGATAATAAATATTATTCCACTCGATTAATGTTGCATATTCTTTAGATTCCTTATCTCCTGGAAGGTAATTTTTAAGAACTTTTCTAACGTGAAAATCATTAGAAATTTGAAAGGTAAGGGTAGGGTCGTAAATTTCCTTTGCTTTTACCTTATCAATATATTGTCTTGGTGTAAGCGTTTCTGCATAAGTATGGTAACCTGGTATTCTTCCTCCGGCGATGATACTTTTTAAATTAAGGCTTTCGCAAAGTTCCTTTCTCGCTTCGTAAAGCCTGCGACCTAATCTTAAACCTCTAAAATCAGGATGAACAAAGATTTCAATTCCATACAAAGTATCGCCATTCGGATCGTGAGTGGTGAATGAATAATCTCCTGTGATTAGCTTGTATGTATGTCTATCGCCATATTCATCGTACTCAACAATTATGGCTAAAGAACAGGCCACAACCTTATCATCTACCGCAATACATAATTGTCCTTCGGGAAAAATATTTAAGAGTTTTGCAATACTTGATTTTGGCCAGATAGAACCGCCCATACTATCATAGGCTTGCAACATGGATTCTTTTAAATCGGCGTAGTCTTCGAGCGTTAATTTTCGTAATTCAATATTCATAATTTGTTGGTTTTACAATTAATGAACAGAGAACTGATGGTAATGTTTTTTGTTTTTTGAGATGATTTTAGGTCTCACAGTAGATGTGAGTATATTCTGCCCGCAGATTTTCGCAGAAAAGGAACGCAGATTTAAAATTTTTTCTTTCAAATCTTATAATTAGATTTTAAAAATCCGCGTACATCTGCGGCTTTTATAATTTTAAATCTGCGGGAAAATCATTGTAAAAAGCTTTATAAAAAAAATCCGTAGGAAGAAACTAAAACAACTTCCCAGTTTGCCCTGGAAAAATCTTTTTCAAATGCTTATAAGCCGCTTCAGTAACTTCACGACCGCGTGATGTACGCATAATGTAACCTTCCTGAATTAAAAAAGGTTCGTAAACTTCTTCTATTGTACCTTCATCTTCTCCAACTGCAGTTGCAATGGTTTTTAAACCGACCGGGCCACCTTTAAATTTATCGATAATGGTAACCAAAATTCTATTATCCATTTCATCCAAACCATGTTCATCAACGTTTAATGCGTTTAAAGCATAGCTTGCAATTTCGGTATCTATGTTACCATTGCCTTTTATTTGAGCAAAATCTCTCGTTCTACGTAAAAGTGCATTTGCAATACGAGGCGTACCACGACTACGACGGGCAATTTCATAAGCACCTTCATCGCTGATTGGTGTTTTTAAAATCTCTGCAGAACGTAAAACAATTGTTGTTAATAGTTTTGCATCATAATATGCCAATCTTGCATTTATACCGAAACGAGCCCTTAATGGTGCGGTTAATAAGCCAGAACGGGTTGTTGCACCAACAAGTGTAAATGGATTTAATGAAATTTGAACCGACCTTGCATTTGGACCAGTTTCAAGCATGATATCAATCTTGAAATCTTCCATTGCGGAGTATAAATATTCTTCAACCAATGGTGATAAACGATGAATTTCATCAATAAATAAAATATCGCCTTCATCCAAACCTGTTAATAAACCGGCTAAATCGCCAGGTTTATCTAAAACTGGTCCGGAGGTTACTTTTATACCAGTAGCCATTTCATTGGCGATAATATGAGATAAAGTAGTTTTTCCCAATCCGGGAGGACCGTGAAGCAAAACATGGTCTAAAGATTCGCCACGTAACTTTGCCGCCTGAACAAAAATTTTCAGGTTTTCCATCACTTTTTCCTGCCCGGTAAAATCCTCAAAAGCCTGTGGACGCAAAACCCGCTCAATATCTCTATCGACTGGGGTTAGGTTTTCAGCTTCTGGATCAAGATTTTCATTCATATCAGCAAATATAAAATTAAATGCTAAAAAAATTAGGATTTTTTAAATTTGTTCGCTACAACTAATTCTTTCGAACCAGCGGTGTATTGATAAAAACCTTCGCCTGTTTTTACACCTTTTTTACCTGCAGCAATCATGTTAACCAAAAGCGGACAAGGTGCATATTTAGGATTTCCAAATCCATCATGCAAAACCTTCAATATCGCTAGGCAAACATCAAGTCCAATAAAATCAGCCAACTGAAGTGGCCCCATTGGATGCGCCATGCCTAGTTTCATTACGGTATCAATTTCATAAACACCAGCAACACCTTCATACAAAGTATAAATGGCTTCATTAATCATCGGCATCAAAATTCTATTGGCTACAAAACCTGGGTAATCATTTACTTCTACCGGAGTTTTTTGTAAACTTTCTGATAACGACATAATTGTTTTTGTAGTTTCATCACTTGTTTGGTAGCCACGAATAACCTCAACCAATTTCATTACCGGAACAGGATTCATAAAATGCATTCCAATAACCTTATCGCCACGATTTGTAACCGCTGCAATTTGAGTAATTGAAATAGAAGATGTATTTGATGCTAAAATTGCATCTGCAGGAGCATGAGTATCTAAATCTTTAAATATTTTCAGTTTTAGTTCGACATTTTCTGTAGCTGCTTCAACAATTAAATCTGCTGCAATTACGCCCTTACTAATTGAAGTGTAAGTTTCTATGTTGTTTAATGCATCGCTTTTTTGTGCTTCTGTTAAAGTTCCCTTGCCAATTTGTCTGTCTAAATTTTTGCTGATTGTTGTAATGGCTTTATCTAATGCATCCTGATTGATATCAACTAAATTCACTTTATACCCGAATTGCGCAAATGTGTGTGCAATTCCGTTTCCCATTGTACCCGAACCAATTACTGAAATATTCTTCATAATTATCTAAATTTCTCTTTTCTATTATCAGCTTTTAAAGCTTCTTAAACACTGTTCTTAATAATATTATTCAATCTTTTTGTTAAAAAATGTCATTTAACATTTTTATAATATTTTGTCGATACAAGTATTGTATTCATCGTTACTTAACATTTTTTATTTTCCAGAACCTTTTTATTAGTCCTCGAATTATTAATCATCGCATTTGTTCGTAAAGAACCGGAATTCCTCTCAAGTTTTCCAAATAGATGATAAATACAACTAATCATTTTGCAGGCTCGTTTAAGCAGGACTTATGGTTCTACATCGGCTGTGCTATGATTAATTCTTCAAATATATTATTAACAATTTAAACTAAAATTAATGTAAATGAAAAGAAAACTACTAAAGTGTTTGTTGTTCTTTATGGTGTTGCTGGTTACAAAAGTTTCGGCACAAGAAAGAACTGTTATGGGAGTGGTAACGGCAAAAGATGATGGACTGCCTTTACCTGGGGTTAGTATTAAGGTTTTAAATAGTAGAAATGGTGTTTCTACCGGAGCAGATGGTAGCTACTCTATCAAAGTTAGTTCAACTGCAATATTGCAATTTTCTTCAGTTGGTTACCTAACGCAGAATATTTCTGCCAGTAAATCGACAAAAATTAATGTTGCATTAGTTTCTGATGCGCAGGCACTATCTGATGTTGTTGTTATTGGTTACGGTACTGCAAAAAGAAAAGATGTTACTGGTTCAGTTGCGAGTATTAAAGGCGATGATTTAGCCGGAAAACCAGTTGCCAGTTTTGACCAGGCTTTAGCAGGTAAAGTTACTGGTGTACAGGTTACCAATTCGAGTGGTATTTTAGGTGCAGGTCCGCGTATTCGTATTCGTGGTACAAATAGTATTTCATCAGGCGCAGACCCATTGTATGTAGTTGATGGAATGGTGATTATATCAAGTGGATCAAGTAGTGTTGCATCTGTAAATCCGTTAGGAGATATTAATCCGAATGATATTCAAAGTGTTGATGTTTTGAAAGATGGTGCTGCAACAGCTATTTATGGTTCAAGAGGAGCAAATGGCGTAATCATCATCACTACTAAAAAAGGAACTAAGGGAAAAACTCAGGTAAATTATAATTCATGGTTTGCATGGGCTAATGTTTCTAAGCGTTTCGATTTATTAAATGCACAGGAGTTTGTAACCGTTGCCAACGAAAAACTTTCAAATGCAGGTACAACAACTGCTCAGGCGGTTTTATCAAACGATGCTTCTGGAAATGTAATTGATACCGATTGGCAGGATTTGGTTTTTAAAAAGGATGCTTTTCAGCAAAACCATAACATATCTTTCAGTGGTGCAACAGATTTATCGAACTATTATTTCTCTTTAGGATATGCAGATTTGCAAGGAACAACGGTTGCAAATAACCAAAGTAAATATCAGTTTTCGGGCAAATTTGAGCAAAAAGCACTTGCAAATTATTTAACCTTTGGTGCAAGTATTACAGGTTCTTATGTTAAAAACACAGGTTTAAACTCTGGAACGAGTTCATTATCAGGAAATATTGGTAACGCCATTAGAGCTTTACCTAATGTTGGTGCTTTTAATGCAGATGGAAGTTATAACCTAAGTTCTGATAACGCCCGTTTAGGTCGTGGAGCAAACTTAAGGGAGATTGATGATAACTACACCAACATTAAATATGTTTTGGATCACAACATCTTCAAAAATCAAACTTTAAGTTTATTAGGAAATGCTTTTGTTGATGTAAAAATTATTGATGGCTTAAATCTTCGTTCTCAGGTTTCTACAATGAATATTTTAGGGGAAGATTATCAATATTTAGATCCTTTACATGGTGATGGTGGTAGCGCAACCAAAGGTTATGAGTTTCAACAGTACATTCCGAGATTTAGATACAGCTGGACAAATACTGCTACTTACAACAAAACTATAGGCGACCATTCATTTGGTGCAACAGTAGGATTAGAGTATCAAAAATCTAAAAGCAGATCGTTTTACGCCAGTGGTTCTCAATTATCTAGTACATTTTTCAGCGGAGAAAATATCATAAGCAGTTCATTAACACAATCTACCTTTGGTATTGGTGGCGGTGTATCAGAAAATGCTTACAAATCATATTTCGCAAGAGCAAACTACAGCTACAAAGACCGTTATTTATTATCTGGAACGTACCGTATTGATGCCATTTCTTCATTGCCTTTAGGAAACCAAAGCGCAAAATTACCAGGTGTTTCTGCTGGTTGGAGATTATCTCAGGAAGATTTCATCAAAGGAAATGATGCATTCAAATTCATCAACGATTTCAAAATCAGAGGAAGTTATGCAAAAACTGGTAACACAGATATTGGAAATTATCCATTTGCAGGTACATTCAGCGCAGCGATTTATGGTGTGCAAAGCGGCTTGGCTTATACTCAGGTTGGTAACAGTTCGCTAAAATTTGAAACCAGTGGTAAATATGATGTGGGTGTTGATGCAACGTTATTTAATAACCGAATTACTTTAACCGCTGATTATTTTAAAAATAACATAGATAATTTAATTCTGGCTGCACCAACTGCACCTTCTTTGGGTGTTCCGGGTAATTCAATTAACCAAAACGTTGGTAAAATGTACAATAAAGGTTATGAATTTTCAGTAAGTGCCGATATTTTGAGAGATAGTCCTTTTAAATGGAATTCTACATTCAATATCACATTTGTTAAAAATAAGATTACCCAACTATCGAATAATAATTCAGATATCACTTACACTTATAACATCAATAGAGTTGGTGAATCAATTGGTTCAATTTATGGATTTGAATATGCTGGTGTAAATGCGGCAAATGGTAATCCGTTATATGTTAAAGCCGATGGTTCAATTATTCAAGGAAACATTGCAAATCAAACTTATTATGTTTACGATGCTGCAAACCCAACTGCTTTAACTACAGCAACTACATTAGCCGCAACAGATAAAAAGATTTTAGGTCAATCGAACCCAACTTATTATGGTGGTTTTGTAAATAATTTCAGCTACAAAGGCTTTGATTTAAACATCAACATGGTGTTTTCTGGTGGTAACAAAGTGATGAATATTACGCGTCAGGAAAGTCTTTTAAATCAAAAATTCTTAAATAACGGAACTGAAATTTTAGAAAGATGGACAACTGCTGGTCAAGTTACCAATGTGCCGAAACTTTATTATGGTAGAGATGCTTTTACAAATTTAACGTCAAGCGCAGTATCTCGCTTTGTTGAAGATGGCAAATTTATTCGTGCTCAGGATATTGTTTTGGGCTATTCTTTCCCGAAACTATTTACAGATAAAATTAAATTAAACCGATTACGCATTTATGCACAGGTTCAAAATGCATTTGTTATAACTCCATATTCTGGTTTAGATCCTGAATTAAATTATAGTACATCTACTAACAGTCAGGCTGGTTTGGATTACAATACCAATCCAAGAGCAAGAACATTTTTAGTGGGTTTAAATGTTGGATTTTAAGAATATACTGATATGAACAATTTTAAAATTAAAAATAAATTAGCTTACGCAGGATTGCTTTTAACCATGTTAACGGTAAGTTCTTGCGAAAAATATACAGAGTTGAATCCTATCAACTCACTATCAGAAGCAACGGCTTTTGATACCCCTGCAAATATCGAATTAGTGGCAGCGGGCGTTTACAATACTGCGGCAGTTGGTACATACAACGGTGGTTCAGGACGTGGTTATCCATTTGGTGCTGCTTCAATAGAACAAGTGGAGATGAGAGGGGAAGACATGGTTAACCTAGCAACCTTCTTCCAAATTACTTATGAGTCTACTTATACTTCAACAACGGCAAATAACATTAACCTTTGGAGCAATTTGTATGCACTGATTAATCAATGTAATATTCTGATTGCTGGTGTTGAAGCTGCTGCTGCGAAAGGAACAATTACAACTGCAGTTTCAACACAATATGCTGCGGAGGCCAGGTTTTTGAGAGCTTTAGCACACCACGAATTGGTTATTAATTTTGCCCGACCTTATGTTGATGGAAGTGGAAATAATATTGGAGTTCCTTATCGTACCGTTGCGGTTAACTCTACTGATGCCGTTACCACACAACTTTTAGTTCCGAGAGGAACCGTTGCCGAAGATTACACTAAAATTTTAGCTGATTTAGATTATGCTGAAACGAATTTACCTGCAACACGTTCTACCTATGCAATAACCAGAGCTACAAAAGCTGCTGCAATTGCTTTAAAAACTCGTGTTAAATTACACATGAACGATTTCGCTGGCGTAATTACAGAAGGCGCAAAATTAGGTACATCTGCAACAGCTGCTCCGTACACAAGTTCAATTGGTAATTATGCTTTAACGGCTTCGCCGGATGGTCCTTTCACAAACTTTAGCAGTAATACTGAATCTATTTTTTCTATTGAAAACAGTGCAGCTGCAAATGGTAGTGTAAACGGTGCTTTACCAAATATGTTTGGTCCGGCAAGTTTAGGCGGACGTGGTTTGGTTGCAACAAGCCCGAATTTATACAATGCAAGTTTTTGGGTAACTGGAGATACAAGAAGAACATTATTGCAGATACAGCAAACTACAACAGGAGCAAGGTATTTCTTTAATTATAAGTTTAGAGATTACACTAACAAAACCGATTATGCGCCAATTATCAGGTATGCTGAGGTATTGTTAAATGTTGCTGAAGCCTATTCAAGAACAACAGCGTTAGATTCCAGAGCACTAAGTTTACTAAATGCGGTTAGAAATAGAGCTGTACCAACTGCCAATCAATATACTATTGCCAGTTTTACAACTCAAAATGCATTAACCCAAGCGATTTTAAACGAACGAAGAGTCGAATTTGCTGGCGAGGGCAGAAGGTGGCCGGATATTACAAGGCTTTCTCAAGATGCTAATTTCCAGGTTGCAGGTGGTGGAATCCCGGCAAAGATTTTAGTTACAGCACTTAGTGGCACTGGTACAAATTGGGATGTTGTTTTAAGACCAACAACAGCTGCTGCAAAGGCTGCAATTCCTTACTCTGATTATAGATACATTTGGCCAATTCCGACTGATGAATTAAATGCAAACCCAAATATCAATCAAAATCCAGGATATTAGATTTTTTTAGTTTCCTATTTTCAACAAAGCTTTCTCGAAAGAGAAAGCTTTTGTTTTATATGTCCAAATAAGCCTGATTAAAACTCTAATTAATCGTGTTTAATTAGTTGAAAAACAATTATTTAATGTTAATAATTGTTAAAATAAATATTAAATATTATTGGTCGATACAATGTATTTATTCATCGATACACACTTTAAAACAGCCTTATTTTTCAAGACCTTTGATTCATCAAGAGAGAAAAAAAACTTGAATTAAAAAAAAATAATCGTCAAAGCTTGAAAAATCTGAGACGTTTTTATAAAGGCACTTCCTAGTAAAATTTAGGTTAGTTAATGATTAGTTAAAGAAAAGAGATATGGCTGGATAGCGTATCTCTTTTCATTTTTATATGTTTTTATGGTGCCAACCTGTTTTTTACCCAACTACCTTTTAAAAGTTCAAAGTTTATTCTATCGTGTAAACGGCTTCTGCGACCTTGCCAAAACTCAATTCTGGTTGGTTTTACAATATAACCACCCCAATGTGCTGGTTTAGCGATTGTCTTTCCATCACTTTTAGTTTTCAATTCCTCGAATTTTTCTTCTAAAAAAGTTCTGTTAGGGATAATCTGGCTTTGAGGAGATGCTACAGCACCAATCTGACTTGCAACCGGACGAGTAATAAAATATTCTTCAGATGTTTCTTTATCTAATTTTTCTACTGTTCCTTCAATTCTTACTTGCCTTTCTAAATCAGGCCAAAAGAAAACTAAAGCAGCGTAAGGATTGCGTTTTAATTCTTTTCCTTTGGCGCTTAGATAATTGGTGAAAAATCTAAAACCATCCTCATCAACACCTTTTAGTAAAACAATTCTGGCATCTGGCTTTCCGGCTTTATCGGCAGTGGCCAAAGTCATTACATTTGGTTCATAAACCTGTGCTTCCACGGCATTATCAAACCATTTTTTAAACTGAATAATAGGATTGTTATCTACGTCAGATTCATCTAACGTGGCGCTGATGTAATCTTGGCGCAGGTTTTGTAGAAATTCATTTGTAACTTGCATAAAACAAAAATAGGCATCTTTTACGGTGCTACAAATGATTATCATCATGCTTAATAATATAAAACCAAAAACCGGCCGATTATTGATTTCAGAACCATTTATGGCTGACCCAAATTTTAAACGTTCGGTAGTTTTATTAACCGAACATGGAGCCGATGGAACTGTGGGCTATATTCTAAATCAGGTTGGAAATTTATTATTGAAAGATGTTATTCAAGATTTGTGGGATGCAAACAATCACATCTATTTTGGTGGCCCAGTTGCTGCAGATACCTTACATTTTATCCATCGTGCTTACGATAAGCTGCAAAGCGGCGAAGAAATTGGTAATGGAATTTATTGGGGCGGAAATTTCGAAACCTTAAAAATTCTAATCAATACAAACGCAATCGACGAGAGTGAAATAAAATTCTTTATGGGTTATTCTGGTTGGGATGATGGACAACTAACCCGAGAATTGGAGCAGAATGCGTGGATGGTTGGCGATATTTCGCATCCCGATTTAATTTTTAATAACGATGATGAAAAACTTTGGAGAGATGTTATTGTAAACTTAGGTCCGAAGTATGCACATGTAAGCAATTTCCCTACTGACCCAAGTTTGAATTAAATAAGTTGTCATCTTGAGCTTGTCGAAAGATTATGCGTTTCTACAAGCTCAACGTGACATTTTATATTTGGTTCATTTCGTTTGCGCTTTCCTCAACTTTTCTTCTCAACTCATCTTTATAAGCCTGCATTTTAACCGTTAAAGATTCATCAGCCGTAGCTAAAATTTGAGCAGCCAATAAGCCTGCATTTTTCGCTGCATTTAAAGCCACAGTTGCAACTGGAATACCATTCGGCATTTGAAGAATTGATAGAATACTATCCCAACCATCAATAGAATTAGAAGATTTTACAGGAACACCAATAACTGGCAATGTAGTTATAGACGCAACCATGCCCGGTAAATGAGCCGCACCACCAGCGCCAGCTATAATTACTTTTAATCCCCTACCTTGTGCCTCTTTAGCATAATTGAACATGCGCTCTGGTGTTCTGTGGGCAGAAACAACCGTAATTTCATAGTCAATTCCAAATTCTTTTAAAACATCAGCAGCATCTTGCATAACGGGCAAATCAGATTTGCTGCCCATAATTATTCCAACTTTAGCACTCATTTTATATCCTAATCTTTAAATCTTTTTTCTTTATTCCTTAATCCTTGCTGTTTACTCTTTTAAGCAATAACTTTCAATGTTTTCTGTACGTATCTTGCTTTTTCAATAGCCTTTTCTCTATCAATATCAACAATCGTTACGTGACCCATTTTTCGGAAAGGCTTTGTATATTTTTTACCGTAAAGATGAACGAATACGCCATCAATCGCTAAAATCTTTTCTAAATTTTCATACTTTGCAACACCTTCAGAGCCCTTTTCGCCAAGCAAATTTATCATAATTGCATTTGTAATGCTGGTTGTATCGCCCAATGGCAAATTGTAAATAGAACGCAAATGTTGTTCAAACTGAGAAACATAATTTCCTTCAATAGTTTGGTGACCGCTATTGTGAGGGCGAGGAGCAACCTCATTCACCAACAACTCACCATCTTTACAAACGAACATCTCAACAGCCAAAATCCCTGTAATGTTCATCGAAGAAGCAATGTTTTTAGCAATGTTTTCAGCCTTTTGTTGCAAACTTTCGGCGTAAGTAGATGGAGAAATTAAAAACTCAACCAAATTAGCTTCCGGATTAAATTCCATTTCCACCATTGGGAAAGTTTTCATGTCGCCATTCGAGTTTCGGGCAACAATTACGGCAACTTCCTTTTCAAAATCGACTAATTTTTCAATAATACAAGGCGCATCAAAGGCCTTATCTAAGTCCGCAACGCCATTAATCCGCATTACGCCTTTACCATCGTAACCATCTTTGCGCAATTTTAAAATGTAGGGAAAAGGAATATGGCTATTTACCATATCCTCTTTTGTATTAACAATTTGAAAAGGAGAAGTAGGGATATCGTTTTCTTTAAAAAACTGTTTCTGAACGCCTTTATCCTGAATTAAACGAATCACTCTCGACTGCGGAAAAACCTGTTTTCCCTCTTTTTCGAGTTGCTCTAAAGCCTCAATATTAACCTTTTCTATTTCAATAGTGATAATATCGGCTTTCTTACCAAAATTATAAACCGTATTAAAATCGGTAATCGAACCATTTTCAAAATAGTTTGCAATATGCTTGCAAGGTGCGTCTGGGTCTGGGTCTAAAACTAACGAATTTACATTATAATTAATTGCCTGTTGAATGAGCATTCGGCCCAATTGTCCGCCTCCTAAAATACCTAGCTTTAATTCGCTTATCTGTTTTGCCATCAATAAAAGAGATTTTAAGTCGCAAAAATAGCAAAAAGAACAAGGATAAAGGCACAATGACAAATTTGTATCATTTAAGTTTCGAAGCGCAATTACACTGCAACTATTAAATGTCAGTCCCGCTTTTCGTTACAATCTTTTTGTCATTGTCACACTGAGCTTGTCGAAGTGCTGCACCAAAAAGTATTTCCACTTCAATCGAGGCTATTAAAAACAGATACTACAATAAACCTAAAACTTATAACTTTGCCACATGAATGCTGATGCAATAATTATTGGTGCAGGTGCTTGCGGATTAATGTGTGCAGTACAAGCTGGTTACTTAGGTAAAAAGGTTATTGTACTCGAAAAAAACGAAAAACCTGGCGCCAAAATCTTAATTTCTGGTGGCGGTCGTTGCAATTACACCAATCAATTTGCCTCAGCAGAACAATTTATTTCTGCAAATCCACATTTCATCAAATCATCTTTTACACAATGGACGGTTGATGATACCATCAGCTTTTTTGAAACCTATGGCATTCAAGGTAAGGAAAAAACATTAGGACAATTATTTCCTGATGATAAAAATGCTAAGGATGTTGTTCAAGTTTTTACATCCATTTGCGAAGATTTTGGTCAAGAGATTCGTTGCAATGCTGATGTGAAAGATATTGAGATATTACCAGATGGTTTCCAGGTTACTTATGAAAAGAATGGAAAAAAAGTTGTTTTAACATCCGAAAAACTCGTTATCGCCACTGGCGGATTACCAATACCAAAAATGGGCGCAACAGATTTCGCTTTGCGTTTCGCCCGAAAACACGATTTAAAAATTGTAGAAACTGCACCAGCTTTGGTTCCACTTACCATCACTGGAAAAGATGAAGAATGGTTTGCCCAGCTTTCTGGTAATTCTGTTTTTTGTGAGGTAAGCAACGATGAAATTTCTTTTGAAGAAAATATTTTATTTACGCACTGGGGTTTAAGCGGACCGGCAATTTTGCAAATTTCTTCATTCTGGAGAAGAGGCGAAGTGGTTAACCTAAATTTACTACCACATCATAATATCGCTTCGCTTTTAGATGATGAACGAAAATCTAACGGTAAAACGCTTTTATCAACTTTGTTGAATCGTTTCTATACTAAAAAATTTACCGATGCTTTAGGTAAATTCTTACCATTAACTAAACCGGTTGCAGCACTTACCAATCCTGAAATTCAATTAATAGAGCAAACCATTCACGAATTTAAAGTAAAACCCGCTGGCGATAAAGGTTACGATAAAGCCGAAGTAATGCGTGGTGGAATCGACACAAACGAAATTTCTTCTAAAACTTTAGAATGCAAAAAGATTCCAGGATTATTTTTCGGCGGAGAATGTTTGGACGTTACAGGTTGGTTAGGTGGTTATAATTTTCAATGGGCATGGGCAAGTGGTTTTGTAATCGCTCAGAATATTTAAACTTAGCTTTAAATTACTTCATTGCGAGGCACGAAGCAATCTTAAAGCGATAGGTATGAATAGCGAACGTTGTAGGATTGCTTCGTGCCTCGCAATGACGACCGCCTTAAAAGCCGCTTTAATCCCATTTTTTCTGTGCTTCCGTGACAATGCCTTAAATATTTCAATCTTAAAGCGATAGGTATGAATGGCGAACGTTGTAGGATTGCTTCGAGCCTCGCAATGACGACCGCTTACGAAAAGTATTAAATTCTGTGTTTCCGTGGCAAAATCACAAATAAACATTCGGCATGATTTCCCAAGCCCAAGGCTTTTTAAAAGTTTTAAAAGTCCTTAATTCAGAAAAATACAACACTTCACTGGTTTTACGATTGGTTACATCTCGTCGATGCAAATTACCAACTGTTGTAAACAATTCTCGGGTATTAAAATCGTAAATCCTTTCGGTCATGTCGCCTGTATTTTGGTTAAAATAGAGGTTTATTGCACTCGTTAAAAACCAATCTTTATTTTGAAATTTGAAAGTATAACCCATTTCCCAACGCCATTCTGCACCACCTTGAAAACGTAAATACAGTTGTTGGTCTTTAATGGCAATTTGTTGCAAAGGGTCGCCGAGTTTTCCGCCCTCTTCAGAACGAAGAATAAAATCGTTATTCTGGGTAGAGAGCTTGTAATTTCCGGTGGATTTATCCTTTAAAAAGATTGCCAGAATACGTGGTTTTTGAGTTTCTTTGATAATTTCAGAGTTATTATCGCCGTAAGTTCTGGTTTCACTGGTAATTTTATCCGATTCAAAAATTACGGCCATATCAAGTGCTCCATCATTATTTAAATCGCCATTGGCAGTTTCTATAACAGTCCAGTTGGTAGGAGTAAGTTGCTCAATGGAGTTTCCTTGAGGTTTTATTTTAGGGAATGTAAAAGTTTTTTGTGCAAAACTGATTTGAGCAAAAATCATTAGAGAAAATAAATACAAAACTTTCATTTTGGTAGAAATGGCGTTGATGTACTTTTAAAACGTTTGGAATGGAAATTTAGTTTAACAACTATACTAACAAACTCGTTATGCTGAATTTATTTCAGCATCTTGAAAGCGTAAAGATTCTGAAATAAATTCAGAGTGACGAAGGTATTATAACCCCAATCTTCTAAAATTCCCTTACTTTTGCAGAAAAAACACAATTCCTTTTGAAAGCCGAAATTTTTGCCATTACGCCGCCATTTACCCAACTGAATACTCCTTATCCAGCAACTGCGTATATCAAAGGTTTTTTGAATACTAAAAATATTTCTTCAACCCAAGCCGATTTAGGTATTGAAGTGATTCTGGAATTATTTTCAAAAAAAGGTTTAACCGATTTATTTGAGGTCAACAATCAGAAACCTAAAAGCGATAATGCAAAACGTATTTTAGCGCTAAAAGATGAATATTTAAAAACCATCGATGCTGTAATTGCATTTCTGCAAGGAAAGAATCCAACATTGGCATTGCAGATTTGTGGAGACGATTTTCTGCCGCAGGCTTCTCGCTTTGCGCAATTGGAAGAATTGGATTGGGCATTCGGTGCTATGGGAACGCAAGATAAAGCCAAACATTTGGCAACGCTTTACCTCGAAGATATTTCAGATTACATTGTGGAGTGTATTGATGAAAACTTTGGATTTAGCCGCTATGCTGAACGTTTAGGTAGAAGTGCCAACTCATTCGATGAATTGTATGAGGCTTTACAACAGGAACCAACTTACATTGATAATATCTTAATTTCAGTTTTAAAAGATAAAATTGAAACGATTCAGCCTAAGCTGTTTTTAATTTCTGTTCCATTCCCTGGAAATTTATACAGTGCTTTTCGTTGTGCACAATGGATAAAAACCAATCATCCCGAAATTAAAATATCGATGGGTGGTGGTTTTCCGAACACGGAATTACGTTCACTATCCGATAAAAGAGTTTTCGAGTTTTTCGATTTTATCACTTTGGATGATGGAGAATTGCCAATCGAATTGTTAATTCAGAACGTCAGTGGAACCGTTCCAAAAGAGATGCAAATGTACAAACGTACATTTCTTTTAGAAAATGGAGAAGTTGCTTATAAAAACGATTCGTTTAGAAAAGATTACAAACAAGCTGATGTTGGTACGCCAGACTATGCTGGTTTACTTTTAGATAAATATATTTCGGTTATCGAAATTGTAAACCCCATGCACCGCATGTGGAGCGATGGGCGATGGAATAAATTGACAATGGCGCATGGCTGTTATTGGGGAAAATGCACTTTTTGCGATATTTCTTTAGATTATATTAAAGTTTATGAGCCCGTTCAGGCGAAGCAAATTGTTGATAGAATTGAAGATTTATATACCAAAACTGGGCAAAACGGATTTCACTTTGTGGATGAAGCAGCTCCGCCAGCTTTGATGCGTGAGGTTGCCTTGGAAATTATCCGCAGAAAATTAGCAGTAACCTGGTGGACAAATATTCGTTTTGAGAAAAGTTTTACAGCCGATTTATGTTTATTACTTAAAGCATCGGGCTGTATTGCGGTTTCTGGTGGTTTGGAAGTTGCATCCGATAGATTATTAAAGCTAATCGATAAGGGCGTTACCGTTGAACAGGTCGCAAAAGTTACCCGGAATTTTACTGAAGCGGGCATTATGGTTCACGCTTATTTGATGTACGGTTATCCAACGCAAACCATTCAAGAAACTGTTGATAGTTTGGAAATGGTTCGCCAGTTATTCGAGGCTGGAGTTTTACAATCCGGTTTCTGGCATCAATTCGCTATGACTGCTCATAGTCCTGTGGGAATGTACCCAGAGAAATTTGGCGTTGTAAAGGAAACTGAAGCCATCGGTACTTTTGCCAATAACGATATTAATTACATTGATAAAACGGGTATCGACCATAATAAATTTAGCTTTGGATTGAAGAAATCGCTTTTCAATTTTATGCATGGAATTTGTTTTGATTACGAACTGCAAGACTGGTTCGATTTTAAAATTCCCAAAACAAAAATTCCAGCTGATTTTATTGAAAAAGCCTTGAATGATGATAATCATTTTAATACTAAACCAACCGCAAAGGTAGTTTGGATAGGAGGAAAACCTTCAGCAGAATTTTTTACCAAATCGAAAAAAGGAAATACCTGGGAAATGGCTTCACTCACTTTTCATGATAAAAAAGAAAGTTTTACCGTTCAAACCAATAAAGAAGAGGGTAAATGGCTTGTATCGATTTTGGAAAAAATCCATATTTTAAATGAAAAAGTTTTTTCTTTTGCTGAGGTTAAAGCCGATTTTGAAACGGAAATGGAAAATTTCGAATTGTTCTGGTATTCCAAACCAATTAATACTTTAAGGGATTTTGGATTGTTGGTTCTTTAACCATACTCAGAAGATATTGTCACGTTGAGCTTGTCGAAACGCTCTTATAAATTAATTGTTAAAAGTCCTTCGACAAGCTCAGGATGACATTTCGTGTAACAGAAATTTTTAGGCTGTCGTCATTCCCGTGAAAACGGGAATCTTAAAACGAACGTACATCACCTAAAACATTAAGATTCCCGCATATACGCGAGAATGACGAAAGCGTAGACCATATAAGGAACATAAGTTTCATTTAAGCTCAAAGCTTTGTATTTCCTTACGTCCCTTATATGGTAAATAAAAATAATTTAATCGCAATGTGGAACAGTATAATTCCACGTTTCTGATTCTCCATTTGGAATAATGAAACCAGTTCCTTTTGCACCTTCAAACCATAATTTTCCACGAAGTTTTTCTCTTGTACCAACTTCGTTCATGGTTACGCTATCATACAAGCGACCGTTAATCATCACATATTTAATTTTTTCAGAGTTGCGAATATCATCCAAAGGATTAGCATCCATAATTACTAAGTCAGCTAATTTTCCAACTTCTAGCGAACCGATTTCTTTATCCATCCCTAAATAATGTGCTCCATTTAATGTTGCATTTCTGATGGCTTGTAACGGAGAGAAACCACCTTGAACAAACATCCAAAGCTCCCAATGTGCACCTAAACCTTGAATTTGTCCGTGAGCACCTAAGTTTACTTTTGTACCACCATCAGCAATTTGTTTAGTTGCTTTTGCAATATCGATGTGATTGTAATCACTATATTCAGAAGTCGTTCTACGTCTCGCTCTCGAATCGATAATCGAACGTGGTGTATAAGTCATCAACTTTTCGTTTTCCCAAACATTGGTTCTATCGTACCAGTAATTTTCGCCCCACTGACCACCGTAAGCAACAATTAAAGTAGGCGTGTAACCAACAGTGGTACTATTCCAAAGCGTGGTCACATCTTTGTAAACTGGTAAAACCGGGATACTGTGTTCAATTCCGGTATGCCCATCTGCAACCATATTCATGTTATGGAAAAACGTAGAACCGCCTTCAGGAACAACTTCCATTTTTAATTGGCGAGCCGCTTCTAAAATTTGCTGACGCTGTTCTCTACGTGGTTGATTGTATGATTTTACCGAAAATGCACCAACTGCTTTTAAACGTTTTAGATTCGCCAAAGCATCATCCAAACTATTAATTACTACTTTGAAATCGCCATCGGCACCATATAAAATTCCGCCGGTTGAGTACACTCTTGGTCCAACCATTCTACCAGCTTTCAGCATTTCACTCTGACTGAAAACCATTTCCGTATTGCTTGATGGGTCGTGTGAAGTAGTAACGCCAAAAGCCAGATTTGCTAAATAACTCCAATCGCTTTGTGGTGAAATTCCATCCGGACTGGTGCGTAAATGCGCATGCACATCAATAATTCCCGGCATAATGGTTTTGCCGTTTACATCAATCACTTTTGCATTTGCCGGAATCGTTATAGCATCGGCTTTGCCAATTGAAGTGATTTTATTTCCATCGGTTAAAATTATCCCGTTTTCAATTACTTCATCGCCTTTCATCGAGATGATTCTTGCACCTTTAAGCGCCACTATTCCAGTTGGTGCATCCGATTTTAAAGTCAAATTGATATCAATTGAACTGGCCAGAGTTTTCGGTGTAGAACCATCAAAATTGAAAGCACTGTTTACATCAATGGTAAAATATTTCGGACCCAAAGTCCAGTGTAAATTTTTGCTGTCTGCACTCCATTGAATGTAAGTTCCGCCATCTGTAGTCACTTTTGCAACCGGAATGGCTTTATTTCCAGCCGATGCATCTTGCGCAACGCCAACATTTATCATCGGTGTGATGTAAACATTAAATAATTCATTAAAAGCTAACCATTTATTGTCTGGACTAACGATGAACTGATTGGCATATTGAGAAGTAAAATGCGTTCTTTCGTTTGCTCCGTTCAAATCAATACTTTTTAAAGCTTTCTTTCCGTCAGCATAACTTTGAAAATAAATTCTGGTATCAGTGTTATTAAATGATGGTTTTATTCCATTTTCCGAAACTAAAGTCTTAGCACCGCCGTTTGATGCCATCGTGAAGATTCCTGTTCCACGGCCATAATTGTATCCTAAAACATCATTTCCACTTCCTTTTCTGAAAACGATTTTATCACCTTTGGTAGAATATTGCGGTGAATAATAAAAGCCTTTTTCATCACTCAATGTAATAGTTTTGCCCGATTTTAAATCTGCTCTTTTAATTGACCCGCGAAGTTCATCGCTCCAACTAACATAAACAACATATCTTCCATCCGGACTAAAAGACGGTTCAAATTCAAAATCTAAACCATTTGTTAAACGCTCAGGAGCGCCATTTGGTAATTCCTGTTTGTATAAAAATCCGGCAGCATTAAATACAATTGTTTTGCCATCAGGCGATGTAGTTAATTGGCGTAACATTTTGGCAGAGAAATCATTATTGAAAACTTGTTGCTCAAAATGCAGAGCTTGTTGAACAGTTTGAACTGTATTTGCCTGAAAAGGAATTGTTGAAGTAATTAGCGATGCTAACTCAGTTTTCCTGATTTTTCCTTTTGCATAAAAAACTAAACTTTTGCTGTCTGGAGTCCATGCAAAGTTTGGATAAACACCAAAAATTGCCCAGGTTTCTTGCTGATCGTGAGATAAATCTTCGTTAACCGGCCATTCCTCCCCGGTTTTAATATTCTGAACATATAAGGTAGATTTTAACCTAACACGTTTAACGAAAGCAATTAAATTTCCATCAGAAGAAACCTGCGGACGACAAGCGCCACCTTGCTCATTAATTAAAGTTGTTAATTTTCCTGTCGTCAAATCCAATTGGCGAATGGCGTAAATTGTTCCATTTGGGTCTTTACTGTACTCAAAATTTGGTCCGGGTGTTACATCTTCGCTGAAATAAACATATTTTCCATCAGGCGAAACATTTGGCTCTCCTGCATCTTGCTGGTCGTTTTTACGTTTGGTTAGCTGCACGCCATCGCCGCCATTAATGTTGTACATCCACATTTCGCCTGCGCCTAAAGAACGGCCTGCGGTGAAGTGCTTTCTAGCAACAATATATTCGCTATTTGGCATCCAAGTTGCGTTGTTTAACAACCTAAAACTTTCTTTGGTTACTTGTTTTTTATTGGAACCATCGCGAGCCATAATCCAAATGTTATCGCCACCGCTTTTATCACTCGTATAAGAAATATATTTACCGTTGGGGCTAAATCTTGGCTGCACATCATAAGCGACTCCGCCACTTATCAGCTTTGCTTGTCCGCCTGCAATTGGCATCGTGTAAATATCGCCCAATAAATCGAAAACAATTTCTTGTCCATCCGGACTAACATCCAGATTCATCCAAGTACCTTCATCAGTATTTAATGTAAAGTTTTTAGTTGTGCCTTGGTATTTCTCTACATCCCATTTTTTTTCCTGGGCATTTGTAGTTAGAAATAATAAAGAGAGTGCTGAAAGAAAATAGAGTTGCTTCATTATATATTGAAATCTTATTTAAATAATTCGTGTATTTTTTGTTGTAATAATTTTTTATCGGGTAATTGGGTTTTGTATTCTGATACCAAAGTTGGCGAAAGACTTCGACTTAAAGCATATTCAACAACTTCATTGTCTTTATCTTTACAAAGCAAAATCCCAATACTTGGATTCTCATTTACTTTTTTAACATCTCTATCTAACGCTTCTAGGTAAAAATTTAATTGCCCTAAATGCTCTGGCTTAAACTTATCGACCTTTAATTCGAAAGCTACTAGGCATTGTAAACCACGATGATAAAAAAGTAAATCAATGTAGAAATCGCTTTTTCCAACTTGTATTTTGTATTCTTCGCTGATAAACAAAAAATCCTTTCCTAATTCCAGAATGAAATTTTTCATCTGGAGGATTAGACTTTTCTGCAAATCGCTTTCGTTATGAGGTTCAGGGAGATTTAGAAATTCGAAAACATAGCTATCCTTAAAATTGCTTTCTATGTCTTGATGCATTTCTCTCAGCACTGCTGAGAGTTTTATATTGCCTGAAATAGAGCGCTCAAAAAAACTTGTATTAATTTGTCTTTCCAATTCCCTTGAACTATAATTCTCTCTCTTACAAATTTTCAAATAGAATTCCTGCTCTTCAATTGATTTTGTGCGTGACAAAATGATTAGATTATTGGTCCAGCTAATTTCTCTCACCAGTGGCGAGAGTTTTGGGAAATCTTTATAATTCTCATAAAATTGTTTCATACGCCAAAGATTTTTATCCGAAAAACCCTTTAAATTAGGTTCCTGCTTTGATAAAAATTCTGCCAATTGTTTTACTACCGATTGCCCCCATTCGGCATTATTAACCTTGTTATGGATGTGTTCTCCAATGTTCCAATAAAGATTTATAAGAGCAGAATTTACGTTTTTTAAAGCTGTATTTCTAGCATCTTTAATTAAAGCAACGATATGTGCAAACTGATTTTCTAACATTAAATATTCTGTAAAACAAAGTTAATAATCTTTTTCAAGATGATTATTTTCAAATTCAATCAATTATCAATAATGAATTTGGAATAAATGTATAGTTTTGATACCGCCGATTTATGACAGCAATAGAGATTTTACAAAAATATTGGGGACACCAGGCTTTCAGACCCTTGCAGCAAGATATTATTACCTCGGTTTTAGAAGGAAATGATAGCTTAGCGTTGTTGCCAACTGGTGGAGGTAAATCTGTTTGCTTTCAGGTTCCGGCTTTGGTAAAAGAGGGGATTTGTATAGTGGTTTCTCCATTAATTGCCCTGATGAAAGATCAGGTCGAAAATCTGAAATCGAAAGGAATTGAAGCCATTGCCATTTACGCAGGAATGGGGAAACGTGAAATTGATATTCTGCTCGATAATTGCATTTACGGCAAAATTAAATTCCTGTATTTATCGCCCGAAAGGTTATTGTCTGATTTAGTTCGTGTGCGGATTTCTTACATGAACGTTAATCTAATCGCTGTTGATGAAGCACACTGTATCTCGCAGTGGGGTTACGATTTTCGTCCGCCGTACCAACAAATTGCAAAGCTTCGGGAAATTCATCCCGATGTTCCGGTTTTGGCTTTAACGGCAACGGCAACAGATTTTGTACGTAAGGATATTATCGAGAAACTGGAGATGAAAAATCCTCGGGTTTTTGTTAAAAGCTTTGCCAGAGATAATTTAAGTTATGTAGTTTTTAATAAGGAAGATAAATATAAAAAGCTAGTAGAAATTTGCAGAAATGTAAAAGGCACAGGTTTGGTTTATGTTCGCAATCGGCGGGAAACTGCAGAAGTTTCTAATTTTCTAAACCGCAACCAAATTAAAGCCGATTTTTACCATGCAGGTTTAGAACGCGATGTTCGTTTTCAAAAACAAGAAGATTGGAAATTGAACAAAATACGCATTATGGTGGCTACAAACGCTTTTGGAATGGGAATTGATAAAGCCGACGTTCGCTTCGTGGTGCATTTGGATTTGCCGGAAAGTTTAGAAGCCTACTATCAGGAAGCGGGTAGAGCAGGACGAGACGAAAAACGAAGTTATGCTGTTTTACTAGCTAATCAATCTGATATTTTAAGTCTTGAATCAAAATATATAAACAGTTTTCCATCACCAGATGAGATTAGAAAAGTTTATCATTATTTAGGAAATTACTTTCAATTGGCTTTTGGAGCAGGAGAGGGTTTAACCTTTACTTTTGATATAGCTGATTTCTGTAAACGATTTAATTTAAGTGTTTTAAAAACTATTTCTGCATTGAAATTTTTAGAACACGATGGGTATATCACACTTTCCGAAAGTGTTTTTCTTCCTTCACGGATGATGTTTCTTGCAAGTCACGAAGATATTTATCGTTTCCAAATTGAAAATAAAGCTTACGATAGCATTATCAAAACCATTTTACGATCTCACGGTGGCGCTTTCGATGGTTTCGTAAAAATTAATGAGGCAGATTTAGCCAAAAAAACCGGGTTATCTTTCAAAGAAATCATCGCTTTGCTGAATAAGTTACAATCTATAGAACTGCTAACTTATATCCAACAAACCGACCAGCCACAATTGCAATATATTCGCCCAAGAGTAGATATGGATCATTTTGATTTAGATGTAAAATACCTGGAGCTACGAAAAGAAATTTTGCTTAAACAAATCAATGCAGTGGTTGCTTATGCATCTTCTAATCTTTGCCGAAGCATTCAATTATTATCTTATTTTGATGAACATAATGCTTCAAAATGTGGCGTTTGCGATGTTTGTCTGGCCGAAAAGCGCATTGAAAATGAAGTTCATTTAAACGATGAAATTGAATTTGAGATTATTTCTTTACTTCAGCAACAACCTTTAAATTTAGATGACTTGGTTACCAGCGTAAAGAACGGCACTGAAAATGAACGATTGGAATCAATTCGTGAATTATTAGATGCCGGCAAAATTAAAACTGACGGTAAGAAATATTATCTTTAACCACTGTTTGGTTAATCGTAATAACTGGAGAAATTGGTTAAGCCACCATAACAATTAAACGATTTATCAATTTAAACAGTTAACCTCTTTAAAATTCAATGATAGAAAAAGACAATAAGAAAACCATCCGCTCATGGGCTTTCTTCGACTGGGCAAATTCAGCCTATAATTTAGTTATCACTTCAACAATTTTTCCGGTTTATTATGTTGCCATTACAACTACAAAAGAACATGGCGATGAAGTAACTTTTTTTGGCAAAACATTTATAAATACAGTTTTATCAAACTACGCTTTGGCATTTGCCTATTTAGTTATGGTGGTTCTACTACCAATTCTATCATCATATGCTGATGCAAAAGGTAAGAAGAAGTTTTTTATGAAGCTGTTTACCTATGTTGGCTCATTTGCTTGTATGGCTTTGTTTTTCTTTGATTTAAAACATTTGGAATTAGGAATAATCTGCTTTGTTCTAGCAGCAATGGGTTATGTTGGCGGGGTGATGTTTAACAATGCTTACTTGCCAATAATTGCTTCAACCGAAAACCAAGATAAAGTTAGTGCACAAGGATTTTCTTACGGTTACGTTGGTAGTGTTATTCTACAGCTTATTTGCTTTGTATTTGTTTTAAAACCAGAACTATTTGGAATTACAGATAAATCGCTTCCTGCTCAAATATCTTTTCTTTTGGTAGGTATTTGGTGGTTTTTGTTTGCTCAAATTCCTTTCAAGGCATTACCTAAAGATGTTGCTAATGAAGATTCCTTAAGCAAAGGCTTTATAAAAAGTAGCTTCAGCGAGTTTGCAAAAGTTTGGAAGCAATTAAAGCAGATGAGTTTCTTAAAAACCTATCTATTTGCTTTTTTCTTTTATTCGATGGGTGTACAAACCATTATGCTTGCAGCCGCTGGTTTCGGAGCGAAGGTTTTAAAACTGGAGTCAGGCAGTTTAATTGCAGTAATTTTAATTATTCAACTGGTAGCAATTTTAGGTGCATGGATGATGTCGAGATTAGCGAAAAAACTAGGTAATATAAACGTTCTGATAATTGTTGTAGTGATTTGGATTGCTTGCTGTATATATGGTTATTCTATTACTACTGAAAATCAATTTTATGGTTTAGCAGCAATTGTTGGTTTAATTATGGGCGGAATACAATCATTGTCTCGTTCTACGTATTCAAAACATATCCCTGAAAATACAACCGAAACGGCGTCCTTTTTTAGTTTTTATGATGCAACAGAAAAATTAGCAATCGTTATTGGCTTATTCAGTTTTGCTTTTATAGAAGGAATTACCCATAACATGCGCCAATCAATTATCGCTTTGGCATCATTTTTTATAGTTGGTTTAATCTTTTTGCTAATCTTGAGAAAAATCGAACGCAAAGAAACTCTAAAATTGTAAGTTTGTAGCTCGAATCGTAATTATAATAGATGAAAGTAGAATTGTTTGTTCCCTGTTTTGTAGACCAATTATATCCCGAAACCGCTTTTAATACTTTAAGATTATTAGAAAAATCGGGATGTAAAGTAGAATACAACTCAAAGCAAACCTGTTGCGGTCAACCTGCGTACAATGCAGGTTATTGGGATGAAGCCAAAGAAGTTGGGACTAAATTTTTGAACGATTTTACCGAAAACACCTATGTTGTTGCGCCATCTGCATCATGCGTGGGTATGGTAAAAGGTGGTTTTAACGATTTATTTACCAATACAATCGTTCATAACAAATGCCGCAGTTTGCAATCAAACATCTGGGAACTTTCCGATTTTTTAATCAACGTAGCTAAAAAAGATTATTTCGGAGCAGAACTAGAGGGCAAAGCCGTTTATCATGATTCTTGCAGTGCCTTACGCGAATGTAAAATTAAAGACGAACCTCGTCAACTTTTATCGAAAGTTCATGGTTTAGAAATGCTCGAATTACCTGATAACGATATGTGTTGTGGTTTTGGAGGTACATTCGCCGTAAAATTCGATGCAATATCTTCTGCAATGGCAGAACAAAAGGTTAATCATGCGCTTGCCCAACAAGCTGATTATATCATTTCGACAGATTTATCGTGTTTGCTGCATCTTCAAGGTTATATTGAAAAAAACAATCTTCCGATTAAAACTATGCATATTGCTGATGTTTTATGCAATGGGTGGTTAGAAAGCACTGAATATTAACAACTTTATTACCTCTGATTATTAGCTATTTAACACTTTTTAACAAGCATTAAGTTAAATCTAAAATACCTTTGTTAAACCTTTTTTTATCTTTCGTATCTAACAACAAAAACATAACAAAATGAAAAGAGTAATCTTCGCTTTATTAGGCGTTTTATCTTTAGCATCAGTGGCAAATGCACAAAAGAAAACTTCTGGAGCAATACAATTTGAAACCACAATAGACCCTGCCGCAATGATGGCCGCTAGTGGTGTTAAAATTCCTGAGCAAATGGCTGCAAGAATGCCATCAACTAGTAAATCAAATTTCGAATTATTATTTAATGCAACCAATGCAAGTTACATGCCTGTTGAAGAAACAGAAGACAGTAATGGTGCTGGTGGTGGTGGTGGCGGAATGGGCAGAATGATGAGAGGTTTCGGTGGTGCAGGTGGCAACAGAGAATATTATTATACGTTTGCTGATAAAAAATTAGTTGAAGTTTTCGATTTAAGTGATACTACTTACGTTATGCAGAGCGGATTAAAACTAAATACTTCAGGTCCAATTAGCACATTTGGTGGTATGGGAATGGGTAGAAATAATCCAAACGATACAACTAAACCAAAGCCAATTGTTCCTCCAAAAATTGAAGTTGTTAAAACTGATGCAACCAAACAAATTTTAGGCTTAACCTGTAATGAGGTTATCGTAAAATCTACACGTTCAGTTAAAATTTTGGATATGGATAAAGACGTAACTGAAGAAACGCACATTTGGTACACAAAAGATTTAGGTTTTGATTTTTCTCCAAACCCAAATATGTGGACTGAAGGAACGGTTTTAGCTATCGAAGGTAGAGGAAACAGCACTATTGCAAAAAGTATAGAATACAGAGGCGTAAGTGCAAAAGACGTAACAGCACCTAAAAAAGCAACAGCTATTACTGAAGCTGAATACAAGATTAAAATGGAAAATATGATGAAACGTTTTAGAGGAAACGGAAATAACAGACCAGGTGGAACTGGTGGACAAAGAGTTATTATGGTTAACTAGTTTCAAAAATAATTTTTAGAAGCCTGCTCAGTTAAATCGAGCAGGCTTTTTTTGTGAAAATTTTCATCATTAATAAAGTATATTTTTGGTTACACTTGGTTTAAATGGCAGCATATTTTTCAGGGCAATTACAAAATGATTATTATTGAGCAAAATTCATATTCTAAGCCAAATGCAAAACGATAATTCACTACTAAAAACAAAAAAACATTTCGAAATTTTAGATGGATTAAGAGGAGTAGCTGCAATATCGGTTGTATTATTTCATTTTATGGAGATAATATATCTCCCTAAAGAAAACTTTATGGCGCACAGTTTTATGGCTGTAGATTTTTTCTTTTGTTTATCAGGTTTTGTAATTGCTTATGCTTACGACAGCAGGATTGAGAAAATTGGTGTTTGGCAGTTTATAAAACTTAGATTAATCAGGTTACATCCTTTAGTAATTATTGGTTCAATTTTAGGTTTATTAACTTTTTTAATAGATCCTTTTAGTGATTTTTACTCCACATACGGATTTGGTAAAACAGTATTGTTGTTTTTATCATCGGTTTTTTTAATCCCATATCCGGTAATGTCTGAGCGTTTTTTTAATCTATTTAATTTAAACGCCCCCGCTTGGTCGCTTTTTTGGGAATACGTAGCCAATATTTTTTATGTATTAGTTTTATATAGATTAGGCCGTAACACCTTACAGATTTTTACATTTATCGCTGCTGGTTTAATTTGTTTTATTGCATTCAAGTCAACAAATTTAATGGGAGGTTGGAGTGGACCAACATTTTGGGATGGTGGTGTAAGAGTGCTCTATTCTTTTTTAGTTGGAATGTTAATCTATCGTTCAAACTGGGCAATTAAAAATAATTTCGGATTTGTAGGTTTATCAATATTGCTACTTTTAGCATTCATAGTTCCATTTAACGATAATTATAACTGGCTAACCGAACCATTAATTGTGCTGATTTATTTCCCGGTATTAGTTGCTTTAGGTGCAGGCGCAACGCTTAAGCCAAAATTAGAACCATTGTGTAAACTTTCTGGAGAAATTTCGTATCCACTATATATGACGCATTATCCATTCATCTTGATTTTTCTAACATATTTTGTAACTGTAAAACCAGATATGTCTTTACTTAAAATTACTGTGCCAATTTTTCTGGTCTTATTAATCATTTTCGCTTATTTGATAATGAGGTTTGTTGATGTCCCACTTCGTAATTACCTGAAAAATAAGTGGCTAAAAAGTAACTCTTAAATAGCTTGAATATTAGTTGTTAAAATAGATTCATTCAAGCCTAAACTTGCTTTTCTCTTTAAAAAACCGCATCTTTGCAGCAAATAAAATCACTTTGTATGTGATTTAGAAATAACATTATTTTTAAACCGTTCCAATATTCCAGCGTGATGAGGGGCAAAATCATAGTTGTAGATGATTAATATTACATTACCTGACGGCTCTGTTCGTCAGTACGAAAAGGGCACATCTGCTCATCAAATTGCATTATCAATTTCTGAAGGTTTAGCAAGAAACGTTTTAGCAGCCGAAGTTAATGGCGAAGTTTGGGATTCAACACGTCCAATCGAAGCAGATTCTTCTGTTAAATTATTAACCTGGAATGATGCTGAAGGGAAAACTACTTTCTGGCATTCATCTGCTCACTTAATGGCCGAAGCTTTAGAAGCGCTTTATCCGGGTACTAAATTCGGTATTGGTCCGGCAATTGAAACTGGTTTTTATTATGATGTAGATTTCGGCGACAAAGAATTTTCTTCGGATGATTTTAAGGCCATCGAAACCAAAATGATTGAATTAGCGAAGCAGAAAGAAACTTTCACTAGAGAAAGTGTTAGCAAAGCTGATGCAATTAAATATTTCACAGAAAAAGGCGATGAATACAAACTTGATTTAATTGATGGTTTGGAAGATGGTAAAATAACTTTTTACTCTCAAGGTGCTTTTACTGATTTATGTCGTGGTCCACACATTCCAAATACTGGTTTTGTAAAAGCAGTAAAACTGATGAATGTTGCAGGCGCATACTGGAGAGGTGATGAAACTAAAAAACAATTAACCCGTATTTACGGCGTAACTTTTCCAAAAGCAAGCGAGCTTACTGAATATCTAGCAATGATTGAAGAAGCTAAGAAACGCGATCACCGTAAACTTGGTAAAGAACTTGAGTTATTCGCTTTTTCAGAAAAAGTTGGTATGGGTTTACCATTATGGTTACCTAAAGGAACTGCTTTGCGTGAACGTTTGGTGAATTTTTTAACTAAAGCACAAGCAAAAGCTGGCTACGAACAAGTTGTAACCCCACACATCGGACATAAAAATCTATATGTAACTTCTGGACACTGGGAGAAATATGGTAAAGATTCATTTCAACCAATAAAAACGCCACAAGAAGGAGAGGAGTTCTTCTTAAAACCGATGAACTGTCCGCACCACTGCGAGATTTACAAAACTAAACCACGTTCTTATAAAGATCTTCCGGTTCGTTTTGCTGAGTTTGGTACTGTTTATCGTTACGAACAAAGCGGCGAATTACATGGTTTAACTCGTGTACGTGGGTTTACTCAAGATGATGCACACTTATTCTGCATGCCAGAACAAGTAAAAGAAGAGTTTAAAAAAGTAATCGATTTAGTGCTATATGTGTTTAAATCTTTAGGTTTTGAAAACTATACTGCTCAAATTTCGTTAAGAGATCCAGAAAACAAGTCGAAATACATCGGTTCTGACGAAAACTGGAGATTATCTGAAAATGCGATTATCGAAGCTGCAGCAGAAAAAGGTTTAAATACTGTAATAGAATATGGCGAAGCGGCTTTTTATGGCCCTAAGCTAGATTTTATGGTAAAAGATGCATTAGGTAGAAAATGGCAGTTGGGTACTATTCAGGTAGATTATAACTTACCAGAACGTTTCGAATTGGAATATACTGGTAGCGATAACCAGAAGCACAGACCGGTAATGATTCACCGTGCTCCATTTGGTTCACTAGAACGTTTTATTGCAGTTTTGATTGAACATTGTGCCGGAAACTTCCCATTATGGTTAAGTCCGGAGCAATTTATTATTCTTCCTATTTCAGAAAAATATGAAGAATATGCAAAAAAAGTTTTAGATGAATTAAATAATTCCGATATTCGCGGGCTGATTGACTTTCGAGATGAGAAAATCGGTCGCAAAATCCGCGATGCGGAGGTTAAAAAAATCCCTTATATGCTCATCATTGGTGAGAAAGAAATGGCTGAAGGTAAAATTTCAATCAGAAAACATGGAGAGGGAGATTTAGGAGAAATGACGTTGGAGGAGTTCAGCGGATTATTATTAAAAGAAGTAACAGTTTAAATTAAAAATTAATATTATACAAATTTGGCATTAGGAAGACCAGGATTTAACAGGGGACCACGTCCACCTTTTAAGAAAAAAGAAGCAGAACATAACATTAATCAGTTTATTAAATCGCCCGAAGTGCGTTTAGCTGGCGATAATGTTGAACCAGGGATTTATCCTTTGGCTAAAGCTTTGGCACTTGCTGATGAACTGGAATTAGATTTGGTAGAAATTTCTCCAAATGCTGTACCTCCGGTTTGTAGAATTATTGATTATAGCAAGTTTGTTTACGAGCAGAAGAAAAAGCAGAAAGAGATTAAAGCAAACGCTAAGCAAACCGTTATTAAGGAGATTCGTTTCGGTCCTAATACCAACGACCACGATTTCCAGTTTAAATTAAAACATGCCATTAGCTTTTTAGAGAACGGTGAGAAGGTTAGAGCTTATGTGCATTTTAAAGGTAGAGCAATTGTTTACAAAGAGCAGGGAGAGATTTTATTATTAAAATTTGCTCAGGCTTTGGAAGATGTTGGGAAAGTAGAGTTATTACCTAAGTTAGAGGGTAAACGTATGTTCTTAACAGTTGCGCCTAAAGTAGCAAAAAAATAAAAATAGGTTTATAAATTAAAAAACAGGTTATGCCAAAAATGAAAACCAATTCCAGTGCTAAAAAGCGTTTTTCGCTTACTGGAACAGGTAAAATCAAAAGAAACAACGCATACAAAAGTCACATCTTAACAAAGATGAGCACTAAACGTAAACGTGCACTAGGAAACGCTAGCATGGTAACAGCAGCAGATACTGGTAACGTTAAACGTATGCTTTGTATCGGAAAGTAATTTATTAATTCACCAGGTATCAGGCATTAAAGTTCCTTAAATTAAACAGGACGCCGCTTACCAAAAAACAACAACAACATGCCACGTTCGGTAAACGCAGTAGCTTCGAGAAGAAGAAGAAAAAAAATCCTTAACCTTGCAAAAGGTTATTGGGGAGCAAGAAGTAAGGTTTATACTGTTGCTAAAAACACAGTAGAAAAAGGTTTGCAATATGCATACCGTGACCGTAAAGTTAAGAAAAGAGAATTCCGCGGATTATGGATCCAACGTATTAATGCAGGTGCTCGTCAGCACGGTATTTCTTACTCTCAATTAATTGGTAAACTTGCTTCAAAAGAAATCGGTTTAAACCGTAAAGTATTGGCTGATTTAGCAATGAATCACCCAGAAGCTTTCAAAGCTGTAATTGATGCAGTAAAATAGAAATTTTCGCTTAGGCGATAATCATATTTGAAAAAGTCCTGATGCAAATCAGGACTTTTTTTGTTTTAAAGTGTTTGATCATCAATAGATGCATCGGGTGCATTAGTTTTTACAGATGCTATCCCGTTATCTCTAGAGCTTTCGCTTTCGTACATTTGGCTCGAACCAATAATTTGACCATTTGTTGCTTTCAAATTGAAATAAGCTTTACCATTAGTTGATGTTTTCTTTTCAAATTTCGAATCATCTTGCGAATTCTTTCTTACAGATTCGATTCCATTTTCGCAGCTGGATTTAGCTACGTAACCTTCGCTGCTTAAGATGGTTTGTCCATTACCTGCGTTTAGGTTAAACTGAAATTCACCGTTTTTTCTTTTACTGATTACAAATTTTCCCATTTCTAATTTTTAATTTATTGATTTAATTATTTATTAGGGACGATTTGAATTAAAGTTATAAATTCAGTTTTAAATAAAAAACTATTTGTAATCCATCTTGAATTTATTAAAATTCGGTTTATTGGCTTTCTTTCTATATAATTCAGATTCATAAATAGTTCTGCCTAAATTTTTCATAAAAGGAAAGCAAACGGTTTCATACTCATATTTGTTGTCATTGTAAATTCCATCTTCATTACTTTGAACCACCGCAGTTAATAGAAATTCAATTCCATTTTTAAAATCCACGAAGTAAGCGTTATCAATAATGAAACCGTAACTGTCTCCATATTTATTAAAAATCCTGATGTTCGAATCGAGATTTACGTTTTGTTCTCTTCCGTAATAAAGCATTTTAGCATAAGTTGGCCAAAATTCCTTAGCATCATATTTTCGAAAATCGCTTTCGGTAGGCAACTTGCTCATATAGGTATAAATCAATTTATAATCATCGGGTGTTAAATTATATTGTTCATTTTTTGGAAAAGCTTCAGGGAAAATTAGTTTTTTCATCAGTTTTTGTTGGTCTTCTATTGCAAAAGCATTTTTATTTTCCAAGCTAAAAGGTTTGTTTACTAATTTATCTGCGCTATCTAAATAACCTTTTCCCATAATTGTATTGGTTAATGTTAAATTATATTCTTTTGGGTCATACTGCGCATCTTGATTATAAACCAATTTCTCTCCATTATAAAATTTAATTGGATTGGTATGTTTTGACGTTTCTCCAGCATCGCCAACAGCCAAACGATTTAAAATTCTACTATTTATTAATCCGTTCTGCTTTAATTTTTCGTTTATTTCAGCACGACCAACAAATTCAAAAAGTCTGTTAAAAGCATCGTTATCGCTGGTAAGCAAAATCTTTTTTATGTAATGTTCTATTGATGCTAAGCCGTTTTTGCTAGAGGTATCTTGAGTAACTTTAGTTTGCCCTTTGAAAGCACTATCAGTTATCATTGTGCTTTTGGCAGTTAAGCTTGTATTTTTTAATCGATTAACCTTTTCTAAAGCAAAAATTACAGCAGCTAATTTGACTGTACTTGCAGGATAAAAATAATGATGGGCATCTAAATTATAGCTGAAACTTTTAAAACTTGGTTTATTTTTCGAATCGCGATTAATCTGGGTATATAAAATCTGAACTTGATTTTTATCTGGATGATTCAAGATGTTACCAAACAGTTCGGGTTTTGCCTTCATTAGCTTTTCTAAGAGCACTGTATCTGTTTTTTGTGCCATTGATGATAAACACATGATTAAAAGGAGTGAGGTAAAGAATGATTTCATGTTTTGCATTTGATCATTAAAGTTAAAATAATCATTTCTTAATCTTTTATTAAAATAGCTTAAAAAGCTTTTCGCTTTACACTTTGGTCTTTCATCTTTAATACCTACTTTTGCAGCGCTTTTGGTTTCCGGCCTTACAACCGGAATTAAAAGGGAATGCAGTGTAATTCTGCAACTGTCCCGCAGCTGTAAGCTCCAGAACGATTTTTCATTCAAAAAACCACTGATTCATATTCTGACTCGGGAAGGTAGAAAAAATCGGGAGTAAGTCAGAAGACCTGCCTTTAGCGAATAATTTCATAGCTTTCGGGGATTGAAGCTAGGATTGAGGTACTTAACGTTTTTCGTATTTTCATTTCCTTTCCTAATCTGTTGGCTGTGGGCAAAACTCACAATCAAATGAACAAAAAAAGAATTTTAATTGCAGCATGCCTGGGGTTTGCGCAGTTAACCTTTAGTCAATTAGCTAAAGCACAAGACAGTTTAAAACTGGAAGATGTTGTTATTAAAGCAACTAAAAACGACCAAAAGCAATCGCAAACTGGTAAGGTTGTAACTATCATTTCAAAAGAAGTTTTAGAACGTAGTCATGGTAAATCGTTACCAGAATTAATTAGCGAGCAGGCTGGAATTATCGTTGCTGGTTCAAGCAGTAATCCAGGTTTAAATAAATCAGTGTTTTTTCGTGGTGCCGGAAGTGCATACGCTGTTGTTTTAATTGATGGTATTGTACAAAACGATCCCTCTGGTAACGGTGGTGCTTTCGATTTGCGTTTAATCTCAATCGACCAAATTGACCAAATTGAAATTTTAAGAGGCGGACAATCGACTATTTACGGTTCTGATGCGGTTGCTGGTGTAATCAACATTATTACTAAAAAAGGTGGACCAAAAGGAAACACAATTTATGGTGTTGCAACTGCTGGTAGCTACGAAACTTACAAAGGAACAATTGGATTAAATGGTGGTGTTGAAGGATTTAACTATAACATCAACTATACTCAACACAAAACCAATGGTATTTCTGAAGCTGCAAACCCAGTTGGGAACAATACTGAATTTGATAAAGATGGTTTTAGAACGGGTGCTTTAAATGCAAACTTCGGAATTGAATTGGATAAAAACTTCACAGTTAACCCTTTTGTAAGATATTACTATGGCAACTATAGCTTTGATGGTGGTTCTTTTGTTGATGCTGGAAACTATTCAATTTTAAAGAATGTTGCCGCTGGAACAAATGCGAAATATGAATTTGGAACTGGTAAAATAACCTTAAATTACAGCTACGAGAGTACATCAAATGATGCACATAGCAGTTTCCCTAGCTTTAGTCAGGGTAAAATCAACATTGTTGATTTATTCTACAACCAAAAATTAGGAAACAAACTTGATTTATTGGTTGGTTTGGATAATAGATCAATGAAACTAAAATCAGGTACTCAAAGTCCTAATTCTAACATTTTTGCAGCATACACTTCATTATTCTTACATGATTTAAGCATCTTCAATTTAGAAGTTGGTGGTAGGTATAACAAACACGAACAATATGGAGAAAACTATACTTACTCTGTAACTCCAACAATTAATATCATTAAAGAAATTAAATTATTTGGAACAGTTTCAACAGCATTTAAAATTCCAACACTAAACATGTTGTTCGGTCAGTTTGGAGCTAATTTAGATCTTAAGCCTGAAAAATCTCAGAATTACGAAGCAGGTGTTAACTTCAGCTTTTCTGATGATAAATTTAGCTTAAGAATTGCAGGTTATAAACGCGATTTAACTGACGCAATTATTTATGCTTTTCCAGCGGGTTATGTTAATCAGGTAAGCCAAAAAACTAAAGGTTTTGAAGTTGAGCCTGCTGTTAAGTTTGGAAAATTTAACTTAAACGGTTATTACGGTTATGTTGAAGGAAATGAATTTAACTTCGTTGATAATGCAATTGCAGATTATTTATTCCGCAGACCAAAACACACATTTGGGGTTAATGCAGGCGTACAAGCTACCAGCGATTTATATGTAAGCGCAAATTATCGCTATTTTGGTAAACGTACTGATGGTAATTTTGCTACTTATACAGTAGATAATTTACCAGCATACAAACTGCTAAATGCTTATGTAGAATATGCTTTAGCTAAGAAACGCGTAAAGATTTTTTTTGATGCTAAAAACATCCTAAACGAGAAATACAACGAAATTATTGGTTATAATACCATGGGTTTCAACTTTAATACAGGCGTAAGTTTTAATATCCGCTAATAAAAAATTAACTTTGCGATATGATATCAGGCTTAATTCCTGATACTTTATACTTAATACTTTATACTACTCATGGCTCATTTAAAATTTAATCCACGTACGGCAATTTTATTATTGATGATTTTGATAATTACCGGATTTCGTTTGCTGGTAACTTTCAACTCTGATGAATTGAAATTTGCTAATTTTTCATCGATAGGAGCAGTTGCATTATTCGGTGGTGCTTATTTTAAAGATAATTTAAAAGCTTTTGCTTTTCCATTACTGAGTTTATTCTTAAGTGATTTTGTTTTAGCAACCACTATTTTTAGTAAATACAGTAATGGCTTTTTATACGAAGGCTGGTATTGGGTTTACTTAGCTTTTGCTTTGATGGTTTTAGTAGGCAGAGTTTTACTTAAAAATGTAACAGTAGTTAATTTGTTAACTTCAACATTTGCAATTGTTTTAATCCACTGGATTGTAACAGATTTTCCAATTTGGTACAATAATCCATCATATACTCAGGATTTAGCTGGTTTTTGGCTTTGTTTAGAAAGAGCAATTCCTTTTGAAATTAGATTCTTAGAAGGGACGATCATTTATGGTGCGATTTTATTCGGTGCTTTTGAAATTTTAAAGTCGAAATATCCAGTATTAAAATTGCAGACACAAAAAGTATAATTATTCTTTATACGAATTACTAAATCCTCTTTTGAAATTAATCAAAAGAGGATTTTTTTTAACTTTATTTCAGGTTCCATCATCCATTTTACCTATTACATCTTATGAAAGTTGTCTCTTTTCTTCCCGCTGCTACAAAAATGATTTACGACATGGGTTTGCAAGAATACCTCCATGGTGTTACTTTCGAATGTCCAAAAGAAGCTTCGGCTATGCCTAAAATTGTGCGATGCATATTAGAAGGTAAAAATTATTCAAGTATAGAAATTGATAAAATATTCTCTGCATCAAAAGCGCAAGGGAAAAGTTTGTATTGGGTAGATGATGAACTTCTAGAAAGTATTGCTCCAGATATTGTTTTTACTCAAGACATCTGCGAAGTTTGTAACATTGATACCGTTTGCACCGAAACTGCGGTAATGAAATTAAGCAAGCAACCTAAGCTTGTTCCGCTTTCGCCTAACAATTTACAAGATGTATTTGAATGCGCAATTACAATTGCTAAAGCTTTAGATAAGGAAGAAGTTGCATTGAAATACCTTGCTGGTTTGCAACAAAAAACTGATGCTATTTTAGACAAACTTAGAGCAAACAGAGCGCCATTAAAAAGAGTGATGTTGATGGAATGGATTCAACCAATTTACAATTGCGGACATTGGATTCCTTTTCAAATTGCTGCTGCAGGTGGTGTAGATATGCTTTCTAATCCTGCGGGGGATTCTATAGTTACCCAATGGGATAAAATTTTGAAATATAACCCAGAAGTTTTAGTAATTGCGCCTTGTGGTTTTGATGTTAACCGAAGTGCTGAAGAAATGAGTTTATTAACTTCAAAACTAGGATGGGATAATCTTGAAGCCGTAAAAAGTAACCAGGTTTACATAGCAGATTTTGACATGTTTACACAACCAAGCATTGGAACGTTGGTTGAAGGTATTGAAGCTTTAAGTTGTATGTTACATCCTGATATTTTTACACCAGATGAAAATATCGGCAAGAAATTTATCAATTACTCAGAAATAAAGGTTCATCATTAATTATGAAATTGGTTGTACTAACAGGAGCAGGGATTAGCGCAGAAAGTGGTTTAAAGACCTTTAGAGATTCAGACGGTTTATGGGAAGGTTACAATTTTTACGATGTGGCTACACCTGAAGCATGGGATAGAAATCCGGAACTTGTACAAAACTTTTATAATGAAAGGAGAAGGCAAGTTTTAGCGGCCCAACCAAATTTAGCACATAAATTATTAGCAGAATTAGAAAGCAATTTCCATGTTGAAATCATCACTCAAAATATAGATGATTTGCATGAAAGGGCAGGTTCTACTAAGGTTACGCATTTACATGGTGTGATAACTAAATCACAATCATGTAAAAATGCTTCGCTTACATATCTTATTGATGGTTCTGAAATTGAAATGGGACAACTCTGCGAACTTGGTTCGCAACTAAGGCCACATGTTGTTTGGTTTGGTGAGTCTGTTCCGATGATAGAATATGCAGCACAACTTTGTCAAAATGCAGATGTTTTTGCTATAATTGGAACATCGCTTGCGGTTTATCCAGCCTCAGGATTAATCGATTTTGTACCAAAAAGTATCCAAAAATATATTATCGACCCGAAAACGCCTGATGTTAAACGATACAACAACATTTTCAATATTGAAGATACAGCTGTAAACGGAGTAGAAAAATTGAAGAACATCTTACTAAATGCAAATTAAAAAACAGTGCATTTTTAACTGGAGTGGTGGTAAAGATAGTACACTCGCTTTGCATTATGCACTTCTGGATAAATCAATAGAAATAAAATACCTTGTTACCACTGTAACTGAAAAGTACAATAGAGTTTCTATGCATGGTGTTAGAGAATCTTTATTGATAAAACAAGCGGAAAGTATTGGTATTCCACTATATCAAATTCGTTTGCCGGAAATGCCTGATATGAAAACCTACGATGATGTGATGAAGATTCACATGAATAGATTTAAGTCGGAGGGCATTACACATTCTATATTCGGAGATATTTTTCTGGAAGATTTGAGAAAATACAGAGAAGAAAAATTAGTTGAAGTGGGCATGAAAGCGCTATTTCCACTTTGGAATAGAAATACCACTGAAATAATTGATGATTTTTTACAACTCGAGTATAAAACCATAATTGTTTGCTGCCAGCAGAATTTAAAAGCATTCTGTGGACAAGTCATCACTAAAGAGTTAATCGATAGTCTTCCAGCAGAAATAGATTCATGTGGCGAGAATGGTGAGTTTCATACTTTCGCTTTTGATGGGCCAGTGTTTAAAAATAAAATCAGTTTTAGCCTTGGCGAATTGGTATTTCGAACATACAATCAGCCCGCTAATATTAATCAGGATGATAATTTATCTACCAGTAAATCAGATACTTTAGGTTTTTGGTATATCGATTTGGAATAAATATTTTAAAAGATTAAAACTTTTTGGCATCATTTTTTCTTTACTATCTATAATTAACTAAAAAAAACACACCCAAATGAAATCTTTTTAGTTTTAGGTAACTAAAAGGTTTATTTTAAAAGATTTATGTTATGAAAAAGATATTGGTAGTAATCGCATTAAGTAGTTCGGTATTATTTGCTTGTAACAATAAAGCAAAAGAAGAAGCTGCATTAAAACAAGCAGAAGCCGAAAAAGCAATGGCTGTTAAAGCTGTTAAAGATAGTTTAAGGTTAGATAGCTTTAAAAGAGCTGAAACCGCAAAAATTGAAGCTGAAAAAGAAGCGCAACACCAAGCAGAATTAGCGGCTGCTAGAAAAGCAGGTCAACGTTCTTCAGCTGGTCGTTCATACTCTAGCAGTAGTTCAAGCTCATATGGTGGTACTCAACCAACAGCTAAAAAACAAGGTTGGAGTGATGCTGCAAAAGGTACAGTGATTGGCGGTGCAGCTGGTGCAGTTGGTGGTGCTTTAATCGATAAGAAAAAAGGTAGAGGTGCTATTATTGGTGGTTTAGTTGGAGCTGGTGGCGGTTATTTAATCGGTAGAGGCGAAGACAGAAAATCAGGTCGTGTGCAACCTAAAAACTAATTTGCATTAAGCATTTTTAATTTACCATAATATAAATGGCAATCAGTTTATCTGGTTGCCATTTTTTTGTTTTAGGATTTTAATTTTGACGATGATAATTAAGCCTCTTTGTAATTACAAGGTACGAAGCAATCTTAAAGTGCATGCTTATCAAACCCAAAGTAGTAAGATTGCTTCGTGCCTCGCAATGACGTAACGTATAAGTTGGTAGTCATTCTGAACTTGTTTCAGAATATCTTTATGATTATTGCATTTATAAAATAAGTTATTTATATAACGATGCTAAAGCCAACTCGTCATTGCGAGGTACGAAGCAATCTTAAAGCGGTTAAAGGCATCGACAGTTACAAGGTTGCTTCGTACCTCGCAATGACGTGATGTATAAGAAGCCCGTCATTCTGAACTCGTTTCAGAATCCCATTTTTAATTATAGGGTATTTATTTGAAAATGAATGCTTAGATTCAATGGCAGCCTCAGTCCCGCCAAACACTTTACTTCTCCCGATGAAAAATCGGGATTCGTGTTCGTTTATGTCGGGTTTAGGTACTTAGGCTTGTGCGTGAAACCCTTCAAAATAGTTCTACTTTATGTTTACTAGCCCCGACATAGCGAAAATACTTTTGGTTGCATAAACTTTCAGCATAGTGCAAACTTTAACTAAAAGATTGTAGCATTGGTGGGGCTGAAGTAACCTATCTTTACTGCCTTTGCGCTTCAAATTATTTATGAAAGAATACTATCTTAAGCTCGTTCGTCGTTGCAAGGGCCAATTTAATCCCGACCATTTGAGAGGCAATCTTAATTCGTTTAAAGGTAGCGACAGTTGTAAGATTGCTTCGTGCCTCGCAATGACGTGGCGCATATACAAAGGTTACAATTCATTTCAAAATACCTCAGAAACAACAAAGCCCCGATGAAATAAATCCATCGAAGCTTTTAGTGCTTTTTAAAGCTAAGCTATTAATACAATGTAAATTCTACACGACGGTTTTCTTGACGACCCGCTGCAGTTTTATTTGTAGAAATCGGTTGATCTGGACCATAACCTGTAGCTTCGATTCTTGATGCATTAGCACCTTGAGATACTAAATAAGCTTTTACAGATTCTGCTCTATCTTTAGATAAACGTAAGTTTAACTCTCTGCCACCAGTATTATCTGTGTGTCCGGCTAATTTTAAGCTAAAGTTTTTCTCTACCAATAAGTTAGCAACACGGTCTAAAGTAGCGTTAGATTTTGAACGGATTGTTGATTTACCTAAATCAAATTCTAAGTTAGAAATGGCATCTCTAACAACTTTACGGTCAGCTTCTGTAACAACAACCTTAGTTTCTTTAACAATTTCGCGTTGAACTTTAATAGGGCAACCAGAACCATCAACAACTGTACCTGATGCTGTTCCAGGACATTTGTCGAATTTGTTAGCTACACCATCGTTATCATCATCAGCTAAATCTTTAGCATATTGTGCTCTGTCTCTTGCTGCATTTTCTTCAGCTGTGGATAATGCTCTTCTCAATTCATTACTTTCTTCAGCAGTTTGTTTACGTAAATCGGCAACAGCGCTGTAGTTTTGTAATTGAGAATTTTCTTTATTACCTAAAGCAAATTCAACACCAACGTGCGAGTATGAATATCTGTTTTCTAGATAAGCACTTTTAACAGTTGGAGAAGATTTGATGAAGTTGATGTCATAACCTAAATCGATGTTAATTCCTTTAGATACACCAAATTTAAATCCAACTCCAGTTGGGATATACCAACCTTCTCTATCTTGAAAAACTTGAGTTGTTCCAACTTGCGAATCTGACGACATGTAACCAGCACCCGCTTTAACGTAAGGAATTAAAACTGCGTTTTCAGTATTTAAGCTGAAGTTAGCAATGTTTAATACTGCAGTTAATGAACCAGCCCAATTGATGCTGTTTTTTTGTTCGATAGTGCTAGAAGCGTTTAGCGTTTTAATTTCGCCACGCAAGAAATCGGCTTGTAAACCTAAAGCTGGTAAGATTTGCTTTTTAACAAAGGCACCGTAACCTACGCTTTTAAATTCTCTAGCTTTAACACTTCCGCCACCTAAAATAGTATTTTGACTGAATATACCAGCTTGAGCACCTACACTCCATGTTCTTAAATTTTGTTTGCCAAATCTGCCAGAAGCTGTTGGCGTTTCTTGTGCAAATAATTGCGATGATAAGCCTAATAAGGCAACCAACATTGTTGATTTTGTAATTCTCGTATTCATATTTATATTCTTATAACAGTGGTTAAACAGCTTTTTTTTAATTCTGTTTGGTCATGAATAAGAAAAAATCTTGCCAAAAAGTAGTTTTGAGGCACAATTACCAATAAATCAATAAGTTAAATGCTTAAAAAATATTCACAAAAAAGTTACTTTCATGTAAAATGACAAGACTTTGATGTATAGAATAGAAGACAAGACTACTGTAGAAATTACTTATCTGTTGGATTTTTCTTTCCAGACAATAGCATTTCTAGGGTTTTTTCTAATCTGGAAAGTTTAGTTTTTTCCTGTTTAGCAGATAAAATCCAGAGCACATATTCTTTTTTGTGTGAGTATGCAAGTGTTTGAAAATGATTAAAGGCTTTTGGTTCTTTTTCTAAAAGCGATTCTAAATCTTCTGGTAATTTGACTGTTTTATTAACCACATCGATATAATCTGAATAATCGTTTGTTTTAATGTGGTCGTTTCTTAAGCCTGATGGTTTAATTTCAGTTATAAACTTTAATCTGAGGGCAGTCCAGGTTTCGTTTACAGCAGCTGATGCACAAGGGTTTAGTCCGTAAACGTCTAACTCTTGCCAGGTTTTCATTAAATCTAAATCAGTTTTAATTTTAGATGATTTTTTGGGCGTGAAAACCCAGAAAATCGTTTTTGTATTTAACTGCTTTAAATGACTTTCGATCTGCGTTTTCAGCTGATTTTGAGAAGTAGTGAAAATAATCAGTACATCGAAATTATCTGTATTATCATAACTGAATAAAACATCATCAGGAATATTGCCAAAGATAGATGGTGCATTATCTGGTGCATCTACAACGTTAACAATAAACCCAGATTTTACTTGTAACTTTTTTAGAAGCAGATTATCCATTTCAATTTACAACCTAAGTTTTGCAAAGAAATCCCAAAAAACAATACCGGCAGAAATGGTAATGTTAAAAGAATGCTTCGTTCCAAATTGAGGAATTTCAATACATTCATCTATTTTTTTCATTACCTCATCACTCACACCATCAACTTCGTTACCAAAAATTAAAGCATATTTTTTGTTCTTGTCGGGCGTAAATGTATTTAGCATCGTACTATTTTCAGCTTGCTCGATGGCTACAATCTCATAACCTTGTGCTCTTAATTCATCAACTGCTGTAGTTGTTTCACCGTAATGAATCCAATCTACAGATTGTGTTGCGCCTAGTGCAGTTTTTTCAATTTCGCGATGCGGAGGTTGTGCCGTAATACCGCACAACACAACTTTTTCTAAAGCAAAACCATCGGCTGTACGAAATATAGAGCCTACGTTATGCATGCTTCTAACATTATCTAAAATTGCTACAACCGGCAGTTTCTCTTGTGTTTTAAACGACTCAACATCCGTTCTGTTAAGTTCATCAAGTTTTAATTTTTTCATTTCAATAATATAGATGTACTCAAATTTTAATGAGTAACATTTAGTTTTTCTATGTTATAATTTAGTTGGTCCGTTACCGATTTCGCTTACATAAATCTCTGCCGGATAACCAATACGTGCTACATAATAATCAGTTAAGTGTTTAGCAAAATCTTCTTCAAAACCTTTTTCTAAAAGTGCAATTGCGCATCCTCCGAAACCAGCGCCAGTCATTCTTGCTCCAATAACATGTTCGTAATCGGCACAAAAATCTACAACTGTATCTAATTCATTGCCGCTAACTTCATACAAAGTTCTTAAAGATTGGTGAGAAGCATACATCAACCGTCCAAATTCTTCTAATTCGCCAGCATTCAGGGCTTTCGCTGCCAAATGTACTCTGTCATTTTCTTTAACAACATGTGTTGCTCTGTTTAAAATCGTTTCATCGGCGATAACATGATTATGTAACGCAAATTTCTCAGCATTCAAATCGCATAAATTGTTAAGTTTTATTTCCTGATTTAGCAATTTCCTTGCAGTTTGACATTCTTCAACACGTTCGTTGTATTTCGAATCTGCAAGTTCTCTAGGTTTTTTAGTGTTGATTATCGCCAAAACGTATTTACCTAAATCAACATCAACCATTTTATATTTTAGTGTCTCACAATCTAAAACAATAGCTTTATCTTTTTCTCCGTAAGCAACCGCAAATTGGTCCATAATTCCAGAATTTAGACCAATAAATTCATTCTCCACTCTTTTGGCAATCTTAACTAAATCAAGATTATCATAACCTAGATTAAAATAATTATTTAAAGCAAATGCTGTAGCAATTTCAATCGAAGCCGATGATGACAAACCCGAACCAATTGGAATATTTCCAAAATAAAGAAAATCTAACCCGGTTATTTCCTTTCCATCCTTAATAAATTCATTTATAATGCCGATTGGATAATTAGCCCATAAACTGCCATTCTTTTGATGTAAAACATTGCTTTCAACCTCAGTTTGTTCGTTAAAATTCAAACTCTTAAATCTAAATTTGCTGTCGTTATTTGGTGATATTGCCAACCAGGTTCCTAAAGTAATTGTACAAGGCATTACCAAGCCACCGTTATAATCAATATGTTCACCTATTAAATTTACACGTCCGGGTGTAAAATAAACTGCATCAGCATTTTTTTGATATTGTTCTGCAAATTTTTCTTCGAGTTGAGATTTCATCCGTTTAAAATATTTATAAAAGCAAGTATTAATAGTATGTTTGTTCAGTAAACAAAAGCCCTAAGTTACAATTTATGAGCATTAAGCAAATACCTACCGGAAATATAATTAATGGCGAAGAAGTTATCGCAATTGAATTGACCAATAGTAATGGCACCTATGTTAAAATATATAATTACGGAGCCATTATCAATAATTTCATAGTAAAGAATGCCAAAGGCGATATGCAAGATATCGTTTTAGGTTTCGATGATTTTAACCAGTATTTTGATGAGGAATACCTTGAAAACAATCCACATATTGGTGCAGTAATAGGCAGATATGCTAACCGAATTAAGGGTGCATCTTTCAAAATTGATGGTGAAACTTATCAGTTAGCAAAAAATAACCAGAGTGATAGTTTACACGGTGGGATTGATGGTTTTGATAAAAAGGTTTGGGATATTGTTGATTTTAATGAAGACACCCAATCTGTTACGCTACAATATGAAAGCGTAGATGGAGAAGAAGGATTTCCTGGTAATTTGATTGTTGATTTAACTTTTGAATTAACAGACAACGATGAATTAATTTTAAGTTACGAAGCAGAAACTGATAAAGCTACGGCGTTAAATTTAACACACCATGGCTATTTTAATTTGGCACCAAACGGCGGAAAAGTTGATAAACACAAACAACAGATTTTTGCAGAAAATTATCTGGAGCAAGATGCAAATTACTGTGTTACAGGTAAATTGATTCCGGTTAAGGATAGCCCGTTGGATTTTACTCAATTAAAAGAAATTGGAAAAGACTGGAACCCTGAAGAGGGTTACGACCAAACTTACGTTTTAGATAAAAACTACGGAGATTTATCTTTAGCAAGCAAAACAATTGAAGATGAAAGCGGTTTAGTTCTTAGCATCTACACCACAGAGCCTGTTGCGCATTTTTACACATCAAAATATTTAAAGGTTAAGAACGGCAAAGAAGGGAAGGATTATAATGGTTTTGAAGCTTTTTGTGTAGAAACTCAACATCATCCAAATGCTGTAAATATTGACGAATTTCCATCAACCATTTTATACCCAGATGATTTGTACACGCAAACCACAATTTATAAGGTATCAACTAACAAATAAATTATGTTTACGATAGAAGAAATAAAATCTGCAGAATCGAAAATTAAAACCGGAGCAGATTTCCCTCAGTTTATTAAAGAAATTAAAGATTTAGGTGTAATTAGAAATGATGTTTATGTTTCTAACGGCTTATCTGTTTATTTCGGTAATGACGATCATTCTGAACAGGCAAGTCCCGAAGAATATCCTCAACTGATTATTAATGATGAATCTTCCGTTGAAAAACTGGAACATGCTTTAAAAATTCATCAACAAGGAGAAACAGATTATTTTACTTTTTGCAAGCAAGCTGCAGATGCGGGAGTAGAGAAATGGGTTATAGATATTCCTAAAATGACTTGTACTTACCTTGATACAGAACAAAAGGAACTGGTTAAAGAAACTATTCCCAACGCATAAAATAGATTTCATATTTGTCACATTGAGCCTGTCGAAATGCTATGTGTAGTCTTTCGACAGACTCAGAATTATAGAAAAGTATTAAATTCTTTCCAAGACAGTTTCAATCGCTTTAGCAACAATTTTTTCTGGGTTGCTACTAAATTCATACTTAACGCGGCTTGCTAAAATTGCATTAACAGAAAGTGCATTATGGCCTAAAACTTTTGCCAAAGCATAAATACCTGCAGTTTCCATTTCTAAATTTGTGATTCTTTCCTGATTACTTTTAAAACCATTAATTAAACTAACAAAATCTGGAACAGCATTTTTTGCTCTAACTTTCCGGCCTTGTGGGGCATAAAAACCCGGTGCAGTTACCGTAATTCCGGTAACCATACCTTTACCAATAGTATTAATTAAGGAACTACTCGCTGCAGTTAAATAAGGCTTAATATTTTTTAAATGCCCAAAATGGGTATTTATATCGTTAAGCAAATTTTGCTCATCTCCATCTAAATTATGAACGTAATAATTCATTAAAGCATCCAAACCTAAACCATAAGAAGAAGCCAAAATTGTTCCCATAGGTATATCAGGTTGAACGGCACCAGAGGTTCCGATACGAATAATATCAAGTGATTTTAGTTCGTTTTTTACCTCACGGGTTTCAAAATTTATATTAACAAGTGCATCAAGTTCGTTAAATACAATATCAATATTATCGGTTCCAATTCCTGTTGATAAAACTGTAATTCTCTTTTTTCCTACAAAGCCTGTGTGTGTAATAAATTCTCTCTTACCTTTCTTAAGTTCAACACTATCAAAATATTTGCTTACTTCGCTAACCCGATCAGGATCTCCAACAGTAATAACGGTGTCCGCTACATCTTCAGGCAATAAATTTAAATGGTATATGGTTCCGTCATGATTTATAATTAAGTCACTTTCAGGGATTTTCATGGTATTTTTGGTTAGATTATTTATGAACGAAGATTAGGTCGTTTCGATGTATTTCAATGTAATGCCTTCAATTTTATCAAACTTAATTAAAACTTGGTTCAATTGTGCTTTTCTGATTTCAAATTTAATCATACAGTTTATATCAAAATTCTGATTAATTACCTCTAGACTTTCGTCTTTAATTAATTTCATAATATCGTTCATTTGCAAATAATCGAAATTAACTTCATACACGTCGTTTATGGTTTTGCTAATCTTCGTCGAGCTTTGCAAAGCCTCTACTGTTGCCGATTTGTAAGCGTTTATTAATCCGGGTACACCTAACAAAGTCCCTCCAAAATAACGAACTACCACAACTAAAACGTAAGTTAAATCTTCTGATAACAAACAGTTTAAAATTGGTCGGCCAGCCGTTCCAGATGGTTCTCCATCATCATTAATTCTAAAAACCGAACGGTCTGTTGTTAATCTGTAAGCATAACAAAAATGCCTTGCTTTAGCATGTTCGCTTCTTAAAGCATTTATTATTGGCTTAACTTCTTCATCCGAACGGATAGGATAGGCGTAAGCTATAAATTTGCTCCCTTTATCTCTAAAAATCCCCTCTGAAGCTTCCTTTGTGGTTTTATATGAATCGTCAAAAAGCATTCAATTGAGATAATGTGATTAAAATAACGGCACAAATTGCAAACGCAATTCCTATATAATTTATGCGAGATAGTTTCTCTTTAAAAACTAATACACCAATTAAACTTCCAACAACAATTACACCCAAATTCATTGCAGCAAACACTGTAGATGGATTTTCAGCAAGCGCTTTGTGCGCTTTCATGTAAAACAAAATATTACCAAAGTTGAATAATCCTAAAATTAACCCACAGCCAATATTTACAAGTTGAATTTTAGTCTTTTTCATTAAAACCATGCTTGCAACGATTAGTATTGAAACTATAAATGCAAGGCAGAAAACAATAAATAGTGATGTTGTGTATGGAAATTCTTTGTGCAGAGCAATTTGTTTAAAAAGCACATCGATAACGCCAAAACCTACAAAAACGGATATGGGAAAAATCCATTTATTGGTATTACTCGATTTATCGTTTTTACGGATGAACGTTAATACAATTGCAGCAAATCCTACAGCTAAACCTGCAAATTTTAGTTGGTTAAAATCTTCCTTAAAAATAAAGTAAGCTGCAAGTATTGGAATGAATAGAGACAAGCGCTGCGCAATGTCAGTTTTTACAATTCCTAAATTTTTTACTGATGCGGCTAATACTAAAAATATTGATGGTAGTAATATTCCTAATGAAATATAAATAGGCCAAGGTGCTGCCGAATTAATTAGACTAACATCAGGCTTGAAAAATAGAAAACATAAAAATAATGCAGTCAGATAATTAATTGTAACGGCTTGTATAATGCTAATTTTGTACCTTTTTGCAAGCTTTAAAAGTACAGCTACTGTAACACTACAAAAAACACTTAATATTATGAATATCATTAATTTATGTTATTTATATAAATGGAAAGTTTATCATTTTCTATTTGAATTTGCTCAGTTAAATTTCCCTTAATTGCTGGCGATGGAACACCTTCAGTCCAACTGTTTGAGGAAGAAAAAATTCTTGCTTCATCCCATAGTCCGGCATCAAGAAATTGCTTTAAAATATTTGCGCCGCCTTCAATAATTACAGATTGAATATCCATCAAATAAAGCTGAAAGGCAACCTTTTGTGCAAGATAAAAGTGTATATCTTCCATCTGAATGTAATGGATATTATCTACAACATCAGTCTTTACTTCATTAAAAATTATTGTTTTTGCTTCCTTATTAAAAATATTATTCGAAGCTGGAATTTGAAGGTTTTTGTCAATAACCAATCTTACCGGATTTTTTCCGGGCCACAATCTACTGGTTAATTGCGGATTATCAATTACTGCGGTTTGCTTTCCAATTAAAATAGCATCTTCTTCCGTACGCCATTGGTGTGCCAATCGCTTTGCTAAAGCTCCACTAATCCATTTTTGATGACCATCTAAACTGGCAAAAAAACCGTTAGCAGTTTCTGCCCATTTCAGGATGATGTATGGTCGTTGTTTTTCTATTCTTGTAAAAAATCTTCTGTTAAAATGCCTGCATTCAGCGTCTAGAATTCCACTTACAACTTCAATACCGGCATTTTTTAGCTTTTCTATGCCTTTTCCATCAACTCCAGAAAAAGGATCTCTGTTTCCAATTACAACTCTTTTTAGCTGATGTTTTACAAATAAATCTGCACATGGAGGTGTTTTACCAAAGTGTGCACAAGGTTCTAAATTTACATAAGCTGTTGCCGTTTTAAGCAATTGCTCAGCATGTGCTCCGAATTTATCGAAAACAGCTTTTACAGCGTTAGGTTCTGCATGTGATTCGCCGTATTTTCTGTGATAACCCTCACCAATTATTTCTCCGTTTGAAACAATTACACAGCCAACCATGGGATTTGGGTTAACATTACCAATTGCATTAGAGGCTAATTCTAAGCAGCGCTTAATATAAAATTCATCGCTCATTAACGCAAAAGTAGTTAAATTATGACAAGGATACTTACTCTATTTATTACTTTTGCAGTAGATGAATATTAAAGAATTAGAGAAAGAATATATACAGAGTTTAAGCGATTTATATGGTGCCGATGAAGCAAAAGCTTTATTCATATTATCAACATCGAATATTTTAAAACTTACACAAAGTGAAATACTTTTGAAACAAGATAGGGCAGTTGCTGTTAAAGAATCTAATAAACTTTTAAAAATTTTGGAAGATTTAAAAAAGGGCAAGCCCATTCAGCATATTCTTGGAGAAACTTTATTCTATAGATTACCATTTAACGTTAATGAAAACGTTTTGGTACCCAGACCAGAAACCGAAGAACTGGTAGATTGGATTATAAATGAAGTTAAAGACAGCAAAAAAACTTTGCTTGATATTGGAACAGGCTCTGGCTGCATTGCAATAACGTTAAAGAAGAATTTGCAGCATCTTGATGTTTCTGCAATTGATATTTCTGATAAAGCATTAAGCGTTGCAAAAGATAATGCTACGTTAAATAAGGTAGAAATTAACTTTATTGAAACAGATATATTGACTTACAGTACAAATGAAAGCTATGATATAATCGTTAGTAATCCACCATATATTCGTGAATTGGAAAAGGCAGAAATGCATAAAAATGTTTTAGAACATGAGCCGCATCAGGCTTTGTTTGTTAGCGATGAAAACCCACTTGTTTTCTATGAGGCAATTGCAAATTTCGCAGTCAAAAATCTAAATCCAAACGGCTATTTGTTTTTTGAAATTAACGAATACTTATGGGCAGAAACACTTCAGATATTAATAGATAAACAATTTAAAAACATAGAGTTAAAAAAAGACATGCAAGGAAAAGATCGCATGATAATGGCAAGAACAAATCCTTAAGAGCGTGGGTGATATTGCGTGATTACTTCCTTTAAGTAATCTCTATCAATGTGCGTGTAAATTTCGGTTGTAGTTATGCTTGAGTGACCGAGCATTTCCTGTACTGCCCTTAAATCTGCTCCACCTTCTATTAAATGCGTTGCAAAAGAATGGCGTAATGTATGCGGACTAATTGTTTTTTTTAAACCAATAGCATCAGCTAAGCCTTTAATTAATGTAAAGATGGTTATCCTTGATAATTTTGCTCCAAAACGATTAAGAAATACAAAATCATCATTTCCCTTTTTTATAGTTTGATGAACTCTTACCTGTTTCAGGTAAATATCTATCAATTTCAATGCAACGCTACCAATTGGCACCAATCGCTCTTTATTTCCTTTTCCAATAACTTTTATAAATTCTATCTGCGGATAAAGATTTGAAATTTTTAAATCGGTTAATTCCGAAACACGTAAGCCACAGCCATATAAAACCTCAATTATTGCCTTATTACGCATTCCTTCTGGTTTGGAGGCATCAATTGCATCAATTAGCTGGTTAATCTCATGTATATTTAAAATGTCTGGTAATTTCCGACTTAGCTTTGGCGCTTCAATTAAAGCCATTGGGTCAGTTTCAATAATTTCTTCCTGTATTAGATAGGAAAAAAAGGCTTTTAAACCAGAAATAACTCTGGCCTGCGTTGTGGCCAACATCCCCAATTCATTCAACCAGCTGATGAATAATTTAATATCAGCAACCTTAATATCGGCGAGTTTGGGTTCTTTATTTACCGATTCGAAGTACTGCCTGAGTTTGTCAACATCGTTTAAATAAGCATTAACAGAATTTACAGATAAAGAACGTTCTAGCTTTAAGTAATCGTTAAATCCTTTAATATATGTTTGCCAAAGCATGTTTTGTTTGAGATTTTTTATAACATTGCAACGTTACAATAAATAATGCGATAAAATTAAAATGAAAGTACAAATTATCAACGGCCCAAATCTTAATCTTTTAGGTGTAAGAGAACCTTCAATTTATGGAAACACAAGCATCGAAGATTACATTAAGGAACTAAAAGCCATTTATACAATTGTAGAAATTGAGTATTTCCAAAGCAATGTTGAAGGTGAACTTATTAATAAGCTTCATGAAGTTGGATTTTCTTTTGATGGAATTATTTTAAACGCAGGCGGTTACACGCACACTTCTGTTGCTATTGCAGATGCCATTGCAGCTATAAAAACACCGGTTGTTGAGGTTCATATCTCGAACATTTATGCTAGAGAAGAATACAGACATGTTTCTTTAACCGGAAAAAATTGCCAGGGTGTTTTAACGGGATTTGGTATGAATGGTTATCGCCTCGCTTTAGAAAGTTTACTAATTAATACCAATAAATGATGATAAAAAACACGCTCTTCATCTCTCTAATCCTTTTTTCTTTTTTTTGTAGTGCACAAACAACAACTACATCAACTGTAAGTAAAACACCTGGTCCGCTTAACGAAAGTTCAATTGTTAGGGGAGAAGATGGTTTGGTTTATCCTTACAATGTCTGGCAAGCCTTAATGCGAACTGGAAAATACTCCATTCGAAGTCGAAATACTAAAACTGAAAAAGGAGAACCAGAATATCTTCTTGTTGAATTATCTGCGCAACAGCGTAAGGAACTATCAGATCGGATGCCTAAACCACGTCCAAGCGACTCATTTAAAGAAGGAGAAATTTTTAAAGGCTTCAAGGTTTCTGATATCAACGGTAATAAATTCGATTTAAGAACAAACACAGGGAAAGTGATTGTGTTAAATTTTTGGTTTATTAACTGTCCGCCTTGCAAGGCAGAAATACCAGAATTAAATGAATTGGTTAAAGATTATGGTGAAAACAAAGATGTTTTGTTTTTAGCTGTTGCTTTAGATACGAAGTCTGAAATAAAAGATTTTTTAAAAACCAATCCATACAATTATAATATTATCGATGATGCCAGATTTATTGCTGATAAATATGGCGTTAGATCTTATCCAACTCATGTTGTAATTGATAAAACCGGAACAATTAGGTTTAGTACGGTTGGTTTGGCTTTTAATACGATATCCTATATTAAAAAATCGATAGACGAAGCTTTAAATACTAAGTAAGGTTAGAGAACCATTTTATCTTCTTGATAAAAAAAGCCCAAACGATGCTGTTCTTATAAACACCTGTATGTTGTAAGTATGGTTTTTGGTAGTTAGATCTTTTCTCTGCTGTTTTAAACAATGCTTTGATAAAATGCCAATGGCCTTTACTTACAGCCATCGTAAATTTTGGTTTGCCCGATAAAAGGAAATGCCACCAGGCGATAAAATCAATCCACATTCTAATTGATATGCGGAAAATAGCATCGCCAACTGGCAAATTCTTTTGCATAATAATTAGATTGTTTCTGAAATTCAGGTATGTTTTAAAAGGATTTTCGGTTTGCAAAGTTCCGCCGCCAACATGGTAAACTTCACTATCAGGACAATAAACAACTTTGTAATTCAGGTTTTTTAATCTCCAGCACAAATCAATTTCTTCCATTTGGGCAAATAAATCGGCGTCTAGTCCGCCAGTTTCTTTCCAGCATTTACTTTTGATAAAAAAAGCGGCTCCACTTGCCCAAAAAATCTCCTTAGTTTCATTGTATTGTCCGCTGTCGTACTCATAAACATTAAACAATCTGCCGCGGCAAAACGGAAAACTATAAACATCTAAATAACCACCAGCTGCGCCAGCATATTCAAATTGATTTTTAGCAAGTTGAGATTTAATTTTTGGTTGTGCTGCAGCAATCCTATCATCGCTTTGCATTAAATTGATAACAGGTTTTATCCAATTTGGCGTTACTTCAACATCAGAATTTAAAAGGACAAAATAATCAGCTTCAACACGTTCTAAAATTTTATTGTAACCGCCTGCAAAACCATAGTTTACTTCGTTTTTTAAAATTTTTACCGTCGGAAAATTTACCGCTAAAAATTCTACCGAATCATCAGTTGAGCCGTTATCGCCAACAATAACCTGCAAATTATCATATTCTGATTTTAAAACTCCAGGAAGGAATTTTTCGAGCCAGTTTTTACCATTCCAGTTTAAAATTACAACTGCTACTGAAGGATTCATTTATGTTGTTTCGGGTTTAAATTTCCAACGTTTATGGCTCCAAAGCCAATACTGTGGGTTTTCTTTTATTATATCTTCTAAAAATTTGAAGTGCAAATTAGTAATTTCTCCATCAACTGTAGCCGAAGGATTTAAACACATTGGCAAAACTTCAATGTTGTAATAGCCAGGTTTAGCCGGACTAACTTTAAAATAATAGATTGGTCTGTTGGTAGATTTTGCAATTTTTTCTACACCAAGAAGCGCTGGCGTTGGCTGATTTAAAAAATCAACAAAGAATTTACTTTCTTCTTTAACAGGAGATTGGTCGCTGGCAAAACAAAGTAAACTTGGTTCGTTTTTGTAAGTTGCCATACAACGTAAAGTTTGCCTCATGGCTACAAAAATATTTCCGTACTTGGTTCTACACTCGTCAAACCATTTTTCGAAAATTTTATTATTAATCGGCTTATAAATTACTATTGTTTTAGCCGTTATATTTAAACCAAGCGCTAAAGTGCCAAGTTCCCAATTGCCGTAATGGCCTGTACAAGCCAAAACACTTTCGCCATTAGCAAAATGTTTTTCTAACTGCTCCAGTCCTTTAAATTTAACTCGTTTAAGAGTTTCTTTTTTTGAGATTGAACTCAGTTTTATAATTTCAAAAATCAGCTGTGCTAAATATTTAAAATATTTTTTTTCTATTGATTTTATTTCAAGTGATGTTTTCTCAGGAAAAGAATTGCGAAGGTTTTCGTTAACTACTTTTTTTCTATAACCAATTACATAATAAAGGAGATAATATAGTAATCTTGCAAAAACCAATAATACTTTTAGTGGCAAAAGCGAAATTAGGTATAATAAAAATACGCCTACATGCGCAAAACCCCTTTTAATCATTAATTTTGAAATGTTTGAACTACAAACATATATTTTCAAATGCAGAATACAGCTATACTTCCATTATTTTATCTTCCTCCAGTAGGCTATATCAGTAAACTACAATCAGTTAGTGATAATTTTTTATTAGAAAAATATGAGCATTTTCCGAAGCAAACGTTTAGAAACCGTGCAAGTATTTATTCGCCTAATGGGAAATTAGATTTAACAGTCCCGGTTGTAAAGGGTTCTAAAATGCGTACCGCACTTAAAGATGTTAAAATAAGTTACGATTTTAATTGGCAGCGATTACATTGGATGAGCTTTGAAAGTTCTTATCGCAGTTCTGCATATTTTGAATATTATGAGGATGAACTTGCGCCGTTTTACAATAAAAAGTACGATTTTTTGTTCGATTATAATTTTGAACTTTTAGAATGGATTAGTAAAAAACTGAAATTAAACATCGACTATAATTTTACAACAGATTATATTGATGATTTAGCTTCAGATTTGGATTACCGCAATTTTATGAATCCGAAGAAAACAGAAGATTATTTAAACAATAAGCCATATTATCAGGTTTTTGAAGATAAACACGAATTTATTGCAAACCTTAGTATAGTCGATTTACTTTTTAACCAAGGTCCGCAAGCAAAATTATACCTATAGTTATGGCTAAAAACAAACCTCGTAATAGAAGCAGACATAAACATTATAAGGTTCCCGAACCAGGAACAAGTCCGGGTTTATACGCTATTGATGAAAATGCTTTAGAGCCAATAATAACACTTCATACCTACAACGATAAATCGTACAAAAAAGAAGAGTTAAAAAACATCAATAATATTGATAAGCTAACTGAAAATAAAGATTTCTATTATTGGTTTGATATTAAAGGTTTAGCTGACCCGAGCATTTTTGAAACGCTTTACGCTAAATTAAATATCAGTCGTTTGGTTTTGGAAGACATTACGAGTTCGTACCAGCGACCAAAGCTTGATGAATATGATAATGATGAATATGTGTTTGCAGTAAGCAGGCATCTTTACATAAATGATGAAAGCGATTTATGCAACGAACAAATCTCTTTTGTACTCACATCAAAATGCCTGATTACTTTTCAGGAGAATTACGAAGATTGTTTTAACCCCGTTAGAAAGCGTTTAGAAGTAGGGAAGGGCAATATTCGTATTGGTGGTCACAGCTATTTAATGTATGCCATGATGGATGCAATAGTGGATAATTATTTCACACTGTTAAATTATTGGGGAGAAGAACTCGATGCTATTGAAGATAGATTGTTTGATAATCCGGATAAGCGCATTATGTACGATACGCAAGGCATTAAACGTTCTTTAATAACAATAAGAAAAGTTGCCTGGCCAGAACGCGATAAGTTGAATGATATCATCAGAAGCGACAGCAATTTAATTTCTGATTTGACGAAAACTTATATGAAGGATGCTTACGACCATTGCATTCAGATTATCGATTTCATCGAATCTCTAAAGGAAATTGCTTCGGCTAATATTGATATGAATTTATCAATCATCAGCAACCGAATGAATGAGATAATGAAAGTTTTAACAATTATTTCTTCAATATTTATTCCGCTTACCTTTATTGCAGGTATTTATGGAATGAATTTTAGTAGGGAAGACCCAACCACAGGTAAAATATTAACAGATAATATGCCTGAGTTATACGCCGAACATGGTTATTTATATACCTGGTTGGTAATGCTGGTAATTGCGATAATACAAATAATTTATTTCTGGAGAAGAGGTTGGTTTAAATAACAATACTTTAAGATAGATTAACCGTTAAAAATGTATTAGAATTTCTATTTTAGGGGAATTAAACTATGCAGTCATCATTCGAAATAGATAAAAGCGACGTTGTAAAAGTTAAGAATGCAATCTTAGCTGGTGATGAAATCCTAAAAAAGGTTTTAGAGGAATACCATGCCTCAGAAATTGCAATTCTTTTTGAAAGATTAGATAAAAGTGAGCAGCAGCACATTATTAATTTGCTGCCTGCCGAAATTGCTTCGGAAATTATTTCGGAGATGGATGAAGAATCCCATCCTGAAGACTTGCTTTTTCAACTTCATCCAGATAAACGTACTGAAATTGTTGAAGAGTTAGATTATGATGATGCAACAGATATTATCTCGCAGCTCGAAGACCATGAGCAAAAGGAAATTCTGGAAGATTTACAGGATGAACACGCATCAGAAATACGAAATCTTTTAACCTACGACGAAAAAACTGCTGGTGGTTTAATGAATACAGAACTTATCTGTGTTAACATTAACCTCACTAAAAAAGATGCTATTGATGAAATTATTCGCCAAAGCGAAGAAATGGAAGAGTTTTACACCATTTATGTTGTAGATGACAGTGAAACTTTCAAAGGCATTGTTTCTTTAAAAGATATTATAAAGGCTAAACACGACGCGAAAATTACAGAATTAGTTTTTACTGATGCGGTTTATGTTTATCCGGGTACCGACCAGGAAGAAGTAGCTCAGTTAATTTCGCAATATAATTTAACCAGTATTCCGGTAATTGATGAAAATCAAAAACTTTTAGGACGGGTAACTTTCGATGATGTTATTGATGTAATGGAAGCTGAGAGTACAGAAGATATCTTAAAAATATCTGGTGTATCAGAAGATGAAGAATTAAGTGGTAATTGGGTTGAAGCGGTAAAATCTCGTTTGCCTTGGTTAATTATCAACCTTGGAACTGCATTTCTGGCTTCATCAGTCATCCGATATTTCGATCCAACGATTAAACTTATTCCATCACTAGCCGCTTACATGACAATTATCGCCGGTATGGGTGGGAATGCGGCAACTCAAGCTTTGGCTGTTACCGTTCGTCGTATTTCATTATATGATTTAAGTGATAACCAAGCTTACAGAACCGTTTTAAAAGAATTTACAGTTGGTTTGATAAATGGTGCAGCAAATGGTTTAATTGTATTTGCCTTTGCGTTTTTCTTTGATGGAAACCCAATGTTAGGTTTAGTGATTTTCTTAGCGATGACAGGCAACTTACTTATTGCAGGTATTACTGGTGCAAGTATTCCATTAGTATTAAAACGAGTAGGTATCGACCCGGCAATTGCTTCATCAATAATCATTACCACATTTACCGATGTTTTTGGCTTTATGCTAATACTAGGTTTGGCAAGTAAGCTCCTGCTTTAAGACCAATAGATTTTAAAATAGAAAAAGCAGACTAATAATCTGCTTTTTCTATTAGTTATGGCTTATATCGCCGTGACTCTTACTTCAATATTTCCTTTAGTTGCTTTTGAATAAGGGCAAGTTTTATGTGCCTTATCTGCAATTTTCTGAGCTTCCTCGGTAGTTATACCTGGAATATGAACATCCAAATCAGCTGATAAGCTAAAAACATTTCCATCTTTATTGAACGAAACTTGAACACTTACATTTGCTTCACTTGTATCAACACCTTCGTGTTCTGCAATAGAGCCTAAAGCACCTAAATAACACGCACCCCAAGCCGCTGCAAACAGTTGTTCAGGATTTGAAGCACCGCCTTGTCCACCAAGTTCCTTAGGTTTTCTTAATTCAAAATCCAATATGCCATCGCTCGATTTTATGTGTCCGTCACGTCCTCCAGTAGCTGTAACTTCAGCCGTATATAATTTTTCCATGATCTTACCTTTTAAGATAGACTAACAAAGAATTAAAAGCATTGTTTTAATATAATTTTAAGATTAAACGGCTAATTTTCGTGTAAAAAAGCTACAAATCGGTTTAAAATTAAAATCCACAATCATCATCTATACGTGCTAATTTCCAGCATCTTGACAACCATAAAAAGAGTGAAAATATTCCCAAAAGGAGTAAGACGTGTAAAATTTGCTTAAATTAGACTAACGAAATTAATTCGGATTTATTTAATAGATAATTTTGAGTTGTTAAGTTAATACAAACAAATCTCCCTAAAGTGAATTTTAAATTTATGACGATGCTCATCGTGGCTTGGATTGCCGCAACATCGAATTTGAATGCGCAATTGTGCCCAGAAAACATAGATTTTGAAAATAGCAATTTCGAAAAATTGGAAGATTTATAGTGGTTCTATTTCAACCACTTCCTTGAACCTTGATGATATCCCACAAGCAATATCTGGCAGACATACTATTATAAGCGACAAAGATGCAATTGACCCTTATGGTCAGTTCCCTATAATACCTAAAAATGCAGGTAATTACATTGTAAAATTGGGCAATAATGGTACTGGCGCACAGGCAGAAGGGGTTTCATATTTAATTAATGTTCCTGCAAATCGACCAGAGTTTACACTTACTTATCAATATGCTGTAGTTTTAGAAGACCCTAATCACCACGAAATAGAGCACAAGATTTATTGCCAGAGTTAAAGATGTTCAAACAAATCAATACATTTCGTGTGCATCTTACGAATATATTGCAACAGCGAACTTACCAGGATTTAAAAAATCGTACACCAATTCAATTGTAATTTATAAAGAGTGGACTCTTGTTACCCTTAACTTATCAGGTTATCAAGGTAAACAACTTGTACTAGAATTTATAACTACAGATTGTACTTTAGGTGGTCATTTTGGTTACGCTTATGTTGATGTGAACAGCTTATGCGGCGATTTAATTATTGGAAATACGTACTGTAAAAGTTCAGAGCAATTAACCGTATCTGGCCCGAGCGGTTTTCAAAGTTATAACTGGTATAATGAAACCAGAACAGTAAAATATGGAACAACACAATCTGTAGTAATTAAACCTACACCTCCTGATGGAAGCAAAATCATCTTAGATTTGGTACCATTTACAGGTTTCGGTTGCCCAAGTACCATCACAAGCGTAGTACAAAAGGTTGATTACCAACTTCAGCTTCGACCAAAAAACACAGTATGCGATGGAGCTATTATTGATTTATTATCAGATAGTTATATTTTAAACAAGCATCCAGATTTTTCATATTTCGTTTATGAGGATAAAGATTTAACAATTCCTATTATTAAGCCGATTACTGTAACTCAAAACAAAACGTACTACGTAAAGGCTACAAATTACAAAGGTTGCGAAAGTGTAGCCTCTATTGATATTTCGATGTTCGATTTAGCGTTTATGCAAATTATTAATCCGCCACAAGCTTGTTATACAGAAACTATTGACATTACCAAAGCAGAATTTTATACTGGAGATTTAACAAATACTGAGAGAGCATATTATACCAACCAAGAGGCTACAGCCACTCTTGCAAATCCAACAGCTATTAGTATGAGTGGAAGATATTATGTTAAAATAATATCAAATATAGGGTGTGTAAAAGTTCTTCCAATTGATGTTTTAATAAATTCTAAACCAAGTTTAAAAATCACAAATCCGGCAATTGCATGTTTCCCATCAAGTGTTAATATTACTGAAAAATCTATTTTTACAGGAAGTGATGCAGATCTAAAGTATTCTTTCTATCAAGATGAAGCTTTAAAACAGGAAGTGGCTAATCCAACCGCTGTAACCAATTCAGGAACCTATTACGTAAAAGCCATAAATAATCAAGGTTGCGTTGTTTCAGGAAAAATTGTTGTTGATATTAATGAGCCACCAATATTATCTATTAAAAATCCTGATGCTGTTTGCTATCCTTCCACTGTAGATATTACGGTTGCTGACTTGTACGAGGGAACTACCAATAACGTGAGATTTGAATATTTTAAGGATAAAGATTTATCAATAAAACTTAATCAACCTGGAAAGATAGCAGAAAGCGGAACCTATTATGTTAAAATTATTAATCCAAATGGGTGCTCAGTATCTGATAAAATAATTGTAACCATTAATAAATTACCAGTAATAGTTTTAAATCAGCCAAAGCCAATATTCGATCATGATTATATAGATTTAACCGCTGCTGAAATTGTTAAAGGAAGTAAAGATTTTGTAAAGGTAAATTATTTTACTGATGCAGCATTAACTATACCATTAGCAGAACCTAACAAAGTTAACAAAGCAGGTACATACTATATATCAATTGAAAATGATAGAGGATGCAGTATTTCAGCATCGTTAACACTTATTATTTTGCCGTCACCAAAAATTTTCGTTCCCACAGCATTCACTCCTCAAAAAAGCACAAATAATAGGCTTTATCCTTTTTTTACAAGTATTCAAAAATTAAGCAGTTTCAAAGTTTATAATAAATGGGGGCTGTTAGTTTACCAAACCGATAATATGTCTGCTGATGGTTGGGATGGACAGTTTAAATCAAGAATGCAACCATTAGAAACTTTTTCATGGTTTGCAGATGGCATTGATGCGTTAGGAGGGAAGTTTCAAACTAAAGGAAAAACTATATTAATACTATAATGTACAAAATTCAAATCACTCTATTTTTGTGCTTTATTACAGTTTTTAGTTCAGCACAAGACCCACGGTTTTCGCAATATTTTGCGGCTCCGCTTACATTAAACCCAGCTTACACTGGCTTTTTTGATGGTAATTACAGAATTGCTTTAAACACACGACAGCAATGGGGAAATCTTGGCGATCCATATAATACTTACAGCGTTTCAGGAGATTTAAAATTGATGAAGGATGAAAATTTCACTAATGCTGTTTTCAGCATCGGTTTAAGTGGTTTATTTGATGAATCATTTAACAAAGCACTTAAATCTCAGTACATTAATGCAAGTGCATCATATTATCAATATTTAGATGTGCTTCATCGTTTTAAGTTCGGTTTGGCGCCACAAATCTCTTATGTATCAAGATACTTAGATCATAATAGGCTCACCTTTGCCTCACAATTTACAGGGAGTGGTTTCGATCCATCAATGCCAAATTATTTAGATTTAGAAAATGATAGGTTATCTTATTTCGACTTAAACATAGGGTTAACTTTTTCGGCAGAATTTAATAGGTTTAGCGTTGTTGCCGGGTATGCTCATTATCATTTAACAAAACCTGTCGAAAGTTTTTTAGGAACCAATAATAAATCGGTACCTGCAAGAAGAACTTTAAATCTAAGTTTCTTATATCCCGTTAATAATTATGTTGATGCAAATTTTAGTGCTATATATAATTTTCAGGGCGTTATAAATGATAGAATTGTGGGAACCGTTATCGGATTGAAACCAAGCGAAGCCTCAAAAATAAAAATCAACACTGGTTTGTGGCATAATTTTAATGAATCATCCTTTATCCGTATTTGGGATTGGTTTATGGAAATGTAAGTGCTGGTATAAATTATACACTTTACGGAAATAAAATTTTGAGTTCAACACCACGCACCTACGAAATTTCCTTAATATATCGCCATAATAATTTTAAAGGCTATAAAGTACCTTGCCCTAATTTTTAAACCATGAAATCGTCCATTCTAATCTTTTTTTGCCTCTTTTTGGCTAAATTATGTTCGTCTCAAAGCGTAGTAAAAAACATAGATTATCAATACTATCGTGATGATAAAACATATTATGCTTTTGAGATTTATAGAAATCCAACTTCAACAGAAAGTCTGCTCTATTTAAATTTCTCTACTAACAAAGCTTTTAAAAAAGTAGAAAAAGTGTATTTACTGCAAGGAAGTAAGGAGCATAAATTAAAAATTAAGGTAAACGATAAAACTGCAAGTTCTGATAACCCTGAAGTTAAATTCTACTCACTGATAATTAATCCATCAGATTTTATTAGTGAAGATACAAGCTGCAACACAACAATTGTATTTAAACTTGATGATGGAGCAACATTCTCACTACCTTTTAATAAGTGTTTAATAACAGAAAGTTTAGCAAAGAATTAGATTTTTATCTTAACTGATAACTTGTAAACATCATAAGCCACTTTTTGAATAGAATCGAATTGTTCGGGAATTAAATCTTCACCAGTTACAACTTTCAAAGATGAATCACTTAATCTTATTAATGGTACGTTATCAATTGTAGTTTGTCTTTTCTCAAGATTTTCGATTGATGTATCGAGCAAATAAATGGTGTTGTTTGCAATGGGCTTTAAAGAGTCGAAGTTCTCTGTATGAAAATCGTGCTCTTTGTTGTAAAGCGATAACGTAGCTGTATAAGATGAAATAAGGTGACTTAATGCCGTAAATTGATGCACCTCTTTAATAAATAGTTGCTTACTCTTAGGTTCTGAAAACATTCTTTGAAAAAGAGATGCAAGATTAGCTGTACTTACATAAACCTCTTTTCGGGCTAACTTATATTCTGTTCGGTTATAGGTTTTATCAAAATACAGCTTTACAATTTGCTCAAAATATGCTTTGTTTGCTTTGAGTATATCAATCATTGCTTCTTTTAGTTTTTCATGTTCCCAAGTAGGGAAAAGCGAGTAACTTGCCAACAATGCAATGCCCGAACCGATAAATGTATCGTAAATCCTTTCTCTGGCTAAAGCAATAGAACCCATGCCTAAGAAATCGAACAGAATTAAAATATAAGGCGTCATAAATAAAACGCTTACAACATAATTTTTCCTTTGAAAACTGTAACAGCCAATCATACAGGATAATAGAATGCCGAAAAGCGTGTTTTTATCGTGTATGTAACTTACAACGCCCATCCCAATAAAAGCACCAATTGTAGTACCAATTAAACGCTGGTAATTTCTTTGTTTAGTTAAACTAAATCCTGGTTTAGATATTACCAGGATGGTCAATAAAATCCAGTAACTATGCGAAAAATTTAAGATTTGCGATACGATAAAGCCCAATAGCATAACCACTGTTACACGTAACGAATGTCTGAATGTAGATGAACTATAACTTAAATTCTCTGTAAATAACTTCCAGTCAAATTTTTGTCGGGTGATGAATTTTTCGGTATCAACCTCAGCTTTGCGAATATCTTTACTGTTTCTAAGTTTGAAATAACTGTTTATCGTTTTAACACGGGCAAGGATATTTTCGATGTTAACTTCTATGTTTTTTAAGGCGATGATTCCCGAAGTACTAAATTTCTGGTCGCTGTTATTTTTTTCGAAATGATTTATCTTAATCTTTAAACGTTCAATTTCTATTAATAAACGTTTTGAAATGGTTGGTTTACCACCGCTTTTTAAGGCGAAGGCAATATCATCCAAAGCATAAGAAATTCTTTTTATCGCCATCTCATAATCAGATAAAATTCCGGCAGAATCAAACTGCTCATGAAGTTGCTTGTAATTGTAATAGGTAGACATTACCTGCTCAAACAAATCAACCATATCCACGAAAACCAGCATCAAAAATCTACCTTCAGGTGTAGAATCTCTTATGATTTCTCTTGTCCTAAAAAGTAATTCTCTAACTGCATCTTGCTTTTCGTGAACGGAAACCTGTAGTTGCAATAAATCGGCATATGTTTTATCATAATTATTATTTCGATGATAAAACTTGGCTTTTTCGCGTAGAAACTCTGCAACCTCAAATATCGAATCGCTTAGCGATTGTTGCACTAACCTAAACGGACGCAATCTGTAAACAAAATAACTTAAAGCTGTGTACCAAATGCTGCCCGCTAAAATCATCAAACCATGGGTTAATACTTCTTGCCAAGGTCTTATATCATCAATACTTAATACAATTATAAGTAGGGTAGCGGTTCCGATAGATGCTGCTCTAATACCATATATGTAGAACATGCTGAAAACAAAACTCGAAGCGGTAAGTAAAAATCCGATGAAGAAATGATTTTTATTAGTTAATCCCGTTAAAATTGAAAATACAAAAATTAAAACCGTGGTAATCAGCATTGCATTTCTACGGTGAACCATTGGTCCCGGACTATCGACCACGCTTACACACAAGGCGCCAAGAGAAAGTGTCATTCCGTATTTTAACATTCCAAATTGCGCCAAAATTAAGGATGGAAGTAAAACACCAATGGTAATGCGTAACCCATCAGCAAAGTATGTGCTTAATAAAAAATCCTGAACACTTCTAATGGGTTGCTTAATCTGCATGTGTACAAAAATAACATATTTACAAGTGTTTTTGTTGAGGGATTTTTCATTACTTTTTCAATTTTCAGGCAGATTATCACTATTTATGAAATGTAGTTTTTAATTATTTTGTTAATAAGCTGATTATCAGACAATGTTAATAAGATTTAGGCAAACATCAAATTTAATCTACAAAGGCATATTTACCCAAAGATAACTGTTAATAACGCTGATTTTCAGGTTAATAACTTTGTTTATAAAATAATTGATTCAGCTATTGACAAATGTTCATTTCTGCACTAAATTAGATTATATCAAATACGGAGTAATTGAAAGTTTGAAATAGAGCATCCAAAAGAAAAAATTAACCGAAAGGATAAATTTTTCGGATACATCTAGTAAGGATATGATAGTTCTAAAGGGTTAAACCAGAAGAAAAAATAGAATGCCGAAAGGTTGATGTTTTAAATCAGAAGACTTAACAAACATTATTAAAGATAGTATTGTTCTATGGAATATCGCTATCGGAAATAATTTCTTAACGAGTTACAAAAGTTTGCAAAAACCAAGTAAAAACGGAGAAATTCAATTACAAATATTAGATACCTGACAAACAATTACGGTTGTTTTTAGGGTTAAACGGGGAACAGAATCGAAAGAAGACGGTCCCCGTTTTTTTTTGCGCTTTTTACAAAACTCGCCTTACAATCTTGCGCCTAAAACATTAAATTTACAAAATGGCTAAGAAAAGTAAATCAGATACAACTTCAAAAAAGATTTTCGTTTTAGATACTTCTGTTATTTTGTATGATCATGATGCAATTAATAACTTTCAGGAGCACTATGTAGCCATCCCAATTCAGGTTTTAGAAGAATTGGATAATTTTAAAAGCGGCAACGACACCCGAAATTTTGAAGCCAGAAGTTTTATCAGGTTAATTGATAATGTAGCAAAACAGAAATTAATAAGCAACTGGGTGCCACTGCAAAAGCCAAATACTGGAATGTTTAAAGTAATAATGGGCGAAAAACCTAAGCTTATAAATGCTGAGGATATTTACGGAAAAGGCAAAACAGATAATAAAATATTAAATGCAGCACTGATTTTAAAAGAAGAAAATCCTAATAAAAAGGTAATTCTTGTATCAAAAGATATTTGTTTAAGATTAAAGGCAAAAGCATTAGATGTAAATGCTGAAGATTATGAAACGGGCAAAATTAAAAACGTTGATGAGCTTTATGCCGGTAAAACGGAATTAAACAATTTCCCGGAAGATTTTATTGAAATGCTTAAAAGAAAAGAAGCTATCAATCTTGATGATTTGAATTTACCTGTTAAGAATGCGAATCATTTTTACATCCTTAAAAATAAGAGGAAAACCTTAAATATTTTCTACAATTACCACTTAAAAACGGTTACTACTGTAGCTAACGAATCTATTTTTAAAATTAAACCAAAAAATCCTGAACAAGCTTTTGCTATTGATGCCTTACTGAACCCAGATATTAAATTGGTAAGTATACAAGGCAATGCAGGTACAGGAAAAACACTTTTAGCTTTGGCAAGTGCACTAGAGCAACGTCGTGACTTTAGGCAAATTTACATCACCAGACCAATTGTATCGCTAAGCAATAAAGATATTGGTTTTCTTCCCGGCGATGCAAAATCGAAAACAGATCCTTTTATGGCGCCAATTTGGGATAACCTACGCTTTATAAAAGAACAGTTTAATGGAGATGAAAAGATGATTGCCAAAATTGATGAGCTAATCAATACAGAAAAAATTGCAATTGCACCGCTTGCATTTATAAGAGGGCGAACGTTGACAAAAATATTTTTCATTATAGATGAAGCGCAAAATTTAACACCACACGAGGTTAAAACCATCATTTCCAGGGCAGGAGAACACACCAAAATCGTATTTACTGGCGATATTTATCAAATCGACACGCCGTATCTCGATTCTGAAAGTAATGGCTTGAGTTACTTGATAGAGAATGCAAAAAACCATCCGTTATATGCGCATATTACCTTGCAAAAAGGGGAGCGGAGCGAACTAGCCAATCTTGCTAATGAATTACTTTAAATTACTATATTGCTTCAAAAAAATGTAAAAACTAACCTCTTCTACGCCAAATGTTCTCTTTATTTATTTTACTCGTAGGTATTCGTATGATGAATAAATACCTGGATACAGACGCTCAAAAACTAGCTTTAACTCAAAATCCGAATACAGAAAATGGTATTATAGAAAACTATTTCCCGATAATTTTTCATTCAACAATCATCATCTTAATTCTAATTTCTTGTTTCACGCCTGGAATTTTAAATGATGAAAGAATTCACGTTTTAATTGCAGATGGGGTATTTCAGTTTGTTAGCACCTTGCTGATTTTAATTATCGGAATAATAAATCCTTTCATATCATTCTCAGCAGAAACCAGGATGAAATTACAGGAAAAAGCAACAGAAACAGATTTCGAATGGATGAAGTGGTTTCTAAAAGATAAAAACTGGCAACTTCTTAAAGCATTTATCTGCATTTTAATTGTTGCTTATTTTATTCATAGTGGTTATTTGGTGATTCCAGATTTAAATCAAGGTCTACTATCTGGAATTACAGTTATGCTAATTTTGTTTTTTGTTTTTGGGAATATTGTTCAATTAATTAAAAATCCGGCTCTTTTTAAAAGTAAAACACTGTTCCGATTATCAATGCTTTACCGCTCATTCAAGCTTTCCTTTTTTATATCTCTTGGGTCGATAGCCGTAATATTCCTACTAACAGTATTATTAGACATGGATTTTGATAAACTAGTTAATGTTGGCGGAATAATTTTATTGGTTTACAATGTTGTAATGGCTTTTAACGAGTATAAAATATTAAAAGCCTACGATTAATGATATTTTCTTAAAGCTCTTATTGCGATAAACAAACCAATTAAGGTTAAAAACGCACTAAGAATAAAAGGCGCACCCGGAAAATAAAAAGGTGTTCCACTTTGTATAAAATATACAAAAATGTGACTCGCTAAAAATGGGCCAATAATGGCTGCAAGGCTTTGCAAACTTGTAGTAATGCCTTGAATTTCTCCCTGTGCATTCTCTGGCACTTGATTGGAAATTATACTTTGCATTGCTGGACCGCCAATTCCTGCTAAGCAATATGGAACAATAAACAGCATCATCATTAATCCATTAGCTGCAAATGCAAAACAGATGAAGCCGATTACATATAACATTAAACCAAAGTAAATTGCTTTTCTATTCCCAATTTTCGGGATAATAATTCTGATAAGTCCACCCTGAACGATTGCAACCATAACCCCAACAACAGCCAAAGAATAACCAATCATGGTAGGTGTCCATTGAAACTTTTCAATAACATAATAAGACCAATTTGATTGTACAGAATGACTGGCAATATATAACAGGAGTAAAGTTGCTAACAAGCCTAAAATTGCGGGATATTTCGAAGCATTTATAAACGATCCGATTGGATTTGCACGTTTCCAAGAAAAATCTCTTCTCTTTGCTTTTGATAAAGATTCAGGCAATATAAAGTAACCGTACAACCAATTCAACAAAGACAAGCCAGCTGCAACCATAAAAGGTACACGCAATCCAAAATGACTTAACAAACCTCCGCCAACTGAGCCCAAAATAAACCCTAAGCCAAATGCTGCTCCAACTAAACCGAAATTCTGTGCTTTCTTTTCAGGTGTAGATATATCGGCTATATATGCCATACCAGTTGTAAAGCTGGCTCCTGTAACTCCTGCTATAATTCTTCCAATAAAAAACCAAAAAATGGATGGTGCGAATGAAAGAAAAAGATAATCTATTCCTAAACCAAATAATGAAAACAATAATATTGGCCGTCTACCATACTTATCACTTAAACCACCTAAAATTGGAGAAAATATAAATTGGGGTAAAGCAAACGCAACCATTAGATAACCGCCATAATCGGCAGCCACACTAGTATCTCCTCCTGTGAACTCCTTTATTAAATCTGGCAAAACAGGTATGATAATTCCAAATCCAGTACAATCAATTAACAACGTTATCATAATAAAAATCATTGCCGATTGTCTTTGCTTTGCCATTATTATATCTAGATTATATTGCAAAAATATAACTTTAATTAACTTTAAGATGTTTGAGATCAAATCAATAATATTTCATATTTGTTGCTGAGTTTTAGATCCAATAAACATTTTCAAAAAAAAGCTTGAATACATGTTTAAGGGCTTTAAAAAATACATACACCTAAAACCTTTTCCAAAGCCTTAAAACTTTTCCACAATGCCTTATTTCGGCATATTTTTGTTAAATTCGCAAGGTTATAACAATACCTTTTTGAAATATCGTTTTTGATAACGAGAATAATAATTTATGGCAGAAGATTTAGAAAATCAACAAAACGACAAAATCATCCAAATTAATATAGAGGAGCAGATGAAATCGGCCTACATTGACTATTCAATGTCGGTAATTGTATCAAGGGCTTTGCCTGATGTACGCGATGGATTGAAACCGGTACACCGCCGTGTTTTATATGGTATGCTCGATCTTGGTGTTACAAGTAATAAACCACATAAAAAATCTGCCCGTATTGTAGGGGAGGTTTTAGGTAAATATCACCCACATGGTGATGCATCTGTTTACTTTACTATGGTACGTATGGCTCAAGATTGGAGTTTACGTTACCCGATGGTAGATGGACAAGGAAACTTTGGTCACATTGATGGTGACTCTCCGGCAGCAATGCGTTATACTGAGGCACGTTTCTCTAAAATTGCAGAGGAAATGCTTGCTGATATCAATAAAGATACTGTAGATTTTCAGTTAAACTTTGATGATACTTTACAGGAGCCAACGGTTTTACCAGCTAAAATTCCTAACCTTTTAGTTAACGGATCTAGCGGTATTGCAGTAGGTATGGCGACTAATATGGCGCCCCACAATTTAACTGAGTGTATTGATGGTATCGTAAATTACATCGATAACAGAGATATTACCATTGAGGAATTAATGAAGTTTGTAAAAGCTCCGGATTTCCCTACAGGTGGTATTATTTATGGTTATACTGGTGTGAAAGAAGCTTTTGAAACTGGACGTGGACGTATTGTTATGCGTGCTAAAGCAGAAATTGAAAACCTTAAAGACCGCGAAGTTATCATTGTTACAGAAATTCCTTATCAGGTTAATAAAGCACAAATGATTGAGCGTACTGCTGAATTGGTTGGCGAGAAAAAACTTGAAGGTATTTCTAACATTAAAGATGAATCTAACAAGGATGGTATTCGTATCGTTTACGAAATTAAACGTGATGCCAATGCTTCAATCGTTTTAAACAACTTATATAAGTACACCGCTTTACAAACATCTTTCAGTGTAAATAATATTGCGCTGGTAAAAGGTCGTCCGCAAATGTTAAATCTAAAAGATTTAATTGTACATTTTGTAGATCACCGCCATGATGTTGTTATTCGTAGAACAAAATATGAATTAGCAGAAGCTGAAAAACGTGCACACATTTTAGAAGGTTATTTAATTGCTTTAGACCATTTAGATGAAGTAATTAAATTAATTCGTGCGTCAGAAACTCCGGAAGAAGCTCGCGTAGGTTTAATGGAAAAATTCGGCTTAAGCGATATTCAAGCCCGTGCTATCCTTGATATGACTTTACGTCGTTTAACAGGACTAGAACGCGATAAGATTAAAGAAGAATATGCTGAGTTAATGAAAACCATCGAATATTTGAAATCTATTTTAGCAGATGAAGGTTTGCGTATGCAGATTATCAAAGATGAGCTGGAAGAAATTAAACAGAAATTCGGCGATGATCGTAAAACAACCATTGTTCATTCTGCTGAAGATATGAGCATGGAAGATTTCATCGATGATGAAGAAGTTGTAATTACGATTTCTCACGAAGGTTATGTTAAACGTACACCAGCAACAGAATTTAGAGCGCAGGGTAGAGGTGGAAAAGGTTCTAAAGGCAGCACATCAAGAAATGAAGATTTTATTGAGCATATGCTTGTTGCAACCAACCACAATTACATGTTATTCTTTACCGAAGCCGGAAGATGTTTCTGGTTAAGGGTATATGAAATTCCGGAGGGCTCTCGTACAAGTAAAGGTAGAGCCATCCAAAACATCATCAATATTCCAAAAGAAGAAAAAATTAAGGCATATATTAAGGTTAAAAATCTTAAGGACCAAGAATACCTAGAGAACAACTTTATTATAATGTGTACTAAACAAGGTACAATTAAGAAAACTTCTTTAGAAGCATATTCTCGTCCGCGTGTTAACGGTATTAATGCAATTAATATTAATGAGGGTGATGTATTATTAGAAGCATGTTTAACTAACGGACAAAGCGAAATTGTAATGGCATTGCGTTCTGGTAGAGCTATTCGTTTCAATGAAAGTACCGTTCGTCCGATGGGTAGAACAGCTACTGGAGTACGTGGAGTTAGACTAGCGCATGATAAAGATGAGGTTGTTGGCATGATTGCTGTAAACAATCCAGACGTTACTGTGTTAGTAGTATCAGAAAAAGGATACGGAAAACGTACAGACATTGAAGATTACAGAGTTACAAACCGTGGCGGTAAAGGTGTAAAAACCATTAATGTTACAGAAAAAACCGGACAATTAGTTTCCATTAAAGACGTTACTGATAGCGAAGATTTAATGATTATCAATCGTTCTGGTATCGTAATTAGAATTCCGGTATCTGCATTGAGAGTTATGGGACGTGCAACTCAGGGTGTTCGTTTAATATCTTTGAAAGGAGATGATGAAATTGCATCAGTAACAAAAATTGATCACGAAGAAGACGAGGAAGAAGTAGATTTAGAAAATGTAGTTGTAGTTGATGGCGAAGAGCTGGAAGCAGATGCAACTTCAGAAGCTGAAGACACGGAAGATGAAGCAGACACGGACGCTGAAGATGAAACAGAAGAAAATTAATCTAATTAAATAAGAACAGAATAATAATTTTATGAAAAAAATAGTTCTAAGTACAATTTTAGCAGGTGTAGTTAGTTTTGCATTTGCTCAAAAAGGAGAAGTAAACGAAGCAAAAAAAGCCTGGAGTGTTTTTCAAATCACCGGACAAGCTGCCGCAACACCTCTGGCTAAAAAACTAGAAACAATTGCCGCAGGTTTAGCACATACAGATAAAGCTATTGCTGATGAAAAATCAAAAATAATGCCTGAAGCTTGGTCTTACCGTGCACTATTCGCATCATCTGCAGCTTTACTTGATACTACTAATGTACAAAATGCTGATGCTCAGCTTAAAATTGCAACTGATGCAGTTGCTCAAGCTAAAACATTAGATACTAAAGGTGCAGAAAAAGATAACATCGCAACTGCTGAAACTAATATTGCAAACGCAGTTAGAAATGCAGGCGTTTTAGCTTATAACAAGAAAGATTTCAAAACAGCTTACGATAAATTTGTGCAGGCAACTGTTATTAACCCTACTGATACTTCTATGTATTTAAATGCTGGGGTTGCTGCGAGAAATTTAAACGATTACCCAAATACAATTAAACAATTTAAAAAGGTAATTTCTTTAAATGCACCACAAGCTAAAGATTTATATTCTGAATTGATTTCAATGTCTTTAGCACAACAAAAAGACACAACTGCAGCATTAGCTTTAATTCAAGAAGCTTCTGCTAAATATCCTGATGATGCTAATTTCATTAAATCTGAAACGCAAATTTACATTGATAGAGGAGATGGTGCTAAATCTGAGCAAATGTTAAACACTTTAGCATCAAAAGAGCCAAATAATCCAACTTATCAAGTATTATTAGGTAACGTATATTTCTCTCAGGCATTAAAATTACAAGATGCTAGAAATAAAATTGATGCTAAAAAGGTTAAGGAATTTAATGATGTAACCACGAAAATGAATGGTTTGTTAGAGAAATCGTTACCATATTATAAAAAGGCATTAGATTTAGATGCCAAAAACGTTGGTGCTTTAGAAACTTTGAAAACTATTTATGCTTTCAAAAATGATACTAAAAACTACGAAGATATTAAGAAACGTTTGGATGCACTTCCAAAACAATAATATTTAACATTGTAAAAAAAGAGCTTCGAAATTTCGAGGCTCTTTTTTTTATGTTTATTTTTACGCTTTACCATTTTAATATTCTATGCAAAAAATTTCAGCTTTATTATTCGCAACGCTAATTACGCTATCATTTAATACATTCGCTCAGAAAAGCCAAATGCTTATTGCAAGAAATGCCGTAGGTAAATTACAGGCATCTTTTGCAGGTAAAGAAGATTCAAAAAAACAGCTTGGAATAATTACTGAAGGATTAAAATCAATAGAATCGGCTGAAAAAGATAATAAAACTAAAAACTGGCCAGAAACATTTGCAATTAAATCGTACTTAACATCTTACGCTGCAATTATCGAAACTGATGGCACTGCATCTGATAAATACTTTGATTCTGCTGTTGATGCAATTAAAAAAGCTAAAGCATTAGAAAAATACGAAGATCCTGCTGGTTTAATAAAAGCATCTGAACACAATATTTTAATTAAAAAGCAGGAGCGAGGCAACTTAGCCTATTTTAATAACGATTTTAAAGAAGCATTGGAAGATTTAAGGGAAGTTAGCGATAAGTTTCCTGCAGATTCTACATTAGCTTTAAATACGGCAATTTGCGCTCAAAATGTTCAGCTTTACGATGAATCATTGAAATATTTTAAAAGAGCGAAGGATGACAGTATAAAAAATCCGGCTGTGTTTCAAAAAATGTCTCAACTATATGTTGCTAAATACGATAATGAAGCTGCAATTAAAGTATTGGAAGATGGTTTAAGTGTAAATCCATATAACCATTCTTTAACTAATGATTACATAAATCTTTTGCTCGATAATGAAAACTACGCGAAAGCATCATCACTTATCGAAAACAATCTAAAAGTTGAAAAAGGAAATAAGCTTTTGTTTTTTCTCTACGGATATTTGCAACAGGTTGGCGGAAATAATCCTACAGCAATTTTAGCATACAATAAAGCATTATCTACTGACCAGAATTATTTTGATGCACTTTACCAATTAGGTGTGGCTTACGTTAATACAGCAAACGATGCATTGAAGAAAAATGATGCAGATAAAAAAAATCAATATAGTTCGTTAATCAATAAAGCTCAGTTTGCATTGTTAAGAGCGAACGAAATCAATCCGAATGATAAAAAAGCTGTTCAGCTGTTAATAGAAATCTATTCTAGAAAAAATGCACAAGATAAGGTGCAGGATTTAAAACGTCGTTTACAAGAACTTTAAAGAACAATTAATAAAGACTATAACAGTGTAGGAGTAAATGTTAGAAATACCAACTTAACATAATATTAATTATAAGACATAAATAGTAATAATTAAATTCACTTAGTTTAATTGTTTGGCGGCTGAAATTACCAACGGTGGATTATCAGCAGCGTTTCCTTTGTTTAGTTTTAAAATTCCTTTTACAGAAACTGGTAAATATGTAAACTTTATTGGTTCTGCCATTTCAACTAAAACCATTATCGGAATGCCATTTTTTCCGCAAAAGAAACATTGATTTATTGGTAAAGTTGAAAGCATAAATTTAGTCTGCTTCATACCATCTTTAATTGGAACAATATAACCTTCTAATTCAAAAGCTTTATTCTCATGCTTTTTTATTTCAGCGTTATAAACTGCATACATTTCGGTTGGCTTAATGGTTTTGAAAGTTACATCGCCAATAATATCCCAATTTGGAGAATCTATCTGGTCGCTAAAATCGTGCTGTTGCGCACTAGCCTTAGACCCTATAAAAATTAATGCAATTAGAAATATTTTCTTCATTTGATGATATGGTAAACTAACTAACTTTTTCTGAACACGAAGCGCAAATCCCTGATGCTATCAGGTTTAAATTTTCAACTTTAAAACCTTTTGGAACATTAAATGCAGGAATTTTGATGCTATCTAAACAATAAACCTTTTGGCAATTATTGCAATTAAAATGAACGTGTTCGTCATGGTGTTCGTGTGCAGAACAGCCTTCAGAACAAATTGCATAATTCGCAGTGCCGTGGTTATCTAAAACTTTATGAATAATTCCTTTTTCTTCAAATGCTTTCAAAACCCGGTACAAAGTTACCCGATCAACAACTTTGCCCATAACTTGTTCTAAATATGGTTGTGAGGTTGCCGAATCTCTACTGCTTAAAATATCCAAAACCTGCAATCTTGGTCCGGTGCGTTTAAGTCCGTTCTTTATTAGCAGGTTTTCAAATCTTTCCGTGTTCTTCATTATAACACAAAAATAAGCAATTATATTATGATTTTGGCATTTTGAGGGATATCGGAGCCGCATAACTTGCATCCCTCCTTTCGAGTTTTAGTATTCCTGAAATTTTAATTGGCTTAGTTGTGAAGGATATAAACTTATCCATTTCTACCATAATCATGGCCGGAATACCGTTTTGTCCGCAGAAATAACATTGATTTATTGGCAAAGTAGCTAATAGAAATTTCTGCTGATTTGTACCTGCCTTAATCGGTATAAGATAACCGGTCAAATCAAACTGTTTGTTTTCAAACCGCTTAATAGATTCAGAAAATATTGGGAAAAGTTCGTTTTTCTCTGTTAATTCAAATTTGACAGAGCCAATAATATCCCAATTTAATGAGTGTAATTGGTCGTTAGCGTTATGTTGTTTATTAGCCTGAGCGTAGCTATTAAATCCACTGAAAATCAATAAGATAAATAATATTAACCTCATAACTGTACTGCATCAAGTAGAAAAAATTCAGAACGTTTATCGCCAGAATCGTTAACGATAATTTTGCCTCTTAGTTTTATTGGTTTGCTGGTGTAAATTATCGGATTACTCATTTTAACTTCAACCATAGATGGTATATCACCTGAACCACAGAAAGGACAAGATTCTATGGGTACAACTGATAGCATAAATTCAGAAAACTTATTTCCAACTTTAGTAGGAATGATGTAACCAGGCAACTCAATTACTTTATTATTCAAAGCTTTAAGCTCTGTAGGAAAGAACACTTTCCATTCTAAAGGCTTAACCTGTTTTTCGTACCTCAACCCTATCAAATTCCAGTATTTGGTACGCATATCTGTATGAACCTGAACTTGCGCACTTAATCTTTCACTACCAAAAAAGAGAAATAAAATGATTAATGGAAGTTTTAGAATAGAGTTTTTCATTTTGAAACTAATACAGCACTTAACAGAAAAAATTCACTTTGGTCGTTTCCAGAATCGTTAATAACAAATTTGCCTTTCAACTTTATTGGTTTATCCGTTATCGGTATTGGAGTGCTTGTGCTTACCTGTAACATCGCAGGTATATCTCCGGTTCCGCAATATGGACAAGATTCTACAGGTACAATGGAGAACATAAATTCTGTAAATTTCCGCCCCACTTTAGTTGGAATCATGTAGCCAGGCAACTCTATTGTCTTGTTATTTAAAGCTTTAAGCGGAGCAGGATATACACTGCCCCATTTGCCTGGACTTAATTCCTTATCATATCTTAAGCCGATAATATTCCAGGTAGAAGTTCTTAAGTCTTTATGTACTTTAACTTGAGATTTAACCTCACTAAACCTTAAATATAAAGCACTTATCGCTATAAACAACACTGCCCTTTTCATCTATCTATCTTTTGAAAGTGTATTAGCAATATCAACACGGTAAGTTTGTAATGCTGGAATAATCGAGGCTACAATTCCGATTAGTAATCCGGCTAGAAGCAAATAAAGTTCTTCAGTTACAAAATAAAAACCTGTTAATTTAGCTTGAGATGATTCCTGATATTTACCAATAATTTCGAGTGCAAAATGGCCAATTAGTAACCCGATTACCGCACCAACAATAGTAATTAATAGTCCTTCCAACATCACCAAAAAGAATAATTTTAGTTTTGATGCACCAAGACAACGCATTATCGCCAAGTCGTATTTTTTTTCTTTCATAGAATTGTACAGACTTATAAATACGCTCAACGCAGAAATTGCCATGATTAATAAAGCAAACCATCTTAATGTATCAATTCCAACGCCAATTAGTGAAAACAATCTAGCGCTTTCCATTGCTGGAGAAGCGGCTTGCATATTTGTACTTTGGTTAACCATTCGTGGAAATATCACCACCGACATTGGCGAACGGTACTGAATTAAAATTGAAGTAATTTCTTTATTATCTATTTCATGTTCAGATTCTTCATGATGTTCCTCGTGTTCATCTTCTGTGGCATGCATTTTATATACGCTGCCAATGTTTGTTAGAATTAAATTATCTGTTACATTATTTTGTTGTTTCAGAATGCCTTTAACTACATAAGCATTGTTTTTATGGGTATCGCCGTTATCACTTAAACCATGAGCACCAAAAAACTTATCTCCAACTTTCAAATTCGCTTCTCTGGCTACAGAACTACCAATCGTAGCTTCTAAATCTTTAGTCCAAAAGCTTCCTTTGTCTATTTTTAAGCCATATAATCCTGTAAATGTAGTATCTGTACCAACAATTCTATAACCATCATAATTATCGCCCAAAGCCAAAGGAACTGCCCTTTTAACTAGTGGATTTTGCATAAGCTCTTGAGCATCTTTCGCCGGAATGTTACCCGTAGGAAAATCTATATGATAAATACTGCTTAGAATTAATTGCAAAGGACTCCCCTTTGCACCAACAACCAAATCTATATCTTTTGCGTTTTGCTCTAATTTATTGCCAATTTGAGTTGAGGCTAGAAATAAAATCGAAAGTATTCCAACACCAAAGGCAACTAATAATACATTTAAAATGGCTGTTAGCTTATTTCTGAAGATGTTTTTGCTACTTATTTTGAGGATGTTCATTACAGTAAATAAGCTTTTGAGATGTGGTTACGAACGCGTTGATCATGAGTAGCGATGATTAAAGCTGCATTATTATTTTTTGCCTGAGCAGTTAACATTTCTAATACCTGAACAGTATTTTCATCATCTAAACTGGATGTCGGCTCATCGGCAATTAAAAGAGTTGGCTTGTTCACTAAAGCCCTTGCCACAGAAACTCGTTGAAGTTGCCCCTGACTAAGTTCATCAGGATAACTATCTGTCTTTTCTGATAATCCTAAATCTTTCAAAATAGAATTGATATGTAATTTATCAAATTTACAACCAGCCATGGAAGCTGCAATTTCCAGATTCTCTAACACGGTTAAGGATCTTATTAAATGAGGTCTTTGAAAAACTATGCCTATTTTTTGACCTCTGAACTTGTCCATATTCCGGGTTGATAAATTATAAAGACTTACTTCATCAAACTTTACTAATCCTTCTGTTGGCTTTAATAAACCTGAAATAATATTAAGTAAAGTACTTTTTCCACTGCCCGAAGCACCTAAAAGCAACCATTGTTCTTTGTCTTCAATAGTCCAATCGGGAAATACTATTTTTTGCCCTTTAGGATATTGGTGTGAAATAGAATTCAGATTAATCATTCAACTTTTTTATTAAAATCGGCTTTGCCTGATTATTGATTAAATTTTTAATTGCATACCTTCTGTAAAGCTCTGTTGCATTATTAGTACCATGTTTACAAGATGGATTAAGCATTGCTATAAAAGCTAAAGAAAAAGCGAATAGCATTTTACTTTTGTTCTTCATGCGTTACAAATATATAGTTTAATTAAAAAGCAGCGTTGCTGTATTAAGATGGTTACCGTTAATGGTTGTGCTTTATGTTGCAGGATTTTAAAAGTTTCAGGTTAACAAAATGTGCTATCGAGATAACAATTCCACCGATTGGTATTAAAATTGGCTCTAAAAAATCGTTGCCTGAAAAATGACCGAAAGCAATCAATGCAAAACCAGCTATCAAAATGAATATGGGAGCTATTTTATGATGATTTTTCTTAAATGATGAGCCAAAAGACCAGATTCCTAAAAATAAAGAAAGTGAAATCATGCCAATTTCTACCCATTCGTTAGCTAAAAAGCTTAAGCCCCACAAAGGCAAAAATGTAATTAAAAGTGGTATCATAGCACAATGAATGGCACAAAGTACGGATGCGGTAATGCCTAAACTGTCTAAATTTACTGGAGATTTTAAAAGCTTCATACGAAATAAATTATAGTGCAAATATAAAAGCAATAATGTTGCATTTATAATTTAATTGAAAATAATATCATTCTGGTTATTTTACAGAATTTTTTGATTTTAATTTATTTTAATAATATGTATGATAATTATTCATTCGAAGAAGCCACAAAACTTCAAATTGAACTGGCAACCAGACTAAAATTTGAAAGTGTAAATGGCGTATCAACAATAGCAGGCGCTGATATTTCTTTTAATAAGGATAGCTCTACAATGTATGCTGCAATTGATATTTTATCTTTCCCTGATTTAATTTTGCAAGCTTATGCGCTAGAAACTTTCGAGACAACGTTCCCTTACAAAGCTGGCTTTTTAGGTTTTAAGGAAGTTCCGGCGTTATTAAAAGTTTGGGATTTAATTATTGAAAAACCTGATGTGGTTGTTTTAGACGGAAACGGAATTCTTCATCCACGCAGAATGGGTGTCGCTTCTCATTTTGGAATTTTAGCTAATCAATCTACAATCGGTTGCGCCAAAAGTTTGCTTTATGGCAAAAATCATTTACCAGAAAATTCAAAATACAGCACTGAAGAGATTAAGAATAATCAGGAATTTTTAGGTTACGCACTTAGAACCAAAGTAAACTGTGCTCCTGTTTACATATCAGCCGGGCACTTAATTACTCAACAGCAAAGCATCGATATAATGAAAAAGTGCATTGGAAATTATAGAATTCCGGAACCTACCCGAATTGCACATGAAATTGTCAATCAATTTAGGTTAGGGAAATTGGAAAAAGGCTTTCACAAGGTTCAATTACCATTAACTTTATTCTAAACCCAATTAATACCTTTCTTCAGAAACTGGATGGTTTTATATTCATCAGAACCAATTTCAGGCTGAACATTATATCCCCAATTTGCTTGCGGAGGCAAACTCATTAAGATAGATTCAATTCTTCCGTTAGTTTCTAAACCAAACTTAGTTCCAGAATCGTAAACCAGATTAAATTCAACGTACCTGCTTCTACGCTGATATTGCCACTCTTTCTGTAGTTCAGTAAATTCCTTTTCGCGGTTTCTATCAATAAGTTCTGTATAAATTGGCAGAAAGGTTTCACCAATGTTTACCGAGAAATCAAGAATTTCTTCCCAGGATAAAGAAGTGTTTTCAGGCTTTAAACGGTCGTAAAATATCCCACCAATGCCTCTGCTTTCTTCACGGTGTTTGATAAAGAAATAATCATCTGCATGGTTTTTAAACTTTGGATAAAAGTCTAAATTAAAATCATCGCAAGCCTGTTTTAGCTTATGGTGAAAAAACCTTGCATCGTTTTCAAAAACATAATGTGGCGTTAAATCTATACCTCCACCAAACCATCTGGTTTCTTCGTTTAATTCAAAATAACGAATATTCATGTGGATTATGGGAACCAATGGATGATTTGGGTGAATTACAATTGATACACCAGTGGCGAAAAAATCATCTTCGGTTACATTAAATGCTTTTTTTACCGCTTCCGGAAGTTTGCCATAAACAGCAGAAAAATTAACACCACCTTTTTCGATTATTGCACCATTTTGCATAATGCGAGTGCGTCCTCCCCCTCCTCCGTTGCGTTCCCAAAGTTCTTCCTGAAATTTGCCTTTTCCATCTGCTATTTCTAACCCACGGCAAATTTCATCCTGTATCAATTTATATCGCTCTGCTACCTCTTCTTTAAACATGGCTTCTTTATGTAATTCTATAGCAAATTTAAGGCTATTACATTAGTATCGCCTATTTATGTTTAGATAGTACATTTTATTGACAGTTGATATTTTTATTCTTCCAGATAGTTTAAATCCTTGTTAAAGCTTTCCTTTAAATATAGTACAGAGACCATTGCAATTACCGTTACAATACCCATAACAATAAAACCAGCAGTTACAATATTAAATTGGTGCACGAAATATTCGAAGGTATAAGTAATTGGAATTAATGCACCACGAACAAAATTTGGCGCTGTTGTAGTTACAGTAGAGCGAATGTTTGTACCGAATTGTTCTGCCGCAATTGTCACAAAAGTAGCCCAGTAACCAACTGCAAAACCCATAAATAAGCATATTAGAATAAAGCTACTTTCCGTTAATTGAGTATTTGTTAGATAGATAATAACCGTTACCACTGACAAACTTTGAAAAATTAAAACAGTTTTTCTTCTCGATTTAAGTACCTGAGCCAAAAAACCACAAACAACATCGCCAATGGCGATACCAAAATAAGTGTACATAATGCCAGTGCCGGCATTCAGAACTTCTTTAGCACCTAAAGCTTTTCCAATTTCAGGCGATTGCGTAACCAAAATTCCTACAATAAACCATAACGGTAAACCCAGACAAATACAAGCCAGGTATTTTAGAAACCTTTTCCTGTCAGAAAAAAGCATAAAAAAATTACCTTTTGAGACTTCAGTTGCCTCCTCAGCTTTTTTGAACATGCCAGATTCGAATGTACCCACTCTTAAAAGTAAAAGCAACAAACCCATTCCACCACCTACAAAATAAGAAGTTTGCCAGGTGAAATGTTTACCAACTGTTGCTGCCGCTGCTGCGCCAAGCAATCCAATTCCGGCAACAACCATTGTTCCGTAACCACGCTTTTCTTTATCCATGGTTTCGGTAACGAGTGTAATTCCGGCACCAAGTTCGCCTGCTAAACCAATACCTGCAATAAAGCGTATAATTGCATAACTGTGAACATCGGTAACAAAGCCGTTTGCAATGTTTGCCAAAGAATACATCAGGATAGAGCCGAAAAGAACTTTTATCCGGCCAAATTTATCTCCTATAATCCCCCATAACAAACCGCCTAAAAGCAAACCAAACATTTGCATATTAATAACATACTCGCCATCGGTACGCATATGTTCGGGCGAAACGCCGATATCAGCAAAGCTTTTTAAGCGGACTACAGAAAAAAGTACAAGATCGTAAATATCTACAAAGTAGCCTAGTGCAGCTACAATTACTAAGAAAATAACATTACGGTTATTGGATGGTTTAGGCTCCATTTGTTTTATTTGGTTTATTCGCTGAAAGTACAAATAAGCGCAAATAAAAAAAAGATGTAAACGAAAAAAGCCCCGAATATTCGGGGCTCTTAATCCTCTACATAGGAGGCATTGTCTTTGTCGTATCAGGCGGCGTCGTTTTTTTCATTGTATCCGGTGGAGTGGTTGTTGTTTTCGTTGTATCCATCGGTGCCGTTGTTGTTGTCGAATCCGTCATTGTACTGTCAGTTGAGCCAGCCATATTTTTCGACGAATTGCATGCTGATGTTGCTACCATTATTGTAGCTGCAAAAGCAAGACTTAAGATTAATTTTTTCATTAGGGTTGAGTTTTAATTTTCTTGTTGAATGAAGCGATCATTTAGCTGATAGTTTCACTGTTTAATTGTTAACTATAAACCTAACAAGCTTCTAATCATTTAGTTTTATTTTAAATCAAATTTTGTTTATTCAATCGAACATCAGCCGTGAGTATTAATTTATCCTTCAAATGATTTATTTTATTTTCTAATGCACCTCAATTGACTAAAATATTACCTAAACATCATCTTTAAAACTTTAAAACCTGATAAAACTTTCTGATATTAGTAAATATGATTATTTCTCAAAACACCCTTAAATGGGTAATGCGCCTTTATCCACCATTATTTTTTCAGCGCATTTGGGTTCAGAAATTTGATAATGATTTTAAAAGCTGTACAGTAAAACTGAGTAAGAGTTTTCTGAACAAAAATTACAATGGCTCTATTTTTGGAGGTACAATTTATGCTGCTACCGATCCTTTTTATGCATTACTTTTCGACCAGCTTATGCAACGCAGAGGAATGAAAGTTAGGGTTTGGCTTAAAAGCGCATCGATACAATACTTAAAACCAGGACGTTCTAATCTATATTTTACGATTAACGTTACCGAAGAAATGATTGCTGAAGCTGAACAGGCTTTAAAAACCGTTGGTAAGTTTGTAAAAGCTTATCCGATGGAAATTACAAATAAACAGGGCGAACTTTGCGCTACTGTAATGAACGAAGTTTACATCAGAAACCTGCATCAAGGCGAAGAGCCGAGAGTTGCTTATTAATCTATCCCATTATGCCGAGTATTAAAAGTTTGATTTTGCAGGGCGAAGGTGTTACACTTGATTTCAAAAAAACAATTACCAATACCGGAAAAATTGCTAAAAGCCTGGTTGCTTTTGCTAATAATAAGGGCGGGAAATTACTAATCGGCGTAGCCGATGATGGTACAATTAAAGGTGTAAAATCAGAAGAAGAAGAAAAATATATGATTTTAACTGCTGCACACCAATTTTGTAAACCTGCTATCGAACCGAATTTCGAAGAAATTTATGTTGATGATAAGCTGGTATTGGTTGCGAACATACCAGAAAGCGATACAAAACCTCATTACGCTTTAGATGATGATAAAAAATGGTGGGCTTATATTCGCATTGACGATAAAAGTGTATTAGCAAGCAAAATAATTGTAGACGTTTTAAAAAATGACCATAAAGATAGTGGTGTGCTTATTTCTTATTCTGATAACGAAAAGAAATTACTGGAGTTTTTAAGCGATAACGATAAAATCACTTTAAAGGAATACAGCAAATTGCTACGATGTTCTTATCGTAAAGCACAAAAAATAATTGTAAATCTCATCCTTGCAAATGTTATAAAATCAAACACTACCGAAAAGGAAGAGTTTTTTACAGCGGTTTAATCAAGTTAAAGTTAACTTTCAATTAACCGTCTTTTATGAGGTTTAAAAAACCGACCTTTGCAAACTTATGTTTTCAAAAATCTATACCAAATACAAACCTTACTACAAAGAAAATCTTCACCTGGCTTTGCCAATTGTTGGCTCTCAAGTTGGCCATACCCTAGTGCACATGGCAGATAGCGTGATTGTTGGCCATTTTACAGATACCACTCAGCTTGCAGCAGTATCATTAGTAAACAGCATTTTCATTTTAATTATGGTAATCGGTTTAGGTATATCTTATGGATTAACACCATTGATTGCACAAGAAAACGGTCGCCAGAATTATGAAGAATGTGGCAAGCTATTATCTAATAGTTTAATTATTAATATTCTGGTTGGTATTTTCCTTTACTGCCTGGTTCATTTTGGAGTTTTGTTGGTTATAGATAACTTGGGTCAAACTCCGGCGGTAGTGCAATATGCAAAGCCTTATCTTGGCTTGCTTTCTGTATCGATTATTCCGTTGCTAATTTTTCAAACCTTTAAGCAATTTGCCGAAGGATTGGGTTTTACAAAACAAGCCATGTTTGTATCGATTTGGGGTAATGCTTTAAACATAATTTTAGGAATCATTTTCGTAAAAGGAATGTTTGGAATCAAATCGATGGGTGTAAGTGGTGTTGGATTGAGTACGCTAATTGATAGACTTTTGATGGCAACCGTAATGGCAATTTACGTTTTAAGGTCGAAGCATTTCAAAAAGTATCTGGTTAGTTTTAAAGCCACTTTTATTGATAAACTTAGAGCAACTAAAATAATTAAAATTGGTGCACCTGTTGCTTTGCAATATTCTTTTGAAATCAGCGCATTTAGTGGTGCAGCTGTGCTAATTGGAACAATTGGAGCTGTTGAACAGGCTGCACATCAAATTGCCATAAGCTTAGCCGCAATGACTTATATGATTGCAAGTGGAATCGCATCAGCTGCAACAATTAAAACCGGCAATAATTTCGGTAAAAATAACTTTGATGATTTAAGAATGTCGGCCATTGCAAGTTACCATGTAATTTTATTGTTTATGAGCTGTACCGCAATTATATTCATCTTGGCAAATAGCGTAATGCCGTTTATCTATACTGAAGATTTAAGCGTGGTAAGTATTGCTGCTCAACTCTTAATTATTGCAGGCTTTTTTCAACTGTTTGATGGAACACAGGTTGTGGGTTTAGGTGTTTTAAGAGGAATTGGTGATGTAAACATCCCAACATTTATCACATTTTTAGCTTATTGGGTTGTTGGTATTCCGATTGGATATGTTTTAGGCTTTAAGTTTAACTTAGGTGTTTACGGAATATGGTACGGATTAACTTTTGGATTATTAACTGCTTCTATCCTACTGTTTTTTAGATTTCAAAATAAAACCAAAGCATTGAAATTAAAAACAGATACAGTTATCTAAATCAATTTTATTTACCGCCAACGTTAACAACAACGCCAATTGTAAATATCGAGTTTCCGGCCGACATGTATTTACGGTTTTTTAAGCCAATATTACTGCTTGTTGTGTACTGCAATTGAATGGTTTTGTTTAACGCCATTCTGGTAAAGAAAATAGGCTCAAAGAAAATGTTATCCTCCTTAGGTTGAACAACATTGTTGATAAAAAACCTATCCATAGTAATATGACTTATTCTCAATGCAGTTCCGTAATTTATTGGAAAGTTGGTACCAAATAATCTTAAATTATTTTTCTTTTTCGAACTGTAGTTAACCTGTAGAAAAGCTTTTCTATAGTCTACTTCCTGCACTTCGTTATTTACTAAAATATCGTTACTGTAATCTCTAAAGGTAATATCGCTCCAACCCTTCCCTACACCGGCATATACTTCGATAATTCTATTATTGTCTGGACCGAAAGTATCAAAGTAACCTCCGCCAATTTCAACTAGCTTATGGCCGAAATCTTTACTTTTCCTTTCATTATTCATTGTAGATGCGCTGAAAAGTACGCCAACATGATTAGAAACTGCGTAAGCACCATTTATGCTTGCGTTTCCTTTTAAAGAGATATGTCCGCCACCACTAAACTCACCTTGCTGACTAAGCATTGGTGTATTTGGAACGTTTGGCATGTAAACTGAAGAACAACTTGCTGCAAAAAGCGCTAAAACCGGAATCGTAAAACGTAAGTATTTAATCATAGATGTTTAATAAACAGAATTTCTTGACAAAAATTGTGCTAGAGTTTCATTTTCATAAAATCCATCACTCTTTTAAATTCATCATGTAAACCGGCTTTTAAATGAATTTGCTCTTTAGTAATTGGATGCGTAAAACTCAATTCTGATGCATGCAAAAGCATGGTAGTCATATTCCATTGCTCCAAAAAGAATTTATTCTGCTTATTACAACCGTGTGTTCTGTCACCAATAATTGGGTGTAATATATGACTGAAATGTCTTCTCAACTGATGCATTCTTCCTGTTTTTGGTGTAGCTTCAACTAAAGAATATCTTGAAGTTGCATGTTTACCAAAAGGTACATTAACTTCAGCTTTCTGTAAGGTGATAAATGATGTGAAAGCATCTTGCATCGTTCCGTTTTCTTTTGCCAAAGGATAATCAATATCCATTTTATCCGGAGCAAACCCACGTAGGATAGAAAGATATTTTTTAGTTGTCTCCGTATTCATAAATTGCTGATGCATAGCAATTTCAGATTCCTTATCAAAAGCAAAAAGTAAGATTCCACTTGTCTTTCTATCCAGCCTATGTACCGGACTAACATGTTTGCCAATTTGGTCGCGAAGCATTTGTAAAGCAAATTCGGTAGCATCTCTTGCAATAGATGATTGATGCACTAATAAGCCGTGTGGTTTGTTAATGGCAATTAAATTTTCATCCTGATAGATTATTTCCAGCATGCCGCGAAGATAAGGATATTGTTAGGTAAACAAATCAAAAGCTAAACGATAGGTATTACAATGCGCATCAACAATATCTTTAATATCGGCAGAGTAACCTCCTCCCATACTAATCTGTACAGGTAAATTTCTGTTCTTGCAAGCATGGAGCACTAAATTATCTCGTTCCTTACAAGCGGCTTTACTTAGGGAAAGCTTGCCAAGTTTATCTGTTGCAAGCACATCAACACCTGATAGATAAAAAACAAAATCTGGCTTTGACCTATCGAACGCTTTAATCAAATTGGCTTTTAGTAGAGATAAATATTCATCATCCTGAACACCATCATTCAAGGCAACATCTAAGTTTGATACTTCCTTTCTGAAAGGAAAATTTTTATCACCATGCATAGAAAATGTGAATACCCTTGATTCATTTTGGAAGATTTCTGCAGTTCCATTACCTTGATGCACATCTAAATCAATGATTAATATACGGTTAGCTAAATTATTATTTAGTAAATAGTTAGCTGAAATTGCTTGGTCGTTCAGCAAGCAAAAACCTTCACCCCAATTACTGCCCGAATGATGTGTACCACCGGCAACATTAAAAGCAACACCATTATTAATTGCGAATTGAGTGCCATCAATCGTACCCTGCGTAATCCTGAGTTCACGCTCTACTAATTGTGCATTTAAAGGAAAGCCTATCCTTCTTTGTTCTTTAGCGGGAAGCGTTAAATCTCTAAGTTGCTCCCAATAATGTTTATCATGGGTTAGTAATACATTTTCCTCTCTTACTAATTCCGGTTGAAAAATGTTTTCATTTGAAATTGTGCCCTCATGCAGTAATTGCTCAGGGATTAATTCATATTTAAGCATTGGAAAACGATGCCCTTCTGGTAAAGGATGCGCATAAAGCGGATGCCATGCAATCTTAATCATTAACCCAAAATTTCTTCAACATGTTTTTCAATGTTATTACAAATCTGGTCTACAGGCAAGTCATTTGCATCTTCTCCAAATGGGTCTTCTATTTCTTCAGCTATTAGCTCCAAACTTGCTAATACATAGAGGATAAAAGGAACAATTAACACTAAATAATAACCCAAACTAAAAACCCAACCAATAGGAATTGTAAGCACATAAACGAAAATAAATTTCTTTAAAAAGATACTATACGAAAATGGTATTGGAGTGTTTTTTATCCGTTCGCAGCCACCACAAATATCTGTGAATTGATTTACATCATTCGTTAACACAATTAATTGCTCTTGAGAAATTAATCCTTTCGCTAATAAATCATAGAGTCTGGAAATCATGCTGCTTGCGATTTGATTAGGTATATGTTTCGTATCCTCAACTTCTATCAAAAAGCTGTTCTTTCCAAAGTATTTTTTCTCGCGAAGATGCTCTTTTAGCGCAAAAGCATATTTCGGAATGCCATATTCAAAAAACCTTGTATCCTCATCCGGTAACCTTAAAGCTTTAATTTTCATTGCAAAATTCCTGCTTACGTTGGTTAAAGAACCTAAAAGCTTGCGTCCATCCCACCATCTATCGTACGATGTATTGGTGCGGAAAACCAGTAACATGGAGATAACAAAGCCTAGTAAGCTATGCATCATACCAATATTGCTAACATAATCGCTTTTCGACAGCTGAAAAACATTCAACTCAAGAAATGCTACTAATGCGGAAAAAATAGAAACGCTAATCATTAGTGGCCATAACTTCCGAAAAGTGTCAGCTTTATGAATATGAAAGATGAACGTAAACCAGTCTTTTGGATTGTAATTAATCATGTCGCCTATTTTAAAATGTTTTTTGTTACCTGTAACAATGCCTGACCAGTTAAATAAATATCCTCAAAAGAATTATAAAGCGGAATTGGACTTAACCGAATAACGTTAGGTTCTCGCCAGTCTCCAAGAATGCCATGCGCAACCAATCCGTCAAAAATTTCTTTTCCCTTCTCTAAAGCAATTATAGAAAGTTGCGCCCCTCTAGCTTTTGGGTATTTTGGAGTGATAATTTTAAATTGTTCAATATTAATTTCTTTATTAACTTGATTTATAATATATTCTAAATAACCAGTTAAACTAATACTTTTATTTCGTAATGGCTCAATGTAGCCTGCTTTATCGAAAATTTGAAGCGAGGCATGATAGATTGCCATTGGCATTACTTGCGTACAGCTAACTTGCCATCCGTCTGCGCCAGCCTCTGGAATAAATCCTTTTTCCATTTTAAAGCGTTTATTTTCCTGGTAACCCCACCATCCTGCGAAACGGTTTAATTCAGTATTGTTAAAATGTTTCTCATGAACAAATATTCCGCTAATCCCACCCGGACCAGAATTTTGATATTTGTAAGAACACCAGCATGCAAAATCTACATCCCAATCGTGCAGTTTTAGCGGCACATTACCTGCGGCATGAGCTAAATCCCAACCAACCATAACACCAACCTCATGCCCTGCTTTGGTGATGGCTTCCATGTCATACCATTGACCAGTGTAGTAATTTATACCGCCAAAAAGAACCAAAGCGATATCACTGCCGTTTTCTTTTATTTTAGCGATGATATCTTCCGTTCGTAAGATTTCTTCACCATCACGAGGAAAAACCTCTATAATCGCTTCTTTAGGGTCAAATCCATGAAACCTCACTTGACTCTCTATCGCATATTGATCTGAAGGAAAAGCGCCACCTTCCATTATAATTTTAAAACGTTTGCCTTTCGGTTGGTAGAAACTCACCATCAATAAATGAAGGTTGACTGTTAAGGTATTCATTGGGCAAACTTCTATCGGAGAAGCACCCACAATTGGAGCCATCAGTTTTTTTAATTCCTTATGGTAAAACATCCAAGGTTCATCACCATCAAACCAACCCTCTACAGCGTAATTAGACCAATTATCCAATTGATTATTTAAAACCTGTTTTACCGCTTTAGGTTGCAATCCTAAAGAGTTGCCGCACAGGTATATAAAATCATTTTCTTTATGCTTTGGGAATAAAAATTCAGACCTAAAATCTTTCAAGATATCTGCAGCATCCTGATGCCTTGCAAATGCTAAATTGTTTTCGAAATTCATTGCTTCAATAATACAAAAAAAGCAGGCATTGTTTCCAATCCTGCTTCCTTCGATTTTAAATATTTTCTAAAATTTAATTGTGTCGTGTTTTCCTAAATCCGGACTATCTCCCGTCACCACTGCTTTCAACATGCTAAAGAGCACAACAATCTTTGATGATGAAGCATCCCAATATTCTGCTTCCTCTGGTGTAACCTTAATCAAAATCAATCTTGGGTCTTCAATCCCATCAGGAAACCAGGCTTTAACAAATGGATTAAAATAAGCTTCTTTTCTAACTTTATCATCCACCAGTTCGGCTTTCCCTTTAACAGTTAAATAAGTATTTTTAGATGGGTCGCTATAAGCCAAAAGCACATTATTATCCTTTGAAACTTCTTTTGATTTTAAAGAATATTCATTTGTGAAGAACCAAATGCTACCATCCTCCTCAATCTTTGCTGTTCCCATCGGACGACTACCAAATTCGTTATCATCAGAAAATGTTGTAAACATGCAAGTTCTCACACTTTCTGCCATTTCTTTTAGTATCGCTATATTTTTTTCGTTTTTCATAACTTCTAGATATTTTTTTAATGAAAAACAGAATTTAGCTCAAAAGGTTTGTATTATACTTTATTTGGTTTGCTTACGTATTTATTGCCAGCCACAAAAAAGCGCCATGGTAATAGTGCATGCTCCTGAGCGTAGGCAATCCCAACTCTTGGAGAAGCAATAATTTCGGATTTTTTATAATTAATTTGATGATCTTCAATCCAGATTTCATCGCCAGTTAAATCTTTAGCATTAAAAGACCTGTCAATACCCAAAGCTTTTGCAGCAGAACCTGGTCCCGATGAAATTGCTGATTTAGAGCGCAACATATTTCTTCTTTCCTCTATTATTTCAATCCCGATTAAAGGTTCAATGGCCCTAATTAAAATAGCATGAGGCTCATCTTTTACAGAGCTTACCACATTAAACAGATTATGCATTCCGTAACATAGGTAAACATAAGCTACACCGCCCTCACTGTACATAGTTTCTGTTCGGTTTGTGCGCCTACCTTCGTAAGCATGCGATGCTTTATCTTTAACACCAAAATATGCTTCAGTTTCTACGATAACACCTGCTGTTATCTCATTATCAATTTTTGTATAAAGCACCTTACCAAGCAAATCCTGCGCTAATAAAACTGCATCTTGATTAAGAAAATATTCTTGCTTAAGCTTCAAATTATATAATGTTTTACTTTAATAATGATGATATAACTTGTTGTAAATAAATTTTATCCGTTTCATCAAAGTGATTTAAGTATTCACTATCAACATCTAAAACACCAATTACTTCACCATCTTTTATCAATGGCAATACAATTTCTGATTTTGAAGCTGATGCACAAGCAATATGTCCCGGAAACTCATCTACATCTGGTACAATTAATGTTTCAGCTTGTTCCCAGGATGCCCCACAAACACCTTTCCCCTTTTTGATTCTTGTACAAGCTACAGGACCTTGAAATGGACCTAACACCAACTCATCATTTTTTACCAGATAAAAACCTACCCAAAACCAGTTAAATTGCTCTTTTAACGCTGCTGCAGTATTTGCCATGTTGGCTACAAAATCAGTTTCACCAGAAAGCAATGCTTCAATCTGCGGTATTAATGATTTGTATTGCTCAGCTTTCGCAATGCTTCTATCAATTGTTAAATCTTCTGCCATAATTAAACAAAGTTAATCATGAATTAGCTGATTATTAGATTTCATTTTGATAATGACAAAAAATTGAAAAGATGATTAACGTAATTTGATTAGTTTTGACAGAATTACCCAATTAAAATGGTTGTAACCTTAACAATAACTAAGTTTCGAAAACGTACGATACCTTTTGCATTTTTAGGAATGGCTATTTTGCGCTTGCCATTGTGGTTAAATAAAAAGTGTCGGTTCTATAAACTCATGGGTAGCGGAAAGAATGCCCAAGTTGATTTAGCGCCAGATTTTAAACACTGGGCAATACTTACAACTTGGAATAATGAAACTGATTGTGATGAATTTTACAACAACTCTTTCCCTTTAAAGTGGTTTCGTATGTTTGGAATTGAAGAATTCACAATATTACTCAAACCATTATCATCACATGGCTTATGGTCGGGCAAACAACCATTTATAGTTGGTGATAAAACTGAAAACCCAAATACAAGAGTAGCTGTAATTACACGAGCAGCAATCCGTTTTAATAAATTAACAGAGTTTAGGAGCAACATTAAAAGAGCTGCTGAAGAAATGCGCAAAGCAGATGGCTTTATTCTTTCTGCTGGTGTTGGTGAAAATCCATTTTTTGACCAGGCTACATTTTCGGTTTGGGAGAGCTTAGAAAGCATGAAAAATTACGCCTACAAATCTGTAGACCATTCTGATGTTATTAAACTTACCAGAGAGCGCAAATGGTATTCTGAAGAGTTATTTGCTCGCTTTGAAATCATAAAATCTACTGGAAGCTTAAACGGACAATCCTTATAATAATAAATCAAAGAAAAATCATATAAATATCCATGAGAGTAATAGCAGAACTTCCACATCCTGAATGTAAAATATCCATCTTTTCTATGAATCAAAAATACATTGTAAAATTTGAACAAGGCACTTTTGAACAAAGCTATAAACTTGCTGAGTTAGACCTAAGTGGGGGCGGCGTTAATGATGTGTTTGAAATATTGGATGAAGAGTTTATTGCAACCGTAATTGAGCGTTTTAAAATCATGCGCAGCGATTTCGGATTAGCTTATAAAAGACATCAATATTAACTCATAACTAACTGATTTACAGTTGTAAAATTATCTAAACAAAATTTTATTTCGATTTTAAAGCTTATATTGATTTCAAAAATACATTATATCTAATAAAATTATTTAAATAAAAAAACTTAAGTAACTGATAAATAATAACATAAATACATTGAAAGAATTATATTCTGATAATTGATTTAGCCAAATAAATGATAAGTTTGGTATAATTTGTTGAATTTGAGAGGGGCAACTCCCACCCTTGTTTTAAAGGAGGGATTGGGGCAATGTAATTAACTTAAGAAAAGCAGTTGTCCTTTAGATTTGCAATGGTCTAAAATGATTGAATTGATTTATATTTAACAAGTTACCTAAATCGGTAGCGGCTCATTAAGCGTTGTCAAGGTTAGATACCTATAGACTGATATAATCCGCTACCGATTTTCCCTTAGTGACCAGATAACAATTAGGGCATTACCCATTATTAAGGACTTGGATCGATGGGGTAAAACTTAGGTAGTTGCTACAAATTTAAAGAATAAATAATATGATTAATACAAATTTCTTTATTGGGATTGATGTATCAAAGCCCTACTTTGATGCTTCTTTAATGACTGTTATCAGTCATGTAAAACAAGCTATCCAAAGCGCACGGTTTGAGAATACAGCTTCTGGGATAAAGACATTTGAGAAATGGCTTAAATTTCATAAGGTCACCTTTAATCCAGACACTCTGGTGGTGATTGAAAATACAGGGATCTATCACCGGCTAATCTGGTCATTCTGCAGTAACAAACACGTACCAATTCATATTGGTAATGCAGCCCATATTAAATGGAGTTTTGGGATAGCTAGAGGAAAGAATGATAAGATAGATAGTGTCCGTTTATGCAAGTATGCCTTTAAGGAATCTGATACATTAAAGGCCACAGAAGCCTTAGATCCACAGTTATTGCATTTAAAAGATTTCATATCTGCCAGAACAAAATTACTCAAGCAGGCTACAGGACTTAGCGTTTCAATTAAAGAGCTAGGTAATGTAAATGAAAAATCACATCAGAAACTAATTGAGAAAGCACTTAAATCTGCTATTGATGGAATAGCAAAATCGATTAAAAATATTGAAGAACAAATCCGCAAAATTATTAAAGAAAACAGCGCCTTTCAACGAAACTATAACCTGTTGACCGGTATACCAGGGATCGGACATGTCACCGCGGTTTACCTGATTGGTTGTACAGCGAATTTTGCCAGCAACCCAAGTGGAAAGCAATTGGCATGCTATGCAGGAGTCGCTCCGTTCGAGCACTCGAGCGGGATTAGTGTAAAAGGTAAAACCAGGGTACATAGGATGGCAAACAAAGACCTTAAAAAACTACTACATCTATGCGCATTATCAGTTATCCAACATAATATGGAATTCAAGAACTACTACCAAAGGAAAAAGGATGAAGGTAAGCATAGCATGAGTATACTTAATGCAGTGAGAAATAAAATAACGCTAAGAATAGCAGCTGTAATTAAAACACAACAACCTTATAAAAGCAATTATAATATAGCAGCCTAATTTGCAAAAGTCATAACAATCAGTCTGAGCCTGTCGAAGACCTTTTTTATAATCAAAAAAAACATTTGTCCTTCGATTAGTTGTCCCGAAACTTCGGGAAGCTCATGATGACAATATTTTTTATTTTCTCTTTGAGTTAATAACATGGGAGATTGGGGTGGTTTTTGCATTTAATACCTTGTTCAACCATTTTGCTAATTGGCACCTTTCCACAGAAAGAAAAAGCAAAGCAACCACATAGCCAATTCTGCTGCTTCGAATTAATAGAGATAGCTTAAATGGTTATCTTCATTAATGGTAACAATTTCAACATTTATAAAATCTAAAGCATAAACTCCTATCCTAGCATTCAAAAACCTTTTAAACGCAAAAAGGTCCTGATGTAAATCAGGACCTTTTTATTTTTACTCGCGAAATTATTATTTTCCAGAGTTTTTCTTGTCAGTTACTTCTGCACGGATTTCTTGTGCTAAAACTTTAAGATCTTGCATTGCTTTACGCACACGAGTACCAGCAGCTGCATTGCCAGCATTATAAAATTTTTCTACATCTGCTTCGATTGCAGCAACAGCAGCTTTAACTTTTGAGAATTTTTCCATCGCTAATTGATGTTTTTAAGGTTTAAAAAATTTATTTTGTCAATAATACATATTTACCTCGAATTAACAAGAGAATGCAAATATTAATTTGAAAGAAGTTTTGCACATTATGAAAAGCCCCAACATGCCCCTACTATATAATTAGGGTATATTTTTACTTTTTCCATCTAAAAATCATTCAAACTTTAGTTCATTTGTTTCGATAATTTTATCAAATTCTCAAAGGTTTCGTTGGCACTGTTTACGGTTTTTTCGTAGTCAGCTTCTTTAACTGTATTGTTTAATACAAAAACAAAGGTTTTCCAATTAGCACCCAATTCATCACCGTAAACACCGTAATAATTTAAACCTTCTTCCTTACCTGTAAAGTTGTTATTAGCCAGTATATGCTTCTTAATAACGTTTCCACCTAGTGTAGCACCTTCCAGTACATATAGTGCACCAAGAACTTCAGCATTATTTTTCTCTGGTACAAATAATTCAAAATTCAGTGCTGGTAAACTTAAAGCATCAATTTCCCAATAAGATAAATCCTTTTCAAGCGATTCAAGCTTTAAACGATTTTTCATTTGAAGCTGCTCTGCTATTTCGTTATCAAGCATATTGGCTAATTTATTCTCTAACTTTTGGTGAATAATGTAATTTATAGTAAGCAGCTTTTTATAATCATCAACGCTTAGCGTATTATTCATAATATCGTTAACAAACATTAACGATTCAAGCTGTTGGTGTTTCTCTGCGGTTTGAGTTCTCAATAAATTGGCAATCATAGAAATTATATAAAATTAAAAATGTGATTAAAAAGAAAAGATTCGGCAGTAAACCGAATCTTTAAAATATTGTGTGTAGAAATTAATTTAAGCGTAGATGCTGGTTAAACCAAAAATCATGCACAGAATGCACACATTGTACCAAATTATCGTACCCGTTTGGCTTTGTTAGATATGCATTAGCACCAAATTCTATTGATGCCTTCACGTCTTCCGGGTTATCAGAAGTTGAAAACAAAATAACCGGTACTGATTTTAAATAAGGAATATCGCGTATAAACTTAAGTAAATCCAAACCTGATAGTCCAGGCAGATTTAAATCCAATAATATTAATTTTGGTTTTGTTCTGGTATCGGCAAAGTTCTGAAGCTTTTGTAAAGCCTCTGTACCATCCTCTACAATTGTTAAATTTAAGGTGTCCTTTACCTCTTGAACGGCACTTTGCATAAAAAATGCATAGTCCATATCGTCTTCCACGTAAAATATATCGGGCGTTTTCATTTTCTTAGTTTTTAAAAGCTACGTAAAAAGTAGAACCTTCGTTCAGTTTACTATCAAACCAAACTCTTCCATTATGTTTTTCAACAACTCTCTTTACAATAGCTAACCCCACTCCTGTTCCATCTATTTCTTTAACATTGTCCATGCGCTTAAAAAGCTCAAAAACCCTGTCGTAATACCTGTTATCAATTCCTATACCATTATCTTTAATTGTATAGATTATTTCATCCGCATCCACATAAGAAGATACTTCTATTTTAGGCTTTTGTATCGTTGATGAATACTTAACGGCATTACTTATTAAATTAGTAAATACTTGAGCAATCATCGTCTTATCTCCTTTTAAATCTGCTAATTGCCCTAAAATTAGTTCGGCACTGTCTGCTTTATATGCAGCCCATACTTCAGTTGTTATCTCCCTTAACAAAGATTCCATATTAACTGTTTCAAAATTAATATCCGAACGACCAACTCTCGCTAAATTTAAAATTTCTTTTATTAGAAAATTCATCTTATCAGCGCCGCTTAAAATACGGTCAATCATCTTTCTGCCACTCTCGTCAATGCTTTTGTTTTTTAATAATAACTCGGCATATGTTTTTACTGAAGTTAATGGCGTTCTTAAATCATGAGAAACAGTATAACTAAAGGTATCCAACTCTTCGTATGCTGCCTGAAGCTTTTCATTTAACTGCCTGATTTCGTTAGCTTTTTTATTTACATCAGTGATAATAATTTCACGTATGCGAAGTACCGAAGCAATTTCTTCTGCAAGCCACTTTTCTGAAGTGTTGTTTACAACCTGCGACCACTTTTCAAAAGATTTTCTTGGTGATAAGCTAAGTATTCCATCTTCTGAAGGATTTACTGGCTTCTCCGGATTTCCGGCCCAATGCACTGTAGTAATTTGCTCTGGTTTAAACCAGATAATCAATTCATTTAGTTCCTTGCTTAAAGTACAAGCTAAAACTCCGGAACCTATATTTTTATATTTTTTTGCAGGATGAAAAATTTCTGATAACCGATGCGTATAGTAAACAGACTCTTCATTAACTTTTTGCAACCATTCAGAAAGTTCCCAGATGTCATCATCAGCCGGAACGTTACCTAAAGTTTTAAGCGTATTTTCAAAAATTATGGCTACTCCGGTTGCCTTTGTAACATCGAGAATGGTTCTTTTATGTCCGGTTACGGCCTCAATCAGATATTTATCTCTCGCTAGATGCTCAGTAAGTACAGACGCTGTATTCTTAAATTGTTCTATGATTTCAGAATCCTCTTCACCTTGGCGATATTCCAATGCAGAAGAAAGAATCTGACCAATTAATTTAGAACCTTCTCTCGCTTTATAATCAATAAACTTAGCACTATAGTTATGGCAGGCAATTAATCCCCAAAGTTCTCCTTTTGAAATTAATGAAATACTGAAACTCGAGTGCACACCCATATTTTTTAAGTATTGAATGTGAATTGGAGAAACTGCCCTCAAACCACCATTTGTTAAATCTAATGGCTTTTCTTCCTCAAAAGTAATGATTGGAGCATCCTCCGTATTTACATCGGCAATTAAGCGGGTTAAATTAAGCTTATATAATTCTCGGGCTTGTTTTGGTATATCTGATGCAGGATAATGTAAACCAAAAAAAGGTTCCAAATTAGGTTCCATCTCTTCAGCAACTACTTCACCATGTCCATCTTCCTGAAATTTATAAATCATTACCCTATCATAATTGATAAGCTTTTTAACTTCAATGGCAGCACCCTTTAATAAACTGGAAACCGTTTTACCTTGCAACATTGCAGAAGCCGAACGACCAATTAAACTTTGAATATCGTATTGTAAAGTAAGCGGTTCAAATTCTAATAACCAATCGTTTACAGATGATGAAATGATAAGATAATATGGTTTGCCATCAATTTCTGTAGGGTGCGGACTTATCGCATCAAAACTCTTTCTAATAATTCCGAGCTTTAGTAAATCTTCTACGTTAAACTCCGGGTCGTTTTGAGTAATGAAATTATTAAGCACATTAAGTGATTTATCGAGCAGGTTTTTAGCTGGTTCGCCTAAAAAACTTTCAGCGTTTTCACTTATGTATGATATTTTGAAATTTACCTTATTAACAGCAATAAGAAAGCCATGAGATTGGACCTTTCCAGGAATGTGAATTGGCTCTTTATCACAGTTGGTTAAATCTACAGAGAATTTATTCATATAAGGATTTGTATTGCAAAAGTATTAGATTTTCTGAATTATCAAATTCTTTACACTTAATTACAGCGAAATTATTCAATTCAGTTTTGCGGTTTATTTTTTATTATATATTTGTTGAAATTTAAAAATTCATCCCGTTGGCAAAAAAAAACATTCTGGTTGTTGAAGATAACCATGCTATTTTAGATGTTATTACTCTTATTCTCGAAAGTGAAGCTTTTAATGTTGATGGCTTAAACAAAGGCGCCGACTTTATCGATCATGTAACAGAATTTAAACCTGATGTAATTATCATGGATATTATGCTTCCGGATATTGATGGAAGGGTTTTGCTTAAAGAACTTAAAGAAACTGCCAATACAAGTCATATTCCTGTGTTAATGATTTCTGCCAGATATAATTCTGGAAATTATATGTTGGATGATATCGCGGCTGATGATTTTATGGCTAAACCATTTAATATTGATGAGCTTATGGATAAAATCTATGCTTTGCTTAAAAAAGCAGACGCTTGAGCCCTTATTCAATCATTCAAAATTCAATCACTCAATAATTCAATCATTTAATAATTAGATATCCTAGTCCGTCATTCCAGGTAATTTTAAACCACCACTTTTTAAGTTTTGCATCAGTTCCTTTTGGAAAGATAATTTCGTATCTGTAAATCCGTGAGCTTTTACCCAAACATTCAAAGCCACTTTATATCCTCCATCCTCCAGAGTGGAAACACCAATTCTTCGTTTAGGTGTATCTAAGCATTCTGTAAATTCATCAACAGTTTTGTTAAAAATTTCTTCAACTTTGTTGAAGTCTATTCCGTAGTTAAACTTCATTTCAATATCTAAACGCCTGCTGCCTTGTCTGCTGATATTAATAATAACTTCGTTAGATAGTTTCCCATTTGGAATAACGACCGAGCGATTATCAAAAGTCGTTACGATTGTATAAAAAATCTGAATTGAAGTTACAGTGCCTTCCTGCCCCTGCGCCAAAATATTATCACCAACAACAAATGGCTTTAATAACAAAATAAGCACACCACTAGCAAAATTTTGTAACGTTCCGGATAAAGCTAAACCTGCGGCCACACCAATACCACCAATCAACACCGTTAAAAATGTTAACTGCAAACCAATAATCTGCATTACAGTTAGTATCAGTAATATTCTTAAGGCAATGAGTATTAAGCTGGTAAGAAAAGGTCTTAACGAGGGATTTACACCTTTTTTGGTCATGCCACTTCTTAACCATCTGCCTAAAAGTTTAATAAGCCATAAGCCTAATAGTAAAATGGCTATACCTAGTAGAACTTCGGGGCCTTTATCAATTACCCAGTTTGTTGCTTTATTATAAAACTTATCTATGGTACCAGCATCTAAATTCATAAAATTCGTGATTGCGCTTTTTTAACTACGGTTTTTTATGTTTTGTTGAAGACTCTTTCTCCACATTTACTTTCTTAGCATCTTTAGCTGATGTTACCTTTTCATCAGCACCTTTTGCTTTTGAGGTTTTTGGCGCAGTAGCCTTGCTGCTTTCGGCCGAGGTTTTAGAATTTTTCATAAAAATATTTTTATAATAGAATTAAACTTTTAACCAGGCTATTGCCTCATCAACTTCATCAGGTTTAAATCCTTTCGAACTTCCGGGTGTAGCAACGGTAAATATATCTGTAAACCATTCCACTCCTTTTTCGTGACTAACAACAGCAATTTTCTTCCACTTTGTGAAATTTACCAAGCCTGCTTTAGCATCCTGAACCCAAGCGCCGGCTGTAAAATTTTTAACATCGGTTTCTAAAACCAATAAATAACGTATTTCATCAAACTTTTCTGCCGTTCTTTCTAATCCAGGTAGTAGGACGTTCTTTAAATCGTTACTATCAACCTCGCCTGTGGCTCTAACACCAAAAATATTGTCGGGTAAGCCAGTAATTTCTGTTAACATAAATTTCGCTTTCTATTAAGAACAACCTTTTAAAGAAGATGTTTGAAGATTGCACAAATTCTAAAAAGTTGTGAAACAGATAAAACACTTATCTGATTGATACTGTTATAGATTCAAATTTCGAAACAATTAAAATTAACCCTATGAAAAACAATGTATTAAAATGGCCGACAGCTATTGTTGCGCTAGCCATCACAATATCAGCGTGTAGTAATGATGCAAAAAATTCTAACACTGCCGATTCTACTCTGTCAGATTCTTCTACCACATCTACACTTAAGCCTGCCGGTCCACCACCAGAATGGGGAAAAACGATAAAACCAGAAATACAGGCCGTTATCGAGAAATTGGTAAGTTATGGTGATAAACCTCTTGAGACTTTAAGTGCTGTTGATGCCCGTAAAAACCATACACCAACTGATGCAGTTATGGATTTGGTTGCTGCCAATAAAATTGAAGTACCTGCGCCAAAAGTAGATACTGTTGGAAAAGACATTGATGCAAACGGTGCAAAAATCCATGTAAGAATATATACACCTAAAGAAGCAAAAGGACCTTATCCGGTTATTGTTTACTACCATGGCGGAGGTTTTGTAATTGCAAATTTAGATGTTTACAATGCTTCGGCTCAGGGTTTGGCAGAACAGGTTAATGCTGTTGTTGTTTCTGTTGCTTATAGATTAGCTCCTGAAAATAAGTTCCCAACTGCACATAATGATGCATTTGCTGCTTACGAATGGGTAGTTAAAAATGCCGCAAGTTTAAAAGGAGACCCGGCTAAAATTGCTGTAGTTGGTGAAAGCGCTGGTGGTAATCTGGCTGCAAACGTTTCTATAATGGCTCGCGATAAAAAAATCATGGTTCCGGTTCATCAGGTTTTGGTTTACCCAATTGCACAAGCAAACATGGAAACTGAATCGTACAAAATGTATGCAGAAGCTAAACCTTTAAATAAGGCAATGATGACCTGGTTTACCGAGAAGTATCTCAATACTATGGTTGAAGCACAAAATCCTAAAATTTCATTAGTTAATGCAAAACTGCAAGGTTTACCTCCAACTACAATCATCACTGCAGAAATTGATCCGCTTCATGATGACGGTACAATGCTAGCTAATAAATTATCCGCCGCAGGCGTTAAAGTAAATAGTAGAAATTATGAGGGCGTTACCCATGAGTTTTTCGGAATGGCATTGGTTGTTCCCGAAGCTAAAGAAGCCCAGGCTTATGCTGCTGAACAATTAAAAGCAGCGTTTAAATAAGAAAAAAGGGTTTAGCATTTGAATTGCTAAACCCTTTTTTGATTATCTTAATTTAAGCTCCCTTTTTCGAACTCAAACTTTGCATTAACTGATCGTACAAATCATCGCTGCTTGATTTTTGAGGTTTCATCTTCTTAACCGTAGCACGTTTTCCTTTAGCTTTAGCCTTTATAATTTTTAAAAGTTCGTTATGGTATTCATCTTTAAATGAGCTTAAATCAAACTTGCTTGAGTATTGTTTAATTAAAGCTAAGCCAACATCCATTTCTTTCTTGGTGATTTTCACATCATCTACCTTAGTTACTTCAGATAAACTTCTGATTTCTTGCTCAAACCGAATTTTTGTAATTACAATAACACCATCCATCGGATGGATTACACAGAGATTTTCATTATTTCGCAGTACAAATCTTGCAACGCCGGCCTTACCCGATTTTTCTAACGCTTTCAGCAATAAAGCATAAGCTTTCTTGCCTTGTTTTTCCGGTTCGGTATAATACGATGTTTCGTAATAAATAGGATTTATTTCTTTTATATCAACAAAATTCTCCAGTTCAATAATTTTCGTTTTCTCTGGAGCAGCCTCTTCAAAATCGTGCTTTTCTAGGATGATATATTTATCTTTTAGGAAATGTCCTTTCACAATTTTCTCGAATGGAACTTCTTTGTGCGTATTTTCATTAACACGCATATATTTAATTTTAGCATGATCTCGTTCATCAAGCATATCTAAATCCAGGTTACTGCTTTGTACACCCGAAAATAACTTTACTGGAATGTTTACCAATCCAAAGCCAATTGAACCTTTCCAAATCGATCTCATATCTTTTTCTTTTAGCTATTAACAAGACATTATTTCATATTGTTTTTATATAGAAATGTCAAATTACTCACAAAGCAAACTATTTCAGATTACTCATGTTATCAGAGTATCTATTCCTTTGAAATATGAAAATTGCGTATATATCAACCTATCCACCACGCGAATGCGGACTTGCTACATTTAACCAGAATTTGGTTAATGCACTAACTCTAAATTCTACTTACGAAGCCGACAAAAGTTTTATAGTTGCCATGAACGAATCTGATGATTTAAATGAACATCAGTATCCAGATGAAGTAAAGTTTGTAATTCGCCAGCAAAATCAACAAGATTATTTAGAAGCTGCAGCATTTATTAATAACAGCGAAGTTGATGCTTGTATAATAGAACATGAATTTGGCATTTTCGGTGGTAATAGTGGAGTATTCTTATTATCTCTGATAAACAATTTAAAGAAACCATTTATTACAGTTCTGCATACGGTTTTAAAAGAACCAAATTTTATGCAGCAAACCATAATTAAAGAAATTGCTGTTAAATCTTCTAAAATTGTGGTGATGAGCAAAAAAGCAGTTCTGTTTTTAACCAGTATTTATCAAATTCCATCTGCACAAATTCAGTTAATAGAACACGGTGTGCCAGATTTGGAACCATCTGAAGATAATGAATTATTGCAAAGCGATTTATTCAAAAACAGAAAGGTACTTTTCACTTTTGGTTTGATAAGCAGAAATAAAGGTTTAGAAACTGTTATCAAGGCTTTACCATCGATTGTAAAAAAACATCCTGAAGTCTTGTATGTAATACTTGGAAATACACATCCTGGTGTGGTTAAACATAACGGAGAAGAGTATCGCGATAGCTTAAAGGCATTAGCAAAAAAGTTGGGCGTAGAAAACAATATTGCATTTGTAAACAAATTTGTATCAGAAACCGAACTTCATCAATACTTAACCGCTTGTTACTTATACATCACACCATATCTTAACGAAGCGCAGATTACTAGCGGAACGCTTTCTTACGCAGTTGGGGCTGGTGCAGCCGTAATTTCTACACCTTACTGGCATGCACAAGAATTGCTTGCCGAAAATAGAGGAAAATTATTCGACTTTAAAAATGATGAACAACTTGCTGAGATTGCAAATTCGCTTTTAGAAGACAAGGGCAAACATAAACAACTGAAAGATAATGCATATCAGTACGGCTTAAAATTAAGATGGCCGGAAATCGGAAATGTCTACATCAGCACTTTAGATGAAGCGATTAAAATGGTTAAAAAGCCTAAAAGAGCTATTCCTCCTATTATTGATGTTGACAGTATGCCTGCTTTAAACCTTAACCACGTTGCTTTGCTGACTGATGATACAGGTATTATTCAGCATGCGAAATTTGGTATTCCCAACTTAAAGGAAGGTTACTGTATTGATGATAACGCCAGAGCATTGATATTATCACTACTTGCATACGAGCAAGATAAAAATCAGAAAGCACTGAAGTTAATGCCAGTGTATTTAAGTTTCATTCAATACATGCAACGCGAAGATGGTAATTTTAGAAATTTCTTAAGCTTCAATAGAAATTATCTTGATGATGTGGGCTCTGAAGATTCTTTCGGACGAACCATTTGGTCGTTAGGTTATTTAATTTGTTCAGCACCCAACAACTCTTACCAGGAATTTGGCCGTGAGCTTTTCTCAAATTCTGTAAAACACTTTAAAGATTTAAAATACATCCGTTCAATTGCCAATACGATAATTGGAATTGGATATTATTTAAAAGCACATGATGGTGATGAATTATTGGTTAATGAAATCAATCGTTTATCTGCCACATTAATTAAAGCTTATCGTGCCAATAAAGATGGAGACTGGCATTGGTTTGAAGATATATTAACTTACGATAATGCAATTTTACCGCTAGCTTTATTAAGTCATTACGAGGTTACCGGAGATTTAGAATCTTTTGAAATCGCGATGGAATCAATTGAGTTTTTAAATAGCTTTTCTTTTGAGAATGGTTATCTAAATCCTGTTGGTAATGCAGGCTGGATGAAAAAACATGGTAAAAACCCAGTTTACGACCAGCAAGCGCTCGAAACAATGGCAATGGTGTTATTATATTACAAAGCCTTCGAGGTAACAAAGGATGATAAATACTTGAATTTAATGCACATCAGTTACGAATGGTTCTTAGGTAGAAACAGTTTGCATATTCCATTGTACGATTTTGAAACACATGGTTGTGCCGATGGATTGCAATTCAACAGCGTAAACAGAAATCAGGGAGCAGAAAGCACTTTAGCATATTTTGTATCACACTTAACAGTTTTAAAAGCTGCAGAAATCGAATTTCAAAGCCTATCCTCACCTTTGGTAAATACAGAGAAAATCTGTTAAAATATTTAATGTGGATGCAAAAAGCCGGATTCTAAAAAAATCCGGCTTTTTGTTTTTTTTAAAGTTTTTAATTCTACAAATATGCTCAAAGCTACTTATTTTAATGAGCCATGTCATCCTGAGCTTCCCTAAGTTTCGGGACAAGTAGTCGAAGGATAATATATTTTAAATTTACAAGGTCTTCGAAAAGCTCAGACTGACAGTAATTTAAAATTCTTTGATAGTATAATTGATTCTTAACGATGTCTGTAATCTGATTCTTTACGCTGTCATCCTGAGCTTGTCGAAGGACATTTTCTTTTGTATAGCGGTCTTCGACAAACTAAGACTGACAGTAATTTAAAATTCTTTGATAGTATAATTAATTATTAACGATATCTGTAATCTGATTATTTACGATGTCATCCTGAGCTTGTCGAAGGACAATATATTTTAAATTTACAAGGTCTTCGACAAGCTCAGACTGACAGTAATTTAAAATTCTTTGATAGTATAATTAATTATTAACGATATCTGTAATCTGATTATTTACGATGTCATCCTGAGCTTGTCGAAGGACAATATATTTTAAATTTACAAGGTCTTCGACAGGCTCAGACTGACAGCAACTTAAAATTCTAATCCTTAATATTTATCCTTCAGAATGATTGTCCATCAATTTATTCAAAAGCAACTCTAAATTAACAGTTGCAAATGATGAACTATAATCTGATAACCCGTAAGGAATAATCAATTCTCCATTGCTGATAATTGAACCACAAGAATAAACCACATTAGGTACGTAACCTTCACGCTCATCTCCATTTGGAATAATTAATGGCTCTTTTAAATGACCAATTTCTTTGCTTGGATCTTCCAAATCCAATAAACTTACACCTATGCAATACCTACGCATCGGACCAACACCATGTGTCATCAATATCCAGCCTTTATCAGTTTCAATCGGTGAACCACAGTTACCAATCTGCACCAAATCCCAATCGTACCTTGGTTGTTTTAATAAAATTGGATTTTCCCACACATTAATTTTATCCGAAAACATCAGATAATTATTCCAACCATCTATCCTACTCATCATTACATATTTTCCATTTATCTTTCTCGGAAACAATGCTAAATTCTTATTCTGAGCACCATCGCCATATAATGGAATTACTTTAAACTCATAAAAATCTTCGGTTTGCACCAGTTTAGGTATAATAAGTGAGCCATCAAACGCAGTATAAGTAGCATAATAACTTACTTTTCCATCATCTTTGATAAATTTAACAAACCTGGCATCTTCAATACCTTTGCGTTCAAATTCCGAAATCGGAAAAATAACCCTGTCCGATAAGTCGGTATCTTTAGAAAAACTGATGGTATGATAAGTATCAGAAAGCCATAAAACCTTATCATATTCTATTAAACGAGATGGATTTTCCTTGTGTAACGTTTTAGAATCTTTAATGATATTACTTAAACTTGTGTATTCAAATTTATCATCAAGCTTAGATTCCATTTCCTCTAATACTAATGGATCAATTTGTGCATACGCCGCCTTTTTAAGGAACATTTTTTTAACATAAATGGCATTCCTGATTACTTCAGCTTCATCAACATAATTACCTACTGGTAAAACAGATATGTTATTTTTAGCGTCAATTAAAGCTCTTCTAAAAACGATAGACGAAATGTGACCTTCGCCAACAGCTCTGAAACTAATAATAACACGTTTTTCACCTTCAACCAAATCGGTTTGATCTGGATCATCAATAATACTCGGATTAAAAAAGGCAGCAGACTCGATAGAATACTCATGTGTAAAGTAAGCACCGATGAGTAATTTGGTGTAAGGATGTAAATCTTCCAAATCAACATTTAATATGGTAAGCTGCTTTTTAAGCTTTTTACAATGCCTGTTTAAAATTTTAGTGATATTTCTATGTCGTTTTGAATATTCCTGCAAAATCGGTGAAACAAGAGAAAAGATTTTTTCATCAGAAAATTGCAAAACCTTTTTTATTACTTCCAATGCTCGTTCTTCTCCATTAAAGAAAAACCGGGCAATAACTCTTTTTGTATCAGGATTTACTTTTACTGATTTCCGTTCTATGTGTAATCTCATTTTGTATGTTTTTTGGAGATAAATGGTCTCTGTTTCCTCACCTTTTCTTTAACTTATTAGTAACTAATTTATGAGAAAATTGTTTCATTTCTTTTAGTTAGGGATATACTTTTGTCATCCGAACTTGTAGAAAGATTAATCCACATTGTGATAATAATAATTAACTTTAAATCTGTAAAATATTCTCCCGATATGCCTGAAATTGAAATTTTAGAATCTAACCTAACCAATAAGGAAAACAATCGCCTGAAGAAATTGGATCGTTACGAAATTTTACAGACACAACAAGAATTAGCTTTTAATACGCTTGCAAAACTCACTGCAAATATTTTTAACGTTAATTATGCTGCAATTTCCTTTGTTAGTGATGATGCTGTTTTTCATAAAGCCGTTATAGGCAAACAATTAATAAATATTGATGAGCTTTGCCAAAAAGCCATTAGCAATCCGGAAATTACAGTGATTGAAAACATTGGCAACAATCAGGTTTTTATTGCTGCACCACTTATTACACCAGAAAGTTTCATTGTAGGTACAATCCATGTTTTGGTTGCTTCTGATATAAAACCATCTGAACAACAAACTGAAATGCTTAAGAATTTAAGCGCATTAGTTATTGATAAGCTAGAAACCAGGTTAGCAATGCGCCAAACCATGCTAGCTCAAGACCATCGCGTGAATATGCTTGTGCATGATTTAAAAAACCCAATGACTACAATTTCGCTTCAATCTGAATTGGTAGGTAAAATGCCTGGAATTGATGAACGAACAAAAATGATTGCAGGAAAAATTAATTCGCAATCAAAAAATATTGTAGAGCGCTTAAACCATATTGTAAGCACTGCCAGAAGCGAAAATGCCTCAGTAAAACTTCAAAAAGCTAAGGTTAACATCAAAATACTTTTGGATAAAATGGTTTCTGATTTTGATATAAGACTTAAAAAAAATGAATTAACACTTTTAGTCGATGTTTCAGAAAGCGCAGAAATTTACGGCGATGAAGAAAAGCTATACCAGATTTTCGAAGAGCTGCTAAATAATGCGATCAAATTTTCATCGAAGAATAAAGAAATCCAAATCAAATCTTCACAAAGTGATAATTTGCTAATCGTCTCTATTAAAGATAACGGTGTTGGAATAACGAAAAGCGATTTAGAAAGACTCTTTGTAAAGTTTGCTAATCTTAAGAATACCACCACTAAATCAGAAAGTGGCGAAGGATTAGGCTTATTACTAGCCAGAACTTTAGTTGATTTACATAAGGGCAAACTTTGGGCAGAAAGTGAGGGAGAAGACAAAGGCGCCACATTTTATGTAGAATTTCCCTTAAAATAATCAGGTTAAACTGATTAAGGATTCTAATTTCATTTCTTCTAAAATATATCTCTTAGGCTCTTTTGTGTTTTTGTACGACCATTTTATCAACCGGATAAAGCCATTTTCAATTTCAATACCTGTGATGTCGCCATCGTTAAAACAACAACAACCAGAATTAAAATAAGCAGATTTGTATTTCTTTAGCGGCGGCATCTCCTCACCTTTCCCGATTAACTTATTAAGCTCTGCTTTTAATTTTTCAATTTCTGCAACATCATTTTGCTCTTCAGCCAATTGTATTTTAAGATACAACCGCTCTAAATGTGTTAAAGAAGCGAAAACGGGTTGATGCGTATGACCTGTTATTAACGCAATGTTTTCTTCCTTTTCAACCCAATTATACATTAGCGCATTGTGAACGGTTTTCAGTTGATTATCATAAGCCGGCGTATTCGGATTAATCTTTAAATATGATTGTAAAGGCGCCCAGATTGTACTTACAAACCATTTGCTAAACCAATTACCATCGCTTTGCAAATCGCCTTGATGGCCATGTGTTAAAAAAATATCAAGTTTTTTGCCCGAAATATTAAAGCATAAAATCGCACCTTCATAAATCCTAATGCTTTTGCCATAAATTCTGTTTAGGTTGAAGGAAGATAACGGATCGTTATCCCAATACAAATCATGATTGCCGAAAATTTTGGTAAAAGCATCGCGTTCAATAAATTTCTTTTCTGCATCAAATGTTTTTTGATTGTGTTTGATAACCGATTCCAACAGATTCTCCCAAAGTTCTTCACTATCACCTAAATTCAGATAATGAAAACCTTCCCGATTATAGAAATCTAAAGCTTCGAGGTAATTTTTTTCAGCCAAGGAAAAATCATCTGCAAAATCCCTCGCTCCTTTATGCTGATCAGAAAGTATGATATATTTTTGGTTGATATCAGCATTAAAAATTAATCCTCTTTTACCGTCATTGCTATCAATTTTTTTATAGAGTTTAGATAAGGCTTCATTTATGCGTGTTGCATTAGGTCTTGAGCCGAATTTGTTCGACATTCTGATTACCCAATTACTTAATAAACGCTGAAGCAACCTTCTCATAAAACCTCTTTAGTAAATCACGAATTAGCAAGATAAAAAAAAGGCTGCAATTTTGTTGCAGCCTTAATGGTTTGAATTATTTAGGTTAAAATTATGCGTAAGCTACAGCATCTCTCGATGCTAATTTGGTTTTACCCATCAGATATTCATCAACCTTACGGGCAGCTTCTCTACCTTCGGAGATTGCCCAAACCACTAAAGATTGTCCACGGCGAACATCACCAGCAGCAAATATTTTAGCAATATTGGTTTGATAATTTTGTTCAGAAGCTTTTACATTACCTCTGTTATCCAGTTCGATACCTAATTTCTCTATTAAACCTTCCTTTTGTGGATGTAAGAAACCCATAGCCAGTAAAACAAGTTCGCAAGGCAAATCCCTTTCAGTGCCAGCAACCTCTTTAAAGCTTACTGGTCTGCCGTTTGCATCAATTTCCCATTCTACATCAACAACTTTTAAAGCTTTAAGATTTCCATCTTCATCGGCAATAAAGTTTTTTGTATTTACAGACCATGCTCTTTGTGCTCCTTCTTCGTGTGATGAAGTATGTTTTAGTAACATTGGATAATTTGGCCAAGGCATATGCTCCGTTCTGGTTTGAGGCGGCATTGGCATAATTTCGAACTGCGTTACCGATTTAGCACCATGACGGTTAGATGTTCCGATACAATCCGAACCTGTATCGCCACCACCAATAACAATTACATTTTTACCGGTTGCCATAATGTTCTCTGAAAGCACATATCTGTTTGCAACTCGTTTGTTTTGCTGCTTTAAGAAATCCATTGCATAATGAACGCCTTTAGCTTCTCTTCCGGGAATTGCCAAATCTCTTGGGATGGTTGAACCTCCGGCTAAAACAATTGCATTAAAATCTCTTAACAAAGTGCTGATTTCTACATTTTCACCAACATTTGCATTGCATTTGAAAATGATTCCTTCTTCTTTCATTAAATCAATACGTCTGTCGACGATATTTTTTTGAAGTTTAAAATCTGGAATACCATAACGCAATAAACCTCCTGGTGCATCATCACGCTCAAAAACCGTTACTTCATGTCCGGCTTTATTTAATTGAGCTGCTGCGGCCATACCAGCCGGACCAGATCCAATAACTGCAACCTTTTTCCCGGTTCTGATTAATGGTGCTTTTGCTTTGATAAAACCTTTTTCAAAAGCAATCTCGATAATGTGTTTCTCAATTTCCTCGATAGAAACCGGAGGACGATTAATGCCTAAAACACATGCCGATTCACACGGAGCTGGACAAATCCTTCCTGTAAATTCAGGGAAGTTATTTGTGCTTAATAAAATATTTGCAGCTTGCTCCCATTTGCCTTGATAAACGGCATCGTTAAATTCCGGAATCACATTACCCAACGGACAACCCGATTGACAGAACGGAACTCCGCAATCCATACAACGGGCAGCTTGTCTGTTTAATTCTGATGATGGCAATTCATTTAAAAATTCACCATAATGTTTAACACGAGTTGTAGCCTCTTCTCTATTGGGCGCAACTCTATCGTATTCTTGAAATCCTGTTACTTTTCCCATGACTAGTGTGTTTTTACTTGTTGACTACGTTTTGCTAATACTGCTTTGTATTCTTTAGGGAATACTTTCACAAAGTGACTTGACTGAGTTTTCCAATCGCTTAAAATAAACTCTGCAACCTTACTATCAGTCAGCCTGATATGAGTTTTTAATAAAGCCAATATTCTCTCTTCATCTTCAGCCTGTAATGGATCTAGATCTACCATTTCCTTATTGCATTTTCTTGCAAAAGTTTTGTTAGCATCGTATATCCATGCAACACCACCACTCATTCCGGCAGCAAAATTACTTCCTGTATCTCCAAGGATTAAAACTTCTCCTCCCGTCATGTACTCACAACCATGGTCGCCTACACCTTCAACAACTGCAGTTGCTCCAGAGTTACGAACAGCGAAACGTTCACCGGCTTTACCTCTTGCAAATAACTCACCTGATGTTGCACCATAAAGTGCAACGTTACCAATAATGATGTTTTGCTCTGGTACAAATGTTGAGTTTGAGAATGGATAAATTGCTAAACGAGCACCTGATAAGCCTTTACCAACGTAATCATTTGCCTCACCTTCTAATGATAAGGTTACACCTTTGGTATTGAACGCACCGAAACTTTGTCCGGCAGACCCCACAAACTTGAAGTTAATGGTATCCGGCGGTAAACCTGCGCTTAAATGTACTTTTGAAATTTCATTAGATAACATTGTACCTAAAGAACGGTCGGTATTTTTAACATTGAAACTTGCAAAAACCGGCTCGTTGTTTTGTATTGCAGGTTGCGCTGCAGCAATTAACTGATGGTCTAAAACGTGTTCTAAACCATGATCTTGCTGCGCTGTATTAAATAATGGAAGTCCGTTATCTTCTGCTTTGAAAAGAATTGCCGATAAATCTAAATATTTAAGTTTCCAGTCTTCTTCTGGTAATTCACGTACCTTTAAAATATCAGCCTGTCCAATCATTTCATGTATGGTTCTGAAACCTAATTCAGCCATAATTTCACGTAATTCTTCAGCCAAGAAGTGGAATAAATTTACAACATGGTCTGCATCACCGCTAAACAATTTTCTTAATTCAGGATCTTGTGTAGCTACACCAACCGGACAAGTATTTAAATGGCACTTACGCATCATAATACAACCAGCAGTTACTAAAGCTGCGGTTGCAACGCCCCATTCTTCTGCTCCTAATAAAGCTGCAATCGCAATATCTCTACCAGTTTTTAATTGTCCATCGGTTTGTAAAACGATTCTATTACGTAATCTATTTTTAACTAAAGTTTGATGTGCTTCTGCCAATCCTAATTCCCATGGTAAACCTGCATGTTGAATAGAAGTTAATGGCGATGCACCTGTTCCACCGTCAAAGCCTGAAACCAGAATTACATCGGCATGTGCTTTTGCCACACCTGCTGCAATTGTACCAACACCCGCTTTAGAAACCAATTTAACATTGATTCTGGCTGCACGGTTAGCATTTTTTAAATCGTAAATCAGCTGTGCTAAATCTTCGATTGAATAAATATCATGGTGTGGTGGTGGTGAAATTAAACCAACTCCCGGTGTAGAGTGACGAACTTTTGCAATCCAGTCATCAACTTTATCGCCCGGTAATTGTCCACCTTCTCCGGGTTTAGCACCTTGAGCCATCTTAATTTGAAGCTCATCAGCATTTGTTAAATAATAACTTGTTACACCAAAACGTGCTGATGCAACTTGTTTAATAGCCGAACGCATACTATCACCGTTAGGTAATTTGGTATAACGCATTTCATCTTCACCACCTTCTCCTGTATTACTTTTTCCGCCAATGCGATTCATCGCGATAGCTAAAGTAGAGTGTGCTTCGTGTGAAATTGAGCCGAAAGACATCGCTCCGGTTGCAAATCTTTTCAAAATTGCTTCGGTTGATTCAACCTCACTTAAAGAAACCGGAGTTCTGCTATAATTAAATTCAAATAATCCACGAATGGTATAAGCTTGTTGTGTTTGCTCATTTACCAGTTTAGAATACTGCTTGAAGATATTATAATCGTTCTTACGCGTTGCGTTTTGTAACAAGTGAATGGTTTGCGGATTAAACAAATGCGCTTCACCTTTCCTGCGGAATTTATACGTTCCACCAGCAGGCAATAAGTTTTCGGTTTGTGTTGCCGGACCAAAACTACGGTGATGTTTAATTAAGGTTTCTTTCGCAATTTCATCTAAACCTAAACCACCAACACGAGAAACAGCTCCGGTAAAGTATGTATTTACAACTTGTTTATTTAAACCAAGAATTTCGAAAATCTGCGCACCTTGATAAGATTGTAAAGTCGAAATGCCCATCTTCGAGAAGATTTTAAGCAAGCCGGCGTTTACAGCGTAAATATAGTTTTTAGTTAGTTTTTCTGTTGATAAACCAGATTCTTCTTGAAAACCGCTTATGGTTTCTAAAGCCAAATATGGATTGATAGCCGTAACACCAAAGCCAAGCAAAGTTGCGAAGTGATGAACTTCCCAGATATCACCCGCTTCAATTACAATACCAACTGCACCACGATAACCTTTACGAATTAAATGGTGATGAACTGCAGAAACAGCCAATAAAGATGGCATTGCAGCATGTTCAGAATCAATGGCTCTATCTGTTAAAACAATAACCTGGAAACCATCCTCAACAGCATCAACCGCATAACGACAAAGTCTGTCTAGAGCTTTTGCCATTGCACCTGGCTTTCCATCAGCTCTAAAATAAGTTTGTAAAGTTTTAGCCTGAAAAACACCTGTGTCAATACTTCTAAGTTTTTCTAACTCCTGATTAGTTAAAATCGGATGCTTTATAGCTACACAGTGCGCTTGTTTAGGATTTTCATCTAACAAGTTTCCATTACTACCCATAAAACTAGCTAAACTCATCACCACTTTCTCCCTGATTGGATCGATTGGTGGATTGGTAACCTGAGCAAATAACTGCTTAAAGTAATTAGATAAATGTTGTGGACGCTTCGATAAAATTGCAAGCGGTGTATCAGTACCCATCGAACCAATCGGTTCTTTGGCATCGATAGCCATTGGTTTTAATAGCAAATCGACATCCTCTCTGCTATAACCAAAAACCTGCTGATATTTAAAAATAGATTCTTCTGAAAGTCCGGTGAACATTACACGCGGTTCTGGCAATTCTTCTAAGCGGATTTGATATTGATTAATCCAATCAGCATAAGGACTTTTAGTACAAACCTGTGTTTTAATTTCTTCATCGCTGATGATTCTACCCTGCTCCATATCCACAACGAACATTTTACCAGGCGTTAAACGTCCTTTTTCGATAATTGTACTTTGATCTATCGCCAATGCACCAGCTTCCGAACCCATAATTACTCTATCATCTGAAGTAATTGCATAACGAGATGGACGTAAACCGTTTCTATCTAATGTTGCACCAATTAATTTACCATCAGTAAAAGCAATTGCCGCCGGACCATCCCAAGGCTCCATCAAAGTTGCGTGAAACTCGTAGAAAGCTTTTTTCATAGGATCCATATCCTCGTTGCCATCCCAGGCTTCTGGTACAAGCATCATTAAAACATGAGGCAAAGTTCTGCCTGCATGCAATAATAATTCGATAACGTTATCTAAACAACCAGAATCTGAGTTTGTCTCATCGATAACAGGTAAAAGCATATCCAGTTCTTCAGGGGTAAAATATGCCGAAGCAAATGATTTTACACCAGCTCTGAACCAGTTTAAGTTACCTTGTAAAGTGTTAATCTCGCCATTGTGCGCAATAAAGCGGAAAGGTTGAGCCAGTCTCCACGATGGAAAAGTATTTGTTGCAAAACGTGAGTGAACTAAGCCTAGGGCAGAAACCACACGTTTATCAGTTAAATCTTTAAAATAGGCACGAACTTGTAGGGATGTAAGCTGTCCTTTGTAAATAATGGTTTGAGCAGAAAGAGAAACTATGTAAAAATCTTTACCACCATGAACAGTATTGGTAATTAACTTTATCAGGTAGTTTTTAAAAATGTAAAGCTTGCGCTCAAAATCAGCTCCAGGATTAACCGCATAAGGACGAGCGATAAAAACCTGCTCAATTTCTGGTTCTACAGATAATGCCATACTACCAATATCGGTTGTATCAACATCAACTTTTCTAAAACCTAAAATTTCAAGCCCCAGCTTTTCCGCGGCACGGTAAATAAGTTCTCTACATTCTTCTCTTGAACGAATATCTTTTGGCATAAATAACATACCCACACCGTAGTTATTGGTTTCAGGTAGGCTAAAGCCAGCTTTTAAACATTCATCATAAAAAAATTCGTGAGGAATCTGAATCATGATTCCGGCTCCATCGCCCGTATTTGGTTCTGCTCCACTTGCCCCTCTATGATCTAGATTTTCTAAAATAGTAAGCGCATCGGAGATGATTTGATGCGATTTTCGCCCTTTCACATGTGCAACGAACCCAATACCGCAGGCATCGTGTTCAAATTGCGCATTATACAATCCACTGTTTGGTTCCATTCTTTGCTCGTTAGTTGTTAGTGTATAGGAAACACTAAGTTAAAAAAAATGAGCCGCAAATTATAGAGTTGATACACTTTTTAAGATTATTTTAGTTCTTATGTAATTTTTAAATATTAAAATAAAATATCATCAACAAAAAAGCACTATAATTACAATATTCATAATTGAATTTTTTAAGAATATTAACTAAGTTTTAAGTAGTAATTTTTAGTAAAACGATTAAATAATTGATTTATATATAAATATAATATTCATAAATGAAATACTATAATCTTTTAATAATACCTTAAGCTATATTACTAGAGATTTCAAATACGTAGTTTAGATTGATTTGCAGTAGTAAATTTTCAACACAGAGTTTCTTTTAAAACAAAGCATATCAAAAACTAATTTAAAAGATTTAGCTTCGCTAAGCACTTATTGGTCTCCACTGCGGTCGAAGTGACGATGTTACGATTACTCCAATTCATTAAGAATAATGGATTTCTCTATTTAAAACCAACAAAATTATCAGCGATTTAAACTTTATTAAATTACTAATCAGCGGAATAGCCTGATAGTTTAAAAAATTAGGAAAATGGGTTTTGCAAAACAACATCTTTTTCTACCTTTGTGCCGGGCAAGTCTTTTACGACCAGCTCCCTTTGAACTCCCCCAGGATGGGAACATAGCAAGGGTAGAAGGTTGTAGCGGTGCGATAGAAGGTGCTTGCCCTTTTTTCTTTTCCCTTAATCCCCTGAAGGGGGAATTAAATTCTTCAGGGTTTAATCAATTAAAACTCAAATATTTAAGAATTTATAACCATGAAATTTTTTATCGACACAGCAAATCTTGACCAGATTAAAGAAGCTCAGGATTTAGGCATTTTAGATGGCGTAACCACTAACCCAAGCTTAATGGCTAAGGAAGGTATTACAGGCGATCAAAACGTAATTAACCATTATAAAGCGATTTGCGATATCGTTGATGACAACGTTAGTGCAGAAGTTATCTCTACAACTTACGACGAAATTATTAAAGAAGGTGAAGCTTTAGCAGCACTTAACCCGAAAATCGTTGTTAAAGTTCCGATGATTAAAGATGGCGTAAAAGCAATTAAATATTTCTCTTCAAAAGGTATTAAAACCAACTGTACTTTAATCTTCTCTGCCGGACAAGCATTATTAGCAGCTAAAGCTGGTGCAACTTATGTTTCACCATTCTTAGGTCGTTTAGATGATATTTCTAGCGATGGCTTGGTTTTAATCGAAGACATCAGAACAATTTTTGATAACTACGGATACGAAACTCAAATTCTTGCAGCTTCAATTCGTGGTCCATTACACATTGTTAACTGTGCAAAATTAGGTGCTGATGTAATTACAGCTCCATTAGCAGCAATTGTTGGTTTGTTAAAGCATCCATTAACAGATTCAGGTTTAGCAACTTTCTTAGCAGACCACGCTAAAGCAGCGGGTAAATAAGTTAGAAGCTTAAAGATAAAAGCTCAAAACAGAAAGTGTACTTTCAAGAAAAAGTCCTAAGTAAAGAATCACATCGATTCGAAACTTAGGACTTTTTTATACCTATTATCTATTTTCCATTTCCCATCCACCCTTTTCCATCATCCATCTACCCTTTTCCATCTCACATTGCAAGTACTTCCTTAACCTTTTCATAAATAATCTGCTCATCAGGCTCGATTAAAATCCCCTTCACTCCTGCTCCATTTGCAGCTTCAACATCTCTGGGCTTATCGCCAATCATTACAGATAATGCAGGATCGATATCATACATATCAATGGCATCTAAAAGCATTCCAGATTTAGGTTTACGACATTTACACTCGCCACCAACTGTTGGATGGTGCGGACAATAATAAAACCCTGCAATATCAGCTCCCTTAGCAACGAAAGCATTTCTAAGCATTTGATGCATAATCGCCAGTTCCTGTTCAGAATATCTTTTAAGGGCAATGCCGCCCTGATTAGTAATTACAATTAACAAATAACCTTCATCGAAAAATTTCTTTAAAACAGGTATTTGGTAATCAAGAATTTTGAAATCTTCTACACGGCAGATATAATCGTATATTTCATGGTTTAAAACACCATCACGATCTAAAAAAATAGCTTTATTCATTCGGAATTGATTTGCAGGTTCACACTAAAAACCTATTATTTATATTTCGGCAAAATAAGCGAAAATTACTTGTATAAGAAAGAAATCCCAAAATGTCGTTCTGAGCGTAGTTGAAGAACTATTTTATATTCAATCCAACCTTATGTCCTTTTACAGCAAAGTAAAAAATGTACAGATAACATGGCATAACTGTTACGAAATACGCAAGCTGAAAATCTAATCCTAATTCATCTTTGATAAAGGCATATAACAATGGCCAGATTGCGCCTCCGGCAATACCCATTACCATAATTGCCGAACCTGTTTTTGTAAATTTACCTAAATGACTTATGCCTAATGGAAAAATCGCTGGCCACATTAACGAATTAGCTAAACCTAATAGAGCAATAAAAATAACTGAAACGTAACCTGAGGTTAAGTATGCAATAATGGTGAATACTAAACCTAAAATTGCACAGATTCTTAAGGCAAACTGTTGCGAGATAAATTTAGGTATAGCAATTATACCAACAATATAACCAAGCAACATGCCACCTAGGGTTAGTGATGTAAAGTATTTACTTATATCCGCACTTATACCTAAAGCTTTACCGTAAACGCCAATAATATCTCCGGCCATAACCTCTGCCGCAACGTAAACAAAAATACAAAAGGCACCTAAAAACAAATGCGGAAACTGAAATATACTGCTATGCTTAACTACTTTTCCGGCTTCTTCATCAACCACATCTTCCTCAACTTGCACTTCCGGCAAATCGGTAAACTTTATAACTAAAGCGAAAATTGAGAACACAATTGCTAGCACAATGTATGGCGTATTTACTCTACCTAAAACGTCATTCAGCAATTGTTCCTTTGCTAAACCTGTTACCAATTGAATCTTTTTTTCAATATCACCAGCATTCTTAAGAAATAGCGTTCCCATGATAAACGGAACAATAATGCCGGCAAACTTATTGCAAATGCCCGCAATACTGATTCGTTTCGCTGCACTTTCTATCGGACCAATAATAGTTAAATATGGGTTGGAAGCTGTTTGTAACAATGCTAACGCAGCACCCTGAACAAAAATTCCGGTTAAGAAAAGGCCAAATGTTCTACTTTGTGCAGCAGGGATAAAAAGCAGCGAACCTAGTGCCAGAATAAATAATCCTAAAATGATTCCGTTCTTAAACCCTGCTTTCTTTAAAATCCATGATGAAGGCAAGGCTAAAAAGAAATAGGCCATGTAAGAAGCAAAAGTTACAAGAAAAGCTTGTATATCAGATAAGCCAAATGATAACTTAAAGAAAGGAATCAGTGTTCCGTTTGCCCAGGTTACAAAGCCGAATATAAAAAAGAGCGCACAAATAACAACAAGAGGTTTCGGCCCTTTATTTTGGGATTGGTTTAGCGTATTAGCCATAAAAAATAGTTTGGTTTGGTTGATTCTGCCAAACTAAACAATAATTTTATAATTTTTCTCATCAAACGTTTGTGTAATTTTTAAAACCATCAACAAAAAGATTCAACATTAAGCCCAAAAGCGGTAAAAATTCTGCAAATGATATAAATCATGTTCCTAAAATCACTCCTTCTCACCTATTATGTTTGTAGAATATTATTTATCTAACCCATTCCATCTTAATAATAATTGCAACATAATTTATTCATGCATCACAATCTGAACCCTCTAAAATCCCTTTTCAAACGTAAAAATATTGGTTTAGCAATTAATCGTTCTATAAATCAATACAGTTAGGATATTTCAAACATTTTTATTTGCATGAAATAGTGAAGAACCCTATATTTGCACCACTTTAAAACAAACGACTAACGTTGTTCAAAATTAAAGTAGATTCCGTAGCTCAGCTGGTAGAGCATTACACTTTTAATGTAGTGGTCCTGGGTTCGAATCCCAGCGGGATCACACCAAAGACTATCAAAATGTATAAAACCCTGCAATCGCACGATTAGCAGGGTTTTTGCTTTTAGGAAGTTGCCAAAATTCGCACGAATTCACAAAACTTTGGTGAGTGATTCGGTGAGTAAGGCAAAATGGTTAAAATTTACTCACCGAATAGTACATAATCAATTAATGTACAGGTTGTTATAAACTGTACATCTTGTATGTTTTTAGTCGCAAAGCTACATTTGTTTAACTAAAATCGAGAGATTATGAAGACCAATTTTAGCCTGCTTTTCTATCTGAAAAAGCAAAAGAACTATGTGAGTGGAAATGTACCCATCTACATGAGGATTACAGTTGAGGGAAACCGTGCAGAGTTAGCCGCCAACCGGGACTGCGATCCCAAGCGATGGAACGCCAAGGGCGGGCGGGCCATCGGCACTAAGGAAGAGACCAAGGTATTAAACACCCACCTCGACCAGTTGCAAAATGCCGTTTACTACGCCCATCAATGCGTATTTGATATGGGATTGCCCATCACAGCTGATGCGATCAAGTCGTGTTATTTGGGTACGCTTTCCAATTCCCACACCTTATTGGAAGCTATTGCTGACCACAACTTAAAAATGGAGCAGCTTGTAGGCAAAGACTACGTGCGTGGCACCCTGAACCGGTACAAGGTCATGGAAAGACATCTAAAGGTTTTCATCCGCTTGAAATATGGCCTTGCGGATATGAACATCAAAAGCATCGACCAAGCTTTCCTCAACGGATTTGACCACTACCTGAGATCTGATAAATACTGTGCGAATAATTATGTGGTAAAGAACATTAAGAACCTTGGAAAAATCCTTCGAATCTGTATGGAGAACGAATGGATAGATAAATCGCCTTTTAACGCTTACAAAGGCAAAACAAAGAACGTCGACCGATTTTACTTGAATAAAGAGGAATTGGCTCATATCACAGGAAAAGAGTTTTTATCGGAAAGATTAAAACAGGTAAGAGATGTATTTATCTTCTGCTGTTTTACGGGACTAGCGTATGTAGATGTTTTCAAACTGAAGCAGGAAAATATCAGAACGGGATTTGATGGCGAACGTTGGATTTTTACCAACCGGCAGAAAACCAAGATAAGATCATCGGTTCCCCTATTGCCTACAGCGGTTGAAATTATTGATAGGTATGCTACCAATAAAGTTTGCCTGAATAAAGGCTCACTCCTCCCCGTTCCGAGCAACCAAAAGATGAACGAATATTTGAAAGAAATTGCTGACCTGTGCGAAATTGAGAAAAAATTGACTTCGCACATAGCCCGCCATACTTTTGCAACTACGGTGACGCTTTTAAATGGTGTGCCAATTGAAAGTGTGTCAAAGATGCTCGGCCATACGAACATCAGAACTACGCAGCATTATGCGAAGATTTTGGATATCAAGGTAAGTGAGGATATGGCAGTATTAAAGAAGAAGTTAGCCATCGTATAATTTCAGCTATTAGATAAATAATTTAATGATAACCTTAAATTGACAAATATTTGCAAATATTAGGCATTAATTCCTATTTTGGTTAGATTTGTATGATGTTAAAGGAATTGAACAAAAGAGTAATTGTTGTGCACTGGAAAAGATTTGCCGGTACAGATATAGATGTGTTTTCAAGTCTGAAAGGATTTTGCGACAGCTACCCTATCTATAATTACAATACATTGAACAATTATCTTTCGAAAAAGAAGATTCCCTTCGAAAACGATGAAATCAAAATCGAAAGACAGCCACTCATACAGAAGGTTAGAAGACCAGACCTTCCAAAGGTACTATTCTGGGACTTTGATTTTGATAAACTGGATTGGAGCAGGAGTTACAAAACCGTTATCGAACGGGTGCTTGATAAGGGCAGTCACAGTGAGTGGGAAGAGATGATTAGGTTTTATGGTGAAGATAACGTAATCCGAGCCCTCAAAGAAGACATCACCTATCTTTCTGATATGACCATGGAAGCCGTTTGCAAATATTTTCAGTTGAGCAAAGAAAAACTCAAATGTTACACAAAGAAACAGTTACACCAGGGACACTGGATCTGATCCAGAGGCTGATGCGAGACGATCAGCTTAACTCCTTTTATCTTGTGGGTGGTACCGCACTATCTTTAAGAATAGGCCACAGGGAATCCATAGATATCGACCTTTTCAGCTCGACGGACTTTGACGGTGATGGACTCGCCGTACACTTACAGAACAGTTATGGCGCAGATGTAAAACGCCACAAGGGCAATTATGTAAGCGGAAGCATTGGCGGAGTTGATTTTGATTTAATCTCCCACAAATATCCATCAATCAGACCAATAGAAACCATTGAAGGAATAAGGATGATGTCCAATCAGGATATATCAGCCATGAAGATAAACGCAATCGTCAATAGCGGACAACGAATCAAGGATTTTATCGATATGCATTACCTGTTAATAAAAATGCCTTTAGATGAAATTTTGGATTACTACTGCCGGAAATATCCGAATGTCGACCCAAACACCGCTAAGTCATCCCTGATGTACCATAATGATATCGACTTTAATGTCCCCGTAAAACTTATCGATGGAAAGCTCAAATGGCAGGATGTGCAGAAAAGCATTTCAAAGGCGGTAGTTGAATATACTAATCTTTTAGAAAGCAGGGAATTTTACAGAAAGCTTCAGGAGGCGAAAAATAGCCATAAAAATGATACTAGCAGGGGAATGGGTCACTAGATTTTCACAAATAACAGGGATAGGTTATCACGAATTGTGATAACCTATCATATCTTAACGCACCAAATTAGTGCCTGGAAACAGGATTTTTTATGTCTAAAAATGTTAAGAATTCATTTAGCAGCATTTAAATTGACATTTATTTTATAACAATAAATATCTTTTCATTAATTTACTCACTTCATGCATTCAAGATCTTATGGGGCTATTCGATTTTCTTAAAAAAGCTGTTCAGCAAACTAATAATGATGTCATTCCAACGCCTCAAAAATTTAAAAAAGAAGAGGTCAATGATTTGGTGCTAACTGCATTAAACATATTATGCGATGATGTAAGCACTATCGAAACTGTTATGACAATGCTTAAATCAAAAGGTTATGACGATAGACAAGCATCAATTATTGCTGAAAGGGCGGAAAGTCTTTACCAAAAGCATTTTGCCTCCAAAGTTGTGAAAACAACTGGCGTAAAAGGAAAGAGTTTAAATGAAATTTACGCGGATAAGAGGGCGAAAAATGATGGCGTACTTCCACTAAGTGGTGTGGCAGAGAATCTTTTCAACTCAAAGCAATTTCAATTGGAAATTTTGTCCTTTGCGCAAGCAGAGTATTTAAATAACGATCATAACGTTGAAATTGTAAAAAGCTTACTTTTGAAAAAGGGACTCAGCATATCGCAATCTGACCAAGTTATTAGCAAATTCAATCAAATAAAAAAAAACGTGGTTGATGATTTTAGTAACAAACTTGCCAGTGGAGAAATCACAGTCGCAGAAATTACACCCAATCCAGAACACCAGCCATATAATGTAGATCCAGGACAGATCGACAAACATATAGCCTACGGAATTTTTCAATTCCAAAACAAAAATTACAAAAATGCAGATGAGCTTTTTAATAAAGCTATAGAATTAGGTGATAAAACAGGTTTGGCCTATGCTAATCTTGGCACTCTTAAAACTGAGCTTGGTCAATATGAAGAGGCAATCAAAAATTTTGACCAGGCCATAAATCTGAACCATAATAATGTAAGTTTATACGTAAATCGCGCACTAGCCCTTGAAGATTTAAATGAATTAAAGCGAGCAAAGCTGGATTATGAAAAAGCACTGGAAATTGACGATAGTCATATTGATGCACTTAATAATTTAGGCGTTTTATCTATCAGACTTGGCGAATATTCCAAAGCTGTTGAATATTTTAATCAAATAATCAAGATCATTCCAGAGGATTATGATGCACTTTATAATAAGGCTACTGCGTTAATTCAATTCGACATAAACGAAGCTTTGAAGTTTTACGTTTCGATAAATAAAAAAGTCGATTTACCAGAGATAGAAACAATACTTATTAATGCTCTGTTAGCAAAAGATACTGAAAATGTTGTAATTAATCTTTTGCAAGGCTTATATCAAACTACTAGAAAGCCAAAATATCTAAGACTTAAATCGCTGGTTTTATACAGAAACGACAAATTAGTCGCATTCGAATCCTTAAAAAGCTATTTATTAATAAACCCAACTGATAAACAGGCAGTAGATTTTACAGTTAATCTGGCTTTTGAGCTAATAGAGAAAATTGGCGAAGCCAAATTTATTGAAACCGTAGATGAATGTTTGATTTTGGATGTTCAAAATCCGACTGTAATTGGCTACAAAATCCAGATTTTGATTAAACAACGCAATATTCAAGAAGCTATAGACCGGGTAGAGCAGTTATTTATCTCATATTACCACCAACAATATGTGTTAAATCTTTTCACCGGGGTTTTTAATTTATTAGAAAAAAATGAAGCACTGGCGAGATTTGAAAGTTTTGCTGAAAAGCTTGATAATGATGGCAAATATCAGTTAACGTATCTGAAGGGAATTTATTTAAAGGGTTTAAATGATTATGACGACGCCATTAATTTGTTCAACGATCTCAATGCTGAACGTAAGTTTAGCTGGAATTACTATCAGATAGCTATTATGGAGAATCTTAAAGGCAACATGGAAAAATGCTTGTTAAATCTTAAAAAAACATTTGAACTGGAGCCTGAATTAAAAGAGGATGCCCGCAGCTATCATGAATTAAAAAACCTGCATGATAACCTTCACTTTCTTTCCCTTTTAAAATAATTGTAAAAGAGAATAGACTTAGCAATCCCAATCGTAACTGGCGAAGATGTGGCAATATATATAAATGAAAAAGCGAAAGGTTGGGTTTCCGTGATTGTGAGACTTTAGAGTTTATAAACCAATAAGATTTTCCCGTATCAATTATTAGGTTACAAATTCAAATTACTATGATCTCCATCTTACTACCAACCGGCATTTCACCCCTTTCCCAGCAAGTTGCTTATATATCAATAATAATTATTTTATCCGCTTTTAACATCTCTTTAAAATTTAGGTATAACTTGAGGGACAATATAATAATCGGCGAGTTGCTGAGAAATGCCGGTTAGTTGACGCAATTTTGAAATATCGGAAGGGCTGTCATCAAAAACATCAGAATCTTGCCCACTCGGTTCAGTATGAAAGCTGTTATAATAAATTTCGAAAAGTGCTCCGTCTGGAGATTTCGCTGAAATTGACCACCCCGTTTCGGTTTAAACTGACCACCTGTTCCGCGGGAAACTGACCACCGGATTTCGGACCAAATTGACCAGTCCGAACGATCGGCAAATGCTATAGATACAAGTCTATTTTTGGGATATACATAATTCCCGAAGATGGCAAATACCACTATTAGCATGAGCAAGATAAGACAGATTCTCAGAATGTACAGCCAGGGGCGAAGCAAGCTTTCCATAGCGACCCAGGTCGGTGTTTCCCGCAATACAGCAAAAAGATACTTCAGTGCGTTTGATTCCGGTGGGTGTACATTTGAACAGATAAATGCACTTAATGACAAGGAGCTTGAGGATTTTTTTGGAAAGAGCCGGGAACGGGCACCCGATAGCCGTCTTTTAACTTTACAACGTTGTTTTCCTGGTATTGACAAAGAACTTAAACGCACTGGGGTAACCCGTGTGATGCTCTGGGAAGCTTATCTAAAGGAATTTCCCAATGGCTTTCATTACACGCAGTTCTGCTTCTATTATAACCAGTGGAAGTCCCGTGTGAACCCGGTGATGCACCTTGACCACAAGGCGGGCGATAAACTCTTTGTTGATTTTGCCGGACAGAAACTCTCCATTGTTGACCAGGAAACCGGTGAGGTGATTGATGTCGAGGTGTTCGTTGCCATCCTTGGTGCCAGCCAGCTTACCTATGTGGAGGCCGTACTCACACAACAGAAAGAAGACTTTATATCTGCGTGCGAGAATACATTCCATTATATTGGTGGGGTCTCAGCGGCCATTGTTCCCGATAACCTCAAGGCAGCGGTAACCAAGAGCAACAAATACGAGCCTACCCTGAACGAGACCTTTGCGGATTTTGCCGACCATTACGGAACAACTATTCTGCCTGCACGGGCATACCGCCCAAGGGACAAGGCGCTTGTAGAAGGGGCTGTCAAGATCGCCTATAGCCGGATCTATGCGCCGTTGAGAAAACATGTCTTCCACTCCCTTACAGAATTGAACGCCGCGATACTTGTGGCGCTTGAGGTGCACAATAGCCAGCCACTTAAGGGAAGAAACTATAGCAGGCGCCTCCAGTTCGAGGAAATTGAGCGGGAGGCACTCAATCCCTTGCCAGTACTGAAATACGAGTTCAAGAAACAGCACCATGCAACGGTGATGAAGAACGGACACGTCAATCTTGGTCCCGACAAGCATTATTATAGCGTCCCTTTTCGTTTTATAGGTAAAAAGGTCAAGATACTCTACTCCCGGTCAAATGTGGAGATCTTCTATCACTATGAGCGCATAGCGATGCATAAGCGGATTAAAAGCCCCTATAGTTACACCACCGATAAGGACCATATGGCCACTACCCATAAGTTCGTGACGGACTGGACACCGGACCGTTTTCTGGAGTGGGCATCCAGCATAGATGAGGATGTCAGGCTTTATATCCTCAAGATACTCGACAGAAAACAGCATCCTGAGCAGGCTTATAAATCATGCGTGGGCATATTAAGCTTTGCGAAGAAGGCTGGGAACCAGCGGCTGATCAATGCCTGCAGACGGGCCCTTGGCTTTGGGATATACAGTTATAAAACCATACAGACCATACTTGAGCGCAACCTTGACCAGTATGAGGAAAGCCTGTTCGCCGATGAACTGCCAATGCCATCCCATGACAACATCCGTGGGGGCGATTACTACAAATAACCTTAAAACCATATAAAGATGAATACGAATACACTTGACAAAATGCGAAGGCTGAAGTTCTACGGAATGTTCCATGCCTTCAAGAGCAGTATTGAAACCGGGCAGACCACAGAGTATACCGCTGATGAGCTGTTGGCCCATCTAATAGAGGCTGAATGGGATGACAGGCAAAACCGAAAGATTGAACGCCAGATCCTTTATGCCAGGTTCCGTTACAAGGCATCTATCGAGGATCTGCATTATCATGTAGAAAGAAGTATTGACAGGAACCAGATTATGAGATTGGCGGACTGTACCTTCATCGACAGGTTTGAAAACCTGCTCATAACAGGAAGTACTGGGATAGGAAAAAGTTATCTTGCCTCAGCAATCGGTTATCAGGCATGTATGCTCGGTTACAGGGTTCTGTATGGAAGTACACCAAAGCTGTTCGCAAAGTTAAAGATGGCAAAGGCTGACGGATCTTATATCAAAGAGGTCTCACGTATTGAAAAACAACAGCTTCTGATACTGGACGATTTCGGGATACAGCCATTTGACTCACAAAGTAGGGCTGCCCTTATGGAGATCATTGAGGATAGGCATGGTAAGACATCTCTTATTATAACATCACAGCTGCCGGTAAGTAAATGGCATGAGGTAATTGGAGAAAAAACGATTGCAGATGCAATCTTGGACAGGATTGTTCACGATGCCCACAGGATAGAACTCAAGGGCGAATCGATGCGCAAGAAAAGAACCGTTGCTCCCGAAAATACCTATCTGTAAAAATTACTTTTAAATCATTACTTTTGACATCATACCTATAGCATCTGCTGCACTCGTTCGCCAGCAATTCAGGTGGTCAGTTTGCCACGGAATCACATGGTCAGTTTCTCCGAAATATACATTGTCCACGCTGGGTGGTTATGCCGAGCAGGTTGTCGTATCCGAATCTGCATTAGTGCCAGTTCCTGACAGTTTATCCAGTATCCAGGCAGTAAGCATAGGTATTAATTCCTTGGTAGCCCACTATTCCTTACAACGTGCCCGATTATCTGTCGGAGATAGAATTCTCGTGCGGGGCGCAGGTGGAGGAATCGGTTCAATGGTTGTCCAATTGGCATTAGCCGCACAGTATGATATTACTGTTACAGATACGACAGCCCATAAGCGAAAAGAATTGGAAAATATTGGGGTTCGAAATTTTATAACCTTAACTGAACCAAATGCCAATGATAAAAATTTCAATGCTGTAGTTGATCCGGTGGGTGGTCCCGACTTAGAAAAATATGTATCTCTTTTAACAGAAAACGGAGTTTATGTTCTGAATGGAGCTGCTGGCGGATTTCCCGGCAATGATTTTGGGATGAGCTGGTTAAGCAGATTTCAACGTTCTTTAACATTAGCCTGCTTCAGCCTAAATTCTATACCAGCTGCTGATATTAAATCAAGCCTGTCTCAACTGTTCCAATCGGCGATTGACGGTAAGATTATACCGTTTGTCTCTGAAGTCTTTCCGTTGGAAGATGCGGGAGAGGCTCACCGATTATTGGAAACAGGATCAGTCTTTGGAAAGATTGTTCTAGAAATATAGGGATTGAGGCAATAATTCAGCATTGCTAACAGCAGTTTCTTTGCTAATTTTCTTTTTATCAGACGGCAATAATTAAATAAAAAACGGCGATTTTCGAGTCGAAAATTGCCGTTTTTTATTTCCTTTTGATTCTTGATAGAGGGCGTTCAAAATTAAATTCTGTTTATAAATTTTGATTTTGACTTATGATACAGCCCATAGTTTCTGAGTACTAAATTCCACTGACGTTGATTTAGAATGTCAGCAATGACAAGCCAATATTGACATAAGGAGCACCTTTATTCTCGCTTCTTAGGGAGGCGTTGTTATAGTTTTCTCCGTCTTTAAAAACCTTAGATGATAAATAGCTGTTATATCCACCGCCAATACTCAGCATAATATTTTTTGCAAACAGATATTCAAACGCTGCACCGTTTTTCAGCTCAATTGTATTGTAGCTTACTTTTCCATCTAAGAAAGCATTGTGATAATCATAGAAAGTCGTGTAAGAATGCTGATTGGAACCTATTGTAATCCATGCTTTTTCTCCCAGTTTCTTTTTTAAATTTACTCCATTGGGAAGATCTACTATCAATTCAATCTGGGATGAATTAAATTTATGATAATAGTTTACAATCGGCTCAACGGGTATCGGTGAAGAAGTAAGCAGCCTATGAAGTCCATCTTTTAATTGATCTATCTGATGTTTTTCTTTGTAAAAAGATAAATTATGAAAACATCAGAAGAAAAAATGCTAGCCGTTGAGGCTTGGCGCACCAGTGGGCTTAGCCAGAATGAATATTGCAAGACTCTTGGGGTCAAACGTACCACTTTTGCCAACTGGGTATCGCGCAACAAACGAAAAAAGGCTGTTTCGAACTTTATCAGGGTTCCCGCCACACCTGTTATCATTCCAAAACTTATCGATGTTCTCTATCCAAACGGGGTAATTATTAAGGCATCTAGTGATGATCTTAAAACGCTCTCCAATCTGATAAGACTGTATTAGCTATGTTCTCTTTAAGTTCCTCCCATATCTATCACCTCTACAAGCCGGGGTGTGACATGCGCAAAAGTTTTGACGGTCTCTGCGGGCTGGTCAGCTCCAAGCTGGGCGGCTCCCCTACAAGTGGGGAAGTGTTCATTTTTCTTAATAAAAGTGGCACACGCATCAAACTTCTCCACTGGGAGCATGGAGGTTTTGTACTGTATTATAAAAGACTTGAAAGTGGTACTTTTCGCCGTCCCACAAAAGATGGTGATCTTATCTCCGCTGTCAAGCCCCATGAATCAAAAACCTCATAACAATAGCTGTAAAAATGAATGCCTAAAATTACAACGCTGATAAAGCGGGTAAAATCAACAATCTTTCTGAGTCCTTGTGCATCTTCTCCTGTGTTCATGGTCGCTCACTTTAAATTAACTAAAATCAGTATTTTCCTTAACGCGAAAAACCTCTGTACTTTTTCCTTTTCTTTTTTCTTTGCCCAACAGTTGGCACCGGATCAGTATTACTGATTTCCATCAATTGTTTCAGATAATTGGTTGAGTTAATGGGCTTGAGATAAGATTTTGTTTGCTCACTAGTTTTAAGGTACGTTTTCGGCCTATCCATATTACCGCAACGATCTAGAAAAGCTTTGGCACCGTATTCCCTGCCCAAGTCACTGCCTTTAAAAACTGATTTGCTTTTGTGATCAATAAATATTGCACCATAAACCAGCCCTTGATCGTTCTGTCTAAGTATTAAAGCAATTCCCTGATTCTTAAGCTCCGCAACCAAGGTTGATTTTGTTATGGTCTCGTATCTTGAAAACACCTGTTCAATGCGTTTTATAAGCCCTTCTTTGTAAGGCTTTCGCTTTTGAGCATTCCGCTCAAACTTTTTTTCTACGCTATCCAACGTGGGTCTGGTTGCCAAATCACTCGCCTTGAACGGAATACCAACCCTATTGCCATTTTTATCAGTGATGGAGTAAACCAGCCCACGTTTTTCGAACATCAACGTATCTTCCTTACCACGGTCTGCAACAACATTAAACTGTTTCAAAACAACATTGTATTCTGCAAAGGAAGTAAACTTATAACTTCGCATTACTTCAGCTACAACACTGTAGATTGCTTTTTTCGTCGGCACCTTTCCGTAGTTTGCGGTTTCTATCGAAACCGCTGTAATCGATATTGCCTCACTCCTATTCCTACCTTCAGCTTTGATAAGACCATGCTCAATCTCCAAGTCCTTTCTTGCCGTTTCAGACAACGTTCGTCCAAGCCCATGAATATCAATCCGTTTGCCATCTGCTTGTATATTGGTCGTCACGATGTGAATATGGGGATGACTGACACATCTTTGTGCTGATATACCAAAAACGGTTGTTCACCCAGGCCGATACGGTCCATGTAGGAAGATGCAATCTGCTGAAACAATCCAATAGTAACCTTATCGCTCCTATCAAAATTGAGCATAATGTGCAAGGCGTTGGTCTTAACTTTAATATTTCGTTTAATTAGGTGCTCAAAACGGTTAAGTTTATTATTGAAGTCTAGCCTCTCAATATCAGTTCCGAAACGGTTTGCCAGAATTAAAGTTGCTTCACCACTGTTGACCTTTCCTTCATTGTAGTTGAGCAATCCCCTTATACTTTTACCACTAATTATCCTTGCAACCATTTTTCGGTGAGTTTCGTAATAAGCACCAATAGTCTATCAACTTTTTCATCCACTTTTTTGTAGAGGTCTGCTACCTTCAGTACATAGTAGGCCCTGCTATTTTCAGAAGTCTTTTCCTGATTGAAGGTTCTGGTAATCTGGTTAATATTAATGCCAATGGCCTTCAATTCCTTTCTGATACTGACCAATTCTTCCATGGGCGCATTCATACTTACATCTGTATAGAAGCAATTGATCCTCTTGCCAGAAAGAATCCTGCGTACAATTTCAGCCACCGTTTGGCAATTGCTTTCTAACCGCAGTTTTTCAAGCTTATTAAACTGTCGTTCACTTACCCTAACAATCAAATTATGACTGAGTATGTCGTCTTCGTTTTTAAGCTTTTTCCTTGGCATGCCTATCACTTTAAAAAAGTTCCAAGATTTGCGAGTTCCGAGCAAATCCCCGACCTCAAGGGCGGCAAGATTTTTTCGCGCATGCGAAAATACATCTTGCCAAACACAAGGGTGTTTACACTTAGCCCATAGAATATTGGTTTCGGAACTTAAAAAGTTAAAATTTAATGGTTCGTTTCTATATTAATTTCCGTGAACAAGGTTCTCATTTTTAGGAAATTAATTGGTTGTAGATTCAGGGCTTTGAAATTATTTTCTTACCCTCTACCAGAGCAATGACATCGTCGTACTTATAGAACATCAATCCTCCAACCTTATTAAATTTGAGTTTACCAGTATCTCGAAGTCCTTGCAAAGTGCCAGGCGATATGCTTAATAGCTTGCGAACTTCATAGCTTTTCAGCCACTCTTTCTGTTCGCTGATTTTATGTAGCCTTTGCCCAGGGCGCCTTAGCTCAGAAAACAGTTCCTGTTTAAACTGATCAAGATCCTCTTTTGTTATAAATTCAATTGTTGCCATAACATGTGTATTAATGTATTATGACAAATTTGGGAAGGATATTTTAGAAGAGTTCGGTACTAGATGGGTAGTACCTAGAGAAAATTATAAATTTCACTCGGCTTTTTAGATTCCAAATGGCTGAGTTTTGGTAGCCTACTTTGTCAGCACACTACGGCTTACAATAAATAGTTAATTGATTTTTTATAATCAAAATTTAAGGGGAAGTCCAATATCGGACTTCCCCTTAACCTATTTCATAACTGTTTTTAATTCATCCATAAGTATTTCCAGATGAGATATTTCTGTTTTGAAACTTGATATACATACCCTTAATACACTTTGGCCGTTAAAATCAACTTTTGAAAGCCATACTTTTTTTCTGTCCAGAACAGCTTGTAAAATCTTTTCAATATTTTGCTCGTGATCGGAGTGTGTAAAACAGATTACCGGTAAAGGAGAACTTCCGACAATAGTCCAACCATTATCAACCAAAAGTTTTCTGAAATGATTGCCCATTTGCACTTGATGGGTTAACAGTTTAGATAGGTTCTCACTTCCGGACTCCGCCAGTAGCATAAATATCTTCAGACCGGTGAACCTTCTCGACCATGAAAAGCTGACCTTATAGGAATCGACACTTCCTTCTATTTCATCCGGCACATAACTTGCATTCACAGAAAATGTCTGCTTCATCACCTCTCTATGTTTTGTTAGGAAGAAGCCTGCACCCGTTGGGATAGGCAAAGTCTTGTGCGGATCCCATGTGATTGAATCAGCTTGTTCAATACCCTTAAGGTAAGACTTTGCTTCATCAGAAATAACGAATCCCCCACCCCAGGCTGCATCAACATGAAGCCAAAGATTTTCAGTTTTGTTCAATTCGATGATCTCTTCAACAGGGTCGATAATCCCATAGGAAGTTGTGCCTACAGTGGCCACAATCATAAAAGGTTCACGGCCCTGCAATTTATCTGCCTGAAGCTGCACTTTCAACTTTTGCATATCCATTTTCCGCTCGCTATCCACCGGGATACGAACAACCGCATTTCTGCCCAGTCCAGTTTGATGTGCAACCCTGATCATCGAATCATGTGCGTCTTGTGAGGCATATATTATTGGCTGTTTTTCTAGCGCATGAGCACCATTTTCACGATATTCTGGAAAACGATGTGTTAGAGCAGTTATGACCGCTGTATAGTTTGATTCCGAACCACCCGAAGTAAACGACGCAAATGTAGTATCTGGATCATACCCAAATTTCAATTTCAGAAAGCTCAGGGTATGTCTTTCAATTTCGTTGGCTGCAGGGGAAAACCACCACGTAGCCATTTGAGGATTATAAAGTGCTACCAACGCATCTGCCACTACGCCAGAACTGGTGATACTTGGCTGGAATAATCCAAAATGTAAGGGATGGTTTGTTTGAAGGTTCCACTTTCCCAATGCGAATTGCACATCGTCAATGATCTCACCTAGAGGTTTTGGTTCGTTGAAATCATATTTCACTAATTGTTTCCTTATCTCATCTACCGAGATCTCACTAATTGCATCTTCTTTTGAAAAGTCGTCAAATATCTCTTCTGAACGTTTCGCTATTGCTAACAACTCATTTTTCATTGTATTGTATTTAAATGTTTCTATAAATCTATTCTATTGAATGTTGTACGGTTATTATTGTTGCCGTCATTTTGGCAATCAGTTTCTGCTCGCTACAATCGTAAACGTAACCCTCGCAAACCGTAAGTGTCCTACCAGATTGCAGCACCTTTCCAATGACAATGAGTTTCTCCGTTTTTGCAGGTTTTATAAAATTGACTTTAAACTCAACGCTTAATACCTCGGCATTCTCGGGCATCATTGTCAAAGCCGCATAACCGCAGGCACTATCTGCAATGCTAGTGGCAACCCCTGCATGAAAAAATCCGTGTTGTTGTGTTAAGGATTCGGAAAATTCACAGCTCATTTTTACCTGTCCCTCTTCCACCTCCACCAATTGGGCTTTTAAAGTTTTCATCAATCCCTGCTTCTCAAAGCTTTGTTTTATTCTATCGTACATTTTATATTGTTGTATTATAAATAGTCCTGTCTTATCGGGCTGAAAACATCGATAACTTCGCCTGCTGTTATAATTTCAATAGAGTGTTCAACATTGGCTGGAATTGAATAGGTGTCACCCTCCGACAATAGATATTCCTCCCCACCAAACTTTAGCTTATAAGTTCCCGAGATGACGTAAGCACTCTGCTCATTGGGATGCTGATGGAAGGGCACAAAATCGCTTGCTTTATACAGCATTTTTGCCACCATTGTATCTTTACCTATGGAAAGCACCACAAAATCAACCCCTAAAAATTGTCTTGGAACTCCATTTTCTTTTTTCACTACATTTTTCATCTCCATTAGTGTTTTAGTATTAATTGCATTTGAATATTGCTTCGTTTATAAGGTGTGGGATGTCCTGTTATTTTTTCAAATCCCATTTTAGCATATAACTTGATAGCAGGTTTCAGGATCATGTTGCTTTCCAGATATATTTTCGAAGCGCCCATTTCTTTGGCGGCATTGATTACTTCCTGACCTAATAACCAGCCGACATTTTTACCCTGCGCTTTGGGTGATACTGCCATTTTTGCCATTTCAAAATCGAACTGGGAATTTTCTAATTTAATTAAGGCGCAAACCCCTATTGGTTGGTTATCATGAAGGCCTACAAATATTTTCCCGCCCTTATCCAATATGTATTCCTGGGGATTATCCAGTACTTTATAATCGTTTTCCTCCATTTCAAAATAGGTGGTAATCCATTCTTCGTTAAGCGAGCGGAAAGCAGATTGGTATTGCGGTTGGTAGTTTACAATCTGTACATCTTTACTTTCACGCAGTTTCTTTTGCTCCTGTACCCGTTTGAAGATTGATTTCTGTTCCAATAAAAACTCCCATTCCGCAATGGCTTCCCAAAGGTTATGTGTGGCTTCTGCAATTATTCCGTTAATGGCAGCATCTATATCAGCACATTGGACCTTGATCATTTTTTCGGCAACGGTTTTTCCTTTTTCAGTCAGTCCCACTACGTTCCTGCGTTTGTCGGCTGTTTTGAGATTGTCCTTGACCAAGCCCACTTTTGCCATTTCCTTAATGATTTTTGTAACCGACGGCTGTGAGTGACCTATTTCGGTAGCAATTTCGGTGATCGTCCTTTCCCCATCTTCGGAAAGGACAAAGAATACAGGAAACCACTTTGGAACAAATTCTACATTGTACAGTTCGTAAATCCTGGCAGCATCTTCGGTTACTTTTGCAGTTAACAAACGCAGTCTGCTACCTAAAGCCATTTTGCCTGTTTTTTCGAATATTTCCATTTTATTTCTTTATTTGATTAACTAAATCCCTACTAACTACCGTATCGTATATTATCTTCAATGACACAATCTTATGCTCATCGTCAAACACAATGACATCCACAACATCAAACACAACAATTTTACCGGATATTAAGGTCCATGTATATTCAAAATATAGGGCAATGCTATTCAAATTGCTATCTTCAAATATTCCTTTCAGTTTCAATGCCGAGCTAGTGGTATCATCAATGAGTTCTTTATAAAATAAGCTAGCTTTTTTCTCTCCATAGATCGGTGAGCTCACTATCGCATCAAAAGTGAAAAGACTTATGATCTCCTCAACCTTACCCGTAGAAAGAAGTGCTATGTATTTCTCGGCTATTTCTCTTTTTGTTTTCATTAGCTTATTATTTTAAGTTCGATATCATTTTCTTCAACGGGTAATATCAATAACTTTCGTCTTCATTTGGGAAACTTCCTGCCTTTACATCCGAAATATAGCTTTGTGTGGCTCCAGTCATTATGGTATGTAGATCTGCATAACGCCTCAAAAATTTTGGTGAAAAATCTTTGTTCATCCCCATCACATCCTGTATAACCAATACTTGTCCGTCTGTTGCCGAACCCGCACCGATACCAATTGTAGGAATACTAATTTTTGCCGAAATCTGCGCAGCGAGACTTGCGGGAATTTTCTCAAGCAGGATTCCAAACACACCAAGTTCTTCCATTAAAAGACAATCCTCCATTAACTTTTTGGCTTCTTCTTTGTCTTTCCCCCTCACCCCATAGGTCCCGTATTTATTAATAGACTGCGGCATTAAGCCCAAATGTGCCATTATTGGTATGCCAGCGTCAATTATCTTTTTTATGTCTTCTCTAATCTCGGCTCCGCCCTCAACTTTTATGGCATCAGCTCCTGTTTCCTGCATCATACGAATGGCAGCATCAAGTGATTTCAGGGGATTTCCACAAACGGTGCCAAATGGCATATCCGCGATAACCAAAGCTCTTTTAGTTCCGTTCACTACAGCCTTTGCATAATGTATCATCTGTTCGAGTGTGATTGACAAGGTGGTCGGATTGCCAATCATTGTGTTCGAGGCAGAATCTCCTACTATCACTACCTCTATACCCGCGCCATCGATTATCCTAGCTGTAGTATAGTCGTAAGCTGTTAGTACACATATCTTTTCTCCATTGTCCTTCATCTTTTTTAGATGGACCGTGGTAATCTTTGTTTTATCTGCTGTATGAACCGACATTCCGAGTGAATTAAAATAACCAATTACATAATCAGTTATGCAAATGTATAAATTATTTATCAACTGCCAAATTTTAGTTAAAAAACTGCGCCAATTCGGCTATTAGGCATGGTGTTGATCAAAGCGAATGCTTCTTTAAACCATCTAAATAGAAAATTACAGATTAAATGCTCGTGAATTAATCCGGCTTATTGGAGATCGCCCGATACCGGTTTTACGGTCAACTCCTCTACCAGCGCATGTTCGCTCAAATTTAATGTGGCACTAACAAGCTTTCCGATATCGGCTGGAACAATATATTTATTCTCTGGTAGGTTGATGCCGTTCCATTGATCGGTTAACGTTACCCCGGGATGGATTAGCGTGACGCCAATATTATCCTTCATTAGCTCTTGTCTTAATGTTAACGAATATCCACGCAGACTCCATTTTGACAAGCCATATAATGGATAGGATGGGTAGGCCTCATAACTTGCTGTTGAACCTATGATATAAATCCTAGCCCTGTTCGACTGTTTCAATATTGGATAATAACGTTTTACGGCGTGATAAACTTGATATACATTCAGATCCATCACTGCCTTTAGGTCTTCAAAAGAAGATTCAGTTAACGAACCAACACGTGCAGATCCGGCATCAAAAACAAGGACATCTGGCTTAAAGTCAATACTTTCAGAGTACGACAACAATTTGTCGATTTCGCTTTCCTGGCTCAGATCACACTCAAAAATTTCGGTACGTAAATTTTGATCTGGCATTTCATTTTTAGCATTTTCAAGGTTATTAAAAGTTTTTGCAACCAACAATAGGTTATGTCCAGCCCTGTTGAGTTCCAACGCAATGCCTTTTCCAATCCCTCTGCTCCCTCCTGTAATGAGTATGTTCATTTTAAATTCTGTTTAAGGTTAAAGCTGTAAAACTATCTCATTTTGTTTACTTTTGTCACCAAACTGATAGAATTCTGGGTGACAAAAAGGTAACCAAAAATGATGACAGAAATTGAAAAGGAAATCTACGACTGTAAAAGGTTTATCATGGGAATCCATGATTCAATGGATATGTTAGGTGGAAAATGGAAAGTATACATTATCGCTTCCTTATATCGGGATTCCAAAAGATATTCAGAAATCCTAAATGACCTTAAGGGAATTTCAGGAAAAATGCTTAGCAGACAATTAAAGGAAATGGAAATTGACCAGCTTATTGTAAAAAAGGCAAAGTCTGACCCACCTTCATCCATGTTTTATGAACTTACCTCATACGGACAGACCTTAAAACCTGTGATCCATGTTCTGGCAGACTGGGGAATTGATCATCGAGAAAAAATTTTTCCAGCACATGTTGAACCATGTAAAGAATAAACCGCCTCCCTGCACCATTTTACTTACCTCATTACATCTTGGTAATTAACCTTTTTACCCACATCGAAATCAAGCGGCTTTCCTTTTTCCGCCCGCACAGTGTCACTATGGTAATCATATTAGAATAGTAGACAGACGAATGTAATAATTAATTATACTTAGTTATATTATTAAAAAAAATATCGCTATATTTAGTCAACAATGAATTGTTCTTGCAAACTAGTCAAATCATATCAAAATAACTGGTGCCCAATTTGGTGCCCTCTTTGAGGTGACGACAATATATTTTTCATAACTTACTCATTTAGTACCAATTGGATTAATAAGTCATTATCCCAGCGGGATCACGAAAAGCTTCACAGAAATGTGGAGCTTTTTTTATTTAAGATGAGTTCTAATTTTTTAAGGATATTGCAAAATCTCAATTAAAAAGAAAATATTGAAATCTTCTTATCGAGAGAAAACTGCTCTAATGGTGATCATATTCTAATGATGATTTTGTTAAAGAGTGTTAATAAAAAAGGAGTCTTTTATTTTATAAGTACCTTCAATTAACACCAATCATCCTTCATGAAAAATCTTCTTATTGCCATGCTTTTTGCTTGTAGCCCTTTTTGTGGTTTCAGTCAAAGTTATTCACCTGAATTGCATAACGATACAAATAAGTTTAACCTTGATTTCGAGAAAGGTTTTTATGTATGGAAATCTCCTGACGATTGGCAAATTGGCATTACGAAAAGTGGATATAAGGTTTCAATAGATTCTAATCAAAAACATTCCGGAAAATATTCGCTTCTTATAGAGAACATCGAAAAAGATGATGATGCAATTTCTGGCATGTCTAATCTCATTATTCCAGCAAAATTTGAAGGTAAAGAGGTAGAAATAAAATTTTATCTGAAATTGCAAAATGTTAAGGGTTATGTAAATTTCACTTTTAGAATAGATGATGAGGATAATGATAAATTGCATGTCGCTAATTTATTATCAAAAAGAATTTACGGTACAAAAGATTGGCAGCAATATAGCCTCAAACTGCCTCTTCAAAAAGAAGCTGCAACTTTCAACCTGTTTCCGCTTTTAGGTGGTTCAGGCAAAATGTGGATTGATGATGTTCGCGTACTAGTTGATGGCGTAGATATTAGCCATGCAAAAATAAAGGCAGATTATAATCCTGGCAAAAACAAGCCAATTAATTATGGCAACAATATGGCTTCCTCTGGAAAAGTGAAGGTTAGAGAGGCCGAATTATATTATGAAACCTATGGAGAAGGAGAACCACTGTTGTTATTGCATGGTAACAGTCAATCTATAAATGCTTTTAAGAAACAAATTAAAGAATTTTCTAAAACCTACAAGGTAATTGCAGTGGATACACGTGGCCAAGGAAAAAGTACAGATAATGTTTCTGAATCACTCACGTATGATTTGTACGCTGAAGATATGAAAACACTTCTTGATTCTTTACATATTATCAAAGCAAATATTTTAGGTTGGAGCGATGGTGGAAATACCGGATTGATTATGGCTTCAAAATATCCTGATTATGTAAATAGGCTGGCTGTAACCGGAGCCTGTACAAATCCAAATGAAGCTGTTTCTATCAAAACGATAAAGGAAGTTGAGCTGGCGATTAAAAAGCTGAAATCCAAAACAGATGAAAAATCAATTTATCAAACTAAGCTATTTAAAATGCTTTTAACTGAACCTCATATCTCACTTGAAGATTTACAGAGAATTAAGTTACCTGTTTTAGTAATGGCAGGCGACAAGGATATGATTTTGGAGAAACACACCAAATACATTTCAGCTAATATCAGCAATTCAGAACTTTACATTTTCAAAGATGCAACACATTATGTGCCTGTTGAAAAAATCTCAGAATTTAATAAGAAGGTCTTAGATTTTTTTCACCAAACATCACAATAATCGCTGTCACCTCCATAGATGAAGCATAGATCAAGTAGGGATCAAGTATAGATAGAGTACTGTGATAGTACTAAATTGTAATTTCGGATTTGGAGCAATTAGTTTGCAATAAATTACTGGTGTCAAATTTAAAATCCTATTAGGTAAATGAACATGATTCCATTTTGTTATTTTTACAACAATGGCCAAAATCATCAACCTGAATATATTTAAACAGTTTTTCAAGTCATCACAATCTGGCGGAATTATTCTGCTGATTTGTGTGTGTGTATCTCTCCTTATTGCAAATTCATCTGCTAGAGCTGGTTTTGAAAACTTCCTGGCAACGAAAGTTGGATTTGAAATTGCGAACTACAGCATACTTACATGGATTAACGATGCTTTGATGACAATCTTCTTTTTATTGGTCGGACTGGAAATTAAACGCGAATTAGTAGAGGGAGAACTATCCTCAATAAAAAATGCAGCTTTACCAGTAATTGCAGCACTTGGTGGGATGCTTGTACCAGCGATAATCTACTTTGCTTTTAACAGCGGAACTGAAGCGGCAAAAGGTTGGGGAATCCCGATGGCTACCGACATTGCATTTGCTTTGGCAATAATTGCGATGCTTGGAAAAAATGTGCCGGCAAGTTTAAAGATATTTTTAGCCGCACTTGCCATTGTAGATGATTTAGGTGCTATAATCGTTATCGCAATCTTTTACACCAATCAAATACATTTCGAATATTTAGGATTGGCAGCCATAGTTGTGATATTACTTTCCCTGATGAACTACTTTGGCGTCAAAAATCTTGTATTTTACTTAATCCCAGGAATATTCCTTTGGTATTTTGTCCACCACTCTGGTATTCATGCAACAATTGCCGGAGTATTGCTGGCATTTACGATTCCAACAAATGCAACATTAACAGAATCTCCTCTGGAAAGATTAGAACACGCATTAACTATACCAGTGAATTATCTAATAATGCCAATTTTTGCATTGGCAAACACGAACATAACCTTTCAAAAGCAAATGTTTGGTGCTTTGGTTTCTCCATTAGGATTAGGCATTATTATAGGTTTGTTCATTGGCAAAACCATTGGCGTAACCTGCTTTAGCTTTATTGCTGTAAAATTAAAATGGGCATCTTTACCAACAAGCACAAACTGGAAACATATTTTCGGCTTAGCCATGCTAGCTGGTATCGGTTTTACCATGTCGATATTTATTGCACTGCAATCTTTTAATAACCCAATACATATCGCTGAAGCAAAATTTGCCATTTTAACTGCATCAATTCTATCAGGTGTTGTTGGCTATTTGTATTTAAAAAACCTGAAATCTTAAATATTGAAGTAGCTCAACATAATTTATTTCAATCTCCTATTATTTTGAATAATATTTAAAATCCTTGATTTACCTACAACAATCAGGGCTTTGCATACAACGCTAATATTCAATCAAAATACCTTTGAGGTATAAATATTAAATCATGGAAATACAGAAAATAAAATTAGGAAGTCAGGGTTTAGAAGTTCCTGCTATAGGCTTAGGTTGTATGGGAATGACGGGTTTTCAAGATGGAAATATGTATGGCAAGGCCGATGAAAAAGAAGCAGTTGCAACCATACATCGCTCATTAGAGTTGGGAGGTAATTTTTTAGACACAGCAGATCTTTACGGCCCTTTTAAAAATGAGCAACTAATTGCAAAGGCAATTAATGGCGACAGAGATAAATACATTATCGCTACAAAGTTTGGTTGGGAAATTGATGATAGTGATAATGTAACCTGGGCAATTAACGGTAAAAAGGAATATGTGAAAAAGTCAGTAGAACGTTCGCTAAAAAACCTGAATACCGATTATATCGATTTGTATTACATGCACAGGTTAGACAAAAACACACCTATTGAAGAAACAGTTGAAGCGATGGCTGATTTAGTTAAAGAAGGAAAAGTTGGTTACATCGGATTATCGGAAGTTTCTTCAGAAACAGTAAAAAGAGCAAATGCCATCCACCCAATTACCGCCGTACAAAGCGAGTATTCTTTATTTGAGCGAACAGTAGAAGAACGAGGCGTTTTGGATACGCTTAACCAGCTTGGAATTGGTTTTGTAGCTTATTCACCACTTGGCAGAGGTTTTTTATCTGGTGAAATTAGAAGCATAGACGATTTACCTGCCGATGATTTCCGTAGAGCAATACCTCGTTTTCAGGAACAATACTTTTATAAAAATATAGAACTGGTAAAAGCAATTGAATCACTGGCGGCAGATAAGAATGTTACATCCTCTCAATTAGCTTTGGCATGGATTATAAGCAAAGGTATTCTGCCAATCCCGGGTACCAAAAGAAGAAAATATCTTGAACAAAATATTGATGCTGTAAACATTCATTTAACTGAAAGTGAGTTAACGAAAATCGATAATATTGTTCCTTTAGGTACAGATACAGGAAATCCTTATGACGAGTTTAGCATGGGTTTAATTGATTAGAATTTTTAAATTAGTAAGATGAACGCAATAAAATCAGTTTCAGAATTTCACAGGTTGTTATCATTACCAGAACCACTGCACCCTTTAGTAAGTGTTATAAACTTAGGGGAAAGTGTTTTTCTTGAAGACGACGTGTGGAAAGGTTTTGTAAATCGATTTTATTGCGTGGCTTTAAAAAGAGAAGCAACCGGAAAGATACGCTACGGACAGCAACATTATGATTATGACAAAGGCGTATTGAGTTTTACAGCACCTAATCAGGTACAATATTTAGATTTGCAAACTATTGAATGTGGCGAAGGTTCTTTACTAATTTTCCACCCTGATTTTCTGCTCAAACATCCACTGGCTACAGCAATAAGCAACTATGGCTTTTTTGACTATGCGGTTAATGAAGCACTTCACCTTTCTGCAGATGAAGAAGATAACCTCATCAACATCTTAAATAAAATCAATAACGAATGCAGGCATATCGACCGCCATACGCAGGAAATTATTCTTTCTCAAATAGAATTGCTGCTTAACTATTCAAACCGGTTTTACGAGCGACAGTTTATCACCAGAAAAAATAACAACCACCAAATATTGGTAAAATTCGAACAGTTTGTTGATGGCTACTTCACAAATAACCAAAAGACAAATCAAGGTTTACTGACGGTGAAAATGATTGCAGAACACATGAATTTATCGCCAAATTATCTGAGTGATTTACTTCGGGTACACACCGGCCAAAACACACAGCAACATATCCATGAAAAATTGATAGAAAAGGCAAAAGAGAAACTATCAACTACAAATTTATCGGTTAGTGAAATTGCTTACGATTTAGGTTTTGAGCATGCGCAATCTTTTAGTACACTCTTTAAAAAGAAAACGGAAATGTCACCAGGTGAGTTTAGACAATCGTTCAATTAAAAACAATCAATTTCAAAACGTTTAAGGTTTTCATCTGTTGTAATAATATTATTTAACCTTAAATTTTATATTATGACTATTCAACTGAATACAGACAAGAACTTAACGATACACCAGGAGTACGAAGACAAAATACAAGCACAGATAACCGAATCTTTGAGTCGTTTTAGTGATTTAATAACCAGATTGGAAGTTCATCTTTCTGACGAAAATGGAAGCAAAGATGGCCTGGAAGATAAACGTTGTTTATTGGAAGCCAGAATTTCGGGCAAAGAACCCATTGCCGTAACAAACCTTGGCAATAATTATGATTTAGCCATTAGTGGTGCTTTAAATAAATTGAAAAGCAAATTAGAAACAATAGCAGGTAAGCTAAAGACTCATTAAAAAGAAAGAGGTTGTATCATAAATAAGTCTTCTTAAGATGTTGTCACGTTGAGCTTGTCGAAACGCCTATTGAAATTAACTTAAAGTCCTTCGACAAGCTCAGGATAACAATCAGAATCTATGATACAGCCTCTTTTTTATACACTCTCTTTTTCCAATTCCTCAATATACCCAAGAAATAATTTCATAGCCTTTTTTCTATCCTCAGTAACATCAAACTGAAGTTTATTGTACAAATAATCTTCCAAATCGAAATTATTGATTTGAGGTAATTCTCTTAAAACTTTGTTTCGATGTGATAATCCAAGCTTTAAAGCCGCATTAAATTCATCTTTAAACGCTTGCGGAATTTCTTTATTAGCTACCCATGCTGCGTACATAAACGGTAAACCTGTAAAGTTTTTCCACTCCGCTCCCATGTCGTAAGCAAATGCGTAATCATCTTTCTTGCCAAATGTTCTATCTCCGATTAAGACGATGGCATCAGTTTCCTGGTTAATATCCGTCGTAAATTCAACATCTTGTTTCCAACAAAACTTAAGTAGCACTTTAGCAAGATTATTTGAAGTTTTGGAGTGGGCATCCAATCTTAAGGTTTTAATTTCGTTAATTGGTACGCTACTGAAAATAAATACCGAATTAACAGCGCCATCGCTGCCTATGCAATAATCAGCAACGATATTTGCATTTGGCACCATCGGAATTGCAGCTACAGGCATTAAACCTATATCCACCTGTCCGCTAATTACTTTCGCTGCACATTCAGAAGGGATATCTAAACTTAAATCTATTTTATTAATAATATCAGAATGTTCTATTCCGTATATAAATGCTTTGGTGTTGGTGTAAGCAACAGCCGATATTTTTATTTTATTCAATGTTCTTATTATTACCGTCATTGCGAGGAACGAAGCAATCTCTACGAAAGTCATAATCGCTTTAAGATTGCTTCGTTCCTCGCAATGACGAATTTTTTAATTGCGATGGTTTATGTCTTCATAAACCATAATTCATAGCGTTGTTATTAATAAGTTTCGTTATGCTGAATTTATTTCAGCACCTCTCTTTAAGATTCTGAAACTGGTTCAGAATGACGTAATGTTTTGCCATGGTTTGTGTCCTCACAAACCATATCTCTTTCGTTTCGTGAAGACACGAACCGAAGCCTAGTTGCTACCCAATCACCAGTCCATCCAAATGAATGGCGTTATTAAATTCTAAAACTGTAAACTTTCCATCCTCAAAACCCATTTTATACAAAACTGTATTCTGATGAGGAAATTCTGTCATTTCGCTTAATGGTTTATCTAATAATAAGCAAAGAAAAACCCGCATCGCTCTTCCATGCATACATAGTAAAACATTTTCTTCCTCAGGTCTTGTTGATAAAACCTCCATTGGATGTTTTAAACGTTCATAAACATCTTGCACACTCTCTCCACCTTCAAAATGAGCTGTATAATCGCCATGCTCCCATGCCTGTAACATTTCACGGAAAGCATCTCTAGAATCTTCTGTATTTGCTTTACCTTCCCAAACACCCCAGGCTAACTCATCTAAACCCGAAAGTTTTTCCCAAGGAAGTTCAGAATCAATAAATTTTTGAACCGTTTGCCAGGTGCGTTTTAAATCAGAAGTATAAATTTTATCAAATGGAACATCCTTATATTTTTGATAAAAGGCTTCAGCTTGTGCCCTACCCGTATCATTTAAATCAGAATTTATACCTCTACCTTGTACTATTCCTTGTCTGTTAAGTTCTGTTTCGCCATGGCGGATGATATAAATGTGCTTCATTTCTTAAATTATTGGATGATTGAGTTTTGGATTAGAGAATTAATGAATGATTGAATGATATAAGCGTTTTGTAAGAATTCACTCAATCTATCATTCATTCAAAATTAATTAACTACAGGTAATTTATAATATTGCGGTTTCTTCTCTTCCTCAAAAACAACGTTTTCAAAATCAGTTACCACGTTATATAGAGTATCGCGTTCTATTGCTTGTCTGCCAACTTGTTTTATCAGGTTTACCAATTCTTTGGTACTCATTGCAGGCGTTTGCTCTTCAGCACCAGCCATAGAATAAATTTTTGTTGTATCGTCTAAAGTTCCATCAATATCGTCAACACCATAGTTTAAAGATAACTGAGCGGTCTCACGACTAATCATTGCCCAATAAGCTTTAATATGGTCGAAGTTATCCATGTAGATACGGGCAATAGCATAGTTTCTTAAATCTTCAATTACAGAAACCTCAGCAACATTGCTCATTTGGTTATGCTGGTTCCTGAACTTTAAAGGAATAAAGGTTTGAAAGCCTCCTGTTTTATCTTGCAAATCACGTAGTTTTTCCATGTGATCGACTCTGTGCTCGTATTTTTCGATATGACCATAAAGCATCGTAGCATTACTTCTCATACCTAGTTTATGCCATTCCTCGTGTATTGCCAACCATTGTTCGCCTGTACATTTATCTTTGGCAATTTGTTCTCTTATTTCCGGATGAAAAATTTCTGCACCACCACCCGGCATTGATTGTAAACCGGAATCTTTCATTAATTTCATTCCGGTAGCGTAGTCTACCTTCGCTTTTTTGAAAATATAATGGTATTCAACTGGTGTTAATGCTTTAACATGTAAATCAGGACGATGGGCACGAATTGCAGAAAATAATGCAGCGTAAAAAGCCATATCGTATTGTGGTAATACACCTCCAACAATATGAACTTCGGTTACAGGCTCATTATCATATTTCTTAACAATGTCTAACATTTGCTCCATTGTTAATGCCCAGCCTTCTTCTTTTTGTTTAATTAAGCGGGAGTAAGAGCAAAATTTACAATCGTAAACACAAAGGTTTGTAGGCTCTAAATGAAAATTTCTGTTAAAATATGTTTTATCTCCATGTTTAGCTTCCCTTATGAAGTTAGCCAAAACGCCTAAATAACCTAATTCTGCGTGTTCGTATAAATAAACACCTTCATCAAAAGTGATACGTTGTTTATGGAGTACTTTGTATGCTATGTTTTGTAATTCAGTTGATAATGATGTATCAGCTAATATTTTTTCAACTTGCTCAGTTGTATTCATTCCTGATTTATTTTGAACAAAAATACAATATTGAGGTGATTTGAACATCATTTTCTTGTAACAAACGGCGGGTTGGCCACAGATTAATAGATTTTTGGATTTTATTCCTAAGTGTCGAAATGCTTAAAATAAAAGTAGCCAAGAAAAATTTAGTTTCACTTAAATTAGTTAGCCACAGATTAACAGATTTTTGATTTAAACATTGAAACTTAATATAAAAGTTGCCACGGAAACACAGAAGGCACGGAAAATTTAGTTTAATTTAAATTCCGTGTAAATCCGTTCTTCCGTGGCAAAGAATCTTTTAATAATAATCTGTAAATCTGTGGCGAAAAACTCCATAACAAAAAAAGCACCTCTTTTCAGAAGTGCTTTATAATTATGTTTTTCGTAGGTAGATATTAGTTTACAGCAGGAGAAAAAGTCAATACGATATTCGCTGTTTTACCACCAAACTCGATTGGAGATTTCATTACCATGCTTCCTTTAGAAAGTTGAGTCAGAACTAAACGGTAACCTTCTGTAACGTTTTTAGCTTTATCACCTTCGTAAATTTTCTTAAACTGGAATGTTTCTTCAGATGGAGTAGCCGACCAAAAAATGGTTTGCATAACAGCACCACAAGCGCTAGAAGTAGGTAAAGTATAAGAACCATTACCGCTATTTGTTAATCTCCATGTACTACCTTGGAAACATTTATAAGATTTTTCTCCAAATAAACCTTGTACAGCCTGATCCGGTAAACCTTCTAAAGTAATATTGTTTAATACCCATGTACCTGTTATTGTGCCTCTGCCACCATTAATACCAGTTGTTGCATTTTTTGTTGATGAACAACTTTGTAACATTACTAAGGTAGAACATGCTATCGCGATAGCTATAAATAATCTTTTCATTTTGTTTAATTTAATTTCTGCCAAACTGAATACATAAATCTTGCCAAAACAATTACGAACGTTAATTTTGCTTCAAATTATTAACTTGCGTTGCGATTAATTGCTTACAAATAAAAATCATCATGAAACCCGAAACCCTTGCTATTCACGCATCTAATCTTGTCAAAAGCGCAACCGGAGATGTTACGCCTCCAATAAATTTATCGACCACTTTTTTTAGAGACGAGCATGGTGGCTATCCGGGCGGGCATATGTATAGTCGCGTGAGTAACCCAAACAGGTCTGCTTTAGAAAACACTGTAGCAAAACTGGAATTTGGAGAAGACGCTGCAGCGTTTGCTTCGGGTAATAATTGTGGGTTAAGTTTGTTTCAGGCTTTTAAACCCGGCAGCCATATTATTGCGCCTGATGACATGTATTGGGGAATAAAAAAGCAATTGCTTACCATTTTTAATGAAATTTTAGAATTCGATTTTATCGACCAGACAGATTTAGAACTGATAAAAGCTACAATAAAACCTAATACAAAACTGATTTGGATAGAAACACCTTCTAACCCATTATTAAAGATTACCGATATTGAAGAAATTTCTAAGATTGCAAAAGCTCATCAAATAACTTTAGCGTGCGATAGTACGTTTGCGTCGCCGATTTTACAGAATCCAATTTTATTGGGTGCTGATATTGTAATGCACAGCAGTACTAAATACTTAGGCGGCCATAGTGATGTTTTAGGAGGCATCTTAGTTACAGCTAAAAAGGATGAACTTTGGGAGAAAATTAAAAATATTCAGCAAACTGGTGGTGCCGTTCCATCTCCATTTGATTGCTTTTTACTATGCAGAAGCATAAAAACTTTAGCTTACCGTATGAAAGGCCATTGTGAAAATGGGAAAAAGGTTGCTCAGTATCTGGTAAATCATTCAAAAGTTGAGGCCGTTTTTTACCCAGGTTTGGCAACTCATCCTCAACACGAAATTGCAATAAAGCAAATGAGTGATTTTGGAGGAATGATGTCTTTCTTAGTAAAGGGTGATGCCGATGAAACAAACAGAGTTGTAAATAAAGTGAGGTTATTTGCTCAGGCAACAAGCCTTGGTGGTGTAGAAAGCTTAATTGAGCATCGCTATTCAGTTGAAGGTCCAGATAGTAAAACACCTAAAAATTTGCTTAGAATTTCGGTAGGATTAGAACACGTTGATGATATTATTGCAGATTTAGAACAAGCTTTAAGTTAGCTAATCCATAAAAAAGCTGCATCATAAATTGTTTGTCATTCTGAGCTTGTCGAAGAACTTTCTAAAACATCCTAGGAGGCGTTTCGACAAGCTCAACGTGACATGATTCAAAAGACTATCTAATTTATAATACAGCCTCTTTATTTTTTGACGTTTATCTTAAGAAAGCTCAAATTTATAACCAACACCTTTAACGGTTGACACATAAGTTTCGCCTAATTTTTCACGAAGTTTACGAATGTGCACATCTATTGTACGATTGGTAACTACAACAGAATCTTCCCAAATATTTTTCAGAATAGATTCACGAGTGTAAACTTTACCAGGCTTAGAAGCTAAAAGATACAATAATTCAAATTCCTTTTTAGCTAATACAACCTTATTACCATCCTGAAAAACTAAATAAGCTTCGCGGTCGATTACTAAATCCCCAATTTCTAATTTGTTCTCAGAGACTTCTTCCGTACCAGAATTTCTTCTCAAAATTGCATTAATTCGGCTAACCAAGGCTCTTGGTTTAATTGGTTTAGCAATATAGTCATCAGCACCAACGTTAAAACCTGCAATTTCAGAGTATTCTTCGCTTCTGGCAGTAAGAAATACCATGAATGTATTTTTGAATTCAGGAATTGCCCGCATTAGTCTACAAGCTTCTATCCCATCCATCTTTGGCATCATTATATCCAAAATAATTAAATCTGGATGAACCTTCTTGGCTACAGTAATTCCTTCCTGGCCATTAGATGCTGTAAAAACCTGGTAACCTTCTTTTTTAAGATTATATTCAATCAGTTCCAGGATATCTGGTTCATCATCAACAATTAGTATTTTCTGACCTACGTTGTTCATTAGTTAAATATTTGTTACGAAAGTAGTGTCTATGATGCAATTTTCAGTTAACCCTAAGTTAAGAAATTGTTAATAACTTAAATTAGTTTAACATTGAGTTTGTTTTAACGTAACGTTTTTGCTAAAAAGGCTTCAAGCTCATTACCTCGAAGGTTTTTTGCAGCAATTTTTCCATCTGGCGCAATTATATAAGAAGTTGGAATTGCCTGAACCTGATATTTCCGGACCGTTTCTCCATTGAAATCTTTCAGTTCTGATACATGAGTCCAAGTTAAACCATCTGCCTTAATTGCATTTAACCAGGCGGCTTTATCTGTATCTAATGAAATACCTAAAATATCGAAGTTTTTAGTTTTGTATTGATTATAAACTTTAACAACATTAGGATTTTCCTGACGGCAAGGTTGACACCAAGAAGCCCAAAAATCAACCAAAACATATTTTCCTTTATAATCTGATAAGCTTACAGGTTTTCCGTCAACATTATTTACTGTAAATGCCGGAGCAACTTGCCCAACCTGAACAGATTTTAATAAAGCCATTTGTTTAATGAAAGTATCTACAGTTGCATTGCCCTTAATTTCTTCTTTAATATCATCTGCAAATTTTACCAACTCAGCCTCATACTCTTGCGGACTTAAAGTATTCATGGCATAAAAACTTGCCAATGTACCTTTATTATCCTTCGCAAATTTTAAGATAGAGCCGTTTAACTGATTTGTGTAAGATTCGTACTGAGGTTTTAACTGTTCTAAAATTGTTGCTCTATTTGATGGTTGCTGAGCAACTTTCGCTTCGAAATCTTTCTGTAAGTTTTCTACCTGTTTAGCATACGCATTTCTTAAATTATTAACCTCCGAAAGTTTCTCAACCTCGTTAGCCCCAGAAATTTTGTAAGCCATCGTTTTATCAGCTAAATCAGCTTCAAGTTTTATATCATCGCCATTTTTAGCAATTAACATAAATTCGTGGTTACCTATTGAAACCCTGAAGAAATCAACAGAAGGGGTTTTACGGATAAACTTAAACTCTCCTTTTTCTGATAAGTTTGTAGAATCGATAGCCACCATCTGGCTGCTTTGCATTCCATAAAGAAAAACTTTCTTTTCCGTTCCCGGATTTTGAAAAGTTCCATCAATATTAAAACTATCTTTTGGCTTACAAGCCGTAAAAGCAATCGCAATTAATACGATTAAACTCAGGTTTTTCAATTTCATTATTTTAGTTTTTCAAGTATTAGTTCATTTAATTTCTTGGCATCGGCTTTTCCTTTTGCAAGTTTCATAACATCACCTACAAATAAACCCAAAACACCTTTTTTACCTTTTTTGTAAGCCTCAACTTGCTGAGGATATTTGCTTAAAACATCATCAATAAAGCCACCTAGTTCATCGGTATTTTCTGTAATCAATAAATTTAAAGATTGTGCTAAATCAGCAACATTTACACCTGCATTTTGTTCTACCGCTGGTAATAATTGTTGAATTGCAATTTGTTGGGTAATCTTTTTATCATCAACCAAATTGATAGCTTCTGCTAATTGCTCTGGTTTAATTTTATAAGCAGCTATCGAAATATTTTTCTCTGTCAAAACTGCTCTAATCGGACCTATCAACCAATTAATCAAGGTTTTTTTAGTCTTAACGATTGGCAAGGCCTGATTGAAGTAATTTAAAAGTTCTAAATCTTCAGCAAATAATGTTGCATCAGCTTTGCTGATTCCAAATTCTGAAATCATTTGCTTTGAAATTTCATTAGGCAAAGCAGGCATAGCTGATGTAATTTCGGCCAACCAATCATTAGAAATAAAAATCGGCTGCAAATCCGGGTCAGAAAAGTAGCGATAATCGTTCGCTTCTTCTTTAGTACGCATTGGCGATGTTGTGCCATTATCAGCATCAAAATTCAGCGTACTTTGAATAATTTTTCCTCCGTTTGAAATTACTTCCACTTGTCTGCCAAATTCAAAATCCATTGCTCTACGTACGTTACGCATAGAGTTTAGGTTTTTCACCTCGCAACGCGTTCCAAATTCAGTAGAGCCATACTCACGAATAGAGATATTTGCATCGCAACGCAAACTACCTTCTTCCATGTTGCCATCACTCACATTTAAATGGCGCACCAACTTTCTAATTTCACTCAGCAAAGCTGATGCTTCTTCAGCACTGCGGATATCAGGTTCGGTAACAATTTCAATTAATGGAACGCCTGCACGGTTTAAATCAACTAAAGAATAATTATCATCCTGATCGTGAATGCTCTTTCCAGCATCCTCTTCTAAATGGATTCTATTGATGCCGATTTTCTTTGTTGAACCATCGGATAATTCAACCTCAAGAAATCCATTAATACAAATTGGCTGATTATCCTGAGTAATTTGATATCCCTTTGGTAAATCGGCATAGAAATAATTCTTTCTATCGAAATGGTTGATTTGATTAATGGTACAATTTAAAGCAAGACCGATTCTAACGGCTTTTGCAACAACTTCTTTATTAAGTTTTGGTAACGCACCCGGCAAAGCCAGCGATACGGTAGAAATATTTTGATTAGGCGAGGCTCCAAAAGAAGCGCTATCTGCTGAGAATATTTTTGTATTGGTATTTAACTGAACATGAATTTCCAGTCCTGAAACGAGTTCGTAATTGCTTTGGTTTGTACCTAAACCCATATTAAAATTGTGCCTTTAATGTATTGCTTTGGCAAATATAGTTAAAGAATGTTAAAACGAATTGCCACAATTAAACTACTGTGTAATGGCTATGTCTATTTCAATAATTAACACACAAAAGAAACCTTAAATTAAAAAGTTATGAAAAAGTTAGTATTATTTGCTGCAGTTCTGATGGTTTCATTATTCAGCATAAACAATGCAAAAGCGCAAGTTAGTTTAAACATAAATATTGGCTCGCAGCCAGTTTGGGGCCCAACTGGTTACAATCATGTAGATTATTATTATTTCCCTGATATAGATGCTTATTATTATGTTCCATCCGGTCAATATATTTACTCAAATGGTGGTCGATGGGTTTGGGCAAGCAATCTTCCTGTACAATATAGAAACTTTGATGTTTATCGCTCTTATAAAGTAGTGGTTAACGAACCAAGACCATATTTACGAAATAGTGTTTATGTAAGCAGGTACGCTAAATTTAAAAACTACGGTGGGCGACAATCAATAATCAGAGATAGCCGAGATACTAAATATTATGTTGTAAAAGGTCATCCAAACTACAATTCTAATAAAACTGTAGTTATAAATAACAGCCGTCCTAATCGTACACAAAAAACTGTTGTTAAAGTAAATAATAACACACAAGTTAATAGAAACCGCGATAAAGAACATGGAAACAAAAATAATCGCCCAGAAAGAAATAGCAACCAAAGAGGAAATAGCAGAGGATAATAAGTATTAGTTGTGATGAGGGAGTTTTCGAAAGAAGCTCCCTTTTTTTATATCTCTGTTACAATAGAAGTTTTGGCACAGCGTTTGAAAATGTAATTGCATACACAAATAGAAACGATTATGAAAAAGTTATTAATCATCTCCGCGATTGTTGGTATCGTGGCTTTAACATCAAATCAATCTAACGCTCAAGTAAGTTTAAATGTAAACATTGGTACTCAACCAGCGTGGGTTCCTGTTGGTTACCAAAACGTTAACTACTATTATTTGCCAGAAGTACAATCTTATTATTCTGTTCCGCAAAGGCAGTTTGTTTATTTAAGCGGAAACCGATGGGTTAGAACCAGAAGTTTACCTGCAAGGTACAGAGGCTACGATTTGCACAGAGGAAGAAAAGTAGTTGTTTACGGAAATAACCCTTATAACAGTTACAGTACACACAGAGTGAGGTATGCAAATCACACAAATTATTATCGCAGTTCTTACGGAGGCGGTGGAAACCGAGTTAGATATAGCGCACCAAGAAGAACATATAAATCTGTAAAATATATTAACAGAGGTCACGATGACTTTCGTGGAAGAGGCAAAGGCCACCATGATAGAGGGCACAGAGGTAGACACTAAAATTAAAAAGAGGCTTTCGAGCCTCTTTTTTTATTATTAAAATCTTTTACCTAAAGTAATTCCAATTCTTGGATAAGCTTCTATCGAACGATTATTACCTAAGAAACGGCCAACCCCGCCATAAACCTCACCGGTAAATCCATTTCTTGTTAAAAATTTGGCTCCAACTGCTGCCCCTAAACCAAAATTCGTTTTGGCATTGTCAACAGTACTTGTTAAATAACTATTTGAAGCAGCACTGTAATACATAAAATACCTTTCTTTTACAGAACCTATCGCCGCGTTTCCTTCAATAAAAAAACCTCCTGCTCTTTTCTTTCCAAAGTATAGTCTGTAATGCGGAATTGCAAGAAATCGATATTCCGAAAAATCATCATCATCTCCTATCCCGGCAGCTAAAGAAAGTCCGACCCCCATGTTGTCTTCAAGAATACGTTCATAGCTAATTTCTGGCAAGGCAAAAATCGAAGTAAGTAAGTTTACTTTTAATTCGTTCTTTCCTGTTTCGTTGCTGTTGTTTTCTTTTTTTGTTGAATTATTCTGAGCATTAGCTAAAATGGCACCGCTCAATAAAAATGTAGTTAAGAGTATTTTCTTCATTTGGTTAAATTTCCCGAAACTAATGAATTAGTTTTTAATTCAAAATTATTTTTTATGTAAAGCAAAGACAGTAATTTTTGGGTGCTTCGATACTCAACGTTGAGTTTTACGTTTCGTCTTTGCGAAATCGATTTTTCATCGATTGAAGCAATCTCATTAGAGTTATTTAATTGAAGAGATTGCTTCGTACCTCGCAATGACGACCATTTCAGAAATATAACCTATAATTAAACTTTCTATAAAAAAAAATGGAGAAATCCATTTGCCTAAAAAACAGACAACAGATTTCTCCACTAAATTATAACCTAAATAAGATTTTATACGGCAATAAAGCTTTCAGCCTTACTTAACACATTTGGTAAGCCTGCTGAATTTTTACCCCCAGCTGTAGCGTAAAACGGCTGACCACCGCCTCCACCCTGAATTTCTTTCCCTAACTCGCGAACAATGTTTGAAGCATTCATTCCTTTCTTAATTAAATCGTCAGAAAGCATTACCGTAATTCCGGGCTTGCCATCAATTTCAGTTGTAAATACCAGAAACAAATTATCAATCATGTCTTTTAATGAAAAAGCAAGATTTTTAACCGCATCAGCACTTTGTAAATCTATATGTTTAGCAATTAAGTTTACACCATTTATGCCACGAACGTGATGAACAATTTCGTGTTTTAGGTTACTAACACGTTCTAAAGTAGATTTTTCAATCTCTTTCTTTAGTTTAGCATTTTCATCAAGCAAAGCCTGAACAGAAGCCGACAAATCTTTAGAGCCATTTAATAACGTTTTTAAATGACCTAATTCTTTTCGTTGGTCTAAGAAATATTGTTCTGCTTTGTCTGCTGTAATTGCTTCAATTCTACGAACACCAGCTGCAACCGCACTTTCAGAAATAATTTTGAAAGAACCAATTTGACCAGTTGCTTTTACGTGTGTACCACCACAAAGCTCTTTCGAGAAATGATCATCAAAAGTTATCATGCGAACAAAATCGCCGTACTTTTCTCCAAATAGCGCCGTTACACCACTTTCAATCGCATCCTGATAAGGAACATTTCTTTGTTCTTTCAACTTGATGTTTTGTCTGATTTTCTGATTTACAATTACCTCAATCTGAGCCAATTCTTCATCAGTTACTTTAGCAAAGTGAGAAAAATCGAAACGTAAATAATCAGCATTCACCAACGAACCTTTTTGGTTTACATGACTGCCTAAAACTTGTTTCATTGCGGCATGCAGCAAATGCGTAGCCGAGTGATTATCTTCTGTTAAAGTACGTTTATCTTCATCAACAACAGCCCAAAACTTACCTTCTAAATTATCAGGAAGAATATCAGCGAAATGAACAGTTAAACCATTTTCCTTTTTAGTATCCGTAATATCAACCCAAAACTGACGGCTATGGTCTTCTAAACGGCCGGTATCTCCTACCTGACCACCACTTTCAGCGTAAAAAGGTGTATGGCGTAAAACGATTTGATATTGCTCTTTTCCCTTAGCTTTAACCTTACGATATTTTAAAATTTCAGTTTCAATTTCCAAATCATCGTAGCCAACAAATTCACTTTGGTCGTCTGCATTAACAACAACCCAATCGCCTGTATCAATAGCAGTAGCAGCACGACTATCGTCTTTTTGTTTTTTAAGCGCTTGTTCATAAGCTTCTAAATCAACCGTCCAACCTTTTTCACGAGCCATTAATTCCGTTAAATCGATAGGAAAACCGAAAGTATCGGATAATTCAAAAGCAAAATTCCCTTCTACTGTATTATTTGTTGCCTGGTATTTTTCGAAACGTTGAATTCCAGTAGATAAAGTTCTCAAAAACGAAACCTCTTCTTCTAAAACCACTTTTTGAACGAAATCTTGTTGAGAAATCAACTCATCAAAAACACCTTTAAATTGCTCAGCCAATAAAGGAACGAGCTGATTTAAAAATGGCTCTTTGAAGTTTAAGAAAGTATAAGCGTAACGCACAGCACGACGTAAAATTCTACGAATTACATAACCAGCTTTATTGTTTGATGGCAATTGTCCATCGGCAATTACGAAAGAGATGGCACGAATATGGTCGGCCATAACACGCATAGCGATATCAGTTTTCTCATCAGCACCATATTTAATTCCAGATTTTTCAGCAATAAACTGAATCATTGGCTGGAAAACATCCGTATCGTAATTTGAGCTTTTCTCTTGTAAAACACGCACTAAACGCTCAAAACCCATTCCCGTATCAACGTGTTTAGCTGGTAAGCTTTGCAGCGAACCATCTTTTAAACGGTTAAATTGCATAAATACGTTATTCCAGATCTCAATAACCTGAGGATGGTCGGCGTTTACCAAAGTAGCGCCATTAACTAATGCTTTTTCTTCATCGGTACGGCAATCTACATGAATTTCAGAGCAAGGTCCACATGGTCCGGTGTCGCCCATTTCCCAGAAATTATCTTTTTTGTTTCCAGGTAAAATGTGGCTTTCATCAACATATTGTTTCCAAAGGTCGTAAGCTTCCTGGTCTTTTTCTAAACATTCTTTTTCGTCGCCTTCAAAATAAGTAACGTATAATTTTTCCTTCGGAATTTTGTAAACTTCAGTTAATAATTCCCAGCTCCATGCAATCGCATCTTTCTTGAAATAATCGCCAAAACTCCAATTACCAAGCATTTCGAACATTGTATGATGATAGGTATCGATACCAACTTCTTCCAAATCGTTATGCTTGCCAGAAACACGTAAGCAGCGCTGAGTATCTGCAACACGGGCATATTTAATCGCGGCTTCGCCTAAAAACAAATCTTTAAATTGATTCATACCAGCATTGGTAAACATCAAAGTTGGGTCGTTTTTAACTACAATTGGTGCCGATGGAACAACATGATGTTGTTTCGATTCAAAAAAACTAAGGAATGCCTGTCTAATCTCTTTTGCTGTCATTACATTTTATTAATTGGAGGAACAAAATTAAAATTTTATTGCGTTAATAAGGAAAAATCGAGCTACATTTGAATACTTTAATTAAACGATGTAAAACCCTCATAATCAAGCACGAAATATGCCATATAAAGAAAGAGACATTAATAAAATGTATTATACCATGGGCGAAGTGACTGAAATGTTTAATGTTAATGCATCTCAAATCCGTTTTTACGAAAAGGAATTCGACATACTTCAACCTAAGAAAAACAAAAAAGGCAATCGGTTATTTACACCTGAAGACATCGAAAATCTAAAAATAATTTTCAACCTGGTTGATGAAAAAGGCTTCACGCTTAAAGGTGCAAAAGAGCATTTAAAAAACAACAAAGGTGATGTAAAAGAGAATCAAAAAATTATCGATTCTTTAGAAAAACTTAAAGGCTTTTTAGTGAATTTAGCACAGGAGTTGTAGAACTTACATTAAATTTCTCGCAACATTCGCCACCCTGAATTCGTTTCAGGGTCTTATATACAAAATAGATAGTTTAAATTTTGTCATTGAATTTTTTAAGTAACCGGATTATATTTTTCCTTCTTTATTATTTCAAAATAATTTTTCTACATTAGGATAACCAAACAACAATCCTCCCTATTTTTTATTTATTGGTTTAACGCCCTCAAATGAAGATATGGAATACATTGTTAATCTCCCTTACACCTTTTTATTTATTTGCTCAAAACAATTTGGGCCCACGCTTAACAGCTATGGGCAACAATGGTGCAGCTGTAACCGATATCTGGAGTTTGCAGGCCAATCCATCTGCAATTATAAGTATTGAAAAACCTGCTGTTTCTTTAAACTACATCAAGCATCTGTTTAGTAATGAAGTTAGCACGCAAGCTTTTGTTGCGGTAGTTCCCTTTAAAAATAACTTTTTCGGCGCAAGCTTTCAACGATATGGCTTTTCAGAGTATTTTGAAAGCAAGGCTGGCTTTGCTTATGCTAAAAGATTTGGAGATAAACTTTCGATAGGTATAAATGGCAATTATCATCAAATAAGGATAAACAATTATGGTGCTTCGAATGGGTTTTCTATTGATGTTGGTGCTTTATATCAATTTAATAAGGAATTTACGGTTGGTGCATTTGTAAGTAATCCATCAAAACAAAAGTTTAGCAGTAATCAAATTTTAATAGAAATACCTACTTCTTTTAATGTTGGAGCAAGTTATTTTGCATCAGATAAGGTTTTAATCGCAACATCGATTTCCAAAAACCTCAGCCATTCGATAGATGTAAGTTTAGGCATCGATTATAAGATTATTGAATTATTGAGTTTGCGTGGAGGTTTAAGTGCAAAGCCATTTAAGCAATATGCATGCTTCGGTTTAAATTATAAAAAACTTCTGGTAGATATTGCAACAACTTATGATGCCAATCTTGGCTACGCACCTCAAATTGCAATTGGTTATGCCTTTTAGGCTTTTAACAATTGTATTTGTGATGATAGGATATATTGCAAATGCACAAACTGCCGAACAAGAAACTGCTATAAATGATATAATTGAAAGTGTTGCAGAAAACCTTCCAGACGATTATGATATGACAGAATTAATTGAGGTTTTAACCCGATTAAGAAAACATCCGATTAATTTAAATAAAAGAACCCCTGAAGAATTAAAGACTTTGATTTTTCTATCGCCACTGCAAATCAGCAACTTTTTTGCTTACCTAAAAGAAAACGGAAATTTGGCTAATGTTTTAGAGTTGCAAACGATAGATGGTTTTGATGTTAAAACTGTCCAAAATTTAATTCCCTTCGTAACTTTAAACAGTGCAACCGAATACGAGAAATTTAATTTCAAGAATCTTTTATCGCTAGGAGAAAATGATTTAGTAATGCGTTTTGCACAAACCTTGCAAAAACAAAAGGGTTTTACCGATTTGCCGGGTAATCGTTATTTAGGTTCTCCGGAAAGATTTCAAACCCGATACCGCTATCATTACGGAAATATTATTTCTGCTTCTTTAACATTAGATAAGGATGCTGGCGAAAAATTTATCGGTAAACCGTTTGATTTTTTCTCTGGAAACATCGCATTATTTAAATTGGGTCGTGTTAAAAAATTAGTTGTTGGAGATTACACTTTGCAATTTGGACAGGGTTTAACCATGTGGTCTGGTTTTGCATTTGGCAAAGGACCTGATGTAACAAGCGTTGCAAAAAAAAGATTTGGGGCTTCGTCCTTACACTTCAGCAAACGAGTATTCATTTTTAAGAGGCGCTTCAGCTACGATTAATCTTTTCAAAAATATCGACCTCACTCCTTTTGTTTCTTTTAGAAGTATAGATGCTAGTCAGGATCTAGATATTGATGGAAACCTTGTTCAATCGACAATTAACCAAACCGGTTTACACCGAACGCCAACTGAGATTGCGAACAAAAATTCCTCAAATCAGCAGGTTTATGGTGCAGTACTTCAATACACTAAAAACGAATTAGCGTTTGGAGCAATTGCCTATCAAAGCAAATACAGTAACAGTTTCATTCCGCAAACTGCAATTTACGATAGATTTAGTTTTACAGGGAAATCGCTTACCAATCTTGGAGCATACTATAACTACACTTATAAAAACATTTACTTTTTTGGTGAGGTTGGCAAGAGTTTAAATAGTGGTTCTGCACTTGTAAATGGAGCATTAATAAGTCTTTCGCCAATAGTTTCTGCGGCAATAACATACCGTAATTATGCTAATAACTATCATAATTTTTTTAACCAAGGATTAGCTGAAGCTAGTGAGGCTGTAAATGAAAAGGGTTTGTACAGTGGGTTAAACATTACACCTAATAAAAGATGGACTTTTTCTATTTATGGAGATTATTTCAAATTTCCCTGGCTGAAATTCCGTGTTGATGCTCCATCGAAAGGTTACGAAATTTTAAGTCAGGCAATTTATACACCATCAAAAACTTTTAAAATATTAGCGAGATTCAAAACAGAAAATAAACAGCAAAATACAGATTTAGAAGTTCCAATTAACTTTTTGGATGATGTTAAAAAAGAAAACTATCGTTTTGAGGTAAATTGGCAATTGAACAAAAAATGGAGTTTTCAAAATCGAGCCGAAGTTTCTCAATACAAAAAAGGTGATGCAAACCGAGAATTTGGTTATCTGATTTATCATGATGTAGATTACTCGCCAATGTTTTCTAAGATAACCGGAAACTTAAGAATCGCGTATTTTAATACCGCAAGTTACAATAGTAGAATTTATGCTTATGAAGATGATGTATTGTACAGTTTCGCATTTGGCATGTACAATGGAAAGGGTTTCAGAACCTATTTAAATCTTAAATATAACTTGGCCAAAAAATTAAACATTTGGGCACGATATGCAATGTTTCTGTATAAAGATGTTGAAACCGTTGGAACATATCTTGATGAGATACAAGGAAATAAGAAATCGGAGATGAAAATTCAGTTAAGGTATCAGTTTTAAGATCATGTTTAAAGCCGAATATATTTTTGTTAGAATCTTATTTCCAGTAATACTTGGAATTATTGTGTTTTATTTCTTTCCAACTGAAAATACAAAATCCATATTAGCAATTATTTCAGTTTTAGTATTTGTATCGATTTTCTGTATCAACATAACCTATAAAAAATTCAACGCTTATAAGTTTAAAGGTTTTACAGGTATTTTATTCTTTGTATTCTTTTTCACCTTCGGTGGATTACTTTGTCTACTTAACAATGAAAAACTCAAATCGGATTATTTTGCAAATGGAGAGTTTAGATACTTAAAAGTTTGGGTAAACGACGAGCCCGAACAAACAAATGATATCCTGAGATTTAAATCAAGAGTTATCTCAGGTTATAATGATCAAAAACAAATTAAACAGAGTGGTCAGCTACTTTTAGCTTTGAAAGTGGATAGCATCAATCCCATTCAACTAAAATATGGTGATGAACTAATTATTTCCGCAAAGCATTTGGAAGTTGAACCGCCGTATAATCCTGCAGAATTTGATTTTAAAAGATGGTTGGCAAGCCAGAATATCTATGAACAAACCTTTATCAATCAAAACCAGATATTAAAAACTAACCAAAACGTAGGAAATCCGATAATTCGGTTTGCCTTAAAGTTAAGAGCGGCACAGGTTAATAAATATCGTAAGCTTATTAAAAATGATGAAGCTTTTGCAGTAGCATCAACATTAATATTAGGTTATCGGGCAGATTTAAGTAAAGAAACGCTTGCCGCATATTCTAAAACCGGAACCATTCATGCACTTTCAGTTTCTGGTAGTCACGTTGCAATTATTTTCTTTATACTCGATTTTCTTCTGGTTTTTCTAAACAAGAAAAGGTTTCTCCGAGTGTTAAAGTTCATTATAATTTGTAGTTTAATCTGGACTTACGCTTTAATTACTGGTTTATCTCCTTCGGTTTTAAGGTCGGCAATTATGATTACAATATTCATATTTGCTAAAACCTTTGCCAAAAACAGAAATGGCTACAACACGCTAGCTTTTGCCGCTTTTTGTCAACTCATTTATAACCCATTCTTGGTTTGGGATGTCGGTTTCCAACTCTCCTATATTTCAGTTTTTGGATTAATCTACCTTCAGCCTAAAATTTATAAGTGGGTTTATGTCAAAAATAAATGGCTCAATAAAATTTGGGAACTCATTGCGCTTTCGTTGGCTGCACAGTTGGTTACCTTCCCGCTTTGCATTTATTATTTCCACCAGTTTCCTGTTTATTTTTTGTTGGGAAATCTTTTTATTTCAATTCCATTGATATTAATTATGGTTTTAGGAATTGTTGCGCTAATTCCATTTGTAGATAAAATTTCACCAGTTTTCGAATGGATTATTGTTTCTACAAACCAGGTTTTAAAATGGATTGCTGATTTACCTTTTTCTACTGTTTCATCGGTTTGGATAAATTTACCAGAGTTAATTTTATTGAGTTTAGCCATTGGAATATTCATTTATGCATTGGTAAATTATAATAAAAAGCTTCTTTATCTATCGTTGCTTATTTACATATCTTATTCTGCATTGATTTTAATTGATGATTGGAACGCCAGGAATCAAAAGAAAATTATCTTTTTTACCTTGAGGAAAAACTATGCGGCAGCTTTTATAAATGGTATAGAAACAATTTTGCTAACCGATTTAAATTCAAGTGATAAAAACTTTCAGTTTTTTGTAAAACCTGCTTTAGAGCAATCTCAAATTAATAAAATTCATTTTGTAAGCTTAAAAACCGACACGTTAATCCATCATTTCATTAAGAAAGACAAGCAAGTCATTTTCAATAATTATAAGATATTGGTTATTGATGAATCGTTAAATTATAAAAACTTAAATGCTATTGGTACTTTTTCAAGTGTTTGGTTAACAGGGAATACTAAATTCAAACTTGAAAACCTTCCTCAGGAAGTTAAATATCAAAACATCATTGTTGATGCAACAAATAAAGATTATAAAATTACCGCATTTAAAAATTTTGCTGATAATAATAAGATTCCGGCTCATATATTAAAGAAAAATCCCGCATATTTGGTTTACCTAACCCAATAATATGGAACAACTGGTTTTATATAATGTGGCTGATAGAATCGCTACCATCACCATTAACCGACCTGAAAAACGAAATGCCTTAAATCCGGAATTGATTGCTGAATTAACAGAAACATTTATTCGTGCATCAGAAGATGAGGATGTTAAAATTGTTGTTTTAAATGCGAATGGCGGAACATTTAGTGCAGGAGCCGATTTAGAATATTTGCAACAATTACAAAACAACACTTTCGAAGAAAATGTTGCCGATTCTAATAATTTAAAAAGGTTATTTACAACAATATATTACTTACCGAAAGTTGTAATCGCACAAGTTGAAGGCCATGCCATTGCGGGCGGTTGTGGTTTAGCAACCATTTGCGATATTGTTTTTGCTACACCAGAAAGTAATTTTGGATACACAGAGGTTAAAATTGGTTTCGTTCCGGCCATTGTTTCCTGCTTTTTAGTTCAAAAAGTGAACGAAACGATAGCTAAAGAAATTTTATTGACCGGAAAAACCTTTAATGCAGAACAGGCACTGGCATATAAATTGATAAACTTTGTAACAAATTCATCTGAAATTCATCTAAAGGTTAAAGAATTTGCATTAAGTTTGTGTAGAGAAAGTTCAGTGAATTCGTTAATGATTACTAAACAGCTCATTAGCCAAACCACAAATCCTTTACTCGAAAAAACTTTAGAAACCGCAGTACAAATTAACGCCCGAGTTAGAGAAAGCGAAGATTTTAAAAAAGGTATTGCATCGTTTTTAAACAAAGAAAAAATTAACTGGTAAATAACTAAACTGAAATAAAAACATGTTAAAATCAATCAAAACAAGTGTTGTAGCTTTAATTTTAGTAAGCGCAGCAATTATTGCTCATGCACAAAAGAAAATAACCGAAGGTACTATAGTTTATGGTATTAAATATAAAATTGATGCTCCTGGTGCACCAGAACAACAAAAAATTAAATTTAATGGTGATATTTCAAAGTTAGAATTATCATTTGGTCCAGCTGCAGTTGGCGTTCTTCTTGATATTAAAAGTGGCGCAGGGTTAACTTTAGTTGATATTCCTGTAGCTCAGAAGCAACTGGCAGCTAAAATGTCAAAAGCAGATATGGACGAATCAAAAAACAGCAGACCACAATATTCTGATTTTAAAGCTACTGGAGAAAAGAAAACAATTGGAGGTTATAATGCTGAAAAATATACATTTAAAGATAGCAAAGGTGGTGCAGGCGAGCTTTGGGCAACAACAGATGTTGATGTTCCTCTTAATATTGCCACTGCAGATTTTAAAGACGTTAAAGGTTTTGTTGTTTTAATTGATACACCAGAAGCAACACTCACTTTAAAATCATTAACAGAAGGTAAAGTAGGCGAATTATCGATAACTAAAATTCCATCAGGATACGATGAAATTACTTATGCAGATTTAAAAGCAATGCAAGGTGGTGGCGAATAATTAACCACTTCAAATATTCAAATACTTAAGGGCTTTTTAACCGCCGGCTTTTTATTTAAATTAGCCCAAAAGTTAAAAAGCTTTTTTTATGACTAATTTTTTATGATAAAAAACCTACTCTTTAAATTATCAATTACTTGCATTGCTATTCTTGCAATTATTGATGTTAAAGCCCAAAGTATCAATTGGGCAAAGGATGGAAATTCCTATTACCAAATCGCTGGTGGAGAAATTATTAGTGTCACATTGCCTAAAAGCGATAAAAAGACTGTCATTTCTAGAGCACTTTTAACGCCTGCCGGAAAAGGCGCACCAATTGCTGTACGTAGTTTTCAGTTATCTACTGATGGAACCAAAGCCTTAATTTACACCAATAGCAAAAAAGTTTGGCGTTACGATACCCGTGGCGATTACTGGCTGGCTGATTTAACCGCAAATAAAATCACTCAGATAGGAAAAGATAAACCTGCTTCATCGCTTATGTTCGCAAAACTATCTCCTGATGGAAGCAAAGTTGCCTATGTAAGCAAACATAATTTATATGTAGAAAACATTGATGGCTCGAATTCAAAAGCCTTAACAACCGATGGAACTGACCGAATGATTAACGGAACTTTTGATTGGGTTTATGAAGAAGAATTTGATTGCAGAGATGGTTTTAGATGGAGCCCTGATGGAAAATCGATTGCTTATTGGCAAATTGACGCTACCAAAATCAAGAACTTTTTGATGATTAATAACACCGATTCGATTTATCCTTACACCATCCCTGTTGAGTATCCAAAAGTTGGTGAAAATCCATCGGCGTGTAAAGTTGGTATTGTTGATGTTGCAACTGCAAAAACAAACTGGTTAAATGTACCTGGCGATAACATTCAGCATTACATTCCACGGATGCAATGGGTTCCAAACAGTAACGAAGTTATTTTACAACAGCTTAACCGTGAGCAAAACGAAAGCATTGTTTTTATTTGCGATGCGACAAGTGGTGCTGCAAAAGCCATCTATACTGAAAAAGCAAAGGCCTGGATAGATGCTCAGGATGAATGGAAATGGTTAAATAACAATCAGGAATTTACCATAACGTCCGATAAAGATGGCTGGAATCACTTATATAGAATCAGTCGCGACGGTAAAAAACAAACTTTGGTTACTAGAGGAAATTACGATGCGATTGACATAAAACTAATCGATGATAAAAGCAATTACGTTTACTTTACGGCATCGCCAACAAATGCAACGCAGAAATATCTGTACAAAACCAAGTTAGATGGAAAAGGCAAACTAGAACAAGTAACCCCATCTATCCTACTTCCAGGCACACACAATTATGATATCTCTCCAAATGCAGCTTTTGCCCGCCATTCTTACAACAGCTCAACCGTAAGGCCGGTTACCGAATGGATGAACTTTACAACGGGTAACCCTTTCACAATGGATGGTAGCATTACCACGCAGTTATCAAAACAAGAATCACCAAAAAATAAAGTAGAGTTTTTTAAAGTAACTACTGAAGATGGTGTTGAATTGGATGGCTGGATGAAAAAACCAGATAACTTTAATCCTGACAAAAAATATCCGGTTGTATTTTATGTGTATGGCGAGCCTGCTTCTGCAACGGCTTTAGATACCTACGGAGCAGGCAGAAATTTCCTTTATGCAGGCGATATGGCCAAAGATGGTTACATCTACATTTCAATGGATAACCGTGGCGCTCCTGTTCCAAAAGGAGCAGCTTGGCGTAAAGGCATTTATAAAAATATCGGCGTAACCAACGTTCGCGACCAGGCAATGGCAGCGAAAAAGTTATTGGCTACAAACGCTTTTATGGATAAAGACCGCGTGGCTGTTTGGGGCTGGAGTGGTGGCGGTTCATCAACCCTTAATTTGATGTTCCAATACCCTGAAATTTATAAAACAGGCATTTCCATTGCAGCAGTTGGTAATCAATTAACTTACGATAATATTTACCAAGAGCGTTATATGGGCACACCTTTCCCAAGTAAAGAGGCTTATGTAAAAGGTTCGCCGATTACCTATGCAAAAAATCTAAAAGGCAATCTGCTTTATATTCATGGCACTGGCGATGATAACGTACATTACCAAAACGCAGAAATGTTGATTAATGAATTGATTAAGAACAAGAAGGTTTTTCAATTAATGAGTTATCCAAATCGCACACACAGCATATCTGAGGGCGAAGGCACAAGCGAGCATTTATCGCTTACTTATACCAAGTTTTTGAAAGATAATTGTCCTCCGGGAGCGAGATAATTTTTTAAATATTTGAAAAGCAATTTAGCGGGGAATCGGTTTCGATAGCCCCGCTTTTCATTTCAATCTTTTAAAAACAACTTCTGTCATTCTGAGGAACGAAGAATCTCTTTCATCGGTTGCAGATGGTTCGTGCCTCACCATGACAGTATATTCAAGGTTGCTGCTATTTTAGAAGTATTTCCATTTCAATCGGGTTTAAAATGCAAGGTTCTTCGCTCCTTTTAAAGTTTGCTTAGCAAAATTCCGATTGCAAATCGCATTAAAAACTATTTAACCAGGCCTGCAACCATTAAAGAAACCACTATTGCAATCCCAAAACTCAATAGCGTTCCAATCAACACATATTCGGTTAATTTAAGGTCGTGTGCTTCTTTTAAATCGCCAAAGCGGAATATAGATTTTGCTGCCAATAAAAAACCAACCGCCTCGAAATGATTGGTGAGTATAAAAACAAAAATTAAAACCCGTTCTAAAATCCCGATGTATTTCCCTGCATTCTGTAAAGATTTCGGACTTTCATCATCGTTCTCAGGTAACCATTTTGCAATAATCACTTTCATAATTATTGATGTTGGCATGGTTAGAAACAATACACCAACAAGCAGAACCCAGGTTTTCACATCACTTAAATAACTAATATCTAAATAGCCTTTGTAAAAAACATGCCAAACCAAAACAACTGAACTAAAATGCAAAACCTGGTCGGCGAAGAACAATACTCTTGCGTTCTTTTTGGTTTGAAATAGCGATTTTAAGGCATCAATGATTAAATGTAGTGCACCAATTGATAAAGCTATTTTCCAAACATTAAGGCTTAAGAAAATAACAAATATCAAAGCCACATGAACCAAAACGTGTAAATACAGCTTCCCCGATTTAAGCTTCTTTCTTTCCTTATCCTTAACCCAAGATGTAGGTTGAAGAAAAAAATCTCCAATTAAATGTGCTAGGATGAGTTTGATTAAAATGATATCCATTATTTAGAAAGAATTTGATTCAGTTTTTTACGATATAGTTTATCCATTTCCATGATTTCGGAATAACGAGCCCGTTTTAATGCCTCACTAACAGATGATTGCGTTCTCCCTGAAATAACTGCCAATTCACTTTGAACAACATTCTCATTTTCCAAAGCCAGCTTAACCATTTCAGCAGCAACAATACCCCAACTGTCCATTGCAATTAAAGATAACTTAATTAAAACATTCATCTCTTCATCAAAATCAGGATTTTCAGTTTTAATAGCAAGGTTTACTTTAGCTTGTTTTAAACTATCAAAAGCGGCTCCAGAGTTAACAAAAGCATCTCCGCTAGATTCAGAAAGCTTCTTACGTTTAGTTTTTACTTCACCAATACCAATCCCCATTCTTACATCTGCAGGCTTATTTATTCTAATACAGGCTTTTAAATACGCAGCTGTTCTAATGGCATTTTCCGATTCCACTTCTACCTGAAAACTATCTCCACGATAAATCTCCCACTTATTATTCTGCCCTGAAACCACTTTTAAAGCACTCTTTAAGCTTAGTAACCAGCTATCTTTTATCTTCCTTGAACCAACAATATCTCCTGTTATAATGCAAATCATATCACTAATATAGGTTTTTCAATTTACGATTCAAAAATTATCGGCTAATTACCCGATATTTCAAATTATCGGCTAATTACCCGATATTTCCATTTATCGGCTAATTACCCGATATTAACTTAAAACTTATATCAACATTTATTGTTTAAAGAGTTATGGCATTAATCGAATTTACAAAAAGAGGCATTTACTGTAAGCAAGGCGATTTTTACGTAGACCCTTGGTGGCCTGTAGATTATGCCGTAACCACTCATGGGCACAGCGACCATGTACGCTTTGGCAACAAACATTACCTCTGCCATACGCTAACAAAGCCAATAATCAAACGCAGAATTAGCGAAGATTTAGATGTAGAAACCCTTAATTATGGCGAAAGTATTGTTCGAAATGGCGTAAATATTTCGTTTTTTCCTGCCGGGCATATCATTGGTTCAGCGCAAGTTAGGTTAGAATACAAAGGCGAAATCTGTGTGATTTCTGGCGATTATAAAACAGAAGATGATGGCATTAGCGATGTTTTTGAACCTGTAAAATGCCATTCATTTGTTTCAGAAAGCACTTTTGGTTTACCAGTTTACAAATGGCAAAAACAAGATATCGTATTTGATAAAATAAAAAGTTGGGTTGGCGACAATATTCCTCAACAAAAAACAAGTGTATTAATTGCATATAGTTTAGGCAAAGCACAGCGTTTGATTAAAAACCTGGCGGGCGATGTCCCGATTTACGTTCATAACAGCATTGCAAACCTAAACGAAGTGATTATAAATGCAGGTGTAAATTTACCAGAAACGATTAGGATTACACCAGAAACCACCAAAGATGAATTACAGAAAGGCATTGTAATTGTACCACCAGCAATGCGTGATAGCCGTTGGATTAAAAATTTATCACATCCGGTTACGGGCATTTGTTCGGGTTGGATGCAAGTACGGGCACATCGTCGCTGGCAAAGTGCCGATGCGGGTTTTGCACTTAGCGACCATGCCGATTGGCCAGGCTTAATGGATGCGATTACAGCGACCGGAGCTGAGAAAGTTTATGTTACGCATGGTTTTACAGCTGCATTCAGTAGGTTTTTAAATGATGAGGGAATTGAATCGGAAGAAGTAATGACCAAGTTCGGGCAGGAAGATGATGAAGAAAACAAAGTTGATTTAGCAGAAGCAGAAAATCAGAATTCTGAAACCAATAAGCAGATATCAGAATGAAAAAGTTTGCTAAATTGATACAAAAGCTCGAACAGAGCAATAAAACCAATGATAAAATCGCGGCATTGGTAGATTATTTTAATTATGCTGATGACAAAGATAAAGTTTGGGTAATTGCATTGTTTACAGGCAAAAAACCTAAACGTCCAATAAAATCTGCCCTCATTAAATATTGGGCAATTGATATTACCCAAACGCCAGAATGGCTATTTTCTGAAAGTTATTCGAACGTTGGCGATTTAAGTGAAACCATTGCCCTGCTCCTGCCGCCTGCCGAAAACACTTCTGATTTTCAATTACATAAATGGATTGAAGATTTACATGATTTAGAAGGAAAGGATGATGAAACGAAAAAGAACTTCATCTTAAATGCCTGGAATACACTCGAAACACAAGAACGTTTTATTTTCAATAAACTCATTTCCGGAAATTTCAGAATCGGGGTTTCCAATAAAATGCTGGTGAACGCATTGGCAAAACAAAGTAGTTTAGATAGTGCACAAATTATGCACAGCATTATGGGTAAATGGAACCCATACGAAATCACTTTTGCCGAATTGATTAACGGAACGCATGTAAATACCGATAATTCATGGCCTTACCCCTTTTGCCTGGCTTATGCGTTAGAACAAGAAACCGAAAAACTTGGCGATATTTCAGAATGGCAGGCCGAATGGAAATGGGACGGTATTCGCGGACAAATTGTAAAGCGTAATGGCGAATTATTTATCTGGAGCCGCGGAGAGGAATTGGTTACCGAACAGTTCCCAGAATTACATTTCTTAATTGATATTTTACCTGATGGTGTGGTTTTAGATGGCGAAATATTAGCCGTTCAGGATAAACAGGTTTTATCATTTAGTACTTTGCAGCAACGTTTAAATCGTAAAACGATAAATAAAAAACAACTTGAAGATGCACCGATTGGTTTCTTCGTTTACGATATTTTAGAGTTCGAAACCAACGATTTTCGGGAGCAACCACTTAGCGAAAGACGAAAAATATTAGAGCAACTCATTGGTAATTTAGAGGAAAGTGTCGTTATCCTTTCGCCTGTTATTCATTGCAAAACCTGGGAAGAATTGGCAGAATTAAGACAAACCTCACGCTCCATTAACAGCGAGGGTATTATGCTTAAAAAACTAAGTTCCCATTATCATAGTGGCCGTAAACGTGGCGATTGGTGGAAATGGAAAATTAATCCTTACACTGTTGATGCCGTAATGATTTATGCTCAAAAAGGTAGTGGCCGTAGGGCAAACTTCTTTACCGATTATACTTTTGCAGTTCGCGATGGTGAAAATTTAGTAACGATTGCGAAGGCGTATTCGGGATTAACAGATAAAGAAATTAAAGAAGTAAATTCATTCGTAACCAGAAATTCGATTGAAAAATTTGGCCCGGTGCGTACAGTAAAACCTGAACTGGTTTTTGAAATTGCTTTTGAAGGCATTGCTGAAAGTAAGCGACATAAAGCTGGTTTAGCATTACGGTTTCCACGTATTTTGCGTTGGCGAAAGGATAAAAAAGCCTCAGAAATTAATACTCTTGAGGATTTGAGACAGTTGCTGGCATCAACGTTTATAAATGAGTAGTTTTTTTTGCGATTAGCATTCCCCTCTTTTAGAGGGGTGCCCGCAGGGCGGGGTGTTTATTTGTCTTAGCCAGACAGGCATTTTTCTTTTGAAAATTGCATAAAATTAATATGATTGACGTTGTTTTCAGGCGGTCGTCATTGCGAGGCACGAAGCAATCTTAATGCGATAAATTAGCTAAAGTTGTAGGATTGCTTCGTGCCTCGCAATGACGTAGAACTGACTAGATTTATTTTACTTAGGTTTACTTTGCTATTTAAACCCGACAGAAGCGATATACTTTTTAAAAGCAGAAGCTGCGAATAAACTGTATCTGCAACAGATGAAACAGAAGCTTCGTTCATCAACATTACAGAAGTTGTTTAAAAAGATATAGCGAATGGCGGGACTGATTTAACAGAAGAACCACTAAAATTGCTTTTCAAATAAAGATATTAGAAATTAAATGGACCAAACCAAAACCAAAGGTTATAAAAAGATAAAAACGTGGCTTAAAGCCAATAAGCGCAAGCCTTTTCAGTTTCAGGAAGATGCCTGGCAATATTATCTTGATGGTTATAGCGGTTTGGTTAATGCGCCTACAGGCTTCGGAAAAACATTTTCTTTGTTTTTGGCAGTGGTTATTGAGGCATTGAATGCTTCGGAGGCGAGCAATAAAAAAGCCAAAGACCGATTGCAATTAATCTGGATTACTCCTTTACGCTCTTTGGCGAAAGATTTGGCCAGGGCCATGCGAGAAACGTTGCTTGAGTTGGAGTTAGACTGGCATGTGGGCGTTCGGAATGGCGATACTTCGCAGGCAGAGAAACTGCAGCAAAAGAAATCGATGCCTGAAATTTTATTGATTACACCCGAAAGTCTGCATCTTTTATTAGCTCAGAAAGGCTCATCAACTTTATTTAAAAACTTAAAATGCGTTGTTGCCGATGAGTGGCATGAACTTTTAGGCAGCAAACGAGGTGTTTTGGTAGAACTTGCCGTTTCCAGAATAAAAGGCTTACAAAAGTTAGAGAAAGAACAATTCTTACGAGTTTGGGGAATTTCGGCAACCATTGGTAATATTGAAGAAGCTTTAGATGTTTTAGAACCCAACGAAGAAGCCAAAAGAATTATTGTTAAGGCTGATTTAGAAAAGAAAATCATCATTAAATCCATCTTGCCAGATGATATCGAAACCTTGCCATGGGCTGGTCATTTGGGTTTAAAATTGGCTTACAAACTGCTGCCTATTATTGAGAAAAGCAAAACTACCTTAATTTTCATCAACACCCGTGGACAATCGGAAATGTGGTATCAGCATTTGCTGAACATTGAACCAGATTTAGCCGGGAGAATTGCCATCCATCATGGCTCTATAGATTTCGAGTTGCGAAACTGGATAGAAGATGCGCTGCACACTGGTCAGTTAAAGGCGGTTATTGCGACCTCATCGTTAGATTTAGGTGTAGATTTTAAACCTGTAGATACGGTTGTGCAAGTGGGTTCGCCAAAAGGTGTGGCCAGGTTTTTACAACGGGCGGGTCGTTCGGGGCACTCACCTCACGAGGTTTCAAAAATTTATTTCTTGCCTACTCATGCTTTGGAGTTGGTAGAGGCTGCCGCTATTAAGGAAGCCGCAAAAACGAATAACATCGAAAGCCGGGAACCTTTCATTATGGTTTTCGATTTGCTTGTTCAGTATTTGGTTACGCTTGCCATTGGCGATGGTTTTGATGATAAAATCATCTACGAAGAAATTAAAAACACCCATGCTTTTAAACTGATTTTGCCAGAAGAATGGACATGGGTGATGCAATTTATTACTTCAGGTGGCGATAGTTTAGGCGCTTATAATGAGTTTAAAAAGGTAACAAAAGATGAAGATGGACTTTGGAAAGTGAAAAGCCGGCAGTTGGCCATGCGCCACCGTTTGCATATCGGCACAATTGTAAGCGATGCCATGCTGAAAGTTAAATTTCTTTCTGGCGGTTACATTGGTATGGTTGAAGAATATTTCGTTACCCGCTTAAAAGCTGGCGATAATTTCCGTTTGGCCGGCAGGGTTTTAGAGTTTATCCATGTAAAGGATATGACGGTTATTGTGCGTGTGAGTAAACAATCAAACGCCATTTCGCCAAGTTGGAATGGTGGCCGATTGCCGCTATCATCTAATCTAGGTTCAGTTTTGCGCAAAAAATATAACGAAGCGTTGGATAAAACCCATCAGGATGAGGAGTTAGATGTGGTTTATCCATTGTTTTTATTGCAACAGCAACGCTCCCATGTTCCAAGAAACGACGAGTTATTAATTGAATTGATTAACAATAAAGAGGGTTTTCATTTATTCGCTTATCCTTTTGAGGGAAGATTGGTGCATGAGGTTTTGGCCGCTTTAGTGGCTTATCGATTGAGTAAATTGTTGCCGATTAGTTTCTCTATCGCCATGAACGATTACGGTTTTGAACTACTTAGCGATATCGAAATTCCAATGGACGAATCGATTGCTTATGAAGTTTTTTCACCCAAAAACCTAACAGAGGATATTACTTTGAGTATCAACTCTACTGAAATGGCAAGACGGAAATTCCGTGATATTGCCTGTATTTCTGGTTTGGTTTTTCAAGGTTATCCCGGAAAATATGTGGCGAATAAACACCTCCAGTCATCCGCAGGTTTATTTTTTAATGTTTTTAGCGATTACGACAAACATAATTTACTTTTGCGCCAGGCGTACGATGAAGTTTTTTATCAGCAATTGGAAGAACCAAGATTAGCCGCTGCTTTAGAGCGAATTCAAAACGGAGCGGTTGTAATTACCAATCCTAAAAGTTTTACGCCGCTATCTTTCCCAATTAAAGTTGATAGCTTGCGGGAAAATATGAGTTCGGAAGAATTGGAACAGCGAATTGCAAGAATGAAAGCGGAATCGGAGAAATTTAAATAGCAGTTTTTAACCATATAAGGCGTTTAAGAAAATATAAGATAAAGCACACAACTTAGATGTACTTATATTCCTTAGATGGTAAATTTTACAAAGAATAATTAATGACCATTACAAGCCACGGAGAAGAACTGATTTTAGATAAAGAAAGGGCTTTATACTTACCACAGCATCAACTTTTAGCCATCAGCGATTTGCATTTGGGCAAATCTGCGCACTTTCGTTCGGCTGGCGTTCAGGTGCCATCAACAATTGCACAGAACGATTTGCATCGCTTGGGGCTACTCATCAAAAAATACAATCCTAAAACTTTATTAATTAATGGCGACATGTTTCATCATGGCTTAAACACCGATATTGATGAATTTTCGGAGTGGAGAACCCGTTATGCAGAACTTCAATTTTTATTGGTTAAAGGCAATCACGATAGGTTGGCGAATGCCGATTACGCATCCATGCAGATTGATATCCACGAACCGAGTTATTGCCTCGGTCCTTTCTGTTTCATTCACGATGCGCCAAAATGCACTGAAGAAGAACTGTATCCAATTAGCGGGCACATACATCCCGGCGTTACCATTGTTGGAAAAGCTAAGCAGCGTTTAAAGTTTCCCTGCTTTTATTTCGGAAAAGAATATGCGGTTTTGCCGGCATTTAGCACGTTTACGGGCCTGTATAATATCTACCCAAAAACAAATGAACAGATATTTGCCGTTACACCAAATAGCGTTTTAGAAGTTTAATTTTATTTGAAGAGCAAGTTAGAAGCATCAATTACCGTTACTCCTGCTTTCACTTCAAGTCCGCCCGATACACAAATCCCCCACAATCGGGCTTTCCGTTCAATCAGGTCTATTTAACTTCTGTCTGATTAAATTGGTCAAAATCAAGCGAACGAATCAATAATTTGCTTTAACTGTGAAGCTTGTAAAACACCACTTTGTCGCCAAACTTGTTTGCCTTGTTTAAATATCATTAAAGTTGGAACGCTTTGTACATTATAAGCAGATGCAGCAGCCTGGTTTTTATCAATATCAACCTTGATAATCGAAACTGAATCGCCAACCTGCGATTTCAATTGCTCCAGAATGGGTTTCATCATTTTGCAAGGACCACACCATTCGGCAAAGAAATCTACCAAAACCGGTTTATCGCCATTAATTAATTCTGAAAACTTAGCCATGTCTTTAGTCTTTAGTCTTTAGTCAAAAAACAGATAACAAGCAATTTGGTTTTTGAAAAATCAAGTGCTTCTAATTTCAATAATTACCATTAAACGTTGTCACGTTGAGCTTGTCGAAACGCATTTAATCATTTTTACAAGTCCTTCTACAAGCTCAGGATGACACTATCTTAAATTTAAATCTCTCTATTAAAATCCCAATTTTCTAAATAATCAGCTACACGTCTAACAAACATTCCACCTAAAGAACCATCAACAACTCTATGGTCGTATGATAAAGAAAGAAACATCATATGGCGAATGGCAATCACATCACCATGTTCGGTTTCTAAAACAGCAGGTTTCTTTTTAATGGCACCAACAGCTAAAATAGCTACCTGAGGTTGATTGATAATTGGCGTACCCATTACGTTTCCAAAAGAACCAACGTTGGTTAATGTGAATGTTCCGCCTTGGGTTTCATCTGGTTTAAGCTTCAAATTTCTAGCTCTTCCAGCCAAATCATTTACAGCTTTAGTCAAACCTACTAGATTTAACTGGTCGGCATTTTTAATTACCGGAACAATTAAATTCCCGCTTGGCAAAGCAGCAGCCATACCGATATTAATATTACTTTTCTTAATAATTTGAGTTCCGTTAACCGAAACGTTAATCATCGGAAAATCTTTAATTGCTTTTGCAACGGCTTCAACAAAAATCGGTGTGAAAGTGATTTTCTCATTTTCACGTTTTTCGAAACTGTTTTTTACTTTGTTGCGCCATAAAACCAAATTGGTTACATCGGCTTCCACAAAAGAAGTTACATGCGGAGAAGTGCTTTTACTCATTACCATATGGTCGGCAATAAGTTTGCGCATTCTATCCATTTCAATAATTTCATCGCCACCAGAAACTGATGTTGTTGAAGTTTTGCTTACTGTTGGAGTTGGTGCCGGAGTAGAAACAGGTTTAGCCTCAACAATTGGTTCAACCCTTTCTTGTGGAGTACTAACTGGATTACCTCCTGTTTTATTCGAAATATAATTTAATAAATCATCCTTATTTAAACGGCCATCAGCTCCAGAACCTTTTATAGAATCAAGTTCGGATAATGAAATATTTTCTTGTGCAGCAATACTTTTTACCAATGGAGAATAAAAACGTTCAGAAGACGAAAAATCAGCTTGCACAACAGGTTTTTCTTCAGGAAGCTGTTCAATACCTGGAATAGTTTCAGGTTTCTCCTCTACAACGGGAGCAGAAACTGGTGTTTCCTCTTTTACAACTTCACTTCCACCTTCAGTTTCAATTATCGCAATTACATCGCCAACCTGTGCAACATCATTTTCCTGAAACAATTGTTTAATTAATTTACCAGCAACCGGAGATGGAACTTCAGAATCAACTTTATCAGTTGCAATTTCCAATATGGTATCATCTAAGTCGATTGAATCTCCTGGTTGTTTTACCCATTTAATTACCGTTGCTTCTGCAACGCTCTCTCCCATTTTTGGTAACAATAATTCGTATTGAGCCATATTAAATTACAGTATATTATATTGGTATTGCGACAAAAATACAGATTTTATTTGTTCAACTCTTCTTCCTTAAGTAGATTTAATAGCATTGTTAATGCTGATGCTGCCGAACGCTCTATGTTTTGAAGACGTTTGTTACTGAAAGTAAACACTTTAGCTACCGTTTTATTTTTTGATGAAATGGCAATCCAAACTGTTCCAACAGGTTTATCTTCAGTTCCACCATCTGGTCCGGCAATTCCACTAACTGCAATTGCATAATCTGTTTTAAAGTGATTAAGCGCACCTTCGGCCATTTCGACTATTGTTTCTTCGCTTACTGCACCAAACGTAGTTAAAGTACTTTCCTTAACACCTAAAATAGATTCTTTTAATTCATAAGCGTATGCAACTGCTCCGCCCCGATAAACCGAAGAACAACCCGGATGTTGCGTAATTAAGTGCGCTATATAACCACCTGTACAACTTTCTGCTGTAGATAAAGTTAACTTACGTTCCTTCATCATATTCAGAATTGCTTTTTCTAGCGGAATATCTTCATCAATCACAACAAACTTTTCAACCTTAACAATAATTTGTTTAGCGTAAATTTCTACCTCAGTTTTTAAAGCATTTTCATCATCGCCTTTGGCAGATAAACGCAAACGCACCTGACCAAGTTTTGGTAAATAAGCCAGTTTGATGTGTGGAGGCAAACTATCTTCAATTTCCTCAATTTCTTTAGCCAGAAATGATTCGCCAATATTTACAGTAAGGATTGTTTTATGAACAATTGATGGAAGTTTAAACCTGGATTTTATTCTTGGAAGAATTTCATCATCCATCAAATACATCATTTCATAAGGAACACCTGGCATCGATATAAAAATCCTATCGTTCTGTTCAAACCACATACAAGGCGCTGTTCCGTTTCGATTTACAATCACTTCGCAACCATCAGGTACATCAGCTTGCTGAATATTAATATCTAGTAACGGTCGATTAAATTTCTTAAAAATAGAAGCCACCATATCCAGTGCACCTTCATCTCTACGAAAACCCATTCCAAAATATTTTGCCAGTGTTTTCTTGGTGATGTCATCTTTAGTTGGGCCTAAACCGCCAGTAATCAAAATGATGTCAGCACGTTTTTCAGCATCTGCCAAAGCTGATAAAATATGTTGTTCGTCATCAGAAACTGAAGTAATTTGTTTAACAGAAACACCAATCAAATTAAGTTCCTTCGCCATCCAGGCCGAATTGGTATCCACAATCTGGCCGATTAAAATTTCATCCCCAATGGTAATAATCTCTGCTAACATAATTTATTGGTAGGTATTGTAGAAACCTGATCTTTTGCTCAGTTTTAAATCTTGAAGAATAGATGCTTTAACCCTGATATTTACAGAATAACTTTTATAAGCGCCATAAGGAACCCAAGATATATTCATATCCCAGCAATGCAAATCTCTGTAAATGGCAAGTTGCATTGGTGCTAAACCTTTGTTTTTAAAATCGTAACCAGAATTAAAGGTAAACTTCCATTTTGGTGTTAGATTAAAATCTCCATTAAAATTTAAAGTATTAGTTATTGTAGTTTGTCCAAGAATGTTTGAATAATCAAATCGATATTGAAATCCAAAATTCCATGGAATATTGAAATCGACAAATGCATTTGGATCGCGGTTAAGCGCATTTAACTGCTCCGATTGCAAAGGTGTCATCCCTTGTTTCTCAATTTGGTTTTTAGTTGCATCGTAAGCTTCATTCTTACGCTTAAATGCATCAGGATTCAAACTATAATCAAACGAAAATCCAATGTTCTCTAATCTTGGAAAATATTTACCGCCTTGCCAAAAATATCTTCTATCTTCTAATATTATCCTACTACCATCTCCACCAATCGAATCGCGAAGCAAGTATGGATTAAACCTACCATTATAAGTTATACCCAACTTATCGGTAAACTGAGAACGGCCACTAAAACTTATATCAGATAGTTTTCTGGTTGTTGCAAGAAAGTTATAAGAACCATTAAAAGTTAAACCTTGAATAATTGGTATTTTCTTCTCTCCTGAACCAGTTGTATCTTTTTTTGAACGAACCTTTAGTTCAGTAGTATTATCTAAGATAAACCCAATTGCGGCCTGCCTGCCGGAAAATGAACCCGGAAATGCGCTATTTTCAAATACAGAGTATGTTAGTCTTCTCCCAGTATTTGGGTCTGTAATAAAACTTCCGTTCTGGTTAATTGCTTCTTTGTATATACCTCTAGATGGATCTGTAAAATCTGGTGAATACGTAAAGCTAACTGAAGGTGTCATTACATGGCGTAATTGCTTCAAATTACCTAAATTTTTAAACTCTTTAGTTTTACCGTAAATTTTGGTTGTTAAACTGGTTGATAAATTATAACTCCCACCACGTTTAAATCCTGTAATTGTATCTTGCCTTGATGTGTAAGTGCCGTCTGAAAAAGTTGTATATCTTTTATTAATTGTTTGAAAGTTCCAAACCTCGTTATAAGTACCGCCTAACGTAAAATTTAAATACTTTAAGGCTGTAAAGTTCATACTAATCGGGATGTTATGACTTAAACCACTTTTTAATGCCCTTAAACCTTTTGGAGTAAATAATACACTATCATTTGTTGTGATGTTATTATTACCCTGTAAACTATAACCAACTGTAATTTTCTGATACCATTTTTGCTCTCCACTTCTATTCTTTGAATCGAACGGACTAATGGTTGACATGTTTAAGTTAAAAGTTGGCAATTGCAAAGCTATTTCACCAGAACTGAATGTTTGCTGTGCATTTAAAGCTGTACTAAAATTAAACAAACCGCCTGCCAAAACCTTTGAATATGCAATACTGCTGTTTGAACTATTATTTGCAATAGCACCCAAATCATAAGTTTGGTTTGCTGCAGTTGATTTATAATATGTACTCGAGCTTAAATTTACACTTGCACTAAAGGTACTGCCGGGACTGGCATTTGGATTCTGACTGTGTGACCAACCAATCCGGAAATCTTTACCTATGTTTTCTTGTCCCTGAATACCATTCCTGGTACTGGCATAATGCGTAGTAATGCTTCCGTTATATTTGTAGCGTTTAATGTAATTTGTATTTAAGGAAGCTTCATAGGAACCATTTGTGTAAATAGAGCCCATTATTTTGGCATCCCAATAATCACTCAAACCAATATAATAACCAGCATTTTGAAGAAAAAACCCACGGGTTGCATCTTCACCTGGCGTAGGTAACATAATGCCAGATGTACGCTTGTTTTGCTTCGGGAAAAATGCAAATGGCAACGCAAAAGGTGTTGGTACATCCTCAATTATCATATAAGTTGGCCCGGTGATGATTTGTTTTTCTGTCGCAATACCCTTACTAATCATTAATCCAAAATGTGGATGTGGGAGATTACAAGTGCTGTACATCATATTTTTGATGTGCAATTCATTATCAGGCTGCTTTTTACTTTGCCCTCCTGAGAAAAAACCATCATCTTGCTGAGAGAAAACGCCAAATACTTTTGCTTTAGTTGTTGCAGAGTTATAATAAAGCGAATCGGCAATTGCAGAACCGTCAGTACCGGATTTAAAAATTGGGCGACCTACATACCTTTTCGTTTTCGGATTCGTACTTCCTCTGGCAAAAATTAAATTATTCTTTTGGTCGTAACGGATGTAATCTGCATCCAGTTCAAAATCGCCATAAATTACTCTGGCGTTTCCGTACATATAAATAATACTTTCGTCTTTGCTAAACCTAACTGAATCGTCTGCTTTATATTCAATTTTTTGATCGAGATCGCTATTATTTTTTGTTTTTACTTTTGATGTATCACGCTTTGAAGTATCTTGTTGAACCACCTGTTGCAATGAAAAAGCGGAATATGCGTTAGCTTTATTAACGGTTAGTGTTAATAAAATGACAGAAATTAGTAAAATAGAGTTGCTAAGGAGTTTCAAATTCGTATTTGAATGTTATTTTTGCACAAATGTTTAATCAAAAACGTTCAAAATTAGTGAAAAATATACCATTGATGTATCTTAAAAACCTTTTAACATTTATTATTTGCTTAACAGTATTCAATTCGATTGATAATCAAGCATTTGCGCAAGAATATAAAATTAAAACAATTGTAATTGATGCCGGACACGGAGGCAAAGATGGAGCAACACATGGCATTTATTCTAAAGAAAAAGATGTTGCTTTAAAAACTGCTTTAAACCTGGGCAAAGCTTTGCAAGACAGTATTAAAGATATTAAAGTTATTTACACCCGAGAAACCGATGTATTCATTCCACTTTATGAGCGAATAAATATTGCTAACAATGCTAAAGCAGATTTATTTATCTCAATCCACTTAAATGATATGCCGGTACGAGTTTCCAGAGTTGTTGACTACTACAAAAAAGTTAAAGGCAGAAAAGTTCCTGTTTATCGTACAATAACTTCTAAAAGTACATCAACAAGAGGAACAGAAACTTTTGTATCTGGTACAGGTAGATTAAGTGAGCAAGATGAAGTTATAAAACGTGAGAATGCATCTATGTTTTTGGAAGATAACTATCAAAAAAACTATGAAGGTTTTATTGCGAACACTCCAGAAAACGATATAATGTTATCATTAATGAAACAAACTAACCGTGATAGGAGTTTAAAGTTTGCTTCTATGATTCAACAAGAGTATGTTGCTGCAGGTAGAATTAATCGTGGTGTACAGGAAAAAAGCCTTGCGGTTTTAGCAAGAGCAGCAATGCCTGCTGTTTTAACAGAAATTGGTTTTGTTAGTAATCCTGATGAAGAAGACTACATGAATTCGCCTGAAGGGCAGGCAGAAATTGTAAACGGAATAATAAAAGCAATTAAAAATTATAAACGTTTAGCCGAAACATCGTTTTAACAAAGTAAAATGAGGATAAAACTTCTACTATTAATCTGCTTATTTAGTTCTGTTACTCAGCTTCAAGAAGTTTTTGCTCAGGGATATAAAATAAAAACTATAGTTATCGATCCTGGTCACGGTGGCAGAAAACCTGGTGCATCTGGAAAGGTATCTAAAGAAAAAGATATTGCGTTAAAAGTTGCGTTAAAATTGGGTGCAAAACTTAAAGAGGATTTGCCTGATATTAAAGTGATTTTTACCCGAAAAACTGATATAGATGTTGATTTATATCGTAGAGCAGAAATTGCTAATGAAGCAAATGCTGATTTATTTATCTCTATACATTGTAATTCCATGCCGCCCGGCAATAAACACATTAAGGGAGTAGAAACATTAGTTGCAGGTTCACATCGATTAAAAGAACAGGATGCAGCCATTAGGGAAAATGCTGATATAAAACTTGAAAAGAATTATAAAAGCAAATACGACGGTTACGACCCGAACAATCCAGGTACATTTATCCTGATGTCTTTATTAAAAAATACCTTCCGTGATAAAAGCATTAAATTTGCAAAACTTATACAAAACAGCTACATAAGCAGAGATGAACGAGCAAGCAGAGGTGTAAAAGAACAAGGATTATTAGTTTTGCAACGTTGTGGAATGCCGGCGGTATTAACGGAAGTTGGATTTATATCTAACACAGAAGAAGAAAAATACATTAACTCTTCAAATGGACAGGATGAAATTGCAAGTTCTATTTTTGCCGCAATAAAAACATACAAGAAAAATATTGAAGTGAAATAATTGGCACAAAAAATGGTAGTTAATTATTAAATAACAAATAAAATAACATATTCCAAACAAAAACATTAGTGCAAACATTATGTATTATAAATACCTTTGCATTAAATTATAAATATAGCGCTCTGTCAAATTTTAATAATGGATATTAACTTTTGCAGCCCCTAAATAAGAACACATGAAAATTAAGAACGAAACCAAAGTAGGTATTTTAGCTGCATTTGCCATTGCTTTACTAATTATTGGATATAACTTTTTAAAAGGAAACTCAATTTTTTCTAGCGAGACTACTCTATTTGCAAGATATACCAGAGTTGATGGTTTAACAGTTTCTAAACCTGTTTTAATTAATGGTTATCAAATTGGTCGCGTCGCTAAGCTTCAGCTAGAGCAAGGTGGAACAATCTTAGCTACATTAAGCATAAATAGTAAGTATGATATTCCGGAAAACAGTATTGCTCGTTTAGAAGGTACTGATTTATTAGGTAGCAAAGCAATTGTAATGTCGTTAGGTGATTCTAAAAAAATGGCTGAAGATGGTTTTACGCTTAATGCGAATGTAGAGAAAGGCTTAATGGAACAAGTTCAGCCGGTTCAAAAAAAGGCAGAACTTATCATCGGAAAAATGGATTCAATTTTAAGCAGTGTAAATTCAATTCTAAATCCAAATTTTCAAAAGAATGTTGATAAAAGCTTTAGCAGCATCGCTGGCACATTGGCATCGTTAGAAACAACATCTAAAAAAGTTGATGGTTTAGTTGGTTCTGAAAGCGCCCGTATTGAAGCTATTTTTAAAAATGTTGAAGGTATAACAGCCAACTTAAATAACAATAACAAGAAAATCAGCGACATTCTAACCAACATCAATACGGTTACGGATAAGTTCGCAGCAGCTAATTTTAAACAAACTTTAGATAATGCAAATAATGCTATTGCTGATTTACAGAGCGTAATCTCTGGCATTAAAGATGGAAAAGGTAGCTTAGGTTTATTATTGAATGATGATAAAATGTACAACAACCTAAATAATGCATCTAAAAACTTAGATGAGTTAATGATTGATTTAAAAGCTAACCCGAAACGTTACGTACACTTCTCAGTATTTGGTGGTGGCAACAAAAAAGACAAGTAATAATTAATTTGACATATAAGAAAAGCCTTGTTATTATTAATAGCAAGGCTTTTTTATTGCCACAACTTTTTAAAAACTTGTAGCAAGATTTATATATTTTTAAAATTTACAGTTGAAAAGTTTTGCCTTCAACAGCAAGTTCAGTGTTTTCAAAAACTGATTGCGTTTCTTCTAAAAGCATTTGTAGAGTTTTGTAACGAGAAGAAAAATGACCTATAATTAGTTTTTTAGCCCCGTTAATTTTAGCAACTTCGCCAGCTTGTAAAGCCGTTGTGTGATGTGTTTCGTTTGCTCTATCTAAAAGATCGTGAGTAAAAGTTGCTTCGTGGTAAAGGGTATCGCAGTTTTTTATCGATTCAAAATACCTTTCATCGTAAAGCGTATCAGAACAATATGCATAGCAACGTGGGTCATCAGCAGCAGTTGTATAGTCTTCGCTCTTAACGATATCACCATTTGGAAGTTCAACATCAATTCCTTTTTTTAAGGCTGTGTAATAAGCCATTGGAATTTCTTCTGCTTTATCTTTAATTAATTTCCGCTGACGTTGTTTTTGCTGAAACACAAAACCTGTAGTTGGAATCCGATGATTTAAAATGATAGTTTTTACTATCAAATCACTGTTTTCGAAAATCTGTGTCGGTTGGTCAGTATCTATTGGAAAAAATTCAATTGGATATCTTAAAGTAGTATCAGAGTATTTGAACTGAATTTCTAAAATTTCTAAAAGAGGCTTAGGTCCGAATATTTGCATTGGCTTAATACGACCATTTAAATGCAAGCTAGAGAGCAAACCAATTAATCCGAAATAATGGTCGCCATGTAAATGACTGATAAATATATGGTCAATTCTAGCTGCTTTTAAATTGAATTTAATGAGCTGTTGCTGGGTTCCTTCGCCACAATCTATTAAATAAAATTTTTCGTTACAATTTAAAAGCTGTGCCGATGGATTCCTGTTAAAAACCGGTGTTGCCGAACTGCTTCCAAGAATTGTAACTTCAAATTTCATAATTTTAAGATATAAAAAACCTCGTAGGTTATAGAAACTACGAGGCCCACTTTTTTTAATAAATATGTCGCTTATTTAGCGCCTCTAAATTCTTTTTCCAACTCATCCATGAAGATGAAATCAGTTGCTTCTTCTAATGTATTAACAAACGTTACTGATTGAAATATGTTTGACAATTCGATAATTGGCGCAATTTCATCATTAATTCCTGTAACGATAAATAATCCACCAGCAGACTTGCAAAGTCTATCACCTACTAAAAGGCTACTTAAATCTTGTGCATCATTACACTCTTTGATGTAGCTTAAATCAACTATAATATTCTTAAAACCTTCTGCATTAAGCAAATACAATTCTGATTTTAATCCTGGTGCATTATCGTTTGTAAACTTAGGTTCTTTCAACTTTAAGGTTACATATTTCTCGTGTTTATCTACCGAAAATTTCATCTCTTCTAATCTTTATTGCACTAATGTATAAAAATTTAAAGGGTTTCCAAAGCCTTTAAAACATTACTTTCGATACGATTAGAAATTGCATCAGCATCAGCTTTAATAAATTTTTCGCCAACAATCTTTTCGTATAACTCTATATATCGCTCAGATATTGAATTCACAATTTCTGGTGTCATTTCTGGAATAACCTGTCCATCCTTACCTTGAAAACCGTTTTCAATTAACCACTTTCTTACAAATTCTTTCGATAGTTGCTTTTGTGGCTCATCTGCATTTTGGCGTTCTTCGTAACCTTCAGCATAAAAATAGCGTGATGAATCTGGTGTATGAATTTCATCAATCAGGTAAATTACACCGTCGGCTTTGCCAAATTCGTATTTTGTATCAACTAAAATTAAACCACTTTTGGCGGCAATTTCAGTTCCACGCTGATATAAAGCAAATGTATATTCTTCTAATTTTTCGTAATCTGTTAAAGAAACAATTCCTTTCGCTAAGATATCTTCTTTTGAAATATCCTCGTCATGCCCAACTGATGCTTTTGTTGTCGGTGTGATGATTGGTTGAGGTAATTTATCGTTTTCTTTCAAACCATCAGGCAAAGAAACGCCACAAACAGAACGTTTACCTGCACTATATTCACGCCACGCATGACCAGCCAAATAACCTCTAATTACCATTTCGACTTTAAATGGTTCGCAAATACGACCAATGGTAACCATCGGGTCTGGAACATCTAAAACCCAGTTTGGAACGATATCCTGCGTAGCAGATAAAAATTTTGCAGCAATTTGATTTAAAACCTGTCCTTTAAATGGGATAGCTTCTGGTAAAACTACATCAAACGCAGAAATACGATCTGATACAACCATTACCATTAATTTATCGGCAATTGTGTAAACATCACGTACTTTACCTTTGTAAAAATTGCTCTGGTTTGGAAAATTGAAATTGGTTTCTTTTTGTGCTTTCATGAGGGCATAAAAATAGAAAAAAAAGTCGGAAAGTCCGAAGAAGGTTGACTGATGTTGGTAGGTTAAATAGGTAAATAAAAAACCTCGCAGTTTGTATCTACGAGGTTTAAATTAATGTAATTTGTTTAAAGCCTTTTTAAAAACTTCATGTGAAACTGTTCCAATGAATTCTTTTTTAACTTGAATATCTATTTTACCATCACTTTTGAATAGTTGAAGCCTGCCTTTAAAAAGATGTTCTTTATTATCTTCAGTAAATGAAAGTAGGTTTTTGAGCGTTTCCTTACCACAAACACATTCTTCATCATTCTTTAAAATAATTACCCTAATGGTATGAGGTAATTTCTCAAAAGAGAGCTTGAAATTATTATTTAATGAAATGTGGTTCATAAAAACCGTAACTCAATAACTAACTTGTTCGTCATGCTGAATTTATTTCAGCATCTTCATAGCTACTAAGACTCTGAAATGAATTCAGGGTGACGACCGTTTTTGCTTAATTTCTCTAACTATTGTATATCGCCATACGCTTTTAAGATATCTTTAACCAATTTATGGCGAACAACATCTTCTCCACTTAAGTAAATAATATCAATGCCTTTGATGTCTTCCAAAATCCTTAAACCGTTAAATAAGCCAGACATTTGTTTTTTAGGCAAATCGATTTGAGTAACATCGCCAGTAACAATAAATTTTGCTGTTGGTCCCATCCGTGTTAAAAACATTTTCAACTGCATATCAGTGGCGTTTTGTGCTTCATCTAAAATTACGAAGCAATTATCCAAAGTACGTCCACGCATAAAAGCTAAAGGAGCAATTTCGATGGTTCTGTTTTCGATGTAAAACTTCAACTTCTCAGCCGGAATCATATCATCCAAAGCGTCATAGAGCGGACGCAAGTATGGGTCGATTTTTTCTTTTAAATCACCAGGTAGAAAACCCAGGTTCTCTCCTGCTTCAACCGCAGGACGTGTTAATATGATGCGCTTTATTTCTTTGTTCTTTAAAGCTCGAACTGCCAAAGCTACTGCGGTGTAGGTTTTTCCAGTTCCGGCAGGGCCAATGGCAAAAAGAATATCGTTTTTAGCAATACTGCTTACCATTTTTCTTTGATTAGCTGTTCTTGCCTTTACCAATAATCCATTAGTACCGAAAACAATTACTTCGCCGCCGCCGCCAGTTGGTTGTTCAACATCTTTTTTTGCAACACCTGTAGCCTTTGCACCTAAAATAGATTCAACATCATTATTGGTTAAAGAACTGTATTTTTCTAAGTGCGCAACAAGCTGACTAAACTTTGCTTCGAATGCCTTAAGTTCCTGTTCATCACCGAGAACCTTTACCTCGCTCCCTCTCGCAACTAGTTTTAACTTCGCGAAAGCACCTTTAATCATTTCGTAATTCTCGTTATTTGCTCCCCAAAAGTGAGCCGGATTTACGGTATCCAGAGTTAATTTTAATTCGTTCAAACTAGAGTATTTTAAAAAGTTATCGGGGTATATTAATTAAAATTTGAATATTTGCAGACGCTTATGTCTTTACACAAGAATAAGCAATATTAATGAATTTTTAATGGGGATAATTACTTTAACAACAGATTTAGGTTCGAAAGATTTTTACCAGAGCGCCCTTAAAGGTAGTCTGTTAAGTCTTATGCCTAATGTTAATTTAGTGGATATTACCCATGAGGTTCCATCGTTTAATATTTCGTACGCTGCATTCGTTTTAAAAAACGCATACCCATACTTTCCAAAGAACACCGTTCACTTAATCGGTATTGATTCAGTTTATAGCGAAAACACGAAATACATTGCAGTTAAACATCGCGACCATTATTTTGTTGGTGCCGATAATGGTATTTTTTCTTTGTTATTTGATGATTTACCAGAGGATGTTGTGGAATTAAACATCATGCAAGATTTAAAATATCTTCACTTTCCTTTAGTTGATATTTTTGTGAAAGCAGCAACACATTTAGCAAAAGGTGGTAGATTAAAAGACATCGGATTACCTGTAGCAGAGATTGAACAAAAGATGCTTTTACACCCTGTTATCGAGCGAGATATCATCCGTGGAAGTGTGGTTTATATTGATACTTTTTGCAATGTAATTACCAACATTACTAAAGACCTTTTTACCCGAATTCAAAAAAATCGTGACTTTACTTTATACTTTAGAAAAAGTGAAACCATTACCCAATTAAGCTGGCATTACAATGAAGTTTCTGAAGGAGAAAAACTTTGTCTCTTTGGAATTAGTAACCATTTGGAGATTGCAATTAATAAAGGGAAAGCTAGTGGTTTATTGGGTTTGCACTTGGGTGATATTGTTAGGGTTGAGTTTCATCCTTAGGTGAGCTTAAAGACTAAAGCAGAAAGTTGAAAGCATAACGCTAGAAATTAACACCGTACTTACAATCAATCTAACGAGCCATGCATAGACGGTCGTCATTGCGAGGCACGAAGCAATCTTACAATTATGGGTTTAAATAGCGAAAGCTTTAAGATTGCTTCGTGCCTCGCAATGACGGATAGTAAAACAAAACAACTTCTATCCTTTCTACGTTTATATCAAATGAAGAAATATTTATACGCTCTTTCTATACTTTTCTCAAGTTTTTATGCTTCTGCACAGCAAGACACAATGGCTTATGCAGCTCAGAGAGTTAAGGTTAACACATTACTTGCTGAACGCAGTCAAAAATTTGGTCAGTATGATGAAAGTTTAAACCAGCGCACTGGGATTTTTGGCTGGCAAACAAAAAAAGACATTAAAAATTCTAATGAAATTCTCCGTCAGGTTGTTTTAACCGATAATAATATTTTTAAAGAGTTAAAAGTTTTGATGGATTATAAAGATTTGCAAAACGAACAAAAAGTAGCAGTAGCTGATAATTCTGAAGAAAAAATACAGAATTACATGCTTTCGATAAAAAAACTTCAAGACCAGAATGAGGATTTAAAAAGTGAAATAGCAAAGAAAAATAACGGTGGTTTATCAACCTATATTATTGTGTTTTTGCTCTTGGTTATGGCAGGCGGTTTTTACTTCTTCAATAAGAAATTAAAAAATTATGAAAAAAGGATTGTTTAAGATTTTGGCGAAGATAAATAAGGTTATTCTGCCAAGTTTATATAAAAAAGACCCAAGTAAGTTAACCAATATTCAAAAAGCAATTTTGGGTTATCGTTATTGGGTAACAACTAATGCTTTGGATTGATAAAGATGTCATGTTGAGCCTGTCGAAACACAGTTGTTCTTCGACAAGCTCAGAATGACAAATTGCTATTTCTTAAAATGCTCAATAATCAAAGTCGCTAATTCTGTACCAATACGTTCTTGAGCTTCGTTAGTTGATGCACCAATATGAGGTGTTAAAGAAATTTTTGGATGCGTTAAAATTTCTGCCAAAGGTGTAGGTTCATTGTTAAAAACATCTAAACCTGCAAAAGCAACCTTACCAGAATCCAATGCTTCAATTAAAGCTGGCTCATCAATAGTTCCACCACGAGAACAGTTAACAATACCAACACCATTTTTCATCTTTGCAAATTCTTCAGCACCTAAAATAGGCTTATCAGCAAAAGGCGTATGTAAACTAAGGAAATCACTTCCAGAAATTACCTCATCTAAAGAAACTGTTTTAATTGGAATACTTACAGATTTTCCACCTTGGAATTCTAAAGTAATTTCAGATTCTGATGGATGTAAATCATAAGCTAAAACGTTCATGCCTAAACCTAATGCAACTTTAGCCGTTGCACGACCAATGCGGCCGAAACCGATAATACCAATGGTTTTACCACTTAACTCAGTTCCTTTTGCGTAAGCTTTTTTAAGGTTATTAAATTGCGTAGAACCGTCTACAGGCATTTTACGATTTGCATCTTGCAAAAATCTAATACCGGTAAATAAGTGAGAGAAAACCAGTTCTGCTACAGATAATGATGATGCAGCTGGCGTATTCACTACAGCAACACCTTGACTTCTAGCGTATTCAACATCAATATTATCCATACCAACGCCACCTCTACCAATTAATTTAATATTCGGCACAGCGTCGATCAATTCTTTTCTAACTTTTGTTGCACTACGAACAGTAATTGCATCGTAGTTTTTTAAGGCCTCTGCCAATTGGTCTTGAGGAATGGTTTCCGTATCAACCTGGAAACCTGCTTTTTCTAGTAATTCTTTTCCGATAGGGTCTATTCCATCGTTTGCTAATATTTTAATCATAATATGATTCAGGGATTAAATTGATTACACAGATTTAAATGAGAATCAATTATCTTTTAAAGTTTAAATTAGTTTGCTTTTGCCTGGTTTTCCTCGAATGATTGCATTGCATCAATTAGCGCATGTACACTTGTAATTGGTAGTGCGTTGTACATAGATGCACGGAAGCCACCAACACTTCTATGGCCTTTAATACCAACAATACCTTGGTCTTCAGCAAATTTTAAAAATGGTTTTTCCAATTCAGAATTTTCCATTACAAAACAAATATTCATTTTAGAGCGGTCTTCAACAGCGCATGTACCTTTAAATAACGGATTGCGGTCAATCTCTCTGTAAAGTGCTTCAGCTTTTTGTTTATTTTCTTTTTCAATTTCAGCAACACCGCCTTTTGATTTTAACCAACGAAGATTTAATAAAGACACATAAACTGAAAATACTGGTGGCGTATTATACATCGAACCATTATCGATATGAGATTGATAATTTAACATCGATGGAATTTTTCGGTCAATTTTTCCTAAAATTTCATCTTTAATAATCACAATCGTTAAACCTGCAGGACCCACATTTTTTTGTGCACCAGCATAAATTAAATCGAATTTTGAAACATCAATCACGCGGCTCATAATGTCTGATGACATATCGCAAACGATAGGCACACTTGTTTCAGGTACATCAAATAGTTCTGTCCCGTAAATTGTATTGTTCGAGGTATAATGAAAATATGCACTATCAGCAGGAATTTCAAAATCTTTCGGGATGAAAGTATAATTTGCATCTTTAGATGATGCAACAACATTAACATTACCTACAAATTTAGCTTCTTTTAGTGCTTTGGTTGCCCAAACACCAGAATCTAAATAACTTGCTGTTTGTCCATCGCCCAATAAATTCATCGGAACCATAGCAAATTGCAAGCTTGCACCACCTTGTAAAAATAAAACGGAATAACCCGATGGCACATTTAATAACTCTTTTACCAATTTATCAGCTTCAGCAACAACTGCCTCAAATTCGGTTGTTCTGTGCGAAATTTCTAAAATTGATAATCCATCGTTAAAATCTAAAACTGCCTGTGCAGCTTGTTTAAACACTTCTTGAGGTAAAATACAAGGGCCTGCGCCGAAATTATGCTTCATCTTATTATATAATGTTTTATGGCGGTAAATGTAAAATTTTTAAAGCAGTTATGACTATAAAATCGTATCATAAAAAATTAAATTTTGTTAAAAATTTAGCCGAAATCGATTGTTTTATTGCAGTTTTTATAATTAAAACGTTTAACTAACGATTAAAAACTTTCTTATCTTTTTTACAATAAAATTTGATGATTTTGGAATATCCATTTCAGTAACGCAAATTCACAAACTCAATTTCAAATGGCTTAAAAACAAAACTGCATCAATCTTTTCTTAAAATTTTGCATTTGCTACCATTTTTAATCTTTTGGGCTTTTTTTGCTATTTTCGCTTATACATGTTAAATATACAATCGAAACTTCCGGGTGTAAGCACTACCATCTTCTCGGTAATGTCTAAACTCGCGGCAGAAAATAATGCAATAAATTTATCTCAGGGTTTCCCTGATTATCCTTGCGACCCAAAACTTACCGAATTGGTTGAAAAAGCTATGAGAGATGGCTACAACCAATACGCACCAATGCCTGGTAATAATTTTTTAAAAGAAACCATCGCCCAAAAAGTAGAAAACTTATATAACGTAAAGTATAATCCCGATACAGAAATTACAGTTACAGCTGGTGGAACACAAGCAATTTTTACCGCCTTAACTACCATAATAAATCCCGGTGATGAAGTTATAATTTTTGAACCCGCTTATGATAGCTATGCACCAACCATTAAACTTTTAGGTGGTTTGGTAAAAACTTACGAACTCGCACCTCCTAATTATGCAATTGATTGGGATATGGTTAAAAAGCTTTTCACCTCAAGCACGAGGATGATTATTTTAAATTCTCCTCAAAACCCAACGGGTAGCATTTTGTCAGAAGATGATATGAAATCGTTAATTAAATTGGTTAGCGGAACAGATATTTTAATTCTGAGTGATGAAGTTTACGAACATTTAATTTACGATGAGCAGAAACATAAAAGTGTGATGCTTTTTCCCGAATTGAGAGAAAGAAGTTTTGTTATTGCATCATTTGGAAAGCTTTTACATGCTACTGGATGGAAACTTGGTTATTGCTTAGCACCAGAAAAATTAACTAAAGAGTTTAGAAAAGTACACCAATTTAATGTTTTCAGCGTTAATAGTCCGATGCAGCAAGCAATTGCGGAATATATTAAAGAGCCAAACAATTATAACGGTATAGCAACCTTTTTTGAAAAAAAACGCGACTATTTCAGAAAACTTTTAGCAGAAAGCCGATTTGATTTATTGCCTTGTAGAGGTTCATATTTTCAGTGTGCAAGCTACAGCAAAATAAGTGATGAAAAAGATACAGATTTCAGCATTAGGCTGATAAAAGAATTTGGAGTTGCCACCATCCCTGTTTCGGCATTCTACCAAAAAGCAACCGATTATAAAATTATCCGTTTTTGTTTTGCCAAAGAAAACTCAACATTAGCTTTGGCGGCCGAAAAATTAAAAAATGTTTAACATCCCTCAAAATAAACATACATGGAAAAACCTGTTTACACGCAAATAGAAAATCTGAAAATAACAATTTTTCAGGCCTATCTTTTTTGGGAAAACATAGAGAAAAACCTACAGAATCTTGGCCTCAGATTATCATCAGGAGTTAGAGAGAAAACCGATTTAATTATACTGCCAGAAATGTTTAATAGTGGCTTTAGCATGAATTCTAAAGGTTTGGCAGAAGAAATGGGCGGTTTCACCATGCAATGGATGCAAAAAATAGCGCACCAATACAATTGCGTAGTCACTGGTAGCTTAATTATTAAAGAGAACGGAAATTACTACAATCGTTTAATTTGGATGGACCAAAATGGAGACTACCAATATTACGATAAACGCCACTTATTTGGCATGGGTGATGAAGATAAAAACTTTAGTGCCGGTAAAGACAAGTTAATTGTAGAATTAAAAGGTTGGAAAATTAGATTAGCCATTTGCTACGATTTGCGTTTCCCGGTTTGGCTGAGAAATATTGATGAAGAATACGATATTCTACTATTAATTGCCAGTTGGCCTGATAAACGTTCGTCTCATTGGCGGGCATTAATTCCTGCTCGTGCAATCGAAAATCAAAGCTACGTTATTGGTGTAAACCGTGTTGGGCATGATGGAAATCAGGTTTATCACGGCGGCCATTCGATGGTTATCGACCCATACGGAAGTACAGTTTATTATAAGCCTGAAGATGAAGACATGTACACGGTTACCATTAACTACGAAGAACTTGTAAAAATCAGGCGTCAGTTTCCGTTTTTAAAAGATGCTGATAAATTTAACATTATTGACTAGTAATTACTTTACAATTAACCAATCATACAATTAATCGCTTAACCATTTAGGTAAATGTTCAATCGTCGTAAATTTATAAAAGCTTCTGCCCTTTCTGCGGGATTGCTTGCAATTGATAAGAAAAGTATCGCCAATGCAATTCCTCACCAAAAAAATAATGTTGTTGCAAACTTACCAATCGTAATTTCCACATGGGATTTTGGTATCGCAGCAAATGCTGATGCATGGAAAGTATTATCAAAAGGTGGTAGAGCACTAGATGCAGTTGAACAAGGTGTTTGGGTACCAGAAGCCGATGAAAAAAATCAAACTGTTGGTTATGGAGGCTTACCCGATAGAGATGGAAAAGTTACTTTAGATGCCTGCATTATGGATGAAAACGGTAACTGTGGTGCAGTTTTGGCTTTAGAGCATATTAAACATCCCATTTCTGTTGCCCGAAAAGTAATGGAGAAAACACCACACGTAATGCTTGCAGGAGATGGAGCACTACAATTTGCTTTAGAACAAGGTTTCAAGAAAGAAAATTTGCTTACTCCTGCTAGTGAAAAAGCATGGAAAGAATGGTTAATAACGGCTAAATATGAGCCTGTAATGAATATTGAGAATAAGCAATATGATAAAGCCGCTCCTCAAAAATTACCTGGAAACCAATACAACCATGATACGATTGGTATGTTGGCGATAGATGCCAAAGGGAATATTTCTGGCGCATGTACAACCAGCGGAATGGCATACAAACTTCATGGTAGAATTGGCGATAGCCCTATTATCGGCGCAGGTTTATATGTTGATAATGAAGTTGGCGGCGCAACATCAACAGGTGTTGGCGAAGAAGTTGTTCGAAACGTTGGTTCATTTTTAGTTGTCGAGCTTATGCGACAAGGTTATACGCCTGAGGCAGCTTGTAAAGAAGCTGTGATGCGTATTATTAAAAAGAAACCCGAAACGGCTAAAAATATTCAGGTTGGATTTCTTGCCATCAATAAAAAAGGCGAATACGGTGCGTATGCCATTCAACAAGGCTTTAGCTACGCGGTTTGCAACGCTGAAAAACAAGACTCATTAATCAAAGGAAAAAGTTATTACTAAATCATAAAGTCATCCCACATCAAATTATTAACCTTAAAAATTAAAAAATGGGATTATTATCTAAAATCTTCGGCAAAAAAAATGTTGAAGAGCGCAAAGGTGAACCAGACATGGTTTACGTTCCGAATGAAGATGAACTTATGAATTGGGCAATTGAGAAAGCCAAATTAACCCTTTGGTACTTCGAAGAAAGCCTTTCAAACCCTCAACCTCATCAGGTTTATTTTTCTGTTAAAGTTCACATAATTGATGGTGAAAATGGAGAACACATTTGGTTAACTGAGCCACATTTTGACGATGAAGGAAATCTTTTCGGAACAGTTGGTAACGAACCTGTAAATGTTACTACAGTAAAACTGAATCAGAAAATTGGCATCGAGAGAGATTTAATTTCTGACTGGATGACTATCGAAAATGGAAAATTAATTGGCGGATACACGATTAGAGCCATTAGAGATGGCGTTCCGGATAAAGAAAAAGCAGCATTCGACAATAGTATTGGTTTATATATTGACGAAGGCATTGACCATTTCAAAACCAATCTTAATACGCCAGAAGGTGCAATTCTTTCTCTGGAAAAAGCATATAATGAAAAAAAATTAGATGCTGCAATTGCATGTAAAGATTTTTATGAAGAGGCAAAAATGATGGTTTCTGGATTCAATACCGAATTAGATGATGAAACGATAAGAGGTACAGCCGAAGTTTTAGAACTCTCATTTATCAAAAACATCGAAGAATACGGTTTTCCCAACTTCGCAGACTTGCAAAATGCCTTCGAGAGGGAAAAAGTAACTGATAACCATTATATCATTACCGAAATCTGCTGGTTTCCAGATGGAGGAAAATCAATCCAAAAACTAAATACTTTCAAATCTGATACTGGCTGGAAAGTTTTAGGACCAATAAACGATAAAGAATAATTAATGAAAGGGATTTTAGAGGTTTGTGCAAATGGTTATGAATCTGCATTAGCTGCACAAAATGGTGGTGCAAAACGTGTTGAATTTTGCGATAACTTAGCTGAAGGCGGAACTACGCCGAGTTACGGTCAAATAGCTTTTGCAAAGAAGAATTTATCTATTGAGGTTTGGCCAATTATTCGCCCACGGGGTGGTGATTTTTTGTATTCTGATATAGAATTCGAGTTAATGAAAGAGGATATAAAAAGCTTTAAATCATTAAATTGTGAAGGAATAGTTATAGGAATACTTAAAACTGATGGAAGCGTTGACAAAGAAAGAACAGCTGAATTAATTGAGCTTGCTAAACCTATGAAAGTAGCATTTCATAGAGCTTTTGATATGAGCAATGATATGGAAAAAGCTTTAGAGGATTTGATTGATTTGGGAATTGTTCGTGTGCTTACTTCTGGTGGGGCTTCTTCGGCAATTGGCGGAGCTGAAAACTTAGGTAAACTTGTAGAACAAGCAAACGGAAGAATTGAGATTATGCCTGGTGCAGGTGTAAATAAAGATAATCTAAAAACACTTATCTCTAAAACTGGGGCGGTTAATTATCATGCCTCAGCGAAGCAATTTGTTAAAAGTAAAATGCTTTACAGAAATACAGATACAAAAATGGGAAGTATTGATGATGAATATCAATATGAATTAACATCAACTGATGTTGTTATGGAACTTGTTGGTATAATTAATAAAGAGATAAATAACATTTAGTTTTTTCATAAAAACAGCACATAACTTACTGATAATTAGTATATTTAATATATTCTTAAATTAAACTAATTCTCATGAAAAAATTATTAACTCCTTTAGCAGCTGTATTGCTGCTTGCGGCATGTCAAAATCATGACCCAAAAATTGTTAGTCCTTCATCATCAGACACAACCAAGTACCCTTTCCAAATAAAAAAAGTTCATAATTGGGAAATGAATTCTGATAGCAAGAATTTAGTTGTTGCAATGACTTTGCTCAAAACATTTGAAAATTTAGATACAGCCGGCATGCAAAAGGTTTTGGCTGATAGCGTTTGGTTTACTTTAGATGGTTATAAGTTTAAAGGAACGAAACCCGAATTTCTAAAGCAAATACAAGGTGAGTTTGCTAAAATGAGCAGTTTTAAGATTGACATTGAAGATGCAGAATCAGTTATCAATAAAGATAAAAGTGAAGAATGGGTAAGTTTATGGTACAATCAAATTTCAGTAATGAAAGATGGAAAAGCAGATACCATAAACTTATTTAATGATATTAAACTTAAAGACGGAAAGGTTTTAGGGCTTTCGGAATATGTTCAACATCCTATGAAAAAATAAATAAGAAACGCCTCAATTTTAATTGAGGCGTTTCTTATTAAGATTTATGCTCCTGTATTTCCGGAACGTAACTCAATCCAGGTGTTAGCCAGTGCAATAAAATCACTCTGGAATATCTATAGTTAATTGGTGATAGTAGAAATACACCAACCAATATTAATGCAACATAATACCATAAGTTTTCGTAAATTAATGGTAAGCCTAAAACATAAGATGCAACTCCAATCGTTATAATCTCTGCAACATTCATAGCGTAACTAACAAACATAGCAACATAAAAAAAGCCCGGTTCGCGTTCAAATTTCAGATTACAGTACGGGCAGTTTATGTTAGTTTTTTGAAGTTTAAATGCATACGCGTTGCCTGTAAAAATATCTCCTTTTCTACATCTTGGGCATTTACATTGTATTACTGCCTGAAATTTTGTTAGCTCGGCCATAGTTATTTTTTTAATACAGCAAAAGTAAATTCTATAAAATTGATAAATTATGACCTACATCATATTTTAAAGCAATCTCTCAATTTTACGTTTTATAAATCTTTCCTCGTTTAACAATAATGAGATTTTTATCAGCCATATTTTTAACTTCTCTGATAACTGTTTCTACCCTCAAACCAGTTAAATCTGCCAAATCCTGTCGGGTAACACTTAAGCTTTCTCCATTAGGATTATCGTTAAAAAGGTAATTTATAATTGTTAATAACCGATGTTCTGCTTTTTCATTCGCAAGTTCTTCAAGCATCATCGATTTATAAAACAACCGATTACTTAAAACCTTAATTAAGCTCATGCTATATTCAGCATCAGTTTTTATTAAGTTAATAAAATTCTTTTTGCTTACTGTTACAATTTCCGAAGGCTTGCTTACAATAGTAAAAGCTAAGTAAGGCTTATCTACCAATAAAGCTGGCTCGCCAAAATACTGCCCGGTTTTAAAAATACCTTGAATAAATTCCTTGCCATCATCATTTACAGTAACCATTCTAACCTCTCCTGTTTTAACAAAAAAAATATTTTTAGGTTGCGAACCAGGTTCGTAAACAATAGAATCTTTAGGATATTTCCGAACAGGACATCCCATCTCAATCAGCTTTTGGATATCCATTACGAACGAATTAACCCTTCAATGTTTCTTTCATTAAACGAGTATAAAACTCCTTTAACGAAATGCCCATCGCGGCAACTTGTTGCGGTATAAAACTAGTTGCCGTTTGGCCGGGAATGGTATTGATTTCTATAAAGTAAAAATTACTGGTTTCATGCTCAAGAAAATAATCTATGCGAACCACTCCCCTGCAATTTAATTTTTTATAAACATCAGTAACGATACGATTAACCCTGATTACTTCTTCATCACTCATTCTGCCAGGTGTAATTTCTTCAGTTGCTCCAGGCGTATATTTTGCTTCAAAATCGAAAAATTCATTGGCTGGTATCACTTCAGTTGTTGGCAATACAATTACCTTTCCTTCAGCACCGAAAACTCCGATAGAAAATTCTCTGCCACTTACAAATTCCTCAATTAAAACCTGTGTATCTTCTTTAAAAGCTTTATTAACAGCCTCATCCAAATCATCAGCATGTTTTACCTTGCTCATACCAATACTGCTTCCTCCACTATTTGGTTTTACAAAAAATGGCAATTTCAAATCCTGCTTTATTTGATTTATATTATAACTTCCATTTTTGAAAATCTGTACGGATTTTGCAACATTTAAATCATCAATACCGTTAACAATGGCTTTGGTGTATCCTTTATTCATTGTTATAGATGAAGTTAAAGCATCGCAAGTAGTATATGGAATGTTTAGCATATCGAAATAACCTTGCAATTTTCCGTCTTCACCTGGAGAACCATGAATAGCGATAAAAACACCATCAAATTTTATTTTTCTACCGTCTATATTTAACGAGAAATCATTTTTATCAACCTCTATTTTAACAGAATCTGCAGGCTCATAAAACCAACCTTTATCATTAAGCATAATTTTATATACATCATATAAATCAGCATCAATATTATGCGCAATTGTTGCCGCACTTTTTACTGAAACAACCCATTCGCCTGTGGTTCCGCCTGTTAATAAGGCTATAGTTTTTTTCATCTGGAAAATCCTTTAATAATTAGAAATTGATGTAAATATATCCTCAAAAATATAAATATCTTTGTGCAAAGTTTAATTTTGATTTATAGAATTATCGTAGTTGGTAAGCTTATTGCTTAAAGGCTTATTACTCATCAAAGCTATAATTAAAATTTGCCTACATTTGAGTTTACAGGCTTAACCACAGAATTTGATAATTGATGTCTAAATTTATAGAGTACTTAAAAACAAAATCGTTTAGAAAAACCCTCATTGCTGCTGTAATAACAGTTTTCGTTTTACTTTTAGTTGCATTTTTTAGCTTACGGTTTTACACCAAACACGGACAAGGACTAAACGTTCCGCTAGTTAAAGGTTTATCTTTTGCTGATGCCGTTGTTAAATTGGAAGAAGCGGGTTTAAAGTATGAAGTAGATTCTGTTTATATAATGGATCAACCAGCCGGTTTAGTTATAGACCAAGACCCTGATCCAAATACATTTGTTAAAGACAATCGTACAGTTTACTTAACGATAAATACTGCGAATACGCCAAATACTAAGTTCCCTGATATCGCTTTTAAAACGCTCAGAGAAGCACAAGCAATTATTGAAAGTTCTCGTTTAAAACTTGGTGACACAACTTACAAGGCAGATGTTAGTCGTGATGTAGTGTTGGAAGCAAGCTTTGGCGGACAACCCATAGAAGCGGGTCAAACTATACCAGTTGGCTCTAGAATTAATTTAGTTCTTGGTGATGGACGAGGAAGTGAAGAAGTTGATATTCCGCAATTAATAGGTTTAACAATTGATGAAGCCAAGTTTAGCTTAAAAGGTTCGGCACTAACTTTAGGAAATATAATTTACGAAGGTTTAATTACGGATAGTGCAAACGCAGTAATTACTAAACAAGATCCAACACCTGTTGATTCACTTACTAAAGTTGCTATCGGTACAAAAATTAACATCACAATATCTAATAAACAACAATAATCTTTTACGCATTACACAAATGAGCGAGATTGAAAAAAAGAGTATGACTACCGGAAAAAAAATTGCTTTAACTATAGTGGTATTGGCCGTTTTAATCGGCGGATACTTCGCATTAAATGTTTACAAACTTTATTTTGCACCAAACGTAACCGAAAACCAGAAGTTTCTTTACATTAAAACAAATTCTAGTTATGATGATTTGGTTAATACTTTAAGAACAAAAGATATTTTGAAAAGCACTTCATCTTTTGCTAGTGCTGCTGGCAAAATGAACCTTCCAACCAATGTTAAGCCTGGTCGTTATCGTTTAACAAAGGGAATGACAAACCGTACTTTAATTAACATGATTAAAGCCGGAAACCAGGAACCCGTTAAACTTAAATTCCAAAACATACGTAAAAAGGAAAATTTCGCAGCGTATTTGGCTAGTAATTTAGAGGCTGATTCTTTGAGTTTCATAAGCTTATTAGATTCTACAGCTTTCATTAGTAAATATGGTTTAAATCAGGATAATGTTTATACCATGTTTATCCCAAATACCTATGAAATGTATTGGAATGTATCGCCAGTTGATTTCTTTGAACGTATGCACAAAGAATACGATAAATTCTGGACTGCAGAACGAAAACAAAAAGCAGCAAGTTTAAATTTAACTACTGCACAGGTTTATACGCTTGCATCAATTGTAGATGCCGAAGCTTTATATGATAAAGAAATGCCAATTATTGCAGGTTTATATCTTAACCGCTTAAATAAGGGCATTTTATTACAGGCAGACCCAACTGTAATTTTTGCAAATAACGATTTTACAGTAAAGAGAGTAACTAATAAATTGTTGCAGGTTCAATCTTTATACAATACTTATAAATATGCTGGTTTGCCTCCAGGACCGATTATGATGCCAAGTATAAATGCTATTGATGCAGTTTTAAACTACAACAAGAACAATTATATTTATATGTGTGCCAAAGAAGATTTTTCAGGTTACCATAATTTTGCAGAAACTAAAGCAGAGCATGAAATTAATGCGAAGAAATATCGCGATGCTTTAAACAAAAGAAACATTTTTAAATAATGTTTGTACACGAAACAAAGGTTAAGGTTCGCTATGCAGAAACCGACCAAATGGGCGTTGTTCACCATGGAAACTATGCATTATACTATGAAATAGCCAGAACTGAATGTTTTGAAGCTTGCTCTGGTATAACTTACGAATCAATGGAAGCTGAAGGCGTTATGTTACCGCTATTAGAATTGCAATCTAAGTTTTTAAAACCTGCACTTTATAACCAGGTCTTAACAGTTAAATCGATTGTAAAGGAGTTACCAACCGTTAGGCTTAATGTTGAATATGAAATCTACAACGAAAAAGAAGAGTTAATTAATATTGGCAAAACGGTTTTGGTTTTTGTAGATAAAACAACCAGAAGACCATGTCATCCGCCTAAAAACTTTATGGCTGGCGTTACACCTCATTTTGTATAAAATAATTAATGGAATGGTTACACAGGCAATTATTAAATTTTCGGTTCTACACTAAATTTATAGAGTGGACTAAAATTTGCGTGCTGCCTGGTTTCAGCCCTTTACCCCTGTTTACAGTTGCAACTTTCTTTTTTAGAGAGATAAAGAAAGAATCGCTGGTAAACAAATCATCATCATTGGCTTACAGCTTTATGCTTGCCATATTTCCTAGTATCATCTTTTTATTTACACTAATCCCTTTTATACCAATTTCTGGCTTTCAGGATAAACTTTTAAGCCTTATTGAGCTGATTTTACCTCACAACGCTTTCGAAGCATTTGAAACCACTCTAAAAGATATTATCAAGAACCAGAACAGAGGATTACTATCATTTGGTTTTTTATCGGCCATATTTTTTGCCACCAACGGCGTTCAAAACCTGATGAAAGCATTTAATAAAGCATCATTAGTAATCGAAACCAGAGGTTGGTTAAAACAACGGATGATTGCATTAATATTAACGATGATAATTTTCATCTCGATTGTAATTTGTATTAGTGCAATGGCAATTGGAGAGTTGCTTTTAAATTATATCAAAACAGAACTTCACATTAAAGATAGTTTGGCTGTTTATGCCATACAGCTTACACGATGGACACTACTAGCAGCCCTTTATTTCATAACAATTTCTATTCTTTATCGCTATGGCCCATCGCATGCAAAAAAGTGGAAATTGTTTAGTGCGGGTTCTTGGTTGGCTACAATTTTAGCTTTTTTAACCATCTGGGGGTTTTCGTTCTACATCAACAACTTTGGTTCTTACAACAAAGTTTATGGCTCTATCGGGACTTTAATTGTTGTAATGATTTGGCTTTATCTTAATTCGCTCATTTTATTAATCGGTTTTGAGTTAAATGCGAGCGTTGACGTGAGCAAAAGAAGTGTTAAAATTATTCGTCCGAAGTTCAACTTATTCAAAAAAACTGCTCCAATTGAGGAAAATATCACTAAGAAATAATTTTTTTCTTCCTCTGTGTTAAGCAATTATCAATTTTATATAAAAAAAAGTTAATCAGAGTTTGCAGATTTAAGCAGAGTTTGTACTTTTGCCTCCGGAAAGCTGGCAGAGTGGTCGAATGCGGCAGTCTTGAAAACTGTTGACTGTCATAGGTCCGGGGGTTCGAATCCCTCGCTTTCCGCTTCGAAAAGCTAAGAAAACCTGAATTATTGATTCAGGTTTTTTTTTGTTTATATCCACCCGGAATTTATCAATTATTCTAAAGCTAATTGTTTAGAACAATTCTAAATAAAATTGCAATAAACAAATCACATTTTAAAATTTTCCAACTATCTTGCCGATAATTGGTTTATCTATAAAATTTACTCTTCGCTATGACTAAGAATATCTTCATCGCTTCTGCAGAACCGTATACCGGAAAATCGGTTATTGCTTTTGGAATGATTAACATGCTGCTTGCTAAAACACAAAAGGTAGGCTATTTCAAGCCAATTATCGCACAAGATGATGCCAATCAAAAAGATAAGCACGTAGAAGCTATGCTCGATTATTTTTCGCTACCTGTTAAGTATGAAGATGCGTTTGCTTTTACAAGGCAAGATATGTTGCACGAGCATCAAAATAGCGGTGATATCATCAATACAATTATCACCAAATACAAAAAATTAGAAGATAATTATGATTTTACAGTAATTGAAGGAAGTGATTTTCTTGGAGAAGGAATGGCTTTTGAATTTGAATCAAACGCTTTAGTTGCCAAAAATCTTGGTGCTCCTGTTCTAATAGTTGTCTCTGGCAAGAACAAAACTGCTAGTCAGCTTTTTAAATCAGCAATAAACATCTATAGAAATTTCTTGCTGAGAGATGTTCAGGTTTTAGGCGTTGTAGCAAATATGGTAAACCCTGAAGAGGCTGAACGTATTAAACAAGCTTTAACAAATCAGTTACCGTCAGAGCTGTTAATTGCTGTTATCCCGATAGAAAGTGGCCTTCAAAGCCCGACCATGAGAGAGATTACTGATACTTTAGGTGCAGAAGTGCTATTTGGAGAAGATTTAATGGAAAATCAGGTAGATAATTTTGTTACCGGAGCCATGATGTTGCCAAATTTTTTAAGGCACATTAAAGATAATTTACTCATTGTTACTCCAGGTGATAGAGGCGATATCATCATCGGCTCGCTGCAGGCAAATTTATCGGCAAACTACCCTAAAATTGCCGGCATTGTATTAACTGCCGGAAGTTTACCTGATGAGCCTATGATAAAATTAATCGAAGGACTGCAAACCATAATTCCGATAATCTCTGTACAAAAAGGCACTTTTGAAACAACAACCGCTATCGGTTCTATTCATTCAAAAATTACAATAGATAATAAAAAGAAAATTGCTGTAGCAATAGAACTTTTTGAGAAATATGTAGACATTAAAGCGCTTGACGATAAAATCATCACTTTTAGTTACGAGGGAATTACGCCACATATGTTTCAATACAATTTGGTAAAGTGGGCTAAAAGAGAAAAAAAACATATTGTGTTACCCGAAGGTAATGATGAAAGAATATTAAAAGCGGTAGAAAAATTAATCACCCAGGATATTGTAAACATCACATTATTGGGCGACCCAATTGAGATTGGAACATCAATTAAAAGACTGGGATTAAACCTAGATGTTAATGCCATAAATATACACAATCCCGCTCAATCAACTCAATACGATGATTATGTAGAAACATTGTACGAGTTACGCAAAAACAAGAATGTAAATATGGAGATGGCCAGAGATATGATGACAGATGTATCGTATTTCGGCACTATGATGGTTTACAAAGGTGATGCAGATGGAATGGTTTCTGGCGCAGTTCATACCACTCAACACACCATCAGGCCAGCTTTACAATTCGTTAAAACTAAGCCGGGTGTTTCTGTTGTTTCATCAATATTTTTCATGTGTTTGCCGGAACGTGTAGCCATTTTTGGCGATTGTGCAGTTAACCCTAATCCAACAGCACAACAATTGGCAGAAATTGCCATTTCATCAGCAGAAAGCAGTTCTAAATTTGGTATTGAGCCAAGAATTGCAATGCTCTCCTATTCATCAGGAAGCTCGGGCGAAGGCGAAGATGTGGAACGTGTACGCGAAGCAACTGCAATTGTAAAAGCCAAACATCCGGAATTGAAAATTGAAGGTCCGATACAATACGATGCGGCTGTAGACCCACTTGTTGGTCAGCAAAAATTACCAGGGTCTGAAGTTGCCGGAAGAGCCAGCGTATTAATTTTTCCTGATTTAAACACCGGAAATAACACATACAAAGCTGTTCAAAGAGAAACTGGCGCATTAGCAATCGGACCAATGTTGCAAGGATTAAACAAACCTATAAACGATTTAAGTAGGGGTTGTACTGTAGATGATATTTTTAACACAGTTGTCATCACAGCAATTCAATGTCAGGATATAATATAATTATGAATATTTTAGTTATCAATTCAGGAAGTAGTTCCATTAAATATCAATTATTTAAAATGCCTAATCCAAAACCTGTTTGTAGTGGTTTGGTAGAGCGTATCGGCATAGAAGGTTCTTTTGTAAAGCATTCTGTTTTTCCTAACGGAGAAAAAATCACTATTGAAAAAGATGGTTTTATTTCGAATCATGGAGAAGGTTTAAAGCAGGTCTTAAGCTTGCTATCAGAAGGAGAAAATGCAGTAATTGCAAGTCCTGAGGATATTGTGGCGGTTGGCCATCGTGTTGTGCATGGTGGAGAGCATTTTACAGGTGCAACAATTATTGATGATGAAGTAAAACATCAAATTAAAAAGCTATTTTCACTTGCTCCATTGCACAATCCGGTAAATTATAAATGTATTGAAGTTGCAGAGCAAACTTTTCCATCGGCAAAGCAAATAGCAGTTTTTGATACGGCATTTCATCAAACTATTCCGCAGAAAGCTTATCGCTATGCAATTCCTGAATGGTATTACAAAGAGCATGGAATTAGAGTTTATGGTTTCCATGGCACAAGCCATAAATATGTAAGTGAGCAAGCCATAAAACATCTCAACAAAGTAGATTCGAAGATTATCAGCGTTCATTTAGGTAATGGTTGTAGTATTACTGCAATCAAAAATGGAAAATCTATCGATACCAGTATGGGTTTTGGCCCTTTAAGTGGTTTAATGATGGGAACCAGATCTGGCGATATAGATCCATCTGTAATTTTTCATTTGATGGAACATTCTGGTTACACGCTTGAACAATTAAGCACTTTACTAAATAAACAATCGGGTTTAGTTGGCGTTGGTGGATCTAGCGATATGCGTGACATTAATAAATTAGTTAGTGAAGGAAATGAAGCTGCTAAACTTGCTTTAGAAATTTACGCTTATAGAATTAAAAAATTTATTGGAGCCTATGCTGCTATTTTAAACGGAGTTGATGCTTTAGTATTTACAGCTGGTGTTGGAGAAAACGATGCTGAAATGAGATGTTCAGTATGTAAAAACCTGGATTATTTAGGCATAAACATTAAAGATGACAAAAATAAGAACTATAAAGGTGAACTATTGAACATCAGTAACGAAGAAGCAAAGGTTCAGGTTTTGATAATTCCTACAAATGAAGAGTTTGAAATCGCTAATCAGTGTTTTAATCTTTTAAACTAACACCCTAAAATTCAAGTTTAAACTTATCTTTTTAAGAATAGGTTGAAAGATAGTTTTTATTATTTTTGCATCCGTTATTAAATTTTATGAAAAAATTAATTATCGGCATTATACTATTATTAACATTTAATGCTTGTAAAAAAACTGTTCCAGCTGCAGATGCCATTAAACTTAACGTTTACACCACAAGAATATTAAACGTAAATACAAACGAACCCGAAACTTTGTATTGGTATGTTAGATTTATAGAAACGGGCGGTTTATACTACTACACCTCTACACAGAAATTAACTGATTTTAGAGGGTTGAAATTTATATTTAGTGTAGAGACACCAACGGAATTGAAGACAGCAAATAAAATTAATGATATTGTTGTCCTCCTGAGTAATTTAGAAGGTGATGTTGTTAAAGACCTTAAATAAAAAATGGGATTTGCCAGAAGCAAATCCCATTTTTTATTTTCAATATATGTAAATATTAAGCTTTAGCTTCTTTACTAGCTCTTGCTTTATCAATCTGTTTATTTATACGTTCCAAAACATCATAAATATCAAATGGCTTGCTTATATAATCGTCAGCAAGTGCGTCTATGGCTTTTTGCTCACTATTGTTCTGTGCAGACATTACTATAATTGGGATGTGTTTAGTAAAAATGTCTGTTTTTAAATCTTCGCAGATTTCAGCTCCATTTCCATCAGGTAACATTACATCAAGCAAAAACAAATCAGGCATTGCATCCTTAATGTTTTTTTTAAGCTCTGAAAATGTTGATGAAAGCTGAAGTTCAAATCCCTCCTCTTTTAAAAGAATTTCAATTACATTTCTGATTTCCTGATCGTCTTCTAAAATGTGTATGCGTTTTTTTGACATGGTTCAAATTATTGTTTTGGTTTAAATATCGAAATTATTTTATACGATAGTAACAGTAACACCTAAACCTTCTAAATGTTTTACAATTTGTTCAGAAATTCCTTTATCTGTTATAATATGATCAATTTCTTCTAATCCGCAGATTTTACCGAAGCCTCTTTTGCCAAATTTTGTAGAATCGGCAAGCACAATCGTTTTCTGTGAAACATTAATCATTTTCCTATTTAAATGTGCTTCCATTGCATTGGTTGTTGTCAGTCCGAAATCTAAATCGATACCATCAACTCCTAAAAACAGCTTATTAAAATAAAAATCTCCTAAAACCTGTTCTGCATAACTACCCATAACAGATGAGGAACTTTTCCTGAGCAAGCCACCCAATTGTATAACTTCTATACTACTTTCCCTCATTAACTCTAAGGCAACATTCAATGCAGAAGTTACCACGGTTAAATTAGCTCCTGCCGGAATATTCTTCGCAAAATATAATACTGTAGTACCAGAAGCAATTACAATTGATTCATTTTCATTGAGCAGCTGTGCAGCAGCAACACCAATTTTATTTTTTTCAGATGATTGAAGTTTTTCTTTCTCGTTAACAGGTCTGTCTACCGTGTAAGGATTATTCATGGTGGCACCCCCATGTGTTCTAAATAAAAGATTTTTATCTTCGAGCAGTTTTAAATCCTTTCTTATCGTAACGGAAGATACTTTCAGTTCCTTACATAAATCAACAACGTTAATATACTGATCTCTTTGTAAACGACTTAAAATTAACTGGTGCCTTTCAGCTAAATTCATCATAATATTAAGATGTGTTTTTAAAACGCCACAAATTAGCGATTTGAAAAATCATTTATATAAATAAAATAATAATTTTTTAACCTGAATATTATATTATTTCGATTATGATTACTTATAATTGCGTATTGTTTCGTTTTATTACATTTTGTTTTTAATGAAGAGAATACACAATCCACATATTGAAGATAATACATCATGGGACATTATAATTATCGGTGGTGGCGCAACTGGTTTAGGAACAGCTTTGGATGCAACAACTCGTGGATTAAAAACACTTCTTGTTGAGCAATCTGACTTTGCGAAAGGAACATCTAGCAGAAGTACAAAACTGGTTCATGGTGGCGTACGTTATTTGGCACAAGGTGATATTAATTTAGTAAAACATGCGTTAGAAGAAAGAGGTTTACTTCAACAAAATGCAGCTCATTTAGTTAATAAAGAAGAATTTATAATTCCGTGTTACAGTTGGTTTTCAATCATTAAATACTTAAGCGGATTAACCATATACGATTGGCTATCAGGAAAATATAGTTTTGGTAAATCTAAATTTTTATCAAAGAGCGAAACTTTAAAGTTGATGCCTGAGATTAAATCGAAAGGTTTAAAAGGCGCAATACGTTATTTCGATGGAAAATTTGATGATGCAAGATTAGCAATAAACATTGCGCAGACTGCTATAAAACATGGGGCTACCCTATTAAACTATACAAAAGTAATTGCACTTAAAAAGCAAGATGAGACTGTAACTGGTATCGAAACTGAAAATGTTTTAACTGGAAAGGAAAATACTTTCACAGGAAAAGTAGTTATAAATGCTACTGGCGTTTTCGTTGATGACATTTTAAAAATGAATAATCCTGCATCAAAGAATATGGTTCGTCCAAGTCAAGGTGTTCACATTGTTTTAGATAAAAGTTTCTTGAATACGGAATCAGCATTGATGATTCCAAAAACATCAGATGGCAGGGTACTTTTTGCCGTACCATGGCACAAGCATTTATTGGTTGGTACAACAGATACGCCAATAAACGAGCATAGTTTGGAACCTAAAGCTTTGAAGGAGGAAGTTGATTTTATATTGGCGACCGCATCATCATACTTCAACAGAAAACCAACTGAAAACGACATTTTAAGTGTTTTCTCTGGATTAAGACCGCTTGCTGCTCCGACTAACAATGATGGCAATAGCACAAAAGAAATTAGCCGCGACCATAAGCTACTAATATCTGCCAAAGGATTAATTACGATTACTGGTGGAAAATGGACAACATATCGCCGCATGGCAGAAGAAACCGTTGATTTAGCCATTAATCACGCTCACCTAGTCGCAAAAGATTGTATTACGAGAACTTTAAAAATTAATGGATGCACTGATTTTAGAGATGGAAGTTACTTAGATATTTACGGTTCTGACAAAGAGAAAATTGAGGAGTTAATGCGCACCGAAGCAGATTTATGTGAGAAATTACATCCTGATTTCCCATACAATAAAGCGGAAGTTGTTTGGGCGATTAAAAATGAAATGGCCGAAACCATTGAAGATATTTTGAGCCGACGTTTAAGGGTTTTATTTATTGATGCGAAGGCCGCAATGGAAATGGCTCCGGTTGTGGCTGCAATTTTAGCAAAAGCGTTACACACAGATAAAGATTGGGAACAGCAGCAAGTAGAAATTTTTAATAATTTGGCATCGAATTATATTCACACCAATAGTAAACAAAAGCAAGCAATTCTAACCGAATAGCACCTAACCTAATATTGAATTATGAGCAAGTTTATCTTGTCTATCGACCAGGGAACCACCAGTTCGAGGGCAATTATTTTCAACCACGATGGCGGAATTGTTGCCATTGCACAAAAAGAATTTACACAGATATATCCACAAGCAGGTTGGGTAGAACATGATCCGATGGAAATATGGTCTACACAACTATCTGTTGTTGCAGAAGTTATTGTAAAAGCAGGATTATCTGTTAAGGATATAAATTCAATCGGCATTACAAATCAACGGGAAACTACGGTAGTTTGGGATAAGGAAACAGGCATTCCGGTTTATAATGCCATAGTTTGGCAAGATAGACGAACATCTGCATATTGCGATGAAATAAAAGCGAAAGGTTTATCTAAGAAAATTCAGGAAAAAACCGGGCTAATTATTGATTCATATTTCTCGGCTACTAAAGCCAAATGGATTTTAGAAAATGTTGATGGCGCAATGGAAAAAGCAAAAGCCGGGAAACTTGCATTTGGTACAATTGATACCTGGTTAATCTGGAAATTAACTACAGGAGTTACACATGTTACCGATGTTTCAAATGCATCGCGTACAATGCTATACAACATTCATACGCTAGAATGGGATAACGAATTACTTGAATTATTTGGTATTCCAAAACAGATGCTTCCTGAGGTAAAATCATCTAGCGAAGTTTATGGCGAAACTGCAGGTAAAATATTAGCAGCAAAATTACCAATTGCAGGTATTGCAGGCGATCAACAATCGGCACTGTTCGGACAAATGTGCACAGAAGTTGGAATGGTAAAAAACACGTATGGAACAGGCTGTTTTATGCTGATGAATATTGGAAAAGAAGCAAAAATTTCAGCAAATAATCTGCTTACCACAATCGCATGGAAAATTAGCAACGAAGTTCATTATGCTTTAGAAGGCAGTATTTTTATAGGTGGTGCTGTAGTTCAATGGCTTAGAGATGAAATGGGTTTAATTTCAAAATCTGCTGATGTTGAAACACTTGCCAAAAAAGTTCCTGATACGCAAGGTGTATACATCGTTCCCGCCTTTGCCGGTTTAGGTGCACCGCATTGGGATCAACATGCTCGCGGTACAATTACAGGCTTAACTCGTGGTACTAACAAATCGCACATTGCCAGAGCAGCGTTAGAAAGTATTGCTTACCAAACAATGGATGTCTTAAAAGCAATGGAAGCCGATGCAGGCGTAAATATTGCAGAATTAAGAGTTGATGGCGGTGCAACAGCAAATGATTTACTGATGCAGTTTCAAGCTGATTTATTGAACAGTACAGTTGTAAGGCCAGAGGTAACTGAAGTAACTGCTATTGGTGCGGCGTATTTAGCTGGTTTAGCAACAGGCTTTTGGGATAGTGTTGAGCAAATACGCTCTCAATGGAAAATTAACCGAACCTTCACTGCAACCGAAGGAATAGATAATACGGAAAGAATTAAGGGATGGAATCGGGCGATTAAAGCTGCCAGAGTTTGCGCAGAAGATTAAAAAAATTACTAAATTGAATTAACCAAATATAGAGATGACAGAATTTGTTGCAGAATTTATTGGCACTGCGCTAATTATTCTTCTAGGAAATGGAGTTGTTGCCAACGTTGTTTTAAAAGATACAAAAGGCAATAATAGCGGTTGGATGGTGATTACAACCGCTTGGGCACTCGCAGTATTCGTTGGTGTTGTAATCGCTGCTCCGTATAGTGGTGCGCATTTAAACCCCGCAGTAACAATTGCTTTGGCCATAACCCAGAAATTCGCTTGGATTAAAGTACCATATTACATTTTAGCTCAGCTATGCGGTGCAATGTTAGGCTCTATTTTAGTCTGGCTGATTTATAAAGACCATTTTGATGCTACTGATGATAAAGGATTGAAGGCCGCTCCATTTGCTACTGCACCCGCCATTAGAAACTTAAAATCGAATCTCCTTTCCGAAATCATTGGAACTTTCGTTTTAATATTTGTGATATTTTATTTCACAAATGCCGAAATGGGAACGGATAAAACACCAATTGGTTTGGGTTCTATCGGTGCCATTCCGGTTGCATTTTTAGTTTGGGTTATTGGTTTGGCTTTAGGCGGAACAACTGGTTACGCCATAAATCCTGCACGAGATTTAGGCCCAAGAATCATTCACAGCATCATTCCGATGAAAGGAAAAGGAAGTAGCGATTGGGCGTATGCATGGGTACCAATTGTAGGACCAATCTGTGGTGCTACATTAGCCGCTTTACTTTATTTCGCTTTAAATTTTAAGTATTAATACGATTTAGTGATAACTGTAACAAAGAATTAACAAGCTTTTTCCCATAAGAAATATCGCATTAAAATCAAATAATTAATACCTTTGTGTAATTCATTCATGTTTGAGCGCATGTTTGGGTTTAGATATAGGATAGGCCGGGTGCCTATCCTTTTTTGTTTTTTAAATTTCTTAAACCAGATTAAGTTTTTTTATTTAAATCAATTTTATCTTTGAAGATATCCAAATCTACAGATGAAAAATAATTACGCTTACGCTCAAATATTTTTAAGACTCGCATTAGGCATAGCCTTTATTTACGCCATTGTAGATAGAGTTGGCTGGCTTGGTGTGGCTGATGGTAAAAACATTGCATGGGGAAACTGGGATGCATTTTTAGATTACACTCACATTTTGCTTCCTGTTCTGAATAGAACGATATCTGATATTTTCGGTTGGATTGCAACCATTGCAGAAGTTGCATTTGGCATTTTATTGATTATTGGATACAAAACAAGATTTGCTGCCTTAGGCAGTTTTGCTTTACTTTTAGGTTTTGGCGTTTGCATGGCAATTTCTTTAGGATTAAAAGCACCATTTAACTATTCAGTATTTTCTGCAAGCGCAGGAGCTTTATTACTTTCTTGCTTATCTGATTATAAATGGAGTATTGATAATTTGCTTGATAAATAAATTAACCAAATGTATCTTTTGCCTTAGCAATTGCTTTTTTCAAATCAATTCCTTTACCTAAAACGCCTTTAAATAAATCCCCTTCGATTTTTAATCTATCTAAGGTATTATGAATATTAAAATCCGTCATTTTTAATCCAGGCTTTACCTCGGTCCAGTCTAAAGGCATAGAAACGGTTGCACCGGGTTTTGGTCGTAAAGAATATGGTCCTGCGATGGTTGCTCCCGGTCTGTTTTGTAAAAAATCTAAGTACATTTTCCCTTTTCTGGCAGAAACCATTCTTTCCAATGTGGTAAAATCCGGAATTTGTTTATTCACCAGACTCACCACAATTTTTGCAAACATCTGGCTCTGGTCATAACTGTATTTCGTACCCAATGGAATATAAATATGAATACCTGTTGAACCAGACGTTTTAGGAAAAGATGGTACATCAAGCGCATCTAAAACTTTTTTGGTTTCGTTTGCGGCCTCAATCACCTGGTCGAAGGTATGTTTATCAGGATCTAAATCAATCACACAATAATCCGGATTATCTGGTTTTTGTACTCTGCTAAACCATGGATTCACTTCAATACAACCTAAAGATGCCATCCAAAGCAAGCTATCAACTCCCGTTCCAACCAGATATTCTTTATGCTCTCCTTCCCCATTTTCATAAGGAAAAGTTTCTGCCCATTCTGGCGCTTTGCCTTTCACATCCTTTTGATAAAAACTTTTACCATTTATCCCGCCAGGAAAGCGATTTAGAGATTGAGGTCTATCTTTTAAGTAAGGCAAAATATAATCGGCAACCTGATAATAGTAATTAAACATATCTCTTTTGCTAATTTTATCTTTTGGCCAGTAAAGCTTACTCAAATGGGTAAATTTCAACTCATGGCCTTTAACTTTCCGAACCTGAGTTTCATCTTTAGGATTTAACAACGTTTTCGGTTCCTGAGATTTTGGCGGTTTTAAAGCTTTAGAATGATTATCTTCTGTTTTATCATCAACAACCTTCTCTGTCGATGTTTCTTTTTCCCGATTTACATCTTTTGCTTTTTTATCTTCTCGCATTCCTTGAAAGGAAGGATGACGAAAAACACCATCGTCCGTAACTTCAGTAAAGGAAACTTCGCAAACCAACTCAGGTTTTAACCAGGTTACTTTCGCCTTCGGCGGATTTGGCCTAAATCTCGATGGCTTATTTACATCAGGCACTTCATCGAAAGGAACTTTATCGGTAACTAATGGCTCAAAAGCCATAAGTAATTCTTTCTGTAGTTTATCAGAAAAACCTGTCCCGACCTTTCCAACATAATGAAGTTTTTTACCTTCATAAACACCCAACAAAAGCGAACTAAAGGATTTTGATGTATCATCATTTTTGGTGTATCCGACAATTACAACTTCCTGCCTTTTATTAACTTTTATTTTTAACCATTCCTTCGATCTTTTATCAGAAGTATAAGTGCTATCAGATTTTTTTGCGATGATTCCCTCTAAACCCATTCTTGTTGCAGCATCAAAAAAATCTATTCCACTGGCTTTAAAAACCTTACTCAACCTTATTCTATCATCATCAACAGGTAAAACATCAGCAAGAATTGCTTGCCGTTCTTCTAATGTTAAATCCATCAGGTTTTTGTTATTATACCAAAGCAAATCAAAAACATAAAAAATCAGTTCACCATCAGCTTCGCTTCTCCAGTTTTGCAAGGCGCCAAAATTCGAAATTCCTTTCTCATTCAGCACTAAAATTTCTCCATCAAAAACAGCGCTTATTTTTTGCTTTTCGAGTAAATTGTAAATCGGGTAAAATTTATCATTAAAAGATTTATTGTTTCTGGAAAGCAAATCAACTTTTCCTTTATTTACAAATGCCAAAGCCCGATAACCATCCCATTTCACCTCGTATTGCCAATCGTCATTATCAAATGGTTCATCAACTAAGGTTGCTAACATAGGTTTTATATGCTCAGGCATTTTACTTTTTGGTGCCTTGGCAAGTAACTTTTTAACATCGAAATCCTTTTCTACATCTTCTGGTTTTATTTTTTTTTCAAGCTTATCCTGAAGAGTTTTTTTAGGCGATTTGATTTTCTCTTCATGTCCATCTTTCCAAATCATCTCAGATGTTTTTTCCATTGTTTTAATATTCTTACCAGAAAGAACAGATTTATCGTCTTTAGTAATGTCTTTTATAGATGAATAATCATCCTTATGCTTTATCAACAGCCATCCATTCTCACCCATTCCATTTGTTTTTACTAATGCAAACTCTCCCTTTAGCTTTTTGCCATGTAGATTTATTTTTAACGAACCTTCTTTAAGCTGTTTCAGTAAATGTTTTTCCTGTGCTTGCTTACCTTTTATCTTATCGATTGGCTCATAAGTTCCTTCATCCCAAACAATTACTGTACCCCCGCCGTATTCTCCTTTTGGGATAATACCTTCAAAATTGCGGTAATCAAAGGGATGGTCTTCAACCATCATTGCTAAACGTTTATTTTTAGGATCTGTTGATGGACCTTTTGGAACTGCCCAACTTTTTAAAACACCATCCATTTCAAGTCTAAAATCATAATGTAACCGAGATGCATAATGTTTTTGAATAACAAACATCAATTTTGTTTTACTTAAGCTTTTGCCCGCTTTAGGTTCTGACGTTTTAGAAAAATCTCGCTTCGATTTATATTTAGCTAAACTCATAGTGATTGTTTTGATATAAAACCAAACAGCATAGCAAAGGTTTGATTTTTATCAATATATAAAACTCATACTTTACTGAACATCAATGTATTTATGAAACATTTACTAAACATTTCTGTTACATTCTTAAAGCATTGATTATGAGAGTAAAGGGCACCGTGGTTATAACTTTAAAAACAGGAGAAAAGGCCCTGATTTTATTAACCGAGAATAAAACAGAACAAACTAAACTTTATCATCATTTGGCTATCGATGCTTATCAGTTTAAAACTGAATTATCTGAAGAAGAGCCCAATATTAAATACATTTCTGCCGGTTTTAAAAGCGATGATGATGAAATTATCTGGGATGATGATTACATAGCTGTACCTAACTGGTACGATAAAAACTAAGCTAAAACTTGAAGTATAAGTTGATAAGTATATGATTGTGAATAACTAGCGTAAACAACAAATTTAGTTTTGAGTTATTACATCATAGAACTTAAGCTTATGAAAAAGTGTATCTATGTAGTTGAGGATAATCCTAATATCAGAGAAATTATAGAATTTCTACTCACAGAAGAACTTTACGAAGTTAAAGGCTGCAAGGATTCAAAAGCCTTTTGGCAACAAATGCAACAGCATGAACCAGATATGATAATTTTGGATATTATGCTCCCCGATGGAAATGGAATTGACATTTGTACAGCATTGAAAGGTAATATTAAAACACACAATATTCCTGTGATGATGATGTCGGCAAATAACCATTTAGCCCAGGTAAAATCAAAATGTACAGCAGAAGATTTTATTAATAAACCATTTGACTTAAATGATTTTGCTGAAAGGGTTGGAAAATATGCGCCAAACTAATAAAAAAGGGAGATTAATATTTTAATCTCCCTTTTGTTCGTTTTTACAAGTTTCAATTTATTTCACTAAAGAAGCATCATATAATCTAGTATGCAATTTTAGCAATTCTGCTGATGGCATTTTGATAACTTTTCTATCATAAGTCATGTAGCCATTTATTTCACCTTCAACATCGGTAGTTTGAGTGTAAACCGCTGCTGATAAACCTGCTGGAATTAATTCAATCATTCTATCCGTAAAGGTTTTGTATTTAGCTAACATCTCATCTGCGGTTTTAAAACTTTGGTAACCCCAATTATTTTTATTTTGCCAGGTATGTCCTGTTACTGGTAAGCCTAAACCACCAAATTCACCTAAAACCAAAATGCTGTTCTTTCCAAACAAATCTGGCCTTGGCATTGCTGGTTGCGGATAATGATGTAAATCGACAAAATGACCAGTATTGAAAAAGTTTCCTCCACTTGCGCTATTTACCAAACGTGACGGGTCTTTTTTCATCGTCCACTCGGTAATTTCTACCGTTTTAAATTGTCCCCAGGCTTCATTAAAAGGTGTCCAAACAACGATGCAAGGATAGTTATGCAAAGCATCCATAATTGCTGTCCATTCTTTACGATAATATCCTTCTGATTCTGGAGTTCTTTTCTGCTCAGTTCCTCTGCCAATAATACCTGGATTTGGTTCCCATCCATTGCCTAAATCTCCACTCGGCATATCTTGCCAAAGTAACATTCCAATCTTATCGCAATAGTTGTAATATCTTGCAGATTCTACTTTGATATGCTTTCTTATCATATTGAATCCCATTTTTTTAAGTTCATCAATATCAAATTTCATTGCGGCTTCTGTAGGTGGCGTATATAATCCATCTGGCCAAAAACCTTGGTCTAACGGGCCATATTGAAACAGAAACTTATTATTCAAAAACATTCTTTTTATGCCATTAGCATCTGTTCCTGCAGAAATTTTTCGCATTGCGAAGTAACTTTTAACCTCATCAACAACTTTACCTTGTCTTACCACACTAATCTTTAAATCGTAAAGAAAAGGACTATCAGGCGACCAAAGTTTTGGATTATTAACCGGAACTACTGCAGTAGCACCCGGCTTAATCTGATTTTGAGACAGGACTTTACCTCCTTCTAAAACTTCAATTTTAACCAAATCTGCAGCTTGTGCCGATGCAAGATTAGCTATAACCGAAATTGTTTTCGCATCAATATCTGGCGTTTGCTTCGTATTAATGATGTGAGTTTTTGCAACACCTTCTATCCAAACCGTTTGCCAGATTCCTGTAACAGGCGTGTACCAAATCCCTTCTGGTTTCTTTACCTGTTTTCCTCTTGGTTGAGGTCCATCATCGGTTGGGTCCCAAACTTTTACTTTAATTTCCTGGGTATTTCCACTTTTTAATAAGGCAGTTATGTTAAAACTAAAAGGGTCGAAACCTCCTTCATGTTTGCCTGCAAGCTTTCCGTTTACATAAACTTCAGTTTGCCAATCCACCGCACCAAAATGCAATAAAACATCTTTATTTTTTAATGATGAAGGAATGGTAATGTTATTTTTATACCACAAAACACTATCCTTTCCAACTGTTTTACCTACGCCAGAAAGTGCAGATTCAACCGCAAAAGGAACAAGAATTTTTCCATCATATTTTGAAGGCTCATTATTTGATTTCGGAATAATTGCATACTCCCACAAACCATTTAAATTTTTCCAATTGTTTTCTCTTGATAATTGTGGTCGTGGATATTCTGGCAATACCGCACTTGGATTTACCTGCGAAGCAAAATCGGTAACAATTTTATCTTTTTTAAATGTCCAATTAGTTTGTGCATGAACGCCAATGCTAATAAATAAGCTTAAGGGAATGAGTAATTTATTGAATTTCATTATATATGTGGTTAAAGAGTAAATATAGTAAAACCTTTTACCTGCATCTTTTTACAACAAATTATTTACTTAAACCGCATTTAAAAAGAAAGCCCTTGATTGCAAATGCAATAAGGGCTACTTAAAACTTAATCAATCCTCTCATTATGAACTGACTAAATTCTTACAACGATATAACAACCATAAAAGCTAATGGTTTTACGGAAGCTACTTTTTTGTAACAACTGAATAATTTGGATCATCAATAATGTTAATTTCTATAACAGCTTCTGCATTTTTCAATAGAGTTCTGCAATCGGCACTCAAAGCCTTTAAATGTAGTGTTTTACCAGCTTCTGCATAACGTTGAGTTAGCTTATGAAGTGCATCAATTCCACTCATATCTGCAATTCTACTTTCAGAAAAATCAATTACAACTTTCTCTGGGTCGTTTACTACATCAAATTTCTCGTTAAAGGCAGAAACAGAAGCGAAAAACAATGGTCCGTATATTTCATAATACTTCACACCAAGCTCGTCAATATACTTTTTAGCTCTGATTCGCTTTGCGCTTTCCCAGGCAAAAACCAAAGCTGAAATGATAACGCCAACCAAAACAGCTAAAGCCAAATTATGTAGGAGAATGGTGATTAGCGCTACGGTTATCCCAATAAAAATATCCTGCTTCGGCATTTTATTGATAATTCGGAAACTAGCCCATTCAAATGTACCAACTGCAACCATAATCATTACTCCGGTTAGTGCCGCCATCGGAACCTTTTCTATTATCGGAGCACCAAAAAGTATAATCACAAGGATAGTTAAAGATGCTATAATACCAGACAATCTTGCCCTTGAACCTGATGATAGATTCACCAAAGTCTGCGCTATCATCGGACAACCACCCATGCCAAAGAAAAATCCATTTGCAATGTTTGCTGTGCCTTGCGCTAAACATTCTCTGTTGCCATTTCCTTTTGTAGCCGTAATTTCATCAACTAAATTAAGGGTTAACAATCCTTCGGTTAAGCCAACGCAAGCCATTATCAACGCATAAGGAAAAATTATTTTTAGGGTTTCAAATTCAAAAGGAATTTTAGGAATATGAAATGGTGGAAAACCACCGCTCACCGAAGCAATATCTTTAACTGTTTTGGTATCAATATTAAAAACTAAAACTAAAGTAAACACTACAATAATTGCCAACAAGGACGGCGGAAAGGCTTTAGTTAACTTCGGTGTGATTACAACGATTGCAATGGTTAACAAAACCAAACCCGCCATTAAATACAGTGCATTACCAGAAAGCCAAACCAACTCTCCGTTTACCAATGTTTTAAATTGTTCTAACTGAGCAAGGAAGATAATTACTGCTAACCCATTAACAAAACCATACATTACCGGCTGAGGAACCAGCCTGATAAACTTTCCGAGTTTAAATAAGCCAATAAGGATTTGAATAACCCCTCCTAAAATTACTGCTGCAAATACGTATTCAATTCCGTTCGATTTCATTAAGGCGATGAGCACTATAACTGTTGCACCTGCCCCACCCGAAATCAACCCTGGTCTGCCACCTAATACAGAAGTAATCAAACCCATTATAAAGGCAGCATACAATCCAACCAGTGGCGGAAACCCTGCCAGAATTGCAAATGATAGCGACTCGGGCATCATGGTCATTGCCACAGTGAGTCCTGCTAAAATTTCATTTCTGTAATTAACTTTTTGTTTAAAGTCGAATAGGTTTAAGTACGATTTCATATTTGATTCAAAGGTAAATTAATTTAAAATCTTAAATCAGTTTTAAATTAATTTACCCTCCAAATCAAACCAAATTTTATTGAAATAACCCTGCGAATAGCTTGTTGGAATGCAATTTTGCTGATTGATCGTAAATGTGTGAGGTGCTCATGATTTCATTTACGCCATATTTAGTAACAAAGGCATCTAAATTTTTCTTGATAGAAGCAGCACTACCAATAAAAGAATAGTAAAGCATTTGTTCTACAGCATCTTTTTCCATCGCATCCCAAATGGCATTTATGTTTTGTACAGGTGGTTTTAATTTCTCTCTTTTACCTGTAATAACGCCTAAAAACATTCTTTTAACAGAGTTTGATAAAAAATCAGCTTCTTCATTTGTGTCTGCCGCTACAACATTAACACAGGCCATAACATACGGCGATTGCAAAAATTCTGATGGCTGAAATTCTTCTCTGTAAATCGCAATTGCTTGCTCGAAATACGCGGGCGCAAAATGGCTTGCAAATGCGTAAGGTAAACCTTTAGCTGCTGCTAACCTGGCGCTATCTGTACTGGAACCTAAAATCCAGATTGGAACATCTAAACCTTCACCAGGTATTGCCCTTACATTTGAATTCCGGTTATCAGCAGAAAATAATTGTTGTAATTTTTCTACATCTTTAGGAAAGCTATGCGCAGCATGAATGTTTTGACCTCTGATTGCCATCGCTGTAACCTGATCGGTTCCAGGTGCTCTGCCTAAACCTAAATCAATTCGATTTGGATATAAAGAAGCGAGTGTACCAAATTGCTCAGCAACAATTAGCGGTGAATGATTTGGTAACATAATCCCACCAGAACCTACCCTAATTGTTTTTGTTCCTCCGGCTACATAACCTATTAAAATTGCCGTAGCAGAACTTGCCACACCTGCCATATTGTGATGTTCTGCAAACCAATAGCGATTATATCCTAAATCTTCTGATTGTTGAGCCAATTCTAAACTGGTTTTAAATGTATCTGCAGCGGTGTGCCCTTCTAAAACAGTTGCAAGATCTAATACGGAATAAGGTATATTTTTTAACAGGTTATCCATTTAACGAAAGTATTTTACAGTTATAGAGACAAAAATATCTTTAAAAAATTCAAAGCTGGTGCAAGTTTTTACAAATGACCTTTATCAAACAGTTTATTTACCTGAAACATACAGTAGCCAAAATATGTTAAGGAATAATGAAAATATTGCTACTTATCGCCCTGCTTATTTCTTCCGTTTTTACTTATGCACAATTTAGCGACAGCACTAATTATCACATTGTAGCATCATCAGCAGGTTCTATTAATAAAACCAACAACGAGCGGGCTTATCTTTTAAATAACAACATTAATTTCGGGCTTAAGAAAAAAAGCATTGTATTTAACAGCACTTCGAGTTGGCTTTATGGCAAGCAAAACAATGCGCTTAGTAATAACGATTTTTCTACAACAATGAACTTTAACCTTTACAAAACCTTCCCTAATTTTTATTACTGGGGTTTAATAAACTACAATACGAGTTATTCTCTCAAACTTAAAAACCAACTTTTAGCAGGTGCAGGTATTGCTTACAGTTTTATTGATACCACAAATGCATATATAAATTTAAGTAATGGCGTGTTATTCGATCAGAGTAGTCTTGTGGAATTAGCGGATTATAATACGTTCAGAAATTAGCTTCGGTTGCAATATCATTTCCTTATAAAAAACATTATTACTATTGATGGAAGCCATTTTCTTCAAAATTCATATTCACGCAAGGGAGATTACATTATTAGGTCGAGCACAACGTTAGGCTTAAAAATTAGAAAATGGATAAGCTTTACAACTGCCTTAAACTATAATAGATTAAACGTTACACAACGTGAAAACCTGAATTTAACTTATGGTTTAAGTATCGATAAATACTTTTAATTGTTATCATCAATATTTAAAAAATCTTCGATAAACTTTTTACGACTTATCATTTCTAAATAAGGATAATCTCCTGATTGCTGTTTTCTTATTTTTAGATGATAGAGAAACAATCCACCTAAATCGACAAAAATAGGCGCTTTTGCAGCATACCAAACTGCATGTGGCTGTTTCCAACAGAAATGGTAAAAATTGGAAGTAATTTTTATGCCTTTTAACTCAGGATGATAGAAATTTAATACTTTGGGCTTAATTAACTCGGTTGATAATTCTGATTTACGAATTACAGACAGATGATCGGTATTGCAAAATTCAAAGTCTTCGAGTTTTGAATCATAGGGATTAGGCAGATTTTTTAAAACTTTAAAACCTTTGAATTTTTTGCCATTCAATACCCATATCATTTTAGGATAAAAAGCCTCGCGACTTTGCATTTCCAAAAGTGTTATTGGCGAATTCTGAAATTCGATAGCTGTACCACAATTTGTATAAACATCGGCTCTGTGTAATTCGCCACTTTCCTGACAGCAAAAAACCTTTTCTCTATACTCAATTGGGAATGCTTTTTTCCAGTTTTTATGCCATATACTTTCCCTATGGTATTTTTCGAAAGGATCGTTTGGGTAAGCTGATAAATCTCCATTAAAATATTTTAGAAGATTATCGTCAACCTTATCCATTTCCTTTAAAAACGTTTAACACGCTTGTTTTCCATTTAATATAGCCAAGATTACCGCAAACATAACCTACAAAGTTTTCTACATCTTCGGTTACATCATTTACCACTCTAAATCTTATTTTATATTTTGGATTATAGCTAATGTAAACCACTAAATCATCTTTTCTTTCGCCAACCGAAAGCAGTGGCTGTAAATGAATATCCTGAAGTTCGGCTGCTGCCTGCTTCAAGCGCTCATTCATTATTTTTCCCAGTGATGCATCGGGCACAAAATCTGTTTCTGTTATTGCAAGTACCGTAATTGTCATAAAGTATCTTCCTAATTATCTTCTTCTGCTCTATTATTTATTCGTAAATAATAATAGAATGCAGCAAATTTATACTAATATTTTTAGCAAGCAAATATTCAGCCATAATTTTTAACGGCTGTTGTATAATTAACTGTAGATAAGGAAAATAAAATTCTATGGGTAATTAGTGTAAAATTTTAAACTCGGGAAAATTAATTTGTATTATAATTCCAAATATTACAGATTGGTTTAAAAAAATTATATTTTGGTACTGTAAAATTTTCCCTCATCCCATCCCTAAATTACATCTCTAAATGGATTCGAACATTCATAACAAAGGTTATCTCAGCTTCATTGGACCTTTTCGAACTAACTTAACTATTAGTAGCCAAGAGCTTATATATAATGATTATTACAATTTTCAACAGGCGATTTGCAACAAGCTAAATAATAATGAGGAATTTGGAAACTGGCGCTTTACGTCAAATAACAATAGATTGAATAAATTAAGTTTTGATGTTGACACCTATGAGGGAGAAATACTTACTCCAAAGTATTTGTTAGAATTTGATTATTCGATAAGCAATGAGATTAAGGATGATATCAACTTGCTTGTTATAGCATTATCTACAGATATACTTCTGGAAATAGAAAATATCACATTAAAGTACATGAATTCAGGAAGTGGAACAATTAGTTTCAGGACAAGTTACAAGCTGGAAAAGCAAAAATCTGCAGAAGAAATAAAGTTATTTCATGAAAAATTAAGTTCTGATTTATCACACATCGCCAATAAGTTAATTGAATATTGTACTGGAAAATTAAAAAAGGAATTAACTAAGCCCTACATATTAAGATGTGATGAAGATAGCAAGCCTTCGCTTGCTTGGATGCATAGGATATTCTATGTTCAGATGCAAGAAGATGAATTGAGAAATATTGATAACATCGATTATTCATTTATCATTAAGCAGAATCAAATTTTACCCATTAATGCCTCGATTACAGAAAATTTGAATTTTTATCCAAGTATTGGAAATTCGCAAGTCATTTTTGTTAACCATGAACAAGCTGAGAGTAGAGAATTCAGAGCACTTGAAAACGTAATTGAATACATCAACTGCAATTGGCTGAGTATGATAGAAATGGACAAAAAATTGTTTTATCAAATTAATGAACTCGGACGGAATAATGACCAGTTAAAACTAAAAGATTTAGAAATAAAATATAATTTGATTTCAGATCTTTGCGAGGAGATAACACTTTTCAAATCGATATTATTTAATCACAAAATAAATCTTTCGCCTCAAGAACACAAAATATGGGAATGTGTTGCAGAAATTTGGCATCTGGATGAATTAATTAACTCTGTTACAACAAAATCTGAAACATTGAAGGAAATGAATAAGGGAATACTTGATAGATTGCAAAATAAACAAAATAATAAATTAAATTATCTGGTTTTTGTATTTACAACAATATCATTTCTAACAATTATCCTTCAGGCTATAGATTTCGTACAACAAAGTGTTAATGTTCCAAATATTCTTAGAACGCTAACAATGTTATTTTTAACTATTACAGTGGTTTTTTCAGTAAGAAAATTAAGAAACTGGCTTTTTGGATAACGGACCATTTTCTGCAACATTGTTCTTTTCGGAAGAAGAAATTACGAGTAAACCAACGATTGCCAAACTGATTAAAGTTGCCTGAAAAACCAGATGTTTCTTTTTCTTTTGTATGCCGGTGTAAAGATTATAAGCAGCAATTACACCTGCGGCACCAAACTCAATATTGCGTTGAATACTGTAAGGCGTTGAGCCTTTTTTGGTGAAATTTGCCCGCATCAAACTATTAATTACAGAGAAGCCCGGCTCAATGGTTTTCTTTACCGTTCGGGATTTTGCCAGTGTATTTACTAAATGATTTACGGGAGTTTTTGTAGTTGTTTTTTCTTTCATAGTTAAAAAGACAACCCCCATAAAAGAAATTAAGTTTTGAAAAATTTAAAATAACCTGCAATAAACTGATTTCCAATCATCAATTATGAGTTAAATTATTCTTCATTTATAGTCAAAGTAGTTGAAGAATTTCCTTGAATGTTATTAAAATCATTATTATTTCGATTATAATATCCAAATGGATCGTCGACAACATTACCTTCTCCTTTTGGATTATCGCCATATTCATTTGGCCCATAATCTCCGGCACCAAAAACCATAATTATGAAATAAAAAGGGATAAGCATGTACCAACCCGAATTACCCCTATCATGACAACGTTTTGCACCTTGCGAAATAAGCAGATAAACGGGCAGTAAAATAAAAACACCTACCCAATCTTGCTTTGTTGTTTCTACAATGATAGAGGTGCCCAAAAGTACCAGGATGTAGAAAATATAAGTTAATGCGTACTCTGTACGGCGTATTCTACCGTAAAAGGAAAAGATATCTTTAAACATAAGAGCGGTTTATTTTGATAATATAATTACTGGTTTTTATTTGCTTTTTCGAAATACCTGCTGAAGTAAAGCGTTTGATATACTACTGCATTACCCCAGTATTCCATGTTATGCACACCTGGCCTAATAATAAAATCGTGAGGAATATTTCTATCCACCAGCTTATCGTGCAAGGCTACGTTAACTTTGTAGAAAAAATCGCCTGTTCCACAATCGATTATAATAGCAAGTTTATTTGGCGTTAATAAATGAGTTAAATTAATAACTGTATTATTTTCCCATCTTTCTGGATATTCGCTGTATTTGCCGAGTCTTTTAGCTAAATCCCAATTCTCAGGGAATGGTCTGATGTCTACACCACCGCTCATACTTCCACAAGCACCATAAACATCCTGGTGGCGAAAACCAAGATATAACCCACCGTGTCCGCCCATACTTAATCCGGTTATCGCCCGCCCCGTTCTATCTTTTATTGTAGAATAATGGCTATCGATATAGCTAACCAATTCTGTTGCAACATAGGTTTCGTAGCGATATGTTGGGTCTTGAGGACTATCGAAATACCAGCTTGTAACACCACCATCTGGGCAAACCACAATTATTTGATGCGTATCAGATAATTTCTTAACCGTTGCCTTATCTGGCGTATTATTCACCCAATCAGAAAATTTTCCTCCTGCCCCATGTAACAGATACAAAACAGGATATTTTTTATCTTTTGAGTAGTTGTCGGGTTTTACTACCGCAGCTTTAATGTCCTTTTTCATTGCATTACTGCGAGTCAAAACGGTATCAACACTTGCCGAATATGCACTATTTGCAAAAACGATTAAAGTAAGGAAGGTGAAAAAATATTGTTTAATTTTCATAAAATTTTGGAACGAGTTGAACGTAAATATAATTTTTTGATAAGCAAATTATCAGAAATGTTTAAGATAATTTTAGCTTGATTTAGGGAGTATATTTTAAATTAAAATCCGAAAACGAAGCAACCTCTTCAGGTTTACCATTAAAATTCAACCCAATTCGTGGACTTCTATCCCATTGTGGTAAAAAATTAACATCAACTTTGGTTTCTGAGTTCAGCGCTTTCCAATCATCTTGCCCTTGTTTGTAAAATGTAGTAACTTCTAAATTAGATGCTACCTTAAATTTTAGCTGTACATTTCCTGTTCCATTAATGGTTTGTGAAGCTAAAACTGTTTTTTGCTTATTCTGAATTTTCCAAAACTGAACCTGGTTGCCCGTTACGCCAACACCAACCGCAGCACTTGCATCTCCATAATAACTGATGCCTTTTATTGCGGTGTTAGAATTAATAACAGTAGTTGTTGCTTCAAAAATCGCACTTACCGGACGAACAGTTAAAGCAATTCCGGTTAAATTTGAGGCCGCAACAGCTCCAGACAAGTTAAGCTTACCATTTCCTTGTGAAATTTTAGGCGTAGAATTTCGAAAATCCCATTGCCAGCTTTTACTTAAAGTTTTATCAGTAAAATTAAAAGACAAATCTTTTGACGTATTTGGACCAGATACTTCCTTAAACTTTGGCCATCCATTTTTTTCAGGCCATGTTAGCTCGGCTAACATACCTTGTCGCCCTGCAAAAACTGTAGTTTGCTTGTTATAAGCATGATATAGATAGTAATATTTTCCTTGCTCAGTTTTAACAAATGTACCATGACCGGAACATTTCCAAGCTTCATTTTCTGACAGTATTGGATTTTGAGCATATTTCTCATACGGTCCTCTAAAAGATTTTGAACGGGCAACCCCAACATTATAGTCACATTGTATTCCGCAGCAAGCTCCGGCAGAGTAAAACATATAATAGTAATCGCCCACCTTCATAAAACTTTGCCCTTCTAAACCTTTACCAGCATCATCTTTCATCATAGAAAACGTTTCGCCTTCTACTTTTAAGCCATCGTTAGAAAGCTTAACACCCAAAATTTCGATTGGTCTTTTATCAAGTCCATAAGCTTTGTAAGTAATATACCTTACGCCATTATCAACAAAAACGAAACCATCAATGGCTTCTTTTCCATGTTCGATTATTACACCATGATCTACAAATCCTTCATCAGGAGATTTTGATGTAGCAACACCAATACAAGAAATACCATCACTTTTACGCCTTGCTGTATAATAAATGAAGTAGGTACCATTATTATAGTCGTATTCAGGAGCCCAGAAAGAACCAGAAGTCCACTCGGGTGCTTTATCAAAAACATACCCGGTTTGTTCCCAGTTCATCAAATCTTTCGATGTGTAAACCGGGAAATGTGGTGCCCACTCAGATGATGTTCCAATTGCGTAATAAGTATCCTTCGCTTTAATAATTGATGGATCTGCATAATCACCGGAAATTACAGGTTTAACAGCATTTTGCGCAAATGCGGTATTAATGAAAAGTGTTGAAGTAATTGCAAGAACAAGCGATAGATATTTGGATAGATTCATTTAACTAAATTAATTTTAATTATGAATAATACTGAAGTATCAATCTATATTTTACAATAAAGAGTGATGTGCAGATATCTACTGGTTGGTGTCTCACCAACCACAGATTAAATTTAAGGGATTCTTATCGTGAATTATCTTGATTATTTCTGTTGGTGAGACACTAACAGATAGATTAATCACTAATTAACCACCCCTTGCCCCCAATGTCATTAACTTAAAAAAAGCCGTTGTCCTTTAGATTTGCACTAATCTAAATAATTGATTTGATTTATATTTAACAAATTACCTAAATCGGTAGCGGCTCATTAAGCGTTGTCAAGGTTAGATACCTATAGACTGATCTAATCCGCTACCGATTTTTCCCTTAGTGACCAGATAACAATTAGGGCATTACCCATTATTAAGGACTTGGATCGATGGGGTAAAACTTAGGTAATTGCTACAAATTTAAAGAATAAATAATATGATTAATACAAATTTCTTTATTGGGATTGATGTATCAAAGCCCTACTTTGATGCTTCTTTAATGACTGTTATCAGTCATGTAAAACAAGCTATCCAAAGCGCCCGGTTTGAGAATACAGCTTCTGGGATAAAGACATTTGAGAAATGGCTTAAATTTCATAAGGTCACCTTTAATCCAGACACTCTGGTGGTGATTGAAAATACAGGGATCTATCACCGTTTGATCTGGGCTTTCTGCAGTAACAAACACGTACCAATTCATATTGGTAATGCAGCCCATATTAAATGGAGTTTTGGGATAGCTAGAGGAAAGAATGATAAGATAGATAGTATCCGTTTATGCAAGTATGCCTTTAAGGAAGCTGATACATTAAAGGCCACAGAGGCCTTAGATCCACAGTTATTGCATTTAAAAGATTTCATATCTGCCAGAACAAAATTACTCAAGCAGGCTACAGGACTTAGCCTTTCAATTAAAGAGCTAGGTAATGTAAATGAAAAATCACATCAGAAACTAATTGAGAAAGCACTTAAATCTGCGATTGATGGAATAGCAAAATCGATTAAAAATATTGAAGAACAAATCCGCAAAATTATCAAAGAAAACAGCGCCTTTCAACGAAACTATAACCTGTTGACCGGTATACCAGGGATCGGACACGTCACCGCGGTTTACCTGATTGGTTGTACAGCGAATTTTGCCAGCAACCCAAGTGGAAAGCAATTGGCATGCTATGCAGGAGTCGCTCCGTTCGAGCACTCGAGCGGGATTAGTGTAAAAGGTAAAACCAGGGTACATAGGATGGCAAACAAAGACCTTAAAAAACTACTACATCTATGCGCATTATCAGTTATCCAACATAATATGGAATTCAAGAACTACTACCAAAGGAAAAAGGATGAAGGTAAGCATAGCATGAGTATACTTAATGCAGTGAGAAATAAAATAACGCTAAGAATAGCAGCTGTAATTAAAACACAACAACCTTATAAAAGCAATTATAATATAGCAGCCTAATTTGCAAAAGTCATAACAATCAGTCTGAGCTTGTCGAAGACTTTTGAACTAATAAAAAAAGCAGCTCTTTTCAGAACTGCTTTTAAGTAATATTGCTAATATTTAAAAATCCTAATTTGCGTCAAACCACAATTTAGTTGTTAGCAAATCTGCACCTTGACTTGCAACTGCGTTTCTATAGCTTTGTCCGTTTAAAGATTGCTCTGTACCCGGATAAATAAAACGAACAGGGATTTGTCCGTTAAGAACTGTATTTACAGAAGCTGTTAGTTGAGGAAAATCAAGTCTTCTTTGCTCTGCCCAGGCTTCTAACCCTTGTCCAAATAATGCAATCCATTTCTGCTCGCCAATTGATTTTTTATAATTAGTTGCATCATATTGCACAGAAGTTTGCGCCAAATATGATGCAATCGCAGCATCGCCAACAGAAAACTGTTTTAATGATGCCGTAACACCTTGTTTAAATAAATCTGCTGCATTTTCTGTCGTTAACCCCCTTGCAGCAGCTTCAGCTCTGTCAAACAATAATTCAGCATAACTAAAAATGACTGCTGGTGATTGTGGCGTAAGGAAATAAGCTCCAGGTTTTGATGTTCTGGCAAAACCAAGGTTACTAGCTTCTGAATTTGTTAATCCATTCGGTAAACCAACATATTCCTGAGGCGTAGCAGTTTGAGTTTTACTCGCATATATAGCCAAACGCGGATCGTTCAAAGCAAATAATTTATCTACAATCGTTTTACTGATGCGATAATCGTCTCTGGTATCAAATTGTGCACTTACCGGATTTTGTTGTGGCGATATTTGATAAATCAGCTGTGCGATATCTGTATTATCACTGATAAATAAATCTCCATCTGCCTTTATATCGTCTAAAACCTGTTTAGCTTTTGCAGGCTCTTTATCTGCAATCCGCAAAGCGATTCTTAACCTAAGCGAATTTGCAAATTTTTTCCACTTTGTGATGTTACCACTATAAATAATATCGCCAGCGATAGCTTTACCATTCGGATCTAATGCAGTTTTTGCTGCTTTTAAATCATCCAGTAATCCAAAATAAACATCTTTTTGTTTATCATAGACCGGAGTAATGTATTCATTTAACTTTCCCGCCTGACTGTAAGGTATATCGCCATAAGCATCCGTTAAGAGCAAAAAAGACCAGGATCTTAAGGTAAGCGCAACGCCTCTGTAGTTGGGATTACTTGTCGAATTACCAATCTCAATAATTTTATTAAACCCAGTTATACTTTGAGCATAAAGTGTTGACCAAAGAGACGTAAAACTACTGTTTGAGTAAATAAACCTATCTTCTTCAGTGTATTGAACTTTTGCCCAATGTTGTGAAAACAATAAGCTAGAATTCATATTATTTGTAGTTCCCCAATACGCATCGGTTGTATTTTTAATCGCTGCCGTTAACAGATAATCAGGTTGTGCATTTTCTGTAGCATTTGGGTTAATGTTAACCTCATCTAACTCTTTACTGCAAGATGAAAGCAAAATTGATAAGGAAATAAGGCTATATATAATATTCTTTTTCATGGTGATTTTAGAATTTGATGTTAAGATTTATACCATAGGTACGAGTGGTTGGGTTCGAAAGGCTTTCTAAACCTTGACCGTTTCCGGTGTTAAATGCAACTTCCGGGTCGATATCGGTAACATTACGATGAAGAATTGCAAGATTTCTACCTACAAGTGCAACAGAAACACCTTGTAAACTTAATGGCTTTAACCATTTTGCCGGAAGGTTGTAGCTTAACCTTACTTCACGAAGTTTTACATAAGAAGCATCGAAAATGTTTGCTTCATCTATCGTACGGAAAGATTTGTAATACTGCTGCGCAGGAAGAATTTTCTCATTCTTTTTTCCATCGGCAGTTACACCATCGAATATCATACCATCATCATAAACAGTAACACCTGCTGGAGCCGCGTTACTTGCAGTTACGATTACTGTTCCGTTTGCTTTTAAGTTACCTGGATAGTAATAAGAAATACCACCAAACTCTGCTCCACGACCTGGTAAAGTTGAAGCTAAAACACCTGTATAAGTTCCGGTTGCGTATGTTCCGTTATAAATTGAACCACCAAAACTTGCATCGATTAAAACGCCTAAGCTTACACCTTTATAGGTAAAAGTATTCGAAATTCCTCCTATCCAATCTGGAGTGTATTTACCTAAAACCCTTTTGGTTGGATCGGTTTGTGGGGCACCTGTAGCATTTACTACAATATTTCCACTACCATCTCTTAAAAAAGCGTTACCAAAAAGTGTTCCGTATGGCTGACCAACAGCTGCAATTACTTGTGCTGAATTAGTTGCAACTACATAATTTTGCAGTAAACCTGCTTTATCAAGCTCAATTACTTTACTGCGGTTAGCGGCATAGTTTACATCAACATCCCAAACAAAAGCTTTTTTAACTGGCGTGATACCTAGCTGAACTTCAATCCCTTTGTTATTGATTTTTCCAGCGTTAAGCAGTTTCGATCTGAATCCCGTACTCGGACTCACATCAACACTTAAAATTTGGTCGTAACTATTAGTATTGTATAAACTAATATCGAAACGTAAGCGTCTTTTAAAGAAAACCGCCTCGGCACCAAATTCTGATGATGTTGTGGTTTCTGGTTTTAAATCCGGATTAAGATCTGTAGTAGATGCTGTAAGTTGTGGATTGCTGCCAAATGGCGCACCGAAACCATAAGTATTAATTAAGCGATAAGGATCTGCATCTTTACCCACTTTAGACCATCCACCTCTTAGCTTAGCATAATCAAGCACATCGCTCTTAATATCAAATGCTTCGGTTAATACAAAACTTCCGTTAAATGATGGATAGAAATAAGATCTGTTTTGAGCAGGAAGCGTAGACGACCAATCGTTACGAGCAGTAATGTTAGCAAAAAGGTAATTTCTGAAACCAATTTGTGCCGACGCATAACCACTGTAAGATTTCAACTTGCTGTAATTATTTGATGATGTTAACGGGTCTCTTGAATTGCTTAGTGTGTATAAACCCGCAACCGCTAACCTTGGTGCGCTCTGGTCATTTTGCTCAATATACCGAGAACGAATGTTTGTACCTAATAATGCCTCTAAGCTAAAATCATCATTAAGTTGTTTGGTATAATTTAAGGTTGCGTCAGTATTGTTTTCGTTAACAGTGAAAGCACTTTCAGTATAAGAACCAAATGGCGTACCGTTTGTACCGTAGGCAATTCTAATTTTACGTCGGTCGTTATAATAATCAGTTCCGGTACGGAAGTTAAAATTCAGACCCTCGATAATCTTATAATTTAAGCCGATGCTACCAATTATTCGGTTTCTGTTTTGAGAAACTGTATTTTCATACGCTACCCAATATGGATTGCTGTAATAGCTATTGTTCCAGTTAAAGGTATTCCCGTTTTCATCAATATAGTTTTTCAGACGATTAATATCTACTTGTCTACCGAACCAGGTAAACTGAAGCATTGTACTGGTAGAACGAGAGCCGCCTGTTCCGGGTAAATTATCAGAACCGAGCTTGCTATAATTTGCATTAGCTGTTAAACTTAATTTTGGATTAATTCTTAAAGTTGTATTTAAAGCGAAGGAGTTTTTTCCTTGTCCGGAGTTTGGAACAACACCAACCTGTTTTAAATTATTATAAGATAATCGGTAATCAAATTTTTCGCTGGCATCTTCAATGGCTACACCATTTGTTAAAGCATAACCGGTTTCAAAAAAATCTCGAACATTATCTGGATGTGCCTCAAATGGAACAGCTACGCCTTTTGAATAAAACTGAGGTATAAGCTGTCCGTTCATTCTTGGGCCCCAACTTTCGTCTACCCCATCATTTACTCCTGCACCTTTTCCATCAACATAACTAAATTTCCCTTCAGATCCTTGTCCGAAAACGTTTTGATATTTTGGAAGTGTAAGTAAGCCTTCAATCACCGCATTAGAGTTGAAAGTTACGCCTAAGCCTTTCTTTGTTTTACCAGATTTGGTTTTAATAATGATTACACCTGCAGCAGCACGAGAACCATATAAAGCCGCAGCATTTGGTCCTTTTAAAACACTCATCGATTCAATATCGTTCGGATTGATATCTGAAATAGTATTGGCGTAATCCCTTGCCCCGGCTGAATTAAGCTGAGAGTTATCTACCGGAATACCATCGATAACAAAAAGTGGTTGGTTGTTACCAGAAATTGAAGTTTCTCCACGAATTACAATTCTTGAAGAACCCATATCGCCTTGACTATTTGTTACCCTTACACCTGCTACCTTACCTGCAAGTGCATTTACCAGGTTCGTTTCCTTAGCTTCAGCTAAATTTTCGCCCTTTAGTTCCTGCACAGCATAACCCAGTGATTTTTTCTGTCTGGATATACCTAAAGCAGTAACAACAACTTCATCAAGTGCGTTATTGGCATCACTTAAAACAACAGATAATGCTGGGGAACTTCCAGAAACTTCTACTTCTTTAGTGGTGTATCCTATATAAGAGAAAACAAGTGTAGCTTTTCCGCTTACACCGATTGTAAAAACACCTTCATTATTAGTGATTACAGCTTGTTTTGTGCCTTTAACAAATACAGAAACGCCCGGTAAAGCCTCGCCTGTAGCATCTTTAACAGTTCCGGAAATAGTAACATTTTGTGCATAAGCAAGTGTAGATAGCAAAAGCAAAAATAGTATTGCCGAATGCCTAACTTTTTTAAACATGATTAATTAATTAGTGATGATTAGTTAAATTTTTAATTTTTGGACAAAGCAATGCCACTTCGCTGCAACGGCGATTTTTTGAATGACATTAAATTTGATTTTAGATTTTGGCTTAGCGTCAGAAATTATGAACTACAACACAGCTCGTTGCACATTCGAATGGTTTTACAGCTTTTTAAAACTGCTGCAGTTTTGGATTTTTGCTCGTTAGATTTTTTCATTTATACATTATTTAACAGCATTTAAAATGCAAATCGGTTTAATACTTAGAAATACTTTTACAAAAAAAGCACTTCCGAAAAATCAGAAGTGCTCTCATATATTGACATCAATATTCTTTTAGCATCAAACTGACTTAACTACCCCCATTAAGGGTTGGAATTAGCACCATACTTAAAATAAGCTGGTTGCTAAGGTTTCAAAGGGCCATTCCCTCCACCTTTCTCGATAAGCATTTGTAAATAACTGGTGCAAATATAGTATAAAAATTTAATAGTCTATAAATTCTATAGATTTTATTGAAAATATTATTTCTTCCGGCAAACGATGCTTACCTTTGATGCCGATATAATAAATCACCCTACATGAATATTAAGTATACATTGTTAGCAATAAGCTTAGGCTTTAGCATAACAACAGCAATAGCACAAAACAAAGCATCCACAGCAAAAGTAAAAACTCCTGTTAATGCGAATGGTAATTATCGAGGTGTTTTCAAAATAAAACCAGGATTTGAAGTTCCTTTTAATTTCGAGATTGATAAAGACAAAATAACGTTCCTTAATGCTGAAGAAAGATTTGACGGAGGGAAAGTTTACCAAACAGGCGATTCTGTTAAAATAAAAATAGATCAGTTTGATAATGAACTTGCATTTAAAATTAATGGTGACTCTTTAATAGGCACACTAAGGAAACAAGATAACTCCGGAAAACCAATTGCTGTTGTGGCAAAAAAAGGCGAAAACTTCAGGTTTAAGCCATCAGGAGCAAAACCAGCTGCTGATTTTTCTGGAACGTATGATGTGGTTTTTAAAAGCCCAAGTGGAACTGACGAAAAAACAGTTGGTGTATTTCAGCAAACCGGAAGTAAATTAACAGGTACTTTTTTAAGAATAACTGGCGATTCACGTTATTTAGAAGGTGTAGTTGAAGGAAATAATTTTTACTTATCTAGCTTTATTGGCTCCACTCCTTCCTATTATAAAGGTACATTTTCGAATAATAAGGAAATTGTAGGTGAATCGGTAAACGCTCGGGGAAGCATTGCATTTAATGGTATTCAAAACCAAAATGCAGAATTACCAGATGCTTATAAACTCACCTATCTTAAAGAAGGTTACAAAACTTTAGATTTTTCATTTCCGGATGTAAACGGTAAAAAAATCTCTCTGAAAGATGAAAAGTATAAAGGTAAGCCGGTAATTTTAACCATAACTGGAACCTGGTGCCCTAACTGTGTAGATGAGGCTTCGTTTATAGCACCTTGGTACAAAGAAAATCGCAAAAGAGGTATTGAGGTTATAGCCATTCATTACGAAAGACAATTAGACTCGGCTTATGTAAAAAAAGCGTTGAACGGCTTTCGTGAAAAGTTCGGCATTGAATACGACCAGGTTGTAGCCGGAAAACCTGATAAAAAACTGGTGGCGGAATCGCTTCCTGCATTAAATAATTTCTTATCATTTCCCACAACCATTTTTATAAATAAAAAAGGTGAAGTTGCTAAAATCCATACAGGATATAGCGGTCCGGCAACAGGGAAATTCTATACCGCCTTTGTTGAAGAATTTAACAAGGAAGTGGATAGCTTGATTAATAAATAAGCTTTTAATATTATTATTTGAATTCAAGCAACAAAAGCCCTAAAAAGGGCTTTTGTTGTTATTGAGAATTAACTTCCAGATTTGCTTCCGCTAGATTTCACATCATCATTGCTTATACTACGCTGGTTTTTCTTAATCGAATCTTTTAACTTTCCAAACTTCCAGTTCAAACTCATGTTAAAAGAACGGTTGTAGTTTTCGCCGCGATAACGCTGGGTAAAATTTGGTCCTTCAGTTAAGGTTTCATAAATCCTGTATTTTATAAATGGATTATTCACACCTGCAGATATTGTAAGTTTATCTTTTATAATTTCTTTACTTCCACTAAACGACATATAGTAATACTCTCCAGAACGTCCTTGCAAAAGCACATCTGCAGAACTATAATTAAAACTAGCGTTTGCACGCCATTCCTTTTCAAATTTATAGCCCGTATTCATATAAAAATAGCCATTCAAGCCATCATTTTTAGTTATAACACCATTAATCGCACCTTCTAACCAAACGTAACCAACATTTCCGCTAAGGCTTAAATTCCATTTTTTTGTTAGAGGATAATTAATATTAATGTTCGTGTTTAAGTTTTTATTTCTACCAATGTTGGCAAAAGTTGTACGGGTAATTTTATCAGCATCATTATAAATTGAAATATTTTGAATGGTATTGTTTGCAAAACTATAGCCCAAGCCAACATTTATTGAGCCCGTTTTAAACCTGCTGTAGGTCAATTCAAAATTATTACTTAAAACCGCTTCCAAATCCGGATTACCTGTTGATTCGTAATTTGGTATAGATCTATCTACAAAAGGATTCAGATTATCAATTCCCGGACGCTCTATACGCTGTGTAAAACCAAAATTTAAATTACTTTGATTTTTAAACTTGCGGTTTACAGAGAATGATGGAATAATATTGAAATAATCGGTATTTACATTTGATGCATTACTAATAAAATCAGCCTTTACAAAAGTTTCTTCAATACGTACACCAGCTTTAAAACCCCAATTGGTTAAGTTGTAAGAGTAAGAGTTATATGCACCAATTACATCTTGGTTATTATCGAAAATATTAGTTCTTGATGGTAGAATCTGATACTCTCCTGTAGCATTATTAAACTGTCTGTATTCGAAATTACTGTTATTATCTCTTAAAATTCCTTTTAAACCACCTTCAATATTTAATTTCCCAACAGGATGAACATAATCTAATTGAATGGTTTGTTCTTTTGAACGGCTGTCGTTCTCCTGAATGTAATTTGGTTCTGTGTAATTCTGACGATTTGAAAAGGTTAAATCATTTTTCTGTGGACTTCCTCCATTATTATACTTGTATGAAAAAGTTAATAAGCGTTCTTTGTTACTTTTAAATCCAAGTTGATAGTTTAAAGTCATATCCAATCCGTTCCAATCGAATCGGTTTCGACTTAATAAATCGTACGCTGTAACCTGTGTAGGAGAACTCAATCTGAAAATCTGATTATTGGTCGATTTATTATATCCGCTGTATGGATTTATTTCGGCTGTTACTAAATTTAAAGTATCAATTTCAAAACTCAGTTCTGCACCACCGTAACGATAATTGTTATCAAATTTTCTTCTTCCGATATTAGATAATTCTGATGGACTACTTCCAGAAGTTATCCTCGTATTTACATTTTCTGTTTCTGGCGAAGAATAAAAACCAGTACCTCCGTAAGCGGTGATTCCGAATTTACCCTGCTTAACGGTTACAAAACCCCCAATACCAGGACCACCAACAGGAAATTGGTGACGAAGATTTAAACTTCCATTGTAACCATTATCTATTTTTTTGTTTGTGATGATGTTGATAATACCAGATAAACCTTCACTATCGTATTTAGCTGGTGGTGTGGTAATAACCTCTATTTTTTGGATAGATGATGCAGGCATACTGCGTAATACATCTTTCGGACTACGAGCAACCATACTCGATGGTTTTCCGTTTATCAGGATTTTGTAGTTTCCACTGCCCTTTAGCTTAATGTTATCATCAGCATCTAAAGATAATAATGGAACTTTACGCATCATATCTAAAGCAGTTAAAACTTTGCTTTCCGGGTCGGCTTGTATGTCGTAGCTAATTCTATCAACTTCCTGTTTTATAACAGGTCGCATGGCGCTTACTGAAACCTCACTTAGATTATTTACTTGTGATGGGATACTGATTTTACCAGCATCGAAAGTGTTTTTAGCTTCGTTTAATTCGAAGTTTAAAGTTTTACTGTTGTAACCGACAGCAATTGCCGTTAAAGTATATTTTCCAGCAGCAATGTTGCTGAATTCGAATAAACCTTTTTCAGATGTTACAGTGGTTTTAATTACAGTACCATCCTTTTTTATGGCTAGCGTAATAAATTCAATCGGCTTTTTGGAAGCGGAGTCAATAACTTCGCCTTTTACATTTACTGAAGTTTGACCGAAAGTTTTGTTGAAGAATAGAGAGATAAGTAACAAAAGACAGATTTGAAAACATCTCTTGTTGAGCGTTGGTAATTTAGGATTTCGCATGTAATGGTTAGGGTAGATATTAAACAATAAGGGATTAGCGCAAGTACAATTTAATAGAAGACGCTCGAATAATTAAAACGTTGCATCAACTTAAAATTTATTTCAATTGTACTAGTGCTAATCCACAAAAATAGATTAAAAACTTAAGGATTCCTTAAATAAATATTACCATAAGATGAATTCAAATCGTAGCTTGAACCTTGTCCGGGAGTAGCATTTATTGCGGTATAAAAGCGCTCTTCCCTAATTTCATTTTGTTTTAAAGTTAAATTGGTATATATTTTCCCAAAGCGATTGGTCATTTTTAGTTTGCCAATTAATTGCTGGTTTAGCTTAGCGTCAATTCCGCCATAAGTAGCTTCAACTTTTATCGGTCCTTTAAAATCCTGCAATTCTACCACTCCATAAACTGAAGTAACTTCGGTATTAATATTTGCAGGTACTTTAACATCAATAATAATTTCTATGTCTTTTGTCTGATAGTTTGATTTAACCTTGCCGTTTTGCTCTTTCATAAACAAATCCATATCGGCTTTTTTTGTAAAACGATGTTTAATCCCATCAACACTTACAAAATAGCTGTAAGGTATTTTATCCATATCGATGGTGTTTTTTATCATAAGTTTACCGTCAGATTCACTTTTTTCGATGGTAAAAACATTGTTTTCTTCAACCCCATCTATTTTTACAGATGCTTCTACCGAAACCTCGTTTTTATCCCAGGTACTAAAACGTATTGTTTTCGGATAATCGAAATGAAAAGCTACAGTTTGTCCTTTGCTAACCTGATAATTTTTATTGATTTTACTTTGAGAAAAGGCAATACAAGGCACTAAGGCTGTAAACAGCCAACATAATATTGGTTTCATAATTAAAATTGTTTAGTGGCTCAGCGTTTTGCAGAGATGCAATAAAGAGCCTTTAGAATTGAACAGAAACTATTTTACGCGTAGGTAAACATTATCGTAGCTAGATTTTAAAACCAGATTGCTTCCGCCACCGTTAATTGTTCCTTTAATATCTTCAGAACTACGGCCACCATAAGCAGCTAAACCCAAGCCAGAAATTGTTGTAGCACCAGAACTATTTTTTCCAGTTAATAAGGTAGTAACACCCTCACTTATTTTAACACCATTCACAGTGTTTCTTATACCTGTTGCAAATGCACTAGATTCTGTTTGCGCTTTTTCGATTCTTTCAGTTCTATCAATTGCAATTTTAAGTTCTTCAGCAGCATATAACTTACCATAACCCGATGAAAGTTCTACATTTGCTTTTACGCTAGTAGGTAAAAGAACATCTACGTGGCCATAAACTGAAACGATTGAAACAGGGCCTTTGATTTCATTTTGGAATGTTGCATCAATATCTCCAAATAGTGATTTAATGCTCATTGGGCCACTATTATTTTCAAGCTTGATTTTATTGTAGCTTGTAGAAATTTCGATTTCATTTTTAAGGTTTTTCAATATCAAATCGCTATGATACATGTTGCTTTGATTTGAAAATTTAACTTTAATATTTTGAGGAACTTTAATGGTTAAAATGCCCTCAAGATTTTTATCAACTGTATTTACTGCAATTTCCGAGCCTTTTTCGGCTACATCAATCCCTAAACCTGTATTATCTACAAAGCCAGAACCTGTAATTACCCTTAATCCTTTAGCTCTCTCATCTACCACTTCAGTCTTACGTGTAGGTATTGAAAAAACGATTTCATTTCCATTGTAACCTTCTATTATAGCTCCCGATACATTAATATTTAATTGGCCTGTTGATTTACTTAATTTGTATTCTTTCTGTGCTGATGCAGATAATGTTACGGCAAGCAAAGAAAAAAGAACGATAAATTGCTTTTTCATAATTTCTATTTGTTTTAATAATTTTTATAATTTGTCTTGATTTAAAAGTATTTTATTGGCTTCGTCCCTTACGGCTACAAATGTTTCCGGATTATTTGCAAGAGCGTAAAGTTTTTCATCAATATTTACATTTTTCATTTTTCCAAGCTGACTGATTAACCCAAGCTGAACAACTGGGTCGCTTTGTTTATCTAAAGATTTTACCAATAATGAAGATGCGTGACCATCAAAGCTGTATTTCTGTAAAACAGTTAAAGCAGCAAGTCTTACATTTGTATTCCCATCATGGTTTAAGGTTTGAGCAAGCATATCGAGCACTTTATTATTCATCTTGTCAGATTTTTCAATCTCCATAATGGTTAATAACCTCATACTGGCAGAAGTACTGTCTCTTAAGCCTTTATAATCATCAGCACTGTTTGATATTGCTGTTGGTTTTTGCTGTGGTGTTTTATCCAAACTAACAAAAGCAATATTTTCAGTAGGTTTTTCCTTTGGTGCTACTTCATTTTCAATTGCCTCAGGAAGTGTATTATTACTTTTCTTTTCTACTGGTTTTGTTTTTGTGTAAACAACTTCAGTTTCTTTATCCTGTTGATACACAAACCAGCTTGTAGCAACTACAACTAATACACAAGCTGCTGCCAACCATTTCGGCGACTTGTAAAATGGCAACTTTTTAATTATCGCTTCTTCCTTTTTAGGAAGTGTTTTCTTAAAACGAGCTAAATCAAAAGCCGGAGCATCAAGATGATCAAACTCCGCCCTATTTCTTTCTACAAAATCTTTTATCTCATCACTCATAATAACATTTATCTTTTAATGATAACAAAATCTTCTTTTTTGCTCTGTGGTACTGCGTTCTTACGTTAGTAGACGTTAAATCGAGCATTACGGCAATTTCCTCGTGTGTAAGCTTTTCAAAAATGTGAAGGTTAACGATAGTTTTGTATCCTTCTGGTAGCTCTTCAATACTTTTTTTAACATCTTCCACCTTCGAATCAAAAATATCTGCTTTTACATTATCTTCAACTTCATCTGGCAAATCCATTTCACCTAAATCAGAGAAAGTTATCTTTCTTCTTCTGATGTGAGAGATAGAACGATTTATAGCTAATCTCCTCACCCATGCTTCCACACTAGAAACATTTGCTAATTTGCCTACTTCGCTAAATACTGCACAAAAAGTATCTTGCAAAATATCTTCTGCCTCGCCACTATGGCTAACAATTCTGCTAATGGAGTTATACACCTGCCTTGCGTAGCGGTTGTATAAGCCAGTATAGCCTTCATCACGCCCATTGAGGCATAATTCTATTAAATACTCATCTGATATCGTTTCTAAAGGTGGCAATGCAAGAGCTTTAATGTTTCAATATTTAATATGTTTCTATACTCTAGTCGCAACTTATTAAAAAGTGTTACACTTAATTGTATCTTTTTTAAAATAAATTAATTTAATGGGATATAAGCAACTGATTTACAGACATTATTATACCGTTTTATTTTATCTGACTTTTGATAAAAGCTAATATGAGTGTAGTGAAAGAGAGCTTTCTAACGTCCAAAAAGTCGAAGCGCAAACTTTGGTGGTTTTGCTTTTAGGCCAAACTTACGAAGTCTCCTGAGCACCGTTTCATTAGACTTCGTAAGTTTAATTGGGCGATAAACAAAAACCACCTAAAACATTCAATAAAAGTTATAATCCTTTCATCAAATGCTTTAGATGGTTATAGCAATAAGGCTAGAAAACAGTTAATATCCTGGATTTTGCTCTAGCTTTACACCATTGTTGCGTTCAATTTCTGATGCGGGTATTGGCCAAACATTATAAGTTGGTAAAATGTCGGTATAGTATGGATTAAATCTTTTGACCCTATCGAATACTAAACCTAACCTCATTAATGTTATTCTTCTTTTTTCTTCTGAACCTAATTCACGCATACGCTCATCTAAAATATAATCGATGTTAACATTTGCAGGCAAAACATCTGATGCGTTTGAACGACTTCTAACTGCATTAATATCTGCCGCTGCGTTTGCCAGTTGGGAAAGACCAAGGTATGCTTCAGCTCTTAACAAGTAGGTTTCAGCTAATCTGAACATATATTGATCTGCATAAGTTGCGCCTGCACTGGCTTTTAGCAGTAAAGTTGCCTTGTTTTCGAACATACCATCCGGATGATCTCCGGGCGTAGTTACTTTCGATTGGAAAGCATAAAAATCTCTTCTTGGCACAGTAATTCCCGCTGGTGGTGTTATTGTTGAAATGGTTTGACCAAATCTTGGGTGTGCAGGATTTGTTACCTTAAACTCTCTAACAAAATTAAACGGTGCATTTCTTAAATCGTTATTGAAATCGCTTGCCCAAATTACATCAGAAAAATATTTTGTTGGAATTGCCCAGCCAATACCTCTTCCGCCTGTATAATCGCTAATTGGATATAAAAATGGTTGTACGCTGCTTCCTGCTAATCTAAAATTTAAAAACTGCGGTGCAAAATGGCGTTCGAATTGATAAGAACCACCAATACCTGTAGAAACTGTACCTCCACCCGGAACATCAGTTTCAAACTGAACTACCCAAAGACCTTCGCGATTGGTTCCGTTTTTTCTGTTTTGGTTGCCTTGTTGAAATAAATCCCAATAAACGTTTTTAGTCGCATCAGATTGTTTTACGCCAAACCTGGTTCTCATTAAACCAACATTCGGATTGCTAATAACTGAAGTTGCTGCATCTACCGCATTTTGAAACTGTCCGGCTGCTAAATATACTTCAGATAGTAAGTGAAAAGCAGCAAGATTATTTATTTGTCCATCTTGTACAGCATTAATTGCAGGTAAGTTGGTTGATGCAAATTTTAAATCCGTAATAACCTGATCAAGTACAGCAGCTTTTGTTGCTCTTGCATAATCTGTTTTTGGAGATAAAACTTCGCTCGTATTTAAAGGCACACCTCCATAAAGATATGCGAGTGTACGATAAGCCATGCCTCTAAAAAATCTAGCTCTGGCTTCCATTAAGGTTTTATCTGTTGCAGACATTGCCGAAGATGGAATTCTATCTAAAATGGTATTTGATTCTGCTATAATTTTGTAAAGAGAAGTCCAGTGAATTAGCGGAATTTCCGTGCTTAATGGCGAATAAGCGGCAACCATATTTGTATGTCTAGTTGCAGCGGGCTGTCCATCAAAAACTAAATCTGTACCAAATACATAATCAAATGGGCGTTGTTCTCCACTGCTGTAAAACTCAAGTCTAACCCTCGAATATAAATTATTAACTGCTGCATTGAAATCGCTAGTACTGGTATAAGCATTTGTCGTACTCAGGAAATCGAGTGGTTTCTCATCTAAAAAGGTTTTCTTACAAGAAAAACTGATGCTTGTTAAAACACAAACTACTGCTATAAAAATCTTTTTCATGTCGTTTTAAATTAAAATGTAACGTTAAGTCCAACTGAGTAGCCTTTAAACACAGGTCTTCCATCGTTAGTCAATCCTTGTGTTCTTCCGTCAATTGTTGTTTCAGGGTCCCATCCTTCCCAATCTGTCCAGGTTGCTAAATTTCTTCCGCTTACAAAAACATTAAGATTTTGCAATTTCATGCGTTCGATAAATTTGCCTGTAAACTTGTACGAAAGCGATACATCTTGTAATCTGATAAAACTTCTATTTTGATATAATGATGGCTGCAAAGTTGCTGCGACAATAGAACGTGGATATTTTCCATTAGGATTATCTGGCGACCAGAAATCTACCCCGCTTAAATAATTATCGCGAATGGCATTATCATCTCTAATTCTACGTGGCGTATTGCCTGCCAAATAAGATTTGCTTCCACCTTGAATTGAATTTAAAAACACGGTTAAAGTGAAGTTTTTATACTGGAAGTTATTTAACATACTTATTCTGTATGCAGGTGCAGAACTACCTAAAATGAATCGGTCGTTAGCATTAATCAAACCATCGCCATTTTGATCAAGAATTCTGTAAGTTCCAGGAGAATAACCTGCCGGAATTTGCTCGCCGACATTCCAGATACCGTTAACCTGGTAATCAAATATCACGGCAGTTGGCTGACCGATAAACAATCCACTTTGCGGAAGATCATCTTCTATACCATCGCCATTTTTATCGCCTAAAAGTTTAACAATTTTATTTGTGTTTCTAGAAAAGTTTAAAGTTGTTGTCCAAAGGAAATCATTAGAAGAAATATTTCTCGAGTTTAAAGATACCTCTATACCTTGATTATCTAACTGACCGATATTGGTTAAAATGCTACCAAAACCTGTAACTACAGGTATGTTAACAGAATATAATAAATCAGTTGTTTCAGTTTTGTAGTAATCAACTCTACCAGTTAATCTGTTTTTGAACAAACCAAAATCTAAAGCAAGGTTTAAACCACCAGTACGCTCCCATCTTAAATCAGGGTTTGAAAGTGAATTAACCTGAGAGCCAAACTGCGTTGAACCACCATCACCAAAAACGTACGCAGCACTAGAACCAACTCTTGCTAAAGATGAGTATCTCGTTGTTTGATTTCCTGCAACACCATAACCAGCGGTTAATCTTAAATTATCAACCCAATTAACTTTGAAGAATGATTCTTTTGAAATATCCCAACCAAATGAGGCAGATGGAAAAACACCATATTTATTATTTTCGGCAAAACCAGAGAAACCATCTCTTCTAATTGTTCCTGTGAAAAGGTATTTACTGTCGAAATTATAATTCAAACGAAACATTTGATAGTTCAAAGATTCATTCCAAGCGCTTGAGATAGCAAACCTGTTTGTACCCTGTTCTAAATTATTATAACCTAAGGTTCCGTTAGAAAAACCTGTAGAATAAGCCCTTGTATAACTATTTTCTCGTTCTATTGCACCATAAAGTAAGGTACCAGTGAAATTATGTTTACCAATAGTTTTGTTATAAGTAAGGATATTATCAAATGTATAGTCGTAATAAATGTTGTTCTCTTTGGATGCCTGACCAGTTAAATTAGCATCGTATCTGTTAAAGATATTTTTGAGTTCTACACGATAATTATTACCGAAATTAACTTTATAGCTTAGGCCTTTAATAGGTAATTGTACAACGGCATAAACATTAGCAAAAAAGTAGTTTTTACGGTCAAAATCATCAGCTTGGTAGCTTAAGAAAGGATTTGTTAAATTGGTATTGTAAGGATTAATTCTGTAATTTCCACTTGCGTCATAAGGTGTAATTAAAGGCGACATGGCGTTAATTTGCGCAAAATTTGGCTCAACGCCATCTTCATTAATAAAACTCCCGAACGATTGCAAACCAACAGTAAGCCAATCGGTCGCTTTAGTTTCTATGTTTGCTCTAATGCCTTTACTCTTGAATAAATCGTTATTAATAAATCCTTGATTTTTAACCAGATTACCAGAAAGTAAATAAGTAATTTTATCAGAGCCGCCAGATACGCTCAATTTGTTATCTAAAATATTTCCTGTACGTGTAGCTTCATCGTACCAGCTGAAATCATTAGGTAAAAGGTTTCCTTGCGAATCTTTCATTGATGCATCAACTTTCGAAATTAAATCGAATGCCGGGTTTGGCTGGGTGAATGTTGGCGCCAAAAATGCTTGCTCGTAGTGTAAATATTTTATATTGTTCAAATATTCTTCTCTGCCCATCGGTTTTAAATCGATATTTGGTTTTTGCGTAGCGTATTGCGAAGAAAACGAGATCTTTGTTCTTCCGGCAACACCTTTTCTACTTGTAATTAAAATTACACCATTTGCAGCCTGTGCACCATAAACTGCTGTAGCACTGGCATCTTTTAAAACATCAATAGTCGAAATATCATCTGGATTAATTGAAGTTAGAGATCCGTTATATTGTACTCCATCCAAAACAATTAATACGTTTTGGTTTCCACCTAAAGTATTTTGTCCCCTGATGCTGATTCCAGGCGTAGCACCTGCACGGTTTACCTGCCCAACATTTAAACCCGGAACAGTTCCTTGTAAAAGGTTAGCCACGTTAGTTGTTGGCGAATTTCTGAAATCGTCTAGATTTGCTCTTGCAACAGAACCAGTTACATCCGCTTTCTTCTGCGTACCGTAACCAACAACAATTACCTCATCTAAATCTGATTGTGAGGATACTAAATACATGTTTATGGTTTTCAAATCACCAACAAGTTTTTCTTGCGACTCAAATCCTACGTAAGAAAAAACAAGAACAGCCTGCTCATTTGGTACAGTTATCTTGTAATTACCATTTTCATCAGTTATTGCAGATGTTGTGCTGTTTTTAACTTTAATGGTTGCTCCTGATATCGGGTTGTTTGTTTTTTGATCGACAATTTTACCTGTTATCGTAACATCAAATTTATTTTTTGATGCTTTCGACTTTAGGTTATTTTTAAGATTTTTTCGTTCTTCAGCATTATTCGCCTTTGATACTGTGTAAAAGCCGGCAGATATAATGAACTGCAAAAATAATATCGCTATAAATTTTAGTAGTAAAGCTTTATATTTCATATTTGGTCAGTTATTGGTTTAGGTTTGATTAATTAGATAGCAAATCGATAAAAAGCTTTAGTTAAAACTTTGTACAGAGTTGCCCAGATAGTTAAAACATCCTGTTAACTACCTTCAATCTTCACTTATATCATTGGTTTTCTCATAATTTTATTTTTAATATTTGGTTAGTTCTTTTAGCTAAAAATAGTCTTCAGAATTATTTTAGATTATTTACCTGACGGAGCTTTTATGGCTACGCCTGTTTTTACAGGAATACCAAAATTTGGTGTTCCGTCTTTGTTCCAGGTAAATTTTTGTGCTCTTGGCGAACGAAATCCGCCACAACCTTGGCCTGGTTTATCATTTGCGTGGTACAAAATCCAATCTTCTTTTCCATCGGGAGATTTGAAAAAAGAATTATGTCCCGGTGCGTAAACGCTATTTTCTTCTGATTTTACAAAAAGAGGTTTTGAATGTTTAACCCATGATTTTGGATTTAGAAAATCAGTGCTCACATCAGCAGATAACATTCCAAGCGCATAAAAGTCAGTCCAGCAACCACTTGCCGAATAAATGATGTGTATTTTGTTTCCACGAACCAGAAATTGTGGTCCTTCGTTAACATCTACATGTGGTGGATTATCAGCAGAATTTAAATCGCCATGTTTTTCCCAATCGTAAGCTGGCGATGAAATTTTAACCCGTTCTGATTCTACAGTCCAAGGGTTTTTTAGCCTTGCAATGTAAATTTCCTGTTTTCCATTCGTATCGCCTTCCCAACCAGACCAAACCATGTATAGTTTGTCTTTAATGGCGATTACATCACCATCAATTGCCCATTTATTGGTTTTATCAGTAATCTGTCCTTTAAAAACCCATTCTCCAAGCATTGGGTCGGCAGATGCATTTTCCAGAACATACATTCTGTGGTTTGCATTTTTGCCATCATCAGCAGCAAAATAAGCGTACCATTTGCCTTGTAAAAACATTACTTCTGGTGCCCAAATTTCTTTTGAATAAGGTCCGGTTGCAGGTGCTTTCCAAATGGTTTTATGAGGCGCATCCTTCAATCCTTCTAAAGTTTTGCTTTTCCAAAGTTCGATTCGGTTACCAGTAGTATGAGTATAATAGAAAAATCCATCTTTATAATAGCTATAAGGATCGGCACCTGCAGGAAGCAAAGGATTTATAAAGGTTTGCGCACTTAAACTTTTTACCGTTAGAAAAAATAGTGCACAAAGTAAAAATTTACTCATAATATTTGGTTTGTTCTGATTTTAATAAATCGGGAAATTAATTCCCTTTCTATTTATCAATTTGGTTAGCACATTATTTACTGCATTTATCCAGCTTAATAATATTATCCAAATATGAAAGATTTTATAATGTTCATTATCTCATTATATTTCAATAATTACACATTTTGATTCTATTTTTTATAACCAAACCTGATAGGAATATATTAAACATGGCTTAGTTCATCAGTTTCTGAATTTAGCTCAACACATAAAGTCACAATGTAAAGCAATAGATTAACTATCATCTATCGATATTAATATATTTGAAAAAGAATTTAACCAAATTGAAAAAGTCGACCCTGATAATTCTTTTCTTATTTATTGCAATGGTTTCCGTTGCGCAACCCTATTATTTCAGGCATTATCAGGTAGAGAATGGATTATCAAACAATTCTGTTTTTTGCAGTGCACAGGATAATGAAGGTTTTATGTGGTTTGGTACAAAAGACGGTTTAAATCGTTTTGATGGATATCAATTCAAAACATACAGACATAATGCCGAACAGCCCGGAAGTTTAGGGAACGACCTTGTTTATGCTTTACATCAAGATAATGCCAATCGCCTGTGGATTGGAACCAATCGTGGCGTTTACCTGTACTTTTCTAAAACAGAAAAATTTGAATTAATTAAAGGAACGGCAAGCCTAAGAATAAACGAATTAACAACTGACGATAATGAAAATTTATGGATCATTTCCATCAGGCGAACCTACGTTTACAACATCAACCAAAAAAAATTAAATGCGCTTGAAAAGAAAGCAAATTTCGATGCTACATCTGTTTCAAAAATGGATGATGGTAGTATTTGGATTACAACTTTAAATGGTACAATAGAACAATATGATGCAAAATTAAACCGCTTCAATTCTCATTACGTAATGAGTAAAGCTAATCCGAAAGAGAATAGCTGGGTTACAAAAACCATTGATATGGGCAATGGCAACATACTTATTGGAACGGCAAATCAGGGAATTAAAAGCTTTAATCGAAAAACAGGTTTAATTAAAGAAATACTAACATTTAACTCGAATAAAACCTCCATTTATGTGAGGGATATGATTAAAGCATCAGAAAATGAATTTTGGATTGCATCAGAATCTGGTATTTACATTTACAATAATGATAAAATCGTTCAACTCACAAAGCAATATTCAAACCTATATTCTTTATCTGATAATGCAATTTATACACTTCATAAAGACAAGGAAAACGGCATTTGGTCAGGAACTTATTTCGGTGGAATAAATTATTGTTCAAGCCAGTATTCTGTTTTCACAAAGTATTTTCCTCAAAAAGGTATAAATTCTATTAGCGGTAGCGATGTTAGGGAAATCCATAAAGATGGTAATGGAAACTTTTGGATAGGAACTGAAGATGCTGGTTTAAGCATGCTAAATCCCAAAACCGGATTATTTACAAATTTCTTCCCGGATGGGAAACCATCAAGCATTTCATACTCAAACATTCATGGCTTATTGGTTGATGGAAATAAATTATGGATTGGAACTTTTGAGCATGGAATTGATGTAATGGATATCACCACAAAAAAAGTGATTAAGCATTACACGCCTGGAAAAGGAAACTCATTATTAAATGGCTTTATCCTCACCTTTTGTAAAACAAAAAGTGGCGATATTTATTTGGCAACCATTGTAGGTTTATATCGGTACAATAGAGAAAAAGATGATTTTGACTTGGTTGAAGGATTACCTCTGATTTTTTATGCAATTATTACCGAAGATAGTAATGGTAATATTTGGGCAGGATCATTCAACCATGGTATTGTTGTATTCACCCCGGACAAAAAAGGCTTTGTTCAATACGAAAACGATCCAAAAAAACCTAAAAGTGTATCTCATAATACGATTAATGGCATTTATGAAGACAGCAATAAAAACATCTGGGTTTCTACCGATGGCGGAGGATTAAATAAGTTTAACCAGAAAAATAAAAATTTCGACAGAATTACAGTTAAAGATGGTTTGCCAAGCAATTTTCTCTTTAAAATTATAGAAGATTCGGAAAAGAAATTATGGATTGGAAGCAGCAGAGGTTTAGTACATTTTAATCCTCCAAACAAAGCAATTAAAGTTTATTCGAGTTCGAATGGTTTACTTACCGACCAGTTTAATTACAATTCTGGTTTTAAAGATACCGATGGACGCATTTATTTTGGAAGCGTAAGAGGTATGATAAGCTTTAATCCCAAAGATTTAAATACAGTAAGTAAGCAGCCACCACTAAAAATTACTGGTTTTCAAATAAATAACCAGGAAATAGATGTCCTCGGCAAATCTGTCTTATCAGAGTCTATTATAAATACAGCTAAGATTGTATTGAATGATGCTCAATCCTCTTTCAGTCTTGATTTTGCTGCAATTAGCTTTCTTTCACCTGAAATGACACAATATGCTTACCGAATGAAAGGGATTAGTGATGAATGGAATTATTTAAAAACCAATAGGAAGGTATATTTCACTAAGCTATCGGCGGGCGATTATGTTTTCGAAATTAAAGCACTTGCAAATGGAAACACTACGTGGACAAAAAATAACCCACAGTTATTGATAACGGTTTTGCCGCCGTTTTACAAAAGCAACCTGGCTTATTTGTGTTACACAGTTTTATTGGGATTAATTATTTTCTATTCCTTCAGGGCATACCACATCCGCATGGAAAATAGGAATAAGCGTAGAATGGAACGTTTTGAAAACAAAAAGGAAAAGGAAATCTATCAGGCCAAAATAGAATTTTTCACCAACATAGCCCATGAAATCAGAACACCATTAACCCTTATAAAAGGTCCGATGGGAGATTTATTAAAACAGGCAGCAGAAGTGCCCTACATGGAAAAGAAGTTGAAGATAATGGAGCGCAACACCGATAGGCTTTTCAAATTAACCAACCAGCTGCTCGATTTCAGGAAAACAGAAGTAAATGGCTTCTCGCTTAATTTCGTTAAGGCTGATATTTCTGAAATTTTAACAGATATATTTAGTTTTTTTCAAACCATAACCGAACAAAAAAACCTGAGCTATAAACTTGTTCTACCTGAACAAAAATTAGAAGCCTACATTGATACAGAAGCCTTTTACAAAATATTAAGTAACCTGATTGATAACGCGATAAAATACAGCGATTCGCTTATAGAAATCAGCTTAAAAATTCCTGAGGAAGCTTCAGAACATTTTCAAATTACGGTTTTAAATGATGGAAGAACGATTCCGGAAGAATTGCATCAAAAAATATTTGAGCCTTTTTTTAGAGCCACAGAAACCCAGATTAAACAAGGAACAGGAATTGGGCTTTCTTTATCAAAATCTCTCACTGAATTGCATGGCGGGAATTTGAAGGTGATAAATGATGAAACGGGAAACAATCTTTTTGTTTTGGAACTACCAATACATCAATTAATAGAATTTAATTTAAAGGGAAAATGGAAGAAAAGATTATGATAGAAGCGATTACGCAAGAAAACCTGAAGAACAAATTTGTTATTTTATTGGTTGATGATGAAGAAGATATTTTAGAATATGTTGCCGATGTTTTAAGCGAAAAATATAATGTTTTAACAGCAAGCAATGGCTTAGAAGCACTCGAAATCTTAAATCAGGAGATTATTCAACTCGTAATTAGTGATGTAATGATGCCCGAAATGGATGGATTTCAGCTATGCGAAAAAATCAAATCGAATTTTGAGTACAGCCATATTCCTGTTATTTTACTCACCGCAAGAATCGGCTTACAGGCAACTATAGAAGGCTTAGAAGTTGGCGCAGACGCTTATGTAGAAAAACCCTTTAATACAGATTTTTTACAAGTTCAAGTTTCATCGTTACTTAAAAACAGAGATAAAATAAAAGCCTATTTTGCCAGTTCGCCTCTTATACACATTAAAAGCATGGCACACTCAAAAGGCGATGAATTGTTTCTGGAAAAACTTCAGAATTTAATAAATGATAGAATTGATGATGCCGAACTTGGTGTAGATTATCTGGCCGATAATATGAACATGAGCAGGCCAACACTCTATCGTAAAATAAAATCCATTTCAAACCTAAGTGGAAATGAGCTTATTAATATTACCAGATTAAAAAAAGCAGCAGAATTATTAAATGATGGAACGCTTAAAATTTACGAAATTTCGCAGATGGTAGGTTATAATTCTCATAAGCATTTTAGCAGAAGCTTCTCAAAACAATTTGGCATGTCTCCTACCGAATATATCCAATCAAAGCAGAGATAGTTAAGAATAAACATTTTTAAAAGCATTACTTTGCTGCAATAATATATACTACTTGATTTTAAGCAATTAAATACTTGATATTTTACTTTCTATATAATAGTTACCAAAGATTTGCTTAAATTATACCTGATATAATTATATTTCGGTATTGTTTGATAGTATTGAGTGATGAACGAAAGTAAAGAGATAATTAACAAAATAAAGGAATATCAGCAGCAAGAAATTGAACTGAGATTAAGTAATACTGAGATCAAAAGATTAAATGATGCACTTAAAAAAGCAGAAGAAAAAAGCGCTATTCTTAACTCAATTATCGATTCAACAGATGATGGAATAATAAGCAAAAATTTAGATAGCATAATAACCAGCTGGAACAATTCCGCCACTCGTATTTTTGGATATTCAGAAAAAGAAATGATTGGTGCATCGATTTTAAAACTCATACCCGAACATTTACAGAATCAGGAATCGAAATTTTTAGAGCAATTAAAAAAAGGAAATCGCATAGAGCATTTTCAAACCCAGCGTTTACGTAAAGATGGTACTTTAGTTGATGTTTCTTTAGCCATTTCTCCAGTTTATAATCAAGATGGCGCTCTTATTGGCTTATCCAAAATTGTACGAGATATTACCAAAGAAAAAGTAGCAGAATCCATCGGTCAACGTTTGGCTGCAATTGTTGAATCTTCTGATGATGCAATCATCAGCAAAGATTTTAATAGTATAATTACAAGTTGGAACGAGGCCGCAACTCGTATTTTCGGCTACACTGCCTCAGAAATGATTGGAGAATCGATTCTCAAACTCATTCCTACTGATAGACTTGAAGAAGAACCGAAAATTCTCGCTCAACTTAAGAAAGGTATTCGTGTTGAACATTTTGAAACCGAAAGGCTTCGCAAAGACGGAACTTTAATTAGTGTATCGTTAACCATTTCTCCGGTAAAAGATTTGAATGGAAATATTATCGGGCTTTCAAAAATCGCCCGTGACATTACAGAAAAAAGCCTAATAGAAAAGAAGAAAAATGAGTTTGTTAGTTTCGTAAGTCACGAACTTAAAACACCTTTAACGTCTTTAAAATCCTATCTTCAGATGGCTTTGCTAAAACCACAAGATGCTGATTTTATACTCAAAGCTTTAACAAAGGCCGAAACCCAAACCAAAAAAATGGAGCATTTAATCCGCGATTTTTTGAACGTTTCTCGTTTTGAAGAAGGCCATATAACCATAAAGCAAACACCATTTGATATTGTAAAACTTGTTTCAGATTGCATTGAAGATGCAGCAATTGCAAGTCACAAACATAAAGTTGTTTACGAAGGTACTACTTCGATAATTGTACAAGGTGATGAAGAAAAAATTACACTTGTACTAACCAACTTAATTAGCAATGCGCAAAAGTATTCGCCAGACGGAGGAGAAATTAAGGTTTCTTGTGCGTTAATTGAGCATAAAGTTGTGGTTAGCATAAAAGATAACGGAATTGGTATTTCCTTAAACGACCAGAGAAACATGTTTCAGAAATTTTTTAGGGTTGAGAATGAACAAACAAAATTTATTCCTGGCTTCGGAATTGGATTATACCTTTCTTCAACGATTTTAAAACTACACAAATCCAAATTACAGGTAGAAAGCGAGATTGGAAAGGGTTCAGTATTTTATTTTTCACTTCCATTAAACGAATAAAACTTCTAAATTATAATTTAACCCTAATAGCGATTTCAATCACAATTTTATATCCCGGTAATAATTGCGAAATTGCAAGATTAATCAACTTTAAATGGCAAAAAGAATTGTTAAGGGTCCTATTCGCAACAAAGAAAAAACTAAAGAAAAATTATTATCCGCTGTTGGCGAAATACTCAAAACTAAAGGTTACAAAGCGCTAAAGGTAAATGACATCGCTGCTGTATCTGGAGTTAATAAAAGATTAATTTACGAGTATTTTGGTGGGGTTAATGAACTTGCTGATGCCTACATCAAACAACAAGATTATTGGGAAGTATTAAAGAAACTTGAATTACCAATAAACGCAACCAGTAGTGAAGATTTGGTAAAAGATATATTAAAAGGTCAGTTTGATGAATTACACAGCAATCAGGAACTACGTAAAATAATGCTTTGGGAATTATCAGAAAAGAGAGAAATATTAACAGAGCAAGTAAACGAAAGGGAACTTAACGGAGAAAAAATTTTCCAAAGCCTACTCGACCCACATTTTGGCGAAAATGCAAATCGTTTCAGGGCGATTACAGCATTAATAATTGCCGGTACTTATTACCTAAATCTGGTACAAGAAACAAACGGAACAACATTCTGTGGTTTAGATATAAAATCTGATGAGGGTAGAAATGAAATTAAAAATGCTATTGATTTCATTGTAAAAAAGAGTTTCGAGGGTTAAAAACATCGCCGTTGTTTTTTAAGCGACTTCTTTAAAAAAGCATATCTATTAACCACTACTTCCTTATCTGCTTTTAGTTAGCCTAACAAATGCACTAAAAATTTGTTAATCAACTATGAAAATCTTGCTAACTGGTGCTACTGGATATATTGGAAAAAGGCTTTTACCTGCATTAATTGAATTAGGGCACGAAGTAGTTTGTCTCGTTCGAGACAAAGCAAGAATTGATATCAGCGCCTACAAAGATGCCAAAATAGATATTGTTGAAGCAAATCTTGTTAAAAGTGATACAATGCAATTTTTACCGAAAGATATTGATGTTGCATATTACTTGGTTCATTCTATGAGCACTCAGGGCGATTTTAGTGAAATTGAGCTCAAATCTGCCGATAATTTCACTAAATATTTAGATACAACATCAGCAAAACAACTAATCTATTTATCTGGCATTATTAACGAAAAAGAACTCAGCACGCACCTTAAAAGTAGAAAAGCAGTTGAAGAAAGGTTAAGGAAAGGAAAAGTTGCTACAACGGTGCTTCGAGCAGGAATTATTATTGGCTCAGGTAGTGCTTCCTTTGAAATTATAAGAGACTTGGTTGAAAAACTACCGATAATGGTTGCTCCAAAATGGCTTAAAACCAGATGCCAACCCATAGCCATTAGAAACGTTATCGAGTTTCTTACAGGAGTACTCGAAAAAGCAGAAACTTATAATAAGCATTTCGATATTTATGGTCCTGATTTATTGAGTTACAAACAAATGCTCGAACAATTTGCCAAGGTGAGAAAGCTTAAAAGGAAAATTATCATCGTTCCGGTTTTTACACCAAAACTATCTTCATATTGGCTTTACTTTGTAACTTCTACCTCATACGATTTAGCTAAAAACTTAGTCGATAGTATGAAAATTGATGTAATTCCTGAGGAAAATGATTTGTCTCAAAAACTCAATATTCAACTAATTCCATACGTACAGGCTATCGATATGGCATTTGAAAAAATTGAGCAAAATTTAGTCTTATCAAGCTGGAATGATTCTTCAGGAAATAGCATTTTCCGAAATGGTTTATCTAAACATATCGAAATACCAAAATTTGGCGTGCTAACGGATAAACAAGAAATGAAAACTAACAATCCCGAAGAAGCGCTTAAAAGAATATTTTCTATTGGAGGAAAAAATGGTTGGTATTATGGAGATTGGCTTTGGGGCTTTAGAGGATTTCTCGATAAACTATTTGGTGGTGTTGGGTTAAGACGAGGACGTAAAAATGCTCAGCAAACTTCACCCGGAGATGCGCTTGATTTTTGGCGTGTGATTTTATCATCAAAAGAACAAAAAAGACTTTTACTTTATGCCGAAATGAAACTTCCCGGCGAAGCATGGCTGGAGTTTTGTATCGATAAAAAAGGGATAGTTCATCAAACCGCTACATTTCGCCCGTTAGGAATTGCGGGTAGATTATATTGGATAGCCATGCTACCGTTTCACTACTTTATTTTCCGGGGCATGCTTAAGAGGATAGTTCAATAATACGGAGAAGACATTAATAGTTTAGATTTTCAAATTGCTTAAAGCTAAATTTGGAAATTCAAATGGTGAAAGTTAGATTTGGCAAACTGACCAAATTCATAACTGTTTAAAAATCTCCTAATTACCATCCCTCAAGCTTAAATGATTAAAGTTTTATCCCTGATATTATTTATCTTTTTATTCCCTGTTCGTAGTATTTGCCAAATAAGCCCAGTCGACACTGCGTCAGTTGTCCAAGAATATCCTGAATCTTCAAATCATTTTTCAAAAGTTGCAATTCCATCTTTAGTTCTTTTTTCGGCTAGTGCCGTTAGCTGGAAAAATAGAGAAGATATTAGAAAATTCAGAAACCGGTACATACCAAACTTTCGCAATCGTTTTGATGATTATCTTCAATATGTACCAGCTTTAAGCGTATACGGTTTAAATGCTGCCGGAGTAAAAGGTAAACACTCAGTACAACGAAGCACTGTTTCTTATCTGTTTTCTGCTGCAAGCATGGCTCTTGTAGTAAATACCTTAAAGCATTCTGCAAGAGTTGAACGTCCTGACGGTAGCGCATTTAATTCTTTTCCCTCCGGACATACTGCAAACTCTTTTATGAATGCCGCATTTTTAGATAAGGAATATGGTCAATATCGCCATCCATTATATGGAATTGGTGCTTATGCTATGGCAAGTGCAACAGCCGTTGGCCGACAAATGAACAATAGACATTGGGTTTCTGATGTTTTAGCTGGTGCCGGAATTGGATTGCTCTCAACAGAACTGGGCTATTTTATTACCGATAAAATTTACAAAGGAAATGGCATCAGTGAAAGTTTTGCGAAAAAATATATGCCACGAAGCGAAAAACCCAGTTTTATCGGTATAAATCTTGGAATTGCAAGAGCTGTTACACAAGATTTGAATAATCCGAATGGAAGCATTAATGCCGAACACGGTTTCGGAATGGAACTAAGTGGAGCTTGGTTTTTTAAACGAAACTTCGGTATTGGTGGAAAGTTTGCCTTTTCCAGTTTCCCCATTATAAATGATAATTACAGGTATTCTGACCCAGATATCCCTAAAATTTCTGATGACATCTACACGCAGCCTACAGGGGTGAGATACTTTCACTTTGGCCCCTATTTCTCATTTCCTTTAAAAAAGGGATTCTCATTAAATGCTAATATTTTAGGTGGGAAATCAATTGGTGCAGAAGGGAATATTATTTTAGATTTAAAGGAAGAATATCAATCTATATTTAATACGGTAGAACTACCTTACTTTAAATACAAGCCAAAATTAGCCGGAAGTTGGTCCTCGGGCTTTTCGGTTCAAAAATTATTAAACAGAAACCTTGGTGTAAAGGCTTTTGCTAACTACTTTAACTCCAAACATATATTCAAAGTAGATTATTTGAGCAGTATAGATCCTGATGGAAAATATATTTACAGCCCTAAAAATGAAGTTTCAATTCGATATAACCATATTGTTTATGGCTTAGGTGTTTCTGCACTTCTTTGGAATTAAAAAAATCAAAACAATACTCAGTTTAAATGCTTACTTAATAGAGATAAAATTTAAACTTATGAAAAAGCCACTTTTAATATTATCAGTTCTTGCTGTAGTAGCCATTGGATGTAATAGCAATAAAGCAGATGAGAAAAATGCTGACAGCATGTACAAATACACCGATACAACTAAGGTTATCGATTCATTGTCAACAGATACCACCGCAGATTCTTTAACGAATGCACCAGCAGATGCAAGTCATTAATAAATTTGCTTACACAGTTTTTACTTCATCATTTGCATAATCTTCAATATCGGTTATGTAACCATTTACTAAAAGAAAATCAAATAACGGTTTTGCTTCTGGCGTAACAGGCATATTAGCAGTTGTAATTACTTCGTTCGTTTTTTTATCTAAAAAAGGATATGCAAACAACCTAACATTGGTGTTAAACATATCGTTAACGTAGCTTAACAGCTGACCAGAGTAGTTTTCTCCTTTAAAATTTGTAGAGTTAAACACAAATTTAAGGTTATTGATATTGGTTGCTAAACCAACGCTTTTAGGTTTACAACGGGCTAAATATTTTGCCAATCGATTATGGCGGGTAAAGTTTGATACGATTACAATGTTTCCGGTATCGCACATTTCCTGGGCACGTTTTGCAACTGATTCTAAATCGATATCGTCAGGCGTTTCTTGTTCATCAGTTAAAACATTGGTTAGCAAAACCTCAATCATAACCGCAATGTTGCCATCATCAACTTTGTTGGTACGCTTAAATTGATCAGTTGCTTTATTAAATAAATTAAAGTTTGGTAATGATTTTTGACCGTACTTGGTTCTCAAAATCATGATGTCTTTTTTGTATAATAAATCTTTTGCCTGGCGAGGATGTGCATCTGCATCGAAAATTGCAGCAGCAGAGAAATCCTTCATAATCATATAAAGATTAAGTAGAATATTGTCAACATCAGGAAAAGCCGGGCCTTTAACAGAAATTAAATCGATTTCTACTGAACCAATTGTTAGGTTATCAGCCAAAGATTCAACCATTATTTTAGGTTCGTGGTGATGGTAAAATGCAGCATAAACTAAATTCACACCAATAATACCCAAAACCCTTTGTTGCATGTTTACATCCGTATCAAGCAACCGAACATGAAAAAATATTTCATTAGGTAAACCTCCTGGTTCATTCTGGAAACGGATTCCAATCCAACCATGCGGCTCGTTTGTACGTTTGTAATTTAAAGTCGTAACGGTATCTGCAAAGGCGAAAAATGTTCTGCTTTCATACTTCTCTCCAGATAATCTTTCATTCAATAAACCAAACTCATGGTCTAGCATTTGAATTAAACGATTTTGAGAAACATAGCGACCATTAGTTTCTGCTCCATAAATGGCATCACTAAAAGTCATATCGTAAGCCGACATCGTTTTGGCTACTGTTCCAGATGCTGCGCCAGCGTTAAAAAAGTTTCTCGAAACTTCCTGTCCTGCTCCTATCTCGGCAAATGTGCCATAAATTCTAGGGTCAAGGTTTATTTTTAATGCTTTACGTTTAGTATCCAGAATTTCTCTTACCATGCCGCAAAAGTACAAAAATGGTTCATTAGTTCATTTGGAAATTAGTTTAACTTTTTAACACCAATGAACCGATGACAAATGAACCGATTCACTAAAAACAAAATAAGGTTAGCACCATCCAGTGCTAACCTTATAAAACCTAAACTTAAACTATTATGAAATCCTCTCTCGAGAAACTCTTTATTAAGACACTACAATTTCTTTGTGTTGCGATTTTGTATCGTCTTTTTTATTGATGGTGATATTTAAAATACCATCTTTATATTCTGCAGTAATTTTTTCAGCATCTGCTGTATCTGGTAAATTAAACGATCTTGCAAACGAGCTGTAATCGAATTCTTTACGTGTAAAATCTTTAGCTATCTGGGCTTCGTCTTTTTTAACTTCTGCCCACACAGAAAGCGTGTCTTTTTTTAAGTTGATTTGAAAATCTTCTTTCTTTAAACCCGGTGCTGCTAACTCGATATTATAAGCAGTTTCATTTTCGTAAATATTTACGTTTGGCGATTTATCAACCATTTTATTTTTAGTTACGGCATCGCTAAACAATGAATCAAAAACATTGTTAAAGTAAGGAGCTGTGTTGCGGGTTCTGTTGTTAAAATTTACAAGTGTCATATCTCTAATTTTTATTTTTTTAATTGATACAAACCAATATTCAACTTACATACCAAACCAAAAATTTATGATTTTTAAGACATTATGGCAAAATATTTCTAAATCAAAAGACAAATTGTCAGAAAATAAGATTATTTCAGACAAATTCAACTACAAAACCAATATTCATTTAAGATTTATTGATTTTGATTTGATGGGGCACGTTAACAATTCAGTATATTTTACTTACCTGGAAATAGCCAGAGCAAAATATTGGGAAGAAATTGTAAAATGGGATTGGAAGAAAACCGGAATTGTAATTGCCCATGCAGAATTAGACTATATTTTACCTATTGTAATGAACGATAAAATTGCGGTCCATGTAAAAACATCAAGAATTGGCAACACCAGTTTTGATTTAGATTACCAAATTGTAAAAATTGTTGGCAACGAAGAAGTGGTTTGTAGCAAGGGCAAAACCGTTTGCATTGCTGTAGATTATACCACCAGCCGACCAACAGCCATTCCAGAAGCTCAAAAACAAAAAATGCTTGGTTTTGAGCAGTTGTAACTTACGAGGTCTACTGGCAAAGAAGTTTATTAGACTTCGTAAGTTTAGCCTATAGCGACCAAATAGGATATCAAAAACTCGAAAGCAAAAAAGTTTAAATTATGCTTTCGAAGAATTTGAAAAGCAAATTACTACAACTATTATTGTTAGTCGGGCTTTACGCTAAATCTTTTTGGCTTGAAAAGAAACTTACGAAGTCTACTGATACAGATGCTTAGGGAGACTTCGTAAGTTTAGCCTGAAGCAGCCAAAAAGTATATCGCTTCAATCCCGTTTAGGTGGCTCGGCAACAACAAATATTTGTAGTTGCAAAACGTTCTTGAACCTTCCGTTAATTTTAAACCCGACAGTAGCGGCAGCCCCGAGTTTTTTCAACGAGGGCTACAGCGAATGGCGGGACTACAATTGCCACGATTCACTGAGCATACATTTCCAAAACTTAATTACAAATACAAGAAATTTAAAAATATATTTTATCAGGCATAATTTTCCCAGGATTTAAAATCCCATTCGGGTCGAAAACCTGTTTTATGCCACGCATTAAATTCAAGTGAATTTCAGAATATTTAATCGGCATAAATTCCTTTTGAACCAAACCAATTCCATGCTCACCAGATAAAGTACCGCCCAAAGCAGTGGTTAATTCGAATATTTCGGCAATACCAAACTTCAGTTTATCTTTCCAATCGGCATCGCTCATTCCGGCTTTTATAATATTTACATGTAAATTTCCATCGCCTGCATGGCCATAACAAACACTTTCAAAACCATATTTTGCACCAATTTCTTTAATACCATTAACCAGTTTAGGCAAAGCGGCACGAGGCACAACGGTATCTTCTTCTTTGTAAACAGAATTAGATTTTACAGATTCGGCCATTGTTCTACGCATTCGCCAAAGTTCCTCTTTCTGCGAAGCCGTATCAGCAAACAACACTTCGGTACAATTATGTTCTTCTAAAACGATATTGGTTTTTTCGCAATTCTTAAAGATATCGTCTAAATCATCGCCGTCAAATTCTATCATTAATAAAGCGGCAACATCATCTTTCAAATCGAATTTTATATCATCGAATTTAATTACCCACTCCACTCCTTTTCGCTCCATAAATTCTAAAGCAGATGGTGTTACACCTGCCCTAAAAATTGCCGAAACTGCAGCACAAGCATCTTCATTAGTGGCAAATGACCCCATCATTAAAACTGACTGACTTGGTTTTGGCAAAAGCTTAGTTACAATTTTCGTAACCACACCTAATGTTCCCTCCGAACCAATCATTAACTGCGTTAAATTATAACCCGATGCATATTTTAAGGTATTAGCACCCGTCCAAATGATATCGCCATTTGGCAAAACGACTTCAAGATTTAAAATATACTCACGAATAGTACCATATTTTACCACTCTTGGTCCACCAGAACCATGCGCAACATTACCACCAATAAAACAAGAACCTTTGCTGCTTGGGTCAACAGGGTAAAGCAATCCTTTTTCTGAAACAGCATTAATAAACTCTTCGGTAATTACGCCAGGTTCAACCGTGGCTTGCAAATTCTCCGTATCAATATCGATAATTGATTTAAATTTCTCCATTGATAAAGAAACGCCGCCATAGATTGGCAAGGCTGCGCCGCTTAAACCCGTACCGCCGCCACGAGGCGTTACCGGAATATGATGTGCGTTGCAAATTTTCAAAAGCGCAGATACATCTTGGGTAGTTGTTGGTTTTACCACAATTTCTGGTTGGTAGCGCAAATCCTCTGTTTCATCATGACTATAACTATCCAAACTTTCGGCGTCAGTAAAAACTTTTTCAGCCCCGATAGCAGCTTTTATTTCTTCTAAAATCTCGGCGTTTATTTTGGTAAAATTCATTTTTATTTGGCTGTGGTGTAAGATAATTTAACAAAAGAATGCCCAATTTGTCCGGGCATTGGTGGGTTTAGCTTTTTTATGCTAACATTAACGGTTTCTACAAATGGATAAAGCTTAATAACTTTGGTAATGATGTTATTCAAAACGGTTTCTAAAAGCTTTTGAGTGTTTTTCATTTCTTCTAAAATGATGCTATTTAGATCTTCGTAATTTACGGTTTGATTTAATTCATCATCGAAACCAAGAGGCAAAAACTCGGTTTCCAAATCAACAATAAAATGATTACCAATTAGTTGCTCTTCAGGATAAAAGCCATGTAGTGCGAAACATTTAACATCTTTTAGCGCTACCGTTTGTTTTATGTGATTCATTAATGTTTTGTATGCATCAAAAATAATTTTTATTTACGAATATTACGCCCATTGCCGCAAATTGTTACCTTTGAAATGAACGCTTTTGATTAACCAAATTAGAATACAACAATGAGCAAATCAACAAAAAAAGACTTGTACGAAGCACCAGACTATTATTTATTGGATGAGTTATTAACTGACGAACATAAACTAATTCGCTCTACAGCAAGAGATTGGGTAAAAAAGGAAGTTAGTCCAGTTATCGAAGATTATGCTCAAAAAGCAGAATTTCCGAAACATTTAATAAAAGGTTTGGCAGATATTGGGGCTTTTGGACCAACAATTCCCGTTGAGTATGGCGGTGCTGGCTTAGATTATACTGCTTATGGAATTTTAATGCAGGAAATTGAACGTGGCGATTCTGGAATTCGTTCTACGGCATCTGTTCAAGGCTCATTAGTAATGTATCCAATTTATGCATACGGAACTGAAGAACAACGTAAAAAATATTTACCAAAATTAGCCAGCGGCGAAATGATGGGCTGTTTTGGCTTAACAGAGCCAGACCATGGTTCAAATCCTGGTGGAATGGTTACCAATATTAAAGATGCAGGTTCTCATTACATTTTAAATGGTGCTAAAATGTGGATTAGCAATGCGCCATTTGCAGATATTGCTGTTGTTTGGGCTAAAGATGAAGCCGGTAAAATACGTGGAATGGTTGTAGAACGTGGAATGGAGGGTTTTTCTACACCAAAAACACATAATAAATGGAGCTTAAGAGCATCAGCAACGGGCGAATTGGTTTTTGATAATGTTCAGATTCCAAAAGAAAATGTTTTCCCGGAAATTAGCGGATTAAAAGGACCTTTAGGTTGTTTAAACCAAGCTCGTTACGGAATTGCCTGGGGCGCTTTAGGTGCTGCAATGGATTGCTATGATACTGCACTTCGTTATTCGAAAGAAAGAGTTCAGTTCGGAAGGCCAATTGGTGGTTTCCAATTACAACAGAAGAAATTAGCCGAAATGGTTACTGAAATAACTAAAGGTCAATTATTAGTTTGGCGTTTAGGTGTTTTAAAAAGCGAAAACCGTGCAACTGCTGAACAAATATCAATGGCAAAAAGAAACAGTGTAGAAATTGCTTTAGATATTGCAAGAAATGCCCGCCAAATGTTGGGCGGAATGGGAATTACCGGAGAGTATTCAATTATGCGCCACATGATGAACCTTGAATCGGTAGTTACTTATGAAGGTACACACGACATCCATTTATTGATAACTGGAATGGATGTGACTGGTTTGAACGCATTTAAATAGTTTCAGGATTTTCAAGATTTAAGGATTTTAAGATTAATAGTGATGAGAGATTATAAAAAATACACCTACATACCTGCTACCCCAGAAGAAGTTTATTTAGCACTTACAAAAGACATTAGCATTAAGCTTTGGACTGGTGCTGAAGTAGAATTTGAAGAAAAACCAGACACAGAATTTTCTTTTTGGGATGGCGATATTGTTGGTAAAAATTTAGAGTTTGAAACCAATAAAAAAATTGTTCAACAATGGTATTTTGGTGAAGATGGAGAACCATCAATTGTAACCATTAAACTTCATGCAGAAAAATCTGGAACATCTTTAGAATTTAAACAAACCAATATTCCAGAGGAAGATTTTACTGATTTTACCGAAGGAATTGAAGAATATTTTATTGGAGGGTTGGTCGATTTCTTCGACGAATAAAACATAAAGCTAGTCTTACTGTTTTGATTCTAATCAATATATAAAATCATGAACAAAACCGTAGGACTTATATTAATTTTAGTAGGAATAGCAATGCTTGTTTGGACAGGCTTTTCTTACACCAGGAAAGAGAAAATTGTTGATGCCGGTCCGATACAAATCTCAGCAGATAAAGAAAAATCGGTTAACTGGCCACCTTATGTTGGAGGTATAGTTTTGGTTGCAGGCGTATTTGTATTTGTGGCCTCGAAAAGGAAATAGAAGGTTTGTCATTCTGAGCTTGTCGAAGAACAATAATGCATTTCGACAAGCTCAATGTGACAAGAGCCTAAATCTCCGTACTATAAACCGTTCTTATTGCATCTCTTAAATTATATTTCGAAGCCATTACTTCTCCATAAGCACCAGCACTACGGATGGCGAAAATATCTCCTCTAAAAGATTCTGGTTGCTCCACTTCTTTACCAAAGCAATCTGTGCTTTCGCAAATTGGACCAACAATATCATATTTTACGGCTGTGCCTGTTCCACGACTTAAATTTTCAATTTTATGGTAAGCTTGATATAAAGCCGGACGCATTAATTCCGTCATACCAGCATCTAGAACCACGAAGTTTTTCTTTTTACCGTTTTTAATATATAAAGCTCTGGTTATCAAAGAAGCTGATTGCCCAACTAAAGCTCTACCTAACTCAAAATGCACTTCCTGATTGGGTTTAATTTCCAGAAAATCTTTAAAAATTTTGAAGTAAGATTTAAAATCAGGCACTTGGTTGTCAGGATTGTAATAATCGATACCTAAACCTCCGCCTACGTTTAAAACTTCAATTCTAAAACCTTTATCTTCAAACCAGGCTGCAAATTCGTTTACACGTACACAAAGGTTTTTATAAACATCCAAATTTGTAATTTGAGAACCAATGTGGAAGTGAATTCCAATGAATTTCAAGTTTGCAGATGCTTTTAAAGTTTCAGCACATTCGGGCAAATCCCATGAATTTACACCAAATTTATTTTCATCCAAACCTGTTGTAATGTTGTGGTGCGTATGAGCATCAACATTTGGGTTAATGCGAATAGCCACTTGCGCAATTTTTCCTTTTGCAGCAGCCAATTCATTTAAAACTTCTAGTTCCTGAATAGATTCTACATTAAAGCAGAAAATATCCAAATCCAAAGCTTCATTTATTTCTTTATCAGATTTACCAACTCCGGCAAAAACGATTTTTTTGTGGTCAAAACCAACTTCAACTGCTCTTCTCACCTCTCCTGCGCTCACACAATCTGCACCAAAACCAATGGTTTTAACTTGCTCGAGCAAAACTGAATTAAAGTTCGCCTTTAGCGCATAATGTATGTGAAACTGATAAGGTGCTGCTGCTTCCGAACAGGCGTTCAATGTTTTCTGCAACAACTCTGTATCGTAGTAGTAAAATGGTGTTTCAATATTGTTAAACTTTGATATATCTTTATCGCCGAACATGTTCAAATTCCTTATTATAATTTTAATTTTATTCTTTGGGCTTATTTATTGGGGCAATTACCTCGATTTAAAGCATGGAAGAATTACCCAAAAACAATACAACGGTAAAATCCGATTCACAATCGTGCTACTTTTGATTGTCTTATTCCTTATTTTTATACGAAAATGAAGATAGTAGCAGCCATTTTTATCATTCTTATCATCACGTTAGGTTTATTTAATTCCTACAAAAAACATAAAAATAATTTATTACCAGCAAGCTTTTTAGCTTTTCACTTTATTATTGGCTTACTGGTAATTCTTGGCGCTTTTTATCTTCTATTCGAATAATCTGTTGTGAAGACTTCTTAAAGCTTCAGTTTTATACTCGCTTAAAATCAATAACGAAACGTTATAATTACTTCCACCGTAAGAAATCATACGAATCGGAATGTGTTTTAAACCTTCTAAAACTCTGCTTGCAAAGCCATGTTTTTCCGAACCGAAATCGCCTACAACACAAACAATACTGTGGTCGGTATCTACCTCAACCGTTCCAAAGCTTTCCAACTCCTCGATAATTTTTGGAAGATTTCCAATTTCATCAATGGTTAACGAAACTGCAACCTCTGATGTAGTAATCATATCGATTGGCGTTTTATAACGCTCAAAAACCTCAAAAACACGACGTAAAAAACCATAAGCTAATAACATTCGGCTCGATTGAATACGAATTGCAGTAATTCCATCTTTCGCAGCGATTGATTTAATCTTTCCCTTTTCGCTATCGTGAGTAATTAAAGTACCGGCAGCACTAGGCTCCATAGTATTTAACAAACGAACTGGAATTTTGTATTTCTGTGCCGGAAAAACAGATTGTGGATGCAAAATTTTTGCTCCAAAATAAGCCAACTCAGCCGCCTCATCAAAAGATAATTGAGCAATCGGCTTGGTTCCTTTAACAATACGAGGGTCGTTGTTGTGCATTCCATCAATATCTGTCCAAATTTGAACTTCTTCTGCAAGAATTGCCGCACCCAATAAAGATGCCGTGTAATCACTACCTCCACGACGTAAGTTATCAACTTCACCAAAGCTATTGCGACAAATAAAACCTTGTGTAATGAATAATTTATTGCCTTTATGTTGTTCTAATAATGGTGTTAAGTGTTTTGTTGTGAAAGGAATATCTGGCTCATTATCCTCATCCGTTTTCATAAAATCTAATGCTGGCAGTAAAACAGATTCTACACCGATTGATTTTAAATAGATATGGTATAATGTTGTAGACAATAATTCGCCTTGCGCTAAAACAACTTTCTCTTCAATTGGAGTAAAAATATCATTGGTTAAAACGGCTAAAAAGCTAAAATGGTAATCGATTACTTCATTTCCCATTTCCTGAAAATCAGCAGCGGGCAAAAGTTCAATTACAAAATCCTTATATTTTTGATATAAATTTTCAACGCACTCGCTTCCCTTCTTCTTATCTCCAGCTAAAAAATAATTAGAAATTTCCACTAAGCTATTTGTGGTACCAGACACAGCTGATAACACTACAATTTGCTCTTCATTTGGATTAATGATATCCAACAACTTCGTCATGCGCTCGGGACTACCAACTGAAGTACCCCCAAATTTTAAAATTTTCATCGAGTTATAGTTTGTTTTCACTTGTGATGAAGCCATTCGCTTTTTATCACACTACGTGATTAAAAACCAAAGTGGTTTCATCTAATTAATTATTATTTTTAGCTGTAATAAAAAGAACACAATTTTACATCGTGCTAACCAGATATAAAAAAATGTGGTTGCATCATTTTTAATACTGGATTTTCTTTATTATTGTATCGGGGCGTGAAAATAAGCAAAACAAGCTTAAAAGCAACATCCTCAACAAAATAAAATTTGGAATTGGTTAAATATTTCCTTTACAACCAAACTTCCAAGCATAAAAATTTGTTCAACACCAGATATTAAATTAAAATATAGCTCAATGCAATCAATTGACCAATCAACCCAAGCCACAATTAATCAGTGGTTAAGCGGAAATTACGACGAAAAAACCAAGTCAGAAATCCAAGCGCTTGTAGACAAAGACGCAACTACAGAACTTATAGATTCATTTTATAAAAGTTTAGAATTTGGTACTGGCGGTTTACGTGGAATTATGGGCGCTGGCTCTAATCGCATCAATAAATACACTATAGGAACTGCTACTCAAGGTTTAGCAAATTACTTAAACAACAAATATCCAGGCGAAAAAATAAGTGTAGCCATTGCTCACGATAGTAGAAATAATTCTGATTATTTTGCAAAAATAACGGCTGATGTTTTCTCGGCAAACGGCATTCACGTTTACTTTTTCGAGGCATTAAGACCAACACCTGAGTTATCTTTCGCTGTTCGTCATTTTAACTGCAAAAGTGGTGTAATGTTAACGGCATCGCACAATCCAAAAGAGTATAATGGTTATAAGGCTTATGGTGCTGATGGCGGTCAGTTTACTTCTCCAGATGATAAATTGGTTATCGATGAAGTAAATAAAATTCAAAGTATTGATGAAGTTAAATTCGATAGAATTGATGCTAATGTTGAACTGATTGGCGAAGCTGTAGATAAATTATATTTAGATGGAATTACTGCGCTTTCAATTTCTTCTGATGCAATTAAAAGACAGCACGACCTGAAAATTGTGTACTCTCCTATTCACGGTACAGGAATTACTTTAGTTCCAAAAGCGCTTGAACAATTTGGTTTCACTAATGTAACAGTTGTTGAAGAACAAAGTAAACCAGATGGTAATTTCCCGACGGTTGTTTACCCAAATCCCGAGGAAAAAGATGCTTTAACTTTAGCAATGAACAAAGCAAAGGAAATTGATGCGGATTTAGTTTTAGCAACCGACCCAGATGCTGACCGTGTTGGTATTGCAGTTAAAGATAATAATGGCGAATGGGTTTTACTAAACGGTAATCAAACGGGCAGTTTATTAATTAATTACATTGTTTCGGCTTGGGAAGAAAAAGGCAAACTTACAGGTAAGGAATATGTGGTTTCTACCATTGTTACAACCAGCTTAATTAAAGCAATTTGTGATGCTAAAAACGTGGAATACTTTAATACCTTAACTGGTTTTAAATGGATTGGACAAATTATTACCAAACTTCAAGGCGAAAAAACATTTATCGCAGGTGGTGAAGAAAGTTATGGTTATTTGGTTGGCGAATTAGTTCGCGATAAAGATGCCGTTGTTTCTGCTGCATTTATTTCTGAAATGACTGCTTACTATAAAGATAAAGGTGCAAGTTTATACAATGCACTTTTAGATATGTATGTAGATTATGGCTTGTACAAAGAAGATTTAGTTTCGCTTACTAAAAAAGGTAAAACTGGTGCGGAAGAAATTAAAGCTATGATGGAAAAATTCAGAAACAATCCGCCAGTATCATTAGGTGGTTCTAAAGTTTCTGTTTTGAAAGATTACGAATTAAGCCAGGAAACTGATTTAGCAACAGGAAAGGTGACAAAATTGGATTATCCGGCTTCTGATGTATTACAATTCATTACTGAAGATGGGAGTATTGTTTCTGCCCGTCCGAGTGGTACAGAACCAAAAATTAAGTTTTATTGCAGCGTAAATGCGCCTTTGGCAGATAGAGCTGATTTTGCAAAAGTAAACCAGGAATTGGGTGATAAGATTAGTGCGGTAATGGCAGATTTGCAGGCATAGGTTTTAGTTAGCCACAGATTTACAGATTAGATAACATGAATCCAGATGCAGTTAGCATCTGGATTTTTTGTTTAATTGCACATTCCTACACAAAAACAGTTTGTAAAACAAGGATGTTATGAAAGGTACCTTCCTAAAATATAAATCTGTGGCTATATTATTTTTCTTTGCTGCAATCAATTTCGTTTGTACATTTGCAGCTAAATACAAATGTTAAAACGAGCCCTAATATTTCTTTTAGTAATCTGCACAATCTCTAATTGCTACATGCAATTAATTGTTTATTCGGGTTATAAAGTAAATAAAGAATACATTACCTCAGTATTTTGTATCAACAAAGCGCACCCAGAATTACATTGTGATGGGCAATGTTTCTTAGCCAAAAAATTGAAAGATTTGGATGGCAAAAACAAACAAACTCAAGATAATTTAAAAAGAGTAATTGAAGCTGAACCAGAATTTAAACTGGTAAGTTTAAATCATCAAATACCTTATTTCATCATTAAATCAGAAAGTGGTTATCTAGAAAAACCAATTAAAGACCTTTCTATTTCTATTTTTCATCCACCGAAAACGGTTTAATTAAAATTTATTTTTTTAAAGTAACGGCTTTGCTGTTGATTGTTTTGGCTATTTGTCATACTGAGGGTTATTTTATTTCATAAAAATCAATATAAATAAACTTTCTAAGACGGTCGTCATTGCGAGGCACGAAGCAATCTCATAGCAAATAGATTGCTTCGTGCCTCGCAATGACGACTAGAGGTAAAAAACATCAACGGTAGTACAGCGAAGCATCATTACTAAAAACCACTATTCTGTTTTTCGCTGTAACGTTAATTTCTACTGAAGTGTTAGAGATTCTTCATTGCATTCAGAATGACAGAAGACTATAAATTCACTTATTCAATTTTCAAAAAATGAAATTATCACAATACTTATTGGCATTGTTATGCCCTATTATACTTTTATCATCTTGCAAAAAAGATGCTGATGAAATCTCAACAGACACAAAATCAAGTTTTACTTTAGAATTTGAACATCAGGTTAACGGTGCTGCTTTGGCTTTAAATACTTCAACATATAAAAATGCCAAAGGCGAAGATTACAAAATAAATGTGTTTAAATATTATGTGAGCAATATTAAACTCAGCAAAGCTGATGGAACAACCTATTTAATTCCAGAAAGTTATTTTTTAGTTGATGAATCTAAACCTGCATCCAAACTTGTGACGATTAGCGATGTTCCGACAGGAGATTATACCAAAATCGAATACACCATTGGCGTAGATTATGCCCGTAATTTCGCAGGTGCACAAACAGGGGCTTTAGACCCAGTAAATGGCATGTTCTGGACTTGGAACAGTGGCTACATATTTGTAAAACTAGAAGGAACCTCGCCACAATCAACAGCAGCTAATAATGCCTTAACTTTTCATATTGGTGGTGTTTTAGACCCGAACAATACCATCAGAACGTATTCTACAGAAATTAATGCTGCCAACCCACTAAGAATAAGAACAGATGCGAAACCCGACATGCATTTCATTGTAAATGCAGCAGCACTATTTACTGGCACAACAGATATCAGTTTTGCTTCCTTAAATTTTACAATGGGTGGCGCTAACTCGGTAATTGTGGCCAATAATTATGCTAAAGGTTTATTCCGTTTAGACCATATTCATAATTAATATGCTGCAAAAATTAACAGTCTTTGCAATGCTTTTTTTAAGCATTGCATTGATGTATGCTTGCAGTAAAAATGAAGATGGAATTACGCCTGAGGAAAAGAAAATATCTTTTCAAGTTCCGTCTAATTTCCCTGCTCCAACATACAATTTCGAAGAAAATAAATTAACCGATGCAGGTTTTGCTTTAGGAAAAAAACTCTTTTACAATGCCCGTTTATCGGCAGATAAAAGTGTTTCTTGCGGAAGCTGCCACCAGCAATTTGCAGCATTTGCAAATCTCGACCACAAGGTAAGTCACGGCGTAGATAATTGCCAGGGAAAACGCAATGCTCCACCTCTTTTTAATTTGGCTTGGCAAAAAGCTTTCTTTTGGGATGGCGGCGTAAAAAACATCGAAACCTCTCCTTTAAACGCCCTAACTGATGTTTGCGAAATGAAAACGGATATCGAAACCGTTGTTACTTTTTTGAAAGGTACAGCACCATATCCAGAAATGTTTAAACAGGCTTTTGGTTCTTCTGAAATCAATTCACAAACTGTTTTAAAGTCCATCACGCAATTTATGGGCATTTTAGTATCGGGAAACTCTAAGTACGATAAGGTCATGCGTAAGGAAAATGGAATTTCTTTCACTTCGGATGAACAGTTTGGTTATAATTTATTTAAACAAAAATGTGCTTCGTGCCATTCTGAACCCTTTTTTACTGACTTCTCTTACAGAAGCAATGGTTTAGATTTAGTAAGTGTTGACGAAGGCCGTTCTCATATTACTGGCCTGCAAAGCGATTTTGGAAAATTCCGTATTCCAAGTTTGCGCAACATCGAATATACCGGTCCCTACATGCACGATGGACGTTTTTACAATTTAGATGAAGTTTTAGAGCATTACAATTCGGGCGTTAAGGCTTCCGAAAATTTGGATTCATCACTAAAAAATGGCATCCAGTTAAGCAGCTCAGAAAGGGCACAAATCAAAGCATTTTTAAAAACACTAACCGACAATGAGTTTATCAAAAATAAATTATATAGCGAATCGTAAATTATTAATAATCGCATTTCTTTTAATCGGCAGTAACGTTTTTGCCTGCGATATTTGCGGTTGTTTTATGGGAATTACGCCTTACTATAACAGAAACAGTATCAGTTTGCTGTACCGTTATCGCTCGTTTAATGGTTACAATGGGCAATCACATTCCTTATTCCCTAACGGAGGAAAATTCTTTATCCCTGCTAATAGCCAGAATTCGCCAATAACTGGTCACGCTGGAAATCCTGATGATTATGAATTATACCGTTCCATGGAAATTAGAGGTAAATATTTCATCAATAGCAAATTAGAAATTAACGCAATTCTGCCTTATGTTTCAAATAGCGAGCGTTACAATGGTTATACTTCTACAATTGGAGGCATTGGCGATATAAACCTTTATGGTGGTTATCACCTTGTGCAAAAATTAGAAGATAATTTTAAGCAGCAACTTATCGCAGGTGCAGGAATTAAACTCCCGACAGGAAAAAATGATTTCAAAAACACGGCAGGTATTCGTTATTCGTCGTTACAACAAGCTGGAACAGGTAGTACGGATGGTTTTATTTACTTAAACTATATGGTTGGTTTGGGCAAGTTTGGCGCAAGTTTAAATACCTCCTACAAGGTAAACGGCACCAATAATCGCGATGAGGGAATTGCAAATAGCACAACCAGTTTCCTGAATATTTTCTACACACAACGCATTGGTAGAGATGTACAAGTAATGCCCTCGCTTCAGTTTTTCTATGAATATTCTGGCGGAGAAAAATATAAAGGAACGAAAACCGGGGAACATGTAATGAATAATTTAATGGGTGGTGCTGGTGCAGATATCTTCTACAAAAACATTGCACTTAATGTTGGGATGCAGAAAAATATGTGGGAGGCAAAAACAGACCATCCCATGAGTGCAGGTAAAGTTTATATTGGTTTAACCTATAATTTTTAAAGAAATGAAAAATAAAATAACAGTAATAGCTACGGCATTAATCTTAATTTTTGGCGCTTGTAAAACAGAGCCTAAAGCAAACGACATTAAAAAAGAAGTCTTAAACATCCATGATAAATTAATGATTGATGGAGAAAAAGTGATTAAAAATAGAATGGCCTTAGATTCAGTTTTGAAATCTGAACAGATAAAATCCACTCAAGATTCATTACATGTTGCTGATTTAATTATTCGTTTAAACAAAGCGGATGAAAATATGATGGATTGGATGCACTTTTTTAAAGACGATTTTAAAGGAAAAGATGAGCAGGAAGATTTAGAATATTACAAAACGCAGATGATAAAAATTCGGGCGGTTGAAGATAGTTACATCAAAGTAACTAAAGAATCAGATTCTGTTTTGAAAACTTACAACATCAAGCCAGCTGATAAAATGGAAATGACGCACCATAAACATTAGTTCACATATTTATCCCGCTGATTTCGCAGATTTCCGCAGGTTAATATTAAAAATCAGCGAAAATCTGTGTAATCTGCGTGAACCAAATTTAATCAAAATAATAATAGCACTAGAATTGCCTTCTCCAAAACAGAGGTTGTATATTTACACTTTAATAAAATACCATGAATAAAATTATTTCTTCGATAGCCATTTGCTTGCTATCCGTTTCCATACTTTCGTCTTGTCAGCAAGAAAAAAAACTACCCATTTACGGCGAACGCCATGCCGAAACCAAAAGAGATGCTGCTGGAGTTGAAAAGATTGATACTGTTTATCAAACCATTCCAAATTGGGCTTTTTTGAATCAAGACAGCATTTTAACTACAAATAAAATTACCGATGGAAAAATCTACGTTACAGATTTCTTTTTCACGTCGTGTACCACCATTTGCCCAACCATGCACCGCAATTTAATGATGGTTTACAACGATTTTAAAACCAATCCCGATGTGATGTTTGTATCGCACACCATTGATTTTAAATACGATAAGCCATCAGTGTTGAAAAAATATGCACAAAAGTTAGGCGTTGATAATGCAAAATGGCAATTTCTTTACGGCAGCAAAGACAGCGTTTATACCTTAGCAGAGAAAAATTATTTAGTAGCTGTAGGCGAAGATAGTACAGCTAAAGATGGTTATATCCATCAGGGTTATTTGGTTTTAGTAGATAAAGATAAGCGCATTCGCGGTGCTTACGATGGCACTAAAGAAGAGCAGGTAGCACAATTGAAAAAGGATATTCCGGTTTTATTGGCAGAGTACAAGAAATAAACTAATTAATATCGTCATTTCGACCGAAATGGAGAAATCTTTGAACCAACTAAAAAAATTTCTCGGCTCCATTTTATTCCGCTCGAAATGACGATACTTTAATGCAAAACATCCATGCGCAAATACATCATCAATTCTATTTTCCTGCTTTCAGTTATAGCTGTAATCATCTCTTGTCAAAACCAGGAAACTATTGATTTACAAAACTATATGTCGAACGGAAAGGACATTTACAAAGCTAAATGCCAGAATTGCCATGGCGAAAACGGCGAAGGTTTAGGTCAGCTGGCGCCACCTTTAACCGATTCTGTTTTCTTGAAAACCAATAAAAACAATTTAGCTTGCATCATTAAAAACGGAACCAGCGGTAAAATTGTAATTCACGGTAAAGAATATCAGGAAAAAATGCCTGGTTTCCCCGAATTAGCCGATATTGATGTAGCTCAGGTAATGGTTTACGTTACCAACTCGTTTGGCAATAATCAGGGTTTTGTACCTTATTCAAAGGTTTCAACTCAACTACAAAACTGCAAGTAAGCAGAAAAAATCTCCATGTTTTTGTGTCTTTGTGGTTAAAAAAATCCATATTTGCGCAAAATGCAGGTTGTTCTATCGCTGTTTCGGGTAAAACCGAGAGAGAGGAAAGTCCGGGCAACATAGGGCATCTCGCTTTCTAACGGAAAGGGATTTAGGAATGAAAACCTGAATTACGGATTAGTGCAACAGAAAATATACCGCCCAACGCAAGTTTGGTAAGGATGAAAACGTGCGGTAAGAGCGCACGAGCATTGCAGGCGACTGCCGTGTTTGTAAACCCCGAGCGTTGAAAGACCAAATAGGCTAACGCATGTAGGGCTGCCCGTCCGATGTTAGTGGGTAGGTCGTTAGAGGTAAATGGCAACATTTACAGTGGATTAATGATAGAAATTCTAAGTAATTAGAAAACAGAACCCGGCTTATAGACCTGCATTTTTATTATTTCTTGGAAAGGTAAAACAGTAATTCTTGGGTTATTTCAGCCCTGCTTTTCATTACAATCTTTTTGGGCTTCTTCATTAGCGCTCTGAGCGTCATTGCGAGGAGGAACAACGTGGCAATCTTTTTAGTTTATACAACAAAAAGTATTTTCATTTCAATCAGGTTTATTTTACAAAAACCTGTAACATCGAACTTAAAACCTACCTCAAGTTTTAATTGTCGTTTAATGTTTTGCCACGGAAACACTGAAGGCACGGAAAAGACTTATGCATTCCAAATGATGTTTCCTACACAAAATTGAGTTAAATAAACCTGATGGAAATGGCATCCCGAATTTCTCGGGATAAAATGTACAGCAGGACTGAATAATCCGATGGAAATCTATCCGTTGCTTTTCTAATTAAAAAATAAAACCTTTTTAACTATTTCCCGTTTATAGCCTAAATCATTGTATAAAAAACTATACATTAATTTAAAAATAATATATTCGCATATCAATTAGAATAAACAAATACTAAATGGCCAAACTATTAATTATTGATGATGAGCGGGCGATAAGAAGCACTTTACGCGAAATCTTAGAATACGAAAACTATGATGTAGAAGATATCGACAATGGTATCGATGGGCTTGAAATGATTAAAAAAGGTAATTTCGACCTCGTACTTTGCGATATTAAGATGAATAAAATGGATGGTTTGGAAGTGCTTGAGCAAGCACAAATTATCAAGCCTGATTTACCTTTCATTATGATTTCTGGTCACGGAACGGTTGAAACCGCAATCGAGGCCAGCAAAAAAGGAGCATTCGATTTTATCTCAAAACCACCAGATTTAAACCGCTTATTAATTACTGTTCGTAATGGTTTAGACCGTGGAACACTTGTTACTGAAACCAAGGTTTTAAAACGAAAAGTTAGCAAAACAAGAGAGATTTTAGGCGAATCGGAAAGTATTTCTAAAATAAAAGAAACCATTGAACGTGTTGCCCCTACTGAAGCTCGTGTATTAATAACTGGTGCAAATGGTAGTGGTAAAGAATTGGTAGCCCGTTGGTTACACGAAAAATCAAATCGTGCTGATAGCCCTTTAATTGAAGTAAATTGTGCTGCAATTCCGTCAGAATTAATTGAAAGTGAATTATTCGGTCACGAAAAAGGTTCATTTACTTCGGCAGTAAAGCAACGAATTGGTAAATTCGAATTGGCCAATGGCGGAACGTTATTTTTGGATGAAATTGGTGATATGAGCCTTTCTGCCCAAGCAAAGGTTTTGCGTGCTTTACAAGAGCATAAAATTTCTCGTGTAGGCGGTGAAAAAGAAATTGATGTAAACGTTCGCGTTTTAGCGGCAACAAATAAAGATTTATTAAAAGAGATTGAAGATGGTAATTTCCGTATGGATTTGTACCACCGATTAAATGTAATTAACATTCACGTTCCGCATTTAACCGAGCGTACAGATGATATTCCTGTTATTGCACAAAACTTTTTAGATAGCATTTGTAATGATTACGGAATGCCTGTTAAAAAGATTAATGATAGTGGTATGGCTGCTTTACAAGCTTTACCCTGGACAGGTAACGTTCGTGAACTGCACAACATGATTGAGCGTTTGATTATTTTAAGCGATAAAGTAATTACTGAAAATGATGTTCGTGCTTTCGCAAACCCCGGTGGTGGAACAAATATCGGGGCGGCTACAAGTGCACAAATTGCAGGCTCTGCAAATGGCTCGGGCATGTCTTCATCTTTCGATAGCTTTAGTAATTTCCAGGATTACAAAGACCACGCAGAAAAAGAATTTATCAAATTTAAACTTGAAAAAAATAACTGGAACGTTTCAAAAACTGCTGATGAAATTGACATTCAAAGAAGTCATTTATACAGCAAGATTGAGAAGTTTGGCTTGAAGAGGGCGGAGTAGCATTCTGTTAAAATAGAAAAAATGGAATATTGAGCCTACTCGATATTCCATTTTTTTTATCGAAGCCTGTCATGTTGAGCTTGTCGAAACACAATTTTTATAAAAGTTCTTCGACAAGCTCAGAATGACAATAGTAAAAAGGGTTACCCCATATAATCATTCTGCCTCATCAACAAAGCCCTGTATTTGTTAAAAATGGCTGTTTTCGATACAAAACCTTTGTAGCGATTAGCTTCATCAACCACAGGCAAAATCCACACATTATCTTCTTCCATTTTTCTTAGTACAACTTTCAAATCATCAGTTTCCATAATTGTATTTGGTGCATTATGAACCAAGTTTGTAGCCTGAAGATTTTCTTTATCAGGATTATTAACCATTTCGTTAAACAATTCTTCAATGTAAATGATGCCTTTGAAATCGCCAACTTCATCCGTTACAGCACAAATGTTCTTACGAGATTGTACTATTTCATTCATCTTTAGTGAAACCAAATCATTCATATATAGTTGAGGATAAGATTTCTCTACTAAATACTTCAATTTCATTTGACTTAAAACTGTCGAATCTTTATCCTCGTGAGATAACAATTCACCTTTATCGGCAAGAACCTTAGTGTAAATAGAGTGTTTTTGTGAACTGCGATTTATAGCGTAAGATATTGCCGTAGTAATCATCAAGGGAACCATTAAAATGTAACCACCTGTAATTTCTGCAATTAGGAAGATACCTGTTAACGGAGCATGCATAATCGAACCTAAAGCAGCGGCCATTCCTGCAACGATAAAATTAGAAACATTCAAATGTGCAATACCCGAAAGATTTACGGTATAAGCGAAAATAAATCCAATTAATCCGCCCATAATTAAACTTGGCGCAAAAGTACCACCATTACCGCCCGCACCCAAAGTAATTAGCGTAGCCAGTGATTTCATAAAAATTGTTACCACTGTAAACAATACTACCAAGGCTGGAATAGTATTATAATCTTGAAAAATACTATTGTTAATTACAGTTAAATAATCTCCTCTTAATAAATTTTTCATAGTAATATAGCCTTCTCCATACAGTGTTGGAAAGAGAAATACTAAAAAGCCAAGCATTAAACCACCAACTACAACTTTCGTGTAAGGATGCTTTATTTTATAAAACAAACCCTTAACAGCGTAATTCGCTTTGGTAAAATAGATGGAAAACAAACCTATCAAACCTGCCAAAAGCACATAATAGAATAACGCATTAATCTGCCAGCCTTCTGTTACCAGGAAAAATAATTGCTGCGTGTAAAATAATCTTGCAACAACAGCAGCAGTTGCAGCTGATAATAAAAGTGGAATAAATGCTGGAATGGTAAATTCTGGTAATAAAATTTCAATCGCAAAAACAATTCCTGCAACCGGACTATTAAAAGCACCGGCGATACCTGCAGCGGCACCACAAGCAACGAGCATCGTAATTTCACGATAAGATAAACCTAAAAACCGACCTAAATTTGAACCAATAGCTGAACCGCTTGTAACAATTGGTGCTTCTAACCCTGTGGAGCCACCAAAACCAACTGTAATGGCTGCTGTAATAATTTGAGAATAAATATTATGTGGCTCTACCCTGCTCGATTTCTTCGAAATAGCGTAAAGCAAAGGGGTTAATCCTGTTTCGAATTTACTTTTTCTGATGAAATACTTAATGTATAAAACCGTTAGAAAAATACCAATCATTGGAAAAATGAAATACAGGTAGTATTTGTATTTCCAATGCCAGTCTGATTGCAGAAATTCTTCTATGTGATGGGTTAAACTTTTTAATGCCGCTGCTGCCAAACCGGCTAAAACACCAACAATTACAGCGAGTATAATTAGAAAATTACGATTTGAGATTTTTGATTTACGGTAATGATTAATCTTGTCAAGGTAATTTACAAAACGGATATACATTCTATTGGGATTTAATAGAGAGCGAAGAATCCAAATGTAAGAAAAACTGTAAAACGAGGCAATTTTAGTACATGAAACTATACATCAAACTTATCCAGCAGTTTAATAAGTGTTGCATAATCTTTAGGATATGGTGCATCAATTACAATATCTTTATCATCTAAACCTTTAAAAACTAAGTGTCTGGCGTGCAAAGCAAAACGTTTCATAATTGGCTGTTCTTCTTCACCTTTGGTTAATTTATATCCTCTTTTAATTGATGAAAGAAAAACGGGTTTACCTTTATACATATCATCACCAACAATTGCAGCTCTTTGCGTAGCCAGGTGGATACGAATCTGGTGCATTCTTCCGGTAATCGGTTTACACTCAACTAATGTATAGTGTTTGTAGTATTTTAAAGAGTTAAAAATTGTTTCCGCTCTTTTTCCTTCAGCCCTATCAATGGTTACATTCTTGTTTCCATCATTAAGGATTGGCAAATCAACCAGTAAATCATCAAAAATTAAATGTCCATCTACTACAGCGTGATAAGTTTTATCAACTTTCCTACGCTCAAATTGCATAGATGCATGGCGATAGCCTTCCGGATTTTTGGCAATGATTAAAGCACCCGAAGTTTCCTTATCTAAACGGTGACAAACCTGTGCATCATCACTATATTGTTTAGCTAAACGCAATACATTTGTCTCACCAGAACCACCTCTTTCATCTAGCGAAGCTAAAAATGGTGGTTTATTGATTACGATAAAATCGTTGTCTTCGAAAAGAATTAGGTCTTTAAAATTTGGGTACTTCAAACTATGTTACAATTTATGAATTACAAAAATACAGATTTTATTTTCAAAGCATGGCTTAAAGTAGCTTTATCTAATCTAGGATACACTAAATCAATAGAGTAAAATATAATCCATGCAGGTTTATCGGATAGATAAAAAGTCGAAAAATCAGATTTTATTCTGTTTTTTTCAAAATTAAATTGTATAAAATTAGTGTTGAGTTTGGATTTATAGCTTAATTATAGCTTTATTTGCACAAAAACGTATTTCATGGCTAAGAATTTATTAATCGTCGAGTCTCCTGCAAAGGCTAAAACCATAGAAGGCTATTTAGGAAAAGATTTCCTTGTGAAATCTAGCTATGGCCATATTCGGGATTTAGCGAAAGGCGATATGGCTATCGACATTAAGAATAATTTTGCCCAAACTTACGAGGTGCCTGCCGATAAGAAAAGTATGGTTGCCGAATTAAAAAAACTAGCTAAGGAAGCCGAAATGGTATGGCTAGCATCCGATGAAGACCGCGAGGGAGAAGCAATTTCCTGGCATTTATTTGAAACATTAGGACTTAAAGCTGAAAAAACAAAACGTATTGTATTCCATGAAATTACAAAGCCAGCGATTTTAAAAGCCATTGAAAGTCCAAGAAATATAGATTATAATTTAGTAAATGCACAACAGGCTCGTCGTGTTTTAGATAGATTGGTTGGTTTCGAACTTTCTCCTGTTTTATGGAAAAAAGTGAAGCCATCGCTTTCTGCAGGTCGTGTACAATCGGTTGCAGTGCGTTTAATTGTTGATAGAGAAAGAGAGGTACAAAACTTTAATGCTGCTGCTGCATATAAAATTACGGCTCAGTTTTCTACTGGTAAAGGGAAGGAAATTGTAAAAGCAGAATTGCCACAACGTTTCGAAAGCGAAGCTGACGCAGAAAAATTCCTTCAGGATTGTGCTACAGCCAAATTTGACATTACGAGTTTAGAAACTAAACCTGCGAAACGTAATCCTGCTGCTCCATTTACCACATCAACTTTGCAACAAGAAGCTTCTCGAAAATTGGGTTTTTCAGTTGCCAGAACCATGCAGGTTGCACAAAGATTGTACGAAGCAGGTAAGATTACGTATATGAGAACGGATTCGGTAAACTTATCGGATACGGCTTTGGCGGCTGCAGAACAAGAAATTAAATCGGCTTATGGTAATCAGTATCATCAGCCAAGAAAATATAAAACCAAATCTGCTGGTGCGCAAGAGGCTCACGAAGCCATTCGCCCAACTTATTTCGATAGACATACGGTTGATGGTGATATTTCGGAAAAACGCTTATACGATTTAATCTGGAAACGTTCTATCGCATCACAAATGAGCGAAGCTTTGTTTGAAAAAACTACGGCTCAAATCACCGCATCAACCAGAAAAGAACATTTAGTTGCCGAAGGCGAAGTTTTAAAATTTGATGGTTTCTTAAAAGTTTATTTAGAATCCACAGATGATGAAGAAGCTGAAGAAAAAGAAGGTGGCTCAATTCTACCTCCATTAGCAAAAGGACAAGAATTATTTTTAAAAGAAATGCAAGCTACGGAACGTTATTCTCGTCCGCCGGCTAGATATACAGAAGCAAGTTTAGTTAAGAAATTAGAGGAATTAGGCATTGGCCGCCCGTCTACTTATGCGCCAACAATTTCTACGGTACAAAACCGTGGTTACGTGGTTAAGGAAGACAGAGATGGTAAGCAGCGCAAATTTACAGCTATAATTTTAGCCGATGGAAAAGTAACTAAGGACACAAAATCGGAAATTACTGGAGCTGAAAAACAGAAGCTCTTCCCTACTGATATTGGTGAAGTGGTTAATGACTTCCTGGTTGAGCATTTTAAAGGTATTGTAGATTTTAACTTTACGGCGAGTGTAGAAAAGGAATTTGATGAGATTGCACAAGGTTTACAGGAGTGGACTAAAATGCTGCATTCTTTCTATAATCCTTTCCATTTAGAGGTTGAAAACACTTTAGAAACTGCTGAACGTGCTACTGGAGAACGCTTATTAGGTTTAGACCCTGCAAGTGGCAAAAACGTTTACACCAAGGTTGGTAAATTTGGTCCGTTGGTGCAAATTGGCGAACTTGACGAAGAAGAAAAACCACGTTACGCTAGTTTAATGCGTAGCCAATCTGTGGCAACCATTACTTTAGACGATGCTTTGGAATTGTTCAAACTTCCATTCTCGCTACCAGATTTTGAAGGTAAGGAGGTTATGATTGGTGTTGGTCGTTTTGGTCCTTATTTGAAATGGGGCGAAAGCTTTATTTCATTGCCTAAAAACGAAGAACCTTTGTCAGTTACTTTTGAAAGAGCTGTAGAAATTATCAAACAGAAAATGGATGATGATGCACCAATTGCACATTACAAAGGTTTGGGCGTTACTAAAGGTAAAGGTCGTTTCGGTCCGTTTATTAAATGGAACGATTTGTTTATCAATATTCCGGCTAAAGGTTATGATTTTGATAATTTATCTCAAGAAGATATTGAAACCTTAATTGGCAAAAAAGTAGAAAAAGAAGCTAACCGCTTTATTAAAGTTTGGGAAGCAGAGAAAATCTCAATAGAAAACGGACGTTGGGGACCGTTCATCCGTTTCGGAAAGCTGATGTTGAAATTGAGAAATAATGAGGCAACCAAACAAAAATATACTGCTGAAGAATTAGCCGATGTTGATTTAGAGGTAATTAAAAAAATGATTGTTGAGCAAGTGCCAAATGCTTTCGAAACCAAGAAAAAAGCACCTGCAAAAAAGAAAGCACCAGCAGCTAAAAAGGCTGTAGCGAAGAAGAAATAGACTAGGATTAAAGGATTTTAGGATTTCTACGATAATGGGGATAAGCTTGAAATTTAATGATTTAAGGCGGTCGTCATTGCGAGGCACGAAGCAATCTCTTTTATTAATAATATAAAAGAAGGGAAATAAAAATGTCATTCTGAGCTTGTCGAAGAATTTATGTCGATAAATTATATTATAAATCGGTTAGTTGTTCTCCAAACAATTAACCGATTTATTCAGTTTAAACCATTAAACAATTTACAGTGAAAGCCGATTTACCAGAAAATACAGTTGAAGATATCGCAATGGCGGTTGTGCTCATGGGTGAAACTCCAGAGGTAAAAAACTGGACTGTTTATCTAGTTAATTTGAAAAACGAAGCCATTAGCAATGTTTTAATCAGTTCTAAAGGTTATGGTGAAAAAGATGGCAAACAAGTTAAAACTTCGGTTTTAAGACACTTCATCGGCGATATGAATGCAAATGACTTTAAAGGTGTGGAAGCAATCGACCCAGAAGTTTTCGGTTTAACAAATGAATATTGGCTAAGTTATTACATCGGCTCTACCATCTACGATAAGAAATTTATCTTCCTGCCAGAAAGTATTGTTGATTCAAATTTGATTAAAATACCACTGGTTAACAGACCTGGGGTGATGATAAAATAAGTTATACGTTGTAAGTTTTACGTAATAAGTTTTGAAAGACATACAACTTTAAAACACAGCATCCGCCCAAACTTAATACTTCTAACGTAAAACGTACTACTTAATACGTACAACTCTAAAGCACCTTAACCGATTGCCTTGCAAGTAATTTCCATCCAGCCTTCTCCTTGCTCCAAACAAGTACAATATTTAACTTAATATTACCCGGAACGTTTCTATCGTTAGTTTTTCCACTTAAAACATGACGAACAATAGCTGTTTTGTTTTGAATCACAATACTTTGTTCAGCTAAATTGATATCTAGAAAATCAGAATTTCCAGACATTAGAGAATGTATAAACTGCTGCTTTGTTTCAACTTTTCCGTTGGAATGTCCGTAGCTCAAATTCCCTAAAATTAATTTATCCAAAGCCGAGCTATCAGGATTAATCATCAATTTGGTTAAATTGGCAACAGCTTTTTCTACTTCGTTATCTTGTGCAAACGAGAAATTAGCAATCAAAATTAAACTCGCAAAAATCAATAATTTCTTAATCATATCTGGCTAAATTGGGTTGATGTTGTAAACTTATCTAAATGATTTTTAAGGAACAAATGGAAAACATTTAAAACCCAAAGAATTGCGCTAACACAGGCAAATAATAATTAGAAACCATCAAAAGATATTAAATTTCTTACGGATTTAAATTACTTCAAAATACAAGAAATAAAATTGATAGTTTTAAACTATAAATAAGTTTAGCAAAAAAAATCCCTAAAACGCTAATTTTCAACATAATTTATTTTGAACTGAATTTTAGCTAATTTCCTCCATCTAATTAAAATTTCAAAAATGGAACAACCATCTACCTACCAATCTTCCTCCAAAAAGAAATTTATTTTTATAGGCTTACTTGCAGTTTCAATTGCCGCAATCGCATTTGTTTTTTTTAATCGAAAGAAAAAAACAAATGAAGATAATCAAGCCTATGCAAAATATATCGAAGCTTACACTTCCGGAACCATATCAAAAAAGAGTTTTATTCGGCTTCATTTGGCCAACGCAGCAACAGGAATGCAGGATTTAGGCAAAGCCGATTCACGGGATTTATTCGATTTTTCGCCATCTATTTCTGGAAAAACGTATTGGATTGACCCACAAACTGTAGAATTCCGTCCAGATGAAAACCTAAAGCCAGGTAAAGAATACGAGGCTACTTTTAAGTTATCAGAAGTTTCTGCAACAGAAAAAGGATTAGAGGATTTCGATTTTGAGTTTAAGGTAATTACACCGGGTGTAATGCTCTCGCAAAACGGCTTGGTTTCTCAGAATAATACTTCATTAGATTATATGAAGTTAACTGGTGAAGTTGCTACGGCCGATGCTGAAGAAACTTCAAAAATCGAAAAAATTATTGAACTTGATTTCGACCAGAAACTGAAAGTTAAGTGGCAACATGACCCCGCCAAAAATATTTCAAAATTTACGATTGATAGCATCAAGAAAAAAGGTACAGACCAAACTTTAAAAGTTAAATGGGATGGCGATGCAATTGATGCAGACCAAAAAGGAGAAGAAGAAATTAGAATTCCAGCTTTAAATAAGTTTGAGATTTTGGATATGAAAGCCATTCAGGGCGAAGAAGATTATGCTTTAGTTCAATTTTCAGAACCTATTGGTGTTGGTCAGGATTTGACAGGTATGATAACGCTTGGCAATTTAGGCGATTTACGCTTTACGATTGATGCAAGTCAGATAAAAGTTTATGCTGCTGAAGAATTGAAAGGCGATTACACGCTAAGTGTTAATAATGGTGTAGAAAACATCAATGCTAAAACCTTATCAGGAGGCAAAACGGCCAATTTAACTTTTGAGGATAAATTACCGGCCGTTACTATAGGGGGTGCAGGAACGATTTTACCAAATTCAGGCAAGCTTGTTTTACCTTTCGAAGCCATCAATTTAAAAGCAGTTGATGTAACGGTAATTAAGATTTATGAAAATAATATCCCTCAGTTTTTCCAAACCAATAGCTATAAAGATGGAAATGAATTGCGTCGCGTAGCAAAACCGATTCTCCAGAAAACAGTTCGTTTGGATGAAGATAAAGCTTTAAACCTCCATAAAAAGAATCGTTTTACTTTAGATTTAGATAAAATGATACGTACCGAACCTGGTGCAATGTATCGGGTTACCATAGCGTTCAGACAAGAATATAATGCATACAATTGCAAGGAAAATGCTGGTTCAACAGAAGAAAACGATGGAGAAGGATATTATGATGAAGAAGGCGGTAATTATGGTGAAAAAATTGATGAAGATGATGATTTCTGGCAACGCTACAATAATTATTACCCACAAAATTACCGTTGGAACGATAAAAATAATCCTTGCACACCATCGTTTTATACTAATGAGCGTTGGGCAAGTCGCAACCTGATTGCTTCAAATATTGGTTTGGTTGCAAAACGAGGAAACGATAATAGTATGCTTATCGTTGCTACCGATTTATTGACTGCAAAGCCATTAAGCGGAGTAAGTTTAGAATTATTGGATTACCAGCGACAAACCATTTTCACCACCAAAACCGATGGTGATGGCTTTGCCAGATTTGATTTGAAACGCCAGCCATTTTTATTGATTGCCAAAAATGGTTCAGAACGTGGTTATTTAAAATTAGACTATGGAAGTTCGCTCCCGCTAAGTCGTTTTGATGTTGGCGGTGATGTTGTACAAAGCGGTTTAAAAGGCTTTATTTATGGCGAACGTGGTGTTTGGCGACCAGGAGATAGTTTGTTTGTTTCCTTTGTTTTGGAAGATAAATTGAAGAAAATTCCTGCCAATTATCCGGTTACGATGGAGTTTTATAATCCGAAAGGACAGCTTTATAAACGATTGATTAACGGAAAACCTGTAAACGGATTTTATACTTTTAAAACCGCAACCGAAAGTACTGCACCAACAGGGAACTGGATGGCAAAAGTTAAAGCAGGTGGCGCAACTTTTACCAAAACTTTGAAGATAGAAACGGTAATGCCAAACCGATTAAAAATTGATTTCAATGTTGGCAACAGAACTTATTTAACCGCAGGAACATCTGCTTCTACCCTATCTGCAAAATGGTTATTCGGTACCCCTGCTCAAAATTTGAAAGCAAAGGTTGATGTTAATTTGAATACTACTGAAACCAAATTTAAAGGTTTTGATGGCTTTAGTTTCGATAACCCAACGGTGAATTTCGAATCGCAGGTAAAAACTATTTTCGAGGGCACATTAAATGCTGCCGGAACAGCTCAGATTAATACAAATTTGAATGAAAACAATACAGCTCCTGGAGTTTTAAGGGCAAATTTCACCACTAAGGTTTTCGAACCTGGAGGCAATTTCAGCATCGATAATTTTAGTATTCCTTACCATGTTTACAGCAGTTATTTAGGCGTTCGTCCGGAAAAAGGCGATAAATTGAGTGGCATGTTGGTGACTGGAAAAGACCATAAAATTGAAATTGTAAACGTAAATACCGATGGAAAGCTTCTAAGCGGAAGCAAAACCGTACAGGTTGAACTTTACAAAACGCAATGGCGTTGGTGGTGGGAACAAGACAATCAATATACCTACGCAAATTTCACGCAAAATCAATACAACAAACTAGTAGAAACGCATCAAGTTAGCTTATCGAACGGAAAGGGAAGCTGGAATCTACGCATTGATGAGCCAGAATGGGGACGCTATTTAATCCTGGTTCGCGATTTAAATGGCGGTCACGTTACCGGAAAGTCAGTTTATGTAGATTGGCCAGGTTGGGCACAGCGTGAGCAAGGCGCAAATCCAACCGAGGCATCGATGTTATCTTTCACCGCAAATAAAGAGAAATTTACTGTCGGCGAAGATATTACGCTAACCATTCCAACAGCTAAAGATGGCAGAGCTTTAATTTCTATCGAAAACGGAAGCAGGGTTTTAAAAACTTTCTGGATTGATACCAAAGCCGGACAAACGCAATACAAATTTAAGGCTGAGAAAGAAATGGCTCCGAATGTTTTTGCCAACATTACGCTATTACAACCTCATGCACAAACGGTTAACGATTTGCCAATTAGGATGTATGGTGCCATTCCACTTTCGGTTGAAGACCCGCAAACAATTTTAAAACCAACCATTAAAATGTTGGATAAAATTAAACCAGAAACTGAAAATACCATAACAGTTGGCGAACAAAACGGCAAAGCCATGACTTATACCATCGCTTTGGTGGATGAAGGATTATTGGATTTAACGCGTTTCAAAACGCCAGATCCACATGGTGCATTTTATGCCCGGGAAGGTTTAGGTGTTAAAACCTGGGATTTATTCGATTACGTTTTAGGTGCATGGGGTGGAAATTTAGAACGAATTTTAAGCATTGGTGGTGATGGAAGTATCAACAAAAACTTAAATCCTGCAAAAGCAAACCGCTTTAAAGCTGTAGTTAAATTTATGGGTCCATTTACAGTTGGTAAGGGCGAAAGTAAAACCCACAAATTCAAATTGCCACAATACATCGGTGCTGTGAGGGCAATGGTTGTAGCTGGTCAGGATGCGGCTTACGGTTTTGCAGAAAAATCTGTTCAGGTTAAAAAGCCATTGATGGTTTTGGCAACTTTACCCCGTGTTATCGGTCCGGGTGAAACATTTACCCTACCTGTTACGGTTTTTGCAACAGAAAATAACCTGAAGAATGTTTCTGTTCAGCTTCAAGCCAATAATTTGATTGTTCAGGGAACGAATAAACAGCAGCTCTACTATGCAAAAACTGGCGAGCAAATGGCTTACTTTGAAGTGAAGGCGCCTAACACCGTTGGTATTGCAAAGGTTAAAGTAATTGCCCAAAGCGGTAAAGAAAGAACCGATTACGATGTAGAGATGGATATCAGAAATCCAAATCCTTACATTACAAATGTGGTTTCGGCTACAGTACAACCTGGTCAAAAATGGGCGGTAAATTATTTACCTATCGGGATGACGGGAACAAACTCGGGAACTTTAGAAGTTTCATCAATTCCGGCGATTAACCTGAAAAAACGTTTGAGCTATCTAATTCAATATCCTCACGGATGTATCGAGCAAACCACTTCAGGTATTTTCCCTCAATTGTATTTAGATAGATTGAGTCCGTTGAATGAACAACAAAAGGCGATGACAGAGAAAAATATCAAAGCCGGAATTACAAGACTTAAAGGTTTCCAAACCACTGATGGTGGCTTATCTTACTGGCCTGGAGAAGGAAGTTCTGATGAATGGGGAAGCAATTATGCAGGGCATTTCTTAGTTGAAGCACAGAATGCAGGTTATACCTTGCCTGTTGGCTTGCTTGATGAATTGCTCCGTTATCAAAAAACAAAAGCGGCAAACTGGGCACCAAATAGCAATAATTTTTATGGCGGCGACCTAGCTCAAGCCTATCGTTTGTATGTTTTGGCTTTAGGTAAAAAACCAGAAATGGCAGCAATGAACAGACTTAAAGCATTTGAATATTTATCGGTAGCTGCAAAATGGAGACTGGCTGCAGCCTACAAACTGGCAGGACAAAATAGTGTTGCGCAAAATATGATTAGCGGTTTAGATACATCGATTCAGCCTTACAAACAGTTGGGCGGGACTTATGGCTCTGATGTTCGCGATGAAGCCATGATTTTAGAAACGTTAACGCTTTTAGGTCAGAAAGCTAAAGCTGCGAGTTTATTACAACCATTGGCTGCAAAGCTTGGCGAAAATACGTGGTATAGTACACAAACAACGGCTTATAGTTTATTGGCAATCGCGAAGTTCTGTGGCTCAAATCAATCATCTAATAAATTGCAATATCAATATGTTTTAGATGGAAAAACTGCGCCGGTAAGTTCTAATCAATACATCAACAGCACAGCGGTAAACTTTAAAGGCAATACTGCATCTATTATCAATAAAGGAAGTAATGTATTGTTCGTTCGTTTAGTTTTAGAAGGACAACCAGTTGCTGGGCAGAATAACTTCTTGCCAAACCGACCTGATGTTTTAGATATGAACGTGGCTTACAAACGCTTGAACGGTACACCTTTGGACCCCACAACTTTAAAACAAGGAACTGATTTTTATGCAGAAGTTACGGTTAAAAACCCTGGCAGAATGGGTTATTACGAGCAAATGGCACTAACGCAAATTTTTCCTTCAGGATGGGAAATCATTAACACTAGAGTAAATGATAACCAAAGTATGTTAGCATCCTCTCCTTTCACTTATCAGGATATTAGGGACGACCGTGTTTTCACCTATTTCAATATCCGTGAAAATGAGAGTTTGGTTTATAAGGTTCTGCTGAATGCTTCCTATACTGGCAAGTATTACTTATCAGCAGTACAATGTGAAGCGATGTATAACAATGATATTTCTGCTACGCAGGATGGAAAATGGGTTCAGGTGGTGAAGTAAGATGTAAACCCTGCAAAGTTTTAAGGCAAAAGGCTGGATAGACTTCGTAAGCTTTATTTCGGCATCTGACCAGTCCTGAAATAAGCATAGATTGCTTCGTTCCTCGCAATGACGTATATGGCGGTCGTCATTGCGAGGAACGAGGCAGTCTTAAAGTGAACAGTATGAACTTTAGTTGCGAAAGCCTAGAGAAAACACAAGTTTGAGTATAAAAATCAATGAACAAAACACCTAAAGCATTCCTCCTTTCAGATATTTCTTGTGTTATTTTGCTTTTGGTATTTTTACTTTTACTCCCTGCAAAACTTTTTAAATCGCCAACTTCATTTGTAATCGAAGCGAATAATGGGAATTTACTAAGTGCCGCTATTGCAAGTGATGGCCAGTGGCGATTTCCTGTTGCAGATTCTGTTCCTATAAAATTTAAGGATTGTATTATCGCCTTTGAAGATAAAAGATTCTATAAACACTTCGGCGTTGATTTCCTGGCCATGAGTAGAGCAATGCGCCAAAATTTTAAAGCCAAAAGCGTGGTAAGTGGTGGAAGTACATTAACTATGCAAGTTATTAGGCTTTCGAGAAAGCAAGACCGAACCATCTGGCAAAAACTTTACGAAATCATCCTCGCTTTTAGACTGGAACTAAAATATTCAAAAGAAGAAATCATTGGTTTATATGCTGCCAATGCACCTTTTGGAAGTAATGTAGTTGGTTTGGAAGCAGCAAGTTGGAGATATTATGGTAGAGATGCAAAAACACTTTCGTGGGGCGAGATGGCCACTTTGGCGGTTCTACCAAATAGTCCTTCACTGGTACATCCAGGTAAAAACTCAACTCAATTAATTAAAAAACGAAACGATTTACTGGATAAACTTGCCAAGTTAAAATACATCGACCAATCTACTGCAAACCTTTCTAAACTTGAGCCAGTGCCGGGTAAGCCATTGCCCCTACCTCAAAATGCGCCACATTTATTAAATCGCTTTAAAGTAGAAAGAGCGAATCTGGAAATCAATTCAACAAGAATTACCTCAACATTGAATGAAGATATTCAACTTAAAGTAAATTCAATTTTAAAGCGTTATAATAATCGTTATCGGGCAAATGACATCAATAACATTTCGGCTTTGATATTAGATGCAAAAACTGGTAACGTGGTGAGTTATGTAGGGAATATTTATCAACCAGAAAATGCAGATTTGCAAAGTCATGTTGATATGATTAAAGCACCCCGTAGTCCTGGGAGCACACTAAAACCGCTGCTTTATGCTAGTATGCTAAACGATGGCTTTATTTTACCACATACTTTAATTCCTGATGTACCCACTCAAATTGCAGGTTATTCGCCTCAAAATTACGATTTGGGTTACGATGGTGCCATCGCTGCAGACAAAGCTTTGAGTCGTTCTTTAAACATTCCAGCTGTTAAAATGCTGCAGCAATATAAGTATGAACGCTTCTACGATAAACTTAAAAAGCTTGGAATTGGCACCTTAAATCAACCTGCCGACCATTATGGCTTATCATTAATTTTGGGTGGTAGTGAGGTTACCATGTGGGATTTAGCAAACACCTACATGGGTATGGTTAGAACACTTAATCATTTTAATACCTACAAAGGTTTATACAATCCCGATGACTATAAACAAGCCACTTATTTCAGCACTGATAAAAATGAAAACAAGGATTATGAGCGCAATTCGTTTCTAGACCATGGTGCAATTTGGGCCACTTTTAATGCCATGGAAGAAGTTATGCGACCAGGCGATGAAGGTTTATGGGAACAGTTCTCCTCATCGCAAAGAGTGGCCTGGAAAACAGGAACAAGTTTTGGTTTTCGCGATGCATGGGCTGTTGGTTTAACACCAAATTATGTGGTTTGTGTTTGGGTAGGCAATGACGATGGTGAAGGTAGGCCAGGTTTGGTAGGTATTGAAGCAGCGGCGCCGGTGCTATTTGATATTTTTAAATTATTACCCAATGGAAAATGGTTTGAAACGCCTACCACTAAACTGAAGAAAATTAAGGTTTGTAAACAAAGTGGTTATAAAGCTGGCGAATACTGCGATAATATAATTGAAGAACTGATTCCAACCGCCGGAGAGAAAACAGCGATTTGTCCGTTTCATAAATTGATTCATTTGGATAAAACAGGCAATTACCGAGTGACCGACCAATGTGAAAGCGTTACAAACATGCAACATAGAAACTGGTTTATTTTGCCTCCAGCGATGGAATATTACTACAAAATAAAAAACAGCGATTACAAAAGCTTACCCCCTTTTATGAATGGTTGTGATATTTCTGGTGGAAACACCGTAATGGAGTTGATTTATCCAAAAAACGGTGCGACAGTTTACATTCCCTTGGAGATTGATGGAACCCGAGGAAAAATTGTTTTGAATGCGGCTCATCGCAGTCAAAGCTCCAAAATTTATTGGCACCTGGATAACGAATATGTAGCTACCACAACTAATTTTCATCAGCTTGCGATTAGTCCGCCACCAGGAAAACATACCTTAACACTTGTTGATGAAACTGGTGAGCGATTGGTGCAGGTTTTCACGGTTTTGGATAAGGAGCGAAAGAAGAATTAGTGGCGTTGCTACTCTGCGATGTGTTAGTTTTTTTAAAAAAATTGACATTATGAGCTTAGTTTCTACGATTCGTATTCCCCTCTTTTAGAGGGGTGCCCACAGGGCGGGGTGTTTATTTGTCTTGGCCAGACAGGCTTTTTTCTTTTGACAACAAAAGAAACAAAATTGCCGGCTGAAAATTTTTGTATTAAAGTTACTGGTTTGGCTTTGAAAGTGCATACCCAATCCCGTACTTACGGGATTTTAAGCCGGTTTAATGTAAAAGGTAGAAATAGTGCTTAGGCTTAATTAGGCGGAAGTTCCAAATTCTATACAATGAGTCGGTTGAAACCGACGGCAATGAAATGCAAATTTTATAAACAGCAGTGTTTTATAAAAAAATAGTATCAATAATGAGTAGCCAACTCGCTATTCATTGCCGTTGACTTTAGTCAACGGTAAGCGATTTAGCTTTAAATTTCTTGCATTTCCTGAGTTAAATAAACCTGATAGAGTGAATCCCGATTCTTCATCGGGAGCAACGATAGCAGGACTATCGCAACCGATTACCACAGAACAGTGCTTTCCAAAAAAAACTAAATCTCTGTTTTTGTAACGATTAATTTCCGTTCTACCGTACCATAAACAATTAAATATTGTGCAATCATATAAGTGGCCATAATTAAAACGCCGCTTTGTGGAATTGGAAAAGCAAATTTGTTAACCGCTAATGCGCTATCTGACAAGAGGAAAAATAAAGCTCCACTTAAAATTAGTTTGTAACTGAAAATATTAACCTTTCCGTATCGATTAACTGCCATAATTGCCATGAATGTGATGATGATGGCGTAAAATAAAACGGCGAATTGCGTGGCGCCAAGAAACGGTTGCAAATAGAAAAACAAGCCAACACAGAATATTATTAGTGCGCCAACAGCCCATAAAAAGAATGGGATTTTATAGTTCGGATTTGATTTATGGTCCAGTGTGAAAGCCCTGATATAGAAGATATGGCAAAGTAAAAAGGCAATTAAACCATAGATAAAAAAGCTGGTTCTACCATCTTGAAGCATAAGTAAAACATCGCCGGCAAAGGCAAAAATTAAACCTGTAAATATGCGTTTGTGAAACTTGCCGCGAAGTTTTGTTGCACTATAAAGCCACATTAAAAGCGTAATAACAATCAGTGGTTTTGAAAAATTGCGAAGCGGAATATTTCCTGAGGTTTCAGCAAACAATTGTATAATATAAACAATTGCGAAAATAAACGAGTATAACTTAGTTTTCATCAACATTAGGGTTTGCTTTTTGCAAATTGAAGAACCAAATTACGGATATTAACTGTATGCCTGCAAATATTACCTGATATCCGATTGGAAATTTTAAAAACACCACGAGTAAAAACCCTACAGCTAATCTTAAATATTCGAATTTTACAAGCCATTGTTTTTGCTCGAGTAAAGCGCCGCAGGCAATTAAAGTACTGAGGATAAAAAGTGTACCGCAAATTAATGGTAAACTTTCCATTTTGCTATAAGAAAATAGTATTATCGAACCAGCCGCCAAGGCGATTATAAATTGAACTAAAACATAACCGGTAATCTTAGATTGATACTCGGGATTGTATTTGCGATAGTTTACTACATCAATTTCAGGGGCTTGCTGAAACCCTCCCAAATGTGCCGGAAACCAACCCGGAGGTTTTAAAAAGGTATTAATTTTATCGCTAATTTTTGGAGATTTTCTTGCCGTTTTTATCAAATCATCCCAATAATGCAGGTTGGCCCAAACCGGATTCCAACTGGCCAATGGCTTGGTAATGCCGTAATAAACTTCTTCTTCTTCCTTTTGAAAAGTACCGAAAATCCTATCCCAGATTATTAATGTACCTGCATGATTTTTATCTATGTATTTAGGATTTGAACCATGGTGAACACGGTGGTGAGAAGGTGTATTCAAGATATATTCTAAAAATCCCATCGATTTTATGGCTCTGGTATGAATCCAGAATTGGTACAAAGTATTAAAAGAGCTTAGCGTTAAAAACATAATCGGGTCGAAACCTGCAAATGCTAAAGGCAAATAAAAAACCCAGCTAAACCAACCTTGAAACCAACTCTGGCGCAAGGCCACAGTTAAATTATATTCTTCTGATTGATGATGAACAATATGAGCAGCCCAAAGCGCATTAACCTGGTGGCTCATTCTATGAAACCAATAGTAGAAAAAATCTACACCGATAAAAAGGATTATCCAAACCCAAATGGTTTTGGGCATTTCAAAAAATCGCCAGTGCTCGAAAATGTATTTGTAGCCAAAAAACAATGCCGTTTTCATGAAAATTCCGGTAAGCTGCTGCCCTATTCCCTGACTTAAATTTGAAATGCTATCGTTGAGTCGGTAATAATTGAGTTTTTTATAGAAATTGTAGCCAAGTTCAATACCTATCAGAATAAAAAATATAGGCACAGACAACGCAATGTAATCCACTTTCATAAGGAAGAAAATATATTTGGTTAGAAATATTAGTTTACAATTTATGAATTATTGATAACATTTGATAATAAGATAGCAGATATTTTACCACTGGTATTTTATAGATTCTGGTTGAAACAAAAAACTACTCATAGCAGTTTTAATAAAAAAGTGAATGATGAAAACAACAGAAGAACAGTTAACAGAGCATAATAATAAAGTTGTTGTAAACGATTTTATAAATGCTTTAAATAAAGAAGATTTCGACACAGCAAGACAACAGCTTGCGGATGATGTGACTTTTAAAGGCGTAATGGGTGAGCGAAATGGTGCCGATGTTTACATAGAAGACATGAGAAAAATGAAATTTAAATACGACGTTAAAAAATCATTTGTAAATGGACAAGATGTTTGTTTATGGTATGACATTAACATGGGCGAAAAAACAATCTTTTCTGCGGGTTGGTATAAACTGGAAGCCGATAAAATTAAAAGTTTTGAAGTTTTATTTGATCCTAGACCACTCTTGTAAAGATTTAGGTCACCCTGGTTTCATTCAAAGATTTTACCCATTTGGTTTTATCACATTCTTCGCAAATCAGCTTTCGGGTTGGTTTTGTTTTAACGGTGTTACCGCAAAAACTACAAGAGTAGTATCCCTCCTCTGCAATTTCCTCTGTTCTTTTTTCAAAATCATCTGGTAAAATTGGCAAACCATATTTCACATCTTCATCTTTAAAATAAAAAATACTTAACTCTCCAGACGTCTCGATTATAGTTAATTTTACCTGCCCTAAATGAGTAATATTCTTTTGCCTCAATTCTGAGAAAAATTCATCTTGGGCTAAAGGTTCTTTCTTGAAATTATCTATCGAAAACTTTCCTTCCCGAATTAAATAAGTTGAACTTCCCTCTACAATTTTCTCTATTTTTTTGCTTTTCCCGACTAAGTAAGCGGTTATTTTATAAGCACCAACTACAACTGCAAACACAAATATGGCAGAGCCTAAACCTACTTCTTTATAAAACATTGGATCACCCGCTGCAGAGCCTAAACTGATAATTACAACCAACTCAAATATCGAAAGTTGCTTTACCCCTCGTTTACCCAATAAACGCAAGCTGAATAAAATAATCAGATACATTAATAATGTTCTAATCATTATTTCTGGAATAAAGGTCCAATGTTCGTCACCAAACAACATTTTTTCGAAATCGGGCATAGCTTAAATCATTTTCTATATAAACCTTTAAATGGTAGTAATGTTTAAATCTTATCAAAATACAGTATTGCTAAAACATTATCATTAAAACATTGTATTAGCATTGTATTTACCTTAAATTTTTATTCCCATTGAAAAGAGTACTTGTTGTAGATGACGATCCTGATATATTAGAAGTTTTTCAGCTTGCTCTAGAGGCTGAACATTATAGCGTTTTTCCACTGTTATCGCCGCGTTACATTTTTAAAACTGTTAGAGATTTTAACCCCGATTTAATCATTTTGGATATTATGTTGAATGGAATGGATGGAAGAGCAGTTTTTAAACAATTAAAAGCAAATCCTGAAACCGAGAATATTCCGGTTATAATGGCTTCTGCAAGATATGATGAAAACTATATCGTATCGCAAAAATATCATCCTGATGATTATCTGGAGAAACCGTTTAATATGAACACCATGCTAAAAAAGGTAAATGCCTTAACTCAAAATTAAAAACTATGAAATATAAAATCCCGGGCCTGATTGCTATAGCATTATTGGCTGTTTCGATAAATGTTAAGGCACAAACTGGCCGACCAGATAAGCTTTATTCAATGAGTGGGCTTGGTTTTGCTTTCCCTATGGGAGAAACCGCCGACTATTTAAAACCAAAATTTTCAACTTCGTTAGGATTAAATCTTGGCTTAGGAGATGGTGGTTTATTTCTATACCCAAAAGTGAGTTTACATGCTTTTACATTCAACCAAATTACGCCTGATGCAGGCTTTAACTATACTTCACAAAAAGGCCGTGCCACAACATACCTTTTAAATGTTGCTTTAGGCTACCGTAAAATAGTTGATAAATGGGCATTTTATGGTTTCGCTGGTGGCGGTGGCGGTATTATTTTAACACCACAAGCCGCTGTTAATGCACAAAGTTTACAGGTTACCATGAGCAATAAATCTAACGGTATGGGAATTATAGAAGCTGGTGGTGGTGTAGAATATAATGTAGGTGGCGCAGTTTTATTTGCTGAAGCAAGTTATATGTATGGAACCGGAAAAATACAAAATCGTACTTTTAATACTGTTCCAATTGCAGTTGGTATAAAGCCAAATCTTAGTAAATTGTTAAATAAAATAAGTAAATTATAAGCCAATACATACAAAGTATTGTAGCGACTGCGTTAATACGTAGTCGCTTTTTTTATTTACCCACTTTTAAAATCACTAAAAATATTATCTGAAAAATAAATTTTATTACTAATTATTTTAGTATAAATTTGTACTCAAATCAATTCAATGTTATACGCAATAGTCGATATCGAAACAACAGGAGGTCACGCATCAGCTAATGGTATAACTGAGGTTGCAATTAACATACATGATGGAAATCAGATTGTTGAATCATTTTCTACTTTAATCAATCCAAAACAACACATTCCAGATTACATTACGGCGCTAACTGGTATTGATAATGAAATGATTGCTAATGCGCCTACTTTTGAAGATGTTGCCTTACAGATTTATCAACTGCTTAATGATAAAGTATTTGTAGCACATAACGTAAATTTCGATTATTCGTTTCTGAAACATCATTTAAATTTTGCAGGTTACGATTTACAATGTAAAAAACTTTGTACCGTTAGGCTAAGCAGAAAACTTATTCCCGGCAAACCGTCATACAGTTTAGGTAAGCTGTGTAGCAGTTTGCAAATTCCAATCGAAAACCGACATCGTGCTGCCGGAGATGCAAACGCAACCAGCATTTTATTTAACCTATTATTAGCGGCAGATGGTGAAGGTGTTATTGCAGAAATGCTCAAAAAAGCTTCTAAGGAACAGGTTTTACCACCAAATCTCGATAAAGCTTCAATTGTTAAACTACCGAACAAACCTGGTGTTTATTATTTTAAGGATAGCAAAGGAAAAATTATTTACGTTGGAAAAGCGAAAGATTTAAAGAAACGCGTTAACAGTCATTTTACAGGTAACCGTCCAAATAAACAGCGTCAGGATTTCTTAAAAAGTATTTATCACGTCGATTATGTAATCTGTGGTACCGAGCTTATGGCGCTTATTCTTGAAGCGAACGAAATTAAACGCTTGTGGCCTGAAAATAATCGGGCTATGAAACGTTACGAACACAAATACGATTTATACATTTTCGAAGACCAAAATGGTTATTTACGCCTGGCGATTGATAAGCACAAGAAAAACAATAACCCTCTGCAAAGTTTTAATAACCTGCTGGAAGGTTACAATTTCTTAAATTTTTTGGTTGAAAAATACCAGCTCTGTGCTAAACTTTGTTACTTGCAAAAAACAACAACTAAATGTGTAGCACATGAAAACGGGCAATGTTTCGGTGCATGCAGTGGAATAGAAACAGTTGCCGTTTACAACAAAAGATTAAATAAAGCGCTGGAAGAAATTCAAAATTTACAACCAACTTTTGCTTTGGTTGATGAAGGTAGAAAAGATGATGAATACAGCTGTTTAGTTGTTGAAAAAGGCAAATTCTTTGGAATGGGCTATTTTACTGAAAAAAATTATCTGGAAGATGGTTTGGCTACGCTAAAGGATAACCTTTCTGTCTATCAATCCAATAGCTATATTTTAAATCTTATTTTGAGCCATGCGGAGCTGCACCCACAAAAATTATATAAGCTTTAATTGATTAATTTTTTCTTTAAACAATTATTTCTTTTAAATATTATTGGCTCAAATGCCCTTTTATATTGCTCTTTTTCCTATTTTAATGAAATGGACTAGTACCTATTTTTATAACCAAAATAAAAAATTATGATAAAGTCAATCTGGATAAATCTTCCCGTAAAAAATGTAAACAAATCAAAGGATTTTTTTACTAAACTTGGATTTACTCAAAATCTGCAATATGGTGTACGTGAAGATTCGGCATCTTTTTTTGTTGGCGATAACAATCTCGTTTTAATGCTTTTTGAGAAATCGTTATACGAGACTTTCACCGACAGCAAGGTTTCTGAAAATCTTTCAGGTAATGAGGTTTTGTTTTCTTTTGATGCTGAAAGTCCTGAAGAAGTAGATGAACTGGCTCAAAAAGTTTTAGATGCAGGAGGCACGCTTTATGCCAAACCAGGCTATAAAGATGGTTGGATGTATGGTTGCGGCTTTGTTGATGTAGATGGACAACACTGGAATATTCTGTTTATGGATATCAGTAAAATGCCTTTGGGATAATCCCCTCTAATATTTTTTAAAACAAAATGGCTTTAAGGTTGCTTATTTTATTAAGCGAAATCAAAAATTTATTACGATGGATAAGAAACCCTTAATTGTAGAAAGAGTGTATAATGTACCCGCTGATAAAGTTTGGGCAGCATTAACCAACATTGATGAGATTAAAAAATGGTATTTTCAAATAGAAGAGTTTAATCCTAAAGTTGGATTTAAGTTCGATTTGTTGGCGGACCAGAAGAAGGCCCTCATTACCTACATCTTTGTGAAATTACGCAGGTAGAAGATGGTAAAAAATTAGCTTACACGTGGAGATACGACAACTATCCCGGAAACTCCGAAATTACCTGGGAAATATTTGATAATGGCGATAAAACCAGGGTAACATTAACACATACCGATTTAGAAAGCTTCGAAGAAAACGGAAAGGATTTCAGTAAAGATAGCTTTAAAGGCGGCTGGACTTATTTCTTGAACGATGCTTTAAAAGGATATTTAGAGCCAAATACGTAAAATAGAGCGGTGCTAATTAATTTTAGCACCGCTTTTTGTTTTATACTTTAAGCTTTTTCAAAAGCACAGCAACGGTTTTATCAGTTCTGAAAGTGATTTCTTCGATATTTAAGTCTTCAATTTTAACCCAACGGAAAGCTTGTAAAACTTCTCCCTCAGTATCAAAATCATAAATTTTGGTTTTAAATACCAGTTGTAGTGGTGCTTGCTCTTTTACTAAATAATAAATGCTAATCACCTGACTATCGTTAAACGATGATTTTTCGAAAAAATCTGTTGTGTAGAAATGAGAAATAACATCAATTTCTGCATTGCATTCCTCTACAAATTCTCGTTTCAATCCATCAATAAGTCCTTCTCCAAATTCTAATCCGCCACCCGGAAACTTACTAAAACGAAAGCCATATTCTTCTTCGTCACTAACTAAAACTTCATTATTATGGTTAATTAATAAACCATAAACCCTAACATTAAAGTAACTCATTTTCGAAGTGCTTTTTGTTTTTAATCACAATCTCGGGCGTCCACACAATTTCTTTATTAAATGCTTCTTTTCTAACCGGGCACTCACTCATGTGGCAATAATGGCAACATTCTGGCAAACATGGGTCGGCATGGATAAAAAGCTCGGCTTTTCTAAAACCGCTTTTGTTAATCAGTTCATCAATTTGAGAAATCTCTCTATGAACCTGATTTAAATCGAAATAATATGGCAAGGTAACATGGCAATCAATATGAAATTCTGGTCCGTATTGCTGTGTGCGTAAATTATGAACGTCAATCCATGGGTTGTGCCTGTTTTTTTGCAAAATCTCCACCACTTCTTCTACCAGTGTAAAATCACTTTCATCCATCAATCCGCCAACCGAACCACGGGTAAGTTTGTAGCCAGAATAAACAATGTAAAACCCAACTAAAACAGAAAGTAAGCTATCTAACCAAATTATATTTGTTATCTGAATAAGGATTAAGCCAACAACAATCGCTGCACTCGTATAAGTATCTGTAAGCAAATGCTTTCCATCAGCCTGAAGTGTTACTGAATGCTCTTCTTTACCAACATTAATTAAGTACAAACCAACTATCATATTAATTAAGCCTGTAATCCCGATAATTAATGTACCCTGCAATAACTGCCCAACAGGGTGCGGATAAATCAAATTGTAAGAAGACTTAAAAATGATAACCACCCCGGCAATCAGGATTAAAATCCCTTCAACAAAAGCAGAGAAAAATTCAACTTTTCCATGTCCGTATGGATGGTTTTCATCACGCGGTTGCGTACTCAAATATATGCTATAGAACGCAAAACTGCCCGCTATAACGTTTACAATGCTTTCTGCTGCATCAGTTAAAATTGAGTTTGAACCCGTTATAAAATATGCTACAAATTTGGCAAGCATTAATACAACACTCACTACCAGAGATAAAACTATGGCCTTCTTTTTAACCGTCACAGAGATTTTTTTTCAAAAATACGGTTAATGGAATAAATTAATTGATAAAAATTGCTGTTTTTTAGTGCAGAATAATATTTGGTTTATATATTTGCGCACAAAGTAATTATCCATGAGCATCTTATCAAATAGAATCAACAGTTTATCAGAATCTGCAACGCTTAAAATGACCAAGCTTGGTCGCGAACTTGCATCTAAGGGTGTAAATGTTATAAGTTTAAGCGTTGGCGAACCCGATTTTAATACACCAGACCACGTTAAAAATGCTGCAAAAACAGCGTTAGATGAAAATTACACACGTTATTCTCCGGTACCGGGATACCCTGATTTACGTCAGGCGATTGTGAATAAGCTCAAAACAGAAAACAATTTAGATTACGATGTTTCGCAAATTGTAGTTTCTACAGGTGCAAAGCAATCTCTGTCAAATGTTATTTTAACCTTAATTAATCCGGGCGACCAGGTAATTATTCCTACGCCTTATTGGGTATCATATTCTGAGATGGTAACCTTGGCAGAAGGCGAATCTGTTTTCATCGATACGGATATTGAAAGCAATTTCAAAATTACAGCTGAGCAACTAGAAGCGGCTATCACACCAAAAACTAAGCTTTTCATGTTTTCTTCGCCGTGTAACCCAACAGGTTCGGTGTACAACAAGGCAGAACTTGAAGCATTGGTTAAAGTTTTTGAGAAGTATCCAAATATTTTTATCCTATCGGATGAAATTTACGAACACATAAACTTTGTTGATAAACACGAATCCATCGCTCAGTTTGATAGCATTAAAGACCGTGTAATTATTGTTAATGGTTTCTCTAAGGCATTTGCAATGACGGGTTGGAGATTAGGTTACATAGCTGCAAATAAAGAAATTGCAGCAGCAAACGATAAATTACAAGGTCAAACTACCTCTGGAACTTGTTCTATTGCTCAAAGAGCAGGTATTGTTGCTTACGAGCAAGGTTTAGAAAGTGTTTTGTTGATGAAAGAAGCATTTCTTCGTCGTAGAGAATTAGTTTATAATTTATTAAACGAAATACCAGGTGTTAAAACTAATTTACCAGATGGCGCATTTTATTTCTTTCCTGAGATAAGTTCTTTCTTTGGAAAAAAAGATGCTGATGGAAATGTAATTAAAGATTCATCGGATTTAGCACTTTACTTATTAAATGTTGGTCACGTAGCTACCGTTGGTGGCGATTCTTTTGGCAATAACAATTACATTCGTTTATCTTATGCTGCATCAGATGAGAGTTTGGTAGAAGCATTAAGAAGAATTAAAGAAGCATTGGGAAAATTAAGCTAGTCAGCTTTTCTTTCTATAACAAAGGCTGTATCATAAATAATAATGTCATCCTGAGCTTGTCGAAGGACTTGTAAATTTGCTTCAAAAGCCGTTTCGACAAGCTCAACGTGACAATGTAAAAAGGATAAATTGATTATGATACAGCCATATTTCCTTACCCGTAGTTGGCAGAAACAATCGTATCATGAACCACTACTCTATACCAGTTTTTAGAAAATTTCTCAACTGCATCTAAATGAGTTCTATCATCCTGATAAGCATTATGATCTTCTATGTTATCAAAAGTAATCGTTAGAGAATACTTAAAAGAATTATCAGTTACAGGCCTGATTGGCGTATTCGCAGCTAAACCGTAGTTTAGTGTTTTAATGTACTTTATCGACTTTAAACTTTCGAAAAAGTTTGCAAAATCTAATATCTCGGCTTTTGTAAGCTGTGGCTTTAACCAAAACATTACAAAATGCTGAATCTGGCCTTTCTTAGCGTAACTGTTTTCTATCATAACTTATTAATTGATTTAAATATATTATGATTTTCCCAAATTAAAAGTAAAAAGCAGCCTGATTAGAAATTGTTGCAAATCATAAACAAACCAAAAGTCAATTAAGATAAACCTTTCTTGTTCTTATAAGTCATTTTAGCTTTAGTACCGGCGCTGTAATTATAGTTTTTTACATTACTGGCTTTCTTATCATGAAATGCAGCACCGCGTTCTGATGTATCTTCTTCCTCGTCTTTTTTCTTCTTCTTTGGCTTTGCAGTTGATGCATCTACAATTTTCAAATCTTCCGGTAAATCAATAACGTCCATTCGTTGCCCAATGGCTTGTTCAATTTTCTTTACCTCAATCAATTCAATATCTGTTGAAAAAGTTATGGCAACCACTTCATCCTCCTCATGTTTAACAATACGCTGAATTAAAGTTTCCTTTTGTTCAGGCAATTCAAAATGAAGGATAAATGGAATACCTTGAATATCTAAACCTCCAAGATTTTCATTTGCAACGATTAAAACTCTAGCTTCCGGATTTGATTTAAAATCTTCGATATCATCGAAACCATCATCATCAAAAAATAACGAACGATAAATACTGATTTCTCCTTCCTTCGGATTATTGAAATTTTTATAAACCGTTTGAGCCGTTAAGCGAGTATTTACGAAAACAACAACCTTGTCGAAAAATTCAGAATCGTTCAGTAATAAGGTTAAAAGGTTAAGTTTTGTACGGAAGTTTGGAACCTGATAAAGCAGTTGCGGATAAACCTCTGCCTGTTTTTCTCCAATCTCATCAACTTCTATTGTGGCGGTAGAATCTTTCATGAAAGGCGAAATCATATGATTCAACTTCTCATGCAAAACTTCAGTAAAAACAACGTGTTGAGATTTATAAGCGCTATTTGCAAGTTCTACAACAGGAAGCTGCAAACCTTTTTTCACAATTAATTCGGCATTATCTACAATAAACAATTGGATTTTATTTGTGTTTAATGCCAGTTTCAAATACAATGCTCTCGCTCTATCTGGAACAGCCACAATAATATCGCAACCATCAGTAATTTCATTCATTTGGGTTTCTACCACACCGCGGCTATCAATACCCAAAATTCTGAATGTGTTATTACGATTCAATAATTTGAATTGCTCTAGAACATGATCCACATGTTCTGCATCAGGAACTAAAATTAATGCTCTTGGTGCTTCTTCAAAAGCGTATTTCAGCTTCATTAAAGTTGCTAAAACATAAGTTGTTGTTTTTCCGGCCCCCTCTGGTCCTACTGCTATAACATCCTGACCACCTAAAATACGCGACATGGTTTTAATCTGGATTTCCTTTGGAGTTAAAAATCCGGCATCCGTCATAGCCGCAACAAGTGGTTTACTAAGTTTTAATTTATCTAATGACACCCTTTATCGTTTTTAATATTTAATGTGCAAATATCCTCAAAATAATTAGCTTTTTAGAAATTGAATTAAAGCTTTGAATTTGATTGAAAAAATACCATAAAAACAGCAGGCTTTTCATCATTTATCAGACCATATAATCAGTGATTTAAGCTTGTATTTTGAATTACAAAACTTAAAATAAAAAATTAATTAACTGATAATAAACAACTTAATACAAAATCATAAATAAAGACTACTAAATTGATAGATATTATATAGTAATTTATATATTTGTGGAACATTAATCAGATAACAAAGAATATTAAACAGTTAGTTTAAAAAAATATGTCAGTCTATTTTCAATACCCGGCGATTATTGATTACCCTAATTTAATAAAGGACGTAAAATATCAGGAAATTAAATTAATGAATATTGAGGATGAATATAGCGCAAAAGTTGAAGAAATGATAGAGCTGAAAGATTTTTTGAATTTAAAACCTGTTTAATAAAAAATGGCCAGTTGACCGAAGGGAAGGTCGGAGTTTCATAAACTTTAGCACAATGGTTCGAATCCATTACTAGGCCGCAAAGTGTTTCTCATATGCACTTATCCTGGTTCTGCTCAATCAGGTAAGATTTGGTTATCTTATATTTGTTTTGTTGTTAGCAAAGGCTATCCGCGATGGATAGCCTTAACTTTTTATCGGCTTTTTTTACTCTATCGCTTCATATTAAACTATCCTATTCAAATAATTTATTTTAAAATCTCAAAACATTTTAATCCAATCTTGGTTATCTATATAATTCACATTATACTAATCTTTTACAGATTAATTTGTTTGGTTTAAAAAAGGGATTTATGGATATAAATCCCTTTTCTCTTATGCAGTATTTTTAAAATCTTATATTCGCTCTTAACAAGACCTAACACAAAACTTAAATGAACCGAAAACATTTCCTTTCTTCATTTTTAGCTGCTGCAACAGTACTTCCAGCCTTTAAAGGTTTAGCAAAATCAGTTGAAAGCGAAAGTTCATCCTTTAAAATTCCTCCATATTTAAAACAAGGTGATACGATTGGCATTACAAGTCCGGCGGGTTATGTTACGCTTGATGAAATTCAGCCATCGGTTTTACAAATGCAAAGCTGGGGTTTCAACATCAAAATTGGAGATAGTATTGGAAAACGTGATTTTACCTACGGCGGAACAGACGAGGAAAGATTAAACGATTTTCAAAAAATGTTAGATGATCCAAACATCAAGGCGATAATGTGTGCCCGTGGTGGTTATGGTTTTGTCAGGATTATAGATAAACTTGATTTTTCTTCCTTCAAAAAAAATCCAAAATGGATAATTGGTTTTAGCGACATCACCGTTTTGCATTGCCATTTGGCAAAAAACTATGGCATAGCATCCATTCACTCTAAAATGTGTAATAGTTTTCCGGATGATTGGGCAAAAGCAGAACCGATTCAAATTGACACAATTTTATCGATTAGAAATGCCTTATCAGGAGCACAAACGAATTACAATGCTCCGGCTAATTTAAATAACCGAACAGGCAAAGCCGAAGGAATTTTAGTTGGTGGAAATTTAAGTATTATAGAAACCTTAGCCGGAAGTGATTCTGATTTAGATACAAAAGGCAAAATTCTTTTTATTGAAGATACAGGCGAATACCTTTATAGTATTGATAGAATGCTTTGGAACTTGAAGCGCAGTAATAAATTGAAAAATTTAAAAGGATTAATTATCGGCGGCTTTAAAGTGAAGCCTGACGATGCCGGAGAAGAATTTGGAAAAACAATTTACGATATCGTTTTAGAAAAAGTTAAGGAATACAGCTACCCTATTGCTTTTGATTTCCCGGTTGGGCATCAAAAAAATAATTTTGCTCTGAAATGTGGGGCAAACCATGTTCTAACGGTTAATGAAAGCGGTTCTACACTTCAAAGCTAAATTTACAAAAATCGCTTAACCAATGTTTCCCATTCTTCGTCTAAAGTAACATCCGGACGAGAAGATTTAGCCCGGCTGTACCAATAATCAGCATTCCAGATATCTCCTTCTTTACGATGTAAATAAGCATGAATCAAAGCCGAAGATGAATCATTCAGATGATCAACAAGTGCATGTGCTTGGTGCCAATCTCCTTTTCCATCATACCATAATGCCTTAAGCTGAACAGATATACCGTTCGGTAGCGCATTCGCTTCAATACTTTCTATAAATGTTTTTAACGTGCTCATTGGTTGTTTAGTTGTTTGGCTGGTTAGTTGTTTAGGGATTAGGGGTTAATTGGTTAACTGGTTAATTGCTTGTCATTGCTCCTTCATTTGATTATTGCTGAATTGAACATTGGTCATTGCTCCTTTATCCTTGCTCCATTCCCCATCTTCCATCCTCCCTCTTCCACTCCCCATCACCCCCATTTCTTCCTAAGCCACTTCCGAACAGGCTCATCGTACCATTTCAAACTAAAGTAAGCCAAGACAATAGAACCAAGCAAAATAGCGACAGCAACAGGCAAAGCTTCAGTAAACGTAATGCCTTTATTATTGCTAATCCAGGCTACGTAAAAATATACAATTGGGTAATGCACCAGATAAAGTGGATACGATATATCACCCAAAAACTTGCACAATTTATTTCCGGTTGCCGTTTTCAAAATACCGCTTGCGCCAATGTAAACAATCAAAGGAAAAACAAGTATGATGCTAATCGATTCATAAATTCCATTCATCCATAGGTAATCGGCACCGCCAATCCTGGGCATATAAAGTATAACAGCCAAGAGTAAACTGCACCATAAAAATGCGTTTTTAATATGGGTGGGTTTAGCTACCCGAGATAAAAGTAAACCAGCAAAAAAAGGAAATATGGTTCGGGTAATACCAATGCGTCCTTGCTCCCAGTTTAAAGTCCAGCCGCCTGCAACATCTCCATTAGCACTAGTGATTGCCAAATGCGCCAATGCGACCGCAGCAAGAAAAACAAAAACACTTAAAGCTTTATTAGAAAACTTACGGATGCCAATGGCGTAAAAAATATTAGCGATGTATTCGAAGAATAAAGACCAGCCCACACTATTTAAAGGATGCATTTCTTCCCAACCTCTAATATCTAACGACAATGGAACGGGTAAAACAGTATAGCCAATGAGCATAACCAGCAGCATTTTCCACAAAGGAATGGTATGAATTAGCGGCCAGATTGTAGAATCTGTAAAATAAAAACCGATGGCTCCAAGCGTCATACCCAGAATAACTAAGGGCTGCAACCGTATAATTCGTCGTTTTAAGAAACCACCAACCGTCATTTTATGCCACCTGTCATCGTATGCATAACCCATTACAAAACCAGAAAGTAAGAAAAAGAAATCGACAGCTAAATAACCGTGGTTAACCAGATTATCCAAATGCCCTGTAGCCAATGGTTCGGTTAAATGAAAAGTAACAACAATAATTGCAGCAACGCCACGTAAGCCATCAAGTATCGGATAATGCGGTTTCGTCGCCAGACTTTTTTCGCCCATTGTTTCGGTTTGTTAGTTGTTTAGTTTGTTGGTTGCTTAGCAGAGTGTAGTTTTCAATGACCAATTCATCAATGACCAATCATCAATTTTCAATTATCAATGACCAATTTTTCAATGACCAATTTCCAATTATCAATTAACCCCTAATCACTAAGTCACTCATCCAGTCATTCTCTAATTCAATTACTCAATCATAAACTAATCAACCAATGAACTAATGACCAATCAACCAACTTGCAAATTATCAAACATTCTTATTTCTTTTCCCAGATAAAGGCATTGTTACAAATCCCAAAAACTAAAAAGAACTTAAAACGCTAATCCTAAGCAACTTTATAAAATCAGCTATCCAATAACTTAAGTTATTTTTGCGACTGGCGATACACTGATGGGCTAATATTATATTTTTCTTTGAAGCTTTTATTGAAATTAGCAACATCATTAAAACCACACTGAAAAGCGATTTCTTTAATCCGCTGGCTGGAAACAATCAATAATTCCGCTGCCTTTTGCACCCTTTTATTTTTAATGTAATTGGCTGGCGTATCGTTATAGTTTTTAAAAAATTCTCGTTTGAAAGAAGAGATACTGAGGTTATGTTGTGCAGCTAATTCATCAATATTAAATTGCGAAAAAATATTTGCCTCGATGATTTTCTTAAAAGTGTAAGTAATTGGCGAAAACAACTGATTAAATATGGTTTGCACCGCAGGAGCGTTAGCACTTTGGGAGAGCAGCAAAATAATTTCTTTAAGCTTTAAAACCAGAATATCATCATTTACTAAAGTTGGATGTTGAAAGTAAAAGAGTAAACCATCTATGTATTTCTCGATTAAAATATCACTATTAATGTGTTCGATAGATTGATTTGAAATGGGAACATTTAAATTCTGAAGTAAAACAGGTACCTCCCTCGAATAGATTTGCTTCAAAATATCAGGATGAAAATTAATAACCATAATTTCTTTGGTTTCTCCTGGCTGCAAACTACTAATGGTTTTACTGGAATGAATGCAATTCAAAAACAAGGAATGTTTCTGCGGAAGTATTGCCTGCCTGTCGCTATACTTATATTTCATATCACCATCAATCATGTACAAAAAACAAGCATGATCTGTTATCGGAAAATCAAAACTGAAAGGAGCCTTTATTTTTAAGCGTTGTAAAATCGGCTTTCCGAAGAGTTCATAGGTCTTATGGTCGAGTATCATAATATCAGATAAAAATACAAAAAGGAATTTGTTTACAACAACAAACAAGCCTCGCACCTACTCAGAATACTGAATAAAGCCAGGCTTGTTTTGATGCTAAAATTTGCTAAATGCTATTTTACCTGAATAAGCTTTCGTTGCTTGTAAAACTGATAAACCGAGCCTGCTATAAAAAATACTAAAAGCAAACCTAAAGTTTTACCAATTACCGGGGCTGTTGGGCCCGCAGCCAGCGGGTGACCGATTGGAACTCTGGTAAAAGTTTCATTAACCGTTGGAATAAGAGAAAGAAAAAAACTAAAAGAAAGTAAAAAATTCTCCAGATACCTAAATTTATTATGCCCGGTCTTTTTGTGATTAAGCCAAAACGCTATAAGCACAATGATGAAAATAAATACAGAGAAAACATGCCCTGCATTGAAACCGCCATGCTTGGATAATCCTAAAGCAGTAAGCGCAGTAATAACGGTGGTATAGAAGTATAGTTTACCGGTTGAGTGTGAAAGCTCTATTTTGCCAAACCTGATAAATGAAGTTATTGCAGCAAAGATGGCGATAACGCCAATAATGGTGTGAAAGATGCCTAAGCCAGAAAGTCCCATAATTTTTATGTTTTTGTTTGAATCAAAGGTGGGCATCCTGGCAAATTTCGAATTGGTAGATATGTTCAATTTGTTGGCAATTTAGTTCAGTTTAGGAAAGTACAAATCCATCTGCTTATTGTACTTAGTACAAAACTTACCACAATACTAATCTCCATCAACATATTAAGTTTTTCTTATACAAAATCCTCAGGTAACTTAAAAATTCGATTATATCTAAATAATTAACTATTAAAATATTTAAAATTTGCACTTTTTCGTTTAATTATTATAATAATGTTGAATTAAAATAGAGTGACATTTGCGGGCTATAAAAAACCTTATGAAAAATATATTTATTACATTTTTTTTATTTATCCCCTGTTTTGCAATTGCACAAACTGGTATTGGAACAAAAACCCCACAGGCAACTTTAGATATTGTATCAAAACCAGCAGATTTATCGGCTGTAGATGGCGTTCTTCCGCCACGCTTAACTGGCAATGAATTAAAAAGTAAAGACAACTTATACGGAAATAACCAAAACGGAACTCTTGTATTTGCAACATCACCAGCATCTCCAACTACTGCGAAAACAATTGAGGTAGTTAAATCAGGATACTATTACTATGATGCCACAGCCGCGAAATGGCTTGCTTTTAAAAGTTCAGCAGATAGTCAAACAACCACAAACCTGATTACCAACCCAATTAATACGATAACATCAACAGTTAATGGAATCTCTTCAACTACGAACGCTGTAAATTCAGTTAGTAACACTTCTGCTGATAATAGTTTAACCACTACGGTAAATGGTGTAACTGGAGCAAGTGTAAACTTGGTAAAATCAGTAAGTAATGCTGTTTCTGAATCAAATTTTTTGACAACTACAGTCAATGGAATTAGCGGAACACCAGTTGCGATTAAAAATATTTATAATAGTGATGGCACTTTAACGAATGAACGTTCTGTAACAATGGCAGGAAACAGACTCTTTTTTAGAGGTACTACGGGATTTACAAGATTTTCTAATAGTGTAAGTGGTGCTGCAACAATGAATTCTACTGATGTAGGTACGTCTAGTTTCATGGCAAGAGCTGGCACAAGCGACGTTGAAATGTATGTAGACCCCAATGCTGCAGCACAAATAGCCGCAAGTGGAACATCAACAGCTTTGTCCATTGGAACAACTAGCACAACTATTGCCGCACCGATTACTTTTTTTACCTCTACCGGTGGAGGAGCGAGTGGGCAAGACAGAGCAGAAATTGCAGGAAATGGGAAATTTAATATCATGCAAACGCTAAGTGTTGGGTATTCTGCGCAACAAAATTTCACAGGTTCTCAAAAATTAAAAGTTAATGGAAGTATCGTAACTACCTCTAATACCTACCCAGATTATGTTTTTGAGAAATACTTTACAGGAAAGTCAGCTGTAAACCCAAAATATGATTTTAAAAAAATAGGTGAAATCAAGACATTTATACAAGAAAACCATCATCTTCCTGGTATCATTTCAATTAAAGATATACAAAAAACAAACAATGAATATGATGTTGACTTAACAAAGTTAACCATATCACAACTAGAAAAAATCGAGGAATTATATCTCCATGTTATTGAACAAGAAGATTTAATAAAAAAACAGCAAGGTCAAATCCAAAGGTTAACCATCAGATTAAAAAATATTGAGAAGAAACTTTAAAGAAATAATTCATTTTCTTTCCTTAAAATATACATAACATCTTATTTTTCAATTCATTAAAATATTTGTAAATTTATTAAAAGCTATTACTAATGGAAAATGATGTCCCCTTTTTCGAGAATTTTGAGGATTTTTTTAGGGCTCTAAACATTTCGCCATCAAAATTTGAAGGTATTTATGTCGATAAATTGGATAAATTATGGACTTATCCATCATTTGAAGTACCTCCATTTAAACATAATTTTTACGGCATTAAACTTCTTATCAAAGGAGAAGGTGTTATGAGGATTGGAAAATGGAAACAAACCTTAGTGAGTCCGGCTGTGTACACATCTCCACCCAATCAGGTTGTATCATGCCTAATGAAAGATGATAATATTTTAGAATATGCATTGGCGATTTCAGTTAAATTTGTTGAAAATCACTTAAAATTAAAAAACTTTATTTCTGTTTTTGATTATTTTCAAGCGGATAAGTCCGCACCTTTTGTTGTTGAATTAACCGAATTGCAAGACCTGATGAATGTTTTTGATTATATTTATGATGAATATAATTCGGATGACAGAACAGGTTCTGTAGAAATTATGGCTTCTGCAATTTTGATTTTGTTTATGAAGATAAAAAGATTGCATTTGAAATATGTCGTTAATAATAATATTTTAGAAGATGCCAATTCATTAAGTAAAGTTGATACACTTAGCAATCGGTTCCTTAAATTGCTGCAAGAAGATAATCAAAATGAGAGCTCGGAGACAATAGAATACAATATTGCCTATTTTGCCTCTAAACTTGCCGTACATCAAAATTATTTGAGTTCAAAATTAAAATCCGAAACAGGGAAATCGGCAAAAGAGCATTTGGATGCCAAAATAATTCACAATGCTAAAACTTTGCTACTACAAACAGATTTGCCAATTAAAAAAATTGCTTCTAACTTAAATTTTAAAGAGTCCTCCCACTTCAATAACTTTTTCAAAAAACAAACTTTACTAACACCAAAACAGTTTAGAAAAGAAGTTTACTAAACATAAACTTTATTCTTGAGCCACTACTAACAATCTCTGTATAGGGCTATGCTCACTGGTAATAATGTGCTTTAAATCCTGAATGTTTACTTTTCAAGTAAAAAATCTGTACGGATTGATAAACGGAAAATAGATATAATTTCCAATGGGCCATAATCATTATCGATCACTTAACGTAAAGTTTCTCAAGTTATTTTATAAGATAACAGACATCTAATTGCCTAGTTATACAATTGATAATTAAGCAATTGTATAACTAGGCAATTTCACCTCGCTGAAACATTTCTTCAGCGCTCGATAATTAGAAAATCTTAGTTGGGTTATACCTCCTTTAATTTGTGTCTACCTAACACCTAATACTTTTTTTGTATTTACTTACGACGGAAAATCGTGTCGAATTCATGATTTAAATTCACAATTTTTTAGTAAAAAAAAATAAACAAAATTTGTTTATTTTGTATTATTAATTAGTTATATTAGTTCAACTTTAATAACATCTATATGAAAAAACATGTATTAATTATTGAAGAATATCGCTCTAATGTAGAATTGATTGACATATTACTCGATTCAGGTTTTGAGATATCATTACTAAATAATGTATCTAAATTTTTGGTCAATGTTACTCAGCTTAAGCCCAATTTAATTATTATGAATATGGGTCCTTCAGTAGCTAACGAGCGGAATTTATTCAATATACCCTGGCCGGAACTGGCCTCGGCAAATATTCCGATTATTATCGTTTCTAATTTATCCGAATCCACTTTTATAAGCTTTCCTTATCAAATACAGGCATGTATTATTAATCCACCTGATTTTGATATCGTTAGAGATAAAGCATTAGAAATTATCAATTAAGTTAGGTGATTCCTTTCCTGGATTTTTAAGACAAATTAATAAGGAGTATACTTGTTCACATCATGCTCAAATTAACTTGTCTTCTTCGGGATTTGTTCGGGAAAGCATCGTGCCTGCTTCGGGAAGTGTTCGGGAAGCCTTCGGGAAAGGTTCTACTCTATCACGAATAAATACCGAAGCATATGGCACCCCTTTGTAATTGCTTCATCACCTCAACCTTACGCTCAACCTTAAATGAAGGCGTTAGCAGCATAGATAGAGTACTGTAATAGTACTAAATTGTAATTTCACATTTTTGAGAATGGAGGCAATCGGGAAATTGTACCTGTTTTAATTTTCTGGCATGTCCTAACGCTATCAAAAGCCACCTCCTATCCCATTGCATACCCATCCCAGTCCTAAGGCATGATGATCGCATTTTAAAGCATGTAATTAAAATCCGAAAATTTTATCCAAAAAGAAGCGCAAATACGCTTGTAGATTAGGGAATCTTATTTACCGATACAAAACTTAGTAAAAATATTCTCGAGCAAATCATCAGTAGTTACTGTACCTGTAATTTCGCCAAGATAATGCAAGGCTTGCTTAATATCCATCGCCAGGAAATCAGATGTAACCGGGTTATCAACATTATCCAGCACCCTTTGCAAAGCATTTTCGGTTTGTTTTAAGGCTTCAACATGGCGGATATTGGTCACCAAAGTTTCGCTGGTATTGATGTGATGCAAATTCACTTGCTCTAACAAGGTAGTTTTAAGGTCTTCAATGCCTTGCTTTTCCTTTGCCGAGATAAACACTACATCTAAACTTTCAAAAGCTTTACGTTGCGCTTCAGCAATTAAATCAGCTTTGTTAACCAAAACTAAGTATGGGATGCCCAGTTGCGCCAACCCTCTGATTTGCTCTTCCAGCTCTGCAACACTTTGGCTTGCATCAGCCATATAAATAATCAGCTTGGCCTGCTTCATCTTTTCCAGCGTACGCTCTACACCTAAGGCCTCAATAATATCTGCCGTATCACGAATGCCTGCCGTATCAATAAAGCGAAAAACCACACCACCTATCGTCAATTCATCTTCAATAGTATCTCTGGTGGTTCCGGCAATGTCAGAAACAATGGCTCGTTCCTCATTTAACAGGGCATTTAACAAGGTCGATTTACCTACATTTGGTTTACCTGCAATTACAATGGGTACTCCATTTTTAATCACATTCCCCATTTCAAAAGAAGAAATCAATCGGCCTAAAACCTGATTAATTTTTGTCACCAATTCACGCAGTTGTTCGCGGTTCGCAAATTCTACATCTTCTTCTGCAAAATCAAGTTCAAGCTCAATCATCGAAGCAAAGTGAATCAATCGCTCACGTAAAGCTTTTAATTCATTAGCAAAACCACCACGCATTTGCTGCATGGCAACATCATGCGAAGCTTTAGAGTTAGAAGCAATTAAATCTGCAACCGCCTCTGCCTGACTTAAATCAAAAGCGCCATTTAAAAAAGCCCTTAAGGTAAATTCGCCCGGCTTTGCTGCCCTTGCACCCTTACTAATCAGTAGATTAATAATTTGCTGAATAATGTAATTAGAACCATGGCAGGAAATCTCTACGACGTTTTCTTTTGTATAAGATTTTGGAGCAACATACAAACCTGCAACCACCTCATCAACAATACTTTCACCATCTTTAATTAAACCGAAATGTAAAGTATGACTTTCCTGTTTACCTAAATTTTTTCCGGCAAAAACAGAATCGGTTAAACTTATGGCATCCGGCCCGGATAAACGTATAACGCCAATAGCCCCCGAACCCGGTGGAGTTGATAATGCAATAATGGTATCCTGATTGTCCATGTTCTTTTAATACAAGCGGCAAAATTAATTTAATATGTGGGGAATTGTATGAGCATAAGGTAATTTTTTTGGAAGAAAAGAAGATGAGGGATGGAAGATGGATGATGGGAAATGGATAATGGGAAATAGGGAATGGCCAATGTAGCAGTTTCCTGTTATCAGTTACCAGTTGGGGATTTAACAACATGTCTCATAGTTGTTGTCCGTCTGAGCGAAGTCGAAGACAAATAAACAATTATATAATGAACAGCCAATAATCAATTAACCAAATAACAAATCGACCTCTAAACCCTAAACAACTAACCATCTAAAAAACCAAAGAACCAATTAAACAATTCCACAGTTAAGCAATTAACCAAATAAAGGAATAATGAACAAGGATAAAGGAGCAATTTAGCAGTTTTCTGTATCAGTTACCAGTTGCGGGGTTAATGATATATCTGATAGTTGTTGTCAGTCTGGAGCGGAGTCGAAGACAATTAACCAATTATATAATGAACAGCCAATAATCAATTAACCAAATAACAAATCGACCTCTAAACAACTAACCATCTAAAAAACCAAAGAACCAATTAACCAATTCCACAGTTAACCAATTAACCAGCAACCAAACAACGAAAAAACTAAAAAACCAACCAACAAATTATCACTATCTTAAAACATTTATAAACGAATCATGTTTAACTGAAAACCTAAAAACTATGACGAATAATATGCCTCTAACTGTCAAGCGTTCAATCGAATTATTGGGGCTGATTGCGTTTGTTGCGGTGATGGTAGTCGGTCGCGACATCATAATGCCAATTTTAATGGCCTTTTTCATTAGCATCATGCTTTTGCCAGTATATCGTTTTTTAAAAAAGAAAAAGTTTCCCGAAAGCCTGGCCATCATACTACCCATTTTGCTTGTTGCACTTTTTGTAGCATTAATCGTTTGGTTTTTCTCCAACCAGATTGGCATTTTAGCGAAGGATTTTCCGCAGATTAAAGCAAATGTTAACCAGCACATTCAGTCACTTAGCGATTGGATAAGCCGAATTTCAAAGTACGATACAAATCAGCAAAAGGCTTTCATTCAGGATAAGAGCGATGATTTAATGAATATGGGTACTTCCGTAGCTGGTGGGGCAGCTGTTACTTTGAGTGGCGTTTTTGTATTTATTGGTTTATTACCGATTTACATATACCTGATGCTTTTTTATAAAGATATTCTATTAAGATTTATCTTCATGTGGTTTCAAACAGAGCATCATCCAAAGGTTAAAGACGCCATTTACGAAACTGAATCAATTATTAAAAGTTACTTGATTGGTTTGCTTATACAGATTACCTACATGACGATTCTATTGGGCGGAATCCTGATGCTGATTGGCATTAAACACGCTTTACTAATTGGTGTAATCTTCGCAATATTAAACCTGATTCCTTATGTGGGTGCATTAATTGGTAATGTAATTGGCGTATTGCTTACGCTTACCTCTTCGCAGGAATTATGGCCGGTACTAACGGTTTTAGGTGTAATTGCCTTTGTTCAGTTCTTAGATAATAACATCCTGATGCCACGTATTGTAGGTTCGAAAGTTAAAATAAATGCATTGTTTGCAATCCTCGGTGTATTTATCGGTGGCAGCATTGCAGGCGTCTCCGGGATGTTCCTCGCCTTACCGATAGTCGCGGTATTGAAAATCATCTTCGACCGTACCGAAATGTTTAAACAATGGGGTGCTTTATTGGGAGATGAAAGACCAGCCAAAAGCCCGATGAGCTTCCCAACTTTCAGAAAGAAAAAACCAGTACCAGTTAAATCAGGAATTGAAAAAGATTAGGTGAGGACTTGGTTAATTGTAGAATTGAGAAATTGTTGAATCGTTGAAGGACGAACTGGAATTTATGATTGTTAAGCCTTATTGGTTAAGTGTAAAATTGATAAATTGTTGAATCGCTGAATGGCGAACTTGAATTTGTAATCGTTAAACCTTAGTGGTTAGGTGGTTAAGTGTAAAATTGATAAATTGTTAAATCGAACTGTTCAAACGAAAAACGACCAACGAATAACGTTTTATTTAGAATTACTCATTTGATTTTATTTATCGATGCTTGAACAGGTAACCGACAACTCAAAACCGATAACTCGAAAAAACATCATAAGCAAACCTCAAAATCGTACCGAAAACAACGATAAGAAAGAATATACGGATAAACTTATTCCCTTTTAACAAAGCGAGTTTAGTACCGAAATAAGCACCGCCAATATTAAAAATTGCCATTGGAATGGCGTATTGAAAAAGAATATGTCCGGTTGAACTAAAGTATAATATTGCAGCTAAATTGGTTGCAATATTTACAACCTTCGCATGTGCACTTGCGGAAACAAAATCAAAACCTAAAACAGCAATAAATACCAATATCAAAAAGGAGCCTGTTCCTGGTCCGATCAAACCATCATAGAAACCGATAACTAACCCAAAAAGCGAAGCCATTAGAACCTGCTTTTTCACAGAATGAGCTTTCTCCTGATGGATGCCAAATTGTTTATTGAAGTATGTGTAAACGGCAACCAATATCAGCACAACAAGTATCACAGGTTTAATAACTGAATTATCAATCCGGCTAACCAGAAATGCACCAGCTAAAGCTGAAAAGAAAGCAACAATAGCACAGGCTGCTAATATTTTATAATTGAATTTTATGTGTTTAGAGTATTTGAAAGCGGCCAGAGTGGTGCCTGCAATCGAAGGGATTTTAGTTGTTCCCAATAATGTTGCGACAGGGTAATGTGGTAGAATAAGTAAAGTGGCGGGCGTTTGCAATAAACCTCCGCCACCAACAATAGCATCTATAAAACCTGCTGAAAAAGCAGCCAGGCATAATAAAAGGAGCTCGTTAATCATTTAATATCTAATTAGCCAAACTATTGTCCAATAACAATATTATCTAATTCCCAACTACTCTGTATGCACTGCTGAAACCCTATTTCACTTCCAACCTGTGGCTTTACTAATAATTTGTAAACAAGTTTATTATTTATTTTAACCATCAAAACTTCATCTTGCTGAATGATTTCAAACTTATTGAAAACATTTCTCTGAATATCGAAATTAGTTAAGCTTGAATCTCTCAAATCGGTTGACCATTGAAAATATTCCCATCCTTTACCAAGCTGAAATTTACCTAAACGAACACGATTTAATCGAAAATCTAAATTATAGAGGTCAAGTTTTCTTACGCCATCAAATTGCTGCATCCTCCCCCAGCTAAAATCAAAACAGCCCAAATTAAATTCAGAACTTATACTTTTTCCATCAAAACTAATGGAAAAATTTTTATCAGCATTAAATCCGGTAATAGTTTTCCTATACCATAAACACCCATTACTAATCTCATTTTTAGTTGCTTTATTTATGTATAATTTCCCAGAATCTTGTCTAACTGTAAATTCTTTCTGGTCGACAATCAGCCAATTGTACTCATAGCTTTCAAAATCCTCTTTAAAAATTGTTTTTCTTTGAGCCAAACAGTTAGAAGAGTACAAAGATGTTATAAGAAAAATTATAACAAAAATTTTCATAATAATTGAGATTTCATTTGATTGTTAAAGATTACATCCTCTCCGGAGAAGTAATGCCCAAAATCAACATACCTTTAAAAATAATATCGGCTGTTTTCTTGCTTAGGTTAAGTCTGAATTGTTTTGTATCACCTTCTTCAGTTTTTACTATCGGTGGTATTTCGTGGTAAAACTTATTAAACAACTTAGCCAGTTCGTATAAATAATTAGCCAAACTCGCCGGACTATGTGCTTTAGCCGCAGTTTCAATCTCCGCAGGATATTTAGCCAACTGTAAAATCATTTCCAACTCTACAGGCAACAAATCTCCGGCCTTCGGACTTCCAACTTCCGCTTTATAATCAGCTTTGCTTAATAAAGATTTAATCCTTGCATGCGTATATTGAATAAAAGGCCCTGTATTACCTTGAAAATCAATGCTTTCATTCGGGTCGAAAAGCAAACGCTTTTTAGGTTCAACTTTTAGTAAGAAATATTTTAAAGCACCTAAACCAATGTTTCTGTAAAGTTCATTCTTATATTCCTCAGAAAAATCGTTGATTTTACCCAGCTCTTCAGTTTTTTCCTGAGCCGTTGCAATCATATCTGCGATTAATTCATCTGCATCAACTACTGTTCCTTCTCGGCTTTTCATCTTACCGTTGGGCAAATCGACCATACCGTAAGATAAGTGATACAATCCTTTAGCCCAATTTTTGCCTAGTTTTTCAAGGATTAGGAATAAAACCTTAAAGTGATAATCCTGCTCATTTCCAACCACATAAATCGACTCATCCATTTTGAAATCATCGTATTTCATTGCAGCTGTACCTAAATCCTGTGTAATGTAAACAGATGTTCCATCAGCACGTAAAACCAGTTTTTGGTCAAGTCCATCAGCAGTTAAATCAATCCAAACAGAACCATCTTCCTTTTTAAAGAACACGCCTTTTTCCAAACCTTCATCAACCGTATCTTTCCCTAATAAATAAGTATTGCTTTCATAGTAAAATTTATCAAAATCAACACCAAGGTTTTTATAAGTAACGTTAAAACCTGCGTAAACCCATTCGTTCATCGTTTTCCAAAGCGAAACTACAGCTTCATCGCCTTGCTCCCATTTCAAAAGCATTTGTTGCGCTTCTTTAATTAATGGTGCATTTTTCTTTGCTTCTTCCTCAGTTTGTCCTTCAGCTTTTAGCGCATCAATCTCTTTTTTATACTCTTTATCAAAAATCACATAGTATTTTCCAACCAAATGATCACCTTTTAAACCAGAGCTTTCCGGTGTTTCACCATCGCCCCATTTTTGCCAGGCAAGCATCGATTTACAAATATGAATGCCTCTATCATTTACCAGATTAACTTTTACAACATCATAACCGTAAGCTTTTAATAACTCTGAAACAGAATAACCCAATAAATTATTTCTAACATGCCCAAGGTGAAGCGGTTTATTCGTATTTGGAGAAGAATATTCTACCATTACCTTTTTTCCGTTCGGCTCAAAAGAACCAAAATCATCGGTTAAAATGTCTTCGTTAAACTGCTTAAGAAAATAACTTTCAGAAATACTAAGGTTTAAAAATCCTTTAACAACATTAAAGGCCGTTACATCGGCAACGTTTTCAACTAAATATTCGCCAATGGCTTGAGCCGTTTGCTCTGGCGATTTCTTCGAGATTTTAGTAATTGGAAAAACGACAATCGTAACCTGTCCTTCAAACTCTTTTCTGGTTTCCTGTATATTGATAACACTTTCTGCTACTTCTTCGTTATAAAGTTCTTTAATAGCATCAAGCGTTGCGGTAATAATAAAATTCATGTCGCAAAAATAGACATTAAAGCGGAAAGCTGAAAGACCAAAGCATGAAGCAAAATTAAAAAGGATCTGGAAAGGTATTGCAGTGTGTTTTCGGTTGCTGTAGTCCTCCTTTTCGCTTTAGTCCCGATTAATTTCAATGAAAAATCGAAAATCGGGAGCTGCCGCTTCAATGAGGTTTAATTAACTTTGGCGTGTGCAATAAACAAACAACATGATGCCAAGGCTCAACGAAACGGTTCGTGAAGACACGAACCATGGCACTATGTTAAGTTATTCAATCACCATATGCTTCGGTCTGTGTCTCCACAGAGACCGAAACTATTCATGAATGCAATGAAATAGTCCGTGAAGACGCGAACCATGGCAATAAATTTAGGCCTTTTAATAAGTACACAATTATTAATACTTACTCTTTCGCTATTGTTCTTTGATAATTGGTGATTGCAACTTGTCTTTGGTCATTGCTCTTTGTTCATTATTCCTTATCTCCGACTTCGGACTCCAAACATCGGACTTTTAAAAAATTCTAATAGCTTTGCAATAACTTAATATTCATGAGCGGAGCAAACCAAAACTTTAAAGTAAACGTAAAAACCGAAATCGGCAGGTTACGTAAGTTGTTAATTCATAGTCCTGATAGCGGTTTAGGTAAGGTTGTACCATCAAAGGCGCAAGATTGGCTTTTTGAAGATATTGTACACCTCGACACCATCCGTAAAGGAGAATATGATTACTATGTAAAATTGTTAATGTATTTCCTCGACCCTGAAAAAATTAAGGGAAAATTAGCGCAAATAGATTCGGAAGAAGCCAACCGAAACTTTTACAAACCTAACCATCCCGATTTTCACAGTTCAAAATCGGTTATCGAGATTCAGAATTTATTAAGCGAAATGCTTGAAAGCGAATCTATAAGAAAAAAACTAGTGGCTGCAGTTTGTGCAATTGAGGGTGTAACGTATAAGGTCCAATTAGAATTAATAGATACCGACCCAAAACAACTGGCAGAAATCTTTATTTCGGGAACATTAGGTAACGACACCATGATTTTCGCTCCCATCCCGAACTTAATCTTTACCCGTGATGTTGGAACGACCATAAACAATTACATTTTATTAAATAAGCCTGCAAAAAAAGCCCGTGTTCGCGAAACGCTTTTAATGCGCTATATATTTTTCAACCATCCGTTATTTGCAGAGTATAGAAATCACATTCTCGAAATACCAGATGTAACGATGCACTTTTTACGCCCTGGAGATGAACCGGCTTTTAGCACCACGCTTGAAGGTGGCGATGTAATGATGGTAAGTAAAAATCATGTACTGATTGGTTGCAGTGAAAGAACGTCAGAACATGGTGCAAATGAAGCCATTAAACTCCTTTTCGAAAACAATGTTGTAGAGAAAGTTACAGTTGTAAAAATTCCGAGTAAACGAGATTATATGCACTTGGATACAGTTTTCACACAAGTTAACAGAAATACCTGGGTAATTTTGAATTCAATTGCGCATTCACCAAAGTACAATCCGCACGAGCCTATTAACTTTTTAAAAGAACCAGAACAGCTGGAAGCAACAACTGCTATTCAGTTTACAAAAACTAATCCCGGCGAACCAAAAGTTTTTGAACACGTAGAAGCTTTGTTAAACGATATTAGTCAGAATGATTTGAAAAGCGATAAGCCTACAAAAATCATTTACAGCGGTAATAACACTTTCCCTTATGATTCACGAGAACAGTGGACAGATTCTTGTAATCTTCTAGCCATTAAAGAAGGCGTAGTTTTAGGTTACGACAGGAATGATAAAACCGTAGAAGCCTTTAAAGCCGCAGGGTTCAATGTTGTTGATGTTAAGGATTTAATTCAGGATTTGGAAAGCGGAAAAGTAGATACTGAAACCATTACCGATACTTTAATTTTAATGCCATCAGCAGAATTATCTCGTGCAAGAGGTGGTTTTCACTGCATGAGTTTACCAATTTTGAGAGACGAATTAAGTTAGAAGTTTTAAGTAATACGTGATACGTTTAGAACACACGACTTAAAACATATAACCTAAAACTTACAACCTAAGATGCAAACAACCAACCACATTTTAATGATTCGCCCGGTTGATTTCAAATTCAACGAACAAACGGCAGACAACAATAAATTTCAGGTAGCCTCCACAGAAAGTGATGTACAAACGCAGGCTTTAAAAGAGTTTGATGGATTTGTTTCATTACTGAGGCAGAATGATGTTGATGTTACAGTTATCGATGATACATTGGAACCTGAAACACCAGATTCTATTTTCCCAAATAACTGGGTTTCATTTCACGAGGACGGATCTGTTTTTCTATATCCAATGTTTTCTGAGAATCGCAGGTTAGAGCGTAGAAGAGAAATATTAGATGAGCTTGCAGAAAAATTTGAGTTAAATTATATTAGCGATTTAAGCTTTTACGAAACTGCAGATATTTTCCTAGAGGGTACTGGCAGCATGGTTTTGGATAGAATAAACAAAATTGCTTATGCATGTTTAAGCATCCGTACTGAAGCAGAAGCATTTAATAATTTTTGTCAGTTAGCTGGATATAAATCTGTTATATTTAATGCGGTTGATGCCAGTGGTTTTCCGATATATCATACTAATGTGATGATGTGTATTGGTGATCGTTTTGCCGTAATTTGTTTTGATTCAATCCCAAATCTGCACCAGCGTGATTTCGTAAGAAAAGTACTCTCATCAACTGGCAAAGAAATCATCACAATAAGCTTAGACCAAATGAATCATTTTGCGGGGAATATGCTTCAGATTTCTAATCGCAAAGAAGAAAGTTTACTGGTCATGTCTGAGCAAGCTTTTCTATCACTTAACGAAAAGCAAATCAATACGCTTGAAAGTTTTAGCAAAATAATTCACGCACCACTTTACACTATCGAAAAAAATGGCGGTGGTAGTGCAAGATGCATGTTAGCAGAAATTCATTTGCCAGAAAAATAATCATATTGTAAGTTATCCTACTAAATCGCTGGCCCGAACGTCATTGCGAGGTACGAAGCAATCCTAAAGCGTTCGCTAATAAACCTAATGTTTTAAGATTGCTTCGTACCTCGCAATGACGAGTTGCTTAAAAAGCCTAATTTAATATCTTACTTTTTTCTCTATCGGCTGGTGTCCCACCTGCCGAAATAAATCTGATTTACGTCACAATCCATTCCAAATAGTTTTATTACTTTCGCCGAAAATCTAATATCTAAATGTCACTATTACAACAATTACAATCACGTTCGGGCAACAAATGCGAATTATGTACCTCAGAAAATGATTTATATATCTATGAAGTACCAACAACAAGCAATGCCAATATTGACAATAGCATTTTAGTTTGCAAAACCTGCTTAGATCAAATTGAAAAGACCGAACAACTTGATGCAAACCATTGGAGAATATTAACAGAAACCATGTGGTCTGAATTTCCGGCTGTGCAAGTTGTAGCCTGGAGAATGTTGAGCAGATTAAGAAGTGAAGGTTGGGCAGCTGATAGTTTAGATATTTTGTATCTGGAAGATGAAAATTTGGAATGGGCTAAGAAAACCGGAGATCATGAATTAGATGGCACGGTAGAATTCCATCAAGATAGCAACGGAACGCGTTTATATGAAGGTGATGCTGTCGTTTTAGTTAAAACCTTGGATGTTAAAGGTTCTACTTTAAGTGCCAAATTAGGTACCGTTGTTAAAAACATTCGTTTAGTACATGATAATACTGAACAAATTGAAGGTAAAGTTGAAGGTCAAACCATTGTTATTTTAACGAAGTATTTAAGGAAAGGGTAAATACTATTTACGTCATTGCGAGGCAAGAAGCAATCTCTAGTAAAATTTATTAATAGATTGCTTCGTGCCTCGCAATGACGATCATTACCCTACCAAACCGGTGGTGCGTAAAAATTCTGCAAATTCTCGCAGTTATAACCAAACTTAGTAAGAAGGGAAACAGCATCGCCAATTTTATCAACGCTTGAATCTATTCTTAGAATTTTATCGCAATCGGCTAAATCTATACTCCATGCAGCACCCGATAATAAATTATTTAAGTGTTGTGCAATTTGTTTTAATTCAATTCCTGATTGAATATTGGTTTTAAATATCGAAATCATAATAGGGATATTTATTGATGTATTGTTAAGGTTTTTAATGAAGACGATTAACAATCAGAATTACTTTAAAAAAAATTAAAATATTTTCAAAAAACTATAGCACAGGGCATTAAAATATATACACCACGCATTTCAACTTAAATAGTTGCACTGAATTTGTAATTTAAACCTGATTGTAGTGAGCACGATTCCCGATTTTTTCTATCGGGATGAGTAAAACGGAAAGCAGGACTAACATTAATTGAAAATGAGGTTTTGCTTTCCTAATCAGCAATTTCTCCTTCAAAAAAACATTCGAAATCTTGTCAATCTACGTCAAGAAATTTTAACAACTAAAACACATTCTGCCAATTACTGTTTAGAAATGTAACGTAAGCTCAATCTGTGTAAAACTATTGCGTTTCTATACAGTAAAAATATTTTTAATAAAGATTAATTCTCGATTTAAAATTACATTTTTGCAAAAATTATTTAAAAGTAAATGCAGAGTTACTCAGAATTTCTTGATCTAAGTGTTGGCTTTCCGCAAGAGGGCTTTGATGTTATAGATGATGAATTATATTTTCAGGATTTAAACCTGATGGAAATGATTGAAACTTATGGTACTCCCCTACGTTTCACCTATTTACCTTTGGTAAGTAAGAAAATTCAGCAAGCGAAAATTCTTTTCCAGACTGCCATTTTAAAGAACAACTACCGTGGTGATTACAAGTACTGCTATTGTACTAAAAGTTCGCACTTTAAGCATATTGTAGAAGAAGCGCTGAAGAACAACATCCACCTGGAAACTTCTTCGGCTTTTGATATGCCGATGGTTGATGCTTTGGAGAAAAAAGGTCATTTAACAAAGGATACAACGATTATTTGCAACGGCTTTAAAACCTATCAATACAAGCAATATATTATTGATATGTTGCACGATGGTTATAAAAACATTATTCCGGTATTGGATAACAAAGAAGAATTTAACCTTTTTGATGATGAAGTTGATATTGATACGCCTTGTAATTTAGGTATTCGTATTGCGGCTGAGGAACAACCAGATTCGCAATTCTATACTTCTCGTTTAGGTGTGCGTATGGAAGATATTATTGAGTTTTACAACAATAAAATCGTTCATAACCCTAATTTCCGCGTTAAGTTATTGCACTTTTTTATCAACTCTGGCATTACCGATTCGCCTTATTATTGGAACGAATTAGAGAAATATGTAACGCTTTACTGTAAGTTCAAAAAGATTAACCCTGATTTAGATACTTTGGATATTGGTGGTGGTATGCCATTTAAAGATTCGTTGGTTTTCGATTTCGATTACGAGTACATGGTAAACGAAATTGTAAAAAGGATTAAAGAAATTTGTGCTATACACGATGTAATGGAACCTGATATCATTACCGAATTTGGTAAATATACGGTTGCTGAAGCTTCTGGTATTTTATACAAGGTTTTAGGCAGAAAACAACAAAACGACCGTGAGCGTTGGTTAATGTTAGATGGTTCTTTCATTACTAACTTACCTGATGTTTGGGCTTTAAACCAAAAATATATCTTATTACCGATTAACAATTGGGATGCAGAATATGAACGTGTGAACTTGGGTGGCATAACTTGCGATGGGCAAGATTATTACAATCAGGAAGCGCATATGAACAGTGTATTTATGCCAAAAACGCGTAAAGTACAGTATTTAGGTTTCTTCCATACTGGTGCGTACCAGGAGGTTTTAAGTGGTTATGGAGGTATTCACCATTGTTTATTGCCTAGTCCGAAGCATGTTTTAATTCGCAGAAACCGCGATGAAAGTTTCAACTTTGAGGTTTTCGGTGAGGAACAGAATAGTAAACAGGTTTTGAAGATTCTGGGTTATTAATTGTGTTGCCTGTTTCCAGTTATAGGTTACGGGCTCTAAATTTATAAAAGCTAAAAGCGCTGAGATGATACTTGGCGCTTTTTTTGTTTATTAATATTTGTTATATTTAGATATGAAAAGTCAGGAAAGTAAATTATTAGAAAGAATTACATTCATCCCTGGACTAATGGGCGGTAAGCCAACAATTAGAGGTAATCGTTTTACCGTAATTGATATTATGGAACTTCTGTCATCAGGAATGACACACCAACAAATTTTAGAGGAGCATCCCATCCTCGAGGCTGATGATATAAAGGCTGCTTTAGTCTTTAGCACAGAACAACTTAGGGATGAATACATTTACGAATGATTGGGAATTTTGGTTAGATGAAAATATCTCACCTATCATAGCTAAATGGCTAATGGACGAAATCAATATTAAATGTATTTCGTTTCACTTCTTAAAATTGAATAAAACATCGGATATTGAAGTTTACAATCTTGCTCGAAGCAAAGCAAATGTTATTATCATATCAAAAGATTCTGACTTCCCTGAACTTGTTGCTTGGAAAGGAACTCCACCAAAGTTAATTTTCCTGAGATTTGGTAATTGTTCAAACAAACAGTTTTTCGAAAAATTAAAAACTCAAATTTATGATGCTATGGAAGAACTTATCTATGGAGATTTGGATATATTTGAAATAAAATAAAGACTAACATGCAATTCGGTAAAGTAGACGACCCATCGATTATAGATTTCAAACTTCCTGCAGATGCTCCTCAAACGGAAGAAATTTTAAAAGCCAATAAGCCTAAACAGGTATTTGAAGCTTATGTTGGCTGCGCAAAATGGAATAAGGCAGATTTAAAGGGTTTCTATCCAAAGGGGACAAAAGATGAGTTAACGTATTATTCTACTCAATTTAATTCTATAGAACTTAATGCTACGTTTTATGGAATGCCAAGTAGCGAACAGGTAGTAACATGGACTCAGAAAACACCAGCAGATTTTAAATTCTTCCCCAAGCTAACCAATACAATTAGTCATTTTAAAAGATTGATTAATGTAAAAGAGCCAGTTGAACAGTATTGTGATGCCATCAGTAATTTTGAAGACAAATTAGGAATGGCTTTTCTGCAACTACATGATAATTTTAAACCAAAAGATTTCGACCGTTTGAAAACCGTTATCAAGGAATTTCCAAAGGTGATTCCATTAGGAGTAGAAGTTAGAAATGAAGAATGGTTTTCAAATCCAACTGTAGCAAATGAGTTTGCAGAGTTGTTTCGGAAAAATGGTATTGCAAATATAATTGTAGATACAGCCGGGAGAAGAGACATGTTACATATGCGCCTCACAACGCCAACTGCCTTTGTTCGTTATGTAGGTGCTAACCACGAAAGTGATTACAGTAGATTGGATGAATGGGTTGAACGTATTGCTGAATGGAAAGCGCAAGGATTGCAGAACCTTTATTTCTTTGTGCATCAAAACGTAGAATTGGCTTCGCCTCTATTATCGGCATATTTTATAGAAAAACTTAACAAAGCTATTGGTACGGATTTAAAAATCCCTGTTATGGGAAATGGTTTATCACCGGCACCTACTTTGTTTTAGATAATTGTTGTCTTTCTGAGCTTGTTGAAGAATCAATTATTTGTATTTCGACAAGCTCAATAGGACAAGCCTCAAAACTTAACTTCGCTTCAATATGGTTTCTGTTGCCTTTGCTTCTTCACCTTCTGGTGAAACGTTATAAGCCGTAAGTACAATTTCATCTTTGCCGAATATCTCTAATTCAGTTCTCCAACCCCATAACTTGTCTCCATATTCTGGACTACCATAAGTTCCTAAAATAGAGAAACCTTTTTCGGTTGCGTCTCCACTTGAAAGCATAATTTGCGTACCCATGTGAAAACTGTCTATCCAGCTTGCTGTAAACTTTTGGTAAGGAATGTCGAAGCCAATTATCATTTTGCCAAAGAAAGCTTTTCCATCCAGACTTCCTTCATAATCGTAAGAAATAAATCTATCTCCTAGCAATGAAGTTATTTTCCCACTTGTGAGAGATTCATCTGCAAGAACATCTTTTTCAAACCAGGTTTTAGTTTGTCCTTGCCATTCGCCTATTAAATTTTTTAAGGTGTTATGGTCGCCTTCTTCAAGCGATATTTCAAATTTACTTTTAGCCATAAATCAAACCTAAATAAATAATATTTCAGTTTTGAAAATTGATAATTGTTTTTTGATAATTATTATTTCACTATCTTGTTATATGCTAAAAACACTGGATCTCAATCAGGTAATGGTTATTGATATTGAAACCGTACCGCAATATGCTACCTTTAGTGATGTACCTCAGCATTTGCAAGACCTTTGGGAACAGAAAACGCATTACCAACGTTCGGCAGAGCAAAGTGCTGAAGATTTTTACGAAAAAGCCGGAATTATGGCAGAGTTTGGAAAGATTGTTTGTGTGAGTTTAGGCATATTTTATGCTCAGGACAAACAACCACACTTGCGGATTAAATCCATATATGGGGATGACGAGATTAACATATTAAAAGATTTTTCAGAGTTACTTTCAAAGCAACCTGCTTCACAATTATTTTGTGCACACAATGGTAAAGAGTTTGATTTCCCATACTTATGCAGAAGGTTTTTGATTAACGGAATCGAGATTCCAAAACAACTTGAACTCTCTGGCAAAAAACCTTGGGAGGTTGGCCATATTGATACGATGGAACTTTGGAAATTTGGCGATTATAAGCACTATACATCTTTAAATCTTTTGGCAGCAATTTTAAACGTACCAACCCCAAAAGATGATATTGATGGCAGTATGGTAAGGCAGGTTTATTATGAGGAACAAAATTTACCTAGGATTGTAACTTATTGCCAAAAAGATGTAATTACCACAGCTCAGGTACTTTTAAAATTAAAAGGATTAGATATAATTTCAGCAGAAAACATTACAATTGTAACCTGATGCTGAACGTAAGTAATTTAAAAATTGATTTCTATAACAGAGATGAAAAATCGTGGTTTAATGCTGTAAAAACAATAAGCTTCAATGTTAAAGAAGGAACTGTATTAGGAATTGTCGGAGAATCTGGCTCAGGCAAATCTGTCACTTCCTTTTCAATTATGCGTTTACATGATGAACGCTCTGCAAAAATATCCGGTGAAATTGATTTTGAAGACATAAGTTTACTCAATTTAAGTTCAAACGAAATCCGTCAAATCAGAGGAAATCAGATTTCGATGATATTTCAGGAACCAATGACTTCCTTAAATCCGGTTTTTACCTGTGGTGAACAGGTTGCAGAAGCCATTATTTTACATCAAAAAACAGATAAGAAAACTGCAAAAGAACGTACAATTGCACTTTTTAACGAAGTTCAATTACCACGACCTGAAAAAATATTTGACAGCTATCCTCATCAAATTTCTGGCGGACAAAAACAGCGAGTGATGATTGCAATGGCATTAAGTTGTAATCCAAAGCTTTTAATTGCCGATGAACCAACTACTGCTTTAGATGTTACGGTTCAAAAAACAATTCTTGAGCTCCTTTTAAAACTTAAGGAAGAAAGAAATATGGCGATGATATTTATTTCACATGATTTAGGTGTGATTAATGAAATTGCCGATGAAGTCGCGGTGATGTACAAGGGCAAAATTGTTGAGCAAGGTCCATCCAAAGTAATTTTCAATAATCCAACACATCCATATACTAAAGGATTACTTGCTTGCCGCCCCTCGCCTGCTTTGAAGCTTAAAAGACTTCCAGTAGTCGCTGATTTTTTAACTGGAAAAATTGAGGATGCAAATGCGCATTTAAATGATAAAAATCAGATTACAGAGCAGGAAATTACTACACGAAGAAATGGTTTATATTCTAAATCTTCATTATTAAAAGTTAGCGAGCTTTGTACTTGGTATCCCATTAAAAATGGATTTTTCTCCAAAGCAAAAGATTATGTAAAAGCTGTTGATTCTATCAGTTTTGAAGTTTTCCCGGGTGAAACTTTAGGTTTAGTGGGTGAATCTGGTTGCGGTAAAACAACCTTGGGCAGAACAATTTTACGCTTAATTCAACCTACTTCAGGCAATATTTATTTTGATGGAAATGACATTACAAATATTGACAAAACCGCACTGAGAAAACTTAGAAAAGATATTCAGATCATTTTTCAAGATCCTTATGCATCACTAAACCCAAAACTAACCATAGGCCAATCTATTTTAGAGCCGCTAATCGTACATAATCTCTTTAATAATGATGTTGAGCGGAAACAAAACGTTTTAGAATTATTGCTTAAAGTTGGTTTAAAAGAAGAACATTATAACAGGTATCCACATGAGTTTAGCGGCGGACAAAGACAGCGTGTAGTTATTGCCCGTGCTTTAGCTTTAAAACCAAAATTTATCATTTGTGATGAATCTGTATCTGCTTTAGATGTTTCTGTACAGGCACAAGTTTTAAATTTGCTAAAGGATTTACAAAGTGAGTTTGGTTTAACTTATATCTTTATTTCTCACGATTTAGCTGTTGTAAAACATATTTCAGACCGCATTTTGGTAATGAACAAAGGTAAAATTGAAGAGGAAGGTTCTCCAGAAGATATTTTTTATGCTCCAAAAGCAGCTTACACTAAAAAATTAATCGATGCTATCCCAGGTAGTTAAAAATTTAAAGTTTGTAATTATATTATTGTGTTCATTTATTTGGCTTCAATCGAGTGCACAGAAAAATGATGTTAAAATTATTGCTTCGAACTACATTTTTGAACATGCGCCATTTGAAGCCTGTCATGCATCCACAATAGTAGAGTTAGATAGAAATTCCATTATGAGCGCATGGTTTGGCGGAAAGCATGAAGGTAGCAAAGATGTTTCAATATGGACATCAATTAATCAAAACGGCAAATGGAGTTTGCCAATAGAAGTAGCGAACGGGATTCAAAACGATACTTTGCGTTTGCCATGTTGGAACCCGGTTTTATTTAAGGCTAAAAACGGAGTGCTTTATCTACATTATAAAGTCGGACCAAATCCCAGAGAATGGTGGGCTGAATATAAAACCTCAAATAACAATGGTAAAACTTGGTCGGATGCAAAAAAATTAGCCGAAGGATTTTTAGGTCCGATAAAAAACAAGCCAATTCAAATCAAAAATGGAGAAATTTTATATCCATCAAGTACAGAAAGTTTGGATGAGAAAAAGTGGATTATTCATATCGAAAAATCTGATGCTAAAGGTAAAAACTGGAGAAAAATAAATATTGATTGTGATACATTTGGTGTTATCCAACCATCAATATTAACTTATCCTAATGGTAAACTCCAACTGTTATGCAGAAGCAGACAAAATGTAATTATAGAAAGTTGGTCTGTAGATAATGGCGAAACCTGGACAAAGTTAAAACCAACTACATTACCAAATCCAAATTCTGGTAGCGATGCGGTGACTTTAAAAGATGGAAGACAACTGCTAATCTATAATCCTCTTGAAGCAGGAAAAAACTGGTGGGAAGGGCGTTCAGTTCTGAAACTAGCCATTTCAAACGATGTTAAAAATTGGAAAAACATTTACACTTTAGAAGAACATCTCAAAGGAGAATACAGTTATCCGGCAATTATTCAAACAAAAGACGGCGCTGTTCATCTTAGCTATACATCGCTTAGAAAAAAAATAAAATATGTAAAACTGAGGTTGGATTAACCATTTTCAAGCATCATCAATCTGACATTTTACATCAATAAACAGCCTTTTTTGCATCTTTTCTGTATCTTCGGTAAAATACAATTACCATATGGCAAAGAAAAAATCTGCAAATATAAAATTAGTTCTGAATCAACTGGTTAGTGATGTTTTCGAAAAAAACAGCAATCAAGCGCTTAACTACAAACAGGTTTCTGCCAAACTGAACCTTACCGATCAAGAATCAAGAGAAACCATTCTCGAAATTTTAAAAGAAGGCAAAAGTGCCGGTATTTATTTAGAGCCTGAGAAAGGTAAATTCAAGCTTAAAGAACTTCAAAGTTTTATTATCGGAACTGTTGATATGACAGCCGATGGCTCTGCATATATTGTACCCCAAGATGAATTTGAGAAAGATGTTTTCGTTGCGCCACGTAAATTAAAAAATGCGCTACATGGCGATACCGTTAAAGCTTACGTTTTTGCAAAGAAAAACGGCAGAAAAAATGAAGGTGAAGTAATAGAAATTATCAAAAGAGCAAAATCTGATTTTACCGGGGTAATAAAAGTTTCGGATAGATTTGCCTTTGTTATTGCTGATGATAAAAAAATGCTTCATGATATTTTTGTTCCGCTTAGCGATATTTTAGGTGCGAAAAATGGTCAAAGGGTTTTGGTAAGTTTAACTGATTGGCCAGAAGGCGCAAAAAATCCGATAGGAACAGTTAAGCATGTTTTAGGAGACCAAGGCGAGAATAATACGGAAATGAATGCCATTCTTGCTCAATATGGTTTTCCATTATCATTTCCACCTCAGGTAGAAAAAGAAGCTAATGCAATTCCCGAAGAAATACCTTCAGCAGAAATTTCAAAAAGAAAAGACTATAGAAATATATTAACCTTCACCATTGACCCGGCTGATGCGAAAGATTTTGATGATGCAATTTCTTATCAAAAACTCCCGAATGGAAACTATGAAATCGGCGTACACATTGCCGATGTTTCTTATTATGTTGAGCAAGGAAGCGAGCTAGATAAAGAGGCATACAGCAGAGCAACTTCGGTGTATTTGGTTGATAGAGTTATCCCAATGCTACCGGAAAGATTAAGTAACGGTGTTTGCTCTTTACGCCCGAATGAAGATAAACTTTGTTTTGCTGCAATTTTTGAGTTAGATGAACAGGCAAACATCAAATCTGAATGGTATGGCAGAACAGTAATCCACTCGGATAGAAGATTCAGTTACGAAGAAGCACAAGAAGTTATTGAAAATAAATCTGGTGATTTTGCCAATGAAATCTTAAAACTAAACGAACTGGCTTACATTTTAAGAGATAGAAAATTTAAGGAAGGTGCCATCAGTTTTGAAAGTACCGAAGTTAAATTCAAACTCGATGAAAGTGGCAAGCCAATCGGTGTTTATGTAAAAGAGCGAAAAGATGCCCATAAATTAATTGAAGATTATATGCTTCTGGCAAACCGAAAAGTAGCAGAATTTATCGCTAAAAAAGCCAAAGGTAAAAACAAACTCACGTTTGTGTATCGTGTCCACGATTCGCCAAACATGGAAACATTAAATACTTTTGCAACTTTCGCTTCAAGATTTGGATATAAAATCAACACAAAATCTGATAAGGAAATTGCTAAATCATTAAACCATTTAATGGCTGATGTTGAAGGTAAAAAAGAGCAGAATATTTTAACATCTTTAGCAATTCGCTCAATGGCAAAAGCCATTTATACCACTAAAAAAACAAGTCACTACGGTTTAGCTTTCGAATATTATACGCATTTCACTTCCCCAATCCGTAGATATCCTGATGTTATGGTGCATCGCTTATTGCAAACTTATTTAGATGAAGGAAAATCTGCAGAGGTTGAATTTTATGAAGTTGCAAGCGCACATTCATCAGCTATGGAAAAAAGAGCTGCTGAAGCAGAACGAGCTTCAATAAAATATAAGCAGGCAGAATATTTGGAAGAAAATATTGGTACTGCTTATAAAGGCATCATTTCTGGTGTTACAGAGTGGGGAATGTACGTTGAAATTGAAGAAAACAAATGCGAAGGCATGATTCGTTTACGCGATATATCTGATGATTTTTATGTGTTAGATGAAAAAAATTACTGCATAATCGGTCAGCGTAAAAAGAAAAAATATCAATTAGGAGATGAAGTAATGATTAGAGTAAAAAAAGTAGATTTATCGAAACGACAAATTGATTTCACTTTAATTCAGGATTAAAAGGTTAAGTAAAATTAGTAAACATTAAAAACTTCCGTTAGTAGAATAAAATGCGCAATACAGTAGAATTACAGCAAATTTTAGAAGATGCAATTCAAAACCTAAAATTCCCTGAAAATCCTAAACAGCTTTATGAACCAATAACTTACATTATTAATTTAGGCGGCAAAAGAATCCGTCCGTTGTTAGTTTTAATGGCGACAGAATTATTTGGAGAAGATGCGAACAAGTCCATTCATGCGGCAATGGCTGTAGAGGTTTTCCATAATTTTACGCTTGTACACGATGATATAATGGATAATGCTCCTTTACGCAGAGGCAAAGCAACAGTTCATGAAAAGTGGAGTACAAACATTGCTATTTTAAGTGGTGATGTAATGATGGTTGAAGCCAACAAAAATTTAGCAAAAGTTAACCCCATATTCCTTAAAGATGTTCTAGATACTTTTAATACGACTGCTCAAGGCGTTTGCGAAGGCCAGACTTTAGACATGGAATTTGAAAATCGTGATAATGTAACCATTGATGAATACATTAACATGATTAGATTAAAAACGGCAGTTTTACTTGGTGGGGCATTAAAACTGGGTGCAATAATCGCCAACGCATCAGAAAAAGATGCTGAGCTGATTTACAATTTCGGAGAAAACATTGGTATTGCTTTTCAATTACAAGATGATATTTTAGACGTTTATGCCGACCCGGAAAAATTTGGAAAACAAGTAGGCGGCGATATCATTGCAAATAAGAAAACGTTTTTGTTGCTAAAAGCTCTAGAATTAGCTGATGAAGAAAAGCTAAACACCCTAAAATATTGGATTGCTTCGGACGATTTTGATACCAAAGAAAAAGTGGAAGCCGTTACAAATATTTATAATTCGTTAAACATTCCTGATATAGCAAAACAAGCTATGGAAGCATATTTAAACAGAGCACTTGATTATATGAATCAAATTGATGTTGAAGAAAGTGCTAAAGAAACCATTTTAAGCTTAACCATGAATTTAATGGCAAGGCAATATTAGAATCACAATTAAGATTTTAAATCGCTGCAATAATTGTGGCGATTTTTTTGTTTCAAAAATCGCTGTAAAACAAAAAAGCTTCCGAATAATTTCGGAAGCTTTTCTATAAATATGATTTTTACTAATTATTCTGCAGTTGCAGCTTCTTCAGTAGCCTCGTCTTTTTTAGCAGCTTTTTTTGCTGGTGCTTTTTTAGCTGGTGCTTCAGCAACAACTTCAATAGCAACCGCTTCTTTCTTTACAGCTGTTTTCTTAGCAATTGCAGCGTCGATTTCAGCATCAGTAATAGGAAGAATAGATACGTAAGATTTGTTATCTTGTTTCTTTTTGAAAACTACAGTACCATCAACTAAAGCAAATAAAGTGTGGTCTTTTCCTAAACCAACATTTTTATCTGGATGGTGTTTTGTTCCGCGTTGACGTACTAAAATGTTTCCAGCGATAGCTAACTGACCACCGAAAATTTTAATACCTAAACGCTTACTATGCGATTCACGTCCGTTTTTCGAACTACCGGCTCCTTTTTTGTGTGCCATTTTCTTATATTTTGTAACTCGCTAAAAGCGAATTATTAGGTTAACAATTAATTATAGAGTGATGTCAGAAATCTGAATCTTGGTGAAGAATTGGCGGTGACCATTTTTCTTTTTGTAACCTTTTCTACGTTTCTTGTGGAAAACGATTACTTTATCACCTTTTAAATGAGATACGATAGTTGCTGAAACTTTAGCACCTTTAACTGCAGGAGCTCCTACAGTGATTGCACCACCATTATCAACCAACAATACATTATCAAATTCAATACTAGCGCCTTCATCTCCTTGCAATCTGTGTACAAAAAGGTGCTGGTCTTTAGCAACTTTAAATTGCTGTCCTGCTATATTTACTATTGCGTACATTGTTTAAATATTAGTTTTATAATTTTTATTTAACGAGGTGCAAATATAGAACAAATTCAATTAACACACAAACACATATCAAAAATATTTTTCAATTAATCTTTCGGGGGTATGATTTACAGGATTTAATGATATAAAATTGGTTTGCCTAAACTATATAAAGGTATTTGAAAAGCAGAGTACACTAATACTTCAGCTCCTTCTGCCCTGCCATCCGCTTTACTTGCCTCTTAAAAAAAATCGGCTGCGTGTTCGCTCCTGTCAGGTTTAATTTACGCAGGCTGGTATTTCTATTATTGTTAGCACCAAGCAAATTGCAATGGGTTGGTGCTGCCTTTGTTTCTAAACCCGATTGAACAAAAATACTTTTTGTAGCACAGTCATCCTGAGCTTGTCGAAGGATTAGGTTCATACTTGAAGGCGCCTCGATAAACTCAGCGTGACAATATTAATTACTAACATAGACAAAAAGATTTCAGTGAAAGCGGGACTGAATACCTCCACTAATTACTGAACATTCATTTTCAAATTAAAAATCCTTTGGCTAAAAATTATCATTAGTTAAAAAATGTTAAATCAATTTAATATTACGAATATTTCGTAGTTTTACGAAACATAAATAATAGGATATGAAAAAATACACACTTTTAATTGTCTTGGGTATAGCTTATACAAGCAGTGTATATGCTCAAAAGCCAGATAAAGTATTAGCCAGAGTGAGATATACATATACTAATGTACTCGACACAATGAATACAGGTAAAACAAGAAGAGAAAATATGCTGCTCTTTTTAGGAAAAAACACTTCGCTTTATACTAGTTACGATAAGCTAAACCATGAAATTCAAAGCGATATGAGATTTAGAGCTTCGATAGCAAATAAGGTTGGAAATGGCAGACCGCAAGCTATTGTAATGGATACTAAATCTTCTGAATGGATGACCACCTCATCTAACCTATATTTTATAAACGAAGATAAGTTTTTTGTAAAGGAGGTTATTGCGCTCCAAAGCTATTTATACGAAGAAAATACACCAAAAATTGCTTGGAAAATAATGAAAGATACGCTAACCTTTTCGGGATTAGCTTGTAAAAAAGCTACTGCAATGTATGATGGAAAAAACTGGACGGCTTGGTTTGCAACAGAAATTCCTTTTCAATCTGGTCCGTGGAAATTAATTGGTTTGCCTGGTTTAGTTGTTGAAGCCTATGATGAAAATAAACAAATACATTTTCAGTTTGCAGGATTAGAAAACGCTAAAGATGGAGAACACCAACGCATTGATGATGTAACCAAATGGCCTACTGCAAAGCCTGGAGATTACAACCCTATTGACCAATTAGTTGGAAGAGATGTTGGTCCTGCATATTTTGAAGGAATAATTCAACTCCCTCCCAATGCAGTTAAAACAGATAAAAAGAATTTCGATAAACTAAAAGCAGCTTTCAAAAAAGACCCGAAAGGCTTTGTGAAAAGTATGTACAACCATTAATAACAATTAACAAACATATAAACACGTGTTTAATTACGAAAAAATCGTAATTCTACGAAACTAAAAAACTACATTATGAAAAGAATTTGCACAACATTATTGGCATTAGCAATTGGCTTAACTGCATTTGCACAAAAACCAGACAAAGCTTTATCAAAAGTGAGCTATAATTTTATCCATGTACAGGATACAAACCAAAGAGATAAGCCTTATACCGAAAATATGATTTTGGTAATTGGTAAAAATGCATCGGCCTACACCAGTTTAGATAAGATAACCCAAGCTGCCGTAAGAAGAAAAAGAATTGAAGAAGCAGTGAAGGCACAATCAGAAAGTAGTACAAACACACTAAAATTAGACGGAAGTGGAATTAAAAAAACATCAAATATTGATTATTACAATTTCATTAGCGAATCTAAATTTTTCACAAAAGAAAGATTGGTTAATAATTATTTAGTTGAAGAGCCAACGCCAAAGTTAAACTGGAAAATAAGTAAAGATACCTTAAGCATTTCTGGCATTCATTGCCAAAAGGCCACAGCTTATTTTAAAGGCAGAAATTGGATTGCCTGGTTTGCAACAGAATTACCATTTCAAAGCGGTCCGTGGAAGTTAAATGGATTACCTGGTTTAATTGTAGAAGCTTACGATGACAAAAAAGAGGTTCAATTTCTTTTTGCCGGGATGGAAAAAATTGAGCCAATAATTGAAGTGGTGAAAACCAATGAAGACAAAGAGCCAAAAATCATCACATCTGGTGGAAATATAAGTGTTATAAATATAGTTGGTTTGGGTGAAGCAGAAAATCAAAGTCTATTAAATGGCGACATCAGTTTACCTGCGGATGCAATCAGAACCAGTAAAAAAGATTTAGATAAACTAAAAGATGCCGCAAAAAAAGATCCGATTGGTTTTATGAATGCGCAAATGGCAGGCCGAGCTTCTGGAGTTTCGTTTAAAGCTACTTCAAGTGTTTCAACACAATCAACCGCACAAAAAACTATAGTTAATAACCCTATCGAATTGCCAGAGAAAAATGAAAATTAAACTGACAATTATCTTCTGCTTTTTTGCCGGAATATTCTCTGCTTATGCTCAAAAACAAATTAAGGGCACAGTTAAAGATGCAACTGGTGCAGTTATCTCTTCGGCTAATGTTAATTTAAAAGATGCTGATGGAAACATTTTAAGTTATACCAGAACCAACGACAAAGGAGAATTTACAATTAATCATAATGCTGATGAGAGTGATGTTAGCGTAGAAGCTACATCAATTGGCTACGAAAAGCAAATGGTAAAACTTACTGAATTTCGAAAAAACCATCAAATTATTATGAAGGAAAGTAATATCAGCCTGAAAACGGTTGTGGTAAAGAATCGACCTGCATTAACTTTAAATGGCGATACGCTTGATTACAAAACTTCTGATTTTGCTGATAAGCAAGACCGCTCAATTGGTGATGTAATTAAGAAAATGCCAGGAATTACTGTTGAGGAAAATGGTAAGGTTAAGTATAATGATAAGCCGATTTCTGCCCTTTACATTGATGGAGATAACGTTTTGGACGATAAATACGCTATTGGAACTAAAAGTATTCCGCATGGTGCTGTAGATAAAGTGCAAGTTATTGAGAAAGACCAACCGATTAAAATGCTGAGAGAAAACAATATGAGTGAGGATGTGGCTCTTAATCTGGTTATTAAGGATGATGCAAAACTGAAAGTTATGGGAGATTTTAAAGTTGGTTTAGGTACTCCAGATAGATTTGATGTAAATGCCAATGCTATGATGTTTAAAAAGAAAATCAAATTTATTAATAACCTAAAAGGAAATAATATTGGTATCGACCCTGGGATAGACTTAACCTCTTTTAATTTAGAAGATTATTTGAAACGCCTTGAAAATGATAAACCTGCAGGATTTCTTTCTGCAGGGGCGGCCGGAGTTCCTACCCTACCGCAATCGAGAACTTTATTTAATAAAGCCGGATTGATTAATCTAAACAACCTTTATAAGATAAATAATGATTTACAAGCGAAAGTAAATATTGCTTATTTATACGATGTTAGAACTCAAGAGTATGATAAACTATCTGAGACTTATTTATCCGGACAAACCATTAGATATACTGAACAGCAATTAAATTCTATTAAGCCTCAAAAGCTACAATCAAAGTTTAATTTATTAGCAAATGCAGATAAATATTATTTCAACAATACTTTGATGATGAATTATAGTCCGACAAATGTGACTTCGAAAGTAATTACGAATGGAATTGAGGCACAGCAAGCATTACGCCAGGCAACTTTCGATTTATCGAATGAACTTAATTATAGAAAGAAGCTAAAATCGAAAAATACATTTAACTTTTATTCGTATTTAAATAGAACTACTCAACCAGAAAGATTAAATATTAGCCCGGGGCTGAATGAAGATATTTTAAATAATGGTAATCCTTTTGCAGGCTTAACACAATATATTAAGTTGCCAACCTGGTACACAAACAATTACACCTCATTTGGCTTGGTAAAAAATGCTCTTACTCAAACTTATAAAATTGGCATTAACATTCAGCAGCAAGAATTAAATTCAGAGTTATACCGCATTCAAAATAATAGCAATGTAGAACTTGTTTCTGAAACGATGACGAACAATTTAGATTGGTTGAAAACAAAAATTTACACCGATGCAACCTATGATTATAATGCTGGAAATTTTAAAGCAACACTTAATTTACCAATCAGTTATAACTTTATAAATTATAGTGATGATGAGAAAGCCCTAAGTAATAGTTTAAGCAAGTTTTTTGTAAATCCTGCTTTGAATATTAAATATCAAACCGGAATTGAAAATTACATTACGGCAAGCTATAGCTTTAAAAATGATTTAGGTGGAATTGATGATGTTTATCGGGGAACAATTTTAAGAAACTACCGTTCTCTCTTTTCTAACAATGCTCCAATCTCTGAACGTAGAACGCAATCTGCCAGCTTAAGTTTCAATTATAAAAAAGCAATACAAATGATATTTTTTAATGCTAGTTTAGGTTATACAAACTCTACAAGAAATACTATTTCTGCTTATACATTAACAAATAATATTCAGCAGCGTATTGTTTTACCTCTAATTAATGATGTTAAAAGCCTTAATGCAAGCATATCCGGAAGTAAGTATCTCTTTGCTTTAAGAACAACGGTTAACGCAGGCATAAGTTACAACGATAGCAAGTTTGACCAATTGCAAAACAATGAATTGTTACCTTTCACTTCTCAAAACATTTTATACAAGGGTGGTTTCGATGCGAAAGTAACAAATTATCTAAACTGGGCTTACAACGCTTCATACAATGTTAATACGAGTAAATCTGAAGCTGTAGAAGCCTTAGAAACAGAGAATAAACAACTAAGGCATCAGTCAGCGATTACCGCAACCCTTTTCAAAAGTTTGTTCATGACATTATCTGCTGAACATATTTTTACCAGACAGGTTGCACAACCAGACTTGAATTACGTTTTTGCTGATTTAAATTTGAGATATAAATTTATCAAGCTTAAAACGGATTTAGAATTTAGCTTAACAAATATTGCTAACATCAAAATATTCGAGGCCAACTTTATCTCTGTAAATTCATTTACATCGGGCACTTATTATATACCCGGAAGAGTTGCAATGGTAAAGGCAACATTTAGCTTTTAATGAAAAAGGCACTTTAGTTATTAAAGTGCCTTTTTTATTTCAAAATGAAAATTTATTTAATTCTAGGCCGACCCACAACAGTAATTGTTTTAATCGTATTTGGGTCAATCGAGTTCAATTTCTCTCTATCGACAATTTCTCCATTTATAATAAATGAGCCATCAGTACTCCTTTTAATACTATCTGCAGGAACGCCCCTAAATCGAATAATTTTGCTTTGACTTATACTCTTAAGTCCGTAACCAATTACAGTAACATCTACAGGTTTATTATACTTATCATCTTTTGAAGTATCATCCGAACTAAGAAAAATACCAGCAAAACTCCAATGGCTTTTAGCTTCATCTATTTCCTTTTGAACAATAACATCAACCTTTTTGTGGTTATCAGTAGAAACAAGCTGTATAGAATCGCCAAAAGTTGAGGGTGCACGAAGAATATTAACGACGGTTAAACTCCTATCCTTTTTTATCTTTTGTTTTTGATTAGCTGTTGCTAATTGAGCTTTTTTTAATTTTGAAACCGATGGTTCCAAAGCAACTGTATTATTTATCGTTTCATTTTCGTTTAATACATTTTTAACAGAAATAATTCTCTCTTCAATATCCTTTTTATCGATAGTAAAAGCCAAACTAACGCATAATATTACGGGCAAAACGAACATATATCTGGTTAAATTAACTTTAGAAGAACGCTTCACATTCATCATTTTAATTCGTTTTTTTAAATCAGATAGGTTGAAGTTATTAATGATTTTAACTGGATTTTGAAGTGTACCAACATCAAGCAAGCTGTATTGATATGCTTTTCTGTCTACTCCCTTTTTTAGAATCTTAGCATCTGTTATAAATTCGATATTTTCTTTGACGGCTTTTTTCATCAACCAAACACCAGGATTAAACCAGTAAAAAACCAGACTAATCTCTGCAAGAATAATATCTAATGTATGTAATTCTTCAACGTGTATTTTTTCATGCTCGATGATGTTATTCAAGTCTTGAACTTTATGCAACTCAGGGTTTACATAAATATTTTTCCAAAAAGAAAACGGACTAATTTTCTCATTCAAAATTCTAACCTTATAGTTATCTATCATTCCCGGATTAGACTTTCTATGAACTCGATTTAAGGAGATAAATTGAATAGCTAACCTTAATGCCATAAATAAAGTACCTAAATAAAAAACAACTGTTAAAATTTGCCACATCAACGAAACAGACTCTAATTGAACAAGCTGACCAACATTTTCCTTTAAGCCTGGAACAAAGGCTGGTAATCCATCGTGCTTGTAAAATATTTCTGTTAAATTGATAAATGGGTAAACCGTAGAAAAAACGATTCCAAACAGTAGAAAAATTCTATTTAGAAAGTAAAATGTTAATTTACGTAAAACGAGATAATATGTGAGTGCGAATAGTGTAAGCACTAAATTTATCTTCAATAAAGCTACAAACATTAAAGGCATAATATTATTTTCCAGGGTTTTCAATCAAGTTGATTATCTCTTTTAACTCCTCGGCACTAATCTTTTTATCTTTAGCAAAAAAGGCTACAAGTTCTTTGTAAGAACTTTTGAAATAAGAATCTACAAAACCACTCATAAACCGCTTTTTATAATCCGCTTCTTTAACTTTTGCTCTATATTGATTTGCATTAGCAAATCTTTCGCTCGCTAAAAATCCTTTACGCTCAAGATTTTTTATTGTTGATGCTAGCGTAGTATATGGTGGTTTTGGTTCTGGCAAAACATCCATAAAATCTTTTATGAACCCTTTACCCAACTGCCAAACCGCAAGCATTGCTTCTTCTTCCTGTATTGTTAATTTCTCCATTTTTATTACGAAATAATCGTAAATATACGAAATAGTATTAAACCAAAAAAGCCTAAATAAAATAACTAATTGTATTTTACTTAGGCTTTTAAATAGCATAAGAAAGGTTTATTTTCCGCTGCGTCTTTCTGCTTGATTGATGGTTTCTTCTAAAATCTTTCTCATTTGCATAGCTGCATCTAATAGTTTTGGATTACCATCAAAATCTCCATAAATTACAACGTGCTTATCTTTTTCTTTATACTTTAAAAACATGTCGTAACGCGGAACTGAAATAGATTTTGTACTCTTCTTGCCAATTGTATCCGGGAAATTCCATAATCCTAATTCGTTTGCTTTACTGTGAATGTAAAGAATATCGTCACTTTTTAATCCAACTTTTTTAACAATAATAGAATCGCGACTGTTTACGTAACGATAAGAACTGTCGGCTGAATTATACTCGTTTTCTAAAGTATCTTTTATCCCCCATTTATAATCCAAAGAAACAAAATCCTTCTTTCTGAATGGAGCATTTTTAATTATCGGTTTATAATATATGTAACAGTAAATTATCATTGGTACAATGATGGTTAACGCTAAGAATATCTTTTTTGCTCTACTTGACACTTTTATTAATTATTGAATGAATGAATTTTTGATGATTGAATTTTAATTATTAAGAGCAAAATTACGCGTCTTTTAGTTCACCCTCCCACTTGCTTACTACAGCAGTAGCGATACTGTTACCAACAACATTGGTAGCAGAACGGCCCATATCCAACAATGGATCAATACCGATTAACAATGCTAAACCAGCCTCTGGAATATTAAAACTAGCAATTGTTCCTGCAATTACCACTAATGATGCTCTTGGTACACCAGCAATACCTTTACTGGTTAACATTAAGATTAACAACATTGAAATTTGCTGTTCAAAACCTAAGTGTATGCCATAAGCCTGTGCAATAAATAGCGATGCAAACGTCATATACATCATTGAGCCATCCAGATTAAACGAATAACCTAATGGCAAAACGAAACTCACAATTTTATCTTTACAACCAAAACGCTCCAAAAGCATCATCGTTTTTGGATAAGCTGCTTCGCTACTTGCCGTACTAAATGCTAAAATCGCAGGTTCTTTCATATCATTTACAAGCTTAAACACTCGTTTTTTGAGAATCAGAAAACCTAAGAAAATCAGCATACCCCATAAAATAACTAAACCGAGATAAAACTCCCCTATAAATATTGCGTATGTGTTTAGTACAGATAATCCTTGTTTGGCTACAATAGCAGTCATGGCCCCAAAAACGGCCAATGGTGCGAAATTCATTACGTATCCAGTCATTTTTAAAATAACATGAGCAATGGCATCAAAAGCTTTAATTACTACCTGACCTAAGTCGCCTATTGCAGCAGTTGCAACGCCGAAAAATAAAGAGAATACAACAATTTGAAGGATTTCGTTAGTTGCCATTGATTCGGCAATACTTTTAGGAAACACATGAGCAATGAAATCTTTAACGCTCATTGCTGTTTTCTGAATTCCGGTGTTAACCAACTGATCTGGAAGTGTTAGTTTCATATGTTTTCCAGGTTCAAAAATGTTTACCAAAATTAAACCTAAGACAAGCGACATGAGCGACATTGCAACAAACCAACCCAATGTTTTACCTCCAATTCGGCCTACTGCTTTAATATCACCGACTTTAGCAACACCAACAACTAGTGTGGTAAATACTAGTGGCGCTACAATCATTTTTATTAATCTTAAAAAGATATCGCTCAAAAGCGTAAAATACTCTAGTTTTTTCTCTCGTATTTCTTCGTTTTCTTTTTTGATTTTAGCATTTATCTTTCTGTCGGCTTTTAATTGTGTAAAAGCAGCGGTTGTTGTATCAGTAGTTTTTTTAATACTAACTTCAATGCTTTTAACTTTAGCATCTGCGTTTAGAATATTCTGGTTGTAAACATCAATCGAGTTTACATTTAAAATATATCCTAAAGCAATACCCGCTATCAGCGCAACGAAAATAAAAATAGTGAGTTTGTTTTTCTTCATAAATAATAAAGTTGTGGCTTTGTTAATTTGGTAAAACTACGATATTTACCTCGTGTAACAAACTTTGATTTTTCAACGCTGTTGAAACCGTAGAATTTTTACATTGAGGCTGTAACAAAAAATACAATCAGCCATCTAAAAAGCAATTACATCCTACTAAATGGAACAAAAAGACAAGTTATTTAAGCAGATCTTCGATTCGAATTCCAAAAAAATATTCCATTTATGTTATGGTTACACAGGCGATACCGATGCTGCTAACGATCTCTTACAGGAAACATTTTTGAAAGTTTGGCAAAATCTAGATAAATTCAGAAACAAATCATTAATATCTACCTGGATATACAGAATTGCTGTTAATACCTGCTTAACGTATTTACGCTCAGAAAAAAGGCAGGCAAAAGACGAACTCACAGACAACATTATTGAAAATAAAATCGAAGAATTTTCTGAAAAGAACGAGCAGGTAGCACTTTTATACACTTGCATTTCGAAGCTCGAAGAAAACGATCGTTTGATTATAACTATGGTATTAGATGAATTACCATACCACGAAATAGCAGATATTTCGGGCATTAGTGAAGGCAATTTAAGAGTAAAAATTCATCGTATTAAACAGAAATTAACAGAATTATACAATCAATATGCAAGCGTTTGATCAAATACAGGAGTTGTGGCAAAAGCATGATGTAGAACTTAAAGTTTCTGCAGATGAAATGTTGCAACAGGCAAAGAAAGAAGTGAATGGATTGAAGCTAAAATCTGCTTTAAATATTTTGGGTATGCTTGCATCTTTTATTGCAATTGCAGCGCTCTGGATATTTTTCCACTTCGAATCATGGACTACACATGTTGGAATAAGCATCACAATAGTTTCAATTGGTGTTTATACTTTAATTCTTTATCGCGATTATAGATTGATTTCTAAAACAGATTTTACCGTACATCCAAATCAATATTTAAACAACTTAAAAACCTATCAATTAAATCGTTACAAGCTATACAATTCTCTTTATTGGTTTTATACTGTAGCATTATCATTGGGTATTTTATTCTACTTTATAGAAATTTTAACTTACTTAAATACCATTCAAAAAATAATCGCAATTGCATTAACAACAATGTGGATTGTCTTTTGCTCTACCATTCTAAGAAAGGCTGTAATAAAACGAGAAAAAGAAAGAATTTCATTATTGATAGAAAAATTTGAGCGAATTAGCATGCAAATTTCAGAATAGAAATAATTAGGCACGGTTTTTTCATTTAGTTTTTAATATGAAAAATCTTGCCTTATTTATTTTAATTGCCATATCCTTACCGTTAATTTCGTTTAAGCAGGATTTTGCAGAACCTGTGCAGTTGAACTTCGAAACTTACTTTAAAGGTAAGCCTGGTGAAAACTCTCCATACTTTGCACTTACTGTACTGACATGGAAATACAGCTACGAATCAACAACATATCGTAATCGAGTAGTAATAAATTTAAAAAATGAAATTTCTATTGACAAAAGCCGTTCGTGGGTTAAATGGGATAAAATAAAGAATGAAGAGATTAAAGCTAACTTATTACATCACGAACAAGGCCATGTAAACATTCATTATATCCTTCAGTTAGAATCTGATAGAGTATTAAAAAACAGAAACTACTCCGTAAAAAATTTCAAGAATCAAATTTCAGATTTAGCCAACCAAATCAGCAAATATTATGATACCATGCAACGGAATTATGATGAAGAGACTGAACATGGAAGTAATCATAAAATGCAAGCACGCTGGGATAAAATAATTGAGGATAAAATTACAGAAGCCAAAGCAGCCACTTTAGCGGATTCAAGGAAATAACCTTGGATAAAAGATAATTACACCAACTATTACAGCAAATAAAGCAGTAAGTAAAACTGCTCCTGCTGCTAAATCTTTAACAATTTTTATTTTAGGATTGATCTCTGGAGATACTACATCAGCAAGTTTTTCTATTGATGAATTAAAAATCTCAGCAATAAAAACTAAAAAAATTACACCAATAATTGCTATCCATTCTGATGGAGATATTTTCAGCCAAAATGAAAAACCTAGGGCTAAAATTGCTGCTAACAAATGTATTCTTGCGTTGTGTTCTGTGTAGAAAAACAACTTCAATCCGTTAAAAGCGTACCCAAAACTCTTAATTCTATCTTTTAATGAAAACTTTTTATCACTCAAAATTATTCAGGTTTAACTTCATCTGTAGAAAAACTATTTCCTCTTAGTTTATATTGATAAGTTTTGGTAAGTGTCTTAGTGCTATCTTCAACATCTTTAGCTGGAAATGAGCGATACAATTCTCCATTTTTTATAAAAAATTTATCGTTGCCGTTATATCCTTTTTTTTGATTTGAAGTTAACAAAGGGAAATTAATTTTATTAAAACTACCTCCAGAATATTCAAATACATTCAAATCTAAAACTGTTTTTTTACTCAGCAGCTGAATGTAAAGTTCGGGATTACCATCGTTATCTAAATCCATATTCCATGCATCATTTAAAATTCCATTTCGTTTTACTGATGTTGAACGATAAATGTTTTTTACAGAATCAGACATTAAGATTTGGTAACCACCAATTGAATCTTTACCCTTTCCCCAACTAAAAACTTCAAAATTTAATCCGGGTTTAACTTCAATATCCGTATAAAACGGGAATGGATTTTTTCTTACAACTGGAGTTTCTAGTTTAACCTCTTTTGCTTCTTCAGTTTCGGTGCATGCTAAACAAAACAGCATCCCTGCCAAAAGCAAAAGATGCTGTTTTGTTAAAGTTCTTATTTTCATTTCTTTGGGACGTTTGTTCTATCCACCAAATTAAGAAAATTAGATTTTTTATACAAGCTATTTTTATTTCTTGGCTTCAGTTTTAGTTACTGGAGCGCCATTATCTAATATCGTTTCCGTTGTTACGCTTCTTTTTCCACTTGGCGCTATTACAATCGTTTTTAAAGTTCTTTTTTCACCTTGTGGAACTTTTACAGAGATTGGTTTTGTATATAAAAATGCATTTTCCGAAGGTCGAGATTCATCAAGCGAATAATAAATTTTGCCCCCTTTTACCGGCACTTTTAAATCAATTGTAAAATCACTTCCTGTTAAAGGTTTTTCACTTTGTCCAATTGGTGTAGGCACCCATAAATTCCAGCCTTTTTTATCTAATTGCGCCAAATGTGTTGGTAAACGTTCTTCGCTAAAATTCTTTAAATCTTTACGTTCAACCGGTGACCAAGCAATTTCAGACAATGCAAGTAAGCGTGGAAACGCATGATTTTCTGCCTTCTCAGGAGTTTTAATATACTCGCTCCACATATTAGCCTGAACACCTTTTATGTATTTTCTTTGGTCTGCAGTTAATACTTTTGGAATTGGGTCATAAGCATATATTTTTTGATATGGAGCGTAACCACCAATCGTTACCGGCTCATCAGGAGAATTTGATTGTTTATGGTCGATGTATAAACCCATAGAACCAGGTGTCATAATTACATCGTGATTTTGCTGAGCCGCAGCAATTCCACCATCCTCACCTCTCCAACTCATTACAGTTGCGTTTGGAGCTAAACCACCTTCTAAAATTTCATCCCAACCAATAATAGAACGACCTTTACCATTCACGTGTTTTTCAATAGTTTGAATGAAATAACTTTGTAATTCGTGCTCATCTTTTAAACCTTTCTGTTTCATCAATTGCTGACAAAACGGAGATTCTTTCCAATAAGTTTTTGGTGCTTCATCACCTCCAATGTGGATATATTTTGAAGGAAAAATAGCGATTACTTCATCCAATACATTATTTAAGAACGTGAACGTATTTTCAGATGGAACAAAAATATCATCAAAAACGCCCCAAGTTTGTTGTACTTGTTTGCCTTTTCTGCTTCCAGACCAAGGCGTTTTATCACTAACGAAAGTATCTCTATCAGGGAAACAACTCAATTCAGGATAAGCAGCAATTGCTGCTGATGCATGTCCAGGTAATTCTATTTCTGGAATAACAGTAATGAACTTTTCTGCCGCATAACGAACAATTTCTTTAGCTTCTTCCTGAGTATAAAATCCTTTAACCTCTGTTAAATAATTTCCGTTACCAGGATAGCGACCAATTACAGATCCGTTTCTGATTGAGCCAACTGAAGTTAATTTTGGATATTTTTTAATTTCCAATCTCCAACCCTGATCATCAGTTAAATGCCAATGGAAGGTATTAATTTTATAATACGCCAACTGATCGATATATCTTTTAATAAATGATATTGGGAAATAGTGACGGCAAACATCAAGCATGGTTCCACGGTAACTGAAGCGAGGATAATCGTTAATGGTTACCGCAGGAATATTAACTGAGCCAGAAGTTTTAGCCGGCAACATTTGCATAAAAGATTGTACAGCATAGAATAGCCCTGCTCCTTTACCTACCAATTTAATTTGATTTGGTGTTACAATAATGTTATATCCCTCAGCTGGCAATTTATCTGCACCAACAGAAGTTAATAATATTGATTTTTGATTTGGCTGAGAAACTTTAACTTCTCTTAAAGCAAAACCAGCATTAGTTACAATAAACGCATTAAGTAAATCGGCTGATTTAGCACCATCAATACTTTGATTGATTAAAACTGCTGTTTTATCTAAAGTAAAATTACCACTGCTTTTTGTAATTGAAACAGGGGCAGGAATTATACCCAAGTTTGGATCTGACTGGGCCAAAACAGATGTACTGATTAACACGCCAATGAAAATCGAAAATACTTTGTTCATAATAGAGATTTGGTTTTTGTTATGTTACACCAAGATATAGATTATGTAAAGATTATAAATAACACATTTTTGTTACAATCAATATCAAACGTTTGACAAATTATTTAAAGGATGAAAATAAAAATCTGAGGTATAAAAAAAGAGAAACCATTTCTGATTTCTCCTTTATAAATTTATTATAAAATGTTGTTAAGCTTCTACAGGATGCTCTTTTGCAGCCAGATATCTTTCGGCATCTAAAGCAGCCATACAACCAGAACCCGCAGCTGTTACCGCTTGTCTGTAGTACATATCCTGCACATCGCCACAAGCAAAAACACCTTCGATATTGGTTAATGTAGAACCAGGTTTAGTGCTTAAATAACCAGTATCATCCATATCTAACTGACCTTTGAAAATATCAGTATTTGGTTTGTGTCCAATCGCCACGAAGAAACCTTCAACAGGAATTTCAGAAGTAATATTGGTTTGGTTATTAACCACTTTAACGGCTGTTACATTTTTACCATTCCCCAAAATCTCTTCAGTTTCGGTATTATAATGAACAATGATATTTGGCGTTGCTAAAACACGGCTAACCATTGCTTTAGAAGCTCTGAACTCATCTCTACGAACCAATAAATGAACTGTTTTACAAAGTTTTGCTAAATAAGTTGCTTCTTCTGCTGCAGTATCTCCTGCCCCAACAATGGCAACGTCTTGTCCTTTAAAAAAGAAACCATCGCAAACTGCACAAGCGGAAACACCAAAACCATTGTATTGTTGCTCACTTGGCAAGCCTAACCATTTTGCGGTTGCGCCAGTTGCAATAATTACGGTATCAGCGGTAATTGTTTTAATTTCATCAACAACAACTTTATGCGGTGTAGAAGAAAAATCAACAGAACTTACATAACCAAAACGAATATCAGTACCAAAACGTTCTGCTTGTTTACGGAAATCTTCCATCATTTCCGGCCCCATAATACCTTGAGGATATCCCGGGAAATTTTCTACATCAGTTGTTTGTGTTAACTGACCACCAGCCTGCATACCAGTGTACATAATTGGCTTTAAATCTGCTCTGGCTGCGTAAATTGCAGCAGTATATCCTGCCGGACCAGAACCAATAATTAAACACTGAACGTGTTCGTTTTCTTGTGACATTATATTGTGTGTTTGAAATTCAATAATTGTGATACAAATTTAATGCTTTAAATAATTGTTAACAAGTATGCATTGTCAACATAGTTTACTTATTAACAACTGATTTTCTAACTAACAGATACTACAAGCAAAAATCCTTGGTTAAAAAAAAAATCGTTTAAAATGATATCACTTTTTCTTTATTGTAATGATACTTTTGCTCTTCAATTCTGAAGCTTGCTCTCGCATTTGTTCCAAGGAAATTTTACATTTTTTAGAATTAACCTTTTTTGCGAATTTATCTAATGCCGAAAAAGATATTTTGTATTCCATCTTTGAAACTCTTTACTTTAAAGTTTTCCTAACTTCATCTATTCTCCCTTATCAACCTGATAACATTTTCACCAAGAATTTTCTTAATCTCAGCTTCTGAATACCCATTTTTTATAAGTTCAGTAGTAATCTTCGGATAATCGGCAACGCTATTCATTCCTAAAGGAAAAGATTCTGCACCATCGAAATCTGCACCTAAACCAACATGGTTAACCCCAATCAATTTTACTATATAGTTAATGTGTTTAATTAATAGCGAAATGGGTGGACGAATTTCATCGGCTTCTTTTTTATGATTTGAAATTACAGTATCAATAGCAGCGCTTCTTCCATATTTTGATGTAAGTGTTTTGAGCTCAGCATCGTATTTAGTTAAGAAGTTTCTCTGTTTTCCTCTGTAAGTAGAATCTAAAAAACCACTATAAAAATTAACACAAATTACACCGCCGTTTTTACCAACTGCTTTAATTTGATTATCACTTAAATTACGTGGAGCAGGATTTATATTGTAAACACAACTGTGCGAAACAATTACTGGTTTTGAAGTTATAGCTAAAGCATCGTAAAAAGTTTTTTCTCCAACATGAGATAAATCAACCATTACACCTAATTTGTTCAAACGTTGAACAACTTGTTTCCCAAAGTCATTTAGTCCGGCATTTTCCGGCTTTACCTTCCCAGATTTTTCTTCGGCAGCGGAGCTAGACCAGGATGTACTATTGTTCCAGGTTAGTGTAAGATAACTCATTCCGCGTTTCGCCAAACTATCGATATAATCTAGTTGATCATTTATCATGTGACCGCCTTCAACGCCAATCAATGCAGCCATTTTTTTCTCTTTAACCGTTTTCTCTAAATCGCTTGCCGTTCTTACTAATTTTATCCTATCGGGATATCTGTTAATCAAACTGTAAAGAGAATCAATTTGTCGGTTTGCGAGTTTGTAATCTCCGGTTTCATCACACCAAACAGAAAAGAACTGAACATCTAAGCCGCCTTTTTTTGCCCTCACTAAATCAAAATTCCCAGAAGATTGAAGTTTTCCAACATCAATTCCTGACGAAATCTGGTTAAATAAAATATCGCCATGCGTATCAATCACTATAGCATTTTGATGAATATTACTTGCGTTTTGAGCAAATAAATTAATTTGAAAAGATAGGAATAAAGCAACCAGAAAGATTTTCATGCATTAAAGATAGATGTTTGAAATCAGAAGCAATATTTTAAACTCATTGATATAAAATAATTAGGTTTGAATTATACCAACATTAAATCTTTTCTTAATCGGCGATTGATTGGCGGCCTCAATGCCCATCGAAATTACCTTTCTCGTTTCCATTGGGTCGATAATCCCATCTACCCAAAGTCTTGATGCTGCATAATATGGCGTAGTCTGACTATCATACTTATCGGTAATTTCTTTTAACAATTCTGCCTCTTTTTCGGGGGTGATAACCTCTCCTTTTGCTTTTAAAGATGCTTCTTGAATTTGCAGTAAAGTTTTTGCCGCCTGTGCACCACCCATTACCGCGATTTTTGCAGTTGGCCACGCATAAATTAACCGTGGATCGTAAGCTTTACCGCACATTGCATAATTGCCAGCACCATAAGAATTACCGATAACAATTGTAAATTTTGGCACTACAGAATTTGCGACCGCGTTTACCATTTTGGCTCCGTCCTTAATAATTCCGCCATGTTCTGAACGACTTCCAACCATAAAACCGGTTACATCTTGTAGAAAAACCAAGGGAATTTTCTTTTGGTTACAGTTCATAATGAAACGTGAGGCTTTATCTGCACTATCAGAATAGATAACGCCGCCAAACTGTAGCTCTCCTTTTTTAGATTTTACAACTTTCCTTTGGTTCGCCACAATTCCAACTGCCCAACCATCAATTCTACCCAAACCGCAAACAATACTTTGACCGTAACCTTTTTTATATTCTTCAAATTCCGAATCATCAACCAAATGGTTAATAATATCCATTATTTCATATTGTTTATCCCTGTTTTCAGGAATAACACCATAAAGTTCTTCTTCGTTTATCTTGGGCTTTGCTGACTTAATTCTATCGAAACCAGCATTTTCGGGGGCACCTAACTTGCTCATTATATTGCGAATACTATCCAAACAAGCTTCATCGTTTGGGTGCTTGTAATCGGTAACGCCAGAAATTTCGCAATGGGTTGTTGCACCACCTAAAGTTTCATTATCCACTTCTTCGCCTATGGCTGATTTTACCAAATAAGAACCCGCTAAAAATACAGAACCTGTTTTGTCAACAATCATTGCTTCATCGCTCATAATTGGCAAATAAGCTCCACCTGCAACACATGCACCCATTATTGCAGAAATTTGAACAATTCCTTCTGAAGACATAATTGCATTATTGCGAAACATTCTCCCGAAATGTTCTTTATCAGGAAAAATCTCATCTTGCATTGGCAAATAAACGCCTGCACTATCTACAAGATAAATTACCGGCAATCGGTTTTCCATTGCAATTTCTTGGGCCCGTAAATTTTTCTTGGCAGTCATTGGAAACCATGCTCCTGCTTTAACTGTTGCATCGTTCGCTACAATCATACATTGTCTTCCGCTTACATAGCCTATGCCGCAAACAACGCCAGCAGAAGGACAGCCACCTTGTTCTTTGTACATTCCATCGGCAGTAAATGCGCCAACTTCTAAAAACTCTGAATTTTTATCTATTAAATATTTTATGCGTTCTCTTGCAAGTAGTTTTCCTTTTTCCTTTTGTTTAGCAGCATTTTTTTCACCACCACCCTCGTAGATTTTTTTTAGTTTAACTTTTAACTCGTAAACCAATTGCTTGTTTACATCTTCGTTCTTGTTAAATTCGATATTCATGGCAGCAATTTAAATTTAATTTTATAAAAAGCGTTGCGACTGATTTGGTTTCTGGTCTACCTCGAGCTTTAACCGCAAAGTAAGCAAAGGAATAACGCGAAGTGCGCAAAGTATTTTTAACCACAGAGCACACAAAGAAAAGAGCACAAAGAGTAAGGTTTGAATCATACAACAAAGAAATAATCTTCTTCACTTTGTACTACATGAAAACTTCGTGTACTTTGTGGTAATTAAAAAACTTAAGCACCCAACTTTGTGTTCTTTGCGCTTAAAACAACTCGATATCCTTTTAAAATAATATTTTTGAATAAATCTCGCTAAATGGAGTTAACAATAAATATACCTGCACTATTATTCCCGGCAATAAGTTTAATTATGCTGGCCTACACTAATCGTTTTTTAGCATTAGCAAGTTTGGTAAGAAGTTTAAAATCGAAATATGAAAGTGAGGATAAAAATATTGCAGTACATAAGCAAATCGGAAATCTTCGTTATCGCTTAAAGCTGATAAAAAATATGCAAGCTTTTGGTGTTCTCAGCTTTGCAAGCTGCTTATTTTGTATGTTTTTTATCTATTTGAAATGGAATATCCTTGCAGAAGTGCTTTTTGCTTTGAGTTTGATATTCTTTATGATTTCGCTGGTAATTTCGCTAATTGAAATTCAGATAAGTACGAAAGCTTTAGAATTGGAACTTAGCGGATTGGAAGAGCTAGAGGAAGAATCCCTCAGCGGATTTATTAAAAAGAAATTTAATAAAGATTAGAAATTACCACACAATAATAAATGTGTGGTAATTATCTAAAAACTCTTATTCTGTAATAAAATGATATAAGAAAACAACTTCTCCAGTAAAGGCAGGCTTCTTTTGGTCTTCAATTTCCATTTCGATACCCATGTGTACTTTTGTTACGCCACGAAGATTTACAATTGATGCCAGTTTTGCTTTTAATCTGATTTTACTATCAACAATTACGGGTTGTGCGAAACGTAAGCTTTCAATACCATAATTAATTTCCATTTTTAAATTACGAATTTCAACAATTTCTTTCCATAGATAAGGGATTAAAGCAAGTGTTAAATAACCGTGTGCAATGGTTGCCTTAAACGGCCCTTCATTTTTTGCTCTTTCTTCATCGGTATGTATCCATTGATGATCTAAAGTGGCATCAGCAAAATTATTAATTTGTTGCTGTGTAATTTGATGCCATGAAGATACGCCTAACTCTTTACCTAAATGTTGTTCAAATTCTGCGTGTGATGAAATGATTTGCATTTTTATATATTTTGTGATGCTTTTAATTCAAAAAGCAAATTATAATTTACTGTATTTATATTAAGTTTCGCTCTCTAAACCAAACCTCATCTGGCGTAGCCGAGAAATTATCCATTTTATCAATTAATGATTTTGCGCTTTCTTCGTTAAACACCAAATCGCGATTTGCAGGTTTGAGAAATTTGTGCTGAACCATTACATCCATCTGTGCAAATAACGGATCGTAAAAACCGTTAACATTTAAAACACCAATTGGTTTATTGTGTAAACCTAACTGCAACCAAGTTAACACTTCAAAAAACTCTTCTAAAGTCCCAAAACCTCCTGGTAATATTACAAAACCATCGCTCAAATCGGCCATTTTTTGTTTACGTTGATGCATGTTTTCAGTCAAAATCATCTCCGTAACACCTTTATGCCCAACTTCTTTATCCATTAAAAATTGAGGAATTACACCAGTAACTTCACCGCCAAGTTCAAGAACATCATTCGCTAAAACGCCCATCACACCAACACTTCCACCACCATAAACTAATCTGATCTGCTGTTCTACTAGACTTTGAGCTAATTCCTTAATTGCAGTTCTTAACTTTTCATCGCCATTAAAATTTGAGCCACAATAAACACAAACGGCTTTTAATTTATTCATTTATCAAAAATTTACCGAAGTTAAGATTTTCTTATTGCCCAATAAATTTTAATTCTGCACAAAACTGTTACAGTTACATTTTTTATGGTTTTGAACACAATTACGATAGTTTATTCTCACTAAAACAAAAAGCGCCGATAAATCGACGCCTTTTAACCAAATATAAGAGAGAAAAAGATTTACTAAAAATTGAAGCGTAATGTTGCCCCATAAGTTCTTGGGTCACCAAGTACGCCTGCATATAAGCCAGAGTTACCTGCCGCTGCCTGTAATTGTTCGTAATAATTTTTGTTACCGATATTTCTACTCCAAACAAAAAACGAAAACTTATCAGATCTGAATCCTAAACGAGCATTAAACAGCGAATAGCCTGCAACATTTAAAACACTAGAAGGTGTTGCGTTAGATGAATAATCTGAACGGTAACTCACATCACCTGCAACAAAATATCTCCCGGCTTGAGTTGTTAAATTACCAGCCGTACTTAATTCTGCACCTCCTGAAACATTCCATTTAGAAATACCTGGTAATCTACCACCAGAAGCATCTTTAAAAGCTACTTGAGTTGAAACACCATTTATAACTTCTGTATGTCCGGTTTCTTCTAAAGGAAGTGGCGCATTTGTAAATGTTTTGTACTTGCCATCTAAGTATGATAATGCAGCATTTAACGATAAAAATCTTTCTAATTGATAAGTTCCATCAATTTCCAAACCTTTAACATTTACTTTTTCTGCATTAGCTAAATAACCTCTGTTTACACCCAATTGTGGCGATTGAACATTGGTTTGGTAATCTTTAATATCAGTATTAAAAGCTGTCACATTAAGTATTGCACCTTTAAATGGTTTTGTTTTAACACCTAATTCGTAATGCTCAACATATTCTGGTTTAACTACTGCCAAACTTAAATCTGCCTGACCATTTGCTGTAGTTGGTAATCCACCAACATTAACACCAACTGGTTTGTAAGCCGTTGAAAAAGTTCCGTAAATGTTTAATCTGGTTGTTGGGCGGTAAGAAACCGTAATATTACCAGATAAATTATTGTTCTGTGTACTGGTGTTAAATTGTTGGTTGCTGTAAACAGCTGCTTTCAATGCTAATAAAGCAGCATCTGTTGTTTGCAAACCACCATAAGTATTTCTATCGTAATCAACATCTTTCTTATCATACGTAAACCTTAAACCTGGTAAAACGTGTAAATGCTCTAAAACTTCCCAATCTACCTGACCAAAAACTGCAGCACTTAAAGATTTAATTGTAGAGTTTGTTCTGATACCAAAGCCATCCAATAAACCCGGTGTAGAATATAAAGCCTGAGCACCAGTATTTGCTGTTTGAACAAATCTCCATTGGTCTTTCCCTGTTTCTTCCGTTTGCCCTAAGCCTTGCAAGTTTTGCCCTAATGCAAATACACCAATTACACCACTTAATTTATCTGTTATGTTTCCAGCATATCTGATTTCTTGCGAGTATTGATCGTGGCGAGAATTACCCTGAGATTTTGTAAGCGCAGAAACTTCTGAGAAATCTCTATCATTTGTTGGGTCCCAGTTCCAAAATCTCCAGGCAGTTGTTGAGGTTAAAGTTCCGCCACCAATTTTGTAATCAACATTTACCGATAAACCACCTATTGATTGATTGTGTCTCCAAGGTGTATTAGTATTAATTTCTCTCGAAAAAGGATTGATTTTAGGCTGTTGATATCCTAAATCAGAAATAATTCGGGCGTATTGGCGATAAGCACTTCGCTCTGTTTGCGTTACACCAGCAATAACTAAAGGGTAACCAGCCGGATGTTGAATGCTTACATCGCCACTTAATAAAACTTGTAATTTATCTGATGGTGTGAAATATAACTGACCTTTAAAACCAAGGTTGTTTTGTCCACTATACCTGCGTTCTTCACGTGTATTCCAGATTGTACCATCGCGTTGCGTACCTGAAATTGATAATTTAGCTGAAAGATTTTTAGTCAAACCACCAGTGATAGATGCTTTGGCTTGTATGAAGTTATAATTACCGACACTTAATTCTGCCTTCGCAGATGGAGTTTGACTTGGTTTTGTGGTTGTGATGTTAAATGCACCTGCCGTTGTATTTTTACCAAACAAAGTTCCCTGTGGACCACGGATAACCTCTATCCTTTCGATATCAAGAAAATCTGTTGAAGTAGCCGCCGGACGAGCGTGGTAAACGCCATCTACATAAAAACCAACTCCAGGGTCAATACCATCATTTGTTAAGCCGAATGTAGAGCCTAAACCGCGAATATTTAATGTTGTATTACGAGCATTTGAAGCATATAATTGTACTGAAGGCACCAATTCTTTCAAGCGGTTAACATTGAATGCTCCGGCATTTTCAGCTGCTTGTCCGCCAATTACTGTAATCGGAATCGGTACATCTTGCAAAACTTCCGAACGTCTTCTTGATGTAACCACAATTTCATCTAATTGTGTGTCTTCCACCAAAACCAGTTCTACAGTATCCTGAATTTTTAAAATCTGAAAATCCTGAGGTTTGTACCCAACAGAACTTACCTGAATATAAAACGGTGGCTCTTGCCTTGCATCGATGGTAAAAATACCTTGCTCATTTGCCTTTGCCGTAAAATTTGTACCTCTTACTTTAATTGTTGCGTTTGGAATTATTGAACCGCTTGGTCCTTTTATTTTACCTGTTATTGGATTTTGAGCAAAAGAATAACTCGCATAAAGTATTATTGAAAAGAATATTAATAAACTTTTTTTCATGATTAGTTTAATGTGTTTGGGTTAGATATTTTTTGTTGATTACTGCTCCGTTCGGAATTCTTTGATATTTTTCGCAATGCAGAAACAACAACAATAAGTGTGGAGGTTTTGAAAGTTTTTCATTATTATATAAAATCTATGGATTTAGTCGACAAATATATTAAAAAAACACAATTGCCAAATTTTATTTTGTATTAAATATTATTGATTGTGGTAAACTGAATTTAATTTGCTATTGAAACGCGGAATTGATTTTGTTTTGCCACAGATTGGCAGATTTTTAACTTAGCATTTGTTGAAAACTTATTTTGCCACGGAAACACAGATTGACACGGAATTATTTTGCTTTTTGCTACAGATTTGTAGATTTAGAACTTAGCTTTTATCGATAAAAAGGAAATTAGATTTTTTCAAAATTTAGAAAAGCAATGACCAAGGTGAAATTTAAGTTAATCGGGCTTTACGCTAAATCTTTTTGGCTTGAGAAGAAACTTACGAAGTCTAATGAAACGATGGATATTAGACTTCGTAAGTTTAACCTGTACTCGCCAAAAAGGATATCGCTACAATCCCGTTTAGATGGCACGGTAATTACAACTATTTGCATTTGCAGGGCGTTCTTAAACAATCCTTTAATTTTAAACCTGACAGCAGCGGCAGCCCCGAGTTTTTCTACGAGGGCTACAGCGAATGGCAGGACTGCTCAAACCGATAATGTAGGGCGCTCATTTTCAAAAAATAAAATTTAACCGTAAAATAAAAAACGAGGCTATAGTTACCTATGCCTCGTTCTATTATTTTTAAAGCTGATTTAAAAGATTTAGCTATGCTGAGCACTTCGTAGTTCTCCACTGCAATCGAAATGACGAACTGACAGAAAGCTTTCTGCTTTAAGCTTTTACCTTAAAGCTTATCTTGTATAATTCGGTGCTTCTTTAGTAATTGTAATATCGTGTGGATGACTTTCACGCATACCTGCAGCAGTAATTTGAACGAATTGCGCTTCTTGTAAAGCTTCGATATTTCCTGCTCCGCAATACCCCATACTTGCACGTAAACCGCCAATGTATTGGTACATTACTTCGGCCAAAGTTCCTTTAAATGGTACGCGACCAACAATTCCTTCCGGAACTAATTTTTTAATATCATCTTCCACATCCTGGAAATAACGGTCTTTTGAACCTTGTTCCATTGCTTCGATTGAACCCATACCACGATAAGATTTAAACTTACGTCCTTCGTAAATAATAGTTTCACCTGGTGATTCTTCTACACCTGCAAATAACGAGCCTGCCATTACTGTACTTGCTCCAGAAGCGATTGCTTTTGCGATATCTCCGGTATGTTTAATTCCACCATCTGCAATAACTGGAACACCAGTACCTTTTAATGCCTTTGCGCACTCGTAAACAGCGTACAATTGCGGAACGCCAACACCTGCAATAATTCTGGTGGTACAAATAGAACCCGGACCAATACCAACTTTAACAGCATCAGCACCTGCATCGGCTAAAAATTTTGCTGCTGCACCGGTTGCTATATTTCCAACGATTACCTGTAAATCAGGATATTTAGCTTTAACTTCTTTTAATTTATCAACAACTCCTTTTGAATGTCCGTGAGCAGTATCAATCGTAATTACGTCCACTCCTGCATTTACTAAAGCATCAACTCTTTGAATGGTATCGGCTGTTACACCAACTGCCGCACCAACACGTAAACGGCCACGCTCATCTTTACAAGCAGCAGGATAGTTTTTAACTTTCGAAATATCTTTGAATGTGATTAAGCCACTTAAAAAACCATCTTTAGTTACTACCGGAAGTTTCTCGATTTTATGATTTTGAAGAATTTCTTCTGCCTGAACAAGATTTGTACCTTCTGGAGCAGTAATCAAATTATCCTTTGTCATTACTTCTGCAATTGGTCTTGCCATGTTTTTCTGGAAGCGCAAATCGCGGTTAGTAATAATACCAACTAATTTATTATCGCTGCTTACCACCGGTATACCACCAATTTTATGCTCTTTCATAATTTTGAAAGCATCTGCAACAACAGCGGTTTCTAATAAAGTTACCGGATCTTGAATCATTCCACTTTCCGAACGCTTAACCTTGCGAACTTCATTTGCTTGTCTTTCGATGGTCATGTTTTTATGCAACATACCTATACCACCATTTTGCGCAATTGCAATAGCCAGTTCAGCTTCTGTTACTGTATCCATGGCTGCAGAAATTAATGGAACGTTAAGCTTAATTTTTTTTGTTAAAAAAGTGGCTGTATTTACATCGCGGGGCAGAATTTCAGAATATGCGGGTACTAAAAGTACGTCGTCATAAGTTAAACCTGTAGCAATAAATTTTGTGGAATCGAGTTGCATAAAAAATAAATTAGGATTTATTATATGCGGGGCAAAGATAGGAAAAATAGGCGAAAATAAAAGTGCAAAAATTAATTTACTTAAATATTAAGCTGTGCTGACAAATGAAATTCTACAAATCAATTCGTGTTTTACGTAAAGCTTAATTATAATTGCCTTATCTAAAAACGATTAATTAATTATGATAACTGAAAATCAATATTTCGAAGGGAATGTAAAGTCTTTAGGCTTCCAAACTTCTGACGGTAAAGTAACTGTTGGTGTTATAAATCCTGGCGAATACGAATTTGGAACCGCACAAAAGGAAATAATGAATGTAATTGAAGGTGAATTATCAGCTTTGCTACCAAACGAAAATGATTGGAAAGTTTACCTAGCTGGAACTAGTTTTGAAGTTGAAGCAAATACTTCATTTAAGGTTAAAACCGATATTCAAACGGCTTATCTTTGCCAGTATAAATAAATTTATGTCATCTTGAGCTTGTCGAAAGATTTATAAAGCGTTTCGACAAGCTCAACGTGACAGATTATAAGTGATTGTTAGACCACTTCCCTACTTCTTCCCTACTACAATTTCGGTCAAGTTTTCTGTGTTTAAATATTTATTAGCCAAAGCCAACAACTCATCAGCAGTAATTGATTTAACTTTTGAAATGTAGTTTTCGTAATAACTATAATCTAAACCAGAGAAATAAATATTCTTGAATTTGTCGGCATGAGAGAAAACATTCTCTAAACTTCCAAGCATTGAGCCAAGCATATAATTTTTAACCAGGCTTAATTCTTCATCACCAATTACTTCAGTTTTTAACAACTCGATTTCTTTGTAAATTTCGTTTAGCGCATCTGAGCAAACGTCAGCGCCAACTTCTGTACCGATAAAGAAATAACCTGCATTGTGAAGTGATACAATTCCAGAGCCAATTCCATAAGTATAACCTTTATCTTCACGGATATTTGTCATTAAACGCGAACCAAAATAACCTCCTAAAACAGTATTTAAAATCTGTAATCCGGCAAAGTCTTCATGTTTTCTATTAATAGATAACTGCCCAATTCTAATTGCAGACTGTAAAGATTCAGCTTTCTCTTTGTAAACTGTTTTCTTCTCTGGAGATTGAAAGCTGAAACTATTTTTTACAGCATTTCCATTAGCCCAGTTTTGCCCAAATTCTTTATTTAAAAGTTCAAAACCTTTATCATCAAACTTTCCGGAAACAACTATTGTACAGTTATTTGGAGCATAGGCATTTTTAAAATACTCTACTAAATCTTCTTGCCTAACCGCATCGTAATGTTTTAGTTGGATATCAACGCCATAAGCTGTATCGCCAAATAATGCGTTAGAAAATTCCTTTCTTGATAACACATCATTTTTTTGAAGATTAACCTGAAGTTTTTGCTTTTGATTCTGAATGTAAATATCTAGTTCCTTTTGCGGAAACTGACTTTCAGATAAAACATCTTTAACTATTGGCAATACAGAATGAAGATGTTTATTTAAAGTGTAAAGCGTTACCGAAGATTGATCCTGATTATATTCGGTTTGAAAAAAAGCACCGTAGAAATCTATTTTTTCGGCAATTTCTTTTGCAGAAAGTTTGTTTGTTCCATTATTAAGCAATGCATTTACAGCAATGGCTTGCAAAGGTTTTTCTGGATTCCAGTTTACGTTATTGAAAAGAAATTCGATGCGAACTAAATCCTGTTCTCCAGAAAAAATGGTAAAAACAGGAACATCATTAGCTAAGACACGCTTTTCTGGATGAATAAATTCAATATGATTTACCTGTTTAAAATCAGGCGCTTGAGTACGATTAAGCATGTTCTTCTGTTAAATAATATAGTGTTGATGATTGCTCTTTGCTAAAAGTTTCGTTAGATATTCTTTTAATATCTTCTGCCTGAACTTCCAGGTATTTAGATGCTTCCTGATTTAGAATATCTGCATCGCCAAGCAATTCGTAATAAGCAAGATTCATGGCTTTATCCAGCAAGCTCATTTCTGAAAATACTAAAACCGATTCCACCTTATTTTTAACTTTTGTTAATTCATCCTTAGTAACTAATTCGGTTTTGATTTTTTCTAGCTCTGCCCAAATTGCAGCTTCTGCCCTTTCTACAGAAACGCCTTCTACAAGTTTTCCTTCAACAATGAACAAACCCGGATCTAAACTACTGGAAATGTAAGCGTTTATGTCGCTAAAAAGCTGCTGTTCTTTTAACAAACTATTGTGCAATCGAGATGATTTTCCGCCTGAAAGAATATCAGAAAGTAAATCAAAAGCATAATAATCTTTATCTAGCCTTCCAGGCATTTTAAACGCAACATAAATTGCATTTAATGGTACTGCAGCTTTAATAGTTTCTGCTCTTTCTTCTGTTTGTTTATCTTCCTGAATTAAATTGCGTTCATATTTTTCGCCAGATGCAATTGGTTCAAACCATTTTTCGGCTAATTTCTTTACATCATCGGTTTTAACATTACCACCAACAACAAGAATTGCATTTTTTGGATTGTAATGTTTGTTGAAAAATGCTTTTACATCGTCCATTTTTGCATTTTCGATATGAGCAAGTTCCTTACCAATTGTTGCCCAACGATATGAATGTTTTTTATATGCCAGCGGACGCAATTTCAACCAAACATCGCCATAAGGCTGATTTAAATAACGCTGTTTAAACTCCTCACTAACCACGTTAATTTGAGTTTCTAAACTTTTATCTGAGAAGGCTAAACTTAGCATTCTATCACTCTCCAACCAAAAAGCAGTTTCGATGTTTTCTGCTGGTAAAGTGATGTAATAGTTTGTAATATCGTTACTTGTGAAAGCGTTATTCTCGCCACCAACTCTTTGTAAAGGCTCATCGTAACTTGGGATATTAACCGAGCCACCAAACATTAAATGTTCAAATAAATGCGCAAAACCGGTTTGTTCAGGGCTTTCATCACGAGCACCCACATCATATAAAATATTTAAAACTGCCATTGGAGTTGTTGGATCTTCATGTACCAAAACTTTTAATCCGTTGGCTAGTGTAAAACGATTAAAATCTACCATTATCTAATTTTAGGATTGTAAAGATATTATTTTTGGTTGGTTAGTTTTTTCGATTATTGGTTTTTTGGGAAATTTACAAATCCTAAACAACAAGGTAACCAAATGCCTTTATCAGTAATAACCCAATTTGACATCTAAAAAACCAAAACATAAAAAAAGCAAACAACCATTTCTTTATCTTTGTAGTATGAATACAGCCGATTTACTACAGAGGGCATTACATTTTGATTTTTTAAGTCTTGAAGAAGGTGTACACTTATATCACCATGCCGATACAGCATCGTTAATGTTTGTGGCGAATGAATTGAGAAAAATTCAGGTACCGAGTGGAAAAGTGACCTGGCAAATCGACAGAAATGTAAATACTACCAATGTATGTATTGCGAACTGTAAATTCTGTAATTTTTTCCGTCGCCCGGGCCATGATGAAAGTTACATTACTGATATAGAAACCTATAAATTAAAAATTGAAGAAACTTTCCGTTTAGGTGGGGACCAGCTTTTATTACAAGGCGGACACCATCCTGATTTAGGACTGGCTTTTTATGCTGATTTATTTAAAAAATTAAAAGAATTATATCCTGATTTAAAGCTACACGCTTTAGGTCCACCGGAAATTGCGCATGTGGCAAAACTTGAAGGCATTTCGCATACCGAAGTTTTACAAGTTTTAAAAGATGCAGGAATGGATTCGCTTCCAGGTGCGGGTGCAGAAATTTTAAACGATAGAGTAAGAAGGTTAATATCAAAAGGAAAATGTGGCGGGCAAGAATGGCTTGATGTAATGCGTGCTTGCCATCAATTAGATATTACAACATCTGCAACGATGATGTTTGGACACGTAGAAACTATTGAAGAACGTTTCGAACACTTAGTCTGGATTCGTCAGGTTCAAAGTGAAAAACCAGCCGATGCAAACGGATTTTTAGCATTTATTCCATGGCCTTTCCAAGATGATGGAACTTTATTAAAACGTTTGCGTGGTATTAGCAATAATGTTACTGCTGATGAATATATCCGCATGATTGCTTTGAGCCGAATTATGTTGCCAAACATTAAAAATATCCAAGCAAGTTGGTTAACCGTTGGAAAAACTACGGCACAACTTTGTTTACATGCAGGTGCAAATGATTTTGGTTCGATTATGATTGAGGAAAATGTGGTTTCTGCTGCCGGAGCACCACATCGTTTTACTGCAAATGGAATTCAGCAATCCATTAAAGCTGCAGGTTTTGAGCCTCAGTTGCGTGGACAAAAATATAATTACCGCGATTTACCTGAACATTTAGAAGAACAGGTAATTACTTATTAAGATGCAAAAAATTGGTTTATTGTTTTTGATACTATTTGCTACATTAAAAATTAATGCACAAAGTTTCAATTACAAACTACGGTTAACTGATAATGTTGCTGTTTCTTTTCCACTTCGTCCCACTAAAGGCTCTGGAGGTTCTTATGGCTGTAAAGATAGTACTGGTGTTGTATTCGCAGTTAGTGTATCAGATATAGCTAAAGCCATAAACTTCAATAAATCGACATTTGATAGCGTTGTAGTTGAAAAAGAATTTGCTAACGACTTTCTAGATGGCTTTACACCTTCAATGCCAAGTTATAAATTCAAACCAGTTTCAGTATCAACTTTAACCGGAAGAGTTACCTACCAAATTGAAGGAAGAGATGAAGAGAATAAAAGTAATATTTACTATATAGCCATATTCATAAATGGCAAAGCTTATAATTTTATCTGCATATTACCTGATGGAAAAAGTGTAAGAGATAAAAATCTATTTTTCAAAGGAATTACGATAGGTAAATAAAAAATGAGTATTTAACATAGGCTAAATGTTTTTTGCTTTCTTGTAGATGCCTTTGTACCTAAACCTGATTGCAGTGAAAATACTTTTTTCTGTGATCCTGAGCGTAGTCGAAGGACACATAAAAAAGATTGTAGCGGAAAGCAGGACGAACATAAATTGAAAAACAGAACCCTGCTTTTCCAATTAAAAAAGAGATAAACTCTAATCTTAAAATCCTTAAATCCTGGTCAAAAAATAAAGGGAAACAGAACCCAGTTCTGCCTCCCTACCTTAAACTAAACATTACCTAATTCAATAATGTAAATTTTCTCTTTTACGATAATTTGAAACCAGTTCTGATAAATAGGTTCGCAATATTTTTAACCGCTGCTCCTGTTAAAAATTCATCGAAAGATTCTGCTGCTGCTGCTCTTGTAACACCAGTTGCAATACCTGTAATTTCAATATTTGCCTGAATTGTATTGTTTTCACCTGCGTAAACTGCATCAACTGCTGTAATACCAGTATCGTTTGAAACACCACCAGCACCTAAGCTAATCCAAGGTTTTAAAGCAACACCTAGAGAAGCAGCCGTCATTTGACGTAAGTGGGAAGCGTGACGTGCTTCAACTGCGTGAATTTGTAAAGCTGTTGTTAGAACCGGCATTCCTTTTAACACTGGCGCCTGACCTTTGTATGCTCTAACACCTGTATCTTCAAAAGCTGTAGCAACTTTTAAGAAAGTTTGATAGTTTGTAAAAACATCAGCAAAACCACCACCAGCTGTAAAATCGAAATTTGCTTCAACTAAATTAATTGGTGTTGCGTTTGCCGCTGTAATTGCACCTTTTAATAAGTTAACGTGAGCAAGCTCGTGTGTACGGATGGTTGTAATAGCTGCAGTTGGTAAACCTGCGGGAATTAAACCTGGTGATAATAGAGCACGGTTGTAAAAATTGTATTCTAAATGTTCTAAAGCAAGTGCAAAGTTTAATACTTCTACAACACTTGCCGGGTTAGATTGGCCATATGCTTTTTGAAACATTGAGCCTAAAGCTAATGGTAAAGCTGCCAGTGATATTTTTTTGCTGGCATTGAAAAAACTTTTCATTGCAGCTCTGCGAGGATTTAATCTTTCATAGATCTCTCCATCAACTTTTTCAATTTCGTCTAATATATTTAAGATATTCATGATTTCTGAGTTTTAAAGATTAAAGGTTAGTAACGTTAATTTTAGTTTTAATAAATGGACCAGCCAATGCTAAAACTTTATCTGGAGTTAATGCTCCATCTAAACCGTTTGCATCACTTGCACCAAAAGCAGTAAGTGTTCCTAAATCTGCGAAAGATCCGTAAGAAATCTGGTCTCTAACATAAGCAGCGTGACGAGCTTCTACTGAAACGATTTGTCCTGCTAAAACTAAGTACGTTGTATTTGTTAATCTAACACCAGCACCATTATATGCTGCAACGCCTAAATCCTCAAAAGTTTTTGCTGTAGCTAAAACACTTGCACCGCTATTAAAATCTACTGATGAGAAGTTTACTTCTAAACTTCCAATAGCTGCTGTACCTAATGCTTTTTTCAAAAACTCTCTGTGTGCGATTTCATGAAATTGTACATCCTGGAAATATGCTTTCTGAGTTGCAGTAAATCCTGATGGATTTGAATTGGCAACCTGAATATAAAATGCAGCTTCCAATTGCTCTAAAGCATATGCATAATTTAATACTCCAAAATCATCTTTAAAATCAAGTGTTGCGCCTTCTATAACAAAGTTGCGGTCTTTTTTGCAACCTGCTGCAACTAAAGCTATACCAGCTGCACTTGCACCAGCATATTGTAGAAAAGACCTACGGCCCACTCTACTTTGTAATAAACTTTCTTCCTGAAGTTCATCTCTTGTTTCTAGTTCATTGTTTTTCATATTCTTATGAGTTTAGGGGTTTAATATGTTCCAGTTTGGTGATACATACGTGACATTTCTATCTACGGTTTTTTGATTTTACATTTTTTTTTATTAAGCGATTTTAATACATTCACAAACCTATAAATATGACTATACTAAAAGCCATTATTGTTGATGATGAGGAGTTTGCCCGTTCATCTCTTTTTTTTCTATTGCAACAAAATTGTCCTGAAATAGAAATTACAGGGATTGCCCGTTCTGTAGCCGAAGCCAAAGAAATTCTTGCGCATCATTCTATCGATTTAATCTTTCTGGATATAGCAATGCCTGGTGGAAATGGCTTTGAGTTAATACCCGATGCTCAATTGCATAATGTGGCCGTAATCTTTACAACAGCTTACGATCAGTATGCTTTAAAAGCAATAAAGGCTAATGCACTAGATTATTTATTAAAGCCGATAGATATTGATGAACTTAAAATAGCAGTTGAGAAGGTTAGCTTATACACAAAACTTCATCAGGCTAATGAGCATAAGGATGAGCGAATTACGAATCTTGCTTCAAGCTTATCAAACCGCTCTGAAATTAGAAAGCTTACCTTACCCTACGGTCAGGGTTTTAAAATGATTGATATTGATGACATCATTTATATAGAAGCTGATAGTAATTATTCTGTTTTTCACTTAAATAATCATGATAAAATAACGGTATCGAAAGTTTTAAGAGAGTTTGAAGAATTACTTCCTTCCGATCAATTTGTGCGTATTCATAAATCTAGCATTATTAACCTTAATCATTTAAAAGAATATAACTCTAAGAATGGATTGCAGGTTCATCTTAAAAATGGAGAAAGCATAAATGTCTCTCGCCGCCGGGCAAGTGATTTTTTCGAAAAAATTAAACATTTTATAAAATCTAATGGAGAACATTAGTAAAAACATATCGGTTATATTTAGAAGAAATATTTTTCAAACAGTATTGCTCTCACTTTGTGCCATTATAATTTTGGCATCCCCGTTAAAATTATTTGCTCAAACTACTTACTTACCCCGTTATACATCCAAAAATGGTTTAGCCAGTAATAATTGCTATTACATCCATCAGGATAAAAAAGGTTTTATTTGGATTGCTACAGATGCTGGTTTAAGTAGATTTGATGGAACAAATTTTCAGAACTTTACCATTGAGGATGGATTACCAGACACACAAATATTACAGATTAAAGAAGATAGTAAAGGAAAATTATGGTTCTTGGCTTTAAATGGACAGCTTAGTTATTTAAAGGATGGAAAATTTTACAATCGAAATAATAGTACACTTTTAAATAAACTAAACTTTAATACGGTTATTGTTTCTTTTCTGGAAGATAAGAAAGGTAGAATCTGGCTTGGAACAAACTCTAACCTTATTGTTTTATGGGATGGAAAATCAATTAAAAAGTTTGTATCACCTAGTAAAAAACAACAGTTTACTAATGCATTCTTGCATGAAGATGAGGCCGGAGATATTTATTCGTACAGCGATGAAAGTACCCAAAAATTTAGCGGCAATTCTTTTTCAATAATTAATAATAATGTTAATCCGCTGTCGTACATGACAGCCTTTAATGCACCAAATCGTTCTCTTTATTATTTAAATGAATCTGGTTTAAATCAATACCAAAATGGCAAAATAAGTTCTATTATCAGAATCCCCGACAACTTGCTGAAAAATATGTCGGGTTATTTCTACTATGATGTTGCAGAAAATGAGGTTTGGTTAGCAAGCAGTAATGGTGCTTTGGTTTTAAACAAAAGCGGCAAAACAGTAATGTATTTGCAGGGCATTACGGTTAATCAATCTATAAAAGATAACAGTAATAATATGTGGTTTGCTACAAACCAGGGAATTTACATGTTACCAAATGTCAATTCAAGATTATCGATTATCGACGCAGAATCCGGTTTAAGTAGCAATGTAATTAAAAGCATTACTAAAGATTCGAAAAACAGATTGTGGCTTGGAACAGATGATGCCGTTATTGACATATTAAACATTAACAACTTCGAAATTGATGAGGTTGGAATGGATGATTACAAAAAATATAAAACCATTAAGCAAATAACTTATGACCCTAAAAATGATGCTGTATATTTCGCTTCTGATTATGGCTTAGGCGTTTTCAATAACATTTACAAAACCAAAGATGATGTAAAATACCTGAAAGAAACCAACAACTCTATGTTTGTTATTAAACATTTCAGTTTGTGCAATCAGGATAATCATTTAGCCATCGCATTATCTTCTGGAGTTGTATTTTTAGCTGATAGAATAAATCAGCTCGAGTTTAATTCACTAAAATATAAAGAGAAGGAAGATTTTTTCAAAAACCGTTCTTACCATGTTTTTTACGATAAATCTGGTAGTTTATGGTTTTCTAACATCAACGGCTTATTCGAATTTAATAAAGGAGCTTTAATCCATCATTACAAAAACAACCCACTTTTAACAAAAAGGATTAACGACATACAACAATTAGCGGATGGAACTTTGGTTTTAGCAACTGATGGTTATGGAATACTTTTCTACAGAAATAACAAAATTGTTAAGCAACTAACTATAAAAGATGGCTTAACAAATGATATATGTACAAAGCTTTTTATCAAAAACAATGAGATTTGGGCATTAACAAACAAAGGTGTAAACAAAATCTCTGATTATGAAAAATCGAGCGTTACCAATTTTGATTATGGTAAAGATTTATTAACCGAAGATGTAAATAACCTATATATTGATGATAGCACAGCATATTTTGCCACAAACAAAGGGCTGATTCTATTTAAATACAACAACCAAAATTTACCAAAAACGCTTCCTAAGGTTTACATTACATCAATTATAAAAGATAAAGAGCGTTTATCAATTGATAAAGATAATTTCATATTTGAAAGTGGTAACAACACAATACTGTTTACATTTGGAGCTGTAGATTTTACTACAAGTGATATTACTTATCGGTATCGATTAAACGAAAACTCAACCTGGGTTGAAACGCGTACCCGAAGGCTCGATTTTTCTGCACTGCAACCTGGTGAATATCATTTTGAAGTAAGTGCAAAATCACAAAATAATGCCTGGGGTCCATCGGCGAAGATATCATTTACTATAAAAGCACATTTCTGGCAAAGTTTCTGGTTTTTATCCTTAGTAATTTTACTTGTTGGCTATGTATTTTACCGATTGGCTGTATATATCACCCGCAGGCAAAAGGATAAAGAACAAGAGCAACTTTTGCTTAAAAACAGAATATTAATGCTTGAGCAGCAGGCTTTACAAGCCATGATGAATCCTCACTTTGTGTTTAATGTGATGAATTCAATCCAACACTTTATCAATACACAAAACACAACTTCAGCAAATAAAATTTTGACGGGTTTTGCAAGGCTCATTCGTAAAAACTTAGAGATTTGTACAAAAAGTTATATCACAATTGATGAAGAATTAGAATATCTCAACTTATACCTAAAACTGGAAAAAAACAGATTTGGAGATAAACTAAAGTATGTAATTAACGTTGATGATAATATTGATAAGGACGAAACGCTTATACCTTCGATGTTGTTACAACCTTATGTAGAAAATGCAATATGGCACGGAATAATGCCTAAAGATAGTGGTGGAGAAATTCAAATCAATATAAAAACGGAAAACAATAACTTGAACATCGAAATTATTGATGATGGTGTTGGTATTGAAAATTCGTTAAAAGCTAAAAAGGATAAACATATTAGCAAAGGGATGCAACTAACTAAAGAAAGATTGAATCTTTTAGGACAAATTGAAGCAAAACCTATACAACTAAACGTTTATCAAAACACAACAAGTGGTACTTCTGTATTCATTTCTATACCGTTAAAATAAAAATTTACCGTTTACTCAATTATTAATACCACTCACTAAATAAGAATAACATTAGATGTGGTTTAGCCTTAAACTTGTATTAGAAATAAACGATAGTGTTTATCAAAGACGTTCTTATAGAATTGATATAGATATTTAATAACCTAACCTAAAACTATATCTTAATTCAGGTTTCATTTGTGTGTTAAAAGCGGTCTTGTTTTTTAAAAAGCGAGACCGCTTTTTTTTGTCCAAAAATTCTATTTTTGTTTATGCCCCAAAATGATATCGCTCACCATATAGAAGCACTTATCTTTTCTTCCATTCAAAGTATAAGCATACAGGAAATAGTTTTTGCTTTAAATAGCGTATTCAATGAAGAATTTCCTGAAAAATTAATTCATCAGGAAATTAAAGCTATAGAAGAAAAGTACAACAAAAAAGATATGGTAATGGAATTGGTAAGCTTAAACAACGGCTATCAGTTTCTGACAAAAAAGCATTACCACGAAACAGTAAATCAACTTCAATTACATCGCTCCAAAAAGAAATTAAGTCAGGCGGCTATGGAAACCCTGGCTATAATTGCATATCGCCAACCTATAACCAAATTAGAAATAGAGCAAATTCGTGGCGTAAATTCCGATTATTCTGTACAACGATTATTAGAAAAAGAATTAATTAGTATAGACGGCAAAGCCGAAACACCCGGAAGGCCAATTTTGTACAGAACAAGCGGATTATTCATGGATTATTTTGGATTAAATAACCTATCTCAGTTGCCACAATTGAAAGATATTAGTAAGGAAGAAAATGCCATTGGCGAGCCTTTAGAATAAAGAATTTTTATTTTGTTTAAAAACAGCTTGTTATAAAAAAAAGTTTTTTTGTATTTTTAAACTATAAAAGCAATTTTTATTTTTGTGTTATGAAAGCGCCAAAGAAACTCCCTACTAAGCCAACTACCAAAAAACAGGTAGACGAAGATGATGATCTTGAAGATGACGATATTCAAACTACGAAAAAGAAGTCGCAGGATGAAGATGAAGACGATTTTGATATGCCACTAGATGACATTGATAATTTCGATAGTTTTGATGATGACGATGACGATTATTAATATTTAAAAAATTATATATTTGAAGGAGCATCCTACCGCTTGGTTGGATGCTTTTTATTTTTAAAACCACCTCATGCAAATAATATCCGTAAACAATTCATCGCTCGAACAAGATTTTTTAAAAGTTCCTAAAATCTTATACAAAGAAGATAAAAATTGGATTTGCCCTTTAGATACAGAAGTTGAAAATGTTTTTAACCCTAAAAAAAATAACTTCTTTAATCATGGTAAATGTACAAGGTGGATTTTAAAAGATGATTCAGGCAAGCTTATTGGCAGGATTGCTGCTTTTATTAACGATAAAAAAGCACACAATTACGAACAGCCAACCGGCGGAATAGGTTTTTTTGAATCAATTGATAATCAGGATGCGGCTTTTTTACTTTTCGATACTGCTAAAAACTGGCTTGTAGAAAATGGAATGAGTGCCATGGATGGACCAATTAATTTTGGAGAGAACGATTCTTTCTGGGGCTTGCTTGTAGAAGGTTTTACGCCCCCTTCTTTCGGCATGAATTACAATTTCCCATACTACCAGAAGTTTTTTGATAATTATGGTTTTAAAACCGAATATGAGCAATTAACCAATCACATAAATTTAACAATTCCTTTTCCAGAGCGTTTTACAAAAATTGCAAACTGGGTGCGTAATAAGCCAGGCTATACATTTGAATATTTCAGCAAAGCAAATTCAGAAAAATACATAAACGACCTGATGGAAATTTACAATGATGGATGGCAGGATTTTGAAAACTTTGTTCCGATAAAGAAGGAAACTTTACAAGAGAGTTTTAAAAGTATGGAACCAATCATGGATGAGCATTTAATTCAATTTGCTTATTTTAACGGAGAACCAGCATCGTTTGTTGTACTTATTCCTGATGCAAACCAAATGATTAAAGGTTTTGATGGAAAACTTGGATTAATCGAAAAATTGAAGTTTGCTTATCGTAGATGGGTTGGCGTAACAAGAATGAGAGCCATTGTAATGGGTACAAAACCAAAGTTCCAGAAACATGGTTTGGAATCGGTTCTTTTTATCAGACTGGGAGAATACGTTTTACCGAAAAACCAATATAAAGAATTAGAATTAAGCTGGGTTGGTGATTTTAATGATCAAATGATCGCCATACATAAAGCAACTGGTGCTACATTTGGCAAGAAACATTTAACAATGAGAAAGGTGTTTTAATGGGATAAAAGAATAAAGAGCAAAGAATAAAGATTTAAAGACCAAACAAGTTAGCTATCTATTCATTGCTCTTTTCTCCTTGTTCTTTATTTTTATCTCTACATCCCCAATTTATCATAAAGCTCAATAACCTTTTTTCGAAGTTTATTGAGCTCTTCATCTTTATCTAAAAGTTGTTGTTTTAAACCTGATAAATCTTCAGATGATTCAGTTTCAATTACAATTCCTGAAATTAATGCTGAAGGTGAAATTTTAAATAATTTAGAGATCTGGATTAATCTTGAAATATTTAAATCGGTTTGGCCAGTTTCTATTTTACAAAATGCCGGAGTGGAAATTTTAAGAAGTTTCGCTACATCAGCCTGGCTTAAACCTGCTTCTACCCTACACTTCTTAATATTATCTCCAATACTTTTCATTATTTACTTAAAGATGCTGCCAATTCTGGTAAATCAAAACCTGCATAATTGCCAGAACTCATCATTAATAAATTCGTATTCTGATAATTCAAGCTTAATAAATATGCTTTTAATTTAGATGCATCGTTAAAGAATTTTAAGTTTGGATTTGCAAATGCATCACGAACATCAGCTTCTGAAAAAGGCTCCATTCTTTTTTGTTCAAAGCTTTTCAAATCGATAAAAACTATTGCATCGTCGGCTTTATCCATAGAACCTGAATATTCTTTCAGGAAATCTTTATTTAAGCTACTAAAAGTATGTAACTCAATACAAGCAGTCAGCTTTCTATCTGTAAATTGAGATTTAACAGCATCAATTGTGGCCTTCAATTTTGAAGGAGAATGTGCGAAATCTTTATAAACATTTGTCGATTCATCAGCGGAAATAACCTCTAAACGTTTTGCCGCTCCCGTAAATGATGAAATAGCCTCATTAAATTCAGATTCGCTAATATTAAGTTCTTTACAAACTAATTTCGCGGCGTTTAAATTCATCAAATTATGATCGCCAAAAACTTTTAAGGCAGTATGCTCTGGCAATAAATAAGTAATTCCATTAACAATTTCATGCGCTGGAATTGCGTAAGGAATCTTACTTACTTTCGCTGTTGATTGCTGAACAATTTCATTTAAATCGTTGTCGGCTTCGCAATAAATTAATGAACCACCATCAACAATGGTATTTATAAACTTGTCAAATTGTGAAGTGTAATCTGCGTAAGTTGGGAAAACATTAATATGATCCCAAGCGATGCCGCTAATTACCGCAACATTTGCTTTATAAAGGTGAAATTTTGGTCTTCTATCAATTGGAGAAGAAAGGTATTCATCTCCTTCGATTATCATTACCGGAGCTTCTTCAGTTACTTTAACCATGGTTTCAAAACCAGCAAGTTGTGCACCAACTAAATAATCAAAATCACGATTGTAATGGTTTAAAACATGCAAAATCATGCTTGTAATAGTCGTTTTGCCATGACTACCACCAATAACAACTCTTAATTTATTTTTGCTCTGCTCGTAAATGTATTCAGGATATGAGTAAATCTTTACACCAAGTTCTTGCGCTTTTAATAGTTCAGGATTATCAATTCTTGCATGCATACCCAAAATAACCGCATCCAAATCTTTTGTAATTCGTTCAGCATTCCAGCCCATTTCTGCAGGCAATAAACCATATTTGTCTAGTCTGGATTTAGCTGGTTCGAAAATTACATCATCAGAACCAGTAATTTGGTAACCCTTTTTATGTAAGGCAATGGCTAAATTGTGCATGGCACTGCCGCCGATTGCAATAAAATGTATGCGCATATTTATTTTTGATGAAAGAATAATGAGTAAGGATTAAAGATTTTATCTTCGCTTACACCATTATTCGTTGTTCCTTACTCTTTAATCTTCTTATTTCTTTTCAAACTGAGCTGCAACCCAATCTCCATTCTGTTTATGATTAACGTATTTTATGCCGTATTTAGCACATTCAGCTGTAATCATACTCAAATCAGGATCTAGGTAGAAACCGCTAAAGAATATTTTGCCTTGAGGTTTCAAAACTTCGGCATATCTTCCAATCTGGTCTAAAAGAATATTCCTATTTATGTTGGCTAAAATAATATCGTAACTATCATCGGGAATAACTTCTTTACTACCACAAAGTGCAGTTAAGTTATTAACCTGATTTAAGCCGGCATTTTCAATCGTACTTAAATAACAAATATCATCGTAATCGATAGCCGTTAATTTATCAGCACCTAATTTTGCAGCCAAAATTGCAAGAATTGCAGTACCGCAGCCCATATCCAGTACATTTTTATCTTTAACATCGGTTGCTAAGATATATTGCATCATCATTGTAGTAGTTTGATGATGACCTGTACCAAATGACATTTTGGGGTCGATAATTATCTCGTAAGGATACGAAGGCTGTGGTTCGTGAAATGTTGCCCTTACATAGCAAACATCATCAATAATTAACGGACTGAAATTCTTTTCCCATTCTGCATTCCAGTTTTCATCCGCAACATCTTCTAAACTATATTCAGTTTCGAAATCTGAGTTGCAATTATCGAGCAGATGTTTTAATTCCTGCTCGATAAAATTTTCTTTAATTACAAAAGCGGTAAATCCGGCCTCACTATCTTCAAAAGTATCGAAACCTAAATCTGCCAAATCGCTGATTAGCAAATCTTGTTGATAATCTTCTATGCTTTTGAATTTAAAAATTGCTTTAATGTATTGCATCTAGCTATTTAATGCTTTAATAATATCTGTAAAATCGCGTGATTTTAGTGATGCACCACCGATTAAACCACCATCAATATCTTTTTGAGAGAATAAACTTGCAGCATTACCTGGGTTACAGCTACCACCATATAAAATTGTAGTATCATCGGCAATGTTAAAGCCATAGTTTTCTTCAATTTCTGAACGGATAAATGCATGAATATCCTGAGCTTGCTCTGGAGATGCAGTTAAACCCGTACCAATCGCCCAAACCGGCTCGTAAGCAATAACAATTTTAGAGAAATCTGCATCGCTTAAGCTAAAGACACCCTCTACTAATTGTTTCTTTAAAACTTCAAAATAACTTCCGTTGTTACGCTCATCTAATGTTTCGCCAATACAAAAAATTGGAGTTAAACCATTCGCCAATGCAACTTTAGTTTTTTCAGCAAGCAGCTCATTGCTTTCTGCAAAATATTGTCTGCGTTCTGAGTGACCTAAAATAACATATTCAGCACCAACTGATTTTACCATTTTAGCAGAAGTTTCTCCTGTAAATGCACCGCTTTCTTTATCGCTGATGTTTTGAGCACCGATTTTAACATCATTACCACCTAATTTTACCAAAGAGTTTAAATGAATAAATGGAGAACAAATAATGGCTAGCTGATTGCCTTTACGCTCATCTTTAACCATATTTACAATCTCACTAAATAACGAAACACCTTCGTTATAATCTAAATTCATTTTCCAGTTTCCTGCTACAATTTGTTTTCTCATTATATTTTAGTTTTGATTTTTTTTAAAGATCACAGTTATATTAAAAATTTCTATGAGCTGCTGTCAACTCATAAACTTTAGTTAAAATTTCTTTTTCTGTATCGCCAAAGATTACGTTTTTCCTTCCGAAAACTTTCTCCGTCGTTTCGAACATTTTATTCAGCTTATAGTTTTCGAAACCATCGGCTCCTCCCCAACTGAAATCTGCAATATGGTTTGGAGGTAATCCTCCACCAAAAATATTTGCACTTACACCAACAATTGTACCTGTGTTAAACATGGTGTTGATACCAGATTTAGCATGATCGGCCATGATTAAACCACAAAATTGCAAATTGGTATTTCGCATGCTTTTGCTTTGGTAATCATAAAGCTTCACCTCTGCATAGTTATTTTTTAAGTTGGAGTTATTAGTATCTGCACCAATATTACACCATTCGCCTAATACCGAATTACCTAAATATCCATCGTGCCCTTTGGCCGAATTGCCCCAAATTACTGAATTATTAATTTCGCCACCTGCACGACTATTTGGACCAATAGTAGTACCTGAATATATTTTAGCACCCATTTTAATAGATGAATTTTCGCAAAGCGCAAAAGAACCTCTAATTAAACTTCCTTCCCAAATCTCGGCATTTTTACCTACATAAATAGGTCCGTAGCCACTATTTAAAACACTACATTCTGCTTTGGCTCCTTCTTCAAAAAAGATATCGTTACCTAATAATTGGTTTGTACTGCTTATTTTAGCTGACGTACGTCCTTTAGTTAAAAGTTCAAAATCCTTTCTTATTTCAGCAGGATTATTTGCAAAAATTTCTTCAGGAAAAGTAATCTTAACAACTTTCGAAGTGTAACTAACAGGTTTTAACTGTTGTTTAGCTTGCTCAAAAGTTAAAAAGTTATCGCAATTAAAAGCTAAAATATGATCTCTAGCCTGAAGAAATTCTCCAGATTTAAGCCCTGAAACGGCATTAAGTAAATCGTAATCTGGACAAACTGAACCATTTATAAAAAGCGTAGCGCCATTTTTACTAGGATATTTTGTAGAAAGATAATCTTGGGTAATGAATCCGAAATCGGCTTTTAAATATTTCGCCCATTTCTCTGCTATTGTTAAAATACCGATACGCAAATCGGCAACTGGTCTTGTAAAAGTAAGAGGACGTAATGAATCCCAGCTGGAATCATCAAAAAGATTGATTATCATAAGCTACAAAAATAAAAAAAGTCCCGATGCTTTTGGCAAAGGGACTTCAAAAAATGCTTTTTAAAGCTAAAATTATTTCTTAGCGTAACGGTTTTTGAATTTATCGATACGTCCTGCTGTATCAACCAATTTCATTTTACCAGTATAAAAAGGGTGTGAAGTGTGAGAAATCTCTAATTTATAAAGAGGATATTCGTTACCATCTTCCCATTTAATAGTTTCTTTAGTATCTACGCAAGATTTTGTTAAGAAAGCATATTCGTTAGACATGTCTTTGAAAACAACTGGTCTGTAGCTAGTAGGGTGCAAATCTTTTTTCATTTGAATATTATTTTAGTTATCTGTGTGAAACCTTCAGGAACACTTTTTGCAATTTGCTGGCAAAAACGCTTATGTCAATTTCTATTACTCTTTTTTATCTCTATTTTAGAGGTTGCAAATATCCTAATTTTATTTCTGATAAACAAGAGTATGAAATAAATATTTTAATATTCATATTAATACACCAAAACTTGTTTTGTAGTTCCAGATGAGCTAAGTATTTGCTTATCTTGGGTTATTGCCAGAAATTCTTGTTGTGTAATCGTTGTTGAAAGCACATCACTCTCATAAACTACTCTACCTTGCCCCTCTTTAATAAATGTATTATCAGTAGCTGTATTCTTATTTGAGATACAGATTAAACCATATTTAAAGTTCTTAAAAGTTTTATTCTCGAGTTTAGCTGTTAATATAATTGCAAACTCTGCAACTTTACCTGCTTTATAAGATTTTACCTTACCATAAATAGTAATATCGTTACCTGTTCCAGAAATAGCAGTAACAATACTCGTATCTCTTTCTGCCAGAAAATTTTTCCCTAATAAATAAATATTAAAATCAGCATCTTGTTTTGATAGATTAAGACGAGCATCATTAAATCTATAACCAATTTTAAAATCATTAGGAATATTTGTAGCTTCTAATAATAATGGATTAATTGCATAACTACCTTCAACATTTGCTGGCGTAATTCCTGTATTTACTACAAGCCCGAGTTTCTTTAAAGAGTCCAGGTATTTATCAGGGATAATTTGCTGGATTTGTTTTTTCTGAATCTCTGTTTTGTTAATTTCATCTACTAATGCACTGTCTTTTTTACAGGCAGAAATGAATAATCCGATGCTAATAGTTAGCATATAAATAATACGTGTTTTCATGTTTAAGGTTTTTAATTTAGATTTTAGTTTATAAGAGCGTTAATTTGATTCCGATTAATTATAAACCAAAAATAGTTAGCTGCTAACAAGCTATAAATACCACATCGGGTGATATTTCAATTAAATAGAATCTTAAAAACTAACCACTTACAACAAAAAAGCATCATAACGTTTCTGTTATGATGCCTTGAAATATATTTGAGAGCCATGCTATAGTAACCCCTGCTGTCTTGCTTTAAGAATTGCTTCTGAACGACAAGCGACATGGAGTTTTTTGTAAATATGTTTTATGTGTGTGCGAACAGTCTCATAGCTGATGAAAGCTTTTTCGGCTATTTTTCTGTAGTTGTCGCCTTCTATCATTAAACTTAGTATTTCTTTTTCTCGATTACTCAGCTCAAAATCAATCTCATTTGGCTGAACTAAGATTACGTTCTGGCGAACAAAAAACTGCATAACTTTGTGCGCAATAGCCGATGACATTGATGCACCTCCGTTGTAAACTTCTTCGAGTGCCTGCATTTGTTTTAAAGGCGAATCCGTTTTTAAAATATAACCTGATGCTCCGGCACACAAGGCGTTGAAAATTTTATCATTATCGTTAAAAACGGTTTGAATAAGCACTTTTACTTCAGGAAATTTTGATTTAATAATTTTAGTTGCTTCAATTCCATTACGACCTGGCATCTCAATATCCATTAATACAACATCCGGTCTACTGAAAATAACATCGGCTTCGATTTGATTCACGTTAACAAATGTACCTGTACATACGAAACCAGCCGTCCCGTTTATAATGGTTTTTAACCCTTCACGAATTAATTTATTATCTTCAAAAATGGCAACTTTAATTTCCATATTATTTTAACTACACAAATTTGTCCATTTAATGGTTAGCAAAACATCACCCATTAGGTGATTTTACAAGTAAGCTGAATTTTTGTCCCCTCACATTTTAAACTTACGATGGATATCTTTGCACCTATTTCTTTGGCTCTGCTTTCCATATTTATCAACCCGTTACCTTTTGATGATTTATCATTCAAAAAACCCTTTCCGTTATCATAAATCAGAATGTTAATATTCTTTTGAACCACATTTACATCTATTTTAAGCAAAGTACATTCACTGTATTTTACAGTATTATTAATCGCCTCTTTACAAATTAGATAAATATTTTTTCGTTGTTCCATCGGGAGTTTTTCAGCAACAAGTAGCTCGGGTATTTCAAAAGAAACATTTATATCTTTTACTGCAGAAATTTGCAAAGCGAAATCTTTTAAACGCTCCAAAAGTTCATACAAATTATCTTGCATAGGATTAACCGCCCAAACAATATCATTCAACTTCGAAGTCATTTCGCCTGCATTTTCTTTAATTAACTCAAGCGATTTGTTAACTTCTTCATGCTGGTTATTTTTAATCTGCTCTTGCGTAATGTAGCTATACATTGCAATTCCACTTAATGTTGCGCCAACTTCATCATGCAAATCCTGACTAATTTTGGTTCGTAAATTCGCCAAACGCAAACGTTGTAAACTATAATAACGGTAAGCAATAAATGCGATTACAAAAACCAATAAAACAAGTAGCAAAATGTAAGTTCGGGTTGTGGCTAAGCTTTGTTTATTTTGAGATTCAGCTAATTCCAAATTAAAAATCAACTTCTCATTTTTTAAACCTGTTAGTAAAATGGTTTGTATCTGTGTGTTATTACGCTCGTAAGTTGCTGTTTGAATTTGAGTTTTAAGCTCGATCGTTTTAATTAATTCTGCATTATTTCCGTACTTACGATAAATTTTTAACGCTGTTTCTAAAAACATTAAACTATAAAAATCATTTAACTGTGGATATTTTCTTAATAATCTAAAGCCAACAGAAAGCTGATTAAAAGCAGTGGATTTATCTCCAATTTCTGAAGCACAATCTGCCAAACCGCTGTAGCTGTTTAATTCTACATCAAAATCGTTGCTCTTTATAGAGGTTGAATTGGTTTGCTCAAAATATTTCTTCGCACTATCAACTTGTTGTTTGCGAATAAATGCCAATCCTAAATTTAAGTTAGCCGTTGCAGTACCACGTTCAGATTGAATTTCCTGAGCCTTTTTTAAAGATGCCCTGCTATAAAAAATAGCGCTATCTAAATGGTGAATTTTTTCAAAAGCTTCGGATAGATTACCATAAATATGATGTGGCTTTGAAAGTTCAATGTATTTTGCATCGTATGGAGGCTGCTTACAATACAACAACCCTTTTTTAAAATAACGGATTGCATTAGTTGTTTTATTATTGTTCAGGTAAAACAAGCCAATAAAATTGTATGCATCAGCTAAAAGAAGGCTATCTTTTAAAACTAAAGCAATGTTTTCAGCCTTAAAGGCCTCTTGTAAGCCTAATTCGTGAAGGTTGTTGTAATAATAAACCTCTGCTTGCCTTGATGTTAGAAAATATGAAAACAACGAAGGTTTGCGATAACTTACTTTAGTGTAGATTTTGTTAAGCCATAGTTGTGCAGAATCATAATGATCAGAATTCATGTAATCATCTGCGTGATTAAAAGCCTTTAAGATAAAATCTTTATCAGGCTTGGTAATTTCAGCAATAGAATTTTCTTGTGCGAGCGCAAAGACTGGAAATAATAAAAAAAGTAACAGGCGATAATTCATTATTTAAAGATATAAATTATCCGTTCTAACTTATAAGCTTATGGTTTAGAATACTTTGCCCAAGTTTCTATTTTTGCTTTTTGCCTTGCGATGTACGCATCGGCAATAACTTCTGCTGAACTTTTTCCTTCAGTTGTTTCCAGTAACTCTTTTAGTTTATACTGGTCAACATCAGCTTTGTAGAGGATTTGAATAAGCTTAGGAAAATCATTATCAACCAAGTATGCGAATGCATCAATCATAGCTTCACGTAATTGATTTTCATTAATTTCATTTGGTATGTCGAAATCTTTGCTGATGATTTTGACTAAAGAATTTATAGTATTCACAATTAAATTTTAATACGATTTGTTGTTGAACAGAATTTTTAGGATTTAGAGATTTTAATATTATGGTTAACCACTTAGCATTACCCTATGAAACATGAACAGGATTTTTGGGATTTATAGATTTTAAGATTATGATTGACCACCTAGCATTCTTCTATGAAACACAAGAATAAGTTCTTAAACCTGATAGCAACGAGCACGGAGTGTAACGGAGTAAAGTGGATAGCAGGACTGCAGAAAGCGATGAAAAGCAAAACCCTTCATTTTCAAAAAAACTAAATAATTAGCATCTCCTCCATTTCCCATCACCCATCTTCCATCCCCTACACCCACTTAATCTCCTGACAAAGCTCTATTAATACACCATTTGTTTCTTTTGGATGTACGAAACAAACCATTTTATTATCAGCTCCTTTTTTCGGCACTTCATTTAAAAGCGTAAAACCATTGGCTTTTAGTCGTTCCATTTCTTCTAAAATATTATCGACAGCAAAAGCGATATGATGAATCCCCTCTCCTTTTTTGGCTAAAAACTTTGCGATTGCGCTTTCATCTGATGTAGCCTCCAGCAATTCGATTTTATTTTCTCCGGTTTTTAGGAAAGCAGTATTTACATGTTCTGAAGCCACAATTTCGGTTTTATAACAGGATGCATTTAATAAAAGTTCGTAAAGCGGAACGGATTTACCTAGGTTATTTACCGCTATACCAATATGCTCTATCTTGTTCATCGTTTTAAAAGGTTGGTTAAATGTAAAAATGCGGCTTTTCTTTATAACCTCATAGCTATTAATTATAATTGTTAGAAAACTTTTTTCGTATCTTTGTAATTATAATTAACAGAATAGAGATGAAACAGCCGATATATTTAGATAATAACGCAACAACACCTTTAGACCCTAGAGTGTTGGAAGCGATGCTACCTTACTTTACTGAGAAATTTGGAAATGCCGCAAGCCGTAATCACGCTTTTGGATGGGTGGCTGAAGAGGGAGTAGATTATGCTCGTGAGCAGGTAGCCAAGTTAATCGGCTGTACTGAAAAAGAAGTAATTTTTACATCAGGCGCAACTGAAGCTGATAACTTAGCGATTAAAGGTGTGTTTGAAATGTATAAAGAAAAAGGTAACCACATTATTACTGCGGTTACTGAACATAAAGCAGTTTTAGATACTTGTAAACACCTTGAAAAAAATGGTGCAAGAGTAACTTACTTAGGCGTTAAAGAAGATGGTTTAATTGATTTAGCTGAATTAGAAGCTGCAATGACTCCTGAAACGATTTTGGTTTCTATTATGTATGGAAACAACGAAATCGGTGTTATCCAACCGGTAAAAGAAATTTCGGCAATTGCACACAAACACGGCGCTTTATTTATGACTGATGCTACGCAGGCTGTTGGTAAGATTCCTGTTGATGTAAATACTGATGGAATTGACTTAATGGCTTTCTCGGCACACAAAATGTATGGCCCGAAAGGCGTTGGTGCACTTTACGTACGTAGAAAAAACCCAAGAGTTAAAGTAACTTCGCAAATGGATGGCGGTGGCCACGAGCGTGGAATGCGTTCTGGTACGTTAAACGTTCCTGGTATTGTTGGTTTAGGTAAAGCTTGCGAGCTTTGTCGTTTAGAAATGGAAAGCGAAACTATTCGTTTATCAGCTTTGCGTGATAAGTTAGAATCGACTTTAAACAAAATGGAAGAGAGTTATGTTAATGGTAATACACAACACCGTTTACCACACGTAGCGAATATCTCTTTTAAATATGTTGAGGGAGAAGGATTAATGATGGCAATGAGCGATTTAGCGGTATCTTCTGGTTCTGCTTGTACTTCAGCTTCGTTAGAACCATCTTACGTTTTAAAAAGCTTAGGTTTATCTGATGATTTAGCACACTCTTCTATTCGTTATGGTTTAGGTAGATTTACTACTGAAGAAGATATTGACCACGCTATTGCAATTACTGAAAAAGCGGTTAATCACTTAAGAGAACTTTCTCCACTTTGGGAAATGTTTAAAGAAGGAATTGACTTAAGTAAAATTGAGTGGGCAGAACATTAATTTGCAAAAGCACATTAATGTGTTGTGTGTTACGAGTTGCCTGTTAGTTGTTTAGGTGCTTAGCATAAAGCGATTAGACTGAAAACAGATAACCGACAACAGGAAACTAATAAATAAAATCACCTTCGCAGAAGGCAAAAAAATAAAATCATGGCATATTCAGAAAAAGTAATTGACCATTACAATAACCCACGTAACGTAGGTACATTAAATAAAGACAGCAAATTTGTAGGGACTGGTTTAGTTGGCGCACCTGAGTGTGGCGACGTAATGCGCTTACAAATTGAGGTTAGCGAAGATAACGTAATCACTGATGCTAAATTTAAAACATTTGGTTGTGGTTCGGCTATCGCTTCTTCTTCTTTAGCTACAGAATGGTTAAAAGGAAAAACAATTGATGAGGCTTTATCTATCGATAACATGGATATTGTGGAAGAATTGGCTTTACCTCCAGTAAAAATTCACTGCTCGGTGTTAGCAGAAGATGCAATTAAATCGGCTATTAACGATTATCGTGTTAAAAATGGCATGGAAGCAATTGTATTAGAGAAATCGCACCATTAATATTAGTAGCAATTATAAAGAATCAAGTATCGAGATTATATTTCGACTTGGTTAATCTTGATACTTGATACTCAAATCTTGATACTATGATTACAATAACAGATAAAGCAAAAGAAAAAATCGATCACCTAATGCAGGATTCTGAGATGGGTTCTGATTACTTTTTACGTGTTTCTGTAAAAGGTGGTGGTTGTTCTGGTTTATCATACAATTTAGATTTTGATAACGAAGAACAAAAAGGCGATCAGTTTTTTGAAGATAGAGGAATCAAAATTGCTCTAGACATGAAATCCTTTCTTTACCTTGCTGGTACAGAATTAGATTTTACCGATGGATTAAACGGAAAAGGATTTAACTTTATAAACCCAAATGCAAGTCGTACTTGCGGTTGTGGTGAAAGTTTTTCTGTTTAAAGTATTATATAAGTTATTTAAAAGGCTTCGAAAATTTCGAAGCCTTTTTGCATTTTAAGTTATTTTTTATTCTGGCAATAAACGCTGATCCGGCAATTCAAGTTCTTTTTACCAATACTTTTGTCGATGGAGATTGCTTCGTGCCTCGCAATGACGACGATTATTTAAATCTGCGTTTATCTTTCTAGTCTGCGGGAAATTATCAAGACAAATACATCAATTTGCAATTTTAAACCAAAAAGCATTATTATTGTTAATTATAACGAACGCCAAATAACGAGCAATGCCATTAATTAACGAATTTTCAACTGTCCCTACCCTGTTAAGAAATGTTGTAAAAAACATTCACCAACCACAAGAAACCTTTTTAATACATAAACAAGGCGCAGAATGGGTAGAAATTTCTTTTGAAGATACTTTAAAAAGAGCAGATGCGGTTTCTGCCTATTTTTTAGAAAAGGGAATTAAAAAAGGCGACCGTTTGGGTTTAATGATTGAAAATTCTCCGGAATATGTTTATTACGATCAAGGTATCCAGCAAATCGGAGCGATAAATGTATCCATTTATCCAACACTTTCAGAGCAAGAAGTATCTTATATTATAAATGATTCGGGTATAAAATCAATATTAGTTGGCAATAATTTTCTTTACAGGAAGGTTTTAAAAGTTGCAGGAAATTGTAAAGAGTTAAAATACATTATATCAACTTTCAAAGATTTTGAGAAAGTTACAATTCCTGCGGATGTAAATGTAGAAGTTATTGCATTCTCAGATATTCTTGCTTTAAAACATCAAATAACTGCAGCAGAGAAAGCAGAAATAGATCAATGTAGAAATTTGGTTTTACCAGAAGATGTTTCATCATTAATTTATACTTCTGGCACAACCGGAACGCCAAAAGGTGTAATGCTAACGCATTATAATTTTGTTAAAAATGTTGAAGTTTGTTTACAACAAATTCCAGTAATAGACCAAACTGAAACTTTCCTTTCTTTCTTGCCGCTTTCACACGTATTTGAACGTACAGCAACATATCATGTTTGCTGCACACAGGGTTGTAAAATTGCATTTGCACAAAGTTTAGAGTTGTTGGCTAAAAATATGGGCGAAGTTCGTCCGACGGTTATGAGTTGTGTACCTAGGTTGTTGGAACGAATTCATGATAAAGCTATAAAATCTGGAACTGCTGCAGGTGGAACGAAAGCAAAGATTTTTACCTGGGCTTTAGAAACCGGCAAAAATTATCGCGTGGCAAAAGAAGCTGGCAAAAACCCCAGTTTAATTTTATCAACCAAAAAAGCAATTGCTGAAAAACTGGTTTTTAGCAAAATAAAGGAAAAAACTGGTGGAAGATTAAAATTTATGATTTCTGGTGGTGCTGCATTACCCAAAAATGTTGGCGAATTTTTTGGCGATTTAGGGATTAAAATATTAGAAGGTTTTGGTTTAACAGAAACCTCTCCCGTGATGTCGGTTACAGAATACCACCGCCAGGTTTACGGAACGGTTGGTCGTGTAATTCCAGGCATTGAAGTTGGAATACAAGATGTAGACACGAAGAAAATCATCAATATTCAAACTCATGATACATTTAACGAAGAATTTGAATGTGAAGAAGGTGAAGTAATTGTTCGTGGCCACTGCGTTATGAAAGGGTACTTTAATAAACCTGCTGAAACGGCCGAAGCTATTGATAGAGAAATGTGGTTTCATACCGGAGATATTGGCCGTTTTTACAAAGGAAACCTACAAATCACTGACCGTTTGAAGAACATGATTGTTAATGCTTATGGCAAAAATGTTTATCCTACGCCAGTAGAGAACATTTACTTAAAAAGCCCGAAAATAGACCAATTGTTTTTAATTGGAGATAAGCGAGAATTTATTACGGCTATCATTATTCCGAATAGAGAAACATTGGAGGAAACATTCAAACTTAAACCATCTTTTTTCGAAGAAAGCGATCCATTTATTAAAGACCAGGAAATTATAGACTGGATTGAGCAAGACATCAAAAAAATCTCAAACGAACTGGCAAAATTCGAACGCATCAAAAACTTTAAAATTAAACGTAATCCTTTCAATATTGATGAAGGAGAAATTACACCAACGATGAAAGTTAAACGTCGGGTTGTAGAAAAGAAATATTCTGATGTGATAGATGAAATGTATGAAGAAGGTGTAGAAGCAGAAAACTAAGTTTAATTCATTCACTTAAAAGGTGATGTTCTGTAATAAGGATGTCACCTTTTTTATTGGGTAAACTTCTTAATCTTACTTAATTTATCTACCTTCCAATCTGTATCCTAAATAAGTAGGACTTGCATTAAAAACTCCCATAAAAAGGAGGTGTTATTTTTATGGTAATAATAAATAGTTTTGAAGAGTACAAATCATACCTAGGACAGCAAATTGGTGCTTCAAATTGGCATAAAATAGAGCAAGAGCAAATAAATAAATTTGCAGAGGCTACATTAGATTTTCAATGGATTCATACTGATCCAGAAAAAGCAAAAGCAGAAAGTCCATTTGGCTCAACAATAGCTCACGGTTATTTAACATTATCGCTTATCCCATATTTATGGAAACAAATAGCTGATATTCAAAATGTTAAAATGGAAGTAAACTACGGTATTGAAAAATTTAAATTCAACAAACCTGTTTTAGTTAATGATGAAGTTCAATTAAGGGCAAAATTGATAAACATTTGTGATTTAAGAGGAATTACAAAAGTAGTTATCGAAGCAAACCTCGATATTAAAGGCCAAACTAAAACAGCTTACACGGGTAATGTTGTATTTCTATATCACTTTAACTAAACGTTATAGCATTAATACTGCTGATGAACGATTCCTTAGTACAGTTTTCATATTTCTAAACTATAGCCGTAGAATTTTCATCTCTGATAAAAATATATGCTCTCAATAGGAACACCAGAAATTATAGTAATAGTTCTCGGACTATTAACCTGCTCTATCGTTATTTATTTGTACTGGGCTGTCGCAGATTATGGGAGCAATACATATTTAGGTTTTGGAGGCTCGCTTTTATTGGCAATATTTACAACTCCAATTATAGCATATTTTATATTACTGTTGTTTTTTGAACAGTACGATGAAGAAGATTAAACAAACAGATTCATCTTCTCGTTAATTTTTTAGTTTAGTCGCTCATAAAGAACAGAAACTATTATTAAACCACTTGCAAAATTCTTACTTTTGCAAAAAATACCCGAAATGAGTATAGGATTATCAGAACAAGAAATATTACGGCGTGAGTCGCTAAAACAATTACGCGAACTAGGTATTGAGCCCTACCCTGCAGAATCTTATGATATTAATGTAACTGCTGCAGATATTTTAGCAAACTACGAAAAAGATAAAACTGCATATAAGACAGTAAGTTTAGCTGGTCGTATTATGGGGCGTAACATTATGGGTGCTGCTTCTTTTGCTGAGATTCAAGATTCTACCGGCCGTATTCAGGTATATTTAAAAAGAGATGAACTTTGTCCTACAGAAGACAAAACTTTATACAATACAGTTTTTAAGAAACTTTTAGATATTGGCGATTTTATCGGTGTTAAAGGTTACGTATTTACAACCCAAACCGGAGAAATTTCAATCCATGTTACAGAATTTAAAGTTCTTTCAAAATCTTTACGTCCGTTACCAATTGTAAAACGCGATGATGAAGGAAACGTTTACGATGGCTTTACAAATCCGGAATTGCGCTACCGTATGCGTTACGTAGACTTAACGGTAAATCCCGATTACAAACAAATCTTCATCAAACGTAGTAAAGTAATTAACAGTATGCGTAATTACTTTGATAACCAAGGATGGATGGAAGTTGAAACGCCTATTCTTCAGCCAATCCATGGTGGTGCTGCTGCCCGTCCATTTGCTACACATCACAATACATTAGATATGCCACTTTATTTGCGTATTGCAAATGAGTTATATTTAAAACGCTTAATTGTTGCTGGTTTTGACGGCGTTTATGAGTTCGGTAAAATGTTCCGTAATGAAGGTATGGACAGAACACATAATCCTGAATATACCTCAATGGAGATTTATGTAGCCTATAAAGATTATATCTGGATGATGGCTATGGTTGAGGAGTGTTTAGAAAAAGTTGCCATTGCAACAAACGGTTCTGCAAAAGTTAAAGTTGGCGAAAACGAAATCAATTTCGAAGGTCCGTACGAAAAATTAACCATGTACGAATCAATCCAAAAATATACCGGCATTGATGTTTCTGCAATGAATGAAGAGCAATTGCTTCAAACTTGTAAAGATTTAGGCATCGAAACCGATTCTACAATGGGTCGTGGTAAATTAGTTGATGAAATTTTCAGCGATAAAGTTGAGGCTAATTTAATTCAGCCAACGTTTATTACCGATTATCCTATCGAAATGACGCCGCTTGCTAAAAAACATCGTTCTGCTGAAGGATTGGTTGAGCGTTTCGAAATTTTTGTTAACGGAAAAGAAATTGGTAATGCATATTCAGAACTTAACGATCCTATCGACCAAAAAGAACGTTTTGAAGACCAGTTAAAACTTGCAGATCGTGGCGATGCCGAAGCTATGGCAATGGATGATGATTTTGTTCGTGCTTTAGAATATGGTATGCCTCCAACCTCAGGTTTAGGATTTGGTATCGATAGAATTGTGATGTTAATGACCAATCAAAGCACAATTCAAGAAGTATTATTTTTCCCGCAAATGCGCCCTGAGAAAAAGAAAATTGAATTATCTCCAGAAGAAACTGAATTGTTTTCTTTAGTTAAAGAAGGTGAAAATATATTATTAGCAGATGTTAAAGCACAATTAACAGATTGGAGTAACAAAAAGTGGGATACTACTTTAAAAGCATTAACTGCTAAGAACATTCTAAAAGTTGCAAAAACTGATGATGGTTTATTTTTATCTCAAAAATAAAATCCTGAGGTTAACATAAAGATCACATAAACTTAAAAGGCTTGCTAACAATTGTTTAGCAAGCCTTTTCTATATTTACAGCAATCGATAACATAAAATCATTGCCATATGAATACTTCAAGCTTAGAGATTACCGAAAGAGAATATTGCATTAAACTTAGTAAAGATGCGTTTGATCTATCTCTTGTTCATCAATTAATTAAAAGAATCCAGGCAGAAGCATTTTTCTTTAAAAGAGCTGAAGCCGAAGAAGATGATATTTTGAGTAAAAGAAATCAAAGAGAAGAATTTGAAGGATTTGATTATTTAGGTGATAAATAATCAAACCTTCAACTTTTTACTTTAAGCTTTCAGCTTTAAACTCATTTAATCAATATCTAAAGTTCCCTCAACAGAATCGTCCATTGTTTTACCGGTAACTACAGAAGCTGCCATTTTCAAGAATGCAACTGCTGTTCCGTGTTTTGTATCCCAATAATACCCTTCTGATGGGATTACTTTAATTAACGTAATATTCGGATCATCCTTCCCACCCTGAAACCAGGTTTTTATAAACGGACTCCAAAGTTCATCAATTTTTGCTTGGTCGCGACTAATTTCCGAAATCCCGTAAATATTTACGAAACCAGAATGTGCACCAGCCTGGAATAATAAATGTGTAAACGGATCACTCGAAATTTCATCATTTTTGTGACTGTCTTTCATACTCATAAACCAAATATTACCTTCATCATCAACCTGCTGAATTGCCATCGGTCTGATAGATAAAGGTACTCCGGTTTTAATACTGGTACAAAAAAAACAGCTTTCTGCTTTCTCAGCTAAATCGCGTAATTTTTCAACAGCTTCTTTGCCGCCCAAATCTTTAATATTATTTTCTTCCTGAGTATTGTTAGTACTTCCTTCTTGTGATGTTGCCATAAGTAAATGTTTTATTATACTACATTTAGCAAATCAATAAGTTTTAGAATTTCTTAAACAGATAATTTTGAAAAGCAATTGCAGCAACCAGATTAACGTTAGCCCTGCTTTCGCTGCAATCTTTTTGTTTTAGCCTTCAGTTTGCTTAAGCAATTAGAAATAAACTCCTGAAGTACTTTACACCCTTAATTGCAAGTAAAAACAAAAAGTATTTTCGCACCAATCAGGTTTAAAGAACATTCGATGGTACTACTATGAGGGGTTTTCCTTGCACAAGCCTAAGTTAAATAGCCCTGATTAAAGCGAAAATACTTTTTGGTGCAGTAAACTCCAAATGAGCTGTCATGCTGAGGCACGAAGCATCTGCAACCGATGAAACAGATTCTTCGTACCTCAGAATGACAGAAGCTCAAAAAGATTGTAGCGATAAGCAGGACGAACAATTAATTATTACGTTGTATTTGCGCTGCAAATTATTTTAAATGGAAAGTAGTAAAAACCAGATTCGTAAGCAGTGAAAGGAATGCTTGTTTTATAAATATTGAATCCAAAAATCTCTTTTCATTACAAACAACCATAAACAAAAAAGCCGCTTCTTAAAAGAAACGGCTTCAGTATTTTTATTATCTGTATCTAACTTGTTGTTGCTTATCCATCATTCCCATTTGGTCTTTCATCTGTTTAATCTGGTCGGCAAGTAATTTATTTTTGTCAGCTTTTTTTGCATCAGCTAAATACATTGTAGCTTCACGCTTGTTACGTTTTGCCATTGCAATTCCGGCTAAGCTAAGTTTTGCTAAAGCAACGTTGTGGTCCATTTGCATACCCAAACTGAGTGCTGCTTTAAAATATTTTTCCGATTTCATCGGAGACGTTCTGCTCTCAATTAAGCCAACAAGTAAGTTGTAATAACCATGTTGAACTTTTATTAACTGGCTTTCGTAATTTGTTATACGGTTTAAAAATTGTTGAGCTTTCGGCATATTATCCTTACGTAAAAACCATTGCGCTAAAAGCATGTTCTCATTAAAGAAATAAGTTACTAAAACAATTATTCCAAGCAAGATTGCAATAATTCCCCATGGCCATAAACCAAATATGAATAAAGCAACTGCGCCTCCTAATAATGCAAACCCTGCTATCAATCTAATAAAATTTGGCATAAAATTTATTCTAAGTATTTTTTTTTTGCAAATATCGTGTTTAAATAGCAGATTTTAGATTTTAAAACAATAATTTCAATAAAATTTTACAACTACCAAAAACCAACAAATTAATATGAAAATTTTACTATCAATTACCTTAATAATCATCGCAATGAATGTTTCTGCACAAGAAGTAAATAAGAAAATACACGACCAAGCCCGTAATAAAGATATATTAATAAACACTTGCACACGCGAAGGATTAATTTCTTTTCCAGAATTCAAAGAAATGTACGATCCATTATATGCTGCTTATGTTCCTGATGCGGCTACAATGATTGAATTAAAAAAACTTATAGGCAAAGAGCGAATTAAGATTGTTTTAGGTACTTGGTGTGGAGATAGCAAAGTGAATGTACCTAACTTTTTTAAAGTGTTAGATGCGCTTCAGTTTAAAGAGAAAAATACTGAAATAATTGCCGTGGATGGAAGTAAGAAAGCTGAAAATGGAATTATTGATGGTTTAAATATCCAAAATGTTCCAACCTTTATCGTATATGATAAAAAAGGCAATGAAGTTGGAAGAATTGTGGAGCATCCAAAAACAACTTTAGAAGGAGATTTGTTAGCTATTCTTAAAGCTAAAAGGTAATTCAACTAATATAAATCTAAAAATATATGTCTGCTGCGTTAGAACCTGGTTGGTTGGCCGTTTTGAATGATGAGTTTGAGAAAGATTATATGAAAAGCCTGAAGGCTTTTTTACAGGAAGAAAAACAAAAAGGTCACAATGTTTATCCTAAAGGAGCTGACATTTTTAATGCTTTAAATACCACTCCATTTGATAAAGTTAAGATTGTAATTCTTGGGCAAGATCCTTATCATGGTATTGGTCAGGCACATGGACTTTCATTTTCTGTTCAAAAGGGAGTTGCGATTCCACCGTCTTTAAAAAACATTTATAAAGAACTGGAAACCGATATTGATGGATTTAAGACTCCTAATCATGGTCATTTAATTAACTGGGCAGAGCAAGGTGTTTTACTTTTAAATGCTACTCTTACTGTGAGAGCATCAGAAGCTGGTTCTCATCAAAACCGTGGCTGGGAAATTTTTACTGATGAAATAATAAAATCCTTGTCTGATAAGAAAGAGCACATTGTGTTTTTACTTTGGGGCAAGTACGCACAACAAAAGGCATCTATAATCGACCAAAAAAAGCATTATGTTTTAACGGCAGCGCATCCATCACCTTTTTCTGCTTACAATGGTTTTTTTGGTTCAAAGCATTTCTCAAAAGCAAATCAATTATTAGTACAGAATAATTTAACCCCAATAGATTGGAAGTTGCAAGCTTAATAAATGCATATTTCATCAGTGGATTAGGTGCAGATAGAAGAATATTTGATAAAATTAAGCTAGATAAAAGCATAAATATTATTCATGTAAACTGGATTGAGCCATTAAGTAACGAATCCTTACCTGATTATGCAAAACGCTTAAGTAAGGTTATTGATCAAACGTCACCGTTTGTATTGATTGGCGTTTCTTTTGGAGGAATGCTTTCGACTGAAATAGCTAAAATATGCTCACCAAAAGCAACAATAGTTATATCTACAACAATATTAAGTAATCAATTACCAAGATTATATCGCTTCGCAGGTAAATTGAATGTTCTAAAATTTATTCCGGCGGGTATATTAAAATCTTCAAATAAACTAACGCAAAATTATTTCTTTGGAGTAAGCAATAAAGAAGAAAAATTACTTTTAACTAAAATTGTTAATGATACTGAATCTAATTTTTTAAAATGGGCTATTGGTAGTATTATTACTTGGAAAAACAATATAAAACCAAAAAACCTCTACCATATCCATGGCACTAATGATAGAATTTTATATTCAAAAAATGCTAAACCCGATTTCTTAATTAATGCCGGAACTCACTTTATGGTTTATCAGAAAGCAAATGAAATTTCAGCGATAATAAATCAAATTATTTTGAAGTAACTGACCTTTTGGTATTAATCCCAAAAACATTTGGTTAAATTCAACTCAGGCATAAGATGTTAAAAACTAATATTCTAACGGTACAATTGGTTCCTTTTTAGTAGTAGACATAATCATCATCGTTTGGAAAGTTTTCACAACCGATATTTTACTGATTTTATCCATTATCAAACGCTCATAAGCCTTAATATCTTTTACGTAAACCTTTAACAAGAAATCTGCCTGACCAGTAACGTGATGACATTCAGTAATTTCTTTAATTTGATTTACCTCATCTAAAAAGATTTGAATGGTATTGTTTTTATGAAAATCTAACTGAATTTGGATAAAGGTTTTGATTCCCAAACCAAGTTTTTCCTCATCAACCAGTGCATGATAACTTTTAATATATCCTGCCATTTCCAGTTTACGCACTCTTTCTAAAGTTGGTGCAGGAGAAAGCCCGATTTCCTGAGATAACAAGAGATTTGTGATTCTACCGTTTTCCTGTAAAATCTTTAAAATTCTAAAATCAATTTTGTCTAATTCTGATGCCATATGTTTTAAAGGTAATGAGAACACAAACATAACCAAATTATATTCTAAATTTTAACATAATTTATCATATATATTTTAAATTATTTTTTTTAGATTTACCTAAAAATATAATTAGATAAATATAAATGCAAAGTTTTACCGAAGAAAATTATCTAAAAGTAATTTATCATTTAGCTCAAAAAACAACAAACGTTCAAACAAATGCCATTGCCGAGCAAATTCAAACAAAACCAGCATCGGTAACTGATATGCTGAAAAAACTTGCTGAAAAAGAACTTGTAGATTACGTAAAATATCAAGGCGTAACTTTAACAGAAAAGGGAAAACAGGCAGCCATAAATATTGTTAGAAAACATAGATTATGGGAAGTCTTTTTAGTTGATAAGTTAAATTTTAAGTGGGATGAAGTTCATGATGTTGCAGAAGAACTTGAGCACATTAAATCTGTCGATTTGATTGAACGTTTAGATGAGTTTTTAGGTTTTCCGAAATCAGATCCGCATGGCGACCCAATTCCTGATAAAAACGGAACATTTGCAAAAATGCAATTTATTAAATTAACAGAATTAAAAATTGGCGATTCTGGAACAATTACAGGCGTTAGTCAACATAGTTCTCCATTTTTAAAACACCTGGAAAAAATGGGTTTAACCTTAGGTAAACATTTACAAATTACCGATGTTACAGATTTTGATGGTTCAGTTGAAATATTAGTAAGAGATAAACAAATTAACATTAGCAGAGAAGTGGCAAAACATATTTTAATAAGTAATAATGGCAAAATCTGAATCGCTTAGCGAAGTACACCAAAGTGTAGATACGAGCAAACGAAAAGGTTGGCGCAGAATTTTATCTTTTATTGGTCCTGCTTATTTAATTAGCGTTGGCTACATGGACCCTGGAAACTGGGCAACAGATCTAGCTGGCGGAAGTAAATTTGGATATCAGTTAATCTGGGTTCTATTAATGTCGAACCTGATTGCTCTGCTCCTGCAATCACTCAGTGCCAGATTAGGAATTGTTAGAGGTTTAGATTTAGCGCAGGCATCGAAACATGCATATCCGAGGTGGGCAAATATTCCACTTTTTATGCTTGCTCAAACCGCTATTGTAGCTTGTGATTTGGCCGAAATTATCGGAATGGCAATTGGTTTACAATTACTTTTTGATTTACCTTTAATCTGGGGTATATCTATAACCATCTTCGATACCATACTATTATTATTCCTTCTCAATAGAGGCATGAGGGCAATGGAAGGCTTCATCGTTTCTATGGTTTTTATAGTTGGTATTTCCTTTTTGGTTGAAATGTTTATTGTAGAACCATCTTTAAAAGAAATTGCAAGGGGTTTTGAGCCTTCAGTTTTAGGTGGCGATGCACTTTATATTGCAATCGGAATTATTGGAGCGACAGTTATGCCACATAATCTTTATCTCCATTCCTCACTTGTTCAAACCAGAAAAATAGAACGAACCAACAAAGGCATTAAAGAAGCTCTAAAATTTAACCTTATTGATACCACCGTTGCTCTAAACCTTGCATTTTTTGTAAATGCAGCAATATTAATTTTAGCAGCTGCAGCTTTTTATAAAAATGGTTTGCACGAAGTTGCCGAAATTCAGGATGCACATAAATTGCTTTCAAACATCTTCGGAAATATTGCACCAACATTATTTGCAATAGCTTTAATCGCAGCCGGACAAAGTTCTACAGTAACAGGTACTCTAGCCGGTCAAATTGTGATGGAAGGCCATATAAACCTACGTATACAACCATGGTTAAGAAGATTAATTACAAGGCTTTTGGCCATAGTTCCTGCATTTTTCACCATTCTACATTATGGTGATGATGCTTTAGGCGGATTATTGGTATTGAGTCAGGTGGTATTGAGTTTACAACTAGGTTTTGCAATTATTCCTTTAATTCATTTTACATCAGATAAAAAACTGATGAAAGATTTTGCAATTAAAACCTGGGTGAAGGTTTTAGCATGGATAAGTGCAGCCGTTATTATTGCTTTAAATGTGAAACTCGTTATCGAAGAAATTAGCGGATGGACAAAAAACAACAACGAATGGTGGGTTTACGCAATCATTATTCCAGCTGTTACCTTAACTGTTTTGTTGCTTTTATACGTTTTCTTCCATCCATTATTAGATAAAAGAAATCATGAAAAACAAATGGTTCCACATGGTGAGGCTTTGGATATCGGTAAAATTGATAAAATCAGTTACCAAAGAATTGGAATTGCTGTCGATTTCTCAAAAAATGATAGAAACACAATCAGACATGCATTAATTCAAGGCGGCAAAGATGCTCAATATTACCTGATTCATGTTGTTGAGACCGCTGTAGCTCGTTATCATGGTGATAAAGCAATGGACCACGAAACTAAAAGTGATGCTGAAAACCTAGAAAAGTACAAAGTTAACCTTGCAGATTTAGGTTATGATTCTACTACGTTTATTGGGTTTGGCGGCACTGCTAAAGCAATTGCCGATATCAGCAATAAAAACGAACTAGACCTTTTAGTAATGGGTGCTCACGGGCATAAAGGATTAAAAGACTTAATTTTTGGAACAACTGTTGACGCAGTGAGACACCGCGTACATATTCCGGTCTTAATTATCCGATAGATTTTAAAATCTTTTTGATTCCGCCATCGCCATCACCAAAAACTAAGAGTTTTCCGCTGGTTGAATAAAGATACATTGCCGGATATTTTGTTGGTAAAAAGGTTGGTATGAAAGTTCTGTTTTTATCTTGCATCACCACAACATTAGGCTTTAAATTTAAACCTGGTGCGTAAGTTCCAAAAAACTTCTGAATAGAAATCGCCTCATCTAACGTAACCATGTAAATATTTACATTTTTGAATTTGCTGTAAGATTTATTTAGTTCAGTTGCTTCACGCTGACAATGCTCACAAGTGCAATCAAAAAGAATAAATAACGTTTTTTTCGATTGATTTACATTCACATTTGAAAATGGTTTACCATCGAGCTTAAAAAATTTAAACTGCGGTAAATACGCAGGTTGCTGTGCGGTTGCTCCAAAAGCAAATAAAAGAATGGCTACAAAAAAAACGTTTCTAAACTTCATATTCAATAAATAAACCCAAACATAATTTTTTATTTGCGAACAATGTAATTATAATTTGAGTTTTACATTAGCAGAACATTACAAACAGGAAGGCAAATAAATTTAAAAGAAATAATAAAGCAATTTTTAAGATATTTGCATCCCAACCATTTGAAAGCTTAGGCTTCTGATTGGTAATTTAATACTACACAATTTTGAAAAACGACATCAACATAAAAAATAAGAGAGCATATTTTGATTACAACATTATTGATAAATATGTTGCCGGAATAGCGCTTTTAGGTACTGAAATTAAAGCAATTAGACAAGGTAAAGCTAACATGACAGATGCTTTCTGTATGTTTATCGGTGGAAACCTTTACGTACGCAATCTTCATATTTCTGAATATAGCCATAGTTCTTTTTATCATCACGATATTAAAAGAGACAGAGCATTGCTATTGCAAAAAAAGGAAATTAGAAAGTTAAAAGTCAAAGGCGAAGAAAAAGGCTACACAATTGTTCCGCTAAGGATTTTTGTAAACGAAAGAGGTTTCGCTAAAATGGAACTAGCGCTTGCCCAAGGTAAAAAGGAATTTGACAAGAGAGACAGCATCAAAGAAAGAGATTCGAAAAGGGAATTGGATAGAGCGATGAAGGTTTAGATTTCTCGGTTTAATTCCTCTTCATCGCAATTATAAATTACCAAGCCTGGTCGCCAACCAGCGGAACAAATCTAAAAGTATCGAGTACTATTTTTTCATAATCCGTTTCGCTTACTCTAAGCACAGTAACCATTTTTTGCGTATGCTCATCTCCTACCGGAATAACTAAAATACCGCCAATTTTTAGTTGTTTCAATAATATTTCAGGAACTAAAGGAGCACCTGCAGTAACAATTATTTTATCGTAAGGTGCTTCTTCCGCAATACCTTTTGAACCATCTCCACAATAAAATTTCGGACGATATCCCATTCCAGGTAAAATTTGAATGGTGCGGTTATAAATATTTTCCTGACGCTCAATAGTTACAACGTTCGCACCAAGTTCTAATAAAATACATGTCTGGTAGCCAGAACCTGTACCAATTTCTAATACCTTATCGCCTTTTTTAATATGAACTAATTCGCTTTGGTAGGCTACAGTATAAGGCTGAGATATCGTTTGCCCATCTCCTATCGGAAAAGCAATATCTTTGTAAGCTTGATTCCAGAAAGTTTCATCAAAAAAGAAATGACGAGGAACTTTACCTATAGCTTTAAGTACGTTTTCATCCTCAATACCGCGAGATTTTAGTAACTCAACTAACTTTTTTCTCGCTCCTCTTTCCCGGTAGTTATCAACAAATTTATAGGCCATGAAGTTTCAAAAGTAGCGTTTTTATGTTGTGATACGTTTTAATTTTTTTGAACATTTTATAAGTAACAGAAAATCAAAAGTTAAAAATTTATTGCCTCAGCTATTGTTAAATATTTATGACAATAAAGGTTAAATAATATTATTCTCATGTTAATTAATAATTATTTCTACTTTTGAACTTACAAAACATACTAAAAAATCTATCTCTCGTAAATGAAAAAAAGACTTTTAAGCATATTTATCTTGTGCGCATCTTTTACTACTTACGCACAAACTAGTGCCGATTTCAACTATTCTCTTGCTGTAAGAGGTTATAGCTTAATGCAATTGCCTAAAATTTTAAACCAAACCAATGCTCAAGACTATACCAAAATGGCAGGTAATGGCTTGATGCTAAAGTTTAATGATAATCAAATTAGCTATAGAATTAGTGCTAATTATTTCAGAGATAAAGATGTAAGTTTTCAAAACACTTGTGAAACTTGTGAAATAGCAAGAGGAAAAGTAACGGATTATTCATTTAAAATAGGTTTTGAGAAGAATTTCAATTATTCTCGCATCCAACCATATTTTGCTTTTGATATCGGTTATCGTTCAAATCGTTTTACAGGTATGTTAAATCCTGCTAATTCAAGTGTTGCTACAAGTAATCAGTCTGCTGATGCAACTAAGAATGGCTTAGTAATGAGTCCTTCATTAGGGTTGAAGATTAACATCATTCCAAACCTATCTATTTTCGCTGAAAGCAGCTTAGACTTTAACTACTCTTACGAGAAGCAAGATATTACTCAGCCTAACTTAGCAGGCAGAACGATTAACACCTATAACAAATGGGAGTTTTTATTAAATCCTGTTTCGGCTGGAATACAATTCAATTTCAACAGTAAAAACTAATACGGATCTACATCGATTTGAGTAATAACACTCTTAAAATCTTTTGTAGCATTAAACTGGGTAAGGGTTTCTCTTAAAACGGCTTTCACTTTATTAATTGCAGTGTGTTTATCTGCTTTAATAATAATTTGCTTGATATAGAGATTTCTTACCCGGCTTACCAATGGCTGTTCAGGGCCTAAAACACGCGGACCAAATTTAGCTTTAAGTGTTTGAGCTAGCGTTAACGACGCTTTATCTAAAACCATCGAATCTTTATGTTTAACATAAAGGAAAATCATTCTGGAAAATGGTGGATATAAGAACTTTTCCCTTTCCAAAATCTCATCGTTATACATTCCTTGGTAATCATTTTCAACTACCTGTTTAATAATGCGGTTATCAGCATCGTAAGTTTGAATACAAACATTTCCCTGGTCTGCTCTCCTTCCTGCTCTTCCCGCTACTTGTGCTAATAACTGATAGCTTCTTTCGTAAGCTCTAAAATCTGGATACCCTAACAAAGTATCCGCATTAATTACTCCAATAAGGCTCAGATTATCAAAATCTAATCCTTTGGCCACCATTTGCGTACCAATTAATATATCTGTTTTTTTATCTTGAAAATCGGTTAAAATTTGCTGCAGACCATTTTTAGTTCGAGTAGTATCCATATCCAAACGAGCTATGGTTACCTCTGGATATAACAATCGTAATTCCTCTTCAATACGCTCTGTACCGAAACCTTTCTGTTCTACATGAACAGAACCACAAGCCGGACAAATATTTACGCTACTCTGCTGATAACCGCAATAATGGCAATGCAATTTGCCGCTACTTTTATGGTACGTTAAACTTACATCACAGTTTACACATTTAGGTGTATAACCGCAAGTTGCACAGATTAGAATTGTAGCATAACCTCTCCTATTTTGAAAAAGCACAATCTGTTCCTTTTTACTCAGTGCCAAATCAATATCTTTAATAAGAACACTAGAGAAGTAAGAAACCATTGTTTTACGTTTCGTTTCTTCAGAAATACTTACAATCTGTTGATTTGGGAGTTTAACACCTCCAAAGCGTTCATGCATCTCCACCAAACCATATTTCCCATTAAGCGCATTGTAATAGCTTTCTAAAGATGGTGTAGCTGAGCCTAATATTACTTTGGCTTTATGTAAATGTGCCAAATAGATTGCTGAATCTCTAGCCTGGTAACGTGGAGCAGGATCGTATTGTTTGTAAGATGGTTCATGTTCCTCATCAACTACAATGAGTTTTAAGTTTTGAAATGGTAAAAATACAGCCGAACGTGCTCCCAAAACAACTTTAAAAGCATTTTGTTTAACCTTATTCCAAATCTCTACTCTTTCGTTGTTATTAAATTTTGAGTGATAAACACCGATTGTATTACCAAAATATTGTTTAATCCGTTCTACAATTTGCGTAGTTAAAGCAATTTCTGGTAGAAGAAATAAAACCTGTTCATCACTATTATTGATGATATCTTCTATTAACTTGATGTAAACCTGTGTTTTGCCTGATGCAGTAACACCGTGTAAAAGCACAACATCCTTTTCAACAAATGATTCGTTAATTTTATTTAATGCGTTTTGCTGCCCCTCGTTTAAACTGAAGTTAACACTAAAATCATCATCAGTTGAGTTTAATCTGCTTACTGGTCTTTTTAAAATAGTAAAAATTTCTTTATCCGTCAGTGCTTTTAATGCTCCGGCACCACAATTACTTTCTTCTATTAATTGTTCTTTAGAAATTGGTAGACCAGCTTTATTTAATTTTAAATAGCCTAACAAAGCATCTAATTGTTTAGGTGCTCTTTCTAATACTGCAAAGAGTTGTTTAAGGTTTTCTTCATCATTATAAAAATCGTTAAGAATTATAAATGATTTAAGTAACGGCTTATATTTTTGAATAACTTCTTCTGCCACAAGAATAAGTTCTTTAGCTAAAAGCTGATTAATTATTGGATAAATGCTCTTTTGTCCAAGTAATTTGGAAACATCATTAACCGTTAATCGTTGTTGTTTTTTTAAGGTAGAAATTATGATTTCTTCTTTTTCAGTAACTGAAGTAGCATCATCATAATCATCGCGTAAAAGCAATATTGTTTCGCTTGCTAATTTTAAGCTTGCCGGTAAAGCTGCAGCCATTACATCACCTTCATTACACATATAATAATCGGTCATCCATTGCCAAAACTTAAGTTGCGTTGGTGTTACAACAGGTTCTGCATCAACGATATCAATTATATATTTGGCTTCGTAAACTGTTGGAGGCGTTGTTGTAATGTTACTTATTAAAGCCGTATAAATTTTATGTTTACCGAATTGAACAACAACCCGTTTTCCTATTTCAACCTGATTATTCAAATCAAAAGGAATACGGTAAGTATAATTTTTAGCCAAAGATAAAGGCAAGATTACTTCTACAAAAAGTGTTTCTCTTTCTGCAAAAATATCAGGTTCAAATACACTCATTATTTATCTTTTAAAGCGGCGAAGAATAACATTATCCAGCCTAAAACAAAAAGTAAGCCTCCTATTGGCGTAATTGGACCAATAAGATCAACAAAGGGAATGTTTAAAATGCTTCTGGTAGCCAACAAATATAACGAACCAGAAAAGAGGACAATACCGAAAGTAAAGCAAAAATATGCGATGTTAATAAGCTTGTTTCTATATCTTGCAAAAGTTGATAAATACAAAAGAGCAAACGTATGATAAAATTGGTATTCAACACCTTTCTGCCAAATTTCTAAAGAAGGAGCATCAATTGTAGCTTTTAATCCATGTGCGCCAAAAGCGCCAAGTAAAACAGCAATTGCGCCAAAAAAAGATGCAGTAAGTATAATACGTTTGTTCATATAAATTTTAGCTTAAAGCGATTGCTAAATTAATAAAATGAGTAAGAACTTAGTACAATTGGATGTAATAATTTAAATTTGTTGCACAAACACATGAAAAAAATCTTAGTTATTTTAATTGTATTAATTACAGGAGTTGGGTTTATGACTTACCTGTATTTTTCTAAATTAAGCAATGAAAATAATGCAAAAGACCTTGCGCTTCAATCGGCTACAAATAATGCTGCATTAATATTCGCTTTCCAAAACGATAAGAGTTTTTATCAAATTATCGAAGGTCAAAATTTAATTCAACAGGTTTTAGGCGATGAAAAAACAAAGCTTCTTAATAACCTGAAATCATATTTCATTCAAGATATATCACTAAATAGTTCGATTTCTAATCAGGAAATTTATTTAAGTGTACTTCCTGATGAAGAAAAAGAGCTCAATTTCCTGATTACGGTTCAGATTCAACCTAACAAAACATTTCAAAACTTTTATAATCTATTAAAAAACAAATACCCAATTAATAACGAGGGCAACAATATTTATAAAGTTAAATTGAACGATAGTTTAGCTGTATTTGTTGGCATACAAAATCAAGTTATTACAGCATCAACATCAAAAAAACTTATAATTGATGCAGCTGTTAGGCTGACAGAAAATCCGTTCACAGAATACATTAAGCTGAATAATACGCATAATAAAAACGTTTTAGGCCAAATCTATATCAACTACAATAAAGCGCCTTTACTTCTAAAAAATATTATTGCAGGAAATATTAATGGTGAGATTTCAGTTTTAGATAAGCAAAACAGTTTTGCATCATTAAGTTATAATTTCAGCAAAGAAAAAGTTCTTTTTAACGGAACTACAGAATTAAAAGATGCGAACAACTATTTAAAGCTTTTCGAACAAACACCTAATCAAACAATATACATAACGAACATATTGCCTTACAATACAGCTAACTATAATATTTACGCTTTCGATAGTTATGAAAATTGGAGTAAAAAATTAAAGACTTGGCAAACATCGGTGGAGGATATTAAAAAGTCAGAAAACGTTATTAATGTTGTTAAAAATGATTTCAGAGTTGATTTAAATTCCATTTTTAATACCTATACAAAGAATCAATTTATTTGTTTTCAATTAAGCACTACTGAAAAACTTGGTGCAATATCTTTATCTAACGGAGAAAAGGTTAAGCAGCTTTTACTGGATGTTAGTACAGATTATAATGATGAGATTAAAGCATTTAAGCAATCGGATATATTATACGCTTTTTTTGGTGCACCACTGAAAAAATTTAGCCGACCATTTTATACAATTATCGATAACAACTTAGTTTTTGCCAACAATGCAAGTACAATCGAATCTTTCTTGAAAAGTTATAAAAACAATAAGTTATTGATAAACCAGCAATCATATTTGGAAGCCTTAAATTTGGTTTCTACAAAATCGAATGTAAGTTTCTACATTAACACTGAAAATTCAAGAGATATTTTTCGCTCAAACATAAGGTTACCTTACTACAAACATTTAAGAGCAGATAGTGGCTTAAAAAATTTCGATACTTTTTATTATCAAATGAGTGCTGATGGAAATAAATTTATCACTAACCTGTTATTAAACAAATATTTAAAGCCCGAAATACCAGATACAACAAGCAACCGTTAATAAATGCATAGCTAAAAATATATTTAATGAAGAGACTTTTACTTGCCGTAGTTTTAATTACATTTTATCAAACATCTTTTAGCCAGCAATACGGATTATTTGGCACGAAAACAATGTTCGATGCTTTTGAGAATCCTTCTCAAAAATCATTCGTTTTAGATTCTTCCAGAAAATTTTCTTCGAATTTTTTCTTACCATACTTTGGTGTAAATGGTGCAAACAGAGGAAGCTCTGAAACTGCAATTAGAAGATTAGTAAATGAAGGTGTTAACGATACACGTTCTTTACCGATTAATACAGGTGAGATAAATCGTTTCTACCAAAACAGCAATATGTATCTGCTTACTTTAAGAGTATTCAAATCCTACAAATATCAAAAAGAAATGGGTTTTGCATGGCAAATACGTTCTGATGCGCAAATAAATTATACAAATGAAACTCTAGCAATTTTTGATTCTTACAGGAGATTTCCACAGCAACAAGCATTGAATGATATTTTCAATACGAATGGCTACCAGCAATCTTACCATCAATTTAGCTTTACCTATCGCGAAAATTATAATAAACGCTTAGCATTTGGTGTTAAGGCTAGTTTATTAAGTGGTATCGTTTACAATGATTTAAATATTTCTGATTCATATTTATACATTAACCCAGAAACAAATACTTTAGACATTGGCCTTGCCGGAACCTATTCTGCCAATTTTAATGACCAAAATAAAATTAGTAGTAATACCTTTATACCCACATTTAAAAACCCTGGAGTTTCAGTAGGTTTTAGCACAAATTACACCACCAAAAAAGGGCTATTTTTAATGGCAAACATTAAAGATTTGGGCTTTATATGGTGGCGTAATAACACCCATACAACTACAGTAAGTACAACCAAACAGATTAACATTGAAGAAGGACAGAGCAACACAAATCGGGAAATAAGAGAAATTTTTCAACTATCAGAACAACCAGAAAAGTTTACAGCTTTAACAAATGCTAAAGCAGATGTTTATCTTTCAAAAACTTATGGCTTCTACAAACCAGGAATTGCTATATCTAAGAATTTGTTTTATCGTGGTGGCGATATTGCTTTTATTAACACCTTTAATTACAACAATTTTTCAGGAAGCGTTATACCATTGTACAATTTAAATAATGTATTTATGGTTGGATTACAAGGCAAATATCAAACGCCAAATTTTGAGTTCTTTATGGGAACAGATAATTTGCTTTCTACTGCGAGTACAGCATCTGGATTAATTAAACGCGATGGAACAGTGGGCAGTGGCGCAAACGGAGCTTCGTTTTATATGGGCTTGGGAATAAAATTTGGAAATACTGTAAACCATCCGCAATTTAGGGATGTAATGCCTGGCATAAATGATAATGAAGGTGGCAGCTTTTTCAAAAACCTATTTTCAATTTTTAAAAGAAAATAAATTAGCTAAACCTTTTTCTTTGGTTGGGTTAAAACAAAATCTTTCAAATAAAAAGGCTCGAAGTAGGCAACATCTTCAAAATTAACTAAGTTAAATTCTTTGAAAGCCAATGCAGACATATTTCCAGCAGAATTAAAATTCTGATTGTTGAATAAAGCAGTTTCAGTATTCAAGGTTTCGGCACATTTTGCAGCTCCGTCGCCAATAAATGTTACGGTTTGTTTTGATAAGAGGTTTTCGAAACTGTTTTCTTCAATAATTTTAGCAGAAGTTTCTTCTAAAACATTCAGTTTATTATCAAAAACAGTGGTATAAACCTCCATCCTTCTGGCATCAATCATAGGGCAAATTAAACCTTCATAATCGGGATTTTGTTCAGCAAAGCCAGCTGCCATCATTTTAAGTGTTTCAATTGCAATAAGCGGCTTGTTTAAAGCATAGCACAATCCTTTAGCTGTAGATACTCCAATCCTTAAACCGGTGTAAGAACCAGGCCCCTTGCTAATCGCTATCGCGTCCAAATCACCATAAGCTAATCCAGCAGATTTTATAACCTCATCAATAAATAAAGTTAGCTTGCTTGCATGTAAATTTTGCCCAATTTCTTCTTTACTAAAAGTTGTTATTCCATCGATAGATAAAGCAACAGAGCACACAGAAGTAGCCGTTTCGAGTTGAAGTATTTTAGCCATTGCGCAAAGATATTAAAGAAATGGAAAATGTGAGATGGAAAAATTGTAAATGGATAATCATCTATGGCACCGGATCATGACCATGAGCGCCCCAAGGATGACAACGACCAATTCGTTTTAAAGCCATCCAACCGCCCTTGAATGGACCATGCTTTTTAATTGCCTCGATACCATACTGAGAACAAGTTGGTGTAAACCTGCAATTAGCACCTAACATTGGCGAAATTGCATATTGATATATTTTTATCAATCCTAAAAAAAACCAGCCAAATATTTTATTTATCAGCTTCATTTGGATTAATTAGATTTTGAAATCTTTTAAAAGTTGAAATTAGTTTTTTCTCAATAAAATAGAATTCATATTTATCCTTACCAACAAATTGAATGGAAAATAAAAGCAAGCCTTTATCTTGGGGTAATAGAGAATAAAATTTATCTAATTTATTTAAACGATAAGCTTCGCGAATGCGACGTTTTAATAGATTACGGTCTACCGCCCTTTTGTACCGCTTTTTCGGCACATTGATTACCACTTGAACAGGAACTTCAATTTTATCTTCGATGAAGATATACGAAACCCGAAATGGGTATAATAAAAAAGAAGAACCGTTTTTAAACAGCAGTTCTAAATGTTTCCTGCTGCATAACCGTTCTTCTTTTCTGAATGTATACATATTTTTTTGATTGATAATTGCAGATTTGATCTGCCTTTTCTGAAATTACAGAAAAGCAATCAAAAATTATGCTTTATGCTTACGCTCGTCTGAAACTGTTAATCTTTTTCTTCCTTTAGCACGACGTGATGCTAATACTCGTCTGCCGTTAGCTGTTGCCATTCTTTCGCGGAAGCCGTGTTTGTTTCTTCTCTTTCTTTGCGAAGGTTGGTATGTTCTTTTCATGACTGTATATTATCTTATTAATTTCAAAATTAAGAGGTGCAAATATAAAAGTATTCATTTATAAATGCAAGTCTGTTTGTATTTATTTTACGAGGAGCAAAAATAGCAATTCTAATTAGCTTTATAAAGTTTAAATGAAATCTAACAATTAAATTCCATTACAAGCCCAAAGCAGCTTTCAGTTTCACATATCCTGTTTTGCTTACCGGTAACCAAATATCCGATTTAAGTAGAACCACGTAGCTATCTTTCTCTTTCAATTCTATTTTTGTAACCTGAGCTAGATTAATAATGTAAGAACGGTGAATGCGAATAAATAATGCGGCATCGAGTGTTTTTTCGAAATATGCCATTGTTTTATTCTTGTAAAACGCACCTTCTGAAGTACTTAGTTTTACATAATCGTCATCTGCTTCGAGGTAATTAATTTCAGCAACCGGAATAATTTTAATTATACCATCTTTTTTTACCACTACCCTATTGTTTTGACCCGGACTAAGTGCTGCCGCATCTAAAACTGCATCTGTATTTTCAGTTTGATTTAACCTTGCAGGCAATTTCTTAATGGCTGCATCAAATCTTGCTTTATCAATTGGCTTCAGCAAATAATCAACAGCATTAACCTCAAAGGCTTTAATTGCGAACTCATCAAAAGCAGTAGTAAAAATTACCGCGGGCTTATCTTCTACCAGTTCTAACATTTCAAAGCCACTAATTTTTGGCATTTGAATGTCTAAGAAAATTAAATCGGGTTTGTGTTGAGTAATTGCCTTTAAACCTTCAAAACCATCGCAACATTCTGCAACTACCTCTATTTCTTTATGTTCTGAAAGGTAGAATTTTACAATATCTCTGGCTAAAGGCTCATCATCAATTAATATGGTCCTGATCATTTTTTTGAGGAATTTTTAAGGTTGTAATATATAAATTATTTGCCTCAATTTCGGTTCTTAAAAGTTCAGGATTTGCAAAGAGCAGGTACAACCTTCGTTTAATTGCAGTTAAACCAAAGCCAGTTCCACCGGTTGCTCTCATTTCCGGGTCGAAAGGATTTTGCACACGCAAATTCAGTATGTTATTGCTCACATTCACATCAATTTTTATAGTTATTGCCGATGAAGTATTGTAAAGTCCGAATTTAATAGCATTCTCAACAATAGGTTGTAAAAGTGTTCCGGGCAGGCAAAGTTGATGGGTATTTTCATCAACATTTACTTCAATATTTAAGCGATGACTGAACCTAACTTTTTCGATATCAAGATAAAGCTGAATATATTCCATTTCCTCTTCTATAGAAACCCACAACTCATCATCACGCTTTAGCGTTCCACGTAAAAAAGAAGCCAGTTTAGTAATCATTACACCTGCTTCTTTTGGATTTACCATAGTTAACGCGAAAACAGAATTTAAACTATTAAAAAGAAAATGTGGTTGCAGTTGATGTCTTAGTTTATTCAGCTCGGCTTCTTTTGCCAAATTTTGAGCTGCAAGTAACCTCGATTGTGTTTCTGATTGCTCTTCTAGCCTGTACCATAAAATATTAGCTAATGCACACCATCCCAAACACATAAAAGAAATTAATCCTCTAAAAGCAAAGGAAAAATTATAGAAATCTTTGTAATCTTTAAAATCAGTAAAAATGTAAAACAAGCCATATTTTGCCAGATAAATAATTACAAAAGTTAAGGCAAGTGTTATAATGAGCACATACAAAATTCTTTCATTTTTTGGCTGATAATAACCTAGCATATTGCTGATGCTTATACAAGCTATGGCAAGCAAAAAATTATTAATAGTACTATCGGTTATCGAAATTATCCACGAAAAATTTACAACATAATGTATCCCGATGGCACACAAAATAGTCCAGCACAGCGCAATACCCAAAGATATTTTCTGTATTTGAGGAACTGAAAGTGGTCTTGTTGTCAAAGTTATAGGTTTAGTTAGATGATTTTAGTTTAGTAATTAATACGTGGCGAAATAAATCGCCACGTATTTTGCAAAAGTTTAAAAACTCTTAATCTCAATACCACCGAACATTGCTGTTCCATCTAATACTAAGGTTTTTTGTATTTCTGTGTTTGGCATTAAACTTCCTCTTTTATCTTCTACACTACCAAAAATTGCTGTAACGTTAGATCTTACTGCCCAGTTTGGAGGCACAATAAGTTTAATCCCTCCAAAAACTGCTGTAACATCCAGCTTTACTTGTTCATTAAAATCGGCTTGTGTTAGGTTAATATCTGCACCACCAAAAACAGCAGTAACATCTCCACCTTTAAAGTTTTTTGAAAATACAGTTTGATGGCTTCCACCAAAAACTGCGGTAGCTTCAACAAAATCATTATCCATCCTTTTATTGTAAGATTTATCTGCCTGATTAAGATTTTCGCCGCCACGATTACCGAAATTAAAGTTCGATATACCATTCTTAGGTTTAAATATTAAGTAAGCGCCAACAATTACAAAACCTACGCCTAATGCATACTCAGAAGCATCAAAACCAAGATGCATATTATCAATAGTGTTGTAAGCGCCAATTAAAACCAGCACTAACCAGCCAATTCCTTTAAAATTATTTCGAAGTCCAAGAAAAACGCCTAAAAGGATTAAAAGGTTAGAACCGCTAAATATCCATCGTGGAATATCTAAATTCATTGTTCTAACCAGAAAGCCCAATCCAACTAAAATGATAATTAAACCACTAAGCATTCTGCCCGAGTAGTTGTTATTTATATTATTATTATTTGAAGTTTCCATTTGTGTAATTATTAATAACCAAATGTATTTATAAGATGTTAACCCAACTAACTGTTAACTGTAGAAAAGCAAAAAATAACGGTAAATAACCTCATTTTATCGGTGAAAAATATTTTAGTATTTTGATGGCATGAAATTTCTACTATTTATAGCCGCCTCATTGTGTTCTTTTGCCTGCTACAGCCAGCAAATCGAATCTAATTATAAAATTTATGATGTTAGAAAACAAAAAATAATTTCTGTTGACGATATTATAAGTGATATGAATGATGCTGATGTTTTATTTTTTGGCGAAGAACACAACGATTCAATCGGACATTATTTAGAAGCTACAATCTTTAAAAAGTTAAGTGAGAAATATCCAAAGAAAACAGCTTTGAGTTTAGAAATGTTTCATACAGATATACAGCCGATTGTTGATGAGTATCTTGGAGATTTAATTACCGAGAAGAATTTTATTAAAGAAGCACGAGCCTGGAATAATTACAAAGATTATAAGCCTTTGATTGAGTATGCAAAAGCAAACAAAGTTGATGTTATAGCAGGAAATGCAGCTACCAGATACAGTAACGCGGTAACTAAAGGCGGACTTGATGCTTTAAAAAATTTCCCTAAAACCTCTAACGCATTTTTGCCACCATTACCAATTGATACAGCAACAGGCAGATATAATGATAAGTTTCTGGAAACACTTGGAGGACATAATATGGGGCCAATGAAAATTTACCAAACCCAAAACCTTTGGGATGCAACAATGGCCTGGTCAATCGCTAAATATGCCAAAACACATAAAGGAAATAAAATCCTTCAATTAAATGGCCGTTTTCATAGCGATGAGAAACTTGGAACATTGGCTAAACTTAATGCCTATGCACCAAAACTTCAAATTTTAAATATTTCATCATTCTCTGATGAAAATTTTGAAAATCCAGATTGGGAGAAATACAAAAACCTTGCAGATTATGTAATTATCACAAACCCGAAAGTTAAAAGAAGTTACTAAAACAAAAGGTTCGCAATTACTTGCGAACCTTTTTAAATTTTATGCTTTTGCTTTTAAAACATCTCTAATTTCTGTTAGAAGAATTTCTTCTTTAGTTGGCACAGGGGCTGCAGCTGGAGCTTCTACCTCTTTCTTTTTAAGATTGTTAGCGCCTTTAATAATCAAAAACAAAACAAAGGCTACAATAACGAAAGCAATAACCTGCGATAGGAAATTACCATATTTAATTGCCGTTCCTGGAATAACGAGTTTGCTTAAATCCTCTAAACCTGCAGCTTTCAAAGCCGGGCCTAAAACGGCAGGCGTAATAATATCTTCAACAAGTGAGCTTACAATTTTTCCAAAAGCTGCACCAATGATTACACCGACAGCTAAATCAAGAACGTTTCCTTTAACTGCAAAATCCCTGAATTCTTTAACAATTCCCATAATTTTAGTTTTAGTTTGTTTTTTAAACGAAAGTAACAATTATATTATAAAATATAAAAAAATAGTGCCACTAGAGTTTATCAACAACGCATTTAACCAAATGCATCATAAAGTAATTGGAACTATTCTAAAGATTATCTGCTAACAATTGCTTATTTTTGCCGAATACTTAGAATAACATGCTAAAGCAACATCTACAACAGAAATTACTACAAAAGTTATCACCCCAGCAAATTCAATTTATTAAGTTGTTACAGGTGCCAACTGTTGCTTTAGATACAAGGGTTAAAGAGGAACTGGAAGAAAATCCAGCTTTAGAAGACCCAAGTTTAATGACTGCTGATGAGCCTAAAGGCGAATATGATGATTTAAATGATGGTCCTGAGGACTATGAAAGTTCATCAGAAGATAATAGCATGGATGAATTTAATGTTGATGATTATCTTCAGGACGATTCTGCAAATGACTATAGTACAAACTATAATAATGGCGATGATGATGAGGAGAAAAAAGAAACACCAATCGCTATAGAAAGTACATTTTTCGAAAGTTTACAAGAACAATTAGATTTAATTCCACTTTCAGATCAGGATTTTATTATAGGTAAGCAAATAATTGGAAGTTTAGATGATGATGGTTATTTACGTCGCCCTTTAAGCTCTATGATTGATGATCTTGCTTTCTCTCAAAACGTAATGGTTGAGGAAGAAGATGTTTTAGAAATGCTTCGTTTAATTCAAAGTTTCGATCCTCCAGGAATTGGGGCAAGAGATTTAAAAGAGTGCTTATTAATTCAACTTAAAAGAAAAGATACAAACAACCCAATTATTGTTAAAGCAATGAATGTGGTAGAAAATTATCTTGATGAATTTACAAGAAAACATTACGATAAACTCGAGAAAAGCTTAAACCTGGATAGTGAAGAATTAAAAGAAGTTGTAAACGAAATTCTTCGCCTAAATCCAAAACCGGGCGATGCGAATCAGGTTACCACAAAACAAATGCAAATTATTCCTGATTTTCACATCAGCAATAATGATGGCGTTTTAATTTTGACTTTAAATTCAAAAAATGCTCCTGAATTAAAAGTAAGTCGCTCTTACCAGGAAATGTTTGAACATTACGATAAAGCTTCTGCTAAGGATAAGAAATTAAAGGAAGCTGTTCAGTTTGTTAAACAGAAATTAGATTCGGCAAAATGGTTTATCGATGCGATTAAGCAAAGACAGCAAACGCTGTTAAAAACAATGAATGCAATTATGCATTATCAGTATGAATATTTTTTAACAGCTGATGAACGTAAAATGCGCCCGATGATTTTAAAAGATATTGCTGATAAAATCGATATGGATATTTCAACCGTCTCGAGGGTTGCAAACTCTAAATATGTTCAAACAGAATTTGGAACATTCTTACTTAAATCTTTCTTTTCTGAAGCAATTCAAACTGAAAACGGCGAAGAAGTTTCGAATAAAGAAGTTAAAAAAATTCTTGAAGATTGCATTGGTAATGAAGACAAACGTAAGCCTTTAGCTGATGAGAAACTTACCGATATTTTGAAGGAACGCGGCTATAATATTGCCCGTAGAACGGTAGCTAAATATCGCGAACAAATGAATATCCCGGTTGCAAGACTTAGAAAGGAACTTTAATTGGTGGGTTAGTTTTTTAGTTGGTTAGTTTTTTAGTTGGTTAGTTTTTTGGGTTACTCTAAAGCATATAGCTTGCTAAACAACCGACCATAGAATCGACCAAAAACCAACTACCACATTTTAATATAAGAAGGTACTTTGTAAATGTTATTTAGCATTAAGCCAAGTACAATTTCATGACTACCATTACTTACTGTATTTAAATCAGAAGTAGTAAAATCATAAGAGTAAGTAAGATTCACCATTTTACCAATATTAAATCCTGCCATTGCAGAAAAGGAATCGTTTTTTCTATAACTCCCTCCTAACCAAACCTTATCTTTAAAAGCAACTTTCATGTTCAAATCTACTGATACTGGCGCAGGCTGAACGTATTTGACCATAACTGATGGAATCGCTGCAATTTGATCATCCATAAAAAATTTATAACCAACTGTGGCAAAAAAGTGTGGCACTTCTTTCCCGGTATTATAATTTTCAGAATTTGTAAAATTTAATTTTTGCGATAAAACCTGTTGTGCAGATACACCTGCAAAAACTCTTGCGCCATACAACCACAAACCAACGCTTAAATCTGGTCTTAGCTGGCTAACAATTGTATTCGATAACGCAGGATCGCTTTGGCTATCTGGAAAAGTTAGCGAATTTATATCTAACCTAATATTTGATAAACCGGCAGCAGCACCTAACGAAAGATTAAAATCGTTATTCAATTGCAAATGGTAAGCATAAGTAACATTAGCATCAAGTCTGGAAAGTGGACCAGCTTTATCCTGAACAACTGTAAATCCCATACCGTGGTGTGCAGGCGAAGAAGTATAATTCTGCATATAGTTTCTATCCATTGGGTTTCCGGTTTGTTCTGGAAACGATGTTAATGCATTACTCCAAAGTTGATTATCGCCCAAAGCCCAGTGTGCAGAAACAAAAGAAGTTTGAGGTGCATCATTAATTCCGGCCCATTGCTTCCTAAAACCAGCTTTGAAATCTATATAATTTTCAATTCCTGATAAGGCTGGATTTAAAAGATATTGGTTAAAAATATATTGCGTGTATTGTGGTTTTTGTTGAGAAAACCCTTTAAAGCTTATAAAAACGGCAATTAGTAATATATACTTTTTCAATTTTATCTGATTATAGTGAGAGGTCCGGTTATTGTTTTGCGCCCGTTTCTTGGGTTGATAAGATAGTAATAAACTCCCACAGGTAAAGGCTGATTTTGATAATTTCCATCAAATGGTGTTTTATAACCTACACTGTAAAATACTTTATTTCCGTTTCTATTAAAAACTTCGATGGTTGAATTTGGATAAGTATCTAAATATTTCACGTCCCAAACATCATTCACTCCATCACCATTTGGTGTAAACGAATTAGGTGGAACAAGTGCCTGTAAAACTTTTATAAAAACAGAAGTAACCACTTTGCAACCCTCACTTGTGGTTGCGACAAGTTCATACTCAGTATCCTTATCCGGAGATGCTATCGGATTTAATACATCATCGCGATTTAAACCTAACGAAGGGGTCCATTTGTAGCTTAAGGCCTTACCTTCTGCAACTGCAGGAATGGTGATTTGACCACCAGCTAATATAAAAAGTGTAGAGCCAGCATCAGCAGTTGGAGATTGGTAAACATTAATTTCCCTTTTGCTGACACTTGTACAACCATTAGCAGCGATAAATGTATAAGTAATTACATGCACACCTGGCTGTACCCTTTTTGGATTAAAATTTCCTTCAGCATCAATTCCATCGCCAGAATAACTGCCATTTCCGGCAATACCAGACGTTTCTCTTGCTTGATTTATAATTACAGAACCATCATTTTGACAAGCCGAAGGAATATCTGTAAATTCTAAAATTGGCGCTGGTTTTAATGTGATTTGCTTTATTACTTCCTCGTAACAGTCTGTACCCGAAAAGGCCTTCAATTTTATCCTGAAATCTTTATTGCTATTACCACCAAATGCAGTGTATACCAAATTTATGTCTTCATTTGTAGGGTAATTATAAGTTACAAATTCTTCAGGTGCTCCATCCAAATCTTTGTAGATATCTATTTTAGTAATTTTACCGAAAAATGCCTTTGACAAATTGTTAATTACAACTGCATTATTGCTACACAGGTTATTTGAATTCTGAACCGAAAAATCTGCTTTTTCTACAGCACCGTTTACGGTAAAACTTTTTGATTGAGAACTAACACAACCATTTACATTGGTAATTTTAAGTGTAACGGTGTAAATGCCAAAGCTTGAATATGTATGCCTGCCATCTTTTTCTGTAGATGTATTTGGATTTAATAAAGTAGATGATGCATCTCCAAAATTCCATTCGTATTTTATCAAGCCAGTTACTCCATCGGCATCTACAGTTTTATTTACAAATAGCGCAAAAGCATCCTTCAAACAAACATCAGGCATGGTAAAATCCGCAACAGGCAAATTAGTTACAATAACATCTTTAGTGAATACATCGCTAACACATCCATTTAAGGATGTTGTAGTAAGTGTTATTTTATAAGTTCCAACTGCTGTGTATCTATGCGCAAATGGATTATTATCTGTCTTGTCAATTATCGTATTATCACCAAAATCCCAACGCCATTTAATAATTTTATTTACGGTTTTAGCAGAACTAATTGTCGATTCATCTGTAACTAAATAATCGGTATTTATACAAGTATTTAATGTTGATGAAAACTTAGAAACAGGTAATGGATAAACCGTAACTGTTTTGCTGTAAACATCAGAATAACAACCTGAGCCAGCTTTTACAGATAATGTTACAGTATAATTTCCTTCTGCAGCGTACTGATGTTTTGGATTTTTTTCTTCTGATTTTGTTCCATCCCCAAAATCCCATAACCAATTCGTTACCTGAAATTCGGTAGAATTTGATATGCTTTTATCAGTAAAAGAAATATCTGTTTTAGCACAACCAGAAACTTCGGCTTCGAAATTAGAAGTTGGTAAATCGTATATAGAAAACACATAATTTGTTTCTAAATCTCCACTTTGGCAGTTTGTGGCATTATTTGGTACATGGGCAACAACATTAAGTTTATGTTCTGCAGCAACAGTATAATTTTTCTTAACCGGGTAGCTGTAAATATAAAATGTTTGTCCGTTTATATTTTTAACCTCAGGTTCGTTAGTAGTAATTATTGGAGTTTCGGTATCAAGAGTCCAAGTAATTTTATCTGGTTTATACGGCAAATTTATTTTGAAACTCATTTCCGTATTCACACAACCATTCTGATATTCCTCCTGCTTTGCATTATTAACTACAGTAAGGTAATTATTCGAAGCTAGGTTTGTACCAGCAGAATAAGCGTAAGATTCCGTATCGCCATAACCATATGCAATAACATTAAATCCATCGTCTGCTGTAAGTGTTAGGCTTCTGTCAGTTACCGGAATTTGAGCAAAAGATAAGTTCGCAGCAAGTGTTGTCCAAGAGATGTTTGGAACAATTCCATTTATTTTAAATGAGGCTGTTTTATTCGATTTAATCAAAACATTTAAATAACGTAATCTGATATCTTGTTCAGTAGCCGAAAATACCGTAATGTTATTTACACTAAATTCTACAGGGTTTAATATTACCATATCCGGATCGCCCAAGCCGGCAGAAGTGCCATTAGGACTTGCACAACCAACAGAATACATATACTGGCTTAAGAGAAAGTTTTTATCACCTGTTACATAATTAGGCGTTGATAATCTCGGAGAACTATAAAAATTACCTTTATTTAAGGTAGCGACTAAAGATCCATTCTCATAAATTTTTGTATTATCATCAACAGCTATAGCACGATAAATATAGGATTGATTAATAAATGGAATAATACCATATGTTTTACCTAAGCTCGAAACCGGATAGATTTGCTGATAAAGCGGATCTGCACTGGAACAGTTTCCAATTACAATGTTAGAAGTTCCGGAAAATGCTGCAAATCGTTTACATGAAGATGTACTTGGATCTGTTTCAACAGACACACCAGTTAAATCATCAAGACCAGAGGTATATTCATAAACATCTCCGACGTTAGGTAGCGTAATTGTTCTGCTTGTATTACTTTTATCCTTTAACAATAAAACTGTATTATCTTCTACCGCTATAATTGTTAAATAATTATAACCTTGCTGAGAACTATTATTGGTATTGCCATTATTATTATTCGCTGCAACGTTTTGAGTATAATTAACTGAAAAATATTTCTGGCCTAGCGTTTCAAATGGTAATATTAGTGATGCTGCAGACCGATGTCCGGCGAAAACGTGTGCATAGGCTGCAACTTTAGGTTTGCCCGGGGTAACTACAATATGAATTCCACGGTTTGTTAAAACCCTATTTGCATCGTTTAAATCAATATAAGAATCGTTTCGGTTAACCTGAATACCAACTGAAGTATTTGCTGGTATTGCAGTAAGTCCAGATGAATAAGCACCACAAGTGACCGTAACCTCAGTATCGTATTTTGAGGTTACGAAAACAACCAAACTCGCTAAAGCCCCACCACTAGGCACATGCGTAGGAAATACAGTCCAAAAATCAGTTCCTTCATTGGAAATATTTTGACTGTACCCCTTATTACACAATAAAATAGCGACACAAAAAACTAATAAGAATGCTCGTTTCATTATTATTAGTTTGATAAAGAAATAGTTTGCATTGGTTTGTTTATAGAATGCAATATACTATTATTGAATATACAAGAAAAAAAATTAACATATTTTAAATACTCAAATTTCTATTTCGTGTAAAAAACTAAAGGGTTTGTGTAAAAAAAGAATAAAAACAAATATCATTTTAGCATATTGAACCCAATATTTCTCTATTCTTATCAATTACAAAATCGCTGATTTTTAATTGAAAAACATCATCCCATAAAGTAATTTTATTATTTATGACTTAACCGAAAGGGATGATTATGAATGCGTATTTAAAATTAATTGAGCAAATATATCCAGCCAGAAACGGCGAAAGAACAGATATTCAGATTTACAATACTATGGAAGTTGCATATGCAAAAATGCAATTGGAAAAAAATATTACTGAAACCATACTATATAATCATAGAATTTCATTCTATTTCTTAAAGAAACATATATACAACGCGGTAAATGATGGAATGAGAAAAATCCATTATGATTTAAATGACTTAGATAGACAGTGCTTGATGTATTTTCTAAATAAACTAAACTCACCACTTTATGATAAAATAGAGTTAGATGTTATTATTGATAACATCAATACATTATTATCATGTTATGATTTAAGCAAAAATTATCTTGAAACAACTAGTAAAGAAGAAGAAATAAAACTTAGAGTTTCTGCTTAAAGAAAATTATTCATCTTTTTCAGGCTTATTTTCGAACTGCTCTGAATATTCTTTTGCTTTTTCATCTGCAACTGTATCATTGCGGTTCGATTGCTCTAAATTTTTATCTAATCGGTTATTCCAATTATCTAAACCATCATTTGGTTTATTTTTTTCAGAATCATTTTTAGGATTTATCATGTTTTAAGTTTTATAATCAAAACACGATTTATCAAAATAAGTTTACACTATTTTACAGGTGGTTCATCTTTTGCGTTTTTAAATTCTTTTACACTCCTGCCTATTCCACGCATAAGTTCAGGAATTTTTTTACCACCAAAAATTAAAAGAATAATAACTCCAATTAGGATAATTTCAATTGCCGACATATCAAATTTTTAATGAATATACACTAAAATAAGCGAAGGGTTAGAAACAATTAAACAAGCAAAGCATTCAATGTTCTGGTTTTAACTTTTGGAACAGCTCCATGCCTTATAAATTCTGAAAATCCTTTTAACTGCTTTATTGATTTAATGGCTTCGTAACCCAAATAATTGCTTCTAATTTTATTAAGCAACAGCGTATCCGTTTTAAACAAATCCTTTTCAATTAAAATGCCTTTTGCTAAAAAATCCTTAATTAGTTGTGCCATTTTTCCATTCGCAAATAAATAAAGCGGAAGATTAAAAACCTCGTCGTTAAGCCTTTTAAATACATCATTTATCCATAGAACTTCCTCTTCAGCATTGATTGCAATTTTCCCATCATTTAATGTTACAGCGTTTAAAAACGTTAAAATTCTTTGTCTGGAAATTAACCCTGCATAAAAGCTATCTCTTAATGTATAATCTAGTCTATCCGCACAGAGCGCTGGCAATGGCTGTTCTAAAATGTTAAATTCACCATAAATAATTTGACTGGCATTATAACCATGTTTCAATAAAACATCAGGAATTTCTGAATTATATAAAATTTCAGCAAAAACTTTTTCATGGTAATCCTCATCAGTATTATCAAAAACATAATCGCCAACATGTGAAAAAGCCGTGTGCGAGATATCGTGTAATAGTCCGGCGATTTGCTCCAATTCAGAACCACCTAACTTTTTGATTAAAATCATCACACCTATTGCATGTTCAAGCCTTGAGTGACAGATATCTGGATTAACAAGGTAAATAGCACCGCTTTGATGCACTCCCGCCAATCGTTTTAAAACTTCAGTATTCAATAAATCTTCAAAAACCTCTGGTAAATCTACCTTACCATACAAAAAATCATTTACCTGAATCATATCTCTAAAGCTTAAATAACACAACACAATTATACTATTTATTTTAGTTTTACAGAAAATTAATTTTCAACAACAACTAAATATTTTAGCTAAAAACAAACTTTCAAAATAAATGAAAGCATTTATTACAAAAACATGATTTTTAAATACGACCACACTGAAACATGATTAAACTTTAAACGTTATATTTAAAAAAAACAGTTATATGGCAACTGCTGAGCAAATCCGAAAAGCATATTTAGATTACGTTTTAAGCAACAATGAAAAACCTAAATCGGTTTATATTTTTGCAAAAAAGTTAAAAATTACTGAAGCTGATTTTTATCAGTTTTACTCCTCTTTCGAAAGTATTGAGAAAAATATTTGGTTTGAATTAACCTTTGAAACGATAAGTAAAATTAAGGAACAGGAAGTCTGGTCTCAATATTCTTCCAGAGAAAAAATGCTCTCATTTTTTTACAGCTACGTGGAGCAACTAAAAAATGAGAGAAGCTTTATTATCTACAGCTTAAAAAATTACGGCTTAAAGTTGAGCACACCTACTGTTTTGGCTGGTGTTAGACCTATTTTTGAAAATTTCGCCGAAGATATTATAAATGAAGGACTGGAAAACGGAGAACTTGCAGAACGTAAATTCTTTAGCAAAAGATATAAAGATGCACTTTGGGTTCAGTTTGCATTTATTTTAAATTTTTGGATTAATGATGATAGTGAAGGTTTTGAAAAAACCGATGAAGCTATTGAAAAAGGCATAAATGTAACATTCGATCTTTTCCAGCACTCTCCTATTGATAATTTATTTGAATATGGAAAGTTTTTGAGCAGAAATGGAAAGTTTAAAGAACGTATGGGATTTTAATTTATAAATGAAAGAGCAAAAGAGTATTCCGGTTACTAAGGTAGAGCGTTCTGCAAAATTTGTTAAAACAGGTTTTCAAATTGGTGGAAATTATATTAAACATTATTCAAAAAAGCTTTTTAATCCAGAAATGGATAGAGAGCAGCTTAATGAAGATAACGCAACAGACATTTATAAATCTTTAAGCGAACTAAAAGGAAGTGCTTTAAAGATTGCGCAAATGTTAAGCATGGATAAAAACATACTGCCAAAATCTTATGTAGATAAATTCACACAATCTCAATATAATGCACCTCCACTTTCAGGACCGCTGATTGTTAGAACATTTACCAAAAACTTTGGCAAAACACCAGAAAACATTTACGATAGTTTTAATTTAACTTCTACCAACGCGGCTTCAATTGGCCAGGTTCATCAAGCTAAATTAAACGGGCAAAAGCTTGCGGTTAAAATTCAATATCCAGGTGTTGGCGATAGCATTTCATCAGATTTAAAATTGGTTAAGCCTTTTGCCTTTAGGCTTTTGGGCATGTCTGAAAAGGAATTAAACATTTATATAAAAGAAGTTGAAGAACGATTATTGGAAGAAACCGACTACGAATTAGAAGTTAAACGTTCAATTGAATTTTCTGAAGCCTGCAAAAATTTAGATAATGTAGTTTTCCCTAAATATTACCCTGAACTATCTGGAAAACGTATTATTTCTATGGATTGGATTGATGGTTTGCACTTAAAAGAGTTTTTGAAAACAAATCCATCTCAAGAGTTAAAAAATAAAATCGGACAGGCTTTGTGGGATTTTTATAACTTCCAGCAACATGAATTAAAAGCCGTTCACGCTGATCCTCATCCAGGAAATTTTTTAATAACACCTGATGAAAAACTTGGCGTAATTGATTTTGGATGCATTAAGGAGATGCCGTTGGATTTTTACATTCCGTTTTTCTCGCTTATCTCTACAGATGTAATTCGCGATAAAGCAAAAACGATAGATGCTTTTAGAAAGCTCGATATGATTCATACTGATGATACAGAAGCGCAAATTGAATTTTATTACAAATCGTACAAGGAAATGATTGAGCTTTTTGCTAAGCCTTATATTAATACCTCGTTTGATTTCAGCAAAAACGAATTCTTCGAGAAACTATATGAGTATGGTGAAAAGATTTCGAAAATGCCCGAATTTAAGCAAGCCCGTGGTGTAAAACATTTTATTTATGTTAACCGAACAAATTTTGGCTTATATACCATATTACATGAATTAAAGGCCACAGTTAAAACAGATACCTTTAAGCCAAGACTTAATTAGGCATTCTTTTTAATAACCTCAATCATTTCATCAATTTCAAAAGGCTTTTGAATATAATCATCAGCTTTGCTTTCCTTTGCAATTTCAGGTAGCTTTTCTGATGTTGAAGTTAATACGGCTGAAATATCCTCAGTTTCAGGATCGGATTTTAACTCCTTAATTATTTTAGACCCTTTTTTAGTTCCCTTGATGTGATCATCAATTACTACCACATCAGGGTTTATTTCTTCTATATTCTCGATTGGTTCAGTTGTTAATGAAGCGGTTACATCAAATCCCTCTTCATCTAAAACCTGATCCATAATGTCCAGAATATCTTTATTATCCTGAACCAGAACAACCTTTTTCTTCATAAATCGTTTGGAATAATTTCGACTTAAATATAAATAAAAAAGAATAATTCCTACAGCAAATCTTTGTTGATTTTGAATTCAACTAATCCGTTAGTCGTTCGTCTGTTTTTTTTACCCGTTGGTCGATTACTTACTCGTGCTTGTATAAAAATGCAACATTCGCTGCAACGTTTTTCAAGTACAGGCGTCTTATCTACAAAACCATTAAAAAATCATAAATAACTAAATAATAATCATTTATAAATAACAGCATTATGAAAACCTCAATCAAAACCCTAATCGCAGTTTCATTATCGGCTATCACTTTAACAACTGCAGCATTTTCTACAAGCGTATCAGCAACAGAAAAAAAACCAACAACCGTATCTGCTCCAAGCAACTTTAAAAGAATTTCTATTAAAGGAAATGTAGAAGTTAAAATTGTACAAAGACAAAGTGAATCTGTAGCTTACGCTGAAGATAATTTAGGCAAAGCAAAAATTACACAAGAAGGTGATCTTTTAAGAATTACATCTCTGGATAAAGACGTTAGCAAAATCACAATTTATGTGTCAGACATTTACAGAATCGAAGCTGCAGATAATGCAGTTGTAAAAACAGATGGAAAATTAAAAGTTAAATTTTTACAGGTTTTCTTAAAAGGAAGTGCACATGCAGAAATTAACTCGAACACCGAAGGATTATATACTGTAATTAAAGACAACGCAGATTTAAAACTTAGCGGTGCAACTGATAACCACACAGTTGTTATGGGCGATACTCAAAGATTAACAATGGATAGATTTGCAGCATTAAAAACAAATATCAGTTCTGCTGAAGAAACACACGCAATTACTGAAACAGTAGCAGTAATTAAATAATAAAAACACACAACAAAAAAAATGGCGAAGAGATTAACCTCTTCGCCATTTTTTTTAATTTAAATTTAAGCTTAAATCTTTAGCTTTCGAATCTTCAGCTTCTTTTCGCTTGGTTTTACTAACGTATTTAACGCCAACTCTTAAAGCTTTCAAACCAGATACACCTTGTAATTCTTCTAAATCAAGTTTCTCTAAATCATCATTTAAATAACCTTGATCTTGCAAATACTTAATATATTCAACGTATTCTTTAGCTTCATCGGCATTAAAGTAAACCATTGCAATTTTATTAGGCTGCGTTAAACGTTCAGAAGTTCCTTTAATCAGAACTTTATCAATACGTTTTTTAACAACTTCATATCTAATATTGTAAGCACCTTCAACATCAAACCTACGCTCATCATTTCTAAAACTAATGTCGATTGCGTTTGAATGGATAAACAACAATTGTGTCGTTTCTAAAGGTCTTGGCATATCACCTATTAAACTTTTCGATAAACGTGCAATTTCTACCATAGAAGTTAATTGCCACAAACGAATGTTCTTTAGATAAAGTAAATCGAACGGTTTATTTGGTGCAATTTCCTGACCAATGTAAATATCATATTCAACACCATCGGTACGGAATTTTGCAAAATAACACGGATAAGATGCCTGTAAGTTTTGCTGTGCAGTTTCTAAATACTGGCTAACTTCCATATTTATACGCTGCATCGAAATTTCTAATTTCCTTCTGTTTTCAAATGCTAAACCAGTTTCTGGAAGAATTTCTGCAAAATAATCATCAACAATTTCAGCAGCTTCCGGATGGTTTAATTTTATAACAGAGAAGAAAGGATAAACCTCAACAGCTAAAAACTCGTTTAACAGCATTTCTTCGTTGCTCGATGCAACATTGCTAATTCTTACAATCCAATCGTTACAATTAAAAATAAGTTTATCAATCAGCTCTAAGAAAACAAATTTGCGCAGGCTTTTCAATGTTTTAATGATGTTCAATAAATGAACATGCATATCTTCTTTTAAAGCTTCGTTACGTTCGTTTGTCGAGTTACGAATATCAATAGCACCGAATAACGGATACATACCTTTAAAGGTAACGGTATCCATTTGTTTAAGCTTTTTATTCTCCTTGCTTTGTTTTAGAAAATCCCAAACCGCCTCATTAAATTTCCACTGTACAGAAGGTTGTAACGCCGTAAATTTATCCATTAAAACGGCATCCATCTTGGCATTAAATTCTTCAATACTGTATTGAAAAAGCTGTCCAATCAATGGCATTGCAGGGCGCAATCTCGACAACAATTTATCATCAACCGCAACCTCTTTGCTAGAATAAACCTCTAAAACACCAGCTAATTGTGTATTATAATAAACCGGCAAAACCGAATAAGAACAAACACCAGCTTCATTTAAAACACGTAAAAACGGGTCTTTTTCCATCTGTTTCTCATTAATCGAGCTTACAAAAATTGGGCGTGGGTCTTCTTTATATTTATCTACCAGCGAGTAAAAAACTTCTTCTTCTAGATTTGATGCTTTTGCAGAGTTAATAAGCATACTTTGCGAAAACTCCTGATCATCAAAAACCAGCTTATTGTTTACCGTTAAAAATGGCATCAAGCCAAATTCTAAATCTCCGTTACCGCTAAGCGTTTTTAATGCTTGTATTACGTGGTTATAAGATTCAGTTTGGTAATTATGATTTACTAAAGCATCTCTAATACCATCAATTGCATGTTGTAAGGTAACATCAGTTATTGAAATTACACTAAAACCCTCAAAGGTAAATTTCTTTAAAGGAAGCGCATCAATCAGATATTCCATCTCTGTACCTTCCTGAAAATGCTGTGCCAATTCTTCGAAATTTAGTTCTGGCAATTCGCCTTTAAACTGTATATCGATAAATTGAGTATCGTTTTGAATGTTATAGTAAGAAGTTAAATTATTCTCAGGATTTACATGAGCATAAATAATCTCGTTCTTTAAAACTGATGAAAAATTATAAAACCTGTTTAAAATTAAATTGTAAACAAATTTCAAATGCTTTTTCTCTGTTGATTCAGAATCTTTACTAACCTTTTTTGCAGGATCGTGGTCTTTAAAAAACTGATAAAAGGCATTTGTACTGAAAAATATTTCATCCGGAACGGGTGTACTTAATGCCCAAAACATCTCGTTTTCATTCGCCATTAACGGTGTTAAAATGGTGAAAATTAATTCGAGTGTTTCTTTATGTTTCGATAATTCCTGAGCGCTGATATTGTTCAGTAAAGCATTTTCTTTTTCAATTTTTTCGAGCAAAAACCTATAAAATTCCGACTTAACGGTTTTTTCTGTTTTAAGTCTGTTTTTCAAATAGGTTACCAATGGCCTAAACGACAGGTTAGATTTAACCTGGCAATTAATGCACTCGTTTTTATGTATTTTAATTACATTGGTATTCATGGGTATATGTTTGTTATAGACGTAAATTTAAAGTGGTGTAAATAGTTTATTATCTCTTACAAAGATACAAATAGCCTGAGCCACAAATAGTCTGCAAAACGTAATACTATTTTTACATCCGATATATTAATATACGAATAAAATTAAAGTTTAGTTTAAATTCTGATTTATTTGGAGCGCATGTTCAGTAATGCTTAGCTTCTGGCAGTCCCGCCAATACTGCAATCTTTTGGCAAAACTTACGAAGTCTTTACCAAAAAAATGCTCATTAGACTTCGTAAGTTTTAAAAAGCCAAAAGTATTTCCGTTTATGTCGGGGCTATTAAACACAGGTTTTGACCCTTGGCAAAAAATGCAAAGTTTAAAACACAATGTTAGAGCTTGGCAAGGTAAAACCTAAATAGTAGTATCGGCTTATCATTCCTAGACCTGACTGTACGAAAATACTTTTTGCAGCAGTAGCCTGAATAACTCAGAAACCACGAACAAAAAGATTGTAGGAAAGGCAGGACTAACTTAAATTTTCAGCAGGAATTAGCTTTTCAAAAAAACCTCTTAAACTAAATTAATATCTAAAATTAATCGATACGTACGGATACCAACCATCAACAGAATGCCCCATTATGAAACGTAAAACCGTTAGCGATGCCGGTGCAAAATACGCACCACCACCCACGCCATGGTGCCAGGTTTGAGAAGCTTCATTTCTTTTCCAAACTCTACCTACATCGTAAAAACCAATTAAACCAACCTGACCAGGCAATACGTAACTAACCAAATCGCCAAGTTTTGCCCTTAATTCTAAATTGTTGTAAAAACTGTGTTCGCCGGCAAATCTAAACTGGCGGAAACCCAGTAAATTTCCTTGTCCGCCAAGAAACTGCGATTGATAAAACGCAGGCTTACCGATTGTAATACCTCCACCAAATCTATCGGCAAGAATAAATGCTTTTCTACCATCTAAGTTTTTATATAAAGCTATGCTTGCTGTAAACTGCCCGAATGAGTTAGAATATTTATTAATGCCTTTATACCCGGTTAATTTAAAATCTACAAAGCTACCCAGGGTTGGCAATAAATCATTATCTCTGGTATTATTTGTAAAGTTTACAATTGCACCTGCAAACATCTTCTCGTTTCTAACAGTTAAACTATCTGAAGAATGCAACTGCGACACATTTTCGATAAAACGACCAGCGTTATCTTCCTGATTTAACTTGTAATATTGGAAAGATGGACCTACGCTAAAAGTAGATTTTGGTCTGCGCCACCTGATTGATGGATCGACCTGGTAAAGATTAAACCTTGCACGATAATACCTGATATCATCTCCATGTTCATCGAAATGTGTATCGTTACCCAAACCAAAAAAGTTTTGAGTATTGTTTGGTGCATAAGCATCGGCTTTAATTATAAAATCGCCCTTACCTAAAGCTTTTAGCCATTCTCCTCTATAGTTAAATCTAAATGCATTTGTAGAAAACGAATGCAAAAACGAAAGTGTTTGCGAATTACCATAAGGCTGTTTTCTGAAACCCGGATTGGTTTGCTTATAAATTAAACCAAGTAAAATGCCATCATCGTTATTGTAACCAGCATTTAAGTTAATCGAATTTCTACGGTACATATCTTTTGGTATGTAACTAAAATTAGAAGTATCGTTAGAAATTATCTTTCTGATTTTACCATCATCTTCACCCTCGTAAGTAGCTTTTGTAGTTCTTCCGTATAATTTGGTTGAACCATTGCTGTTGGCAAAATTGTAGTATTTATCGCCTTTACCACCAATAATTCTAAGTTTTATATTTGATGATTTATTATTCAGAATTAAGCTATCGCTACCATTGTGCATGTAAATGCGAAGCTCCTTAGTAACTTTCGGATCAAATTTTCTATCGTAAAGTTCGCCCTTTACATTTCCCTCTTTAGATATTTTATTGATTTTTACCCTTAAGCCTTTTTCGCCAGAATCGCTTATCTGTATCAGTTCATTTTTGTTGGTTAATTCTATATCAACAATGCGGTTAAAGAAATGGTAATAATCATTCATCAGTTTCGGTAAAGCTTTTACTCTTGCTCTTAACTGTCTTAAAAATGCATCGTGATGTAGCGAATAACTTGGTTCCGGAAGTTTTCTCAGTGCTTTTTCGAAAACCTCATCGTTATAATTAGCGCAGAAATCGGCTACGATTTTATCCCATTCTTTTTCATCAATGTTTGCGGTCCACCTGCTGCTGATTTCTCTTCCCTCCCATAAAAACCAGTTAATATCTTTGATTTCACGTTCATAGCCTTGCATCATTGGCAATAATGATGAGCTTTGAGTAAATCGCTGTAAAAATCCATCAGACATGAAGAAAACCTGATCTCTGTCTCTTGGTACAGGCGTATAATAAGAGTCGCCGTCTTTTTTGCTTTCTTTCCAACGCCATTGGTCTTCGTGTCGGTCCCAATCTCCCAAAAGTATATCGAGCGAACGTGCTTTTACCCATGCAGGTCCGTTTAATTTATTGTCGTTATCATCGGTTAATTTTTTATCCATTTTTGGCGAACTGTCTGATTCGCCAACGGGTTCACGTTCTTCTAAAAGGCAAAGTGTATTTGCAAAAACAGATTCATACTCTCCTAAATTATCATCCGGAGAAACCCATCCAATAATTGGATTTGAATGATAAACGCCTCCTGCTTTGGCTAATTCTGGTACAACTAAAGCCGAAAATGGATGTTGAGCAGACATATTATCTTTAATAATATCTTTTGCAAACGTTTCTCTCAAACCGGCTGGAAGTAAAACTTCAGGGTATTTTTCTACACTTCTTAAAACATACTCTTTGCCGTTTTTATCTTCTAAACGTAATGAGCGACTTTGATTACCACCGCCTCTTTGAGTTGCCTTTAAACCACCAGCAATTTGAGAAATACGCAATACCGGAACCTTAGTTTTAGCAGCGTATTCTTTACGGAAATTTTCTCCAAAAAGCCAGCGATGAAAGCGACCAACACTGTCATATTCTGGTTTAACGCGAACAATTATACTATCTGCAGTGATGGGTTTCAGCCTGTTTCTTTCTTTTGCTGTAAGCGTTTCGTATTTTTTGGTGTAACTGTAAACGCGTTTTACACCTGTATCTGCATAAACGTAATATTCGTAACGCATATCATTATTCGTAAGCTGATCAGCTACAACATAACCCTGCTGCATTTCATGGAATAATGAATTTTTGCCTTGCTTATTTGGCGAAACTTTTGAGCCAGAACCGCTAACAATCTGCAATTGCTTGCTTTTGATTAATTGCAAACCGTGCTCATGACCAGCAACATAAGTTACGTTTTTATAATCTCCGAAAACGCCCGTTACCGATTTTATCAAGTCTTTATAAGCCGGATGGTTTAAATCTTCTGGACTTAACAAAGTTGAACGCAAAAACGGATATACGGAACCCAAAACAGGCATTGGGATGTATAGATTTTTATTTAATGAGGTTAGTGGAAAAAGATGATTTCTTAAATTAAAATATCCACCATGTGGACCATAACTTTGAAAAGGATGGTGAGAAGCTACAATAATAACCTTGTCTTTATTGCGCTCTAACAATTCTTCCATTTTAACAATAACCTCATCTTTTGTTCGGCACTCACATTCGCCATTCGGATTTGATTTGTTGTAAGGAAAAAGCCACCATTCGCTATCATAAGCAATAATTGTAAGTTTATCCGTCAAGTTTATAGCAACCGGATCAGGACATCCGTTTTGCGGAACAAGTTTTAATAATGGGTCGTTTTGTGCTTTTAAAAAATCATCTTGTGCTTTAATTTTAGCTAAACCTTTCGGGCCTGATTTATCCCAATCGTGGTTACCAGGAATAAAATAAACTGCTGCGCCTTTCTCCCGCATCGGCATAAACTGCGATTGAAGAATTTTCTTCGTGTCTTCTTCTTCCAAGCTTCCCGGCAAACCCATACCTGTTGGGTAAATGTTATCGCCAAGGTATAAAACAGTTGTTTTTTTAGGAATTATCTGTTTTGCTGCATTTTTTAAATCCTGGGTTTGCGCAGGATTCATTTCTCCGGCATCGCCGAATAATATGATGCGGTGTTTTACATCACTTTGTGCAAATGAAGTAAAACCTATAGATAAGAATAATATCGTTAACGTAAAGTTTTTGATCATAAAGTTTGTTTGTTATAAAGCTATAACATTGAAAAACCAGGCTGCTTTGTAGTTAGGAAAGCAGCCAAACGGTTATTTCTTTAATTTAAATTCAAGGATATTTCCGGCAGATAAAGTTCCACCCTCATTAGAAATATATAAAGTATTATCCGTGTCAAACGCAATTCCTTCTGGTTGATTAAAATTACCACCTTTTAACGAAATAAAGTTCTTTATTTTAAAACTTGCATCGGTAATAAGAATCATTTTATTTATGGATGATAAAATATACCATTCGTTAGTATTTTTATTTTTAGCCAATGCCGAAGGTTTAAAATTTCCTTTTTTAGCGCCAGATAATGCTGCAATATCTTTGTAAGGCAAAGCAAATTCTCCATCAGCTTTTAAAGAACCATCATCACTCATTGTAAATGCGTAAACGCTGGTTGCTTTATTTTTATCATCAGTTTTGCTATTTTTAGTTAAAACATAAAGTTTATCTCCATCGGCAGCAATACCTTCATATTCTGCTTTAGGTAGTAAATCTTTAACCTTTTTCACATTAGCAACCTCCGGCTTGCTGATTTCAGATAATGGAAAGATATGCAGTTCACCATTGCTTTTTAAAACGATGAACTGATTTTTAAGTATGGCTAAATCTTCGTAATCTCCTTTACCGCCAAATTTTGTAAACTTCGCTTCTTTATCATCCAGGCCCAAATAAAACAAATCTCCATCTTCATCCTGAATGGCATAAACTTGTTTAGGGTCGCCATTATTAAACACAATGCCCGAAATTTCGAACAAGCTTTGTGGCATATTATGTTTTATCGGGTTAGCTAAATCGTACGGAAAATCAGTTTTTGGCTGTTCGGTTTCTGATGCAGTTTCAGCATCGTTATGTTTTTCGTTTACGCATGAAATACAAAAAAAAGCAACTGAAAATGCAGCAAAAAATGATAGTAAGGTATATTTATAATTTCTCATTGGATAAAAATTAAGATTGATTTTTTAAAAACTTATAGATTTCAGATTGAGACGCAATAAGTGTTCCATCCTTTTTAACCGGGATATTATTCATCTCTTCATCGATAATTACAGCCTGTAAATTATCTTGTTTTTGAATGTTGATGATTTGAAGAATTTCTGCTTTTATGGCCTCATCATAAATTGGAAAACAAACTTCAATTCTCCTGTAGATATTTCTGTTCATCCAGTCGGCCGAACCTAAATAAACATCTTGTTTGCCTAAATTATTAAAGATGAATACACGTCCATGCTCCAGATATCTATCTACAATTCTGGTAATCGTAATGTTTTCACTCATGCCTTCAACACCGGCAATCAACCTGCAAATACTTCTAACAAACATTGTAATTTTTACTCCGGCTTGCGATGCTTCGTACAATTTGTTAATCAAAGTCTTTTCTTCCAGATTATTGAGTTTTATGGTTATAGATGCATCTTTACCTGCCTTTGCATATTCAATTTCTCTATCGATTAGGCTTAAGAATTTTTGCTGAAGATTAAATTGCGCAACCAGAATGTGCTCAAAATTTATCGGCTCGGTTTTTTCAGGCTTAACCCTTTTTGCCAAAAATATAAACAAGAGCTCTATCTCCCGTAAAATATCTTTATTGGCGGTCATTAAAATATGATCAGTATAAAATGCAGCCGTACTTTCATTAAAATTGCCTGTGGCAAGCAAACCGGTATAATGCATTCTATCGCCAACTTGTTTTTTTACCAGAGCAATTTTTGCATGAACTTTCAAAGCGGTAACACTATAAACAATTTCTACGCCCTGGGCTTTCATTTTTTTAGCCCATTTGATATTATTCGCTTCATCGAAACGGGCCTTTAACTCAACCAAAACAAAAACCTTTTTGCCGTTTTTAGCAGCGCTGATTAAGGCATTTATAATTTTCGAATCCGTTGCAACACGATAAATGGTCAGGTATATTTCTTTAACATCCTTATCAATTGCAGCTTCGTTGAAAAACCGGAGTACCGTATCATAACTTTGATAGGGCGTATGGATGATAATGTCTTTTTGATTTATGGCATCTATAAGGGAACCTTCAACCAAATCAGAATTGCAGATTTTTGGCCAGGATTTATTGGATAATTCTGCATTTTTAACCGGAAAAGACATTAAATCCTTCAGATTATGATATTGTCCGCCCTCTACCAGATTAGCTTTTTTTAGGTTGAAAAGTTTTTTGAGTAAAGCAATTACGTGTTTTGGAATGCCTGGCTGATGAAGAAAACGTGTGGCCAAGCCATTATCGCGTTTAGACAGCTGAACTTCCAGTTGCTCTGATAAACTTCCCGAATATTCATCCTTTAAATCAATCTCCGCATCTCTGGTAATTTTAAAGCTAAAACAGCCGGTGACTTCCACATCTTTAAAAACAACATCAAGATGAAAACGAACAATATCATCTAAAAAAACAATAAATGTTTTATCTTTTTTATCGATTTTGTAAAAACGTGGCAATTCATCAGAAGGTATATTTAATATATATGCTTTATGTACACCATCCTCTTTCGTTGTAACTAAAAAATATAATTCGTTATTTGATGGAAAAAAATTAGTTTCCTCATGCACAGAAACAGGCTGTAAAAACGCTAAAACCTGACTTAAAAAATACCTACGGATTTCATTTTCAATCTCTGCAGAAAAATGATGCCCATAAACCAGTTCTATCTTATTTTCCTGAAGTTTTGGAATAATATCCAACTGAAGTGTCTTACCGTACCTTTGCTGCTGTTCTGAAATTAGTTTATTGGCGGTTTTAACTAAATCGGCATTGATGTGAATATCACTATCTTCTTTATTACTTAATTTTTCCAAAGCCAGCAAAACAGGCATTCTTACCCGGTAAAATTCATCAAGGTTTGAAGAAAATATGGATAGAAACTTAATTCTTTCTAAAAGCGGAACGCTTTCACGCTCTGCCTCCATTAAAATGCGTTCGTTAAATTTAAGCCAGCTTAAATCTCTGTTGAACAATTCGCTTTTAACTGTTGTTTCCATTAAAGTTTACCGTATGCAGCGTAAGCAACTACAAAAGCCAGAACCGCAGCAATTAAGCCAAACATAAAAATATTGTAAGCCAGGCGAATCAGCTTATACTTTCTCCCTAAAACTACCCCTTGCGAATATACATCTGTTATTAAGGTTCCATACAGAAAATCCTTATCATTCATTACTTTAACCATTCCATCTGTATAATCTGGTAACGACATTTTATAGAAATTACCAAAAAAGAGCAGGTTTACTTTTTTCTGTTCCATTTCTTCTGGTGTAAAAACACCCGGAGGAATAGATGGACGCGTTGATAATATAGAAACTACTACACAGGTTAAACTTACAATTAGCAAAATAAAGGTTGGAATAATTAAGTTTCCATGGTCTTCCAGTCTTCTTAAAAGCAAACTTACAATTAAAGAAAGCATAATGGAATTAACCGTAATCAGGATATGTGCTTTATTATCTGCCATATCACTTAATCTTTGATTATTCGCAGAAGTAATCCTGAACATGGTTTCAATACCTTTATCAGGTCTATCATCTTTTTTGCCTTTCTTTTTATCTTTTGGCTGGTCTATTTCTTGTGATAAATTTGTGTGCAAAGTTGGCTCTACAAAATTTATCTGAGTAGATTGCTCGGATAGCTTATTTTTAATTTTATCGATGTTACGCTGTTTCTGATCATTCAGAAGCAACTTTGCATAATCGGTATGGTATTGATGAGATTCTAAAAACCTAATGTCGTCAATTCGCCAATCTTTTTTGCTGATATCCTTATTATAAATCAGTTCGGCTTCCTTATGCATCAGTTTTCCTTTTTGCCTAAAATCTTCAGAGCCTAAGTGAAACAAATCCGCATCGCATAAAATATTCTCTATTAAATTTGTTGGTTTTTGAGGGATTTTTGTACTTAGAATTGCACTCGATACCTTTTGGCGCAATTCTTCGTTCACACCTTCAGTTTCCAGAAAATTATTGGCAAGTTCTGCTCCTTTAACTTCATGATGTAAGTTATCTTCAAAATAACCAGTATCATGAAACCAGGCCGCAGCTGTAACGATGAAAAAATCTTCATCATTTAACTGATAATGATTTGCGATTTGCTGTGCTGCTTTTACAACACTGTGCGTATGTTGAAGGTTGTGGTAAACCAGCCTGTCATCATGATGGGTATTAAAATAATCGTTAATATGCTTTTCTACATCAATTTGTAGTTGCTTATAATCCATGAGGTGATGCTAAAAATTAAATCTGTAATGTAAAGCTAAACGCTGTATTTGAGTTAAACTTATTAGTATAAAATTAAGCTAATTTTCACAATAATTAGTTTTACAATAAATAAGTATATAAAATGTACATTTATTTTACATTATGCATAATCATTCTTTAGGCTTTATTGTTTTTTAAAAACAGCAATTAGCTGAAAATGAATTAAAAAAATTATTTAGCAAAAAATTAGTAAAAAACTTTTTCGAAAATTGAATGCAAATTTGTAACATTGCACTCGCAAAAAACAACACGTTTTTTCAGGGCCTATAGCTCAGTTGGTTAGAGTAGAAGACTCATAATCTTTTGGTCGCTGGTTCGAGCCCAGCTGGGCCCACAAACAAAAATCGCCTCTTGAAACCCACTCAAGGGGCTTTTTTATGCCTTAAACACGCATTCAATGCACATTTATTCGTGATATCATTTAGATATGCTAGTTAGGTTCAACACTTTTTTTTGCTTAACTTAGTATGAACCGCTTAAGAAATACTTAAGAAAAACACCAATAAATCTTGCTCGCTTAAGAAATACTTAAGAAAAATAAGACCTGTTATGATCACAATTTCATCTACAATTATCACATCTGATAAAAAAAAAGACGGCACTTGGAATGTCAAGATAAGAATATGGTTTAATGGAAAACCAGCTTATATTGAAACAGTGCATTACGTTACAGAAAAACAGCTCTCAAAAAAGAAGGATAGTAAAACTTTAGTTTTGAAGGATACTTTCATCATTGACCGCATAGCTCCTCAACTAAAAAAATATAGGGATTGGGTTAGCGATAATTTTGACAAACTCGCTCACTTAGAGTCAAAACAGATTAAGGAAAAACTTTTACAATTAGATGCACCTGTTGAGAACAGCGTTATTGATTTCCTAAAATTCTGCAATGAGTTTATTGAACAAAAACTAAATTCACCAAAAGCGAGCAGTGCCAAAACCTTGGCTACAGTCAGAAACAGCTTACTAGATTATTTTAGATCCGAAAAAATTCCAATAACTGAAATAAATTATAACTTTCTGATTAAGTACGAGGACTATCTGCGAAGTGATAGAATTTTAACGAGAAATAACAATGGTGCAGAATTAAGAACGTATTCACAGAAAGGACTCTCCGATTCGGGTCTTCATAATCATATGAGGGATTTACGCTTGTTATTCAATGAAGCACGAAACCTATATAATGATGAAGATTTAGGAATTATGAAAATCATGCACTATCTGTATATTTCGGAGAAACTGACCATGTGATTCCGTGGCAAACTGACCACCTGAATTGCTGGCGAACGAGTGCAGCAGATGCTATAGGTATGATGTCAAAAGTAATGATTTAAAAGTAATTTTTACAGATAGGTATTTTCGGGAGCAACGGTTCTTTTCTTGCGCATCGATTCGCCCTTGAGTTCTATCCTGTGGGCATCGTGAACAATCCTGTCCAAGATTGCATCTGCAATCGTTTTTTCTCCAATTACCTCATGCCATTTACTTACCGGCAGCTGTGATGTTATAATAAGAGATGTCTTACCATGCCTATCCTCAATGATCTCCATAAGGGCAGCCCTACTTTGTGAGTCAAATGGCTGTATCCCGAAATCGTCCAGTATCAGAAGCTGTTGTTTTTCAATACGTGAGACCTCTTTGATATAAGATCCGTCAGCCTTTGCCATCTTTAACTTTGCGAACAGCTTTGGTGTACTTCCATACAGAACCCTGTAACCGAGCATACATGCCTGATAACCGATTGCTGAGGCAAGATAACTTTTTCCTATCCCAGTACTTCCTGTTATGAGCAGGTTTTCAAACCTGTCGATGAAGGTACAGTCCGCCAATCTCATAATCTGGTTCCTGTCAATACTTCTTTCTACATGATAATGCAGATCCTCGATAGATGCCTTGTAACGGAACCTGGCATAAAGGATCTGGCGTTCAATCTTTCGGTTTTGCCTGTCATCCCATTCAGCCTCTATTAGATGGGCCAACAGCTCATCAGCGGTATACTCTGTGGTCTGCCCGGTTTCAATACTGCTCTTGAAGGCATGGAACATTCCGTAGAACTTCAGCCTTCGCATTTTGTCAAGTGTATTCGTATTCATCTTTATATGGTTTTAAGGTTATTTGTAGTAATCGCCCCCACGGATGTTGTCATGGGATGGCATTGGCAGTTCATCGGCGAACAGGCTTTCCTCATACTGGTCAAGGTTGCGCTCAAGTATGGTCTGTATGGTTTTATAACTGTATATCCCAAAGCCAAGGGCCCGTCTGCAGGCATTGATCAGCCGCTGGTTCCCAGCCTTCTTCGCAAAGCTTAATATGCCCACGCATGATTTATAAGCCTGCTCAGGATGCTGTTTTCTGTCGAGTATCTTGAGGATATAAAGCCTGACATCCTCATCTATGCTGGATGCCCACTCCAGAAAACGGTCCGGTGTCCAGTCCGTCACGAACTTATGGGTAGTGGCCATATGGTCCTTATCGGTGGTGTAACTATAGGGGCTTTTAATCCGCTTATGCATCGCTATGCGCTCATAGTGATAGAAGATCTCCACATTTGACCGGGAGTAGAGTATCTTGACCTTTTTACCTATAAAACGAAAAGGGACGCTATAATAATGCTTGTCGGGACCAAGATTGACGTGTCCGTTCTTCATCACCGTTGCATGGTGCTGTTTCTTGAACTCGTATTTCAGTACTGGCAAGGGATTGAGTGCCTCCCGCTCAATTTCCTCGAACTGGAGGCGCCTGCTATAGTTTCTTCCCTTAAGTGGCTGGCTATTGTGCACCTCAAGCGCCACAAGTATCGCGGCGTTCAATTCTGTAAGGGAGTGGAAGACATGTTTTCTCAACGGCGCATAGATCCGGCTATAGGCGATCTTGACAGCCCCTTCTACAAGCGCCTTGTCCCTTGGGCGGTATGCCCGTGCAGGCAGAATAGTTGTTCCGTAATGGTCGGCAAAATCCGCAAAGGTCTCGTTCAGGGTAGGCTCGTATTTGTTGCTCTTGGTTACCGCTGCCTTGAGGTTATCGGGAACAATGGCCGCTGAGACCCCACCAATATAATGGAATGTATTCTCGCACGCAGATATAAAGTCTTCTTTCTGTTGTGTGAGTACGGCCTCCACATAGGTAAGCTGGCTGGCACCAAGGATGGCAACGAACACCTCGACATCAATCACCTCACCGGTTTCCTGGTCAACAATGGAGAGTTTCTGTCCGGCAAAATCAACAAAGAGTTTATCGCCCGCCTTGTGGTCAAGGTGCATCACCGGGTTCACACGGGACTTCCACTGGTTATAATAGAAGCAGAACTGCGTGTAATGAAAGCCATTGGGAAATTCCTTTAGATAAGCTTCCCAGAGCATCACACGGGTTACCCCAGTGCGTTTAAGTTCTTTGTCAATACCAGGAAAACAACGTTGTAAAGTTAAAAGACGGCTATCGGGTGCCCGTTCCCGGCTCTTTCCAAAAAAATCCTCAAGCTCCTTGTCATTAAGTGCATTTATCTGTTCAAATGTACACCCACCGGAATCAAACGCACTGAAGTATCTTTTTGCTGTATTGCGGGAAACACCGACCTGGGTCGCTATGGAAAGCTTGCTTCGCCCCTGGCTGTACATTCTGAGAATCTGTCTTATCTTGCTCATGCTAATAGTGGTATTTGCCATCTTCGGGAATTATGTATATCCCAAAAATAGACTTGTATCTATAGCATTTGCCGATCGTTCGGACTGGTCAATTTGGTCCGAAATCCGGTGGTCAGTTTCCCGCGGAACAGGTGGTCAGTTTAAACCGAAACGGGGTGGTCAATTTCAGCGAAATCTCCACACTATCCATTTAAAAAGTATAAAGTTGGCACCCCTCCTATAACTGCACATCGAGATAGACCTATCGAAGAAATCCGCAAGATAAGAGACTGCATCACACTACCAGAATCAAGGGCGGAACTGGCACGTGACCTCTGCATGCTATCTTTTTATTTACTAGGAATGAATGCAGCCGACCTTTATGAGTTACCTAATCCAGAAGCTCTAGGCAAAAGAATAAACTACAATAGAGCAAAAACGCGAGGAAAGAGGAAGGACAAGGCATATTTTAGTGTTAAAGTTATAAAGGAAGCAAGCCCACTACTCGAAAAATATGCAGGTAAGCTTCAACTAAGATATTCTAATGCACAGGGATTAAATGCAGCATTAGATCAGGGCCTCAAGGAAGTCAGTAAAATTACAGGAATTCCTGGAATAGATTTTTATGATATCCGTCATTGCGTTGGTACTTGGGCACGTAGAAAATGTGGTTATTCAAAAGATGACGTTGCTGAGGCTTTAAATCAAACAGATAGAACGGTTACTGATACATATATTGCCCAGGACTGGAGTCTGATAGATAAAATTCAAGCTGATGTTGTTGAATTACTAAATCAAACCTCAAAGTAATTCCCTATTTCAAGAATTATGGTTCTTAATATCGATTTGGGTTCGATCAATTATAGATGGTATCTGGCAAAATCAATTTTTATTTATAACGCCTATAATACAGTTCTTTATTATCTGACTCATACTGTCACAAAACATCTCTTTTAGTTGAAATGATATTCTTTCGATTGAACCTCTATATACTTAGATTAGTATGATAACATGAAGTCGAATCGTTAATTTAAATTGAAATTTGGCAGCCAAAAAGGCAGATTTTTTCAAAGTTGACCACATAGTAATTCACGCAGGACCTGATATCCCCATAATCTCCTGTCGAGAATGTGGCCCCTATCGAATTTTGCTAACATCTCTTTGAGAGTTCTTTACGGAACCTCGGTTCAGCGGATTTCTCACCTTGTAAATCCTAAATTTTTCCCTTACAGTATAAAAGGCCATAATTGTCTTTATTTTCGAACATTCAAGATAGAGTTAAATCATCAACTTAACAATTTTATTAAATATCCATTTGTTGCATATATCATGCAATAATTTAACCTATTGCACATTTAATACAATAACCCGCGTTGTTGCATAGAACATTCGCCCGTTCCGGTATAGTCTTCATCGGGGGATCGAAAAAAGCTTCGTAAAATGTGAAGCTTTTTCCGTTTATGTTATTTCTATCTTTCAGCCATCTTTAAATCAGCTACACCTTCCATGTCCAGTTCATCTGCTTTATCAATTTAAAGCTCTGTATTCCCCTATACTAATCAAAAAAACTGAAATAAATCAATACCAAGCTTCTTTTTCTGCTTGGCAGTAAGTTCAGGGAATAAGTTACGGTAATAACCCACACTTCTTTTCTTATCGTTCAGAAATATTAAACCTCCACTGGAATTATAATCATTAACTGTCTGAATAAACTTCTTATCAAAGTTATCCCCCAGTTTTTTTGTACTCCTGTTCACCAGCCGGGTTTTTCCGGTTTTGAAGTTATAAATTATCAGTTCGGTCTGCGTATCAAAAAAACCTTTCAGGTAAGCGAGCTCTGTACCATCGGCATTAAATTTGAGTACCTCATCTAAATTGTAAGCGGTCAAAAGCACTTTGGTGCTTTTGCCTTTGGCAATACTATCAGCCATTAATCTGACAGAGTCCACAATTTTATTTCTGATAATATCTTTAAAGAGTAGCCATCCCGCTTTATTGATATAGGCAGCCTTTTGTCCGTTTTCTGAGATAACATAACGGTAGCCGTCAGCAGTTGTGAGCTTGTTGCAATTCAGATTTTCATCACAAACGACCATTGGCTGGCTTCTAAGCAAATCCTGCAGGATAATCCTGCCATGTCTTGCCCTGAAGCTAAAACGGTTTCCGTTGTCTGTCCATTTGATGATGTTCTTGATTTCAGCATTTTTAGGTAAACGTTCGAGTAAATCACTACTGTTAATTTTATCATTAACACTTTTGGTGTTAAGATTATAGACGACCAGTTTGTTTGCCATAGTCAGCACCAGCACTTTAGTTCCGTCAGGAGATACACTCATTGCCCTCAATTTTTTAAAGATAACTTTTGGCTGATGCCGGGCATCAGAAAGGATGGGATCCAGAACGAGGCTGTTATCGTCTGAAAGGTAAACCAGGGTATCCTGCAGTGAGGAAGCAAATAGCCTTCGCAGCGTACTTATGTAGCGGATTTGCTTAGGTGATTCATTGGTCAGCCATTGGTAGAGATGAAGTCCCCCGCCCTGCTCAAGCACCGAAAAAAAACGCCCTCCAGGAGAAAAAGTTATGTTTTGAAGGATATATTTCTCCCTATCGAGCATATCTACCCGGGTTTTGGTCTTGTTTTTATAATTATACAAGTAAGTATAGCCTTTTGCATTCTGATAGGAAATCAGCTCAGTCTGTTTTAAAAAGCCCATTTTATAATCGACCGGCACCTGATCTGAAGAAGCTAAACGCTGAGCATTTCTTTTGATGGAAAAAACCTCTACCCTGGAATCCGGGATAGTATCAAGCAAATCCGATTCAAGATCATAAATCATGACACTCCCATTTAGTGAATTACGGAAAGCCAGGTAATCACCACGCTCGCTTATCATCATATTTAATGCATTTTCAAGCGGCCTGGTTATCAGTTTGCTACCCTCATCAATAAGCGTCCAGACATTAATGCTGTTGTCTTTTTGGTGTACCGCAAAGCGCGCGCTGTCCAGCAAGTTTAGTTTATCTCCTCCTGCAATATCATAAAAAAGAACATTTTTCATCAGGGAAAAAATAGTATCCTTTTTATCGTTATAAAGGGTCTGGTGTGAATAATGATCCCAGAGACGGAAGGCAACCGCGTGGTTATTCTGACCGAAATATTCACTTGCCGAACTCTCAATATTATCATTGATAGCCCTATGAACCCGGTTATAAAGTAATGCAGCAACAATAATAAACAAGATACATCCTATCAGGGCAATCTTCAGATAATAACTGGTCCTGACCGCCTTAATTCTGGCCTGGGTAGCCTCATGTCGAAGTCTTCTCTCCTTTTCCAGGTCTCTCTGTTGTTTTATTTGTTCTTCCTGCAGTTCCCGCTGTTCCCTCACAAACTTCATGCGTTCCAAACGAAGCTCTTTAGACTTCTGGATGGAAGGAACGAGTTTATCATGGCTAAGTTCGAAAGTGTCCCTTCCCGGCAGGTGTTCCCTTCTTAGCAACCTGGAATTCACCAGCACATCTATCAATTCCTCATTGCTGAGCAATTTGGAGAGTTGCTTTTTAGTCAGTATGATCCGCTCCCCATCATTTACAAAATGATCCTCGAGTACAACTCTTAGTCTGTTGACCTGTTTCTCTGACCCGAGTTTTGAGGTTTGGATTTCATAAAAGGCATCCATGATGTTATCCATGTTAATACCCTTATCAAACAAATCCTGATTAAAAACAAAATTTTCATTCAGGCTCAACTTATGAAGAGATACTTCCTGCCGGACTTTCGCTTCTATAAAAAAACAGACAATTTGCAAAAGTGAACAGTCGACTTCCGACGTACTGGCGCTGATTAGTCCTTCAATAATTTTATTCAAAACATCCCCGCTTATAAGTATGGGAGGAGAAGCATATATATAATCGTCATTAGCTAACCTGCAAGGGCCTGTTATGGCCTCAAAAGCATTTTCTCTATTAAAAAACTTTAGTTCAAGCTGGTTATCAAAAATACTCGGAATAAACTTTGAAAGACTTTTAAGTAAAAAATAACGATCCGAGCGAATGGAAAATATCAGACTTGTTTTGGGCTGACTGAGCAATGTGTTTCCAGCCTCCTGCCGTTCAGCTGCACTGAGTTCACTGGCTCTTCGAAGGATTCGGACGGGCAACTGGCTATGGCAGACTTCTGCAAGCTGCCGCATAAACTCATTTTGTTCAAGAGGAAAATGACTGAAAAATTCTTCAAACTGATCGAAAATCAAAACCAGGGTCCTGCCTGGGTTAATACCCTCGAAATATGTATCTGCCAGCTTTAAATATTCCCACAAACGTGGAGGCGGATTCTGTGCTGAGATAACAGGTGGAATAAAATTTATGCCCTGTGATAAAAAGAACTTTTTTAAAGCAGATTCAATAATCTGAAGATGAACCAGTTTACCAGCCTCCCTGTTCCCTTCCAGATGCTGATTGGTAAAACGAATCCTAAGTGGCTCTCTGCTTATCAACCGCTTGCACTTCGTAAAAGCGGTATTTAAAAGTGAGCTTTTTCCTACACCTGAGGGACCGAGTAATATGATATGTCTGTTTGCCAGCACCAGAGATTCGAGCTGCTGCATTTCGGATTCCCTGCCAAAAAATATTTCTGCATCATTAGCCTCAAAGGAGCGTAGCCCCGGAAACCTGTCTTTTTGATTCATTTTAAAGAAGTTAATAGATCCCCAATGTCATTGGTTAGAAAACGCATATTGTATTCTCTTTGATAGTATGCTTTGTGCCTTTCCTCTACAAGAGTATTGTATTCAGTAATAGAATAATTACCCGGCTTATGCTTTAAATCCAGCACATCGAAGAGGATTTTGAAATGCCAGTCCAGAAAATCAAAACCGACAAAAAGACCGAAACTTGACTCCACCATTTCCCTTATCGCTTTTGGGATTCCGGGCTGTTTCTGATAAGCCCGTCTTGTAAACTCAACGGCCTGTTTTTCAGTGAACATTATAGAGGCTGGATTGGCGAAGGACCCAAATATATTGTAGACTATGGTTTTCTTGTTTCCCGAAGGAATGGAAAATATCGAGTCCGGATTATTGGTCTGATCATAATGCCCCTGAATACACCGGTCCTTAAAAAAATCCGGAATAATGGTATCAGGGTTTGTATTAATAATCAGCGGGAAATCCATCTCAAAAAGCTCATGATAAAAGCTGTTCATGATTCGGCCATCGGTATAAATTTTTTCAGCAGTGTAACCGGTCATCGAATTGAAAAATCCAGGACTCTGTTCGTAACAGTTGATGATATAACTTAAATTCTCCTCCTCATTGGTTTCAAAATAAATGTCATCCTCCATGAGACTCTGCGCCAGTTTTTTTGAAAGGTATTTATTGAAAGGAATATAAGCCCTTGAAATACTGTCCCTGCAGGTTAAAAACTCTGGCCCCAGAAACAAAACACAATCCCTGCCGGCAATCATTGACTTTATATGTGCTATCTGTTTTTCTAAAGAGTTTGCATCAATACTATCCTTAAAATCTTTCAGCTCAGATTCGTTAAATTTAGTAAGTAATGCAGCGATAAAAGCTTGTTCTTTATTTTGCGCGGATACCTGTTCGACTACGCTCTCCCAGAAGACTTTTGGCGAACCGTTCAGGTTAATGTTTTTTGTTTTTATCCCCGCAGGTTCTAAAAAGGCATTTAGCAGACTTTTATCCTGAATCAGTTTTATACCAAGCTCTACGAGTCTGTGCCGGTCCTGTTTATCTAGCATAGTTAATCCTGAATCGCATTTATAATTTTTCCAATCGCAATACCCTGGTTTCGCAGCATGGTTCCATCAGTTCCAGGTTCAGTAAGCAGCCCACCACTTTGATGAATCGCTACCACTTCCCAGTTGCTGTCAAACACGGGCGCTCCTGATGAACCCGGCTCTGTATCGGTCAGGTACTGAACAATACTTTCATCCGCATAAGTGACTATATTGTGGTAAAGTGCAATCTGTTTGTGACGACCTGCGGGATGCTGAACTATGTTGACATAATTTCCTTTCTCTGTTTTTGTATTTTTCAACTTTAAAGCGCCATATTGTGCATTAGCTTCCTCATCAATGGCCACCACTGTCCAGTCTTCATTTAGCGAGGTTCTGAAATAGAGCTCAGGCATCAGTTTGAAAACCCTGGGTGCCAGAACCGAACCATCTTCTTGCTCTTCATAATCGAAATCGATAGTAGCGTTTTTTGCCATTATTTCATTAGCGATAACATGATTATTGGTGATGAAAAGATTTCCTTTTATTAAAAAACCTGAGCCAAGGTGTGAACCCTTATCCGTTTCCACCCTTACCCTGGCTACCGCCTTGGCCGCCTTGATACCTGTAGTAAGAAAACGAATGGGTAGCAGGGTGTTCACATTTTTCATGATTTTTTCCCTTTCAGCGGGATTAAGCTGGGCCTTCCAGTTTAAAGCTTTTATATCCGGTCCCGGATTATAGTCCTGAACACTCTCCTCTCTGAAAGTTAACAAATGAGGATTATTAGGAAAGTGCTCAAGTAGGCTGTCAACAAGTTTATTCACCTCCCGGTTGACCATTGCATAGTGGAGAATATTCGTCCACATGGTTAACGAGCCGCCTTCGAAATCTATTACCGAAGTATTTATCCCTGCTGAGCGAACCATATTGAACGCTGCATTCTGAAAAGGTAGAATCAGGGATAAGGCATCCCTGAGTTGAGTAAGTTTTTTATCCCACATCATTAATTGATTATATAAATTTTATGTTATCCAGAGACTTCAATTCGCTGACCAGAGATTCATGTCCCACAAATGGGTCTATTTTTGTTAATCCGTCAAATTTGAGGCTGGTTTTTGTCTCAATTGAGGTTATACTGGTTTGATAGGTTTTAAAGGCACCATATACAAATTCCTGACCCATCAAAAAATCTTTTTGTGACATAATGTATCCTGTTGCACAAAGTTTACCAGTTTTTTCATGAATGAAGACAATAATTTTCCAGCATTCTATCGGAATCTGAATCCCAAAATGAACAGGATCGGTTTCTTCAAGAACGGGACCTGTAAAAACGCTTATTTTCATGTCGTCACCCTTCGCGTTCTGTAGCGCATAGTTCTCCAGTTCCAGCCAGATTCCTGCATTGAAAGTCTGCATCTGGGGGATAGCATTGGTGACATGCATAGAGTCTGCATTTCCCAGATGGGCTGCCTGGGCAGTTTCTCCCCAGGCCGGATCTTCCCTACGTGTCATGTGTCCACGGGAAAATTTTGGTGAATTTCCGTAACACTCCTCTCTAATCTGTAATGTTTCATCTATCCTTGGATCATACGCCCATCCCGGTCTTTTGGTTTTGCGGCACAAAGCGCCAAAAATATTGACCGCGCTGTAAAAACAAAGCCTCCTTTCCTGGTTCATTTCTACTGAAAAATGCTCATATCTGAGGACAGAATCTTTTTTCCCTTTGTTTTGATAATAGACTTTTTTTCCAGCTTCAGAAGTAATAAAGGGTAGTTTGACAACATTCTTATCACCAAGAAAAGTCTCTACGTACCCTTTTCTATTCTGATAGTCTTCCGGTTTTCCCTCTGCTGCAAATTCTTCTATGACAGTTTTATCCACCTCGGCAACTTTAGACTCCCCGTCTTTGTTAATGCTTATCTGCAATTTCTTTTTGGATACATAATCCAGAAGCGTTGATGCCTGAATGGCATAGTTTTCTTTATGGAATACCCCCCCGAAATGCAAGCCCGCCACGCTTCCACTCTCTACGCAGAGCACTAGAGAACCTGAATTCCCGCCCAGTGAGGTGCAATCATGGGTAAAAATGTTTTTGTCATAGTCTGCAACCATTACATTTCCCGGAGCGAGTCTTTTCACATCATATATATTGCCAAAAATCCGTTCTGCATCTACTGCGCTCAAAGGGTTGCGGAAGCCATCAAAGGCAGGGTAACCGACTGTTGAGATAACCTGACCGTTTGTTAGCTTTTTTGCCAGAATAGGTACAGGTTCCAGGCCACTGTTCTTTTTTAACCTTAAAAATGCGACATCAGGGTTTCCCGGAATTTCCATGAACAAGACTTCTGCCACTTCAAATTCTCGGCTGTTATGCTCATCCTGGTTCTTGCGGTATTCTTCCTTGAAATCAATTCTGGCCTCAATTTGTTTACCCAAATCATTTTTGACAAACACGAATTTTTTACCCTTCTCCATAGCAAACTCTGCAGCTACGTGCCTGTTGGTCAGGATAATATTTTCTTCAATCAGAAAGCCGGTTCCACCCCAGGACAGCCGCGGATGGAACTTAAACTCAATTCTTCCAACAGATGGAATACGCTGTTCGATATTCGACCTGTATGGTTCCAGCCGCTTCTTCCACTCATCCGCCTCGGCAATGGAAAAACTATTGTTTAAAATAAGCAGGCTTGGACGGTAAAAGTCTTTGATTACAGCCTCTAAAAACGGATTTACAGGTGCGGCGGATTCGAGTGTAGCTGAACTTCCTTCGATTACGGCCATGACAGTCTTATTGTCTATTCCGAATTTACCAGCTTTCTTTAGTTGATAACCTCCGCCAAGCCGTTCCCTTAATTCGGTAAAAAGCGCTGTATCATTCTGTTTTATAGTCTCAAAAATATTCATAGCTATAGTTAAAAAGATTATTTATCAAGGGTAACAAACCCACTTACAATGCTAAAGGCAATGAGCAATATGGATGCAATTCCGGTATGGTAAGCTATATCAGTTACCGTTCCCTGCAAAACTTCCCCTGAAGTGATATAAACCCAGAATAGATAAGCAAAGGTGGATACAATAATGTGCTTGATTTTAGGCTTTCCCGCCTCAGCCATTTTATTGAGATAAAATGGGGTAGCTATAAATCCGAAAAGGAAAATCCCCCAGATAACAAAAGGATATTGTTGATCGGTTTTGAATGTTTCTGCGAAGCCCATCATCGCCAGATATCCTCCAATGATTTCACTGGGTACAAGTGCTGCAACTTTGCTTAAATATTCAGATGCTGGTTTATCTCCTCCCTGTTTATTTTCCAGATATTTGTCTAGGCCTTTAGGTTTTGGGGTTTCGTAATAAAGTCTGCTCATAATCGTTTTTTACTTAATAATTAAAAGGTGCTTACTGATTTAGTTAAAAAATAGTTCTCAGTTATTTTCTGGTGCTGGCGATATTATAACTCAACCCAAAAAACCAGCTGTTATGAAGTTTATCGTAAGTGGGCACTGCTGTGGCAGAAGCCGGCAGATATCGGCCGTTTGCATCTGATTGCACCTGAGAGGAAAGTTGCTTAACTTTTGTCCAGGCTTTTCCAAAAGTTATTCCAACCATTTTCTCTCTGCCCAAAAGTATCCCACCACCAGCCAGGTAACGTGTCTTCCCGTCAAATGGAGAAATGGACAGGCCAATTCCGGGGCCTATCCTCAGCCAGGTGTCCGCTCTGTAGAAAAGGTGTCCGAATCCGCCAATTGATAAATCATTTTTCATAGACTCATCCCCCTTTACCGCTTTCTGCCCGTCAGGACGCGCTTCAAGATAGTAAGGCACATCAGAAAGGAAACGGGTATGAAAAAATCCGGTTGAGAAACTCAAGCCAAAATCTCCTTTATGAAAAGCAGTCTGGGTATTGTTGTACAAAGTGTCTTTGGTGTATTTATCAACCAGGATTAATTTCAGTTCGGTGATGTCTTTATTTGCGGTGAAGGTTTTGGATTTTCTGAATTTCACAGCTTTAAGTGAGGCAATAATATAATCTGCAAATCCAGGATAATTATTTTTTTTCAGCTCTTCCGCTCTTGAATTTGCCACTGCATAAGAGGAAACCAGGTCTGCATTATACTTCTTTAAATTCGGAATGAGGCTTTTTAATGCTTCAGCAGTAGCATTTAATACCGCAACATCCCCGCCAACGGCTTCACGTAAAGCCTCATCATTCGGCGCCTGATATTCAGCTACAGCAGCGGCGTATATTTTTTTCGCTAAGACGACATTTGGGGAATCTATTGATTTTTTATGGAGTTCGTCGCTTAATTCTTTAATCTTGTAAAGTCGCAACATGCGTGTATTTAAATCATTAATCAGTTTTGGGTCTAAAGCATTAAAGGATACACTACTGGAAATGCCTGGCGCAATAGGCTTTAAAACCTCGGGGAGAGCTGTGGAAATTTCAAAAAATTTGGTTTCCAACTTAAAAACGTGATGTGCACTATTTATATCTTTTAGTTCAACCAGGTAAGTTTTTCCCTTTACCAGAGAAAGTTTTTTAGGGCTAAACTCAATACTGCCGTTTTTATAGACAGCCTTAAGCGTATCTTGTGCCATAAGGCTGCAGGAAACCATGATCGCAGTAAATGCAATAAAAATTCTTTTCATTGGAGTTCGTTATTACGGTATTATAAGTTTTAAAGTTTGATTTAGGCTATAAAATCCTGGTATTTATCCAGCCTGATATATATTGCCCCACTCGTACAGTTGGACTGTCCCGATGCAGAACGTGAAGTGATACCTGCTACTTTCAGTTCTCCACCTACTTCGATATACGCCGGACCACCACTATCTCCCCAGCAGGATCCAAATCCTTGACCACCAGCAACAAATTCGGTTTTGGGGTTAAATGCAAATTTGTAGCTGTCTTGCTGGAGTGAAGTGCCGTCTTCCCTATCCAGACTCATTATTGGTACAATGACTTCTCTTTTTATGCCAAAACCTAAACTCCCTGAGTTACTATGACTTCCAAAACCAACCACCTGAATCCTCTTTGAAGCACGAATTTCATTGGTTGTAGCGATATTGACGGGCGCAGTTTTCGAAGGTCTGGATAGCCTTAGTAGACAGATGTCATTTGAATAACTACTATGGTTATAGTTTGGGTGAAGGATTGCGTCGCTAACGGTTACTCGTTCCGACTCATCGATGCTTCTAAGTGAAGTTACATCCAGAGCAACTTCAAATTCTCCGAAAGGTAGAAAACAGTGACCTGCTGTTATTACCAATTCTCTGCTTATCAGCACCCCGCTACATTTCCAGATCATGCCTTTATCAGAGCGGACGCCGACTAAACAGCAACTTGGAAAAGTGCCGGGCAAAACTTCTTCCCCACCAATTATCCATTGTAATTTTTCAAGCACTGAAAAATCAGGAACATCAGCAATGCTTTCCAGCTGTGGACTTGCCAATTCTTTGATAAGTCCCGCAAGGGCATCAACTTTATTGTTAAGCTGTGAAAAGGCTTCATGCAGATCAACTTCAGGATCTGAACAGTTGCAGGATTTTTTATGATTCACTTTAGAGCGTTAAAATTTGAAATAAAAAAATCTTTGGCATTTATGAAATTGGTAAATTCATAAATAAGTTTTAGTCCTTAGTAGTATATAGGTCATCTATGCACCACAAAATTTAATGTTTTTCTTGACGTTTGGTTAGAGTTAAAGCTCAGAATAAATGAGCTTTATATCAATACTTACTTTTAAGTATTTTTTAATCTGTTTCTAATATTGGACGTCCTACCAAATCTTATTTTATTGCCCCATTTTTGATGATTGAGGATCAAAAAAATCTGTTTAGAAAATAGATATTGCTAACAGTAAGATAGCACGTGCAAGAGACTTAGAGCTATGCGAAGATATTGATGCTTCACATTATCGTATCGTTAAACGAGAAGAAGAGACTAACATCGTAAAGCAAAGTCTTAACTGTTTCATTGCCCGTATTATTTGACAGCAACAATGAAAATACCATCAATCCATCAGGGGCAATGTTAATATTTATTGTGCAAGCCCCTGCACTTTGCAGGGCTTGCATTTCCGAAAAGAAATTAGTTTTCATTTTTCTTGAATTTTGGTTAAGTCAATACCGATTTCGAGTAGCCAATACCTGGTACAATCAGAAAAATCGTCTAAGCTGTCTTTAAACAGCATCAAAGTGTCGGTCAGATTTTCCGCATCGTCAACGTTGGATTCATAATATGAAGCCATAAAATTTCCGTAGACTGAGAAATCCGCATCGTTACAGATGTCAAAATGGGTAAGGCTATCGATTTCATTTCGGGCATGCTTTAAAATTGAATCCATGACCGCAAAGCAAGGGTCAATATCAATGTATTTAATCCCGCAATCCTCGCACAGTTCATCGATTGTTTTGAATGCCCATTCCCCATCGAAACCTGCCGATATGGCTTCCCGAACAGCAAAGTCGACATCCAAATAACCATAAGGACAGAATGCTTCTTTAAAAGCATCAATCTCTGTTTGTAAATTATCCATAAAAACAGCAGATTAAAACGGTAAATCGTCATCTTCTCCTTTAGCTGTCACAGTTGGGTTAACATCACCAACTCTATCAGTAGTAGCAGAAACCACATTGCTATTAGCAGTTCTACTGCCACCAAGCAGCTTAATTTCAGAGGTATTAAAGGTTAAATTTGCCCGAACCTCATTATCTGAACCTATATATGCATTTACACCTACCCTTCCGTAAAGCTGAACCATTCCCCCTTTTTTAAGGTATTCGGCAATGCCTGTATTTAGCCAATAAGCGCATTCAAAAAAGGTAGTGATTTTTTTGGTTTCACCTTTCGAGCGGTAAGAATCATTAATGGCGATAGAAAAGCTTACTACTTTTTTATCCTCTGCTACTACCCTAACCACAGCATCTGCGGTCAATCTTCCTGTAATTTCCATGATTTGAAATTTTTTAGTTTTACATAATTTTCTTACTCTCCTTCCTTTCCAAAAAATCTCTTCAAAAGAAAAAACGGAAAAAAAGAAAGTCCCGAAACATGTGTGCTCAAAAGGGAGACGCAGAGCTATAAGTCCCGAAGGGTGGTGAAGAGAAACGGAACCATTATGCGCTCGCAGTCGAGCGGGCACACGATATTCGCGGCCTTTTTATCCGTTTCGAATGAAAAGTATGTTTAGATTTAATTTTCAAAAATCTTTAAGAAAAAATAAGATGCTTTTGATTATTAGGATTAATTTATCTTCCTGGTTGAAATTAAGTTCTTGAGAAAATATAATACATAAAAGATAATTGGCAGGCAATTTGTTTGAGTATCAGTATAAATAGAGATCTTATTAGAATTGATTTACTATAAATATTAAATACTATTCCATATATTTGTACAAATGAAATCGGCAACTCACATATCAGAAGTTCTTCCACATCATCTTTTCTGGGATGTTAATCTATCTGATTTGGATGCAAACGAAGATAAGGATTTAATTATCCCAAGGGCACTCTTTGCCACGACCGAAAAAACATTTGATGAGGATATCAGCCGCTTAGAAAAATTCTATAATCATACCGAGATTGTAAAAGAGCTGAGGGCAACTAAAGAGCGGATTAGCAACTCGGTGTGTACGTTAGTCGCCCGCCGGTATCACGTAAAACATTTTTCGAGGTATTAATGGCAGCGGTCTCCGCGGAGTTGCTTGAAACCATTATCGAACTTCAATCGCTTACAAGCCTTAAGGAAGCTTATCTGGGCGGAGGCACCAACCTGGCGATTCGTTACAACCATCGTGAATCTGTAGATATAGACCTGTTTTTTTCGGGTATCATTGGAAGAGGTGGATATAAGGCAATAGAAGAAGAAGTTCAGGAGCACTTCGGTGAACGGATTTCAAATCTACACTACCCATGCGATAGGGACGACCAATATATTTTCCTGCGGTTTTGGATCAAAACAGGTAAGTTGACAATAAAGGTAGAAATTCTTCAAAACACTAATTTTCTGGACACAGTAGAAGAAGTTAATGGCGCACGGCTGGCCACAGTACGCGACATAGGACTTCTTAAACTGATGACTGCAGCCAACAGGGCTAGTTTCAAAGATATCTATGACCTTGATTATTTAACCCAGGAGATTGCTTTGGAAACATTATTAGATGATCTGAAAGTAAAACAGGAAACTTACAATAAAGAAGAACACAAAACCATCTTTGATCAAGATGACGAAAAAAGCCCTGTGAATGATCCCTTGCTACTTCTAAAATTTGAGGAGCATGCTATTGCTAAGAAAGACAGACCTGCCCATAGTGACCCCCGGATCATAGTTGAGACCGGCAGCAAAAATTTAATGAGCGCTAAATCAAGCTACCGTAGAAAAGTGCGGGTACTATGTAAAAAATTAGGAATAGCGTTTCCAGAAATACAGCCTTTAAATTAACCATTAACCCGTTCGGTAGAGTTCAATGCAGCAATGTTTGATAACCGTATTCTGAATCAAACTACACAGTTCCCATCGGTCATGTGTTTGTTTCTCAAAGGTCATAATCCAAGCCAAATGTTTTCACATAAGAGATTTTCTTTGTACACACAAAAATACAGGTCTGGGTTTACTTGTTCCTTATAATGTTTGATATAGCTACTGAGAAAATCGTGCTTACTATCATTTACAAATGGGTTAAAGAGACTAGACCAGTCGCCGGTAAAGACTACATCGTCTTCAATGCACCAATAGTAGTCAAATTCTGCATTATCTACATAAAATTGAAGAATCGGAAAATGGTTACTACCAGGAACGAGTGTTGATCTGATCGACGTGTAGCCAAAGTCAGTAAGTATAGCATCTGTAAATTCATAAACTTGATAACCTTTGAGCTTTGGTTCAGGAAGCCCAGATCTATTATGGTATACGATAAATGTCGATCCATAGGATGATGTTGCTGCATTGATCTGATGATATAGACGAAGTAGTGCTTCACTTACATAATCAGATAATATTAGAAATACGTGATTTTTAGAATTTGCCATAATTATATAATAATTTCGATCGACCCCAGAATTGGTTGGGAACCGACAATAATTAATTATCACGCAAATCAAAAAGTACTACTTTCCGATAAGAGACGTTTATTTGGTTAGTATTAAATCAGGGATTTTGTTTCTCTCTGATTATTAATCAAATATTATAAATTCACATAATGTTAGTCACTCTTTTAAGTTCAAAAGTTACTCGTTTTGTATCATTTTGTTATTAGATAAACATGATGGAGATTTCGGTAGCTATGACCACCCAATTCCGAAGCGAGCTGACCAACTGCAAAAAGTTTTTGAATATTTGAAACATATTTATTATCAATGGTTTGACATGGTCATTTTTTACTGAAACCACCTAGCACGACTTTCCGAAATTATATGGTTTCACAGCCCGAAATCTCCACTTTATCCCACTTCTCAGAGAGAAATTCAACGATAGCCGTTCTGCCTTTGAGGAAAATATCTCTGTTTCTCCACTCACTCTCCACTGTGTAAGCTTTGGCTACCTTTTCCGGGTCCTTGCTATTCCAGGCATTTTCAGCCATTTGAATTTTTTCTTTAGCCGTTTCAAATGTGAAAGGTGGTAATGGATATCTCTTTTCCATAATTTTAAATCAATAAAATAGGTATTGTATAGTTTCAACTTTTAAAAAGCGTCTTGAAAGCTGACAACGAATTGCAGCCCATGCGCATTTAAAAAGTAAGTTGATCAAAGGCCAACCCTTAGTCGTTTTTAGTTTCTACCTGGGTAAAGTTTTCAAAAAGATTAAAATTTCTTTTGCTATTTCTCTCAAGTGCGTTTCTAATGCAAAGTGACCGGTATCGTAGAATTTTACTTTCGCATCCGGAATATCTTTTTTATACGCTTCTGCTCCTGCCGGCAAAAAGAATGGGTCTTTATTGCCCCATACTGCTAAAAGTTTTGGTTTGGAATTCCTAAAGTATTCCTGGAATTTTGGATAAAGTACTACGTTCGATTTGTAATCCAGCAACAAATCAAGTTGTTTTTCTTTTGAGTCAGGACGATCAAGAAAATACTGGTCCAACGTATATGTTTCAGGAGCAATCAGGGACGGGTCGGATACACCGTCATAGTACTGGAATTTAGTTGCTTCAAAGCTTACAAAATTTGCTCTCATCGCATCCCGGTTTTGCTTTGTATTATTCTCCCAATATTTCTGAATTGGATTCCATCCTGCGCTAAGTCCCTCCAGATAGGCATTTCCGTTTTGGGAAATGATTCCCGTTATTTTCTCCGGATTAGCCAAAGCTAATCTATAGCCCGTAGGTGCACCGTAATCGAAGACATAAATTGCAAAACGCTTTAATCCTAAAACATCAATAAATCCCTGCATGACTTTTCCCAAATTATCAAATGTATAATCAAACTTATCTCTATCTGGTGCATCACTGTATCCAAAACCTGGAAGATCCGGAGCAATGACGTGATAGTTAGTGCTGAGTAAAGGAATCAGATTTCTAAACATATGGGAAGAGGTGGGGTAACCATGTAAAAGCAATATGACTGGAAAATCTTTTTCACCTGCCTCGCGGTAAAAGATATTTTGACCAAGGACTTGAATTTGACGATAATGCGTAACGGGACACGATTCTCCATGCTCAGTTTTGATTTTTGATTGTGATTTCGACATCATTGAATTTGTTAACATAAAGATCGCAAAAGCGGTCAGGAATTTAATATTTCTCATTTCTTTTTGACAAAAATAAGCCATACATTTGTTCTTCAAAAACGATTTAAAATGATTTAATAAATCACAAAAAATGATTAATGAATTTAAATGATCTAAAAATATTCGAAGCTGTAGCACATCATGGAAGTTTCACAAAAGCTGCAGAGGCTATGTTTACTGTCCAGTCTAATGTAACAGCCCGTATCAAGAATTTAGAGGAAGAGTTCGAAGCTGCACTATTTTCACGTTCACCCAGAAAAGTAGAACTAACCCAAGCTGGTGAAACACTTATGCTTTACAGTAAAAAATTAAATCATTTAGTAGAAGAGGCAAAGCAGTCTATAGGTAAAAATGATGTAATAAAAGGACAAATTAAAATTGGTGCGCTCGAAACCATGATAGCCTTAAATGGTCCGAAACTGGTTAATTCCCTTGCGAATCGGTTTCCCTGTGTAAATATGGATTTCAAATCAGATTCTAAAGACAATCTGATAAGCGATGTCTTAAACTTCAGGGTTGATGCAGCTTTCATTCCGGCACCTCTAGATATTCCACAGCTTGAGCAATATACAATCAAATCTGAAGAAATCATTGCCGTTGTTCCCTCGAGCTGCAAATCTTTGCAGGATTTATTGAAACAGATACCCCTAAAAGCCATCGTATTTGATCAGGGTTGCATTTTCAGATCCAGGCTGGATTCCTGGCTGGTAAGCAAAGGAGTTTCAAAATATCATAAGACTGAGATGAATTCGATTGAGGGTGTAATTAATTTCATCGAATCGGGTATTGGATTTAGTTTCTTGCCAAAGGAAATAATCTCTACATTCTATGGTCGCCGAAATATCAAAACATTCAGTCTTCCCAAAGAATTAAGTTTGATGACTACCATTTTGGTCTACAGAAAGGATATACCGATTTCACCTGCATTGAATGCATTCTTGGGCATTTGTGATCTTCAAGAACAATTAACATGATTTAAAAATAAAACTGGATAAACCAGAATAGATTGACCCCTCTCACCAGAAATAAATTCATTTTAAAATACTGATTATTAATCTTTTGTTAATTAGGCGAACAGGGGTCAAGTGGACAGGTTTGTTCACTCATCAACCCTTTTTAATAAATTGCCATAATACCAGGCCACGATTCCTTAAGACATTACATTGGCCATTTTACATCGGATTAGGTATATGCAATTACTGAGATTTAAATGTAGTGTCGTCCAGGATGGAAAACCTGCCATGATGCAGAAGCGAAGCGAGCGCCTGAATGAATGGTTCAAAATCCTCCTCAAAAATTACAACCGACGCCCGTTTATATCTCTTGCTCTTTGATTCATCACTCCTTGTAATGCGTATATAGCAGGTATTGTTGACAGCCTTCTTGAGGTCAACAAAGTAATATTTATCTCCAGAGGAAAACATTTCTGATGCTATGGTCTTGTTTTTCATTTTATCAATCTTAAGTATTCAAAAATCCTGACTACACCCTGCCCCTGCGTTTACTTTCCTGAAGCTCATCTACAAGCTGATGCTTATAAAACCTGTCACCACCAGGCAGCTTCATTGGTTTGAGCGCCCCCTCTCTGACTTTCCTTTTATAAGTGCTCTCGCTTATCCCCAAATAATCCTTGACTTCCTGACGGGTCAATGCCTGCTCCGGTAAGACAGTCATATATTGCTCCCTGTTATCATAATAGTACTGTAGGATATTATAGATTTTCAAAAGCAGGTTGATTAGTTCGTCGATCTTCTTCATAGGCAGCAACGTTAATAGTCATTTAGGAAAGGCCGGCCACATTTAGCTTTGGGACAGGCGGAATAAGCAACAAAAAAAAGTTTTATTTCACTAGATGTCAAGTGGCTAAGGGTTTCTATGCAGCCGCAACCCACTGTTTGAATTGAGATCGAAAAGAACCTGACACCTTACACCAAATACCTTTGCATCAACAACTTAACCATTCACATAAGTAAATTAATCAATTAAACATTATTGTAGCATTAATGGCTAAAAGTCTACATTTTACGTGAAAGACCTGACCATGAATTACCATCTGGGCGCAATAAATGACATACAAAAAGATCTCAGCAAAGACCTGAGGGGAGGCAAAGCCATTCAGCAAGAGCAATTGAAACATTTGACAATATGCTGCGAACAACTGATGCTCGCCTTCTTACACGGCCAGAGTGATGGACCGGTAAAAAAGGTCAGGACGGTCTTCCGCCAGCAGCAGCATGAACTGCTTTTAATGTGCGATATGGCCGAAGGCCTGAAGGAATCCGAAATCCAGAACAGAGCAGTCGGTGAACTTAGTTATCCTGAGCAGTTTCAGGAAATCATTCTGGGCTTGCTTGATGAAATGCAGATACGCCTTCCGTACCTCTGGTCCTATTCATTCATGGTACCCAGGGTCCTGCTTAAACGATTCGTGAACGAGAACAGGATTTTACTGAAAGGAGTGCTCAAGGACATGACAGATAAGGGTTACCCGAATAAGCTTGTTGATTTTATATATCATTTATATTTTTCACTGGCAGAAGGCTGCGCAACCATAAGCTTTTATCAGTTGAACTATCTTAAAGAACTGATTAATGTACTTTCTGATGAATTGAAGGGTCGAGTAACTGAAAACCAAAGGTATTGTTATAACCTTTTGATCCTGTGCAATCTAAATAGTCCGGAATTCTACGGGCTTTGCCGCGATTCACTTTTCGCTCAGGGAGATATAAACCATCCTGTTCAGGAAAGGATTGTATTTTTAATTGCGGAGCGGAAAAGCGTCCGTCAGATGTCCCTGATGATGAAAAAGCCATACATTAGTAGTTCGCCCTCATTGGATAAAATGCTTCTAAGCTTTATAGATGAGGAGATTGTTTACCTCAGGGAACTTCAGCATATTGGGACTGATTTGACAGGTTCAGCTTTAAACGATAATAGCTTTAAGGTATCTTTCAGTGTAAAGCAGCTTGCCTTCTTTATCCATCTTCAGGTGGAATCCGGAATTATACTGGAGCAAAGGCCAAAGCAAATCCATCTCCACAGCGTTAACCATTACAGCACTGAAGACCGTTTACAGATTTCAGAAAAAAGCTTCAAAAATGCCTATTATTCACATGCTGACGAAGACATTAAAAGGGTGAGCGCAAAGCTGTCTGAAATGCTCGCCATTGCCCAGGAAATCGTTTAGGAACGCAGCTAATACAAAAATCCCTCCAGACCTTTTCAATTTCAACCCGCCTGGCTCTAAGATTCCTTCATCGAATCTCCAGCCTTCAATATAAAATGGAAATCGAGGCCTTTGTGCATTAAAATAAATAATTCAGTTCCCCCGGCCGGATGAGCCACATCCGAGTTCCAATGATCCTCATGCCAAGGAGCCCCCTTGGCAAAGTTTGGCTTGTTGCACCTTTGCGCCAATCCAAATTGACCGCTTTTAATCGCAGCTTATCTTTCTAGCTACCCTGGTGAAATCTATCAGATGAGACGCTTGCTGAACATAAATTTGACGTTATTTTTTAATGTGGTTACGGGTTGCGGCTTTTTGCCACTTGACAAAACCGTAAAAGCGCATTTCTTTATCCAGATAAATAAAACTATCATGAAACAAGATGACTACCTCAACGCGTTCAGCCTGTTGAATACCATATCTTCAGGGCTGGATGCCTACCTTAGGTATACTGTAAAGTCAAATGGTTTTAACACAGGTGAAAAAGAAAACCTCCTGAATTCTGTTTTACTCCAGCTGCCACTACTCGTCAGGGGTACAGCCAGGATTTACCTGTATCATCCCGATGAGCAAAACGAACATACCCTTATTTTCTGGGAAAAAGGGTCATTTATGCCTCCTGTAAATATCTTTTTAAATATTGAGGGACGAATACCGATGATCGAATATTTAGAGGATAGCCTGATACTTGCCATTGAGGCTAAGCACCTCAGGAATCTATACCAGCACTTTGCAGAGTTTGCGCCGATGGTGACAAAGATATCAGAACAGCATTTCTCACAGCTCATGGTTATCAGACGCCGGCTTAGTGAAATGAGCGTTGAGGAACGCTACCTGAGCTTCGAAGATGAGAAACGATACTTGTTTAACATCTGTGAAAGCCAGCACATTGCAAGTTTTCTGGGCATGCATCCCAAAACGCTCAGCATGCTTAAGGGCAGAAACCTAAAAAGGTAATTCTAATGACCACAATACTGCTTGCATAGAAGCTTTTGGTATTATCCATCTATCAGCCTAAGCATAAAGGCAGGCTAACTTTAAACAAGCAATCCAGTAGTAAAATACTGAATACCGATACACACCGGATTTATCGAAAGTTAAAACCTATGAACCATCCCAGCAAAAAACTCCGAATCTATAACACTGCGGTCTGCATGTTACTTATCCTGCTTTGGATTTACGCTGCACTGCAAAAGCTAAGCGACTTTGAGGAGTTCAGGCGCTCAATGTATAATCAGGTTTTTCCTTCCTGGTTTGTTTTTGCGCTACTATTCATGTTGCCTGCATCAGAATTAGTGGCAGCAGGATTGTTATTTTTTGAGCGGACCAGGCAATCGGGCATATTATTATCCGCGGGCCTGCTGTCTGCCTTTACGGTATACATTGCCCTTATCCTGCTTCATTATTTTCCAAGGGTGCCCTGCAGCTGTGGCGGGGTGCTTAGCATACTGGGATGGCGCGAGCACCTGGCATTTAACCTTGCTTTTCTTGCGTTAAGTGTTTCTGCGATGCTCATCCAGTTCAGATTCAAAATAAAAAAGAATATAAACTAAAGGAGGCAAAGCGGCCGGCTTCCCAGAGAACCTAAAATAAAAACGATCGGCGCCGCAGGAGATCAATTTAACCCGGGCCTTACTTTGACCCATAACTTAAATTAAAACATGAAAAAGTTTTTTTCAAATTTCAAAGCAGGGGCAGCAGCTGTCCTTGTTGCCATTTTGCTTGTTGCTACCCAAAGTGCCTTCAAAGCCGGCAGTACAACAACAGCCTATGGCAAGCACGTTAATGGTTCGAATGTTTATTGGATCCCGCTTGATGACTTGAGTCAGCAGCCACCCAATGCACCACTGGGTGAATCCGAGTATCGCTGTGATGCATCTGATATTCAGAATTGTACCGCGTTATTCGATTCTCAACCCGCGGTGAACACCCCTGACCCCAACAACGGAAGTGTTGGTCAGTTTGTTTACAACCCTTAAAGTAAAAACAGCCGCAAATGCGGCTGTTTTTATTCAACTTATCTTGGATTTTGTTCCAACGAATTAAGCAATAGCTCGTTATCAGGGATCGGAAAGGTATAGCGGTTTGAAGTGGGTTCAAGCCTTGCAACTTCGCTCCCGTTATAAATTCGGATGATTCTTTTTAAAAACCGTGAATCACCATTCAACCTTCTTAAATCAGACCATCTCAGTCCCCTGGCAACAAGTTCCTTGCGCCGCTCATTTAGAACCAGTCCTAAAGCAGATGAGGCATCTGTGGCCACAAGCGGAACAAACTTTCCAGCCGGAAATCTGTTCACAAGCAGGCTATTGAGTATATCTACACTTGCCTTGGAATCATTCGCCCTAGCCAGGCATTCCGCCTTAATCAACAAGACCTCATCGGTGCCAATACCATCATAAGTTTTTAGGTTTATCAGGCCATTTCCCAAATCGCGAAAGAATATTTTCAGCCTCAGATCGCTTGGGTCGTATAAGGCAAGGAGCTCCGGCTCTACCTTTAAAGAGCCTGTATTCAAAATGGTATAACTTACCCTGGAACCAAAAAATATCAGCTCAGCGTTGTTATTGGGCAAGGCATTGCCAAAAGGAGCATTACTGGTCAGACTCAGTGTATTATAGTTAATCAATGCACTGCCAATGGAGAGGGCCCGGTTTGCCTCAACAAGCGCCTTTTCATAATCGCCCATAATAAGGTAAACCCTGGCCAGCATCGCATGGGCAGCCTGCCTGCCAGGCCTGCTTTTCACTTCTCCCCTTTCGGGCAATAAACTCACCGCTTGCGAAAGATCCGCGATTATTTGCGCGAATAATGCAGAGAGGCTGCCCCGTCCCGGCCTTTTGTTAACATCACTGGAAAGCGGTATAGGCAGTCCGGGTAGATCCTTGGCTGTACTGGATACATATGGGGCAGCAAAAAGCTGGGACAAATTAAAAAGCGCCATAGAGCGGAAAAAAAATGCGCAGCCTTTTACATCCCGTTCCAAAGCGGTTGGGTTTTGATTGCCCAGTCTATCCAACCCCTCCAGCACCACATTACTGTAAAAGATCTGCTGGTACGGATTAGTCCATTCCTGAGGCGTGGCGCCCTGAAAGGCGTCATCCTTCCAAAAATAGCTGCCGCTCTCAATGGGACTTGTCAGCCTGGTCAGGAAATTATCCCCCAATACGAACTCATCCGCTGAGATGATGTTCAACGAGGGTAGTAGATTCAGGATGCTGATATTATCCAGCAAGGCACGCAGGTCAGCTAAGGATTCCGGAACCAGCAGGGATTTATCGGGTTTGGCATCCAGAAATCCCTTATCACAATTGCTTAAAGAAAGCATGGCAGAAAGTGCGGTAATGACCAGCAACAACTTTTTTATCTTTTTCATAACTATTTGATTTTAAATTTGACGCCTAGGGCTGTGGTAAACACAGGTGGAAAGCCATACACATAATCAGGATCCAGGCCTGAGCTGCTTGCCGTGTAAAGTAGCCCCAGATTACTCAGGTAGAGGTAGATGTTTACAGAAGAAAACACGCCTGCTTTAAACTGAGGTGAATAAGACAGATTAATATCCTGAAGACGAATGTTGTCTCCCCGTTCAAGCAGTATGCTTGAACCCGAGTAAAAACTATCCCGTCGTTCATTGCCTATCATGGGAACCGAAGGAACATTGGTCATGCGTTCATCACCAGGCTTCTGCCACCGGAAAGCATAATCACCGCTCATATTTGCCAGGCCATAATCATTTCCATAGAGTATAGTCGGTCTGCGGAAATAATAGCCTGCCCTGAAGGCAAGTGATGCAGAAAGACTAAATTTTCCATAGCTGAAGGTATTTCGAAGAGTACCATTTAGAACCGGCCTCAAAGACCCGACCATGAGCAGCGACTGCGGCGTATATGCGGCGATGATTGCTGTATAATCTTTGGAAGGCTCCCCCCTCAATTGCCCTACCGGGTCACCGGTTGCGCCATCCAGTCCCAACCACTCATAGGCATAAACACCATAAAGGGGATTGCCCAGAAGGGGCGTAGCGGGCCCGACAAGATAGGTCTGCACCGTTTCGGTTTTATCATACTTGGTAACCCTGTTAGTGGCATAGGATAGAAATAGATCACTTATCCAGCTGAACCTACCTGGCAGATTAACACTCCTTAGGTTCAAATCAATCCCTTTGGTCATTGTGGATGCATAATTCCCCTTAAAAGCGCTGATCCCGCTTGAAGGTGGAAACGAGGTCTGACCTATCAGGTCAAGGCCAGCCTTAGCGTAGCCCTCCAAAGTGCCCGAGAGCCTGTTCCCCTTAGTTCCAAAATCAAGCCCCAGATTGATTGTCCTCACCCGTTCCCATTTTAATTCAGGATTGGGCGGATTGATAATCCTTGCAAAAGGCAAACGCGCCAGATTGTTGAAAAAGTTCTGGCTCTGCGCGAGGTATGTTGCCGTAGTAAAGGAAGACAGCGTTTTGTCCACGTTTCCGCTGTAACCGAATGTAGCCCTCAACTTCAGATACAACAATGATTTTGTAGGAAAGAAAGGTTCCTGAGAAATGACCCAGGAAAGCCCGGTACTGTAAAGTGGCACCCCTTTCTGGTTACTGTTCACCCCAAAGAGATTGCTCTGATCCTTACGCATGCTGAGCGAGGCCACATAACGCGAGAGAAAAGTATAGTCCGCATTAGCAAAATAAGAAATGTACCGGTCCGTCAGCGCCCGCAGCCTTTCCTGAAAAGGGATTTTCTGCAGAGAGGCCGGAGACTGATAAAGCGGGTAAGACGGGTTATAATCCACGCTCTGTGCAGTATAATGTTCCTCATCAAACCCGTATGTCCGCAAAGCATTGGATTTGCTCTCACTGCGCCGAAGCTCATAACCAGCAAGTGCATTCAGACTATGCCGCATCCCATCAAAATTCTTATTGTAGTTTAGCTGCGCACGTAAGGTCTGGGTGATGCCCTGAGTGTATTCCCTGTCAACAATACCGCCCAGGGGTATAGGCCGGGTTATGCTTCCATCAGCGGCAAGCTGAGTATAACTGTTAATCAGGTTCCTTGCCGTAAAGCTTTCAAGGGAATGACTGCGCGTTCCCCCGGTGGTGGTGCCAGAATACTGGTACAATGCCTGAACATTAAGGGCTGGGCTGAATTTATAGGTCAGTCTAGAATTAACCCTGTATTCAAACTGCTTAGAACTATTGTCTGCAAAACGGGTTTCCGACACCGGATTATAAGTCCAGTTCAACAGCCCCTTACTTTGCACCGCATCCGCAAAACGCTCGCGAAGGGTATAAAGGGGCAAGAGGTTGCCCACCTCATCCTGCAAACGCAGGTAAGGCGAGGCAGGATTATAATTCTGGACATTGTTATCTGCATTGCTATAGCCAAAGTTCGCCCCATTCTGAAATTCCAGTCTTCCCTTTAAAAGACTTACCGTCTGGCTTAAATTGAGCGTATTTCTGTTCGATTCCCCTCCAAGTTGATTAGACTGGCTAACATCCCTTCCCAAAGACAGGTAATACCGCTGGGCATCATTGCCCCCGGAAAAACCAAGCGCGTACTGCTGAATGAGCGAAGGACGGTATAGCAGTTCACTGATATCCTTCCAGACATCGTTTTGCTTTAAGCCTTCAATTAGATCCCTGGCCTGGCCTGCCGAAATCAGGCCATCCCGCTCCCGGATTTTAATTTCCACCACTTGAGGGATATAAGGATGGGAAGTACCCTGCAAATCGCTGGTTTCCAGGTTACGGTAAAAATTCTCGCTGAAAAGGCGCTCCTGGATGGCGATAAAATCCGGGGACGACATCTGCCGCTGATAAAAAAGGTCAGGTCGTGAAGCGGTAATGATTCCGGCACTGAAGCTGATTTCACTACCTTGCTTTCCCTTCTTCAGGTTAATTACAATGACGCCGTTTCCAGCCCTGGCACCCCAGATCGAACTTGCCGCAGCATCTTTGAGCACTGTGATGCTTTCCACATCATTCGGGTTAATCGAATTGATGTCCCCGTCATAAGGCACGTTGTCCACTATTACCAGCGGATCGGTGTTGCCACTAATGGTTGCCTGTCCCCGAATGCTGATGTTGAGCCTGGTCGGAGAGGCTGCTGCCTTATCAAAAACAAGTCCAGGAACCAAACCGTCCAGCCTGTCCAGAATATTCATGCCCGCTGTCCTGTTCAGCAATGCATTATCCACCTGCACGAAAGAGCCCGTAGCGCGGGCCTTGGAAAACTCCCTGTAACCTGTATTCACCATGACCTCCCCCAGATCGCGACCTATCGGGACCAGTTTAATCTGCAGGGTATCACGAAAGGGTAAGGTAAGCTCCCTTACCAGGGGCAGATAGTTCAGGTGGCTGACCCTCAGGCTCCATTGACCATCTGTAACATTCATTTTAAAATCCCCTAAAGAATCCGTAAGGGCCACACTACCATTTCCCATGCGCAATACCACTCCCGAAATCCCGCGTCCACCTTCGCCTGTCACCCGGCCCTTAAGCTCGGACTGCGCGAAAGCCCCGGCGCAGACAACCATCCAGGTTGTCAGCACCAGAAAAACTCTTAATGACCTCATTTGGAGACAAAACTTAAATTATCCGAAATAATGAGCACCTCTATCGCAACATCCTTTTCCTTAAGCACCAGGTTATATTTTTTAAGCGCGGCATTCAACTCAGTTACACTGCCCATTTTGCACTTTAAATCCAAATCAACCAGGCCATCATAGCCCGTGTCATCTACAACCGGATAATGATAGTACTGCAGGTAAAAATTCTCCAGCGGACTGACAAGGTGTTTAAGCATGATGTTTCTTCCCCTGAATCCCATTGCATTTGCCTCCCGAAAAGTTTTCACTTGGGGATTTGAATGATCCATCTTTTGAATCTGCTTACCATTCAAGGCGCTAAGCGCAAGGCAACGCATTTTCCGCTTTTCAACCCTTACCGCATACTGCGGAAAGAGCAGTGCAAGTTCTTGCTGCATTTGCGTAAAAAAACCGTCCACCGAGACTTTGCCCGCCGGCATAATTTTCTGATAACACCAGGCATTCAATGCCATCCACTCACTCAGCGCAGTTCCGGAAAGTTTACTCATAATCATCGCACTATCCCGGGATTCAACAAAGTTCCTCTTTCTGAGAAACGAGCCCTTATTTACATACACAGAACAAAACAAACGCCTGAGCGAAATATTCAGATAAGTGGCCGAGTGCGGTTTGGTGCTATCCCCATAAAAGACCATCGTCTGCGCCGGAAAACCCTCTACATTCTTAGTCAAAGTCGAAGAGATCAAACTTTCCACCTTTCTGCCTTCTATCTGCTGGATGATTAACTTCTTATCATCATAACGCATAGCCTTATCCTTCTTCTCCCGGAGCGGTACAGGGCTGCCCTGCCCGAGGACTGCATTAATCTTTGTAAAATTAACTTCCTCTGAGCCGGTAATGGCCATTATGCGCCCGTTCTTTATCCAGACGTAGTGTGGCAGCAAGGTATGGGGGAATTGCTTAACCAGTGTTTTATCCTCGAGTATTTCCGCAAAGGCAAAGTGCTTACCCTTGAACTTATCCTTCAGGAAAGCGCTGGTCACAGCAGCCTTCTCATAGGCCACCGATACAATTTCTACCTTTCCCCTAAAGGCCTTCTGGAGACTATCCATTTTGGGCATCATGGCAATGCATGGTGAGCACCAGGTTGCCCAGAAATCCAGGATAATAAGCTTATCCTTAAAAGGTCCTAGGTTGTCCTGCAGAGGAACCCCATCCCGCAAAAAAGTATGCGTGGTTTTCCAGAATGCATCACCGAGCTCATCACCTATATTCATCCCTACAGGGGGCGCCTGCGCAAAAACTGCCATTGCCGTTACAATGGGCAGGAAAAATAAAATAATTCTTTTCATCAGTTTGGTTTGGTTAAATACCGAAAAGTAAACCCAGAGGACATAGCAGTCCCCTACCGCCAAAAGGCCGTTATTTTTCAGTAAGCTGTTAGTTGAAAAATGTGAAGTGACTACGTGTCCGGATGCACTTGCCGAAGCAGGCACAAACAAAAACTGCAGCATCACACGAAAAGCAAGAAGGAATTTAAAAAAGAAAAAACCAGGGCAGGCTCATTATAAAAGAACCATCATTTAACCATACCTGCCCAGGTCTTATATCCTACTCCGGGGAACAGATGACCAGACTGATGAGGATCTTAAACCCCAGTCCTGAAACAAAGATAACCTGAACAGCAAGTAGTATAAAGAAACAGGCTACCAACCACCAATAAATGGCCGTCAGCACCGTATCCAACAATACATACAAAACCTGTTTGCTCACACTCGTATATATTTACGAATCAATGGCACATAGAAACTTTAGCTAGGCTCTATAGACCATCTTGACAGGCTTCTCACGGCCGGGAGCATGGGATTACAATAGAGCCCATAGCGCTAAAGCGTGTACGAAAATACACAAAATATCGCTACAGGCATCAATCTATTGTCTCTGCTCAAAAGTTGTGAGAATTTGTCAAGAGAGATTCTTTATTAACACCTTAAATATTAACCAAATATAACAAATACTCTTAATTAAGAGTAAATAATTTTATTATTTTTTTTCAGCTTAGTCGTTGTGATAAAACTATTAACTACTATGTCTAAGTCCGATAAGATACCAAATGAATTAAAAAAAATTGGTGCTCGATTAAGACAAATTAGAAAAGGTTTAGGATTTACTAACTCAGACATATTTGCCAATCATTATGGGATAGATAGAGCTCAATATGGCAAATACGAGACAGGCTCTCAAGACCTTCGAATTTCATCGCTTGTCAAGGTTTTGGACAAAATTAAATTTTCACTTTCTGATTTTTTTAATGAAGACTATGATGCTTTGAAATAAGATTTTTAACTTTTTTCAGTTTTTCTGACAAACAGATCTGCTAAATCAGGAAAGATATTCCAGAAATAATCATATAATATTTAGATAGCTTTTAGGAATATTTTTTTTGCATAGTCACAATTTATTTAATGAAGACTGGAAATTTTCGGCAAACTGAAAAACCATAAGCCCTAGTTAATACCTAGGGTGGATATAAGTTGTTTGTACGTTTCGTTATTTTTTACTTATGCGTGAGTATCAGGGACTGGCTGACGTTCATATTGGAATGCATACTGATTTGACGTCTTTGCTTTCCGTCGGTAAGTATCAATTGTGCCGTATTTGCGCCCATACTTCCCTGATTGTGTGCAAACATGATCAGCTCATTATTTTGACCTGGGAGCACAGTGATGGTGACCTCAATGGGGTTATGCGACAGCTGTTGTCGTGTAATGATTGCTTTTCCGTTATAATAAACTGTTATGGTATCGCCATCGACCTGTTGGTCATCAAGAAAGGCCAACGATACTTCCCTGGAACTTGTATTGACGACTTCCTTTACGGAGGTCCTCCGGGATGGCATTGGTTCAGCTGACTTTTGCTTTTCCTTAACAACTTCGTTTGACTGCGGGCTATAGAGCGACATCTTGATATCTCCCGGAGGACAATTAAAATTACCAACCTCCTTTGCATTGAAAAAACCGATTTTTCCGTCATTTTTCCATCTTCCAAAGACCAAAAGACTATCACTACTGCGCACTATCCTGCATGTATAAATTTTCTTACACCAGTACCAATTATCAGGCTGGCTGAGGTGATCAGTAACAGACACATCCCTTAGCTCCATGTATTCATTATTTAGTGTTCCTGAGATAATGTATTTAACGAACCGGCCGCTACTATCTCCGGACGTAAATTTTGCCGTTCCTGAAATCCTGTTACCTGATTGCCTTAGATCCATGGACAGTTTAAAATCCCATGTCTTGTCATTTTGTCCAAGGAATCCGTTCCAGTTTCCGGAAATATTTATCTGGGCAGAGGTATTGAGAAAGAAAACAATGAGTATCAGGGTCGGGTATAATTTATTCATCTTTTGTTTTATAGAAAAATCATGGTAAATATTCGCTCGTATGACGAGTATGTCAATGAAGATGGAAAATCAACTATGTTTCAGTAATTAAACCATCATCTGTTTTGTCCGGTTATTTATTGTATTTCCTAAAACTTAGCGGGAATCCACCTGCCCCGGAATGAAACCAGATACCATCCCTATCGTAGTTATAGTCGATAAGTACTTTAATCTTTATATCCTTTCCATCGACCCAGCCTTCAAGACGGTCTAACTTTTGATTATAGGAAAATTTTTGTGATTTTTTAGACTTAGACTGTGTCTTTGGCTTTAAGATATAGAAATTCCCTTCCCTGGTAATGGTTACCGAGTTATCATAATTGGCAAATTCCCTGAAGATACCTAGAAATTTAGCAGGTTTTCCCTGAAGCAATGCCTTTTTTCGATTTACGACATCCTTGGCTTCCTGTATGAGCTGGTTGTCTTTGTTTAACTGTTCGGCTTTTAGTTTTGCGATGCGTTGAGAAACACCGGCGCTTCCACTCAGGCGATAAGTTTCAGCCAGTTCAGCGACATTCACAAAAGCTTTGGTTTTCACATCAGCATCTCCGATGGGCACTAGTAATGTCCAGAATCTGAAAAAATAGAATTGAGTATAGGAAAAACCGGGTCCTGGTATAAAGAAGGTGGGCTGGTCATCCAATACATTGGGTAGCATACCTTCCTGGTCAAAGACCATTGTATATTCATTATTTCTACTACGGACCTTACCTGGATTTGCAAAAAACATAACACTTGAGCCCGCTCTGCCGGAAACTGCTGCATTCCCGTAGAGCAAGAAAACCTCCTCCTTACCATCATTATTCAAATCCAATATGTACATATGGACCTGGAAGGGTTCATCAGGTAATGCGCTTATAGTGAAGGAATTTTTATCCTTGGCGACTGCAAATTCGCTGTCTTTGAATATTTTATTTTTTTGAGCCACTGAAATAGCGCTATTGGTTCCTTTAAACAAAAGGGCTGCCCCTTCGGATAGTTTGTCCTCTTCAACAAGGGTTTGCGTATTCTGGGTTGGCTTGTTGTCCTTAATCTTTTCGACTACATTAGTTACAGCGGAACTATCCGCGGGTGTGACAAACTCTAATGTTCCCTGAAAATCCCTTGTATCATCAGGGGTGAAATATCCTGAAAGCGCATCACGTCCGGATTGCGAATATTTAGCAACAAAAACAGTACCTTTTACCTTCTTTTTGTTACTTAACACCAGTTCGTCAAATGAAAACCTGAACGCATCATATCCAGAGTAGCGGGTATATGTTCCTGATAATTGTCTTCTGATTTCAGGCCTGGAATTTGGGAGGTCAAAAATCAATAGTTCGAAATTGATTTTTCGTTCCTCAACGGAAGATACCCTTATAACAAATTTGGCAGTAAAATCTCCGTCAAATCCAGTTTCCTGCAGGATTCCGGAATAGCTGCCTATCAAGTCTTTTGGGTCTTTGGCGTTAGATTTTTGGACACAAATTAAAAATACCAGGAAAAAGAAATATTTCATATTTAGATTTTTAGAGCGGTTTAGAGGGGCAAATCAGAAAAATTTCAATGATTTTATTGACTAGAAAGCAACTGAGTAAAATTCACCTATATTCCTGGCTAGGTTAATATTTTGTGCAATTCGATCTGGTGTGTGGCTGAATTCGAGATTTTGGCTTGGCATGGCGTTATTGTTTGATGGATAAATAGGGATAAGATATCATCTGCAGATTATCTTTCGAATATACAAAACAATTAATAATTTATTACAGCCAGGAAAAAAAATATCATTGAAAATCAGGTAGTTTGGGGGTCAATTTTGCATCCTCACTAAACCTGTTAAAAATTTATGATCAGCGGCTGGCGACAATTATTCCTTAAAAAACACATCATTCTTAACGTGTCATAAACCAGAAACCCCGAAGCTAGTTGCCTCAGAAAAATCATTTTAAAAGCCCGGTATCTCCAACGTGATAACATAAAATTGGGTGTTGCGCGAGACGATAAGGTAATTACACCTTTTTTTTAAGGGTAAATCACCCCAAACAAATTAGGAATATAAAAGCTAGCTTGTTAAACCTTATCTGTTCCCCTATGAAAAATGTAATTACCTGCGTCATCGTTGATGACGATTCCTTTGCCATCAAGGTAATCTGTGACCATATCGAAAAGCTTCCACGCCTGAAAGTACTAAAGACCTACCAAAGTTCCCTGGATGCGCTGGCGGGCATTAACGCACTGGGTGCGGATCTCGTTTTCCTGGACATTGATATGCCGGGCTTGTCTGGTCTAAGTTTGGCCTCGGCCATCAGGCACTCCACCCCTAACATCATATTCACGACTGCCTTTACAGAATATGCGTTGAAGGCGTTTGACCTCCGGGCGAAGCACTACCTGCTTAAGCCAATTGAATTTGTCCGTTTTGCGCAAGAGGTGAACACCGTAATTAAGGAATGTTTTGATAACCCGCTGGATGAGGACAATCAGGCATTTTATGTAAGGAATGGGGAGCGCGGAAACCGCGTAAAGGTATTAAAGGGAGATATTATCTATTTTCAGGGTGCCGGAAATTACCTGCACATCTTTACCCCAACGGAGCACTATACGATTTACTATGCACTAAAGGACATGGAAAGAAAGCTCTCGCAAAACCTTAACTTTTACCGGGTGCATAAATCCTATATCATCAATACTGATTTTATCAAATCTATCCAGGGGAACACCATACACCTGCAGAAGTATGATGTGCTGATGACTGCCCCATTTAAGGAGGATTTCATCAGGTACCTGGAGGACAACACTTTACTGTTCAGAAAAGATTAATTCCTGTTGCCCTTGCCACCGGATGTATAGGTTACGGTGGTAATTACTATTGTCATTGTAGCTTCGGTAGGATCTGTGCTGAGACCGAGCTGTTTGTTTACCGAACGGAAAACAAATACGGTTTTCCTGTTCAATTTTGGGGGAGTTAATTGCTTCATAAAAGGAAGCTACCCTACCCGGATTGCGATAAAAATTAGTTTATTCAAGACATATGTTGACTTATTCAAAGAGCGTTTTCACCTCAGAGTCTGGACAGGAAAGATGGAAGAAAGTATACAGCTGGCAGATAGCCATCTGGGTCTTTCTGATTTGCTATGAGCTGGCAACGATTGCAATTGCACTGGGGACGCTCGGCAGTTACCATCACCTTATCGGGCATTACCTGATTAACATCGGCTTTTTCTATGCTATATGTCTCGTGGTTTTACCCAATAGCCTTGAACAGGGCTGGCACGGGCTTTGGAGGGTTCCGCTTTTTTTTATTATGGCCTTTAGCTCGCTAATCTTGCTTAAATATGGACTGGATGTACTACTAGAGATATTACTCATGGAATCAAAAAGACCAGTACAACTAAATAGGAGGTATATTTCGGGGACAGCGTGGAGGGGCTTGTATTTTGTCATTCTGGCCTTTATGTTTTACTTTTTCAGGGTTTACGTCAGGGAACGCAACAGCAGGGAAGATTTTGAGAAAAAAGCATTAACGAAAAAAATCATGCTTCAGGAAACCACGCTGGAGCTGAGCAAGGCGAAGCATGCCTACCTGAAGGCCCAAATCAACCCGCACTTCCTTTTCAACACTCTGAATTACGTTTTCAGCCTTACCCAATCTACCCAGCCGGATGTTGCCAGGGCCGTCGTCCATTTATCCAACATTATGCGCTTTGCCATGGAGGCAGAATACAGTGAGCGAAGCCCTGAGCTCCGGGAGGAAGTCGAACATGCAGAAAATTACATCTCGCTCTGGCAGATCCCAAAGTCTGGAACCCTGCAGATACGTTTTGAGGTTGAGCCTGAAGTGCTTGGCTTGCGGTTCATTCCACTGATAATACTGAGTTTATTGGAAAATATTTTCAAACATGGAAACCTCTCTGTTCCAGGCGACCCCGCTGTGCTAAGCATTTATAAAGAAGAAGGCAGGCTTATCATTACCTCTAGAAACCTGGTTAACACAGGCCTAAATGATTCTGGCATGAACCTTGGAATAGAAAATATCAAAAGCAGAATTTCCGCAGCATATGGTGAGCGGAGTGAATGTGAATTCAAAAGAACCAAAGACGGCCATTTTATTTCAAGAATCAGTGTGGAGATGAGCTTCCTGAAGAACTGATCTTAAATAAAAAACCTACCGCCTCAGGGTAAAGTTTCATAGACAAGATAAGAGTGGTACAGGCTATCTGTAGCCTGCTAAAAAGAAAACCAGGCTTATTATTGGAACTTAATTTCACAAAACCACTATATTCATCCTCAAATTCCAGAGAAACCAATGAATGCATATACCATGAACAGGCTCATCATTCTGGGCAACGGCTTTGACCTTGCCCATGGGATGAGTACAGGCTATAATGACTTTATCGTCTGGTTGCTCAAAAGAGCGCTTGAGGGAGCTAACTATGTCGAAGGATACAGCGATGAGGCGATGATTGTTCACCACCTCAATTTCGCCTATACTGTTGCCGGCTTTAAAACCGCTTCCCACTTAGTTGACTTCGCTTACAGCAAGCAAAACCTGTCCTTTTTTTTCACCAGGGGCGGAAGGCTGAGCCTATCAGATATCCAATATCTGGAAAACCCCTATATCATAGTCGCCAAAAATGAATTTGTCTGCAATTTGATCAAGAAATACTCAAACTGCAACTGGGTTGACATTGAAAACCAGTATTACAGGGAGCTGAAGGCGATAACGAAAGATCCCTATAACCAGGATCAGCGCATCGAGAACCTCAATGCCGGCTTATCTTACCTGATTACCGCCCTTGAAAAATATTTGTCAAAACAGGAATACAAGAAAGGAAATGAAGCCTACTCAGCGATATTGAGGGCGCCTATAAAGAATGACGAGCTTCTAGAGCAAGAGGGCTTTTCAGAGCAAAAGGAAATCAAGCCTGAGCGTTCACTGATATTAAACTTCAACTATACCTCCACCGTCGAGCAATACCTAAAATCAGAAGAACCAACGGCAGATCCTCACTTTGAGGTGAGTTATATACACGGAAAACTCCAGGATACCGAGAATCCCATCATTTTCGGATTCGGAGATGAGCTGGATAACGACTATGCCCATCTGGAGCAAAATGAATCCAAGGGCCTGCTGGACTATATAAAATCCTTCTGGTACTTTAAAACTTCGAATTATCACGACCTCGTCCGCTTCATTGACTCCAGTGACTACCAGGTATTCATATTGGGGCACTCCTGCGGACTTTCGGACAGGACGATGTTGAACATGATTTTTGAGCATCCTAGATGCAAGTCGATAAAACTCTTTTACCACCAGGGTGAAAAGGGCAATAACTTTCGTACACTGACCCAGGAAGTTTCAAGGCACTTCAAGGATAAGGGTTCGATGCGTAAAAAAATCGTGCCCTTTGACAAATCTTCTGCCATGCCGCAGGCAAGTAAATAGAGCAGTTCTCAAATTATGCCTTTTTTTCTAAGCTTTTTGTAGGTGAGGTACAAAAACCAAAACGGGTTAGGCCGCTGAAGGGTCTTGGGATTACCATCGGTCCCGTCAGCCCGGAGCATTGAGGCGATGCCCATAAATTCAGGCACAACATAATCAAAATGAAAGTTTTCACCAAGCTTGTAATGAAGGTAGATGTTTTTACCTTGTTCATTATTGATTGCGGCGATGTATTCGGTATTCCTTTCAAAACCACCGCTAAAACTTTTCTCTTCCTCTATCAGAAAAGGTATGCAGTGTTTGATTGTAGAGGTCGCCTGGTAATCATCCTCATAGACCGGATGTTTATCCCCCGGTTCATAATTTGATGGGTAATTACTGTAAAGCACCTCGAGGCTATCTTCGAGATCTTGCGGCCTGGCGAAGAATTTTTCGAGATTGTGCAGCAACACCAATATTGGAAAATAAGCAAATGCCCAGTCCCTCCTTCCCAGGCTGAACTTGCGGTTAGGTATTGCAAAACCCTGAAAGCGCTGAAAATTACGCATGCGCACTTGGTCAAAATCTATCATGTTTTCCATTATATAGGAAATCTGGGTCAAAAAGCCGCCATTGCCCTTAACCTGATATTTCTCGATAAAATCCCCACTCAAATCTCCCTCACTAAAATGGCGGTGCAAATCTGCCCGTTGCTGAATAATGTCCTTCAAGGATTCTTTCAGGTAATTCCTGATGTTAAAATGAAAAACCTCGCTGGAGTAAAACTTATCGATATAGCCATTGAACTCGACACTTAAACCGTATCTGTGGCGGAACATTTGCTGGATATTATTTACATCGCAAACGAATATGACCTTATCAAAGCCAAACTTGTTTTCAGATTTATCCTCGTCATAATGTGAGGAAAAGATATTAAACAGGCGAAAGACATGCTCTGGATCCAGCCTGTCGAGGTCATCTATGAGCAGTACCGTTTTGGTTTCCTCCGGCATTGAAACCTTCACCCTTGAAAGCAAGGATGTGACCAGTTCACTCACCTGGTCATTTTGGTAATCCTGTTGAGCAGGTTTTTTGAAGCTGTCGATATATTTTCTCAGATGTTCGTAAGGCTTCGATCCGATTGTTGACCCCTTATCTACCATTAAACTGATCCGTTCCGCAAACTCATCGACCAGACCGATACCCAAGGCGGGCATTGCCTTCATCATCAACTTAACCGGCTGTTCTATGTTGATATTTTGCATACGCAGAACCTGACTGGTTACTACTGCGTTGTATTCATCCTGTGTCAACCCGGCACTTTGGGGAAATCCGTCCAGCAGTCCATACAAAATTTCAAGCTTAATAAGCTCAAAAATGTCCTGGTTTGCAGATAGCGAGTAATAAACAGGAAAAAGCTTCAGCACCAACAAGTCCTTTTGGCCAAGAAAATATTCCTTGAGGAAGGTGGTCTTCCCTGCCCCAAATGGCCCGGAGAAAAGGATTCTGTCGTTAAAATCGTCCCTTAAGTGTGCATTAAAGCTTTCAACCTGGTCGGGTGTGTTGATGTGTGGTATCTTATCTTTGCTCATTAAGTTAAAAGTCAGGGGTTAAAACAGGCTCGCTGCCGTGTCATAACCGAGCCAGTTAAGATAGTTAATTTTCTCAATGTCCCACCCTTTCAGGTATGATTTTTCAGGCACAAACCCTGGCCCTGGTACTACACACTAACATCCTTTATACCGCTAAGAAAAATGTGGGGGGATCAACCGGCCGTTTCCAGCGTAGAGAATATCTCTGGGCGGGTCCTTAAACCAGGTAATGCTCGGCCATGGGTTTCCCGGGGAAATGCCCTTTTTATCCGTTTTAAAGTGTTCCTGGTCAGATTGCTCGAAGGTTGATACCTTTTCAGAAAGTATTGCGATGGCATCATCGATATTTGCCACCAGAGAGTTCAGAACGGTAATGCTTTCCAGCTGGTGATCAGGCTTGGTATATACCATAATGTTTATTGAACCTTATATTTCGACATCTATCATGCCTATAGGATTATCCCTAACTTTGAGTCCATGGGTTTGAACATAGAATGATTTTGCTTTTGCGATATCGTTTACTGCAAATGTAAGGAAACCCATAAGAGCGCTCCACGAGCAGATTGAATGGTAAACCGGAAAGGGCATCCATCAATCCGCGTGGACCGTCTTCTAGTCAAAATCAACTCACTCCATTCAAATCAAAATATGTCCTGAAGGAAAAACGGGAGATTAGATCGAGATTCTCAGCGAGCATATCCGTTGTGAGCGTCTGTATTACCTCATGAGAGAGATTTGTGAATGCGGATTTTATTGCAGGATCGCTGATTAACTTCATAAAATCTTCCATTCCCTTCGCGCGATTCTGGTCAACTTCATTGATAAATTGTTTAGCCGCAGCGGGAAAACCGATTACGACACTTAATAGCAGCATGGATGGCAGATAATCGTATCGCGATTGAACCATATTAATGGGATAGCTCTGGTGTGCCTTGACTATGCGATATATATTAACAAATCTTTTTATTGTTCTAGGGGTATGGCCGAAGAGGAAAGCCATGTTTTGCATTTCAGAAATTTCTTCCAGGCTTAAGGTAATCCGTTCCTCTATCACGACATCAAGTTCATCAGAAACGGCTTGTAAACTTTCCATTTGTTCATCTTCCATTGATGCTGGTTCATTTACAGAATACTCTATGTTATCCTGTAATAATCTATTTTCGTGTCCAGGGTCAGAATCAATGGTAACTTTAGGACTGTTATCGATTATCTCTGCAAGATCATCCTTGGTCAGGTGGGCAATTAGCTTGCGCTTGTGAACATCTGCCATCGGTTTTAGAGAAAATGGAATTTGGAATATTTTTTCCAGGTAATCGAAGGATGTAATCTGATTTGTTTTTAACTGAGGGTCTTTGGAAGAAAAGAACTTACTATATTTTTCTGTCAGCGCGCTATCCAACCACCTTGAATCCACACCAACAACGACCACGAATAGTTCAAATGCAAGCAAAAGATGAATTGCCTCTAAAGTTTTCATGACAACATCGGTCGAACATCGGTCCAGATCATCAATATAAAGCACAATTCTGTCGATTTGAAAACGTTCACCCTTGCCGTATACTTTCGGCAGAACATCCTTTTGAGCTTTAAAGAGGTTGTTCAACTGCGTAAAATCCCTTCTAATTTTCGAGATTATTCCCAGCTGGCTATTATAACCCTGTTCCAATGATTTATCCTCAATAAAATTAGCAATGAGCTTCCCTTTTCCAATGTCATCCAGATCATGCTCCAATTTCACCTTTTCCGCCCTTTTTTTATTAAGCTCGTTCTGAATACTTTTCTGATTAGATGACAAAGTATCCAGATCAATTTCAAGCTTTTTTATATCATCAGTCTCTGAATACTTTAACTCTTCCACCTTATCCTCAATTGAGGTTTTAAGATGCTTTAGGCTATTGAAGATTTTATTTATTTTCCTCATGTAAGGTTTTAACCAAACAAGATTGGCTAAAATAAGCAGGATTTCAGCGATAATTGAAATCGCAATCTGGTATGATTTTTTCAAGCCTTCCTGGAATGGCTCAAAGAAGAATAGCGCTCCTACTCCAATAAACAGGATAACTGATAGCCAGACCTTCCACCAATCCCCTTTCTGAAATAATATCCGATATGCTTCAATCATTCGCTTAAAAAAGGAATCCATTTGGGAGAGTTTATCATTAATCTCCTGAACATCGCTGATTAAGGCTGCACCTGGCTCAGATTGTTGAATCTGCCTTAAGCGGAGCTGAACAAAAGGCTCCTGAAATATTACTTTGATAATGTCACCAGCCTTTAGCAGAGACAGTTTTTTCTTTTTGTCAACAATGGCTTGTTCGAGACTGGCTTTATGCTTTTCAACTTCGAGCAGTTCAGAATCCACATTCTTAAGCAAATCCTCCTGCTTAATAATTTCTATAGTTGTAAGGTTTAGCTTAGCATAGATATCTCTTACTGAATTTCCATTAAATTTGCCTTTAAGCGCGTAATTATTAAGTTCTTCAAAAATATGTGTAATTAAGCTCGCCCATAGGTTACTATCCGAATAATGCCAGGCATTGAACTTCACATGAACAATATTTTTAACATACCGTTCCCCATTTCTTTCACTAAGCACCTTAATTCTATCACTTAGCTTATCCATAAAAAAACTTTTACCAGATCCCCAATTTCCAAATATGCCTATCGCTAAGGGAGGAGTTAATTTTTTTAATGCGATCAAGGATGCGAAAGAATCAATGTCGCTTTGAAAATCAAGTTGATCGGAAGTTTCTTTAAAGTTCAGGTCATTGGCAAAGTGTGCATCCCTATCGTGCTGTACCCGTTGCCGTTCAGGTAAAGATTTGGAGGTTAATATTTGCTGAAAAACAGATTCTGATATTTTAAAGAGCCTTTCAGGATCATCCACGCCTAACTTATTGGTGAATGAAATATTGGCTGAAAAATTCACTAGAGGAATAAGTGGCTTGATTTCTTCGGATACCTTTATGGTTATGCCCTCACCGTGCTGTTGATCTACGTTTACGGTTTGAACCACTTCGAAAACGCACAAAACGCCCTGATAGTCGGGAAAAACATAGCCGATGAGTTTAGCGCCAACTTTTAAATTCACGAAAAGGTCATAGTCTACCCGAACATCACCCTGTAAGTTATGGGTATGAAACCTAAAAAGACGTCCGCTAACAAGTTCGGAAATAATCCAGGTTGCTGAATTAATTTTTAAAAAGTAAAAATCTTCCGCCTCAATCTCAGGATCTTTATCTTTAGGAAATGGTGTACCTGGAGTATTTATATGTTTATAAATCTCAAAAGCAGTTTCATTTTCCAAAATGTTATGATGCGTGCGGATATAGGAATTGAATTCCTGAATGCTTTTATATGTCTTCTCATTCAAAACCATGGAATTGTCTGCGATAACACGCTTGAGTTCATCGAGTAATACATTAAGTTTTTCCGAACTAAAGGAATCATCAATCTGCTCCGATTCGGTTTTCAGGGTTTCAGGGATTTCCTGAGCAAGTAATCTACCAGCCATATCAGCGACATCTGAGAGGGAGCGATATGTTTCCATTCTCGAAACAGGCGCAACAGAAAGGTAATCTGGAATTTCAGTCTTTCCAATAACCAGCGTAATCAGAAATTCACTATTATAGTTTCTGCGAGTGAAGGCGGCCTGAAATGCTTTGCGTAAATCCGGGTTATCGAAAGCTGACTGGCTGAGTAAAAATAAATATCCAGCAACTTTGCGTTCGGATTTTATAATCACTTCCGCAGTGTCATCAAAGCCAAAGGTATCATCCCACTCGTTAGAGATGAAAGATATTTCAGGAAAGTTTTTTTCCACCCTTTTAAAAAGCTTTCGGTCAAATGGGTGATATACAACAAAAACAGGAAATTGAGCGTTCATAGAGGCATTAATAATATAAGAGATACTAAGCTAGCAATAATTTTAAGACATTATCTTTATCCAGGAAATCCCCCTAAATGGCTTTCTATTTCTTCGATTGGCACAAAGTAAGCTATCGCCTTCCTCTCTTCGAGTATACCCTTTAACGACCTGCTGAAATTAACAATCTCCCTGCTTTTGAGCGCTGTTGAGAACCGCTTATCCTTACGGTGCACTTTTGCTGAATCCTTCGCCCTCCAGAAAGTTTCTATGCTGTCTACGATTTCCCCTGCTGTAAAAAGTATTGTGGGGATATCCAGTATGTGTAATGGCTCGTCTTGATTTTTCCTCGGCAGGACATACACCGAGAGGTTGCGTCCCGCGAATGTTTCTATGTTTATGTTCTCCACCCTGTCCAGGCCTTTAAAGAAATCGGACACCTGTCCCCTTTCCATAATTCCCGAGGGCTGAATGATGCTTAGCACTACGCCGTTTTCTTTCTTCCATGCATGGCTTTCCCCACCGATTTTGAACACCTGCGGGATGTCCATTCTTAATGCAGCTGCAAGAAAATTCTGCACGTAGGCATGTGCCAGTCCCTGGGCAGGAAGTTCTGAATGGAAACTCTCCAAAACCGCTTTGTCCAGGACTTGCCCTATCTGTGCCGCAGCCTGTTTAGTCACGCTCCTTAAATCCGCTGAGTCCATAGATTTAGGTTTCTGGTAGAAAAACTTAATTGGCTTTACGTCCTGGTCAAAATAACCTGGGAGCCTGATATCTAAATAATCAGGAACCAGCAATAATGTCTTCTGTGGTCCCAGCCTTGCCATGGTCGCCCCAAGTTCAAAGATAACATTATCCCTTGGCACCCAGATTTGTTTACCCGGGTTTTGAGCATCCAGCATAATGTTGTCATCTGAAAGGATGAGTATCGCATAGTCATAGTTAAATAACTTTTTAAAAAATGTCCAGAGGGGGGTGGTTTTATTTTTCCCGAAAAAATCCCCTTTCCACAAATGTACGGTATGGTGCTTTTTCAGGTTTCTGTGCAATCCCTTTGCGATGTGCAGGGATGAGGATGAGGAAAATATAACGGTCTGCGGTTCCATGGCTTGATTAGTTTATTTTATTCGTTCTCTGCTTTGAAGGTTTAAGATAAAGGGTATCCCGGTAATTAGCTGATTGTCTTTAATGCTTTCATCTTTCTCTAATGACTTGTAAGGCACAAGGTTCAGGTGCAGCCTGAGAGACTGGTACATCTTCTTCAGCGCCTCTTCGCTTAACCATTCCACTTTAGCCTGATGGTAATTATCAAGGTCACATAACGGGGCAAAGCCCTCAATTATTTTTTGTGCACACCAGCGGGAATGTTCCATTTCAGCCAGTTGATTTTCAATTTCATATAACTTTTCTGATATGGTGAGTAGCCCGTCAGTGGGTTTGACCCCCGCCCTCCTGAGTTTCACGAAAATATGATCTGCTGCCGCCCGGTTGGCATCCTTCAGGTTTTCCTGCATATTTGCCCAATACGCTGCTGCCTCTATATCGATACTCGCCATTCCACGCATGATCCACATTTTCTTGGTATCGTCCATGGATATTTTGTCTTCTGAGGTATGGTGGAACCAAAGGGCATGGCGCCTGGTAAACCTATCCAGGTGGTTTTGATGAATGGCCTGGTAACTGCAGGCTTTGATGTAATTGCCAAAGCAATACACCGCTATGCTGTCGGCCTGCGTATTGAGTTTTTCCTCTATCATGTCAATCTCCTGCAAATCAGGTAAGTTACAGAAGCAAAAAACTTCCAGGCTAAACTGGTTTTGTTTTTTCAGGTAGTTCAGCATTGGCAGGATGTTATGAGTGAATGAAGCGCCCTTCACCGCGTTTTCCATGCAGTTGTATATGGTAACTATGCTTCCCTTTTTCAACTGGCTGTATAGTGAAAAGCCATCATGAAGCACTGAATATTCTCCTTTTGGCAGCACTTCAAAATTTATCAGGGATTTACCATCTGGCAGAAAAACTTCACGCTGTATGGCCCTGGCGAAAGTATTGGTATCATACCCGGCACCGTTTTCATAAAAGCAAGTGAAACGTGCTTTAAAATCCCTCACTCTTTCAAATTCCTCTTCCTCATGGTATATGGTTATGGAAAGTGGCAGACTCTTATGGAAATGACTGTTTCCCGCGATATGCAGGCACATTTTTTCTGCCAGCGGACTAAAACCTAGGATAATCGCCTTAATATCCTTCGCCGTTGACCCGGTCCTTTTGTAATGGGTATCTGCATCCCGGTCAATGGGATATTCCCTTAGCAGCTTCCTTGAAATGTTTTCATTCACCTGAAAGGTTTCCATAGTTATACTAGTCGTATTTTGCAGGAAGTGACGTTCGCTTACCCCGCTGACATGTACAAATAATCTGGGTTTACGCTTTTTCCCTTTCCTTAGCAGATACCTGTCTACATGCTGGAGGTTCCTCGCATTCTTGGTGTCTTCATCGCTAAACACATAAATACTGTCTGAATCTTTTACCTTTGCCTTTTCAAAGACCCGGTCCAGGGTGGGTTTACTGCCGAAGATTATCGCCCCTGCCTGCTGGCATGTTGTTTTGTGAACAGCAGAACCTTCTTCATCAATAATGATGACCTTACGATGGTTTTTGATCAGGTCGAGCGCAAGGTAATGTGACTGCTCGCTCAGGCCAATGATGGTATCAAAAGCACCCTTCTTTTTCATCTCCATACTGAATAAAATATGGCGTAATTTATATGAGGCAAACTTAACCCTCCAGACCAATATCCAGAACCTGTTGAGGTTCGACCCGGTCAGTTTCAGGAAAGCAAGCATGAAAGCATAGGTAAAGAGCATCGCCCCACTTATTCTTGCGAGGTTTAAAGCCCTGTTACTGCACTCAACATATTCTCCCAGTACCGAGGTACCCATCGAACTTAAATTCACGGCCTTAAAGAAATAATCCATTGCATCCAGCAGCGCTTTTTTATCATCTTTACCAATCACACAGGCCTGATAGTCCTTAAACCCGTTGTAACCTGCTATTATTGTCAGAAGCAGTAAAAAGGCAGGAAGGATTGCCTGAAGAAACAGGCTTTCATATTTATTGAGTTTAGCCACCAGGTTCCAGCTGAACTTTGCCGAGAACCACTCCTGGATGTTAAGGGGCTTTTTAAAAGGCTCGGCACTTTCCACCCAGCTAAGCTCCGCATTTCCCACAATGACTTTGTTTCTTCCCATCCCCGCCGCTCTCGAGGCGAAAGGACTGCTTTCCCTTGGCGTCATAAGCTGATGAAGGCAGGTCTGTTTATCTGCTTTATTGTGGTAATGAACCTGTTTAAAAATATAGGAAGGTCCTCCCAGTAAATTATTCTGTATCCCATCCCAGGCAAGCAGGATATGCCTCGAATGACGGATTATCAGGTCAGCCTGATTAGCGAAGAGCTGATCTTTTTCCCCTTTCACCTGGTAGGCATTCATTGATGTACCATACAGGTTTTCAAGTTCTTTTTTATTTTCCTGCTCATCCTTACCAAGTAATATCGCCACTTCAATACCCAGTTCCAGGGCTGCCCTTACTGCCAGTTTATCTGCGCCTTCGGCAAGCCCGGTGAGCAGTAGGCAGGGCCTTTGACTGTTATCCCTTATCTGCTTTAATTTAAAGCTTATACTTTCCTGAATTTTTTTTTGCTGGTCCTCAAAAACATTCCGGTGGCCGGAGTGCCCTATAACCAAATGCGTTCTGAGTTGTGGTATGGACAGGCTGGCTTCTCCTCTTTTAAATCTTGAAAATATCTTATGTTTCATCTCTAGCCGGCTTATAGGTAATATTTTTTTCGCTTATTTACCAGTCAATTTTAAAAGACTATTCTTCCAGTTTTGCCACAAGGGCTTTAGCTACATCTTTCCAGTCTCCCACAGTTGCTTCTTTGCCCGAACACAGGTTCAGTAAATCCAGTAGTTTCACCCTTGATAACTTACCTTCTTTTATTTGCTGCTGCAGGTTTTCAAAATGCGCCTCAATAATCCTTACTATCCTTTTCGGCGTACCCACGTCATCAGCCGGAAAAAAATTCGGAAATAACCTGACGGCCATCATTATGTCCAACTCACTCATCGAACGGAGGCACCTTCTTATCAGCCCCACTTCCCCGTCAAGCACAACGGCAGCTACAATTTCTTCGAAAATATCTCCGAGTTTGATCTTTTCGGTGTCAGCCAGTTGCCCTATCCTGCTTACGGTCTTTCTTGCAATGCCTTGCTCTGAATCCATGCACAGGTTTATAAGTTCTTCCTGGCTGAGTGTCTTTCTATGCACGAAAAATTCCATTGCCCTTTTGCGCAGCTCTTTATGCTCGTAAGGATCAAAGAGTATGCTTTTGCAGATCAGTTCATTTTTTTCAGTGAGATCATTTTCATGGTAATGCCTGTAATTGGCGCTATGCAGGTGGACATTGATAAAGGCATCCCGCTTATTGAGCGTTTCCTTACTCTGCAGGGCGGTTCGAAACAAGTGAGAAATCTGTTCGGTCAGGTTTTTTTCAAGCGTGTTCTCCTCGAATGCAACAATGCTGAAGCGGCTCAGGCGGTTCTGGTTTTCCAGGTAATAGATTTTGCTGAGCATTTTACTTTCCTGCAATTCAGCGGGTGAAGACATTTTATACTTTCCATAGGTCTTTTGAAGACACAGGATGATGAAGTTTTTACCTTGTTCGACCGCATGCTCAAACTCTACCTCCCAGGTGATTTCGCCGAAATTTTCCCTAATGACGAAAACGATAATGTCTGACTCATCAATGGTCCTCACGGAGTTCTTTTCATAAGCTTTTTTGCCACCAAACTGTTCGAACGAAAAGTTTCCATCTATGAAATTGGCTGGTTTGCCCAGGTTGAGTGCCGAGCATACTTTAAAATAAGAATCAATATATCCCCTGGTGTCCGCTGCGCCGCAGAACATCGCTGAAGGTAAGTGCATAATTTAGATGATTTGTAAACGAATATAGACTAAAAAGCAAAGTATTTTCCAAGAAAAATATCAACAAAATGTTAATTAAATTATTAAAACATAATGCATTAGCAGAAACAGAAAAGAGCTGATTGTCTGATAGCATAAAACTGAAGACAAGACAAAACATGCCCATCTTCAGTTAGTAGTCGATGATAAAAAACCTGTCTTAACAATAAATTATTTATGCCTTATCCCAGTTTTCGCAGTTGATCTCAAATAAACCCGTTAATTGTTTCTTTTAAAAGGTTTCAACAGAATTAAATAATCTTTTGTAACCAATTGGCAAATCTGTTTCTCATTATTTTTTATTACCTCGCTTCCCGATAGAAACCTGTTTACATTATCCGCCACTTTCCCAGGATATCATAACCCATACTCAAAAATCATTATTGGTGTGTTAGTTACTTTGAAAAAGTGCCCCAATTATGGGGCCATGGATCGATTATTCACCTACCGGAACGGGAATCAGGGAAGCAAAAGAAGCAGCAACACCGAAGTCCGGAGAACCATCAGCATTCCAATTAAGTTTTTGCATTCGCGGTGTCCTAGTTCCATTAGCAGTTGCTGCCACGCTTCGGGCGTGATAGACAAACCAATTTTCTGTTCGCAAAACCCCATTCGGGTCAGTATAACTGCTGGTAAAAAAACCGTTGTGACCAGGTCCATAAACCGCATTGGCATCACTTTTTACGAATACCTGCTTCTTATTTATCCAATTAGTAGCTACAAGCGGATCTGCTCCAGGTATGAGCTGAAGCTGAGCAAGGCAGTAATTATCACTACTGAAACGACTTGCTGAATAAATCATAAATATTGGAGAGGCAGCATCTTTTTGCAAAACGATAGGCCCCTCATTCACGCCGGCGCCAAGGGAACCGCTGGGTTCATATTTTTCCCAGTTATTGGTTGGTGATGATATTTTTACTCTTGCTCCACTAATTGTCCATGGATTGGACATAGGCGCAATATAGAGGTACTGCTTAAATTTTGTTGCAACATTTTCCCAGCCTGACCAGACGAAATAGTTATTGTTTCCTATAGTAAGTATTGACCCATCGATTGCCCATTGATCACTGGGATCGGAAATTTTGCCCTTAAATGTCCAGGTACCGGTCATGGGATCGGCATTTGGGTTTTCAAGTACAAACATGCGATGACTCTCACCCCCTCCATCATTGGCAGCAAAATATAAGTACCACTTCCCTGAAAGATAGTGAAGCTCAGGGGCCCATAAGTTGGACGAATATGGCATACCGGCGGGAGGCGTCCAGACTACGGATTCCGGCGCATTAGCGAGCAGAGACATCGATCTGGTTTTTCTTAAGCCAATATTATTTCCCCTGGTGTACATAAAATAATACCAGCCATCTTTTTGGGCAACGTACGGGTCAGCGCGGCTGGCGTTAATAAGTGGGTTCTGAAAGTTGAGGTTATGGAAATCAAACAGATCCTGAGTTGCGGTAGCTATACTTTTTTGCCTGATTTTTGTGCCAGGCGTATTGTTTTCAGGGTCGACCACCATTTTCATCCCCGTGGCCTTGTTGGTTAGGGCATAGCTACTATTTGCGGAAGAGAAAACGATTGACCACCTTTGCGCATCGCTTCCATCATCGGTAGCTTGAAGCAGCGCATCTCCAGAAGTTGAGGATGGGGATTTCAGGCATTTGTTACTTGTAAGGTTGACTAGTTTGTAGTATGTTGCATCCACTTTGATCAGCTTCCATTTTTGTCCATTATTTGGAAACCACGACCATTGTTGTATTAATGCATTTTCCGAAGTTGAATTTCCGGTAACTTCCATGACTGGTCCGGACGGCATAGCGGAGATTCCGCGGATTCGGTAAATGGCACCATCAATCAGCGTACCTGGAAGGGGCGCGGCATTGGTCACTACAGGAGCTGACTCGGGACCACTAATCGGGTTATCCTGGAGCAGCTCCGAAGGATATTGCTTTTGACAAGCTGTGCCTGTGAGCGTTAAGAATGCCAGGAAATAAAATAACTGTTTTGTTTTCATAAAAAATAATTTAGGTTGCTTGAGCATTCATAAACTACCAGGCAAGGCAGTAAAATATAATTGTTTTAAAAGCCCGTCCATTTACTACATAGACGGGCTGGATGTGCAATTATCACCAACCAAAGTTCTGCACCAGATTTGGATCTTTATCCATTTCATTTTGCGGGATGGGCATTAAATAATGTTTATCCGTAAAAATTCGGTTTTGTATCACAACGGGTTTGTAAAACACAGCAAGACCTGCCGCCTCAGTGGTAATGTTCAAACCTGTTGCGGTAAGCTCCGCGGCCGAAGGCCTGGCATTGAGTACATTGACAGCAGTATTATCAACCCTTTTGGCGATCATCCACCTGCGGACATCCCAGAATCTGCTGCCCTCGAAAGCAAGTTCAATCCTGCGTTCATTTTGAATTCGGTTTCGCATCCCAGTTTTAGAATTATCGGCGCCTATAACTGGTAGTACCGGCATTGAGACCCGCTGGCGAACCCTATTAACATAATCATAAACACTTGCATCGGGTTGATCAAGATATTCATTCATTGCCTCAGCATAGTTAAGGTATATTTCGGCTAATCTAAATATTGGAAAATTCCTGCGGGCGGTTCCTGTTCCTGCGTTCCGGTCATATTCCGGACTTAGGAATTTTCGAACATTATATCCCCAGGGACTCGTACCAGCCTTGCCTGTTGCCCAGCCATCTGTTTGACCATTTCCTCCGCCCCACCAAGCCAATTTCACCCCTCTTTTATTAGCATCAAACCGCCAGAGTGAGTACTGAAAGAAAACCGTTGCATAGAACCTTGGGTCCCTGTTTTTGTACATGTTGGAAAGACCTGTAGCGGATGAAAATTTAAGTCCGTCCCATAATTGTCCATTCCATGTGCCATTGATCTGATAACCTGAGCCTGCCTCATTGATTGGAAATCCATTGCTCATCTCGAAAGCATCGACAAATTCTTGTAAAGGGGTAAGTTTTGCGCTTCCCTTAAAAGGCGGCCCGTTTGGCAAATGATTTCCGTCATAGGTTGTGGAATTGGCCATGATGCGGGGGAGAATGGTTTCTGTATAATCACGGGTGTAGAACTGAGCGGCATAGTTCTGAACCGGATTGGCTGGAAAGGGGTTATATAAGGAATAAATGCCCAGATCAATTACTTGTCTAGCGGCATCAGCTGCGCGCTTCCATTTCTCCTTATTATAAGTTGAACTAAACAGAAGCTTACCGTCGGAATTCCTAATTCCTGCATAAAGTGCGTTACCATTGAAAAGAGGACTTGCAGCATAGAGTAGAGTTCTTGATTTTAAGGCAAGTGCTGCACCCTTGGTGATACGACCAATCTGTGCACTCTCATGGGTTAAAGGTAGCTCATTTGCAATCGCATCGCATTCCGAAACAATGAAAGAGACCACCTCATCTACTGAATTTCGGAATAACATTGTATTTTCAATATTCGCAGGGTCAACAACAGTTTTTTCGGTGACTAACGGAACTGCCCCATATCTTTTGAACAGTTCAAAGTAGAACTGCGCCCTTAGAAATCTCGCTTCCGCCTTGTACCTTGGCTTCCAGATTCCATAATAATCCGCCCGGTTAAGTGGCACCGGCACCGCATCGATGTTCGCAATGAATATATTGGCTCTTCTAATATCCTGATACTTACCTGCCCAGTTTCCGATAGGGTTATCAGTATTGCTCCAGCTGCCCAAGTTATATTTGTAAGCATCTATACCACCTGAATTATCGAACCACTGGTGGTAAGTTTCATCCGTATAAGCGGAGATATCTGAACCCAAATCATTTGGAAGTGCGTTGTAGAGTCTTGCAAGCGCTTGTTCACTTAGATTGATATTTGCAAATACATCTTCTTCAGTAGCGAATTCGGCGGGCACCACGTCCAGATATTTTTTACAGGAAATACTTGTCAGTGATATAACCAACAGCAGTATTAAGTTAATTTTTTTCATATTAATAGATTTACATAGACACGTTAAGACCAAAGTTAATTACCCGCTGCTGGGGATAATTTCCAAAGCTATCGGATGTTTCAGGGTCAAATATTTTTAGTTTGTCCCAGGTATATAGATTGAGTCCGTTGGCGAAAACCCTAACATTGGTTAAACGCACTTTTTTCAATAAATTCTTCGAGAATGAATAGCCTACCTCAACGTTCTTAAGCCTCAGATAGTCCGAAGAACGCAGCCAGAAGGTAGATCGGCGATTATTGTTAACATTATTCGATGAAGAGAGTCTTGGATAACTGGCATTTGGATTTTGGTTTTCCAAAGACCACCTCTTTTCTTTGTAGTCGGCAAGCACAGAACTGTTGGAAGAAAACGCCCAGGCAGAAGTTCCCTCTAGCCAACGTGTTCCTCCATATGCGCCTTGTAAGAGAATATTGAGGTCAAACTGAGCGATGTTGATGGAAGCTGTCAAGCCCACATATGATTTAGGTCGTGCAATCTGACCCAGGTACCCTTCATCTTGGGTATTGATAACGCCATCGCTATTTCTATCCAAATATTTTATATCGCCAGGGCGTACCGCGCCAAATTGTTGAACAGGGCTGCTATTGATCTCCTCCTGATCTTTAAAAAGACCAAGTGCTGTAAGTCCCTGAACTTCGAAAATCTGGGTGCCCTTCAAGCCACGATAAGGAAGTGAATAGTCTGGTTCTGCAGCATATTCCACCCTATTGGTCGCATAGGCATATGAACCCCTGAGTAAAAATGAATTTTTACCGAATGTCTTTCTCCAGGTAAGCTCAGTTTCGATACCTTTATTGGTTACAATACCTGCATTTATGGCCGGTAGATTCTGGATTCCGGTCACATCGGGAATGACCTGAGCAACAGTCAGTATCTGGGTTCTTCTTTCATCGAAGACATCGGTGGTAAATACAATGCTTTGGTTGAGCATCTCGATGTCCAAACCGATGTTAGATTTTCTGGCTCGTTCCCATGTCAAAAATGCGTTGCCCGAGGAGCTTTCCTGCGCACTTTTAAACTCGTCCCCGTCGGCTTCTCTTCCAAAACGATAACCACTTCCCCCGCCTGTGGACCAAGTGCTCAAATAGGCGAACCGGCCAACACTGTTATCTACACCAACAGTTCCAATAGAGCCTCTAATCTTAAGCAGGCTAATGAATTTTGAGTTTTTTAAGAAAGACTCGTTAGATGCTACCCATGCTGCCGAGAAGGCCGGAAAGAAGCCCATTCTCCGGCCGCTTTGAAAGTTTTCTGAACCATTATAGCCTGCATCGAAACCAATAACATATCGGCGGTCAAAGCTATAATTTACTCTCCCGACCACTCCAAGTTGCTTGAAGGGTAACGATTCCACCGGATCAGTAGCAGTAATAAAATTCTGTATTTGGCTGTACCTGACCATACCGGTGAGCATATGCTTATTTGCAAAAGTCCTGTCATAGTTTAGATAGGCCTCATAAGTAGACTTTCGCCTCATGTTGGATGAAAGGGCAAAAGTTAACAGACCGTCTCCGGTGCTCATTTCTTCGTAAAGCCCTTTGCTTAGATCGGGTTGATTCTCATCAATGGTAAACCGGTAAGTGGAATAATTGCGTTGGCGGGTGATGTCCCTGAAGCTGAGTGCATCAAAAGCAAACCTTGTTCTGAAGCTGAGGCCTTCTGTTACAAAGGGCATATCCAGCTTAAAGCCACCAATTGCAGAGAGACTATTTTCGAACTGTCTTCTGTAGCCGTATTGCGTCAGCCGTCCGTAAGGACTCGGAGGCATGCTTCTTTGCGCCGGGATGGATCCATCGGGATTGACCAGCGGATACAGGTATGATGGGGTATTTCTGAGCTGTGCCCAGAATGCATTGGTATCCTCATTTGGATAGTTTCTTTCCCTGACCACATCTGCCAGGTTGATTTCCATACTTAGGTGTTTGGTGATGTTTACATCAATATTGCTTCTGAAATTATACTTATTCATATAAGCATTTATGTTATAATCGTTCAGATCATCATATTTATAAAGTCCATCCTGCCCTAAATAAGAAAGGGACACAAAGTATCTGGCCGTTGCTGAACCACCACTGACGTTGAGGTTAGTCTGGTTCATAACCGAACTTGGTTTCAGCAATTCTTCATGCCAATCTACATTTGGATAAAGGTATTGATAGGTTGGATTGGTCCGGTTCCTGAATTTGGCTAGGTACTCATCAGTATAAAGGTTAGCATTAAGGTTATCATTGTTTAGCGCCTCTCTAAATAGCGTTAGGGCATCAAATGAATCAAGATATTCTGGCAAACGCACAGGGGATTGAATGGCGAGCTGTGTGGTAAGAGATACAACTGGTTTACCGGCCTTACCACGTTTGGTGGTAATCAACACCACCCCATTGGCACCCTTCATACCAAAAACTGCTGTGGCAGCAGCATCTTTAAGGATACTAACATTTTCCACTTCATTAGCATCTATTTTGTCTATCGTGTTTTCAATACCGTCGACAAGTATCAGCGGGCTTTTACCTTGGTAGGTTGCAAAACCGCGGATGTTGAGTTCAGAACCGTCATTTCCAGGGGCACCACTGTTTTGGACTGTACCCAGTCCGGGAAGTCTACCTGCAAGGCTATTGGTCAACGAGGCCGTTGGCGTTCTGAGCAGGTCAGCTGTACCCACTGAAACCAAAGAGCCGGTGACATTTGCTTTTTTCTGGGTACCATAAGCTACAACTACGACCTCACTTAGGTCTTCTTTTATATCTTTCAATATCACGTTAACATTGGTCCGGGAACCGATTAAAACTTCCTGCGACTGAAAGCCGACAAAGCTAAAAACCAGGGTTTTGGCGTCATCAGGCACGCTGAGCAGATATTTACCATTTACATCAGTCACAGCACCAACGTTGGATCTGCCTTTGACTATAACTGATACACCCGGCAAGGGAGACCCTGCTGAGTCAATGACCATGCCCTGAATTACTTTGTTGAAAACCATGTGGGTGGTAAAACTCTTTTCAGTATCGACCGAGATTCCCGGTAGCATGGATATTGGTTTAGGTGGACTTTCTGCGTGGCTCCAATTGCCCATTACCTTCAATGAGGCGGCGCTCAGTACCATGAGCAGGAGCATTACATATTTAAACGAAAAAAAAGGAACATGGATTTTTCCAGGTTTTGGTAAGGGTGATAGCATAACTAATTTGATTTGGTTAGAATGAGCCACTTTTAATCTTATGGCATATTTGAATATCAGCTCGGGCTGATGCGGGTTTAAGGGCCTGACCTAAAACCTAATAATTCGGTCTAAAATTTCATGTCTGTATTCCGGGTTTATGTTAATAGTTTATTTATTATAGTGAGAATTATCTCAGATAAATTTTTGTAGTTCGTACCAAGCAAATTGTTTCCGGCACCCTACATCCTTGTAATTCAAACAATTAAAGACTTGTTATTGAAAACAATCCGTTGATGAACGGTAAAAAATATTTGTAAGCTAAATAATATTGAAAATCATTTGTTGTTCTCTTTTGCTATAAATTGACGGTCTACTGCGCATGGTAATATTGAACTGTTTAAATGATTAGTGTACTGCACTCTAATTTCACTTTTAGCTTTTTCTAATCATCCGGTTCAGCTGCAAAAAATACTAGCCGTTGTATATTCAGAGTTCATTAGAACTAATATTTTTTTTTTTTGCAAGTTTATTTGGTGAAAGTCTCTAATGCAGCATTTGAAAGTGGTAAGCTATTCATACACTGATACATCATACATAAATTTGGTTAGTGATTTAGCTAAAAGACGTTCGCTATTTCAAATATCAGAAATGTAATGATTCCCAATAACCCTTAATCTCTCAATATTTACTCATTTTGATTCTTTGTTTCCAAAGAACTTACCAATTGCGTCTGCACAGACTTTTAAAATAAGAAGATAATTTCAGGATGACCAATAATTTGGTCAATGCCGCCTTGCGCTATATTAAGAAGCTAATAGCCTTTTGGTATGATTGAGTAGAGGAATTTAAATAGTGCGTTGAGTTCTGATTTGTAGCTGATTTTTGTTTAAGGGGGTAATAGAGCGAGATTTCCATGATATTTTGGATTTATTCATGTTATCCCGAATTAAAACCAGACTGATTGCACGGGCGATCCCCAGCTTCACCGATATGAATCGTGCCTTGACCGGTTACGCAAGAGTGCCATATATTTATATGATCTTCAACCGTTCTTCCTCTAAATCTATCTGATAGAGTTGTTGACGGATAATCTCTTCATCGAAATCGGGATCCTTATTTAGTTCAGTAAGGTATATCCGTTGGCGTTCGAGTATTTCTGCAAAAATTATCTTCGATTCAGCATTCACCAGTCTGTCATCTACGGCTTGCATGCGATCTTTCCATTGCTTTAGCATTTTTTCTAAAAAGGACCGATGATCCACATCATGTTCATATTTATCTTTAATGAAGTCATAAATATATTGATTCAAACCCTGTTTCATCTTCTTTCTTGCTGCATCCTGCTGACCTTCCTCAAGAAGCTCATCAAACAGATGAGTTCTTTTTATGATAAATGGCAAGGTTAATCCTTGAACTACGAGCGTGAATAATATGGCTATAAAAGTGATGAACAATATTAAATCCCTATGTTTAAATACTGCTCCATTATCCAAGGTCACGGGAATAGAAAGCGCTGCTGCCAGGGAAACTACTCCACGCATCCCTGTCCAACCTAAGAGTGCAGGCATAAGCCATCTTCTCCTTGGCGAGGAGGCATGCGGAGCTACACCGGGTCTAAAAATCATAGTTGCCAATAAAGCAACATAACTGCTCAGCATTCTTGCTGCGATTAGAATAAAAGTAACCAAAATACCATAAACGATAGCGGTGTGCAAGGCAATTCCCTTTGATTGTATACCGTCAATGATTTGGGGAAGTTCGAGGCCAATTATCATGAATACTATGCCGTTAAGAATGAACACAAAACTTTCCCAAACGCTGTTGCCCTTAATTCGACTTGCGCTGTTTAAAAATGCGAGCCGTTGTGACGACATGTATAAACCAGCAGCAACCACCCCCATCACACCTGAGGCATGCAGTTGCTCAGTTATCCAGTAAATTATATAAGTTCAATTTAGGTGAGTCTTTTTCAATTTGAATCGCTGTATTCTAATGAATTGACTTCTAAAATTATCTTCCATTGCATTTTAAAAAGTCCCTCTGGTGAACAGCCCAGAGGAACACAAATTCTCCTTCAACTACGCTCATTAATTTGACTTACAACAACTTATGCGCTATCTTTACTTAAAGATGCTAGTCATTAGAAGAAAAAGTTTTTTTAAGCGAATAGGCCTGCTTTCGGCGATATCAATTGCCGCGTTGAAAGGTTGGTCTAATGTTTTCCATTTTGATACTACTACAAGAGGATTTCTGGTAAGATCTGGGCAGGATCGCTTCAACAAGCCGATCACACTTCTGGAGGGAGACACCTTTTTTACGAAGGTTTCCTCAAGAGATACCAATGGATCGCTGTACATCTTTGAGTCCACGCGAGTGAAAAAAGGAGGTCCATCCCGTCATTTTCATTATGACCAAGATGAAATATAGTTTGTGAATGATGGCACTTTTTTATTCAAGATCGGCGAAGCAATCCTCACGGCCACTTCAGGAGATACAATTTTCGGCCCAAAAGGGGTACCGCACTCTTTTTCTAAGACCAGTGAGGGAATCGCCAAATTGACTATCACCTTTCAGCCTGCTGGCAGAATGGAGGAATTCTTTATCGCTGTATCTCAGGGTAAATTGAAAAACACCACCGATAGCGAGCAACAAGCGTTCAGAAAGGCACATGGATTTGAGTCAGTGAGCGCCGGTGTAGGTATCCAAAAAAAGTTTTAATACGCATGTCGTTGGTTGAGAAAAAACCTGAAGGTTACTCTGTAAGTGTGTCGTCAATACGTTTGTCATAATCCGACCAATGGAATTATTTCGGGAAAAGACGAGCCATTGGATAAAGCAAAAATTAATAGTTAATGGTTAGTAATTTCCAGATTTCTAGGACCTATGTAAATTAATTCTATAGAATACTTTCGTGAATTACCATTGATTAGCCCAAAAAACGCTTATCTGCCTCAAAATTCAAAATTTAATGGTGACAAAGCAATTAAATTGTCCAAAATCGTTATAAATTAATTCCAAAAGGAAATGGATTAAATGTTTTTAAACGAATCAATTTTGTAGTCAACAAGCCTAATAATCCATATATCCGGAAATGCTTTAGCGCTGCAAGAATTAATATCAAGTTATGGTTAGCTGGGAAAATGCTCGCCATTTCATAAGGTTGTTCAAAATATGTTCAGCAAAAAGGTAGCACGGATTTTAAGTAAAGGGTATATGCATCCCGGCCAGTAACATGCCTCGGTTTTAAGCCAACTTTCAAAAGTAAGAGAGAACAGAAAACCTTAATTCGTCTACTTTCAAATCAGCCTTCTGTAAGAATATGCCGAATAAACTCCTCCATAGTCCTTGAATCAGCTCACTAATAGGCCTCCTGCAACAAAAAGAGATAAATTTCAACCAACCTGGGATGGAAATTATTCTGTCGCTTCATCTTGTTAACACCCCTATTTTATTCAAATTTTCATTATTTTGACTCAAATTTTGAGCAAATAACTTGTTTAAATGATCCAAATCTCCATTAGAGTTGTTGTAAATCCGAAGTTGCTGTGGAAATTGGCGAAGAGGATTTATTTAGGCGTGCCGGTGAGATAAATAAGTTCGCGCTTATTGATATATTTGATATTCTCGGTAGCTAACCAATTATCCCTGTTCCTATGGTAGACACGAGCTTAAGGAAAAGGTATCCGTTAGCGTTTATCCGGTAAGGAAATCAATTTTCCAAATTAACTAACCAGATATGAGCGAGCTCGCAACCTTTTCAGATGAAGTCTTGCTGGGTCAGTTGTCTGACCCCGAACGGGCAGCTCATGCTTTCGATGAACTTTATAATAGGCATTGGTCCAGACTTTATTTAATTGCTTATAACAGGCTTCGATCCAGGGAAATTTGCGAGGAAATCGTTCAGGATTTTTTCACCAACCTATGGATGAAAAGATTTGAAATAAAGATTAATGGCTCTTTTGTTTTTTACATGAATAAAGCGGTCCAGTATAACATCATTAATCATTGGCAGAAGGAAAATGTGCGCCAACGATATTTAGAGGCAAATATCACAAAAATAGGTACTGATGAGAGCACGTTGGAGACAATAGAATTAAATGAACTTAAAACGCTTCTGAATAGCGAAGTATCTCTACTGCCTGAACGTTGCAGACAGGTTTACAAAATGAGCCGTGATGAATATAAGTCTAACAAAGAAATCGCAACCCAGCTAGGCATTTCTGAAAAAACGGTGGAAAACCAAATCACCAAAGCGCTTAAAAAGCTAAGAACAATGATTCAGCATACCATTCTATTTTTTATTTAAATAACCCAAATTATTTTCTGGATTTGCGTAGGGGTTCAGCTCAGGCTAGCTGACTATACAGTAATTACCCTAACCAGATAAATGACTTAATGAACAACCACCATAGCTCGCAACTTATAGATAAATATCTTGAAGGCAAATGTACCGAGGAGGAATTGCAGGATGTCATTAAATGGTATAACAGTTTTCCTGATAAAAAAATACCTGAAGAACTCCTGAATGACAAATCCAGACTACTGCTAAAAAACAGGATGCGATCTAAAATAAGAGTCGTTCATGCTGCTAAAAAATCAGCATCAATTAATGTAGAAGCGATTTTGAAAGCATCTATCACTATGGCAGCTGCTATAATTATTGCATTACTTATCATCTTGCCAAATGGAAACCAGCAAAAGCATAAGGATGGTATTGCCCTGCTAAAAGATTCTAAGCTTCATTCCTTGCAAAACACCACCCTAACACTGATGAAAAAGGTTTTCTCTGATGGGAGCGAAATCTGGCTCAGTCCAGGTACAAAAATTGAATTCCCTAAAGTATTTACCGCTAAACAAAGAGATGTTAATCTTTACGGAGAAGCTTTTTTTCAGGTTACACCAGATAAAAACCGTCCTTTTATCATCCATAGTGGGGAAATTGAGACACGGGTCTGGGGTACAAGTTTTCGCATTAGAAACTATCCAGGGCTTCCTGCACAAGTCAATGTAATTGCCGGCCGGGTTTCAGTCAAGCTGGCAAAACAAAAGGATAATGGAATCATGCTTATTGCAGACGAATCTGCTGTACTCGGACTTAAATCATCCGGCCTGCAAAAATCGAAGAAAAAAACTGACAACGCTATGGAAATCTGGCACAAAGTATCTTTATCATTTTCAGACAGCCCAGTAACGGATGTGATTTCACAATTGAATAATCATTTTGACTGCGACATTATTATCTCAGACAAGGTTATTGAATCTTACGCATTGACTGCAGACTTTAATGAGCAGAACCTGGCAGATATTTTAGACATGCTGCGAAAATCGTTGAACATCGATTACGTTATGGACGGCACCAAAATTAAATTAATTTCCAAATAACCAAATAAATAAATTATGAAAATCAAAAATCGAAACAGCACCTAAGTGTTAGAAATCCAATAAAAAAAATAACAATCAGGAGTGATTGAGGCACCCCCGATTGTCTGTCCCACCTAATGCCCTTGGAGGGTAGATGGGATTATTATGTCTTTTATATTAACAAAAAAACATACGAATTTATGCAATTAAGCTTACAAAACGACAATACTTGGCGTAAAATTATGAAGATTAGTATCGGTCAACTCGCGTTCATTTTGCTTTTAGCAGCGGTCTCCTATGCGAGACCGTCACGCGGTCAGGAATTACTTGAAAAGTCTATTAACATTAACATAGAAAACAAAACACTTGGGGAGGTGCTGAAACAAATTGAGATGGCAGCGGGGGTAAAATTTGTCTATAGCCGCAATTTTATTAAAAGCGGAACATTGATGAATTTCCAAAGCCGGAACGAAAAGCTAAAATTCCTTTTACCTCGATTATTCAATCCAAACAAGATAGTTTTTGAGGTGGTTAGCGAGCAGTTAGTTTTAAGGAATTTAACTGAGCAGCCTAATGCTGAGCAGCCATCTAGCAATGAGCAGACGACAACTGTTAGTGGAAAAGTAACCGATGAGAAAGGCACACCCATTCCCGGGGTTAGCGTACGGATAAAAAACTCAAACACCGGCACCTCAACAGATGTGAATGGAAATTACCGCATTACCCTATCCCAGCAGAAAGATATTCTGGTGTTCAGCTACGTAGGCTACCTTCCACAGGAAAGAGTGGCTTCCACAGGCTCATTAGACATTAAACTTATTGAAGAAACGGGTAACTTAAATGAAGTTGTCGTGGTGGGTTATGGCAGCCAAAAGCGGGCCACTGTTACTGCCGCGATTTCCTCGGTACCGATGCAGGAGCTCAGGGATATGCCTGTGAGCAATGTTGCATCCGCCATCCAAGGGAAAATCGCAGGTGTAATTGTTCAGCAAACCGGGGGAGCTCCCGGCAGTACCCCTGCAATTAAAGTGAGGGGGTTGGGTTCGATAAGTGCTAATAATGCTCCACTCATCGTACTTGATGGAAATATTGTTGACAGCTACGTATTTAGCTTATTAAGTACTGAGGAAATAGAACGTATTGATGTACTTAAGGATGCTTCTTCGGCGGCAATATATGGTTCCAAAGGCGCTAACGGCGTTTTACTGGTCACCACAAAAAAAGGAAAGTCAGGCAAAACGGTAATCAACGCAGACGTTTATGCTGGCGTTCAGCAGGTAGGGAAAAAACTGGATTTACTAAATAGCCAGCAGTTTGCAGAATTTGTTAAAGATGCATCAAATACCGCATATCTGGATAATGTTCCCGGCGCAAACATAAATGATCCAAATTCAGCAAGACCAACTTCAAACCTTCGCTACAGATATCCACGAGGAGATTTGTTCGACTGGTTCAATTTTGATGATCCTGCAAGGGTTGCCGCCTTGCCTTATAATGATTATCAAGACCTTATTTTCAGAGATGCAGCAATGGCAAATTACCAGCTTACCGCATCAGGTGGAAATGATAAAGTAAGTTTTGTTGCAACCGGAAATTATTTAAAGCAGGATGGAATTATCAACGGTTCTTCTTTGGATAGATATTCTGTGCGTGCCAATATAGATGTGAATGCTACAGAGCGGTTAAAACTGGGCATAAGCATCAATCCCTCATACAAGGTACTCGATGAGGTGCGTGCCAATGGACATTGGGCCGATAATGGCATCATTAACAGTGCCCTTACAGCCGCACCCTTAGCGCCAATTTACGATGCAGATGGGAACTATTCTTCACAAACTGCCCTCGCCGCCCCTTATAACTGGCCTGGCGTAACAAATCCTGTGGCCAACATTACGGAATACCACAGTAAACTTATAACCACTAATTTACTTGCAAATGCGTATGCATCATATGCCTTTTTACCTGAATTAAAGTACCGCATTTCAGGCAATGCAAACATTAACAGCAACCGCAGGAATTCATTCCGTACCTCAAAAATTCCGTTGAACCAGTTACTCCCCCCAAATGTGGCCACGGGTTCGGCATTTTCTGACCAAAACCTTTCGCTGCTTTTTAACCAGACACTTACTTACGACAAATCATTTACCGGAGGCCATGACTTAAATATACTTGGCGGAATGGAGGCAACAAGATTTGCCATTGACAACAGCGAGTCAACGGGGAGCTCTTATGCAAATGATTTAATTGAAACCTTAAATGGAAGTGTAAACGGAACCACAACCACAGCAACTTCCTCAAGGGCCATAAACACCTCTGTCTCCTATTTCACCAGGGTTGGCTATACTTTTAAAAACCGCTACCTATTAAATGTTTCCATCCGTTATGATGGATCTTCAATTTTTGCCCCGGAAAAACGTTGGGGAGCATTTCCGGCTGGGTCAGTTGGCTGGCGCATTTCCGAGGAATCTTACATGAAAAAAATACCTATGGTTTCAGAAGCTAAAATTCGTGCAAGTTATGGACTGTCAGGAAATAACTCATTCCCTAATAATAACTTCTACCCTTACCTGGCTACGCTGCGTTCGGAAAACTATTCGTTCAATAATGTGCTCTCTAATGGCCTTGCTCCGGCATCGCTTGCAAATTCACTACTTGGCTGGGAAAAAAGCAGACAGTTTGACCTTGGTCTGGATTTAGGGTTGTTTAACGACAGGATTTTTCTGGTTGCAGATTATTATTCGCGAATTACTACAGACTTACTCCTAAATGTCAATGTTCCTAGTCTTACCGGATTTAATACCGCCTGGAAGAATACGGGAAGGATGCAGAATAAAGGATTTGAGTTTGGATTGAATACAAAAAATTTAGTAGGGAATTTTAAATGGAATACCTCGATGAACATTTCAACCAATAAAAATAAGGTCCTTGCACTTGGACCAACCGGAGACAATATTCTAAGCGGCACCGGCGTTGGTGAAACAAACATCACTATGATTGGTGAGCCGATCGGAAGCTTTTACGGTTACAGGCAAATCGGAATCTTTCGTGACCTGAATGATGTGAACAGTTACCCTCACGATGCCACCTCCAGACCTGGAGATGCGAAATTCGAAGATGTTAATGGAGACGGGCGCATTACAGCGCAAGACAGAACAATAATCGGAAATAACCAGCCGGATTTTATCTACAGCATCACCAATAGCATTAGCTTTAAAAACTTCGATTTCAGTATCGCTTTCCAGGGCACTCAAGGTGGAGAAATTCTCAACCTAAGCCGCCGTTTTTTTGAGAATTTAGAGGGTGGGGGTAATCAGTACACCACCGTTCTTAACAGATGGAGATCCCCTTCTGAGCCCGGAGATGGTGTTACTCCGAGAGCCAATGCCAGAACTTCGGGTAATAACAATGCGGTTTCATCCCGATGGGTTGAAGATGGTTCTTATCTTCGCATCCAGAACATCAGTCTTGGCTACCGGTTTCCAAAAAGATTATTGGATAAAATAAAAATACCCAATGCAAGAATTTATGCATCTGGTCAAAACCTGGTTACCTGGTCAGATTATATGAATTATAATCCTGAGGTAAGCAATTATGAATCGGCGCTTACCGGCGGCGTTGATTATGGCGGTTATCCGCTTTCGAGAACTTTCATCATCGGACTGAACATTGGCTTTTAATTGGATATCAAAAATTAAAATTATGAAACTTAAAATATCAATCCTTATAGTATTGAGTTGCGTTTTTCTTGCAGGCTGCCGCAAATCATTCCTGCAACAAGACCCTATCTCCACAATCGCAACCACAAATGCCTATAAAACAGTGGGCGACTTCACTTTGGCCTTGAGTGGTGCCTATTCCTCACTACAAGGTGGTGGCATTACAACAAATAGCTATGTCTTCAGAGAAATTACTTCAGATAATTCGCTACCTGTAGCATCGGGTTCGGTAACAGACCAGGATGAATTTGACCGTTTTTATATCCGCACGACAAATCCATTTATCCTCTCGGCCTGGAATGATGGTTATAATGCAATAAACCGTGTGAATACTATTTTAGGCAGAATTGATCCGGTCTCGATGGATCAGGCTTTAAAAGCACGCTTTATTGCAGAATCTAAATTTATCCGCGCGGTGGTGTATTTCAATTTAGTACGCACTTTTGGTGATGTACCTTTAGTACTCAATGAAATTCCGGACCCTGATGAAGGATACAATTTCGGAAGAAATGCTGTAGTGGAGGTTTATGCGCAGATTGAAAAAGACCTGACCGAAGCAGAGGCTGTCCTTCCGGTAAGCTATACCGGAGCAAATATTGGGCGGGCGAGTAAAGGTGCGGCAAAATCGCTTTTAGGAAGAGTACTGCTCACTCAAAAAAAATACCCTCAAGCTTCAATTAAATTGAAAGAGGTCATTGATTTTGGTATCTATTCTCTGATGGATAATTATGCAGATTATTTCCGCGTTGCAAATAAAAATAACAGGGAAAGCGTTTTTGAGATACAATTTAAGTCTGGAGGCGCTGGAGAAGGAAACCCATGGCCAAATGCTTTTGCGCCTCAGAATTCGGGAAATGTGGTTATCGCTTTTGGTGGAGATGGAAATAATCAGCCAACTAACGACTTGGTACAGGCCTATGAGGCAAATGATGATCGAAAAGGTGTTACCTTGGCGACGAGTTATGTAAATGCCGCCGGGGCAACAATTCAGGGTAATTTTGTAAAAAAATATTTTGATGTACCAGTTGCTAAAAATGATAACGGCAATAATATACCTTTGATTCGCTATGCCGACGTATTGCTAATGTATGCAGAGTGCTTGAATGAACAGGGCTATCAGCCTAGTGGCGATGCATTTCGTTATCTAAACCTCATTCGCATGAGGGCTAAACTTCCTGCAAAGACAGCTGTGCAGCTGCCTGATCAGGCGTCCTTCAGACTAGCGATGGAAGAGGAAAGAAGGGTTGAATTCGCATTCGAAGGCTTGCGTTGGTATGATTTGGTTAGAACAGACAGGGCAATACCGGTCATGAATTCCAAAAGAGCACTCTTTGGCATTGTTAATCCTTTGACGGTGAATAACCTGATTTTTCCGGTACCGCAAAGCCAAATTGACATTAACAGTTCAAAAATAAAACAAAACCCCGGTTACTAAAGCCCGGGTTTAAGGATTAAGGTTTATATATGAAAGCAAAAGTTTTAGTTTTACTTGCAGGAATCTTTTTACAAAATCATCCAACCAGGGGACAACAGGCTGTAAGTTACCCGATGCTGGAGTCTCTTAGCCGTTCCCATGATATAGGTCTTGGAGACTGGGGGCCCTATTCAAAAAAATATGCGGGCATCTCCCACATTCCGGATATGGCATCAGGAATGCGGTTTGATTTCTTTGTTGCGCCTGGCTATTACCGCAACAAGGTCCTGATCCCGAATGTGAACTTCGAATCCGGATACTTTCCCTGGCATGCGGATTCAAGGCAGGGATCCTATAGCTACCGTTATGAACTGGAATGGAAAGACCGGGTATATGTAGATGTCAACTATCAGCTGATAGGTAAAGATAAGGTCCTGGCTACCATAAAATGTGTAAATAAAACCCTGCTTCCACAAAGCATTGCCCTTAACTTAATGGGCAACATGAATTATCCTGATCTCTGGCCCAAACAAAAACTTGAAAAATCTCAGGATTGTATTTGGATAAATGCAGTTGATTATAAAAACATATCCTTTGCAAATGCGCAACCTAAGGACAATTTAGTTACAGACGGATTGATGAACGGTGAGGTGAGAGGCGAGGATTTCCTCGATGGCTCAGCACTAGGAAAGAGATTTGTTCAGACTAAAGGAAATCAGGTAAGTTATCAGATCCCAGCTCAAATAAAAAAAGGATTTGTGAGATTGTTTTTCATTGGGCCGGCCGGTACGAGCAGCAGCATAGATGCTCAGGGAATGATAAATCAGGAACTCCTGCTAAAGGGAACAGGTAAAATTAATTCGGTTGAGGTGCCTTTTGATGCTAAATCAGGCGCTGAACTTGTGCTTAAGTCCCTTAAAGGTGATGGAATAGAAATTAACGGCCTGTTATTTAGCGAGCTAAAGGGAGCTGATTTTTCACTGGTGGATAACCAAAAGGCATTCACTCCCGAAATTAAGGCAAAACCTGAAAAGCGTCAACTTGTATTAAGATACAGAGATGCTGCAGGATATTATGGCATAGCCTGGGAGGATGCTTTATTTAAAATCCGTGAAATTCGCAACGATGAGCTGGATGTATATTTTCGGAAGGTTGTGCATAATCATGTGGACAGCATACTACGGGGAAATTATCAAGGGCATTATGAGAATGTTTTCATTAGACCGATTGTGTTAGCACCTGGCAGTGAGAAAACACTACGCTGCCTGATTACTTCAGGTACTAACCTATCAAAAGTAAATTCCAGCCTTGACAGCCTTAGCTTAATAAAATTTAAGCCAGGTGTATTAACCTCGGTCCCTTCCTATCTCCCATCGGGAAAGAAGTACGCCTTTAGCCAGAAAATGATTCAGGCGGCACTACAGGAAAACATTGTTTATCCCATCTATACACAAAGAAACTATATTCGCCATTACACACCAGGAAAGTGGTGGAACAGCCTTTACACGTGGGATTCTGGCTTCATAGCCCTGGGATTGAATGAGTCAGATATCAATAGCGCAATACAATGCATCAATGCCTACACCACTGAGGTTGGAAGCCAGTCTGCTTTCATTCATCATGGCTCTCCCGTACCCGTGCAGGTGTACGCCTTTTTAGATTTGTTGAACAAAACCCAGTCTAAAGAGCTCAGGGATTATTTTTATCCGAGGCTAAAGCAATATTATTCTTTCCTTTCTGGCAAACTTGGCAGCTCATCCACCCGTAAATTAAAATCGGGACTATTGAGTACTTGGGACTATTTTTATAACTCTGGAGGATGGGACGATTACCCGGCGCAGGTGGGTGTCCATGCACAAAAACTTGAGCACTCAGTATCGCCCGTTATTACAACCTCTCAATGCATTCGCTTTGCGAAAATACTGCGGATGATAGCAAAAAAGAATGGTCATGATGCTGATATTCCCCTCTATGATGAGGACATTAAAGCATTTTCGCAGAGCCTTCAAAAATACAGCTGGAATGAAGCCAGCGGCTATTTTAGCTATACCCGACATGATTCATCGGGAATGCCAATAGGCCCATTTAAATACAAGGACGGCACCGATTTTAATATGGGCATGGATGGCGCCTACCCTATTCTTGCAGGAATATGCAGTCCTAAGCAACAATCGGTTCTGCTTGAAAAACTTTTTTCTTCAAATCATATGTGGACACCCTATGGAATGGGTGTAGTCGACAGGTCAGCTCCATATTATCTTAAAGATGGCTATTGGAATGGAGCGGTCTGGATGCCCCATCAGTGGTTTATCTGGAAAACGATGCTTGATTTAGGAAAACCCGAGCTGGCCATGCAAATTTCTAAGACAGGACTGGAGGTATTCAGAAACGAAACGGAAAACTCCTACTATACTTTCGAACACTATTTATCTCAAAGCGGCCGTGGCGCAGGCTGGCACCAGTTTTCGGGGCTATCCACACCAGTGATGAGCTGGTACAACGCAAATTATAAATTAGGAACTGTAACCACCGGCTTTGAAATCCTACTTGAAAAAAGTATTTTTAACAAATCGTTTTCAACCTACCAGGCGCAACTTAGTTTTGATGAATCTACGCCAGCGCACGTAAGGAGCCTCCTGGTATGCTTAAACCCATCTTATTCATATCGGGCACTTTTTAACGGCAAGCCTATAAAATTAATCCAGCCTTACCCTGGTCTTTTGCAGCTTAACCTTCCCGCAACTAATCAGGCAGGGAGTTTGGTAATCCAACGCATGTAAATTCCATTTAATTATGCTGTGCTAGAAAACGAAATTATTGCTTTAAAGCTACAACTTTAGTAAATGCCAAAAAAAAACGCTAGGAAAATAAATTCAGAATTCTTCTGCTATCAGGTGAGTATTTTACTTGGCATTTATCATATGAAGAATTGACAATTTGTTAAAAAATTCTATGGCTATCATGATTAAGTTAAATTATCAGGTTATTAATATTCCAGTTAATTCAGGCTTTAATCTGAGGTTTCATACTATAAACTATTATCAAAAAGGTATCCACCTCAGAATGACCCTTGATGTTTATTTCTGCATTTAGAGTTTGTTTCAAGTGCTGGCTTAAAGCCTTCAAAGCGATTTATATCGGATCTCAAGCTTTTGTCTCCATATAAATATTTATCTTCCGCTGCAAGACAACTTATTGAATGTCGGAACGAATGGAATGCGCTTTAGAGATTTGAATAACCAAGTCCTCATGAGGAAAAAAGCTCATTTATACTAACATCTTTTTTACTTTTAAAAGTAAAAAGCAGCCCATATAAATATATAATACACATTAACTAACCAAATTTTTCAAGAACTACAAATAGTCGCTTAGTTTTCATGGGGATACGTTAAATTTTCAAGGCATGTTAAAAATTAAAATAGAACGGAATAAACCATCCGATTTATCCCGCTACAAACCAAATAATAAACCCATTATCAATGATCAGATACTGGTTTAGTTCTCAATATTAGGGTAGATTCCCGTTTAAGCCCTTTTGGGGGAATCTAGTTAATGAAAATGTTGTTATATTCCTTAGGTGTCATTCCAGTAATACTTTTAAAGTGTCGATAAAAGTTCGAAACATTTTTGAAACCACACTCAAAACATATTACCCCTATTGGATATTTATTTTCTATAATCATTCTACAAGCGTGACCTATTCTCACCTCCTGCAAAAATTCGTTAAAGGTTTTATTTGTTAATATTTTGAAATATCTACAAAATGAGGTGATACTCATATTGCTTATTGCTGCAGCATGTTCGAGTCCAATATCTTTTTGGTAATTCTTGATAATGAAATCAGTGATTCTGGAATGTCTGGAATCGTGTAAATCAACATCAGGTGTGAAACTGGACTTTGTAGAAATTTCGTGATAATCCTCGGTTTCGGATAAAACAGAAAGGATAGAGAGCAATATCACAATTCGATCCATTCTGGTGGAGTTTACTGAAGACTTCATTAACATCGCTAATTTGTTATTGGTAGCGCCATAAAACATCATTCCGCTTTTCGCCCTATCCATCAGCCGGCTTAATAAATGAGCTTCAGGTAAGGCCAAAAAAAATGAACCCAAACAATTCGCTCCAAAATGCAGCACAATTGATTCGTTAGTATTGGAATTACTTTCAAAATCATGCTCATCAAATTGCCATTTGTGCGGCACCTGCTCACCAATAAGAATGATCTCTCCTGCTGAAAATGATCCAATGTCATGACCAATAAATCGTTTACCACTTCCCTTAATAATATAATGGAGTTCGAGCTCGTCGTGATAGTGCCACTTCGATAAGTTGAGTGCATTATCGTTTTTCACACTATATGTATTCCTTAATGGTAAATGAATCTTTTGAAATTGTGCCCTCATAATTCAAGTTGATTTTTTAGCGGTGTACAATAGGTTGATATTGAACACTTAAAATTCAGGTTAGAAATTTTGTAAACTGCATTTAATCCTTAACAATCACAAAAATGAGATCGTATAATAGACAATTAACATACAAAGTTATCTATGTTAGAAAACTGGGAGGGTAAAAAATTGTTCGAATAGGTGTTATTATTGATATTTTCAACTTAAAAAGCCACCCTAAAGGCATTTTGAACTAGAAATCAATTCTCTGGCTGGCGATTAGAAATAAAATGGCAATTAGGATTCTAACTTTTTCTTAAGGTATGCCGAAGGGGACATGCCGAATTTATCCTTGAAGCATCTGCTAAAATATTTTCCATCATTAAAGCCAACAGCATAAGCGATGCCGGAAATGTTGTTTTCCCCGGCATCCAGATATTCCTTCGCTCTTTTTATTCGCATGTCTTTTACAAATTCAACTGGCGCGACATCGGTTAGGGCTTTAAATTTTTTAAAAAAAGCCGACCTGCTTATTCCAATTGTTTCTGCAACTAAATCGATATTGAAATTCTCGTCTGCCATCTTTTCACTCACTATTGCGACGACCTTTTTCAAAAACAATTCATCATGGGTTGTGATCACCACTTCTGTTGGATAATGAAGTAAATTTTTCTTTCCCGATACGATATTTTCGAAAGCTTTCGCCCGCCTTCTTATCAAGCCCCTGATTGAGGCCATCAATAAATCATTATTAAATGGCTTTGCGATATACAGGTCAGCCCCAAATTCCAAGCCCGCAATTTGGCTTTCTATGGATTGTTTTGCAGAAAGCAAAATGACGGGAACGTGACTGGTGATAGCATTAGATTTCAAACTAATCAACATATCCAAACCATTCATCACCGGCATCATCACATCGCTCAGAATCAATTCGGGTTGAATTTCAATAGCACTCTTTAACCCTTCTTCACCATTTTGGGCGACCCGGACCTGGTAGTGTTCGCTCAGCTGAATCTTCATAAAATTCCGAAGATCATCGTTATCTTCAACTAATAATATCAGCGGCTTATTTTCATCCAGAATTTGAACGGTTTTATGATTATCACAATCTGGATACTGGAAATTTTGTATGACCGCCTTTTTTACTTTTTGATCTGCAACCTCACTTATAATGTGAGCATTACCACATAGCAGTTGAATAGTGATTGTTAAGCCCTTATCCAGGTTATTGGTTGCCCATATTTTACCTCCATGTAATTCTATAAGTGCCTTCGAAAATGCCAATCCAATTCCTGTACCGGAAGGAAGCTGACTTTGCAGATTAGTTTGATAGTATAACTGGAAAATTCGGTCAAGCTCTGTTTCAGCAACGCCTTCTCCCTGGTCAGCAACTGTAATGGTGAAATAATTATTTTCAGGTTGAAAATCGATTGTGATGTATAAATTACTGTTATCAGGACTAAACTTAAAAGCATTTGACAAAAGGTTATTCAAAACCATATCTATCTTATCGATATCAATCCAGGCATAAAGAGTATCTACGGTTGAAGAGATATTAATTGAAATATTCTTTCTCATTGCCTCACCAGAGAAAAAGCCAGTTGCCTGTTTTACAAAAGAAACAATTTCAACTTTAGATATGCTAAGTTCCAGCCTGTTGTTTTCTACTTTTCTCAAATCCAGAAATTGGTTGACGAATTTCAGCATTCGCTCTGAATTTTTTCGTGCGAGCAATAAAAATTCACGCCCCTGATTAGATAATGTCTCTTTCTTTAAAATTTCTTCTACGGGATTCAGTATCAATGTTAGTGGGGTGCGTAGTTCATGTGAGATATTTGTAAAAAATTCCTGCCTTAAATCCGCTACTTGTTGCTCTATTACTATCTTATTGCGTAGCCTAAGCATTGTGAGGGCTGTACTTCGAATTATGTGGAACAACATTCCAGCTACGATTAGGTAAAATAAGTAAGCCCACCATGTTTTCCAAAAAGGTGGTAAAATTTCAATCTCTACATACCTGTAAGGCAAATTCGAATAGAGATCTGGATTTGGCGATTTCACTTCAAAAACATACTTACCCGGCGCTAAATTGGTGTAACTTACCTGCCTGAGGTAATGATTATCTTTCCAATCAGCCTCGAACCCTTTTAAACGGTAATAATATTGCAGTTTCTTTTCAGTTTTAAAATCAAGCGTGGTAAAACTGATACTGAAGATGTTCTGATCATATTTAAGTGTAATGGGAGTTGCATAAATTATGTGTTGATTAGACATTTCCCGCTTATTAAAATACGAAACATCTTTATTATTGATCTGCAGTTTGGTGAATACCAATTTTCCTTTTGTTGGAAGAGTACGAACCATCCCAGGATTAAATTGAACAATACCATCGACAGCGCCAAAAATAATTTCTCCACTGGGAAGTTTGGCCGTTGATCCCTCAGAGAACTGTTGAACGCTTAAACCATCTTCCCCATCAAAGTTTCTTAAACTGTATTTGTCCGGATTGATATTGGTAATACCATTCTGAGTGGTTAACCACAATCCAGTCTTTGTATCACCGTTTATACTCAAAATATAGTTGCTTGCAATACCATCACTAACTGTAAATCTTTTAAATTTAAGGTTGTGCACTGATTTTGACTGGTATGCAAGATTCAAACCCCCACCAAGTGTAGCTAACCACATTCTGCCCGCCGAGTCTCTATAAATATCCTGAAGATCATTATTTCCTAAACTCGCAGGATTACTTTCGCCGTATCGATAGGTGCTTACTTTATAAAGGTTAGGATTATCTCCCGGGGCATTCAGAATAAGTAAACCATCTGATGTCGCCGCCCAGATATTTCCATCTTTATCTTGCTCAAGATTTCTTATAAAGAAAAATAATTTTTTAGGATAATTTTTAAAACTGTTAAACCGGTTTAGGAAGACGGTATTTTGATTTTGTGTAGCAATCATATTAATTCCATTTGAGCCGGTTGCAACCCAAATCCTTCCACGATTGTCCTCCAAAATATCATAAATAACGTTGCTACTAAGACTAAAAGGATTACGCTCATCATGCACATAATGCGTTAATGTATAAGCAGTTCCCCTATCATCTTTCGGTTCGGCTTTAAATAGGCCGTCCTCTCGCGTTCCAAACCATAAATTTCCTTTTGAATCTTCCAAGATGCAATAGATTCTGCCTAAGTCATTTTTAGGATAATTATCGAAAGGTAGAACCAACTTTTTATTATCCTGATAACAATACAACTTCCGGGATTTTGTTGCCACCCAAAGTCTTCCAAGCTTATCGCTTAATATTGCTCGGGTTTCATTTTCTGCCTTTGAATGACCATCTAAAACAATTTTTTTTAATGGGAAATCATTTCTTTGAAAAGTAATTTTATGTAAACCCTTGGCTTCCTCACCTAACCATAGGACTCCATTGCTATCATAAAAAACTCCATTGATGGTATTCATAAAATCGCTGTCATCTTCCTTCGAATCAAAGGTGAATGGCATCATTTCATTTGACGTGTTATCATAGTATGCCAAACCACCGCCTTTCATACATGCCCAGACGAATCCATTTTGATCTTCAAAAACCTTAAAATAATCTTTGGAATTGTTAACAGATTCATTTCTTTTCCGACTGAATACTCGAAAAGTTTTATCAAGTTTATGAAATCTGACAACCCCCTCTTTGTCCGGCTCAAGCCACAAATTGCCCCATTTATCTTCATAAATTGATAACAAAGGTCGATTCGAAGATATTGTATGCTTACTAATCACATTCATTGATTTATCCAGTATAAGAATTAAACCTTCTGATGTGGTTGCATAAAGTTCTTTTCTGTTGCTCGAGGCGAGTAAACCATTAATCGAATATTCCGAAAGTGTCTTATATAGAAACTTCCCAGTTCTTTTTTGATATTTGATGAGCCTACCATCTTCGGTTCCGAACCAAATAAAGGCTGAATCCTGGGTAGTGCTTTTAATACCGCGACCGGAAAACAAATGGGATGCTAAATAAGGTTTATTAGAGTTTCCGGTTTTGGCAAGAACGGTGAGCCCTTTATTTGTCCCAATCCAAACCTTTGAATTAGCATCCTCCTGAAAGAAATTCACTATGTTAGATTGAATGCTTGCATCTTTTTTTGACTCAGCCCTATAGTTGTGATAGACTAACTTTGAACTGGTGTTTTCTGCAATATAAGTTACACCATGATCTTTGGTGAAGAGCCAAACCCCACTCACTCTTGAAGGAACAATATTTAAATATTCTACCCGTTCTCCATTGCTCATGTTTTTGGCGACAGGCAGGAAGTGCGCAGTCTGTTTATCAAAGCGGTAAACAGTCCTATCCTTTGCTTTAAGCCATAAATAATCCTGCTTATCTCCTACAATTTTATCAATTCGGTTTATTTTAGAGGATGATTGGTCATCTACTTTCGCTCTGTAGGTCACAAAATCATGTCCGTCATAACGGCAAATCCCATCCCATGTTCCAAACCACATGAAGCCCTGCTTATCTTTTTTAAGACTTAAAACAGAGTTATGGGGCAGCCCATCTTTGGTGGTATAGTGGGTAATTCTGGGTTTTAGCTGGGCAAGTACTGTTCCGGCAGGAAAACACATTAGGTAAACACACATGACGCACTTCAGTATGCTGTTCATATCGAAATTAAATCTGAATATTATGGGAGGATTTTTGCCCCATGTTTTTGATTATTTGATTAGTGTTTCTAAGTTAGTCAATTGAACAACATTGCAAAACAGATTGGGTGTTTTTTTCACTAAAAGCTAGTTTGTTCTCCTAATCACTTTAAATTTTAGAACAATAATAACCATAAGCGCCGATTGCTTAATAAATATCACTGACTACACTCCAGCATTTTCTTTTGGGGAAACAGGAAAAAACATAACTATCCATGATTCCAAAAAACACCTGAAGTTAGTGCATGCGCTATTTTGGGCCTGAGCGTGTTTCCAATATAGCTGGCCTTTGAGGCTAATTTTGAAATAAGCATCACTAATCAGTAGAGCCTTAAAATTAATCGCTCCTAAGGAATTGTTATTGGTGGCTTTATTGTATGGACCTCATTCAAAATAACTCGCTGTGTGAACTACTCACCCGGTGGTGTTTAGTCTTAAGTTAAATGACACTACTTTTTATCAAATTCTGCTGTGGGGAAATACCAAAACTACAGCGTGAGAGAATTGATTGGTTTAAAATCATCAAATGATAGTGCTCAAATGAAAAGCACAAAAGATACATACCTAATAACCGAGCTTAGTCTAATTTACGATCACTGGTGCACATCTTTCAATGATTTGCCAAATTGGTCAATTTGTACAAAAACATGGTAAGAATGCATACACAAAGCGACACTTCTTTCTTCAATTTTATGAAATTAACAGCAATATTATTTTTCTTATATAAATACTCTTTTTACTAACAAAAAAACAGGCAACATTTGGACATACCTCGTCAGTGTTTTGTGGCACCAAATATTGTCCGATAAAGGCGATTTGAAAAGGAGGAATTTACAATTTACTTTAAGAAGAAGATATGACGAGATTGACATCTTTTATAATCATTGTTGCCCGTCTTATATTATATGAGACACTTGAAATAAAATGTTAATCTATGAAAGGCTGGTGGTAATACGCGCAAAAACTTAAATAACCAAATATGAAATTTTTACAATTCCTTCAATGGGCATCATCTGATGGCCCTCCCTGTCCGCCTTTTAGTTTTGGCAAGTTTGGAAAAATTATTCCTGCGTTGCTATTGTTCAGGCTTTCCTCAAAACCACATATCCAAGCACGCAGTGTTTCTCAATCCATGCTTCTGCAAATATCAAGGATGCTATACAGCTGTCCCCAATTTCACGTATCATGGCAGCATCTATCTTCTCGTTGAACATTAGAAAGCTTAATACAATAGCGAACTTCTAATTTTAAGTACTAATCAAATTTCTAATTCTATTCCTTAGGAATCAATTTATAACAATTATAATTCAAATATGAAATGAAAAAACTTTTACTATGCTTATTACTGTCCGTTTTTACGGGGTTTGTATTTGGCCAATCCCGAAGCATCACCGGAACAGTAAAAAGTGCTGAAGATAATGAACCACTTGCCGGGGTGAGCGTACAAATAAAAGGCAGCAACATTAGTACACAGACTGATGCGAACGGCCAGTTTTCTGTCAATGCCGGTAGCATTCAAAATGTGGTACTAACCCTAAAGTATGTCGGTTACCTCTACCAGGAGCGCGCCTTTCGGGCGAATGAAAATAGCTGGGAGGCAAAACTGGTGCAATCTAGTGAAACCAATTTAAATGAGGTGGTTGTAGTGGGTTATGGAACCCAGAAAAAGATACATCTTACCGGGGCGGTATCCCAAGTTAATCTAAAGGCCGTTGAGGATATCCCCACCACTAATCTGGCATCTGCGATACGTGGTACATTGCCTAATGTTAGTGTATCAGGTGGTGACGCAAGGCCTGGTGCAAACGCCTCCATCACTATTCGTAACCCTCAATTTGGAACGGTAAGAAATACCACTGACCCCCTATATATCATTGATGATGCCTTTCGTACCTTACAGGATTTTAATTTACTTGATCAGAGTGAAGTTGAAAGTCTTACCATACTTAAAGATGCTTCTGCAGCAATATATGGCATACAAGGTGCAAATGGAGTAGTCATTGTTAAAACCAAAAGAGGCAAGACCGGTGCGCCAAAAGTAAATTACTCCGGCTCATTGGGTTTAAGCGATGCTACACAACTACCTACTATGATGAGTGGTATAGAACTGGCCACTTTTGTAAACGACTATTACCAGGCTGCTAATAATTATACTTTAAATGATTTAGGTGTTTCACCAAGCGGCACAAGAGTCCCTGGTTACTATACGCCTGATGAACTTGCTTATTTTGCTGATCCTGCCAACAATACAAACTGGTTATCCCAGGCATTTAAAACTGCAGTTTTGCAGCGCCATGCGGTGGACATTAGTGGAGGGACCGATAAGGCTACCTACTTTGCGGGGGTAACCTATGTGAATCAGGGATCTAATTTCGAGGGGGTTAAATCCGACAGATGGACTTACCGGGCGAGTGCTGATGCTAGGGTGGCAAACGGTCTGAGTGTAGGTCTATCATTAAGCGGCGCGATTAATGAGAACACTAAGTATTTATTTAAGCAGGCTTCTACAAGTGATAATGATGATTTTCTCTCCCTATTGAGGGTTGCTCCTTGGCAAAAATATTACATCGACGGGAATCCTGTATTATTAAGTCAGGGTTCAGGTGCGGTGAAGGAGAATATTAATTTCTTCGCCATTCAAGCTTCTGATAATTATGCGCTGAGCAGGACATACCTTCTAAATATTAATGCCAATATAAAATATGATGTTCCCTTTATTAAGGGATTAAGCTTAACGGGAACCTATAATAAGAATTACAATATTGCCTTCGGAAAAGAGTTTGGCACCTATACAGATTTTTACCAATATAGCGGCATGGGCACAAACAGACATATTCCCGGAGGCACAGTTATTAACACTCCAAGAATAACCAATAGTGACAGAATCCGTATCAACCCCACCTTCGCTAACAATTATCAACTCAACGGCATTGTTAATTATGCCCGTAAGTTTGGCAAGCATGACCTATCATTTATGGCTTTGTATGAACAGGCTGAGCGGTACTCCGAAGGCGTTGTAGCCCAACAAGACGGCATATACCCTAACGGGCTGGATAACTTTAACTTTGCTTACGGAGAGAAAGAAGCTCATCAAGTGGGTTTATTACGAGAGTATGGCCGATTGGCTTATGCCTTCCGAGCTAACTATAACTATGCAGATAAATATCTGTTAGAAGTAGCCTGGCGTGCAGATGCAAACACAAATTTTGCTCCTGGTAAAGAATGGGGCTATTTTCCTTCGGGCTCGGTGGGCTGGGTAATATCAGAGGAATCTTTCTTTAAAAAAGGCTTGAAATTTATAGATTATTTGAAAGTAAGGGCATCTGTGGGACTTTTGGGTAATGACAATAGTAACGCCTTCCAGTACCTTCGCAACTACCAGTTTGCGATTGGTCATGCTGCGGTATTTGGTCAGCCGACTGGTCCTCGTGGATCAACTGTTGAGCCTAGCATCTTACTAGCCAATGCGGATGCTAAGTGGGATGACAACCTAAAAACAAACCTTGGTATCGATGCACAGTTTTTACGTAACCGGTTATCATTTACCTTGGACGGATACTTTGAGCGTCGCACCAACCTTTTAACCCAATTGTCTGCAGCTGTCCCGTTTGTGGTGGGTGCAAGGCTTCCGGTAGAAAACTATCTGGACATCGACAATTACGGATTTGAAATTTCAGTTGGCTGGAAAGATAAAATAGGAAAAGACTTCTCTTACAACTTCACACCATTTTTTTCATGGTTTGATGCGAAGAACGTTAAGATCGATCAGCAAGCCGGGCTAAACGGCACATACCTTGACAGGAATGGAAGATCAACAGATCTGGGTGCACTTTGGTATGACTATGCCGGAATGATCCGTACGCCAGCGGATGCAGATCGCGTGAAAAATGAAATGGCTGCAGCAGCTGGCATTAACCCTGCTGATGTGCGTATTTTAGGCTTGGTACCTCAGCCGGGCATGTTGTATTATAAGGATAAAAGAGGTCCTATCGATGCAAATGGCCAATATACTGCCCCTGATGGAAAGATTAATACTGAAGACCAGGATTACGTTAAGCGTTCAGGTAATAATTATAATTTGGGCTTAAACTTAGGTATTTCATATAAATGGTTCAGCCTAAGCGCGATTACAAGTTTACAATGGGGTGGCAGCACTTTTGTTGAAGGCGATGCATTTGGTTATGCCATTAGTAGCTCAACAAATATAACCAACCGCCCGGAGTTCTGGAACGACCATTGGACCCCTGCCAATCCCAATGCAGCTTACCCATCCCCTTATTTCAGGGAGTCATATAATGTAACATCTCAGTTTTGGGAAAGAAGTTCAACAATAATGAGACTAACTAACTTAAATTTTTCATATGCCGTACCGAACTCGATTGCAAAAAAACTGGGAGTTGCCAGTATAAGAGCATATTTCAATGGACAAAACCTGATTAATTTTTATAATCCGTTTAGTTACAGAGATAACGGAGCGCCTTATACGGTCTATCCTGTATTGAAAAATTACTCATTTGGATTAAATGTCGGATTTTAAATATTAGCAACAATGAAAACTATATATACTATAATAATTATAGCTTTAGGAGTATTTTTTTTACTTCCAAGCTGCAAGAAAGCCTTAGACAAACAGGATCTGAATAAGGTATCTCCGGAATTTGTTTTCAGTGACTCAATCTTGGTAAAGCAACAACTAGACTTCATTTATGACCAAAACCTTCCTACCTGGTTTGGAAACGTAACGGGAAGTTTAGGTGCCAGCAATGACAAGTCCGATGAAGGTTGGGCGGAGAATGCCTTTGTACAGGGTACGTTGACCATTAATAGTGTATCTGATATGGGCAGTAGCAATACAGCAGGTAACTACTTTAAGATACGTATCATTAACCAGTTCATCCAAGACCTGAGAAACAGCCCGCTGGCACCTGGTCTTAAAAAACGCTTCGAAGCACAGGCGCTCTTTTTCCGGGCATTCCGTTATCACAACCTGGTACGTCTATATGGTGGGGTTCCACTTGTGCTTTTACCGCTGGATGCCGTTGGCGATGATGCCAAAGAAGCTGCCCGCGTACCGAGAAGCAAAACCTCGGATTGTTTCAAGCAAATAACAGCAGACCTGGACACGGCAGCAAAGTATTTACCTAAAAAATGGTTGACTGCAGATTATGGCCGGATAACTGCGGGCGGTGCGCTTGCCTACAAAGGTAGGGTTTTGCTAGAATACGCAAGTCCACAATATTTAAATGGTGATCAAACAGCGACTGAACTTACCAGGTGGGAAGCGGCTTATGTCGCTAATAAGGCTGCTTATGACCTTCTGATTGCCAGCGGTTATGGTTTACATCCATCTTATGATAACATGTGGTTTACAGAAGGTAATGGTAACCCCGAGGCGGTTATGGTTACTTGTTTTAATAACTCTCCTGGTGACCAGACCAGTAAGCCTAATGGCTATGAATCCTCAACCCGCCCTGCCTACTTAAGTACGGGAACCGCAGCTACTTCTAACCAGCCTACCTGGAATCTGGTACAAGCCTATCCAATGAAAGATGGCAAGATGCCAGATGCGAACCCAGTTACAAATAAATCTGCATATTTATATAACCAGAATACATTTTATAAAAACCGCGATCCGCGTTTTGATAAAACAATTGCTTTCAATGGTTCAACCTGGGCAATCAACAGTAACACAAACTACAGACTATGGACTTATTTTGCGCCCTTAGCGAATGGCACATTGAGGTCTGTTGAGCCATCTGGCACGACCACAACGGGCTTCTACCTTCGCAAAGCAATCGACCCTAATCTTGGCCTTAATAGTGTGCCGTTCGCAGGTACAGATTGGATGGAGATTCGCTTTGCGGAAGTGGTTCTAAATCTGGCAGAAGCTGCTGCCGAAACCGGAAGAATGGATGAAGCTTTTGAAGGTATCAGATCGATAAGAAGAAGAGCGGGCATTGAGCCTGGTGCGGATGGCAACTTTGGACTGGATATTGCAATCAAAGCCGACCGCATGCGCATGATAAATATGTTAATGCTGGAACGCCAGATTGAGTTTGCTTTCGAAGGAAAACGCTTTTTCGATCTGCGCCGAAGAAAAATGCTGCTCTCGCTTAACGGTAGCCGACGAACGGGCATTAGAATAGTTACAACTTCTACCGCACCGGCAAGTCTTACTGCCTCACCTTATGTAGGCCGTGACGGTTTGGCACAAGACCAAGCCTATACATTTTTTACCGTTTCGATAGTCAATTTAGATACCCGGTTCACCATAACCTATCAGCCAGGGTCATACTTCTATGCAATACCAACTGCCTCGATAAACAGTAATCCAGCCATCCTTCAGAATAATAACTGGGGCGGAAGTTTCGACCCGTTGCAGTAAAATATAAAACTGTAGTTCACAAAAAAAATGAATAGCCGGTATGCTGAAACTATACTTATCGGGAAGAAATAATGAAAAATAACTTTTGGTTCAAAATTCACGACCTGGCGGCGTACGCAAATTTAAATAGGAGCGCTATGAAAACAAAGCACATTATAACAATAATCTATCACAAACAATAATTACTATGAAAACCAAAAATTCCATCAGCCTGCTTTTTGCAGTTTTGCTTTCATTTTCTTTAAAAGCCCAGCTCAGTACTACCCAAAAACCTACACCACATCAAATATCGAGTGAAGTTGCTGCAATAGGCAAAAATGCCCAAGAGTGGACCAACTCACTAAAACTCAAAGATGCTCAGAAAGCTAAACGGGTAAAGGCAATCATTAGCACACACCTGAAAGCTGTTCACGATTGGCACTATTCACATGGTTACCAAACCGTTCCTGCCGGTATAAATCCTGCAACAGGAAGGGTGCTAGGGCCATTGGATCGGCAGTTGCTTGCATCATCAGCAATACCTAAAAGTGTTCACGAAAATCTCATGAGCGGTCTGCGCAATGAACTCACCGAACAACAGGTAGAATTTGTATTGGACAAGTACACCAATGACAGATTAACATCCACACTTAACAAATACAAAACCATCGTGGGCGACCTAACGCCCGAAGAAGAAAGTGTTATCATCAGTAATTTGAAGCAAGCGCGAGAGCAGGCTATCGATTATAAAACTACAAAATTAGCGATTGAAATATTCGAGATATATCGGACTAAAAATGAGGAGTATTTAATCTCCAGAGGCCGTAACTGGGCAGAATTATATAAAAAATATATTGCGATTGTAGAGCCGCCAAAATAGTGCTGATGTGAAGAAAGTTCGCCTTTTATATCGCCATACCTTGGTCCACAATTCATTTGGAATTGACATGTATGAATACTGTTTCCCTTGCATCAAATAATCATTTATAATATGAAAACAACCCTTTTTATTTCTCTAATTGCGATTTCCTGCATTTCGCAAAACGCAGTTGCGCAGTATCCGCTGTTAACATCAACCCAAACGCCATCCGATGACCACGTTTTAAAGGACACAAAAGCAGCATCAGACAAAGCCTGGAAAGAGGCACTCCCCATCATTGACCGCGATAGACGTAACGGTAAGCCATATATCACCTGGGCATCATCACCAAACGACCTTCCTCAGGCTGATATTCCGGCTTTCCCCGGTGCACAAGGCGGTGGGGCTTATACCTTTGGAGGCCGTGGAGGACGCGTTTTTGTTGTGACTAGCCTGGAGGATGCTGGACCCGGCACACTGAGAGAGGCTTGCGAAAAAGGTGGCGCACGCATAATTGTATTTAATGTAGCAGGTATCATTAAATTAAAAAGTCCGCTAATTGTCAGAGCTCCCTACATTACCATTGCCGGCAATACCGCCCCTGGTGACGGAGTTTGCATCGCAGGAGAATCTATTTGGATGAACACTCACGATGTGGTGGTACGTCATATGCGCTTCCGTCGTGGGGAGACTAATCACGACCGCCGTGATGATGCAATTGGTGGTAACCCGATAGGAAATATCATGGTTGATCATGTTTCGGCCAGTTGGGGCTTGGATGAAAATATGTCGTGGTACCGCCATATGTATGAGTCCAATAAGGTAGGGATTGCGCCCGAAAAAATGCCAACAGTTAACATCAGCATACAAAATAGCATATTTTCTGAAGCGCTCAACAATTACAATCACGCATTTGGGAGCACCATAGGTGGATTAAATAGTACTTTTATGCGAAATCTCTGGGCAAATAATATTGCCCGTAATCCCTCTATAGGAATGTATGGAGATTTTACCCTGGTCAACAATGTTATTTACAATTGGAGAGTGCGTTCCGCCGATGGTGGAGATCACCGATCTATGTTCAATATAATTAACAACTATTATAAACCGGGGCCAACAACAATTAAAGATAAGCCTTCTGGATTCCGGATACTAAAACCCGAAGGTGATCGTGCACGTCTTGACACCCTGATAATAGGCAGGGCTTATGTGAACGGCAATATTATGGAAGGAAACGAGCGTGTGACTAAAGATAACTGGGATGGCGGTGTGCAGGTCGCTGACATGCCTGATGCAGGTAAATACAGAGATTATATTAAAGTCAACAAGCCATTTACGCACAAGGAGTTTGCTATAATGAGCGCTAAAAATGCATACAATTATGTGCTGAAAAATGTTGGTGCGGTCTTGCCCAGAAGAGACGCTGTAGACATACGCGTAATTGAAGAAGCGCGAACCGGAAAACCTACATACAAAGATGGAATTATAACAGATATTAAACAGGTTGGAGGTTACCCAGAATATAAAGGTAAGCCGTATAAAGACAGTGATAATGACGGTATGCCAGATGATTGGGAGAAGAAGGCTGGATTAAATCCGAATGATCCAGCTGATGCTATCCATGATCTCAATGGCGATGGATATACAAATATTGAAAAATTCATTTATGGTTTAGACATTACTAAGAAAATCAACTGGAAAGATCCAAAAAATAATATCGATCCTTTAGCGCTGAAATAACTATCGTATAGCTAATCTACAGGTAAAAATAGGCTGCATCATCCTGATAAGTTGAGGCAGCCTATTTATGGTTCACTTATAGTTAGCATATGTTGCCATTAACAAACAGACCCTGTTAAACTAAAAGAGAAATGATTTTTTCAGTTAGCAGTATTGACCGCAGGTACATTTTCCCCTAGTAACACTGGCAGGACAGGTTACTGCACTAAACGCCGCCCTTAAAATTAGATGATACATTTTTGCCCTCTATATTCCCAGTCCATTACGAAATCCTGACCCTCCCCTCGCCCGTCAGTCTCAATACCTTTGCCATCCGTTTCATTTTTTCCTTGGAAGTTATTAAATCTTAACCAGATAAAAACATTTTCCATCGTCGCAAGATTCAATGGCTCTGATAATCAAAGTATATCTAGAGCATTCACAAGAATTTAGAGATGAAGGTTATTAATATTCCATCACGTAAATTTTCCTTTTGTCGTAGTCCCAGACAGTTTTGTATTCAGAGAAGAAACGGTAGCCAATATCGATGAGATTCGGCTCGGTGATACCCAAAGCCTTTCTTATAATCTTTGTGTCCCCATAATCTGAAAATTCAACGCCTTTCAAGCTGACCTTTAATTTCTTATCGATATAAATATTCTTTACCGTTAACAACAGATTCCCTCCTCTATCCATTCCTGATCCGAGCACCAAACCCTTGCGTTTTAAAACGTCAGCGGAGGGGGTATCCAGTTGCAAAGAGCCATACTGTCCGGTGTCAAATGCTGCCAACACATCAATTCCTCCTATTTTCATTGTTGCAAGTGGATGATTTACCAGCTTTCTGATTTCGAAATTAATTGTAGTTAAAACTTTTTCCCCATTTAGAAAATCATTGGAGAGATTCCGCTCCGCAGTAATCTTATAGAAAGTAAGCTTTCTACCTAAATAATCCAGTTTAAAAATATATCCTTTAAAAAAATCGTGGCCAATGTAGCCAAGGCAATCTGGGGTAATACGATTCTGTAAAAAATCATAATTTGCACTAACGATATGTTCTAAGTTTCGAAAAGTAATACCGTTTGTGAATTTTACTTCCTGAAGGGTATCATTAATATTTTTTTTGAAAGCCTGACCGCTGGCTACAATACCATCACCTCTATTCTTTTTATTGGCTAGTTTTATGTAATTATCGTTTATATCGATCGCTGCGCGGTTTCCCGTGTCGAACATGAATTTTCCAGGAATACCGTTCACGGTGGCCGAGATAAAGGGGAATGCATTAATGAGTGTGATAGGAAAGACGATGCTGTCACCGTGAAGCACAGCTGTCTTCTCAAAAACCTGAGCTTTCACCTGAGTTAAAGCATGACAAAGTGATAAGTTAATCACCCAAAAAAGTAAATTGAAACGCGACATATATATTTAAATTAATTTTTTATTTTTTTATTTTTAGTAACCTTTTGCTCAAAATTTGCCGAGGTAACCTAATCATGAAAAACCCTCTGAAAAAAATCGCTTGAGGCTATTTCGCTGCGAGTCTTGTTATTTAATATTGACTGAGATTGAATGTTCGTTTTCGAATATTGATTTAATAACATTTCGAAGCAAAGCAGATGCTGTAGGATTTAGGCGTCATTTATGAGTTTGTTCTGCAATTTGCTATAAAGACGATTGTCATTCAGAATGATTCTGTCAATTTTCACCCCATCTTCCCTCACGTGGTACTCTGCTGTGGTGTTATGTGTCCCGATTGATAAGGCGAAAACCGGTTAGCATCGAAACTTTACACCACCTAACGCCTCTGTAAAAACGTACTGAAAAATATTCCATTAAAATTATAACTAAAAAATAAAAATCTTTTATTTGCTAAATGCAATTCTTGGTGCTAGTAATCCAACACTATGCCATAAATTATATCCTCCACAGGGGTTCAAGGAGGCAATTTCACAAATTAAAGAGGAAATTAGCTGTTCATTATCAGACAAAAAATGTCCGTATCCGTACATTTGAGTCAGGATGTATAAAACACTAAAATAGGTTCATAAACTCGAGGTTCCCGCAGAACATATGTTTGGTCAATTTAGTTGTATCTATCTACCCAGGTTATATCGAAATAGGTTTTTTTATTTAAAAGTATTTCATTGCAAGTATAAACATAGCGCTTCAAGAACTTTTTTTTTGATAAGAGCTTAATTCAGAATATTGTCCGGTTAGCCTAAGAGACCCTGAACAGTCTAATGAATTTACCTTTAAATTAAGCTTCAACTGGGAATGCTATCTCTACAAGTGTTCCTTGTAGGTAGACATTCAATTGGCATATGCAACTCCTGGTCCGATTCATATAGCTTCAGTTGCGGAAAATGCCGAAAAATTCTTACAGTTAATAGGAAGAATCCGAGGTTGGCAATTTGTTTTTGTTTAGGGCATTCGATACTGAAAATCAGATTAGCTACTGTCGAGGTGCAAATTGCAACTTTAAGTGTGGGTAACTTCGTAAAAGAGGTGTGATAGGATAGATATTACGAACTGGCTATTTCAGTGCAACATTTGCTATGATTTGCTAGCATCACCAAAAGTGAGATTTCCGTTTACCATCATCTGACCCGAGGACTTTGGACTAAAAAAGGCAATATTGAGGTGTGTCTAAATATGGAGATCATTGTTATCAATTACATTTTGTACATTTTTCCAGCTTGGAACGTAACCTACTACAATCTTGCTAGCTGAAAGAGTATTGGCCCCTGACTGAACGCTTGATTTCAACGTCTTGGACAGCGCTTCCTCAGACTGATAGGTTTCTTCACTTCTACTGCAGGAACCCAGGGTAAAGAGCATCAAAATGATGCATAAATTCATTAGTTTTTTGATTTTGATTAGGTAAATAATAATACTGATCAAATGATAAGACATGTGATTCCTTAGCCGAAATACCGATGAGAGGATGTAGATATTTCAGATGATGGACCGCCCAGGTGGTTAGTTGGTTTTGCAAAGCAAGCCTCATTTGGTTAAAACTTCCATCTTACGAAAGCTTCGATCGCTTCATATTCAGCGAGCCCAAGTTCATTATACGCTTTTGCTGTTTCTCGGTTTCGGTCTTCAGCACGTTGCCAGAACTCCCTGGCATCATCACCTGGAAAAACAGCCCTGTCTTTTTGGCTCTGGTGTTTGAAAATTGCGTTTCTTTTTCGCTCAAGCTCCTGAGGAGAAATGGGCACTGCCATCTCAATCTCGTGGGTTTCAAACTCATGCCATGCACCGCGGTACATCCACAGCCAGCAGTCTTTTGCCCAGACTTCAGTTTTGCGCAGGCGTGTTAATGCCTCCAAAATGATGTTAAAACAAACAATGTGTGTTCCGTGCGGATCTTCAAAATCGCCAGCGGCGAAAACCTGTTGGGGTTTTATGTTTTGCAAAAGTTCAATGGTAAGTTCAATATCCTCATTGGTTACTGGATTTTTCTGATTTTTTCCACTTTCGTAAAAAGGTAGGGCCTGAAAATGAATATGGTCATCATCTAATCCGCAGTAACGAGCCCCAGCAGTTGCTTCTCCTTTTCTGATCAAAGCCTTTATGGTCTGAATCTCCGGCGTATCTACCTGATTTGGTTTCTTCTGCTCAATGAAGGTTCGCATATTACTATAAAGCTCCATCAAATCTGAATTATCCACTCCCATCTTTTCGGTGAAATCAACGTTGAACTCCACAAAGCGAAGGGCATCATCATCCCAAACAGCTGTGTTTCCTGAGGTTTGATAGGCAACATGTACATCATGTTTCTGATCCACTAAGCGTATAAAAGTACCACCCATCGAAATAACATCATCATCAGGATGGGGAGAAAAAATGACCACTCGCTTTTTCGCAGGTTCAGCTCTTTCCGGACGCTGAGAATCATCAGCATTTGGTTTTCCACCTGGCCAGCCGGTGATGGTGTGTTGAAGTTTACTGAAGATATAAATATTTATGTTGTAAACTGGTCCTTTCTCGGTGGCCAGTTGCGCCATGCCGTTGTTATTGTAATCGTCCTCGGTTAACTTTAAGATTGGTTTATTCAGGGTGTTGGCCAGCCAAATAACCGCTTTACGTACCAATTCATCGGTCCAGACACAATCTTTAACGAGCCAAGGCGTGTAAAAACGGGTAAGCTCTGCAGCTGCAGGGGTGTCCAAAATAAACTCAACATGCTCTGAAAGCTGCAGGTAAGTTGCAGGAACGTCGGCTGAGATTTCGCCTTCAACAGCTTTTTTGATGATTGAGGCTTTTTTACGGCTCCAGGCCATCAAAATAATCTCCCGTGCTTTGAAAATCGTGCCGATGCCCATGGTGATGGCTTTGGTCGGCACAAAGGTTTTCCCTCCGAAATCACGGGCCGCGTCACGACGCGTCAAATCATCAAGGGTAACCAACCGTGTTCCGGAATTTGGAGCCGAACCCGGTTCATTGAAACCAATGTGACCGGTACGGCCGATGCCCAGAATCTGAATGTCAAGCCCACCGAGATCGCCGATTTTTTTCTCATATTCCAAACAGAAAGCCGGAATGTCCTCCAAGGAAAGCGTTCCATCGGGGATGTGAACGTTGTTTTTATCAATGTCAATATGTTCGAAAAGATTCTCGTTCATAAAAGCAACATAACTCTGCGCCGCCGTCGGCTGCATTGGATAATATTCATCCAAATTGAAAGTGATTACGTTTTTGAAACTTAGCCCCTCTTCTTTATGTAGTCTAACCAGTTCGGCATAGACTGCAATTGGGGTAACGCCCGTTGCCAGGCCAAGTACTGCAAACTCGCCCAAGGCATACTTTAGTTTAATAAGGCTGGCTATTCGATGCGCCACATTAATAGAAGCAATTTTTGGATTATCGAAAACACTCACGGGTAGTTTCTCGAAACGGGTCTCTTCAAGTAGATTTAATCTGGCCATTTTTTTTTGTTATTACTTTAATAATTGACTACTCTCAAAATCCAGAAACAGTTCAACATTTGTATGATTCCTGAGTATGGTGGAGGGATAGCTAGTACTGATTTCTTTTTCCAGCGTGTTTGCTACTGCCTGTGCCTTGGTATTGCCGGGAACAACTGAACTGATAAATCCTGCCCCGAGCAAAGTGGGAATAGTCAAAGTGAGCGCCGATACCGGTACCTCATACAGGTGGCTAAAACAGCCATCATTTACCTGCTGGTTTCTGCATGCAAGGTCCAGCTCTACAACTTTGACCATCATTGGATCTTCAAAGTCCGCTACCGGTGGATCGTTAAAGGCCAGATGCCCGTTCTCCCCTATACCCATACAGACAATATCTATGGGGTATTGTGAAATCAGGTCTGAATAACGGCGACATTCGTCTTCCAGATTTACGGCATTACCATTTAAATAATGTACGGATTTGAAATTGAAGCGGGCAAAAAGGCGGTCCTTAAGAAAATTACCGAATCCCTGGGGCGCATCGGCAGGAAGGCCAATATACTCATCCATATGAAATGCATTAATGCGGCTCCAAGGCAGGTTGTGGTCGGATAAATACTCCAAAAACTCATTTTGAGATGGAGCAGCAGCAAAGACGACATTGATTTCCTGCTTTTCCAGCAAAAGTCTATCGATTTCCCTGGCAAAGCGCTCTGCAGCTGCACAGCCCATATCTTTTCTGGAACCATATATTTTAACTTCGATGTTGTTTTCTTTTTTAGTTGACATTGGTTCTGTTTTCGTATTTCACCTGTTCATGGACTTTAGTCCATCGACCATCGGGAGCTGCTGCTGTACGATAAAAATCCTCTTGCAGAAATTCCTGCGACTAAAGTAATAATATTTTCGTGTACGTTAACGAAAATCTCAAAAAAAATTATATATTCGATAATTAGTTGCCTTGCCGGCAAGGAATACCAATGAGGCAACAAGCTGATCAACAGCTGACAACAATAAAAAAAAACAAAAAATATATGACCAAAACAGTACTAACCAATGAAAGAAACTTACCCCTGGACGTGTTAAGGGGGTTGACTGTAGCCTTAATGATTACGGTAAATAATCCGGGAAGTTGGAGTGCTATTTACGCACCCCTCGCCCACTCGGAATGGCATGGATTTACGCTAACAGATCTTGTTTTTCCAACCTTTTTATTTGTTGTGGGGAACGCCATTAGTTTTACCCTGCCCAAAGCGGCGAAGGATGGTCCCCTGGTATTTTTTAAAAAAATTGTTAAACGCACCTTTCTGATTTTTGCCATTGGCTTTCTACTCAATTATTTTCCTTTTTACCAAATTGAAAATGGGAGCTTTGCGCTTACCAATATATTTGAAGTCAGATTATGGGGCGTGTTGCAACGCATCGCGGTTTGTTATTTTTTTGCCAACCTAATCTTATATTACGCCAATGTGTTCTGGTCCATCGTGACCGGGATTGTATTGTTGCTTGCATATTGGGGGATTTCCTATTATTTCGGAGATCCAGCATCCCCTTATAGCCTGGAAGGAAATGCGTCCGGGAAACTTGATCTGATATTATTCAATGCTAAAAATCTCTATCAAGGATTTGGTATCCCTTTTGAGCCTGAGGGGCTTTTAAGCACATTGCCTGCTATAGTGAATGTCCTTGCGGGATACCTAACGGGCTATTATATCAAGAAAATGGGTAGTGGATTAGATACTACCTTGCGCATATTTCTGTTGGCAATGGGTCTATTGATTGTATCCAACCTTTGGGACATTGACTTTCCGATCAACAAACCGATATGGAGCAGCTCATATGTATTGCTGACCGTTGGTTGGGATCTGGTAGTCCTGGCTATACTGATTCTAATTATCGATGTATGGCGTTTTAAAAAATGGAGCTACTTTTTTGTCGTGTTTGGTAAAAACCCTCTTTTCATCTACATCATGTCTTGGATAATCAGTGATGTGCTTTCACTGATTCCTATTGGAGAAAAGTCTCTGCGTTCGACCTTGTATCAAACAGGGTATCTGAGCTGGATGGGTGAAAAAAATGCATCATTTGCCTTTGCGATCAGCTTTATGCTTTTAATGTGGCTTATCGGACTAGTCATGGACAGGAAGAAAATTTACGTCCGAGTTTAGCAATAAATCCCAAGAATTGACCACCAGATAACCTCAAAAACACATGAAAATTAATTTATTGCTGTTTGTTATTACTTTGATAACTGCTTTCCATCAGCTGCAAGCGCAGCAAGAGGGCGCCGTTTTCAGCAAGGATTACTCCATCAGCTGGAAAATCCTTCAACATAATTTTAATTCCCAGGGCGAAACGCTGTCAGAACTTACCCTTTCTCTTCTTGGGAAGCGTAGCCTGGAGAGGGCAGGCTGGGCGATATACTTCAACGGCCCTGATCCTCATGAATTAAAAGATATTAAATCCCCTATTGAACTAAGTCATGTGAATGGCGATTTTTACAGGTTAAGGCCGACAAAATATTTTAAGGGACTTGCAGGGGCAAGGAAAATCAGTATTAAGATATTGAGCCGTCATCTTAAAAACAGGACAGATTATGGTAAAGGATTTTATATGGTATTCGATGACCGGACTGCCGCGCAAAACCTAAGTCTGAAAGTCCTGCCAGCAAGCCTCGATGATCAAGAAAAAAAACAGTCCAGAGAGACTTTTGTGCAGAATCAGTCCATCAAATTTATCAATCCAAACGAAATACCGCCAGTATTTCCTTCACCATTAAATTACATTAAAAAAGAGGGTAGTTTTCGGTTATCCGCTTCCGTGAAGATTACAGCTGACCAGCTTTTTTCGAAAGAGGCAGACTATCTTCAAACAGCGCTTGGCGAGGTGCTATCGAGTCAACCTCATACCGCCGCTCAGACTAATCTGCCCACAATTTCGCTTAAAAAAATAGCAATGGAATCAAAAGAAGGTTATGAGCTGGATGTAGAAAGTTCGGGAATCACCATTTCTGCTTCGGATAGAGCAGGAATATTCTATGGAATTCAATCCTTAAGGATGATATTCTCGCCTAGCTTCTGGAAAGAGAAAACGGTATTCATTGACCTTCCTGCCTTAAAAATCATGGATGCGCCACGCTTTGGACACCGGGCGTTTATGATGGATATTGCCAGGAATTTCCAGCCGAAATCGCAGATTATCAAAGTTCTGGATCTGTTATCTTTGTATAAGATCAATGTATTCCATCTGCATTTCAATGATGATGAAGGGTGGCGCATTGAAATCAAAGATCTTCCTGAACTAACCGAAGTTGGATCCAAAAGAGCCCATACAGTCGGCGAGGAGCAATGGATGATTCCCGCCTACGGCTCCGGGCCGACTGTAAACCATAGCAGCGGCTACCTTTCCAGGGCGGATTTCGTCGAGATACTAAAATATGCCACGCTTAGGCACATCCGTGTGATCCCTGAATATGAGACGCCGGGTCATGCAAGGGCGGCCATAAAATCGATGGATGCGCGTTACCGGAAATTTATGCTGGCGGGAAAGACTGATTCGGCTGAGGCTTACCTGCTGCGTGATCTGAAAGATAACTCCGTGTATAGCAGTGTTCAGGGCTTTAACGACAATGTGATCAATCCTGCATTGCCATCTACCTACCGATTCATGGAAAAAATCATTGATGAGACCATTAGCATGTACAGAGATGCAGGGGCTCCGCTAAACACCATCCATTTTGGAGGTGATGAGGTGCCAAATGGCGTATGGGAAAAATCACCTGCTGCGCTAAAAATGATCAGTGATGATTTAAAGATCAAAACAATAGATGAACTTTGGTATTATTACTTTCAAAAGGTCAGTCAATTGCTGGCATCCCGAAATCTTTATCTTTCCGGTTGGGAGGAGATTGGGCTGCGAAAAATCAGAAATGAAGCGGGATCAAAAATGGAACTTGATGAGCGAGGGGTAGCACAGAATTACCATGCCGATGTTTGGAACAATTTGAGCGGAAACGAGGATTTAGCCTATAAGTTGGCGAATGCAGGTTACAAGGTTGTACTAACGAACGTAACCAATTTGTATCTGGATTTGGCCTACAACAAAAGCCATCACGAGCCCGGACAATATTGGGGAGGGTATGTGGATGTGAACAAACCCTTCAGCTTTATCCCCTTGGATTATTATAAAAACCAAAACGAGGATGAAAGTGGAAAACCTTTGCCTGCAAATCATTATCAGGCAAAGATCCGGCTCAGCGAGCAGGGGAAAAAAAATATTATTGGTCTGCAGGCGCCGCTCTGGAGTGAAGTAATCACAACGGCAGCACAACTGGAATACTTGCTGTTGCCGAAAATACTGGGTTTGGCCGAGAGAAGCTGGGCGGCGGATCCCGCTTGGGCGCAGGAGCAAAACAGCGAGAAGAGTGCCGAGCTTTATAAAAAAGCGTGGTCCGTTTTCATCAACCGGCTTGGAACAAAAGAACTGCCGCGACTGGATCATTATGGCGGAGGTTTTCAATACCGGATACCCGCTCCCGGTTATGCAGTTAGAAAAGGAAAAGTGGAGGCTAACGTCTTATATCCCGGACTCCGCATTCTCTATACTACAGACGGAACAATACCAACAGCAAAAAGCAAACGATACACAGTGCCAATAGATTACAGCAAATCAATCCGCCTGAGGGTTTTCAATTCGGAGAATCGCGGAGGATCTGCGGTAAAGGTGTTCCCCTAGTGCAGTGAAGGGCACAGAGGCTGTTTTCTAAATAAATCATCTTCTGTGCTCAAGATTTCTTCCTTGAAAACTACTTTTTTTTCAACTTTATCCCTATTTAAATACCAGCTCGCCAAAACTTTCTGTCTGGTGAAAGTCGGGATGTGCCGAGCTAATCATGTTCCAGCTTAGGAAATGCGGCTGTGGCAAACCGTCTCCACATTTATAGAAATTACCCCTGGCTTTGATTTCACCAAAAGAAGTGATCTGGTGATAAATAAATGTGTGCTTTGGAATGATTAATAAAATCTCCCATTCAAAGCCATCATTATCATCGGTGCAGTTTGAGCTGATCCTGGAATGCGAGCGTATTTTCTTGACATCTTCCAGCGGTAATAAAACCCGGTCGGAACGATCCGTTCCATAGCCTATTTTCGAAAAGCCCAGGCAATTAAATTCCAGATTGTAGTAACCCTGATCACTCTCAAAAGCCACAAAGAATTCTACACAGCTATCATTGTGAATATTGCCGTTATACCCTTCGTTGGCAATCAAATATTTTTCCTGGACGTGGTACTTCAAAAAAATCAGGTCTGCATTATGAGCAATACTGAAGCTGGCTTTCGTATCACTAACATATTCAGGCCATGGATTACATTTAATAGGAAAGCTGTTAAAGCGTTCCAGGGTTTGAGTCATTTGTTCAGCAGTTTCCATGGCAAGGGCGCCTACGTATGGGATTTCGAGCTTCTTCAAGGGCGTTATAAAATAATTAATATTTGGGTTTTCAAGACAAAGCTTGCACTTCATTTGCATTAAAGACAATCTGTCCCATGACAATAGTGGTATCGATATTGATTTTTTGGTCAAAGATGACCAAATCGGCATCCATTCCTTTTTTGATGACGCCTTTTCGGCTGTTGATGTTCAATATTCTGGCCGGGGTTTTAGTAATCATCTCAACGGCATCAACCAGCGGTACCTCAGCGAGTTCCATCATATTTCTGACGAGTTGATCTGCGGTCGCAACGCTACCCGCGAAAGCGCTGCGGTCCGGAAGTTTAGCAACCCCATCCTCAATAATCACCTCCAGCCCTGTAGTTAAACTACCTAAAATACTTTTTCCTTCAGGCATGCCAGCTCCTCTCATTGCATCAGTAATCAGCGCGGTATTTTTCATGCCTTTGATCTTGTAGACTAGCTTTAATAGCGCAGGAGGCAAATGCACTCCGTCGGCGATAATTTCCACGGTCATATCATCCAAGAGGTAGGCGGCCTCGATTACGCCGGCATAGCGGTAGGCATTTCTTCTGGATACCCCCGACATGCAGGAGTAGAAGTGTGTGGCGTGGGTAAATCCTTCCTCAAAGGCTACCAGTACATCTTCATAAATGGCGTCCGTGTGGGCAATGGAGGCAAGAATGTTGTTAGCACTTAGCTTTCTTGCAAATGCAAGTGATCCTGGGAGCTCGGGAGCCGCACTCCACCTTTTGATGACAGCTGTTGCTGCTAAAATTTCATTGTATTCATCCGCATCAGGATTCCGGATATACCTGGGATCCTGCGCCCCTTTCTGGTTCATTGAGAAATAAGGACCTTCTATATGCAGACCAACAAATTGTGCTCCGGTTGAGTTGATGGGATCAGCGGCTTCATAGGTTTTGATGGTATCCAGCAGATCAGTTTTTTCACAACTTAGCGTGGTGGGCATAAGTGATGTGGTACCGTAGCGGGCATGGGTACTGGCTATGCTCAGGAAAGCATCAATTGTATTATCCATAAAATCGTGTCCACCCCCCCCATGTACGTGCAGATCAATAAATCCGGGTGAGATAATTTTACCACCCGCATTTATTTCAAACGCGGAGGGAACGTCCACATTTCCGGCTGATACCTCGGCAATTTTATCATTTTCAATAACTAATGTTCCGCCTTTAAGTATTCCTTCGGGGGTAATAATATTCGCGTTGTATATTTTGATGTATTTCATAGGGTCACTTTTGAAATCTCCATTTTTTTAATGCATGCCCATAAAAAGCATAAAAAATGAGGTATAAATAGCATGGAATCAATACCCAATAGGCTTCACGAAGACCATGATTGTCAGCCCAGTAACCATATAATAATGGCATAATGGCATTCCCACAAAGGGCCATAATGAGCAGCGAGGCACCAGTTTTGATAAATCTCCCTAAATTGTCCAGGGCTAATGGCCAGACACCCGCCCATATCATAGAATTGGCAAAGCCAAGCAGCACCACAAACCAAACCGAAATATCGACATCCTTGCCAAACCATTGAACCTTCCCTGAAACCAATAAAATACAGCAGCTCAGGCACAGACCAAGCACGGTACATATTTTCAATGCCGCCAGCTGGGATAAAAGTTTTGGAATAAAGGAGATGCCCAATATGTATCCGATGATTGTGGCGGACAGCGTATAAGATGGAAAACTTTTAGCAGCCATAAATTCCATACCATTAGCCGAAGCATAATTGACAATGCTATCCACAGCAATTACCTGGGAACCAACGTGAAAGAATATAGCAATTGCACCAAGTACCAGATAGGGGAAGTCCAGGATACTTTTTTTGTCCGAATTGCTGGCCGCCAATGCTTCGGATTCACTTTCCGTATCAATTTCAGGCAATGGCGAGAAACGCACAAAAAAGCCTAGAAAAAGCAGTATTAGCGCTACTATCGCATATGGCATTACAACGCGCTCGATAAGCTCATCAAGAATGAGCGATTTCTGCGCCCCCTTGATTGTTTCAATTTGCCTGAATAGAGCACTGTCATCCGGTCTTAAAACAACTGCAGAAAATAGTAAGGGGGCTAAAATACCGGCCATCTTATTGCAGATGCCCATAACACTAAATCTTTGGGCTGCCCGATCCTTTGGCCCCAGTATAGTAATGTAGGGATTTGCAGCAGTCTGCAGAATGGCCAAGCCAATACCTAGGGTGAAAAGCCCGGTTAGGAATACCCAGTAGGTTCTGGTTAATCCTGCGGGAACAAATAACAGTGCACCGATGCCCATAACCCAAAAGCCCAGCATCATTCCTTTTTTAAATCCAAATTTTTTAAGCAGGTACCCGGCAGGCAATGACATAAAAAGATAAGCAATATAAAACGCAAAAGCCACCAGGTAGGATTCCAGATAATTGAGTTCGCAGGCTATTTTAAAGAATGGTATCAGTATGGCATTTATCCAGGTAACAAAGCCAAAAATAAAAAACAGTAATCCAATCAGTGCGATTGAAATCAGTGTATCCGTTTTACTGAGCGAAGACACCTGAACGGTAGGATTGTTTTTCAGCATTTTATAAGAGAGCATTATTCATTTTCTGTAGTCTGGAAATTAAGTCTGCATATCTGAAATTCCGTAATCTTGCTTCTTCTGCAATTTCTCTATCATCTAAAAGATGAGCATTAAGCTTTGCAAAATCTGCATCGACAACATCTGTGTTCAATGCTTTTAACTTTTTAAGGAGCTCAGGTGACTGTTTACGATTAAAACCCTGTTTATTGAGTTCACTTTCAACTTCGATGCATATCAGATAGTTATAGCGGATGTTTGCCATCAGTATATAATGCGCATATTCTGTTTGTGCTTTGACAACTTTCATTTCCTTCAAGGTTTTTAAAGAAAACAAAGCACTATCACAAAGCTGGCCGACCGTAAATCCCTCTTTACTTACTTTCCCCTGCCTCACTTCATATGGCGCGAGTTTCAGCGCATTCCAAAACGATTTGGCATCAGCATCCGATAAGCCATAAGTCCTTTTGGCATAGTCCACTACAAAATCTGAAGGAACCAGTCCCTTTTTACTATAAAGTCCCTTAAAAAAAGCATCTATGAGCAGGTTAAATCCAGAGATCGGGTACACCCTCCTAATCGCATGGAGATCCATGATGTCGCTGTGCGTCTCAAATATCTGGGAGTAAATTCCGGAAGTAGACCAGGAAGTCATGATCATCCCCTTATAACCCAGCGTTCTTGCCTGAGGAATGAAAACCCGGATATTATCCAGGTGTTTGTTCCAATCTGTAGAAAAATAACTGTCCGGACCACTTCTCAATGCAGGAGAACCCCAGATCTGGAAGCCACTTTTCATCAATTTTTCATGATCACCAAACCTGTCAAGTTCCCAACCATAATTCCAGTCAATAAAAATAGTCTCTTTAGGCAGTGACTTCAGTGCATCCGGATATTTGAGCGCAATATCTGCCCAGACCAGTGGGATTTTGCCCATACTGACTACCGTTTCGCACAGCATTTTAATATAATCACCATACAATCTTCCCATTCCCAATGAATCAGCCTTACGTTTGGATTCAACAGACCTGCCTAACAGGTAAGTTTCATCTCCACCGATGTGAATGTATTTTGACCGGTGGGTACTGATTAGATCTTCAAACAAGTCAGTAAACAGACTTTTACAAAGCTCCTCCTTTATAGGGTTAACCTGGGAATAATCCTTCTGGTCTTCTCTTAATTCTTGGTATCGATAATTTTTTAGTATGTACTCCACATGCCCAAAACTTTGCTGCAGTGGAATGACATCAATTTTCAGCGAATCGCAATAGGAAATAAACGATTTTACCTCATTTCTACTGTATGCATATTTATTGGATATTACGACATGCTTTTCAAACGGATAAGTACCTTCCCATTCCATTACAAGGGTATTGATCCCATTTTTACTCAATTGTAGGGCGAAAGCTTTCAAAGCTGGCATTTTCATAACCTGTATCCTCAAATCCAGATGAAAACCCCTTACCGGGAAATCTTTCGCATCTGCAGCAGCTTGCGCCTGCGCAATACTCCCATCAAAATTCCAAAACAGGACCAGCAGAAAGGTATAGACCAATATTTTTATTAATTTTTTCACGCGTTTTTTTTTAAGATAAATTATGCAGCATGCTGCCCAGATATTGCCTACATCTAATTCTTAAGTTATACTGGTAGAGCAAGTTACCTTTTAAGCCTCAATTTGCATATGCAAACTTAATTTTCAGTCATATAAAACCGATTGACTTCTTTATTTTCCCCAGCTATCTGCCGGGCTGCTCAACTGAGTTATTATCCATTTCCCTGACTCCTTAAGATTGGCATCCGTCCAGGGGCCGTTTGGACAAGTACCTTCTTTCCAGGAAGCTCCGCTGCGTGGGCTATCTGAAAAGTTCCAGTTTACCCATGATACCTTCTTTTCTGCCAAAAACTTCAACCATTTCTCAGAAGCGACAAAATCGTTATCACCATCTCCCCATCCATCCTGGGTTCCGAACTCTGTTACAAAAACCGGAATGCCGTTATTCAGGGCTGTCTGAACAAACTCCATTCGGGTATCCTGGTTGGGTTTATTTTTATCAGCGGCATAGAAATGCATGGTATACATGATATTCTTTGCGGCAATTGTATTACCTATCACCTGATCAGGACGTGATGCAAACTCCGGCGTACCAACAATTATAATAGATTCCGGATCATTTTTTCTTATCAACGGCACCAACTGATCTGCATAGTTTTTGATAATAGACCAGCTGACAATCCGTTTATCGTTATTTGGTTCGTTACAGATTTCATAAAGTACGTTTCCTTTATTAGCATGCTTTTTTGATACGTGTTCAAAAAAAGTCTTGGCCATTACAGTATTCTCATTGGGATCACCAGGATGCAACATATGCCAGTCAATAAGTGCATATATCCCCCTTTGAAAACATTTTTCAACCAGCTCATCCACAAAGGCAGTGAAGTATTCTGGTTTGGTTTCGTACCCTCCTTCCTGAATGTACATCGAAATGCGCAATATATCTGCTCCCCAGCCATTGACTAATAAATCAAGGGACTCATCACTATAACAATTTCCCCGATATTGCAGCCCATGGGTACTCATGCCACGTAGCTGTATGGCATGACCACTCTTGTTGACGATACTGGTACCCACTACTTTCAATCTCCCGTTAACCGCAAACGGCTTAGCGCCGCTCTGGCTGGGTACTTGGGGATCTAAGGAAATATTCCGCGCCCCTTTACAGGAGAAAAACGCAATCAGCAAAAGAGATGCTATTTTATACTTCATGTTTTTAACGAATTATGGTTTATTTTCTAAATTTTTATGGGTATTATCAACAAGAGATAACAAGGAGTGTTCATCTTGAGTATCGTAAAGCAGTTGCCAAATCATTACCCCTCCGGCCGATTTGCTCGCAAGCTGAGTTTTGTCCACAATGGTTTGTCTACCATTATAATATATTGTTCCACCATTATCAGGCAGAATAATTTCATCAAAATTCATCCGTTCAGGATACTTTTTCACCACATCCGTCCACGAAATTTGCCTGAATGAGCGATCTTTAACCGGCAGCTCACCAAATCCATATCCATAAAAAGGCAGCCCTATATTCATGGCCTCCTTTTTGAGGCCTCTTTCTTTCTGCCAATAGTTTAAATGTTCTTCGGCATAACTGTATGGAGCATGTTGACCACCCAGATCAGGCTTCCAGGGCCCCGTCTTATCATAAGCCATAATATTTATGAAGTCGAATTGAGCAAGCGCACGATCACTAATCCGATCCCTGGTCCACCAGGCGAGGGCCGAAGTGAGCAGTTTATTTCTCTTAGTCAAAGGCTTTCGGAGGTCGGCTACAAAGCCTTCATAATTTCCATCGATGTCCTCGCCTTCCAAATCGACATCAATACCATCCAAATCATATTTATCCAGGACAGCAATAAAGTTTTTGACGAGTGTTTTCCTATGTTTTCTGGTCAATAATTCAGCGTAATAGCTCTGACGACTTCCCCCACCACAGGACATCAGCACTTTAACATTCTTCCGGTGGGCAATTTCAATTACACTGTCCAAACCGGGCACAGCTTTAAAATTCCCTGAAGTGTCCGGATTAATAAATGCGATATTTAAGTGGGTAATCTTCTCCAGATCAACCTTTTTAATATCTTTAACCATATCTGACCTGGACCAGATATAGCCGACTACTTTGAACTGTGCCTTTGAGGGCACTATGACCAATGTACTCAGTAGCATCATCAATCCCCACTTCAAGCTCCATTTTTTTTTCTTTTCAAAGTCCATTTTAATATTTTTATCAAAATTAAATGCGGTGATTTCTAACGATCCGGACTGATTACCTGACAGGCCCGATTGGGCACTGTCTAGTCTATCGGAGGGTATATATTTTAAACCACTTATACCATTAGTATGACCTAAGCTAATACCCGCCTACAAGTCCCACCATACCCGTTTGGTCCAATCATCCCCTCCAAGGATGGTTATGGCTGCGTTTACGTTCTCAGTATTTTGCTGTTTCTCCACCAATGGATATTCAAATCTTCTTGGTATTGTCTGCGAAGTTGAGCCACTTGTGGGAGATGGAACCAGTGCCGGGAATCCACTTCTTCGCCAGTTGGCATAGGTCTCATTGCCATTAAGCAGCAGGGTAATGTATAATTGTACATTGATTTGCTCCAACTCCCGTCCAGCCGTCAAAGGATTTGCAGTTCTCCAGGTGCTAATTTCAGCAGCGCTCACTACAGGGCCAGATGGATAAAGGCTCAGGTGCTGCATTGCAGCTTCCACGCCTCTGTGGTAATGTTCCTGGGCAGTTCCACCCAGATTGAGTCCAAAACGTTGGGTAGCATCTGCCAACAACAATTCCACTTCTGAGTATGTTATGTGCAAAAAGGGAGCATCATTTCTGAGCAGGTTATGGTTAAGCTGAGGCTTCATATCGATACTTCTGGTCGTGTAAGAAGTTCCATTAGCAAGTGTGATTGTAGTTACAGGAATAGGGTCTTCAGAATTTGTACGCCCTGGAAGTCCGGGAACCAAAGGCCCCTTAGCCCTAATCTGGGCTGTTATATCTTCTCTTTCCAGATATCTTGTGGGTGCTACAGGGTTAAATTCCCGGTAACATCTTATCAGATAAGTTTGACGTGGGTCATTGTTTAACGCATTATAGAAAGTATTGACCACGCGGCCCATTTCATTTTTGCTGTTCCAGGCAGCAGAAATACCATTGGCTCTAAATTCAGGAGCGTAATTATTTACCACATTTTCATGTGTAGTTTTACAGATATCTGCATTGCTTGTAAATACACCTGCCAGATAAGCGGCCTGGATTTCTGCCTTTGCCTTTTCAGGATCCCTTTTACAAAGACGCATGGCCAGTCGCAATCGCAGTGAATTAGCGAATTTCTTCCACGCTGGAATATTACCTTTATAAAAGTATTCATTTGGCACCCGGTCTTTTGCAGGGTCAAGTTGGGCTGATGCTTCTGCCAGTTCCTTGAAAAAATCATTGTAAATCGCTTGCTGCGTATCATACTTCGGCCTGTAAATACCCGCAGTATATCCTTTCCCCGCCTGAGAATAGGGAATATCACCATACAAATCAGTCAGGCGCGCAAATGTATACACCTTCATAATACGCGCCATCGCATTTAAATTAGATTTGCTTGCCACACCATTGGTACGTTCTACCGCATCCACAATATTTAAGATATCATTCGGGTAGCTGAATTCAAATGACCTGGTCATGAAAGAAAGCGTTTTGCGGTATATTGCGCCGTTATCCGCCATGTTGAAAGCCCCCGCAAACTGTTGCATCATCGGGATGAGCATAAAATAATTTGTACGCTCCTGTATACCTAGATCCCCGGAAAAGAAGACCTGGGCATATAATAACTGACTTGCAGGATCCAGGTCCGCCGACCGCGTTGGATCCACGTTGATGTCTCCAAATTTTTCACATCCCATTGAGCATAAACCCAACAGAAGCAACAATGTATATCTGAAAATCTTTTTCATAATTTATGAGTCTTATAATTTAACATTTAGATTAAAGCCGAAGCCTCTGCGGGTAGGCAGTGAGCCATATTCTAGTCCCTGCCCGTTGCTATTGTTATAATTTGAGTCCGGATCAACATTTGGCACATCTTTATAGATGATGAAAGGATTTCTTGCGACAAAACTTATAGAAACCCCTTTTAATCCCAATTGCTTACTCCAGGCTTCTTGCAGGGTGTAGGTAAAAGTAAGCTCTCTAACTTTTACATAGGTTGCTTTATATACAAACGGGGAGGCAATATTATTTCCGTCAGTACCAAAAGTGGACCAATATTGTGTGGGATCGATACCCCTGGTATTGGCTGTATATACTGGCGCAGCTGTTGTTCCGGTATTAATTACTCCCACAGGAACCAATCCCCGCTGTCTGCCGTCTGCCAACCACTGGGCTGAGGTTCTGCCTGCAGCGACACGCTCCTGCTCCGACTGAATCCATTCATCCCTGCCTTCTAAGGTTGCATTGGCCAATCCCCTGACATGTAGGAAAAGATTAGTCATCGAGAACATATCTGCACCGTACTTAACATCAAAAGCCGCGTTTAAACTAAAATTTTTGTAAGATATACGGCTCATCATACCACCAGTCCAATCGAAGACACTCTTGCCCAACACCTTTTGAACGGGGTCTATTATTGGCAGAGCGGTGGCAGCAGACAAAATTGGATTGCCGTTAGGATCCCTCAGGTAATCAAAACCCATCATCGCTCCATACTGCTCTCCGGGTTTTGCCACAACCCGAAATCCTGCCCATCGCGCCTCAGATAACGTTAAATCACTACCTACCCGCTCAGATAAGGATTCTATCTTACTTATATTCCTGGCGAAGTTGACACTCAGATCCAGCTTTATCTTACTGTTATTAGACAGTGGGCTCCCGGAGATCAACAATTCGATACCACGGTTTGATATCGAACCAGCATTTAAAGACTGCTGGGTAAATCCTGAGGATTGCGCAGCCGGTACAGTATTAATCTGGTCCCTTGACCTCGAAGCGTAATAGGTGGCATCCAGGTTTATTTTATTTTTGAAAAACTTCAGGTTCGTTCCCACCTCAAATGACCTGGTTCTGGTTGGTTTTAACTCAAAATTAGGGATGATTGTCGAAGAGATTCGCCCATTCAACACCCCATTAAAAGGAAACTGATTTAGCCCATAGTACAGGTTGAGTAAAAACGGATCCGCATCGCTTCCGACCTCGGCTACCGAGGCCCTCAACTTGCCGAATGACAAAATATTATCCTTCAGCTTAAAAGCATCAGTAAATACAAAACTGGTCGATAAAGAAGGGTAAGTATAGGTATTGTTATTTTCCGGTAGCGTTGAAGATTCATCGCGTCTGACGGTAGCATCCAAGTATAACCATTTTTTGTATCCAATCGTTAGCAGGCCATAAACCGAATTTAGCACACGCGGAACTGTAATCTCGTTAATCACTTTATCCTGGTAACTGGCAGGCGTGATGGCGTCTAAAAGCAACATATTTGAAAACGACGAACTAGTGCCGGTGCGGTTTCGATTATTTATACTTGCACCAACCCGGGCTGCAATGTTAAAATCATCCCCGAGTTGTTTGGTATAACTTGCAATTGCTTCTACCTGACTGGTGAGGTAACGTTGATTGGTCTGGTCAAGTTGTCCAGCCAATGCACCAGGAGTCGTTCTAGGACGAAAATTTTCATATTGTAAATACGTAATATCTGTTGCAGCTTTTACATTCAGGTTAAAGTCCTTTGTAAACTGATAAGTGGCGTTTACTGAGCCGGTAAGCCTGTCCTTATCGGTTCTATTATACATCTCGTTAATTACCCAATAAGGATTGATGCGAAACTGGCCACCACCCCAATCGATGTAATCGCCGGCAGAAGTTTTGTAATAGGTCCTGAACAAAGACTCATCAATATTATTGGCCAAACCATTGAATGCCCAGCCGACATTTGAAGGCGAATCACCAAGTCCGGCCCTATTGTTAACCTTCTCATCCATATAGCTAGCCCTTACCTCGAGCGATAACTTTTCACCGAACCGTGTACGGCCGCTGAGGGTAAAAGTGTTTCTTCTTATGTCACTGGTTGGCACAATATCCTTATATCTTAAATCCGCTACGGAGAACCTGAAACTCGATTTCTCAGTCGAACTGGATAAAGCTAGGGTATTGTTGAAAGATGAACCTGTTCGAAAAAAACCCTGAATGTTGTCTTTCGCCAGGGCGTACGGCCTGGTTACACCATCAAAATTCACAAAACTAATATTGGGGTCCAACCTTGGACCGAAACTGGTGAATAAACTGTTGAATGCAGCGGCTTGGTCTACTGGTAGCAGCCCACTTCTGCCTTGCCCATACATCGACTGCACCTCATCATATTGCGTTAATTGGTTTTCTATAGTATTGGTACTATTGAAGTCAATGCCTAAATCTCTGTTAGAAGTACCTTTTTTAGTGGTAATCAGAATAACGCCATTACCAGCCAAACTTCCGTATAGTGCCGTTGCTGCAGGACCTTTAAGCACGCTGATGGTTTCGATGTCATCAGGATTGATTGCCGAAATGGCATCACCCATATCCACGCCCCCACCAAACCTGTCGCTACCGACCTGGCCATAATTAGAGTTATCCATTGGAATACCATCGATAACGTATAAAGGCTGATTATTACCAGTAATACTTGTTGCGCCTCTCAATACAACTCTTGAAGAGCCTGCCGGGCCTCCTGCGGTACCGGTTATTACCAGCCCTGCCACTTTGCCTGCAAGGGAATTCATTACGTTAGTTTCTTTTGCCTTATTTATATCATCCCCACTCACCTGTGTAACGGCATATCCCAATTCTCTTTCCCCTCTTTTTATGCCTAATGCTGTAGTCACCTCTACCGCTTTAAGCGTCGTCACGTCATCTTTCAAGATGACATCTCTTCGCTTTCTGTTTTCACTCGCGATAAAGAAATAGGTGATTGAGCCAATTGAGCTCACCTGGATAGTATCACCATTGCTGGCCCTGATGGAATAGCCACCCTCCACGTTTGAACTGACAGCTAGTTTTGTTTTTTTGTTGGTGACCGTCGCACCTTGAACTTTCTGGCTATTTTCATCGGAAATAATCCCAGTTACGTTATATGTGCCGGTCTGCCCAAATATAAGTTTCGGGAGGAACACAAATAACAAGAGGGAAACTAAACCGGGAATAACCTTGGTCATTAGTAAGTTTTGTTTCATTTTAATAGTTTGTTGTTTAAGTTGGTTGATTGTTTTGTTTGTTGCTTTGCTTGTGGAAATGTCACTGTTGAAGTCGAAAAATTTACCTGGTTAGAATAAATTTAACAAAAATGACATCACCGTTAACGTACACGAAAAAAGGTCAAAAAAATTGAAGTAGCTGATTACTTCAATGACGTACATTAAAAATATTTAACTTATTTCGTTAACGTACACGAATATATCTATATAATTTTAATAAACAAATTTTTTGTCAAATAAAATTTCATAAATGGGGCTAGCCTAGTTTTTATAGTATATATAATTTTCTTTCGTGATGATATCTATAGGCATGTATTCGGTATCATCGACCGGTGAATTGCCTAATAAAAATTGGTAAATGGACATTAGCCCCTTGTATCCCTGCTCCTGAGGCTTCTGGCAAATTAGAAAATCAATGATTCCATTTTTTAAATAACCGATATTTTCTTCCAGAAAATCATATCCAATAAGTTTGATATCATTGATATGGTGTTCTTCCAAAAAGCGCGCAACCGAAGACACTCTTGAATTGGTAACAAACACAACATCAGGTTGGTTAGTAAGCAGAGCAGATTTGAGTATTTTCTGTAGTGAATCGTAATCTGTTTTCCGGATGTCAACTTTCTCAACAGCAATACTCGATCCTTGGTCACTGAGGTACGCCCTGAACCCCTCTTCTTTCTTTAATAAATGGTGATGCAGATCTATTTCCCTGGAGATATTTACGATGAGAACCTTTTGGTCTTCCCTGATAAGGTATTTTGTCAAATGGGCTGCAAGGTAACCGCTTTGAAACAAATCAGGCCCGATGTAGGCCACTCTTGATTCATTTTCAAGATCTGAATTGATCAGCACGAAGGGTATTTTTTTTTCACGGCACCTGGCAAGGAAATTTATGGCTTCATTTTCGAACATCGGCGCAAGTAAGATGCCATCATAACCTTCAGCTAGCACCGCAGCAGCCTGCTCTGTGAAAGTGTCTTTAGAATTCTGGTCAAAAAAATAATGGGAAACAGAAACACCAAAGTCCCTTATTTCTGCAGCCGCAACATTAATCCCTTTCAATGGCGCATTCCAGTAGCCGGTTTCACTGGAAACTGCTGGAATGAGGGCTGCTATCCTAATCACTCTCTTCGAGGCCAGCATCCTGGCCATAATGTTGGGCTGATAATCCAGTTCGGCTATGATTTCCAGAATCTTTTCTTTCGTTTTTTTAGATACGCCGACGCGGTTATTGATTACCCGGTCAACTGTACCTATTGACACATTGGCCCGTCGTGCGATTTCTTTTATCCCTGAAGTATTTTCATTTTTCATGCCTCAGCAAATGTATAGATAATTAGGAATAGTATCCCTTTTTCTTTATTAATAGTGCAGATCCGGAAAGGATGTAAACTAGCTTAGCTTTCTGTGCTTGGATTTCTTTAATGTGGTTAAAGAAATTATCTTCATCAAAAACGTTAAGATCATGTGCAAATACTTAACGCAGACATCTCTTAAATCATTTAAGATAAAATCTATTTGCTCCACCTCTTTAAGCCAACTCGTTGTGGTGATAGTTCTTTCTCAGGAACTATCACCACAACGAGAAACCTTTTCTAAAAAGCCCAAACCTAAGCTTCAAATTTATTATACCAGCTGTGATCAGGTAAATAGATGACATGAGGATCGAAAATAGTAATACTGATTGCCTCAATTTGATAGAACCATTAATAATTCGTCAAGAATTTCAGTGATTAACCCATTATAAATGGTCTCATTTTTATTTTGGCAAACTTTTGAGCAAAGATTCAAATTCATTTTTTCGCAAGTCAATCTTTTCAGTCACAATAAACTATGCTCACTTCGTATTTTTGACCATACGATATATAGCCCTTATATTGGCTATGTTATAATGCTGGGTTAGATCAAATAACAATCTGAAATGGTCCCCTTCAAATCGAAATGGCCTATTTGAAGAAACTATTTTTCATTATGCTGCATTACCTCGCTCCCGGCAGAAATTGTTCACATTTAATCGCAGCTCTTACCCATATTCACAACACATATTCAAAAACAATCAGCATGGCAATTAATTTTGTAAAAGTGCCCCAAATGATGGGGCTGAGGGCCGTTTTATTCCCCAATTGGCACAGGAATTATGGAAGCAAAAGCAGACGCCACACCAAAGTCCGGAGAACCGTCAGCATTCCAATTGAGCTTTTGCATCCTTGGTGTCCGGGTTCCATTAGAGGTTGCTGCCACGCTTCGGGCATGATAGACCAACCAATTTTCTGTTAGCAAAATTCCATTGGCATCAGTATACCCGCTGGTAAAAAAACCGTTGTGGCCAGGTCCATAAACCGCATTGGCATCACTTTTTACAAATACCTGTTTCTTATTTATCCAGTTGGTAGCTACCAGTGGGTCTGCTCCGGATATCAGCTGAAGCTGAGCAAGGCAATAATTATCACTACTGAAACGACTTGCGGAGTAAATCATGAATATCGGAGATGCAGCATCTTTCTGCAAAATGATAGGTCCTTCATTTACTCCGGCGCCAAGGGAGCCACTGGGCTCGTATTTTTCCCAGTTGTTGGTTGGCGAAGATATTTTTACTCTCGCTCCACTAACGGTCCATGGATTTGACATTGGAGCAATGTAAAGATACTGCTTAAACTTGGTTGCAACATTTTCCCAGCCTGACCAGACGAAATAGTTATTATTTCCTATAGTCAGTATTGACCCATCGATTGCCCATTGATCACTGGGATCGGAGATCTTCCCTTTAAATGTCCAGGTACCAGTCATGGGATCGGAATTGGAATTCTCAAGTACGTACATACGATGACTCTCACCCCCTCCATCATTGGCAGCAAAGTATATAAGTACCATTTCCCTGAAAGATAGTGAAGCTCAGGCGCCCATAAGTTGGACGAATATGGCGTCGGAATTCCTAATTCCTGCATAAAGTGCGTTACCATTGAAAAGAGGACTTGCAGCATAGAGTAGAGTTCTTGATTTTAAGGCAAGTGCTGCACCCTTGGTGATACGACCAATCTGTGCACTCTCATGGGTTAAAGGCAGCTCATTTGCAATCGCATCGCATTCCGAAACAATGAAAGAGACCACCTCATCTACTGAATTTCGGAATAACATCGTATTTTCAATATTCGCAGGGTCAACAACAGTTTTTTCGGTGACTAACGGAACTGCCCCATATCTTTTGAACAGTTCAAAGTAGAACTGCGCCCTTAGAAATCTCGCTTCCGCCTTGTACCTTGGCTTCCAGATTCCATAATAATCCGCCCGGTTAAGTGGCACCGGCACCGCATCGATGTTCGCAATGAATATATTGGCTCTTCTAATATCCTGATACTTACCTGCCCAGTTTCCGATAGGGTTATCAGTATTGCTCCAGCTGCCCAAGTTATATTTGTAAGCATCTATACCGCCTGAATTATCGAACCACTGGTGGTAAGTTTCATCCGTATAAGCGGAGATATCTGAACCCAAATCATTTGGAAGTGCGTTGTAGAGTCTTGCAAGCGCTTGTTCACTTAGATTGATATTTGCAAATACATCTTCTTCAGTAGCGAATTCGGCGGGCACCACGTCCAGATATTTTTTACAGGAAATACTTGTCAGTGATATAACCAACAGCAGTATTAAGTTAATTTTTTTCATATTAATAGATTTACATAGACACGTTAAGACCAAAGTTAATTACCCGCTGCTGGGGATAATTTCCAAAGCTATCGGATGTTTCAGGGTCAAATATTTTTAGTTTGTCCCAGGTATATAGATTGAGTCCGTTGGCGAAAACCCTAACATTGGTTAAACGCACTTTTTTCAATAAATTCTTCGAGAATGAATAGCCTACCTCAACGTTCTTAAGCCTCAGATAGTCCGAAGAACGCAGCCAGAAGGTAGATCGGCGATTATTGTTAACATTATTCGATGAAGAGAGTCTTGGATAACTGGCATTTGGATTTTGGTTTTCCAAAGACCACCTCTTTTCTTTGTAGTCGGCAAGCACAGAACTGTTGGAAGAAAACGCCCAGGCAGAAGTTCCCTCTAGCCAACGTGTTCCTCCATATGCGCCTTGTAAGAGAATATTGAGGTCAAACTGAGCGATGTTGATGGAAGCTGTCAAGCCCACATATGATTTAGGTCGTGCAATCTGACCCAGGTACCCTTCATCTTGGGTATTGATAACGCCATCGCTATTTCTATCCAAATATTTTATATCGCCAGGGCGTACCGCGCCAAATTGTTGAACAGGGCTGCTATTGATCTCCTCCTGATCTTTAAAAAGACCAAGTGCTGTAAGTCCCTGAACTTCGAAAATCTGGGTGCCCTTCAAGCCACGATAAGGAAGTGAATAGTCTGGTTCTGCAGCATATTCCACCCTATTGGTCGCATAGGCATATGAACCCCTGAGTAAAAATGAATTTTTACCGAATGTCTTTCTCCAGGTAAGCTCAGTTTCGATACCTTTATTGGTTACAATACCTGCATTTATGGCCGGTAGATTCTGGATTCCGGTCACATCGGGAATGACCTGAGCAACAGTCAGTATCTGGGTTCTTCTTTCATCGAAGACATCGGTGGTAAATACAATGCTTTGGTTGAGCATTTCGATATCCAAACCGATGTTAGATTTTCTGGCTCGTTCCCATGTCAAAAATGCGTTGCCCGAGGAGCTTTCCTGCGCACTTTTAAACTCGTCCCCCGTCGGCTTCTCTTCCAAAACGATAACCACTTCCCCCGCCTGTAGACCAGGTGCTCAAATAGGCGAACCGGCCCACACTGTTATCTACACCAACAGTTCCAATAGAGCCTCTAATCTTAAGCAGGCTAATGAATTTTGAGTTTTTTAAGAAAGACTCGTTAGATGCTACCCATGCTGCCGAGAAGGCCGGAAAGAAGCCCATTCTCCGGCCGCTTTGAAAGTTTTCTGAACCATTATAGCCTGCATCGAAACCAATAACATATCGGCGGTCAAAGCTATAATTTACTCTCCCGACCACTCCAAGTTGCTCGAAAGGTAAAGATTCCACCGGATCGGTAGCAGTGATAAAATTCTATATTTGGCTGTACCTGACCATACCGGTCAGCATATGCTTATTTGCGAAAGTCCTGTCATAGCTTAGATAGGCCTCATAGGTGGCATACTTGAAAATACTCAAACTTTCTAATTTATCAAGTTCTATGTTGAGCTCTCGGGTAAATCGGCTGTGGAGTGGCTTTAGTACTTTGAAGAAAATAAGCATCTAATCAAAAATTAGTTACACGTATTAATTGATGTCAGGTAATTATATAATTGAGTCGAGTTAAAGGCCATCAAATTACAATTAGATTAAATAATGTAATTTAAGGAAGCAACTTCTATCATGCAAACTAGACACTTTTTGAATCTATACAAGCATTTGGTAAATCAATATGACAAGTTTTTGTTGTCTGGATAGACCTTTAACTAAGCGTCCTTTTCCATCGCTGTAATCCAAGTTGGAAATTGGTTGTACACGGCATACACCTTAAAATTGCTTCATCTCAAATGTCTAACAACCCGCAAACCATTGTCACTTAATTGCAGATCACTCATATATTTGATTCAATATTGTACGAAACCTATTTCTCATAGACAATTCCCATTCCCGATTATTCACGCCGCTAAATTTCTTGAAAAGTGCAGTTCCACCATGAAAAAGTATGCCGTCCCGAAAGTCTCCTTCTGCACTAAAGCCGCTGTCATCCTCATAATCAATATGGTCACCCACTACGTTATAGCTGCCTTGATAACCATCTTTAAGTGCTCCGCCAGCACCTCTGTAACGCATATTCGGAAGTAATTCATGGCGGTTTTGACCATCAGCAGATATCCAGATACCAAGGTATTCTTTTGTTTCTTCGATTGTTTTTTTCATTTTGTTTCGTTTTTTATATTCCTGTATAACCTTATGCTATAACCCTAATAAAAGGTCTGGTAGCCATTTATCAAGGGAATGCTAAATCCGTTGATTCATTTTTTGTGCTGACTAACTTTAACTAACCTGTCATTACCAGTTATCACTATGTTAATTACTCAAAATTAGCGACTAAACGCAGGCCATCAGGTGTAAATAAAAAACCAATAACTATAAAAATCAAGCACTTAGTGATGAAAAGTATAGCTTTCATATATGATTTGAAAAGTTTAATCCAACGGCCATAACTGCGTTAGATCAAAATGCAATAAACAATTTGCAAACCTTGAAGCAGATTCACTTCGATTCCAATATCTCCACTTATTTAAGGGCTGACGATCACAAATATGATCTACAACGCCTGATATAAGCGGCTTAAGATCATCGCTCTGAATAGTCTTGCAGTGAAATAATTACACGCTGAGCTACGTTAATATTGCGGTTCATACCATCTATCTACAAAAATTTCCAGGATCATATAAATAATTACGATTAAAGAATAAAAATCAATAAGCTGTCCTCTTATTCACTCTGCTTCCACCTGGAGGCTGGTTCGTCAATTTTCGTTGAACAAGTTTAGTATCGGCTTGTGCGTCCGTCAAGTTCTGGCTACCTTTTAAGGCGCAAATGTGTTTTAGATAAAATTTATTAAAAACGTCTAGAAAAAACAGGATTTATTGATTTTACACAACCAAAAGATCCTGTTTATCAATTCTATAAACTCCTTTTCATTTAGTCTTTGACAAGGTAATTGTCATAGTCCATTCGAAATAACGTATGCCCAAGGAACGGTCCGGTGCAATTCTACGGCGGAACATTTTGAAAGCCAGTTGAAAGATATATGGCAGATGCTTTCATACAGATTTTAAGTTAATTTCGTTTCTCTGTTTTCATCATGTAAATAAGAATAATTTCTTAATTTCAACTGTGAAAAGGTTTATCATTAGCAAATATAATCTGGGTAATACCAATCAGCTTTCAAATGCCCAATACAAATGCAAGAAGAAATAATGGACAAAATTATACAAGCCTACTGTAACTCAATAAAGCAGCATTGCCCTAAAATAACCGATGAAGCATTTGACTTTTGGAAAAAAGAATTAGATATAACCCAACTAAAACCTAAAGAAGTTTATATTGAGGCAGATGCTTTTCAAAAAAAAATTGGATATGTCCATTCCGGTCTACTTCGGGCATTTTACAGGGATGGTCAGTGTAACGACATTACCGTTAATTTTATAGCTGAAAAAAACTATGCCACCTATTGCACCTCGCTAGATCAACCAAAGCCAAGCAAATATTGGTTCCAATGCATAGAGCCAACCATTATCATCAATGTTTCATACAGCCATATTCACGATTGTAGTGACAAATTTCCCGAGATGGAACACTATTTCCGCATTGTGATTGAGACTGTCCATCGTAATATTTTAAGTCGGATGGAGGGCTTTTTGTTCGATAATGCCGAAACCCGGTATATGAATTTCTTAAATACCTACCGAAATTTATATAATCGCATATCTTTATCGGATCTCAGCAGTTATTTAGGGATTGAACGACAATCGCTCACACGAATACGAAAAAAACTAGCCAACCAACCATTTGACACATATGTGTCAGGAAAAGCAAGAAAATAAAATGGAATTTTGTGCCATAATTTTAGAAAAGAAAAAATGGGTACAATTCGAATACACGTTCTGCATTGCGGCAATTTAAACTTTGACGAAGCAGCGGCATTTCATGAGAACACACTACATCCAATGCCTTATAGCGGCATTTTGCGAAGTAAAAGACATCAAATAAATGTTCCCGCATCTGCCTATCTTATCGAACACCCTAAAGGTCTGATACTTATTGATACGGGCTGGCATACAGACATCAGAATCGACCAAAAAAAATACCTTGGTTGGCTGTATAGCCTATCGAGCAAAGCTTACCTACCTTCAGGGCAAGCGATCCACGAACAGCTTCACAAACTGGGCTACCGGACAAGCGATATAGACTATTTGTTCATAAGCCATTTACATCCCGACCACGTCAGCGGGTTAAAATTAGTAAAAGATGCTAAAAAAGTATTGACAAGCAGCATAGAACTCCGTGACACCAAAAAGCATCCTCTTCTCTACCTGCCTTTCATGTGGAGGGACGTTAATTTGGAAACTTTTGACTTTGAGAATGCTGAATATGATTTGTTTGGCGACCGATCGGTGGTTTTCGTAAATACACCTGGGCATACCAATGGAATGGCATCTACGCTTGTTCAAAATAATGGTAAATTTGTATTACTATGCGCAGATACTGGGTATTCCAAAAAATCATGGGAGGAAATGATTTTGCCAGGAATGTTGACCAACAAGAAAAAAAGCAATGGAATCACTGAAATGGGTTAAACAAATGAGCGAAAAGCCAAATTGTATAGAAGTAATTGCTAATCACGACCCAAATGTAGAACCCCATATCATAGAATTCTGATAGCGTGAGAATAATGCCCTGTGGTAAATGTAATCCTAAGAAATCCAGCAAACTACTATCTGCGAAGTGAATACTATTATCAGAATAGATTCCAGTTTTCATTTCTTAGAAAATGGATCAATTCATGGTTTTGACGTTGGCAAATGTCAATTTGAGAGCTCTCTTGATACTAACCCGGATGTCCATAATAGAATTTCACACAGAACTTTCGCTCTTACACCCTGGAAATTTTGGTAATGGTGGGACATAATAGTGCATAATGAGAAATATTGTCTTCGTTATTTACCGATCTGATTACGTTTCCAAGCGTTGTAAGCAAGTTCCAACGAAACTTCGTTATTGAAGACAAAAAAAAATGAAATCTATATTACATGATCTACCGTTTTTTGTGAATCCTCTCTCTACAGGCATACTTAGCACACCAGAATTTATTGCTCGTCTAAAAAACATATCTTTTGAGCGTTCGTCATTTTAATATGAAGAAACTTATAATTTGGGGATAGCCTGCACTCTATCATATATAAGGTGAAGCCATAAGACTCCACCTGAAATTATTCATTAATGCTCTTCCTATCTTATGCTAGAACTCGATGCAAAATAAGTCTCTTGTTTTATATTGTTGGTAAGGCACCTCCATCTACTGAGTAGTTACTGCCGGTAATATATTTGGCTTCTGGAGAAACCAAAAATGCTACAAGATCAGCAATTTCTTTGGGTTCTGCCATCCTGCCTACTGGAACCCCAACTTTGTCCATTACAGCTTTGAATGCCTCGTTAACAGTGATGTTTGAAGACTTTGCAATGTTTTCTATAAAATCCATCATGAGCTGTGTTTTTACTACGCCTGGTGAAACTACATTTACGCGAATTCCTTTTGATCCCAACTCATTTGCCAATGCCTTGCTATATGCATTCAACGCTGCTTTTGCAGAAGAATATGACATGGTCATTTCCCAAATTGGCATTTTTGCAGCACCCGTGGAAATATTAATTACCACACCGCTCTGTTGGCTGATCATTGTAGGTAACAGCAATTTGTTAATCCTAACTACCGCCATGAAGTTTAATTCCCAGTCATTAAACCAATGTTCATCCGAAAGCACATCAAAGCCGCCACTTGGACTCAGATTGGCACCCGCATTGTTCACAATTATGTCTATTCTGCCGTATTTTATAAGAATCTCCTTAGCGATTACTTCTGCTGCTTCGGGTTGAGCGAGGTCAGCTGATATAAAGTGATGGCTATTGGTGACATCCTGAGGAGTACTTCTTGCAGTCACCACCACTTGAGCACCTCTGATACTTAATGCGTCAGCAATAGCTTTACCAATACCTTTCGTTCCGCCTGTTACCAATGCAACCTGGCCATTTAATGTTGTCTCCATACTATTATTTTTAAAGAAGTTGCAAAATTAAATACTATACTTTACTTTTGAAAGTAGTGACACTTATGTATAGTAATAACATAAAGTAAAGCTAAACACTATATCAGGTACTTATGATAGAAAATAAAAATAAAAAAAATGATGAACGCTGTGCACTCCAAGAAATTTTAGGTGTGATAGGTGGAAAATGGGCAATGTCAATCATCTATGCTTTATTTCAAGGCAAGAAACGGTTCAGTGAATTAGAGCGAATGATACCAAAGATTAATACCCGAATGTTAGTGAAAGAGTTGAAAAATATGGAAGCAAACGGAATTGTCACCAGGCACATTTTTGCAACTGTGCCACCTACAGTAGAATATACCCTAACTTTAAAAGGCGAAAAATTAAAGACATCCATTAATGAATTATATAAATGGGGGCTTGAATACGTAAATTAATAAGTTTCAAATAAACTATGTTCAAGAATCAATACTATGAATGGTAAATAGCATCAAGCTGTGCAAGAAATATAAGTTCAAGAGTTAAAAGAAAATTCCTTAGAAGTATTGAAATTGCATTTAGCTTGGTTAGCTTTAATTGCCAGCCAAATAAATTTGAAAAGGCCAAAAAGCCTTAAGTTAAAATAATTCTTACCAAGCAATCAATGCTGAAGATTTATTATAACAACGGCATAATTCAGGCTTAGCTTTAACGAATTTAAACTTCGATTGATTCTCAACGACTACCTTGCTGCTTCTGGCTCTGTTAGTCATTATTCTTGAGGGATTAAGAATACTTCCAACCGAACGTTTCTGAAGGACTCAACCTTTAGGAAAATTATTAGAAAAAATTTTCACTAAACCAGTTTGTCAACTTTCGCGGAATCTTGACTATTTTGATGTGCCATGATTCTAAAAAATTAAATGTTGAGACACATTTGTGATCTTCGATATCCAGAATGTCCAGATCTCCACTTTCGGGCTGACTTTCAGTGTCTGCCTGGCTACGGTCTGCTTTTGCGTTTAGGCTGTCAGAAAATTTAATCTCAAAAACGGGGAAGGTAATCTGCGCTCTGATTAGAAAGGCATCCCTTCACCCTCAGCCTCGGTAGAGCTGACCAGTATTCCTTCTTTTTTAAATCAGCCCCTGTATTTGGCCGAAAGGCGCGCTCTACGAACAACGTCTACTTCAATACTTTTATCCTCGCTGAGGTAAGTGTCATTAATGGCCAGGGTAAAATCCACCACATTTTTTTCTACGCTCACGGCCTGAACCACTGTGTCAGGAGTCAGTCTTCCTGTAATTTCCATCATCTAATATTTTAATTAAAAATTTATTGCACTTAATACGAGTAGCCTGAATCTATTTTAAAATCTTCAACCAGTTGAACTTTTTTCTCACTGAGCCGGACGATCTTTGATTTATGGAAAATAAAAAAGAGAAAATCGTCACCCTTCCCGAAACAGTGCCTGGCACAGGACCTGTCCTGATGTTGAACATGCTTAAATTCAGCGACCGGCGCCTGTATATTGAAGAATACCTTCCTGCATTTAAACGTGTAATGGAAATATTAAATTTGGATGCTAAAATAAACCTTATTAGTGACGTTCTTGCTAGCGTAGTGGCCGATGAAGGTGAAAACTGGGATGCACTTCTTATGGTGGAGTATTCAAGCTTCGAGGCATTCTTAACTGTTGCCAAAAGTGATACCTACCGAGAAATTGCCGAACCCCTGCGGATGGCCGCACTATCAGAACTTAAATTGTATATGACACGCCCGTTTGCCCTCTAAGTACTATCTTCGCAAACATGCATCAGCTTATCCTAAACAATTTTGCCTTACATATAGCGCTTGCCCCCGAGGAACAGGAGCAGGCGCTTGCATGCTTCCAACTTCAAGAAATAAAAAAGCGCATCTGGCTCCTACGCGCAGGAGAAACCGATCGCTACATTTATTTTGTTAAACGCGGCTGCCTTCGTATGTATTACACGGATAAGAGTGGTGGAGACCACATTATTGGTTTCTATCCGGAAAACTGGTGGTGTTGCGATATCGCCAGTTTTTTTAACAGTAGCCCCTCGGTAAACGCCATTCAAACACTGGAAGACAGCGAAATATATAGTATATCCTTACCACGACTTGAAGAACTTTTTCTGTTGATTCCAAAGTTCGAACGCTTTTTTCGGATCCTTAATCAAAATGGGTTTGATCTTTATCAGCATCGCATGACCTCTCAACTTTATAAAACAGCTGAAGAGCGCTACCTTGAATTCCGTAAACGACACCCCGGACTGGAGCAGCGGATAGCCCAAAAACATATCGCCAGTTACATCGGCATCACGCCTGCATTCCTGAGCATGATGCGAAAAGAAAATGGCATCTGATTTAGTGAGAAATACTCATTGAGCCATCTCTCCTATGAAATATTGCTATGGATTACACCGGAGCTGATTTCTTGAGTTAATTGCTACTTGGTCTTAGCATCTACTCTTATTCATCAAAGTCATTCTATATTTCGTTCGCTGATGTTAGGATTACCGGTCTGCCTCCGGTAACCAGTAAAGTGTGTTCATGCTGTGCTACAAATCCACCTTTACTGCCTGTAAATGTCCAACCGTCCGATTCGGTCCTAATATTTGTAGATTTTGTTGAAATAAAGGTTTCAATGGCAACAACGGAATTTTTTCTGAAACGTCTGTGTAAATCAGACCGGTCGTAATAATTCATGATCGCATCAGGCTCCTCATGTAAACTTCTTCCTACTCCATGCCCCCCTAAATCCCGGATAACGGTATAGCCTGCCTTTTTTGCTTTGGTTTCTATCAACTTACCAATGTCCGCAATTCTCACTCCCCCACTTATTTTTGAAATGGCCTCCAATAATATCTCACGCGACGAATCCACCAAGATTTGAAGTCCCTTAATATCATCACCCAGAATAAAAGAACACCCGTTGTCCGACCAAAATCCATTTAACTCAGCGGAGACATCAATATTAACAATGTCACCATTTCTGAGGATGACACTATCCGACGGAACTCCATGAGCAAACGCCTCATTGACACTAATGCAACAATAACCGGGAAAATTATATGTTTCATGAGGCGCAGATTTGGCGCCTAACTGTTCCAGTAATTTTTTGCCGTATTGATCGAGTTCTTTAGTGGTTATCCCAATCTGCGCATATTTTTTCATCTCGCGCAAAGTAATAGCTACTGCCTCACTTACTCTTTTAATGCCATTAAGTTCTTCCTCTGTTTTTATGATCATTCTATTACGCTTATATTTGACAAAACTATTGTTATACTAGATCAGTCTATAGTAAATTTTAGACACTTGTCATGCAGGATTACATAGAATTACTTAAATTGCGGCATGCCGATTGACTATCTCAAAAAAATCCATTTACGTGAATTCGATTACGATAGTTACAGGTTCGATCCTTCATCTGAAAATGCATCCATTATTGAGGGGTTTTATGTCTTTCACAAAGACCCAAAAGAAAATTCACATTTGATTTTCAATGATGGATTTCCAGTGCTTGTCTTCCTGCAGAACCTGAATGATTCAGTAGTGGTGAAGGATGGCAGTGCAGCCTTTAATATAAAAAGTGCCTGGGCAAGTGCCGGACCGGTTAAGAACGTGCACGTTAAATATCACGGTAATATGGAGCAACTGTTGGTCGTGAGATTTTTTCCTGGAGCTTTTTCCAAGTCGTTTAATCTAGATCACCATTACTTCAAAAATTTCCCGGTTGCTCCATTTTATTCGATTTGCAGAGGTAGTTTTTTTAGTATCGATGATTTTTATGCTTTGCCTTCAGTTTGCCAGAGGATCAGCTATCTAAATGGCTATGTAGCCAAATCTTTTAAAGCTCAAAGTGGGTATGAAAAGTTTGATTCCTTGCTGGGTTATATTCAAAAGATTAAGGGAAATTGTAGCGTTCAAAATCTGGCAGCCTTATTAGGGGTAAACTACAAATGGATGGAAAGAAGTTTTATACAAAATACTGGTATTCTACCTAAAGATTACATAAAACTCCAGCGTTTTTTTAATGCTTATGTTAAGCTGACCGCAACTGACAATGATTTGATGGAAATTGCTCTGTCAAATGGTTATTATGATGCGAACCATTTTTTGAAGGATTTCAAAGCGTTTACAGGAAGGTCGCCATCACAGTATTTCAAGCCCTCCATTATGGCATAACACTTGTGTCAGAAACGTTGGTTTACAACATTTACTTTAACCCAACATTTGAAAAAAAGTTTCAGCTGCTATACAACATTGTGCCGGTAAGGTAGACAGGCTTTGTTGTTTAAAGGTGATATTAAACAACAACTTGAATGGCGATCCGATGGCCGGGAAGACAAGGTCCCAATCTTTGTTTTTTTAATATCCTGAGATGAGAATAAAGTACTTTCCCGCTATTCATGCTAGGTGGCGCTCTGAAAGGAGCGTGAATGATTCCGGATTTAAAAATTTCCTTTTTCAGCCCGTAATACTTCAAAATTAGGACATTTTATTTCATTTTTTGAAGTTAAAACTCAGGGCTTATCTTTTAATATTTCTCTGAGGAAATTGCAATCCGTTTATGTGGCGGCATCGTGTCGGGAAGGTAATCTACTGTCTTCCAGCAGACTTGTACATACGACACTCCATCCAATATTTCATCTTGCAACAAACAATTCCCCTGCTGTGCCAACCCAAATAAACAAACCTAATACTTTAATAACCTGATCATTATCATTAACATTGCGTGGTGACATTACAATGTCAGCGCAGCCAACAGATCTTAAATAGGAAAATTTAATATGAAAAATACTGGTACGATAAAATACTACCTGGCAGCAATTGTGGCGTTTTCGATATGGGGAACTTTCAGTTTGGTTTTAAGACCGCTAACAGCTTACTCTTCACTCGACATTTTGTTTTACAGGGTTTTTAGTTGCGCGGTAATCATGACTGTGATATCTGTTTTATTCAGAAGGCAGGAGCTAAACAAAAGTTTTGTCTTACTAAAATCTCTGTCTGGAGTATTGCAAAGAAAAATCATCGTTCTAAATATTGGAGCGGCCATTTTTCTGACAATAAACTGGTTCTCGTTTATATATGTGATGAATCATATCAACGTACGCGCTACATCGGTTGCATACCTCATCTGTCCTGTGATAACGACAATACTGGCATTTTTTCTTCTCCGTGAAAGATTGAATTCAGCGCAGTGGTTAGCGGTACTTTTGAGTTTCGCGGGATGCATATTGTTATCATACTCGAACATAACAAATATGTTCTATAGTGGGATAATCGGATTTAGCTATGCTTGTTATCTGATAAGTCAGAATAAAAACGCCGGATTTGATAAGTTTACAACGCTAAACGTTCATATCCTGTTATCAGCGATCTTTTTATTGCCCTTTTATCCATTCCACTCCGGACCCATTCCAACGCAGGCACACTTTTACGTATTCGTGGAAATGATAGCCATCGTCTACACTATTCTGGCGCTATATTTAAATCTTTACGCACTGGAAGGGATCAGTTCATCAAAAGTTGGAATGCTACTAAACATTAATCCTGTTATCGCCTTCATTCTGTCGATTTGGGTATATCATGAGTCTTTGGCAGCAATACCAATTTTAGCATATAGCATGATCTTTTTGGCAGTGATTGTTTTCAATAGTGAAGGGCTGCTTGCGATCATCAGAAATAAATTTCTGTAAGCAATCACGTTTTTTTCTTTTTCCAACAATTTCGGGGATTACTCTTCCACGCATCAATGCGCCCGCGACATTAGCTGGGCAGCTAAAACGAAACGTACGCACTCATCTTCCGCAGCATATTTAAACTCTGGGAAATTCTGAAATATCCTGTAATGGCATCACAGGCGCAAAAACGTTCCTTCGACCTCATTTAAGGATCAGCTTGCAGCAGTGCAACTGTTAATATTTGTATAATTCTAAAATCAGTCTCCGCGGCTTGCTAAATAATTCAGAGGCTACAACCGGAAAAAGCAACGTACTTCAAGCGGAGTGACTACTGTTCATCACCTAATAAAAAGTATGCGGATATTGAAATACCCTTTTTATATAAAACACGAGTGCCAGCACACATAGCAGCCGCAGATAAATGAACTTAAACTTTGAAAGTATGCAATTTTGCCATATGGTAAGAAAACACATCGGACAAAACCGAACGCAATCAGCTTCCGTAAGTGCCCTTTTTATATCAAACAAGTGAGAAAAGGAAAAATTATAAATATAACCCTCTCAGAGGGACGGGGAATTATATTGGATGAAAACGATCAGGAAATTGCCTTCTGTCTGAAAACACTAGACAAAAGCTTAGGTTTAGGGGATGGCGTACAGTTCGAAATTCAGAAGACAGATCATGGACTGACTGCTGTAAACATCACTGCTTTTTGCCAGCCTGAAAGAACAGCTAACCCGTCAGCACCCTATCAACGAACCTTTTAAGTGATATTAGACACCTATCAATGCTTTACACGACTTGCCGGTTTTGCATCTTTAAGGATGATCTCCAGCCAATCTGTTATTTAAAAATTACAATATCATTTAAGGAGTAAAATGCATTTAAATAGATGTGAAAGGATGGTTTTTTGAAAAAACCATGCCGCTCAACAGTAAAATTTTCACGGTGAATTCTCTTAGCCACAATTTAGTGGTCGGCAAGTGCGCTCCAGGATGTAAAAACAAGCTCTTGCCAAGTAGATTCCCCTTAATCCAATTTAGGGATATTGTTTTCAGCTAACCCATTCCATCTTAGAGAGTGTGTCATTATCTGAAGACTATTGGAGCACACCCCTAACTCTACAGATCATCGCCCCTGCGCAGCTATATTCAAAGACCCGCTCTAGATGATAAGCGGAATTCCGTCTTGTCATATGGCAAGAAAAGATATCCATTAAAACAGAAAACGTTTACAGGACGTTTATATTTTTTTTTACAGCATAGAAATGAGAGCAGTAAAACCTATCAATAAAAACTTTTCTGAAGACCGCCAATTCTTTGATGAGCGCAGCAATTCAAAGATTGCACCTAGCCCGGAACACTCGATCGAAGTTTAAACATTAGAAATAGTTCATCATTCAAAATTTAAACCAGAATATATTTTGACAGCATTAAAAACCAAACCCTAATCCCCTGGAATATTCATAATTAAAAATAACCGCAATCTTTTATACTCTATCTATATCATGGAAGAACCAGCAAAATCACCCGACCTTTCTGACGCAGAGCGAAAAGCACTGGAAGAGCTTATGCCCGATGAAATCAATGAAATCATCAGTTCAGGCATTAAACGCCGTCATTTTTTAAAACTTTTTGCTGTCACGGGCGCCAGCGTAATTGCGACGCATTTACTGGGTATAGAACAGTTGATGGCACGAAGTGCTCCGATAGAGGATCTGAAGCCTTTTTCTATTGAAAATGGGAGAAATATATCTTTTTCCGTTAATGGCACCAAGCAGAAACTTATGGTTGATTCCCGAATGACATTACTTGATATGTTGCGTGAACGCCTGAATCTCACGGGATCAAAGAAAGGCTGCGATCACGGTCAGTGTGGGGCCTGTACGCTGATCATAGATGGTAAGCGGGTTCTTTCCTGCCTCACACTGGCTGCAGCCTGCGAGGATAAAAAAGTAACTACCATAGAGGGATTGTCCACTGGAAATGAGCTACACCCTATGCAGGTCTCCTTTATCAAGCATGATGGGTTCCAGTGCGGTTATTGTACTCCGGGGCAAATCTGCTCTGCAGTTGCGCTAATGGATGAAGCTGAAAATGGCGATGCCAGCTACGTCACCGTTAACATTCGTAAAAAAAGCAAATCGGTAAAGTTGAACGATCAGGAGATTAGGGAACGCATGTCAGGCAACCTTTGCCGTTGCGGTGCCTATCCGAATATTGTGGATGCGATCCGTGAAGTTCACGGAGATGAGGCAGTATCACAGGTCTGGCAATTTGCAGATGGAACAGACTAAAAAACTCTTTATCATTTAATGAACTGACATTATGAGACCATTCAAATTTAATAATGCATTAAATTCTGTAGGAGCAATCAGCGTTGTGTCTGCGGATTTGACTGCAAGATATCTAGGGGGCGGAACGAATCTCATCGATCTGATGAAAGAGGATGTGATGCAACCCAGTGAGTTGGTAGACATTACCAGATTAACAAACTTTTCAGAGATCAAAAAATTGGGTAAAGGAATGTCCATTGGCGCTATGGCCACGAATGCTGATACCGCCAATGATGAACGTATCCGTGAAAATTACCCATTGCTGTCCATGGCGATACTTGCCGGTGCAAGTGCGCAGATTAGAAATATGGCGACCAATGGTGGAAATTTGCTCCAGCGTACGCGTTGCAGTTATTTTTATGACGTAAGCACGCCATGTAACAAACGAAAGCCGGGTAGCGGTTGCAGCGCTTTCCAAGGGATGAATAAAGGTCACGCCATTTTCGGATGGTCAGAAAAATGTGTGGCAACTCATCCCTCGGATATGGCAATAGCATTGGCCGCACTTGATGCCGTCGTACAGGTTGTAGGTCCAGGCAACGCACAACGAAATATACCATTTGCAGACTTTCATCGCCTGCCCGGCGAACAGCCTGAAATTGATAATAATTTAAAGCACGGCGAGCTGATCACATCAATTCACCTACCGGCAGACCAACTTGCCGAAAAATCGTACTATTTGAAGATTCGAGAACGTTCCTCCTATGCTTTCGCGCTTGTTTCTGTCGCAGCGGCACTGGAGACCAATGGCGACAGCATCACAGATGTGAGGATCGCTTTAGGAGGAGTTGCACACAAGCCCTGGCGCGCAAGAACGGCAGAACAATGGCTCATCGGGAAACGTCCAACTGAAGCTAATTTTATAGCCGCAGCAACAGCTGAGCTTAAGAACGCAAAACCTTTACAACACAATCAATACAAGATCGGCCTGGCCGGCAAAGCTATTTCCAGAGCCCTGGAAGGCGCAATGCAGGGCGGGTCTTATGGAACCATGGAGGCCAACAAATAAAACCAAGATTATGAGTGAAACGGGTAAACCGATAAGCCGCATCGACGGCCGGATGAAAGTGAGCGGAAAAGCAACCTATTCAGCTGAATTCAATCAGCCAAACATGGCCTATGCCTATCCCATTCGTTCAACAATTGCAAAGGGTAAAATTTTATCAATTGACGACACTGCTGCAAGAAAAGAACCGGGTGTTCTGGAAGTGATCAGCCATACAAATGCAATGAGGTTAATGCCAATTGATAAGCAGGCACTGGAGAAAGCAAATGCGGGAATGGTTTGCGAGTTCCTTCCTCCATTTCAGAGCAATATTGTCCATTACTGGGGCCAGTTCATAGCGGTCATTATCGCTGAAACTTATGAACAGGCCCGAACGGCAGCCAATAGGCTGAAAGTGGTTTATGCCACTGAAAAGGGTGCAATTGATCTTAAAACGGAGCTTCCAAATGCTAAAAAACCCAAAATGCTCAATAAACATGATGTCCAGATCAATGTGGGAATGGCCGAGGGACCGCTAAACTCATCCCCTCAAAGAATTGATCAGGTTTACACGACCCCCGCTGAGCATCATCACCCTATGGAGCCCCACGCAACTATTGCCATATGGGAGGGATCAGATAAGCTGACGCTATATGATGCCACCCAGGGCGTTGAAGTGACCAGGGACATTACTGTTTATTTTCTTGGACTTAAAAGGGAAAACGTTCGTGTCATTTCGCATTTTGTCGGGGGAGCGTTTGGGAGCAAGGGATTGTGGCTTTATCCAATAATTGCAGCCATGGCAGCAAAAGCCCTGAGTCGCCCTGTCAAGCTGGTGCTTACCCGTCAAATGATGCAGACCAATGTTGGCCACCGTGGGGAAACCATCCAGCGCCTGGCGCTCGGATCAGATTCGGTCGGGAATTTAAATGTGATCCGCCATCATACCGATACATATGGGAATCTTTCTGATTTCTTTGAACCCAGTGGAAAACAGTCCCTGATTCTGTATAAAGCCCCGGTTCGTGAGACAACATACAATGTGGCCATACTGAACCGCGGAACTCCTTTTTCGATGCGCGCTCCTGGAGAGACCCCAGGTACTTTCGCCCTGGAAAGTGCTATGGATGAGCTTGCATATCAACTGAAAATTGACCCTGTGGAATTCCGTATCAAAAACCATGTTTCCAAAGACCCGATGAAAGGGATCGGGTTCTCCAGCAACTATCTCTTGGAGTGTTATCGCATTGGCGCCGAACGGTTCGGGTGGTCATCCCGTAGCATGGAGCCCAGGCAGCGGCGCCAGGGAAAATATCTTGTCGGTTATGGGATGGCCACGGCAACTTATCCCGCCGGCCGTAATGCGGCTTCAGCGAAAGTCCTGATGAATTCAGCCGGAAAGGTGACGGTTATGACTGCTTCCATTGATATAGGGACCGGAACTTATACTGTATTGGCACAGACGGTTGCTGATGGCCTTGGAATACCTGTGAAAAGTATTGAAGTCAAAATTGGGGATTCCAGCCTGCCGGCGTCACCTTTTGCAGGCGGTTCACAGTCAACTGCGAGTATCCATCCCGCTGTGTTCGACGCTTGCGTGATGTTGAGAAAAGAACTCGCTTCAATGGCAATTAACGACCCCTTATCTAAATTGAACGGATACAGGCCAGAAGATATTGATTACGCTGACGGCAAATTATTTGTGAGGGGAAACGCACAGAAAAGCGATACCTATCTGGATATATTGAAGCGGGCAAATCGAACTGAGATAGAGAGCTGTGCAACCTCCCTACCCGTCTCTGGCAATGGCTTTACGGTACCATCACCCTGGTGCGTGACCAGCAATACTCCTCGCGAGGAAAACAGTGACGTTCAAGAACATTCCTTTCATTCCTTTGGCGCCCAGTTTGCTGAAGTCTGGGTTGATGAAGATTTCGGAACCATCAGGGTCAAACGTTTTACCAGCGTTCAGGATGTGGGGCGTGTGATGAACGAAAAAACAGCACGTTCCCAAATTATAGGGGGCGTGATTTTCGGAATCGGCGCAGCACTGATGGAAGCAACCGAATATGATAAACACCTGGGAAGTGCGGTAACGCGAACATTAGCTGACTATCATATTCCGGTGCATCTTGATGTACCGCCGATAGATGTTTATTTCATTGGCAAACCTGACCCACATATCTCACCCATTGGTGCTCGGGGTGCTGGTGAGATCGGGATAACCGGAGTTGCGGCGGCCATTGCGAATGCAGTCTTTAACGCTACAGGCAAAAGACTGCGAGATCTCCCGTTAACCCCTGAGAAATTTTTTGGTGCATAGTCGGATAATTGGGGCTGTAGCCCCTCTGAATTGCCTGCTACAAAAAAAACAGAATTATTTTCATCTTGTCCAGAATACCTTCAGGCTAACCGGGCATCCACTTTTGTTTCATTGATGAATTTTGGTTTTTTTTCATAAAGTCTCCGGTAATCCAAGCATCTATTGTTGATGTTGGATGGATCGGAACACGACAGAACTTATTTTAGATATTAAATGATATGGCAAAATCTACAGAATCATTGGCGGAATTTTACAGGCATAAATTTGACAAGGACAGCGAAAGCATGAATGACCACAATGGCAGCTTCGATGTTTTCCGCATTGAAGAGATTTTTCAGAAAAAAGATTCCCGGCCTAACTATATACGCAGGGATTTTTATAAAATCATGTTGTATCAGGGAGAAAATACTTTTCACTATGGCAACAAAAGTATCCCGATCACCGGCAATACCCTGGTGTTTTTCAATCCCAATGTACCTTATGCATCAGATCCTCTGGGCGGAGATGACAAGGGCTATTTCTGCATATTCAGGGATGAATTTTTTAAAATAAACCTCCGACTCCGTTTAAATGAATTGCCGCTCTTCAGCTCAGCAGCACAGCCTGTTTTTTCTTTAAGCGATCAAGAGTTTCTGGAGGCTAAAACAACATTCGAAAAAATCATAACAGAGAACAATTCCCTGTATAACTACAGGTATGAACTGATCAGAAATTACGTAAGCGAACTGATATACAACGCGATGAAACTTCAGCCTTCAAAAGATGTCCTTAAACATTCCGATGCCTGCTCACGGATCACTAATGTATTTTCAGACTTGCTTGAGCGTCAGTTTCCAATAGAATCGATTTCTCAGCGCTTTGAGCTCCGTTCGCCAAAAGCCATAGCAGAAAAACTTTGCATCCACGTCAATCACTTGAACCGTTCAATCAAAAAAACCACCGGAAGGACAACATCCAGTCAGATTACCGAGCGGCTGATCGGTGAGGCAAAAGGCTTATTAATCCATACTGACTGGAACATCGCTGAGATAAGCTATGTGCTCGGTTTTGAAGACCAAGCACATTTTAATAGATTTTTTAAAAAAAACACTTCCGAAAGTCCTACATCCTTCCGTCAGGTTTGATTTTCGCAAATATTGGTTTGAAAATCACAAGTCTGAATTCTGGTTAAGCCATAGTTTTGTATCAATGATCCCCCAGGTCACATTGGACTGGCAAAAAAAAGAGCGCTCTTGTCCGGAGGTGATAGGCTAACAAAATAAATTTCAAGAATATTAAATCACTAGTGAAACATACCATGAGAAGAAACATTGAACAGGAAGAATCAAACAAGAGAAAAGTCGAGCAGGTATTAGCTGACTCGGCTCACGACTTCACTTTATTTTTCGAAACGCTTTTTTCGCACGACGTTGAATGGACCATTGCAGGCCACGGCCCTGTTGCGGGAACCTACCGAGGAATGGAAGATTTGTTTAAAAATGCAGAGTCTGCATTATACCAGCGGCTTGCCCAGCCCTTGGAGGTAAAAACCATTGGTGTCTGGGCAGACGGGGATGAGGTTTTTGCACGGATTGAAAGCAAAAGCGTGGCAATAGACGGAAAGGATTACAAAAATGCCTATATGTATATTATGACCATAAAGGATGAGAAAGTGGTGTCAGGAATTGAATGGCTTGATCTGGATGCCTATTATGATATTGTCGGTCGGATAAACCTTAAAGTTACCTAACATCGCTTTTTAGAGACACAATGCCGATAATCCGTAACCCATCTGGGGTTAAGCCCAAAAGCTGAGGAACGCTTTATTGATCTCTTCCCGAGTCGGTAAAATCTTGAATTTAGTACAGGACTGATCGTTTGATTAATAAAATCAATTAATGGAGATGGGAAAATATCGTATTCCGATTTTCTGTCCGAAACCAAATCTATGATGCATATAAAAGAATTAATCCATGACTGACAGTTCTGTTTTTTCATCTGAAAAATTCCAAGGCATGAATAAATTGAAATCCCAAAATGATCTTGCACTGCACTCGGCTATTCGTGAACGTGACCTGCAAACTTTGCTTGTTTTGCTTCGCTCAGGTATAGAGGTTGATCGCGCTGATCCCGAGGGCCTGACACCACTGATGGTGTCTTCTGGACTGGGCGAATTCCATCTCACACAGCTGCTTCTTACCGCAGGTGCAAACGTACATGCCATTGAGCCCCGAATGGGTGCAACCGCATTACACAAGGCTGTACAATCCGGAAATTCAGACCTTACCGGTCTGCTTCTTGATCATGGAGCCTTCATTGATCAGCAGACACCGATTCTGGGCAACACCCCGTTGATCGATGCCGTATTGTATAAGCATTCCGCGGTGGTCAGGCTTCTCCTGCAACGTGGTGCGCGCCCGACTATCGCCAATCACTGGGGGCAAACTCCAATTGACATTGCCCAGATGGATGGGCTTGCTGAGATCTCAGGTTATCTGGAAGAGAAACGATCAGAAAATGAAAACAAACTTGAAAGTCTCAAACTCGTCGCTGCGGTCAGGTCAGGAGATACCGGAGAGGTTGAGCGCCTCATTTCAGCAGGCTACCCCCTTGACGAACAGGTGCCGATTATCGGTAGCATAGACGATCATTATACCCCCCTCGGGATTGCGGCCAGGGAGGGACATGCTAAGATCGCATCGTCACTGCTTAAAGCGGGTGCAGATCCCCGGCGCATTATTGGACTGATGGGCGGCATGGCAATTCATGATGCAACATATTTTGGCCATACGGCAATTGTTGAGATGCTGACAGAGAAAGATGAAGGGGCAGCGGAACCGGCCGGTATAAATTTGCAGGGTGCATACAACGGATATACTGCGCTCCACGATGCGGTCTGGCACGGGCATTTTGATATTGCACGGGCTTTGATGGAGGCAGGCGCCAAATTAACTGTCAGAGCACATAACGGGCAGACCCCATATGATTTGGCAGTGACTTATGGCTACGATGAGCTTGCATGGTTGCTATTTGAAAAAAACCACCAATCTAAAGTATAAAATGAAATAAATTCTAACGGGCACCTGTCCTCTTATTCCTTGCCGGCGTGACCTAACGATATTCTTATGAACAATTCAGAAAACGAATCTATTTTTCCTCATCCCTTTACCTTCCCTGAATCGGCACTGAACGATTTGGGTGAGCGGCTAAGACAAACGCGTTGGCCTGATCCTGAAACGGTAGGAGACTGGAGCCAGGGCGTACCGCTTTCCGGAATGCAGTCACTGTGTGATTACTGGCTCAACGATTACGACTGGCGAAGATGCGAAGCAAGACTGAACGGATATGACCCCTCAATGACCAGGATCGATGGGGTGAACATTCACTTTCTTCACCTGCGTTCTCCAGAACCCGATGCCGTGCCATTGATACTGACCCATGGCTGGCCCGGCTCGGTGATAGAGTTTCTTAAGGTCGCACCAATGCTGGCCGATCCCAGGGCTCACGGCGGAGATCCGAAAGATGCATTTCACGTTGTGCTTCCTACCATGCCCAACTTTGGTCTGTCCGATAAGCTGACCACCCCAGACTGGTCGCCCGAGCGTGTAGCAAACGCCTGGGTCGAACTGATGCGCAGGCTTGGCTATAAGGGCTTTTTTGCGCAAGGTGGCGATTGGGGCTATGCGATCACTAATGTGTTAGGAGGTATTGGCAGACCTGCGGTTCGTGCAGTTCACTTTAATATGTTTCCGATATTCCCGGACATGGAAGCACGGAATGAGCAGGAGCAGCGGGCGTTGGATCGATTGAAAACCTTTGCCAGTAACGAGAACGGCTATATGACAGAACAGATCCAAAGTCCGCAAACACTAAGTTATGGACTTACGGATTCCCCTGTAGGCCAGGCTGCATGGATTTATGAACTGGTGGTAAAATACACCGACGGCGATGTAGAAGAATTGATCGGTAAGGATGAGATTCTTGACAACATCACGCTTTATTGGCTTACTGCAACGGCGGCCTCGTCTGCCCGTATCTATTGGCAGAGCATGTTAAGCTTTAAAGAGCACAAAATACAGGTTCCGGTCGGTTACAGTCAGTTCCCAAAGGACATCCATCAAAGCAGCAAACGCTGGGTAGAGGAACGATATCCGACACTCGTGCATTACAACGAATTGCAAATGGGCGGGCATTTTGCCGCCTGGGAGCGGCCGGAATTGTTTGTTAAAGAGGTTCGCGACAGTTTCCGCCATTCGAGGAAGTAGTTTTTTAAATCGGTGGGCGACAAACTTCAGGTCCCTCGAGTGATTTGATAATGGGGCAATTAAATTTGTCCCTAGCCCAAAGAAGCCACCATTCACTGTTAAAAGTCTGCAGATTGGTAACCGAAATTATGAGATTGAGAGCGATAAGCCAATATCGTCTGAGGAGAAGGGGCTTTACTTCTACAAATCTGTAATTCGTAAACGAATGACAACTGCGGAGATACCGATATCTCCATATTGGCAACTTCCTGATATTGGCAGATAAAAACTAAATCAAAAGGTAAGCGGAGCAATGTGATTACGGTTACGTTTTTTATAAAAAATAGCTATGTTTGCCATCTAAAGAATATCATTTAAAACTAAAAATCAATCCCACCCCTACGCTAATTAAAGAAGTTTAATGCTTTTATGAAATCACCCTAAATCAATAATGTCAAATCATAAATTTTACAGTTTTTTTTCAACGATATACCTAATTTTCATTTTTGCAACCGAATTATCTGCACAAACCCTTCTTCCTTTGGCAACTAATTTCAAGCCGGCATACAGTAAACAGACAAGAAGCAATGAAGGTCTGCCAGGCAAAAACTACTGGCAGAATTCCGGGGATTATGATATCCTGGTTAAATTTGACCCGACACACCGTATTGTTGAGGGAAAAGTGAACATTAAATACTTCAATAACAGTCCTGATACTTTAAAACAGATCGTATTTAAACTTTATCCAAATCTGTATCAGGCACAGTCCATGCGAAATGTCCATATCTCCCCTGAGGATCTAACGGCAGGTGTTGAAATAAAAAAGATGGAGCTGAATGCCAGTTTGCTGGACAAAAAAAAGTATGCCATCAGGGGAACCAACATGTTTGTCAAATCTCTTCAAGTTTTGCCTGGAGATAGTACCTGTTTTGACATTGAATATCAGTACACCCTGAACAAAGGTTCTTTTATGCGCACGGGACAGGTGGATTCGGGAGCATTCATGATCGCCTATTTTTTCCCTCGTATTGCCGTCTATGATGATATTGATGGCTGGAACGAATACCCATACATCGGGAAGGAAGAATTTTACAATGATTACGGTAATTTCAAAGTTGATATCGAGGTGCCAGAAGCGTATTCTGTATGGGCCACAGGAACATTATTGAATGCTCCGGAGATTTTTCAAAAACCGGTCTTGGAACGCCTTAAGGCAGCGGAAAATAACAGTGAGGTTATTGAGGTCATCTCGAGGGCCGATCTAGACAACAACCTGATTTTTAAGGAGCGCAGATCGCGTATCTGGCATTTCGAAGCTAAAGAAGTGGTTGATTTTGCATTTTCCGTTAGTAACCATTACATCTGGAAGGCAAAGAGTATCATGACTGATCCAAAAACGAGAAAGCGTACAAGAGTTGATGCAGTGTACAATCCGGATCACACCAATTTTGACCCGGTGGTCGGGTATGCCGCAAAGACAGTTGATTTGATCAGTTCCTATCTGCCGGCACTACCATTTCCTTACCCACACATCACCATATTCGAGGGCCTTGATGCCATGGAATACCCCATGATGGTCAACGACCTACCTTTTGAAGGCGATGAGGCGGTGGAACTCACCGCACATGAGGTCTTCCATACCATGTTTCCATTTTATGTGGGAAGCAATGAGACCAAGTATTCTTTCATCGATGAAGGGCTTGCTACATTCAGCGAGTTCACTTTTGGTCCGCTGATCAAAACGGATATGGCTGACCATTATGACCTGAGTGCGATCAACGGTTCCGCAGGCACGGATCATGATGTGCCCGTCATGACCCCTACTCAACAGTTGTATGGAAACGCCAGATTTTCGAATAAAGACCTCAAGCCAGCCCTGGGACTGAGATATGTGCGTGAAATGCTGGGAGAGGAAAAATTCAATGTTGCGCTCCGGTATTACATCTCCCGATGGGCAGGTAAGCATCCCTCACCGTATGATTTTTTCAACTGCATGAATCAAGGATCCGGAGTGAACCTGAACTGGTTCTGGAAAAACTGGTTCTTTGAAAAGAACACACCGGATCTGTCGATATCCAGGATCAATAAAAAAATGATTACAGTGCAGCGTACGGGCGCTGGAATGGTTCCTGTCCATCTGAAAATAACATATGCAGACGGGACGGTTCGGAACATAACCAAAAACATTGGATGCTGGAAATCAGGAATGAGAAATATAGATATTCCCCTGCCGTCGAAACCCGGAATGATAAAGGTGGTACTGGGTGATGGCTTTGATGCCGATACGGATGCATCAAACAACACATGGACAGAAAAGATCAAGTAGCCCTCATTCATTTTCCATCCCTATGAATGTTCAAATACCTTGTAGACTCACAAATCTGTAGACGACAGCGCTTGTGGTTAATATACCACAATAGTTGCCCACTCAGCGTTTTACTGCTTCACAACCCGTTGATACATCAAAGGTCGAAGCTGTAAAAGCCTTTTTAATTTGTCTTTATAACAATAATTTTCAAATGGCGTTTTATCATTTAGGTGATCGGTAAGTACATCGTTTCGCTCGACATTAATTACAATCTTAACATGGAACAAAAGAAAAGACGTATCTTAATTGTTGGTGGCTACGGGCTTGTGGGAAGTAACATTGCCCGGCTGATCAGAGCGCATTATCCATTCATCGAACTGATCCTGGCCGGCAGAAATCCCGAAAACGGGGAGCAGTTGGCTGAAGAGTTGAACAATGCCAAAACTGCCCTGCTTGATCTGGATAAAGGCTTCAATTTGAGCAATTACGCACCTGTTAATCTGATCATCACCGCAATGGAGGATCACAGCAACATTTTGAGGGAAACTGCAATTTCCCATGGCATAGCATGTATCACAGTGAGTGAGGTTGCTGATCAGATTGCTCCAACAGCATTTTTGAGTTTACATCAAAAAATTACAGCTCCTGTTGTTTTTGCAGGGCATTGGCAGGCAGGAATATTAACACTGGTCACAAAACAACTTGCAGCGAGATTTAAAGATATTGCCCGGGTAACAACTGCAGGAATCTACGATGAGCGGGATCCCATCGGACCACTACTGGAAAGCCAGGTAGATAATTTTGTGGACAAAGCACTGATGCGGCAAGCTGACAATTGGATGTTTGTGAAGGCAAAAGATAACGGAAGAGCAATAGAACTTTTTGATCGAACACTTGTAACAGGTTATCCCATGAGTACGCTCGATGTCCCAAGCATTGCTGCATTTACGAACGCCCCGAATATTCGTTTTGATTTTGCCACAGGCAAATCGGTCGGAACCGCGAAAGGCATGGAAGCCTCACATGATCTGTACATTGAAATAGAAGGCGTTTTATTGTCAGGAGAAGATAAAAAACTCCGTACACTGGTGTCCGGTCCAAAAGGAAACGCCCATCTCACAGGCGTTGGTGTATTTTTAATCGCAGAGGCAATACTGGGTGCTGGAGGTCAATCAGCACCGTTAAACGGCGGGCTGTACCTGCCCGAGACCATTATAAAAACTGAGAACATCATCAAACGCTTAACTGAATTTGGAATCCATATCAATGAAGATATCGGTTAGCCTTATTGTAAAAGAAGAACATTCAGCGCTGATACCGGCAGAACTTGATCGCTTTTATATTTTTACCACCACTTGCTAAATGTTTTTGAAAAAGGCAAACAGTCATCGGTGGATCATAAACAGAAGGAACTGATCAGATGATTTGTTCGGTATCCTTTTTTAATTTTAGCTTATTCAACCATATTTTAAAATGCGATAACCAAATCGCGAATTGCCAGCCAAATTATGTCAGACTATATAAATCAGAATGCAGACTATTGGATCAAGAAGTTGGACCTTCAGCCCCACCCTGAGGGGGGATACTATAAGGAGATATTCAGATCCGGAAACGAAATTTATCGGGAAAGTGAGAGCAGAAAGGCTTGCACCTCAATTTATTATCTGATTTCGGACAATGATTTTTCTGCTTTTCATCGTCTGAAGTCAGATGAATTATGGTATTTCCATAAAGGCGAGCCCATTTTTATACATGTGATCAACCCCAAGGGTATTTATCAGTGCATTGAGCTCAGTGACTCAGATAGCGGAAGCTTGCAGGCCATTATACCACCTGATAGCTGGTTTGCTGCTGAAATTCCGGGGGGAGCCGGATTTGCGCTGACCAGCTGCGCTGTAGCCCCTGGCTTTGAGTTTTCGGAATTTGAAATGGGAGATAAGCAGTTACTGATCAATGAGTTCCCTGAACACCGGGAACTGCTCATGAAACTATGCAGATCGTTGTAATCAGGGAGCTTGCAATAAATTTTAGGTTACCAATTCAAACCCCATATCCATCATGATCAAAGGTATAGGATGAAGCTTGAATAAGCACGCCTTCAACGCTGCAGCTGCCGGTGCTTCCTCATAAAAACTTGCCCTTAGGATAAGTTTTTAGAAGTATGGCCTTTTGAAACAAACAAAACGACCAGGGAAATGATTTATCTAGTACCTTGGAAGAAGACGACATGAGCCATTCAAAAAGACCTCAACAGCCCATTGAAAACTACGGTATTATTGGTAACCTGCAGACGACTGCTCTGGTATCAAAAGAAGGTTCGATCGATTTTATGTGCGCTCCGGACTTTGATTCGCCAACGCTGTTTGCATCATTGCTGGATTCAGAAAATGGCGGCTATTTCGCTGTCATACCTGAGCTGGAGGACTATCAGACCAAACAGCTCTATTTACCGGGAACGGCAATACTATTGACCAGATACTTTGCAGAATCGGGAATTGCCGAACTCACGGATTATATGCCGATATCAACAGTGGCTACCGACGGCGCTGTTGTCCGAAAAATTAAAACCATCCGAGGGACAATCCGCTTTGCTGTGACTTGCGAACCACGATTCGGTTACATGAAGGAACAGCACAGCTCAAGCAAAACAGATAACGAAATCAGCTTTATCTGCAGCAGTCTTTCCCAAAACCTTAAACTGATTGCGGATGTGCCGCTTCGGATCAAGGATCTTGCCGGATGTGCAGACTTTACGCTTGACGAGGGTCAATCTGCAACAATCGTTCTCAAACTATCGGATCATGAACCGAGTTGTGATCTCGAATGGTACAAGGCGAACGCATACCATCAAACGACATCCTACTGGAGGAATTGGGTAAACACGACCACATACGATGGACGTTACGGGGAACTGATTACCCGCTCTGCGATCACCCTGAAATTGTTAACCTCCATAAAATATGGCTCGGTGGTTGCTGCAGCGACTTTTGGGTTACCAGAAACCTTGGGCGGGGACCGAAACTGGGATTACCGGTTTACCTGGATCAGGGATGCTGCCTTCACGATGTATGCTTTCTTGACACTAGGCTATACGCAGGAGGCTGAGAACTTCATGGGTTGGCTACACGGTCTGTGTAAAGAAATAGATCTTCAGCTCGTGTACCGTATAGACGGCAGTCCTGAGGTTAAAGAAGAAGTGGCACCACAATTCGAAGGCTATCAGCAGTCTAAACCCGTAAGAATAGGAAATGCTGCGGCGGAACAGTTTCAGCTTGACATCTATGGTGAACTGATTGATACGATATACATTTATAACAAGTCCTGTCGGCCAATTACTTTTGAATTTTGGACTTTAATAGAAAAGCAGGTTCTGACTGTTATAAGTAACTGGGACAGACCCGACCATGGGATTTGGGAAATCCGCAATGAGAAAAGATCTTTTTTGCACAGCAGATTGATGTGCTGGGTTGCGATGGACAGGGCAATCAAAATAGCCGAACATCGTTCATTCCCCTTTCCCAAGGCGGAATGGCATCAGGTCAGGAGTGATATTTACCAGGATATCTATCACAATTTCTGGAACGAAGATCTGAAGGCCTGGGTACAATATAAAGGCGGAGCACAGATCGATGCCAGTGTTTTGCTTATGCCACTCACCCATTTTATTGCTCCACTGGAACCACGATGGTTAAGTACCATGGAGGCCGTCAAAAAAAATCTTTTGCAGGATGTACTTGTTTACCGATATCGTAACACCGAGCATAAGTTTGACGGACTGGAGGGCGAAGAAGGTACATTCAACATGTGTTCGTTCTGGTATATCGAAGCATTGGCAAAAAGCGGCGAAGTTGAACTCGCAAACGAGCATTTTGAGAAAATGATCGGCTATGCCAATCACCTTACTTTATTTTCGGAGGAGCTGGGTAAGCGGGGCGAACACCTGGGCAATTTTCCCCAGGCATTTACCCATCTTGCCCTGATCAGTGCGGCTGTTGAGCTCAATAAGCAAATAGGCAGACAAAAACGGTAAGTGGTGATGCTTGGTTTTCAAAGATGGATGTTTTTTAATAAAAACTAAGTTGATAGAATTGAATAACATTTAGAAAGAAATCCCATTTACCCACATTTCCTTCACCTCCTGTTCATCCTTTGGTAATAATTTATCTAACGTCTGCACAGCCTCTGCCTGTATTTTTTCGATAAGCGGCCGCAAACCTGTGTTATATGAATGAAACGCTGAATGATAATCCTCTTGAAACATGATAAACGCATCAGCTAAAGCAGTCGCTCCAATAATCGCCAACGATCCGCCCATTCCTGCTGCTGGAGAGGCACAATAACCTGCGTCGCCAACTAAAGCGACTCTGCCTTTTGTCCAGGATTGCATTTTTATCTGACAGAATTTATCAAAATAAAATGATGCAGAATTCAACAATTCATTTCGAAGCTCGGCAGTTCGCCAGCCCATGCCTTTCATTTGAAGGGATACAATTTCTTTTGATTGATCTTGCTTACGAAAATCATAGCTAATTTCGTTTTTGGTCCTGAAAGTAAAAATTACATCCGTCTTGTTGTTATGGGCATAAAGAGCTGCCCCTTTATCAGGCTCCGAGTACATTTGATAGGTGCCGTTATCAACCAGCAGTTTATCCACAACAGCTATCGAAAAATATTGCCCCATGAAATGAGCAAATTCAGATTCCTGTCCAAACCAGATTTTCCGAACTGATGAATGTATTCCATCGCATCCAAAAACAAAAGCGTAATCATCCTTAGTACCGTCCTTAAAAAACACTTCAATATAATCCTGAGTTTCATTGAGTGCAATAATGCTTGTATTAAACTTCAGTGCTGCATTGGTTTTTATCTGCGCATAGATCATATTGAGCAAAGAATCTCTTTCTATTTCAAATTCATCATCGGACAATTCTTCCCCTGGCTGCCTTAATACTAAGCTGAAGCCTGTTTGATCATTTGAATTTTTAAACTCCCATTTTTCTGGCCCGATCCTCATTTTTTTGATCTCTTCGAAAAGGCCCATTCGTTTTACGATCTCCACTGTCATGCCTTTGATATCAACCGGTGTGCCTCCTTTTTTAAGTTCAGGGCCAATCTCCACGACTGTAACGTGGTAACCTATTTTATTCATCCAATAGGCCATGGTAAGACCAGCAAAACTCGCTCCTGATATCAGCACTTTTTTATTTGATTCCATTTTTTTTTGATTAACGATGAGGAGCAAAGTTCATTTTCTTCAGACTTTGAAAAAATGACAAATCAACGCAAGTATTGGATTAATCGTGGTTTCTGTTCCTGAACGTTATCGCAGAAATCCCGGTTACCTTGGAGAACAGTCTCGAAAAATAAGGATAATCAGCATATCCAAGGGCAAAGGCAATTTCCTTTACCGACTTATCGGTATGGTAAAGTAATCTTTTGGCTTCTAAAATAATTCTCTCTTGAATCAGGTAAGAAACGGAATAACCTGTACTACTCTTTATGCAGTCGTTTAGATATGGTGTAGAAATATGCAGTAGCGAGGCATATTGATTAGGCCGTTTTAGGTTGATGTAATTTCTTTCTAGCAGCTTTCTGAAAGCTTTGGTCACTTTTTCAAATCGTGAAAAAGTCTCATCGGGCCTGGCTACATTTAGAAACTGCGACAGTAGGTAAGCAATCAAGGTATTACAGCTGTCCCGTAATAATGGGTAAAATAGTTTATTGTTTCTTTCCCTGTAGAAATTCAAACAAAGAGCAAAGCTGCTCGAAATAACCGAGAAAGCTTGTTTTTCCAATATAAATGGAACTGTAGTATTGAGTTCCTCAAGTATATTGAGGTATTCCGTATTTAGGTTTTCACTATTTATGGACAAAGAGCTGACAATGATATCATCAATATGCAATACTCTATGTACCTGATCCGGATGAAGATACACAACTGCCGGAGCTGAAACCTTATAGGTTTTGAAATCAATTTCAATTACAACTTTACCTTTTTCCAAGATATGGAAAGTATAGCCCTCATCCCGATGCGCCTGGGAGGCATCTTGAGCTTGTTGTATAGTTGCAAAATAAGACTCTTTAATATTGTTTCTATCAATGGAAATACCAAGATTAAGCATATCCCCCATTGTATTGACTGGTATCTTATTTTTGTTTTTCCGCATATGATATCATAACACAAGTCTAGTACAAAAGTACTTTAAAATCGCTACCGAGCAAACCTGAGGTTTAAAGCACTTTTTCAAAAGGTCTTACTTACCGGACCAATTGGCAAATAAAAATTGATGGTAAAAGCTTTTGAAACTACTACGAACCCTACTCCAACACAACAGACTCAAGGTATCAAGATGTTTGCAATCCTTTGACTGATTAATAGTTACAGAAGGTCAAAATTCAGCCTTCTATTGGGTAAACCAATTTGGTAAGCTCCTTTCCGCCAAATCACTAATAAACTGACAATTAATGCTTTTAAACAAAGTTTGTTTCTGATGGAGGGGGATCAGTACATACTGGTTTATGCAGGTTGCCGTATGGGTGTAGCGGTAAATAAAAGTGTCACGTAACTTCCTTTTTGCTTTTTCAATATAGTCACAGTACTGGGGGCACCAGTCATTGAAAGATAAAGTTGCAATGTGCAACTTTATCAATTAAGTCTATTTATTTTGGCAAACCGATGGAAAAGGTCAACTATGGTTTGGGTATGTTGAGATCCAGGACCGTATGTAATAGTTTTGAGCTAATTTCCCTCACTTGAAAACCTGCGGATATTTTGAATATTCTGTTAACTACTACTCAAAATTCTTTTTTACCAGGCGCATGAAGAGACTTTCGGGAATGACCCTTCTAATTTTGGAGAAAAGGGAAATGTCCTTTCCGGCCATATAACGAAGACGTTTTTTACCATCGGTAGCCGCTCTGAAAATAATCGAAGCGACCATGGCCGGGTCGGCCCCCGTGGTTTCGTTTGACCTTCTCACATTTTCCAGCACCTTGTTCTGATATGCTGTGTAGTCGGGATATGCGGATATATCGGCTGTGATCAATGACTTAAAAAAATCACTTTTAACCGCACCCGGGAGAACAATTTTTACTGAAATGCCCAAGGTGGCCAGTTCATAGGAAAGCGATTCGGAAAAACCTTCGATCGTGAATTTTGTAGCATCATAAAGACTTTGCATCGGGATGGGTATAATACCTACACCCGAAGAAATATTAATAATCGTTCCATCCCTTTTTGACCTGAAATGTGGCAGAATAGCTTTGATGGTATGCATCACACCATAGACGTTGGTGTCAAACTGAGCCAGGATGAGTTTATCTTCGGTGGCCTCAAAAGCGCCGAGCACACCTATTCCCGCATTGTTTACCAAAACATCGATGCTGCCGAATGCTTTTATTCCATACGCAATGGCGGCGCGAACGGATGAGCTATCGGTAACGTCCATTTGATGGACATGGATATTTGGCAATGCCGCAAGGTCATTGCCCTTGTCCGGATTTCTCATGGTGGCAATAACATTAAAATTACGCTCGGCGAAGTGAATGGCCGTAGCCTTGCCGATACCGGCTGAAGATCCTGTGATCAGTACTGTTTTTTTCATGATTTTTTTTTTGTTGCCTCTTTTCTGATCCTGCTCAGAGACTGTGGGGTTATCTTTAGATATGATGCGATATACTGTTGTGGAACCTGTTGCGCCAATGAGGGGTAACGCCTTAGAAACTCCTCATATTTTATTCTTGCATTGCCAAAATTCAAAAAATCATTATCCTTGATTTTGTTCAGTAGGGTTGCTTCGGTGATGGTTTTCTGGAAGATGTACAGGTTGGGAATCCTGGCATATTGTTGTTCAAAAACCCGAAAGGATATGGTGTACAACTGTGTAGTTACGACCGCCTGGATGGCATCTGTCGCGGGTTGTGTCGCATAATAACTTTCCAGATTTGCAAAAAACTGATTTTCCCCGATAAAATATTTGGTTACCTTGTTGCCGTTCAGGTCAGAACCGAACAAATGCAGCACGCCGCTTTCCACAAAGGCAATCTCTTTGGCGACTTTATCAAAGGGCTGAAAATAGTCCTCAGCCTGCAGTTCTTTGTAGGTAAATAACGGGGCGATGAGGTCAATGTCATGCTGCGAAAGGATTCCTCCGAACGCCAGCGCGGATCTTAATTTTTCCATGATGCGATAAGTTTATGTTTAATTGCACTCTCGGCACAAGATATCACTGCATGCGCTGCAGAAATGGGCATCCACTGTAATTCCCGTTTTGCTTTGTTCAAATCAACACGTCGCTGTACAGTTTCAAGCAGCACGGGTTTCAGCAAGGGCTGAAAGAGAGATAGCAGTCTGGTAAACATTCCAGGCATCTCATAACGCGGAATTTTTATTTCGGGATAGGTCTGTTTAAGAATTATTGCAATGTCTTTAAAGCTCATGCGCGCCGAAGCTGCAATATACCTGTTTCCTGCTGCTTTAGGCATCTCCATGACCCTTATCAACAGGTCCGCTACCGACCGAACGTCAACAACATCAAAACGGATCTTTGGCAACGCCGGCAGGCTTCCGTTGAGCAAAGAAATGACGATATTAGCAGATGTGCCGAAATCATTCTCCAATATGGGACCGAGGATAGCTCCGGGACAAACGGTCGAGAGTTCGAGACCTGTATCATTGTTCTTTAAATAATCCCATGCGGCCTTTTCGGCTATGGTTTTGCTTCGGTAGTAGGCAGTGGTATCTTTTAAATTGTTTTCATCCGTCCAGCTGTTTTCATCCAATGTCTGTTTCAATTCCTGAGAGGATTTTCCATAGGCGATTGCACCGATGGAGGAAGTGACCACTATCCGTTTAACCCCGTTCAGGGTGGCTGCCTCCATAATGTCCAATGTTCCTGATCTGGCCGGAAGCAGAAGATCACTTTCACTTTTTGGTAAACCTGCTGGAAAGGGAGAAGCGATATGTTGTACAAAGTCCATATTTTTTGTCAGTTCTCTCCAGATATTTCTGTCCAGAAGATCGGCTTCAGCAAAAGTTAAATTATCAATGTTCGTGGTGTACTTGCCAATGGTATTTCTGATCGAATCAGCTCTATCCATGTCCCTTAGCGTACCCAAGACGTGATATCCCTTCTGTAAAAGCTGAATGGCCGTATGCGATCCCACAAATCCTGTCACGCCTGTAAGTAATACCCTTTTATGTTCAGGTGTTGAATTCATGATGTAAAGTTCATCAACCAAAAACCTATTGCAGTTAACATTTGGTAAAAAAAACCTGTATCAATTTTATTTATAGATTGCTTCCTGAAATCCAGAGGCAATGGACCGAATTTAAACAGAAAATGTTATAATTATGATATTTTGACGAAAACCAATGCACAATTGATTCCATAATGAGCATTTGACCGTCCATGGAAAAGTTGCAACAGATTGACCTTAAAAAAGCTTACACAATTTATAAGGAGCGTTTTGCTGATGCCAACGGTTTTACCTTCGTCTTTGTGGGAAGTTTTTCCGTAGACAGTATAAAGCCATTGTTGGAAAAATATCTGGGTGCGCTGCCATCCGGTGGAAAAGCAACACAGGCTAAAAACCTTAAAATCCGTATCCCTGGCGGTCAAATCAGCAGAACTGTCTTCAAGGGAAGTGAGGTTAAGGCCAGTGTTCAGCTGGTTTTTTCGGGAACTTACGAACATAGCCAGAAAAATAACCTGGACTTGAAAGCATTGAAAGAAGTTTTAGAAATCCGATTGCTGGAACGATTACGGGAGGAGGAAGGCGGTGTTTATACACCCTCAGCCAGAGTTTCCGGCGTAAAATATCCAGAGTCTGTTTATACCCTGGGAATTTCCTTCGGCTGTTCCCCGCAAAATGTGGACCGCCTTATTGCATCGGCACTGGATGAGGTGGAGAAATTAAAAAGTGACGGACCCTCACAGGTCAATGTGGACAAGTTCATTGCTGAAGACCGCTTGCAGCGTGAAACCGCGGTAAGCACCAATGGCTATTGGTTAACCTACCTGTCCAACTGTTTACAGAACGGAGAAGAATTCAACATGATGAACTCCTACCCTAAACTTCTGGAGGCAGTAAATGCTGAAACGGTCAGAAAATCAGCCATAAAATACCTTAGCGGGGCTAATCTGCTTAGGTTCGTATTGCTTCCTGAGGTTGCTATCAAAAAATAAATTCGGCAGGATCCAAAACATACAAGTTCTTCGTTAGTTAATTTGTGCGCAGCGAGTGGTGGATGCCCTCGCTGTTTTTTATGACATTCTATGCGAAAAGATCCTTTCATTATCCGAGAGGATCTCTCTTCATATTGGGTTGCGCAGGTGCTGAAAGCTAGATCTGTGGCTAAGCTTCCACTGATTTTTAAGTTAACCGAACCATTTATATGAATTTTAGATCGCCTTGTCCCAGTAAAGTTAAAAAAATCGAGTGCATGGCAAATGGTATGATGAAAAAGGCTTATGAAATAAATAATCATAAGCCTTAATTTTAATATCTCTCATCCTGCAATCAAACGGTTATAAATAAGCTTATCCGGGAATTTCCTCCATGTTGAATAGGGCAATATTTTACAAGGATAGTTCAGCAGATCAAGAAAGTATGGAATCAAGTTTTTAAAGTTATTTCGATTTTGCCTGTAAATCCTTCAAAAAGTTTCGATAATCAACTTGTACCCATTCCTCTACCAAACGGCCTTGGTCGTCAAATCTAAAAATATTGATCAGAGAGTATGCAGCCGTTCTGCCATTTGGGGATAGTTTTCCAATAGGAGAACTAGCAAATTCCCTCACAAAATCTCCCTGAATTGTGGTTTGGCAGGAAATATAATTACCTTCTTTGATGATTATACCTCTTTTGATCGATCGCTTGTCAAAAGCAGCACGATATGATTCGAAGTACTGCATGAGTTGGCTGTAATTATATTCATTACCGTCCGAACTGTGAAACCGAAACTCTTCAGTGTCGAAATAGGTAGCAAGCTCCCCAGGATTTTCCCCAGAAATCATCAGCTCCCCTGCCCTGACCATGCGCTTTGCCAGGGTGTCAGGTTGAGTACTTTTCTTAGCTCTTCCTACGGTACTTGATGTATCCAATGCTCCGGGTAGCTCCGACCCTAATTTTTTATTGGTGTTTTTGCAGCCCAGAGATGCGTAGAGTAAAATTGCGACCAGTAAATGATGGTGTGTTTTCATGATTTCTTTGATTAATTAAAAATAAGACCTGTTCGCAATGAAGGCGGAGCAGGGTAGTGAATTTGAGAGCGTTCATTTGTTGTTTCAATTGAGCGGCCTTTTGACCAGCTTTATCTAGATGTGTAAACAGGAACTTCAAGTGACTAGTTTATCGCTCCACCATTTACCAGAAGATGCTGTCCATTAACAAAAGAGGAAAGATCACTCGCAAAAAATTCAGCAACGTTGGCTACATCCTCCACACTGGCAAGCCTGCCCATGGGGCAACTTTGAATCAGCTGCTCCCTTAAATCAGGATAGCTGTCCCCATCTGAGAAGATTCCGGAATGATCCACAGCAAATGGAATGATCGAATTTACGGTAATTCCCCTATGTCCAATCTCCTTGGACAATACATCCACAAGATATCTCGGCGTCGACTTACTTCCCCCATAAACCGCCATTCCAGGTACGGGGAATGAGGTGGTTGAAGAGGCAATATAGATTATCCTACCATTTTCCTGTAAGTGTTTGGCAGCTAATTGCATGGTAAAATAGGAACCTTTTGTATTGATTGCAAATACCCGATCAAATTGCTCCTCCGTGAACTCGGACACTGGTACCTCTACCAATTCAACTCCCGCATTCGCCACTACAATGTCTATTTTTCCGAACGCTTTAATGGTTTCTTCAAAAAGTTTCCTGATATCCTCCACCCGACTTACATCTGCCTGAACTGATATTGCGCGGGCACCCATCGCATGTATCCGTGTCAAAACCTGATCTGCCGATTGCTTGTCCCTGGAATAATTGATCACAATATCTGCACCAAGGGCGGCGTAACGTTCTGCGATGGCACTTCCAAGCCCCCTTGCTGATCCGGTGATGAGTGCTATTTTATTTTTAAGATGATTCATGATATTAGCTTTAAAGTTTATAAGTTGATACTACGTCAGTTCCTGATCTAACAGGCTAACCTGTACTTGGAGAGTTTCATTAAACACGTCCGACAAAACAGCCATGTAAAAGGCTCCCACCCGTACCAGACCAGCTACAAATGATCCTTGTTTTTCTGCTTGTAGAAAATCATGCCGCCATGAAAAAGTATTCCCTCCCTGAATTCGCCATCGGCAATGAAACCGGTATCATCCTGATAATCTATATGATTCCCGGTAACCTTGTAACTTCCCTGATAAGCACTTACTCGGGATCCCCGTGCTTCATCATAACGGTTTCCCGAGAGAAGCTCCTGACGAATCTGACCGTCACTTGTAATCCACATGCCCAGATATTCTTTTGTTTCTTCCATTGTTTTCATTGTCATCATTATTAAGTTATAAAATTGGAAATGGTTGATTGACCTGATCGTATTTGACAACCCTTCACATTAGCTTCTTTTTACGTTCTATTTCTAAGTATATTCCCGATGTCTGATGCGATATAGAACAAATTTACTCAGGATAGCGCAAAGGATAGTTGCGAAAAAAAAACCAATAACCACTAAAATCAAACACCTTCAGGATACCCTCGCCCCGTTATTATGCAGCTTTCGCATGATCTCATGCTGTTTATTCACGGCAAAGATCGATATCAATCCTTTCCAGTTTAAATAAATGGCGTTCAGCCAAATATTATTGCGAAGTTTTTGATGATACTATCACATTCTTGATCATCAATCATCCAGGGATCGTAAACCTGCCTCCATGGGACTACCTCGCTTTCAAAGTTTTACTGGAGCGTCAGTTTTCCATCGAATTGCTTAGGCACCAGATCCGGTTCAGACATCCAACAGAATTTGCAAAAAGCCTATCGGTGCCTTTCATCCACTTAAATTGCTTTTTGTAATATTAATGCAAATACCACTTCCCAGTTCATCTCAAAAAGGTTAATGCATGAAGCAAGGAGTTTACTGGAACATATCAACCGGAATATTTCAAAATTCCTAGTGCCAGGACCTTAAGAAGCTGCGGCACTTTATTAATTTCTTCAACAATGCATAAGCTTCAGCACCCAATTTCAGAAATAGCCAATCAAGGGCATTAGATCCAGCGCAAATATTCCCTCCGGAAAGGCTTCACCAATTTGATAATACCTGAGGAAGATAAGCAATGCTGAAAGCATGGCAGCTGCATGCTTTCAGCATAGACAACCTGACACTAACCTTATAACAGTTCGCCCGAATCAATTGCATTAATGATGTGTTGAGCTGATCCGCCAATATCATTAATTTTTAAAGTAGCTGATTCGACTGGAAAGATTCCCAAAGACCATAAGAGTCTTCCAGAAATTTATAAGAGCATATTTTACCTTCCCTTATCCTGCATACTGCTGCAAAATCGCTAGCGAATATTCTGTCCGTGCTCAGGATCTGATGTTTGACATGTCCGGTTATGACGCATTCATCATCTTGGTCAAAAAAGCGTTCAATCTTGAACTCCAGAGGTTTAAAATTGACTGGAAAAAGCTCAAGCCAGGCACGCACTTCGTCCTTACCTTTTCTTGTTCCGATTGTGGGGACCTTAGCTGCTCCCTGAACCTGCCAAACGACATCATCTGTCAGGCAATCCAGTGTTTTCTCTATGTCCTTGCTGAAAAAAGTGTCAAGATAATTTTTGACAACCTGTGAAGGTTTTAAAATGTGATTGTTATCCATAGTAATATATCTGAGTAGTTCTGTTATATTTGCTATCTGTGGCCCCCGGATAAAATAATCGTCTCTCCGGTCATCCATGCTGATTCTTCAGATGCAAGATAAACTACTGCGGGAGAGATGTCACTGACTAGACCCAGCCTGCCAAGTGGTGTGGCTGCTGTGGTTTCCTTACCGAAATCACTATCTAAAAACCCTCCTTCAACCACACCTTCGGTCGCGACCACTCCGGGCTTTATTGCATTCACCCTAATCTTACGTTGTGCCAGCTCATTTGAAAGAGCCCTGGTCAATCCGTCAATAGCACCTTTTGTAGCGGTGTAGGTAGATGCATTAACAGGACCAAAAATGGTCACTGTTGAACTCATATTGATGATACTGCCGCCTTCTTTCTTGAAATATTTCAATGAAGTCTTGATCGCAAGAAGGTAGCCATAAACATTAAGTTCAAAATGTTTACGAAAACTCTCCAACGAAAGCTGTTCGATCGGTAGAAAATCATAAACGCCTGCGTTATTGACTAAGATGTCCAGTGAGCCAAAAGCATCGTATGCTTGGGCAAATAATGCACTTACATCTTCAGGATTCCCCATATTCGCCTGAATGGCTTTGGCCTTTCCGCCGAAATTTTCGATATGAGAAACCACCGCCTCAGCGCCAGCTTTGCTTGAAGAATAATTTACGATCACTGATGCACCCTCACGTGCAAATTGTTTCGCAATCTCCGCACCAAGACCCTTGGATGATCCGGTTACTATGGCTACTTTGCCACTAAGTCTGTTTGAATTAATCATATTTATGATATCGTTATAGTTTAAATTTAGATCTGTATGAAATGCACTTTCTTATAATATCAAAACCAGTTATCTTGCATCAAATCCTTGATACTTGCTTATGATGGATAAAGAAGTTTGTTAGCAAGGTTAGTGCTGTGAGTCAGTTTTTCTGGTTATAGAACATCATGCCAAGATGAAAGGTATACCCTCCTTAAATGCACCATCGCGATTAATCCACTATCATCCTGTACTCAATATGATTCTCCGTCACTTTAGATTTCCTTAAGGTACTCTCCATATTCCGCTGACCTCATCCGGACGATTACCGGCCAGGAGCTCTAACGGAGCTAACCATCACCTGACACCTACTTAACTAAATATTTTTTTGTTTCTTCTATCGGCTTGTCCATTTTTTTTTATTTCTTGAAAATGATATTGATAAGATATCATATTTTAATTTATTTATTCTGCAACCCTTCGTTTGATAAACTAAAAAAACACTGCACCAATTTTAGATTGTAAACCAGCTTACCGCTGATAGATGTTACCCGTTTAACAATAAGTTCAATAAGGTTGAGTTCATACCCTCCTTAACACATCAGTCAATAGACCAAAGACCTATGGTATATATTATATCCTTACTTGCATTTTGTTGGGTTATTCTAAACAAAATAATCAGTTGTTCACGGAATGATTAAAAACAAATTTTATCCAATCAATCCATTACCTCTGCTCATACTTTCTCAAAAAAACATGTTAACGTACACGAAAAACGATCCAAAATGGAAAATTCCAACACTTCGGTTTACACTATCGTTCATCTCTAAAAGCATGATCATGTCTTCAAATTTTTAATAAAAATATGCTTATCATTAGATAATCAGGTATTTAAATAAAAAAAATGCATACAAAAATACTTCATTGCAATTATAATTTTCTTGCCAAATGACAAGAAATGAGAATTGTTTTTATTCGTATATTGTGTCATGGAATCTTTGATTAATTATCTCTTGCAATTCGGGAAGCTGGATGCAGAACAGATCGAATTTTTAAAATCACAAGCGGTCATCAGACTCTACAAAAAAGATGACCGTTCCAACCAACTCGAACAGGCTTCTGAAGAGGTCGCATTCCTGATTAAAGGAATATTAAGAATTTATTATATCAATGATCAAAACGAAGAAATCACTAAATTTTTTTTTGCAGAAAACAGTTTTTTGGTAGACATCCATAGTTATATTCACAATCAGCCCGCAGTTCCCTGCGCCCACGTGATTTCGGATTGTGAATTCATTATATTTTCGCCTAAAGCGATGAGTGATATTTCAGCGCATATTCCCGGATGGGAATTGCTATTTAGCAAAATTGTTGCCTCCGAGCTTGCAAAAAAGGTAAATGCACTAAGTGCAATGCTATGCGAAGACGCCAAGAGCAGATACCTGAGTTTTCTTAGGGATCATCCAATGCTGGCAAACCGTATACCATTGCATTACCTTGCCTCCTATCTAGGGGTAACGGCAACTTCGCTCAGCAGGATACGCAGAAAGATCATCGACAGATCCAGAGTGGTTTTGCAGGAATCTGCTTAGTTCAGCGCCTCCAGCTTTGAGGTGGATTATTATCAAATCGAACAGATACCACAGGTCCCTGGGTCTTCTGGATTGCAACTTAAATTACTGCGATCGAAACGTCCCCATAAAATTTCTAACTTTATGGGGGCATTGCAAGTTATATGGCTCAGAATGTGTTCCACAAAAATCAGGGTAGCTATGCATTTATAATTAATTGGCTTAAATGAATATTGTTCCAGCGAAAGCATATCACTACCATGGAAAATGATCCGATTGCGGATCATATTCCTCAATTATAAAAGCGCATGCTTCTCTCTTTTCATCCATCGGGGCGCTGACGACTTTGGCTGGCACATCTTCAACCGAACCAAGTCCTAGTTATGGTTAAAATCACCCTTGGTATAACCTGGATCATCCATTAAAGGAGTTGGTAAGCCAGGGTAATGGAATACATGTTTGATGCAGCTTTGGAAGCCGAATAAACGCTTAACAGCTCTGCTTATTTTTAATATTGCCAGTCAGAATATCCATAAAGGTCGAGAGAGCCTATGCTTGACTCACATTTATAATATGTGGATGTAAGCTTTTCTCAGCAACTCCAAAAATGCTTGTAAAGCTCTTACCGCCCCAGACAGGATTGTTTCAAAATCGTTCGAAATTTTACTATCGTACATTTCAGAGCCGTTTGTAGTAGGCTGCCCGCGATCTCTGCATTATTGATCAGCACATCAAGTCGGCTTACTTTCCTGCCGATCTCGACCCACGCCTTCTAAAGGTTTCTCATGGGTAAAATCAATTCGTCTAGGCTCTACATTGGTATAACATTCGGATATGAATCTCTCAACTGCTCATTTCCCATTATCAAGATCTCTACAGCCTAGATGGACAAAAACCTAACTTTCATATTAAGTTATATCATGCAATCAACTTAAGAGAATCTTTAATATCAGACTGCGATCAACGCTCTGGTTACAGGACAGATATTACTTCAACTTAACTTTGAAGGTATTGTTGATGAATGAAAAATAAACATTTCGTAATCTTCAGTGGGTTTAACGGTGTTCCATCTGGACTCAGATTGAACTGGCGTGCAGTTTTTCAAAAGCACCGGCTAAAACAATATTGCCATTTATCCAGATGGGCTGAATATTCGTTTAATTCCGCGATTGATATTCAAACGCGTCCCTGAATGGAACCTGCGTGCCAAAATTCAATCCTTTGTTCAACTACCAGGTAAAACAAAAGCAGAGCGTAAGCCCTGCTTTTGTTCTTTTTTAAGATGAACGTCCTTTCCACAGATCCACCTCTCCAAGACGATCAGCACCCTGAGTTTCAATCATCCAGTTGGGATATTCAGGAGGCAGAAGACTTACTTCATCCAATTGTTCCAGCTCTTGAGCAGACAAGTGAAGTTCTGTCGCTTTTAAATTATCCTCCAATTGATCGACACGCTTCGCTCCTACGATAATGGATGTAACCACTTCTTTCGACAGAAGCCATGCCAGAGCAATGCGCGCTGCGCTTACTGCATGTTTTTCAGCGATCGGTGCAATGACATCTAAGATATTCCAGGCCCTTTCCTTATCTACGATAGGGAAATCAAACCCCGATCTTCTGGAATTCTCGGGATTTTGGTTTTCTCTGCTAAATTTACCCGATAACAATCCACCCGCGAGTGGGCTCCAAACCATAAGACCTAGTTTCTCATCCTCTAGCATAGGCACGATTTCTCGTTCAAGATCTCTTCCTGCAATGGAATAATAAGCCTGCAAAGAGTCAAAACGCGCCAGGTTTTTGGTTGCGGATATTCCCAAAGCTTTTGCGATTTTCCAGGACTGCCAGTTCGAGCAGCCAATATAGCGAACCTTGCCTGATCTTATTAGGTCATCAAGAGCACGTAGAATCTCCTCGGTGGGAGTGAGGATATCATTGGCGTGAATCTGGTAGAGATCAATATGGTCAGTCTGAAGATTTTTCAGACTTGCCTCCACTCCGTCCATAATGTGCTTTCTAGAAGCACCTACATCATTGCGTCCCGGGCCTGTCCTAGAATAAACTTTGGTTGAGATTACCACATCCTTTCTGTTGATATTTAGGTTTTTAAACGCCTGTCCTAGTGTCCGTTCACTCTCTCCCCCTGAATATACATCAGCGGTATCGAAGAAGTTGATGCCAGCATCAAATGAGTGTTTTACAAGCTCATCCGCATCCGTTTGACCGACGCTCCCGATATGTTCATAAATGCCCGTTCCCGACCCCATTGTCATCGTTCCAAGACAAAGCCGCGATACAAGCAGGCCTGTGTTTCCTAAAGTTTTGTATTCCATTTTTCTGTGATTATGTTAAACAAATTTGTTGATTTTAGTGTTGATTATGCATTTAAATTTTGTAGTGCTTTGGCGCTCTCCCTGAACATTACTTCCAACAGGATGAAAGAGTTTTTTTCCTTTATCTAACCACCGAAAGCAACAATCATGAGTATTGTATAATCATGGCATAAAGTAAAAATGCAGCGACCGAAGCATTTACTTTCATGAAACCGATAGTGATTCTCCTTGATCAATTGGTAAACGAGCACTGTGTTTTTCTCTTAAAGAGATACCCGGTCATGACATGCCCCCGTTGATACCAATATTCTGGGCGGATATCCATTTAGCGTCTTCACCAACCAAAAAGACCACTACTTTTGCAATATCGATTGGTTCTCCAATCTTATTGAAAGCCGACAGCGCTGCTATATGAGATAGCGCCTGATCATCCTTACCTTTCATGAAAAGTTCTGTATTGGTCGGTCCCGGAGAAACGGAGTTGACATTGATGCCCCTGGATCCTATTTCTTTGGCAAAAACTCGGGTAAGCTGTTCCACCGCGGATTTGGATGCCGCATATGCACCATAGGTGGGCATTATCAGTCTGTTGACCGATGTGGAAAAATTAACGATGCTGCCATTTTCTTCAAGTCTTTCCGCGGCTTCCCGCAGTGTATTGAAAACCCCTCTGATATTGACCTCTAGAATTTTGTTCAGATCTTCGTCGGTGGTGTCTTTGATGAGTTTATAAAGAATTACTCCGGCGTTGTTGATCAGAATGTCGATCCTCCCGAACTTTGCTATGGACTCATCGAAAAGCCGTTTGACATCCGATGATTTACTGACATCCGCCTGGACCGAGATGGCATTTGTACCATATGAGCGGATTTCTTCAACAACCTGTTCCGCAGCTTCCTGACTACCGGAATAATTGACGATCACATTTGCGCCGGCATGTGCAAGTTCCTTAGCGATCTCTGCTCCTATACCCCTGGAAGCCCCCGTAACGAGGGCAACTTTACCAATTAATTTTTTCATGATGATCTATTTTAAGTTAAAATTTTCAGGAATCCCACAAGCTTTGATCAACATCGGTCCCATGTGATCGATGATGATCGAATTATTGTTAGCTGAAGACTCGCCCCTGTTAATCTGTATCATTTGGAGTTTGTGTTTTGCGGTTCAGGATTTTCTCGCCTGGTTCAAACTGACCTGGAAGGCCGATTTATTACCATTTGATGATCTATTTTTTTTCTTTATGAAACACCATGCCACCATGGTATAGTATTCCGTTCCTGAATTCCCCATCCGCGCTGAACCCGGTATCATCCTTATAATAAATATGATTGCCTTTGACGCGGTAATTTCCCTGGTAGGCGCTTTTTTGGTTACCGCGTGCCTCGTCATACCGGTTACCGGTCAGTAGTTCCTGACGGACCCTGCCGTCTCGCGTCACCCACATCCCCAGATAATCCTTGGTTTCTTCTATCGTTTTTTCCATTGTAGTTTCCTTATTTTCAGGTTTCATCAGTTTATCCAATTCATAGGTATCCAGGAAGGCGACCGCATCAATCACTTTCTGATTACGGAGTTTCATTTTCCATAAATAGGTGTTTTCATAGATACCATTGTCCTTAGTCGCAGCCGTACCTTTGAAATGCAGCCACACGAAGGCCGAGTCGGAGGTTAGGCTAATGAGCTCGGGTTTTAATGGGGTTTTGAATTTACGGGTAATGGGATTGAGCGAGTTTTCCATAAAATCTTTTTTCCCTTTGTATATTCCGGAAACGGGCGATTTACCGCTAACTGTCCAGACGACCTGCTCATCAACAATATCGAAAAAGTTGCCTTCTCCCTTTTGCCATTTCTGAAACTGCCTTGCAACGGTCAGTTCTGACTGCTTCATTACTGAAGATTCAGACTTTACATCCTGGCCGATGCAGCTTGCAGAACCGAGAGCGGTTAGGAGTAAAATGAAATGGACGCAGTAAATTCTTTGCATTACCGCGCTTTTAAGCTTTGATTTACTTACCATATAATTTGTTTTAAGAACCCGGGGCTTTCATCCCGGGCCGTGATTAATACTTTACACGCAGCAAATGACTGTACCCCATGATCCGAAAGGCTCTTTCGGTCAGTGCTTCCCTCACGCCGTTGCCGGGCTCGGCAACCCAGTCGGAAAAGTCCACAGTATCACGCAAAGGGCGCTGACCGGCTGGAAGAGCAAGAATTTCGGCAATCTTATCTGCCACACTCTGTATGGGCGCATCCCCAAAACGGAACAGATTTCTCAGGCCCGGCTCATAATTATCATAATCTTTTTCCAGGCGGGTATATTCCTTGAGTACCTTTTCATCATGCGGGAATTCCGCTGCCGCAAAGTGCAGGGTATCATCCATGTAAACTCCGGGCATCAGGATCGTGGTTTCCACCCCGAACTGACTGATTTCGTAGGCTGTGTTTTCTGCAAGCGCGTCAAGGGCTGCCTTTCCTACCACATAAGGGGCCATAAATGGCGCGGTTACATTGGTTATACCACTGCCTACGTACAGAATCAGCCCTTTTCCTTCTTTTCTCATGTGTGGCAGTACTGCCCTGTTCAGTCTGTGGGCACCGATAAGATTGGTGTTCAAGGAACTGGCAAGCTGCTCGGGTTCAAAGGCTTCAGAGAACCCAATGTAAAGGTGAGCCGCATTGTGAATGACCACATCGATACTCTCATGTTGTGCGACAATCTGATCGGCAGCATTCCGGCAGGAATTGTCCTGAAGAATATCGAGGTCAACAATTTCTATGTTTTTCTCTGCCCCGTTGAGCTCTTTCAAAAGATTCTGCGACTTCTCGGTGTTTCTTCCGTTTGGATCCCTGACCCCTGCATACACCATGTATCCGGCTGTGGCGAGTGTTCTTGCGGTATGCAAGCCCATACCTGAGCCTGCTCCCGTAATCAATACGGTTGTTTTTTTATCGTTTTTCATCATTGTTTTTTTTAAAGGTTATGGTTCAGGCCAATCTCCCGGCCAGGCCGGGAGGAATGGTCAAACCCTATCATTTGATGTGTTAAAAACTTTTCTGAGCAGTTGGACGTACCACTATTTCATTCACGTCCACATCCGAAGGTTGCTCTACGGCAAAAGCTACCGATCTGGCTATCGCCGCGGCGGGCAATAGACTCTCCCTAAACCTTTCCATGGCATCTTTTTTAAGTTCCGGATCAGAGATGGTCGAGAGCAGGTCTGATTCGGTGGCGCCCGGGGCGACAATCGTTACTCGGATATTGTTGCTGACCTCTTGCCTTAACCCATCCGATATTGCCCTTACTGCATGCTTGGTTGCGCTGTAGATCACAGATGTCGGACCAACCCAGCGGTCCCCCACCGAAGTAATATTGATAAACTGACCACTGTCCTTCTGCTCGAAAATCGGCAGGGCAGCCGCGATGCCATGCAAAACCCCCTTGATATTTACGTCAACCATCTGATGCCATTCACTGATCTTGTAGGCATTGATCATAGACAGAGGCATCACCCCGGCATTGTTGACAAAAACATCCAGCGTTCCGAACTGCTCTACGGCAAAGGCGGCGAATGCCGCCACGTCTTCAGCGCTGGTAACATCCAGACCTTTAAAAACCGCTTCGCCGCCAGCTTCTTTTATTGACCCTGCGATCTCTTCCAGTTTGTCCAGACGTCTTGCGCCCAGAACAACCCTTGCGCCCCGCGAGGCTAGATGCCTGGCGATTGCCTCACCAATACCGCTGCTTGCGCCGGTAATGGCCACTACTTTTCCTTCGATTTTGATTTGTTCCATATTTGATGATTTTAAGTACTCAAAATTACTGTTCCATATGCTCAGCGGCTTGCATATAGCAAACCAATAGTTACAAAAATCAAACATCCACAAGCCCTCCTTGACCTAACAGGCGAATCACGATGTGATCACGCCCGATTAGTTCTGATGTTTGCTCCGACACCTGTCATAAGACAATGTCTCTTTATTCCAAAAAAATTGTTTGGTTTAATAATAATGGCGGAAGCCTGAATCTGCGAAAAGGCCGATCTTCCAATGAGGGGACGACCTTCACATGCTTCCAATGATCTCGCTACACTGATGACAACATTATATCCCTTGTACACAAAAGACCTGTTTCCGGTTTTTGGATCAATTCAGTGAAATATTTCAATATCACCTGATGTCTTTCCGGATTGAGGCAATATTCAAATGAGATTTTTGAATAAATTGCTACGTGCCTTTATCTTTACTGCTTCAACAAAATTAATACATAAGACAATAATTTATATTGCCAAATGGCAAGAAATGAAAAACGTTTTACTGCTATATTGCATGCGGAAACGGGACTGTCCCTGTGATGGATTTTGTTACAACCCGAGAACAGAGATCAGGGACAACCATACGGACTGCTGTATTCTGAGCGGCGCAACATTTCATGTGAAGAACTTTGCTGACAATAAAATGAATCACATTAATTTAAATGAACCCATGCAAGAACAACTTAAGGCTCATATTTCACGGACAATAGAACTTACAAATGAAGAATATGAATTTATAGGTTCACATTTCAACAAAAGGAAATTTAAAAAACATCAGTACCTCATTCAGCCTGGCGAACCTGTACGACATCACTATTTTGTGCTCTCTGGCTTATTAAAACTGGTTTACACGGCAGATACAGGAAAAGAGCATATTATTTCTTTTGCGGCAGAAGACTGGTGGGAAAGTGATTTTCAGGCATTTTTCATGCAATCAAGTGCGACAATGTCCCTGGAATGCATTGAGGACACCGAAGTGCTCTGTCTGACGCTGAAAGATTATCAGATCTTGTGTGAAAAATCCCACAAGATGGCGCTATTCTTTCTTCAGAAGGCTAATTCTGGTTTTATCGCCGCTCAGCAGCGGATCATTTCCACGATGACCTCCGAAGCCAGAGCACGTTTTGAACAGGTGCAGAAGCGATACCCCTTCCTTGTTCAGCGTGTACCAAAGCGGCTTCTGGCCGCATACATTGGCGTATCACGGGAAACTTTGAGCAGGTTGCATCCTTAAGTGAGGTAGATCACTAAAAAATAGTGACACACGTCAACTTCTGCTTTCATTCGGCCCGCTATTTTTGTATAAACATTTACAACAATGCATAAAGGACTAAAGATTTTGGGATGGGCGCTCATCCTTTCTGCGCCAGCGATGGCACAGACAATTAAAAACAATCATATGGAAAAGAAAATAACCAACCCATGGAAATGGCAGGATTCGAGAAGCTACGTACAGGCGGTAGAAGTAAAGAATGTTCAAAGCACCCTTTATGTATCGGGGCAGACTGCGATCAATGATGAAGGCATCTCGAGTGATGAGAACATGGAGACACAGTTAAAAAAAGCGATACAAAACCTGGAGAAGGTGATTACAAAGGCAGGGTTTGAATGCAATGGCATTGTCCGTCTGAATGTCTACACCACAGCTACGTCAGAACTCTGGCCTCATTTCGGTATTTTGCAGGATTGGATAAAAAAGCACAACATCCAGCAGGCACTGACCATGCTTGAAGTAAAAAGCTTATTTGAAACGCTAAAGATTGAACTTGAGGCCACAGTTGTCAAATAGCATCAGAAAGACATGCTCATGGATTTTCCCATTCTGAATGATAATTGGCTGGTTCATATATTTCCCGTCTGCGCGAAGACGAGACTAAGTCCACATGATTCGGGCCACAAATGCCCGAATCGTGCGGAACAGTTAGATTGGAGTTTCAGCAGTGTTCAAGGCATTGTCCCATGTCGCCTGACTTCGGCAAAATAGCAGACAGTGGTGCCCATATTTTAAACAAAGCGGTTTTCAGGAGGTAAACGACCCTGGTAAAACAGGTCTTTCTCATCCACTTTAAATTGATGGGATTCAAGTTCAAAGCAGAAAATAAGTGGCGCGGAGGGGTCTTTTACAATCATGAATACTCCTCATATGGCTACCGCATTCAGTTTTGACTTTGAAACTTCTTAGGGCTCAATCCGGTTTCTCTCTTGAAAAGTCTTGAAAAATAAGGCAGGTTTTCGAAACCCAACATCGCGGCCGTCTCGGTTATATTTCTGCCCGAACCCTTTAGGATGTTCTTTGCTTCAGCTATGAGATAAATATGAATAAGATCAAGTGCGGTCTTCCCTGTTTCCTGCTTCAGCAAATCGGTAAGATAATGCGGCGAGATATTAAGCTGGTTGGCCATGAATGTAACAGAGGGCAAGCCAAGCTGTTGCAAAGAGCCATCTTCCGAATAAGTGGTGAGGACCTGATGAAATCTGGAGGTGGTATTTCCGGACAATTCTCTGCGATTAATAAACTGCCGCTTATAATAGCGTTGAGCATACTTAAGCATCGATTCGATATGTCCGATCATAATCTCCCTGCTATACTCATCCTGATTGTTAAGATACTCCATCTGGATTTTATCGTGCAGATCCCACATGACCTGTTCTTCTTTTGGAGAAAGGTGAAGCGCTTCATTGACCTCGTAATTAAAATAATTGTATTTCTTGATGTCATGAAAAAGAGGATGACCGTTGAGAAAGTCCTCATGAAAAAATATCAGAAAGTCATTTTCTTCAAAAATCAAATCCTTGAAGGCAATCACCTGTCTGGGTTTCACGAAAGACATTGAGCCTAGCTGATGATCATATTTTGTCTTGCCGTAGCTAAATATACCTGATTTAAGCTTTTTAAATCCGACCATGAAAAAGTCGGTGGTAAACTCGAATTGCCCGGATGAACAAACCCCTCCACATTTTACCAGACTGATCAACGGATTCTCCGGAGATGCAAACCCATTGTGGCGATGTAATTCACTTATGCTCTTAAAGTGTTTCATGTCAAAATTTTGAATAAATCTACGCCAAATCAGGCGCAGATTTTGTCAGCGTAATCCAATTTTAAAACTTGGACTATACTGTACCTTGTGCGGCAGCGGAAATCTCTTTCCAATCCTCCCAAGCAGCGAGTCTATTCTCATAAACATATCTGATCCATGGATAAGCCATATTACCCAAAAACAATCTCAATGGCGGATTCTCGCTGTCAATGAGTTTGAGTATGGCCGGCGCTGTTGCCAATGGCTCCCCATAATCGGTCGGTTTTGCATTTTCCTGAACATCACTTCTGACAAGTTCATACTCTTTCATTGGCTTGCTCTGAATCGATGATGCCCCGGCCCAGTCCGTAGCGAAACCATTTGGCTCCAGTAAGGTCACTTTGATTCCAAAGCCCGATACCTCAGCACTCAGTGCCTCGCTAAGCCCCTCCACAGCAAATTTTGAGGCACTGTATATTCCCAGGGTTGGAAGAGCGGTAAGACCCAGGGCACTTGATAACTGAACAATATGGCCATACCCCTGGTCCCTCATTATGGGCAGAATGGCCTGTGTAACCCATAGCAGGCCAAATACATTGGTTTCAAACTGCTGGCGTACTTCTCCTTCTGAAGCCTCCTCGATTGCGCCAAAAAGGCCAAAGCCCGCGTTATTAATTAAAACATCAATGGTGCCCAGGGAAGAACCGGCGTACTTCACGGCCTTGAAGGTTGCGGTCCTGTCATTTACATCGAGCTGTATCGGGGTGAACAATTCTCCAAATTCCTCGACCAGGTCGTCCAGATCCGAGAGCTTCCTCGCTGTTGCAGCTACCCTGTCCCCACGCTTTAAAAACGTCCTGGCCCAAAGTTTTCCGAAGCCCCTAGAGGCTCCCGTTATTAAAATTGTCTTTTCCATTTCTTTTAAATTGATACTGCAAAGCTATGTTCAGACATCAGTAAATATTTATACAAAAAGTTGTATTTGTGATACAGAAACAGGATAGTGAAGATTTATTCGCCTTTTCATCTTATAGATCGAAAACTAAGGTTGATTCCGTCCTTCGCTTGCCCTCTATGCGCCTACATGTATCCAAGCAAATTGTTGGTTCATGTCAGAAGATGACTGATATAAAATGACATGCCGTTGCATTAAATAGTTGCAGCACTTCTAGCACTGAGCACGAACGGTTTATTCCAGGCACCCGACAATGAGCCCTGTACCTGGTGCGAGACAGTATAAAACCATCATATGCAGCCCGCTCAAAAAATAGCAATTATAATTGGAATGTTGGATGTAGTGTACCATCTGGCAAATAGGAGTATCAAAACGTGATTGCAGATCACCTGCAATGAATCATTTGATCAAGCAGAACCGGCATAACTCAATCGGTTCCCAGAAAATCTTCTTAAAAAAGCTGATGACGATGTGCTGGATAATGTCGTAAAAAAGACAAATACACAGGGCGTCATCAACCCGCTCATCATCCTGGTGCGATGAAAGGACCGGAGAAAGAATCTTAATTCCGGCACCTGTTTCCTGATCTTTCCAAGCACGGAGAACTAGGGTGCTGCATCAGGAATGGTGGTTACGGAAATGCTTAGGGGTCAGCACCTCGTTTTTTTTGAAAAAATTAATGAAGTGAGACAATTCCTCAAATCCAAGGGATCTGCCGATTTCGGAAATATTCCAGTTTGTATGCTGTAACAAGATCCTGGCCTCCTGCATTATTCTTGAAGCGATAAGCTGAGAGGTTGTCTGACCTGTCACTTTTTTAAGGGACCTGTTCAGGTGATTGATATGAATGGAAAGATAATCTGCATATTCTGCGGGAAAGCGTAACTTCATTGATTGATTAGGAGATTCAATGGGAAACTGGCGCTCGAGAAGTTCACTAAAAAGGGTTGCGATCCGAATCGGGCCATTGGAATCCGCATAAGGGATGCTGGTTGCGGGCTTCATCTTCAGTGCCATATAGATCAGCTCGAGGGCAAGATTTCGCAGCACGTCATATTTATATTCAAAATCACTATCTATTTCTTCCAGCATTCTTTGAAAAACAGCGGACACCTCAGGTACCTGGGAAGCAGAAAGTTCAAAGAGCGGATTATTTCCGGGTTTAAAAACGGGGTATTCCCGGATCTGCTGACGTTCATCAAAAAAACCCTCCGTGAATATACAATAATACCCTGTCTGCCCCTCTCCGATATCCTCCCATGAGTAAGGGATATTGGGGTTGGAAAAAAGCAGCGCGCTGTCTTTGAATTCCATATTCTTATCTGCATAATAAAGCCGGGTGTGTCCGGTAAGCAGACTGATTTTATAAAAACCTTTCCTGTTATAAGGCTGACAGTTCACAAAATTTCCTGGCGTGTTCATGATCGGAAAAATATTGAATTGTCCCATCTCCCTTTGCAGATGATCAGGCATCCAGATGTGTTGATGCAGTTTTTGTACTTGAATTAAATCTCCCATACCGACATTATTTACCATGGATTAGTTGCCCAAACAGATGCGTCAGGAATAAAAGCGATATCATCAAGGCTAAGCATGCCGACAACGACCTTTGCAATATGCTCAGCCTTTAATTTGTGTTCCTCATTTGCTGCCGACATCCCTGCCTTAGTTATAAAATCTGTTATGACCTCGCTTGGATTGATTTGCATCACCCTTACATTATGCGGGCGAAGCTCTGCGCGCCAGCATTCTGTCAGTCCGGAAACTGCAAATTTACTGGAGACATAACCCGAGCCATTAGCATATCCCCTGAGTGATGCGGTTGAACCTATATTGATAATGTTACCATTGTTTTGATTTAGGAAGATCTTTGCCGCCTGTTTTCCAGCCAGGAAATAACCTCTCACGTTTACCTCCCACATCTTCTGAAAATCTTCCAGGGAGGTATCAACCAGTCGAGAAAAAGTTCCCACTCCTGCATTGTTGATCAATACATTCACTGAGGTCATCTTTTGCAGGGCAAATTTAAAAAGCTCTTCAACATCCTGCTCTAAGCAAACGTCAGCCTTAATTCCATAGGCGCCGATTTCATCTGCACATTTGATCACCTTATCACCATCCCTGCCACTGATCACGACCTCAGCGCCCAGCGCTCTTAAAGTCCTTGCAATCTCTAATCCGATTCCACCTGTTGCTCCGGTAATCACGACTTTCACATCCTTTATTTCCATTGTCTTATTTTTAAGTATCGTAAATTTGATGATTTTTTACTAAACAAAAGTAACAGGTTTTAGTGTGACCCTGAATGCGCAAATCAAACTAAAAGTTGCACTATTCAAACATTTGCAATGGAATTCCCATGTCCGGAGTCTTTTCAAAGTTGCTTTCATGAACTGCAAGCAATGCCCGCCAAAAGATACTTCCTCCCAAACCAAATTCTGGACCTCGAGATCCAGCCGCCAGGACACCTGGCAAATTCTTACAATAATAACATTTGTGTTCAAGATATTAATGATAAACAATACGACTTAAGTCTGGCTTTCTTTACGGGAATCAGTACATTTTTTTTGAATCCAATTGCCCCTATCATTGTGGTTTTGAGGTCAGCGCCTCGTTCACAACCAATAAACATTTAAAAGTTGATTTTGGTTTAGCGGTTTTGGAATCAAAAACGCTGGTAATTTTAATCCATTCTGACGTGGCCAATTCAATCGTCCACCGACGCTGGCTTTTCGAACTTGCTAAAGTTCCGGAGAAATACGTCATCCATGAGTTACATCGAGCATATCCGGATGGCAAAATTGATGTCATCAGGGAGCAGGCTGTGTTGGAAAGCTTTGATACGATTATTTTTCAGTATCCAATATTCTGGTTCAATTATCCTCCCCTGTTGAAACAATGGCCGGATGAGGTCCTGGTTCAAGGGTGGGCCTTCGGCACGGACAATGAATATAAACTCAAAGGAAAAAAGATAAAGGTTGCGGTCAGTGCGGGAATAGTCCGTGATCAACATCAGCCGGATGGCGAATGTCAATATACAATGGACCAGTTTCTGGCTCCATTTGAGTTTACTTACAAATATGTAAAAGCAGACTACCGGCCACATTTAGTTTTATGCGACTGGAATTCAATGGGACAACTGAACGTCTGGAAAATAGTGCCATTGACTATATTGATCAAATTAATTCCATTCAGACCGGGGGCTAATGCTTAAAAGAGTGGAAAAAGCACCTGGCAGATCCTGAAATGTTAGCGGATTTACGAATGATGAAATCCATGGCCAATTGGATATTGGGTTTCCCTGCCGTCAGGCATTTATTGGCAGAACATGAATTTAAACATTGCCTCCCTGATGAGTGGCTATTAATTTCCAATCTGATAAGTCTGCGGGTTTTCAGCCTGAAATCACTCTTATAAACTTACGCTGAATACCGGGCGAAGCTACCAACTGCCCACAAACGTCATCCAAAATCTTTTACAGGCATTATCTGACCTCATAGCGCCAGTCATGACAAAAACACACTCCCGAATGTGCATCTGGCGGGGGGCACTCCGAGATGCTATGCAAACAATCTGCGATAGTGATGCGCACTGCTTGCAGGACTGACAAGTAAACCGGGCGACTGATATACGGCCAGGATCAAGCAGATAATCTGAATTTGTTATCTATTGTTAACGTTTTGACGTGAGCTTCCCCAGCATCTTTGTGCCAAACTTAATCAATAACAAAATGAAAACACTTTTCTTGATGCTTCTATGTTTAACAACAGGCATCGCTTTCGCTCAGACCGGAACAATCAAAGGCAGGGTATTGGACAAACAATCAGAAAAACCAATTTCGGGTGCGACAGTGAGCCTGGTCGATGACAACAACTTAAAAACCACAACTGATCAGGACGGCAATTTCCGGTTGCCCAATATTCCGCTTGGAAGACAAAATATACAGATCAGTTTTTTGGGTTATGAGAATGCGACCGTTTCTGAAATCGAGATCACTACAGGTAAAGAAAGCATTCTCTCCATCGCTTTGAGTGAAAAGTTCAATAACCTAGAAGGGGTTCGAATCGTGGGTACAGGAAGAGGTAAATCCAGGGCCATCAATCAAATGGCAGCAGTTTCCGCGAGACAATTCTCCGCTGAAGAGGCCAGCAGGTATTCCGGAGGCAGAAGTGATGTTGCGCGTCTTGCCTCTAACTTTGCCGGGGTTGCCACAGCCGACGACAGCAGAAATGACATTGTGATCAGGGGAAATTCACCATCAGGACTTTTATGGAGAATAGAAGGCATCCCTGTTCCCAGTCCCAACCACTTTTCGACTCTGGGCACAACAGGTAGCCCGGTATCTGCACTGAATCCAAACATGCTTGCCAACTCAGACTTCATCACTTCTGCATTCCCTGCAGAATACGGCAACGCGATTGGCGGGATCTTTGATCTTGGATTCAGGAAGGGAAATACAGATACCTATGAATTTACCCTCGGTGCAGCAGCATTCCCAGGGGCAGAAGCGATGGCTGAGGGACCTCTGTTCAGAAAGGCAGGCGGATCATTTTTAGTTGCAGCCCGTTACGGCATCGTTGGTCCTTTGGGACTGGCGGGAACCGCAGCCCAGCCCAATTACAATGACCTTTCATTCAATCTTGATTTTGGAAATTCCAAAGCAGGAAACTTCTCGGTTTTTGGGATACTTGGTAATTCCGACATAGATTTCATAGGCAATGAAATCACTGACGACAAGGATTTGTTCGCAAAAAAAGATGAGGATTCGTATGCGAAATCGAATTTTACCGCATTTGGGCTCAAACACACAATTAACCTTGGCGCGAAGTCCTATCTAAAAACAGTCCTGGGAACTTCATCAGCAAAATCGACCTATGAGGCCTTTCGCTTTCTGAATTATCAGACGGCGTCTGAAAACCGGATCGAATATACAAACTCGGACAATACAGAGCGTAGGATGACATTTTCCACTTTTATTAATTCAAAAATGTCGAATAAAATCACTCTAAGAGCAGGATTGCTTTACGAAAACTTTAATCTCAAAGCCAATATCTCGGACAGGGACCGCCAGCCGGATCGCGACGGAGACGGGATAGCCGACCTATCCAGCCTGATCAATACCGACGGCAGGTATCAGATCGTCCAACCCTTTGCCCAGGCCCAGTTCAGGCTGACCGAAAAACTAACGCTAAATACTGGCGTACACGGTCAGTATTTCTCGGTCAATGAACAATTTGTGGTGGAACCCAGGGCATCGCTTAGCTATTCGGTAAGCCCAAAAAGCACTATAAACGTCGGGTACGGTATGCACCATCAGAACGTTCCAGCCCCTATCCTGTTTCTTAACGAAAATGTTGGTGGGTCACTCGTGCAGACCAATAAGAATCTGAAGTTTGTAGCCAGTCAGCACTATGTGGTCGGTTATGATCTAAGGTTTGCCGATAACTGGCGCGCAAAACTTGAGCTGTATCATCAGGTGATCAATAACGCCGCTGTGGAACGGGCACGTTCTGGATATTCTTCACTAACCGAGGGAGCAAGCTTTACCTACTCAATCGATAAAACCTCGCTTGTCAATGACGGAAAAGGGAGCAATTCGGGGGTAGAATTTACCCTGGAAAAGTTTTTCAGCAAAGGATATAATCTGTTATTGACATCATCGTTCTTCGAGAGCAAATACAAGGGAAGTGATGGAGTGGAACGAAACTCACCTTTCAACAACGGATATGTGGTCAATTTTCTGGCAGGCAAAGAGTTTAAAATAGGGAAAAACGGACGGAATGTATTTTCGATTAATACCAAGTTCAGTACTGCGGGTGGAAGATATTACACCCCGACAGACCTTGCGGCCTCAAGAGCGGCAGGATTCGATGTTAAGGACGACACAAACCCATTTAGCGAGCAATATGACGATTACCTTCGTCTGGACCTTAAGTTTGGGATCAAACTGAACAGTAAAACCAAAAAACTGTCTCACCAATTCTATGTGGATTTCCAGAATCTTACGGACAGGAAAAATGTTTTTATCAGAGAATACAACAGGCAGAGCGGGATGATCGATCAGAAGAATCAAATTGGATTTCAGCCTGATTTCGGATACAGGTTTAATTTTTAAAATATCCGGCTTTAGGCTGAGCGATCTGACCCGTACAAGGTCAGATCGTTTGTTTATCAAAAAAAGTTTATCATCTTTGAGAAGCTTTAACCCGATAAACATGGAGAAGAAATCTTCCGCCAAATTTTCAGTCATTGACAAACAAATGAAACAGAACCAGAGCGACTTGAACTATTTCAGGGAATGCCTCACCGGATTCCAAACCTTCAGCGATGAGGAGTGGTTATTGTTCAGCTCAGCTTTATCTTTTCAGGAATTCAAAAAAAATGAACTCATATTTGACATCAATGAAGTTTATCAGAAAATGATATTCATCACCAATGGTGCGGTCCGTTATTTTGTGGATAAAAACGGTGAAATCATTACTTCCTATTTCAGTTTTAGAGGTGATGTCGGATCGGCTTACAGCAGTTTCATCTCAGCGGCACCCAGTTCATCCGGCCTTCAGGCTATTCAGGCTACAAGACTGATCGTCCTCACCAAAAAGAAACTCGAAGTGCTGAGTGACAATCCCCTTATTGCGCTTAAGATCGAGCAAATGAGGAGAAGGATTGCAGAATTTTACATTCTTTGCTATGATCAGAGAACCCGTACATTTTTAATGCAGAGTCCTGAAAAGAGATATCTTGAGCTTCTGAATTCCGGAGGGGAAATTTTTCAACAAATCCCACAACACTACATCGCAAACTACCTGGGCATTACACCGGTATCCCTGTCCAGGATCAGGAGCCGGTCTATGGCAAAAAGTTAACGTTCATGACTGACTGTGCCCAATAAACTTACCCAAGCCTTCATGAGATGATGATCAGGGACAGCAAATAACCTTCCAGTGCGACTGAGTCCAACATCCTGATAAAAGCATGTCACTTCTGCTAATCAGATGTTTGTCGCATGGATTTTAGTTTCATAACAGCTGACCGCAATTACAGCTGATAAATTTCTGCAACCAACCATTACGGAGACTCCTCTGATCTAACTGCATTTCATTTGCCGACACTGCGGTCTTGACCGGGTAAGCGATTACACCAACATTTCCTCCTCTTTTCAGCTCGAAACCGATGAAAAATCAAACATTCCCGGTTTTAGATAAGAATCAATAAAAACCAGTCTATTGCTTCTTTTGCATTATCGTGATCGACCCACTTCGCCTTAAAAGCAAGCATACCTGATCTGAATGTTTGAATTTCGCAGTTAATGGTTTCTAATTCGCATTCCCGTGCCCCAAATGCATGTTAATTTTGTGGTGTAGATTATTTAGGTAATGAAGGACAATCTTACCAATCGTCCCATTCCTATGGAAAGAAATACCGATCGATTGGCAACATGCATGAAACTGCTGATTCATGCAGGCTTGAGCTTATCGGGGAGACCATATTTTTGAGAATTTAAAAACAATATAATGAAAAAGAACAGCAAATTACTAAAACCATTAACTTTTGGCCGTAAGGGGATCGAAGTAAAAAACAGAATAGTGATGGCACCAATGACCACTTGGGCATCAAACGAGGATTTCACAGTTTCTCAGGAAGAGATAGCGTGGTACAGTAACCGGGTGAAGGGTGTCGGTCTTGTTATTACAGGTTGTACGCATGTAACACCTGAAGGCATTGGTTTTACCGATGAATTCGCGGCTTATGATGACCGCTTTATCCCAGGGCTGAAAGACCTGGCGGATGTGGCCAAAAGTGATGGAGCACCGGCCATCCTCCAGATCTTTCATGCAGGCAACAAAGCTTATGCTGAATTCAGTCCTTACGCGACTGTGGTAAGCGCAAGCTCCATTATGTCGGAGGTAACGCCATTTTCCCCGCCAAAACTTCAGATTCCCAGAGCGCTGGAGGAAAATGAAATCTGGGAGATTGTGAAAGCATTTGGCCAGACAACCCGAAGAGCGATTGTTGCAGGTTTTGACGGGGTTGAGATTCACGGTGCCCATGGTTTTCTGATCCAGAATTTCCTCTCTCCCATGTTCAACGAGCGGAAAGATCAGTGGGGCGGAAATATTGAAAATAGAATGCGGCTTGCAATAGAAATTGTCCGGGAGATAAAGCGTACAATAGCGGAATTTTCAGAAAGGCCATTTCTGTTGGGATTCAGAATTTCCCCAGAGGAATTGCCTGAGACGGGACTAAGGTTGAAAGACAGCTTGGCACTGATAGACGCCCTTATCCTAGAGGATGTTGACTATTTGCATTTCTCTCTTTTTCAGGCGCTTACCCAAAAGCCTCTTTACAGTGCAACCAGCAGAACTACCATGCAAGTACTTTCCTCATACATCAATGGCCGTGTACCCATGATCGCTGCGGGAGAACTTACCACGCCGGAGCAGGCAGAAGCAGCCATCGGTCTTGGACTAGACTTGGCGGCCATCGGAAGAGGGATGGTTATCAATCCTGACTGGGCGCTACAGGCCTATCAAAAAGCGCCGCAGCTTACCATGGTGCTGGATCTGGATCAAATATCGGAAAAGAAGATTCCAAAAAAACTGATCCCCATCATCCATGGTGCAAAGGGATGGATCAAAACAGCTTAACATATATTTCAACGAAGATATCTTAGGGATGTCTTCGTTGATATTATAAGATGTAAAGATGAATTAATCTTCAGTCCTGCGCGTGACAAACATTTTTGTATCCTCGACTGCCGCTGCTCTCAGCGGTTCTGCTATTGTCTGATTACTGTCGCTCATCGCCATCGTTTTGAATGAAGTAAAACTCGGATATTCAACTAGCACCACCGAATCCCATTTTTCCCTCTCGGATGCGACAATGGTTGCCAGAACATCGCCGGACAGGAAAATTTTCGCGTTTTGTATTCCAAGGTCTTTTAAAACGCGATAAAATCTTTAAAATAAAGCCTGCGGTCTTTAAACTTTATCATATTGGGTATCAAGACGGGACCAGTGCCCATCAAAATCCGGAAATGTGATCATTTTATTTTTATTTAACGTTTATGATTTAATGAAGTTTGATAAATTACTTACGCTACAATTATTTCTTATTCGCTGTTCAATAACATTCGACTAGTTGAAGGTTTTCAATTGATTTTCTTTTTTTGAAAAACCGTCACCTAAATCGCCGGTTTCTTTTACCTATGGTAATGCGCTATGAATCCAGTGGGTTAAATCCTGTTGTAATGTCGCCGGATTGAGATCCAGAAACCGCTTGCCCTGGAAGTCCGAAGATCCTGAATAGATGAAAACTTCTCCGTCACACTTTTTACTGAGAATGGTTTTCCTTATTTTTATGCGTAAAAACAATATAAATGGACGGATCAGAATCTTCCAAACCAAAAAAAATGTTGCTGGGCATGGTGCTATTCGATGGTTTTCAGCTACTGGATGTTTTCGGACCTCTTGATGTCTTTGGCTTTCTGGATGATAGGGTTGAAATTATTCTTATCGGCGAAAAAGGCAGTGAGGCTAAAAGTAGCGCTGGACCTGTTGTGAAACTGGATTACAGTTTTTCGAATGTTCCTGACCTGGATATACTCATGATCCCGGGGGGGGCCGGAACCCGGAGAGAAGTATTCAACCAATTATTGCTGAACAGGTTAAAATCTCTTGCTGAGGTCACTGCTCATGTGGCAACCATATGTACCGGCTCTGCCATGCTTGCAAAAACAGGGATCCTTGATGGAAGAAAGGCTACGACAAATAAGCGCGCATATCAATGGGCAACATCTCAAAGTGACCGGGTAATGTGGATCCCAGAAGCAAGGTGGGTGGAGGATGGAAAATTCTTCAGTTCCTCTGGAGTGTCTGCGGGAATCGATATGGCCTATGCACTGGTTTCAAAACTGTTCGGGAACGATCTTGCCGCAAGCATAGCGCTCCGGGCAGAATATGAATGGAAGAATGAGCCAGACAATGATCCTTTTTCAAAGCCCAGGATTTGATGACCGGGATTTAAATTAATTTTATAAAATAAGCGGAGATACCTGTAAAAACTCCTGTTTTAAAACACAAAAAGGCATACCCGATCAGTACTTTAAGTAAAGAAAGTGGTATACATCTCTTAGAGGCGCTTTCTCCTACGGCTGCCATCAGAATTCCTGCAGAATGATCTGATTTGCCTTCTATAGCTCCTATCTTTGCTTCAATTTCGGCAGAAAACCGTAAATTAGCAGAGAATAAATTCATCACAATCCCGAGATCAGATATCAAGATGAAAGAAGTATCCATCATTCGATACCACACTGATGCTTCCAGTGTCAACAGCAGAATCAATCTCGAGCAGCATCTTTTCACTTTTCTTTTGGAAGGTGGCAAACGGGTCTCCTATGCAGGCAAGCAAGAGACCATAAGTCCGGAACAATTCATGTTGCTCTCTACTGGAAACTGCCTGATGAGCGAGAAAACTGCTTCCAGCGGCGGTCAATACAGAAGCATTCTTCTTTTTTTTGATAAAGAGTTGTTAACGGATTTTCTTGGCCGCCACTCCGCGGCGCTCAAAATCGCTTCGAATAAACATGACCATCCTTTCGTGGTCTTTGAAAAGGATGCCTTTTTGGTCAACTTTATTGAATCGCTTGCTTTGATGCTTGATGCCGGCAGGTCTCCCTCTGCTGAGATGAACCATTTAAAGCTCGAAGAACTGCTTTTACATCTTTATTCACATTATCCTCAAGTAATCAATCAATTCAGAAATTCCAAGGTAATGGTAGATCATGAACGGCTTATCCACCAAGCCGTCAATTCCGTCACTGACCGTACTGCAAGTGTAGAGGACCTGGCTTTCTTGTGCCACATGAGCGTTTCAACATTTAAGAGGCGTTTTCATGAGATTTATGCCTCCACACCAAAAAAGTGGTTATTGGAGAAAAGAATGGAAAAAGCACTTTACCTGCTGGGATACAGTGGCAAAAAAGCCAGCGAGATATATGGTGAACTGGGATACCAGAATCTGTCAAGCTTCATACAGGCGTTTAAAGCGATCCACGGCACCACACCAAAAAAATACCAGGAGAAAATTGAACGTTCAGCAACACTTTTTGACCATCAATCCATGTCGCTTCCATAAATTCCGTTTTACCTTTGATGATATAAAAATCAAGAAGATGAACAAAAAATATTTTATGGAAATGGCAGACTACCTTTGCTGGGCAGATAACAAGGCCATTGATTGGGTTACAGAAATCAATGACCAGCAGTGGAATCAGGAAATATCCAACAGCTTCAATAGCATCAGGAACACAGCATTACATATTGTCAGCGCGGAAAAAATCTGGCTTGACTTCTGGACGGGTGCGCCTTCCCCTGTCTACCTGAGCGCAGGATTTGAGGGATCGAAAAAAGACCTCATCCATATCTGGCGGATGACATCCGCCAATCTTCAGGAATTTATTGAAAAATATCCGGAAAAAAACTACCAGGATTTGGTCAGTATTTCAAAGCCAAACGGCGAAATTGCGCAAATGTCGTTTTGGAGGACTTTTCCACATATGGTCAACCATTCCAGCTATCATCGTGGTCAAATGGTTACCATGTTAAGGCAAGCGGGTTTTACACTTTTATCGAACACGGATCTATTCACCTTTTATCACCTTCATCATAACGAAGGGAAGGCAGAACCTGTCTGATGGTTTTGAACAGGTTATCATCCCACCCGGTTCATTCAGAACCGGTTATATTGATCAATGACTGCATGTAATCAAGCACGTGCAGTCATAATATTTCTGAATTTGCAGCGAAATAGAATAAAAATTAAAAACATCAGTCTTTGCCGTCCAGTTTTTACCAGTCTGATTGCTTGATCCATAAAGCGAAAGAAAAGAAAGGTTTGAATACTGCTTATGGCGCATACTTAAAACCAGTTTATTTACTGGAATATGCATCAAGAGACTGGCAAATAGATGTGTCGCAAACATTATCGACCAAACTTAAGCGCACAGACTCTACTTGATTGATTGTTGACAGACCCTCGTTTGAGCAGGAAACCAGGTCTGATATGGTTCGCATTAAATTGAATTCATTCAATGGCTTTCCAATGATAGCATCAGCCGCACATGGGATTTCGACGATCTCCTGGTAGGTCATCGTGGTGAGCAATATAATGGGGATATGGGCGGTCTGCGCGGCATTCTTCAAATCATTACAGACCGAACGCCCGTCAAGATGGCCGAGACTTATCTCCATGATAATTAAATCCGGGCGAAATAAGCCAACTGCTGTATACAGCGCTGTGGCACTCTCCACTTTCTCCACAATGATCCAGTGTTGGTTCAGTAACCATTCCACCCTCAGCAAAACCTGGGGATCCTGATCAGGTTCATCAAAAATAGATTAGACATATACAAGTGATGAAAACTTACTCCTAAAAGTCAAACTGTAATTATTAAGTAAATTTTTGACAACGCATCGCTTAATAAATACTTAATAAAACCACAAAAACACCCAATAAAATACTGAATAACAGTACATTAAGAACACAAGCAATAAGAATCATAATCTTTTGGTCGCTGGTTCGAGCCCAGCTGGGCCCACAACCCTTCAGTGAAAACGAGGGCACTGAAAAAGTCCCCTAATTGAAAAGGACAAAAGGAGTAGAAAACTAGTTTTTCTGCTCCTTTTTTTGTATTTTAAAGGTATATTATTACTGCTTTTAAGATGCTTCTTCAACAACAAAAAATCCAGTTTAGCGAGTTTTCCAGGCTTTATGACCTGATTGTTCCCAAAGAGAACTTACTGCGCAAGATTAATGAGCTTATAGATTTTGGTTTTATATATGATGAGCTTCTGGATAAATACTGCCCGGACAACGGGCGTAATGCTGAGAGTCCGGTACGCATGTTTAAATACTTATTGCTGAAAACAATTTATACGGTTTCAGATGTTGATGTGGTAGAACGTTCCCGCTATGATATGTCCTTCAAATATTTCCTGGAGATGTCCCCGGAGGAGGATGTGATCAATTCAAGCTCATTGACCAAGTTCCGAAAGCTCCGCCTCAAGGACATGGATCTTTTAAACCTTCTAATTGGTAAAACTGTTTCCCTTGCATTGGAAAAAGGCATTATTAAATCCAGGTCCATCATTGTCGATGCGACACATTCACTTTCCAGATCCAATCCATATTCACCTATTGAAGTACTCAGGCAACGCTCAAAACTGCTTCGAAAAGCAGTGTACCTAATGGATGATGACTTCAAGGGTCAGATGCCTGAGAAAAATGATTCAAATGATATTCTTAAAGAAATAGAATACTGCAAGGAGTTACAAAAACTTATCGAGTCTGATGAAGCATTAAGTGAAATTCCTGCAGTGAAAGAGAAGCTAAACCTCTTAAAAGAAACAGTAGAAGATACCCAGGATAACTACACCTTATCCAAAGATATGGATGCCAGAGTCGGACACAAAACCGCTGATAGTAGCTTTTTTGGTTACAAAACTCATTTGGCAATGACAGAGGAGCGTATCATAACAGCAGCTGTTGTTACCTCCGGAGAGAAAGGAGATGGTCCTGAGCTACCAAAATTATTGGGTCAGACACAGTCAAACGGAATGGAGGTGGATACTATTATAGGTGATGCAGCCTATGCTGGCAAGAACAACCTTAAGCTTAAGGGTTTGAACGGAAATAAGGTTAAGATAGTTGCCAGGATGAACCCTGCTATTACTCATGGTACCAGAAAAGAGGAAGAAAAGTTTGATTACAATAAAGATGCAGATATGTTCGTATGCCCCGCAGGGCACCTGGCTATGTATAAACGGGTGCAGGGCAAAAAGGTAGATAAGAGCAATCAGTCAATGACCTATTATTTCGATACCGAAAAATGCAAAGTATGCCCGCTAAGAGATGGCTGCTACAAACCCGAAGCCAAAAGCAGGACGTATTCGGTCGCCATAAAACCAGATGAGCATAAAGAACAGGAAATATTCCAACAAAGCGAGTACTTTAGGGAGAAATCAAAACATAGATATAAAATTGAGGCGAAAAATAGTGAATTGAAAAATATTCATGGATATGACAGAGCGAACTCTTATGGCCTGGAAAGCATGAAAATGCAAGGTGCACTTGCGATATTCGTAGTTAATCTTAAAAGAATCCTCAAATTCTAAAGCGGGATCATCATTGCCACAAAATATCCTAAAAACAACCATAAAATACCAGAATTCGGCGAGAAATCTCAATAGATTGGGCCCCGTAAAAATATAAAAATACTCAAAAAACAAAAAGCGGATGGAGATCTTATAACCTACCCATCCGCTAATCTTTTTATAGACCATTTTTAAGTCTACTTTTTCAGTGCCCTCGTGAAAACTGGAGGTTTTTTTTATGCGCTGAAACCAAGCTATAACCTATTTAAAGGCGGTTTTCATGGCAGTAGACTACTGCTACTCTTTCAAAGATAGCTATTAACTTTCTCAAGTCGACAGACCGTGTTTACTAAATTTTTACTTTTTATTTGGCGCGTTTTGGCGCGCGCCAATCACATCATGCCTTCATCAGCAAAGCTATAGTATCTGTCGCATGTAATAATTATGTGATCGCAAACCTCAATCTCCAACAGCTTACCACCTTCTTTCAACTTCTGTGTTATCTTCAAATCAGCGTTGCTTGGATTAAGGTTACCACTTGGATGATTATGTGCTAGTATAATCTTGCTGCTGTTAGTTTTCAATGCTACTGCAAAGATTATTCTTGGGTCAACTAACGTTCCACTAACTCCACCAACCGAGATATCTACAATCCCTAAAACCCTATTGTTAGTATTCATTAGGATCACTTTAAACTCCTCCAACAACTCAATACTACCTAACTTCCAATGCTGTAAAAGGATGCAGTAGGCATCGTTAGAGCTGTTAATTTGAGGTCGTTCCTGAGCCTTGTAATCTGCTTTGTAGCTTACTTGAACTTCAGCTACTTTAAATTGTTCTTGTACCATAGTTGTATCTATTTAAATATGGCACTTGTATCAAGCTTTCAAACCAATTAAGCAAAGGAGGAACGGAATAAATGGGCTGTACGAGGGCTACATGAGCGTTTATGCCGTAGTTCCTTTAAGCGTATTGGGTGGACAAGCTTAAATTTGTGGATATTTGGATAGATATACTTTCACATACCTCATTCATTTTTAGTCTATTTCCATACCCAATCCTTCATAGCTACACCTGCAACGATGATTTCATTATCAATGTGAAATGTTCTTTTCTTAGAACCATTGGAATAATACAAGTTAACTGTCAACGGGTGTAGCAACAATGAGATGTTATTTGAATTTAAGCTAATAACGACTTTGGCTAAAGAGGTAGTTTCACCTTGAAATAGCGGGCTAGTATTGGCAAAGCTAAATATCGTGAATGCCCCCTCATCCCTCATTCGGCTTTTATATTGTGTATTCGCACGAAGTACCTTACTATGTATGTGGACCTCTAACTTGTACAGTTCTTCGATTCGGTTGCCAGCATTTGATACTTGAAATGTTAAATCAATATCAACCCCTCTAAGAGCTCCAGCTATTGAAGAACTTTGTCTAACACTATGAATTATATAATTTAATTGGAAGCAAAAATTAGCATAAACAACAAGGGTCAGCCATCCGGCAGACCCATTGCTCATAACCAAATTTAAGGGCGGCTTCGATTCGCCACTTAATATTCTGTCAACTTAAAATCTGTTTTACCTGAAGCCTTTCACATCAAAAATTATTTACTCAACTCTAAAATATACTGACCTTTAGCTGGAACTGAAATTGCCTGATTAAGCGTAAACTCTTTTGAGGAGATGACGTCTTTTCCAGAAGAAAATCCGTTGATAACATCGCTAAATCTATCTAACTTCAATAACTGGTCTTTTAAACCGCTGTTGAGAATAACCAATACTTTTTTGTTGTCTTTTATACGACCAAACACATACAAACCATCCTTTGGTGAATAATGAATCATTTTACCACCCGTTACTGCGGCACTAGTTTTCCGCCACTGAAGTAGTTTCTGTAAATAATCCCAAGCTTCATTTTGCAATTCGCTTCTTCCAGTTTTTGTAAATTCATCTTTTTTATCATCAGGCCATCCTCCAGGGAAATCAACACGTAAGCGTCCGTCACCATCTTCTTTTGTACCCACCATCAATACTTCTGTACCATAATATATCTGAGGAATACCACGCATGGTTAATAGAAATGCCAACCCTTGCTTATACCTTTTTAAGTCTTTATCTTCTTTCCTGCTAAAACGACCGAGATCATGATTATCTAGAAAAGTAAGAACATTGTATGGGTCTGCGTATACAAAATCCTGTGCAACATCTTCAAAGAGATCGCCCAAATAACCATTATCGGCTTCTCCATCAAATGCCTTCTGCATGGCGAAGGTGAGTGAAAAATCCATCGGGGTTTTTAAATGGGGATCTTTTTTACTCAATATAGAATTTGCCTGCCACCAGGCTGGTGAAGTTTTTTTGTTGTACCAGGTTTCTCCAACGATGTTAAAATTAGGATATTCATCATACACCTCTTTGTTCCATCTTGCCAGAAAATCAAAGTCCATGTAAGAGTAAGTATCCTGTCTGATGCCGTCAATACGGGCATACTCTATCCACCAGATGCTATTTTGAATGAGGTAAGTTGCCAAATGCGGATTTTTTTGGTTCAAATCCGGCATACCACGGGTAAACCATCCATTCAGAAATGTATTACGTTCGGTTTCTGAAGCATGAACATCCATCACAGAAACCGTTGCATGATTGGTTTGAAGGAAAACACCGTTATTATTTATCCAGTCTTTAGATGGTAAATCCTTCATCCACCAATGCGAACTTCCGCAGTGGTTCAGCACCATATCCATTACCATTTTCATGCCTTTATCGTGGGTAACTTTGGTTAGGGCTTTAAACTCTTCATTGCTTCCAAAACGAGGATCAGATTGGTAAAAATCAGTAATTGCATATCCATGATATGAACCACCACGCATTTTATTCTCCTGGATAGGGTTTAGCCATACGGTTGTGATTCCAAGATCTTTCATGTAATCAAGCTTCTGCTTAACCCCTTCATAATCGCCACCATGACGGGCGTTTGGACTCTTTCTGTTAACCAAAACACTGTCCCAGTTATCATTTTGTGTATTTCCATTAACGAACCTGTCTGGCGTTATCAGATACAATACATCTGAAGCATCAAATCCTAAAGCGCCACTGTTATCCGTACGGCTTTTAAGCGGATAATTATATACAAATTTTTCAGCACCATCAGAAAAAGTAATGGGTACGGTGCCAGCTTTAGCATTTTTAGCAACATTAACATAAAGGAAAACATAATTTGGGTTTTCTACTTTCACAGCCTGTTTTAATGTAACCCCTGAATAATTAAGGCTTACTTTGGAATTACCGATTCCGGGACCATAAACCAGAATCTGAAATTCAGTTTTTTTCATACCTGTCCACCAGTTTGCTGGCTCTACCCTGCTAATTGATATTTTAGCTAAGGCTTGTGTTGCGTTGAGAAAAATTGCCAACAGCAATACTTGTATTATCTTCTTATACATAATAATTAAGATTATTTTTTACTATTCAGCACTATTTTTGCAACACCATATATTGGTATGGTTTGAGATTTACCACCTCATTAAGCGTAGTTTTTGAGCCGTTGAAGACATCCTTCCAATTCCCCACTAGTGATGCTGGCAGACTGTAATCAAGTGACTTATTTCTTAAATTAGATACAATAAGTACCTGTTGTCCATCAAGAGTTTTAGTAAATACGCAAACATCATCACTATTGTAAGAAATCATTGCACCTCTTCTTACTGCTTTGCTCTTATTCCAGAAAGACACAATTTTCTTATAGTCTGCAAGCACATCCTTGTTAGTCTCTTCCAACGACCAGTCGATACTCCTGCTGGTAAAAGGAAAAGTAAGCCGAAATGGTGTACCAATTTCTTGTCCATTGTAAATCATTGGGATGCCTTTCATATAGGCGGTAACCACAAAAGCTGCCATTGAACCACTTTTTCCACCAAATAGATCGAGCGGGGTACCATCAGATCCGTTAACATCGTGATTGGTTAGGTAACGCACTACGGCCTGCCCTTCCGCAGCACCTTTATAATCACGCTCGTTCAAGGCATCGATTGACTTCACTGATTTATTCTTGCTGAAGATGCTTTTAAGATTTCCAAAGTAATTAAAGCCGAAAAAGTAATCGAAGCCGACGCCAAGGTATTTAGGGCTACTGCCTTCGGCCAACATCAAAAGCTTATGCGTTTTAATGGTTTTCAAGCTATCATTTACCTGCTTCCAAAAATCTAACGGAGGACCATCTGCATAGTCACAGCGGAAGCCATCAATATTGGCCTTGTAAACCCATGATTTCATGGAATGAATCAGAGATTGTCGAAGTTCCTGGTTGCGGAAATCCAATTGTGCTACATCCCGCCAGGTTTCCGGATATTTAATATTTCCGATGCTATCGCGAAGATAATATCCGGGTTTTTCTATCCATGGATGATCCCAAGAGGTGTGATTGGCAACAATATCTAGCATAACCGCGATATTTCTGTTGTGTGCTCCATCAACCAATTTTCTCAAGTCTTGGAGTGTACCAAACTCGTGTCCAACTGAATCATAATTCATTGTTGCATAAGGCGAATTTGCACCTTTAAGCTTTCCAACGGGAAATATTGGCATTATATATATCACGTTAACACCTAATGCCTTAATTGCATCTAAACGAGCAGTTACGCCAGCAAAATCACCTGTTTTACTAAAAGCACGAGTATTTACCTGATACAACATAACATCACGCCTATCAGGAACACCTTTAAAGGGTTTACCATATTGAGGCGGATAGGCTTTATCCTGAGCAAGGCTTAAAAATGGTAAAATCAGACAGCTAAATACTGCAAGAAATTGTATGGAAAAGTTTTTTTTCATCTGTTAATTTTTGGCTTATGAATAAACAGGTTAAGCTTTTCGCTCTCCCTGTTTATTTTCATAAAAGATTAGTATCCGGGGTTTTGCTTTAAGTTAGGATTGGCATTCATAGCTGCCGTCGGAATTGGAAATAATTGCCAATGTGAATCTACAGCAGGCACTAATCCATGTCCTAGCATAAAAGTTCCAAATCGAATCATATCTTGTCTGCGGTGCCCTTCCCAGTTAAGTTCAAAACCACGCTCATCATAAATATTTTCGAGCGAAGGATTTGCAGCCAATGCTCCGACCCCTGCTCTTATTCTCACCTGGTCGATGAATGGTTTTGCCGATGCTGCATTGCCCAAACGAACATGACATTCAGCTATCATAAGCAGCACATCTGCATACCTGTATATCGGAAAATCATTTGAGCTGCCACTACCATCATTTGGTGCAACCGGATAAAATTTAACCCCTCTTACGCCTTCAGTTATGCCCGCACCAGGATTAATTAATGAGGTAACTTTTGGGGTGTAAGTTACACCTCCAGGCTGAGGGCCAATCAAGAATTGTTTGATTCTGACATCGTTTGAAGCATATTTATTATAAGTTTCCTCAGGTACGATTGTACCGTTCCATCCGGCAAAACCAAACATGGCAACACCATTCGGCCCATTTACACTCCTTAAAGCTAACACGTTATTACCAATTACGTTTCTTTTTAACCAAATTGCCAGAATAGTTTCATCATCCGGGCAGGTATCTCCAAAAAGCTCAAAATATCTATTACCTAATGGACTTGAAGCATTTGCCGTTCCGGGGTGAAGAGTATAGCCACCTGAAGCCACTTTTGTACAGGCCGCCAGACATTCTGCCCATTTTGTTGTTCCGGTATAAACCCCTGCATTAAGGTACATTTTTGCAAGAAATGTATATGCTGCCCATTTATTAAATCTACCATAGAAAACACCGCCTTTAGTTTCAGGCAAAATATCCGCATTAGCAGTTATCTCACCAACAATCCAGTTAAAAATCTGTGTCCTGGTTTGTGTTTTTAACTGAGCCGTAGTAATGTTATTATCTGTATAGAAAGGCACATCTCCAAAATCGTCTATCAATAAGTAATAAAACCATGCCCGTAATATTTTTACTTCGGCAAGTTTAGCCGCTGGTGCATTTCCTTTTTCTAACTGCTCAACAGCAAGATTAGCCAGATAAATTGAATTATAGCAGGCATTCCAGGTTGTATTGATTTGGCCTAATGCAGGCGTCCAGGCTCTTGTGTATAACCAAGCGTTCTCCGGGCCCCAGTCTCCACTAACCCTGTGCGGAACAACCTGCTCATCTGTACACATATTATTGGTATCATAATAACCATTATCTCCTCCACCAAACTGAGGCATTCGGGCATATACACTGGCTAATGCAATATCGGGACCTTTTGGGTCTGCGAAGAACTGGCCAGCGGTGTATTTATCGTAAACATTTTCATCAACTTTGGTGCAGCTATTTGCCATCAATCCTGTGGCAATTATGGTTGTAATTATTAATTTTTTCATGATTTTCTATTTTAAGATGATGTTCAGACCTAAAGCAATATTTCTTACCCTTGGATAAATACCGTTGTCACCGCCGGTTTCCTCCGGATCGATGCCTGAGTATTTGGTAATTAACAGCAGGTTTTGCCCCGTAAGAGAGAAACGTATTGCACTGATGTGCTTTGATTTTGCAGTAGGAATCCTGTAACCTAGGTTTACATTTTCTAAGCGGATGAATTTCCCATCCTCCAACCAATAATCTGAAGCTAATGGATAAGCAGAGGTAAAGATGTTATCGTCAATTGCAGATTTTAACAGATTAGATTTCCCCAAATTCTCTAAAAAACTTAAGTTTGAACGCAGGGCATTAAATAATTTATTTCCTCCCGAGCCGCGAACAAGTATGGATGCATCGAAGTTTTTGTAGCTGAAACTCGGTGTAAAAGCGAAAGTATATTTTGGCTGAGTTTGACCTGCAAAAATTCTATCAGGACTTGTTGCACCTGCATCTATTCTGCCATTTTTATCCTGATCCACAATTACCTGCGTACCGTTAGCTGTAGTGCCTTGATGCTGTAAGATATAGATTGAGCCGATGGCTTGTCCTACCACTAGATAAGCGTTCTGTCCGCCATAAGGAACATTATTTGTAATTAGTGGAACACCATTTAAAGAGCCACTCAGATTAAGCACTTTAGAATCCATTAACGTTACGTTACCGCCCAGGGTTAACCTTGTTGAAGCATTGCTAATAACATCATAGTTAAGTGCCATTTCTACACCTCTGCCTTGAATGCTACCTACATTTGCTTGAATTGAACCTGTTGGAAATGGTGGTTGAGGAACAGTGTATCCGTATAATAATTTATCGGTAACGTTTTTATAAATGTCAAAACTTCCATTCAAACGTCCCTTAAGTAAAGCGAAATCAAGCCCAATATTGGTTGATTTTTTCTGCTCCCATTCCAAATCCTCATTGGCATTCTGCGTAACTCTAAAGTTTGTCTGCACATTTCCGGCATAATATACTGTTCCAGATCCTTGTACAATTTGCAGCGACTGCAACACGTTTAAAGGTTGCTGATTCCCGGTAATCCCGAAACCACCTCTCAATTTCAATACGGTAAAGATGTTCTGGTTTTTCATGAAAGGCTCTTGATCTATTTTCCATGCTACTGAAGCTGAAGGAAAATTACCCCATTTATGGTTTGCACCAAATACAGTTGCTCCATCTCTTCTAAAATTAGCTGTCAAAAGATATCTGTCTTTGTAAGAATAATTAACACGTCCCAGAACCGAAACTGTTCTGCGTTGATTACGGTATGATGAATAATCACCGGCTTGAACTTTAGAAAAGTCTCCCAAGCCTAGATTATTATAGGTTGCCAAGTCGTTTACAAAACCCCTTGCTGCACTTCCGCTACCCGAATCCATTTGTGCCTGCCATTCGTAAACCGCAGCTGCGTCAAAATGGTGGTCGCCAAAATCTTTACTGTAATTCAGCTGAAAATCCATCAGCTTATAATCTGAATTATTATTGCCTACACTTGCATAACCTTTTTGATCTATTGCTGCCGCAACAGTAGAAATTGCAGGCGTATAGTTACCAGAAGTTCCGTTTGTTTTCTGCCAGCTACCAAATACTTCAGCAGAAAGGCCGCTGATAATTTTATAATTGATCCGCATAGAACCAAGTAAGCGGTTAGTTTCCGACTCGCTGATGATACTATTTGCTGCAGCCAGCACATTTAGTGGCTGAAATAAATTCGGATCGGTAAAATAACTTCCGTCTGCTTTATAAACCGGATCTGTTGGTCTTGATATATAAGCATTAGAAATTAGATTAGAGGTAAAAGCTGCCCTTCCAATAGAACCTGGACTTCCATTATTTTGTGCATTGGTGCCATTCAAAGTCATAGTAATAGAAAGTTTATTGTCTAATGCTTTTTGAGTGGCTTCAATCCGACCAATAAATCTTTGATTATCTGAATTAATCACAATACCATTTTGTAATACCATACCAAGCGAAGCACGGTAAGAGAAGTTATCGCTACTTCCGCCCAGCGTAAGCGTATGATTTTGAGTTGTACCATTACGTGTAAGCAGGCCAAACCAGTCTGTGTCTGCCCCGAAATTCGATGAAGCAGGAATACCACGAGCAGCCGCTTCCCGAGACCATTCTGCCGCTGAAAGCATCTCAAGCTGCCTGGTTACAACATCAACTGATGAATTGGCATTGTACTCAATAGAAGTACCGCTTCTGCTTTTTTTCATCGTAACAATTAATACGCCTGATGCACCACGCGAACCATAAATTGCTGTTGCAGAAGCATCTTTAAGCACTTCAATACTTTGGATTTCTGTTGGTGGAATTTGATTTAAAAAACCAACATCTCCCTGTACCCCATCAATTACAACAAGTGGATTGTTGTTACCCTGAATGGATGTAATACCCCTAATTTTGATATTGGGTGCACTACCTGGCTCACTTCCGGTCTGCGTAATAACCACTCCCGCTGCCTTTCCGGCAATTTGCTGTAGTGGACTGGTAATTGCTCCCTGATTGAAATCTTTACTGTTAATACTTGCTACGGCACCAGTAACATCCGACTTTTTGGCTGTACCGTATCCAACCACCACAACATCAGATAATGATTTGGCATCTGGCCTGAGTTGGATAACGACAGGTTTGCCAGCAATAAGAGTGCGTTCAGCAGCATCATAGCCCATGTAATTTACTATTATGGTTAGAGCATTTTGGCTATTGCTTAATTGAAAGCCTCCCTTAGCATCAGTTGTGGTTCTTTGGCTGGTTCCTTTAATCTGAATAGTTGCTCCAGCTAAAGCTTCATTATTTTCATCTACAACCCTTCCGTCGAAAGCAGATTGTTGTGAAAATCCGATGCTGAAGATAAATAGGAGAAGTACGGTCAGTCCATACTTAAAAAAGTAAAAAAAGTAATTTTTTCTCATCATAATTTTGGTTAATATTTGGTTATTGCGATGCTGAAATGGCTCTCAGCGAATGCAAATCAAAGTAAGATGAGTTTTGAAAAAATAGCAATAGAGCAGATTTCAAATATTAAAAATAAAAATTAAAAAAACTATTCAATAATCTGATTATAAGATACTTAAAACAAAATTAATTCAGCTAATATATAGATACATCAAGCATAATTGTGCTTTGTAAACCTTTGAATAGCCATAAAAAAGAAGGAATGTAACCATACTCGAAGGCATTTCAGTAGCCTTACTACCTGGATTACCTTAAAACCATTTTTAGAAAGTTGAGCTTTGTTAAAGCTCAAGTAAAATAGATGGGTTAGGTATTTATTTTGAAGATTTAATTTGAATGTTAAAGCTGCGATTGATAATTCATCGGCAGTTCATTTTTCACCGTTTTTATGCTCATGATTTTTTCCTTGAAAACATCATTTGCAACCAGAGAGCGATTTTTAACTTTGGTTTTGTAAGTATAGATAGTATTAACAGAGTAATTCAAAATTTTTGCAATGGTTTCATTTTCATCAATACCGAGACGAATAAGTGCAAAAATCCGCAACTCATTATTCAACAGCTGCCCTGCAGCTGGTTGGGTTTTATCTCCTTCAGCAAACAGTGCATTAAATTCTTGAATAAAATCTGGAAAAAGATTTAAGAATACCTCATCAAATCTTTGAAAAAAACCTTCTCTTTCGATATTGGTGTTAAGCCGTTTAACAACAAGCTGCAATTCGTTGTATTGCTTAAGGTGTATAATTTTTTCAAGGCTTCGTTTTAGCCTATCAAGCTTTTCTATGTAATCTGAATGGATATTGAAAAAATGACCAATGTACTCTTCTTTAATTAAATTGACTTCATCAAGTTTTCTATTTGTTCTTGTTAACGATTGATTGGCAACATCTAGTGAGCTATTAATTTTGTGCAGCTCTGCATTTGCCAGGTTTAAGTCATGGTTTTTCTCGAGGATAAGCTTATCTGCAATCCTAATCTTTTTCAATTGCTTAAAGGTTTTTGAAGCAAAATAAATCGTTAGTATAATTAGAAGTGTAATGATTGATGCATATATTATTAAGGAACGTTTTTGCTTTTCGATATCATTAATTTTATCCTTTTCAATAATGGGTAGGATATTACTGATTTCAACCTTTCGCTGCTTTGCACCATAAAAATTGTTATCCTCAATGGCACTATGAATATACGTAAAGGCTTCTTTGGTATTTCCTTGCTGATAAAGATACTTAGCCAGATTTACTAGTGCGAGCGATTCTTTTGTTGAGTGAGTATTATCTATAATGGAAGATTTTAGCAGATAACGTAGCCCCAATTCTGGTTTATTTACACTAAAGTAAAGATAACTCAAACAACTATAATTAATTGCGCTATCAGAATAAGTAGATTTAAGTTTAAGCAGTGCTTCATAAGAAAGAATTGCTTGTTTATATTGTTTTGCACGAAGTTGTTTTAAGCCAATTCCTGAAAGATATCCGTAAGATCCTTTTATATATTTAGAGATAATTGTATCGCAATATTTCAAGCCCTTAGCTCGATATAACTCACTAAAATCATGAATCTTATTATAATCGGTTAAATCGAAATTCGCCCTCGCCATCAGAAAATAATATTCAAATTGCTGGTCAGGATTTAATACTTTAGGATTTACACGCATTAGCGTATCAAGCCCTTCTTTAAACATTCCTGAAGAAACCAAAACAAACCCTAGATTAACTTTGGAGTAACTTATTTTTTCGGCATCATTTAAAAGATAGGCACAGGCGGCCATTTTTTTGCTGTAAACATAGGCCGAATCATGAATGAAGGATTTATAAGCGTTAAATAAATCTAGATATGCATGGTACCTTGATAATGGAGAAACATAATTTAATTTTAGTTTTTTTTGAAGAAGACCAATACTCGCCCATTTACTTTGATCCAGTTTATTTTTATCCAGCAAAACCTTTCCTAACACTTTTTTTAAGCTATCAATATTCTCCTGTGCGTTTGCATTATTTCTAGTGAAAAGAAGACACAAAATAAGTACTAAGACGATACAGAAATAGCGACTAATTTTAAAAATGTATGTTTTGGTATGTTTCAAGAAGCGCTGATGTTTGATAAGGCTTTACAGACTTTAAAAATAAAATCCGGGGATAGCCAATTATATTCGGTTACTCAAATATAACAAAACAGCACAATAAATTTCTTATACGCCAGGGATGTTACAAACGATGTGCATTCCGGCAATAGCGACAACTTTTTCCGCATTTATACTGTGTTTCGTCCTGCTATAGCTCACATAAAAAAAATTAGTACTTACTTAATTTTAAGTATTGTTTTATTTCATAAAACATTTTAAATTAGAGTTATAAACCGAACAAGCGCCTCAAATCCTCTTAGCCGTCCCTAAATCTTGCCGCAAATATTTGCAGCAAATCCCTTACATCATTGCCGTTTTAATTCAAGATAATAAAAATTAAACGCCTCTAAAATGAAAAAAATAGTAATGGAGCTCAGTGATGCAGACATTAATGTTCTGGAGCAATTTATTAGTACATCAGGAACCAACACACTAAAATCTGCTTTTAAAAAAGCGCAGGCTGCAATTGATAATGAAGTTATTATCCATCAGCGGGTTTGCTCAGCGGTTGATAATCTCAGCGTACTCAACCTGGATGAGGTAATAGCAAAATCAAATAACCCGAAAACACAAAACCTCCGACTTCACTATTTTTTAAGTACGGAAGATAAGAGAAGCCTTACTCCTTACTTTAATCAAATCCTAAAAATGTTAGGTTCAGGAAACATTGTTACACCAACTGAATGTGAGGGACTAAAAATGTTTGAAGACTGCTGTAAACTCATCTTGAAACGTTTATGAAAAAATTATATACATTATTGTTATGTAGTTTTTTGTTACAAGGCTACAGCTACGCTCAAAAAGGTTTTTTTGATAAATTCAGCTTACGAAAATCCTTTCAAAGTAAATCCAGTAAAACCGAAGCCGCTTCATTTACTTTCAACAAGCCAAAGGATGCAACAGGCTCTTGGGCTGCGAATCTGGCACTTGGTTTCCAACTGCTTGATAGCACAACTGTAGATTTATTTCTCTTTTCTGAACTGCATAAAAACACGCTTGTTAATAAAAAACAAGATAGCAGAGATATTGGATTGGCCTTTCGTAAAGACTTTTTCCCACTAGCCTCACTTACACCTTTTTTGCTTGCAAATGCTAAATATAACGTAGATCGTGAGAAAGGTAACGAATCATTCAGGGCTAGCCTAAGCTTATCACTTAAAGCAAAAGATTTAAACTTGGGTGCATTAAACTTTATTACACCAAATAAAATTGTTCCAGTGGGTAATCTCTTCACTTTAGAGTATACACCATTTATTGGTCTGGAAAACGAAAACCGAACCAAGACAACAAACGCAAGTGAAAAAGGTCACATCTACAGATGGTACTTCCAAATCATTCCAGTAATCACATTATTTCCCAATACAACAATTGCAGACCGGTTTGAACTACGTGCAGATTACCAGTACAGGAATGATTTCAGTAAGTCTGTTCAAGATGGCTCTTACAGGGAACATGAATTTTTTACGGCCTCTTTTAATTATAATATACTGAGCAGCGAAAGCGAGCAAAAATTTCAGGTAGGCTTAGATTATGTGAAAGGAGAAAATCCGGTAGAGAACTTTCTTTCTCAGCGTTATTATGCAATAAGCTTAAAAGTAAAATTATAAACCAAAGCCAATTTAAAATGTCAGACCCAAACACTAAAGAACAAGAGGTCATAGAAGACCTTTTACACCGACCATTAGACATCTGCCTGATAGCCTTTACAATTATTTATAATTTCATCATCCTGGTTGTTGCCACTTTATGGATTTTCACCAATAAGTTTGAAGAATCGAAAAAAGGATTAACAACACTTACCAATTTGAAGATAGACGAAGGCGTTACCTATGCTTTATTTTTTTCAGGAATGCTTGGAGGAAGCTTCTATTGCTTAAGAGCAATTTACCTCAGACTTTCGGCTGCCTACCCGGAGCAAAAAGACCCAGAAAAAGCGCCTCTAAAAGTATTTAATATTAGAGTGTGGTTATTTTGGTATTTATTCCGTCCATGGCAAGGCGGAATTCTGGCTTTGGTTATTATGTGCCTGATAAATGGCGATTTTTTAACCGCAAAATCACTTGAAGCCGGAAACTTAAAATCTTTCTACATACTGATAGCAATAGGATTTTTTGCAGGTCTTGGTACACAGGAAGTCATCCAGAAAATACAGGAAATTATAGCCGTTATATTTTCCCGTTCTAAGGCCGCAGAACACTAAATCAAAACCAACAACCACTAAGACCATGAATTATTTTTATCTTAATTCCAAAAAAGAGCAACCATTGCTCATCCAGAATATTGATCATCGAAATCAGGTTATCGCTAACTTAAGCAAACTAAGAAAAGCTCTTGCAGATAAAACTGAAGGTATTCCAGAAAAAAAACTTTCAGGCAACTTGATTCTGGGCACCTGGAACATTCGCGAACTTGGCAACACCAAGTATAATGGCCGGATGACAGAATCTTTGTATTATCTCGCAGAAATTATCTCCCGGTTTGATTTGATTGCTATACAGGAAGTTCGTGACAACTTAACAGAATTCAACAACATTTGCAGAATACTAGGCAATGACTGGGGAATTTTTATCAGCTTGGTAACAGATGGTATATCAGGAAATAATGAGCGTATGGCTTTTCTGTATGATAAAAGAACTGTAAGCTTTAAGAATATTGCCGGGCAGATAATCCTTCCTGGTAAAAAATATGCAAATGCTTTTGCAAGGGCACCTTACATGATAAGGTTTCAGTCTGGCTGGTTAAATTTCGATATCTGTACCGTACATATCTATTACGGTAAGGCATCTGTATCTTCTCCAGAATATAAACGCAGAGTTGAAGAAATCTCCAATCTCACTGGTTTCTTAAAAGATAATTATGTTGAAAAACAGCGTAGCAATAACCTTTTTGTGTTAGGCGATTTTAACATTGAAAATGACCAAAGCGAAACCTACAAAGCAGCAACATCTTCTTCTTTTTCTATACCTGATGCTATTTTAAAGAATAAGCTACCCGGTAGCAATGTAAGTCAGAACAAAATTTATGACCAGATACTTTACTATAACAAGTTTAAAGACATCACATTTAAGAATGCGGGAATATTTAACTTTTATAAAACAGTTTTTGACAAGTTAGATGGTTATGAAGAGCGCATCAAAAAACACACAGGGGCAACTAGCTTAACTGATAAAGAATTTGACGAAATCAAAACCTACCAGATGAGCGACCACCTTCCTTTGTGGGTTGAAATGAATACCGACCACACCGAGAGTTATTTAGATATGATAAGTAAAAAAACTTCTTAAACTAAGTTTAAAGCGTGCAACAATGGCAAAAACAGAAATCCAGAAGAAACATTTAGCAATACCTGAAAACGAATTTAAATTATCTCTTACAATGGCGGGTGCAGTATCTGCAGGTTGTTATACCGCTGGAGTGATGGATTATTTGTTTGAAATGCTTCAAGCCTGGGAACTTGCAAAAGGTAAAACAACAGATCAGTTTGCGAATAAATCTAAGGATGAGATTGAAGCTTCAAAGACTATACTTTTGAAACCGTATCAGGATGATGGCGATGTTGTAATCCCATTGAATGAGCTTGAAAAATACATACCAACTCATCAAGTAACAATAGAGGCCATGGGTGGTGCTTCTGCAGGGGGAATGACAACTTCTATGGCTGCAATTTATGCTTTAAACGGAACCTTTAAACCAGTGAGAAAACCGTTAGGCTCTGGAGTTTTAAGTGGAAATATGCTCTACGACCATTGGGTGATGATGGAAGATGAGCAAAAAAGTAACAGTACGGAAAATGAAAAACAAATAAGAGAAAGGACAAAAAAGAACACTTTTGCCAAGCTTTGGGATATTTCTGATCTTGCATCAGGAAAGGTTCGCTCCTTTTTAAATTCTAACTTTGTTGATAATATCGCAAAAAAAGCCTTTTCTGGTTCTGGAAATATAGCTGAGAGAGCCAAAGCACTTCCCTCCTATGTTTCTAAAAACCTTCAGCTAGTTTTTTCACATTGCTTACTTAGGGGTATTCCTTTAGAAGTTAATTTCGAAACCCCAATAAGTAAAAGCGGTCGGAAAACCATTATTCCTAACCATACTACTTATGAACATTATATGGTTACCCATTATCATTTGAATAATGGACAGCCCCTAACCGCCGATAATAAATATCTGTTTTTAAACCCGTACGATAAGCCTTACAAGGATACCTTAAAATTAGCTACCATGGCAACAGGTGCATTTCCTATAGGTCTTAACTTCCGAACATTTGACCAAAAGCAGCTCAATGATGAGTATTTAAAAAATGTTTTACAGCGTATTGTAAATGGTTCCTTCGGACAGAATACCCTTCAAGAGATTAATCTGAAGAACTTCCCGAAAAATTTTAGTACTGTAACGGTTGATGGAGGAGCCATAAATAATGAGCCATACAGAGAAGTGCTTAGCATTTTAAGCGAAACATATGGACTTAGTGATGCCGAATATCCATCTTATGGAGTAGTGATGGTAGATCCATTTCCTGACATGGTTGATAAGGATGCGCAATATCAAATGCCTGAAGATTTATTTGATGTTATTCCTGAGGTTATCTCTACTTTAACAGACCAATCAAGAGTGAAGAGACGTGAAATGCTGGAAAATGATCCCAAAGGTTTTTTCCGAAGTATTATTTTTCCAAGAAAATGGAATAAAGAATCAGGTGGTCTTAAACCAGATAAACTTCCGTTAGCTTGCGCCTCAATTGGCGCCTTTGGAGGTTTTATTGATCACAGTTTCCGGGAACACGACTTTTTTCTGGGCAGAACAAATGCCAGAAATTTCTTCAGGTACTTTTTTACTATGCCCTATTCTAACCCGAATAACTGCCATCCGATTCATAAAAGTTGGACATCAGATATGATTGAGAAATTCAAAATTATCAGAGAGGTAAAGGATGAAAATAATAAAATAGTAAAAAAGGTTTTTCTACCCATAATACCTGATTTAAGTCTGCTATTTGAGAGCGATGAGCTTCGTTTAAAAAAACGCTACCAATATCCGGTAGATAAACCAACGATTGCTCCCGTTCAGGTTTATCGCCAAAGAAAAATGATGAAAAAGCGGCTATTGGAAATTTTCAACCTAATTGCAAAAAGAAAATATGCACCAGACAAACTTAAAGTAAAGAAAAAAGATAATGCTCAGGAATGGATTAAACATTATTTTCACAGAAATCTAATACAAAGATTTTTTGATGTAATAAGCGGATTTTTCGCCGGGATTTTTTTAAAAATCGCTAAAAGAAGTGCTGCAAATAAGCTGACTGATTACATGATTAAAACCGTAATTATTGAATTAGAGAAAAACAAACTGTTATCTAAGTACGATAAATAACTCATAATCTACGGAAAATCATTTCTCTCGAAATCTATTTAAAATCAGGAATAGGAAACAGATAACCGCCAAATAAAATGTAAGACCATAAAAGTGTCCAGATGATGTTAAAAATTTGGGCAGTAACAAACGTTAGCGCAGGTTTTCCGCCTTGCAACTTTACTAAGGAGGAAAATTTAGCTTCCATACCAATTGCAATAAATGCAAGTGCAAACCAAATTGTACGGATTCCATTTAAAGTTGGTGCAACGCTTTTCGCAGTTTCTACAGAAAGGAGAAATGAAAATACAAGAGACGCCCCAATAAATCCTAAAACAAATTTTGGGAAGCGTTCCCAAACTATTTTCAAGCCAGGGCTTTCAATCTTAACATTTTCAACCTCAGTACCATCAGTTTTTGGCTTCTTGTAAGCCCACCAAATCGCAATAAAAAAAGCAGCCACACCTATAAATACATTTTGAGAGAATTTAGCAATTACTCCTGCTTTAACAGCTACAGGTCCAATCAAGTCTCCTGCAGCAGTTACAGTTGCTGTGGTATCTAGCGTACCGCCCAACCATGCACCACCAATTACTTCAGGTATTTCGAAATACTTAACCACCCATGGCAATATTATCATCATAGGGATAGCCATTATTAATACAAGAGTAGTAACGTATGATAGTTTTCTTTTATCTCCGTTAATTGCTCCTGCTGCAACAATGGCTGCCGAAACACCGCAAATAGATACTGCAGAAGCTAATATGATTCCGAATTCATCATCAACTTTTAACTTTCTGCTTAACCATAAAGAAAAAAACCAGACTGCACTTACAACAATAACAGCCTGAATAATTCCGTGTAAACCTGCTTTTATTAAATCTGCCGAAAGTATAGTGGTTCCTAATATTACAAGTCCGGTTTTAATGTAAAATTCTGAGCGAACAGCTTCTTTTAACCATGGTGGCAACTTAATTAGATTGCCTAAAAGTATTCCGATTAATAATGCAAATACAACGTATTCTAAACCATAATAAGCTACATTTTTATTTCCGCCGATGATGAAAGAAAGCGTAGCCAAAAAGTAGATGAATAAAAAGCCTGGTGCAAATCGACGGATGTTTCCCCCAGATAAAGAAATTGAAATTCCCGCTAAGACTAAAAAAGCAATTCCAGTTTTTATAATCAGCAGCAGATTACCTACTGAAAGAATTTTTTCAAATAAATCTGCCCTACTACTCCATTTATAAACAGGTAAACTAAAACTTGAAGCATTAACATTTAGCAACAATACAACCCCAATAATAACAGCACCTAAAATTAATGCCCACCAATCTTCAGTAATAGATTGTAAAAATGTCTTTTTATTTGGAGTAATACCAGAATCTGTTAAGGCGCTACTGTTTGCTAAGTTTTGGTTTTCTGTAGACATTTTGATTTAAAGCTTGTTATGCGGATGATTTTGATTCAATTTTATTTGATAAGAAATATCCGCTAAAATGGAGTGGACTTGTTTCAACCAAAAAAATAAAAATACTTTTAATACAACTAATAATCTCGTTTGATTAAACTTTGTTACACAATGGAATTGCTAAACTCAATATTTCAAAACAAGATCAATGCTATTTACAAAGATTCAATCTTAGATAAAAGAACAACAATATCTTCCTCATTACTAAGGTTTAGCTTATTCTTTTTAATAAAATCTTTTATTAAACTTTCCTTCTCTGGGAACAAACCAATAATAGACTTTTGATTTTTAGAAACCTGAGTTAATTTCCCTTCAATCTCAATAAAATAAAATGATTTCTCTCTAATTTCTTCACTCTTTGTACCTGCGTTGTAGCCAGATGTTTCAATGATGTATTTGTTAATCTTTTTCAAGAATTTATATTTTCCATTATATAAAACTTCGTAAAATGTTTTTTCATCGAAGTTTAAAACTTTTCCGAAACCTGATTCGAAGCTTTTCGAACTGTATTTTCCATTTTTTATTTCGTAAACAATGAATGATTTGATAGGCTCAGAAACCTCCTGTATTACCGCCGAAGAATTTTTAAATAGTAAAATGTTATCAAGTGCATCAAAGTTAAGTTGCAATCCTTTTATATCTTTTCCATTTTTAAATGTAACATCGCCTTTTAAAAATTCTTGAAATAAAAGCGTGTTTCCAGAAACCTCACTTAAACTTTTTGCTTTATATACTTTTCCATTTACATCCTGTACACTTTGAGCAGAACTGATGGTTACGAACAAATACATCATTGCTGTAATTAATTTTATTGTCTTTTTCATAAGATAAAAAAAGGCAGCCTTTCGGCTGCCTGAATAATGAACTATTGGAGCGTTATTGTAGATGTTTTATAATTCGGACTAACAGGTAATGCACCATCTTTAAGTGTTAAAATAAGCCTTTTAGATGTTGCCAGATTTGCCGGAATTGCGGTTAATACAATTTGTGCACTACTACTATTTGCGGGAATTGTAACCTTACCTGCTGTTCCGGTAATGGTATAATGTGTACCATCTAATGCTGTACTTGCCGGGTCAATTGTATATTCTACATCTAAATTGCTATCGCGATGCGGACCAACAAGCTGAATTAAAATTGTAGCTGTACCTGGGGCAGCGGCTGTTCCTTTTGCAAGTGTTACGGTAATGGGTTTAAATTCAACCTGCGATGGCTGATCATATTCAACCTTATATTTTTTACAGCCGAATAATAAAATTACTGCTAAAAAAGTGGCTGGAATTAGTATTCTTTTCATAATCTATAATTTAATAACCTGGGTTTTTAACTAAATTCGGATTTACACTTAGGTCGCCAACAGGTATTGGCGCAAGAATTCTATAATCTGAATTATAAGCAATTGGTGCAATAGCGCCCAAAGCACTCGATTTTGGCACATCTAATCCCAATCTTACTAAATCAAACCATCTGTCGCCTTCAAAAGCAAGTTCTATTCTTCTTTCTTTTAAAATAGCAGCAACTGATACGGGCACACTTGGCAAACCAGCTCTTAATCTTATTTTATCAAGATCTGTTTGAGCACTTGCACCTGTGGCTGTTCCGGCTCTAAAGTTAGCTTCAGCTCTGATTAAGTAAAGCTCAGAAACCCTTAAAAGTGGGATGTTTTGCCAGAAATTTACCCCGTTAGTTGGTACCCATTTGCGGGCATAATTTACAACGACATTACTTTTTCTACCGGTAGTTATCGTTCCTCTTCTAACATCTCCAGCTTCATAAAGTGCCAATAATTCTGGCGTTGGTGTAAAATCGCCATAACCAACTTTAGTTTCAGCATTATTATCAAAGGCAGCCTGATCCTGACGCTTTCCATAATCTGCCGGAAATTGAGCATAATAAGATTGCAGAGATTCATTGATGTTTGATTGCTCTGAAGTAAAGGTGATATTTAAAATCGCTTCAGGGTTATTATCTGCATAAAAGCTTGAAGTGTATGCAGCTCCTGTAACAAAGGTAGAACCTGCCGCAGCGATGGCTCTATCTGCATAGGTTGCAGCTTGTGCATATTTCCCCCAGTATAAATAAACTTTAGATAATATGGCTTGTGCCGAGGTTTTAGTTATGTATCTGTTTCCAGCTGTATTATCTAAAAGGTTCTCTGATGCTAAAAGATCAATTTCAATTTGTTTGTAAACTTCTTCAACAGTATTTCTTGCCGGAAATTCGACCGCAGCTAATGTAGGCGTTGGTTTTAAAACTAAGGGAACGCCCTTGTCAAATCCATTAACGATAAACTGAGGATTATAACCATATAGTTTAACCAAATCCCAGTAAAACAAAGCACGTAAGCCATAAGCCTGTCCTAAAATTTTATTCTTTTCAGCCTGACTTCCTGAAACATTTCCAGTTGCTTCAATTACCAAATTAACCTGGTTAATACCTGATGTGTACAAGCCCCATAAACTCATGTGTGTACCCGGCGAATTAACCGAATTTGTAATTAATCTATTGGAATTTAAACCTGGTATCGGATAAATATTATCAGCCATAATATCAGGATTGATTTTAAACGACTGACCGTAATAACCCGTACCACGTAAATTGCTGTAAACAGTATTTAATAAACTGCTCACACCTGTAATGCTCGTCAAAGCTTCAGATGCTGCAATGGAATCTCTAGGAGCGGTTTCAAGTGTTTTTTTACAAGCACTTAATCCAAGTAAGCCAATAATTGTAATTGTATATAATTGTTTTTTCATTTTAGTTTGTTTTATAATCCAATTTGAAATCCAACGGTGTAGGTTCTGGCCTGTGGTACGCCACCATTATCAGAAAGCACAGTTTCAGGGTCAATACCGGTGTATTTTGTCCACGTTAAAAGATTAGTTCCTGTTGCGTAAAACAGCACATTATTAAGCTTCGCTTTTGAAATGAAGTTTTTAGGAAGTTTGTAAGATAGCCTTAACTCTTTCAAACGTAAATAATCGCCAGGTTTGTACCATTGAGTTGATGCAGTGCTGTATGCAGTAGAAGCAATTCCTCCAGTTACGTAATTTCCACCGGCATAAGCTAACGGAACATCTGTAATTTGACCGGGCGTTGTCCATCTTCTAAAAACATCTGTACTTCTGTTTGATGCATTAGCATAACTATCTAAGAAGTTTTTGTTTTGGTCGAATAACAAGAAACCTGTAGCATACTGGAAGAAAATATCAAGTCCAATTCCTTCATAAGAGAAATTATTTGTAAGTCCTCCGAAGTATTTCTGTTGTGTATCTCCAATATTCTGTCTATCGTTTACTGTAATATTATAAGTTAAATTATTGTTGGCATCTAACCATAACGGGCGACCATCGGCCGGATTCACACCAACGTATTGGTATGATAAAATTCGGGTAACAGAATTACCAACCAACTGAAAACGAGGGTTAATATCATCAGTAATTAATTCTAAAACTTTGTTTTTGTTATACGATATGTTGAAAGATGAACTCCACTTGAATCGGCCAACTAAATTTTCGGAGTTTATTTGAAATTCAAAACCTCGGTTGCGCATTTTACCTGCATTATCGCTTACACCACCGTAACCGCTTGTGCTTGGAAGCGTACGGGTTAGAAGTAAATTCTTGTTAAGTTTGTTATAATATTCTGCAGTAAAACTCAACCTATTGTTAAATAAAGATACATCGGTACCTAAGTTAAGCGTATAAATATCTTCCCACGTTAGTTCTACATTTGGAAGTCCTCCTGGTGAAATTCCGCCTACGCCGTTATAACCTGAGTTAGAACCAAAGGTTGATAACGAAGCAAAATTGCCTATACCAGAGTTACCAACTTTACCATAACTGGTTCTGATTTTCCAATCGCTAAGCCATTTTACATCTTTTAAGAAGTTCTCTCTCGAAACCCTCCAGGTTAATGAACCTGAGCCAAACAATCCGAATTTTTGATTTTCACCAAATCTAGAATTACCATCATAGCGGATTGTTCCATTAATAATATATTTATCATCAAAACCATATTCTGCCCTTGCAAAGTAACCCAAGTTTTTAAATTCAGTAAAAGATGAACTTGTTGAAGCCAACACAGTTCCTCCGTTTAAGGTTCTAAATAAGTAATTAGGAAAACCTGTTTTTTGAGTGGTTACATTATTGTTAACCTGATGGCGATATTCAAATCCGGCCAAAGCGCTTACTTTGTGTTTTGAGCCAAAAAGATGATTATAATTTAGAGTAGCGTTAGTTTGATAATTTTTGAACTCTGTGCTTAAAAACGTATATCTTCCGTTTGGTGCAGCTCCATCTCGGGTTCTTGGATCTTGAAAACGATCTTCTTTTATATCACCATAATCTATTGAACCTGTTGCCCTGAATTTTAAATCATCAATAATTTTATAATTCAATGCAAATATTCCCTGCAATTGGTTGGTTGTACCTTTGTTTATATCATAGTTTGCAGATTTTATTGGATTTGTTGGTACAGCCCCCAATAATGGCTCGTTGTAATCGCCGCTTGGTGTGTAAATTGCTTGAGTTGGTATTAAGAAATTAGAGCCAAAAGAAGGGTTTGCAAAAGTAGAACCACTAAGCGTACCATTTTGCGTAAAAGAGCTTAAACTTATATTTGCTTCTAACGATAATTTATTATTTACATTATGTTCTAAATTACTTTTAAAAGTTCCACGCTTAAAATCCTGTACAATTTGTTGGCCTTTTTGGTTAAACAAACCTGCTGAGATGAAAAATTTTGTTTTTGCATCTCCACCACGGGCTGTTAACTGGTAGTTTTGAGTTTGTCCTTTTCGGTAAGCAGCATCGTACCAACTGTAACTTGGCGCCAAAGCTGGGTCGGCACCAAATACTGTTTTTATACCCGATGTACCTACAACTTGAGCGCTATTTGCACCATACCGATTTATATATTCTTCAGTATAAACAGAAAGCCACTCCGGGCCGTTAAGAACATCTAATCTATCAACTTCTTCGGCGTAGCCAAAATAACTGCTAAAATCAAATTCGGTTTTGCCGGCTTTACCACGTTTTGTTGTAATGATAATTACTCCATTTGCAGCTTGAGAACCGTAAATTGAAGCAGATGATGCATCTTTTAAAACATCAATGGTTTCAATATCATCTGGATTTAAGTTGCTTAAAACGTTAGATGTAGATAAACTTCTGGATAAATCTCCGGAATTAACCTGGATTCCATCTACAATATAAAGCGGTGCTGTACTGGCATTAAACGAGCCTGTTCCACGAATAAGCACACTTACGGCTGAACCTGGTGTTCCTGAGTTTGTGTTAACGCGAACGCCCGGTAATCTGCCTTGCATAGCTCTATCAAAACTTACAAGCGGAACTTTCTCAATCTCTTTTGATGAAATGCTTGATACTGCTCCGGTAATGTCTCTTTTCTTTACAGTTTGGCCGAATCCTGTTACAACAACTTCTTCCAAGCCGGTTGCATCAACCTTCAGGCTAACATTTACAACACGATTGTTTTCTATATTTTCTCTAACGGTTAAATAACCTAAGTAGCTAAATTCAAGTGTTTTTGATGTAGAAGGAACTTGAAGAGAAAATCTGCCTTCTGCATCGGTTTGTGCGGCAGATTTTGTTCCAGGAGCTCTTACAGATACTGATGGAATTGGAAGTCCATCTTCTGCAGCGATTACCCTTCCTGTAATTATTTTATTTTGTGCCAATGCAGGTAACGCCGCAACAAGGCATAGTATAATAAGCGAAAGTATTTTTCGTTTCATTTATATAGTTTTAGTTAATGATTGATATGCCGGATTTGAAAAAAATCGGCAGTATGATTTAATTAATCTGCAATACCTCTCCTTTCAGACTATAGAAAAACCTGTTCAGGATAAACGGTAAAAGAAAAATTAGAAGTGGTATTATTTTACATTGTAATAAAATAATATCAATAGTAGTTGGTCAACTAAACTTTTAGGATATTTTCATTATATTTGATTTAGGTGGTTAAACATTAATTCAGCATTACTGGTCACATACCGTGATAAATCACTTTATTCAGGGGCGGCCTCAATCGCCCCTGTTTTTTTATCTGGTAAACTTTTATGCACTATGCACAAAAGTGATTTGCTCTTTTATTATTCTTACTTATTTGATATTAAAATATTTAGGTTAATTATTTAGTTTTTCCATCTAAAAGCGAAGCTAATTTTTCTTTCAAAGCTTCACCTCTAAGTCCTTTTGCAATAATTTTTCCATCCGGGTCGATTAAAAAGTTTGCAGGAATAGAACGGATACCATATTGTTTGGCAACTGCGTTATCCCAAAATTTTAAATCAGAAACATGTGTCCAGGTTAATTTATCATCTTCAATCGCTTTAAGCCATGCATCTTTCTTACCAGGCTGATCCAAAGAAACACCAAGTATTGTAAAGCCTTTATCTTTAAATTGATTGTAAGCCGCTACCACATTTGGGTTTTCCTGTCTGCATGGTCCACACCACGAAGCCCAAAAATCTACCAGAACATATTTTCCTTTAAAATCAGAAAGTTTTACAGGCTTATCATTTACATCATTTTGTGTAAAATCTAAAGCTTGCAAACCGATTTTTGTTTTCTTAACGGCACTAAAATAAACTCCAATATCTTTTCCGGTTTTAGTTTCTTTAATTACTGGAGAAAGTGAATTATAAGCTTGCTCAGCTTCAGTTTGTGCAGTTTCGCTAGTAGCAAGTTGAGAAAGTGTAGTTAAGCTTATGTAAGATGCGGGATTTTTACGGGCAAAATCAAGATAAATTGGCTCCAATTCTTTGTTAGTTTCCTGATAGCGTTTGTAAATCGCCTCATTTGTTGCCTTATCTTTCTTTTGTTCGGCAGTAAGCTTAGCAAATTCAGCGTTTATTGCATTAAGTTTATCTTGTACAGGTTTACTTAAAGTTTTAAGGCGTTCGTTATCTGTATTTGTTACAGAACCAGTAATTGCTGCATTTTTTAAAGAATCTGATGCAGATAACTTAATATTTGCAGGCTCAATGTAAAGAGAAAGGAAATCACGCTTCGCATTTTTATCAGCTGGTTTACGATAAAGTGAAGCTCTGCCAGTATCTTTTATATTTCCATTAAAAGTAAAGCTTCCGTTTTTAAGTTCTGTAGAATCTGAAATAGATTTTCCATCCTGAGAGTAACTTAAGTAAAGCTTTTCTCCTGCTGGAGCATTTTTTAAATTTCCAGAAATGGTAAATGGCTTTTGTGCCAACGCTGCAAACGGCAAGGCGCTCAAGGCAATGAGTAGTGTTTTTTTCATTTTTAATTAAGATTATTTAGGTTGATTATGCGGATTGTAAGTTTGATTGATTATACAGAGGTTGAAAGTAATTTTTTACCACCGTTATAACTTTTTCAATTTCGGATATTGTATTGTATTTGCTGAAAGAAAAGCGGATAGTATTTTTATTGCTTAAAGCCGATAAGCTAGAAATTACGTGAGATGAACTATTGCCCGAACAGGCACTACCTCCAGAAGCGTAAATTCCGGCAGCATCTAAGGTTTCGAGCAAATTAAATTCTGTTAAAGATTGTGGGAATGAAACGCTTAACACAGTTGATAGGCTTTCATTTATATTAGCCGATTCTCCATTAAAAGTAATCTCCGGAAGCGCACTTAATCCGTTTATAAGAGCTAATTTTAAAGATTTCAGATAAGATTCGTGTTCAGCTTGGTTTTGATAAATATCTTGAATAGCTGCTGCCGCACCAACTATTCCACTAACATTTTCAGTTCCGGCTCTTTTACCTCTTTCTTGCGAACCTCCATTAATGATTGATTTTAAACTTTCGGGTTGTTTTGCATAAAGAAATCCAACACCTTTCGGACCATGAAATTTATGTGCTGAACCTACTAAATAATCCGGGCAGAGTAAACGTGTATCATAATGGTAATGCCCTATACTTTGAACAGTATCAGAATGGAAAATAGCACCATAATGTTCTGCTAAATCTGCTATTTCTTCTAAAGGATTTAAGTTAGCGATTTCATTATTTGCATGCATTAGCGAAATAAGAACTTGATCTGTTCCATCTAGCAAACTGTTTAATTGAGTAAGTGATATTCTACCTTGAGCATCATTATCAAGATATTTAATAAGAATCAAGCCATCATTTTCTGCTTTTCTTAAAGTATTTAGTACAGCATGATGCTCTAACCTACTTGTAATAACTACCTTAATTTTATTAGCATGAATTGCGGATAAAATCGCCATGTTATCGCCTTCGGTACCTCCTGAAGTAAAAAATATATGATCTGCTGTAGTATTTAAATTTTCAGCAATTATTTTTCTCGATAGCTCTACGGCATATCGGGCATTACGCCCGGCAGTGTGTGTAGACGAAGGATTGGCAAAAGAATTAAATAAAAAAGGTTCCATCTTCGTAAACACTTCAGAAGATAGTGGCGTAGTTGCGGCATTGTCTAAATAAATACTCATAGGGTGCAAATCTTTTAAGTTTCTTGGCTTATACAGAATTCCGAGGAAATCTTTCTTATCTCTCCCATTAAAGAGAAGGATTTAGCACCTTATTTGGCAACAGGTTGCTAAGACATCATCGGGCCCATTCCCTCAGTCTTTCTGGATAAGTTTTATGAGGAAATTTCCTCATGGCACAAACATAAAAAATTAAATCTATAAATCCTATAGACTTAATATATTTTTATTATGTTTGCAACCATCAACACTGAAAATTAAGTAAAGTTGATACTATAGTCATGTGGCCGAGTGGTTAGGTAAAGGTCTGCAAAACCTATAACGGCGGTTCGATTCCGTCCATGACGTCGAAAAAAAAAGTATTGCTTAAATGCTTTTTAGAATTTACTGAATTAAAATTCAAATCTGACAGAAATGGTAAATGATGATTTTGATTATCCAACTATTAGGGATTTTTTTGAAGAACGTGAAAATTGTGTTTGTAATTTATTAGATGATGGAGACAGTTCGACAGAGATTCAAAAGAAGAATAAAAAACTAGCAGAAATTAAAGTTGAATTGGATGATTTAAAGAAGAAAGTATAGTCTTAGTTTTCTATCAGATAAAAGAAAATTTCATAGCCTAACTTCGGTTAGCATGATTAGTTTTGTTGTTAGCGAGGGTAACCTGGATGGGTTGCTCTTTCTTATTTTTAATAGATTTGCTAACAACAGTTATAAAATTATAAGGAACAGATTGTGGAAATAAAACAAACATACGCTTTGATAACCGGCGCAAGTAAAGGTTTGGGCAAGGCACTTGCAACGGCTCTTGCTCAAAAGGGCTACAATCTTTTGCTTGTGGCACGCTCTAAAAATGAACTTGCTGAATTGAGTGAAAACCTGATAAAATTGCATGGCATTAAAGCTAGTTTTTTAGCTATAGATCTTTCGTTATCATCCACTCCTGCTCAGGTTTTATCATGGGCAGAAACAAATAATTTTCAGGTATCAATTCTAATTAATAATGCTGGTTATGGTAGTTGGGGTGAATTTTATTCTTTACCTCTATCCAATCATTTAGAAATGTGCCGATTGAATATGGAAACAGCGGTTAGCCTTTGCTATTTGTTTAAGCCATTGTTATTGCAATCAACACAATCTTATATTCTTAATGTTTCTAGTACAGCTGCTTACCAAGCTGTACCAACATTTGCATTGTACGCGGCAAGCAAATCTTTCATTCTTTCTTTTAGTAGAGCAATTCGGTTTGAACTTAAGAAAACAAATATATCTGTAAGCTGCATTAGTCCAGGACCTATTGATACTGGTTTTGCAGCACGTGCCGGACTAGACCCTTTTAGTAAAATGGCCGAAAAGTTTAACATGAAACCAGATGAAGTTGCAAATATTGCGCTTAAGGGAATGTTTACAAAGAAAGCCGAAATTATTCCCGGCTTCGCAAATATCATCAGCGCTTATGCAACCAAATGGCTACCAAAGGCTTTTATAGAAAAAACAGCAGCCGGAATTTACAAGACCTAAAAATATTTTTAAAAAAAGTTGAAGAATGTTCTTTGGAATATTAAAAATATGTTACGTTTGTATTAAATACTACTAAATCTATAGATTATGTATATAAATAATGAGGCTCTTCATTTTTTTACAGCACAGAACCACTCGCGAATGCGAATGTGCTGTTGTTATGCATAATATCTTCAAATCAATTCTCAATTTTCTTAATTAAACTATTAACCCATGGCATCATTGTATCCAACCTTCACCCTATCCGAAAAACTCTCAGAAGAACAAATTAATTTTTTCAATCAACACGGATTTATCCATTTTAAAAATTTCATCAATAAAGATACTGTTTCATCAATAGTTCACGCATCAAAAGAAGTTGAAAGAGCCTGGATTAATGCTGATGTTAAAAAGATAAATGGTGTGCCTATTAAATATGGTAAAGATTTAGATGGAAGAACAATTGTACAGCGTTTTGCTTTCATAAATCAGCACCATAAAGCACTTAGTGGTTTACTACTCGACCCAAGATTATCGGCGCTTTTACCCCTTGCTGGAGAAGGCTCAAGATTAGGTACTGAAGAAAAAGACGGAATGGTTTTTAACCATTACATCAACGGCCCCGAAAGTAGTTTTACCAAAATGGGATGGCATACAGATGGTTTGAGAGATATATTTTACGGTGGTAAACTAAATCCGATGCTAAATGTTGGCATTCATCTTACTTCTCAAAAGAAAGAAAATGGTGGATTAAGAATTATTCCCGGAACACATAAGCAGAATATCTATCAAATGCTTTTCAGAAAAAAATATTTCCTTGATAACAATGCCGACCGAAATGAAGTATCTATTTTACCAGAAGCCGGAGATTTAACCATACATGATGGAAGACTTTGGCATCGTGTTGCAGAATCATCTATACGTGGAGAAGAAAGTCGTAGAAGAGTGATTTACATTCCGATAATTGCCGGAAAATATGCTCCGAAGAATGAAAATAGTCCAACCGTTTTTTACCAGCGATTTGCCGGAATTGTAAAGTAATTATTATGGTTTTTATATTAATTTTCAGCTATTTAGCAAGAACAGGTAAACTGAAACGGTTTGGTAATCTTCGTGAATTTCCAAAAAGAACTTTTATTAAAGTATTTCGCCCAACAACCATTACTTTACCCTGTTTGTTTATATGCTTAAGCGGAGCTAACTAACTGAATGGAAAAAGAAAAATCAGACCGGGAAAAAATATTTGGCGATCGAAAAAGAACCAATATCTTAAAAGCTTTAGAACAACCTGCAATTCAATTTTTGTTGAAAATTGTGCCCAAGTTTGTAACACCAAACCTAATGACTGCTGTAGGAATGTTTGGTTCTGTAGTTGTATTGGCAGCGTTTATCCTTGCTAAAAAACAAGAACCACTTTTTTTATTGCTTGGAATTTTAGGCTTGTTCATTAATTGGATTGGCGATTCTTTAGATGGAAGGTTGGCTTATTATCGGAACATTGCCAGAAAATGGTATGGTTTTGCTTTGGACATTATTATGGACTGGTTAAGTATCATTTTAATCGGTTTGGGATATTATTTTTATGCATCAGAACCCTACAAAATACTTGCTTTTCTATTCGTTGTATTTTATGGCTGGTCTATAATTATTGCGCTGCTTCGCTACAAAATAACTGGAAGTTATCAAATAGACTCTGGCTTGGTTGGGCCGACAGAACTTCGTGTAATTATCGCTTTGATTTTAATCTTGGAAATCATTTTTAATGGTTCTATAAATTATTCAGCGATTGCAATTACAATCACGTTGCTTCTTGTAAATGTTGTAGATACCTGGAAATTACTCGAAACAGGAAATAAACGAGACAATGAGGAGCGTAAGAAAGATTAACCGCAAGGAAGTTAAAACTTTCCTAAAAGCTCAGGTTTCTGCTTTTTCTGGTGGAATTACCGATTATGGAATCATGATTTTTCTTACTGAAATCGTTCATATTCATTTCACAATTTCCATCTTAATTTCGGGTACAATTGGTGGTATTGTTAATTTTTATATTAACAGGTTATGGGCTTTTAAAAATCAGGTTGGTTATGTTGTTTCGCCACCAAACCAGTTCATTAGGTTTTTTAGCGTGGTAATTATTAGCATAACTTTAAAATCTTCCGGAACGTATATTTTACATCGCCTGGTTAATATCGATTACAGAATCGGTCGCGTAATTATTGATCTTTTAGTTTCCTATGGATTTAACTATCCAATGATGAGGTATTGGGTTTTCAAAAATCTTTCATCTTCAAACGAAAAAAAAGAAAAAATTGAATTAAATCAGCTTAAATACCAGATGGATGAAGAATAAAAAGACATCATCAAAATATAAATTCCTTGTTCTATTTGCATTTTTACTATTGTTAATTGTAAGCGAGAAGCTTTCGGCTCAGATTGCTGATCCTTCTCCATTAACCTTTCCAAACCCGGGCAAAATAGAAAATATGCTATTCTATTTGCAAAGAGATCCTAATATCAACACTTTAATATATGCTGTAAACACTAACAAAACTGGAGATATTAATAAGGAAAAACCAATTTCAATCTATTGGATTCGGTATACTGAAAAAGGAGAAAAAAAGGAATTAGGCTACATTCAGCGGAAGTTTGCTTATGGATTAACTACAAAAGAATTAAGCAAAAACAAGTTTGAAATTCGCTTTGTATCTTATAAATCTTTACCATTATATCTCAGTCAAACCAACTCTGAGAAGAAATATCAGGTTACAGTAACAGTAAATGGGAAAACAATATCGATTAATAGACTTTTTGTTCGAATTGAAGGCGGCTCGTTTTGGTTGCCAAATGTGAAATATGCTTTGGTTGAAGGTATTGAGTTGGCTACAGGCAAAAATGTAACCGAAAAAATTTCCATAAAGTAAATAATTGCAACCTTTTTTAAAAACTGTTGTTAATTGAGTTACGTATAAAAAATTATGGCAAGCAAAGAGTATATCTATATCCCATTTAACAAATCAGTTAATAACTACCTACACGAAATGGAACTAATTTCTACAGATTTATTTCATGTTAGAACAGTTTTCAGTGCTGATAAGAAAACTTTAAATATTGAAACGGAAAACGAAAACTTGGTTTCGATAATCATCAATCCTGTTTATGCAATAATTACCAAACTTGCAGAAACTGATATTGCAAAAGAGATTTACGATGTGATAACCAAAAACACAAAAAGGGTTTGTAATTAGGCTGCAAATAATTTGTATCATATTTAAAATTAGGGTTTTGTAAAATTTAGACCATAATTTAAGCTTCTTAATATTAAGATATTAGATTGCTTATATTTGAAATATAATATGAAATTCCTCCAAAAAATTATGTTTCGTACTGCGGTTAAAATTCTCTTTCTTACACTTCTTGTTTCTTTTTCTGAAGCATCCAACGCTCAATCATCTAAAAATAAAATACACGGAGTTTTAGTAGCCACGGCAAATGGAAAGCTAGAAGGTAGAACTTTAAAAAGTGGCGTTCATACTTTTAAAGGAGTTCCGTACGCTGCCCCACCTGTCGGGAATTTAAGATGGAAAGCTCCACAAGTTTTGGCTAATTGGACTGGTGTTAAAGAGGCCATTAACTTTGGTCCCCGTCCGGTTCAAAAATCGGGTATTTTGTACGAGTTTAGGTCTGAAAAAATGAGCGAAGATTGTTTGTACCTCAATATTTGGACGTCGGCAAATTCATCAGAAGAAAAAAGACCCGTTTATGTTTTTATACATGGTGGTTCTTTCATCCACGGAGATGGTTCGCAACCTGCATACGATGGAGAAAGCATGGCTAAACAAGGTGTGGTTTACATCTCAATTAATTATAGATTAGGTGTTTTTGGATTTTTAGCACATCCTGATTTAAGTAAGGAATCTGCAAATGGAGCATCTGGAAACTATGGGCTTTTAGACCAGGTTGCTGCACTAAAATGGATTAAAGAAAATATCTCAGCTTTTGGAGGCGACCCAAATAATATAACCATTGGCGGAGAATCTGTTGGTGCGCAATCCATCAGTGCACACATGACATCGCCATTATCAAGAGGACTTTTTTCGGCTGCAATTGCACAAAGCAGTTCACTACTCGATTCAAGAGGTTTAATTAAATCAAAAGCATCAGCAGAAAAATTAGGGATAGAATTTTCTGAACTGACTAAAACTTCATCAATTGATGAAATGAGGTTAATTGACGAAAAGAAACTCTTGAAAATCGCATCAAAAAACGACCCGAGGAGATTTAAACCTACGGTTGATGGATATTTCCTTAAGGAATTTCCCCTAAAAACTTTCGAAGAAGGCAAACAAGCTAATGTACCCTTATTGGTTGGCTGGAATGCAGATGAAGTACCATCTTTAGCTTTTTATAGATTAAAACGTGCTACACCCGAAAATTTCGAGAAGAGGGTAAGAAAAATTTACGGAGACAAAGCAGATATGCTTTTGAATTATTATCCGGTAAATACAAAAGCCGAGGCTAAAATTGCCGGCTCAAAATTAGGCAGCGATTGGCTTATAAATTATGGTTCATGGCAACTTGCCGAATTACATGCAAAGAAAAAAACAGCTCCGGTGTACCGATATCTTTTTGCACAACCTCATCCTGGTTTAACATCGCAAGCGATGAATGATGGTAGTTTTTTTCAGAAAATATTAAAAAGATTAATAAATAAAGCCATTACTGGTTCTGCATTTCATGCGGCAGAAATAGAATATGCTTTGGGTAATTTAGAAGTGCAGGATAATTATGCCTGGAAACCCGAGGATCGTATTGTTTCAAACCAAATGCAAGGTTATTTTGTAAATTTTATAAAATATGCTAATCCTAATGGTAAAACACAAAGTGGATTATCTTTAGAAAAATGGCCGGAAATTCAGTCTGGAAATACCACAAAATTTATGAAAATAGGTGTGCAAAGTAAGGTTGAGGCAGAAATTGACACCGCTAGAGCTAGATTTTTACTCCTTCAAAAAATTGGCGTAGCCGATTAATTTATAATTCTGAAGTTAATGATTGCCCCATCAAACCTTTATAGCTTAGTTTAAATTTTTCTGATAATAATAAGATGTGTTCGAGCTTTTTCTCTGGTAAATTCTTTTGTTGATTAAACTCATAAACCTCGTCATTAACAACTTTTTGTTGCAAATCATTATCAACTATTTTTAGGTTTTCTAATATTCTTGAAATCATTTCCTGCTCGTAAATTGATACACCTTTATCAAAAATACTTAATGATGTAATTAGGGCATTAATCTGATAAATAATTAATTGGATACTATAAAAAGAATTTAGGTCTCCCCTTTTTCTAAATGGCTCCTGGCTTGCAGAATCTATACCTTCAGAAAGCGCTGATAAACTCATATTAGCATCTTTTCTTGCCACCCTTAACAATGTTTCTTTATCGTTATTTTTAGATATATCAGCTGTGCTTACTAAATATGTTTTAGTGAAATTAATTGCCTGGTAAATTTTATCGCGAAGTTGTTTGCTATCCCATATCGGGAATAAAACTGATGCTAAAACAGCGATTAAACAACCCAAAATTGTAAATAAAATCCGCTCCTGAATAATATGATCGAAATGCCCGTGATAGCTTCCTAACGTTAAAATAACAGCTGGTGTAATAAACAAAACACTTATGGTATAATTTATCCTGTTAAAAGAAAAGAAACCTAGTAAGAAAAACACGGATAAGGATAACAAAATCGCAGGATTTTTTATAAAATAAATTAAGGCTAAACCTACAATAATGCCACCCAAACTACCCGATAAACGCTGCAAATTTCTGCGCCAGGTAACCGTAAATTTCGGCCGTGCAACGATTACTAAAGTTAAAAACAACCAATAACTGTATTTACTTAATGATAGTTGACTGATTAACAAAAACCCAAAAAGAAAGCATAATGCAAGCCTTACAGAAAACCTAAAAAACGGCGATTTAAAAGACAAATGATGTTTTAGTGTAGATTTATCTACTGTTACAAAGGCTGGGTAATTAAGCACAGAACCTAAATTTTCTGCCTGTAAATTTCTTGCAGTAGTATGTTGTCTTATTAATTTTAGAATATGAACCACTGCATCAGTGTTGGCTACAAATTGCGATAGAATATTTTTTTGATTTGAAGTAGCATTTTCTTCTTCTCCTTTTATTAATTCGATTAAATTGTTGTAATTATGATTTGAATAATCATCAGAATAAGGTTTAATTGTCTTTACATTTCTTGCCAAATCTTCTAGCTCAAACGCCAGTAAATTCAAAAGCTTCGTCATTAAATCTAGCGAAGATTCTTTCAAAACCTCTCGTACGCGTCCATAATCATAATGCACTGCATTTAATTGTTCGTACAAATCAATTAATAGCAAAGCTCTTCCCAATAAAATCTGCCCGTTTTTATTATCGGGAGACATAGCTTGTTTATCCGTTAACAGCAAATTCCGAATAAGCTCATGTTTCTGATTTACTTTAATGTGGAGTTTAATAATTTCTTTTTGTGATGCATCGAAAGGTACGTTAACGTTGTAATTGCTCGCTTTTGCTTTTAAAAATACCGCACTGCTCATTATGCATTCAAAAATGGCATGGTTTAAAGAGCGATAAGGAAAAATTAAAATTTGTAAAAGGCTTATTATGTAATACCAAACGCCACCAATAAGCATGTAAAAGCTAAAATGAAAAGGATTTTTTGGATGAAGCCCCATCACAAAACAGCAAACTACAAGTGCCATTGTACCAATTATGCTAATCCGATTGCCATATACTGCAAACAACGAAAAACCAAATGAAGCCAGCGTCATAACTGTTGCGAGTAATAAATTAGAAGATAAAGAGAGCGAAACAATTATTGTTGTGAGGAAAAATACAACAATACCATAAAGCGCTGTTCTAAATTTATTGAATTTATTATCTGGAAAATCTGTTAAGCTAACCAATAAAGCACCCACTCCTATTCCCGATGCAAGTTCGGGTTGCTTAAGCCAATAAAATATTATTATCGGCAAAACGATTGTAACTGTATTTCTCAATGCATCAGAAAAATACTCGCCTAAAAAGAAATAAATAATATTGAGACCGAAAGATTTTTGTTGGTTAGAATCCAAAAAGATTGATTTTATGGCACAAAAGTAATACTTAAGTGTCATTAAATATTAACTTGATTATTTTTTTACTCCTTAATTATTTTTTGAAGTGAATGATTTTTATTACAAACCGAGCTTATATTTTGCTTAATTATTTTAATTTCGCCACCCAAAACCAAACATTAGAATAAGATTAGAATTAACAATGCTCAAAAGAATCCTTTGCAAACACCTACAATTAAAAGAAACAACAGATCCAACCATTTATCGCGGACAATCTAAACATGGAGCATTAGTATTAAAAACCTATGAATGCCTAAAATGTGGTAAAAAAGTAAAGAAAAGTTAATTAGTAATGGTTGTGATTTTTCTTTTTAATATGCTTACTGCGCCAACCAAAAAGAATAACTATCTGGTCCGAATAGATAAGTTAAGGTTATTAATAAAATGATTAAGCTTAGCGGCCAAATAAAGGATAATTTATCCTTCGGTCTTTCGATAGTTAGCTTTTGAAATTGTGAGTTACGCCTTGACATATTTAGAGAATTTATATCTCATAACCACAATTACATAAAAAAGTTTTAAAAAAGCCACTGAAAATTATTTCAGTGGCTTTTCAAGATGATTTAATTTATGATTAATCGTTGTGGCCAGCGCTGGTTTCAAAGCCGAAAAGAGCTAATTTAACCGGACGAGCTGAAACTTTGTGTTTTGTTACCGCACTAAAATCAGTTAGGCTTATCTGTGCAACTTCTCCACTTGCGGGCAAAGCGATGTAAGCAAATTTAGAGGTTGCTTCTAAAACAGGCTTATAAGTATCTGTAGCAGTTACTGCAGAAATTACTGTTCCTTCTTTCACAAGTCTGCCTGTTGCTAATTCATAAACTCTCAGCTTACCATCTAATGTTAAAATTAATAGGTTTTTACCTGCATAATCTACCTTACATTGAAACGCATCTGCTCCTGCGTAAATCGGCGTAATTTTATTATTAACGATATCAATCGCATAAGCACCTTTAGTTGCAACATAACCAATAAATTTATCAGCTGCATCAGCATACAAAATAGTTGCTAAACGAAATGCACCAAAACCATCAGGGTTTGCAATTACCTTTTGACTACCAGAAGAATTTACAACCAAAACGCCACCAGCAGTTGCTGCTGAACTTGTAAACCCACCAAAAACTGCATTAATTCCATCACTTGCATTACCATGAATAGCTCCAAAATCAACTTTCGATTGGTGGATTGTTCTTCCTTCTTTATCAATAATTATTGCTTTAGTCGGTGACGCACCAGCTGTAGCAGTAGTTGTAACCGCGATTGTTCCATTATCAAAATTAGCCATAGCACCATGATGTGCTAACAATCCTGCATTTATGGTTTTAAACTTTGCACCTGAAGTATTAAAATCAGCTTCCTTTCCTAAACTTAAAGTTCCGTCAGCATCATTAAAAATTAAAGACTCATCTTTTACACTTTTAAAGTGCGTTGGTTTTAATCCTGTTGAAGTAATTGAAGCCCATTTTGGTAAACCAGCAATGTCTACATGGTCAGTGTGGCTCGCCAATCCGCTATCAAAAACCTCAACAAGGTTTTGGCTTTGATATAAAACTGTGGCATATCTTCCACCTGCAGTTCCGTAAAGGTTTGCTAAAGGAAATTTAGCATCAAACGAAGTAACCGCAGCCTTGAATGGGTCAATTTGAGTTAATTTGCTTGATAATTCATCAGCCACGAGAACGCGGACAAATTTAAATTCTTTGGCTGCATCTGTTTTTTCAGGTTCTGGTTCATTATTGTCTTTTTTACAAGCCGCAAAAGATGCCGCAATAACAAAAAGTAATGTCGCTTTTTTAAAATAGTTGTTTAACATGATTTGATTTTTATGATGTGAATGATTAATTATTGAATTTTTATGCTGATGCCTTTAATACTTTGCCATCCCGCTTTATCTGTTAAGCGAATTAGAAAGTGGTAATCGCCTGGGTCGATATCTGCCGGAACAATTATTTCTTCATTGATGTTAAAGCTTCTCTGTCCTGATGGAATATTGAATGTTTTGATAAGTAAAAATGGTTTAACCGGACTTTTAACCAGCTCCATGTTACATTCATTAACTTCGGTACTGTGCGAATGGTGGTCGAAATTATGGTGAATATCGATGCTTGATGAACCTAATTCTACGTTATCACTAAAGGCTGCTCTGAATACAAATTTCTCCCCCCTTTTTATTACGCTACACTGTTTAGGAAATGCCGTTGCAGCGTTTACATCGATTACAGGATAAGTCGTGTCAATTTCTTCAGTTTCCTTTTTACAGGAAGAAATGAGCAAGGCACAGCCAAGGCAAAAAATTGCGATTTGTTTTTTCATAAATAAATGATTTGATAAATGATTTAAAGTCAGCGCTTAGCCAACCGGTTTTGAATTAATTAATTTCTATAGGTATTTCGATGTATTGATAAAAACTGATGTTATAAGTAGAGTTTTTATAAACGACGCCAAAATAATAAGTACCAGTTTCCCAGTTTTTTGTGCCGCTAACTGCATTTGGTGTCGGCAAATTATTATCCTGAGTACTGCCAATAGTCATATTTGGCCAGTTTCGTGTAGTTGTATTCGTAACCAAATCGAAAGTTGAGTTTGAGAAAAAATCGGTTTTTGTCCAACCTTTATGCTCTACAACATCATAAACAATAGCTTTTGTAAAATCTATTTTATCTATTGATTCAGGGCGATGATTAAACTTCTTGTTTATAAAGAGCAAGTACATTTTACCATCACCTTGCACACTTGAAATTGTAACCTGAGCATTTATTAAATCGCCTTTTTTAAGTTTTGAACCATTGATAATGAAGTTACCATTGCGATAAAAGCGAGCATTATTTGCAAATACATTAAAAATACTTGCTGTTGGATTAACAGGCGCATTTGCTTCGCTATAAATGGTAATTGATTTTTTTACTTCCAGTTTTCTACCATCTTGTTCGTTAACAATAATTACAAAATCGTACTTACCTTCTGCTGCATCATTTGGTATAGAAAAATGCTTGTGCACGTTGGCGTTTTTCGCTCCTTTGTATTGGTCCCAAACTATTTCAAAATTCCAAGGCTTTAAATAGGTTTCACCGCTTTTGGGTAAAATTTTAACCTCAATGGTTTCAAGTTTATCACCAGCCAAAACATCAGCATTAAAATGAAAATCTTTACCAATAATGCCGATTTCATTATTATTTAATCCTATTTCCAGATTTTCAATTGTAGCAGATTTAGGTTTCGAATTATCATCTTTTTTACAAGCACTTATAATACTTATGAGTAATAAAATTGCCAATAGCGTTTTTTTTGTTTTCATACGATTATTCTATAGGGTAAATTAATTTGAGTTGTTTTTATTGATAGAAAATGGAATGTTTACGGATAGAATCAGGTTACGTCCAGCCTCAGGTAATTCAATTAACCTGTAAAAACTTGTGTGGTTAAGGTATTTTTTATCAAGAAGATTTTGGGCTTGAAGGTTTATCGAGATTGCCCTTCCACCGACATCGATTTTTGTACCGGCTTGCATATTAATAATGCCGTATCCATCAGTCTTTTTCTCTGGCGGAACAATATTATTTTGCCGCGATGTTAAGCGATAATCGATTGATATATAGCTTTCTTTAAACGTTGAACCAAAATCTTTACTGTAAGATAAATTGAACAGAACAGATGGTGGTGGAGAAAACGGCAATACATAACCTTTCTTATCTCCAGAAAGTTGTTTGGCAAAAAGATATTCTGCCAAAGCTTCTACAGATAGATTTTTAACAAGCTTTGCCTTGATTTGAAACTCTGCACCATAGCGCATCACTTCGCTTTGCGAATATTCGAAAACCTGATTTCCGGCACCATAATCATAATCGTGAAAGGCTGTTGGATTTAAGTAGATGTAATTCGGAAAATAGTTGTAAAAAGGACTAAAACCGATTGATAAATGCTCAGTTTTATAGCTTAAGCCTAAATCGGCTTGATAAGAAACTTCTGGAGATAAATTTTGATTCCCCTTTTCGTAGCTGAAATAGTGATAGTTTACACCATTTGCGCCCAATTCTTTGGCGATTGGCATTCTAAAACTCTTACCCAAATTCCATTTAATCGAGAATTTTTCTCTGTTGAAATTCATTCCGAGTGAGTAAACAAGGCTATTGAAATTCCTTGTTAAATCGTTCGCTCTGGTTAAATATTGATTGGTTTCCATACTATTGACCGCAACTGGAGATAAAAACCAATCATCGTATCTATCCATAGAAATGTTTCCAAAATCATACCTTATGGCTCCATGTAATAAAATTTCATCGCTGATTTTGAATTTATCGTAAATAAAAGCGCCTTGTGTAAACTGCCTAAAAGCCGGAACTAAAAAACTCCAACCGCTAATTTTATTGTCCTGATATTCTGTATTCAGGCCGAAATTTAATTCGTGTTTTCCAAAGCTTATTAAATCTTTAAAGTTTGCTGCGTAAACACGTTTATCAAATTCTCTTTCCAAATTAGATGGCACATTACGGTTCGATGGGTAAATCGGTGGCATGTAACCATGGTTTACGTATGGACTAAATTCCTGGCGGAAATTGTGTTGAAAACCTAAATCAATTTTAAACTGATGTATTCCAGCCTGAAAATCAGTTCGGTTAATAATTTTAAAATGGTTAACCTGTTGGCTCGGCATCAAAATATCTCTAGAAGAAGCATCATGCAAAGCTGCATCTACCCTTCTTGGTTCTAAACCGTGGGCATTTGCAAAAAATCCACTTTTATTATTGATGTTGCTGAAGTAAAAAACCGAGCGAAATTTTTCATTTACGTATCCTGTACTCAAATGCAAATCAGTTTCTCTGCCGGCAGTATTTCTTAGAAAGCCATCTTTTAACGCAACCGCATAATCGTAAACATATACCGAATCTGTAGGCACATTATAATCTCCATAATTTTGATAAGTTAGCCTCGAATCAAAAAACCAATGCTTATTTCTTCCATATAGATTTACCGAAGTACCATAAAATGCGTTGTTGGTTTTACCGGTTAAATCAACACTTCCGCCAAAAGAGTTAGCTGAAGGAAGTAATGGCGGCTTTGTATCAATAATGCCTGCAATAGCATCAGAACCATAAACAAAAGATGCTGCTCCTTTTATAATTTCAACTTCGCGAGTAGCATATTGGTCGATTTCTAAACCATGATCTGCACCCCATTGTTGCCCTTCGTGCTTCATGCCTTTATCTACTACTACAACCCTATTAAAACCCATTCCTCTTATTAATGGTTTAGATTGCCCGCTGCCAATACCTATCGTTTTAACACCAGGAAGTCTTTCTAAAGATTTCATCAGGCTTCCGCCTAAATTTTTCAGAATAAAATCACGTTTTACAGTTTCAACATTCATCGATTCTTCTTGCTCTCTTTTTTCGGCAAAGTTTTCTCTTATCTCTACTTCTGCCAATTGCATAATTTTTGGTTTAAGTACCAATGTAAATGATGTAGAATCTTGAGAAACTGAAATCATTTTATGCATTTTTTGATAGCCGGTATGAGTTATTACAAATTCATATTTCCCTTTTGGGATGTTCGTAAAAGCAAAAATTCCGTTATTATCAGATTGAATTGTTCTTCCAGTTTCGACAACGGTTATGGATGCATTAGAAATCGATTTTCCAAGAGCATCAACCGTTTTTCCGGATAAATAAAAGCTTTGAGCAAAAAGTGCAGAATAGCCTAACAAACTGATAAACAGCAGGCAGATTTTCTTCATTGTAAAAAATTGACCGACAAGAGGTAACGAAATTCAATAGATTTTGCTACCGAACGGATAGTAAATGATTGTTAAAAAACCCTGATTTAGGGCAAAAGAATTGTTACGCCTTTACTGGCGGCCCTTTATTGGTAAAGGAATGAACAATGGCTGAGTAATTGCCAAGTAAATGTAAGCCACCTTTTACAGGTTGAAGAACATTTACCTTTAGCTCTGAAAAGATAAAATCTTGCATTAAAGCCGGACTTTTGTGGTGAACAAAATGATCGCAGACTTTACAATGTTCTGATTTGCTTAATGTGGTTTTATAACGAGAATCGTTACCATGAGTAGTATTTTGGTGATGATGAAAACTTTGAATGGCAATCATCGAGAAAAAAACTACCACAAGCATTAGTGAAAGTATTTTTCCTACAAAAATTGATATAGATGTTTCCTTAGTTTTCAAATCGCAACAAAATTGCATTTAAAAATCTCATCATCCAAAAAAAATATTATTTATTTGATAATTGGATTTATAAAACACATCAAAATGTTGCGTTATGATGCACTGTGCAGACTTTTTGTAACAAAAATATTAAGAACATATTTTAGATAGTGCTGTTATTCGATTCAACACAACAAATAAAAAATTTAAGACTGACTAAATATATGTTTAGCGATAAAAGCACAGAAACCAGAATTTTGATTTTAGGCGATCAAACAATAGTAATTAACAGGGAAAAAGAAAATCCAATGAAGTTTCGAATATTGGTAGACAGTGCTTTTCGCGGATACCTTGAACATATATCAGGCGTTTGGCAACTATCAGAAGAACACTCAATTAATGAGGAGTTGCTCTACAGAATAACCGAAACTCTTGGAACTGCTAAAAGTGCTTAACCCCAATTTACAGCAGTACTTTTGCCTGTTTTAAAAACCTCGTATATTTTTTCGATGAAAACGGCTTTAATGTTGCTGCCTAAAATTGGAACAATTTCGTTTTCTTGCTTTTCTAAATGACCACTAAAAACCCCATCAATTCTAACCGCATAGCGTTTTGAGTTTGCTTTTTCTCCAGTTAAAACAATAATTGTTCCATCGAAATTAATTATTCTTGTTTCGGTTTTTGTTAAATCTTTCATAGGCTTCGTGTAAGTTTTACACTTATTAAAACGCAGCTATGTAATTATGGTTTACAAAAAAAGTACAACAACCCGGTGTGCTTTTTTTTTACCTGATTAGGCAATATTTTCTAAATACCTTAAAACTTCATCTTTCTTTCTGCTCGATACCAAAATATTTTCTTTGTTTTCCATTTGCAAATACCCTTCTCTGTAGTACTTCTTAACATATTTAAAATTAACCAGAAAAGATTGGTGGCACCTTAAAAATCCGAAGGGCGTTAATAAACTTTCGTATTCCTTTAATCCTTTTGAAACTAAAATTTCTCGTCCATTGCTTAAATAAAATGTGGTATATCCTTTATCACTTTTGCAAAACATAATATCCTCAATAGCAACCACTTCTATATATTCAACACTTTTTAAAGCGATGCGTTTAGCTGCTCCTAAACCTTGAGCCAGATAATGATCTCTAGAAACGGCTAACTGTTGTTGCTCAAATTTTTCGTGCTCTCTATGGTGAAAACATTTATTTAATAATGCGGTAAGCGATACTTCATCAATAGGTTTTAATAAATATCCAAACGCACCTAAGTTAAGTGCTTGTATTGCATATTGATCGTATGCAGTTAAAAAAATAACCTGAAAATCGTTAATACCAATCTCATGGAAGAGATGAAAACTATCCCCATCTTTTAATCGAATATCAGCTAAAATAATATCAGGTTTTAAAGCTGGTATTTCTTTAGCAGCAACGGCAATTTCGGCAGCGGAACCAACAACTTCAAGGTAATCGATTCTATTTACTATCTGCAAAATGTGTTGCAAAATTCGAATTTCATCTTCTAGAATATACAGTTTCATAGCTTTCATATTAATTGTTTATTACAGGCATAATAATTTCAACAAGTACACCTTTTGCATCAACTCCTATTTTATCAGCAACTTTAAAGTGTGCTTTTTGTCCTTGAGAGGTAAATAATAAATCGAATCGTTCTTTTAAAATAATTTGCGCAAGCGATTGTTTTTTCTGTTTATCATCGGCCTTTTTTGTTAAACCGCTACCGTTATCATCAATATTAATCACCAAAGATTCACCATCAACTTTAAAAGAAATTTTTAACAAACCTTTGTAGGTAATGTTTCTAAATCCATGTTCTATTGTATTTTCTACAAAAGGCTGAATTAACATCGGAGGAATAAGAATCTCATCAATATCTAATTCATTATCAACAGTAATTTCATAATTAAAAACCCCTGCATAACGCATTTGCTGTAGTTGTATGTAGTTATTTAAAGATGTTATCTCCTCTTGAATTTCTATAAAATCTTTTCGGTTTTGCTCTAAAATGCCACGCAATAAACCCGAAAAAGATTGCAGATAACGAACAGATTCCGTTGTATCGCCAGATGCAACTAAACTCTGCAAATTAGAAATGGCATTAAAAATAAAATGTGGGTTTAATTGAACCTGAAGCAGTTTTTGCTCCATGTTTAATCTTTGGTTTTCAGATTTTAATAAGGTATTTCGCTCCCGTAAACGCTGTTGCCTGTAAACAATGTAAAATAAAGCCACTGCTGCTATGAAAATAATCACAATCAAAAACATCGACCAACGTTGTTGTTTAATTATGGTCTCATTTAGTTGATTTCTGCTTTTTAGCTGTAGTATATTTTGGTCTTTCTTCTCTGTTTCATATTTTTCGTGCATCTCGGCAACTTTTACGGCCTCAATCGCTTTATTATTACGTAATTCGATACTGTGAGCTGAATCTAAAGCTGCAAATGCTTTAACAAAATCGCCTTTCACTTTGTAAGCATCTACCAAACCTAAATAGTATATTTTTTTCTGTTTACCAGATAAATCTTTGTGTTCTAACGCAATACCTGCTTTGTAATAAAATATGGCAGAATCTGGTTGATTATTTAAATTAAAAGCTGTTGCTAAGTTGTTGTAAGCAATATCATTTAAGTTATTGGTTTTCTTTAAGTAGTTAAAATATATCTTGCTAGATGCCAACGCCTTATTATGCTGCATTTGTGCACTATAAATTTGCGATTCATTGTCATAAGTACGGGCAATTGCCAAACTATCATTTAATTTTTTGGCTAAAGTGCGGGCTTGATGATTATAATTTGCCATTTTTTTAAAATCGCCCAAGCGAGAGGCCAATAGAAAAGAAATATCGAAATACCTTTGCTTAACAATTGGGTGCGAATTAAAAGGATGGTTTTTGAAATAGAGTGCGGCGTACAATAAAGATTTTTCTTCGTTATGATTTTGATAGTAAGCCCTCGCCAATAAATCGTAAAAGCGATAAGTTAGCTTACTTTTCGTACGTTCACCATCTTCAATTAAAGAAAAGATGCGTTTAACCAAAACAGATTCTACCATAGAACCATTCCCAAGCGCTAAATCTAATTGATGATATTTTTTAAGTAGCTCAACATCATCGGCTACTTTTTCGCCTTTCATCTTATCAAATTCAATTAGAGCGCTGTCGCGTTTCTTTTCTAGATTATATCTTCTTCCTTTGAAATAATGATAAAATGGGTTTTCTTCCCGATTAGCTTGCAGATTTAGTAAGCTATCTTCGAGATAAACCATTTTTTTTACAGTAGCAGAAGCAAGTGTATCAAAAGAAATGATCAGCTTCAAGTAGTCTTTCTGCTTTGAAACTATTGCTTTATTATTATCGCTTGTTTTAGAATTATTCTTTTTGTTATTACAGGATATTATGAATAACGTAAATAAACTAATATAAAAAGTAACAGCTGTTTTTATTGCCTTATTCCGCATTAACGAGATTGAATTATCAATTTATCAAATATCTTCTAAATATAGAAACTGGAAACCTCAATTAATATGGCTATCGAATATTCGTTAGGCTTCAATCCATATTCGCATCTTAAAAGTCCTTATTTGAAAGATAGACTTCTAAAATATTTTATTCACGAAAAAGAAGAAGGGTAAACTAATAAGAATTTTGCATAAGTATTACCTCTTGATAAGGAACCGAAAGGCAATACCGAAATTGTAACACAAGATTTAGGGTTAATCGAACGATTTTTTACCGGATTAGAAAACTAGCCGGCTACCAATCAAATAAAATCCATTATATTATTACATATATTTCTGTTAATTTATTCAATCATAGCAGCATTATTTCTCTTTAAAACCTGGTTGATGGTTTCTAAAAATTTTGGAAAGAAAACCGGCTTAACTAAATATTGGTCGCCCCCAACATTAAATGCATTAAGTGCAAATTCATCGTAAGCAGTAACGAAAATTATAAATTTAACCTTGTCTCTTAAAACCTTCGCGGCATCTATCCCAGAAATGTCCATCCTGATATCTAAAAAAAGAAAGTCAATTTCATCATTTACATCAATTTCATTGATGGCCGCTAAAGCAGATTGATAACTTCTTAAAATATTAAGTTTCGGAACTTTAGATATATAACCAGTAAGGATATCAATAGAGATCCGATCATCGTCCACAAGAACGCAGCGATATAATTTAGAGTTTTTCATTGAAGATTGAAACACTCTAAAACAGAAATTGTTCAGAAATAATTAAAAAAGTATAATAAATAATACAACCAGAACGTCTAAAACAATTCTTGTATCCTATTCTTCGTATTGCCAGGTTAAGCCACCATCTACAAAATAGCTCGATCCTGTTACGTAAGCGGCATCATCAGAAGCTAAAAATGATACAATTCCGGCAACATCTTCAGGTTTACCCAAACGTTTTAAGGGAATATTATTCAGCACCTTGTTTAGTTTTTTCTTATCCTCCAGTAGAGATTTATTTATTGGCGTTTCAATTGCTCCCGGAGCAACATTATTAATTCTGATGTTAAACTCGGCAAGTTCAACAGCCAGATTCCTGCACAGCATTTTAACTGCACCTTTACTCGCACAATAGGCAGCATAACCTGGAAAGGGAATTTCTTCATGTACAGAACTAACATTTACAATTACACCTGATATTTTTTGTTTAATGCAATGGTTTGTAAACGCCTGGATTCCAAAAAACAAGCCTTTAAAATTCGTATTCATTACATCATCGTATTCTTCTTCTGTAATTTTCCAAAATGGATTTTTAATTTCCATACCTGCGTTGTTAACTAAAACATCGAGGCTACCAAATGCTTTTACAGCTTCGGCAATTAATTTCTCCACTCCTTTTTTACTGCTGATATCTGCTTCAATAAAAACAGCCTTTCTACCCATTTCTTTTACTTCTGCTATGAGTTTTTCGCCACGCTCATCAAACTTATGCCCGTTAAATATTACGTTAGCACCTTCTCGTGCAAACCTTAACGCACAGGCTGCTCCTATTCCCTGACTGCTTCCTGTTACTAAAACTGTTTTATTTTCAAATCGATTCATATGTTTTTATTGCTTTAAAAGATTAAGGTTTACAAAGCTTTTTTGTTTTAAATGAAATCGACTGATAAGCAAAACATCAATTAATAATCTACATCAATTCAAAAAATGACTTTGATCACAATCTTAAAAACCAAAATGAATTTCCTTTGCAACAAAACTAATAATGGCACATACTTTTCATATTCCGGTACTTGGCTTGGCTTACTCTATTGATACGCCTTTTAAAGTCGCAAAATTTGGCATTTCATCTGTCGTATCAATTGTTGATGATGAACTTTGTGAAAGAATGAGGCAATATCATGCTGACCAGAACAATGAGATTTTTATAGCCATTTCCAAAACCGACAACGATTATCGTGCTAAAAGAATAACAGCTTACCTCAATCTGATTAAAAAATTAGTTGATGAGCAAATAGAAGTTATCAGGAAGCAAAAATTTGAGCCAGAAACAGATATTACCAGGTATTTTGAGTTACAACCTCAAACATCGCAAGTTAAAATATTTTATGATATGATGTTAGCCGAAACATCTGCGGACAAGAAAAATTCTTTCCAGAACCAACTTAGAAACGAAGTTAAAACGGGCAGAATTGATGTTAACATTATGGCAAAAGTTGATAAAATCAATTTCGTAAATGGTATTAATTCGGGTCCTGAAAATAGTGATGCGTTGGCTGCTTTAAGGGGTTTTGCAAATAGCAATCTAAATTCTTCTGTGGTGATTTCTGCCGGATTAAACCCTAAGTTATACAGCTATTTAGAAACTTTTAATGATTTCTATCCAACTGAAAACGGAACATTTAGTAAAGAGATCATTTTAAAAGTAAGCGATTTCAGGTCTACAAACGTTCAGGCAAAAATGCTCGCAAAAAAAGGTTTATGGGTTACCGAATTTAGAATTGAATCGGGTTTAAACTGTGGCGGCCATGCTTTTGCAACAGAAGGTTTATTATTCGGACCAATTTTGCAGGAATTTAAAAATTCCAGAGCAACACTTTATAATGAGCTTATTCTAATTTATCGAAGTGCTTTAAATTTAAAAGGAATAAATAATGATTTTTTGCCTGAACAGAGAATAACAGCGCAAGGTGGAATTGGAACTGCCGCCGAACAAAATTATTTAATTGAAACTTATGGTTTAGATGCAACAGGTTGGGGAAGCCCATTTTTATTGGTTGACGAAGCAACAACCGTTGATAACGACACATTGAATCAACTTGTTGTTGCAACTGAAAGCGATTTTTACCTTAGCAATTCTTCTCCGCTTGGCGTACCATTTAATAATTTCAGAAAAAGTACAGCAGAAATAGAAAGGCAGGAACGAATTGCTAGAAACCGTCCGGGTAGTCCGTGTACCAAAAAGTATTTGTGCAGCAATACAGAATTTACCACCGAACCAATTTGTACTGCATCCAGAAAATATCAAAACCTAAAGATCAAATCGCTCAAATCTTTAAACTTAACCGCAATTGATTTAACTAAACAAATTGAAGCCGTAACGGAAAAAATCTGCCTTTGCGAAGGTTTGTGTAGCTCTACCTACATCAAATACAATTTACTAAAACCAAAAGAGAGTAAAGCGGTAAGTATTTGTCCGGGGCCAAATCTTGCTTATTTTTCAAAGAAATATACGCTAAAAGAAATGATTGATAACATCTATGGCAGAATTAATTTGCTTGATGGTATTAACAGGCCAAATTTATTTACCAAAGAATTAAAATTATACATCGAATACTTAAATAAAGAATTTGAAAATTTTGGCAATGGTATTTTAAACATGGTTCAAACCAATAAAAAGATAGATTATTTGAAAAAATTCTACAATCAGCTTCAGCAAGGAATAGAATATTATCGTGGCAGCATAGAAAAAGCCGATGCCGATTTAAAAATATGGAGCAAGGAACAGGTTTTTCTATTTGAAAAAGCAGTTATTCAAATGAGTAATTTAACACCTCAATTATTAAATTTGTGCAGCAAGGCTGGATAAAAATTTTAGCCAAAACAAAATTTATATGGATAGAGCCAGGTTATTAAGTGCGATTATAGAAAATGCAATTGATGGTATTATTACTATTGATGATAAGGGAATTATCGAACATGTAAATCCCGCAGCGCTTAAGCTTTTTGGCTTTAGGAACGATGAGTTAATTGGCAAAAATGTGTCGGTTTTAATGCCAACTCCGGATAAAGAAAAACACGATTCTTACATAAAACATTACAATGATACCGGACAAAAACGCATTATTGGCATTGGTAGAGAAGTAACCGGGCAAAGAAAAGATGGTTCTACCTTTCCTTTTCGTTTAGGTGTTAGTGAGGTTAAATTTAGCGACCGAAAAATTTATACCGGCTTTATTCACGATTTAAGTAAGCTTAAAGAAAACGAAGCCCGTATTTTAAGTTACACAGAAGAACTGGAAGATAAAATTAGAGAACGTACTCAAGATTTAGTTAAACTAGTTTCTGAACTTCAATCGGCAAAGGAACACGTTAATGCTTTGTTTGAGAAGGAAAAAGAACTGAACCAGCTAAAAACCCGGTTTGTTTCAATGGCTTCTCACGAATTTAGAACGCCTTTGAGTTCTATACAATTATCGGCAACCTTAATTGATAAATACATTCCAAAACTCGATACCGAAAACATAGAAAAACATACCGGAAAAATTAAAAATGCGGTGGGCAACCTTACCACAATTTTAAATGATTTTCTATCTCTAGAAAAATTAGAAGCCGGAAGAGTTGAGGTAAATCCAACCTGGTTTAATGTTGTTCGCTTTGCTGAAGAAATTGTGGAGGAAATGCAGCTGATTAGCAAGCAAGACCAACACATTATTTACGAACATAAAGGCACATCGGCAGAGGTAAATTTAGATAGCAATCTTTTAAAAAACTGCATTATCAATTTAATTTCCAATGCTGTAAAATATTCTGGAGAAAATACGATGATTCAGTTTAATAGCATTTTAATGGATAACGAATTACTTATCGAAATAAAAGATAATGGTATCGGCATTCCTGATGTAGACCAGCAAAACCTTTTCGAGCCGTTTTTTAGAGCACATAATACCGGAAGTATTCCGGGAACCGGACTTGGTTTAAACATTGTTAAACGTTACGTTTCTTTAATGCAAGGCGAGGTTTCTTTAGAAAGCGCACAAAATATTGGCACAACAATCCGCCTGAAAATTCCTTTTACAAACCAATAATTTTTACAGTTTACCATGAGTAAAAAAGTTTTAATAATTGAAGATAACGATGATATTCGCGAAAGCACAGCAGAAATTTTGGAGCTTGCCGGATATAAAACTTTTACTGCCATTAACGGAAAAATCGGTGTTGAATTAGCCATAAAAAACCATCCTGATATTATTTTGTGTGATATTATGATGCCGGAATTGGACGGTTATGGTGTGCTTTATCTATTGCATAAAAATCCACAAACGGCTTCTATCCCATTTATTTTTATCACAGCTAAAAGCGAAAGAGCAGACATGCGCAAAGGCATGGAAATGGGTGCTGATGATTATTTAACCAAACCATTTGATGATATAGAATTGCTTAATGCAATTGAGGGCAGGTTAAAAAAATCGACTACCAGTGGTAATTTTAATCAACCTAACAGCGATACACAAACACTATTTGCCGATTTAATTAAAAAAGGAAAAACCAGAATTTTAGCTAATAAGCAAATTATTTACATAGAAGAAGACCAACCTACGCATGTTTACTTCGTAAAAAAAGGACAGGTAAAAACGTATAAAAGGTTTAAAGATGGACGCGAATTATCTTCTGCGCTTTATCAGCCTGGAGATTTTTTTGGCTACGAAAGTTTGTTTACAGAAACCGCTTACGAGGATAATGCCGCAACACTTGCAGATAGTGAAATTATCCTGATACCGAAAACAGAATTTACCGATTATTTGTACCAACACCAACCCATGTCGGCTGCGTTTATTCGTCTTCTTTCTGGCAACATTCGCGATAAAGAAAACCAGATGTTGCAGTTAGCTTATTTTTCTGTTCGTAAACGCGTTGCTGATGCATTAATTCAGGTTGCTGAAAAATTTGATTCAATAGCAGATGACAAATCCACTATTAAAATCTCAAGAGATGATTTAGCTGCAATTGTGGGGACCGCCAGCGAAACCGTTAGTAGAATGCTTGCCGATTTTAAGGAAGAAAAACTGATTGAAAAGAGTGGTAATGCCATTAAAATCTGCTCGATAAACAGGTTAAAAAACATTAAACATTAATTTCTTGCCAAAAGGATATTCCATTCCTGATTAATATCACTTTTTTAGCTGACTGACCTCACGGCTGCTGCAATGAACAAACGATAGTTTTGAGAACTAAAAATTTGTTTATGAAAGCAATCGCTTACAACATTAAGCCCGATGAAAAAGAATGTTTGGTACTTGCCAATCATAAAAAACACGATATTACGATAATTGCAAATAGTCTTTCTTTTGATACCATTTCATTCGCCGAAGGAAAAGAAACGCTTTTGGTTTTTAACAATGATATTGTTGATGAGCAAATTGTAAATAGGTTAAAAGAACTGGGTGTAAAATATATCGCAACATCATCCTTCGAAACCAATCATCTTGATTTAAAATCGGCGGCAAAAGCCGGATTAAAAATAGCCAACGTACCATTAAAAGACGGACAAAATTCGTTAGATAGAATGAATCGGGTTATCAAAAATCTTGATAATTGGGCAGCCGGAAAATGTGTTGGAAGTGCTTGTTGTTGCCAGAATAATTGTGGTGTGGCTAAATCATTAAATCAAGGATGATGGACACATTAGCATTACTAAAAAAGTACAATGTTGCTGCACCTCGCTACACCAGTTACCCAACAGTTCCTTTATGGGATGTAGATAAGTTCGATACCAAGCAATGGCTTTTTTCTGTTAAAAATTGTTTCGATAACAGTAAGAACGATGGAATAAGTCTCTACATCCATCTTCCCTTTTGCGAAAGTTTGTGTACCTATTGTGGCTGCAATACCAGGATAACTAAAAATCATAAAGTAGAAAATCCATACATCGAAGCTTTGCTCAAAGAATGGCAAATGTATGTTAATGTTTTGGGCGAAAAACCTAAAATAAAAGAACTTCATTTAGGTGGCGGAACACCAACGTTCTTCAGCGCAGAAAATTTATCCAAATTAATAGAAGGCATTTTAGAAAACAGCGAACCTACTGTCGACTCAGAGTTTTCTTTTGAGGCACATCCAGATAATACCAGCGAAGCACATTTACAAACACTTTACAACCTTGGTTTTCGCCGTTTAAGTTTGGGCATTCAGGATTTTGATGAAAAGGTTCAACGGATGATTAACCGTTACCAAACACCTTTACAGGTTGAACTTATAACTAAACTTGCCCGAAAAATCGGATATCAGTCTGTAAACTTTGATTTAATCTATGGCCTTCCATTTCAAACCTTAAATGGTCTGGAAAAAACATTAAATCATGTGATGAGAATAAATCCCGACAGGATAGCATTTTATAGTTATGCACATGTGCCATGGCTAAAACCCGGACAAAGGCGATATACAGAACAAGATTTACCCAACAGTGAAATGAAGTTTGAGCTGTACAATCTGGGTAAAAGCAAATTACTAGAAGCCGGGTTCGAAGAAATCGGGATGGACCATTTTGCAAAAAAAACCGACAGTTTATTTATCGCTTTAGAGCAGAATAACCTACACCGAAACTTTATGGGTTACACAAATCAATATACTGCTTTGCTCATTGGTTTGGGTGTTTCATCAATAAGCGATAGCCAAAATGCTTTTGCACAAAATGCTAAAACTGTAGAATCTTATCTCGAAAAGATTAACAACAACAGCTTCGCAATAGAGAAAGGGCATATTTTAACTGATAGAGATTTAAAAATTCGCAAGCAGATTACAGAAATTATGTGCAATGGTAAGGGCAATTTTATCGATGAGATTTCGAAACCCGTTCATCATAAACTGGTGCCCTTAATAAACGATGGATTGATTGGGTTAAGCGAAAACAAACTCATAGTTAACAATGCTGGCAAGCCCTTTTTAAGAAATATCTGTATGGCTTTTGATGAGCGTTTGTGGGAGAAAACTCCGGCAACGCAAATGTTTAGCAACGCTATTTAGTAGTCAATTAAGCTTTCAAAAAAAATAGCCAAACATGGAAAATCCAAACGAAATTGCTACCAATGAGCTTTGTTATCACTGCGGCGAATTGCTTGATAATTTAAGATATGGCCTTGATAACCACGATTTTTGCTGTGCAGGTTGTAAAGGAGTTTATAAAATTTTATCAGAAAATAACCTTTGCAATTACTACAGCTATAACGATACGCCAGGTAAGAGAATTCAAAATAACAGTCATTTCGAATATTTAGAAGAACCTTCTATCATTACGCAGTTACTGGACTATCAGCATGAAAAGGCAAGCATTGTTACTTTTTATATTCCTGCAATTCATTGTAGTTCTTGCATTTGGCTTTTAGAACATCTTTATAAAATCAACAATGCATTTTTTTCATCACGAATCGATTTTTTAAAACGTCAGGTTACCATCAGCTTTAAACATGAAGAAATTTCGCTTAGAAAGCTTGTTGAAACCTTGGCAGATATCGGTTACGAACCACTTATTAGTTTGCAGGATGTTGTAAAAGAGAATAGCAAAACAATAAACAAAACCCTTGTTCAAAAAATTGCCGTTGCTGGTTTTTTAATGGGCAATGTTATGCTTTTCAGTTTCCCGGAATATTTTGGATTAAATGGAATTGAAGCACAATTTCAAAAGCTTTTTGGCTGGCTGAATCTGGCATTTTGTATCCCTGCTGCGTTTTATTGTGGTAAGGATTATTTTACATCAGCCATTACAAGTTTAAAACACAAACAAATTAACCTCGATACGCCGCTGGCACTAATTATTGCTGTGCTGTTTCTGCGTACTGCTTTTGATATAATTTTTGCTGCCGGACCTGGCTTTGCCGATACCCTAACTGGATTAGTTTTTTTGCTTTTGATGGGAAAATGGGTTAAGCAACGTACCTATCATCACATTTCTTTCGATAGAGATTATCGTTCATATTTCCCGATTGCAGTAACCAAATTGCAAAACGGCAAAGAAACGCCCATTGCGATAGAAAATGTAGCCATTGGCGATAGATTATGGATACGAAACGGAGAAATTGTTCCCGCTGATGCGATTTTAATGAAAGGCGATGCCTGGATGGATATGAGTTTTGTTACGGGCGAATCAGAACCAATCCATAAAGTTTTGGGCGAAATAATTTACGCTGGCGGCCGACAAACCGCCGAAGCAATTGAAGTTGAAGTAATTAAACCTGTTTCTCAAAGTTATTTAACTGGTTTATGGAATAACGAAAACTACCAGGCTAATTCAAAAAAGCAAAATTTTAATGATAGTGTTGCAAAGTATTTCAGCCTCGGCGTTTTTATAATTGCTTTTTCGGCAACAACTTATTGGCTTTTACAAAGTGATACACAAAAAGCCTGGGCAGCATTTACCGCAGTTATCATTGTGGCTTGTCCCTGTGTGTTATCTTTAAGCACACCATTTACGCTCTCTGCAATTTTATCAATTTTTGATAAAAAAGGATTTTATGTAAAAAACACCGATGCGATTGAAGCGTTTGCCGCTTGCAATACCATAATTTTCGATAAAACAGGGACTTTAACTTCAACAGATAATTCAGAATTATTATTTACTGGTTTTCTTGATTATCACGAACAAATGCTGGTTGCATCTTTGGTTAGAAATTCAGCTCATCCGCTTAGTCAACAAATTTTAAAAAACCTTTCTTGCGCTAATTACTTGCCAGTTTCAAATTATATAGAAATACCAGGAAAAGGCATCAGCGGTGTTATTCATAACAGAAAATTATATTTAGGAAATGCTTCTATCCTACCCAAAACGCTTAAAAATATTCATAACAATGGCGTTCATATTGTTATAGATGAGCATTATAAAGGCTGTTTTCAAATAAGGCAACAATGGCGAGAAGGCTTACCTGAGTTGTTAAATAAACTTGCGAAAAACTTTAAGCTTCATGTCTTATCTGGTGATACAGACCGGGAATATGTTACCCTTAAAACCTTATTTCCACGTAATTCGAAGATAAATTTTAAAAGAAATCCGCACCAAAAACTAGAGTATGTTTTACTGGAACAGCAGAAAAACAATAAGGTCATTATGCTTGGCGATGGCTTAAATGATGCAGGTGCTTTAAAACAAAGTGATTTTGGAATTGCCATTACTGATAACATAAACAATTTTACACCCGGTTGCGATGCAATTTTAACAGGAAAGAATATCGGTTTGCTGCCAAATTTTGCTGCGTTAAGTCGTGATGGTTTAAAGGTGGTAAAAATAAGTTTTGCAATTGCCATTCTCTATAACTGCGTCGGTATTTATTATGCCGTTCAGGGAACTTTGTATCCATTAATTGCAGCCGTTTTAATGCCAATAAGCACCATTACTATTATATCTTTTACATCAATAGCCACGCATTTTTTCGCCCGTAAAAACAAATTATGAACATATTATATTTTTTAGTTGGCTGCAGTGTACTCATGGCTGTAATATTTTTGGCGGCATTTTTCTGGGCATCAAAAACAGGTCAGCACGATGATGTTTACACTCCAGCCGTAAGAATTCTTTTCGACGATGAAGATAAAAGTGACGAACATCACATTTCTAAGCAATCAACATCATAATTAGGAGGCACCAACTCCAATACATTTGCTATACAAACAAAACAAACCTTTCTTATCTATTATGCAGTTAGAGAAATTTACTTACGACAATAAGATTGTCCGCGATTTTGGTATTGCAACAATTGCATGGGGCGTTATCGGTATGACGGTCGGTCTTATCGTTGCAATTCAGCTTTTTATGCCAAGTATGAATCTCGGTAATCAGTACACTACTTTTGGGAGAATCAGGCCTTTACACACAAATGCAGTAATTTTTGCCTTTGTTGGTAATGCTATTTTTATGGGCGTTTATTATTCGCTTCAACGCTTGCTTAAAGCCCGCATGTTTAGCGATGCTTTGAGTAAAATTCATTTCTGGGGATGGCAACTTGTTATCCTATCTGCAGTAATTACGCTCCCGTTAGGTTTTACAACATCACACGAATATGCCGAATTGGAATGGCCAATCGACATTGCCATCACTTTAATTTGGGTGGTGTTCGGGATTAATATGTTTGGTACAATTTTTAAAAGAAGAGAACGCCATTTGTACGTTGCCATTTGGTTCTACATTGCCACTTTCGTGACTATTGCGGTATTACATATTGTAAACTCTTTTGAGTTACCAATCTCTTTTATGAAAAGCTATTATGTGTACGCAGGCGTTCAGGATGCGCTTGTACAATGGTGGTACGGACATAATGCGGTAGCTTTTTTCTTAACAACGCCGTATTTAGGAATGATGTATTATTTCCTTCCTAAAATGGCAAATCGTCCGGTATACTCTTACAAATTGAGTATCCTCCACTTTTGGTCGTTAATATTTATTTACATCTGGGCTGGCCCACACCATTTATTATATTCTTCCCTACCGGGATGGGCGCAATCTTTAGGGGTTGTATTTTCAATCATGCTGATAGCACCAAGCTGGGGCGGTATGATTAACGGTTTGCTTACTTTAAGAGGCGCATGGGATAAAGTAAGGGAGGATGTTACCCTAAAATTTATGGTGGTTGCGCTAACCTGTTACGGGATGGCAACTTTCGAAGGACCATTATTATCTATTAAACAAATTAATGGTGTTGCACACTTTACCGATTGGATTGTTGCACACGTACACGTTGGCGCATTAGGCTGGAACGGATTTTTAACCTTCGGTGTTTTGTATTGGTTAATCCCTCGTATTTATAAAACAGAGTTATACTCTAAAAAAATGGCTGGTTTCCATTTCTGGATAGGCACTTTGGGTATTCTTTTTTATGCAGTGCCGATGTATTGGGCTGGTTTTACGCAAGGTTTGATGTGGAAAGAGTTTACTTCCGAAGGTTTATTAAAGTATCCGAACTTTTTGGCCGTAACCTTACAAATTATCCCAATGCATGTTTTCAGAGCTGTTGGAGGTGCATTTTATTTAACGGGTGCAACTGTTATGGCTTACAACTTAGCCAAAACCATGTTAAAAGGTAAGTTGGTTGCAAACGAAAATGCGGAGGCTATGGCACTGGAAACGGTTGTGGTAGATACCAATCCAATGGATAAAACCTGGCACCGCGTTTTAGAGCGTAAACCAATGAAATTTATGGTGCTTTCTTTAATCATTATTTTAATTGGCGGTATGGTAGAAATGATGCCAACCTTTACCATCCAATCGAATGTACCAACTATAAAAAGTGTAAAACCTTATACCGCTTTAGAATTACAAGGAAGAGATTTGTATATCCGTGAGGGTTGTGTAAACTGCCACTCTCAAATGGTTAGACCTTTCCGTTCTGAAACTGAACGTTACGGAGAATACAGCAAGGCCGGAGAATTTGTTTACGACCATCCATTTTTATGGGGAAGTAAACGTACCGGACCTGATTTACATCGTTTAGGTGGCAAATACTCTGATGCGTGGCATTTCAACCACTTGGTTGACCCAACATCCATGTCGCCCGGAAGTATTATGCCACCTTACCCTTGGTTAGTTGACCAGAAATTAGACATTACAACTACTCCGGCAAAAATCAGGGCAATGCAAACACTTGGTGTTCCATACCCGGATGGTTTCGACCGTTTGGCTAACGATGAGCTTAAACAGCAATCAGAAAAAATATCTGCTGAATTAAAACAGAATAATATCAAAGTAAACAGCGATAGAGAAATTATTGCCATGATTGCTTATCTGCAACGCTTAGGAACTGACATCAAAACTAACAAAGAAAGTATTCCATCTAATCAATAAATCTCATGTTCGAACAATTAAAAAACCTTGCAGGTAGAGAGTATTATCTAATCAGTTCATTAATAATATTCCTTGTGTTTTTTATTCTGGTAAGCATTTACCTAATCAAATTGAATAAAAATCATATACAGATGATGAGTAAGTTACCATTAACCGATAACGATACAGAACATGAAGAAGATTAATTTAACCTTGCTTTTAAGCTTAGTATCTGTAATTGTATTGGCTGCTGATGAAGCTCCGGTTGCAGAATTGCCAAAATCAGACCCAAAATTATTGGGTTTAAGTCAACCTGATTTATTGATTTTATTACTGTTGATTTTTGCAGCTGTATTGCTTTTTGTATCCATTACCTTATTAAATGCCTTTAAGGTGATGTACAAGGAGCAATTAAATCCAACACCATATAAGTCGCTCGTTAAGGATGAGGCTTTGGATTACGATAGCTGGCTAAAAACCAGGAAAAGAAAGCCATCCATCTGGAACAAAGTTTTAGGTTTAAAACCTATTGAAGAAGAAAAAAACCTGGTTATAGAACATGCTTATGATGGTATCCATGAACTGAATAATCCTGTTCCCGGTTGGTTTAACTTTCTTTTTTACGGAACCATCTTATTTGGCATAGGCTACTTATTCTACTATTACATTGGTGGTTACGGTTTAAATCAAGACCAATTGTACGAAGCTGAAATGGCAAAATCTATCGAAGAAAAAGCCATTTATCTTGAAAAATCTGCAAACACAGTTGATGAAAATTCTGTAAAATTTGATAATTCGGTTGCAGTTTTAGAATCAGGGAAAAACATTTTTAGTGGCAATTGTGCGGTTTGCCATGCGCCAACGGGTGGTGGTATTATTGGCCCTAATCTTACGGATGATTTTTGGTTGCATGGTGGTGGTGTAAACAATGTATTTAAGACCATTAAGTACGGCGTACCAGAAAAAGGAATGGTGAGTTGGGAAAAACAACTTTCGCCAAAGCAAATCAGCGATGTAACCAATTACATTTTATCATTGCATGGTACAAATCCGGCTGGAGCAAAGGCACCGCAAGGCGAAAAATATGAAGAAAAAAGCCCAGCAGACAATGAAATGAAAGAAGATGATTCAAAAAAATAAGGCCGAGCAAAAAAAAGGCAGAGACTTTCTATACCCTAAAAAACCTTCGGGTAAACTTTACAACTATCGTAAATGGGTAAGTTATGCTTTACTGCTTTGCTTGTTCAGTTTTCCTTTTTTGAAATTTAAAGGTGAGCAATTGGTTTTATTAAATTTTCTGGAAAGGAAATTTGTATTCTTTGGATTGATTTTCACGCCGCAAGACTTTTACCTCTTTGCTTTTGCAATGCTCATTTTTATCCTCTTTGTAATTTGCTTTACCGTTGTTTTGGGTAGGTTATGGTGTGGTTGGGCTTGCCCTCAAACCATTTTTATGGAAATGGTTTTTCGGCGAATAGAATATTGGATTGAAGGCGATTCCATCCGCCAGAAAAAATTAGATAAACAGCTCTGGAATAGCGAAAAGATTTTAAAGAAAGGAAGCAAACACTTCATCTACATCATTATATCTTTTGCCATTGCAAACACTTTTTTGGCTTATTTAATCGGTTCTGATGTTCTATATAAAATCATTACCGAACCAGTAGAATTACATATTTCAGGTTTTATTTCGATATGTTTTTTTACAGCGATATTTTATGGCGTTTTTGCTTACGTACGTGAAGTTGTTTGTACAGTAATTTGTCCGTACGGAAGATTGCAAGGCGTTTTGTTAGACAACCAAAGTTTAATAGTTGCTTATGATGAACAACGTGGTGAACCAAGAGGAAAACTATCAAAAAACCTTTTGGATGTTAAAGGCGATTGTGTTGATTGTGGTTTATGTGTGCAGGTTTGCCCTACCGGAATTGATATTAGAAAAGGAACTCAATTAGAATGCATTAATTGTACAGCTTGCATAGATGCCTGCGATGAGGTGATGCTAAAAATCAATAAACCAAAACGCTTAATTGGTTTTTACAATAACGATTACATCAAACTTAGAAAAACATTTAAAGCAGGTTTAAAAGCTTACGGTTATGCTGCCGTTTTAACTATAACTGTTTTGCTCTTTTCATCATTAATTTATAAACGAGAAAACGTACAAACAACTGTTTTACGAGCAAGCGGAACGCTTTTTCAAGAGCGACCAGATGGAAAGATAAGCAATTTATACAATGCAGAATTAATCAATAAAACCAATAAAGATATTCCTTTCACTTTCAAATCGTTAGAAGAAGCCGATAGCATAATTTTTATTCAAACAGAAAAGTTTTTACGAAAAGAAGGAACGGTTCATTTAACTTTTTTTCTGATTAAAAAACCTACTACAATTAAAAGTTATAAAAGCGAAGTTAAGTTTAAGGTTTTAACCAATAATTCAATTATAAGCACAGCGAAGACAAGTTTCTTTGCAAATCCAAATTAATATGAACTGGGGAGGAAAACTGATTTTAACGATGCTGATTTTTATTGCATTTATTTTAGCAATGGGCGCTTTTATGTTAAGTAAGCAAAGTAACGATGCACTTGTAGAAGGTAATTACTACGAAAAAGGCTTAACCTACAATGAGGAATATCAATCGAAACAAAACACTATTGACGATGGCCAAACACCTATTATTAACATCAACGAAAAACAGATTGTTATACAAATGAAAGATAGTGTTGATTACGCTTTACGCTTAATCCGTCCATCTGATATTAAAGCTGATAAAAATTTGAACGGACATACCATCGGCGATAATAATTTGATATTGATACCAAAAAAACCGCAAGACAAAGGTTTGTGGTTTCTAGACATGGAATGGAAAATCAACAGTAAAAATTATCGTTTTAAACAAAATATTACACTTTGATAAACTTTTTTCCACTGGCTTTTTTAATGGGTTTATTTGGCTCCTTGCATTGCGCTGTAATGTGCGGACCACTCATGCTATCATTGCCCATGCAAAAAAGAAACTTGATTAACGATGGTTTAAGGTTGCTTTTGTATCAATCTGGAAGAATTTTAACCTACACAATTTTAGGTTTTATTGCAGGCTGGATTGGGCAAACCTTTAGTGTAATTGCAAATCAAAAAATACTGAGTATTAGCTTGGGGATTATACTTGTTGTAATTACCATTATTCAGTTGAGTACAAAATACGCGAAAGCATTAAGTAAAGTACAATTTGCATTGGTTAATCCGATAAGTAAACTTACCTCAAAAGTTTTTAAATTGCCCTTTTGGGAGTTTTTTGCAGGAATTTTAAATGGAATAATTCCCTGCGGGATGGTTTACCTTGCAATTGCTACGGCTATAAATTCTTCTAATGCTATAGAAGGTGCACAATTTATGTTTTTGTTCGGGATAGGTACGCTGCCGCTATTAATGATGATTTCTTTAGGAGGCATTTATTTAAAAAGATACATCCGTTTTAATACCAATAAATTGATTCCTTGGTTCATGTTATTTGTTGGTGTACTTTTAATTTTAAGAGCTTCAGAATTAGGAATACCTTTTATTTCCCCACGTACAAACACCCACTTTGGTAACAGCGCTGTTTGCAAATAAAAAAGCACATCTGCTGTTTAACAGATGCGCTCAAATATGTAGTGTAAATTTATTTTACTTTCTTCTGTAGCACTTCAATATCAGCAAGGTGCTTTTTTAGAGTTGGTAAAGTTCGGTCGACAAATGCTTTTAATTCGTTATCCTTTAATTTCTTACTGCCATCTTCAAAAAGTTTAATATCGTTCTTATGGTCTTTAACCATTGCGTCAACATAAGCTTTATCGAAATCTTTCGCCGCTTTTCGGGTTAATTCATCCTTTATTTTAAGTTCATCTTTTCCTACTGAAGAAGGTAAGGTAATATTCTTTTTTGCCGCTAAAGCTTTCAGTTCTTCATTAGCAAGCGTATGGTCGGCAATCATCATTGCAGCAAATTCGTTAACATCACCATTTGTGGTTTTTTGCTGTGCAATTATGGCTAAATCAACTTCAGCAATACCACCGTTTGCAGCTTTAACAACAAATTCAGCATCGCTTTTATCTACAGCAATAACCACAGTATCCGGATTATTTTTAGTTGTATCAATCTTCGCGTTGTTTGCGCTATCTGCAACTTTTGTGCTTTCCGGTTTAGAACTATTACCGCAAGACTGAATTAAAAACAGTGAAACTGCTAAATATGAAATACCTAATAACTTTCTCATAATTCGATTTTATTTAAGGATGTACTTTATTATCAATGGATTGATCTTCAGTATAACATCTATATTAAAAAGAATGTTTTTATTAAACTTGCTCCATTACCGGAAACTGCTTACTCCACATTTCTTTATAAACGCCATTTTGTTTTAAAAGAGATTTGTGAGTTCCTTCCTCAATCATTTCTCCTTTATTTAAAACTACAATTTTATCGGTGTTAATAACCGTACTTAATCGGTGTGCAATTAATATAATGGTTTTACCTTTTTCTCTTAAAATCGAAACTGCATTGTGAATGTATTCTTCAGATGTTGAATCGAGTGAGGAAGTAGCCTCATCAAGAATTAAAATTTCTGGTTCGCGATATAACGCCCTCGCAATTGCAAGTCTTTGTCTTTGCCCGCCAGAAAGTGTGGTTGCATTTTCGCCCAAATAGGTTTGAAAACCTTGTGGCAAATTTTCAATAAAATCTAAAATATTAAGCTGACCACAGATTCTAACAATCCGTTTCATATCAGGCTCCATCTCACCTACAGCGATATTATCAATCACATTTCCTGCAAATAAATGAACATCTTGCGGCACAACACCAACCAGTTTCCTTAAGCTTTCGTTGGTTAAATAATTGATGTCAAATTCTCCAATCATTATATTTCCAGATTGCAGCGGGTAAATATTTTGAAGCAGAGAAAGTAATGTTGTTTTCCCAGAACCGCTTTCGCCAACAATGGCTGTAATTTTTCCTTTTTCAATTTTGATGTTGAAATCTTCAAAAACCGTTACCCGAGTTCCGTACCTAAAGTTTACATGTTTAAATTCAATGTCGCCAATCATGTCTGGCGTTAATTCGGTTCGGTTTTCAGTTTTCTCCCGTTCCAAATCCATAATTTCGAAAAGCCTGTCGGCTGCAATTCTCGCATCTTGGAAAACTTTATTCATGCCAATTAATCCAATAACCGGACCTGTAAAATATCCAATAATGGCATAAAATGATAAAAGCTCGCCCGGTGTAATTAAATTTTGAAGTACAAAACTTGCACCCGCCCACAATAAAATCACCGAGAAAATACTCGATACAAAACTACTGGCATTGCCAATTAATAATGAATTAGTTCCAGATGTGTAAACGGTTTTAAGCAACTCTACAAATCGGATTTCTGTTTTAAGATTCGAGAAATTTTCCAGCCCAAACCGCTTAATTGTACTTACCGAGTTAACAGATTCTACCAATTGATTTTCCAAATCGGCACTTTTTTCCATTAACTTACGTTGCGTACTTCTGTTTAATTTGTTAGAGAAATAATAAATTATAGCGTACAACGGAATTACAATCAGCATTATAAGCGCCAGTTTCCAGTAATAGGTAAACATAAGCGCAAAAGAGAATATCAAAATAAATATGTTTACAGCAAAGCCGATTAAAACATCGTTTATAAAGGCCCTGATTTTTACAGCATCATTCATCCTCGAAATAATTTCTCCAACACGCATGGTATCAAAAAATTGCTGAGGAAGTTTTAACAAGTGTTTATAATAGCCTAAAATTAACCTGGCATCAATCTGCTGACCAGTTTTTATGGTTAGTAAAGTTTTAGCGTAGTTGATAAAAATCTGCAACAGAATGATGATTATCATTACCGTGCCCATCAAATTCAGCAGATTTGTATTTCCCTCGGGCAGTACATTATCTACAATTTTTTGCAGAAAGATGGACGATGATAATCCCAGAATGGTATAAAAAACTGCACCAATTAAAACCTGAATTAATATAGATTTGTGAGGTAATAGCAAATACAAAAATCTTTTTTCAAGCGAAATTCTTTCCGTTCCAGCGGTAAAATCATCACCAGGAAGAAGCATCAGCAAAACACCTGTCCATTTTTGTCTAAACTCGTTATGGGTTAGCTTTTGCATTTCGCCATAAGCTGGGTCCATAACTTCTATGTAATCAGAATGGATGGAATACAAAACCACATAGTGAGGTAAATTATTTTGTATAACATGGGCAATTACCGGAAGTGGAATGCTAAAAAGGTTATCGTAATCGGCTTTAACGCCTTTGGCCGAAAAGCCCAATCGCGTTGCAGCCTCAATTAAACCAAGCACATTTGTACCTTTTTTATCTGTTGATGCATATTGCCTGATTCTTGCAATCGGCATATCCAAACCATAATGGATAGCGATAGATGCAAGACAAGCTGCACCACAATCGGTAACATCATGCTGTTTTATAATGGTTCTTTTGGCAGGCGATCCGGAAGAAAACTTCGCCTTGAGCGAGCTAAAAAAATTATTTAGTTTCATAAGCTGGTCGTCTTTGTTTCTTTAGCTTCGGGAATTACATTTGGGTTTAACCAGTCATCGGCCTTATCGTAAAGGAGTTGAAAAAGTGTTCTTCTGGTTACAAAAAAGCGTGCTTGCAAAGTCATACCTTTTTTTATTTTACCAACGTAACCATTTTTTAAATTGAGGGTATTTTTATCGAGCAAACAGCGAACTTTAAAGAAAGGCTGTGCGCCATTTTGCATAAATATATCATTTGAAATGGAGATGATTTTCCCGGTTGCCATCCCCCATTCGTTATAGTTATAAGCATCAATCTGAAACCTTGCTTTGGTGCCAATTTTTAATAAACCGATATCCTTTGGTTGTACGTAAGTTTCGGCTATTAAACCAGAATCGGGAGAAATTTCTCCAAGAATTTCATTTGCAGATATAGAACTTCCAGGTTGAATTCCTTTTAGTTCCTGTACAGTTCCGGTTAACGGTGCTTTAATAGTATAAAATTCCTTTTCCTCGGTATATTGTTTATCTCTTGTACCAAGCTGCTGATTTTGAATTTTTAATTGATTTAATTCAGTTTGCCATTTACTTCCTTGCTCTTCTCCGATTAAAGATAATTCGTTAAAAACGTTATCCTTTTTAAGTTTAACTTCATCGTACTCAACTGCCGAAACGGCTTTCTTCTTATATAAAAAAGCAAAACGTTCGTGGTTTTTAAGCGCAAGCTGATATCTAGCTTTTGCCTCGGTAACTCTTTGCATAAAGTAACTATACTGCTGACCATAAACACCTGATTTTAAAGGCAGTTTTTTCGACCAATCATTTCGCCGATAGGCATTTATTAGCAAACCTAAATCATAGAGCTGGTCTTCTACATCAGTTTGTTGAAATTGATTTAACGCATCCTGACTTTCGATATTTTCTTTACGGATGGTTAGCAAAACCTGACCAGCCTTAACATGCATATTTTCTTTTATGAAAAGAGAATCTACCCGACCTGCAACCAAGGGTTTAATCTCGTTACGTTCGGCGGTTGGCCTAAATAACCCGGTGCTTTTTACGTTTACATCAACCTTAATTAAAAAGATAGAGATGAACGCAACAATGAGTGCCACCAATAAAACCTGATAAATTATTTTAGTTCTCGAGTTATGCGAATGAAAGTGATATTCGGCGGTGTTTTCGATAACTTCTTTCGGAAATATATATTTTTCACTATCCATATCTAGAAATTATATACGAAAATGAGCGCATTTAGTTTTATTATAAACTAAAAAGAACCGAAATAACGGCTCCTTTTCATCTTTAAACATATATGTTTTTATTGTTTTCCAATTCCAAGAACAGAAAAATCGAGGTTGATATTATTACCGACTGATGTTTCTGTAACGCTGTGATGTTCGCCGTACGAATGCTCAAACCTTAAGGTAAGTAAGCTTTCTGTAGAACTATTTACTGATATTCCTGAGTTGGAATAATTGCCTCCACCATTAATTTCCAGTAATTCTGTATTTGATAAATTTTTCATAATTATTGATTTTAAATTTATGCTCTTTTAATCCAAAAAAAGGTCCTGAAATAAATCAGGACCTTTTTTATAATTGAGGTTTTAATTCAAATTAGCTGGTTAGGCTTTGGAATAATCCTTGTAAGCTTCCACCAATGTTATTCCCTAAAGAGAACGAGGTTTTACTCGATTCATCTCCGTCTTGGGTTTCGTTAGAGAATGATAATAAATTACCAATTCCGATTGAACCTAATAATCCACCTGAATTTGCTGAATCATTGCCACCTAATAAACCACCACCGTTGATTTCTTTCATTTCGTTTAAATTTAACTCTTGAAGTTTCATAACGTTTTCTAATTTTAATAATGCCTACTCTATTTGAGGTTTTCGGCTAACCCTGCATCACTTGCGCAATGTTTATATAGAAACGACATAATCATCGTTTAGGTTTTCGCAAAAGGCTGATTAGCAACAACTCATCAGAATACATTAAACGACTCAGTTGTTCCTTAATTTACAATATTTAACATTTTAGACCGTTTTCGCGGGCGTGGGTACCTTTAATAGATACTAACATTATTAGCATAAACCACCAAAACGTTGTATTTTTGGCTTTGTACGCATGTTTCCTGCGTAAATTTAATCTACAGAAAACATTGGCACACCAACATCAGCTTATTTTAGATTTCCTTAAAAGTACAAACCAACCTGTTTTTTTAACGGGTAGAGCCGGAACCGGAAAAACCACTTTACTTAAATACATTAGAGAAACTACTGAAAAAAATTACGCAATAGTTGCTCCTACAGCAGTTGCGGCTATAAATGCTGGTGGTGTAACACTGCATTCCTTTTTCCAAATTCCTTTCGGTCCTATTATTCCGGATATGGAAACCAGCGATGATGTGCGATATTCTGTAGAGAAAATGAAGTTGCTTAAATGCCTTGAACTATTAATTATCGATGAAATTAGTATGGTTCGGGCAGATGTGCTCGATTATATTGACATCGCTTTGCGCAAAACAAAAGCCATAAACCGACCTTTTGGTGGCGTGCAGGTTTTAATGATTGGCGACCTTTATCAGCTCTCTCCCATTGCTCACGATGCATGGCATATCCTTAAAAATTATTATGCTAGTCCGTATTTTTTTGATAGCAGAGCGATACTTGCTAACCAGCTTATTACCTTTCAACTGGATAAGGTTTACCGCCAATCAGACCCAACGTTTCTTGATATTTTAAATGGAATTAGGGAAAATACATTAAGCGGTGAGTTGTTGGCTAATCTTAACGAACGATACGATGAAAACCTATCGAACATCCGAAGAGAAGAATACATAACACTTACCACACACAACAATCAGGTTACTCAAATTAATCAAGAATATCTTGAAAAACTTGAGGGCAAAACCTTTCAGTTTACAGCAAAAGTAACAGGCGATTTCCCAAAAGATGCTTATCCGATTGATGAAGTTTTAGAACTGAAAATCGGTGCAAGGGTAATGTTTATCAAGAATGATTCATCTGGCAAAAAACTATTTTATAACGGAAAAGCTGCAGTTGTTAAAGCGATAGATGGAGATACAATTAAGGTTGCCTTTGATAACGATACTGCCGAGCTTGAAATTGATAGAGAAGAATGGCAAAACGTTAAATACAATCTTGATGGCGAGAATAAAATAAATGAGGTAAATACAGGTTCTTTCACTCAATTTCCCTTCAAATTGGCTTGGGCAATTACAGTTCATAAAAGTCAGGGATTAACTTTTGATAAGGCAATTGTTGATGTTAGCTCTTCTTTTACACACGGACAAGCTTATGTAGCTTTAAGTCGTTGCAGAAGTTTGGAAGGGCTGATTTTAAAATCTCCGGTAAAACCAGAAAATATTATTACCGATGATAAGGTTATCAGTTTTACTAATAACGCAATCTTAACTAAACCCAGTGCAGAAACTTTAGCGCAATCAGCAATAAATTATGAGTGGAATCTGATACATGATTTACTCGATTTTAGTGCCTTGGCTAAAAACTGGCTTTTGTTAAAAAAATCTAATTTCCCGAATAACCATGAAAATGTTGCCTTTCATGAGATTATTAATGAGATAGCTAAACCTTTAGAAAGCGAAATTATAGCAATTGGAGACAGATTTATCAAAAAAGAATTAGCTGAACAGTCCAAAATAACACCAGTAAATCACAATTCTATTCTGATTGAAAGATTATCAAAAGCTTCGGTTTATTTCATCCCAAAATTAAAATCGATAATCGATTATGCAGATAAGTTTAACGACATGAACGTTTACAGGGATGAAAAGGCGGAGAAAATAATAGCTAGAATAAGTGACCTCACAAACGATTTAATGGTAAAATCAGCGCTTTTTAAAATCAATTTTAAAAATTTTTCTGCTGATGAATTTGCCAAAATTTATCACAAAGCAGGCAGTAATTATGAGCCTATTCAAACCGGAAGAGTTAAAAAAGTGGTAGAACAATCCAAGGAAATTGTTAACATAAAACTCTATAACGAACTTGTTGACCTAAGGAGAAAGATAAGCGAAAGAAGAAATGTACCTGAACACAATGTACTTTCCGAGCAAACTTTGCAAACCGTTGCCGCCAAATTACCCAAAACTACTGAACAACTTGCTGCAATTAAAGGTATTGGAGTTGGGAATGCGGTAGAAATTGGTAAAGATATTTTGAAACTGGTAAACGGTTATTTAGGAACTTCGGAGTTGTTTTAAAGCTAATTAGACTAATTTTGCTTATACAACTCGTCATTGCGAGGCAAGAAGCAATCTCTATAATCAGATTGCTTCGTGCCTCGCAATGACGGAAATATTAACACAATTCTTCCATTTTTTAGAAGCACAAAACCTGTGCTCATGGGTTACGATACTCCCGCCACCGCTCCAAGTCCTCATTTCGCTGCGCTACCATTCCGGGCTTTACGCTTATGTCGGGGCTATTTAATTTAGGTTCGTGTAAGAAAGTTAAACCAGCTCAAACAGATACAAAGGCCTAACTCGGTCGTCATTGCGAGGCACGAAGCAATCTCTATAATCAGATTGCTTCGTACCTTGCAATGACGGAAAGAGCATATCTATGCTTTAATCAGCGGATTCTTTTCCTTAGCGAATAAATCAAATACCTTTTTATCTACAAAAGAAGGAAACAGCTTATTCATCCACACAGCTAATTTACCTTGGCCAGTAATTATTAAAGTACGCTTGCGCTGCTCAATTCCATCGGCAATAATGCTTGCAACTTCTTCAGATGTCATCATTTTACCTTCATCCATACTGGTTTCACCATGTGCAATGCCATCTTTAGCCAACGCCGTTACCCGAATATTAGAAGCCGTAAAACCCGGACAAGCAACCAAGACGTTTACACCAGTTTTTAAAAGCTCGGTACGTAACGATTCCATAAAACCATTCATTGCAAATTTAGAAGCCGAGTAACCCGTTCTTCCAGGCAAACCGCGATAACCGGCAATTGATGAAATTCCGACAACCGTACCTTTAGTTTTTAAAATCTCTGCTAAGGCATATTTTGTGCAATAAACCGTTCCCCAAAAGTTTACATCCATTAGGTTTTTTAGCACTGATAAATCTAAATCGTTAAATAAAGCACGCATAGATAAACCCGCGTTATTAACCAAAATATCAATTTTTTGAAACGAAACCAGCGTTTGTTTAATTATCAATTCGCAATCTGCTTCTTTACTTACATCAGCCTGAACCGCTACCGCTCTAATTCCGTATCTTTTTTCTAAATCAGCAGTTATTTCGCACAGCGTAACATATTGACGGGCAGCCAACACAAGGTTTGCGCCACGTTTAGCAAATTCTTCAGCACAAGCTTTTCCAATTCCGCTAGATGCGCCTGTAATGATGACAACTTTATCTTTCATTGGTTTGTTCGTTGTTTGGGTTTTTAGTTTTTTGGGTTATTGGATTTTTGGTTTTTAGTTGTTCAGTTTTTTTGGCATGTCCTAATCAACAAAACAACCAACCAACGAAACAACTAAATTATTTCATCATCGCAGTTTCGTAAGGTACCCGAGTAATAATCGAGCGTCCGAGGGTAATTTCATCGGTATATTCCAGTTCACCACCAAAGGCAATTCCTCTGGCAATTGTAGTTACCGGAACATTAAATTCTTTTAACCGTTTGTAAAGATAAAAAAGCGTGGTGTCGCCTTCCATATTCGGACTAAGCGCTAAAATTATTTCTTTTATATCGCCAGCCGAAACCCTTTGAACCAGACTATCTATGTATAAATCTGCCGGACCAATGCCATCCATCGGAGAAATTAGTCCCCCTAAAACATGGTAAACCCCAAAATACTGACCTGTATTTTCGATAGCCATTACATCCCGCGTATCTTCTACTACACAAATCGTTTCTTTATCACGCTTGTGCGAAGTACAAATTTCGCAAACCGTATGGTCTGAAATATTATAACAGATGCTGCAGTTTTTAATTTGCTGTTTTAGTTTGATTAATGTATTTCCAAACTGATTTACCTCTTCCTGTTCCTTATTTAAAAGATGCAAAACCAATCTCAAAGCTGTTTTCTGCCCCACACCAGGTAATTTCGAAAATTCGTTTACCGCATCTTCAAGCAGTTTGGATGAAAAATTCATGGTACAAAAATATGAAATAGTTGTTTGGTTTTTTAGTGCTTTGGTTTTTTAGTTATTTTGTGTGGGAACGAAAAAACTAACAATCTAACCAACCAAACAACTAATATTAATTTCTTACATTTATCAGCTTAAAACCAAATTATGTCACCAACTATTCTATTATGTTTTCTAATCGGCTATTTTTTACTGCTGATTATAATTTCATTCGTTACCTCAAAAGATTCATCCGATAACAATTCATTTTTCGTTGCCAATAGAAATTCAAAATGGTATTTAGTAGCCTTTGGAATGATTGGAACAGCGCTTTCTGGTGTAACTTTTATTTCCGTTCCGGGAGAAGTTGGCGCACCCGCAGGTAATCAATTTCAATATTTTCAGTTCGTTTTAGGTAATGCTGTTGGCTTCATTATTATTTGTACGGTGTTGCTACCGCTGTATTATCGAATGAATCTAACGTCAATTTACAGTTACATAGAACAGCGTTTAGGGCATTACAGTTATAAAACCGCAGCCTCGATATTTTTATTGAGCCGTACACTAGGTTCTGCTACCAGATTGTATCTGGTTGTAATTGTTTTACAGCGTTTTATCTTTGATAATTATGGAATACCTTTTTGGCTTACGGTGTTAATTTCGCTGGCGCTGATTTGGTCTTACACGTTTAAAGGTGGGTTAAAAACCATCATCATTACTGATACTTTACAAACGTTTTTCCTTGTTTTATCAGTTTTTTTAACGATTTATTTCATTTGTAACAGCTTAAATTTCAGCATTCCCCAAGCTTTTGAAACCATAAAAAGTAGCAGTTATTCGAAAATTTTCTTTTTGGATGATTTCTTAACCAACAAATGGTACTTCAGCAAACAGTTTATCGGAGGGATTTTCGTAACCATTGCAATGACGGGTTTAGACCAGGATTTAATGCAGAAAAACCTGAGTATGAGCACAATTAAAGAAGCTCAGAAAAACATGTTCACCTTTACCGGGGTATTCGTAATTCTGAATGTGTTTTTCTTGAGTGTTGGTGCTTTATTATACATTTATGCTGCAAAAAATGGAATTGAAATTCCTTTAGACCATTTAACCGGAAAACCAAGAACCGATTTGTTATTCCCAGAAATTGCACTAAATAGCCTTGGTGCAGTACCTGCAATTATATTTATGTTAGGTTTAACGGCTGCAACATTTGCCACTACAGATTCGGCACTTACGGCTTTAACTACATCATTTTGCGTAGATTTTTTAGGCATGGCAAAGAAGGAAAATATCGATGCTAAAGACGCGGTAAAAAAACGCCATACCGTTCACATTGCTTTTTCTATTTTGATGTTTTTAGTGATAATTGTAATTAATGCCCTAAATAGTTCATCGGTTGTAAGTTTGATTTTTACCATCGCATCTTACACCTACGGACCGCTTTTAGGGCTTTATAGTTTTGGATTGTTTGTAAAAAAACGAGGTTTACATGATAAATTAGTACCGATAGTTTGCATTTTATCGCCTTTTTTATGTTACTTGCTTTCGAGCTACTCCAAAGAAATTTTAGGAGGATATGTTTTTAGCGTTGAGCTTATTTTAATTAATGGCTTAATTACATTTATAGGTTTGCTTTTTATCAGCAAAAAAACTGATGCACAAACCAGATTTTAATATTAGAATACAGTATATATGACGAGTGAAGAAAAAATTAGAAGTGCTTTTGAAAATAAAGATTGGCAGGAAATTAAAGTAACAGATTCCTGGCAGATATTTAAAATAATGGCTGAGTTTGTAGATGGTTTCGAAAAACTTGCAAAAATCGGTCCTTGCGTTACAATTTACGGTTCTGCCCGTACTGCAGAAACAAACAAATATTACAAATTAGCAGAACAGTGCGGTAAACTTTTAACCGATCGTGGTTATGGAGTAATTACAGGTGGTGGTCCCGGAATTATGGAAGCTGGTAATAAAGGTGCGCATACAAACGGTGGTAAATCAGTTGGTTTAAATATCGAACTACCATTTGAGCAGTTTCATAATAAATACATAGACCATAATAAATTATTAGAGTTCGATTATTTCTTTGTACGCAAGGTAATGTTTATGAAATATAGCCAGGGTTTTATTGTATTGCCTGGTGGTTTCGGAACAATGGATGAGCTTTTTGAGGCATTAACTTTAATACAAACCGGTAAAATTGCCCGCTTCCCAATCGTGTTAATTGGCACTGATTATTGGGGTGGCTTAATTGATTGGTTAAAAAATACAATGTTGCAAAAAGAGCACAACATCCACGAAGAAGATTTAAACCTTTTCCGTTTGGTAGATACCGCAGAAGAAGCTGCAGAACATATTTTCAGGTTCTATGATAAGTATGTGTTAAAACCTAATTTTTAGCAGGATTGAGAGGATTTGCAGGATTTTCAAGATTTAAGGATTATTTTGATTTCAAGAATGGCAAGACTGTGATAAAAATTCTATAATTCAGTCATTCAAAATTTAATCATTTCAAGTTAATCCTTCAAAATTCAATCATAAAGTAAAAAAGTGCTTGTTACCGCAAGCACTTTTTTTATTTGCAAACATTATCTGTAACGATTGGTTTATTCGGGAGTCATAAGGGAAAATCTGTTTTAAATGGAGAAAATATTAAATTGGAGAAAAGGATTATTTGATAGTAATTATCAGGTATATGAGCATGCGCTTTTAAAATTTTCGCTAAATTTTAGTTCATTAAAAAATTCGGCTATTGCAACTACACAAAGTGGAATTTATTTATTAAAAAGTGAGGGATATTCAGTTCCGGAAACTAAAATATTAAACAATAAAAACGAAGTTTTAGCTGTGATACGTTATGATTGGATGGCTTTTAAGGCTAAAATATCAATATCTACAGGAGAACAATTTGACTGGAGTTTTCAAAATAGTTGGTTAAGCAGATGGAGCATTAATAACCATGTTGATAAGCAGGTAATTTTTAATTCGACAACAAATAGTGGTTTAATTCACAGCAACGTTGATGATGATTTATTGATTTTTACTGGATTATTTATTCGAGAATATTACTCAAGGCTAATTTATGCCTTAATTCTTTTCGTAATTTTTATGTCGAGTGTAAGAAGTATTTTTTAGTAGAACTATATTCGTTTTGAATAACCAAAATTGTTATTTACAACTTTAAAGGCAATATATGATGATCGTTTAAGGCCAAAGTACTATTTTATCGTTCTACGTTAAACCGGCCTAACATCCCGTACGTACGGGATTGGGGATAAACCGTCCAAGCCAATCCACAAACTTAAATACAAAAATTTTCAGCTGGCAATTTTGTTTCTTTTGTTGTCAAAAGAAAAAAGCCCGTCTGGCCAAGACACAAATTATTAAAAATCCTAAAACAAAATCTCTTTAATTCGTTCAGTCGGTCTGGCAATTACAGCCTTATTACCAGAAACAACAATTGGTCTTTCAATCAATATTGGATTTTCCACCATAACATCAATCCATTCTGAATCAGTTAAGCTTTTGCCTTTATAATTTTCAAGATAAACTCTCTCTCCTTTTCTAATTAAATCAAATGGTTTAATATTCAGCTTTGCTAATAATTCTTCAAGCTGTGCTTTATTTGGATGAGTTTCTAAATAATAAATAACTTCAAACGGCTTTCCGCTATTTTCCAGTTCCTGAAAAGCCTGACGACTTTTTGTGCATCTGTTATTGTGATAAATCTGAATCATTTCTTAACTATAAACCACTTACACCGCCACTAACTACTAATTTCATAGCATCAGCAGCAGTCATATTTAAATCTTTAACTTTATCTCTTTTTACAATACAAAGCTGACCTGCAAATGAATAGGAAAGCGGAAAATAAACTGCAACTTCCTCCGGCAAATCAAGTTTATGCAAATCATTTTGTGTTAAAAAACCGATTTTTTTTAAGCCTCCTTCAACTTCAACCAACACCGGGTGATTAAATTTCTTTTCATCGCCAACAAAAGCTTCAGTTAAATCTTTAATAGAAGAATAGATGAAATTGAGCAAAGGTAAACGCTGCATCATCCGTTGAAACCAATTGTACATTGGTTCTGTAACCAAATTGGTAACGAAAATCCCGGCAAGTAAAATTATGGTTAAAACGGTAAGCAAACCCAATCCCGGAATATTTCTGCTTTCGCCTGTACGAGGATTTACGCCAAGAATATTATTAACATTTAACCAGCTATCAACCGTTGTTACTGCCCAAATTACGATGAAAATACTCACAGCAATAGGTACAACAATTAATAAACCTTTAATTAAATAGTTTATAATGGCTTTCCCGACTTTATTCATGCTGCAAACTTATGAAAAAAAGGGTTAATTGATTGAATTGTTAAATTGGTTAGCAGATTGGTTAAAAAGTTCATTGGTTCATTTGTCATTGGTTAGCATGATTTATAACCTGCAACCTGCCCCAAATGAACTAATTGACCAGTGAACGAATTATCAATAAACAATTTATCAATTCAGCAATTAAACAATTTGCCAATTACTTTAGAATCTGCACCTTGCCCGATAAACTAATGAACCATTGACTAATTAACAGTCAGCATCCTGCCCAATGAACTAATGAACCAATGACAAATGAACTATCGACCAATTATTCGTAAAAATAAACCCGTTTTACTCTTTGAGAAATGTTGGTTAAAATCTCGTAAGGTATTGTGTTAATTTGTTTGGCAAGTTCCATAATGCTGTGTTCCTGATTAAAAACGATTGCTTCATCTCCAGGTTTTACATCTATTCCAGTAACATCGAGCATTGTCATATCCATACAGATTGAGCCTATTGTTGGCACCAAATAACCGTTAATCAGCATTTTTCCAGTGCCATTTCCAAAAGCACGATTGTAACCATCTGCATAACCGATTTTAACGGTAGCGATTTTTCCTCCGGCAGGTAAAATACCTTTTCTACTGTATCCAACGGTTTCACCTGCATCTAAAATTTTAACCTGTGTTACAGTTGTTTTTAAAACCATTGTAGTTTGCAAACCTCTATTATTAACCAACGCCGCATCAAAACCATACAAACCAATTCCTAAACGAACCATATCCATTTGAGCATTTGGCCAGCGACTAATACCTGAAGTATTTACAATATGAAACAATGGTTTGTAACCTAAAACTTCAACCAAATTATTTGCAATTTCATTAAATTTATCAATTTGCTGTTGAGTAAAACCATCATGCTCTGCCTCTCCGCTTGCCACCAAATGAGAAAATATACTCTGAACTTTAATGCGTTGCGAATTTTTAAGTATTTCGGATAATTTCTCAATTTCAGAATTATCAAAACCCAAGCGATGCATCCCACTATCAATTTTAATATGAACCGGATAGTTAAAATCGTAATCTGAAAGTGCATTCAGAAAGCTATTTAAGATTTCTAAACTGTAAATTTCTGGCTCGAGATTGTGTTTAATAATTGCTTCAAAAGCAGATATTTCCGGACTCATTACCATTATTGGCAAAGTTATCCCTGCTTTACGCAAAGCGATCCCTTCATCGGCATAAGCTACGGCCAAATAATCCACTTTGTGAAACTGAAGTAAATTCGCGATTTCAAAACTTCCGCTACCGTAAGAAAAAGCCTTTACCATTGCCATGATTTTAACTCCTGAACTGATTTTAGAACGATAGAATTGCAAATTGCCAACCATCGCATTTAAATCAATTTCTAAAACCGTATCGTGGATTTTTTGTGTAAGCAGTTTACTAATTCTGCCAAATTCAAATCGCCTTGCGCCCTTAACTAATATCGTTTCGTGATTAAACTGCAAGCCAGGAAATGCCTCAACAAAAGCATTGGTATCTTCAAAAAACTGGGTTTCGAGGTTAAACAGGCTTGCATATTTACTAATGTGCGTTCCGATTCCGATTAAACGGCTAACCTTTTTCTGCACAAGCAAATCTGCAATTTCTGTATATAAATCTAAATCATCTTTACCGGTTTCAAATAATTCTGATAGGATTACTGTTTTCTTTGGATGTTGATTTTGCTGATTCAAAAAATCCAAGGCAATTGCCAAGGACGAAATATCGGCACTGTAAGAATCATCAATAATAGAACATTGATTAATGCCGTTTTTCAGCTCCAAACGCATGCTAACATGACTTAGTTTCTCCAATCTGGAATCTGCCTGTTCTGCGGAATATCCCAAGGCAAGCAAAGTTGCCCAACATACAATACCGTTTTCTATTGAAGCCTTATCTCTAAAGGGCAACATACATTCAATTTCGCGATCTTGATAGATAGCTCTTAAATAACAATTATTTTCTATTGGCTCAACTGCAATAATTCGCAAATCTGCACCTTGGTTACTGCTCCAGGTAAAGTGTTTTTTACCCGGCAAATCTTTAAAATTAACCTCAGTTACATAATCTGGAGAATAAATTAATAATTCAGAATCTTTAAAAAGCTTTAATTTTTCGTTTAACTTCTCCCTTTTAGAACTAAAACCTTCTGCATGAGCTTCGCCGATATTGGTCAAAATCCCAATTTGGGGCTTAATAATTTCGGCAATAGCTTCCATTTCATTTTCGGCAGAAATACCTGCTTCGAAAATTCCTAAGGTATTATCGGCTTCAATTTGCCAAATAGAAAGCGGAACACCAATTTGAGAATTATAACTTTTAGGACTGCGAACGATATTATAATCGACCGCTAAAAGCTGATATAACCATTCTTTAACGATTGTTTTACCGTTACTTCCGGTGATACCGATTGTTTTTAAATCAAAATGATTTCGATGTGTAGCTACTAATTTTTGCAAGGACGCCAGAACATCAGCAACTAATAAAAAATTACATTCTGTATATTGGTTGATGTATTTTTCTTCGCTGATTACAAAATTCCGAACACCTTTACTGTATGCATCACTAACAAATTCATGTCCGTTTCTATGAGATTTCAGCGCAAAAAACAGTGAATTTTCTGGCATTAAAACCGAACGACTATCTACAATCAAATACTGAATAATAGCTTGTTCATCAGATAATTTTGCATCAGCATGTAAAATTTGGGCAATGTTAGAAATGGTATATATCGGATTCTGCATGGTGTTAAATTCAGAAAAATGTGATAATCGTTTTTATTTTTACGAATTTCAGTAAATAATTATGAAAAGCGGTAAACAAGAGGGAGCAATATTAGATAAAAAACAGGCATTAGCCAAAGCTGAAAATTTTTGTGTGTACCAGGAACGTTCACAAAAGGAAGTTCGGTATAAATTGGTAGAATGGGGAATTAGAGGAGATGAACTTGAGGAAATTTTATCGGAGTTGATTACGAACAACTTCCTTAACGAGGAACGCTTTGCAAAACAGTACGCATCAGGAAAATTTAACATCAAAAAATGGGGAAGAATTAAAATTAAACAGGGTTTAAAATTAAAAGGTGTTCCGGATAGAATTTTACAAAAAGCGTTATACAGTTTGGATGATGATGATTATATGCAGACTTTAGAAAATTTAGCCCTTAAAAAGGCAGGAACAATTGCAGAATCTAATCCGCTGAAAAGAAAAATCAAGCTTATGAACTATCTTCAGGGAAGAGGATTTGAAAATGATTTAATTTTACTTGCGCTGAAAGCCAGCAATTTAAACTAAATATTAAATTTTTAATAAAAAATCTCTTGACAGAAATATAAATCTGTCTATATTTGCATCACCAAAACGAAACAGCATATCGGTTTTGTTAATGCGAAAGTAGCTCAGTTGGTAGAGCACGACCTTGCCAAGGTCGGGGTCGCGAGTTCGAATCTCGTCTTTCGCTCTAAATGCCTTCTTACCAGGAGGCATTTATTTTAAAAGGTTAATCGCCTGCTCGGGTGGTGGAACTGGTAGACACGCAGGACTTAAAATCCTGTGCTTTCAAAGGCGTGCGGGTTCGATTCCCGCCCCGAGTACTTCAAAAAAAAATCGAAGCTAAAGCCATCAGAAATGATGGCTTTTTTTGTTAGCATATTCTTCTAATCTGGTTTTGTTTTGTTTTGTTTAATTTTCAGAGAGCAAGAAATAACTTATTTTTCAATCCTATCATATAAGATTTTTATATTATCAACTAAAGTTCTTTCATCGTCAAAATGAATGTAGTGACCTGCCGAAGAAAGATAAAATAGGCCACCTGCTTTTCCAGAGGAATGAACTAATCTCCTCCATCTTTCCATATTGGAAGAATTTTTAATATGAAAAAAAAGTTCATGGTCATAATCTTTACTCCTTTGCGCAACTGGCACTTCAAATTTTCCACCCACAAAAAAAAGTAATGGTACAGAGGGTAATGGCAAACTGGTAATCTCTGCAAAATCTGTTTTACGTAATTCATTCAAAACCCTCCGCTCACTCCATGGACCAAAGTTCAAAGAATCAACTTTCTGAACAGGTTGATAGAGCCTGTTATGTAGCATGACTTCGATTTTATTTTCCGGGATACCCATTTTTCTAAAAATGTCATTCCAATCCTTTTTTGTTTCAGTAAAATCTGCAGGGTCTATAAATACCATTCCTGAAATTTCCTTTGGGTATAAACCAGCGAATGCTCTAATGTAGACACCACCTAATGAATGTCCGACTAATAAATATGGAGGCTCAATCTTTAGATTATTTAAAATTTCATGCAAACTTTCTGCAACAAAACTAATAGTGGGCATTTTGAAAATCTTATTTGTTTTGCCTATTCCAGCACGATCATAAGCAAAAACTGGGGCAAACGATGATATTTGGTTTATCATCCCCTTCCAATTCCCAAGATCAACTCCCATCCCACTTTCAAAAACAATGACTGGAGCATTTGCTTTTCGCTTTTCTATCCCAGAAACAAATACATTATATTTATGTCCATTGACTTCAACTAATTTTTCTTGCGAAAACAATTCCGTTGAAAATATAATAATACACCAAGAGAATAGCATCCTTATCATATGATTTTTCATTATTTATAAATTTAAAATTAGAAAAACTTCAACTCATTTCTTTACTGAAGCATACTATCAAATTTACATGCAAATGATTGCTTAAATATTTAATCATTAATTTTCAGCAGGTATTCGTTGATAGAAGATAATTTATGAATTTAAAGTAACTGATGGACAATTAAAATTATTTTTAAATTTTATTTTAAAACAAAATTTATATTTCTATATTTGCAACCCCAAAGGAATACGACATACTGTATTATTTTGCGAAAGTAGCTCAGTTGGTAGAGCACGACCTTGCCAAGGTCGGGGTCGCGAGTTCGAATCTCGTCTTTCGCTCTAAATGTTTTCCTACCAGAAAGCATTTATTTTAAAAGGTTAATCGCCTGCTCGGGTGGTGGAACTGGTAGACACGCAGGACTTAAAATCCTGTGCTTTCAAAGGCGTGCGGGTTCGATTCCCGCCCCGAGTACTTCAAAAAAAATCGAAACTAAAGCCATCAGAAATGATGGCTTTTTTATGTTCTAAAATCCCTAAACATAACTTAATTATTACCTGGGTTAAATGTTTGTTAAAACACTTTTCGCTGACAAACATTCTCCTTCTATCTCCGTTATTTATTCAATTATTAAAATAAAATATCATGTCTATAATAGAAAATAAGGTAGCCGTTGTTTCGGGAGCAGGCTCAGGTATTGGAAGAGCAATTGCCATTAACTATGCAAAAGAAGGTGCAAAAGTTGTTGTTGCAGATATTAACGATGAGCATGGCGAAGAAACTGTTAGTTTAATTAAAAATAGCGGTGGTGAAGCCATCTTTGTTAAAGCAGATTCATCAAAAGCTGATGAAAATAAAAAACTAGTTGATGCTGTAGTTGAAAAATACGGTCGCTTAGATATTGCCTGCAATAATGCTGGTATGGGCGGACCAGCAAAACCGACAGGTAAATACGAACCAGAAGAATGGGATAAGGTAATTGCTTTAAACCTAAATGGTGTATTCTATGCCTGTAAGTATCAGTTAGAACAAATGGAGAAAAATGGCGGTGGTTCAATTATAAACATTGCCTCTATACATAGCCAAGTTGCAGCGCCAAATAGTCCGGCTTACACGGCTTCAAAACATGCCGTGGTTGGTTTAACTAAAAATATTGCTGCAGAATATGCAACAAAAAATATAAGATGCAATGCAGTTGGGCCAGGTTATATTGAAACTCCACTCCTTTCGGCAAACTTAGACAAAGCTGCCCAAGATGCAATAGCATCAAAAAGTCCAATTAACAGATTGGGTAAACCTGAAGAAATTGCCGATTTGGTTACATTTTTAAGTTCTGATAAATCATCATTTACTACAGGAAGTTACATCATAGCCGACGGAGGTTATACAGCCATTTAGTGTTATATTAATTATTCAGCTCTGGATTTAAATCCAGAGCTTTTTTTGTACTAACTAATTTGTAAAATGGATTTTATAAATTTAAACGCAAAAAACATAAACAAATAAACTTGTAACCTGTTATATTCGTGCAAATAAGAAGAAGAATCATCCCCATTAATGAATCAATTAAATTCTCCACTTTTTAGAGCAATTTTTAATAATAAGGCTCCAAGAATTATACTTGCCGCTGATGCTCCCGATTTTCATATCCTGGATTATAATGAAGAGTTTAAAAAAGCTACTTATATAACAACCAGAGATATAAAAGGATTAAAAATAATTGAGGCATTTCCAATTGATGATGATAATCAAGATAGTAGAGTTTTAATTGATGGATTAATTTCAGCGATTGAAACGAAACAAATCGTTAATCTTCCCTCTTTTCAATACAATATACCTGATAATGATTTAAAATCTACGAAAACAAGTTGGTGGCAATCTGAAATTGTTCCGGTAATAGATAATAAACAAGTAGAATATTTACTGGTTACAACCAATAATATTACCGATGAAATTTTAGGTAAAAATGCACTTAACGAGTCGTTAGAGCGAGAGCATAAGCTCAATAGAGCACTTGCAGATACTCATGAAGAATTAGCTGCATCTAATGAAGAACTACAGGCCAATTTAGAAGATCTGCTGAGTACAAATGAAGAGCTAACTTTATCTCGAAGAGCACTGCAAACGTTAAATGACGAATTAGAGCTCAGAATAGAAAAACGAACTGTAGACCTGGAATCGAGCAGGTTGTTAATGCAAAACATCATTCAAACCACGAATGTTGCAATGACTTTGCTCAAAGGCCGAGATTTAATTATCGAACATCCTAATCCTCCGATGATTAAAATCTGGCAAAGAAAACTAGAAAATGTTCTTGGTAAAAAGATAACTGATGTATTCCCAGAATTGCAACAGCAAAGATTTCCAAAATTATTAGCTGAGGTTTTTGAAACAGGTAAGAGAATTGCAATGCCAGAAGTACCGGTTGATATATCTTACGAAAATGGTGAAATGGATTTAATTTATGTCGATTTCTCTTATGACCCGATTTTCGATAAAAACGGTGAAGTAGAATACATCCTAGCTACTGTAAATGATATCACTGATAAGGTTAAAAACCGAAAACAGCTAGAACAAAGTGAAGTTGAATTACAAGCAACAACTGAAGAACTTGCAGCATCAAACGAAGAACTCTCTGCAACGAACGAAGAATTAGCAACTACCAACGAGGAATTACAAGAAGCACAGGAAAGTCTTTTTCTTAAAAATGAAGAATTATCTGAAACTGAAGAAAGTTTAAGATTGGCTCTAGCTTCGGGTAATTTAGGTATTTACAGTATTGAACCTGAAACAGGTAAATTCGATATTTCTGCAAAGGCCAGAGAGTTTTATGGCTTGCCAGAAAAGGGAAAAATTACTTGGGCAGATGTCATCAACACTGTTGTTCCTCAATATTTGCCTGTTATAGAAAAAGCCCGTGATAACGCTCTATTAACTAAACAGCCATTTGATGTGCAGTACCCAATATTACAAAGCACCACAAATAAAATAAAATGGGTACGCGTAGTTGGTAAAAGTATTCCAAAATCAAATAACAGAGTTGCTCGCTTTCTTGGCGTTATTTTAGACATTACGCCTGAGATAGAATATCGCCATACACTTGAAGAAAGCGAATCCAGGTTTAGAAATATGGCCGAAGCAACTGATGTTTTTATTGCCGTGGGCGATGAAACCAGCAATGCCACTTACTTTAATACGTCATGGACTACACTTACCGGGCGTAGTATGGAAGATTTATTAAAGTATGGCTGGGCAGATTTGATTCATCCAGAAGATAGAGACAGATATATAGAAATTTATCTGGAAGCATTTAAAAATACATCGCCGTTTACGGGTGAGTTTAGGATTTTAGATAAAGAGGGAAATTACAGCTGGCTTTTAGCAAAAGGTAGTCCGAGGTTTAATAAAAATGGAGAATTTGCCGGCTATATAAGCTCAAGTGTAGATATTTCAGAATTAAAGAAAGATGAAATCAGAAAAAATGATTTCATTGGTATGGTTAGCCACGAACTTAAAACACCTTTAACCGCAATAAGTGGTTTTGTACAGGTTTTGCACTCGAGAGCGAAAAAAAATGATGATTCTTACGCATTAACAGCACTAAACAGAACTTACAACCAGGTAAAGAAAATGACCGTAATGATAAACGGCTTTTTAAATGTCTCTCGTTTAGAATCTGGTAAATTATTAATAGAAAAGAGTGATTTTCAACTTGATGAGCTAATTAAAGAACTTGTTGAAGAAAGCGATTTGGTTCAGTTTTCCCATAAAATTAATCTATCTGTTTCACAACCCATTATGGTTAATGCCGATAGAGATAAAATTGGAAGTGTGGTATCTAATTTACTAAGTAACGCCGTAAAATATTCACCTTCTGGTACTGACATCGATGTTAGATGTGAAATTTTAGATGGCTACGCTTTAGTAAGTATTACTGATGATGGAATTGGCATTGATAAAGAAGACGTTGATAAGCTTTTTAACAGATATTACAGGGTTGGTAAACACCACACTATATCTGGTTTTGGTATTGGCCTTTACCTCAGCTCAGAAATTATTGAGCGACATAACGGAAAAATCGGCGTAGAGAGTGAAATTGGAAAAGGCTCTACTTTCTATTTTGAAATTCCATTAGCTTAAAAATAAGCATTTTCTAAAAGTACCCCTAAAATCGGCTGGTTTAACCTTTTTCAATTACGAAATCTTAGTATAACTTTATACTATAAATTTTATTAATCTATATGGAAAAGATAACAGTTGAATCGGTAATTAATGCTCCGGTTGATAAAGTATGGACTTTATGGAGCGAACCTGATCACATTAAAAAATGGACATTTGCTGCTAGCGATTGGCATGCACCTTATGCTGAAAATGATTTAAAAACCGACGGAAAATTTAAAACAACAATGGCTGCTAAAGATGGCAGTGTGAGTTTTGATTTCGAAGGAATTTACATAAATGTAGAAACGCATAAAAGAATAGAGTACGCATTGGCTGATGGAAGAACAGTACAAATTGTTTTTGAAGCTGATGGCGATACGACTAAAATTACAGAAACATTCGACCCTGAAAATCAAAATCCAATTGAAATGCAACGTGGAGGATGGCAATCTATTTTAGATAATTTCAAGAAATACACTGAAGAAAATTAATCAAATTCTAACTAAAAGATTCTTTTTGAAGCATTAAGAATCTTTTAGTTGAAAAACCTCCCCCATTTTAAGTAACAATATGATTATTATTTGATTTTAATAACAATTGGTTTGACTTAAATAGTAGGATATTGCTTTCATAATTTACATTTGTGTGTAAATTATACACTATGCCACGTATATCCTTTTTATATCTCATCTCATTTTTATTTTTTACCGGATTATTAGAAGCAAAAGGTCAAATCTTAACCCTTAAAGATGCTGTAAATACTGCATTATCAAATTATGGAACCATTAAAGCAAAAAATAATTATGCTGAAGCTTCCAAGTCTATCATCCAACAAGCCAAAAGAGAATATCTTCCAAATCTAACCTTAATTGCTCAACAAGATTATGGAACCGTTAACGGACAAAATGGTCCTTTGTATGGTTTGGGATTGGGTACAGCATCATCTGGTCCGGCTTTGGAACGTCAAAACTGGAATGCAGCTTTCGGCTCACTTTATCTGGCTAATATAAACTGGGATTTTTTCACCTTTGGTAGAATAAAACAGCGAATTGCAGTTGCTGATGCGGTTTATAAAAGAGATAATAATGATTTAGAACAAGAGAAATTTCAGCACGAAATCAGAGTTACCGCAGCATACCTAAACCTACTGGCAGCCCAGCGTTTAACAAAATCTCAGGAAAAGAATTTATCAAGAGCCTTGACTTTTAAAAACACGGCAGTTGTAAGGGCTAAAAATGGTTTAATTGCAGGCGTAGATTCTTCATTTGCAAGTGCAGAAGTTTCAAATGCAAAAATTGCTTTAACAAAAGCAAAAGATGTTGAGCAAGAACAAGCCAATCGCCTGGGTGTTTTATTGGGTGTTACAGCAACAAGTTTCATTTTAGATACCGCAGCAATAACCAGAATCCCTTCTGATATGCTTGCAGACACTTTAAAAAGTTCACATCCAATATTAAAGTTTTATCAAAATAGAATTGATGTTAGCCAGCAACAAGTTAATTACTTCAAAAGGTTATACTATCCTACATTTTCATTCTTTGGAGTTACACAAGGCAGAGGCTCTGGCTTTAGCTCTAACTATCTTTTAGATCAAACGGCATTTTCAAGAAGTTACGTTGATGGTATTAATCCAACAAGGGTAAATTATTTACTTGGCGTTGGAATGACCTGGAACATCAGCACTTTATTAAAAAACCGACCACAAGTTAAGGCACAACAATTTACCACACAAGGATTACAAAATGAGTATGAACTTGTTGACCAGCAATTACATGCACAACTTGCATTGGCAGAGGCGAAGCTAAAAAACGCATTAAATAATTATAATGAAGCACCAATACAGGTCAAAGCTGCATCCGACGCCTATCTGCAAAGAAGCGTGCTTTATAAAAATGGTTTAACCACAATTGTTGATTTAACGCAGGCACTTTTCACCCTAAACAGAGCTGAAACGGATAGAGATATTGCATACACAAATGTTTGGCAAGCTTTACTGCTTAAATCTGCAGCACTAGGTAATTACGAGTTATTTCTGAATGAATTTTAAGAACAAAAATAAATGAATCTAATCCGTTTCGCATTAAGAAAACCCATTTCCATACTCGTTTTAGTAGCAGGTTTATTCTTTTTTGGTATAGGTGCAATCAATCAGATTAAGGTTGATATTTTACCGCAAATGAACTTGCCAGTAATTTATATTGCGCACCCTTTTGGTGGTTATACGCCAAACCAAATGGAAGCCTATTTTGGCAAGCAATATGTTAACATTTTGCTGTTCGCAAATGGTATTAAAAGCATAGAAACCAAAAACACGCAGGGTTTAATGCTGATGAAATTAACCTATTACGAAGGCACAAATATGGCGCAAGCCGCCGCCGAATTAAGTGCGTTATCTACGAGGGCACAAGCAATATTTCCTCCAGGCTCACAACCACCATTTGTAATTAGGTTCGATGCTTCCTCTCTTCCGGTTGGGCAACTCGTTTTAAGTAGCCCTAAACGTTCAAATAACGAATTGCAGGATTTAGCAAATACGTTTGTACGCCCAAGTTTTTCGGCCATTCCCGGTTTACTTTCTCCGGCTCCGTTTGGTGGTAGTCCGCGAACAATTGAGATAAATGTTAACCCTTCCCTACTTAGATCGCATAATTTAACGGTAGATCAGATTGTAGAAGCGATCAGATTAAACAACCAAACCGCACCATCGGGTAACATTCGGATTGGCGACAAAAACTACATCACCCCTACAAACTACACGATTAAAAAAGTTAAAGACTTTGAAAGCATTCCACTGTTTAAAGGTGGTGTTCAAAATTTACAGCTTAGAGATGTTGCGACAATTAAAGATGGAGCCGATTTAGTTGCTGGTTATGCCTTAATTAATGGTAAACGTTCAGTTTATTTAAGCATTGCAAAATCTGGCGATGCTTCTACCTGGGATGTTGTTAAAAATTTGAAGAAAAATCTGCCTAATATTCAAAGTACATTACCAGAAGATGTTCAGCTTTCTTACGAATTTGACCAATCCGTTTATGTAATTAATGCCGTAAAAAGTTTAATTAGCGAAGGTGCAATCGGTGCCATTTTAACCGGCTTAATGGTTTTACTTTTTCTCGGAGATAAACGAGCTGCGTTGATTGTAATTTTGACTATTCCGACATCGATAATTGCCGGGGTTTTATTTTTGAAGTTATTTGGTCAAACCATAAACATCATGACTTTAAGTGGTTTGGCTTTGGCAATCGGTATTTTGGTTGATGAATCTACCGTAACCATCGAAAATATCCATCAGCATTTTGATATGGGTAAACCGAAGGCACTTGCCATTTGGGATGCCTGTAAGGAAATCGCTTTTCCAAAATTACTCATCCTGTTTTGTATTTTAGCAGTTTTTGCACCAGCTTTTACCATGACAGGAATACCTGGTGCACTCTTTTTGCCTTTGGCTTTAGCGATAGGTTTTTCTATGGTGGTGTCGTTTCTTTTATCGCAAACTTTTGTGCCAATAATGGCAAATTGGTTGATGGTTGCGCATCCGAAAAAAGGGTCAACAAATCATCCCGGAATTACGCAGGATGAAGCTGATTTTATTGAAAGCGGAATCCCGATTGAATCTGAAAAGAATACATTAAATCAAAAGAAATTATCAACAGATAAATCAGATGGTAAAATTGGCTTTTTTGATAGGTTCAGAAATCGGTTTATGCGTTTTCTCGACAGAATATTACCTTACAGGAAATCTGTAGTATTAATTTATTTGGTATTAATTATTGGTGCCGCTGCCCTATTATTGGCAAATATTGGTAGAGATGTTCTGCCAAGAGTAAATTCAAGTCAATTTCAATTGCGGCTTCGTGCGCCCGATGGAACACGTTTAGAACGTACCGAGGAAAAAGCAAATGTAGTTTTGGCAGAACTGAAGAAAATGGTTGGAGAAGAGCACGTAGGTATTTCCTCAGTTTATGTTGGGCAACACCCTGCACAGTTCTCGGTAAATCCAATCTATTTATTCATGACCGGACCGCATGAGGCTGTTTTTCAGGTTAACCTAAAAGATTTCGAAGGTGATATGGACGATTTCAAAGATGAATTTCGAGGTAAAATTAAAACAGTTTTACCAGATGTTAAGCTTTCTTTTGAACCAATCGAACTTACAGATAAAGTTTTAAGTCAGGGTTCGCCAACACCAATAGAAGTTAGAATCACTGGAAAGAACAAAAAATTAAACGAGAAGTACGCAAATAAAATATTGGCTGAATTAAAGGAAATCCCTTACATGAGGGACGTTCAGATTGCTCAACCAATAAAATATCCATCGTTAAATATTGATATTGATAGAACCAGAGCTGCTCAAATTGGTGTAGACATGGCAGATATTTCAAGGTCGTTGATTGCATCCACTTCTTCATCCCGTTATACGGATAAAAACATTTGGCTGGATGAAAAAGCATCGCTTCCATACAGTGTACAAGTTCAGGTTCCATTGAATCAAATGACTGATAAAGATGATATTGGAGAAATTCCACTATTAAAAAATGCAGCCAGACCAGTTTTAAGTGATGTTGCTAAAATTACTCCGGATACAACTTATGGCGAGAACGATAATGTTGGTGCGATGCCTTTCTTATCGGTAACCGCTAATCTTTATCAAACCGATTTGGGTACAGCATCAAAAGATGTAAAATTAGCCATTAAAGATTTAGGCGAATTACCAAGAGGCTTAAATGTGGCAACAATTGGATTAAGTAAGGTACTAACAGAAACTTTAGATAGTTTACAATCGGGTTTATTGGTTGCAATCGTAGTGATTTTTTTAATGCTCGCAGCGAACTTTCAATCATTTAAAGTTCCATTGGTAATTTTAGCAACCGTACCCGCTGTAATTCTGGGTTCGCTCTTATTGCTAACCATAACCGGGTCAACACTCAATCTTCAATCTTACATGGGCATAATTATGTCTGTTGGGGTTTCAATCGCAAATGCGGTTTTACTCATTACCAATGCAGAGCAATTACGAAAAGTTAACGGAAATGCTTTAGAATCTGCCAGAGAAGCGGCTGCGTTAAGATTACGCCCAATTATTATGACCAGTATTGCGATGATTGCCGGAATGTTACCAATGGCTATTGGGCATGGAGAAGGTGGTGGAGCGGTTTCTCCTTTAGGCAGAGCTGTAATTGGAGGATTATTAGCATCAACATTTGCGGTGTTAATTGTGTTACCGCTGGTTTTTGCATGGGTTCAGGGCAAAGAAACAACAGATTCTATTTCGCTAGATCCGGAAGATGAAGAAAGTACACATTACATTAAAGGTTTAAAAGAAAACGCTTAACAAACGATAAATGAAAACATATATATATTCGAAATTACTTTTTGGTTCGGCAATGGTTTTGTTATCCGGCTTAACTGCCTGCAACAATTCAGAAAAAAAGGCGGAGAAAAAACAACCTGAGGCTAAGATTGCCACATTCAACTTAAAAAAAGAAAAACTTTCTACTCAGATTACTTTACCCGGCGAACTCATTGCATTGCAACAAGTGGATTTATATGCCAAAATAAGCAGTTTCGTTAGAACCTTAAAAGCCGATATTGGTTCTGAAGTTACTAAAGGACAACTTTTAATGACTTTAGAAGCTCCTGAAATGAATGCTCAGCTTTCTGCCGCTAGATCAAGATTAAAAGCGCAAGAAGCTGTTTATACTGCAAGTAAAGCAAATTACAACCGTTTATACGAAACCAGTAAAACGCCGGGAACCATTTCTACAAATGATTTAGACCAGGCTTTAGCAAGACGAAACGCCGATTTAGCACAGCTTGAAGCCGCAAAAGCAGCTTTCAAAGAAGTTGGCACCATACAAAATTACCTTGAGATTAGAGCGCCATTTAGCGGAATTATATCAGCCAGAAATGTGAATTTAGGCGCATATGTTGGTCCATCGGGCAAAGGTTCAGAGTTGCCATTGTTTACTTTACAAGATCAGAAAAACCTGCGTTTGGCTGTTTCCATTCCAGAAGTATATACAGGTTATTTAAAGCAAGGCGATGAAGTAAACTTTACCGTTAAATCTATCCCCAGTAAAACTTTTACTGCAAAAGTTAAACGACTATCAGGTGCGTTGGATTTAAGATTACGTGCTGAAAGAGTTGAAATGGATGTTCCGAATACATCTAAAACTCTACTTCCAGGTATGGTTGCAGAAATCAATATTCCTTTACCTGCTAATTCCAGCACCTTTATCATTTCAAAAAAATCTCTGTTAGATACCAGCGAAGGATTGTACATATTAAAAGTTGAAAACAGCAAAGCCGTTAGAGTAGCAATTAAAAAAGGTAGAGAAACAGATGATAAGGTAGAAATATTCGGGGATTTGAAAGAAGGCGATCTTTTAGTAAAAGAACCAACTGAAGAAATGCATGATGGTTCAGTAATAAAACTTTAATTGCTTACCCATAGCTAAAATTTATTATTATATTTTTGGAAGAACATCTATTTCAAAATGAAAGATTTTTTTCCAGCACAATATTCTACTTTATCTGCAAGTGCACTTAACAAACACATTGCGAATAGCTATAATTTAACTGGTTTCAATTGTAGATTATTGATTAGAAATGTAAGTGATACATACATTTTAGAAAACGGAACTGAGAAATTTATCTTCAAAATCTATCGCGATTCGCATAGAAAATTAAACGAAATTGAAGATGAGGTAAGGCTCTTGAACATTTTAAAAAATGAAGGGCATTCTATTTCATTTCCAATTGAAGATACTTCTGGTCATTTCATTCAGCAGTTTAATGCAATTGAAGGAACTAGAAACGGTGTATTATTTAGTTATGCTGAAGGTAAGGTAATTCACGATTTGAATCAGGAGCAGTTAAAAAACATTGGAGTTTCCATCGCAAAAATCCACCAAACAACGAGCCAAATAAATTTAAAGAACAGACACGAATTTAATTTCCAAACTACACTTTTTGAACCTTTGGAATCGCTTAAGCCACACTTAATCGATATGCCTGAAGAATTTTCATATCTGCAAGAAATAGCAGCCAAAGTAGTAAATAAGTTTAAAGCGTTTGACACTGAAAATTTCAGCATCGGAATTTGCCATTACGATTTCTTCCCTAAAAACTTTCACTTTGAAGAGGCTGGAAAAATCACATTTTTTGATTTTGATTTCGCTGGAAAAGGTTATCTCATTAATGATTTAATGACTTTTCTAAATCATTTTTTCTTCCATACCTTAAATAATTTAACTACGATTGAGCAAGCAGAAAAAGATTTTAATTTATTTTTAGATGCATATCAAAGTGTAAAAAAATTAAGTGATGATGAGATCAAAGCTATCCCCTATTTAGGCATTACTTTTCATATTTTCTTCTTGAAGTTTTTTTATGATAATTATGATGATTGGTCGAATGCCTTCTTAACACCTCGATACACCAAACGTCGAATAGATTTAATAAAAAAATGGGTAGAAATGTACTGTGATTTTTCATCTTAACATAAACCCTGCCTTAAGCTTTATAATTCAATATCAGAATGTTATATTAGCTTCATATCTAAAACTATCACATCATGGATCAGAAAATCATCACCCTGTACGATAAATATACCCATAGCCAACTTAGCAGAAAAGAGTTTATGAAAAAGCTGGCCATTATAACTGGAAGCACGGCTTTGGCATTAACTGTTTTACCTCTTTTAGAGAACAATTATGTTTCGGCAGCAGGTTTTGAAAGTGACGACATTACCTCCGAAGAAATTACTTTTCCTGGAGTTGATGGTGACATGAAAGGCATATTGGCCAAACCAAAAGGAAAGAAAAAATTAGGTTCTGTGCTTGTTATTCACGAAAACAGAGGTTTAAATCCACATATAATTGATGTTACCAAACGCGTTGCCGCAGAAGGTTATATTGCCTTGGGTGTTGATGCACTATCGCCTTTCGGCGGAACGCCAACCGATGAAGATAAAGGCCGAGAATTAATCGGTAAACTCGACCCGGCTAAAAACCTTCAGAATTATTTAAATGGATTAGAGTATTTAAGAAGCAATAAAGACGGTAACGGGAAAGTTGGCTGTATGGGATTTTGCTGGGGTGGTGGAATGTCGAACAAACTAGCTGTTAACGACCCAAAACTGCAGGCTGCTGTGGCTTACTATGGAGCACAACCAAATACAGCCGATGTTTCTAAAATAAAAGCAAGTGTAATGATGCACTATGGTGGTTTAGATGAACGTATAAACGCAGGTATTCCTGCTTATGAAGCTGCTTTGAAGGAAGGTAAAATCGATTATAAAATCTTCATTTATGATGGCGTAAATCATGCGTTTAACAATAATACCTCACCAACAAGGTATAACGAAGCTGCTGCAAAACTAGCTTGGCAAAGAACTATGGATTTATTTAAAAGTAAATTATCATAATAACAGCTTTCATGAGGCATCTTCTCTGTGCTATAATAAGTATTTTATTTATTTGTTCTTGTCAGGAAAATTATGTTCCAGATAGAGTTCAAATTTCAAATGCTTCCAAAAATCCATCTACTATTCCCTTTAAAAAATATTTAGGTGTTAATGTTTTTGAATGGGATTTTGTTGATGAAAAAGTTTCATCGAGTGTAATTGATGAGAAACGGATGGCATTGATAAAATCATTTGGTGGAGTAAGGCATTATTTGGATTGGGCCAGAATGGAGAATAAACCTGGAAAATATACTTTTAATCCAACACATAATGGTGGTGCATATTATGATGTTATTTACAAAAGATTAAAAGATGAAAACATTGAAGTACTCGTTTGTATAAAGAATGTTTCTAAGTGGTTTGTTTCTAGTTACCCTAAGGCAGAACAAGGTGATGATAATACACCAGTTCCATATGGTTATGATAAAAGTAAACCTCAATCTTATATAATTCAGGCAAAAATGGCTTTTCAGTTTGCTGCAAGATATGGGGCAAATCAAATTATTAACAAATCTTTAATTTCGGTTGATACAACGCTACGCTGGAATGGCGATGATGCTAATACTCAGTTAGTTGGTTTAAATTTAATAAAATATGTAGAATGTAATAACGAACCGGATAAATGGTGGGGAGGAAAAAAGGCGCAACAAACACCCGAAGAATATGCAGCAAATATGTCTGCATTTTATGATGGGCACAAAGGGACTTTGGGAAAAAATGTTGGAGTGAAAAATGCAGACCCAAATATGCAGGTTGTTATGGGCGGCTTAGGTGTCGCCGAACCTGAATTTGTAGAAAAAATGATTGAATGGTGCAGAAAGAATAGAGGTTTAAAAGCTAATGGAACGGTTAACCTATGTTTTGATGTCATTAATTATCATCTGTACTCTAACAATAGTTTTTTAACAGGCAAAGAAGCTACAGTTGGTGTTGCTCCAGAACTTTCTGATATAGGAAAGGTGGCCGATAAGTTTATAAAAATGGCTAAAGAACGTGCTCCAGGTATAGAAGTTTGGGTTACTGAAACAGGATATGATATTGGTAAAACCCCTCAAGGTGCTTTACCAATTAAATCAAAATCATCAAAAATTACTCAGGCAGATTGGAACTTACGAACATCACTCCTGTACGCTCGCCATGGAATTTCACGTTGTATGTTTTATATGCTTGATGATGCCGGAGATATTGAAAGCACCGGACAATACAGTTCATCTGGCTTTCATGATGATTTCAAACCCCGACCATCAGCAGATTACATGCTGCAAACAAAAAAACTTATCGGTGATTTTTTTTACACTGCAACATTAAGCAACGAGCCAATTGTAGATTTATATAAAAAGGGAATAAAACAAATTTACGTATTAACAATTCCAGACCAAACAGGAAGAACAGCTAATTATCAGCTTAATTTAGGCAACTCGAAGCAAGCCATTATCCATAGTTTGCAAGTTGGCAAAAGTGAAATGTTACACCAAACAGTCAGTACTAAAAATGGTAAACTAATAGTTAAGGTAACCGAAACACCAATTTTTGTTGAGAAACTATAAAGCTTATCTTACCTCTAATCGATAGATAAATCCCTTATTACCGGCTAAAACAACAACATTTCCATTTTTAGCTTTTTGCACAGAATTGAAACTTACATCAGAAATGTGAGTCCAACTTTCTCCACCATCTTGAGAAACATCTGTACCAGAAGTTCCTGTAGCTATTAAGGCTTGAGCATTAATATAAGTTACTGCAGAACGATATCCATAAACAGGAACTTTAGGTTTCCTCCATGTTTTGCCTCCATCATTCGTTAAAACGATATTATTGCTATTATCTTTATCCTTAACGTAGTTTCCGCCAACAGCTACACCTGTTTTTGAATCATAAAAATCTATAGAAAATGGTCCTGTTGAAGCTTCTCCCTGCCAAATTGGGCATTTAAATACTTCCCAATCTGAACCATAATTTTTGGAGTGATAAATGTGAGAAACCGATCCTCCGGTTGCAATCCAAACCTTTCCATCAGGAAGTGTTTTAATGGTTGTGCCACTTGCTGCAAAGCCTGCCTCGCCTACAACCAACGATGGATTCATTTTTGAAGAAATATTCTTCCAGGACTTTCCTCCATTTACAGATTTTAACAACTGCATTTTATTGTGGATTGGATCTCCAAATATGATTGCTTTCTTCTTATCCCAAACAGCCAAACCATCTAAAAAAATTGCGGTGTCGGTATTTTTGTAGGTTTCAAGCCAGCTTTTACCACCATCAACAGTTTTTAAAATATAAGCCGGACTGCCTGCATTTACAATTATCGCTTCTGACTCATTAAAGGCTTCAATATCTCTAAAATCAAGTTTTTCATAACCTTTTGGAACAATCCATTCCCAAGTAGAACCACCATCTAAACTTTTGCCAACTCTTCCATTACTTCCGCTTACCCAAATAATTTTATCATCAACTACACTTAAGCCACGGATGCTGGTTTTAGTATTTTCGTTCAGTGGTTTAAGATTGTAATTCTGCGCAGCGCAAAAAAAAGGTGCCAATATTAGGCACCATATTAATTTCTTCATTTCTTTATTATTTCACTCGTTTAAAACTTTCCGAACGTCCCAATAATGAGATTCCGATATAACCTCTAACCGTCATTACATCGGCACCTTTAAGCGAAATATTACAGCTGTAAGTTTTTCCGCTTTTAGGGTCGTAAATTGTACCATCGGTCCATTTACCATCATCGTAAACAAAATCTTTTAAAATTTCTAAGTTTAACAATGGTCGGGTTTGCAAACTTGCAGTTGGGTTTTTTGCATCAACCTTTGGTTTACCATTTAAATTAGGCTCTTTTAACCAAGCTAATTTACCATAGTATTTATCGCCTTTTTTGTAAATTTCAATTTGTCCTTCGCCAGATGGATTTAACCATTTACCCACAATGGCATCTTTATTTTGTGCAAACGTAGTTGTTGCTAGTGCCACAAAAAGTAGCATTAAAATAGGGAATTTTCTCATATCGATTTCTATTTAGTGTTTTTAAAGATAATAATTTGACCTTTTGATCCAAACAAATAATAAAGCAAAAAAGTATGAGAAAGTTTTTATTTGAATAAAATTACTTTGAAACGATAGGTAAATATTTTTGGCGATAAGCAAAAAACAGGAACAAGTTGAATAAAAGCATTACGGCTGCCATCGGCAATTCTTTAGGGCCTAAATATGCGTGGTAAAGGAATATGTTTAAGGTAACCGGGAAAACAATTATTGCTGCAAGTGGCGCAGTTCTACTAAAAATAAGCAGTATGCCACCAACAAGCTCTGTAACTTTAATTAATGGCATTAAATACCCAGTAACCATTACTCCAGCCATAAAAGTAGTTTGGTCTGCCGACATTTGTGGTGCTTCTGGCATCAATTTTAAAAAATAACTTACCGACGCGAAAAGATACATAGCACCTAAAAGCACTCTAATAATAATAACCGCAATTTTCATATAGTTTTTAGTTTAGTTTATTAAAAATAATAAAATTTTATTTTATTGATTGTATCCAGTACATACTCAAACTTCTTTTTCAAGCCTGATATCCATTAAATATTCCCAATCTTTATCAGAAGGTTTTTCCCATTTCCCTTCAATTATTTTACCCATTGCTTTAAACTCACCTTTAAAACGCTCTCTTTCTGATACGATAGTGATTTGGTTATTTTTAAAGTACATGATAGAAATATTCGTACTTCCATTATTATCAAAAGCATAACTGGTAAACTCATTTTTATGTTCGCCCTGCCCTATTATTTCCATTGATTTTACACGTTCATTTCCAATTAAAACATCTACAGTATGAATCACAAATTTTGAACCATCCATCCATTCGTAAATATCGGTTCCATTAATTTTTTTGCCATCAATAGTTTTGCCTGATGTTTTCCATCTACCAATAAAAGGGCTTAGCTCATTCATAATTCATCTTTAAAGGAAAAAGTATAAAAAACATTTTTTTGCTTCAAAAGATTTAAAAATCTTAATTACATATAATTCATTCTTTTATAACCTAACAACCTTCTCCACAACGCAATTTGTCCAATACAATTCGCTTCGCGATAAATTGTAAACGAAATCATATCAAACAAAGTCATTTTCATTCCTGGCATTTCTATTGGCTCGTTCAATTTTTCATCGGTAGCATTTACTAAAGCTTCTTCCAATTTAGCTGAAACATTATCCCAATCTTCAAGAAACTCATTTATGCTCGGATATTTTGCATCATCAATTATGCTGTGATTATCTTTAAAAAGTTCTAATGTTGAAGATTCTAAATCTAAACCGAAAGATTTTGCCAAGTAGTAACGTCCATCAACAACGCTTCCAGTTATCCACGCAATGTGATTTGCCTTCGTATCCAAACGCTTTTGAACATCGCTTTCTGCAATTCCATCCAATGCTCGTTTTAAAAAATCGGTATGCATTTCATACAAAACAATTAGTCCATATAATTTTTCAGTAATCGGTTTCGTTTTCATAATGATGTAATTTGGTTAAACAATAATTAAAGTTACGAGTATATTAATCACTAAGAAATAGCTATTAAAGTCAACATTGAGGTGTGTTTAAGACAAAATTTATATATTTACTTAAGTACAAAAACTAACCAAAATGAATAAAATAGGCGTTTTAATTCCAGAACAATACAAACTATTAAGCGTTGCAGCAATTTTAGAAGTTTTAGAAACTGCCAATAAATTTCAAATTGATGAAGCCTCTAAAAAGTTATTTGATATTACTTTGATAACTTTGGATAAAGACGTTGATGGCTTTTTTAAAACCTACAATAGCGAAACTATTTCTAGCGAAATTAAATACGATTTGATTTTAATTCCTTCTTTTACCACCGATAACATTAGAAATACAATTTTCTTAAATAAGCCATTTATTCCCTGGCTAATAAAACAGTACAATGCGAAAACTGAAATTGCTACTTTTTGTACCGGAGCATTTTTACTTGCCGCGACAGGTTTACTTGATGGAAAAGCTGCAACAACCCATGTTGATGCTTGTGCTGCATTTTCTGCTGCCTTTCCGCAAGTAAGGCTTAAACCAGATAAAACAGTTACGCAAGATGGGCAACTGTTTACAAGTGGTGGAGCAACCTCTACTTTTCACCTGCTTTTATATTTGCTTCAAATACATTGTGGCAAAGAACTGGCGATAAAAACGGCAAAGATTTTTGCTATTGATATGGACAGATCTAACCAGTCTTATTTTAGTTCCTTTCAACCATCCAGACACCATAATGATGATATTGTGGCTTCAGCCCAAGATAAAATCGAAAGCAATTATCAGGATGTTTCAACAATCGAAGAAATGATTAAGGATATTCCATCGAGTAGAAGAAATATTGTTAGGCGGTTTAAACAAGTTATAGGCATTACACCAATTGAATATCTACAACAAACCCGTATCGAAGCCGCAAAAAAGTTACTGGAACAAACTGCGCAGCAAATGACGGAGGTTATTTATAACTCAGGTTATAATGATCCGAAGGCGTTTAGAAAAATATTTAGAAAAACAGTTGGAATGACCCCATCTCAATACAGAGATAAATTTCAGGTTAGGTAATTTTTGATGATATAAATCATCAAAATGTGTTAATTATTGTAAACTATAGAATACAATTAAAAATAAATCTAAATAATAAAATAATTGTTGTTAACTTAACGTTATAGTTATTTAACCAAATAATTATCCCTAATTATGAGCACATTTCTTTTAATTATTTGTTCCTTCTACATTATTTCACTTTTCTCAACGGTTTGCTGCTATTACTCTGCCGAACCAATGCCAAAAGATTACGAAATGTTGTAGTTTTAGTTTCAACCGAAAATGAAACTAAGGATACTTACGCTTAAAGCGCAGGGTGAAATTTGTATTTATCAGATTTAGAAATTATTTGATAACCAATACTACGCCATCATTTTTAATTTTATAATAATATTCGTTCTGCGTATTATGCTTTAATACCTGTATGGCAATTACTTCTCCGGTTTTTTTATCGTAGCTAATAATATCACCCTTCTTTACACGATCTAATACAGATGCTTTGGTATGCTTCGAAATATTTATCATTATAATCCCCTCTTTATCTATCTAAGCAACAATAAACTACAAACAATGTTTCGGTAAATGACAACTAAATATCTGGTTAACAGTTGTGACTTTAATATAACTTATTTTATTGCTGACTCAGAGTTATAAAAACGAAAAAAAGAATAATAAATTATCTTCAATTAGAATATAAAAATCAGCAAGCACTCTATTGATTTCTTAAAAAAGCAAAAGGCTTCCAATAAGGAAGCCTCTTAACCATTATGTGTGTTGTTGTTTTTTAAATTTAATTCCAACCACCGCCTAAAGCATGGTAAACATTTACCACAGCGTTTAACTGTTGTTTTTTAGTTTCAATTAGTTCAAGTTTTGATTGTAAAGCATCTCTTTGAGTCATTAAAACCTCAAAATAATCCGCTCTTGCTGCTCTAAATAAATCATTCGAAATTTCTATCGATTGAGTTAATGCCTGAACTTGCTTGGCTTTTAAATCGTAGCTTTTTTGAAGATTCCAAATATTTGATAATTGGTTCGCAACATCGATATATCCATTTAAAATGGTTTTTTCATAGTTGAATACTGCCTGTAATTGTTTAGCATTTGCAGTTAAATATTCTGCTTTAATTGCATTTCTATTAATTAAAGGTCCCGCTAAATCGCCTGCTAAAGAATATATTAATGATTCTGGAGTTCTCAATAAATAAGAAGGATTAAATGCCTGATAACCAAGCGTTGCAGATATACCTAAAGATGGATAAAACTGTGCTTTTGCTACTTTAACATCAAGCTTTGCAGCAGCTAAATCGTATTCGGCTTGTTTTATATCCGGACGATTGGCTAATAACTGTGCTGGTAAACCAGCCTGAATGTTAGCTGGTACAAGCGTTGTAAAACTACCTTTATCGCGAATAATTGGCTGTGGGAACCTTCCTAATAAAAAGTTGATTTTATTTTCTGATTCAGTAATCTGTTGCTGAATTTCAAACTCCAGACTTTTTGAGCTCAAAACTTCTGCCTCAAATTTACGTACAGCCAATTCAGTAACTCTGGTTGCCTGTTTTTGAATTTTCATCAATTCGAGTGCATTGCTTTGAAGTGCAATGTTCTGTTTTACAATTTCCAATTGATTATCTTGAGCAAGCAGTTCGTAATAAGTGTTTGCAATTTCAGATACAAGATTAGTTACCACAAAGTTTTTGCCTTCAACCGTTGATAAATATCTTGTTAATGCTGCTTTTTTCGCATTGCGAAGTTTATGCCAAATATCAGCTTCCCAATTGGCTTGTAAACCAAAGGCATAATCTGGCAAAATATCTGGCACACCTTTACCCGGAGTAATATCTGTTGATGCATCTCCTGCACCAGCACTGGTGTAACGACCCACTTTATCAAATCCTGCACCTACCCGATAACCAACAGTTGGTAACAACTCTCCGTTTTTAGCCTTGATTTCGTTTCTGGCGATTTCTATTTCCTGAAGTGTGATATTAAGCTCCTGATTATTTTTTAAAGCAGTATCAATCAGGCTTACCAAATTTGGGTCGGTAAAAAACTGACGCCATTGCAATTTTCCACTGCTTAAAGTATCCTGACTAAGCCCAAAGCTTGTCGGAACATTTTTATTTTCATCGCGTTGAGCAAATTCAGGCACTTTACATGCGCTGTAAACAGCGCACATAAAAGCCAACCCAACCATTTTATATCTATTATTCAACATTGTTTTCTAAATCTTCGGTTAAAGGATGTTCTTCTTCAATTTTGATAAGTTTACGTTTATCGGCTATGGTACCAAACACATAGTACAATCCCGGAATTACAATAACCCCGAATACAGTTCCGAATAACATACCTCCGGCAGCAGCGGTTCCAATGGTACGGTTACCAATTGCACCTGGTCCGGTAGCAAAAACCAAAGGAATTAAACCAGCAATAAAGGCAAAGGATGTCATCAAAATAGGGCGGAACCTCACAACCGCACCTTCCATTGCCGAGGCCAGAATTGATTTTCCTTCAGCATGTTTTAATGCGGCAAACTCCACAATCAACACCGCATTTTTACCCAGCAAACCGATTAGCATTACCATCGATACCTGAGCATAAATGTTATTCTCCAAACCAAAAAGCTGCAAGAATAAAAATGCTCCGAAAATACCTGCTGGTAAGGATACGATAACAGCCAACGGTAAAATGAAACTTTCATACTGTGCGGAAAGAACCAAGTACACAAAGCCTAAACAAATCAGGAAGATGTAAATTGCTTCGTTTCCTCTGGTTGCCTGGTCTTTAGAAATACCTGCCCAATCAATACCGTAACCTCTAGGTAAAGTTTTTTTCGCGACTTCTTCAACGGCTTTTAATGCTTCGCCAGAGCTGTAACCTATTGCCTGAGAACCATTTATCTCAGCTGAGTTATACATGTTGTGCCGGGTAATTTCCGAAAGTCCGTAAACTTTGTCCATCGTCATAAATGATGAGAAAGGAACCATCTGGTCTTTATCGTTTTTCACGTATAACTTCATTACATCTTGCGGCAAAGCACGATATTGTGGCAAAGCCTGAACAATAACTTTATATTGCCTACCAAATTTGATAAAGTTGGTTTCGTAGTTACTACCAATTAAATCAGATAGCGTTTCTAAAGCTTTCTCTGGTGTAACGCCTTTTTGCTGCGCTTTATCATTATCAATATTTACCATATACTGCGGGAAACTTGCACTATAAAATGTAAATACAGATTGTAATTCAGGACGTTTATTTAGTTCTTTCACAAAATCCTTACTCACTTTTTCCATCTGAACATAATTGTTGTTACCAGCTTTATCTATTAAACGAAGTTCGAAACCACCAGCGGCACCATAACCCGGAATTGCCGGAGGTTGGAAAAACTCAACAGTTGCACCCGGTAAATTCTTGGATTTTTCTTCTAATTCTTTGATTACATCCTGAGCTGAGTTTTTACGTTCATTCCAATCTTTAAGGTTAATTAAACACGTTCCTGAGTTTGAACCAGTTCCTTCGGTTAACACTTCGTAACCTGCCAAAGCTGAAACTGATTTTACACCTTCAATTTCCTCACAAATTTTCTCTAGCTTTTCCGAAACCTCATTTGTTCTTTCCAATGTTGAACCCGGAGGCGTTTGAATAATGGCATAAATCATTCCCTGATCTTCGTTCGGGATGAACCCTGATGGCACACTATTACTTAAAAAGTATGTACCCACACAGAAGGCACCCAAAATTCCAAACAACAGCAGTCTGCGGGTAACCACTTTATCCATTACTTTTTGGTAACGACCAGTCAATCTAAAAAACCAGGCATTAAAAGCATCCAATGCTTTATCAATAAGCGCTTTTTTCTTCGGATGACCACTATGTTTTTTAAGCATAATTGCACATAAGGCCGGAGTTAAGGTTAAAGCAATAACACCTGATAAGATAATTGCAGTAGCCATGGTAATCGAGAATTGACGATAGAATACACCAACCGGGCCCGACATAAATGCTACCGGAATAAATACCGATGCCATTAAAAAGGTTATGGCCACAATCGCTCCCCCAATTTCGCTTAAAGCCAATTGTGTTGCTTTTAATACCGAGAGTCGCCTGTCGGCTTCCATCTTGGCGTGTACCGCTTCAATTACCACGATGGCATCATCTACCACAATACCAATTGCCAACACCAAAGCAAATAGGGTAATTAAATTTAAGGTGATGCCAAAAAACTGCATGAAGATGAACGATCCAATTAATGAAACCGGAACTGCAATCGCAGGGATTAAGGTTGATCTCCAATCTCCTAAGAAAATGAAAACCACTAAACCCACTAAAATAAATGCTTCTACAAGTGTATGTACTACTTTCTCGATAGATGCATCCAGGAATTTAGAAACATCATAACTGATCTCGTAATCCATCCCTTTGGGAAATGATGAAGCTTTAATTTCCTCCATCCTTGCCTTAACATTTTTGATTACGTCTTGGGCATTACTGCCGTAAGATTGCTTTAACACAATTGCTGCAGAAGGTTTGCCATTAATGTGCGAATACAAATCGTACATCGAACTTCCAAATTCTACATCGGCAACGTCTTTTAATCGTAACAACTCCCCATTTGGGCTAGCTCTTAAAATAATATTCTTGTAACCATCTTCAGTTGTAAAACGACCAGAGTATTTTAGTACGTACTCGAAAGATTCTGAACGTTTACCAGAACTTTCACCGGTTTTACCAGGCGAAGCTTCTAAACTTTGGTTATTTAATGCCTCTAAAACTTCTTCGGATGAAATTTTATACGACAGCATTTTATCAGGCTTTAACCAAATACGCATCGCATATTCGCGGTTACCCAAAATATCTGCAAAACCAACACCATCTACTCTTTTCAATTCCGGAAGCAAATTAATGTCCGAGTAATTGTAAAGGAAATTTTCATTCATGTGCGGGTCTTTACTAAATACGTTAATGTACATTAACATATTCGGTTGCTGGCGACTGATTTTAATCCCCTCACGAATAACTAGAGGAGGTAATTTATTGGTAACTGCAGCCACACGGTTTTGAACATTAATCGTAGCCTGATCTGGATCTGTACCCAAATTAAATACAAGCTGCACAGATGCCTCACCATCGTTACCTGCGTCAGAAGTCATATACTTCATTCCAGGGATACCGTTTAAAGCTCTCTCTAATGGAATAACAACGGCTTTAATTAATAACTCGTTATTTGCTCCGGGATATTCTGCCGTAATGTTTACCATTGGCGGAGAAATATTCGGAAGTTGTGTTACGGGCAGGCCAACAAGGGCCAAAACTCCGATAAATACTATTACAAGTGAAATAACAATTGACAGTACGGGTCTTTTTATGAATTTACTAAACATGATGATCTTGTTATGGGAAATTATTCAGCCTTTAATTGCAATTGTTGTAATGCTTCTTTTGGAGCTACGAAAGTGAATTTAATCTTATCGTCGTCTTTAACTTTCTGAACGCCTTCTAATAAAATTTTATCTCCGGCAGAAAGACCTTTAGATACGATATATATATCCGGCAATTCGCCGCCAATACCAATTTCCCTTGATCTTACAATGTTTTTACTATCGATTACAAATACAAATCGTTTATCCTGTAATTCGTAAGTTGCTTTTTGAGGAATAATTAAGGCGTTTTTTAAAGGCACAACCATTTGAATTTTACCGGTTTCGCCATTTCTTAATAATTGATTTGGATTTGGAAATTTAGCTCTAAAAGCAATGTTTCCAGTTTCTGAATCGAACTCACTTTCAATTACCTCAACCTTACCTTTTGAACTTAAGAGTTGATTATTAGCTAATAATAAGCTCACTTCTTGTGGTTCTTTTGATTTTGCTGTGCTTTGATAATTCAGATATTCAGGCTCTGATACGTTGAAATAAGCAAAAACCTGACTATTATCTGAAAGGCTTGTAAGCAATGCACCTTCATCTACCAAACTTCCTAATTTTAAAGGAATACGGTCAATCGTACCATCGAATGGAGCCCGAATTTCTGTATTAGATAAATGGAATTTAGCAACCGAAGTTTGCGCATTTGCTTGTTGCAATTTTGCTTTTGCCATAGCCAATTCATTTTTAGCTACCACATTTTTATCAGAAAGTAATTTGGTATTTTCTAACTCGATTTCAGCAGCTTTGGTTTCTGCCTGTGCCTTTAATAATTCAGCTTGCGCCATTCTCGGCATAATCCTGAACAATAATTGTCCGGCTTTTACATGCTGACCTTCATCAACATATATATTTTGCAAATAACCCTTTTCCTGTGCACGAATTTCTATGTTTCTAACGGATTTAATTTGCGATACATATTCCTTTGTAAAGGATGTATCCATGGTAACAGGCGAAGTAGCAGTATAAGTTACTTCCTCTTCCTTTTCTTCTTTTTTTGATGTACAACCTGTAACGTAAAGCAAGGCACAAAGGCCTAAACACATAACACTTCTTCTCATCTTTTTTGTCGAATAGTTTATCTGATTTAATTTTTTTTATGATTAAATTCAAGAGCATTCAATTTGCAAGACAATTTCTGTTACAGAAATAAATTAGACCTTTTAAATTAACGTACCCTTGTGATTTAATACTGGTACGAAATAAAGACAGATTTATGAAGTTATAATGAAGTTGATACAATGACGGCAACTAAGGCTGATTACTAATAACATATTTTAATTAAGCAATAAACAATTAATAGCTTTTAACTATTAATATATAGAATTAATTGATTGTGATTACTGGTTTCAATACCCTAATTTTATATCAGCCGAAAATTTTAGCCTTGGCTTATTTAAACAAAACATAAATATTATAATATGGAAAAAGATCCTAACGACATCAGCAAATGCCCATTTCATAATGGCACCATGAAACATAATGTAGGTGGTGGCGGTACCCGTAACCACAATTGGTGGCCTAATCAACTTAAACTTAATATCCTTCGTCAGCAATCTTCTTTATCAAACCCAATGGATAAAGATTTTAGCTACGTTGAGGCTTTTAATAGTTTGGATTTAGAAGCGGTAAAAAATGATTTACATGCTTTAATGACAGATTCTCAAGATTGGTGGCCGGCTGATTTTGGGCATTACGGTGGTCTTTTTATCCGTATGGCTTGGCATAGTGCAGGTACATACCGTGTTGGCGATGGCCGTGGTGGTGCAGGTGCGGGTTTACAGCGTTTTGCGCCATTAAACAGCTGGCCTGATAATGTTAGTTTAGATAAAGCACGTAGATTACTTTGGCCAATTAAACAAAAATATGGTCAAAAAATATCTTGGGCAGATTTGATGATTTTAGCTGGAAACATTGCTTTAGAATCTATGGGTTTTAAAACCTTTGGTTTTGCCGGAGGCAGAGAAGATGTTTGGGAAGCTGATGAATCTGTCTATTGGGGTTCGGAAACTACCTGGTTAGGTGGCGATGTTCGTTATGCTCATGGTTCTGACGGTGCGCCAAAAAATCATGGAGTAGTTGTTACGGATGATGATGCAGATGGCGATGTACATTCCCGCAATTTGGAAAAACCCCTTGCAGCGGTACAAATGGGTTTAATTTATGTAAATCCTGAAGGACCAGATGGTAACCCTGACCCAATTTTGGCTGCAAAAGATATCCGAGATACTTTTGCCCGTATGGCGATGGATGATGAAGAAACAGTGGCTTTAATTGCCGGCGGACATACATTCGGTAAAACGCATGGTGCGGCATCTGCAGATAATGTAGGCAAAGAACCAGAAGCCTCAGATATTGAATCGCAAGGATTTGGCTGGAATAATAAATATGGCTCTGGTAAAGGCGCTGATGCAATAACCAGTGGTTTAGAAGTAATCTGGACAATCACACCAACGCAATGGAGTAATAACTTTTTCGAAAATCTTTTTGGTTTTGAATGGGAATTAACTAAAAGTCCGGCTGGTGCGCACCAATGGGTAGCAAAAGATGCAGATTCTATTATCCCTGATGCATTTGATAGCAACAAAAAACATAAGCCAACTATGCTTACTACAGATCTTTCATTGAGATTTGACTCTGCTTATGAAAAAATATCAAGACGCTTTTTAGAAAATCCTGATGCTTTTGCTGATGCTTTTTCGAGAGCATGGTTTAAGTTAACACATCGCGATATGGGTCCGAAAGCTCGTTATCAAGGTGCAGATGTGCCACAAGAAGATTTATTATGGCAAGATGTAATTCCTGCAGTTAATCATCCATTGGTTGATGAAAATGATATTTCAGCATTAAAAAATAAAATCGCTGAGTCGGGATTAAGTGTTAGTCAGTTGGTTTCTACCGCATGGGCTTCAGCTTCTACATTCCGTGGTTCTGATAAGCGTGGCGGTGCAAATGGCGCAAGAATTCGCCTATTGCCACAAAAAGATTGGAAAGTTAATAATCCAGAGCAATTACAAACAGTATTGGCTAAGCTAGAAAGCGTCCAACAAAACTTTAACAACAGTGCTATTGATGGCAAGAAAGTTTCACTTGCAGATTTAATTGTATTAGCAGGAACAGTTGGTGTTGAGCAGGCTGCAAACAAGGCAGGTCATTCTGTAAATATTCCGTTTTCAGCCGGTCGTATGGATGCTTCGCAAGAGCAAACTGATATCGAATCATTTGGCTATTTAGAGCCGGTTGCTGATGGATTCAGAAATTATAGAAAAATTAAGTTTCAGGTTTCAACAGAAGAATTATTGGTTGATAAAGCTCAACTTTTAACGCTAACTGCACCAGAATTGACGGTACTTTTAGGCGGCTTAAGAGTGTTGGATATTAATGCAGATGGTTCAAAAAACGGCGTTTTCACCGAAAATCCAGGTCAACTTACAAATGATTTCTTCATCAACTTACTTGATATGAATACCCAATGGAAATCAACATCTGATGATAAGGAACTTTATATCGGAACAAACCGTAAAACTGGACAACCAAAATGGACTGCAACTCGTGCTGATTTAGTATTCGGTTCGAATTCTGAACTTAGGGCAATTGCAGAAGTTTACGGAAGTACAGATTCAAAAGAGAAATTTGTTAACGATTTCGTTAAAGTTTGGAATAAAGTAATGAATTTAGATAGGTTTGATTTGAGTTAATCAGACATTATTAATTCAAAATATAAAGGTGTTGTATTATTTACAGCACCTTTTTTTGTTTTATCAAATCAAATTCTGCCTGATGGCAGTTTTAACTAAAGAAGCAATGTTTTTCGCCTGAAATTTAGCAAGTAGATTTTTTCGATGCGTATCTATTGTGGTTACGCTAACAAAAAGCTTCGTTGCAATTTCGTTATTCGTTAAGCCGTCGGCAATGAGTTCTAAAATTTCTTTTTCTCTTCTGGTAAGTAAAATGTTTGAATCATCACTTTTTCTTAAAACCTGAGATGCTTCTGCACTTAAATAAGTTTTTCCGGCCATAACCGTAAAAATTGCATCGGTGAGTTCTTTTCTGGTAGCATTTTTCAGCAGATAGCCTGATGCACCTTTATCAATAATTTTTTGAATAAAACTTTGCTGATTAAAAGTGCTTAATCCTAAAACTTTAATATTTGGATAAGTTTTACGAACAATTTCACACAATTCTATCCCGCTTTCTTCGCCTAAATTAATATCCATTAAAATAACATCAGGTTCGTGGAGTTTTAAAAAAGCAAGGCAAGATTCAGATGAGCTTGCATGTCCAACCCATGATATATTTGCTTCATTTTGAAGTAACGATTTTACGCCTTCAATAACCATATAGTGGTCATCAACCATAAAAACCTTTATCACTATCATACATTAAATTCTATATGTACAGATGTTCCACTGTCCTTTTCAGATTTAACATCCAATTTCCCTTTTAAGAAATCAACTCTATTTTTAATATTATTCCAGCCAATTCCCTCAACTTTATTTAGAATATTCAAATCGAAACCATCACCATCATCTTCTACAGTTATGCTAACGTTATTTCCGGTTTTGGCAAGCTGAACAACAGCTGTACGAGCGGCAGCGTGTTTCATGGTATTATTAAGTAATTCTTGTACAATTCTAAATATGGTAATAGAAGTTGTATTGTCTAAAGTTACATTTTCCATACCAATAGCTTGATAACTAACCTGTAAAGCACCACTAGTGTTAACATCGGCACAAAAATCTTTTAGCGCTGTATCTAAACTAAATTTCACCAATGCTTCCGGCATCATGTTGTGTGCTACCCTACGCATCTCTTTTATCGAACTATCAAGCATTTCCATGCTTCGTTCAAATGCCTGTGCGTTGTCAGGCGTCATAATAAGATTCCCCTTCATATGCTGAAATGAATATTTAATACCGCTAAGCATGCCACCTAAACCATCGTGTAAATCTTTTGCCAAGCGAGTTCTTTCTTGCTCTTCTCCTTTTAAAACGGCTTCTGTAGCGGTTAACTGTTTCTCCGTTTCTAACTCGTTAATCAGTTGTTGTTGAAGCTTTTGTTTATTTCTATAATTTCTATAACCTAAAAATCCAATTATTAATAAAGCAACTGCCCCGCTAATTAGAATGTAATTAAGTGTATTTTTCTCGCGAATGGTCGCGTCTTGCAATTTTATTTGGTTATCTTTCTTCTCCGTTTCGTATTTTTTTTCTAAAGAAGCGATGTAGTTTTTATTATCTAGTGAAATTATTGAATCGCCCAATTCTGTGTTTTTTATATTGTACTCCAACGCTTCCTTATACTTGCCCCATTCCATATATAATCTGGCGTAGTTTTCAAGTAAAATCAATTTTTGATTAATTTCATTTGTTTTATTCACTTCAACTTCACTTGATTTTAGAATACGTTCAGCCTCAGAAAATTTTTTCTGCAACGCCAACACCCTCGAAAGCTGCATTTTAGATTGAACAATACTAAAATTCATTTGATTTTCCTCAGCAATGCGCAAGCTGCTGTTAAAATCGTTATTGGCTTCACCCAGCTCGCTTAAATTCATGTTCAGTACGCCAGAAATAAGGTGATAGGCTATTAGCTTAGTTGGTTGATAGGTAGTTCTATAATTTATTAATGCGTTGTTTCTGGTTATTTTAGCATTTTTAATATCCTGCAAAAAAATATACGACTGCAGTAGCGCAACATTTGCGATAAACAAAGCTTCTTTGTTATTTGCAAGTTTTGCATACTCCATTGCCTTTTTACTACTTTCCAACTCATTTTTATAGTCGTTAATATCTTTATAAAACAAGCTCAAATTATAATAAGAGTTTACTAAAGACTGATAGTTTTTTAGTCTCTCAAATACTTTAATAGCACTCATTTGATAGTCAACAGATTTTTTAAAATCGCCTAAATACCTGTAGTTAGTCGAAATCGTTAAGTTAATCTTCGCCAATAAATCATCTTTATTAGTGTTATTTGTTCTTTTTACAGCTTGCAATGCCGAATCTAAAATTTTTAATGCGCCTTTATAATCAGATGCTGCCGTAAGCATGAATGATTTATTCTGGTAGACCACTGCTTTTTCATAACCAAGGTTATTACGATTTGCTAGGTTCAATGCTTCTGTATAATACTTAACGGCTACTTTCTTGTCCTTGTTTTCGTGAAGTTTTGCCAAATCTTTTAAAGCAATAATCTGATCTGCCGGGTTGGTACTTACTTGCAACAAACGTTTAATGCTATCAATTTTTATTTGTTGGGCATTTACAGAAACAGAAATAAAAAACACAAAAGGAAACACCAGTTTTTTAAGAGATATTTTCATATTATTTAGGTACAAATAAAACCAATTATAATGTACATGAACTCCCCTTTTTCTATGATTTTTTTTCGAGTTGAGGAGCATAAACCTAGTATCATTGGTGTACTAAATATAAAAATTGTATTTGATGATTTACTCATTTTTAAGCAGTTAGATTAAAATCATACTTTTCGGGGATAAACTTCCTCAGATTTTGAACTCAACTTTATATCATAAAATTAAACAGTAAACTCTTATGAAAAAGTTAAGCACATTACTGGCAATAATTATCTGTCTTGTTGCCTGCAAAAAAGAAGTCATTACAAATATTCCTGATGACGAAGGCGTAAATGTGGTTTATGCCGCAGGTTCGGTTATAGATGTTACAGGAATGAGTAAGGCTTGTTACTGGAAAAACGGCAATCTCGTTTTACTTCCAATGCCCGAAACCGCTTTCGGAAGCACAAGCACCATCATCCAAAAAGATAAAGATATTTATGTATGCGGCAGCTACAATAGTAATGGAACTTTTATAGGCTGTGTTTGGAAAAATAGCACAAAGCAAGATTTACAAATGATAACCGGTTTCCCTCGCGTATCGCCACAAAAAATGTTTATAGTGGGTAATGATGTATATGTTTCAGGGTCTGTTGATAATGGCTTTAGCGCCAAAATCTGTTATTGGAAGAATGGAGTACCAACGGTTATTACTGATGTGCATGACAATTCTGCCATTAACAACGCAAACGCCATTTATGTATCAGGAAATGATATTTACATTACCGGGCAAAGTACAAAGTATCCAGGTATAGAGGTGGCGAGTTATTGGAAAAATGGAACCAGAAGCGATTTAACGTTTACCCATACCACTCAATGGAGCATGGGAAAAGACATCAAATTTGTTAATAACACCTTATATGCAGGCGGTTACGCTTACGATGCTGCTAATCTTGTAAGCCAGGCTATGATTTGGAAAAACGGAATGGGCCAAAGCCTACCTACAATTGGCGATGCAAGTGTAGAAGATTTAGCCATTATTGAGAATGATGTTTATGCCTCTGGATGGTTTAAACGAAACAGAGGCGCTATTAAGGAAGCCTGTTATTGGAAAAATAATGCCATAAATATTCTTCAAACACCAGAAGGTAGCGAATCTGAAACGAGCAGTATAGCTCTAAATAATGCAGAGATTTTCATTGGCGGAACGATACGCAATCTTGAAACTGGAAAAAGTAGTGCCGTTTACTGGAAAAATGGCACAAAGGTAAATCTGGCTAATGGCAGCCAAAACGATGCAAGAGTTGCAGATATTTTTATTGGCAAAGAATAGATAATTATTAAACCCATTAATTTTTTGAAAAGCAAGGTTCGGCATTTTATAGGTACCGAAAGCCCCGCCATCCGCTGTATCCCGAGAAATTCGGGATGCTCGCTCCTGTCGGGTTTAGCTTACTTAGGTTAACCTAAATATTATAGCCCTGACAAAGCGAAAAGCCCACAATGGAGCGCAGCGAAATGAGGACTTGCAGCGATGGCGGGACTAACGAAAATAAATGGCAATGAATTTGCGCTTCAAAAAAAATCATGCTTTTGGGGGATATAAATTCATCGTTTACGAGCCTAACTTTAAATAGTTTAACCAATCCCATTAATAAAACTAAACATGAAAAAGCACTTAACTTTTGGAATAATAAGTCTTATGTTCCTAACCGTTTCCTGGAAAGTTGCAAGCGAAATTTTGGAAAACATTGGTTTACAGGAAAAAACCGCGAAAGATTATATTTTGCAAAATGTAGTTGGTGATTTTACCAATAAGCCTGTTGATGCCGAACAAGAAGATTTTGGTGGTGCCGAAAATACGCTCGATCAACAATTGAAATCGTTTAAAGTTCCTCGATTAAGTATGTTGCCACAAATTATCGCAGGCGATAAGGCAGGCATTACCAAAGATGTTTGTGCATACATAAAGCAATATATAGAAAGTAAAGATTTTGCTGTTGCATATGCTAATAAAAGAGAAGCGGCCAAACCAACTACAGAACCGTACAGAATGGATGCTTCGGCAATTGCATCGCTAAAAGCTAATTTAAAAGATGCTGAAGCTGGTTTGGGAAAAATGAAAAGCGCAAAAATGCCTACATCAACTTTACAGCAAATGGAAGCCGGAATTGCAAGTTTAAAAAAGACAATAGCCGAGCAAGGCGATCCAACACCAAATAAAACCAAGTGGAATAAAATGTATCCTGTTAATCCGGCTGATGCCGTTAAAGCAAGGCTGCAAGAATACATAACATTGGCAAACACTGTTGATTTTAATGCCGCAACAACACCATCCGGAAGAAGGAAAAAATTTGACAACGCTGCATTTGAAAAGAAAAGTTTAAAATGGAAAGCAATTTACAGAGCTGGTAAAGAAGTAAATGGTGTTGCTACAAGTTTTTGCAAAGATTGGTTAAATCAAGGCGTAAAAATTGGGCAATACGCTATGGATAATGAGCTTACCGAGAAAAATATTAATGCTCCGGCTGCAAAATCAAATGATAACGAGAGCCCCAAAAAAGAAGCACCAACGGTAAAAAAAGGCCTGCTTAATAAGCTAAAATCTATTACCAAAATTCCTTAATTAAAATTCAATAAGATATCCGCAACTGATTATAGTTCTCAAAACATTATCATGAAAAAGTTTAAAATTAGCATCCTATTTCTGCTCTTTTCTATGTTATTTATTTCGAGCAGTTTTGCCCAGCAACAAGGTATATTAGGATTAAAAGTAATTGGTGTAACGCAGGGCGAAAAGTTTGAATTTAAGTACCTCAATGAAATCGCAACTATTACCCGTAGTATCACTTTTCCTTCTCGGCGTATAAATTTTGGAACAGCCTACAAAATTGAACAAATTAGTGGTCCACGTAAATGCATTATTCAATATCCAACAGGCACCATAACAACAACAAGAACTAATGTTGATGTTGACTGTACACCGACTTTAAAAAATGTAGAGCTGGTTAGCCGAAGTAAAGATTCAAAAACATTTGCCACTTTTTACGGCAGTGTTGCTCCGGCAGTTGGAGGTGTAATTGCAACTGGTGTAAACGAAGGGCAATATATAACCTACATGACCTCCTGGAATGTTGACCCAAAACATGGAGGTAAAAACAGGCAGATTATTTGGTTTAATCGAGGCAATGGCCAAACAGCACTTGTTAGCAGAGGCTTAGATGGTTTTGGGGCCAATAAAGATAGTTACGAGCCAGTAATAAATAGTAGAGGTTATGAGGTAGCTTTTGAAAGTAGTGCAACTAACCTTGTACCAAAAGATGTCAACAATGCAAGTGATGTTTTTATGTGGTCGTTAATGACAGACCAAATGCATTGCATTACCTGTGAAGGGAATTCACATTCCTCCGCAGCATCAATTTCAGGTAACGCAGGTTTTATAGCTTTTCAATCAAATGCAAGCAACCTAACTCCAGGTGTTGAAGGTAATTCTACCACCAATGTTTATGTAAAAAACACCGTCACAGGAGAAACAATTTTAATTAGTAAAGACCCTAAAACGGGAAAAGGTGTTGGTGGTATGTATCCATCAATTTCTGAAGATGGTAGTCGTATTGCATTTTATTCTAACTCAGATAAATTGGTAGATGGTGATACCAATCGCCTTTGGGATATTTTTATTTGGGAAAGTGGTAATCCTAACCTAAAACGCATTTCATTAACCGCCTCAGGTGCCGAACGCAATCAGGGTAACGAAAGTACAAGCCGAGTGGTAAAGCCAACTATTTCTGGCAATGGTAAATTTGTAACCTTTGCAACCACAGCCACTAATATGATTGGCGACGAAACAACCCCTATCCAACAGGTTTATGTAGCAGACATTGAAACTGGGGCAATAGTAAGAGCAAGCCAAACCGAAGGCGGCATTATTGCAGATAAGGATAGTCCCATTGCGCAGGGTGATAGAATAGCCATTTCTTACAATGGAAAATGGATTGCCTTCCCTACTGCTGCAACAAATTTAGGCGGCAACGTTATTTTAAAAAATTTAGAAACAGGTAAAATTTTGGCTGTTGGTACACCTACAAATGGAAGTGTTGGCACAGTTTCTATTTCCAGAGATGGTAATACAATTGCCTTTCCATCGGGCGAAAAGTTAGATAAAAAACACAACAGCACCGGAATTTTTACGGTATCAAATTAATTCATTAAAACCATAACATTATGAAAAATTACATTTTAGCTGCGTTAATTACATTTATCTGCGGCAATTTACAAGCACAATCTAAATTTGGCATTTTAACTTTTACTCCGCCTTCAAACTGGTCGGTTGGAAAGCAAAAAGACGCAATAGTTTTAGAAAGCAACAACAAAGAGAGTGTTTGCAGAATCAGCATTTTTGCTTCCGAACCAGTTGTTATAAACAGCGAAATCCAGTTTCTAAAGATACTGCGTTCAAAAACTGGCAGCACTGCCAATTTTGATAACAATCCAACATCGGTGAAACGTTCTGTTTTAAACAATAATATTTGCTTCGGTATAAAGGGTAGTAATGGTAATGCAACAGTTTACTTTTACTCATACACAAATAGCAATCAAACCTTTTTTATACAGCTAAATACCAATAATAAAGAGTGCTTATTAGAATTTAACAATTTCTGGAAATCTTTCTTAATTGAAAGCGGAGAAGAAGAAAATAGCCAGCCTACACTAACCAGAAGAAAAAAAGCTTCAGCAGCCGCTCCTGCCGCACCAGCACCGGCAATGTAATTTCTCAAAAATTTTAAAAACTAAAAAGCGATGAAAGTTTTAAGTTTACTGATTAGCAGCCTTTTCTTTTATGCCTGTAGTTTTGCGCAAAAAGAAACTTTTGATATTGTAAGCTACATGCCTCCAAATGGCTGGGTAAAAAGCCAAAAAGCCGGAACCATTACCTTTACAAAAGAGAATAATAAAGGTGAATTTTGTTTAATAACCATTTATAAATCTACAGCTGCTACAGCCAATGCACAAGAAAACTTTAACCTGGCTTGGGAGAGTTTAGTAAAAGAAAACTTGGGCATTACTACAGCAGCCGTAATGCGGCCCGGCAGTACAGATAACGGATGGGAAACTAAAATGGGCTCTGCGCCATTTGAGAAAGATGGCATTAAAGGTGCAGCTATTTTAGTAGGCAGCAGTCAGTTAGGTAAAATGGTAAATTTGCTTACAATAACCAATAGCAATGTTTTCCAAGCCGAACTAGAAACTTTTTTAGAATCTGTAAGTTTAAAAAAACCAGAAAGCGGTAAAAGGCAAGAAACACAAACCCAAGCCAAAAAAACTGTAACCAACAATTCGTCATATGCGTTTACAACCAGTAATTTTGACGATGGTTGGGTAAGCATAGAAAAAACAGATTGGGTTGAGGTTTCGAAAAATGATTTGAAAGTTTTAATCCATTACCCAAAAGAAGGCACAAGATTTCCGGCAGACCCAGATGTGTTAACCAACGCGGCATGGAACATTTTGGTTGCACCAAGGTATAACAACCTTAAAAATTATAAAACGGCATACATTTCTGATTACAACAGGCCATACTTAGCCATGGCAACTGTTACCGATAAAGAAACCGGACAGGAAAAATACGTTGTGCTATTTAATCAGGGCGAAACAGGTTGGATAGAATTTATAACAGCCAACAAAAGCAACTTCATAAATGCGTTCCAATTCGATCCTGAAACTATAAATCATAACAGTGAAGTAGACCTTTTACGCCCACTTTCAAAAATGGGGAACTATAACAGATTTGCTGTTGCAACTTCTGATTTGAGTGGAAAATGGGCCACAAATTTCTCTAACAATACCCATTATGTAAATATTTATACCGGCAATAGCGCAGGTATGAGCACTTACACCTCATCGCAAGAGTTTGAGTTTTTTGTAGCGCAAAAGTATAAATGGCATTTAGTTGCAGCAAATTCCTTTGCGGGCAGTACAAAAGTTGCTCAGGGTAAAGGCGACGGAAACTTTAAACTGCTAAATAACTGGCAAATTCAGTTTACTAACATGGAGGGAAAAACCAAAACTTTCGATGCATACTTTAGTTGTACCAAAGGTGGAAGAATTTTGTGGGTAAACGATGCTAATGCACCCGGTTCTGGTATTTTTACAGGTTTTGCACGCTCAAAAAACTAATCTCTCAACTAATATTTTATTATTCTTTTGAAAAGCAAGGTTCTGTTTTCATCGGTTTCGCAAGTCCTGCCATCCGCTTTACTTCGTTGCACTTCGTGTTCGCTCCTGTCAGGTTTAAATTACTTAGGCAAACCTAAGTAACCTAGCCCCGACATAGCGAAAAGCCCACAATGAAGCGCAGCGAAATGAGGACTTGCAGCGTTGGCGGGACTTTCGCCTCCGATGAGCAATGATTTTGCGCTTCTAAAAAGATATAATCTCAGATTTAAATATCCCATTTTCGCAGGATACATTATTAATAAACAGCAGGTTAACTTTAGTTCATTATTTAATTTAAACAATTATTTTATGAAAATCTTTTTAACAATTTTACTGTTTTTGCCACTTACAATTTTTGCACAACGTGGTACAGAAAACTTTGGCAAATTTACCAATACAGATGGTGCAATAATTAAAGGCGATGCACTTACCAGAGGTTACGAAAGACAACTGGAGATAAGTAATTTGGTTGCAAACAGTGCAAATAATAACAACACAATAAGTTTTGCTATTCCAATTAGTACTGCAAGTGGTGTTTTTAGAAACGCATTAAATGGGGCACAAAAACTTCGCTCGGCAGAGATTACGGTAACCACAATTAATGCCGAAAAACGAACCGTAACCTATAAAATTAACCTGGAAGATATTGCTGTTAACCAATGTGCTGACAGAAATGGCTTCACAAATCTGCAATTAACGGCCACCAGAATTGGATGGACATATTTTGCCACAGATAGAATGGGCAGAACTACTGTAAGCAGTAAAAATGGTTGGGATGCTGAGAATAAAAAGGCCTGGGTAGGATTTTAAATAACATTCTAATTCTGTTTAAAAAAATGAGAACATTAATTTTATTTGTGCTATTTGCCACAAATGTTTTGGAAACTTTCGCCCGGCAAAACACCTTTGATATTGTTACTTATAATCCGCCTAAAAACTGGTCAGTTAAGCAGAACAATAGCAGTATAGCTTATGTTCGGGTAGATGGAAAAAATTGGGCACAAATTGGAATTTACAAGCATCAGAATAGCAAAGGAGATGTAAAAAGTGATTTTGATAAGGATTGGGAAGAATTGGTTTCTACAGGAAGAAACATTTCATCTGCACAAAAAACAGAACCTAAATTTGAACATGGCTGGTTTGTAATGAGTGGCAGCGGGAACTGGCAATACGATGGAGTTAATGTTGCATCAATACTTACGGTTTATAGTAATGAGAAAATTAGTGTTGCAATATTATGTAATGCCACTGCTTTGCCTTATTTCAAAGAGTATCAAACGTTAATTAACACATTAAATATTACTGATGGTTCAAATATATCTGCTTCAAAAAAAACCTCTGAAAATGCTGATTTAGATGTTAAAGAAAATGAAAACTCCATTATTGTTTGTGGACAGATTACAGCTTAGAATCAGCAGGAAGTTATATTAATGGTACTCCAAAATACACAGCAGGATATCTGAGAAAGGAATATGTATTTAATAAAGACAATACTTATATTTTTAGAAACAAGCAATGGATTACAAAAACTAAGGATATCCTCTACATTAACGAAACTGGAACTTACACTATTAATGGCAACCAAATAACCATCAATCCAAAAAATGGAAAGGGAGAATTTTGGGAAAAAACAGCAAGTTCTAAAGATTGGGGGAAATACATTAAGGCTTTTGATTATAAATTAGAGAACGTAACCTATACTTTCAAAATAATTTACGACCCAAACTACAGTAATTCTATAGTTCTAAGTTCTGCTAAACCTACACAAAGAGATGGAGGAAAATTTAACGCTCCGAATGAGCCGCTTGCATTTCATTACAGCTTTAGAAAATTAGATTCGCTAATTGATTATCCTCCTAGGCAGAAATAATTTTAAAAGCCGATTATTTAGCTAAAATATAAATCATTAAAAAAAATGAAGACCTCGATTATATTTACTTTGCTCACATTAATCTGCTTTATTTCTTTTGCGCAAAGCGAAACCTATGATATCGTATATTATCAGCCACCGAAAAATTGGAAAAAGGAAAATACAACTGCTCCTATATCTTATTCGAAAATTGACGGGAATAATTGGGGACAGATTGCAATTTATAATAGTACAACAAGCAAAGGTGATATTGATAGCGACAGTAATGCAGAATGGGAAGCTTTAGTTTTAGCACTACGTATTGTTGAAGATGATGAAACATCGAGTCAGGATTCTATAAATGGATGGGCAATAAAAAATCGCTCTGGGAATTGGATGTTCAACGGAAATAAGGTATTGACAGTGCTTACAACGTTTAGTAATGGAAAAACTTGCTTAAGTATTATGTGCAATATGTCGGCAAAAGATTACCTGGAAGATTTTAAGAATTTAATTGCAAGTATTAAATTAAATTCAGAAATAATGCTTTCCTCTCAAACTGCAAGCGAAAGCAAATCATCTTCACAAATTATCGGAGTTTGGAGCATTTACATTAATGAAACATCTGGTTTTATAAATGGTATGCCACAAACCACCGGAGGTTATTTTAGAAAAGAATATAAATTTAACAATGATGGAACCTACACTTTCTACGAAAAAAACTTCCCGGCGTACCATAAAAATATTGGCTTTAAACGTGAAAACGGAACCTGGCTTGTTAAGAATAATACCCTAACCATAACACCTGCTGAAGGTAAAACTGAAACATGGACAAAAAGTGCAACCGGAAGGAACGATGAATGGGGAAAACTAATAAGTACTTCAAATTCTATATTAGAAAAAACGGCTTACACGTTTGACTTTAAGTATTTATCCGGAATGGAAAAAACGTATTTAATATTGAATTATAATAAAGCAACAGAAAGAGATGGAAAGCAAAATAATAACGCTAATCAACAACATAGTTGGCAATATCCCTTAATTAAACCCGCCGAAGCATTAATTAATTTCCCTCCAAAATAAAAATACACCTTCACTATATTTAAATGAAGGTGTATTTACTATTTAATCTTAAACTCTAATTCTGAAAAACAAATTGTCTGGTTCCGGCTTTGTAGTATAATTCGGCAAGGGTTTTCTGATAACTTGCTACCATACTTTCTTGCTTTATTTTCATATCAATTAGCTTAGTTTCGCGGCTGTTAATTAAAAATAAAGTACTCTCACCAAGGTTAAATTTCTGGTTTTCGCCATTAACCAAAATCTGTTGGTTTTTAATACTTTGAACCTGAACATTCAGCTGTGAAGAATACGCTGATAAATCATTGTACGAAGCCATAATATTATTTCGAATTTCTCGCCCAGATTGCTGTAAATCGTAATTATTTTCTTGCTGCTTTATCTTCACCTCACGAAGTTTTCCACGTTCAGAGCGTAGAAACAAAGGAAAAGCAAACTCTATACCTATCTTATAATTGCTCCAGTTAAAATCATAATATCCCGGAACGGTATTGCTAAAATCTGTTCGGCTCGAAATTAAATTTCCAATTACATTTAATTTAGGCTTCAATAATTCTTGCCTGTAGCTTTTTTCAATTTCAAGTTGAGCGCTTTTACTTCTCAGTTTTACAAGTTCTGGATGCTGATTTGCAGCCTGCCCGATAAGTGTATCTAAAATCAAAGGATTTGGACGAGGAATTGCCTCTGATACAAATTGTGGTAATGCATCCATTGGTACTTCTAACGGATTTCCATCTTCATTCCACAAATGGTTCGATAAAACCAGCCTGGCATTTTGCAATTCTATCGCTGTTTTTTCCTTTTGGATGATACGTTCTTGCACCGTAATATAAGCCTCTACCGAATCGATTGCCGGCTTATCTCCTATTACCGTTTGCGCACTCAAAGCCTGAAACCTGCGTTGAGCTAAATCGACACCTTCGTTAACCAATTGATATTGTTTATAGGCATAATACCAGCTCCAATAATCTTTAACAATGTTGTACCAAACGCTGTTAATTTGCTTTAACTGCTCCGCTTCGGCGTATTGCACCATTACTTTCGATTGCCTTAATGTACTACGACGAGCATCAATAATTAAACCCTGACCTAAAGGAATGCTTAAACCAATTGCAGATAAACCATCGCCATTGGTTCGGCTCTCTGGATTTACATATGTCCCAACATTACGATCGTAACCTACTTTTAAATCAGCACCTGCTAACCAAAGTGGGATTTTTAATTCACTATTCCACTTATTGTAATATTCAGTATCACCGAAAAGCTTTCTACCAAAACCTGCTTTTAATGCCGGATCGAAATAACCCAATGATTGCAAAACATTTGCCCTTGCAGATTCGCTCAAAAGTGCTGCCTGCTTAATTATTGGATGATACCTAAAAACTAAAAGTTGCAAATCATCTAAAGCAAAAATTTTGGCTGTATCTACCGGCTGAGCTGCATTTGTTTGTGCAAAGTTTATGTTAGCAAATACCAACATAAAAATTGCAGTAAGCGTTAAAAATTTCTTTAAAGACATCTTCATTGTATAACCTCCGTCCCTATTTCTTATCCTTACTTTCGGTTGGTTCCTTTTCTAAACTTGGCGGAAAACCGTTTAGCTGTCGCCAGATTTCATACCAAAGCGGAACCGATCTTAAAATTATGCGTCCGTAAACACCAGAACCTTGTCTTAACTGCGGTGGCCATGGGTCATCATTAGTTGGAACCGGATTAGTTTGACTGATTAACAAGCGATAATTACCACCAGCACTACTCACTTTATCAATAGAAAATACTTTTCCTGCAAATGTACCAACCGCAACAGATGGCCAGCCAGAAAACTGAACTGAAGGCCAACCTTCAAACTGTAAACGTACATCTCCTGTATCCAGAATTAGTGGAACATCCATAGCGCTTACGTATAATTCAGCAGCTACCATAGGTGATTTTGGTTGTAGAGTAGCAACCGATTCGCCTTCTTTAATATTTTCGCCGATACCTGCTTTAAGCGTTTTTACAACATATCCATCTTGTGGAGCTCTAACTACATACAAACCTCTTCTTATGCTGATGTTTGAAATATCGTTTCTCAATTTTGCAATATCACCTTGTGCACTTGCTTTGCTCGAAATGGCAGAACTCATATCTGATTGTGCTTTAGACATAGACTCCTGATACTTTGCTCTTATGTTATCAAGCTCGATAGAAGCATTTAAAAGATTTTGCGCAGAGTTGCTAAGCTTGTTCTGTTGACTGATTACTTTAGCATTATCTTCCTGCAATTTCAGTCTGCGGGTTTCAATATCTGTTAGCGAAAACAGTCCGTTTTTGTAACCGGTTTCATAACGTTCTAATCGAACCTTTGTAGTTTCATAGAATTTTCTAACGGCCAAAAGGTCTGCACTATCAATGCTTACGTAGTTTCTTGCCTGAAGAACTTTATTTTCGGCAGCTTTCATCTGAAAACGAAGTCCGCTGGTCATGGCCGTCATTTGTGCTTTTGTGGCATCAATTTTTTGAACCGCAGCAGTTTCACTTCCACGTTTGGCATCAAGTTGTTCGTTTAAACGCGTTGGCAATTCCGGGTCGAAATAAGATTGACTGGTTTCAGAAATCACAAGTATAGTATCTCCTTTTTTAACTTCCTGTCCTTCTCTTACCGCCCAATGTTCTATTCGTCCACCAATTTGGTTTTGAACAGTTTGCGGTCTGTCTTCAGGACGTAATGCCGTAACCGTTCCTCTACCCGGAATGGTTTGACGGTATGGTAAAAACAAAAGGATGAAGAAAAAAGCAAAGATAAAAAGCATTATTCTACCTAACCTTTTTGGGCCTTTAGCATCAATAATTCTGCTATTAGCATGTACTGAAAGTTCTTCCCAATTCTTAAGCTGAGCTAAGTTGTTACTAATCTCACCCATGGTTTGAATCTCCTTCCTCTAATTCAAGATCGGTTACAACAGCAAGTTTTTCACTACCTGTTACCATATCAAACACGGTATTTAAATTTGTCATCAATTTTTCAATAGCATAGCTAATCTGAACTATAATTACCTCTGCAGCAACGAATTGACCGAAAGTCATTTGACGTTCGAAAACAAAGTAAGAACCTAAGAGCAATAACGCCCCCATTAATACAGTTCTCATTGCAACAGCAGTAACAAAGAATCTTTTTAAAACTCCAAAATGCTGATTACGAGCCTGGATATAGTTGGCCGTTATTTCATCAGTACGATTAATAATTTCTTTTCTTTTTTGGCTGCTTTGGCGATAAGTATCTAAATCGCTGGCAATCTCTTCCAGATACCCTACAACTTCATATTTATAGCTAGATTCTTCGATACTGGTTTGCACACCCTGACGGTAGTATAGAAACAAAATCAAGATGATAACAGCAAGAACAAACATGCCAAATACCATAAACACAGGGTGATAAAAGGAAAGTAAAATAACACTAAAAAATATTTGAACCGCAGCGGCAACAATGTCTACCAATAGTTTAGTTAACCCTTTTTGGATGGTTAAAATATCGAAAAACCGATTAATAAGCTCTGAAGGATTTTCACCTTCTAAAGCTTTTTTCTTAATCCGCGGTAAGCGGAAAGCAAACTCTAAAGCTGCTTTGGTAAATATTTTTTGCTCTAAAAACTCTACTAAAGTTAATTGCCCTATGAGCAAAGTACCACCCACAACAATCCCGGTTAAGATAACCGCAATAAGTATATAGGTTGAGCTGTACATGGCTCCATTTGATAAAAGGTTAAATACGGCATTTGTACCTAATGGTAACGACAAGCCGATTAAACCAATTAACATGGCATATATTAAAATGTAATTGATGGTTTTACGCTCCAGATGAAGCATTCGCACCAATCTTTGCCAAGGTGTTGGCGCACCGGCAACCTGATGATTTTTCATTTAAACAGTATTGATAAACAATTTCCCTGATTTTCGACCTTTTTACTAAAGATTGAAGTTAAAATTTACGAGACTTAACAACAGAATATGATTCAATGTTTTACCCGATTTAAAAAGATTTTCAGCGATTGAGATGTACCCAAACAAAGAAAATTTAAATAATGATAGGCTAAATTAGCAACTAGTGATAATTAGCAAAAGTAGTTAGGAGGCGGTGTTGGTACCGTTTTTGGCGGTTCAACACTAATTATGATTCTGAAAGAATCAATTTTGATTGGTAAAAAATTAGTAAGCACAAGAGATTGTGGTACAAGACTTGAAAATTCGTAGAGAACTAATTTTTTCTTGTTCTTTTCGCAAGCTTCTTCTTCTTTATCTTTATTTTCTTCCGTAGATTTTTCGATTGCAAGGGCATTTCCATTCGGAGAAAAACAAGAAATTGAAAACGCTAAAACCTTAAGTGTTAATATGCCTAAAAGCATAAAACCAAAAGTGCTCTTCAAAAATCTATTTCTTAACCGTTGCATCATTAGAGAATACAAATATAGTGCTAATACGCTTTACCAAAGCATAACATCACATAATTGTTATCAAAAACAAGGGTTTATCATTTGAATATCAGAAATATAAAATGTATAAAAACTTATAATTTAGGTAACCTACCTTTTATATCCTTTAAAAGAAAATCAAAGAAAGGTTACCATCATTTTAATAAGCTATTCTTCGTCGCTCGTATTTTTAAGTTTCATTAATAAAGAATAAGCACCTTTTGTTACTATCTTTTTTCCGCTTAAATCATTATGAATTGCAATTTTGTTATTAGCTATTTCTCCTGAAGTAATTGCAGTCATTTTGTACTTATTCTTTGCCAGTTGCTCAAAAACGAAATCTTTATTTTCAAAGCTGACTACGGCTTCCTCTGGTAATAACTGCACTTTTTGATTTTTAAACTTCAGTTCAGCGTTCATGTACATGCCCGGAACAAGGCTTTTATCATATTTTTCAAAATGACAATGAACTTCGCTGCTTCCGCCATCCGCTACATTATGTCCAATTAGTATCACTTCTGCTTCGTATTTCACATCAGGTTTTATATTGTTATAAGTTATCACCTGCTGCCCCATATTTATTTTATTAAGATCTTTTTCAAAAACCGTAAGGTTTAAATGGATATCGCTAGGATTAATCAGTTCGAACAACACATCAGATGGAGTAACGTACTTACCAATATTAACATTTACTTTGCTTACATAACCATCAATTGGCGAATATAAATTAATAGCTTTCGATATTTTGCCATTCTTTAAACTCCCGGCATTAACATTAATCAACTTAAGTTTTTCTAACAGTGCAGTATGATCCACACGAAGATTTTTATACTCAATTTCTGCCGATTGCAACGTTTTATCACTATTAGCTTTATTAATATTAAGTTCTTTCTGGCGATTTAACTCTAATTCTGCATAGTGAAGTTTATTAGCGATGCTTAAAAAATCTTGCTGCAATTGAATGTATTGCGGATCTTCCATGATGGCGATAACCTGTCCTTTTTTAACATGAGTTCCAGGCAACATACTCGTGTGTTTTAAGTAACCACCCAATGGAACACTAATCGAAATCAGATTTTGAGGCGGTACATCTATTTTCCCCTGCAATTTCAAGACTTCACTTGTTTCGCCCCATTCGGGTTCTGCTACCTGAAGACCAATATTAGCAAATTGAGCATCAGTTAAACTCACTTCATTTTCTTTTGGCAATTCTTTAACCTCTTCATCTTTAACCTTATTTGTACAAGCATACGTAGTACAAATTGCCAGCATTAACAGATATTTTTGATATTTCATTTTATTGGCCTAACAGATAATTTAATTCGATAATTGTTGTGTTTAGCTTTTTGATGGCATCGAAATATTTATCCCTGATGCTAATCGTTTCATTGTTTAACAAGGTATATTCCAGGTAATTAATTGCACCGTTTTTTAGCTGACTGCTTAAAGTAGTATTAATATCAACCACTGTTTTTAATCCCTTGGTTTCTAGCTCATCTACAATTACTAGCTGTTGCAAATATTGCTGATACGTGGCTTTTAGTAAGCTTGATAATTGTTTTGTTTTTAAGTTGGTTTCAGCTTTGATAAAATCTTCATAAACCTTCGCCGATTTCACTTTATTGCGCTGCGAACCACCAAGCAATGGAATATTTAAACCAAGTTGCACCGATTGAAATCGATTATCTGTACCATATTTCACACCATCTCTTAATGTAGTAGAGTTGTAACCCAAATTTATTTCTGGTAAAAGTTTCGATTTTTCTACTTTGGTGCTTGCCAATGCGGTTTGCTCCTCTTGCTGTCTCAGCTTAATTTCAGGGTGGTTTTTAAGCGCAAGTGTATCGATAAACTGCAATTTCGATTTTAAATCATCCGCCTTTGGCGAAAAAATAGTAGTGGAATTTAACAGAAATGAAAACTGTTGCTGCAATAAAGATTCTTCGACTTCTAATTGCCTAAGTTTAGTAGAAACCTGCAACAGCTGATTATCTGCATTTGCCTTCTCCAGTAAATTACTTTCTCCGGCTTTAAGTCTTAAACTTGCCAATCGTTGTAATTTGCTATAGTTACTATCGGCTTGCAGGTAAGTTTTTTGAAGTTCTTTCACAATTACTAAATCGTAAAACAGCTGTGAGCAAAGTCGGGTTAACTCAATTTTATTCAAATCTTGTTGTATAACAGTGCTTTTCCATTCTGCTAAAAGCTTGTCCTTTTGCCTTGCATAAACAGCAGGTAAGTTAAAACCTTGAATTACACTTAATTTATTATCAGTTAAGTCGCTGTTGTACTTACCATATTCGCCATTAATGCTTAAAGGCGCAATTGTGGTTGCCGTTTTACTTAAAGCCTGACTGTGATTTGCCCTTAGCTGACTGCTTTTTAAACTCAGATTGTTTTTATACAAACTATCCAAAGCCTGAGGCAGCGTAATTGGTTTTTGAGCATTCGACTGGATTGAGCAAAGACAAATCAAAACAATTGTAGAAGCTGTAATTACACTTTTCTTCAATTTTATGCCTTTCTCGAAGGTTACATATAAAATGGGAAGTACAAAAAGTGTTAATAAAGTAGCAATAATTAAACCGCCAATTACAACGGTTGCCAATGGTCTTTGCACCGCTGCTCCAGCTCCGTTACTTAATGCCATTGGCAAAAAGCCTAACGAAGCTACAAAGGCAGTCATTAATACTGGTCTTAAACGGGTTTTTGTTCCCTTCATCACTACCTTTTTCATATCCTTTTCTCCTGATTTTTTAATGTTATTAAATTCTGCAACCAATACAATTCCGTTCAATACGGCAACACCAAATAAGGCGATAAAGCCAACACCAGCACTAATACTAAAAGGTAGACCTCTTAACGCAAGCAGGAAAATTCCACCTATTGCAGATAATGGTATTGCGGTGTAAATTAATAAGCCATATTTTATCGAACCGAAAGCAAAGTATAGCAACAGAAAAATTAGAATAAGCGATACTGGTACCGCAATCATTAACCTCGATTTTGCTTCATTAAGATTTTGAAATGAACCGCCATAGTTAACCGTGTATCCTGTAGGCAGTTTTATTTCAGCTTTTACTTTCTCTTGTAATTCATTTACAATACTTTCTACATCCCGACCGCTAACGTTAAAGCCAACCAGAATGCGGCGTTTTGTATCTTCTCTCTGTATCTGGCTCGGACTATTCACTAAAGAAACCTGAGCCAGTTGACTCAATGGAATTTGGTTACCATTCGGAGCTGGGATTAGCAGTCGCTGCACATCAAGAATGCTTCTACGTTGGTCGTTCTGTAGTTTTACAACCAAATCGAAACGCTTTTCTCCTTCAAAAACCAAACCTGTACTTTGCCCGGCAAAAGCAGTATTTACATTTCTATTGATATCAGAAATATTTAAGCCGTATTGCACAATTACAGCTCTGTTGTATTGAACAACAATTTGTGGTGTACCCGAAATCTGTTCTACATAAATATCTGTAGTTCCATCAATTTTGCGCAGTAGATTACCAACCTGTTTTGCATAAATCGCCAAAGTATCAAAATCTTCCCCAAAGATTTTACAAACCACATCCTGTCTTGCACCCGTCATTAACTCATTAAACCTCATCTGCACCGGAAACTGAAAACTGGTTGTAACACCCGGAATCTCGCTTGCCACTTTCTCCATCTTTGAAGTTAAATCCTTAAAATTATCAGCCGATGTCCATTCCTTTTTAGGTTTGAGGTTGATAATCATATCACCCATATCCATTGGTAATGGTTCTGTTGGCACTTCGCTGCTTCCTATTTTAGTCACTATATTTTTAACCTCCGGAAAACGATATTTCAATATCCCTGCAACTTTCTGAATGTTTTCTATTGATGTATTCAGGTTACTACCAGAAAGCACACGGGTTTCAACCGCATAATCTCCTTCTTCAATTGATGGTATAAATTCTCCCCCTAAATTAGTTAGGATAAAAACTGCAATGGTAAAAAGTACAACTACGATTGTAATTACCGTTTTCGGGAAACCGAGAATTTTATTTAACCAGATACCATATCTGTTTTCTATTTTCTCCATCCCTTTATCGGCAATATTTGCTTTAGTTTTAATTTTTTTACTAAGAAGCAAACTGCTTATCATCGGGATATAAGTTAACGATAAGATAAAAGCACCTAACAAGGCAAAAGCTACCGTTTGAGCCATTGGCTTAAACATTTTACCTTCTATGCCCTGCAAACTAAAAATTGGCAGGTAAACGATAAGGATAATAATCTGACCAAAAACAGCACTATTCATCATTTTAGATGAAGCACTTTTCACTTCAGAATCCATCTCATTTTGTTTTAAAATGGAGATGCCCGCAAACTTTTTACTATGTGCGAGTTGGTGCATTACAGCCTCTACAATAATAACGGCGCCATCAACGATTAAACCGAAATCCAATGCGCCTAAACTCATCAGGTTTCCGCTTACGCCGAATATGTTCATCATAATGATGGCAAAAAGCATAGAAAGTGGAATAACTGAGGCAACAATTAAACCAGCTCTAAAATTACCAAGGAAGATAACCAGTACGAAAACTACAATTAAAGCTCCTTCTAAAAGATTGGTTTCAACCGTGCTGATTGCATTGTTAACCATGCTGGTTCTATCTAAAAAGGGTACAATTTCAACACCCTCGGGTAAGGTTTCGCTAATTTGCTTAATCTTCGCTTTAATATCCTTAACCACAACATTACTGTTTGCACCTTTAAGCATCATTACAATTGCGCCAGAAACTTCTCCCTCATTATTAAAGGTAAGTGCGCCATATCTCGTTGCAAAACCTGTTTCTACATTTGCAACATCTCTAATAAGTAATGGTGTACCTTCGGGATTACTTTTTACAACAATATTTTCAATATCATCTTTGTTGCCAATTAATCCTTCCGTACGGATGTATTGTACAGTTGCCTGCTTTTCAATATAAGCTCCGCCAGTATTTTGGTTATTACTTTCTAGTGCATTAAAAATATCACTTATGGTAACTTTATGGGCAAGAAGTTTATTAGGGTTTACCGTTACCTGGTATTGTTTTAACTTACCGCCGAAGCTACTTACTTCAGCCACACCTTTAACGCCTAAAAGTTGCCTTCTAACAATCCAATCTTGTATGGTTCTAAGCTCGGTGATATCATACTTGCGTTCGTAGCCCTTTTTCGGCTTCACAGCATACTGATAAATCTCACCTAAACCTGTAGAAATTGGTCCCATTTCTGGTTTTCCAATACCTTGCGGAATTTGCTCCTGCACAACAAGTAATCTTTCGGCTACTTGCTGTCTTGCCCAGTAAACGTCAACATCATCATTAAAAACCAACGTTACTAAAGAAAGTCCGAAGCGGCTGTAGCTACGAATTTCTTTTATTCCGGCAATGTTACTATTCGCCTGCTCAACAGGGAAAGTTACTAAACGTTCTATATCAGTTGCGCCATAAGATGGCGCTGTGGTAATAATCTGAACCTGATTATTGGTAATATCGGGTACAGCATCAATTGGTAATTTGAATAATTCAAAACTACCATAAATAATAAGGCTAAGCGTAAATAGCCCAATAATGAGTTTATTCCTAACGGAAAACTCAATAATTCGATTTAACATGGAAAAATTAGGGATTAATCGTTTCTAATCTGGAATTTGCCAGTTGATAAGATTTGAAAACTATTGAAGTAAAATTTCTCGACAACGGTCGAAAAAATGAACAATAGAAATCTAAAAACTAATCAACTAAAAAGCTAAAAATTAAGAAAGGATTAAAGACTTTGGCGGTTGCCAGATTTTTCCGGCATAGGCCGAATGAATAACACAATCGTTATTTAAAATTATTTTTTGTTCGGGAATAAACTGATATGCCTTTTTAAGCGTTAAGCCAAAAGATGGTGGCAATGCTGGACTTAAAATATTTGCAGCGCAAAAACTATGGGTTTTAAAAGGTAACTGGTTATCTCTGTCTTCATCGTTATCTGTATGTGGAATGCTTCCATAATGATGTTCGAGATAAGCTACAAAGGTCATATTCTTATCAATGCCCTTATGCTCAAAGAAATGTTGAAATAATACAGGTAATCTCGCTAACTCCTGCAATTCTGTAGTAGAAAACAGGTAAAAACTTATCAGCAATATGTGTATTAATCTTTTCAACGCCCCAAAATTAGTGAATTGAGCTTCAAAAGCAAGAAATCTTGGTAATTGTTACTTAAATTAAAAAATAAGATTCAGAATATTTGATAGAACAGGATTATGATCATCAGCCCGCCAATTAATGTAAATATCAGTTTTAAAAGGTAAAGGAATAAATCTTATTCCCGGACTTTGATGATGTAAGTATGAATCAGGCAAGATGGCAATACCCAAACCCTGCCTTACCAAAGCTATAATTGTTGAACCAAATTCTGAATGCAAAAATACATCCGGAACAAAATCATAATGTTTAAATAAAGCCTGAATTATTTCGCTGTAGCTGCTCCCCTCATCTTTAGTTGGCAAAATAAATTTTTGTTGTTTTAGGCTTTCAGCCGATAAATCTTCAAGAATGTTGAAAGGATGGTCTATCGGAACCACCAAAGCTAAATTATCGCTATATAATTTTTTAGATTTTATTCCAGCGGAACTGTTAATATCTCTGGTAATGGCTAAATCTATTTTGTAATTTTTTAAAAATTCTAATTGATTCTCGTATAAAACCTGTACCAGCTTTATCTGCAATTGAGGGAATAATCGGGTAATTTTTTCTAAAATCTCAGGCATAATTGATGCAGAAATTGAATCAGGATGCGCAATTGTAATGGTTCCGCGTTCGCCTAAATGTATCTGCTTTGCAAACTGATGAATGTACTCCAGTTCGCTCAACTCAAGCGTCCACTTTTCTTTTAAAAAATTGCCTGCCGGAGTAAGTTTAACATTTCTCTTATTGCGCTCAAATAGTTGTAAACCTAATTCATTTTCTAGCGCTTGAATCTGCCTGCTCAAAGCCGATTGCGTAATGCTAACTTTTTCGGCTGTTTTCCAATAGTGAAGCTGCTCAGAAAGCGCCAAAAAATATTTAATCTTTTGCAAATCCATTAATGCAATTTATGCATTAATAAATGAAAATATAGCATTTTAAAACATTTAAAGTTCTGTTACATTCGCACCATGGAAAGTATAGTTATTGAACGAGCCAAACCTGGTGATGTTAAGAAGCTTCAAGAAATTGGTCGTTTTACCTTTAGTGAATCTTTTGCACATCTAAATAGCGAAGAAGATATGCAAAATTACCTGGAGCAAAGTTTTGCTGAAGAAAAGCTTAATATCGAGCTTACCAATAAGGATTCGCAGATTTACTTTGCCTTATCAGATGAAAGAATTGTTGGTTATTTAAAAATTAATGTTCGCTCGGCACAAACAGAAAATATTGACATTAATGCTTTTGAAATCGAGCGCATTTATGTAATGAAAGAATTTCATGGCAAAAAGGTTGGGCAAATGTTCTATCAAAAAGCGATTGATATTGCCCAAAACATGAATGCAGCATTTGTATGGCTTGGCGTTTGGGTACACAATGATAGAGCGCAAAGTTTCTACAAAAAAAATGGATTTGTAGTGTTTGATAAGCACATTTTTAAACTGGGAAATGATATCCAAACCGATTTGATGATGAAAAAAATGTTAACTGGGAACGAGAATACTGCAAAAATTTAATGGAAAAAAAGAATTTTTATTTATTGTTATTGATATTAGGCACAGCTTTCTGGGGCATTTCATTTTCTGTGACTAAACTCGCAATCGGTCCAAATCAATCGGCTTTGTTTCTGTTTTATCGATTTCTACTGGCAACTTTAGTGTTAACCTTAGTATTCTGGAAACACGTTAAAAACATCGGGGCAAAATCAATAAAAACAGGTGCCGTTTTAGCAGTTCCACTGGTGGCGGGTATTTATTTGCAAACATTAGGCATTACAAATACCTCGGCATCGCAATGTTCGTTCGTTGCAGGTATAACTGTTGTAATTATTCCCGTTTTTAAACTGGTATTTTACCGAAATGCAGCACCCTTAAAAATATGGATTGCCGCTTTTGTAGCGTTAATTGGCTTGTTTGTAATCTCAGTAACTGACAATTTAAGCATCGGTATTGGCGATGTATATACAATAATTGGTGCTTTTTGCTTTGCTGTATATCTTATTCAGGTCGAAAAAGCATCGAAAAAAGGAAATATCATCCCTACCATTGTGCCGATGTTTGCAAGTTGCTCTTTATTTACTTTTTTACTGATTTTTAGCAGTCAGCAAAACATTGTGTGGATACCTGAACAAAACAATTTCTGGATTGGAATCGTTTTCTGTGCTTTATTTTCTACCGCTTATATGTACAGCGTATCAAACATTGCTCAGAAATACATCAGTGCAGAACGGGTTTCTATCATTTACTTATTCGAACCTGTGTTTGGAGCAATCGCAGCTTATTTCATCCTTGGAGAAAATATAACTTCGCGATTGTTAATTGGTGGAGCATTAATTTTTACAGCAACCTTAATTTCAGAGCTTAAGTTAAAGTGGAGAAAAACAGGAAAGCTTTGTGTTGAGGAAATAATTTAATTCAATCCGATAAAGATGAAATAACTATACCTAACAGTTCATCGGATGAAAATAGAAATACATTATAAATAAAAGGCTGGTCGTTTTAAAAAAACCGACCAGCCTTGAAAAATTATTAACCATAAACTGGTTTAATTTATACTCCACTTACTGCGTTATGATGAGAAGTGATTGCTTCTCCAATCATCGTGGTAAAACGACTACCAATCTCATCCATACTTTTCCATTGCGTACCTTGTTCACCAGCCTCTGGATAAATTACACCAATTTTTCTTTCACCATCCATAATTCTGTAGGTTCCATTCTCATGAGGTTCGATATCGTAACTACCCTCTGGTGTATTAATTTTGAAGGATTCAGTCGATTTAGTTTCACTTGTTGTAACATGCTCTGTAAATTCTTTCGTTTGATGTGCAGTTTCAAGGTTTGAATCTGTGACCATATGATGAATTTTCAAAGCTTCTTCCTCCCTATCGTTACCACTTGATGTGGAATTGTTCTCTTCAACCGATACTTCATCCGTTTTGGATGGACGTCTACCCCTGTCAAAATGGTGATGTTGATAGAATTGCTCCGTATGTTCATCAAGTTCTACAATCTCCTCTTCAATTCTCAAGGCAGCTGGGCTCCCAATGGCAGTTCTAATCTTATTTTCTGTTTCCCTACTCACTTCGCCAATAATATATTGCGGCATTTCTTCGAGCTGGTGCTGATGCAAAACTGGAATAACTACTTCTTTTTTGTCTTTAGCTAAATCTGCAAAGCCAATCGGAATCAGTATTGCTTTCTCGCCATCAGGCGCTACTTCCGGATTAAGATCAACTACAATATAGCGGATTGCATTTTGTTCTGGATCAAATAACAAATCACGAACCTGACCTATTTGATTTTCGCTTTCATCTTTTACAGGCCACCCGGTAATGTCTGCTTCACCACTAATGATTTTATAATCTGCCTTTGATAATTCTTCTAAATTTATATATTCAATTGTTCCTGAATTCATAGCTTTTTATTTAAGGGCATTTAAATTCACCCTTGTTTCTAACAAGCTATTTTGAGAAATGGTTTTTATTTTATTAATTTAATCAATTCCAAATACGTCTGAAGTTGAGGTAAGAAGTTATAACGGGCACTTTCAATCAACAATTTTGGCTATCAACTATTATTTAATAAGTATTTACAAAATTTACATTTTTATTTACAATTCAAATCAATCGGTTTGTAGAATATCAAACTAGATTTGCTCAATCAATTCGAAAGATTATGAAAAATTTAAAGAAAATCACCTATCTATTAATCTTACCGCTGGTTGTGGTAAGCGGACTAGTTTTTGCCAATCGCGAAACTAAAGATGAAAACAAGCCGTCAACTAAGTCGCTATCCCCGGCTGAAATGAAAGCCCGAGCAGTAGAAGACCGAAAAAAATGGGAAGCTACCCCAGATGGTTTGAATTACATAAAATGGGAGGCCTCTCCTGCAGGTAAAAAAGTAAGTGCCAGTCATGACAAGATAAGAAAGTACATTAAGGACTTCAGCAATATGGAAGCCGTGGTTACATCTGTTACTTTTAAGCGCCCAAATGCGAATTCATCATCTCCGAAATGGCTTATTGTTAAGATTGATGGCGAAGAGTACATGATGCAATTTAATGCAAAAGATTTTCAGAAGCTAAGTGGCCTTAAAGTAAACGACAAAATTATAGTAAAAAGCCACAGCGCAGGATATTCACCAAATCATCCATACCTGATTGTATCTGGTGATATTATAGAGCAGAAAAACAAAGTGCTTCTTAAACGAGAATTTAATAAAAATGATGGGTGTTAAGATTATCCTGAATCTTAATTTTATAAAATCAGCAAAATCAAAAAAGCCGTAGAAAAATCTAAGGCTTTTGTACCCGAAATGATGATTACTTTGAACACTTAAGTGAGTTTTTACAAGTGCTACAGCCTATTGTTGATGACTTAAAAGGCAAAGGGTTTATTTAGAATATTTAAGAAACCAAACAATAGACCCGTTTGGTTGAAAATTTAGAACACAAATATTTGGCATGTTATGAAAATATTTTGTAACGCTTAATTTCAGCATCACACTAAAAAATCTTCTTTTAAGGGGACAGGACGAGAGAACAGGCAGATGGAATAGTATTTCCAGCGGCCAGAAATTTTAAATAAGTTATTCGATTTACCTTTCAGAAGCGGTAGAAAAACTAAACCTAAAATCTTCATTTTATAAAAACCAATAATATTCTCACATCGTATATTATCTTGAGAGCGTTAATTTAGATGAAAGCAGGTTACACGAGTTGTGCCTGCTTTTTTTGTGTCAAAACTTTACCAGGGCAGCATAACTAGCCGCTGATTTGAAGACTTAAAACTTTAGAACTAATATTTGAGACTACCTTCTGAATAAAAGTGATGATTTCTGCATATAACTACAACTGCAAGTTATAGACCTTAGATTTCTAAAACTTTTAATCTTCTATAATGTTATTCCAGCATAATTATTCATTAGATCTGGATAGAAAATTCAATAATTGTTTGTTAAAAAGCCACCTGAATAAAATTCTAGTGGCTTTTTGTTTTACCATGCATTGTAATTAATAACAAATTATCTCAATAGTAAATTGCTCTATGAACCTAAAAAAATTTCTTAAGGACAATCCTATGATTTGTCAAACTGATCTGGCTCATGCCATGTACCCTGACAAGCCTAAGTCTGCCAAATCAAAATTTAATAATAAGCTCAATTAAGTCTCACAGAAAAATAGTAAACAGCGCATTACGCCCAAAGACGAACAATTAGCTTTAGAGGTTCTAAAAAAACTTGGTGATAATATTAGCCAACTCCAAATATAAGCGCAAAACTCCTGCTATTTTAGCCCATTAATCCATGTAATCTTTTGACCTCAAAAACATATTCAGCTATGAGCTCGTATTAGAAATCGCTGGTTAAAGATATCCGGAAAACGGAACTAACTTCTTTCTGGTTGTAGTCCTGACTTGTCATCAGGCCATAATCGAAAGCGGTTTCTATTTTTTTACTAAATCGATAGCCAAGTGAAATGTATGGCCTGTTTTGGTCGAAGATGTGATCGTTTACATTCTGCTTGTTCAGCACATTTAAAAATAATTCGTTCTGAATACCAGTAAATAAGCCTGATGAAAAATCTTCGTTAGCCAGAACTGGAATCTGTAAGGAAACAAATCCCCTGGCTCTTAAAGCAAAATTAGTCGCAACCTCAGTTAAAAACCGTTGTTCTAACCTTCCCCTTATCTGTACCTCAACTTTTTTTATTTTAAAATCCCTCAGATATTGCTGGAATATCCGGTGCTCGTATTCGGTACGCTTGTTATCTTCGAAATCGCTTTTATAAGCATAACCCAATGCAAAACTGCTTTTATTTTTAAAGTTGTAGGCAATTGCACCACGTAGTAAAAGTGTATTCAGTTGTTTTAAAGATTGTTGTGAACGGGTTTGCGCATCTAACAATAAGCCAAACCGCTCATTAATCTTTTGAGTATGTGTCCAGAAAAGCCAGTATTCATTAGCATGTGATTGTCCAAGTGCAATTTCTTGCTGTAAACAGAATATAGCAATAAAAACATAAATCCATTTTATGTTGAAATGACATCTTGAAGAAAACATTATAATTTTACCACTTCAAACCCACCGTATGTTGTCATTTCTGCATTATGCCTAACATCAAGTTGCAATTTTAATTTTTGGATGAGCTCTTTCGCCAGGGTATTACTTCTGTGAATATCGCTAATGCCCCTTATTTCAATGCCAGACTTTAGAATTTTAAATTTATTTGGATCGAAAGCTTTAATAAATTGTTGTAAATCGTCTTCACTTTTTTTCGTACTGCTCATGATGTATAATTTCCAGTAACAATCCACATCAGCGCCAAATTGTTTTATTTATTATCTTTTAATTTTGATGCAGTGACTTAATTTGAGCAACTCCCCAAGCTATTTGCACATCTCAAATGTTTTATTTTTATACGGATTTATAATCGGACATCTTGGTTAATAGGAAGAAAAATCTCGATAATAAACAATTCGAGATGCCTTGCATAACATCTCGAATAGTGAAATTATTTAACGGATTAGCACTAAAAACCGTACATACCACCAGACACGCCAATCTGTTCTCCCGTAATCCATCCTGCATCATCAGAGGCAAGAAACACAGCAGCTTTGGCAATATCTTCCGGTAGTCCTCTGCGGCCAAGCGGCGTTTTAGAAACAAACATTTTTTCATATTCACTACCAGGTGTTACACCAGCACTATTAGCGCCTTCAGTATCAGTAGCCCCGGGTAAAATGGAATTGATGCGAATGTTTTTAGCACCCAGTTCTTTCGACAATGCAATTGTCATTGCATCTAATGCCGCCTTTGTAGAAGAGTATAATGAAGCACCTGGAAGAGGAGATTTACTTGCTCCTGAACTGATATTGATTATATTTCCTCCCTTATCACCAAAGGCTTTTAAAGATGATTGGATAGTTAATATCGGACCTAAAACGTTTACATTAAAATGGTTATGAAAAGCCTCTTCAGATATTTGATCGATAGGTAAATATCCTTGATAGACAGCGTTGTTAACCAAAATATCCAATTGACCGAAAGTGGCATTTGCCTCTTCAAATAGTCTGATGACATCAGCTTGGTTTGATACATCTGCCTGCACTGCGATGGCCTGGCCTCCGTTTTCAATTATCTCGTTGACTACGAGTTCTGCACCCTGTTTACTTGAAGCATAATTCACTACAACTTTTGCACCTGCCGCGGCAAAATGCTTTGCGATAGATGCACCAATTCCTTTTGATGCACCAGTAACAATGGCTACTTTATTTATTAATCTGTTCATTCTGAATAATTTGATATTTAATTGATTTTGATACCCCGAAAGGAAAGTGGAGATGTTATTTAGATAGGTAGGTCATGCCACCATCAACAAGGAGTTCGGCACCTAGTAAAAAAGAAGAATCTTCGGAGGCCAAAAAAACAGCTGTCTTCCCTATATCAGAAGGTTTGCCTATCCGACCAATTGGCATAACACTGGCAAATTGTGTTTTTACTGCTTGTATTTGTTCTGCAGGAACAAATTTTTCAAAGGCTGGTGTATCTGTTGTACCCGGAGTAATTACATTTACCCTGATATTTCTATGTAACAGGTCATTCGAAAAGCCTTTCGCAAGATATATGACTGCTGCTTTTGCAGCACCGTAAAGTCCGAATGAAGGGTATGCACGATGTGCAGCGTTGGATCCAATCAGAATAATTGAAGCACCATCATTCATATAAGGCAGTGCTCTCTGAACAGTGAAATAAACACTTTTCAAGTTCAGATTCATGGTTTTATCGTAATCTGCTTCAGAAGTTTCTTCAACCGTTCCGGTAGTCCCCGCACCAGCATTGGCGACTAAGATGTCTATCTTACCAAATTTTTCAGCGGTCTCTTCAAAAATTTGCGTCAGGCTTTCGGTGTTGGTCACATCTGCATTGATGGCTATAAAATTATTGCCAAGATTTGCCACTGCTTTATATAAGGTTTCAGCGTTTCTGCCAACAATTGCTCCAACTGCATCTTCATTTTTAAATGCTTCTGCAATACCGAATCCAATACCGCTATTACCACCTGTAATAACTGCAACTTTATTTTTTAACTTGTTCATGATTATCGTGATTTAATTAACACAGACAAAGATGCAGCCCTTTAGCAGACTGATTCTTGACTCAAGTCATTAAATACACTTGATAAAAATCAAGTTATTTTAAAGAAGCTTTTCTTATTCTGCTTAAAGTTTCAGGTGATAATCCAAGATAGGAAGCTATCATGTTTAGCGGGAATCGTTGTAAAAAATGAGGATATTCACTAACGAGTTCATTAAAGCGTTCTTCGGCCGAATGGCTAATGGCAGAACGCATCCTTTTCTGTGCGGCAATGCTGTAATTTTGGCTGATTACGTTCTGCATCGCTGTAAAAGCGGGGATTGGTTTTATAAATTCCTCAACAAGTGCATTTGTGATTTGCAGAATCTCCATATCTTCCAGCGCCTGTATATTAAACTGACTAGGCACTAAATGATAATAACTTTCGAAATCTGTTAGCCACCAGTTTTCGATACTCAACTTCAGGGTATGCTCATGGCCCTTTTCATCCACATTAAATGTTCGTGCTGAGCCTTTTACGATAAATCCTGTATACTTACAAACATCGCCCTCTTGTAAAAAATATTGCCGTTTTCTTAGTCTTCTGGGTTTAAAATGTGTCATTAACAAATGTTTGTCACTATCGGACAACATTTTACCTGAAACTTCCTGGATGTAACTGAAAAGGGCTTCAAAACTGGACATGTTAACATTCTAATATTAGCCGCAATTTAATCAAGCTGTCTGATAATAAAAACATAATGGTTGATTTTATAACCGAAATAAAAGCCGTATTGCTATGTAGGTTCTGTAAAAAAGAAATGCAGGGTAAAACGCCCTGCATTAGAACCAAATATATTATTTCACTGATAGATGTGCAATTATAACACACTGGTATTAATTATTGTTTAAAGAATTATAAAATAAAAAAGCGCCGCACAGCAACACATCAGTTAAGGTAATGGCTAAATATCGCAAGGTTAAACCACAATTGCTTTTAATTATGAATTTATGGAATTGAAGATAGCATGCTTATATTAGGCTTATAAAATTCAAAAAAAAAACACTTCATGATTATATCGTCTTTGAAAGCCATTTTTAACCGCGACTTGAAACGGCTCGCTGATGAAATCAACACTTATAAAAGTGAGCATGTTTTATGGGTAACGGAAAAAGGAATTTCAAATTCTGCCGGTAATCTATGCCTGCACCTTATTGGCAATCTTAAAACCTACATTGGGTTGGTGTTAGGGAAAGTAGATTATGAGCGAAACCGCGAACTTGAGTTTTCCTTGAAGGATATTCCAAGATTTGAGTTATTACGACAGCTTGATGAAACCATTAAAACAGTGAACACTTCACTTGATGGACTAGACGATGAGGATTTATTAGATGACTATCCGTTAATAGTATTTGAGGATAAAATGTCAACTGGCTATTTCCTGATACATTTAACTACGCATTTGAGTTATCATTTAGGACAGATTAATTACCACAGACGCATGTTAGATATTTGAACGGATGATAGAAAATGATAAGACACTGAACAAAAAAACTCATGTTAAGACAATTCATTTGACCAATCATCCTAAACACAAACTGATTGCCTGGCCTGCTGTTGATTCCATGCCCGAAAACATAAGCGCAAATTATGAGGATTATGCAACACAAATTCGTATTGCTTTTTTGTTTAACTATTGATAAGGTAACAGCTTTGTTATATTTTAGAATTACAAACTAAACTAAAATATGGCAGAGACATTTAATTTAATCGGAGGTGCAATTGCATTAATTATGAGCATTGGAATTTTAGCACTTTTGTGCCGTCCTAATAGCCGGATGTAATGTATTGCTGTTAACCGGCATAGAGTTTTATGCCGGTTAGCACTAAAAAGCAAATCTTAATGTTTAGCTTTTTCTTCCTGATAACAAAATGAGTCCAAAGCCCAAAACAAGTCCTATACCCATTGCCATTTTAGTTTTTTTCGAAGGTACCGGAAGGACCGTTTCCCCGTAAATCTGATGTGGAGAAGCCGACGGAATTAATACGTTTCCACTCGTTGGTTCTCCATCTTTAATTTGCATTAAAAGACGCATACCTGAAGAGGCGGTGTTGACGAGTATTTTTGGAAAGATACCGTGCATGGTTTTTAATGCCCACGATGAAAAGTCAGGGAATTTATCTTTTTTCGGATGTATCACTAGTTTCAACAATTGCGCTGCTGTATCTCTTGGATCTGCGGCAAATGGAGGAATCTTAAAGTCTAGCCCGGAATACTTGGCTGAATGCATATTACCTGTGGAGCGCTGAATCTGTGGATAAAGGTTACAGATGTGGATGTTTGGCTCGCCGGAAAGTTCGCCCTGTAAACATTCCATCATGCCCTTAATACCAAATTTGGTTGCGGAATAAACAGCGCTGTACGGAGCAGGCATGAATCCGCCGATGGAAACATTATTGACGAGAACCCCATGCCCCTGCTGTTTAAATATTGGAAGAATAGTATGAGCACTGTTAAGATAACCCAGTAAGTTGGTTTTTACGACCTGATGACTTACTTCAATGGGAATTTCCTCGAATTTACCACTCGCCATCACTCCTGCATTATTCACCCAGAAATCAATCTGACCGCTTATTTTAAGCGCCTCCTCAACGAGCGCTTTTACTTGCATAATTTCCGAAACATCGGTGGGCACACCAATCGCGTTAGCTCCAAGGCTTTTACAATAATCCACCGCCTGGTTCAAAGCATCCTGGCCTCTGGAAGCCAAAACAACATTACTTCCGGCCTTTGCGAAGGCTTCGGCGGTAGCCAGCCCTACCCCACTGGAAGCTCCGGTGATGACTACAGTTTTGCCGCTTAAGTTTGGTACTGATGTATTGTTTTCCATGGCTTGATTTGCGCTATTGATATTATCTGCAACACCTGAATTTGGACAAATGTTTGAACTTTTAGATACCGTCTAAAAAAGAAAAACTGGAATGAGGTTTAATATTGTCTGGAAAAAAATAATAAAAAAGGAACTTTCCGTGAGTTACCTTGAAATCATTTGGCATCTAACTCATGATCAGACGAAATTTAGGTTTGTGTGGAGTACGTGTACTGGATGATTTGATGATGCCGGCCCCTCAATAGTTTAATGAGGACTAAGATTCTAAACCATTTCTTTAATTTATATGTTGTAAAGATTAAACTATTAATATATAAGAAATGAAAAAGCAAAATCAGAACACAGAAACAGACCAAGAGAAACTAAGCCAGAAGGCATTAGGTAATACAGCAGTTGAGTTGAATGCTTCAAGCAGTGACAACGAACTGAAAAGCACACCAAAGACTACAGGCACGGGAGGGAATCCGGCATCGTCCACACCTAATTCTTTAATTGTTCATGAAGATGAAAAAGGTGAACATCGGTACGAGGATGGTGATGAGACAAAATAAAAATTCATTCAGATATTATCTGCAACAATTCTCGCAGTATTTCTAGGCGCATCTTAATGTACTGGACTTTGTTTTACCCTGGGATATTTGTTTTATCGGCGAATATTTTAAGATTACACATTTACAATAAAAAGCAATAAGATAGCTCTCAATGAGCACAGCAATATTCTTGCATGTGCCTCGAGATTGGTGTCTTGCTTGAAAATCCTGCTATCAAGGCTTCTTCAGAACCATAGATTTTACTTTCTTGACAACAAAATATTGCTCATCGAAAAAACACCAGCGAACAAAAACAGCGTTGAGGATGTTATAGTGCTTACAAAAAATATCGTGTAAGCATGAAAAGCAAAATTTACATCCTGGAAGACAATGAGGATATTCTTGAAATAATGAGTGAAAGCTTAGAAATAGCAGGTTACGAAGTGAATGGGTATACAAATGTGGCAGACTTTAAAAAGGCGATGAACATTGCTACACCTGATTTATTTTTAATAGATGTGATTTTACCGGATGGGCATGGAATAAACCTTTGCGAGGATTTGAAGCTGAACCGTTCGACCAGACACCTGCCAGTGATTTTACTAACCGCACATAGCGAAATCCAGAAAATGAAAATCAGAAGCCGGGCAGACGACTTTATTGCCAAACCCTTCCAAATGGAAGACTTAATCAAACGAATCTCCAATCAATTGAGTTAAGTTTTTTTCTGGCAACTGTTTGTACCGATAAAAAAACGGAAACTTTTATTCAGGCAAAGGGGTTACACTAATAGTATAATTCAAAAAATATATTATGGAAAATAGAGATAAAATACAACAGCAAGAAGATATTGTTAATCCAGAACAATTTCAGGTTGGTCGTTCCTCTGAAGAAGAAAAAGACATTGAAAAAAGTGAAACTACCCAAACAGAGGATTCAGGTTACACTGCTCAGGAAACGGAATTCGCAGATGGAAAAGATACTGAACTTAATGAGGCGTTAGGCAATGAATCCAAAACCGATGACAGCAATGAAACCAACCAAGAAGCAGATGGCACCTTCGAAAATAAGGATTCAGGAAAAGACAAAGGTCAGCAGCCTGAAGTCAATGACATTTAATCCCACTAGCGATTGTAACTATAGACATGAGAATTATGAAAAGCCAGCAGTGAAATTACAGCTGGCTTTTTTTCATGCCCTGCTTTCCATTTTTGTGCTTATTTATATCCTCGAGAAAATCATTTGATATGCCAAGTTTTTTAAGGGGAAAATTAAGTATCATGGCTGAGGGCAACATTATCCATAAATGCTCCGTCGAGATATAGCCTGAAAGACTTAGAATTGGGACTGGTCTGGCTTACAACAACTGTTTTACCCTGGAGAAAAAAAATCCTGGTGACAGTACCGTTATTAAAAATCATTGTGAGAGGAGCTTATTTAATTTATTTTTTCGTCTGCATAAACAATTAATAAATTAAATTGTTTAGAAGAGATGCGCTTTTTCATTTGGCGAACCTTTTTTGCCAAAGCGAGATATACTGCTTTTAACCACTAAAGCACTTTAGCTAAAATCTTAAAAATGTAAACCCTGCTTGTATTAAAGTATAACATTAGTTAATTAATATCATACTTTAATACTGAGAAGATTTTAACGTGTTATTATACTTACCGCCAGCCTAAAGCTGGTGCAACATGTTCCAGAATAGAGGAAAGCACATGAAAATTATAGTCCACACCAAGCGTATTTGGAATGGTTAAGAGTATAGTATCAGCTTCCTGTATCGCTTCATCTTTTGACAGTTCCTCAATAAGCTTATCAGGTTCGGCGGCGTAGCTTTTACCAAAAACCGCACGCGTTTCCGGCTCGATATATCCAAAACTATCTGAGTCGCGACCCTGATTCCCAAAATAATATCTGTCTTGCTCATTAATTAGGGCAAAAATGGATCGGCTAACAGAAACCCTGGGCTCACGCTGGTGTCCTGCTTTTTTCCAGGCTTCTTTGTAAAGCCTTATTTGCTCTGCTTGCTGAATGTGAAATGGTTTGCCGTTTTCATCAAACTTCAGCGTAGAGCTTTGCAGAAACATACCATTTTCGGCGGCCCAGATAGCTGTAGCATTCGATGCTGCACCCCACCATATTCTTTCTCTCAAACCTGGTGAATGTGGTTCAAGGGGCAATAATCCTTCAGGATTAGGAAACATGGGATTTGGATTTGGTTCCGCAAATCCCTTGTGAGATAATTTCTCCAGGAAGGTAAGCGCTTTTTTCCTGCCCATCTCGGCATCACTTTCTCCCTCTTCTAGTGAGTAGCCGAAGTGACGCCAGCCATCAATAACCTGCTCGGGAGAACCACGGCTAATTCCAAGTTGCAAACGTCCTCCGGAGATGAGGTCGGCAGCACTTGCATCTTCCACCATATACAATGGGTTTTCGTAACGCATATCGATAACTCCTGTTCCAATTTCAATTTTACTGGTTTTTGCTCCGATAGCAGCAAGAAGTGGAAATGGTGACGCCAATTGACGGGCAAAATGATGAACCCTGAAATAAGCGCCATCTAATCCGATTTCTTCTCCGGCTACTGCCAAATCAATTGATTGAAGTAAGGTGTCGGCAGCTGTTCTAGTTCGATATGAAGGATGGTCGGACCAGTGCCCGAATGATAGAAATCCTATTTGCTTCATGAATAATTTTAATATTTCTAAAAATAAGCAAATCAGCGGCTATGTAAAGTCACATTCCAGTAATAAATAAGGTTAGTTTATGGAACGATAAAATTATCGAAAAAAGTGATAATTCAAATATAAATCTCACTAGAATCAGTAGAAATTGCAGATTTGAGATCCAGAGGTAGGCTACAGCCAGACAATTCTATTGTAGCGATTAACATTAATTACAGAGGTTATTTTTTCGCGAACGTTTGTTTGGATTTGTATGCCTTAATCTCTAAACCCGAACTGACACTTAACCGGATTATCCTAATATGCGGGCAATTTTACACTAAAACAAATTCGATTATTAGAAGATTCAACATTGATATTACCACCGTGTGCTTTTGCAATCTCACTCGCAATAAAGAGTCCAAGGCCTAAACCTTCCTGTCCGTGCTTAACCTTACCTCTTGAAAACGGTTTAAATAAATGTGCCTTAGTGTTTTCATCAATAGCTTTACCAAAATTCGTAATGCAAAGTTCCAGTCCTTTCGTTCCACTTTTAACCAAGACTTCTATCGGCTTTCCTTTCTCTCCATGAGATATGGCATTACCCAGCAGGTTAGAGAAAAGTTGCGCAAGTCGTTTATTGTCTGCTTTAACTGGTGTTATCAGGTCCATTTCTAATTCTATAGCAGTTTCAGAATGAGCAATTGTGAATTCTGTAATCACCTCTTTCAACGTGGTTTCCAAATCCTTCGGATTTTTAAAATTAAGCTTAATACCTCCACCGAGCCTTCCACTGGCAAAATCGAGGATATTATCAACTAAACCCCTGGTACGCATTGTTGCATCCTGAATTATCTTTGCCAAACGCAGATTGCGATCATCAAGCTCACTTCTAAGTTGAAGTTGCACAGCATTAGATATTGCGTTTACCGGATTGCGAAGGTCATGCCCTAACATCGCTATGAACTGCTCTCTGATTTCAGCTTCTTCTTCATGCCTATTATTTTTCTGTTCTGCTGAGGTGAGCTTTTCTAAAGCGCTCAAGTGAAAGGAAATCAGGTCGGCAAAAAGATTGAATGTATCTAACGTATGTTTATTATTAACCTTGGCAGGGTTTGTGTCTATGGCGCATAATGTGCCGAAAAAGCTGCCATCTTTAAGAATTATCGGAACCGAAATGTAACTCTGCAGACCATATATTCGTGGCGTATGATGATTTTTCCATTCCTCATCTTCACTTACATGATCTATTGCTACACTCCTCTGATGTTGCCTTATCTCATGACAAATCGTAGTTTTAAGTTCAAGCTCTCCGCCTGGTTTTAGTCCGAATCCGATTTTATCATTTGTAGCACAGGCAATCCATTTATCTTCAGTAACTCTTGCTATCGCAGAAAATCCCATGCCTGTAATCTGGCAAATAACCTCTAGTATATTAGATATTATTGGAATTTTTGACACCGCATCGATGTCATTATTAATAGAGGTAACTTTAGACAATGGCATTTGAAGGAAAATTAAGATTCGGGATAATTATTCAATATCAAATGTAAATAAAACTTTATTTAAACTACGTTATGAATGGCTATTATGAATCATTACTTCTGCCAGTTTCCGCAAGATGAGACCTTTAAAAACCATAAAGCAAATGTTGCAAAGTTAGAATGCTTAAAGTTTAATGTTCCCGAGTTTTTTTAATTGCTGCTTTGCCTGAGGTAAATACTTTTTTGAAAACACTTTAATTTCCGAATCTGTGGAGTTGCCTGCTTCTTCAAGCAGCGCAATCAGCTGGTTTTGATTGGTCGTGGCACTCTGCTGATAAGCCTTGTCGATTGATTTCTCATCTAGATTCTTAAGTCTGTTAACTTCTGTACTAACGCTAACCTCATCAATTATGTTTGCTTGCGGTTTTTTACCTGATTGTACTACAGCCTCACCGCCTGCGTTTTGAATACGCGAGGTATCCCTCAGGTTTTCTGGTGCAGAGTCTATTCTGCCATCAGGCCTTAGTCCGCCTTCGGGCGTACTCATTGGTAAATCGATACCTTTTGCTTTTGAGAGGGCACGTAAATCCTCGTTCAGTGCAATTTGTCTTTCAACTATTTCTTCGGTCAAGACCTTTAAACGGCTATTTTTTGATTTATAGGTTGCTAATTTTGAGCTTAGCAGCGCCTGGGTACTGTTGATGTATAGTTGTTTGATCACCCTTGCATCTGATAAGCTATCTAACGAATGCTTTTTTTTGGCATATTTCAAATGAGGAATTTTACCAACCACCGGGATGGCAGATATAAATGTTAACGAAATAAGGGCATAAAATGCTAAGTTTAAAAGCTTTTTCATAGTTTTATCTTTTTCTTACACTAATTTAAACCACATTGGTTATCAGAAAGTTTGGTTAAATTCCAAAATAATAAGGTGTTTTCTAATTAGCGATTCTCGAACAAATAATGCACCGCTAATTAATTCCAATGGAAAAGATAAGCTATCAGCTCAACTGGCAAGAACTGAGTCACCTTCTGTCTATTAGACTATCTTTATCCTGACAGGTCCTTTGATGTGTTGAACATCAATAACTTTTCCCTTTTGCATGATTACTACCTCTCGCTTATTATGTAATTTTATAGCCTCATCCCTCACCTGTTTCATGTACTTTCTCCAGTTATCTGGAAACAGCGCCCTGGCAATTTCAGAAGGACAGGTTGTTTTGTCTTTACCCCGTTGCCGGGCAAATGCTAAAATCGTTTCCGAAATCATGGCCTTAATAGTTTCATTTCTGCTTATCGGGCAACAACTGACAGTCGCTATTGTTTACAAAAACCGGTTCTTTCAAGTTATGACCCGTTTCCGGAAATGAATTTTATTAATAAGCGTGCGTTGAGAAAGATGAGTTAAAACATTTTGTGATTGCAATGGTTAAATAAAAATGAACAAGACAATGCAGGAGTTATTTGATGAGTATGAGTTAAAATCACTCGTAGTCGAAGATGCCAAAAAAGCCTATGACGAAAGCGAATTACCCGATTTATCAAAAGAAAAATACATTAGCGCATCAGAGGCTGACCAGCATATTATTGCATGTATAGAGCGGGAGCGCCGGGAAAAAGAACTGGAAGACAGAAGCAGGGAATGGGGATTGATTCAGGATACGCTAGCTGATGCGCTTTGCCGTGTAAATACAAAAGTACTTGTAAAAGATAAAAGGGATAATACTGAACTGCTGATCCATTGCGAAGCGGGAAGTATTATTATGGAAGAAAAAAAAGATTAATAAATGAGTCAGTTTACAATACAGGAACAGTTTAATAATTACCTAAGCCTGTTAAACAAAATTCACAATATTGATCAGGATATTGATGCACTAATTAATGAGGTCGAAATCGCTGACTTACAGGATAAAAGAGCGCTTAGCAAAAAACGCTTAAAACGAGTTAGCGATGAACTGATAAGCTCACTTACAGATATGGGCAACAAGTATCCGATTCATAATTATCTGGCGGGTCAGACGACCTACTTGTTTGTACTAGATGGAAAATTGAGTTTTGAGTACCATTAGCTTAAGATATGCCATTGCTCAAGGCTTTCCAACACTTACCCTCCGTTTTTTCATTTAATATCAGGGTTTTACAAAACAAATCAAGATGCAACTTGTATTGTTAACATGAGGATAAAACAATTGCTTCCAGTATTGCTTTTGGCGGCAGGCTGTCATAACACCAATCCTGAAAAAGGTTCTGGGGGAAACAAAGTTGACGAGCGAACTGTACTTTCAAGTTATTCCATAGTGGATTCGGCAAAATCAATATTAAATCAGTCACTTCAGTTACGAAAAAGTTTGGTGGCAGGCAAGATAAACAGAGCCGATTTTCAACGACAAGACTCAGCACTAATGTACACCTTTCAAAAAATATATGGAAGCTTGTCTCCTAAAGACACCTCGATTATCCATCAATTCAGAGTGGAAAAAGAAGAAGAGCTTTTATCAAACCCTAAAAAGAATAACGATACTAGGAAATGGGAATAGAAAAAGAAGCTGAAAGGCCTGTTCCGAAGCCCACCGGAAAATTTGCAGCCTGGTTTATTGCACTGTATGACGTTTTCAGATTTATAGGGCGATTTTTTAAAGAGGCATTCCTCCCACCTTATGAATTCAAAGAACTTATGCGCCAATGCTATGAAATTGGATACCGCTCGGCGCTGTTGATTTCTACAACCGGTTTTATCACTGGCCTGGTTTTTACAAAACAGTCCAGACCATCACTTTCAGAATTTGGTGCAACATCATGGCTTCCTTCACTTGTTGGGATAGCGCTGCTCCGTACCCTTGCGCCATTGCTAACCGGATTAATTGCAGCCGGAAAGGTTGGTTCAAGCATCGGCGCAGAATTAGGATCAATGAAAGTGAGCGAGCAGATTGATGCCATGGAAGTGAGTGCGACAAATCCCTTTAAGTTTTTGGTGGCAACCCGGGTTCTGGCTGCCACCATCACCATGCCAATTCTCACTTTTTATACTGCAATGGTTGGTATGCTGGGCGCCTTGCTTAATGTTTCTGTTAACGAAGGCACAAGCGCAACCACATTTTTTCAAAGTGCACTTGAAAGCATCACTTATCTTGACATTATCGCCTCTACCATTAAAGCAATTTTATTTGGTTTTACAATTGCAATAGTTGGTTGTTACCAGGGTTACAATTCCTCAAAGGGAACAGAAGGCGTGGGAAAGGCAGCAAATTCAGCAGTGGTTACTGCGATGTTTTTAATATTTATTGAAGAAATAATATGTGTGCAAATATTTAGTTTATTTAATTCTTAGTTGGTATGATGGCAAAGATAAAAACGGATGTGCGCACCGATAAGGTAATTGAGATAAAAAATCTTTATAAAGCTTTTGGCGATTACAAAGTATTGCAGGATGCAACGCTGGATTTATACAAGGGCGAAAATCTCGTCGTTCTTGGGAAAAGCGGCACCGGTAAGTCAGTATTGATCAAGATAATTGTTGGCTTGCTTAGTCCAGATGAAGGACTTGTGAATGTGTTAGGCCATCAAATTGATTCGATATCTTACAAGGAACTTCTGGATCTACGCTTAAGAATTGGCTTTTCATTCCAAAACAGTGCATTATATGATAGTATGACCGTACGGGAAAACCTTGAGTTTCCATTGGTGAGGAACCGTCGTGATATGGACAGAAAAGAAGTGGATGAGCTGGTTGAGGAAATGCTGGATGCTGTTGGTCTTTCGCAAACGATAAACCAGATGCCATCAGAGCTTTCAGGCGGACAGCGTAAGCGCATAGGGATTGCAAGAACGCTGATTTTAAAACCTGAAATCATGCTCTATGATGAGCCCACTGCAGGTCTTGATCCAATTACATCAAAAGATATTAATAAATTGATAAATGATGTGCAGGAACGCTACCATACCAGTGCAATAATAATTACACATGATTTAACCTGCGCAAAGGAAGTTGGTAACCGCGTTGCTATGCTTGTTGATAAGCGTTTTGATAGACAGGGTAGTTTTGAAGAAATTTTTAATGTGGAAGACAAACAGGCCCAGCCATTTTATGATTATAATTTTATACAATAACGATGAACGATAATAGGAAGAAAGTTACAGTAGGCATATTTATAGCCATTGGAATACTGATATTTGTGGTAGCCATCTTTACCCTTGGCAGTCAGAAGAAAACATTCGTGAAAAGTTTTAACCTGAGCGTTATTTTTAACGATATCCAGGGCTTAAAGAAAGGCAATAACGTGTGGTTTTCTGGTGTAAAAATCGGAACGATCAAAAAAATAGATTTTTATGGTTCTTCACAAGTTAGGGTACTATTAAGTATTGAAGAAGACGTGCATAAATATATCCATAAGGATGCCGGAGCAAGTATTGGTGCTGATGGCTTAATCGGGAATAAGATTGTAGTGTTGACAGGTGGTACACCTAAATTCCCGTTTGTAGAAGATGGTGATGTACTTAAGGTAAACAGCTCACTCTCAACAGACGACATCATGAAAACTCTGCAGGTTAACAATAAAAACCTTGTAGATGTGACATCTGATTTCAAAATTCTATCCCGTAACTTAATTGATGGAAAAGGTGCAGCGGGCGCATTATTAAGTGATGAGGAACTTGCAAGGAATTTTAAATCAATGGTTTCAAACTTAAATCAGACCTCTCTGGTAACTTCAAAAGTTGCCTTAGAATTACGGGAATTCAGCAAAACGATTAATACTAAAAACGGCCTTATGGATAAAATGTTAACCGACACCGCTGTTTTTGCGAAACTCGAACGGTCTGCCGAAAGCCTGCAAAACACAACCAGATCTGCAAGCAAAATGGCAGAAAATCTTGAAGCGGCATCGGCCAAACTTAAAACAAAAGATAATGCAGCTGGCCTTTTATTAAACGATGAAGTCACGGCTAACCAGGTTAGAACAATTATGATCAATCTAGAAAAAAGCAGTAAAAAATTAGATGAGGATTTGGAAGCCTTACAAAGTAATTTTCTACTACGGGGTTTCTTCAAAAAGCGGGCTAAAGACTCATTAAAAACGAAGAACAATTAAACAAAAACCCTCTCAGTTCACTCGAAAAATGTAAATCATTCAGTTCATTGCTTAACTAAGCGTTCTGCTGATAGTTAAGCAATGGCATTTTATTTTTGAAGCGCGGTTATCCCTTAACGTGTTAGAATCTGGCGCCATCCTTATTGAAATAATTAATTTTAATTCCTTTGATTTTCACCTCACTATCATCATGCATAAGCGCTGCAATTTTACGAATAGCCTGAGCGTCAGCATTAGTTTCAACAACAATATCAATTTCTCTATCACCAGACTGAACAATATCTGTTATATTATAGCTGGATAGCTGTTGTTTTAGGATGTCTATAAGTTTTTCCATGTTAAGCTGACTTAAAACTAATTTTCGACTCCCATTGTTTTCAATTGTGAAAGAAAAATTGACGCAGAATATTCATGAGGAAACACGCTATAAATCGAAATCACACTCTAAGCCTCTGACTTTTATTTTATGAACCTAGAAACAAAAGAAAATGACTTAAATACCTTACTCATGGTCTATAATACATTTATCGAATGAAAGAAAAACGGAGTACATTGGAAATTCAAAACTTTCGGGATGCGTTGGCGCATGAAAAAACTGATTCCAAAGAAATGGCTATTCAAAACTATGAAGCAATATTAAAGAAGAACCCATTACACATAGATGCGGCAGCAAGGTTATTAATACTATATCGAAAATCCAAACAGACAACTATCGAAGTAAAGTTTTTGAAAAAAATTATCAATAGTCATGAAGCGCACATTGAGTCCGCTCAAAGGGAATGGATAAAGTCTCACCAAAAGCTGGCGAATGATTCAAAGCCATTAGCTAAAATGCTCGGATTGCTAAATGCTAAAGAACTTCCTTTCTATGAGCATGAAGTACTGCAAAAGTGGAAAAAGAGACTCGAATTGCTCGAGCATAAACTCCCTTCAGCCTTGGGAAAGAATTCTAAAAATTAATTTTCCAAATCACTAATACAACCTCCCGTAAAGCCTGACTTTCGAAGCTATTTTTTTCTCGAGCTTTTTAGTAATTTGTTCATGTTTCAACCTCCAGGTCCAGTTGCCCTTTGATGTACCGGGAATATTCATTCTCGCATCACTATCCAGTTCTAAAAGGTCCTGAAATGGCAATACCGCCAGTTTTGCGCTGGAAGCATATGCCATCCTAAATATGAAATCGTTAATGTTTTCCTTTTTCATTTTTTTGCCGTAGAATTGCTCCAGTCGTTTCTTCTCTTTCGGTGAGATATCTTCCAAAAACCAGCCAAGGACGGTATTATTATCATGAGTACCGGAGTAAACAACACTGTTTGAATGGATGTTAAAGGGGACGTGGACTGAGCCATTCAAATCTTCTCCAAAGCCAAATTGCAAAACCGACATTCCCGGTAATCTAAACTTTAATTTTAACGCATCCGAATCGCTGGAAAGCTCACCAAGATCCTCTGCAATGAAAGGAAGCTTGCCCAGTTCCTGTTGCAACTTTTCAAAGAAAGTCGCTCCGGGTCCTTTTTGCCAAACGCCCGATGTTGCATCAGTAGATCCAGCGTCCACTTGCCAGTAAGCAGAAAAGGCTAAAAAGTGATCCAATCTGACTATATCAAAACATCTAAGATTCCACTTTAAACGTTCAATCCACCATTTAAATCCGTCTGCTTTTAATGTTGCCCAGTTAAATACCGGCATTCCCCATAGCTGCCCTTTTTCATTGAAGTAATCTGGCGGAACACCTGCAACTTTGTCCAGGCTTAAATCTTCATTCAATTTAAAATATTGTGGCTGGCTCCAAACTTCAACCGAATCGTAATCCAGATAGAAAGGCAAATCGCCAATGATTTTGATGTGCTTCTGGTTTGCATAAGATTTCAGGCTTTCCCACTGCCTGTAAAAAATAAACTGCTGCCATTTTATTTCCAGAAGTTCCTTTTCATTTTCTTTTTGAAATTTTTCCAGCGTTTTCTTATCTCTGAACTTAAATTGCCGTGGCCAATGGTACCATTCCGCATGCTGATGATGAGCTTTGATGACGGTATAAAGCGCAAAATTGTTCAGCCAGCTTTGCTCTTTAACAATAAAAGTCTCAAAATCCTTTCTTAATGGTAATTCATTAAGGGCAATAAATTTAAAGTAGGCTTGTTTTATGGCGCTTTTCTTCACCCGACTAACCTGACTAAAATCAACCCTTCCATCATTAGGAATAACGCAATTCTTCAATTCAGTATCGTTTAGTAGACCTAAATCTGCAAGAAACTCCAAACTGATGAGCAGTGGGTTTCCGGCATGTGCTGAATTACTGGAATATGGTGAGTGTCCATTCTCCGCTTTGGTTGGGTTTAAGGGCAGGATTTGCCAATATTGTTGCTTTGATTTTGATAGAAAATCTACAAACGTAAAGGCCTCTTTTCCTAAATCCCCGATTCCAAATGAAGAAGGAAGTGAACTGATGTGCATGAGCAGACCAGCGGAACGTTCGCCGGGATTTTTTACGGCTTCTAGCACTGCAATATTCAGCTCCGTAAAAATCTGGCTGATTAAAATCCCTTCAGTCAGCACATCCGGATAAACAGGCTTTTCCAATATCAAATCGACCATACCCGAAGGAGCATGTTTTGGCAAATGTATCCGTGTATCGTTCCATTCTACTTTTGAATCTGAATTCTTCACAGCCTTAAAGCCAAGGGGCAACGCAACAATTATCCACTTATCCTCTAAATTTCTGGCATAGGCAATGATATTATCAGCATATTTTCCTGAAACTTTCAATGGAATATAACTACCCCGCTCAAAAAGTATTGCATGCGATTTGCGAAGTTTGAAGAGTATGGAGCTTAGGTACAATTTTATTTTACCATTATATCTTTCTGCCCAAAGTGAAGTGATATCCGCTTGCTTAGCAATATTATTTAACCATTTATTCCTGAGTTTATAATCCACTGGTCGTCTGTTATCGGGGTCAACCAAACTCAAATCCCACAACTCTGTACCCTGGTAAACATCTGGAATACCAGGAGTAGTAAACTTTAAAACAAGTTGAGAAAGGCTATTTAGAATTGCGGCATCTGCAATGCTATTTACCCACTTTCGGATTTTGCGGCCAAGGCGATTGTTTTCATCAAGACAAACTTTGATAAAGTCTTTCAGCAGTTGTTCATAATCGGCATTTGGAGCAGCCCATTCAGAACGTTTTTTAGCCTCTCTAAGTGCTTTCTCTATAAATGCATTTAACCTGAACTCTAAATCTTCAGCATCTTCTTTCGCAAAAGTAAGAACACCGATAATATGCTGAAGAATAAAATATAAGTCGTTTTGATGTATTCCACTAAAATCCGCTATCACTTCTTTCTGAACAATATTGGTGATTTTCCTTATCACCTTCGCCCATTTAGTAGGAATATCAGTTAAAACGTTCAGCCTGGCTCTTACGTCCTCTCCCTTCTTGGTATCATGGGTTGCACTTGCATTCATCGCAAACGGACTATTTTCTTGCCTTACTGCCATTTTAAGATGGAAATCCTTAATAGATAACCCGAATGCCTCTGGCGCATCTCCAACTTCATTATGCCCGGTAAAACGGTTAAAAGTAAACATCAGGGTATCTTCCACACCTTTGGCCATCAAAGGTCCTGTAAATTGCATACATCGCTGATAAAAAAGGCTCACCTTTTTATTGTATTCCTCATCGCCTTCCAACGTAAACTTCGCAAATATATCTTCAAGCAGTTTTCCCTCTATGGATAAATGATTTCCATTTAATGGCAGCTCAAATAAAGCTTTTATATCTGCAATCACATTTTCATCAGCAGGAAAATCATAGTTATAGTATCTGTAAACCGACATTGAAATAAGCATTTCTGCAATTGCGTTCTTCATTGCCCCGTCTTCAAATTCTTCGCCCTGTGCTAAATCAAGTTTTAAAAAATAATTAAAGAGATTATCCAGTTCTCCTTGCATATAAGCCTGTAAAATATGGCTTTTCTTTTCAGTTATAAGCGTTTTGGGATTGTGTTGTTTGCCTGTTATGCTTCCATATAATTTATCAAAAGGTTTTTTCGCGGCGGTATTTGTAAAAAGGTTATTTGACATTGCTAAAAAATCATAACCTGTGGTGCCTGCACAATTCCAGTCTTTTTCCAGTTTTTCATTTCTGGCAAGAATCTTTTCTACCACAACATAAACTTCATTACCAAGTTCCGCACTTAACTGATCCAGATATTTTTTAGGATCGTATAAACCATCAATATGGTCAATCCGTAGCCCATTAAAAATCCCCTTTCGAACCAATTCAAAAATATAGCGGTGATAAACATCAAAAACTTCCTTATGCTGAATGTTTAAACATATCAAAGCGTTAACGGTAAAAAAGCGGCGGTAATTTATTTTACTATTGGTTTCCTGCCAGTCGCAGAGTCGGTAATGTTGCTTATCGATAATTTTGCGGATTAAGTCTTTATCATTATTGATTTCCGTTAGTTTCCTGCCCGATATCAGGGATATGCTTTGCTCATTAATGGGCCATTCTGCTGCACCATCATTCAGAAAATAACCGACTTCAGTTTTTGTAATTGTTATTTTATTATCGCTTATTGCATCTTCCAGCGAACCATCCAGAAATGGAACCATAAGTTTCCCATGCTCTAAATCCAAATCAAAATAGGAAACATAACGTGATTTTTTACCGTTTTTGAGCACATCCATCAACCATTCATTATTCGGGTGGAAAGCCATGTGATTGGGCACAATGTCTTGCAACCATCCGATTGACGCTTCTTTTAGTATATTGGAAATTTCCAGCAGTTCTTCCTCCGTACCAATCTCTGGATTAATCATCAGCGGATTAACTGTATCATATCCATGTGTGCTTCCGGGTATGGCCGCAAAAATTGGAGAAGCATAAATGGTATCCACCCCCAGGTTTTTCAAATATGGAATAATGCCCCGAAATTTTTTAAAATTAAAATCTTTATTAAACTGAATTCTGTAGGTTGAAGCAGGTTTATACATGGCTTTCTGAAAAGATAAGAAGGGTTTCGGGTGAAATGATAATTGTTTTTAATGAGTTAGTTAACGCTTCAAACTGTTCATCTATCTTTTCTTCGGAACTGAAGATGAGTGATGCATTACGCGGAATAAATTCACTGATACTTTGGCATTGATCAGAAAAATTCAGAATGCAAAAAAGGGTTTCTTCCGCATTCCATCGCTTTAACATAATGGTTTGCTGGGTTGTCAGCGCTTCAGCATGAATACAATCCCTATCCAAATTCTTAAGCACTTTGGAATGCTTTCTTAGAGCAATTAATCTTTTATAATACGCAAACATGGATTTGTGTTCCTCCAACTTTAATTGCTCCCAGTTAAGTTTAGAGGACTCAAAAGTTTTACTACTTTGTGGGTCAGGCGCTTCACCTTGCTGATGGAATGCAGAAAATTCTGCCTTGCGTCCTTTTCTTACTGCCTCAATGAGTTCGTGATCCTTATGACTGACAAAAAATAAAAACGGATTTTCTTCTGCATACTCCTCTCCCATAAAAATTAGTGGAATAAAAGGGCTGATGAATACAGCGCCTGCCATGAGTCTTAACATGGAATGGGTTACTAAAACAGAACTTCTTTCGCCTAACATGCGGTTACCAACCTGGTCATGGTTTTGAGAGAACACCACAAACTGCTTTCCGGTATTTCCAGTAGCTTTTCTGCCAAATGTTTTCTGGCGATGGTTAGAATATTGACCATCGTAAACGTAAGCATCTCTGTAAGATTTGGCTAAATGTTCTACACCGTTAAAATCTTCATAGTAACCCGTTTTAGGCTGTCCGGATGCAACCCTGAGTGCATGGTGAAATTCATCAATCCATTGTGCATCCATTCCGTAACCACCAACCTCAAAAGGATTGATATACCTATTGTCATTTAAATCAGATTCAACAATCAGGTAGCATTTTCTGTCCGTTAACAGGGATAATTTATCTGTAGCTAATTTTACTTCTTCCAAAAAATGACGGGCACTGAAATCTTTAATCGCGTGAACCGCATCCAGCCGGAGCGCATCAATGTGAAAATCCCTGAACCACATCAATACATTTTCCAGGTAAAACTTTCTTACTTCATCACTTTGTGCGTCGTCGAAATTGATCGCTTTTCCCCAGGGCGTTTGATATTTATCAGTAAAATAAGGACCAAAATCTTCATAATGGTTACCCTCAGGCCCTACGTGATTATAAACCACATCTAAAATTACAGCCAAGCCCTTGTTATGACAAGCATTGATGAGATGCTGCAAGGCATTAGGTCCGCCATAACTGTTTTGAACGGCAAAGGGATATACGCCATCATAGCCCCAGTTTCTCGAACCGGAAAATTGAGAAACAGGCATGATTTCAATGGCCGTAATGCCTAAGTCTTTCAGATAATCAAGTTTTTCTTTAATTCCTGAAAAATCTCCATCCGGAGTAAATGTACCACAGTGTAGTTCGTAAATAATGAAAGCTTCTAGTTCCGGAACCCGCCATGAATTATCTGTCCAGCGAAATGCTGTTAGATCGTATGCGATTGAGCGATCTTCTTCCACACATTTCCAAAGCATGGCCGGATCCAGGTATTGGGTATTCTGATGAACGCTTTCCCTGGCCTCGCCAGCAGTTTCTATAATTAAATGATATTTATCACCAGGTTTGATTTCAAAGTCTTCTAATAGCCAATAGCCTTTAGCTTTAGCAGAAAAATTAAGCTGAGTTTCGTTAGATTCTATTTGTAATGCAACCTGCTTTAAATGAGGTGCCCATAGCCAAAATGCAGCCTGACCATTATCAAAGTTTAAACCAATTGTTCGCTTGCCGTAGTTGAGTTTCATTCCTGTATTAATGCTTAAATCCACTAAAATCATTAATCTTTCGATTTAATTAGTTTTGAAAACCAGTTATCAGACTTGACTTTCGGATTTTCGGGGCCGATTAAAAATCCATACGGTTTTAAAGCCGGTATTCGGTCGCAGATGATTTTGAAAATGCCCAAAACAGGTATGGCTAAAATCATACCTGCCACGCCCCAGATAAACTCACCCAAAACAATTGATAAGATTGTAAAAAGCGGGTTGATGTTAACCTGTTCACCTACAATCAGTGGTTCGAGTATATAAGTTTGAAGAAACTGAACCAAGCCATATACCACCAATACGCCAATCAGCATTTTGGAATCGCCTCCTTGCGCAACCACAGCCAGAAGTGTCAGGCAGGTCCCGGTCAGGTTACCTACGAAAGGAATAATTTCGAGCAGGCCGCACAGTACTGCAAAGAATATTGCACTTTCTACCCCAACGATGCTAAAACCTATGCCGTACAATACCCATAAAACACCAATCATGGCTGCCAGTCCGCTTAGGTAATGCTGGGCAACCTTCCCTGATTCGTGTACAATAACAGAAGCCTTGCGTTCTGCGTTATCAGGAACAAGTTTGAGTATAAATTTTTTAATGTGCGATCGGTAAAAAAGAGATAAATACATATAAACCAGAACCAACACTGTATTTACGGCAATGCCAAGTAAACCACCTGCAAAGCTGGCCAGAAGATTTCCTGTACCGCCGCTTCCGGATTTGATGATATCGCTCTGCTGCTTGCTGCTGATGTCAAGTTTTTGGTTAACCCAGTTTCTTAAATCAGAAAGCATAGTGCTCAGTCGGGATTTCATGGTATCAAGGTTGTCGGTAAGGCTACCAAGCTGCCAGTACAGCAAAGAGATGATAAGGGCAACCGCAAGGATAAATAAGAGCACACAAATCAGACTGGCCCAGCCTCTATTAATTCCCTTTTGCTCAAGCCAGTTGCACAGCCTGATAAACACCATCGAAAATATAGCCGCTAGTGTTATCGGAATGAGAAAAGGCGCCGCGAAATACAGCCCTGAAAAAATTAAGGTGATGAATAATAAAAAATACACGCTTTGTTGAAGTTTCGCCATACCGCATTAACAACAATTGCTGCAAATGGTTCTTTGAATAATGATTTTCTTTTCTATCCATTAACTACTTCACCGCCGTTTACATGGATGACCTGCCCAGTAATAAAGGAAGCATCATCGGAAGCCAGAAACACATAAGCAGGGCCAAGTTCCGAAGGTTGTCCCGCTCTTTCCATAGCAGTTTCAGAGCCAAATGACTTAATCTTTTCTGCATCGAAAGTTGAAACAATTAGGGGCGTCCAAACTGGTCCGGGTGCTACAGCATTCACCCTAATACCTGTTTTTGCCAGATTAGTGGCAAGTGACCTGGTAAAAGAAGTAATGGCACCTTTGGTGGAGGAATAATCTATCAGATGTGGTGACGAACGGTATGCAGTTACTGAAGTTGTATTGATAATTGAATCACCCGACTTTAAATGTTTGAGTGCTTCATGGGCAAAATAAAAATAGGCAAAGATGTTTGTTCTAAAAGTATCTTCAACCTGTTTGTTGTCGATATTCTCCGGATCTTTCTGGGGCACCTGCATTCCGGCATTATTGACCAAAATGTTCAGCTTGCCAAATCTTTTGAGCACATCATCGATAGTCTTCTTGCAAAAAGATGCTTTTTTCACATCTCCTCTTATCAACAAACAATTCATCCCTTCTGCCTCTACGAGTGCTTTGGTTTCTTTGGCATCAACATCCTCATTTAAATAAACAATGGCAACATTCGCTCCTTCTCTTGCATAATGTACCGCAACAGAACGCCCAATTCCACTATCTCCTCCGGTAATTAATGCTACCTTACCTCCAAGCTTACCTGATGAACGGTATCCCTTTTTAATCACTTCCGGACGAGGGTTCATTTTTGCTTCAATGCCTGGTGTATTGTTTTGCTTAGCTGGTGTTTTCTTATCCATAATCATAAAATTGGGTTTACGAATTTAATAACATGATGAAAAATGATAAGGTTTGATTTAATTTTTCGAAATACAACTCTCCTGTAGTATCAAGCTAATTATATTTTTATTTATAAAACCTTGTTATACAGAAGTTTGTTAAGCTAAATACTATTTCAACAAAACAAAAAATCATCACTATGAAAAAACTAATGTTAATGATGCTGGCCTTAACTATAGGCTTTGGCAGCATCGCACAAACCCGTCCGGATTCGGTTAAAAAGAAAATGGAAAAAGAGAAAATGATGAAGAAAGACAAAAAGGATTGGAAGAAAAAAGATTCGATGAAACGGGATTCGATGAAAATGGATTCAACTAAAAAAACGATGCCACCAAGGTAGTTAGAAAGCCCGGAACATCCGGGCTTTTTTGTGTATTCTGTTATTCTAATTTGACTTATCCACAAGTGTTAAAAAAATCCAGACAACAAAATTTTACGGATATGGTATTATTGATAACTGACTAGCAAATTTAAATATGAATACCATTTTGACAGAGCAGGAGTATAAGCTCGTTATTGCCGAAATTAGAAATCTGGAGAATAATTCAGTAAAGGATATTTCTGAGATCAAAAGTCTATCGGCAGCAGCAATGGCATACGAGCAAGTAAAATACGACTTTACAGGTGCTGTATTGCATCAGGCATCCTAACATACACAATCTGTTAATTGCCAAAATATTTCCGGTTATCCTATCGATTTTTAGAGCAGATTGATTTAAGATTGTAAAAACTATAGGGAACAAGCACAGTTATAAAAGAGTACATCTTTTAAAAAATTATGCTTATGAACGATAATAAAATGAGTCGCCGTAAGGCACTCGGTGGACTAACGCTTGCAATGGCCGCAGTTGCGGCAACACCGATTTTAGCTCATACCTCTCAACCTCTGGATTTTAATTTGCAACCCGTAGACCTTCAAGATCCAACTACAAAATATCCACGCCCACCATTTACCCATCAAAATCAACCCTGGCCTGCATTGGCAAGTAAAATGGAGCCACGACCAGATCATGGCGAAACCACTTACAAAGGTTCCGGGCGTTTAGCGGGGAGAAAAGCTTTAATTACCGGAGGAGATTCGGGAATGGGCAGAGCAGCCGCAATTGCATATGCCCGCGAAGGTGCTGACGTAGCTATTAATTACCTTCCACAGGAAGAACCAGACGCAAAAGAAGTGGTTGAGCTGATAAAAAAAGCTGGCCGAAAAGCCGTTGCCATTCCTGGAGATTTACGTGATGAAAGCTTTTGCAAAAAACTGGTTGATGAGGCGGCAAAGCAACTTGGCGGTCTCGACATTTTAATTAGCAACGCTGCACGTCAGCAATCTAACCCTTCGGTGTTAGACATTACTTCAGAACAGTTTGACTGGACAATAAAAACCAATATTTACTCACCATTTTGGATCATTAAAGCAGCATTACCTTATTTAAAGCCAGGTTCTTCAATTATTGGAACTACTTCTGTACAAGCTACAGACCCTTCACCCGATTTGTTCGATTATGCCTTAACAAAGGCAGCTACGACTAACTTAGTTAAATCATTAGCAAAACAGTTAGGCCCTAAAGGAATAAGGGTAAACGGAGTGGCACCTGGACCAATCTGGACACCGCTTCAAATGGGTGGCGGTTCCACCCCAGAAAAATTGAAAGAATTTGGAAAAGATACGCCACTCGGTCGTCCGGGTCAGCCGGCAGAACTGGCTTCTATCTATGTGCAGCTAGCCGCAAACGATGCAAGTTTTTCAACCGGACAGATTTATGGTGCAGCAGGCGGTAACGGGCAACCATAATCTGAGCTGAAATTTTTTAAATCTGTTAAACCTCAAAAAACAAAGGGATTCAAATTATTGAATCCCTTTGTTTTATTAAAGCTATTGTTGCTCATCAACTTGATCGAGCCAGTTAAAAACATATTCTGCAACTTCTTCCCAACCGGGTTCGCCGCAGATATAGTGGCTTCTGCCTGCGAACTCTTTAAAGCTTATTACACTCGTTTCATCAGTATAAGCCTCGAAATTTTTCAACGTTAAGCTATTCGGAATAATTTCATCTTTTTCGCCTGCAATTAATAACAGTGGCGCATGTGGCACTTCAACATCCAATTTTCCATCATCGCCCATACAATCCCTTAAAACATTTCTGCTATCGTGTGTGGCAAATTCATTGAACGCCTGATTTGACGAAGCCTCATCCAGTGTATTTGCGAATGAGCTATGAAAAGCTTTCTCGTCCATAAAAAATGGCTCGTTACCTTTAAATGGGTTTGCAATTAAGGCACTGTTTTTAAAAAAGCCCCAGTCAAAATCTAGCATAGCATTGGGCGCTACAGAATCGATAGCCACACCTGCACTTGCTAAACCTTGGTTTATTAACAACTGAACAATTAACCCACCAACTGAATGACCGATTACAATTGGGTTTTCGCTTTGAGCAATAACACTTTTAATTTCGGTAAGGATATCTTGCAATTGTAAATCTCCAAGACCTTCAGGCGGATTCGCCCTTAGCTCAGCTGGTTCTCCATCATGTAAAGGCCAAGCCGGAGCAATACAGTTATATCCTTTTAAGGAAAAGTAATCTTCCCATTTCTTCCAGCTTTTAGGATTCTGGAACATTCCATGTATAAAAATGATGTTTTTCATTGTATTTGATTTTATGTATTTCTACAACACGACTTTTACAAGCTAAGTTTTCGAACAATTTACTTTATTCGTATATGAAGTGATATTTCAATTTGCTAGTAAAAACTTATAAATTATACATCTGTATCAATGTCTTCTAAAGAAGTATGGCTCCCACCGGGCGCTTTTTTTACGACTGTAAATGTTCCGTTCAGTTCCATCACAACTGCCTGCACATCATCCATTCGGTGCAGTCTGTACTTTCTAATCTCGGCGTAAATCTCTTCTTTCGTTATTACTTCTTTATCCAAGGCATCCTCAATAAAAGCGCCATTATAAAATAACAGTGTTGGCACTGAATTTATAATGGCTTCTGCTTTATGAGATCTTTTGGCTGTCCAGGCGAGTGCATATTGTAGTAAGATGATGATAATCAATGCAACCAATCCTTCAGAAAGGGTTACTTTAGCTAAAATCATTGACGATAAGGTAGAGCCCAAGATAACGGTTACCACGAAATCAAAGGCATTCAATTTCGCTAATGTTCTTTTTCCGGAAATCCGGATAAAAATAAAGAGTGTAAGGTAGGCGATAACTGCGCAAAAGGCCACACTAGCCAGGCTTTTCCAGTCTTTAAAAATGAGTGTTTCCATAAAATGATTTGATAAGTAAATGGCTCAGCTGGTGTATCTCGTTAAGAAAAAAACAGGCAGCTTGCTTAGTGACTGCCTGTTCAAAAATGAATCTGCATTGCGGACGCTTAACTCCATGCCTATGAATAACCTTGTGCATGTGGTTTAGTTTTCCTTAACCTACAACCTAGCTGGTTATAAAACTTATTTTTTATTTAGCGTTTTCAATACCACTGCCGTAACCAGGGCACCAGAAAGATAATAAGCTACAGTAAGTATTTTTGTTTTCGACGTTTTGGTTACCGGCTCATCATCGAGCCCCATTTTATCGGGTAAATTAACTGCACCAAGCCCGGCCGACAATCCTGAAACAACGGCTCTACCAATTATAAATTTGCTGCTGCCTGCGCCAATTAAACTATAATATAATGCATTGGAGAGTACATCTGATGCTAATGTAGCCTGATATAGTTTTTTATCATCGCTAATTGCCGCTCCGAAACTGTCAAGCACTTTATTTAGGGCCTCCTCTCCCACTAAATCAATCCTGGGCATATCAGGGCGGGTATTTTTCAAGCCCTCATGCAGCAAATTCAAAGCTACAGCACCAGCAAAGCCCGCGAGCAAATTCTTTAGAATATTCATGTTTTTCGATATTTAAAATGTTTAAATCACTTTATTATAGGTATAGTTTAATATACTACCCCGAGTGCTATGAAAAGGTTTTCGATTTTTTGCCAAACAAAAAAGCGCATCCATAAATGAATGCGCTTTGATAATAATCCTTTTTTAAGAATTATGATCTTAGACTATCAAAGATACCAGCAATGCTGCCACCAATGTTATTGCCTAATGAGAACGAGGTACTGCTGGACTCATCTCCATCTTGTGTAGAATTAGAGAATGATAACAGATTGCCGATATTCAGCGCACCGCCCAAACCACCAGAATTTGCGGAATCATTGTTACCAAAGATACCACCACCGTTAATTTCTTGCATTTCGTTTAAATTCAATTCTTGCATTTTCATAATATTCAAGTTTTGTTTTTGCCTACTCTGTTATAGATTTTCAGCTCATTCTGTTTCCGGTTTTAACCGTCGTTTGATATATAAACGTAAGTGCTCAAAGTTGGGATGGCAAAATATCATCCTAAATCACCTTAATTAAGAATAAGTTAAAGCCTGATGTTGTGAACTTTTTAAAACCCTTGAATAAATCCTCTACTAAAAATTATTTTTATTAGAATATATACGTACAAGCCATTTAAAATCGGGTATAAATACACCCAAACCTTATGTAAATCAAAAGGTTGTGTATAAACATTTACCTAATTAAAAACACAACATGGCAACAAGTAAAACAGCTGAAAAAGCAGCAAAAAGCACAACTGCAAAACCAAGTGGCAAAATAGCTACAAAAAAAGGAAAATTAGACAATTCAGAATTTCACGAATTCTTTGTAGATGAATTAAAAGACATCTATTGGGCGGAAAAACACCTTGCAAAAGCGCTACCTAAACTTCAAAAAGCAGCAACCAGTCCCGAATTAGCGGCTGCCTTTGAAAAGCACACCGGCGAAACAAACCAGCACATTGCAACTCTTGAGCAAGTCTTCGAACTTCTGGAAGAAAAAGCTACCGCAAAAAAATGCGATGCAATGGCTGGCCTGCTTGAAGAAGCAGACGGAATTATTTCAGATACAGATAAAGGAACAATGATCCGCGATGCCGGACTTATCCTAGCGGCACAAAAAGTAGAGCATTATGAAATTGCTACTTATGGAACGCTGAGGGTATTTGCACAGAATATGGGCAGAGCTGATATCGCAGATTTATTAAGCGAAACCCTCGAAAATGAAAAAGCAACCGACGTTGCATTAACCGAAATTGCTGAAGGTGCCATTAACGACGCTGCCGCTTCAGAATAAAAAACAGAATGGCTACCAAAATGTAGCCATTCTGTTTTTATTATAATTTAAAGTTAGATTTAAAAAAAATTGCAGGACAATATCTCTACTGCCTGCAATTCTTAACTTTATTTCAATATCATTTATGGTTTTAAAACCACTTTTACACAATCTTCCTGCTTCTCATCGAATATTTTATAGCCGTATGCAGCGTCTTCTAAAGGTAATGAATGGGTAATAATATCATCCAGAATAACCTTTTCTTCATTTACTAAACCAATAAGTTTATCTATATAGTTTAGTACCGGGGCCTGCCCTTGTTTAATTGTGATACCCTTATCGAAAATTCTGAATAGTGGAAAGTTATCATACGGAGAACCATAAACACCTACAATTGAAACGGTTCCCATTCTTCTCACTGCTTCAAAACACATTTCTAGTACCTTTATTGAGCCTTTTTCAAAGTTAAAAGTTGCTTTAACCTTATCCATTAACGTTCTTTCTGGTTCAAAACCAACCGCATCCACACAAACATCAGCTCCTCTGCCTCCGGTCATTTCTCTTATAGCCTCGACAACGTCTACTTTATGAGGATTTAATGCATCTACTTTATTAACTGCTTTGGCTTTTTCTAGTCGGTAATCTAAAGGGTCAATCGCGATAACACGACTTGCACCGTTTAACCAGGCTGCTTTTTGAGCCATTAAACCAACCGGGCCACATCCAAAAATAGCAACAACCTCCCCGCCTTTTAATTGTGCCCAATCTATAGCACTCCAGCCCGTTGGAAAAATATCTGTTAAAAACAATGCTTGTTCATCACTTAAATTTTCAGGTACAACCCTCGGACTGATATCAGCGTAAGGCACCCTAACATATTGAGCCTGCCCGCCAGAATATCCGCCATATAAATCGGTATAACCAAATAATGCACCGCCCTTTTGACTTGCCAAGTCGCCATTCGGTCCGTAATTCTTATAATTTGAGTTTTCGCAAGCTGGGCTAGCCTCGTGGGTGCAGAAAAAACACGAACCACAAGAAATTGGGAAAGGCACAATAACCCTATCGCCTTTTTTTAGATTGGTAATTTGCGAACCGACTTCTTCTACAATACCCATAAACTCATGCCCCATCACCATTGGTTCTTTTTGTGGAACTGCTCCGGATAGAATGTGAAGGTCTGAGCCACAGATGGCAGTGGAAGTAACTTTTAGAATAACATCTCTGGGTTCCAATATCTGCGGATCTGGAACATTGTCTACCCGGATATCACCAGGCTTGTGGAAAACTGCTGCTTTCATAGTTTTGTAATTTATGTTTAGATACACTGACAATAGATTCTCTTTCTTGAATTCCTTTCAACAATAAGAATGCTAAGCATCAGTTATCAAATAACATCATCAAAATCGTTATGGCCGAGAAAAAACCAAATACCGTATTAATGCACATATTAATTGAATCAATGTATTTATACGTCCAACGCAAACAAGCTTTTCTTTCTGTAATTAAATTCATTTTTGGCCATACATAGATATAGTGTCCGCAGTAAAACTTTTAGTTAATAAAAAAGTTATATAAACATGGAAAATATTAATCTGCTGGCAATTCCCGCCGCCCGAAAAGGAGAAATAGAAGTTTTAAAGGAGCTTATCCGTAGGAAGGCAGATTTAAACTATAAAGATGAAAAAGGCTACAACGCATTGATTATTGCCTGCTATAGTAACCAGTTTGAAGCTGCAAAGATTTTACTTGAAAACGGCGCTGAGGTTGACTCGGTAGATTTGGGTGGTAATACTGCATTAATGGGCGCTGCATTTAAAGGGTATATAGCGTTGGTAGAATTACTCCTTGAGCATGGTGCTAATTTGAATCTTCAGCATGGCAATGGTGGCACTGCAGTGATGTTTGCTGCCATGTTTGGAAGGAATGAAGTATTGTCCTTGCTTATCAATAAAGGTGCTGACCTGACGCTTAAGGATAACAGAGGACAGACCGCTTTAGACCTAGCGTTAATGCAGGGAAACCAAGAAGGCACAAATCTGCTAGCTAATGCTCATGAGAAATCACTTTTCTAAAATACCTTTCACAAGTGCGTTCCACTGGGGATAAGATAGTCCAAGTTTTGCCGCCAATCCAACAGCAAAATTTCTCGCCGTGTCAGATAGATTTCTCTGTTTGGTATTAATCAGCTCGTTGCGGCCATGTTCTTCGACAAAAATCTCTAGCCCTTTACGCTTCACAAGAAATGTTGAAGTAGCACTGCAACCCAGAAAATGCGCTGGGATATTATCTTTGCTAGCAGGATGAGCTGAAGGTCTGACGGTCATAACCAGAATTTCTTCATCGGGGCTTTCATCAAATCTGATTTCCTCAATTCTTACCCAGTCATATCCTTTTCCTGCTTTAGTACCAGGACCGGGAATATCAATCCTGATGTAATCCTTTTCACATGCAGTTCTGAAAATTCTTTCTCCTGAGGTGTCCGTCAGCTGAAATTCGGACAAATTAGCAAACGATCCCCAACTATTGACATCAAGCAGCCTTTCAGATGCTTTACGAAACCACGCACTGGCTTGAGTTGCATTGGTCGTTACGATTTTCTCACTGACATCTATTTTGCTACCCAGATATTGGGTAGGAATCAGGTTATCTGCTTTTTTATTTTCTTTCATTTTAAAAATAAAAATAGGGGTACTTTTCTGTACCCCCGATTTAAGTGATTATGCCGGAATTTTCCTTGGATTTTCACGTTCCCAGAAACGATGTTGGGCAATCATTTCCGTAAAAACAGACGCCAGCTTAGTTGCGTCGTCTGAAAGAAAAACCCCTTCTAACAAAGCCGTTCCCGCTGAATATTCAGCAGGAAGCTTTTTATGAAAATAGGTCGATTCCAATACCTGCAAAGCTTGTACATCTGCAGCAATCGCTTTGCAATGTTTAAATGCTTCGTTTAAGAAATGAACGGCATTCGCCTCAGCCTCCAGACTTGCAACTGAATTCGTTCCGCCTGGCACATAGACCGCATCGTAAAGTACAGAAGCCGCCGTTAAAAAGCTTTCGTCAGGCGTAATTTTCTGATCACCTGCCGAAATTATATCTGCTAGTCTAGGCGCAATAATGTGTACCACTGCACCTGAGGCGATGAGCGCATCTTTTACTGTACTTAATGATTTTTCATCTACACCATCTGCGGCAAGAATCGCAATTTTTCGGGTTTTGATAGAATCCTTTATCGTGCCCGCCATGCTCAAAGCCTCAGATTTCGCCAGACTACCTTCCGGGTTCAGTGAAGCGTAATCTTCGATTTTTCCATCTGCCGGTATGCTGTTATTCAGTTCTGCTAATGGAATTTCAGGAATATGAAGCCCTAAAGCAAATGCAACACCAGCAGCAAGACCTTTATCTATCTGGGCTATTATCGCTAGCATTCGCTCTCTGATTTCAATGGCTTTTACCTTACCCAATTCAAAACTCAAAGCATCAACAATATGGTTTTGTTCAGGCGCACTCTGGGAGTTAAAAAATAAACGTGCCTGAGAAAAATGGTCGAAAAAGCTTTTGCTCCGGGCCCTGATTTTTCTGGCATCAATACGTTCATTGTAACTGGTAAACCCGCCATCCGCAGCTTTAACCTGTTTAGGATCGTTGCCTGCGATAGCATTTGGTCCGTAACTTGTTTTCCCTCGATTTATCGTTTGACGCATATAACCGTCACGCTGGTTATTATGAACCGGCACCACTGGTCTGTTAATGGGAATCTCATGAAAATTAGGCCCTCCCAGACGAATTAGTTGGGTATCGGTATAAGAAAACAATCTGCCCTGTAATAGAGGGTCATTGGTGAAGTCAATCCCGGGAACAACATGCCCAACGTGGAAGGCAACTTGTTCAGTTTCCGCAAAGAAATTATCCGGATTGCGGTTTAAGGTCATTTTTCCAATTCGCTGAACTGGTACCAATTCTTCAGGAATAAGTTTAGTTGGGTCGAGAATATCAAATTCAAACTTGAATTCATCCGCTTCGGGGATAATCTGTACACCAAGTTCCCATTCTGGGAATGCGCCTGATTCGATGGCATCCCACAAATCCCTGCGATGAAAATCGGGGTCTTTACCTGAAATATTCTGAGCTTCATCCCACGCCACCGAATGAACACCTAGCAGGGGTTTCCAGTGAAACTTGACAAAGTTTGATACACCATCTGCATTAACGAATCTGAAAGTATGCACGCCGAACCCCTCCATCATACGGTAACTTCGTGGTAGTGCCCTGTCGCTCATTGCCCACATAATCATATGTGCCGACTCTGGCAACTGGGAGATGAAATCCCAGAAAGTATCGTGTGCCGAAGCTGCCTGGGGCATTTCATTATCCGGTTCAGGCTTTACTGCATGAATTAAATCCGGAAATTTAACCGCATCCTGAATAAAGAAAACCGGGACGTTGTTTCCCACCAAATCAAAATTACCTTCCTGGGTATAAAACTTTACCGCGAAGCCCCTTACATCCCTTGCAAGATCTGTTGAACCCCTTGAACCCGCCACGGTCGAGAACCGCACAAAAACAGGTGTTTCAATACCCGGATCGCAAAGAAATGCAGCCCTGGTTAATTCACTCATATCTTCGTAAACCTTAAAAACTCCATGTGCAGCCGAGCCTCTTGCATGGACGATACGTTCAGGAATACGCTCATGGTCAAAATGAGTAATTTTCTCGCGGAGGATAAAATCCTCTAAAAGTGTTGCGCCACGTTCACCCGCTTTGAGCGAATTTTGATCATCATTGATTTTGACCCCATGATTAGTGGTCAGCACCTGACCTGATGAATCGGCCACAAAATTTTCCAGTTTTGTGGTTTTATTATTTTCCTGTGCAACAGGTATATTTGTCTGAGCAGTTTTCTTTGCCATAACTTTATTTTTTCACCTCTTTTACTGCTTTATAATTAAGTCCATTTTCCGCAATTTCGCTCAGTTTACTATCTGCCTGCCCCTCTTCATTTAATGTCTGAGTAAGTATATCTGCAATTTGCTGTAGTCCCAGCGTAATTGCCAGACGGTTTAACCCGGTGTAGCTTGCTATCTCATAATGTTCAACCTTTTGCGAAGCAAGAATAATCCCCAGATCCCTGGTGACCGTACCTGCCTGGGTTTCTTCAACAATTCCTTCAGCTTCTTTAGTTAAACCTTCCATTGCGTCACATTTCTTTGCAATCGCCTTTTCTCCAAGCAATCCGAAAATTTCCTCAAGCCTTGCAACGTGCGTTTTGGTTTCTTCTAGATGTGTTTCAATAGCTTTTTTTAATGCTGGGGAACTTGCTGCACTTATCATCTTTGGAAGGGACTTAACTAAATGGTTTTCTGCCCAGTAGAGATCAGCAATAGAATCCTTAAAGAATTCCTGTAATTCAGAAAACTCCTTTTGAGTTGTTGCGGAAGCAAACTTTGGTTCGTTAGCGCTTTCTTTTTTTGCCATGGTATGTTTTGTTAGGTATTAAAAACACAACTCTAAATCTGTACGATAAGTTTTATATTTTTTGCTAGAATGCAAGAACTCAGCTTTTAATAAAGAATCCAATTTCGGCGGGTCATTGATTCAGCGGAAAACTTGTTCTCCCCTGGTTACCCTCATCAGGCTTATTCCATCCATGAGTACCATTTTGAAAACTATAAATTTTAAAAAAGGTTAAAAAATAAACGAACAATAAGATGAAAGAGCTAATTGACGGATTAAAATCGGTTTTGAGGGCAGATGTGAAAGACCTCTATCAGTATCAGGTCACCGAAATTAATATAATGTTATTTGATACCCTGGACCTGGATTTTGTCTATGAGAAAACGGAACGATATGTACTTAAGTTAACGGGGCCTTACACCCTCGCCAAGATCAATTTTATCGATGGTGATGAGCAAGTGCTGAAGTCTATTACTCTAGTTCAATAATATTCAGAACGAAATTTGAATCTATAGTGACGCCTAGTTTCATTAGGTAGAAAGCAGGCTTTTTTGTGGTTGACTTTTAACGCCAACGATTGGCAACTTATTTTTTACAAAACTTTTAATCAGTTAAGCAGTTAAATTGACATGGAGCCTTTAGATTCATTCGAAAAATTCGTTTTTATTTTGTTATCCACTGTTTTTACCTTGGGCATACTGATAGGTCTCATGGTCCTATTTCTGGTCTATTAAAGGTCTTAACTCCGAATATCAATTAAAAATAACATGCTAATTGATAAAGGATTTGCCTTCTGTTTCTCGCTAAATTCAGTGTCAACATAGAAGACATTAAAGTGCCGGGTAAATTGCCTTTGATGGCCTTATAAAATAATAAAGAGCTTGGTTGAACGCTTAAAAAAAATATATGTGGATAATTTGGGCATTACTGGCAGCGATATCAGCAGCATTGGTTGTCGTTTTGACGAAAGCAGGTTTAAAAAATGTGGACTCTAGTTTGGCATTTGCGATACAATCCGTTTTAATTTTAGCGATAACCTGGATGGTTGTCATCTTTCAGGGGAATTTCAGTGAGCTGAAATCTATTGAAAAAAATGCCTGGATATTTTTAACCGCTGCTGGTGTCTTCACAACACTATCTACATTATTTTCGTATAAAGCACTCTCATCAGGTCCAGCATCTTACGTGGTATCTATAGAAAGGTTATCACTAATCGTTGCGATTGTGTTATCGGTAATATTTTTAAAAGAGAAGATTACCTGGCAACTCGTGGTTGGCGGAGCAGTTATGGTTGGTGGAGCGGTTTTAATTGCTCTATCTGATAGCGGCGAATAGATACTGCAGAAAGACATCAATGTGAACAAATTGAGTCAGCATTGCAAAAAATCAATAAATACCTGACCCTTAGTGAAATGATAAGCAAAACGGAGATTTACATTAATTTTGCTAGATCTAATCTTCACAAGCATTTCGTTATTAAGCTTGATTCATCCATTCTTTAAGACTATGCATCCAGAATTATCGTATTAATACTCCTATTTGTTGTTAAATACGTGTTTTCAGACCTAAGCCGTAGAGCTGTAGAAACAATAGCGGTATTCATTTGTATAAACTAAATCTTTAAAACTTACTTATGGATCAAAAAGAATTTGCAATTGCGGCAGAACGTGAAAGTGGTAAACTTTACTCCCATGCATTAAAATTCACACGCGACCCCGATGATGCGAGGGATTTAGTTCAGGACACCCTAGTAAAAGCGATACGATTTAGTGATAAGTTTGAAACCAATACCAACTTAAAGAGCTGGTTGTACGTTATTATGCGAAACACATTTGTAAATAGTTACAATATGCAGAAACGCAAACAAGAGCTAATAACAACTGAAGAAGAAATTTCATACAGCAATCTTGTCATAAGCGCAAGTCAAAACGCTTCGATATCTAGTTTTGCATTAGGTGATATTGGAAAAGCGCTGGAGTTGTTATCAGAAGTACACAGAGTTCCATTTGTAAAGTACTTCGAAGGTTATAAGTATGAAGAAATTGCTAATGAACTCAATATTCCATTAGGAACCGTAAAAACCAGAATTCATGTTGCCCGGGAGCAATTGAAGAAACATCTTAAGGTTCATCGAAAATAGATTTTGGTAGCTAACTAGTCTTGAGACAGACTGGAAGTACGTAGTGCTAAAAGAGTAGAGTGGGTTAAATAACTTGCAAAAAATGGAAATAGGACATTTTATTAAAATTTTCGAAACAGTAACAATTAAATTTGAAAAACTTCGGTAATTGTCCGTACTACCGAAGTTTTCTGTACTCAAGAGGAGATTCGAACTCCCACACCCGTACGGGCGCCAGCCCCTCAAGCTGGTGCGTCTACCAATTTCGCCACCTGAGTTTGTGTTGCAAATATAATTTAATTTTAGATTCCAGAAACCGTTAATTACAATTCGATTGTTAAACCATCGTAAGCCAGCTTGATATTAGAGGGCAAATCCTTTTCAACAACATCATGTAGGCCAAGATTATGACTGATATGGGTTAAATAAGTAGTTTCTGCACCAACTTTTTGTGCGAAAGCAATGGCTTCATTTAAGGTAAAATGAGAGATATGTGGCTCTTTTTGCAACGCATTTAGCACCAGGACTTTTGTTCCTACAATCTTCTCAAAACTTTCGGCTGAAATGGTTTTAGCATCAGTTATGTAAGTGAAATCGCCAATCCGGTAACCGGTTATTGGCAATAAATGATGCATCACTTCGAAAGGAATTATGGTATTTTTTCCGATTTGAAACGTCTCTCCGTTATTTACCTTATGAAGATTAATCTGTGGCAAACCATGGTATTTGGTTTCAGCAAAAATGTAGTAAAATTCTCTTTTTAAGGCAGTCTGAACTCTTGCTGTAGCATAAACATCTATTATCTTATGCAATAAATAATTAAACGGACGGATATCATCTAAACCTGCAATATGGTCTTTGTGCTCATGCGTAAAAAGAACAGCATCTAAATCCTTTACTTTTTCTCGTAAAAGTTGGTAACGAAAATCCGGACCGCTATCTACAACGATAGTTTTATCTCCGGTATCTATTAAAATAGATGTTCTTAATCTATTATTTCGCTTATCGATTGAGGTACAAACTTCGCAATTACATGCAATTACCGGGACGCCTTGCGATGTACCTGTACCTAAAAAAGTAACTTTCATCATAAAAAATCTTCCTTTCTAAACACGTAAAATTCTGTTTGTATCTGCATTAAAATAATTCTGTTTGTTGTAAAGAATGGAAAAACTGGCGTTGTTTATCGTCTAACAAATTTTCATCAGGATTGGTTTGCTTAACCAAAGTAACCAGAGCAGTAATTTTACCTTCAAGATTAGAGAATTTATTCACCACAATAATTTTATTATGTTCGAGAAGGCAAGAACCTGTTTTAAAGTTTCCTTTTTCATAACGAACCTTAAAACCCATTGCAAATAGCAATTGCTCTAATTTCTCTAAAGTATGATTTGTTAGTGGCAACGACATTAGAACAAACTTAGAGAAATCTAATCAGCATTCAAATAATCTTTTTACCACAAAAGGAATTTTAAAGTAAGAAAAGTTCACCAATAATGAACTATATCCGTCATCTCAACTGAAGCGCAGCGCAATGGAGAGAACTTTTAAAACTGCTGAACTACATGCAAACTTCAAAGATTTAGCTTCGCTGAGCACTTTGTGGTCCTTGGCTTCGCTCGAAATGACAATAACATACCTCCCTTGAGTTCCGTGTTTCCGTGGCAAAAACCCTTAAAGCCCAAAACAAAAAAGGTTCAGCTTTTTCCAACTGAACCTTTCAAAATCCTATCCCGCAAAGCGGAAAAAGATAATTATCTTAAATCTACAACTTCAACACCTGGATATTTCTTAGCATCGAAAGCAAAAGTAGTTTCAGGTACATTTACATTAGGTGAAAAAGTTTTCACGTTATAAGTATATTTATTTCCGTTTTTATCAAATAATACAACATTTGCAATTTGCTTAGCTGCTTTATCAATACTTAAACGCACTTTAAAAATTGATTTCTTTGCATCAACAGGAGTTAAATCTATCATCTGATAAGTTTTAGCACCAGATTTTTCTTCGCCCGTGTAAACATATTTAAAGCCTTTTTCGTAAACTGTAAAAATCTTAGCCGGATTTATTGCATCACCGCTATTATCTACATTACTCACCTGTACTTCTTTATCCTTTTTTAAGTAAGTCCACTGGCTTTTACCATCACTAAATAACTCTTGGTTTGTCATGGCAACTTTGTATTTATTTGAGTTAGCCTTAACATATAAAGTACCTTGTTGTGTTTCTTTAACTTTTGCTTTCGGATTATCTAACGTGAAAGAAAAATCAGTTTTTACAATATTGTACGATTTATATTTCTTACTTACCTCTGCTAAAATTGCTTTAGCCTTTGCATCCGTTTGAGCATAAGTTGAAGTTGTAAAGGCAACAACAACCATTAATGCTGAAATTATTTTTTTCATCTTGTGTTTTTAAATTTTCTTTTGAAACCTTTGAGTAGATTTTTCCTCATTGGTTTAATCTAATCCTTGTCATTAATACTATTCAAGAATTGTTCCAAAGAATATTCATCAGGATATAAAACTTCACGGGCCTTACTTCCTTCAAACGGACCAACAATACCCGCAGCCTCTAATTGGTCAATGATTCTACCTGCACGATTGTAACCTAATTTCAGTTTTCTCTGAATTAACGATGTTGAGCCTTGCTGATGCAATACAATTAGTCTTGCAGCATCTTCAAAAAACTTATCACGCTCATTCGGGTCGAAATCTGCTTTACTGCCCTCTCCTGCTTCATCAATATATTCTGGTAGTTGATAAGCATCAGAATAACCACGTTGGTTACCGATATATTCAGAAATTCTATCCACCTCTGGTGTATCAACAAAAGCACACTGTAGCCTGATTAAGTCGCTTCCTGTAGATAAAAGCATATCTCCACGACCAATCAACTGGTCTGCACCACCACTATCTAAGATTGTACGCGAATCGATTTTCGATAAAACCCTAAAAGCTAGCCTAGCTGGGAAATTGGCTTTAATTGTACCTGTAATTATGTTAACCGATGGGCGTTGAGTAGCCAAAACCAAGTGAATACCGATTGCACGAGCTAACTGAGCCAAACGAGCGATTGGTGCCTCAACTTCCTTACCGGCAGTCATCATTAAATCGGCAAATTCATCTACAACTAACACAATAAAAGGTAAAAATCTGTGCCCGTTGTTAGGGTTTAGCTTACGCTTAATAAACTTATCGTTATACTCTTTTAAATTTCTTACCTGTGCATCTTTCAACAAATCATAACGTTGATCCATCTCAATACAAAGCGAATTTAAAGTGTTTACTACTTTTTTAGTATCGGTAATAATTGCATCTGCTTCTCCTGGAAGTTTAGCCAAGAAGTGCCTTTCAATTCTGTTAAACAAAGTTAACTCAACCTTTTTCGGGTCGACCAATACAAATTTTAACTGTGCCGGATGTTTCTTAAATAATAGCGAAACTAAAATTGCATTAATACCAACCGATTTACCCTGACCAGTTGCACCAGCAACCAATAAGTGCGGCATTTTAGCTAAATCAGCAATAAACACTTCATTGCTAATGGTTTTACCCAATGCAATTGGCAAATCCATCGTATTAGAAGTCCATTTTTCGGTATTTAAAATGCTGCGCATCGGTACCATTTCAGGGTGTTGATTTGGAACCTCGATACCAATTGTACCCTTACCTGGCATCGGCGCAATAATACGAATACCCAAAGCCGCTAATGAAAGCGCAATATCATCTTCAAGATTCTTAATTTTCGAAATCCTTACACCAGGTGCTGGAATAATTTCATATAGCGTCACCGTTGGACCAATTGTAGCCTTAATCTTATCAATTTCAATATTGTAATGATTAAGCGTTTCTACAATTTTATTTTTATTAGCCTCAAGTTCTTCTGCATTTACCGAAATTTTATTGGTGCCATAATTCTCCAATAAATCTACTGTTGGGTATTTATAGCCAGATAAATCAAGTTTTTCATCGTAATTGCCAAATTGCTCAACCAAATCATCAGATTTTTTTTCCTCTTCAGTTTTTTCTATCGTAAAAGCAGGTTCTTTTTCTTCTTCAATTGTTGGCTCAACAGTTAAAGGCATTGCCGTCGCAGTAGCTAATGGCAAATTTACAGCCGTAGGCGATAAAACCACAGGCTTAACAACTTCATCTTCCTCATCTTTCTGCTCAAATCTATTCGGTTGTAAAACAACGTTCTGTTGTCTGCGCTCGTTAAATGTTGGTTTTTCGCGTACCGGGAATTCTATTGGCTCAGACGTGTCTTCTACTTCCCTATTACTTGGCGAAAACTTTTCTCTAACCTCATTAACATAATCAGGCGTTTCATTATCCAAGTAAACTTCCTTTTGCTTACGTTCTGGTAATTTAAAATCGATGTTATAAGCGATAATTAAAATGGTTAAACCTGCAAAAGCAATTAAACCGGCCACTCCAGCGGCTCCAATCTGCGCTGCAAGTAATTTATTGCTCCAATAACCAAACTCGCCCTCTACAAAATGCGGCGATGTTGACCAAAAACTATGTGCAAAACCTAAGGTTAAAGAAATAAATAGCAAGAAGAAAAAGCTATAACCTAATGTTTTAGAGATTGATAAAATTTTAACCTTAAATAGTAAACGGTAACCGATTATAAAAAAGGCCAATACAAATAAAAAGGATGCAATACCAAACCATTCGTAAATAAACTGGTGTGATAATAAAGCACCAAATTTACCCAACCAGTTTTGAACAACCGGAATATTAACACCAGCTTCTTTTAATTCCTCTGAGGTTTTAAATAAATTTCCCCAACCTCCATTTGCATCAATTACATAACTCTGGTCATCTTGCCAGGTAAATAAATAAGATGTAAAGGCAATTAAAAAATATAATGAAAGTATAACGAAAAACAAGCCCACAATTTTTATGGCACGCCCGTCCTGCAAATCGAAATTTGGCAAATATTCTCTTTTTTCTTTTGGCTGCCGTCCAGATGACGACCTGCCTGATGCATTATCTGCACCTTTATCTCTGAATGTGTTGGTTTTAAATTGGTTTCCCCTTACCGCCATTTTCTATCGTAATAATTATAAAGAACAAATATAAAATATCTGTTACGAGTTTTACATGCTCCATCAAATTAAATAAAATTATTCAACTCACATTAAACCTTAAACAGAAAAATCTGTCTATTATTTTACAACACACAAGTTGCACGTTTTGTCAAATGAAACGGATTTTGTTTTAGGTTTTATCCCGTTTTGCCCGGATAGGTTAAACGGGATTTTTTTATTTAGAAAATCACGGTTTTGCTTTTCATAGGTACCGTAGTCCTGCTATCCATTACAATCTTTTTGTTTCTGTCAGTCTGAGCTTGTCGAAGACCTGCACAAAAAAGTATTTCCATTGCTATCAGGTTTACTGAACTTAAGTCTTTGCAACAAACAAAACCTGCTTTCATGGTAATTGACAAATCTGTACTTGTTGTATGCCCAATAACATCATCGACTCAACCAAATCCCTTATTTCAGTAAAAATTTCTACACTTTATTAATTTTTTGTTAATTTAAATCAACTTTAAACAAAAATCTATATGAGTATAGGGCTACTTGAAGAAAATATTGAAGCTGGAAATTTACAGGCGGTTAAAGAATTACTGATACAAAATCCATCTTTAGCTAATACCAATACTTCTCATAATATATCTCCATTATTATTAGCTTGCTATTATAAAAAGCAGGAAATTGCCAACCTTATCGCTGAATTTATAGATAACCTAACATTGTTCGAGGCCTGCGCAGTTGGTAAATACGATGCCGCATCGATGCTTATTTTTCAAAATCCAGATAGCATTAATCAATTCTCTGAAGATGGCTTTACACCTTTAGGCTTAGCTTGCTACTTCGGGCATGAGGAATTGGCAAAATTCTTAATTCTAAAAGGCGCTGATGTTAATCTGGCCTCAAAAAATGGATTTAATGTTTTCCCAATACATTCGGCTGTTGCAGCAAATAATATTAACATTACCAAAATGCTTTTAGATGCGGGTGCTTATCCAAATGTTTGTCAGAAAGCCGGTTTAGCACCATTACACACAGCCGCACAACTGGGAAATATAGAATTGATTATCTTATTACTGGAACACGGTGCAGAAGTAGGCTTACGTATGGAAGGTGGAAAATTACCTGCAGACTTAGCAGCTGAAAAAGGCTTTAACGAAATTGCAGAGATTTTGAGGGAAGATTAGTTGTAGGTTTTAAGTGATAAGTTTTAAGTAACCTAAAACGTAGAACTTAAAACATATAACTTCAAATTACTCCCAAATCCTTAACCTCATTTTCTTCATATATGTTCTAATATCCAAAACTACAGCAGCCAAAAGATAAAAAAGTATAGGAAAACCTACGGCAAGAAAGGATGAATAAATAAAAAACAGCCTTACTTTGGCTGTACTCATATTTAACTTATTCGCTAAATAGGTAGAAACACCAAAACTTTGCTGCTCAAAATAAGTAATAATCCTTTGGAACATTATAAGTTTATTTAAACTCTAATTTAACAATAATATTTGGTTAAAGTACAAACAGAAAATTGAGCTAGTCCAAAATCAATTTCTCAAAATCTTGCTTGTCTTCGTGTTTTATAAATAAAATCTGCTTTTCCTCTAAACCAGAATACTTTTTCTTAAGTTCATTTTTGAACTTCTCTATATCAACATCAGCTTGTAAAATCACAGTTAAAGCATCGGCATTGCCTCTTACTTCGATAATCTTATCCGGGTAAAGTTCTTTAAGTTCGTGTGGGAATTCCATAGTGCTAAAACGATTGAAAGAGGAGATTGTTTTAAACTTAGCAAAGCATTATGCCTGTTTTAAAATCTTTATCCCAATACCACAAGATAAGCATTTTTTCTGGTCGCAATACTGCTTTTTTAACTGCAAAATACCTTGTGAGGCAAAGGCATTATCAATCACAACACCTGCCTCATTAAATTTATCGGTTATCGCATTCTGTTCTGCAGCTAAACTTTCCAACAATTTTATCGCTCAGCTTGTGTAAAATTGTGTTCCTGTGTGTTTACCGTAGGCAAATAAAAAAAGTGCGATTGTATTCAATAGAACATTATCGATTGATGATTTTCCAATTTGCGTATTTACCCCTACCGCTTCCTTTCTGAAATGGTAATGCGTTTTCCAATATTGATTTACAGGTAACTCTTCAAATAATTTACGCAACTCCGCTACTTCTTTAATTTCTATTATTTTCGAAAATAAATGGTTCGCTTTAACAATTAATGCGGCAAATTGCGCCAATCGTATGGTTGGAAAATTTTGTGGTCGCATCCGCATAAATTTCCATAGAGGAACTTCAATAGATTTTATAGCATACTTTCTCTGCAAAAACTGATATTCCTGTTTCAACTTTGCGGGATATTCTTCTTTAAAATCATCATTTAAAAAGCCCGCAGCACCAAAAACCAGTGCTTCAATTTGCATCGCATTATCTTTATGCTTACCATAAATTTGCTGTGGAATCGCTTTAGCAAATAATTCAAATGGCAATGCATTTACCTTAAATCCAAAGTTTTTGGCTATGAAACGATAAAAGGTTTCATCCCAATTTCCATTTAATTCGTTTAAAGTTCTAATTACTGATTGTGTTTTTTCTTCGAATCTTTCTATCAATGTTCTCGATAAAAAAGAATCAATTATCAGTTTATCTACATTTCGTATTTGTGCTATACAGGGAAAATCGGTCAGCGTTAAAAACAGATGTTCATATTTTTGAATTAAAGTATCAGAAATACGGCTTTTGAGTTCCAGGACTGGTAAAACCGAACCATCAATTCTTTTAATCTCAACATCATTTTCATAAACTACATGAAGAATTACGTTTTCGTAGCTGGCATCAGTTTGATGATTGTGTTTTAGCCAATCAGAAGATTTAATGTGAATTTCAACGTTACCTGCCCAAACCGTTTCTCCAATTTGAATTTTAGCGTTACTAAAATCAGGACCAGAATTTTTATTCAGAAAGCCTTGATGAATAATTTTTAAATTTTCTCCAGAATCAATTATCAAGTCGTTATAATCAAACGACCTAAACTGCCATACGTAATGAAGAAAATCTTCTCGAAAATTCATTTTTGAAGATAAAAAATATTCCTAAAAGTTTTAAATCAAAAAATTAGCTTCTTTTGAGTAGTTATTAAAAATATAATTAATTAGGTATCGATTATCAACTTTGTCAAAAACAAAATACCAGTTAGTTTTAGGATTGATACTAAAGCTGACGAAATAATCTCCAAAATTAGAAAGTGATGCAGGAATTTTATGGTGTTTCTTTTTTTAATTTGCCTTTCAACTAATTCGATAAGTTTGGTAACGTATTCAATTGCACTTTCTCTGTATAAAAAATAATTTTCATAGAAGAGTGTATCAATTAATTCACTAAAATATTTTAAAACTGAGGGATGGAAATTTATAACTACTTCCAAGGTAAACTATCAATATGCTGAATAATGCTGCTTTTAAATTCCTCTGCCGAAAGACTTTCTTGCCATTTATTTTCAAAATCAATATTTTGTTTTGAAACTTTTGAATAAACAAAAGCTTGTTCATTTGCAACAGGCAACTGACTTTCCAGTAAAACATTTAACAATTTGTTCTTCTCAGAATCTGTCAACTGCTTCACCGAAGCAACCAGCGATTCAAAATCCTCATTAAATAATTCATTGTTCATGGTAAGATATTAATAAATTAAATATAAGAATTTTATGCTACCTCTGCTTTCTTCTTATAATTAGTGATAAAAACTCCTGCAATAATTAATACAGTTGCAACTATCAAATCTATATCAACTTGTTCATTAAGGATTAACCACCCTAAAAATATCGCTATAACCGTATTGAAGTATGTTAGAATAGAAACTTCTGATGCTGAAACCTTTTTCAAGGCATAGTGATAACAGAAATATCCGAGAACAGAGCCAAATATCGCCAGGTAAACTGATGCAAAAATACTTTCAGTTTTCCATGAACTAACATCGGCTTTGCCTGAAAAAATTAATGCTAAACCAAATTGAACAATTGCGGAGAATACAAACTGGTAAAATAGATTTAAGAAAATGTATTGAGGTTTCCCGCTATGTTTTTTAGAATAAATGGTACCTACAGTCCATCCTGAAACAGCAATAACCAATGATAATATTCCATTACGGTAACCGGGTTCCAGTAAATCGCTGATTCCATCTCTGAAAATAAAAACTATCCCCAAAAAGCCAATAAAAACGCCAATAAATCCTTTCAAGCTTGGTTTTTGAATCCCAAGAAAAACACAACCCAAAAACACCAATAATGGCGAAGTTGCATTTATTAAAGATGTTAAACCACTCGGAATTGTTTTTTCAGCAACGGTTGTCATGCCGTTTGCAATAATCACCATTAATATAGAAAGCAAAATCTGGCGTTTAAAACCCGACCAGCCAATCCATTTTAATTCCTTTTGTTTAATTAAAATTATCAGAATAATTAAGGATGCAATGGTTTGACGAATGGCAGTTACATACCAAGCCGGAATACTTTCTACAGCAACACGAATACCTAAATAGGTTGTACCCCATATTAAAGCAACTCCAGATAAAGCAAGTATAAGTTTTAAATCTATTTTGGATTTCATAAATGTATTGAGATTAACCGCAAAGAACGCCAAGCTTTACGGAAAGAAAAAGAGAGTTTTGCCACGAAAACACAGATTAACACGGAATTTTAATTTTATTTTTCCGTGTCTTCAATGCTTCCGTAGCAAAAAATAAAATCTGCAAATCTGTGGCTTAAACCAAATTCGCCCCAACTAAAATCTGCTCCATTTCTTGTTGCAGCTTTAAAGCCTCTTCCCTAGCCTTTTCAGCAAAATCCTCTCCCTTGCTAGCGTAAATAATTCCTCTGGAAGAATTAATTAATAATCCGCATTGCGAATTCAAACCATATTTACATACTTCTTGCAAATCGCCACCTTGTGCACCAACACCAGGCACCAAAAGAAAATGATTTGTAGCCAACTTACGCACATCTGCAAATGCGCTTCCACGAGTTGCGCCAACTACATACATCATTTGTTCGTCAGTTGCCCAATTTTGAGAAGTTTTTAATACCTTTTCAAAAAGTCTATCCGATCCTATTTCTTGCAATTGAAAATCAGCATGCCCAGAATTTGAGGTTAATGCCAACAGAATTACCCATTTATTCTCGAAAGTTAAAAATGGCGTTACTGAGTCGCTGCCCATATACGGTGCAACCGTAACAGAATCAAAACTCATTTCAGATGATTTTTCGTTGAAAAAAGTTTCCGCATACATGGCAGATGTGTTTCCAATATCGCCACGTTTAGCATCAGCAATAGAAAAAATATCTTTTGGAATGTACTGCCACGTTTCGATTAATGTTTCCCAACCCTTTTTGCCATAACACTCGTAAAAAGCAGTATTTGGTTTGTAAGCAACACACAAATCTTTAGTGGCATCAATAATCTGCTTATTAAATTCCAAAATTGGATTTTCGTATTTTAATAAGTGTTGAGGAATTTTATCTAACGAAGAATCCAATCCAACGCATAAAAATGAACGCTTTTTTTGTATTTGCTCAAAAAGTTGCTGCTTAGTCATATAAGGGCTTATTTGCTGCAAATATGAGGTTTTTTAAGTTTTTATAAAGAGGAAATAATCTTCACATTAATTATTTTTATAAACATTTTAAACTTTTTCTTGCGGATTACGTTTCAAATACATACAATTGCAACATAATTTCTCAACCGTTTATCTGAATATCCCAGAAAAATTTTATCAAGACTTGTTTTTTGTTACCATTTTCTAAAGACGAAACGCCGTTTTTATTCAGCACGTAAACAATTATGAAACCATTTTGAGTATCCAAAAACCACTCATTTTAGGTTTTGTAATCATAAGATTTTATACACAATGAAACCGCCAGGGCTTTAACACTAACACAAATATTTTAGCCTGAGCAGATTTATAACCGGAAACATCCGTTATAAACAAATGAAAAATTTCTTGAAACATATAAATTTAGAATGTTTAGCAAAACAGAATTAAATGAGAAGCTTACTCCAGAGTTACGTGAGTTAGCTAAATCTTATGGCATCGAAGGTGCCGAATCCCTAAGAAAAATTGACCTTGTTGAAGTACTTTTACACCAGCAAGAAATTATAAACGCAGCTAAAGCAGGTGCAGATCCATATAGCGAATCTGAACCGGTTGCTGTAACCTCAACTACAAAAGCAAAGGCTGCAAAAACCGAAAAAGCACCAAAAGTAGCAGCCGCTACTGCTGAAGCAGAAAATCCAATTGTAGAAAAACCTGTTAAAAAGAGAGCAAGACTAAGTAAAGATGAATCTGCAGCTCCTGCAGAAAGAAGAAGAGAATCTGTTACTTTATTTGATGAACCTCAACATCAACAAAAAGCAGAAACGCAACCAGATAGAATTGTTGAATCTGAAGATGGTGGCAGTAAACCAATTTCTGCTTTAATCGAAGAAAGTGCAGAAGTAATTCCCGCAGCTCCAAGACAAAGAAATGAGCCGAGAGAAAAGCAGGAAAAACCTCAACGCGAAGATAATCGCCAGCAAAAGCAACCAGGTGGCGGCAATCATCATAAAAACGAAAACAGTTATTCTAATTTAGATTTCGATAACGTTATTACAAATGAGGGTGTTTTAGAAATTATGCCTGATGGATATGGTTTCTTACGTTCTGCAGATTACAACTATTTAACTTCTCCTGATGATATTTATGTATCTCAGTCCCAAATCAAACTTTTCGGTTTAAAAACCGGCGATACTGTAAAAGGTAGCATTCGTCCACCGAAAGAAGGCGAAAAATATTTCCCATTGGTTCGTGTAGAAACGATTAACGGCAGAATCCCTGCTGAAGTTCGGGACCGTGTTCCTTTTGATTATTTAACACCACTTTTCCCAACTGAAAAATTAAATTTATTTACGGATAACAGTAACTATTCTACCCGTATTATGGATTTATTTACTCCAATTGGTAAAGGACAACGTGGTTTAATTGTAGCACAACCAAAAACGGGTAAAACCAATTTATTAAAAGAAGTTGCAAACGCGATTGCTAAAAACCACCCTGAAGTTTATTTGATTATTCTTTTAATTGATGAGCGTCCGGAAGAGGTTACCGATATGGCTCGTAGTGTAAGAGCTGAAGTTATTGCTTCTACTTTTGATGAACCGGCAGAACGCCACGTAAAAATTGCCAACATCGTTTTAGAAAAATCGAAACGTTTGGTAGAAAGCGGACACGATGTCGTAATTCTTTTAGATTCAATTACCCGTTTAGCTAGAGCTTACAATACAACTGCACCTGCATCTGGTAAAATTTTATCGGGTGGTGTTGATGCAAACGCTTTACACAAACCTAAACGTTTCTTTGGTGCAGCCCGTAACATCGAAAACGGTGGCTCTTTAACGATTTTAGCAACTGCATTAACCGATACAGGTTCAAAAATGGATGAGGTTATTTTCGAAGAATTTAAAGGTACAGGTAACATGGAGTTACAATTAGACCGTAAATTATCGAACAAACGTATTTTCCCTGCTATCGATATTACTGCATCGAGTACACGTAGAGATGATTTATTATTAGATAGAGATATTTTACAACGTGTTTGGATTTTACGTAACCATTTGGCAGATATGAACAGCCAGGAAGCGATGGAATTTGTACAAGCGCAAATAAAAGGCACAAAAAGCAACGAAGAGTTTTTAATTTCGATGAATAGCTAAATAGGTAATAAGTTTTAAGTGGTAAGTTTTAAGTAACGTTCCACTTAAAACTTATAACGTATAACTTAGAACTTAATGAAAAGGCATATCCCTAATGCGATTACCTGTGCAAACCTATTTTCTGGTTGTATTGGAATCGTTTTTGCATTTAAAGGCGATTTACAAACCGCAGCGTATTTCGTAATCCTATCTGGTATTTTTGATTTTTTTGATGGAATGGTTGCCCGTTTATTGAATGTAAAATCGGCAATTGGTAAAGATTTAGATTCCCTTGCGGATATGGTAAGTTTTGGTTTCTTACCAGGAATCATCATGTTTCAGTTATTGAAAGTAAGTGATTATTCTTCAGAATACCTGCCTTATTTAGGTTTTTTTATAACTGTATTTTCTGCTTTACGTTTAGCTAAGTTTAATAATGATAAGCGACAAACAGAAGATTTTATTGGCTTAAATACGCCAATGAATACACTTTTTATTTGCTCATTACCATTTATTGCCACCGATTACCCTCAAGTAATTGGTTCCACAATACTACTTGTTGCCATTACTGCAATTACCAGTTTCTTGTTGATAAGTGAGATTAAAATATTCTCTTTAAAATTTAGTGATTTAAGCTGGGCAAAAAATAAAATTAAATTTATCTTTCTAATCCTGTCTGCAATTTTAATTGCAGTTTTACAATTTGCTGCAATACCTTTAGTATTGGTGCTTTACATTGGCTTATCATTTTTACATTTCAAAGGAGAAGTAAAATAATCCAATAAAACTAAAGCATATTGTATTTTTTTCTCACATCTATCTTGGAATGCTCTATCTGAATATAAATTTTTTCTAATAGAGCGTGTAACTCTTTAACCAGATCAGGTAATTTATCCAATTCTACAAGTTCGCGTGCACTACGTTCAATAGTATGCACAAATTCTCTCACATCGGTCCTACCAACATAGGTAAATGTCGGCTTAATTTTATGAGCACAGTCTGCCACCTTCTTCCAGTTTTGCTGGTGAACTGCGTCTTCAAGCTCCGCTAAGTAAAAGGGCGTTTGCTCACTAAAAGTCTCAAAAATCTCAATCATGAATTCTGGGTCATGACCAACCATTTCGATAAGATATGATAAATCTAAGGGATGATTATCATAGTTCTTTTCCATGAGGTAAATCTATAAAATTAGATTCTTTTTACCTCCAAATTATCCGAAATTTTTACGGCTATTTGCAAAATAGTTTTATGCAAAACCGGATGCATAACATCGCCTGCGATTTCACTTAAAGGCAACATAACAAATTTCCTGTTAATCATCTGAGGATGTGGTATTTGTAATCTATTCTCAATATCTATAACCTCATCACCAAACAAAATCAGGTCAATATCAATCAGCCTTTCTCCCCATTTGTCTTTTCTTACTCTACCTAATTTTTGTTCAATAGCTAATGCTTTTTCTAAAACCTCTAATGCAGTTAGGCTTGTAGATATACTAATCGCCTGATTTAAAAAAGCAGGTTGGTCTGTTTTGCCCCAAGCAGCAGTTTCATAAATAGAAGATTCGCTTAAAATTTCGCCAACCTCTTTGCCTAAATGCTTAATTGCATTTTCCAGATTTTTTTTTCTATCACCTAAATTTCCACCTAGTAACAAATAAGCAGTTGTTTGCTCTAATGCCATATATGCGCTGTGTATTTTATATCTTTACATCACAAAATTAAAACATTTAAATGAGAGAATTTTTCAAGTTTCTATTTGCTTCAATGTTAGGCTTTTTCCTATCTATTGCGATCGTATTTGTTATTTGCTTTGTTGTTATAGTTGCCGCAATTTCATCAATAGATGATGATAAGACCGTTGCAGTTGGTAGCAATTCTGTTTTATATCTAAACCTTGACCAAGCCATTACAGAACGTACTCCAAAAAATCCATTTGGTAATATTCCAATTGTTGGCGGCGATGAAAAAGATGGAATCGGATTACAAGATCTTTTAAAATCTATTAAAAAAGCTAAAACAGACGATAACATTAAATGTATTTACCTAAATGTAAGCAGCCCGAATGCTGGTTTTGCAACCATGCGAGAGGTAAGAAATGCTTTGATTGACTTTAAAAAATCTCATAAAAAAATTATTTCTTATAGTGAAGTTTACACCCAAGGCGCATATTATATTGCATCTGCTGCAGATAAAATTTATTTAAACCCTGAAGGCGCTTTAGAATTTAAGGGATTTAGCTCTGAGCTTACGTTTTTCAAAGGAACTTTAGAAAAAGTAGGTGTAGAAATGCAGGTTATTCGTGTTGGAAATTACAAGAGTGCTGTTGAGCCATTCATTTTAGATAAAATGAGTGACTATAATCGCAAACAAGTTACCGCCTATGTTGGGGGTTTATACAATACTTTTTTAACTGATATTGCTCAAACCCGTAGCATACAAAAAGATAGTTTATACAGCATAGCTGATAATTACAAAATCCGCGAACCGAAAGATGCTTTGAATTATAAAATGGTTGATGCGCTGAAATATAAAGATGAGATTTTGGAAGAGCTGAAATCTATCTCGGGCAAAACCAAAAAACAAAATATCACATCCGTTTCTATAAACGATTATGCAAAAAACAACAGTTCTTCTGGCAGTAGTAAAAATAAAATTGCAATTGTTTATGCAAACGGTGAAATCATTGGTGGAGAAGGTTCTGATTCACAAATTGGTTCTGAAAGAATCTCAAGAGCGATTAGAAAAGCTCGCTTAGATGATGATGTTAAAGCCATCGTAATTCGTGTAAATTCTCCGGGTGGTAGTGCTTTGGCATCTGATGTGATTTGGAGAGAAATTGTGCTTACTAAGAAAGAAAAGCCTGTAATTGCTTCTTTCGGTGATGTTGCTGCATCTGGCGGTTATTACATTGGCTGTGCTGCCGATAGTATTTTTGTTCAGCCAAATACAATTACTGGTTCTATTGGTGTTTTTGGATTGATACCAAATTTCCAAAACCTAATGACTAACAAGTTGGGAATTACTTTTGATGGCGTTAAAACAGGTAAATATGCTGATATCATGGCGACTAATCGCCCAATGACTGAAGGCGAAAGGTTTATCATCCAAAATGAATTAAATAGAATTTACAGCGGTTTTGTTAGTCGCGTTGCTGACGGAAGAAAGAAAAGCAAAGCTTACATTGATAGCATTGGCGGCGGCCATGTCTGGATTGGAACTGATGCTGTTCAAATTGGTTTAGCTGATAAAATTGGAAGTTTTAACGACGCAATTAATGCAGCTGCTAAAAAAGCTAAAGTAAAAGATTTTAAAGTTGTAGAATATCCTGACGTAATTGATCCATTAAAATCTTTCCTAGACCAAGGTACAGATAGGATAAAAACATATTATGCTAAGCAAGAATTAGGAGAAAATTATTTGCTTTACAATCAGGTTAAAAAAGTTATGGCAAGCTCTGGAATACAGGCAAGAATGCCTTTCGAAGCTGTTATTAAATAAATTTTAACTTCAAAATAGTGCGAAGAATGTAAGGTTTAAACCTAATGTTCTTCGCATTTTTGTTTGCCACCGTCTCATTATTTCCTAATTTTACTTCCTTATGGAAAACAAAACCATCGCCCGTACATTACGCCTATTATCGCAGTTAATGGAACTGCATGAGGAAAATCCTTTTAAAATTAAATCGATTGCCAATGCTTATTTTAAGGTAGACAAACTACCATTTGCCTTAAAAGATAAACCTGTTGATGAAATTGATAAAATCGAAGGAATTGGTAAAGGTTTGGCAGCTAAAATTATTGAGCTACTCGAAACCGGCGAGCTTAAAGAGTTAAATGATATTATTCAACAAACGCCGGAAGGAGTTGTTGAAATGCTAGGTATTAAAGGAATCGGACCAAAAAAAATTCTGATTATTTGGAGGGATTTAAACATTGAAAGTATTGGCGAACTTTATTACGCCTGTAACGAAAACCGCTTAATTGAAGCGAAAGGTTTTGGTTTGAAAACCCAAGAGGAAATTAAAAAAGCGATTGAATTTAAACTCGCTGCAAATGGCAGGTTTTTATACGCTCAGGTAGAAGGTTTTGCCAATTCCATTCTTGATGAAATTTCGAGGTGGCTAATTTCGGTAGACCACCACTCAGCACTAGCTTTTGCGGGGCAATACCGTAGAGCTTGTGAAATTATTGATGAACTTGAAATAGTTATCGGTGCAGAAAAATTGGAAGAGGTTATTTTTGAACTGCCAAATTTCGAAAAACTATCGTTAATAGCTGGAGAAGAGGCTTTTATTACTACAACTGAAGCTGGTTTAAGAATCAAAATTTATGTTGTAGAGAAAGCTGATTTCTATTTAGAGTGGTTTAAGCTAACGGGTAATGCTGAACATGTCCAAAAAGTTTTGGCTTTAGCTGGCAATGGTTCTTTTGTAAATGAACAAGAAATTTACAGCAAAGCTGGATTAGCTTTCATCGAACCTGAACTACGTGAAGACTTTGATGAAATTGAATTGGCGAAAGAGAACAAACTTCCTACACTAATTACTTATGATGATTTAAAAGGAAGCTTGCACAACCACTCTACCTGGAGTGATGGCGTTCATACGCTTGAGCAAATGGCCCTTTATTGTAAAGACACTTTAAACCTGCAATATTTAGGGATTTGCGACCACTCTAAAACTGCTGTTTATGCGAAAGGGTTAAATGAGCAACGTGTTTTTGGTCAGCACCAGGAAATTGATGAGTTGAATAAAAAACTTGCTCCATTTAAAATTTTTAAAGGAATTGAAAGCGATATTTTAAGCGATGGCTCTTTAGATTATAGTGATGATGTGCTTAAAACTTTCGATTTTGTTGTCGCTTCGGTTCACAGTAATTTGAGAATGGATGAGGCAAAAGCAACTGCCCGTTTGTTAAAAGCCATTGAAAATCCTTACACCACAATTTTAGGGCACCCTACCGGCCGATTATTGTTAAGCCGAGCAGGTTACCCAATTGATTATAAAAAAATTATTGATGCCTGTGCTACAAATAATGTGGTAATCGAAATCAATGCAAATCCGCTACGTTTAGATTTAGACTGGCACTGGCATCGCTATGCTTTGGAAAAAGGTGTTTTACTTTCTGTAAATCCAGATGCACATAGAACTGAAGGTTTTCACGATATGAAATATGGTATTTTGGTTGCCCGAAAAGGTGGTTTAAGTGCTGATAAATGCTTAAATGCGTTTTCTTTAGCGGAAATAACGGAGTATTTTGATAATAAAAAAATTAACCACAGATAAAAAGGATGAACACAGATAACATTTAATAGATTTTTTCTATAATCCAAATCTGTGTTCATCTGTGAAAATCTGTGGTAAAAAAAACTAACTTTGCCCAATGATCAGTGAAATTGCCAACCGCATATTTAATCAAGTAATTACAGATTACCATAAATTCGATGATATCGACCATCCGGTTGAGAACCCATACGATGCTGAAAGATTAGAGCATCTTTTCTACATTAAAAACTGGATTGACACTGCCCAATGGCACATGGAAGATGTGGTTCGAAATCCACAAATTGACCCGGTTGAGGGATTAAGCTGGAAAAGACGCATTGACGCTCAAAACCAGGTTCGTACCGATATGGTTGAGTTTATTGATGGTTACTTTTTAAATCTTTATCAAGGAATTTCGGCTTTGCCAGAGGCTAAAATTAATACAGAGAGTCCGGCTTGGGCAATAGACAGGCTTTCTATTTTGGCTTTGAAAATTTACCATATGCAGGAAGAAGCTGAACGTGAAAGTGCATCAGCTGAACACCGTGAATTGTGCCAGACTAAGCTTAATGTACTTTTATCGCAACGCGAAGATTTATCTAACAGTATTGATGAATTATTAGCAGACATTGAAGATGGCAAGAAATACATGAAAGTTTATAAGCAGATGAAAATGTATAACGACCCGAGTTTAAACCCGGTTTTGTATAATAAAGCATAATTAAAATTCGTCATGCGAGGCACGAAGCAATCTTACAACGTTCACTATTTTATTATAGCTTTAAGATTGCTTCGTGCCTCGCAATGACGGGCGACCTTCAAAAACAATGGCTACAACCCAAAAAATTATCGTTTTACGTTTTTCAGCTATGGGCGATGTGGCGATGGTTGCTTCAGTTTTAAAAGAATTTTCTCAACAGAATCCATCAGTAGAAATCATCATGGTTAGTCGTGAGGCTTTTAAACCATTTTTTGATGGAATTGAAAATCTTAGATTTCATGCGATTCAGCCGAAAACAATTCATAAAGGAATTTCAGGTTTGTATAAGTTATTCCAGGAACTTAATGTTTACAAACCAACTGCAATAGCCGATATACATGATAACTTACGGAGCAGGGCACTTTCTACTTTTTTCAGATTATCAGGAATCAAAATAAAACGAATTGATAAAGGCAGAGCAGAGAAAAAAGCCCTAACTCGTTCTGACAATAAAATATTCAAACCTTTACGCCAAACCGTAGAACGTTATGCTGATGTATTTCGGGAATTAGGTTTTGATATTAAACTAAGTCATAAGCTCAATAAAGCTCCACAAGCAATACCGGTAAAAGCGGAAAGTTTATTTGGGAACAGCAGAAAAAAAATAGGCATCTCCCCTTTTGCGCAGCACATTTATAAAGTTTATCCATTAGAAAAAATGGAGGAAGTAATTTATTCTTTAAGCGAATTGGGTTACCAACTTTTTATTTTTGGTGGTGGAAAAATGGAACAAGCGATTGCCGAAAATTGGGTTAAAGCGTATCCAAACACAAATAATTTAATCGGAAATTTTAATTTAACCGAAGAACTTGCCATAATATCCAATCTTGATTTAATGCTGAGCATGGATTCTTCTGGTATGCACATGGCTTCGTTAGTTGGTGTTCCGGTGGTTTCCGTTTGGGGACCAACCCATCCTTATGCTGGTTTTTTAGGTTACGGACAATTGGAGAACAATTGTATTCAAATTGACCATCCTGCCCGACCAAATTCTATTTATGGAAACAAACCATGCTTGTGTGGTGTTGAAAGTTGTATGGATTTGATTAATCCTGAAACAATTGTAAACAAGATAAAAGAAAAACTAAATGGCTAAGCAATTACTATTGGTTCGTCACGGAAAATCGGACTGGGGAAATTTAGATTTAAAAGATTTCGACCGACCGTTAAATAAACGTGGAAAAGAAAATGCACCAGAAATGGCAGAACGTTTGGTAAAAAGAGGTTTTAAGTTCGATTTGATTGTGAGTAGTCCGGCGAAGCGGGCAAAATCTACTGCAAAATTCTTTGCTGAAGCTTATAATGTAGATGAAATTAAATTCGTGGAGGAGATTTATGAAGCGAATAGTAGAACACTTTTAAAGGTGGTGAATGATTTTGATGATTCTGCTGATACGGTGATTATGTTTGGGCATAATCCTGGTTTTACAGATTTGGCGAATGAGTTGAGTGATGCAGACATTTACAATATCCCAACTGCAGGAATGGTTTTGATGTCTTTTCCTTTTGATTCGTGGAAGATGCTGAGTAAAGGTACTGGTGATTTGGTTTTCTTCGATTATCCGAAGAATAGTGATGAGGTCTAGAATGTCCTAGCCGGATGGCTTTTTTCTTTTTGACAACAAAAAGAAACAAAAATTGCCGGCTGAAAATTTTTGTATTAAAGTTAGTGGTTTGGCTTTGACTGTATATGCCCAATCTCGTACGTACGGGATGTTAGGCCGGATTTAAGTAGAACGAGGAAACATTGCGAAGGCTTAGCCAAATGCAAATAACGATGTTTGTAATATGGTTATCACACAGAAGCTCGTGATAATGCCAAGAACCACAGTCTATGTTAAATAAACCTGATAAAACGAAAAGCCCGGAGTGAGGAACGAGCGAGGACTTGAAGCGATAGCAGGGCTGAAAATTCAAAAGAACTACTGAACGTTCATTTCCAAAAAAAATATAAAATCGTAACCCTTAAATCGTAAATTTAATTATCTTTGAACATATAAAAAACGAAAGTCCGGCAATAGACATTTCGGTGAATTCTAAACCTTATTTCTCTTGGTTATTTCATAATTCGTATCGCCGGAAGATTTATCCATTAAATTGTCTGTACATGAATTTTGATTATAATACTACGCGTAGCCATTTGATTTTATCGGAATATGGCCGCAACGTTCAGAATATGGTGAAGTATATTTGCGAATTGCCAACTATTGAAGAACGTAATAAATATGCCCAGGCGGTTATAGACCTGATGGGATTTTTGCAACCACATTTGCGTGATGTTGCTGATTTTAAGCATAAACTTTGGGATCATTTGCACATTATTTCTGGCTACCAGATTGATGTTGAGAGTCCATATCCAAAACCTTTACCTGAGAATGCCTTTAAAAAACCAGAGCCTCTTCCCTATCCTCAACAAAGAATTACCTACAAACATTACGGTAAAACGGTTGAGAATTTGATTGAAAAAGCGATGCGTGAGGAAAATCCGGAGCATAAAAAAGCGATGGTTCAAGGCATTGCAAACTTTATGAAAATGGCTTATGTTACCTGGAATAAGGATAATGTGAGCGATGATACGATTATTAAAGATTTGAAATATCTATCGGGCGGATTGTTATCGCTTGATGAAGGTGTAAACCTTGCGAAAGTTGAGTTTAGGGCACAAAATCCTCGTCAGAATAATAATAACAACAACAATAGAGGGCGCAATAACAATAATAACAACAACGGCAAAAACCGTCAGAATAATAATAACAACAATAATCGCGGACGCAACAATAATAACAAACCTAAATATTAATAACCACAACGCCATTCTGAGCTTGATTCAGAATCTCGAAAATAGATGCTGAAATAAATTCAGCATGACGAACGGGTTAGCAAAAGAAAGATATATGAACGCATTTGAAATAACAGGCGGAATTAAATTAAAAGGCGAAATTACTCCACAGGGCGCCAAAAACGAGGCTTTACAGATTTTATCGGCTGTATTACTTACCGAACAGAAAGTAACCATCAGCAACATTCCTGATATTAAGGATGTAAATAAGCTGATTGAATTATTAGGCGATTTGGGCGTAATTGTAGAACGTATTGATAAAGATACTTACACTTTCGAGGCGAGAAATATCGATTTGAATTTCTTTGAATCGGAAACTTTTAAAGCTAAAGGTGGTGGTTTACGTGGCTCGATTATGATAGTTGGTCCGTTGTTGGCTCGTTTCGGCAAAGCAGCAATTCCTAAACCAGGTGGTGATAAAATTGGCCGTAGAAGATTGGACACTCACTTTATCGGTTTCGAAAAGTTAGGTGCTAAATTTGTTTACGATAGCAAAAAAGCTTTCTTTAATGTTGATGCGACCGATTTAAAAGGTGCTTACATTCTGTTGGATGAGGCTTCGGTAACAGGAACGGCAAATATTGTAATGGCTGCCGTTTTAGCGAAAGGAACAACTACGATTTATAACGCAGCTTGTGAGCCTTATTTACAACAACTTTGCAAAATGCTAAACCGCATGGGGGCAAAAATTTCGGGCATTGGTTCGAATTTATTAACCATTGAAGGTGTTAAGGTTTTAGGCGGAACGGAACACAGAATGTTGCCAGATATGATTGAGATTGGCTCTTTCATTGGTTTAGCAGCAATGACTGAATCGGAAATTACCATCAAAAATGTTTCTTACGATGAATTGGGTGTAATTCCTGAAGTTTTTAAAAAACTAGGTATTAAATTAGAACGCAGAGGCGATGATATTTATGTGCCATCGCAAAAGCATTACGAAATTGATACTTTTATTGATGGTTCGATTTTAACGATTGCCGATTCTCCGTGGCCAGGTTTTACGCCTGATTTATTGAGCATTGTTTTGGTTGTGGCGACACAGGCGAAAGGAAATGTTTTAATCCATCAGAAAATGTTCGAGAGTCGTTTGTTCTTTGTGGATAAATTAATCGATATGGGTGCTCAAATCATTCTTTGCGACCCGCACCGTGCTACTGTTAACGGAATTGATAAAAAATACAAACTGCGTGGTATCAGCATGACTTCTCCAGATATTAGAGCTGGTGTTTCGTTGTTAATCGCAGCTTTATCTGCTGAAGGTAAATCGACCATTTATAACATCGAACAGATTGAGCGTGGTTACCAGGATATCGATACGCGTTTACGTGCTTTGGGTGCGCAAATTAAGCGTGTAAACGCTGATGCGCCGAGCCATTAGGAAGTTTGGAGTTGAAAGGCTAAAGCCTAAAGCAGAAAGCTTAAGACTAAAGCTTAAAGAGCATAATGCAAAAACGCCCGAGTAATTTGTTACTCGGGCGTTTTTTTTTTCAATGGTTTTTTGGAAATTCGTCATGCTGAATTTATTTCAGCATCTTTCTTACATTAAGACCCTGAAATAAATTCAGGGTGACGACCGTCGTAGGATTGCTTCGTGCCTCGCAATGACGAGCGCTCTAGGGATGATGCGAATTAGGCAACTATTCCTTGTCATCTATTTCCTATTCCCTATTTTCCATTCCCCATTCTCTATTTCCTATTCCCCAACCTCCATTTCACATCTTCCCTCTTCCATCTTAATCCTATCCCGATATCGCGTTTATAATATCGTACTGTGTAATAATTTCAATTTTACCAGATTCATCCTCCACCAAAACAGCAGAGTTTTCTTTATTAATTAACGAAGAAATTTTATCAATCGAAGTATTCAAATCAACAAATGGGAAAGTTGCTGTCATGATTTCTGAAATTGGTGCAGATTTCAATCCTGGGTTTTCAAGTAATGCTGTAAGGATATCACTTTCGGCAATTTTACCCACAATCATGCCTTGCTGTGTAACCGGAATCTGAGAAATATTCATCGATTTGATGGTATTGATGGCTTCCAAAACAGATTTAGTAGCATCAAGTGTTACAATTTCGGTAGACTCTTTTTTAGCTAAAATCGATTTTGCCGTTAATTTTTCATCTTGCAAAAATCCACGTTCACGCAACCAATCTTCGTTATACATTTTACCCATGTAACGGCTTCCGTGGTCGTGGAAAATAACTACAACAACATCTTCAGGCTTTAATTTATCTTTCAACTGAATTAAACCACCAATAGCAGCACCGGCTGAGTTACCCACAAAAATTCCTTCTTTACGGGCAATATCACGGGTCATTAAGGCTGCATCTTTATCAGTTACTTTTTCAAATAAATCGATTACATCAAAATTTACGTTTGCTGGCAAGAAATCTTCGCCGATACCTTCTGTGATGTAAGGATAAATTTCATCCTTATCAAAAATGCCAGTTTCCTTATATTTTTTGAAAACCGAACCATATGTATCTATTCCCCAAATCTGAATATTTGGATTTTTCTCCTTCAAATATTTACCAGTTCCAGAAATTGTACCTCCTGTACCTACACCAACAACCAAATGCGTAATTTTTCCTTCTGTTTGCTCCCAAATTTCAGGACCAGTTTGCTCATAATGCGCCTGTGAGTTGGCTAAATTATCGTACTGATTTGGTTTCCAAGAATTAGGAACTTCACGCTCTAAACGTGATGAAACTGAGTAATAAGAACGTGGGTCTTCAGGTTCAACATTTGTAGGGCAAACAATCACTTCAGCGCCAAAAGCACGTAAAGCATCAACCTTTTCTTTCGATTGCTTATCAGTTGTGGTAAAAATACATTTGTATCCTTTAATAATTGCAGCCATCGCCAAGCCCATACCAGTATTACCTGATGTTCCTTCTATAATGGTACCTCCCGGTTTTAATTTACCGCTCTTCTCAGCATCCTCAATCATTTTTACCGCCATACGGTCTTTAATTGAGTTACCTGGATTCGTTGTTTCTATCTTGGCAAGGATTGTACCCGGAACATTTTTTGTAATTGTATTAAGTTTTACTAATGGTGTATTGCCAATAGTTTCGAGAATATTATTATACCACATGCAGCAAAATTAAGCAAAGGCATTAAGTATTTTATAAACTATATTTTATTTGAAACATAATTTCGAATATTAAAATTTAATAGAATTTAATTTCATAATCTATAAATAACATAGGTATTATAGATTGATTATTGGGTGATATGCAACATTGTTTTTTGTCTGCCAAAGATTTACAGATTTTGTAAGGTCGTCATCCAATGGCAAAGTAGAGTATGATTTTTTTAATCATCTCGATATCTTATCAGTTATCATTTTTAATAATCTGTAAATCTGTGGCAACCTTAAGCCAATTTATAAACCTTACCCGGCATGGAGATAATTATACCTTGCATTTCTAGCGTGAGTAAAATGATGGCAAGTTTACTCTGCTGTATATTAACTGCAATTGCTAACTCATCAATAGAAAGCTGACCACTTTGCAATGCATCAACAACCTTTTGCTCATTAGCAGTTAAATTAAGCTGCAGAGTGGTTTGGGTTTTTGCTTTCTTGTTTTTTACCTCATCATCCCAACCGAGATAATAAATTAAATCATTTGCATTGTTGATGAGTCCGGCCCTATTAGTTTTAATCAAAAAGTTGCAACCTTCAGAAAAAATATCATTTGTTCGCCCAGGGAAAGCGTAAACATCTTTATTGTAAGAATTAGCAATCTCAGCAGTTATTAAGGCACCACCTTTAATCGATGCTTCGATTACAATTGTTGCATCGGCGATTCCGGCAATAATTCGGTTTCGTTGAGGAAAATTTTGTCGGTCAGGATTGGTTTTGGTCGGAAACTCTGAAATCAAACCACCATTTAGTACCATTTTCTGCGCTACTGGTTTATGAATTTGCGGGTACAGTCTATCCAAACCATGACCTAGAACTCCAACTGTTGCAATGTTATTTAACAAACATTCTTTGTGCGTTGTAACATCAATTCCATAAGCCAAACCACTTACTATTAAAACATCATAAGCGGCTAAAACCTCACAAAGTTGTTTACAAAGCATCCTGCCATATTCAGTTGCATTTCTGGTACCTACAATGCTAATTATCCGTTTATGATTTAAATCTACGCTTCCTTTAAAATATAGCAATATTGGCGCATCGAAGCAATTTTTTAAACGTTTGGGGTAGTTTTCATCAGAAAAAAACAGAACCTCAATACCGTGTTTCTCTATAAAATCTAACTCTTCTTTTGCCCTTTCAAGTGCATCGGTTTTTAAAATTGCTTCAACTGTTTTTTCTCCAATTCCAGGAATTTGAAGCAATTGTTTTCTGGTTGCAGAAAAAACAGCTTCGGCGCTGCCACAGTAAGCCAATAAATTTTTGGCATTTACCGGACCAATAGATTTAATAAAAGTTAAGGCAATTTTATGGAGCGTACTCATCAAATAAGGTTAAGGGTTATAAATGCGGGATGATTTATTTCCTTAATCCTTAAAGATTAAAAATCGATATCGATAAGGCTTTTAAGCGGAATGTGTATGTTATTTTTTAATTGAATATATTTTTCTGTAACCGCCCAAACCGTTGTATCAACTCTTTTAGGGCCAATTGTTGTATTAAATGTAATTACCGCTTTTGATTTAAATTCATTTCCCAAGCGTTGTGCTTCATCCAGTTTTTTTTGCAAACTCCCTGAATTATCTTCTTTGGCATTTATAATGTTTAAGTATCCTATTTGTTCCTTCTCAACAGTTTCTATTGGCATAATATCTCTTTAACGATTAATCTTAAACAAGCATATTAAAATTTTGGAACAAAAACAAGGTTTAAAATGCTTTTAATGTAATAAATAAGATAAAAAAAGCCGATATTTTAAAAATACCGGCTTCAAATAGTTGTTTGTTTTAATATCTAGAATTTAAATTTTCGTGTTTCTATCATACCTTTAAACTCATGATCCATTTTACCTGTTAAATCAATCATTTGAGAATTGCTAAATGGAGTAGTACCGCTTATTGTATTTTCTTTTAAGAATGATGTAAACGAACCGGTTGCAGAATAATTTAAAGCCTGAGCTAAAAGTTTTTCTGTTGGGTCGCCAAATTCCTTAGTTACATCATCAGCTAGAGATTTATCTACAGCCATACCATCAAAGTAATCGCCTTGGTTCAACTGATTTTTAGTCTGGAATTGAGGTAAATACAAATCACTTTTATCAATTTTAATGGCAAAAAATCCTACCGGTTTACCATATGTTTTAGAGCCAATTAATTTAACATCCATTACTGGTTTTAAGTTGTTAATTAGCAATTCACTTGCCGAAGCGGTAGAACCTGTCACAATGAAATAAACTCTAGTCAGGTTATTTACCGAACCTCTTTTTGCAAAAACTTCTTGATTTCCTGCTGCAGCTGTTGGCACCCATGGATAATCAAACATAGAATATAAACGGGTTACACCATCATTTCCTTTGGCGTAAAATTTTTGATTTTGAAGAATAGTTGCTTTACCATCTTGCATGGTTTGAGTCCAGTACGTAGTGTACATAACCTTACCATTTTGCGATGATGGAGCAATTAAATTAGTGAAAGCTTCTGATGTAGCAACAGAACCACCACCATTATAGCGTAAATCAACAACTAGTTCAGTAATCCCATCAGTTGCAAATTTTGCAAAAGCAGCATCCAATAATGCAGCAGAGTTTGTAGTAAAGCTATTGTAATTTATGTAGCCAACTTTTTTAGTTCCGGCTGTAAAAGTACTGGTTGCTAAAATTGGGTTAATATTATAAGTTGCACGAGTTACAACAACATCCTTGCTTGTTCCGTCTGGTTTTTGAACAGTTAACGAAACCGTAGCATTTGAGCCGAAAATCGCATCAACAACAGCATTTATACTGGCATCGCTTGTATTAATATTTGTGCTGCCATTAATTTTGGTAATTTGATAGCCTCTTTTTAAACCTTGCGCATCAGCAGGCGAAGTTGCATATACATACTTGATTCTTAAATCGTTAGCAGTATTAAAGAATACAGAAAAACCGAAATCTCCGCTTACACCACCTAACTGACCAGCAACAGTTCCATTATCCATAAAAGAATATTTATCCTTTCCTCCCGTGCTAGGTAATGCTTTAATTGCAGCAATTACAGCATCGTTCGATGCATATTTACGTGGATTAAAGTTATCATAGCTTGGCATTCCAACATTCCACAAATACGTTTGTTTAGCGTAAAGGAAAATAGAATCCTTAGTTAAAAAATCGCGGTTGGTTGTAGAAGTTTGCAATGCATTCGTTTCAGTCGAAGGCTCTTCAGTTGCAGGAGCATTAGAATTTTTCTTGCATGAAGTTGCAAATACCACAACTGACATTAAAGTGCACAGAAATAATTTTTGTGCAGAAAAGTTTTTAATCATAGTTTATTTGTAAATTTCTAGTGACACAATATACGGCAAATTTATTGATTTAGATTGCGCTTCATCAAAATTATTTGCACCAACAACTAACGCTTCTTTTGCTGATAAATTATTGCTGTTAAGTATGTTATTAAAAATTTCTGATTTCGGCTGATTAAGCTCATCGGCAAAGAAAACAGTAAGATATTTTTCTAAACCATTCCACTCAGTTTGCTTTATTTTATTTAACTGCTGCAACGGATTTCCAGAGGTTACAATATTAATGCTTATCCTATTTACAACAAGTTCCTGTAAAAAATCGAGCATATTTTTATAAAGTAAAAGCTTTAATGGCAATCGGGCATTTTCGTGCAGTAAATCGAAGTTATGCTTATATGTTTGTGCAAGTTCAAATTTTGAAGCTGTTTTTTCGAAAAGATTTTCTGCACCAACATATTCGTATTCGGCACGCATAAAATCTAAAATTTGCTGTGAGGTTTTCTGTTCTGAATATTCAATAAACTGGGCAAACAGATAATAAACCTGCAACAAATAATCTTTGGCAGGAAACAACACATCATCCAACTCAAAAATTACCAGTTTTTTATCTTTAATTAACTGATTGATATCCATCATGCTGTAAAAAGTTTTAAATCATCATCAGGCGAATTATAGCCGAAAACTCCACTAAAACTATCATCTTTTTTAATAAAAATTTCTTGCCCGCTGGCAAAAATGCATTCACCCTTTATAAAAACCGCAAAGTTTTGGCTGAAATTTTTATCATCGCTCAAATAAGTATTTATAGAATCTGCATCGGGCGTTAAAACCTCAATACCGTATTCATTAAATAATACCGCTGATTTAGCCAAAGGCTCTACTTCAAAAGTATTTAAAGGAATAATTGCATCTATTGATTCTGTAATGCAGAAATTAAGCAGAATGTGCGCAATACTATCCTTATTAAGTATTCCAAGGGTTTTAAATGCATAATACTCGGTACTCATGCCCGGAACATCTCCGTAATCGGCTAAAAGAACAAAATGTTTTGGAAATGCCTTCAGAAGCTTTAAAGCTTTCGCATTATTTCCTCCGGTAATTAATATTTTCAAGTTTTAATAGTTGAATTTTGAATGAATAACTGATTGAATTGTAACCAAAGAATTTAAAATTAAAAACTACACTATTAAACCATCTTTCATGGTCACTATCCTATCGCTGGTTTTAGCTAAATCTTCGTTGTGCGTTACAATTACAAATGTTTGTTGAAAGTTATCTCTTAAACTAACAAAAAGTTGATGCAAAGCTTTGGCATTTTCCGAATCTAAGTTTCCCGAAGGCTCATCAGCTAAAATAATCGATGGCTCGTTTATTAATGCTCTTGCTATGGCAACACGTTGTTGTTCACCGCCCGATAATTGATTAGGCTTATGATGAGCTCTATCTTTTAAACCGAACATATCTAATAATTCAAGTGCTCTGGCTTCTGCTTCTTTCTTATTTTTCTTTGCGATGAAGGCAGGAATGCAAATATTTTCTATCGCACTAAATTCTGGCAACAAATGATGAAATTGAAAAACGAAACCAATATTTTGATTACGAAAAGCACTGAGTAATTCTCCACTAAGTTTACTTATTTCAGTCCCTTTAAGTTCCACGGTTCCGGCATCAGGTTTATCTAAAGTACCTAGAATGTGTAATAGAGTACTTTTACCCGCTCCAGATGGACCAATAATACTTACAATTTCTCCCTTTTGTACCTCGAAATTTACACCTTTTAATATTTGTAAATTTCCGTACGATTTTCTAACCCCATTGGCTTTTAACATGCCGTAAAAATAGTTAAAAGTTTTAAGTTGTATGTTGCACGTTATAAGTTTTAAGTTCTAGGTTATAAGTTGTAAATCATGATGTAAAAACATGTTTATATAAAAAATCTTTGCAATCACTAAATCTGTGCAATCAACCCGAAGGGAAGATCAAAAAAATCATTTTTTAAAATAAAATTTGCAGTTATCAATTTCTTATTTAACTTTGAAAAACAAAGCACTTTTAAAATGAGCACTCAAGAGGAACAGTTAGACGCATTAAAAGACATCAGGCAAATGATGGATAGATCATCAAGGTTTATCTCGCTAAGCGGATTATCTGGTGTATTTGCTGGTATAATTGCATTAATCGGTTCTTATTTCGCTTATAACGAAATCGAAAAATTTTTCGATTATAGAGGTTATGCCCCGGGTTTGCAAGGCGAAATCGATTTGAAATACAATTTAATAAAGCTTGCAATTATTATTTTGTTTGTGGCATTGGCTGGTGGTATTTTGTTCACTTACAGAAAAAGTCAAAGAAATAATTTACCAATTTGGGATAAAACATCTAAATCTTTATTGTTTAATCTTTTTGTGCCCTTAATTGCCGGTGGATTATTCATTATAGCGTTATTATTAAATCACCCAAATACTTATAGTATTATAGCACCAACCTGTTTAATTTTTTATGGTTTAGCCTTAATTAACGCTAGTAAATATACTTACAGCGATATTAGATATTTAGGTTTTTGCGAAATTATTTTAGGTACAATTTGCATGTTTTATATTGGCTATGGTTTAATTTTCTGGGCATTTGGCTTCGGTGTGTTACACATTGTTTATGGACTTTTAATGTATTTTAAATACGAGAAAGGCAAATAAAATGAAAAACCCCATAGCAGATTTAAATAAGATTTTCGACAGCCGGATTAGATTGGGTGTAATGTCTGTTCTTGTAGTTAATGATGAAATTAGTTTTAACGATTTAAAACAAATGCTTGAGTTAACTGATGGGAATTTAGCATCGCATTTAAATACTTTGGAGCAAGCCGAATTTATTAAAGTACATAAAGGTTTTATTGGGCGAAAAACAAGCACCACCTACTCTATCACTCCATTAGGAAAACAATCATTCAAAGCACATTTAGATGCGCTTGAAAAAATGATACGAAAGATATAATCAATTTTTTTTAACTATTTACTTTGAAATACAAAGCACTTTTAACAACTAAAAAATGAAAAATAAATCCAACCTCTTACTATTATCAGCTCTTTTGGGCGGCCTGTCATTTAGTTTCCTCTTTTGGGAAGAAAGATTAGCCATTAACCTACTTATCTATAGTACTTATGTATTAACAATTACTTATTTAAATCCAGAAGTAATTAAGGGCGCCAAACTAAATCTATATGCAATTGCACATTTTGCTGCATCGATTTTAGTAGTTGTAAACAATTCAGATTTAACCTTAGTAAGTTATTATTTCAGCTTAATATTTTTTATTGGTTTCGCTCATAACCAGCAAATCAGAACTGTTTTCATGGCTTTTTTCTCTACAGTTTTGCAAATGTTTACCGTTCCATTTAATGTAATTAGAAATTTAAGTGAGGTATCTATTGGTAATTTTAACCTGAAACCTGTCTTCAAAATCATTAAATACATTTTTATACCATTAATAGTTGCTATAATTTTTACCTCATTATACTCTGCTGCGAATAGCGTATTTGCTCATTACACTGAATCCATATTAAATAATATTGGCGATTTCTTCGAAAACATATTTGGCTTTATATTCGAAGATTTAAGCTTTGCCCGCTTTATGCACTTTTGTTTCGGGTTAGTTGTTACAGGAGGTTTAATACTAACCTTTTCTGATAAAACCTTTCAAAAAATTGAGCTTAATTTCACAGAACAAATGGTTAGAATAAGAAGAGGTTTGAATCAAAAGACATTGTTTGATGAATTAACAAGCACGTTTTTTGGTAGCCTATTCATTAAAAAACTTGCACTAAAAACTGAGTTTATTATTGGATTAATTTCTTTTAGCGCTCTAAATATATTACTGCTTTTTTTAAACGGAATTGATATTTGGTGGCTATGGCTTGGGCATGGTAAAGATTTTGCCGAAACCAACTATTCAGCAGAGTTACACGACGGTACAAATACTTTGATTTTCAGCATTGTATTGGCAATGGCAATTATTGTTTACTTCTTCCGTGGAAACTTAAATTTTTACTCAAAGAACAAAACCTTAAAAGTATTAGCCATTGCCTGGATGGTTCAAAACTGCATTTTAATAATTTCTGTTTTTGTGAGAGATGCACATTACATTGAGTTTTACGGTTTAACACATAAACGTATTGGCGTTTTAGTTTTTGCGATTCTTTGTATCATTGGTTTAGCAACAGTTTATTTAAAAGTTGCAAAGCAAAAAACACTTTTCTATTTACTTAAAGTTAACGGAAACATCTGGTTTATACTTCTACTTGCTTTCAGTGCCATAAACTGGGATATTTTAATTGCTAAATACAATTTGGCACAAAGTGATAAAATATATTTAGATGCCAATTATTTGCTTGGTTTATCAGATAAAACCTTAGCTGTTTTAGATGAAAACCGTTCAAAGTTGCATTATACTGAATCAAAAGATGAATATGGAACTACGATAGCCACACCAGAAAGTATAGAAGCGTACCAAAATAGATTAGACACCCGAATTAATATTTTTAAAGAGCGTTACCGAAAAGCAAGCTGGCTATCATGGAATTTGCCAGATTGGCAAAATGCCGATTATTTCAACTCAAAAGATAAAATCAAATAAAGAACAATCACATATTAAACAACAAACATTAATTTAATACATCATGAAAAATCAAGAAATTTCAAACTCATCAAAATTAAGAATCTACATTATTCTAGTAGTTACAGCAGTAATTTTAAGCATTCCACTAATTGCAATGCAATTTACTAATGAAGTAAAATGGGGCTTATTCGACTTCGTGGTAGCCGGCACTTTGCTTTTGACTACCGGCTTAGCCATAGAGCTTGTAATTAGAAATGTAAAAACAAGCACGGCAAGAGCAGTTTTATTCTTTATAATTCTTTTAGTTCTATTCCTAGTTTGGGCAGAATTAGCTGTTGGTATTTTCGGTTCGCCAATTGCCGGAAGTTAGAAACAAATTCAAATTTCATTTCAAACATCTTAATTAACAAATATGAAAAAGACAGTCTCAGGAATTGCATTGGCAATTACCTTGTTAACATTAGCTTGCTCAAATGGGAATAAAACCATTTCTACTGTAGAATCCATTAGAAATGAAGACACAGTCGAAATCAAAATGCCTCATAGTTCTTCGATAATTATCAGCAGCACTGATATAATTATTTATCCTTTAAGTTTAAATAAAGGAAATCATAAGGATTACAGCAGAAGTACGGAAGGTAATTATTGGAATATTATTTTCAATAATGTTGTTACTGGTAAAAGTGATTTATTAACACGTAAAAAAATATTGATTAATGATTTTAAAATCGGAAATTATGAAAACCGACCACTCAACGTTAATACATTATCAGATCAATTTATTTATTATGAAATATCCGATTCAGATTCTGATGGAGACAAAAAACTAACTTCAAAAGATTTAAATAAACTATTTATTTCAAATTTAGAAGGAAAGGCCTTTACTCAAATTTCGCCAGAAAACTATTCGGTTCACAGCTGGAAAATAGATAGTGATCATAACCTAGTTTTGCTGGATTTGATAAAGGACACAAATGGAGACAAAGAATTTAATGATAAAGATGATATAGAATATTTCGTTTACAATTTAAAAACGGGAGCTTCAGCAAAGCCAGTTTTTGCAGATGCATTTAAAAAAGAAGTTAAAGCATTAGCAAAAAAGATTTTATAAGAATATCGCTATATCAAATTTGCCAAGAACTACAATCGTTGTTAAATAAACCAGATTGAGTGAAAATACTTTTTGGTAAGCAGGTTTTAGTTAAGCTTATACTAACATTAACAAAAAGATTGCAACGAAAGCGGGACTGAAATTACCGATTAACATAAAACGTTCATTTTCTAGAAAAAATCGGCAAATACTATTTGTTTAAAGCCTTTAGAATTGTAGCTTTGGGCAAATTTTGTAGCAAATGAATATTCACGAATACCAGGGTAAACAAATATTAAAAAGTTTCGGTGTTAACGTTCAAGAAGGAATCGTTGCCGATACGCCTGAGCAAGCTGTTGAGGCTGCTAAGCAATTAAAAATCGATTATAACTCTGATTGGGTTGTAATTAAAGCGCAAATCCACGCTGGTGGTCGCGGTAAAGGTGGTGGCGTTAAATTAGCCAAAAACCTTGATGAAGTGAAACAACGTGCTACCGATATTATTGGTATGCAATTGGTTACGCCTCAAACTGGTCCGGAAGGTAAAAAAGTGAACAAAATTTTAGTAGCTCAGGATGTTTATTATCCAGGTGCTTCTGAAACTAAAGAATACTACATTTCTGTATTGTTAGATCGTGCAAAAGGTCGTAACATTATTATGTACAGTACCGAAGGTGGTATGGATATCGAAGAAGTTGCTGAACATACGCCACACTTAATCTTCAAAGAAGAAATCGACCCGAAAGTTGGTTTACAAGGTTTCCAGGCTCGTAAAGTTGCGTTTAACTTAGGTTTAAGCGGCGCTGCTTTTAAAGAGATGGTTAAATTTGTAACTGCTTTATACAAAGCTTACGACACTACGGATTCTTCGATGTTCGAAATTAACCCGGTATTAAAAACTTCTGATGATAAAGTTATCGCGGTTGATGCTAAGGTTGATATCGACGAGAACGCTTTATATCGTCATGCTGATTATGCAGCAATGCGTGATACTGCTGAAGAAGACCCAATGGAAGTTGAAGCAAGCGCAAGTAACTTAAACTTCGTTAACCTTGATGGTAACGTAGGTTGCATGGTTAATGGTGCTGGTTTAGCAATGGCCACTATGGATATTATTAAATTAGCTGGTGGCGAGCCTGCTAACTTCTTAGACGTTGGTGGAACTGCAAACGCTCAAACGGTTAAAGCGGCTTTCAACATTATCTTGAAAGACCCTAACGTTAAGGCGATTTTAATTAACATTTTTGGTGGAATTGTTCGTTGCGACCGTGTTGCACAAGGTGTTATCGATGCTTACCAGGAAATCGGAAATATTCCTGTGCCAATTATCTGCCGTTTACAAGGTACAAACGCAGAAGAGGCTAAGAAATTAATCGATGAGTCTGGACTTAAAGTTTACTCAGCAATTGCTTTAAAAGAAGCTGCTGATTTAGTAACTAAAGTATTGGCTGAACAGGCTTAATTAGCTTTGTTAGCTTAAAGCAGAAAGATTAAAGCTTAAAGCGCAGTCTTAAAAATATAAAAACCTTTCAGTGCAAACGAGGGCACTGAAAAAGTAGACTTAAAAATGGTCTATAAAAAGATTAGCGGATGGGTAGGTTATAAGATCTCCATCCGCTTTTTGTTTTTTGAGTATTTTTATATTTTTACGGGGCCCAATCTATTGAGATTTCTCGCCGAATTCTGGTATTTTATGGTTGTTTTTAGGATATTTTGTGGCAATGATGATCCCGCTTTAGAATTTGAGGATTCTTTTAAGATTTACTACGAATATCGCAAGTGCACCTTGCATTTTCATGCTTTCAAGGCCATAGGAATTTGCTCTGTCATATCCATGAACATTTTTCAATTCACTATTTTTCGCCTCAATTTTATATCTGTGTTTTGACTTTTCCCTGAAGTACTCGATTTGTTGGAATATTTCCTGCTCTTTGTGCTCATCTGGTTTTATGGCGACCGAGTAAGTCCTGCTTTTGGCTTCCGATTTATAGCAGCCATCTCTTAGCGGGCATACTTTGCATTTTTCGATATCGAAATAATAGGTCATCATCTGGTTTTTCCTGTCTACCTTTTTGCCCTGCACCCGTTTATACATAGCCAGGTGCCCTGCGGGGCATACGAACATATCTGCATCTTTATTGTAATCAAACTTTTCTTCCTCTTTTCTGGTACCATGAGTAATAGCAGGGTTCATCCTGGCAACTATCTTAACCTTATTTCCGTTCAAACCCTTAAGCTTAAGGTTGTTCTTGCCAGCATAGGCTGCATCACCTATAATAGTATCCACCTCCATTCCGTTTGACTGTGTCTGACCCAATAATTTTGGTAGCTCAGGACCATCTCCTTTCTCTCCGGAGGTAACAACAGCTGCTGTTATGATACGCTCCTCTGTCATTGCCAAATGAGTTTTGTAACCAAAAAAGCTACTATCAGCGGTTTTGTGTCCGACTCTGGCATCCATATCTTTGGATAAGGTGTAGTTATCCTGGGTATCTTCTACTGTTTCTTTTAAGAGGTTTAGCTTCTCTTTCACTGCAGGAATTTCACTTAATGCTTCATCAGACTCGATAACTTTTTGTAATTCCTTGCAGTATTCTATTTCTTTAAGAATATCATTTGAATCATTTTTCTCAGGCATCTGACCCTTGAAGTCATCATCCATTAGATACACTGCTTTTCGAAGCAGTTTTGAGCGTTGCCTGAGTACTTCAATAGGTGAATATGGATTGGATCTGGAAAGTGAATGTGTCGCATCGACAATGATGGACCTGGATTTAATAATGCCTTTTTCCAATGCAAGGGAAACAGTTTTACCAATTAGAAGGTTTAAAAGATCCATGTCCTTGAGGCGGAGCTTTCGGAACTTGGTCAATGAACTTGAATTGATCACATCCTCCTCCGGGGACATCTCCAGGAAATATTTGAAGGACATATCATAGCGGGAACGTTCTACCACATCAACATCTGAAACCGTATAAATTGTTTTCAGCAATAAGTATTTAAACATGCGTACCGGACTCTCAGCATTACGCCCGTTGTCCGGGCAGTATTTATCCAGAAGCTCATCATATATAAAACCAAAATCTATAAGCTCATTAATCTTGCGCAGTAAGTTCTCTTTGGGAACAATCAGGTCATAAAGCCTGGAAAACTCGCTAAACTGGATTTTTTGTTGTTGAAGAAGCATCTTAAAAGCAGTAATAATATACCTTTAAAATACAAAAAAAGGAGCAGAAAAACTAGTTTTCTACTCCTTTTGTCCTTTTCAATTAGGGGACTTTTTCAGTGCCCTCGTGCAAACTGGAAGGTTTTTTTTTATGCACAATACCATCATTGCGAGGCAACAGCCTATCCCGACTTTTCGGGAAAGCAATCTTACAACACTTTATTATTGACGCTTTAGGATTGCTTCGTGCCTCGCAATGACGTGATGGTTAGCTTAAGCCAAAAGAAATGCACTAAAATCATATAAATTTGAAAATCAGGTTTCTCCGTGCTTCGGTTCCGAAAGTCCCGCTATCACTCCAATCTTTTTGGAACATCATGTCATGCGGAAGCACGAGGCATCTGTTTCAAAGATTGAGCATGACAGTAAATTAAAGCTTGTGTAAACCAAAAAGTATTTTAGTTCTATCGGGTTTATTTTAGTTAAGTAAATTGCTCTTCGGTTAAACTTCCGGGCGAAACTCCAAAATATCACCAGGCTGACAATCTAAAACATCACAAATAGATTCTAATGTTTCTAACCGAATTGCTTTAGCCTTGCCAGTTTTCAAAATTGATAAATTAGACATTGTAATCCCTACCCTTTCACTCAATTCCGTAAGCGACATTTTACGACGAGCAAGCATTACATCTAAATTTATAATTATTGGCATTTTAGAGGATGAATTTATATTGTTAAATCGTTTTCTTGTTTAATAACTATAGCATCTTTAATAACCTTTGAAAGGATTAACACCATTATTCCGATGCCAATGTTACTGTAACCGATAGATTTTCCAAAATTTAAATTAAACTGTATAGCGCTATCTATAAATTCTCTATTCAAACCTGCTGTTTCCAGATAAATAGCCGGAATTATTTTAGCATTAATGAAAACAAAAAAACATTCGAATACTTCTGCAAGGATTAAGAAGATTCCGATGAATGAAATCATTTTAAAGCTCTTCTTATTTAAAAAAGTTCCTTTCAAATAAGCATTTATAAGCCCAATAATACATAGGAATATAGAAATTAGAAATACTTTTTTAAGTACATAGCTTAGAGTCCAAAAAACTCTATAAGTTTTATTTTTAGTATCAACACTAACTCGAACAGCGTTATCTATATTAATGTTATTTGATACAGAAATTGGTGAGTTTACATCACCCACTTTCAATTTCTGTATTATGGCGTTTTTTATATCGGCAGATTTAAAATTAACTGATTCTTTTATCGAATGATCATCGTACCGTTTAACAATCCCATTTGACTTTGCATTTTCAAAGGTTATTATTGTATCAGGCATATAAATCTGCATTCCCATTTGCATAGGAAATCCAGATGTTTTTTCTCCTATTATCAAATCACCAAATTGCCAATATTTTTTCGTGTTAAATATTTCTCCAAGTATGTTTTGTAAAACAGAAATCGAAATAATTAAAACTCCAAAAAACAAACATATTCGAATAAAGTGTGCTAATAATTTATACTTCATAATTATATAGTTAAATCGTTTTCTTCTTTAAGCTTTTTATTTGTATTCAAAATTGTTGATGCAAAAAATATAAGTATTGTTATTATAATGAAACTCAGGTTTGGAGTAATTATCAATGGGGATATCTTCGTCCATAGAAAAGCGGGCGTTTTATAGTCTATCTTATTTAAATCAACTTCATGAATCAATAATGAAGAATAAACCAAATACATAGTGAGTAATAAAGGAAACCATTTAAGAAGGTTAAGCGGACGAACTATTTTTTCTGACAGCGAAAAAGAAGCTGAAACTTTGATAATACTATCCAAAAAAACGAAAAATGATATATAGAAAATTGAGCTGATAATGATATAGTAATCCCGCTGTTCATTCAACACCGATTTTGACAAAAAATTTAATAGGTAGATAAAGTTGAAAATACCCAGTAATCTAACAAAAACTTTTAGAACTAATAACAGCCAAGTGTTCTTATTAATATTTTTTAGTTTCCAGATAAGAAATTTAATGATGGTCATACTTATTTAATTATTTACAAAGCAAACATAAAAATTTTATTATTAAAATTCAAAATATATTTATTGTTTTACAATAAACAATAGCCGAGTAACAGATAATTGATAAGCAATCAGACAAATATTCATTAAAACTAAATTGGAATGATTTTTGTTGTAAGTAAAACTGTAAAATACTTGTGCAAACACCAACATTTTCAGCATTTTATCCTTTCGGATTGGCTTACAATTTCGTAACTTTGCACACTTCAATAATTAAAGAGCACACAAAACGTATAAATGAGACAACTCAAGATAACGCAATCCATTACCAACCGTGAAAGTCAGTCGTTAGATAAATACTTACACGAAATTGGTAAAGTAGATTTAATAACAGCAGAGGAAGAGGTAATTTTAGCAAGAAAGATTCGTGAAGGCGATCAAGCTGCATTAGAGCGATTAACTAAAACCAACTTACGTTTCGTTGTATCTGTTGCAAAGCAATACCAAAATCAAGGTTTAACTTTAGGGGATTTAATTAATGAAGGAAATTTAGGATTAATTAAAGCGGCAAAACGTTTTGATGAAACTAAAGGTTTCAAATTTATCTCTTACGCAGTATGGTGGATTCGTCAATCAATTTTGCAAGCTATTGCTGAGCAAAGTCGTATTGTACGTTTACCATTAAACCAGGTAGGTTCATTAAGTAAAATCAGTAAAGCTTTCTCTAAATTAGAGCAGGAATATGAGCGTGAGCCATCTCCAGAAGAATTAGCAGACATTTTAGAAACTACGGTTGATAAAATATCTGATACTTTAAGTAATTCTGGTCGTCACGTATCAATGGATGCACCATTTGTTCAAGGTGAAGAAAATACATTATTAGATGTGTTAGAAAACCACGAACCAAATACAGATAGTTCATTAATCAACGAATCACTTTCAGAAGAGATTAAACGTTCTTTATCTACTTTAACAGAAAGAGAAAGAGAAATTATTGTTTTATTCTTTGGCTTAGGTTCTAACCACCCACTTTCTTTAGAGGAAATTGGCGAGAAGTTTAACTTAACTCGTGAACGTGTTCGTCAGATTAAAGATAAAGCGTTACAACGTTTACGTCATACTTCAAGAAGTAAGATTTTAAAATCTTATTTGGGATAAAATGTTCCAGAATAAAGGAATTAATGGAATTTTAAAGACCGACAAATTTGTCGGTCTTTTTTGTTTAGTAAGCTTCTAAGTTTTTCTATATCTTTAAACATGTCTGTAGCACTACTTAAAAAATCCATGCTGGTTTATAACCCGATTGTGCTTTGGAACATTTTAATTAGCCTTCTCATTGGTTTGTTCTTCGTAATAGATGGCTATAAAAACCCCGGGCCTTACGTTATAATAATAATTATGAAACCAATCGGATGGATATTCTCAATTGTGATTGAAAGATTTTTCTTAACCAAACATTCGTATTTCTATAAAAACCAAGGACTAGGCTTTCGCAGAATTTTGAGCAACATCATTATCTATGATATCGCATTATTGTTTTCCATTATCATAACATTTCTTTTATGCAGGAACTTTTTATTGACAGTGTTGCCCACAGCTATAATCAACAAGCAATATTAAATGGCGTTTTTATAAACTGTAAAATTGGAGAAACTGTTGGCTTATTGGGGCGAAATGGCAGTGGTAAATCAACATTACTTAAAATAATGTTTGGTAGCCTGAAAGCCGATTTCAAATTCCTTAAAATTAATGAGAAGATAATCGACAAAGGCTATCTTTCTCAAAACCTCTCCTATCTTCCTCAAGATAATTTTATTCCTGCAACACTTACAGTTAGAAAAGCGATTGAAATATTTTGCAATAAGTATAAAAATGAATTACTGAAAACTGAACTGATTGCAAATAATCTAAATTATAAATTTTTAGAGCTTTCTGGCGGAAACTGTAGATTAATCGAAGCTTTGACAATTATTTACAGCGATGCCGAGTTTGTTCTTTTGGACGAACCGTTTTCTCAATTAGCACCACTTTTGGTTGAGGAATTAAAGCATCACATCAACTACATAAAAAAGCACAAAGGCTTAATCGTAACCGACCATTATTACAATTCGATAATTGATATATCTGATAGAATTGTGCTACTTCACAACGGCTGTAATTATCATATCAAAGATTCAAAGGATTTAATCCTTCATGGTTATCTGCCAGAAATAAAAGATTGAAATTTCAGGCAAAAAAAAGACCAGCTTTTGCTGATCCGAAAATATTAAATTTTAGCATTGAGATTAATTATCCTCAAAACAAAAATTAAAATAACAAGTGCTTAACCGTTAATCCGTTATTTATTAATTGCTTTAAAGAATCGATACCAATTCTTAAATGCGTTTCTACATATTTCTCTGTAACACTGCTATCGCTTTCTGCCGTTTTAACACCTTCAGGTATCATTGGTTGATCTGAAACTAGTAACAATGCACCAGTAGGAATTTTATTAGCAAAACCTGTAGTAAAAATTGTCGCTGTTTCCATATCTACCGCCATCGCTCTTAAAGTTTTCAAGTATTTTTTGAAATCTTTATCATGCTCCCAAACACGTCTGTTTGTGGTGTAACAAGTTCCTGTCCAGTAATCTCTACCATGATCACGAATCGTAGTAGAAATTGCCTTTTGTAATGCGAACGCGGGTAATGCAGGCACTTCTGCCGGAAGATAATCATTTGATGTACCTTCGCCTCTAATTGCGGCAATTGGCAGAATTAAATCACCTAATTGGTTCTTCTTTTTTAAACCGCCGCATTTACCCAAAAACAATACTGATTTTGGTTTTATCGCAGTTAGCAAATCCATCATTGTAGCAGCAAGCGGGCTACCCATACCAAAATTGATGATGGTAATTCCATTTGCAGTTACACTTTGCATAGGTTTATCTAAACCCATAATTGGTGCGTTATCATTCCATTCAGAAAACATGGTTACATATTTACTGAAGTTTGTAAGCAGTATATAATCACCAAACTGATCCAACGGTCTGCCAGTATAACGAGGCAACCAGTTTTTTACAATTTCATCTTTTGATTTTAAACCTGCCTTTACAGGAGATTCTACTTCTTTAACTTTTTTAGATTTCTCTACAATCTTTTCATCTTTCTTTACGTCTTTTTCTTCGTTCATATATTTTTATTCTTTAAATAATATAAGAAATTTCTGTCAAACTAACAAATTCAATTTTAGCTAGATGTTAATCCAGTGTGAAAATAGTCAGTTGAGGAAAATCTTATTGTTAAAAAAAATCCTTCCCGATGCTCGGGAAGGATTTGAATTTTATGCAGCTTGCAACTTTTTAAAGTCGGCTTTTTCAAATTTCTCTATCGCATAATCGAGATTGATGTGCAGCTCCTTTACATCTTTCTGTGTTGGTGTATCAAACATCGCATCGAGCATAATCGCCTCACAGATTGACCTTAATCCACGGGCACCAAGCTTATATTCCATCGCTTTATCAACAATAAAATCTAAAACTTCATCATCAAAAACCAACTTCACATCTTCGTAATCGAAAAGCTTCTCATATTGCTTCGTTAATGCATTTTTAGGTGCTGTAAGAATATTTCTAAGCGTTTCCTTATCTAACGGATTTAAATGTGAAAGAACAGGAATACGTCCGATTAGCTCAGGAATTAAACCAAAAGATTTTAAATCCTGCGGTGTAATGTATTTATAAAGGTTCTTAAGATCCAAAACAGTATCATCTTTCTTCGTTTTGAAACCTACTGCCTGCGTACGTAAACGATTTGCAATTTTACGTTCAATACCATCAAAAGCACCACCACAAATAAACAAGATATTGTTCGTGTTTACAGGAATCATTTTTTGGTCAGGATGTTTACGACCGCCTTGAGGTGGTACATTAACAATTGTTCCTTCTAAAATTTTTAACAACGCCTGTTGTACACCTTCACCTGAAACATCACGTGTAATCGATGGGTTATCGCTTTTACGAGCAACTTTATCTACCTCATCAATATATACAATACCACGTTCTGCAGCAGCAACATCATAATCTGCAGCTTGCAGCAATCGAGTCAAAATACTTTCTACATCTTCACCAACATATCCGGCTTCAGTTAATACTGTTGCATCGCAGATACAAAATGGCACATGCAAAATTTTTGCGATGGTTTTAGCTAATAAAGTTTTTCCTGTTCCGGTTTCGCCAACAAGCATAATGTTCGATTTTTCAATCTCAATTTCGTCTTTATCAATTTTTTGATTCAAACGTTTATAGTGATTGTAAACCGCAACCGATAAAACTTTCTTAGCATCATCCTGACCAATAACATACTGATCAAGATGTTCTTTAATTTCTAACGGCTTTAATAAAGTTAACGCCGATTGAATGCCTTTGCTGCTTTTTGTACCCAATTCTTGCGCAAGCAATTGATTGGCTTGAGTAACACATTTATCGCAGATAAATGCATCCATGCCTTCAATTAACATTAAAGTTTCATGCTTGCCAGAGTGGCAGAATGAGCAACGGGATTCTTTATTTTGTTTCGCCATTTTTTCTTGCGTTTCTCGATAATACTTCATCAATCATACCAAATCCTTTTGCTTCTTCAGCACTCATCCAGTAATCACGATCTGAAGCTTTCTCTACCCAGTCGTAAGTTTGACCAGAGTGCTCTGAAATAATATCGTATAATTCTTTTTTCAATTTTAACATTTCTCTTAAGTTAATCTCCATATCAGAAGCTACACCTTGTGCGCCACCTGATGGTTGGTGAATCATTACTCTTGAGTGTGGTAAAGCTGAACGTTTACCTTCTGCACCTGCAACTAACAATACGGCGCCCATTGATGCTGCCATACCTGTACAGATTGTTGCAACATCTGGTTGGATGTATTGCATGGTATCATAAATACCTAAACCTGCATATACAGAACCACCTGGAGAATTAATGTAAATCTGAATGTCTCTTTCTGCATCTGTTGATTGTAAAAACAACAACTGAGCCTGAATAATATTTGCATTCTGATCGTAAATCGCATCACCTAAAAAGATAATACGGTCCATCATTAATCTAGAAAAGACATCCATTTGAGCTACGTTCAATTGGCGTTCTTCTATAATATAAGGCGTCATCGACTGTGGCGATAAGTTAGCCTGTGCAATAAATTTATCTACGTGTAAACCGCCAATTCCCTGATGTTTAACGGCAAATTTTCTGAATTCTTGTGAATCTATGTTCATAATCTTTGATTAGGGTTAAGCGTACGGCTATAAAAAATTATTTCTTAGTAACCAACGGCTGTAATTTTAACAAATATTTTATATAGTTGGTTAATTTCCGTGCCAATTTATTTAATTATCTGCTCAAGGAAAATTATTCTGTTCAACAAATGACAATATATTTTTATAACTAAATAAAATCATATCAAGCATTCGCATTTTTAACCACATAATAACCAAATAATGAACAAATTAGCAACTAAAAACTTTAAAAACAACTAATTAGCTGGCTTATATAAAAAGAGCAGCTCAATGAGCTGCTCTTTTTATATAATATTATTTAGCTGACAATTGGTCAGTTTGATTTACTTTTTACTAAGCTCAGTAAACTTATTGTATTCAATGTCTTTATCATTGATTGTAGCAACCGTTTTGATATAATCAAAAGTTTTTAAAGCTTTCACTTCTTCAAATGTACGGTTTGCGTTTTCTTTATCTTGTAAAAACTGAACAGCATATTGTGCTAACTGATCTTCTGGAAGCGGACTTGGGCTGTACATTCTGAATTGAGCATCTAATTTCGCTTTAGCCGCAGCAACAACATCTTCATATTTAATTTCGATGCTGTTATCTTTAATAATTTTGTTCTCGATTAAAGTCCATTTAAGGTTTTTAGCGAAATCATCATATCCTTCTGCCAATTCTTCATCTGTTAATTTTTCGTTCGTAGCTTTTAACCAACGACGTAAAAATTCATCAGGTAATTCGAAAGTATGTTTCTTTAATAAATCTTCGTAAATATCGTTTGATAATTGACGCTCAGCATCTTGTTTAAACATCCCTTCTACTTCTTCAGTAATTTTAGCTCTGAAACCAGCTTCGTCAGTTACAGTACCTTCACCGAATAATTTATCAAAAAACTCCTGATTTAAATCTGATTCTTCTAAACGGTTAACATTTTTAACAGTTAACTGAAAATTAGATTTTAATTCTGCAGCATCTTCTTCAGAGATATTTAATGCCTTAGCAATAGCAGCAGCATCACCAAGCGCTTTTTGAATATCGATAGTTACTACATCATCCTTTTTTAAGCCAACTAATGTTTTAAGGATTTTTTTATCCGCAATCTGATCTAAACGTAATGTTGCAGTATTTGTAATTCCACCTTCAAAAACAGAACCATCATTACCTAACTGAACTAAATCAGCATATAAAACATCTTCTTCGGCAGAAACCTCAGGGTTAGTCATTTTACCGTAGCTACGTCGAATATTTTTAACACGGCTTTCTAACGTTTCGTTATCAGCTTTAACATTATAAAGGGTGTATTTATCTTTAGATGAAATTTCTACATCAAAAGCAGGTGCTAAACCTAACTCGTAATCAAATTCAAATTCGTCTGTGTTATCCCATTTGAATTCTTTTTCATCGTTAAGTGCAGGTAATGGCTGACCTAAGATTTCTAATTTTTGCTCAGCGATGTAATTAGAAAGCGTATCGTTTAATAAGTTGTTAACTTCTTCAACCAATATACTTTTGCCGTACATTCTTTTAATGTGAGCAGCAGGAACCATTCCTTTACGGAAACCTGGTAATTGTGCTTTTTTAGCCTGGTCTTTAATTGCTTTATCTACTTTTCCGGTATAATCTGCAGGTGCAATTTTGATTTTTACAACAGCATTTAAGTTGCCGGTTTTTTCCTGTGTAATATTCATTTCTTTTGAATCAGTGTTTTAAAAAACAAAACCGTTCCGATGTTTAAATCGAAACGGCCTTTATCTTATTGTGCGGAAGAAGGGACTCGAACCCCCACGCCGTGAAGCGCCAGATCCTAAGTCTGGTGCGGCTACCAATTACGCCACTTCCGCAGTTAGGATTTATTAAGGACTGCAAAGATAGAAATCAGAATCAATTTTCAAAAAATAATTGAAACATTTTCTAAATTATTTTATTCAATCGAAGCTAAGTCGCTAATCCTAAGCAAGAATAATTTTTTACAATTTTACCAAGGTAACATCAACAAGTTCTGGTCCGCCCTCTAAAGGATAGCCAGAAACCTTTTTTCCTTTTATAGTAACTGTTTTATCTAAATAAGGATCTAAGCTAAAAGTACTTTTTAATGCATAGGTTTTATCAGCCGTTTTTAAGATATGTGTACCATACTGAAAGGTTGACATGCCAAGTTTTTGAATTGTTCCGGTTGCTGTAACACGAGTTGCGGTATTTGAATCTTTCATTGATGTACAGCCAGAAAGCACGACAATTGCTAAGGATAATATTAATACTAATTTTTTCATGGTAATTTAAGGTTTGATTTATTCTTAGTGAACAAATTTAGAAGAAATAACAGTAAATGATTAATAAAGTTGTTTTTGAAATTCAAAAAAATACTGAACAGCTTTTACTAATCGGCTGCCGTACCAACTAAACATTTCACCATCTACCAACATAATTTTAGCTTTGGGCAAAGCTTCCTGAATTTCTTCGATATGTTTTTCTTTGAAAGGAAAAGGTTCTGATGATAGTAATACAAGTTGTGGGTCTTGTTCTACAAGTTGTGTTAGGGTAACTTCAGGATAACGCTCCTGCTGTATTACATTTGTCATACCATTTGCAAGCAGGATATCATCAATGAACGTATTTTTACCTGCAACCATATATGGTTTACGCCAGATTAAGTAAGCTACTTTTTTATCAATTCGATGCTGTAAAGCCAATGATTTTAAATCTTTAAATCCGGCAGAAATTAAATGATTCAAATAAGATGCTTCCGGAGTTCTGTCAACCAGTGTTCCTATTTCGCTAATGGTTCGCATTGCATCTTCCAGCGTAAAAATATCACTCATCCAAACGGGAAAATGCTCTGCTAATTCTTCAACATCGCTTTGCGTATTTTCTTCTTTATTACCAATGATTAAATCGGGTTTTAAATCTTTAATTAAATCGATATTGAGTTTTTTAGTTCCGCCGACTTTTGTACGCTCTGCAAACTTTTCTATCGGATGAATACAGAACTTCGTTAAGCCGATAATTTCACTATCCAAACCCAAATCAAAAAGAAGTTCTGTTTGTGAAGGCACAATAGATACAATCCGTTTTGGCGGGAAATTAATGGTTACCTCCCGCCCCATTCCATCTGTAAAAGATTTTTGCATCCTCAAAGTTAATTAACCACAGATGAAAAGGATAAACACAGATAAGATTTATTTAAATCAATATTCTTTTATGCCATTACTTTTATATCATCTTTAACAACCCCATCAGCGATATGTAAGATTCTGCTACCATATTCGGCATTTTTTTCTGAATGCGTAACTTGGATAATTGTTATGTCTTCTTCGCGGTTTAATTTTTGAAAAAGCTGCATAATTTCTTCTGCCTGTGCAGATTGTAAATTACCGGTTGGTTCATCAGCAAGAATTATAGATGGTTGTGCGGCCAAAGCTCTGGCAATACCAACAAGCTGCTGCTGACCGCCAGAAAGCTGATTAGGAAATAAATCTTTCTTAGCCACGATGTTAAATTTATCGAGCAAATCGGCAATTCTACTTGCCCGTTCAGAACTACCAATCCTTTTGTAAAGCAGCGGAGCTTCTATATTTTCGTACACAGTCATCTCATCAATTAAATGATAAGCCTGAAATACAAACCCAATGTGATTGCGATACAACTCTATTCGCTTACGTTCATTTAAACTTGTAACATCCTCACCCATAAACTCATAATTACCATAAGTTGGTTCTTCTAACATCCCAAGAATATTTAAAAGAGTCGATTTTCCGGCACCAGACGGCCCCATTATAGAAACAAACTCCCCTTGTTTTATAGATGTTGTTACATGGCGTAAAACATAGTGTTTAATGCCTTTGCTCGAATAGTATTTTTCTATGTTTTTTAATTCTATCATTTTTTGAGTTTTACGTGTTAAGTTTTAAGTTATACGAATTAAAAACGTACAACTTAAAACGTATAACTTATTACTTATTCATATTTAAGCGCATCAATTGTATTTGCAACTGCAGCTTTGTAAGACCGTATAGAAACGGTAATTAATGTAATTGCCATTGAAATAATCATAGCTAAAAGAAATGGCCAAAAACTAATATCTATTCGGTAAGCAAAACCAGAAAGCCATTTCGAAACAAATAAATAAGCCAGCGGCCAAGCAACAAGGTTCGCAATAAAAACCATTATCAAAAACGAACCGTTAAGCATTTTAACCAACTCTAACGTAGATGCACCTAAAACCTTCCTGATGGCAACTTCTTTTGTTCTTTGTGTAGCAACGAAAGAGATCAAGCCAAATAATCCGATAAAAGAAATAAAAATGATTACACCTGCGAAGACTTTGAATAACGTACCCATAATCCGCTCTCCTTCATAATAATTTTTAATTTGGTCATCTAAAAAAGCTTCATGGTACACAGATTCTGGAAAGGTATGCTGCCATATTTTCGATACAACTTTCATCGTGCCCATCATCTCCTTAGAATTTAATTTAACAGCAGCATAATAGTGCCTTGCTCTTAGTGAGCCAACTAAAATCGGATCGATATTTTCATGCAAACTTTTGTTTTTAAAATCCTGAATTACTCCAACTATCGGTGCTTTCATCCCGCCCATAGAAATTGTTTTACCAATAGCTTCATTCGGATTCCGGATATTAAGTTTTCTAAGCAATGTTTCGTTTACCAGATATTCATTTATTGTATCAGATTTAACGAGATTTCTACCAGCTACAAGTTTTAAATCAAATGTTTTTAAATAATCTTCATCGGCATTCTTAGTATTTACCTGAAAATCTACATCCTTACCGCCATTGTATGAAAAAGTATTTCCATTATTATTTTGTGAAGAAGGGGCTGTACGACAGAAACTAACTCCCTCAACACCGGGAATTTGCTTTAACTGAGCCTTGAATGTAGCAAAGCGAGACACAGTAGCACTATCATTTGGTAAGTCTATCATTGCAATTGCCGATGGATTAAATCCTAGCGGCTGCTCCCGAACATATTTCATTTGTTGCAGAATTACCAATGTGCCAATGATTAATGTTACGGTTAAAGTAAATTGGACAACAACCAGAATTTTTCTCAATCCTAAGCCACCCGTATTGGCAATAACTTTGTTTTTAATGGCCAAAGCAGGATTAAAACCAGACATTATCATAGCCGGATAAAAGCCAGCAAGCAAACTCACAAACACAACCAGCAATATCATAAACAAGAAAATTATCGGATGTTGAAATATGCTGAATGATATCTTTGAATCAAATAGATTTTGCATTCCCGGCAAGGCGATTTCTGTTAGCACGCTTCCGATTAACAGGGAAATGAATACGATTGTTAAGGTTTCTGTTAAGAACTGAGCGATTAGCTGACTTCTTTGGCTACCCATTACTTTCCTAACCCCAACTTCTTTAGAACGACTTACCGCCTGTGCAGTTGCCAGATTAATAAAATTGATGGAAGCTGTAATCATCAGAAAAAAGCCAATTATCACTAATCCATACAATTGTTTTTTCGGCATAATACGACCAGAGAAATTTCCAAATTTTTCATTATAATGAATATCTGCCAATGGCTGAAATAAATGCCCTTCTTTACCCGGTGCTTTTTCTACATAATATTTTTTAATAAAGGATGATAACGGTCCGTTAAGTGCTTCTATACTAACATTTGGTTTTAACTTAAAATAACTTTCAGAACTAGAACTTACCGATCCCCAATTTGTTAATCTATTGCTATTGAAAGATTTGTAAGCAAGCATAATTTTTAATGGTACGGAATTATTTTCTGCAACATCATCAATTACACCACTAACCGTATAATTCACCTTATCATCAAGACTGAAGCTTTTGCCTAAAGCATTTTTCCAATCTCCGAAAAACTTATTTGCCATTTCTTTAGAAAGTACAACATGATTTGGATCTGCAAGTGAACTGAAATTCCCTGATAGCCAGTTATAATTAAATACTTCAAAAAACTCAGGTTCAACGTAAAAAACATTTTCAATGGTTTTTAACCTTTCTTTTCCATTAGCATCTTTAATTTTTATCATCCCTGCACTATTTTCGATAGCAGCGACCTTTTCAATGTATGGAGAAAAATCGTTTCTAATGGCAGCAGTAAGTGGTAATGGCACACCTTGCGAATAGAACTGATTACCATCGGCATAATCCCAAGTTGAAACAATTCTATAGATTTTATCTTCGTTCTTAAACCCCTCATCAAAACTCATTTGATAACGGATAAAAATGAAAATCAAAATACAACTCGCCATCCCGATTGATAAACCAAGAATATTGATAAGCGTATAACCCTTGTTTTTCCAAAGATTTCGCCATGCGATTTTTAAGTTTAATTTGAACATATTTCTGTTGCGAGTTATAAGTTACCTGTTACGAGCCCAGACTTTCAACTGGTAACCCGTAACTAGCAACTCGTTGTTATTCATATTTCAAAGCATCAACTGGATTAGATTTTGCTGTTTTGTAAGCCTGAAAACTTACTGTAATTACAGCCATTAATAAAGTTCCAATAGCGGCTATAGCCATAATCCACCAGTTGATATTAGTATGAAACTCAAAATTATTTAGCCATTTAGTCATTGCGTAATAACTAATCGGTATTGCGATTACTATAGCCACAGCAATCATTTTAATGAAAGAAAGGGATAATAATTGCATTAAATTAACCACTGATGCGCCAAGCACTTTCCGTACGCCAAATTCTTTAGTACGTTGTTCGGCACTGTAAGCAACCAAACCAAATAAGCCTAAGCACGACACGAAAATTGCTAATCCGCCGAAGAGATTAGAAAGAATACCAAGTGTTTTTTCGGTTTTATATTTCTCCTGATATAAAAAGTTTACAAAAGTTATTTCTATAGGATATGCCGGATTAAAAGTTTTCGCGATTCTACCAATGGTTTCGATATTACTTTGTAGGCTATTTGTATTATTAAGGCGCATTGTAATGGTGCCGGTTTGTTTTAAATTGATGAAAACAACTTGCGGATTGTTGGATTTATAAGGCGAATCCCAAACGTAATCATCGAATACACCAACGATATGTGTGTTAGAACCAAAAAGCGTTACTCTTTTGCCAATCGGGTCTTTATATCCAAATACTTTAATAGCCGATGCGCTAACCATAATTCCACTGGTATCTGAAGCAAAATTCTTCGAAAAATCTCGTCCTTGTAATAATTTAATGCCGTTAGTTTTGATAAAATCATAAGATGTGGCCACTTGATTAAACATTACGGTATTTTCGGGCTTAGTCATTCCATCCCACTTTATATCCATAAAATTTCGACCACGATGAGAAAGACTAACGGATGATTGATACATCGAAGTAACCGCTCCAGACTTTAACATTTCAGCTTTAAATAAATCGAATTTGGTTTTCAATTCTCCCTCTTGAGGAATTTCGACCAAAGTATTTACATCAAAACCAACAGGCTTATTTTTTATATATTGAATTTGCCGATAGATAACCAACGTTGATATAATGAGGATGATGGCGAAACAAAATTGCCCAACAACCAAGACTTGCCTCAAACTCACATTTAAAAATCCTTTTGAAGTAATTTTTCTTTTTAAAGTTTGAATTGGATTAAAGGCTGATAAGTAAAAAGCCGGGTAACTGCCTGCAATTAAACCTGTGGCTAAAACGATGCCTATTATACCAACCCAGCTTGCCGTATTGAAGTATGAAATACCCAAATTGATATTTAAAAGCCTATTGAATGCTGGCAACAAAAGTTCCAATAAAGCAATGGCAAGTACAACAGCAATTAAGGTAAGCACCATCGATTCAGTTAAAAACTGGAGAATTAGCGAAATTCGATTTGCACCAATTGTTTTTTTTATGCCAACTTCCTTTGCTCTTTTTTCTGATTTGGCTGTAGCCATATTCATAAAGTTGATGCAGGCAATTAGTAAAATCCCAAATGCCAAGCCTACAAAAAGGTAAATTTGCTCAATATCGCCACCCGCAGGTTTGCCGTTTTCAAATTTACCGAATAAGTGTAGTTTACTGGCTTGATATAAAAAATGCGGCTGTGATTGTGAATTTTGTGGTGCATTTGCTTTAACCAAAGCTTCAAGTTTGCGGTTTACCAAATCGATATTTACATCTGGATTTAAGGTTACCATAGTTACGAAACTGTAATTATTCCAGTTTAAATCTTTAGCACTGCCATCAACAATTTCGTAAAACGACCAAGGCATTAAAAAATCAAAACGGTTAGAGCTATTTTCTGGTAAATCTTTAATTACACCCGTTATGGTTAGGTTTTCCTTATCTTGATAACGAACAGATTTGTTCAAAACATCAGCTGTTCCGAATAAAGTTTTTGCTGTACTTTCGGTTAAAATAACAGAAAGTGGATTTATAAGCGCTGTTTTTGCATCGCCTGAGATAAACTGATAATCGTACATTTTAAGAATATAAGGCTCTGCAAATTTCGAATCTTTTTTATAGCTGTTTTGTCCATTGGCGATTAAGCTTTTTTTGCCATAATCCATACGTGCAACATATTTTACCTCCGGTAAATTCTGTTTTAAAAGTGGTGCTAAAGCAGTCGTTGTACCATTAAAAGTTGCAGCAATTTTATTTCCTTCGCCAGGTACGTTAGTCATAGCTACAAAAACATTTTCTGAATTTTTGGCTTGTTTATCGAAATTCCATTCGTAAGAAACATACAACAGCAGCATCAAACACGCTGCAAGACCAATTGCCAAACCAATTACATTAATGAAAGAAGAAGTTTTGTTCTTCCACAGGTTTCGCAAAGCGATTTTTAAGTTTAATTTGAACATTCTTAGAGTTTTACGTGGTAAGTTTTAAGTTGTACGTGCTGAAACCTACAACTTAAAACGTATTACTTATTACAATTTTTATTCGTATTTCAAAGCATCAACCGGATTAGCTTTTACAGCTTTCTTAGCTTGAAAACTTACCGTGATTACAGTTAATAAAATGGTGATTGATGCGCTGCTGACAAATGGTAGCAATGGCAAATCGATTCTGTAGGCAAATGTTTCGAGCCATTTTTTTGTTAAAACATATGCGATGGGCCATGATATTAAATTAGCCACAAGCACCATCATAAAAAATGAAGTGTTAATCAGTTTAAAAATTTGAATATCACTTGCACCCAAAATTTTGCGAACCGCTATTTCCTTAATTCTGCCGTTGGTGATGTATTTTGCAAAAGCAAACAGACCTAAAATGGCGATAAAGATGGTTAGCAATGCCGCAGCAAAAAACACAGATTGTAGCTGTTCTTGTTTTTTGAATAACCTGCCATAAAGTTCATCCAAAAATTCGTATCTAAAATCTTCCCCATCTTTTGGATTAATTTGAGACCATTGAGATTTTAATGTTGCTAATGCTTCTGCCATTTTGTTTTCCTCAATTTTTAGCATGATTTGAGTTTTATAGTTACCGCAAGGATTTTTAATGGCATAAATTGTAGGCTGAACAGCACTTTCAAATCCTTGAGCCTTAAAATCTTTAGCTACACCAACAATTTTATAATCAATATTGCAACCTCTAATTGTTTGCCCTACCGGATTTTTTAATCCATATTTTGCAACTGCACTTTCATTAATAATTACAGAATTTGCGGTATCAGTTTTAAAAGCATTTGAGAAAAAACGCCCATCTTTAAGTTTAATATCCAACGTTTCGAAATAATCAAATTCAACATCAACAAAATCTATGTTGGCCTGAATGCCGTTTGTTGTGTAACTATTACTGCCATTTTCGGCTCCATTAGGAATATCACTTGCTACAGTTGCAGATTTAATCCCAGGAATTTTCAAAACCTTCTCTCTAACGGACTCAAAATTTAGCGAACCAAATTTCGATGGATTATTAAACAGCGTTAGATTTTTAATATTTACAACTTGGTTAGCTGTAAAACCTAAATCCTGTGTACGCATATACTTCAATTGCGAATTGATAATCAATAAGCCGATAATAAAAATAACGGCTATGCTAAACTGAAAAACCAATAAACCGTTGCGCAACCACGAACTTTGGCGGCTGGTAGAAAAATTTCCCTTTAGAACCAATGCAGGCTTGAAACCCGATAAAACCATTGCCGGATAAATGCCTGCAATAAGTGTAATAAAACACAATACAAGGGGCAATTGCCAAAACAAATCGTTATTTAAATGCCAGATAGAAAGCTTAATTTGAAATAGATTATTAAAGGTTGGTAATAATAACTCAGCTGTAATTAATGCAAAAATCGTAGCAGCAAAACATTGGATAAAAATCTCGACAAGAAATTGAGTAGTGAGTTGTGCACGAAAAGCTCCCATCACCTTTTTAACACCAACTTCTTTGGCCCTTTTAGCAGCTTGAGCTATATTCAAATTAGTAAAATTGATACAGGCAATAACTAAAATCAAAATACCAAGAACAGAGAGTGCAACCAGGATTTTATATGGAGCATCGTTTCCGGCTTTTGGCCTTAGATGTAGATTTGATAAAGGATCTAAGAATGTAGAAATCGACTTAATTTCTTCAATAGTTTTTAAATCCGTTTCTCCTTTTAACAATTCAGCCCGGTATAAATTGGTTATTTTTTGCTCAAGATTGTTAACATCAGTTCCTGATTTTACTTTTATGTATGTTATATATTTATTGTATCCATAATCTTCTCCAATTCCAATTTCATTACCAATCGAAATTCCATCGAAAGTTATATTAGAATGGGGGTTGTTTATAATTGCTCCATCGAACTTACTTTGAATACCTGAGTTACTCGCACCCATACCAACCATTTCAGGCTTCGAGTCTTTTTTATTTGGAAACAAGGTTTTCATACTTTCCTCGCTTAAATAAGAAAGTCGCTCTGTATCACCATTTGGTTTTTGCAAACCACCCACTGGTTTTAAATCAAGAATTTTAGCAGCATTGTAATCGGCTTGCATAAAATTTTTGGTAAATACAGTGTTTTTACCATTCTTCAAAGTCAGTTCAAAAAAACTGCCCATCGTAATTCCGGCGTTTTCTACTTCTGGAAAATTCTGTTTTATCGCTTTAGAAAGAGGTGGCGAGGTATAATTTGTTTTAAACTCAGGATAAATTCGCCCTACCACATAAATATTTTTATAATTAGGGTTTGATTTATCGTAGCTGGTTTCATACGTAAAATACATCATTACCAAAATGAAAGAAGCCAAAGCAATCGCTAAACCGCCAACATTAATTAATGTAATCCCTTTGTTTTTCCAAAGGTTCCGCAAAGCGATTTTTAAGTTTAATTTGAACATTTCTGAAGTTTTACGTGGTAAGTTTTAAGTTGTAAGCACCAAAACGTACAACTTAAAACGTATTACTTATTACTATTATCATTCATATTTCAAAGCATCAACCGGGTTTGCCTTCGCAACTTTTATAGATTGAATACTAACGGTTAAAATGGCGATTAAAACAGATAATAAAACTGCAATTATAAAAGGTAAAGCAGATATTGATATCCTATATTCAAAAGCAGATAACCATTTATTAATGATGATGTATGCTATCGGGAAAGCGATTAGGTTTGCAATAGCAACCAGCTTAATAAAATCTTTATTCAGCAGTGTTAAAATGCTTGTAGTATTTGCGCCTAAAACCTTGCGGATGCTGATTTCTTTTTTCCTTTGTTCTGCCATGAAAAGCGCCAAACCTAATAAGCCAAGGCAAGAAATAAAGATTGCAAAACCACCAAACCAATTTGAAAGCGTACCTAAAAGCTTTTCGTTTTGGAATTTAATTTCAAAGCCCTCATCTACAAATTTTCTATTTACAGGATAATCTGGCTCTATTTGTTTTACCAGTTCATCAATTTTTGAGATAGAGGTACTAATATTCTGATTTGGATTTAACCGAACGATAATAACCTGTATATCATCCATATAACTCGGATAAAATACCATTGGTGCAACTTTCTGATAAGCGCTTTCTACAACAAAATCTTTTACAACAGCTACATTTGTTTTCTCTGTTCCCCAATATCTAATTTTAGCTCCTATTGGATTTTTAAGTCCCATCATTTTAACAGCAGCCTCATTAATCATAATGTTGTTGCTATCGCTCTTAGATGTAGAAGAAATCTCCCTTCCGGCAACTAATTCTGTACCTATTGTTTTAATAAAATCATCACCAACACCTCTGTTATTAAATAAAATCGATTCCCCTTCTGTTTTACCCTCCCAATTAACATCAGTTGTATTGTTACCACTTTCGGTTATGTCTTTACTAAATGTAGTTACGCTGCTTGCTGCTCCAGATTTTAAAAGCTGTGTTTTAAGTAGTTCACGCTTGCTTTTTTCGCCAACCTTGCCACTAACCGCTATTTGAACCAGATTAGATTTATCATATCCGATTGGTTTGTTTTTTACATAATTAAGTTGCTGATAAATAACTGATGTACAAACAATTAAACATGCTGCAAAAACGAATTGAATAACCACCAAAACTTTCCTTATGGATACAGATGAATCTGACTTGATTTTTAAACCCTTTAATACTTTTATTGGTTCAAACGATGATAAGTAAAGCGCAGGATAACTTCCTGCCATGAAGCCGGTAAATATCATTAAGCCTAAAAGCGTAGACCAAAAAGTGACACTTTTATAATCAATCTGTAATTCGATATTTAGCAAATTATTAAAGTAAGGCAAACTCACTTCAACCAAAATGAAAGCCATAACACCCGAAATTATGGTTACAAATACCGACTCGAGTAAGAACTGCCCCACCAAAGATTTACGCGTAGAACCAATCGCTTTGCGAATACCCACTTCCTTAGCCCTCCGCTCAGAACGAGCCGTAGATAAATTCATGAAGTTTACACAGGCAATAAGTAAAATACAGAAAGCCAACAACAGAAAAATTTTGAGTTGCTCTATTTTACCACCAACTGATTTTCCATTTTGAAAGTCATCGTATAAATGCCATTTTGTATATGGATGCAATAATGCTTTAGCTGTGTTACCTTGCTGGTTTCGTTTATAAATATCTTTAATGCTTGCATTAGCAGTATCAAAAAACTTATTATCCTTTAACTGAGCTACCGTTAAGCACATATTATTACCCCAGTTTTTGTCTTTCGCCCATGGCTCTCTTTTAATAAAAAGTTCCCAAGGCATTAAACATTCAAAAATTATAGAGTTGTTTGCAGGGATATCTTCAATTACCGCTTCAACTTTTAAAACGTCTTGATTATCAAGTTTAACCGTTTTATTTATCGGATCATCATTACCAAATAATTTTTTAGCAAAAGATTCTGTAAGAATGATAGAATTAACGCCTCTTAAAGCTTGTTCCGGATTTCCTTTGATAAACTTATAATCGAATATTTTAAGGAAAGATGGGTCAGCAAAATTTACTCTCGAGTTGATTCTTTTATCGCCAATTGAAATTAATTTTGTAGATGGATAAGTACTGTGTGATGCATATTTAACACCTGGAATTTTAGTGGCAACTTCTTCTGCCATTGCATTTGGTGTCCACGCCCAGCTAAAAATTTTGCCATTTGCAGGAGCGTTTTGATAAATAACATAAGTTTTATCGCTGTTGGTAAATTCCTTATCAAAACTCCATTCGTAGGCTACATAAAGCAGCAATATCATACAGCTTGCTAATCCAATGGCCAATCCTCCGATATTTATCAGAGAAAATCCTTTATTTTTCCAAAGGTTTCGCAATGCGATTTTTAAATTTAATTTGAACATTTTTTTGAAGTATTACGTGGTAAGTTGTAAGTACAGCACGTAAAACTTATAACGTACTACTTTTAAACTTTTAGCGCCTTATCCGAATCTTCCCATCCAGGAAGATTTCGGTTGGCCTATCATTAAACTAAAACTATTTTTAAGGTTGAAAAATTTGTTCTGTAATTTAAAGCGCCCAGCCTTGTAACAGATAACTCGCAACCTTTAACTCAATTAAATCAATTCCTCGTTTCTGCTTTTGTTAACTTTCTCAGAAATCACATGACCATCTTTCAGGTTGATAATTCTGTTAGAGAAACTTGCATCATGACTGGAGTGCGTTACCATCACGATAGTTGTTCCGGTTTCGTTTAGTTCGCAAAGCAATTCCATAACTTCATTACCGTGAGAACTATCCAAATTACCAGTCGGCTCATCGGCTAAAACTAATTTCGGTTTAGTAACCAAAGCTCTTGCAACGGCAACACGCTGCTGCTGACCGCCAGAAAGCTGTTGCGGAAAGTGACCGCTTCGGTTAACGATGTTCATCCTTTCGATGATTTCGTTAACCAGTTTTTTACGTTCCCCGGCAGGAATTTTATTATAAATCAGCGGTAACTCTATGTTTTCGAAAACGGTTAACTCATCAATCAGGTTAAAATTCTGGAAAACAAAACCCATATTTCGCTTACGAAAATTAGAGCGTTCTCTATCATTTAAGGTTAAAAGTTCGGTATCAATAAATTTGTAGCTACCGCTTTCTGGCTTATCTAACAAGCCCATTACGTTTAACAAGGTAGATTTACCACAACCAGAAGGCCCCATAATTGAAACAAATTCGCCTTCTTTTACATGAAGATTGATTCCGTTTAACGCCGTAGTTTCTACTTCTTCAGTTTTATAAACTTTTTCCAGATTTTCTATTTTAATCATAGCTTTTTAGTATCGAGTATTTAGTATCAAGTATCAAGACCTGATTATATTTTTGCTAACTTGAATTCCTATTTTTTGAAACCTTTCACCTTTCACCTTTCACCTTTCACCTTTCACCTTTCACCTTTCACCTTTCACCTTTCACCTTTCACCTTTCACCTTATTTATTTATCTCTACTTGGTCGTACTGGCTAAATTGGTCGTAAGAAGATGTAATTACTTCATCACCTTTGCTCAAACCTTCTAATATTTCGTAATACAGGTAATTTTTTCTGCCGATTTTAACATTTTTCTTAATTGCTTTACCATTGTTTACCACAAATACCCACGAACCGCCTGTACTTTGGAAAAACTGACCTTGAGCGAGCAATAGTGATTTGCTGTTATCAGATAAAGTTAATTTTGTTTGTAACGATAAACCGCGGCGTAATCCCTCTGGCGCAGCACCTTTAAAAATCATCTCAACTTGGAATTGCCCTGCAGTAACTTCAGGAATAACTTTGCTTGCTGTTAAGTTGTATGTTTTGCCGTTAAATTCGCAGGTTGCAGTTTGCCCTTCTTTAACACGGTTAATATAGTATTCATCAACACCAGCCTGGAGTTTATAACCTTGTAAAACATCAATTTTTCCAATCATTTCGTTTGAGTTATAAGATTTTCCGATAACCGGGTCATAAGATGATAATTTACCAGAAACAGGGGCTTTAATCGTCATATTTTCAATATTCCGGCGAATCATTTCCAAGCTTTCATTCATTTGAGCCATTGATTGGTCGATTTGAGAAAGCTGCATTTTGCGGCTTTGGTTTTCTTGTTTAATCGCCTGACGGACAATTTTAAGCTTGCCTTGATAATATTCGTAATCCTGACTCGATTTATTAAATTCTTGCTGTGTGATAACTTTTTTTGTAAACAAAGCACTGTCTATTCTGTATTGACGCGTTGCAGTACGAAGATTATTTTCTACATCTAAAACATCCTGATTCAATATTCTTTGATTTTGCTCTAAATCTAATCTAGATTTACGCAACTGGTTAATTTGCTCGGTAGCTGCTGTTTGTTGAGAGGTGTAACCCATCATTGCGTTAGAATTTTCAATTCTCAAAAGCGGTGTTCCTTTTACAACAGATGCGCCATTTTCGGTAAAAATTTGAGCAACCGTACCTCCTTCTGAAGAACTTACAATTACAGATGTTAACGGAACAACACTCGCATTTAACAAAACAACATCTTCAAAATCGCCGTACTCAACCTTGCTAATCGTTAGTTTATCGGCATCGGCACTATAAGTCTTTTTTAAAGATAAAGTATATCCATAGATTACAACTGCCACAAAAGCAATCGCCCCACCTAATATTAAAAGGGTTTTGGTGCTAAATCTTTTCTTCTCTATTTTTTTATCCATTGTTTGGTAATACTGTTCGGTTTGCTTAATAACCAAGCTTGTGCCAAACACACCAAACACATTTAAAACACTAATAATCAATTAATTATAATTTTTATTAATTTTATGATGTTCATTATCGAACAGTTTATGTGCGAGAGCGGACAGTTTGGTTATTTTTGGGCGTAAGAAGGTATCTCCCCTTCATCCCCTCTCCGCGAAAAGAGGGGTCTGGGTGTATAGATATCATGGTTTATAATTTTTTAAGTAAAAGACTTTAGAAAAAAATTAATCTAGATTTAATAAGGATTTTTTTTAATTAAGATATGGAAAAGTATGGCGATGAACTTTTTAAAGGTGCTAACCACAAACTTTTTGAGTTTTCAAAAGTGTTAAGAAAAGTAGGGACAGATGCAGAAGATATTTTATGGCAAGCCTTAAGGAGAAAGCGACTTAGTAGTTTTAAGTTTAGAAGACAACATCCTTTAGATAAATATATTGCTGATTTTTATTGCCATGAAGCTAAACTAGTTATTGAAGTCGATGGCGGAATCCATAATAACCCTGATAATAAAGAATATGATAATAATCGAGGTTATGAATTAGAACAGTTGGGGATAAAAGTTTTGAGATTTACTAATGAAGAGGTAAGTAATAATTTGGAAATGGTTTTGAACGAGATTAAAGGGCATTTGGAAAAATAAAAAAACCTCTCCCCTTCATCCCCTCTCCTTGAAGAGAGAGGGTATAAAATATAAATAGCATTGTGAGTAAAAATTTTATAAAATTAGTTCAAACCACCCTACCAACATTTCCCTCTCTTCAAGGAGAGGGACAGCATAAAAATAACAGCAACCACTAACTTTAATAGGGAGAGGTTTTATTTGAAATACATAAACAAAATTGGGTTCAAACCACATTACCAATACCTCCCTCTCTTCAAGGAGAGGGACAGCAGAAAAATAACAGCAACTACTAACTTTAATAGGGAGAGGTTTTAAAATAATATACCATGCTAAACACCACAGTTTTAATTATTGATGATGACGAGGACATCCTCTTAAGTGCTCGTTTGTTCTTAAAACAACAAGTTAAACAGGTAATTACCTGCAAATCGCCAAAAGAAATTAATGTTTTGCTAAGTAAAAACGAAGTTGACATTATTCTTTTGGATATGAACTACCAAAAAGGTGCAAGCGATGGACGGGAAGGATTGTATTGGTTGGAACATATTTTATCGATAGATAAAGATTACATTGTTATTTTAATGACTGCATTTGGAAATGTAGAACTTGCAGTTAAAGCAATTAAAAAAGGTGCAACCGATTTTATCCTTAAACCCTGGGAAAACGAAAAGCTTTTTGCTACGATATCTGCGGCATCAAAACTGAGAGAATCTAACAGAAAAGTTAAAAAATTAGAAAAAATTCATACATCCCTACAAAAGGATATGACTAGAGGTTTCGAATATATTGTTGGCGAAGCTGATGTTATCAAAAACTTACAAAATACCTTAATAAAAGTTGCGCCGACTGATGCAAATGTTTTAATACTAGGAGAAAACGGAACGGGAAAACAAGTTTTTGCTTACGAAATTCATGGAAGTTCGCAGCGCAAAAATCAGGTTTTTATGCATGTAGATTTAGGTTCATTAAACGAAAATCTTTTTGAAAGTGAGCTTTTTGGTTATGCGAAAGGTGCTTTTACCGATGCAAAAGAAGACAAACCCGGCCGATTTGAATTAGCAGATGGTGGAACAATCTTCTTAGATGAAATTGGAAATTTAACGCTCCCGCTACAAGCCAAGCTTTTAAGTGTTTTACAAAACCGAACAGTTACACGATTGGGCGAAAGTAAAGAACGCAAAGTAAATGTTAGGTTAATAACGGCAACCAATATGCCTTTGAATGAAATGGTTGCTAAAAATACTTTCCGCCAGGATTTACTTTTTAGAATTAACACCGTTGAATTATTATTACCGCCTTTACGCAAACGTGGAAATGACATTTTGCTTTTGGCAAATCATTTTATGCAGGTTTTCAGTTCCAAATACCACAAAGAATTGCGAAGTTTAAACACCCAAGCAAAAGATGTATTGTTAAACTATAACTTTCCAGGAAATGTTAGGGAATTGCAACATGTATTAGAACGGGCAGTGATTATGAGCGATGGAAATGAAATTACGGAGCAAGATTTACAACTTAGTCCGCAGCGATTTGCTCAAAATAATGCTATACCTGATGAAATGGCATTAGGCGATATGGAAAAGATGATGGTGCAAAAAGCCATAGATAAACACAAAGGAAATATATCAAAAGCAGCTGCAGAATTGGGCTTAACACGAGCAGCTTTGTATAGAAGAATTGAGAAATTTGGGATATAAGTTCAAAACTGAAAGACTAAAGCAGAAAGCTTTGGACTTTTCGCTTTAAGCCTTAAGCTAAAAAACATGTTTTACAAACGTTTTACTTTTCGTTTAATATTCAGATTGATAATTATTAATCTGTTAAGTTTCTTGCTTTTTTACTTAATCCAGAATACACAGTTATGGTTTACCATTATTGGTGTTAGTTTAATTCTGTTAGGTTCAATAATTTCGCTTTACTTTTACATCAATGAAATCCGTTCAGACATTAAACGCTTTATTCTGGCTGTAAAAACCCGCGACCATACACTAAATTTCAAAAACAAAGCTACAAAAGGAAGTTTTCCAGAATTATACGAATCCTTTGGAGAAATTCTTCAGGTACATAAACAAATTCGTTTGGAGCAGGAAGCAATGTTTCAACTCATTAAAACCATTTTAGAGCAAGTTCCTGTTGGTGTTATTGTAGTTAATCATACCAAAACGGAGCAAGACAATGAAGAAATTGCGTTCTTTAATCAGGCGGCATCCAATTTATTAGGTGTTCCTGCTTATAAATATTGGCATCGATTAAAACAACATCTGCCAAATTTTGCAACCGAAGTCGAACAAATTTCAGCTGGTGGAAAACGCTTCCTTGAACTTAAAATTCAGGAAAAATTAATTCAGTTATCAACAGAAGTTATCCCATTAAATCTTTACGGAAAAAACTACACAATTATCAGCTTTCAAAATATTAAAGATGAAATTGAACAGAAAGAAACCGAAGCATGGAACAGGTTAATCGGGGTTATTTCTCATGAAATATTAAACTCCATTACTCCGATAAGTTCATTATCTGATACGATAAACAGCATGGTTACCGATAAGGAAAATCTTAATCAGGATGAAATGGAAGATTTAAAAATGGCTTTGCAAACCATTAAACGTCGCTCATCAGGATTGTTAGATTTTGTGAAAGATTATCGCCTGATAGCCGAACTACCAACTCCAAATTTAGAATCGCATACAATTGGTGAAATTTTGAAACACATTAAAGTGCTTATGCAGCCTTTTGCAAAAGTTAAAAATGTTGTTTTAGATGTCGAGCAAACTTCGTCGAAAATTACGGTTAAGCTGGATTTAAAATTAATCGAGCAAGTGCTTATCAACCTAATAACGAATAGCATTTATTCGGTTGAGGATAATGAAAATCCTTATATTTCTGTTAAATATCGATTAGAAAACACAAAACTTTATATCGATGTGAGTGATAATGGAAAAGGTATAGAAATTGACGATTTGGAGAAAATTTTTGTTCCGTTTTACACAACCAGAAAAAATGGCTCTGGTATTGGATTAACAATTAGCAGAAACATTATGAAAATGCACCGCGGAAGCATTGAAGTTGTCTCGACACCAAACGAACAAACTACTTTCTCTCTTTTGTTTAATTATGTTTAGCATATTTTCACATCTTATACTCAACTTGATTGTGCATCGTTTGCTCTAAATTACCTAGCCAACATACATATAACAGTTTTTTTTGAAAGTTTACAGGCAGAAGCACTTAGTTAAAACCTGCCCCGCTTTACACTTTACTCTCTACGTTCGTGTCCGTTTCAATCGGGCTTATTAACTAAGTTCCGCTCCTGCAAAAAACAAAACAGACTAACTGTTTAAATACTTACTCTTGTTAAACGCAATACCTTTTCTAATTAAAATGGCATGATAAAAACTTGGCACATCATGCATCCATTTTGGCAAAATGAGTATAATTAGAATTACATCGAGCTGAGAAATTATTCCAATTACGATACAGCTTGCCAAAATCCATCCGCCAAAGGCGAAACCTAACAGCGAAGTAAAAGTTGCCAGTAAAGTTAAGCCCCAAATTTTCGATAAAAATGCATGTGTACAAGTCTCTTTCCCAAATTTGATTAAACTAACCGAATAACAAAGTCCTTCCATAACTAACAATGCAATTACACCCAACTTTTTTGTTGCAATTAAATGTGGGTAAATTAAATAGCAACTTAGCGCTACGCTTAACCAAAAAACTAAATCAGTTTGACTGTCCAATCTCCTCATTTTTTCAGTAGAAACCTGTTGCTTTCTCGCAATAATCCCATCAAAAATATCAGACAATAAACCCAAGAACATTAACACAAGTATAATCTTAGTTGCATCCTCACCCATTGTCCAAGCCATTAAAAGAATACTTGGCGCCAAAAGGAATCTAAATAGAATTAACAAATACGGAATACTCATAGTCTGATTTTAATGCTTAAAATAATAAAAATCTTTATTGAAGTCTTCATCATTTGAATGTACGGAAATATAAAAATTCAAACAAAATGTGTTTAAATGGCTTTTATTTATGTGGATACATCAAATACAAGCATGAAAACAGTTATAATATCGAATAGACTACCCGTTAAAATCATCGAAGAAAACAACGAGTACACGTTTATTCCAAGCGAAGGCGGACTTGCCACCGGACTTGGTGACGTGTACAAAACCGGCAACTCCATTTGGGTTGGCTGGCCTGGAATTGAAGTTCCGGAAGACCGACAAGAAGAAGTAATTCAAAAATTAGGCGAGCTAAACCTCTACCCTGTTTTCCTTACCCAAGAAGAAATAAATTTATACTACGAAGGCTTTTCAAACGAAGTTTTATGGCCTGTTTTTCATTACCTCGTTACTTACGCTCATTACGAACAAAACTATTGGGATTCCTATCAGTCGGTAAATGAAAAATTTGCTAAAAGTGCCATGCAGGTACTTAATAGAACCGATAAAATCTGGATTCAAGATTACCAACTCCTTTTATTGCCTGGAATTTTAAGAGAAAAACTACCTAACTCTACCATTGGTTTTTTCCAACATATTCCATTTCCATCTTATGAAATTTTCAGGTTAATTCCCTGGCGTGAAGAATTACTTAACGGTTTAATTGGAGCCGATTTAATCGGTTTTCATACCTATGATGATGTGCGCCACTTCATCAGTACGGCTACGCGTTTGTTGCCTGTAAATTCATCATCAAACGTATTAAATAGCAACGAAAGGCAAATTGTAATCGAAGCATTTCCAATGGGGATTGATTACGATAAATTCTCATCTTTAACCTCAACTGAAGCTGTAAAGAAAGAAATAGATTTCTTTAAACAAGGCAAAGAAGATGTAAAAATTATACTTTCTATTGATAGATTGGATTATAGCAAAGGAATATTAGAGCGATTAAAAGCGCTTGAACTTCTTTTACAGATGCATCCAGAATATATCGGCAAAATCGAATTGTTTATGATTGTGGTTCCATCGAGAGATAACGTTCCACAATACAGCGAACTTCGCGACCAGATTGACCAATTCGTTGGAAATTTGAATGCCCGTTACCGCTCTATGGATTGGATTCCGGTAAATTATTTTTACCGTTCTTTTCCAATCGAAGTACTTTCTGCGCTTTATTCATCAGCCGATATTTGCTTGGTTACGCCAATGCGTGATGGTATGAATTTAGTGAGTAAAGAATATGTAGCAAGCAGAAACAACGAAGATGGTGTATTGATTTTAAGCGAAATGGCAGGCGCTTCAAAAGAATTAACCGATGCATTATTAGTAAATCCGAACAACCTTGGCGACATTATGGAAGCCATTGTGACTGCTCTAAAAATGCCTGTTGATGAGCAGCAACATCGCATGAAAGCCATGCGAGCAATCGTAGAAAAATTCAATGTAAAACATTGGGTAAACAATTTTATTTTAAGATTAAACGAAGTGAAAGATTCTCAAAAATCCTTACAAACAAAACATGCCGTAAATTCTGTTAACGAAATTATAGCCTCTAAATATGCAAAAACAAATAATCGGGTTTTATTTCTCGATTATGATGGAACGCTGGTAGATTTTACAGGAAATATTGATGATGCATCGCCTGACGAAGAATTATATGATTTGATTGAAAACCTCACGCTTGATAAAGCAAATACTGTTGTGATTATTAGCGGAAGAAGAAATGAGACACTTGAAAAATGGTTTGGCCATTTAAAAGTTGATTTAATTGCTGAACATGGCGCATGGCAAAAAACCTATGGCGATAAATGGAATTGCCTTCCATTACTTACCGACCAATGGAAAAGCGAAATAAAAACACTTTTAGAAACTTACACAGATAGAACACCAGGTTCTTTTATCGAAGAAAAAAGTTACTCGCTAGTTTGGCATTACCGCAAAGCGGAAGAAGGTTTAGGCGATTTAAGGGCTAATGAAATTGTGAGTCACATGAAAATTTTAGCTGCTGATAAAGGTTTGCAACTAATGCCTGGAAACAAAGTAATCGAGTTTAAAAATATTGAAGTAAATAAAGGAAAAGCTGCTTTAAACTGGCTATATGATAAACATCCCGACTTTATAATGGCGCTTGGCGATGACCATACCGATGAAGATATTTTTAAAGCTTTACCGGAAGATGCTATAACTGTTAAAGTCGGCAATAATTTATCTGAAGCGAAGTATTATCTAAACGATTTTAAAGAGGTTAGAAAACTTCTTTGGAGTTTGGTTAAGGAAGAACTTGTAGAAAGGGATTAGTCTGATTGTCATTCTGAGCTTGTCGAAGAACATCTTAAAGCATTTCGACAAGCTCAATGTGACAACTTTTATTAAATTATATGTAAAAACATATGCAAAGGTCTGTGTCTTCACAGACCTTTTTTCATTAAAAAATCCCGCAGATTTAAGAAGATTTACGCTGACTGTTCTGCGCTTATCTTCTTAAATCTGCGGGAAATAATAGTTAAATAAACTTACAAAAACACAGGTCGATCTAATTTAATCGCAATGCGATAAGCGGCATTCATCAAACCAACATGGCTATATGCCTGCGGGAAATTACCCCATTGGCTACCAGTCTTCGCATCCACATCTTCGCTAAAAAGTAAAAGATGGTTGCAATATTTAATGATGTTTTCAAACTCTTTAATTGCTTCATCAACCCTACCCACACAAGCCAAAGCCTCAACATACCAAAAGGCACAAATTAAAAATGTAGTTTTCGGTTTACCAAAATCATCGGCGTGCAGGTAACGGTAGAACAACCCATCTTCTGTTCTAAGTTCCTTTTCTAAAGCAATTAAATGGTCTTTTGCTCTGTCTGATGCAGGGTCTAAATAACCCATCATAATTAACTGCAAAGTACTCGCATCTAAATGTGTGCTTCCTACTGCATTGGTGTAAACTTTTCTTTCAGGGTCGTAACAAGCTTCTATATGTGCCGCAGCTTTATCAATTAAAACCTGTGCTCTATTTTCAAAATCCTGACTTCCAATAGTTTTAGCCATTTTTAAAGCGGCGTGTGCACCAGCCCATTGAAACAAGTTACTGTAACAATGCATATTTGCGATATTTCTAAACTCCCAAATTCCAGCATCTTTTTCATCAATGGTTCTTTCAATTTTTGATAATACGCTTTCAATCCATTTTACCGAATCGCTGCGCTCTGAAAAAACAAAGCGATGGTCGGTATAAAGTGGCAACATTGAAGTTAAAACCTGACCGTAAATATCATTCTGAATATGTTCGTAAGCCTGGTTTCCAATTCGGATTGGTTGTTCACCTCTGTATCCTTCTAAATGGTCTAATGTGGTTTCTACGATTTCTCTTTCACCAGCAATGCCATATAAAGGTTGATAACGTTCATCTTCTGCATGAGAAATATCAGATAGATAACTGAAATATTTCTCCATTTCTTCAAAATGCCCGATGTGGTTTAAAGATGTGAGCACGTAATGTGAATCTCGTAACCAGCAATAACGATAATCCCAGTTTCTTGTACTGCCCGGTGATTCAGGCAAACTGGTTGTACTTGCAGCAATAAATGCGCCTGTATCTTCATATTGATGTATTTTCAAAACCAAAGCAGAGCGAATTACCAAAGGTTGATAAAATCCTGCTATTGAAGAATGCTTAATCCACTTTCTCCAGTAAGCAACCGTATCTCGAAGAAAATTTTCTGCTGTGGTAACCACTGGTGCCTCTAAATTTTGACCATAAGTCATGATGAGATATTTGGCTTCATTCAGTACAAATGCCTTTTCATCAATTATATAACTTAAAGAAACGTTAGTACTTAATCTGATGTTTTCATCGCAACCTGCATAATCGATATGGTTACTGCCGCGACTTCTTACCATTTTATCCTTACCATAATTGCAAACAGGTTCACATTTTACGGTAATCCGTGGATTTCCTTCTAACGGTTCGATTTTACGGATGAACATGAGGGGTTTAAAGTAGCGTTCGTAAAGAAAAAATCTTGGTGCGAAATCCGTAATGCGATATTTACCGTCATTAGCAGTAATCTCGGTTCTTAAAACATTGGTGTTTTCTATATAATATTGATTTGATGAATATTCTCCTTCTGGTAAGATGGAAAACTCACCGCCTTTTTTCTTATCTAATAAACTTCCAAAGATGAAAGAGCTATCGAAGCGAGGCCAGCAAAGCCAAGATATATCGGTGTTTTTATTTACATGCGCCATAAAAGCACAGTTTCCTATTATTCCGGTTTGATACAGATGTTGTTCAGCCATAAGCAATTTTTTGTGTGTTTATAAACTAACAGGCTTAGAGGTAAATTGTTGGTATTAATGTGAAAAAGCTTATTTAATGAGGAAGATTTGACAGTTTTGGTGGAAACAAACTTTGTTAAATAAGCCTGATTGAAGTTAGTTAATATAGTGTTTTAAGGTCTTAGGCTTCTGCAGTTTGCATTCCCCTCTTTTAGAGTAGCGCCCGCATGGTGGGGTGTTTATTTGTCTTGGCCAGACGGGCCTTTTTCTTTTGACAACAAAAGAAACAAAATTGCCAGCTGAAAATTTTTCTATTAAAGTTTGTGGTTTGGCTTTGACAAGCTATCCCGAAAAATTTGTTAGGCTGGTTCGAAGTAGAACGAAGATTTAGTAATTAGGCTTAACTGGATGGAAATCCTAGTCATTAAAGGTTTATATGCATCTTGCTTGGAACAAACTTTGTTAAATAAGCCTGATTGAAGTGGAAATATTTTTTATTTGCAGCAACCTTGAATTTCCTGTCTTGCTGAGGCACGAAGCATCTGCAACCGATGAAACAGATTCCTCGTTCCTCGGAATGACAGAAGTTAAAAAAATTGAAACGAAAAGCAGGGCCGAAATCGGCAATGAAACACTGAACGTTCACTTTCAAAAAAACCTCTCCCTATTAAAGGAAGTAATTTGGCTAATGACTACTATCCCTCTCCTTTAAGAGAGGGAACCAAAATTTGTGCTTTTAACCAGGATTTAAATTACTGAATTTTAAATAGCGATAACAAAATTCTGTTCCCTTAACCTTAAACCAAGGGTTCAATTTACTAAACCTTAAATCCCTCTCTTTAAGGAGAGGAACAGCACAGAAGAATTTAATACAATAACCTTCGATAGGGAGAGGTTGAAACAAAAAAGCCAGTCCCGAAAATTCAAGACTGGCCTTTTAATGATAATGATTATCTTAAATTACCGTTCCGCTTGGCAAAACAGCACCTTTTTTAATTACTACAATGCCATCTTTAACAGCATAAAGCTCATGGTCACCATCTTCTAAATGCGGACCACCATTAATCTTTACATCGTTACCGATACGGCAGTTTTTATCTATAATAGCGTTGTTAATGTAACATCTATCGCCAATACCAATAAGTGCATTTCCTTTGCCTGTTTCCAATTGAATTTCTTCTAAAGTTTGATAACGGTCGCTACCCATAATGTATGCATTAGTTACCACCGTGTGCTTACCAATGCGAGCACGAATACCTAAAACAGCATGTTCTACGCGACTTGCCTGTACAATACAACCTTCGGCAATAATTGCTTTTTCTAAAGTTGTACCCGAAATTTTCGACGGAGGCAACATCCTAGCTCTGGTGAAAATAGTATGATTACTATCAAACATGTTGAACTTCGGAATCTCATCTGTTAAGCCTAAGTTGGCTTCGAAAAATGATGAAATGTTACCAATATCTGTCCAATAACCTTCGTACTGATAACTTAAAACACGACTTTGTTCAATTGCTCTAGGCAAAATTTCTTTACCAAAATCTTTTTCCTCTTCGTTTTCATTTAAAATATTGATTAAATATTCACGATTGAAAACATAAATACCCATTGAAGCTAAGAAATTACGTCCTTCGCCTTGCATTTCTTCTCCGGTATCAGAAACCCAATCCTCTAAACCTGTTTTAGGTTTTTCGATGAAAGAAGTAATCATATTCTCTTCATCAGCTTTCAAAATACCAAAATCAGTCGCATCTTTAGCCGTAACCGGGATAGTTGCAATGGTAATTTCTGCGTTTGCCTCGATATGTTTTTCAATCATGTCTTTAAAATCCATCTGGTACAATTGGTCGCCAGAAAGAATTAAGATGTAATCGAACTCATGCGAAACAATGTGGTGCATACATTGGCGCACCGCATCTGCAGTTCCTTGAAACCAACCTGCGTTTTGAACGGTTTGTTCTGCCGCAAGAATATCAACAAAAGCCGTACTGAAATGGCTAAAGTGATAGGTGTTTTTAATGTGTTTATTTAGGGATGCTGAATTAAACTGTGTCAGCACAAACATACGGTGGATGCCGGAATTAAGGCAATTAGAAATTGGGATGTCTACCAACCGATACTTACCTGCAATTGGAACTGCCGGTTTTGAACGTGTTTGTGTGAGTGGCGATAATCTAGAGCCTTGGCCACCGCCAAGGATAACGCCTAAAACTTTGTCAGTCATGTTTAAGCTTATTTTAATATTTGGTATAATTCTATATAATTTGTTGCTGCCTTATCCCACGAATGGTCAATTTTCATCATCGTTTTACGTACAGCTTTAAAAGCCTTTTTATCGTTAAATAATTCTACAGCACGATTTATGGCATGGGTAACATCCCAAATGCTGGTTTGGTCGTGGCACAAACCAAAGCCACCATCACCAATATCAATTACGGTATCTTTCAATCCCCCAACTCTGCGAACGATTGGAACTGTTCCATATCGCAATGCATATAGTTGATTTAAACCACAAGGTTCAACTCTCGATGGCATTAAAAGGAAATCTGCACCTGCGTAAATCTCGTGAGAGACTTGCTCATTGTAACCAATGTACGCATTGTATTTCCCTCCGTAAATATCTTTAAGCTGATTTAATCTGCCTTCAACCCAATTATCTCCAGAACCTAACACAAGAACATTGATATTATCGCCGTGTCGTTGTAAAGCTGTGTAAAAAATATCAGGAAGCAAATCAGCGCCTTTTTCATCAACCAATCTGCCTATAAAAGTAAAAAGTGGTTTAGAAGAATCTAGTTGAAAAACATCGCAAAGCGCTTTTTTGTTTGCTGCTTTTCCAGCTTCTACTGTTTTTAAATTGTAACTTTTACCAAGCATTGGGTCTGTTTCCGGATTCCAAACCTCGCTGTCAATTCCATTTAAAATTCCTGACGATTTCCAACGTTCCTGTCTTAGTAAACTTTCTAAGCCACGGGCATTATTCATCATTTCATCTAAATAACTTGGCGATACAGTTGTAACTCGCCACGCACATTTAATGGCAGCAGCTAAAGGATTAATTGCATCTTCCCATCCCAGCAAACCACCTTTCCATAAATCGAAAGCAGGCAGGTAATATAATTTATCCCAACCAAACTGACCTTGATATTGCGCATTATGAATGGTTAAAACTGTAGGAACTTTGCTGATATTTTGATATTTGAGACAATTAGCAACCATAAATGGCACTAAACCTGTGTGGTGATCGTGGCAATGGATAACATCTGGGCGATGCTCCCACTGTGCAATCCAATCTAAAGTAGCAATTTGAAAAGCTACGAATCTTTCTGTATCATCGGCATAGCCATAAACATTTGGTCTATCTGTTAAGCCTTGAATATGAACTAAATATAAATCGAACCCTAATTTATTTGTTTTTTCTCTAAGTACTCTATATTGAAAATGGTGATTACCATAGTTAGACCACGCATCGTAAGCAACTTCAAACTCGCTTTCGCGGATAAATTTTGTATCGTACGCAGGCACAACCACTTTGGCAATGTGGCCTATTTTATTCTGGTATTTCGGTAAAGCCCCAACCACATCGGCTAATCCGCCAACTTTTGCAGCAGGGTAACACTCGGCGCTTATGTGTATTATTTCCATTAAATATTTGGTGTAGATAACTCTGTTAAGTTAGTAATTGTTTTCTAAATTGAAAATAAAGAAAGTTTTTTAATACGAAATTTATTAATTAATCATACAGAGCTAAAAGTATGATTTAATGATTCATCTATTTTTTCTATTTTCGAACGGAAAAGGTATAATTTATGGAAAAACGTAAGGTTTTAATAACCGGGGCAAGTAGAGGAATTGGTTTAGCAATAGCGAAAAAATTACATAGCAAATATGAATTAATTTTACACGCCACAACCGAGCAAAGTTTTACCGAAACCACACCAAATAGCAGCCTGCTTTGTGCCGATTTTTCAAAACCCGAAGAGGTAAGCACTTTTTGCAAGAGTTTAAAGAAACTCCATGGCAAAGATTTGTATGCTGTTATTAATAATGCCGGAATTACTTTTGATAAATCGTTAATTTTTCAGCCTGAAGAAGAAATTGATAAAATGTTACAGGTTAACCTAAAAACGCCAATTCTGATTTGCAAAACTGCAATGAAAATTTTCAGTTTAAATAAAAATGGGGTAATCATTAACATTAGTTCTTGCGTTGGCGAAAGTGGAAATGCCTTTCAATCTATTTATGCTGCAACAAAAGCAGGTTTAATTGCTTTTTCAAAATCAATCGCTAAAGAAATTGGTGTACTCAATCAAGATCATAGCATACGAGTGATTAGTTTATCGCCAGGTTTTATAGAGTCGGATATGACAGATAAAATTCCTGAAAGTGAAAAAGCAAACTATTTAAAAATGGTACCATCTGGGCGTTTTGGCAAAGCCGATGAAATTGCTTCTGCGGTTTCATTTTTAATATCTGATGAAGCTTCTTACATAAATGGATCTAATATTCAAATTAACGGCGGGATTTTATAATGGATAATTTAATTGGTGTCTCGCCAGAAAATGTGCTCCTTCACGGACCAAGCAAACAATTATTACACAAATACCATTGGCACGAACCAACAGTTGGTATTGTGGCTAGTTATACCCCAAATCAGCACGATGTCAAAGATCATTTTGGTTTGTTTAGAGGTGTAGATCAAATTGAAGCTTTTGCACAGGCATCAATTGTTTCTTGCGCTGGTTTTTTAGAATACAAAAAGCAGAACAATAGCTTCGAGGATGTTAAAAACAAATTCTTACCGGTTTTTATTAGCATTGGTAACGTTAATTTTCATCATTACATAGAAGAAGGTGAAACGTTTATCAGCTTAGGCATAATTAAGTTTAATAAATTCAGGCAAATGGTTTGCGATGGCAGGATTTACAAACTCACCACAAAAAACCTAAATTTGGATGAATATTTTGCTGATTTTACCTCAGATAAATTATTAAAATACGAACTTAGCGATGATTTTAAACTTGTTGCAGAGTTGTTTGATGTAACCGGTAGAGCAATAAAAAGAGAAAAAATTAATCAAGAAATTAAAAATGGATAGACAAGAAATAATTGCCGATATAGTTGAAATATTAAAAACGGTTAGAACGATAGATCCGGAAAAGTTAAATAACATCACTGAAGAAACTGATTTTATTGCAGATTTAAACACGCCTTCTACAGAAATGATAAACATTGCTGCGAAGGTTGAGCAAAAGTTTGACATTGAATTTGAAGATGATGACATCGACGATTTAGGTTCGAAAGTTAAAGATATTGTTGATTTAATTATTGCAACTAAGGAAAAAGCATAATGCAAAATGCGCTCAAAAAAGTTGCGGTAGTTGGTATGGCTGGAGTATTTCCAACTTGTACCGATTTAAACGATTTCAGAGATAAACTTTTTGCCAATAAAAGTTTAATCAGAGAATGGGATAAAGCCACTATTCATGGCAAAAATATTCGCTCTACAGTTGCAGGTTTTGTTACTGAAGATGAAATGGATCTCGAGATTGTTCCATCATCTATTTTGGAAAACTATCCTGAAACTTATATTGATAAACTTAACAGAATATCGGCCAATAATTTAGCAACTGCCGATGTTGGTAGTATTTGGGCGATGCTATCTTCGCTCGATGCAATAAAAATGGCAGGCTGGACAGATAAAGAAACTCAATCGGAAGAAACGGGTGTAGTTATTGGTTCGGGCGGTGCCGGACATGAAATATTAAGGGCGGCATGGCACAACTTTTTTGAACTTAAAAAGAAATCCCGATTAGCGGGTTCGCACAATGTAGATAGAGCAATGGTTTATCGCGATGCGGCAAATGTTTCCTGCCTGATTAAGAATAGAGGTGTTTGCGAATCAATTGGTTCTGCTTGCGCAACTGGTTTGGGCAATATTGGTTACGCCTACCGATTAATAAAATTTGGCTTGCAAGATAGAGTTATTGCAGGCGGCGTAGAAGGCACATCTTTCGAAACTTTTTTAGGTTTTGATTCGATGCAGGTTTTAAGCAAAGGTTTTAGTCCTGATAAAAGCTCCAGACCATTTGATGTTAACCGAAATGGTTTTGTTTGTGCGTTTGGTGGTGGCGTTGTGGCTTTAGAAGATTACGATTTGGCAAAAGCTCGTGGCGCAAAAATTCTGGCTGTGGTTGATGAATATTTCAATAATTCTGATGGCGATGGCGATATGTTTGCCCCATCATTTTCAGGTCAGCAGCGGTTATGGAAAGGTTTACTAAAAAATACATCGAAAAAACCTGATGTTGTAAAAGTGCATGGAACCTCTACTCCTGCCGGAGATGCCATTGAACTTTTGAGTGTTGTTGATGCTTTAGGAGATAAAGGCTATCATATTTCCGCACCAAAATCTCAATTTGGGCATATGCTTGGGGCTGCCGGTGCAGTAGAATTTATCGCGTCAGTTTTAATGTTAGAAAATCAAACGGTATTGCCTTGCTTAAATTCTGATGAGTTAAATCAAAATCCTGAAGGTTTTCAGCAAAATGAAAATTGGACCGGACCGAATACGCCACTTGCATCCTTCAGAGATTTAATTCCGCAGCAAAGTTTTAAAAAGGAAATAAATACGGTTACTTGTCTTAACTATGGTTTTGGCGGTACAAATAGTGCCATCATGATTTCAAAAGACAATTAAATGCTTAATAATCAAAATAAAGTTGCCCTTATTTATGGCGTTCGTAACGAAAGTTCAATTGCCTGGAGCATTGCTTTAAAATTGCACCAATCGGGTTGTAAAGTTGCATTAAGTTTTGTTGATGATACAAAAGACGAAGTGCTTTATCTGATGGAACAAGCCGGAATGGATAATTCATTAGCGATGAATGTTGATGTTCGTGATGAAGTTCAAGTATCAAACTTTACAAAAAGTGTAGCCGAAAAATTTGGCGAAATTCATTATATATTACATGGTGTAGCTTATGGAAGTCAGCAAGTTATGTGTTACAGTTTACCAAATAGTAACGAGCCTGCACCAAGTTATTTAGATATTCCATTTGATGAATTAATGGATGCATTTAATATAAGTGCTTACTCCTTACTTAGAATTTGTCGGGTAGCTGAACCTTTTCTGGCGAAGAATGCATCAATATTAACACTTACCTATAATGCATCGCAACGCGTATTTCCGGGTTACGCAGGTATGGGTTTAAATAAAGCTGCGCTTGAAAATATAATGATTTATCTGGCTAATGTTTTAAGGGCTAAACAAATCAGGGTTAATGCAATTTCAGCTGGTTTGGTTATGACAACTTCTGCCGGTGGCATAAACGGTGTTAGAAAACTACGCAAAATGGGCAAAATAACCGCACCACTTGGTAACATTACATCAAATGATGTTGGCGATACTGCGCTTTATTATTTCTCTGATTTATCGAAAAAAGTAACCGGAAATATCCACTATGTGGATGGAGGCTTTAATATTATGGGTGTTTCTGTTGATGAAGAATAAACCAGGCAATATTGATATTGAAACCAACCAACAATTTTACGTTGGCAACGATATTGTTTATTTGCCTGATTTTGAAAAATCATTTTCAGATTTATTTAAGAAAAAGGTTTATACTGAAAATGAAATAAATTATTGCGACCAATTTGATAAGCCATTATTAAGGTATGCTTCTACTTGGGCAGCGAAAGAAGCGGTTTATAAAGCTACAAAGCAACATAATTCTGCTCCATTATCCTTTAATAATATTGAAATCACAAGAGATAAAATTGCTGGCAAACCAAATGTTAACCTATTAAAGTTGAATCATCAACCAAAAATTAGTTTAAGTATTAGCCACGATGGAGATTACGTTTGGGCAGTTGCAATTCTCAATATTGATTAAAAAATGATTACTCAGCACCATTTCGACCATGAATTGGCTTACCTAAATTATTACAAATTTGGTAGCGGTGCTAAAATTATGCTTTGTTTTCATGGTTATGGGATGCATGGCAAGCAGTTCAAAATGCTCGAGGAAAAGCTGGGAAATGAATATACTTTTTACGGTTTCGATTTATTTTTTCACAAGGGAACAAAACTAAAAGATATAAACCTAGCCACAATTAAAAAAGGGATAACCAAGGTAGAACTCTCTAAATTTATCTCCGATTTTTGTGAAAACCAGCAAATAGATAAATTCTCTGTTATTGGTTATTCAATGGGAACACATTATGCAGTTGCCCTTACAGAAATCCTTTACAATAGGATTGAAAATTTTATCATAATTGCTCCTGCCGCACTTAAACCAGGCAAAATGGTTAAGTTTTTCTCCAAAAATAAAATTGGCAATAAAGCTTTAGAGAAACTTGTACTTTCAGAAAAGGCATTAATCAATCTTTTAAAATTTTGTAAACGTTTTAATTTTGTTGATGATATTGGCTATAATATCTTATTAAAGGAAATTAATACGGCTGATTTAAGATTAAGCCTATACGCATGTTTTACCTACTTACGATTATTAGATACCGATAAAAATAAGCTTCATCAAATTTTAAAAGAAGAGCCAATTAAGGCATTTTTCATTTCCGGTAACAGAGATAAAATGTATCCGCCTGCAATTGCAGAACTATTTTGTAAAAACTTACCAAATGCGCACACAATTGTGCTAAATGAAAACCACGAAATGCTAAATCAGCCATTTGTTGATGAATTAACCAAAGTGCTATTATGATAAAAGATAAACCGCTTCCTGATTACCTTTTGAGATTTGGCGGCAAAGTGCTTTCCTGGTTTATTAGAAGAAAATTTAAGAAAATAGTTCTTGATGGCATCGAAATAAAACCCAATCACTCCTATCTTTTAATGTGTAACCATTTCAGTTTTTGGGATGGATTATTAGCCTGCTTCATTGTTGTTAATGCCATTGATAGGAAACAGCGATTGAAAGGCATGAAAATAATGGTGTTAGAAAAACAGATGGAAATGAACAAATGGCTAAAGTATATCGGCTGCTTTTCCATCGCACCAAAAAGCATCAGAGCAAAAGAAAGTTTAGATTACGCAGTTAATATTTTAAATGAACCTGGAAATGTTCTGATAATTTTTCCTCAGGGAAATTTAGAATCAATGTTTATCAGGTACATTAAGTTTAAAGACGGAATAACGTCAATCATTCCAAGAGTTAAAACAAATTGCCAGCTTATCTGGAGCTCAAATTTTATTGAATTTTTTGAAGGTTTAAAACCAAGAGTTTATTTCAACTTATTAGATGCAGGCACAAATAATAATTTCGAATTTAAGAAACTTACAGATGATGTAAATACACATCATGTTAAATCAATGAAAAAGAATTTTAGGTTTACCGAAGAGCCTTAAAAATAAAAAACCGCAAGGAAAAACTTGCGGTTTTAACAACAAAACAAATATGTGATTTAATTTGATTAATATTCTTCAGCAATGATTTCGTAGAAATCTCTAATCGGCTGGAATTGTGGATGCAATGAAACAACATCTCCGAAAACCAATAATGCTGGTGCAGTTATTTTTTTATCTTCTACAACCTCAGCAATCGTATCAACAATGCCAATCGCAATTTTTTCTTGTGGAGTAGATCCATTTTGAATTACCGCAACAGGTAAAAGGTTTTTGTGCTCAGCCTGAAAAATAGCTGCAATTTCCTTAACCTTTTCAATTCCATTTAATACAACGATTGTTGCTTTGGTTTTTGCGGCAATGTATAAATCTTCAGAAATTTCTCCTTTAGAATTTGTACCTGTAACTGCCCAAAAACTCTCACTTAAGTCTTTATAAATCATTGGGATTTTTTGCAAACTTGGCGCACCAGTTGCACTTGAAATACCCGGAATAATTTCAGTTGGGATACTGTAAGATTCAGCAGCATCAATTTCTTCGTAACCTTTCGCAAAGAAAAACGGGTCGCCGCTTTTTAAACGTACAACATGACCGAAGTTTAAAGCATAATCTATAATTAGCTTGTTAACTGCATCTTGCGAAAAGTCTTCATCATCGCTACGTTTACCTACATAAACCTTCGGAATACCTTCTGGAGCATAACACAGTAAAGCTTCGTTCACATTTGCATCGTACAAAACAACATCGGCTGTTTTTAATGCTTTAACACCTTTTAAACTAAATAAATCCGGGTCACCAGGACCAGCACCTATTAATGTAATTTTTGGTTCAATGTTCGCTTTTTCTACTTTACTTAAAATCATGACAGAAAATATTAGCTCGTGATTACTTTTATTAATTATACAAATATATAAAGTCTATAGAAATTGTAGTAATTTATTTTAAAATAAATTATTTGTAATAAAAAATGGTCTGTGAGGACACAGACCATAGGTTAATTGTTATAGAATCGTCATAGCTAAGTACAAATATGCCTTAAGATTGCTTCGTACTTCGCAATGACGAACTGAATAGATAAAATTATGAACTACTTACAAGGCGCTTCCTCAAAAGTAAACTTCCCTCTTTCGTAATTAATTGGTTTGCCTTTTACAAAATAAGAGCGACCTAAAGTTGTTTCAATCTGCCCTACTCCCATAACTAGTTTTCCATCCTTTTTAAGAAAAGCTAATGGATTGGTAAATGTTTTTGTAGAATCTTTTCCTGTATTAAAACGATAATCAACTAAAAGTGTATCGCCATTAAACTTACCATCAAGCTGGCCATTATTTTGTGGTTTTTCAGCGTATTTAACTAACAACGCACCCATAATTTTTCCAGATGACATCGTTTTTATAATCATCGATGCACTATCTTTTTCAAATGCGGCAGCATAACAGGTTTCACTAATTACAGAATCTGCTTTGGCTGCATCAACTTTTTTTTCTGATTGATTACATGCAAATACAAATGGAATTGCAGCGAAAGCCAAATAAAGGATGTTTTTTTTCATTGTCTTGATTTTAACGATTAACAATCTTATTATAAAGATAACTACAGGATGAAATGTTTGTTTAAATTCCACAATTTATTTTACATCAGAATATTGTTTTCTGGTGTGATAGCAGGTGGTAAATCAGTTTCATCAAGCATATCACGCATATCAATTTCTATCGTTCTCGAAATATTTGTAATCGGCACATCATTCGCACTACCCTCAAATGGATTTGTAGAGCTATCTCCCACCACATCTAACGAATTAAAAACCCAGGTTAATAAAATCGCAAATGGAATGTTTAACCAAATGGAATAACCCTCTAATAAAGTTCCAACTCCTAGCTTATTAAAATCATTCAGCAAGCCATAAGGAACAAGAAAAACAAAAAGATTTAACATAATGCTGGCAATTGAAGAGAAATGACGCGGATATGGAAAGTTTTTTATCCGCTCTGCTTTACCTTGATTATCATAAAAATTTGTAATTCCGGCCTGTAAAGATTGAAGTTGCAAATCAGATAAGTTTTGCTCAGCAGCTAATTTATTAATATGGCTTGATTGTAAGGCCATCAACTGTGTTGCTTTATTTTTCTTTGTTAAAACATAAGTCAATTCATCAGCAGATAAATATTTTTTTAAAACCTCTTCAAGTTTATCTGTTTTTTCTGCTGTGTGATAGTTTTTTGCATACTCAATATTTCTCGGGTCGTCCATGTTTTCCCAAACGCGTGGCTCTCTAAGTTGAAAACGCAATGCTGTTAACCAGGCAAAGTGGCGGTAAAAAATAATCTGCACATCTTGTTTTTTATCTTTTGAGGATAAGAAATCCCGAATCATAACCCCGAAAGACCTGCTTGCATTGATAATTCCACCATAAATTTGACGAGCCTCCCACAAGCGGGCATAGCTTGCGTTGTTTTTAAAGCTTATAATAAAGGAAACTGCAGTACCCAACAACGCCACCGGAACCCAGGAAATTGATAAAAATGTAAAACCACAAAAATGGTAAAGAAAAGTTGGGATAATTGCCAGGATGCTCAGTCTGAGGATATCACGACGAGTCCATAAAATAAATTCAAAAAGGGTGTACTTTTTTCCAGCATGCATAATAGTAAAGTTTTATTTGTTGGGATGCTTTTGTGGGACACTGCGAAGATAGATTTTTTCGTAAAATGTTTAGATAATAAATCAATTATCAGTAGAAGCTAAAAAACAAAAACCCTCATAACTTAATACGAAGGCTTGATTCTATGAAATAAGAAACTACTATTTAGCTGATTTTAGTTTCTCCAATCTGTTGCTTGATTAGCTTTTCTCTTGTTATGTATGATGTTACTAAAATTAGCAGTAATACAAACGGTGCGATTTGATTACCTAATGCGTCTCCAACAAAATAATGTGCTAAAATTGCGGAGAAAAAGTTTACAAAAAAACAGGCATAAGCCCATTCCTTTACTCTGGCGGGCACTGCCGGGATAGCCAAAGCTAGTGCGCCTAAGAGTTTTGCAATCCCAAGTTCTACACGAAACCAATCTGGAAAGCCAATATGCTGATAGCCCTGTACCATAATAGGATTAAACAGGTAATTGAAAAAAGAAGCGACCATACCTAAAACCACTAGGCCGGTTGAAATGAGGTAAATTATTTTAGTTGTTTTCATAAAAAATTAATTAGAGCCCAAAAGTATTACTCTAATAGTTTACTTTTGTAAGTAGTTTACATAAAGAAACTACTTTCCTTAAAGAAACCATTGAAAGGAATATGCTAGAAATATGGAAGAATTAAATACTGAACAACGCCACGATGCAGCATCTTGTAAAACTCATCATAGGGCAATTGCAGATACAATGGATGTTTTAAGTGGCAAATGGAAAATAAGAATCATCGGCGAACTGACTTTCGGTAAAAGACGTTTTGGTGAACTGAATACAAGTATTATTGGTATTGCCGCTAAAATGCTTTCGAAAGAACTTCAGGATTTGGAAGCTAATCACCTGGTAAAACGAACCGTTTTAAATACCAAACCGGTTACAGTAGAATATGAATTAACTGAATACGGACATACCGTTACCCCAATTATTAATACAATGGCAATTTGGGGAAAAACGCACCGCGAAACGATTAGAGAAAAGGAATAAGTTTTTTCATTAAAAAAAAATCCGCGAGATTATTAAAATTTCGCGGATTCTTTTTAAGATTTGTGGAGCCGAAGGGAGTCGAACCCTTGTCCAGTTGTGAGATAACTTATACCTTCTACATGCTTATTTTTCAATTAATTTTCGAGAAATAAACGGGCTGAAAACCGACCTTGTTTAAATCCTTAGATACTTTATCTCACCTTAAGCCATACCTTCTTAAGGCCAGCGCTGTTATTTCGATGCTCCAAATTCTAACCTAACAATGCAGCAGTTAGAGGAACAAAAGCTATGCTAATTCTAAATTAGGCAGCTAAGGCGTAGTTATTTTCGCCAACTATTGTTTTGAACGTTCTCTTTAAAGTGCTCTCCGTACAACGCACTGCATGCTAACATAACCTTCGCCACCCTGTCAAATCCAAGAACGGCCCCTTTTTTTGTTTGCATATAACAAAGCAAAACAGGACAACAAAGATACAAAAAATATTGCTTTTTAATAAGCCTCGCAGTGATTTTTAAATGCTTCAATTACAGACTAATGTATTTGAGCATCCAACCGACTTACAAAATCATTGATATCAAATGGTTTATTAATAAAATCCTCTGCGCTGCATTTATTTTTCATTTCTGCTGATGAAAAATTAGCAGACATCATTACAATCGGCATGTTTTGAGTTCTTTTATCCGATTTAAGCTCGCAACATAAATCCAGTCCATTTCCATCTGGCAACATTACATCCAACAGAAATAAATTTGCATGAAAATCGTTTGCTCCATTTTTAAAATCAGCAATATTTGAGAAATATTTAACTTCGTAATCCTCTTCCTCAAGTATAAATCCGATGATATCCCTGATATCCTCGTTATCTTCTAGCACGCATATCCGCTTTCCCATGTTAATCAATATTTAGATTATTAACTAATCAATTGGGATAATGTTTTGAAAACTAATGAATTAAAACTTAAAAGAGTAAATGTTTGCTGATTTTAAAAATCTGAGTAATCTGTAGGATATAAAAATAGGGTTACATTTTTAGATACATTATGCTGATACTGAGGTAATCCACTAATCTTTTTATATTCCGGACCGAAATCTACCCAATGTTTGTCTCTATCTGCTTTGTTATTAAATGTTGTTAAATACATCAAGTTTGGCATTTTGCTGCCAGAAATAACCTGTCCGTAAAACACAGCATTGAAATTCAATTTTGTAAAAATATCAACTTCATAATCGTTAAACATTTCGATTTTGTTAAGCGAAAGGTTCTCAGTTGCAGCTTCATAACTTCTCAGTTCGTAAACCCTTTCATTTTTAGGAGTAGTTAATTTTGGCAGTGCGTATTCCGGCATGGCCGAAAAAGCTTTTAGAATTATAGATTCTACCCTTGTAAATGGAGCTTCATTGTAAGCCGCATTTAAATATGCTTTACCAGCCTCTGGCAATTGCTTATCCTTACTAATGGCTAAATCAATTCTATCTAAATCTGTTAGCTTTTTAAATGGAATGAAAACGTAAACAAGCTTTTCTGCCGTATCCTGAACAATTGGCTTAAAAACACCAATGTCTTTTACACCTGCTCTGTGTAAAGCTGGCAAATACGCATCTCTTAAATAAGCATCTATGGTATTTTCCTGAGCATTAGTTTTTAAATGGTAGACCTTAATTTGATAATAATAAGATGATTTAGCAGCAAAAACATTGGCCGATAGCGCAATTAAAATAACTGCTGAAAGAAAAAATTTGGTTAGGAAAGATTTCACGATATATTTGATTTTAGTTTATGCTAACTATTTACGCCCATTGCGTATAAAATAATGTTTACTCCAAATTTAGTATTATCCTCGGCTAAAAAACGCTTATTCCGAAAATCGTAATCCCATTCGCAGCCATAATCTTTATTGCTGTATAGAACACCAATTCTATTGTTGATGGTGATGGCTTTCAAATAATCGTGAACTAAATCATCGCCCCAACCATTTAACTCAAAAGATGTAGTTGGCGGACCTTTTTCAAATTTAAAAAATGAGCTGTAAAGCGGATGATTATTAGGAATTTTTTTCAAGGCTGATGCGCCAAACAGATTACTCATTTGCGTTTCAAAAGAACGAGCAAATAAACCATCAATATCATGGTTGCAGTCATCAACAAAAACAAATCCGCCATTTTTTACATAAGCTTTAAAATTTGCGGCTTCTTGCTGATTAAACTGAACGAGTTTATGTCCGCTCATGTAGCAAAACGGGTATTTAAACAAATCCATACTGCCTAATTCGACAATTTTCTCTTCTTCCTCTAAAGGTATGGTGGTATATTCGAGTAGAGAATTTAATATATTAGATGGCATACGCTGGTCTGTATCCCAATCGCCTGAATTATATTTTAACCTCGCAAAAGTGAATTTAGTTCTTTGCATCGCCCTAAAATTAACTTCAATTTTCATTAATTCGGGTTTTTAAAAAGATAATCTTGTAAATTTTTTGATATTCTTTAAAGAGTGATAGAAAATATGTGCCTTAATGCGCTATATTGACACCAATATTCATACAAACTTAAAAAGAAACCTTTTGGATCGTTCAGAAACTAACTTAAAATTATTGATAGGCAAAATCTCTCAATTAAAAAGCGAAATACAAAAAATAATTGTTGGTCAGGATGTAATTATTGAAGAAATGCTCATCGCTTTAATGGCTGGTGGTCATTGTCTTTTAGAAGGTGTACCCGGCTTAGCGAAAACCTTGATGGTTAAAACCATGTCACAAGCATTGGATTTATCTTTTAGAAGAATACAGTTTACTCCAGATTTAATGCCAACAGATATTGTTGGAACTGAAATTTTAGAAGAAGACCACGTAACCGGAAAACGCTTTTTTAAGTTTAACAAAGGGCCTTTATTTGCAAATATTGTTTTAGCAGATGAAGTTAACAGAACACCACCAAAAACGCAATCGGCACTTTTAGAGGCCATGCAGGAATTTGAAGTTACTTATGGCGGACAAACCTACCCTCTAGACAGGCCATTTTTTATCCTTGCGACGCAAAACCCGATAGAACAAGCCGGAACATATCCCCTGCCGGAAGCTCAATTAGATAGATTTTTACTTTATATAAAGATTGGTTATCCAACAGCTGCTGAAGAATCTAAAATTTTGAGCAGCACAACAGGTGCTAAAAAGGTTACGATTAACCCAATTATTGGAGCTAAAGAAATTAAGGAATTACAGGCCATTACTCGCGAAGTAAGCATTAGCGATGATTTAATTACTTATGTGAGCGAGCTTATTCGTGCAACCAGACCAGATACTACAACCGTTTCTTTTGTAAAAGAATGGGTGCGTTGGGGCGCCGGACCACGAGCCGGACAAGCCTTAATATTAACCGCAAAAGCGAGAGCATTATTTTACGGTCGCTATGCGGTAATTACCGAAGATTTACAAACAATGGCTTACCCTGTTTTACGCCATCGTGTTTTAATGAATTTTAAAGCGGAAGCCGAAAATGTTTCATCAGATAGCGTAACCGATGAATTAATTAAAGCCATTTCAAAACCGAAAGGGAATATTTAATGAGCAGACTTTTAAATCCTAAAGTGTTAATGGCCATAAAAGACCTGAATTTGTCGGCAAAAATGACGATTGATGGTTTTATGAGTGGCATTAATAAAAGTACCGTTAAAGGTGCAGGATTGGAGTTTAGCCAATACAGAAGTTACCAGCCTGGCGATGATTTACGCTCATTAGACTGGAAAATGTTTGCCCGTTCGGATAGATATTACATTCGCGAATCGGAAGTTGAAACCAATATCTCTGTGCGCATTTTAATTGATGCTAGTGCATCTATGAACCACAGTGATGGCGATTTTACAAAAATTGAATATGCCCGTTATCTTGGTGCTTCGTTAGCATATCTGGCAAATTTACAAGGTGATGCAATTGGCCTATACGTTTTTAAAGATTCAGGCATTTTTTCGATGACGCCGAAGCAGGATTATCAACATCTTGCCAGGTTATTTTATCAGCTCGAAAATATAAATCCGGCAGGAACATTTACAAGACAAATTCATTATAAAGAGCTTTTTTCTGGAACACAGAAGCGTGAATTGTTAATTTTTGTTACAGATTTATATCAAACGGATGATGAAATTTTAAATCTGCTGGAAACGCTGAATACACTTAGGCACGAAATTGTGGTTTTCCATCTTTTAGCTAAAAACGAAATTGATTTAGATTTTAAAGGCTACACTACTTTTGAAGATTTGGAAACCGGAGAAACCATACAAATAGACCAAACAAAAGCGAGAGCAGAATATAAAACTAAGCTTAATGCGCATTTAGAAGATATTAGAATTAAAATGCTCGACAGAAGAATTTCTTACCGAACAATTTCTACTGAAGAGCCATTAGATGGGGCATTAAGAGATTTTTTAAAACAAAGAAGTAAATTGAAGATTTAGTGCAGTTTTTTTATCCCATCGGTTTACTGGCGCTTGCAGGCATAATTATCCCGCTTATTATCCATTTATGGAACATAAAGCAGGGCAAAACTTTAAAAATAGGCAGTATTGCGCTGCTCGGAGAAAGTTCTCGTGCAAGTTCGAGGAGTTTTAAGTTAACGGATATACTACTATTTATACTTCGCTGCTTGTTGATTATTTTGATTGGTTTTTGCATTGCGCAATCTTACATCACTAAAAAACTTAATGCAAAAGAAAAAGGCGGTTGGATTTTGGTAGATAAAGCACGCTTAAAAACGGTTTATCAAACCAATAAAAAAACAATAGATTCTTTACTCGAAATTCATTACGAAATTCACGATTTTAATGTTGGTTTTACGCCATTGCAACTTAAAGACACATCGAATATTGAAAAACTAGATAAAGAAACAAACTTAAATTATACGAGTTTATTTAATCAACTCAACCACATTATACCCGCAGGCACAAGTGTTTTTGCTTATCAGGATTTAAAACTGGTTAACTTTGGCAATACGCTTTCAAAAACTAAGTTTAATGTACATTGGAAATTTTTAAATGATGCAGATTCGGTAAAAAACTGGTTTGCCGACTTTGCAGGGAAAAAATTAAAAGCCACTTCTACACCGAAACAAACTATTTATGAGGTTATAGGCAATCAAAATCCTGCTCCAATTTCTGTATCTATTTACAATGATGGTAATAATGATAGCAAATATTTAGTTGCTGCCTTAAATGCAATCGCAGGATTTAGTGGTAGAAAAATACTGATTAACTCATCGGCAAAGCATAATCAAGTTGGCTTTTGGCTTTCAGAAAAACCTGTTTCTGAAGAATTTAAAACTTCGATAGTTGATAACGGAACACTATTTAAATATGCTGATGAAAAAGTAATTTCTACACCTTCTTTTATTAATGTTGATGGTAAAAAAATCCCGATTTCTAAACGTATCGTTTCAGGAAATCACTTAGATAATATATTAACGGATGGATTTGGTAATTCCATTCTATCGAAAGAAAAAGCAGCCAATATTAATGTGCTAAACTTTTACAGCAGGTTTAATCCACAGTGGAACGAATTGGTTTGGAACGAAGAATTTGTTAAGGTTTTAATGCCAATTGTTTTGAAAATTGATAAACCTGAAAGTTTTGGCTTTGAAGATAATTTGAACGACCAAAGAAAATTACAAGCGAATCAAATCGATAAAACGGAAAATAATATCAGGGAAAACAATAGCACACTTTCAACTAATCAACCGCTCTTAAACTTATTTTGGCTTGCCGCTTTAATCGTTTTTGTGGCAGAGCGAATTTTATCATTCAGAAATAAAACAGATTATGCAAAAAGCTGAAGGATTTAATTGGATTAGCAAATTAAGAAGGAAGTGGATTACGCTTGGCTTGTTAAAAGTTGCGATAATTTCCTTAGCCATTGCATGTCTTCTTTCTGCAATAGCTGTAAATATATTGCATTTTCAAATCTGGATTGCGGTATTATTATTCGTAGTGACACTGCTTTTAGTTTTAATTCTAAATCCGGTATGGAAAACAAGTTATTCTGATATATCGAGATTTGTAAATAACAATTATTTCGAGGTTGAAGAAAGTGCTGACTTGCTATTAAAAAAAACCGAAGAGTTATCGATGCTTCAACAGCTACAAAAAAGTAAAATTGAAGCTGTTTTACCATCATTAGTACAACCTAAAGAACCATTAACTAAGCTTTACAAAGCGATTGGTTTGTTGGCGATTGCATTAATTATCAGCTTTGGAATTACGAAAATCCCATCAGCTAGAACTACCAACGTAAATCTACAGGAAACGGAAAACTCATCTCCTTTGGTAAAAGAAAATATTTTACCCGAAATTTCTGATTTTGAAGTGAGTATTACGCCTCCGATTTATACGGGTAAAAGAACAAGAAGCCAAAAAGTATTTACCATAAAGGCCGAAGATGGTGCAAAAATAAACTGGAAAATTGAAACAAATATTGCTGTAAAACAATTGAAACTAATATTTAATGATAAAGAAACCATCAGTTTAAAACCTAATGATGCTGAAAATAAAGTTTGGAATTTTTCAAAAGTGATTAACAAATCCGGATTCTATCAGGTTGTTGTGGATGGAAAAAAATCTGATTTGTATCAGATAGAAATAATTGCCGATTTACCGGTTTCGATAAAAATTATACAGCCAAAACAACACACAACTATAGATATTGGCGAACCTCAAAAATTTACCTTGAAAGCTAATTTAAATGATGATTACGGCATCAGCGATGCTTTTATATCTGCAACAATGGCAAGCGGAAAAGGCGAAGGTGTAAGTTTTACAGAAAAGAAGTTACCTTTTGATGTAAACTTTGGCAATCAAAAAAATATATCGCTAAATAAACAAATCGATTTAAAAAACTTAGGAATGAAGCCAGGCGATGAGCTTTATTTTTTCATAAAAGCAACGGATAATCATGGTCAATCTAGCCGTTCGGATGTTTATTTTGTTTCGATAGTGGATACAACCGAATTAATGAGCCTTGCCGGAATGACGAATGGTGTAAATCTGGTTCCTGAATATTTTAGAAGTCAGCGGCAAATTATTATTGACACGGAAAAACTGTTGAAAGAACAAAGCACTATTCCAGCAGAAACTTTTAAAACAAGAGCGAACAATTTAGGGATTGACCAAAAATTACTGCGTTTGCGTTACGGGCAGTTTTTGGGCGAAGAAAATGAAACTGAAATTGGTGGAGACCACGACGACCACGATGAACACAAAGGCGAAGAAGAAAAGTTTGGCGATGTTACCGCAATAATGGATAAGTATGCGCACAAGCACGACATTGCAGAAGATGCAACTTTTTTTGAACCTGAAATGAAAGCGCAACTTAAAGCCGTGTTAACCGAAATGTGGAATTCTGAATTAAAGCTTCGTACCTACAAACCGCAAGAAGCTTTACCATTTGAGTATAAAGCATTAAGATTACTGAAAGATTTGCAGCAAAAATCAAGAGCTTATGTGGCAAAAACTACTGTAAAAACAGCAACGCTAAAACCCGAAAAAAGACTCAGTGGTGAATTGGATAAGATTTTACAGCCTGTTCAAAAAATGACTTTTGAGCAAAAAGCACAACGAAATAATCATTTAAAAAACACGCTTTCAATTTTAGAAACAAGAAGAAGCGGAAAAACATTCACTGGCGATGAAAAATATCTGTTAAGTGAAACTGAAAAATATATGATTGGTGCCGCAGCTGATAATCCTGCTTCATTTTTAAGTGCATTAACCAGTTTAAGAAGATTATCGGCAGCGAAAAAGCCAGTTACCAAAGACATTGATGTTGTACAAATCGCGATTCAAAAAATGGTTAAAGCCGAACCAGCAAAACCTCAAAACAAAACGACTTTACCAGCATCAGCATTATATCAAAACTATTTCAATAACCTTAATAAATCAGGCCGATAGATATGGATATTAAGATTATTGCGATTGTAATTTGCTCAATATTTCTGGTTTTTCTTTTGTTTAAAGAAATCACGAGGAGAGATAAATCTAAATTAACCTGGAGAATTTTAGCAAGTGTACTTTCTGTTGTTTCTTTTCTTTTTCTGATTATACCACTCAAATATAAAACAGTTGTAAAACAAAGTTTAAACGAGATAAATTTAATAACAGCAGGAGCTGAAGCAGACTCAATTTCGAAAATAAAAGATATAAAATATACGTTTACTGATGAAAATTATCCTCAGCTAAAAGGAATTAAAACTACTCAAATTCCTGATTTGGTATATTTTTTAAAAACTCACCCAGAGATAAATAAAATAAACATTTACGGATACGGATTGGATGAAGGTGAACTTGAAAACTTAAAGTCTTACCAAATAAATTTTCATCCAACCAATAAAATTAGTGGAATTATTTCGGCTAATTGGCCATCAAAACTAAAATCTCCAGAGCAGCTTTTGGTTCAGGGCATTTATAAAAACTCAACAGAAAATAATATAAAACTTCTACTAAAAGGTTTCGGCAATTCGGTAGATTCTATTACAATTAAGCCAAATTCATCAGCTAATTTCTCTTTTAAAAACCAACCAAAGCAAATTGGTAAAGCTGTTTTTAGTTTAATAGCGTTTAGTGGGAAAGATACGCTTTCAAAAGAACACGTTCCATTTATTGTGAATGAACAACCAGAAATGAAGGTTTTAATTTTAGGCTCATTTCCAGATTTTGAATACAAATTTTTGAAAAAATGGCTGGTTGATAATCACTATCCATTGGCTTACCGAAGCAAAATCAGCAAAGATAAATACACCACCGATTTTTTAAATATAAGCAACATATCACTTAGCAGTATTAGTGCCACAACTTTAAAAGCATTTGATGTTTTAATAATTGATGAAGATGAATTATCATCCATTTCAGCAAGCGAAAAAATAGCCATTCAAACGGCTCTGAATAATGGATTGGGTGTAATTGTTAGAATTTCAAATCCAAAATCATCAGGGGTTTTTAGCGATAAATTCAGTCGTTTTGAATCACCAATACAAAAAGATAAAGGATTAATCTCGAGTTATGAAGATGTTAAACTCAGCAAATTGCCTGTAGATCAGTCTGTTTTTCTTACCTCATCAGATAACAACCAGATTATTATTACAGAAACTAGCGGAAAAATATTAGCCGCAAGTAAATTGAATGGTCTTGGAAAATTAACTGCCACTACCCTTTCTACAACATATAATTGGATGCTTGCTGGCAAAGAAGCTGATTATGCAACATATTGGTCTTCATTACTTTCTAAAACTGCCCGAAAAAAATCAGAAAATTTATCAGTTAAGGTTTTTCCGCAGTTTCCTGTTGTTAACGAAAAAACAAATTTTACGGTCGATTTAGCTGAAAACAACAAACTTCCTACGATTAAAATAAATAATCTTCCGCTTAGTCCACGGCAAAACATGGAACTCCCTTTTCAATGGGATGTTACTGACTGGCCAAAAGTAGAAGGTTGGAATACGTTAACAGTTAACCAAACCCCAACACCAGTTTTTATATACTCAAAAGAAAGTTGGCAAACCTTAAAAAACTATTCGAAGATTAACCAAACTGAAAATTTCATAAGAAATAACAAAAGTCAAATCACCAAAAATGCTATTTCCGAACAAATCACCACTAATGAGGTATCAAAATGGTGGGTTTTGGCCCTTTTTATCATAGCTACTGGTTTTTTATGGTTTGAATCAAGAATTTTAAAAAAGAATTAAGTATTTGAAACTAAAATGTTATACACAAAATAGCTAATCAAGCACAGAAATAGCTATCTTGGAGTCGTAATCACCTAAACTGAACCAATTGAAAAGAAAAGATTTCCTCTATTTATCCGGAATGGGTATGGGCGCATTATTGCTACCCAATCTTTCCGCATTTGGAACACCAATCGATCCATTACAGGCACTCGATGGTGTTGATGTAAAGATTAAAAAAGAACTGGCTGATATTGCACTTAATGCTGCAAAATCAAAAGGTGCAACCTATGCTGATATCCGCATTGGGCGTTATTTAAACCAATTTGTTGCTACTCGCGAAAAACGTGTTCAGGGCGTTGCAAATACTGAATCTTATGGAGTTGGTATTCGCGTACTCGCTAACGGATGCTGGGGTTTTGCCGCAACAAACAATGTAACCAAAGATGCAATCGCAAAAGCAGCAGAACAAGCAGTTGCAGTAGCTAAAGCAAATTCGAAAATTCAAGGAGAACCTGTACAACTAGCTCCGCAGAAAGGTTTCGGAGAAGTAAGTTGGAAAACGCCAATCGAAATTAATGCCTTTGAAGTACCCGTTAAAGAAAAAGTAGATTTACTTTTAAACGTTAACGATGTAGCGATGCAGAATGGTGCAAACTTTGTAAATTCTGTAATTTTCGCAGTTAATGAGCAAAAATATTTCGCATCTACTGATGGCTCTTACATCGACCAGGATGTGCATAGAATTTACCCGAATTTTAACGTAACCAGAATTGATAGAGCATCAGGACAATTTAAAACCCGTAATTCTTTAAGTTCTCCAATGGGGAAAGGTTACGAATATATGCATGCCCGTCCGGAAGATAAAGTTGCCGGTATTGTAACCCGATACAAAGGGCGTTACGACATGCTTGAAGATGTTAAAGAAGCGGCTCGTGTTGCTTCCGAAAAAATCAAGGCAAAATCGGTAGAACCAGGAAAATACGATTTAGTATTAGATCCATCTCACCTATGGTTAACCATTCACGAATCTGTTGGTCACCCGACGGAATTGGACAGAGTTTTAGGTTACGAAGCAAATTATGCAGGTACAAGTTTCTTAACACTAGATAAATGGGAATCGAAAAAATTCAAATTTGGAAGCGATAAAGTAAACATTGTGGCCGATAAAACTCAGGTTGGTTCTTTAGGTGCAGTTGGTTATGATGATGAAGGTGTAAAATGCAAAAAATGGGATTTGATAAAGGATGGTACATTGGTAAGTTATCAAGCCATTCGTGATCAGGCGCATATTATCGGTTTAACTGAATCTAACGGTTGCTGCTATTCTCAAGGTTGGGATGATGTTCAATTCCAGCGTATGCCAAACGTTTCACTTCAGCCTGGTAAAGAAAAACTTTCGGTTGATGATATGATTAAAAATGTTGAAAAAGGCATTTACATTATTGGTGATGGCAGTTTCTCAATCGACCAACAACGTTATAACTTCCAGTTTGGTGGACAAATTTTCTACGAAATTATGGATGGAAAAATTGTTGGCATGTTAAACGATGTTTCTTATCAGGCAAATACACAAGAGTTTTGGAATTCTTGTAACGCAATTTGTGATGAGAGCGATTATCGCTTAGGAGGTTCATTTAATGATGGAAAAGGCCAACCAAGCCAAAGTAGTGCAGTTTCTCACGGAAGTTCGACTACAAGATTTAACGGAGTTAATGTTATTAATACAGCAAGAAAAATATAATTATGGCCATATTAAGTAAAGAAGAAGCCCAGGCAATATTAAAAAAGGTAGTTGCTTTCTCGAAAGCCGATTTCTGCGAAGTAAGTTTAAGAGGTTCTGATGGTGGAAACATTCGTTATGCCCGTAATGCAGTTTCAACCGCCGGACAAATTAGTACAATGAGTTTAGGTGTAAGCTCAACTTTTGGAAAGAAAACAGGTTCGGCATCTATTAATGAATTTGACGATGCATCATTAGAGAAAGTAGTAAGAAGAGCCGAAGAATTGGCAGCACTTGCACCAGAAAACCCTGAGTTTATGCCACTTTTAGGCGCACAAACATTTGCAGAATCTAAAACTTTCAATGCTAATACCGCAGCAATGACGCCTGATACCAGAGCAGAAATGGTCGGTAAAAGTTTAAGTGTTTCAAAAGCAGCTGGCTTAGATGCAGCAGGTTTTTTAGAAAACTCCACAAGCTTTAACGCTGTAATGAACTCTAAAGGTTTATTTGCATACAATAAAGGTACAAATGTTTCTTTCTCGGTTACAGTTAGAAATAAACAAGGAACTGGCTCTGGCTATGTAGAGCAAGATTTTAATGACCTTTCTAAAATGGATACGCTTGCTTTAAGTAAAATTGCTGCAAGTAAAGCCAATGGTTCTGCTGGTGCAAAAGCAATAGAACCAGGAAAATATACTGTAATTCTTGAACCACTTGCCGCAAGCGATATGCTTGGCAATATGTTTAGAGGATTTGATGCCCGAAGTGCTGATGAAGGCAGAAGCTTTATGAGTAAAAAAGGTGGTGGTACACGTTTAGGCGAGCAACTATTTTCAGAAAATGTAAATATTTACTCTGATCCGTTAAATCCTGAAATTCCATCTTCTACATGGAGTGGCGATGGTTTACCATTAAAAAGAACACAATGGGTAGAAAAAGGTGTAGTTAAGAATCTTTCATATTCAAGATATTGGGCAGCTCAAAAAAATGTACAACCTGTACCATTTAGCCGTAGCATTGTAATGGAAGGTGGAACACAATCGCTGCAAGATTTAATTAAAAGTACCGAAAAAGGAATTTTAGTAACCAGATTTTGGTATATCCGTTCTGTAGATCCTCAAACCTTATTACTTACAGGCTTAACACGTGATGGTACTTTCTATATCGAAAATGGTGAAATAAAATTCCCGATTAAAAACTTCAGGTTTAATGAAAGTCCGGTAATTATGCTAAATAATGTTGAGGCTTTAGGAAAACCAGTTAGAACAGGAAGTGGTTTAATTCCACCAATGAAAATTCGCGATTTTACTTTCACATCTTTATCAGATGCGATTTAATTTTATTTTTAAATTCGCCATTGCGGGTTACAAATAAAACAACCTTAGTCTCGGTCTGTGTCTTCACAGACCGAAGTTTAACTAGTAATGGTCGGTGAGGACACAGACCATGGAAAAAATTATTAAAGATGTCATGTTGAGCTTTTCGAAACACTAAAATATTTTAGAGGCAGCAAAATGACAACAACCATTAAAAATTGAGAAGAAGAGATTTTTTATACATGACAGGTGTTGGCGTTGGCACAACCATGCTTCCAAACCTATCTGCCTTTGGCAAAATCATTTCTGTAGAGGAAGCATTAACACCTGTTGATGTTGCCTTGAAAAAGAAAATGGCCGATGTTGCATTAAATGCTGCCAAAAGCAAAGGTGCAACTTATGCTGATGTTCGTATTGGAAGATATTTAAACCAGGTAGTTGCAACACGCGAAACCAGAGTAGAAAACATCTCTAATTCAGAATCTTACGGCTTAGGTGTTCGTGTTATTGCAAATGGAAGTTGGGGTTTTGCCGCAACAAACAACCTCGATAATGCAAGTATTGCAAAAGCGGCAGAAGCTGCAGTTGCCATTGCTAAAGGGAATTCTAAATTGATGGAAGAACCTGTTCAACTGGCTATCCAAAAAGGATTTGGGGAAGTAAGTTGGAAAACTCCTATTGAAATTAATGCTTTTGAAGTGCCAATCAAAGACAAAGTCGATTTACTTTTAAATGTAAACAGCGAAGCATTGAAAGGTGGTGCTAAATACATCAACTCAAATCTGTTCATGATAAATGAGCAAAAGTATTTCGCTTCAACAGATGGATCTTATATCGACCAGGATATTCACCGCATTTGGCCAACTTTTACATTAACCAAAACGGATGCAGCAAGCGGCAAATTCGAAACCAGAAATGCACTAAGCGCACCAATGGGAATGGGTTTTGAATACCTAAAGCCAAAAGATTCAGAAAAGATAAAAGGTGGTCCGGTAACGATGTATAAAAAACGTTATGATATTCTTGAAGATGTTCGAGAAGCTGCCGTTCATGTTGATGAAAAACTAAAAGCTAAGCCAATTCCACCTGGAAAGTATGACTTAGTTTTAGATCCTTCTCACCTATTCTTAACCATTCACGAATCTGTTGGTCACCCAACTGAATTAGACAGAGTTTTAGGTTACGAGGCAAATTATGCAGGTACAAGCTTTTTAACACTTGATAAATGGGAATCTAAAAAATTCAATTTCGGCAGTAAAGAAGTTAATATTCTTGCTGATAAAACAGAAACAGGTTCTTTAGGTGCAGTTGGCTATGATGATGAGGGCGTTAAATGTGGTAACTGGGATATCATTAAAGATGGAATTTTGGTTAACTACCAAACCATTCGCGATCAGGCGCACATTCTGGGTTTAAAGGAATCGCAAGGTTGCTGTTATGCAGATAGTTGGGATAGCATTCAATTTCAAAGAATGCCAAATGTTTCACTGGCCCCAGGTAATACGCCGTTAAGTGCTGCAGATATGGTTAAAAATGTAGAAAAAGGCATTTATATGTTTGGTAGAAATTCGTATTCTATCGACCAGCAACGTTACAATTTCCAGTTCAGTGCTCAATTAGCTTATGAAATTAAAGATGGTAAAATCGTTGGAATGTTTAAAGATGCTGCCTATCAAGCAAACACACAAGAATTTTGGAATTCATGCGTTCAGCGTTGCGATAAAAATGATTATCGTTTAGGTGGGACTTTTTCAGATGGAAAAGGTCAGCCCGGACAAGCGAGCGCTGTATCTCATGGCAGTCCAACTACACGTTTTAACGGTGTTAACGTAATTAATACCGGCAGAAGATTGGGTTAAAAAACTATTATTCAGCCGCAGAAAAACTGCGGCTGAATATTTATTATACCATTTCCTTCTCAAATATTCCCTGCACAATTTTTATCTGTTCTTCGTAAATCGATTTCTTCCGCGTTCCAAAATATAATGTATTTTCAATTTGGTTATAACCATCCCAAAGGACTTTAACCCGACCAGATTCTAGTTCGTTCTTTGAAAGAAAATCAGGAACTACAGCAACTCCTTTTCCAACACTTAAACAACGTAAAATTGAGCATATATTAGGCACAATATAATTTGGTTTAAAATCTGGTCTTGCACCGAAATTAACATGCCAGAACCTCCTTAAATGCTCCATATCACCTGTTGTGCCATACCATATTTGCTTTTTTAGCCAGTTTTGTATCTCCGGAAGATTATTATTTTGAAATAAATCATCAACCTCACTCGTATCTGTTTCCGTTCCGGCTACTACAACAAGCTTCTCTTTAAAAAAAGGTTTGTATAGTAGATTTTTGTAATCTCCTTTTTGAGGCGTAATAATTAAATCAAGTATACCACTATCCAAATCGGCCAGCATTTGCGGATAATCTCCAAATTTGATAATAACGTTAAAGGGCAAACTTGGCAAATAAGACTCCAATGTAAATTGAAAAGTTTCGAAACACATTCCAATACTTATAGTTGGTATATCTTTTTCCGTTGATTTATGAAAATGTTTTTCTGCTTCTTCTAACTTGCAAAGTGCCTCTTGAACGTAATTATACATCACTTTACCTCTTTCTGTAGATACCATTTTTCTTGATGCTCTATCAAAAAGTTTGTAGCCAACATAACTCTCTAGCGAACTCAAATGCAAGCTTACTCCAGGTTGTGATATAAATAAATTTTCGGCAGCAGCGGTTAAAGAACCCGTTTCATAAATCGCCTTAAATGTTCTGAACCATTCTAAATTTATCATAATTCTATCATAATTATGATACAAATATATAATTTATATTATTTTATTAATACAATACCTCACCGTAATTTTGTCACAACAAAAGAAAATATAAAAAAGATGAAAAATATATTTGTAATAAACGGAGGACAAGTTTTCGGTCATTCTGGTGGTCAATTCAATAAATCTTTATTAGGAGCAACATTATCATTTTTTGAAAATCAGCCTGATTTCCAAATTAAATCAACAGATATAAATCAACCTTACAATTTAAAAGAAGAGGTTGAGAAATATAAATGGGCCGATGTTGTAATTTACCACACCCCGGTTTGGTGGTTTCAGTTACCACACGGCTTTAAAGAATATATTGATACCGTTTTTACTGAAGGACACAAAACCGGGATTTACAATAGTGATGGTCGTACATCTGCAAACCCGGCTATTAATTACGGAACTGGTGGTACACTTCATGGAAAGCATTATATGTTAACTACTTCGTGGAATGCTCCAAAAGAAGCTTTTACTTTGCCGGGAGAATTTTTCAATCAACATAGTGTTGATGAAGGCGTAATGTTTGGTTTCCATAGAATGAATGCCTTTACCGGAATGAAACCTTTGGAAAGTATTCATTTTCATGATGTAATGAAAAATGAATATATTCAACAGGATTTAGAAAATTACAACAAACATTTAGTTAAAGTATTTATAGATAATAAAATTGAACATGAAAGTTTACTTAACAGCCATAGTACATGCTAATAACGGAGTATCAGAAACCTTGAAATCGGTTTTGCAGGATATGGTTATCCATTCTCAGAAAGAAGAAGCTTGTTTACAGTATGATTTATTTCAATCTACAGAAAACAGTGAAACTTTTATCTTCAACGAAATTTGGGTTAACCAAACCGGACTCGATCTTCATAACGAAATGCCGTACATCAAGGATTTTAACGAAAAATATGGCAATTTAGTTAACAGCATCAAGATATTTAAAACTTCTAAAATCAGTTAAAAACTTTAGAGATTTAAAAGATTACAAGCCATCTGAATTAAAATTTCAGATGGCTTTTTTTATTCTATATAGGAATATGCATATTGCTAAATCAGATTTTAAGAATTATATTTATACTAAGTCCCGGTAACAAATGGTATACCTATCGAAAAACATATGGCTATTGTTCGTAATCTGTATGATACTTACATCATGCAATTTATTCGTTGAGAATACCCCGGATCATACCTTTCAAATAGGTAAAATAATCGAATCTTCAAGAAAACTTATTGAAAAAAAGAGTTTGATCGTGGAATTCATTTCTTAGACTCATCATTAAACAAAATCACTAATCTAAGTATTAACGATAAGTTAAGGATATATGATTTTAAGCAAAGGTACTATTTCTGGGCAGGAAGAGATACTGTTATTACAAAGCATTTAAATAAGTCACTTATTTATTCAGATAGTATAATAAATCTGATAAAAGACAATGAAAAAGAAGAAAAATACAAATCTGATTTGGGCAGAGCATTCTTCAATAAAGGAGACTTTTTTTAGTGCTTGAAAAATATGACGAATGTTTTAGAAATTACCATCTAGGTAAACTAATGATTAGTGAGGAGGGAATTTCATGTGAAAATGCAAGATTTGATACTCGTTTTGCTAAATTAAATTACATACAGGGATATTATAGGCAAGCTGCATCCTTGTATATGAGAGTATATAAAGATAATTCTGAATGTGCGCTTGATAACAGAATATATGGAGACATTCCCGGTTCATTAAACAATGCTGGCTCAGCCTATTTACAAATAAATATGTTAGATAGTGCTATGTTATGCTTTAAAGAAGCTTTAAATTTTATAGAAAAAAAATGAAAACTCTTTTCCGGAGAGAAGAAAGTTTTCTCACGAAGCAAAGGGAGTAATCTATCAGTATATTGGCGATATTCACTTGCTCAACTATAATTATGAACAAGCATCCTTTTTCTTCAATAAAAGTATCGACTTTAATCGAAACTATGACGTACGTAACGCACAATCTGCAGCACTAAAATTATCAAGAGTTTATTTGTCTGTTCAAGATTATGCTCAGGCTAAAAAGACCATTGAGTTCTTGAATCAATCACTTGATTCTGGTTCAAATGCAGAAATTCAGCTTGATTATAAAAAGCTTCAAATCGATTATTTACATCAAATTGGGCGACATACTGATGCAAATAAACTTTTACCAGAATACTTAACTAAAAGAGATAAGCTTTATGCCAGTAAAACAAAGTTAAAGAAGATTGATGCCCCAACGGCTCTATATAACCTTCAAAAGGACTATGATTTAAATTTATTAAAGAATGAGAATAAATTAAGAACCTTATATCTTCTAATCTCCCTGGGTTTCGTGTCCATGTTATTTTTAATCCTATATCAAATATGGAAAAATTGGATAAACTCGAAAAAAAATAATCGTACTTTAATTGAGTTGAATAAACAAGTTACGGAACAAAACCTAAACTTACAGGATGCTTTAATGGCATTAGAGCAAAGTGAGGAAGAAAATAAAAAAATAATGAGAATTATAGCTCATGATTTAAGAAGTCCGATTGGTGCGATAGTAAGTTTAGTTGGATTAATGGAAGAAGATTCTCTGTTAAATCATAGCGAGAAGCACTCGCTCGATTTAATTAAATTATCTGCCGTTGACTCTCTCAAATTTATAAACGAATTGTTAAACAGAGAAAGTGCGGATAAGCATTTAGCAAAAGAGCCTGTTGAATTAGATACACTTCTAAAATATTGCATAAACCAATTGAAATATAAAGCTGAAGAAAAAAAACAAGTTATTGAACTAGAAAGCAGACCGATTATTATTAATATAAACCGCGAAAAAATTTGGAGAGTTATTAGCAATTTAGTTACAAACGCTATCAAATTTAGCAAGCCGAATGAAAAAATTAAGGTTTGGATTAAAAGCAGTGCTGAAAGAGTATTAATATCAGTTAAAGATCATGGTATTGGTATGCCCGATGAAATCAAAGCTAAAATATTTAACCCGAGTGCCGATGTAAAACGAACGGGCACGAATGGCGAAAAATCTTACGGAATTGGATTATTAATTTCAAAACAAATTATAGAAGCGCATGGTGGATTAATTTGGTTCGAAAGCACTCCGGAAATTGGAACTACATTTTTTGTAGAACTTCCAATTAATTAACTAACTACTCCACTCCTATTGCAGTTGTTACTATCGAATAAAGAGATTTTGACGCTGTTATAAATAAAATATTTCTGTTCTTACCACCAAAACAAATGTTGCCACACCAATTTTCAGGTACGTTTATATGCCCTATTTTTTCTCCGGTAGGCTTGTAAATATCTACACCTTTTCCGGTTATATAAATATTTCCATCACTATCTAAAGTCATCCCGTCAGAACCTTGTTTTAGTATTAATTCACGATTGCTTAATGTTCCATTGCTGTTAATCTGGTATTTGTAAGTAACATCAGCTACTCTATCAGCAACGTATAAGAACTTTCCATCAGGCGTTCCAACAATACCATTTGGTCGCACTAAACCATCAGCAGCAACAATTGCTTTTTTACTTCCTTTCGGTATAAAATAAATCCTTTCTCCGTTTATTTCTGATGCTTTTCTTGTCCAGTAATTGCGTTGATAGTATGGATCTGTAAAGTAAATTCCGCCTTTTGCATCTATCCATAAATCATTTGGGCCGTTAACTTTTCTACCTTCAAAATCACTAAAAAGCACTTTTACTTTTTTGTTTTTATCGATAGACCAGATTTGGTTATTCTCATCAGCACAAACAATCAGGTTTCCATTCTGGTCAAAATATGTTCCGTTTGCACGACCAGATTTTTCCATGTAAAGACTTAGTTTTCCCTCAACATCATACTTCCATATTTTATCGTTCGGTTGGTCGGTAAAAACAATATTTCCTTCCTTATCAACAGAAGCACCTTCAGTAAATTCAAATTGCGATGAAATAAGCTTTAAACTATCCTGAACAAAAATTTGATTGTTCGATTGTGCGAAAGATGAAATTGCATAAAAGCATGCTACAAAAGAAAGCAAAAGATACTTTTTCATGGGGATAATATTTGGTTAGGCAAGGTGTAGATTAATCTTTTGGATTGCAAGTAAAATTGTTGAGAGGGGCTTTTAACTTGTTCTTTTACCGTTCAAAAGCATATCTAAAGCATCAGTTAAAGTTCCCGCTTTTTGCACTTCACCTTCATTAACAAAATAGATTTCATCTGCATTTTCAATCGTATTTAGTCGATGTGCAATAATAACAAGCGTGGTTTCCTTCGATAATTTGTTCAGAATATTACCTAAAAGCTGTTCAGTTATGGTATCGATGTTGGCTGTAGCTTCATCCAGAATTAGTATTTCAGGGTTGCGTAATACAGCTCTCATAAAAGCAATTAACTGTTTTTGACCTAAACTAATGCCATCAGATGCTGATGTTATAATTGTGTTTAAACCTTCATCAAAAACTGCTAAAATCTCATTTAAACTGGCATCTTTTATAATTTGTTCAAGTTCAGTATCACTTAAATTTTTAAGCTTATCATTTCCGTAAAGAATATTTTCCTTTACTGTTCCGCTAAATAAAAACGGCTCCTGAAGGATAAAACCTATCTTTTTTGTACGTTCTTCAGGAGAAAACGTTCTGATATCTTTTCCATTAAGCAAAACAGTTCCTTTTGTAGCATCGTATAAACGAGCGATTAAGGATGCTGTTGTAGTTTTTCCACCACCTGTTGGACCAATTAAAGCGTAAGTTTTGCCTTTCTCAAAACGTAAGTTAATATTATGAAGAATTTCCTTGCCTTCATCGTAAGAAAAGTGAACATTTTTAAATTCAAGCAGTGCATCAGATTTTATGCCATCCGAAACTTCAATCTGTTTCAAATCGCTTTCCATTAACAAAATCTGCGAAATTCTATCCCAACTTGCCGTCGCAACCTGAAAACTTGTCCAAAGTGCTGCTAATTGGCGAAGCGGATTGTAAAAACTTGTGGTGTAAGCGATGTAACTTACAAGCAAACCCAGTGTAAAACTGCCTTTTGAGATTAGATAAATTCCGAAAAGTAAAACGATAAGTTGCGCTGCGCTGGAGAAAAGCCCGTAAACCGGGACGAAAATATTATTTGCCAAGCCTGCTCCGATTGCAGTTTTATAGTTTTGTTTATTTGCATCGTCAAATTTTTTCCTGAAATAATCTCTGCGGTTAAAGGCGATGATGACTTTAAAATTGTTTAGGCTTTCCTGTATTTCGGCACTCAAAGCACCAACGCTTTTAAGGTTGGTTGCATTTCTTCTTTTTACCCAGGGAGAAAAAATTATGGTAAACGCTACAATTAAAACTGCGGGTAACAATGCTGCTGCACCCAGTTCTAAATGAATGGAAAGTAAAAAAACACCTGCACCAAGCATAGTTACAATACTCCCGATAAACTGCACCAACGATTGAGAAAAAAACTGATTGATTTTATCGGTATCGTTATTTACTCTTGAGATTAAATCGCCTGCTTTATTTTGATTGAAAAAAGAAACCGGTAACTCTTGCAATTTGTTAAAAATGGCATTTCGCAAAGTGTAGAGCATTCTTTGCGCCACGCTACCCATTAATTTTGTTTGTAGATAACCTGTTACCATCGCAACCAAGTATATCCCCAAAAGTATTGCACCAAATATTAAAACACCGTGAAATTGTTTCGTGCGGATGTAAGTATCAATGGTATGACCAATTAATAACGGACCAAGCAATAGCAAGCCGGAGTTAATTAAAATTGCAATTAAAGCCAACCAAAGGTTTTTCCATTCAGCAGATATTAAATTTAGCAACCTTTTTAAAGCTTTGTAAGTCGATTGCTTTTCTTGCTGCTGACTAAGCTGGTTAAGATTGTATTTCATAATTGCTGGTACTCTGTTGTGAATTGAAAATTTGTACGTATTCCGGACTTGTTTTCAGCAAATCCTGATGTTTTCCTTCGGCGATAATTTCGCCTTGCATTAATAAGATTACTTTATCGTAATGGGTTACGGAGGCAATTTTCTGCGTTACAGAAATTAAAGTAAGCCCCGGATAATTTTTCTGGATTTTCTCTAAAATACGAGCCTCAGTATTGGTATCAACTCTGGCAGTAAAATCATCGAGCAACAAAATTTGTGGGTTAATTGCTAATGCTCTTGCAAGCATTATTCGTTGTTTTTGTCCGCCAGATAAGCTGCTGCCACGTTCAGAAACAATTGTATTAAGTTTTTCCGGCAAAGCATTAACGAAATCTTTTAGTTCGGCTGTTTCAATCGCTTTGGTTAAAGATTCATCGGTTACGGTATCACTAAAGGCAATATTTTCTCGAATGCTCATGTTAAAAATGATGCTATCTTGAAAAACAAAACCTACTTGCTTGTAAAAATATTCCTGATTATAGCTGTTGATGGTTTCGTTATCATAAAAAGCATCGCCACTGGTTGGTGCAATTAATCCGGTTAAAATATGTAGTAACTGAGATTTACCTGCTGCAGTTGGTCCGATGATGGCAACTTTTGAACCTGGCTCTACTTTAAAAGATATGTTCTTTAAGATTGGTTTTTGCCCTATGGTTAATGAGATATCCTTAGCTTCAACCTCGCCATGTAATTTTTGAGTTATTGTGCCTAAATGTTCAACCTCTGGGGCGTTTAGAACGCTTTCTATCCTTTGGTAAGATGCTGTTGCTTGTGCAATTACATTACTCATAAATCCAATTACTAGAATCGGGAAGATTATCATGGTTAAGTAGCTACTAAAAGCTGCAAATTCTCCTAGAGTCATAGAATCGGTGATTACAAAATGACCTCCAAGCACCAAAATACTTAAACCAGATAAGTTAGCTGTAAATACGATAATAGGAATTAAACCGGCAAACAGGCGTAAAATTGACAGACCCAAATCACGGGCTTTTGCGTTTGCATCTAAAAATTTATTGTACTCGAGTTGCTGCGAATTAATTACCCGAATAAGTGCTGAACCTAAAATACTTTCGCTTATTACTTTATTTAGCCAGTCGATTACCTCGCGACTTTTTATAAATAAAACTTTAACCTTACTTAAAACGAAAAAGAAAGCGCCACCAATTATTGGTACAATAACGATTACGCATAATGCAAGTTTCCAGTTTATGATTAAAAGCAAAATACTGGCGCCAACTATAAGAAATAACGATGAAGCAATGGAAACAATTGCTTGTGACACAAACATCTTAATAGAATCTGCATCTGCAGTAAGGTTGGTTAATAACCTTGCCGGGCTTGCCTGCAACACGTAAGCATGGTTTTGCCTCGAAATTTGGTCTGAGAGTTTAGTTCTTAAATCTCTTGCTACTCGCTCTGAAGCATAAGTTTGTACAATACTTTGCAAATAAGTGAAGATGAAAACCAATATAATTGCCAATGCAAATTGGGTTAATATGGTTTCTACCTTAAAGCTTTTATTTGAATAAGAATCGATTCCATTTGCAATAATTTTAGGTATTAAAAGGTTAATACCATTACTTAATAGTGCAAATAAAATCAATAAAAAAATCAGTCCTTTATAATCAGCCAGAAGACTAAAAACACTCGGTTTTTTAGCTTTTTTGGGGTTGTTCATACATTTGAATATAGCCCCAAATTTAAGCCATTTATTGGAAATGATTGTATGTTTAAGTCAATTCTCTAATTGTTTTTTAATAAACGATTTCTTTAAGCGCATTTAACTTAATGCATTGGATTATTTGCGACTACCTTTGTTTTTAAACGGGATGGAAGCGGTATACTTTTTGGATTTCGGGCAGAACTTACGAAGCCTAATTAACAAAAGGCATTGGACTTCGTAAGTTTATCAGAACCAAAAGCAAAAAGATTTAGCGAACAGCCCGACTGCCGTAACCGATTAAACACTACAGCACCTTTTCTAAATCATTAAAACTATTTGCAAGCAAAACATTGTTACCTTTGCATAAAACCATTGGAGAAAATGGTGTAACCCAAAAAAGAATGATTGAAATAGGTAAATACAACGAATTAAGAATTTTAAGTAAAACGGAAGCCGGATTAAATTTAACGGATGGCGATAAATTAGTTTTACTTCCATACCAATATGTTCCAAGCAACGCCGAAATTGGCGAAAATTTAAATGTTTTTGTTTTTATACAGAAAGATGGCCGCTTAACCGGAACAACTCAAAAAGCTTATGCTGAAGTTGGAGATTTTGCTTTCTTAAAAGTAGTTTCGGATGGTGATGATGGTGTTTTTATGGATTTAGGCATTGATAAAGATGTTTACGTACCACAGCGAGAGCAAAAAAGACCCATGCAAAAAGGATATAAATATGTAGTTTATATTTATTTAGATGAAAACAACGACCGTTTACTGGCTTCATCTAAATTGTATGATTTTGTTGAGGAAGAGGATTTTGATTTTGAAGAGGGAGATGAAGTAAGTTTATTAATTACTGAAGAAACAGATTTAGGTTTCAATGCAATTATAAATAATACAAATATTGGTTTATTGTACCACAACGAAGTTTTTGATAATATTCAAATTGGCGAGCAACGTAAAGGCTGGATTAAAAAGATACGTGTTGAAGGTAAAATTGATTTAACCTTGCAACCTAGCGGTTACGGCCATATTTTAGATTCGAAAGAAATGATTCTGAGCGAACTGAAAAAAAGCGACGGTGTTATTGAACTGGGCGATAAAAGTACACCAGAAGAAATTTATCATCGTTTTCAGATTAGCAAAAGTGCCTTTAAAAAAACCATTGGTTCGCTTTATAAAGAACGTTTAATTGTACTTTCTGATGATTCTATTAGGTTAATAACCGACGAGGAAGCAGAATAAAAAAAGGCTCAGACTTTAAAAAATCTGAGCCTTTTTCTTAATTAATTCCTGCTAATGCTTCCACCAATTTGTGTTAATATATTTGTGGTGGTAAAGGTTGTACCTTTTGTACCTCTGTTGTAAGTTCCGGTTAAATACAAACCATTAAAGGTTGTGCCATCGGTAACGCTTCCACCTGTATAAACAGTATATGCTGTTGTAGCTTTTAATTTCGAGCTTGCGTAAATTAGTGTACTGTATGCTTTTGGGGCAAGAAAAGTAAGTGCCTCAGTTCCATCAGCTGCCTCAATATGAACTATTGTATTCGCAGCACCGCTACCCATAACTACAGAGCGGATTGTAGAGACACTAGCAGTTGGTCCGCTAGTTGCGCCAGCAATACCGATAACTAAACCACCGGTTATTTTTAAGGTTCTGGCATCGCAATCAATACTTGCCTCTGGCGCATTTGCACCAATTGCAACGGTTGTACCCCCGGTTATGGTTAAAGTTCCGTTAGAATCTATTGCATCGTTATTTGTAGCGTAAGCGTAAACAGAGCCGCCGTTAATATAAATAGCTGTTTTTGCATTAATGGCATCATCGTATGTATTAAGCGATATTGTTCCTTTATTGATAGTTAAAACACCCTTACTTTCTATACCCTCTCCTTTTGATGAAATCACTGTTATTGTTCCTCCGTTAATATTTAAATATGGAATAATTGTAGTATCTGTACCTTCATAAGATGCAGAAATTCCTTTATCAACAGTGTTTAGGGTTAACGTTCCATCATTTACAATTACATAACCTTCATCTGCTTGAATTCCGTCTCCAGCCGCAGTAATTTTAAGCGTACCGCCATCAATAATTATCGCATCGTTAGTATGAATTCCATCAGAAACTGCACTTGCTACCGTGATGTTGCCTGAAATTACACGAACATAATCATCGCTAACAATTGCATGTTTGTAATTTGCTTTAAGGTTTAAAGCTCCTGTACCGCTAAAAATAAGCTGACCTTCACTAAAAAATGTACCTTTCATATCTTCAGTAGAAGTGGCATAACTTGCAGCATCGGTTAAATTATTAGTTGTGTTATCTGCCACTACAATAAATGCTCTTTTACTCGATTGTATGTTAATTGCAGGTCCATCGTTATTAGTAATGGATACACCATTTAATGTCATTTTAAATTTCTTATCGCTGTAAACCTTAACCGAACCATTTGTAGTTGTACCTGATAATTGATACTCTACACCAGTTGCAGTGGCGGTTATGGTTACATCTCCGTTATTTTGAGTTATGGTAACTCCAGCGGCAGAAAGTGGATTTGTTATGGTAATTGTTGAGCCAAAATTGATGGACACAATGCTTGAAAAAGTAGAGTTTGCGAGTAAATCATCTGCATTGGCTCCAATTTCAGTCGACCCTTCTGCAGTTCCTGAAATTATTCCGGTATTTAAAATTGTCGATGTACCTCCAGTAGTAGAAGTTGTGCCAGTATTTGTTGTTGTACTTGTTGAGGTTGCTGTAGAATCTGTTTTTTTACAAGCTGAAAAAACTAAAACAATAAAAAAACAAAAAATACCAAACCACTTTTTATTAGAATTACTTGTGTATGTTTTCATAAGTTTAAGAATATCTGATTTGATTTCAAACTTATTCACAAAGTGCTACAAGCCTTTCAGTGTATCGATATAAGGTTTGCTTCTATCGATAAATCGGAGTTAATTCAAGTTAAATTTATCTTGCTGAACCTTAACTGCATTTGAGGCTGAAACTATGCCGACAATTAGCGCACCTATTGCAATAGCTAGGATAATTTGAAATGTAGAGTAAACTTTGGTGCCCGATACAAATATTTTTGAATCGTTAATCAATTCATCGCCAACGGCCGATTGAATTTTAATCAAAGAAGATAGCTTATTTAAAGTTTGGTTAGCTGCAACCCTGCCGATGGAATCGTAAATCTTCAAACTTTCTGTTTCAGCAGCAATTAATATTTTATTTTCAATATTGTTTTGATGCGATAAAGCTTTTTTCAACTCTGATAAAAAGCTTTTCTCTTGCTTAACCAACACAGTTAATTCATATTTATTTATTACCGAATCGATTTTAGAATTATGCATTTTAACCAAAGATAAACCCGAATTTGATGAAATATCTTTGTTAAGCACATTCTGGATAACCGAATTTTTATGGTATAAATTTTCGGCAATAAAATATAAATCTGTAGCCGGAACCAAACGGTCTTTATACATTGAAATAAAAGAATCGTTTATTTTTTTCACACTTTTATCTTCCAGAAAACGGATAAGTAAAGTGCAGCACATAATGCAGAATAATAAAAAAGCTATTTTTATCTTGTTCTTAAGCGAAAAAGCAAATTTCATAACATCATTTGGTTAAAATATCAAGGTAAGAATTTAAGCTGTTTTAGCTGCTGATTGTGGAATGTTTTTTACAGTTAGCCACAGATTAAAGTTGGCTATTTTTTCACCACCTAAATAACCTAAGCTAAAAGTTTTAAAATACAACCCAAAAATCTGTTAATCTGTGACTAAATAATCTATCTCACAATTTAAGTAATATAACCTAAGATGAACTTAGGTGTCTTAGATGGTGAAGTCCTTTTAAAAATAATCCTCCTGTGCAGTCTTAGCGAAAAGCTGTGGCGCAAAATTAACCAAATACAATTCCTTTTTTGCTCTGGTAACGGCCGTGTAAAGCCAGCGAAGAAAATCTAAATCAATCATTTCTTCCGTTAAATAGCCTTGGTCGGCGAAGACAGCTTCCCATTGTCCGCCTTGCGCTTTATGGCAAGTTACCGCATATGCAAATTTAATTTGTAATGCATTGTAAAATGGGTCTTGTTTTATTGCAAGCATCCTTTGCCTTTTGTTTGCAATATATCCGTAATCCTCATTTAAACCATCAAATAACTTTTTATTTTGCTCGTAAGGCAAATTTGCAGTTTCCAGATTCAAGGTATCAAGCATCACCTTACAACTCACCTGTCCCGCAGCCGGAAAATCCATAAATTCAAGCGTAGCATCAGCAAAACGAAAACCATATCGCTCCTCTTCGCCCCTAACTCTAATTACTTTTGCCATATCGCCATTCGCAATAAATGCAGTTTCATCATTATCTGGCAACCAAAAATAATTATTCCGAACCACCATAATTTGGTCGCCACCGGTAAGTTCCTCTTCCCTGTAAAGCAATCTCGCCCTTATTTGCTGATTATAAATATTTGCAGATTTATTCGACCTACAAACAACAAGCGTATTTTCCATACCAAATTTGCGATAGGCATATTCCAGCCCCTCAACTAATCTGGCGCCTGCCATATTGAAGATATCTTTATAGTTTTTAGTCAGAAATTTTGGCAAAGGGTTATCAGGATTTTTCGAAATCTGGTTTCTAAGCATGGTTGCATTAGCCAAAATACCAGATTTTTTTTCCTGCCTAACAACTTCTTTTAACTCCACCGAAGAAATAGTTAAAGCAAATTTATCTTTCAAATATTGTTCGTTCAATGCCGGACTATCCAAACTGCCAACCGGCGGTAATTGAGCCGTATCACCAACAAAAAGCAGGAAACAATTTTTAGTATTATACACAAATTCGAGCAAATCCCTTAAAATTGAAGAACCTGTTTCATTAAACTCATCCGCAATCATCGATGCTTCATCAATAATAAAAAGCGTATTTTCTGATAAATTTGGCGCAAGCTGAAATTGCATTTCTGGCGATGCAGCAGAACGTTTCCTGTAAATTCTTTTATGAATCGTTAAAGCCTTTCGATAAGAATACTGACTCATCACTTTTGCTGCCCTACCCGTTGGAGCTAAAAGTTCGCTACGCAAATTAAACTTTGCCAAAACCTTAACCAAAGCTGCAACCGACGTAGTTTTACCCGTACCAGCGTAACCCTTTAAAACAAAGCATTTATATTCATCATCATCTTGCAAAAAAACCGACATCCGTTCGCAAAAGAGAAGCTGTTCCTTTGTTGGTGCATGTTCGTAAGCTTGAGCAATTAACTGACTTTTATCGATGTACATTCTTTTTGTTTAATTGTTGTAACTGGCTAATTGTGTAATTGTCCACAGAAAATATTTTTTTTGAAAAGCAATTGCAGTACTAATCGGTTCCGATAGTCCGTCTTTCCGCTGTATCCCCGATGTAAAATCGGGGGATGCCGCTGCAATACGGTTTAGGCTGCAAAGATAGAATCCGTTTTTAATGTTAGCTCCTGCAAAGTGCCTAAAGATTATGAAATGACGGCATAATACTCAATTTAACAATTAAGCAATTAAACAATTCACCTTATAACAACAACGTCTCAATACGATGCGCCATTACAACATTTTGCTTTTTACTCCAGCTAAAAATAGTAAAATGACCATCCTGAGAAGCAACTAAACCAATAGATTGTGGCTGATCGTTTACAAACTGTGCAACAGAAAAATGCCTTGTCCCACCTAACTGACCAGGAAAAAGTATTTTATCTTCACCACCGATAATCGGTTCAGAGAAAGCAATTTGCTCAACCGTTGGTTTACCTTTCGCTCTACCTATTTTCGCACCGAAAGCAATTAAATCAAATTCTTCATTTATAATCGTAGCTCCATCAACTGCTGTTAAACCGGCTAAATGTTCAACTTCTCGTCTTAATGCGCCTTGAGAGAATATTTCAGTTTGATTTCCGCTTTGCTTTGCAAGATTTGATAAACCAGAAAATGGCGGTTCAATTAAATATTGTATTGGATGAATAATAGATTCTTCCCATTTCGCATCATCTTTCGGCACAATTAACAATGCACCTCCGCGACCATGAGCACGCATTGAAACCGCAAACTGAATTAGAATATTTATCGGGTCGTTCCAGCTTGCTAAAACAGTTAAATCAAGCAGTGCTTTTAAAATCGGCGGACAATCTTTATTAGAATTTGAGCAACTTGTATCATCAACTATCCTTATTTGTTCGCCCTTTAAAACCGCTACGTTTGTAAACTTACCTATACCATAAATTCTACGGTGTTTTATAACGATTAAACCCGGTTCAGAAACATCTACAACAAAGCAAAAATTAGGAATGTTTAACGTTGTACCCCAAATATAAAGCTCACCATCTTCCATCCAAACGCCTAAATGTATGCCAGAACGTTCTATGCCGGGTGCAATTTTAGTAAGCGTATTTGCATTTAAGGGGAGCTTTTTAGCAAACAATAAAGGTTTTGAAGTTTGGTCTGGTGGTAAAAAAGCAATCGAAATTCTCGGCGAATGCCCTTCTTCCTTTCTTAAACTACTCCAAAAAGCTACATCAATTAAAGCTTCAATTGTAAATTTATCTGGTTGAGTTGCCAAATCTACCTCGCCCTGTGCAATTGCATTTTGATGCAGCCTTATAAAATGTTGCTCAATTGTAGCTGCAATTGTGTTTGCTGCTTTGTAGGTTGGTTGGTAGCTCATGTTTCGAATTTAAGTCGAATTTTTAAATTATTCATCAAGCCAAAAGTTTGTATTTGGTAAAAAGATTTGGTCAAGTTTTAGCCACAGATGTGCACAGATAAACACAGATTTTTCCAAAGGATTATAAATACTTCTCTAAACAATTGCCACGGAAACACAGAAATCACGGAAAATAAAACACCAGCTTCCGTGTCAATCCATGATTCCGTGACAAAATCCCGCTTCACGTCATTCCAGTGTATATGGGAATCTTAAAGCCTTACTCACATAAAAAACAATTTTAGCCACAGATGTACACAGATAACACAGATTTTTTCCAAAGAATTATAAATACTTCTCTAAACAATTTGCCATTGAAACACAGAAATCACGGAATATAAAACACCAACTTCCGTGTCAATCCGTGATTCCGTGGCAAAATCCCGCTTCACGTCATTCCCGTGTATACGGGAATCTTAAAGCGTTTTTATATTAAATTAACAATTAAGACCACTCAACTTCATTTCCTTTGCGAAAAAACTTTGCGTGCTTTGCGGTTAATCTACAAAAAACTCTATTTTTGTTTCAATGAGCGAAAACAGTCTTTTATTGGTCGACCCTAATTTTAAAACTGAGGCATCTGTAAACTGTAATTTATTGTTAAAAATAACAAACGACAGTTTTTCTTATGCTCTGGTAGATAAAAACTCTGGAATAATTTACGCAATATTTGATAAACAGGGCTGTGATTCGATAGAAAATGAAGTAAAAAGTGCATTTGCTAACGACGCTCATTTGAGTTTAAATTATGCCGCTGTTAAGGCTTCAATCCATAGCTCAAATTTTATTTTTATTCCTGATGAATGGTTTGATGGTGAAAACTTAGCGGTATATGCTAAATATTTAGGATCAGACAATCAGGTTTATGCTAAGCAAAATGCTTTAGGTTTTAACACAATATATTGCCTTAACGAAGATGTTAAACTTGTATTGCCCGAACAATCTTTAGTTTTCCCTCAATCAGAGCCATTAATTGCTTTGTTTAAGCATTTGGCCGATGAATCTTTATTAATAGATTTCACGGCACTTTCCTTTAACGTTTTATACGTTAAAGATAAAAAGGTTGTTTTTCAAAATCATTATCAATCAGAAACTGCAGAAGAATTTAATTACTTTTTGTTATTGATAATTGAGCAGCTCAACTTAAACGATAATGTTCCGGTTTATCTACAAGGGATTATTAACGAAGATGATGAGCACTACAACTGCTTACTGAAATATTTTAACAATCTATATTTCTTTCTACCTGCTGCAAAAGATAATAACGAATTGCTTGCCGATATGCCACAACATTATTTCAGCGGTTTACTTGCTTTAGATTTATGCGAATAATTGGAGGTAAATTAAAAGGCATTCGTTTGCAACCACCAGCAAATTTACCTGTTCGCCCTACAACAGATATGGCAAAAGAAGCCTTATTTAACATTTTAAATAATAAATTCGACTTTGAAACCTGTACTGTTTTAGATTTATTTTGTGGCACCGGAAATTTAACTTTCGAATTTGCTTCTCGAGATGCTGAAAGTATTTTAGCTGTTGACATGGATTATGGTTGTGTAAATTGGGTTAAAACAACCGCCAAGAAATACGATTTTAATCAAATTGATGTGCGTAAAGGCGATGTTTTCAAGCTCCTAAAACAAATGACGGGTTCTTACGATTTGATTTTTGCTGACCCTCCTTATAATATGCCAAACATTCCTCAAATTCCGGTTATGGTTAAGGAACAGCAATTGTTAAAGCCAGATGGATTACTAATTGTTGAGCACCAAAGCAATATGAAATTGCATAATCAACCTGGCTATACTGAAACCCGCAAATACGGAAATTCTTCTTTTAGCTTTTTTGAGTTTAGTTAACCGCAAAAAAAGCTAACTGCACAAATCCTTAACTCTTTACATAAACAGTCGTCATTGCGAGGCACGAAGCAATCCTACAACTTTGGGTTTACTACAAATGCATTAAGATTGCTTCGTACCTTGCAATGACGAGGTGCGAAGCATAGAACTTTAATCTTTCTCCTTTCCGCTTAAAAATCTATATTTGAATTATGAAGATAGCGCTTTTTCCAGGTTCATTCGACCCAATAACAATTGCACACGTTAACATTTTACAACGTGCTACTCCCCTTTTTGATAAGATTGTTATAGGTATCGGATTAAATAGTTCAAAGCAAAATTTTCTAACAGCCGAACAACGTTTACAAATTTTAGAAACTGTTTTTACAGGTTATAAAAACATCGAAATTAAAACATACGAGGGTTTAACTGTCGATTTTTGTAGAAAGATAAACGCAACATACATGGTTCGTGGTATCCGTTCCGCATCAGATTTTGAATACGAAAGAGCCATAGCTCAAATTAACCAAACCATGATGCCTGAAGTAGAAACCATACTACTTTTAAGCAAGCCAGAATACTCAGCAATAAGCTCAACAATAGTTCGCGATATTTTAAGAAACCATGGTGATGTAAGTCCGTTTGTACCAAAAGAAGCCTTAAGTTTTCTTTAATAAATATTTTCCTCGCTAAAATGTAACGTTTTCAAAAATCGATTACATATAGAGTATATAAAATGAATTTATGAATACTCGAATCTTAACAATTTTTAGCGTAGCGAGTCTTTTTCCTATCAAGATTAGTTTAATTCTTTAAGCCAAATAAAAACGCCTTAAATGAAAGAAACTGAAACGATATTCCTTTCTCTGATTAATCAGCACAAAGCGATTATACATAAGATTTCTAAAATGTATATGAATGGTGCAGAAGACCAGCGAGATCTTTTTCAGGAAATCGTAATGCAGCTTTGGAAAGCTTACCCATCTTTTAAAGGCAATAGTAAATTCTCAACGTGGATGTATCGGGTAGCGCTAAATACTGCTCTAGTTTATTTTAAAAAAGATAACAGGAAAGTAGATAAAACTCCACTCAATGAAAATATCGACGTAGTCGATGTTAACGAAAACGAAGGAAAGGAAGAGAAACTTGCTTATTTATATACGGCTGTTCAAGAATTAAATGCTGTAGAAAAAGCTTTGATATTTCTTTTTCTCGAAAATCAATCGCACAGAGAAATTGCCGAAAATTTGGGCATAAGCGAAGTAAATGCTCGGGTAAAACTGAACAGAACAAAAGAAAAATTACAATTCATCATAAAGAAAAATGGTTATGAATTTTGACGATATAAAAAACGAATGGAATGCTGAAAATGTAGAAGAAACCAACATTTCAGAGAATATGCTTAAGATAAAAAAAGCTCGCACGCCAATTGATATCATCAGGAAAAAGATGAAACATGAGTTTAACTATCAGATTGCGGCATTGATTTTCCTTGCTGTTATTCCGTATTTTTTTAGTTTCTCAGCCAACATGAACTTAACATATTACACTTTCTATGCAATAATATGCGGTTTTACAGCTTATTACTTTTTCAAATTTTACAAATTTTACAAAAACTCTTACGATATGAGTATGGACAGCAGAAAAAGTATTCTATGGTTTTTCTATGAAATGAAACTGAATATTGAGCTTTATAAAGCACTTACTTATATTATTGGATTTATTTGCCTTGCTTTTTTTGCAGTTTATCTATTTGTAGAGAAGGCTTCAGTTTTTGCAAGAATTTTAAGTAAGCTATCGCCAGTTTATCTCATTCTAAATTGCTTTATTTCAATTTTAATAATTGGTGCAATTACCGAATTATGGGCATGGTATTATTACGGTAAATATTTAAAAAGAGTTAAGAAAGTGGTTGATGAGTTAGATTTTGAGAATTGAAATTTTAATATCATTTCAACTAGATCAGAATCCCGAACTTTCAGGAGAGATTTCTGTTAAAGTATATTCAAAGATTTAGCTTCGCAGAGCACTTCGTGATTCTCCACTACGTCGAAATGACGATATAATACTATTTATGTTCGCATAGAAAGGCCAAAGCATTGTTTCCCCGTTTTACTTAAATCGGCCTAACAAATTTTTCGGGATAAAATATCAAATCCTTCGCAAGGACTTTAATAGAAAAATTTTAAGCCGACACTTTTGTTTCTTTTGGTGTCAAAAGAAAAGAGCCTGTCTGGCTAAGACATAATGTAAATATCAGCGTTAAAATGTTGAAATAAAAGATTTCTCCACTACAGTCGAAATGACGACCGACTTGGTTAATTGCAAACCTACAATACCCCTCCTGCTCTTAAAACATCCATAATTGATGGAAAAGTATTTTTAACCACTGGCGAAATATGATTTCTATCTAACCAAACTGCTTCATCAATACCTTCTTCCTTTTGAGGTACTAATTTTGGCTCGCCTTTTACCTTCATCTTATACCAATTAGTTTTTTTGATAACCATTTTTGAGCCATTTGGATAAACATGATAGGTTCTGCACAATTTTTCTTCGCGTTTAAAAACCTTAATTCCGCATTCTTCTTCAACCTCTCTAACAGCAGTTTCTTTCATATTTTCGCCGTCTTCAAGCTTACCTTTAGGCAAATCCCACTTCTTATTTCTAAAAATAAATAGAAAATTACCATTACTGCTTTCTACCAAACCGCCTGCTGCTTTAATAATTTCGCAGTTCTTTTTAAGCCTTTTAAAGGTTTCTTTTGGGTTTTTGGTTAAGAAAATGTAGCTTTTTTTAGACCCGTTTTTTAATTTTTTGTAAAATATTTGTAAATCAAAATCCTGAATTTCAAGCTGTTGAATTTTTTCCTTTTGTTCAGGCAAAACATCTGATATAAACAAAGTGTTATCGTTGATATAAATTCTGTAATTTTGGGCCATGTATAATAAAAGTGATATTGAATTAAAGGTAGCGGAATTTTTATTACAAATAAAGGCAATTAAATTACAACCTAATAATCCTTTTACTTGGGCATCTGGTTGGAAATCGCCAATTTATTGCGATAACAGAATTACCCTCTCTCATCCACAGGTTAGAACTTACATTCGTCAAAAGTTAGCGCAAGCCATTCAGGAAGAGTTTGGTTCGGTTGATGTTATTGCCGGCGTTGCAACTGCAGGAATTCCACAAGGTGTTTTGGTGGCTCAAGAACTAGGTTTGCCATTTATTTACGTACGTGCAAAAGCTAAAGAACATGGTACCGGAAGCTTAATTGAAGGTGAAGTTGTAGAAGGCCAGCGTGTGGTGGTTATTGAAGATTTAATTTCTACAGGAAAAAGCAGTTTACAAGCTGTTGAAGCTTTAAGAAGTGCAGGCCTATCTGTTGCAGGTTTGGCAGCAATTTTTACTTATGGCTTTGCTCAGGCAGATGAAAATTTTGCTGCAGCTAAATGTCGTTACTTAACATTATCAAATTACGGAGCATTAATTGAATATGCTGCAGAACATAGCATAATTGCAAAAAGCGATATGGAGTTGTTAGGAAAGTGGCGTCTAAACCCTTCTGAATGGGGCAAGGATGAAATTCTAAATTCAGAATCGTAAAGAACAACTTAAAACCAAATATTTACTAATGACAATTATTGAAAGCGCTGTAGAAATTAATAAGCCTGTAAACGAGGTTTATGCCTTTCTCTCAAATATGAACAACCACCAGGGTTTAATGCCTGATAATATTTACAATTGGGAATCGAGCGAGGATGAAGCTAAATTTACAATTCAAAATATGGCAAAATTAGCCATCAAGATTTCTAGTCGAATCGAAAATCAAGAACTTGTTGCTATTCCTACTGAAAAACCACCATTTGATATAGAATTAAAATGGACAGTAACCGATAATAGTAATGATTCTACAACAGCAAAGCTTATTATCTCTGCTGATTTGAACATGATGATGAAAATGTTGGCATCTGGTCCGCTGCAAAAATTAACTGACCACCAGACAGAAAAACTAAAAGAGATTTTAGGATAGAGTATTGTTGAATTGTTAGGATTGTTTAATTGCTAAATTGGTTAATTGATGAATTGTTAAATCGGTTAATTTTTTAAATCCAAACAGGCAACAGAAAACTGAAAACAGACAACTGAAAAAAAGCATCTGCAAATAAAACGTTGATGCTTTTTTTATGCGTTATGGTTTTTCTTAAATAGAATCAGAAGCCTCGCCATCTAAACCCGATTGGAGCGGCATCCCGAATTTCTCGGGATACAGCAAAAAGCGGGACTGCAGAATCGAAAAAGTTACTACAATTGCTTTTCAAACCTAAAAAACAAGACAAAATTTCACTATAAATAACTAATTATCAGTAATTTAGTCATTAAATATAAAATTGTACCGACAAAATTTCCGATTTAAAAAAGCAAAAATGCAATGGCATTTGTTTTGACTAAAACGGTTATATGAACTTCAACAATTTTACAATAAAAGCCCAGGAAGCAATTCAACAGGCTTCTGAAATAGCTCAAGGCAATCAGCAGCAGGCTATTGAAACGGCACATCTTTTAAAAGGTTTGCTTACTGTTGATGAAAATGTGGTTTCTTACGTTTTGAAGAAGCTAAATGTTAACCTTAGTGTTTTAAATCAAAATTTAGATGCAGAGATTTCAAAGTTTCCGAAAGTTAGCGGAAGCAATGTCTATCTGTCATCAAATTCAAATAATGTTTTACAAAAAGCACAATCGTTTTTAAAAGAATTTAAAGATGAGTTTGTTTCTGTAGAACACCTTTTACTTGGAATTTTAGCCGTAAACGATAACACTTCGAAATTATTGAAAGAGCTAGGCGTTAATGAAAAGGACCTTAAAAAAGCAATTACTGAACTGCGTGGAGATAATCGTGTAACTGACCAAAATGCAGAAGCTACTTATCAAGCTTTAGGAAAATATGCCCGTAATTTAAACGAATACGCCGAAAGTGGCAAGTTAGATCCGGTTATTGGTCGCGATGAGGAAATACGCCGTGTTATCCAGATTTTATCTCGTAGAACGAAGAATAACCCTATTTTAATTGGTGAACCAGGTGTTGGTAAAACCGCTATTGCAGAAGGTATTGCCTTTAGAATTATCAAAGGCGATGTACCTGAAAACCTGAAAAGCAAAACAGTTTACTCGTTAGATATGGGTGCTTTAATTGCAGGTGCGAAATACAAAGGCGAATTTGAAGAGCGTTTAAAAGCAGTTGTTAAAGAGGTAACGCAAAGCGATGGCGACATCATTCTTTTCATTGATGAGATACACACTTTAGTTGGTGCAGGTGGCGGAGAAGGCGCAATGGATGCTGCAAATATTTTAAAACCAGCTTTGGCTCGTGGTGAGTTACGTGCAATTGGTGCGACAACCTTAGATGAATATCAGAAATATCTAGAAAAAGATAAGGCTTTAGAGCGTCGTTTTCAAAAGGTTATGGTTGAAGAACCAGATACGCAAGATGCGATTTCGATTTTGCGTGGTTTAAAAGAACGTTATGAAACGCACCACAAAGTGAGGATTAAAGATGAAGCCATTATTGCAGCTGTAGAAATGAGTCAGCGTTATATTGCCGACCGTTTTTTACCAGATAAAGCAATTGATTTAATGGACGAAGCGGCATCTAAACTTCGCTTGGAAATGGATAGCGTACCTGAAAACGTAGATGCTTTAGATCGCGAAATTATGCGAATGGAGATAGAGCGTGAGGCTATCAAACGTGAAAAAGACGATAAAAAGGTTAAGGAACTTACAGAAGATATTGCAAATCTTTCTGCCGAAAGAGATGAATTGAAAGCAAAATGGCAAGGTGAAAAAAATCTGGTAGATAATATTAACAATCAGGTTGAACTGATTGAACAATATAAATTAGAAGCCGAACAAGCCGAACGTGCCGGAGATTATGGGAAAGTTGCTGAAATTCGTTACGGTAAAATAAAAGAGGCGCAAGATACTTTTGAGAAGCTTAAGGCAGATTTAGAAAGCCAGCAAAGCGATAGCAGAATGCTCAAAGAAGAAGTTACAGCTGATGACATTGCAGGTGTAGTTGGCCGCTGGACAGGCATTCCGGTTACGAAATTAATTGCTAGTGAACGCGAAAAATTATTAAACCTTGAAGCTGAATTACATCAACGCGTTGCTGGTCAGGATGAAGCAATTGAAGCCATTTCTGATGCCATTCGTCGCTCTCGTGCAGGTTTGCAGGATAAACGCAAGCCAATCGGTTCTTTCATTTTCTTAGGTACAACTGGTGTAGGTAAAACGGAATTGGCTAAAGCATTGGCAGAGTTTTTATTTAACGATGAAAATGCTTTAACCCGAATTGATATGAGTGAATATCAGGAACGCCATGCAGTTTCAAGATTAATTGGTGCGCCTCCGGGATATGTTGGATACGATGAAGGTGGGCAATTAACTGAAGCAGTTAGGCGTAAACCTTATTCAGTTGTATTATTGGATGAAATTGAAAAAGCGCATCCTGACGTATTTAACATTCTATTGCAGGTTTTAGATGATGGACGTTTAACTGATAATAAAGGCAGAACTGTAAATTTCAAAAATACCATCATTATCATGACTTCAAACATCGGAGCACATTTAATTCAGGATAATTTTAAAAACCTGGATGATGAAAATCGTGATGAAGTAATTGCGAAAACCAAAAACGAGTTGTTCGAGGTTTTAAAACAAACGATTCGCCCTGAGTTTTTGAATAGAATTGATGAACTAATTATGTTTACGCCTTTAAATCGCAGCGAAATCAGAGATATTGTTTCGTTACAATTTAAACATGTACAACAAACTTTGGCAGAAATGGGGATAGAAATGGATGCATCACCAGAAGCTTTAGATTGGTTGGCTCAACTTGGTTACGACCCTCAATTTGGTGCAAGACCTTTGAAACGTGTAATACAAAAGCGAATTTTAAATGAGCTATCAAAAGAAATATTAGCTGGTAAAGTTGATAAGGATAGTAAAATTAAACTCGATATGTTCGATAATAATTTTGTGTTCATAAATCAGACGGTATAATTAAAAATAAATTAGAATTGTAAAGAGGCTGTTAATCAACAGCCTCTTTTTTTTTTAACTAAAAAATAAGTTGTATTTTGGAATTACATCCAAATATCTTATGAAACCTCTCAAATCCCTATTAATCTCACTATCCATAATTCTATTATCAAAGAGTTTAGTTGCGCAACAGCAAGCATTCAGTACAAAGTTTATTAAAGAATATGATAGTATAAGCAGCGTTGCACCAAGAGAAAAATTATACTTACAATTAGATAGAACTGTATTTACACCTCAAGACACACTATGGTTTAAAGCATATCTGGTAGATGGCAAAACTCACGCATTTTCAAAAATAAGCGGACTAATTTATTTTGAAATGTTGGATGTGAAAGGAAATCCAATTCAAACAATTTGTTTGCCAACCGCCATGGGAATAACATGGGGAGGGTTTGCACTAAAACCAGAATTATATAAAGACAATCAATACACCTTTAGGGCTTACACCAATTGGGCTAAAAATTTTGGCGATAATTATATATTCAAGCAAAACATCCAAATTGTAGATTATATTGAACCAGAACCTTTGCCAGATGAAATAAATGTAACCAAGACTAAAACAAAAACATTTAATTCTAAAAATCAAAACCCAAAAGAAATAGATGTTCAGTTTTTACCAGAGGGCGGTAAATTAATAGCAGAAATTCATCAAAAAATCGCTTTTAAGGCAGTTAATTATAACGGATTAGGCATAAAAGTTAAAGGAAATATAATTGATTCTAAAGGAAATACGATAACTCCATTCGAATCAAATGATAAAGGAATGGGTTATTTTTCCATGTTTGCAGAACCAAACGAAAGTTATTCTGCAAAATTTGATAGCCCTGAACCTGTAAAGAACATTAATCTGCCCTCCTCAAAAAGTTCAGGCACATCGATTCAATTAAACAATTCTTATCATTTAGATTCTCTTGCTGTACATATCAATTTAAAAGTTCAGCCTCAAGAAGTTTATTTAATTGGACAAAGCAGAGGAAACATTTGTTTTATTGCCAGATTAAATGCTGGTGTAAAATCTAAAACTATAAAAATAGCTAAGTCGCTTTTTCCAACTGGTGTAGCGCAAATTCTTCTTGTAGATATCAACAAGAAACCACTAAATGAAAGAAGCTTTTTTATCTACAGAAATAACGAATTACAAATACAGCCAGTTTCTTCATCAAACATTTATACATTTAGAGATAGTGTTAGCATAAATTTAAACGTTCAAAATAAAGATAAAAAACCTGTTGAAGGTAGCTTTTCAATTGCTGTAACTGATGATAATCAGATAAAAAAGGACAGCGAAAATTGGAATAACATTATTTCTCACATGCTGTTGAACTCAGATTTGAAAGGAGAAATCGAATCACCAGGCTACTATATTCAAAACTTCAACGAACAGAAGCATAATGATTTAGAAGCATTGATGTTAACTCAGGCATGGGTAAATTATAATTGGGATTTAACTAAAAAACCAATTTTTGAACCTGAAAAAGATTTTACCATTAGCGGGAAAGTTACGAATATCACAAATAAGGCAATCGATAAAGCTCAGATTTTACTTCTGAGTACCAGAAAACCACTCTCTATTGCAAGCACTACTACAAATGCTAATGGAGAATTTTTGTTTAAAGATTTTGCTCCCATGGATAGTGCATCTTACGTTATCCAAGCTAAAAACTCGAAAGGTAAAGTTGGCACATTAAATATTGAGGTTAACGATTTTAAAAGGGCTCCATTTTTGCCCACTCCTGCGAAAAAAAATCACCTGGATAATCCAAGTAGTGAGGTTGCTATTGACAGTCTAATTGCTACGAAAAAACAGGAAAATGACATCGCTTTTAAAAGCGGAATTAGTTTAAGAGAGGTTAAAATAACCGGAAAAAAAATTGTTAAAGATTCTAAAAATCTTAATGGAGCAGGAAATGCTGACGTTGTTTTAAATGAGGAAGATTTAGAACGAGTATCAAAAAAAACGCTGTATGATTTGATTAAAGAAAACGTTAAGGGTTTTAGGGAAGCCACTAAAGGTTTCAAAACTCCAAGAATCCACTATTTTGCAATAAACGAGGAGTCGTTAAACTTAATTATTGATGGGATAAATGTTGATTTTTTCTTTAATCCAATTGATCCTGGAAATGGTAGAGAACATCTTAATTTCTTGAAGAGCTATATGGATTTATATAAAGCTGAGGACATTAAGGGAATTGAAGTAATGATTTCAAATAAGAATACCAATAACTATATTAATGAATACACAGATCCGTTTACAGCTTCAAATTCTGCTTTTGTAGAAGTTACCACAAAAGCAGGCTATGGTCCGCACTTTAAAACTGCAGATAATATGTTTAAGTATAAACCTCCAACCTATGGAGACAACAAAATATTTTACAGTCCGAAATACAACATCAATAATAAAAGCAACCCTAAGCCAGATTTTAGAACCACAATTTATTGGAATCCAAATTTAATGACTGATGCGAACGGTGAAGGAAATATTTCATTCTTCTCCGCTGATAAAAAGGGTACATATACTGTTTCGATTGAAGGGACTGATTTTAATGGGAATTTCGGGTTTAAAACAATGACATTAAACATTGGTGAGAAAAAATAACTCCTTAAAAGAGATTGCTAAGCAACAGCTTATTTTTTCAACTAAAATATAAGTTGTATTTTTTAAATACATTTCACTATTATAAAATGCACAAAAGACTTTCCTTTAAGCTTATCTTAATTTGTATAATTTTATTTAGCCAATCGTTGTTAGCTCAAGAAAATTTATCTCAAAAAGTAATTGCTCAATTAGAAAAAACAAGAACCACGCTACCAAGAGAAAAACTCTATGCACATTTTAACCAAAAGATGTATGCTGTACAAGATACCATGTGGTTTAAATGCTATCTAGTTGATGCTGGTTTAAATTATTATTCTAAAATAAGTGCATTAATTTATGTTGATATGGTTAATTCGGATGGAAAAATTATGCAAACGATAAGCCTTCCCAGTACATTGGGATTAACTTGGGCCGCCATCCCGTTAAAAGAAAACACATATAAACCAGGAAAATATACTTTTAGGGCTTATACGAATTGGATGCAAAATTTTGGAAATGTTAATATTTTTCAAAAAGAAATCGAAGTTATCAGTTCCTCTGAGGGAAGAAAAGCAGCCGAAAAAGCAACAAATATTAAACAAAAAATTGGAACAAATATAGATTTAAATACTACAGGTAAATTATTGCAATATGATATTCAATTTTTAGCAGAAGGTGGTACATGGATAATTGACAGGCAGCAGAAAATAGGTTTTAAAGCAATCAATTCGTCTGGTAAAGGAATTAAGATTTCAGGGGAAATTCTTGATTCAAAACAAAAAAAAGTTACTGAATTTCATTCTAATGAAAAAGGAATGGGGACTTTTACAATGACTCCACATGCCGAAGAAACTTATATATCATTAATATCAGGTTTGAATGATAGTCAAAAAATTATTTTGCCTAAACCTGCATTATCTGGAATAACATTAAAAATAGATAACAAATTTAAATCAGATTCTTTAAAAATCTCCATCTTATCAGACACACCTTTGCCCGAAATAACAGTTTTAGGGCAAAGCCGTGGGGTTCCTTGTTTTGCAACATCTGTTAGAGCAGGCACCACAAAAAAATTATTATCTATTGCAAAGAACGTTTTTCCAACTGGTGTGGGGCAAATTATTTTAATAGATGGTAACGGAAAAATTTTAAATCAAAGAAATTTGTTTTTAAATCATCAAGATGAATTAAAAATAGACTTAACTACCAATAAAAGTGATTTCTTCAAAAGGGACAGCATTGCAATAAAATTAAAAGTATTAGATAACAACAAACAACCTATTGAAGGTTCGTTTTCTATGGCTGTAACTGACGATACACAGGTATTAAAAGACAGCTTAAATGATGAAAACATTTTAACCTATTTGCTAATGTCGTCAGATTTAAAGGGAGACATTGAGAGTCCAAATTATTACTTTCATAAAATTGATTCTATAAAACATGAAGCGCTTGAAGCACTTATGCTTACACAAGGTTGGGTTAGTTATACCGATTTGGCAATAACTAGCCCAAAGTTTAAAGCAGAAAAAGATTACACGATTAATGGGAAAATCACAAACCTCTTTAACAAACCAGCTAGTAATGCTATAGTAACGCTTTTAGGAAGAAGTAAAAATGTTATAATTAAAGATACCATAACCAATGCGCAAGGAAATTTCACATTTAAAAATTTTCCTGTTATAGATAGTACCACATTTGTTATTCAGGTTAAAAACAGTAAAGGCAAAAATGGCACACTTGGTATTGAAATAGATGAGTTTACCAGACCAATATTTGTACCTCGTGTAACACCAATTAATAATGATATAGATGTGCTACAAGATAGTATGGCAATACAAATGGTTGAAACCAAAAAGCAAGAATTTAAACTACCTGCTAATTCGGGCATTGGTTTAAAAGAAGTGAATATTGTCGGCAAGAAAATCATAAAGGGTTCAAAGAATTTAAATGGCCCCGGTAATGCAAGTCAAACCATTACTCCAGAAGATTTATATGAAATTCCAAAAAAAACATTGTATCAGGTACTTAGAGAAAAAGTAGAAGGATTTAGAATTACGTTAGATCATAAAACCAGAATTAGAGATTTTGCCGTATTTGGTGATCCGGTAAAATTAGTTATAGACGGATTTAATCTAGATGATCTTTATGTGAAAGATTCTGATATTGTGGCTAATGCTTATAATGACCGACATGTACAATTTCTTCAGCAATATTTAGATTCTTACAATGCAGAGGATATTGAAGGGATAGAAATAATGACATATGGCTACACAATGGCTTACGCAAGTACATTTTTACCACCATTAACAACGGCTGCGCAAAGAAGCTTCCATACATTTATAGAAATTACAACAAAAACAAATTCAGGCCCTTTCTTAAAAAAATCAAGTAATATATATCTATTAAAACCCGTTGCATATGGCAGCAAAATAGATTACTATCGACCTAAATATACTACCTCATCATCTGATAGCAAGGCTGATTTTAGGTCTACAATCCATTGGGAGCCGAATATTTTAACCAATAAAAATGGAGAGGCAGAAATTTCTTTTTTCTCTGCCGATAAGCCTGGAACTTATACCGTATGGATTGAAGGAACAGATTTGCTAGGTGGTTTTGGCTTTAAAACCATGAAGCTGGAGGTAAAAGATAAAAAATAATTTATTTGTAAAGAGACTGTTAATCAACGGTCTCTTTTATTTTTTAGCTAAAAAATATTTGTATTTTCGGTTACATCCTTAATGCTCATGATTAAACTACTATACATTTTTTTCTGCGCAATAATATTCCAGTTTGCAAGCTATCAACTTTCTTTTTCTCAAGCTGTAACTCAACACGACAAGAAAATCGCCAACCGATACGATAGTTTATTAAAAATTGCACCCAGAGAAAAAATTTATGTTCATTTAGATAGAAACACGTTTGTTCCGCAAGATACTTTATGGTTTAAGGCATACCTCATAAACGCAAACTCGAATAGTTTTTCTCAAATAAGCGGTTTAGTTTATTTTGAAATACTTGATGCTAATGCTGCCATTATTCAAACTATGAGTATGCCAACGGCCATGGGTTTAACTTGGGCAGGATTTGCCTTAAAGCCCGAAATCTACAAAAAAGGCAATTACACATTCAGAGCATATACCAACTGGATGCAAAATTTTGGACAAACCTATATTTTTGCGAAACCGTTTAAAATTCTCGATTTTTTAAAGGAAGAGCAGATTTCAGAGGCAGAAACTAAAAAGAAAAACAAAACCATAAAAGCTGTAACCCCTATTCCTGATAATCAGCAGCAAATAGATTTGCAATTCTTACCCGAGTCTGGCGCCTGGTTAGCAGATAAAAATCAAAAAATGGCCTTTAAGGCAATAAACATAAATGGCAAGGGCATAAAAATAAGTGGAGAAATTTTCGATTCAAAACAACAGCTCGTTACAAGTTTCAGTTCTAATGATTTGGGAATGGGTTACTTCGAAATGATTCCTCTAGCTAATGAGTCTTACATCGTAAAAATCAAGGAATATCAAAACCTAAAAAAATTAAATTTCCCCAAAGCCGCCAACACAGGTTCTTATTTTAAATTGTTTAATAACTTCAATACAGATTCTATCGGCATTCAGGTTTACTCCGATTTGCCCGAGCAAGAACTCACAATCGTTGGTCAATCAAGAGGAAGCATCTGCTTTCAGGCACAAATTAAATCGCAGAAACAATATCGCCCTTTTAAAATTGCCAAATCATTTTTCCCGACAGGCGTTTGTCAAATTCTATTACAAAATGCTAAAGGACAAATTTTAAATGAAAGAAGCTTCTTTATAAATCACAACGATGAATTAAAAATTGAGGCGCTTCCAAATGCAATTGCTTATAATGTTCGTGATAGTGTTTCAATAACTTTAAATGCATCAGACAAAAACAGAAAGCCCATTTCAGGTGCATTTTCTATTTCTGTTACTGATGATAATCAAATTAAAAAAGATAGTTTAAATGATGAAAAATATTCTTTCGTACTTTTTATTAAGTTCTGATTTAAAAGGAGAAGTTGAAAAACCCGGTTATTACTTCCAAAACTATAATGAAGAAAAGCATAACCAATTAGAGGCGCTCATGCTTACTCAAGCTTGGGTAAGTTATAATTGGGATGAAAATAAAAAACCAATGTTTAAAGCAGAGAAAGATTTTAACATCAGCGGTAAAGTAACCAACATTGCAAACAAACCTATTAATAACGCAAAGATTATTTTAATGGGGCTGAAAAAGCACACTACAGTAATTGATACCATAACAAATGAAAAGGGAGAATTTGTTTTCGACAATTTCCCGGCTTTAGATAGTGCGTCTTATGTAATTCAAGCTAAAAATTCAAAGGGTAAATCTGGAACCTTAGGCATTGAATTGAACGAATTTAAAAATGCTCCGTTTTCAGTTATAACAAAAAAGCAAGTAGATGAAAATTTTGAGGTTATAGATAGCCTAAGTCAACAATTTATTGATATTAAAAATGAAGAATATAAGGTTGCCTTTAAGAGTGGAATTAACTTAAGGGAAGTTAAAATTGTTGGAAAGAAAATTATCAAAAACTCTAAAAATTTAAATGGAGCTGGAAATGCAGATCAGGTTTTAAATGAGGAAGATTTGGATAAAGTAGCAAAAAGAACCTTACTTAATGTTTTGCAAGATAATGTAAAAGGTTTCAGACAAGGATTTAATAAGGCAGGAAGAGGTGGATATTATATAAACTTCAGCATTTTTAGGCTAATTATTGATGGTATAGATGTAGACTTTTTTTACCAACCTTCAGGCGTTCTCGGAAATGAATATATAGATTACATCAACACCTACCTTCAGTACTATGCAGCTGAAGACATAAAAGGTTTAGAAGTTATGAGATATCCAAAATATAGCAATAGCTACCGTTCCAGATTTCAACATCCATTGGATGAGAGAGATTTCGCATATGTTGAAGTAACAACCAGAACCGGAGAAGGTCCGTTTGTGCGTAAATCTGCAAACATGTATAAATTCAAGCCTCAGTTTAGCTACGGAGATAATAAAACATTCTATAGCCCAAAATATACTTCCACAAATAAAAGTGATAAAAAACCAGATTTCCGCTCAACAATATTCTGGGTACCCAATCTTGTTACCAATGATAATGGTACCGCTAATTTTTCTTTCTTTTCTGCCGATAAAAAGGGTAGTTACACCGTTTGGATAGAAGGCGCTGACATGACTGGAAACTTTGGTTTTAAGGCAATTACCTTGAAAATAAATTAACTTATAACCAAATAGTTACATAAATATAAACTAAGCCGTTAGTTGTTTTATGTTTTTTAATTTAATATTGGCTACACACAAAAAACACAAATGAAAAAACAACTATTAATTACAGCTATGGCTGTGCTATGCTTTTCTATAACTGGATTTGCACAAACAAAAGGAACCAATGCATTAAGTTTTGGCGTAAATGTAAATTCAATAAAAAATACATTTAATAATGTGGAGCAAAGCGAAAGCAAAAACAATCTTTTTACACTTGGCTACGGATATTTTTTTAAGGATAACAGTAAAATTGGTTTAGAACTGGTTTATGGTGAAAATAAGCTTTCTGGGAATGGGATGGAAATAAGTAGTTACAGAAATAATGGCGGAAACTTATCTTATCAGAAATATTTTCCACTTGTAAAAACATTATACGCATATGCCGGTGGCAGAGTAAGCTACATACATGGCTCACAATCAGATACACAACAAACACAGAATACTACATCTACAGATTATAAAAGTAATACCTATTCGTTAGGTGCGTATGGAGGTGTTACCTGGTTTTTATCTAAAAGATTTGCACTTGAAACCAGCTTATTATCGGCTGATTTTGCTTACAACTCTACTGAAGCTACTCAGACTGCATTTTTCTCAAACACTAAATCAAAACAAACCTCATTTAATTTAAGCAGCCAAGGCTTTATAAATAATTTAGGTTTTAAAGTTTATATTCTATTCTAAACACAACCCTTTCACATTTACCTATAAAATCCTGTCAATAATTTTTGGCAGGATTTTTTGTTTTAAGTACTCAACAATTTCAGCATACAACCTACACAACCATAAGTTGTAAGAATTGATTAGCTTTGCGCTTTTAAATTATTTATTCAACAAGGAAATGAAAAAGATTATTACAAGCTTATTCTTATTAGCAATAGGCTTTACGCAAGCAAACGCACAAATTGATGCTTACAAGGGCAAAGACGATTTGAGATATCAAATTGGTGCAAGTTTTCAAAAATGGGGAACTGGAATTGTTACTTCATTAGATTATGGCGTTGGACCAAGTTTTTCTATTGGTGCACAAGCTGGATATATTTTGGGCGTTAAAAAATTTACAGGTGTAGACAAACCAGGCTTTGGCGATAGATTTGACCTTAAAGCAAAATTTAATGCAAATTTAGGAAGCGTAATTGGTTTACCATCAAATATTGATGTTTACCCAGGCTTAAACCTTGGTTTAAAAAACTTTGGCGGACACGTTGGCGGCAGAGTATTTTTTGCAAAAGGTTTTGGTCTTTTTGCTGAAGCTCAATTTCCAATTGCAAGATACAATGCTGATGCTATTGGTTATGAAAGACTAAACAATCAATTTACAGTAAATGCAGGTGTTGCCTTCGATTTAAGTAAGTAAATTTCCAAAAATCATCCCTACCCTATTTTTTCTTCGTTTCTATATTAGGAAGAAAACCTGTTAGCAAGCCAATCAACGGCAAAAAGGCACAAATATTAAAAACATATTCAATGCTCGTGGTATCTGCAAGCTTACCTAATAATGCCGAACCAATACCGCCCATCCCGAAGGCAAAACCAAAAAACAAGCCAGCAACTAATCCAACTTTTCCTGGAATTAACTCTTGTGCATAAACCAAAATAGCAGAAAACGCTGATGCTAAAATCATCCCGATAGGAACAATTAAAACGCCTATCCAAAATAAATTAGCATGAGGAAGTAAAAGTGCAAATGGTGCCGTTCCTAATATCGATGCCCAGATTACATACTTCCGCCCTATCTTATCACCAATTGGCCCACCCAATAAAGTTCCGGCTGCAACAGAAAACAAGAAAACGAAAAGATATATCTGCGAAGTTTGTACCGAAACATGAAATTTATCTATCAGGTAAAAAGTAAAATAGTTAGTTAAACTAGCCATGTAAAAGTATTTTGAGAAGATTAAAAGCAACAAAATACACACAGAGAAAATAATTTTGTTGCGAGAAAATTGATTCACAACAGTCTGAATATTAGCTTTTTTACTTCTGGATAAAACGAAACCTTTGTACCAATTACCAACGTAACTTAAGATTACAATTGCTAAAAGAGCGATGGCTGAAAACCAGATAACGCTAATTTGTCCGTAGGGAACAATTATCCAAGCCGCCAATAATGGGCCCAAAGAACTTCCGGCATTACCACCCAATTGAAATACCGATTGTGCCAAACCTCTTTTCCCGCCAGATGCGGCATGCGCCATTCTCGAAGCTTCTGGATGGAAAATTGAAGACCCCACACCTATCAAAGCCACCGAAATTAACATGGTGTAAAAATGAGTAGATTGAGATAAGGTGACTAAGCCAATCAATGTAAATCCCATGCCGGTAGCCAAAGAATATGGTTGTGGTTTTTTATCTGTATATAAACCAACAAAAGGCTGTAATAGCGATGCTGCAAGTTGAAATGTAAGTGTGATTAAGCCAATTTGAGAAAAACTTAAATGGTAGCTTGTTTTTATTATCGGATAAATTGCGGGTATTAAAGATTGTATAGTATCGTTTAATAAATGCGAAAAACTTAAAGCGAAAAGAATTGGAAATACTGTTTTTTCGACTATTGATTTTGAGGAGGATGATTCTATCATAAAATAAGTACTTATTGCAAATGTAAACAATTACGCTTTTTGGTTTGTAGATTGCATTAAAACTTTTAAATAGATTACAGGTTTAAAAAAAATGGAAAACAATAAAAAAATAGTTGGTTTATGTGGAAGCCTGAGAAAAGGCTCTTATAATGCAAAACTTTTAAAAATTGCAGGTAGCTTATTACCCGAAGGAATAGAATTTAAAATTGTATCGTTTGATGATGTTCCGGTTTATAATGCAGATAATGACATGCCTGAAGTAAGCGAGCGACCAGAATCTGTTAATAATTTTAGAGAAGCGCTTGCAGCCGCAGATGCTTTTATAATTTCATCTCCAGAATATAACTATTCTATTCCTGGCGGATTAAAGAATGCTATTGATTGGGCTAGTCGTGGAAAAGATTCCCCTTTAATGCACAAGCCTGTGGCATTAATTGGAGCAACTCAAGGCATGTGGGGAACTGTTAGAATGCAAACTGCTTTTCTGCCTGTCTTTACATTTCTTAACATGAATCCTGTTTTACAGCCAGAAGTTTTAATTGCCCAGGCTCAAAATAAATTTGATGAAAATGGAGAATTAACTGACGATAAAACCCTGAGCCTGATAAAGAGAAAGGTTGATAACCTGATTACTGCCTGCCACGTTTAATATTGTTTTTGGCAGTTAAAACTGCCAAAAATGCCTTCTAAAAAACTGACATTTATACAAAAAAAGTCAGATTGTCAATTCCTGACAGTAACTAAAGTTAATCAATCGATTAACTTTTAGTCACACTAAAATAATATTGATTTAACATCAAAATTATATCTGTTTACTAATAAACAAGTTAGCTATAATCTGATTTTTTAATGACTTTATTAATGTTTTTTGGCACAAGTGTTGACTTTTATCCAAATATAGTCAGAAGTTAAAAAAGTAAAAATCGACTATATTTTTAAACAAAATAAATAATAAAAAAGATGAAAAAACTATTATTATCATTAGTAGCAGTTGCAGGTTTAGTGTACAGTGCTAATGCACAAACAGAAAAAGGAAAAGTAATTTTAGGCGGTAGTGTTGGTTTCAATTCAACTAAGGTAGAAGGTGCTGCAAAATCAGATGTTAGCTTTAACATTATTCCAAGTGCTGGCTATTTTGTAGCTAACAATTTTGCAATTGGTACAGGTGTAGGTTACAGCTCTAATAAAGAAGTAAGCCGTTTAACTCAAAACGAAGCATTTGTAGTTGCACCTTTCGGTCGTTACTATGTTGGTTTATCAGATCAGTTCAAATTCTTTGGTCAGTTATCAGTACCTATGGCTTTCGGTTCAAATAAAGTTGTTGCTCCAAATGGCGATACAGGTGCTAAAGTTGCATCTACTACATCAATTGGTGTTAATGTTGCTCCAGGTTTTGCATTTTTCCCAACTAAAAGAATCGGTATCGAAGTTTCAGTTAATGGTTTAGGTTACCAAAACTTCCAGGTTAAAAACGAAGCAAATGGTGCTAAAGTAACTTCAAACTCTTTCGGTTTAGAAGCTGATACATTTGCTCCAAAATTAGGCGTGATGTTTCACTTTTAATCAATAAGAAATAAATTCAACAAAGAAGCCACAGATTTTCAGGTGATATAAACATCTGCGAATCTGTGGCTTTCTTTTTAAGTTGTGTTATTTATCAAAAATAGTTAGCCACAGATTAACAGATTTTTTTTTTACAAAATGCCGCATATGCTTGAAATAGTAGCCACAGATTGACAGATTTTTTGGGTTTTTAAATTTCTTTAATCGCCTGCAATCTGTTAATCTGTGGCTAAACCAAAATTGGAGCTATTTCTTTTCTCTTATTGCTTTAAACTCCGAGCCTTCTTTCCATTTTGGATAATGACTTTCATTGCTCAGTTTATATCCTAAATCAAATACCAACCTTACATCTTCTACAATTCCTGATAAATCCCAGGTTTTAGCATCAAAATTATCTTGTGGAGAATGGTAACGGTTTTTGGTAAAATCGGCAACTTGTTTTAAGCCCCACTCCCTTCCATTTTTAATATTATCAACCCCAGAACCTGTAAATAACGATGGTACACCAACTTTTGCAAGGTTAAAATGGTCAGAACGGTAATACAAACCCGATGACGGAACAGGATCAGGTACAATTACACGGTTTTGTTTTTTGGCAGATGCAGCTGCATAATCTTCCAGTTCAGATTGTCCGAAACCATAAACCACAATATCTTTTGTTTTTCCGGCAAGTCCCATCATATCCATATTAATATTGGCAACTGTTTTCTTCAATGGGAAAACGGGATGCTTTGCATAATATTCAGAACCTAATAAACCTTGCTCTTCTGCTGTGTAGGAAATAAACACAATACTTCTCTCCGGATTTTTAGGCAGTTTCTTAAATGCAGATGCAAGTTCAAATAACGAAGCCACTCCTGTTGCGTTATCAACCGCACCGTTATAAATAGAATCGCCAAGTACCTTTTCTCCAATACCTAAATGGTCCCAGTGTGCCGAATAAATAATGGCTTCATCTTTACGTTTATCGCCAGGGATTGTGGCAATAACATTGTAAGTAACAGATTTTTTGATTTTATTTTTAACAGTAAGTGAAGTTGTCGACTTTAAATCAACGGCTTTAAAATCTTTTTTACGAGCACTTGCTACCAATGTTTCGAAAGATTGACCACCCAATGTAAATAATTTTTTGGCTACATCTAAACCAATCCACCCCTCAACAACAGTTCTGTTCATGCCGTTATCTGGCGCTTGCAACTGAAGTTTCGATTTGGACCAGCCACTTCTAACCACTGTCCACGGATAAGCTGCCGGTTCGGTATCGTGTATAATTAAAACGCCAGCGGCACCCTGTCTCGATGCTTCCTCAAATTTATAAGTCCACCTGCCGTAGTAAGTCATGTTTTTGCCTTTGAACAAAGTAGAATCTGCAAATCCCGGGTCGTTAATCATAACAACGACTGTTTTGCCTTTCACATCAAGGTTTTTATAATCGTTCCAGCCGTATTCTGGGGCAACAATTCCATAACCTGCAAATACCAAAGGCGAATTTTTAATACTAACTTCTTCCTGCACACGGCGAGAACCGGCCACAAATTCTGTTAAGTAGTTTAAAGAAAGTTCCTTTCCACTCCCCTTGAATACCATTTTATCCTCAGGAACCGATTTTATCTCAACCATTGGCACTTCCTGAAAATAACTATCACCATTGCCAGGTTTTAAACCAAGCTTTTCAAATTCAGCTTTTAAATAATTTATGGTTTTGGTTTCGCCGATGGTAAAGGGTTTTCTGCCCTCCAGGCTATCGGCTGCAATAACCGATAAATATTTAGTTAAGCTAGAATCGTTAATTGCTCTTACAGCTAAAGAATCTGGTGCATCAGCAGTCGTTTCAGCAGTTTGTTTACATGCCGAAAAACTAATTACAAGTGCTGAAAGATAAAACAGGGTTTTCTTCATAAAATTTAATTTAAAGGGTAATTTATAAAATTTCATTCATTTTTAAAGGTAAAAAACATTAGAAGCGCAATTTCAGAAGCCTCAATTAATGTTAGTCCCGCTATCCATTGCAAGTCCTCGTTACACTCCGGGCTTTTCATTACTATCGGGGCTATTAAACAAAAGTTTGGCTAAGTTAGGGTAGGAAAACTGAATAACGCCGAAGTATCAAATTGCGCAACACAATTATTAGAAATGTTAATAATTTAAAGCATATACTGAGTTACTTAGGCATATTAAAGCAGGATTACAGATATATTTGTAATTGTTAAGAATGTAAAAACCTTAAAAGTCCATTTGATGAACTATGAATAAAAACTATATGAAGCCTACAACTTTTTAGACTTTTTATGTAGTTTTATTACACATATATATTAGTTAGCGGCTATAATACAACGACACACTACATTAGAAATGGATTGGAGATTTAATACAATATGGTTTGAGCAATTAGAACAAGATAAAATCTTTGAGAAGGATTTTAAGGAAAATAATATTGCCACTGAAAATAAGAATATTGAAAATGCCGAATATGCAATCATTTGGCATCTGAAAGAAAAGCTTAAATCGTTTGACAATCTACCTGAAAATGAAAACCTATCTTACCTTGAATTAAATTGGGGAAACATCAAAAACTTTAATGGAATAGAAAAGTTCAAGAATTTAAAAAGATTGGAATTACATTATTGTGTGAAACTCGAAAGCGATTTTGGATTGTCAGCTTAAAGACAGTCTTGAATTTTTACATATAAACACATCGAAGAAATTTAAGTTTACGGACGAATTACTTCAACTTAAAAAGTTGAGAGTTCTATGTTTAAATGCTTGCGGACCAGTTGACAACCTTGACTTTTTAAAAAACTTCCCAAATCTCATAGACTTTCGTTTTGTAAACACAAATATTGTGGACGGAAATCTAAAACCAATATTGGAACACTCTATAATTAGGACAGTTGGCTTCTTAAATAAGAAACACTACAACTATAAAGACTAAAAATTAAAGTTAGAACTCGGTAAAAAGTTTGACAACGAATATAAAACCATAGTTTATAAAGGACAATATTTGACATACAGATATGACTATGAATAAAATTACAGCCGCTAACAAGGGTTTTGCAATAGTGGGGCGAAACTGCAAAATTCAACGGTAGTTCTTCTATTGAACTTTTGCGCAAAATTGAAGATTTGTGCTTCGATTGCCCCACCATTGCAAAGCCCAAAACGTTTGCAGAAATGCTAAGACAGACTACTCAATGAAGAAAATAGCCGACATCAATCAGGGAGACTTATTGACATTTAAAGCAACAAAAAGAGCAGGCGTACCTGGCAATATTTGAATACATAGAGGTTTGGTACAACAGGAAAAGAATCCATTCCTCATTAGGTTATTTGACTCCCTTAGAGGTTGAAAAAACGATAATGAACAGAAAAAGAGCCGCATAATTTGCATCCAGAAGGAATCTAAATTAAGGCATCTCAAAAAAATATCTGACGAAAAAAAATCCCTAGTATACTATTGCAATTCCAGGGGTTGTTTTTGGTAACATAAAACTGTATGACATTTCATCGGGATATGAATTTTTCAAATCATATTGTATGACAAATGGAATTGAGATTATTAACGATTATCCCGAGGACAAACTTATTGCAACATCTGACATTCCAACACTGAAAGTCATCACCTCAGACGGAGTTGAAATTAAAGGGCAAGGAACAAGTATTGAAGGTATGGATAGTGACGTTTTTGAAATTACAATTTTAGGCATTCCGTATCCATTTTATGAAGAAGAATTCCCTCATCATGTGAAAGCATATGAAGACCAATTCAAGAACAACAATTAAAAAACCTACCCTTCCTGCAAATTCTGCGATTTCTGTAAAATCACATTCCTCAAACGTTCCTCATGTTTATCGCCCCAATTTCCTAAAGCTGAAATAACCGGGATAAGTGTTTTGCCAAAATCAGTCAAACTGTACTCAACCTTTGGTGGCACTTGCGGATAAATGATTTTTGAGACCAATTCATGTTCTTCCAATTCTTTCAACTGGATATTCAAAACTCTTCTTGATGCATCAGGAATTTTCCGTTGCAATTCACTCGGACGCTGAAAACCCTGGTCAATAAACCACAACAAACGAATTTTCCATTTACCATACAACACCTCACCAATCAGGTCAAGTCCGCAATTTAAATTCAACGGAATTTTTCTTTCATACATAAAACAAAAATAACTCAATGTTCCAAATTGCACAATAGGGGAAAAATTTATCCCTATGCAATTCGGTTTTCCGTACTTGTGTGAACTGTTTGTATGAACGAATTTTGTCCTAAAGCAATCAGAAAAATGGAACAACAATTTAATTTCAACAACGAAATATCAGGCAAAATAGCCTTAGTAACTGGTGGTACTAAAGGTACCGGAAAAGCAATTGCCGAAAGATTATTACAAGCTGGAGCAACAGTTATTATTACGGCAAGAAATCAGCCGGAATACCCAAACGAGCATTTGCATTTTATTTCTGCCGATTTAAGTCAACCTGCAGGAACTCAGAAAGCAATAACTGAAGTTTTAGAGAAATATGGAAGACTAGACATCCTTGTCAATAATTTGGGTAGCTCAGAAACAAAAGGTGGAGGTTTTGCTGCACTAAGCGATGAAGATTGGGAAACCACCATCCAGGCAAATTTATTTGCACCGGTTCGTTTAGACAGAGGTTTTTTACCACAAATGTTAGAGCGTAAAAGCGGTACAATTATTCACATTGCATCTATCCAAGGGAAATTGCCTTTGTACGATAGCACTTTACCTTATGCAGCTGCAAAAGCAGGGCTGATTAATTACAGTAAAAGTTTATCTAACGAGGTTTCACCAAAAGGCATCCGTGTTTTAACGGTTTCGCCGGGATGGATTATGACCACCTCTTCTACCAGAATGCTGGAACGAATTGCAGAAAGTTCGGGAGGTACATTGGAACAAGCAGCAAAAAGTGTAATGGATGGTTTAGGTGGTATTCCGTTTGGCAGACCTGCACAACCCGAAGAAGTGGCAGAATTGGTTGGTTTTCTGGTATCGCCAAGAGCTGGTTATTTAACTGGAACTGAATTTATAATCGACGGAGGGACGATTCCAACAATTTAATAATATAAAAAAAACAATAACATGAAAACAGACATCAATCAAAACAAAAAAGAAATCATCAATGATTTACCACAGGTAATCGCAGATCTAGTTAAAGCTCAAAACAATTTCGACAGCTCAGCTTATGCCGATTGTTTTAGCGAAACTGCTGTAGTTTTTGATGAGGGCAAAACACATAACGGAAAAATGGAAATTAAAAACTGGATAGCAAAAGCAAATCAAGATTATCAGGCAACAATGAATCCCATCGAATATGATGAAACCTCGCAGATTTTAAAAGCAGGAACTTCTGGTAATTTCCCGGGAAGCCCTATCGTTTTACAATATCACATGGAAATCAATAACGGATACATTCAATCATTAAAGATAATAGGTTAATCATACCAATCATCCGTTTTCACTACAATAATCCGACTTTTGACTACATCCGTTTTTTGGTTTCTGTTAAACTTTGCTTCAACAAGAAATCAAAAAAATGGATTTAAAAAACAGTACAATACTAATTACAGGCGGAACAAGTGGATTGGGGTTAGAATTTGTAAAACAACTAACAGAAATTGGAGCAAAGGTTATTGTAACCGGTCGTAAAATCGATGCTTTAATCGAAACAAAAAAACAGTTTCCGAATATCGAAATCTTTCAAAGCGATGTAAGCAACCCAAAAGACATCGAAAAACTCTTTGCAGAGGTTTCAACGCAACACCCGAATTTGAATATCATCATCAATAACGCAGGATTAATGCGGTTGATAGATTTGCAAGATGATTCTTTGGATTTGGAAAATATCAACCAAGAAATCACCACCAATCTTTCTGGAACCATCCAGATGGTTCACCAGTTTTTACTACACTTATTAAAACAAAAATCTGCAGGAATTGTGAATGTTTCTTCGGGCATTGCCTTAATGTCTTATTCCTCAGCACCTATTTACAGCGCTACGAAAGCTGGCGTACGCGCTTACACTCAAGCCCTGCGTTTGCAATTGGAAAACACCAATGTAAAGGTTTTTGAAATGATTCCTCCCGGCGTAAAAACCAATCTTCAAAATGATTGGGAAAAACAACCCAATGAAAGCATGATGATGACTGCCGAAAAAATGGTAAATATAGCCATCAACGGACTTTTGAAAGACAAAAAAGAACTCAAACCATTCTTAATTAGCATTATAAAATTGGCAAGCAGAATTGCGCCTAACCTACTTTTAAGATTTGGCCACAGAGAATTTAAAGAAATTAAAAAACTAAAAAACAAGAAATAGATATGAAGAAAATAATTTTTGCGACTTTGCTATTGTTGGTTTCCGTAACAAGTTTCGCACAACAAGCTGCCGATAAAATAATTGGGAATTGGGAAAGTATTGATGGCGAAGTAAAATTAAAATTCGAGATTTTTAAAGCTGATGGTTTGTATTTTGGAAAACTATTATGGGCTTCAAACATGTATGAAGCTGATGGAAAAACGCCGAAAAAAGATTTTAAAAACCCAATAAATCTTTGCAAAACCGCCCCAGAAAAGACATTGTTAACATTACCAATTTGAAATATACCGATGGTGAATATACTGGCGGCAAACTCTACAACCCTAGTGATGGTGATACGTACAGTTTGAATGCTAAATTGAAAAATGCAAACGAACTACATTTCCGCGGTTATTTAGGTATTTCACTTTTAGGCAAAACAATGAAGTTCAAAAGATTTGAATAAATTGGTATTTTAATTTAAAAAAAAATAAAATGGTAAAAAGTATAATTTCTCTGGTATTGCTTTTAGCATCGGTTTTCTTAGCCTTCAAACACGGTTGGGATACTTTAAATTACAAAAAACATCCTGAATCTTTAAAAATGATGAACGAACTGGGGATTACCGAAACCATGATTCCTTTTTTTGGCGGGATGACACTTTTAATCGGTGTGCTGCTACTCATTCCAAAAACATTTTTTCTTGGCAATATGCTTAATGCGATTTCCATTGTTATCATTATGGCACTGGCAATGAAAGCTGGGAATTTTAAAATGGTGTTGATGGAAATACCATTTTTAATAATGCCTTTGGTTATGATTTGGTTGAGATATCCTTTCATAAAAACCATTAACTGATATGAAACCTTACCGTATAAAATCGATTACCGAAGCCCACCGAATAGGCAATCACCCACCGCCTCAACATCCATTAATCAGCGTGATTAATTTGTCTAACATGGAAAACCATTCGGATGCAAATTCATTTATGTTTGATTTTTATATGATATCGCTTAAAAGAGGCTGCGATAAATTATTGTATGGCCAGCAGAAATACGATTTTGATGAAGGTTTGATGGCATTTATGTCGCCTGGGCAGATTTTGAGAGGAGAAGATGGTGGCGTACCCGAAAAATTAAGTGGTTGGATGCTCCTCATCCATCCAGATTTTTTATGGAATACATCGCTTGCTAAAAAAAAAAAGAAATATGAGTACTTTGGCTATTCTACTAACGAGGCCCTATTTCTTTCTGAAAAAGAGGAAATGCTCATTAACGGTATTGTCGAAAACATTAAAAACGAATACAATGCAAACATCGATAAATTTAGCCAGGACGTAATTATTGCCCAACTCGAAGTATTGCTTACATATGCTCAACGTTTTTACGAACGCCAATTCATTACCCGAAAAATCACAAACAATCAGATTTTAAATCGTATAGAAGAAATCTTAAATAATTATTTCAATAACGAAGATTTATTATCGAAAGGTTTGCCAACTGTACAATTTGTATCCGAAAATTTAAATATTTCAAGTAAATATTTAGGCTCACTGTTAAAACAATTATCCGGGCTATCTACTCAACAACACATTCACGAAAAGTTGATTGAAAAGCTAAAGAAAAACTTTCTACAACAGACTTATCAGTTTCTGAAATTGCTTATAAATTAGGATTCGAGCACTCACAAAGTTTTAGCAAATTGTTTAAAAGCAAGACAAATGTTTCTCCCCTGGAATTTCGATCCAGTTTTAACCATTAATAATTCCATCTAATAACTAGCTGTCCAATCTTATAGTTAAACTATAAAATGTATAAAAAGTAAAATCATTTGCTTATTGTTGTCGCATATACTATATTTGCGACAACAAATGATTTATACAATGAGAAAATTAGATTTTGCATCTCTTCAGGTTAGAGATTTAGAAGTTTCCAAAGCATTTTACACAGAAAAATTAGGGTTTGAGCCATCTGAAATGTCAAATCAGTACGCCTGTGTTTTTAAATACAATAAAGGTGAAGCAAGTTTCGCTATCAGAACGCCCATAAACAATATAGATGGTAAAGAACTTGGCGTTGGTACATCCCTTTGGTTTGCTGTTGATGAAAAGATTGAAGATTTACAGAAGCATCTAACAGAAAAAGATGTTGCTATTTTAGGTACAATAAACAATACCCCTTTTGGCAAAACTTTAATGGTAAAAGACCCAGATGGTTACGTGGTTACTTTCCTTGAACCCATTTCAGCGAGCTAAAATGAATATTGCAGCACCAAAATATTGGATAATCGTAGCATCAAAAGACCATGCAAAATCAGGAATGGCTGCCGGTATTGCACAGGCTTGCCACGGAAAATCTTCACCTTTAAAAAGAATGAAAAAAGGTGATATGGTTATCTTTTACTCTGGCAAACAAACAATGACAAAACCGGAGAAATGCCAGCAATTTACAGCCTTGGGCAAGGTTTTGGATGAGGAAACTTATCACTTTCAGGTTTCTGCAGATTTCTGCCCATCAAGACGTAATATTGCATTTGAACAAATTAAACACATATCCATCCTTCCTTTAATTGATGATTTGCAATTCATAAAAAACAAAAAAAGTTGGGGTTATCCATTTCGATTTGGTTTCTTTGAAATTAACAAGCACGATTTCGATTTAATTTCATCTCAAATGCTTCAAAATCATTATGCCTAAAGAAATTGAATTCCATTTTAAAAGCACACAAGATAGCCCCGGTTATTTGCTCGGACAGCTAACAATGCTTTGGCAGCGAAAACTAAAAAAGGTTTTAGACCCATTAGATTTAACTCAAACACAATTTGTATTGCTGGCAGCATTGGGTTGGCTCTCAAAAAAGAATGATGCCGTTACACAGGTCGATATAGCCAATCAAAGCAATGCAGATAGAATGATGGTATCGAAAGTGCTGAGAACTTTAGAAGATAAGAAATTTATCAGCAGGCAAGAACACCAGACTGATACAAGAGCCAAAGTAATTAAATTGACAAGCGAAGGCGCTAAAGTTTTACAAAATGCATTAACAGCAGTTGAAAATGCCGACTTAGACTTCTTTTCTGGTTTAGGCAATAACTTATCTTTGTTTAATCAAAACATGGTAAGCTTAATTGAGCAAAATAAAGATGAGTAAGAATAACTAACATCAGCTTAGGTTATTCGACAACCAATCTTCTATTCTAAAGCATTTATGTACTATTTAAATTTTATCTAAAGAATGAAAACTGTAGCACAAAAGATGGGCATCAAGGAGAATGTCAAAACGTATTTTATGAATGCGCCGGAGTCAGCTATTGAAGCAATAGATTTACCAAAAATTGACTTAAAGGAGGAACTAAATGGCGAATTTGATTACATTCATTTATTTGTGAAACAACCAAATGAGCAACAGGCTATTTTTCCCAAGTTAAAAAAACATCTAAAGTTAGAGGGAATGCTTTGGGTTTCGTGGCCAAAAGGCGGAAAGTTAAATTCTGAGCTTTCTTTACCAAAGGTTATAAAAATTGGTTATGAATTTGGGCTTGTAGAAAGTACATGTTTAAGTATAAATGAAACCTGGTCTGCGCTAAAATTTACACATCCAAAAAAAGGCAAAGAATATAATAACAGCCACGCTAAATTGAAATCAAGAACTACAAACCGTTAACGAAAGCTTAATCCTAATTTACACGGCTAATCTTATTAATATCAAACATTATACCTTGGGATAACAAAAACAGAAACATGAATTGGACCAACGATATTAGTAGATTATTAAATATTAAATACCCAATAATACAAGCACCAATGTTCGGGGTTACCAGTCCAGAAATGGTAGCCGCAACATTAAATGCTGATTGCCTTGGTTCTTTGGCATTGGCAGATCTTAGTGCTGATAAATGCATTGAGGCCATACGTGCGGCCAAAAAACTTAGCGACAAGCACTTTGCAGCAAATATCTTCGCACATAAAATCCCTGAAATTACCGAAGATTTGAGAGCGCAATATGCCAAAACAAAAGCTTTTATAAAGCAACTGGCATCTCAATATAATTTGGAAGTTGAGGTACCAAATATTGAGGAAATTAAGCTCAACAGTTATCATGAACAAATAGATGCAATTATTGAAGAAGATTGTAAAATAGTAAGTTTTACTTTCGGTAATCTCGACCAGCAGAGCATTGATAAATTAAAAGGCAAAGGCATTATTTTAATCGGAACCTGCACATCGGTTCAGGAAGCAATTATTTTAGAAAAATCAGGCATTGATGTGGTTTGCGTGCAAGGATTGGAAGCCGGCGGGCATCGTGGTAGTTTCTCTTCTGAGGATATTCCCCAGATTAGCGGTTTATCATTACTTGCCCAAGTAAGAGATGCTATTAATGTACCCATTATTTATGCCGGGGGAATTTATGATGCCAAAACCTTGCGAGCCTCGCAGATATTAGGAGCCAGTGGTTTTCAGATTGGCAGTTTATTATTGGCGTCATCAGAAAGCATGCTGAAAGATTTTGAAAAGGAAAGGCTTAGAAAGGTAAAGGAATCTGAAATTATATTAACCAAAAGCTTTTCGGGTAGATTTGCCAGAGGGATAAAAAACATTTTCATACAAGCAACCGAAAACAGCGATTATATCCTGCCCTATCCATATCAAAATAAAATTACAAGCGGCTTGCGTAGTGTTGCAAGAAGCAGTAAAAATCCCGATTTTGTAAACATATGGGTTGGCCAATCGATAAACAATTACAGTGGAGCATCAACTACAGAAATTATAAAGAAACTGATTATTGATACAGAATCTTCTCACAATTAAAATATTGCAAATTTACCTGGCTGAGCAGATTTAAAAATCAGAGTTCTAAGCAAAAAAGAAGCAAAGTAGAGTTTTAATAAAAAAATAATAAATCTCTCCTCGATTAAAAATAAAAAAACCTCACTAACTATAATTTGGTAAGATGGTATTAAATAGTTTAGAGTACCTCTATGAAAATACCCAAACTTTAGAAGTAACTGTTATTAATGACAAGAACAAGGATTAATAAAATATTGAACTATTGTATTGCAACAGTCTGGATTGCAAATGGGCTTTTTTGCAAAGTTTTAAATCTTGTTCCACGGCATGAAGAAATTGTTGCAAGAATATTAAGCGAAAACTATTCCCGGCCATTAACAGTTACAATCGGAATTTCGGAAATTGTTATGGCTGTATGGATTTTAAGCCGCTTTAAAACAAAGTTAAATACAATTGCACAAATCGTAGTGATTGCAACAATGAATGCCCTGGAATATCTCATAGTTCCAGATTTATTACTTTGGGGCAAACTCAATTCATTATTCGCATTTATACTTATTTTAGTTGTTTACTTTAACGAATTTTACCTAAACAATAAGCAATTAAAATAACCTAATGCTTTCACTTTTAAAAAACCATCCTTTTGCTGTTGAAGCGTATTTTGAAAGTTCGCTGGTTTTAACATTTGCAGTGCCGAAAGAGCAATTACAAAATCTTATTCCAGAATGTTTAAAACTCGATACATTTCAAGATAAATGGGCTTTTGTTGCGGTTGCCATGGTTCAGACCAAAAATTTGCGACCAAAAGGTTTCCCAAAATTTATGGGTAACGATTTTTTTCTGATAGGCTATCGTGTGTTTGTTCGTTATACAAATAAATCTGGTAAAAATTTGCGTGGCTTATATATTCTAAAATCAGAAACAGACAAAAAGAAAATGGAGTTTTTTGGAAATATATTTATCCATTATAACTACACCACAACAGACATTACCCAACTTGAAAAACAAAATACAACAGAAATATCATCAATCAAATCAAAGTTCAAAATCAGCATAGATAAATTTGCAGAACAAGTTTCTTTACCAACTGATTCACCATTTTTAGACTGGAAAGAAGCACGAAGATTTGCTGGCCCTTTGCCTTTTACTTTTACATACAATGAAGAAACTAAGGAAGTGCTCATTATCGAAGGTGTGAGACAAAACTGGACTCCTAACCTGGTAAAAGTGATTAATTTTAATTTCGATTTTTTGAATATTTTGAAACTCAAAAATCCAATATTAGCAAATGCTTTTATCATTAAAAACATCCCGTATTATTGGAAAAAGGGCAAAATAGAAACATGGAAATAAAGAGACGAAATTTTCAAGGCGTATTAAATATACTAAGTTTTAACAGGCACTTTTATGTGATTGGGTTTATCATTTTATCCTTTATTATTGGCAGCAGATTTATTTTCAGTTGGAATAACAGTCTATATTGGCTAGTTATTGTGGCGTTTATTTATGGCTTAACCATGCCTTTAATTGTTTCGGCCTATGTTTACGATTTTTCTGGTTTTTACAATTTCGATTGGTTAAAGAAAATGAACATTAAGGATTCAAAAGATAAATTTAACTTAAATATCAATGCTGGCTTTGACGAAACAAGCTATATTATAGAAAGTATTTTGCCACAATCTAAATTGCAAGTTTATGATTTTTACAATGCTAAACAGCATACAGAACCTGCAATAATTCGTGCACGAAAGGTAAGTTTAGTTTATCCAATCCAAACACACAACAAATTAATTCAAATTCAATTCCGTTAAACGACAATTCTGTCGATAATATTTTCTTATTATCAGCAATCCATGAAATCCGTAAGCATGATGAAAAAGTCCAGTTTTTGAAAGAATGCCAAAGAGTTTGTAAACCAAATGGCAACGTAATTATGGTAGAACATCTGAGAGATTTTCCAAACTTTGCAGCCTTTACAATTGGTTTTACTCACTTTTTCTCAAAAAACACTTGGAAAAAAGGATTTAGAGAAGCTGGTTTTAAGTCGTTTAAAGAAATAAAATTTACACCATTTATGTCGATATTTAAGTGCAACCAATAATGGAAATACATTTTAAAATAATAGGTATTTTATTAATTGCTTTGGCATTGGTCCATATTGTATTTCCAAAATATTTTAACTGGGACAAAGAACTTAAATCGTTAAGTTTAATTAATCGACAAATGATTAATGTTCATACATTTTTTATTGCGTTTACTATATTCCTTATGGGTTTACTCTGTTTTACATCTTCTAGCGAATTAATTGGAACTAATCTTGGGAAAAAAATCTCCCTTGGGTTAGGTGTATTTTGGACTTTAAGATTATTTGTTCAATTTTTTGGCTACTCTACAAAACTTTGGAAAGGAAAAAAATTTGAAACTTTTGTACACATAATATTCTCGTTTCTTTGGGCATATTTAAGTATCATATTTTTGGTATCATATTTCAGATAATTATTATTAAAAAGTCGATAGAGAAGAAAGACAATCAAATCAATCTCCAACAGTTAAATAATTTAAGTAAAATTAAACTCAAACACTTAAAATTAAAAAACAATATATTTTTATTGTTTATCAATAATTATTTATTAATTTTGAATGAACATTTTAAATTATTAATAATTATGAAAAGAATTTCAATTGTATTTCTTCAGGCGGTTATTGTATTAATTGGCATTATCGCACTTTTCATTTTAATTCGTTTTCCACAAACTGAAGGGCGAGCTAAAGACCTCGATTTAATCAGCATTTACGCCGATCCACTTATAATTTATGCATACATAATGTCTATTGCCTTTTTTATTGCACTTTACAAGGCATTTAGGTTAATCGGATACATCGGGCAAAATAAAATTTTCACACCCGATGCGGTAAACACTTTAAAAAGCATAAAATATTGCGCTATCGCAATTAGTGTTTTTATTGTGATTGCCGGAATATACATCAATATAACACACCATAAAGATGACGATCCTGCAGGTTTTCTTGCTATGTGTATGTTAACTACCTTTGCTTCTATTGTGGTAGCAACTACCGCCGCGATATTTGAAAAACTTCTGCAAAATGCGGTAGATCTGAAATCTGAAAACGAGTTAACAATTTAAAATATGGCAATTACAGTAAATTTAGATGTGATGATGGCAAAGCGTAAAATGTCTCTTAATGAACTGTCTGGCAAGGTCGATTTAACATTATCTAATCTTTCCATCTTAAAAACAGGAAAAGCCAAAGCAATTCGTTTTAGCACTTTAGAGGCCATCTGCAAAGCTTTAGATTGTCAGCCGGGAGATATTTTAGAATATGTAGAAGATAAATAAAGAAAACACATTGTTTGATTCACATTAACTAAAATTGCCTTCGATTAATTTTTGGAAATGAATGCCAGGTTTTAATGGCGGCTCTCAGTCCCGCTAATCGCTTTACTTGCCCGAAATAGGGCTGCGTGTTCGCTTTTATCGGGTTTAGAAACTTCTGCTTGTATCTCCATTCAAAAAAGACAAGAAATAACTTTAAATAGCCCCGACATAACGAATTCCGATTTTTCATCGGAAGCAGTATTGGCGGGACTGAAGTAACCTATTTATACTGCATTTGCGCTCCAAATCCTTTATTTTTTGCAACTTTCATATTAACAATCTCAAAGGTTTAATTAACTTCAGCAAGTTTCGGATTTTCTAACTGAAACATAGTTTCGACATTTGTTATATAAATTAAGGAGCAATGGAAACGCAACAAGAAATAAATTACAGCCGAATTGCCGAAGCAATAGAATACATAAAAAACAACTTTAAGCAGCAACCCAACCTCGATGAAGTTGCAGAGCAAGTACATTTAAGCCCAACACATTTTCAGCGATTATTTACGGAATGGGCAGGTACAAGTCCTAAAAAATTCTTGCAATACATTAGTGTAGAACACGCCAAAAAAATATTAAAAGACGAACAGGCTACCCTCTTCCAAACTACGTTTGATACTGGTTTTTCGAGCACAAGCCGCCTGCACGATTTATTTGTAAATATAGAAGGTATGTCGCCCGCTGAATATAAAAACGGCGGCAAAAATCTTTCCATCAACTTTAGTTTTGCAGAAACGCCCTTCGGCAACATCATAGTTGCTTCTACCGCAAAAGGTATTTGTTACATGGCTTTCGAAGAAGATGAAGCAACAGCAATTTCAAATCTTAAGTTAAAATTCCCCAACGCAACCTATGCGCAAAAATTGGATTTGATACAACAAGATGCACTCTTTATTTTTCAGCACGATTGGAGTAAATTATCGGATATTAAACTCCACCTAAAAGGCACTGATTTTCAATTGAAAGTTTGGGAAACGCTATTAAAAATCCCAATGGGAAAGCTTTCTACCTACGGTAATATTGCGCAATTAATCGGCAATGCAAATGCTTCCAGAGCAGTTGGAACAGCCATCGGCAGTAATCCGGTTGCATTCTTAATTCCCTGTCATAGGGTAATACAATCATCTGGAAATATTGGAGAATATATGTGGGGAAGTACCAGAAAAACAGCCATTATTGGTTGGGAAGGTGCCAAAACAAACGCAGAGCGATAAATCTACTCAATAATGATAAGCCACTCAGAATTATCAGATAAAGATTTAAGAAGTAAGATTAAACAACAAGAAATCTGCTTTGCGGGAAACCGAAAATTAAAAATTTACGGAACTTTAGCCTGCAAATCGGGCAAGAAAATGAAACGAGAAAACCGGGTTTTCTTTCACGCAAAAGATGAAGCTTTAGCAAAAAACTTCCGTCCATGCGGACATTGCATGAAAGTAAATTACAAAAAATGGAAAGATGGATTTATTTAACCAAACCATAGATAAACATAGAAATTTGCTACCCGATGGTGGTATTGTAAATTATTACGGTAGATTATTTCCAGCTACAGAAGCAAATTTATATCTGGATAAATTATTGAACAACATTGAGTGGAGAAATGATGAAGCCATTATTTTCGGGAGGAAGATAATTACAAAACGAAAGGTAGCTTGGTATGGCGAAAAACCTTTTGAATACACTTACTCAAACACCACAAAACATGCCTTACCGTGGACTACCGAGTTGTTAGAACTTAAGAAGATTATAGAAAAAGAAACAGGCGAAACCTTTAATTCTTGCCTGCTTAATTTATACCACAATGGCGATGAAGGAATGGCGTGGCATAGTGATGGAGAACTGGATTTGAAGAAAAATGGAGCAATTGGCTCTTTAAGCTTCGGAGCAGAAAGAAAGTTTGCCTTTAAACATAAACAAACCAAAGAAAAAGTAGAGATAGTTTTAGAGCACGGCAGCTTATTGGTAATGAAAGATACCACACAAACAAACTGGTTGCATAGGCTCCCTCCAACAAAAAAAATTACCAGAGCAAGGGTAAACCTAACATTTAGAACAATTGTTGATTAAAAAGAAGACCTAGATTCTTTTTGCCAAATGGCAAATGTTTTCATTTAATGCTAAAATATCTTTGTTAAGAAATTTAAAATGAACGAAATGAAAACAGTTTTAGTAACAGGTGCTTCATCTGGTATAGGTAAAGCCACAGCCACTTATTTGGCACAAAATGGTTATAACGTTTATGGCGCAGCCCGAAGGGTAGATAAAATGGAAGAACTAAAGTTATTCGGCATAAAACCAGTTGCTTTAGATATCTCAAAAACCGAATATTGATAATGTTGTGGGCCAAATACTAAAAGAAACAGGTAGCATTGATATTTTGATTAATAACGCTGGCTCTGGTTTCTATGGTTCTTTAGAAGATGTGCCCATGGCCAATGCAAGAAGTTTAATGGAAGTTAACCTATTTGGAGTTGCCCGCTTAACACAGCTTGTACTACCGAATATGCGCCAAAACAAATACGGAAAAATCGTTAACATCTCATCAGTTGGGGGTAAGATAGGATTACCTTTGGGCGTTTGGTATCATGCAAGTAAATTTGCAATTGAAGGTTTAAGCGATGCGCTTCGCAATGAAGTTAGGCAATTTGGCATTGATGTTATTGTAATCGAACCAGGTGGTACAAAATCTGAAATGACCGGAATTGGAACTGAATATGTATTGCAGGTTTCAGAAGGAACGGTTTATAAAAAACAGGCAGAAAGCATTGTGAAAATGTATAGTGCAATGAAAGGTTCAGAACCAATAGTAATTGCAAAACTTATTAAAAAAGGTATCGAAGCCAGGAATCCAAAAACCAGATATATTGGTGGAGAAATGGCAAAACCAATGTTATTTATGCGCAAAGTATTATCTGATAAATGGTTTGATAAACTGCTAATGAGCCAAATGAAATAAAAATATGGAAACACTCATCAATTACTTATTGCAATTTGGCCATTTGAACCAACAACAAATTGAGCTGATTAGAAGCAAGGTTGTTTTTAAAGAGATAAAGAAAGAGGAATACTATCAGGAGGCTGGAAAAATACCCCGCGAAGTTATCTTTATGATTACAGGAATTATGAGGGTATGCTATTACAACAATAAAGGCGAAGAGATTACAAAGTATTTTATTGATGAAAACAATTTTCTGGCTGATATAAACAGTTATAACCAGGAAATCCCATCAACTGAATATATACAGGCAGTTACAGATTGCGGGTATTTTTCGTTTTCTAAACAAGTAATGAAAGAGCTATCTATGACCATTATAGAATGGGATAATATTGTAGCTAAAATCACTACAAAAGCTCTTGCCGATAAGGTGAATAAGATAAGTCCGATGATGGCTGAAGATGCCACAGAACGCTATCTTTCCTTTCTCGAAAAATTCTCTAACCTGGCAAACCGCATTCCTCTATCCTATTTAGCTTCCTATTTGGGCATTACTCAATCATCTTTAAGTAGAATTAGAAAAAACATCCATTAAAACATCATTTGAAAGGGATATGAGTACCTAATGGCTTTACCTTAAATGATTATTCAATTTTAATGCTGTACTTTGTTTTATCAAAAATTGAAAAATGAAAGTAATTATAACTGGCGCCACAGGAATGGTTGGCGAAGGCGTTTTATTTGAATGTTTAGATAATTCAGCAGTAACTGAAGTGCTGATAATTGGCCGAAAACATTATGATTTAAGCCATCAAAAACTAAAAGAATTAGTGCTTAAAGATTTTTCTGAAATCAAAAACCATTCGGAAGTATTGAAAGATTATGATGGCTGCTTTTTTTGTGCCGGCATAAGTTCAGTTGGAGAAAACGAGGAAAGTTTCACGAAGAAAACATACGATTTCGTAGTGCCTTTTGCCGAAAATCTTTCCGAAATTAAGCCAGACATGACTTTTATATATGTATCAGGAAGCAGAACTGATAGTACAGAAAAAGGAAAAGTAATGTGGGCAAGAGTAAAAGGCAGAACAGAAAATGCTTTAATGAAATTGAATTTTAAAGGTCAATACAATTTTTGTCCGGCGATTATGACAGGCACGAAAGGACAAAAAAACGTAAAAACAATTTATAAAATATTGGGTCCGTTAGTTGCGTCTTTTATATCTGCAAAAACATTAAAACTTTCTGAAGTTGGCAAAGCAATGATAAATTCCGTATCAAAAGGCTATCCAAAACAAATTTTGGAGGTTGATGACATTATAGAATTGGCTAAATAGAATCGTGCATAATTACTCACAAAATAGTTTGTAAATAAAACATAAAATGGAAGAATCTGATTTCAGTTCGATAATTGAGCGGTCTAAAAAATTACGGGAAGCTTATCATAAGCTGGAAAGGCAGCATCACGGAAGTGAATGGACTGTAGAAGAAGATGCTCTTGCTTTTTTAACAGATGCAGGTCTTGTTGGGCGCCACACCATGTCGCAACAGGAACGTTGGCCAGCAAACAACACGGAAAACGAACTCGAACACAAATTAGGTGAATGCATTTGGTGGCTTGTTATATTGGCCGATAGAATGAACATCGACATTAAAGAAGCAACTGAAAAGTTTCTAACTAAAACCGAAAAACTAATTAAATAATAGATGGATATAGAGGCTTTTATAAAAGATTGGCTTGAAAAAAGCAATGCTTATAACACTGAAAAATATTTAGAAAAATGGCATGAAAACGCAATTTTAGATGATCCATCTGTTGGGCAAGTATTCAAAAATCATTCAGGCATAAGGAAATATTTTGAAAGCTATTTTATTGGCTACAAAACTCAAACTAAGTTGGAAAAACTTGAAGTCACTTCTGAAAACGAAGCAAATATCGAAGTAGAATTTACAGGCGAATTTCCTGAAGGAAAAATTGGAGGAACCTTTCATTTTATTTTTAAAAATGGAAAGATTGATAAGGCAATAGCAAATTTGCTATAACATCATCCTAAATTGTAAAATGAATACCAACGATACCAAAAGACTTTCTAGGCTTACTGCAATTTTAACACAGCTGCAAACCAAACGACTTATAACCGCAACAACCCTGGCTGATAAGTTTAATGTTAGTGTTAGAACAATTTACAGAGACATTAGGGCGTTGGAACAAGCTGGTGTTCCCATTTTAACAGAAGATGGAAAAGGTTATACCTTAATGGATGGCTATAAAATTCCACCTGTAATGTTTTCTGAGAGCCAGGCAAATGCATTAATACTTGCAGAACAGTTGGTTTTAAAAAATAGAGATTCTTCCTTCATTAAAGATTATACAGATGCCGTTGATAAGGTAAAAGCAGTGCTAAAGCAGGCAGATAAAGACAAAGCCAATTTACTTGCCGACAGAACCAGGTTTGAGCAAAACATCAACAGGGAAAGAAACAGCGATAATATTTCACAACTGCAGCAAGCTTTAACCAACTTTTACCTAACTAAAATTGATTATACTAACGAGCAGGGAAAAATCTCAAACAGAATTATCGAGCCTTTTGCATTAATTAGTACTACAGAAAATTGGTTACTCGTTGCATGGTGTCGGTCTCGAAAAGAATTTCGTTTTTTCAGGCTGGATAGAATTGCAAATCTTCAGGTGCTTGCAGAAAGCTTTACCCCGCACAAAATGACTTTGCAAGAATATTTTGATAAATACCATTAATTTGTTTTAACCCCTGACACAGGGCTGTCACACACCCACTTTATTTTTGTGGCTCATCATTTAAAATTATAAAATATGATTAGTCAATTATCAAATCTAAATTGGATTAGCATTTTAGTCGCATTCTTAGCGTATTGTATTCTCGGAGGCTTATGGTTTACGCTACTTTTCAAAAAGCAATACGCCATTTCATTAGGTAAAGAAAATACATTACCAGAAAAACCTTCGCCTATCTTTATTATTGGTCCGGCTGTTTGTTCTTTAATAATTACGATTGCTGCGGCAATATTAATGTATGCTTTAGACATAAATTCTTATGCTCAAACAATAGAATTTGCGCTGCTTGTTGGCATTGGCTTTTTAGTTGCAAACACCATTAACATTGCAATAAATCCAAATATGCCAAATCCTATTCATTACGGAATCATAAGTGGTGCTTATCATATTGTAGGAATTTTAATCGTATCAATTATTATTTTTGCTATGAAATAGTGAAATAATGGCTGAAGATATTATCGAAACATTTTACCCAACAAGCAGAGCTGCATGGAGAGCATGGTTACAAGAAAATCATAATTCATCGCGGGCGGTTTGGCTAATTTGCTATAAAAAGAAAGCGAACAAACCAACAATCACCTGGGAAGAATCTGTTGAAGAAGCTTTATGTTTTGGTTGGATAGACAGCATCAGAAAAACAATTGATGATGAAAAGTTTATCCAGTTTTACAGTAAAAGAAAACCGAACGGAACCTGGTCTAAAATAAATAAGGATAAAATAATTCAGCTGATTGAAAAAAAATTAATGGCTGAAGCAGGTTTTACAAGCATAGAAAAAGCAAAACAAAACGGCTCTTGGATAATTTTAGATGAAGTTGAAGCTCTAGTTATCCCTGCTGATTTAGATGAAGCCCTTGCACAAAATCCTAATTCAAAAGAGTTTTATTTGAGTTTAAGTAAATCGACTAGAAAGGCGATTTTACAATGGATAGTTTTAGCTAAACAGCCTGAAACCCGACTAAAAAGAATTAATGAAATTGCCGAACGGGCAAGTCAGAATCTTAAACCTAAGCATTTGTAGTTTATTTAAACCCTCGGTCTGTGTACTCACAGACCGAAACAATTATTAAATGGTCTGTGAGGACACAGACCATGGGCGTAAGCTTTTCGAAGGAGCTTCTAAAACTAAACTTTTATTTGTTTGCTACATTAAGATAAGTAATATTTATATAGAGATGCTGAAACAAGTTCAGCAAGACGAGCGGACAAAATTTTTATCTCTCGGTCTGTGTCTCCACAGACCGAAATAATTATTAATGTCCTGTGTGGAATACGCACCATGCTATCCGGCATAGCAAATGATGGCAGGTTAGGCGGTTGAAACTTTTGTAGAAATTTTAACCAAGCACTGAATCAGGCAGCGCCTCCTCCCGATTTTTCATCGGGCTTGCGCTGCTGTTATAAAAGTTTCGGCCAGCATAAACGACATCATGTGCAAGCCTTGATTTTTGGTTACCTTTTTATCAAGAAAAAGGTAAAAACCTGTCCGGTTAGGACAAAAACATTACAACCACCCCCAACCCCTCCTTGAAAATAAGGAGGGGAGTTTCCCCTCAAAGTTTCTATAATTCTCGATCTGCAAAGATACATACCATGGTACAAGATGCTGAAACAAGTTCAGCATGACGAACGAGGCGGGTTTTAAACCCAACAAAAAAGGCTTGTGTAAAAAACACAAGCCTTTTCGCTATTACAAGCTAATCATTTACTTCCCAGTTTTTTCAATATCCCTATCCATTTCTGTCAAATCAACATCTTCAGGATTTGAAAAATCACCGATAAGGTATTTATTAAAATGGTCTGCCAATTTCCAGAAAGCGTATTCTGTCATATCGCCAAAACCATGGCGCTGACCAGGAATAATTAAAAAATCAAAGCGTTTTCCAGCCTTCATTAAAGCATTTGCAACACGTATCGTATTTGCCGGATGAACGTTATTATCAACATCACCATGCATCAATAATAAATGACCTTTTAAGTTTTTAGCCAAATCTGGGTTTTTATCAATGCTATATTTAAATGATGTATCGCCCTTTAAAGAAACAATTTCTTTTACACCATGATGTTTTTCACTCCACCAACGATTGTAAATACTATTATCGTGGTTACCTGCGTTTGAAACCGCAGCTTTAAAAAACTCAGGGTAAACCAACATTGCCGCGGTCGACATAAAACCACCACCAGAGTGACCAGTTATACCAACTTTTGTTTCATCGATGTATGAATATTTTGAAGCCAATTGCTCAATTGCAGTCTTTTTATCAGCCAATCCATAATCGCGAAGATTGCCATAACCATAAGTATGATACCATTTAGAACGTGATGGATTACCGCCACGGTTACCAACCGTAATTACGATGTAACCAAACTGTGCCAAACGCTCGGTACGGTCCATGCTTTTGCTAAAAGCTTTGTTTACAGCTTCCGTTTGTGGACCAGGATAAACATACTCTATAATCGGGTATTTTTTATTCGGGTCGAAATCAAATGGCTTGTACATTACGCCATATAAATCTGTAATACCATCATCAGCCTTAACTTTAAATGGTTCTGGAAATTTATAACCAGAAGCCATTAGTAATGATAAATCAGTTGTCTCTAAATCCATTACTTTTCTACCGGTTTTATCGTAAACGCTGGATTTTGGAGCTGTATTTACTCTTGAATAATTATCAACAAAGAAAGTATTGTTATCATTCATACTTGATGAATGATCAAAATCTCCTGCGTTCAGCAATTTAAGGTTTGAACCATCAAAATTAATGCTGTATAAGTGAAGGTAATATGGATCTTCTTTTGCCTCTCTCCCATTTGCAGTGAAATACAACATGCGGTTTTTCTCATCAATATTTACAATGCTTTCACAGTGAAAAGCGCCTTTAGTAATTTGATTTTTAAGCTTTCCGTTTCCATCAAAAAGATAAAAATGTGCCCAACCATCACGTTCGCTCCAATGAATTAATTCTTTACCATCGTTTACCAAACCCGGACGATTTACCTCAACATAAGTATTAAAACGCTCATCAATTAATGGCGTAACTTTACCTGTAGCAATTTCTACTGTACCAATATCAATTCTCTTTAAATCGCGGCTGGTACGAGAAAAATATAGCTTACTATCGTTACCCAACCATACCGAAGGACGGAATTCGTTATCGCGATCTTTTGCCAAACTTGGTTTACCCCAAACCCCAATCGTTTGATCTTTAAATGCAGAAAGGTTTAACTTTTTAGAAGTTTTAGCAGCAAAATCAAACAATAAAGTTTCATCTTTTGGTGCTTCAGCTTCGCCTGGCATTTGATATTTGTAGGTTTCTAAAGTTGGGCGTCCAGGCGTTACACTATTGATAACCCATAAATCTTTAACTTTACGAGAATCTGTTCTATCTAAAACAAAATATTTTGAATTTGGCGACCAAAGTACATAAGCGCCACGGCGCTTTTTATTATTCTTTTCGTTTTCAACGTTGTTTTCTCCATCTCCATCACTTCCGTAAGAATAAAATTTAACACCATCTTTGGTAAGCTGATGTTCTACAATTGTGCTGTCATCTTCGTTTTTAACAGCTTTTTTGTAGTTTTCTTTATCCATCCAATACAAATTATAATTGCGTGAAAAGATAATTGCTGATGAATCTGGCGCAACAGAACCCCATCTTGGTTTCGGTTTTGGCTTACTGTAATTAGGTATTTCTGTAAGTTTAGTAGTTGCCAAGTCGTATCTGAAAGAAAAGATTTTCTTCTGCATTGAATCTGCGGCTTTTTTATCTTTCCTATCTTGCTTCAACTCATCAATTGTACTTTTAATTTCGAAAGTAATGCTTTTCTCATCTGATGCAAATTTTAACTCATCCAATGGTAAATGCTCTGCATCAAAAGGATCGCGAACGATTAAAGTAATATCAGCAGCAAGCTTTGCATTATCAAACATTAGTTTTTTACTTTTCGTAGCAGGATCTACCAGATACCAGAATTTTCCCTTCGGACTTTCGAAATTGTACCAGAAACGGTTGGTAAGTTTTAGCCAATGCGGATCTACAGAAGTAGAATAAACCATTTTCCTTAGTTTATTCGGCGAGAATCGCGATGCTAACTGATAATTTGCCTTAGGTTGTGGGGCAGTATTTTCAGAAATAGTGAATGTTTTAGTTTGTGCAGCAACCGATAACGATATTATCTGAGCAAAAAAAACAAGTTTGTAAAGTTTATTCATTAATAAGTTGATTTTTAGTCGCCAAAAATATTTATTAATACGATAAAAGAGGGTTTTGATGTGTAATAAATGCGTTAGCTAGCATAGTAGATTTCAAATATTTATCAACACTATATGTTTTGACTTTAAATAGTTTACAGTTTTTTTAGTTTTGTGCTAAATATCTAAAACATGAAATTCAAAATTCTAACCATTATAACGGCTTGCGCTATTTTAATGAGCAGCTGCCAATCTAAACCTCAAATCGAAGCAGGTAAAACAACAGATTCTACAGACGTAAATACACCAGTTGAAGGCAATAAAACTGCAGCAATTGATGTTTCCAAAATAAAAGTTGCCGACGCAAAAACGATTTTAGACAGAAAACAAGTTCCTATTTTATGTTATCACCAGGTAAGAAACTGGAAAGCAACAGACGGAAAAGTTGGTAAAGATTATATTGTAGAAATACAAAACTTTAAAGACCAGATAAAAATGTTGGCCGACAGCGGTTACCATACCATATTACCCGATCAACTTTATGCTTATTTAAATACTGGTGCAGCTTTACCGAGCAAACCAATTATGTTAACTTTTGATGATACAGATCTGGATCAGTTTACAATCGTAAATCCAACATTAAAGAAACATGGTTATAAAGCAGTTTATTTCATTATGACGGTTTCCATCGGTAAAAAAGGAAAATTTGTTGATTATATGAGCAGCGACCAGATTAAAGAACTTTCTGATGAGGGCAATGTAATCGGTTCGCATACTTACGACCACAAAAACTTTAAGAAATATGCAGGCAAGGATTGGGAAGAGCAATTAGATAAGCCTACAAAAAGATTGGAAGAAATCACCGGCAAAAAAATGACCGAGTTTGCCTATCCTTTCGGTTTATGGAATGCTGAAGGTATTCCTGAATTAAAGAAACGTGGTTTCAGAATGGCTTACCAACTCTCAACAAAACGCGATGAGAAAGACCCATTATTTACCATTCGCAGGATTATAGCAAGCGGCTATTGGAGCCCAAAAACGCTTAGCAATAGTATTAAAAATAGTTTTTAACCTCTAAACCCTGGCAAATGCCGGGGTTTGTTATTTAAACCTCAATATGAAAAAAATTCTCTCACTTTTAATTACATTTTGCTGTATAGCTTCCTTGAAAGCACAGATCCCACACCTAAGTGGTCAGGTAGAAATTTCGATGTCTACTGGCCAGATAAGTTGTAATTTTAAGATATCGAACATTCCGGATTTAGGTAAAGAATACCAGATTTTGTTAAACAAAGGCTTCAACATTAAATACATAAAAGATTCTGTTGATAAAACTTTAAGCTACTCTGGCTATTACAATGGAAAAATGCGTGGCGAAGGTTTAACCTACATACCTCTGGCCGGAAATGACGTATTAATAAATCCTAAAACTTTGCACATTAATTATGTTGGTTCTTTCCCGATTTATACAGATACATTAAATTTTACAGATTTTAAAGGTTTAATCGCCTTTAATGGAAAAACCATGCGTGCAACCGACCAATCTAAATGGTATCCAATAATTTACGATGTAAAAAACGACAGGCAAATTGAGCAGCTAACTTTCGATATTGAGGTAACCAGCAAGGATGCTAAAACCATTTTTGTTAACGGAGATTTACCGAAGGCGGCACCAAAAGCAAGATTTACATCTAAAGTACCACTATCGCCCATGTTATTTGTCGGCAATTATGATGTTCAAAACACTAAAAATGCAATGTTTTTAAATACTGCAATGAATGCTAAACAACTTAAAGTTTTTGAAGAAAATATTGCAGAAATTAAAGCATATTATTCTAAAAATCTAGGCATACCATATGAAACAAAAAACGTTTTTATTGAGCACGAGCCTATTGAAAAATTTAATAAAGGAAGAAGTTGGGGATTTGTATCCTTTCCTGTTATAGCATTTGCGGGTATTAAACTTGGTGATATGGTTAACGAAGAAAAGTCATCCTTGAAAGATTCGACCGATTACCCTTTTATTGCACACGAAATAGGCCACTATTACTTCGGTGATGTTTTGCAACCAAACTCAACATTATTTTGGTTCTTCTTGGAATCAACAGCAGAATATTTATCTGTAAAAGCGGCAGAAGCAAAATTTGGAAAGGAATTTACTGCAAAATATTTCAGAGAACGTGGAAAAGAACTCAAAAACTTTAAAGCAGTACCATTAAACAAAATTACCGATATGAACCAGGTTTCTGGAACATACAGATATTATTACGGTCCGTTTTTGTTAAGAGGCTTAGAGCAAATCATTGGCGAAAAAAGAATGTTTAAATACCTGACTACGGTTTTAAAAGCGAAAAAAACATTCACCAATTATGATTTTTTAAAAGAAAATGCAATCAAATCAGGGATTACTGAAAAAGAATGGTCAACCTTTGAAAAAGAATTTATTCTTTCCGAAAACGCTGTATCTTTGATAAAATAATATAATAAGAAGTTGAAAATATACTTAAAAACAACCACTCAATCCCTTTTAACTGCAATATTCTTTGCTTCAATTTTTATTTCATGCGCCAATAATCAGGCAAAAGAAAACGCTGAAAAACCAAATATTTCTGAGGAAACTAAGGTTGATACAACAAAACAACAACCTGCTGATGCGAAAACTATTTTAGCTCGGAAGGAAGTTCCTATTCTGTGTTATCATCAAATAAGAAATGCTTTGGCTAGCGATAGTAAAAGAGCCAATGATGATATTATTGCCCCTGATAAATTTAGGGAACATATGAAAATGTTAGCCGATAGCGGTTATCATTCTATTCTGCCTGATCAGCTTTATGATTATCTGGTTTATGGGAAACAACTTCCAGAGAAACCAATTATGATAACTTTTGATGATACAGATGAAGACCAGTTTACGGTTGGCAACTCTACATTAAAAAAACATGGCTTTAAGGGTGTTTATTTCATCATGACGGTTTCTATTGGTAGAAAAGGCCGAATTAACTACATGACCAAGGAGCAGATTAAGCAACTGGCTGATGAAGGAAATACGATTGCCAGTCATACCTATGATCATAAAAATTTTGCTCACTTTACTGATGAGGACTGGAAAACCCAGATAGACGAGCCAACAAAAAAACTGGAACAAATTACTGGTAAAAAGGTAGAATATTTTGCATATCCGTATGGAGTTTATAAGGCTGCAAACCTGCCAAAATTAAAAGAACACGGCTTTAAAGCCGCATTTATTTTATCAACAGAGAGAAATGAAGATTATCCTTTATACACTATTCGAAGAATTGTTGATCCGGGTAGATATTCTGCAAAAAACCTTTACAACAGCATAAATAAGAGTTTTAATAAAACAAAACCTAAATCGTAACTGTAGATAAATAAGAATCGAAATCATCTTTCAATAATGAAAAAATTAATCTACTTAAGTTTACTTAGCCTTTTAGCCATTTCTGCTTGTAATAACACCAGCAATAATAACAATTCAGAAAACACAGATAGTGTTAAGAAAAATAACGAAAAACTAGGCGCTACATTTTATAAAAGGTTAGAGGGAACAATTGCCGGCAAACCTGTAGTAATGCATTTGCAGAAAGTAGATGATGATTATAGCGGTGTGTATTCTTATAATGAAGCCTGGTTAAATTTATCAACCGATACCTTAATCGGAAAAGATAGTGTTGTCCTTTTCGAAAATGGTTTCTACGATTATTATTTTGATAAAGACGCGAAGCAAAAAAGAATCAGTTTAAAATGGAATGGGCAGGGATTTACAGGCACATGGAAAAACGATAAGGACAATAAGACCTATCCTGTTTCACTTATAGAAAAGTATCCCGAAGGAAGTTATCAGTTTACTGCAGCAGTTTATCAGGATTCTGTAAAGGCGATGCTTAATGATGAAAAGTCTCCAGCGGCACAAATCAGTTTCGAATATCTAAGTGCAAAAACCGATAACGATGATGGAAAATGGCTAGATAAGCAGTTAAAGCAAATTTTTGATATCAAGATGGTTGATGTCGATAGAAATCTTGGATTTAAAAAAATTGCTGATGCCTATTTCAAAGATTATAAAAACCAAATTAAAGATCAGCAAAAGAATAGTCCTGACCGAGGTTTCTTGCAATGGATGAACTACACCAATAATACCCAACAATCTATAGCATATAATGATAATAATTATGTTGTGGTAGATTTTCTGGCCGATGCTTATACTGGGGGTGCACATGGAAATTACGGAAGCACTATGTTTTGTTTTGATGTTAAAAATAAAAAGCAAATGGTGTTAAGTGATATAGTAAAAATCGACTCTAATACTTTGCAGAAAATCCTTGAAAAAAATCTAAGGAAAGATTACAATATAAAGCCAAATGAACAATTAAGCAGCGTTTTGTTTGATAATTTCATAAAGCCAAACAAGAACTTTTATTTCAATGCAAATGGATTAGCTTTTATGTATAATCCTTACGAAGTAGCAAGTTATGCGCAAGGACAAATCGTGGTTTTTATTCCTTACTCGGATTTAAAAGGCTACTTAGTTCCGGCATTTGTAGAGCGAATGAAAATTCATTAGCATAGTATTTCGGTCTGTGGAGACACAGACCGAAGCCAAGTCTGAATTCATTTCAACATCTTTTCTAATACGCCATGGTCTGTGTCTCCACAGACCATCTAACTGATTTTAAAGAATCTCTTTAATCAGGTACTTTTTCCCGTTAAAAGTTAACTCCACTCCTACTTTCTTACCTATAAAAAGTTTGCCAATTGGTGCGGCCTGAGAAACAGCAAAGAAAGTTTGTCCATCGGCTTTTAATTCTCCTGCACTTATGCTGATGTAAAAATTACCTTCATCGGTCAAGACCAAACTGCCGTTTTTAACTTCTTTAGCAGCGTCTACATTTTCTATTTGTTGTAATGCTATTTTCTGCTGACCAGCCTCGTAAAGTAACTTGCTGTTTCTATCCATCTCCTGCTGCATCATTTCCCGTGTAGTTTCGTACTTATCTCCAGCACTACTTTTTGTATCATCGTTTGATGCTTGCCTAGCCTGAAGCATTGAATATTCAATATTTTCTATTCGATTTTGAATAAATGTTAAGCACAGCTGATACAATTGAGATTTTAAAGCAGACATATTTTTATGATGGAAAAGGGTAAATGGATGATGGATTAACTGCGTAAGGCCAGGGCTTGTTTGAGAATAGATTTTATCTTTTCCTCTGGTATATCTTCGAGATGATTGATTAGTAAAATCTTCATTCTTGCTCTTTTTTCCTGCAACAAATCTTCGTGGTCTATTTTATTCCCATCAACCAAACCAATGTAAGGCTGATGGAATTTTTTATGAATCCAAAGATAACAGAACATTTTTCCTTTATAGTAATAAAAAGGCAATCCATATTTCCAATGTTCAGTAATATCTTCATAACCGTTAAGGAGCAACCTTAAATATTGAAGGCAACTTTTCATTGGTTCATCTTTTTGCTCAAAGAAATTATCTAATGGGTTAAGCATATTTTAAAGATTAGATTTATTGTTTTATCGCTAAATTGTTGGGCATTTTTTCCGAACCAATGAACCAATGAACCAATGAACCAATGAACCAATGAACCAATGAACCTATTCCTCTATCCAATTAACCTTTTCTTCAATCGAAGTACGATTAGGTGCCCAAGGTTTTTCGTTATGATAGCCCATGTAGAACAAACCGATGCATTTTTCATTCTCTTTTAAGCCTAAGAAACTACCTAAGTCGTGAATTAATGGTGGCGAACTCCAATAAGCACCAACTTTTAAGCTCTCGGCCGTAAGCGCCATATTTTGAACGGCACAAGAAACAGCAGCCAATTCTTCCCATTCAGGAATTTTACCAGTAACTGCCATATTTATGGCAATTATACAATCTGCCTGACTAGTTTTTTCAGCGAAACTATCATATTTCTTTTGGAGGAAATTTTGATGAGAAACCAATTCCTTATAGAGTTTTCCCAGTTCAGCGCCTAGTTTTGCCAAACCTGCTTTCCTGATTACGGTAAAACGCCATGGCTGCGTTAGCTTATGTGTAGGTGCGTAATTAGCAGTTTCTAAAATCTGATTAATAACCTCAACAGGAATCTCCTTTTTTATATAACTAGCCGGAAAAATACTGCGACGTTCTTTTATTACCTGTGAAACGATGTCGTAATTGCTCATTGTGTAAAAATAGCTAAAAGGTGAAAGATTAAGGCTGAAAGCCCAAGGCAAATTAAACATTTGACGTTTTAATGTCTTCACACTTTTTACTTTCTACTTTAAGCTTTGGTCTTTAAGCTTTCAACTGTTCCCTAATCTGTTTAACCTTAGCAAAAAATGCAATGCTTTCCTTGTCAACTAAAAATTCCATCGTAACAATTAGTTCTTCTTTAATCCATTGATGTTTTGGAATAAAATTAGCCAGAATATTTAAGCAATGAGATTTTACTGCAACAGGAATATTTTCATCAATTAACCAGGCAAAAACTACTTCTACAATTTTGTCAGTTTCATAACCTGAAATGATGGCTTTAATTTCAGATGATGCCTTTTTACCAGTCATAAAAGCCAGAATTTTAACATAATGGCGTAGAGCAGAATTATTATTTTGTTGGGGAAGTTTGCCTAAGAAATAATCAACCTGTGGTAAAAACCTCTCTTGGTGATTGGAATAAATCCTTTCTAAAATCCATGCAGCTCTGAAACCGACCTGCTCATCTTGATGAAAACTTAAATCAATTAAATCTTTTGCCACACAAGCTTTGTTTGAAGCAAGATTTTCTACTTCGATTTTACCGATAGGTTTCTGTATGATATCTATTAAAAATTGCATTGTTAACCGCAGTATATTAATAGCATAAAATTAAAAATAATTGCCTTCTGTTAAAGCAAAAGGCAATTAAATTCAAAGTGTAGAAATAATGATTTAATTAATTTTCTGGAACAAAAACTTTATTACCAAAAATATCAGTTTTGTAGCTACCAATTTTTTTACCATTTCGGTCTTCTACAATAGTGTTACCGAAAATATCTACTTTTTGTTTGGAGATAAGATTACCTCTATCATCTTCAATAATGGTATTACCAAACGAATCGGTTTTCTGCTTTCCGATGGTTCGGCCATTTCCATCTTCGATTATCGTATTTCCAGAAATATCTTTTTTGTAAATACCAACAGTTTTGCCACTATCATCTTCAACTATGATGTTGCCAAAAACATCTGTTTTTTGTTTCATAGCAACTTCCTTCTTGCCATTTCCCGGCACTATTCCGCCAAAATGGTTATCTCTATCCTTTTCTAAACTTTGTCCGTTTTCAGTTTTGATTATGGTACTACCTGAAAAGTCTTGAGTACGTTTTCCAATAATTTTGCCAGATTCGTTTTCTAAGACAACGTTATCAAAAAAATCTGTTTTCTGAGTACCGATAGTTTTACCATCCTTATCTACAATAATGGTTTTGCCGAAGAAATCTTTCTTCTGTTTGCCAATGGTATTATCCTTTTCATCGACAAGAATGGTATCACCAAAAAAATCTACTTTGTATTTATAAGTAGTGGTTTGACCGTGAGCCAATGGCCCGATAATAGACATGAAGATGCCTAACATTAATTTTTTCATAATTGTTTCAATTTGTGTGTGTGGAAACAAAATACGAAAATGAAAGCAAGAAATAGCATTTCTATAATAATTAAATACCGTCAGCTGAAGCTGACGGCAATGATATAGAAAAACGATAAGCATGAGATTATTTTCATTGCCGTTGGTTTCAATCAACAGATAAAAAACAATTACATGTGGGCTTCAGCCAAAATAATACTTTGGGTTTTATTTAGCCAAAAGCATGATACTTTGTTAAATAAACCAGATTGAACAGAAATACTTTTTGTTGCAGGTCTTCGACAAGCTCAGACTGACAATAACAAAAAGATTGAAGTGAAAGCGGGACTACAATTGCCACATAAACAGAACCAATCATTTTCAAATTATTAATCCTACACCTTTTGCCTTCTACCTTTCTACCCTCAACCTTTTTCCCTATCTTTGCGGCTTATTTCTATTTAATATGATTTCAGTTTCTAATTTATCGTTAAGATACGGCAAACGCACATTATTTGAAGACGTTAACATTAAGTTTACCCAAGGCAATTGCTATGGTGTAATTGGTGCTAACGGAGCAGGTAAATCTACTTTCCTGAAAATTTTATCGGGCGAAGTAAGCCAGACTTCGGGTAGCGTAGCCTTCACTCCAGGAGAAAGAATGGCGGTTTTAAAGCAAAACCACTACGAATTTGATGAGTTTTCGGTATTAGAAACCGTAATGATTGGTCATAAAGAACTTTATGCCATCATGAAAGAGAAAGATGCCATTTACATGAAAGAAGATTTTACCGAAAAAGATGGCGAACGTGCCGGAGAATTGGAAAACATCTTCGCTGAAATGGATGGCTGGAACATGGAAAGCAATGCAGCAACCATGCTAAGTAACTTAGGCATAACTGAAGATAACCATACTAAATTGTTAAAAGAGCTAGATAATACACAAAAAGTACGTGTGTTACTGGCCCAAGCGCTTTTTGGTAATCCTGATATTTTATTACTGGATGAGCCAACCAACGATTTGGACATTGAAACGATTGCCTGGTTAGAGAATTTCCTGGCTGATTACCAGAACATTGTATTGGTAGTTTCTCACGATAGGCACTTTTTAGATGCCGTTTGTACGCACATTGTGGACATTGATTTCGCAAAAATGAGTACTTACACGGGTAACTATACTTTCTGGTATGAGTCTAGTCAGCTGGCGTTAAAACAACGTAGCGACCAGAACAAGAAAATGGAAGATAAGGTGAAAGAGCTACAGGAATTTATCCGCAGGTTTAGTGCGAATGCATCGAAATCAAAGCAAGCTACTTCTCGTAAAAAGGCATTAGATAAAATTGATATAACTGAGATTAAAGCATCGAGCCGTAAATATCCAGCTATTATTTTTAACAATACAGGTAGAGAAGCGGGTGACCAGATTTTACAGGTTGACGCTTTGGGCAAATCAGGTAATGATGGCGTATTGTTCGACAAAGTTACTTTTATGGTAAACAAGGGCGATAAAATTGCAATCTTATCTCAAAACAGTTTGGCTACCGCAGCATTTTACGATGTTTTAACGGGCAGAACGCCTGCTGATAAGGGCGAATTCAAATGGGGCGTTACCATTAGCACAGCTGATATTCCGAATGATAACTCTGAATATTTTGCTGGTAAGGATGAAAACCTGGTTGATTGGTTACGCGAATATTCTGGAACGGATGCCGATGAGCAATTTGTACGTAGCTTTTTAGGTCGTATGTTATTCTCTGGTGAGGAAGTTTTGAAAAATGTAAAAGTACTTTCAGGAGGTGAGAAAATGCGTTGTATGTTCTCGAGAATGATGTTACAACAAGCCAATTTGTTGATGTTTGATGAGCCAACCAATCACTTGGACTTAGAATCAATTGAAGCGTTAAACAACGGTATGAAAGATTTTAAAGGTGCTGTTTTATTTACCTCACGAGATCACCAGTTAACGGAAACGGTTGCAAACCGTATTATCGAAATTACACCAAAAGGTACTATTGATAAGTTAATGACTTACGATGAATACATTAACAGTGCTGAAGTTGCTAAACTTCGCGAGGAAATGTATTCTTAGTATTTAAGTTTAAATATTTTTTAAAAGAGTTTTGATATCACATCAAAACTCTTTTTCTTTATAAGACTAATCCATCTTATGAAAACGCTCGCCTCACTCCTTTTATCTTTACTTTGCTTTTCGGCATTTGCCCAGAAAAGCGATTCGACACGTATTAGAAAAAGCGCAATTGGTTATGATTTGATAGAAGAAAGCACCGAATTAAAATCAAAGCCTCACATTAAAAATGGTTCAGCTGAAGTTTTTTTCCACAAGAAACTTGTTGCGACAGGTTTATATAAAGACAATGAAAGAGTTGGTAGATGGCGTTTTTTCAATAGAGATAGCCTTTCTCAAGTTTATAATTACAACTCAAAAAAAGTTGAATATAATGTTCCTGACACAACAATCAATTATAATATAGATTCATTAAATCAAGGCGATAAAGTATTATACCCGGTAAAAATTGGTACAATGAATAATTTGTACTGGTATCTAACTTCAACGGCAAGAGTACCTGAAGAACTGTTTCAAAAGAATACCGACTATAAAGTAACCTTCTTTTTAAACATCAATAAGCTGGGAAAAATAACCAAGCTTGTAGTAGACTATAAATCGGAAAACAAGAGCAAAACTTATGAGATTGTAGACCAGGCCCATCGATATAAAGATTTCGAATTTTCTCCCGCAATTGTAAATGGTAATGCTGTGGATAGTCAAATGATTTTAAAAGTTATGGCAAGAATCGGTTATTGAATATCTGACTAATCTTTTATATAATATTTTCAAATTATGAAAACGCTCACGCTCCTCCTATTACCAATTATTGGCTTTTCCGCATTTGCCCAAAAAAGTGATTCTACACATACACATTATAAAATTATTCGTGGTGGAATGATTGAACATTCTACAGAACTAAAATCTAAACGTTATATTAAAAATGGCGAATCTGAGATAAAATCAGGAAGAATTTTAGTTGCAACAGGCTATTACAAAGATGGAGAACGTTATGGAAGATGGAGATTTTTTAATCGTAAAGATACGCTAGAGCAGATTTACAATTACACAACTAAAAAGTTAGAGTACAATTTAGAAAATGAAAGAATCACGATTTCCTTTGACTCACTAGAAATAGGTGATAAAGTTGTTAAACCAGCAAAAATAGGCGGAGTCACATATGCGATGAATTTTTTATTTGGGATGTTTAATCGCCCATACGAATTTAGAAATGCAACTGGTAAAGCAAAAATAGATTATATTTTCAGCCTTGATGAAAACGGTACACTTCTCAAATACGAAATAAAAGTAGAGTCTGCAATGTATAATAATACAGAAACTATAAAGCTCAGTAGATTGCGTCCAGAAGATTTTCTATTTACACCAGCCAAACGTAATGGTAAATATGTTAAAAGTAAATTGATTTACAGTTGCGAGGTTAATTTTGATAACAGACAAATAAATTTTTAAGTCGCTGTAGCGTTTCTTTAACTCACTTCGTTTTATCAGAAAAAGTGTTAATGGCCATTAACCAATTTTATTAAAAAATTGATTTAGAACATTAAAATGAAAACTACTCTGAAAAACTTTAGCACAACTACAAAAATTATACTCTCTCTTCTTGCCGTTACTTTATTTTTTTCAGCCTGTAAAAAAGATTGGGAAAATTCTGATTCGATTACTGTATCGGGTATTGGCTTCGTGCATGCATCACCGGGAACTGGTGCCTTAGATTTTATTGTTGGAGGCCAAAGAGCTAACAATGTTGATTTTACTTTTGGAAAAGATTTAGGCTATTATGGCGCTTACCCTGGAACTCGTTTATTTGGAATTGCAAAGAAAGACACTTTAAAATATCTTTCTACACTTGATGTAACCTTAAAACCAGGTGTATTTTACTCTGCATTTGTTGTAGATGTTTTACCGGCACCGAAAATTTTGGTTTTTGAAGATGACTTAAAAGCACCGGAAGCAGACAAGGCGAAAGTTCGTTTTATAAATTTAAGTCCGGATGCGCCAGCTTTAGATTTAGCCATTCAAGGTAAAGATGCTGCCTTATTTACGGCAAAAGCTTACAAAGAATCAACCGCTTTTATATCAATAGACCCATCAGATAATTATACTTTCCAAATTAAAGAAGGTGCAAATGTAACTGCAACACTACCTGCAACTAAAATTGAAAAAGGAAAAATATATACGCTTTGGGCAAAAGGTTTAAAAAGCAAAACCGATAGCACTAAATTTAATTTGGCAATATTAAGTAACAAATAACACCTACATATGAAAGGAAAATTAACATCATCCATAATTTTGGGTGATGTTATTTTCTTTAAATTAGCAGTTACAATTAAAACTAATCTATTAAGTTCTTAAAAGGTTGATAAAAAAAATACTCGACGTTGAGGAAATTATAAAAGGCTGCAAAAAGGACGACAATGCCTGTAAAGAAATGATGTATAAATCATTTTATGGCTACTTAATGGGTATTATTTTACGTTATGTTAAAAATAGTTACGATGGCGAAGAGCTTGTAAATGATTGCTTTATAAAAGTTTTCAAGAACATTAATAGCTTTCAAGCCCCAAATAATAAAGCCGAACTTCAGAAATCTTTTAAAGGTTGGCTGGCCAGAATAGCATCAAGAACTGCGATAGATAAACTCAGAACGGCAAAGAATCAAAGTTACATTGATGATTTAACAGAAGATGAACACCCTTCAAATCAGGTTTCTGTTACTTCTGATTTACATGTGCAGGATATATTAAAATTATTGAATGAATTACCCGATACACACAGACTTGTTTTCAATTTATACGAAATTGAAGGCTTTGCACATGATGAGATTTCGAAAATGATGAGTATTCCTGAAAGTTCGAGCAGGGTTTACTTAACAAGGGCAAAAAACAAGCTGCGTGTGTTATATAAAAACACATTGGTTAATTCGTATGAGAGAAATGGATAAGGAATTAATTGAACATATAAAAGATAGCCTTACTGCACACGAAGAGGCATACACTCCCGGATCTTGGGAGCGTTTCTCTGCGCAGCAAGAAAAAAAACGCAGAGGTTTTGTTCTATGGCCGCTATGGTCGGCTGCCGCTGTAATCTTAATTTTTGGAGGGCTATTCTTCTTAAATAATAACTCTAAAATTGTAAATCAATTAGCTAATAAAAAACCGACACCTAAAAAGGAATCGGTTATTGATACAGTTACGCCATCACATACAAATCCTAATACTCAAAAAGATTTAGCAGTTAATGCTCCAAAACCTAAAAAGACATCAGAAACTGTTGAAAATTTAAACAAAAATGTGGTAACTCAACCTGCTGTCAGAGATGTAAAAACTGAAGTTTACAGCCAAAACAATGTGATTGCTAATCAGGAAAATAACGCTCAGACAGATTTAGCAACAATTGTTAAGCAAAATGAAAATCTGCTTTTAAAGCCTGGAACTAAAAATTTCAGCATTGCGAATTACAACAACAAAAAAGCAGAACTGATAATTGAAAAGAAAAAACCTGCTCAAACCAAGCTAACCTTTGAAGATATTCTTGCTCGCGATAGTTATGCAAGTAATCAGCAAAAAACCGATAAAGCAAAGGGTAATAGCAAATGGGAACCAGGAGTTTATGTTGCGCCAGCAATGGGAAATGATAATAAAGTGAATATGAATTATGGTTTCTCACTTTCGTACAATGTGGCCGATAAAATTTCCATCAGTTCGGGCATTGCTTATACCGCATTAAGCAGCACAAGTAACCCATCATCTGGTAATAATAACATGAGCTTAGATGCTGATGCAAGTCCGGTTATGAGTGGCAAAGGAACAGCAACTGTAAATACGTCTAAAAGTCTCGAATCTGTTAATGCTAATGTTCGTGGTATAAATATCCCGATAGAATTAAAATATAGCATTAGTAAAAAGTTTTATACTGGCGTTGGTGTTTCTGCACTTGCTGTTTTAAACAATCATCAAGATAATAACTATTTGGTAAGTAGTGCTCAGAATAGAACAGTAGCTAATTCAGCTAACGGATATGCAGAGCAGCAAATGTTATTGGTTACCGAGCGTGTTTCAGAACCACAGGCAGAAGCTACAACCGCAGCCGATAAATACATTGGTTTTTACAATTTCTCGTTAGGCTATAAACAAAAAATCTACGGTAAAAAGAATTTCGCTGTCGAACCATTTTTACGTGTACCAATGAAAACTTTCTCGAAAGATAATCTGAACCTTACTAACGGTGGTTTAAGGTTAAAATTAGATTTTTAAAGAGTAGCCGCCAATTCTTTTACAGATGCTCTTTTTTTATAATCCTTATCGAATTGAACGAATTTTATTTTACCGTTTTTGCCAATTACATAAGTTGCCGGAACTGGTAAAACAGCATCTAGTGCTCCATTATTTTTGGCTACGTCAATACCATAACCTTTATACTTTGATACAAGGCTTTCTTCCATTACAAAATCAACCTTATAGGCTTTCATAATTTTATAACCTTTATCAGATATTAGCGAAAAGGAAGCCTTCGTTTTTCCTTTTGTTTTGGCAATTGATTCATCGCTTTCTGGTGTAACACCAAGAACATAAGCGCCTTTACTGCTTAGGCTGGTTAGCGAATCTTGTAAATCTTTAATGTGTTTATTACAATATGGACACCATTGCCCACGATAGAAAAACAATAAAACACTTTTATTTTCCTTTAACAACTGCTTGAGGTTAACTTCTTTACCTTCGCTATTTTTAGCAATAAATTCTGGTGCTTTATCACCTACTTTTAAACCCGTTTGTGCTTGCAAACTGTAAGAAAATACAAAAGCAAAAAGTGAAAAGAGTATAGTTTTCATATCGATTAATTTAACATTTAGTTAGAGATTTAATTGTTGATAACAACAATACCCTAAAGTTACATTTTAAAGTTTACACAAAAAAAGGCTTCAGGTTAAAACCCGAAGCCTGTATTATTTTAATTTATATTTTTCTTAGTGACCTGAATGACCATCAGCACCGTGAGCATGACCATGAGCCAACTCATCTTGCGTAGCTTCGCGAACGCTTAAAATAGTACCTGCAAACATTAAGTTTTTACCAGCCATTGGGTGGTTTAAATCTACCGCAACAGTTTCTTCGTGAACAGCAGTTACACCAGCTCTGAATTGGTTGCCATTGTTATCTTGTAAAGGAATTACATCACCAACATTTGGCACTTCGCCACCAGCTTCAGTAAACATTGCTTTTGGTAAATCAGCAAAAGCACCCGGATCTAATTCTCCGTAACCATCAGCTGCAGATAATTCAAAGCTATATTCATCGCCAGTTTTTAAACCAGTTAAATGCTCTTCAAACTTTGGCAACATCATGCCAACGCCATATAAAAATACTAAAGGGTTTTGTTCGTCAGCTTTTTCTACAAAAACTTGTTGTCCTTCTTCGTTAGTAGTATGCAATTCGTAAGTTAACGACACTACTGAGTTTGGTGAAATATTCATTCAATTTTTTTTAATGTAAATACGCTAATGCTTCCTCAACAGTTTTAACCGGCAACTGGCATAATTATTTAGGCAATATCTATTTTTCTTTTATCGCTTTTAAATATTGCGAGGCAAAGATAAGTTAATTATTAAGCTAACAAAAAAGTAAGCTTATTTGTTCAGAGAGAATGTAAATAAATGAATCCGGTGTTTCGTAATGAGTTGAAATAAGGCTAAACTTATTAAAATCTGTAACCTAAACCAGCTGATAAAACGTTATTTCTGTCGGTAATATAATCAGAAGCTAAGACCCTGATATTCATTAAACCTACACCATACCCAACATTAAGTGTTAAGTGTTTTGCAAACTCTACTCCAGTAACGAAATTTAGTCCAAAATCGGCACGTTTATAGTCGTTACCGAATCTCATATCTACATTATATTCCTGCTCGGTGCTGGTGGTTAATTTTGTACTTCCATCAAAAGCGACTGCGAAATATGGTCCTGCGCCTAATAATATTTTATGAGCACCTACAGGGAATTTGTGCAGGAAATTTACCGGAACCTCAACATAAAAAGTCTTGATTTTGCTTTTATTTCCGTAGAATTCATTCTGACCGCCTTTACCGATAACCATTGCTCCGGTTTGTAAGTAAAAGGCTTTAGAAAGGGGGAAATCAACCGTTCCGCCAACATAGAAAGAGGTAGACATGTTGTAATCTACTGCACCAGGCCCATCTTGTAAATCTTGAAATTGGCTACTTGAAATTGAAGGAAAAGTAACTCCTGCTTTAATTGTTGGATTAATCTGGCTTTTTACAGCGCAAAAAGGTAGCAAGGCAATAACCATTGCAATAAAATGTTTTTTCATAAGGCATTAATTAAATAGATAGTTGCAATTTAAAATAGTCAGGTTAAAAAACTATAAAGTTTAAGTAAATTATAGCTTTTGTTCAAGCTTATTTTATATTCAACAATGCCTCTTCAACCGTTTTAACAGGCAACTGACAAACCTTATTTCTGCAAACGTAAATTTTGGTATCGTTACTTTCTTTGCCTTTAAGTAATGGCAAATTACTTCCTACCCCACCCAACACAATTTTATTTGGAATATAGTGATTACTCAATTCCAATTTAACAGCTTCCGCTTCAACACCTGTTATTGCAATTTCATTTATGCCATAAACTTCGTTTAAAAGTTGAATGGCCCAGTTTGAATAAGCAGAACCATAACTTTTAATTTTCGGCTGTACGCCTGCAAGCATTTCGTTAGCCTTTTCGGTGTATGTTTCATTATCGAAAAGCAATCCTAACTTTTTCAAATTCTGGCTCATTGCAGAGTTCGAAGCCGGAATTACGTTATCCATAACTTCATGCTTACGTGCAATTAAATATTCAGCCTCTGCCGATGTATAAAAGAACATTGGTGTTTCGGCATCGGTAAAATTAGCAATTACATAATCGGTTAAATGCTTTGCTTCGTTTAACCACTGCTCATTAAAATCATACTCATAAAGTGCAATTAAGGCTTCAATAAAAAATGCATAATCATCTAAAAACGCAGTGATGGATGCTTTTCCGTTTTTATAATTACGGAACAAGCCTCCGTTTTCGGGCTTAAGGTTAGAGAGTATAAAATTAGCTGTAACAGCAGCTTTTTTGAAATATAAATCGTGATTGAAAATTTGTGCAGCATCGGCAAGCGATTTAATCATCATACCGTTCCAGGCGGTTAAACATTTATCATCTAAACCAGGTCTAATCCGTTGATTTCTGACATTCAGTAATTTCACCTTTGCCGATTCTACTTTAGCATAAAGCGTTTCTGCATCAATATTGAATTTCGTCAGAATATCATCATCGCTTACAGTTTTTCTTAAAATATTGGTTTGTTCTTCTTCCCAATTTCCCTCTGAAGTAACGTTGTAATATTCACCAATTAATAGAGCATCATCACCGAGCAGATTATCAAATTCTGTTTTATCCCATACATAAAATTTACCCTCAATGCCTTCGCTATCGGCATCTAAAGCCGAATAAAATAAACCTTCGGGAGATGTCATTTCATTAAAAACCCAGTTTATACTTTCAACGCCAGTTTTTTTAAAAGATTCGAATTTTGTGCATTGATAAGCCTCGGCATATAAACTGATTAGTTGTGCGTTATCGTAAAGCATCTTCTCGAAATGTGGCACATGCCACTTATCATCAACAGAGTATCGGGCAAAACCACCACCAATCTGGTCGTAAATACCACCCCTGCTCATTTCTTCTAAAGTATGGCAAACCGCTGTAAAAACAGATTCATCATCTTTTAAAAAGCCATATCTTAAAATGAAAGCCCAGTTATTTGGCAAAGGAAATTTTGGCGCACGATTGTAACCTCCGAATGCAATATCAAAATGTCTTTTCCATGGCTCGATGATTTCTGTTAAATGTTCATCTGTATAACTTCCATCTAAAACTACCGGAATTATTTTCTCGCTATCGCGGATGCCGGAAGTTAATCGCTCTGCATATTGATTGGCTTTATCAGGATCATTCGCCCATAAACCTGCAACATTTTCCAAGATATTTATCCAGTCGTTTTTTCTGAAATAAGTTCCACCGTAAATTGGACGTTGGTCTGGCAGGCAAATACAATTTAAAGGCCAGCCGCCACTACCCGTCATTAATTGTATGGCATACATATAAATCTGGTCGATATCCGGGCGCTCCTCTCTATCCACCTTTATGCAGATAAAATGCTGATTCATCACCTCTGCAACCTCATGGTTCTCAAAACTTTCGCGTTCCATTACATGGCACCAATGGCAAGCCGAATAGCCAATACTCACCAAAATCAGTTTATTTTCAGCTTTTGCTTTCTCTAATGCTTCGTTACCCCATTCGTACCAATGTACAGGATTATAAGCATGTTGCAATAGATATGGCGATGAAGCGTTGATTAAATTATTTGGCTCGGAATGTATGTTCGACATGGATTGTGAGATATAAGATTGAAAACGTAAAGCTATTAAATATCTACAAAGCTGTTTTGTTTTAGTTTTTGTTTTTATACTTTAGTTGGAAATCTATTGATTAATGGAAGTATCCAATAACGACTTATTCAATGCCATTAAAGAGATTATCAATCAATCTCGTTTAAAAGTATTTCGTGCTGCAAATTCAGCATTATTGGAATCATATTGGCAAATTGGAAAACTCATTATTGAAGATGAGCAAAAAGGAAAGTTAAGAGCAGACTATGGAAAAGCTACTCTAAAAAATCTATCAACGCAATTAACTTTGGAGTTTGGAAAGGGTTTTGATGATAGAAATCTGAATAACATGAGGGCCTTTTACTCCGCATTTCCAATTTGGTACGCAATGCGTACCGAATTGAGTTGGACACATTATCGTATCTAGCTGGAAATCTGCATCCTTTTTGTAAAGATTAAATTTCCACCCAACTAAGCCAAAGTAGTGAATCCCCGTTAGTATTTAATCCGGCCTAACAAATTTTTGGGGATGCATTGTCAATGCCAAATTACTACCTTTAAAACAAAAATTTTCAGCCGGCAATTTTTGTTACTTTTTGTTGCCAAAAAGTAAGAAGCCTGTCCGGCTAGGACTAAAAAAACTTTAAATAACCTAAAGGTTAAATTAGAAAAACAACACTATGAAAATCACACATACCGAAATATATCGTTTTAGCATCCCGATGGAACCATTTGTAATTGCAACCGGAACCATGCACTTTGCCCAGAATGTTTTGATTAGAATTTACACGGACAGCGGAATTCATGGTATTGGAGAATGCTCTGCCTTCCCGATGATTGTTGGCGAAACGCAGGAAACCTGTATTGCAATGGCGAAGGATTTTGCAGCGATATTGAAAGATAAAAATCCGCTGGAAATACCAGAGAGGATGAACGATTTATTGGGTTATGCCGACCACAACAGTACCATTAAAAGTGCTTTTGATATGGCATTGTTCGATATAGCTGCCAAACATGCTAATCTACCTTTATATAAATTTCTAGGCGGAACCAAACGTACAATAGAAACCGATATGACTATTGGTATTGACACACCAGAAGGAATGGCAAAAACTGCTGTTAAGTACAAAGAACAGGGCTGTACCATTTTAAAAATCAAGCTAGGAAAGAAAGTTAACGATGATATAGAACGTGTTAAACAGATTCGGGAAGCGGTTGGAGAAGATATTACTTTGCGTTTGGATGCAAACCAAGGTTGGACTTTCGATGAAGCTTTATTTGCCTTAGGCGAACTTGCTCAATACAACATCGAATTTTGCGAACAACCTATGAGAACCTGGTATGATGATAAATTACCTGAACTCAACATAAACTCTCCTGTAAAATTAATGGCTGATGAAAGTTGTTATAATTATCACGATGCGAGAAAACTCATCAACAGCCAATCTACAAGCTATTTAAACATCAAGTTTTCGAAATCGGGAGGAATATTAGGTGCTCAAAAAATACACGAAGAAGCCTTGCAAACCGGAGTTAAATGTATGATTGGCAGTATGCTCGAAAGCCGTATTGCTTTAAGTGCAAATCTTCATTTCGCTTTGGCTAGTCCGAATGTGGTGTTTTTTGACTTAGATACCGCCTTACTAGGCCATTTAGTTGACCCTGCTGTCGGTGGCTTAACCTACAATGGCTACTTCTTAGATGTACCCGAAACACCTGGAATTGGGGCAGAAGCTGACGAATTTTTCTTAGAGAAATGCGAGAGTTGGACGATTTAGTTGATTGGTTCATTGGTTAATTAGTTCATTGGTTGATTAGTTATCAATCGTGCCCCGCTACACCGCCATGCTATCCGGCATAGGAGATGATGGAAAGAGAAAAGGCTAAAGTTTTTGCAAAAACTTTCATAAAACCACAGCTCAAGGCATCGCACACTCTGCGATTTTTCATCGCAGCTTGTGATGCCGAAAAGAAACTTTATCCCTTTTATCCGACATCAGATCCAAGCCTTGATTTTTGTTAAACTTTTTATCAAGAAAAAGTTTAGAGCCACTCGACGGCGGTGAGTCGAGGCAAGCTAGCGAAGTGGAAAAAACACGTGGCATACATTTACTTCACTACCATCTGGGCCAACGCTGTACTATCTCCATTAAAAGCATTAAAATCAACAACATGACCAATACCATTGATTTTAGCTTTATCAGAATGTTGCCAGAATTTCCAGCGGTTTTTATCTAATCTCAATTTGGGCTGATAATAGTGTGCAATCCAAAGCGGGTATTCATCAAACTTTTCAATCAAATAATCTTCATAAAACTTTAAACCCGTATAAATAATTGGCCTGACTTTAGTTTTCATTTCCACATAGTTGAGAAAATCAGAAAGTTCCGCTCTCATTTTAAGTGGAGAAACACCATCTAAAGTTTCAATATCGACTACCGGAGGCAAATCTCCTTTTTCTATTTTAACCACCTGAAGAAAAAATTTAGCTTGCGTTTTGCCATCACGTTTGGGGCGGAAAAAATGATAAGCACCGCAAAGTATCCCCGCCTTTGGCGCTTCACGCCAGTTCCTTTGAAAATAAGGGTCTACTAATAAAATACCTTCTGTAGCTTTTATAAAAGCAAAGCTGACATTCACTTCATCTTCCTTCATCTTCTTAACCTTTTCCCAATCAATTTTTCCCTGATAATAAGAAACATCTATCCCGTGTATGGAATATTTTTTCGGTATTTTAATGTCAAAGCTTTTGTAAGTTCTATAGTTCGGGTCTTCGCCAATATCCGTTATCCATCGCCAGGTTGAAACAAAAGCACTTACCACATAACCATAATAAAAAGGAGATAATAATATCAAAAGCAAACCTGCAATAGCCACCTTCCATTGTGTTGGAAACGGTTTAGATTTCTTTTTGCGATTTACAGGCTTTCGGGTTGAAGGTTTTCTGATAGTCGGTATTCTTTTTTCTGGCGGCATAATTATTTGATACCGCTAAGTTGAGGAAAAATGCGGGGAAATTAAAAAAATCAACCAACGCTTATCGTTCATGTCAAATCAATAAATAATATTTAGACACGGAAACACGAAATCCATGGAATTTTGAATTTGTTGTTAGCACAACAATAACTCCTAAAAATCAAAATTTATAAAAACTGTAGAACCATTAAGGTATAAGCTTATTTTATCGCAACCGTCCCAAAGGTTTCATTAAAATAGATTACTGCGTCATAATTTTTTGTTAAAGAATCCCATAAAAAATACTTCTTTGGATTTTCAGGATCATACAACCACCCTGCATAGAGATTAAACTTTGATTTTTCGAAGAGTTGTTTATAGATTAAATTTTTATTGCAAGACTTAAAGTCAATATAAAATGAACCAAAACTTGTGGGTTTCAACTCATGTCCGAGTGAATACCTTTGCAAATCTTTACTTTGGTTTAGTTTGAGGTCATATATGGAGTTTTGCTTATTAAAAACGAAGGCTCTAAAAGTAGCTTCACCTGCAAAAATTCCGATAGTATAAAAACCAGCGCCAAAAATCTTTTTTAAGAAAAAGCCCATCGTTGCCTTATCGATTTTCCTTATGTGAGCATTATGTCCGCCCACGAAAATCTTCGCATTATTGTTGGTAGCTGATATGAAGTGAACATTTTCTGCCATGCAACTATCGCGGTAGGCAATTGGTAATTTGTTACCCAATATCTTAGCCTGTATGGTTTGTTCAAGTGTTTTGCAAAGGTAAATAGCATAGAAAAAATAAGCAGCTGATACCTTTTTCACTATCAAACTTTTTTGCAAATTAATACTATCAGCAAGGGATTTTAATTCGTTTTTGTAAACCGTTAATTCTTCTACCGAAGCATTTTTATTATTAAAAGTTTTAGAATCAGCACTGACTATTCTGCTTATTAAACTTTTGGATATAATGCCATTAGCAACCAAAGAATCAGATAAAAAATGCTCATTGATTTTCTGCAATGCATAATCGATTCCATAAAATCTAATTCTTTCATTTGCCTTTCTCAGCAGGTTGTAGTTTCTAATCCAAAGCATTAGTTTTTCGGTTTCCGCGGTATCATACATCCACATATCCAGTGCTTTGCATGCTGCCTTAGCAGTTCCTTTGCCATTAAGTAGAAATTCATTAACGGCTTCGCAATTTGATACCGCTTCGAGTGCTAAAAACTTAACATTGCAATTTTGCACCAAAAATTCGAGGAGTTTATGTCTGCTGATTTGTGCCTCAGATGTACCATGAGTGGGTTCGCCCAAAGCAATTATCGTTTTCTGATTAAAAAATTCTTTATTAAGCTGAAAACCCAGGGTATCAGCGGAATTGATTTTTGTCGTATTATCTGTTAGCCAAGCTTGCAGTTCGCTTAAGGCTTGTCCACAACAAAAAAACGGAGAAAGAAGTATAAGTAAAACGGAAAGATTCTTCGAAAGAGCGTTCATGTCTGAATTTAAAGATATCACTAGCCATTACAAACAATTTAACTTCATTTAACAAATTTTGCTGTTTGGAAGGTTAGCAATCAGCATTTCGTATTTTACAATAAATACGGATTTGCAATCCCTTAGCAGCCATTATTGAACTTAAAGTAATTTCTCAGGGTTTCCGAAAAGCTCCATCATTCCTTTACTTATTGCTGTAAAATTTGTATTTTAGTTTATTCAATAGGGATGATAAATTCTATAGCGTTTTCCCAAAAATAAGTTTTACAACTCTACCTCCGGTCTACCTCAAGACCGCCTTTAGTCTACCTTAAGTCTACCCCTGTTTGCCTATTCCTTTGCACTTTATAGGATTCTTCATTGGTCCTTATTCGAAAACAAGAACCTTTTTTCGAAGGAATATGCAAGATGGTAAGAACATGAATCCTGGAATGTGGTAGGGAGATTCTGAAACAAGTTCAGAATGACGGAGAGTGGCGATGTAATGTGAGTGATAAAATTTACCATATAAGGCATTTAATACCATTTAAGAAAAGATTGTGCTTCGACGGGCTCAGCATGACAGCCCATTAAAACCGTTCAAACTTACTTGTAATTTATATTTCGAAAATCTCTCCGCTAGGATTGAGATGACAACTCGCTATGGCCACCATGCTATCCGGCATAGCAGATTTTCGAAGAGTTCGGCATTGAATATGCAGCCAATGGGGATTTGTGAAATGGAAGGCCTCATATCATCGCTATTAAAATTTCGATAGCTGAAATAAAGAAAAGATGCAAGCCTTGGGTTTATGTCCTTTTTTTCATTTGTTTTTACAGGTGGTCATGCTTTCGCTGCGCTCAGGTTTGTTTCTTTTGGGCTAAGCCAAAAGAAAGAGCCATCCGGCGACGGTGAGCTGAGAAAAGACCGTGAGCAGGGTATGTTACGGATAGCTAAGGAGATTGCCACGGCTGATGAAAAATCAGCCTCTCAATGACGGAATTGTAGAACGTGATTCGGAAAGTGCTTCGACAGGCTCAGCATGACAACCCATTAAAACCGTTCAAACTTACTTGTAATTTATATTTCGAAAAACTCTCCGAATTTCCCTCACTATTTAATTTCTCTCATCACTTATCACAACCCATTTCACTACTTTTGCACTCGAAAACGCACCATGTTCAAACTCATTTTAAATACATACAAATCATCATTCAGCGGACTAAGTAAAGAAACCTGGCTGCTAAGCATTGTAATGATGTTTAATAGATGCGGTAGTATGGCTGTTCCATTTATGGGTTTGTACGTAACACAGAGTTTGCACCGTTCAGAAATTGATGCTGGTTTAATTATTACGCTCTTTGGAGTTGGTTCTATTTTGGGTTCCGCAACTGGTGGTAAACTAACCGATATTATTGGTTTCAGACCTGTTCAAATACTTTCATCAATTATCGGCGGATTGTTATTCATACTATTTTCGACCATAACCCATTTTTCTACACTCTGTATTTTAGCAGTCGTAATCAGTTTTTTCTCCGAGGCTTTTCGTCCGGCGAATTTTACTGCGGTTGCGCATTATGCAAAAGAAGGCACAATAACGCGTTCATATTCGTTAAACCGACTTGCAGTTAACATTGGCTGGTCTGCAGGGATAAGCATGGCAGGGATAATTGCTTCGATAAATTACAAGCTATTGTTTATTGTAGAAGGTGGTGTGAGTATTTTAGTAGGTTTAGCCATTTTATTTCTATTGCCTCAGGTTAAAGATTTTATAAAAAAAGCGAAAGAAAACCGCAGCAACATGGTTATTTTAAAACCCTGGCAAGATGCCTTTTATGTTCGTTTTATCCTGTTAACCACACTTTTTATTACATGTGCTTTCCTGATGTTTAGGGTTGTTCCGGTATTTTTTAAGGAGCAGTGGCACATCGACGAATTTGCCATCGGAATAATCATTGGTATAAACGGGTCGATAATAGCCCTGTTCGAAATGATTATGATTAATAAAATCGAAAAGAAAAAGTCGCCAATGTTTTTTATAATTATCGGTTCCGTTTTCTTTGCCGTTTCCTATTTACTTCTTAGTGCGCCGATTACTTTTCATGTATTTACAGCTATACTAACCATCGTAACTTTTACCATTGGCGAAATGTTTGTGCTACCTTTTATTAATACGGTGGTTATTAGCAGAAGTAATGAGCATAACAGAGGCTTATATGCTGCAGGTTATACATTGAGCTGGAGTTGTGCCCAGGTAGTTGGTCCAATGGCTGGATTTTTTATTGCAAAGCACTTAGGTTATAATTGGCTTTGGTTCGGCTTGGCGTGTATCCTTTTGATTTGTGCATACGGCTTTAGCTTGTTAGATAAAAAACAGGCAAATAGTTTAGCTGAAAGCAATTAAAGTCAGTTTCTAAACAAGCTAAAAACTGACTTTAAAATATTTATTTAACCTTTTGAGCTTTTACACCTTCATTGGTAATTTTTACAGGAAGGATATTTCCATCTGCATCAAATTTCATTTCATCAATACAGGTAACACGATGGTTTCCATTAGTTTCCGTTAGCGGGCGACGGTGATAAACGATGTGATAAGAATTCTTTTTCTCATTAATGATTACAGAATGATGCCCTGCTCCTCTTGCAATTGCAGCATCTTGCTCTAAAATTTTACCAACTCTTTTAAAAGGGCCAAATGGCGAATCGCTAACTGCATAAGCTACACAATAATCCGGACCGGTCCAGCCGCCTTCGCTCCACATAAAGTAGTATTTACCATTTCTGATAAACATATATGGTCCTTCAACGTATTTGTCTGGCGTTATTTCTTTAAAAATTGTTCCATCATCAAATGGCAAAAAGCCAGTGAAATCTTTATTTAGTTTTGCAATGTTACAATGTTTCCATCCCCCGTAAATCAGGTAATACTGTCCGTCTTTATCTTTAAAAACAAATTGGTCAATTGGTTGCGCCCCGTTGTGAAATTTATCAACCAATGGCTTGCCTAAATGGTCTTTATATGGTCCTTCAGGTTTATCGGCCACAGCTACACCAATTCCACCAACCTCATTATCACTTTGAATGTCGTTAGCACCAAAGAATAAATAATACTTCTTATCTTTCTCTACAATTGCTGGCGCCCACATGGCTTTATTTGCCCATTTAACCGCAGCTGTATCTAAAACTTTAGGATGTTTTTTCCATGTTACCAAATCTGTTGATGAAAAAGCATCCAGAAAAACCTGTTCTTTATACTTTGCAGAATAAGTTGGATAAACCCAATACTTATTATTAAAAATAGCCGCCTCAGGATCTGCATACCAACCTTCAAAAATTGGGTTTCCCGATTGCTTAATCGATTTAGTACTTTGCGCAAAAGAAGTGCTTGCTACAAAAAGTAAAAGAGATGGGATTATGTATTTCATGAGCACAATTTAAAAAAAAATTAGCCAAAAGTGATTTTTCTTTTTTTGAAAAGCAATTGCAGTGCTAATCGCTCAATTCAGTCCCGCCCCCATTTCAAATCTTTCCCGATTGAAAAAATCGGTAAAGGATTTTACATTCAGGTCGGGTTTAAGTGGCTGGGTTTGTTTAGCTATGGATGTTTTAACCACCCCCACCCCTCCTAAATTAGGAGGGGTGTTTCCCTCAAAGTTTAAAAATCCTCCCCTGCCCCCTCCAAAGAGGACAAGCGTGATTATAAAATCTATCGACCAAAGTCGTGATGACGACTCGCTATGACCACCCTGCAATCCGGCCTAGGAAGTGTTGGAAGGAGAAAAAGCTAAAACATTTGAACAATTTTTCATCTACCACAGCACAAGGCAGCGCACACTCTGCGATTCTTCATCGCAGCTTGTGTTGCCGCTTTAAATGTTTTAACGAATTTATCCAACAACACTTCCAAGCCTTGGGTTTTTGTTTCTTTTGGGCTAAGCCAAAAGAAAATAGTCATTTGGCGGCGAGCCGAAACAAACCAATAATGGGAAAAAGAACAAAAATTAATAAAACCACCCCCACCCCTCCTAAATTAGGAGGGGAGTTTCCCCTCAAAGTTTAAAAATCCTAGCCGTGCCTCCCGAAGTCTCGGGACAGGCTCCTCCAATGGGGGATAGCAGGGTGCATTACACACCGTGCTTTCATTCTCCTTCAGATTGCTTTAGTACCGATTTATCTTCGATATTGGTGCCTTAGGCGGATTGGTGGCTCCTTTTACTATGAAAATTTTACCGCAAATTATAAACCTGATAGCAATAGAAATACTTTTTGTTGCAGGTCTTCGACAAGCTCAAACTGACAGTAACAAAAAGATTGAAATGTATAGCAGGACTGCAGCGCCAATGAAAAACTGAACATTCATTTCCAAAAAAAATCCCTGTCTATTAAAAAATAAACAGGGATTAACTGGCTATCGACGACTTGTCATAAAAAGAAACGTAGGGTTCTGCATCCTGCAACCCTTCCCTTTTCAGGGGGAAGGTGCCGATAGGCGGATGGGGGTTACTTACTTAATTCAGCAAAATATTTGTGGAACAATGGCAAAGTTTCAATGCCTTTATAATAATTGTAGATATCGTATTTTTCGTTTGGCGAGTGCAGTGCATCGCTATCTAAACCAAAACCAAAAAGCACAGATTTAATACCTAAAACATCTTCGAATAAGGCAACAATTGGAATAGAACCACCACCACGAGTTGGAATTGCAGTTTTACCAAAGCTGTCTTCAATTGCTTTTTCTGCAGCGCGATAGGCTATGCTATCTGTTGGCGTTACAACCGGCTCGCCACCGTGATGAGGGGTAACTTTTACCTTTACATTTTTAGGCGCAATGCTTTCAAAATGCTTAGCAAAAATCTCCGAAATTTCTTCTGAACTTTGATTTGGAACCAAACGCATAGAAATTTTCGCATTTGCTTTGCTCGGCAATACGGTTTTAGCACCTTCGCCAATGTAACCACTCCAGATTCCGTTTACTTCTAAAGTTGGACGAGTACCTGTGCGCTCTAAAGTAGAATAACCTTTTTCTCCCCAAACTTCCTCTATGTTAAGGTCTTTTTTATATTCTTCCTCATCGTAAGGAGCAGAATTTAAAGCTTTTTTCTCTTCATCGGTTAATTCAATAACTTTATCGTAGAAAGCAGGAATAGTGATGTGGTTATTTTCATCGTGTAACGAAGCAATCATTTTGCAAAGAATTGTTGCAGGGTTTGCTACCGCACCACCATAAACACCAGAGTGTAAATCGCGGTTTGGCCCAACAACTTCAACTTCCATATATGCTAAACCACGTAAGCCGGTTTCGATAGATGGATGTTCCATGCTAATCATCGAAGTATCGGAAATTAAAACAACATCTGCCTTTAAACGCTCTGCATTTGCTTTAACAAAAATGCCAAGATTTGCCGAACCTACCTCTTCTTCACCTTCTATCATAAACTTAACGTTACAAGCCAAAGTGTTGGTTTGCATCATTAACTCAAACGCTTTTACATGCATGTAAAACTGGCCTTTATCATCGCAAGCACCACGGGCATAAATTTTTCCATCGCGAACCGTTGGCTCAAAAGGTGGTGTATGCCATAATTCTAATGGGTCTGCAGGTTGAACATCATAATGACCATAAACCAATACCGTTGGTAAAGAAGGATCGATTAGTTTCTCTCCGTAAACGATTGGATAGCCGGCTGTTTCACAAATCTCTACATTATCTGCACCTGCATCCTTTAATTTTTGAGCTACATAATCGGCCGTTTTTAACACATCACCTTTGTATTTTGGGTCGGCACTAACTGATGGAAAACGTAGTAATTCAAACAACTCGTCTAGAAAACGTTGCTTGTTTGCTTCTACATAATTTTTAATTTCTTGCATAACAAAATGAATTTCGACAAATATAGGATTTATGCAACATAAGTAATAGTAGCTTGTTTCAATTCAAAATTTGACAAATATCAAAAGGTTTGTAAACTAAAAGATACAAAATATTCCACATTTTGCTTGATTAAATTACTTTTGTAACCAATTGTGGTTACCCTATGGCTGCAATTATTTGTAACAATTTTAGTAGTACAAAACATCGTCCCGAAAAACATTTTATTAACCAATTAAAATTAAACTGCTTAATAAAATAAGCCTGGATTTGATATTTTTTTGCTATGAAAAAGATTTTCTTATTTTTCTCAATTTTATTTATTTCGAAGTTAGCTTCCGCACAAATAACCTATCAATCAGGAAGTTACGGAAAGCAAAAACAAAAAGAATACACTGTAATCAGTGGCAATTTACTTGATAAGTTTAGTAAAAATGGTTTCAACTGGTTTCTTGTTCAAAACAAAGGAAAGGTATACACCGTTAATGTTGTAGACACAATTTCTTACAAAAATCAGGAACGACAAAAGTGGGTTGTGCTAAATAATTGCTTCCCAATTGAAACCGAAAAGTCAAATATGAAATACTAATAGAATATTTCTTAGCTTTTTGGTAGATTGCGCCTCATAAAATTTTATTAAAATCTCCACAGAATATTATCAATGAAATTAGGCGCAATTATAACTTATGCTTTGCTTCTATTTTCTTTTTTTACCCCCGTTTGTGTTTCTGCACAAACTAATGTTGGTGTAAGTTGCCCGGAGGCAGCCCAATACTATTCTAAAGACAGTATTAATATCGTAACCTTTGGAGCCAGTACCGTTGAAGGCGTTAGAGGTTTAGGATTTCAATCTTTACTCGAATCTAACTTTGCTAATTGTTATACAGGAAAAACGATAAACATTACCAACCATGGTATTGGCGGGCAAACCACCAGGCAAGGTTTATTGAGGATTGATAATGCCATTGCAAACAGAACAGGCTTTATCGTACTAAACATGGGCATAAATGATGCAATTGCAATGACTCGTGGTGTTGGTAGTGTTGCAGAAACCACAGAAAATATGCGATTGCTGATAACAACCAGCCTAAAGCAAAGACTAGTACCAATTATCTGTACGCTGCAATTTGTTGATGACCGCACCACAAGAGAATATATACCAATTAATACAAATATTAGAAATATTAATGCTGCTTACAGAAGACTTGCGGCAGAGTACAAAATATACCTTGCGGATGTTAATGCTGCGATGAGAAGAGATTTTTCGCTTTACCAGGATCCTTTTCACCCAAATGCAAGAGGCTACAGATTAATAAGCTTTGTAATTTTTGATGCAATTAACAAAGCTATTTTTGATAGGTTTTTAAAGTTTGTAGTTACGCAGAACTACCCAAACCCTGCTTCTACCCAAACTTTTATTGATATTGTTTTACCAGAACCTGATAAGATAAATGTGCAGATTTATGATATCATGGGCAGATTAGCAAAAACGGTAGTTAATGAATACTTTAATACAGGCAAACATACATTAGAAATAAATACCACAACCTTTACGCCTGGCATTTATTTCTTTAAAATTTCATCAGATTCAGGGCAATATAATTCTGTTAAAAAATTCATTGTTTCGAGGTAGAAATATTGATTTTTTAAACTATTATAGTGTCATTATTCCTTTTATTTCTGCGGTCTGTTTATAAATTGCAATCACCTCATCAGCGTTTTCCACCTTTTTATTGATTGTTATGGATACATATTTGCCAGTTTTAGAAGCTTGTTCTATAAACTCCTCATCTGGCAAAATCTTGCGTAAATCATCTACTTTATCTAAACCACCTGTGAGGATGAATTTAAAACAATATACACCAGGAAACTGCTGAACGCTTTCTAATTTCTCTTTTAAATTAGCGTAAATATCTGTACTTGTGCCTTCTGGAATATCGGTAAATTCTATGTTTTTATTTATTTTTTTATCTTCCATAGCAGTAATATATCAAAATCTATTCCCAAATAGATGTCCTGTTATTTTGGCATAAAAGCGAACCAATTACTGTAGAATTTTCATTAAAATACACCAACAAGCTGTTTTGAATGGTTAAGCCATACAAAACAGCTTTCAATTACTTAGTTATTATATGCTAACGCAAAATCTTTTGCAAAATCTACCAATTTAACATTACCTAAAACTGATGGTTTATTCTTGAAATAATCTTCGAAAATTTTTCCGCTTCTCATGGCCGTTCCCATTTCAACATAATTTTTCGCAATTTCTTCAGGCAAACCTGCATCTATCATTCCCTGCAACGCTTGTTCATCTGTAAATTCTATCCATGGTAAGCTTGGGTTATTTATGGCTTCGCCGATGTATTTGGCTACATCACCAGCAACCTGATTATCGCTACTGGCTACATACCTAACAGATTTACCAGAAAAATCACTTTCCAGTTCATCAGCAGCTGCAGCAGCAATATCTATAGGATGAACTAAAACCATTTTCGTTTCTGCACTAAAGTTTGAACCTAAAATACCAACATGCTTTATCATATCAATATTCGCTAAAAAGTTGATGTAAAAATATGCCGCCCTTAAGTGTTTTACATCAGCATCAAGCTGTTCAAAAGTATGCTCAACATCGTATAAACCTGCTATAGGTCCGGTTCCGTTACGTAAATCGGCACCAATGCTACTTAAGTTTACAACTTTTTTAACCTGAGATTTTTTAATTGCTTCGGCAATACTTTTACCTGTTGATGCAATGTATGATCTAAAATTTGATGCTGAAAAATCTGGCGGAACCATTGTGTAAACTGCATCAGCACCTGTAAATGCTGAAGTTAAAAATTCGGTATCCTCCAATTTCCCTATCGCTGGTTTTGCGCCAAGTGCTTTTATCTCCTCTTCCCTTGCATTATTACTACTTATTACTGTAATCTGATGTCCTTTTTCAATCAAGATTTTTGCTAAAGGTTTTGTAATGTTCCCTAAAGAACCTATAAGTGTTATTTTCATAATTTTTATTCTTTTTTATATAGATACAAAGTTATATTTGTACTTACTTTTATACAAGTACTTATCCTAAAGTATGTATCTATGACGGCCGTTAAAGAAAGTTCTACACGTAATTATAATAAAGGAGTAGCTTTAAGTGGCTGCCCTGTAACTTTTGTTATGAGTAAGATTGGTGGATATTGGAAACCAATAATTATTTACCACTTAATGAGCGGACCAAAACGCTACAGTGAACTTAAAAGAGCGATTCCGGAGATTACAGAAAAAATGTTAATACAGCATTTAAAGCAAATGCAGGAAGATAATTTGGTAATAAGAGAGGCAAAACCTGTTGTACCTCCGGTGGTTACATATATTTTAAGCACATCTGGAAAAGAACTTTCACAAGTGCTTGACTCGATGGTTGAGTGGGGATTAAAGAATAGATAAATAAGGCGATGAATTTCTTTTAATTAAGAATCTGTCATTATTATTGATTTATCAGTTATCGTTAAAAGTTATAACACACTGGCTTTTAAACCATAAATAGTTGTACAAGCTTAATTTATTAAACCTTGGCGAAGCGGATACCGGCCTGAGCTTAAGGCCTGAAGGCGTATGAGCAAAGCAAAGGGCTAACCTTGTTTGATACGTAGGTTTTGCTTTTCAAAAAATTTTGGCTGCTATTTCTCAACATTTTGTTTAAAGCGCATTGGATTTATTATTTTTGAAGCTTGTAAAAACAGGAGCCAATTTGGATTATTTAGAAGGATTAAACCCACAGCAAAGAGCAGCAGTAGAGAACACGAAAGGACCGGTAATGATTGTTGCAGGTGCGGGTTCAGGAAAAACGAGAGTAATTACCTATCGGGTTGCACACCTTATACAAAGTGGAACAGATGCGTTTAATATTTTGGTTTTAACCTTTACCAACAAAGCCAGTAAAGATATGCGTGAGCGTATTAGTAAGGTTGTTGGTGCAGAGGCTAAAAACATTTGGATGGGCACTTTCCACTCTGTTTTTGCAAAGATTTTACGCGTTGAAGCTGAAAAAATTGGTTATCCAAGTAATTTTACGATTTACGATACGGATGATAGCAAAAGTGTAATTCGCAGTATTTTAAAAGAAATGCAGCTTGATGATAAGCTTTATGCAGCTAATTTTGTTTTCAATAGAATTTCTTCTGCAAAGAATAATTTAATTTCTCCGGCAGAATATAATTCAAACGAGCAGATACAGGCAGAAGATAACCAGAACAAAAGACCATTAATTGGGCAGATTTATGAAACTTATGCAAAGCGTTGTTTCAGAGCCGGCGCTATGGACTTTGATGATTTGCTTTTCAAAACCAATATTTTGCTAAAAGAACATCCAGATGTTTTAAATAAATATCAGCAAAAGTTTAGGTATTTAATGGTTGATGAGTACCAGGATACTAACTTTTCTCAATATACTATTGTTAAAAAGCTTGCCGCAGCTTACCAAAATATTTGCGTTGTAGGTGATGATGCGCAAAGTATTTATGCGTTTCGCGGTGCAAATATTCAGAACATTTTAAATTTTGAACGCGATTACCCTGATTTAAAGGTTTACAAACTTGAACAGAATTATCGCTCAACCCAAAATATTGTTGATGCTGCAAGTAGTATTATTGCGAATAATAAAAACCAGTTAGAAAAAAATGTTTTCTCTGATAATGAAGCTGGCGACAGAATTAAGGTTTCGAGAGCTTTTACTGATAATGAGGAAGGGAAACTGGTTGCAGAATCTATTGTACAGGAACGCAGTTTAAAAGGTTACGATTACCAGGATTTCGCCATTTTGTACCGCACCAATGCGCAGAGTAGAGCAATGGAGGAATCTTTAAGAAAGCTGAATGTTCCTTATAAAATTTATGGTGGCTTGTCTTTCTATCAACGGAAAGAGATTAAGGATTTAATTGCGTATTTCAGATTAACCTTTAATCCAAATGATGAGGAAGCGGTAAAAAGGGTTATCAATTATCCTAAACGTGGCATTGGTGATACCTCGATTGATAAAATAATCGTAGCTGCAGACCAACATGATAAAACCATGTGGGATGTAATTTCGAACGCTCATATGTATGTTGATGGACGTTTAGCCAACCAGTTGAACGATTTTTCGATGATGATTCAGAGTTTCGCCGCTGAGGCTAAAAAACTCGATGCTTACGAAACTGCTTTATTTATTGCGCAACACGCCGGAATTTTAAAGGAATTATATAGTGATGATAGTGTTGAAGGCAGAAGCAGATATGAAAACATTCAGGAGTTATTAAATGGTATAAAAGAGTTTGCAGAGCGTGAAGATATTGAGGAAAGAGGTCTGGATATTTTTATGCAAGACGTTGCACTTTTAACCAATGATGATAAAGACGGCGATAAAAACAAGGATACGGTTTCTTTAATGACGATACACTCTGCCAAAGGCTTGGAGTTTAAAAATGTTTTTATTGTTGGTTTAGAAGAGAATCTTTTCCCTTCACAAATGTCGGTTAATTCTCGTTCTGATTTGGAAGAAGAGCGCAGGTTATTTTATGTTGCTATAACAAGGGCTGAAAAAAAACTAACCATAACTTATTCTACTTCTCGCTACCGTTGGGGAACTTTAACCAATTGCGAACCAAGCCGTTTTATTAACGAAATTAATCCTAAATTTTTAGAATTAGATGTTAAACCGGCGGCGAAAAGTGGTTTCTTAGATGGTAATTTTGATGATGAGCGTAAAAGTTGGACATCACAACCGAGAGATTTTTTCAGTAAACCAAAACCCGCAAGCGCAACAACATCTGCTCCACCAGTTCGTCCGAAAACAACTTCATTATTGGCAAAAGCACACGTTCCAACACCAGGTTTTGCACCATCACAACCACACGAATTTCAAAACGGAATGGAAGTAGAACACGAAAAATTTGGATTCGGAAAAATTATAAGCTTGGAAGGAACTTTGCCTGATGTAAAAGCAACGGTATTTTTTCAGGGATTGGGTAATAAGCAGTTGTTGCTGAAGTTTGCAAAGCTGATGATTGTTAAATAGTTGGTTGTTTTAGCCACAGATTTACAGATTTTATTTAAGTTATTTTTTTGCCATGGAAGCACGGAATTTTAAATCCTCTCCCTTTTAAAGTTTCTACTCCTCGTTCTTAACTGCAATCCCTCTCCTTGAAGAGAGGGAAAACAAAGGTTTGTGGTTTACGGCGGAATGCTAGGATTTTACCACCTCCCTTAAAACCCTCTCTTCAAGGAGAGGGCAACTACAAAACTTGCCTAACTTCTTACGTTCATTGGGTGAGGTTTTTTATTTAGCATGCAACCCATTAACCTTTTTTTGCCACGGAAACACGGATTTTTTAAAACCTCTCCCTGTTAAAGTTTCTACGCCTAGTTCTTAACTGCAATTCCTCTCTTTGAAGAGAGGGAAATAAAAGTTTGTGGCAAATGCTAGGTTTTACCGCTTCCGTAAAACCCTCTCTTCAAGGAGAGGGCAGCTACAAAACTTGCCTAACTTCTTACGTTCACTGGATGAGGTTTTCTTTAACATGCAGCTCATTAACCTTTTTTGCCACGGATTTACACGGAGCTTTTAAAACCTCTCCCTGTTAAAGGTTCTGCTCGTCGTTCTTCACTACAATCCCTCTCCTGGAAGAGAGGGAAACAATGGTTGGTGGTTTACGGCGGAATGCTAGGATTTTACCCCCCTCCCTTAAAACCCTCTCTTCAAGGAGAGGGCCGCTAAAAAAGTAGCCTAACTTCTTACATCACAGGGTGAGGTTTTTCCTCATTATACATAAACACTTCCATGCCTTCAGTGTTTCCGTGGCTATTCTTTTACACACTTAGCTTTATGTTCTCTGTAAGAATCTCTGAGCGCTCTCTGGCAAAACACCTTTGCGTTCTTTGTGGTTAAACAATCAACTTACGTTTGAAAAACCCCGAAATTATCCTTAATATTGAAATCCGCTTCCCCGGATTCAAACCATGCAACTTACTAAGTTAGAAATTAAAGGTTTTAAAAGCTTCGGCGATAAAGTAACCATCAATTTTAATGAAGGCGTAACTGCTATTGTTGGTCCGAATGGTTGCGGAAAATCTAATGTTATCGATGCCATGCGATGGGTTTTGGGCGAGCAAAGTACACGAGCCCTTCGTTCTGAAAAAATGGAAAACATCATTTTTAACGGAACAAAAAACAGAAAACAGGCACAACTCGCTGAGGTTTCGCTCAGTTTTGATAACACCAAAAATGTACTTCCAACTGCTTATTCATCCGTTACCATAACCAGGAAATTGTACCGCAATGGCGATAGTGAATATCGCTTGAATGATGTGCAATGCCGATTAAAAGACATTACCGATTTATTTCTGGATACAGGTATTGGTTCTGACAGTTATTCGATTATTGAACTGAAAATGGTTGATGAAATTATCTCTAATAAAGAAAATTCACGCCGTTCATTATTCGAAGAAGCTTCGGGGATTTCTAAATACAAACTCAGAAAAAAACAAACCTTTAATAAACTAAAGGATACTGAGGCCGATTTAGAACGTGTTGAAGATTTACTTTTCGAGATTGAGAAAAACCTTAAAACGCTTGAAAATCAAGCTAAAAAAGCAGAGCGATATTATAAATTAAAGGAGCAATATCGCGAATTAAGTGTGCAACTTGCTTCACATAGAATTTCCTTTTTCCGTACCGATTTAATTGCGCTGGAAACTCAGGAGCAAAACCAACAGGTTAACCGAACGGAATTAAGCACCCAAATAGATTTAGGTGAAGCTGGCTTGCAGAAGCTTAAGCTGGAAAGCATTAATCAGGAAAAAAACCTATCTGTACAGCAAAAAGCTACAAACGAACTGGTCTCAAAAATTCGTGCTTACGAGAGCGAAAAGAAAGTTAAAAACGAGCAAATGCGTTTTTTACAGGAAAAGGAAACTCGTTTATCTACCGAATTTGAAAAAGATAAAAACCAAGTTAATCATATAAAATACAACATTAAGCGACTTAATGAAGAAGTTTTAACTGAAACTGAAGTTTTTAACAGAGTTGAAGCAGATTTGAAAACTTTAAAAACTTCGCTTGATACACTCAGAGAACAGCAACAGACTGAGAAAAACAGGTCGGATAATTTGGTGAAATCTGTTAACGAATTGCAAAACCAGGTTTATGCAGCTCAAAAAGAAATCGACATTTTAAACATTCAGAAAGATGCTTTGGTACAAGAAACCAACAGAAATGTTGATGATACTGAAACCAAAAGCATGGAACTAAAAGCCTTTGACCATGCATTGGCGGAACTTGATATTCAGGTTAGAGAAAAGCAGTCAACCATAAAAAACCTTACAGAAGCGGAAGAAATTTTAAAGGAAAAATTAGCAAATTCTGAAGCCAATTTAAGTGCAAATAAAGAAAAGCTAAACGCCGAAAATCGCAAAAAAGACGCGAAACAAAACGAATATAACCTTACCAAATCGCTTGTAGATAGCTTAGAGGGCTTTCCGGAGTCTATCCGATTTTTGAAAAAGAACAATTCGTTTTCAAAAAATGCCCTGCTCCTATCTGATATTTTATTTTGTAATGAAGATTATCGCATTGCGATTGAAAATTACCTTGAACCGGTGATGAACCATTACGTGGTTGAGCAATATGCAGATGCTGTACAAGCGATAAATTTACTTACCGATGCAAGCAGAGGTCGTGCAAACTTTTTTATACTCGAGAATATTGCGGATAAAAATGCTACCATAGCAAACCATGAGGGATTAATATCTGCATTGGAGGTAATAGAAGTAGATAAGAAGTATAAAAACCTGTGTAATCTTTTGCTTCAAAATGTTTACATCGCGATAGCTGAACAAGAAAATCTTTTTAAGCAGGCGGCTAGTGAAGGCATAACAATTCTGGCTAAAAATGGAAAATATGCTCAAACCAAATTTACCTTATCAGGCGGTTCGGTTGGTTTATTTGAAGGTAAAAGAATTGGAAGAGCAAAAAACTTAGAAAATTTAGCTAAAGAAATCAAGTCTTCAGAAACACTTATTAATCAATACAACGCAACCATTTCTGCTGAATCTGATAATATTTTCAGTTTAAAGGAAGCTTCGAAGGTTAACCAACTTGCGGTTTTACAACAGGAAATGAACCGGTTGAATAATGAACACATTTCTGTTCAAACCCGTAGAGACCAATACCAGGAGTTTATTACTACGAGCGAAAACAGGAAAACAGACATTGCTCAAAAAATTGTTTCAATTGAAAAGTCGCTTTCCGAAAAATTGCCTGAGCTTGTTGAATTGCAAAAAAATCAACAGCAAGCACATTTAAATTTACAAGAACAACAAACTAACTATCAGGAAATTGCTGATTTAGTGAATGAATCGGCAACAAAATTTAACCAAGACAATATCCGCTTTCATCAGCAACAAAATAAACTTTCGGGATTAGAAAAAGATTTAGATTATCGCTTTGTTCAGGAAGAAGCTTTAAATAAGCGTATTGCAAAAAACGATAAAGAATTACAGGAAACCTTAACAGAAATCACCAATACACTGCAGCATACCGATTTGAGTGATGATACGCTTTTGGATATGTATCAGCAACGCGAAGAAATGGAAAAAGGGTTGGCAGAAGCTGAAAAAGACTATTTTGAAAGCAAGGGAAACATCAACGAAGTTGAAACAAACTTAACTACTTTACGCAAAAATCGTGAGGAAACTGATTTCATTTTAACGGAATTAAAGGATAAGAAAAACTCTTTAAAAATTGATCTAAACTCTTTAAAAGAGCGTTTGGCTGTAGAATTTAATATTGATATAAACGACCTTTTAGAAACTGAAACTGAAATAACAGAATCGGAATTTGAGCTTCGCCAGAAGGTAGAAAAAATGAAACGCCAGTTAGACGAGTTTGGTGCAATAAACTCTATGGCGATGGAAGCTTACAAGGAAATGGATGAACGTTATACTTTTATTCAAAACCAGAAAAAGGACTTAAATGCAGCCAAAACCGACCTTTTGCAAACCATAAAGGAAATTGATGATACTGCAAAAGAGAAGTTTATGCAGGCGTTTACGCAAGCACGGGAACATTTCATTGTTGTATTTCGTTCGTTATTTAACGATGAAGATAGTTGCGACTTAATTTTATCGGATACTGCAAATCCGCTGGAAGCTGATATCGATATTATTGCCCGACCAAAAGGAAAGCGCCCTTTGTCCATTAATCAGTTATCAGGTGGTGAAAAAACGCTCACCGCTACTGCTCTGCTTTTCTCACTTTATTTGCTAAAACCTGCCCCATTCTGTATTTTCGATGAGGTTGATGCGCCTTTAGACGATACTAACATCGATAAATTCAATAACATTATTCGCAAATTTTCTGATCAATCGCAATTTATTATTGTATCGCATAACAAGAGAACCATTGCCAGTACCGATATTATTTACGGCGTTACAATGGTTGAGCAAGGCGTTTCGAGAGTGGTTGCAGTAGATTTACGCGAAGTTGCAGCTTAAGGAAGTAGAAAGTTGAAAGTGAAAAGTTGAAAGTTTAAGGCAAAGAGCTTAAATTTTCATTGATGTTTAAAATTTAGAAAAACTAAGCCATCCATTATGGCGTTCTTCAGTCCTGCTGTACATTGCAATCTTTTTTAGGCACTGTCATGCTAAGGCACGAAGCATCTGTTTCATCGGTTGCAGATGCTTCGTGCCTCAACATGACAGTTTATTCAAGGTAGCTGCTAAAAAAAGTATTTCCATTTCCATCAGGTTTATAAACGCAATACAGTACAAAAAACAACGTTTTCCTTTCAATAACCCAATAATTAATATCTTTAAGCAAAAAACAAATAAACGCCATCATTTAAAAATGGCGAAACGAAAAAAATATGAAATTCCTTTACCTAATTCCGTTAGCGATTACGCTAAGCTGCTGCTCATCAGTAAAAAACCAAAGTTCAACTGATTCATCTAAGTTAGATACGCAATTGCTAAAAGATGTAGAAACCTTATCATCTGATGCATATCAAGGCAGAAAAACCGGAACAAAGGGCGCTGAAATGGCAAGAGCTTACATTATTGATAGATTTAAAAAATTAGGTTTAAAATCTTATCCTCAAAATGTAAACTACGCACAGGAGTTTGCTTTTAATTCAAGAGGTGGTGCAAAGGTAAATGGAACCAATGTTATCGGCTATATTCCAGGTAAAACTTCGAACGTAATTGTTGTTTCGGCACATTACGACCATTTAGGCGTAGTTAAAGATCAGATTTTTAACGGAGCAGATGATAATGCTTCAGGAACGGCAGGATTACTGAAAATTGCAGCTTATTTTGCTAAGAACAAACCAACAAATACCATCATCTTTGCTTCATTCGATGCCGAAGAAATGGGTTTACAAGGTGCAAAGGCATTTGTTGCTAACCCTCCGGTGCCAATTGCAACTATTGCTGTTAATTTAAATATGGATATGATTAGTCACAGCGATAAAGGAGAATTGTATGTTTCCGGAACGTTTAAATATCCTTTTTTGAAAAAACATATCGATACAAATAGAAAAGATATTAAGGTTACTTTAGGTCACGACGACCCTAAACTTGGTAGAGATGACTGGACAAACCAAAGTGATCAAGGTGCATTTAATGCTAAAAACATTCCATTCCTTTATTTTGGTGTAGAAGATCATAAAGATTACCACAAAGCAACCGATAAATATGAAACAATTACAAAGCAGTTTTTCAGCAATGCTGCAAATGTTGTTTTAGATGTTGTAAAAAGTATCGATAACCAATCTGGTTTACAGCAAATTTTAAAAGATAAAATGATTATGATGGACAATCCTCGAAAACAGGAAAAGTTTTAATAGCCACTAAATAATTTACAACCTGCCCCATCAAGGCAGGTTTTTTTATGCTTTAGAAAATATAAAATCATTAATAGAACACTAAAAATCAATAATTTAATAAAAAACTATAAAAATAGTTTGTAAACTATAAAAATAGTAGTAACTTTAATCTAAGCAAACTATAAAAATAGTTACTATGATAAAAGAACTTACAAAAGCAGAAGAACAAATCATGCTAATCCTTTGGGAAATGGGCGAATCATTGGTTAAAGATGTAATAGAAAAGATGGACGAGCCAAAGCCGGCCTACAATACGGTTTCTACGGTTATCAGAGTTTTGGAAGGGAAAGGTTTTGTAGATCATAAAGCGATCGGGAACACACACATCTACTTCCCTATTATTGCCGAACCAGATTATAAGCGTTTCGCTTTAAATAAAGTGATGAATAACTACTTCGAAAACTCTTACGAAAGTTTGGTTTCTTTTTTAGTTAAGGATAAAAAAATGGGTGCTGAAGAATTAAATGAGATAATTAAACTCGCTGAAAAGCTTAAAGAACATAAATAATGAACTGGATATATTATTTACTCGAAGCCAATCTGTATTTAACCATATTCTATGCTTTTTACAGGTTGTTACTGCATAAACAAACCTTTTACGCAGCAAACCGTTTTTATTTGCTTTGCTCGGCTGTTTTAGCTTTTGTTTTACCCTTCTTACAAATTGGTTTTTTCTCAAAGGAAATCATTCAGGAGCAACAGTTTTATTATGAACAAGGTGAAGTTCAAACATCGTTTCTAACCGTAGAAAACATAGTAATAATTATCTATGGATTGGTTGTAATGTTTTTATTTGTTAAACTATTATTTGGGTTTAAGCGACTCATTACGCTTCTTCTTAAATCTAATGTAAAACAAGAGAATGGTATCAGAGTAATTGAACTATCTGGCTCTAAAACGGCTTTTTCATTTTTTGCGCTATTATTTATAGATCCGTCGTTACCTCAAAAAAGTACGGTTATAAAGCATGAAATGGTGCACATCAACCAAAAGCATAGTATTGATGTACTATTTTTTGAGCTTTTACAAATCTTAAACTGGTTTAATCCTTTGGTATTCTTCTTAAAAAAAGATGTAAAACTTATACATGAATATTTAGCAGATGAATCAACTACTAATCAAGATGTTGCGAAGTATGATTATGCAATGTTTTTAATTCAGAACACATACGATAGCCAGAATTTATCACTCACTAACCAAATATTTAATTCATCAATTTTAAAACAGAGAATCAGTATGTTAAATCAAAAGAAATCAGCAAAATGGGCAAGGCTCAGATTGTTAATTACGCTACCGTTAGCAGGTGCTATGGTTTGCGCATCAACAATGGCCTTTACAAAAGATTATGGAGTTTTAGACTTATATCCTAAAACCAGCAGCAATAAATTTGGTCCTAATCAAACAACACCTAAAAAGACAAAGGCTAAAGAAATTGTAATTGCCGATCCAGGAAAAAAAGTTCCTCCACCGCCACCAATAGGACCTCCAATTGTTAAACCAGACGCACCGAAAAAAGGTGCTGTACCTCCTAAACCGCCAAAAGCTCCTGCTAAAAAAACGTTAGACATAAAAATAGCGCCACCACCGCCGCCTGTTGAACCAAAACCTGCTAAAGGTGATGTTAAAGAAATAATTCTGGCTCCACCTCCACCAATTGAGCCGGCACCAGCAAAGAAAAAACAAAATAAAGATGATGTTATTTACGGCGACCCGATACCGGGAACTAAATAAGTAAGTTAATTTAGAAGATTATTGCGGAACATAAACCACATACTTCGTATCAAAGAAATCTTCCTCAAAATAGGCTGAAAGCGGATATAATTCTGCTTTCAGTTTTGATTCTTTTATCTCTTCAGCTAAATCTCCTCCTTTTAAATAAAGAATACCATTCGGAATAGCATTTATTGATTCTTTCTTAAACTTGCCTTGTATCCACGGATAAAACTCTCCCAGACGAGTAACAGCTCTCGAAACCACAAAGTTGAATTTATCTTTGATTTGTTCTGCCCTTAAATGCTCAGCTTTTAAGTTTTCTAAACCTAATGCAGAAGCTACTTCGTTCACAACCTTAATTTTTTTCCCGATAGAATCTACCAGATAAAATTCAGTTTCTGGAAATAAGATGGCCAAAGGAATACCCGGAAAACCTCCCCCTGTTCCAACATCAAGCACACTTTCTCCTTTTTTAAAAGTACAAACTCTGGCTATACCTAATGAATGCAATACATGGCGTTCATAAAGTTCTTCTATATCTTTTCTCGAAATTACATTGATTTGAGCATTCCAATGGTTATACAAATCGAATAACTGAGAAAATTGAGAAATCTGCTTTTCTGATAAATCAGGAAAATATTTTAGGATGATATCAGGCTTTATTTCAGACATAAAATTCTATTCAATATTTAATTATTTCCAGTTTACTTTTTTCTTCCCAAAGATAGATAGAAAGCCGTTTAAGATTAAAAAGAAGAACAAAAGTATATCTAATATTGGGAACCACCAACGTAAATCTCTATAATTTAAACGGTTTAAAAGTTTTGGATAAATCAGGCTCTTAACAATTATACTCAAAAGTAAAATACCACCAGCAACATATTTAGCCTCTAAACTAAAAAACATACAAGCAGCAAATACTGCATAGAACAAAAACTGAAAAATAATTTGTAGTGTTAGTATAAATTTATGCTTTGGCTTGTAGAATTTTCCTGCCCCAAAATGACGCTTTTTTTGACGCAGATAACCAGCCCAACTTGTATTTGGTTCGCTCCAAACCTGGCTTTCTTTATTAATTCTGATTTCTGTATTGTTTCTATTTGCATGAGCATTTACAAATAAATCATCATCGCCAGAAGGTATGTGCATATGTGCTGCAAAACCTTTATTTTTAAAAAATAGCGATTTTTTGTAAGCCATATTTCTGCCTACGCCCATGTAAGGCATTCCTTTTAAAGCAAAAGAAAGGTAGTTAACGGCAGTAAAAAAAGTTTCAAAGCGAATTAGTGCATTTAATAAGCTACGTTTTTTTAAGTAAGGCGAATAACCAAGCACAATTTCTGTTTCTTCGTAAACAGGTTGTTGCATACACATTAGCCAATTATCACTTTCAGGAACACAATCGGCATCTGTGAAAACTAACCAATCATGCTTTGCGGCCTTGATTCCCATTGTAACAGCAAATTTCTTACCTGCAATAAATTTATCGTTATCTAAAATCTTAACAACTTTAAGGTTAGTATATTGCTTTTCTAATTTTTCGAGCAGTTCTTCTGTTCCATCCCAAGATCTGTCGTTTACAACAACAACTTCAAACTCAGGGTAATTTTGATTGAAAATAGAAGGTAAATATTTTTCTAGATTATTTATCTCGTTACGAGCACAAATAACTACGCTAATTGGCGCTTTAACTACATCAGGCACTTCTTCAACGGTTACATTTGCAAGCTTTAAATGAACAAAAAGCACATAATATAATTGGATGATTAAGCAAAAAGCAAAAAATGAAATCAAACAGATTTCGACTAGGGTTAGTATCACAACGTTAAAATAAACAGGCGCAAATTTCTCATTTTAAATCTGCAATATTACCTTTTTTGAAAAAAAACATCAATAATGTTATTTAAGTGATACAGATGCAATGTTTGGAACTCCAGCCTGCTGTGCTGTTGTAAGCAATTGTTGTTTTTGTGTAGCCGATAATTTACCTGATTGTTTAATAGTTTGTGCCAACATACTGTTGTTGTACATAAAACTTAAAATCCAATTACGCTTATCTTCTGCGGATAACTTGGATATCTGGGTTTTAATCCCATCTTTTGCCATATTATTTCTTATCGCATTGCGAAGATTAATGACTCTCTGCTTGCTGGCTTTACTTTCGTGATACATTTCCCAATTCCAGGCAATTCCAGTTGCAATAATATCTGATATGTATGTATCCTTCAAACCTAAATCTCTGGAGCGTATCATAAAATGATACATTGTGCGTGTACTGGATAGAAAACTCCTGATTTTTCCTTTATCAGAATTTTTATTGTTCGCTAAAAGTGAATTTAAAATCTTATCCTCAAAACCCCTATAATCACTAAAACCTAAATAAATATAATCAGCATTGGTCGATTTAGCTGGTGTTTTGGTATTGCTATTATTAAAAGCATTGCTCATTACACTCTGACTTAAAGCTGTGTAGCCATGTCCCATCCCCAAACTTAAGGTTGCTGATGCATCGTATTGAGCGAAACCGTTTAAATGACTTAAAATGATAAAAAGTACAAGAAAACTAAATTTATTATAATTTTTCATAGCTTATTTAAGTGGTTACGCTTTTATAACATAGTAGATATTCGATTGTTTTTAAACCATTAAACTGATTTACCATATATATAAGGTGTTGTAAATTTGTTACTTTTGCATCCTATATGAAATTTACTTTAAAGGCTAACGATCCGTTATCTAAAGCCAGAGCCGGAACTGTTACAACAGCGCATGGCGAAATACAAACGCCAATTTTTATGCCTGTTGGTACCGCAGGTACGGTTAAAGCTGTACATCAGCGTGAACTTGAAAACGACATAAATGCTCAGATAATTTTAGGTAATACCTATCATTTATACTTACGTCCGGGATTAGATATTCTTGAATCGGCTGGTGGATTACATAAATTTATTGGCTGGGATCGCCCGATTTTAACAGATAGTGGTGGTTATCAGGTTTATTCCCTAAGTAAAGTAAGGAAGATTAAAGAGGAAGGTGTTACTTTCCATTCGCACATTGATGGTTCGAAGCATCTTTTTACACCAGAATACGCTATGGATATTCAGCGAACAATTGGAGCCGATATTATTATGGCTTTTGATGAATGTACACCGTATCCTTGCGATTATACTTATGCAGCTGAATCCGTGAAAATGACGCATCGTTGGCTAAAACGCTGTTGTACGCACTTTGATAACACGGAGCCAAAATATGGTTTCGACCAAACTTTATTCCCTATCGTTCAAGGTTCTGTTTATAAAGATTTAAGAATAAAATCGGCAGAATTTATTGCAAGCATGGGTCGCGAAGGTAACGCAATCGGCGGTTTATCAGTTGGAGAACCGGCTGATGAAATGTACGCGATGACCGAAGTTGTTTGTGACATATTACCTGCCGATAAACCACGTTATTTAATGGGGGTTGGTACACCAATTAATATATTGGAAAATATCGCTTTAGGCGTTGATATGTTCGATTGCGTTATGCCAACAAGAAACGCCAGAAATGGTATGCTTTTCACCAAAAACGGCATAATAAACATCAGAAACAAGAAGTGGGAAAATGATTTTTCGCCTATTGAAACTGATAGCGATTTACATGTAGATTTGGTTACAAGTAAAGCATATTTACGCCATTTGGTACACAGCAATGAAATGCTTGGTGCGCAAATTGCAACTTTACATAACCTTCATTTCTATTTATGGCTAGTTAAAACAGCCAGAGAAAAAATTATTAGCGGCGAGTTTTACGACTGGAAAAACCAGATGGTTAAGGTATTGGGCAACAAACTATAAAATGAAATTAATAAACTTAAAAATTATCGACCGTTTTATAATCGGGAAATATCTGGGAACATTTATCTATACCCTTGCAATTTTCGTGATTATAATTGTTGTTTTCGATTTATCGGAAAAACTAGATGATTTTTTAAAAAGTGGATTGAGCTTTTGGGGTGTTTTAACTAAATACTATGCAGGCTCGATTCCATTTTATATTAATATGCTTTCGCCATTGATTAACTTTATTGCGGTTATTTTCTTTACCGCAAAAATGGCTGACCAAACTGAAATTGTACCAATTTTAAGTGGAGGTGTTAGTTTCAACAGGTTTCTATGGCCGTATTTTATCTCGGCAAGCATCATATTTTCGGCAAATTTACTGTCGAATTTATACGTGCTTCCTTACACGAATACGCTTAAAAACAGCTTTGAAAATACATATGTAAAACGGAACGATCCGTCTACAAAGTCAAATATCCACATGAAACTTGATGATAAGACTTACATCTACATTCAAAGTTTTGATAACAAAACAAATTACGGTTATCGCTTCTCTTTGGATAATTTTGATGGTGATGTGCTTACCAAAAAGATAATAGCAGAAAACATTAAGTGGGATTCTACAAAGCGTAAATGGCAGTTAAGTAACTATACAATACGTAATGTAAAAGGCTTAAAAGAAACCATGGTTTACGGAAATGGAAAGCTTAAAGACACAATTTTAGATATGCGTCCGGATGATTTTTCTGCTTATGATAACGTGGTTCAAAACCTTTCTACAAATGAACTTGCGGAGAAGATAAGGAAAGAAAAAATTCGTGGTACCGGTATTATGAACGACTTACAATTTGAACAATATAAGCGTTATCTTCACCCGCTTTCAGCATTTGTTTTAACGTTAATTGGCGTTGCACTTTCCTCTCGAAAAGTTCGTGGTGGTGTAGGTGTTTCGCTAGGTATTGGCATCTTTCTAAGCTTTGCTTACATTGTATTTAATCAGTTCACGCAAATGTTTTCTACCAAAGGAGGACTACCACCTTTTATTGCCGTTTTACTACCAACAATTGCATTTGGCTTATTAGGATTTTACCTCTTAAAGCGTGCACCAAAATAGCATGGAAGCCAACAAAAAAAATCTCCTTATTCTTCATGCAACTGTATTTATCTGGGGCTTCACCGGAGTACTCGGAAAGGTAATTTCAATTGATGCTGTACCGATGGTTTGGTATCGCGTTTTGATTGCGACATCGACACTTTTTGCTTGGTTTTTAATTACAAAAAAGAGCATAAAAATCACAAAAAAACAATTTATCCAGTTCTTTTTAACTGGCGGAATTGTAGCCATTCATTGGATATTTTTCTTCCATGCAATTAAAGTTTCCACCGTTTCTGTAACCTTAGTTTGCCTTTCATCGTTTACATTATTTACTGCAATATTAGAACCGCTTATAAAAAAACAGCCAATTTATGGTGGCGATATTTTAGTTGGTTTATTAATAATTGCCGGGATTTATATGATATTTAAGTTCGAAAGTCAGTACACATTAGGCATTATTTTCGGACTTCTTGCAGCTGTAGCATCTAGTTTATTTTCTACAATTAACTCAACATTTGTTCAAAAAAGCGAGCCTTCTATTATAGGATTTTACGAATTAGTAGGCGGATTATTCTGGATAACTTTATATCGTTTATACGATGGTTCGTTGCTTAATATGCCATTTAATCTGAGCTCAAAAGATTGGTTTTATCTTGCCATTTTAGGAACATTTTGCACCTCTGTTGCTTACGTTGCAGGTGTATCTGTAATGCGGACTTTATCCGCATTTCGTGTAGCATTAGTAACCAATTTAGAACCTGTTTACGGAATAATTTTAGCTTATATTTTCTTTCAGAATAAAGAACAAATGAGCACTGGATTTTACTTCGGAGCAGTAATAATTTTAGCTTCAGTATTCTTATATCCTATCTATAAAAACAGGAAAAATCATCTTTAGAATCCCAGCAGTTTCTTTGAGTTTTACCTTACAAATCCGCATATAATATCCGCTCCCTTTTACTGGATTCCTCGACTATCAAAACATATCAATCTTAGCAAAAAAGAGGAGCAAAACCGAACAATACGACTTTAAAATCTCCAAACAAAACAACAGATTTTCTCACTTTTCATTCAATCATTTTGGATAAAAATCAATTGTAAAGCATGGTTTTCTTAGACGGAAAAGTCGTTATATAATTCAATATTATTGCCTAATTAGGTCTCGCTTAATGCAGCAAACCATTAATTACCGTCTTTTAGAGAAAAGAGCAAATACCAAATCAACACACAGATAATCAGCATATTATATGCAAAAATTTAAAACCTATTAAAATTCAAATTTCAATAGTTTGCAGGCAAATACGCTCTAGAAATTGTATTATAATGGTGGATTTTGGCGAAAAAGTGACCTAAAAATTTGTAAAAATCATACAATCGCATCCGAAATATCTATAGAAATTTGAAGAATTTGCTACAATATTTCTGCTTTTTGCATAGCAAAAAATTACTCTTACCAGAAAATTTTTAATTAATTCTCGACTCAATTTTTGAGTGATTTCAAGAATAAATCTGATTTTGAAAGCAATTGCATCAATACAAAAAAAGCTTTAAAAAAATGCCAATTAGTCAGCACATAAATTTTAAGGAGCAACAATTTCGTAAAGAAAAAATAATTATTTAAAACTTATTATATCCTAAATAGCTCAGAATTTAACAATTATCTCAATAGATTTTTAATCGAATTCCGCAATGACTTTTACATTCTCTCGAGTATAATTTCAGCTGAAAAAACCTTCAAATTTTCTCATAAAAATATCAGATTTTCACTTAAAAACTTTCCTTATTTCTCGAAATATTACTGAGGTTTCAACCACAATTTTGTAAGTAAAATTCAAAATTGGAGTGAAAATTTTCAGAGAAAATCAATTAATAAGTGTAAATTAAAAGCGTTAAAAGCTTCTGAAAAATTCTAGTCTATTTTTCAAAAAATCGACATAAAAAACAATATCTGACCTGAGTTAAAGTGAGTTTATTTTAAATTACATAAATAACATATAAATATAATAATCAAATAGTTAAATAAACTTAAGTAAATTAAAAATTAACAATATAACAAATCACAAAAACTGATAAAACTAAATATTTTAGCATATATACTTAATGAACACACATAAACTATTTAAATATAAAAATATCAAGTACTTAACCACATTTATATTAAGTTTTATATCACTATCAGTTTTTGGGCAAATTTTCAGCACTGCACAAAACCCACTTAGTGTAAAATGGAACTACATTCAAGCGAACCGCTTTAAAATCATCTATCCGAAAGAATTGGAAAATGAGGCGCAAAGAATGGCAAAAACTCTACCCTATATTTACCCTAAAGTTGGCTTGGGTTTAAGGCAGAAAAACACCTCCATCCCTCTACTACTACAGAACCGCGGAACCATAGCAAATGGCTTCGTTCAGCTTGGTCCGAAGAAGTCTGAATTCTATGCAACACCGCCTCAATATTTCGATAGTCAGGATTGGCTAAACAACCTCGCCGTACACGAACTTAGGCATGTTGCACAGTTTGACAAATTGACAGGAACGCAAGAACATCCTTTTCCGGAGTTGGTTTATTTTGCCTATTTCGGTGCGGGACTGCCGACTTGGTTTTTTGAAGGTGATGCCGTTGTTAACGAAACCGCTTTGACCGAATCTGGTAGAGGTCGGCAACCAAAATGGACGATGCCTTTTCGAACCTCACTTTTAGAAGGCAAGAAATTCTCTTACAGCAAAGCGTATTTCGGCTCGAATAAAGACGTAACTCCAGGCTACTACCAAACAGGATATTTAATGGTTGCCGACATGAAAGAAAAATATGGACAATTTATTTCCGACAGTATTTTATCAGATATTAAAAGAAGACCTTTAAGGCTTTATCCTTTTTCGCAAAGCCTGAAAAAAATCACTGGCAAAAACACAAAAACCTATTACTTATCGACTCAAGAAAAACTCGAGGAAAAATGGAAGATTCAAAGTGAAAAAATCACAACAGAAAGCTACAACAGCTTGAATGAAAAAACATCGTTAGCGACCAATTATTTTTTACCTGTTCGCATAAACAAAAATCAGATTTTAGCCCTTAAAGAAAGTAAGCAAGAGGCACGTCATTTTGTGCTCATAAACGAAGACAAAACCGAACAAAAACTTTTCGGAATTGGATACCAGGAACAAGCATGGTTTAGTTACAAAAACGATGTTTTGGTTTGGGATGAAATTCGTTACGACCCACGCTACAAACAGAGAAGCTACAGCGTAATTTGTTCGTATAATTTCAAGACAAAGAAATTGAAAAAGCTGAGCAGCCAAAGTCGGTTATTCTCTCCTACTCTATCCGAAGATGGCAAGAAAATTATTGCGGCAAAAGTAGAACTCAACAATCAATTCAATCTTGTAGAAATTAATTCATCAACAGGCGATATTCTTAAAACTTATCCAAATCCCGAAAACGAAATTTTGCAAACCCCGGCATTTGATAAAACAGGAAATCGGATCGCTTTTATCAGCGTTAGCGAAAAAGGAAAAAATTTGTGGCTAATGGAAGGCGGCAAAAAAACACTTATAATTTCTAACAGCAGGCAGCAATTAAGCCGCCCAATTTTCCTGAACGATAAGATTGCTTTTAACGCACACTTTAATGGCATCGATAACATTTACACTGTCGATACAAAATCAAAAAAAATTAGTGCATTGAGCAACTCAAAATACGGCGCTTTTAATCCGACAGAAACCAAAGATGGCAAAATCATTTTTAACGATTACAAAATTAACGGCTATGAGATTGCCGAGAAATCAATTACAGAAAAACCGGTAGGTAGAGATATTTTTATTGATTTTTCTGCAGCGGCTGAGCAGCAAGAAAATGTCGGCAATGTATTCAAAAATATTCCCGACAGCACCTACCAATCAACCCGCTTTCGTCAGGGTTTAAATTTGTTTAGTTTTCACAGCATCATTCCCGTTATCGATAACGAATATGTTTTTGGCTTGGAGCTTCAATCGAACAACTTGCTCAACACAATGGATTTTTATACTGGTGCAAAATACCATCGCGATTTAAAACGTTTTGAGTACACTGCAGACATTAGCTATAAAGCGCTTTATCCTGTTTTTAGCTTGCTGTATCGCAACCGACCGAGAAGAACGTTCTACCGAGCCAGAAATGCAATTCAGCAAGGAGATTGGCGGGAGAACTATTTTAAATTGAATGCATCGGTTCCAATTTCATTTAATGCAAGAAACCACAACTATGCTTTTACCTTTAATACGGCAACATCTTTTACTAAACGTTACCTCACAGAGAATATGCCAACAACTTTCATCAACGAAGTTAAATTTCCGATGGAGTACAATTTCACCTTTAACCACAGCGTAAGAACTACCGAACGAGACATTGCTCCGAAATGGGCGCAAATTTTAAGGGCGACTTACAATCATCAACCATTTGACAAAAATCTTGGAGGCGAAATTTTAGCATTGGAGAGTTTTTTATATTTCCCTGGCTTTGCTAAAAATCACTCTTTTCTGACAAGTTTTAATTACCAAAAAGCGAGTGGCGTAAATCAATATGCTACAGAAATTGCAACAGTGTATGGTTACAATAATATTTTAGCCAGAAGCAAACTCCAAAACAGTATGTTGTTTAATTACCGTTTTCCATTTGCTTTCCCCGATTGGGAATTGAGCTCGTTGGCGTATGTAAGAAATCTTAGAGCCGGCCTGTTCTGCCATTATGAAAACATTGGTATCAACACAAAAATTACAGAACCAAAAACTTATGGCGTAGAAATTAACAGTAAACTAAACCTTTTGAGGTATCAACCTGTTGTAGATGTTGGAGCAAGGTTAGTTTTCGTTAACAAAATTTACAACCAAAACCCGATATTAGAGTTTTCATTTAATTATAGCTTTTAAAAACATGAGCGGAAAAACCATTTTTATCATCATCCTTACGGCATTACTTACTGCATTTCTATTTTTAAATAGCGATGAAGTTCCATTTAATTTTATTGTTGTAAATGATGTTCTAGTATCAAAACTTTTGGTAATTGGAGTTTGCGTAGTAATCGGTTTTATTATCGGTTTCATAGTTGCCCGACCGAAGAAAACGGTAAGCAGCTACGATGATGAAATTGAAAAAAATCAATCTACTTCAAGTAAAAAAGAGTTAAGCGACGAGGATAGAGATTATATTAGTTAAGGGCGGGATTTATAAGATTTAAGGAACTTCGACTTAAGAAAACTTCCGAAGTCTAAAGCTATGGTACCTACGAGACTTCGGAAGTTTAACCAAGCAGCCAATTTTTTGAAAAGCAAAGTCTGAAGCTTCGATTATTGTTAGTCGGGCTTTCCGCTAAATCTTTTTGGCCTTTAAGAAAACTTACGAAGTGTAATGAATTGGTGCTTGCGAGACTTCGTAAGTTTAATCGAGCAGCCAAAAAGGATATCGCTTCAATCCCGTTTAGGAGGCTAGGAAATTACAACTATTGAAGTGTGAACAGCGATTAGCCTAATGCCGTCATAATCTCACCATAAAGCAAACCACTTCCACCACCATAATGCTGAATAATTTTTATTTCAGGTTTTAGCGCATTTATATTCGCTCTCAGCGCCTTTTCACATTCAGCATCGATACCATTACCCAAAAGCACTAAATCAACGCTCTGCGTTTCTAAAATCAATATTGCTTCTTCATCTGTACAAACACAAATCCCTTTCCATTCTGGTCGGGCGTTGAGCAACCGGTTCATCACGATGGTAATTTCTGTATCTCTGCCGATATAAAGTATGGTTGTTTGCATTTATATTTCAATTAATTTAAAATAAAATTGTCACATTGAGCTTGTCGAAATGCATTATACTTCGACAAGCTCAGTATGACAAATAAATTATTAATTTAACTCAATTCCATCGGAACGTCCATTAACAAAACTTCCGCATCGGCAGTGTTTGCTTTAAAACTAATGCTATCTGCATCCCAAACACCTAAACCATCTCTTTTGCTTAAAGTTTGTCCATTGATGGTAACTTCACCATTAATCACAAAAGCATAAACACCATTGCCAGCTTTTTTGATTTTGTAATCGGTTTCAAAGCCTTCATCAAATTTACCTAAAGAAAACCAGGCATCCTGATGAATCCAAACACCGGCATCATCTTGATTTGGCGATAAAATTTGCTGAAAGTTGTTGTGACGAGCTTCAACATCTAAAGCCAATTGGTCGTAACGTGGTGTAACATTTTTCTTGTTAGGGAACAACCAAATTTGCAATAAACTTAGTTTTTCATCAGGCAAAGCATTAAATTCGCTATGGCTAACGCCTGTTCCGGCACTCATAACCTGAATTTCTCCAGCTTTAATTACTGCCGAATTTCCCATGCTATCTTTGTGCGCAATAGCTCCGGATAATGGAATCGTTATGATTTCCATATTATCGTGTGGATGCGCTCCGAAACCCATTCCACCGTCAATCAAGTCATCATTTAAAACCCGCAAAACTCCAAAGTGCATTCTTTCAGGATTGTAATAGTTAGCAAAACTGAATGAGTGGTGAGCATTTAACCAACCATGATTTGCATGGCCTCTGGTGTTTTCTTTGTGCAAAATAAACTGTGACATAAATTTCCTTTCTTGTTTATGATACAAATTTACTACAGGTTATAAACCTGTGCATTGATGTAGGGTAAGTAATATCAGGATTTCTAAGGATTGAAGGATTTCAGGATAATGTCGCTTAATGTTATAGTTTAGATTTTCTAACCTAATTCTGAATACACTTTCATTGATAGCTTGAAACAAAAAGCGGGGCTATCGTAACCGATGCCCCACTGTATTTGCTTTTCTAATTAAGATTCTGAAATAAATTCAGAATGACGGCCAACTTACGAAAGTGCTTGCTCAATGTCAGCTAAAATATCATTGATATGCTCCAAACCAATTGATAAGCGAACTGAACCTTGTTCAATACCAACAATATTGCGTTCTTCTTCAGTTAATTTATTGTGTGTACTCGTTGCCGGATGCGTTGCAATGCTACGTGTATCGGCCAAGTTTGCTGAAATAGAGAACATTTTCAGTCCATTCATAAATTTGCGAGCGCCTTCGATACCTCCGTTAACTACTATAGTTACAATACCACCACCTTGTTTCATTTGCTTTTTGGCAATTTCATATTGTGGGTGCGATGGCAAAAATGGATACTTCACTAATTTAATTTTTGGATGTTTTTCTAAGTATTCGGCAACTTTTAAAGCGTTTTCGCAATGGCGGTCCATACGAACAGCCAATGTTTCTAAACTTTTTGATAAAATCCATGCGTTGAAAGGCGATAAAGCCGGACCGCTGTGGCGGGCAAAACCGATAACTTCGGCTATAAGTTCTTTCGTACCCAAAATAATTCCACCTAAAACACGTCCTTGTCCGTCGATGTATTTTGTAGCCGAATGAATCGAAATATGCGCACCTAATTTAATCGGTTGTTGTAAATACGGTGTGGCGAAACAGTTATCAACCACTAAAAGTTGATTGTGTTTCTTCGCCAAATCGCCTAAAAATTCCAAATCAATAATATCGATACCAGGGTTTGAAGGCGTTTCTACAAAAATCATTTTGGTATTCGGTTTAATCAAACCCTCCCAATCTTCAGGTTTATCTAAATCTGCATAATCGAAAGTTACGCCCCATTTACCAAAAACATTGGTTAATAATTGGTGTGTTGAACCAAAAACAGAACGACTGGAAACGATGTGGTCGCCCGCTTTTAAAAATGCACCAAAGGTTGTAAAAATGGCTGCCATTCCTGTTGAGGTGGCAAAACCATCTTCAGCGCCTTCAAGCAAACACATTTTTTCGATAAACTCTGAGGTATTTGGATTTGAATAACGGCTGTAAACATTCCCTTCCTTTTCGTTCGCAAATAAAGCACGCATTTCTTCTGCATCATCAAACTTGTAACTTGATGTTAAGTAAATTGGTGCAGAGTGTTCTTTATGCGAGCTACGTTCGGTTTGAGTTCGTATCGCTATGGTTTCAAAATTTTCGGATTTCATTTTTTAGTATCAAGATTTGAGTATCAAGTATCAAGATTTGGTGCCGAGTGTCAAGAACTTGTCTTGCTACTCGATACTTGCTACTTACTACTATTTATATTATATGTAAAGTTAATTTTTGCAGAGCGCCCTAAAATATTAGACACGGAGCAGTATTTATCAAAGGTCATGGCTAAAGCACGTTCTACTTTTGCAACACTTAAATCGCCGGTTAAATCGAAGTGAATATCGATTACATCGAAAATCGGAGGCATTTCTTCATCCTTACGTGTAGCATTAATGGCAATCTTGATATCATCTAAAGGTTCTTTTTGTTTTGTCAAAACGTTTACCATATCGATGCCGCTGCAACCACCTAAACCAATAAGAAGCATTTCCATTGGCCTAAAACCTTTTCCCTCGCCACCAATTGCAGCCTTTGCATCCAACTCAACAGTAAAACCGCCTTCATTTTCTGCCTCGAAATTAAACTTCCCGCTTTTGCGGATGAGATTTATATTCATGTTGTTAGTATTCTAGTATCGAGTAGTTAGTATAAAGTACAAGACAAATTGCTTTAGTCTTTCCGCCTTTACCTTTCAGCTCTTTTAAATATTATAATAAACTAAATTGTCTTTTTCCAGTTCGGGCAGTTTAACGGGTTCGTTAAAAATTGCAAAAACCGACGAACCGCTACCACTCATTAAAGCGAATGTTGCGCCTGCATCGTATAAACTGGTTTTTATTTGATGAATTTGGGGATACTTTGCGAATACCGATTGCTCGAAATCGTTGGTAACCTTATATTTCCATGTTGTTGGCGACAAATGTATGATTTCTTTTAACGATTGCAAAGGTTTTTGAGGTTTTACCAACGCATAAGCATCGGCCGTACCCACATGTACAGGCGGTTTTACCAAAACTTTAAACCACGCTGACAAATCAACTTCGCATTTTTCAAATTCATCACCTTTATTAAAAGCATAAACAGGTTTATTTCCAATGAAGAAAGCACAATCTGCTCCCAATTTTCTGGCGTAATCTTCCATTTGCGTTACGGATAAATCCAAGGCAAACTTTTCATTAATTAATTTAATTACAAAAGCACAATCTGCAGAACCTCCGCCCAAGCCTGCTCCAACTGGTATATTTTTCAACAAATTAATCTGCTGCGCTGGAATATCAAAATCGGCTTTTATTAATTGGTAAGCCTTAAAACAGAGGTTATCATTCGCATCGCCAGGAATATCAATGCCATGAATTTTGCAAGCTGTTTCTTCAGCATTAACAATCTCAACTGCATCTTTAATATTAATCGGGTAAAAAACAGTTTCGAGGTTATGGTAACCATCTGCCCGTTTTTCGGTAATGTTTAAGCCTAAATTTATTTTTGCGTTTGGAAAGGATAACATTCGGATTTGAGATTTGAGATTTGAGATTTGAGATTTTCCCCTCAAAGTCAAATATAGTGCTGATGCAAACATACAAAAGTCAGGCTTGTTTAAAAATCGGATAATGTAGAAAACTAAAAGATTTCAGGATTAAGATTTTTTACATATTTGTACTTAATTAATTACTTAAGATTTTGGAAGTCCGATTAATCGGGAATAGGGATATATGAAACAATATTTAGATTTAATGCAGCATGTGCTGGATAACGGTGCACAAAAACACGACCGTACAGGCACAGGAACCATCAGTGTTTTTGGCTATCAAATGCGTTTTAACTTGCAAGAAGGTTTCCCTATGGTTACCACCAAGAAATTGCACTTAAAATCTATTATTCATGAATTAATCTGGTTTTTAACTGGCGATACCAACATCAAATACCTTAAAGATAATGGCGTTCGTATTTGGGATGAATGGGCAGATGAAAACGGAAACCTTGGCCCAGTTTACGGTTCGCAATGGAGAAGCTGGCCTACGCCAGATGGGCAACACATCGACCAGATTACGAACATCATCAACACCATTAAAAACAATCCAGATTCGAGAAGAATTATTGTTTCTGCGTGGAATGTTGCCGAAATAGAAAATATGGCTTTGCCGCCTTGCCACGCCTTCTTTCAGTTTTATGTAGCAGACGGAAAATTAAGTTGCCAGTTATATCAACGCAGTGCTGATATTTTCTTGGGTGTACCTTTTAATATTGCATCTTACGCTTTATTAACCATGATGGTGGCACAAGTTTGTGGTTTAGAAGCTGGCGATTTCGTACATACTTTAGGCGATGCGCATTTGTATAACAACCACATTGAGCAAGCGAACTTACAGTTAAGCCGCGAGCCAAAACCATTGCCTACAATGAAAATCAATCCTGATGTGAAAAGTATTTTCGATTTTAAATTTGAAGATTTCACTTTGGAAAATTACGAAGCGCATCCGCATATTAAGGGTGTAGTGGCGGTTTAGTTAATTAGTTTAATTTGTTCAATAGTTCATTGGTATCATTAGGCTAAACATTTATTATAAATCTCTATTCAATTTCATCCCTTATAATTAGTGTGTAAACAAAATAATTATGAGTTATAATCGAATTGAAGATTTAGAAGTTTATATGCTTGCTGAAGATTTATCAAATGAAATTTGGGATATTACAACGAAATGGGACTTTTTTGCTAAAGATACCGTAGGGTAGCAAATTTGCAGAGCAGCAGATTCAATTAGTGCAAACATAGCTGAAGGCTATGGACGTTTTCATTTCAAGGAAAATAAAAACTTCTGTTATTACAGCAGAGGTTCTATTTTGGAAACTAAATCCTTTTTGAGAAAAATGAAACACAGGGGTTTGGTTAGCGAAGAAATTTATAACCAACTTTTTAATAAGCTTGAAATAATACACATTAAGCTTAATGCTTATTTAAAATATATTGGCAAGAAATCTTCTGGCACTAAACCATGAACGGATGAACCCAATGAACTAATGAACTAATGACAAGTGAACCAAAAACCCTTTCCATAGCCGTTGCCGTAGGCGAAAACTTCGCTATTGGCAAAAACAACCAACTCTTGTGGCACATGCCTGCCGATTTAAAGTTTTTCAAGCAAACTACTTCGGGGCATACCATTATTATGGGTCGTAAGACTTTTGATTCTGTTGGCAGACCTTTACCAAACCGTAGAAATATTGTGATTACTCGAGATTCATCTTTAAAAATTGATGGCGTTGAAGTGGTTAATAGTTTGGATGAAGCATTAGCGATTACACAGCATGAAGAAAAACCTGTTTTTATTGTGGGTGGGGCAGAAATTTACCGTCAGGCTTTACCAAAAACAGATACTCTTTATTTAACTACTATACACCATACTTTTGATGCTGATACTTTTTTCCCGGAGATTGATAGAAACGAATGGGAAACAGTAAGCTCTGAACCTCATAAAGCTGATGAAAAGAATAAGTACGATTATACTTTTGAGGTTTTAAAAAAGAAGTAATACGACAACCGTCATTGCAAGACACAGCTTCCCCGAATAGTCGGGGCAAGCTGTGCCTCGCAATGACGATGAGCTTAAGCCATTAGCCGAAAATAGATACTCTATCATTGCCATCTAAACCCGATATTCGCGAATGCCATTTTTCATGGCAGCAGCATTAGCGGGACCGAACCAAAGCCAAATGCTTCTTCAATTGCTTTCCAAATAAATAACAATCAAATTCAATGGCAAAAACATGTTCAACGTAACGAATGCATTGCTATTATTCTATATTGAAAATTAATCTTAATAAATTATCAATTAAGGGGTTCTATAATTTAAAAATTTAATTAGATTTGCCGACTTGTTAAAAAACAGCGAAAGACAAATTATTTTAAACAAACAATGCAAGGAAAAGGTTTTATTAAGTTTATAGCGATAGTTTTAGCTATCGTTTGTGCGTATGCCCTTTCATTTACACTGGTAGCATCTAGTGTAGAGAAAGACGCCAAAAACTATGCGAAAGGTGATGTAGCCAAAGAGAAGGCTTATTTAGATTCGATGAGTACTGAAAAGGTTTACCCATTATTGGGCTTTACTTATCAGGATGTAAAATCGAAAGAGATCAATTTAGGTCTGGATTTAAAAGGTGGTATGAACGTAACGATGGAAATATCGTTAGCGGAATTAGTTAAATCATTAGCAGATAACACAACTGATGCTAATTTTAACCAAGCCTTAAAAAATGCACAAACTCAATTAAACGCAGGCGGTAAAGATTACATCAAACTTTTTGTTAACGAGTTTGAGAAATTAAGTCCTGGTGTTAAACTTGCAGATTATTTCTCAAATCAGGATAATGCTTCTCAGTTAAAACCAAATGCATCAAATGCAGAAGTTCAATCTTTCTTATCGAAAGAAGCTGAAAGTGCAATTGACCGTTCATTCACGATTTTACGTTCTCGTATTGATGGTTTCGGCGTTGTTAGTCCGAACATGCAAAAACAACCTGGTACAAACCGTATCTTAATCGAAATGCCGGGTATTCAGGATAAAGAACGTGTTTATAAATTATTACAAGGTTCTGCTGAATTACAGTTTTGGCAAGTTTATCAAGTTCAGGAAGTTGTTTCTTTGCTTGAAAACATCAACAAAACTTTAGCTTCTACTTTAAAAGAAACTGCTCCTGTAGCAAACGATACTACTGCTGCTCCTGCAACTGGAAGTAAATTAGCTGGCTTAGAAAAAGCTGGTGATACTGCAAAAGGTGGCAAATTAGCTGGTTTAGCTAAAAAAGATTCTACAGCTGCTAAAGCAGAACTTGCAAAATCAAACCCATTATTTTCAGTTTTAAGTATCCCAACTTATCAGGCAGAAAATGGTCAGCCTTCTTTGCGTCCGGGACCAATTGTTGGTTGGGTTCTTCAAAAAGATACTGCAAAGGTTAATTCATATTTCAGATTACCAGAAGTTGCTTCTTCTATTCCTTCTTCGATGAAGTTTATGTGGAGCGTTAAACCAATGGAAGGTTCTAAAGTATTCGAACTTTATGCAATTAAAGTTACAAGTGCTGATGGTAAACCAGATTTAGGTGGCGAAGCGGTAAGCGATTCTCGTAACGATTTTGACCAAAAAGGTAAGCCTGAAGTAACGATGTACATGACCAGCGAAGGTGCTGCGAAATGGAAAAAAATTACTGCTGAGGCTTCTGCTGATGCTCAAAATAAAAAATCTATTGCAATTGTATTAGATAACCAAGTTTATTCTGCTCCAACTGTTCAAAACGAAATTCCAAATGGTGTTTCATCAATCTCTGGAAACTTTACACAAGAAGATACTAAAGATTTATCTAACATCTTAAAAGCTGGTAAACTTCCTGCTCCTGCTCGTATTGCAGGTAGCTTTATTGTTGGTCCAACTTTAGGTGCACAGGCAATTCACGATGGTTTAATCTCTTTCGTAATTGCGTTTATCGTAATCTTAATCTTCATGGCGTTATATTATCACCGTGCTGGTTGGGTTGCTAACTTTGCGTTATTAATCAACTTATTCTTCATCATTGGTATCTTAGTTTCATTAGGTGCGGTGCTAACCTTACCTGGTATCGCCGGTATTGTGTTAACCATCGGTTTATCAGTTGATGCGAACATTCTAATTTTCGAACGTGTACGTGAAGAACTTGCTTTAGGTAAAAACATTCCTACTGCAATTAAAGAAGGTTTTAAACATGCAATGCCATCTATCTTAGATGCAAACATTACTGTATTTATTTTAGGTGCAATTCTTTATGCTTTTGGTAGCGGCCCGGTTCAAGGTTTCGCAACTACATTGTGTATTGGTATCCTTTCTTCGTTATTTGCTGCTGTTGCAATTTCAAGAGTTGTTTTCGAAGCGATGTTAGATCGTAAAATGGAAATCACTTTTGATAACAACTTTACACGTAATGCATTTAAAAACTTAGCATTCAACTTTGTTGGTCGCCGTAAAATTTACTATATCATCTCAACAATTATTATTGTTGCAGGTATTGGTATGTACTTCAAAAATGGTGGTTTAAACTTAGGTGTTGATTTTAAAGGTGGTAGAACTTACTTAGTTCATTTCGATAAAACAGTTAATACTGAAGATTTAAAAAGCACTTTATCTCCTGTTTTCGGTAACGAAACGCCAGAGGTTAAAACTGCAGGCGAAGATAGCCAGGTTAAAATTACAACTACATTCCACATCGAAGATCAAGATCCTAAAACGGATAAAGTTGTAGAAGATGCTTTAAACAAAGGTTTAGCTGGTTCAAAATATGAAATTGTAAGCTCGCAAAAAGTTACGCCAATTATCGCAAGCGATATTGTGAACGGTGCTTTCTACGCAGTATTAATTTCATGTGTATTCATGTTTATCTACATCGTTGTACGTTTCAAAAAATGGCAATATGGTTTAGGTGCGGTACTTGCATTAGCGCATGACGTTTTAATGGTACTTTCTTTCTACACAATTTTAGATGGTGTATTACCATTCTCATTAGAAATTGGTCAGGACTTTATTGCAGCAATTTTAACCGTAATGGGTTACACCATGACAGAAACTGTTGTTGTGTTTGACCGTATTCGTGAGCGCTTAAAAGAAGCTGGTAAAGAAGATTTACATGGCGAAGAACGTAATCAGTTAATTAACTTCGCGTTAAACAGCACGTTAAGTCGTACAATTTTAACATCGTTAACAGTGTTCTTCGTGTTATTGGTAATCTTCATTTTCGGTGGCGATAGCATCCGCGGATTTATCTTCGCATTGTTAATCGGACGTGTAATTGGTACATATTCATCATTATGCATCTCTACTCCTATCGTAATCGATTTAGGTAGCTCTGCTGAGAAAAGAAAATAAGACATCAAAATCTTAATATATCAAACGCTCCGATTTATCGGGGCGTTTTTTTTGCTTTAGGAAACTGAATTAATATTTAGTTAAAATTTTTGAAAAGCAGTTTCAGTATTTCATAGGTTACTCCAGTCCTGCTGTACATTCCAATCTTTTTAATTTAGGCACTGTTATGCTGAGGAACGAAGCATCTGCAACCGATGAAACAGATTCCTCGTTCCTCGGAATGACAAGATATTCAGCGTTGCTGCAAATTAAAAAGGATTTCCATTCCCATCAGGTTTAATAAACTCAGTTTTTTGCTCAAAACTTCCAAAAACCAAACGTCATACTAAAGTTATATTATTTTCAATAATCACTGAAACTTCAACTTTTAAACCTTTTGGCTATCTTTTTGTTACGTTTGCATAGATAAAAACGCAGATAAAATGGATTTACAACTTCCTAAAAGTGAGTACCCGAGAGTAGTAATTGTTGGCGGTGGTTTCGGTGGAATTGAATTAGCAAAAAGATTAAAAAACAAACCCTTTCAAGTAGTAATGTTGGATAAACATAACTACCATACTTTTCAACCATTACTTTATCAGGTTGCTACAGGTGGTTTAGAAGCCGATTCGATAGCTTTTCCGCTTCGTAAAATCTTTAAAGGACAGAAAAATCTGATTTTTAGGGTTACAAAAGTTACGGAAGTAAATGCAGCTGAAAATTGTCTAAAAACCGATATTGGCAACATCAAATACGATTATTTGGTTATTGCAACAGGCTCAACAAGCAACTTTTTTGGAAATAATGAAATTGAGCAAAATTCAATGCCGATGAAATCTATTCCTGAAGCTTTGGATCTACGTAGTTTAATTTTACAGAATTTCGAAAAATCTTTAATAGAAACGGATGCTGATAAAAAAAGTGCATTGCTGAATTTTGTAGTTGTAGGTGGTGGTCCAACTGGAGTGGAGACTTCTGGAGCCATTGCTGAGCTTAAAAAACATGTTATTCCAAACGATTATCCTGAAATGGATTTGAGCAAGGTAAACATCTATCTAGTGGAAAATTCTCCAGAACTTTTAGGCCCAATGTCACCACAGGCACAACAAAAATCAAAAGAATTTTTAATAAAAATGGGCGTTCAGGTTATGAATGAAACTCGTGTTTTAGGATACGACGGACATACACTCACCTTACAAGACAAAGCCCCTATTTTAAGTTCTACAGTAATTTGGAGCGCAGGTGTTAAAGGACAGGTGATTCCAGGTTTAGATAAAGCAGAAATTGTTCGCGGCGGACGATTGAAAACAGATACTCAAAGTTTAATTGTTGGTTATCAAAATATTTATGCAATTGGCGATGTTGCTGCAATTATAGATGAGGAAACACCAAACGGGCATCCTGGTGTTGCTCCAGCAGCGATTCAACAAGGACACCATTTGGCTAAAAACTTAATCAACATTAAAGAAAACAGACCTTTAGAAAAGTTTAAGTATTTTGATAAAGGCTCTATGGCAACCGTTGGAAGAAATAAAGCTGTAGTTGATATCGGCAAAATACGCTTTCAAGGTGTATTTGCTTGGTTTACCTGGATGTTTGTTCACCTAATGACTTTAGTAGGCTTTAGAAATAAAATAATCGTATTCGTAAACTGGGTTTGGAGTTATTTCAGTTACGACAGAGGTACAAGGTTAATTATCAGAACCTTTTCAAAAGATAGAAGCGTTGATTACCGAAAGGAAGTGAAGGAGGTTCATTAGTCATTGGTCATTAGTCATTGGTCATTGGTCATTGGTCATTGGTCATTGGTCATTAATGAAAACTCAGTTTTTGGATTACTGTTTCTTGAAACTTCTTTTCTTTGCGAAAAACTTTGCGCACTTTGCGGTTAAACCAAAATAATATGAGCCAAAATAAATTCAAATTAGTCGAATGTCCCCGTGATGCAATGCAGGGATTACATGATTTCGTTCCAACCAAACTAAAATCTGAATATTTGAATTTGTTGCTTCAAGTTGGTTTTGATACGCTTGATTTTGGAAGTTTTGTTTCACCAAAAGCGATACCACAAATGGCTGATACGGCTGAAGTTTTAGCAAATCTGGATTTAAGCAATACCTCAACTAAACTTTTAGCCATTGTAGCCAATTTAAGAGGCGTTGAAGAGGCTATTAAGCATGCACAGATAAGTTATCTAGGCTTTCCGTTTTCCATTTCTGAAACCTTTCAACAACGAAATACAAATTCCAGCATTAATCAGTCTTTAACAACTGTTGAGGAAATGTTATCACTTTGCGATAAAAGCAATAAAAAAGCTGTAATTTATTTGTCGATGGGTTTTGGAAATCCTTATGGCGATGAATGGAATTACGAAATTGTAGAAAAATGGGCTGATGTTTTAGTTGGCAAAGGCGTTGAAATTATTTCATTAGCCGATACCGTCGGGATTTCTACTCCTGAAAAGATAAAAGCCATTTTACCTAAGCTGATTTCAAAGTTTAGCAATACAGAAATTGGAATTCATTTACACTCTACACCTACAGAAAGATTTGAAAAAATAGAAGCAGCCTATGATTGCGGTGTTAAAAGAATCGATTCTGCACTAAAAGGTTTCGGTGGTTGCCCAATGGCAGCTGACGATTTAACCGGAAATATTGCAACTGAAGAGGTAATCAGCTTTTTAAACTCCAAGGGAGAAGGTTTAAACCTAAATATGGATAAATGGAATGAAGCGATGATTTTATCCTCCAAGATATTTTAACAAAATCTAAAAATAGAAAATTTGAGTCGCCCGCTTTTGAACATTGACTCCGTTTTTACAACCAGGAAACCAATTTGGCATTATTTTTAAAACTCTCACAGCTTCGTCATCAAGAATGGAATTTAATGATTTCTCGATTTTTATGCTATTAATTTTTCCTTTTGCTGAAATCTTAAAATTTAATACAACTGTACCACTAATCTTTTGATCTGTTAGAATTTTAGAATCCTTTTGATTGGCTTTAATAAACTTTTTTAGCTCAATTTCTCCACCCGGAAATTGTGGTTCCATATCAGGTTTAGTATAAGTTCCTTCAATATACACATCTGCCAGAAAAGGATATTTTATACTTAAACCATTGGCATTCCATGCATTTGTTCTTTTTAGAGAGTCATCCTGATAAAAGGATTTTTGTCTAATACCACCATTTGGATAATACCACGTAAACTTACCATGCTTAATCTCTGGTTCAACAGACTTATAAAAACCCATCATCTGAATATTTCCATCCTTGTAATAATCTTTAAGTACATAGAGGTTATTCTCGAATTCTGTTAACCGATAATAAGTAAAATCTTTTTTATCGGCAGATTTCCATTTGGAGTCATAATAAAGAGTATCTAATTTCTGAGCTTGGCATGTTACTATCATGCCATAAAACAGTATTGAGAGCAATAATTCTTTCATTGATGGCAATTAAAAATCCATTTAAATAAAATCGCTTTTTTTAAGAAGGTTTTTATAATAAATTGATACTTATAACCTAAACCTTCTTTACCATTTTAAAATGCTGAATACCTGCTTCTTCAAACTGCTCTCCTTCCGCAATAAAACCAAATTTGGCGTATAAGCTCATTGCATCCAATTGTGAGTTTAAGTATATATAATTTGCACTTTCTGGCAAATCAGATAAAGCTTCAGCAATTAAAGCTCGTCCTACGCCCATTCCTCTAAAAGCTTTGAGAACAGCAAAGCGTTCCAATTTATAACCTGCATCAGTTTTACGCCAACGACATGCTCCACAAGGCTGCCCATTGTGTGACGCTAAGAAATGAATCGATTCGTCTTCATGTTCCCATTCCAATTCTGGCGGACAATTTTGCTCGTCTACAAATACAACTTTGCGTATGGCAAATACTTTATCTAAATCTTCGGGATGAATAACTTTTTGAACTAGTAGACTCATTATTTATCGGTTTTAAAGTGTTTATTCGTTTTAAGTTTTAACTCATTTAGCTCTTTTGCTGCATCAATTGAGTGCGAGCAATGAATATCGGCCTCTTTTTTTGCAAGTGCAGCAATCGTAACGTAAAATTTATGTAACTGGTCTAATTCCTTTTCGCTCAAATCTTCAATATCAACCATTCTATTACTTGCACCTTGCTGTGCAGCAATTAATTCATTTAATTTCAGCTGGATTGCTTTACCATCCTTGTTTTGTGCTTTCTGAATTAAAAAGACCATTAGGAAAGTAATTATCGTCGTTCCTGTATTTATAACCAGTTGCCTGGTTTCAGAATAATTAAACAATGGTCCTGTAACTGCCCACAAAATTACAATTGCTGTAGCAGCAATAAATGCAACAGAACTCCCTGTAAATTTAGTTGCTGCATTAGCAAATTTCTCAAAAAAATTATTGTTTTTGGATTTATTCTTAGATTTCGTCATTACATTTCATTTGCTTAAATATAATGAAAAACAAACAAAAACGCCATCGGTTTTTAACCAATGGCGTTTTTGTTGTTAGTTGGAATGTTAAAAGGTTAGAAAGTTGCAATGTTACAATATTCCAACATTAAAACATTTTAACGAATTAAAGCTTATCGTTTGCGTTGATGCAATTTAAATCTTCGAAAGCTAAAGTTAAACGTTTAACAAAAGTTTCTTCTGCTTTGCGTAACCAAACACGTGGATCGTAATATTTCTTGTTTGGTTTATCATCGCCATCAGGATTACCAATCTGGCCTTGAAGATAAGCTTCATTCTTTTTGTAATATTCTAAAATACCTTCCCAAAATGCCCACTGCATATCAGTATCGATATTCATTTTGATAGCACCGTAAGAAATTGCTTCTCTGATTTCTTCTTGTGAAGAACCAGAACCACCGTGAAAAACAAAATTGATTGGTTTCTCAGCAGTTAAGCTATACTTTTCTTTAATAAAATCCTGAGAATTTTTTAAGATAACCGGTTGTAATTTAACATTACCTGGTTTGTAAACACCGTGAACGTTACCAAAAGCTGCAGCCACTGTAAAACGTGGAGAAATTTTGCTTAACTCATCATAAGCATAAGCAACTTCGCTTGGTTGAGTGTATAATTTAGAACTATCGACATCACTATTATCTACACCATCTTCTTCACCACCTGTAACACCTAATTCAATTTCGATAGTCATGTTCATTTTTGCCATACGAGCAAAATATTTTGAAGAAATTTCCATGTTTTCTTCGATAGATTCCTCAGAAAGATCTAACATGTGTGATGAAAATAAAGGTTTGCCAGTTTCAGCAAAGAATTTTTCACCGTGGTCTAAAAGGCCATCAATCCAAGGCAATAATTTTTTAGCGGCGTGGTCTGTATGTAAAACCACGGCAACACCATAATGCTCTGCCAATAAATGTACATGTTTAGCTGCCGATACAGCACCTAAAATACATGCTTGCAATTTCTCATTATCTAAAGATTTACCAGCATAAAACTGTGCACCACCATTAGATAATTGAATCATAACTGGCGAATTTACTGCCTTAGCAGTTTCCAATACCGCATTAACCGTATTTGTACCGGTTACGTTAACTGCTGGTAAAGCAAACTGGTGTTTTTTAGCCTGCTCAAATAATTCTTGAACGGCATCTCCGTAAATTACGCCTTTGTAGCCTTTTAAACTCATCTCTTGTTAATTTTTATTTGTTCGAAGTTATAAAAAAAATTAACATTCCAAGCTTTTGTAACAACAGAATTATTTGCCTCACAACCAAATAGAGGGCATTTAGTGTATAAAACACATTATCCATAGTGTAAAAACTACACACATGTAAGAATTATCAAATTTCAATCATTAATTTTCAAACTGCAATAACCACCATACAGACTTGGTAATTGTTTTTTGATTATTATTCGTTCTTCGCAATTTGGTTATTGGTAATTCTTTATCTTAATTATATTTTTCGTTTCTTTGCAATCCAATTCTTTAAAAAATTATATGGCTTGGTTTAAGAGAGAAAATAAAGGTATCATTACCACAACCGAAGAGAAGAAAGAGGCACCTGATGGAGTGTGGAATAAATGTCCAAATTGCAAAAAACCGCTACATCAGGCAGAATTACAGGAAAACAAATACGTTTGCCACTACTGTGATTACCACTTGAGAGTAGGTTCAAAAGAATATTTCGAAGTTTTATTTGATAATAACGAATTCAAAGAACTTTTTGCCAACCTAACCTCTGGCGACCCGCTAAACTTTAACGACAATAAGCCTTATACCGAAAGAATCAAAGAAAGCCAGGCTAAAACTGGTTTAAAAGATGCTATTCGTGCAGGTGTTGGTAAAATTGAAGGTCAAGATTTAGTTATTGCCTGTATGGATTTTGCTTTTATCGGTGGTTCTATGGGTTCTGTAGTTGGGGAAAAAATAGCACGTTCTATAGATTATTCTATAAAACATAAAATTCCTTTCCTAATGATTTCAAAATCTGGTGGAGCACGTATGATGGAAGCTGCATTTTCATTAATGCAAATGGCTAAAACATCGGCAAAACTGGCGTTGTTAAGTCAGGCGAAAATACCTTACATTTCTTTACTTACCGACCCAACAACTGGTGGTGTAACGGCTTCTTACGCAATGCTTGGCGATATTAACATTGCAGAACCAGGTGCTTTAATCGGCTTTGCGGGTCCGCGTGTAATTAAAGAAACCATTAAAAAAGATTTACCAAAAGGCTTCCAAACCTCAGAATTTGTTTTAGAACATGGATTTTTGGATTTTATTGTAGATAGAAGAGCGATGAAAGCAAAACTTGGTTCTTTTATCAAGATGATGAATAATTAGCTTATGGGTTAATTTGTTTAACTGGTTAATTGATATTTTAAAAGCAGGACTTAGATAACTTCGGTTATTTTATTCCTGCTTTTTTGCTTTAATGAAATTATGACTGTTAAATGCCCACAACTAAAAGCTCTATAAATTTTATATCTTTAGGTAACAAAAAACTAACCAACCAATGAAGCACTTCTTTATTTCTGTCCTTCTACTTATCATTAGTAAAGTTTCATTTTCGCAAACTAAACAAGATACGTTATCAATTAAACAAGCCGCATTAGATTATATCGAATCGCAACATCAACCAAATCCATCCAGAATGGAACGTGCTTTACACCCAAGAATGGTTAAACGAACTTTTTGGAAAGATAAAGCAACAAATAAAGATTATGTTAGAGAAACATCTACCGAATCGATGATTTTACTTGCTGAAAGCTATAATGTAAAAGGAGATAAATTTCCAGCTAATCCTAGAAAAGAAATCAAACTATTAGATATTTCTGAGCGAACTGCATCTATTAAACTAATTGCCGACGAATGGATTGGTTATATGCACCTTGTAAAACTGAATGGCGCATGGAAAATTATCAATGTATTGTGGCAATATAATGATGTTAAACAACATTAAAACCAATCAAATGAAAAGATTAATATTATTAACCCTGCTTTTAGGCTTTGTTTTTTCTTCGCAAGGACAGGAAAAATCAAAGTATGATGAAACGCTAGCAAAGAAACTCGGCGCTGATGATTACGGCATGAAAATGTATGTTTTAGTTATGCTAATAACGGGTTCAAATATATCAGAGACTAAAGCAAAAACCGATAGTTTATTTGCCGGACACATGACAAACATGGGTAAAATGGTAGAAATGAAAAAATTAATAGTTGCTGGTCCGATGGGTAAAAACGATAAAAATTATAGAGGAATTTTTATTTTAAATACAAAATCCATCGATGAGGCTAAACAACTTCTCGAAAGCGACCCTGCAATAAAAGCCAAAGTTCTGGATGCTGAATTGTTTAACTGGTACGGTTCTGCTGCGTTATCAGAATATTTGCCATTTCATGATAAGGTGCAAAAGAAAAGTTTTTAGGTTTTAGTGTTATCCAAAGAAACTTACTGAAATATATCTGCTGATTATGCCTTAATAACATTCTAACTGCAACATTTCCATTAACATCATATCGCAAAGCATTATTTAATTAATTTAGCTTATCAATTCAGCTAAACTTAATTATGAATAAAAAATTACTATTCCCTACCCTACTTCTTTTTACTTCATCTTTTGCTATTGCACAAGACAAGAAAGTTATTGATAACATTGTTAAAGAAGTAAATGAGAACTCACAGTTAGAAAAACTGGCGCATGAGCTTTTAGATGTTGTTGGACCACGTTTAGTTGGTTCGCCACAAATGAAACAAGCAAACGATTGGGCTGTAAAAAAATATGGTGAATGGGGAATTTCTGCCAAAAACGAAAAATGGGGCGAATGGCGTGGTTGGGAAAGAGGCGTTACACATATCGATTTAGTTAGCCCTCGTTTAAGAACCTTAGAAGGTACACAATTAGCTTGGAGTCCATCAACCAATGGCAAGGCAATAAATGCAGAAGCAATTGTTTTACCTGCAATTACAGATTCAGTTTCGTTTCAACAATGGTTGCCAAATGTTAAAGGCAAATTGGTTTTAATTTCAATGAATCAAATCTCTGGCCGACCAGAAAAAAACTGGGAAGAATTTGCAACTAAAGATTTATTCGAAAAGTATAAAAAAGAAAAAGCTGATGCTTTAAAAGCATGGAATGCCAGTATTGCAAAAACAGGTTTAACGGCTAAAAATTTAGCTTTAGCTATCGAAAATAACGGAGCAGCAGGCATAATCATTAATAACTGGTCGCAAGGTTTTGGTGTAGATAAAATTTTTGGTGCGAATACAACCAAAATTCCAACGGTAGATTTATCGGTTGAGGATTACGGCTTGGTTTATCGCTTGGTAAAAAGTGGTAACAAACCAACTTTAAAAATAGAATCTGAATCAAAAGAACATGGTGTTGTGCCAACTTTTAATACGCTTGCCGAAATTAAAGGCAAACAGAAACCTAAAGAATATGTAATGCTTTCGGCTCACTTTGATTCTTGGGATGGCGCAAGTGGTGCGACAGATAATGGCTCTGGAACGATTATGATGATGGAAGCTATGCGCATTTTAAAGAAATTTTACCCTAACCCAAAACGTACTATTTTAGTTGGACATTGGGGAAGTGAAGAACAAGGTTTAAATGGTTCGAGGGCTTTTGTTGAAGACCATCCAGAGGTTGTAAACAACTTACAGGCTTTATTTAATCAAGATAATGGAACAGGCCGTGTGGTTAATATCGGCGGACAAGGTTTTGCGAAATCTAAAGATTACATCACTCGTTGGTTGGCTGCTGTTCCAGATACAATCAAAAATCAAATTAAAACCAGTTTCCCTGGAACTCCAGGTGCAGGTGGTTCTGATTTTGCATCTTTTGTGGCTGCTGGCGCATTAGGCTACTCTTTAAGCTCTACCAGCTGGGATTATGGCACTTACACATGGCACACCAACCGCGATAGTTACGATAAATTAGTTTTTGATGAAATAAGAAGCAACGTTATATTAGCGGTAATTATGGTTTACATGGCTTGCGAAGACCCTGAAAAAACTTCTACAGAAAAATCGACTGATTTGCCTGTAAATGAAAGAACAGGAAAGCAAGCAACCTGGCCTGTTCAAAGTAAAGCGAACAGAAAAGGTGGTTTGTAAATAAAATTTAAGGATATTTAGAAAGAGCATTTGGAAACAGATGCTCTTTTTTAATTTTAAATATCTAAACAGAAGATGATTTAAAAATGAATAGTAATAATGACATATTAATTAGCCTAATAATTGGACTAGCTTCAATTACGTTTATTGATAGTGTTGGTGCAATGTTGTCAAGGAAAATGCAATTCAAATACACTTATTTAAGCATAATATCATTCATGGTCTATATTGCGATTGGCTATGTGGTTTCAATTAACCATCCATTGATTTTCGCAATGGTTATAAATGCTTTTTTAGGCTTTTATGATGCTACAATTGGAATGAAACTATCACTTATATTTAAAGCTAACATACTTGAGCCAAAAATAGATATGCAGGTATGGAAAGTTACATTAAGTATGGTTGTTACAGCAATTTTCTTAGCGTTAATCGGGCATTTAATACGCAATTGGTTTTAACAGTTTTACAATCACTAAACCCGATAAAGTTGAAATCCCTTTTAATGCATCAACCTTGGATAATTTGTCATGCTAAGACACAGAATGTCCCGAACATTCAGGAAAGCATCTGCAACCGATGAAACAGATTTACTTCGTAGCTGCTTTGCGGTCTTCGTTCCTCAGAATAACAGCATCTTAAAAAATTTAATTTTGAAGCGCAAAACCTCTGGTTCTTGGCTTAGGTTCTGTCCCGCCAATACTACTTCCGATGAAAAATCGGAATTCGTTATGTCGGGGCTATTTAACTTCATGTATCACCATTTTGAGTGGTTTCCATGCACCGCCAATTCTTCATAAACCCGATAAAGTGGAAATACTTTTTTATTACACTGAATTTAATAAATTGCCACATTTTTCCTCCTTGCAATGACTATTAAAAAAAGCACAACAGAAGTTAAAAAAGATTGGAACGATAGTGGGACTTTCGAAACCGAAGAACTCCTGTATTTGCTTTTCAAATAATTAAAGAAACTGTTTTGAAACTGGTCTTCGACAAGCTCAGACTGATTGTTATGACTTTTGCAAATTAGGCTGCTATATTATAATTGCTTTTATAAGGTTGTTGTGTTTTAATTACAGCTGCTATTCTTAGCGTTATTTTATTTCTCACTGCATTAAGTATACTCATGCTATGCTTACCTTCATCCTTTTTCCTTTGGTAGTAGTTCTTGAATTCCATATTATGTTGGATAACTGATAATGCGCATAGATGTAGTAGTTTTTTAAGGTCTTTGTTTGCCATCCTATGTACCCTGGTTTTACCTTTTACACTAATCCCGCTCGAGTGCTCGAACGGAGCGACTCCTGCATAGCATGCCAATTGCTTTCCACTTGGGTTGCTGGCAAAATTCGCTGTACAACCAATCAGGTAAACCGCGGTGACATGTCCGATCCCTGGTATACCGGTCAACAGGTTATAGTTTCGTTGAAAGGCGCTGTTTTCTTTAATAATTTTGCGGATTTGTTCTTCAATATTTTTAATCGATTTTGCTATTCCATCAATAGCAGATTTAAGTGCTTTCTCAATTAGTTTCTGATGTGATTTTTCATTTACATTACCTAGCTCTTTAATTGAAACGCTAAGTCCTGTAGCCTGCTTGAGTAATTTTGTTCTGGCAGATATGAAATCTTTTAAATGCAATAACTGTGGATCTAAGGCTTCTGTGGCCTTTAATGTATCAGATTCCTTAAAGGCATACTTGCATAAACGGACACTATCTATCTTATCATTCTTTCCTCTAGCTATCCCAAAACTCCATTTAATATGGGCTGCATTACCAATATGAATTGGTACGTGTTTGTTACTGCAGAATGACCAGATTAGCCGGTGATAGATCCCTGTATTTTCAATCACCACCAGAGTGTCTGGATTAAAGGTGACCTTATGAAATTTAAGCCATTTCTCAAATGTCTTTATCCCAGAAGCTGTATTCTCAAACCGGGCGCTTTGGATAGCTTGTTTTACATGACTGATAACAGTCATTAAAGAAGCATCAAAGTAGGGCTTTGATACATCAATCCCAATAAAGAAATTTGTATTAATCATATTATTTATTCTTTAAATTTGTAGCAATTACCTAAGTTTTACCCCATCGATCCAAGTCCTTAATAATGGGTAATGCCCTAATTGTTATCTGGTCACTAAGGGAAAATCGGTAGCGGATTATATCAGTCTATAGGTATCTAACCTTGACAACGCTTAATGAGCCGCTACCGATTTAGGTAACTTGTTAAATATAAATCAATTCAATCATTTTAGACCATTGCAAATCTAAAGGACAGATTTGTAAGCTACTCCTCTTTTTTCTGGAATTTGTAAAACAAATAACCGAGGAACGGCAAAATTAAAATACTTCCTAATAACAGCGCCAAACCAAGGCTGTAAATTGTTTTTTCTGGTCCGACGGTTTCGAAAAGTGAAATTGCATTGCCATCTTTTAAGCGGATAAAATTAGGAAAATGAGCATAGCTAATTGCAACTAAAATCATGGTTACCTGAAAGCCGGCTAAAATTCTTAACACTTTAGTTTTTCCTTTTAGCAATAAATACCAAAGTAAAATCAATGATAAGCTTGCCAAAATAATTGCAGTTAAGCCGACTGTATTTTTGAAAACCCAATCGATTAATGGAATATTATCTAAATGAGCGGCTATAAAAACCATTGCACCAAATACAACTGCACCGATATTCATGTATTCGGCCTTTTTAATAAATCTTTGTTTATCATGTGTGTCTTCAGTTTCGCCAATAAGATAAGTGGCTGCTAAAAAACCGCAAAGCGCAACGGTAAAAAAACCAACAGATATCGAAAACCAATTTAGCCATCCAAAAACATAAGCGGAAAGGAAATCATTTGCATCTGTATCGATATGTCCGGAAATTAGACTTCCTGCGATAATGCCCAGAAAAAGCGCTGTAATAAAACTTGAGTATCGAAAAATTCTGTTGTATAACCACTGCATATCATCTTTTACAGCATCATAATGACGAAAAACAAACGCTGTACCACGAGCAATAATACCAATGAGCATAATAAGCAAAGGAATATGAAGATAAACCGACATCGTTGTGTAAATACGCGGAAAACCAACAAACAATATCACTATTGCAATGATAAGCCACATGTGGTTTGCTTCCCAAACTGGACCAATAGCATGATAAAGGGTTTTACGGGTCCTGCTTCTGTTTTTGGTTGAGGTAAAGAGTTCGATAATTCCTGCACCAAAATCGGCACCGCCCAAAAGGAAGTAAAGCAAAATGCCCAAACATAAAAAGGTTATTACAACGTATTCCATAATTTATTTATTGCCACAGTTAGCTGATTTATACTTCCGATTTTTTGTTATTATAAAGCACAGGCACCATTTTAATTTGACGGTATAGCAAAAAGGTAACGATAACACTTAGCGATATATAAATTGCCGAAAATATATAAAATGAATATGCAATTCCGGGCATTGGCGTAACTGCATCTTTAGTGCGCATAATGCCATAAATTATCCAGGGTTGCCTGCCAACTTCTGTAACTACCCAACCAGCTTCAAGAGCGATATAACCTAATGGAATGGCAAAAACAAATAGTTTTAGCAACCAAGGTTTATTTAGCAAGTCTTTTTTTCGAAGCAAAACAAAGAAATAAATCAGCGAGATAAGCATTAACAATGTTCCTATACCTACCATTATTTGAAATGCATAATGTGTAATGGCAACCGGAGGTTGCTCGTTTTGTGGTATTTTATCTAACCCTTTTACTTCTGCTTTAAAATCGCCATGGGCAAGAAAACTCAACGCTCCCGGGATTTTTATTGCGCCTTTAACTGTTCTGTCTTTTTCATTTACGATACCACCGATTAATAACGGAGCCGGTTTTTCAGTTGTGTAAAGCGCTTCCATAGCGGCAAGTTTTGCTGGCTGCCTTTTGGCCACGTCTTTTGCAGAAATATCGCCACTTATTGGCTGAAGCAGTGCACCAATGCAGGCAAAAACCGCAGCAATTTTAAAGGCTTTTAAATGAAATTCTTTGTTTTGATTTCTTAAAATCATTAATGCATGAACGCCCGCAACTGCAAAACCTGTAGCTGTAAACGCAGCTAAACACATATGTAATGCTTGCGAGAACCAGGCTTTATTAAACATGGCTTGTATTGGGTCGATATTCAGATATTTTCCATTTACAAAATCAAATCCTGCCGGACTATTCATCCATGCGTTAGCAGCAACTACTAATATTCCTGATGCTAATCCACTTACACCAACAACCATTCCTGTAAACCAATGAAACCATTTATTTAATTTATTCCAGCCATAAAGAAAGAAACCTAAGGCAATTGCTTCGATGAAAAACGCTGTTCCTTCTAAAGAAAATGGCATTCCGAAAATTGGTCCGGCGTGTTCCATAAACTTTGGCCACAATAAACCCAACTCGAAAGATAACATTGTACCAGATACGGCTCCTGTTGCGAAAAAAATAGCCACACCTTTGCTCCAGGCTTTGGTTAGGTTTTTATAAACTTCATCGTTAGTTTTTAGCCATTTGTAATGCGATACAGCCATAAAAAATGGCATAACCATACCAATACAAGAAAAAATAATGTGAAAGCCTAATGATAAGGCCATTTGGGAGCGAGCTGCTAAAAAATCATCCATATCTGATAGTGGATTTTGTGTAACACAAATATAGCAGATAAGGCTTTAGTAATATTGATTTTGAAGCTGCTGTTTAGAATTATTTTAAATATAGAATGTTTATAAATTGAAAATAGATTTGATAGTTATTTTTTGTCTTAGCCAGACAGGCTGTCCACTTTTTCTTGATTAAAAGTGGAGCAAAAATCAAGGCTTTCGAACCTTTGTTGCAAATACTTAATAAATTTTATCCGAAATCCTAAGCTGTGTGAATGGTTGTGATGTATTTTAAGATTCTACTACACTCGTAGGATTTCTTGCTTCGATCGGTTATGCAGTGGTAATGCAACAAAATTTAATTAGTCTTTGCTGCCAAATCTTCTAATGCCGGATGCGCTAATCGGAAAGTTTGTAATGTTATGAAAATTTGTTCCTGTATAAGATTAAAAAGTTAATGACGAATTGTATTTAGAGCGCCCGTCATTCCCAATAAAATTGGGAATGATGAGAACATGAATAACTATTAAGCCCCTTTCAATTCATCATAAGCAGCAGTTAAGCTTCTTTGAATGCCTTCTCCTTGCCATTCTGAGGCATTTGGTATTGAAGTAATTTTTAAAATATCATCTTTTGATTTCCCGGCTTTAATTTCGCTCGACACTGTAGCTAATAAATTCTGTAAGTAGTTTTGAAAAGCTTTTACATCAGTCTTATTGCCCGTAATTTTTTCAGGTTCTCGGCTGTGGCCGAAAATGAAAAGCGTGTCGTTATCAAATTGATTGTGAATTTTATCTAATGCAGTAATCCAGTTACCAATGTGTGCGCCATTTTCTCTGTCTATATACGGAAACTTTCGGTTTGAAACTAAATCACCAACATGCACAATATTGGCATTTTCGAAATGGTAAATTGCATCGCCATTTGTATGGGCAGAACCATAGTAATAAGCACTTATTTTTTCGCCACCAACTGGTGCTTTCCAACCCGTACCGAAAGTTGTATCCGGAAGCAATTGTTTATCCAAATTATTTGCTTTTTCAGCTCCCCTTTTTTGGTTGACTAATGAGTTTTGATGCGCCACTACTTTTTCGGCAAGTCCTTTAAAAGCAATATTACCTGCAGTATGATCACCATGGTGGTGTGTGTTGATTAAATATTTAAAGGGTTTATCGCCAAGTTTTTTAAGTTCCTCGATAACATGAGGTGCAGAAGCCGGGAATTGGGCATCGACAACAACAAATCCATTTGGTGAGTTTAACCAACCAATGGTTCCACCCTGCTCTGTAAACACTCCAACATTATTTCTTAAGGCTTTAAAGTTATAAGCTCGAAGCATTTCCTTTTGAGCAAAAACATCAGTTTTATAAATAGAGAGCATAGCCATTGCTAATGCAGAATTCTTGATAAAATTTCTTCTTTCCATTTTTGGGATAAATTAAAAAACCACAACTTACAGCTGTGGTTTAAATTTAATAATTTTTTATTAGGAATCTTATCTATTAAATTCCAGAACCCGGTGTTGTACCCGGCTCGTGACCTGGGCCGAATGCATTATTTTTTCGACCTTTCTCTTTTTCGAATAGATTGGTTGCAACTTTTGATGATTTGTTATCATCAAGGTTTCTATTTTCTTTTACGTCTTCAGCTGTTTTATTAAGCAATTCGTTCTCAACGACTTTACCTTTTTCTTTATCTGTTCCCATAGTATTTTCAATTTGATGTATTAATGGAACACTTAAAGAATAACATTGTTTTCAATAGTAGTTTTTGGAATAGTTTTTAAACACAACAATTCCCTCTCTTAAAAACGATGAACTAAAGTTTAATTAGAAAAACAGCTACAACATTGCTCCAGGTAACTTTCTTAATTCGTGGATGCAGCCAAATGAATTAAATTTTCTCTTGTGAATTTTATTAAAATGGTGTGAAGATTCGAATGAAAACGGTGCCAAAATAAATTTGTAGATGTGTTTTCTTTCTGTTTTTTCTAACTTTTCAGACTGAGGATTCTCTTGTTCTGATTTTGATTGATAATTTTCCATAACGATAAGATTTATAGAAAGCAGGTACTTTCTGGGTTTATAAATTTCAAATTCGTTAAACCTTATACTGATGGGATTTTAATAAGGTTTCGTTAAGGAACTATATGTTCTTGGTAACAGGATTACCATTATCTCTATTAAATTTAAGCTTTTGTTTTGAGATTTGCAAGAGGAGATTTTTTCCTCACCGTCGGAATGACTCTTTCTTTTTTCTTGATAAAAAAGAAACAAAAAATCAAGGCTTGCACCTGATTTTGGAAAAAATCGTCAAACCGTTATTGAAATAATTTGAGGTCATTGCTTTTGCGCTCTTCATCCATCACACAGACTGCAAATTCTTTTGTTAAGTGGGTTATAAAAGAATTTGCACACGGTTATCAACGCTTTTTCCTAAAATCATTTGCTATGCCCATTCATGCTTGGTAAAATTTATGATGTTTTAAAAGTTTGCCTTTCACCTCATAGCTTCTAAGGGAACTAGCCAACTCCCATCCTCATTTTCGAGAATAGAGCGTGAGTGGTTTTTCTGTTCCTAGTAACCACAAAACTTTGTAATCTAAACCTGATTGCCGTGGAAACCAAAAGCTTTTTCTGCTTTTGTTGGAACAGAAAGCAGGACGAACATTAAAAGAGGTGATGAAATTGCTTTTCAAAAAAAATAAATTTCTAAAACCTCACAAAAAGACAAAATATAATTTAGAAAGCACAAAAAAAGTCCCGAATTTCTCCGAGACTGTTCCTATTTGGTTAATGATATTTTAGGCTAAAGCGTTTTGCTTAACCACCATTTTTACTTTTTCGATTACATAATCCAAATCTTCTTTGGTTGTATATTTACTGAAAGAGAAACGAACTGAAGGACGATTCGGATCTGCTTTGATGCCATTTAAAACATGCGAACCAATATTTGAGCCTGATGAACAAGCACTACCACCAGATGCGCAAATGCCGTTAATATCCAAATTGAAAAGCAACATATCTGCCATATCCATCTCCGGGAAGGAAACGTTTAAGACAGTGTAAAGGCTTTTATCTGAATCAGTTTCTCCGTTGAAACCTATTCCTGGAATTTCGGCAATTAATTGTTCTTTTAAATAATCTTTTAAGCCCTGGATATGATTTTGATGTTCTTGCATTTCTGCATAAGCAATTTCTAAAGCTTTTGCCAAGCCAACAATACCATAAACATTTTCGGTTCCGCCACGCATATTACGCTCTTGTGAGCCACCGTAAATCATTGGTGGAATTTTAATGTTGCTGTTTACATATAAAAACCCAACGCCTTTTGGTCCGTGTAATTTATGCGCTGCACAAACAATAAAATGAGCTTTAAGTTCACGTACATTGTGAACATAATGGCCCATAGTTTGAACAGTATCTGCGTGATAAATTGCATTGTATTTCTCGCAGATATCGCCAACTTTAATCATATCGGTTAATGTACCCAATTCGTTATTGGCATGCATTAACGACACAAATGTGCGTTCGTTATTTTGTAGTAACTCTTCTAAATGATTATAATCTACATTGCCTTTTTCATCGATGTTTACAAAGCTTAGTTTATCAATTTCACCATTTTTAAGCATCATGTTTAAGGTATGCTCTACTGCATGGTGCTCGATTTTTGAAGTTATCGCGTGCTTGATTCCATAAGCTGAAATGCCACAACGAATGGCTGTATTATCGGCTTCTGTACCACCCGAAGTGAAAAATATTTCTGATGGAGAAGCACCTAAAAGATTAGCCACAGTTTTACGAGCCTTTTCTACCAAGGTTCTAACTTCCCTGCCCAATGCATGAATTGCTGATGGATTACCAAAGTAATTTTCCATCACGTTAGTCATTTCTGCAATTACATCTTTATCTAAAGGCGTAGTTGCGGCATTATCTAGATAAACTCTTTTCATGTACTAATTTAATTTAAGGATTTCCTTTATATCAGATATGATTTTATTCGCCAGGTTTTCTGCAACGGTTTCATTTTCTGCTTCGCTATAAATACGGATAATTGGCTCAGTATTAGAACGACGTAAATGTACCCATGTTTTATCGAACTCGATTTTTAAACCATCGATAGTGCTGTAAGGCTGGTTTTTATATTTCTCTTCAACCTGTTTCAATAAATTATCGATATCCATTTCTGGCGTAAGGGTAATTTTATTTTTAGAGATGTGGTATTGAGGATAACTACTTCTTAACAATGAAATAGATTTACCAAATTTTGCCAAATGCGTTAAAAATAAAGCAATACCTACTAAAGCATCTCTACCGTAGTGAGATTCCGGATAGATGATACCACCATTACCTTCGCCGCCGATAACAGCATTGGTTTCTTTCATTTTATTTACAACGTTTACCTCTCCTACCGCCGAAGCGTTATATGTTGAGCCTGCTTTTTCAGTAACATCGCGTAATGCACGTGTTGATGAAAGATTTGAAACCGTATTACCCGGTGTGTTTTTAAGTACATAATCTGCAACGGCTACCAAAGTATATTCTTCGCCAAACATACTTCCATCTTCGTTTACAAAACACAAACGATCAACATCCGGGTCTACAACGATACCTAAATCTGCATTTTGCTTTTGTACTTCTTTAGAAATTTCAGTTAAGTTTTCTGGAAGTGGTTCTGGATTGTGCGGAAAATGGCCATCTGGAGTACAATATAATTCAGTAATCTTAGTAACGCCCAAAGCTTTTAATAAAGCAGGAATAAAAATACCACCGGTTGAATTAACACAATCGATAACAACTTTAAAATCAGCTTTTTTAATGGCTTCAACATCTACCAAAGGCAATGCTAAAACTTTATCTATGTGTTTTTGTAAGTAAGTATCATTTTTAATTACTTTGCCAAGCTTATCAACATCAGCAAAATCAAAAGCTGCACTTTCTGCTAAATCTAAAACTTCTTTACCATCTAAATCACTAATAAATTCGCCATTTGCGTTTAATAATTTTAAAGCGTTCCACTGTTTTGGGTTATGGCTTGCAGTTAAAATAATTCCGCCACCTGCTTGTTCATCAGGTACTGCAACTTCTACGGTTGGTGTGGTTGATAGACCTAAATCGATCACTTCTATACCTAAACCTTGAAGTGTACCGATAACCAAATTGTTAACCATTTCGCCAGAAATGCGGGCATCTCTACCTAAAACAATTCTTTTATTACCTGTTTTTTGTACTACCCAGCTACCAAAAGCTGCTGTAAATTTTACTACATCTATAGGTGTTAAGCCGTTTCCAGCTTGTCCGCCAATGGTTCCTCGTATTCCCGAAATCGATTTTATTAAAGTCACTTTTTGTATTTTATTTTAGAGGTTCAAAAATAGCAAAAAAAATAAGATAGCAGTTATTTTACGCAGGTTCAAAGCTTTAATTTACATTCTGTTTATATCTATTATGCTATGTATTTAGTGGAATTTGTGTTAGCGCACTTAATCAAACGTATGAGTATCTTTAATCTTTATGGAAGATTTTAAGAGATTATTTTGCATTAATTATCATCCAACTTTCTGAATATGCAATAATGTTGCATAAATTAACTTCAAAACTTTATTGGGAGTTGTAAAAGCTTATATTTGCGCATTATTAAATTTTAGCGACTGCGCAAAAGAAAATAGGATTTCGGTTAGAATTATATTCAGCGTTTAATTCTATTTTATCTAATTTTGCGGCTTTCCAAAATAAAAAAGCTTTTTATATGCAGCGCAAGTGGTTTCAGTATTGGTTTAATTCGCCGTATTATCATATCCTTTATCAACAGAGAAATGATGCTGAAGCTGAATTTTTTATAGATAACTTAACTAATTACCTAAAACCCGAAGCAGATTCAAAAATGTTGGATATTGCTTGCGGTAAAGGCAGGCATTCTATTTACCTGAACAAAAAAGGTTTCGATGTTACAGGCATAGATTTATCAGAACAGAGCATTAAATACGCCAGACAGTTTGAAAATAACAAGCTGCATTTTTTAGTTCACGATATGCGCAGATTGTTTTACATCAATTACTTTGATGTTGCAATGAATCTGTTTACGAGTTTTGGATATTTCGATACTGAAAAAGACCATGTAAATGCTTTAAAAACCTTTAGAAAGTCTTTAAAAGCTGATGGAATGTTAGTTATCGATTACTTCAATACCGCCAAAATCATCAGAAACTTAAATTCTTGCGAAGCGAAATCACTTGATGGAATTACCTTTAACATCACTAAAAATGTTGTGGATGGGAAAATCATTAAAAAGATAAATTTCGAAGATAAAGGTAAAGTATTCAATTTTGAAGAGCGTGTTCAAGCATTTAGTTTAGAAGATTTTGAGCGTATGCTTACTAAAGCAGGTATAGTTATCGATAAAATTTTCGGCAATTATGCGCTGGAGCATTATGATGAATGTACATCAGACAGATTAATTTTAATTTGTAAAAAAGCATGATAGAAAACATACAGCAATTTGATGTTGAGTTGTTTTTGAAAATCCACCGTGGTTTATCAAATGGCTTTTTCGATTGGTTAATGCCTTTAATGCGCAACCGTTTTTTTTGGTCGCCACTTTACTTATTCATTGTTATTTTTTGTATAAAACAATATAAAAAGCAAGGCTATTACATTATTGCAATGTTGCTTTTTACATTCGCCATGGGCGATCTAATAGCTTCAAGATTAATTAAACCATTTATTGCGAGAGTAAGGCCATGCAACGATTTTAGTCTTTCAAATGAAATTATTCATCGTGTACCTTGTGGAAGTGGATTGAGTTTTCCTTCGGCACACGCTACAAATCATTTTGCGATAGCCGTTTTCTTAATCTGTATTTTTTACAGCCGATGGAAACCAATATTACCAATCGGCATATTTTGGGCGGCAATTATTAGTTTTGCTCAGGTTTATGTTGGCGTACATTATCCAGTTGATGTTATCAGCGGGGCAATATTAGGAACAATAATCGGTTTTATGTGTTCAAGAATTTTTAAGAAATTACAACCTGATTTTTAAGCTATGGAAATCTGGAAATTCGCTGTACTTTTTTTCTGCGCCTTATTAGGAGGTTCATCTATATTCTTGGTTAAAAGCGATAAATCTAAATTACTGAAACTGATTTTATCATTTAGTGGCGCCTATCTTTTTGGTATTACAGTTTTACATTTAATTCCTGATGCTTACAGCGGACCAGATAAATGGCAAATCGGTATTTTTATATTGATAGGATTTTTACTTCAGATATTTTTGGAACAATTTTCTGAAGGCGTTGAACATGGTCATATTCACAAACATCACGATGGTCATGTTTTTCCTTTTGGAATAATGATAAGCTTATGTTTACACGCCTTTTTGGAAGGAATGCCGCTTGCGAAAGACCAACATAACGAATTGATATTCGGAATATCATTACACCACATTCCCGCTGCGTTTGCATTAGCGAGTATTTTGATGCAAAATCACTTCAAAAAAGGCAGTATTGTGCTCTATTTAATTATTTTTGCAATAATGGCACCACTAGGCTTTTATGTAAGTGTTGGTTTGAGCAATGGAACAATTGGTGGTATAGATGCGTATTTCAATAAAATTATGGGTATTGTGATTGGTATTTTCTTACACATTTCTACTACAATTTTATTCGAATCAAGCGCCGACCATAAAATTAATACCCGCAAAATGATAGCGGTTTTAATGGGAATTGGGGTTTCACTGATTGGTTTTTTTGCCGGAGGGCATTAAATATTGAATTTTAAAGCAGGATTGAAACTAATCACTTCTTCCCCTTCTTTTTACCAAAACCCCACGGACAGTGTTTACATTTATTCTTGCAACAATAGCCACGCTTTAAATGATAGGCTACTGTAAAAACCATCAATCCATCTTCATTAAAATAAAAGTCTTCGCCTTCTTTCATATTTAATTATTGATTGAGTGAATTTTGAATGATTGAATATGAAAACATTAGGTATTGAATTATTGGGTTAACAAATTTATTTGTGTCAGCATTATTTTATCATTCTATCATTCATTAATTCTATTTTTCACTCATTCTATCTTTAATTCATTATCTTGATTTCCAACCTACCCTTAAAATATTCTTTCAGCTGTTTGCCATCGCCATGCAAGGTCCAAACTTGTTTAGGTTTTACTTTCTCGATGGTTTCTAATATGGCATTCCAATCTGCATGATCGGAAATGTATAAAGCTATTCCATTTTGCTGTTGTAAATTTTTCCATCCCGATGCAAATGCCCGTACAACGTTTATTGCTTTATGGTAACTATGAAAAACCATTGGTGGTACAATGTAAACCTGATGTTCTTGATTGTTCTTCATCACTTTTCTATCGTACATTTTGTAATCTCCCAACTTAACACCATAATTTTCGTAAATCTTTACAAATGGCATAATGCTGTGATGCACCATAATGTTTTTGGTAGGACAATTTTGATTCAGTAATTGAATAATACGTTGGCTTTTACCTAAAGTATAAGCGCCAAGCATAATATTTGAGTTGGTTTCGTTCAATTTGCTTATTTCATCAATTGGAGATGGATGTTTGGTTTCAGGATTTGCGAAAGTACTCTCCGTAATTAAAACATCGGCTTCGATAAATTCATAAGGTTCACAAGTATCATCTGCTTCAATTTTATAATCTCCAGTATAAAGGTATTTTACGCCTTGATATTCCATTAAAATCTGCGCTGAACCTAAGATATGTCCGGCTGAATAAAACGTTATTGCAACATCGTTAATTTTAAAAGTTTCATGATATGCTTTTACATGAAAATCAACCGCTGCAAATTTGCGATACCGATGTTCCATAAAAGTTTTAGTTGGAGCTGTACAATATACATTTTGACTTCCTCCTATCGCATGATCGCCATGTGCGTGAGAAACTACCGCATTTTGAACGGGTTGTTGCGGATCTAAATAAAAATCACCGTAAATACAGTACAATCCAGTTGGGGTAATTGTAATAAAATCTTCTAAAATCATGAATAGGATTTAATGATAAGGCAGGATTTAAAATGAATGTGAGCTTCAGATTTACAGATTAAAGTTTGAAATTTATTTATATTATTTCAAGAATCACTTATGATTTGAAGCGATATCTAAAAACTTTTTGTGTAAAACTAATACCTGTTCGATAATTGAATTCTCTTCGTCGTTTACAATAAAATGGTTTGCCAGTTCAGACTTCTCTTCATCGCTCAGTTGTTTATCCATTCGGGCTTTTACTTGTTCTGCAGTTGCGCCATCGCGTTGCATTACTCTTTTAAGCTTAATATCCAAAGGAGCAGTTACCAAGATTGTTGTATCAGCCATTTTGTAAGAACCACTTTCAAACAATAAAGCAGCTTCCTTTAGCGAATATGGAACATTAGAATCAATCTCTGCTTCCCAGATATCAAAAGCTCTAAATACGGCTGGATGAACCAAGGCATTTAGTTTTGCCAATTCAAATTCATTGTTAAAAACGATGCCTGCAATATGCTTGTTATTGAGTTTTCCATCTTCAAAATAGCTTTCATTACCGAAGGTATTTTTTACACCATCAATAAGTAAAGTATCAGTAACCATTATTTCTTTTGCAACTGTATCGGCATAAAAAACCGGAATGCCTAAAACTTCAAACACCTTACAAACAGTAGTTTTACCACTTCCAATTCCGCCTGTTATACCAACTTTATACATTATTTTTCTACAACGAAATCAATTTTTGAAGGAACAATACGAACCAACTTGCAATAATTTGGAAACTGAGATATTTTAACTGAAAATTGATGGTGATTAAGTTTCTGCCATTCATCTGCATCAACGGTGGCTGTAATAAAATTTTCATCAACCTGCTCATAATTACTTAACGCAACCAAAAATGTAACTTTTACTTTCTTAGGATAAAGCTTTATGCTATTGTAATTCCAGTTATTGGTAATCTTTAATGGAACTTCAATTGTTTTCTCAGTAAACTCATCAACCGGGAGTTTTACCTCCACAATAGATGGGAAAATATTTACATTTTTTAATGTGCTATGCTGTAATGCAACCCTAACAGTAGCATTGTTTTGAACTTTAACCAATTTCAGGGTGTCAGTATTCCAGCTTTCAATTTTTTGTAGCTCTTCAATTGGTCCGGTTACAGTCACTTCCTGAGGGGTAAGTTTTATATCATTTGAAATGCCATATTGCTTTACAAAATCTATTTTCTGCACTAATCTAATGTTAACCTTCTTTGTGGATCTTTTTGTAAAATCGAAGTACAATGTATCTGGCTTTACCGAAATTATTTTTTGCGAACTTTCTAATTGTTTGTTTATTCCGTAAAGCTGGTCTGAAAGCACTACATAATCTCTCCTATTTAACTGATTTAAACTAACAGATATTGATTGTGGATTTACCCTTAACCTTGCAAAAAGCAATTGCCAACCTGTACCTTCAACTTTTAAATCAACCGTATCAGATTGAGATGGATGAAATGCTCTTTTTTGAGGGAAGTTTTTATAAATAAGTACCGTTTTTGCTGTATACTCATACTTATTGTTTAATGCCATAAAAAGCCAGGCAGCAATTGCTAAGAGCAGACAAGCAAGTAAGCTTATTACACGTCTTTTTTCTATCTGAGTTAACTTGATAAACGGCATATAAATTATAAATATGAACTTTAAGAAAAGCTACATATCCAAATGTAGTAAAACAAAAACAGTCTCGAAAGTTTTCGAGACTGCTATAAAAATCAAATCAATTTTGATTATGCTTTTGGAGTTGCTGCAGCTTTAGTTGCGTCTAGCGAAACTGCCGATTTATCGAAACGTAATTTAGCTCCGAATTCAGATTCGATTACAAAAGTAGTTTCGTTCATGTCGATAATTTTTCCATGAATACCTGCTGTTGTAATTACTTTATCGCCTTTACCTAATTCTGCTACTAATTTTTTATGATCTTTTGCTTTTTTAACCTGTGGACGAATCATGAAAAAGTAGAAAACTACCATGATTAATACCATTGGTACAACCGTACCCAACATACCACCACCTGCTGCTTGTAAAATTACTGTCGAAGTCATTTCTTTTTTTATTTGTGTTGTTAAAAACCTTTAACTGATTAAACTATCTAAATTGATTATTTTGATATTATCTATCGATATAAACAATTATTTCTTTGCAAGCACCTCGCCTACTAAATGTACTGTACTAATATTTGGATTTGCATTTGATACCACCGTAACAACTTTATCCTGCATGCCAACTTTACCTTCGCTGTTAAACACAACTTTAATAACACCTTCTTTGCCTGGTAATATTGGTTCTTTTGGTGTTTCTGGAATTGTGCAGCCGCAAGTTGCAGTAGCGTTCGAAATAATTAATGGACTTTTACCAGTGTTTTTGAACTTAAATTCGTGTTCAGCTTTTTCGCCTTCATTAATTTTTTCAAAATCGTAAATTTCACGTTCAAATGTAATTACCGGAGCATCTGCAGGAGCAATTTTTGATGTTGCTGAACTATCGCTAGAAGTTACTTCCGCTGTCGAGTTATTTGCATTACGACAAGCTGTAAATGATAAAGCTACAATTACTAGGATGAATACTTTTTTCATATTTATTCTTCAATTAATCCGCGACCGATTTTCTTAATCGTATTGTTCTTTTTAAGGTCGCCTAAAATTTTATCTAAAATACCGTTAATAAACGAATTACTTTTCGGTGTACTGTAATCTTTTGATAACTCTAAGTATTCGTTGATTGTAACCTTAACAGGGATAGATGGGAAATTAAGCAATTCGCAAATTGCCATTTTCATTAAAATTGTATCCATTAAAGCAATACGTTCCGATTCCCAGTTTTTAGTTCTATCGGCAATCATATCCTGGTATTTTGCATCATTCTGTAAAGTATGCACAAATAAATCTTGTACAAATTTGCTATCCTCAATCCAATCTGCGCTAATTTCAGTCAGTTTGTTTTTGAAAGGATCATCAAACGTAAAGTTTTTCAAGGTCTTAGCAACCATCCCTTTCATTACCTCATGATCTACCTGCCAGTTGATAAATTTCTCTTCAAAAACCTGAATAATTCCTTGATTTTTTAAGATTATTTTTCTGAAAATGTATTTGATAATATCTTTTGATGATTCTAAACTTTCGTTCGGATCTGCAAGATATTCGGCATATTCTTTTGATGCTTTTAAAGAGTTGTAAACTGTTTTACGAATTTCCGGATCGAAGCCCCAATCTACTTTATATTTTTTAATTGCCGAGATGTATTCAGGGTTTTGCTGCATTAAAACACTGAATTTGTTATGAAGCAATTTCAGGTTAGGATTAATATCCTCAGCTGTTTTGATGTATTTGTTGGCACGTTCAGCAGCATCGTTGGCTGTAAACTCAGTAACCTCTACCATTAAAGATAGCATCCAGATATACATTTCGTATACGCTATCAATACTTTGCATTAAGATTTTTAAATCACCTTTAATGTCTTTTTTATCCGCCATGTGCCAAGCAAAAATGTTTTGCAAAGCTTTGATTCTTAAGTGCCTTCTATTTAACATGAATGTAAGAACGAGTGTGGTTTGTTAAACCGGTTAATAAATTATTTAATATGTTGATTTTATTTTTTTTATATCCGCAATTCTTTTTTCAGCTATGCGGTTTGCTGCAATATTTGTTGGTATTTGTTCGGTTTTGCTAAGCTTAATTACGTTTCTGGTTGCCTCGTAAATGTTTTCTGTAAGTTGTACAGTACGTTTTTTGCCAAAGCCGGTTAATTCAGAGTAACAAGCAATTAAGCCGCCTGCATTAATTAAATAATCCGGAGCAAAAAGAATACCTTTTTTCAAAAGCAATTCGCTATCCAAAACCTCATCTTTTAACTGGTTATTTGCCGAACCTGCAATAATTGCAAACTTCATGCGCTCAATGGTTTTGTTATTAACCGTTGCACCCATAGCGCAAGGTGCATAAACATCAGCATCTATTCCAAAAATTTTGTCGGCTTCAATAGGTTTAGCTTTATATTTTCTGGCAACGTAAGTAAGCTGTTCCTGATTAATATCGCTGATTAAAACTTCGGCATTTTCTTTTCTAAGCAAAGCAACTAAATGCTCGCCAACGTTACCAATTCCTTGTACAACAACTGTTCTGCCTGCAAGCATATCGGTACCAAAAACTTCTTTAACACTTGCTTTAATGCCCAAATAAACGCCTTGGGCAGTAAATGGAGCCGGATTACCTGCACCACCTAAAGATTCTGGCACACCCGTAACGTGATTGGTTTCCATACGAATGTATTCCATATCACGCGTATTGGTTCCCATTTCTTCGGCCGTAATAAATTCGCCATTCAGGTTTTTAATAAACCTGCCATAGCTACGCATTAAAGTTTCTGATTTGTCTTTTCTGGAATCGCCAATAATTACACCTTTACCGCCACCTAAATTTAAGCCGGTAATGGCTGATTTGTAAGTCATTCCTCTCGATAAACGAAGGGCATCTTCTAAAGCTTCGGCTTCTGTCGTGTAGCTCCACATGCGTGTTCCACCCAAAGCCGGACCTAAAGTTGTATCGTGAATTGCAATAATTGCTTTTAAGCCAGTGTCGGGATCATTACAAAAAACCAACTTCTTGTGCCCGTAAGCACTTAATTGCTCTAAAATTGATGAATCTGACGAAGAATTTACTGGCATAATGAACGTTAGGCTAACCTGCTGCAAAATTAAAATAAAAAACCATTATTACACGTATTTAACTAAACTATAACAAAATTAATTCAGCGTGGCTACTGCAGACATCATTTATTAGGCTCAAAGTTTTACTTATCTCTATTTTATTTTCTTGAAAATCAGTTAAAGTAATGCTTCGGCAATTGCAGTCCCGCCATTTGCTACAATCTTTTTGTTGGCTTTTGCCGATTGAAAGTTTTTGTATACAAAAAGTATTTCTGCTGCTGTCGGGTTTAAATAACTTCTTTAGGAATTGTTGGGAAGGTTTAACCACCCCTTGCCTCCCGAAGGGACGGGACAAGCTCTCCTAAATTAGGAGGGGAGTTGTTTCTGCTGTTATAAAATGTGATGGGTATTTTGAAGTTTGATGCATTTGACCCAATGCAAACTTTTGTCTTAAAGTATTTAGCTAAAGCCACATTATGCAAAATAACAGGCAGCTAAAGCAGCCTGAAATGAACTTGTACATTCTTTATAAAATAATGCGTTTAAGAAATTTGCTGTTCATTGCCGTTGGTTTCAACCATCTGATAATAGAAAATCAGATAGGAAATTTGAATTCAAGGCTTCAGTTTTAAGTTAATTAAACCCGACAGCAGCGAACACGCAGCCGAATTTTTATGAGGCAAGTAAAGCAAATGGCGGGACCAACCTTAACCGATAAAAAACTGAAACCTGCTTTTCAAAACCTTAAAAATGTCATTAGTTTTTAAAGCTTAAATACTTAACCACAAATATGCGGTGTAGAATAACAAATTTATCTAAGTTTGTATAGTATGAAACACCTGAGTCGCTTAAATAAATATTTTCTGAAATATAAATGGTGGATTATTCCGGGAAGTATTTTCGTTGTAATTTCTAATATTTTTGGTGTTGTACCTGCTCAGGTAATTGGTTACGCTTTCGATTTAATTACTGAAAACATTCAGATTTACAATCTTTTTGATGGTTTTAACCGACAAGAACTTGTTTATAATATTTTCAGTAATAGCCTTTTATATTTCGGCTTTTTAGTTATTGCACTTTACGTTTTAAGAGGTCTGTTTTTATTTTTTATGCGACAAACCATTATTTTAATGTCGCGGCATATCGAATTTGATATGAAGAATGATATTTACCAGCATTACCAAAAACTTAGTTTAGGTTTTTATAGAAGAAACAACACGGGCGATTTAATGAATCGTGCTACTGAAGATGTAAACAGGGTGAGAATGTACGTTGGTCCGGCGATAATGTATACCATAAATACGTTTGTTTTATCGGTTCTTATTATTTGGTCTATGTTTGATGTAAATTCAAAATTGGCCATTTATTGTTTGTTACCGCTGCCTTTTCTTGTTGTTATTATATATTATGTAAATACACTGATTTTTAAAAAAAGCGGTAAAATACAAGAAAGACTTTCGAGTTTATCAACCTTTGTTCAAGAGCGATTATCGGGCATTAGAATTATAAAATCTTACGTACGCGAAGATTATACGCGTAATATGTTCGAGATTCAAAGCAACGACTATAAAAAAGACTCGATGAGTTTGGTAAAAGTTTCGGCGCTTTTTTACCCAACAATGCTGTTATTAATTGGCTTAAGTACAATTTTAACCATTTACATTGGTGGTGTACAAGTAATGAATGGTAGTATTACTGCTGGTAATATTGCTGAATTTATCATTTACATCAATCAGTTAACCTTCCCGGTAACGATGTTGGGCTGGGTTACATCACTAATACAAAGAGCTGCTGCATCGCAAAAAAGAGTTAATGAGTTTTTGGATATTCCTTCTGATATTCAATCTAATAATGATGAAAGTAGAGTAGTTAATGGTAATATTTCATTCAAAAATGTAAGTTTCACTTATCCAGATACTGGCATTAAGGCTTTAAAAGATGTAAGTTTTGAAATAAAAAGCGGAGAATTTGTTGCCATAATTGGCAAAACTGGTTCAGGAAAATCGACTTTGGCAAACCTGATAATGCGAATGTATGATGTTGATAGCGGGGCAATTAATATTGATGGAGAGAATTTGAAAGGTTTAAATCTAAAAGATTACAGAACTCAAATTGGCTTTGTACCACAGGAAGTTTTTCTTTTTTCGGATACAATTAAAAATAATATTGCCTTTGGTTTAGACAAAGTAACGGATGATGAAGTTTATGATGCAGCTAAAAATGCATCGGTTTATAACAACATATTAGACTTTGAAGAACGTTTTGAAACCATGCTTGGTGAACGTGGCATAACCCTTTCTGGCGGACAAAAGCAGCGTGTTTCTATTGCAAGAGCTTTAATTAAATCGCCAAGGATTTTAATATTTGATGATTGTCTTTCTGCGGTTGATACCAAAACTGAAGAAGAAATTCTTCAAAATTTGGGAAAAATAATGCTTAATAAAACCAGCATTTTAATTGCTCATAGAATTTCGACTATAAAAAATGCTGATAAAATTTTGGTTTTAGATGACGGAAAGATAATAGAACAAGGCACACATAATGAATTGATTAGCTTGAATGGCAGTTATACAGAGCTTTACAACAACCAGCTATTAGAAGAAGAGAGCCGTACTGCTTAATTTGTGTTAAATACTATTTTGAACTTTAAATATTTGCTTTATATTTACCGAAACCAAAAACCAACATCAATACCAACCATGGGAGAATTCGACAATAAAGAGAGAGAAGAAGTTTTTTCAAAGAAAGTAAGAGCAGGTAAGAGAACTTATTTTTTCGATGTGAAGGCCACTCGTTCTGGTGATTATTACTTAACAGTAACGGAAAGCAAGAAGAGATTAGAAGACGGAGTATTTGTAAAACACAAAATCTTTTTATACAAAGAAGACTTCGAAAAATTTGCAGAAGGTTTAAATGAAACTGTAGATTACATTAAAACTCATCAGGACGTTGTAGAAAAACGCTACGAATATTCGGAAAATGGTGAGCATAGTGCAAAAACAACCGACGATTTTTCGTTTTAAATAAGAAAAAGCCTTTGTTAAATTAACAAAGGCTTTTTTATTGGCTACTATTTCAGGCTTAATTTTTAAGCGCCTACTAAAAATCTTGAGAAGAAAAGGAAAGCTATAATTAAAATCGTAACAATTCCCCAAAATTTGAATAACGATTTCAAAGTGGCAAATGATTGATTTAGACTTTCCTGATCGCCAAATAAAACACCCTGTTTAGCTTTTTTCGAAATTTTATTGAGTAAAATACTTGGATAAAATAATAGCAAACCTAAAACTAAATAAAGCACAGTAATAACGGTTGAACCATTTGAACCTAATTGGTTTAATTGAGCTGCCACACCAGGATTACTATTCATTAAAGCTGAAATACTAAAGGCAGCCATAATTAGAAATATAGAAATTACGAAACCAACAATTGAAATAAATCTTGCCCACTTCGTAATATCGTAGATATAACTCCGCATGTCTTCAGTCACCACTAATTTCACCTCATCTGGCTTATTATCTTCAAATTGTTCTGTCATCATTTTTAATTTTCGTTAAACTTAGATAAAATATCGATTAGCCACAAATTACTGCCTTTAATTAAAGGTTTTAAAAGCTTATCTTTGCCGCCTGAAAAAGGTGGTGAAAGGTGAAAGGTGAAAGGTGAAAGGTGAAAGGTGAAAGGTGAAAGGTGAAAGGTGAAAGGTGAAAGGTGAAATTGTAAATCGTAAATCAAGATAATATAAATGGCATTACAGTGTGGTATAGTTGGCTTACCAAATGTGGGTAAATCGACACTTTTTAATTGTTTATCAAATGCAAAAGCGCAAGCAGCAAACTTTCCTTTTTGCACAATTGAGCCAAATGTTGGCGTTATTACCGTTCCGGATGATAGATTAACTAAACTTGCAGAACTGGTTAAACCAAATAAAGTACAACCCAATACGATTGAGATTGTTGACATTGCAGGTTTGGTTAAAGGTGCATCGAAGGGTGAAGGACTAGGTAACCAATTCTTAGGAAACATTCGTGCTACAAACGCTATTATTCACGTTTTACGTTGTTTTGATGATGGTAATGTAATTCACGTTGATGGTTCTGTTGATCCAATTCGTGATAGAGAAATTATTGATACTGAACTTCAGCTTAAGGATTTGGATACCGTTGAAAAACGTATTCAAAAAGTTGAAAAAATGGCTAAAACCGGTGGAGATAAAGATGCAAAGCGTACTTATGAAATTTTAACTGTTGTTAAATCTCATTTAGAAAGCGGAAAATCTATCCGTACTGCTGCTTTGGCACAAGAAGATTTCGATTTCATTGAAGATTTAGGCTTACTTACCCAAAAACCGGTAATGTATGTTTGTAATGTTGATGAAGCATCAGTAGTTACCGGAAACAAATATGTGGATTTAGTTAAAGCAAACGTTGCTGATGAAAACGCTGAGGTTTTGGTTATTTCTGCAAAAATTGAGTCAGAAATTGCAGAATTAGAAAGCTACGAAGAACGTCAGGAATTTTTAGCTGATTTAGGTTTAGACGAATCTGGCGTAAATAAATTAATTCGTGCTGCTTATAAATTGTTAAATCTTTACACGTACTTCACTGCAGGTGTGCAAGAAGTTAGAGCCTGGACAATTACGAAAGGTTTTACAGCGCCACAAGCTGCTGGTGTTATCCACACAGATTTTGAAAAAGGATTTATCCGTGCTGAAGTTATAAAATATAATGATTTTGTAACCTTAGGTTCTGAAAATGCTTGTAAAGATGCCGGTAAACTTGGTGTGGAAGGTAAAACTTACGTAGTAGAAGATGGTGACATTATGCACTTCAGATTTAATGTGTAACGACTTATAAGTTCGATTAAAATATAAAGCCATTCGAAAGAGTGGCTTTTTTGTTTTTGCCACGGAAACACAGAATACACGGAAATTAGCAATATTCATGTCATTGCAAGGCCCGAAGCAATCTATATGGCTTAAACCTCTAAACCATAAGCAGCTAATTGCGCTTTGGTATCTTCGTAATCTGTATGATGAATTCCTTTTAAACCTAAAACTTCAGCAACCTGAACAAAAAGCATTCTGTCATCTATATATAAACTTGTTTCAACATCACTTTGCGAAATATCTATTGCCACTTTGAAAATATCTGCATCGGGTTTACGGAAATGCACAAAGCTTGAGGAAACAAAAAAATCTACAAATTCGTTAAGCTTAAAAGTATTGATTCGATACTGATTTAATTCCCTTCCTTCGTTGCTGATTACTGCAACTTTAAGGTTGTATTTCTTTTTTAAATCGCAAATCAGCTGAATCATTTCGGGGTAAGGCAACGATTTCTGAAACATAAATGTTTTAAAATCATCATAACTAAAAGAACGTTCTTCGAAGAAAACAATTCTTTCCAGGTATTCATCCAAAGTAAGTTTACCAACTTCGTAGGTATCGAAAGTTAAATGATGGCGTTCTTCTAAATCAACCGAATCGAGGTTAAAAAGTACCGCAGCCTCGCCTCTTGCCTTTCTATCCCAGCCATTCGTTAATAAAACGCCACCTATATCGGTAAAAAGCGTAGTGATTTTGTTTTGCATAGCTTACGATTAAAGTAAAATCCCACTTAAAAACAATATTGCAAAAGAGAAATAGATTATTAAACCTGTAACATCAACCAAAGTTGCTACAAACGGTGTTGATGAAACAGCAGGATCGGCCCCAACTTTTTTAAGCAAAAGTGGCAACATAGACCCCATTAATGTTCCCCATAATACCACTCCAATTAAAGAACAACCAACTACTAAACCGATTCTGATATAATGATCGGTAAAACCCGGCATAAAAAGATTCCAACTGGCTATTACCGCAAAACTTAATAAACATAAAGTTGTGCCGAGCAACATACCTGAGAAAATTTCCCTGCGCATTACATTCCACCAATCTCTAACCGTAACCTCTCCTAGCGCCATTGCCTGTATAATTAACGTTGCTGCCTGCGAACCACTATTGCCTCCACTAGAAATAATAAGCGGAATAAAAGTTGCCAAGATAACAACCTTTGCAATCTGGCTTTCGAAATTAGACATGGCTGCAATAGTTAATAACTCACCAAAAAACAATACGATAAGCCAAACCACTCGTTTTTTGTACAGCTCGAAAACCGGTACATCGAGATATGGTTCATCTAAAGCCTGCGAACCTCCAATTTTATGAATATCTTCGGTATATTCTTCATTAGCAATCCATAAAATATCATCAACAGTAACAATACCTAAAAGAATATTATTTTCATCAACAACAGGTAAAGCTACGCGGTTATTCATCCTGAAAATGTTAATCGCATCTTCTTGTGGGTCGTTTGCTTTTAAAGCAATAAAACGTTTATCAGTCAGTTCGCCGATAATTGCTTCAGGATCTGCTAGTAAAACCTCTCTAATTCTAATATCATCCAGTAAAACACCTTCTTTATCGATTACATAAACAACATCAATCGTTTCAGAATTTTTACCATAGCGTCTGATGTGCGCCAAAACCCTGGTAATAGACCATTCTGGTTTAACAGCAATATAGTCGGGCGTCATTAATCGACCAATACTATATTCGTTATAGCCTAAAAGTGCAAGCGATTCTTTACGTTCTTCTGGAGGTAAAAGGGTAATCATTTTTTTTACCACATCGCCCTTAAGTTCGCTGAAAAGTGCGGTACGATCATCAGGTGGTAAATCTTTAATAATTTGATTTAACTTATTGCCTGATAGCCTTTTTATTATTCTTTCCTGAGTACGAAAATCAAGAATACGGAAAACGTTAACTGCTCTGTTTAAAGAAATGGTTTCGATGAATTTGGCTGCATGTTGTGGAAGTTCGTCAATCAGTTCTTCAACATCCGAGATATTCAGTTCATCAAGATATCGCTTTAATGCTTTATCATTTTCTTTTTCAAGTAGTTCCTGAATCTCCTCTACAACCAATTCTTCCATAAGCAAATTATTATTTTGTTACATGCTAAAAACCTCCGTTAACGGTTCGCAAAGGTGCGGTTTTATTTTCTAAAAAGCCAATTTTACGATTAAGAGTGCGTTATTTTAATGTTGCCTTTTGAATTTTAGCCCTAAATAGATACCATTAATTTTGTTTGTTCCTACAACAAATCATTTATGGTTCTGAGCAGATCTGCAATACTAAACGGTTTTCCGAGAATAGCATCGGCTGTACAGTCTATTTCGCTAATCTCATTATAACTTAAGCCGGTTATCAGGATAATGGGAATATGTTCGGTTACGGATTTTGCTTTCAGATCATTGCATATTAACCGACCATCTTTATCATCTAATTTTATGTCTAGAAGGATGAGATCTGGTTTAAAGCTCTCGATGTATTCATTAATTAGTTTGTGCTGCGCTAGGGAACGGACAGCAAATCCTTTTGTTTCCAAAGTTTCTTGTAGAAATTTTAGAAAATTATGATCATCATCAATGATCAAAACCTTAGTTACTTTAGCCGAAAGTTCCATTTTCGTAATTATTCAATACTGTCTCAGGCTGGTTTATTTCAATTAATAATATTAGTAAATTTTTAGTTGATAAATGTCAACTTTTTAAAACATTTCTTTTACGAAATTTATATGCAGAGTAATCCTTTTCTATAAGCATAAAAAAAGCCGCATTTTATAAATGCAGCTTTCGCTTCAACACAATAATTTATGCTAATAAATTAGACTTAATTCTATTTCCAAATCGATTTTACAGAGAAAACTTCTAACTCTTTAACTTCTATATTATTTCCGAAAAAACTAAAGCCATCTTTATTTTTAGGATCTTGCTTTCTTTCCATTGAATATGAATAAGCGCCACCATCAATAAATACTTCCACAGAAGTCTTATCAATAAATATATCTGCCGAAATCTCCATACTTGTCATATCTTCAGGAGAATAAAATACCCCGTTAACAAGATTGAAATTCATATCGTAATCAAAAATTCTTTGTCCGTTTAGGCTTAAACCTGCGCTTGTAGCGTGAGATAATTTAATTTTAGTTTTAATGCGTAAAATATTGTTATTGTTAATTGCCTTTAGATGTTCTGTTGCATCTTTAGCCTTAATATTTGTCCATTTATTTTCGCTTGTAAACAATTGTTCATTCTCTTTTACAGGCGTACTGAATAACCTTATACCATCTTTTGTGGTTTTCAACTTCAATTCTGTTGGCATCAGCATCATTCCGTTAAAAGGCATTCCGCGATGGCTTATTCTGCTCCATCCTATCTGTATTCTTCTACCATCAGATTCCGGAATATTTGTAAATGTTTGGGCTGCGTAGATGCTGCCTGTAGTGTAATAATGTTTTCCGGTTTCTGGGGTAAATTTTTGCCCATCAAATGAGCCAATCATGTAAGTATTGGATGCACCATACATTACCCATTTTGTTTTATTTTTATCTCCATCAACAGGTAATTCTAATAAATCAGGACATTCCCAAAAACCAGTTGTGTGACTTTCAAAAGTCCAGTCTTTTAAATTCTTAGAATTATAAATGGAATGACCATCGCGTTCGTTCAAAACCATAACCCAATGTTTTCCGGGCTTGTACCAAAATAATCTAGGGTCACGAGTATCAACACTGTTCCATTTAGCTTTAGAATCGATAATAGGATTTTTAGTATATTTTGTCCACGTTCTTCCTTTATCCAAACTATAAGCAATACATTGCGTTTGTTTATCGGCGGTATTTGCAGTATATGCTGCTACCATTGCAGGAGTATTACCTTTATTAAATCCGGCAGTATTATCGTAATCAATAACGGTAGAACCAGAAAACATTGTTCCATGCTCATCAGGCAGTAAAGCGGTTGGCAATTCTTGCCAATGCACCATATCTTTACTTACTGCATGACCCCAAGACATGTTTTCCCACTCTCTTTCGTAAGGATTATGCTGATAAAAGAGATGATACTCGCCTTCGTAAAAAATCATACCATTCGGATCGTTTATCCAGCCGCGTTTTGTGGTGAAGTGAAACTGTGGTCTGTTTTCTTCTTTATAAATTGAATCTTGCCCGTTAATTTCATCTGCCTGGTATATTTTCTTTAAACCAGAAGCATCGCCTTCATAGTTTATTTTTAAAGTTTTACCTTTTAATGCAGTAACATCGCAAAAAACCCAATATTCGGATTCTGCATTTGCCAGCCTAATTACAAATGATCTTTCAGGTTTACCATCAACCTCAAATGTCATCTTTTTTCGGTCTACCTTTTGCGAAATCGGCAAGTTCAAAAATCGCTTATTTATTTTGATTGAAATATTCTGAGCACTGGCAAGGCTAAAAAAGCTTATGAACATTATTGATAATAGTACTGCTTTACTTCGGTTATCGGCTTTTAACATAATTGTTTTCATTTTAACTAAATTATCTGTTTTTTTCTTTTTAAAAAACTCCATGCCTTAATTTGAGGATGTTTAAGGCAACGGGCTTAGCGACCCCATTAAATTTCGTTGCCTGGTAAATCTCATCATTTTGTATTTGGTTACAGATTTTTCAATTCTGTTGTATGATAAAGATAGTTTAATCAATTACTTATTAAAAGTGCTTAGAGTTAACAGATGGTTTTATGCCTAATTATACTCTGTAAACTTGAAACCTTTCAGTAACTAAACTGTAAACCCAACCCCAAAAACAACACAAACAATTGCTTAACAGATAGTTAACAAACAACCAGTAATGATAAAATTTTTATCATTTTATAATTGCTTACCACAAATAACTGCAATAACAATAACTCGAAATAAAGTTTAGAAGTTAACTTATTTTAACACAAGGTTCATATAGTGCAGGTAGTTTTGCCACGTCCTAATCCAAAGGATGAGATAAACTAAAACCTTTTAGTAAACTAAACTAATTAATTAACTAATGAAAAAACCTTTACTGCACGTAAAGAGGATTGTGCTATATTCTTCTTTAGCATGTTTTCTTACAAATGCAATTTCGGCCCCCGCTAAGGCAGCTGCAAGTTCGAGCAATTCAGTCTTTAAGAATATAAAGCAAGAATCTGGAACGATTAGCGGAAAAGTTGTTGATGAAAAAGGCGAACCGCTTCCAGGCGCCAGCATTTTAATCAAAGAAATAAACAAAGTTGTTCAAAGTAATCCAGATGGAACATTTAACGTAATTGTACCTGCTGGCACTTACAATATAACGGTTACATTTATATCTTACGCAACGGTAACATTAAATAAAATTGTTGTAAAAGCTACTGAAAACACACCTTTAAATGTAACAATGAAAGGCGAGGCCGGAACTTTAAACGAGGTTCTTGTGGTTGGTTACGGTACGCAAAAAAGAGAAAACGCAACAGGTGCGGTAGATCAGATTACATCGAAAAATATTGAAAACAGACCGATTACCAATTTAACCCAAGGTTTACAAGGTTTACTACCAAACTTAAATATAAGAATGGCGGATGGTAAGCCTACACAATCTCCAAATTACAATATTCGTGGTACAACTTCAATCGGTCAGGGTGGTAGTGCATTAATTTTAATTGATGGCTTTGAGGGCGACCCAAGCTTGTTAAATCCAAATGATATTGAAACCGTTTCTATACTAAAAGATGCCGCTTCTGCTGCAATTTATGGAGCAAGGGGTGCTTTTGGTGTAATTTTAATAACAACAAAAAAAGCTGAGAAAGGACGCACAAATGTATCTTACTCAACAAACTACGCCATTAAAAATCCGTTACAGGTTCCTGATTTTGTAACAGATGGTTATACCTGGGCTAAAATGTTCGCAGAAGCCTTTGTTAATGGCGATGGTGCATTTCCACAAAATGCAAATAAAACGCAAAAATTCTCTCAGGCTTACCTAGATGAATTTAAAAGAAGAGTAGAATCAGGACAGCCATACAATCAAATTGAGGTAAACCCGACAACTGGGGAATATACTTATTATGGCAGTACCGATTATTATGCTGAATTGTACAAGAAAAATACCGCAGCAACTGAAAATAACCTTTCTGTAAGTGGTGGAAGCGATAAAGCTTCGTACCTGGTTTCTGGTCGTTTTTTAAATCAAGATGGGTTGTTCAGATACAATAGCGACGATTATGATATGAAAAATATCAGGGCCAGAGGTTCTGTTCAGGTATTTCCATGGTTAAGTATAGAAAACAATGCCGATTACTCAATTATGAATTATCATAACCCAATAAACGTTGGTGAAGGTGGTGGTATCTGGAGAAATATAGCAGATGAGGGTAAACCAACTATGCCTATTTTTAATCCTGATGGTTCTTTAACATTCGCAGCGGCTTACACGGTTGGAGATTTTATTTATGGTAAAAACGGAATCGATACACGTCGCCAGGTTTTTAGAAATATTACTGGTTTACGCAGTAACTTTTTCAACAACAAGTTTCGCGTTAATGCTGATTTTACATTTAGAAACACAAATAATAACAGAGAGCAAAAAAGGGTACAAGTACCATATAGCAATTCTCGTGGTGTAACGTCATTTATCGGCACAACTACTAACGATTTATCTTTCGACTTAAGAGAAACAAACTATCTGGCTACCAATATTTTCGCAGAATTTGAAGAAAGATTTGGTTCTGACCATTATTTAAAAGCAATGGTTGGTTACAATTATGAACAGTCTACTTACAACAGAGTAGCAGTTCAACGTAACGGTATTATTTTCGAAGATGCAACAGACTTAAACCTTGCATTAGGACAATCAATTACAACAGGTGGTGGATACGAGCAATGGGCAATTTTAGGTGGTTTTTCAAGGTTAAACTATAGTTTTAAAGACCGTTATCTTTTAGAAGTTAATGCCCGTTATGATGGCTCATCGAAATTTCCATCAAACCAACGATATGGTTTTTTCCCATCAGTTTCTGCTGGTTGGAGAGTTAATAAGGAAGGTTTCTGGAAAGTTTCTGACAAATTAATTTCAGACTTAAAAATTAGAGCATCTTATGGTTCTCTTGGTAATGGTAACATCGCATCTTATGCGTTTCAAGAGATATTTAACGTTAGCCAATCAGGTGTAATTTTAAATGGTTCTCGCCCTCAAACAACTCGTATTCCGGCTGTACTGCCAGATGGTTTAACCTGGGAAACATCTACAACAACAAACTTAGGTCTTGATTTAACCATGTTATCTGGCCGTTTAAGTTTTACTGGTGATGCCTACATCCGCAAAACGACTGATATGTTTACTTTCGGACTTACACCTCCTGCTGTATTTGGTGCCGATGTACCTAAAGGAAATTATGCTAACTTAACCACTCGTGGTTGGGAAGCATCAGTGAGCTGGAACGATAAAATTGGCCGTGGCGATAAACCATTGAGGTATAATGTTAGGTTAACACTTGCTGATAATAAAACTAAGATTGATAAATACAATAATCCTGATAAGTTATTAAGTGATTATTATGAAGGCCAAACGCTGGGTGAAATTTGGGGTTATGAAACAGAAGGTTTCTTTATAGATGAGGCTGATATTGCTTCTCACGCAAGACAAGATCCACAAATGAGAGCCTCTCCTACTGGAAGATGGTTCCCGGGTGATATCAAATTAAGAGATTTAAATGGCGATGGTTTAATCAACGTAGGTGAAAATAAAGTTGGAAAATCCGGAGATAGAAGAATTATTGGCAACTCTGCTCCAAGATATACTTACGGCATTAATTTAGGTGCAGATTGGCACAACATTTCTTTTGCAGTTTTCTTTCAAGGTGTTGGTAAACAACAATGGTATCCGAGTACAGAAACTGAAATGTTTTGGGGTCAATATAACAGACCATATAACAACATTCCAACTTTCCACTTAGGCAATATGTGGACACCACAAAACACAGATGCATATTTTCCACGAACAATGTCGAGAGCTGCATCAAGCAATACAAATCGTACACTTGGCGTAGCACAAACCCGTTACTTGCAAAATGTTGCTTATCTAAGGATGAAAAATATTCAGGTTGGATATACTTTACCAAGCAAATGGATTAATCGCATTGGCGGAAGAACGGCAAAAGTATTCTTCTCTGGAGAAAATTTATTTACCTATTCTCCGATGTACAAAATTGTGAAAAACACCATTGATGTAGAAAACGCAGTACCATCAGATCAGGATTTGAACGCAGGCAGTACGAACGGTGATGGTTATAACTATCCATTAATGAAAAGTTTCTCACTTGGTTTAAACATTGGTTTTTAACGCTGATAATATCATAATAAGATAAAAATGAAAAAACATTATATATTTATTTTGCTAGGCTGCCTTGGTTTTGCAGCTTGTAAAAAGTTAGATCAGCAACCACAATCTACAGCTTCAAAGCAAGCTATTTTTGGTACTGAAAACGGACTTAGGTTATATACAAATTCATTTTATGGAATGGATTTTTTACCAAAAAACTCTACCAGTCAAGATGCCATGTCTGATTATTTGGCGGTACGTTCTGTACAGGATTTTATAAGAGATGGTGCTTTCGGCGCAAACAATAGTTCTGGCTGGACATGGAGAGATTTAAGAAACATAAATTATTTCATTGTAAATTGTAATGACCCGGCTGTTCCGGCAGCAACAAGAAATAATTACTTAGGCATTGCACGTTATTTCAGAGCGTATTTTTACATGGAAAAAATAAAACGTTTTGGAGATGTGCCTTGGATAGGAAAACCGCTTGATATTGATGATCCGGCTTTGGTTGCAGGTCGTGATAAGAGAGAGCTGGTAATGGATTCGGTATTAGCAGATATTAATTTTGCTTGTGCAAATATTCAAACTGCTACAGACCCAAGTCGGACAACAATTACTAAATGGGTTGCTTATGCTTTTAAATCAAGATTATGCCTCTTTGAAGGAACATTTAGAAAATACCATACAAACCTAAATTTAACAGGCACAGCAAACAGATGGTTGCAAGAATCTGCATCAGCATCAGAAGAAATCATTAAAAATGGTGGCTTTTCGCTTAACACAGCAGGTGGACCTGGAGTTTCTTATCGCCAGGTATTTACAAGTAACACTCCTGTAGCTAACGAAGTTTTACAAGCGGCAGTATCTGATGTAAATTTAGGCGTGTTGAATGAGGCTAACTGGTGGTGGACAAGCGGTACATACGGCGCAAAAGCAAGTTTTACCAGAACTTTCATTAACACTTATTTAAAATTAGATGGTACTCCGTATACAAACGACCCAGCTTACAGAACGATGGTATTTAAGGATGAAGTTAAAAACCGTGATTTAAGACTAAAACAAACCATTCGTTTGGGCGATTATAAACGAATCAGCAATGGGCAGCAAGTTCCAGCGCCGCCTGTTTTTTCTTACACTTTTACAGGATATCAACCTATAAAATGGACTTTAGATGATACATATTTTGATGCTGGTGCATTAAATACAAATGCTGTTGCGTTGTATCGATATGCTGAAGTTTTATTAAATTTTGCAGAAGCAAAGGCAGAATTAGGAACACTAACAGATAGCGATTGGGCATTAACGATTGGCACATTAAGAGCAAGAGCGGGAATTACGGGCGGTTTAAGTGTTAAGCCTACAATTGCAGACCCTTATCTAGTGGCTAATTATTTCCCAGGAATTTCTGATGCAACTCTATTAGAAATCAGAAGAGAAAGAGGGATAGAGTTAAGTCTTGAAGGTTTGCGTTTTGCAGATATTTTAAGATGGAAAAGAGGAACTCTGATGGAGCAAGAATGGAATGGTTTTTATGTTCCATCGTTAGTAACACCAATGGATTTAAATGAAGACGGAATATTGGACGTTGCATTTTACCAGGGAACAAGACCTACGCCAGCAGTTAGTGGGGTAACTTATGTTGATGTTTCTGCAAATGTTGGTACGGCGGTAAATTCACAACTCTTAAGAAATGGAAGTTCAGGAGAATTAACATGGATGAAGGAAATTCCTAGAAAGTGGAATGAGCGTAACTATTACTACCCTATTCCTTTAAACGATCTTCAGCGTAATCCAAACCTAAAACAAAATCCAGGTTGGGAATAAACACAACAACAATAGCAATGAAAATAAAACTATTAATAGCTACAGCTTTGATTTCCTTAACCTCTTTTGGGGTTAAGGCTCAACAAATAACAATCGGAACATTTAATATCCGTTTCGATAATTCCCGCGATAGCGGAAATTTATGGGTAGATAGAGCACCTGTTGTTTCTAACTTAATCCGTTTTCACACATTTGATATTTTGGGTGTTCAAGAAGCTTTAAAAAACCAGCTTAATGATATGAGCACTGCTTTACCTGAGTATGAAAGATATGGAAAAGGACGTGACGATGGTAACGAAGGTGGCGAACATTCAGCTATCTTCTACAAGAAAGACCGTTTTAAATTATTAAAAAGCGGCGATTTTTGGTTGTCAGAGACTCCAGATAAACCAGGTAAAGGCTGGGATGTAACTTGCTGTAATAGAATTTGCTCATGGGTATATCTGCAAGATCTAAAAACTAAAAAGCAATTCTATGCCTTTAACGTTCATTACGATCATCAAGGAAAAATTGCCCGTCAGGAAAGCAGTAAGTTAATTCTTAAAAAAATTGAAGAAATTGCAGGTTCAAATCCCGTTTTACTTACCGGAGATTTTAACGGAGGCAGAGATAGCGAATGGTACCAGCGTTTGGCAAACTCAGGAAATGTTTTTGATGTTTATTCAAAAGTTAAATTTCCTTATGCTAACAATTCATCTGCCAATGGTTTTAAAACACCTAAAGGACAAACCGTTATCGACCATATTTTCATGACTAAACAATTTACAGCCAGCAGGTGGGGAATTTTAACAGATACTTATTTTGGTAAATTTCCTTCAGATCATTTTCCAGTTTTAGCAGAAGTTGAATTGAAATAACAATCTCATTCGGTTATAAAAAAAGGATGCTAGTTAATTTTAGCATCCTTTTTTTGTGTTAGTAATTTACATACCGCTCTTCAAAACTTCCATCGGCATATAAATCTATTAAACCATAACCGGGTGCAGTTTCTCGCCTATTTCCATTCCACCAAGCTCCTGATACCGCTCCGTTGCATAAATAGGTTACATTATTGTAAACCACTTTATCTCTCATGTGTAAATGTCCGCTTAAAGCCAATTTCACATTTGGGTGCTTGTAAAACAGATTAATAATTTTAGCCGTGTCGGTGTGCATATCGCCACCAAGCATGGTCCATTTATTTACAATATTATCTTCAATCATCAACAAAGCTGTAAGGATTGGAATATGTGTCATCACTAAAACCGGAGTTTTAGGATTGGTTGATTTCAGTTCCTGTTCTAACCAAGCAAATTGTGCTTCCCCCAATTTACCGATGTACCACGTATTGTCGATATCTAAATGCGTACTATCTAACACAATAAATTTCCAACCGTTTTTGGTGAAACTATAATATGGCTTGCTAAGTTCTAACTGATTTAAAGCATATTTTTTCCCATAAAAAACATCGCCTTTACTATCTTCATTCCACCAGATATCATGGTTACCCAAAGCGTAATGAACAGGCAGCGAGCACTCGTTTTTCATTATGTTGTGCTGTAATTTCCATTGCGAATCGATATCTGATAGTTTCTCTTTGTTCATATCAAACACAACATCGCCACCATTTAAAAGAAAATCTACTTTTGGAGATTGCTCCTGAATATGATGAAGGCATTTGGCAAATTTTGTTGGCGCACCTAAATCGTTCTTTAAATGCACATCGGTAATGTGTGCAAAACGTAAGACGGGTTTTTCTTTATCAGCGGTAAAGCCAAGATTTATTGCCGGTAGCAACATTAAGCCGCCTAAACTTTTTAAAACAGATCTTCTTTCCATAAGATTTATTGTGCCCTTTTAAGTGCTAAAACGTTAAGTATTTTTTTGAAGATTTCGTTATTCGGATAAATGCCTTTAAACTGCTCAGACTGCGGACCATAAGCAAAAACCGGAACCATGATATTAGTGTGATCATCAGTACTGAAATGACCTGTAAGCTTTCCTGCTGATTCATCCGCATCCAATAAGGTAAGTCCACCAGTTTCATGGTCGGCAGTAATAATTACCAACGTTTCTCCATCCTTATCGGCAAATCTCAAAGCGGCTTCAATGGTTTTGTCAAAATCATGCATTTCGGTAACCACAATTGGCAAATTATTCGAATGACCGCCATGATCTATCTGCGCTCCTTCAGCCATGATAAAAAAGCCGTTCTTATTTTTTGATAGCAGTTCAGTAGTTTTTGAAAGCGATTGTTTCAAAATATCGCCTCTTCCTTTTAAAACAGGTTTAACATCATCAGCAGTTAATAAAACTAATTGTTTGCCAGAAGTTTGTTTTGAAAAAGCAGTAAAATCTGTACTTAAATTAAAACCATTTGCTTTTAGTTTACTAATTAATTGCGAATCTTTATTGGCATTAAAAACAGCTTGATTTGAGCCGATAAGAATCTCGGCTTTTGAGGTTAATAAATCAACTGCAATTTCATTGTTCATACTGCGCTCAATTTGGTGCGCATAAAATGATGCAGGCGTTGCATCGGTAATATCGCCAACACTAATAATTCCGCTTTTAATACCGAAAGCAGCTAAAGTATCAACTAAATTTGTCTTTTTTTTGCCATCCGTTCCAACACCAATATATCGGTTATTGGTTTTTTCGCCCGTGGCCATAGCTGTGGCGCCTGCTGCAGAATCTGTATTTCCAGAATTTGCAGCCGCAGTTTGCGAAAATCCAATATTTTTAATGCGGCTGATGTTTAAATATCCATGGTTTGCAATTAAGCCAGCATGAATTTGCGCCAATCCCATTCCATCACCAATTAAAAGAATTACATTTTTAACCCTTTTATTTTGCCCATCAACTTTGTATTCCGGCGTGTAAACTGGGTAAGGTTTTTCTAATGTGTAAGTCAGTTTATCCTGATGAAGATAAAAATCTGCCAACGCTGTAGGTTTATCGGTATTTATCCAGTCGGCTCCCAAACGCTCTAAAACTATCCAGGTATTCTGAGTATCAACTGTAGCCCAAAATCTAAATGGCTTCCCTAATTTATGCGCATCATCAATTACCTTTTTAAGTTTTGCGTAATCAGTTGGTGTTGGTACACCTTTTCCATTCCAAACGGTGTACTTCTTAATATCCTGACTAATCATGCCAACTTGTTTAAGCTGGTCTGCAGTATAATTTATTTCTGGTCTACCATCAAAAAAAATATAATCTGGCCAATCCTTAAAATTTGCAGGTTGCGGCATATTACCACTTATTACAATTTTAATGGCATCAGGATTTTTCGCTACGTTAAACACATCGCCAAATTCCTTTAATTCTGAAATAAGCTTTTTCAAAACATTAGGATGGTCTTCTTTAATATCAACAACCAGTTGCAGTTTTTTTAAGCTATCCTTAAATGCATAATTTTTATTTGCTGCAAATAAATCAGCCAAAGGCGATAAATAAAGGTTTTTAAGCGTTCTGCCGGCTTTGATTTCTTTAGCTTCGTGAGCAACATAAAGTTCTCCATCTTTCAAAAAAACGTCGGCTTCTATTGAGTTCATTCCGGCATAATACGCAGCCTGTAAAGGTATATTTTGATGGTAATCGTTGTGGCTGTGCCCTTGGCTTTTTGAATTTTGGGCAAAAATTGATGTCGATATTAACATCAAAATATTAAAAAGAATTATTCTCATGGATGATTTGATAATTTCTCCAAAACTAAGCATGCAATGTTTTATTAATATTAACGATTTAACTTTTATTTGAATAAAACATAAAAGCCACCTCTCATCGAAAGGTGGCTTCAAATAAACGTTTAACGCTTTAGTTAAAAAACCAGATTCCCATTATGAACTAAAGATTTTACCGGAGATATTCTGGAAACTGCTTCAGCCGAACAACTTGCATCAATTAATACAAAATCTGCTTTATCGCCTTGCTTAGGCCATGCTTGTTTACCTTTATCATCTAATGGAAGAATATTTCCAGTTGCAATTTTTAAAATTCTCGATAAATCAAACTCAGTTCTGTAGCCATAAATTTGAGCCGCTACATTCGCCTTTTGCAAAATGCTTCCGGTTCCAAAAGTGCTCCAATGATCTACAATGCAATCATTTCCGGCAACAACTTCTACTCCGTATTTATATAATGTTGGAATTGGCATCGGCGTACCAGAAAGCGGAATAGTCGAGGCAATACCAATTTTTGCTGCACCTAATTTCTCTGCCATTTCTTCGGTTTTATTTTTATCCAGATAACGAAGCGCAAATGCATGGCTAACATAAGTTTTACCTTTTAATACCGGATTTTCGTTAACCTTATCAACAAGATATTCAATTGTTTTCACTCCAGATTCTCCCGACTCGTGAAGATGAATATCGATTCCTTTTTTATTATCCAAAGCCAATTGAATAATGTAATCCATGTGTTTTTCAATTCCGCTATCAATAGATGTTGGGTCAAGCCCACCGATGAAATCAATATCCATTTTTGCAGCTTCTTTTAACAATTCATCAGATTTGGTATAATAAATTCCATGCTGAGGAAAAGCTACAATTTCGGCACCGAAAGATGCTTTCTTATTATCAAGTGCTTTCTGAAGATTCTTCAAAGAGTTTAGCCTTGAAGTTGGTTCGATATTTACATGAGATCTTGCATATCCCGTTCCATACGATTGTAGCAACTCAATTAATTTTTCTGTCCGTTTTGTTGATGTCTTTAACAGTTCGGGGATAATTTGCTGTTCAAAAGCAATCATATCCTTCACGCTTTTATTCTTTTTTAAATGCGCCTGCCACGGTAATCCGTAATAAGTTTTATCCAAATGGATGTGCATATCTTTAAAAGAAGGTAGCATTAAAAATCCTTTTGCATCAATTGCATTTGCTTTCGGATTATTTGGCAACACACTTTTAATTTTACCAGCTTCAAGTTCAACAATAAAAAGAGCAGTTTTTGTTTTGATAACCTCATCTCCATCGTACTCAAAACCTGTTTCGAGCAATACATTTTTTAAAATCAGGTTTTTATTGGTTGATACAATGCCACTTTTTTCATGTGCTTCAACATTTTCCGTTGATAACAAATAAGAGCTTGCCAATAAAATAGAAGAGTTTCTGATAAAATCCTTTCTTGATATATTTTGTGGTATCATAACTTGTGAATTGAACTAAACAAAAATATATTACTCATGATAATTCAGAGAGTAGAATTTATATCAAAAATTGTATAATTTATAACAAGTTCCTTTCGAACAGATACACAAAATCTCAATTCAACGATAAAATAGTTTTATTTATAACTGCTTTCTAAATTCGTTTGGCGTTAATGAGGTATATTTTTTAAAAAATTTTGAAAAATATGGCACATCAAAAAAACCTAAATCAAAAGCTATTAACTTGATTGGTTTTTCTGTTGTAAGCAACATTCTTTTCATCTCCAATATTAATCTTTCGTGTATAAGTATAGTTGCTGAAAAATGAAAATGCCTTTTGCAAAGTATGTTTAAATAATTGGCCGAAATATTCAGTTGTTCTGCATAAAATGAAATTAACTTTTCATTTTTATAGTGATTTTCGATGAGTGAAAGGTACTTAACCAAAATAGGATTGGTTTTGTAGATTGTCTTATCATCGAAAAATTTCTCAGCTTCCTGGCTAATCATTAAAGCAATAAGTTTTATTCTCGAAATAATGATTTCCCACAATATAACCTTTTCCTCAAGTTCAGTTTTTATTTGCTTAAATTCATATAAAACCTTTTCATAGATGGTTTTATCTAAATTAATCACCGGATGGTTTTGGTATAGAACGAGTGAAAATCGTAATGAAGCAGCCAGTGTTTCAAACACAGTTTTACTAATCATTATCTGGTGTGCGTAGGTATCAGATTTTAAATCCCATTTATGAATTTGCTCTGGAAACAGCATATGCAATTGAAACGGTACAACATTATGCTCAACGAAATCGATATTATGATAACCGGAACCATTTTCAAAAAGCATAAACAGGAAAAAATCATGCTTGTGTGGTTTTTCTATAATTCGTTCACCAATTATTTCATGGTACAACAAATTATCTCCTGAATCTTGCTTCTGCCAAAACTCACTTAAATCAAGCTTAGGAAAATTCTTCAAAGCATCCATTGGAGAAAATTAACAATTTAAAAGAAATATCCCGAAAAATTCATCCATCATAAATAACCATAATCTGTCTGTAAGCTTTCTTAATCAAAAACGGCTTTTAAAAAACTAATTGTTAATTTTGCGGCAATGATTATTTACAAAACTGACGAACAAGTAGAACTGATGAAAATCAGTGCGCTTTTGGTAAGCGATACCCTAGCCGAAATTGCAAAAATTTTACGCCCGGGTTTAGCAACAATTGAAATTGATAAACTTGCAAACGAATATATTTTAGATAATGGCGCAGTGCCTTCATTCTATAATTACAGTGGTTTTCCGCATCACATTATAACATCTGTTAACGATGTTGTTGTACACGGTTTCCCGGGTAAAGAAACGCTTAAAGATGGAGATATTATTTCTGTTGATGTTGGCGTAATCAAAAACGAATACCACGGCGACCATGCCTACACTTTTGTAATTGGCGATGCAAGTGAAGAAATTTTAAAATTAGTTAGAACAACTAAAGAATCTCTTTTTATTGGTATTAAAGAAGCTGTTGTTGGTAAGCGCTTAGGCGATATTGGTTTTGCAATTCAAAATCATAATGAGAAGCAAGGTTACGGTGTTGTAAGAGACTTTGTTGGTCACGGGTTGGGTAAAAGCATGCACGAAGCGCCACAAGTACCAAATTACGGTAAACGCGGAAGTGGTTTAATGTTAAAAGAAAATTTAACAATGGCTATCGAGCCGATGATAAATATGGGCAAGAAAGATGTATTTATCGATAAAGACGGTTGGACAGTTAGAACTGTTGACGGAAAACCATCGGTACATTTTGAACACGATGTTTGCGTTAAAAAAGGTAAGGCACTTATACTATCTGATTACACGCCAATTGAAGCTGCAGAACAAAACAATATTAATCTAAAAGTTAGCTAGTTTAATTAAGTTTTGAGATTCTATCTGCTTATTTCATTATTATTTCTAAGTATTGCCGGCAATGCACAGGTTCAAAAAAAACGGACCACTATGCTTATGGGCGGTCGGTTTGAAATTACCATAGTTGCTAAAAACGCCAAACTTGCCGAGCAGAATATTGATACTGTAATTAATGAGATAAGCAGAATCGAAGCTTTGATTTCTGATTGGAAGCCGACATCACAGGTTTCGGAAGTAAACCGAAATGCCGGAGAAAAACCTGTAAAAGTTGATAAAGAAGTTTTTGAACTTACAAAAAGAGCCATCAAACTTTCGCAACTCACAAATGGTGCATTCGATGTTAGCTTTGCTGCAATGGACAGAATCTGGAAGTTTGATGGCTCGATGATGGAAATGCCATCCGCTGATGCAATTAAGAAATCAGTAGAAAAAGTTGGTTATAAAAACATCATTCTAGACAGTGTAAATTCGACTATTTTTTTGAGTAAAAAAGGCATGAAGATCGGATTTGGCGCTTTGGGAGAAGGTTATGCCGCCGATAAATGTCGTGATATGATGCTTGCAAAAGGAATTATAGCAGGTATTGTTAACGCAACCGGCGACATGAGCACTTGGGGAAAGCAGCCTAATGGCAAAAAATGGCTTGTTGGTATTACAAATCCGTTTAATAAAGATAGCCTTTTTGCTGCTGTACCACTTTACAATAGTGCAGTCGTAAGTTCTGGCAGTTATGAAAAGTTTGTAATGTTCGATGGAAAACGATATTCGCACATTATAAATCCGGCAACGGGTTATCCTGCAACTGGTTTAAGTGGCGTTACTGTTTTCGGGCCAGATGCCGAATTGGCAAATGGCTTAAGTACATCAATAATGGTTTTGGGTAAAGAAGCTGGATTAAAGTTCATCAAGCAATTCCCAAAATTTAGTTGCATTATGTTTAGCGATAATGGTGAGATTTTTCTATCTGATAATCTGGATAAAAAAACCATTGAACGCTGGAAAAAGATGCTTTAGAAAGGTCACTAGACCGATAAAAGTAAACCCGATAGCAGTGGATTCCGATTTTTCTTCGGCAGCAACGAATAGCGGGACTAACGACTGAAAAAATCTTCTGCCATTGCTTTCCAAAAAAATATTTCTGCGCTGTTAATAACAATCCATCAACACCTGACCATGAGATTGGTAGAAACTGATGCTTTTACCTTCATTCTGTTGGCAAAGATTTTCTAGCCATTCAATTACGTCATTTTGCATACTTAAAGAGCCGCAAAGCATAATTACGCCATCATTCTTCAAAGCATTATAAATTAACTCCGCATCTCTTGCAAGCAAATCTTTAACATATTGTTTTTCGCCTTCGCGAGATAACGCAACATTTAACTTTGTGAGTTTATCGGCTTCGGTATTTAAGGCATTTTCGTAAAGTTCAAAAGAAATTTTATTTCTGAAACCGCAATATAAATGTATATTTCTGTCCTTGCTAAACTGGTCTATCATGCCCAAAAATGGTGCAATACCTGTTCCATTCGAAACCATAATTACGGTTTTTGCTTTTGCCGGAAAATGAAAATGTTGATTCTTTATCAAAGCGGCATTGAGGGTTTGTCCAACCTCCAAATTGTACAAAAAGCCTGAGCCTAAACCACCATCATGCAGTTTAACACTCAACTGAACATCTTTCCCAATTTTACCGATAGAATATTGCCTTTCGCGATGATCGTTTGCAGGATAAATTGCCATTAAATCGCCAGAAGTAAATCTTTTCCTTTTTTTAGAACTTAAACGAATGATAAAGGATGTTTCGGTATTCGTTGAAATTTTCTTATCAACAACAGCAAACTGATGAAGTTTTACCGGCTTGGTTTCTAAAAGTTTGGATAACGATGTTAATTCTACATTCGAATTTTGCGCCCAAAGCGTTGCCCATTTGGTAAAATCTTCAGGCGATCTATCGTTAACGGTATGAATTTCTAATAACGGTTTTGCCCAACTTTGATGAGACAGTGCATTATTTACTTCGTATCCGAACTTACAAAAATCGGGATATGAATGTGAGCCAAACGCAACTACAGAAAAATCGATATGGTTTGGTTGTTTAAATTTTTCTAAAAGTGCTATAAACTTTGAGGAATTGGTTGGCGCCTCTCCTATTCCGTAGGTTGCCGTTAAAACAATTAGCTGTTTAGCTTTTGGAAAAACCTTATAATTATTTAATTGCCCGATAAAAGATGTTTGTCCGTTTTTAAGCAACTGCTGATGAATTGCTTTTGCAAAACGGAAAGTTGTACCATTTTCTGAGCCTACTAAAATAATATATTCTGCTTGCTCTGCTTTGTACTTATTTTTAACCTGACCCGATCTTCTTTTCCACCAGATTACAAAACCAGAATAAATAAAGAACAAAATATTTGCAGATGCTACAGCCAGAACAATTGCCCAAATTGCGTTGGTTCTGCCAGTATGCAAATCCATGCTTAAGGCAGTTAGCAATTTAGCATTAGAAAATGGCTGTTCGGTTAAAACATCGCCTGTTATCTGGTTTACCGTGATTTCCTTTTCATCAAGTTTTAGAGTAAAATAATCTTCTACATCTTCAGAAAATGGAAATTCGATTGATTTTACTGTAGATAATTTTGTGTTTTTAAAAACATCAAAATCAGCCATCTTCTTTTCAGGAGCAGTTTTTAAAGCATCGAAATCTACCTTGTGAGAAATTTTCTGTTCCTTAATAATTTCAAAAGTTTGTAAAGACATTATTGTTCCGGTAACCGAAATAATAATTATCGGAATTAGTAGCAATCTACCTAAAACCACATGATAGTATTGAGCAAAATTATCTTTAACAATTTTGGTAAAGAATTTTTTAAAACTACGCTGCCGTTGAATTATTAAAACCGTACCGGAAGTGGCAATCAGAAAGAGTAAAAATGCGGTTAGACCTATAAAAAACCGACCCAATTCATGCAAGAAAAGCGAACGATGCAACGAAGTTACCCATTGAAAAAACTCGTTTTCTTTTGCAACTTTACCCAAAGCTTTTCCAGTTTTCGGGTCGATGTAAAACTTTCCAGAATTATCGTTTAAATCAGTAGCGTCAACAACAACAAATTGATTGTTATCAACTGTTACTTCGATAATATCAGTATAATTTTTTGTGAGGTTTGGAACCAAGTCAGCAACGGTTAGCTGATTAAAATCTTTTGCCTTATAAGGCTGAATTTTTTCGGTTACGGGCTTAAAAGAAAGGATGACACCCGTTACGGAAGCAAGGGTTAAAAAAAGAAAAGAAGATACAGCCAGTGCTAAATGGCTGTATCTCCATATTGAAATTGTCATTTAAAAGCTTTTATTAGTTCGCACTTAAACGAACGTATCTAATGTAACCAGTACCTTCAGTTTTAGCAGCAATACCTTCTGTTGTTAAAGGCACTTCTAAATCTTTAACGATGTATTTTTTATCCTCAACAGCCGATTCAAAACGCAAAGTGTAGCCTTTGTTAATTTTAGCATCTTCTATTTCGAAGGTTGTAACGCTTCTATCGCCACCAGTTACCGAAGCGCCAGTAATTGCACTGAGGTTTGTTGGTTTTGCTTTATAAAACTTATGCCATTCTTTTACATCCGGGTACCATTTTTTATCCGAACCCATAACGTAAAGCGTTTTTTCGTAAGCACCTTTGGCATCAACCAAAGAAACAACGATATAAGCACCTTCTCCAACATAATTTGTCATCTGCAACATACACTTGTATTTAGTAGTTTTTTGCGCCATCGAGGCGAAAGACGTAGAAAATACAATGCCTAAACCAAGGCATAATTTATAAATGTTATTCATTATTTTATTTTAAAAAGTCAATCGATATTTTGTTCTTAGAAAGAAATTCGTTTTCAGTAGCTAAATCGTAAGGTGTTTCTTTAAAATCAGTTGTTAAATCTTTTTTTGCACCGATAGAAACGAGATATTTCATTAATTCAGTTTCTTTTGCCGTCATTGCAGCTTTGTGTAATGCAGTGTAACCTTCTTTATTCTTAAGGTTTACATCAATTTTTAAAGGTTCGATGCGTTTTAATAAACCTAAATCGTTCTTCGCAACAGCTAAATGATACAATGAATTTCCGTTATCCTGAACTTTTTTAAGATCGAAGCCTTTATCAGAAAGCAATTTGAATTTTGCTTCGAAATCTTCCATTCCGCGTGGATTGTAAGCCTGGAAAAGGTAAGCAGCAAGGTTGTCTCCACTTTTATCAACAACGTTTAAGTTTGCACCTTTATCAATTAAGAATTTTACTACTTCTGCAGAATTGCCACGAACAGCTAAATCTAAAGCAGAAACACCTTTAACATTTACCTGATTAATGTCTTTAACATTTTTTGCAAGTAATTCAAGTGTTGCTAAATCTCTGTTAGCGGCAGCAGCATTCATAAATGGTGTGTTACCATCCTTATCTGCTTTATTTACATCAACACCTTTTGAAAGGAAATAATTGATGATTTCTTCTTGTTTTGGTTTACGAACGATGTTGTGCAGAGCAGTTTCTCCATTGCTACCAACAGCGGTAGGTTTAATTTTTAAACTTTCTAAGTATTGAAATACCTCTAAACCATTTGAAGTTCCACGTCCACCCTGACTTGCCATAATCATAGCATTATCAGTGAATTTAACGCCTTTTGCAAGTAATTTCTTCATTAATTCGATGTTACCACCTCTAGCAACATAGTTGAAAGCTGTATTTCCGGCAGCATCTTTACTATTTAAATCCAATCCTTTTGATACGAAATAATCAGTAAGTGTTAAGTCTTTATCATTCGGAATAGCGATTAACAATGCATTTGCACCATCGTGATTTACATCCTTTTTTAAATCAGAACCATTTTTTACCAGTAAATCATAAACTTTTGGATCTTTCTGACCGCCTGCCGCAGCAAAAGTTAGTGCAGTGTAACCGTGGCTATCCTGAACATCAATTTTAGCACCATTTTTTAAAAGATGCTCCATTACCGGAATATTTCCTTTTGATGCAGCCCAGATTAAATAAGTTCTGCTATCATGCGTTAATTTATTTACATCGTTTCCAGGTTGAGCTAAAAGATATAATATAGATTCAGTTGGCGCTCCGCTGTTTATTGCAAAAACTGTTGCATCAAAAGATGATGGATTTAATTGTGAAGGACTACTACCCTTTTCAATTTCTGCTTTAATTGTTGCTAAATCGGTATTTCCTTTCCAGAAAGCCTGATCGAAAAAAGCGTTTTTTTGAGCTTGTGCACTCAAAGATGCTACTGCTAAAATAGCAAAGATGATTTTTTTCATTTTAGAGCTATGTATGTTTATTTAATTCAATTATGAATAATAGATTTTTTGCTAAGTTAGAAAGAATCATTCTAAATAACGATTTTATCTTATGTAATTTACTGATTACAGTGAATTTCCTCTTTTTCTCTCGCCATTTTGGTAGTCGTTTACTTAGTAAAATGTGCAATTCTACAGCAACTACCTATTTATATACAGTTTAAATAAATTTAAACTTAGGGCAAAAGTAAAATTTTCACTATGCCATAAATGACTGCAAAAGGAGAGATTACAACGAAACACGGAGTTAATTAGGGCTTGCTTTTTTAGTGAAAACATTTCCATTAATTAAGCCAATAAAAAATAAAATTATAAGTTAGCGGCCGAAAAACCGTTATAACTATTAATCATTCGTATCAAACAAACGTTAAACAGTATTAAAACATGAACATTAAAAATCTTTTTTTCACAACTATTATTGGATTATTTGCCCTAACAATGTACTCTTGCAAGGCTAAAAAGCCGCTTGCAAAAACAGAACCAGCTCCAATTTCAAAGCCAACTCCACCAGTTGAAGAGAAAAAACCTGCACCAGACCCAGTTAAAGAAACTGAAGCACCTGCACCAGTAGAAAAGCCAAATTTCAATTTAGATAATATTCAGTTTGAGTTTAATTCGGCAGTATTAAAAACTTCATCTTTTTCTATTTTAGATAAAGCAGTTGCCGAAATGAAGAAATCTCCGAATACAAAATTCGTGTTAAACGGACATTCATCTGCAGAAGGAACACCAGAACATAATATGTCGTTATCTATTGATAGAGCAAATTCTGTAAAATCATACTTAGTTAATGCAGGTTTAAATGCATCAAACTTCAGAATTGTTGGTCACGGAGAGAAAGAACCTATTACAACAAATGCCAATGAGGAAGGCAGAACTTTAAATAGAAGAACAGAAATCAAAATTGATAAATAAGAAAATAAGGCTGTTTCAAAAGTAGAATTTTATAATTTGCGAGGAAACTTTATTTCGTTTTCTCGTCATTCTCGCGAAGGCGGGAATCCTAAAGCAAATACAAATCGCTTTAGGATTCCCAATTAAATTGGGAATGACGACCGTTCAAATATAATTTGCATAATCTTTTGAGACAGCCTTATTTTATTAATCTATTGCCATAATCTTACCATACTTAAATTCGGTCTCCACGGGAGCATCAGCAGGGTAAGTAATACATTTTATAGTAAGCATAGTATTTGTAATGGAGAATTTTCCCTTTTCGAATAATTGACGGTTCACATTTCTTTTCGTAGCATTTCCAGCCGAATTAATTTCTACATCTTCATTAATGTTAACAGTTAAGTTGTCTCCATCAATTTTGTAAACGCCGTTAACTTCTCCACTTTTGTAGTTGCTAGTCCAAATTTCCATAGTAAAGCCACCTCCTGGTTTAAAAACTAATCTTCGTCCAACACCAGTTAGCCCTGCTTCTTGCCAAGCTCCGGTAAGTACATCAGTTTTACCTTCGGGTTCTGATTTACTTTTTTTACAAGAAGCTATCGAAATAGTTAAGAGAAGAAATAATCCAAAAGTTTTAAGCAAGTTGTTTTTCATAGTTTGAGGTTTTTATGCTAAAACGATAGAAGTGCCGACAATGCTACAAATCAATAATCTTCGTTCTCCATGCCAGTTTCAAGGCGTTTGAGTTCTGCATCCATATCAAGCATTGCCATTTCTTGTTTTGCAATTAATTCGCGGCAAGCGGCAAGTTGACTTCGTAAATCGAAGATTTCCTTTTGAAGTTCTATTAAACTTTTTCCCGTTTCTTCTTGCATTTTTCTCAGCTCGAGCCTGGTCATGAAACCACCTTCGCTTAAAAAAATATCTAAACCTGATTGTTTACCAATTAAAGCAGGCAATGGATGGCCATGAACTTCTCCAATAAGCATTATTAAGTTTAACTGACTTAAAAGTTGTAGATATTCGGATGCAAGAATTGCATTACCCCTAAATATATGGAGCACCCTGTCTGTTTTAACATATTCCTCATGCTGAAACTCTTGTAGTATTCTATCCAAAAGTTCACACTTGGCCGAAGTTAAGTTAGTAGGAAACTTATCCATTACTATTTTTTTGAGGGATGAAAAGCGTATAGGGTTGTAATTTGTTTACAAAGAATAAATATAGAAAATTTACTTGTGTTTTTTTAGTGAAACACGCTAATAAGTTACATTAAAGCGAATAGAGTGAGTAAAAACCCAAAACCTTTATGTTTAATTTTCGAATTCTAATCGTCTTATTCAAACAACATTTACTTTTTCAACTCATTTTACGCAAATCCGGATATGCAGTAAATTCAAAATTTAAAGATAATTTCACAAATCAATTATCTTTAAATTGTTACAGCCATTTAAAATAACATCTTAAAATAAACATCAACAATCAATACATTAGCATTATTAATTATCCTTATAGATGAAAAAAATATTTACCCTTTTATTTTTTGGGAGTTTCGCACTTTCGGTTCATGCTCAAACTATTGTAAATCGCCATGCGGATATAGATAAAATGGTTAAGTCGGTTAACGCCGATTCGTTGAAATCATACATCACTAAAATGGTTTCTTTTGGTACAAGAAGCACAATAAGTGATACAAAAAGCAAAACCAAAGGCATTGGCGCAGCAAGGAATTGGGTGGTAAATAAATTTAATCAATTTGCAAAGCAAGGCGATGGAAGATTAACCGCCTTTTTAGATACTGTTACAATTAACCCTGATGGAAAACGTGTTGATAAACAAATTTTACTCGGTAACGCAGTAGCAATTTTAAAGGGTACGGATGCGAATGACAAAAGAGTATTTGTGGTAAGCGGTCACTTAGATAGCCGAGTTACGGATGTAATGAACAGAGTAAGTGATGCCCCGGGAGCTAATGATGACGGTAGCGGTGTTGCTGGAGTAATTGAAGCCGCAAGAATTATGAGCCAATATAAATTTCCGGCTACGGTAATTTTTGTTGCCGTAAGTGGCGAAGAACAATCTTTGCTAGGCTCTGGCTTTATGGCTGCGAAAGCCAAAAAAGAAGGTTGGAATTTAGAAGCCATGCTTAATAATGATATGATTGGCAGCAACAATGCCAGCGAAACGCAAATTATTGATAATACTAAACTTCGTGTTTTTAGTGAGGGATTACCAGTTTACGAATTAGATAAAAATGCGAAAAACATCCGCCAGTTTGGTTTAGAAAACGATGGCAAAAGCCGCCAGCTTGCCCGTTACGTTAAAGAAGTTGGAGAACGTTATGTAGATCAGCTTGAAATTAAATTGATTTACCGTAACGATAGATTTTTACGCGGAGGCGACCATACACCATTTGTAGAAAACGGTTTCTCAGCTGTAAGAATTACAGAAATGAATGAAAATTTCGAACATCAGCATCAAGATTTAAGAACTGAAAAAGGTGTGGTTTATGGCGATCTAATCGAGTTTATGGATTTTGAATACCTGAGAAAAAATACTGCTGTTAACATTTCAGTTTTAGCAAATTTGGCGAAGGCTCCTTCTATGCCAACTGAAGTTAAGGTTGATGTTAAAAACTTAAGCAATTCTACTTTCTTATACTGGAAAGCTCCAATTAACGGAGGCAACAAAGGCTATTATATTTTAATGAGAGAAACCAGTAGCTCGGTTTGGCAAAAGAAATTTTTTACTACAGCTACAGAAATGCGCTTGCCTTATAGTAAGGACAACTATTTATTCGCTGTGCAAAGTGTAGGGAATGAGGATAATGAAAGCCTTCCTGTTGTACCTTCAGTTGGAAGATAAAAACCTTTTAGGTTAATTCTTGTTTAGTCAAAAAATTATTGAATGAAACTTAAACCTATAGCTTTAATTTTAAATATTGCCTTAACACTTGGTGTTGGTGCATTAGGTGGTTGGGCAACGGCAAAATCAGTTCAAACCTGGTATCCAACGCTTAATAAACCTTCTTTTAATCCACCAAATTGGCTTTTTGCACCGGTGTGGACAAGCTTGTACATTATAATTGGAGTTGCCGCTTATTTGGTGTGGATTACAAGAGATAAAATCGAGCATTTCCCAAGAACTGTAGCTATCTACATTATCCAACTGATTTTAAATTTAGCCTGGTCTTTTATATTCTTTTATTTACACGAAATTGGTTTTGCATTATTTGAGATAATATTTCTACTCATTATGATTATAGTGAACGCAACTATTTTTTATAAAATTGATAAAGTTGCAGGTCTCCTATTCATTCCATACATTATTTGGGTAAGTTTTGCATCATTTTTAACTTATAACATTTACATACTCAACTAACTTTAAAAGAAAACCCTTATTTTTAGTGAGTGGTAACTTTTAAAAAATATTTGCTGATACTTTTCGTTTTGTCCTGTTTCAAATTACAGGCGCAAAAGGTTGGTTTAGTATTTAGCGGTGGCGGAGCTAAAGGATTAGCACATATCGGCACTTTAAAAGCACTTGAGGAAAATCACATTCCTATCGATTATATCACAGGAACATCAATGGGTGGAATTGTTGGTGCCATGTATGCCGCCGGATATACGCCCGCTCAGATTGAAAAAATTGCCACAAGCGATGAATTCCAAAATTGGGTTAACGGAAGATACACCAGCGATTATACGTATTTTTTCGAAAAAAATGCGCCGAATGCATCAATGCTTACTGCAAAAGTTGCTGTTGATTCTGGCTTCCATTTTAGCTTCCGTTCTAATATAATTAATGATATTCCCTTAAATTTTGCTTTTTTAGAGTTATTCTCGCAAGCATCAGCAGCTTCAAAAGATAATTTTGATAACCTTTTTGTGCCTTTTAGATGTATGGTTGCAGATGTACTTTCGCAAGAGAGCATAACCGTTAATAAGGGAAGTTTGGCTGAAGCTGTAAGAGCAACCATGACTGTACCAATAATTTACCGACCAATTAAACTTGATGGTAAATATGTATTTGATGGCGGTTTATATAATAACTTCCCTGCCGATGTAATGCAGAAAGAGTTTGCTCCAGATTATATAATTGGTGCAAATGTATCATCAAAAACATATAACGAATATCCGAAAAGTAATGATGAAAGATTAATGAACCGGTTTTTAGTGTTTATGTTTCTTTCGAAATCAGACTCGACAATGGTTGGAAAAAACGGAATTTACATTCAACCAGATTTAGCAAATTATAGTGTTACCAATTTCTCCCCGGTTAAAGATTTAATTCAGAAAGGCTATGATGCAACCATGGCCGATATGGATCGAATTAAAGCCTTAATAAAAAGAAGGGTAAATGATGCAGAACTTGCTACAAAAAGGGAGAAATTCAACAGAAAAAAACCAGATTTTATATTTAAAAATATTACCGTTACAGGCGTTAATGCACAACAAAAACGATATGTAGAGCGCTTATTTAAAAGTGACAAAGAAACATTTAAACTCGAAGATATAAAACGTGGTTATTACAAATTAGTTGCCGACCAAACCTTTGAAACCATTTATCCAAAAATTGTTTACGAGCCTGCAACAGATAACTACACTTTTGAAGTTGTAGCGCAACCTAAAAAAAGTTTTAAGTTGGATTTGGGTGGAAATATCTCTACCCGCCCTATCAGCAATGTTTTTTTAGGCGCTCAATACAATTATCTAAATAGAAAGGCATATACTTTTGGAACCAGTTTTTATTCTGGCAGATTTTATGAATCTGTACAGGTAAGCGGCAGGATTGATTACCCGACAAAGCTACCGCTGTTTTTAGGTGCAGAGCTAACTTACAACCACTGGAACTTTTACAATACCAGTCAGATTTTTATCGAAAACCCACGACCAATTTACATAGAACAAGCCGACAGAAAGATTGATTTAATGATGGGTTTTCCATTAAATTACAATACTAAGGTAGTTTTGCATGCTGCATTTATCAACAACCAGGATGAATATAGTCCAAACAATTCTTTTGCAGTTGGCGATTTATTAGACCAAACTGTTTCTAATGGTTTCAAGGCCTCCTTAAATCTCGAAAAAAACTCTTTAAACCGTAAGCAATATGCAACCCGCGGACAAAGTTTTACCTTAAGTTTTAATTACACTACAGGGAGAGAAAATTATAATCCGGGTAATATATTTAGAAACGTGGTGGCTCCGAATACAATAAAACCATTTAATCAAATCAGGCAATGGGGCAGCATTAAACTTTCGCAGGAAAATTATTTTCTTCATCTAAATAAATATACTTTAGGTTATTTAGTTGAGGGTGTTATATCAAATCAGCCACTATTCAATAATTATTACTCAACCTTGCTTGTTTCGCCTGCATTTTACCCATTGCAAGATAGCCGTTCACTTTTCTTAGATAAATTTAGGGCTTCAACTTATGCTGCAGGCGGTATAAAAAACATATTCAACATTAGAAAAAGTTTAGATTTAAGATTAGAAGGTTATTTATTTTTACCGCATAAAGAATACGAATTAAATAATTTGCAAGATATTGCTTACGCAAAAGCGATTAGTAAATTACGTTACGCGGCTACAGCTGGGCTGGTTTATCAATCTCCGGTTGGTCCGGTTAGCTTAAGTTATAATTTATATAACGATGCGATTAAAAGAAATGGTGTATTATTGCACATTGGTTACTTAATTTATAATAAACGTTCTATAGAATGAAAAGAGGATTTATCTTGTTTTGTCTTTGCTTAACCAGCGTTTTTGGTTTTGCACAAACTCCGGCAATTAATAATTTTTTAGTTAAAGAGAATCTTTTAAAAAATAATAAACTGGCAATTATCGCTGCCGATTCATTAGATAACCCAAACGAAAATATTAACGGCACTTATACTTTTAGTGTAAGTGGCTTTACACAAAGCCTAAAATTTAACGATGGTATTGCTGTTTTACCACTACCAATTGAGCGTTCTACATTTGTGTATCTAAAACATCAAAACGATACAGGCACACACAGCAAGTTGGTTTATGTTTATAAAAAAGACAGTGATTTAAGTCCATATCCAATTAACAGTTTATGGTTGTTTATCATTCCAATTTTATTGGTGATAATTGCCTTCGCTTTCAGAAAACTGATAATTTTTGCAGTAATAATTTTTCTGGTTTTCGTATATTTTAACCACAGCAGTGGATTAAATCTGGCTACATTTTTCGAGAGTATTTTCGATGGATTAAAGAGTTTATTTTAGTCAATCTTTAATAAAAATTCTAAATACCCCCCTTTAATTATACTAATTTTTTTAGTATTTTTGAGTATGGAAAATTTATTTTTGGTCTGTTTAATTCCGCCAATATCTATTGTTGAGGATATTGATGTAATTCGTAATCACATTTCAGAAAAATATCAGGTTTTCGAATCCTTAAAACGACCGGCACATATTACACTTTATAATCCTGTAAAAATATCCTCGCTAGAAAAAGAAAAACAATTTTTTAGAGCTTTGGAAGATTCGGCTTATTCTCTTTCATTTACGCAGGTGATAAAGAATTTTAATTCTTTTCCGCAGCACACCATTTATATTGATGTTGAGCAAAATAACCATTTAATGCAGTTACAGGCGCAAATAAAAAGCGAATTAAAACCTTTGAAACTCCTCGACGAAAAGAATAATTTCAAATTTACACCTCATTTAACAATTGCATTTAAAGATGTAAAGCCAAATCATTATGCCTCAATAATGGAAGAATATGGTGATAAAAATTTCAAGCGGACATTTGAAGTAAATCACTTTTCGATTTACAAACACATTGATAAAAGATGGCAACCATTCAAAGAAATTCAATTTAAAAATCCGGAAGCAAAACCTGGCGTTTTAAATTTGTTTAGCTAATTAGAAAGGCATCCCAATACCGAAATTATATTGCAAGAAGCGATATGTATCGGGTGCATGAGTTAAATTATAGTTGTTTCTAAAATCTCTTCCACCAGATAAAAATTTGCCAATTACCCACTGCTCAGAACCGTTGAATTGTGGATCTTTAACTTTTAAACCGATATCAAACCTAAATACAAAATACTGTACATCGTACCTAAAACCTGCACCTGCACCAATTGCTGTTTGCTGTGCCAGTTTGCTAAATTTAAGGAGTGTTTGTTGTCTGATTTCTTCACTTATGTTACCGCTTAATGTACTTTTACCATTAATATTCCACACATTTCCCATATCCACAAAAGCAGCTCCTTTTAAAACTCCACCAAAAAATTTCCTCAATAAAGTATAACGATATTCAAGGTTGGCTTCAATCTTCATCTCTCCTAACTGATCCAAACCAAATAAAGTTCTTCTGCCTAAATCAGTTCCAATAACATCGCGATTGTAATTACCTGGCCCTAAAGTTCTCGCCTGCCATGCTCTGATTCCATTAGAACCTCCAGCAAAAAATAATTTCTCAAACGGAATACCACGTTCTTCAGAGTTTCCGTAAGCATAACCAACACCAGCCGTTAACCTGGCCACAAACTGATTTGTACCACCTAAATGCTTATACCAGCGAATATCTATTTCTGGGCGAACATATTGGTTAAAAGGTAAACCCAACAACTTAGCAGAATTACCATTTGCAGGATCTCTTTCAGCACCAAATGCGTTTGTTATACCTTGCAATAAGTTACCGGCAATATCAACACCACCACGCAGGTAAACAAATGTTCTTAACTGGTTAAGTTTATCGGCATTTAAAGTGTAAGTGTACTTCATGCCTAAGGTTAAATCTTTTCTACCTAAAAGGATGCCGTAGTATATGTTGTTCAACAAAATCTCCTCCGGAATACTTGGGTCTAAATTTCCGAACCTATACTCAAAGTTGAGTGGTGTAAAGCTGTGCAGTTTCGATTTCGTTTCAAACCAATCGTAAGTAATGGAATTGATAAATATCCTCCTTACCGAAATATCTTTTTGCAAAGCATAGATATAACTCGATGAAAAAGTTGTGTGTGGCATACCATTTCCACCCAAAACCGGATTGTAGAAAGGTATAATTAATCGAGGAACACTAATGCTAGCACTAATTGAGAAATCTCTTTGGTAAATGTCGCGGAAAGGCGAAGTGCCATTACCGATACGAGATTGTAACCCGCCTTTTAACTGCAATTCGAATCGCTCTGCGCCACGAAACAGATTATTGTTGGTGTAAGTGTTACTCAGGTTAAAACCGACTGTACCGCCGTTAAAAGGCACCTCACCTTCAACCCTATTACTCATTACCTTTTGAGGCGTTAAAAGTATAATCGGGTTAATTTTATTCGATGTACTGTCTCTGCGATAGTAATCAATCTTAACATTTTTGAAAATATTAAGTTCATACATTCTATCATAAGTAAGCTGTTCGTTTCTAATATCGTAAAGTTCGTTTTGCTTTAAAAAATCGTAACGAACAATTGGATTTCTTCTATATCGACCAGAAAAATCGGTATAAACAATTCCATTAATGGTGTCTTTACTCAATTTATACCTTGCAGAATCCGGCAAACCATCCGGACTTGGCGCTATCAGCATGTGTGTATTTCCGATAGTAAATTGTTTATGTTCGCCATTTGGCGGATTAGTAATATTCAGTTTTAAATCAACTTTTTTAACATCAGCTGTTTCAATCACATCGAAATTTACAAACGGACGTAAAAATTCATAATATCCGTTTTCTTTCATTATACGATAAATTTGATCTCTTTCGTAACTTAATGAATCAGAATCGTATTGCATACCCTCATGCAAATGTGTAAACGTAGGTTTTTCCTTATGATAAACGGCTCTAACCTGAGGCGTAAAAATAGAATCAGATAATTTCCCGATGTACGAAGCCGGACCAGATTGAGCTTTGAATTTTATCTCCGCTTTTTTTTCTTTAACCTTAATATCTGAAGTAACCTTTGCCTGAAAATAACCTTTTCCCCGCAAAAACTTCTCAATTTGATTTCTTGAAATTTCTACCAAAGCACTATCTAAAATTGCCGGTGGCGAACCAAAAGGTTTTATATCAGTAGTTTTGTATCTGCCATCTTTTGTATTAAATAAATTGTAAAGCGGTACATTAATACTAAACGCTGATGAAGGACGAATATCTTTCTGAACATAGTTGTAAGCCTGTTCTTCAAACTTAGCATCAACACTATCTATGGTAACTTTTTTAACAATTGCCTGGTAATCTGGAATGTATTTAGTTGATGAGCAACCCTGTATTAAAACAATAATTAATAGTAATATTGCAGGGCTTTTCAGTTTAGAATATTTAAAGGATTTGTATGCTTTCAAAATCTCAGATTAGTTTTATTAAATCGTTACATCAAAAAAAATATCGTAAAGAAAATGGTCTTTTTTTAGTTGAAGGTATAAAATCTATAAAGGAATTTATACAATCAAACTATAAAATTGAAACCATATTTTACAACACAGAACAGTATCATTTGTTGCCCAAATTACCTGCAAATATAAACTTATTTGAAGTAAACAACGCTGAATTAAGTAAGATTAGTACATTGCAAACACCGCAAGGTTTTTTAGCTGTAGTTCATACACCAGAAACGGCTTCTGTAAATTTAAAAACATTAAAAAATCAGTTCACAATTGTTTTAGATGGCGTACAAGATCCGGGCAATATGGGTACAATAATTCGTACGGCTGATTGGTTTGGTTTTAAAAATATTATTTGCTCTGAAGATTGCGTAGAAGCTTACAACCCAAAAACCGTACAAGCAACAATGGGTTCGTTGGCAAGGGTAAATATTTATTACGAGAATTTAATTTCGGTTTTAGGAAATACGGATATCCCAATATTTGGAGCTTTGCTTGATGGAAATTCTATCTACAAAGTAAATTGGGGAACTGAAGGATTAATTATTTTGGGTAACGAGGGTAATGGGATAACACCTGAAGTTATTGAAAAAATAAATAAACCGGTTACTATTCCGAGAATTGGAGGAGCAGAATCTTTAAATGTTGCAGTAAGTGCTGCAATCTTTTGTGCTGAAATAGTGAGGGTTCGAAATTAAAAGCAGATTTTATTTGCGGGCTAACTAATAATTGCTATTTTTGCAGCCTTGAATTTAAGGGTCGAGTGGCCGAGTGGCTAGGCAGAGGTCTGCAAAACCTTCTACAGCGGTTCGAATCCGCTCTCGACCTCCATTTGTACAAATAAAGAATAATAAAAGGTTAAAACCATGGCAGTTACCAGATTAAAAAGAAAAGACAGAAGAAATAAAAATACCGCTCACCAAGAAGTGGATTTCTTAAAAAGAGCTACTAACATTGAGTTAGGAAGTCGCTCTGCACAACCTAAAAACGACCAATTAGCTAAAAACAATGCTGTTTTAGCTGCATTAGCAAAATAGTTTTTAGAATCTTCTTAAAAAGATTTAAAGCATCCTTCTGATCAAAGGATGCTTTTTTTGTGCCTTGATTTTTCTTAAATAATTTCTGTTTTTACTTTTATAATATTTTTCAAATATTGTACATTCGCCAATTCGAAATTCATTTCGAAAATCCCTATCAATTCGGAATATTATCTTAAGTCCGATAAATTATATTAACCAAATTAAAATATCAAAAAACAGATTATAAAAATCTAAATGAAAAACATTTTTAACCTTCTCTATTGCATTCTATTCATCTCACTTTCCTCTTGTAAATCTTATGCACAGCAGGAAAATCATTATAAAGCTCAGATTGATAGCCTTATCCAAAATAAAACGCCAAGAAGTTTTAATGGTGTTATTTTAATTGTTCAAAACGGGAAAACAAATTACGAAAAAGCATATGGCTATACTAACTTTGATAAAAAGACGAAGCTTAAAATTCCGGATAGATTTTCTACAATGTCTATCGCAAAGCAAGTAACAGCTACGCTTGTTTTGCAAGAGGTACAAAATGGAACGATTGATTTACAGGTACCCATTCGTAAATATTTACCAAACTTTAAATATAAATGGGCAGATACAGTCACTATGCATCAGCTATTAAACAATACCTCTGGCTTGTTTAGCGAGCAATTAGATAGACCTTTGAAGTTTAAACCAGGTACAGCATTTAATTATTCTAATATTGGCTACTACGTAGCCGGATTAGTTTTAGAAAAACAAAGCGGCAAAAGTTTTGAGCAGCTGGTAACTGCTATTTTTAATAAATGCAAAATGAATAATAGCGCCTATCCTACCGAATTAACGAGCAAACTCCTGGTAAAAGGACATACCATAAAAAAAGAAGGTACAGTTGTACTCAACGAGAAATTAAGTATGAAACCTATAGATTATTTCGGTAGTCATTTAATTGTTTCTGCTCCAGATTTAGCTAAATGGAACAATTGCTTACACAATGGAGCACTTCTAAAACCTGAGGCCTATAACTTAATGACAAGTTATACGATTACCGATACGCATAAGGTTTTCAGCGAAAACCCAATTGGTTATGGCTATGGTTTGAGAATTAACGATAAAGCTGATATTTTTGAAATTGGTCATACGGGTTTTCATCCAAACGAAGGATATACTGCTGTAAATTTATATTATCCTAAACGCAAAACAAGTGTAATTGTAATCGAAAACCAAGCATTCGAAAACTTTGATATTGCTTATTATTTTGAGCAGGAAATTAGGAAAATTGTTATGAAAAGCACTTTGCTTAAATAAATACAACCAACTCTATTATACAAATTGCTCACATTCTTATATAAAATGATCAAAAAAGCAGCTACTTTTCTTTTATTCGTTTTAATATCATTTAATGCGATTGCTCAAAAAAGCACAATATATTCAAAAGCTTATGGCGTAAATACCAATCCACCAGTAATTTTTATTCACGGTGGGCCAAGAGGAAATTCGACACTTTTCGAAGGAACAACCGCTCAAATATTGGCCGATAAAGGTTTTTATGTAATCGTGTACGATCGTCGTGGTGAAGGTCGTTCGGCAGATAACACTACGAAATTTACCTTCAAAGAAGCAATTGATGATTTAAACCATCTCTTCGCAGTTTATAAAATTAAAAAAGCTAATATTATTGCCCATAGTTTTGGTGGCTTAGTAGGCACACTTTATACCGAAGAGCATCCTGAAAAAGTAATTTCTTTAACGCTTGCAGGCGCACTATTTTCTCAACAGGAAACTTATAATCATATTTTAAAAACTACTAAAAAAGTCTTTACCGAAAAGCATGACACCTTAATGCTTTCCAAAATTTCAAAGATTAAAAAATTAGCTAAAAATTCAGCAGAATACAGAAAACAGTGCTACGAGGTGGCAAGTAAATGCAACTATTTTAAAATGCCATCGCCAACAGCAGAATCGAGAAAGCTTTGGGAAGATTATGAAAATGGAGATTTTAATAAAGTTAACATCAGAAATGATAATGCACCAATATTATTTTATAAAAATGAAAGCAGAAATAATATTGATACAAAACCTATTCTAAAGAAGCTAAAAACCAAGGTTAAGCTTTATGCTATTTACGGACGAGATGATAGAATATTTTCAGTAAAACAGCTTAATGATATGAAAGTGATTGTAGGTGAAAAAAACTTTTCAATAATAGATAATTGTTCTCACTATCCATTTGTAGACCAACAGAAAATTTTTGTTGAAACTTTTGCAAAATGGATACAATCAATCTATTAATTCTGCTGGAAAAAACTTTGATAATATATTCTCGAAAAGATAAATTTGAGAAAGCATAAATATTACAAAATGACCGTTCAAGAAACATTATCTCAACTTCAATCGCATAGCGATGAAAAAGTTCGACAAATGCACATTAAAAATGGCGCTAGAGAAAATTTATTTGGCGTTAAAATGGGCGACATTAGAGCTTTAGCAAAAAAGATTAAAACTGACCACAAGCTAGCGCTTGAACTTTGGGAAACTGAAAATATTGATGCGAGGTTGTTATCGATTTTGATATTAAAACCTAAAGATTTATCGCCCAATGAAATAGAAAAAATGGTTGCATCAGAAAGTTTTACTTGGGCAGCAGATTGGTTTTACAATTATGTAGTTAAAGATTATCCAAACAACGAACAATTTCGAGAAAGGTGGATAAATGCCAGTAATAAATTGCTTTCAAGAGCTGGCTGGAGCTTAACGAGCGGGCGGGTGGCAAGAAATCCTGAAGGGCTCGAATTGGATGCATTACTTAACAGAATTGAAGCAGAAATGCCAACAGCAGCAGCTGAAACACAATGGACAATGAACACAACTTTAGCTCAAGTTGGGATTCATCATCCAGAATTTAGAGCAAGAGCGTTATCAATAGGTGAAAAATTAGGAATTTATAGAGATTACCCGGTATCAAAAGGCTGTACTTCCCCTTTTGCCCCTATTTGGATTAATGAAATGGTAAACAGGCAGAAAAACAATTAAAAATCTAACGGACTTAAAACTTTGCTTTTTGCCACATCGGTTATATGGGTATAAATTTGGGTTGTGTTTAAGTTGTTGTGTCCTAAAAGTTTCTGAATGTAACGGATATCGGTTCCGTTTTCTAATAGATGAGTTGCAAAACTATGTCTTAAAATATGTGGCGACACTACCTTACCGATTTTTGCAATTACAGCAGCCTGCTTAAGTATAGCTTGTACGCTTCTGGGTGAGTACTGTTCTTGAGATTGCCCTTCGAATAAATAAATTTTAGGCAAATAAGTTTTAAAATAAGACCTCAGCAGTGGCAGAAGCGATTTTGGTAACATCACCTGCCTATCTTTTTTACCTTTAGCATTTCTAATATTTATCACTTCATTTTTTGAATCAACATCTTCTATTTTTAAATTAATTAATTCACTTAACCGCAAACCACAACCATACAAAGCACTTAAAATTGCCTTATGCTTGAGGTTGGTAACCACCGATAATATTTTTTTAACCTCATCCTTGGCGAGATATTTTGGCAATTTATGTTCAGTGCGTTTGGGAAATAAATCATCTATGTTCAATAGCCTATTAAATACCATTTTATAAAACAATTTTAAACTGGCTATCAGGTGTTTTTGGTAAGCTGCCGAGATTTTTTTTTCTCTGATGATTTTAACGAGATAAGCTTCGATAATTTTTTCGTTGATATCGGTAACCAAAAATTGATTATTCTCTTTGAAGAAAATAGATAAAGCCGCCGTGTATGATTTTATGGTGGAGTTGCCATAACGGGCAATTTCCATTTTTTGCTTAAAAATTTCTGAGTATTTCACAATTAATCTTTTGGTAAACATTCGTAAATCCAAAAGAATGTAATTGATAACAATAGAGATAAAAGACTGAATATAAATAGAATAATTCGATTATATAAAAAAATATTAAATTGGATTTACGAATGTTTTATAAATTGGATTTACGCAATGCGTAAATTTAGATGTTACCAGTGTAAGCTGAAAAGCACTACAGCGAATAATAAATTAAACCTTACACATCTAAGACTAATCCTATCGAATTTTAATTACCACGAATTTTTCAGAATAAAGATAATAGCTTTAATTAAGCGTGTGATTTTGAGTGAATACAAACGCTCTAAAAAAACTCCGAATGAAAACTATAGCAACATCTTTTCTTCTATCAACAGTCTTCCTCTCCTCCTGTGCGCAAACTAAAACGCATTCTATAACAGATAAGGAGATGATTAATGTTGAAAAACTCACTACCAATTTCGACGTACAAAATTATTTTGAAGACAAAGATTTGTTAAAAAAAGGCGAATACACCTTGAAGCGAAAAAAGAAGATTGTAATACGAAAAGATGAGGCTAAAGATATTATCGATTATTACCTGGTACTTCACTCCCAGGTAGACACATTAGCAACTTTTGGTTCTCTTGCATTTACTTCTGTAGAAGGTTTTACAAATAACGACAATGCTTTCTTCGGATTGGTTTTTAGAAATTACCAGAAGTTGAATGATACCGCCTTTAAAGAAAAAATTGATGTTTTACAACAATTGCTAGGTAAACCAAACTTCCAATTCAAAGACCAAATGCGGGATTTAACTAGCAAAAAATTGTATAGTTGGAAAATTAAAAACCTGATTTACGTAGCCTATTTAGATTATCAAGATTGGTTGCGGCTTCACATTATTAATGCTGATAAATTTAAAGAAATTGACAAAACAGAACTTGGATGGAAATTAATAGACTTATAAACTTTAATTATTTAGAATAAGGTTGTACCTGCATACGTCGAACTTTAAAATTTATAATAACCGATTAAAAATGAGGAAACTACTCAAAGTTATCATTGTTGAAATTACGCTGATGCCCGTTTTTGCATTTTCTCAAACCAGCAGAAATTTCATTTCTGTTGGCTATTCGAGTATTTGTTATGGTACGCCATCAGAAAAACCAGTAATGGATTTTATTAAAAATTTTGAAAAAAAGAATAAGCTAAAACCTTTTGAAATGTTTGTAGAACATGGTTTAGGAAAAGAAGGTGAACATGCTTTTTATATTGGCACAGATAATTTAAACACCAAACTGCTAAAATCTTTCTTCAATGGATTAAAAATTACAGCTTCAAACCAAAATAAAAAGCATTCGAAAAATGGGGATGGTTTTGTAAATGTAGATGATAAACTTACCCCGAATTCTACTTTGAAAAGTATAAAAGCCAATCCAAGAACCCGAATTAGTTCTTTAGAAACTTATGATTACAAAAAATAAAAAATAGAAAATGTAGATTAACAACGTGGATTGGAATGCCTATTGAAAGTAAAAATAGGTTCGGTTACGAATAGAAATAATTTTAAACGAACTTAAATAAATTGAAAAATGTATATAACCGTTATTTAAAAAATTAATGAAGAAAATGCTCTTATCTATACTTTTAATTATTATTATTCTATTTGTGATAGATAAATGCACTGTTATTAATTTATCGCCAAAACTGCTTTTCAATCAAAATAAATACAAGAAATTTCCAGAATTAAATGATGGTTTACAATGCGATAAATTTTCGATAGAAAGAGCTACGCAAACAAGTAATGCTGGTATACAATACTTTCCAAAAAAGAATTTCTTTCTGATTAACAATTTAAATCCTATAAAAATAGATAGTATTGGTAATAAAGTTTTTGAGTTAGACATCGAAAAACAACACACCTTTAATTTCTTAGAGATTATTAACTGTTTTGTTGTTGGCATTGATAGTATTTACGATTTTTCTGACGATAAATCCACTTCAAAGCCATTTAATGAAGTATTGAATAAAGATAAAAGCATTAAATCCGAAAAATGGACACAAATATTTGAGCAGTTGTATCAATCTTCAGATATAGTATTGTATGGTTGGCGTACCGAATTTAACTCAGCTCAATGCGTTTACTTCCACGCTGAAGGCAAATGGACAAAACTTTACCTTTTTGACAATTTAGGGTCTATCTACATTTTTTCAGAAGGCTCGAAAACCAAGTGCAAAATAAAAGGCAAAGAAATTCCCCACAAATGGTATGAAACGCATTACCTTAAAGATGTGAAGAAAGCAAAATATTCAAATGAATATCGTTATACAGACAGCTACATCACTCCTTATAATATTGATGTATCATTTTTTCCCGACCAGAAACTTAAATATCAATCGATTGGCGAGATAAAAACACTTGCCTTTTCAAAAGAAGCCTACACAACCGAAGGTTATTTAAACCCGGGTATTCCATCTGCATTTTATGGTACAGGTTATTATGAATTGACTACAGATAACGCCACTTTAAGCTTTAGAACAATTGCTTACAAAAATAATGGCTTAGCAGAAAGTATTCAGACTGATACGTATCTTTTTAGTTTACCTGAGGCTTTTGCAAATAAAAGTGAAGTTTGTTTTCTCTCTTATGATTACAGCACAAATTTTCACGAAAACAATAAAAAAGGAGTCTATGTAATTAAGAAACATCAGCAATAACATGTAAACTAGCCCCCTTTTTAAAACTCGGTACAATAGTCGATATTAGCTTTAAGAATAAATTTTTTAGCATGAAATACCTTATATTAATACTCTTGATTCTACCGTTCTCTGGATTTAGCCAGAAGATAATTTCTGATGATGTTACAAATTTCTGGAAGGCTTATGATAAAGTTATTCTGGAAAAAGATTCTGTAAAGCAGTTGCAGCTAATTAAAACCTTGTACATTAACAAAGGAACACCGGGTTTAAATGGCATTATGAAGGCAAGAGGTTATTCGGCTGAAGAATATGTTTTCGCCATAAATCATTATCCAAAATTCTGGACTTCTGTTAGAAAAAACACTTTACAAGCTGGTAAATATTCAAACGAAATTCAAAAAGGCATTAATAAGTTAAAAGCAATTTATCCTGATTTAAAACCAAAAAACACCTATTTCGAAATTGGAATTTTAAGAACCAACGGAACCATTTTAGATGGCATGGCTTTAATAGGAAGTGAAGTTGCCTTGACAGATAAATCTGTTATTACAAATGAATTTGATAATCGTTATCCACACTTAAGAGGTTATTTTAATACCGATCCTATCAAAAACGTTGTTTTCTTGAACGTACACGAGTATTTACACACACAACAAAATACAACGTTAGGAAATTCGGTATTAGCGCAATCTATTCTGGAAGGTGTTGCCGAATTTTTGGCTGAAACAGCTTTGAATAAAAAATCACCAAATCCTCAAATTGAATTTGGATACAAAAATGAAGTAAAAATAAAGACAGCTTTCGAAAAAGAAATGTTCTCTCCTTATCTTGGAAATTGGATTTGGAACAATCCTAACAATGTATTTGGAATGAGAGATTTGGCATATTTTGTCGGCTTTGCGATATGTAAGAAGTATTATAACGAAAGCATAAACAAAAAGGCGGCTGTAAAAGAAATGATTGAACTTGACTACAATAATGAGCAAGAATTGACAAAATTTGTTGAGAAATCTAAATATTTTGCAAAACCACTAAACTTTTATAAAAACGAATTTAATAAGTTAAGGCCTAAAGTTGTTGGAATTAAAGAATTTAAAAACGGAAATGATAATGTAAATATTGAAAATAAGGTAATTACATTAAATTTTTCTCAACCGATGAATGTAAATACAAGAGGTTTCGATTACGGTCCTTTGGGCGAAAGCAATGTACTAAGTGTTAAAAGAGTAATTGGTTTTTCAAGTGATAAAACATCATTTTCGTTTGAGGTAAGCTTACTTCCTAATCGTCAATATCAATCTACGGTAGTTAATTTTAGAGATGCGAACAACTTTCCAATCGAACCTTTTTTGATAGATTTTAAAACTTCTAAGTAATAAATTTTCACTTCTGGCTTGAGCCAAACATAAAGACTAAATTTTTATCTACCATATTAAAATGATTTTTAGATACGCAAGACATACAACTGACTTGAAAAAAATTGAAAAATTTTATACTGAAATTGTTGGACTTGAAAAATTGGGTGGTTTTGAAAATCACAATAACTACGATGGGCTTTTTTTGGGGCACAAAAATTCAAATTGGCATCTGGAGTTTACAACTTCTAATGAAAAACCGCAGCATAAATTTGATGAAGATGATATTTTAGTCTTTTACGTAAGCAGTAAAATCGAACTAAAAATAATTACGAATACGATTGAAACAAATAACATTCTTATAGCAACACCTAAAAATCCTTATTGGATAGAAAACGGGTTAACTATTTCAGATCCCGATGGCTTTAACATTGTCTTTTCGCTCAGAGAACTGAATTTTACTTCAAACGATGATTTAACGAATTTGGCTGTAGATAAAGGCATTCAAAATTGGAGTGAGTTAATTGAATTCACACAAAAATTACCATATGGACGAAATCAAAATCGCGAAGATTTTTCACTTATTATTAAAGAAAACAAGGGAACTTGTAGTTCCAAACATTCCTTTTTAAAAAAGATAGCTGATTTAAATAAATTTGAAAATGTAAAACTGATTTTAGGAATGTATCGAATGCACAATTTGAATACACCAAAAATTGGGAATATGCTTTTAGAAAATGGCTTAGAGTATATTCCAGAAGCACATTGCTATTTAAAATTGAACAACCAACGCATTGATATAACAAATAATAGCTCAAACATTGAAAACTTAATTTGTGATATCATTGAAGAAATTGAAATTGAGCCTGAACAAGTAAATACTTTCAAAGTAGACTACCACAAAAAATACATACAAAATTGGATTATTGAAACCGATATTAAAATGGGCTTTGAAAAGATATGGGAAATTAGAGAACAATGTATTAAAAAATTAAGCGAATATATTTTAACATGATAATCAAACAATTACACATCAAAATCGAATAAAAACATGAAATATACACTCTTAAAAATGATTAATTTTCTAGATTTAAACTTCTAAGTAAATTATTAATTTACAATTGCAAAAACTATTAAAATGGGAAAGCTAGCCGAAATAAAAACAAAAGAGAACGATTTAAGTGTAGATGATTTTATTAATAATTTGGCTACAGAGCAAAAACGTGAGGATAGCCGTAAATTGATTAATTTAATGCAAGAAGCTAGTGGAGAAAAACCGAAAATGTGGGGCACTAAAATGATTGGTTTTGGATTGAAAAGATATAAAAGCCCCAATACTAACAGAGAGGTTGATTGGTTTAAAATTGGTTTTTCACCGCGAAAAGCAGATTTTTCTTTAAATTTAGTTTTAAGTTTACAAGCACACGAAGACAAATTAAAACAGCTGGGAAAGCACAAATCTGGCGTTGGTTGCCTTTACATTAACAAACTAGCCGATGTAGATGAGCGTATTCTAAAAGAGTTAATAATTTCTGCTTTGGAAGACAAATAATAAGTTAATCGCATCAAAGTTTAGAGGATAAATAAATTAATATTATGAGTAAAAATTCATTATCTGTTCAAGAATCTGAAGCATTGCTATGGTTATTAAAAGCCCGTTTCGAAAAAAATACCAATCGACATAAGGATATTGAGTGGAGCAAAGTTGAAACTAAGCTGAAGAACAATTCTGGTAAACTTTGGTCGCTAAATGAAATGGAACGCACCGGAGGAGAACCTGATGTTATTGGCTATAATAAAGAAACTGATGAATATTTATTTTGCGATTGCGCTACCGAAACACCAAAAGGTAGAAGAAGTATTTGTTACGATAGAGCCGCTTTAGACAGCAGAAAAGAATTTAAGCCTGAAAATACAGCTATCGATTTAGCTAACGAAATGGGAATTGAGATACTGGATGAGGATAATTACAGAGCCTTACAAAAGCTGGGTAAATTTGACATGAAAACATCCAGCTGGATAAAGACTCCCGAAAATATTAGAAAATTAGGCGGTGCACTTTTTGCAGATTACAGGTATGAAACTGTTTTTGTTTACCACAATGGCGCATCATCATACTATGCTGCAAGAGCATTTAGAGGAATTTTAAAAGTATAGGCTATTTAACCAAAGCCTTGCAAATCGATTTGATTAAGCCAGGTCCTTCATAAATAAAGCCTGTATATAATTGCACCAAACTTGCACCAGCATCAAGTTTATCCTGAGCATCCTTTGCAGAATGGATTCCTCCAACCCCAATAATCGGGAAAGCTTTGTTTGATTTTTCTGAAAGATATTTAATTACTTCTGTAGAGCGTTCTTTTACAGGTTTACCACTTAAACCACCCGTTTCACCTGTTAATGTTTTTTCAGTAGCTAAATTTTCTCTGCTGATGGTTGTATTAGTTGCAATAATACCTGCAATTTTGGTTTCTGCAACAATTTCTATAATATCATCTAATTGCGCATCGGTTAAATCTGGTGCAATTTTCAGTAAAATCGGTCTGGAAATATCGTTTTTACGATTTCGCTGCTGAAGCGTATTTAAGATGTTTTTAAGCGGTTCTTTCTCTTGCAATTCACGTAAACCCGGTGTGTTTGGAGAACTTACATTAACTACGAAATAATCAACAACATCAAACAATCTATCGAAACATTTAATGTAATCGCTCACCGCGTCTTCATTTGGCGTAGCTTTATTCTTGCCAATATTTCCACCAACAACAATATCCGGATGTTTATCTTTTAGCATACGCAAACGCTCTGCCATTACATCTACTCCCTTGTTATTGAAACCCATTCGGTTAATTAAAGCTTCATCATTTGGTAAACGAAACATTCGGGGCTTATCATTTCCGGGTTGTGGCATTGGCGTAACGGTTCCAACTTCTATAAAGCCAAAACCAAGGTTACTCAAAGATTCTACATATTCGCCGTTTTTATCAAAACCTGCCGCTAAACCTACCGGATTTCTAAATTTTATACCAAAAACTTCTTTTTCTAAGCCTTTAATATGAAAATCAAAGCTGCTACGAATAATGGTTTTGCCTAGCGGGAATTTATCATTAAACCATTTTAACCGTTTTACAACGAAATAATGCACGTTTTCAGGGTCAAATTTGAAAAATATTGGTTTAATAAGGCGATACATGCCACGAAGATAAATAAAATATGGAAAATAATGGAAAATGGAGGATAATGAGAAAGGGATGAAAAATGGGAAATGGGAAATGGGAAAACCCACCGCCTATCTTAAATACCTAATTATATTTCTTACATCCTCATAATCCATATTCTATCTACCATCTTACATACCCATCATCCATCTCACATCATACCATCTTCCATCCACACTAGTATGCTGCTGTAAATTGCTCTTGGTGGTGCGCATTATTTTCCAACTCATCAGCAAGAACAATAGATAAATCTTCTACTGATAAAATTGAACGACCTTCATCATTAAAAACAGGAGAAGTTTTGCCTAAACGATATTTACCAGTACGGCCGATAGTAATGCCCGGGTGCATTTCAATTGCAGGACTGAAAAACAACCAATCCAATTCTTTCTCCTCTTTTAGTTTGTTGAAATAATCTCTCACAGCCGATGCGCCAGGATAAATTTCTTTCGGAAATTGTGGTCCATCAACCAATTGATTTCCATCGATTTGCAAAGTACCTGCACCACCAATAAAAATATAACGTTTAACACCCGATGCTTTTACCCCCTTCTGAATAGCTTCTGCGCCTGCAACTGTATCGTTATAAAGATTTGGATTAGTCCAGCCTGCATTAAACGCACTGATAACAGCATCAGTACCTTTTAAAGCTTCCGCCAATTTTTCTGTATCCAAAACATCAACTGCTAATTTCGTTACTTTTGTATCTGAGTTTTCAATTTTATCCGTATCACGGGCAATTGCAACTACCTCGTTACCACGACTTACTAATTCGTTTAAAAGGGCTTTGCCTACAAATCCTGAGGCGCCAATTAATGCTACTTTCATGTTATTTTATGTTTAATTGAGTGAATATTTAATTATTGAATTTTAAATGAGTGAATTATTGAATGAGAGTATTTTAAATGATTGATAATTATTGTAATATATTTTGTTACAGTTTTGTTGAAAAAATTTTATTTAAACTTCGATGAAAAATCTGCCAGTGTTTGTTTTGATAAATTTTCTATCAACGCATTTTCAGCATCATTGTAAAGCGTATTTAAATGCTGATTAATTTGTTTCCCAATTGGACATTTTGGGTTGGGTTCATTTTTACTTTGCCCTAAGATTGTAGCATTTTTTACTGCTTTGTAAAGCTCGCCCAGATTAATATCCGATGCATTTTTTGCTAGAAAAGAACCACCACCTTTCCCCTCTTTACTATTAACAAAGCCGTGCTTACGTAAATTTATAATCTCCTTACGCACCAAAACCGGATTAATATTAATGCTTCCTGCCAAATAATCAGAACTTACCAATGTTCCTTTTGCATCATCAAGCAAAGTGAGTATATGTAAGGAAATTGGATATCTGCTATTGTTCATTCTGTAATTATTTTTATTACAGAACAAATGTATAGAAAAAATCAATAAATCAAAAAAATGTTAAAATTTTATTCCTAATTCATCTAAAACTTATCTTTGCAAATATTTTTATCCAAACAAACGTATTGAAAAAGTTCTTCAAAATATCCGCTATCGTCATCCTTTCTATAATCGCCTTGCTGGTCGTTATTCCGTATTTAATTCCTAAAACCCTTACAAAAGAAGTTACACAGGTTATTAATAAAAACATTAAAGGCGAAGTAAAATTTGAAAGCACAAATATTTCTTTTTTCAATCATTTTCCTTCCTTAACACTTAATCTAAATGGATTTTTGCTTAAAGGTTCAGCGCCGTTTCAAAACGATACACTTATTTACACAAAGAAATTAGCTCTGGGTATTAATCTACTGTCGCTATTTTCTAAACAGATTAAAGTGGATGAATTTTATCTGGATGATGCCAGAATAAATATCCTAACGGATGAAAAAGGCCATGCCAATTACAATGTTTACGAGAGTAAGACCGGAAGCAAAGAGCCAAAAAGTGAAAACGAAACAGCTATAAAAATTGAAGGAATTTTCATCAACAACAGCAATTTAACCTATAGCGATAAATCGATACCGATGCTGATTCGCACAAAAGGTTTCAACTACATCGGGAAAGGAGACTTAAGCAATGCCATTTTTGATTTAAAAAGTTCACTCTCTATTAATGAGATGGATGTTTATTATGCAAACACGCCTTATTTATTAAAGAAAAAAATTAACGCAAAGCTGATTACAAAAGTTAATACCAACTCGTTAAATTTAATTTTTGATGAAAATAATTTAATCATTAATTCATTGCCAATTCGTTTTGTTGGTCATTTTTCTTTCTTAAAAGATGGATATGATATCGATTTCAGAACAACAGCGAAGGAAACAGATTTACATAACATTTTTACCGCCTTGCCACCTGAAATTGCTGATAGATTAGAACGAACTGACATTAAAGGCTATGCCGAAATTAATGCCTCATTAATTGGTAAATACATTGCCGAAACCCATCAAATGCCAACGCTTGCTTTTAATATGAAAGTTAGGGAAGGTTACATTTCAAATCCAAAAGCGCCGGAGCCGATAAGTAACTTGTTTCTGAATTTAAAAACGAAAATTCCCGGCTTAAATATGGATAGTTTAACCATCAATATGGATAGCCTTTATTTTAACATTGGTAAAGATTATGTTGCTTCGGTAACTAAAATAAAAGGCTTTAAAGAACCAGAAATTTACACTGATACACGTTCTAACATCGATTTAGAGAAATGGGCTAAAGTTGTAAATCTTGATAGTTTGGAATTAAAAGGCCGATTGAATATGAACTTAAAAGCTGATGGAAAATACAGCAAGAAAGTGGTGCATTCGGGCATCAGACAAGTAGATACCGTAATTGCAACTGTACCCAAATTTTCATTATTGGCATCACTTAAAAATGGTTATTTCAAATATCTGGCTTTGCCAACGGCGATAAACAAAATCAATTTTAAAGTAAATGGTTCAAATACTGATGGAAATTACAAAAGCACAAAACTAGCCATTGAAAACATTGATCTACAAGCCTTAAACAATTTCATTAAAGGTTACGCAAAGTTGCAAACAGCAGAAAATATGCCTTTAGAAGTTCAGTTGAAATCGATAATTAATCTTGGTGATTTAAAAACCATTTACCCAATTAAAGGCTACGAATTAAGCGGATTGCTCAACATTGATTTACTAAGCAAAGGACCATTTAATAAAGCAAAAAAGCTTTTTCCCGTTACCAAAGCAAATATTAGGTTTGATAATGGCAGAATTAAAACCACCAGTTTCGACCAGCCTTTAGAGCAAATTCAGATTGATGCAGATTTGGTAAATACCGATGGGACTTTAAAAAGCACCAAATTAAACATCAAACCTATTTCTTTTGTAATGGCTGGTCAACCATTTATGCTGAAAGCTGATGTACACGACTTTGATAATATTGCGTACAACGTTACCTCAAAAGGAACCATTGATATTGGTAAAATGTATCAGTTTTTCGCTGTGAAAGGCTACCAAGTTAAGGGTACAATTTTTACTGATGTAGTATTTAAGGGTTTGCAAAGCGATGCAATGAACGGCCGTTATGGTAAATTACAGAACAGCGGAAGCATGACGGTTAAAGATTTAAATCTTCAATCTGATTTATTTCCGAAAAGCTTTTTGATTAAAAACGGAGTATTTTCTTTCCGTCAGGATAAAATGAATTTCGATGCCTTTAATGCTAACTATGGCCAATCGGATTTTAAACTGAATGGAAACTTAAGCAACGTAATTAACTATGCTTTAAATGATAAGGCTAAACTTACGGGGACTTTTAAGCTAATTAGTGATAAAATTGTTGCTGATGAGTTTATGGTTTATGCTGATAATTCTTCTCAAAGTGGTTTATCTACTTCGAGTGGCGTGATTTTAATCCCTGAAAACTTAAACATTACTTTTTCTGCAGCTGCGAATAAAGTTGTTTATAACAGCTTAAACATTGAAAATGCAAAGGGAAACATGGTTATAAATAACGGAAATTTAGCTTTGAAGGAAACTGGTTTTAATATTGCAGGTGCTCAGGTTGGTATGGATGCCAATTACAAAAGCACGAGTTTAAAAACCGGAGTATTCGATTTTCATTTAACAGCGAAGGAATTTGATATTGCCAGAGCTTACAAAGAGATAAAGTTATTTAGGGAGATGGCTAGTTCGGCTTCTAGTGTTAAGGGCATCGTTGGTTTGGATTATCAACTTTCCGGCAAATTGAATGAGGAAATGTTCTCTGTATATCCATCATTAAAAGGTGGTGGTGTTTTGAGTTTAAAAAAAGTAAGCTTAATGGGTTTTAAAATGATGAATGCCGTGAGTAAAGCCACTAAAAGAGATAGTTTAACCAATCCAGATTTATCTGATGTGCAGGTAAAATCGACGATTAAGAACAACATCATAACCATTGAGCAAACTAAAATGAAGGTTGCAGGATTTCGACCACGTTTTGAAGGGCAAGTAAGTTTTGATGGTCGTTTAAATTTAAGCGGACGTTTGGGATTGCCACCTTTTGGCTTATTTGGTATTCCTTTAAGTATAACCGGAACGCAAGAAAAACCGATTGTGAAATTGAAAAGAAATAAAGAAGGAAAATTAGAGGAAACTGAGGGAGAGAAATAATGCAAATTATATTTTCAACGGTCGTCATTCCCAATTTAATTGGGAATCCTAAAACGGTTTGTATGCGCTTTAAGATTCCCGCCTTCGCGGGAAAGACGAAGAGCTAAATAAAACTTCGCTAAAAATTATCAGATTTTATTTTTCAGATAACCTCGAAGAAATATATAATTATTATTTTTCTATTAAGAATTACTTAAAAGCCCATTAATTTGCGCATACTGCAAAAGCATAATGGTTTTGCCGTCTTTAATTTCGCCTGTTTTTATCATTTCCAAAGCATTTTGAAAAGGCAATTCTAAAACCTCTATATTTTCTTGTTCTTCATGATGGCCGCCACCTTCACTCACTTTCATATCTTTTGAATATTCTGCGGTAAAAAAGTAAAGAATTTCGGTTACCGAACCTGGCGACATATAGGCCTCAAAAACTTTTTGAACATCTTTGATTTTATATCCCGTTTCCTCTTCAGTTTCTCGTTTTATGGCTGTTTCAGGGTTGTCTTTATCTAACAAACCAGCACAAGTTTCGATTAACATTCCGCTTTCATTTCCATTAAGATAGGTTGGTAAACGAAATTGGCGGGTAAGAATTACAGTTTGATTTTCTTTATTGTATAGCAGAATAGTTGCTCCATTACCCCTATCGTAGGCTTCGCGATTTTGAGTTTCGATTGTACCGTCTTTTTTATGGTATTCGAATGTGATTTTGTTTAAGGTGTACCAATTATCTGAAAGGATTTCCGTACTTAAAATTTTAATGTTTTCGTTGTTCATGCGTTTGTGGCTTTGAGCTCAAATGTATTAATTTTGAGATGCTGTAGCATTTTTTTTTACACTTTGTCACGTTGAGCCTGTCGAAACGCAGCAGCTAGCAAGTAAACAGGTCTTTTGACCAACGACTATTGAACCTGCTATTTTCCGTCATTGCGAAATTGATTTTTCATCAATTGAAGCAATCTCATCCATAAATAAGAAGATTGCCACGGTCGTGAAAAACTCCCTCGCAATGACGACAGCCATAAATTACGAATAGGTCCTTCGACAAACTCAGGATGACAGATTGGTTAAACATAATGCTAATAATTTCACTAATTTCATCGCCATTGTGCTTTAGCAGACGGAATTGAGTTTGCACCATGCAACCGCCAATACAAGGCACAAATTTTTGTTTCTAAACCTGATAGCGGCGAAAATACGTTTAAAATTGCAGCAACCTTGAATATGCTGTCATTCTGAGGAACGAAGAACCTGCAAGCTATGAAACAGATTCTTCGTTCCTCAGTATGACAAAAGTTTTTTAAAAGATTGTAGCGAATAGCAGGAACAAACTTTAAAAAATCTTCTGCCACTGCTTTCCAAAAAATCAAAAGGGCTAAAGATTTGTCTATTTCGCTTTCAAAAAGGAATTAGCTTTTAAAATTCGTACTTTTGCAGCCGAAATGATTTCAATAAACAATTTAACATTCCTTATTGGCTCGAGAGCCTTATACGATGAAGCGAACTGGCACATTAAACCTGGCGATAGAGCCGGCTTAATTGGCGCTAATGGAACCGGAAAATCGACCCTTTTAAAGATAATTGTTGGCGAATATGCCCCAACTTCTGGAACTGTTTCCATGTCGAAAGACTTGAAAATTGGGTATTTGAATCAGGATTTACTTTCTTACGATTCGCACCATAGCATTTTACATGTGGCAATGGAAGCTTTTGAGCGCCAAAACCAACTGCATGATGAAATTGAAGAACTGCTTAAAAAAATAGAGACTGATTACAGCGAGGAAGTTTTAAATAAACTTAGCGATAAACAGCAGGAATTTGAAGCCTTAGATGGTTACAATATAGAATACCGAGCGAACGAAATTTTAGCAGGTTTAGGTTTTAGCACTGCTGACCAACACCGTCCGCTGAATACTTTTTCGGGAGGATGGCGTATGCGTGTAATGTTGGCGAAAATTCTGCTACAAACGCCAGACATTTTATTACTGGATGAGCCGACCAACCACATGGATTTACCATCCATTAAATGGTTAGAGAACTATTTGGCGACATTTGAAGGTGCTATTGTTATTGTTTCTCACGATAGGTATTTCTTAGATAAAATTGTAAATAGAACGGTTGAATCTCGTAAAGGAAAATTAACGGTTTATGCCGGAAATTATAGCTTTTATGTAGAAGAAAAAGCTTTGCGTGGAGAAATTCAGAAAGGCGAATTTAAAAATCAACAAGCAAAAATTAAGCAGGAAGAGCGTTTAATTGAGCGTTTTAAAGCTAAGGCATCGAAAGCAAAAATGGCGCAATCGCGTATGAAAGCTTTGGATAAAATGGAGCGTATTGATGATGTTGATGATGATAACCCAACGGTAAGTTTCAGCTTTAAATTTACAAAGCCATCTGGCCGACATGTTGTTAGAATTGAACACGCAACTAAACATTACCCAAATGTTCATATTTTGGAAGATGCTGAAGCTGTGATTGAAAAAGGTGATAAAATTGCCTTAATTGGCGCTAACGGTAAAGGAAAATCTACCTTACTGAGAATGATTGCCGGAACTGAAAAGTTTGATGGTTTTTGCGAAACCGGACATAATGTAACAACTACTTTCTTCGCCCAGCACCAGTTGGAATCTTTACATCTGGACAATGCAATTTTAGAAGAATTACAGGCTTTTGCGCCGAAACACTCTGATACCGAGTTGCGTAGTATTCTAGGTTGTTTCTTATTTACTGGCGATGATGTTTTCAAAAAAATCAAGGTGCTTTCTGGTGGAGAAAAATCGCGTGTGGCTTTGGCAAAATCTTTAACTACAGATTCTAACTTCTTGATTCTGGATGAGCCAACCAACCACTTGGATATTCAATCGGTTAATATTTTAATTCAGGCATTACAACAATTTGAGGGTACTTTTATTGCAGTTTCTCACGATAGGTATTTCCTGGATAATGTTGCTAATAAAATCTGGTTTATAGAAAACGAACAGATAAAACAGTATCCTGGTACTTACGAGGAATATGAAGTTTGGAATAGCAATCGTGTAATTCCAGCTTCGAAACCAATTCCGGTAAAAATGCCAGAAAAGGTGAAAGAAGCTCCAAAACCTGCTACTCCAAATGCTGCAAATCAGTTAAAAAAACTGAATGATGAATTGAAAAAAATCGAAACATCAATTACTGAACAGGAAGTTACCGTTAAAAATATAGAAGCTGAATTAGCAGACGAAAATGTTTACAGCAAAGCTGATAAATTAGCCGAAGCGAATAAACGTTATTTAGCAGCAAAACAAGATTTAGATAATAGTCAGGCTAAATGGGAAACATTGGCTGGAGAAATAATGGAACTGGAAGGTTAATAAATTACGTCATTGCGAAGCCGATTTTTCATCGGCTGTGGCAATCTTATAAAATTGAGCCGCAGATTTTTCTGCGGCTTTTTTGTTTTTATTTGCCACGGAAACAAGAAAGATAAATTTGAAAACTTGATAGTAAAATTAGTTTTAGCCACAGATTAACAGATTTATGAAGCCAGATTTCTTTAGCTTTTTCTTATATTCCAATTGTCATCCTGAGCTTTCCGAAGTTTCGGGACAAGTAGTCGAAGGATTTGTTCTGCAGTATTGAAGATGTTTCGACAGGCTCAACATGACAATATGCAAGGATAGATTGATTATGAAAGCCTCTCTTCTTTTGCCACGGAAACACAGAAGGCACGGAAAATAAGATTGAAGTTTCGAGAGTACCTGTTTCGTGAAGACACGAAACAAGGCTTAAAAACTTCCGTGTAAATCCGTGTTTCCATGGCAATCCTTTTAAAATTGGTTATTACTATGTACTTTTAGTGATGCAAAAACTAATCGTTATACTTTTACTTTTCATCTCTACCCTAACCTTTGCCCAAACCAATAATACATTTACAAACGATAATAAAACTTACTTACCAAATATCAAAACTGTTCTTTGTTACAACACAAATAAGGAGCAATCTATTCCAATTATTCTACTAAACTCTTCAGAAACCATCGCATTTTCCTTTGATGATTTGTTAGGCGGCACAAAAAATTACTGGTATAGTATAGAACATTGCACTTCAGATTGGCAAACTTCTAAAATTTCTACGCTCGATTATCTCGATGGGTTTACAGAAGACCGAATATTCAATTACAAATACTCCTCAAATACGACAAGAAAGTACACGCACTATGAACTCACATTTCCAAATAGTCAAATAAGACCCAAAATAAGTGGAAATTATATTTTAAAGGTTTATGAAGATAACGACAAAAGAAAACCAGTTATCTCTCAAAGATTCTTCGTACTCGAAAACATTATTGCCATAGCAGCAGAAATTACAAATTCGCTTCAGGTTGCCGAAAGAACCACAAAACAGAAAATAAATTTTACGCTTAATCACAACATTGCTATTGCAAATCCTTATCAGGATATTAAAACAGTTGTGATGCAAAATTTCAATGTCAATACTGCTTTAGTTAATAAAAGTCCATCATTTGTTAAACCAAATCAGCTTGTATATAATGATATTAACACCAACGATTTTTGGGGAGATAACGAGTTTAGAAAATTCGATACCAGAAGCTTGCGCTACAAAGCTGGCAATGTAAAGGATATTTTTAGAGATAATGAATCTGTAAATGTGATGCTTTTTCAAGATGTAGCCAGAGCTAAGGAAGCCTTCGCAAATCAGCTTGATGAAAACGGGAACTTTTACATCAGAAATACCGATGGCCGTGACGATAAAACGGAATCAGAATACATTAGTGTTCTTTTTACTTTAAATGCAGCGGCGCCAACTATCAATGGTGAAGCTTATGTAGTGGGTCGTTTTAATAATTATACTTTATCAAAAGAAAACAAACTGCTTTTTGATGAGGGCAGAAAACAATTTTATGCCAATATTTTATTAAAGCAAGGACTTTACGATTATGAATATGCCTGGTTAGATAAAACAACAAACACAGTTGAAACAAAACCATTCGAAGGTTCTTTTTTTCAAACCGAAAACACATACCAGCTTTTTGTTTATTACAGAAAACCTGGCGCTAGATGGGATACTTTAATTGGGTTCACCAATCTATCTAATCGGGTAACTGATAGAAGATAATCCGTAAATATCCCTTTTTTGTTACAAGATTTTTCTTCCTTTTAAAACATACTTATTAAATTAGTAATACGATTTAGTGCAATTAAAACGCTACTAAATCTGTCCTAACCAATAACTATGTCAAAAAAAATAATTGCATTTGCCTTTTTATGCTTGCCGCTAAGCTATATTCAAGCCCAAACAAAATCTTACACTCAAAATATAGAAGGAACTTCTTTAAAATTTGACATGCTAGCCATTCCTGCCGGAACTTTCGAGATGGGAAGTAATACTGGAGCAAATGATGAAAAACCAGTTCATCAGGTTAAAGTTGATGCTTTTTATATGAGCAAATACGAAGTTACCTGGAATATTTTCGAACCATTTTTATACCGCGATTACGAACTAAAAGCCAGCAATGGCAAAATACCTGCAAATGTTGATGCCGTAACCCGTCCTACAAAGCCATATTTAGATATGACTTTTGGAATGGGAAAAGAAAATCAGCCAGCAATTGCTATGACTCAATACAATGCCATACAGTTTTGCAAATGGCTGTATGCCCGTACTGGAGTTTTTTATCGTTTACCAACTGAAGCCGAATGGGAATATGCTTGTCGTGCCGGAAGTAAATCTAAATATGCTTTTGGTGATGAGGAATCTCAACTAAAAGATTATGCCTGGTTTAAAGATAATAGCGACAACAAAACGCATCCGGTAGGACAAAAAAAGCCAAACAGTTGGGGATTGTATGATATGCATGGAAATGTAGCCGAATGGGCTTACGACCAATATATTGAAGATTTCTATTCAGCTTCGAAAGATAAGACTGCTCAAAATCCGGTTGCGAAACCAGAAAAACTTTATCCAAATACTGTACGCGGTGGTTCTTACGATGAAACACCTGATAAACTTACATCTTCAGTTAGATTAGCTTCTAGCTCATCATGGAAACAACTCGACCCGCAAATTCCAAAAAGCAACTGGTGGTTTCCTGAAGCTCCATTTGTAGGATTGAGATTAGTGCGCCAAGTTACGCCTCCTTCAAAAGAAGCAATTGATGCTTACTACGATAAAAAACCTATTGCAGATTATTAACCTAAACCAAATAAAACCTCATGAAAAAATCTATTTCCCTACAAGAGCGCCGCGAGTTTTTAAAAGCATCAGCTTTGCTTGCCGGAAGTGCAATGTTAAGCTCCTTCCCTCTTGCGGGTGCTTATGCATCTGGTTCAGATACCATTAAAATTGCCCTGATTGGTTGTGGCGATCGTGGTACTGGTGCTGCATTTCAAGCCTTAAGTACAAAATACAACATAAAATTAGTGGCAATGGCCGATGCTTTTCAAGATAGAATTGATAAAAGCTACCAGGCACTTTCAAGCAAGTTTGCCGCAAAAATGGATGTTCCGAAAGAGCGCCAGTTTGTGGGTTTTGATGCTTATAAACAAGCCATTCCTTTAGCTGATGTGGTTTTGCTGGTAACGCCTCCAGGTTTCAGACCAATTCATTTTGAGGAAGCTGTAAAACAAAACAAGCAGATTTTTATGGAAAAACCGGTTGCAGTTGATGCTCCTGGAATTAGAAAAGTTTTAGCCGCAGCTGAAGAAGCGAAAAAGAAAAAACTGAATGTTGTAGTTGGTTTACAAAGAAGGTATCAAACCAATTATCGCGAAGCGATGAAACGAGTAAATGATGGTGCAATTGGCGATATCATGTCGGGCCAAGTGTATTGGAATAGTGGCGGCGTTTGGGTTAATCCGCGTAAAGCCGGGCAAACCGAAATGGAATATCAAATGAGAAACTGGTATTATTTCAATTGGTTATGCGGCGATCATATTGTAGAACAACACGTTCATAATATTGATATCGCAAACTGGATTAAAAATGCGCATCCGGTTTCAGTACAAGGAACAGGTAGCAGAGCCTGGAGAACCGGAAAGGATTACGGCGAAATTTACGATAACCATTCAATTGAACTTACATATGCTGATGGCGCAGTAATTCATAGTCAGTGCCGCCATTTCGAAGGCATTAGTAACAGAGTTGACGAATCTTTTATGGGTACTAAAGGTAAAATTTACTTATCAGGAAGTAACCAAGCTATTATGAAAGATTATAGCGGTAAAGAGCTTTACAACCATAATACGAAAGGAAATGCAAACCCTTACCAAACGGAACACGATGAACTTTTTGAAGCAATTTCGAAAGGCGAATATAAATTTAACAACGTTGAGTACGCTGCTACAAGCACGTTCACTTCTATAATTGGGCGTTATGCAACTTACTCTGGCGAAACCATAAAATGGGATGAAGCTTTGGCTGCAAATAACAGTTTAATGCCAGATAAATTTGCCTGGGATGCAATGCCTAAAGTATTGCCAGATGCGAATGGAATTTATCCATACGCAATGCCTGGAAAAACTAAAGTTGTGTAAATGCGTTTGTTTCTACCGTTTCTGTGCCTGATTTTTTTAGCATCCTTTTCTAATCCAAAGGAGATTAGAAAATATGAAATATTTGGAACAGCACAAGGAACAGAATATGCGATTACTTATTTCGCAACAGATAGTTTAGTTAAAAAAAGCGACATTGATAATTTGTTAAATGAGATAGATTTATCAATGTCGCTTTACAAAAGCAACTCGCTTATTTCAAAATTTAACGCAGGCAAAAATCCAATTAAAGCAGATAAATTTATTTCAGATGTTTTAAAACGAAGCTTTGAAATTAATGCTGATACGAAAGGTGCATTTGATATAACGGTTGCGCCATTGGTTCAGGCTTGGGGTTTTGGCCCAAAAGAAGAAAAACAGGAACCGAGTGAAACTCAAATAAAAAACATTTTAGCTTGTGTTGGCATTAAAAACATCAGGTTAAAAAATGGAGTATTAAGCAAAACAAAAGAATGCATTAAAATTGATTTAAACGGAATTGCACAAGGTTACAGCGTAGATTTAATTGCCAACCTTTTAGAAAAATCAGGCGTAAAAACTTACATAGCAGAATTGGGCGGCGAAATTAGAGTTTCTGGACCAAAACCTGATGGCGATAACATAAAGATAGGAATTGAAGGCCCGGATGAAAAAGGAATACCAGTTATTAGACACATTGTAGCTTTAAATTCGGGTGCAATTACAACATCTGGTAACTATCGTAAATTTCATCAGTCAGGCTCAAAAACGATATCACATTTAATAAATCCTAAAACCGGATATCCTTTAAACAATGAAATGATAAGTGTTACCGTTTACGCAAATGATGCCATAACTGCCGATGGTTACGATAACAGCTTAATGGCAATGCATATTAATGACGCATTAAAATTCGTCGAAAACCGTAAAAACCTCGAAGCATATTTCGTTTACAAAAACAAGGATGGGAAAATTACCGATACCTTAACCACAGGTTTCAGGAAGTTAATTTACATCGAAAATCAATCTAAAAACCAAACAGATGAAAAGAAGTGAATTTATTAAAAGCACTTTGCTAACAGCAGGCGCTATAACCACAGCAGGCACCATTACGAATGCGTTTGCATCAGATATTCAAAACAAATCATTAGCCGATAAAACCTTCAATCTTGATTACGCACCACACCAGGGAATGTTTCAAAACCATGCAGGTAAGAGTTTTTTAGATCAAATTCAATTTATGCATGATAAAGGTTTCCGTTCTATTGAAGATAATGGATTTTTGGGCAGACCAATTGATGAGCAAGAAAAAATTGGAAATTTATTATCCAAACTTGGTATGCGAATGGGCGTTTTTGTAGTTGATGGTGGTGATAACTGGAAAACATCCTTAACAACAGGAAAAAAAGAGTTCAAAGATAAGTTTGTAGAAACCTGTAAAAAATCAGTAGAAGCCGCAAAGCGATGCAATGCAAAATGGCTAACCGTTGTTCCAGGTTTTTATGAGCGTAATTTGCCTTACGGAAATCAGTTTGCAAATGTGATAGATGCGATGCGTGCCGGAGCCGAAATTTTTGAACCACATGGATTAATTATGGTTTTAGAAACTTTGAGTGATACACCTGAATTGTTCCTTCAAAAGACGAATGAAACTTATGCAGTTTGCAAGGCAGTAAAAAGTCCATCGTGTAAAATTCTTTACGATATCTACCACATGCAGCGCACCGAAGGCGATTTAATTAAAACGATTGATAGATGTTGGGATGAAATTGCCTACGTTCAAATTGGTGATAATCCTGGCAGAAAAGAACCAACAACTGGCGAAATCAATTATAAAAACATATTTAAGCATTTACACACTAAAGGTTATAAAGGTGTAATGGGTATGGAACATGGCAATTCCAGACCAGATAAAGCTGGTGAGTTGAGGGTTATTGAAGCCTATCGTGAAGTTGATAGCTTTTTGAGTTAGGTAAATTAACTCTTGCGGCACAAAAATATTAACCACCTAAGAAATACAAGGAAATATAAAATTACACTTCCTTATATCTCTTAGGTGGTAAAAAATAAAAAAACAACTATATTATTAATTGGTTTTCAAAACCCAAACAGAAACATCTCTTGCATTGCAATGGAACTCTGCAAAGCCATTTTCATCGATGGTAATTTCACCTTCTCTATGTCCTAAAGCATCTACAAAAGTTTTACCTGCAAAATGCTTCCCAATTTCCATTTCTTTAAAACCTTCATCACCTGTGCTCAGTAAAACAGCAAGCCCGCTATTTTCATGTTCTTCATCTCCGGTTCTTGTCCAGCCAACGCAATTACCGTGGTCGAAATAATCTTTTTGTTCTCCATAAGCTAAAGCTGTTCTTATTTTGCTCATGGTTTCAACTTCTGGTATAATCGCTAAATCGATATGAACATCCTCCCCTTCTTTATCTTTATCATCATAAATTCCGCCGTACAAATCCGTATAAAACAAACAAGGAATACCTTGCAAACGCAGTAAAATTATTGCGTAAGCTAATGGCCTAAACCAAAATTCTACATAAGATTCTAATGCTTGTAAAGGTTGCGAATCGTGGTTATCAACAAAGGTTACCGCTAAATCCGGATTGATTTGCACCAATGTTTTATCAAAAATGGTTCGCATATCAAACTGATTTTCCTCATTACTTGCAAGGAAAAAGTTATGATGTAAAAGCGAATCAAAAATTTGCGTTCTTCCGCCAGTAATCTCAATATACTCTAGCTGACCTTCAATATCTATAACATTCCAATCTTCGGCAACGATAAAAAACTTGCGGTTAAACTTCTGATTTAAATGGTCGAGCCATTCTATAATAAAATCAGGATTTATATGTTTTACCGCATCCAATCTAAAACCATCAACTTTAGTCGTTTCGACAACCCACTCTCCCCAATATTTTAATTCATCAATTACCGCCTGGTTGCGATAATCAATATCGTTAAACATCAAATAATCATAGTTTCCAAATTCGGTTGATGGCACTTTTTCAAATCCTTCACCTAAATAATTCTGGATAGAATAAATGGCAGTTTCCTTTAAATCTTCAGCCCAATCTACCCCGCTGAAACACATATGGTCCCAGATAAATTCAGAATATTTGCCTTTACGCCCCGGAAAAGTAAACTTTGTCCAGGCTTCAATTTCAAAAACATCACTTGTAAATTCTTCTCTATCTTCAGGATTTACCGTTCTAACCTTAACTTTTTCAAGTTCATCGCCACCGGCTTTATGGTTAAAAACAACATCAGCTAAGGCGCCAACGCCATTTTCATGCAACGCTTCAATTGCCTTTACGTATTCATCTTTGGAGCCATATTTTGTGTTAACGGCGCCTTTTTGGTCAAACTCACCTAAATCAAACAAATCATAAACGGCGTAACCTACATCGTAAGCCGCATTATTCGATTTGTAAGCCGGTGGCAACCAAACCATTGTAATACCAATTTCTTTTAAATGAGCAGCTTCTGTTGCTACTTTTGTCCACAAATTTTGTTCTTCGTTATAGTACCAATGGAAAAATTGGATAATAGTTTGATTCTGCATTAATTCGATTTTTATGCTAACATAACATGTGTTTATTCTAATTGTTTGTGGGAAAATGTCTGGAAAATTTAATTTTCTATCTCATTATTTACGATTACCGAATTCGAAAAACTTAAAGGTCTAAATTTTCACTTTACAATAGTCCATTTAATCACTCTATCATGATTATACTATTCGAAGTTAATACTAAAACTTAATGTTAATGTCGCATTTGTCGCTTTTGTCGTAAAATGGCACTTTTGTCGGATAAAATATGTCATTTCACCGTCGTTTGACCGTCGGTATATCGTCGCTATGCCGTCGGTTGACCGTTCCAAGAGTAAGATTGACCTAAAAAATTATTAATCTCGCTATTCAAATAAATGCTTAAAGCCAGTTTAATGCATTTTTATTACTTTTGCGCTTACATGAGCCTTAAAAAGAAATTTGCGAAAGAGAGTTTTACCATAATGAATGAATTGGTGTTACCCAACGATACCAATACATTAAACAATTTAATGGGCGGTCGTTTACTCCATTGGATGGATATTGCTGCAGCAATTTCAGCTCAAAAACACTGCAACCGAATTGTTGTAACTGCTTCTGTAGATAATGTTTCTTTTAAGCACCCTATAAAACTGGGCGATGTAATTACAATTGAAGCCAAAGTGACCAGGGCATTTAACACTTCAGTTGAAGTTAGATTAGATGTTTGGGCAGAAAATATTCCAAGTGGTGCCCGCCAAAAAAGTAATGAGGCTTATTATACATTTGTAGCGGTAGACCAAAGTGCACGTACCATCCCTGTACCCGAATTAATACCAGAAACCAGCGAAGAAATTGAACTTTTTGATGGAGCATTGCGCCGCAGGCAGTTACGTTTAGTTTTAGGTGGAAAAATGAGTCCTGACGATGCAAACGAGTTGAAAGCCTTATTTTTTAAATCGTAAATTTTACATAAAAATCCTTTCATGTAATTAGGATTGTTTTATTTTAGCAAATTATCATTCGCTAAAAATATGACAACTTATACCATACTTATTATTTTAAGCGGATTAGTTATTTTTTCTTATCTGTTTGATTTAGTGGCAAGTAAAACCAAAATCCCATCGGTTTTGCTTTTACTTTTACTAGGAATTGGTCTGCGTTTTTTGGTTGATTACCTAAAAATCCACACGTTTAATTTCTTATCAATTTTGCCAACTTTAGGCACAGTTGGTTTAATTCTCATCGTTTTTGAAGGTTCGCTAGAACTAAAATATGATAAGGAAAAGAATAAAATTATTAAGAGTGCTTTTCTATCTGCTTTGACCATTTTACTAGGTACAACAACCATAATAACTTTAATAATTTACCAGATTTCGCACCGCGATTTATACTCCTGCATTGCAAATGCAATTCCTTTCAGCGTAATCAGTTCGGCAATTGCAATTCCATCCGCAGCTGCGTTAGGTAAACAGGATAGAGAATTTGTAATCTACGAATCGTCTTTCTCTGATATTTTAGGAATCATCATTTTCAACTTTGCAATTACCAATCATTCTATTACAACTTCGGCATTTATTGGTTTAGGTTTAAGCACTTTTTTAATCATCTTACTCTCGGCAATTGCTTGTGTAGTTCTGCTCTACATCATGGGGAAACTGGTTCACCACATCAAATTTTTCCTCATCATATCCATACTTATTTTAGTTTACGCAATCGGGCAGTCTTATCACCTATCCTCTTTGGTTTTAATTTTAAGTACAGGGCTGTTTTTAAACAATGCAGATACCATTCAAAATGCATGGTTTAGAAGTGTATTTTTATATAAAAATCTAACAGCAGATTTATCTCAGCTTTACCAGCTCTCTGCCGAAAGTGCTTTTATTTTGCGAACATTTTTCTTTGTAATTTTCGGTTTTACAATGAATGTAAACGAACTGAATAATTTACCGATTTTAGGTAACGGTCTATTTATTCTTATGGCAATTTTTGTAATCAGAATTGTATTCTTAAAAGCATTTAAGGCTGGAAATATTTCGCCAATTTTGTACATCGCTCCGAGAGGATTGATTAGTATTTTATTGTATTTTAATCTTCCTGCATCATTAAAAATGCCTGAGGTTGGCACTTCATTCTTGTTTTTAGTGGTTTTAGGAACCAGTATTTTTATGACTTTAGGTTTAATGTTAAGCAAAAGAAAAGCAGCAGAAACTGCTGCTTAAAATTAGCTCCCCATTTCGAGAATTTTATCAAACTCTTCGGCTTTTAGTGGCATCACAGATAAACGCCCCTGGCGAACTAAGGAAATATCTTTAAGACTTTCTTCGGCTTTTATTTGCTCTAAAGAAACCGGATTCTTTAATGATTCAACAGGTGCTAAATCTACTACAACCCAGTTTTTATCATCGGTAGTTGGGTCTTGGTAAGATTCTTTAACAACCTTTGCTACGCCAACAATATTTTTCCCCTCATTGCTATGGTAAAAAAGCACCAAATCGCCTTCTTTCATATCTCTCAGGTTATTTCTAGCCTGATAGTTGCGTACGCCATCCCAAAATGTGCGTCCATCTTCGTTAAATTTTTCCCAACTATATTTAAATGGTTCTGATTTTACCAACCAGTGTTGTGGTTTAGACATGTTTTAATTGTTTCTACAAAAATAATAATCTATAACAAACCATGATGTTTTTTTATTTAAAAGACGAAACTCACCTAATTAAAATCATCCCGAATTGCTAGTTTTGTTATCAGCAAAAAGTATAAAAAGAATAAAAACAAATTTTAACTTATTACGTTAATAGTTTCGAAATGGTTTTGTATTAAGGCGTTTCGAATTTCAAATCTATATTAACCTAATCTCCATAAAATTCCTCCGGCAACCCTGGTATTAAAATGGGATTAAAATTGTAATTTTATGTATGAATAAGTCCCTGACAATTTTATTTGTGTGCTTGCTGGCAGCATCTACACAAACTTTTTCACAATCCACACATCCTGATTCTGTTAAGGAAACCGCAATTATGGATGCCGAGAAATTTAAACTTAATGAGGCTAATCTAAAGAGATTCAAAAGTGAAAGAAGTAAGCATACGTCAGATTTTTTCAAACCGACGTCGAGCACTGCAAGTAATGCATCTCTACTAAATGATTCAGTTTATGTAAAAGCTTTCAGGCAGGCAGCTCATAAAAATACAAGAAGCAGTAACAAGGTTAAGAAAAACTCAACAATGGAAACAGTTGGCTATGTTGCTGGTGGTGTTGCAGTCGTCGCCTTAATATTTTTAGGCTTAAACGAAATATAAGTCAATAAAAAAGGAGTTCCAAAATTGGAACTCCTTTTTTATTATGTTTTAAAATATTATTTCTTGCTATCTAAAGCATTTTCAATTCTATCAGAAAGGTCTTGTAAATGATATTTACTTAAACCCGTTGCAGAATTTGCACCAGTTTTTATCGTTGCATCAAGTTCTCTTAACTGACCTTTTACAACTGAAGCAACATCACTCTGTGAAGCCGATAAGCCACCTTGAGTACTACCACCTCTACCAACTAAAATCGCATTAGTTGCTGTAGTAGCCGGTGTTGCAGGTTTAATAATCGAAATCAACTTATCTACATATAACTTTTGTAAGTTTCTTCTGTAAACATCAATTGCCTGATTAGATTTTAATTCCGTGAAGATAGAACCATTTAAATCTGTAAATAAATCAGTGATTTTGTATGCAGATGCTCCATCTAAAGCCTCAGCAGAAATTAGCTTCGTTAATGTACTTGTGCCTAACAACCTGTTAATTGTTGTGTTTTGTAATCTACCAACAACTTCTAATCCATCTTGAGAGATATTATCTAAAATTCCTTTATTTAACAACCACGTTGGTGTTTTAAACAATTGAGTATCTAAAAACGTCATCGCTTCCTTTTGAGTTGCAGCAGGTGTACGTTCATAAACAGAACCTTCTTGCTCTACAGTTTTCGGATTTTCGTAAATACCACCGATGTTTTTAGCAACGTGCCCCATGTAGCGACCAAACTGCGTTGTCAACTGACCGTACATATTAGAAAGGTTATCGTAACCATCAGCAGGCTCTTTTGTCCATTCTGGTAGGTTTGTTAAAATTACTTTAAGGTTTTTAATACCGTAAGTACTTGCTTTCATTGCGTTATCCGATAAATCTTCATTTTGCGAATGCGGATCATCTGGATTTGTTTCAGTACCAAACCATAATCTTCTGTTTTTAGCCGATTCGATAACCATCTTATTCAAAATTGGCACTTCTTGCTGAGCATTTTTAGTTTCAGGGAAATATTTGTAACCCCACTCAATAGCCCATTTATCATAATCGCCAATACGAGGATATAATCCCTTTGGTGAAATTTTATCTTCTGGTTGTGCTACATAATTGAAACGAGCATAATCCATAATAGATGGCGTATGTCCGTTAGCTTCTACCCATTTTTTATCTCTCAATAACTCGGTAGGAACAGTTGAACTTGAGCCATAATTGTGGCGTAAACCTAAAGTGTGACCAACTTCGTGAGAAGATACAAAACGAATTAAATCGCCCATTAGCTCATCGCTGAAAGTCATTTTACGAGCTCTGGTATCTACCGCAGCCGTTTGAATCATATACCAATCGTGAACCAATTTTTGAACATTATGAAACCAGTTAATATGACTTTCCATAATTTCTCCACTACGTGGGTCAGAGATACTTGGTCCGCTGGCATTTGCAATTTCTGATGGTTTATAAACAATAGCAGAATTACGTGCATCATCTATACTCCAGGTAGAATCTTGTTTGAAAGTTGGTGCCTCTTTACCCATAACGGCATTTTTGAAACCCGCTTTTTCAAAAGCTTTAGCCCAATCGTTAACACCGGCAATTAAATAAGGAACCCATTTTTTTGGAGTTGCCGGGTCGATATAGAAAATAATCGGCTTTATTGGCTCAACCAATTCACCACGTTTGTATTTTGCTAAATCTTGTGGTTTTGGTTCTAATCTCCATCTTTTAATTAATTCAATTTCTTTTACACCTTGTGGATTTAAATCGAAATCAGTGTATCCAACAGCAAAATAACCAACACGAGGATCGAAATAACGTGCTTTCATTGGCACTTTAGGCAAAATAACTAACGAAGTATTTAATTCGATAGTTGATGAACCTGCAGAAGCACCACCACCCATTGCAGGAGCAGCAGCACCACCAAATGGATTTGCAGCAGCCGTTAAGCTATAAGTTTTAACGGTATTGATTTCTACATTTGTTGGGAAGCTTCTTAAATTTTGAATGTAACTTCTATCTGCTTGTTGAGCACCTAATCTAAATCTTGTTTTTGATGCTGGAGAACTGAAATAGAAAATATCGTTATCGCTATTCAGATAATCAGTAATATCAATTACACTTCCTTTTTTATCAGTGGTGTAAGCTGCAATATTAAATGAAGCAGCAATTGCCTGAATATTTGAATTTTTTAAAGATTGATACATTGAAGTTGTACTATCCGGACCGTAAGTTCTATAACTTACTTTACGCATGAAAATGCGATTATTCGGACCTTTTTCGAAGCGGATTACAGCACTTCCAATCTGGTCGCCTGCATAACCTTGAACGGCTCTAACTTCAGCACCTGATTTTGATATTCTGCTAACCACTAAAATATCTCTACCTAAAGTTGTATCAGCAATCTCAAAAAAGAATTTATCTTCGATTTTGTGAGTTGTAATCATTCCTTTACGCGTAGATGCTTTGGCTGTAATTACCTGATCGTAAGGCTTTGGCTGTGCTCTAACTCCCGAGCCTAATGCAGCACCCGGAGCTCTCCTTGTGGTATCGCCTGGCGCAGCACCTGCACCTTGTCTTACTTGAGCGGATGCAAAAGTAACGGCAGAAACAGCAAATAATATGCTGAGTAAATTTTTCTTCATAACAAATTAGTTGATTTGACTGTAAATATAGTTTAGAACTAAGATTTCGTATGATTTCCGTAATAACTTTTAAGTTACAAAGGAATTATTTGTGATTGTTAATCGTTTTACTTGGTTAATTGTTTTATTTGGTTAATTGACGAATTGTTAAACTGGTTAATTGCCTTGGTCAGTTAAACAATTCCAACAGTTTAAACAATTAACCCTTAATAGGTAATCCCATCACCAACAATTAAACAATTTTTACAATTTAAACAGTTAACCTACATTAACCGTTAATGAACAATTTTAAAAACCAATTCCTTTAAAAGTTCTCCATCGTTAACATTGCCAGAACTATCTAAACCTTTACTTTTCAAATCGTACTCCCGAAGCAAACTGATTACCTGAAAAACTTTACCAGTATTATAATTTCTGGCTGCAACCTCATAATCTTTCACAAAGAATGGCGGAACACCTAGTGCCGATGCAGCATCAGCTTTGTTTGGTATATAATGATATTTTAAAAGCTTGGTAAAATAGCCACCTAAATTTGCCATTACCATAACTGTTGGGTTGGCTTTTGGGTTGCTTGCAAAGTAGTTTATTATTTTATTGCATTTCAAAACATCGTGAATAGCTAATGCTTTCTGTAATTCAAAAACATTATATTCTTTACTAATACCAATGTTTTTTTGAACCAAATCAGTATTTATAGTAACATCTTTCGGAACATTAAGCATTAATTTTTCAATCTCATTGGCGATTTTAGAAAGGTCTGTCCCTAGATATTCTGCCATCAAGGCTGATGCTTGTTGATCTATTTTATAGCCTTTTTCTCTGATAAAATCTTCTATCCAAGGGACAAGTTTATAATCTCTAACTAAATCTGACTGGAAGATTAAACCACTTTTACTTATCGCCTTATAAACTTTTTTTCTTTTATCGAAGTTGGCGTATTTGTAAGCCAAAACTAAAATGGTACTTGGCAAAGGCTTCTCAAAATAATTTAATACAAATTCAGCCTCTTTACTTCCCGCATCTTCCTTACCCCATTTTAAATCCTGCGCTTCTTTAACAATAACAACCTGGTAATCCGACATCATCGGGTAACGTTTGGCTGCACCTAAAACAGTTGCCATATCGGTATCTTTACCGTACAAAACAGTTTGATTGAAACCCTTTTCGGCATCATTCAACAATTTATCTTCGATATAATCTGTTATCTGGTCGATGTAAAAAGCTTCTTCTCCATGCAATAAATACACAGGCTTGAATTTCCTAGCTTTGATATCCTTAATAATTTCAGCAGCAGTCATTGCTGTAAAATTACAATTTAGCTTTTAGGATTTACGAAATGTTTATAAACAATATTAACTTTGGCGTACATTGGTTAATTGCCTAATTGTTCAATTGGTTAATTGTTTAATTATGATTGATTATTGTCTTATTTGGTAATTGCTAATTTTATAATTGCGTATCGAAATCCAAAATGTTTAATCCTACCCCACTTAATCTTCCGCCATATCCTTTTAAAATTACTAAAAAAGATAATGTGGTTTTTATTTTTGATGAGTTGAGGAAAAAGCATTTGGTTTTAACGCCCGAAGAATGGGTTCGGCAACATTTTATCCAAGATTTAATCCTTAATAAGAAATTCCCGAAAACATTGATTCAGATTGAGGGAGGCTTAACTTTAAACCAACTACAGAAGCGTAGTGATATTTTAGTTTACAATACTGCTGGAGAAAAGTTGGTTTTAATCGAATGTAAAGCGCCAAATGTAAAAATTACTCCTGCTGTTTTTGAGCAGGCTTCCCGGTACAATTCTATTCATCAGGCTAAGTGGATTGTGCTTACCAATGGCTTACAACATGTTTTTGCCAAAATGGATTTAGCTAATGCGAGTTTTGTTTTTACACCAGAAATGCCCGATTATTTGGATTTGTAGAATAGTTAATGTCAGTCTGAGCTTGTCGAAGACCTGTTTTACAACTCCTTCGACAAGCTCAGGATGACAAGTTGAGAAATATAAATGACTACCGAAAATCCTACAAATTATACTCTGGTTTCCAAACTTGCTTGTTGCCCGAATAAATCGCTTCGTTGCACATGGCTACACAAATTGCAGCTTGTGTTCCGGTTTTTACGTTTGATGCAGGAAATTTCCCGGAGATAACTGACTCGTAAAATTCATCCAAGGCATAAGTGGTTCCGTCTTTAGTTGGCGTATCCAAAATCGGGATTCCGCCATCTTTGTTAACCACGATTTTCGTTGCTCCGGTAACACCATCAACAATGCCCAATTCTTTTTTGGTTTGCTGCTCCGGGTAGAAAATCCCGGTATCTGTAAGGAGAGAAACAGAACCTTTCGTTCCTTTTATTTTGAACAGATAACCATCATGCGCATTCCCGCAAGTTGCACCGAAATTACCAATCATACCCGCTTTTTCGTACCTCAACATCGTCTGAATGTTATCGTATGTTTCTCGTCCATCTTTAAAAACATCTATTCCACCAGTTCCGGTTATAGCATCTGGCTGGGTTTCGAAAGCCCAATTAATAAAATCAATCTGATGCGATAATAATTCGGCAGCTAAACCACCAGAATATTCTTTATACATACGCCAGTTGATCTGCCTTTCCAGTTTTGGATCGTTTACCTTTCTGCGCCAGTTCCCGTTTCTATCCCAACGGCAATCTACTTGCGAGACATTGCCCAAATAGCCACTTCTAATCATATCCTTAACCTTAAAATAAAGCGGAGAATAACGATATTGATAACCAACCTGATAAACTTGTTTTGGATATTTTAAAACCAGATTTCGCAATTCTAAAGCCTGTGCGATGTTGTAAGTCATGGTTTTTTCTACATAAACATGCTTACCAGCCAATACGGCGTCTTTTGCAATCTGAAAATGTTCGCTTAATGGCGTAGCAATAAAGACGGCTTCAACTTTTTTATTATCTAAAATTTGCTTGTAATTTTTAATTGCCTTTGCAGTTTCGGGCACAAACTTTTTGGTTTCGTCCAATCTAAAATCTAAAACATCGCAATAAGCAACGATATTAAATTTTGCAGGCATCGATTTAATTACCGACAAAACGCCTTTGCCCCTATCGCCGCAACCAATCATTGCAATATTGATTATTCTTTCTCGATTTAAACTCAGGTTAGCAACTGCTGCATCGGCAACTAATAAACCCGAACTAAATAATGCTGACTTTTTAATAAACGAACGACGGTGCATGATAGAAATTTTAATCGGTTAGGTGTTCTTGTAAAAATAAGTTTTTGTGGCGCAAATAACTTTAATTTCCTTTATAAATTGTTGCTTATATTTTGTGTCCTGGCCGGACGGGCTTTTTTCTTTTGACAACAAAAGAAACAAAATTGCCGGCTGAAAATTATGAATTGACTTTTAATTTTTATTGGTATTCATGAAGGCTTCGCCGTTTTTGTTTTAAAGTTTGTGCTTTGGCTTTTTCATTGCATCCCCAATCCCGTACGTACGGGATGTTAGGCCGGATTTAAGCTTAACGAAGATGCACTACTTTAGCTTAGTTAGATGCAGACGCTCGCTGAATAAAATTTTAATTAATAGCTATGATTGTATTAATACAAAAACGCTAATCATAAACCCGATAGCAGTGAAAATCTTTTTAAATAAGCAGCAACCCTGAATGTTCTGTCATTCTGAGGAACGAAGAATCTGCAACCGATGAAAAAGATTCTTCGTTCCTCAGAAAGACAGAAATAATTTAAAAAATTGTAACGAATAGCGGGACTTCAGTCTACTATAAAAAGCAGACGTTCATTTTCAAAAAATAAACGTCTGCTAAAATTTGAACTATTTTAATGTTTTTATTTTAATGGTTCTGAAATCTACTTTATTACCATGATCCTGAATCAGAATATGGCCTTTTGCAGCTTGGCCGAAGTTTTCCCAGTTTTTGTATTTACTTATGGCAACCAGTTTTTTAAACTCCTCTGAACCGCGAACATATTCTAAAACTTTAACACCATTTAAATAATGCTCAACCCTGTTATCTGGATAAACGATTAAACGAGCATTGTTCCAGCTACCAATCGGACGAAGGTAACGTGGCTCCTTTTTAGCGGTCATTAAATCGTATAATGAAGCCAAAGTACGGTTTCCATCCCTGCCAAGTTTCGCATCCGGATGAAGTACATCATCTAAAACCTGATACTCTAAACCAATTGCCGAACCTGCGCTTTTTTCGTTTAAGGTTACAAAATATTTAACGCCACTGTTTGCGCCCGGAGTAAGTTTAAACTCGAAAGACAAATCGAAAGCTGAAAACTCTTCTTTAGTTACAATATCGCCACCGTTTGTAGATTCTGCACCGCCAGATGGTTCTACACTGATTATGCCATCAGCAATTTTCCATCCTTTTTCTGGAAATGTAGTTTTATGAGCAGCAACCCAACCATTGCTGGTTTTTCCATCAAAAAGCAATTTATAACCTTCAGATTTTTCGTAGGCAGATAAAGTATTTGGAGTTAAATTAACCGTATAAATTCCCTTTGGAAATGCTTTCGGCTTTAAGTTTTCGGTTTGGATATTGATGTTTTTGAAGTAAACTTTCTTACCATCGTTTTCTAAAATGTTTCCAATTCCATGCACCTGCAAACCGATAAAACCAGATTTATCTAAAGTATCGATTACGTAAGCAACAGGTTTACCGTTTACCCAAGTTTTAAGTTCGTTACCAATGTTTTCGATTCGGTAATGATTATACTCGTTCTTTTTATACAACGACTTTGCAGTTGGGTTAAGCTCTAACGGATAAAGCCATAACCTGCGGGCTTCATCGTAAATACCACCAGTCCATGCTCTTGCAGCCGGGTCTATTTCCATTTGTCTGCCGTAAACTAAACCTCTGCCATTGTTACCTTCTGGTTTTAAATGACTACGGGTTTGAATACCGGAATTGGTGCTTTCGCCTTCTAATTTCACATCTAATTCGAGAATAAAATCTCCGTATTCTTTTTCGGTGATTAAAAATGAATTCGGTGTTCCTTTAGTCATGGTGCCAACAATTGCACCATCTTCTACTTTGTAAGGCGCAGCACCTGCAACCGCTTTCCAACCGTTTAAGGTTTTACCATCGAAAAGTGGTTTTGATTTCTGTGCAAAGGCTGAAAAACTAATTAATGAAAGGGTTAGAATACTGTATTTTTTTATGTTGAACATCTTTTTGATTTTGCCGTCATTGCGAGGCACGAAGCAATCTATAAACAGAGATTGCTTCGTGCCTCGCAATGACGAATTGCTGAATATTAATATTTAAAAACTTTTCCGTTTGCGATTACTTCTTGTTTGCCTTCATCAAAAACTGCTTTTGCACCGGTACGCACCGCAGCATTAGTCATGATGTTTGCAATTGAATGTGAATAACCTGCCTCCACCGGAGCGTTAGGCGTTTTACGACTACGTACACATTCCATCCAGTTTCTCATGTGACCAGAAGTTAATGGATCGCCGCCCATATTTGCACCAGTTGCAGCTTTTATAGCAGTTTTACTTAAATCAAACTCAGGCAAAAGATTTGCTTTTAAACCCATTGCCGCAGCTTCTCTTTCTCTTAAACCACCTTTAGGAGATACTTTATTCGTAATTAAATTTAATTCGCCTCCGTTTGAGTAATAAACTTCTCCGGTATCGCCAACGCTATTTTGCATTCTTGAAGTGAAAGTTACCTGAAATCCATCTGTTGTATTCGGCTGGCCATAATCAAAAACCGCGACCATCGAATCCCAGTTTCTGCGGCCATCTTTCCAGGTGTAAATTCCACCATTTGCAACCACGCTTCTTGGGTGTTTTAAATTGGTAAACCAATGTACGGTATCAATCTGGTGCGACATCCATTGTCCAGGCATTCCTGATGAATATGGCCAAAACAATCTATATTCTAAATATTTTCTTGGGTCGAAAGCTTCGTTCGGACGATTTAACAAAAATCTTTTCCAATCGATATCTTCTTCTTTAAGTTTTGCAACTAAATCTGGTCTGCGCCAACGGCCAGGCTGATTAACATTCCAAACTAAATCTACCGCAGTAATTGGTCCAAATTTACCCTCCTGAATGTATTTTGCAGCGTTAACATAGTTTTCTCCGCTTCTGCGCTGAGAACCAATCTGCACAATTCTATCCGTTGCTTTTACTGCTTTTAACGCAGCTTTTGCATCATCCATTGTTTCAGCAAAAGGTTTTTCTACGTAAGCATCGCAATTAGCTTTTACGGCTTCAATGGTATGTAAAGCGTGTTGAAAATCGGCCGTGCTAATAATTACAGCATCTAAATCTTTTGTTGCATAAAGCTCATCGTTATTTCTACAAGCCTTTATATCATGCCCAAATTTTTCTTTTAAATGTGCTATACCCAAATCTCTACGGTAATTCCATAAATCAGAAAGACCAACAATATCAAAGTTTAGCTCTTTGTTGTGGTTTAAGAAACAAGGTAATAATGTATCCTTAAAACGATCTGAAAAACCGACTACACCAACACGTACTCTATCATTTGCTCCGATTATTCGCCCGTAACTCTTTGCGCTCATACCCATTGTTCCTGCATAAGTTGCCGCAGCAAAAATTGCAGATTGTTTAATAAATTTCCTTCTGGAATTTTCCATTTCTATAATTTGGTTATATTAAAAAAGATGGTTTCTCATTAAACCATAATCTTAACCTAAAATACTGTTTTAAATACGAGGCTGTAAATTTGAACAAGTAATTTTTTTGAAACCATCTTAATCAAATAGCATTTAAAAATCTACCCAAACCTTTATTAAAAGGCATTCAAGGCATTTTTTAGCAGAATAAAACTTAAACTAATAATTATGGAAAACGTTTGAAATAATAATTCTTAATTCTTTGAGGAAACAAAAAGCCCTTTAGAAATTTGATTGTCCCCTAAAAGATTTTTTTATTTCATAAAAATCAATATGAATGAAATTATTATAAACTTGATTTGTTCAATTTGCATTTCCCCTATTTAGAGGGATGCCCACAGGGCGGGGTGTTTGTTTGTCTTGGCCAGACGGGCCTTTTTCTTTTGACAACAAAAGAAACAAAATTGCCGGCTGAAAATTATTCATTAGTTTTTATTCTTTTTTTATTGGTATTCATGAGGGCTTCACCGTTTTTGTATTAAAGTTAGTGGTTTGGCTTTGACCGTGCTTCCACAATCCCGTATGTACGGGATGTTAGGCCGGTTCAAAGTAGAACGAAGAAATAGTGCTTAGGCCTAGTTATGAGGAAATTCAACCAGCGAATTAAAAGTTTGAAACAATTATTCAGATGTGATTTTTAAAAACAAAAAGCCCTTTAGATATTTAATTCTAAAGGGCTTATCCAAAACCTAAAAGGTTTAATAAAATCTATCCTAACATCGCTAAACTTTCTTCAATTATTTGAATCTTCGCTTCAGCATCTGCTTTCTTATTACGTTCGTTGGCAATAATTTCTGGTTTCGCATTTTGCACAAAACGCTCATTGCTTAGTTTTGCATCAACAGATTTTAAGAAGCCTTGAAGGTAAGCCAAATCAGCATTTAAGCGAATGCGTTCTGCATCAACATCAATATTTTCAGTTAATGGAATAAAGAATTCGTCTTTTCCGGCCATGAAAGCCGTTGCACCAGCAATTTTATCGTTTACAATTTCAGCTTCAGAAACATTAGCCAGTTTGAAAACAATGTTTAACCATTTTTCATAATCGATGTCAGAATTCACTTTCAAGCTCAAAGGCAATGCCTCTTTTGGCGAAATTTGTTTTTGGTTACGAACATTTCTGATTTCAGCAATAACGGTTTTGATTACCTCCGCATCTTTCAGTAATTTCTCATCAATTGCGCCACCTTTCGGGAATTCGGCAACAATACAGCAGTCCATTTCGCCACGTTCAGCAAATAAATCATCATGCCATAATTCTTCGGTTAAGAAAGGCATATTCGGGTGCAATAATTTTATAATCTGCTCAAAGAAACCAACCGTAGCTTTGTAACTTTCGGCATCGATTGGTTGTTGGTATGCAGGTTTAACCATTTCTAAATACCAGGCACAGAAATCATCCCAAACCAATTTATAAGTTGTGGTTAAAGCTTCCGATAAACGGTATTGTTTAAAGTTAGCTTCAATTTCTACTAAAGCTTCATTAAAACGGTTTTCGAACCATGAAATCGCTTGTGTATTCGGGTTTTCTAAATTTTCATCAACTTCCCATCCTTTAACCAAACGGAATGCATTCCATATTTTAGAAGCGAAATTACGGCCTTGCTCACAGTAGCTTTCATCGAACATTAAATCGTTTCCTGCAGGCGATGACATTAACATACCCACGCGAACTGCATCAGCACCATATTTTTCAATCAATCCAATCGGGTCTGGCGAGTTACCTAAAGATTTAGACATTTTACGACCTAATTTATCGCGAACGATACCCGTTAAATAAACATTTGTAAATGGTTTTTTGCCCATAAACTCATGTCCAGCCATAATCATACGTGCCACCCAGAAAAACATAATTTCTGGTGCTGTAACCAAATCATTCGTTGGGTAGTAGTAATTAATATCCTTATTATTTGGGTCTTTAAAACCATCGAAAACAGAAATTGGCCACAACCATGATGAAAACCAAGTGTCCATTACATCTTCATCCTGTTTTAAAAAAGGCTCTAATTGATGTTTAAATCCAGCTTTTTCACTTTCGTTAGCACTTTCATCCAAATGTTTTTTCTTCCAGAATTCTTCTAAAGCTTCATCTTTGGTTTTAGCAACAACCCAGTTTCCTTTATCATCGTACCAGGCCGGAATACGTTGTCCCCACCATAGCTGACGAGAAATATTCCAATCGCGAACATTTTCCATCCAATGTTTGTAGGTATTCTCAAACTTGTTCGGAATCAGATTTACATCGCCATTCAAAACATCATCCAAAGCAGGCTGAGCCATTTCTTTCATCTTCACAAACCACTGCATCGAAAGTTTTGGTTCAATAGCCGCATCCGTACGTTCTGAGAAACCAACCTGAGATTTATAATCTTCAACCTTATCTAAATGACCAGCTTCTTCAAGCATTTTGGCAATCTTTTTACGGGCAACAAACCTGTCTTCGCCCACCAAAATAACCGCCAATTCATTTAAAGTTCCATCATCATTTAAAATATCGGTAACTGGTAAATTGTGTTTAACACCCAATTCATAATCGTTCAAATCATGCGCAGGCGTAACTTTTAAACAACCTGTACCAAACTCAATATCAACATATTCATCCTCTATAACAGGAATTTCGTGATTAACAAGCGGTACAAAAACCTTTTTACCTTTTAAGTGCGTAAAACGTTCATCGTTCGGGTTGATACAAATCGCAGCATCAGCCATAATTGTTTCTGGACGCGTAGTAGCGACTGTTAAGTATTCAGGCTCGTCTTGATTCTTGCTACTCGATACTTGATACTTAATATAATACAGCTTTTGGTTGACTTCCTTACGGATTACCTCTTCATCAGAAACCGCCGTTTTACCTGCCGGGTCCCAATTTACCATTCGGATACCGCGATAAATCCAACCTTTTTTATACAAATGAATAAACGAACCGATAACCGCCGCAGAAAGGTCTTCCTCCATCGTAAAACGAGTACGGTCCCAATCGCAACTTGCACCCAGTTTCTTCAACTGCTCTAAAATAATACCACCGTATTTTTCCTTCCACTCCCAGGCATATTTCAAAAATTCATCACGAGAAAGGTCTTTTTTATTGATGCCTTGTTCTTTTAACATTGCCACAACTTTCGCCTCAGTAGCAATAGATGCATGGTCAGTTCCAGGAACCCAGCAAGCATTTTTACCTTGCATACGGGCTTTACGAATCAAAACATCCTGAATCGTATTATTCAGCATATGCCCCATGTGCAGCACACCCGTAACATTTGGCGGCGGAATTACAATAGTGTAAGGCTCGCGTTCATCAGGTTCTGAGTGAAAAAACTTTTTCGATAGCCAATAGCTATACCATTTATCTTCTGTTTCTGCAGGATTGTACTTGGTGGAAATGCTCATGAAAAATTATTCAATATCAATTTGAGTGGCAAAAATACGTTTTTAAGGGCAAAATTTAAAGAGCAAATCATTTGAAAAGCAAGTGCAGTATTTCATTTTAAGGTTAGTCCTGCCATCCGCTTTATCCCGAGAAATTCGGGATGCTCGCTCCTGTCAGGTTTATTTTACTCAAAACAGTACAACAAACTCAGTTTGCACCATGTTGTACAATTAACCAATTCAACAATTGAAACAATTAACCCAATTTACCATTTAAACAATTAACCCAATTTACTACCTTTGAAACCATGAATTCTTACCTGATAAAAGCTGCCACAATTGTAAACGAAGGGCAAAAAATTGTTGCTGATGTATTAATTAAAGATGGATTGATAACCAAAATCGGTCAAAATCTTTCTGCCGATGGCGTACAAGAAATTAATGCCGAAGGCCAGTACCTTTTACCAGGAATGATTGATGATCAGGTTCATTTTCGCGAACCAGGTTTAACACACAAAGCAGATATTTTTACAGAAAGTATGGCCGCTGTTGCTGGTGGAATTACCTCTTTTATGGAGATGCCAAACACCGTTCCAAATACTTTAACGCAAGAATTATTAGCAGATAAATATGCAATCGCAGCTGAAACTTCTTTAGCTAACTACTCGTTTTACATGGGTGCAAGCAACGATAACATTGAACAAGTTTTAAAAACCGACCCTAAAAATGTTTGCGGAATTAAAGTTTTCATGGGTTCATCAACTGGCAACATGTTGGTTGATAATGAAAAAACTTTAGAAAATATTTTCAGCAAGGCACCAATTTTGGTAGCCACTCATTGCGAAGATGAAGCAACCATTCGCCACAACCTTGCAGAATTTAAAGCAAAATATGGTGAAGATTTAACCATAGATATGCATCCATTAATTAGAAGTGCAGAGGCTTGTTACAAATCATCATCTTTAGCTGTAGAATTGGCAAAAAGCTATCAAACCCGTTTACATATTCTACACATTTCTACCGCGAAAGAAATTGCACTTTTCGATAATTCAATTCCATTAAAAGATAAAAAAATTACTGCCGAAGCTTGCGTTCATCACCTTTGGTTTAATGATAAAGATTACGCTAAAAAAGGCAACTTTATAAAATGGAATCCTGCGGTTAAAACCGAAACAGACCAAAATGGAATTTTAGCAGGTGTTTTAAATGATAACATTGATGTTATTGCAACCGATCATGCGCCGCATACTTTAGAGGAAAAAAATCAGCCTTATGCACAGGCACCATCAGGCGGGCCTTTGGTTCAACATGCTTTGCCGGCTTTGTTAGAAATGCATTTGCAAGGCAAAATTTCTTTAGAGAAAATTGCAGAAAAAACAGCGCATAATCTTGCAATCTGTTTTAACATTGAGAAACGTGGTTTTATTCGTGAAGGTTATTGGGCAGATTTAGTTTTGGTTGATTTAAAAGATTCATGGACAGTAACAAAGCTTAACAATTTCTACAAATGTGGTTGGAGTCCGTTTGATGGCGATACCTTTCAAGCAAGTGTTACACATACATTTGTCTCGGGTAATTTAGCTTATCAAAAAGGCAGATTCACTACAGACCAAATCGGCAAGCGACTAACTTTTGAAAGATAGATTTGTTATATTTGTTTATCAGGCACTGAAAATATGGAAACATTAATTGTACACCCTAAAAACGAAGAACAAGCCACAGCCTTAAAAGCGGTAATGAAAGTTTTGAAAATTGATTTTGAAACCGAAAAAAGCCCGTATAACCCAGAATTTGTAAAAGACATCTTGCAAGCTCGAGCAGATATAAAAAATGGTAAAGGTGTAAAAATTGCAGTTGAAGATTTATGGAAGTAATTTTTGCTCCAAAAGCTATTGCACACTTAAAGTATTGGAAAAAATCAGGCAACAAAGCTATTCAGAAAAAAATTGAACAATTGATTAAAGCCATTCAAGAAAATCCTTTTGAGGGAATCGGTAAGCCTGAACCCTTAAAATATGAATTATCTGGTTCCTGGTCTCGTAGAATTAATGAAGAACATCGTATCGTTTACGAAATTCGTGATGATGGAATCATTGTTATTCTAGAAATTCAATCCTTAAAAGGACATTATTGATAGTGTTTAAACATCCGGTTTATAAATCATTTACAATTTTAATCAGCATTTCTATACTGATTTTTGTCTTTGGCTTTTTCCCCAATCTTATCCAAAAATATTACTCAGTTGGGATTTACATCTACATTTCTTCATCACTAAGATTTATATCCTCAATTTTTCCTTTTGCCATTGGCGATATTGTTTACGGCCTATTAATCGGCTTTATTCTTTACAAAATCATCAGATTTTTCAAGAAAAGAAAAACTTTAAAAAGAACAGATAGAATCATTGTTCCAATACAGGTTTTAAACTTCTTCCTAATTCTCTACATCATCTTCAAACTAGTTTGGGGTTTAAATTATAGCCGACCAAGCGTGAGCGAAGAATTAGGTATTGGAAATGAAAAATATAGCGTTAAGGAACTTGTTTTATTGGGCGATTATTTCGTTCAAAAAACTAATGATTTAAAGCTTAAACAAAGTAAAATTCCGACTTACAAAATTGATGAATTAGAAAAAATTTCTTCCGCAGCATACAATTTAATGGAGCAGAAAAATTCATTATTTAAATATTCAAACCCCTGTTTAAAATCTGTTCTAAGCGCTTATTTTGTAAGTAAAGCTGGCATTGAAGGTTATTACGCTCCATTAACCGGAGAAGCAAATATGAACATGAATTTGCCTGATTTTGTTAAACCCTATGTTTCTTGTCACGAAATCGCACATCAATTGGGCATTGCCTATGAAGATGAAGCGAATCTTTTAGGTTATTTAACAGCAAGTAATAGTCCTGATTTAAATTACCAATATTCAGCTAATTATGAAATGCTAAGGTATATTTTATTCGAAATCAGGATTAAATCTCCGGAAGATTATAAATTATTACACGACAAATTATCAGCTGGTGTTTTAACGGATTTCAAAACCGAAAAAGAATTTTGGCGAAAATATAATGGCGAAATGTTTGGCTACATGGATGCCGCCTTTGACAGTTTCTTGAAACTTAATAATCAAAAAAAAGGTATAAATAGTTATCAGGATATTGTTATCTGGCTGTGGAATATACATAAGCATAAGTTGAAAGTTAAAGGTTAAAAGTTTAGACGCCCAAACTTATAACTTACAACTTTTAACCTATAACTCTTACCCGTGTATCGCCTCTTTTGTACCAAAACTTTGAATTAATTCTCCTTCAAATTCCAACCATTCTTTCCAACGTTTATCTACATCAACATCAGTACTGTACTTTCTGGCGAAATTTAAGAATGTGGTATAATGTGTTGCTTCAGAAATCATTAGCTCATGGTAAAATTTAGCTAATTCAGCATCCTTAATGTTTTGAGAAAGCACACGAAAACGTTCACAACTTCTGGCTTCAATCATTGCCGCAAATAGAAGCCTATCAATAAAAGCCTGGTTTCTACTACCATCTTTTTTGCTGAATTTAACCAAACGCCCAACGTAATCATCTTTTCTTTCGCGGGTTAAAGTATAGCCACGTTGTTTTATAATTTCGATAACCATTTGGAAATGCTGCATCTCTTCAATCGAAATTGCAGTCAATTCTTCAACCAAATCCTGATGTTCTGAATTTTGAGTAATTAAGGTAATAGCATTAGATGCCGCTTTTTGCTCGCACCAGGCATGGTCGGATAGAATTTCTTCTAAATTTGATTCAGCAATATTTGCCCAACGTGGGTCTGTTAATAGTTTTAATCCTAACATGTGGTTTTTAATTCGAATGGCAAAATTAAGAATTTCTTGCACAGCCCACGATTTAAATCGTGGGTTATGTTTATTTTGCAGAAATATTAGATTATGAGTGCAAAGAAATTATTGATAATTGGATTCGTTTGGCCAGAACCTACTTCTTCGGCTGCAGGCACGAGAATGATTCAATTGGTAGATTTATTTCTGAATAAAGGATATGATGTTACTTTCACCTCGGCTGCATCCAAAAGTGATTTCAGTTATGATTTTGATGATAAAAAAGTAGCTGAAAAAGAGATAAAGCTGAATGATGAAAGCTTCAACTTTTTTTTAAAAGAATTGATGCCAGATGTTGTAATGTTCGACCGATTTATGGTTGAAGAGCAATATGGATGGCGTGTGCAACAAGAATGTCCGAATGTGATAAAAATTTTAGACACTGAAGATCTACATTTTTTAAGAAGCGCCCGACAAATCAGCGCTAAGAAAAATGATGTTTTAGATTTATACAATGATGCTGCAAAGAGAGAAATTGCTTCTATTTTACGTTGTGATATATCCTTAATCATTTCAGAAACTGAGATGGACATTCTTCAGGAAAAATTTAAAATAGATTCTTCTTTAATTTGCTATTTGCCTTTTCTCGAAAATAAAATCACTTCAGCAACGATGCAAAATTGGATTCCTTTTGAAGAAAGAACCGATTTTATATTTATCGGGAATTTTTTACACGAACCAAACTGGAGTACTGTCCAGATTTTAAAAACCAAAGTTTGGCCATATTTAAGAAAAAAGTTACCGAATGCAAAAATGAATATTTTCGGTTCTTACGCATCGCAGAAGGTATTACAGTTGGAAAACAAAAAGGAGAATTTTTTCATTCGTGGAAGAGCAAAAGACGCTCGTGATGAAATATCTCAAAATAGAATCTTACTCGCTCCTATTCAATTTGGCGCAGGAGTTAAAGGTAAGTTTATTGATGCCATGCAAGTTGGAACACCATCTGTAACCACTTCAATTGGCGCTGAGGCTATGAATGGCTCTTTAAGTTGGAATGGATTTATTGAAGATGATTTAGACACTTTTGTTGATAAAGCTGTTGAATTATATCAGGATAAAACAAAATGGCTTAATGCTCAACAAAATGGCGTAGAGATTATTAATGTGCGTTATACCAACCAACAGATAGCTGATGATTTTATGTCACAAATAGAAAATTTAGATTTATCTAAACATCGCCAAAACAATTTCATCGGACAGATTTTAAATCATCACACCACACAAAGCACAAAATATATGTCTTTATGGATTGAAGAAAAAAACAGGAAACAAACTCCTAACTAAATTAGGGAGATGTTTTCTTTCCGAAAAGCATCTCCCCTTTGTTTATAAACCTGATGGAAACGGCAGCTCCCGATTTTTCATCGGGACTACAGTGTACAGCAGGACTGGCATAACCGAAAAGCACCGTAATCTGCTTTTCAAATCAAAAATTTTCACTCCTAAACAAAAGCTGAAAAGCCTGTAATTGCTCTACCAACAATTAAAGTATTAATCTCTTTGGTGCCTTCGTAAGAATAAATCGCTTCTGCATCGGCTACAAAACGAGCCACATTGTATTCCAGTAAAATTCCATTTCCACCCATCACTTCGCGGGCTTTGCTTACAACATCGCGTGTACGTAAAGAACAAAAAACCTTCGCTAATGATGCATGTTCATCTTTCAGCAAGCCTTGATCTTGCAACTGCGATAACCGGAAACACAAGGTTTGCATAGCAGTTAAGTTAGAAAGCATTTCTACCAAATGATTTTGAATTAATTGGAATGATGCGATTGGTTTTCCAAATTGTTTTCGTGTTCTGGTATAATCTAAAGCATTCTCATAAGCTCCACGAGCACAACCTACGGCTTGCCAGGCAACGCCTGCTCTGGTCATTTGCAAAACCTTCGCGGTATCTTTAAAGGAGTTAGCATTTTGAAGCCGGTCGCTTTCTTCTATTTCGCAATTGGTTAACGTAATAATTCCGTTCTGAACAATTCGCAAAGCCATTTTATCCTGCATTTTTTCTACAGCAAAACCCGGATTATCTTTTTTTATAATGAAACCTTTTACATCATTGCTTTCTTCATCACGAGCCCAAATGATTAAAATATCTGCAAAAGTTGCATTACCAATCCACTTTTTCTGCCCGTTTAAAACCCATTTCCCGCCAACTTGTTTGCAGGTTGTTGTTAAACCTCCGGCCGCAGCAGAACCAACCTCTGGTTCCGTTAAACCAAATGCACCGATTATTTTAAACTTTTGCATTAAAGGCAACCATTGCTGTTTTTGCTCTTCTGAGCCACATAAATAAATGGAACCCATTGCCAAACCACTTTGAACGCCGAAAAATGTAGAGAGCGAGGTATCAATTCTGGCCATTTCCATCGCTAAAATTCCTTCCATTAAGTTGGATTTTCCCGGACAGCCATAACCTTTATAGGTTAATCCACAAATATCAAGCTCTGCCAGTTTCGGAATAATTTCAAAAGGAAATTCGGCCTTGTTCCAATAATGGTTTACAATTGGTTTAACTTCTTTTTCAAGGAAAGCCCGGACTTTTAACTGTAATGCTCGGTCTTCATCTTTCAAGGCTTCATCACCTAATTGGTAAAAATCGCCATCAATTGGAGGAAGTTCTTTCTTTTTGCCAGACCCACCCATCATTTTCATCATGCCCGAGATTTGTTTTTCATCGAGGCTTGAAATGGTTTCGACCATTTTCGGCAGATCTACTTTTTTAGATAGCGCATCTAACTTTGCAAAATCTACATGTTTAAAAAGGTTGTACGCGTTTTTGATTGAAGAGAATATGTTCGCCATTATTGTTATTCGTTTTTAGAGTAACAAACAACAGGCGATTTTGTTGGAGCGACAGAATTAACCGCAAAGAACACAAAGCTTTACGCTAAGAAAATAAGGTTATTTTAAATCAAATAAATTATCTACGCCTAGCAATTTTCTTGAAGTAAAGCCTTCGCCAAAAGTAGCGCCAATGCTTTTACCAAACTCCCTTGAACGACCGATTACAGATTCAAAAAACTCAGGCGATGAAATATAAGTTTGTAAACCATCTACATCTGGATTGTAAAATTGAGTTTTAAATGCCTTTATCGATTCAATTTTTGCATCCATGTGCTCGGTAATATCTACAATAATATCAGGTTTTAAATACCTGTCTTGGATATATTGCAACAATAATCGTGGGCGATGAGCTGCTTGTTTGTTTCCATCAACCTCAGTTTCAATTTTTGGTAAGCCGGATAGAAAAACAGAATCGTAAACTAAATCTCCTGCTCTTCCGTGGTCTGGATGGCGGTCTTCCAACGCGTTGCTTAAAATAATTTCCGGTTGGTATTTTCTAATTGCCTTTATAACTTCCAAACGATGAAACTCGTCATTTTGAAAAAAACCATCTCTAAACCTCAGATTTTCACGGGCATGCAATCCTAATATTTTTGCAGAATCTACAGCTTCTTCATCACGAGTTTCTGCTGTACCCCGAGTACCTAATTCGCCTCTGGTTAAATCTACAATTCCAACTTTTTTACCTAGTGCAATGTGTTTTAAAATTGTTCCAGAGCAACAAAGTTCCGCATCATCAGGATGAACGGCTATAACTAAAATATCTAACTTCATTATTTATTTTGTATCCAGCAGGCGCTGAATTTTTTTCTTGATTTTTGAACTTAAAGGTTTGGTAAAAGGGAAAAAATAATCTTCTACTTCTCCTTTTTTATTGATAAGGTATTTATGAAAATTCCACCTTGGTGTTGATGTGAGCTTAGAATTTTGCTTTTTATCACTTAAAAACTGATATAATGGATGTGCATGTGCTCCACGAACCATTATTTTATCAAAAACCGGAAACTTGACTCCATGATTTATCTCGCAAAAATTGCTGATATCATCACCATTTAGTGGTTCCTGTTTTCCGAAATCATTTGTAGGGAAACCTAAAATTTCAAAATCAGGATTTCCAATTTCATCCTTAAGTTTCTGTAGTTCTCCGAGTTGTGGCGTAAAACCACATTCTGAAGCGGTATTAACGATTAATAAAACTTTATTTCGGAAAGCTGAAAGCGGCTGCTCGTCGCCTGTTATCTTCTTCACTTTAAATGAATAGATATTAGGGATATTTTCTTTCATTATATATTTATTGATAGAAACCGGATGCTCTGATTATAGATTCAATATCCCGGTCTTCGTTAATATTGTACTCGCTTTTTAAATTATGACCAACAACTCTGGCTATAACCTGGTAAGAAAACGCTGCAAAACCACCTTTTGTTTGCTTTACAATATCATAAGTTGTACGTCCCACTTCCCTATCAATAAGTTTTGTTAAAATTTTCCCCTGAGTAATGGTTAAATCTTTAATCTCACGGTTAAACATATCTTTAATTTCCTTATCGCATTGCTTAACCAATTCTTTCTGACGTTTCTTTTCCGGAGCAGTAACTAAATCACGCTCCAATTGTTCATATCTACGCTTTGCAAATAGCGCATAAGGTATCACTTTTAAAACATTGTAGCGCAACCTATTATATGCAGCTTGCTCTGCAGGCGATTTAAAAATATGTGGTGCAACTATGGTCACATCATAAAGTTGCATCCATGGAATCATGACGCCATTATCATTGGTAGAAGCCACTCTAATGGTATCTAGCTTACCCAATTTTGGAAAAACCGGTTCTACATTTTCTTGTGCTTTAGTTGAAACACCGAAAATGATGACAATAAATAGAATGATAAGCCCTTTAAAATTCATAAATTTATACCTCAACAAAGTTAGGGGTTATTTCATATATTAGGAGTTTTATAAAACTAATATAAGTTTTATTGAATAATAAGACGCAATTTTTTACGCAAAAAATACAAATGAAAACAGAGTTAGTGATCGATTTAGAGGCAGAGAAAAAAGAAATATTAAAAAGATATAGGGCATTACTCCGTGCAAGCAAGTCTACGTTGCAAAAGGGAGATAAAAAAGAAATCAGAAAAGCATTCGATATGGCCTTAGAAAGCCATAAAGATATGCGCCGAAAATCTGGAGAACCATACATTTACCACCCAATTGCTGTTGCTCAAATTGCTGCCGAAGAAATTGGTTTGGGTACAACCTCAATAGTTTGTGCTTTACTGCACGATGTTGTTGAAGATACTGATATCACACTTGAAGATATTGAACGTGAATTTGGTAAGAAAACCGCTAAAATCATTGATGGTTTAACAAAAATTTCGGGTGTATTTGACACCAATAGCTCACTACAGGCAGAGAATTTTCGTAAAATGCTTTTAACTCTGGCCGATGATGTTAGGGTAATTTTGATAAAACTTGCAGATAGGTTGCACAATATGCGAACGATGGATTTTATGCCTCGCCATAAACAACTTAAAATCGCATCAGAAACCATTTATCTATACGCTCCATTAGCGCATCGTTTAGGTTTATATGCAATTAAATCGGAGCTTGAAGATCTTTCTATGAAATATCTGGAGCCGGAAACTTATAAATTCATTGCCAAAAAGCTAAACGAGAAAAAGGCAGAGCGAAATTTATTTATCAAGAAATTCGTTGAGCCAATTGATGAAATTGTTTTTGAACAGGGTTTGCTCGCTAATGTTTACGGTCGCCCAAAATCGATTCATTCGATTTGGAATAAAATGAAGAAGAAAAATATTCCTTTTGAGGAGGTTTATGATCTTTTTGCCATCAGAATAATTTTAGATAGTCCATACGAGAATGAGAAAGCAGATTGCTGGAAAGCTTATTCTATCGTAACTGATTTGTATCGCCCAAATCCCGATCGTTTGCGTGACTGGGTTTCATCTCCGAAAGGAAATGGTTATGAATCTTTACACACAACGGTAATGGGTCCACGCGGACAATGGGTTGAAGTACAAATTCGTACCCAGAGAATGAATGAAATTGCTGAGAAAGGTTTCGCAGCACATTGGAAATACAAAGAATCGAGCAATGATAATGGTTTAGACCAATGGATTCAAAAGGTTCGTGAAATGCTAAACAACCCCGAAGCGAATGCTTTGGATTTTCTTGATGATTTTAAAATGAATTTATTCTCTGACGAGATTTTCATTTTTACGCCCAAAGGTGCTTTAATTCAACTACCATTAGGTGCAACGGCTTTAGATTTTGCTTTTGAAATTCACACTGATGTTGGTGCAACTTGTATCGGTGCAAAGGTAAATCACAAGCTGGTACCGATTTCTTACAAACTACAAAATGGCGATCAGGTAGAAATTATTACATCGAGCAAACAAGCCCCTAAAGAAGATTGGTTAAATGTAGTTGTAACTGCAAAAGCAAAATCGAAAATAAAATCTTCGCTAAAAGAAGAAAAAAGAAAAATAGCCGAAACTGGTAAAGAAATTTTAGAACGTAAGTTAAAATCGTTAAAAATCACCTACAATACCGATAACCTTAATAAAATCAGTTATTATTTTAAGCTTCCCTCAACTCAAGAGTTGTTTGTTCAAGTAGCGCTGGGTAAAATAGAGCTTAAGGATATTAAAGAATACCTGGTTAGCGAGAAGGAAATTGAAACCCGTGGACCAGAACGACCAGAAAATTTAAGTATTGATGCCATAAAAGGTAAAATTAAAGGCCCAGAAGCTGATATTTTACTTATCGGCGAAGATATGCAGAAGATAGATTATACGCTTGCTGCATGTTGTAATCCGATTCCCGGTGATGACGTTTTCGGCTTCGTTACTGTAAGCGAAGGTATAAAAATACATAGAACGAACTGCCCTAATGCGGCACAGTTAATGTCTAATTATGGCTATAGAATTGTTAAAGCTAAGTGGAATAAACAACAAGAATTAACTTTCTTAACAGGTTTACGTATAGTTGGTATTGATGATGTGGGCTTGATTAATAACATCACCAAAGTAATTTCAAATGATTTTAAAGTAAATATGCGCTCTATTACTGTTGATACTAACGAAGGAATTTTTGATGGCTCGATTATGATTTTTGTTAACGATACCGAACATTTGGAGAAATTAATTAAGAATTTAATGGAAGTACGTGGTGTAACAGGAGTTACCAGATTTGATGCGTAATTTGTCAGGAGTCAGATGTCTGAAGTTGGAAGATTTTTAGCTTTAACCTTTAAGCTTTGATCTTTAGTCTTCTAACCACGCACTTATTACAACATTTCAACAATAGAAAGTTATAACAATCCAACAATTTAACTACCTTTGAACGGAGTTTAAAAACTATGTCAGAACAAAAAACAAATGAGCTGGTTCGTAAAATTTTTGAAGCTTATTTAGAAAACAAAAATCTACGAAAAACACCTGAACGTTTCGCCATTCTAGAAGAAATCTATTCGCGAAACGACCACTTCGATGTTGAAACCCTATACATCCACATGAAAAACCAAAAGTATCGTGTAAGCCGTGCTACGGTTTATAATACTTTAGAGTTGTTGGTTTCTTGTGATTTGGTTACCAAACATCAGTTCGGTAAAAACATGGCACAATTCGAAAAATCTTATGGTTACCGTCAACATGATCACGTTATCTGTATCGAATGTGGTAAGGTTGTAGAATTTTGCGACCCTCGAATTCATCAAATCCAAACTATGGTTGGCGATTTGTTAAAATTTGATGTTAAACACCATTCTTTAAACCTTTACGGCTTCTGCTCTGATTGCAGTATGGCGAGAAAAGTAAGTGAAAATGCGGCCAGTGCTGCAACTGTTAAAGCAAATTAAATCAATCCAAAAAAATAAAACCAGCTTAATTTTTTAATAATGACGCAAGTAGATGTACTTCTCGGCCTGCAATGGGGCGACGAAGGAAAGGGAAAAATCGTTGACGTTCTTAGTCCGAAATATGATCTTATTGCCCGCTTTCAGGGTGGCCCAAATGCCGGACATACTTTGGAATTCGATGGTAAAAAATTTGTTTTAAACACCATTCCATCAGGTATTTTTAACGAGAAAACCATGAATCTTATCGGTAACGGAGTGGTTATCGATCCAATTATCTTAAAAAGAGAGCTAGATAATCTAAAAAAAGCCGGTCACGATCCAGTTGCTGATGGCAAATTAGTTATCGCCCGTAAAGCACACTTAATTTTACCTACTCACCAATTATTGGATGCTGCTAACGAAGCACGAATGGGTAAAAACAAAATCGGTTCTACTTTAAAAGGCATCGGCCCAACCTATATGGATAAAACAGGTCGTAATGGTTTACGCGTTGGCGATACAACCCTGCCTGATTTTAAAGAGCGTTACGCTAAATTGGTTGAAAAACATACTGAAATACTTTCTCATTACGAGTTTGAATATGAATTAGCTGAAAAAGAAGCTGCATTTTTCGAAGCAATTGAGTTTTTAAAATCAATTCCTCATGTAGATAGCGAGCATTTCGTTAACGGTTACTTAAAAGAAGGTAAAGCTGTTTTGGCTGAAGGTGCTCAAGGAACATTATTAGATGTAGATTTTGGCTCATATCCTTTTGTAACATCAAGTAATACCACAACTGCTGGTGCTTGTACCGGTTTAGGGATTGCTCCAAACAAAGTTGGTGCAGTTTACGGCATTTTCAAAGCATATTGTACTCGTGTTGGTGGCGGTCCGTTCCCTACCGAGTTAGATAACGAAGTTGGAGAAAACCTTCGTGCTTTAGGTCACGAATTTGGTGCAACAACAGGTCGTGCCCGTCGTTGTGGCTGGATTGATCTTCCTGCGTTAAAATATGCCATCATGTTAAACGGTGTAACCGAATTAATTATGATGAAAGCTGACGTATTAGATACTTTCGATACCATTTATGCTTGTACACATTACGAATATAATGGCGAAACAATTGATTATATGCCTTACGACATTATTTCAATTGAGCCAAAACCTGTGCTTAAAGCTATTGATGGTTGGGCAACTGACGTAACTAAAATTACTTCTGTTGATGAAATTCCGGCTAAATTGAACGATTACATCGCATTCTTAGAAAAAGAATTAGAAGTGCCAATCAAGTTTTTATCAGTTGGCCCAGATAGAGCACAAACTCTAGAATTATAATTTCTTGTCATATTGAGCCTGTCGAAATACTAAATAAGTCTTCGATAAACTCAGACTGACAGCATCAAAATACAAAGCAATCCAAATTTGGGTTGCTTTTTTATTTGGAAAGCACAGCAATTGCTACTATTTATGTTCAGTCCCGCCAATGTTTCAAGTTACGGTTTACTTTCTCTAAAAATTGAAGTTTCTGCACCCGTAAGCTTTCCACTTATGTCGGGTTTAGTTACCTTTGTCGCTGCTTGAAAACCGAACAAAACATATCAGCTTTTAAACAAAAAGCATTGCATTGGGCCAACCAGTTTAAGGTTTGCTGTATTTTAGATTCCAATCAATATAAAGACGAATATTCTGCATATGAATTTATTATTGCAGCAGATGTTCAGGTTGAATTAAAAACCAATTCTGGAACAGCTTTCGAGAAGCTCAAAACCTTTTACGAAAATCACAAAACATGGCTTTTTGGTTTCTTCGGTTACGATTTAAAAAATGAAACTGAAGATTTGCAATCTGCAAATTCTGATAAACTACAGTTTCCTGATTTATACTTTTTTGTGCCGAAATACTTAATCGGTTTTAAAAATGGAAAAGCAGAAGTGTTATTAGGAAATGATTCCATTCTCGAAGAAATAAATAGTTTAAATATCATAGAAGCATCTTCTTCTCCCGATTTAACTATTAATCAAAAACTTTCCAAAACTCAATATATAAACAAAGTAAATGAACTAAAAAATCATATTCTTCGGGGAGATATTTACGAAGTTAATTTCTGTCAGGAATTTTTTGCTGAGAATGCAATTATTGATCCCGTAGAAACTTTCGAGCTGTTAAATAAAGTATCTCCAACACCATTTGCAGGCTATTTTAAAGTTTATCATCAATATATCTTATCGGCTACGCCCGAGCGCTTTTTATGCAAAAGAGGTTCAAAAATTATATCACAACCCATAAAAGGCACAGCTAAAAGAAGTGCAGATTTAATCGAAGATAAGCAAATCAAAATCAACCTAAAAAACGATATCAAAGAACAGGCAGAAAATGTAATGATTGTAGATTTGGTTCGTCACGACCTTACAAAATCTGCAGTTAAAGGTTCTGTTAAAGTTGAAGAACTATTTGGAATCTATACTTTCCCTCAGGTGCATCAAATGATTTCTACAATTAGTAGCGAATTAAATCCTGATGCTCATTTTATAGATGCAATTAAATATGCATTTCCAATGGGTTCTATGACTGGAGCACCAAAAGTTAAAGCAATGCAGCTAATCGAGGAATTTGAAGTGTCTAAACGGGGTGTTTATTCAGGTTCTTTTGGTTGTATAACACCGAATGGAGATTTTGATTTCAATGTTATTATCCGCAGCATTATTTATAATCAAAGGAATCAATATCTATCTTTTCAAGTTGGCGGTGCAATTACTTATCAGGCAGATGCCGAAAAAGAATATGATGAATGTTTGCTTAAAGCGAGTGCAATTCTTAAGGTTTTAGGAGTTTAGTTCATTGGTCATTGGTCATTGGTCATTGGTCATTGGTCATTGGTCATTGGTCATTAATTCAAACAAACACCTAAATTAACTGTTTCAATTAATCAAATAAAAGGCATAAAAAAGGTTGAAAGCTTTACACTTTCAACCTTAAACTTTTCACTTTAAACTTTCAGCTCTTTACTATTTCTTATAATACTGTTGTGCTTCAGGCAAATATTTCTGAATCTGAGCAATACGTGTTGCATCACTTGGGTGTGTACTTAAAAACTCAGCCGGCGTTTGTGCACCAGCAGAAGCTGCAGACATCCTATTCCAAAAAGCTGTGGCATTTTGAGGATTGTAACCCGCCATCGCCATAAAAATTAAGCCTAATCTATCAGCTTCTAACTCTTGGTTTCTACTAAATTTCAACATAGCAACCTGTCCACCAACGCCGTAACCTGCATTAAAAATTGATTGAACTTTTGGATTTTTTGATAAGGCGGCACCTGCTAAAGAACCCAATCCTTGCGCAACCATTTCGTTAGACATACGTTCTGCCGAGTGACCAGCAATCGCGTGAGCAATCTCATGCCCCATTACAGTAGCTAAACCTGCGTCATCTTGTGTTACAGGCAAAATACCAGTATAAACTACAATTTTTCCACCAGGCATACACCAAGCATTTTTTTCATTGTTTTGAACAACATTAACCTCCCACTGGTAATCTGCAATTAAATTACCGTAGTTGTTGTTATTCATATATGATTTTACAGCAGTAATTAGCTTGGCTCCAATAGTTTTAACTTTTAAAGCCTGTGCATTTGATGCTGGTAAAACTGCTGCTTTATTTTCAGTTAAAAAAGTACTATAAGCCTGAAAAGCCATTGGTAAAACCTGATCATTACCCACTAAGTCAAATCGGCTACGTCCAGTTAATGGAACTGTAGAACATGAGTTAAACAATAAAACCCCAGCAACACTTGCCGTTAAAAATAACTTTTTCATAATGCGATTTAAAAAGATTGGTAAATATTTGTAAGAGAAACAGAACGCTTACAAATAAGTTTTGGTGAATGTGTTTTTGTTAATTAATTAGTTTTTTTCTTAAACAAATACACTTTAGATTCTTTGCCTTTCAGCAACCTTTCGAGATTTTTTTGGTGTGTAACCAGTATTAAAACACAAACAGCCATTCCATAAAGCACTTCAGATTTAATTGAAACCTGAAACAAAAAGACAACACTTAAAGGAAAAGTGAAGCCTGCGCAAATAGAACTTAACGATACATATTTTGTTAATAACAGTACAACCACGAAAACCAGAACACAAAGCATAGATGCGTGGAAGTTAACTGCCAAAATCATTCCAAAAAGTGTTGCAACGCCTTTACCACCTCTAAAACCAGCAAATATCGGGAATAAATGTCCCATTACTGCGGTTACACCTAGTGCCAATTGGTAATTAACAAAAACTACAGAATGTTGAGGCCCGGTTACAGACATGCCTATTAGGTAGGCTAAATTTGTTGCAGTATAGCCTTTAGCAATGTCGATAATCATTACGGCAATACCGGCTTTTTTACCTAATACCCTAAAAGTATTGGTTGCACCAGCATTTCCACTTCCGTATTCTCTAACATCAACTCCGTAAAAAGCCTGACCTAACCATACCGCCGTTGGAATAGAACCAAAAAGGTATGCAAATAATAGGGCAGTGAGAGAATAAACCGTGACCATAGCCTACAATGATACAAAAAATAAGCTTTTCTTTATATATGAAATTATAGATTAATATGCTTTCAAGCTCATATCTAAGCTCTTAACTGAATGTGTTAATGCGCCCATTGATATAAAATCGACGCCACAAGCTGCATATTCTTCAACATTTTCTTCTGTAATACCTCCAGATGCTTCGGTAATAAATCTACCATCAACCAATTTTACTGCTTCAGTTAAATTTTCGAAACTAAAATTATCAAGCATAATTCTATCTGCTCCTCCGGCTTCTATCACCTGATTTAATTCCTCAATATTCCTCACCTCAATTTCAATTTGTAGAGATTTATGCTGTTCTTCCAAGTATTTTCTGGCAGAATTAATTGCATTGCTAATTCCTCCGGCATAGTCAACATGATTATCTTTTATTAAAATCATATCGTATAAACCAATTCGATGGTTAACACCTCCACCAATTCTTACTGCCCATTTTTCCAGATAACGTAAACCTGGAGTTGTTTTTCTGGTATCTAAAAGCTTTGTTTTTGTTTTGCTCAGCTTAGAAACTATTCTATTGGTTTTAGTTGCAATACCACTCATGCGTTGCATGCAATTTAGAACCAAACGTTCCGCAATCAGAATGGAGTGTGTGCTGCCAGATACAGCCAACGCAATATCGCCAACCTTTACTTCGCTCCCATCCTTAATTAATACATCAACTTTTAAGTTCGAATCAACTTCTTCGAAAATTTGCAGCGCTAATTCAATACCGGCTAAAATGCCATCTTCTTTAATTATTAATTTGGCTTTACCCTGAGTATTTTGAGGAATTGTAGATAATGAAGTGTGGTCGCCGTCGCCAACGTCTTCCGCAAGGGCATTTTTTATAAATTGAGATAGAAGTTCTTTGTCCAAAATGATGGTTTTTAAACTTCAAAAATAGCAAATATTTACGATTAGGCAATTAGCCTTTAGTACAAGGCAACTGAAAATATAATAAGTTTAATCCTTAGCAGGTTCTATTCTTAATTCTGTTATCAAGAAAGCATTGTTAAACTTTTTCATCGTTATAGAAACCCTGAATGTTTCTTTTGAGGTACTGAGCACAATAACACCAAACCTATAATTCTGGCTGTTATTTATACGGTGAAAAATACTTGTTTTTGTTGGTTGGTGTTTACTGAAAAAATCCTTTAAAATTTGTTCTCCCTGTGCTTTAGAGTATACATCTTCTTCATCTATAATGATCAATTCTATTGTAGGCGCAAAATTTTTAGCAATTTCTTTAGAATTTCCAGCTCTGAAATGTGATGATAAATCATCGATAATATCTGCCTGGAAGCCAATAGAACGATAAATCGGCGAAATAGCAACTAACAATAAAAACAAGCTTCGGATCATTTCTGTATTTTATAATCACCGTACAGCTAAAATTATGCCATTAGCTTATCAAAAAAAGGATTTCTTGATTTGTATAAGCGGCAATAAACCTATATTTGCTATATAAAGAATTGTTAAAACATCAATATGATTAAAATGTTTTAAAATTGCTTTATTATTATTGCCGCTACTAGCCTAAACCATTTACCGATATTTAACTAATGGACTTATATGGCTTAAAAATTTAAAACGAATGAAAAATAAAAAACTTGCACTTATTATTTTAGATGGATGGGGTTACGGAAAGCACGACAACTCTGATGCTGCATACGCTGCTAACACACCATTTTTTGATTCTTTGATTCAAAAATATCCAAATTCAAAATTAGAAGCATCTGGAGAAGCTGTTGGTTTACCTGCAGGTCAAATGGGTAACTCGGAGGTTGGCCACATGAATTTAGGTGCCGGAAGAGTTGTTTATCAAGAACTTGGAAGAATTAATAAAGCAATTACCGATAGAGAATTACACAGCAACCCTGTTTTAGTTAAAGCTTTTGAATATGCAAAGGCAAATAATAAAGCTGTACATTTTATTGGCTTGGTTTCAAATGGCGGTGTTCACGCTCATATAGAACATTTAAAAGCGCTTTGCGATGCTGCTAATGAAGCACATGTAGAAAACAGCTACGTTCATGCTTTTCTAGATGGTAGAGATACCGACCCAAATTCTGGTTTAGGATTTATTACTGATTTGGAAAACCATATTCAAAATTCTAATACAAAGTTGGCATCGTTAGTTGGTCGTTATTATGCAATGGATAGAGATAATCGTTGGGAACGTGTTAAACAAGCTTACGATGTAATGGTTAATGGCGTTGGCGAAAAATCTCAAAACGCATTAGCGAGCATTAAAAAATCTTATGACGAAGGCGTAACGGATGAATTTTTAAAACCGGTTGTTTTAACAAAAGATAATGGCGAACCAGTTGCAACCATCAAAAATGATGATGTAGTAATCTGCTTTAACTTTAGAACAGATAGAGGAAGAGAAATTACAACCGCACTAACTCAAAAAGATTTCCCGGAGCAGCAAATGCACAAACTACCATTGTATTATGTTACAATGACTACGTACGATGAAAGTTTCGAGAAAGTAAATGTCGTTTTCACAAAAGATGATTTATCACATACTATTGGTCAGGTTTTAGCAGAGAATGGAAAAAATCAAATCAGAATTGCCGAAACAGAAAAATATCCTCACGTAACGTTCTTCTTTTCTGGCGGAAGAGAAACAGAATTTGAAAATGAAAAACGTATTTTAATTCCTTCTCCAAAAGTTGCAACCTACGATTTGCAACCAGAAATGAGTGCCGCGGGAATTACCGAAGCAATTACAAAAGAACTTGAAACAGGTTGGGCTGATTTTATCTGCTTAAACTTTGCTAATCCTGATATGGTTGGACATACCGGTGTTTTCGAAGCAGTTATTAAAGCTGTAGAAACTGCTGATAAATGTGCCGAAACTGTTGTTAACAAAGGTTTAGAAAACGGATACTCTTTCATTTTGCTTGCCGACCATGGTAACTCTGAATTTATGGTTAATGGCGATGGTTCTCCAAATACCGCCCACACAACAAATCTGGTTCCCTGCATTTTAATCGATAGCGATTACAATCAAATTGCAGATGGCAAACTTGGCGATATTGCACCAACAGTTTTGAAAATTTTAGGCGTAAGCATTCCTGAAGAAATGACAGGTAACGTTTTAGTATAATGGCTAAAAAACTAATGTATTTTATATTTGCCTTTGGTTTAATTTCCTGTAATCAGGAAAAAGAATCGAAGGCGAATACAGAATTATTATACTTCGATATTAAAGGTTATTTCCAAAAGGAAAGTATCAGGCTTAAAAAAACGAATCCTCTAATTTTAAAAGAAGTTGATATTGATGGCGTTAAAGAAACTAAAAAGCTAAACATTAACGATTGGGAAAAGGAATTTTCAATTTTTGCAAATGCAGATATTAACAAAGCATCCTGGAAAGGAAGTTTTAAAATTCAGAAACTGAATGATGGATTAATTTACACATCATCAAGCAAAAAAATCCCTGTTAAAAGTGTTCAAATTGATAGTTTCGAGAATAAAGTAAAGAAAATCGAGATTATAATTTCGAACAAAAATATACTGTACACTTCTGGAGATACGCTTTTGTATTATCCCGATAGTTTATATTTAGTTAAGAAACATCAAAAGATAAAACTTCTTAAAGAAAAGAAATACCAGGTTAAAGAAATATTTTAAAACAAAAAATGCGGATTGTAGATAATCCGCATTTTTTGTTTGTTGTAATTAACTTACTTCAAACTTGTAATTTGAGCTTTATCGTAAGTAATCCAATCTATAATATCTTTTCTTAACGGCTGTAAGGTCAAAACTTTCTGAAAATCGGCTATCGAATTATTAAATAAGGCAACACAAGCTTGCTTTTCAAGATTTTTCTTCGCTTTAAATGATTTAAAAATCGCGTAGTCTTTATACGCTAAACCCCTGTTTTGAAGCATCTGTGTATCCTCTTCTCCACTTAATTCACTTGCTTTTGTAAAATCTTTAATTGCAGCTAAGTAGAAATTTTCTCTCATTGTATTTAAAGATTGTTTAGGGTCGTTTGCAACATTTAATCGAGCTTTACCTCTATAATAATACGCAGAAACCTCGGTAGGTTTTAAAACAATTAGGTTACTATAAGTAGTTATCGAATTTTCATAATCGCCACTTTGATAGTAAGAATAACCTAGCATTTTTAGTACATTAACATTATTTGGGTCTTTCGTACTCGACTTTTCTAATTGGGAAACTGCTGTTTTATAATCACCTTTAAGCATTGCATCCATAATTTTCTTATCGATACTATTTTGTGCATAACTGCTTGTTGATGAGATAATAATTAACCCTAAAATGGTATGTTTTATAAAGTTCATGTACTAATAATAAGTTGACAAATCTAAAATTTCGACAGAAATAAAAGAATAATATTCACGCAATATAATTCAATTCTAAGAAAATAAAGTGCTTTAATTTATTTACATTCACTAAAACACTCAAACAATAGCTTTAACGTAAGAATTTACTTTATATGATATTTGGCGAACAATTTATATTCACTGCCTTTTTATCATAACATTATACCAATTTTAAGCTAACATTAATTTAAAACAACTTTGGCACAAGAGTTGAATTTAATAAATGTATATTAAATACACACAAATTACCTACGACGAAACTGCCAGTTTGTCGTTATACAAAAGAATAATGAGCAAACACGATATATTTGATTTTAATACAGCAATGCCGATTATTAATGAGGATACCGAATTTTTCCCGCTTATGTCTCAGCAGGATGAAGACGATATGAATAACGAAGAAACACCAGAAGTTTTAGCAATATTACCTTTACGTAATACTGTTTTATTCCCGGGTGTGGTTATTCCTATTACGGTTGGGAGAGATAAATCAATAAAATTGATTAAAGAAGCTTACAAGGGCAATAAAATAATTGGTGTAGTTTCTCAGAAAGATGTTTCTATAGAAGACCCTACTTTTGAGCAACTTAATACCGTTGGTACAGTTGCACACATTATTAAATTGCTTCAAATGCCCGATGGAAATACAACTGTAATTATCCAGGGTAAACAACGCTTTAGCTTAATAGAAGAGGTTCAAAATGAGCCATATATTACGGCTACTATAAAGAAATTTGAAGAGCAAAAACATAAAGCAGATAAAGAATTTAAGACATTAATTGCCTCGATTAGAGAAATGTCTTCTCAAATTATTCAGCTTTCGCCAAACATTCCTACAGAAGCCAGTATTGCACTAAAAAACATCGAAAGCAATTCATTTTTGATAAACTTTATATCATCAAACATGAATGCCGAAATGGCTGAAAAGCAAAAAATCCTTGAAATGGATAATTTGCTTAACAGAGCGCAAAAGGTAATGGAGCTTTTAATGGTTGAACTACAAATGCTTGAATTGAGAAATCAGATTCAATCGAAAGTTCGTACCGATTTAGATAAACAGCAACGAGATTATTTTTTAAATCAACAATTAAAAACTATCCAGGAAGAATTAGGCGGTAGTTCTGCTGATATAGAGTTTGATGCTTTACAAGAAAGAGCTAAAAAGAAAAAATGGTCTAAACAAGTAGATACTCATTTCGATAAGGAGCTTGATAAACTTGGCAGAATGAATCCTGCTGCGCCAGATTATTCTGTTCAGTTAAATTACTTGGAGTTATTACTTGATTTGCCTTGGAGCGAATTAACTAAAGATAATTTCGATTTAAAAAGAGCACAACGCATTTTAGATAAAGACCATTTCGGACTTGAAAAAGTTAAGCAGCGTATTATAGAATATCTCGCAGTTTTAAAACTGAAAAGAGATATGAAAGCGCCAATCCTTTGTTTAGTTGGTCCTCCGGGAGTTGGTAAAACATCTTTAGGAAAATCAATAGCTAAAGCTTTAGGTCGTAATTATGTACGTATGGCGCTTGGTGGTATTAGAGATGAAGCCGAAGTTCGAGGTCATAGAAAAACGTATATTGGTGCAATGCCGGGTAGAATAATTTCATCAATTAAAAAAGCCGGTGCAGATAATCCTGTGTTCGTTTTGGATGAAATTGATAAAGTTGGCACCGATCACAGAGGCGACCCTTCATCAGCTTTGCTTGAAGTTTTAGATCCTGAGCAAAACAATGCATTCTACGATCATTATGTAGAAGTAGATTACGATTTGTCGAATGTTTTATTCATCGCAACAGCAAATTCATTAAGCACAATTCAGCCTGCATTGCTCGATCGTATGGAAATTATCGAAGTAAATGGCTACACAATTGAAGAAAAGATAGAGATTGCCAAGAAATTCTTATTGCCAAAGCAAAAAGAAAATCACGGCTTAAAAATTAAAGATATTGTTCTTAAACCGAGCTTAATCGAAAAAGTAATTGAAGATTATACAAGGGAAAGTGGCGTACGTGGCTTAGAGAAAAAAATTGGTTCTCTTGTGCGTGGCGTGGCTACAAAACTTGCAATGGAAGAAGAATACAATGTTACTTTAACCGAAGAAGATGTTGAACGTATTTTAGGCGCCCCTATTTACGATAAAGATTTATATGAAGGTAATGAAGTTGCGGGCGTTGTTACGGGCTTAGCATGGACAAGTGTTGGTGGTGATATTCTATTTATCGAATCTAGCTTAAGTCCGGGTAAAGGCAAACTTACATTAACCGGTAATTTGGGCGATGTGATGAAAGAATCGGCAGTAATTGCTTTGGCTTATTTAAGAGCACATGCCAGCGAATTTGGTATTGATTACACTTTATTTGATAATTGGGATGTTCATGTTCACGTTCCAGCGGGCGCAACTCCAAAAGATGGTCCTTCTGCTGGTGTAACTATGTTAACTGCGTTAACATCTGCATTTACTCAACGTAAAGTTAAGCAGCATTTAGCAATGACAGGCGAGATTACTTTACGTGGAAAAGTTTTACCTGTTGGCGGAATTAAAGAAAAAATCCTTGCTGCTAAAAGAGCAAATATCAAAGAAATTATTCTTTGTAAAAGCAACAGAAAAGATATTTTAGAGATTAAAGAAAGTTACATTAAGGATCTGAAATTCCACTATGTTACTGAAATGAGTGAGGTTATTGAACTTGCTTTATTGAAAAACAAAGTGAAAAAACCACTTGATTTAAGTATTAAAACAGCTGCAATAGTTAATTAATTTTTCAATAATTGATTTTTATTGAATTGCACAGATAATTAATTCAAATACATTAAATACATTTATAGTCCCGATAATTATCGGGACTTTTTTTTATGAAATCATTTTTACTTTCCTTAATCGCAATATTCTTTTTCTGTGGAGTTAATGCTCAAAACTTTAAAAACGAGTTTGGTTTTAAAACCGAAAACGATGCTTATTTGGCCACTTTAAATGATAGATATTACACTAATGGCTTATTTATTTATTTCAGACGAGCTTTAAATCCGAATAATTTATCAGAAGATGTAGAAAAAAAGACTTACGAAATTTCGGTTGGACAGAAAATATATACACCTTATTGGGGAATGGTTGCTAAAAAAGAGGATCAAGACAGGCCTTTTGCGGGATATTTGTACGCGGGTGCAGCATATTCTGTTTTCTACAAAAAAGAAAGTTTACTTAAAACTTTTGTAGAGATAGGAACTGTTGGTCCAAATTCTTTAGCACAAGATGCGCAAGAATTCCTTCATAAAACAGTTGGTTTCTACACTCCCGCAGGCTGGGAATATCAAATTAAAAATGAAATTGCGGTAAACTTTTCAGCTAACTACAGCAAATTAATTATTCGTTCTAATGATAATGTAGTAGATTTAAGCGGAAACGGTTATGCAAATCTGGGAACAACCTTTAGTGGTGTTGGTGCTTCGGCAGTATTTAGAGCTGGTAGACTAAATCAATTGTTTAATTCGGCTTACCATAATGCAGTAATCGGAGATTCTAAAACCAAGAAATTAAACAATTCGGAATTTTTCTTTTATTTAAAACCACAATTAAATGTTGTCGCTTACGATGCAACCATTCAGGGAAGCCTTTTTAACAATAACAGCCCTTTAACTTTTGGAGTTAAACCAATCGTTTTCGAGCAACAATTTGGTGTAAATTATAGTTCGCAAAGATTTACTGTTGATTTTAATATAATTTTCAAAACTAAGGAAGTTAAAAGTGTGGCCAAAGCACAAAATTATGGTGGGTTAAGTTTGTTTTATCGTTTTGGAAAATCAAATTAATCTAACGAAGGTCTCTTTCTTGTTTCTTTTTTAGAGGAATTTTCTGCTTTATTTCTCAATCTTTTTTCGATTACAGATTTTGGTACTTTAACCGCTTTACGTTCTTTTTGCACCAAAAGCGATTTTCTAATTAAATCAATAAGCTTAACAATTGTCTTTTCTTTGTTTAACAATTGGCTTCTATCTTCTTGCGTAATAATATGAAGTAAACCTTCATTATCAATACGATTTGAAAGCTTTTCTAGCAATATTTCCTTTTCCTCTTCTGATAAAAAGCTTGCCGAACTAATATTAAAAATAAGTTCTACCTTGCTAGAAACCTTATTTACATTTTGTCCGCCCTTGCCTCCGCTTCTTGATGTTTTAAACGAAACGTTTTTTAAAATTTGTTCTTTGTCAGGAATCATCCAATAGAAATTATAATACTACATCAAAGATATATGAAAAATTAAAAGCTAAAAATGTTAAACTAATCATTCAATTTCTAAGTATTTTGTTTATTCAATGATAAATTTTAACTTCAAAAAATCATTCCAAACATATTCGAGCTTCAAACATCATGAAACCCAAAACCTTTATTGAGAAATTAGGCTATTTCTTAAGAACACTCTTGTTTATAATTATTTGCACGGTATTCATTTTTTTAACCCTGTGGACTTTTTGCTATTCTCTTCATGCATTTTATCTATTCTTAATTACGCTAATTTTTGCAACGGTATCCTTTTTCAGAAAGAAGAATAGAAAATTTATAACAATCACTTTATTATCTGGGATTGCACTTTTTGTACTATCTACACCATATAATTTAAAGCAGTACAATAAAAATGCGGCAGCTTTTCAAGATCAGATAAATCAAGGATATCATTTACACTTTAAAGAAAAATGTGCCATTTATGGTACGCTTTTAATTATTACCGTTGGCGATATTATTCCATTTCCAGAAGCAAGTATTCAAAATTTCTACTTATTATTTCCAAAAGAAAATAAGACTAGAATTTTTTATAGTAACGATTTTCTTCAAGCGCCAGACATTAAAAAAATGATGCACCTGAAAGGTAAAAATAGTGTTGCGTGGGATAAATGGGGAGAGCGTTTTAATGGAAATTTTAGATATGCAGCAGCTTTTGATCCTTGTACTTTAGAAATTACTGACGAAGGCAATCGTAAAAAAGCAGTTTTGGTTACCAATTTCAATTACCGCAAAAATTACACCACGCAAAATGCAAATCACCTATTAGGCGGAATGTTTGCTTTTCGTATTGATGAAGGCTTATTTTGGTATTTACAACACGAAGGTTGGCTTCATCCTTACAATGCGGTTTGGATTGCCAAATTTGAGAAATAATTAAAATGCGAACTTTAGAGTTCGCATTTTTTGTTTTAGAGAATTAAATACTGAGCATTCTGCTTCTATTTTTTACCTTTGTAGCACAATGAAAAAGAACCTTGTTGTAGCTATTGATGGCTATTCATCTTGCGGAAAAAGCACTCTTGCAAAAGCACTCGCTAAAAAATTAGGATTTATTTACATCGATAGCGGTGCTATGTATCGGGCTGTAACCTTATACTTTTTAAGGAACGAAATCAATGTAAATGATGATGCTAAAGTTATTGATGCCTTGCAACACATTGAGTTAAATTTTCATTCTCGTGATTATCAATCTCATATTACTCTAAATGGTGAGGAAGTATCTGATGAAATTCGTTTAATGCCGGTTTCAGAAAATGTAAGCGAAGTTTCAGCACATAAAATTGTTCGCCATGAAATGGTAAAACAACAGCAACGCATGGGCAAATCGAAAAACATAGTTATGGATGGTAGAGACATTGGCACAACTGTTTTCCCAAATGCACCTGTTAAATTTTTTATGACAGCGGATCCAAAAATCAGAGCAGAAAGAAGATTTAAGGAGTTAGAAAGCAAAGGAAACAATACAACTACTTTGGAGGAAGTATTCGAAAATCTTGCTCATAGAGATTACGCAGACACAACTAGAAAAGAAAGTCCTTTGGTAAGAGCTGATGATGCTGTTATTTTAGACAACACTGATTTAACTCAGGATGAGCAACTTGCTTTTGCTTTAGAAAGAGTTGAACCATTCTTAGCAGAAATTGCTTAATTTATTCTGTAAGCTTAGCGAGTTAATTTAATTTCATATTTTTAGCAAAACCAAAAATATGCATCCTATGAAATTAAAACTTCTCTATTCAATTATTTTGCTTTCTTGCTTTACTTGTTTCAAATCTCAAGCTCAAAAAGGCTGGATTAATCTTTTTAATGGCAAAGATTTAAAAGATTGGACAGTTAAAATAGCCAAACACGATTTGAATGATAATTACGGCAATACATTTCGGGTTGAAGATGGTTTAATGAAAGTAAGGTATGATGGCTACACAGACTTTGATCAGCAATATGGCCATATATATTACAAAAAGCCATTTTCTTCATATCTAATTAAAATAACCTATCGCTTTGTTGGTGAGCAAGCAAAAGGTGGCGAAGGGTGGGCTTTAAGAAATAGTGGTGTAATGCTACATTGCCAAGCCCCTGAAACTATTTTAAAAGACCAGGATTTTCCAATTTCAATCGAAGGACAAATTCTTGGTGGCGACGGAGAACATGACAGACATACCAGTAATGTTTGTACTCCAGGAACTCAGATTGATTTTCAAGGCAAATTATTTACCCAACACTGCCTCGATTCTAAATCAAAAACTTATCATGGCGACCAATGGGTTACTGCAGAATTTTTAGTTTTAGGCGATTCTGTCATCAAGCACATCATTAATAAAGAAGTTGTTTTAGAATATACAAAACCACAAATTGGTGGCGGAAGTGTTTCAAATTACGACCCTAAAGTTAAAACTGATGGCAAGCCACTTACTTCGGGCTATATTTCACTTCAAAGTGAAAGTCATCCTATCGAATTTAAAACTGTTAAATTATTCGATTTACAACCATACGTAAAAAGCAAAGCTAAGCTTGATAAAATCTTGGAAAAGATATTAAACGAGTAATTAATAAATCATCCTCAACATAAAAACATCCTGAAATTAATATTGTAAAGCATAGCAAGAATTATTTCGATGAGAAAAATACTATTCCTGATATTGGTATTTACCAGTTTTCATGTCTTTTCGCAAAAAAAATATAAAGTTGATGAAATTCCTGATCCAAAGAAAATGGGTCAGGATTTTTTCGTAAGCGACCCAGATAGAATTTTATTCGATGTTGATTCGATAAACAGATTAATTACAAAATTAGAGCAGCAAACCAAAACCGAAATAGCAGTTGTTGTTGTTAAAGATTTTGATGAAAATTTAGATGAATTTGATTTTGGATTACAGCTTTTCCGAAAATGGAGAGTTGGAAAAAAAGATGTAAATAATGGTTTGCTTTTGTTTGCCTCAATTGATAGAAGAAAGTATCGTTTTATAACTGGTTATGGTTTGGAAGGCTTGCTACCTGATGTTAAGTTGAAACACATTGCAGAACGAAACTTACTCCCTGCATTTAAGGCAGAACACTATGATGAAGGCATAATTAACTCGTTAAATGCAATTGCCGATTTTTTAAATAACCCAAATAACGAAGCAGAGATTCAGTCGCTTATTGCTGAGACGAATAAGAGTAAAACTGAATGGAAAGTTCCTACTTTCTATTCTTTAATTATTATAATCCTTTTTACCGTTGGATTTATTTACTTCAAGAAAAAAGCACCTGTCTACCAAATTAAAAAGAATGATAAAAGTTATAACAGCTACGACAAATCTTTAGCTGGCGGATGCATAGCTCTATTTTTCATTACATTTATATCAATTTTTGTTTGGGCTTTTGTATTCAATTTTAAAAGCTGGGGGTTTTCGTTAAACAGCATTCCGATAATTCTTTATGTTGTACTTGCGCTGTTTCTATTTTTCAGATACATTGCTGCGCTATCTACATTAAGAAAGGCACACGTTGATGATGAGAATTTTTTCGCTGCTGCAAGAGATTTAAACAAAAAAGCACTGCCACTTATCATAATCTCTCCCCTACTTTTACCTGCAATTTTAAGAAATGCGAATAGAAGGAATAATTTAAAAACGAGATTTAGCCCAATATTAGATAGCAAAAACAAAGAAATGATTCGCGTTAACAGAGATGTTAATGTTGAAGGAAAACCATATTTAAGCACAGCACAACGAAAAGAAGAAACGCTTTTAGTTTATGACTATGACATTTGGGAAAGTGCAGATAAAAAAGAACATCAAATTAAGGCTTGGCCGGCAGAAAATTTTGATGATTACACCGAGTGCCCAAAATGTAAATTTAAAACACTGGCAGAACCTAAAGTTATAACTGTAAAACGTGCTACCTATAGCAGAACCGGCGAAGGTAAAGAGATTCAGAGATGCGCAAATTGTGACCACGAAATTTTTATAAAAGCTGTAGTGCTTGCAATGCTGGTAGAATCCTCATCATCAAGCAGTAGTGGCTCCAGTTCAAGCAGTTCCTCATCGTCATCATCAAGTAGCGGTAGTTGGGGCGGCGGAAGCAGCGGTGGCGGTGGCTCTGGTGGTAGTTGGTAGCATATACAAGATTAGTTTATCGTAATAAACATTTATTGAAAGTTTAATTTGATGTTTGCTACCTTTGGCACATTTAATGTGCATAATGCATTTTTAAAATAGCACTATTTAAAATAAGTGCTTAAACAAACTAATAAATACAAAATGTCTAAAATACTTTTTTCTTTTTTTGCTTTCGTTCTTTTATCTGTACAACTTTTTGCGCAAGATACCTATCGCGTAACTGCCGATGAATTAAGGGTTAGAGCAACCAACGATCAAAAGAGTAAAGTTATTGGATCGATACCTCATAATGAAAATGTAACGGTTTTAGATGCTTCGAATGCTAAATTTTTTAAAGTAAAATTTAAAAAAGGCGAAGGTTGGGTAAGTAAAGATTTTTTAGAAAAAGTTGCTACACAAACTGCAAATCCTCAACAACCTGCTGAGCCAGCACAAAATACAAACACTACGACTTCAGTAACTGAAGATATGTATCGTGTTACTACAGATAATCTTCGTGTAAGAGAAAAAGCTGACCCGAAAAGTAAGGTAATTGGCTATTTACCAGAAAGTGAAAATGTTGCGGTTATAGATTCTACAAATACAAGTTACTTTAAAATTAAGGTAACAAATGGCGAAGGTTATGTAAGTAAAGAATTTTTAGTTAGAGTATCGCCTGTTAAAAAAGCAGATGCGCCAACTGTAGCACCATCTGTTCCGAAAACAAATCAGGATAATTCAAAAATTATCTTTTTGGTTGTTGTTGCAGTTTTATTAATAACCATACTATTTTTCATTTTTAAATATGCAAAAGGAAATAAGGTTTTTATTTCTGTAGTTACGCTGATTGTTTTGGTAACTGGTTATTTCTGCTACATCACTTTTTTAAAAGAAAAAACAATTTCTGGTCAGTTTGCTACAACAGAAGATGTACAGTACAAATCCTTTGATTTTAAGAGCAAAGATTTAGTAACCGTAACCGATATTTACACAGGCTCTTCTTTTAGCTCCAAATACGTTATTGAGGGAGATATGATAAAATTATACGACCAACAGAACTCTATTTTACTTTTAATTAGAGATGATAATACTTTAATTGGCGAAGGTTTTACCAGAGGTACTTTTACGAAGAAGTAAATTTGTTAATTACCATTTAGGTAAAATAAATTTGTGGAAAAACTTGATTAAAGTAATCTCATTATTATGAAGAAATTACTTTTACTCCTTTCAATAAATTTTTTAACATTCAAATTGATTGCCTGTGTTTGCGAACCAACTAGCATTACACAACAATTTTTAACGGCCGATTTTGTTGCTGTCGCTGATATAACCGAAACGTTTAATAATGAAGAAGGAAAATATTTTTATAAGGTTAACCTAAATATAGATCAGCAATATAAAGGAGATAAATCTATAAATTCTATTAATGTTGGTGGTTACAGTGGCTTAGATAAAAATATTTATAGTTCTTGTGAAATCAAATTAATTTCGGGAAGCAAGTGGCTAATTTTTGGCTATAAAAACAAAGACGGAAATTTAACTACAGGAATGTGCTCAGTGTACAGGGCAGAAAAATTCTATTTAGATCAATTGAAAGCTTTACCAATACTCGAAATTTTAAAAAATCAAAAAGAATTACTAAAGTCTAATTACCCAAGATTTGAAACCGGTATTGAATACAATGTACCAAAAACTTATGTTACCGGCAAGATTAGCGATTACATGCTTGTATCAATAAAACTTGATTCTAATGCAAAAATTTCAAACATTAATTTTTTAACTAGCGATAATCCTATTGCTAAACAGCGTGTTGAAAAAACCATAAAAAAATTTAATTTTAAAGCCTTTTTAGACAAACATAAAATCAGTTACAGTAAGGGTTACTTATATGTTATTGAGCTTTATCCTTACACTAGCATGGTTGAACCGGATTTAAAGTTATATAAGTAACGATAAGGTGATGTTCTCGATTGCTAAACCCGGTAGTAGCGGCAGCCCGAACCCGATTTTTTCAATCGGGAGAGGCTATAGCGAATAACGGGACTGCTGGAAGCTAAGAATTACTAAACGCTCATTTTCAAATTATTGTGCATAATTATTATTTAAAAAACACCCCACCCTTCGAGCACCCCTCTAAAAGAGGGGAATTACGTATCGACTATTTGAAGCAAACAATCTTTACTCCTTGCTCCTTTATCTTTACTCCTTTAAGCACCAAATCTTGATACTTGATACTAAATACTTGCTACTCCTTTTATAATAACCTAAAAATCAGCAACATTTATTAAAAAAATCTTTTCTATTAATTAAAATATTTTTACCTTTGCTGTCCCTAAATAGGGAAAAAAGGAGATAATTAATTAATGGCTAAAAAACAAGTAGCAGAAAAAGAATTAGCAGCTAAAACAGCTGAGCTTCAGGGAGAAGGCGGACGCCTGACTGAAAAAGAAACTATTGAATCAGAAGCTGATTCAGTTTCGATCGAATCGATCAAATCATCATTAGCAACACCAACAGAAGATTTTGATTGGGATGCAGATGAAAAAGTTTTCGGTAATTACAATGATGCAGACCGTAAAAAGTTTGAAGATATGTATGCTGGAACATTCAATCAAATCACTAAAGGTGAAATCATTAGCGGTATCGTTGTTTCAATTAACAACAAAGATGTAGTATTAAACGTTGGTTTTAAATCAGACGGTTTAGTTTCTACTTCAGAATTCCGTGATACACCAGATTTAAAAATCGGCGATTCAGTTGACGTTTTCGTTGAAGCACCAGAAGATGCTAACGGTCAATTGATCCTTTCTCGCAAAAGAGCAAAAACTCAAAGATCTTGGGAAGCTATTAACGAGGCTCTTGAAAATGATAGAATCATCAACGGTTTCGTTAAGAGCCGTACTAAAGGTGGTTTAATTGTTGATATCATGGGCGTTGAGGCTTTCTTACCAGGTTCTCAAATTGATATTAAACCTATCCGCGATTACGATGTATACGTGGGTAAAACAATGGAATTCAAAGTTGTTAAAATTAACCATGAGTTTAAAAACGTTGTAGTTTCTCATAAAGTGCTAATTGAAGACGATTTAGAATCACAAAAAGTTGAAATCGTTTCTAAATTAGAAAAAGGACAAGTATTAGAAGGTACTGTTAAAAATATTACTGATTTCGGTGTGTTCATCGATTTAGGTGGTGTTGATGGTTTACTTCACATTACTGATATTTCTTGGGGCCGCATAGAGCATCCAAAAGAAGTATTATCATTAGATGAAAAAATCAACGTTGTTGTTTTAGATTTCGATGATGAGAAAAAACGTATCGCTTTAGGCTTAAAACAATTAACTTCTCACCCTTGGGAAAACTTAAACGCTGACATTCAAGTTGGTTCAAAAGTTAAAGGAAAAATTGTAACTGTTGCAGATTACGGTGCTTTCTTAGAAATCATTCCAGGTGTTGAAGGTTTAATCCACGTTTCAGAAATGAGTTGGTCGCAAAACTTAAGAAACCCACAAGAATTCTTAAAAGTTGGTGACGAAATCGAAGCTGAAGTTTTAACTTTAGACAGAGACGAGCGCAAAATGAGCTTAGGTATTAAACAATTATCTAACGATCCATGGCAAGAAGTTGCTGCTAAATTCCCAGTTGGAAGCAAGCACAAAGCAACTGTTAAAAACATGACTAACTTCGGCGTTTTCGTTGAAATTGAAGAAGGAATTGATGGTTTAATCCACATTTCTGACTTATCATGGTCTAAAAAAATCAACCACCCTAACGAATTCACTAAAGTTGGTGATGTATTAGACGTTGTTGTTTTAGAATTAGACGTTGATAACCGTAAGTTAAGCTTAGGTCACAAACAATTAGAAGAAAACCCTTGGGATACTTTCGAAACTATCTTTACTTTAGATTCGGTACACCAAGGAACAGTTGTTAAAGTAACTGATAAAGGTGCTGTTATTGCTTTACCATACGGTGTAGAAGGTTTCGTACCAACTAAACACATGGTTAAAGAAGATGGTACTTCAGTTAAAGCTGAAGAAACTAACGACTTCAAAATCATCGAGTTTAACAAAGAAGCTAAACGCATCGTTGTTTCTCACGCTCGTATTTGGGAAGAAGTTAAAGCTGAAGCTGTAGCAGAAGAAAGAGCAACTAAGAAAAAAGAAGCTAAAGCTGCTGTAACTGCTGTTAAAAAAGTTAAAGATTCTGTAGAGAAATCTACTTTAGGAGATTTAGACGTATTAGCACAATTGAAATCGCAATTAGAAGGCGAAGAAAGCAAAGCTAAAAAAGGCTAGTTCTTTTTAACTGAATATATTAATCCCGATAGCGAAAGTTATCGGGATTTTTTTGTACTATTTTTTTTTTGCCACGGAAACACGGAATACACAGAACTTCACAAGGTCGTCATTGCGAGAAGGATTTTGCAGCCGACGAAGAAGCAATTTTATTTTACCTCTCCCTGTGAAAGTTAGAAGCATAAATTCTTTTACTGCTATCCCTCTCCTTAAAGAGAGGGAAACAAAAGGAAGTACTTTTAACCGATAAACTCTACATAACAAAGTTTGTAATTGAACCACCATCTGTTCGTTCCCTCTCTTCAAGGAGAGGGATGAATTGTAACCGCGTTGAACCACTTCCTTTAATAGGGAGAGATTTTTGAAAGCGAAAGCAAGCGATAATCGCTCACTCCTGCCCCGCTGTTTGTTCAATCCTTTTGGCGAACTGTCATGCTGAGCTTGTCGAAGCACGCAAACCAAAAAGGATTTTCCTCCCATCGGGTTTATGTAACATCATTAATTCGTTCTATCAAACCGTTTCCTTTCATCAGCTTAGAATTATTACTTTTGAATCGAAATCGACTAATTATGAAAAACCTATTATTATTTTGCTTCTTAGCTTTTACCTTAAATCTTTCTGCTCAGGAAGTAAACATTATACCGCAGCCTGCATATTTAAAAGTAGAATCTACCAAAAAAACATTTATAATAGATGCAAAGACACAAATTGTAGTTGTCGATTCATCTTTAATAAGCTCTGCCGATTTTCTTAATGATTATCTACAAAAATATTATAAACTAAAACTTAACATAACTAATGTTACGCCAAATAAGAACTTTATTACTTTGGTTTCAGACACGAGCATTAGTAAATTCAGCAATGCTTATATATTAAACACCTCAGATAAAGGAATTATTATTTCCGGAACTTCAAAACCCGGAGTATTTTATGGAATTCAATCATTAATTCAATTAATCCCAGCCAATAACTTAAATCAATTAAACATTCCTTCAGTTAGTATAACCGATTATCCCCGTTTCGATTATCGTGGTATGCACCTTGATGTAAGCAGACATTTTTTCAATGTAGACTTTATAAAACAATACATAGATTATTTAGCCTTACATAAAATGAATTACTTCCATTGGCATTTAACCGATGACCATGGCTGGAGAATTGAAATAAAAAAATATCCAAAACTTACCGAAATCGGTGCCTGGAGAAATGGTAGCATTGTTGGTTTATGGCCAGGAAAAGGAAATGAAAATATAAAATATCAGGTATTAACAACAGAAGTTAAGATTACACCAAAAGATGCAGTGGTTAAAACCGACGGAATTAAACACGGTGGATATTACACACAAGAACAAATTAAAGATGTTATTGATTATGCAGCTAAACGCTACATCACCATTATTCCAGAGATTGAAATGCCTGCACATAGCATGGCTTTATTGGCTGCACACCCAGAATTAGGAACTGAACTAAATAAAAAATACGAGGTTGCCCAAACCTGGGGAATGATGAATAAATACAACAATGTTTTGCAAGCATCTGACACAACTTTTAAATTTTTGGAAAATGTTCTGTTGGAAGTGATGGATTTGTTCCCTTCACAATACATTCACATTGGCGGCGATGAAGCTTCTAAAATTTGGTGGAAACAATCTGCAGTTTCACAACAAATTATGAAAGCTAATGAACTTAAAAACGAAAGCGAATTACAAAGTTATTTCATCCAAAGGATAGAAAAATTTGTAAATAGCAAAGGCAAAACCATTATTGGTTGGAATGAAATTTTACAAGGTGGCTTAGCACCAAATGCTGTAGTAATGAGCTGGCAAGGTGAAAAAGGCGGCATTGAAGCTGCAAAGCAAAATCACAAAGCCATTATGACACCCGAAAACATCATGTATTTTAACCATGCGCAATTTGTTAAAGAAGATAGTTTAACTGCCAATAAATTATCACCATTAGTTAATGTTTACAATTACGAACCCATTCCTAAAGAATTAACGACAGAACAAGGGCAGAACATTTGGGGTGCACAAGGCTGTTTATGGAGCGAATACATTACCAATCCGGCTAAAGTACAATACTTATTGTTCCCAAGATTAGATGCTTTGAGCGAGATTTTATGGAGTCCGAAAGAAAAACGCAGCTATCCTGATTTTCAAAAAAGATTAAAAATACAATTTAAAAGATATGATTTAATGGGTGTTACCTATTCAAAACGGTATCTGGAAAATTAATTTTCCAATCTTGTAATTTCCTGAAATAATTCCTTACTAACTGTTCAAATAAATTTAAAAAATTATGGATAACAGGAATTCAAAATTTGGCTTAGTAGGATTTTTAATTATTGTAGCAAGCCTTCAAACTACATCTTATTACATTAAATATTTTTTGATAACAATGGCTGTTATATTTTTAATTAGAGATATTGCTCGCTACCACAAAGAGTTTAAAGCCAATCGTTCACAAAAATAACATAGAATGATTGAAAATTCTTTTCTGCAAAAGGTAGAGGAACATAAGGGAATCATTTACAAAATGATAAATCTATATGCCGATGATGATGAAGATCGCAAAGATTTATATCAGGAAATTATATTTCAAAGCTGGAGCGCATACGCCCGATTTAAAGGAGATGCCAAATTCTCTACATGGCTATACAAAATCAGCTTAAATGTTTCCCTCTCTTTTCTAGGTAAGCAGAAAAAGCAAAACCAGATTAATAAAATCGAAACATTCGATTATTACTTTGAACCACCTGAATTATCTGAACGGGCAGACTGGCTTTATCGGTGTATCAGAAAACTAACTGATGTTGATAGAAGTATAATTATGCTGCATTTGGATGGCTTTGACAATACTGAAATTAGCGAAATGACTGGTTTATCTCGCAACAATACAAATGTTAAACTTCATCGCATTAAACAACAATTGGCTTCACTTTTAACAGGAAAATAAAATGAATTTAGATCAGGAATGGCAAAATCTAAGTGCCGAACTAAATATTAAAGCAAAGCAAATAGATATCACTAAAATAACGATTGATAAAGAATCGCACTCGCTGCTTCAAGATTTATTATTCAAATTAAAATGGAAATTAAGATGGATACGAATTATTGATATTCCTATTTTAATATTTGCCTTCATTGTAAAAGGTGATTTAAAATTTCTGCTAATTTTTGTCTTCCTCACATATGAAATTTCTAGAGCATTAGGGATGATAAAATTCAGGAAAATTAAAACCGGAATTGATTATAATGCTAATACAAAAGATGTTTTAATCAACAATTACAAGGCAATAAAAGAAATTTTAAAAGGCGAGACCGTTTACGGCTATATCTTTTTACCGCTTGCAGGTCCAATTGGTTTATTAGCTTACAAATTATTTGTCCATCAATCTTTCGAGAAAGTAATTAGCTTACCAAATATTTTGTATCAGCTTATAGCTGTGGCATTGATTGGAATACCATTTATTTTTATCGCTAGGAAAATGAATGATAGCATTTTTGTAAAACCATTAAATGAACTGAAAAACAAAATAGCTGAACTTTCTTAATAACTAACATAATCTTTTCAGCTAACCAATGGTGAAATTTATTTCCCAAATTGTAGAATAATTATTTTATTATTTAAATCGCTTTATTCATTTTATTAAACGAATTTCTGGGAAAACAATACGCTTGTAAAGTGGTACTTCAATAATGCCAGCAAATAAAATGTATTTTTTAAATTTAGCATGAATCTTGCTGAGACTTAGCAAGTTTTGAAAGATTACATTTAGAAAGTTTTTATAAAAAAAGCTAATGGCTAAAGAAATTAAAGCAATTAAGTGTCCAAATTGCGGCAGCGTAAATAAAATAGAATTAAAGCCCGATTTTTATAAATGCAACAGCTGCCAAACAGAGTATTTCTTAGATAACAATGATGTAAACATTAATTACAATCACAATTTTAATAATTCAAATCAATTTGGCGATAATAGTAAAGCAATAAAAACTGTTGCCATCGTAATAGGATGTATTATTGGAGCCTTTATATTATTTTCTGTATTAATCGGCGTCCTCAGCAACAAAAAACAAAAAAACACTTCTACTTATTCAACATCTACTTCTACTGATGATGAAGATGATTTTTACACGATAAGATATAAAACATTAACATTTCTAAAAACCAGTACTAAGCAACCAATTATATTGGCTTTAGAAGAAAGAAGATATAACGCAAAAAGTAATGATAGTAGAAATGGAAACTATCTTTCGTTTTATAATCCCTTTGATAAGAAACTGATAGCCGAAGAGAAAGTTAATAACGAGTCTCATTCGCATTCAGAATTTAACTTCAGAATATTTTCTGACGGGAATATCTACATCATTAACAATAAAGCCACTTTCTTAAAGCTCAATCAGGAAACGTTTAAGACTGAAGATGTTGGAAAGAAGTATTTTGAAGCCAATCCCGAATTGCAGATTGGTGCAGCAACTATCGAATTTGTGTACGATAATTATGGCGATGGTTTGGTTTTGCTAACTAACGATGGCAAAAAGAGATATTATTATCCATTTGTACAAAAGCTATATACCGAAAAAGAATTTCGAAATGCTTGCGAAGGTTTCAACAATCTTTTACCAACTGCAAAAAACAAAACCATTCACGTTTTTACATCGCAAAGCTCAGATTACCCTGAAGATAAACTGCAGCTAATTCAACTTACTTATTTAGATAACGGACCAGGAGCAAAAGATGTTGCAGACCACTTGGCTTGGGGTAAAAACTTTGGGGGTTCTGGAATATTTACCGACAGCGACCCTTACACAAAAACGCTTATCGCTGCTTACGAAAAAAAACGAAGCAGAATTTTAAGTTGGAAAGATATTACACCAGATAGGCTTTATTTTGCGCCATCAGTTATAATTGATGAAGGAGAAGATTTGCTTATTCAGTTTAGAGCAGATGCTAATGAGAAGAGCGCATTTAAATTGCAAAAGCTAAATAAAAATAGTGGCACAATAGAATGGACTACCGCACTACCTGCGGGCAAAAAATTACAAACAATTACTAAACATAAAGATGGTCTCGTTGGCGTATGTGATGGAGACCAGGTGATTGTATTGGATGCAAAAGGAACTATAACTAGCAATTATAAATTAGACTAAAATGGGAATAGGAGATTTTTTTAAAAGACAATTATCACAGGTAGTTGAGTGGAAAAACCAAAGCAATGATTTATTGGTGCATAAATTTCCATCAGATAATGATGAGATAAAAAACGCCAGCAAACTAATTGTTAATCCTGGACAAGCTGTTATATTGGTTTATGAAGGCAAAATAGCTGATCATATTACTGAAAATGGCATTTATGATATCGAATCAGATAATCATCCATTTCTTACTACTCTATTAAAATTGCGAACCAATTTTGAAAGCGAACATAAATTAAGGATATATTTTTACAGAACTGCAGAAAATGTAAATCTGCATTGGGGAACTTCGCAAGCTGTTAAATATGTAGATCCTATTTATAAAATTCCGGTAGAATTAGGCGCAAATGGTAGTTTCTCTTTCAAAATAGCTGATTCATTACATCTTTTCAATAACATTATCGGTTCAAAAGATAATTATACAGTAGCCGAAGCTAAGGAATTACTTCAAAGTCGCTTTCCTCAATCTATATCTTCTGTTTTAGCAAAAAGCTCTATTTCTTACCAACAGATTGATGCTCAACTTGCGGAGCTAGCCAGTGGAGTAAAAGAATTACTAAACACAGAAGCCGAAAACCTCGGATTAGAACTCACTGATTTCAAAATAAACGGGACTATTTTTGATGCCGGTACAAAAGAAAGGATTGCTAAAGTCGCTGATATTACTGCCGATACAATGGCAGCCAATGAAGGTGGCTTAACTTATGTTGAACTCGAAAAATTAAAAGCACTTAGAGATGCAGCTCGTAATGAAGGTGGACTTGCAGGTGCTGGTTTACAATTAGGAGTTGGCATGGAACTAGGAAAAACATTTGATTTGGCAAAAGAAGAAAAGCTTAATGCACCAGATGTAGATCCTGTAGCCAAATTGCAGCAACTTAAACTTTTATTAAATGAAGGCATTATTACACAAGAAGAATTTGATGCCAAGAAAAAAGAATGGCTAAGTAAATTCTAATTTTTAATGATAAAACCTGCACGCTTTTAAACCTGTAAGTTAAATAAGTTCTCACACTACCAAAACCAAATATTACAGCATGAAAAAATTTATTGGAACACTAATTGTTTTACTCAGCATATCATTTATTGGTATTTTGATATTAAGAGTTTGGGATATTTACATTATAAGTGTAGATGAAATTATTAACAGCGGTTATACACTTGGATTGTTGGGTGCATTAATCGTTGTTTTAATTATTGCTTACAGTGCATTTTTCAAAAATAGCAGTAAAGGCTACAATAAAAACATTGGCAACAATGCACATCCAAAATTGTAGAAATAGATTTACTCGTAAAATCTACTTTTAAGTTCTGGAGTTGGTACCCAGCAACTTTCTTGTTTGCCCCACCATTTATACCTATTTTTTGCAATAATATCGTAAATCCAATCGCGGATAAATTTAGGGACGATGATAAATCCGTACATCAGCGGCCAAAATCCGCTGAGCTTCTTTGCTATTCTTAGCGCTGCTGATGATTTTTGATAAACTTTACCATGCTCCAAAAGCACTATTGAATTTAGTTGACTGGAATTCGTAATAGATTGTGGCAAATGCTCTTTTGCATAATTACCTTGTAGCGCCGTAAACTGAAAATATTTATGCTTATCGCGTTCTAAAGTAAACTGAACGGATGCATTACACAAATTACAAACTCCATCAAAAAAAATTACCGGCTGTGCATTCATTTTAATAAATGTAGAAAATTATTTTTAGCTGTAACTTATTAATTAAATATTACAAATTGCTTCACATTCAAGTTCAAATCGATTAATTTTAATCATATCAACGTTAGCAAAAATGTACATCTCTATAAATAACGAATTACTGCCAGAAGCCAATGCAAATATTTCTGTTTCAGATTTATCTGTGCAAAGAGGCTTCGGGATTTTTGATTTTTTGAAAACGATTAATAACCATCCTGTTTTTTTAAACGATTACTTAAACCGTTTTTTTAATTCGGTTAAAGAAATGAATATGCAAGCTGGGTTTGACAAAAAGCAACTTAGTGACGCAGTTTTTGCGCTTATTGATAAAAACAACATCCCAAATTCTGGCATAAAAATAATATTAACTGGAGGATATTCTGATGACGGCTATACAATGGTTAAACCAAATCTTATCATTATTCAAACACCGCTAAACATTATCGAAAACCCAACCAAGCCGATAAAATTGGTTAGTTACAACCACCAAAGGCAATTACCACAAGTAAAAACTATAGATTATTTACAGGCAATAAGGTTGCAGGGCTTTGTTAAAGAAAATAATGCTGATGATTTATTGTACCACAATGGCTTAGTTAGAGAATGCCCAAGGGCAAATATTTTTATGGTAACCGACAATGAAATTATTACCCCTAAAACCGAAATTTTGAAAGGAATTACCCGCAGCAAAGTTTTAACAATAGAAATTGAAGGCTATAAAATAGTAGAAAAAGATTTCGAATTAGAAGATATTTACACTACTAAAGAAGTTTTTATTACAAGCTCTACCAAGAATATTTGGCCTGTTTCTGAAATTGATGGTAAGCAAATTGGCAATGGAGAAAACGTAATTGCAAAACAGTTAAACGATAAATTATTACAAATAATTAAGGCAGATAAAAAAGCAGAAATGGTATTTTAGGCATCTTATAAACCGCAAATAGCATTTCAAAAGTGCCCACTTAAACCGGATGGAAACGGCAGCCCCGAGTATTAAAGCCTGCGCAGTGGGACTACGAGGGCTACAGTGTACAGCCGGAACAAACAATTAAACAGAGCGATTGGCATTGCTTTTCGAAAAAATAAAAATAACATTTTAACCATCAATAGATTAAATAGCCGGAATCAACTTTACAGCATTTCAACTTTCCTACCTTAAAACATTTTTATATATTTGCCCAATCCTTCTTCAATGCAAAAGAAAACACTTCTTGACGGACAAAAAATTCAGATTACAATTAAGCGGCTTTGCCATCAGTTAATTGAAAACCACGACGATTTCTCGAATACCGTTTTAATTGGCATTCAGCCGAGAGGGCCTTTTTTGGCCGACCGGATTCAAGAGGAATTACAAACCATTTTAAAAAGCAAAAAAATTTTAAAAGGAAACCTTGATATTACATTCTTCAGGGATGATTTTCGTAGAAAAGATGGTTTGGTTACGGCAAACAGCAATTCGATAGATTTTATTATCGAGGGCAAGAAAGTAATTTTAATTGATGATGTATTGTGGACCGGCAGAACGATTAGAGCTGCGCTCGATGCATTGTTGGCTTACGGCAGACCGGAAAAGGTAGAATTGCTTGTTTTAATTGACAGAAGATTTAGCAGGCATTTACCAATTGAACCCGATTACATTGGTTTACAGGTTGATAGTGCAAGTGCGCAACACGTAAAAGTGACCTGGGCAAGCGAAGGTGGAGAAGACAAAGTTTTATTATTATCAGATAAGCAATAGCAAAAAATGGCAGCAGACAAACTATCAACCCGACATCTTTTAGGTATTAAAGATATTAACCGGAATGATATCGAATTAATTTTCGAAACTGCAGATAATTTTAAAGAAGTGATTAACAGGCCGATAAAAAAAGTGCCTTCACTTCGTGATATTACGATTGCTAATATTTTCTTCGAAAATTCTACCAGAACAAAATTATCTTTCGAACTTGCCGAAAAAAGGCTTTCGGCCGATGTTGTAAACTTTGCAGCATCTTCATCATCAGTAAGTAAAGGCGAAACTTTAATTGATACGGTGAACAACATCTTATCAATGAAAGTTGACATGGTGGTAATGCGCCATCCATATGCGGGAGCTGGTCAGTTTTTAAGCAAGCATGTAAAAGCACAAATTGTAAATGCAGGCGATGGTGCTCATGAACATCCAACGCAAGCTTTATTAGATGCTTTCTCTATCCGCCAGAAACTTGGCGATGTTACCGGAAAAAAAGTAGTTATTGTTGGCGATATTTTGCACTCGAGGGTTGCAATTTCTAACATCTTATGCTTGCAACGTTTAGGTGCTGAAGTTATGGTTTGCGGTCCGACTACGTTAATTCCAAAGCACATTCACCAATTGGGTGTTAAAGTAGAGCATAACTTAATTAAAGCTTTAAACTGGTGCGATGTTGCAAATATGCTTAGAATACAATTAGAACGTCAGGACATTAAATACTTCCCCTCTTTAAGAGAATATGCCATGATGTACGGTTTAAATAAACAAATACTGGATAATCTTGATAAGGAAATTGTTGTAATGCATCCTGGCCCTATAAACCGTGGTGTGGAGATTACCAGTGATGTTGCGGATAGTAAGCAATCTATAATTCTGGATCAGGTAGAGAATGGAGTTGCTGTAAGAATGGCTGTACTATATCTTTTGGCTAGTCAGGGATAGTTTTGTTGGCTTGTTGGCTTGTTGGTTTGTTGGTTTATTAGTTTATTGGTCATTGGTTCATTAGAATTAGCAATTAACCAATTCAACAATTCCTACAATTAACCAATAAGGCAATTCCTACAATTAACAAATAAGGCAATTAGCCAAGCCTCAACAGAAATCTTTTTACACATTTCAATTTTCTTCATACCAATTCGAAAAACCAATCGTTAAACTTGTGTTATTAACAGATGTTAATTACTTCTGTTGATAAGCACTGATACTATTTATAATTTAGTACCAACCATATTTGAAACCGATGCAATCATTATAATTAGGCAATACATTATTGTAAAGCGATTATGATATTTCATTACCATTGAGAAAAGATACACTAATGAAAAAAAAATACCTACTGGTTCCGCTTTTATTAGCAGGAAGTTTTAGCACATACGCACAAGTAAGTGCAGTGCAAAACCTCAACAAAAACTATCAAACAGGTTTAGAATTACTATATAAAGAAAAATATACGGCAGCTTCTCAGCAATTTAAACTTGTAGAGCAAGTGCGTGTTAAACCTTCATCTCAATCTGAAAGTAACGCCGAACTAACTTTATTTAAAGAAAATGCTAAATTTTACGCTGCAGTTTGCGCTTTAGAATTAACCAACAGCGATGCAGAAAGTTTATTTCAGGCTTTTATTAGAGATTATCCGTTAAATCCAAATACCAAACTTGCTTATTTTTATGTTGGAAAAACTTATTTCAACCAAAAAAATTACAACAAAGCATTAGAATGGTTTGAAAAAACCGATCCCTCTACCCTTTCGGGCAAGCAAAGAAATGAATATCAATTTAAACAAGGATATTCTTATTTCCAGCTTAAAGATTATGAAAAAGCTGAACCTCTTTTCGAAAAAGTAAAGAAAGAAGAAGGTGAATTTCAGGAAAGTGCTACTTACTATTTCGCATACATAAATTACCTTAACAAGGAATACAAAACTGCTTTAGCAAACTTTGAAAAACTTAAAGGTTCTCCAACTTATGAGGCTAGTTATCCTTATTACATTACATCAATGTATTATCTTGATGAACGTTATGATGATGTAATTAGCTATGCTATACCTGCTATGCAGAAAACTAAACAGCAATTTGAACCAGAAATGTTGAGTTTGGTAGCGGCATCTTATTTTGCAAAATCTGAATTTAAGAGTGCAGAAAAGTATTTTGCTGATTTTTATTCGAAAGATAAGAATGAAACAAAAAATAACTTATTTATTTATCAATACGGATACTCTTTATTTCAAAATAAGAAGTATAAAGAGTCTGTTGCTGTATTAGAAAAGTTAAATACCGATGATGTATACCTTCAAAATGGTATGCATACTTTGGGTAAGGCTTTTATTCAGTTAAATAATAAAGAAAAAGCTCAAAGTGCATTTTTCCGTGCTTCTCGATTAGATTTCGACAAAATTATTCAGGAAGAATCGTGGTTGAACTATGCTAAACTTAGCTATGAGTTAAATTTCCACCAACAAGCTTTAGAAGCAACTCAGGGTTTCTTAAAGCAGTTCCCAAAATCCAGAAAAATTAACGAAGCTAAAACTTTATTAGGTGAGGTTTTATTAACCACAAAAAATTACCAGGCTGCTGTTGATATTTTAGAACCTATTCCGGATAAAAACCTTGAAGCAAAGGAAGCTTATCAAAAAGTAGCTTATTTCCGTGGATTGGAATTTTACAACGAAAGAGCCTTCCCTAATGCATTATCGATGTTTTTACGTTCAGAAAAATTTCCTGAAGATAACGAGATTAATGCTTTAAATACTTACTGGAAAGCCGAATCGATGTATGAACTTCGCAAATTCGGAGAAGCAGTTTCTACTTTCGAGAAGTTTTTGAAAATGCCTGATGCAAACAAAACCGGCGTTTATAATTTTGCAAATTATGCACTTGCTTATGCAGCATTTGAGGATGAAAAGTACAGTAAATCGGCAACGTATTTCGAACGCTTTTTATCTGGTAACGATAAAGACCAAAAAACAATTGATGATGCAACCATCCGTTTAGCCGACTCATATTTTGTGAATAAAAGCTATGGCGATGCGATGAATAACTATAATAAAATCATCAGCAGAAAAACCAGCGCTGAAGATTATGCGCTTTTTCAAAAAGGTATGATTCAGGGCTTGGAAAACCAATACGATACCAAGATTGCAACCATGCAGGCTTTGTTAAAACAGTTTCCAAATTCAAATTATGCAGATGATGCAGGATTTGAAACGGCTTACACTTATTTTAACAAAGGCGATTTCGATAAATCAAAATCAGATTTAGTAGCATTGGTAGCTAAATATCCACGTAGTAGTTACGTTCCAAAAGCTTTGGTAACCATCGGTTTGGTTCAGTACAATCAAGATCAGGATGATGCAGCGTTAGAATCTTTCAAAAAAGTAATTCGTGATTATCCAAGTGCCGATGAAGCTAAACAGGCAATGGAATCTATCAAGAATATCTACGTTGATAAAGGCGATGCGAATGGATTTATCTCTTACGCAGGCACAACTCCATTAGGAAATTATTCAAATAGCGAACAAGATAATATTGTTTTCGCGGCAGCAAATAATTTGTATTTAAAAGGTGATGCAAACGGTGCGTTTCAGGCTATTAATGCTTATTTCGATAAGTTTCCAAAACCAATACACGATAAAGAAGGAAAGTTTATCAGAGCAGAATCTCTTGTAAAAATGGGCCGTCCTGAAGATGCAATTAAAGATTACGAGTTTATTTTGAATGATTGGACAAGTGATTATACAGAAAGATCATTATTAAGTATCTCTAAGTTATTTCTTGATCAGAAAAAATACAACGAGGCAATTGTTTATTTGAAGCGATTAGAAACCACTACAGACTATAAAGCGCATTATTCTTACGCAATTAATAATTTGTTAAAAGCTTATACTGCCTTAAATGCTCCGGATGATATGCTTAAATATGCTCAGTTGACTAAAAGTTCTGAGAAAGCATCAGAAGAAGAGAAAAACAGTTCGGGTTTATTTGCAGGTAAAGCTTATTTATTAAAAGGTGATACTACAACAGCGGTTAAAGAGTTTAAAAATGTGGTTGCAACCACTAAAACAATTGCAGCAGCTGAAGCTAAGTACAACCTTGCTTTTTTAGAATACACAAAAGGTGATTACAAAACTTCAACCAAAACCTGCTTCGACTTGATAAATAATATGGCATCTTACGATTATTGGGTGGCAAAATCATTTATTCTGTTATCAGATAACTACGTAGCATTAAAAGATAATTTACAGGCAAAAAGTACGCTTTTGAGTATCATCGACAATTATGATAATAAGAACGATGATATTATACCAACAGCAAAGCAAAAATTAGAAAAAATAACTCCGAAGAAATAAAATTATGAAGTCGATTAAATATATATACAGCTCACTATTTTTTCTTTCTGCGGGATTAATGTCAGTACAAGCGCAGGAGAAAAAGCAGGAAGAGAAAGCTACTGTTAGTGAAGAAATTGAGGTTGTTCGTCCGTATAAACCTATTTTAGCAGAAGCGGTGAAATTGAGAAGAAGTCCGAATTTAGATGATGTAAAAACATACAAAGCCAGACTTAATTATAGCGTTACAGATAGAAAATTAGAAATTAACAGTGATATCCAAAAACTGCAAGCGCAGGCTTTAGTTGATGAAAAACAAACGGAATTAATTAATAACTACGTTAAAGGTGGTTTTGGTTCGCTTTCTACTTTACTAGGCGAAGTTTATGTTAATAATGGTAGAGATGAAGGTTTGCAGCTTGGTGGATATTTCAAGCATTTCAGTCAGGAAGGAAAACTAAATAAGCAAAATAGCAGTACACAACAAGCAAATTTATTTGGAAGAAGTATTTTAGAAGACAATACCGTTAGCGGCCGATTAAACTTTGAACGTAATGGTGTACATTTTTATGGTATTGATGATGCACGCCCAACTTTAAATCCAAACCCAGAAAAACAGGCTTTTACACTTATCGAAGCTGAAGGCGAATTGGTAAAAAACTATAAAGAATCTGAAACAGACTTCAGCTATGCTTTAAAAGCAAATGCCTATTTATTAAATGATAGATTTGAAGCCCAGGAGAGTTATATAACTTTGAATGGATATGTAAACAAAAGAATAAACTCGTTGAATTTAGGTTTGGCTGCTGCAACAGAATTTGGTAATACTAAAGATATTGCTACAAATATTGGAAATAACATTTTCCGACTAAACCCATACATCCGTTTGAAAGTTAAAGGCGCAAACGTAACTGCCGGAGTTAACTTGGTACAGGAATTTGGCACAAATAGCCGTTCAAGAGTTTTCCCTGCTGTAACAGCAGATTTCACTTTAATTCCGGATTATTTACAAGTGTTTGGAGAGGTTAAGGGTGATGTTAATCGTAACTCGCTTAAAGGTTTCTCTGATGAAAATCCATGGTTAAATACTAACGTGAACATTAAAAACACAGTTGAAAAATTAAGTATTAGCGCAGGTGTTAAAGGAACAGGTGGACCAGGTTTTGGCTATAAAGCTCGTTTCTACATTAAACAATTAGAAGACATGCCATTATTCGTAAACAACTTTGGCGAGTTTAATAAATTTGATGTGATTTACGATTTTGGAAAGGCAAAAATTACCGGATTAGAAGGTGAAATTTCAGTTCAGGTAAGTGATGCTTTAAAATGGACTGGTAAATTAAATGTTGATGATTACAAACCTGCGCAAGAAACATACAGCTGGTTTAAACCAGGTTTAAAAGTAAGTTCAAACTTAGTTTATAATTACAATAAAAAATTAAGCTTTAATGCTGGTGTTGTAATTCAAGATGATGTAAAAGCAAAAGTAAATGTTCAACAACCAGTTTCACCACTTTTATATGTAATTCCTAATCCATCAATCGAATCAATAGTAACGGTTAAGGGTTATGTAGATTTAGGTGTTGGTGCAGATTACCGCATTAACAATAAATTTTCAGTTTTTGCAAAAGCAAATAACTTACTAAATACTAACTACAGCAGATACTTATATTATCAGGTTAATGGTTTTAATATTTTTGGTGGCCTAACCTATTCTTTCTAACACATTAATTATATTGTGTTGAATTTAGAATAAAAAGCTAATTTTACCGGAATGGACATCTTATTATACCTTTCAGAACTCCTAAAGCAACAAAACTCAATTGGTGTAACCGATTTGGGTACCTTCTATAAAAAGAAATTTGCCGGAAGATACGACAAGGAGAAACAATCGTTTCTTCCTCCGGGATATACTTTGGAATTTACCTCAGAAGTAAAGGAAGAAGTTTTATTGGTAAACTATGTTGCTGAGAAAAGAAATATATCAAAAGAAAGTGCTGAATATTACATCTCTAAATTTGTTGAGGAAACAAATAATAAATTAGAGGTTGAACACGAAGCTGAACTTGAAAATATTGGTAGATTGTTTTTTACCGAGCATGAAGGATTAAGCTTTGAACCAGATGAAAATATTACTTTGGGTTCTAAGTACTATGGTTTACCAAAAGTTACAGAAACCCAACCAACTGAAGATAATGCTGTTGAGGAAGAGAATCTGAATACTGAAGAAAAATTAAGTCCTGAAAAGGAAGAAATAACTGAAGATGAGCAGGTTTACGATGAAATTGCTGAAGCGCCAACTCATCATCAAGAGGAAGTAAAAACTGAAAAGCCATTACCGGAAATTGAAAACATTGAGTTAGATGAGGTTAAGGATGATTTAAAAAATACCTTATCAAATAGCCCTAAAGTTGATGAAGTTGAAGTTCCTGAATTTATAAAGGAACAACATGAGGAGCATCCTAATCGCTTTGGCCATCAGCCAGAATCAGAAGAGCCTAAAACTTTTATAAATCTGGAAGAAGACCATGAAGTTGTAGAACCTGTAATAGAAGCGCCTGAGTTTATAAAAGAACAACATGCAGAACATCCTAATCGTTTTGGTCACGACCCGATGATTGAAGATGCAGTTGTAGAGGATGAAAAATCTATTTGGTCTAAAATTTGGATTGGCATAATTATTCTAATCATAATTGCCGGAATTGCCTATTTCGTAAAGCCAGAATGGTTTGGCGCAAAGGTTGATAATGCCTCAGATTCTATTGTTGTTGCTAAAGATACTGCAGCAGCACAGATTATCCCAGTTGATAGCGCTAAATTAAAACAAGATTCTATAACGAAAACCGATAGCATTTTAAAAGCAAATCAGGTAGAAAAAGCTATAGATTCTGCGAAGAAAACAAAAGTAGTCGGCGTTAAACCTCCAGCGGCTGTAAAAAATGAAACAGCTACAGTTGTTAATAACTCGGCAAACTCAACATTTGATGTAATTGCAGCTTCATTTCAATCAGAAACTAAAGCGAAAGTATTCATCAAACAAATGGAGAAATACGGACTTAAAGCAAAAATTGCAAACTTGCCAGGGAAATTAAAAAAAGTAAGTATTGCATCATTTAAAACTGAAGCCGAAGCACGCACACAAAGACCAGAACTGGCTAAAAAAATAAAAATTAAAGAACTAGATATAATTCAAGTAAACAACACACCATAATGATAACTTTATTAATTCAGGATACCACACAAGCATTACAAGACACAGCAAATGCGGTTAATCAAGCTTTAACACAACCTGCTGAAGAGCTACACTTTATCGATTTATTATTTAAAGGCGGATGGGTAATGGTTCCATTGGCATTTTTAGCTTTTCTTGCTCTGGTAATCTTTGTAGAACGCTATTTAACAATTAAAAAAGCAACCAAAGATGAATCAAATTTAATGGTTCAGATTAGACAGTATATTCAATCTGGTAACTTAGAAGGTGCGATGGCAATGTTAAGAAACAATAATTCGCCGCTTTCTCGCATGTTGCAAAAAGGCTTAAAAAGAATTGGTCGCCCGATAAAAGATATTGAAGGTGCGATTGAAAATGTTGGTAAGCTTGAAGTTTCTAAGCTTGAAAAAAACATCAGCATTTTAGGTATTGTTGCAGGTATTGCACCGATGTTGGGTTTCGTAGGTACAATTGTTGGGGTAATTACAATTTTCCACCAGGTGTCAATCAAAGGCGCTATCGAAATTGGAACAATTTCTGGTGGTTTATACACTAAAATGATTACATCGGCTACCGGATTAATTATCGGAATTATAGCTTATGTATTGTATCACATCTTAAACATTATGGTTGAAAAAATTATCCTTAAAATGGAAACTGATGCCATCGATTTTATTGATTTATTAGAAGAACCAAGTAAGTAATGAATTTAAGAAAAAGAACAAGAGGCTCTGTAGAAGTTCATACATCGGCATTAAACGATATTATGTTCTTCCTGATGCTATTTTTTCTACTGGCATCGGCGGTGGTAAATCCGCAGGTTGTAAAGTTATTGCTTCCACAATCTTCTAGCGGACAACAATCTACTGCAAAGAAAGCTGTAACAGTAAGTATAGACGAAAAGTTTAATTATTTCGTTGATAAAAAACCAGTTCCTGCTGAAGGATTACAATCTTCTATTGAAGCATATCAAAAGGTTGCTCCAGATATGACAATCATTTTATATGTTGCAAAGAATGTTCCTGCAGAAAACATAATGGTTGCGTACGATGTAGCAAACAAATTAAAATTAAAGCTTGTTTTAGCGGTAGAGCCTAAAAAATAATGAATACCACGGAAGAAAATAATTATCCAAAAGCCATTGCCATATCTACCGGAATTATGGGCGTTTTGCTTGCAATTAGTTTTCTAATTGTGATAAATTCTTTTGAACCGCCTGAAGAATTTGGAATGGGTGGTATGGTTGTAAATTACGGAACTTCTGCCGAAGGTATGGGCGATGATTACACAAGCATCGAAGAACCATCTGCAGATCCGAATGCAAATAATAAAGCGCCGGATAAAGTTGTGCCCGAAGAAAAAGTTACAGATAATACAACCGTTGAAACCGGAGATAAGGAAATTCAGACTCAAAGTACTGAAGATGCTATTAGTGTAAATACTAAACCTACAAAAACAGCAACCAAAACACCTACAACGGCTACAGAAGAAAAGCCAAGTCAACCTGTTGTTAACCAAAATGCTTTGTATAAAGGCAAAAAAAGTACCGGACAAGGCGGTGGAGATGGAACAGGAAATGTTGCAGGAAATCAAGGTTCGGTTAATGGAGATCCATTAGCTAATAATTATGGAGAAGGTGGTTCTGGTTATGGAAACACCCCTATTCCGTTAAGACGTTTTTCTAATTTGGTTACACCAAAAGATGATGGGCAAACTAGAGGAAAAATCGTTATAAGAATTAGTTTTAATAAATCTGGAAACATTACCAGTGCAAGGCAAGAACTAAAAGGCTCTACAATTACCGATACTGAATTGGTTAATAAATGTATACAGGCAATTATGAGTTCGAGTTTAAGCAAATCTGATATTGGAAATGAAAGTCAAACCGGAGTAGTTGTGTTTAACTTTAAGGTTAATTAAGTCATAATATTTTCTAAAAGGTCTGTATCTCACAGACCTTTTTTTTATCCGTGGTTTGTGTCTCACAAACCATTTTTCAATTATAATCTTTCCATTTAGTTTCATAATAAAAATTAGTCAGCCTATATTTGATAGTAATTATGAACTACCAGCAAACGCTTGATTTTTTATACAGTAAACTGCCAATGTTTACCAGAGTTGGGGCTTCGGCATTTAAAAAAGATTTAACAAACACACTTATTCTGTGTGAAGCGATTGGCAATCCTCAACATAAATTTAAAAGCCTGCACATAGCTGGTACAAATGGAAAAGGTTCTACATCGCACATGTTGGCTTCGGTTTTACAAGCTCAGGGCTACAAAACCGGGCTTTACACCTCTCCTCACTTAAAAGATTTTCGCGAGCGTATTCGCATTAACGGTAAAATGATGAGCAAAGCTGATGTAAAATCTTTTGTTCAGCTTAATAAAAAGTTAATCGAAGAGATTGAGCCTTCTTTTTTTGAAGTTACAGTTGCAATGGCTTTCGAACATTTTGCCAAAAATGAAGTAGACATTGCTGTAATAGAAGTTGGCTTAGGTGGAAGATTAGATTCTACTAACATCATCACACCAGAAATTTCTGTTATTACAAACATCAGTCTCGACCACACAAATATGCTGGGCAATACACTTGGCGAAATTGCTGGTGAGAAAGCCGGGATTATTAAAAAAAATGTTCCAGTAGTCATCGGCGAAACACAAGCTGAATCAGAACTGGTTTTTATCCGCAAAGCGAAAGAAGAGAATGCAGAAATATATTTTGCTGATAAAACGCTTACAGCCAATAACATCAAAGTTAAAAACAACTTACTTTCTTTAGATATTGAGTTTGAGAATACAGTTAAATATCAGAATCTACAATGCGATTTAACCGGGCTTTATCAGCCAAAAAATATTCTGGCAGTTGTTAAAACTGCAGAGGTATTGAATAACAGCCAATCAAAAATTAAAATATCTGAAACTGCGCTTTACCAGGGCTTAAGTAAAGTAAAAAAATCAACACAACTTCAAGGCAGGTGGCAAACATTAGGTAAAAATCCTTTAGTAATTTGTGATACCGGACATAATGAAGCAGGTGTTACTGAAGTAATTAAAAACATTCAAAATACAAAATACGGCAAACTTCATGTAGTTTTTGGTATGGTTAAGGATAAAGACATCACTAAAGTTTTATCGCTGATGCCAACAAATGCAACTTACTATTTTTGCAAACCAGACATAGAAAGAGGCTTAGATAGTGAAGAAATTAAGCAACAAGCCAAAGCCTTTAACTTGATTGGAAATAGCTTTAGTTCTGTAATTGAGGCCAAAGAAGCTGCCATTTCATCAGCAGAAAAAAATGATTTAATATTTATAGGTGGAAGCACTTTTGTAGTAGCCGAAGCGATATAAAAACTTTACAGAAACTTCAAAAGTTCTTCATTTTAAAATTATTACTTTTAGCCCTTTAAACTAAAATATAATGAAGAAAATTTCGTACTTATTTCTTTCCCTATCAGTACTATCTCAAACTTTTGTATCAGCCCAAACGAAAAAAGCACCAGTTGCGGCTGTTAAAGCATATCCTGCCGAAGTTGCACGACCAAAATTAGTTGTTGGTTTAGTTGTAGACCAAATGCGTTGGGATTACCTTTATCGTTTTTACAATCGTTATTCAAACGGAGGTTTTAAAAGATTAATTAACGAAGGTTTTTCTGTTGAGAATACTTTAATTCCTTATACGCCAACATACACTGCGGTTGGTCATACAACAATTTATACGGGTTCTGTTCCTGCCGTTCATGGAATTATTGGTAACGATTGGTACGATTCAGAAACTAAGAAAAATGTTTATTGTACCGAAGATTCTACAGTTGTAACTGTTGGAAGCAGCCCTTCTTCAGAAGGTAATATGTCGCCAAAAAACATGCTTACCACAACCATTACTGATGAGTTAAGATTAGCTACAAATTTTAAAGGAAAGGTTATTGGTATCTCATTGAAAGACAGAGGTTCAATTCTTCCTGCTGGTCATGCGGCTAATGCAGCTTATTGGTATCAAGGGAGTACAGGAAACTGGATTACAAGTTCATATTATATGAATGAAGTTCCAATGTGGATTGCCGATTATAATAAAATGAAGCTTGCAAATAAGTTCTATGCAAAAAATTGGGAAACCTTATATCCAATTAATACTTATACAAGTAGCACAGCTGATGAAAAAGCTTATGAAGGTAAAAACAGTACTTTCCCTCACCTGTTAACTCAAAATATTGATAAAAACTTTGATGCCATCAGAAGTACACCTTACGGTAACACCATTACCTTAGATTTAGCAAAACTTGCAATTTTATCAGAAGATTTAGGACAAGACAACATTACAGATTTCCTTGCAGTAAGTTGTTCTTCAACAGATTATGTTGGTCATGCTTACGGACCAAATTCAGTAGAGCTTGAAGATACTTATTTACGTTTAGATAAAGATTTCGAAGATTTTTTTAATTATTTAGATAAAAAAGTTGGTAAAGAAAATTATACAGTGTTTTTAAGTGCAGACCATGCAGTTGCTCACGTTCCTGGCTTTATGAAAGAAAACAAACTTCCGGCAGGTATTGTAAGCGATAGAGATATTGTTTTCAAATTGAATGCATTCTTGAACGAAAAATTCAAAGTAAATAATGTGGTATTAAAATCGATGAACAATCAAATCCACTTTGACCATGATAAAACGGATAACTTAAACGTAAGTTTCGATGTAATTAAAGCCGCTTCAATCGAATTCTTAAAAAGATTGGATGGATTTGCAAACGTGGTTGATGTATCAAGAGTTTCTTTAGCAACATTGCCTGAAGTTCAAAAACGAATGATTACAAATGGTTATAACGCCCGCAGAAGTGGCGATTTATACTACATTTTAAATCCAAACTGGTTTAATGGAAGCAGTACAGGTACAACACATGGCAACTGGAATCCTTACGACGCTCATATTCCTTTAGTATTTATGGGTTGGGGAATTAAACCTGGTGCTACAAATAAAACACATTACATGACAGATATTGCGCCAACAATAGCTGCCCTTCTGCATATACAAATGCCTAATGGTAATGTTGGAGAGCCAATAACAGAAATCACAAATAAATAATTTATAGCCACCTTTCGAGGTGGCTTTTTTATTTATAATGAGTATCAATTCTAATAATAAAACAATCACATAGCAAGTAATTCTTACATTTGCATACACCAGATATAATTTGAAAAAAGCTAATTCTTTTTTCTAAAACACTGCAATATGCAACAAGTAGAAATATACAAACCCAATAATAAAATTCGTTTCGTTACAGCTGCCTCGCTTTTTGATGGGCATGATGCCACCATTAACATCATGCGTAGAATATTACAATCTTCAGGCGCAGAGGTTATACATTTAGGTCACAACCGTTCAGTTGATGAAGTTGTGAATTGCGCTATTCAAGAAGATGTTCAAGGTATAGCAATGACTTCTTATCAAGGCGGACATATTGAGTACTTTAAATACATGTTCGATTTGCTTCAGGAACGTGGCTCTGGACATATCAAAATCTTTGCTGGTGGCGGTGGTGTTATTCTTCCATCAGAAATTGAAGAACTAGAGGCTTACGGTATTTCTAAAATCTATTCTCCTGATGATGGCAGAAGAATGGGCTTGCAGGGAATGATTAACGATATGCTGCACAAAACAGATTTTGTTACAAAATCTGAAATTGTAAATGAACTGCAAACCATCCCTAACAAAGATATTAAAGCAATAGCAGGCGCTATTACGGTTGCAGAAAACGATCCGGAAGGTGCTCAGAATTTTGTAGATGAGTTAAAAAAACTATCAAATAACAATAGTGCACCAATTTTAGGTATCACCGGAACAGGTGGTGCAGGAAAATCTTCTTTGGTTGATGAATTGGTAAGGCGCTTTTTAATCGAAGTAAAGGATAAAACATTAGCCATTATTTCAGTCGATCCATCAAAACGAAAAACTGGTGGCGCATTACTTGGAGATAGAATCCGTATGAATGCGATTAATAATCCACGGGTTTACATGCGTTCATTAGCAACCAGACAAGCAAATCTAGCATTGTCTAAAAATGTTCAGGAAAGTATTGATATATGTAAAGCGGCCGGTTATGATTTAATTATTGTTGAAACTTCTGGTATCGGACAATCAGATACTGAAATAACCGAACATTGCGATGTATCATTATATGTTATGACACCAGAATTTGGTGCAGCAACGCAGTTGGAAAAAATCGACATGTTAGATTTTGCCGATTTAGTCGCTATAAACAAATTTGATAAACGTGGTGCATTGGATGCATTAAGAGATGTAAGAAAACAATATAAGCGCAACCACAATATCTTCGATGCAAAAGATGAAGAAATTCCTGTTTTTGGAACCATGGCATCTCAGTTTAACGATCCTGGAATGAATAATCTATTTGTTGCCTTAATGGAACAAATTAAAATCAAAACAGGAACAGATTTTCAGGCGAAGATGGAACTGACGTCGGAGCAATCTGAAAAAATCTACATTATTCCACCTGATAGGATTCGTTATTTAGCAGAAATTGCAGAAACCAGCCAAACTTATAACGAATGGGTTGATAAGCAGAGTAAAATTGCCAGAAAAATGTATCACCTAAAAGGTGTTATTGATTTAGCTGATGAAAATAAAAACCTGGAGATTGGTACTGGTTTAGCAGAAGCTTATACATTTTTTGAAGAGCAATTAGATGGCGAATGCAAAAGATTACTTCGCCAATGGCCAGAAACTAAAAAAAGTTATAAAGAAGAGTTTTTCATTTATAAAGTTAGAGACAAAGAAATCAAGCAACCGCTTTATTACGAATCGCTATCAAAACTGAATATTCCGAAGGTTTCCTTACCAAGATATGAAGACTGGGGCGATATATTGAGATGGTTACTTACAGAGAATCTTCCCGGAGAATTTCCGTATGCAGCTGGAGTGTTTCCTTTGAAGCGAGACGGTGAAGATCCAACAAGGATGTTTGCAGGAGAAGGTGGTCCGGAACGTACAAACAAAAGATTTCACTATGTGTCTTTAGGCCAACCTGCTCACCGACTTTCAACAGCCTTCGATTCAGTTACACTATATGGTGAAGACCCGCACATTCGTCCCGATATTTATGGTAAAATTGGAAATTCAGGAGTAAGTATTGCTACTCTTGATGATGCCAAAAAACTTTATTCTGGGTTCGATTTATGTGCGCCATCAACTTCTGTTTCAATGACAATAAATGGTCCAGCTCCAATGTTGTTAGGCTTTTTCATGAATGCAGCCATTGATCAGCAATGCGAAAAGTATATTATTGAAAATGGATTAGAAAAAGAAATTAATGATAAAATCGATTCCATTTACAAATCAAAAAACATCTCAAGACCTACATACAGTGGCAAACTTCCCGAAGGAAATAATGGTTTAGGATTAATGCTTTTAGGCATCACCGGAGATCAGGTTTTACCAGCAGAAGTTTACTCAAAAATTAAGGCATTTGCCATTAGTTCGGTTCGTGGAACAGTTCAGGCCGATATTTTGAAAGAAGACCAGGCTCAAAATACTTGCATATTCTCTACAGAATTTGCCTTAAGAATGATGGGCGATATACAAAAGTATTTTATTGATGAGAAAGTTCGCAACTTCTATTCAGTTTCTATTTCAGGATATCATATTGCCGAGGCTGGCGCAAACCCTATTTCTCAGTTAGCATTTACTTTAAGTAATGGATTTACATTTGTAGAGTATTATTTAAGTAGAGGGATGAATATTGATGATTTCGCACCAAACCTTTCGTTTTTCTTCTCAAATGGAATCGATCCGGAATATGCTGTTATTGGTCGAGTGGCAAGGAGAATTTGGGCCAAAGCCATTAAAAACAAATATAAAGGAAATGATAGATCGCAAAAGCTAAAATATCATATTCAAACTTCTGGACGTTCTTTGCATGCTCAGGAAATAGATTTTAATGATATCCGTACCACATTACAAGCATTATATGCCATTTATGATAACTGTAATTCCTTGCACACAAATGCTTATGATGAAGCCATTACTACACCTACCGAAGAATCAGTTCGCAGAGCGATGGCAATTCAGCTTATCATTAATAGAGAATTAGGATTGGCGAAAAATGAAAATCCTTTGCAAGGCGCATTCATCATCGAAGAATTAACTGATTTAGTTGAAGAAGCAGTTCTAACAGAATTCAAAAGAATAAACGATCGTGGAGGTGTTTTAGGTGCAATGGAAACCATGTATCAGCGAGGAAAAATTCAGGAAGAAAGTTTGTACTACGAAACCCTCAAACATACAGGCGAATATCCAATTGTAGGTGTAAATACATTTTTAAACAAAAACGGTTCTCCAACAATTGTTCCAGGTGAAGTAATTCGTGCAACCGAAGAAGAAAAGCAGTATCAAATTGAAACTTTAAAATTATTTCAAACTCGCAATGATGATAAATCTGATGAGATTTTGAAACAATTGCAAAAAGCAGCCATTAAGGGAGATAATATTTTCGAACAGTTAATGGAAGTTTGCAAAATTTGTTCTTTAGGACAAATAAGCAACGCACTTTATCAAGTTGGTGGTCAATACAGAAGAAACATGTAACAAAAAAAAGCCACGATTTAATCGTGGCTTTCAAATATTATTTTAGCTTTAATTTAACCAGCAATCCAGCTAAATTTATAATCAATCGTTGGGTTTTTCATGCGTTCCGCAACTCTTAAAAGCCTTGATGGTAAATTCATAATATAATCACGGGCTTTTTCACCAGCTTCATCTAAATCACGCATACCTTCAATTTTCCAATCTTCAATCAACTGTTGCATAATCTCAACATAATCAACTGCAGTATAAACACCCAATCTTTGAGCTGCATCAGTAAAATGACCAAAAGTTTGTCCAATTTTTAAACCAACCTCACGTAAGAAGTGAGCCGGCATTACAATTTTTTTACGCATCATATCCTCAAAAGCAATCATCGCTTCATTCGGATCAACCTCAAAAATTCTGTTCATAAAATCTTTGTAAGCTTTAGCATGACGAGCCTCATCCGAAGCAATTACACCACACATTTTTGATAATAAAGTATCACCATCTTTCTTAGCTAAAGATGCTACTCGTCTATGCGAAATGTTTGTTGCTAACTCTTGAAAAGAAGTATAGATAAAATTTCTGTAAGGGTCGTGTCCAGTACCAATATCAAAACCATCAGCAATAAGATATTGAGTAGAAATTTCCATTTGGCGCATATCCACACGACCAGAAAGATATAAGTATTTATTCAGCAAATCACCGTGTCTGTTTTCTTCAGCAGTCCAGTGCCTAACCCACTTCATCCAACCACCTTCTTCATTACCACTATGTCCATCAACCATGGCCAACCACGATTCGTATGTTGGTAAAGCTTCCTCAGTTATCGTATCGCCAATTAACACGGCAACTAAATCGTAAGAAAGATCCTTAGCATTTTCACGTAAATTTCTTATATCCTGATAAAAAGTTTCACTTGTAGAATCAGGTAAGAAATCAGATGGTTGCCAATTTGTATCAATTGGCTTTAGGTAACTGTCCATAGATTCAAGCATATATCTTTCAATATGCGTCATTACTTCCCTTCTCTTATCTGCAAAAAAACTCATTCTTATATCTTATATATTGTTGCTTCCAAAGATAACCAAATATTATGGCAAACCTTACAATATTAACACAATTGACTAGAATCAGTTTTAAATGTTACTAAAATCACATTTTGAAGTTCTAACAAACTAACTTTAATATAATTTTTACCAAACGAAAGCTATCCTTTCATAGCTTCTTCAGTCCTGCTGTCATTACAATCTTTTCGGTGATTGGATTAGAAGTTATAGAAAAGCCTGTGAACCCAAAAAGGATTTCCACTTCCATCAGGTTTAGCTGGCAGTGTCTGGTGCTTCGATGACAACCTTGAAACCTCAAAGCAGATTAAACAATTCTTCTGCACTAACACTTAGCTGCCCTTAGATGTCTTAGGTGGTAAAACAATCTGCACCTTATTTGAAATCCCCTTTAATCCGCGTTTTTTATCTGTGCCAATCTGCGGGAAATAAATAGTCAGTATTGCATTACGAAGTATTTAAATATACTTATTCAGAGCTGTCTACCTGAATGGTTGTATTGTAGATAGTCAGCTGTACTAGCAATTTCTACTTTCAACTTTAGCCTTTCCGCTCTTTGCTCCAAGCTCCATGCGCTCTGCCAAAAGGTTATAAACAAAGAAAGCCTTGCAACAATTGTTACAAGGCTCTTCTTTTAAGATTTGGCACCGACCTACTCTCCCACGTGTTACCGCAGTACCATCGGCTCTGGTGGGCTTAACTTCTCTGTTCGGAATGGGAAGAGGTGGACACCACCGATATAGGCACCTAAATGTTTTTAATTGTAGTTGGTTAGTTGGTTGGTTGTTTTGTTGTTTAGAATCCAAACAACTAAAAAACGATAAACCAAATACCCAAAACAAATGACATATTATTGAAAGAAGTTAAGTTTTGAAGAACAAACAACAGTCTGTTTGCTTTGAAAGCTTCGGATGATTAGTATTACTCGACTATGCTGTCACCAGCTTTACATCTATAACCTATCAACGTAGTCATCTTCTACGGTCCTATATGGAATTCTCATCTCGTGGCTAGTTTCGCACTTAGATGCTTTCAGCGCTTATCTATTCCCAGCGTAGCTACTCTGCAATGCCCCTGGCGGAACAACAGATTCACTAGAGGCTAGTCCAACCCGGTCCTCTCGTACTAAGGTCAGCCCCACTCAAAATTCCTACGCCCACAACAGATAGGGACCGAACTGTCTCGCGACGTTCTGAACCCAGCTCGCGTGCCACTTTAATCGGCGAACAGCCGAACCCTTGGGACCTTCTCCAGCCCCAGGATGTGACGAGCCGACATCGAGGTGCCAAACCTCCCCGTCGATATGAGCTCTTGGGGGAGATCAGCCTGTTATCCCCAGCGTACCTTTTATCCTTTGAGCGATGGCCCTTCCATGCAGAACCACCGGATCACTATATCCGTCTTTCGACCCTGATCGACTTGTAGGTCTCACAGTCAAGCAAGCTTATGCTATTGCACTCCTCATACGGTTACCAAGCGTATTGAGCTTACCTTTGAAAGCCTCCGTTACCTTTTTGGAGGCGACCACCCCAGTCAAACTACCCATCAAACAATGTCCTCCACTTAGTGGAGTTAGACACCGAATACAGAAAGGGTGGTATTTCAACGTTGACTCCACGACGCCTGGCGACGCCGCTTCATAGTCTCCCACCTATCCTACACATCCTGTACCCAATGTCAATGTTAAATTGTAGTGAAGGTGCATGGGGTCTTTCCGTCCCGTTGCGGGTACCCGGCGTCTTCACCGGGACCACAATTTCACCGAGCTCATGGCTGAGACAGCGCCCAGATCGTTACACCATTCGTGCAGGTCGGAACTTACCCGACAAGGAATTTCGCTACCTTAGGACCGTTATAGTTACGGCCGCCGTTTACTGGGGCTTCGATTCAATGCTTCTCCTTGCGGATGACATCCCCTCTTAACCTTCCAGCACCGGGCAGGTGTCAGGCCTTATACTTCATCTTTCGATTTTGCAAAGCCATGTGTTTTTGTTAAACAGTCGCCTGGGCCTTTTCACTGCGGCTGACATTACTGCCAGCGCCCCTTCTCCCGAAGTTACAGGGCCATTTTGCCGAGTTCCTTAGCCATGATTCACTCGAGCACCTTAGAATCCTCTTCCCGGATACCTGTGTCGGTTTGCGGTACGGGTTTTTATAACCTGAAGCTTAGCGGTTTTTCTTGGAAGTCTGTTTACCTGCTCTATCCACTCATCCGAAGACTCGCGGTACTATTAGTTTTCAGCTAGGTCGGCGGATTTGCCTACCGTCCTAATACCTACAACCTTTAACGAACTATTCCGTCAGTTCGCGGCAGTGTCACTACTCCGTCCCCACATCGCAGTTATAAAAAGTACTGGAATATTAACCAGTTGTCCATCGAATATCCCCTTCGGGTTCTCCTTAGGTCCCGACTAACCCTGATCCGATTAGCGTTGATCAGGAAACCTTATCCTTTCGGTGGGCAGGTTTCTCGCCTGCCTTATCGTTACTTATGCCTACATTTGCTTTTCTATACACTCCAGCACCCATTACCAGATACCTTCACTGTATATAGAATGCTCCCCTACCGATATATTTCAATCCCATAGCTTCGGTGATACACTTAATGCCCGTTTATTATCCATGCCCGATCGCTCGACTAGTGAGCTGTTACGCACTCTTTAAATGAATGGCTGCTTCCAAGCCAACATCCTAGCTGTCTGTGCAATCGGACCTCGTTAGTTCAACTTAGCGTACACTTGGGGACCTTAGCTGATGGTCTGGGTTCTTTCCCTCTCGGCGCGTGACCTTAGCACCCCGCGCCTCACTGCAGATCATATTTCATAGCATTCGGAGTTTGTCTGGATTTGGTAGGATTTGACTCCCCCGCACCCAATCAGTAGCTCTACCTCTATGAAACTTAATATCCACGCTGTTCCTAAAAACATTTCGGGGAGTACGAGCTATTTCCCAGTTTGATTAGCCTTTCACCCCTACCCACAGATCATCCGGAAACTTTTCAACGTTTATCGGTTCGGTCCTCCAGTACGTGTTACCGCACCTTCAACCTGTCCATGGGTAGATCACAAGGTTTCGCGTCTACCTCCTCTGACTATACGCCCTATTCAGACTCGCTTTCGCTTCGGATCCGTGTCTTAAACACTTAACCTTGCCAGAGAAGAGTAACTCGTAGGCTCATTATGCAAAAGGCACGCCGTCACGCAACTTGTACGCTCCGACCGCTTGTAAGTGCACGGTTTCAGGTTCTATTTCACTCCCCTGTTCGGGGTTCTTTTCACCTTTCCCTCACGGTACTGGTTCACTATCGGTCTCTCAGGAGTATTTAGCCTTACCGGATGGTGCCGGCAGATTCCCACAAGGCGTCTCCGACCTCGCGGTACTCAGGATACTACTAGGCTAACATTCTATACGTGTACTGGGCTATCACCATGTATCGCCGGGCTTCCCATCCCGTTCCACTTCTGTTTGTTAATACCACATCGTAGTCCTACAACCCCCACTTTGCCGTAACAAAGTAGGTTTGGGCTCTTTCCCTTTCGCTCGCCACTACTCAGGAAATCATTATTATTTTCTCTTCCTCTGCTTACTTAGATGTTTCAGTTCGGCAGGTTTGCTCATTATATGTGACTGGTCTTCAACCAGCCGGGTTGCCCCATTCGGAAATCTTCGGATTAATTCCTATTTGCAAATACCCGAAGCTTATCGCAGCTTATCACGTCCTTCATCGCCTCTGAGAGCCAAGGCATCCCCCGTGTACTCTTTCTTACTTTCTTCTACTTATACGCCTTTTGCGCCGTATAGTATGCTTTTTTTGCTCTTGTTATGATGTCTCATACCATTCATCTGATTGCTCATTTGAGTGGTGAACACAAACACAACAGTCGCCTATTGTTGTTTGCTCTTCTTTTTTAACTTCTTCCAATATGTCAAAGAACTTTTCAATCCCCGCTTAAAGTATTAATACCTTTAGCTATTTGCGCAAACCTTTTGTACCAGGTTCGGGTGATGAGTAAAAAACTGCGGGCTCGAACCGTTTCTTGTGCCCCTATGGCGCTTTTTCTTTTCTTCAGTTATGTCAATGTAGTTTACCTATCCCGGTAATTCTATTATGTTTTTTAAAAGCTTTCTGCTTTTCTCTTTAAGCTTATCGCTTATTGTGGAGAATAACGGAGTCGAACCGTTGACCTCCTGCGTGCAAGGCAGGCGCTCTAGCCAGCTGAGCTAATCCCCCAAAGGATTTGATTATTGTAGTCCCGTCCAGATTTGAACTGGAGACCCCTACATTATCAGTGTAGTGCTCTAACCAGGCTGAGCTACGGGACTATTTGATTTTAGATTTATTGATTGACGATTTTAGATTTGTATATCGCTACAGCATTCGTAAATCGTAAATCAAAATTCGTAATTCAATTTAATCTCGCCTCTCAAAGATTCGTTAGTGCAACTAAGTGCTTCAATCTTTTGGGTGTTTCTTCTTTTAGTGTCTTAGTTATTTCGTTGGTTTGTTATTTAGTCTTACGTTTTATCAACGTATAACTTATAACTCATCAACCTATAACTTATTAGAGTATCATGTTGCGCAGCGAGTAGTCAACTCTGCTCCAGAAAGGAGGTATTCCAGCCGCACCTTCCGGTACGGCTACCTTGTTACGACTTAGCCCCAGTTATCGGTTTTACCCTAGGACGCTCCTTACGGTTACATACTTTAGGTACCCCCAACTTCCATGGCTTGACGGGCGGTGTGTACAAGGCCCGGGAACGTATTCACCGCGTCATTGCTGATACGCGATTACTAGCGAATCCAACTTCATGGGGTCGAGTTGCAGACCCCAATCCGAACTGTGAATGGCTTTGTGAGATTCGCATACTATTGCTAGCTAGCTGCCCTCTGTACCATCCATTGTAGCACGTGTGTAGCCCCGGACGTAAGGGCCATGATGACTTGACGTCGTCCCCTCCTTCCTCTCTGTTTGCACAGGCAGTCTGTTTAGAGTCCCCATCATTACATGCTGGCAACTAAACATAGGGGTTGCGCTCGTTGCGGGACTTAACCCAACACCTCACGGCACGAGCTGACGACAGCCATGCAGCACCTAGTTTCGTGTGATTGCTCACTTATTCATCTCTGAATAATTCACTAACTTTCAAGCCCGGGTAAGGTTCCTCGCGTATCATCGAATTAAACCACATGCTCCTCCGCTTGTGCGGGCCCCCGTCAATTCCTTTGAGTTTCACTCTTGCGAGCGTACTCCCCAGGTGGAATACTTAACGCTTTCGCTTAGCCGCTAACTGTATATCGCTAACAGCGAGTATTCATCGTTTAGGGCGTGGACTACCAGGGTATCTAATCCTGTTTGATCCCCACGCTTTCGTGCCTCAGCGTCAATAAAACCATAGTAAGCTGCCTTCGCAATCGGTGTTCTGAGACATATCTATGCATTTCACCGCTACTTGTCTCATTCCGCCTACCTCTAGTTTATTCAAGCCCATCAGTATCAAAGGCACTGCGATAGTTGAGCTACCGTCTTTCACCTCTGACTTAACAGGCCGCCTACGCACCCTTTAAACCCAATAAATCCGGATAACGCTTGGATCCTCCGTATTACCGCGGCTGCTGGCACGGAGTTAGCCGATCCTTATTCTTCTGGTACATTCAGCTCTCTACACGTAGAAAGGTTTATTCCCAGATAAAAGCAGTTTACAACCCATAGGGCAGTCTTCCTGCACGCGGCATGGCTGGTTCAGAGTTGCCTCCATTGACCAATATTCCTTACTGCTGCCTCCCGTAGGAGTCTGGTCCGTGTCTCAGTACCAGTGTGGGGGGTCATCCTCTCAGATCCCCTAGTCATCGTCGCCTTGGTGGGCCGTTACCCCGCCAACTAGCTAATGACACGCATGCCCATCTTAATCCTATAAATATTTGAACATTGAGTAATGCTACTCTGTGTTTTTATGCGGTGTTAATCCGAATTTCTTCGGGCTATCCCCCTGATTAAGGTAGGTTGCATACGCGTTACGCACCCGTGCGCCACTTTCGATAAAAGCAAGCTCTTATCTATCGTTCGACTTGCATGTATTAGGCCTGCCGCTAGCGTTCATCCTGAGCCAGGATCAAACTCTCCATTGTAAAATGTGTTGTAAGATTCTGACCAGTTTTAACTATCGTTAAAAATAGTCTTCTTTTTTTTAATTATGTCTGTCAGACATTGACTTTAAAATCAAGCTTCGGTACTCTGTACTTGAATCCGTACTTCATTACCCCGCTTGCGCTACATTGACATCTCTTTTAAGAACTTATTCGGCTCGGTACCTCGCGGCGGCCTTTTATATATCTTCGGGTTTCAGTTTCAGATGGTCTTATTCGTCCTTCTTCAGTTTCTTCCGTTTCAATCTTGTTTTTATCTTCTTCCCGACATCCGCCGTTCTGATTTTTTTTACCCTTCCTTTCGGTTGGGAGTGCAAAGGTAAGAATCTTTTTTTAACTTCCAAATAAAATAAATTTTATTTTTTCGCCGCCTTTTTCTTCTTAATCCCTCTCTTCAATATTTGTCCTTTTCAGGACGCCTGCTTCCTTCCGAAGCGGGTTGCAAAAGTAGAAAACTTTTATCAATCACCAAATTTTATTTGAAAATAATTTCTAGTGATTTCAGTCTCTCATTCTCAACCCCTCTTCCTCCGAAGCGGGTTGCAAAAGTAGAAAAATTATTGGTTTGTGAAAAGCCTGCACCGCTTTTATTTTACTTATTGTATATAAGTACATGGATTTCAGCGAGAAAAAATCATGCCCCTATAAAACTTTTTAACCGCAAAGTTTGTTTCACGGGGTTTTCTTCGTTTGAAAAAGCTGTTTTTGTGTTACGCTTAAAGGCTTTCCCGCCGATTTACTCAGATAAATATCGCAGATTGAAGAAGATTTCTTTGCTTCGAAAACAAGTTTTTACCATCTAAGACAGCTTAGAACAGCTAAGTAAGGCATAATTTTGAGTTGGGTTGCTCTGATACAGGTTAATATTTCAACTTTCAAACGTTCCAACAATAGAACATTTTACCATCTAAGACATCTTAGAACAGCTAAGTAAGACATAATTTCGAGTTGGGTTGCTCAATGCTGGTTAACATTTCAAATTCAAACATTCAATAATGGAACAATTCAACAAAATCAATGCTATTTCTAAATATTCATTATCTTTACATATTCGAAAGGATTGGCCAATCCACCAAAGTTATTCTACCAGTTACTGGATAAGACAACTAAATATCAACTCCACCTCAAGTCCGCATCAAGTCCATGTCATGTCCGTGTTCAATACTTATATGAGCCCATCATTCGCCTAGTCTGAATCCATTCTTCGCTAATGATATCATATATTAAGAAAAATGAATACTTTATAGAGTATCATGCTTTAATTGTAGAATAGGTATTAAGTAGATATTGAGAAAATATTCTCCCAACAAAAAACTAAAGCAGGTTAAATAAACCCGACCGTAATGGAAAACCCGCAAGGAGAGCGCAGCGAACCGAGGATTTGGAATGAAGGGCGGGACGAACGTTAATTGGAAAACAGAACATTGCTTTTCTTATTATCTATGCCAGATACTATATAATGTTAAAAATTGTTAACTGTATATATGTACTGAAATGCAATAGGTAGCTTAGCGGCCAATTGTTTTATATTGATGTTATCGTATTATTAATTATCTTTGCAGAATGTTTAAAGTTAAACACTTATTTATTTTAGTATTTATTGCCGCTATTGGTATGGCGGGTTGTAAAAGTCGTTTCGAGAAGTTAAGAGCTAGCAATGATGTTAAAAAGAAATTTGAAGAAGCCATTAGATTATACAACAAACGTGATTTCAGTAAAGCTTTAGTGCTTTTTGAAGACTTATCGCAAAAATATCGTGGACGTGAGCAAGCTGAAGGGTTAAACTTTTATTATGCTTATACCTTATATAAATTACAGGATTATACTACTGCAAGATATCAGTTTAAAAGCTTCGCAGATACATATCCGGCAAGTAAGGATGCTGAAGAAGCTCGTTACATGGCCGCTTACTGTTACTACTTAGAATCACCAGTTTTTTCTTTAGACCAAGAGAATACTTATAAAGCAATTGATGCGCTACAGTTATTTATAAACTTATACCCAACAAGTGAACGTGCTGCCGCTGCTGCAAAATACATTGGCGTATTAAGAACTAAACTAGAGGATAAAGTTTTTGAAAATGCAAAGCTTTATTTAACTACTGGTCCAAGTAATGTAGAAAACTATAGGGCTGCTGTTATTGCTTTGAAAAATGCACAAAGAGATTATCCGGATATTAAATATGCGGAAGAAATGGATTTCTTAATGATTAAGGCACAATATATGTATGCTAAAACAAGTATCCCGATTCGCCAGGAAGACAGATACAATGAGGCTACATCTTTATATGAAGAGTTTACGGAGAAGTTTCCGCAAAGCAAATTTACCAACGATGCTAAGCAATTAAAATCGGATATTGAATTTGGCATTAAACAAAATAAAGCAGAGATGGCTATGTACGCTGCAGACCAGGCAAAGTATATGGAAATGCTTAAGAAAACAGGTAAGGTAAAAGATACCGTTTTTCAAAAACCAACTAACGCAGATAATACGAATATTAAAAACAAGTAATACATGAATACTAACAAACCTGCTGTTCCGAATACTACGGTTACCAGAAATGTACACGATTTAGACAGAACTACTGATAATCTTTATGAATCATTAGTTGTGATTGCTAAAAGAGCAAATCAGATTTCAAATAACATGAAAGAAGAATTGCATGGTAAATTAGCGGAATTTGCTTCGAGCAACGATAACCTTGAAGAGATTTTCGAAAACCGTGAGCAAATCGAAATCAGTAAGCATTACGAGCGTATGCCGAAACCAGTTTTAGTTGCTATTGATGAATTTTTGAATGAGAAAATTTATCACAGAAATCCGGCTAAAGAACAAAAATAACATTAGCATAGCGCATAAAGTTTGGAGCTAGGCGTTTTTGCATGCGCTCTATGCACTGTGCTTTAACTCTTTGCTATATGCTTAAAAATAAAAACATAATACTTGGCGTTTGCGGCAGTATTGCGGCTTATAAGTCGGCCTTTTTGGTTAGACTTTTAGTTAAAGCTGGTGCAAACGTTAAGGTTGTTTTAACTCCAGATGGTGCTAACTTCATTACACCATTAACACTAGCAACTCTTTCCAAAAATCCAGTTTACACTCAATATTTTGAGGAAGAAACCGGAGTTTGGAGTAACCATGTTGAACTAGGACTTTGGGCAGATTTAATTATCATTGCCCCTACCAGCGCTAATACACTTGCTAAACTTGCTACAGGAATCTGCGATAATCTTTTAACTGCTGTTTACTTATCTGCAAAATGCCCGGTTTACATTGCACCTGCAATGGATTTGGACATGTGGAAACATGAAACCACTCAAGGTAATATTGAAAAAGTTAAAAGCTACGGCAATATTGTTATTGCACCAGAAAGCGGAGAACTTGCCAGTGGTTTATATGGCGAAGGCCGAATGGCTGAACCTGAAGAAATTGTTGCTATTTTAAATGATTCGATAAAAAGAGGAATGCCTTTTTACGGTAAGAAAGTAATGGTAACCGCCGGACCAACTTATGAAGCGATAGATCCGGTTCGTTTCATTGGCAATCACTCATCAGGTAAAATGGGTTTTGCAATTGCTGATGAATTAAGCAAGCTTGGTGCAGATGTAACTTTAATTGCCGGACCAACAGCTCAAAAAGCAGCACAACCTTTAAAAAGAATTGATGTTGTAAGTGCAGCAGATATGCTAATTGCATGTACATCAATTTTCGATGAAACCGATATAACAGTGATGTGTGCAGCAGTTGCTGATTATAAACCAAAAACAATTTCAACTCAAAAGATTAAAAAATCTGAGAGTGAATTTAATCTAGAATTAGAAAAAACGACCGATATTTTGGCATCTCTTGGTGTAGCAAAAAAACAAAATCAAATTTTGGTTGGCTTTGCTTTGGAAACAAACGATGAGGAAAATTACGCCAAAGGGAAACTTGAGAAGAAAAATCTTGACCTTGTGATTTTAAATTCTTTGAATGATAAAGGAGCAGGCTTTAAATCGGATACAAATAAAATTACTATTTTTAACAAAGCACTTCAAAAAACTGCGTTTGAAGTGAAATCAAAAACAGATGTTGCGAAAGATATTTGCAATGAAATTTTAAAACTTATTAAATGATAAAAAGGCTAATTTGTTTAATCTTCATCCTTGGTTTCGGAAAATTACATGCGCAAGAGCTTAATGCCCGTGTGCAGCTATTGGCTCCGCAAGTATCGAATATAAACAAACAACAGCTTGATGTTTTGCAAAGAACATTTAGAGACTTTTTAAATAATAATAAGTTTACTACCGAAACCTATAAAGCACAGGAACGAATTGATTGCAATTTCGTAATCACAATAACCTCTTGGGATGGTGGTTCTGGTTATACTGCAGAAGCTCAGATTCAAAGCAGCAGACCTGTTTTTAATTCTACTTACAACAGCACGCTGCTTAATATGAGCGACAAGAATTTTGATTTTAGCTATAATGATGGCTCTACAATCGATTTTTCTGAGCAAAATTACATTTCAAACATTAGCGCATTATTAACTTATTACGCCTACACCATCATTGGGTTAGATAAAGACAGCTTTGGTAAAATGGGTGGCAGCATCTATTTTAAAAAAGCACAGAATATAATTAACCTTGCCCAGGTTTCTGGTAATACAGGTTGGCGTGCTGCCGATGGCTTGCGTAATCGTTTCTGGTTTAATGAAAATACATTAAACCCTATTTTTAGCGAGTTGCGAAATTTTATTTATAACTATCATTTTAAGGGTTTAGACCAGTTAACTAATGATGATAAAGGCTTGATGCCAATTGTATCGGCATTAACTGAGCTGCAAAAAATGGATAAGCAAAAGTTAGGTTCTATCTTTCCAAATGTTTATTTCGCTTCAAAAGCTGAAGAAATAACGAATGTGCTTACAAAGTTAAATACACAAGAGCGTTTAAAGGCCTACAACTTGCTTTCAGAAATAGACCCCGCCAACATTGGCAAATACGAAGGACTAAAAGCTAATTAGTTTTTCAATTTCCTGTAAAGCAAATACAGCATTTCATATTATTGTTAGCCCTGCTTTTCGTTTCAATCTTTTTAATACTTATGTCTTGCTGAAGCACGAAGCATCCCTGCCTGCGGTAGGCAGGTGTTTCATCGGTAGCAGATTCTTCGTACCTCAGAATGACAGCTTATTCATGGTTGCTGCAAATTAAAAAGTATTTCCACTACAATCAGGTTTGGAGAACATCAGTTTTTAAAACTATCAAAGTTTGCTCCAGCATGGGTGCAAAATTATAGGCATTAACTCGCCACCTAATTGCATAACAAAATCATACTGTAATTTGATAATTTTACGCTCTAATATTTCTCCAATTTGCATGGATTAGCATCCTAATGTCGATTTTGCTTGGCAAAATCATTCTACATAAACTCCCCTCCCACTCAAATTTTAAATAATTGTGCAACGTTTTTGCATAAACTGCGTCATGTAGTAAAAATAGCTTTTGTTAAAAATCTGTTAAATAATTTTGATAATACGAATATCTTCGTACATTTGATTACGAAATAATTCGTACAACTGTAACATATGAATAATAACAACATCAAACCAACAGAAGGTGAAATGGAAATTTTACAAGTACTCTGGCAAAAAGGCCTTTGTACTGTAAGAGAAGTGCACGAGGCTTTAAACAAAAAAGATTCTGGTTACACTACTACCCTAAAACTTATGCAAATTATGCACGAAAAAGGAATGGTAGAAAGAGATACTAATCAGAAAACGCACATATACAAAGCAATTGTTAATCAGGATAAAACCGAAAAACAGTTGGTAAATAAAATGATTGATAATGTATTTAATGGTTCGGCGGCAAGATTGGTGATGCAGGCATTAGGAAACCATTCAGCAACAAGTGAAGAACTCGACGAGATAAAAAAATATTTGGATAGTCTTAAGTAGTTCATTAGTCATTAGTCATTAGTCATTAGTCATTAGTCATTAGTCATTAGTCATTAGTGAAAACAGATTAGCATTAAGAATAGTATCGAAAGAAAATTAATTTGATTTAAAAAATTAGAGCAATTAACATGGAAACTTTATTACCTCAATTTATTAAAGCTTTTGGATGGAGCATTTTAAATTCGTTATGGCAAAGTGCACTTATATATGGTATATTATTTATCATATTACTAAGCATACCTAAGCTTGCCGCTAAATACAAACATAATCTGGCTTTCGGCTCTATCCTATTAATGTTTGGATGTTTCATTTACAATTTGTCGGATATACTTTTAAAAAATCTCTCTATTTCTAAAACCGCTAATGGTATAGAAAATATTGGAGCATATCAATATCTAAACAACATTCCCGAAAACCTTAATACCAAAATTGAACAATACTTTCCTGTTGTGGTTGTGTTCTACCTGATTGGAATATTATTACAACTCTTCGTTATTGTTAAAGGTTATAATCAATTGGCCCGATTTAAAAAAGAAAGCCTAAGCCTGGTGCCAGAAGGTTGGAACGACATTTTTAAAAAAGTTACCGCTAATCTTAAAATTAACAAAAGCATAAAGTTTCATTTATCATCCATAGTTAATGTACCATTGGTTATTGGTTATCTAAAACCTATCGTATTATTCCCAGTTGCTTTGGTTAACGAATTAGACAACGACCAGGTTGAAGCCATTTTAATTCATGAACTTTCTCACATCCGCAGAAATGACTTCTTACTAAACCTGATAAAAACAGCTATTGAAACCTTCTTATTTTTTAATCCTTTTGTTTGGATGGCTGGCCGATTTATACACATAGAACGTGAACATGCATGTGATGATTTAGTATTAAAATTAACAGGAAAACCGTTAAACTATGCTCATGCATTATTAAAATTAGAATTATTAAAAGACAAAAATAGTCCGGCTTATGCTTTAGCTGCTACCGGGAAAACCCAAAATTTATATCAACGCATTAAAAGAATCACAAATATGAAAACGAATTATTTAAACGCCAAACAGCAAATGGCAGCCTTAACATTGGGCATTGCATGCTTATTCTCTGTAGCATGGATTAATCCTGTTAAAAAAGAAACTAAAAAAGCCACAAAAAACATTGAAATACTTGATGTTAAAAACATAAATGCAAATGTTGTTTTTACTGATACAACCAAAAAGCGCAAGATTAAAATTGTAACTGTAGATGCAAATGGCAAAAAGACAGAATATAACTCTGTAAAGGAAATGCCAGATAGTTTGAGAAAAGATTTTTATGATGAAGAACTTTTTGGCGGTCGTAGAGCAATTATTTTTAAAAGCGATTCTGCCTTCAAATTTAAAGACTCATTATTCAGGGCAAAAATATACCGCGATTTCTCTTCCCCTCAGGCTCAGTTAAAATGGAAAAAATACGGTGAAGATATGGCCAAAGAATTTTCTTCTCCAGAAGCACAGGCAAAGTGGAAAAAACTAGGCGAACAGATGGCTAAAGAATATTCATCTCCAGAAGCTCAGGCTAAATGGAAAAAATTAGGTGAACAAATGGCTAAAGAATATTCATCACCGGAAGCTCAAGCCAAATGGAAAAAATTTGGTGAAGATATTGCAAAAGAATATGGCTCGCCAGAGGCGCAAGCTAAATGGCAAAAAATTGGAGAAGATATGGCAGTTAAGGTTAATTCGCCAGAATTTAGAGCTCAAATTTTAGAACTAAGAACTAAAGCATTAAAAAATGGTGAGAAATTGCGAATTTCAGCATTAAGCCGTTTAAATGCTGATACAGCATTCGTATTACACAATGATAATTTCCGTGCGCTTAAAAGTAGAGATGGTGTCTACTTACTTGAAAATTCATCAAGCAAACTTAGACAAAGTGAAGAGTACAAAAAACTAAAGCAAAAATTTGATAAAGAAGTTAAAGAGCTGAGAGAGAAAATTGAAAAAGAAGAGAAAAAAGAGAAACCTGAAAGACGTGAACGAATTGAGCGTGACGAAAACTAAAAACCAAATAAATAATATGTGTAAACAGCGAAGAATTATCTTCGCTGTTTTTATTTTAGGCTGTTGTTAAAATAACTTTTTAGTATTTTCGCATTAGCTATGCTACAAAAACTATCTATACGTAATTACGCATTAATTGATAGCCTCGACATCGAATTTGATAAAGGCTTAAATATAATTACAGGCGAAACAGGTGCCGGAAAATCTATCATACTAGGTGCATTATCTTTAATTTTAGGTCAACGGGCCGAAAGCAAATATTTCTTTAATCAGGATAAAAAATGTGTGATAGAAGGTACATTTCTTTTAGCTGATGAACAACTTAAGGAAAGCTTTGAAGAAAACGACCTTGATTTTTTTAAGGAAAGTACATTAAGACGCGAAATTTCAATCGACGGGAAATCGCGTTCGTTTATAAATGATACACCAGTTAACTTAACCATACTAAAGCAGATTGGTGAAAAGCTTATTGATATACATTCTCAGCATGCTACGCAAGAAATTAATAACGCCGATTTTCAACTATTAATGGTTGATTCACTCTCAAATCACAATAATTTATTACTTGATTATAGAACTGGTTATAAAGAACTACGAAAAGATTCGGCTTTATTAAAAAAATTAATCAGCGAAGCGAATGAAGCAAAGAGCAAGCAAGATTACGAGCAATTTCTATTTAATGAATTAGAGCAGGCTAATCTGCAAGCAAACGAACAAGAAGATTTGGAAGCAGAATTAGAAAAACTAACACATGCGGAAACAATTAAGCGGGCATTACTAAATGCTAATGCTTTATTGAGTGAAGCTGAGCCATCGGCAATTCTAATTTTGAAGGAAGCACAGATACAATTACAAACCGTAGAAAAGTTTGATTCTTCCATCAACATACTTTACGAAAGACTTAAATCAAGTATTATTGAGATAAAAGATGTTGCAGATGAAATCTCGACAATTGAAAATAATACAACACACAATGCTGAAAGATTGGACACAATTAATCAACGTTTAGATTTATTGTACTCTTTACAACAGAAACATAGAGTTGATAGCAATGAAGAACTTATTGCTATAAAAAATCAATTGGAGCATAATTTAAATCAGCTTTTATCTTCTGATGAGCAGATAGAAAAACTATCGAAGCAAATTGAATCGCTTAAAACAGAATTAACAAACCAAGCGAAGGAGTTAAGCCAAAATCGCACTAAAGCCATTAAATTGGTTGAAACTAAAACTGAAGAAACGTTAAAGCAGGTTGGCATGCCAAATGCAAAACTTGTTTTAGCCCAAAAGCAGTTTCCAGAATTATCAAAAGATGGTTTGGATGAGATTAGTTTGTTGTTTTCTGCAAATGCCGGACAAGCTCCTGCCCCAGTGAATAAGGTAGCTTCTGGTGGAGAGCTGTCTCGATTAATGCTTTCTATTAAAGCTTTATTAGCCAAACACACTGCCCTACCAACCATTATTTTCGATGAAATTGATACAGGAATATCCGGAGAAACAGCATTAAAAGTTGGGGAGGTAATTTCAACTCTAGGTGAAAATATGCAGGTAATTTCGATTACACACTTACCTCAAATTGCAGCAAAAGGTAAATCGCATTATTTCGTTTACAAGGCTGATGATGCCGGAAAAACTACAACCGGAATCAGAAAGTTAAAACAAGAAGAAAGAATAGATGTAATTGCAGAAATGTTAAGTGGCAAGAATCCTGGAGCATCAGCAATAGAAAATGCGAAGGAATTATTAGGTTAAGAAGAGTAAATTAAGATTTTTAAAACTAATTATTTAGTTTATATTTGTTTTAATGAAAAGATTCTTCCTAATTTCTGTTTTCACAATAATTTGCATTACTTGTTATGCACAGAACGTTATTCTATCAGGAGTAATAAAAGATAAACGTGGTGAGGTTTTACCCGGTGCCGGAATTTTTGTAAGTGGTTACAAAATAGCAACTGTGGCAAATAACAATGGTGCTTACACATTAGGATTGAAACCGGGTAATTATGATATACTTTTCCAGATCATCGGTTACAAGACGGTAGCTAAAAACATTCTTGTAGAAGATAAAGCGATAAAACTTGATGTAGAGTTGGAAGAGGATGCCATGCAGCTGGATGAGGTAACCATAAAACCTGATCCAAACAGAGCAGGTTACATCAGAATGTTTACCGACTTTTTCATTGGCACTACTCCAAATGCAGCACAGTGCAAAATCATCAATCCAAACGTTTTAATTATTGATTATAGCAAAGATGATTCGAAGCTTACCGTAAAAACCAATCAGTTCTTAATCGTCGAAAATAAAGCTTTAGGTTATAGACTAAAATATCAGATTAACCTCTTTGAGTGGGATAATAAAACGAACATAATTTATTATGAAGGTTACCCCTACTATGAAGATTTAAAAGGAAGTAAAGGCCAGATGAAGCGTTGGGTTGCAAAACGAGAAATTGCCTATTACGGCTCGAGTAATCATTTTTTAACTAGCCTTTATAACGGAAAATCTAAAGAGGAAGGTTTTATCATTAATAAACTTATTAGGCAGGCTGATAAAACGCGACCATCTGATAGTTTGATAAATGCAAAAATTAAAAAATTCAGACTAACCGCATCAGCTACCGCTGGCAAGATACAATTAAACCCAGCCGACACAGATTCATTAAATTATTGGCATAAACAAAAAAACCGTTCTAAACAAATTGCTATTTTAAATCAAAAGGAAATATTGCCAGATACCTTGGTTAAAACTTTTAACGAAAGCATTAAATCAATTAATTTCACTGATGTTTTATATGTAATATATACAAAAGAGAAAGAAGATCCCATTTATGCAAATCGTATCGGAATGTCAGTTTCTCGCCCTTTAACCATGCCCGACTATCAAATTTCACTAGTAAATTTACTTGTGGCACCGATATATTTTTATCAAAATGGAGGCACGTACAATCCAAGATCTATGCTTTTTGAAGGATATTGGAGTTGGGAAAAAATTGCCGATAGCGTTCCTTTAGATTATCTACCACAGAAAAAGAGCAAAGAGCGACTCTAATTAGATGTTAAAATTGTTAAAATGGATAAGTAATTTTATAAATATTCTTCCATTTGGCTACATTAGCGTCCATGTATAAAAGCATTTTTGCACTACTTTTTATATTTCTATTTTCTGTTGATGTCTTTTCGCAAAATACCTTTTCAATAAGTGGTAAAGTTAAGGATGACCAAGGTGGTTTACCAGGAGCTGGTGTTTATTTAAGCGGTTACAAACTTGCAACAGTTGCTGATAATGATGGTAATTTTTTATTACCAAACTTAAAGCCTGGAAGTTATAATATTCTTGTGCAAATGGTTGGCTATCTGCCTTTTTCAAAATCGGTGATTATTGAAGATAAATCAGTAAAAGTAGATTTAGTACTCAAAGAAAACACGGTTTTGCTTAACGAAGTCACCATCCGGGCCGATCCTAACAGGCAAAAATACATTAAACAGTTTACCGAATATTTTATTGGAACAACTCCAAATTCCAAACAATGCAAAATATTAAATCCACAGGTTTTAATTGTTGATTTTGATTTTACGAAAAGCCTGCTTACCGTAAAAACTACAGAATTTTTAATTGTAGAAAACAAAGCTTTAGGTTATAAGCTGAAATACATGCTCGATTATTTTGAGTACAACAGCCGAACACGCATCATTTACTTTTCTGGCCATCCATTTTTTGAAGAGTTTAAGGCATCTCCAGCAAAAAAGAAAAAATATATTGAAGCTAGAGAAATTGCCTATTATGGCTCATCTCAACATTTTTTCCGTTCTCTTTACGAAAACAAAAGCAAAGAAGAAGGTTTTATAATCAATAAAATTATTCAAACGCCTAATCCAAATCGATATCCTGAAAATCTCATCAACGAAAATTTAGTAAAGATTAGAACATTGCCAGAAAAAACTGGAATAAGAAAAGAAGCTGGTAAAATTGATGTAGGTCTGCTGGAATTCTGGACGAAACAGAAAGAAATGCCCCGCTTTATCGACAAATTTAGCAGAGCTGAGGTTAACCCCGATACTTTAGTACGTTACTTTAATGAAAATTTAAAGTGGATGAATTACACCGATGCACTTTGTGTTCAATATACCAAAGAAAAAGAATCGCTTGCCTATTCTAATACTGGCTTTTGGGTTTTCAGACCATTGGATATTCCTGAACATGAACTTTCTGTAGTGAAACTAACTGATGGTCCGGTACGCTTTTATGCTAACGGAAGTGTTTACGATTCTCGCTCTATGCTATACGAAGGCTATTGGGCTTACGAAAAAGTTGGCGATATGGTTCCGATGGATTATATACCAATTGCCAGGAAATAATTCTTTAAACAACTTATTCACATCAATTTAAAATACTAATATTTTTAGTATTTTTATGTTATGATTAATGAGGAAGAAGAAAAATATTTCAAAGGTCGCGGGGCGCAATTTAATCCACATAACAAATTTTTAAAAGATAGTTATGTTAAGGAACATGATGAAGGCATTGATGATTGGGAAGAAAGCGACCGAAAAACTTCTTTTATTTTTGAAAATTCAAAAACGATTGTAAACAAAGTAGATAGTCCTGATGTTGGCATGGCTTATTCCCTAAATCCATATCAAGGCTGCGAACATGGCTGTACATATTGTTATGCAAGAAATGCGCATCAATATTGGGGTTATAGTGCGGGTTTAGATTTCGAAAGAAAAATTATTGTAAAGAAAGATGCACCTGCCCTTTTTAAAAAATTTTTAGAGCGAAAAGGTTGGGATGCAACCACTATTTTGCTTTCTGGTAATACAGATTGTTATCAACCAGCAGAAAGAAAATTTAAGCTTACACGCCAATTACTGGAAATTGCTTTGGAATATAAGCAGCCTATCGGTATGATAACAAAAAACTCTTTAATATTAAGAGATTTAGATATCCTTCAAGAAATGGCTAAGCTAAATCTTTGTATGGTTTATTCTTCTATTAATAGTTTAAACGATAAACTACGCCTTGCAATGGAACCAAGAACAGCAACGGCTAAACAACGTTTAAAAGTGGTAGAGGAATTAAGTAAAGCAGGCGTTCCGGTTGGTGTTATGGTTGCGCCATTAGTTCCCGGTTTAAGCGACCATGAAATACCTGCGGTTTTAAAAGCTGTTGCAAATGCCGGAGCAATCCGTGCCGGATATACAATTGTTAGATTAAACGGTGCTATTGGTCAAATTTTTGAAGATTGGTTGCGCAAAAATTTTCCTGATAGATTTGACAAAGTTTGGCATATGATACAAAGTTGCCACGGCGGAAACGTAAACGACAGCCGTTTTGGTGATAGAATGCGTGGCGATGGAAATATTGCTCAAATGATTAGAGACAATTTCAAATTACACTGCCGGTTACATGGTCTCAATGTAAAAGATATCAAATTAGAGCATAGTCTGTTCAGAGTTCCAGGTGCTCAAATATCATTATTCTAGTTTTTACTTGTCAATTAATTGATTAAAACTTAGTTTTAAAAATGAATATTGCTTTAATAACTTACGAAGATAAAGGTGCTTAGGATAGCCCGACAGTTGAAAGTGAAGATGATAAACTTCTACTATTCTTAAAAGAAAAAGGCTTAGATATTGAAATGGTAATTTGGAATGATGAAAATGTTAATTGGGAAAATTACCAGCTTGCAATATTAAAATCGCCTTGGGATTATTTTGATCTATATGAAGATTTTAAAACCTGGTTAAATCTTCTGGAAGAAAAAAACATCAGACTTCTAAATCCAATTGATGTTGTTAGATGGAATGCTGATAAACATTATTTAAAAGATATTGAGTCGGCCGGATTAAATATTACACCGAGTATTTTCATTACTAATGTTGAGGAAATAAATCTTAATACTTTTTTTGAAAAATTTAATACTGACAAACTTATTGTAAAACCTTGCATTAGCGGTGGGGCTAAAAATACATTTAAGGTTACATTAGATAATGTTGAAGAGATTAATCAAAAGCTAAGGTTGCTTATTCAAAATGAAGATTTTATTATTCAACCATTTCTAGCAGAAATTTTAGAAAGTGGAGAATGGTCGTTTATTTTCTTTAATGGTATTTATAGCCATACTTTAGTTAAAAAAGCTAAACAAGGAGATTTTAGGGTACAACCAGCCCATGGTGGGTCAGTACATGTGCAAAATCCAGATCAAGGTTTAATAGAAATTGCAGCAGAATACGTTAGGCTTTTCGCTAAAAATTGTCTTTATGCCAGGGTTGATGGGACATTTGTAAATAATCAATTTTTATTAATGGAGCTAGAACTTATTGAACCATTTTTATTTTTAAATACTTCTACTCAGAATTATGAAAATTATTATAATGCTCTAAAAGCACTGATTTAATTAGTTAAAGTTTTCCTGGCAGTTACTAACCATTGGAATGATTAACTTATTGCCTACCGAAAACCTGTGTCCAATATCTACCATCTTTTGCAGCCCCCATATCTCTAAAATTAGCATTCATAATACTTTTGCAATGGCCTTCACTATTAAGCCACGCATCGAAAACAGCTTGCTCGTTTGGTTGCCCTGCAGCGATATTTTCTCCGTAAGTAGTCCATTTGTAACCCGCAGCCGTAATTCTATCTCCCGGGTTTTTACCATCTTTAGATGTATGATCGAAATAGTTATTAGCATTCATATCCTTACTATGCCCCAAAGCAGCCGAAGCAAGCAAATTATTCCATGTTAGAAGCACAACCGGAGGCATAATGGTGGTACCACAAGTACATCCCTTCGCTCGGGTATCGTTAACTAACTTCAGTAATAATTCATTATTTAAACCTGTTCCAACAGTGCCTCCTGAAGGAGGATCTACCTTTTGTTCTGGATCAACCACTGGGCCTTTTTCGCACGAAGCGAAAAACATCAACATGCAGAAGCATGGAATAACACAACTTTTCATAGATAGGGATTCTAAATTGAATAAAATTCAACTAAAGTAAAGTTACTACTTTAAAATGATTTTTACTCCATTTAAGAGTAAAACGTATGTGTTAGTATTTTATTATTCTACTTCACATCATTCCACAAAATAAAAAAACTCCCGATTTTCATCGGGAGTTTCCTTAATTATTTATTTGAAGAATCTTCTTCTTTTTTAGGCTCTTCTTTTTTCTTTTCGCCTTTTTTATGAATCACTGAGATTACATCTGTTTCTTTATCGTAATCGATTTCTAAAACATCACCTTCAGTTAATTCACCTTTAAGAATTTCTTCGGCAATTGGATCTTCCAAATATTTTTGAATGGCTCGTTTTAACGGACGTGCACCAAAATTACTATCAAATCCTTTTTCTGCGATATAGTCTTTAGCATTTTCGGTTAAAGCAATTTCATAACCTAAAGTATGAACGCGGCCGAATAATGCTTTTAGTTCAATATCAATAATTCTGAAGATTTCTTCTCTTCCTAAGCTATTGAATACCACAACATCATCAACACGGTTTAAAAACTCTGGAGCAAAAGCACGTTTTAAAGCACTTTCAATTACACCACGACTGTGAGATTCTGCCTGGTTAGTTTTAGCTGATGTAGAGAAACCAACGCCTTGACCGAAATCTTTTAACTGACGGGCACCAATGTTAGAAGTCATGATGATGATTGTATTTCTAAAATCAACCTTACGACCTAAACTATCTGTTAATTGTCCTTCATCTAAAACTTGTAATAAAATATTGAATACATCAGGGTGAGCTTTTTCAATCTCATCTAACAAGATTACTGCGTATGGTTTTCTTCTAACTTTCTCAGTTAATTGTCCACCTTCTTCGTAACCTACGTAACCTGGAGGCGCTCCCACTAAACGTGATACAGCAAATTTCTCCATGTACTCACTCATATCAATTTGAATTAGCGAATCATCACTATCAAACATAAAACGAGCAAGCTCTTTAGCCAATTCTGTTTTACCAACACCAGTCGGACCTAAGAAAATAAATGAACCAATTGGTTTTTTAGGATCTTTTAATCCGGCTCTAGTACGTTGAATGGCTTTAGTTAATTTCTTAATTGCATCATCCTGACCAATAATTTTCTCAGCAACTTTATCGTACATGTTCAATAGCTTAGCGCTATCGGTTTGGCCAACACGTTGCACCGGAATACCAGTCATCATTGCTACAACTTCAGCAACATTATCTTCAGAAACTTCGTAACGTTTAGTTTTAGTTTCTGCTTCCCATTCCGCTTTAGCTTTATCTAATTCTTCAATTAAATTTTTCTCTGTATCGCGAAGTTTTGCTGCTTCTTCATATTTCTGACTACGAACAACTTTGTTTTTCTCTAACTTAATATCTTCGATTTTTGCCTCGATATCAATTATGTTTTGAGGAACATGAATATTCGTTAAGTGTACTCTAGAACCTGCTTCATCTAAAGCATCAATTGCTTTATCTGGCAAGAAACGATCAGAAATATAGCGAGAAGTTAAAGTAACACAAGCTAAAATTGCTTCATCTGTATAAGTAACACCATGGTGTTCTTCATACTTATCTTTAATTCTGGTTAAAATTTCTACAGTTTCATCAGGCGTAGCTGGTTCAACCATTACTTTCTGGAAACGACGGTCTAAAGCACCATCTTTCTCTATGTACTGACGATATTCATCTAAAGTTGTAGCACCAATACATTGAATTTCTCCCCTGGCTAATGCTGGCTTGAACATATTCGATGCATCTAGTGAACCCGAAGCTCCACCAGCGCCAACTATGGTATGAATCTCATCAATAAATAAAATTACATCAGTAGATTTTTCAAGCTCGTTCATCACGGCTTTCATACGCTCTTCGAACTGACCACGATATTTTGTACCAGCAACTAACGATGCTAAATCTAACGTAACTACACGTTTGCCAAAAAGCACACGCGAAACTTTACGTTGTACAATGCGCAAGGCTAAACCTTCTGCAATTGCTGATTTACCAACACCAGGCTCTCCAATTAAAATCGGGTTGTTCTTTTTTCTACGAGATAAAATTTGCGAAACACGCTCAATTTCTTTCTCGCGGCCTACAATCGGGTCTAAACGACCTTCTTCTGCAGCCTTTGTTAAATCACGACCGAAATTATCTAAAACCGGGGTTTTTGATTTAATATCCGAAACTTTTTTAGGTGTGCTAAAGCTTTCTTCTTCACGATAATCATCATCGCCACCTGTTGATGCGCTGTTTGAAATATCGTCTCTGAAACCATTTTTATTTACTTCAACTTCTTGTTTAAAAACATCATAAGTAACACCATACTGCAACAATATCTGCGAGGCGATGTTATCATCATCTCTCAAAACTGATAGCAATAAATGTTCGGTGCCAATTAAATCGCTTTTAAATATTTTAGCTTCTAAGTAAGTAATCTTTAAAACTTTCTCTGCCTGTTTAGTTAATGGAATATTGCCCAAATTTACAGTAACACTAGAAGTACCGCGAACAGCATCTTCAATCGAGCGACGTAATTTACCGGTATCAACTCCTAACGATCGTAAAATTTTTATAGCCATGCCATCGCCTTCGCGGATGAGGCCTAATAATAAATGTTCGGTTCCAATGTAATCATGCCCTAAGCGGAGCGCTTCCTCCCTACTAAAAGAGATTACATCTTTAACCTGTGGTGAAAATTTTGCTTCCATAATACCTTTCTTAACAGCTCGCCCCTAAACTATAAAATAAATTATAAAAAGAGTACTTGCTGATTTGTTTATTTTATCAACAATTGCGCCATACAGGTTGATAAAACCATTGTACGGACTCCCATACCAAAAAATTGTGGCAGCCCATTAGTCAAATCAATTAGCAATTATGTAAATAAATCTGAGTAATAAACTGTTTTTGCAGGCTTTAAAAGGAAAACTAATATCAATTCCTTTCGATTAATTCATTTTGTCGGTTTATTGTAAGGATTTTTAGCGATTATTTAACTGACAAATTGTAGCATTTAGCTTATGCAATTTACAATTTTTGACAGAAATATAAAAGCAACATGACATCATTTAACATAAACGTTGAACAAAACCGAACAACTGCAACATCAAAATAGTAGAGGTATATAACTATTATACGAAAATAACCCGTTTCCGGTTGTTTTTGTTTTAGAAAAGCAAGGACATTGCTACTATAAAAACCAGTCCCGCTCTCGCTACAATCTTTTTGAGCAACTTTCTGCAAAGTAATACGATTCGGTAATACTTCAAGATTATGTCTTAAAAATCGGCTTGTGCTATCAAAAAGTATTTTCGCTAAATCGGGTTTAGCTGGCAAATGCTTTCAAAATATTAGCATTCTAGTGCAACGTGTTCTTGTTTTTTTGCGGTTAAGGTTGCGCCACCACTTGCAATAATAACTAAAGCTACCGCAAGCCATTCGTTAACAGATAAATATTCGTGTAGAAAAATAAGTCCGGAAAGTGCTGCAGCAGCTGGTTCTAAACTCATTAAAATACTAAAGGTTTTTGCAGGTATTTTCTTTAGTGCTTTCATTTCTAAAGTAAAAGGTATAGCGCTAGAAAGTAATGCTAATGCAAGTCCGGTTAGTAAAAAGTGTGGCTGTACTTTTGTTAAAAGTCCATCAAAAACAGCAACAGGCAAAACCAATGCCGATGCGAAAAGCATCCCAATGGTTACGGCTTTCCCTTCATCCATTATTTTTGAAATCTTTCCGCCCATAACAATATAGCCTGCCCAAAATGCTCCGGCAAGCAGAGCTAAAAATGCACCTAATAAATCTACTCCGCTACCACTCCATGGGGCAATTAATGCAATACCAGCCGCAGCAAGTATTACCCATAAAAAATCTAAAATTCGTTTAGAGCCAGCTATGGCTAAAACCAGCGGACCGATAAACTCTAGTGTTACACCCAAACCAAGTGGTATTCTGGCAATGGCAAAATAAAACACAAGGTTCATTGCACCTAAAGTTAATCCGTATAACGAAACAGCTTTCCATTGCGCATTACTTAAGTTTTTTAAACTTGGTCTGTTATATATAAAAAGAATTATTGCCGATAAAACAATCCTTAAAGCCGATGTTGAAGCCGGCCCCAAAGCAGGAAAAATGCCTTTTGCAATTGCAGCTCCACCTTGCACGCTAATTATCGCTAATATTACAGCCGGAACAGGAGGTATAGAAATTGCAAACTTAGTTTTCATTAATTAAGGATATTTCTGCAAAAGTAATATTTAGCTATGCAGAATTACCTTCATTAAGAATAATTGTTAAAAACGCATATTACCAAATTGATATAACTATATTTAAAAAAACATAATTATATGCTATTATTTGCTGCCCCACTTTATTTTGCTGCCTTTGCAGGCTGGCTAATTTATGCTGCTTTTATAAAAAAGAATATTAAACAGAATATGCAAACCGTTTATGCAGGTTCTTTCTTTACTGTTATATGGATTGCCATAATTGCGCTTTCGTATAGTTAATTGCTAATGCCTTACAACTTCGATTCGAAACTATAATTTCCTGAACCAATTTTTTCCTTTTTACCTGTTCCGGGCATTAGAACAATAGCACTCGAATTTACGGGGACAGTAACATCTAATTTAAATATGCCATTGGTAATCGTCCACGATGATTTTATTTTACCATAAACCGTTTCCAATTCTCCGGTAGCACTTGTTAACTTACCTCCTGGTTTTGGCGAAATTTCAAAAACCTTATATCCGGGATTTTCTTCTATTAAATTGATACCGGCAATATTTTTATACATCCAGTCGCCTATTGCGCCATAAGCATAATGGTTAAATGAGTTCATATCGGCAGTTTGGAAAGAACCATCCTGCTTAAGTCCATCCCATCTCTCCCAAATTGTGGTTGCACCCATTTTTACCGGATAAAGCCACGATGGATAACTTTCTTGCAAAAGTAAATTGTAAGAAACATCCTGATAACCAAATCTGCTGAGTACATGACATAAATAAGGAGTACCTAAAAAGCCTGTTGTTAGATGATTTCCATAACTTTTCACGTTATCAACCAAGCGTTTTGCAGCCTGTTGACGAAGATTCTCTGGCAACATATCAAACTGTAATGCTAAAACATAAGCTGTTTGTGTATTTGAAACTAACTTTCCTGTTGGTGTCATATATTCCTGAACATAGGCTTGCTTTACCTTATTAAGAAGTTCTGTATATTTTTTTACTTCATCAGTTTTACCTAAAACCTTGGAGGTGTTTATTAAAAGCTGGATTGAATTTGCATAAAAGGTTTGCGCAATCATATATTTATCGGTAACCGCAGCACGTCCGTCATTATCATCATTTGGGCGATAAAATAACCAATCGCCAAAATGGGAACCACTATTCCATAAGTTATTTTTTGATTGACTGGTAATGTAATTCACCCACTTTTGCATACTCTGGTATTGGGTTTCCAGTATGTTTACATCGCCATAAGATAAATACATTGCCCAGGGAATAATCGTAGCCGCATCAGCCCAGCCAGCAGAACCCGCATCTCTTTCATTAAGTACATTTGGAATAACATATGGCACACTTCCATTCGGAAGTTGATCTGCACTAACATCTTTTAGCCACTTTGTAAAAAAAGCCGAAACATCCATATTATACGCAGCGGTATTTGCAAAAGCCTGTGCATCGCCAGTCCAACCCAAACGTTCATCTCTCTGTGGGCAATCGGTTGGAACATCAACAAAATTCCCTTTTTGTCCCCACTCAATATTATGTTGCAATTGATTTAGCAAAGGATTTGAAGTTGTAAATTTCCCAGTCGACTGCATATTTGAATAAACTGCAATTGCGGTAAAATTTTCAGGTTTTAATTCACCTGGATAACCATCTACTTTAACATACCTAAATCCCTGAAAGCTAAAATGTGGTTCAAAAATTTCAATACCTGTTCCTTTTAATATATAGTTATTCTGTTGTTTTGCCGAACGCAGATTAGTGGTGTAAAAATTTCCGTTTTTATCCAAAACCTCAGCATGGCTTAGCGTAATTTTTGCTCCAGAATTACCCTTCGCAGTCACCTTCACCCAACCTACCATGTTTTGTCCGAAATCTATAACCGTTTCGCCAAGTGGTGTTTTAAAAATTTTTAAAGCTTTAAATTCTTCATGTTTAGAAACGGTTGGCCCACTCATTCCAACTAATTTTTCTGTTCCCTTCTCAATCACACGAACTGGTTTCCACTCATCAGATTCTTTATAACCTACATTATCCCAACCAGCTATTTCCCTTCTCGCATCGTAAGTTTCGCCATCGTAAATACTCGAAGCCAAAATCGGCCCGTTTGCACTTTTCCAGCTATCATCACTTATAATTATTTCTTTAGTTCCATCTGTATATTCAACCTCGATTTGTAAAAGCAAGGCTCTCGTATCGCCATAAAATCTACTTTGGTTCGAGAAACCGATTCTTCCTTTATACCAACCATCGCCTAAGGAAACGGCAACAACATTCTGCCCTTTTTTTAAAGTTTTAGTAATTGGATAAACCTGGTATTGAATGTGATTTTTGTAACTGGTCCAACCTGGCGTAAAATAATCATTGCTAATTCTTGCTCCATTTAAATTTGCCATATACAATCCTTTCGCAGTAATGTACGCTGTTGCAGATTTTACATCTTTTTTAAGTGCAAATTCTTTACGCAATAAAGGACTTGCGAATGAAGTATCCTTGCCTGGAACAGTTATCCATTTTGCCTGCCAATCTTCCGGTTTTAATCCGGTTTGAAAATGTTTAATTTCAGACCAGACCGAAGTATTTCCATGATTATCTTTAATACGTACTTGCCAATAATATTTTGTTTTAGATTGTAGCTTTTCACCAGCGTATCGAACAGATACCGATTGAGCGCTTGCTTTAGATTGCTGCCATGTTATTTTTTTAAACGATGCTGTTTCTGAAACGCGAATCTCGTAATTGCTTTGTGTTGTATTTTTTATGTTAGAATTGATTTTCCAACTGAAACCAGGCTTATCATTATCAATACTTGAAGGATTATCGAGCATATCGACCGTTAAATCATAAGTAGATAATTTTTGCCCGAAAGATTGGCTAAACGTTAAAACTGAACTGAAGAACAGAATACAAAAGAATTTGAAGTAGTGGCTCATAATAAGGTGAATGATTTGTAATGCAAAATATTAATAAAATTGCTAAATCACTATTTATTAATTACCTACATTATTTAACCGCTACAACTAATCGAATAAAACACCAAAACCGCTGGCGTTATACCACTGCAATTTTTTATAGTAGGTTAAATTTACATCGCCAGAATATGGAATGTAACAGGTTAAACCAGAAAACTTTTTAATTGGATAACCCAGGAAATTTGATGTAGCCGCTTTATACAAAATGGTTTTGTTAAGCTGAGTGTTCATCAAATTTAAATCGGCAGCAGTAAAATTATGTTCTAAAAAATCGCCAAAATCGTAAGTAGCAACTGGAAAATTGTAGGTAAAATCTAATCGTTGAATGTTTTCGCTAATAAACTTATCTCCTAATTTTTTATTCTTTGCCATTAACGATTTCATTTCAGCAGCTAAACCAACCAATTCGCTCGTTTTAATTAAAACTACTGTAGCCGATTGCCTGTCATCCTGATAAGCATTATAATAATCGTAATAAGCTTTGGCTACTTGCGGCAACTCAGCTGACGTTTTAAAAAGTAAAGAGGTAATGTTTTGATATGGAAAACTTTCGGCTATGGTTTCTGCTGGCGATGCGATAATGTATTTAGCCTTATCTTTAAATTCGTACAAAACCTCAACCCCACCCATCGAGCAGGCATCAAAAATTATAAATTCTAAATTACTCGGAAGTGCATTTTTTAAGTCGATGATATCAATTTCTTTTCCGGTATCTCTTCCAAACGATTTAGTTTTAATTGCCGTACTTACAGGCGCCCAAGCCGTAGCATGCGACCATAACACTAAACCATAGCTTTCTGCCGGATATTCTTGCTGTGCATACTTTACAACATCTTTTAAAAATTCAGCATCAGAAGCCGGGCTATTTTCGAAGACTTTAACTGTATCACTTACAATTTTATTTATATCGCTATCGTATTTAATCTTTAACAAATAAGAACGAACGCTACTTGTTTTAACATAAACTAATAAAGTACCATCCAAATTAGAGGCTCCTTTTTCCATCATGTTGATGCTATTCAGCGCATCATACCTTAAATCGTTATTTGCCTCCATGTAAACCAAAACCATTTTTTTTACAACGGTTTTGTCTGGCAAAATTTCAGATGTTTTTTTACACGAAAAATGTAGTGATATGATTGTTAAAATGATTAAGGATTTTAAAAAAGAGCGCATTGCCGACTTCATTTTCTTTGGTTTACAGAAGCAAAAATACTGATAATAACATTTGTTAACAGATAAACATATAAGTGGTACGGTAAAGCCGCTGCTTAAAATCACAATTTTGGTTTGCTTTAAAAGTATGAGAATTACACAACAACTAAACAACCCATCGAGAGCAAAAATTTGATTATCAAAACGTTACAAACAACAAAAATTAAATCATTTAAATCTGTTCATCTGGCATTGCCAACGGATGCAAAAAACGCCTACAAAAAGCAATATTAACTAAGTGTTATTATTTATTTTTTTCGAGCCGAAATGTTAACACAACCTTTTCTTTCGCTTAATCAGCAGCGTACAATTTAGCCCTTTCTTTGTACAGAAATTTAACTAAATCATTCTAACAGCTCACAAAAAACAACAATTACGTAAAATAAATAATACGTATTCATAAACAATTCTGCAACAGAATTATCCCCTAAAAACAAATTATAAAACAATAATTATTTAAGTATGAAAATTAAAAATTTACAAATTACATCAATTGCTATGCTTGTACTTTTGGGCGCATCTTGCCGAAAAGACAATGCACCAGAAGTTGGAAATGAAAGCCGTACCGCTGTACAATTTTCATCATCAATTAATGGGCAAATAAAAACTAAAGCATTTGATAACAGCTGGAGTGCAAACGATGCAATTGGGGTTTTTATGAAAACCGGAACTGGCTTAACAACCATTTTAGCTGATAATAAATCTTATTTAACAACTGGCGATGGAGAATTTAAACCATCATCAACAGACCAAACTATTTTTTACCCAGAAGATGGAAAAGCTGTAGATTTTATTGCTTATTACCCATTTAAGCAAACAATTACTTCAAACAGCTATCCGGTTGATGTAAATAATCAAAGTAACCAACCTACTATCGATTTATTGTACGCTAACAACGCAACAGGCTTAAGCAAAACAAGTACAAATGCAAACCTTGTTTTTGCGCACCAATTATCTAAAATCGAAATCAATGTTAAAAATGGTACTAGCGTTGCAGATTTAAACGGTTTATCAACAAATATTGATGGCGTTAAAACAATTGCGGCTTTCAATTTAGCAACCGGAACATTAGGCGCAAGTACACAAGTTGCAAATGTATTGGCGAGAACAAGCGTAAAAAATGGCGTAACGGTATCTGAAGCTATTCTTTTACCTACAACAGATGAAACAGGAACTAAAGTAATTTTCACTTTAGGCACAAAAACATTTACATGGACTTTACCTGCCGGAACTAAATTTGAATCAGGTAAAAAATACAGCTACGAAGTAGAGCTTAAAGGCGAAGGAACAGGAAACTCTGGAATTGCTGCATCTCTAAAAGCAGTAATTACGAATTGGAATGATGTTCCTTCTGGAAACTACAGCTTAGATCAGGAAACGGTAATTGTTACGCCTCCAACATTATCTGGTTACATGGAAATGCCTTTAATTTCTACAGATGAAAACACTGTTTTCGTTTCTCACGATTTCCCTGGAAGAACAGGCGTTAGAAACTATGCAATATTATACGATAAGAAATATAAATTGGCTTATTGGGTAGCTTATCCATTACACGCTTCATACATCGGTAGTTCTGGCCGTAGCGATGCTTGGGCATTCGACCCGAAAATCCCGCAAAGCGGACAAGTAGATTTAAGCAGTTCTTTTGGTAATGGTTACGATAGAGGTCACCAAATTCCAAGTGGCGACCGTACTGCAACCAGAGATTTAAATGCTACTACATTCTATTATTCTAACATGACGGCTCAGGTTTCATCAATGAACCAAGGCATCTGGAATAATTTAGAGCAACAAGTAAGAACATGGACCGCACAAAGTGATACACTTTACGTTGTAACTGGCGCTGCAATTAAAACGGCTACTGATGCAAACATCACCTATTCTAAAGGTTCTGCAATTCCGAAATATTACTACAAAGCTTTGGCTATGAAAAAAGGTAATACTTACTACACAATTGGCTTTAGAATTAACAATCAGGTTATTCCATCAGGAAATAACTACAATACTTACCGTGTTAGCGTTAGCGATATCGAGAAGGAAACAGGATATACATTCTTCCCTAAACTTTCTAACGAAGTTAAATCAACAATTGACAATACCATCTGGAAATAAATTAAACCGAAATACAATTTAACAAAATGAGAAATCAAAACATTTTATTCGCAACAGCAATTTCGCTGTTTGTATTAAGTAGCTCTTGCAAAAAAGAAACCACACCAGAAGTAGTTAACCCAAGTGGTACTGCTGTTACATTTTCATCATCAATTAATGGCCAAATTAAAACTAAAGCTATTAATGATACCTGGGAAACCAGCGATGCAATTGGTGTATTTATGAAAACCGGAACAGGTTTATCAAATGCTACTTCTTCAAATAAAAATTATAACACTACAGGTGATGGAGAATTTAAACCATCTACAACAGATCAAACAATTTTTTATCCAGCTGATGGAAGTACAGTAGATTTTGTTGCTTATTATCCTTTCAAATCATCAATTCCTGGAAACATATATTCAGTTGATGTGACTAACCAAAGCAGCCAAAGTGCAATTGATTTATTGTACGCAAACAATGCTACTGGTTTAAGCAAAACCAGCACAACTGCAAACTTAGTATTTACGCACCAACTATCTAAAGTTGAATTTACTGTAAAAAACGGAACTGGTGTTGCTAACCTTAACGATTTAACTGTTGCTTTAGCTGGCTTAAATACAAAAGCAAATTTCGATTTAGCTACTGGTATTTTATCTGGCGCATCGCAAGTTGTAGATGTTCCTGCAAAAACAACAGCAAAAACAGGTTCGGTATTAGCTGAAGCTATCGTTGTACCAACTGCTGATGCAAGTGGTAAAATTGTAACTTTCTCACTTCCTGCTGGAAAGTTTAAATTAACTTTGCCTACGGGAGCTAAATTTGAGCAAGGTAAAAAATATACTTACGAGATTGAACTTAAAAACGGACCATCTAACGAGCCTGTTGCAGTTGCTTTAACAGCAGTTATTACAAACTGGAATAATGTTCCATCTGGTTCTTATATTGTAGATCAAGATAAAGAAGTGGTTACACCTCCATCTGAGCAAGTACTTTATACTGAAACTTTTGGTGTAGGTGCTGCAACGGCAAGACCAAAAATCAGCGCTTACACAGGTTGGGCAAATCCATCTTTCACTTTCAGCGATAGCTACGGTGCAACAGATTTAAGAACAATCAGTGCTTTTCCAGATAATATTCACGCTTGGTTACCAGCAAACAGAGATGCTTCTTTAAAAATTGAAGGCATTACTGTAACTGGTTTTACAAAATTGAAACTTAAATATGATTTAGCACCAAATGCTTCATCTTCAAGTTCTGCTTCAGATTTTAACGTAATTACTGTTAAAGTTAATGGTGTAACGGTTACTGTTCCAAGTCGCCCGGTAGGTTTTGCAGATAACAACAAATTCTCAACTATCGAGTTAAGCAACATTCCTGCTCTAGCAACAAACACAATCGAATTTTTCGGAGCTTTAGCTTCAAATAATTTAGGTATGCGTTTAGATAATGTTGTAATTATCGGCGTTAACTAATACAGCAATTTCCCTTAATTAAAAAGCATACTTCAGATAATGAAGTATGCTTTTTTTGGTTTATAATCTTTCATAAATATTTAAAACAGGAACTTTTAGTTTTAATCTGTCTTTCATTTTAAGCATCTTTGCAGCTTACACAATTAATTATGTCTGACGAGAAAATCATATTTTCAATGGCTGGAGTAAATAAGATTTACCCACCACAAAAACAGGTTTTAAAAAATATTTACTTATCATTTTTTTACGGAGCCAAAATCGGTGTTATCGGTTTAAACGGTTCTGGTAAATCATCTCTACTAAAAATTATTGCTGGTTTAGATAAAACCTATCAAGGTGAAGTTGTTTTTTCTCCTGGATATTCTGTTGGTTACCTAGCTCAGGAGCCAATTTTAGACCCGGAAAAAACAGTTAGAGAGATTGTTGAAGAAGGCGTAGCTGAAGTAACTGCAATTTTAAAAGAATACGAAGAAGTTAATGAAGCTTTTGGTTTAGAGGAAAATTACTCTGACCCGGATAAGATGGATAAATTAATGTCTCGTCAAGGCGAACTTCAGGATAAAATTGATGCGCTTGGTGCCTGGGAAATTGATTCGAAATTAGAAAGAGCAATGGATGCTTTACGTTGTCCAGACCCGGAAACTAAAATCGGTGTATTATCTGGAGGTGAACGCCGTCGTGTTGCAATGTGCCGTTTGCTTTTACAACATCCCGATGTTTTATTATTAGATGAGCCAACCAACCACTTGGATGCTGAAAGTATCGATTGGTTAGAACAATTCTTACAAAATTATGAAGGTACAGTTATCGCTGTTACCCACGATAGATACTTCCTGGATAACGTTGCAGGCTGGATTTTAGAACTTGATCGCGGTGAAGGTATTCCTTGGAAAGGAAATTACAGCAGCTGGTTAGATCAGAAAGCGAAACGTTTAGCTCAGGAAGAAAAAACAGAAAGCAAACGCCAGAAAACTTTGGAACGTGAGTTGGAATGGGTACGTATGGCGCCAAAAGCCCGTCACGCAAAATCAAAAGCTCGTATTGCAAATTACGATAAATTAGCTTCGGAAGATGGAAGAGAAAGAGAAGAAAAGTTAGAACTTTTTATTCCTGCCGGGCCACGATTAGGTAATGTAGTTATCGAAGCTACAAATGTTACTAAATCATACGGTGATAAAGTTTTATTCGACAATTTGAATTTTGCACTTCCTCCAGCAGGAATTGTTGGAATTATTGGCCCGAATGGTGCAGGTAAAACCACACTTTTCCGTTTAATTACCGGACAAGAAGAAGCCGACAACGGAACTTTCCGCGTAGGTGAAACTGTTGAGTTGGGTTATGTAGATCAAATGCATAATGATTTGGACGCAGATAAAACTGTTTACGAAAACATTACTGATGGTTTAGATAATATCCAATTGGGCAATAAAGCGGTTAATGGCCGTGCTTACGTTTCTAAATTCAACTTCAATGGTGGCGACCAACAGAAAAAAGTTGGGATTTTATCAGGTGGTGAGCGTAATCGCGTACACTTGGCCATTACTTTAAAGAAAGGTGCAAACGTACTTTTACTGGATGAGCCTACCAATGATATTGACGTTAATACTTTACGTGCCTTAGAAGAAGCATTAGAAAACTTTGGCGGCTGTGCGGTAGTAATTAGTCACGATAGATGGTTCTTAGATAGAATTTGTACACATATTTTGGCTTTTGAAGGAAATTCTGAAGTATATTTCTTTGAAGGAAATTATTCTGATTACGAGGAAAACAGAAAGAAAAGATTGGGTGATGTTACACCTAAGCGAATTCGCTATAAAAAATTAAGTTAAAAAAAACTCCCGACGAAAATCGGGAGTTTTTTTTTATGCAAATCTATTGAGAAATTGGAGCAAAAGCAGGTTTATTGTGTTCACTAGCTTTTCTTTTACCTCTAAAGAAAAAGTATAAATTGAAGAATAACATTATGCCAAGGTAAATTGAGAAACCTCCAATTTTAGAACTTAGTGTTTCAATCAATGTTTGATAATTATTTTCGTAAGCTGTAATTTTCATAATCAGTAACGCAAAACCTAAGTTTAAAAGATAAAAACCCGTTTCGAAAAGTTTGTTTGTTGCGTTTGCAATTTCTTCTCTCCCTTTAAAAATATCGAGCATATAAACTTTACTGTTTTTAAAAAGTGTTTTTGAAACATAAAAAGTTAGAAATAATGCGGTTGGTAAATAAACTGCATAGCCGATTAAAATTTTAGTAGTTTCCATAATGAAAGGTTTAAACTGTTATTTGATTAATTTGTGAATATTAGTAGTAAGTATTATGATATTTAAATAGTGAAGAACGGAGAGTATGCAAACAATTGTTGCAACTTTTATTGATAAAACCTCTATTAATTGCAGGCCATTTTTTACTTCCTCCCATCCTACCAATGTAATTGCGCAATAGCCAATATTTACCAAGTAATAGGCAACTAATAGTGTTTTATTTATTTGCTGACAAACATCAAGGTGCTCAGGAATTAATTCGGCGACAAAGATATTTCCATTTCGATAACAGATTTTTCCTACAAAAACGATGATGAAAACAATTATTGTAATGAAGATGAAATAACCAATTATGTTGTAGTTCATAACATTAAGTTTAATTATTAAACTTTCAGGAAAAATTGAAATAATAAATCAAATTTTTTATGGTTCTAAATAAACCTTAAATAATCGTGTTTGCTTATTATCAATTTCATAGTGTAAAAATAACTATTAGTTATTGAACTTTCAAATATTATTGAAAATATATTTCTCAAAAAAGCTCCCGATGAGAATCGGGAGCTTTTTTTAATTTCCTGTAGTTTTCTTTATAGCTTCATCGGTTACTACTTCCATTACTTTATAACCAGCTAAATTCGGATGAACGCCATCTGTGGTATATTCTGCCCTTTGTCCATTCCTTTCATCAGCCAAAGGTGTAAAATAATCAAGAATGGTTAATTTTTCTTTTTTTGCGTAAGACACAATTTCTTCATTCAAAGAGATAATTTGGTCAGCAACATTTTTCAGGTTTTTATTCCAGGGATATTCGTAAACTGGCAAATACTTACAAAGAATAACTTTTATGCGATGTTTTTTGGCCAATTCTGTCATGGTTTTAATGTTATCCAGAATTGTTTTATTGGAAACATGACCTTTATTCCCAGCCAAATCATTACTTCCGGCTAAAATAATTACTGCTTTAGGATTCAAATCAATAACATCTTGCCTAAACCTTATTAAAAGTTGCGGTGAGATTTGTCCGCTGATTCCTCTATCTACGTATGCGTTTTTACTGAAATATTCAGGGTCTTTTTGTTTCCAAAACTCGAAGATAGAACTGCCTAAAAAAACAACCCTCTTCTCTCCTTTTTTGGGCAAGCCAATCTCTAAATTTTCTTTTTTATATTTTGATAAAGCCGCCCAATCATCAGAAAAATCTTCTTTAACTGTTTGAGCGTAAGAAAGGTTTACACCAATAAAGAGTAAAAGCAGGGATAATCTTATTTTCATATTGAAGTTTTGGCTTATAAACTATTTCTTTTCTTCTCTTGGTCCTCTTTTGTAAATAACCAGGCCATTTAAAAAATTTCTTAAAATCTGGTCGCCACAAGGTTTAAAGTTTTCATGGTCGTCGTTACGAAAAATATCTCCCAACTCTGCCTTAGTTACTTTAAAACCAACTAAATCGCAAATGGTTATTATATCTTCAGTTTTTAAAGAGAGTGCTACTCTTAGTTTTTTTAGTATATCGTTATTGCTCATGTTTTTATTTGAATTTTGAATGATTGAGTGATGGAGTTTTGAATGATTGAATAATTGAGTTAATTTGATTTTTGTTGGAAGGTTGAAACGTTACAACGTTCGAACATTCCAACAATTGAACCAATGAACCAACCTAACTCGCCACGTCAAGTTTCATTTTTTTCCCTTTAATTTTTTCTCCGCTTAGTATTTTTAAAAGCTTTTCTACCTTTTCTCGTTTTACGGCTATATAACTGGATGTATCTTTAACTTCAATTAAGCCTAAATCATCTTTTTGTAAATTGCCCTTTTGTAAAAATAGCCCAACAATATCAATTTTATTGATTTTATCCTTTTTGCCATACGATAAGTAAAGCGTTATCCAATCGCTTGATTTTGGCAACTTATAAGATTGCGCTAATACTTCTTCTTCAATATCCTCTGGTAAATATTTGTAATGCTCTTCTTCAGTTAAAATAGCATAAGCTGTGCCTTTTGCATTCATTCTGGCTGTACGTCCATTTCTGTGAATGTATGCATCTTCAGTATACGGCAATTGATAATGCACAATATATTCAACCTCCGGAATATCCAGTCCACGGGCAGCCAAATCAGTTGTAACTAAAATTTTGTGACTGCCATTTCTAAACTTAAGCAGCGCTTTTTCGCGTTCATCCTGCTCCATTCCACCATGAAACACATCATGTTCCAAGCCATGTTCAAAAAGTATATCGCTAATTCTATCTACAGTTTCGCGATGGTTGCAAAAAACCAAAGTATTCTTATCGCCAATTTTGCTTAATAACTTAAAAAGAACTTCTAGTTTATCTGCCGCAGGCGCCATTACCTTTTTTAATTTTAAATCAGGCTTTATTGCGTTATTAGCCGAAAAATCAATTTCTACAGGTTTGGATATTTTAACAAAAGATGGTACCTCGTCCATCTTTGTTGCAGAAGTAAGTATTCTTTGGTTAAGCGATAAAAGCGCATTGATGATGTAAGACATATCGGCCTCGAAACCAAATTCCAGCGATTTATCAAATTCATCTAAAACTAAGGTTTCGATAGTAGATTCATCAAAATTTTGATATTCGAGATGATAGGCAATTCTACCAGGTGTGCCAATTAAAACAGCAGGCGCATGACTTAGATTGTTTTTTTCAGTTCTAACTGAATGGCCGCCGTAACAGCAATTTACCTTAAAAGCCGTACCCATTTGCTTAAAAACCTGTTCAATTTGCAAAGCAAGCTCTCTTGATGGAACTAAAATTAATGCTTGTACGCCCTTTGCTTCAGGCTTTAGTTTTGCCAAAAGCGGTAATAAAAAAGCAAGTGTTTTACCAGAGCCCGTTGGCGCAATTAATACAATGTCACTTTTCGATTTTGCTCCTTCAATTGATGCTTTTTGCATCTCGTTCAGGGCAGTAATATTTAATTTTTGTAATGCTTGCTCTACCATTAAGGCAAAGATAAGCATTTACATTCTCGATAAGTGTTGTAAGAAATTTAGAAGTTTAGAAACTTTCTTTTTAGTCTTCTAATTGCTGAAAAACTAAGTTTTTCTTCTAATAACATGAGCATTTGTCCTCTTTTAGACATTGAGCTTAAAACCTTTTCATTAACGGCATCAACTGATGATAATATTCTATCAGCTAAATCATCTGTAAATTTATTAGCCCTACTTTGTTGTAATAATTGCAATTCTTGAATAAGTTCTGCTTTCATGGCATTAAAGATTTAGTGTTGTTCTATAAATGTAACGTTTAACAAAAAGAAATTGTTGTTAAAATTTACATAACTATCCACAAATAAAGCTTAACTTGTTGATAACTAATATTTTGTTAGCAAATAAGCAATCTATAATTAATACAAATTTAACTTTTGCCGCTTATTTTTACAAAAACCTGATTACCATTTATTTCCAAAGGGTATTCCTTTGGAATTAACCTCCAAAACCCACAATTTATGACATGGAAGAAATTTAGTGGCGAAGTAATCCAATCTTCAATCCTTGAAGAAGTAGAGCAAGCAATTATCAGAGAAAAAGAAAATGGTTACAAATTAAAAGTTTGTATCGGTACAGACTCTCAAGTTAAAGGTACAATTACAGATTTTGCTACCGTTATTGTGTTATTGAGAGAACATCATGGCGGTTTTATGTACATCCACCAGGAAAAATCATCTCAACAGGTAAGCATAAAAGAAAGAATGCTGATGGAAGTTCAAAAATCAATTGAAACCGCTTACTCTATTTGCGATTTACTTGATATTTATGATGTTGCTTTGGAAGTTCATGCTGATATTAATACAAATCCATCTTTCAAATCTAATAAAGCATTAAATGATGCGATGGGCTATATATTAAGTATGGGTTTTATATTCAAAGCAAAACCCGAGGCATTCGCTAGTTCTACCTGCGCCGATAAAATGGTGCATTAATTTGAATTAAGATGGATTAAAAGTATCTTTAAAACATAAAATCCCTTTATGAAAAAGATACTTTTCTCTTTATTTTTTCTATTTATCACAATTACTTCTTTTGCACAAAGTGAAGTAGATAAAGATGCTTACACTAAAATTGGCGATGATGTCCCAACATTTAGTTTTGAAATTGAAAAGGGTAAAACCGTGAATATTTCTGACTACAAAGGAAAGCTGATTCTTATAAACTTATTTGCTACATGGTGCCCGCCTTGCAACGTAGAATTACCGCTTGCGCAAAAAGATATTTGGGATAAACACAAAGAGGATAAAAACTTTGCTTTCTTTGTGTTCGGCAGGCAAGAAGGCTGGGATAAACTTATTCCATACAAAGCTAAAAAAGAGTTTACCTTCCCTATCCTACCTGATTTAGACAGAAGCGTTTTTAGTAAATTTGCAAAGCAATCTATCCCAAGAAATATTCTTATTGATGAAACCGGCAAAATTATTTACCAAAGCATTGGTTTCGAAGAAAAAGAATTTAATGGTTTAGTAAAACTAATTGATGATAAATTAGCCGAAAAAACAACAAAATAGCTTTCCTGCTGTTGTGTTATAAAACTAAAATTGAAAACTTACCGCTTAGAGTTCACCCAAAAAATCCCCGTTAGTTTAGATGTAGCCTGGGATTTCTTTTCATCTCCACAAAACTTATCTGAAATTACACCAGAGAGCATGACTTTTGACGTTACTTCTCCAATTAAGAAGGACGAAAAAATGTATCCTGGGATGATTATTACTTATAAGGTTGCGCCTTTGTTAGGAGTTAAACTTAACTGGATGACAGAAATAACCCATGTTATGGATAAAGAATATTTTATAGACGAGCAGCGTTTTGGTCCGTTTGCATTTTGGCACCATAACCATCATTTCGAAGAGATTGAAGGCGGAGTACTGATGCACGACATTCTTCATTACGCAATCGGCTTTGGCTTTATTGGAACAATAGCCAATGAAATTATGGTAGCTAAAAAAGTTAAAGAGATATTCAATTTCAGGTATAAAAAAGTAGAAGAGCTTTTCGGCACAGTTGAGTACGCTACCATTTTCTAGTAGAAATGCTTTCAGTTTTCTTAGTTTGAGTTTTTACCTGACTAGTTGATAATGCTTTCTTGAAATTCTCGCCTAATTTTTCTGATTTTGTGTAAACGCTTTCTACAATATCTTTCCATGCACCTGCAGATAATTTTCCCGGAGTTTTTTCTAAAGGCGTTGCGATAGTAGTTGTTGCTACATAATTGCCATATCTATCTCTATTGTAAGGAATATATTCTAAATCCGTAATCCAATACCTGTATTTTCCATTTCTGGCCTCGAAGTTAAATATATAATTTACTTCTCCGCTTGGATGCGAAGCGACTAAAATGGTTTTATCAACAATCATTTTACCATCTGATGTTATAGAACTATCGGTTAATGTTGATTTTATAAAAGATTTCTTATTCAGCTTTATGAAATTTTCAGCCCTCAAAACTAAACTATCCTTGCTTGTTTTAGTATCAATAACTTCATAGTAAACATATTTGCCTCGTTCATCTAAGGTAAATTGTTTCTGCTGTGCAAAAGCACACAACGATAAAGAAGCAAAAAATAAAATCAGATTGTATTTCATCATAAAATAAAGGTAATAAAAAGCCGCCGGCTTAAATTAACCGGCGGCATTATTTGGAGAGAAACTATTCCTTAAAAAGCGTAAACTGCAGCAAGAGAGAACTGACCTGCATTCGGTGCTGCTCCTCCTGTTTTGTTTAAGAATGGTTTATCACCATTGTGGTCTAATCTAACCTCTGGAATAAATGTTAAACCTCCAGATTTAATGTTAGCAGTTAAAGTTAAACCTGTGTAAGCTGTTCCCGCAACTGCACCAACATCTTTAGTTTTAAAGTATTCACCTCTTAAACCTAAAGTCACCGCATCGGCAACTGCTACCTGAGGGTATAATGCTACACCTGCGTAACCGCCTGCGTCATCTGCCATATCATAATTAGCAGCATTTAAGCCTAATTTAAAAGCCTTTGTAATTTGATAAGAAGTGGTTAAATCAACAATTGTTCCGTAACCATAAGGATCTGCACCTGATAAAGCATTGATATAAGCTGTCCAACCTTCAACTGGAGAAATCATTAATTGTCCGCCGATGCTAGAAACACCTCTGGTTGCACTGTACAAATTCCAATCGTTAAACAAACCTGCCATTAAACTAACTTTATCAGAAAATTTATAAGTTGCTTTAATACCTGCGTTTTGGAATGGACCATTTGTAAATAAGTACGAAGTTGAGTAGTTAAAGTTTCCTACCGGAGAAATTACTTCGTAACCGATAAATGTACCCATGTAACCAGCTGTCATGGCAAACTTATCTGAAAAATCGTAGTTAACATATAAGTTTTGGATATGGAATGAAGAACCGCCACCGGCTGCATCAGGTATAGATTGCGATTGACCACGTGGACCAAAAGAAATCTCACCAACAAATGATGCTTTGCCTGTTTTTTTCTTCAAAACTAAATCTAACATCCCTAAAGAAACTGAATTATGATCAGAAACAAAGGAAGTTGGAATGTTTGGTCTTTTTGCAAAATCGTATTTGTAGTACGTATCTACTGAACCAGAAAATTCTAATGGTGACGTGGGCGCCTCTTGAGCCAGGGCACACGCAGTGCATGCCATACCAAATATGGCTGATAATAATTTTTTCATGTTTGAGCTATGATTGTGGTTTAGATATACTTTTAATTGTTATAGGGCTTCTTGAATTGGTGCATGTGAAGTAACATATGCAGCTTTTTCATCAACCAATAATGTACCTTGACTGTATTTTTCGTTGTGTTGCGATGCATCAAGTCCCATTTCTTCTTCTTCATCAGATACTCTGATTGGATTAATTAAATTAACTAATTTGAAGATTATAAATGATACAACAAAGCTGAACAGAATTACAATAACAGCACCTTTTAATTGCGTGATAAAGAATTCGGCATTGCCATATAATAAACCATCTGCACCTGCAGCATTAACAGTTTTAGTTGCGAAAACACCTGTTAACAACATACCAACAATACCACCTACACCATGGCAAGGAAATACATCTAAAGTATCATCAAGACTAGTTTTTTGTTTCCAAGAAACTACTAAGTTTGAAATAACCGCAGCAATTACACCAATAAAAATACTTGATGGAATACTAACGAAACCTGCTCCTGGTGTAATGGCAACTAAACCTACAACAGCACCGATACAGAAACCTAAAACTGAAGGTTTTTTACCTCTTGCTACATCAAAAAACATCCAAGATAAACCTGCAGCACCTGCAGCAGTATTTGTAGTTAAGAATGCAGAAACCGCTAAACTATTTGCGCCTAATGCCGAACCTGCATTAAAACCGAACCAACCGAACCATAATAAACCTGTACCAATTAATACGTAAGGAATATTTGCGGGTGGAACTTCTTTATGCTCTAAGTGAGATTTTCTACGTTTTAAAACTAAAGCTCCGGCTAAAGCGGCCATACCTGCAGAAATGTGAACTACTGTACCACCTGCAAAATCTAACACACCCATTTTTAACAAGAAACCTTGTGGATGCCATGTCCAGTGTGCCAAAGGCGAATAAACAAAGATTGCGAATAAAACAATAAATAAAATGTAAGAAGTAAAACGAATACGTTCTGCAACAGCACCTACAACTAAGCCTGGAGTAATAATGGCAAACATTAATTGAAACACTGCAAATAATGAAAGCGGAATAGTTAAATCAGCACCACCTTGTAAGTGTGGAGCACCAGAATTTACACCTTTAAAGAAAAAGAATGTAGATGGATCTCCAATGAAACCACCAATAGTATCTCCAAAAGCTAAACTAAATCCTACTACTATCCATAATACAGTGATAACACCTGCAGCTACCACACTTTTAATCATGGTTGATAATACATTTTTACGGTGAACCATACCACCATAGAAAAATGCAAGCCCTGGTGTCATTAAAAATACTAAAGCAGCGGCAATTAAAATGAAAGCGATGTCAGGTCCGCTGTATTTTCCTTCGTCAAAATTAGGAAGTAGCGGAACAAATAGAGCCAAAATTGCGAAAACCATCAGGATCACAAATGGTGCGTACTGTTTTACTAAAATTTTACCCATAGTTTTTAAGTTTATTTTGTTTGGTTGAATAAATATTATATTATTTTCATAATTGTTTCGATAAAAATACAACATATTGTAATTTTTACACTATTAAATTAAATATTTCTAACAAAAACAGATAATTTTTATAAAAACAATCAAATTTCAACACAAAAAATAGGATAAATAGAAAAAACAACAAGTTTAAGTATCGAATTTTACGAAAAACAAAACAGTCAATTTTTTATAAATTGTAGGATTTTAACAGGATTTTATAAAAAATTAGCATTTAAAATTGATTAAAAACAAAAAAGCCTGCAAATTTTGCAGACTTACATCAAAAAATTAAGTAATTTTTAAATTTTAAGCTAAATATTCAGAACCTTGAACAATTCCTCTTTTTTCTAACTCTTTATCCATATAAGTTTGAATTGCTGATTTATTTAAGCCCCAATTCGGTGCAATTAATAAATCCCAATCAGAAATACCGAAAAGTCTTTGAATTACAATATCTGGTCTAAGCATCGGAATCAATTCACAAAGCAAATCAGTATATTCTTCAAGTGTAAACAACTTGAATGGTTGTTTTTTATATTTAACACCCATGATAGAGCCTTCAACTATATGCAAATGATGAAATTTCACGAACTTTATCTGTGGAAAGCGATTTATTTCATGAATATAGCCTTTCATCATTTCTCTTGTTTCCCACGGAAAACCAAAAATTGTATGCACACATAAATCCAGCTTAGAGTTTTCAAGCAATTTTACAGCCTCAACAAACTCACCGTGACTGCATCCTCTGTTTATTTGCTCTAATGTTTCATCGTAAATAGATTCCATACCCATTTCCAAATCAACATCAAACCTATCTGTATAACTTTCTAGTAAAGCAACCTTTTCGGCATCAATACAATCCGGGCGTGTGCCAACTGCAAAACCAACAATATCTTCTGTATTAATAGAAAGTGCTTCATCATACATCATCTTTAAATAATGTACCGGAGCATATGTATTGGTATTTGGTTGGAAGTAAACAATAAATTTATCGGCACGGTAAGAGTTTTTCGCCCTTGCCATACCTTCAGCAAGCTGGTCTTTTATTGCAGGATTTTTCCTGGATGGTTCAGGTGTAAAAGAATCTACATTACAATAGGTACAACCACCGTAACCTTTGCTCCCATCTCGGTTCGGACAAGTAAAACCACCATCAACAATTACCTTAAACACCCGCTCTCCGTTATACTTTTCACGTAAGTGTGTACCGTAATTTTTATATCCTTTAATACCTAAATCTACCTGTGTTCCCATTTCTGCAAAAATACACAAATACATTTAAGTATAACGATTTGAGGCTTAAGATTACACATCAACCATAATAAACATGAAAAAACATTATGCCATTAACCCAACAAACCCTAAAGAATTCTTTAGGGTTTGTATCTGTGAGAACGTTAACTCATTAGAGAAGGTTAATTTATTATACAATTGCAATCACTCAAACTATTAATGATTCATTTATTGAAATAAAGTCCTATCGCCGGTTAAATTCAATTTATACCATTTGTTATCTTTGTAAAAAACCGCTTGGTGGTCGCCTTTGTGTTGGTTTACATCAATGGCTAATACTTTCCCTTGATAATGGAAGCGGATATTATCCTTCAAAATCGTATGCCCAACCACTATTTTCTTCGCTTTATGAAAAGCCAATATTTCATCGAGCGGCTGCAATCAATAATCCTGCTGCAACAGCCCAACGAAGCCAAATTTTTGGCCGTTTAACTGACATGGCAACCGGCTTATCAACATTAAGAATAGTTTCTAGCGTCTTGTTCCAATCGATATTGGATAATTCAGCATTAGTATGCTGATGTAAAAGACTTCTTTTGAATATTACGGTTTCTACTGAATTAGGATTTTGCTCCAACATTTGCCATAACCGCATACTTTCTTCTTTCGTAAGCGTTTGGTCTTCGAATTTTTTTAAGAGAATATCAATAGGTGTAATATCCATTAGTTAATATTTACATACTGTTTTCGCAAATTTGAGTTTACAATACTCTTCCCTGCAACATATAGAAGAAGCACGAAAAACAAATAAGGACTAATGGGATGTGATTTTTTTTTCTTTATAGGGGGAAAAAGAAAAAAAGGCGTTTAATGTTCTTTAAAGAACGCCAATCAAAATTAAAATATTAATAGATATTCCGTGATCTTTCAAAGCATCTTTAATATTTTTTAGGGCCGTAACTAATGTATTTTTTACTGTATTAGGCGACAGACCCAATGCTAGTGCTATTTCAGGAATACTTTTTCCCTGAACTCTACTTAACTCGTATATCTGTCTCCTTTTGCTAGGCATACGTAAAATAACCGATGATATAATTTTCCTTATATCACTAACATATATACTTTCAAGAACCTGATTAGTACTATCCTCTTGAGTTGTTCCAAAATCAGCCAAAACTTGTTGATTTCTTAGCGACTTCCTTAAGTAACTTAAGCATTCATTTGTAACGAATTTATACAAATAGGCTTTTGGATTATCAATAGTTGAGAGTTTATCTCTATTAAGCCATAATCTGATAAATGAATTCTGAATTACTTCTTGTGTAGACTCAACAGATTTAGTGTAGCGCATTACAAATGATTCTAAACGAGAGATATGCTCATTAAAAAACAATGAAAATGAATACTCATCTCCTTCTGAAATTTTTAGGAATAACGCTTGCTCATCTAATTTATCAATCATTTATACAATAAAACCTAGCTAAAATTTCAACCTTACTAATTTGTTTGTAGGAGTAATGCACAAAATAACGTATCATTTAGTTACTTATACGTCTTTACATTATACGACTAAATGTAATTAGTTTTTTTATTATGTACAACCAACAATTAAAACATATTTTGCATAAAAAAACTCGTAGCCTTTAAAACCTACGAGTTAATTATTATGAATTACGAAATTTAAAACCTTGCTAATCCTTAGGCTTCGTTAAGTAATAAATAGGTATACCTGTTAACATAATCGCTACGCCCCAACCGCAAGTACTGGTTTTAAAAACCAACAAGCCAATACAAATTGCAATAGCAACAACAATGTAAAATGCTGGCAAAATGGGATAACCAAATGCTTTATATGGTCTTTCAGCATCAGGCATTTTAGCACGAAGGATGAAAATACCAAGTATGGTTAAGATGTAAAAAATCATTACGATAATGATTACAAAATCTAGCAAATCGCCATATTTACCAGTTAAACACAATGCCGAAGCCCAAACGCATTGTGCCCAAAGCGCCCAACTTGGTACGCTTGCTTTATTTAATACGGCTGCTTTTTTGAAAAACAAACCATCTTTAGCCATTGTGTAATATACCCTTGCTCCAGCCATAATTAAGCCGTTATTACAAGCAAAAGTTGATATCATAATCATAATTGCGATAATATATGTACCAATACTGCCAAATATAGGTTGTGCTGCAGCAACGGCAACACGATCATCTACCGCAGTTGCAATTCCATCTAAAGGCAATACCGCCAAGTACATTAAATTGGCTAGGATATAAATTATACTCACTATAAATGTTCCTAAGAATAAGCTTAAGCCTACATTTCGTTCTGGGTTTTTGATTTCTCCTGCTATAAAAGTTACACCATTCCATGCATCGCTGCTAAATAGCGAACCAACCATTGCAGCAGCAATTCCGGATAATAGTGCTTTGCCTGCAACTTCTGTCCAAACACCAGCTTTAGGATCAAAATTTCTGGTTGTCCATGCATCTGCCCAGTTTGCATTCCAAATTTCTGCATTAGCAGCTAAAGAAAAACCAAAAATGATTAATCCAAAAAGAGAAAGGATTTTAATAATTGTTAAAATGGTTTGAAGAATCTTACTGTCCTTAACACCTTTGCTATTAATATAGGTTAGCAAAATAATGGTTGCGATGGATACCAGTTGTGCAGCATTGAGTTTAAAGCTACCACCATCATACAAAATATTTTTATCGCTTAAAGGTGAATATAAGTAAGCTGCGAACTTGGAAAAGGCCACACCAACAGCCGCAATTGTGCCGGTTTGAATTACCGCAAAAAAACTCCAGCCGTATAAAAATGCGATTAACTTATTATAAGCTTCTTTTAAATAAACATATTGGCCACCAGCTTTTGGAAACATTGCACTCAGTTCGCCATAGCTTACCGCTGCAATTATGGTTACAACTGCTGTTAAAGCCCAGATTAATATCAGCCATCCGGCAGAACCAACTTGTCGGGTAATATCGGCACTTACAATAAAAATACCCGAGCCAATCATTGAGCCCACAACAAGCATGGTTCCATCAAAAAGTCCAAGCGCCCTTTTAAACGAATGGTCTTCAGTTTCTTTTTCCATAGTTAAGTTTAGTTTGTGGCTAATTTATTTAAAAAAAACAATTCACGCAGCCTTGGCATGTATTATTTTGCTTGATAAAATATTATTCTTCATCGTTGTTAAAATATTAATCATAAGAAAAAATATTTATTAACTTGCTAAATAATAACCAAATGAAAGTATAATATTAAGGTTTCTAATCAAAGGGCAATAATTAGAAACTTTAAAAATTACGCAACTAAATCAATAACCAAATATTAAACTATGAATTTTTTACAAGAGAACCTTATTTACAGCATCCCGGCTCTTGGGCTTATTGGGATAATTGTTATGATGATTAAAAGCGCCTGGATAAGCAAGCAAGATGCAGGCGACAAAAACATGCAGGAACTTGCCGGCTATATTGCCGATGGGGCTATGGCTTTCTTAAAAGCCGAATGGAAGGTGCTTAGTATTTTTGCAGTTTTTACTGCCGCATTATTAGCCTACTCTGGAAGCATTACCGAAATTAATGGCGTAGCCTTACACTCTAGCTGGATAATATCTATTTCATTTATTATTGGTGCAGTTTTTTCTGCATTTGCAGGATATATAGGAATGAAAGCCGCCACTAAAGCTAACGTTAGAACCACACAGGCAGCAAGAACGAGTTTAAAACAAGCTTTAAAAGTATCATTTACCGGAGGTACGGTAATGGGCTTAGGTGTTGCCGGACTTGCTGTTTTAGGTTTAGGTGGATTGTTTATCATATTCTTAAAATATTTTAATGTTGTAAGTGCCAACAGCACTGAAATGAGAACAGCTATCGAGGTTTTAACCGGCTTCTCTTTAGGAGCAGAATCTATAGCGCTATTTGCTCGTGTTGGTGGTGGTATATATACTAAAGCAGCCGATGTTGGTGCAGATTTAGTGGGTAAAGTAGAAGCAGGTATTCCAGAGGATGATGTTCGTAACCCTGCAACAATTGCAGATAACGTTGGTGATAATGTTGGCGATGTGGCCGGAATGGGTGCAGATTTATTCGGATCGTACGTAGCAACAATATTAGCAACAATGGTTTTAGGACAGGAAATTACGGTAACCGATAATTTTGGCGGCATGTCGCCTATCCTTTTACCAATGGTAATTTGTGGTTTAGGCATTATTTTTTCAATCATCGGTACATGGTTTGTAACCATAAAAGATGAAAAATCAAATGTTCAGAATGCTTTAAACTTAGGAAATTGGTCATCTATACTAATCACAGCAGTTGCTTCATTTTTTATTGTTAAGTGGATGCTTCCGGAAACGTTGAATTTACGTGGTTACGAATTTTCTAGCATAAATGTATTTTATGCAATAATTGTTGGCTTAGTTGTTGGCACCATTATGAGTGTTGTAACCGAATATTTTACAGCAATGGGCAAAGGTCCGGTTAATTCTATTATTCAACAATCTTCTACAGGGCATGCAACTAATATTATTGCAGGTTTATCTGTTGGAATGAAATCTACAGTAATTCCGATTCTGGTTTTAGCAGGTGGTATTATGCTTTCTTATCATTTTGCAGGTTTATATGGCGTAGCGATTGCCGCAGCGGGTATGATGGCAACAACAGCTATGCAATTGGCAATTGACGCTTTTGGTCCGATTGCAGATAACGCTGGAGGTATTGCTGAAATGAGCCAGTTGCCTCCAGAAGTTCGTGAGCGTACCGATAACCTGGATGCAGTTGGTAACACTACCGCAGCAACAGGAAAAGGATTTGCAATTGCATCTGCAGCTTTAACTTCATTAGCGCTTTTTGCAGCATTTGTTGGTATTGCAGGCATTACCGCGATAGATATTTATAAAGCACCCGTTTTAGCAGGCTTATTTGTTGGCGGAATGATTCCATTTATTTTTTCTGCACTTTGTATTCAGGCGGTTGGTAAAGCTGCAATGGATATGGTACAGGAAGTTCGTCGCCAATTTCGTGAAATCCCTGGTATTATGGAATACAAGGCAAAACCAGAATACGAAAAATGTGTAGCCATTTCTACAAAAGCATCAATTCGTGAAATGATGATGCCGGGAGCTATTGCACTTATCACACCAGTAATTATTGGTTTTACATTTGGCCCTGAAGTTCTAGGAGGATTATTAGCAGGTGTTACGGTAACAGGTGTGTTAATGGGGATTTTTCAAAGTAATGCTGGTGGTGCATGGGATAATGCTAAAAAATCTTTCGAGCAAGGTGTAATGATTAATGGCGAAATGCATTATAAAAAATCAGAGCCACATAAAGCTTCTGTAACCGGAGATACCGTTGGAGATCCTTTTAAAGATACTTCAGGTCCATCAATGAACATTTTGATTAAATTAATGTCGATAGTTTCACTGGTAATTGCACCATATATTGCAGTTAAGGCAGGAAATACATCACATAAGCTAGAAGTTAGTAAAGAAATCAGAATTGAGCAAAAAACTGATGCTTCGGGCAACACAATTACCGATACTTTGGTAAATACAACGGATACTTTAAGTCGTTAGTTGTAAAATCACAGATATAATAACAATCAAAAGGGGTTTTTAACAAAATCCCTTTTACTTTTTGGTAATTTTTATTTAGGTTTACCGCTTATTATCATAAATCAACAAACAAAATACTAAACAAATTATGAATCTAAAAAAGCCTATTGATGTGCTTATAGCAGAATCTGCTGAAAGTGGTGAGGGCACACTCAAACGTACACTGAGCAGTACGAGTCTTGTTGCGCTCGGTATCGGAGCTATTATTGGGGCAGGTTTATTCTCTTTAACAGGCATTGCTGCTGCAGATCATGCTGGTCCCGCAGTAACTTTATCTTTCGTATTAGCAGCCGTAGGTTGTGCATTTGCAGGCTTATGTTATGCAGAATTTGCATCAATGATTCCTGTTGCTGGTAGTGCTTATACTTATTCTTATGCAACCATGGGTGAGTTTATGGCCTGGGTTATCGGATGGGATTTAGTTTTGGAATATGCGCTTGGTGCAGCCACAGTAGGTGTTTCATGGTCCGGTTATTTCAATAAATTATTGCATGAGTTTGGTATGGAAATGCCACTCTCCTTAACAAAATCATTTGCTGAAGTAGATGGCGGGGGTATTAATCTTCCGGCAGTAGTTATCGTTTCACTATTATCATTAATGTTAATTAGAGGCACGAAAGAATCTGCAAGCCTTAACAACATCTTAGTTATCGTTAAAGTTGCTGTAGTAATCATATTTATTGCATTAGGTTGGAAGTTTATCAATCCTGCTAATCATACACCTTATATTCCTGAGAACACAGGTGTTAAAGGTGAGTTTGGTATTTCAGGAATTGCAGCTGGTGCAGCACTAGTATTCTTTGCTTTTATCGGATTCGATGCAGTTTCTACTGCAGCTCAGGAAGCTAAAAACCCACAAAAAGGTATGCCTATTGGTATCTTAGGTTCATTAGTAGTTTGTACAATTCTTTATGTTTTGTTCGCACACGTTATGACAGGTTTAGTGCCATTCTCAGTATTTAAAGGTGATGCTTCTCCTGCTGCTACAGCATTTAAAGTTACTGGCTACGGATGGTTACAAATGGGCTTAATCATTGCTATTCTTGCCGGTTATACCTCGGTAATTTTGGTAATGTTAATGGGTCAATCTCGTGTATTCTATACAATGTCTAAAGATGGTTTATTACCAAAATTCTTTAGCAGCATACATTCTAAATTCAGAACACCATTTAAAACTAACTTATTTTTCATGGTATTTGTGAGTATTTTCGCAGGTTTTGTTCCGGTTACAGATTTAGGTCACATGGTATCAATCGGTACATTATTCGCCTTCTCATTAGTTTGTATTGGTGTAATGTTACTACGTAAAACAGATCCAGATAGACCTCGTCCTTTCAGAACTCCATTGGTTCCATTTGTACCAATTATGGGTGTAGTGGTATGTGTATATCTAATGTCATCATTACCAATTGAAGCATGGATTAGACTTGCGATTTGGATGGGCTTAGGTATTGCCATTTACTATTTCTACGGAAAGAAAAATTCGGTTTTAGGAAACAAAGGAATAGTTGTAGAACCAACTGACCCACCTAAACCACAATTATAATTTAAATAATATTTTAAGCCTCGCAAATTGCGGGGCTTTTTTATAGCTAATAATTTCGTTCGGGATTATTTTGCTATACCTTTGCAAAAAAGCTTACAATGAATCGTCATTTAATGTTCAGCAATCGCTATCTGCTTATTGTTTCAATAGTGTTTATATTTTCTTCGGGAGTATTTGCACAAAGAACAATTAACGATGTAATGGACTCTACCGTTGTAAACCATTTATTAATCATATCAAAAAAATATGGTTCACTTTCTTTTAGTGGATACTTACAACCTCAATTCCAAGTAGCAGCTTCAAACGGCGCTTTGGCCGAATACCAAGGTGGAAATTTTGGAGAAAACACCAGCAATCGCTTTCGTTTAAGAAGAGGAAGATTAAGAGCAGATTATATGATGTTGACGGAAGAAGGTGCACCATCAACATATTTTGTGCTTCAATTTGATGGAACAGAGCAAGGCGTTGCCATTCGCGACTTTTGGGGCAGGTATTACGAAAATAAGTGGAAAATTTTATACATTACCCTCGGACTATCAGGTCGGCCGTTTGGTAATGAACTTCAGTTATCTTCATCTGTTCGCGAAGCGCCTGAACGTGGTAGAATGTCGCAAATTTTAATGAAAACAGAACGTGATTTAGGCGTAACCTTTACTTTAAATCCAAGATGGAAGGATGCAACGCTTAAAAACTTTGTTCTAGATTTAGGGATTTACAATGGTCAGGGTTTAGCTGGGCCAGCCGAATTTGATAACAGCAAAGATTTTATTTTTAGATTAAGCCACAAACCTTATGTTATAAAAGCAATTCCACTTTCAGTTGCTGGTGGAATTAGCACTTTACAAGGCGGCTTAAACCATCGTTTACCCGTAAGTTATAAAATGGAGAACATTAATAATTTGTGGACGATGGTTAAAGATTCATCAGCAAATACAATAAATGCAGTTGCTCCGAGAAGATATTATGGGGCGGATATACAATTGGCTACAACTTCAGAAAGTTGGAAATCAGAGTTCAGAGCCGAAGTTATTTCTGGATTACAAACCGGAACTGCAACAACTTCCACAACTCCGGGTTCTTATCCGGTAGATAATAATGCAAAAGCGCTGCCTTACTACACCAGAAACTTTAACGGAGCATACGTAACCTTCGTACAAACCTTAAATAGCACCGATAACCAGCTGATTTTGAAATATGATTACTATGATCCGAACTCAAAAGTAAAGGGTATGGAAGTTAATTCAGCACTAGGATTATCAGCTGCAGATGTTAGATTTGACACTTTTGGCGTTGGCTTTTTACATCATTTTAATCCACATTTTAAAGCAGTGCTTTATTATGACATGATTAAAAATGAATCAACACAAATTTCGGGTTATCAGAATGATAGAAAAGACAACGTACTTACTTTACGAACTCAATTCTATTTTTAATAATTATCTTAAAGCATATTGGTTTGTACCAAAATGCCATAACTTTGCCTAAAATTGCTCCTTATGAAACTTGATTTTATAAAGTTCGATCTGAATCAGATTTTAACCACAACTATGGTACTTTTTGCCATAATTGATATTTTAGGTTCTATACCCGTAATTATTGAACTGCGCCGTAAAGCCGGGCATATTCAATCAGAAAAGGCTTCTTTAGTTGCCGCCGGACTAATGGTGTTGTTTCTTTTTCTTGGCGAATCCTTACTAAAAGTAATCGGACTTGATGTTGAATCTTTCGCAATTGCTGGCTCTTTTGTAATCTTTTTTATTGCGATGGAAATGGTTTTAGGTCTAACTATTTTTAAGGAAGAAGCACCTGAAACGGTTTCTATTGTACCACTTGCATTTCCTTTAATTGCAGGAGCAGGAACCATGACTACCCTCCTATCCTTAAAAACAGAGTATCAAACTCAAAATATATTAATAGGAATATTATTAAATATTCTCTTCGTTTATTTTGTATTGAAGAATACCAATCGCTTAGAAAAGCTATTTGGAAAATCAGGCTTAAACATATTAAGAAAGGCTTTTGGAGTTATCCTTCTTGCAATTGCAATTAAATTATTTAGAAATAATACCGGACTATAAATACAAATTGTAACAAAAAATCGTTATATTTATCTAAATAGAAAGGCTAAATAATGAACGGCTTTGAAGAATATACTTTAATAATTGGTGCAATTTCAATTGTTGTTGAGATTGTAAAATATGTTAAGAAGAACCTGAAAACTTGGTTCGAGCATATTTAATATACTGGTGAAACTCTGCTATCAGTCTAAAAATCCTTTGCCCAAATATTTATTAACTTTTCTTAACTAACCTTGCCACAAACATTGTATCAGCTTTGTTCTCGTAGCCTTTAATCAATTCCATAGACTCAAGTTCCAGCGGTAGAGTATCGGTAATATGCTTAACAATTTCTTCGTTTTCAGCAGCAAATGCGGAGCAAGTAATGTAGATAAGAGGTTTCCCCGGCTTCAAATATTTAACAATATTATTTACAATCCCCTTTTGAATTGTTGCAAACTGCTTGATTTTTCTATCATCAAAATGACTCAACATTTCGGGTGTTCTTCCCCAGGTACCGGAACCCGTACAAGGTGCATCGAGAATTATTCCATCAAAAGTATAATGATGCAAAATCTGATCATTATTTTTAAGTAAATCGAGTTCCTTTTTATGGTATTTCCTTATTCCTGCCTGAGCAAAGCGCTCATCAAGGTTAGTTAAAATACTTTCTCTTAAATCTGTTACCAATAACTCCAAAACAGGCTCCAAACTATGTAGTAACAAAGTTTTTCCTCCAGAGGCCGCACAACAATCCCACCATTTATCCCACTTTTGTGGTTTAAAAAATGAACCAGTATGCTGAGAAGACAAATCCTGAACCTGATATTTTCCATCAGAAAGAACTGTTTCTAATTTAGTACCATTTGGTAAGGCAATTGCCGTATCAGAAATAACTTCAAAGTTGATGTTTTGTGCTTCAAGTTGCTTAGCAATGCTGGTAGATTCTTCAGCCTTTACCCTAATAAATAAATCTGGCTGAACAAAAAATGACTTATTAAATTCCTCTTTAACTACACTTTCAGATAAATCATCCTGAAAGGGATAAACATTAGCAATTTCAAATTCAGGAAATTGTTTTGTGATTAAAGCAATCTTTTCATCAAGGTTACTGGAAATAAAATCAACCAGATTTGGCAGGTTTTTCTCCACAATCAAACTCAATGTATCATGACAAAGAAAATCAGAAATACTCAAGCGTAATTCATTACTTAGATTTGGCAATGCTTTTCCCAACCTAAAAAAACTATATAAATGCCTTGTAGCCCATCTCCTGTCAGATGAACCCATTTGTTTATTCTGTTTAAAGTATGATGGTAAAAATCGATGCAATGGTATTGCACCGTCATAACTTGCTAAAATTTGTTCGAAGGCTTTAATTTGATGTTCTACTCGCATTCAGTTTTTAAGTTAAATTTACTCAACAATATCTAAAGCAAAATTTTTGTATCGAAGCAACATTAGGTTTGTATTAATATAACCGTATTGTGCATCGTGAATAAATGAGAAGTTATTATGCAAGCCTTTATATTTTTCTTTAATTAAAAATTCAAGATAATCTTCGCCATAGTTAGACAGTAATTTACCAAAAAAGAAAGCTACATCGAAACCTTTAAATGCGTATTCGCCAGGCTCAAATCCATATTTGCTTCTGTATCTTTTGATGAAATTAATAACACTGGAGTTTTTATAATCAACTTTGTAAGAAGAACTAATTACAGCATTTAGGTTTTGCAATTTATCTGTCGGATAATTTTGTTTACTCCACATCGGATGCCCATAAAGGTTAATCGCATAACCTCCGGCAGGTAAGTTCTTAAGCTTGTACAATTTTTCAATCGTTGGCAGCACGAAAGCTCTATCATAAGATGCAATTACAACTGCATATTGCTTTCCTTTAATCATTTTCGTTTCAAAGCTAAAGGCAGATGCATATTCCTGAACAATTAGTTTACTGCCCTGACTTTTTAAATAATCACGAATTGGGGCTGCAAATGCCTCATCTTCTGTTTTTTTAGTATTGATGATAACCACAATCGTATTAGCGTTAGCATTTTTACTAATGTATGCTGCAATTTTCTTCGCGTGTAAATCAATATTATTTACAATAGATATTAGGTTTGGATTGTTAAAATCTGATGGTTCTGATGCAGCCAGAGGAGATACAACAGGAACATTATTGAGTTTCGAGTAATTGGTGATATACTTTAATCCTTCCGGAAAAACAGGACCAATTATTAAATTACTTTTTCTAAACTGCTCATTTTTATATATCGAACCAATGTGTGCATTATCATCTTGAGTATCGTAAACCCCGAAATTAAAATTAAGACCAGAGGATGCTATAGAATCTAATCCCATTTTGAAACCCTGATAAAAATCGATGGGCATGGCATACTTCTCTACATCAGCCTTACTCATTGCTTTTAACTTAGCGTTATCGAGATTAAAAGGAAGTAGTAAGGATAAGTTAGCTGTAGATAATTTTCTTATGGTCTTTTTTTCCGGTATTTTTTCTTGCTCAGTCTTCTTTTCTGTTTCGGTTTTTACTGTTCTTATTTTGGGAGAACACGATGCCAAAAGCACTGTAAGAAGAATCAAGAAACAATACCTATTTTTTAAAATCATAATACTTGTTTTAACAAAATATGCTGGCAAAGGTTTAAATCTGCCAGCATAAGCTTTATTTTATTCGGATCTTTTATTTTAAACCGAGTCGGTTAATTACTTTATCCGATAACAGTCAACCTGTAACCGATTATTATTCCCACTCAATAGTTGCAGGTGGTTTTGAACTAATATCGTAAACAACGCGGTTAATTCCCTTAACTTTATTGATAATCTCATTTGAGATTTTTGCTAAAACCGGATAAGGTAAATGACACCAATCGGCAGTCATACCATCAACAGATTCTACAGCACGAAGTGCAATTACGTTCTCATAAGTACGTTCATCACCCATTACACCTACCGATTGCACCGGTAAGAAAATTGAACCCGCTTGCCAGATTTTATCATATAACCCGGCGGCTTTTAATTCATGCATGTAAATTGCATCAGCCTCTTGCAATATCGCTACTTTTTCTGCTGTTACTTCACCCAAAATACGAATACCTAAGCCTGGCCCTGGGAAAGGATGGCGACCAAGAATTACATCATCAATACCCAATGCTTTACCTACTCGGCGAACCTCATCTTTAAATAATGTTTTCAAAGGTTCAACCACTTTCAATTTCATAAAATCTGGCAAACCGCCAACGTTATGATGTGATTTGATGGTTGCCGAAGGACCATTAACAGAAATCGATTCAATTACATCAGGATAAATTGTTCCCTGACCTAGCCAGTTTACGCCATTAACTTCGTGTGCTGCATCATCAAAAACTTCGATAAAAACGCGACCTATGGCTTTACGTTTTAATTCAGGATCAGTTAATCCGGCAAGTTGACTTAAGAAACGATCTTTAGCATCAATTCCTTTAATATTTAAACCCATATGCTTATATTGCTCAAGCACCTGGCTGTATTCATCTTTACGCAATAAACCGTTATCAACAAAAATACAATGTAAGTTTGCGCCAATAGCTTTATGTAATAAAACCGCAGCAACACTGCTATCAACACCACCTGATAAACCTAAAACAACTTTATCATTTCCTAAAGTTTGTTTTAATTCTGCGATGGTTGTATCAATAAATGCTGCTGAAGTCCAATCCTGACTGCAACCGCAAATGTCTACAAGGAAATTTTCTAATAAAACTTTACCATCAATACTGTGCGTTACTTCCGGGTGGAATTGAATTGCATAGGTATCAGAATCTTTAATGTGATAAGCTGCAACTTTAACGCTTTCTGTACTTGCAATTAGTTCTGCATTTTCAGGCATTTGAGTAATGGTATCGCCATGGCTCATCCAAACCTGAGAATCAATATTTATACCTTTAAATAATTTGTTCTCCTGATTTACAAAACTAAGATTTGCACGACCATATTCTCTTGTAGATGAAGCCTGCACGTCGCCGCCAGATTTCTGAGCAATATATTGAGCGCCATAACAAACCGCTAACAATGGAAATTTATTATGGAAGTTATTTAAATCAACCTGAGGCGCATCTTCCTGACGAACAGAATATGGACTACCAGAAAAGATAACACCTTTTACATCAGGTGTATTAATATCTGGAAGATTATTAAATGGATATATTTCACAGTAAATATTTAATTCGCGAACTCTACGGGCAATGAGTTGTGTAAATTGCGAACCAAAATCGACGATAATGATTTTTTCTTGCATCCGCAAAGATAGATAAAGAAAGGGAATTGTTAAATTGTTTTATCGTTATTTATAAGCAAATTGTCTGTTATCTGTTTTCAGTTGCCAGTGTTTGATATGGTCGTTGTCAGTCTGAGCATTGTCGAAGACCATAACAACTATCTAATTAATCAATGACCAATTAACCAATTTCCATTTCACTTTGCCATTGTCAGTCTGAGCATTGTCGAAGACCATAACAAATATCTAATTAATTAATTAATTAATGACCGATTAACCAATTTTCATTTCACAATTGTCCTTTAGATTTGCAATGGTCTAAAATGATTGAATTGATTTATATTTAACAAGTTACCTAAATCGGTAGCGGCTCATTAAGCGTTGTCAAGGTTAGATACCTATAGACTGATATAATCCGCTACCGATTTTCCCTTAGTGACCAGATAACAATTAGGGCATTACCCATTATTAAGGACTTGGATCGATGGGGTAAAACTTAGGTAGTTGCTACAAATTTAAAGAATAAATAATATGATTAATACAAATTTCTTTATTGGGATTGATGTATCAAAGCCCTACTTTGATGCTTCTTTAATGACTGTTATCAGTCATGTAAAACAAGCTATCCAAAGCGCACGGTTTGAGAATACAGCTTCTGGGATAAAGACATTTGAGAAATGGCTTAAATTTCATAAGGTCACCTTTAATCCAGACACTCTGGTGGTGATTGAAAATACAGGGATCTATCACCGGCTAATCTGGTCATTCTGCAGTAACAAACACGTACCAATTCATATTGGTAATGCAGCCCATATTAAATGGAGTTTTGGGATAGCTAGAGGAAAGAATGATAAGATAGATAGTGTCCGTTTATGCAAGTATGCCTTTAAGGAATCTGATACATTAAAGGCCACAGAAGCCTTAGATCCACAGTTATTGCATTTAAAAGATTTCATATCTGCCAGAACAAAATTACTCAAGCAGGCTACAGGACTTAGCGTTTCAATTAAAGAGCTAGGTAATGTAAATGAAAAATCACATCAGAAACTAATTGAGAAAGCACTTAAATCTGCTATTGATGGAATAGCAAAATCGATTAAAAATATTGAAGAACAAATCCGCAAAATTATTAAAGAAAACAGCGCCTTTCAACGAAACTATAACCTGTTGACCGGTATACCAGGGATCGGACATGTCACCGCGGTTTACCTGATTGGTTGTACAGCGAATTTTGCCAGCAACCCAAGTGGAAAGCAATTGGCATGCTATGCAGGAGTCGCTCCGTTCGAGCACTCGAGCGGGATTAGTGTAAAAGGTAAAACCAGGGTACATAGGATGGCAAACAAAGACCTTAAAAAACTACTACATCTATGCGCATTATCAGTTATCCAACATAATATGGAATTCAAGAACTACTACCAAAGGAAAAAGGATGAAGGTAAGCATAGCATGAGTATACTTAATGCAGTGAGAAATAAAATAACGCTAAGAATAGCAGCTGTAATTAAAACACAACAACCTTATAAAAGCAATTATAATATAGCAGCCTAATTTGCAAAAGTCATAACAATCAGTCTGAGCTTGTCGAAGACCTTAACAACTATCTAATTAATTAATGACCAATTAACCAATTTCCATTTCACAATTGTCAGTCTGAGCGTAGTCGAAGACCATAACAATTATTTAGTAACCAATTAAACAATTCAGCAATTAACCTACGACTCCATCAACTTCACTTCTACCCCAAATTTTCTTAAGAAATCTACACCTTCATCACTTTGTAAACCCTTATAAGCTGCGTAAGATTTTGAATAGTAAACAAGTTTTATACCCGAAGAAAGAATTAGTCTGGCGCAAGCAATACATGGAGATAAAGTTGTGTACAAAGTACAGCCTTCTATCTTCGAACCATTTTTTGAAGCATACAGAATTGCATTTTCTTCTGCATGCAGCGCTAAAGAGCAACTTCCCTTACTATCTCTTGCGCAACCATGTTCTGGCCATTCTTCATCACAATTATGCGTTCCAGCGGGCGGACCATTATAGCCGATAGAAATTATACGGGTATCTTTAGTTAAAACTGCACCTACATGTGCACGCACACAATGCGAACGCGTTGCCAGTTCAGTAGCAAGATTCATAAAAATCGAATCGAAACTTGGTTTTTCAGTCATGCTTAAAATTAAAAAAGCCACAAAAGCTTACGCTTCTGTGGCTGCAAAAATAGTTTATTAAATTCTAATGACCGCCAGAAAGTTTTTTATCAAAACTAATTCCTTGCGACCTTAAAATTCCGCTAACTTTCCAAGCATAGAAAGCTAAATAAGCGAAACAAATTATACCAACTACATAGCTGTATTGAATACCTGTAAATTCAGAAACTGCACCTTGTAACCAGCTTATAATACCGCCACCCATAATCATCATAATTAGGAAGCTACTACCCTGACTGGTATGTTTACCTAAACCACTAACTGCTAGAGTGAAAATACAAGGCCATAATGTACTGCAAAATAAACCTACACTTGTTATCGCATAAACACTCACCATTCCGGTTGTGAACATTCCGATTAATAAAGCTAAAATTCCAATAGCAGAGAAAATAAGTAACATTCTTGCCGGATTACCTTTACTTGCCATATCAGCAATAATTAACACTAAAATAATCAATCCATAAACATAAAACGGAGCTAAGTCATGGTCGGCAATTGCATTAACAGCAAGGAAAATCCCGAAAGCTAAATATGGCGCAATAAATCTTAAAATCTTTTGCGTGCTTACATTATCGGTAAAAGCCTCAACCGCACCAGTCCATCTACCAATCATCATACTTGCCCAATAAAGTGAAATATACGGAGCAATATCATGAAGCGCAAAGCCTAAATCTTTTTCCATGTAGGCAGGTAAGTTACTAGCTGTAGAAACCTCAACACCAACATATACAAAAATCGCAATCATACCCAAAACCAATTGTGGGTACTTTAATGCAGAACCTTTTGCACCAACTTCTTCAGTGGTTGCTTCTACTAAAGCTGGTCTATCTGGTAATGAAGATAATTTTAAGAAAATTGCAACCGCAATAAAAGCAACACCTAAAATAAGATAAGGAACTTTTACGCTTTCTATACTAATATCAGAACTTGCGTTTGCAGCAGAACCAAAAATTGCAAAACTTACAATAAGTGGCCCAATAGTAGTACCAAAGTTATTAATACCACCAGCCAATGTTAAACGCTGCGAACCTGTATTAATTGGACCTAACGCAATTGCCAACGGATTAGCAACGGTTTGTTGTAATGAAAAGCCCAGGGCAACAATAAATAAACCTGAAAGCATTAGTGGAAATGAACCTGTATTTGCCGCAGGGTAGAATAATAAAGTTCCAACTGCAGAAATAACCAAGCCCAAAGCTAGAGAGTTTTTGTAACCTAGCTTATTAACAATATCCTGTTTCATTAAAACAGAAATTCCATTGTAAATTAATGCGCCTACTGTATATGCAATGTAAAATGCTAACGAAACCAACTGACTTTCTGCCTGCGATAAATCGAAAGCTTTTTTGAAAACGGGTATTAAAATATCGTTACTGGCGGCCACGAAGCCCCAAAAAAAGAAAACGGTAACTAAGGGTATAAACTGCCCCCACTTCGTTTGTACTTGTTCTTTGCTCATTTTTTAAATTTAGTTTTAGTGGGGCTAAACTTAAATAAAAAAAAATTAAAAAAAGGCTATTTCCGAACAAGCACCTGTAACAAAATTAAAGTTGATTTGTTAAGCTTTAAATTGCATATTCGCATATTCATAAACAACACAATGCATGTTTGAAGCCATATTGTTAGGTATAGGGGCAGGGATAATTTCATCGTTTTTAACAGGGCCGGTATTTTTTGCAATGATTAAAACCAGTATCGAAAAGGGCTTTAAAGCAGGTTTTTCTTTAGCTATTGGTGTTATAATTAGCGATATAATTCTAATTGCAATCGTGCTGTTTGGCAGTCAGTTTTTTGAATATAAAGAAAGCTTCGATAAATATATTGGCACAATTGGCGGAGCTTTTTTACTCGCAGTCGGTATATATTACCTCGTATCAAAAATTACAATTCATTACGATAATTCTACCCTTCAAAAAGTAAGCAAACGCGGTTATGTTTTGAAGGGTTTTTTTATGTGTATTCTTACCCCCTCAACCTTAATGTTTTGGATAATTGTTAGCGGTATTATCTCAGTAAAACTGAATAATATGCTTAACGAAAAGTTAGTGTGTTTTTTCATCGCCATGTCTACGCAATTGGCAATTGATGGTGCTAAAAGCTTTTACTCAAGCAAACTCCGCTACAGAATTAAGGAAGATGCACTTAAGAAATTAAACAAAATTGCCGGGGTAATCATCGTCTTTTTTGCCATTTGGCTAATGTACAAAACCTATATTCAGTTTTACGCGTAAGGCTAGGTGCGGTCGTCATTGCGAGGTACGAAGCAATCCTACGACTATGGGTTTGAATAGCGAAAGCTTTAAGATTGCTTCGTGCCTCGCAATGACGTGACCTGTAAGAAACATGTTATTTCTTTTGAAGCGCAAAACCTGTGCAAATCGGTTTCGATAATCCCGCCATCGCTTCAAGTCCTCATTTCGCTACGCTACATTCCGGGCTTTACGCTTTGTCGGGGCTATTAACTTAAGCTTGTGCAAGAAAGCTTAAATATACACAAACCCAAGTACGGTCGTCATTGCGAGGCACGAAGCAATCTTACAACCCTGGGTTTTTAACATAACACTTTAAGATTGCTTCGTGCGTCGAAATGGCTGAAATTTTGCACTTTGAAATGTTACCAAAAGCACAAACCTCAAATAAATAAACGCGATTAAAGTGGAAATACTTTTAAATTACAACAACCTTGAATAAGCTGTGATGCTGAGGCACGAAGCATCTGCAACCGATGAAACAGATACTTCGTTCCTCAGTATGACAGAAGTTTATTTAAAAGATTGCAACGGAAAGCGGGGCTGCAAAACCAAAAAGGGCAAAAACTTCCGTTTTCACCCTTTTAATACATTCTATTAATACTTAGTAAGCTCTTTGGTTATTTCCTTCTTTCCAGTTAATAAAAGCCTTATTTACAACCTTATTTCCTCCTGGAGTTGGATAATTACCAGAAAAATACCAGTCGCCCTTATTTTTCGGACAAGCCTCGTGTAAATTCTCCAGGCTTTGGTAAATTACTTCAACCTCGGCAACTGTACCCTTTGGCGTTATAATTTGGGCAATTTTAGCAGAAATTTCTTCAGCTGTAAAAGGTTTATAAATCTCTTTTACGTGATTTATAATTTCTTCTTTTGGCAATAGTAACGAAGCTTTACATTTTGCATAAACATCTTCGATTACCTGCCACATCCCGCGTTCGGTTAACAATTGAATTGCAGCATCGAAAGCTACAAACTGCCCCATCCTACTCATATCAATACCATAACAATCCGGATAGCGAATTTGAGGTGCCGATGAAACAATAATTATTTTCTTAGGGTGTAACCTGTCAACAATTTTAATAATACTTTGCTTAAGCGTTGTACCTCTAACAATAGAATCATCGAGTGCAACTAAAGTATCCTGATGGTTATTGATAATACCATAAGTAGTATCGTAAACGTGAGCAACCATCTCACTCCTATCAGCATCTTGCGTAATAAACGTACGAAGTTTTACATCTTTAACGGCAAGTTTTTCAACCCTAGGCGCTAACGATAATAAATCTTCCAGTTGCTCATCAGTAAGCTCTTCCTTTTTATGCAAAAGAATATCCTTTTGATGTCTGCGAACATATTGCTGAACACCATCTACCATACCAAAGAAAGCAACTTCTGCTGTGTTCGGAATGAAAGAAAATACGGTGTTTTTTAAATCGTAGTTTACAGCCTGAAGAATTTTATCGCTTAACAAACGACCAAGTTGTTTACGTTCTCGGTAAATCTCAACATCACTACCTTTTGAAAAGTAAATGCGTTCGAAAGAACAAGATAAACGCTCAGTAGGTTCACGGAATTGCTCCATGCTTACCTCGCCGTTTTTCTTAATGATTAAAGCATGCCCCGGATCGATTTCCTTAACATCTTTAAACTGAATATTAAATGCAGTTTGTAAAGCGGGTCTTTCAGAAGCGGCAACAACTATTTCATCATCATAATAATAATAAGCCGGACGAATTCCTGCCGGATCTCTCATAATGAATGAATCGCCATTACCAACCATACCACAGATAGAATAGCCACCATCCCAGGTTTTAGCCGAACGGCGAAGGATATTTGCGATATCTAAATTATCAGAAATTTTGTGCGTAATGGATACGTTATCGTGACCTTCTTTTTTATACTGATCAAAAAGGTCTTGATTTTCATCATCAAGGAAGTGACCAATTTTCTCTAAAACTGTTACCGTATCTGCCTTTTCTTTTGGGTGCTGACCTAACTCGTACAACTGCTCCAGCAATTCATCAACATTCGTCATGTTGAAGTTACCTGCAATAACAAGGTTACGGGTCATCCAGTTGTTTTGTCTTAAAAAAGGGTGGCAACTTTCGATACTGTTTTTTCCATGTGTACCATAACGCAAATGGCCCAATAAAACCTCGCCAATAAAGCTAACGTTGTCTTTGAGCCACTCTGTATCTTGCATTAGTTCTGGTGTATTTTCCTGAATATCAACAAATTTGTTTTGTACATATTCAAAAATATCTGCAACCGCATTCGAAGCCATACTCCGATATCGGCTGATGTACCTACTGCCAGGTTTCATATCTAACTTAATAGTTGCAATACCTGCGCCATCCTGGCCTCGGTTATGCTGTTTTTCCATTAAGAGATATAATTTGTTAAGGCCGTAAAGTGCTGTACCGTACTTTTGCTGGTAGTAAGAAAGTGGTTTTAACAGGCGAATAAAAGCGATTCCGCATTCGTGTTTTATCTGATCACTCATTGTGTGGGTTTGAAGCCGCAAAGTTATCCTTTTAAATACTCACAACCTAAACAAAAGTGTTTTCTTTTGTCACAAACGAGTTAATTTGATTTGCATTGATAATCAACCTAAAAAATGTGCAAAACGTTAAATTATCTGGAATGAATCTAAATAATTTGGAAGTTTGGGCAAAATCCCACACCTTTGCGAAATCTTTAGAATTAGTCTAATTAATATTACGAGTGGGTTTGGGAAAATTTTCTATATTATTATTAATCATTTCAGGTTTTGCAACATCAGTTTTTGCACAAACTATTACTATTCGGGGGAAGGTAGTTGATGAGAAAAATCAAAGCATGGAATTTGTAACTGTTTATTGTGTGGAGACGCAATTATATTCTATCAGTAATCACAACGGAGAATTTTCAATAATTACATCAAAGAATGCTGCTCAAATCAACCTGAAAATTACTGCCGTAGGAAAAAAAACAATTGATAAGAAAATTGATAAGAATGATTTCTCAAATCCGATGAAGATTGTTTTGATAGAAAACAGTTTAACATTAAATGATGTTCAGATTAATTCAACCTATTCTAAGACAAAAAATTCTATTTCTTCGATAACCTTTGATGAAGAAGCTATTGAGCGAATACAAGCTTTCAGTTTAATTGATGTGCTAAACACATTACCTGGCAAACAACTGGTTGCTCCAAACATCAACGTAGCACAAACGCTAACGTTAAGAAATACGCTCGGAGGAACTTATGACCTAAACAATTCCTTAGGAATACCAATTATCGTTGATGGAATCAGGCTTTCCAACGATGCAAATATGCAATCTAGACCTACTGCACAATGGGGAATGGGCACAGTGGTACCAGCAGTCTCTGGCACTGGATCTGCAACTGATGTTCCTTTTAGAGGTATAGATTTAAGAGAAATCCCTGTGGAATCAATTGAAAAAATTGAAGTTATACAAGGTGTAGCCTCAGCTGAATATGGCGAATTAACAGATGGAGCAATTATTATTGAAAGAAAAGCAGGTAGGTCGCCTTTACAATTTACTACGAATGTTAATGCTGGCTCATATAATTATTCCTTAAATAAAGGTTTCAACCTACCTGGTAAATTAGGTGGCATAACCACTGATTTTAATTATGCCATATCTAATGATAATCCTACAGATAATTTTCAAGAATATAGAAGATATGGCGCCTCACTACGTTGGCAATACAACATTAATAACAACATAAGAAACAAGTTTAGTATTGATTATAATCGTAAAATTGATTTAAACAAAATTGATCCGGATGATGGCAATCAAAAAGAATATTACTCAAAGCAAAATGGTATCAGACTTTCAAATACTACAGATTTCAAAGTATCATCTAAATTTATAAATGGTATTAACTTAAGCCTATCTTATTCTGAATCAAATCAAGAGAGCTATTCGCAATGGTTTTTAAATCAGCCTCCTAAAGGTTATACTGCGAAAGATACAACAGGAATTTACAAAGGAATAGTTTTAGGCGGCCAATATTTAGCTGTGGAGGAAATTGTTGGAAATCCAATTTCGGCAAGTGGTACTTTAAGATTTACAAGCTTCTTTAATTTAGGAAATACACGCCACAATTTAACCTACGGACTTAATGGCAATTATACGAACAATGGGGGGAAAGGAATTATTTCTGACCCTGACCGTCCGAGATTTGTTAATTACAATGGCACAAATGTTCGTCCTTATTCATTCGAGTTAAACCCTTCCATACTTAATACAGGTGTTTATCTTACTGATAATGTGACTTACAATCTTTTTGGAAAAAAAATTAGCTCCAATTTAGGTGTAAGATTTGATTCGCAAAATGGTTCACTTTCTATACAACCGAGATTAAGTACACAGATTAACTTAGATAATAACTGGAATTTTGGTGTAGCTTATGGTGTTTCTTCAAAATCACCAACACTTGCTCATCTTTACCCACCTCCAGCTTGGATAGATGTGCCACTTATCTTTGCCTTAAATACAGATGCTGCCTTGTATTTAGTTTACACAAAGAAATTCCAGACAGCAAATCCTGACTTAAAAGCAAGTAAATCAAATCAAGCTGAGTTTAATATAAACTTTAGCAATAAAATTTTCAGTTCGAGATTGAATACGTTTTACAAAGGATCTAGAAATGGATTTAGTAATGTTCGTCAATATCAACAGTTTATTCTTCCTAACTATAACTATAGCTACGATGCAACATTAAAACAAATCGTTTATCAAGAATCTGGCACTTATACGTCATATTTTGCTAATTCGTATTATAGCATATCAAATCTATCTAATTCAGACACCTATGGCTTTGATTGGAGCGTAAACTTCAATAAGATTTCTGCTATAAATACAAGCATATCCACTAGCACTTCATACATATTATCGCAAGAGAGTAATCCAGTTGTAGATGCCGTTTATCTTGCAACTCCAGTTGTTATCAATGGAAAAAATATCAACTACGCGTTGTTTAAACCGCTAAGTAACGATAAAAAATATGTGATAACGAGTAAATTGAATACAACTATACATATTCCAAAACTGGGTTTTGTTGTAATGACTAATACAGATATTTTCTGGGCAAACAGAAGAAAATCAAGGTACAATGATAAGCTCCAACGAGCATCTGGTTATTTAGATCAAAATCTAAATGCTATTTTATTTAGTGAAGGTGATACTAATCCTATTCCACCCAGAAATTTATCGTTATCCAATACAGATCAAAAACTGGTTTATTTCAATTTTTCTGTTTCTGTGGCCAAGGAAATTAGTAAACGAATCAGAATTGCAATTACATCATATAACACATTTAACATAAGACCAGAGCATACCGAAATAAATCCAGACACTGGTGTGCCATTAACAACTATTTACAATTCGCCACTTAGCATTACCGGTGGTATATCTTTAAAACTCTAAATAATATCATTATGAAACAAAAATTACCTTTTCTATTTATCTTACTAGCTATTATCATTTTCAGTAGCTGTAAAAAAAATCAAGAAGAAACTCAACCTATTAATTTAAATGTACAGTTATCTGTAAATCCTGCTAAAGTTTGGTTTGAAGTTCCATATGAAAATGCAGAAATCACACTAGTTAACAAGGCAAACAACAGTAAATATTCTTTAAAGGCAAATCATCAAGGTCAGGTTGCGGTTGAAAGTATTGTACCTGGAACATATAGCATAAACGTTTCGCTAAAAATAACAGCGGCAGATTTCACTACTCTAACGGGTACTTACCGCGAAACTGATTACTATCTAAACTATTCATTAGACAATCAATTGTATTTTAATAATACTGATGTAAAAGTTCAATTAATAAACAGCGAAGTAATTGGCGGTTTCGTAATTAAGCAAATATATTATGCAGGCTCAAATGCATCTACCGGAGCAATTTTCAGAGATCAATTTATAGAGATTTATAATAATACATCTGAAACTTTATATGCAGATAGTTTAATGATTGCTGTTGTTTATGGTAAAATAAACAAAACTGCTGATAGTTATTCTTTAGATAATAATCAATATGACTGGAGTAAATCTATAGGAATGGCTGCTACCGGAAACGCCAACAATGATTATGTTTATGTTAAGGAATTATTTATGATACCTAGTGATGGTACAGGTAAAAAATATCCAGTATTATCTGGCAAGAGTATTGTGATAGCACAAACTGCATTAGACCATACAAAACCATACACAACAAATGGCGGAACAACACAAACTATCGCCAATCCGGCGTTAACAGTTAATCTTGCAAATGCTGATTTTGAAGCTTATTTGTATCCATATGAACAAAAATTAGAGCCTGGAAGAACAATGTATGCAAGTGACGTTGATAATCCTAGCGTGACAAATATGGAAACCTATTTTGCAACAGGTGCCAGAGATATGGTTTTTAATCCTCAAGGAAAAGAATCTTATGCAATTCTAAAGGTTGACAAAAACTTCAATTTAAATAATATTCCTTCTTATGCATTACCAACCGTAAGAACAGTTACAGCAACTACAGTACTATATCCTCAATTGCCTGCAAAATATATTATTGATGCTGTTGAAATTGAGGCTATAATTTCTGCTGATCAAACTCCAAGAAGATTGCCAATGGCTTATGATTCGGGAGCTGCATCCATTCCAGGAGGACAATATTCAAGTCAGTCAGTCCTACGTAAAACAGCTAAAACTATAGGTGGCAGAAGAGTTTTACAAGACACAAATAACTCTCGTAATGATTTTGGAACGCTAACTAAAGCCAATCCAAGTAAAGATGAAGCATCATTCCTTGCTCAATAATTTTTATGATTAATCGTAAATTTTTACAGATATTAATTATTCTTATTTTCTTTTCCGTTCTGGTTAAAGCTCAGAGCGGAAAAGATTCTGTATATTTCTTCTATCAGGATCAGAAAATTCTTGATAACTCATTATTTTCACCAACATTTTCAAGTATAAATGCACTAAAAAGTTATGGTTTTTTGCAACTCGATTTCAAACGGGAGGCAGGTAGCTTTAGGCGTGCTCAAGAAGCTTATTCTGTAAATATGCCTAAATTTTTAGCCAAGGGCTTTAATGTATTGGGCAAATTTAGAATTGCAGGAAGTTTTGAATTTAATAATTCAATAGAAGATAGCTTGGCTAATGGGCAAAAAAATAATCTTGAAGATTTCACCACATATTATCCATACGCCAATAAAAGTGGAAATTACAAACGTCAAAATTATATTGTAAAAACATCATTAAGTTATTCTGCCCTAAAGAATCATTTAATACCCTTTGTAAATCTAGATTATCAAAAGCACCAAAGTTCCGGTACGGTAGATCCAAGATTAAGTTCAAAACGATTTATCTTTAAAGTAAAGCCTGGCGTAAACTTTCAATTTAAAAATAATGCAGTTGGCGTCTATGGTTTAATAGGCAAAGCTGATGAACAAGTATCATTAGGATATAAAAATGATAATTATAAAACAAGTTTACTATATCCTGACCGTATACACTACATGAATTACGGCTACGGGGCATCTGTTATTAAAGACTCTAGTAATGTTTATAAATTTGATAATTACAAGGGTTTTGGAATTCAATATACTACGAATTTTAAAGATTGGGATCTACAAATTGCAACAGAGTACCAATTATATCAAAACAAAAATTATAACAAAACGAGAACAATGCCTGGCTTTGCCACAGTAGGAATTTTTAATTTGAATACCATCAATGGCTCATTATTACTAAGCAAAAAAATTAAAGACAAAACGAGTCAATTATTTCTACTCGATTTTGCGTATAATGAAGGTTATGACGGAAATCTCAAAACATCTGGAAGCCTAAATAAAGTTAATTATAGAGTTAATGCATTAAATTTTAATGCAGCTTATCATTTCTTATGGAACAAAAACAAAAAAGTATCAAAAGAATTAGGAATAAATTTCTCCTATGATCAAAACGATAAGCAAGATTTAATTCAAGCTGATGGTTTGAGTTACGAGCAAATCAAATTAGGTTTAAATAGCACACTATATTATACAATAGATCAACAAAGTAGATTTAAGGTTTCTCTTTCTCCATATTATATTGAGCCAATAAATGCATCGCTAAAATTTAATCCAAATTCTATGACAGAGTTTATTAAAAACGTTGTGTTCACAGATTATTATTATTACAACAGCAAATCAATTGGAGCAGAAGTTGCCGGAGAATATATATCATCTAAATTAATTAAAAAGCAACGATTTGGTTTTTATTCTCAACTTAATTTACGAAAAATACTTAGTCAAGAATTAAGAAAAGACCTGAACCCTACATTTGTACCAAATGGAAAAAGAAGTATATTTCACATTGGTGTTAACATGTATTTGTAAAGTTGTAATCATAATCCTATATCTTATTTATTCAAAATCTCTATTTTTAACACATGAATAAAGTTTTTATCACGCTTGCCTTTATCCTTTCCGGATTGGTTCTTTTTTCTTTTCAATCAACCGATTTTAATAATGATGAAGAACTAAGCATTGATAGTTTACGCAAAGTTTATTCAAAACCAAGCAGCGAATGGCCGAAACCTACGGTTGATAAAGGAGCTGTTTTTGAAGAGTTGGGTGAATTACCTCCTACTCCTGTAGATATCAAAAATGATTCAGTTAAAAAGGTAATTGAACTTGGGAAGATATTATTTTTCGATCCTCGTTTATCCGGCTCAAACCAGATTTCTTGCTCAAGCTGCCATGCGCCAGATTTACATTGGACCGACGGCCGTCAGGTTTCTATTGGTCACGATCATTTGGCAAATATCCGCAATGCGCCATCATTAGAAAATGTTTGGTTTTACAAAAAGCTTTTTTGGGATGGCAGAGCAAATAGCTTGGAAGAACAAGCTGAAAGTCCGGTTGCTGCACATAACGAAATGCATCAGGACATGAAAGCACTACCTAAAAAATTAGCAAAAATTAAAGGCTACAAACCATATTTTATTGATGCCTTTGGCTCACCACAAATCAATAATAAAAGGATTTTCGAAAGTTTAGCAACTTTTCAAAGGAGTATAGTAAGCAGAAGAACGCCTTTCGACAGATTTTTAGCAAGTGATAAAAAAGCTTTAACAGACCAACAAATTGTTGGTTTGCATTTATTTCGTACTAAGGCACGTTGCATAAATTGCCATAATGGCCCTCTTTTTACTGATAACGAATTCCACAATGATGGCTTAACTTATTACGGCCGCAAGTACGAAGATTTAGGCCTTTACAACATTACAAAAAAACCTGAAGACGTAGGCAAGTTTAAAACGCCCGGTTTAAGAAACGTTATGAAAACTGCACCATGGTTTCATAATGGTTTATTCCCAGATATGGATGGTGTAATGAATATGTATAATGTTGGTATGCCAAATCAACGGGTTAGACCAGAGCAAGTGAACGATCCGCTTTTACCTAAAAACGATAAGCTTTTAAAAGGTTTAATGTTAAGCAAAGCAGAGAAAGATGCAGTGGTATCGTTTTTAGATGCCTTATCATCGCCAACAGTATTGCTTAGGGTTGAGAAGCTTCCACAATAGTAAGATTTTCATTGATTGGGGAAATATATGAACGGCCGTCATCCTCAGCTTGACTGGGGATCTTAAAGCGAAAGACAAACAAACATTGTAATCAAAACTATTAAATCTCTTTAGGGTTCCCACCTGCGTGGGAATGACGAATTAACCAAAAAATCACCAATCACGAATTCCCGTAATCCTAACTGACTAATCTCCCATTCCCATCCCATACAACGTCATAGTCTAAGGCATGATGATCGCATTTAAAGGCATATACTATGCTAACATAAAAACTACATCTTACTAGATTCCAAATCTTCCCCAAAAAAGATTGAAGCATTTTTATTAAAAACGCCACAATCGCCACTGGTGTAAAATAGTCTTTGTTTGGTTCTTCCCAGTTTTTCTTCTATCTCTGGATGCCTGCTCAAATAATCTGCAAGGCTTTCAGCTACAATTTCTCCCTGGGTTAAAATATTAATGTAATCTGGAAAAATTGCTTTGAGTTTAGGCATTAATAGTGGATAATGCGTGCAGGCAAGCAAAATACAATCAATCTCTTCTGATTGTGCCATTAATGCATCTGTATATTCCTTTACAAAAAAATCTGCTCCCGCTTGCAAATGTTCATTATTTTCAATCAATGGAACCCACATCGGACAAGCCTGTTGAAAAACTTTTACATCAGGAAAAAAGTTATTGATTTCTAGCAGGTAAGATTCTGAATTTACGGTTCCCCTGGTTCCCATTACACCAACACTTTTGCTTGTAGTATATGCATCGATTACCTCTGCCGTTGGGCGAATTACACCTAACACTCTCCTATCGGGATATTTTAAAGGCAAATCCTTTTGCTGAATGGTTCTTAAAGCTTTTGCTGATGCAGTATTACAGGCTAAAATAACCAGTTTACAACCCTTTGCAAACAGCCATTCAACACATTCCAAAGTATAACGGTAAATCGTTTCGAAAGAATGATCACCATAAGGTGACCGGGCATTATCACCTAAATAAATATAATCGTATTGAGGCAATTTCTCTGCAATAGAGCGAAAAACGGTCAATCCTCCATATCCTGAATCGAAAATACCTATTGGTGATGGTTGCTGCATATATTGATTGAATGTTGGAATGTTAAGATGTTTTACGGTTACAAAGTTTTATATATCGAACGTTACAATATTACAACATTACAACTTTTTTTAACCTCAAAACTCCAAACAAAAAAGCGGAACTAAGTTAAACTTAATTCCGCTTTATATTTTATTAAATAGCAAGGAGAATTTGAGCTCCAAACTGATTTATTTTAGCTTATTTTTTAGGAGCTGCTGGTTTTGCTGCAGTTGCAGAAATACCCAATTTAGTTTTTACAGCAGCAGTAATGTCTTCGCCACCATCCCAGAAAATTAAGTTGTTACCACCTTGTCCGTTTGCTGTATCAAAAACATAAGCTAAACCTTTTTCTTTAGCTACAGAGTTTACTGCATTAGCAACTTTAGTATTAATTGGCTGAATTAATTCTGCTTGTTTAGTACCTAAGTCTTGTTGAGCTTTAGTTTGAGCATCACCAATACGTTTTTGTAAATCTTGTAACTCAGTTGCAGCAGTTTGTAATTCTTTATCTACTGTTTCTTTGTTAGCCTCGCTACGAGTTTTTTCTTTAGCTTGTGCAGCTGTTAACTTAGATTGATATTCTTTTATCATCACATCTATTTCAGCTTGCTTAGTTTTACTTAAGTTTTGTAAAGTAGTTTCTGCTGTTTTAGATTCAGGTAAGTTTGCAAATACCTCTTCTGAATTTACGTGACCAATCTTTTGCTGTGCATTTGCCATATTCGCTGTAAACAATAAACCTGCTGCTACAAAGAATACGTTAATTAACTTTCTCATTTCTATTTTACTTTTTATTTTTTTAATTGTTTTTCCTTTTTTTTCGAGGGCGAATATACTAATTTTTTACAGCCCCTGGTTTGTAACCTAATTTTACAATTACATCATTACTAACATCGTAACTGCTGCTTGCATAAATCATCATAGTAGCCTCACTGCTTTTATCAAAAATGAAATCTAAAAACTTTGCTTTTGCAATTTGTTTAATTACATCAGCTACTTTATCCTGAATAGGTTTAATTAATTTAATGCGGCTTTGAAACAAATCTCCATCCGGACCAAATTTCTGACGCTGAAATTCTTTAGCAGCCTTTTCCTTTTCGATAATTTCGTTTTCTCTGCGTTTGCGCATATCATCAGTTAATAAAACCTGATCGGCTTGATAGGCTTTATACATTCTGTCGATTTCTGTGAAGTTCTGGTCAACCTGTTGTTGCCACTGTTTAGAAGCTACATCCAATTGACTTAATGCCGATTTATATTCTGGCATGTGCTTAAGAATATACTCTGTATCTACATAAGCAAACTTTTGGGCGAAAGCGCCAAAAGTTGTGCAAAGTAAAAATGCGATTAAAAGATATTTTTTCATTTGTGTGTGTGTTTTATTGTTTCTTGCAAAAACTAAGCCATGTATAAACTCAACTTATAATGTTTTATTGCATAATTAATTATTTTTTTAATCATAAACAATTAAAATCCACCTAATTGTTGTGCGATACTGAAGTGGAACTGACCTTTGTTCGAATCAGGTAAACCTGGAATTGTGTCGAAACCATATCCATAATCGATACCTAACAAACCGAAAATAGGTAAGAAAATACGAGCACCAACACCAACTGACCTTCTAATATTAAATGGATTAAAATCAGCAAACCTATTCCATGTGTTACCACCTTCAGCAAAAGCTAAAACAAAGGCAGTAGCTTGCTGGCTCTTAATTACCGGATAACGTGCCTCTAAAACATATTTAGTGTAAATCGGGCTACCTGATGATTGAGCAATACTTGGGTTTGAACCTACCGGAATAACTGTGTTATTAGCATAACCACGCATAGCGATTAACTCTGATCCTTGTAAGAAGTCGAAACCTTGCATACCATCACCACCTAATTTGAAACGCTCAAAAGCTGATTGACCTGTAGCCGCAGTATATTGACCTAAGAAACCGAATTGTGCTTGTGCTTTAATTACAAATTGTCCGCCAACACGTTGATACCATTGTGAATCAAATTTCCACTTGTGGTATTCAGTAAATCTGTATTTAGTCTTATCAGATGCAGTTGCGTAGTTTACACCATTAAATAATGAATATGGAGGTGTAGCCTGAACCGTAAACCGAATGAATGAACCAGATAATGGATAAATTGGTGAATCTCTTGAATCACGACTAATCTCTTGTGATAAGTTTAAGTTATAAGATGTACCAGTGCTAAATAAAAACCCTGGATAGTTTTGTAAGATGTACTGTTGTAAACTAACCGCATGGCTTAACTGAAAATAGTTATCTGGCCAGTTTAATCTTCTACCTAAACTTACGGTAACACCATTTAAACGAATTTTATAGTAATTTGGATTACTTGAATCGCCAATACCACTTGATTGAAGTGAAGTAAATGCACTTACACCAAAACTAACTGGTTTTTCTCCACCAAACCAAGGTTGCGAGAAAGAGAAACTATACGACTGATAAAATTTACCGTTCGTTTGTCCACGTAAGCTTAATTTTTGTCCATCGCCCTTAGGTAATGGTTTGTAAGCTTTTAAATTAAATAAATTTCTTAGTGAGAAGTTATTAAAGGTTAATCCCAACGTACCAATAATACGGCCGCCACCAAAACCACCAGATAACTCAATCTGATCTGAAGGTTTCTCTTCAACAGCATATTCAATATCAACCGTTCCATCTGCCGGATTAGGGCGAGGTGTTGGCACAGTTTTTTGCTCATCAAAGTTTCCTAATTGACCAATCTCGCGAACGGTACGGATTAAATCGCTTTTGCTAAATTTTTGCCCCGGTTTTGTACGAATCTCACGTAGTACAACCTTATCGTTAGTAATGGTATTTCCTTTTAAAGTAATACGATTGTTAGTGTACTGCGGACCTTCATAGATGCGCATTTCAACATCAACTGTATCGTTATAAATTTTTGTTTGTACCGGATCGATATTGAAAGTTAAATAACCATTGTCAGTATATAAACTGTTGATATCTCCACCGTTTTCGCCACCACCATTAATTTTCTTATCAAGTTTATCTTCGCTAAATACATCACCTTTTGCAATAGAGAGTACTCTGTTTAAAACATCTGTATTGTAAATTGCATTACCAGCCCAGGTAACATTACCAAAATAGTATTTTTTACCTTCGTAAATATCCATTTTGATGTTAACCTTTTTGGTGTTATGCTGATAGATACTATCTTTTAAGAGTTCTGCATCGCGATAGCCTTTTTCGTGAAGCTTGGCTATCATCTTAACTTTATTTTCTTCGTATTTTTCTTTACTGAATTTTCCGGAACCCCAAAAGCGCCACCATGCAAATTGCTTAGGGTTTTTTAGATATTTACGAAGTTTTGCTGCTTTGAAATCTTTGTTTCCAGTAAAGTCGATATGCTGCACTTTAACTCTGCTACCTTTATCAATATCAGCAACTAAAATTACACTGTTATCAGAATTTGGGTCCTTACGAGTAGAATAATTTATCTTGGTAAAGAAAAAGCCTTTATCTAACAGATACTTTTTCGCAATTGCTGAAGTAGTGTTGTATAAGTTATCGTTTACAATTTTACCAGTTTTATCATTTAATTTTTCCTGAATAGCAGTTCTTTCAGATTTACGAACACCCTTTAATTCAATAGAACTTAAACGAGGACGTTCATCAACATCAATTTCGAAGTAAACAGTATCCTGAACAAATTTTTCGATATTTAATTTTATATCATCAAATAATCCCTGAGCCCAAAGTGTTTTAATTGCATCAGCTGTTGCCTCGCCTGGTAAAACAATTTTATCGCCTTTGGCTAATTTAGATAGAGTAATTAGTACTTCTTTATCTAAATATTCAGTTCCGATAATTTTTACACCACCAATAATATATTCCTTTGGACTAAAGTAATCTAAATCCAGGTTACCAACCTTTAATGTAGGGGTTACAGGAGCCTGGGTTTGCGGACGTATTTGGGCAAAGGCCGGAGCGGCTAAAAATAACAGGATTAATACTTGAAATATTCTTTTCATTAAAATAATTTGTTCAGTAATGGCCACGAAGGTAACAATGTTTTGCTAAGCAAAATTGCTTTACTTTTTATGCCTTTTTGCGTGGTTACATTTATCGTATAAAAGTGGGGCTAAGTTAATTTAAACCCTTGTTAAAAAGTGTTAAAAGAAAAATTAGTTTAATTGTTCGCTAATTTTACCGAATCTGCGTTCGCGTTTTTGATAATCAACAATGGCTTCAAAAAGATTTTCTCTTCTGAAATCTGGCCATAAAACATCAGTGAAATAAAACTCTGTATAAGCCATTTGCCAAAGCAGATAATTACTAATGCGATGTTCGCCGCTGGTTCTTATCATTAACTCCGGATCAGGAATATTTACTGTAGTTAATTGAGACGAAAAGAGATTTTCATCGATATCGTTAATATCGAGATTATTATCTTTAACAGCAGCAGCAATTTTCTTTGCAGCATTAACAATTTCCCATTTGGCGCTATAACTTAAAGCCAGTGTTAAAGTACACTTTTCGTTATGTGCCGTTTTCTCCATCGCTTCTTTCAAATCGTTAATACATTCTTGAGGTAACGATTCGATGTTACCGATTGCATTTAACTTGATGTTATTCTTATTTAAGGTTTCGGTTTCCTTATTTATGGTAGAAATAAGGATTTGCATTAAAGCATCAACCTCCTCTTTCGGGCGGCTCCAGTTTTCGGTAGAAAATGCGTAAAGCGTTAGGTATTCAATACCAACTTCTACACAACCTTCTACAATATCTTTTACAGACAACACACCTTGTTCGTGGCCGAAAACCCGCATTTTTCCCTGACCTTTTGCCCAACGACCGTTGCCATCCATGATTACGGCAATGTGTTTTGGCAGGCGGTTATAATCTATTTGTTCTTTAAATCCCATTAATTATGTCAAAATCAGCTTAAAAGGAATAGCATTTTGAGGATACAAAGGTAAAAGATATGCCAACACTAACAAATAGATAAGTGTCCCTTTTTCTAAAATCTCCTCTTTGTGTACCAGGTACACCTGTTTGGTTAAGAGATGGATCGCTTAAATTTAATGGTGGATTACCAACCAAAACCTGGTTTGCAGGGTAAACACCGCTAACATCATCTAAATAATCTGTAAATGCAGTGCGGTAGCCCAACTCGCTAAAAATACTCCACGTGTCCTTATAATTATATTTTAGGCCACCTCCAAAAGGTATAGTTATTACAGTATTACGATATCCATTAGGTTGCCCCTCGGTTGAAAGGTAATCTAATCGGTATTTCTCTCCATCATATTTTATACTTGGCTTGAAATTTACAAAACCTACGCCACCAAACAGATACGGAGTAAACCTTCTGTTTCCACCATTTATTTTATAATCGAAAAAATTAAAATCAAGTATTGCAGCGCCTTCGTTTAAAGTTGTTTTAAAACTTAGGTTACGTTCTCTGAATTGTTCGTTACTAGAGTTGGCATCATTAGCCTTGATTTGACCATAATTGTACATTGCCCTAACACCTAAATAGGCATTGAAGTTGCGCTTTACAAAAAGACCGCCATTTAAACCGCTAATTTGTACGGGGTTATTTTGATTAAGATCGCCAATGTAACCTGCACCACCAGCTTGTAAACCAATTTCCCAGGTAGCAAAGTACTGCGCCTGAACAAATTGAATTGAAAACATTAAAAGGATGAAAAAAATTAGTTTGTTTAACGTCATACTTAATAGTTACGGGTATCAATGCCCCATAATAATTTATTCCTTAACGTGTTTAAATAAGTTTCATTGTTAAGGCGAATAAGATTAACGCAAAAATCGGCTTTTTTTATAGATATTTTTACTGAACGTTCTACAGTTACAGTTCGGCTATCGCAAGAAACTAAAAATTTAGATTCTCTGGCCTCAACCTCAAATGATAGTGAACTGCTATCGGGTAAAACAACCGGCCTCACATTAAGATTATGCGGAGCAATTGGAGTGACTACAAAGTTTTTAGAATCTGGATAAATAATTGGTCCGCCGCAACTTAGAGAATAGGCCGTAGAACCTGTTGGAGTTGCTATAATTAACCCATCTGCCCAGTAAGAGTTAATGTACTCGTTATTCATTTTAGCATGAATAATCATCATTGCAGAATTATCGCGACGATGTATCGTAATATCATTCAAAGCGAAATTTTCTTCGCCAAACAATCCGTTTTCAGATTCGAGGAGTAAAAGAGAACGCTCATCAAGCGTATATTCGCCATTTATTAACGCTGTTAGTGCAGATTCTATTTCCGTTTTATTGATACTAGCCAAAAACCCTAACCTGCCGAAGTTAATACCGATAACAGGAATGCCAGAATTACGGATTAAAGAAAGTGTATCAAGCAATGTTCCATCGCCACCTAAACTCAATAAAACATCGGCAAGCTCTTTTAACTCATTGTGGTTATGAAAAGTTACCGTGTTTTTCGGCAATTTGATTTTACCGTGAAGCGAATTTTTGAATTTGTAATGAAGAACTGGCTGTATATTATGGCTCTTTAAATGATTAAAGACTTCCTGAACATAAGGCAAAACTGTATCATTAAAGTCTCTGCCATAAATTGCAATTCTCATAAAATTAAACGTTTAAATAGTTCATAAAAGAATCATAACGTTCTTGAGAACCATCATCAACTTGTGTATTATTATAAACTTCTTTAACCTGATAATCATATCGCTCGAAAGAAGCAACTAATGAAGTAATTTCAGTTTTATTAACCTTTAAGGTTACTTCCAGACGCGTAGAATTTTCAAATGAGTTTACATAAGATGATAATATCTGTGCATTATCAGCCTCAACAATTTGTGCAATATGCGCTAAAGAATTGTCTCTGTTGCTAATTTCAAGCACGATAATACCACCTGGCTCGTTAACAGCATAAATTTCTGCTACTGCACCAACCATATTTGATATCGAAATTAAACCAACATAGTTTTTCTGAGCATCTAAAACAGGAACCGATGTTAATTTTAAGGTACTTAATAATTTAATTACATCGTATGTATGCGCATTTGTGAAAACAAAAGCGTTTAGCAGATTAAAAGAAGAATCTTTAATTAAAGCTTCAGTGTTTCTTACTTCTAGTAAATCATCTTCCGCTAACAAACCTAAAAACTGATTATCGTTAACTACAGGCATATGTTTAAGCTTAAACTCGTTCATGCGATCGAGAGCTTTCTGCACTGTATCTTCAGTTTTTAAAGGAAGTATAACATTCGATATGATTTCTTCGGCAAACATTACTTCAATAATATCCTATCTAAAAATTTTTGTAAAAATGCGTTAAATATTTCCGGATGCTCCATCATTGGTGCATGTCCGCATTTATCAACCCAGTTTAATTCTGAGTTTGGTAATAATTGATGAAATTCTTCTGCAACTTCTGGCGGCGTAACTTTATCGTTTTTACCCCAAATTAAAGATACCGGGATTGTAATTTTAGTTAACTCTTTTGCCATATTATGGCGAATAGCCGACTTAGCCATCGTAAGAATTCTAATTACTCTAGATCTATCGTTAACCGTTTTGAATACATCATCAACAAGTTCTTTTGTTGCCGTTGCCGGATCGTAAAATGTAAACTCAACCTTTTCCTTAATATAATCGTAACTCTCTCTTCTTGGGAAAGAACCACCAAAAGCATTCTCATAAAGACCTGAACTACCTGTTAATACCAAAGCTTTTACAAACTCCTGATGCGCAGCGGTAAAAACCAAACCAACATGACCGCCTAAAGAATTTCCTATTAGAACAACCTGATTTAAGTTTTTAAACTTCAAAAAACGGTGAACATATCTTGATAAAGCCTTAACGCCTAAGGTTAATATTGGTAGTTCATAAATCGGAAGAATTGGAACAACAACGTGATATCTATCTTTAAATTGATCTAAAACAGGCTCCCAATTACTCAATTCGCCCATCAAACCATGCAGCAACACCAATGTTTCGCCTTTTCCGGCTTCTATGTATTTAAATCCTTCTTCTTCTATTACCTGGTAGTTCATATATTAATGGATGGTATTGTGTTACTAAGTTAGTAGAGTAAAATTAAATTTTGGCATTTATATGCCATTTTTCTGAAATAAAATTAAAAACGGTTCAAAAACAGCCCGAAAATCATCTAAATAACGTTTTATACCTTTCAACTTGAGGCTTTTGACTTCCCACTCTTAACTTTCGGCATTAGTCTTGCAGCTTTTAGCTTAATTCAGCTTCTCTTTAACTAATTCAGCAATTAATTTACCATCGGCCTTTCCTGCCAAAGCTTTATTTGCCAAACCCATAACCTTCCCCATATCCTTAACTGAAGTAGCGCCAGATTGTTTGATAACATCTACTATTATTGTTGCAACTTCTGCTCTATCTAATTGCTTAGGTAAAAACTGATTTATAACCTCAATTTCTTCTTCTTCTACTTTGAATAAATCTTCTCTGTTTTGTTGCTTGTAAATATCTGCAGACTCGCGACGTTGTTTTATCAGTTTTTGAAGAATTTTCAATTCAGTTTCTTCTGTAATTTCTTCTGAAGCACCTTTTTCAGTTTTAGCCAAAAGCAAAGCTGCTTTAATTGCTCTTAAACCTCTAAGTTGAGCATCATTTTTAGCCAACATGGCTTTTTTTATTTCTTGATCTATTTGTATCATCGTTCTTTAGTTTTTTGGGTATTTTGTTTTTTAGTTTTGCGTGTTTACTAACAACTACATCACTAAAAAACCAAACAACTATTTTCTATTTATAATTGTTCCCGTAGCTTGTGCAGTTGGCATAATCAACATATCGTTTATGTTTACATGCTTGGGTCTGCTTACCACATACCAGATTGCATCGGCTATATCATTAGCTATTAATGGTTCAAAATTCTCGTATACCTTTTTCGCTCGGTCTTCATCTCCCTTAAAACGAACCAATGAAAATTCTGTTTCTACTGCTCCCGGATTTATAGAAGTAACCTTAATTTCATGTTGAAGTAAATCGATACGCATGGCTTTAGTTAAAGCATCAACAGCATGTTTGCTTGCACAATAAACATTTCCATTTGGATAAACTTCTAACCCGGCAATTGAACCTATATTTACAATATGACCAGTTTTATTAGGAGTCATCCAATTTGAAACCACTTTGGTAACATACAGTAAACCTTTTACATTGGTGTCAATCATGGTATCCCAATCATCAGTATTACCTTTATCAATTGGTTCTAATCCTTGGCTTAAGCCAGCATTGTTTACCAGTACATCTACATTTTTCCAATCTGATGGCAAAGCTTCAAATGATTCCGTTACAGTACTTTTATCTCTAACATCAGCAATAATTTGCTTGATAGATATTGCGTATTTATCTTCTAAGTGATGCGAAATTTTTTCTAATCTTTCTTCGCGACGAGCAACCAAAATTAAGTTGTAGCCATTTTGAGCAAATATATGTGCACAAGCCTCGCCAATACCAGAGGTTGCACCTGTAATTAAAGCTATTTTAGACATTTTTCTTTATGAATTTTGAACAAGCAACGCATCAAGCATTACTTAATCTACAGCAGCAAAGGTAAGTTTTTTTGAATTGCCTAACTACTCAAAAAACAAGCTGAATGTAAAATGACGCAACTTGGTTTTATCCAACGGATTTGCAAAAGCAGTGTTATCGTGTTGAAGCAAATCGTTTATTGAATAGGATACTTTTATCTCTGGCGACATTTTGAAGTATTCGAAATATAAGTCAAAACCAATTCCGGTTTCGTACGATAAGTAGTTTCTTTTGTTTTTAAGCAATTTATTTAAAGGCATTTCACCTTCATCAAAAGTTTTCTTTTTTGAGGCGATGTCCATCGAATATTTAGCGCCACCAATCCAATATGCTCTGAAGTTATTTAAGCGATTCGATTTTATTTTAAGCGATAGCGGAATTTCGAACATGGTTGCCTGAACCTTTTTTTCGATAACCGTTTGAAAAGCCGGTGGAGTTATCGAATTATTTATTGGCTGCTCAACGGTTGGAGCAGGTTCGTATTCGTACTTAACTACCCTATCACTAAAAATTAAAGACGGTGTAGAACGTAAATCGAAGTTTTCAGAAATCCGCTTATTTACAACAAAACCCAAACCAAAACCAACTGATGGTGGACTGGAAATTGCTGTCATTGGCATGGTGAGTTGTTTTCCATCTAAAGGATCATAATAAACATCACGCCAGTTTGCTTTCTTTAAAATTTTATATTCAGCAGAGATATACTGGAAACTGAAACCAAAATGTAAGTCTTCATCATCTACACCTCCACCCCAATTTTGGGCAAAAGCCGTAAATGTTACCATAAAAAAGGAGATGATTAAGCTTACTTTTTTTATCATTTAGTACCGGTGTATATTGAACTTATTCCAAACGTCAAAATTCTTTGTTTGGTACTTTTGAAGCCAATCTTTTCCATTAATTTAGTAAAATCCTCACCATCGGGAAATGCAGCAACAGATTCTGGTAAATAAGTGTATGCTCGGTGGTCTTTAGAAAACAGCTTACCAAAAAAAGGTGTAATGTGCTTAAAGTAAAAACTATACAATTGCTTTACCGGAAAAACACGTGGTTTTGAAAACTCAAGAATCACCATTTTTCCACCCGGTTTTAAAACCCTGAATATATCCATTAAGCCTTTTTCAAGGTTTTCGAAATTACGTACGCCATAAGCACAGGTAATTGCATCAAAGGTATCATCATTAAAATGCAAACCTTCCGAATCGCCAACCTGAACGGTAAAAACACCATTTAAACTACGTTCGTTAATTTTCTTTTTGGCAACTTTTAACATTCCTTCAGAAATATCTACACCAATAACTTTTTCTGGTTGAAGTTTCTTAATGGCCTCGAAAGCAAAGTCGCCTGTTCCTGTAGCAACATCGAGCATAATTCTTGGGTGCAAAGACACCAATTCTTTAATTGCTTTCTTGCGCCATAGAACATCAATACCTAAAGAAAGGAAATGATTTAAAAAATCGTAAGTACCTGAAATATTGTTAAACATGGTTGCAACCTGCTCTTTTTTAGTTGCATCTGCTGCTTGATATGGAGTGATATTCTGATTCATGATATGTGGCAAAGATAGGTTTATTGTTGAAATGTTTTAAAAAGTTAAAAGGTTGAAATGTTTGATAAACGTAAAACATTAAACACCCAAGGCATTAAAACTTTACAACATTTCAATCCCTTCAACATTACAACCATTAATTCCTACCTTTGCATTATGATTATTAAAACCGCAACTTTTGTTTGCAGCAATACCCAGATTTCGGCTTTGCCTGCTCCGCTCTTGCCGGAATATGCCTTTATCGGCCGTTCGAATGTGGGTAAATCTTCCTTAATTAATATGTTGGTTAACCACCATGGTCTTGCAAAAACATCGCAACGTCCCGGAAAAACTCAGCTTATAAATCACTTCCTGATAAACGAAAACTGGTATATTGTAGATTTACCTGGTTACGGTTATGCAAAAGTTTCTAAAACGAGCAGAGAGAAATGGGAGAAATTTATCCGTGCTTACATAACAAAAAGAGAAAGTTTACAATGTGTTTTTGTTTTGATTGATAGCAGACTTGAACCGCAGCAAATTGATATTGAATTTTGCTACTGGTTGGGCGAAAAGCAAATTCCTTTTTCGTTAATTTTTACTAAAGCGGATAAACAAGGCATGACGATCACTCAAAAAAATGTTGCTGCGTTTAAGAAAAAGTTAGGCGATTTCTTTGAAGAAATTCCGGCAACTTTCATTACTTCTGCAGAAAAAGGAAATGGAAAAGATGATGTTTTAAATTTCATCACGGAAGTAAATAAAGATTTTGTTGTACCAGCAGATTATAAAAGGTTTTAATAATTCCTTCAATGGGTCATTAGTCATTGTTTCATTGGGTAACGATTGTACAATTAAACAATAATCAAATCAGCAATTATCAATTGAACAATAACCAATTAAGCAATAACCAAATTAACAATCATCAATTAATCAGTTTAACAATTGAGCAATTAACCAATTCAACAGTTAACCAATTAACCAACATAAACAGCTAACCCTGTTCTTAATGAAAAAATACTTTTCACTCGTATTATTTGCACACTCGGTTTTCGCGCTTCCATTCGCAATGATTGGGTTCTTTCTGGGTGTAACCACAACCGACAATCCATTTTCATGGTATAAGCTTATTTTAGTTTTGCTTTGTATGGTTTTTGCACGTAACTCGGCAATGGCCTTTAACCGTTATTTAGATAGAAATATTGATGCGAAAAATCCCCGCACCAAAATGCGAGACATTCCGGCGGGTAAAGTTTCAGCTCGCGAGGCTTTAACTTTTGTAATTGCCAATTGTTTGTTATTTGCCGTTACTACCTATTTCATAAATCCGCTTTGCTTGTATTTATCACCAGTAGCCTTGTTTGTAGTTTTATTCTACAGTTATACGAAACGTTTTACAGCGCTTTGCCATTTGGTTTTAGGTCTGGGTTTAGCCTTAGCGCCTATTGGCGCTTATGTTGCAGTTACCGGACAATTTGCTTTAGTCCCGGTATTGTATTCACTTACTGTTCTTTTTTGGGTTAGCGGATTTGACATTATTTATGCCTTACAAGATGAAGATTTCGACAGAGAAGAAAAATTACATTCAATTCCTTCAGCTCTTGGCATAAAAAATGCACTAAACGTATCCGTTTTACTGCATATTTTTTCAGCTATTTGTGTAATTCTACCAGTATTCTTTACATCATTTAGCTGGGTTTATTATGTTGGAATCGTGTTTTTCTGTTCGATGTTGATTTACCAGCATTTACTTGTAAAGCCAAATGATATTAGTAAAGTAAACCGGGCATTTCAAACTTTAAATGGTTATGCTTCGGTAGTATTTGCAATATGCTTCTTAATTGATGCGTATATAAGAACGAAATAAAAAGTAATGAAAGAATTAGTGAATTTTGAATGAATGAATTTGTCACAAATCAATAATAAAATCGTCATTGCGAGGCACGAAGCAATCTTACAACTATGGGTTAGTTTTATCGCTTTAAGATTGCTTCGTGCCTCGCAATGACGGAAGGCTCCCCAGATTGTCGAAATTAAATTACGCTATAATCCAATCTTTCAATCAATCATTCAAAACTCAATCAATAATTCAAAATTCAATCATTCTCTAAAAACTCAATAATTAACAACCTATGATTATAAATAAAAAGCCTAGAAAATATATCCCACAGGAACTTAACATTACTTGGGAAAGCCTGGAACCAATTTTTTCCGAATTACAACAGCGTGAAATTAATAGTGCTGCTGAATTGGAAAGCTGGTTAAAAGAAAGATCGGAAATTGAAGCCGCTTTAGAAGAAGATTTCGCATGGCGATATATTAAAATGAGCTGCGATACCGCAAACGAAGAACTGGTTAAAGACTTCCAGTATTTCGCTACAGAAATTGAACCTAAAATTTCTCCCCTATCTAACGAATTGAATAAAAAATTCAGTGAAAGTCCGTTTATGGATGATTTGGATAAGGAAAAATATTTTGTTTACAGCAGAGCGATAAAAAAAGCACTCGAGTTATATCGCGATGAAAATATTGAACTGTTTACCGAATTACAGGTTAAACAACAAAAATATCAAGGTATAACGGGTGCAATGAGCGTTGAAATTAATGGTCAGGAGTATACACTTGAGCAAGCTTCAATTTTTGTTAAAGATTTGAATCGTGAAGTACGTAAAAATGCTTGGAAAACCATTCAGCAAAGAAGACTGGTTGATAAAGACGATTTGAATATTTTATTTGATGAATTAATAAAACTTCGTAATCAGGTTGCGCTTAATGCAGGTTTTGAAAACTATCGCGATTACATGTTTCAGGCTTTAGGCCGTTTCGATTACACGCCGCAAGATTGTTATGATTTTGCAAATGCAATTGAGAAAGAAATTGTACCGATTTTGAAAGAACAAGCCGAAAAAAGACGTGAAGCTTTAGGTTTAGAAACTTTAAAACCATGGGATTTAGAAGTTAGTGTTAGCGGTAAACCTGCTCTAAAACCATTTAACAATGGCGAAGAATTAATTGATAAAAGTATTGCTTGCTTTAATGCTATTGATGAAAAGCTTGGAAACAAACTGGCAACAATGAAAGCAAATAACCTTTTTGATGTTGAAAGTAGAAAAGGTAAAGCTCCGGGCGGTTATAACTATCCTTTAGCAGAAACCGGTGCACCGTTTATTTTTATGAACTCTGCCAATTCACTTCGCGATTTAACTACAATGGTTCACGAAGGTGGACACGCAATTCATACTTTCTTAACTGCTGATTTGGAATTAAACGATTTCAAACATTGCCCATCGGAAGTTGCAGAATTAGCATCTATGAGCATGGAATTAATTTCTATGGATAATTGGGACGTTTATTTCGATAGTGCAGAAGATTTAAATCGTGCAAAGAAAGAACAATTGGCAGATGTTTTAAAAACTTTACCATGGGTTGCGGTTATCGACCAGTTTCAGCATTGGGTTTATACAAATCCAAACCATACAGCTGCCGATAGAGAAGAAACTTTTAAGCAAATCTATAATCGTTTCGGCGCAGGTTTTGCAGATTGGACAGATTTAGAAAAGGAATTCGGGAATGTTTGGCAAAAACAATTGCATTTGTTTGAAGTACCTTTTTATTATATCGAATACGCAATTGCGCAATTAGGTGCTATCGCTGTTTGGAAAAACTATAAAGAAAATCCAGAGAAAGCATTAGAACAATATTTAGCAGCACTTTCTTTAGGGTATACAAAACCTATGAATGAAATTTACGAAACCGCAGGAATCAAATTCGATTTTAGCGCAGAGTATGTAAAAGAATTGGCTGCTTTTGTAAAAGAAGAATTAGACAAACTAGGATAGATTAAGGTTTATCTTCTCGTTTAGTAATTAAATTAGTCGTAGCATAAAGCTGCGACTTTTTTGTTTTTTGTTGTTTTAAAAACTCACTATAAATATCTGTGTAATCTGTGGCTGAAAAAATCATAAATCACCAACTTGTGAAATTCTGTTAATTAAGTTAAACATTGTTAAAATGCGCTCTTTGGTTAACCTAATCGTTTAGTTTAGTGCTATTATTCTTTCAGATAAGGAATAATCTAATCATCAGCCGACTAAATTAACATGAAACAAATCTCTCTGTTGTTCATTATTATAAGCATTTTCTTCTTATCAGAAACTAAAGCCCAAGATAAAACTGGTAAAATTTCAGGCTTGCTGTTAATTGATAAAACCAAGCCCGTTTCCGGAACAATTATATTGAAAAACTTAAATGATACTACTTTTCTCAGAAGCATTTCATCAAACCAAGAAGGAAAATTTAGTTTTGAAGGTTTAGCTTATGGAAGTTATTCGATTGTTATAAATGCGATCGGTTTTAAAACCATTACCGAAAAAATAGAGGTCTCTAAACATCAACCAGCAATCGAAAAAAACTTTAACATGGAGGCTGAATTAAATGATTTGGGTAGTGTTACAGTTGTTGGCAAGAAACCCCTTGTAGAAAGATTTACAGACAAAACGGTACTGAATGTTGAAAACAGTCTGGTTGCAACAGGAAATACCGCACTCGAAGTTTTGGCAAAAATGCCTGGAGTATTGGTTAATCAGGATGGTGCCATCAGTGTAAGAGGAAAATCCGGAGTTAATGTTTTAATTGATGGAAAATCTACTTTTCTATCTAATGAACAGTTGGCAACAAGACTAAAATCAATGAATAGCAGCGAGCTAAAATCCATCGAACTAATTACAAATCCATCTGCTAAATACGATGCAGAAGGAAACGCCGGAATAATCAACATCAAACTGAAAAAGAATTCGGCATTTGGCACAAATGGCAACTTAGATTTGGGCTTTGGCTACGCAAAAAACCCTAAAAGTGATGCAGGTATTTCGCTAAACCACAGAACAAACAACTTCAATGTTTTCGGAAATTTTGCAAATAATAACAATAAATATCAGGAAGATTTAGACATTGATAGAATTACAAATAATGGAGTTTCAGATACCCATTTTCATCAATATAACACCCAGATTCGCTCATCATATAACAATAATTATAAATTCGGATTGGATTACTTTCTAAACAAAAAAAACACCATCGGTTTTCTAACTACAGGTTATTTTAATAACGGCCACGATAGTTCAAATGGGATCACTGACATAGGAACAAGCTTCACCAAAATAGATTCTTCTATCGTTGCAGATAATCCCTCAACAAATAAATTTCGAAACCAAGCTTACAACTTAAATTACAAATCTATTATTGATTCACTTGGCCAGGAGTTTTCGATTGATTTAGATTATGCGCAATACCGTAGCGAAGAATACACAGTTTACAATAATTACTTTTCTGATGCTGGTGGAAATCAATATAAATCACCATTAACTTTTAGGAATTTAACACCATCATTAATAAAAATTAAAGCCGCCAAAATTGATTATTCATTGCCGTTAAACGCTAAAGCTAAGTTCGATTTTGGATTAAAAAGTAGTTGGGTAAGTACTGATAATGATTTTAGGTTTGAAAATTTAGTCGCTACACAATGGCAAAATGATTTAACAAGAAGCAATCGTTTTGTGTACGATGAAAATATAAATGCGGCTTATGCTAATTTTAAACAGGAATTTAAAAAAACGAGCGTTGAAGTTGGCTTAAGAATAGAACAAACTAATTCGAAAGGTAATTCCGTTAACGAACAAAAAGTTGTAAAAAGAAGTTATCTCGATTTCTTTCCAAGTTTTTCTGTTAATCAAGATTTATCGGAAAATAATCAACTTGGTTTTTCATACAGCAGGCGCATCGACCGACCGGATTATAAATCATTGAATCCATTTGTTTATTTTGTCGATTTATATACTTTTAGCCAGGGAAATCCATTTCTAAATCCGCAATATACTAATGCTTTCCAGCTCGCATACAATTACAAAAAAGAGCTTAACGTTTCATTTGGCTACAGCATTACAAATAATTTAATTTTAGATGTTCTGCTTCCTGATGATGCAAAGAAAACGCTATACCAAACCGTTCAAAACTTAGATAAGCAATTATCTTACGATTTAACGATTGGTTATCCAACAACTGTAACCAAATTCTGGAACATGGATAATACGCTTACAAGCACTTATAATCAGATAAAATCAGCTGGTTTAGGCGGAACAGATTACGATAGAAAAAAGGTAAATTTTGCATTAAACACCAGTCATAACTTTACCATCACCCCTTCTACTTCTGCAGAACTTTCTGGAGAATTTGTTTCAGCTCAAATCTATGGAACCTATGCAATTAAACCATATTATGGAATCGACTTCGGTGTAAAGCAATCTTTCATCGACAAACGACTAAACCTGAAATTCGCCATTAATGATATTTTAAATAGTAGAATAGGAAGAATCAGTAGTGCTTTATCGTCTCTAAATTATAACCTAAGTCAGAAACAAGAAACCAGAATTTTTCGGTTCAGCCTAAACTATAGTTTCGGCAGTAATGCTATTAAAGCAACAAGAGAAAGAAAAACAAGTGTTAGTGATGAAGAAGGAAGAATAAAATAAAACGCTGGCATTTTAATTTACGCTGTCGATTTTAAATCTTCAAAATCCGCGAACATCCGAGTAATCTGCGGGAGAAAATTAAGAAATAGATTTCCCGAAAATTTCGCTGATTAACGCAGAAAACTCCCTGCAGGTTCCCAAAATATAATCGTTAATAAATTTATACCTTGCTTTAAACGTTTTTAACTGATATTTTTTTAAGTTTGAGGAATACAACAACCAAAACAGATGTTCGAAAAGCTATTCAGGAAGAAATCTATTTCTAAGATATTACAAGATGCAGCAAAAGGCTATGGCGACCATGATAGTTCATTACATAAAACCTTAGGCGTTCGAGATTTAACTGCTTTTGGTATCGCAGCGATTATTGGCGCAGGTATTTTCAGTACAATCGGTAAAGCCAGTGCAGATGGTGGTCCGGCGGTAATTTTCTTATTCATCTTTACTGCTGTTGCCTGTAGCTTTGCTGCTTTCGCATATGCAGAATTCGCATCAATGGTGCCTGTTTCTGGTAGTGCTTACACTTATTCTTACGTAGCTTTTGGCGAATTAGTAGCCTGGATAATCGGTTGGTCGCTGATAATGGAATATTCCATTGGAAATATAACTGTTGCCATTTCCTGGTCTGATTACTTTACCGGATTACTCTCCACAATAAAAATTCCCACCCTCGGTATAGAAGGTATCCATGTTCCGGATTGGATGACAATGGATTACCTAAGTGCATATAATGGCCATAAACAAGCCGAAGCGCTTTTAGCAGCCGGGAAAAACTTAGCAGATTTAGATAATGCGACAGCATTGGCAAATAACGCCTGGCTTACCGCTCCACAAATTGGCGGCTTTCATTTGGTTGCCGATATCCCTGCATTGGGTATTATCATTTTAATTACCTGGTTAATTTACCGAGGCATGAAAGAAAGCAGAAATGCCAGTAATGCAATGGTTGTAGTTAAACTTGCTGTTATTCTTTTGGTATTAGCCGTTGGTGTTTTTTATGTTGATACAACGAATTGGGACCCATTTGCACCAAACGGAGTTACTGGCGTTTTAAAGGGCGTTTCAGCAGTATTTTTTGCATATATCGGTTTCGATGCGATTTCTACTACGGCAGAAGAATGTAAAAATCCACAAAGAGATTTACCTCGTGGAATGATGTGGGCAATTATTATCTGTACCGTTTTATACGTTGCAATTGCTTTGGTTTTAACCGGAATTGTAAAATCTGACACTTTAGCCGTTGGCGATCCGTTAGCCTTTGTTTTCGACCAGATTGATTTAAAATTAATGAGCGGCATTATAGCTGTTAGTGCAGTTTTTGCAATGGCAAGTGTACTTTTAGTATTTCAGATGGGTCAACCACGTATTTGGATGAGTATGAGCCGTGATGGTTTATTACCGAAATCATTCTCCAAAATACATCCAAAATATAAAACACCTTCATTCGCAACCATTGTTGTAGGCTTCGTAGTAGCGGTTCCATCGCTTTTTATGAATTTGACCATCGTAACCGACCTTTGTTCTATCGGGACATTGTTCGCATTTGTATTGGTTTGTGCAGGTGTTTTGGTGTTACAAAACCGACCCGACGTGCAACGTGGCAAATTCAAAATACCTTACGCTAACAGCAAATTCATTGTTCCTATAGCATTTATTGCGGCTATTGCATTCGCTTTCACACAATATGGAAAAGAAACAAAAGCCTTCTTTTTAAACTTACCAAAAACGGTTCAAACCGTAAATTTTGTTACTTCTTTAAATGGTGAGGAATTAAAAATTGTTAAGACAGAAATTATTAAAGATGCAGCACCACAAATTATTTTAACCGATAAAGTTGATGCAGAATCTTATCTAAGCGGTTTGCCTGCTGATAGATATGAGCAATTCATTACTGCTTCAAAAGTCACAATCGAGAAAAAATACGAAAGCGGCTGGAGCCTGTTTAAACATAAAATCCCAATGTGGATATTCCTTATTATTTGTGTAATAATCTGCTACTATTGCATCACTAAAAACTTGTCGTTAATACCGGTTTTAGGCTTAATAAGCTGCCTTTACATGATGTGCGAACTTGGAATTTCGAACTGGATTGGCTTTGGAATCTGGTTAATTATCGGACTTGTAGTTTACTTTGCTTACGGTTTTAAGAACAGTAAATTAGCAAAAGAAGCGAATTAGTTTTTTGTTTTTGGAAATGGCTGCTCAGTAATGCTTGGCAGCCTTCAGCCCCGCTTTTACCAATAGTCCCGATAAAACCTGTGCAATTGTTAAAGAGTGTTCAGCAAATTAAATTAGAAGCTTAAATCGGGAGCTATTTGGTGCAATCGGGTTTATATTGATTGGCTTTTTCTAACTATCGGTTGGTGTCTCACCAACCGAAAAACAAACAAAATCCAGTTGCCGAATTATACGATATAATTAAAATCTCTGTCGGTGAGAGACCAACCGAGAGATTAGCCAATAACCAACCTCCTTTATAGATGAAGCATAGATCAAGTAGGGATAAAGCATAGATAGAGTACTGTAACAGTACTAAATTGTAATTCTTGGCATTAATGCAGTCAATTATATAATGTATGTTGAATTATGGCTTACACACCCAGCTAAGCCCAAGTAGAAAATCTACGTTCTACATTAAACCGGCCTAACAAATTTTTCGGAGCACACAGTCCAAGCCAAAGCACTACCTTTAAAAGAAAAATTTTCAGCCGGCAATTTTGTTTCTTTTGTTGTCAAAAGAAAAAAGCCCGTCTGGCTAAGACAAATACCCCCTCCTCTAGAAGAGGGGAATACAAATCGCTTTAAGATTCCCAATTAAATTGGGAATGACGACCGTTCAAAATATAAATTGAATAATCTTTTTACACAGCCTCTTCATGTAAAATTGATTATTTCTTTTTCACAAAAGCCATTGTGGTAATAATACCAAGACCAGCGAAAGATGCTATCATAAACACATCAGCATGATTCCAGCTTAAAATTTTTGCAACCGGACCTAAAACAAACAGGCAAATTGCTACAATTACAAGATATTTCCTCATGCTAAACCGGCAATCTGTGTAATTCGATATCGTCTGGAGTTACAAAAATTAATGGAACTTTTTCCACATCTACATAACTACTATCCAAACCGAAACTTCGCTCTTCAGATAAACTTAGCTTTTTAAGGATAAAATAGTAATCCATTACCGTACGCTCATAGAAACTTAGTTTAGTAAATTTAGATAAGTGTTTTTCTAAAAGAACAAAACGGAAATCGCCGGCAATTTTATGTTTATTTAATGAAGTATATTGACTTGTAATATCGATTTCGCCATTTTTAACCAACTCTTCTACAACTTTACGATAAAGCAAGTTTACCCTTTGCTCAATTCTAAAACCTAGTCTAAAATCGATACGAATTAATTTCCCTGGAATTAAAAATTCTACTTTATATTCTAGCGTATACGGTTCATCCATTACATCTACGTGTACCAGCCAATAAACATCGGCACGCTTAGGTTCTTTCTGAATAATTGAATAAATAATCTTAGATTCGATTTCGGTTTTAAAATTTGCACTTGTTAAATAAACCAGTTGCGATGAATATTTTGGAACAGATTCATCACTACTCAGTTCACTCAGAATTTGATAATAATCTTCTATCTCAACGTATTTAACAAAACGATTTTTAATCTTACGTGAGTTGTACCAGGTCCACATTACGCTTAATAAAGCACAGCCGATTAGTAGAGTTACCCAACCACCATGTACAAATTTGAAGAGATTACCGGCTAAGAATGCCAATTCGATTGCACCATAAACGACAACAAAAATTACAATTACATATTTCGGGAATTTCTTTCTCAACATGTAAACGGCAACCAAAACAGTCGTCATTAAGAAAGTAAGGTTAATTGCCAAACCGTAAGCTCCCTCCATATCATCAGAACGTTTAAATATTAAAACGATGATAATACAACCAATACAAAGCAACCAATTGATAGATGGAACGTACAATTGCCCTTTCTGTACACTTGGATAGTTGATGCGAACTTTAGGCCAAAGGTTTAAACGAACAGCTTCAGAGATAAGCGTGAACGAACCTGAAATCATTGCCTGTGATGCGATTACCGCAGCTGTTGTAGCCAAAGCAACCATATAAAGTACCATTCCCGGAGGCACTAACTCGAAGAAAGGATTAACAAAATGAGGATCGTAATTTGGGTTTTTCAAAACCCATACACCTTGCCCCAAATAGTTAAAAATAAGCATGGCTTTAACAAAAATCCAACTTACTCTTATGTTTTGTTTACCGCAGTGACCTAAATCAGAATACAAAGCTTCTGCCCCGGTTGTACAGAGAAATACACCACCTAATATAGCTAAAGCCCCCGGATTAGTTACCAATAAATGAATAGCATAATATGGGTTTAAAGCTTTGAAAATAGATGGATCGTGAATAATTTGATTTATACCTGCAGCACCTAAAGCAGCAAACCATAAAAACATGATGGGTCCGAATAGCTTTCCAACCAGGTTTGTACCGAATTGCTGAATAATAAATAACAGTGCAATAATGGTAATAACAATTGGTAATACAGATACCGTTGGAAATTTGAGTTTTAAACCCTCAATTGCTGATGTAACCGTAATACTGGGCGTTATCATACCATCAGCGAGTAAGGCTGCACCGCCAATAATTGCAGGAATAACGAGCCATTTAGCCTTTTTGCGTACCAATGAGTAGAGTGAGAAAATTCCACCCTCACCTCTATTATCGGCACGAAGGGTAATCATTACATATTTAATTGTGGTCTGAAGCGTCAGTGTCCATATTACGCATGATAAAGCACCAAGAACTAAATCGGGATTGATATATGGACCAGCGGCATGATTAGTTTCAGCAATTTCTTTTGCTGTTTTAAAAATTGCCTTAAGCGTGTATAAAGGAGAAGTACCGATATCGCCAAAAACAATACCTAAACTTATCAAAACTCCGCCTGCTGTTAGCGCATTTACATTTTTATGGTTTGACACTTCATTAAGATTTTAGTGCGGCAAAAGTAAACTAACTATAACAATTTAACAACCAATTTATTGTGTATTTTCAACACTGTGCAAACCAGATATTTGTTCTGAATAAAATGAACGAATTAAGCTCACCTAAAACGTTTTTGTTCAATTTCAAAAAACCTGATACGTAAAAAAACAAAATTTATTGTTAAATTGTGTTAAATTAATATGTTTAAATAAAATGTTTAATTTCTTTGTATTAAATTAATACATTTGCTATACAATTTGATGAAACTCTACCCAAAGATAATGCTTCTCATAAATATTACATGCATATTCTGCATGCTAATGTTTTGCGCTGTAAATTCTTGGGCTCAACAATCAGATAGTATTCATTTTAGCCTAAAATCTAAGGCAAAAAAAGCAAGTAAAATTCCGGAGATTAAAGCGAACATCCAGCCGTATAAACCACTTTATACGCAAATTGGTGGCGCAAGTATGTTTAATGCATATTCTGGTACAAGTACAAAATCAGCAAGTATTGCTTCGAAAGATAAATTGCTAACCATTGTTAAAATTTATCCTAACCCGGTTCAAGATCAATTGAATATAATTTTATCCCTAAACAAGGACACTCAGGTTACCATTAAAATAATCGATTTATTAGGTAATGAAGTGGTAACGTTAGCGAATGAGCGTTTAAATTCTGGTGAGCAGACTAAAAGTTATGCAATTCCAAGCAGATTGAATGCAGGCATTTACTTTTTACGTGTTTTGGCTGGCTCAGAATATCAGGTAAAACGAATCTCAGTTTTATAACACCAATATCTTTTCTATTTTTGGGTTATTCAGGAGATTTTCTAAAAATCTCGTTTTCGATACCTCAAATCAATCAGAATGAAAATCATCGCCATTGGCAGAAATTATGCAGAGCATGCCAAAGAACTTAATAACCCGGTTCCAACAACGCCAGTAATATTTTTAAAACCCGATACCGCCGTTTTAAAAGACAACAAACCTTTCTACCACCCAGATTTTTCTGATGATGTACATTACGAATTGGAAGTGGTTTTGAAAGTTTGTAAAGAAGGCAAACACATTTCAGAAAAATTTGCCTCAAATTATTACGATGAAATTGGCTTAGGTATTGATTTTACAGCCCGAGATATCCAAAGCAAACATAAAGAGAAAGGTTTGCCATGGGAACTTGCAAAGGCTTTCGACAATTCTGCACCAATTAGTATCTTCTTACCTAAAACGGATTTCGAAAACTTGTACGACTTAAATTTTGAGCTTCAACTAAATGGAGAAACAAAGCAAAAAGGACATACCAAAGACCTTTTATTCTCGTTCGAAAAAATAATAAGCTTTGTTTCGCAGTACATCACACTAAAAAAAGGCGATTTAATTTTTACAGGTACGCCAGAAGGTGTTGGTAAAGTTAGCCGTGGCGATAAATTAGAAGCTTGGCTAGAAGGAAAACAACTTTTAAATTTTGAGGTTAAATAAAACAGATGCAAATCATAAAAATCAAATCTATATCTCCCCTTTTACTACTTAGTTTTTTAATATCAACAAATACATTATTTGCGCAACAAATTTTCAGCAGCAATAAATATCCATTAACTTATTTCAGACAGCCATTGGACATTATGCCACCTGCTTTGGCTGGTTCTTTCGGTGAGATAAGAGGCAATCACTTCCACTCAGGTATCGATTTTAGAACGAATCAGCGAGAAGGATATCCGGTTTATGCTGTTGCAGATGGTTATGTTTCGCGTTTGCGTGTTCAAAACAGTGGTTTTGGCCAAGCACTTTATGTTAATCATCCTAATGGTTTCACATCTGTATACGGACACGTACAACGGTTTGCTCCTAAAATTGCATCCATTGTAAAAAACCTTGAATACGAGAAAAAATCATTTGAGATTGATGAATTTCCAGACCAGATGTTAATTCCGGTTCGTAAAGGAGAAGTGATTGCATGGTCGGGTAATCGTGGTAGTTCAGGCGGTCCTCATTTACATTTTGAAATTAGAGACAGCAAAACTGAAGAAACCATAAATCCTCAGTTTTTTGGCATAGATATTCCAGATAACATTCCGCCTGTAATTTATAGCCTTTACGCATACAAATTAAACGGAAAACCATTTACCGAGAATACACCTAAACAAGCAATAGCGATAACGGGCAGCAACGGTTCGTATAAAGCAGCACCCGTGAGTTTAACAGGAGAAATTGGTTTTGGAGTAGTAACAACCGACAGACATAATGGTTTATCAGGTTTAAATGGAGTTTATTCTATTCAGTTAGAGCTTGATGGAAAAATGATTTACACATCGGCATTAGAGCGCTTTGCTTTTGAAGATAGCAAAGCCATCAATTCTCACATCGATTATCCAACTTTTTTAAACACTAAGCGAAGTATCCAAAAGAGTTTTGTTGAACCTGGAAATCCATTAAGCATTTACAGCAATTTGGTAAACAGTGGAAAAGTTAATTTTACCGATGGAGAGATTCATCAGCTTAAATATATTATAACCGATTCAAAAGGAAATGCTTCAACGTTATCTTTTGCAGTACATTCAGGCGCTTCAGCACCTCCGGTTACAAATATCCCGGCAGGAATTGTTTTTGGTTACAATAAAGTAAATGAGTTTAGCAACGATGAAATAAAAGCTGTTTTCCCTTTAGGCACATTATATAACGATTTAAATTTCACTTACAAGAAAACACCAAAGCCAGCTGGAAATGCATGGTCGAATGTTCATCAGATTCATAATCGATACACACCGCTACATACAGGTTTTGAATTATCGATAAAGGCAGATAATTTACCAGAAGAATTAAGAGAGAAAGCACTAATTGTTAGCACTAATGGTTCATCGCAGGGTGGAAGTTTTGTAAACGGTTTTGTTAAAGCAAACCCAAGAGCATTTGGCAGTTTTTATATTGCTGTTGATACGATAGCCCCACGCATCGTTCCGACCAACATTTCTGAAGGAAAAAGCATGGCCGGACTTTCAAAAATCTTTTTCAAAATCAGTGATAACCTTTCTGGTTTAAAAAACTTTAGTGGCTATATCGATGGCAAATGGGTTTTAATGGAATTTGATGCTAAAACGGCTACGCTTTGGCACAGCTTTGATGAAAGAACCGCTACTGGCAAACACAATCTCGAACTTGTAGTTTCTGATGTGAAAGATAATGTAAAACGTTATTCTGTGTCATTTTTTAGGTAGAGGTTATTATTTGCAGCAACCTAATCCTTTATCAATTGTTATATTACTAAATTGCATAATCAATAAAATCAATCATATAATTATATGGCAGAATTAAAAGAAGGCGACATTGCACCAGCAATCTCCTCGAAAAATGAAAAAGGCGAACAAGTTTCTTTAAGCGATTATAAAGGTAAAACAGTTGTTTTATATTTTTATCCGAAAGATGATACACCAGGTTGCACTGCAGAAGCTTGCGATTTCAGAGATAATTATCAAGGCTTATTGGCAAAAGATATTATTGTTTTAGGTGTAAGTACTGATGATGAAAAATCTCACCAGAAATTTGTAACTAAACATAGTTTGCCTTTTACTCTACTTGCTGATACAGACCAAAAAATTGTTAATGATTACGGTGTTTGGGCAGAAAAAAACATGTATGGCAAGAAATATATGGGCACAGTTCGTACCACTTTCATTATAGATGGAGATGGAAAAATTGCTCACATTATTAAAAAAGTTGACACTAAAAACGCAACTCAACAAGTACTAGATTTAATCAATAACTAATTATGATATAGCAGGTAAAATATTACCTTTGTTATGTAACAACAACCTCATATTTAATGAAACATACAATTAAAGAGCTAGAAGATATTGCTTCGCAAATCAGACGAGATATCGTAAGAATGGTTCACGGATGTCAATCTGGTCACCCGGGTGCTTCACTTGGATGTACAGATTTTTTCACAGCTTTATATTTCGAAGTATTAAACCACAAAACCGATTTTAGCATGGATGGCGTTGGAGAAGATTTATTCTTCTTATCTAACGGTCACATTTCTCCGGTTTGGTATAGCACATTGGCTCACGCAGGTTATTTTGATAAAAGCGAATTGGCAACTTTCCGTAAGTTAGATTCAAGATTACAAGGTCACCCGACTACACATGAGCATTTACCTGGGATCCGTATTGCTTCGGGTTCATTAGGCCAAGGATTATCTGTTTCAATTGGTGCAGCTTTAGCTAAAAAGTTAAATGGAGATAAATCGCTTGTTTTTGCTTTATTAGGTGACGGAGAGCTACAAGAAGGACAAAACTGGGAAGCTGCAATGTTTGCGCCTTTCAATAAAGTTGACCATTTAATTGCATCAGTTGATTATAACGGACAACAGATAGATGGCCCAACAAGTAAAGTTCTTGCTTTAGATGATTTACAGGCAAAATTTGAAGCTTTTGGATGGCATGTAATCAATACCGACGGTAATGATATGAAAGCTATTGTTGAAGGTTTACATTACGCTAAAACATTAACCGGAAAAGGTAAGCCAATCTTAAATTTAATGAGTACACAAATGGGTGCTGGTGTAGATTATATGATGGGTACACACAAATGGCATGGTACAGCGCCAAACGATGAGCAATTAGCAGCGGCATTAGCGCAATTACCAGAAACATTGGGAGATTATTAACCCCCTAGCCCCCTGGAGGGGGAATAAAAAACTTAAATTTTACACTAACAAATAAAGCCCCTTTAGGGGTTTGGGGTATGAAAACCTGCGAAGCAAGCTTGAACCCAGGTAAACAAAAAATTAAGAAATCGTGAAAAAATACACATATACAGAAAAAAAAGATACACGTTCAGGATTTGGAGCTGGTTTACATGAAGCCGGAAAGAAAAACGAAAACGTTGTTGCACTTTGTGCCGATTTAGTTGGCTCGTTAAAAATGGATGCCTTTATTAAAGATTTTCCAGAGCGTTTTACTCAGGTTGGTATTGCAGAAGCAAATATGATTGGTATTGCTGCCGGTTTAACAATCGGTGGTAAAATTCCGTTCACGGGTACTTTTGCTAATTTTTCTACTGGTCGTGTTTACGATCAGATTCGCCAGTCTGTTGCCTATTCAAATAAAAATGTTAAAATCTGTGCATCTCACGCTGGCTTAACATTAGGAGAAGATGGTGCAACACACCAGATTTTAGAAGATATTGGTTTAATGAAAATGTTGCCAGGAATGGTGGTTATTAATCCTTGCGATTACAACCAAACTAAAGCAGCAACAATTGCCATTGCAGAATACGAAGGCCCGGTTTACTTACGTTTCGGTCGCCCGGTAATTCCTGTATTTACAGATCCTGACCAAAAATTTGAGATTGGTAAAGCATGGATGGTTAACGAAGGTACCGATGTTACCATTATTGCAACCGGCCACATGGTTTGGAAAGCAATTGAAGCTGGCGAGAAATTAGCTGAATTAGGTATCGATGCAGAGATTATAAACATCCACACCATTAAACCTTTGGACGAAGAAGCCATCTTAAAATCGGTTAAAAAAACTGGTTGTGTGGTTACTTGCGAAGAGCATAACAAATTTGGTGGTTTAGGCGAAAGTGTTGCACGTTTATTAACTACAGAATATTTAGCGCCACAAGAGTTTGTTGCTACAAACGATACTTTTGGTGAAAGCGGAACGCCAGACCAGTTAATGTCGAAATACGGTTTAGATGCAGTTAACATTGTAGAAGCTGCACAAAAAGTAATCGGCAGAAAAAAATAAAAATCCAATAACAAACGCTCACGAGATAATATTCTGGGCGTTTGTTATTTGAAAATGAGCATACAGAATTTCTTGGAATCTTTAGCCCCGCCATTCGCTGTAGCCTCGTAGAAAAACTCGGGCTGCCGCTGCTGTCGGGTTTAGAAACAACATTTCTGCACTAATGCATTAGCGGAGTTGTATTTTAGTACAAACCGCAGTAAATAAACCTGATTGAAGTGGAAAGCCCGCAATCCCGATTTTCTCGGGAGCGGACTTGTAACGAAAAGCAGGACTACCGTTACCGAAGAATTACGAACGAACATTTTCTAAAAAATATACTGATTAGTTAGTTAAAGCGTTTTAAAAACGCCAGAACATCAAAACCCGATTAATGAAACAAGTTGAAGATTCAGAAATTCTTGCCATGTTCGCCGTTGAGCGCACTCGAAATGAAGCTTTTAACTTGTTATTAAAAAAATATCAGCAGAAAATTTACTGGCACATCCGCAGATTGGTACTAAACCATGATGATTGCGATGATTTAATTCAGGAAGTTTTTGTAAAGGTTTGGAAAAACCTGGATAAATTTAGAAGCGACTCTCAGCTTTATACATGGATTTATCGCATCGCGACCAACGAATCCATTACATTTCTAAATAAACAGAAGCAAAAAAACAATACGCCTTTAGATGAAGTTTCTTCTGAACTGGCCGATAATTTAGTGGCATCATCTTATTTCAATGGCGATAAATTAGAATTAAAACTTCAAAAGGCAATACTCACACTACCCGAAAAGCAAAGAATAATTTTCAATATGAAATACTTTGATGATATGAAATATGAAGAAATTTCTGAGGTACTTGGAACATCTGTAGGTGCATTAAAGGCATCATTTCATATCGCTGCAAAAAAAATTGAAGCTTTTATTACAAATGATGAGATTGACTATTAAACCTTTTCACATTTATTGTATCATATATCAGTGATGAATGAGAATTTAGAAAATAACGGTTGGATTAATGAAGCGCCTACCCTTGCCGCAATGGTTAAGCGCAATCCTTTTATCGTTCCTAAGGGATATTTCGACAATTGTGAGCAAGATGTTTTGAATCAGGTTTTTTTAGATAAGCTTAAGCAAAAAACAAATAGTAATGTTTTTGAGGTTCCGGCAAATTATTTCGAAGATTTAACCGAAATTATTGAAACCCGAATTGCTTTAGAAGAAATAAATTTACCTAGTAGAGGTTTTGCCGTTCCGGAAAATTATTTCGAAACGTTACAAAGCCGCATAAATAGTAAAATTGCAACTGAAGAAATAAAACCTAAAGAAGCAAAGATTATTCCTTTGTGGAAAAAAGGATTTGTTAAATATGCAAGCGCTGCTTGTTTTGTACTTATTGCTTCGTTCGGGGTTTATTTTTACCAAAACAATCAAAGTATTGCAACCACAAATGCTGCTCAATTGCGCTCTGCTGAAATGGCAAATGAAGCGATGCTTTATGATATTGATGAAAGCACCATTATCGAACACGTAGAAGCACAAACCACTTCAAATAAAACAAGCGTTTCTGCTTCAGATACAGAAATGGAAAACTACATACTGAGTAATTATTCATCAACAGATTTAGCTCAGGAATTATAAAAATTAATATAGAAATGAAGAATTTATTTTTTGCCGCTTTAATGTTAATGTTACCATCTATACTTTGGGCGCAGAGACCAAAAGGTGAAGAAATAGAATCGTTAAAGATTGCCTTTTTTACTAAAAAATTAGATTTATCAGCAGATGAAGCTAAAGTATTCTGGCCTATTTATAACGATATGCAGGCAGAACAAAATACGCTGCGCAAAGAACGTTTTCAAAAAATGATTTCGTTTAGAAAGGTAGATGAGATTGATAATTTAAGTGATGCACAGGTACAAAGTTTAATCACCAGTGAGTTCGACTTTCGCCAGAGAGATTTAAACTTAGAGAAAAAATATTATTACAAGTTAAAATCTGCACTGCCCATTAAAACTGTTGGTAAATACTACAGAGCACAGGAAGCCTTTAAACGGGAGTTGCTGAATAGATTTAGAGATAAACAATAACAAAAAAGTCTTGCAGAAATAAAATGCAAGACTTTTTTGTTATTAAAGCAATTCCTTTTAAAATAAAGATTATAGAGAAAATGAAACTTTAAAAGGTAATGCCAAGTTAATACTTATAACTTTTCATATAACACAATTGCAATAGAAACCAAAAAGGCAATAAGAAAAAACAAACCTAACTTATTGTTCAATCTTTCTTTATCATAGTATAGGAAAAATTTAGTGCCCAATAAACAAATTGGCACCATAGAAAACCAAACGTTTATAAAAACTAATAATGCAGAACAACCTATTAGTAAATTTAGTAGAAGTTTATATTTATCATTCATATTTAATTCTAAAATAGATTGTTATTGTAACATCTAGCTTCGCTATTCCTTTTCATTATCAATCCTGTTTTTTAGAAATAAAACATATATCAAATTTCTAAACGGATTCATTGTAAAAAACAATCTCATTGCTTCATTTGAACTGTTCTGTTTCATTTTAGAGTATTGATTTATCAAAATAATAACTTGATAAATAATATATAAGATGAGAAAAACAATTACTCCAATTATTAATTCTGATGTTTTCATAAGTTGTTTAATTATTAGAATTTAATCTTTAAGTTATTATCGTGACCAATAACCTGCATTGTAGTAAATCGTGTTCCATCACCAATATGGGGCCTTCGCAAAATCAATTTCGTATTTGTTGTAATATAATGACCAATCCAAAACATAACAATTCCTTTGATTCAGGTATTTATATAATCTATGTAGTTGTTCGCCTTGACGAACTTGCACATTAGATACACATAATTACCTCAAACCTCTTTCAAAAAATTCAATATAAAATTTTTCGCATCAACAACTACCCAATCGACATAAACAACAAACGAAACCACATGAACGACAATTTTTCAAGATATTTTAGCTTTAATAGAAAAATTATTTTTGAATTGACAACTTAATTTCAATAGTTTTGTTACAATCATTCCTTAATTAATTAACCCAAATTTTTCGCTCAAATTAAGGAAGACATGCTTACTTGTATCGCTATTGATGATGAATTTTCATCATTAGAAGTTTTGACAGATTACATTGCAGAAGATTCAAGGCTAAAACTTTTGAAGACTTACACAAACCCACTGCTAGCGCTTGCCGATTTAACCAAAAGGCAAAAAAAATTAGACATCATTTTTTTGGATATAGAAATGCCAGAAATGAATGGGTTAGAGTTAGCAAGATTAATAAAAAATTACACCCATAAATTTGTTTTTATTACGTCGTATGCCAATTATGCATATCAATCGTACGAATTACAAGCTGACGATTTTTTGCTAAAGCCAATTTCGCAATCAAAATTTGTTCAAGCAACTGAAAAGTTATTGACAAAATTTAGTAATGCTATCAAAGAAAATTCTGATGATTACATTTTAGTAAAAAGCGCTGAACAACGAAATAGATTTTTTCAAATTAATTTAACCGAAATTTTTGCAATTGAGGCAAAGGAAAGAAATACCAGAATATTTACTCAGAAAGAAGATATATTTTCTAAGTCCAGCTTAACAGAGATATTAGAATTACTTTCTAAAAAGAAAGGTTATTTTCAAATTCATCGTTCTTATTTAGTTGCCGAAAGTAAAATTAAATCGTTTGACCGCAAACAAGTTATACTCCAAAATGGGCTGAAAATTCCAATCGGTAGAAAGTATTCAGATTTTTATCATTACCTCGCAAATAAAGAATAAATTAGCCCTCATTTCCGTATTTTTGTGCTATGCTTACACAACGCCAGTTGTTTTTACAACATAATGCACAAACCTCTCCCGAACCTTTAATGCTCGAATTTGTAAGGGCAAAAGGTGTTTACATTTACGATTCTTCAGATAAAAAGCATTTAGATCTTATTGCCGGTATTGGCGTTAGTAATGTTGGGCATTGTCACCCAGCTGTGGTTAAGGCCATCCAAAAGCAAGCCGAAACCTACATGCATTTAATGGTTTATGGCGAATACGTTCAAACACCGCAGGTTAACTTCGCAAAAGCTTTAGCCGATATTTTACCTGAAACTTTAAGCTGCACTTATTTTCTTAACTCAGGAACGGAAGCTGTTGAAGGCGCTATGAAATTAGCGAAGCGATACACTGGCAGAAAAGGTTTCATTGCTTGTAAAAACGCGTATCATGGAAGTACACAAGGTGCAGAGAGTTTAATGGAAAGCGATTTCTATTCATCTGGTTACGGACCATTCTTACCAAACGTTAGCTTTATAGAGCATAACAAATTGAGCGATTTAGATAAAATTACTGATGATATTGCAGCTGTTTTTATAGAACCTATTCAAGGTGAAGCTGGCATAAGAGTTGCAGATTTAGCTTACATGCAAGCGCTCAAAAACAAATGTGAAGAAACCAAAACGCTTTTAATTTTTGATGAAATACAATCTGGCTTTGGTAGAAGCGGAAAAATGTTTGCTTTTGAGCATTATAATATAATTCCTGATGTTTTACTTTTAGCAAAAGGCATTGGCGGCGGAATGCCAATTGGTGCTTTTATCAGCTCGCTGGAAATTATGTCGGTGCTTTCACATTCACCAATTTTAGGGCACATGACAACCTTTGGCGGTCACCCGGTGTGTTGTGCAGCTGGCTTAGCTACTTTACGCACTTTAGTAGATAACCATATTGTTGATGAAGTTGAGGAAAAAGGCCAGTTATTTAAAAACTTGCTTGTTCATTCGGCAATAAAAGAGATTAGAGGTAGAGGCTTAATGTTGGCTGTAGAGTTTGAAAACTTCGAAATCAATAAAAAGATTATAGATGCCTGTATTTTAGATGGTGTTTTATCAGATTGGTTTTTACATTGTAGTAATTCCATGCGTATCGCACCTCCATTAATTATTTCTAAAGAAGAAATTGAAGAAGCCTGTCATATCATTTTAAGAAATATTAACTTAGTTGTGAGTGAAAGCGGAAAGCTCAAAGACTAAAGCATAAAGTTAAAGACAGAGAGCTAAAAACGGAGGACGAAAAACGAGCAACGAAAATATCGCCTAACATCTTGATACCTGATACTAAATACTTGATACTAAAATGAACGTACTAATTGTTGAAGATGAGAAAAGCCTGGCGCTGGAAATGAATGAATTTCTGAGCAAAGAAGGTTTTATTATTGAGCATGCCTGGAAAAAAGCATCAGCAGAAGAAAAAATCTTTGTAAACAGTTACGATTTTATTTTACTTGATTTAGGCTTGCCAGATGGCGATGGATTTGAGGTTTTAAAACAACTTAAATCTTTTAGTGATAGAGATGATGCCGTAATTATTTTAACTGCCCGTAGTGCTGTAGATGATAGAATAAAAGGTTTGGATGAAGGTGCAGATGATTACTTGCCAAAACCCTTTTCCCTTAATGAATTATTGGCAAGAATGCATGCTATTATTCGTAGAAAGCATAAGCTAGAAAAAAATGAGGTAAACATTCATGGTTTTACTTTTAATATTCAAAATCGTACAGTATCTTATGGTGATGAAAGACTAAATCTTACAAAAAAGGAGTTTGAAATTTTTAATTATCTGGTGTTGAACAAAAACCGGGTAGTTTCAAGAATGAGTTTAACAGAACATGTTTGGGGCGATATTCTTGAAGTAAATTCCGATTCGAATTTTGTTGATGTTCATGTAAAAAACTTACGTAAAAAACTGGCCGCAGTTAACCCAATAGATTGGTTTGAAACTGTAAGAAGCATTGGTTACAGAATTAACTGTTAATGAAATTTCAAAACTCAAAATCCAAATCTCAAGTCCTAAGTCTAACATCATCCATCTTATATCATCCATCTATCATCATAAATGAAACTGCAAGTCAAGTTTTCTCTATATAATGCCATAACTAAAATTGCAATAATTTTAATTTTAGGTGCTATTATATTGTTTTCACTTGATAGAATTGCGTACAACCAACTTGATAATCGTTTGCTTAAAAAGAAAGCAAGAATTATTGAGCACCTGAGCAATAGAGAGATTGACAGTTTATTGAGCAACCAGGAAAGTTTTACCGATTATAATATCTTAAAAGAGGAGTTTATCATTTTAACTGATATAGATGATAATCAAATTGATTCCCCACTCAAAATAATTACAGAAAAACGTGAAATTGAGGGTGATATCGAATTTTACCGTATTCTGAATTACAAATTTCAATACCATAAAAACTGGTACAAATTAGAGCTTGGCGAAAGTATGACGGCCTTAGAGGGCATAAAAAATTATATCCGGTTTTACATGCTCATCGTTTTAGTTATTTCTTTGTTTATAACGTTAATTACAGACTTTGCTTTCACAAATTTCTTGCTTAAACCATTTTATCTAATTATTGATAAAAAAATAAATCGTGTTAACGACCCAACTTTATATAACTACGAAAATATCCCAACCAATACAGAAGATTTTAAGATTTTAGATAATAGTGTTAATACATTAATGAAACGCATAAACACGCTTTTCCTATTAGAGAAGCAGTTTATTGCCAATGTATCGCATGAGTTGCTTACCCCTATTTCGGTTTTGAGTACGCGTTTTGAAAACATGCTTAACACGCCTCAGATACCGGTTGAACATGAAAATAAAATCTTTGCTTCTCTTAAAACCCTTAACCGTTTGAAGGTTATTATTAATAGTTTGTTGCTTATCTCAAAAGTTGAAAACAATCAATATCTAAAAACTGAAGAGATTAGCATTAAGGAAGAATTGGATGACATTTATGAAGACCTTGAAGATAGAATATTGGATAAGGGTTTAATCTTTAACCAAAACATCGTTACTGATTTAAAATTTATTGGCAACAAGGCTTTAATACACACGTTGCTTATCAATATTATTAATAATGCCATAAAATATAATGTTCAAGGAGGAACAATTGATATCTATGGAGATTATGAAAATGAAAGCTATAAAATTAAATTTAGCGATAGTGGAATTGGAATGACTAAAGAATTGTTAGAAGATGCTTTTGATAGATTTAAACGCGGAAATGATGAAGAGCAAGGTTTTGGCCTTGGTTTAGCAATTGTACAAAGCATTGCAAAGTTCCACAAAATAGAAATCTGTATAGAATCAAAAATCGATAGTGGCACGATTATTACTTTAATTTTTCCAAAATAAGTTTTAATAATTAATTTAGTTCAAATAAAATCCCTTAAACTATATACCAATGAAAAGAATATTCACACTTGCTGCGGCGCTATCTATTTTTTTATTTTCTTGTCAAAGCGATAGTAAAAAATATACAACTGTTGATTCGAGCATAATGAGTGAAAGGCAGAGTGAATATGTAAGTCCCGATGAGTGTTTTACATACAGTAAGAATAATGATAATGTTTCACTTTTGATTTACGGCACTGGTGGTAATAAAGTTATAGGGAAATTAAGCTATAATCTTGATGGTAAAGATAAAAATGATGGCGAATTTTATGGCTATAGTATTGGAGACACAATTATAGTCGATTACAAATTTCAATCTGAAGGAACATGGTCTAAAAGACAAGTTGCCTGGGTTAGACAAGGCGATAAATTTTTAGAAGGCTATGGTGAAACCTATCAAGATAAAGATGAAGTAAAATTTAAAAACTACCGCAAACTTACTTATGGAAATTCAATAGTTTTAGAAAAAACAAAATGTAAGTAGAATTACATATTTTCAAATCTTTCCCAAAATCCATCAACTGGTAATTTGGCAAAAATATTTACTGGTTCTTTTTTAACAGGATGAAGAAACTGAAGTCTGCGGGCATGCAAACAAATACTTCCTTTTCTACTTCCTCTTGGATAACCATATTTATTATCGCCAACTATAGAGCAGTCCATTGATGAAAGTTGAACTCGAATTTGATGAGAACGACCAGTTAAAGGATCAACCTCAATTAAAAAGTAATCTCCAACTTTGCCAATTAATCTATAAGATAATTCTGCCCTTTGGCTTCCGGTTACCTCTGTTTTATAATAAGTAACTACATTTTTCTGTGGATTTTTAACCAGCCAATGAATTAGTGTACCCGATTCTTGCTCAGGTCTATTTTTAACAACTGCCCAATATGTTTTTTTAACCTCACGGTTTTTAAAAACAGCATTCATCCTTTCCAATGCCTTACTAGTTTTAGCAAAAAGGATTACTCCGCTAACTGGTCTATCCAACCTATGCACTACACCTAAGAAAGCACCATTGGGTTTATTGTATTTTTGGGCGATGTATTTCTTTACCTGTTCATCAAGCGGCTCATCGCCAGTCTCATCAACTTGTACAATGTCTCCTGCTCGTTTATTAATCGCAATCAGGTGGTTATCTTCAAAAAGTATGTCTTTATCGGTAATCGGCAAAGCGTGTTTAACTGTTTAAATGATTAATTGTTTAATTGTTCACTAAGTCCAGCCCTAATATTGTTCCTTTTCGTTTGGAAAATCGTTGGCTTTAACATCACGGATGTAAGATTGAGCAGCTCCCAAAATATCATCGTATAAATTAATATACTGACGTAAGAAACGTGGTTTAAATCCCTTTGTTAAACCAATCATATCATTAACTACTAAAACTTGTCCGTCGCAACCATTACCTGCACCAATGCCAATAGTAGGTATATGTAAACTTTCAGAAACTTCTCTACCTAAAACTGCTGGAATTTTTTCAAGAACGATTGCAAAACAACCTGCGGCTTGCAAAGCAAGTACATCTGTTTTTAACTTATTCGCCTCTTCCTCTTCTTTAGCTCTAACGGTATATGTTCCAAATTTATAAATTGATTGCGGCGTTAAACCCAAATGCCCCATTACAGGAATACCAGCAGTAATAATACGCTGAACAGATTCGATAATTTCCTCACCTCCTTCTAATTTTACACCATGCGCACCAGATTCCTTCATAATTCTAATCGCAGAATTTAAGGCTTCTTTAGAATTTCCTTGGTAAGAACCAAAAGGTAAATCAACTACTACAAAAGCACGTTTAACAGCTCTAATTACCGATGCAGCATGATAAATCATCTGGTCTAAAGTAATTGGCAAAGTGGTTTCATGACCCGCCATTACGTTAGAAGCAGAATCGCCAACAAGCAGAACATCCAATCCGGCATCATCTAAAATGGTTGCCATAGAATAATCATAAGCGGTTAGCATTGATATTTTTTCACCACGTTGTTTCATCTCTTGTAAAATGTGCGTGGTTATGCGTTTGATTTCTTTATGTACCGACATTGGTTTTGTTTTGGTGAGCCAAAAGTATAAAGTTATATTCTAAAACGTGTAGTTTAATTGGTCATAAAATATAATTATTAGGGATGTTACAAAAAATTGAATAAATTTTTAAACTTTTACGGCATTAAATCCTATCTTTGTACCCCGAAATGGAAGGGATTTATTCATCTTTTTTTGCACCTAGCAAAAACGGCTTTAATGCCGAAAGCCATCCTTTTTTCTACTCTTTTTTAAATCAAAATTCTTATTGTATTAACCATGACTAACTACACCAAGTTACCTGCAATTTTATTACTAGCCGACGGAACGGTTTTTTACGGCAAAGCAGCCGGAAAAATTGGAACCACAACCGGTGAGATTTGTTTTAATACAGGTATGACAGGTTACCAGGAAATTTTTACTGACCCAAGTTATTTTGGACAGATTATGGTTACCACTAATTCACACATCGGGAATTACGGTATCCAAAAGGAAGAGATTGAATCTGATTCAATAAAAATTGCTGGTTTAGTTTGTAAAAATTACAACATTGTTTACAGCCGTAAACAAGCAACAGAATCTATTCAGGATTATTTTCAAAATGATAATTTAGTTGCCATTTCTGATATTGATACACGTGCTTTGGTACGCCATATTAGAGACAAAGGCGCAATGAATGCAATTATTTCATCAGAAATTACTGATTTAGAAGAGTTAAAACAAAAGCTTTCTGAAGTACCATCAATGGATGGTTTAGAACTTTCATCGAAGGTTAGTACAAAGGAGCCATATTTTTATGGCAATCCGGAAGCAAGTTTGAAAGTTGCGGCTTTAGATTTAGGCATCAAGAAAAATATACTTCGTAGTTTCGAAAACAGAGATATTTACGTAAAAGTTTTCCCTGCAAAAACAACTTTTGCCGAAATGGAAAAATTTAATCCAGACGGTTACTTTATCTCAAATGGTCCTGGCGATCCATCGGTAATGCCATACGCGGTTGAAACCATTAAAGAAATTTTAGCTGTTGATAAACCATTGTTTGGTATTTGTTTAGGTCACCAATTATTGGCAGAGGCAAACGGAATTGGAACAATGAAAATGTTTAACGGTCACCGTGGCTTAAACCACCCGGTTAAAAATATTATTAAAAACCATTGCGAGGTTACTTCTCAAAATCACGGTTTTGGTGTTGTTCCTGATGAAGTTAGAAACTCAGATAAAGTTGAAATTACGCACATCAACCTAAATGATAAATCTATCGAAGGTATTCGTGTTAAAGGTAAAAAAGCATTTTCAGTACAATACCACCCAGAATCTTCACCTGGCCCACACGATTCTCGTTACCTTTTCGATGATTTTGTTGAGGTGATGAAAGGCGAATTAGTTTGGTAGAAAGAGCAGAAAGATAAAAGCTTAAAGACTAAAGCTTAATATTTTAAAATCTGCGAATCTGTGGCGACATAAAAGCTAAAGATTCGCAGATTTTGTTTTATAAGTCAATTTCACCTAACAAAAACATCATTTTACCGACATTTTGTTTTTATTGTAACTAAATTCATTTTCTATTCATTTAAAGCTTCTTACATTCGCAATATGCAAACAAACAAAGCCATTATCAGCGTTAAAAATCTGGTAAAAAAGTACGATGATTTTGTAGCTGTACAAGATTTAAGTTTTGATGTTTATGAAAATGAAATCTTCGGTCTTTTAGGTCCAAACGGTGCGGGCAAGACTACAACGTTAGAAATTATCGAAACACTGAGAGACAAAACCTCAGGAGAGATTATTGTAGATGGATTTTCTGTTGATACACAGGCGCAAGACATAAAACAAATTATTGGCGTTCAGCTACAAGCTGCTGGTTACTATCCAAATCTGAATTTAGTTGAGCTGATTGAACTTTTTGCAGGTTTATATGGCGCAGATATTAAACCGATGGAGATGCTCGAGAAAGTAAATCTTCAGGATAAAGCGAAAGCAAAATACAAAGCCCTTTCTGGCGGACAAAAACAGCGTTTCTCTATTGCTACAACACTTCTAAATCAGCCTAAAATTATCTTTTTAGATGAACCAACAACAGGTTTAGATCCGCAAGCAAGAAGAAACCTTTGGGATTTGATAACCGAAATAAGAACAAATGGCACGACCGTAGTAATAACAACGCATTACATGGATGAAGCCGAGCAATTGTGCGACAGGGTTGCTTTTGTAGAACGCGGACAAATTATTGCCTTAGATACGCCCGACAATTTAATCGACAATTTGGTTAACAGCGGTTTCGAAAGAAAAAAAGAAGTTAAAAAGGCCAATTTAGAAGACGTTTTTATCAACCTTACAGGTAAAGAGTGGAGAGAATAATATTTATAGAAAAGCAAAAACAGTACAATAATTAACGTTACTCCCGCTTTCCGCTTTAGTCCCGATAAAACCTGTGCTTTATTAAAGCATAACAAATTAACCAAAACATTTGATGTTGAAATCGGGAGCTGCCGCTTCAATCGGGTTTAGAAAACAAAAACAGTACAACTATTAAAAAATAGTCCATGAAACAATACAGCAATACAACCGCCACTTTAGCCTTGGCAAAAGCGAGTTTTCGTTCTATAATGAGAAGTCCTTCGGCGGTGGTTTTTACACTTGCCTTTCCATTAATATTTATTTTAGTATTCGGATTTTTAGGCGGCGGCGGTACAAGGTTAGATGTTGGAATAACACCAGGTTCTGATACTGAAAACCCAGTAATTAAATCAATGGAACAAACCGGAATGATTCGCTTGGTTAGAGATAAATCAAAAGCAGAATTTGACAAATTGCTGGAAAAAGGAAATGTAGATGCAATGGTTGATGTGCACAGAAAGGTAAATTCTGAAGCATATTCGGTTAATGTGGTTTATACATCAGCATCAATGGATAAAGGGAATATTTTAAAATCAGTTTTAAATAACCTTTTTTACGATAAACAATTAAAACCATCGGTTGCTGAGATTAAAGAAAGTACCATCCACGGTAGAGAATATAAAACAATTGATTTTATCTTGCCAGGACAACTTGGTTTCTCGCTATTAAGCACTGGCGTTTTCGGAACAGCATTTGTTTTCTTAAGCTTACGCCAAACGTTGGTTATTAAACGTTTTTTTGCTACTCCGGTAAAACGCTCAAGCATAGTTATCGGCGAAGGAATTGCAAGAATTGGTTTTGCATTAATCGGTGCGCTATTCATCATTTTATTGGGACACTTCTTTTTCGGATTTACGCTCGTTCATGGCGCACTCACAGTTCTCAATATGATAATACTCGCAACACTGGGCGTAATTGTTTTTATGGGCTTTGGATTCATCATTTCGGGCATTGCCAAAAACGAAAGTATGGTTCCGCCAATTTCAAATATCGTAACACTACCACAATTTCTACTTTCAGGAACTTTCTTTTCAATAGAAGCTTTTCCAAGTTGGCTGCAACCAATTAGCAGAGCTTTACCTCTTACTTATTTAAATGATGCAATGAGAAAAGTAGCTTTTGAAGGTTTGGGTTTATGGGATGTTAAATTCCAGATTATGATTTTACTTATCTGGGGAATTGGAATTTATGCAGTTGCCGTAAAAGTTTTCAAATGGGAATAATTTAATAAAACCCTTAAATAAAAACGGGATGTAGCTTTTGGCAACATCCCGTTTTTTATGAGCATAAAGTATTATAAAGCTGCCTTCACTAAGAAAGGTAATATCTCTTTCTGGAAACTCACAAAATTCTTACGAACATCAGAATCGCTTACAGATGTAAATGCGAAAGAGAATACGATACTTTTACTGGCTTTAAGTAAGAAAGCTAAACCTTCTCTCCTAGCAGGATTATTTTTAAAGTTATCCAATTGAAGATAAGCCGCAAGCAACAATGCTTCAAGCTGATCGGAAAGGTGTTTCAAAAACTCCTGAGAATTAGCATTCTCACGAACAAAATCCCAACCAATAAACTCATTACAAGCAGTAAAGGAAAGTCGGCTGGTTTTCATTACCAAAGCCTTTAAATGCTCTTCCTCTGATGCATAACTTACTTTATTTTGTAAAATCTCATGTAAGTTTTGGTCAAGATAATCCATTAAAATACTATCCAGTACCTGTTCCTTGCTTTCGAAGTATTTGTAAATTGTTGCTTTAGCAATTCTGGCTTTTTTAGCAATTTCATTTACACTGGTTTTATGATATCCGTATTTTCTAAAAAGCTCTTTAGCTGCTTTTTTAACGGTTTCTTTAATTTTTTCGGCTTCCATTCTAATTGGTTACATGTAAATTGGCGCCAGAGATGGCTACTGTATATTGTTTTAAAGCCCTAACAGCGGGAGCTTTTACCGGACTTCCATCTTCAAGCAAAAATTTTGCTCCAGAGCAAGGATCAGTTACGGTTAAAGAAGGATCATCTATAGTAACCGCACATTTTTGTTCAGGATTCACGGTGCTACAGCGATCGAACGCTACATAGCCATTATCTGTTCGGCGATAAAGCACCAAACCGGCTACACCATAACCGTTAATAAGAACAGCACCACCTGGACTACTTAACCTACTCAAACGTGGATCAGCCAATGGCAAACTAAAATTCACTGAAACTTCGGGTATAAAACTTGCATCTTTGCCACAACCTGTAAATAATACAAGTACAAATAACAAGCTATATAAGTATCTCCCCATTAAATTAAAGCAGATTTATATTGCTTTAAGAAACGAGCATCATTTTCAGAGAATAATCTTAAATCTTTAATTACATATTTAAGGTTTGCAATACGTTCTATTCCCATACCAAAAGCAAAACCACTGTATTTTTTAGAATCAATGCCACAGTTTTCCAAAACATTTGGATCTACCATACCGCAACCTAGAATTTCTACCCAACCGCTATATTTACACAATTGGCATCCATCACCTTTACAAATGGTACAAGAAATATCCATTTCTGCAGATGGCTCTGTAAACGGAAAATAAGATGGGCGGAAACGTACTTTTGTTCCTTCTCCATATAATTCCTGTACAAAATAAAATAACGTTTGTTTTAAATCTGCGAACGATACATTTTCATCAACATACAAACCTTCTATTTGATGGAAGAAACAATGTGCACGAGCAGAAATTGCTTCGTTACGGTAAACACGACCGGGCATAATTGCTCTGAATGGCGGCTGACCTTGTTCCATCATGCGAACTTGTACTGATGAAGTGTGTGTACGCAAAGCGATATCTCCTTTTTCACCACCTTTTTTAATAAAGAAAGTGTCTTGCATATCTCTTGCCGGGTGTTCTTCCGGGAAGTTTAATGCAGAGAAGTTATGCCAGTCATCCTCAATTTCAGGACCTTCGGCAACTGTAAAACCAAGCTTCGAAAAAATTTCGACAATTTCTCTTCTAACTAAAGCTAATGGATGACGAGAACCAATTTCAAAACCCTCACCCGGTAAAGTTAAATCCTGTTCATTTACCGCAGCTTGAGATTGTGTTGTTTCAGTAGATTCTTTTAAACTTTGATATTTCGATTCGGCAAGTTGTTTAAACTCATTCAAAACTTTGCCTAAAGATCTTTTTTCTTCAGTTGAAACTGTTTTAAACTCTTCAAAAATCTCTTTAATAATTCCTTTACTTCCTAAATATTTGATACGGAATTGCTCTAATTCGTCGGCTTTTTCAGTTACGAAAGCATTAATTTTTTCCGAGTATTGTGTTATTTTATCCTGTAACATGGCTTCAAATATAAGGCTAATTTTCTGATTATTTTAACGATAATGAGTTCAAAAATTCTCCTTAAAGCTATTATTACAAGAAAATGAACTCTAAACGACAAAAGCCACATTACTGTGGCTTTTGTCGTTTTATTTGGATTAAGGAATTAAATCACACCCAATTCTTTACCAACTTTAGTAAATGCTGCAATAGCCTTGTCTAAATGGTGTTGCTCATGCCCTGCAGAAAGTTGTACACGAATACGTGCTTTACCTTGTGGTACAACCGGATAGAAAAATCCGATTACATAAATACCTTCTTCTAACATTTTTGCCGCAAATTCTTGAGCAACTTTAGCATCGTAAAGCATTACAGGCACAATTGGGTGAAAACCAGGTTTGATATCAAAACCAGCCTCAGTCATTTTCTCACGGAAATATTTGGTATTGCTTTCCAGTTTATCTCTTAACGAAGTGGTTTCGCTTAACATATCTAACACTGCAATAGAAGCACCAGCAATTGCAGGAGCCAAAGTGTTTGAAAATAAATATGGACGAGAACGCTGACGTAGCATATCTACAATTTCTTTTTTTCCTGATGTAAAGCCACCAGACGCACCGCCTAATGCTTTACCTAATGTTCCGGTGATGATATCGATTCTATCAATTACGTTAAAATGTTCGTGTGTACCTCTACCATTTTTACCGATAAAACCTGTACAATGCGATTCATCAATCATAATTAATGCTTCGTATTTATCAGCCAAATCAGCAATTTTATCAAGTGGTGCTACAGAACCATCCATAGAAAACGCACCATCAGTAACAATAATTCTATGTCTGCAATCTTTAGCAGCAATTAATTGTTTTTCCAAATCTTCTAAATCGGCATTTTTATAGCGGAAGCGTTGTGCTTTACATAAACGCACCCCGTCAATAATCGATGCATGATTCAACTCATCAGAAATAATCGCATCTTCAGCATTAAATAATGGCTCGAAAACACCACCATTTGCGTCAAAGGCAGCTGCGTATAATATAGTATCTTCTGTTCCTAAAAATTTAGAAATTTTAGCTTCAAGTTCTTTATGCACATCTTGCGTACCGCAAATAAAACGCACAGAGGACATTCCGTATCCGTGATCATCTATTGCCTTTTTAGCAGCTTCAATTACTTTTGGGTGAGATGATAAGCCTAAATAGTTGTTTGCACAGAAATTAATTACTTCTGCCCCGCCACTCACTTTAATATCGGCACCTTGAGGCGTAACGATAATGCGTTCGCGTTTATATAATCCAGCGTTTTCTATCTCTTCTAGTTCTTTCTGAAGAACTGGTTGTAATGTTTTATACATGGTTTTTTACCGGTTGATTTTGCTTCCAAAGTTATAAAAAAAACTACGCTCAACATCAAAATAGCCTATGTAATACTAATATTTCAAAAACAAACGTTTGATGTTTCTGTTAAACCACATTGCGCTAAATCAAATTAAAAAAGCCGCAAAATTTATTTTTTAATCAACTTAACAAACTTTAACACATAGCTATATGTATAGTGTTAAAACTTATTCGATATTTATAGCTTAACTAGTCTTTGATTTATTTATGTTCAAACTGTGCGCACTCGCTACCCTTTTATTTTTCACTCAATCAGTAATTGCACAACAATTTACAATTTCAGGCACAGTAAAGGATGTTGACGGCCAGCCAATACCATTTACTTCTGTTTATATCAAAAATACCACAAAGGGTACATCTGCAAATGTTGATGGCCTTTACGAATTAAGATTAGCAAAAGGACAGCATACTTTAACTTTTAGAGCAGTTGGTTATAAACAACAGGAACAAATTGTAAATATCAATGGCTCAACTTCATTAAATATAACACTAAGTTCAGAAAGCTTTACGCTAAATAATGTTACAATCAGGGCAAATGCAGAAGACCCGGCTTATGCAATAATGCGCAAAGCAATTGCATCGCGAAAGCAACATTTAAATGAGGTTAATTCTTTCACTTGCGATGTTTACATAAAAGGTGTGCAAAGGTTAAATGGTGCACCTAAAAAGTTTTTCGGTCAGGATATTAGAAAGGTAATGGAGCTTGACACTAACCGGAAAGGCATTATTTATTTATCAGAATCGCAAAGCAAATTCAGTTTTCGCAGACCAAATGATGTTCACGAAGAAATGATTTCATCGAAAGTTGCGGGTAGAAACAATGCTTTTAGTTTTAACAAAGCATCAGATTTAATTATAAATTTTTACGATAATTATCTGCTTGAAAACACATTAAGTTCCAGAGGTTTTATATCGCCCATTGCAGAAAATGCAATGTTCTATTACAAGTACAAATATCTGGGCGAGACAAAAGAAAATGGAGAAACCATCAATAAAATTGAAGTAATTCCGCGTAGAACTAACGACCCTGTTTTTAGAGGAATTATTTACATTATTGATGATAGCTGGAGAATATATAACACCGATTTGTACTTAACCAAAAATGCAGGAATTAATTTTATCGACACCTTAAATATTAATCAACAGTTTACTAAAGTGAAAGATGTTTACATGCCTACTAGCATCAACTTTCAGTTTAATGGCAATGTATTAGGTTTTAAATTTGCAGGTTATTTTGTTGGAATTTACAGCAATTACGATGTTACTCCGGTTTTCCCTAAGAACTTCTTCAGCGGAGAAATTTTAAAAGTTACCGAAATGGTTAACAAAAAGGATTCACTTTACTGGAGTAATAATCGCCCTATACCTTTAACACCCGATGAAAAAATAAACTATATCGTAAAAGATAGTATCGCAAAGCGGAAGGAATCTAAAGTTTATCTAGACTCACTTGAAAAAGATAATAACAAGTTTGGTTTAGGCAAGCTCCTTTTAAATGGTTACAGCATTAACGATCGTTTTCATAAAGAGTATTATTCGTTCGACCCAATTCTTAGATCGATATTTTATAATACTGTAGAAGGTTTTGCAATAAAATATGGTGTTACTTATAGAAAGGTTTTCGAAAACCGCAGAACTTACAGCATTCGTCCGGAGTTGAGGTACGGCTTTGCAAACCAAAAATTAACGGGTAGTTTAACGGGTAGTTACTTTTACGATCCGCTTAAAAGAGCAAGTATTGGTGCATCTTTTGGAAATGGTATTTTCGATTTAAACAATTTTGGTTCAATGTCACAACTCGGCAACACCATCAACTCATTGCTTTACGAAAAAAACTTCCCTAAGTTTTACGAAAAAAGTTTCTTTAATATCAATACAACAAGAGAATTAGCGAGCGGCTTACAAGGTTCATTAAGTTTTGATTATGCCAGAAACCATACGCTTACCAATAGTTCGAACTTTAAATTTTTCGATAATAAGGAATTAGAATTTACTTCTAACAATCCTTTTACGCCCGCTACAGAGACGCCGTTGTTTCCAACTTATACATCTGTTAGTGCAACAGGAAGCTTAACCTATACATTCGGACAAAAATATATTACCAGACCGGATGGGAAATTTTACACCGAATCTAAATATCCAAGAATAACTTTCCTTTATAAAAAAGGATTCAAAGATTTATTAAATAGTGATGTTGATTACGATTTTATCAAGGCAGAAGTTTATCAGGATAGAATAAGTTTAGGCTTATGGGGTTACACTTCGTTTTTGGTTGGCGCAGGTAAATTTGTAAATAATAACCAAATGTACTACCCAGATTTCAAGCATTTTTCGGGTAACATTTCAACGTTTTTTCCGCCAAATTTGAGAAAATTCCAATACCTTGATTTTTATCAGTTCAGCACAAACAAACAATATTTCGAAGCGCATTTAGAGCATAATTTTGCAGGCTTCTTCATTAACAAAGTACCATTATTACGCAAAGCGAAGCTCGAAGAATTTATTGGCGGAGGTTATCTTTCATCACCAGAAAAAAGAAACTATAAAGAGTTTTATTTTGGATTGCAACGCCTGGTTTTAAGAGCCAGCTATGGTTTTGCTTATGATGGCGGCAGAAAGCTTACACAAGGTTTTAGAATTGCGTACGGGTTTTAGTAGTTTTAAGTTATAGGTTTTACGTAGTAAGTTCTAGACCAAAAAAACTTATAACCTATAACATAAAACTTATAACTCAATTTATTATCTTTGCCCCGCTTTAAACGCCGTTTGCAACGGTATCAACAGCGTTATGAAAAAATATCAAACACTACTTTACTATTGCTATAGTTACATGGCAGATGCAGAACAATTTGCTGCAGATCACCTTAAATTTTGTAAATCACTAGGTTTAGTTGGCCGAATTATCGTTGCTGATGAAGGTTTGAATGGAACCGTTTCCGGCACTCAAGAAGCTTGTGAAGCCTATATGAAAGCCATTCATGCTGATGAACGCTTTGCAAAAACAGAATTTAAGATTGATGATGTTGAAGAACTTTCGTTCCTGAAAATGCATTGTCGTTATAAATCTGAAATTGTTCATTCAGGCTTACGCGATACATCGATTATAAATCCAAATGAAAAAACAGGAAAGCATTTAGAACCTGTAGATTTTATGAAGATGAAAGATGATGAGGATGTAATTGTTTTAGATGTACGTTCTAATTATGAGCATAACCTTGGCAAATTTAAAAACGCTATAACGCTTGATATTGAAAATTTCCGTGATTTTCCTGAGCAAATAAACCAATTAGCACAGTACAAGGATAAAAAGATTTTAACGTATTGCACAGGTGGAATTAAGTGTGAAAAAGCTTCTGCCCTTCTTTTACATCATGGTTTTGAAGATGTTTACCAACTTCATGGTGGAATTATAAAATATGGTAAAGAAGCAGGCGGTAAAGATTTTGAAGGCAAATGTTATGTGTTTGATAATCGAATTGCCGTTGATGTAAATAATGTTAATCCAACTGTAGTTTCTGTTTGTTACAACTGTGGCAAAACAACTCCAAAAATGATTAACTGTGCAAATCCGGAATGCAACGAGCACATTACGCAATGCGATGATTGCGGGAATGAATTACAAGGCTGCTGCTCGACTGCCTGCACAACAAATCCACGTAAGCGCCCTTACGATGGCACAGGTTATTATGTAAAAGTTCCTCAACCGGTTGCTAAAAAAGCAGAAATAACTGCATAGTTATTTTCTTAAATAACCAGTCCTACAGATAAATATTGAAAAGCGACTTCTTTATAGGGCTCGCTTTTTTAGATCCTTAAGCATCCTTTAAACAAGCTCGGTCGCCCTCCAAAATATCAATTGCTACAAGGCTATGGATTTCTTGCAGAAGTGTTATCTAATGATTTTAACTTCACTAAGGGATAAGTCGTAGTTTGTTCGGATTCAATTGTCACAACACCGTCTTAACTCCGAATGAAGTCCGAACCAAATCCGTTTTATCAGATACCTTGGTAACTTGATTTCTGCAATTATGTACAATAAGCTCTCTCTCCATTCTCGAAATTTAAGCCTTTATCTATTACATAGTGCGAAATGAAAATAGCAACTTAGTAAGTTTGATTATCGAAAAAAAGGATTTTCAATTAGAATTTAACATTGGCCAAAGTATGCCAATAACTTGTATCACTAAGCGAATTTCAACATTTTTCAGTTACTTTGCATAACAATGGCTTAATCAGATTCCATTTATGTTTAAAATTTTTCGCGTACTTATTTTTATCATTCTTTCTACTCATACATTATATGCTGCTGATATTAAAAGTATAGGTGTACCCTACATTCAGAATTTTTCAAAAGCAACTTATGCTTCAGGCAATCAAAACTGGAGCATATCAAAAGATAAAAACGGAGTAATGTATTTCGGGAATACCGAAGGTTTACTTACTTACGATGGAAAATATTGGGACCAGTACAAAATGCCAAATGGCCAAATTGTAAGGTCGGTTGCTGCTGATGCAAATGGCAAAATATACACGGGTTGTTTCGGAGATTTTGGATATTGGTCTTACAAACAAAACAAGCTAATTTATACTTCCTTAACGCATCTTATACCAAAATCAGAAAAGTTAAACGATGAGATTTGGAAAATTCACATCTTCGGCAAAAAAGTAGTTTTCCAATCATTTAAAGCAATTTATTCTTTAGAAAACGATAAAATCAGCGTTTTAAAAAACACTGGTAATTTTCTTTTTTCTTATAAAATCGGAGAACGTTTTTTTGTTGAGGATAAAGGTTTGTACGAACTTAAAGGCGGCAAGCTAGAGTTTATTCCAGGCAGTGATTTAATTTGTAAAACCGGTGTGCTATCTATATTACCATATAAAGGCAATTCGCTTTTAATTGGTACAGGTAAAAATGGATTATTTATTTACGATGGCAAATCATTTTCGCCTTTTAACACACCTGCAAATTCGTTTCTATCAGCATTTCAGTTGAATAATGGTGTTAAAATTCTGGGTAAATATTATGCTTATGGCACTATTTTAAATGGAATTATTATTATTGATGATAACGGAAACATCATCCAAAGAATAAATAAATCAAGCGGATTGCAAAACAATACTGTACTGAGTCTATATGTAGATAATGAGCAAAATCTTTGGGCAGGACTTGATAATGGTATCGACCGCATCGAATTAAATTCCCCTCTTTATTTTTATCTGGATAAAACAGGCGTTTTTGGAACGGTTTATTCCAGCGTAATTTTCAATAACAAGATTTACCTTGGTACAAATCAAGGTTTGTTTTATAGCGACTGGCGTAACGGAGAGCAGTTTTCGAATTTAAACTTTAAGCTTATTCCAAACTCTCAGGGTCAGGTTTGGGAGTTAACCATTATTGATAATCAACTTTTATGTGGCCATAATAACGGTACATTTAATGTAGTTGGCGATAAAATTGAAACCATTACAAACTACAGTGGCGGCTGGACGATTAAAAAGCTAAATAGTAATCCCAACTTATTAATTCAGGGAACTTACACAGGATTACTTTTATTTAATAAGAATGCGGCAGGCAAGTGGCAGTTTTATAAAAAAATAGCAAATTTCAATATTCCCTCGAGATACGTTGAGCAAGACCATAAAGGCGAAATATGGGTAAGCCATGCTTATAAAGGCTTATACAAATTAAAGCTTAGTGCTGATTATAGTACTGTTATCACTAACAAATATTATGATGAGAAAAGCGGATTGCCAAGCAATTATAACCTGAACCTATTCAATCTTGAGAATCAAATTGTTTTTGCTAGTGATGCAGGTTTCTTCACATACGATAATATCAGTGATAAATTTTCTAAATATAATGCACTAAATAAGGCTTTAGGCTCGTTTGAATCATCCAACAAAATTATAAATGCAGGTGCAAAAAAATACTGGTTTATAAATCACGGTAAAACTGCTTTGGCGAATTTTAGTGAGGCCGGAAAAATTTCAATTGATTCGAACCGATTTAGCGTTTTAGATGGTAGAATGGTTCAGTATTATGAGAACATTAGCAGAATAAGCGATTCTATTTATTTAATTAGTGTTGATGATGGCTTTGTTTTTTATAATGCAAATCAAAAAATTGATGCTGCAAATAATAAGATTCTGCAAAAGGTTTTAATCAGAAAAATTGAGGATATTACTGATAAATATGCTGTTATAAGCGAGAATGGTAATGATGGCAATGCAATTGAAATTAGAAATAGCAGAAATAACGTACGTATTTCTTTCTCATTACCATACTTCAGGCAAGCGAAAATAAAATTTCAATATTACCTGGAAGGGTATTCTAAAGACTGGTCGGACTGGAGCACGGCAACGCAGAAAGATTTTACCAATTTGAGCAGCGGCACTTACGTTTTTAAAGTAAGAGCTAAAATAGACGATTCTTTAGTAAGCGAAACTACAACTTTCGAATTCACTATTCTTCGCCCTTGGTATTTAAGCAACTGGGCAATTTTATTTTACCTTATAGTTATCGTTTCTGCATTGATAATGGGTAAAAAGATCTATGAAACTAAACTTAAGAGAGATAGTCAAAAAATTAGCGATAAGTTACAAGCTGAGCAGGAGGAAATTTTAAAACTCGAAGCAGAAGCTAACGAAAAGCAAATCCATAAACTTCAAACTGAAAAACTTCAAGCCGAACTAGCTTCTAAAAACCGCGAGTTGGCAAATTCTGCAATGACACTTGTTTACAAGAACGAATTGTTGCAAAAGCTGAGCGATGAGCTTGTTAAGCTTAAAGATGAGAACGGAAAAAAACTTGGTGATGACCAACTTCGAAAAATTCAAAAAGTAATAAACGACGGCATGACCGACGAACGCGATTGGCATTTGTTTGAAAATAGCTTTAATGAAGCACATGAAAGTTTCTTCAAAAAACTTAAAGCTCAGCATCCGGATTTAGTACCAAATGATTTAAAGCTATGTGCTTATTTGAGAATGAACATGAGCAGTAAAGAGATGTCTTCTTTATTGAACATTACTTTGAGAGGAATAGAAATTAGACGATACAGATTAAGAAAAAAATTAAACGTTCCGCACGATAAAAACTTAACAGAGTTTCTAATGGAGCTTTAATCTCCATATTCCTAGTACCTCTAAGCTTCTAAATGCTTCTTAAGGAAGCTTTTAGAAGCGGTTAAAAACACTACGTCATTACCTCTCATCCTAAAAATACAACGACTACAAAAAGTAAAGTGTACATTATACACTAATCATCAGTAAATAATATCTTTAATAGTAAAACATAGCCATTTTACTACCTCCATCCACGATATCTAATTAAAAATTTTCAGGATTAATAACAGCTGATGTACTAATGTTGAGGTACTTATGTTTGTGCATATGAGAAAACTAAAGCACATTTGTCCAAATTTTTTAACCAAATTAATAAAGCATGAAAAGAATCTTTACAAAATTTTCTGTTCTGGCTCTATTTTGTTTGCTCACAACTAATCTAACATTTGCGCAAAACCTAACCGTTAAAGGTAAGGTAACAGATGGCGGCGATAAGGCTACCATCCCAAGCGTTAGCGTTTTAGTTAAGGGTACGCAAATAGGTACACAAACAGACGCATCAGGGGCATACAGTATCAGTGCACCACCAAACTCAACTTTAATATTTACTTTCATTGGTTATGCTACACAAGAGATAGCCGTAAATAGTCGTACAACTATAAATGTTGAATTGGCTTCATCTAACCAGGAACTAGAACAAGTAGTAGTTGTAGGTTACGGTACGCAAAAAAGGAAAGATTTAACAGGCTCGATTTCGAGCGTAAATGGTGATGAACTTGCCAAAATGCCAGCTGTTAATCCTTTGGCATCTTTGCAAGGTAAGGTTGCAGGTTTAACCGTTGTAAACTCAGGTGGTCCGGGTTCACAACCCGTTATTCGTATTAGAGGTATTAGCAGTACAAATAGTGCTACCCCTTTATACGTTGTAGATGGATTATTGCAAGATAACATCGACTATTTAAATCCTGCAGATATTGAATCTATTGATTTATTAAGAGATGCATCTTCAGCTGCAATTTACGGATTAAGAGGTGCAAATGGTGTTATTGCGGTTACTACAAAAAGAGCAGCTCGTGGTCAAACAAGAGTTAATTTCAACTCAAATATTGGTATTCAAAAAGTTATCAATAAAATTGATGTAACGGATGCTGATGGTTTCAAGAAACTATATTCTACGCAGTTAGCCAACATTGGTGCAGCACCATTTGATTTTTCTAACTACACAGCTAATACCGATTGGCAAAGCGAAATTCTTCGCAGTGCGATTATAAATACCAATAGTTTAAGCTTTAGCAATAGCGGTGATAAAACTACAACACTTGTTAATTTAAGTTATAATAATCAGGAAGGTGTTGTTAAATATAGTAGCTACGAGAAATATGTTTTACGCTTAAGCGAAGAAATTAAAGTAAGCAATAAGTTTAAAGTTGGTGGAGACATTACTGGTTTTTTTGCTAAACCAAATGGAACTGGTGTAAGTTTAAACAATGCTGTTTGGGCTGCTCCTGTTGTTCCAATTCAATTGAATGAAAACACTTTTTATTCTATGCCTTCGTTCCAAAGAGCACAGGTTGGAAACCCGATTTCTGCCATAATGCGTTCAGATAGAACATCTATTAATAAAGTTTTTCGCTTTAATGGTAGCATATTTGCAGAATTAACGTTTTTAAAAGACTTCAAAATTAAATCTACCTTATATGGTGATTTTGGATTTAATCATTCAAGAGGGTACTCAAGACCTCCATTCTTTATAGCAAACATTGGTGAAAATGGTGCTCAAACTACCATCGTTAGAGATGATCAATTCCGTTCAACAGTTAGCCAAAGTCAATCAGAAACACATAGATATCAACAAGACCATACTTTAACCTATGAAAAATCATTAGAAGGCGGTCATAGAATTACGGCGTTAGCGGGCTTTACATCGTTACGTTTTGCAGGTTCAAATGTTGGCGGTAGCAGAACAGATAGTACATTAGTTGTTCCTGGAGACCCTGATTTATGGTATTTAGGAATTGTAAATGCAAATAACATATTAGCAAATAGTGGTGGCGGTAGCGAAGAAACAAATGTTGGTGCTTTTGCCAGAGTAAGCTATACTTTTAAAGATAAATATTTATTCAACGGAACGATTAGAAGAGACGGTAGCTCGCGTTTTTCTCCTCAAAACAGATGGGGAACTTTCGGAAGCGTTGGTTTAGGATGGGTAGCTAGTGAAGAAGCGTTTTTCAAATCTTACATAAAAGGAATTGATTATTTAAAACTACGTGCTTCATGGGGTCGTCTTGGTAATTCTAACGGCGTTTCTCCAAACCTGTATCAACAAGGTTTATCAAACGGAGCAACTGCTGTTTTTGGAGAAAATGTTTATACAGCAATACAAAATGCTTACATTCCTGATCCGAATTTAAGATTTGAAATTGTTCAGGGTTTAGATTTAGGACTTGATTTAAAAGCTTTAAATAATCGTTTTAACGCAGAAATTAATGTTTACAACAAAACAACTGATGGTATTTTAACCAGCTTCCCTTTACTTGCAGGTCAGTTACCTTATTTTACCAACTTGGGTAAAATTAATAACCGTGGTATCGAGGTAAGTTTAGGATGGGGAGATAAAATCGGAGATTTCACTTACAACCTTTCTGGAAATTTCAGCTATAATAAAAACAAAGTTGAATCTTTAGGTAATACAACTGAATTCCAGATTACTGGTAATAGCGGTGTTAACTTAACCAATTCTGGCCAATCAATTGGTTATTTCTACGGCTACAAGCAAATCGGAATTTACCAAACAGCAAGAGAGATGTTAAACCAGGCTCAATTTTCAAATTCACAGCTTGGAGATATTGCTTATCAGGATACGAACGGTGATGGTGTGATTACTGCTGCAGATAGAACCTATTTAGGAACTCCGTTCCCTCCATATAGTTATGGAATGAGTTTATCTCTAGGCTATAAAGGTTTTGATGCACTTATCGAAGGACAAGGTGTTGCAGGAAATAAAATTTATACAGAACGTCGCACTGCGAATTTTGCAACCTTGAATTATGAAAGCAATAGGTTAAACGCATGGACTGGTCCTGGAACTTCAAATGTTGAACCAATTTTAGATAATACAAGAGGTAATAACTTTTTATTCAGTTCTTATTTCTTAGAACCTGGAGATTATTTCAGACTTCGTACTGTACAACTTGGGTATACATTTGCTCCTACTTTATTAAACAAAATTGGTGCTCAAAAACTTAGAATTTATTTGAGCGGACAAAACATACAAACTTGGACTAAAGCAACAGGATATACTCCAGAAGCACAAATCGGAAGTATTTTGGGTGGTGGTGCAGATAATGGTGTTTATCCGGTACCGGCTATTTATTCTTTCGGATTGAATGTTACTTTCTAACCAAAATTAAAAGCTTAAATGATGAAAATATTCAATAGTTATAAAAGAAACATTGCACTAGGCTTATTAGCTATTGTTGCAGTTTCGACAAACTCGGGTTGTCAAAAATTTCTAGATACCCAAAGGCAAGGTGAATATACTGCGGATGATTATCCTTATCCTCAGGGAGGAACACCTTATGATACATTTTTATTCTCTGCCTACAGTGCATTAAGAGCATATAATTATGTATCAGATGGTTTTATGGTTGCAACAAGCATTAGAAGTGATGATGCTGACAAAGGCAGTACACCAACTGATGGTGGAGCTGACGTTATAGCAATGGATAACTTTCCTGCTTTAACTAACGGAAGGGTAAATACATTGTGGACAGAGTATTACACGATGATTAACAGATGTAATACTATAATCGATCAGATTTACAATAGCAAAGATATTGTTGCTAGCGAGCAACAGAAATTGCAAGCTGAAGCAGAAGCCAGATTTTTGCGTGGATATTCTTACTTTTTCTTAGTAAGAGCATACGGAAGAGTGCCTAAAATTGATAAAGTTTTAGATGTAACCTCGAATATACCACAAAGCAGTCCTGAGGTAATTTATGCACTTGTAGAAGCTGATTTACAATTTGCGGCAGCAAATTTACCATTAAGCTGGCCTACTAAATTTATTGGTCGCCCAACAAAAGGTTCTGCCAATGGAATTTTGGCAAAGGCTTACTTGTATCAAAAGAAATGGGGAATGGCAATGTCTTTAGCCAGTCAGGTTATGAACTCAGGTCAATATGATTTAAGTGTCTCATACAATGATATTTTTAGCGAAAAAGGTGAAAACAGTAGGGAATCGGTTTTTGAAATTCAAGCTACCGCAAGTGCAACTGTTCAAACTGCAAATGGTGTACAATATGCAAGTATTCAAGGTACAAGGGGAAATACAACAGAATGGAACAGAGGTTGGGGATGGAATTCACCAAGTGCGGTTTTAGAAGCGGCTTATGAACCAAACGACCCTAGAAAAGCGAGAACAATCCTTTACAGTAGTATTGCTGGTAAAGATAATTTCACTATTTATAATCAGAAAGCTCCGTTATATCCAAGTGAAGTTCCAAATCTAAAATACAACCATAAAGTTTTAGCAAACCCTACTTACATTGCTGCTTACAATAGCAGAAGTGGTTGGTGGATGAACGTTCGTATCCTACGTTATGCAGATGTAGTTTTAATGTTCGCAGAAGCTGCAAACGAAGTTGGTGGTGCAGCTAACACGACTTTAGCCTTGGATGCGTTAAATAGCGTTAGAGCGAGAGCAAGATCTGGAGCACCTGCAGGTACATTACCAAATATTGCTACAACAGATCAAAATTTTCTTAGAAATGCAATCAGACAAGAAAGAAGAGTTGAGTTAGCAATGGAGCATGAGCGCTTTTTCGATATTGTTCGTTGGGGAATTGATGCCGAAACAATGCAGGCTGCGGGTAAAACTGCGTACAATCCAAATAGAGATAAATTACTACCTATCCCACAACAACAAATCGATCTAAGCAAGGGTGTATTAACTCAAAATAATGGTTACTAACAACAATTCATATTAAAATGAAAAGATCAAAAATATATAAATTGAGATACTTACTGGCTTTAGTTCCGGTATTCGCTCTGTTTTCAGCTTGTGAAAAGGACGGAAATCCTAATAATCTTCCGGAGCTAGATCCGAATGATTATGTTGGCACAGTTGGAGGTTTTAAGACATCAGATGAAATACTGAAAGATAATTTAGTTGCTTATTTCAGTTTCGATGATACTTATAACGAGAAATTAACAAATACGGCTCCTACCTCGAAAACAGGAGATTCATTTGTTGATGGTTTTAAAGGTAAAGCTTTAAACTTGAATGCAGGTTATCTTTATTATGCAACGCAATTCGCTGCTTTTAAGCAAGAAGCTTTTAAAAGCTTTACAATAAGCCAATGGATACAAATATCAAATAATGGCTCTAAAAGAACCATGTTAACCCAATTCGCCAGACCAGGAATGTTCGATGGAAACTTAGACATTAGGTTAAATACAAACAGTTATCCGGCAAGCAATATTGATGTTTTAAAAGTTGGCCCTAGATTCTCAACAGTTGGTGGTGGTTCTCAGGATAACCTAAATGCTACTAAAACTCCAAAAATTGGTCCTGGAAACTGGGTTCATTTAGTCTTGAGTTATAATGGCTTAACAGGAAGATTTAATGTTTTAACTAATGGTGAAAACATAGGTAGCTATTCTGACAGAGGAACTGGAAATAACCTTTTCAAATCAAATGAACCAAATGAATTAATTTTTGGTGCTAACTACAACCTAATTCCTGGTAAATCAGTAAGTACAAACACTGAGTACGGTTTAATGACTGGCAAGATAGATGAAGTAAAAATCTATAATGCTTTTATGCCTGATGCAGTTGTAAAAGCGATGTACGATTTAACCATTGCAGGTAAATAATTATAATCTAATTAAATCGATAAAAGAAACGGAGTGTTGATTATAATACTCCGTTTCTTTAAATTTTAGCCAAACTGTAACTCCAATTAGTTTTAAGCGTTTAATAATCACAACTCTAAAAGGTTAATAAACGTTTCGGGAACGTTTGCGTAAAACAACATTTTTATTACATAACGGTTTCTCATCACTACATCATTACCTCTCAAAAGCAATTTTTAACATCACAAAAATACTTCGTGTACTTTTTACACTTGTGTACCTTTAGTTTATCTATTAGAAATTCAAAAACTGCGTTTTTAGCCTGTTTTCGTATTTGGTATTCGTTTTTGAGATAGTATCCTTTTCATATTGATGTACTAATGTTGAGGTATAATCACTTGCACAAGCAAAAAAACAACCTCACATTTATCTTAACAATTAAACTAAATTTTAATAAAGCATGAAAAGAATCTTTACAAGAATTTCTGTTCTGGCCGCATTTTGTTTACTCGCAATTAACGTAGCATTTGCGCAAAACATTACCGTAAAAGGTATAGTCAGAGATGGAGGCGACAAAACCACCATCCCTAGCGTAAGCGTATTAGTTAAGGGAACAACAATTGGTACACAAACAGATGCATCGGGAGCGTACAGCATTAGCGCACCAGCAAACGCAACATTGGTATTCCAATATTTAGGTTACACTGCACAAGAAGTAGCGGTTGGTAACCGAACAACTTTAAATGTAGAATTACAATCATCATCACAACAATTAGAGCAGGTTGTGGTTGTTGGTTATGGTACACAAAGAAAAGTTGATGTTACAGGATCTGTAGCAACAGTTAAGGGAGAAGAAATCTCAAAACAAGCATCAGTAAATCCAATTAGTGCTTTACAAGGTAAAGTTGCCGGTGTAAACATTACAAACACTGGTGCTCCAGGTTCAGCACCTCAAATCACAATTCGTGGTACAGGAACTATTTATGGTAATACAGGGGTTTTGTATGTAGTAGATGGTGTTTGGTATGATGATGTAACTTTCTTAAACCCTAACGATATTGAGAGTACAAGTATCTTAAAAGATGCGTCTTCTCAATCAATTTATGGTATTAGAGCTGCAAATGGTGTTATTTTAATCACCACGAACAGAGGTAAAAAAGGCGATGCAACCATCAGCTACAATGGTTCTGTTGGTTTCAAAGCCGTTACAAATCAGGTTGAAATGGCTAATGCCACTGAATATGCAACCTTAATTAATGAACTTTCTGCAATTAATGGTGCAAATCCATTGTTCTCTAATCCATCTTCTTATGGTACAGGAACAAACTGGTATAACCAGGTTTTAAGAAACGCATTACAAACAAATCACCAAATTTCAGTTAACGGTGGTTCTGAGAAAACCACTTATAACTTCTCATTAGGTTACACTAAAGAGGATGGTATTGTTAAAACAGAAGGATGGGAACGTTATACTGCTAAACTTTCTAACGATTTCCAGATTTTAAAACCATTAAAAGTTGGTTATACTGTATCTGGTACAGCAATTAGCTCAAAAGATAAGGATGGTGGCATTTTCCGTCAGTTATATGCAGCTGGACCAGTAGTTCCAGTATATTATGCTGATGGTAGTTATGGTGATGCGAATGATTTCAGCTTAGGTGGAGGTAATAACTTCAACCCTCAAGTTACTATCGATTATTTTAATCAGATATCAAGAAACTATCGTATCAACGGAAACGTTTATGCAGAATTGACATTTGCTAAAAACTTCACTTTCAGAACAAGTGCAGGTGGTGATTTTGGTCAAAATGAAGTAAGAGGATATACACCTTTATATGCTGCAACTCAAGGACAACGTACTACACAAAGTACTTTAAGAGTTAACAGAACTGAAACCAGAAACTGGATTTTAGAGAACACTTTAACTTATAAAAATACTTTCGGCGAGCACAACTTAACAGTATTAGCAGGTCAAACTGCACAAAGAAGAAAGTCTTTCTTCACCAATGCAACTGCATTTGATGTTCCTTACACCAGTGATGGCGATTTATATCTATCATTAGGTACTGCAGCAACACGTACAATTATTGATGGTGGAAGTTTAGGCACTTCAGCTTCATATTTTGGTCGTGTGAATTACTCATTCAAAGATCGTTATTTATTAAACGCAACTCTACGTGCCGATGCTGCTTCTCAATTCTATGGTGGTGGCGATTTGTGGGGTTACTTCCCTTCTATCGGTGCTGGTTGGGTTGTTAGTAGTGAAGACTTCATGAAAGACCAAAAAGTTTTTAATTATTTAAAACTTAAAGGTTCATGGGGTAAAGTTGGTAACGCAGGTGTGCCAGTAAACCCGACTACATTAGTTGTTAGTCAAGGTGGTAGTTTAGTTTCATTCTTTAATGGAGTTGGTTATACTGGAGCTAGTATTGATATGATTGTTCCTACGTTCTTAAACTGGGAAAGAACTGTTGGTACCGATATTGGTTTAGAAGCAAGATTTTTAGATAATCGCTTAAGTATCGAAACTGGCGTTTACAATAAGAAAACTCAACAAGCAATCTTTGGTATTCCAGTATTTTCTTCTCTTGGTACATCATCAGGAAGATTAATTGGAAATCAGGCAGATATTCAGAACCGTGGTTTTGAATTCTTAGGAACATGGTCTGATAAAACAGCAGGTGGTTTAAGATACTCAGTGAGTGGTAACGTTGGTATTAACAACAATAAAATATTATCGGTAGTTACTGGTAAAAATCCAATTTATGATGGTGGAGCAGGTATTGCTAACGGTGCTTTAGCAACTTATACTGTTGAAGGTGGACCAATTGGTGCATTCTATGGTTACAAAGTTGCTGGAATTTTCCAAAACACAGCAGAAGTAACTTCTTCAGCACAACCACTTGCAAAACCTGGTGATTTCAAATATGTAGACCAAAATGGTGATGGTATTATTGACGGAAAAGACCGTGTTGTATTAGGTAATCCAAACCCTAAATTCAATTATGGAATTAGCTCAAGCTTTGACTACAAAAACTTCGATTTTTCATTCGATATTCAAGGTGTAGCAGGTGTTGATGTTTATAACGCTAATCTTGCTTATCGTTTCGGTAATGAAAACTTCAGCAAAGATTTCTACGATAACAGATGGCATGGTGCAGGTACATCTACTACCTACCCTTCTGTAAGCATTGGTTCTACTGCTAATGCAGCTCCAAATTCATTTTATGTTGAAGATGGTTCATACATCCGTTTAAGAAATATCCAGTTAGGTTATTCTTTACCATCATCTTTAATGAACAAATGGAAAACACAGAGAGTAAGAGTATTTGTTGATGCTCAAAATGCAATTAATTTATTCGGCTATAGAGGATTTACACCTGAGATTGGTGGTACTCCGGGTAGTGCAGGTATTGATGCGAGTGTTTACCCATTATCTGCAACTTATAGATTAGGTCTTCAAGTTACTTTCTAATTAACAAAGCGATGAAATTAAATTATAAAAATAATTATATACAAAAGATTGGATTAATTGCGATTTGCTCTGGTCTTTTAGTATTACCTGCATGTAAAAAAAGTTTTTTAGATGTAGAACCTCAGGCACAGCAACCAGCAGTATCTTTTTGGAAAACTCAGGAAGATGCAACTAAGGGTGTTAATGCAATTTATGCTAACCTAAGAAGCTGGGAAAATACAGCATTTCCTGCTTTAGCTGTTGAAAGTATTGGTGGAGACGATGCTGAAAAAGGTAGTTCTGCCAATGATGCTAGTTATTTAAATAGCTTTGATAACTATACAGTTACATCAACGGAAGGACAATTACTGGGTTTTTGGACTGGACAGTACAAAAACATCAACTATTGCAACCAGGTTTTAGATAACATTCCAAATATTTCAATGGATGCAAATTTAAAATCACGCTATTTGGCTGAAGCAAAATTTGTTCGTGCTTATTCTTATTTCAGATTAGTTCGTGCATTTGGCGATGTGCCATTGCGTTTAAATGTTGCAAAAGATGTTAGTGAGTATAACATTCCAAGAACTCCAAAAGCACAGATTTACGCAGCTATCGAAAAAGATTTAGCTGATGCTGCTGCTGTTTTACCTCAAACATACGGTTCTGCAGATATTGGTCGTGCAACGAAAGGTGCTGCAATGGCACTAAACGCTAAAGTTGCAATGTACCAAGGTAAATGGGATCAGGTTTTAAGCTTAACAAACGCTGTAATGGGCATGGGTTACAATTTAGTTCCTAATTTTGAGCAAGGCTTCCGTTTAAATAACGAGAACAGTGTAGAATCTGTGTTTGAAATTCAGTGCGAAATTATTCCTTCTATCGCTGGTTCTGCAACTTCACAGTATAGTCAGGTACAAGGTGTTAGAGGTTCTGTTGCAGGTTGGGGTTTTAATGTTCCAACAGCAACTTTAGCGGCTGCTTTTGAAACCGGTGACCCAAGAAGAGATGCTACAATCATTTTTAGAGGTGAAACTACTCCCCAAGGTGATGCAATTGCAGCAACTGGTGATAACCCAATGTACAATCAGAAATCTTATGTTCCTTTCAGTTTAATCATTACTGGTTTTAACGAAGGTGCTCAGCAAAATGTTAGAGTTCTACGTTTCTCTGATGTATTGTTAATGAACGCTGAAGCAGCTAATGAGACTAATAATGCAGCTTTAGCAAGAACATCATTAAACCGTGTACGTGCAAGAGCTAGAAATGGCGCTTCAGGTATTCTACCAGATGTAACAAGTTCTGATAAAGAAACTTTACGCCAGGCAATTTGGAAAGAAAGACAAGTTGAATTAGCTATGGAGTCAGATCGTTATTTCGATGTTATCCGTCAAGGTCGTGGTACTGCTGTATTTGGACCAAAAGGTTGGAAAGCTGGCAAAAACGAAGTTTGGCCTATTCCATCAAATGAGATTGATATTAGTGTTGGTGTTTTAACACAAAATCCAGGTTATTAATTGTTTATTTCGATAAATATGAAAACAAAATATTTTTTATTAATGGCAGCTGTAACCTTGGGGTTATCGTCATGCCAAAAAGAATTTGACCCATCAAGTTATGCTCCTGCATTAAACATTGGAGGTTTCACAAGTTCTAAACAAATTGGAGCTGCAAATTTAGTAGCGCATTGGGCGTTCGATGGTAGCTTAATTGATAGCGTATCGAATACGGCTGGTGTTAACACTGGTACAAGCTTTGGTACAGGAGTTAAAGGCAAATCGTTACAAGGTGCAACTGATAGTTATTTCTTAAGTGTTCCTTCTACAAAGGTTACTGGCTTAAAAAGTTTTACCGTTACCGAGTGGGTTAATACGCCTGCTCCATCAAATGGTATCATTGGTCTTTTTAGTCTTTCTAACAAATCTCAATTTTGGGGAAATTTAGAAGTCTTTATAGAAAATGGCAGTACAAATGATAACGCTATTTTAAAGTTTGTATTTACAAATAATGGATCTGGCGATAAAACCTTCACTGTAAATAACGTTGTAAACTTTTTCGGTAAGTGGAATGCATTAGCATTTTCATATGATGAAACCAATGCAACAATTAAAGTGTTCGTTAATGGCTCAAGAGTAAGTGTTGGTAAAGTTGATGGATTAGCTGGTCCATTAAACTTTGTTAATTCTGGCAATTTAGTTTTTGGTACAACTCAATTTATGACAACACCAAGCCAAACTACAAGTCACTCGAAAGAGCCATGGGCTAGTTATTTAACAGGTCAGTTAGACGAAGTTAAAATCTTTAACAAAGTATTAACTGAAGAAGAAGTTGGATATCTGGCAAAATTAGAAGGTAGAGGTAAATAATCCTTTAATTTCAAATATTAAGGCAATAACAATTAAGGGTTGCCAAATTGGCAACCCTTTTTAATTTCATGTAATGATAAAAGTATACTCTTTAGTTTTAATTATCTCTCTTTTCTTCTTTGCATGCAAAAAAGGCAGCACGCCTGCTCCTGTAGAACCTGTAGCACCGCCTACATCTTTTTCTTTTTCAGATTTAAAAGTAAACGGAACTTATACTGGCTTTACCTATTATGGTTTAAATAACATTCCAGTTGTAAAAATCACTTTTTCATCACCTATAAATCTTACTTCCGTTACCGGAAATATTACCCTTACCGATGCCACTGGTAGTTCAGTAGCATACACTCCAACTTTAGAGAATAACGATAATACGATTGTAATTACGCCTTCGGCTTTGCAACCTATTACAAAATATATTTTAACTGCTAGTACAGGTTTACTATCTAAATCAGGCAGCAAATTACAAAGCAACATTACAGTTAATTTAATTACTGCAGTTGATGATACCGATAAATTCCCCCGCATTAGCGATGAAGAACTTTTAACGTTAGTTCAAAAACAAACCTTTAAATATTTCTGGGATTTCGGTCATCCTAATAGCGGTTTAGCCAGAGAACGAAATACAGCCGGAAATACGGTTACGTCTGGTGGTTCGGGCTTTGGCATTATGGCTTTGGTTACTGGCGTAAATAGAAATTTCATCAGCAGAGCTGAAGGATTAGCAAGAATGCAAAAAATTGTTGCCTTTCTTAAAACTGCTGAGCGTTTCCATGGTGCATATCCACACTGGCTTGATGGAAATACTGGTAAAGTTATTCCATTTAGTACAAAAGATAACGGCGGCGACTTAGTCGAAACTTCATTTCTGATGGCAGGTCTAATAACAGCTCGCCAATATTTTAGTGGTGCTGATGCTGCTGAATCTTCTTTAAGAGCAGATATTAATACAATTTACAATGGTGTAGAATGGAGTTGGTATCGCAAAGATAATAGCAATACACTTTACTGGCATTGGAGCCCTAATTATAATTGGGAAATGAACTTACCTTTAAGAGGTTGGAACGAATCACTTATTACGTATGTAATGGCAGCTTCATCAACAACATACAATGTTCCAAAAGCTGTTTACGATAGTGGCTGGGCACAAAATGGTGCTATGAAAAATGGTAATACCTATTATGGTGTTCAACTTCCACTTGGCCCACCAAGTGGCGGACCTTTGTTCTTGGCACACTATTCTTTTTTGGGTATAAATCCTAAAGGTTTAACTGATTCTTATGCCAATTACGAAACGCAAACTAAAGCACATGCACAAATCAATTATAATTACTGCAAAGCAAATCCATTAGGTAATTATGGTTACAGCGAAAATTGCTGGGGTTTAACTGCAAGCGATATCAGCGGTGGTTATACTGCTAGTTCACCGACAAACGATGTGGGTGTGATAGCTCCGACCGCAGCAATTGCATCACTGCCATATACTCCAACAGAATCAATGGCTGCTCTAAAATATTTTTACTATAAATTGGGGAATAAGACCTGGGGCGATTATGGCTTTTACGATGCCTTCTCACTAAAAGATCAATGGTTTGCGTCATCAACATTAGCGATAGATCAAGGACCAATAATTATAATGATTGAAAACTACCGAACAAATTTAATATGGAATCTATTTATGAGTGCACCTGAGGTTAAAACCGGTATGCGCAGTTTAGGTTTCTCAAGTCCAAATTTATAATCATCCCACTACCTTAAATGAAAAACACTTTAAACACCTTTCTAACTATTTTAATATGTGCAAGCTATCAGATATCGGCCAATGCACAATCGTACGAAACAATAAAAAGCGCACCTGCAATTAAGAAAAATCTAACCGACGATCAATTGCTTGATGTTGTGCAGAAACAAACCTTCCAGTATTTTTGGGATGGAGCAGAACCTACATCAGGTGCTGGTAGAGAAAGGTATCATGCCGATAACATTTATCCTGAAAATGATAAAAGTACAGTTGCGACAGGCGCAACAGGCTTCGGTTTAATGGCTATTTTAAGTGGAATAGACAGAGGTTATGTTACAAAAAAAGATGGCTTGGCAAGACTAAATAAAATCTTAAGTTTTCTTGATAAAGCCGACCGTTTTCATGGCGCATGGCCTCATTGGATATATGGCGAAACCGGGAAAGTACGCCCTTTCGGTAGAAAAGATAATGGAGGTGATTTAGTAGAAACCTCATTTGTTGCACAAGCTTTAATCTGTATTAATCAATACTATAAAAACGGAACGGCTGCAGAGAAAGCACTTGCAAAAAAAGCAGATGTACTTTGGCGTGGCATCGATTTTAATTGGTATAGAAATGGCGGACAAAATGTACTTTATTGGCACTGGTCGCCAGAATATAAATGGGAAATGAATTTCCCGGTTAAAGGTTATAATGAATGCTTAATCATGTATATTTTAGCGGCCTCATCCCCTACTCATACCGTTCCTGCTGCAGTTTATCACGAAGGTTGGGCACGTAATGGAGCAGTTAAAACCAAATTTGATTTATTTGGACACCCATTTACACTTGATTATCAAGGGCAGAAAAATTCTGTTGGCCCTCTATTTTGGGCGCATTATTCTTATTTAGGCTTAAACCCTAAAGGATTGAAAGACCGTTACGCAGATTATTGGCAAAATAATGTAAGCCATACTTTAGCCATCCATGATTATTGTGTAAAAAACCCAAAGGGCTTTAAAGGCTACGGTGAAAATAACTGGGGCTTAACTGCAAGTTATTCTGTTAAAGGATATGCAGCTCATAATCCGCAAGAAGACTTTGGCGTAATTTCACCAACAGCCGCCATCTCATCAATTCCATACACACCAAAGGAATCTATTAAAGTTATCAGACATCTTTATGAAAACTTAGGCGATAAAGTTTGGGGTAAATATGGATTTTACGATGCCTTTTCAGAGACTGATAACTGGTATCCAAAAAGATATTTAGGTATTGACCAAGGGCCGATGGTTGTGATGATAGAAAATTACCGTTCGGGTTTATTGTGGAAATTATTTATGAGTAGCCCGGATGTGAAAAAAGGCTTGATTAAATTGGATTTCACTAGCCCTGGACTAAAATAAATCGTCATTGCGAGGCACGAAGCAATCTCAACTGTTAAAAAGATTGCTTCGTGCCTCGCAATGACGAAATAAAGTTTACAATATGAAAAAAACCATACTTATATTTTCCCTTCTAATTTCTGTTTGCTCTGCATTTGCTCAGAAACAGAAAACCTATTGTAACCCAATTAACGTGGATTACGGCTATACACCTTTTGAATCTTTTACAGAGTGGGGTAAACACCGTGCAACTGCAGATCCGGTTATTGTAAATTATAAGGGAGAATATTTGTTATTCAGTACAAATCAGTGGGGATATTGGCATAGCTCGGATATGCTAAACTGGAAATTCATTGAGCGTAAATTCCTTCGCCCGTGGAATAAAACCAAGGATGAACTTTGCGCACCTGGCGTTGGAATTATTGGAGATACAGTTGTAGTATTTGGAAGCACTTACACCAAAAACTTCACTTTGTGGGGCAGTACAGATCCATTAGGAAATAAATGGTTTCCTTTAGTCGATTCATTGGAAATTGGTGGATGGGATCCTGCTTTTTTCACAGATGATGACGGCAAATTTTACATGTACAATGGAAGTAGCAATAACTACCCAATGTACGGTGTTGAGCTTGATAGAAAAACCTTTAAACCAATTGGCACGCGTACACCAATGTACTTGCTACAAAGCTGGCGCTATGGTTGGCAACGTTTTGGAGAATATATGGATGATACCTTCCTCGATCCGTTTGCTGAAGGTGCGTGGATGACAAAACACAACGGAAAATACTATTTTCAGTATGGTGCACCCGGAACGGAGTTTAGTGGTTACTCTGATGGCGTTGTTGTTGGTACCAAGCCTTTGTTTTACGATAGTCCATCTACACCGCAATCCGATCCGTTAAGTTATAAAGGCGGCGGTTTTTCACGCGGTGCTGGTCATGGAGCTACTTTTCAAGATAACAATAAACAATACTGGCACATTTCTACAAGTATCATCTGTGTAAAAAACACCTGGGAAAGAAGAATGGGCATTTGGCCAACCGGTTTTGATAAGGATGATGTAATGTGGACGAATACTGCTTTCGGAGATTACCCACTTTATTTACCAAGTGAAAGAAAAGAAGGAGAACCAGCCGGACCAGGATGGATGCTGATTAACTACAAAAAACCAGTTACCGTTTCTTCAACACTAGGTTCATTCAATGCAAATAATGCAGTTGATGAAAGTATAAAAACTTATTGGAGCGCCAAAACATCAAATAGCGGAGAATGGATTCAAACCGACTTAGGAAGCTTAGCAACTGTAAATGCTATTCAAATTAATTATGCAGATCAAGATGCTGAATTTATTGGTAAGCAAACCGGAATTTTCCATCAGTATAAAATTTTATCTTCTCTTGATGGAAAAAAATGGACAACATTAGTTGATAAAAGCCAAAATAAAACTGATGTACCACATGATTATATCGAGCTTGAAAAACCAATAAAAACCAGATTTATTAAAATGGTAAACATCCACATGCCTACCGGAAAATTTGCAATTAGTGGATTGAGGGTTTTTGGAAATGGAAACGGCACTAAGCCTGATGCCGTTAAAAATTTAATCGTTTTGCGTACCGAAAAAGATAAACGTAGTGCTTACATCAAATGGACTCCTGTTGACAATGCATTTGCATATAATTTGTACTACGGTACAGCGCCAGACAAGCTGTACAATTGCATTATGATACACGATTTTAATGAACACTGGTTTAAAGCGATGGATAGTCAAAAAGCATACTATTTCTCAATTGAGGCAATAAATGAGAATGGTATATCGGCAAAAACAGAAGTAAAAAAAGTAGAATAGTAAAAGAACAACACACAATATAATGAGAAAAGCGAACATCCTATTTAGTTTAATTTTTGCTTTGGCAATAAACAGTTTTGCCCAAACAAAAAAGCCAGTATCTGCTGAGGAAGCAAAAATGAATGCCTTTATCAGCAATTTAATGGCTAAGATGACGGTTGATGAAAAGATTGGTCAATTGAATTTACCAAGTTCTGGAGATATAACCACCGGACAAGCGAATAGCAGTGATATTGGCAAAAAAATCAGAAACGGGCAAGTTGGTGGTTTATTCAACATTAAAGGGGTTGATAAAATTTCTGCTGTACAAAAGGTTGCCGTAGAAGAAAGTAGAATGAAAATTCCATTGCTTTTTGGTATGGACGTTATTCACGGTTATAACACTGTTTTTCCAATTCCATTAGGCATGAGTGCTACTTGGGATATGTATGCAGTAGAAAAATCGGCAAGAATTGCAGCTGTAGAAGCAAGTGCAAGTGGTATAAACTGGACTTTCTCACCAATGGTAGATATTTCTCGTGATCCACGTTGGGGTCGTATTTCAGAAGGAAACGGAGAAGATGCTTACTTAGGTTCGGCAATTGCAAAAGCAATGGTTAAAGGTTACCAGGGCGATTTAAAAGCCAACAATCAAATATTAGCCTGCGTAAAACATTATGCACTTTATGGCGCTGCAGAAGCTGGTAGAGATTACAATACGACTGACATGAGTAAGGTTAGAATGTATAACGAATATCTACCTCCATATAAAGCGGCTGTAGATGCTGGTGCAGCAAGTATTATGGCATCTTTTAACGAAGTTGATGGAATCCCTGCAACCGGAAGTAAGTGGCTAATGACAGAGGTTTTGCGTAATCAATGGGGTTTTAAAGGCTTTGTTGTAACAGATTATACTGGTATCCCTGAAATGATTGAACATGGCATGGGCGATTTACAAACCGTTTCTGCTTTGGCATTAAACGCAGGTGTAGATATGGACATGGTTGGCGAAGGATTTCTAGGAACATTAAAAAAATCATTAGCGGAGAAAAAGGTTAATATCGAACAAATTAACAGGGCTTGTCGCTTAATTCTTCAGGCAAAATATAAACTAGGCTTGTTCGAAAACCCATACAAATTTTGTGATCCAAAAAGAGCAGAAACAGAAGTATTTACCCCGCAAAATCGTCAGGCGGCAAGAGAAATTGCGGCAGAAAGTTTTGTGTTATTAAAAAATGAAAATAACGTATTGCCTCTAAAAAAATCAGGAACCATTGGGTTGGTTGGTCCATTGGTTGATAATACAGCCAACATGTACGGAACCTGGAGTGTTGCAGCGCTATTTGATAAATCGGTTACGGTTTTACAAGGAATGAAAAACGCACTGGGCGAAAATGCAAAAATCTTAACTGCTCGTGGTTCTAATTTTCTTGCAGATTCTGTTATGGAGCATCGTTATGTAAATGTTCACAACAAAACTTATATACGCGATTCAAGAACGGAAGAAGAATTGATTAAAGAAGCGGTTAATGTTGCTAAAAAATCTGATGTTGTTGTTGCTGTATTAGGCGAAGGTTCTGAATTTAGTGGAGAAAGCAGTAGTGTAACTGATATTCAAATTCCAGAGACTCAAAAAAACCTTTTGAAAGAATTAAAGAAAACTGGTAAACCAATAGTTTTAGTTTTATTTACTGGTCGTCCGTTGGCTTTGAAATGGGAGAATGAAAATATTCCTGCAATACTTAATGTTTGGTTTCCAGGTAGTGAGGCTGGAAATGCAATATCTGATGTACTTTTCGGCGATGTTAATCCTTCTGGGAAATTAAGTGCTACCTTCCCTCAAAACGTTGGTCAGGTTCCGATTTTTTATTCACACAAAAATACTGGTCGCCCATTGGCTGATGGTAAATGGTTCGAAAAATTCCGTTCAAATTATTTAGATGTAAGTAACGATCCACTTTATCCATTTGGTTACGGTTTAAGTTACACCACATTTGCTTATGGCGATATTAAATTAAGCTCAAACACTTTAACAAAAGGCAAAAGCATCACTGCAACCATAGCTGTAACAAATAATGGAGCCGTTGGCGGCAAAGAAGTTGTACAGCTTTACACCCGCGATTTAATTGGTAGTATTACGCGTCCGGTTAAAGAATTAAAAGGGTTTCAAAAAATATATTTAAAGGCTGGTGAAACCAAAAATGTAACGTTTAGCATTAGTGAAAACGACCTGAAATTCTACAATTCTGACTTAAAATTTGTTGCAGAACCAGGCGATTTTAAATTATTTATCGGTTCAAATTCAAGAGATGTTAAAGAAGCATCTTTCTCATTAAAATAGAAGTTAACCTGGTTAGTTACACCCCGAGCTGTTGCAAAATAGCCGGGGTTTTTTAATTTTGTTATATGAAGAACATTATAATAACGCTTTGTCTTTCTTTTTTTGTTTTTGTGCTTAAAGCGCAAGACTTAAACAAATACGACAGAGGTAATTTTATCAAAGGAAAAGATTCTATCTACTACCGAATCCTTTTTCCAGAAAATTTTAATCCATCTCAAAAATACCCGGTTATTTTTGTGCTCCATGGCGCAGGCGAGAGAGGAAACAATAACGAAAGTCAGCTTGTTCATGGCGGCAAATTATTTCTGAAAGATGATGTAAGAAAAAACTTTCCTGCAATCGTAATTTTTCCGCAATGCCCAAAAGACAGCTATTGGGCTAATGTAAATATTGCGCCTAACGAGCAAGGCAAAAGAACTTTTACGTTTTTAGAAGGCGGTAAACCAACAAAAGCCATGCATGCTTTACAAAACATGGTTAAAGATTTTCTAAAAAAACCATTTGTAAATAAAGAACAGGTATATATTGGTGGTTTATCAATGGGTGGAATGGGTACTTACGAACTCTTACGTCGCAAACGCAACACATTTGCCGCTGCTTTTGCAATTTGCGGTGGCGATAATACCAATAATATCGACAAATACAAGAAAGTTCCGCTATGGATTTTTCATGGAGGAAAAGATGATATTGTTGACCCGGCTTTTTCTATTGCGATATCCGAAAGATTAAAAACCATTGGTTCTGAAGTGAAATTTTTGCTTTATCCAAATGCCAACCACAATAGCTGGGATAGCGCCTTTGCCGAACCACAACTATTACCGTGGTTGTTTAGCCATAGGAAATAAATTAGAAAAGCAGGCTTCGGTTTTCATCGGTCGCGAAAGTCCTGCCATCTTCTACAATCTTTTTTAACTTCTGTTGTGCTGATTATTCAGCGTTGTTGCTAAAAAAAGTATTTTCGCTCCTGTCAGGTTTAGGTTACTTTGGTTATCCTAAGTGAAATAGACCCGACATAATGTAAAGCCCGGAAACCGAGGCACGAGGTTGAGGACTTGCCTGCCTGCGGTAGGCAGGAAATGTTGGCGGGACTGCCGAAACAGATAAGCAATGAACTTGCTCTTCATAAAAAAGGCTTGAAGAAAAATATCTTCAAGCCTTTTTTGCGCATTGTAAGTATTAATTACTCTGCCATATTGTGGTAAACTGCCTGCACATCATCATCCTCTTCCAACTTATCTATGAGTTTTAAAACATCTGCAGCTTGTTCTTCTGTAACTTCGTGATGAGAAAGTGCAATACGCTCTAATTTCGAACTTTTTAACTCAACACCTTTTTCCTCTAATGCCTTTTGTAAAGTTCCGAAACTTTCGAAAGCACCTTGCGCTACAATGATATCGTTACCTTCTTCATCGGCCTCTACATAAAGTTCTTCTAAGCCTGCATCAATTAATTCGAACTCTAGTTCTTCCAAATCAAATTCTCCGGCAATTGTAAACCGGAAAATAGATTTACGGTTAAAAACGAAATCCAAAGAACCTGTTTTACCTAAAGAGCCATCCGTTTTGTTAAAGTAACTACGCACATTTGCTACAGTACGGTTAGTATTATCAGTAGCAGTTTCGATTAAAACAGCAACACCGTGTGGCGCATAACCTTCGTAAACAATTTCTTCATAGTTTGCCAACGATTTATCAGAAGCTCTTTTAATAGCTGCTTCTACCCTATCTTTTGGCATATTTACAGCTTTAGCATTTTGCATTGCTGTACGTAAACGCGAATTGGTTTCTGGATTTGGACCTGATTCTTTAACGGCCATTACAATATCTTTACCTATACGGGTAAATTGTACAGCCATTTTAGACCAACGCTTAAATTTTCTTTCTTTTCTAAATTCGAATGCTCTTCCCATTTTTTAGTATCAAGTATTTAGTATCGAGAAGGGTTAATTGTTTAATCGCCTAAACTGTTTAACTGATGCTCAATAACGATTAACCGATTTAAACAGTTAACCAATTTTACCTTTTTATTTTTTTAAATTATTTAACATATCAATTGTGAGTTTCGACAAATCGTACTCAGGTTTCCAGTTCCAATCTTTCGCAGCTACGCTATCATCGATAGAACGTGGCCAGCTATCTGCAATTTGCTGACGTGGATCTTTATCGCCGTAAGTTAATTTAAAATCCGGAATATGTTTCCTGATTTCCGTTGCTAAAATTTCGGGTGTAAAACTCACTCCACCAAAATTATAACTACTTCTTACCGAAATTTTATCGGCCGGTGCATCCATTAATTCAATTGTGCCACGAATTGCATCATCCATATACATCATTGGTAATTCTGAACTGGCATTTAAAAAACTCTGGTAGCTTCCTTTTTTTAACGCATCATGAAAAATATGGATTGCGTAATCTGTTGTACCACCACCTGGAGCAGCTTTCCAGCTAATTAAACCTGGGTAACGAATACTTCTTACATCTAAACCATATTTTTGGTGATAATATTCGCACCAACGTTCGCCAGCAAGTTTACTGATACCGTAAACAGTATTAGGGTCCATTGTGCAATATTGTGGCGTATTATCTTTTGGAGAATTTGGTCCGAATACGGCAATAGAACTTGGCCAGTAAACTTTTGCGGTTTTATACTCGAGTGCTAAATCCAAAACGTTTAATAATCCGTTCATATTCAAATCCCAGGCAAGTTTAGGATTTTGTTCGCCTGTGGCAGATAAAAGTGCAGCCAGCAAATAAACTTGTGTTGGTTTGTATTTTTTGAAAATGCCATTTATCATTTCCTTATCAAGCACGTTTACAAACTCAAAAGGAGCTGAATTTTTTATATCATAATCTGGTCTGCGGATATCACATGCAACAACATGATCATCACCATATATTTTACGTAACATGGTTACCAATTCAGTACCGATTTGTCCGTTTGAACCTAAAACAACTATATTTTCTTTCATATATTTTTGGGAGAATGAGCAAAGTTAAAAAAATGAGATAAAAGGGCTATAAAATATTTTAACTAAGTGATTAGCTTTAAAATTTCACTTTTAAAATATGCTGATAAAACATGTTAAACACAGTTGTTTTTTACGTTACTGGTTAAAATAATTAATTACATTTACTATAATTGTAGCAGACCAAATAATAATGATCCCCTTTGAGCCTGAAAATTCTGTCGATTTACTTAGCCGCCTAAAACAGGGCGACAAGTTGGCTTATGAGAAAATATATTTTGCTTTTAGTAAAGAGCTTCTGGTGGCTGCTTTTAAAAAAACTGGTGATAAAGTAATTGCAGAAGAGCTAGTTCAAAATATTTTTATTTCCCTTTGGGAAAAAAAAGAAAATTTAAACATTGAAAATCTTCAGGCATATCTTTTTGGTGCACTAAAGTTGAGCGTTATTAATCATATTAGAAGTTTAGTTACCGAGAATAAGTACATAGAATATCAATCTTTAAGTTTTACAGAAAATAGCTATGATACAACTAATAGTATCGATTTAAATGATTTATCTGGAATAATTGAAGAGAGTATTAATTCTTTACCAGTAAAAACCCAGGAAGTATTTAGATTAAGCAGGTATCAATATCAATCGGTAAAGGATATTTCTAATGAATTAAACATTTCTGAAAAGGCAGTTGAGTACCATATTACTCGTTCAATAAAAAGAATTAAAGAATTTATTAAAAATTTTTACATATTTTTTTAATTGATAATCAACAACTTACATAATATTTAAAATATTTTAAGGGTTAGGTTTAGGGATTAATGCGCTTTACGTTACTTGTATGTATAAAGCCAAATATTTTTCCTTATGAATCAGAAATCATTGATCGATTTACTTAACCGCTATAATAACGGTTTATGCACAGAAGCTGAAAAGCTTTGGGTTGATAAATGGTATCATAACTTAAATAACAGAAACTTTCAGGATATTTCATCGGCAGAACTTGCAGCAATGCAGGACAACATCTGGCAGAAAATAAATCAGGATACTGAACAGAAAAAATCAGTTTCTAAAACAAGAAAACTTTGGCCTAAAATTGCAATTGCTGCATCGATTATGATTGCATTTTTTATTGGTGGCTTGTACATGGCAAACAGAAATAATGCAGAACAATCTTTTATTGATGCAAACGAAGGGTTAAGCTTATTAACTAAAACCAACGAAGGCAGCGAGCCGATTTACTTTTTCTTAAGTGATAGTAGCAGGGTAAAGTTAAAACCAAATGCTACAATTATTTATCCTGAGACATTTAAGACGAACAAAAGAACGGTTTATTTAAAAGGCGATGCTTTTTTTGAAGTGAGTAAGAATCGTAAAAAGCCATTCTACGTTTACAATCAAAATATAATCGTAAAAGTTTTAGGCACAAGCTTTCATGTAAAATCGGCAAAAAATGGCATTCCGGCACAGGTTGCTGTTAGAACCGGCAAAGTTCAGGTTAATGAAAATGAAGAAAGTTCGTTATTTAACATTAGCGATAAAAAAGTAGCAAAACCAATTCTTTTAAAACCGAACCAGAAAGGCGTTTTTGCTAATCACAATTTAAACAAAACACTGGTTGATAAACCAATTCCACTTGCTGAAGCGTACAACGTTGCAACGAGTGTTAATTATAATTTTAAAGAAGAAAGTTTAAAATCAATCTTCGAAACACTTACTGAAGCTTATGGCATTGATATCATATCGAATAACGAAGATATTTTAGCCTACACATTTACCGGAGATTTAAGCAATAAAGGCCTTTATGAGCAACTAGACCTTGTTTGCGGTTCAATTTCAAGCAAATACCAAATAAAGGGAACCAGCATTGTGGTTTCTAATAAAAACTAAACCAAATATATATTAATTATGAAAAGAACAGTACTAACAAACAGTCCGTAGTCGCGGCCAAATTTTCCATAATATATTCTTTAAACAAAGCCGACAATGTGGGGCATTGCCGGCGAGTTAAATACATCTGAATGTATTCATGGTATTTCCATGTCCAATAAATCCAATCATTTAAGGAACAATAACCAAATTTATGAAAAAAAATCAACTTATTTCGCTGGCTATATATGCAATGAGAGTTTCGATTTACCAAATACTTGCAATAACTATTTTCTCTTGCGCTGCACTTGCTAAAAATGCAGATGCTCAGGCATTTCTTAATAAATCAATTTCAATTAAGGCCGATAAAACAGATATCAAAACTATAATTGAAAAAACAGAATCGTTAGCAAACGTGAAGTTTGTTTACAGCCCACAGCTAATTAATTCTGACAGAAAAATTTCTATTAATGTAGTAAACCAAAAACTTAAATACTTTCTTGAGAATTCGCTAAAACGTTATGACGTGGGATATAGGATAGTTAAAGATCAGATTTTGCTCTATTCTATTCCCGCTAATAACAATCTGGAAATCTTAAAAGCTTTTGATGGAACAGTAACCGGAAAAGTAACAGATAGTAAAGGCAATCCGCTACCAGGTGTATCAGTAACAGTAAAAGGTAAAACTACTGGAACAACAACTGATGAAAACGGTAATTTCTCTTTAAAAAGTTTAACTGTTGATAGCCGTGTTTTAGTGGTTAGATATGTTGGTTATATTTCTAAAGAGGTAATGTTATCTCCGGGAAATGCTGACGAAAACATCAGCATCAGTTTATCAGAAGATAATTTACAATTGGAAAGTGTAGTGGTAACTGGCGGTAATCCAAAGAAAAAATTAGAAAGTAGTGTTGCTTTAACATCTGTAAGCAATAAAGACATAACAAACAGAGCGCCATTAAACAGTACCGATTTATTAAAAGCTATACCAGGCTTAACAGTAGAAAGTACTGGTGGTGATGGTCCGGGTAACGTATGGGTTCGTGGTTTTCCTCAACAAGGTGGTTATATCTTTTTAGGTATTCAGGAAGACGGCTTACCATTATTGCCAACAGGTTTTAACACTAACCCATCTGTAGATCAGTATTACAAAACAGATTTAACCATTCAAAATATTGAAGCAATTAGAGGTGGTAACGCTGCTATTTTACAAGCCAACACTCCTGGAGCAGTTGTAAATAACATCAGCTATGCTGGTGCAGATAAACAATATGGTCAGTTTAAGTTTACTACAGGTTTTTCTCAAGGATTATATCGTTTTGATGGAAATACAGGTGGAAAAATCAACGATAACATTAAATACAACATTGGTGGTTTTTACAGAACAGATAACGGAGTAGTAGACCAAGGTTTTAATCCGGCAAACCAAGGTGGTCAGATTAAAGGTAACATGACTTTCAGTTTCAAAAACAATAAAGGATTTATTAGAGTATTTGGTAAATATTTGAACGATAAAGTTCAGTTCTTATTAACTAGCTACTATCCTTACGATGGAACTGGCAAACCAACAACTTACCGTGATTATAATATGGCTGAGCAATCAATCCTACCTCGTCAAACAGAGTGGAGCTATAATGATCCGGCTACAGGACTTCATAATTTTAGTTTAACGGATGGTATCCACACAAAATTAGGTTCAGGTGGTTTCCAATTCAATTATTTAACAGATAGCGGCTGGCAAATTGTAAACAATTTCCGTTACCAAAATACACACACCAACAGTACATATACTGCACCTGCAGGAATTGCTGCAAGAACGGCTACTACACCATATTATTATCCTGGTGGCGCTGTTGCACCATTTGTTGCTGGCGATTACGTTGTTACTTCAAACGCACAAGGACAGTTAAATCACGATATTCAAATTGTTGATTATCTGGATTTAAGAAAAACAATTAAAAACCACAGTTTAAACATTGGCGCAGGTATTCATCAATACAATCGTGATGATGTTCGTTTTGCTTTCCGTTCTTTAACTGAATTTAAAGAGCATCCAAGTATCATTTTACAATCTCCAACTGCTTTAGAGAGAACTATTCAAACTAAAAACACATTTATTGGCGATACAAGAACATTATCTCTTTACGCTGGTGATGAGATTAAAATTAACGAAAAATGGCGTTTAGATATTGGAGCGAGAATTGACAACCAAAATGTTAAAGGTGACAGACCTTACTATGCTTTAAATGCAAATGGAACTGTTAACATTACAGCAGGTGCTACTCCAAACATTTTAGGTTACACTGCTTACGATGAAACATTGACTAACTGGTCGGCATCTGTTGGTGCAAATTATAAAATCAGTACTACTGCAAGTATGTTTGCTCGTGCAACTAAAGCTTACAATGCTCCAAATATTGGTGATTACAATGCATCAGCTTACAATGCTGCAAACATTAAAAAACGTCCGGTTTATTTAGGCGAAATAGGTTTTAAATATGCTAAAAACAACTTAGCAGTATTTGCTTCAGGAAGTTACTCAGCAATTAAAAACGTTTCATTAAGCATTAACGTACCAACAACTGCGGCTGGTCTTCAATCTTTAGTTGCTTTTGGTTCTACTCGTACATGGAGTGCAGAATACGAAGTATCTTACAAAATTGCTAAACCTTTAAGTTTACGCTTAACCGGAACATTACAAGATTCTAAATACACAGATTACGAAGCAAACACGAGTGGCAACGCTGCTGTAGCTGCCGAATTTGGAAACCGCATTTATAGCTTTACTGGTAACAGAACTGAAAGAGTTCCGGTATTAAATACAGAGCTTGGTGCAAATTACGAGTATAAAAATTTCAACTTATATGTAGCTGCAAACTATGTTGGCAGCAGATACACTTCGCCAAGTGCTAGTTACGAATTACCTTCTTATGTTGTTATGAAAGCTGGAGCAGGCTATAATTTCACTAAGAAAGTAGCAATAAGATTTTGGGCAGACAACTTGTTAGATGCAAAAGTGCTAACCGAGGGTGATGTTCGTGGTGATCAGTTCAGAAACTTTGCAACTGTTACACCAGGAACGCTGTTAATTGGAAGAACGTTATTACAACGTACTTTCTGGGGTTCGTTAGCTTATTCATTTTAACATCTAAAGCCGGAGCTTATGCTCCGGCTTTTTCATTTAACAAAATTATCATGACAAATAGAAGATCATTTTTACAAAAAGCAGGATTAGCTGCGGCGGCGGTTTACATTAGTCCTTCATTTATATCATCAGCGTTAGCAAGCCAGGCAAAAATTTCAAAAATTGGCATTGGCCTTTTTACTTTAAGAGATCAATTGGCTGCTGATGTAAATGCAACCATTCAAAAAGTAGGAAGCATTGGCTATAACCAGGTTGAAACTTATTATGGTTATCCAGGCAAATACGAAGTAAAAGGCTTTTGGGGTTTAGAAGCAAAGGATTTTGTAACGCTTTTAAAAAATAACAACCTTACATCGCCAAGTGGCCACTACAATACAACCGATTACTTATCGGGCAAGGGCGATACTGTTTTAAAGTCTCACATTGAAACAGCAGCTACAGTTGGGCAGAAATATTTTGTAATACCTGCTTTACCAACTGATATAAGAACAAACGGTACCTTAGATGATTATAAAAAAATGGCTGTGTTGTTTAATCAAGCGGGTGAGCTTTGTAAAAAATCTGGCTTAAAGTTGGCTTATCACAACCATAATTTCGAATATAAGGACCAAGGCAATGGTAAAACCGGATTTGATATTTTGCTTAACGAAACTGATGCCAAATTAGTAGGTTTCGAGCTTGATATTTTCTGGGCAGTAAATGCTGGCTTAAATCCTGTTGAAATGTTTAAGAAAAATCCTGGAAGATATAAAATGTTCCATGTTAAGGATATGGATAAAAACGATAAAGCAGTTTTCTCAGAAGTTGGTTCTGGTCAAATAGATTTCAAAAGTATTTTTGCTGCATCAAAAACAGCTGGCTTAGATTATATTTTCGCAGAGCAGGATTTAGTGAAAAAAGATGTTTATCAAAGCATAACCGAGAGTTATAATTACATTAAAAACAATTTAATCTAAAGATTTTTCATTCAAGTATAAATACAAAACTTATTAGTAAATTTTAAATAAAAATTTAGATTTTATGTTGTTAATAAAATCGATTTAGCTTAACTTAAAATGAAATTTTAGCACCTTTATTTAGAACAATTCCACGAAGTAACAATAGCATTGCATAGTGTTAATTATACACACTTGATTTAATATTTCGGGCATATTTTTCTAATATTACTCAATCAATATATTATAACCAAAATATATAAAATATAAAAACGATGCATAGAAGAGAAGCACTAAAAAACGTTGCTTTCTTGTTGGGAGGAGCCATCTCGGCAAGTACAATGGGCGTTTTATTCGAAGGTTTTACGCTTCCGGAAAACGAAAAGAATTTTGTATCATTCTCTCCGCAGGATGAGAAAATTTTCGCTGAATTTGCCGATATTATTGTACCAACTACAAAATCATCTGCTGGAGCAAAGGCTGCAGGATTGGGTAAATTCATCCCAATGATGATGCAAGATTGTTACCCTAAAGAAATGCAAAATTCATTTGCTAAAGGATTTCGTGAACTTCAAGCTAAATCACTTAGCGATTTCAAAAAAAGTTATGTTACGCTAACTGTTGCAGAAAGAACCAAGCTAATGGTAGATTTAAGAGCGATGTCTATAGCTCAGAAAGAAACTAAATCAGAAGAAAACAAAGATTTGGTTTATTTCTTTATCACTGCAAGAGACTTAACATTATTAGGCTACTACTCTTCAGAAATTGGGTGTACAAAAGCAAGATCTTATGTTCTTGTTCCGGGAAGGTATGATGGTAATGCACCATTAAAACCTGGACAAAAATCTTGGGCAACCTAATTTCTAACACAACGACAAAACATCATGAATTTAAATACAAATTTAAAAGCAGAAAATACTTACGATGCTATTGTTATAGGATCGGGAATTAGTGGCGGATGGGCTGCAAAAGAGCTTACTGAGAAAGGTTTACGTGTTTTAATGCTAGAAAGAGGCATGAACATTGAACATATAACTGGCTATGAAACTGCAATGAAAAGCCCTTGGGAGTTTAAACATGCAGGTAGATTAACAGAAGAGCAAAAACGTACCCACCCTGTTCAAAAAAGAGATTATCCATATAGTGAAGCCAATGAAAAGTGGTGGGTTAATGATTTAGAATGCCCTTATACAGAAGATAAACGCTTCGATTGGTATCGTGGTTTTCACGTTGGTGGTAAATCATTAATGTGGGGTCGCCAAAGTTACCGTTTAAGTGATCATAACTTTGAGGATAACAAAAAAGATGGTCATGGAAATGATTGGCCTGTACGTTATGCAGAACTTTCGCCATGGTACGATTACGCTGAGAAATTCGCGGGTATTAGTGGTTCAAAAGAAAACTGGCCTACTTGCCCGGATGGTGAATTTTTGCCACCGATGGATTTAAACATTGTTGAAAAATCTGTTAAAGCTCGTATAGAAGAACACTATAAAAGAGAACGTATTATGATGATTGGCCGTGTTGCCAATTTAACTGTACCTCATAAAGGCCGTGGCAATTGCCAATACAGAAATTTATGTAGCCGTGGTTGTCCATTTGGAGCATATTTCAGTACTCAATCTTCTACCCTACCTGCTGCAATGGCTACGAAACGCCTAACAGTTAGACCTTACTCTATTGTAAATCATATCATTTATGATAAGGATACCAAGAAAGCTAAAGGTGTAATGGTAATTGATGCAGAAACTAACAAAACGATGGAATTTTATGCTAAAATCGTTTTCGTGAATGGTTCTACATTAGGTTCAACATTTATTCTGTTAAACTCAACTTCTGAAGCACATCCAAATGGTTTAGGTAACGGCAGCGGTCAGTTAGGTCACAATTTAATGGATCACCATTTCCGTTGTGGAGCATCAGGCGAAGCTGAAGGTTTCGATGATAAATACACTTACGGCCGTCGTGCAAACGGCATTTATGTTCCAAGATATCAAAACATTGGTAATGATAAACGTGATTACTTACGTGGTTTTGGTTACCAAGGAAGTGCTAACAGAAGCAACTGGCAAAGTGATGTTGCAGAGTTATCTTTTGGTTCTGGTTTAAAAGAAAAAATGACTAAACCAGGTAAATGGACAATGGGCTTAGGTGGTTTCGGAGAAATGCTTCCGTACTACGAAAACAAAGTTTACATTGACCATAATAAAAAAGATAAGTGGGGACAGCCGGTATTAGCAATAGATTGCGAATACAAAGAGAACGAGAAAAAAATGCGTGTTGATATGATGAATGATGCTGCTGAAATGTTAGAAAAAGCAGGCATGAAAAACATCAAAACTTACGATAACGGTTGTTATCCGGGTATGGCTATCCACGAAATGGGTACTGCCAGAATGGGTAGCGATCCAAAAACATCAGTTCTAAATAAATGGAACCAAATGCATGAAGTTAATAATGTGTTTGTAACTGATGGAGCTTGTATGCCTTCAATTGCATGTCAAAATCCATCATTAACATTTATGGCTTTAACCGCACGTGCTGCAGATTATGCAGTAAAAGAATTAAAGAAAAATAATATTTAAATAAAGGTAAAAGCTGAAAGGTTTAAGGCGAAAGGGATTCCTATCGCCTTAAACCTTTTACCATATATCCTAATATCGTTATGCAAAGAAAACTAAGAATGGGCATGATAGGTGGCGGCAAAGACGCCTTTATCGGTGCTGTACATCGCCTTGCGGCAAACATGGATGGTTTAATCGAATTATCTGCGGGTGCTTTAAGTGTAAATCCAGAAGTTGGATATGAATCGGGTAAAATGTTATTTCTACCAGACAACAGAATTTATAAAACCTATGAAGAAATGTTGCAAAAGGAAAGTGAATTACCTGCTGACGAGAAAATAGATTTTGTAACGATTGTAACGCCGAACTTTGCTCACTTTGCACCTGCAATGCTAGCTTTAGAACTTGGCTTTAATGTTGTAATAGAAAAGCCGATAACCCTAACCTTAGAAGAAGCTAAACAGTTAAAAGCTAAAGTTGAGGAAACCGGATTAACACTTTGCTTAACTCATACTTATTCTGGTTATCCGATGGTGAAACAGGCTAAACAAATGGTTAAAGAGGGCGCTTTAGGTGCCATCCGTAAAATTATTGTAGAATATCCTCAAGGTTGGTTAAGTAAATTATCAGAACGCGAAGGAAATGCTCAGGCAGCGTGGCGTACTGACCCATCTAAAACAGGTAAAAGCGGAAGTATGGGCGATATTGGTACTCACGCAGCGCAACTTGCAGAATATATTTCCGGTTTAAAAATCACTAAAATTTGTGCTGATTTAAACATCGTTGTTCCAGGAAGAGCTATTGATGATGATGGAAACGTTTTATTAAAGTTTGACAACGGCTCTAACGGTGTTCTTGTAGCTTCGCAGGTTGCTGCAGGTGAAGAAAATGCACTTAAAATAAAAGTTTATGGCGAAAAAGGTGGCTTTGAATGGCACCAGATGGAGCCAAATACCTTAATTGTTAAATGGCTTGATGCTCCTGCGCAAATCTATCGTACCGGAAATGGTTACATGGGTAGTTTTGCTAAGCACAATACACGTACACCAGGCGGTCATCCCGAAGGTTATTTAGAAGCATTTGCTAATATTTATAAAAACTTTGCGTTAACAGTAGATGCGAAGTTAAATAATCAAACCCCTACCGAAGAAATGCTTGATTTCCCTAGTACGGAAGACGGTATTCGCGGAATGGCGTTTATAGAAAATGTAGTAAATTCAAGTAACTCTGACCAGAAATGGTGGGACTATAAAATTTAATCAATAATGACAACGATAAAAGGACCAGCAGTATTTTTAGCGCAATTTATTAGTGATGAAGCACCATTTAACTCATTAGATAGCATTTGCGAATGGGCAAAAGGATTAGGTTTTAAGGGTATTCAAATGCCTACACTTGATAGCAGATTTATTGACCTACAAAAAGCTGCTGAAAGCAAAGCTTATGCTGATGAGTTGAAAGGCAAAATCGCCTCTTATGGTCTAGAGATTACTGAACTTTCTACGCATTTACAAGGTCAATTGGTTGCTGTTCATCCGGCATATGACGATTTGTTTGATGCTTTTGCACCAAAAGAGGTTAATAAAAACCCAAAAGCGAGAACCGAATGGGCAGTTCAGCAAATGAAGTACGCAGCCAAAGCTTCTCAAAATTTAGGTTTAAATGCACATGCAACTTTTAGTGGTTCGCTATTATGGCAATATTTCCATCCATGGCCTCAACGCCCGGCTGGATTAGTTGAAGAAGGTTTTGCAGAATTAGCAAAAAGATGGACACCTATTTTAAATGAATTTGACAGCTGCGGTGTAGATGTTTGTTATGAAATTCATCCTGGTGAGGATTTATTTGATGGCGAAACTTATGAAATGTTTTTAGCTGCTGTGAATAATCATCCAAGAGCATGTTTATTATACGATCCATCGCATTTTGTACTTCAGCAATTAGATTATATTCAATACATCGATTTCTATCACGAAAGAATAAAAGCTTTCCATGTAAAAGATGCCGAATTTAATCCAACAGGAAGACAAGGAACTTTTGGTGGCTACCAAAGTTGGGCAAATCGTGCCGGCAGATATCGTTCTCCTGGCGATGGTCAGGTTGATTTTAAAACCATTTTTAGTAAATTGGCTCAATATGATTTTAAAGGTTGGGCCGTTATGGAATGGGAATGCTGTATTAAAAATCAGGAAGATGGTGCAAGAGAAGGTGCAGAGTTTATCAAAAAACACATTATCAATGTAACCGACAAGGCTTTTGATGATTTTGCCGCATCTGGAAGTGATGCCGCATTTAATAAAAAGATTTTAGGTTTACAGTAAATTAGCAAAACACACAAATACAATAACATGAAAAAAACATTTTTAGTTTTAGGAGCCGTAGTCATTTTTATGGCCTCTTTTTCAAAGGCAGATTTAGAGAAGGAGAAAGCTGTTGCAACTGTTGTAGCGGCAAACAATGCATTTGTACAAGTATCAGCAGGAGAAAAACTGATTAACAAATCAGACTGTTTAGGTTGCCATAATAAAACCAATAAAATTATTGGTCCGGCATACGTTGAGGTTGCAAAAAAATATGCTAACACGGAGAAAAACGTAAACTATTTAGCTGATAAAATTATTAAAGGCGGAACTGGCGTTTGGGGAACTATGCCAATGACAGCTCATGCAACTTTAAAGAAAGAAGATGCTAAATTGATGGCAAAATATATTTTATCGTTAAGAAAAAAATAAAACAACCAACAAACCCTATTGAAAATGAAAACAGAGCAAGAAAATAAAAACACGAGTAACCGCCGTGATTTTATTAAAACCAGCGCCATAGCGGCAGCTGCATTTATGATTGTACCTCGCCATGTTTTAGGCGGAAAAGGCTTTTTAGCACCAAGTGATAGATTACTTGTTGCCGGAATTGGTGCAGGCGGTAAAGGTCAAAGCGATATTGCCATGTTTGCAAAAAGTGGCAAAGCCGATATTGCATTTTTATGCGATGTTGACGACAGAAGAGCTGCAGCAAGCGTTAAAGCATTTCCAAAAGCTAAATATTATAGAGATTATCGCGAAATGTTCGATAAAGAACATAAAAATTTCGATGCAGTTTCTGTTTCAACTCCAGATCATAGTCATGCCATTCAAACACTTGCAGCAATGCAATTGGGCAAACACGTTTACGTTCAAAAACCTTTAACACACGATATTTACGAAGCCCGTATCTTAACTGCTGCTGCTAAAAAATACAAAGTTGTAACTCAAATGGGTAATCAGGGTGCATCAAACGATGGTGCCCGCCAAATGAAAGAATGGTACGAAGCAGGTTTAATTGGCGATGTGCATACTGTTTACGCATGGACTAACCGTCCGGTTTGGCCTCAAGGTATTCCTTGGCCAACAACCAAAGCAGATATACCTAAAGAATTAGACTGGAATTTGTGGTTAGGTACAGCTCCAGATAAGGACTATGTAGATAAACTTGTGCCATTTAACTGGCGTGGATGGTGGGATTACGGAACCGGAGCATTAGGCGATATGGGTTGCCACTTAATTGAAGCTCCTTTTAGCGTTTTAAATTTAAAATATGCTAAAGAGGTTGAGGCAAGTGTTGGTTCAGTTTATGTTGATGAATTTAAACGCGGTTATTTCCCAGAAAGCTGCCCTCCTTCTAGTCATGTTACTTTAAAATTCCCTAAAACCAATAAAACCAAAGGTGATGTTACCATGCATTGGATGGATGGAGGTATTCAACCTGAACGTCCGGCAGAACTGGAAGCAAATGAAACTTTTGGCGATGGCGGTAATGGAACTTTATTTATCGGAACAAAAGGTAAAATGATGGCTGAAACCTACAGTGCTAATCCAAAATTATTGCCACTTAGCCGTAATAAAGACATTAAAGTACCAGAAAAATATGCCCGTGTAAAAGATGGTGCAAATGGACATTATGCTCAATGGGTTGAAGCTGCAATTGCAGGTTATGGCAAGCAAGAAGTAAGTTCTCCGTTTGAGATTGCCGGACCACTTACTGAAGCACTTTTAATGGCAAATCTTGCAATAAGAAGTTTCGATATTCAAAAAACAGTTAATGGTAAGGTTACTTATCCGGGCAGATACATGAAAATGCTTTGGGATAATGATAACATGAAGATTACCAATTTTGATGAAGCCAATCAATTCGTTAAACGCGAATACCGTAAAGGCTGGAATAACTTAACTTTATAATTAGAATTTAAATGAAAAAATATATTTTATCTGCCCTAGTTTTATTTGCTACGGTACAGTTATCTAATGCACAAAAAGGTTTTAAGCCATTGTTTGATGGTAAAACAACTAAAGGTTGGCATACATATAATAAAACTACAGTTGGTAGTGCATGGCAAGTTCAAGATGGTGCGCTTCATTTCGATTTAGCTGCCAAAGGAAAAGATGGTGGCGGTGATTTAGTTACAGATAAAGAATATGGCGATTTCCATTTAAAATACGATTGGAAAGTTGCTCCGAAAGCAAACAGCGGACTTATATTCTATGTAAAAGAAGCCCCACAATATGGAGCTACCTATTCAACTGGCCTAGAAATGCAGGTATTAGATAATGATGGCCATCCGGACGGAAAAATAACTAAACACCGTGCTGGCGATTTGTACGATTTAGTGAAAAGTTCATCAGAACCAGTAAAAGCAGTTGGTGAGTGGAATAAAGCCGAAATCATCAGCAAAAAAGGAACACTTACATTAATTTTAAACGGTGTTGAAGTTGTTAAAACTACCCTTTGGGATGAGAATTGGAAAAACCTAATCGCAGGAAGCAAATTTGCAACCTGGAAAGATTGGGGAACTTTCAAAACCGGAAAAATTGCCTTGCAAGATCATGGCGATGAAGTATGGTACAAAAACATTTTAATTAAAGAACTATAAAATATGAATGATGTAAGAGGGAAAATGTATAATGTGAATTACAAGCCCTCTTACATCATATCCATTATACCTCATCCATCTTACATTTTAAATAAAACCAAATAAACTAATGAACAGCACTACTCGCTTTAAACTCTCTTTCATGATGTTCCTGGAATTTTTCATCTGGGGCGCATGGTTTGTTACTCTAGGAACATTTCTAGGTAACAACTTAAAAGCCACCGGAGCAGAAACCGGAGCTGTATTTTCAACTCAATCTTGGGGTGCCATTATTGCGCCTTTTATTGTTGGCTTAATTGCCGATAGATATTTTAATGCTGAAAGAATTTTAGGCGTTTTACACATCATTGGTGCAATTTTAATGTACCAAATGTATAATGCAACCGAAGTAAGTGTATTTTATCCTTACGTTTTAGGTTACATGATTTTATTCATGCCAACATTGGCATTGGTAAACTCAGTTTCGTTTAATCAAATGAAAGATCCTGAAAAAGAATTTTCAAATATCCGTATTTGGGGTACAATTGGATGGATTGCAGCTGGTTTATTAATTAGCTATTTCTTCCACTGGGATTCAAAAGAAGGAACGGAATCGGGCTTATTAAAAAACACTTTCTTAATGGCCGGAATTGTATCCTTAGTATTAGGTATTTTCAGTTTTACACTACCTAAAACACCTCCAAAAGTAACTGGAGAGAAACTTACGATATCAGATGTATTGGGATTAGATGCTTTGAAATTATTAAAAGACAGAAACTTTCTGATTTTCTTCATTTCATCTATTTTAATCTGTATTCCGTTGGCATTTTATTATCAAAATGCGAACCCGTTTTTATCAGATATCGGTGTTGATAATCCAACAGGAAAAATGACTATCGGACAAGCTTCGGAAGTTATTTTCCTACTTTTTATTCCGATATTTTTCAAACGTTTCGGATTTAAAATGACAATCCTAGTGGGTATGTTAGCATGGGCTGTTCGTTATGCTTTATTTGCTTACGGAAATGCAGGCGAATTAAGTTTTATGTTAATTCTTGGTATCGCTTTACACGGTGTTTGCTACGATTTCTTCTTCGTATCCGGACAAATTTATACAAACTCTAAAGCTGGCGAACGTTTTAAAAGCTCGGCTCAAGGTTTAATTACTTTAGCAACTTATGGCGTTGGTATGCTTATCGGTTTTGCTGTTGCTGGCAAAATTTCTGATGCTTACAAATCAGCAGAGGGAGTTATGGATTGGAAAATGGTTTGGATAATTCCTGCAGGCATCGCGGCCGTAGTATTTGTACTTTTTGCATTAGTATTTAATGATAAATCTAAAGCAGAAATAGAAACTGCAGCCCATTAATAATTACGGCTTCTGGCCTCTTTTTAAATAAGCCGATGAATCGAAAAAAATTCATCGGCAAAAACTCAAATTATGTTATCAAGAAGAAGTTTTATCCTAAATAGCAGTTTAGCTGCAGCGGCAGCGTTATTGGTGCCATCATTTGCTTGTATGGCAGATAAGAAAAACATCGGTTTACAATTATACACGCTTAGAGATGAACTTCCGAAAGACGTAAAAGGAACTTTAGAAAAAGTGGCGAAAGCCGGATTTACAGAAGTTGAAACGTATGGATTTTCTATTAAAGATCAGTTTTGGGGTTTAACACCTGCCGAATTAAAAAAGATTTTAGATGATAATGGCTTAAAGGCGGTTAGCGGTCACTTTGGTTTGGGCACTTATTTAACTGATGGTAAAACTGAAGAATTAAAAGCAGCGATTGTTGCTGCAAAAGCGCTTGGCATGGGTTACGTAACCATCCCATGGTTAGATCCTTCTATCAGAAAAAATGCTGAAGATTATAAAAACTTAGCTTTAAAAATAAACGAAGCTGGTAAAATGGCAAAAGCCGAGGGCATTAAACTAGCGTATCATAACCACGATTTTGAATTCGAAAAACAAGGCGACACTACTGGTTACGACATTTTGCTAAATAATACCGATAAAGATTTAGTAGATTTTGAATTAGATTTATACTGGGCTGTTCGCTCTGGTAACGACCCTAAAAAGTTATTTACTGCAAATCCTGGTCGTTTCCCAATGTGGCATGTTAAAGATATGGACAAGGCAAATCCGGCTTTAAATGCTGAGGTTGGAACAGGTTCAATAAATTTCAAGGCAATTTTTGCTGAAGCGAAATTATCTGGCATGAAACACTTTTTTGTAGAGCATGAAACTAACTATAAACCAAATCCAATTGGTTCGATTACTTCAAGCTGTAACTATATCAAAAAGGAATTAATCTAACATATCGTTAAAATGAATTCGAGAAGAACATTTATAAAACAAGCGGGTTTAGCTGCCGGAGCAGCATTACTCCTACCATCATTTGCGTTTGATAAAGCCACCAAAAATGTTGGTTTGCAGTTATATTCTTTGAGAAAGGAATTACCTTCGGATGTTAAAGGTGTAATTGAAAAAGTTGCAAAGGCTGGCTATACAGAAGTTGAAACTTACGGTTTTTCTAACGGAAAGTTTTGGGGTTTAACACCGAAAGAATTTTTAACCTTATTGAAAGATAATGGGTTAACAGCGCCAAGCGGTCATTATGGAATGGACGATTTCCTTAAAACTGGAAGCACAGATAAATTAAAAGCAGATATAGATTCGGCCGCGGCAATTGGTGGAAAGTATTTTACCATTGCAGGTGCACACGTTGATGTAAGCAAAGGCTCAGATGGTTTTAAAAAGGTAGCTGAAGGTTTTAACAAAGTTGCTGAAATTGCAAAATCATCAGGCTTAAAATTTGCCTACCACAACCACGATTTTGAATTTAAAAAATTAGGCGATACAACCGGATACGATATCTATTTAACAGAAACAGATAAAAAACTGGTTAATTTTGAGCTTGATTTATACTGGGCCGTTCGCTCAGGAAATGACCCTTTGGCTTTGTTTAAAAAATATCCTGGCCGTTTCCCAATGTGGCACGTAAAAGATATGGATAAGGCAAAACCAGAATGGAATACTGAAGTTGGTAAAGGTTCAATCGATTTTAAAAGCATATTTGCTCAGGCTAAACTATCAGGAATGAAAAATTTCTTTGTTGAGCACGAAACAAATTATAATCCAAATCCAATCGAATCTATTAAAACAAGTTGCGATTACATCAAAGCTAATTTGATATAACAAAATGCCGTAGTTTTAAACTTCGGGAGTTTCCAATCCCTCAAGATGAAAACTTCCGAAGTTTTACAAGTCTTAATTCAACCTTGCGGCTAAAACACAAGTGTTTTTAAAACGTTTGGTATTACCCTTTAAATCGAAAACATCAAAGGATACGATGTAAATTCCAACCGCTGATTTCCCTCCATTATCATCCAAACCATCCCAAGTTAAGTTACCGCTAGTCCCGATAGTTTGATTCTTTAAAAGTTTTCTTATCAATCTTCCTTTATCAGAAAATACATTTACAGTGGCCAGACTAGAATTTTCTGCAAATTGATATTCCAAATTTAAAGCGTCTTCAAATCCGTCACCATCTGGCGAAAATGTTTTTGCATTAAGTTTTACGTAATCCATTTCACCAGAAAATTCTTGAGAGTTTTTATAAGTTGGTGTTGCAAAACCAACAGTTGAAGCCGCCGACTTAAAGTTTCCTACTTCATTTGCATCTGCTTTAAAAGAAACCCTTTCAATTGAAATTCCATCTTCATCTTTAATTAACGGATGATGATTTTTAGCGTTGTAATCTAATCTATCAACTACAACACTATTACTTAAAATAATCACAGTTCCTTTATCATTATTGTAAGTTGGCATTGATGGTAATTCTATAAAATTATCAAGATTTTGCGCCAAATAATTTTGTTTTACGTTTGAGGTATTCGTGCTCAAAACCCAATAACTAAACGGATTAATTAGTAAACTTTTATTCGCAACCGATTTATGATTCGCTACAACTCCTTTTGTATCTACATTAGCAATTTGTAGTTCTTTTAAATCTAACTTTTGATTGGTATTGTTGTAAATCTCTACAAAATCTACTGAGCTTGCTCTCGGGTTAAACAAAACCTCAGAAATTAAAATGTCGTTTTTCTCAATCTTTTTCGCCAGAAATAACTTTGCACTATTTGCCGTAGGGCTGATTAAATTTCCAGCGCAATCGTTTACATTATTTACAGTTAATGTATTTTCAATTCCCCTGGTGAAAGCAGTTGAAAATTGAATATTAACAAATTTGAAATCAGGTGATTGAACTATCGAAGATTTAGGTTTTCCAACCCCATTATTTATGGAATAATTATCTAATTGCACAGCAGATAAGCTATCAACACTTTTCGAGAATTCAATTTGAACAGTAACGCTATCAATTATACTTGCTGATATGAGCTTTGGAATTTCGTTTGTTTTCTGTGTACCATAAACTGAATTCTGTTTACCTGGAGTACCGCCAGAATTATCAGTTGATGAAGTCCAATTTTGAATGCCTTTACAAATATTTTTTGGGTCGATTAACTCCAAACTAAAACCACCTTTTTTCTTCAATTCATCTCTGTACCAAGTATCAGAATAAATAACTTTATCAATTACTTTGCCTGTGTTATCTATTAAAGTCAGTACATCTTTATCATTATTCAAACTAGGCCATGGCGATAATCCAATGGTTTTACCAAAAGATTTAAACAAATTTTCATCAGCCTTTGCAGTTAGAATTACATACTGATTTGGTTTTATCGTATCCACTAGAAAAGAATAAGTTGAGGTTTGGTCGGCATATTTCCAGCCTTGCGTTAGAATATATTCGTTTGTAGTATTCCAGATTTCTATAAATTCCTTTTGCGGCAAACCAGGACTTCCAGTAGGATTTGCAAATATTTCGTTAATTACAACATCACCATATTTAGCTAGATACGGTTTGACATAGAGAAAATTAATTGAAGAGTTTGGCGTAATAATATTTCCTTTCTTATCCTGAATGTTATTTACGCTCAAACTGTAATTTCCTGAACTGAATTCCTTTTCGAAAGTTAATCTGTGAACATTTGCGGAAGCTGTAGGCTCGATTTTTACGGGAGATCCATAATTATTAGACAAGTTATAATTGCTCAAAGAAGAAGCAGAAACTACATCAAGCGGTTCAGAAAAAGTGACATCCAAAATAGTAGCGTTAGTAACCATAGCACTAACCAGATTTGGCGGAATAATATCGGGCACCAAATCGTCAATTTTAAAATCATCAAAAATATACTGATTGTATCTTGAAGCTGTTGCGTACTTACAAAAAACACCAGTATATTCAGAAGTTTTAAAAGTATTATCTGTTACCAAACCTTCAAGATTGAAATTATTACCTCCGGTAATATCTGTAAACAAATTCCATTTCCCAGAAGCATCTCGAGTAACTTTTACCTTTGCCACTAAGAGATTTGCATTCGGTCTAACTTTCTGTGCACCATTAATAATTTTTGTTACTGATGTACCGTTTTGCCTGTACAAGTGAAAGCCATCATTTACACCAGTTTCTCCAATTTGCACAAAATATCCATTCAGACTTCCTTTAAGGTTTTCCTTATCAGAAGTTAAATAAATCCGTACAAAATTTGTGGCCGTAGGGTTAAAATTTAACTGCACAAAAAATTCCCAACTTGCATCTAAACTTAGTTTGTTACTGGTTGATAAGTAAATTGTTTGAGATGCAATTTGTTGACCTTTCGATTGTAATTGCCTTTGCGTATTGATTTGAAAATTACCTACATCGCCATTCCAGATAGGATTTTGGGAGAAATCACCATCAGTAAAAGAATCAGAAACCTGGGAAAATGCAATTTTAGAAAATAACAATAGGGATATAAGCAGAATTTTCTTCATATTTGGGCCTATATCAAATGTTTAATAAATATAAAAATTAAAATTTAAAATGAAAGTAGCAGTAGTAGGTGCAACCGGTTTGGTTGGTACCGTAATGTTAAAAGTATTGGAGGAAAGAAATTTCCCTTTAACAGAGTTAATTCCCGTAGCATCTGAGAAGAGCGTTGGTAAGGAAATTACTTTTAAGGGTAAGAAGTTCCCAATCGTTAGCATGGATACTGCAATTGGCATGAAACCAGATATCGCTTTGTTTTCGGCTGGCGGAAACACTTCATTAGAACATGCACCGCGTTTTAAAGAAGCTGGCACAACGGTTATTGATAACTCTTCGGCCTGGAGGATGGACCCTGCGATTAAATTAATCGTTCCTGAGGTTAATGCTCACGAACTATCTATTGATAATAAAATTATAGCAAACCCGAATTGTTCTACCATTCAAATGGTAGTGGTTTTAAAACCTTTGCACGATAAATATAAAATTAAACGTGTGGTGGTTTCTACTTACCAATCGGTTACTGGAACTGGCGTAAAGGCAGTTGAACAGTTAATGAACGAGCGTAAAGGCATTGATGGCCCGAAAGCTTATGCATACGAAATCGATTTAAATGTTCTTCCGCATATTGATGTTTTCATGGATAATGGATATACCAAAGAAGAAATGAAAATGGTTAAGGAAACGAACAAAATTATGAACGATGACAGCATTAAAGTTACCGCTACTACAGTTCGTATTCCGGTAATGGGCGGTCACTCAGAATCGGTAAACATCGAGTTTGAAAACGATTTCGATTTAGCAGAAGTGCGTAGCATTTTAGAAAAATCGCCGGGCATTATCGTTGTTGATGATGTAGCGAATTTAAAATATCCGATGCCGAAAGATGCGCATGAAAAGGATGAAGTTTTTGTAGGTCGTATTCGTAGAGATGAATCGGCACCGAAAGCTTTAAACCTTTGGATTGTTGCTGATAACTTGCGTAAAGGTGCTGCAACTAATGCAGTTCAAATCGCAGAGTATTTAATTCAGAAAGAATTGGTTTAATAATATACCCGTCAACTGAACTTGTTTAAGAGTCTCTCGAAAAAGATGCTAAAACAAGTTCAGCATGACGACAAGATTAGTAAAAGTGATGTGTTTGTTACACATCACTTTTTTTATTTCCTTTAATTTTATAAAATGAAGTTTTTAAAGTTCGTAATATTTTTTGTTTGCCTCTCGATAAATTGTTTCGCTCAAAACCGTATTCAAAATCTTGAAAAGGCTTTTAATAATTTATTGGCTGATGAGCAAACCAAACATGCCATAACTTCACTTTGTGTTTTAGATGCGAACACAGGAAAAGTGCTTTTTGCAAAGAATGAGCAAATTGGTTTAGCAACAGCATCAACTTTAAAAACGATTACTGCCGCAACGGCCTTTAGTATTTTGGGGAAAGATTTTCAATTTCAAACTACACTGGCTTACTCTGGAAATATTACTCCTGATGGAACTCTAAAAGGAAATTTAATAATTGTAGGTAGCGGCGACCCAACTTTGGCCTCGTGGCGCTATCAGAACAAAGAAAATGCAGTTTTAAATCAATGGGTATCGGCAATAAAAGCTGCAGGTATTAAAAAAATTGAAGGCTCGATAATTGGAGATGATAGAATTTTTGGTACTCAAACCACTCCAGAAGGTTGGGTTTGGCAGGATATCGGGAATTATTATGGTGCTGGAACTTCGGGTTTAGCCTGGAGAGAAAACCAATTCGATATTCACTTAAAACCAGGAGCAAGCACAGCTGATGATGTAAAGATTATCAAGTCAGTTCCCGAAACGCCATACATACAAATCGTTAATGAAATGAAAACCGGAGCATCTGGTAGTGGAGATAGAACATATGCTTTTCTACCACCATATTCAAATGTTGCTTACTTACGCGGCAGCTGGGGCATGGGCATTGGTAAATCGGGCATTTCTGTAGCCCTACCCGACCCTGCTTTTGATTGTGCTTATCGTTTGCAAGATACTTTAAAGAGACTAGGAATTTCTACAAGTCAACAGGCTACAACGGCAAGATTAATGGAGCTGAATAAGCAAAGTATTCCAACAATAACACAAAAAATAAACACGATTAGTTCACCTACATTGAGCGAGATTAGTTATTGGTTTTTAAAGAAAAGCGTTAATCTATATGGAGAAACTTTGCTTAAAACCATTGCTTTAAAATCTGGGAAATTGCCAACGACTTCTAAAGGTGCTGAAACAGAAATTAACTTTTGGGCTAATAAAGGAATTGATAAATCGGCTCTTAACATTATTGATGGTAGCGGACTTTCGCCTGGCGATAGGGTTACAACCTCGGCAATGGCTAGTATACTTTTCCAAGTTCAAAAAGAAAATTGGTTCCCAGATTTTTATAAAGGTTTGCCAGAATATAATGGTATGAAGATTAAAAGCGGAACCATTAATGATGTTTCGGCTTTTGCAGGTTATCATACTGATGCTGCAGGGAATAATTATGTAATTGTGATTAACATTAATAATTATAGCGGTAGCGGAATTAACAAGAAATTGTTTCGTGTTTTAGATGAGTTGAAGTAGGGATAGTTTTTATCTCGCTCGTCATGCTGAATTTATTTGAGTATCATTAGTTTTGTCTAGGCAAATGCAATTTATGCGCTTTGTAATTCCCCTCCTTTGGAGGGGCTGCCTGTAAGTCGGGGTGGTATTCTATTTATTTATTTACCTAAATCCAATTAGAATGTTTTTGTCTTAGCCAGACGGGCTTACCACTTTTTCTTGATAAAAAGTGGAGCAAAAATCAAGGCTTGCGAAGCTTTGTTGTAAATCCTCAATAAATTTTCAGACGCAATCCTAAGCCGTGTGAAAGTTTGTGGTAATAGTATATTTATGCAACACTCGTAGGATTTCTTGTTTCGGTGGGTGATGATTGAAACTGCAACAAAAATTTACTGGTCTTTACTACCAAATCTTCTGAGGCCATTGCGTTCTTCGGGGAGTTTTTAATGGATATGAAAGTTTGTCTAGCGAATGTTTACTTAGCGTTTTGCATTTATGTGCACTGTATGTTAGGCGCTACGCAATTCCCATCCTTTGGAGGGGTGCCTGTAAGGCGGGGTGGTTTATTTCTTGCACAAATTAAGTTCTTCAAACCCGATTGAAGTGGAAATACTTTTTTTCTAAGTACTTCCGAAAAAGATTGCCACGTCGTGCCTCTTCGCAATGACGGAAATGGCGACGATTGACAGAAGTTGAAAAAAGATCAAAACAAAAAGCGGGGCTGTAGTAACCAAAAAACCCCTGCAATTGCTTTCCAAAAACTCAATATTAATTTAAAATTAACTCCAAATTACTATCGTAACATTAACACCCAAAACGCTTTATTTATTTAAAAAATATATTAACTTTGAAGTTAAGCTTAGTAATTGTACTTTATACACTAAGCAGGTTAAAAAATCAACAAAAAATCAAATAAAATGAGCATAATTGTTAATGTCCATGCGAGACAAATCCTCGATTCAAGAGGAAATCCAACAATAGAAGTAGAAGTAGTAACAGAAGCAGGTGCTTTTGGTCGTGCGGCTGTACCAAGTGGTGCATCTACTGGTCAATACGAAGCTGTTGAATTACGCGATGGCGATAAAGCGACTTACTTAGGTAAAGGCGTTTTAAAGGCGGTTGAAAATGTAAATACTAAAATTGCTACGGCGCTTAGAGGTATTGATGTTTTTGAACAAAATGCTATTGATAAATTAATGTTGGAGCTTGATGGTACTGAAAACAAAGGTAACTTAGGTGCTAATGCAATTTTAGGTGTTTCTTTAGCAGTTGCTAAAGCTGCTGCTGATGAAATTGGTCAACCATTATACCGTTACATTGGTGGTGTTAATGCTAACACTTTGCCAATTCCGATGATGAACATCATTAACGGTGGTTCTCACTCTGATGCGCCTATCGCATTCCAGGAGTTTATGATTATGCCAGTTGGTGCGCCTTCTTTCTCTGAGGCTTTACGTTGGGGAACTGAAGTTTTCCATAGTTTAAAGAAAATTCTTCACGATAGAGGTTTATCTACTGCTGTAGGTGATGAAGGTGGTTTCGCTCCTACTTTTGATGGTACTGAAGATGCAATTGAAACGGTTTTAAAAGCAATTGAAACTGCTGGTTACAAACCAGGTTCTCAAATTTGTTTAGCGTTAGATTGTGCTTCATCTGAGTTTTACAAAGATGGTAAATACGATTATACTAAATTTGAAGGTGCTACTGGCGTAATTCGTTCTAGCGAAGAACAAGCGCAATATTTAGCTGACCTTTCTGCGAAATATCCAATTATCTCTATTGAAGATGGTATGGATGAAAATGATTGGACTGGCTGGAAAAGCTTAACCGATAAAGTTGGTGACCATGTTCAATTAGTTGGTGATGATTTATTTGTAACTAACGTAACACGTTTACAACGTGGTATTGATGAAGCTACTGCCAACTCAATTTTAGTAAAAGTTAACCAAATCGGTTCTTTAACTGAAACGATTAATGCTGTAACTTTAGCTCAGAACAATGGTTATACTTCGGTAATGAGTCACCGTTCTGGAGAGACTGAAGATGTTACCATTGCTGATTTAGCAGTTGCTTTAAACTGTGGTCAGATTAAAACTGGTTCTGCATCACGTTCTGACAGGATTGCAAAATACAATCAATTATTACGTATTGAAGAAGAATTAGGCGAGAATGCTCGTTTCATTGGTTCGAAATTCAAATACGCAAAGAAGTAGTTTCGACTATCATATCATAAAAAATGCCTCCAAAGTTTTTGGAGGCATTTTTTGTTTTTAAGAAGCCATATTATTTATAATTGTCACCTGGATTTCTTTCCGGGTTTTTTATGCAAAAAAGATGCTGAAATAAATTACCATTAACGTTTTTATTTTCGCCTTTGCGATCCCGATTCTTCATCGGGAGAAGCAATCTCATTAGTAGAAGATAAGATTGCCGCGGTCGTGAAATACTCCCTCGCAATGACGACCGCACTAAAACGTTACTCATATTGATTTTTATGATATAAATTAACCCTCAACATGACGGATTTTAAGAAAAATTACTCTAATATCCTTTTCTGAATAGCCAATAATTTACGTTCATTTAATTTTTTGATGGGAAATAAATTTGAATCCCTTGACCATTTTACTTCCATATCGTAAAAAGTGTTAGCGGGCGTTATCTTATCATTCATAGCTTCATCAATAAATAGTTTCCAACGACTGTAATATAATGATGATAATAAACCTCCCCACTCTTTATGTGCATAATCTCTTAATCTCGTGTAAGATTTGTTATCCGGGCCCCAAAATGTTATTTGAGCTTTAGCATTGTACAATATATTGTTTGCATCCGGCAATCCTTTACCTAAAGCTACTGCTTGATTTAGCCACCTGTTTAAAGCGAAATAATTATTATTGTTCAGCAAACTATCTTGTTGCAGAATCATAGTCAGGAACTGATTTCCTTTATCTTTTATTGATTTTTTATCCTTTTCTTGTATTGCCTTCACTAAATCATCATAAGCTTTATCGCCTTTATCTGCCATTACTTGCCTTAAAAAATCTGTTTTATCTGTTTGGTAAGTTTCAGAATTTTTAAATTGATTATCGGCTTTAATGAATAAAGCAACCGCTTGCTTAAAAAGTTTAGTATCATAATTACGTTTACGCGTGCCCCAAGATGATACTGGATTAACCTTAAGCGATGGCCTTGCGCAAAAAATACTTTCTGACGGGCCTTCTTGATAAACTATATTGCCTTTCTCATTTATTGGACTACTATAAACCGTTTGTGTAAATATTTTCCAGGCATCTACAATATCTTGGTTATAGCTTCCATATCTGTAAGTAGTGTAATTAACTATCCATTTCTCGAGCGATGGCTTTTCGTTTCTCCAGGCAATATCCAGCATCAAATCGTACGCTACGGGATTATTGTTCAATCCCTCTGGAATGATACCCACTCCTTTAAGATAATTGCCATAAGGACTTTCCTTCGCTCTGTAAACTTCATCTAAAAAACGTTGTAATCGGCCGTACAAACCATTCTTTTCACCAAAATTGCTCACATTAGACCAAATGAAATTAGTACCTCCATAACCTTTTCTCTGCTCCCAATTAGAAGTATTTTCTCCGAAAAGCTCTATAATCAAGGTATTTTCCTTTTTTAATCCCGCTAACAACGCATCAGCTGGATTATTTTGCCAGCCTTGCAAAACCCAAGTACTGTTTGGAAAATTCTTTTGCATCACATCTTGAACACTTTTTGCAACAGCCGTAATATCAACTCCAGCTTTTTTTCCCCCTTCGTGAAAAGGCTCTCCCCCAAAATACTTAATATCACTTCCATAAAGTTTTTTAAGCTCGCTATAATAAATATCTGCAACAACATTAAATTTATCATTCGTAGGCACTAAAATCGCAGGGCGAATAAATTCTGAAGCTACCCAAGTGCCTTGATCGATAATCTGTGCATCTTTAAATGCATCAACTTTTTTATTCAAATCATGCGGTACCATGCCATAAAAGCCTTGCAAAATTGGTTCAATTTCGAGGTCTTTCATTCGGGTTAGTACTTTTTTCTGAATTTCTGCCTGCGATAGCATCATCTGTAAACTATTTGGTCCACCCCAACCGTCTAAATTGCCCATTAACCACCATGCCGTAAATGCTGGTCCAGGAATAAAGGCTTTTGCATCAGTATCTGAATAACCTAATTTTATTAAAGTATTGTACCATACCAATTCAGTACCCATTGGTGCCAACATGATATTTACGCCATTCAAGGCCATCCAATCTAATTCTTTCTCCCAATCTTCCCATTTGTAAAAGCTAAAAGAATAATTAATAGTGCAATAATTTAATGCATAACGATATTGAAATGGAGAACTTATTCTAATCTTTTCTTTTATGACTGGCAATTTTGAAACTGGCGAAAGGTTATTTCCCAAATGGGATAAACTTCTATTACAATAGTATTTTAGATACCATCCTAAGCCTTCTGCGGCTGCGTTTGCATTTGTAGCGGCAATAAAAACCGTTTTACCATCAGAACTAAGCTCAAAAACATCTTTTTCGTTCGAAATGATTTTAGATAGTGTTAACGATTTTGCTAACCACGGCACTCTTCGCTCTGCGATGGATTTTACAGAGTTGAAATCTTGTGCTTGAACACTTATTACACAAATTAGTAATAGGAATGATAATAATTTAGGCGAACTGACCATATTTTAAAGACTTGGTATACATTAATTAATTTACAAAATTTACTTAAATAAAGTATAGACTAAGAGCAACTTCATTCAGGCAACCCTGAACATGGTGTTGCCTGTGTTAACAAGTTGAAAAACTAATTTGTAGAACATCCGGAGATTTAAAATCTTCGGATGTTTTTTATACATTTACAGCACAACGATTTTAGTTGATAATTATGAAACGTTTAATAGAACTTTTTCGCAATAAATATTTTCTGGCAACCGCCGCTTTTGCTGTTTGGATGTTATTTTTCGATAAAAACGATATGATGTCGCAATATGAATATCGTACACAGGCTAATAAATTGCAGGAAGAGAAAGAATATTTTGAGAATGAAACAGCTCAAATTAAAAAAGATTTAAACGAATTGAATACCAACCTTAATACTGCAGAAAAATTTGCCCGCGAAAAGTATTTCATGAAAAAAGATAACGAAGATGTTTTTGTTATTATCCATGAAGAGAAAAAAGATTAGAACAGGATTTTGGAACAGGATTTTAAGACGTCTTCTATCAATATTCAAATTTTGGAAGAGATAGCTTAAATTTTACGGCTACAATTCTAAATACAAAGATAAAGGCCACAACCAAGAGTTTGGCTACTACACTTTCTACATTTATCTGAACTAATAGGTAATAAAGCAAACCTCCTAAAATACATGCTGAGGCATAAATCTCTCTCCGAAATACCAATGGAATTGTATTAAGCAAGGTATCTCTAATAATTCCTCCAAAACAACCTGTAATTGTTCCCAGTGCAATGCAAATACCCGGGTTTAAACCGAAAGCCATTCCTTTTAGCAAGCCCAACATTGTAAATAAACCTAAACCTAGACTATCAAATAGAAATAGCGTAATCTTCATCTTTTGTACATGAGTTTTAAAAAACATCGTTACCAGTGCGGTGAACAATATTATCAAACAGGTTTGCATATCTCGCATCCAGGCAACAGGTGTATCACCAATTAACAAATCTCTAACCGTACCACCACCAATTGCAGTTACAAAAGCGATAATTAGCACGCCAAACGGGTCTAGTTTACGTTGCATTGCCGTAAAAGTACCAGAAATGGCAAAGGCAATGGTTCCCAAAACCTCAATTACTTCTGATGTAGAAATATTATAATTCTCCATTGCGTTTACGTAAAAACCATTCGGTTGTAAGTAAAACTAAGATCAAACCAAATAACCATTTTAAGTTGATGAGTTCATCGTATTTACGGTCTTCGTAACTAATGGTTTTAATGTTTTCATTTTCCAGAATCTCATCAGCAATTTTAAGCAAATCAGCAGGCATAAATAATTTTCCATTGCTTTGTTTCGAAATGGTATGAAGCAATTGGTGATTTGCTGTTGTCTGCTGATATTCTGCAATTAGAGCATTTACATAGAAACTGCCAGAGGCGGTGAATTTTTGTCCGCCTAATGAAGTGTTGGCTATATAAGAATAATTACCTGCAGGCATAGTTCCTGCATCTAACTGATAGCCATTTTCTGTTTTCGAGAAAACATAGTTAAAATATTTTCCTGCTTCATTTTTAACCTGCAACTTTACTTCAGATTCGTTTACGGGCTGATAACTTTCATTGTACAGTGTACCATTGAATTGAATTGTTTCGTTTTCATCATAAGCGGATTTAGATGTAAAAATTTTAAACCTCTGCTTATCATCTTTTACAGAAAGATATTGTACGGTTTTAGCTATCAAATCGTTTAAAGCAGATTCCTGGCTCTCATTTTCTGCTTCTGATAATTTCCAACGCCATAAACCCTCTCCCATTAAATAACCTGTTTTTAAGCCGCTTTCATTCGTAAAGAAAAACAGAGGCTGCGAAGTATTTACCTTTCCAATTCGTTGATTGAATATTGGTGTTGAGTTTGCGTTTACCGTTAACTTACCAAAAGGCATTAAAAGTGGGTCGAAATCGGATAATTGTTTTTTAGCTCCATCCGATAAATTAAAATTGGTAAAACCATTGGCCAAATCTGGATAAACTTCTTGAATGGAGCCATTCGCTGAGCTTAAATTAACCTGATTTTGAATTTGATTAAATGCGCTAACATTGCTTTGTGCGCCTAAAATATACCAGATTGGTTTTCTTAAATCATTTACCTTTTGTAAAAATGAATTAGATGTATTTTGAGCATCGGGCAATTGATACAACACAATTAAATCAAATTTTGATGGGTCTATTGAGTTTAAATCATCAGCTAAAGCAAGCTTTGCTTCGTAATGTTTATTTATGGAAATGGCTTCTTTTAGCACACTTAGGTCTGGATGTGGAGCAGCAGCGGCTAATAAAATTTTTTGTCTTCCATCAATCACTTCAACATAAAAAGTTTGGGTGTTGTTTTTAGTTGTGATTTCATTTTGAAACGTACTCAGCTGAATGGTATATTTTTGAATGCCTATTTTGCCTGCATGTAATTTTACAGGAATGGTTTTAACAAATGAATTTCCGCTTATGGAGATGTTTTGTTGCTGAACTTTTGCTCCGTTTTGATTAACCGATAAAGTTGTACTTTCATTATTGCTTTGGAATGCCTGAACTTGAACTTCAACAGTAAAATCATCATCCAAATAAACAATGTTGTTATAATTTACATTCGAAATTAATACATCTCGTTTTGGAATGCTATCGCCTAAAGCAATGCTGTAAACAGGGGCGTTTATTTGATTTATGCTGTACAACGGATTACCACCATGATTGAAAATACCGTCGGTAGCCAACACAATTGCACCAACATTCCTATTAGTATATTCATCTTTTATCTTCTGAAAAAATGAGGATGCATCTGTAAGCTTGCCATTGTTTTTAAAATCTAAACCATCACTTACTTTGTCAGAAAAATTGTAAGTTTTAACTTCATATTTATCCGAAAGTTTATCTTGTAGCCTTTTGAGATTTTGTTCATATAACTTTTGGTCAAAGCCAACGGCTTTAACCTGACTAACAGAAAGGGAATTGTCCTGTCCGATGATGATTACCGGCTTATCTAATGTATAATTTAAGGTTTTGATTAGTGGAGCAAATAGTAGCCAGGCAATGGTGGTAACCGCAATGATTCGTATTGTCGTTAATCCGTATTGTAGTTTTTTATCGAGATTTTTGTTATTGCGATAAAGCAACCATGCATATATAAAACCCAAAGCAAGGCAAGCCAAAAAATACAAGATAGAAGTACCCGCAAAAAAGCTATTCATATTTTATAAAGATGCTAATTTTGAGGAAATTTTCAATAGTTTAAACTTGGATTTACTTTCTGAACCTTGGATACAATTTTTTAAGAATTTACATTACATTTAAACCTAAAAATTAATATGCATGCAATTACAATAATTCCTTTAATTATTATGATTCTTTTCTTGATTGCGATAGTATACTATTGGGTTAAAGAAGATTCAAAAAACAAAGAAACTATGGATGTAATTTCAACTATTTCCAATCGATACAGATTAACAGGGAAAATAACACCTGAAAGTAACACAAAAAACATGTCACAAACACATAATAATTTTTTACACCTTGAAGAAATAGCAAGATTGTTTAAGTATGATAGTGAAAGCAATTCCTTTTGGATAGAATATACCTTTAAAAATAATACACTTGATGATATGAGTTTTGTTTTTAATAAAGCTGTTGTCACTATCGACGAAGAGGAAATAGAATGTGATTTATCTTTGCTACTAGAATTTGTACCAGAATATTTAGCACGACCTTATGGTATTAGATATTTCAATACAAAATCTTTTAATAATTATATATTAGGAGTGCGAGGACAGAAGACTTTTCGGTTTGAAAGCAGATTCCCTCTCGAAAGTCGTAATAATTTTAAAGCTAGTGATTTAATAAGGGTAGAAATTGAGCTTAATAAATTTGAAACTAGTGTTAATAAATATGTTCCATTTGAGAAACTAGTTTTTTCTGAAAACTTTAGAAAAATAAGTCAGCAAACGGTTTACTCTGTTAACGAACAGATTAAATGGGAAGATTAATTTAAAATATAAATTCACCAAATACCAATGAGATTAATCTGTTTAACTTTTCTCCTATTCATCAGTATAATGGCGAATGCCCAAAAGAATTTCAAAGCAACTCAAATTAAATTCGAAAGAGTAGAAAAAGCCTACAATGAAAAATGGGACACGCTACAAAAATTTGTAAAAGCTGCTGGTTTTGGGAATAATTTCTCGATGCTAATTAGTGCATACAAAGCCGAAGGAAAATTAGAAATCTGGTTAAAAAGTAATTCAGAAAGGCAATATAAATTATTTAGAACTTACGATTTTTGCGAGCATTCTGGTACGTTAGGCCCGAAAGTTATTGAAGGCGATAAACAAACACCCGAAGGGTTTTATTACATCAATGTTTTTAATCCAATGAGTACCTTCCATTTATCTCTTGGTGTTAGTTATCCAAATTCAGTTGATTTAGCTCGAACCGGAAAAGACAGAAAACCAGGCGGAGATATTTACATTCATGGTAACTGTGTAACTGTTGGATGTATTCCTTTAACCGATGAAAAAATTAAAGAAGTTTATGTTTTAGCAGTTGAAGCGAAGAATAATGGTCAAGAGAAGATACCTGTTAACATTTATCCTTTCAAAATGACTGATGGAAATATGAAAAGATATATACTACAATTCCCAACTCACGCAACTTTTTGGAAAACCTTGCAACCAGGATATTTTGCTTTTGAGAAGAATAGAAACTCAGCTGAAATTAAAGAAGTTAAAGGGAAGTATGTTGTGAAATAGTTGGAAAATTAAAAAAGTTGGAATGTTGCAATGTTCTAGAACCTAAAACATTTCAACTTTCCAACCTCGAACCTTTCTACCTCAGCCTACAGCATTCCGCCGCAAACAGAAAGTGTTTGTCCGGTTACATAAGCACTCATATCTGAAGCTAAGAACACACAAACATTCGCAATATCTTCAGTTTCGCCAGCACGTTTCAATGGAATATCTTTTTCCCAACCTGCAACAACGGCTGGGTCTAAAACCTCAGTCATTTCTGTACGAATAAAACCCGGAGCAACAACGTTAGCACGAATATTTCTTGAACCTAATTCTTTAGCAACTGATTTTGTAAAACCAATGATACCAGCTTTTGATGCAGCATAATTTGCTTGCCCAGCATTACCCTGAACACCAACAACCGAACTCATATTAATGAAAACACCTTTGCGGGCTTTCATCATTACTTTCGAAGCTGCTTTAGTTACATTGAAGATAGATTTTAAGTTAATGTTGATGACATCATCCCAGTTTTCTTCACTCATGCGCATTAACAAACCATCTTTCGTAATACCAGCATTATTCACAACGATATCAATTGTACCAAACTCAGCAACAATATCATTAATCAATTGCTCAGCCTGGTCAAATTTTGAAGCGTCAGAACGGTAACCTTTAACTTTAGTTCCAAAGCTTTGTAATTCTTGCTCTAAAGCTTCGCCCTTTTCTACTGATGATAAATATGTAAATGCTACGTTAGCACCTTGTTCAGCAAATTTTTCAGCTATTTTACGACCAATTCCTTTTGATGCGCCGGTAATTAATGCTGTTTTTCCTTCTAGTAATTTCATAACCCCTAAATCCCCTAAAGGTGACTTTAATATAATGTATAAAAAATTTAAACTTTGTAAAGTTAATATTAATTGTGAATGTTTAACACGATGGGTTTTATTCCCCCTTCAGGGGGTTAGGGGGTTGGCTCCTGCTGACTCAAACAGTGAAAACTTCCCAAACCCCAGATAATATCAACTGAATTAATCCCAACTACTTTTCTATCTGGGAAACAACCCTGAATAATATCTAGAGCTTTTTGGTCGTTCACATCATCAAAAATCGGCACGATAACCGCTTCGTTTGCAATATAAAAATTAGCATACGAAGCAGGTAAACGCGTATCATCAAAAATCACTGGCGATGGCATTGGCAATTCAACAATATTCAATGAGCGACCATCCTTTAACTTCATGGCTTTTAATGCCTCCAAATTTTCTTGCAATAAAATGTAGTTTTCATCAAGCGGATTACTTTCCACAACCGTTAAAACGGTATCCTCGTTAACAAAACGGGTAATATCATCGATGTGCCCATCCGTATCATCGCCTACAATTCCATCGCCTAACCATAAAACTTGCTCTTGTCCGTAATATTCGAGCAAGTATTTTTCAATCTGCTCCTTTGTTAAATGTGGATTACGATTTTCGTTTAACAAACAAGCAGTGGTTGTAAGAACCGTTCCAGCGCCGTTAAATTCTACCGAACCACCTTCCATTACAATATCAGGCGTAAATAATGGCAAGTCGAAATGTTTTGCAATTTTTGTGGGTACTACATCATCCAAATCAAATGGCGGATATTTTCCACCCCAGGCATTGTAACCCCAATCCACTACCGCTTTTTCGTTTCCTTTCAGCACGAATGCTGGTCCGTGGTCGCGACACCAGGCATCATTAGTTTCGTTGAAATAAAACTCAATTTGCGATAAATCAGCACCAACCTTTTCCAATTCAGTAACGGCAAAAGCTTTCATTTCTTCGTCTTTTAAATTGATACGAACTTTTTCACCTTCAGCTACAATTTTAATAAATTCACAATATGGCTTGTAAATCGTTTCAATTTTACCTGGCCAGCTCGCTTCCTTATGCGGCCAACTTAACCAGGTTGCTTCGTGTTTTGCCCACTCAGCAGGAAAAGCATAACCTTGTTGCTTCGGAGAATAATCGAATTGATTTATATTTAAATGTTCTTTTGGAGGGAAATTTGACATCTGTGTCGTGTTAGTACTAACGTTTTTACTTCGTCATTGCGAGGCACGAAGCAATCTGTTTTAATTTATCTAATGAGATTGCTTCGTGCCTCGCAATGACGAGTGCCTTATTATTTTTTGAAATTAATTATCTTTAAGAAAGAGATATTTTATGTCTTTTCGCTTTCAGCTTTGGTCTTTAACCTTTCGGCTTAATCCCCATCAATAAATCTTTTTGTAATCGGCTGATAAGAATCAATCCTTCTATCTCTTAAAAACGGCCAGTGCTTACGCATAAAGTCGCTTTGGTCTAAATCCAGTTCCACAACTTCCGTTTCTTCTTTATCGTGAGAAGCCAAATAAAGCAATTTACCCTGTGCATTAGTTGCGAAACTTCCACCCCAGAATTTCATTGCGCCATCTTGCTCGAAACCAACACGGTTCACACTCACTACCGGAACACCATTTGCAACCGAATGCGAACGTTGAATGGTTTGCCAAGCGTTGTATTGGTCTTGATTGGTTTCTTCATCCTGAGCAGTATCCCAGCCAATTGCGGTTGGATAAAACATAATTTCTGCACCCATCAAAGCCGTAATTCGCGAAGCTTCAGGATACCATTGGTCCCAACAGATTAAGATACCGATTTTAGCAAACTTCGTTTCGAAAACCTTGTAACCTAAATCGCCAGGAGTAAAATAGAATTTCTCGTAAAAAGCAGGGTCGTCAGGAATATGCATTTTGCGATATTTACCCAAATAAGAACCATCAGCATCTAAAACCGCTGTTGTATTGTGGTAAATTCCAGCAGTACGTTTCTCAAATAAAGAAGCAATAATTACAATGCCCAACTCCTTCGCCACTGCCTGCAAAGCATCGGTAGATGGACCTGGAATAGCTTCAGCCAAATCGAAATTTGCATAATCTTCAACATCGCAAAAATATAACGATGTAAAAAGTTCTTGCAAACACACAATCTGAGCACCTTTTGCAGCCGCATCACGCACTTTCGCAATCGCTTTATCTAAATTTTCCTGCTTATCGTTAGTACAAGTCATTTGTACCAAGCCAACGTTTACTTTCTTCATATCTTCAAGTAATTGAATTAATGAATTAGAGAATGATTGAATGTTTTATTACGCTTTACAAATTCATTCATTCAAATTCACTCATTCAAAATTAATGCGCAAAGTTACTATTTTGTTTAAAAGTAGAACGGCATAATTTTGTAATTGTTTTTTAGAAAAGCAAAGACAGTAATGCTATTATTATTCGTCGGGCTATCCGTTTTAGCTTTTGCTGTCCTTCGACTACGCTCAGGATGACAGCAAAAGGCTGCCACTTTTATCCCGTTCAGATGGGAAAGATTTTGCTACTGTGAGGGGTTGCAAATTGCCAAGTACCACCAATCGTTATTATTTAAACCTGACAGCAGTGGAAATACTTTTAACAAAGCAGCAACTCTGAATATCATGTCATGCTGAGGCACGAAGCATCTGCAACCGATGAAATAGATGCTTCGTGCCTCAGCATGACAACAGTTGTTTGTTAAAAGATTGAAGCGAATGGCGGGATTGTCGCAACCGAAAAGCACAGAAACCTGTTTTTCAAATATTTATTTAAAAACTTAACTAATGTGCTTCGATAAGCTCAGCATCACAAACGACAAATTTTAAACTCCTATTTCTTCCCTGTACTCTTGTTGCAATTCGAAAAGGCATTTTGCACATAAACAACCATCATGCAATTCTGAAATGTATTGCACTTCGTTGATGCTCAATTGAACCACGCTACACTGGCATTTAGTATAAGAATTTGCCTTGCACTCTATAGCCGTTCCGCACCTTTCGCAGGGAATGATTTCGTGTTTGCTATGTCTCGATAGGTTGTTCATTGGTTCAATGGTCAATAGTTCATTGGTATTTGGCGCAATAAAATAATGAACCAATGACTAATGAACTATTAAACTAAATACAAAAGTAAGGACAAAAAATAAGGTTTTGAGCGTTTGCCCAAAACCTTATCTATTTTATTGCTTTAAGATTGCTTCGTACCTCGCAATGACGGCGTAGTGGTAAGCTTTTCGCTTTAGTCTTTCCACTTTAAGCTTTCCGCTTAACCCGAACAGCTAATGCAGCCTTCTTCCATTGAACAAACTGGTCCGTCAACGATTTCTTCTGCAACCTGGTCTTGAGTCATTTCAGCTGGAATTACCGCTTCAATTGCTTTACCACCTTGGTTTTCTACCGTAAATTTAACCGCTTGCGATGCTGCCTGAGTACGTAAATAATACATACCAGTTTTCAAACCTTTCTCCCATGCGTAGAAGTGCATTGAAGTTAATTTCGAAGTATTTGGTGCGTTTACAAACAAGTTTAACGATTGCGATTGGCAGATGTAAGCGCCACGGTCTGCAGCCATATCGATGATGTTACGCATCTTAATTTCCCAAACGGTTTTGTACAATTCTTTAATATAATCAGGAATTGATGGAATCGCCTGGATTGAACCGTTAGCCAATATGATTTGGTTTTTCATATCGTTGTTCCATAAACCTAGTGCTACTAAATCTTTCAATAAGTGTTTGTTAACCACAACAAACTCTCCACTTAATACACGACGAGTGTAAATGTTTGAAGTATATGGCTCGAAACATTCGTTGTTGCCTAAGATTTGAGAAGTAGATGCAGTTGGCATTGGTGCAACCAATAATGAGTTGTACACACCTTCTTTAACTACTTTCTTACGTAATGCGTTCCAATCCCATCTTCCGCTATCTGGTGTTACATTCCATAAATCGAACTGGAATTGTCCTTTTGATAATGGAGAACCTTTAAATGTTTGGTAAGGACCATGTTTCACCGCTAAATCGTTAGAAGCCGTCATCGATGCGAAATAAATCGTTTCGAAGATATCTTTGTTTAAACGTTTTGCCTCATCACTTTCGAAAGGTAAACGCAATAAGATAAAGGCATCAGCCAAACCTTGCACACCTAAACCAACCGGACGGTGGCGCATGTTTGAATTTTCAGCCTCCTGAACTGGGTAATAGTTATGGTCGATGATTTTATTCAGGTTTAAAGTAGCCTGATAAGTTACATCGTATAATTTTTGGTGGTCGAAAGCACCGTTGATTACAAAGCGAGGCAATGCTAATGATGCCAGGTTACAAACTGCAACCTCATCTTTAGAAGTGTACTCGATAATCTCCGTACATAAGTTAGATGATTTAATGGTACCTAAGTTCTGTTGGTTAGATTTGCTGTTCGCTGCATCTTTAAACAACATATAAGGTGTACCAGTCTCAATTTGCGAATCTAAAATGGCAAACCAAAGTTCTTGTGCTTTAATGGTTTTACGTCCGCGACCTTCAGCTTCGTAGCTAGTATATAAATCTTCAAATTCTTTACCGAAACAATCTGCTAAACCTGGTGCTTCGTGCGGGCAGAATAATGTCCAATCGCCATTATCTTTAACACGTTGCATAAACAAATCGTTTATCCAAAGGGCATAAAATAAATCACGGGCACGCATTTCTTCTTTACCGTGGTTTTTACGCAAGTCTAAGAATTCGAAAACATCAGCATGCCAAGGCTCTAAATAAATTGCGAAAGCACCTTTACGTTTACCTCCACCCTGGTCTACATAACGGGCAGTATCGTTAAATACACGTAACATTGGAATAATACCGTTACTTGTACCGTTTGTACCACCGATATAAGAACCTGTTGCACGGATGTTGTGGATGCTTAAACCAATACCACCAGCACTTTGAGAGATTTTAGCAGTTTGTTTTAAAGTATCGTAAATACCCTCGATGCTATCATCCTGCATGGTTAACAAGAAACATGACGACATTTGAGGTTTAGGTGTAGCTGCGTTAAATAACGTTGGCGTAGCGTGTGTAAACCAACGCTCGCTCATTAAGTTATACGTTTTAATTGCACTTTCGATATCTTCTTTGTGGATACCAACCGAAACACGCATAAATAAATGCTGAGGACGCTCTACAATGGCACCATTAACTTTTAAAAGGTAAGATTTTTCTAAAGTTTTGAAACCGAAATAATCGAAACCGAAATCGCGATCGTAAATGATAGAACTATCTAAAATATCTTTATTTTTTTCAATAATCTCATAAACATCATCAGCGATAAGCGGTGCTGCCTTCTGCGCTTTCGGGTCGAAATATTCGTACAACATTTTCATCGTACCCGAGAATGATTTTGTAGTGTTTTTATGCAAGTTAGAAACCGCAATACGCGATGCTAACAAAGCATAATCAGGGTGTTTTGTAGTTAACGATGCAGCCGTTTCTGCCGCAAGGTTATCCAACTCTGATGTGGTTACACCATCATATAAACCTTCGATTACCTTTTTGGCAACATCGATTGGGTCTACAAGGTCTGCATTTAAGCTATAGCACAACTTTTGAATACGAGCTGTGATTTTGTCAAATTGTACCGGCTCTTTCCGGCCATCTCTTTTTAGTACGAACATAATTTATGAGATTTATTTTTTAGTATCTAGTAGCGAGTATCAAGTATCAAGACTTGTTAATCACGTTTATAATTCTTGTTTATTTTTCTCTTGCATTAAGATTGCTTCGTTCCTCGCAATGACGGCAAGGGCAGGGCTTTAGTCTTTTTGCTTTAAGCTTTCTTAGAAGTCTTCATCTAAAGAAAACGCTTGTTTGTTGTTATCAGCGGATGTTAACACACCACTTTTTTGATAATCGCCAACACGTTTTTCGAAGAAGTTTGTTTTTCCCTGCAACGAAATCATCTCCATAAAATCGAATGGATTGGTTGCATTGTATATTTTTTTGTACCCTAATTCCTGTAACCATCTGTCGGCAACGAATTCGATGTATTGGCTCATTAATTTTGCATTCATACCAATTAAGGCAACTGGCAATGCATCAGTAATAAATTCTTTTTCGATTTCTACAGCATCGCTGATGATGCCGTGAACCGCTTCTTCACTTAATTTATTGCTCAACATACTGTAAAGCAAGCAAGCAAACTCACAGTGCGAACCTTCATCTCTCGAGATTAACTCATTACTGAAAGTTAATCCTGGCATTAAACCACGTTTTTTTAGCCAAAAAATAGAACAGAAACTTCCGCTGAAGAAAATACCTTCAACCGCTGCAAATGCGACTAAACGCTCTGCAAAAGTTCCGTTTTCAATCCATCTTAAAGCCCATTCTGCTTTTCTTTTTACTGCAGGAACAGTATCGATAGCATGGAACAAACGGTCTTTTTCTTCAGGATCTTTGATATAAGTATCAATTAATAAAGCATAGGTTTCAGCGTGAATGTTTTCCATCATAATCTGGAAACCGTAGAAACAACGAGCTTCAGGCAACTGAACCTCGCTCATGAAGTTAACAGCAAGGTTTTCATTAACAATACCATCACTAGCAGAAAAGAAAGCCAGGATATGAGAAATGAAATGTCTTTCGCCATCATTCAAATTATCCCAATGTTTTTGGTCGTCAGAAAGGTCTATTTCTTCCGCTGTCCAGAAACTCGCTTCAGTTTTTTTATACATTTCCCAAATTGCCGGATATTTAATCGGCAAAAGCACGAACCTATCTTTGTTTTCTTGTAGTAATAATTCCTGTTCCATAAGCTGATATTTTTTTAACTTCATTTTAAACAGAGCCGACGAAACCACGCATCCATCAATTTTATATGATGATTGAAATGTTTTTTATCAAACTCTAGAGTGAAAGTGCCAACCTCGTTGCCCTGCAAACAACTTACCTTTTAGTTAGAAAAATTTAAAAATGCAACCTGAGTGATGTACGTATAAATTACTAAAAACTAAGCTTTTATATTTGTTTTAAAGCGCAAGAAATTGAAGAACTTTGTTAAAACAAATATATATACGGAAGGACTTTTTAGTGAACCAAAGTTGTTAACACTACCTCGAAACTAGTGGAGAAAACAATCAGCTAAATATCATTTTCAATCAAAAAAAAAGCTAATTGTTTCTTTTCAAGGGTTTAGCAAACAAAAACGAGTGTTAATAACTTAAATTTGAGTGCTGTTTGTGGTGCAAAATAGAGCTAAATAGAATGTTACTCAACAGTATAGCTAAGCTCTACTTTAGCTACACCTTTACGATAGATACCAATTTGTTTTGCAGCACTTTCAGATAAATCTATGGCTAATCTTTTAGAGAAAGGACCCCTATCATTTACCTTAACTACAACAGATTTTCCATTATCAGGATTGGTAACTTTTATCATTGTTCCGAAAGGTAAAGTTCTGTGTGCAGCGGTAAGTTTTTTAGCTCGGTATTTGGCGCCGCTAGTAGTTCTGCGGCCTTCGAATTTTCTGTGGTAGTATGTTGCAAGAACTGTTTTTTTGATACTATCTGGCTCGTTTGACGGGTCAGAATTTTGTGCTTTACCTTGTAAAAACAGGAAACAAAAACTTAATAACAGAAAATACTTCATAGGCTAAAATTTCTTTATCGAGCCTGCAAATATAAGCATTTAGTTTATAATCAATAAATTGTAGAAAAATTGAAGTTTGAGAATGTAAAATCCAATGATTAAAACCATCACATTATCATTATAAAATCTGCTTGTTTTCATAAAGAATGTAAAAGACTGCAGACACAAAAAAAGGCGTACAACTTTCGCTGTACACCTCTACCTAACCCTACTATACCCACCTTTATTTTTTATCCGGGACGAAATTCATTGATATAGAATTTACACAATGACGAGTGTCTTTATTGGTAAATCCTTCGCCTAAAAACACATGACCTAAGTGTGCACCACAATTGGCACAAACAATTTCTGTACGCGAACCATCCGCATCAGGAATGCGTTTTACGGCACCCTTAATTTCATCATCAAAAGCTGGCCAGCCACAGCGAGCATCAAACTTACTTTCCGAACGATATAAAGCTGCATCGCAACGCTTACAAGTATAGGTTCCTTTTTCGGTTGTATGTTCGTATTTTCCGGTACCTGGGTACTCAGTACCTTTATTAACGATTACTCTTTCTTCTTCGGGTGTTAATTCATTCCAGTTCATTTTCTTCTTCGGTATTATATTTTTTCCTTGTTCTGCTTGCTTAACTTCTTTCTTCTCCTGTTTTTGTGCACAAGCTGATAAACTTGTAACTAAAATAACAGTCGAAATCAAAAATAGTTTATTTAACATCGTTCTCATACATCAATATACGCTATAGATTTGGTTTTGGTTTGTTGGTTTAAAGGTTTGACTTAGTGTTTACAAAGGGATGATAAATTTGCTCTGAGAGTTGCCACGAAAACACAGAATTCGGATTTTTTGTTTAATAGGTAATTTTAAAGTTGCCACGGAAACACGGAAGACACGGAATTTGATTTATAGAATAACACGCCGAATCTCTAAAGTGGACTTGCCGAAATTTAAAACAAGGCCAACTTTACATTCTGAGCATTTTAGATAATTTATCGTTTGAGCCAAATCTTCATTTGCGATAGCGCTCTTACTTTTTATTTCTAAAATTACTGAATCAAAAACAATGAAGTCTGCATAAAAACTATGTGGGAGTAAAATATCTTTATAGTATACTGGATAATATTTTTCTCTTTCATAAAAATATCCACGGCTATCAAATTCAATACAAAGTGCGTCTTTGTAAACAATCTCTAAAAAACCACACCCCAAATTCTTATGAACTTCGATTGCAGCATTAATAATTAAGTCAGTTTCATTTTTATAGGGAAGATTATCTTGTCTAGTTTGATAATCCATAAATGATAATTTTAACTAAGCTAAAAATAATTCCCCTTTTTTCTTTTTCTTTTCCGTGCCTTCTGTGTTTCCGTGGCAAAAAACAAAAAAGCGTCTCGAACTTAATCGAAACGCTTTCTTTTATATGATTTTTAAAATCTTATTTAGCTAATTCTTCTGCCATTGCAGCACCAATTTCAGCTGGACTTTCTACTACGCGAATACCACACTCACGCATGATTTTCATTTTAGCAGCAGCCGTATCATCAGCACCACCTACAATTGCACCAGCGTGACCCATTCTACGTCCGGCAGGAGCAGTTTGACCAGCGATGAAACCAACAACAGGCTTAGTACCATTTTCTTTAATCCAACGAGCAGCCTCAGCTTCCATTCCACCACCAATTTCACCAATCATGATGATACCATGAGTTTCTGGGTCGTTCATTAATAATTTAACCGCTTCAACAGTAGGTGTACCGATAATTGGGTCGCCACCAATACCGATAGCAGTAGTAATACCTAAACCAGCTTTAACAACTTGGTCTACCGCTTCGTAAGTTAAAGTTCCTGATTTTGAAACCACACCAACATGACCTTTTTTGAAGATAAAACCTGGCATGATACCAATTTTAGCCTCATCAGCAGTAATTACTCCAGGGCAATTTGGACCGATTAAAGTAACATCGCGGTCAGAAATATATTCTTTAACCTGAATCATATCCTTCGTAGGGATACCTTCAGTAATACAAACAATCACTTTAATACCACCTTCGGCAGCTTCCATAATCGCATCAGCAGCAAAAGCCGGTGGAACGAAAATGATAGATACATTTGCTCCTGTTTTATCAACAGCATCTTTAACAGTATTAAAAACAGGCTTATCTAAATGTAATTGCCCACCTTTGCCAGGCGTAACACCACCAACTACGTTTGTACCATACGCTAACATTTGTTCTGCGTGGTAAGTTCCTTCGTTTCCGGTAAAACCCTGAACGATAACCTTAGAATCTTTATTTACTAAAACGCTCATGTATCAATATTTTTTTGTGCAAAGCTAATATTATTGACTGGAAAGTCAAGCCTAAAAATAGATTATTTAGCCCATTTTTTCAGGAAAATGTAAGGATTTGGTTTATGGCAGCTCCAGCCCTGCTATACACTACAATCTTTTTGCAAACCTATAAGGTTTTAAAAACCTTATAGGTTTAATCAAAAAGTATTTTCGTTTCTATCAGGTTTATTTTACAAAGTTTAGCGCCTTTGGCAAAACCGTACAAAACGCCTAAATTTACGGAGAGCAGAAAGATTAAAGCTGAAAGGCAAAAGCTAAAAGAGCATAATATGAAAAACAAAACTTTTATTCTTCTTACAGTATTGACAGTAATTGCTTTTGGCGCTAAAGCGCAATCTATAGATACGGCCAAATATATCTTACAAAACGATGCAGATGTAGCAAAAACGGAACCCGGAACACACAAAGGTGGCGGTGAAACCATCGGCTATAATTTCTTTGCTGATGCAAAAAACCTTAAAACCATTTTTAGAAAGAGAATCTTAAAATCAGGTTCGTCTATTGGTTATCATTTACAAAAGGAAGATGAAATTTATTATGTAATTAGCGGTAACGGTGTAATGCAAATGAATGGAAAAACCTTTGCGGTTAAACCCGGCGATGCTATTTTAACCCGCCCTGGAAGTTCGCATGGTATTGCACCGAATAAAGACAATGATTTAGTGATACTTATTGCCTACGAGAAAAAATAAGGCGTCATACATCTGTGGCAAACATCTGTGGCAAAGTCTTCACTATTGGTTGGTGTCTCACCAACCAAAAATTTAACAATAAGATTGTGATTGTGGTCGGTGTCTCCACCGACCAATAGAAAAAATAACCATAAATGACCTGTCATGCTGAAGCACAGCTCGTCCCTACCTTTTGGGAAAGCATCTTCAACCTATGAAACAGATGCTTCGTTTTTACTTTCCGTCATTGCGAAATCGATTTTTCATCGATTGAAGCAATCTCTTTCGTGAAATTATTTTTTCAAAAAGATTGCTTCGTGCCTCGCAATGACGAGCGTCCTAAAGTAGAGTTTAAAAAAAATACAAACAAAAAGCCGGACTAACTTTAACAGCTAATCCGGCTTTGCTTTTCTAATTATTTTAATCTTAAACCTTCTTAACTTCAGGTTTAGTGCTTTCGGTTTTCCATCCTTTTGCCCATTGTGCTTGTGCTTCATCATCTTGAAAAGTCCATGCTACAAAACGGCTTATTTTTTGCCCCTGACTCATTTGAACGGTACGAACTTCGAACGCATTCGCCTTTATCAACGCAGAATAAATACTTCTTAAATTGGCGCTTTTAGAAACCAAAGAAGTAAACCACAAGCATTGATTCGGAATTTGAGAACTCTGAATAATCATTTGTTCTACAAAAGCACGCTCGCCACCCGGACACCAAAGTTCGGCTTTATTTCCACCGAAGTTTAAAACGTGTTTTACCTCTTTCTCGTTGCCACCTAAATTGCGCCATTTTTGACGGGTTCCTTGCTCTGCCTCTTTTAAAGAAGCGTGGAAAGGTGGGTTGCAAACTACTGCATCAAAACGTTCGGTTCTACCAACAATACCTCTAAAAATACCCATTTTAGATGATTGCTGACGAACTTCGATTGCGCCTTGTAATGGTTTATTTGCTTCGATAATACGTTTTGCTGATTCTACTGATAACGGATCTATTTCTGAACCTACAAAATTCCAACCATATTCCTGGTGACCAATAATTGGATAAATGCAATTTGCACCTACACCAATATCGAGTACATTTATGTTTGCTCCTTTTGGATTTTTGCCCTTATTGCTTGAGCCTAATAAATCAGCTACGTAATGAATATAATCTGCTCTGCCCGGAATAGGTGGACAAAGAAAGTCTTTAGGAATATCCCATTGAGCAATATTGTAGTGGTATTTTAGCAACGCTCTGTTTAGCGCCTTTACTGCATTCTGGTCTGCAAAATCAATAGAATCTTCATTATGTTCATTTTTAAAAACGAAACGCTTTAATTCTTTTGATGTACCAATAAGTTGTTTAAAATTGTAACGCGAACGGTGTTTGTTGCGTGGATGTAACTCGCTTTTTTCTTTGCGGTTATTTTGTTCTTGTTCAGCCAATGTGATCTGGATTAATTAAACAAGCTGTGTGCATGTTTCTACTGCAAAGGTAGGTAAAAGAGTTGGGTTATCTGTTGCGGGTTATGAGTTACCTGTTGTTGGCCTGGGAGCAAAATAAAATATATTTGCTAAAAAATTGCTTATAGATTTAACATCTTAACAAACAACTGGCAACCGAAAACAGACAACCTGCAACTAAATAAACATCCAGACAGGCAACAGAAAACACGTAACTGGCAGCAGAAAACCCCTTAGCTTTCCTCATTTCTCTCAATCATTGCTGGTTGAATTGCCTTTAAATATTTTGCTTCATCAAATTGGTTTTCGCTTTTTGCAATTACAATTGTTGCTACACCATTGCCAATTACGTTGGTAATTGCTCTGGCTTCACTCATAAATCTATCTACACCAATTAAAATAGAAATGTGCTCGATAGGCATAATTTTAAGTGCAGTTAAGGTAGAAACCAGCACAATAAATCCACTTCCGGTAACACCAGCAGCACCTTTTGAGGTAACCATTAATACGCCCAAAACCGTAATTTGCTGTCCCAATGATAAATCGACATGAAAAACCTGACAAAGGAATATCACAGCCATAGCTAAATAAATTGCCGTACCATCTAAATTAAAAGAATAACCAGTTGGGATAACTAAACCAACAACAGATTTTTCGCAACCAATGGCTTCCATTTTCTGCATCATACTTGGTAATGCAGACTCAGAAGATGAAGTCCCTAAAACGATTAAAATTTCCTGGCGGATAAATTTTAGATACTGCCATAAGCTGAAGTTATAATATCGGCAGATACCATTTAAGATTACAAAAATAAAGAGAATACAGGTTAAATAAACCGAACCCATAAGCTTTGCCATACCAACAACACTTTGTAAACCGTGTGTTCCGATGCTGAAAGCCATTCCACCGAATGCACCAATTGGCGCAAGACGCATAATTACCTTCATGATTTTAAATAAAACTTTAGATATCTTATCAAAAGCATTTAAAACTGAAGTTCCCTCTCCGCCTAGTTTATTCAGGCCGTAACCAAAAAGAATTGCAAATAATAAAATCTGTAATATATTTCCTTCGGCAAAGGCAGCAATAACATTATGAGGAATGATATGTAGGAAAAATTCGGCCCAATTCATGTCTTTGGCTTTATCTGCATAACCTGCAATTTTTGTCGCATCGCCAACCTTTGCCGCAACGCCAACACCAGGCTTTAACAGATTTGCCACCAATAAACCAACAGCAATGGCAACAGTACTCACTATTTCAAAATACAAAAGTGCTTTTCCGCCTACTCTACCTACCTTTTTCATATCGCCCATGTGCGCAATACCCAAAACAATGGTAAAGAAAATGATTGGCGCAATTAACATGCTTATCAGGTTTATAAAACCCTGACTTATAAGCTTTGCGGTTGGTGCAAATTCTGGAAAGTATGTACCTACAAATATTCCAATAATAATAGCGACTATAACCTGAAATGTAAGGTTCGAAAATACTTTCTTAAAAAAATTTGCTGATTTCATTCTTCGAATTTTGAAATGGGAAGATAGATTAATTTTTTCTATCTCTAAAACTTCAAAAAGGAGTTAAAAACAAAAACCCATCATGATTATTCAAGATGGGTTTTTTAAAAAAAATTAATAAAAATTTAAGGTTTAATATCAATCACATCGCCATCTGTAAAAATGCCAAATTCGGCTTTTGAAAATTTAAGTAAACCTCTATTTGTATATTTTAAATTTTGAGGATTGGCAATTCTTATTACCTGACTTTCGCCCACAACTGTTGCTTTGTTACCGTTAACAATGATTGCTGTGCTTTCATCAATACCGACACCAACCATATTTGGATAAGCTGCCAAAGCAGAAATTAATCGATTATAGCGATTACGTTTTAGAAAATGCTGGTCGATAATGGTATTTTTTAACAAACCCATTCCTTGAGAAAACTCGATGTTTTTATCCCAAAGTTTATTAAAGGTTTCTTTGTAAACAGTATCTAAAAGTTGCTTTCCGGTAATCATATATTTACTCATTACCGCAGCGCCTGCACTTGTGCCAGCTATTGTTGAACCATTTTTGTAAGCTTTATGAATGGCATCGTAAACTGGTGTATTCAAAACCACATTCATAAAACGGCTTTGGTCGCCACCTAATATGTATATCAGCTTTGCGTTGGCTAAAGAATCAGTCCAAATTTTATCATTTACATCATGCTTTGCAAAATTGAAATTTCTGATGACACGATTATCCAACTTTATTATTTGCTTAGCAAAGAAATCAAAACCAGCATCAGGTGCTTCGCTTGACATTGGCAACACAATAATATAATCCTTCGGACCCAATTTTGCGGTTTGAAGCATTTTCTGCATCAATTCATCCGAGCGGTTTCCACCACCAATAATAAATAAGCTACCTTTATTTTGGGCATTTGAAAGAAATGCACTGGCTATAAAAATCAGCGATAAAAATACCTTCCTCATTATTTATAAATGCTTACTTCGATTTTACCATCAGCTGTAATTGCACCACGATACATCCCTTCAGTGTTAAAAGGCATAGCCATATTTCCTTTTCTATCTAATGCAATTAAGCCACCATCACCACCCATTTTACCAACTTTTTCGATGGCAATTTTTGATGCTGCCGAGACAGACAAACCTTTATACTCCATTAAATCAGAGATGGTTTTGGCTACCACATTACGAATGTAAAACTCGCCCCAACCTGTACAAGAAACACCAGCTGTTTCGTTATTACAATATGTACCAGAACCTATAATTGGTGCATCGCCAACACGACCGTATTTTTTGTTAGTCATACCGCCTGTAGATGTACCAGCAGCTAAATTGCCTGCTTTATCTAAAGCCACACAGCCAACTGTACCAAATTTATAATCGTGGTTTTTGCTTCCTAAAAGTTCTGATTTTTTACTACCGTGATCTAAAACTGCTTTAGTAGAATCTTCTTTAATTGCTTGCTGCAAACCATCCCAACGTTCTTTTGTCCAGAAATATTTTGGATCTACGATTTCTAAGCCTGCATCTTTTGCAAATAAATCTGCACCTGCACCAACCATCATAACATGTTCTGATTTTTCCATTACCGCTCTTGCAGCAGAGATTGGGTTTTTCACCGTTGTAACTCCTGCAACAGCACCAGCCATCAATGTTTTTCCATCCATTATCGCTGCATCTAGTTCATTTCTACCATCGTGGGTAAAAACAGCTCCTTTACCAGCATTGAAATGTGGATCGTTTTCTAGAACATGAATCGTTGCCTCAACAGCATCTAAACTTGTTTTTCCATCTTTAATTTTCGCATAACCAGCTTGTAGTGCTTCGGTTAAAACCTTTATGTAAATGGCTTCTTTTTCAGGTGTCATATTCTTTTTCAGAATTGTTCCTGCGCCACCATGAATAACCATGACATATTTTTTCTGCTGTGCAGAAACGTTGATTGCTAACACCACAAGTGCTAGTACAAAAAATAACTTTAATGCTTTCATTCTTCTTTCTATTGATCTTTTTTATTTAGAACTCCATTATCAATCCACCACCAATACCATTTACCACCTGTAGCTTCTGTTGCCTTAAAGTTAGCAACATTAAAATTACCACCACCATTTACCGATGCAGGAATTTCATAAACTGAAAGTGCTTTTTCGTTAATGTTCCAAATTGCTTTTTTATTTGCTTCCATTTGTTCAGGCTGTTTGCCTCCATCAGAAATTATGAAATAGGCATAACTATATGGACGAGTGGCAGAATAATCACCAAAAACCTGAGCCTTTCCATCTTTATCAATGCAAACAGCTGTTCTTTCATCAGCAGCAATTGCTTTAGCTGCTATTTTCCAATCCTTATTTATTCTGCCTAAAAAAATGGCTGATCGACCTTCTCTGTCACGAGTTAAATAATGCTGATCGGTAATTACGTTTTGCAAATAAGACGCCTTCAGAAAGTCGTTATTGTAAAGCGTAACATTCGAATCGTAAGGATTGGCCAAAGCTTGTGCAGAAGTTAAACCACCAGTTTCGCCACTGTAATAAAAGCCGCCCAAAATAGCACAGCCAGCACTTGTTCCGCCTACCGGAGCTTTTTTATCGTTCAAAAGATAATTTAGTGCTTGCTCAGTTTTTGTTCCTTTCCAATACCTCATGTAATCAGATTGATCCCCACCGGCAATAAATACCATTTCAGCATTGCGAATAATGTAAGCTACGGTATCGTTATTTGCCAATTCTTTCGAATTAATCAATAAAGTCTCAACAGAGTTTACGGAACCTAAACCGTTAACATAAGGATTATAAGCATCAGTTCCGCTGGCACGTAATATAACTACATCACCTCCGCCACTTCTATCAATCATCCATTTAAATGCTGCGTCAACATCGGTTCCACCGCCCATTAAAACCATACCTCCGTTTGTAGTTTTTACCACATTGCTGCTATCGCCAACTAGACCAATTGATGCAGGTCTACGTTTTGCGACTGGCGTTGTTGTTCCCCCACCGCCTCCTGTTGTGGGTGGTGTAGGCGAAACCGAAGTTTTGCCACAACCCATTACCGAAACGCAATAAGCCATCAGCAGGATAAAGAATGTTTGTTTCATATTCAAAGTTTGAAGATTATATCATAATTCAATTTGTCAGCCTGAGCTTGTCGAAGGTTAAAAGGTGTATCTATTTCCGTTTCGACAAGCTCAACATGACAAGGCTCAAAAAGATATTTAATTTATGATAAAGCCTGATATTTATTAATAACCCGGATTTTGTACGGTATTTTTATTTACTGAAATTTCTAGTGCCGGAAGTGGAAGCGAATATTGTGCTTGTGTAACGGGTAACGTTACAGCTCCTGAAGCATTTACTGCATCAGCAGCTAATCTAACTACAGGTAAATTTCTTCTCTTCAAATCGTAAAAACGATGACCTTCGAAAGCCAGTTCTTTGTAGCGCTCTTCTAAAATAGCTGCAATCAAGGTTGCTTTATCAGCAAATGTTGCATTGGTATATCCATTAATACGAGCATTACGCAACGCATTCAAATCGCCTGCCGCATCTCCGGTAGATTCCGCTTCGGCTTCAGCTTTAATTAAATACATTTCGCCTGTGCGGAACAATTTAATATCTGTTAAACCTGGCGCAGTTGATGTTCCACCGATGTATTTATTAACTAAATATTGAGATCTTGTACCTGTCCTAGTTGCATCAAATTTTATGTATGAGGTGTAGCGTAAATCGTTAACCTTATCAAAAGTATTAATCAATTTAAAAGCAGGCGCATACAATACAATGCCACCAGTTTGGCGAAAGTAAAAATCACCAACTCTCGAATCGGTTGTTCCAACACGTTTTGCTTTCCAAATCACTTCATTTTCATTTGCATCTGTCCAAATACCTGGAAACTGCGCTTTTGTCGCAAGCGGATAAGCAGTAATAACTTCATTTGAATAAGTAATTGCCTCGCTCCAGTTTTTCTCATACAATGCCAATCTAGCTTGAATCGCAGAAACTGCAACTCTTGTAATTCTGGTTCTATCGGTAAAAGTTGTTGGGATTAAACCTTTGGCAGAAACTAAATCTGCTTTTGCGTTAGCGACAACAACTTCGAAATTATCTCTTGCAGGATAAGAAATGGTTGAAGTTTTCATATACGGAACACCCAAGCCACCTGTTTGATAAGCTGATGCATAATTACGTAAAAGTTCGAAGTGAAAATAAGCACGTAGAGCCAAGAGTTCGCCACGGTATCTGTTACCGATTGTTAAATCAGCGCCTGTTAAAGTTAAAGCATCAAGACCTGCAATTGTTCTGTTAACCCTGTCAATTGCAGTGTAGTAACTTGCATAAAGCGAAGTTACCGAACCATTTCCGGCAGTATACAACCACCTGAAAGCATCACTGTTTCCAACTGTGTTTTCTGTCGGAAACGTTGCTTCATCAGAAACTGTTGAAACTAAACTTATTGGTGTATAATCTACCAGAGCATAGGCACCTAATAAACCTAAATTAATATCATTTATGTTTCTAAATGCCTTATCAGGAGATATTGTATCCGTTGGAACTAAATCCAATTTTGTACATGACGATGTAAGAATTAACAACGAAAATATAAGTACGTATTTTTGATATATTTTATTAATCATTGCTATAATTATTAAAAGTTAACATTTAAACCTGCAGTGTATGTTCTGGTGTTTGGATATTGGAAACGACCATAAACTGCATTATTTTCAGGATCTAAGCCTCTCCATTTTGTCCATGTAAATAAATTCTGCCCTTGAATAAAGATTTTTACACCTTTAATAATCCTGGTTTTTTCTAAGATTGATTTTGGAATAGAATAGCCAATATTCACATTTCTCAATCTTAAGAAAGAAGCATCCTGAATATCTTTTGATGTAAAGTTTCTAGGCACATCAAATTTTTGAAGAATTGCATCGTTACCAGAATCACCAGGAACCTGCCATCTGTTTTCTAACATTCTAACACTTTGATTACTGGTTGCATAACGCTGATTTTCGTTATAAAAATCTTCGTTGTTCCAACGCATTACATTCGATACAAATGAGAATAAAGCTGAAGCTGTAATGCCTTTATAACTTAATGAAGTATTAAAACCACCGGTAAATGTTGGATATAAACTACCAGAATTTGTAGTGCTCTGCGTATTTACGTTGTAAGTTGTCGTAATGCTTCCATCAAGATTGTAGTATTGCGCCTCTCCTGTTTGAGGATTTACACCTGCCCAATCCGGAGCAAAATAAGTTCCGTAAGGTAAGCCAACTTTTAAAATTCTTGTATCACCATCAGGATATGAATCCGTAATATCAGTAACATGAAGAATTTTGTTTTTGTTATAACCAGCATTAACACCAACAGACCATAAGAAGTTTCCTGTTTTGATAATATCGCTGTTAACTTCAAACTCAATACCTCTGTTTCTCATTTTACCAGAACTTAAGCTAAGTAATGAGAAACCTGATGTTGCCGAAGGCGGTTGATCAATAAACATATTGGTTGTTAATCTGTAATAGTAATCTGCTGAAATGCGCAATCTGTTTTTAAATATTGCTAAGTCGAAACCAACGTTCGATTCTTTTACATATTCCCAATCGTAATCTGCATTACCCGCAGCTGATGGTCTGATGGCAGCAACACCTCCATAAGATGTTCCAACCGTGTAAGTTGGCAAGTAAGTGAAATCGCCCCCAAACGGACTGGCTGTAATACCGTAACTTGCTCTTACTCTTAAATCATTAACAAAATCGTTATTCTTTAAAAATTCTTCTCCTTTAGCATTCCAGTTTGCACCAAATGAATAGAAACCATGCCATTTATTTTCTGGTGCTACTCTTGTCGAACCATCATAACGATAACTCGCGGTAGCTGTATATTTATCGTTAAAAGTATAACGTGCAACGCCCATAAATGAAGCTAATGCACTTTTGGTTTTGCCGCCTGTTGTTGATGGTAAAAATACTGCACTGTTAGTAACACCTGCCGGAGTTTCAGGTAAACGACCGTCGATACCGTAAGCACTAAAGCCGAAAGAATTATAGTTGTTGTAAACATATTCATAAAAAGCTGAAGCTTCAAAATCATGAACATCATTAAACTTTTTGGCAAAAGTTAAACCAGTCGTTGAAATGATGTTGAAGTTTCTTCTGCTCGCGTCTGTTAAACGACCTTTTCCGCCTAAAGTATTTGCAACACTTCTAGAACCGTAGTAAGAATCTGGATTAACAAATTGCTGGTCGGTCGACTGGCGATAATCAATACCTGCTCTGGTTGTTATTTTTAACTCAGGTAAAATCTGATAGGCAAAAGCAGTACTAATGATTGATTTTAACTGATCAGTTTTATCTGATGAATTTAATAAACGTTCTAAAGCCTGGCTACCTTCTCTTTGGTCTAAAATAAAGTATTGAGATCTGTTACCAGGATGCACTAAAGTTCCATCAAATGCATAAGGATTTTCGTAAGGCAAAGCGTAATAAACTGATGCCATTGCGGTACCTGCTCCAGTTCCACCCTCACCCTCGGTAAAGCTCGATTGAGAATAACCCAAAGATAGGTTTACGCTACCGCTGAATTTATCATCCTTAAAATCTAAATTACTTCTTAATGAATAACGGTCTAAACCAGTACGTTTAGCTACACCTTCCTGACTGTAATAGTTTAATGAATTATAAAAGCGCAAGTTTTCATTTCCACCGCTAATACTTACCTGCTGCTCCTGGAATTTTCCCCTCTGGAAGAAAATATCTCTCCAGTCTGTATTAATTTGCTTTAAACTATCGATTATGAAATCTGCTCTTGCTCTTGTTGTTGCAGTTCCGGCTGCGTAGGTTGGGTTTTTAGGAGAATATGTCCAGCCCGGACCAATATTGCGACCAAAGCTTGCTCCAATTTCTTCTTCAAATTGCAAACGTTGTTCAGTATTCATCATGGTAAAGTTTGGTCTGCTTAAATTTGAGAAACCATACTGCGAAGTATAATTTACTGCTAATTTACCAGCTTTACCTTTTTTAGTTGTTAATACAATAACACCGTTAGAACCTCTTGAACCATAAAGTGCCTTTGCTGATGCATCCTTTAAAACCGTTGCCGATTCAATATCTTCAGGATTGATGGTTTGAAAATAACCAGCTTCAATTGGCACACCATCTAAAACAAATAATGGCGTAGATGAACCATTTACACTACCAATACCACGAATTACAACTGCTGCACTTTGCCCTGGCTGACCAGATGTAGAAATTACGCTCATACCAGGAACTCTACCTTGCAAAATTTGATCTACAGTTAAACCCGGAACCGTGTTAATTTTTTCTGCTGTAACTAACGAAGCTGCGTTTGCAGATTGAGTTTTAGTGTAATTGGTATAACCCGTTACCACAACATCACTCAATGTTCCGGCAGATGGTGTTAATTTTAAAGAGCCCAATTGCGCTTTAGCTAAAACTTCTTTATCTGCATAGCCGATATAAGAAACAACTAAAATGGCATTTTCATCAACATTTCTGATGGAGAAATTACCGTTGTTATCTGTTGCGTAAATTGCCGATTGACCTTTAATGCGAACTGAAGCGCCCGGCATTGGGTTTCCACTTTCATCAACGATTTTACCTGTAACATCAATAGCTTTTAATAGCTCAGTATTATTTACTTTAGGGAAAATTAGAATTGTGTTTTCTTTAATTTCCCAACCAAAAGGTTGCGCTTTTAAAGCTTGTGTTAACACATCAGCAAGCTCTGCGTTTTTTAAATCTATTGTTACCGGTTTAGATTTTTGCTGAATCAAATCAGTATCATACAAAAAGAAATAACCTGTTTGGCGTTTAATTTCTTTTAAAATTTTTACCAACGGTGTATTTTTCTGACTAATATTTATGCGTTGAGAAAATGCATTTGCACTTACTTGCAGGCACACAACCGTCATTAAAAAAATAAAAAGTTTCATAGCTCTAAGAAATTGATGGTTAAAATAATCTGGAGCTAAATCCTTTGGCTTATCCACATCGGATTTACTACTTCGAGTGTAAAAGTTCATACATTCAGTTTGGTTTAAAGGTTAAATTGATTAGTTAATATTTTGGCTTTGAGCCGTCTATTTGGTTAGTTTATTTTTCTGATAAAACTTTGAGTTTTCGTCCTTCTTCAAGCTCAAATTTGATATTTCCGGTTTTTTCGAGCATTTTTAATACTTCAGATAATTTTGATTTTCTGGGCACCATTCCATTGTAACGCTTAGCCGGAACATCAGAATAGTCGATTTTAATATCGTACCATCTTTCTAATTGATTTAGAATAACTTTCAATTCTGAATCGTTAAATTGAAAAAGTCCGTTTTTCCAGGCTGTTTCATCGTCGGTATCCACATCGTTAGCTATCTTGATAGATGATTGTTCTCCAATACCGCTGATTGCCTGTTCTCCGGGCTTTAAAATCTTCGAAAATTTTAAATTGCTTACCTGAACACTACCTTCTAATAAGGTTGTTTTAACGGTATTATCATCTAAATAACTATTGATGTTAAAGTGCGTACCCAATACTTCTACATTTTGATTTTGGCTTTGAACACGAAAAGGCATCGATTTATTTTTTGCAACTTCAAAGTATGCTTCTCCAGTGAGTAAAACTAAACGCTGTTTGCCTACAAATGCCTCAGGATATTTTAATGATGATGCAGCATTTAGCCAAACCTTAGTTCCATCGGGCAGAATAACCTGATATTGACCACCTTTTGGCGTCGAGATTGTGTTATAAGCAATATTTTTATCAGCATTTAGTAGCTTATTGTTCACTATTGTGTAAACCAACTGACCATCTTTTTCTTTCGAAATTTTGATGCCATCCTGATCGCTGATATCTGATGAGGTATTTTCGTCAAGAATTACTATAGAACCATCAGCTAGCGTTAATATTGCCTTGTTTGTACCGGGCAAAATATCCAGATTCTTTTTTAGCGTTTGAGCAACATTTACTATCGAAGAAGTACTTTGAACTTGAAAATAATAGAATCCTCCGAAAACAATCGCTAATAGCGCTGCTACCGAAATGTATTTAAACAAAGGTTTTATTTTTGATTTTTTTGTTGATGCAATTTTCGTCTGGATGGCTTTAAAGTTTGCTTCCTCAAATTCTTTAACTTCTTCAGCAGGATTAGCATCTTGATTGTTTTCGCCAAGAAAATTATAATATTCTTCAACAAATCTCACCTCATCGGCATTTGCTGTGCCAGATAAATAACGTTCAACAATTTTTTCTAAATCTTTTCGGTTAGGAAATGAGTTCATTTTTCCGGTTTTTACATACTATGTACCGGAAGTCGGGAAATCTCCCAAAAAAATAAAATAAAAAATACTGAAAAGATAACTAAGAAGAAATTACCTAAGAAAAGTAAGACATGTCGAGGCCAAAATCAAAAACATATGCGTAAGTCTAAATTTTAGCGCATGCGTAGCCGTAGTTAATTGATTTTGTACTGTTTTTTGAGAAACATTCAGCTGAACAGAAATTTTAGCCGTAGATAATCCCTCGAAATAATGAAGTAGAAATATTTTTCGCCGCTTTTCTGGCAAAGCTTTGATAAAAAGTTCGATTAATCCACGAACTTCTTTTTCTAATAATTCTCCATCTGTTTGTAAGGGAGAGATTAATTTTTGCTCAAAAACCTCGCTAAAAGAATTGTTTTTACTGCTTTTATGAATGTGCTTTAAAACCTGAAAACGTACAGCCGTATGTAAATATGCTAAAGGTTTCTGTAAATCAAGCTCTGTTCTTCGGTTCCACAAATCGGCAAAAACATTCTGAATAACATCCTGACATTTTTCCTTTTCGGGTAAACGCTTGTACGCAGCATTGTAAAGTTCGGGCCAATAAAGTTTGTAGATTTTGCTAAAAGCCTCCTCATCTCCTTGCTTTAATAAATCAAAGAGGTAAAAATCGTTTTCACTATTTCCTGTGGTTGCCAAAAATTATGCTAGTTGAGAAACCAAACATAATCAATTTTAAGAACTTTTAGCTATCCCTTCTGATGAGAATTGCAAATCGTAAAGCTTTTTGTAGTAACCATTTAGCTTAAGCAGTTGCTGATGCGTTCCTTTCTCTTTGATTTCGCCTTTATCCAGTACAATAATTTGATTTGCCTTTTGAATGGTTGATAAACGATGAGCAATTACTATTGAAGTTCGGCCATCCATTAAGTTATCAATTGCTTTCTGAATTAATAACTCGGTTTCTGTATCAACGGATGAAGTTGCTTCGTCTAAAACCAGAATTGCAGGATTATGCACCAATGCCCGAATAAAGGAAATGAGCTGCGCTTGTCCTGCAGAAAGTGTTGAACCTCTTTCCATTACATTGTATTGGTAGCCGCCTGGTAAACGTTCGATAAAATCGTGTGCACCAACTTTTTTAGCAGCATTTACAACTTCTGCAAGCGTAATTTGAGGATTATTTAAAGTGATGTTGTTTAAAATCGTATCTGAAAAAAGAAAAACATCCTGAAGAACTGTTGCTATATTGCTTCTTAAATAATTCAATTCTAAGTTGTGAATATCAATTCCATCAACTGTAATTTCGCCCTTTTTTACCTCGTAGAAACGATTTAAAATATTTATGGTTGATGATTTTCCTGCACCAGTTGCACCAACCAATGCCACTGTTTCGCCAGCTTTTACATCAAAGGTTAAATCTTTTAAAACGTAGTTATCATCATTGTAAGCGAACCAAACATTTTTAAATTCGATATTTCCATCAAGTTTTGTAGGCGTAAGTTTGCCTGTGTTTGGCGTTTTTTCATCGGTATCTAAAACTTTAAAAACACGTTCAGCGCCAACCATACCCATCTGTAAAGTATTAAACTTATCCGCCAGTTGGCGAATTGGTGTAAAAACCATTCCCAAATACATAATAAATTGTGTGATGGTTCCAGGTGTTACATCGAAAGGTTTGGCTAATATGCTTTTAGAACCATACCAGATTAACAATCCTAACGACATTGCCGAAATTAATTCAACAACCGGAAAAAAGATTGAATAATACCAGTTTGAACGAATATTGGCATCGCGATAGCGCTTATTTATTGCGTAGAACTTTTTATATTCTTGTCGCTCGCGAGCGAAATATTGAACAATAGAAACTCCGGTAATGTGCTCTTGCAAGAATGTATTCAGGTTCGACACCTCATTTCTGATTTCCTGAAAAGCTACTTTAATTGATTTCTGAAATTTTCGGGTAGCTATAATTAAAAGCGGAATTGGCAGAAGTACAACCAAGCTTAATTCCCAATCGGTAAATAGCATTACAGCAACAATTACTACAATTTGCAAGGAATCGCCAATCATCGAAATTAAACCTTCAGAAAATATATCGGCAATGGTTTCTAAATCTGAAACTGTACGTGTAATTAATTGCCCGATGGGCGTTTTATCGAAATATTTTAATCTTAATTGAGTAATGTGATTAAAAACATTAATTCTTAAATCGCGAATAACCGATTGGCCTAAAGTATTTGTTAATAAGGTATGGCTGTATTGAATAAGTGATTGAAGAATTAGCATGAAAACCATAAGCATTGTCATGTTCACTAACCCACTATAATTACCGGTTAGGATGTAATTATCAAGCGTAAATTTTATTAGAAATGGACGAACCGGAGAAATTGCCGCAAGTAAAATGGTTAAAATAACCGACCATACAAACACGCCACGATAAGGCTTCACGTATTGAAAAATACGTTTCAGCAATCCTGTGTTATATACGTCGCCTGTTACTGCCATTTGTCTGTTGTCTGTTGTCTGTTGTCTGTTGTCTGTTGTCTGTTGTCTGTTTAGAAGTTGTTTCGGTTAAAGGTTTAATTGATTAAATTTTTATTTTGCACCTCGGCAACAATTATACATAAGGATACCCTACTTTAACTAAATACAAGCCACAAGCCGGTACGGATTGCCCTGCATTGCTTCTGTTTTTACTATCAATTATATGTTTAAAATCTTCTAAATTAATTTCTTTTTTACCAATTCTTACCAGTGTTCCAACTATTGCCCTAACCATATTTCGAAGAAAGCGGTCGGCTTCGATAGTGAAAACCAAACTACCATTTTCTTCTTCAAATTGTGCTCTTACAATTTTACAGTTATTTGTAAAGGTTTGGGTATTTGATTTACTGAAACACGAAAAATCGGTATAATTTAATAACTCTTTTGCTGCATCGTTCATTAAAGCAATATCCAATTTATCTTTTAGCAACCAGGAACGGTTAAGTTTAAAAGGGTCTTTTTCAAAATGAATATAGTACTTGTAAGCTCTTGCAGTGGCATCGAATCTTGCATGTGCTTCATCAGCAACAGGAATAATTCTTTTTGCTGCAATTTGATAAGGAAGCATGGCATTTATGCCACCAACTGCTGCTAAGACCTTGTCTTCACTTATATTTTCGATATCGAAATGAGCGTAAAAATCAGTAGCGTGTACGCCAGAATCCGTTCTGCCGCAGCCTAAAGTTTCAATAGGTTGTCTGAAAAAAGTAGACATAGATTTATCCAACAACTCCTGAACGGTTACTGCATTTGGTTGGATTTGCCAGCCGTGGTATAAGCTGCCATCGTAAGCAATTTGTATGAAATACCTTTTTTTATTCAAAGCGATGCAAAAATACTTTTTCCTTTTATTAGATAAGTGTGCAAAATGGAATTAAATATATATTTGTACAATTTATTAAATTAACATGATACAAAGAATACAATCTATTTGGCTTTTTTTAGCAACAATTGTTTTGATTTTGATGTTGTTTTTACCAATAGCTTCGAAAAATATTGGAGGTGAAGAATCTGCGATTTATATTAAAGGAATGCAGCAAACCTTTGGTGGAAATGGTTCGCTAGTGAAAACCAATATCCCTATTTTACTGACAGGAATAGTTATAACAGTTATTTGCTTTATAAGTATTTTCAATTTCAAAAGGAGAAGTCTGCAGAAGAGATTAATTATTTTTACCATAGCTGCAATTATTGGTTTTGCATTTTGGTGTAGTATTTATGCTAAACAACTTCCTGGAGGTATTGAAGGTGCAACTTTTGGCGTTGGCGCTTACATGCCTGCGTTGGCAATTTTATTTCTTGTACTTGCTATTTTCGGTATTAATAAAGATGAAAGGTTAATACGCTCTGCTGAAAGGTTGCGTTAATATTTATTCTGTTTTTGCCCTTTAAACCCGATTGTAACGGAAATACTTTTTAATTAGCACCAACATAAATATTCTGTCATGCTGAGGCACGAAGCATCTGTAACCGATGAAACAGATGCTTCGTGCCTCAGCATGACAGCTAAAATTAAAAAGATTGTAGTGTAAAGCGGGACTGCTTTAACCGATAAATTACAGGTTTCGATTTTCAAATCTTTGAAGATATTTACAAGCATCACGCTGCTGATTTGTCGAGCATCTATTCCCCATTACCAAAGCACTATTCCCTATCTTTTCTTTCTTCCTTATTTTCAAATATTTAGCTTAAAAAACTATTTACTTAACTATCAATAAAATACGGAATATTAACCGTACCTTTGCGGCTCAATTAAAAATAAAAGACGAATGACAAACCCATTTCAATTATTGGGGATAAGTGATGACGTCGTTAATGCCGTAAAGGACCTTGGATTTGAAACTCCAACGCCTATTCAGGAGCAAAGTATTCCTGTACTGTTAGAAGGCACTAATGATTTTGTTGGTTTGGCCCAAACAGGAACAGGAAAAACAGCCGCATTTGGTTTGCCGCTGTTAGAACTAATCGATTTTAAAGTAACAAAACCGCAGGCATTAATTTTATGCCCAACGCGTGAGTTATGTTTACAAATCGCTAACGACCTTAAAAACTTTTCTAAAAACGTTGCTAATGCCCACGTTGTTGCCGTTTACGGTGGCGCGAACATTATGCAACAACTACGCGAAATACGCCAAGGCGTTCAAATCGTAGTGGCCACGCCCGGCCGTATGTTGGATATCATTGGCCGTAAGGCAATTGATTTTTCAAGCGTTAAATATGTTGTGCTTGATGAAGCTGACGAGATGTTAAACATGGGTTTCCAGGATGACATTAACGACATTTTATCAACTACTCCTGATGACAAAAAAACCTGGTTATTCTCGGCTACAATGCCTGCAGAAGTTCGCCGTATAGCTAAAAACTATATGGATAACCCTGTAGAATTAACGATGGGCACAAAAAATACAGGTAACGTAAACATCGAACACGAATACTATGTTGTTCGTGCCCGTGATAAATACGCTGCCTTAAAACGTATTGTAGATTTTAACCCTGAAATTTTCGGTGTTGTTTTCTGTAAAACGAAGTTAGATACTCAGGATATTGCTGAGCATTTAATTAAAGATGGTTACAGTGCTGATGCTTTACATGGCGATTTATCGCAACAACAACGTGATAAAGTTATGCAACGTTTCCGTGAGCGTAACATGCAATTATTAATTGCTACTGATGTTGCTGCTCGTGGTATCGATGTAAGTGGTGTAACTCACGTAGTTAACTATTCTTTACCTGATGAAATTGAAAGTTATACTCACCGTTCTGGCCGTACTGGTCGTGCAGGTAAAACTGGTATTTCAATCTGTATCATCAACTCTAAAGAGTTAGGTAAAATCCGTCAGTTAGAGCGTATTATTGGTAAACAATTTACTAAAGCCGAGCTACCTACAGGATTTGATGTTTGCGAAAAACAACTTTTCTCTTTAGTACATAAAGTACATAACGTAGAAGTTAACAACGAGCAAATCGACCAATACATTCCTCGTATTATGGATGAATTTGCTGATTTATCTAAAGAAGATGTAATTAAACGTTTTGCTTCGTTAGAGTTTAACCGTTTCTTAGATTACTATTCTAAAGCGCCTGATTTAAATGCAGCTGTTGGAGATGATCGTGGTGAAAGAGGTGAACGTGGCGAAAGACGCGGACGTGGTAGCGAAGGTTATACTCGTTTATTTATCAACTTAGGTTCGGTAGATGAGTTTACTCGTGGCGATATGTTATCTTTTATCTGTAACAATGGTAAAATTGGTGGCAAAAGCGTTGGTAAAATCGATTTAAAAGGTGTTTTCTCTTTCTTTGAAGTAGAGGATGCTGTTGCTGATAAAGTTTTCGAAGGCTTTAAAGCTGTAGAATTTAACGGTCGTCAGGTTCGTATCGAAAAGAGCGGAGACGGTGGACGTGGTGAAGGTGCAGGCGAAAGACGCGGTGGCGGTGAAAGACGTAGCGGTGGATTTGGTGGCGAACGCAGAAGCGGCGGTGGCGGCGGTTACCGTGGAAACGGTGGCGGTGGCGGTGGCGACAGAAGAAGTTCTGGCGGTAGCGGACGTAGAGATGGTGGAAGCCGTGAAGGTGGTGGTTTCAGAGATTTCTCTGGACGTAGCCGTGATGAAAAAGGTGGAAGCAGAGAAGGTGGAAGTGGACGTAGAGAAGGCGGAAATCGTGAAGGTGGAAGCGGCGAACGTCGCAAAAAATGGTAAATCACTAAACCAAATATTTTACAAGCCGTTCCGAAATTTCGGAACGGCTTTTTTTTGCCCTTTAGAATCGACTTCGCGACAGCTAAAAATTTTTAAACTATTTAGAAAAGCAAATTTCTGCCCCTATTAATGTAAGTCGGGCTATTCGTTAAATCTTTTTTGCGCAAAACTTAAACTTACGAAGTCTATTTACAAAGGTGCTCAGGAAACTTCGTAAGTTTTATCAAAAGCAAAAAAGTATATCACTCCTATCCGGTTTAGTTAAATCTGCCAGTTAAACTATTATAGGCAACCTTGCCAAAGCATTAAAAATATCTACAATTTTTCAATCAAAGCACTATATTTAATTACATCAAAAAATATTATGAGCGTTTTAAATCGGTTGCTAACTTTTGTTCTTTTATTTAGCATACAAGCCAAGGCACAAAATAATACTCTAAAAACAGAAAAAATGCAATGGTTTGCAGATGCCAAACTTGGTATTTTCATACATTGGGGCATTTATTCTGTAAATGGAATTTCCGAGTCTTGGGCCTTTTATAATAATTACATTAACCACGACAACTATATGAAACAGCTTGATGGATTTACGGCTGCAAAGTATAATCCACAAGATTGGGTAAGTTTAATTAAAGAAAGTGGCGCTAAATATGCAGTTATTACTACCAAACATCACGATGGTATTTCACTTTGGAATACTAAAGCCCCAAAAGCAACAAGTACCTTAAATAACAGCGCTGCAAAGAAAGATTTAATATCGCCTTTTGTTACCGAGCTTAAAAAAGCCGGACTAAAAACGGGTTTATATTTTTCACTTCCAGATTGGAGTTATGCTGATTACGATGTTTTTACCAGAGAAAGAAAACGTTATGATTCAAAAGCAGATTTGCCAAGATGGAATCGTTATTTAAATTATTATCAAGGGCAGCTGAAAGAACTTTCTACCCAGTATAATCCAGATTTAATGTGGTTTGATGGCGATTGGGAGCATACACCGGAAGAATGGCAGAGCGATAAAGTTCACGGTTTATTGAAAGCTAAAAATCCTAACATCATTATTAATTCGAGACTTGATAAACATGGAGATTATGATACGCCCGAGCAAGGAGTTCCGGTGGTAAAACCAAATGCCAAATATTGGGAACTTTGTTATACCATGAACGATTCCTGGGGTTTTCAACCTTATGACAAACATTACAAATCATCAAACATGATTATCAGAACTTTGGTAGATTGTATTAATATGGGCGGAAATTTATTGCTGGATATTGGTCCGAAAGCAGATGGAACCATAGCCGAGGAGCAAGTCAAAATCTTAAAAGATTTAGGTCGCTGGACTAAAAAACATAGCGAGGCGATTTACGAAACACAAGCAGGAATTCCAGACGGACATATTAATGCGAAAACAGCTTTATCGAAGGATAAAAAGGAACTTTACATATACCTGGATTTTAAAACTACCAAAGGTATTGCATTAAAAGGCATTAGATCAGCTATAAAAAAGGTAGAAATTGTTGGAAGCAAAGCTGAAGTTAAATCTACAAAGTTTAACAATACAGATTATATTTTTGATGTTAAAGAAAGTGATTTTGATACTGACGTTACAGTTTTAAAGGTTTCTTTTAATGAAGAGATTCAATTCTCAGATAAAAAAGAGAATCCACTTTCTTTACAAACATTATTTGAAGTTACCCATGCAATGGATTTTACAAATTTAAACTTAAGAACCCTTGCTAGTGATATAAATGATGGAGTAAATATTTTCGAAAACACCAACCTTACTTCAGATGGTTTAGGATTTAAATCAGAAATAAAAAATGCAAAAAACAGAGTAAATGCTTGGGTAGTTAAAAATGCAGAAGCTTTATACAAAACTAAAAAAGGAATTCCGCCAGGTCATTTTACTGGAAACACTGTTTTATCTGCAGATAAGCAAACACTTTATCTTTTTGTAGAGGGAACGCCAACAGGTCCAATTGCCATTAAAGGCTTAAAAAATAACATCAGCAGAATAAGGGTAGTTGGCGAAGGCACAATGCTTAACCACGAAGTTTATAATAAATTGTACTGGAGTAAAGTTCCAGGAATCGTTTATATTGATATCCCCAAAGAAAAATTAGATAAGGAGTTAACCGTTATTGCTGTGCTTTTAGATGGACCAATTGATTTGTACAGAGAAAAAGTTGGCGCCATTGAAAGCAACCTATAATTATTTGACAATTGTAAAATAGTTCTTCAGCTTTATGAATATCCTTAAATTGCATTACTTTCGCTAATTATGCAGGCAAAATATATCTCATACCAAGAAACCGGTTCTTTTTCGAAACTAGTTTTAGATTATATTAATAACGATGAAGCGCTAAAAGCTTTTTATAGTTATCGCCCTGATATGGATGGCTTGAGCGAAGCAATCAACAATAGAAATTTCTTAGGCAACAGAACTACTTTAGTTGAGGTGCTAAAAAGTCAATACCAGCACCTTAATCCAAATAAATCAGTTACAAAAAACATCGAGCTTTTAGCTTTAGATAATACATTTACCGTTACTACTGGCCATCAATTAAATCTTTTTACAGGTCCGCTTTATTTCATTTATAAAATTGTAACTGCAATAAATCTTGCCATCGAATTAAAAATTGCTCATCCCGAGAAAAACTTTATTCCGGTGTACTGGATGGCAACGGAAGACCACGATTTTGATGAAATTAATCACGTTAGTGTAGACGAAAAAAACATCAGCTGGATTCAAAATACTAATGGCGCAACGGGTAGATTAAGTACCAAAACAGTAGCCGCAGCAGTTTTAGCTTATCAAGGTTATTTAGGGATTTCAAAAAACGGAAAGCGAATTGCAAAACTTGTTCAGCAGGCTTATTTACAACATGATAATTTAGCCGATGCAACAAGATATTTAGTAAATAATTTATTCGAAAAATATGGTTTAGTAATTGTAAATGCTGATGATAAGCAACTTAAAACCTTGTTTAAATCAGTCATTCAAGATGATATTATTGAGCAAAATAGTGCTAAAAACATTGATAAAAGTTCTACAGAGCTAGAAAAATTAGGCTACAAAACACAGGTTAACGGTCGCGATATAAACTTTTTCTACTTGAAGGATGACTTGCGTGAGCGTTTAGTTTTTGAAAATGGAAAATATTTGGTTAACCATACCGAAATCAGTTTTACTGAAGAAGAACTAAGGACTGAAATCGAAAACCATCCGGAAAGGTTTAGCCCCAACGTTGTAATGCGTCCGATGTATCAGGAGGTTATTTTGCCAAATATCGCTTACATTGGCGGAGGTGCAGAAGTTGCTTACTGGATGCAATTAAAAGCCAATTTCGATTATTACAAAGTAGATTTCCCGGTTTTATTACTTCGTAATTCAGCCTTATTAATAGATAAACGAAGTGCAGAAAATTTATATAATTTGGGTTTTGCACTGGAAGATATCTTTTTACCTGTTGAAGAATTGAAAAACATCTGGGTAAGAAAAAATTCTACTGCGCAGCTTATCCTGGCTGATGAAACCAGAGCTATCAATAGTATTTTCGACCAGATAAAACTGAATGCCTACAAAATAGATAAAACGCTTTCAGTTTCTACAGATACAGCCAAACAGAAAACCAATCATTTGCTTGCAAACCTTGAGAAAAAATTATTCAGAGCTGAAAAACGCAAGCACGAAACGGCCTTAATTCAAATAGAAAATGTAAAGAAAAGGCTTTTCCCAAATGGAACCATGCAGGAAAGAACTATGAACATCGCCCCAATGTATGTAAATTATGGCGAGGATTTTCTTTCTACCTGCATCGAAAATTTTGAACCGCTTGGTGGAGATTTTACCTTGTTGTTGCCTTAATAAAACTCCGTCATTGCGAGGCACGAAGCAATCTTAAAACATTATGTTTATTAGCGAGCGCTTTAGGATTGCTTCGTGCCTCGCAATGACGACAAATTGTACAAAATGAACTTCATAACCTTTACAGAAACCAAACTCAGAACTTTTACTTATAACGTATTTAAAAAAATCGGTTGCTCTGACGAACATGCTGAACTTGCCACTGATGTGTTAATACGCTCTGATTTAAGGGGAATTGATTCTCATGGTGTAGCTCGTTTAAGCGGCTATGTTCGCCTTTGGGAGAAAAAAAGAATTAATGCTACGCCAGATATTAAAATCGTACATGAAACACCGACAACAGCTACAATTGACGGCGACGCTGGTTTAGGTTTGGTTGTAGCACCCTTTGCAATGAAGGTTGCCATTGAAAAAGCTGAAAAGTATGGTAGCGGTTGGGTTTCAGTTAAAAATTCTAATCATTTTGGTATAGCGGGTTACCATGCTTTAATGGCTGTTGAAAAGGATATGATTGGAATCAGCATGACAAATGCAAGTCCCTTAGTTGCGCCAACTTATGCCAATGAGCGTTTATTAGGGACAAACCCGATGTGTTATGCTTTTCCGGCAGGGAAATATCCGCCAGTAATTGTAGATATGGCAACTGCGGCGGCTGCAAATGGAAAATTAGAAATTGCGCAAAGGGCGAATAAAGATATTCCTGATGGTTGGGTTCAGGATAAAGATGGTGTAAATTCTAACAACCCGAACGAATTAAAAAGTGGCGGTTCTCTTTTGCCATTAGGTAGCGATAAAGACCATGGCAGCCATAAAGGTTACGGTTTAAGTGCTACGGTAGATATTTTATCTGCTGTGCTTTCTGGGGCAAATTATGGCCCTTGGGTCCCTCCCTTTGTGGCGTTTTTAGAACCATCTGCAAATCCAGTTGGCGAAGGCTTAGGCCATTTTTTGGGTGCGATGCGTGTTGATGGTTTCCGCCCTGCTGAAGATTTTAAAAATCATTTAGATAATTGGATAGAAAGATTCAAAAGTGCTAAAACAGTAGATGAATCTAAAAAGGTTATTATCCCTGGAGAACCTGAACACGAATTTGAACAAGAAAGAAAAATTAGTGGTATCCCATTAATCGATGTGGTGGTTAATGATTTAAATGAACTTGCTGCAAAATTAGAAATTGCTGATTTAAGCTAAAGAAAAAGCCGTGAATCTTATAAGGGATTCACGGCTTTTTCTATTTATTGCTGATTATAGTTTTTTAGCCCACCATAACGGAGTTAATACTGCATCTGCCCCACCCAATGCTGTTACAGCTTGAGCATAGCCCTTGCCGTTCGTATTTGGCAAGCTCGATGGATATCTTAATCTCTGAGGGAAGAAATTTACGCTACTAGTCATAAAACTTGAAGTAGTTAAAGCTGGTAAATTTGGTAAATTATTTTCGATAGCCGGGTTTTCAAAGAATGGTAAACCTAAACGTCTTTGATCACTCCATGCTTCTAATGGTAACCATGGCATTTGCGCAATATATTTCTGTGTAATGATTTTGGTTAATGCATCATTCTTAACTGTTCCGCTTTTATACAAATCATTTTTTGGATAAACTATACTCGCAGTTCCTGCAACATTGGTATAACCATCAACATAATTCATGGTATAAGTTGCTGGTGGTTCTGTAACATGAGTCCAGCTAACAGATGTACCTGTTCTACTATATGATGTTGAAGTTAAATACGCAGTTGCATGAGCAGATACACCCCAATAATCGAAACTAGCTTTGATACCCGCTTCGTATGCCGCCTGACCACCCATTGGAACTGACCAACCTCTTACTGAAGCTTCCGCAAGCAAGAAATAAGTTTCCCAAGGTGCAAACCAGATACGTTGTGAAGCACTTGCCCTAAACTGATTACTCAATCTTGGTGTAGTACCTTCATATCCTAATAACTGATTTTGTGAACCTTTTGTTCCCCAATCTCCGGTAACGCCAGTATTCCAGGTATTTTTTGCTTCGATGGTTTTTATAACGGCACCTGTTCCATCTAATAAATTACGCTGAGTAATTTTAGCATCATTTGTCCATGAAGGATAAGAATTAAAATTCGGATTTGTAAAGTCGCCCGGTACAATGAAAGTTTTATATGCACGTGGGTCGATAACGTTTGGCAAACCATCTAACCAATATCCGGCAGATGGATCATTAGTTCTGCTTGTAAATTGATTGCTATATCTTACCCCAATATAATTTGCAGGTTTAATTGCGCTGGCAAAAGATGCATCTAATTGATTTTGAGATTGAATTCCACCCAAACCAATGTATATATTATTTAAAGTTGTTGATAAGAATTGAGCATTCCACTCTCTACTCATAACACCAGTTAAAGCATCCCATCCACCTTTTTCAGCTACTTTAAAAATTTGATCGGTTGTAGTGATGTACTTTGCGCCAGTTGCTGCATCTTCAAATTCAGCTTTTGCTTTTGCTGCATCAACTTCAGATAAACGCATTGCTAATCTCATTCTTAATGAATTGCCATATCTTTTCCATTTATCGTAGTTGTAACCGTATGCAGGATCTAGATTTGACAAATTGCTTGGGTTAACCACAGTTTCATCAATTTTAGAAACCGCATCTTTTAATTCTGCCAAGCAGTAATAGTAAACAGATTTTACATCGGCAAATTCAGGGTTTGAACCATTAAAAGCATTAATTGGCACTGGCCCGAAGTTATCAGACATTTCACTAACTAGATAAGCTCTCCAGATACGACCAATTTGCACAAGGTTTCTTGTATAAACTTTAATGTTATTATCTGCAATTTGCTTCTCACCGATTTGAATACCAGTATTTGCGGAATTTAACCAATCTGCAACCTGATTGTAATAAGCGATAGTCCATCCATCATTATATGTACCAGATGATAAACCACCATTTCTGTGCTGATGGGCAGCTGTTTTCCAATATAATATAAATGAACGCTCTGCTACATCAGGATTCATTTGAGCTTGTATAATTGAATTATTTAGAAAATATTCTACCTGAACTTGATCTGCTGTTGCTGCCGTTGGACTAACATTAACATCATCAAATTTCTTGCATGATGAGACCGCAATTGCAGCCGCGATTAGCAAAGTTGAATTTTTGAATATATTTTTCATTTTATTATTTTTTATCGATTAGAAACCTAGAGATAAGTTAAAGAAATAAGATCTCGTTGTTGGAGGACTGCTGTTTTCAAATCCTACGGCATTTGTACCAGTAGCAAAAACCGATTCAGGATCAATACCATTCATATGGCTTTTAATCATCCAGGCATTGTTTACAGATACACCAATCTTAGCTCTTTGAATAGGTGTTTTAGAAAGGAACTTAACTGGCAAATCGTAACTTAAATTTACAGTTCTTAATCTAATATTACTAGCATCATATAAGTTTGCTTCAGTAATACCAATATTTCCGTTTGCAGCAACTGCTTGCCAATATAATTGTGGCGATACCCCTTTCGTATTTTTCTCATAAGCATTTGTTGCAGTATTTAAGTAAACACCATCAGTTACAATATTTGCACGCTCACCATTAACAACTGTTACTGCTGCAGTACCATTAGCTTGCATTAAAGCATTTGATGCTGAGAAAATCTGACCACCAAAACGAGCATCAACCTGGAATGATAAGCTTAAGCTTTTGTAAGCAAACGTATTGGTAATACCCAATAAACCTGTTGCTCCTTGGTTACCTAATTTCACAGGGTTAGAATCTTTCAATGGTATACCATTTGCATCTACAATGATTTGACCGTTAAAAGGACTTGAAGGATTATTTACTCTTTGAAAACGGCTACCATAAATTTCGCCATAACGCTCTCCGGTTACTGCACGAATACTAACATCATCATAACCACCTAAATTATATTGGGTAATAGTATTATAAATATCTTCAACTGTGTTGATATTTCTAGAATAATTTACGCTTAAATTCCAATTAAATTTATTCGGGTTATTTAATATTCTGGCATCAGCGGTAATTTCGAAGCCTTTGTTTTGTAAATCTCCAGCGTTAATTTTCATCGAATTATAACCACTTAATGGATCAAGTGGCAAATTGATTAACTGATTCGTAGCATTTGATTTATAATAAGTTGCATCTATACCAAAACGACTTTTGAAAAAGCGAATTTCAGTACCAACCTCAAATGATTTGATGAATTCATTTCTAACATCAGGATTGTACAATACACCATTTTTACCGGCAGTAGTATTTCCGTTTGGATCTTTACCTAATGTATAAGTATTGAATAACTGATACGGCTCCATATCATTACCAACCTCAGCATAAGAAGCTCTTAATTTTGCATAGCTTAACCAGCTAGGTAATGAACTTCCATTTTTAGTAATCATATCTGTAATTACATAAGATAAACTTACCGATGGATAGAAAAATGAACGGTTTTCCTTGCTAAGAGTAGATGTCCAGTCATTTCTAAATGTTGCATCTAAAAACAAATAATCATCGTAATTTAATTGTGCAGAACCAAAAACAGAATTAATTCTTTTTTTGCTGAAACCCTGATCAACAACGGCAGCACTCATACCATTATTTAGTGAAAAGAAATCAGGTACATTTAATTCTCCAACACCGCCAGATAATGAAGAGAAATCTCTTGCCATTAAGTTAGCACCAATCATTGCAGCACCACCAAATTTACCAAACAAATTATCTTTTCTGGCATTTAGCATACCACTATAGTTTGTTTCGGTAAAGTTCTGTTTCCCTGTTCCGTAACTACCATTTGTTGGGCTTGGGCTTCCTGAGAAGGTTTTGTTTTCTGTTGTAACACTATACATATCGGCACCAGCTCTTACTTCTGCATTTAACCAATCTGTAAAATTATATTTAATGGCGCCATTTAGAATATATCTGTCACGAACATCATTGTTTGTATTATACATGTTATTCCAGTAAGGATTTTTTTGATTACCACCACCGTACCATAACATTTTACGATATTGATCTGTTGCCGCAGAAAACTGAGTAACATCTAAAGATCTTGGAAGATTGTAGATTGTCCAGAAAGTATTTTCACCTCTGGTACCAGAAACTGGTCTGTTTACGGCATCAGAATTACTATATTGAATTTTTGTATCAACTGCCCATCTATCATCCTTTCCAAATTTAGTATTCGCTTTTGCCATTAAATTTGTTCTGGTTAACTTAACACCAGGAATCATGCTTTTATCATCCATTCTGTTAAATGATGTATAAACAGATGTATTTTTGTATTGCTGTTGAAAAGCTACACTATTATTAAGAGAAACACCTGTTCTGAAGAAATTATCTACGTTATCATAAGCAGCTAACTGAACTTGTCTTCCATCCCAGTTTTTAACGGTTTGTCCACCAATTTTTGGTCCCCAGCTTAAGTTTGAACGCTCATCGTAAATTCCATTAAGTCCTTGTCCAAAGTCATTTTGCATTTCAGGATTCATGAAAATATTTTCGATACCTGTAGTAGAGTTAACAGAAATACCCAAACCTTTTTGCGTACGCCCAGATTTTGTATTAATTAAAATTACACCATTACCAGCTCTTGAACCATAAAGTGCAGCCGCAGCACCCCCCTTTAAAACTGAAATCGATTCAATATCCTGAGCATTGATATCTGAAATACCATTACCCATATCCAAAGATGGATTCCAAAAATCGTTGTTATTTGCACCAGTAAAGTTCTCTACAGGTACACCATCTACCACCAATAAAGGCTGGTTGTTACCAGTTAGCGAGTTATATCCACGTAAAACGATTTTAGATGAACCACCAGGACCATTACTTGATCTGGTTACCTGTAAACCAGCAACTTTACCAGTTAAGGCATTTGCCAGGTTCGGTTCTCTTGCCTCAACTAAAGTTTCGCCTTTTACTTCCTGAACAGCATAACCCAAAGATTTACGTTCTCTTTTTATACCAAGTGCTGTTACAACTACCTCATTAAGATCGTTATTTGCAGCAGTTAAACTTACTGTAATATTGCTTGATGAGCCTACAACAACTTCTTTCGATGTATAACCTAAGTAGCTAAAGATTAAAGTATTCCCAACATTTGCTGAGATTGAAAACTTTCCGCTATTGTCTGTTTGTGTAGCCTTCGTTGTGCCTTTAACGGTTACGCTAACACCCGGTATAGGTTCGGATGCATCCGTTACCGTTCCCGTAATTGTTTTTTGTGCAAAGGCTGCCGTTGTAAAAAGCGTTAACAACAACATACTTAAGCACTTTAAGTACATTTTTTTCATAATTTTTGTTTAGTTAAGTTGATTTGTTGAATTAGATTTAAGGATAGTTTGTTTTTGATTTAACCATACATTTTTAATTATATTAATCGATTTGAGAATTTTCTACTACTAAACTTGCTGCAGCAAATAGCTCAGCTTCATCAGTTAAGGTTGATAGTTTTATTGTTGTTTGTTCGGAAATACGCGGAATACAAAACTCATTTATTGCTTGCTGAACCGAAGGAAGTAGCATTTTACCTGCTTTAGCTCCTCTTCCACTTAAAACAATGCATTCAGGATTTAAAATATGAATCAATGTTGCTAAGCCTTTCCCCAATTGAAAACCGGCTTTAGAAAGAATAGAAATCGCTAATGGATCTTGAGCATTTACAGCATCTAAAAAATGATCTCGTGGATGTTTACTTTTATCTTTAAACAGCTCGCTCATGCTGGATACTATACCTTCCGATAATGCCTTCTCTGCCTTTTCGGCCATCACCAATAAAGACGTATCGACTTCCAGACAACCTCTTTTACCACAAGAGCATAAATTATTACTATCAGATAAGGGAATATGACTAAACTCTCCGGCATAACCACTGCTTCCCCGGTAAAGCTGACCATTTAAAATCATTCCAAGTCCTGTTCCCCAACCAATATTTACCACCATAACGTTTTTCAAATCAACTGCTTCGCCGAAATTTAGTTCTGCCAAGGCAATCAAACTCGAATCGTTATCAATCTGAACAGGAAGTTTTATATTCTTACTTATATAATCTCTAAGTGTTAAACCATTTTTAACGGGTAAGTAAGAGCGGTTGACACCCAGTTCAGCATTAACAAAACCAGGCATACCAATACCAACTCCAATAATATGTTTTATGTTGATGTGTGAATCCTGAATGCTTTTGGTGATAAAATTTACCAGTATATCTACATCTGCGCTTTCATCAGACATATTAAACTCCAGGTATTGCATCGGAATCACCATCCTTTTCGATAAATCATATATTACCAGTCTGGTAATTAATTGATCCATCGCAACTGCAACAATAAATTTTTTGTTATCTGGATTCAGTAAGTAAATTGATGCTCTCCTTCCACCGGTAGATGGCGCTAAACCTTGTTCTATTATAAAGCCTTCGCTAATTAAATTATTTACAATAGAAGTAACCAATGGCAAGCTTTTATTGGTAAGCTTACTCAAATCGGTTAAAGACAATGCATTTTTATAATAAAGACATTTGATGATATCTGCACGTAAGCGCTGATTCTTCTCAATTATAATCGACATTTTTATTTGGTTTTAAACAAACTTAATAAAAAATTTTAAAACATAATAAAACTTATTAATTTTTTTTAAAAGTATTTCGCAAAACAAAAAAAGGCTTAAATCTCTTTAAGCCTTTTTTTGTTTTGTATTTAAGTTGAAACCTTACTTAATGCCCCGCAATAATCTACTCCAACGTATCTTGCTAAAGAAACTACCATCACTATCCCAACTCATCCAGATAAATAAAGCTTTACCTACAACATGGTCTTTAGGAACAAATCCCCAATAACGAGAATCTGCAGAATTGTGTCTGTTATCTCCCATCATCCAATAATAATTCATTTTAAAAGTATAAGATGTTGCAGGTTTATCGTTGATATACCAAACTCCGGCCTTCTCTTCAATTTATTACCTTCGTAAGTTCTAATTGCCCTGTAATATAAAGGCATCGTATTACTATCGATTTGAACTGTCCAACCCTTTGCAGGAATTTTTATCGGACCGAAATTATCTCTATTCCAAACGCGTTTTGGATCATGTGGAAAAGTACCTCCAGGTTCGATATCTGCCGATGTTGCAGCAGTCATATTTACCGATTTCACGAAATCAAATGCTCTGATTTTCTCTGCTAATTCTGGAGATAATTCACCAACGTAAGTATTGTTACCAATCAGTTGCATATCACCAAGTTTCACCTTTAAATCATCGAAAACACCGAAGTTAAAATCCATTGTCTTAAACTCGATTTTATATGGCATCATTCCAGTATTTACAAGTGGTTCATCTTTACCATTGATATTTGCAACACCATTTTTCATGCTGATAACATCACCAGCAATACCAATACACCTTTTAATAATATTTTCACGCTTATCAATCGGTCTGCTGGTAATTGTATATTGGCTATGAACAGCTTCACGACCGTTTTGTCTTACCAAATCATAATAACTTGGTTCCTGATTTTCTAATGCTACAGTATCTCCAACGGGTAAATTGAAAACGACGATATCATTTCTTTTTATTTCAGATAATCCCGGTAAACGGCGGTACTTCCACTGAACGCCGTCCCAATATGCTTTAGTTCCAGTTAGTGGCATGGTATGGTGCGCAAATGGGAAGGCAACTGGAGTTATTGGAATTCTGGCACCATAATTAATTTTACTTACAAAAAGAAAATCCCCAATTAATAGAGACCGCTCCATTGAGCCTGAGGGAATGGTATAAGCCTCAATAAAGAAAACCCTGATTATTGTTGCGGCTACAACGGCAAAAACAACAGCATCAATCCATTCACGGGTTTTTGTTTTTTTCTTTTTATCTAAGGCCGATTTCTTTTGCCAGAATTTCCAGTTCATAGTAAAAATTAGTTTAGTTTAAAAGCGCTAATGCAATAGTGATTTTTAGATAAACTTTTTTAGCCTTTGTTACAGTGGTGATTTCGTATAAATAAAAAACGACAAATAAAAAAAGCGGAAGTGTTAACCTTCCGCTTTCGATATTTTAATTGACTGCTAATGAATCCCTCGCAATAATCTATTCCAACGTATCTTGCTAAAGAAACTACCATCACTATCCCAACTCATCCAGATAAATAATGCTTTACCTACAACATGGTCTTCAGGTACAAATCCCCAATAACGAGAATCTGCAGAATTGTGTCTGTTATCTCCCATCATCCAATAATAGTTCATTTTAAAAGTATAAGATGTTGCAGGTTTATCGTTGATATACCAAACTCCAGCCTTCTCTTCAACTTTATTACCTTCGTAAGTTCTAATTGCCCTGTAATATAAAGGCATTGTATTACTATCGATTTGAACTGTCCAACCCTTTGCAGGAATTTTTATCGGACCGAAATTATCTCTATTCCAAACACGTTTTGGATCATGTGGAAAAGTACCTCCGGGCTCAATATCTGACGAAGTTGCAGCAGTCATATTTACCGATTTCACGAAATCAAATGCTCTGATTTTCTCTGCTAATTCTGGAGATAATTCGCCAACGTAAGTATTGTTACCAATCAGTTGCATTTCACCAAGTTTCACCTTTAAATCATCGAAAACACCATAGTTAAAATCCATTGTTTTAAATTCGATTTTATATGGCATCATTCCGGTATTAATTAACGGTTCATCTTTACCATTAATGTTTGCAACACCATTTTTCATGCTTATAACATCGCCAGCAATACCTATGCAGCGTTTTATAAAATTTTCACGTTTATCTACAGGGCGACTAACAATTGTATATTGGCTGTGAATTGCTTCACGACCGCTTTGTCTTACCAAATCATAATAACTTGGCACCTGATTTTCAAGCGCAACAGTATCTCCTTCCGGGAAGTTAAAAACAACGACATCATTTCTTTTAATATCAGATAAACCTGGTAAACGACGATATTTCCATTGAACTCCATCCCAATAAGCTTTAGTTCCTGTAATTGGCATAGTATGATGCGCAAAGGGAAAAGCAACTGGTGTCATCGGAACACGGGCACCATAATTTACTTTACTTACAAAAAGAAAATCACCAATTAATAAAGAGCGCTCCATTGAACCTGAAGGAATGGTATAGGCCTCAATAAAGAAAACCCTTATTATAGTTGCAGCAACAACAGCAAAAACAATTGCGTCTACCCATTCGCGAGTTTTTGTTTTTTTCTTTTTGTTGGCATCCTTTTTTTTCTGCCAGAATTTATAATTCATATATTTTGTTTAGTTGTTAACGATTTAAAGTTTAAACCGGCTAACCATTATCTGCTATATTAATTTAAGCTTATTCAAAAATATCAGTAATGCTGAAAAATCCTTTTTTATCTTTCAACCACTCTGCAGCTACAACTGCGCCTAATGCAAAACCTGCTCTGCTGTGTGCAGTATGCTTAATTTCGATATCATCAACCTCACTACTATAAATCACTGTATGCGTACCGGGTATGTTTTCGATTCTATGTGATTCGATAAGCAATTGCTCTCCTTTTGGGAAAGCCTCTACGTTAGTACCTACAACCTCGTTTAACCATTCCGATTTTCGCTCCAGGTTGTCTACAATACCTTCAGCTAAAGTTATTGCCGTTCCGCTAGGCGCATCAAGCTTTTGAGTATGGTGAATTTCTTCTACCTGTACTTCGTAAGCAGGGTAATTGTTCATCAACTTGGCCAAAGTTTGATTTAATTTGAAGAATAAATTAACGCCAATACTGAAATTAGACCCATAAAGTAAAGTATTGTTACTGGAATTACATTCATTTTTAACTTCCTGAAGTTTGCCATACCAACCAGTTGTACCAACAACCACCGGAACGTTAGCGTCAAAGCAAACATCAATATTTTGCAAAACAGAATCAGGTGTACTAAAATCTATGGCAACATCTGCCGATTTTAAGTTTTGGCGAGTTAATTCTTCCTGATTATCGATAGATATTTTTAAAACGATTTCGTGGCCACGTTCTAGTGCAAATTTTTCTATAATCTGCCCCATTTTGCCATATCCTAAAAGCGCAATTTTCATTGGTAATATATTTAGTTTAGGTGATTTAGTCTGTTAAAATCTTAATGAAAGTTTCAATGCTGGAGCGTGATTAAAGCCATACATAAAATCGGGATTATTTATTATAGCAGGACTCAAATTAAACGAAAGTTTATCATCAACATCGAAAAAATTTAACCGTGCTGCAACATACGCATCTATAATCTGAGCTGCATAAACAGCAAAGTAGGAAAAAATTACAATCTGGCTGTTTCTTTTATAAATTGCCTGAGCATCTAACACATTCGTATTGCCATACCTTTTCAAATCTTCATTTTGCTGTTTACCGGGATTGGCTGCTCTAAATTGAGCCTCTGTTAAAAAAATTTTGTAATTCTTACGGCTTTCTATGTAAGATAAAGTTAGCGCACCAAAACCACCATAAATTAAACCAACCTTACCTAAGGTATAAGTTCTTTGCCAGAAGTGACCTGTTTTTTCACCTTTAGCATTCAACTTATCATTAAGAAGTTGGTTATTGTACAATTGTCCCCAGCCAGGAATTAACATCGATCTGAATACAGCTTTCCTACCCGCTACTTTTCCTGGATTTATATATTTAACTGTATCTGTCTTTTTTCGGGCAGTATCCATGGGTACAGCCTTAATGAGTGCAGTTTTTATAGTATCGGTTGGTTTTAATAAGGTATCCTGTACCTGAGCCGAAGCCAGATTTGCAATAAAAACAAATACCAGAGATAGCGTTATTAAAATCCTGTTATTTAGCATTACCAATCTAATAATTCTAAAATTCTGTTTAAGTCTTCATCACTTACAAAAGGAATTTCAATTGCACCTTTACCGTTTTGAGTAACTTTTAATTTTACACGGGTTGCAAATTTAGATGCTAAATCATCCTGCAATTTTTGATATTGAAAAGAAACAGCTTTCTCTTTAGGTTTCTCTGAAGTTTTAAGTGGTGCATGTTGAAGATTGCGAACCAACTCTTCTACTTTACGTACAGATAATCCTTTTTCTAAAATTTCCTGATGAATGAATAATTGCTTATCAACACCATCAACATTAATTAAAGCTCTTGCATGCCCCATTGTAATGCGTTGGTCGCGAATAGAAGCCTGAATTGCAGGAGGTAATTTTAATAAACGTAGGTAATTGGTAACTGTGGTACGGTTTTTACCAACACGTTCGCCTAATTGTTCTTGCTTTAAACCAACCTCATCAATCATTCTTTGAAAGCTTAAAGCAACTTCAATTGCATTTAAATTTTCTCTTTGAATGTTTTCTATAAGTGCCATTTCCAACATTTGTTGGTCGTTTGCACTACGAATATAAGCCGGAATTTGAGTTAACCCAGCTAATTTAGAAGCCCTGAATCTTCGCTCACCTGAAATTAATTGGTATTTGTTTGCCCCAATTTTTCTAACCGTAATTGGTTGTATTAAACCTTGAACTTTAATCGAATCAGAAAGTTCATTTAATGCAACCTGATCAAACTCTGTACGTGGTTGGTAAGGATTGGTTTCAACCTCATTTAAACTTACATGACTGATGTTACCAATCTGCTCCGTTTCGCTAACCGCATTTACCTGCTGTTTCGGTGGATGCGCAGATTCGCTGTCATCTAAAAGCGCACTTAATCCTCTGCCTAAACCTGTTTTTCGCTGAAAAGATGTCATGTATATTTTATAAAGTTGCCGTTCCTATATTTTCTTCTTCCTTTAACAAGCCGTTTTTCTTTACAATTTCACGGGCAAGGTTAAGGTAATTTATTGCGCCTTTGCAGTTTGCATCATGCATAATAACAGAAACACCATAACTTGGTGCTTCACTTAAACGGGTGTTACGCTGAATAATCGTTTCGAAAACCAATTCGTTGAAATGCGTTTTAACCTCTTCAACAACCTGGTTAGATAGGCGCAAACGTACATCGTACATCGTTAACAAAATACCCTCAATCTCTAGCTCAGGATTTAAACGATTTTGTACAATTTTGATGGTGTTTAACAATTTACCCAAACCTTCTAATGCAAAATATTCGCACTGAACGGGAATAATTACAGAATCGGCAGCGGTTAAAGCATTAATTGTAATTAAACCTAACGATGGAGAACAATCGATAATAATGAAATCATATTGATCTTTAATTTTCTCCAAAACCGCTTTCATTTTGTACTCACGGTTGTTAAGGTTTATCATCTCAATTTCTGCACCTACTAAATCAATATGAGCAGGAAGTAAATCTAAATTTGGTGTATCAGTTTTCTGAATTGCCTGTGCCGGGTCAATATCATTGATGATACACTCATAAATACTATCTTTTATATTTCGGGGATCAAAGCCGATACCTGAAGTTGAATTTGCCTGAGGATCAGCATCAACCAACAAGGTTTTATATTCTAACACGGCTAAACTTGCCGCCAGGTTAATAGATGAAGTTGTTTTACCAACACCACCCTTCTGATTTGCCAATGCAATTATTTTGCTCATCTATATATCCGAAATTTACTTTACGTTTACGTTAGGCGCTTATATTTGTTGCCTTTTAATCGGTAAAAAGTTCTATTTTTGCGTTGTTTACGCCCTTTTTCTCAATCAGCTAAGATACAAACTATATGGCAATTTTAGCAATAACACCATTTGGGTTTTAAACATCTTATTAACAATTTACCCCATGATAACAATAATAGCGGCAACAAACAGACCCAATAGCAATACGCTAAAAGTTGCCAAATATTACCAGTCAGAACTTTTAAATAAAGGCTTAGCTGCTAACATCTTCAGCTTGGAGCACTTACCTGCTGATGTTTTGAATACCGATATGTATGGTAAAAGATCCGTTGAGTTTCAGGAAATACAGAATTTAATCTCCAATACCGAAAAATTCATATTTGTAATGCCAGAGTATAATGGAAGTTATCCGGGTGTTTTAAAGGTTTTAATAGATGCAAGCAATTTCCCGGATAGTTTCTACGATAAAAAAGCAGCTTTGGTCGGAATATCTTCAGGTAAATATGGCAACATTCGTGGTGTAGAGCATTTTACAGGTGTTTGCCACTATGTACATTTAAATATTTTGCCGCTCCGTTTGCACATTCCAAACATCAAAACCGAACTTGATGCCGATGGAAATTTAATAAAAGAGGATACGGTTAAGTTTGTAAATGAACAGATAGATAAGTTTATTAAATTTTAAATTATCAATCCTTAAAAATCAATCATTCTTTCATTCAGTCATTCTCTCATTCAAAATTCAATAATTGATTTGAAAAGCAAAGCCTGCATTTTATTTTATTGTTAGTCCCGTTTTTTGCTTGTACGCTTCGCTGCGTCGTGCCTCCTTGCTGCAGGGTACCGCTTCAACCGGGTTTAAGAACTCAATTTTCTGCATAAAACTGGATACTTCAAAAGCTTCGGTTTATGAAGATACAGAGCACAATGTTTAGCCGTGGTCTGTGTCTCCACAGACCATTATCAAAACACTGTCTTTAGTAAAATAAAGCCGGTAGAAGCGAGCATCCCGAATTTCTCGGGATAAAGCGAATAACGGGGCTTTCGGAACCGATAAACACCGGAGCTTGCTTTTCAAAAAAATATTTCGGCTCCTAATGAAACAGATTGTAAGAGTCCTTCGACAAGCTCAGGAAGACATAGAATATTATTGTTATCTATTTCTCTAACGCATACACGGCAAAGGACGCTAACCAATGGTCGCCGCCGTAATTACCTGCAAAAACCAAAGGCAAAGCATTCGCCAAAAACTTATCGGCCGTTTGTTCAAAACGAAGTTTTAACTTATGTCCTTTCGGCAGTTCTTTAGCGATACCCTTCATACACCAAGCCCTGGTAAAAGATAAACCGACTAAATGCACACCTTGGTAATCGTTAATATCGCTAATTATTGGCAAATCGCTTATTCGTTTCAAACTGCGCTCTTCGTAAAATTTATTCAGCCAATTAACAAATTGTGCCTTTGGCAAAACCCCACGCATTAAATCGGCAATTTCTAAACTTGGCGAAAAGAAATCCGAACCATCAGGTTCTAAATATGCAGGAGTGGCAGCATTGTCTAAATAAAAAGCTTTTGCTTTATCATTAATTTGTTTTTCGAAGGAAACATCTTTAAAGGTTTTTGCCCAATCTAATGCGAAAACCAAACCGAATGCAGTATTTGGATGTACTCCAGTTCTATTTGGATAAGTTTGCTTTGGCAAATAAGCTTTCCAAAGTGTTAAAATTTGTTTGGTTAAAGGTTGTAGTGCCGCATACCATTTTTTAGCATCAGGATTGTCCCATGTATATAATTCCTGATCTAATTTTAACAGCCAAGCCCAACCGTAAGTACGCTCGTAAGTATTGGCAACCTGATATTTGGTAAAATATTCGGCTTCGGCTTTCATTTTTTCGGGGGTGAAAGTTTTATCTAACAAAGCGGTTATCTCTGCTTTATTTTTCAAACCAGAAACCGTTTTTAAAAGCCTTACCAACATCCAATGCCCGTGTACCGAACTGTGCCAATCTAAACAACCGTAAAACGCAGGATGTAATTCGCTCGGCAGTAATCTACCATCAACAGCTGTATTAGCAACATGGGAAGTTTTATTGGGAAACTCTTGCCCGATACAATTTAATGGCATTTTTGAAAGCTTTTCAGCAACTTCAGCAGTTAAGGTTGGCACTTTTTGAGCTTTTGCCAAAAAAAAAGAAAATACAAGCAAGCTGATAATGGCAAATTTCCTCATGGTTAATCGAGTTTTATAATTTTAGTTTATTTCTTATCCTTCTCATCATCCACCTCACACCTTCCATCTTTTTTACGCTCCAAATCTAATCCATTTATCGCCTTCATGGCCGAAAATGAAAGAACCTGGATGTATCATTTCTGCCAAATCTTCGATTAAAGAAACTGCATTTTCGGCGGTTCTTAATCTGTTCACATCATCGTTTAATAATATAATCCGGTTATTTTTAACAGCTGGCCACTCTGAATTTAAGGCTGATGGAATTTCCCTCATTAAATCGGTTAAGGTTTTACCGGGCTGATAATAAATAATAAATGCTGCACTAAAAATATCTGTTTCAAACATTCCACCTGCCTGAGCAATTTCCTCGGCTAAAAAATAGCTTGGTGTATTGCTTACATCAAGGCAAGCCACAGGCATTTTATCCATAAACTTAATCTTGTGTTCTACAATATCTAAACGTTCTTGTAAATCCTCTTGTTGGGTCATTTCCAGACCAATAAATAAATCGTTTAAAAAAGACATCTGCATTAAATTTATTAATTTGTGCAAAAATAACAATCCTTAATTCATGCAGGACTCATTTAAGTATATATTTTGTTTTTTTTGCGCCATTACATTAATTTCTTGCAAGGAAAAGTTAGATAACACTGATAAAAAAGTATTTAATATTAATCTCGATCAAGGTTTAACTTCTCTCGATCCTGCATTTGCCCGCAACCAGAATGCTATTTGGATGACTAACCAGGTTTTTAATGGATTGGTTCAAATTGATTCTGCATTACAAACGATGCCATGCATTGCCAAAAGCTGGCAAATTTCTGATGATGCGCTAACTTATACTTTTAACCTTCGCAACGATGTTTATTTTCATGATGATCCAGCCTTTAAAAATGGAAAAGGAAGAAAAGTTGTAGCAAATGATTTTGCATATAGTTTTTACCGATTAATTGATCCGAAAATTGCTTCATCTGGTGGCTGGATTTTTAGTGATAAGGTTAAAGACCAAAATAACTTTGTTGCGGTTAATGATTCAACTTTTCAAATTAAACTTGTTCGTCCGTTCCCGCCATTTATGAGTTTGTTAACTTCTCAATATTGCTCTGTTGTACCTAAAGAAGTTGTTGAGCATTATGGAAAAGATTTCAGAAGTCACCCTGTAGGAACCGGACCATTTAAATTCAAATACTGGAAAGAAGGCGAAATTTTGGTGCTTTTGAAAAACGAGCATTATTGGGAAAAAGACTCGAAAGGAAACGCTTTACCCTATTTAGATGCACTTAAAGCATCGTTTATCAGCGATAAACAAAGCGGATTTATGAGTTTTTTGAAGAAGGATTTAGATTTTTATTATAGTGTTGATGGAAGCTATCGCGATGATATTTTAACGAAAAGCGGAAAAATGACATCAAAATATAAAGGCAAATTTCAACTTACAAAAAGCCCATATTTATGTACAGAATATGTTGGAATATTGGTTGACTCGAGTTTATCTATCGTTAAAAATTCTCCTTTAAAACTAAAAAAAGTTAGACAGGCCATTAACTATTCAATCGACCGAGAAAAACTCATAAAGTACTTGAGAAATGGAATTGGCATTCCGGCAACATCAGGTTTTATTCCGAAAGGAATGCCTGGATTTGATAGCGCTAAAGTTCATGGTTATAAATACACTCCCAAATTAGCCGCAAAATTATTAGCCGAAGCAGGTTATCCAGAAGGAAAAGGCTTAGGAGAAATTACACTCAATACAACTACAACTTATAAAGATTTGATTGAATTTATTCAAAGTGAACTTTCTGCCATTGGTATCAGAACAAAAATTGATGTGAGCCCAAGTACAAGTTTAAGGGATTTGATTTCCAAAAATCATGTTAACTTTTTCCGTGGAAGCTGGATTGCAGATTATGCTGATGGCGAAAACTATCTTTCTATGTTTTATTCAAAGAACAAAGTTCCTTTCGGACCAAATTACACCGCGTTTTATAATAAAGAATTTGATAAACTTTTTGAGCAAAGTTATTATGAACCTGATAACAATAAACGTTACGAGCTGTATAGAAAAATGGATCAGATGGTAATGGATTACTCGCCTGTCGTACCTGTTTTTTACGATCAATCTGTTGTAATGCTGCAAAACAACGTAAGTGGATACCAATTGAATCCACTCAGTTTAATGATTCTTAAAAATGTGCGAAAGAAATAATTTACCTATCTAAAAGCTTTCTTTTTAAAAAATCGGCCGTTGCTTCGCTCACTTTTAAACCGTTAGAAAATTTCATCCAATGGTGTGTATCATCCGGAATAGAAAGAAACTCAAACTCGAACTTTTTATCTTCAAATCGTTTGGCTAAATCGACACTTTGGTTAAAGGCAACATTTCTATCATCATCAGCATGGATAATTAAAGTTGGCGAAGTCCAGGTTTTGATGTAAGTAACTGGCGAAGATTCTGCTGCTATTTTAGCTGCTAAAGCTGCGTCTGGAGCTGGTTCTTTTGCTTCTGAATTATTACTACTAAAGCGATTATTAACGCCATGAATATCAACTCCCGCAGCAAAAAGTTTAGAATCTTTACCTAATGCTAGAGCAACTAAATAACCACCGTAAGAGCCTCCATAAATACCTATTTTATCGCGATTAATATTTGGTTGTACAGCTAGCCATTCTCCAGCCGCTTTTATATCCTGATATTCTGAAGCGCCTTGTGCTCCGGCGTTTAGTGGTTTATGAAAATCGAAGCCGTAGCCCAACCCTAAACGGTAGTTTACAGAAAGTACCGTGAAACCCAATTCAACTAAATATTGATTCAAGGCGTAATCAATAGAATAATAATCCATCGGATTCCAACCTAAAAACATTTGCCTTTGCGGACCGCCATGAACGTAAACGATTGCTGGATGTTTCTTCGTATTGTTTTTTGGCGAAAATAGTTGTCCATAAACTGTTTTTCCATCCGCAGCCTTAAAGCTTACATGCTTCGGCATAACCATATCCTTAATTGGAAAATCCTTCGGAATCAAATCCTCACCAATTAAATTGATTTGTTTATCATTTAAAATTGCAGGCAATAATGGTCTTTCTGCAGTTGAACTTAAACAAAAAACAGCATTACCATCACCAGAAATTGCAGGATATGATTCTATACCAGAGCCCGAACTTAAAGGTTTCATGTCTGGTTTATCAACAGAAACTCTGTAAATATGTCTGCGGTCTAGGTCATCTGCATTTACACCTGTGTTTGATGCAAAAACTAAGGTTTTTCTATCGTTACTTAATTCTACATTTTCCACTACAAAGTTTCCCGGCGTTAAAAGAATCCTGTTTGAACCATCGATATCCATTGAATAAAGATGAGGCCAACCATCTTCGTATGATGCAGAAATAATTTTATCATTTGCCCATAACAAATTTGTACCACCATCAATTGAAGGATACGAACCCCTTATGGTTTCGGGTGCTTTCCATATTTGTTTACCTTTGTCTGTTTTTAAATCGGCAACCCAAATTGCCCAAGGCTGGTGTTTTTTTGTTAGGATTGAATCCGTAGACCCTCCGCTTCCAGGTGTACGCACAAAAGCTAATTTACTTCCATCGGGCGACCAAACTGGTGAAGCATCTTTAGAAAAAGAAGGTTGTACCCATCTTATTGGTATTTTAGTATTTGTATAGATACCAATAAATGAGTGGTCAACTCTGTTAGAAACGAAAGCAATCATTTTTCCATCTGGCGACCATTTGTAACCTGATTGGATTCCTTTCATATTAATTATAACTTTTGTAGGAGCAGAAGCATCAAGCGGTGCAGCTAATAATTGACCAGACTTTGAAAATACCATTTGATTTTCGGTTGGAGAAATTACAGGATTATCGCCTTCGCCAATTAAATTGATTTTGCCACCAGAAAAAGGAACTGAATAAACCTCAACCTTTGGCATTATTGGTAAGCTTGCAGCATTAACCGGACCGCCATCTCTTCCACCATGATCTCCGCCACGAACAAACACTACCCATTTCCCGTCAGAAGAAATGGCCAAGCTGGTTAACTCTTGTCCATCATCTTCTTTAAAATCGGTGATTTTTACTGCTTTATAAGTTGGAGCTTCGGCAACATAAATATTCCTTTTCCCTTGTTCGTTAGTAGCCCACGCAATTTTAGAACCTGTTGGTGCAGCAACCAATTGGTCTGGAAATGGATAACTTAAAACCGATTGAAGATTAAATTTTTGAGCATACAACTGAACACATAAAAGTATCAGAACCAAAACCAGACTTAATTTTTTCATTATCTAAATTTCAAATAAATTATAAAAAAAAGCCCTAACCGATAAACGGAAAGGGCTTAGAACGTGCTTTTTTATAAAATTGTTACTGATCCCACCATAATTTAGTAGTTCTAGGAACTTCTGTTGGAACGTTCGCACCATTTTTACTTTTCTCTCCTTGAGGATAATCGTTTCTACGGATATAATCAGGCAAGGTAACGTTTACCGGAAGTGTAAAATCTTTGTACTTGTAATCATATCTCCTTGCATCATTCCATGCCTCAGGATTTAAATATGTTGCAACATATTTTTCCTTGAAGATTAAATCTTTGGTGAAAGCGGCAACACCAACTGCAACACGAGAATCAGCCAAATACGTGGCTTTATCAGCCGCAGCAACCTGAAATTTATCCATATTAGCAGAAATTGCAGCTAAGTATGCATTATAAGATCTGGTTTTGTCTGTTGTAAAAGCAGCTTCAGCTTCGATGAATTTCATTTCAGCATAGGTTGCAATAAAGATTGGAGAAGTTGCACTTGTCCATGTTGAATTCACTGAAATATAACATTCATCTTTAAGTGTATTTGCACCAGGCAACCTGTTTCCGGCACCATTTACAGTTCCAATATAAACGTTATTAATAGTTCTATCTGTTATTTTAGCAATTCTTGGATCAAACAGACCATAAGTAGTTCCGTTTAAATGATCTATCAATTGTTCTGATAACCATCCACCAAGAGATTGTGAAGCATTACTTATAGCCACACTTGCCCAGAAATTTCTAACACTGAATGTTGACATTTGAGCGTCTTCTGCATTAGAAGCAAAAGAACTACTAACCGCCGCTAAAACCGCAGTTGGATTGTAAGTTGATGTTTTACTTACTTTATTTAACAATCTGGCCTTTAAAGCATAAGCAAATTTTAACCAGTTTGCTCTTTCATTTGCACCAGTAGTACCATAAATAAAGTCGCTTGTTGCTGCTAACTTTACTGTAGCAGTGGTTTTTGCCAATTCTACAATCGCTTCATCAATCAAAGCCATTGTTTGGTTGTAAACTTCTTGCGATGTATCGTATTTAGGTGTAAAGTTTGTAATGTCGAAAGCTTGAGAAAATGGTGCGCCGCCCCACATATCATTTACCATTATTAGGTTATATGCGATTAAAACATTAGCAACACCTTTGTATTCGCTTGAGCCTTGTGCAACTGCCATCTTTTTCATTTCATTGGCATCTGCCATTGCAAAATAAAGTGCATCCCAGGTTCCACTAAAATCTATTGCCTGATAAGTATCACCTGCACCCGCAGCAGCAGGGTTTGCAGTATATTGAACGTATGGTGCAATTGCACTGGCAACATTGTAATTATTAACACCAGCTTTAGCTGATGATGTAGCAAGTAGCGACGCTAAAGTTGGCGTTGTTACTTGATTTGGGTTCTTAGCAACATCATCAAAATAGCTGTCTTTGCAGCCTTGAAAGGTAACACTAACCGCCAAAGCTGATAACACTGTATATTTTAAAATCTTTTTCATCGTTATCAAATTAAAAACCAACGTTTAGAGAAAACATAATTGTGCGTGCTGTTGGATAAGTAAATCCGGCAGAACCATCGTTATTGCTTGAAGCATCATAAGAGCTTGATTCTGGATCAACACCGTAATATTTAGTCCATAACCATAAGTTATTGCCTGTAACACCAACTGATGCTGTTCTAATTGCTTTTTTAGGTAACCATTTTGTTGGTAAAGCATAATTTAAACTAGCAGAGCGAAGGCGAACCCAAGAGGCATCAGTTACGAATGGCTCAGAAACGTTTCTGTAAAATCTGCGGTAATAACCCTCTCCGTAATCTACACCATCAGGACCAAAGCGCTGACCTAACCAAACTGGTTTTGTATTTGGTGTACCATTAGCAAGTACGCCTTCAAATGTTCTGAAAGATCTTCTATCAGCAGTATAATCTGGTAAACCAAAAGCCGAATAAAAATCTTCAAGCCAGTTGTATTTTTCAAAACCTAAACGGGCATCAAACAATACATTTAAAGTAAATCTTTTGTAAGTGAAATTATTACCCATACCGATAACATAATCTGGTTGAGAATTACCTAGAATTCTTTGCGTACCTCCAGAAATGATTGGGAAACCATCAGCACCTATAAGTAACGGCAAATTTTTATCTAAGAAATTACCATCCTGTGGTTGGCCGCCAGAGTATCTGTTAAAGTATGAACCATAGATATTACCAAAAGACTCACCTTGAACCAATTTCATAGTTACACCTGCATTACCATAACCTCTTGCAGAACCGTAAATAATATCAGTTGGCAAGTAAAGGATTTTATTTCTGTTAGCAGATAAGTTTAAATTAACGCCCCATTTAAAATCCTGTCCATCGATTGGTTTACCATTAATCACCAATTCGACACCACGGTTACGAATATTACCTGCATTGATTGATGTTGTTACATAACCAGTTGCTGATGTAATTTGCGCCCTAACAATTTGATCTTTACTTAATGAATAATAGTAACTAAAATCAAAACCTAAACGACCTTTAAAGAACGACATTTCTAAACCTGTTTCATAGGTATTTGTAAACTCCGGACGAAGGTTTGGATTACCAAGATTTGAAGCTAAAGTTAAACCTGTTGAACCTGTTGGTAAACCAGTATAAGTACCAAAACCTGATGAAGCACCTGCATAAATTGGTGCATCTTTACCAAGTTTAGCATAAGATAATCTCAACTTTGCCTGACTAATAGAAGCTGGCAGTTTGAAATGATCAGAGAAAACATAACTTAAACTTGCTGATGGATAAAAGAAAGATCTATTCTCTTTTGATAAGGTTGAAGTGATATCATTTCTACCGGTTACTGTTAAGAATAAGAAATTTTTATAGTCGAAAGTAGCTTCACCAAAATAACCAATTAATCTTTTCTGCTCAAATCCTTGACTAACTCCAATGATTTTTGCATTTGCAAGATTATAGAAATTGTAAATACTTAATTGACTACCTAATGTTCCAATGTTCTTAATTTTAGAATCATACATCTCCTGTCCTAACCTAACGGTAGCATTTAAATCATTTGCTAATTTTGTAGTTAAGGTTGCAATAAAAGTTCCATTTAAGGTTCTTGATTTAGCATTATATTCACCATAAAAGCCTTGGTCGTTATCATACACTTGCTCTCCCGCAATTCCCATTGGTCCTGGTGCAGTTCGTACTCTATTATCATTATATGTATCTAAACCAAAACGATAAGAGAAGTTTAACCATTTTACGGGTTCATAGGTAAGTGAAGCACCACCAATAAAACGATTCACATCACCTTTTAATTGGTTTGTTGCAGTACCCCAGATAGGATTATTAGTTCCGATATACTTTTGTGTACCGTTTTCATTAATGTAATCAGCAACATCATAACGTGGAGACCAATATGCTAAACCTTCACCAAATCTATCAGCACTGTAAGTGTAGCCACCTGCATTACTAAAGTTCATGTTTACTGCGGCCTTAAATTTAGGACTGATTGTAATATCTGTATTTAATCTTCCTGATAAGTTTTTATAATCGGTATTAGGCATCATACCTTTTTGGTATAATTGAGATACAGAAGAGAAAAATCTAATGGCTTCAGTTCCACCAGCAACAGATACTGAATTTTTAACTTGCTGACCTGTTCCAAAAGCACGGTCATAATTATCATAAAGTTGATCTGGATGCGTTGGATCGATAGCCTTTGCCTCAGCAATTGTTGGTCCCCATGCTGGTCCAATACCACTCGGTGGGTTTGCATAAACACCTAAAACACCTTGTGTATATTCTTTTTGTACAGCTGGTTTTTTTAAAACTTCATCAAAACCATAGCTGCTACTTAAATTAATACTTATACCTCCGGCTTTGCCTCTTTTAGTTGTGATTACAACTACACCATTTGCGCCTCTTAAACCGTATAATGCTGTAGCAGCACCTCCCTTTAAAATGTTAATGGTTTCAATATCATCAGGATTAATATCTGATGCTCTATTACTCACTCCTCTTGCACCATAAGCCGTTCCGCCAGGGTTTGCACCTAAAGATGATGTAGTGTTATCGATTTGAACACCATCAATAACATATAATGGGTCACTTGGTGTATTCGGGTCAATAGAGTTAACTCCTCTAATTCTGATATTTGCACCCTGACCAGGACCACCACCCATGCTAGAAATAGTTGCACCTGCTACCTTTCCCTGCAAAGCATTAATTAAGTTGGGCTGACGGTTGAAGTTCAGATCTTCGCTATTAACTTGTTGAGCTGCATAGCCTAAAGACTTTGCTTGTCTGGTTATACCCAAACCTGTTGATACCGTAACTTCTTGCAGTTCTTGTGCATCTGCAACTAATGTAACGTTTACAGTTGTTCTATCGCCTACGCTAATTTCACGAGTGGTGTATCCAATTGCGTTAATTACAATTGTTGCATTTGTTTGTGGCACTTGTAAAGTAAAGCTTCCATTTCCATCTGTCGAAGTGCCGGTAGAAGTTCCTTTAACTTTTATGCTTGCACCAGGCAAGCCTTGACCATCATCTGAAGAAGTAACTTTTCCGGTAATGGTTTTTACCTGTGCCATGGTTGATAGGCTCGCGAAAAGTACACACAGAAAAAGCAGTGAGGTAAAGATTTTTCTCATATCTCTGTTGTTTAGGTTAATTTTGTTTAGTTAGATGCAATATATGTTTTTTATATGCAAAATCACATATTTAAAGCTAACAAATACTGCAAATTCTCGCAAATTTTATCCTAAAAAACACTAAAACCCGCACCAGTACGCATCCAAATAGACAAAAATCACGCAGAAAGCTTAAAAAAAAATAAAAATCGGCATCATTCTCATAGCAATCATAGTGTATTTTATACACTTATATTAAAACCAAATAAAATCTATAACAAAAAAGCCTTTCTAAAATTTAGAAAGGCTTTGAAATATAATTTTATGGGTTATTTATTTATTGTTGAACACCACCCATTCCACCTTGTTGTTGATCTTGTTTGGTATCATCATTTTTAATTTTTTTCTTCTCTGTAAATTTAAGTTTACCGAAAGAATAACTAAAATTAACTCCAAAAGAACGAAGTGGGTAATAAATATTCTGGCTTTGAAATACCGTTCCTGTTGCAGTAACAGAATTATTCACCGTTTGAATATGTAAATCGCGGGTAAACGGATTTAATGTATTAATACCAATGCTTCCCTTTTTCTTAAGGATTTCTTTTTTCATCGAGGCACCGTAAAATACCATTGCATCAGTTTTTCCTTGATAGGTTCTTCTTGGAGAGTTAACAACTCCAAACAATTCAAAGTTATAACCTTTACCAAAACCATAAGCCGATCTTGCAAAGATGTTATAGTTTAAGAAAGTTCCTGTACTAACGTTAGTTAAAGAGTTATTAACCTCATAAGTATTCAAGCCAACGTTAGACATTAAAGTCCATTTTGGTTTAGGATTGTATGATGCAAAAATATTGGCTCCATAAGTTTGTGCCGTACCCACGTTAATATAAGATGTATAGGTTTTGTTCACACCATTTTCAGAAATTGGCGAAATTGAACTCTCGATTACTCCACCTGTACGACGATAAAAAACAGATGCATTAAGGATAGAACCTTTAATGTAAGTACTGTAACCTAATTCAAAGTTATCACTCAACTCAGGGTTTAACTGTGGATTACCCTGCATAATGTTAAACTGATCACTCTCATTACGGAAAGGATTTAAGTAAGACTGTCCTGGTCTTTGTAAACGGCGGTTATAACTTAATTTTAAAGTAGCATTGCCTTTTAAAGTTTGCGATATAATTGCGCTTGGAAATAAATTCAGGTAATCGTTTTTCTGTAAACCACTATTCTGTGTGTTGAAATCTATTTGAGTGTACTCACCTCTTAAACCACCTTTAAACTTCAATTTTTTAGTCAAGTCGAAACTTATAACACCATAAAGTGAAGCCACATCCTGGTTATATTCAAAATCTTGTGCAGCATTATCAAACTGACTCTTAATATCACGCAAAATAGCTTTAGCACCAATTTCTAACACGGTAGCCTTGCTAAACGGATAAGTGTAATCGGTTTGGAAAGTGTACTCATTATTTTTACCTGTGTTATTACTTATGGTTTGAAATCCGCTAGGAAATGTTGCAGATGTTAAAATATTACTGAAACTTGTTGGTGTTCTTCCAGAAGATAATTGTGAAGAAACTGAAAATTCTTCACCTTCTTTCTTACTGGTTTTTCTATAATCAACATTCCAATCTAAGTTTCTGAATGTCATATCCATATCGCTAATGTTAGTAGCAGGCAAACCATTTATAATGTAGTTTGATTCTCCCGGACCTCCATTAGAAAAACTGTTCATTTTAACAGTTGTACTAAGGTTGTTATAAGCGTTAAAATCGTAATCTAAACCAAAGCTTCCATTATAACCCTGGCGGCTCCATTTAGAAAAACCATCTTGAGATACGCTGTTCAAACTACCATTATTTAACGTAGTTTGGTTTAAAATAACAACTCTTGATTTTTGAGCATATGCTAAGTTTGTACCTAAATTTGTGTTTACACTTAAGCGACCAGTTTTAGCTGTTAAGTTAAACGACCCATTGTTTTGACGTGTTCCTACCGAAGCATTTACAGTACCACTAACTCCTTGTGCGTTTGATTTTTTAGTAATGATGTTGATGATACCACCAGAACCTTCAGCATCATATTTTGCAGATGGACTTGTAATTACTTCAACAGTTTTAATTTGTTCTGCCGGAATCATTTTTAAAGCATCAGCAACACTGCTTGCCATTGTACCAGAAGGTTTTCCGTTAATTAAAACACGAACAGCACCACCACGTAATTGAACGTTACCATTCATATCAACAGATAGCATTGGTACTTTTCTCATTACATCAGTTGCATCGCCGCCAGCATTAGTTCCATCAGCCTCAGCATTGTAAACCATTCTATCAATTTTATTTTCGATAACGGCTTTAGTACCTACAACTTGCACATCGGCTAAATTATTTTCTGTTGATGAAATTACAACATTTCCAAGATTAAAATCGGGTTTTGAAGGCGTTGTAGTTACCAAAACAGTTTTGGTTTTGTAGCCCATAAACCCAATCATTAATTTGTATGCATCTGGTGCAATATTTTGAATGGTTAGTTTTCCTTTTTCATCGGTTACACCACCGTTAACAGATTTTGTTGTTTTTATAGAAATTAATGAGATGGTTGCATAATCAATTGGTTTCTTTGTTAAGGAATCAAGAACTGTAATTGAGACTCTTCCTGTAACTGATGGCTTTGCAGGGCCACCCATTCCGAATTGTGCATTCGCATTAAAAAATATACCAAGGATGAAGGTTAATAATAGAATTCTTTTCATGTATAATAAATAGTATTTGGTAATTAGTCTGCGCAAGTTGCATTTTGTTACAACACATTAGAATACTTTTAATGCAACCGACAGAAATTGGTCGGCAAAGGTGCGACTTTTATCGGTGAAAAATGCTGAAGAACGAAAAATGAATAATTGACAATAATCAAAGTTTAAAAAAAATGGATAACAAACTTTTCGTTCATTATCCATTTCATATTTTTTAGGATTGATTTAGTTCATCATCCGTCTCACATCGTCCATCTTACATCGTGCCTTATCTCGAGGTATTATTTGGTCTGGTATAAACCAATTGCATCACGTTAATATTGCGCATTGTAAAAGCAGCTTCGCAATAGTTTAAATAATAATTCCACTTGCGGATAAAAGTTTCATCAAAACCTAAATCCTTAACTTTATCTAAGTGCTTATTAAATTCTATAAACCAAAGATGAAGTGTTTTCGCATAATCTAAACCCATATCTTTCAAATCGACTAAAGTTAAATCTCCGGTATTATTGATGGCTTTATTTATTGCCGATACAGATGGCAACAAAGAACCTGGGAAAATATGTTTCTGAATCCAATCTACACCATTACGCAATTTTTCGTAACGGCTATCTGGTGAAGTAATAACCTGAAAGGCGAAAATTCCATCAGGTTTTAAAAGTGCTTGGCATCTTTCAAAATAAGTTTCCAAATATTGATGTCCGACAGCCTCTAACATTTCAATAGAAACGATTTTATCAAACGTTCCTTCAATTTTTCTGTAATCCTGAATAATTATTGAAACTTTATTTTCTAAACCTTCTGCCTTAACACGTTCCATAGCAAGTTTTTGTTGCTCTTTAGAAATTGTTACAGAAGTTACCTTGCAACCATAGTTTTTAGCTAAAAATATAGCGTTTCCGCCCCAACCGCTGCCAATTTCCAAAACATGATCTGACGACTTAACCTTTAATTGCTTAGCTAACCTATCATATTTTTCATATTGCGAATCTTCCAGACTTAAATCTTCACTTGTGAAATAACCACTTGAATAAGTCATGGTTTTATCTAAGAAAGTTGCAAAAAAATCATTATTCAAATCGTAATGCTCAGAAATATTTTTTTGAGAACCCGCTAAGGTATTTGCTCTGCGTATATGCGTTAACTTATTTACAATTTTGAACAAATTAAGCGCCAGGGATTTTACCTTACTTCCGGTAACCGATGGCGCATTCTCAATATTTAATAGCACCCACTTAATTACATTTGTTATATTCGAAGTATCCCATAAACCAGAAGTATAACCTTCACCAAAACCTATATCTCCATATAATGCAATTGATTTAAAAAAATCTGGATGATTAACCTGGATGTTTGCTTCAATATTATTTTCGCCGTTTCCAAAAACCAAAACCTCTCCATTTGGCAAAGTGAGTTCCAACTTTCCTAAAGTCATTTTTGAAAGCGCATTAAGTACTATTTTATCAAAAAAGCTTTGCGATGTTCTGGTTGCAGTTAAGGTATTCATAATCAATAGAGCGAATTATTTTATGGTTTATATGGCTTATATACGTTACGTTGTAGTTCAGGGTTTTCGGCTTTTGGATGAAAAGGTATTTTTTTTATCCAAAGTTTAAATGCCTGCCAATGTATCATACCCATTATTTGCAATGGAATTAACGGTATTGACAGAAAACTTTTTAACATATTTCTATTTGACAAGGTTTTTCTTTCACCAATTAATGTACTGATAAAAAACTTATTACCCTGTTTATCGATGTCGTCTATTTTAATTTCCAACTTTTCCTTCGGGATTTTCAGACTAAAATCAAACGAATCATCATGGTCTATAAATGGTGAAACATAAAAGTATTTTGTTGTTAATTTTTTAAAGGTTTCGCCTTGTAATTCTTCTTTTCCGAAGAAAAAAAGCTTCATTTCGCGGTAAGTGTTGCTGATTTCAGCCACGCAACAAATAGGATCTTCCTTTTCATCAAAGCAGAAATAAAAAGAGACAGGATTAAAATTATAGCCTAAAACATTAAGGTTTGTAAGCAATTTAATTTTCAATTTCGTTCCATCTACGCCATATCCTTTCAAATAATCTTCTACATGCTGACGATTATTTTTCGTTGTATCTGGTTTATCTTTCGGTAATTGTAAATGCTCAGCATCTCTAAAAGAAAACAGATTAAACCTGTTCCTGCTAAACCAAAGAAGTTTTTTAGTTAAATCATCAATTTCATCTAAATCAATATAAAACATATATACATTGTACCAAAAAGAATGCTTTTTTGGTGCCAAGCGATGGTGCATGACCTTTGCTGTATATATTGATGATTTAAAAGACATTTCTTATTACAATTTACAAAATTTATTTTATCCGTCGGCTGAAGCACGACGGCAATGAATTTGAGTTTCCGTCATTTCGAATGGAGCGCAGCGAAACTGAGAAATCTTTGAATCTAAAAACCACTTCCAAAGATTTCTCCACTACGGTCGAAATGACGGCAAGAGACTAAAGCCCATTACACAAATCAACCGCACTCTTATACGCATCTTCATGGAAACCATATTTAAAATAGCTACCACAATAATAAATCGGACCCGTTTCGTTTAATTTAGCTAAGCGTTCTTGCGCTTGCATAGCCGGAACATCAAACAAAGGATGATGGTAATCGATTTCTTTAACAATCTTTTCAGGATTCAAAGTTTCGGTTGGGTTAATAGAAACAAAGTAATTTGTTTTCTTAGAAACACCTTGCAAGCTATTCATCCAATAAATTGTACTTGGCAAAAGTTTATCACCTTGTTTTTCTACACGATAATTCCAACTGCTCCAGGCTAATTTCGCTTCAGGCATTTGCTTTTCATCAATATGAACTACAGCTTTATTCAGTTGGTATTTGAATTTGGAAAGTAATTCAGTTTCTAGTGGAGTTTTATCTTGTACAATTTCAAAAGTTTGGTCGGCATGGCTTGCCATAATTACTTTATCAAACTCAAATTGCTCTCCTTTTGAATTTTCTACCTTAACTTTACCGTTTTCTAATCTTTTAACGGAAACAATTTTATTGTTGATTTTAATTCTATCTCGGAAAGGTGCAATCAGTTTTTCGCGGTAAGCCTGACTTCCGTTTTGCAAAGTGTACCATTGATGTTGCGTGTCTAAACCTAAAAAACCATGATTTTTAAAAAAGCGAATCAAAGTTACCGCCGGAAAATCTAAAATCTGCTCCATTGGCGCACTCCAAACCGCAGCACTCATCGGGATAAGATATTGCCAAAGCATATCATCACTGTAGCCAAATTCCTTAAAAAATTTGCCGATTGAGTAATCCTGATATTCTGGCTTATCTAAAATTTCTACACTTTGTTTGTTGAAACGGTTAATTTGCATCAACATTTTTAAATAAGAAATATTAAAAATATTCTTCCGCTGAGCGAATAAATGATTTAAACTCGAACCGCTATATTCTAACTTTTTAGGCAAAAACTGAACACTAAACGACATATCAGTTTTGATAACAGGCGCTTCAATCTCAGCAAATATCTCTGTTAAATTTGGATAAGTTTCATAGTTAAAAACCATAAAACCGGTATCTAAATAAATTGGTTTTCCATCTTCTTCAAGTGTAATCGTATTGGTATGACCACCAATATAATCAGCCTCTTCAAAAACGGTAATATCGTATTTATGTTGCAGTTTATGAGCACAACCCATACCTGCTATTCCTGAGCCAATAATGGCTAATTTCTGCATTTTCTTGAATTAAATTGAGTGTTTCACTTTGGTCTTTCAGCTTTTTACCTTAAGCTCTTTTTTCGAACAAATAATGACAAACCATCCACTCGTTCCCTTTATTGTAGTTAAATAATTCTGCACAGCTCATGTAAAACAAACGCCAGTAAACCCACCATTTCACAGCCTGATCCTTACCATAAGTCTGCTCAAAAATTGGCATAATCTCTTTTTTATGCTTATCCATGTTGCTTAACCATGCTTCAGATGTTTTGCCATAATTTGTACCGTTAACAACCCAATGTTTATCGATTTTTAAATCATCATTAAAGTAGAAAAATAAATGGTTCGATGGCATAATTCCGCCAGTAAAGAAATATTTACTCATCCAATCGGTTTCATCAATTACCTCAAACTTATACGCTAAAGTTTTATGCGTAAAGATGTGCACGAACAATTTTCCATCGAGTTTTAAGAAACCAGCAACCTTATTTAATAAAAATTTATAGTTACGCATGTGTTCAAACATTTCTACAGAAACAATTCTATCGAAAGTATCAGCAATTGTAAACGTATTCATATCGGCAGTTAAAACTGTAAGGTTTTGAATGCCGCGTTGCTTTGCTGTCTCATCAATAAAAATCTTTTGCGTAGCAGAGTTAGAAACAACCGTGAATGTACTATTAGGATATTTCGCTGCCATAAATAACGATAACGAACCCCAACCGCAACCTAATTCCAACACATTTTGCCCGTTTTGTAAATCCGCTCTTTTACAAGTCAAAGCCAACATATCATCTTCTGATGTATCGATATCCTTAACTCCAGGTTTCCAATAACCACTGCTATATTTAAGGTTTTTGCCCAAACAATATTGGAAAAACTGAGTCGGTAATTCGTAATGTTGCTCGTTGGCTTCGACAGTATTTACAGCAATAGGCGATTGCTGTAACTCAGCAACCAAATCCATAAATTTCTCTTGCTGCAATTCTTCATTGCCTAAAGTTTCATCATCTAAGCGTTGCTTGCAAAGTTTTCTAATGCCTAATCTTAAGGCCGTATCAGGAAGTTTATCGTTTTCTAAAAGTTTATCGTACCACATTTGAGTTGTAATTTATATGTTAAAAGCTATAGGTTTGGGTGCAAAATCAGGCTATGAAGTTTTAGACTTGTAACCCGCAACATGCAACCTTTAACTCCTTTTCCTCCACGGAAAAAAGGAAGAAGTTGTTTCTTGATATTTTTTATAAGCCTCGGGTTTGCTTCTTAGGTTTTGCTCCTCGTTATTAGGCACGCCTGTTACTTTGGTTAATAAGTATAAAATAATAGCTGGACTAATGATGGCTAAAATTCCCCATGGAGAAGCCAAAGCAAAAACAAAATATGCCATCCAAGTTAACCATTCGAAAAAGTAATTTGGGTGGCGGCTGTAGTACCACAAACCAGTATCGCAAACTTTTCCTTTGTTTTTTGGGTCTTTTTTAAACGCAGCAAGCTGTCTGTCGGCTATCATTTCACCAAAAAAGGCGATAATCCATACTCCAACCCCCACAAATTCCCATATCGATAGTTCATTTGATGTGTTTGCAGTAATTATAAAAAAAGGGATGGCCAATAATACATTCGAAATGGCCTGAAACTGGAAAAACCAAAAGAAATTCCTGTCGGCTTTTTCGCCCCATTCTTTTCGTAATTGTTGGTATCGCCCTTCTTCTTCATCTAAATGGCTAATAACTCGTTGCCAAAGATGCAAACCTAAGCGCAATTCGGCCAGAAGAAACATTCCACAAATTAATATTTTTCGGGTTTCAAATCCTTCAGATAAAAAGAAAGTAATGAGGGTAATTACAGGAAAATTCAGTGCCCAAAAAACATCAACAACACCTGCATTTTTGATTTTCTTTGCCCAAAGCCAAACCGAAAACATAATGGTACAACAGGCAATTAAGGAAATTAGCGCAATAAAAAGTAGATGTGCAATTTGAGATGGCATAAGGTTTAAGGTAAAAAGGTAAAGGCCAAAAGCCATTTCGCATAACTGAAACCCTAGCAAGACACCCTACACCATTAACCTCAAACCCTAAGCCTTACTAAGTAATTCTTTAACACCCTCGCCAGGTTTTAGTTTGAACAAGTAAACCAAAACATAAGCTAAAGTTGCTATGCTACCTAAACATACGAACAAAATAGTAATAGAGATTTTAAGAATAATATTTTTTTCTTTATAAAACATCCACAAAGTAATGATGAAAATATTAGCATAAAAGTCCCAAAGGGTTGCACGCATCCACGGAATGCTGCCGAGAAAATCCCATTGCTCAAACAGATTACTTTCTAGAGAAGTGGCAATAACTTTATAGCACATAAAAACGAATAGTGCCGAAAAAATAATTTTTAGAAAATTTATCATAATGGGATGTTTTAAAATTATTTGAAAAGCAAGGTTCTGTTTCAATCGGTTCCGAAAGCCCCGCAATTCGCTTTACTTCGTTACACTTCGTGCTCGCTTCTGTCGGGTTTATTTTAAAAAAAACTGTGCAAGAAACGGAATAGCGATTCCTGCGTTCAATTCTAACTCTGATAGTCTATACTTGTCATTTATGCATATTTACCTAACAATAAGGATTTTATTCGCAATTTGAATTTCCACCTGACTAAGCCAAAGCACTATTTCTCCGTTCTACTTTTAACCGGCCTAACAAATTTTTGGGGACGTGCTGTCAAAGCTCAAGTAGAAACTTTAAAACAAAAATTTTCAGCCGGCAATTTTGTTTCTTTTGTTGTCAAAAGAAAAAAGCCTGTCTGGCCAAGACAAAAATAAGAAATTAGTCCTTCGACAAACTCAGGATGACAAATTTAAACTTTCCTAATCTTAATAATCTTCATCCAATGTAAAACCTTCATAACCGGATAAGTTGGGTCGAACTCCCACCATTTAGTTGCAAAATTCGGACTATTAGGTTTTTTGTGGTGATTGTTTTGAAACAACTCTCCCATTAATAGAAAATCCCAAGGTAAAGAGTTTTTACTATGGTCATCATTATCGTGGTTTGAATAACCATATTTATGGCCACACCAGTTTACAATTGCACCATGTAATGGACCCATCAAAAAGTGGATTGGCAACAAAAGAAACATCCACCAATAATTGGCAAACATTATATAAAAACCAATGTAAAATAACCCACAACCAATTCTCCAAAACCAGGAATCACCAATTCTATCAACCAAAGGCCATTCAGGGTAATTACCTTGAAAAGCAGGTTCTGGCTGTATTTTGAAATGTAAATAATTCATATACATATTCTTTGTGGCAATCATCATTCCAAAAACATCCTTAAAGAAATGTGGCGAATGTGGGTCTTTTTCTGTATCGCTGTACGCATGATGCATACGATGCAATATGGCGTAAGCTCTTGGATTTAAGAAAGATGAACCCTGAGAAATTAGCAAAACCAGATAGAAAAACTTCTCCCAAAAAGGTTCCATCTTGAACATTTTGTGCGATGAATAACGATGAAGGAAAAAGGTTTGGCTGAATAGAGATAAAAACCAGTGGCAAAGAAAAAATATTAGAATAATCATTTATTGTGTGTATGCTGTATAAACGAATTTTTGAACGCTTTAGTTTTATACAGCGTTTAGCATTGTATTAAAAAAAAGAAATCCTGCTCAGAATGCGAGCAGGATACTTTAAAAAATTATATTATCTACCGAAATCGTCTTGAACTCTTACGATATCACTTTCATCAGATGGGTTTGAAGCATCAGTGTGTTGCCAAATTTCTGCAACAACACCCCAATCATCTAAACCAATTAAACGGTGGCGTTCGCCCTGTTGTAATTTAATCTGATCTTTTGGTGCATAGCTTTTTACTTCGCCTTCTTCATCGGTTTCACTGGTTTTTATACCAACTGTACCCGTTACCACTTGCCAAATTTCGGCTCTGCGGTGATGGTATTGCCAAGATAGGCGGGTGTTTGGAGCAACTATTAAAATTTTCGGACTTAACTTACCGCCAATCTTTAAGCTTTCAACATCTAAACCATCAAAATAAGTATCGGCAAATTGTTGTGCTTGTGCTTCATCTATAACAAAAAAACCTCCCCAAGGGCGGGTTTCATCGCGGTTTACTACATTAAAACCTTCAATTTTTAAACGTTGTGCTACGTTATCGAATATTTCTTTTTTGTCGTTTTCCATAATTGCCGTAAAAATAGTGCTTTGAAATTAAAAAAGCCCTTCCGGGCTTTTAATTTTTTAAATATTACAAATCTTATTTAATTTCTAGCATCACAATATCTGTAGCCTGCCCTGTACTTTGAATAATTAGGGGGAAAGCAGCATTATTTAAAATCCACAATTCTTGAGAACCATTTCCATTTATTACATGAAAAGCATCAACATCTTTTCCATTTATTTTTATGGCAGCAGTTTCAGGTGTTTTAATTTTAAAAGTATTTCCTCCGTAAGTGAAGGCTTTTTTATCAACCAAAGTTTTAAACGCATCTTTAGAAATAACTCCAAAAGTTTGTGTATCCGTTAATTTTGTAGTGCCAAGAGCAGGCTGTGAAACCTGTAGTAATTCTGTTCCGTTAGTAAATGCTTTTTCGCTCATTTCAAATGCACCTTCTCCATAACCATCCACACCCCAACCAATACTGTATGGCGCAGTAGCACTAACAATTTTTAAAGCAAGCGGAAATTCTTGTCCGCCAACAACTGCCGTGGCTGTTATAATTGTTCCGGTTTTAATTTCTGGCACAAATTTTTGTGCCTTAGCAACAGAGAAAATGGCTATTAAACAAAGTGTAGAGATGATCTTTTTCATAATTATTGGTTTATTGAAGATAATGTTTTTTGATGAAATAAAGTTTAAGGCATAAAAAAAGCCTTCAGTTTTTTACTGAAGGCTATATATAATTTTTTAATGTTTCAATTTTCTAAAATGTTTTCTAAAACACTTTCAATAAAAATAGATTTCCCATTATTCCAGGTTTGTGGAGAAGACATATCTTCAATTATATGGTTAATCTTAGAGTCTGGAACGTTGGCAATACTTTTGAATTCGGCAGCCAAACTATAAGAATTCATATCGCCGAACCCTCTTAATTGTTTAACTTTTAACAGAAAAGTACTGAGAGCTGATTTTCTATTTAGATTTTCCATACCACAAATTTAAAATTTCCACTAATTAATCATACAGTATTTTTACCCTTTTTGCAGTATTTGTTTGATTTCCATCAAATTACCCTCTAAAAACCAAGCAAAAGGGCTTTTGAAATCTAACTATTTTAAATTGTATCTAAAATATTACTTATTAAACTTATTTAAGATTGTCGGATATACAATTTTCATCATTTATAACTGATAGTTAACGACTTATACCGCATCCTTAAGAAACGATCAAAAGAACATTCAGAATAATTAATTATTAAATTTTACCTTTCTGTAAACCCTCGTTATGTAACCATCTTTAGTGGGCGGTAATGCATTTCCTTTCTCATCCCAAATTGCAATCTGGGTTTTAAAAATCAACCTGTTATTTTTAACACTCATTTGTATATAAAAATCGTTTCTATGTGTTTGCGTGGATAATCTGCAAGATTCATTTTGTGAAGTTCCTCCCTTAATTTGATATCAATATTTATAGGGATCGATTTTTTGTTCTTCGCGATTGTGCCAGGAACAGTAATTGTATATTCCTCCATATCAATGTGGATAAGCTTTAGAAATCTGAGCTCTTTAGGCCTGATACATGTAAAGTAAATCATCTTAACAAAAAACAGGCAGTATGGATCATTATCTTGGAGCCATTTGCTAATGATTTTAAAATCTTTGTCAGAAAAGACTTGGTTAGACTGAGTTGCCATTCTTCTACGGGATTCGGTTCCGGTTACAGGATTTACCTTGATGTATTTGTTTAACAATAGGTAACGAAAGTAGTTATTAAGGCATATTCGACTATTCACGTAGGTTACCCCGACCCACTTGTGACGACTCTCCATAAAATTAAGGAAATCAGTAACTTCAAAGTCTGTAATGGCTGACACGTTTGTTTCCGCCCCATGGTATTTTATGAATGCTTCCACTTTGGATCTGTATGTACTAATTGTTTTTGGACGGGTTCCTTTTGCGGTATGATATTCTTCAAACTTAACAAGACCTTGTTTTAGGTTAATACCAACTACTTCCTTTTTAAGTTTAATATTGGCGTTTTGATCCACTGGACTCCAGCCATTCTCCAATGCAATTTTGTAAGCCTCCCGAAGATTATTAAAATGTTTTTGCTTTTCTTTCAGATCATGCAACCTGTTAAGATTCTTGGTAAATCTGAATCGTTCCATTTTTTCGGTCGTGGCATCAAAATAAAAAAACTCAACATACCATCGGGAGATACTATTTGACCCTGTATTTAATTTTTGAGCAGATTTTGTTTTGACAATTCTAGGGAGGGTGTAAGGCAATTCTGGAATCTCCATGAGATCCAAGGTAAAAGTAGAAGCATTTTTTTCTATAATATCACTAAGGGGCTCACGTGTCTTTTTATCTTTTGAAGAACTAGGAGAATCTTTTTTTCTCTTCGCCGGGCGAAGAGTTTTCTCGGGTTCTAAAGAATTTAGTGGCAGAGTTTTGGCAGACTTAGCTACTGATAGACAGTTAAATTCTTGTCTATCAGTGCGTTTTGAGTCGTGGTGGAGAATGCCGGATTCGAACCGGCCGCCTCTTCACTGCCAGCGAAGCGCTCTAGCCAAATGAGCTAATCCCCCAATTAAGTAAAAGTTACTGTGGGCAAAAATAGCAATTAGTTTCTCTAAAGCAAATGAAAATTAATCTTTAAACCTAAAAGCAAACATCGCAATTATACAACAAACTGATAATGCCGAAGGTAGTGGATGATTGATGAATAAAAACATCAAAAATGTTGTTATTAAAAGCATTAAGAAAAACATTAATGCCTTAAAAAGAGAGTCCATAAAACACATTGCAATAATTGCAAGGAGATAAATTGGAATAATAAGAGCCAAAGAAAACATGCGGCGAAATTAACTGCCGCAGATTAATTAAAAATTAACCAACTGTTAACTCAGCAGCGTTTAACAATTTTTGATAAATATTAACAAATTGCGATACATGAAAACCATCCATAAGTGCATGGTGAGCATGAATGGAAAGTGACATTATTTTTCTATCAGATTCATCTCTTACTTGTCCAAACGAAATTTTTGGGCAACTATCCTGATGTGAAAATTTACGGGCATGAGACATTGATTTAAAGTTTAGCCAAGGTAAAGCTGAGTAATGAATAACATTATCACCAGATGATGAAGCTACTAATCCTGTTGTATTTTGCACCTTTTCAATTTCTTTAACGGCTTGATAACGAAACACCGAAAAATCCTCATAAAAATCTATGTAACCAAATCCAAAAGTTCCGTTAGGACGGTTTATTGTAGCTGATGCATGAACATCATTATATTTCCAAACTTCACCATCGCTAATTCTATATTTAAAATTTTCTACCTGATTTGCTGCTATAAGTGATTTATGCAAATAAAGCAGAAAAAACGAAACACCTAAACTTTTAGCTTCATGGTAAGTTTCTGTGCAATCTACATCTACTGTAACACCAAAGAAAGGTTCTTCAAAGCTGTTAAAAAAATTAAAGTGATCCTTTCTAATCCAGGTGTTTATATCTATTTTTTCTTTCATACGTTTAATTTTGATAAAACATCAGATAGTGTTTCCATCTGATAAAAATTATCGTGTTCTATTGTGTGTTCTACATGTTCGTGTACCCATGTTGTATGGTATGGAATGTGAATAGCATTTCCACCGATTTCCAGTACTGGTAAAACATCAGATTTCAAAGAATTTCCAAGCATTAAAAATTCTTCAGGTTTACAATCTAAATGTTTTAATAGCTTTTGATAATCACTTTGTTGCTTATCGCTCATAATTTCGATGTGATGGAAATAATGGTCCAAACCAGATTTTGTAAGCTTTCTCTGTTGATCTAACAAATCACCTTTGGTGGCAACAACTAATTTATATTTTCCGTGTAATGCTTTTAAAACATCTTCTACCCCATCTAACAACTCGATAGGTTTGTTAAGCATTTCCTGCCCAAGTTGTATGGCTTTATTTATTACTTCGGGATTTACCTTTCCTTCGGTAATGCGCAAAATAGTCTCTATCATGCTTAACATAAAGCCCTTTATACCATACCCATACAAAGGCAAATTGGCAATTTCAGTTTTATAAAGTTCTGCAACAATGCTATGATGTGGTAAAAAATCTTCTAATAAACCTGCAAAAAGTGCTTCTGTTTCTCGAAAATAAGGTTCATTTACCCAAAGCGTATCATCGGCATCAAATGCAATAACGCTAATTTTATTATTCATAGTAATGTTTAATTTTATAGCCACAAAAGTAAATCAACCTACAATTAAAATAAAGGACATTTGTCTTCATTGCTGATTATGTTACGTACAAACCTTACATTTTTATCATTTATTGAATCTTTATTGAGCGAAAAAGAAACGCATCAACACATAAAACTTAAAGATTTTCCTGCCGGATACAGGCTTATTGAGCAAGGCGATAAAATCAGTAATCTTTATATAATTAACGATGGAATTACAAAGTGCTTCATTTCTGAAGAAAATGGTAAAGATTTTATTATCGAATTTTTGGGAAAAGGTGAAGTGGTTGGCGAACTTGAAGCATTGAAAAAAATAGATTGCCTGTGTAACGTTGAAACAATAAGTGCCGTATCGGCATTTGTTATTCCGCATCATTATTTTTTATCTTTAATTGAAAGCAATGTAAACTTTACTAAAATTCTGTTGCAAGAACTATCAACCCGAATTATTCAAACCAGTAGCAGAGCATCTTTCCAACAGTTATATACCTTAGAATATGGTTTAACAAAATTATTAAAGCTTCAAACTGAAGCCGATTTAGAAATTTCGAAAGAAGATATGGCTGCATATTTAGGTATCTCAGTAAGAAGTTTGAACCGAACGTTAAAGCAAGTTAAGAGTAACACTAACCTAAACACAGGAGAGATTAAAACGCTATTAGAAAAGTTGATTTAATTAAAATTTCCTCAACATTTAAGCATCAACTTTGTTTAGAAAATAGAATGAAAAATATAGTATGGAGAGTTAACTGAAATGAAAAAATCTTTTTATAGTTTTATAAAAAAAACATCCTTACTAACATATTGTATCATAAAAAAATATTAGAAGAATGAAAGTAGAAGACGTATTTAAGAATAACGAGAAATGGATTGCTAACAAGCTATCAATAGATGAAAATTATTTCACCGAATTGGCAAAAGGGCAAACTCCTGAGTTTTTATATATCGGCTGCTCTGATAGCCGTGTAACTGCTGAAGACTTAATGGGCATACAGCCCGGACAAGCTTTCGTGCATCGTAATGTTGCCAATTTGGTAAACAACGTAGATTTGAACGTTATGACGGTTTTAAATTACTCAGTTCGTCACTTAAAAGTGAAGCACGTTGTAGTTTGTGGTCATTACAATTGCGGTGGTGTTAAAGCTGCTATGCAACCTGCAGATATGGGCATTTTAAACCCTTGGTTACGCAACATCCGTGATGTATATCGTACGCACAAAGATGAATTAAATTCAATTGAGGATGAAGCAAAACGTTACGACAGATTAGTAGAACTTAACGTTCAGGAGCAATGCGTAAATCTTTTAAAAACTGCGGCAATACAAGAAGCCATTACAGAACGTGGTTTAACCGTACACGGTTGGGTTTTTGATATTCGCACAGGTAAATTAGTCGACTTAAAAATCGATTTCGATACTATTTTGAAAGATATCAAAGAAATTTATAACCTTTATTAATAGTCTTTAGTCCGAGGTCAGGAGTCAGAAGTCAGAATATAACATCTTAAAAAAAGTCCGGAGCTTAAGCGAGGGCACTGAAAAAGTCCCCTAATTGAAAAGGACAAAAGGAGTAGAAAACTAGTTTTTCTGCTCCTTTTTTTGTATTTTAAAGGTATATTATTACTGCTTTTAAGATGCTTCTTCAACAACAAAAAATCCAGTTTAGCGAGTTTTCCAGGCTTTATGACCTGATTGTTCCCAAAGAGAACTTACTGCGCAAGATTAATGAGCTTATAGATTTTGGTTTTATATATGATGAGCTTCTGGATAAATACTGCCCGGACAACGGGCGTAATGCTGAGAGTCCGGTACGCATGTTTAAATACTTATTGCTGAAAACAATTTATACGGTTTCAGATGTTGATGTGGTAGAACGTTCCCGCTATGATATGTCCTTCAAATATTTCCTGGAGATGTCCCCGGAGGAGGATGTGATCAATTCAAGCTCATTGACCAAGTTCCGAAAGCTCCGCCTCAAGGACATGGATCTTTTAAACCTTCTAATTGGTAAAACTGTTTCCCTTGCATTGGAAAAAGGCATTATTAAATCCAGGTCCATCATTGTCGATGCGACACATTCACTTTCCAGATCCAATCCATATTCACCTATTGAAGTACTCAGGCAACGCTCAAAACTGCTTCGAAAAGCAGTGTACCTAATGGATGATGACTTCAAGGGTCAGATGCCTGAGAAAAATGATTCAAATGATATTCTTAAAGAAATAGAATACTGCAAGGAATTACAAAAAGTTATCGAGTCTGATGAAGCATTAAGTGAAATTCCTGCAGTGAAAGAGAAGCTAAACCTCTTAAAAGAAACAGTAGAAGATACCCAGGATAACTACACCTTATCCAAAGATATGGATGCCAGAGTCGGACACAAAACCGCTGATAGTAGCTTTTTTGGTTACAAAACTCATTTGGCAATGACAGAGGAGCGTATCATAACAGCAGCTGTTGTTACCTCCGGAGAGAAAGGAGATGGTCCTGAGCTACCAAAATTATTGGGTCAGACACAGTCAAACGGAATGGAGGTGGATACTATTATAGGTGATGCAGCCTATGCTGGCAAGAACAACCTTAAGCTTAAGGGTTTGAACGGAAATAAGGTTAAGATAGTTGCCAGGATGAACCCTGCTATTACTCATGGTACCAGAAAAGAGGAAGAAAAGTTTGATTACAATAAAGATGCAGATATGTTCGTATGCCCCGCAGGGCACCTGGCTATGTATAAACGGGTGCAGGGCAAAAAGGTAGACAGGAAAAACCAGATGATGACCTATTATTTCGATATCGAAAAATGCAAAGTATGCCCGCTAAGAGATGGCTGCTATAAATCGGAAGCCAAAAGCAGGACTTACTCGGTCGCCATAAAACCAGATGAGCACAAAGAGCAGGAAATATTCCAACAAAGCGAGTACTTCAGGGAAAAGTCAAAACACAGATATAAAATTGAGGCGAAAAATAGTGAATTGAAAAATGTTCATGGATATGACAGAGCAAATTCCTATGGCCTTGAAAGCATGAAAATGCAAGGTGCACTTGCGATATTCGTAGTAAATCTTAAAAGAATCCTCAAATTCTAAAGCGGGATCATCATTGCCACAAAATATCCTAAAAACAACCATAAAATACCAGAATTCGGCGAGAAATCTCAATAGATTGGGCCCCGTAAAAATATAAAAATACTCAAAAAACAAAAAGCGGATGGAGATCTTATAACCTACCCATCCGCTAATCTTTTTATAGACCATTTTTAAGTCTACTTTTTCAGTGCCCTCGCTTAAGCTTCGGACTTTTTTTTATTTAGTTGGTTAGTTTTTTGGCTAGTCAGTTGTTTAGAAAAAATGCATTTAGATTAATAACCAATTTAGCAATTATACAATTAACCAATTTAACAATTCAACAATTAAACCAGTTCAATAATTAACCCAAAAACCTTATCTACCCATCCAACCGCCATCTACGGTTAAAATCGTACCATGCACATAATCACTTGCGTTTGAGGCAAGAAACAATGTTGGTCCTTTAAAATCTTCTGGTGTTCCCCATCTTCCAGCCGGAATACGAGCTAAAATAGAAGTGCTTCTATCCTGATCTTCACGCAAAGCTGATGTATTGTCTGTAGCGATATAACCCGGAGCAATTGCATTTACATTAACACCTTTGGCTGCCCATTCGTTAGCAAAAGCTTTCGTTAAAGATGCGATTGCACCCTTGCTTGCTGCATAACCAGGTACCGTAATTCCACCTTGAAAAGATAATAATGAAGCCGTAAAAATTACTTTTCCGCTGCCGCGAGATACCATGTCACGACCAATTTCTCTGGTTAAAATAAATGGTGCAGTTTGGTTTACCGCAATTACTTCATCCCAATATTCATCTGGATGTTCGGCAATTGGTTTACGTAAAATAGTACCTGCATTATTAACCAGAATATCAATAACCGGATGCTCTGCCTTAACCTTCGCAGCAAAACTTAAAGTAGCTTCACGATTGCTAAAATCACATTGATAAGCAAAGAATTTTCTTCCTAGAGCAGTTACTTCCTTCTCTACAGCGCTTTCAGCAAGCTCTAAATTTGCTGAAACACCAATAATATTCGCGCCTGCCTCGGCTAGAGCAAGCGCCATAGCCTTGCCAATTCCCCGCTTACAGCCTGTAACTAATGCAGTTTTACCTTCTAAATTGAATAGGTTTGATGACATCTTATTTTATATGTTGAAGTATATAATTATTTCAATTCGGTTATAGCGCAGTGGTCCATATCGCCATAATCTAAATTTTCGCCAGCCATACCCCAGATAAAAGTATAGTTACTTGTTCCGGCACCAGAGTGAATTGACCAGTTTGGAGAAATTACGGCCTGATCGTTTTGCATCCAGATGTGACGTGTTTCTTGCGGTTGCCCCATAAAATGGCAAACACTTTGCCCTTGTGGCACTTCAAAATAAAAATAAGCTTCCATTCTTCTGTCATGTGTATGAGCAGGCATTGTATTCCACACACTGCCAGATTTTAACTCTGTCATTCCCATTTGTAACTGGCAAGTTGGCAATACGCTATTCACTAAAAGTTTGTTAATTATTCTATGATTTGCAGTTTCTGGCGTACCCAATTCTACAATTTCAGCATCAGCTTTGCTAACTTTTTTTGTTGGATAAGTATGATGAGCCGGAGCAGAATTTATATATAATTTTGTCGGATCGTTCGCATCTACTGATTCAAATGAAACTTCTTTAGTGCCTTTGCCAATGTACAAAGCTTCTTTATAATCAAGCTCAAATTTTTCACCATCGGCGGTTATTATGGCTTTTCCGCCAACATTGATAATACCAAGTTCTCTCCGTTCTAAAAAATAATTTGCTTTCAAATCATCAGGATTTGGCAAATCTAATTTTTTGTTAACCGGCATTGCACCACCAACAATATATCTATCGAAATGAGATAAAGTTAGGTTTACCTGATTTGGCTCAAAAACATTTTCAATTAAAAAGTTTTCCCGCAAAGCGGCTGTATCCATTTGTTTAACTTCTTTCGGACTTTGAGCGTAACGGCTTTCGAATTTATTCATTTTTTATTTTTTGAGATTTGATTAGAGTTTAGAGCTTGATGCCCAATCACCACAAATATATTTATACCAACGATATTATTGGAATTAATCATCCATTTTATTAAAAAATTAACGTCACAATAACGATTATGTGCAGTCTACTCTATTTTCAATCCTGAAAAGAATCCTCAATCTTATTTTCTAGAAACTTGAAAGGCTTTATTGTTGTTATCTATACAAATGTTAAATATGAGATTTTCTACACGCTATTCATTTGCAATTTATATCCTTACAGCTTTTACAATTTTATCTTCATGTAAATCCGGCTCGGTAAATTTATTTAAAGCTGCAACGCCACACGAGCAATACCAGCGAAAATTAACTATTACCGGGTTAGATAAAACTGCAATGGGCTCCTTATGGCTTAATTCAGCTGCTGTAAGTTTAGATAAAGCGTTAAGTATATCTATTCCTTTTAAAGATTTAGGTTATTTTTCTGCCGAAAAAGCTACCGCAACGGCTTATAAGTTTAATGCAATTAAAGGGCAAAAGTTAACCATATCTTTAAATAAAAAACCTTTAACTGGTGCAGCAATCTATGTTGATGTTTGGCATGTTAATGCAAACAACACAAAGTTAGTTGCTTCGGCAGATACACTGAACAGTAATATTTTGTTTGATATTGATGAAAGCGGAACTTTTCTGATTCGTTTGCAGCCAGAATTACTTCAAAGTATAGAGTATAATTTAGAAATAACCTCTGGTCCTTCGCAAGGTTTTCCAACTCGCACTGGCTTAAATAACATAAAAAGTTATTTTGGTGATGGTCGTCATGCAAATAGCCGCAAACACGAAGGTGTAGATATTTTCGGGAGTTTTAGAAGTCCGGTAGTTGCAACTGCTGATGGCACAATTGTACGTGTGAACGAAAATAACCTGGGCGGAAAAGTGGTGTGGTTCCGGCCAAAAAATAAAGATTACACACTTTATTATGCACATTTGGATGAACAACTTGTTACCGCAGGACAAGAAGTTTTAGTTGGTGATACTTTAGGTTTAATGGGTAATACAGGCAACGCGAAAACTACTCCACCACACTTACATTTTGGTTTATATACTTCAAGCGGTGCAATTGATCCGTTGCCGTTTATTAACCCAACAATTAAGAAATCTGCAAACATAACGGCATCAGCATCGAACCTGAACAGAACTTTAAGAACCAATCAGAATACATTTTTGTACAGCTCTCCCGTAATCAGTGCAGAAAAATTGCGAACACTTCAAACTGGAACTATCCTGATTGCAAATTCAGCATCTGCAAATTGGTATAAAGCTGAACTTCCAGATGGCAGTATGGGTTTTGTTCAGAGCAATAATATCAACCAAACAGAAAAACCTTTGCAAAAAATAAAACTGAAGGCATTTCAAACTTCAATTTATGATAAACCAGATAGTGCAGCATTGGTAAAATTAACGCTGAATGAGGCACAAAATGTAAGTGTATTAGGTAACTTTGGCAATTATCATCTAATTAGTGATGATAAAGAACAAGTTGGTTGGATAAAAAAGTAAAATGAAGATTTTTCAGCAAGAGATAACATTAAGGGAAAGGCGACGTGGTTTTCACATTATAACTGATGAAGTTATATCAGCGTTACCTGAAATTAATCAGATAAGCATAGGTATTTGCCAGGTTTTTATTCAGCATACTTCGGCATCTTTAACCATAAACGAAAACGCTGACCCAACGGTACGGATGGATTTTGAGATGTATTTTAATAAATCGGTACCCGAAAACGACCCGAACTATAAACATGATTACGAAGGCTCTGATGATATGCCTGCACATCTTAAAGCAGCGCTTTTAAGCAGTTCGGTAACAATTCCAATCAGAAACGGCCGACTTGCATTAGGCACATGGCAAGGTATTTATCTTGGCGAACACAGAAATTATGGTGGTTCCAGAAAACTGATTATTACAGCCTGGGGCGATTAATCCTTATTCGTTAGGGATTTCCTTCTTTAGCTCTGGATGGTTATCCTGAATTGAATTACTTCCTGTTTCTATTTCAACCTCTCTAGTGGTAACCGCATAATGCGATGGATGAATTTCTGAACCGTAAGCAATGGCATAAGCCTTTGTAAATTCTGCACCAAAATATAAAATGATGGAAGAATAGTAAGTCCACAATAGTAAGATTACTAATGAACCTGCAGCACCATATGTACTACCAACATTACTTTGTCCGATATAAATAGATATGGCGAACTTACCAATCATAAACAATATTGCGGTAACTACCGAACCTAATATTACATCTCTCCATTTAATTATTGCATCTGGCAGTACCTTGAAAATTACACCAAAAATCAGCGAAATTACAGCTAGCGTAATTGCTTGATTAAGTACGTAAAAGATAATTACAGAGACGTCTTCAAACCTTGCTTGTAAACGGCTGCTAAAAGCATCTAAAACTGATGTAACAGCTAGCGAAACCAACAGTACAAATCCTAAACTTATAATAACTGAGAAAGAAAGAAACCTGTTTTGAAGCATTTTTAACCAGCCTCTTTTAGGTTTTGGTTTTAAACCCCAAATGTGATTAATCGAATCTTGAATATCGCCAAAAACTGTAGTTGCACCAATTAATAATGTTGCCAAACCCACAATAAAAGCAACAGTACTTTTTCCGTTTAAGTATGCTGTTTTAACAATTTGTTGTAGCTGATAAGCGGTGTCCTTTCCTAAAAAGCCATCAAGCTGGCGATAAATTTGTCCTTCAGCAGCTTCTCTACCTAAAAATATTCCACAAAGTGAGATGATAACAACCAAAAGCGGTGCCATTGAAAAAACCGTGTAATAAGCTAATGAACCACTCAGCTTAGTTACTTTATGATCTCCAAAGCCTGTAAAAGAGGCTTTCAAAATTTCCCAAATTCCCTTTATTGTTATCTTCTTCTTGTTCATATCAGTTTCGGCTAAAATTATCGTTTAAATTAAGAACCGAAAAAAATGTGCTTTTGTTTGGTGAATATTTCAATTGAAAACCAAAAAGCCCAATCTTTTAGGGTTGGGCTTTTAAATGATAAATATATTTTCAGTGTATTACTTAATTTTTATCCAGGCTACAATATCATTAATTAACGTTGCCGAAACGCTAGAAAAAGTTTGGTACTGTACTCCAGTACCTTTTTCAAGTTGTTGACTTAATAAATGATTTATCCCAGGATAAAACTTATACTCTACATTCTGTTTTCCTGAAAGACCTGTTTTCCAAAGATTAAAATCTTCTTCAGTAACCTGATAATCGTTACCGCCTTGCAAAACTAAAAAACGTTGTTTGGTAATATTTTTCGCAGCGGCTACCTGGTCATAATTATTAAGATCTACCCAATAAGAAACTGGTAAGCCCAAAATTATTGAATCTGGTTTCATCGTACCTGCCTGAGTAATTTTACTTTTTGAGAACTCTGTAATCAGTTTATCAAACTGTTCTTTCGATTTCTGAGTAGTATCATTCATTTTACTGAATAAATATTTATTCTGGTCGATAATTAAGTCTGTAAGCTTACGTGCAGGTGCGGCAGCCATAATAATTCCACTCAAATCAGGAAAAGAAGCTGCAATTCTTGGTGCAAGCATTCCGCCTAAGCTGTGTCCGAATAAATAAATTCCTTTCAAATCTGCACCTGGAATAGTTTTAGCCATTAATAATGCCTGATTTGCATCATCTAAAACCTCTTCTTTTACAGTAAAAGCTTTTTGAAATTCGTTAGCGTAAATTAATGTTCTTTTTACATATCTGATAGATGCAATACCTTGAGCAGCAAAACCCGCAGCCAAATCTTTAAATGGTTTATTCGGGCCAACAGTTTCATCCATATCGTATGTTCCTGAACCGTGCACAAACACAATTACCGGGAAGTTTTTACTGTTTTTGGGTATTGTTATAACTGCCGCAAGCTGATGCCCCGGACTAGTTATGTAAGCTGTTTTTTCTGAATACAAAGTTGTATCGGCATAAGCCGGAGAAAGATATTTGGGCGAATTTACCTTTGGGGCTAAGTAAAAACCCACTATTTTTTGTGCCTTGTTAAATCCTAAAATAAAATCTTGTGTACCGCGTTCAAATTTACCTTCAACAGTTACTGCAAAAAGTTGTCCCTGAACCTTACTTTGCACGGCTTCTATAGATTCAGTTTTACCTAAAGCAGTATGCATATCAGTCCAAAGTTTTTTAAGGTTTTCTTCTGATATTTTGGTTTTTACGGTATCGTCAAAAAGACTGTAAGCTTGTGTAAATTTTTGTTCTTCCATTAACTGGAAGAAATTATCTGCATTATTGAAAAGTGTAACTACGTTTTGAGAAAAGGTTGCAGTAGTAAACAGCAATGCAAATATTAATAAAATACTTTTTTTCATGAATATTAATAAGGTGTTCTGTTTGGTTAAAATTTTAAACAGATCTAAGTTAATAATATTTGAGCCGTATTTTACTATACAACAACTAATTGATTAGTTTTTTTATTAATCTTTTAATCTTGCAAGGCAAATAACATCGTTTGTATTTTGATAAATTTCTAGGCAATATCCGTTCGGGTCTAAATCTGGATGTTTTAACAATTCCTGAAAGGTTGAGCCAATAGCAGATACATCAGCCATAAAATTAATAACAAGCTTACTGGCAAATTTCCCTTTTTTGATAAGTAAAGTGTTTAAACCTAAAATTTTTCCTTCACCCGTATTTAATTCTTCTGCTCCTGCTTTGTAAGTTATTATTCCATTTTCAGGCCTTGAATATCCAAAATATCTTCGCTTATCATCAAAAGCTACTAATGCATGTAATTTTTTATGTGCAGCTTCTACCCCATTAGGAAAAGATGCCGCATCTATGTACATCATTTGCAGGTCGTTTTCAAGAAAATAATTTTTCATTTTTTAAATATTTGTAGATTAAACAAACCTAATTATCTCACACTAAATCAACAAGATACAAACAAGACAAAAACTATGGTTATATGCGACAAAAAATTATTTAAAAATAAATACAAAGCGATGCAATAAATATTTATTTGAGCGTTTATATTACCGAGAGCGTTAATTTAGATGACGGGGATGCTGCTTCGGCGGAATCCCCGTTTCTTTTTTATAAAGTTTTAATGTAATACAATCCTGATAAATAGGAAAAGGAACACGTTTAAATATGTGTTCCTTTTTTGATATATGATGGAGTTAAGAATTTTAGCTTTTTATTTCCTGTTGCTCTGCAGGATTTTGAAAGTTATTTAACGGTTTATATTGTTTGGGTTTTAAAATTACCCACAAACCAAGGCCGATTAATAGTAAAGCCACTGAAATTTTCGACATTTCGAAGTCAAAGAAGGTGATATCGCGAAGCGTGAAAAAGCCACCGATTAATGTGAATGCTAACCAACCGCTGCCTTGAAAGTTTTTGCGATAACCAACCCATAAACCAGCACCAAGCATAATGGTATGCCAACTCAAAACCCAGTGTGGAATATCAATACCACTGTTTCTTAATAACAAAACAGAACCAATAACTACAATTAGTATTCCCAAACCTAACTGTTTATCTGCGTGATTTTTTTTGATGAAATTTTCCATGACCTTTGTTTTTATATATCAAAAGTAGCTCGAAAACTTACGCCGGGAAATGGCATTTCTCCGAATAAATTGGTTTTATCGGTGAGTTAGATAAAATTGTCGGTAAATAATTCTGATTGGAAAGGAACTGTAGAAAACCTCGGTAAAATTATTCGAAAACATTAAGTTTTCAATTATAAAAGGTTAATACCAATGAAACTATTATAACGAGTTTCGCTCAGCCTTTAGTCGGACTTTGTTCGGACTCAATTGTCACAACTCCGAACAAAGTCCGAACTAACCCCATATTAAGCCCGACTGAATGGTTAATATACTATACAGTTTTATGGGACAAAATCTTAGGAAAAAGAATGATAGGTTAAAAGCTATTAAATGTTAAAATCTCATTACCTTTTGCCATAATTACTTTGGCTGTTAAGCCAATAAACAAACCGTGTGCTAATAAACCATCAATCTCATTTAGTTGGCTGGAAAGCTTTTCAGGATTATCAATTAGGCCAAAATCGGCATCGATAATGTAATTTCCATTATCGGTTATAAATTTCTGGTTATCTTTATTTCTAAGCTTTCCTGCTCCGCCCAAAGTTTCAATTTTATTAAAAACATATTGGTAAGCTAATGGAACAACCTCGATTGGAACTTTAAAAGCACCAAGAAGCTTTACCTTTTTAGAAGAATCAGTAATGATAATTGCGTTTTTACTCAGCGAAGCGATAATTTTTTCGCGAAATAATGCACCACCACCGCCTTTAATTAAATCAAGCGATTCTGTAAATTCATCGGCGCCATCTATGCTAATATCAATACTTCCTAAATTTTCTAGTTTTAAAATCGGGATGCCTGCGGCAATTGCAAGCTCCTCTGTTTTAATTGAACTAGCTGCAGCGGTTATTTTTAAGCCCGTTTTTATTCTTTTGGCCAGCTCTTGAATTGCGAAAGTTGCTGTACTTCCTGTGCCTAAACCTACCACATCACCATCTTTGATAAACTTAACCGCTTCTATCGCAGCGGCAAGTTTTTCTGCATTTTGCTGTTCTTTACCAATCGAATCCATGTAGTAAAAGTAGTTAATTGAATTTACTTCAGGCTCTATAATGCTTCATAGATGCTGAAACAGATTCAGCATGACGATGCGTTTAAAAAAAAAAAAAATAAGCTCGATGCAATAAATCTTAAATACAACGTTTATGTATATGAGAGCGTTAATTTAGATGATGGGGATTCTGCACAAGCGGAATCTCCATTTCTTTTTTACAGGCAAAAAAAAGACCAACATTTCTGTCGGTCTTTTCTATAGATATTTGTAGAGTATTAAAACTTCCCTGTTAAGGTTACACCATAAGTACGTGGATTACCCAAGTGAGCTGCTCCGAAATCATAAGCATAATCAACATAGGTTTTATCGCCCAGGTTTCTTCCCCAAACAAATAAATCAAAACGTTTACTTGTAACACCCAATTTAGCATTGAAAAGGTTGTATCCTTTCTGTTGAATTTGGTTACCTAAATCAAAAAACTGATTTCCGATAAAAACCCATTCTCCACGAGCAACTAAATTTAGTTTGGTATTTTTGTCTAATTCGTATGTATACTGCGGTGCAAACATAGAGGTTAGTTCTGGTGTATAAATTTGTCTGTTACCATTTAAATTTACTGTAGCACCATCATTTGGTAATTGTAGAGATGTGTATTTTGCATCGGTATAACCAAAGTTGTAATCAATGCTTAAACCATTAACTGGTTTTGTAGATAATTCCAGTTCAACACCTTTACTTGTTAATTTACCCGCATTGCGTGTAATGGTAACCGCATCAGGCAATACTAAAACAGGTACTTGTGCATCAGTTAACTTAATGTAGAAAGCAGAAACGTTAACGCTTAAACGGTTATCAAGAAAAACATTTTTTGAGCCGATTTCGATGTTATTACTATACTCAGGTTTGTAGGCAACTAAAGGAAGTACAGAGCGATCAGAGCCAACTGGTGTTAGACCACCCGCACGATAACCTCTGTTGTAAGTTGCGTAAACATTGTTTTTATCTGTAATTGCATACGCTAAACTAACTTTAGGCGATAAAGCTTTAAAGTTTGCTTTTCCTGTTGTATCATTTTGATCTACAATTGGTGCAGAACCATTCATCATAAATTCGTTTAAACCTGTTAGTTTTTTATGTTCGTAATCGTAACGCAAGCCAGCAGTTGCCGTTAATTTTTCGGTAATGGCGTAGCTCACCTGGCCATAAGCAGCAATACCATAACTTTTACCTGTATTGGTATTAATGCTGGTTACAAATGGAAATGGAGCACCAACAAAAGCAGCATCAGCACCAAAGTACGTACCTTGTTTTACCGGATTGGTTTGGTAAAAACCATATAGACCAGCAACCCAATTTAATTTTGAGTTATTTGCAGCTGGAGAACTCAGTTTAAATTCCTGTGTGTAAACCTGAACTTTATTCCAGTCTTTACCGTAATTATTTACAATGGCAACACCATCAATCGGAGAAAAATCTCCATCAAGTGGAGCTTTGTAATATCTGTAGTTAGATTGATAAGCCGTTTGAGAACTGAAGTTTATGGCATCGCCAGAATAATTTGCAGATAATGATGTATTAAACAAATTATCAACCATTTCGGCAGTAGCATTCTGGTTTAGTTTGAAAGGATTTTCCAAAGCATCATTTACCGAACCTGCTAATGGAAATGTTCCATTATTGCGGTTTTCGTTATGTTTTACGTTTAAGGTTAAGGCAAATTTATCGCTCGCCAAAAACTTCAAATAATAATTTCCTAAAAAGCCATGAAGCTTATCAAATTTCGAATTGTTAAATTCATTTGTATAAAAACCATCAGCTTTGTTAAATAATCCGGCTGCGCCGAAAAATAATTTATCTTTTATTAAAGCCGAACGAATACCTGCACTATAGCGCTGTTGGCCGAAATTGCCAAAATCTACACTTGCAAATCCGCTGGTAGTATTAGTTGGTTGCTTGGTGATGATGTTAATTACACCACCCATTGCATTTCTTCCGTATAAAGTTCCTTGCGGACCGCGTAAAACTTCGATACGTTCTACATCAAATAACGAAGCGATGTAAGTATCTAAACTGAATTGATTTACACCATCAACATAAGTTGCAATTGCAGGATCGTAAGAAGTTGTTCCGATACCTCTGATAGATGTTACGTTACGACCATCACCCGGGTTACTGCTATAAAGATTTGGAATTACGGCCGATAAATCTTTAGTGTTTAAAAGGCGATGATCTTGCACTTTTGCCGCTGAAAGTACTGAAATACTCATTGGCAAATCTTTAACATTCTGTTCTGTTTTTTGTGCTGAAACGGTTACATCATCTAAACGTTGATTGGTTTCATGTAATATTACACCAATTGTTTCACTTGCTCTTGCGTACACAATTGCAGTTGCATAACCTAAAGCGCTAAATTTTAGTTTTAGTTTTCCTGTCGGAATGTTATTTATTTCAAATGCTCCGGAACTATTGGTTGCCAGGCTCAGGTTCGAATTTAAAACCTCTACAGTAACACCAGCGATTGCTACATTTTTAGAATCGGTTACCGTACCTAAAATTTTATTGTTTTGCTGTGCATTCACTGCAAAGCAGATTAACAGGCATAAACCTATTAATGATAATATTCTCTTCATTTTCACTCTATCCTTTTTTTAAAACAAAACGGCCGGTGTTTCCACCAACCGTTTTAACCAAACTTATACTAACTTATTATTTTTATTTATCTAACGAATTAATCCAAGCTGCAATTTTTAAACCTTCGGCTTTAGTAACCTGAGGCATTGGAGGCATTTCTGTAGAATAGCCTGGCCAATTTTGTGGTTGCGGATTATGAATTAACTGAACAATTTTTTCTGGTGAATATTTACGTTTAGCGATTTCTATAAACGCAGGGCCAATTTGTCTTTTTGTTTGATTATGGCATGCCGTACAAGTTCTTCTTGTTAACAAACCTTCAACTTCTTTAAAAGTAGGTGCTTTCGCTGCAACCGTATTAGCCGGTGTTGTAGCTGTTGCGCCTTTAGCTTCTGGTTTAGTTCCTGTACCCGCTTTAGGTTTAGCCGAACTTTTTACTGGCGTAGATGATGCTTTTGGTCCGTTTTCAGAGTTTTTTGTACTCACTTCGCTCATTGATAACTTTTCGCCATCAGCAATTTGATTCAACGTGTAATAAGCTACAGGATGAATAAGTGAATAAAAACCTTCTTTATCGCGAACACCATCTAAAGTTAAAGTATGGATATAATACTGACGAAGATTTGGGATGATTAATCTTACTTTCATACCATCTTCTGATACTTTAACGCCGTTGATTTTTAAAGTTTCGCTGTTTACTGGAGGAGAACCATAAACTGAATGATATTTGTAAATAAAGCTTTCAGCTGCATAAGAAGCCAAATCTTCTGCAGATTTACGATCAACAGGTTTGGTAAATTCTACCTCAAAACCATCAGGCATTGAACGCACCGCTTTCATTTCAAAAGGTATTTTATTGTTGTAAACCAAACGCTCTAAACCTTCATTTGCATCACCTGCAGAACCCCATCCACGATTTGTTTCACCAACAAATAATGAACCATCAGTTCCCCAAGCCAATCTTAAAACGCCCGAACGGAAGCCTTTTCTGAATAAGAAAGCAGCACCTTGTTCTTCGCCTTTAACTGTTTCAAGGAAAACTCTCGAAATGATACTCATACCTTGGTCGCCAACTAAAATTTGTCCGGCAAAAGGACCAAATGTATTTTCAGGGATTTTTACTGGCTCAGCAGAAGAAATACCTAAAATTCCGTATGGTAACCAAACCGAAGGTAATTTCAACTCCGGAAAAACCTTTTTCATATCGAAAAGTGTTTTAAAGGTTTCGTTAACACGATTTTCTGGTTTTATGTATCGACCTTGTTCGTTTTTAAGTCTACGCTCATCAATGCTTGAATAGAAGAAATCAGAAGTTAATTTAACAGGAGAATCTGATCTGCCTGTCCATCTTAAACTTGCCGGATGGCCCATAAAGTCGCCTTTATTAACTTTCCATAAACCTCCTGAACCAACCCAATCTCCTTGGTTTTCTGTGTAGTAGAATTGATTATCAATCATTCCGATACCTGCAGGCGAACGGAAACCCGCAGCATAAGGTGTCATTTTTCCATCTTCGGTAATGTTCATTGCCCAACCACGCATCGGTACACGGCTTTCGCCTCTCCACCATTCTTCATCTCCAAAAGCTACGTTTGCAGTTACTAAGAATGTTCCATCTTGAGCTATTTTCGGACCGAAACTGTATTCATGGTAGTGACCGCTTAAAGGCCATGCATAAACCGTTTCATAAACGTCGGCTTTGCCATCCATGTTTTTATCAACCAATTTGGTTAATTCACCACGTTGAGCAACGTAAAGTGCGCCGTTTTTATAAGCAAGTCCTAATATTTCGTGTAATCCGCTGGCAAATTTGCGGAAATAAGGTTTTGTGCTTGTCGGATTTTCAACAATATAAACTTCTCCTCTACGGGTAGAAATTCCCAAATCTCCATTTGGTAGAGTAACCAAACCACCAACTTCTAATATTGGTCCTTCTGGAACTCTAACTTTATTTATTCTGAAAAAATCCTCTTCTTTTGGTGTTTCCTGAGCAAAAAGCGTTGAGAAACTTAAGCTCAAAGCTAATGTTGCAAGTGTTTTAAATGTATATCTCATCGTTATCAGATTAAAATAAAATAGAATAATTTAATTTGCTTCCGATAGGAATAATCAGTTGTTTTTTACCATTCGCATCTCTAACAATTGGCTTTTCGCCATTTGGAAATTGCAAATAGTAAGCTTTATCATCAACCAGATATAAACCTTTCGAAACTTCGTTAATATCTTTTACCTCACCTAAAAGGAGATAAAGATCTTTAGCAGGCTGCTCAATTGTTACTTCACGGGTTAAACCTTGTCCGTTTTCCATAACTTTTACAGCATCTGTAACTTTAGTTCCGTATATGATATATTTAAATTCAGGGCGTTCCTGGCTATCCATAACATAACCTTTAGTACGGAAACCTGTACCTGCGGTATCAGGAACCCAAGCACTTTCTGGTGTTGCTAATTTAGCAATTGCTAAAACTGGTTTTGAGGTAAAACGTGTTACACTTCCTAATGGACGTGATGTTCCGTTTCCGCGACCATCCCACATTGGAGTAGCATCTAAGAAACCACCATGCCATCCGTGTAATAATGTTCCGTTATCTAAATCGTAGCTGTAAGCAGTTTGTTGTGCACCACCAACCGAGATTGCATGAACCGAACGTACGCCAGGTAAAACATCAACAAAACTACGAATCATAGTATTAACAGGTGCATCCACATAAATTGGATCTCCACCGCCGCCACCACGACGACCGTTTTGTGCTGTAGCTACAGGAATATCTGTTATAGAAATGTTTCTAAAAGCAACAGTACCTTGATCGCCTTGTAAACGTAATGCAGCTAAAGCCTTTTCCGTTCCAAAACCACCACGAGTAGCTCCTGTTAATTCAACATTCTCATGAATGGTAACACCATTTAAATCAACACTTAATAATCTTGCATTTGCAATTTTTATGCCCGAAGCATCGAATTTTGGTGCCTGAAAAACAATTTTAATATGTTGCCATAAACCTGGAGCCTTGCTTACGTTTTGACGTGGAGCAGAACCATCGAAACCTTTTTCGCCTTCTGGTTTATCATTATTCCAACGTTCATGCGCACCACCATTACTAGATGAAACCGGATTAGTTAATGTCCATGAATCTTCAATTTGAATTTCATAATTGCTTTGAAGGAAAATTCCTGAATTTGCACCTTTTGCAACCAGATAATCAAGTTCCAGAACCATATCACCATATTCTTTAATGGTGTACAAGTCAAAACCTGGTTTTTTAGGCGTAGATGTATTTAATAAAATGCCTGTACCTTTTGTACTTTTTACGGCATTAACGATATTCATGTCTACAGTAACATCACCTACAAGAGTCCAAGAATTTCCTGGTTCTTTAAATGCTGAAAGATCTGTAAGCGGAATATTTGGCTGCTGGCCAAATGCCAGACAAGTACCAACTAGCCAGACTAAGGCGGTTGATCCTGCTTTTAAGACGCTAATCTTCATATTATATGTTTGTTAGTTTATTAGTTAAATTTTATCATCAATTTGATTTAAGCTAGCAGATGAATTAGTTGCATCTGCTAGCTTAAATGCTATTTTATTTTTCTGTTGATAATGAATAAGGAAAATCTATAGGATTTGAACCTCTGGTTTTGTTTGGTGTAGCAGACATACCGAAATTTAATACTGCTCCTTTTTGTAAACCACTGTGGCTAATCCAGTTTTTAGAATATGGCTTTCCATTCATTTGCAGCGATTGTACATAACGGTTATTCTCGTTATTTGCCGGTGCATTAATTACAACTGTTTTACCATTCTCTAATGTCAAGGTAACTTTTTTGAACAATGGAGCACCTAAAACATATTGGTCTGTTGCCGGAGTTACCGGATAAAAGCCCATTGCAGAGAATACGTACCATGCAGACGTTTGTCCGTTATCTTCATCACCGCAATATCCATCTGGAGTAGCTTTATACATTCTATCCATAGTTTCGCGAACCCAATATTGCGTTTTGTATGGCGCACCACCAAAGTTATAAAGATAAATCATGTGTTGAATTGGCTGATTACCGTGAGCATACTGACCCATGTTTGCAATCTGCATTTCACGAATTTCGTGGATTACGCCACCATAAGCACTTTCGTCAAAAATTGGCGGCATAGAGAAAACAGAATCCAGTTTGGTTACAAACTTATCGTGTCCACCCATCAGCTTTGCTAAGCCATCAATATCTTGAAAAACCGACCAGGTGTAGTGCCAACTGTTACCTTCGGTAAAAGCACCACCCCATTTAAACGGGCTGAATGGACTTTGGAAAGTACCATCCTGATTTTTTCCACGCATTAAACCAGATGAAGGATCGAAAAGATTTTTGTAGTTCATTGCTCTTTTCTTGTAGATATCAATTTCAGAAGCAGGCTTATTTAAAGCTCTTCCTAACTGATAAATGGTAAAATCATCATAAGAATATTCTAAAGTTTTCGCTGCATTTTCGTTCTTTTTAACATCGAACGGCACATAACCTAATTCGTTGTAATATTTAACTCCATCGCGGCCAACTGCTGCCATCGGACCCTCATTGTTAGCACCATGTTTTACAGCTTCCCATAGGGTTTGAATATCATAACCACGTAAGCCTTTAATGTAAGCATCAGATACTACAGAGGCTGAGTTATTACCAACCATAATATTTGCAAAACCTGGGCTACTCCACTCCGGTAAGAATCCGCCTTCTTTGTAGTCGTTAATTAAACCTTCTTGCATTTCTTTATTTATCGAAGGATAAACAAGGTTTAAGAATGGGTATAATGCTCTGAATGTATCCCAGAAACCAGTACCTGCGAACATATAGCCAGGTTTAATATCTCCTGTGTATGGGCTCCAGTGTACAATTTTGTTTTGAGCATCTAATTCATATAATTTATTTGGGAAGAATAAAGTACGGTATAAACAAGAGTAAAAAGTACGCATTTGATCGATGGTTCCACCTTCAACAGAAATTTTGCTTAAAGTTTTATTCCAAATAGCTTTTGCTTTAGTTTTAGTTACATCAAAATTATCGCTAGCCAATTCTCTTTTCAAGTTCAATTCTGCTTGCTCAAAACTGATGAAAGATGATGCAGTTTTAGCATTAACTTTTTCTCCTTTTGCAGTTTTGAAACCAATAACTGCACCTGTATGGTCGCTTGTTAATTCTAAATCATCATTTAATTGTTTACCACTCCAGGTTTTAGCAATACTAAAATCCTTATCGAAATAAATTACAAAGTAATTTTTAAAGTTTTTAGGAAGCGGACCACGAGCGTATTTACTGGTATAGCCAATAATTTTACGCTCTTTTGGGAAAATTTTAATGTATGAGCCTTTATTCTGAGCATCTACAACTACAAAAGAACTATCCGTTTTCGGGAAAGTAAATCTAAATTGTGCAGCTCTTTCCGTTGGTGTAATTTCGGTTGTAACATCAGCATCAGCTAAATAAACGCTGTAGTAATATGGTTTTGCAACCTCGGCTTTATGGCTAAACCAGCTCGCACGTTCATCATCGGTAAATTTCAATTTACCAGTAACAGGCATTATTGCAAAAGCGCCATAATCATTCATCCACGGAGATGGCTGATGCGTTTGCTTGAAGCCACGGATTTTATCAGCATCATAGGTATATGCCCAACCATCGCCCATTTTTCCGGTTTGAGGTGTCCACATGTTCATACCCCAAGGCAAACCAATGGCAGGATAAGTATTACCATTTGATAAACTTGGTTTTGATTGAGATCCCATTAGTGGGTTAATCCACTCAACCGGATCGCTAATTTTGCCCACCTGCTGTGCGAAACTTCCTGTTGCCGCAAAGCTTAATAAGGCGATAAATAGTTTTTTCATTTTTTATTATTCAGTTTATGTGTTTACGCTTTTATCTGTTTTGTTAATAGCAAAAAATCCTTTGTTAAATTTGAGGATTTTTAACGTAGTCTGCCCAAAGTCCATCCAAATCTTTACCTGTAAGACTTGCCCAAATTGCATTTGTATAAGTATGGTCTCTTAATGATGCATCTACAGCTTTTATGGTTCCGGCCTTTACGTTTTTCTCAATCCACGCAAAAAATCTAGCTGTAATGCGGTAGCTATTTTTGTAGCTGTGTTCAGGTTTTAAATCTGGCAACGCCCATTTTGCGCCGGCATTATCAACACCGAATTTATAACGTGCATAATCTGCAACTCCTTCTGTTAACCACCCTGGTCCAACACTACGGCCATAATCCTGAACGATGTGCATAACCTCGTGGGTAACAACATCAATATCTTCAGGGTGCTTAACCATCCAAATAGAACTATAGGTTACTTTGCCATTGCTGGTTGCAGCAACGCCTTTATAATTTGTATCAACAGAGAATTTAACATCTCTTAAAGTATTTGGATTATATTCTTTAGCCAATTTTGGATAAACCACAAAAAAGGTTTCAATCAATCTCTTTTTTAATTTAGGATCTAGTTCAACAAAATTGCTTTCAAAGGTTAAAGTATATCCTTTTTTCTTAATCACCTCCTGCGCTTGTAAACTGGCAAAAGGTAAAATCAAGATAATAAGTATTGTGCTTAGTAATGTTAGTTTTTTCATTTGTATTAAGGATTATAATTTAATGCAGATTGAGGTAAATCTTTACTTCCCCATATCTTATTGGGTAAACTTCCCATTACCAGGTTCAATGTTCCACCTTCGATAAGTTCTTTATGGGTAAACCACGAACGGTTTAATACTTTTCCATTCAGTTCTGCACTTTGAATGTATTTGTTATCGGCAGAGTTATTTTTAGCATTTAGCGTAAAAGTTTTACCGTTATCTAATTTTATTGAAATTTTGTTAAATGCCGGACTACCGATGCTGTAAACAGGAACGCCAGGTGTGACAGGGAAAAATCCCATCATTGAAAATACAACGAATGCAGTCATACCGCCGCCATCTTCATCGCCCGGAATGCCAAATAAATTATCTGTATACCAAGTATCCATTAGCATTCTGATACGTTTTTGAGTTTTCCAAGGCGAACCAGTATAATTGTAGATGTATGGGATATGAAAACTTGGTTCGTTACCCATTACAAACTGACCAACCAAGCCTGTTGCATCTGGAAAAGTATACCACAAATTGTATTTGCTGCGACCAAGGCTTGTTCTAAAAAGTTCATCGAGTTTTTGTTCGGCTTTTTCTGTGCCACCCATTAACTTAAAAAGTCCGGTTAAATCGTGTTTTACATCCCAATTATAAGTGTAAGCGTTATTTTCTGTGAAATACTCTCTTCCACCTTGTCCACCGGAAAATTTAGGGTCGAATGGTTCAATCCAATTTCCATCAGCATCTTTTGGCCAAACAAAACCCTTATCCTCCCTGAAAACGTTTTTATAATTTTCGGCACGTTTTAAGAATAATTTATGATCATCGGTTTTACCCATATCCTTTGCAAACTGGGCAATACACCAATCATCAAAACTATTTTCAAGCGTTACAGAAACACTCTGTCTTTTTTCGAAACCATGTACTTCTTTTACAAATTCCTTTTCACCTGTTTTAAGCGCAGGCATATAGCCTTTCTGGGTATAAAAAGAATCTAAAGATGTTGCCGGACCATTTCTCCATGGCAATAACGTAGCTTCTAAAGAATTTTTTCTGATGCCTTCGTAAGCTTTTTTCAAATCGAAATTACGAACACCTTTATTGTACGAATCTAAAAACCAGGCCGCAGCGTGATTACCCGTCATACATGGATTATCGCCATAAACTAAAGCGAAAGATGGCATCCAACCACCTTGCTCATACATTTGAACATACGATTGAATTTTATCACCTTCCATTTTTGGATTTAAAATGGTTTGAAGTGGCTCTAAAGCGATGTATGTATCCCAAAGCCAGTTATCTACAAAAAAAGGTTTATCAGAAATATGAATTTTCTTATCGTAAGCACTGTAATACTTTCCGTATTCATTAATATCAACCATCCTTTCGTAAGAGCGATATAATGAAGTGTAAAAAACACGTTTTTGTGCATCAGTTCCGCCATCAACATTAATTTGATTAAGCACTTTGTTCCATGCTGCTGTAGCTTTTGAACGAAGTTTATTAATATCCCAATCGGCAACTTCTTTTGTTAAGTTTTCTTTAGCCTGTTCTATGCTGATAAATGAGATGCCATACTTAAATGAAACATTTTGCGCACCATTTAAAACTTTAAGCAAACTTTTCTTTTTTGCTTGCCCATCCTGATAAATAATTTCTACTGGAGTATTGGTTTCAGCATAAAAATATGCCTTCATTCCCTGAAACTCTTCTACACCACTTATTTTCGTTTTGCCATCAAGGTTAATTTCACCCCTATTTAAAATATTTAAGCGAATGTAATTATCGTTTTTGCCAGCAAAGCTGAATTTAAAAAAACCGGCTTTTGCAGATGGTGCGAAACTTATGTTTGTACCATTATCTTCAAGAACTGAAGTGTAAAAATCAGGCGTTATTTTTTCGTTATCGTAAGTAAATTTTTTGTTCCAGCTTTGGTCATCTATTTTACCTGTAAAAGGCATTAAACCAAAAAGCCAGTTTTGTCTGTGAGATGAAATTGTTAAGGGAAAATATGCTATCTGATCATCAATCTGATCGGTACGAACCGGAAAGGTTCTTAGCAGACTATTTGGTAAATGAACTGCAGGACGGGTTGGTTCTAAAATTAAACCAACGCTTCCAATTTTAGCATCAACATACTTTAAGTTATTTATGGTTTGCTGCGCTTTAACATTTGTTGAAAGAATAACAATAGCAGAAGCCAATAAACCAGCTTTTAAGCCATTCAAAGCGATTAAATTTTTAAGAGAAATGAATCGAGCTAAGTCTCTTCTTATCATTTTATTTTATTACTAAATGGTTTTACCAATAATCAGAAAAAAAAGTCTGGGCTTTTTTTAGTGAAACTTTTTATGCTCAATTTCTTCTACGTTTTCGCTCAAGAAATTAGTATCGCAACAGCTTGCTGCGCCTATCAGTGCAGCATTTTCTTTTAGCTTGGTTACTTTAATACTTGCATGTACATCATTACCGTTTAAAGTTGCAATTAATTCAGGAGAAAATGCACTGAAAGCCCTTGAGATATTGCCTCCAATAATCACCATATCTGATTTATGTTTTTTAATCACTGGGATTAAAAATTGCGCCAGATTGTATCCAAACTCCATAAATACGCGGGTTGCAGCATGATCATTAGCTGAAATTGCTACTAACTCCTTAACACCTGCAACAGTATTATTACTTAGCTGATGATAACGTTTTACAAACCAACGGGTTGAAAGGTAATCTTCTGCAATTCCATCAATAAATGGAGAGTTCCATAAATCGGCATCTTTAGCAACTCCACCAATTGAATATGATGAACCTAATCCCGTTCCAAGTGTTAATCCAATTACATTAGCATTGCCCCTTGCCGCACCACCAAAAACCTCTCCTTGTAAAAAGCCTGCAGCATCATTTATAAAATGAATATTTTGCGCTTTGATGTTTAATCTTGTAGCCAGTTCTTCTTTTATATTGATACCATACAATGCCTTAAATTTATCCTGATCCTTGATTAACGAAATTCCATTTTCGTAATCAAATGGTCCGGGCATTGCAATACCAATAAGCTTATTATCTGTATTCGATTTTTTAAATGCCTTGTTAATAACATCACACCATGCTGCCAATATTACTTCCTTGCTTTCTTGCGAATCGACAGCACTCCGCTTAACAGAATCTTGAATAATTGATCTTGTTTCTAAATCTACTAATGCCGCTGTAATGTGCGAACCGCCAATATCTACACCTAATGCAACAGGTTTTTCCATCTATCTGTATCTTTTCTTTATAATTTGTCCCTGCAAAATGCCATTACAGCATTTTAATTATTTACTCAGCGAAAAAGGTTTGTCTTCTTCTTTTAATCCTCTATTCAAATTCGGTTTGCTACCCATTTCAAGCTTAAAAATACCGCCATTTATGATATCACTATGTGATAAAAAATTACGTGTATAATTGCTACCATTTAATGTGGCAGATTGAATGTAAATATTCTTTTTATCGTTAGCTGGTGCTGCGATAATGAATTTTTTTGAGTCGCCTAAATTAATAGTTATTTTCTTAAACATTGGGCTTCCGATAACATATTCTCCACTGCCTGGAGTTACGCTGTAAATACCCAAAGCACTTAACACATACCAAGATGATGTTTGCCCTTGATCTTCATCTCCAGGATAACCATTTTCTGTTGCATCGTAAAGTTTAGTCATGACCTCTCTTGAATGAAACTGTGCTTTCCAAGGCTCGTTTGCGTAATTGTACAAGTAAACCATATGCTGAATTGGTTGGTTGCCATGAGCGTACTGACCCAAATTAGCCATTACCATTTCTGTCATTTCATGTATCATGCCGCCATAAGTGCCCACTTTAACTTTGTTTGGCTCTGAGAAAACAGAATCTAGTTTAGCTACGAAGTTCTTATTTCCACCCATAAGGTTAATTAAACCTTTTGTATCTTGAAAAACCGACCATTGCCAATGCCAAGCATTACCTTCCGTAAAAGGCCCACCCCATTCAATCGGATCAAAGTTCGGCGACCACTTTCCGCTAATATCTCTACCCCTCATAAATTTTGTAGAGGCATCGTAAACATTACGGTAGTTATACATCTGGCGCTCAAAAATATCCATGTAAAACTTATTACCTATCATTTTAGCAAGCTGATAACCGCAATAATCATCATAAGCATACTCTAATGTTTTTGCAGTAGCTTCTCTGTATTTTGGATAAGGAACATAACCAAGTTCGTAGTATTCTTTCCAACCATCACGACCGTTTGCCGGTCCCCATGGTCCTTTATTTGTTGCTTCGTGCAAATATGCTTTTAAAGCTTCTTCCGGATCGAAAGTTCTAATTCCTTTTGCCCAGGCATCAGTAAAGAGAGAAATGGCATGATTTCCAATCATACTTCCTGCTTCGCTTGGAAACGACCACGAAGGTAGCCAGCCACATTGCTTATATGCATCAATCATTGCCCGCATATACTGACCATGCATTTCTGGCTGAACCAAAGTATTTAATGGAAATTGCGCTCTGAAAGTATCCCAAAAGCCAGTATCGGTAAACATATAACCATCATGTACTTTGCCATCATATGGACTAAAATAATATGGTTTTCCCTCTGCGTTTATTTCATAAAATTTCCTTGAAAACAAACTTGCTCTAAAGAAACAAGAGTAAAAGGTTTCCATATCGGCTTTAGAACCACCTTCTACCAATATTTTCCCTAATGATTTATTCCAAACCGCAGCAGCTTTAGCTTTTGTTGCTTCCAGATTTTTATCTGCAGATAATTCTGTTTTAAGGTTGAGTTCTGCTTGTTCTAAACTGATATACGAGGATGCTGTTTTTACCTGAACTTTTGCACCGGCTTCAAATTCTACATAAGCACCTTTACCCAATCCTTCAGCTGATGTTGAATCAGCTTTTACTGTATTCTTTTTATTTTCCCAGGTACCGAAGCTTTTAATTTTTTTATCAAATTGGATAACAAAAAAGCTTTTCCAATCTTTATTAAAACCTTGTCCGTTACTTACATATCCGGTTATTTTATTTTCCTTTGGATAAATTTTTACACCGCTGGTGCGGATGTATCCATCTAAAACCAGATAACTTTTTTTCCCTTTGGGATAAGAAAAACGAAGATGCGCACCACGTTCTGAAGGCGAAATTTCTGTGGTAATTTGATTTTCTAATTTTACTTTATAATAATTTGGTTTAGCAATTTCGTTAGCATGGGTAAACTTTGCTTCACGTTTATTTTCATCTACAACCAAATTATCAATCATTGGCATTAATGAAAACACAGCGTAATCACGAGTCCATGAGCTACATTGGTGCGCTTGCTGAAAACCTCTTATTGCATCTTTAAAATATTGATATTTCCAACCATCACCGTTTTTGCCAGTCTGTGGTGTCCAGGTATGCATCCCGAAAGGTAAAGCGGTTGTTGGGTAAGTATTACCCCGGGTTAATTCGTGTTTAGAATTTGTGCCTTGGAGTGTATTTACATACTGTACCAAATCCCTTTCCTGGGCAAATAATTTACCTGTTAAAAAGCATAAAACTAAAATGATAGAATACCCTAATTTCATTGATTTGATTAGTTTTTAATACCCCATTTATCGGCAAGTAATTTTATAAAGTATCCGCCAACTACGCTTCTGGCCTGAAAACCAACCTTATCGCCATTTGTTGTTTCGTGCCAATCGCTTAAAGGAACTTTAGTTTCCGTTTCGTTTGCGTACTTGTAAATAGGTTTAATAAATTTTTCAAAATCAGCCTGGTTATCCGCTAAAGTAGCAGTCCATATTATCCAATCTGATTTGGTGTAAGTTTTACGACTATCCAATGGTAAACCATAGGCATTTTGCTTTGTTAAATAGAAGTTAATTTCCTTTTTATAAACTGACTCTGGAAATAATTTTAAGCCTAATAATTTATCCCAAACCAAATTATACTTCTGGCTCCACGTATTTTTATCATTAAAAGTTAAAGCAAAATGATCGCCTGTAGCAGCAATTTCCTGCCATTTCGTTGCCATATCTAAAGCAATTTTTCTGTATTTATCAGCCTCATTGGTTTTGCCTAAAGCCTGAGCCATTTGTGCATATGCGCCAAGTGCAACAATTGCTTTAACCGATAAATTTGCATTACGAGCCAAATGCCCGGCAAAATCATCAGTACAAAGTTGGTTAGCCGGGTCGAAACCTTCTTTTGAAAGATAATCTGCCCAGATTGACATGGTAGCCCAATGCTTTTCTGCATATTTTGGATTACCTTGAGCCTTAACAACTGCGGCTGCTAAAATTATCATATTTCCAGCTTCTTCTACCGGCATATCTTCACCATAGGTTTGCCCATTTGCAAAAGGATATGTTCCCAAATCATGCGCTGGGTAAGGTTTTTTCCACTTTCCACTTTCAGAGTAATAGAAAATGCCGTTTAACATTCCAGTTAATAATTCAGGATTGTAAATCAAATATTGTGGTGCAGAAGGGTAAGTAACATCAACGGTATTAATGAAACCACCACTAAAGTTTTCTTTTGATAAGAAAAGAATATCTCCATTTGGTGCATAAACAATTTTATGCGCAGCGATGCTTTGGCGATATGCCAATTCACATAGTTTTGCATATTCCTTTCCACCTGCTTTTTCCGCATCAGCGTAAAGTTTTGCATTAAAATCATTGCATTTAGCAGTAATTGCTTTGTATTCTTGATCTGCCAGGGCGAGTTGGTCTTCAAAATGTGACCCAGGTTTTCTCCAGATTGGTAACAACTGCTCACCAAAATATTCTACAGCTTTTAAGTCGTTATAACCTAACATCAAGTATCTTTCCGTTGGTGTATTACTTACTTCGCCAAAAGAAATTATGCTGCTTAAATTTAACTCCTTGCCATTTTTAACTTCTGTATCTAAAGGATATTTGCCAGTAACAAAACTGCTTAAACTTTCAGATTGCTTATTGATATATTGTTTTGCATTAAACTTTTTAGGTACTGCAACATACATATAACCCCAATCTATCCTCAAATCATCAGCCTTCTTTTGTAAAACAGGCTGCTCTACAGTTCCCGCACTTAATATTGAAAGGTTTTTTACAACTGATGCTCTAGCTGAAACAGGTTGATCTGGCGTGTTAACTGCAATTGTTGATGAAGCTGCGAAATACAAATCTACTTTATGGGCTTTACCATCATTAGATTTTGTTGTGTAGTTAATGTAGCTTACCGGACGAGCAGTTAAAGCAATATCATTTAATAAAAGCGGAGAAATAAATTTCACTTCGAGATTTACTGCACCACAAGTAAAAGTATATTTAGTATCTGTTGCCGTTACCTGAACATCAGTTTGTTTAGCCAATTCGATATTTGATTTCTGAGGAATTTCCTCGACAATTCCAGCATCAAGGAATCTTCCACCGGCAGTATTTTTAACATGAATGGCCAACAAGTTTTCGCCTGTTTTAAGCATTCCATCTTCTATTGGAATGTAAATGTATTCGTGTACCCAACCAGCCTTTTTGTAGATAGTTTTCCCATTTAGAGTTACATCTACATTATCATCGTGGTTAAGCTTTAAGTATTTTTTTCCCGCCGATAATTTAGCGATAGAGAATTTTCGTCTGTAATATAAATCGTCGCTAGTCCATTTGGTTTTAGCAACTTTATCATCGCCAAATGGCGCATTTCCTTTTTGCCATGAGGAATCATTAAAAGTATTTGTATTCCAACCGGCTTGTTGTTGGGTAAATGAATAATTGGCCTGATATGAAAATTCATCAGCCGCAGGTAAAATGGCTTTGTATTCTTTAGATTCTGCACCTAAGAAACGGTAATATTTATTATCAACCTTTAAAACACCAGAAAGCGATTGGTTTTTGCCTGTCCAGTGTTTGGTAACCGATTGATTTAATTCACTTCCAAAAGACCAAATACTGAAGTATGTATCATGTGTAATTAACGGGTAAGCTGGTGCTTTATCCTGAGCATTTATAGATAATAAATTAGAGAAACATAAAACAATAAGGAAAAATTTCTTCATAATGGAATTTGGCTAGTGAATTTGAATTTTATAATCAGAAAGTATGATTATTAATGCACTTGTTACAGTTCTTACGGCTCTTTTTGGTTTATTTGAATAGGTTAATCTTGACTTTAAGTAAAACGTTTTACTAGGTTCAATATTAATAAAAAATTTGTCAATTATTTAATGCTGTGCTTGTAATATGTGAGTTACAAAATGTTTGTTTTAAAATTTAAAATCCAAAAAAAAGGTGCTCGATATGAGCACCTTTTTATATTGATAGTTAATTAATAACCAGGGTTTTGAGTTAAGTTTGTATTTAAATCTCTTTGTCTTTGAGGAATTGGATACAAAGCTTTAGTAGCTGCTGTTGGAGTATGATCCCACCATGTGTTGGTAGTAAATTTACCAAAACGGATTAAATCATCTCTTCTCATTCCTTCGAAGATAAATTCTCTACCTCTTTCTGCTAATAATTCATCTAAAGTTAAAGTTGCAGGTGTGTAAGCTCTGGTTGCCCAGTTAGCCGCAGTGAAAGCACGTTTTTTACAATCGTTAATTAACTGAACCGCTTCTGCATTTGCAACACCACCATTTTTACGCATAATAGCTTCTGCTTTAGCAAAATAAATCATGGTTAAACGATAGATATTCCAGTCGCCATTGTTATAGTTAGGGTCGATTGCAGGAGTTCCACCTGGACCAGCAAATTGGTTTCCTAATTTATATTTGTTGAAACGAACACCTGAATTTTCTTCACCTTCACTCATATTACTAACTGTAGAGTTGGTTTTATTTTTACGAATGTTATCTACAAATACCAATTGTGAACCATTGTACTCCTCTGAAGCTAAAACTGGTTGAGTTGGCGCTACAAACTGGAACATTGGTCCTTCTAGTAACCACTCACGCTTTCTTAAATCTGCATCTTCATAAGTTGAGAAAACACCAGGTACAACTACGATACCATCATTACCATTTCTACCACCACCATAAATTTGTTGTTGTTTAAAGTGATAAAATTCTCCTGGCCATGAAGGTTGGAAGTTTGCTACACTAAAATTATAGGCAATAGAAAAAATAGCCTCTTTTGATAAATCATTAGTGGTTTTGAACTGATCTGTAATGTTTGGATCTAAAGCCATTGTGCCATTTTGAGCACCACCATCGCCAGCGATTAGTTTGTTTGCAGCAGCAATACAATCATCCCAACGAGCAGTACCTGTCCATACTTCAGCATTTAGGTATAATTCTACAAGCATTGCATAACCAGCAGCCTGAGAAATACGACCTAACTGAGCACGAGATAGTTTTGGTGCTTTATCAATGTTTGCTTTAATTTCAGCCTCAACAAAATTAAATACATCTTTACGAGATTTAGTTTCTGGTTTAGCAGGAATACCAACCTGAGTTACGATTGGAATATTTCCGAACAAGTCCATTAATTTTAAATAGTGGAAAGCTCTAAGTAATTTCAACTCAGCAATAAATGCATCTTTCTCAACTTGAGTAATACCCATTGCTGCGATATCACGTTTCTCGATGTTTTCGATTGGGTCATTACATAAACCCATACCCCAAAACATTAAAGACCATGCACTGTTAAATCCTCCCTCATCAGTTGTCCAGGTATGGTAATGGAATCTTTTCCATTTACCTCCATCTTCACCATGACGGCCTTTTGTTGGCCAGGCTAATTGGTCACCAGAAAGCTCAGCCATACGCCACCAACTATCTTGACCTGAAGGTGTTACCCACGCATTAGCATGTGTATATGGTCTTAATACTGCTGATAAAACCTCGGTTTTGTTATTGTAAAAGTTATCAGTTAGAAGTTCGTTGTAAGCATTTTCATCTAACTTAGTACATGCATTTGTAAGGCATAAAACTCCTGCAAGTGCGCTGTATATTATTGATTTATTTTTCATTTTTCTAATCTTTAAAATCCAACATTTAATCCGAACAAGAATGAACGTGTACTAGGGTATGCACCACTATTATCAACACTTGGCCCTAAACCTGTATCGTTAATAAAATCTGGGTCACTACCTGTATAGCCTGTAATTGTTGCTAAGTTCTGTCCTGTTGCATAAATACGCATGTTTCTAATCAGCTTAGTTTTAAATTTAAAGTTATAACCTAAAGTTACCTCATCAATTTTAACATAGCTACCTCTTTCTAAATAATAGTCAGAATACATGTAAGTATCATTGATTTGGCTATACTTATCAAAAGTACTGGTTAACAAGTTGCCAGACCAAGTTTTGTTAGCATAAGAAAGTGCATTTCTGTTTAAGATATCATAATCAAATTTACCTCTTAAGAAAACACGTAGATCAAATTGTTTGTAAGTGAAATTATTGGCTAATGATGCATAATATTTTGGAATTGCATTACCAATCATTTGTAAATCTGTTACGTTCTTATCTCTAGAGTTATTGATTTGAGCATTCGGTACTGCTTGTCCGTTTCTGTTATAGAATAACCATTTACCATCAGAAGTGAAACCTGCGAATTTTTTACCCCAGAATTCACCAACGCGACCACCTTCATAAGTAACAATCGCATCTCCTAATGCACCTGCACCGCCTATACCACCGAAAGTTTTAAATAAGATTTTATATTCATCATTAGAATAAGCATCTAACGTATTAGTGATATGACTTGCTGTTAAATCGATGTTCCAGTTAAAATCTTTTTTATTAACTGCTGCATAACTTAACGCAATCTCAACACCTTTAGATGATAATGTACCAACGTTTGTGTAGATACCACTTTGTACAAATGGAGGTTGTGGAGAAGTATAAGTATCTAATAAATCTTTAGTTTTACGTTTGAAGAAATCTAATTGACCTGTTAAACGGTTTTTCAACAAACTGAAATCTAAACCAATGTTAGTCTCTATTTTAGTTTCCCATTTCAAGTTTGGATTTGGGTTACGATTCGGACCATAAGTTTCTAAATACTGACCATCTGGATATAAGTAACGGCCACCACCGCCCAAGGTTACCCTTGATGCATTGTTAGAAAAACCACTGTTACCAGTTTCACCGTAACCTACTCTTAATTTCACATTATTAACCCAGCTAACATTTTTCATGAAATTTTCTTGAGAAACATTCCAAGCACCAGATACAGCAGGGAAATTACCCCATTTGTTATTATCTCCGAAACGTGATGAACCCTCTCTTCTTAATGTTGCATTAACAATGTATTTACCATCAAATACATAATTTAAACGACCAAAAAATGCAATCAAAGTATTATCACTTTTACCACTGCCCATTCCAGCTTTACCAACACCTAATGCAGCACCTTGACCTAAGTTATCTTCATGGAATAAATCGTTAATGAAACCTCTGTTATTAGCAGATAAGTTTTCACTCATACCATAACGATAACTATAACCTAATAAAGCATTAATACTATGTTTTGATGCGATTACTTTGTTGTATGTTAATGTTGGTTCAAACGCCCAGTTCTGATTTAAGAAATCTGATTTACCAGCATAACCACCACTTGGAAAATCTGTATTTTCAACAGAATTTTCACTTGTTTTTGCACGATATCCTCCATCAAAACCATTATCTCTTTGAACCGATCCAAAAACTGACGCTTTTAAACCTTCGATAATATCTAAATCAACTTTAACATCAGCAGAAGTTGTTTGTTGTTTACGATAAGACGTTTCTTGAAATAAACGAGCGTACTCATTTGTACTGGTTAAATCAAAACGGTAGCTACCATCTGGATTAAAGTTTGATAAAGTTGGGTTTTTAGTTTGCTCACTTTCCCAACCGCCACCACCTAATGTATTAGCTTTGTTAAAGTTTGTAACTAAATTTGCCTGAATTCTTAATTTATCGTTTAAGCCAGTTTGGTTAATGTTAAATCTTAAAGTATATTCCTCTCTGCTATTTTGTTTTGCAATACCTTGCAATTCGCGATAGTTAAAACTTGCTCTATAGCTAGTTTTATCTGTACCACCACTCATGTTAAAGTTATGGTTGTTAGAAACGTTGTTTTTGTTAACTAACTCGTCTACAAAGTTTGTTTCACTACCAAAGTTTTGTTGTTTAATTTCTCCAGACGCAACTCTCGCTTTGTATTCAGCAGGAGTTAAAAACTGTAAAAATGGGTTATAAACTTCATGTCTAACGTAAGCATTGTAATTAAACTGCGGTGCGCCAGATTTACCTTTTTTAGTTGTAATTAAGATTACACCAGCGTTAGCAGTAGAACCATAAATTGCAGCAGCAGAACCATCTTTTAATACGTCAATTGATTCGATATCGTCTTGTTGTAATAAATCTGGGTTACCGCCTGGTATTCCATCAATAACAAATAATGGAGATGTGCTACCTGTTACCGATACTACACCACGTAATTGAACACTAACACCACTATTTGGGTTAGAGCCACTTGTACGTGTAATATTCAAACCAGCAACTTTACCTTGAATTAAATCTAAAGCATTTCTAGAACCACTCTGTCTAAAATCTTCTGATGTAATGTGTGTAATTGCAGATGATACTTCTTTTTGTGGCAAAGTACCGTATCCAATACCTACTACAGTTACATCTTCTAATGTATCTGCTGCAGGAACCAATTTCACACTAACAGTTGTTGCAGAACCTACTGTAATGTTTTGAGTATCATAACCAATATAGGTAATGCGAATTACCTGACCGGTTGATGCTTCTATGGAAAACTTACCATTAGCATCTGTAACAGTTGTTTTTCCTGATGTTTGGTTTCTAACACCAACACCCGGTACCGGCTGCCCTTTGTCGTCTATCACCGTACCAGTGATAACACCTTGCTTCAGTATAGGCATACTGAGCATGTCCGTATTCATGAACCCTCTCGCACCTCCCAACTCCGAATTCATTGAAAACGCAGGACCATTAAGCAATATTATTGCTGCAGATAGCCCCGTAATTTTGAGTAAATTAATTTTCATTAGCGGTTTTGTTAAATTTTAAATTGATTAGTTATATTATTTTTTCTGATGTAATTACTTATCTGTAGTAATAATTATGAAGCACAGCATGAACGGTCTAAATCTTACCTGATCATTACTATAGTATTATTATGACTTTATATGTAAAGTGAATCTGTTTGCTGAAATGAATATGAAACCTGCATCAGCAGAAAAACCTGCCAATTCACTGAAATAGAGCATTTTTGACATACAGTTAGGGTTCTGTGAAAGTCTCATAAATACATTTGGTTATAGTAAATCGTTTTACTACATCAATAGTAGAAATTTTTTTCAATATAATAAAACGATTTAGTTGTAAAATAAATGTTACACTAAAACAAAATCAAATTTGAGCTTAATTCCTTATGATAAGCTTGGTTGGAATAATAACATGTTCGTTCGGAAGTTTATTCCGAGAAGATAATTGACTTAAAATCAATTTAATAACTGTTTCAGCGATTTCTTCTAATGGCTGCTGCACGGTAGAAATACCTGGTGTATGTAATTCAAAAGCTTCGTGATCATCGTATGCAATAACAGATAAATCATTTCCAATCTTTTTATTAAGTTGCTTTAAAGCTTTTAAGCCACTAATAGCAAGATAATTTGTTGCAAAAAGAACAGCATCTACATTTTTAGATTGAAATAGTTCTTTAATCTCTCCTATCGTAGCTTCTTCATCCTGGTTGAAGTGAATTTTTACAACCAAATCATCGTTATACTTAAATCCGAAATCTTCCAAGGCTTTTTTATACCCTTCGTAACGTTCGGTAATTTGTTGTACGTCTATATCTGTAGTTACTAATGCGATGTTCTTTCTGCCTTCCTGAATAAAATTTTCTACAGATTGGTAAGATGCACTGAAATGGTTTGCACCAACGTAGTTTGTTACCAAATCAGGCAAATTTCTGTCAAAAAGTATAACCGGTTTATTTTCGTTTAATAAAAGTTGAATATCTTCTTCGAGACCTTTAATTGGAGAAATAATATACGCATCTACCTTTCTGGATTTGAACATGTTTATCAATTCCTGAGCCTTTTCAATACTATTTTCTGTGCTGGAGTAGATAATTTTATAACCACGCTTATATGCCTTATCTTCAATAAGTCTGGCAATTCTTGCAAAGAATGAGTTGGAAATATCTTCTACAATTAAACCGATGATGTTTGAATTACCAGTTCTTAAACTTCTGGCGATTTGATTTGGCTTATAGCCGCTTTCCTCTATAATTTTTTCAACCTTCTCAATTACAGCCTCGCTGATGGATTTCTCTTTAGCCTTTCCGTTAATAATAAAAGAAACAGTAGTAATAGAAACGTTTGCTTTAACAGCGATATCTTTTATAGAGAGGGCTTTCATTGGCGAATAATAGTTTATAGTGGTTGCTCAAAACTAAATAAAAAACCCGAATTTTACTAAATCGATAAAATAGCTACTGAATTGGTTAGAATTTGAAAAAAAATCTACTCGAATATCTTTAAGATTTAGAATATTTAACAATCAGCGTAGCTGTTTTTTCTGATGCTCCGGGCGTTCCCATTAAATTAAGCAAAGTATCATAGTTACTCAGCATTTCTTTCCTAGATTTTCCTGATACAATTAAATTTAGTTCGTCGTAAATTTTGGCCGGATTACAATCTTCCTGAATAAGCTCGGTAACAATTTTCTTATTTACAATTAAGTTAACCAACGAAATAAATTTTATTTTAACCAGCAAACGGGCAATGGCTATGGAGATTATTCCGCCTTTATAAACCACAACTTGAGGCACTTTAAACAAAGCAGTTTCTAAAGTTGCGGTTCCCGATGCTACAATAGCAGCATGAGCATTAAACAATAGGTTATAGGTATTATTAAAAACCAGCATAACGTTTTTCCCGGCAATAAATTGATTGTAATAATCTTCGGTAAAAGTTGGCGCCGCAGCAACCGCAAAAGTATAATCAGGAAACTTCTCTGTAATGCTTAACATTTCTGGCAACAAACGCTCTATTTCTTGCTTTCTGCTTCCCGGTAATAATGCAATTATATTACCATCCCTTAAATTATGTTCCGTTCTGAAATCTGGATTAGGCGAAAATTGTGCTTTCTCATCTAATAAAGGATTACCAACATAATCAACCTTCATGCCCCATTCCTGATAAAAATCAACCTCGAAAGGTAAAATGCAGAACATGTGGTCTACATCTCTTTTAATTTTAAGTACCCTTTTTTGGTTCCAGGCCCAAATTTTAGGAGAAATATAGTAGCAAACTTTAATGCCTTGCTTTTTTGCAAACTCAGCAATTTTTAGGTTAAAACCAGGGAAATCAATCAGTATTAAAACATCGGGTGTCCAATCTAAAACATCCGTTTTGCAAGCTTTTAGGTTTTTAAAGATGGTACGCAGATTTAGTAAAACCTCGGTAAAACCCATAAATGCCATATCGGCATAATGCTTAACCAATTCGCCACCCTCTGCCTGCATTTTATCGCCCCCAAAATATCTGAAAACAGCATCTTTATCTTCGGCTTTTAAAGCTTTCATTAAGTTGGCGCCATGTAAATCGCCTGATGCTTCACCAGCTACCAAATAGTATTTCATTTATTTTAAGTTCTGCGTTTTATATTTTAATTTTTTTTTGAAAACGAGCGGTTCTGTAATACTTAGTAAACTGTAGTCCCGCTATCACTTATAGTCCGCTCCCGATGAAAAAAAAATCGGGATTGCGGGCTATTTAGTTCTATCGGGTTTATGCACAACAGTCTTTACATAAAAACCCAAACGTAAAACCTGCAGTATTTACAATATTGCCGGGGCAAACTTTTGTTTTTAAACCCGATTGCAGCGGCAGCCTCCCGATTTAAGCACAGTATTTATTTTTTTAATTGTCTGCTTCCTTCTCTCACAGGTTTTTTCGGGAGCTACAGCGAAAAGGGGGACTGCTGTAAGCCATTAACCACTAACACTCATTTTCAAAAAAATCTTTATCTCGTGTTTTTATAGCTTGCTAAAAAACTTTGTAGGCAAAAAAAACAAATGCGCAAACAAAGGTTGCCGCAAGAATTCCTCTACCCGTATTCTCTTTATTGTATTTAAAAAAATATTGCATTAAGTAGGCGTTAAACGCAATCCCACCGATGTACAGCAAATCTGCCTTGCTTAAATAAGTTACCTTATTAATGATAAACCAGACGATTGCACACAATACAGCCGGAGAAAAAAGCCCAATACCCAAACCTATCCATACAGAGTTTTTGAGTTTCGCTAAATATTTATTCATCTTATGGTTTTAACCTAAATTAATTCCATCGGGTGCAGAAACTTTAGTTGGCTTTTCATTTGATTTTGCATCTGCATTAATGCCAAAATTCCAACTGTTAAGCGTTTGGATGGCATGGTGCGCAGTTAAATCAAACTGAACCGGCACAACCGAAACGTAACCATGTTCTAAAGCCCAAACATCGGTGTCTTCGCCTTTATCAAAGTTTTCGAAAACGCCGGTAAGCCAATAATATGGTCTGTTGTATGGGTCTTTTCGTTCGTCAAATTCTTCCATCCATTTAGCGTTTGCTTGGCGGCAAATTTTAATGCCTTTCAAACCATCGCCCTTAGGGAAATTAACATTAAGCAAAGTGCCCTCTGGCAAACCATTAGCTAAAACTTGTTCGCAAATGCTTTTAATGTATTCTTTTGTAAAGCTAAAATCTGCATCAGCTGCAAAATCATCTAAAGAAAAACCAATAGAAGGAATTTTTTCAATTGCGCCTTCTACCGCAGCAGACATGGTGCCTGAATACAAAACGTTAATGGAATTATTTAAACCATGGTTAATTCCAGACACACACAAATCGGGCTTTTTACCTTTAAATATTTTGTTTACGGCAAGCTTAACACAATCTACAGGTGTACCACTACACTTGTACATTTCTACACCAGGGTATAATTCTACTTTATCAAAGCGAATTGGTTTGCCAATGGTAATGGCGTGCCCCATTCCACTTTGAGGGCTATCTGGAGCTACTACAACAACGTTTCCTAACTCCTGCATTACTTCCATTAGGTTTTTAATGCCCATGGCAGTAATACCATCATCATTTACAACTAAAATATTGGGTTTAGTATTTTGCTTTGTCATGCTGTAAAAATACAGATTTATATATTTAAGCGATAACAAACCTAATTTATTATAGTAAAACGATTAGTTAAAGCTTTTTTAGTTATTAATTTCAAAAGCATTTCATTCGATACGATAATCCATATATATTTGATAAAGTAACTTATTAACCTACGATTTAGAGATTTAAAGGCACATCAACCCTATTTAAAAATTTTAACAATCGTTATCATAAACCAAAATCAAATAAATGAAATTTAAACTATTTACGCTTGCTTGTTTTTTAGTAACAGGTTCGTTTGTAAAAGCGCAAACTTACCAGTGGAAAACAGCATCAGCCGGCGGTTACACGTATAAATATGTAACCAACGACCCATCGAATTCGAGGTTTTATACATTGAAAAATGGTTTAACCGTGATTCTATCTCCAAACAATAAAGAACCAAATATTCAATGGAGAATGAGTGTTAGAGCTGGTAGCAACACCGACCCTAAAAATGCCACTGGTTTAGCGCATTACCTTGAGCATCTTTTATTTAAAGGAACCGATAAATTTGGAACCAACAATTGGGCAAAAGAAAAGCCTTTATTGGATAAAATTGATGCACTTTACGAAAAGTATAATAAAACTACAGACCCTGCTCAACGTAAAGAAATTTACAAAGAAATAGATAAAACTTCTGGAGAGGCATCAAACTTTTCAATTGCAAACGAATACGATAAAATGATATCGGGTATTGGTGGAAACTCATCAAATGCGCATACATGGTACGAGGAAACTGTTTATAATGAAGATTTTCCATCAAACGCAGTTGATAAATTTTTAGCCATTCAAAGCGAACGTTTCCGCAAGCCAATTTTCCGTATTTTCCATACCGAGCTTGAGGCTGTTTACGAAGAAAAAAACCGTGGCTTAGATAGCGACCCAAATAAGCTTGATGAAGCGATGATGGAATTGCTTTTCCCAACGCACAATTACGGACAGCAAACCACAATCGGAACGATTGAGCATTTGAAAAACCCATCGCTGGTTGAAATTAGAAATTACTACAACAAATACTATGTTCCAAATAACATGGCTGCTGTTTTTACTGGTGATTTTAATCCCGATGAAATGATTAACAAAGTGGATAAAGCGTTTAGCTACATGGTTTCGAAACCAGTTACACTTTACAATCCGGCTCCGGAAAAACCATTAACTAAAATTCAAAAAATTGATGTTTATGGTCCGAGTGCAGAAATGGTAGAAATTTACTATCGTGGTTATGCTGAAAATACTCAAAATAGCTTAATGCTTAACTTAATTAAAAGCATTTTATTTAATGGTAAAGCTGGTTTAATTGATATCAACTTAAACAAACAACAAAAAACGCAACGTTCTAGCGCAAGCTATCAGCAGATGAAAGATTACGGTGTGTTCAATTTATCGGCACAACCGCGTCAAGGTCAGAGTTTAGAGCAAGCATCTAAATTACTTTTAGAGCAAATTGAATTACTAAAACAAGGCAAGTTTGATGATGATTTGATTAAAGCAATCGTTGCAAATCAAAAATTTAGCTTCTTACAGGCTTTTGATAGTAATAATAGCAGAGCTGAATATTTATCGAACGAATTTATTTTAAACAGAGGTACAAAATGGGATAAAAGTTTAGCAGATATTGAAGAAACTGCAAAAATTACAAAAGCCCAGGTTGTTGCTTTCGTAAACACTTATTTTAAAGATAATTATGTAATTGGCTTTAAACATAAAGGCGAAGATAAAAACACCACTAAAGTAGAGAAACCAACTATCACTCCAATTAATGCAAATGGTAATTTAACATCACCATTCGTTAAAAGTGTAATAGAATCTCCGGTAAAACCTTTAGAGCCTAAGTTTTTAGATTATAAAAAAGATATTATTACTGGTAAAGTAGGTATTGCTGATGTTTTAACAACTAAAAACAAGGACAATTCTATTTTTAGAATGACTTACAGATTTAATCATGGTACAAATAACTACAAACTATTGCCTTACGCTGCAAGTTATTTGCCATTTTTAGGTACTGATAAATATACTGCTGAAGAAATTAGTAAAGCATTTTACAACATCGCTTGTTCTTACAGCTTAAACGTTGGTACAGAAACTACTACAATTAACATTAGCGGTTTACAAGAAAATTTCGATAAAGCGGTAAGCCTTGTTGAGCACATTCTTGCAAATGTGAAACCTGATGAAAAAGCATTAGCTGATTTAAAAAACACAATTCTTAAAAGCCGTGAAAACAACAAGTTAAACAAAGGCCAGATAATGGTTGGCTTAACTTCTTACGCACAATACGGAAGTGTTAACCCATACAATAACGTTCTATCTAACGAGGATGTTAAAAACATGAAAGCTGAAGATTTAATTTATCTTTTGAAAAACTTAACAAATTACGAGCATGTAATTACTTATTACGGACCAAAAGATGTTGATGCTTTTACCGCTGATGTAAAGAAAGAACATCGATTAGGTAAAGAGTTTACACCAGCTGCACCTGCAAAAGTGTACAATTACACTGTTCAAGATAGCAATAAAGTATATTTCGCTAACTACGATATGGTTCAATCAGAAATTCGTTGGTTAAGAAATACCGGAGAATATAACAAAACCGACCGCCCTAATATTGAAGTGTTTAACAACTACTTTGGTGGCGGAATGGGTTCTATCGTTTTCCAAACCATCAGAGAATCGAAAGCATTGGCTTATTCTACTTATGCAATCTATCAAATGCCAGATAAAGCCGACAGACAATATAGCATGATTGCTTATGTTGGTAGTCAGGCAGATAAAATGACTGATGCAGTTAACGGAATGAACGAGTTATTAAATGTTTTACCTCAGAGTGATAAATCTTTTGATGGCGCAAAATCGAACGTTTTGAGTTCTCTTGAAACCAACAGAGTTACCAAAGATGGTATTTTCAGCTATTATTTTGCTGATAAGAAATTAGGTTACGATTACGATTCGAGAATTGATTTATACAAAGGTTTAAAACCAATTACGTTTACAGATATTAAAGGCTTCCACGACCAAAAAATTGCGAATAAGCCTTACTCTTATTTAATTGTTGCATCTGATAAAAAAGTAAAACTTGAGGATATGCAGAAGTTTGGTAATGTAACTACGTTAACATTAGAGCAAATTTTTGGTTACTAAGGCGTAAAATGTTGGAATGTTCGAAGTTGGAATGTTCGAAGTTGCAATGTTTATTGTTGCAGGTTTTGAAAGCTCCATAAAAAAGCGTTCCGGTTAATTTCGGAACGCTTTTTTATTGACAGTTTTTAATTTTAATAATTAGAAAATGAGCATGCAGTGGTTTATCGGAAACATCAATCCCGCCATTCACTATAGCCCTCGTAAAAACTCGCGGCTGCCGTTGCTGTCGGGTTTAGAAACAAAAATCCACCTTTAGAAACTCAAAACCAGGCAAATTTTATACTTGGAACTCTACTTTTTCTGATAATCGATAACGATACCATTTGCTAGCAAATGATTTTTTGCTTTAGTGATTTTGCTTCCAACAGGTGTTTCTACAATAATTACTGAATTTGCAGCGGTAATTGAAACATTGGCTTTTCCTGTTATATTTTTAGCAACAAAACGTTGACTAACGGCATCATACAAGTCTACTTTACCTTTAGTTTTAGTTTTATAAGTAATGCTTTTATTTTGTTTAAACGGATTGTAAATTAAGTATGTAGGATAGGCTTTGTTTTTATAAAAATCTGTAGCTAATACATCTAATTTCAAAACACCTTCTACATTGGTTTTTTCTACGATTGCGCCAAATATACCTACATGTCCACTCCCGTAAACACTAAACTGTGAAACTTCAGGATTTTTTCCAGGAACCCATTTCGGTCCATCACCTTGTGCAACAGGTCCTTTTTTATCTGTATAAAGCGTATCAAAAGTTGAAGTTTTGGCAAAACCCTCATAAGCAATTACGCCTTTTGTAACCGATTCAAATTGAGGAATGGTTTGTCTATCGGCAGGCATATACTGAGGGTAAAAAAACCTCGATGCGTTAACTGCATTCAACATCCATTTACCGATTGAATTCGCGTAAGCCGCATTATAGCGAACTGTTGGAACCAATGGCCAGGCTGCATCAAAAGTATTCATCAAAAACCCATAACCACCGTGGTCTACAGTACTCCCAACCACTCCAGAAATATCGTAACCATTCCAATTCCCAGTTAAAACGCCCCAACCTTCACGACAAACAGCAGTACCATCAAATGTCCAGCCCATAAGTTTATGTACATCGAAATTTGTACCCTGTTCAGCATTCATTCTTGCAGCCAAATAAGCGCCAAATGGCATCAGCAATTCGTATGTGGGATTTATTTTATTGCTTTCTAAAGCCGTCATAGCACTTATCGCACCTTTCAAATAACGTTTATCACCAAATTTCTTATAAGCCGAATACAAAACCCAGGCATGTCCGGCAGCGGCATCTGGCTGCGCACAAATTTGGTTTTTCATTGGTTTCATTTGTGTATAATCGAAATAAGAATAATTATAATTTCCATTCAATATCGAATCTGCTTTGTAAAACTTTTCGGCTATGCTTTTAGCTATCCATTCAAAATCTCTTTGATTTGGATATTGCTCATAAATGGCATAGAACAAAACATTCGGATAAACATCATACCACCAATCTCTGCCGTAACCGCCACCCAAAAGCGCAACTTCTGGAGCGGTGTTATTCATCATGATATTCCATTTGGTATCACGGTTAAAATAGTTTTTGAGCATCGCCACATAATTCATGTTTTGCTGATTGCTCTTATCAATACCAATTAAACTTGCGCCCATTACAGCTCCCATATTGGCCAAAGCCTCATGAAACATCCCTTTATTATGCTGTCTTCCCTGTCGAACATCGCCAACGGCAGTATAAATCCCTAATGCAGGTTCGTTAAAGTTTTTATTGGTACTGTCTATCCAAACCATTGGCCAATATTCTCCTTTTGCATTGAAATCGTAAACCGTTTTATCGAAATTTTGAGCCATTAATTTCCAATCGATAATTTTTAGAGGTTGCGGCACATCAGCCATTTCATCAACTCTGTTAAGCGATAACTGTTTAACCTGTGCTATAACCAGGCTCGAAATAGAAAAGAGCAATATTGTGATAAGTATTTTTGTAATCCTCATATTAATCGAATGTATAATTTTAGTTAGTTATTGGAGCAACAAGAGTTGGCTCTTCAGTACTTAAAATTGGAGCATTATCAACATTTTCTATTTTACCTTGCTTAATGATATCTTTTGCCACCCAAAATGAAGCCAGTTGCAAAACAGCTACAATTACAATAGCATAACGTAAGGCAATTTCTACAGAGAAACAATAAGCCAAAACTAAAAACGTTCCGGCGCCAACCAAACGACCAATATACAAACCCGCTTCGTGATTCAATATGTAAGCAAATTCGCTACGTTTTTCCTTTTTGGTTAAAATATCAATTACGCTATACTGAATTGGATAATAAGCAATATCTAACAATGGTTTTGCTAACAATAACAACAACATAAACATAATTACACCCGTACTATTATACAAAATGCCATTAATAATTGCTGCAATGGCGAATAATAATAAACCTGCTCCAAAAACATAAACTCTATGTTTTGGCGATGTTTTACGTCCAATAATGTACATTACAAATGCAGCGATAATTGCACCTACAGATTGTGCTGTACCTAATGCGCCTTCTTTACCCACCAATAACATAATTAACATTGCTGGCGCTGTTACCAAAAATCCCTGTACTAATCCTTTTAAACTCGCCAGTCTCAATAATTTATACCAGTAAGGATCGAATTTAAAATAGACAAACTTTTTCTCAGTAGGATTGGTAAAATTGCCCCTAAAGCACATAACCGAAGCCAAAATGGTAATAAAAACCACAAAGCCTGTAACGATGCGATAAGCCAATTGTGCATTACCACTTATAGCAGATTGATACTCTATAAATGCACCAATAGAAAAAGGAATGATGATGGCAATAATGGTATAAAAAAATGTTTCCAAACCATAATAGTAATTTCTATTTTCATCGTTTGTCATGGCTAAGGCTAAAAAATCTCTGTTTGCCCAATAAAAGCCAAAAGACATGCCCATAATTAATCCGGCGATGCCAATACCAACGGTATCTAATGTAGTTAAAGACATCATTACCATCATAGAAATCCCGCTTAACATCATCCCTAATGAATACAAGGTTTTAATAGAAAATGTACGCAACAAATAACCGTTAATTAAAAATGTAATTGGAATGCCAGAGTATATGGTTAATTGATAAACAACAACTTTTACAGGGTCGTTTGAGCTACGCATAACGTAGGCTGCTACAAAAATATCTATAACAGGAAGTACAATGCTATAAATTAAATTGGTAAGGGTTAATACCTTAAAATTATAAGATTGACTTTTAAAATGGGCTATTTCTGATCGCATGGTTTTAATTGAGCTAAAATATCTTGAATTGAAAATTTGGCAGCACAAACAAATTCATCGGCTGCGCCATAATAAATTGTAAGTTCATCGCCGTTAATAATATGCCCGTTTGTAAAAACCACATGACCAAAAAAACCACTTAATTCGTATGGTGTTTGTGGCTGCATAATTGGACCATCTGTTTGGGCGATAACTTTTGTAGGATCATTCAAATCCATTAAAAATGCACCTAAGCAGTATTGATGATTTTCATTTGCACCGTGGTAAATTTCTAACCAACCTTTTTCGGTTTTTATTGGTGCAGCACCTGCTCCTACTCTTTTACTATCCCATTTACCTTTGCGGGTTTTTATTAAACATTTGTTTTTCCCCCAATGTATACCATCTGGCGATTGGGCAATCCAAATGTAATTACCGCCTAAGTCTACGCTACTTGGACGGTGTAATGCATAAAACTTTCCGTTGATTTTCTCCTCAAAAACTGCACAGTCTTTATTATGTGGCGGAATAACTATACCATGTTTTTCAAAAGTTTTCCAATCTTTGGTTGTTCGCATACCCACACCAACACCATGACTAGAAACGGCTGTAAAGGTTAGATAATAAGTATCTTCAATTAGCGCAACACGGCAATCTTCAATTCCAAAAGCTTCATCTTCACCTTCACCTTGTAATAATGGGTATCCTTCTGGTTGATAAAAATTAATACCATCATCGCTACGTACCAACCTTAAATGAGAAAGTGTTGTTAAATAATCGGCTCCTTTGTAGGTTATAACTCTAGGGTCTGTTGCAATTAACTCCGGGTCATTTTCTTTTATTTTGATGATTTCTATTCCATTGCCGTTTAACACCGGAAACGAAATTATACCCTCTTCTTGTTTGGGGCGTTCTGCCACTCGCACCAGCAACCAGGTTTTACCTTGAAAAGTAAATACACCTGGATTTAGCAAGCAAGCAATTTCTAAGCCTTCGATACTTGGTTTTAAATCTTTAGGAGAGAGAATTGGGTTTTGAGGAAAACGATTAGCAATATCTGTTGACATATTTTTGAAAATATTTATCAATACCACACAAAATGTGATGCTGTTTTTTTAAAAGAATGATTTGAGAGAGGAGCCATTCGAGCATTTAACTGGCTCCTAATAATTTAATAACCAGGATTTTGCTTTAAAGTTCCTGCTGAAGCATCGACTTCACCCTGTGGTATTGGATATAGGTAATGCTTATCCTGGAAATTTTTGCCTTTTGAAGTCATTACAGCCTTCGCGATTTTCCAACGTTTTAAATCGAGCATACGTTGAGATTCAAAACCAAGCTCAACTCTACGTTCAGAAATAAGCCAGTTTTTAACTTCTTCTTTATTTGTTGATGCAGCTCTATTTGGTAAAGTTCCAGCAGGAGGAACAACACCTAATGCACTTGCGCTTGTTCTGGCTCTGGTTCTAATCTGATTAATAATTGCAACCGCATCAGCATATTGACCTAACTCATTTTGAGCTTCTGCTTTCCATAATAAAACATCAGCATAACGGATGTAAATTTTATTGTTGGCTGCATCATCATTGCCTTTATTAGAACCATTTGTACTTCCTAACAACTTATTTACGTTTTGATTTGGAACATCTACAGTGTAAAGTTTTCTCGGATCATTTGCTTCAAATGCATTTAAGAAATCGGTGCTTGGTGCAAAGAAACCCCAACCAAGTGGTGCACAAATACCATTTCCTTTTAATGGATTTTGGTTACTTTGATGATCGTAACAGAAAATAACTTCATTCTCTGCAAACTCCTTAGCCTGATTAAAGCTATCGAAGTAATTCGCATTTAAACCGTAAAAACCTGTAGCTTGAAGTTCGTTAACATTAGTAACTACATCTGCCCATTTTTCTGTATACAATGCACTTTTAGCAAGCAATGCTATCGCAGAACCTCTATTTGCTCTCCATCTTTCGGTAGCTGAACTATATTTAGCGTTAGGTAGCAAACCTTTTGCAAGGGCTAAATCAGATTTAATTTTATCCCAAACAACAGCTTTATCAGCTTTAACAGCTACATCAAAAGCTTCCTGATAAGTACTTACAGGTTTTAGGATTAATGGCACATCACCAAAATTGGTAACCAAAGAAAAATAATAGTACGAACGTAAGAAATAAGCTTCGCCCAATAATTGATTTTTACGAGCAGTTGTAATACCAGTTATCGTTTCAATATCAGGTTTAGTTAATAACTCAATGGCGATATTTAGACGCTTAATGCCTTCATAATCATATTTCCATAATCCATTTGGACCGCCATTTGTAGAGGTGAAAGTGAAATTATTCACGTCGTCCATCCATGGCTGGTCTCCATCAGGATTCCATTTTTTCTCCATATCATCAGATGCGATATCTTGCAAAACCAAATCATTTTGAAAAACCAAACCACCTGCCCAATCCCATTGCGCTAAAATGTTAAGTCGGTTTGATAATAATTGATATGCTGAGTTTACAGAATTTTCTACTGTACCTAAAGTTGGGGTAGAATTAACCTGCTCTAATGTTGTTAAGCCAACAGCTTCGGTAGTAAGTTGTTTTTTACAACCAGTTATGGTTACTAAACCAATTGCTGCACTTATTAATAATATTTTTTTCATAATACTTTTGCTAAAATGGTTTATAAATTAATTTTTAAACCAAGAATAAATGCCCTTGATTGTGGGTAGGTTCCTTTATCGATTAATGATGTTGATTCAGGATCTAAACCTGTATAATCTGTAATCGTAAATAAGTTTTGACCCGAAGCATATAAACGAACATTTTTCACACCAATTTTCTTAACATCGAATGTGTATCCTACTTCAATATTTTTTAACCTTAAATACGAGGCATCTTCGACAAAAACGCTAGACACATTTCCACCACCATTATTATTAAATGTTAAACGTGGCAAAGTGTTACTTGTTCCGGGACCATTCCAGCTATCTAAAACTGAAGTCATAGAGTTAAACGGACGGCTATCGAAATTTATAATCTGTTTTAAATCATTATAACGATCTACATCCTGAACACCTTGAAGTAAGAATGAAAAGTCGAATTTTTTATATGATGAAGAAAAAGCTAAACCGTAAGTAAACTTTGGAATTGGATTACCGATAAAGGTTCTATCATCAGCATTTATTTGTCCATCGCCGTTTAAGTCTTTAAATTTAATATCGCCCGGTAAAGTACCGTTAGGATTAGAAAATAAATGACTGCTCACTTCTGCCGGGGTTTGGTAAATTCCATCGAATACTAAACCATAGTACGAACTAATTGGTCTTCCTACTTCAGTTTTAGTATGCGTAGCATCATCAATAATATTTTTAACAAATTCCTGTAGTTTATTTACACGATTGGTTAAAGTTGCAACGTTTGCATTTACATTATATTTAAATGCATGATCGCGGTTTTGGAAATTCATACCCAATTCAAAACCTTTGTTTGTAACCTCTCCGGCATTCACGTATGTTCTATCGATTACCCCTACTGATACCGCAGGTAAGCCCACAGTTAATAAGATATCGTTTGTTCTTTTATTAAAATAATCGGCAGTGAACGATAGCTTGTTTTTTAAAATACCAAAGTCAATTCCAATGTTTGTTTGTGTTGTAGTTTCCCATTTCACATCAGGATTACCATAACGAACAACATTAACAATGCCACCAGATTCAGAAACCAAAGTTTGGTAAGTATTGTTAGGAATTTCCTGATTACCAGCTTGTCCCCAACTTCCTCTAAGTTTAAATTCAGATATCCAGTTAACATCTTTAAGGAAATTTTCCTGAGAAATCATCCATCCGGCAGATACAGATGGGAAATAGCCCCATTTATTACTCGGACCGAAACGAGATGAGCCATCCGCTCTTAATGTTGCAGTTGCAAAATATTTACTATCGTAATTATAAGAAGCACTACTAAAAAATGAAACTAAATTAAACTGACTAGCAGAACCTGAATTATAAATGTTGGTTAAACTTCCATAGTCTAAATATTGAAATCCTGAGCTGCTTTTATCGAAATTTTGTCTGCTTCCCCCAATAGCTGATGATTTACTGGAGATACTTTCTGCACCAAGTAAGAAATTTACATTATGCTTTTGAGCAAAGGTTTTTACATAGTTTAATGTATTGGTAAAAGTAAAATTCATTACTTCTCCTCTATTCTCATCTAAATTATTTGGCTTATTGTTTCTTCCTTTACCTGGATAAAGTTCATCAGGGTTGTTATCGTTATCATCGCCAAAATTTTGTGCAAAGTTTTTATTGTGAGAGAAACTAATATCAACACCAACACTTGTACGGAAGGTTAAAGTTTTATCACTTAAGAATGCATATTCTCCATAAATATTTCCAAACGTTTGGAAGGTTTTTCTCTTATCGTTGGTGAAATTTACAATTGCGATTGGATTAGAACTGAATTCAAAGTTTTTATCCCAGCCATTATTATTACCTGTGTAAAATGGCAAATCGGTGTAAGGATTTGCAGCAGAATAGGTTGGATCGTTTACGTTTTTAAACACACCCAAAACTGGTGGGCGTAATAAAGCATGACGAATTACACCTGGAACATCTCCACTTGATGATAGTTTATCTTGCTTAGCAAAACTTAGTTGAAGATTTGTACCAACTTTAAATCTGTCGGTAACATTAGCATTTACATTCGAACGGAAATTAAATCGTTCGTAACCATCGTGATCTTGAACTACAATACCATCTTGTTTGAAATAACCCGTTGAAATTAGATATTGTACATTATCAGAACCGCCATTTACTGAGGCTTGCAAATTGGTAGATTTACCTGTTTCAAATAATTCATCCAGCCAATCCGTATCGGCCAAATCTGTTCTGCTTCTTGCCGCTTGATATGGGCTTACAGCATTGGCTGCATTACCCAAAGTATTGTGCCATGCTCTATCTTTAACCGTTAAATACTGATCAGCATTTAACATTTTAGGCAAATTTGTTGCCTGATAAAAACCTCTAAAATAATCGACATTAACATTTGCCTTGCCCTTGCTTCCGCTAATGGTTGTAATAATTACGACACCATTTGCTGCACGAGAACCATAAATAGCACTTGCAGCAGCATCTTTTAAAACCGTCATCGATTTTACATCACCTTGATTTAAAAAGGAAATATCGCGAGTTGGAACACCATCAATAACATATAGTACATCGTTATTTCCTAAAGTTCCTTCACCTCTAATCCTGATTTTGATTCCATCGCCTGGTGCACCAGTATTTGCAGCAACAAACACACCTGCAACCTGTCCTTGAAGTGCCTGCGCAACATCAGGTATTCTGGTTTTTTGCAAGTCGCTCATATTAACGGTTGAAACTGCACCTGTAATCGAAGCTTTCTTTTGAGAGGTATAACCAACGACTACAACATCATCTAATGCTTGTGAAGAAGGCTTTAATGCTATGTTCAAAGTTCCGCCAGATGGATTTAATGTAGTAGAATTATAGCCGATATAATTAAAAGTTAAAGTTTGCGCTCCACCAGCTTGCAGCGTTAAAACATATACCCCATCTTGATTTGTTGAAGTTTTGTTTTGAGTTTTGGTTTGAGCAACCACCACACCCGGTAAAGGTTGATTGGATTCATCGGTAACTTTTCCTGTTACTTTAGTTTGTGCATAACTTGTAAAACCCGTTACAACTAAAAACAAGAAAGCCAACAATGCATAAGTACGTCTGTTTTTTTTCATTTGATTTATATTTGATTAGTACACAAATATAGACCAGCAGCACCGCAACAGTAGTACACTATATTTACATTTTAGTTCACTATTGTTGCAAATGGTTAAAAAAACAGCGTTTTTATCTATAAAGTTTCTTTATCCAAAATTCCTTCATGTTGTTTCTGGCGATAATCATTTGGTGCAAAATGATATATTTTTTTAAACTCTCTGAAGAAATAAGACTTATTATTGAAGCCGGTTTTGTAAAAGATTTCTGATACGTTGAGTGTAGAATTTTGCAATAAAACTGCGGCATGTTTTAAACGTATTCTTTTGATAAACTCAGAAGGAGTCATCCCCGCCAAAGTTTTAAGTTTTCGGTAAAGCTGCATTTTACTAATACACAATGCCGCTTCTAAAGTAGATGCATCCAAATCCGATTCAGCAAGATTATCTTCTACAGCTTTTACGAGCGCATTTAGAAATTCCTTATCTCCTTGTTCTAAATCTACATCCACAAAGTGATTATTAATGTTTCCATCTTTAATCAAATTGTTCATCCGGTTACGATAATCTAATAACTTACGAACCCGCATTTGTAAATAGTTGACATGAAAAGGCTTGGGGATATAAGCATCTGCACCGGTTTCGTAACCTTCTGTTTTATGTTCTTCACTTCCTTTAGCAGAAAGAATAATAAATGGAATATGGCAAGTTGCGGGTGCTGTTTTTACATATTTACAAAGGTCCAAACCATCCATTTCTGGCATCATAACATCACTTATAATAATATCTGGCGTATTATTTTTTAGAAAATCTATTGCGGCTAACCCATTTTCAGCTTCATAAACAATGTAGTGCTCGCTTAAAATGTTTTTAATTAGAAAGCGCAAAGAAACATCATCCTCAACAATCAATATTGCATACTCCGACTTTTGTTTCAAATTATCAATTAGTGCTGCTTTATTATTTTGTTCGACCGTTGTGGTAATTTCTTTTGCATAAGGTTTTAAAATAGATTCGAACAGGTAAGATGGAGCTGATGCAATTACTTCATTTTCCTTTCCTTCAATGGCTTGTTTTAAATTTAGTTTGAAACTAAATGTAATCCAACTTTGATTTAAGGAAACAGCAATGGTTCCATTCATAATTGAAATTAATTCTTTAATAAAAGCCAAACCAATACCAGAATTAAATTTTTCGAACTGAGCTTCTGCACCAACCTGAAATTCTTCAAAAATGTTATCCAAATCACTTTCCTTTAACTTACAGCCCGAATTAGCAACTATTATTTCGAGTTCTTTTGCCTGTTCGTTATAAAGGGCATTAAAAATGATTGATTCGTTAGCGCCTGCGTGTTTAAAGGCGTTTGAAAGCAAATTAAAAAGCACTTTCTCAAACTTATCTTTATCAATGAAACCAGCCAAAGAAGATTGAATTTCTCGGGAGTATAGCTGATTATTTTTTTCAGCAACGGGAATAAACAACTGCGATAAACCATTTAATAACTTAGTAATGTCGAAATAATCTTCATTACTTTTTAAATAACCAGCTTCAGCTCTTCTAAATTCTAATAGTTGCTGCACTAAGTAAGTAAGTCTGGCCGTATGCTGATGAACCAGCGATAGAAAATAATTCTTATCCTTTGGTTTTTCTACCTCTCCATTCTTTTCCATAATATGCTCTACCGAACCCATTATTAAAGTTAAAGGAGTTTGAATTTCGTGTGCAATGTTGGTAAAAAAGCTAATCCTTTGGTGATGGATTTCTTCATCTTTTTGTCTGAATAAATATTCCCTTTCGAGTTTAAATTTCATCTCCAGTTTATTTTTTCTGTATAAATGAAAGGCATAACCACCAAACACTAAAAGCAGGAAATAAACCAAATATGCTGGCCAGGTGAGCCAGAAATATTGCTTTACAATAATATTTAATGCAATAATATCCTGAGTCCAAACACCTTCTCCGTTACTCCAACGAACCATCAGTTTATATTTACCTGCCGGGATATTATAATAGGCGATTTCTCCATTTGTACCGGTATATCGCCAGGTATTATCTAATCCTTCGAGTTTATAAGCAAATTCATTCTTGGATGCATTGAAGTAATTTAACGCATTAAAAGAAAACTGGAAAAAGTCATTTTTTCTATCTAAAGTAAATGTTTCTGCATTTTCTTGGGTTGATTTTACAATAAGATATTGATTATTCTCAAACTTGATTCCGCCCATTTGCAGGTCGGTTATTAAAAGATTTGGCTGCCTTTTGTTTTCTACAATATCCTTTGGTACAAAATAGTTAAAGCCGTAAATTCCTCCAAACAAAAGGTTTCCTGTTCTGGATTTTAATACTGCGCCATCGCTAAATTCATTGCTTTGTAAACCATCACTATGTTGATAATTTGCAATGCTGTTATTTAATGGATTTAACTTAGCTAGTCCTTTACTTGTGCTAAGCCATATATTCCCTGCATCATCTTCATTGATGGCATGAATGGTATTATTTGGCAAACCAGTTTCAGTAGTTATTTTAGAGAATTTTGGCTTTTCTTTTAACGATTCAGCATTACTAAGGAAATTTAAACCATAACTCGTGCCTACCCATAACCTATTTGCTTTATCGTAAAACAAGGATAAAACATCACTATGTGATAAACTTCCATCGTAACCCGAAGCCTTGTAAGTTTTAAACTGCTCTGTTTTTTTGTTCAGCACACTTAAACCGCCGTATCGGCAGGCAATCCATAGTCTATCATCATTACCATTTACAAGTGCATATATAATATCATTTGCTGGTCCATCTTTTTCAGTCGCTGAAGAATAATATTGTTTAAATTTCTTTATGGAAAGTGTTGCATCGGCATTTCTTTCTACTTTGAGATGAATTAAACCATAACCACTGGTTCCAATCCAAACAGCGCTGTCTTTATCCTGAATTATGGTATAAACAGATTTAAAATCAGGCAATTTTGCTGAGCCTCTCAAATCTTTCCAACGAAAAGTTTTAGCAGTTTTTTGGTCGTAAACCGAAACACCTTTACCATCGGTACCAATGTAAATTAATTGGTCGATACCCCTCTTTATTGCAAACACAGAATTATTCTCTAAGCCATTGCTTACATCAATTTTTCCTGAATTAGCAGTTTCATTCCTATTCTTCCAAAAATCATTAAAAATTAATATTCCGCTACCTTTTGTACCAACCCATAAATTATTATCAACCTCTGCAAAGGCTCTAATGGGTTTATTTATACTGTTATTATTTAGCTTAGTTACCAACCCAAATAAATTTTCCTTTGGATAAATTTGAATCAATCCGTTACCATCGGTTCCAAGCCACAAAATTTTGTTTTGCGTAACATTTAAAGCTGTAATTCTTAGATTTTCTAATAAATGAGATTCCTTTTTAAGCAATTCTGTTTCTTTAAAATCTTTATCATAAACACTAATTCCCTGGTTCTCCCATGCCACAACATAGCTGTTTTGATAATAACATATTGCTTTAATTTTCTTATTTGAAATACCAATTTGAAGGTTTTGGTTATTTACACCCGTTAAAAAATGAGTATCATTATTAAGAGAATAAATAAGTTGATTATTTACCAGAAAGAAATTATTTATTCCAACAGATGACGAGTATTTTTTTACTATTGTAAGTTTATTCTGAAGAGTATTGGCAATTACTAATTCGCCCTTTTTATTGAGATAATATAGAGCGTTTTGGGCGAAACACATTTTTACAATACCTTCTTTGCCACTGAAATAATGATAACGTTCAAACTTATCACCTTTAATGTTATACTTAGATAAGGTTCCATCGGCTGAATAGCAAAAAACATCACCATTCTTATTTACAGCTAGTTCATATTCATTTTCGCTAACTTTTTGGTTTATCGTATTAGGATAAAAATATCTATAAACTTTACCGTTAATTTTATTGTAGCGAGAAATGCCACCTATAGTATTAATCCATATATTTTTATGGTTATCCTCATTTATAGATTGAATAACATTGCTACCAATACTATTTTTTACTTTGCCGATATTATGATTGTAAACACTAAATTTTGTTCCATCATAACGGTTTAAACCATCCCAGGTTCCAATCCACAAAAGCTGATCTTTATCTACAAAAATATTGTTTACAGAACTATTTGATAATCCATTTCTATTATCTAACTGCTGATAATAAAATGATACCTCCGGATTAAGATTCTTCGCCTGGACGAATGAAAAAGCAAAAACAAGATATACAGAAAACAGAAGCCACACCTTACTCATAAAAAAATTCAAATATTTGGTTAGATAATTACGGGATGCCTATAAATCTAAAGAAAATAATTAAGGTGCAGGTTACTCTAAACAAAAACAGGCAACCAAAATGGTCACCTGTTTTAAAATTTTTAGAATAAAATTCTACAAAGAATTAATCCATTTCACAAGTTCATCTCTTCCCTTGCCTGTTTTTTGCTGAAGCTTGCCTAATAACTCGTCATCTTGTCCTTCTTCATGCTTCAAATCGTCATCGGTTAAATCTGCATAGGCCTGTTTAACTTTTCCTTTTATCTCGTTCCACTTTCCTTTTAATTCTAACTTATCCATTTTCTTAATTATTTATATGTTCCTAGTAAATGCATTCATAATTATAACCTTACAATTAAGACTTTGTTTAGGAAATTTATAAAAATGCTTTATTGAGCGATAAATCAAACATTTAAGGAATAAAATGTCTAATAATATTGTTACATTAGAATATCATTCCTATCTAACAAACTTTATAAACTTAAAACTGACAATTTGATGAAAAAATTACTCTTGAGTTTCTTTTTATCCTTTTGCGTTATTGCATCTGTTTTCGCACAAGACAGAACAATCAGCGGAAAGGTAACTTCAGGTACTGGCGAGCCGCTCCCTGGTGTAAGTGTGTACGTAAAGGGAACGTCTTCTAACGGTACACAAACAAATGCAACAGGCGATTACAAGATAACTGTTGCCCAAAACGCGAGTACACTAACTTTTACATTTGTTGGTTACAAAACCAAAGAAATTGCAATTAGAGGTAATTCTGTAAATGCAAATTTAGAAGAAGACAACACAACTTTATCTGATGTGGTAGTTGTTGGTTATGGGACGCAATCTAAACGCGACTTACTTGGTTCTCAAGCCAGAGTTACTGCGGCAGAAATGAAAGACCGACCTTTGGCAACAGTAGAAAGTGCACTACAAGGAAAGGCTCCTGGAGTTTTTATTAATTCAAGTAGTGGTAAACTTGGTCAAGCTTTACAAATTCGTGTAAGAGGTATTTCTTCAATTTCAGCTAGCAATCAGCCTTTATTTGTTATAGATGGTGTTCCGATTGTTACGGAAGCTTTAGGTACGTACACAGAAGCTGATAACCCTTTAGCCGCGATTAGTCCAGATGATATCGAATCTATGGAGGTTTTAAAAGATGCTGCTGCAGCTGCCATTTACGGTGCACGTGCATCAAACGGTGTAGTTTTAATTACAACAAAAAAAGGCAAGCAAGGTAGAACTAATATTGATTTTGGATACTACGCAGGTTTTAGCGATCCGACAAAAAAGGGTGAGTTTTTAAATGCAGACCAATATCGCCAATTATTAAATGAAGCATTTAAGTATAATAATTACGATGGTGGCGACTATGCTAACGCTGCAGAAATGTGGGAAGATTACACAGGCACAACAGATTGGAACAGCAGCAACAACACAAATTGGGTAGACCAAGGTTTTAAAAGAGGCCATACGCAACAGTACAGCTTAAATATCAACGGTGGTGATGCAAAAACCAGATTTATGCTATCTGGAAACTACAACAATAACGATGGTATAATCGTTGGAAACAGATATGTTCGTACAGGTGGAAGATTAAGTTTAGATCATACCGTTTCAAAGATTCTGGATGTTGGTGGTGCAATTAATATTTCAAAAGTTGATAATTATCGTATCTCAACAGATAATGCATTTTCAAATCCACTACAGTTAAATGCCTTGCCGCCAATACAACCAGTTTATGATGAAACTGGAGAATTAAATCGTTCTACAGTTTATTATAATGGTTTAATTGATATTGCTAACGGAAAAAACTTATCTACAACTTACAGAACCTTTGCAAATGCATTTGCAAGTTTAAAAATTACGCCAGACTTAGTTTTTAGAAGTGAATATGGTTTTGATTTTAACAATTTGGAGGAAGAGCAATTTTTAGGTTCTAAAACTCAAGATGGAGGAAGTACAGGTGGTTATTCTTCTGATTACATGGCAAAATCGATAAACTTTAACACCAACAATACTTTAAATTACACTAAGATTTTTAACGAAAAACACAGTTTGAATGTATTAGCTGGTTTTGCTTTTCAAGATACGAAGTTTAGATTTTCTTCAGTCGAAGGGACAACACTTCCATCAGATAGCTTTACAAAAATTGCAAGTGCTGCTGTAATCTCTGCAGGTAATTCATCAGAAACCAGACACACATTTGTTTCTTATTTAGCCAGGGTAAATTATAAATTTCAAGATAAATACTTATTAAGTGCGTCAATAAGAACTGATGGTTCATCAAGATTTGGTATTAATAACCGTTATGGTACATTCCCTGCTGTATCAGCTGGCTGGATAATTAACAAAGAAAATTTTTTAAAGGACAGCAAAACGATAAGCCAATTAAAACTTAGAGCAAGTTATGGTTTAACAGGAAACGCCGAAATTGGTGATTTCGCTTCGAGAAATTTATACAGAGGTGTTAACTATGCTGGCGTTGGTGGTACTCGTCCATTTCAATTGGGCGACCCAAATTTAACTTGGGAGACTACACAGAATTTTAACATTGGTTTAGATTTCGGATTCTTTAACGATAGAATTTCATCAACCGTTGAATATTATAAAAAGAAAACTACTGATTTACTTTTGAATGCTCCTATTGCTGCTACAAATGGTTTTTCATCGATAACACAAAACATTGGTGATATGCAAAATCAAGGTTTTGAATTCTCTCTAAATACCAGAAATTTTATCGGAGAATTTAAATGGAGTACATCGTTTAACATATCATTAAACAGAAATAAAGTTTTACGTTTGGTAAATGATCAACCAATTTTTACCGGTGGAAGATTTTTAGGTAGAGTTGCAGTTGGCGAACCATTAGGTTATTTCTATGGAAAGGCTTACGCAGGAGTTGACGCAGCAAATGGTGATGCTATCTATTATATTGATGCTTCGAGAACTGCGACTACAAATGACTACAGCTTAGCTCAAAATCAAAAATTAGGCGATCCAAATCCTAAGTTTTTTGGTGGCTTTGGAAACCATTTCTCTTACAAAAATTTCGATTTAGATATTCAAACTCAATTTGTTTCTGGTAATGACATTTACAATATGGCAGGTGTTTTCCAATCGGCTAATGGCGATTATTTTGATAACCAAACCATTGACCAATTAAATTACTGGACACCAACGAATAGAGTTACTATGATTCCTCAACCAAGATTTAACGAGGGGAACGGAACAAGTCCTTCATCAAGATGGATTCAAGATGGTTCTTATTTAAGGGTGAAAAGTGTAGTATTAGGTTATAACATTCCTAAAGCCTTTGCAAATAAATACAAAATGCAAAACTTAAGAGTTTTTGTCTCAGCAATTAACTTATTTACCATTACAGGTTACAAAGGTTACGACCCAGAGGTTAATACGCCTGGCGGAGCTTCTATTCAATCAGCTAACATTCAGTTAGGTCATGATTTTTATACTCCACCACAAGCTAGAACAATTACTTTCGGTTTAAATCTTGGCTTTTAATAATACTTAAAATATGAAAAATTATAAAAATATATTAGCTTCATTTTTAATTGTTTTAAGTGTATCCAGCTGTAAAAAACAATTAGAAATCGACCCCAAGCAACAAATTGATGCCAGTACTGCATTAAATACCACCGCAGATGTTCAAAATGCTCTGATTGGTGCTTATACTTCTTTAGCCACCGGCGATTTATACGGTACAAATCTTGTCTTCGTGCCCGATCTATACGCTAGCGATGGTTATTTAACCTGGAGGGGAAGTTTTACTTCGTACAGAAACATTTCAAGTAAAGCACTTGTCGCAAATAATGTTGAAGCAACAAGAACATGGGTTACAGCTTATGCTGCCATAAACACTGCTAACATTGTACTTTCTTCACTTAATGTAGTAAGCAACGCTGCAACTAAAGATGTTATAGAAGGCAAAGCCTTATTTATTAGAGGAATTTTGCATTTTGAGTTGGTAAGGCTATATGCTTTGCCGTATGATGCATCTGGAGCCAATACAAATTTAGGAGTGCCTATTATAACTAAAGCTGTTAAAACAATAGATAACGTAAACAATAAAGTTACCCGCAACACTGTTATTGAAGTTTACACTGCTGTAGAGAATGATTTAAAAACTGCTATTACAAAATTAGCTACAGTAAATGACCAATATGCAGCTAAGGCTTTTTTAGCTAGAGTTTATTTGCAAGAAGGAAAGTATGCTTTAGCTAGAGATTTAGCAAACGACATCATTACAAATAGCCCTTATCATTTAATAACAAACTCCCTTGAAGCACCATTTAGAACCAAAAATTCAAATGAAGGAATTTTTGAAATTCAGCAAAATGAGCAAAGTAATGCAGGTACTTCAAACGATGGTTTAGCTACCTTCTATGCCAGTTATCAAAATAGCACCGGAGGTGATGTAGGCAGAGCCGATGCGCTTGTTAATACAACTTTTTATAACTCATTTGAAACAGATGATAAAAGACAAACTGATTTAATTTATGATGGCACAGGCGCTAGAACCGGGTTTTTCTCGAAGAAATGGTATAGCTACTTTGATAACATTCCAGTATGTAGAATTACAGAACAGTATTTAATCAGAGCAGAGTGTAACTTTAGATTGGGAACTTCAATTGGTGCTACAGCTGCAAGCGATATCAATACTTTAAGAACGAGAGCTGGTTTAGGGACAATAACCCCTACTTTAGCAATAATCTTAAGCGAAAGAGAAAAAGAGTTGGCTTTCGAAGGATTCAGACTTCATGATTACAAACGGACAAAACGTTCTATTGGAACCTTTGCTTACAACGACCCAAAATTGGTATTCCCAATTCCAGACCGTGAAATAAATGCAAGTGGTAATACTTTAGTTCAAAATCCTGGATATTAAAAACATCCTTTCTTAAACAAAAAATGCCTCCCGAAATTCGGAGGGCACTGAAAAAGTAGACTTAAAAATGGTCTATAAAAAGATTAGCGGATGGGTAGGTTATAAGATCTCCATCCGCTTTTTGTTTTTTGAGTATTTTTATATTTTTACGGGGCCCAATCTATTGAGATTTCTCGCCGAATTCTGGTATTTTATGGTTGTTTTTAGGATATTTTGTGGCAATGATGATCCCGCTTTAGAATTTGAGGATTCTTTTAAGATTTACTACGAATATCGCAAGTGCACCTTGCATTTTCATGCTTTCAAGGCCATAGGAATTTGCTCTGTCATATCCATGAACATTTTTCAATTCACTATTTTTCGCCTCAATTTTATATCTGTGTTTTGACTTTTCCCTGAAGTACTCGCTTTGTTGGAATATTTCCTGCTCTTTGTGCTCATCTGGTTTTATGGCGACCGAGTAAGTCCTGCTTTTGGCTTCCGATTTATAGCAGCCATCTCTTAGCGGGCATACTTTGCATTTTTCGATATCGAAATAATAGGTCATCATCTGGTTTTTCCTGTCTACCTTTTTGCCCTGCACCCGTTTATACATAGCCAGGTGCCCTGCGGGGCATACGAACATATCTGCATCTTTATTGTAATCAAACTTTTCTTCCTCTTTTCTGGTACCATGAGTAATAGCAGGGTTCATCCTGGCAACTATCTTAACCTTATTTCCGTTCAAACCCTTAAGCTTAAGGTTGTTCTTGCCAGCATAGGCTGCATCACCTATAATAGTATCCACCTCCATTCCGTTTGACTGTGTCTGACCCAATAATTTTGGTAGCTCAGGACCATCTCCTTTCTCTCCGGAGGTAACAACAGCTGCTGTTATGATACGCTCCTCTGTCATTGCCAAATGAGTTTTGTAACCAAAAAAGCTACTATCAGCGGTTTTGTGTCCGACTCTGGCATCCATATCTTTGGATAAGGTGTAGTTATCCTGGGTATCTTCTACTGTTTCTTTTAAGAGGTTTAGCTTCTCTTTCACTGCAGGAATTTCACTTAATGCTTCATCAGACTCGATAACTTTTTGTAATTCCTTGCAGTATTCTATTTCTTTAAGAATATCATTTGAATCATTTTTCTCAGGCATCTGACCCTTGAAGTCATCATCCATTAGGTACACTGCTTTTCGAAGCAGTTTTGAGCGTTGCCTGAGTACTTCAATAGGTGAATATGGATTGGATCTGGAAAGTGAATGTGTCGCATCGACAATGATGGACCTGGATTTAATAATGCCTTTTTCCAATGCAAGGGAAACAGTTTTACCAATTAGAAGGTTTAAAAGATCCATGTCCTTGAGGCGGAGCTTTCGGAACTTGGTCAATGAGCTTGAATTGATCACATCCTCCTCCGGGGACATCTCCAGGAAATATTTGAAGGACATATCATAGCGGGAACGTTCTACCACATCAACATCTGAAACCGTATAAATTGTTTTCAGCAATAAGTATTTAAACATGCGTACCGGACTCTCAGCATTACGCCCGTTGTCCGGGCAGTATTTATCCAGAAGCTCATCATATATAAAACCAAAATCTATAAGCTCATTAATCTTGCGCAGTAAGTTCTCTTTGGGAACAATCAGGTCATAAAGCCTGGAAAACTCGCTAAACTGGATTTTTTGTTGTTGAAGAAGCATCTTAAAAGCAGTAATAATATACCTTTAAAATACAAAAAAAGGAGCAGAAAAACTAGTTTTCTACTCCTTTTGTCCTTTTCAATTAGGGGACTTTTTCAGTGCCCTCGAAATTCGGGAGGCATTTTTTGTTTCTGGCAATTAAAGTTATTTTAAACTCTTCGAAGCCTCAATAATTTCCTCCACAACAGCTGGATCTAACAGTGTTGAAGTATCGCCCAAATTTGAAGTATCACCCTCGGCTATTTTACGCAAAATACGACGCATAATTTTGCCAGAACGCGTTTTAGGCAATCCTGATACAAATAAAATTTTATCTGGTTTGGCTATTGCACCAATTACCCTTGTAACCGTTTGTAAAATATCCTTTTTAGTTAATTCTGCTTCTCCATGCATTTCAGGGTTGATAACAAAAGCGTAAATCCCTTGTCCTTTTACATCATGCGGATAACCTACAACAGCACTTTCTACAACGCCTGCATGCATATTAATTGCATTCTCTACTTCTGCTGTTCCAATTCTATGTCCCGAAACATTTAAAACATCATCTACCCTACCCGTAATTCTGTAATACCCATCCTTGTCACGTATACAACCATCGCCAGTAAAATAAAGATTTTCGTAAGTAGAAAAATAGGTTTGTTTACAGCGTTCGTGGTCGCCATAAGTCGTTCTAAGCATTCCCGGCCATGGAAACTTAATACAAAGATTTCCGCTTACATCATTGCCATCAATTTCTTTTCCATTTTCATCAACCAATATTGGCTGAATCCCCGGCAAAGGTAAAGTTGCATAACTAGGTTTTGTTGGCGTTACAGTTGCTATTGGCGAAATCATAATTCCACCGGTTTCCGTTTGCCACCAGGTGTCAACAATTGGTGCTTTACTCTTTCCTATTTTTTCATCAAACCAATGCCACGCTTCCTCGTTAATTGGCTCACCAACCGAACCTAAAACCCTGATTGAGCTTAAATCTTTTCCATTCAATGGTTCTTCGCCAAAACTCATCAAAGAACGAATGGCAGTTGGAGCGGTATATAGCGTATTAACTTTGTGTTTTTCTATAATATCCCAAAAACGAGATGGGCTTGGATAAGTTGGAATTCCTTCAAACAAAACAGAAGTTGCGCCTTGGGAAAGCGGACCGTAAACTATGTATGAATGTCCGGTAATCCAGCCAATATCAGCTGTGCAAAAATAAACCTCATCAGGCTGATAATTAAACACATTCGAGAATGTATAACCGGCATAAACCATATAACCACCACAAGTATGTACTACACCTTTTGGCTTTCCTGTTGAACCTGATGTGTAAAGAATAAACAGCATATCTTCAGCATCCATTTCTTCAGCTTCGCAAACATCGTTTACGTGTTTTACTTCATCTTCCCACCAAACATCACGACCTTTTAACATCGAAACTGGTGTACGGACATGAGTTAAAACAATGCATTTTTCAACTGTCGGGCAACCAATTAATGCATCATCAATTACATCTTTTAAAGGAATTTGTTTGTTTCCTCGATATGCACCATCAGCAGTAATTACCAATTTACATTGCGAATCATTAATTCTATCAGCAATAGATTTTGCAGAGAAACCACCAAAAATTACAGAGTGTACAGCACCAATTCTGGCACAAGCTAAAACAGCAATGGCAAGTTCAGGAACCATCGGCATATAAATGCAAATGCGGTCGCCTTTTTTTGCTCCGTTTCTTTTTAAAACATTTGCAAAACGACAAACGCGTTCGTGCAACATTTTATAAGTGTAAGTAACAGATTCTTCTTCAGGATTATTTGGTTCCCAGATAATAGCAGGTTTATCGCCATTGGTTAATAAATGCCTATCTAAACAATTCTCGGTTATATTTAATTTAGCGCCCTCAAACCATTTAATATTTGGTTCTTCAAAATTCCAGGAAAGTACTTTAAACCATGGTTTTCGCCATTGAAAGTTTTGTGCAACCTCTCCCCAAAATTGCTCGGGATTTTCTACGCTTTTTTTATAATCTTCTTCGTATTGTTTAAAGGATGTAATTTGCATTGCTCGTTTATATCTTTGTTAGTATCGGCTAATTTAATGAAATATTGACAACCTGAAATGGTGAAATCGTATCAAAATGGATATGACAGGCTTAAATAAAAAATATGTGAAAAATTTTAGCCACTCTCTTGTTGTTTACAATTATTATTCAGATATTTGCACACTCTTAAAAAAATTAAGCGGACGATATTTAACAACTATATTTACAAGTCATGTCAAGAGTTTGTGATTTAACAGGAAAAAAGGCAATGGTAGGTAATAACGTTTCACACTCAAACGTTAAAACTAAACGCAAATTTTATCCTAATTTGAAACTTCAGAAATTTTATATCCCTGAAGAAGACCGTTGGATTACGTTGAAAGTTTCTACTTCAGCGATTAAAACCATCAATAAAGTGGGTATTAACGAAGCAATCAACCGTTTCGTAAAAAAAGGATTTTTGTAAAAAACATTAACTGTTGAGATTAACAGTTTACAATTAATATTAAAATGGCAAAAAAAGGTAACAGAGTTCAGGTTATTTTAGAATGTACTGAGCATAAAGAAAGTGGCATGCCAGGTATGTCTAGATATATTTCTACAAAGAACCGTAAAAACACTACTGAGCGTTTAGAATTGAAAAAATTCAACCCGGTATTGAGAAAAGTAACCGTACACAAAGAGATTAAATAAGATTGATGGTTTAACGGTAGAAGGTTTAGGGTGTTTTAACCCGCATTCTATCAATCTATCATTCAATCATTAAATTATAAGAACATGGCAAAGAAAGTAGTTGCAACCCTTAAAACAGGTACAGGTAAAGAATATTCGAAAGTTATTACAATGGTAAAATCACCAAAAACTGGTGCTTATTCATTTAAAGAACTTATCGTACACAACGACCACGTAAAAGATGCTGTTGCATCTAAATAAGGTTAATATTTTTTAATATTGATAAAAATATTAAAGGCCGTTCCGTTTTAACCGGAAGGGCTTTTTTTGTTATATAAAATTTTAATATGGGTTTATTCGATTTTTTCAAGAAGAAAGAAACTGCACCTGAAGCACAAGAAGCTTTAGATAAAGGTTTAGAAAAAACTAAAGATGGTTTTTTCAATAAAATAACTAAAGCTGTTGCAGGTAAATCTTCTGTTGATGATGAAGTACTCGATAATTTAGAAGAGGTTTTAGTGACTTCTGATGTTGGTGTAAAAACCACATTAAAAATTATTGGTAGAATTGAAGAACGCGTAGCCCGCGATAAATACCTCTCAACATCAGAATTAAACTTTTTACTTCGTGATGAAATTCAGTTACTCCTATCTGAGAATAACAGTAACGACTTTCGTCAGTTTGAATATGGCGAGCATAAACCATATGTAATTATGGTGGTTGGTGTTAATGGCGTTGGCAAAACAACAACCATTGGTAAACTTGCACATAAATTAAAAGAAGCGAATTTAAAAGTTGTTTTAGGTGCTGCTGATACTTTTCGTGCTGCTGCTGTAGACCAGTTAAAACTTTGGGGAGAACGTGTTGGTGTGCGTGTTGTAGCGCAACCTATGGGCTCTGACCCTGCATCTGTAGCTTTCGACACTTTACAATCAGCAGTTGCTAATGGAGAAGATGTTGTAATTATTGATACAGCCGGACGTTTACATAATAAAATTGGCTTAATGAACGAACTTGGTAAAATTAAGCAGGTAATGCAGAAAGTTGTGCCAAATGCTCCGCATGAGATTTTATTGGTTTTAGATGCCTCTACGGGTCAGAATGCTTTTGAACAATGCAAACAGTTTACTGAAGCAACTGATGTAAATGCATTGGCCATAACTAAATTGGATGGTACAGCCAAAGGTGGAGTGGTTATCGGCATTTCAGATCAGTTTAAAATTCCTGTAAAATATATTGGTGTTGGTGAGAAAATTGGCGATTTGCAGCTTTTTGATAAAAAGGAATTTGTAAATAGTTTATTCAAACAATAACACAGCCGTCATTGCGAGGCACAAAGCAATCTTATAGAGAATATTTAAAAGATTGCTTCGTGCCTCGCAATGACGAGTAGCGAACATAATTAGTAAAGATTAAGTGTAAAAGATGAATACTAAAGTAGTAAGAAGTAAAACAGCTGTTAAACAACCTAAAATCAATGTAATTACATTGGGTTGCTCTAAAAACATATACGATTCGGAAGTGTTAATGGGGCAGTTACGTGGCAATAACTTAAATGTTACTCACGAATCTGACAAAATGGGCAAGGATGATATCGTTGTTATTAACACATGCGGTTTTATTGATAATGCAAAGCAAGAATCTATTGATACAATTTTACAGTTCAGCGAGCTTAAAGAAGCTGGCAAAATTGGAAAAGTTGTGGTTACTGGCTGCTTATCTGAACGCTACAAACCAGAATTAGAATCAGAAATTACAAATGTTGATGCCTTTTTTGGAACCAACGATTTACAGAATATTTTACACGAGCTTGGTGCAAATTACAAACATGAGTTAATTGGCGAGCGTTTATTAACCACACCATCGCACTTTGCTTATTTCAAAATTGCTGAAGGCTGTAATCGTCCTTGTTCGTTTTGTGCAATTCCGCTTATGCGTGGTAAGCACATGAGCAAGCCAATGGAAGAATTGGTTAACGAAGCCAAAATTTTAGCTAAAAACGGCACAAAAGAACTTATTTTAATTGCGCAGGATTTAACTTATTATGGTTTAGATTTATACGGCGTTCGCAAGCTTGATGAATTAATGCGCCGCTTATCTGATGTTCCCGGTATTGAATGGATTCGTTTGCAATATGCTTATCCTTCTGGTTTCCCGATGGAAATTTTAGATGCGATGAACGAGCGAGACAATATTTGCAAATATCTGGATATGCCATTACAGCACATTACGGATAATATGCTAAAATCAATGCGTCGTGGAACTACGAAACAAAAAACCATTGACTTAGTTAACCAAATTAGAGATAAAGTTCCAAATATTGCTATGCGTACCACTCTTATTTGTGGCTATCCGGGAGAAACTCAATACGATTTTGAGGAAATGGCAGCTTGGGTTGAAGAAACAAAATTTGACCGTTTGGGCTGTTTTACTTACTCTCACGAAGAAAAAACACATGCACATTCGTTAATTGATGATGTTGCTGATGAAGTGAAACAACAACGCGTTGATGACATTATGGAAATTCAACAAGGTATATCTTTTGAAATTAACCAAGAGAAAGTTGGTAAAACCTTTAAAGTATTAATTGATAAAAAAGAAGGCGATTTCTTCGTTGGAAGAACTGAATTTGATTCACCTGAAGTTGATAATGAAGTTTTAATAGATGCAAGTACAGGTTATGCTGCAAACGGAAGTTTTGTTAACGTAAAAATAGACAGGGCTGAAGATTTCGATTTATATGGAAAGATTGTTTAAAAGCATTTAAAATATCTAAAACCCGAAAGCAAAACTTTCGGGCTTTTTTATGAAGGATATTTTTTTAAAATGTTGTAGCGTAATAAATCGCAGAATCGTTTAAAGCAATAAAACCTACCTATGAAAAAATTTTCTCTCATTCTATTAATCATCTTTATTGCCAACCTTGGATGTAAAAAAATTGGTGGCGGCGGACTTTGTGCATGCTCACCTATTTCCGGTCCTTCATTTGCACTAATTATTAAAGGAAATTCTGGTGTCGATTTACTTAATCCTGCGACTACAGGTTATTTGGATAAGAACCAGATACAAATCTATTCGAAAGATGCAAATAATGCCATAAAGCAAATTAGTTTTAATGTTAATTCGCCTTTTACTTATACTGCAGATAATAAAGTAACTTATTATCAATTAACATCCTGGGAGTTACCTATCTTATCAAAAACTATTGATAATACCTTTTATTTGAAATTAGGCAACGATAAACTTTATGAATTGAATCTTAAGATTGATAAAAACTCGGTTGAGAAACTATTAATAGATAAAAAAGAAGCTCCAAAAGAATACCCAAATTCTACTACTAAACCAATAAGTGAGATTTTTAACTTACAGGTTCAATAGCAAAATATTTAGACAAAAAAAACCGATATTTTGATATCGGTTTTTTTATTACTCTATTTTTTTGGTTCAGGTCTGTTTTTAATCTGACTGGCCTTTAACCAAATTTTAGCACCTTTTGCATTAACGTAATATTTTTCGTTTTTAGCATTGATGTAAACGTTTGAACCATCTGGTGCCATTTTACCTTTCCAGGTTTTATCAGCTACTTTTGCTTCACCTTTTACGGCAACTTCAGCAGTTTTATTACCAACTGATTTAGCACCTTTACCAATTGCTTTTCCAGTTTTATCTAATGCTTTACCAACATCGGTTTTCTTTTCTTGTGCTTGTGTGCTTAGTGATACACCTCCAAATAATGCGAGCGTTAATAATCCTATTGCGAATTTCTTTTTCATGGCGATTTGTTTATTAATTTCAGAATATAACAATCTGCGATTTGGTTTTGTTTTAGCCAACAGCACAATCTTAATTTTAATAAACCTAATTGAAGCGATATCCTATTTTGTAGCACAAACATTCAATTACACTTAATCGTAAACAAAATAGATTTAGCGGAAAGTAGGGCTGCGGAAACCGAAGAGTTACTTAAATTGCTTTTCTAAGATTAATTAAGCTTCTCTGCCAAAAGTTTCATTTCTATTGATGGAGAGCGATTTTCGTATAAGATGTTATGCACAGCTTTACAGATTGGCATTTCTACGCCGTAATCTTTGTTTTTGATGTGCATACATTTTGCCGCGTAATAGCCTTCGGCTATCATATTCATTTCCAGCTGGGCAGATTTAACGGTGTAGCCCTTTCCAACCATATTACCGAAGGTCCTGTTCCTACTAAACTGCGAGTAAGCGGTTACCAATAAATCGCCCAGATAAGCCGATTCCTTTATATCGCGGTTGATGGGATGTACAGCATCTACGAAACGTTTGATTTCGCGTATGGCATTGCTAATTAATACAGCTTGGAAGTTATCTCCGTAACCAATTCCGTGGCAAATTCCACTTGCCACAGCGTAGATATTTTTTAAAACCGCAGCGTATTCAGTTCCAAAAATATCATCAGAAACATTGGTTTTGATGTACCGTGTATTTAGAAACGATGCAAAAGTTAAAGCGTTATTTATATTGGTACAGGCAATGGTTAAGTAAGAAAGTTTCTCGAAAGCAACTTCTTCGGCATGGCATGGACCGCTTACAACCAAAATATCATCATAAGGTATATTATATTTTTGATGCAGGAACTCGCCAATAATCAGATTATCTTCTGGTACGATACCTTTAATTGCCGAAACTATTTTTTTACCTTTTAAATCTTCGGGTGTTACATTTGCCAGTGATTCTTTTAAAAAAGCAGCAGGCACATTTAAAACGATAAAATCGGCTGTACTGATGATGCAATTAATATCAGAAGAAATATTATCTGCAGGCAGTTTAATCTCTACAGAACTTATGTAATGAGGATTATGTTTGAATTTTTTAATGTGTTCAATAGCATCGTTATTACGCATCCACCAAAAAATTTCTTTTTCGGTTAAATTATCAGAAAGCATTTTTACAATGGCAGTAGCCCAGCTCCCGCCCCCTATCATGGCTATTTTTGGTAACATCAATATATAAAAAAAGGTTAAAGGTAAAAGGTGTAAGGTTTAAGCTTAAACGCAAATGCTTAAAACCTAAATCTTACACCTTAAAGCTGCAAGTTACTATTAATGGCAAATATTAAGGCAAAAAAAATAAAAGGCGTAAAGTGTAGGTACAAATATGTTACCTAAACCTTACGCCTTAAACCTTTTAGCTAAAAAACTACTTCTTACCGTCTTTGCTAAATAGTTGGTCTTTAGATGTTTTTTCTACAACCATACCATCTTTTAACTTGCCTTGAATAGCAGAATAAGGTCCGGTTACAACTTCCTGACCGCTTTTAACACCTGTTTTAACGATGATGAATTGGTCGTTCTGAATACCTGTTGTTACCTCTGTTTGTTTAACTTTTTTGCTTGTTGCATCGTAAACATAAACGAATTGTTTTACAGTTTTATCTGATAATTTAGATTTCTGTTTATCGCTATTTTCCTGATTATTTGATTCTCCGCTATCGCCAGATTTGTTTTTACTATCAGTAAACACTGCTTGAATCGGCACTGATAAACCTTTTAACGATTCGCTTTCGATATCTACAGTTGCAGACATACCTGGGCGGAAAATTGATTGTTGTTTTCCAGATAATTCTTCGGTTATTCTGATTTTAACCGAGAAGTTTGTAACCTGATCTACCGAAGTTGAAGTTGTTGTACCAACTGCTGTAGAAGAGCTTGCAATCTCGGTAACCTCACCTCTAAATTTCTTGTCAGAAAATGCATCAACCTCTATCGAAGCTTTATCTCCAACTTTTACACGGGTTATATCGTTTTCATTTACATCAACATTAACTTCCATTGATGATAAATTAGAAATACGCATAATTTCTGTACCAGCCATTTGCGAAGTTCCCAAAATACGGTCGCCAAGCTCGATAGAAAGTTTAGAAACTACTCCATCAACAGGTGCGTAAATTGTTGTTTTAGCAAGGTTTGCACCGGCTTCTTTTACATTTGCACCAGTTTGTTCTAATGTAAATTTAGCTCCCGTAACGTTTTCTTTAGCGCTTGCTAAATTTGCCTTTGCTGTTAAGTATGCTGCCTTTGCTGCATCAAACTCAGAAGCAGAAATTACTTTCTTACCAAATAACTCTACGTTACGTTTATAAGTAGCCTCTGAGTTAGCAAAGTTTGCCTGATTTTGAATAAGTTGTTGCTGTGCTGCTGCAACACTAGCTTTTTGAGCATTAAATGAAGCAACAGTTCTCTCGTAACCTGATTGCAAAACATCTGGCCTTACTTTACAAAGTAATTGTCCGGCTTTAACAATATCACCTTCTTTTACCTTTAGCTCAACAACCTCACCCGAAACTTCAGAGCTTAGTTTAACTTCGGTTTCAGGCTGAATTTTACCACTTGCTGTTACAGTTTCAACAACTGTTCTTTCCGAAGCTTTTTCGGTAGTTATTTTTTCAGTTTTATTGCCACCAATAACGCCAGCAAGCCTTAATCCGACTAAAACAGCCAGGATAACGCCAATGGTAATTAGAATGTGTTTAAGTTTCATAATAATGTTTGAAGGTTTAAAAGTTGTAATGTTTTAAGGTTGAAATGTTATTTCTTCCTTTATTTATCTATTAAAAAGTTATTTGCTTGCCTAAATAGTAATCAATTACTTTAGCCCTGAAAATTAAATCATATTTAGCTAAAATGAAATCTATCTCCGCTCTGTTTCTGTTGGTTTGAGCAGTACTATAATCTAAAGAATTAACTAAGCCTTGCTCGTATCTTAAATCAACTGCATAAAATGCGTCTTTTTGAGCCAGAAAAGCATTTTGAGTCGAAGTATATCTACTTTTCGCAGCAGTTAAATCAACCACTGCCTGGTTAATTACTTTTATTAAATTGTTTTTTGCCAAAGCTTCATCAGTTTGGCGTTGCATTAATGTAATTTTTGCTCTGCGGACATTTGAACGCGTAGAAAAACCATTAAAAATCGGAACCTGAATTCCCATGCTCACAAACTTTCCGAAGTTATCAGCCAATTGATCTGTCAGGCTTGAATTTGCACGGAACTGGCTTGCATTAAACTGGTAGTAGTAAGCAGAACCTAAACCTCCACCAAAGGATATTTGAGGGAAGAAACTACCTTTTGCAACATTTACAGCTTTTTCAGCAGCTTTTGTGTAGTTCCAGGCTAATTTAATATCCGGAAAAGTTTCCATCGCCTGTTTGTAAATATCATCAGGTATGTAAGATGTTTTTACATTTTCAATTTCGTTAACCAATGGAGGTTGAACTTTAAATGTCATTGGAGGTTGAATCTCCATTAACTGACCTAAAGTTAAATATGAAACCGCTAATTGATTTTGAGCATTTGTTAAATTTAATTCTGCAGTTGCGCCTTGAGATTTTGCAAGAGAAATATCTGCAAGCGTTTTTGTTCCGGCATCTAACAAAACCTGCTCACGTTTTAATGTAGCATTAGCAACTTCTAATTGTTGCTGAGTTGCTTTAACCTGATCCTGATTATTTAAAACCTGAAGATAAGCGGTAACTACCTGTAAAATTAAATCGTTTTTAACTTTATCAACGTTGGTTTTACTTGCATCTAATAAAAACTTATTCTGTTTAATTTGATTAATTTTTGTACCACCGCCAAAAAGCGAAACGTTTGCATTAACATTTGGATTTAAGTTATAATTCTGGGTGTTCTCAAACAAACCCGAAACTTGCTGACTTCTACCCCATTGCATTGATTGGTTAATACTTCCATTTACAGTTGGTAGCAAAGCGTTTTTCGATTGACGTAAATCTTCTTCGCTAATTGAAGCACTAAATGCTGCCTGTTTAATATTCAGGTTATTTTTAAGTGTGTTTTCAACTGCTTGTTCAATGGTAATAACATCTTGAGCTTTAACATTTTGACTAAAACTCAATGCAAACAATAATGCAGAACCGGTAATTAACTTGTTTGTGGTAAACATCTTCATAATTTGTTTTTCAAATCTATATAAACAACTTTAATAATTTCAATCTATCGAGGCAATTATTACCTTTGAAGGCAATGTACCTTGTTAAATCGCCGCTTCTGCTTAAATGGTATTATCCATCATTATTATGGAATAAATCCCGAAAGGAAAAAGTTATTTATTTAACCTTTGACGATGGACCTATACCCAATGTTACAGATTTTGTATTAAAAACTTTAAAAGCCTTTAATGCTAAAGCGACATTCTTTTGTATTGGTGATAATATTTCAAAATATCCCGAAGTTTTTGAACGTGTAAAAAACGACGGGCACGCGATTGGAAACCATACTTTTAATCACCTAAAAGGATGGATTACCGATGATGAAACCTATGTAAATAATTTTCTGAAATGCCAGGAACTTACTCAAACTAATCTTTTTCGCCCACCTTATGGAAGGATAAAAAAGTCCCAAGTCCGTAGTCTTAAGTCTTTAGTTTTAAATCAAATCGACTCCAGACTTCTGACTTCCGACTGTAGACTTCAAATCGTCATGTGGGATACACTTAGTGGCGATTTCGACATCAATCTTGCTCCTGAAAAATGTTATCAGAACGTTATAAAACATACGCGAAATGGCTCTATTATTGTTTTCCATGATAGCTTAAAAGCTTTCGACAGGTTGGAATATGCATTACCTCGTGTTTTAAAATATTTTGCTGATAAAGGTTTCGTTTTTTCATCACTGTAGCGGCTAGCCATTGTTGTGCCACTATTAACAATCATCTACTATTGATTTAAAAACAACAATTTTTAGATATCAATCTTAAAATCATCCGTCCGTAATTGAACACGACTGTTCATTAACGAACAACATAACCCTTATTAAAATTCAATTATGCTACGCTATAGAATACACTTCTATGGCTAATTTATGACTTGATATTTACACCGATTTTTCGTAGTTTAGAACAATTCCAAATTGCTTAATTGCCTGCGTAAATTGCGGTTAAAGGTTGTTTTTTGCTATTTTTGTTTTGACTCAAAAAACATTGTTTTTTGGCTAACCAACACAAATTAATACACGAAAACAGTAATTCTTTAGGCAGAAAGTAGGCGTACATTTTGTTTCACCAACTTATAGCAATAAGAATAAAATATCTAAGATGAGTATTTATAACGATTATATCCAGGAAATTGAAGACAGAAAAACCCAAGGTCTTCATCCTAAACCTATTGATGGTGCTGAATTATTAAGTGAAATTATCGATCAAATCAAAAATGTAAATAATTTCAACAGAGAAGAATCCGTTAATTTTTTCATATACAACACCTTACCGGGTACTACTGCAGCAGCAGGTGTAAAGGCGCAATTTTTAAAAGAGATTATTTTAGGTGAATCAATTGTAAAAGAAATCACACCAGATTTCGCTTTTGAATTGCTATCACATATGAAGGGTGGACCTTCTATCAAAGTTTTATTAGATATCGCATTGGCAGATAATGGAGATAAAGCTCATAAAGCTGCTGATGTACTTAAAACCCAAGTTTTCTTATACGATGCGGATACAGATCGCTTAAAAGATGCTTACACCAACGGCAATGAAATTGCTAAGGAAATATTAGAAAGCTACGCTAAAGCAGAGTTTTTTACTGAATTGCCTGCAGTTGCTGAAGAAATTAAAGTGGTAACTTTTATTGCTGGTATTGGTGATATTTCTACAGATTTATTATCACCGGGTAATCAGGCGCACTCTCGTTCAGATCGTGAGTTGCATGGTAAGTGTATGATTACTCCTGAAGCTCAGCAGCAAATTCAAGCGTTACAAGCGCAACATCCAGATAAAAGCGTAATGCTTGTAGCCGAAAAAGGCACTATGGGTGTGGGTTCTTCACGTATGTCGGGTGTGAACAATGTTGCACTTTGGACAGGTAAACGTTCTAGCCCTTATGTTCCGTTTGTAAACATTGCTCCAATTGTTGGTGGAACAAATGGAATTTCGCCAATTTTCTTAACAACAGTTGATGTAACTGGTGGTATTGGTATCGACCTTAAAAATTGGGTAAAGAAAACAGACGAAAACGGTAACGTAATTCGTAATGAAAGTAACGAACCTATTCTAGAGGAAGTTTATTCAATTGAAACAGGTACGGTTCTTACCATCAATACAAGAACTAAAAAATTATATAACGGCGAGCAAGAGCTAATTGATATTTCAAAAGCTTTAACTCCTCAAAAAATGGAATTTATCAAAGCAGGTGGTTCTTATGCTATCGTATTTGGTAAAAAAATTCAAACTTTTGCAGCCAGAGTTTTAGGTGTAGAAGCACCAATAGTTTTTGCTCCGGCAAAAGAAGTATCTATTGAAGGACAAGGTTTAACAGCTGTAGAAAAAATATTCAACAAAAATGCAGTAGGCTTAACTCAAGGTAAAGTTTTACATGCAGGTTCTGATGTTCGTGTTGAAGTAAACATCGTAGGTTCTCAGGATACTACAGGTTTAATGACGGCTCAAGAATTAGAGGCAATGGCTGCTACAGTTATTTCTCCAATTGTTGATGGAGCTTATCAATCAGGTTGTCATACCGCTTCGGTTTGGGATAAAAAAGCACAAGCTAACATTCCTAAATTGATGAAGTTTATGAATGATTTCGGTGTAATTACTGCTCGCGACCCTAAAGGCGAATACCATTCAATGACAGATGTTATTCACAAAGTTTTGAATGACATCACAATTGATGAATGGGCAATTATCATCGGTGGTGACTCGCACACGCGTATGTCTAAAGGCGTTGCTTTCGGTGCAGATTCTGGAACAGTTGCTTTAGCTTTGGCAACAGGAGAAGCTTCAATGCCAATTCCAGATTCAGTAAAAGTAACCTTCAAGGGTGCAATGAAAGAGCACATGGATTTCCGTGATGTTGTTCATGCTACGCAATTACAAATGTTGCAACAGTTCGATGGTGAGAACGTTTTCCAAGGTCGTATAATTGAAGTACATATTGGAACTCTATTAGCCGATCAAGCTTTCACTTTTACAGATTGGACTGCTGAAATGAAGGCTAAAGCATCTATCTGTATTTCTCAAGATGATACATTAATTCAATCTTTAGAAATTGCTAAAAATCGTATCCAAATTATGATAGACAAAGGTATGGACAACCATAACCAGGTGCTTCAAGGATTGATTAACAAAGCAAACAAACGTATTGAAGAAGTTAAGACAGGTATTAAACCAGCTTTAATGCCAGATGATAACGCAAAATATTACGCAGAAGTAGTTATTGATCTTGATTTAATCAACGAGCCAATGATTGCCGATCCGGATGTGAACAATGCAGACGTTTCTAAACGCTACACGCATGATACCATCAGAGATTTAACTTTCTACGGCGGCGATAAAAAAGTAGACCTTGGTTTCGTAGGTTCTTGCATGGTACACAAAGACGACTTGAAAATCGTTTCTCAAATGTTGAAAAATGTTGAAAAAGCAAATGGCAGTGTATCATTTAAAGCTCCATTAGTTGTTGCTGCACCTACTTACAATATCATTGATGAGTTAAAAGCTGAAGGCGATTGGGAATACTTACAAAAATACTCAGGATTTGAATTTAGTGATGCCCTACCAAAAAGTGCAGCACGTACTGAATATGAAAACATCATGTATTTAGAGCGTCCAGGCTGTAACTTATGTATGGGTAACCAAGAAAAAGCAGCCAAAGGCGATACGGTAATGGCTACTTCAACACGTTTATTCCAAGGTCGTGTGGTAGAAGATAAAGATGGCAAAAAAGGAGAATCGTTGTTGGCATCTACGCCAGTAGTAGTTCTTTCTGCAATCTTAGGTCGCATTCCAAGTATCGAAGAATATAAAGTTGCAGTAGAAGGCATCAACTTAACAAAGTTTACTCCGGTTTCTACAAAACTATAAGAACAAATAAACTTAATATTTGTTAATAATGTCAAGAGGCTTCCCAAATAAACGGAAGCCTCTTTTTTATGTAAAAAGTTGCATAGAATGGTTTTAAATAAAAATAATTTGACATATCTGAAAAACAACTGTCTTAAAAATTGTTTAATTTAGATAGCGTTCCAACTAACAATAATTTAAAAATATAAAGTATGGCTTTCGACATAGACATGATCAAAAAGGTTTACGCTAATTTTGGTACCCGAGTAGACGCGGCCCGTAAAATAGTAGGCAGACCTTTAACATTATCTGAAAAAATATTATATGCTCACCTTTGGGATGGAGATCCTAAGAAAGCATTTTCTCGTGGAACAGATTATGTAGATTTCGCACCAGATCGCGTTGCTATGCAAGATGCAACTGCGCAAATGGCATTGCTACAATTTATGCAGGCTGGCCGCCCTAAAGTGGCTGTTCCTTCTACAGTTCATTGCGATCACTTAATTACAGCTAAAGAAGGTGCTGCAATAGATTTACCTCATGCAAGAACTGAAAGTGCCGAGGTTTTTGATTTCTTATCATCAGTATCAAATAAATATGGCATCGGTTTCTGGAAGCCGGGTGCTGGTATTATTCATCAGGTTGTTTTAGAAAATTATGCTTTCCCAGGGGGAATGATGATTGGAACTGACTCACACACTGTAAATGCAGGTGGTTTGGGTATGGTCGCAATTGGTGTGGGCGGTGCCGATGCTTGCGATGTTATGGCAGGCTTACCTTGGGAGCTAAAATTCCCTAAATTAATTGGTGTTAAGTTAACCGGTAAATTAAACGGTTGGACAGCTGCTAAAGATGTTATTCTTAAAGTTGCAGGTATTTTAACTGTAAAAGGTGGTACAGGTGCAATTGTAGAATATTTTGGTGACGGCGCCACTTCTATGAGCTGTACAGGTAAAGGTACCATTTGTAATATGGGTGCTGAAATCGGCGCAACTACATCAACTTTTGGTTACGATGAAAGTATGGAACGTTATTTACGTGCTACAGATAGAAATGAAGTTGCAGATGAAGCTAATAAGATAAAACAATATTTAACTGGTGATGATGAAGTTTACGCAGATCCGGAAAACTACTTCGATCAGGTTATCGAAATTGATTTAGATACATTAGAGCCATATTTAAACGGTCCTTTTACACCCGATTTAGCTACTCCGGTTTCTCAAATGAAAACCGAGGCAGAGAAAAATGGATGGCCTTTAAAAGTAGAATGGGGTTTAATTGGTTCTTGTACAAACTCTTCATACGAAGATTTATCAAGAGCAGCATCTATTGCTAATCAGGCAATTTCAAAAGGCTTAACCACTAAAGCAGAGTTTGGCATTAACCCAGGTTCTGAGCAAGTGCGCTACACGGCCGACCGCGATGGTTATTTAAAAACTTTCGAAGATTTGAATGCTACAATTTTCACCAATGCCTGCGGACCGTGTATTGGTATGTGGGATAGAACAGGTGCAGAAAAAGCTGAAAAGAATACAATCGTACATTCATTTAACAGAAACTTTGCTAAACGTGCCGATGGTAATCCGAACACTTTTGCATTCGTGGCTTCGCCAGAAATGGTTGCTGCAATTGCAATTTCGGGTAATTTAGGTTTCAACCCGCTAACAGATACTTTAACGAATGATAAAGGCGAGGAAATTAAATTAGATCCGCCAACCGGATATGAATTACCTACAAAAGGTTTTGCTGTAGAGGATGCTGGTTTTCAAGCGCCTGCTGCAGATGGTTCTAACGTTGAAGTTTTAGTTTCTCCAACTTCTCATCGTTTACAATTATTAGAACCATTTACACCTTGGGAAGGTACAGATTTAAAAGGCTTAAAACTTTTAATTAAAGCCAAAGGTAAATGTACAACCGACCATATTTCTATGGCTGGTCCTTGGTTAAAGTTCCGCGGTCACTTAGATAACATTTCTAACAACATGTTAATTGGTGCGGTAAATTACTTTAACGATAAAACTGATAACGTTAAAAACGAATTAACTGGCGAATATGGCCCGGTTCCAGCTACACAACGAGATTATAAAGCAGCAGGCTTAGGTTCTATCGTAGTTGGCGATGAAAACTACGGCGAAGGTTCATCTCGTGAACATGCCGCTATGGAACCTCGTCACTTAGGTGTGCGTGCCGTGCTGGTAAAATCATTTGCCCGTATTCACGAAACTAACCTTAAAAAACAAGGTATGTTAGGCTTAACGTTTGCCGATAAAGACGATTACGATAAAATCCTTGAGGATGATACTGTTGATATTTTAGGTTTAACTGAATTTACGCCTGGTCAACCGCTTACCTTGGTTTTGCATCACTCAGATGGAACTGAAGAGCAATTCCCGGTAAACCACAGTTATAATGCACAGCAAATTGATTGGTTTAAAGCCGGCGGTGCATTAAACATTATCAGAGCTGAAGCAGCTGCGAAAGCTGAGCAAGCTTAAGTTAGGTTAACAACAAAACAAGAGAGAGGCTGTATTATAAATCAGTTTATCCGTAGAACATGTCACGTTGAGCTTGTCGAAACGCCTTCTAAGGCAAATTTTACAAGTCCTTCGACATGCTCAGGATGACATTAGGTATTTATAATACAGCCTTTTTTAATTGAAAAGCAATTTCAGTAATTCTTCGGTTTCGAAAGTCCCGTTATTCGCCTTAATCTTTTTGCTAACGGTATTGCCTTTAATTAAGATTGTGCACCAAAAAGTATTACCGCTTCTACCGGGTTTAGGTAACTTAGGTAAACTTAATGAATGGAGATTCTATTCAAATTCGTGACCGCAATCATAACAATGGTAACATTTATCTGCCATTACAGGCATATAGAATAGTAAAAATGAGATTATTTTCAGCCAGCTTCTAGGCTTTGGCTTCGTTGCTAAACCATAACTCACATTAATTGAGTTACAATTTTTGCAAGCTACTCCAATTGTTTCTTCAGGAGTATAATCTTCAAACTCGGGTTCATTTTGGATTGAGGAATCCTGAGCTAACAAATTATTTATAGCATCAACATCTCGCTCAAAAACAACTAGTTTAATACCTCCAACAGCCTGATTATATAATGGACTAATGGTCGATATATTTTCATCTGCAAGGAAACAAGAAAATTCACTATCTTCTAGTCTGGCTTTAATAATATTTGCTTCAATCGGGCTATAGTAGGTGGCGTAAACAATCGTTTTATCATTCATTGATTAAATATACTTATCAATGTGATAAACTAAGAATTAAGTTTTCAATTAACTGTGCACCAACTGATAAACACTTTGCATATAATTTGCTTCCTCAATAGTTTCAAAAAACTCCTGCCATTCTGTTCTGGTAAAAACTAGGCTTATATCCGGAAACGGAGTTGATAAGATAACGACTTCTTTACCATCAGGTCTGTTTTCCAGGTAATCATCAAAATTTAGATTTTTAGTTGACTGATGAAAAATTTTAAACTGATCGAAAGAAAAATTCATCAACACACCCGAACGCCAGATGTTTAAAATTTTACAGTTATGACATTGAGCGATGGTAACGTTTTGATTTTGAGCGAGAACAATGGTTTTGCACATAAAATGTATATTAAGAAAGTTTAACATTTAGTTTCTAATAGTGCCTGATTTACCTGTTCAGATTTAGAACAGGTAGACAGGGCTTAAAAAACTAACCAAATGATAATATTGATTACTCAAATCAACATTCAAATATACATTATTTAGATTAAGTCTAAATAAATATTTATAATATTTTAGTAATTTAATTTTGGCTTCCCATTTTCGCAGGTAATAGATTTTGGACCTACAATTACAGCGCAATCAGATGCAATTCCCCATTTTACATTAAATGCTTTTTGCTTGTTATTATAATTATCAACCTTTTTAAGGAATTCTACGGTATCAATTTTTATCGAATATGCAATAAAACTACTTGCACCACCGCAAGCTTTTGCCCCAATCGGTACAATTTTCCAATCGGCAGCATTATCACAAACAACCTGATCTGAGATTTTTTGAATTTCACTTTTCAGTTTAGAAAGCTCTTGTTCATCATCAAATTTCGAGCCTTTTAAATCTTCTTCGGTACAAGAAACTAAGCTTACCAAAAAGAAGAATATCAGTATAAAGAATTTGGAATAGGAATGTGTTTTCATATAGGTTTCAATTTAATTAAAAAACGAAACAGTTGTAGAAAACGCTACATACTTAAAAACTTTTGCCACCAATAGCCAGAATTTTTTATAGTTCTTTCCTGGGTTTTAAAATCATTATAAACCAGTCCAAATCTGGCATTGAAACCTTCGGCCCATTCAAAATTATCCATTAATGTCCACGCCATGTAACCAGAAACAGGAGCTCCGTTATTTTTAGCTTTCAATAAAGCATCAAGATATAAATTGAAGTATTCTATCCGCTCTTCATCATTTATCTTTCCATCTACTATCTTATCGTGATATGCAGCTCCATTTTCGGTAATGAAAATATTTTTAATATTTGAATAGGCAGCGAACTTCATAATGATATTATAAAAACTATCTGCATTGATTTCCCAACCCATTGCCGTATGAGGTTTTTTTCTGCTCTTGGCTTTAACTTCCCACGCCTGAATAACCGGAATGAATGCATTATACTTCACCGTCAGCGGAAAATAGTTTTGTAAACCGATATAATCGAAGTCGAATTTATACCTATCCATGTGTCGCCAGGTTCCATATTCAATTTGAAATTTTTCTAGAACATCCCAATTGGCTGTAGGAAAACCCAAACCTAAAGTTGGCTCTACAAATAACCTGTTCATTAAGCAATCTACCCTATCAGCAGCTAAAATATCATTATCACTTTGTGAGTAAGGCAAAATTTCTGAACAAGAAAATGTTGTACCAATATTTACCCTGTTAATTTCTGCACGAAGAATTTTCCCACCATCGGCTTGTGCCAAAGCAGTATGATGAACCGCTGAAAAAAAGTTACCTAAGCCAGTTTTTCCTGGAGCATGTACACCCAACATGTAACCAAGCGACGTAAAACCAAAAGGCTCATTAATTACAAGCCAGTTTTTAACCTTATCGCCATATTCAATTGCGCAAATACTAACAAAAGTATTAAATGCCGCGTTGATGCTAAAGCTTGTCCAACCGCCTTCGTTTTCTAAAGCTTGTGGTAAATCCCAATGGTATAAAGTGATGTAAGGTGTAATTCCATTTTCCAAGCATTCATCAATCACATTGTGATAAAACCTAATACCTTCTGCATTGATATCTCCCCTACCTAAAGGCAAAATTCTTGTCCAGGCGATTGAAAATCTGAAAACTTTAAATCCTAAAATTTTAACAAGCGCTATATCTTCTCTAAATCGATGATAAAAATCGCAGGTAACATTTATTTTATGTCCCTTTTTGATTTTACCGCTTTTTGCAGAAAAAGTATCCCAAATAGACGGACCTTTTCCGTACATATCAGATGTACCTTCTATTTGAGCAGCAGCAGTAGCCACACCCCACAAAAAATCTTTACCAAAATCAGAAGCTTTTATCATGTTTAAATAGCTTGCATCAAGATGCAAGTTTAATATTAACAAATCATTAACTATCTTAATTATCTAAAAGGATTTTTTTTAATAGTTTTACGATATGCGCTTTCTACCTCTCTTTTTGTTAACCCTTTTATTCTCATTTAAAACGTGGGCTAAATCTGCGCCGCCTATTAATGATGAAATTGCTAATGCTATAAAAATAACAAATACCACTGCCTTTTGTACCGACGATGCTGCATACAGCAACTTAGAAGCTACCCAAACCAATACTTACGCCAAACCTATGGGTTGGTTGGCTACAGGAAAAGATGTATGGTTTAAATTTACAGCTTCAAAATACGATGTTAATATTTCTGTAACCGGCCAAGTAAATGCTGCAAGTACGAATACATTAATAACGCCGCTTGTAGCATTATATACTTTCGAGCCAAACACTACCGGAATTTCTGAAATGATTGGTACGAGTTTTACTTCTAACAACGTTACCTCGCTTTATAAAGGTGCTTTAACAATTGGGCAGGAATATTATATCAGAGTAAGTGGTGCAAACGATAATACCGGAACTTTTAAGTTATGCGTTGATAATTATTTTCCACCAATCAAAGCTGGTCAGGATTGTATTTCTGCCTCGATATTATGTTCAAAAGAATCGTTCACGCAATTAAATGTTACTGGTTCTGGTGGTAACAACCGGGAATCTGCTGGTACTTGTCTTGGAACAGAATCAAATTCTTCATGGTATTTGTTCAAAGCTTCGAAAGCAGGTAGTTTAACATTTGTTATTACACCATCAGTAACTACGAATGATATTGATTGGGTTTTTTATGATTTAGGTGTGGATGGAGATTGCAGCAAAATCAATGCAGCGAATGCCATACGTTGTGCAGCAGGTAGTGGCGTAACCTGTACACCAAGCTATTACAAAACTGGTTTAAGTATGACTGAAACTGATTTAACTGAAAGTTCTGGTTGCCCAATTACTCCACAAAATGGTTTTGTTAAATATGTTGATTTAGTTGAAGGACATACTTATGCACTTTTAATCGATAATTTCTCTAGCGGAAACAATGGCTTTACCATAGAATTTGATGGAACGGCAGATTTCGCTGGCCCAAGTGCAGAAATTTTAGTCGACAAGCTAAATCCTTGTACGGATAGCCAGGCTTATATTTTTAAAAGTAATGCAACAAATTACGCTTCTTTAAAATGGTCTTTTGGCGAAGGCGCAAGCATTACATCTGCTACAACAGATGGTCCATTTACTATTACGTACAGCACGCCGGGAGAAAAAGTTGTGGTGCTTGAAGCTAAAGCCGATAACGGATGTAATGTGATAACAACTCAAAGTTTTATCGTTGCAAAAACGCCTGATAAACCAACCATAACGGCTTCCTCTGTAAATCTTTGTCAGGGAGATGTTCTTCAGCTTTCTACTCCTGCTGTAAATCTTGCAACCTATCATTGGACTGGTCCGAATGGATTTGTATCGGCAATTAGAAACCCAACCATACCAATCACTGGGCCAGAAAACAAAGGTATTTACAAGTTATTTATACAGGTTGGCGATTGTATTAGTCCGGAAAACAGTATTGAAATTCTATCTGTAGATTTAAAACCTGAAGCAGATTTTTCCATAGTGACTAATAATAAGTGCGAGCAAAATCAAAGCTTTTCATTTGTAAATTCTTCAAAAAACTACACCAAAATAAACTGGAATTTTGGCAACGGAGTTGGGAGTAATACCATTGCTGCAAATGACGGAAAACTAATTACTTACTTAACCCCAGGTTTAAGAAGTATAACTTTAACAATAGAAACCCCAAATGGTTGTACAGCTACGAAAACCATCGATTTATTGGTTGAAGTAAAACCTGAAACTCCAGTAATTTCTGTAAACCAACCATTATTTTGCTTAGGCGATGTTATAAAATTATCTGTACCTAAAATAGATAACATAACTTATGAATGGACTGGCCCAAATAATTTTACCGCGACAACTAGTGCCATAGAAATACCAATTACTAATTTCAATCAAGCAGGAACGTACACAGTTTCCCTAACATCTGGTAGTTGTAGTCCGGTTATTGCAAGTTTGGTTATTCCGCCAATTGCAAAAATCCCTGTTGCAAATTTTTATACCGAACCGGGTTTTAACGGGAAATATTCTATTCCTGCGCCAATTAATTTTATCAATAAATCTACTGATGCAGATTTTTATGAATGGGAGTTTGGAGATGGCTTAACATCAACAGAAACCAACCCTTTACACACCTATCAAACAGATGGATTATTCAAAATAAAACTTACTGCGTTTTCTAAAAACGGTTGTTTTAACAGCATCCTTTTAGGTGATTTATTAGTAAAAAAAGAAGGTTCTATCTTTACTCCAAATTCTTTCACGCCAAATGGAGATGGAATTAATGATGAATTTGTAGTCGGCATTACCAACTTAAAAAGATATAGAATTCAAGTATTTAACAGGTATGGAAATGTTGTATTTTCAAGCGATAATATTTACGATAACTGGAAAGGTACTTTTAAAGGCAATGATTTACCAGTTGGTGTTTATTATTATTTAATACTTGGTACCACACTAAATAATGAAAACGTAAAATATTCTGGCTCAGTTATGCTGATGAGGTAGTTTTAGCAATAAAACAAAATCGCAATCAGATAAGAAATGAAAATGGAAAATGAAGAGAAGTTATTATCAAAATACAACACAGTTCTTTTTAGCAGAAGATAAAAATTCAATTTTTGGGCAACTTGCAAAAAAACATCAGCACGATCTTGAAGATCAGCAAAAAAATGCATGGCTTAAACAAATTGATTTTTTAAAAACGTGGCTCAAAAACATTGATGGGGTAATCTATTTTGAATTTTCAATTCCTCGCATGGGAAAACGAGTTGACAATATATTAATTATAAAAAATTTGATTTTCGTAATAGAGTTCAAAGTTGGAGATACTCAATATACAAAAGATGCTCAATATCAAACTATAGATTATTGTCTTGACTTATTAAATTTTCATGAAGGTAGTCACGGCAAAACAATTATTCCGATTTTAGTTGCTACAAAGGCACCAAACATTTTAAACGAAATTCATAGCGCAATGCGTTTAGATAATTGTATTCTTTGCAATTCAGAAAATTTCGATATCAATTTGAAAAGTATTTTAGAGAATATCACAGTAACACAAAATATTAATATTTCTGATTGGGAAAATAGCACATATAAGCCAACACCAACAATTATCGAAGCAGCGCAAGCACTTTACAAAGGACACAATGTTCAAGAAATTTCCAGAAACGATTCAGGAGCAATAAATCTTTCACGAACTTCAAAAGCAATTAATAGCATTATTGAAGCTGCAAAGATTAATAAGCAAAAATCAATTTGTTTTCTCACAGGTGTTCCTGGTGCGGGCAAAACGCTTGCAGGTTTGAACATTGCAAACGAAAGGCTTAAGGCAGACGAAACTGAGCATTCAGTTTTCCTCTCTGGCAATGGTCCACTGGTAGATGTTCTGCGAGAGGCATTGACTCGAGACTCAGTTCAAACAGCTAAAGATAATGGAGAAAAATTGAAACGAACTGATGCTGAACGCAAAGCAAAAGCGTTTATTCAAAACATTCATCATTTTAGAGATGATAACTTGAACACTGACAAAGCACCAACAGAAAAAGTTGTAGTGTTTGACGAAGCTCAAAGAGCTTGGCAAAAAGAACAAGTTTCAAAGTTTATGAAAACCAAGAAAGGAATCGATGACTTTGAAATGTCTGAACCTGAATATTTAATTAGTGTTATGAATCGCCATGAAGATTGGTGTACTATAGTTTGCTTAATTGGTGGTGGGCAGGAAATTAATACAGGTGAGGCAGGCGTTTCGGAATGGATTAATTCCTTAAAACATAAATATCCAAATTGGAATGTATATTATTCAGACAAAATCTTAAGTGAAAAAACAACTTATCTAAATGATAAGCTACTTTTAGATTGGCTTCAAATAAATGGAACCAAAGAGGCTGATTTGCATTTGGCTGTTTCTCTTCGCTCTTTTAGAAGTGAAAAAATTGCATCATTTATTCAAAATCTTTTAGAAAACGAACCAAATAAAGCAAAAGAAATTTTAGATACAGTCAAAACGAACTATCCAATTTTGTTAACAAGAGATTTAAGTAAAGCAAAAAAATGGATTAAACAGCAAGCCAAAGGGACAGAACGAATTGGCATTGTAGCAAGCTCTGGTGGGCGCAGATTACGAGCGGAAGGAATAAATGTAAAAAACGAAATTGAGCCCTCAAATTGGTTTCTAAATCAACAAAACGATGTTCGCTCATCGTACTATTTAGAAGAAGTTGCAACAGAATTTGATATTCAAGGTTTAGAAATTGATTTTACATGCGTTGCTTGGGATATCAATTTATTCCACGGCAACAATCAATGGAATTATCAGAATTTTAAAGGCTCTAAATGGCAAAAAATCAATCAAGATTCTGCTAAAAATTATTTATTAAATTCATATCGTGTTTTGTTGACAAGAGCAAGGCAAGGAATGATAATTTTTGTTCCCGCCGTTGATGATTTAGACGAAACTAGGCCGAAAAAATATTACGACGAAACTTATGAATATTTAAAACAGTGTGGCCTTATAATTTTATAATTCATCTACATCTAACAAAAATTTTAAATCAATTACTTCAATTCGATATTAATTAAAAGCGCTAAAATATTCTACTCCAAACTCAACCCTATTTCCTTCAATAAAATACCCGCATTAAAAGTAGAACATGGGCCTTGCTTTAGCTTGTAATCAAATTTCATTTCGCCACTATTTATTTGAATATCGAAGTGAAAATTTCTGAGTGTTTTTTCATGATCGTTTTTCAAATCGGCTAACTGTAAATCATGCGTGGCAAAAAGAGCAGGTGTTTTCTCTGCGATTAATTTCTCGACAAAAACTTTCGAGCCTAAATATTTATCGCGACTGTTTGTCCCTCTTAACATTTCATCAATTAAAACAAACGTGTCTTTAGATTTAGAAACGTTATCTAAAATCATTTTCAGGCGATTAAGTTCTGCTTTAAATGTAGATGTACTTTCATTCAACGAATCTTTTATCCGCATGTAAGTGTTAAGCTTAAATACCGAAAGTTTCATTTGCTTTGCACAAACGGGTGCACCTGTATAAGCCAAAATCGTATTAATTCCAATTGTTCTTAAGAAAGTACTTTTCCCTGCCATGTTAGAACCTGTAATCACATCAACAGTTGGCTCATTTTCTACATTAAAATCGTTATTTACTCGAATGTTTTTCGCTATTAAAGGGTGGCCAATTTCCAAAGCCTGCAAAGTAAATTCATTGGTTATTTCAGGAAACACCCACTCAGGTTGGTTATGTGCAAGCGTAGCCAAAGAAATCAGTTCTTCAAAATCGCCAAGCTGATCTAAAGCTGCAACAACATCTTTTGATGAAGTTTTATGCCATTGTTCCAGATTTATACAACATTTTAAATCCCACAATAAAAAAGCATTTAGTGCTGTAGCAACTACAATATTTAACCGGGCATCAAAATTCTGAATAATCTTCGATAGGCTTTTTATTTCAGCACTAACTGGTTTTTCAGCAGAAAACAAAGAAAGGATATAGCTACTGCTCCATTTATACTTTTCTGTCCAGCTAATGGCTTCGGCATAACCATTTAACAGATTTGAGCTGCCGCTAAAGCTATAATAAACCTTATTTATTTTTGAGCCATGAAAAATATTAATAGAAACATTTATCAGCAAATAAGCAGTAAGTATATTCCAAAAAATAGTGTTTATAAATACCGCAGCAATAAGTAAGGATAAAGAAACAAACGGAACTATTTTAACATAAAGCGTTATGGCTTTATTTCTAACAAATGCCAGTTGTTTCCCTAAGTGTTTATCAAGCTGTTCTTTTATCTGTTCAATCTTATTAATATCATATCCATGCAGATTAGCCCTGAAGTCGAAAGTATCATCTATATGTTCAAAAACTTCTTTAACAGCTTCCTGTCTTGATAAAATAGTTTCTCTATTAGTATTATTCGATAAATTTTGGGCTAAAACATCCTTGCCTTTTTTGGTGTAACACCTATTAATTAAAGAATATAAAGAGGCATTTCCAAAAATATCTAAATCAGAAGTGTAGGGATGGTTCTCTGATTCATATTGAGCACCATCATCGTAACCATTTTTTATGCCTTTTAACTGGTTCCATTCATTTTGATAAACCCATAACAATTGTTTCTGATAATCAATTTCCTTATCCAGTTTGCTTTGCTTTTTCACTACAATCGCAAAAATCACTATCGGGATAATTAAACTAATTTGAATCACAGTTCTCCAGATATTATCTTCAGAATTTAACAGTAAAACGAAGAAGACTATCTCAACTAAAAACAAAGCAATTCTTAAGTAAGAAAAATTTTGAAGTTGTTTTTGTGTTCCCTCAATTTTGTCTTTTACCTGTTCTATGCTTCGGCTGTAACCAAAAATTATCTGCTCTTGTGTTTTTAACATTATATTTGAATCTCGAAAAATTCTAAAGATAGAAAAATATTAAATGAAGATTACGCTTATCGCCATTGGCAAAACAGAAGATAAATATTTAATAGAAGGGATTGATAAATACATTAACCGTTTAAAGCATTACATCCACTTTAATTTTGTTGCCATACCCGATGTTAAGAATGTAAAAAACCTTTCAGAAGCACAGCAAAAAACAAAAGAAGCAGAACTGCTGCACAAACAAATTAATAATGGCGATGTTGTTATTTTATTGGATGAGAAAGGCAAAAAATATTCTTCAGTTCAATTTTCTGCATACCTAAATAAACAAATGGTAGGTAGTGTGCAACATTTAATATTTATAATTGGCGGTCCGTATGGTTTTGATGATAGCATTTACAAAAGAGCAAATGGATTAATATCTTTATCCGATATGACTTTTTCGCATCAAATGATTCGCTTATTTTTTGTTGAGCAATTGTACCGCGGATTTAGTATTTTAAAGGGAGAACCATATCATCACGCATAATAAACAAATGCTAATCTTGTGGAATTAGCGATATAAAAACATCATTAATAAAAAAGATTATGTTACTAGATAAATATAAAAGACAATACAAATTTAAAAGCCGTCAATCAGGAAGCGATAAAGTTTTATGGATTAGCTTAGCTATTTCTGCAGTCGTAATTGCTGTTTTGTGGTACTTCTTTTAAAAACCATTTAAACAAGAAAGCCATTGCAAATTGCAATGGCTTTCTTGTTTATTAAAAGAGAATTAAACTCCTTTTTTACTTGTCATGCTTGCTTTTTTAGCAGGAGCAGATGTTTTAGTTGTTGCTTTCGCGTTCGAAGCTTTAGCACCTGTAGCTTTCTGTTTTTTATCAGCAGCAGCTTTTTCTTCAGATAGTTTCACTTCAGCCGGTGTACCTTGTGTTTCTGGAGTATCTTCAGTAAACAATGGCATATCTTTTAATAAGTTATACCAACCGATGATTTTTTTCATGTCTGAAGCATAAACCTTCTCCTCATCATGTCCTGGCGCAACTTCGTTAAAATAAGCACGTAAAACTTTCGTGTCCGATTTTGTATCAGGTGTTGTACCTTTTTCAGTAATTTTTGCAAACACATCAACCAGTTTAATTTCCTGGTCTTCACCGTAAACGGTAATATCTTCGAGCGATGCAAGTTTTGTATTGGTAATATTTGCAACAACCTTTAGCTTTTGTGCATCAAGGCTTTCTAAGATATAACCAACTTTATTTTGTCCAACAAGTTTAAATAAACCTGGTCTGCCAGAAACGGCAACTATTCCTCTTAAATTCATATGTTTTGAGATTTGAGAAATGAGATACATGATATGAGACAATAGCTCAAATCTAACATCTCAAATCTAATGTCTAGTCTTCAATTATTTCTACAGTTAAAATTTTATCTCCTTGACGGATATCATCAACAAGATCAACATTTTCAACTGCTTTACCAAATACGGTATGGTTACGATCTAAGTGTGCAGTATTTGTTCTGCTGTGGCAGATAAAAAACTGCGAACCACCTGTATTTCTGCCAGCGTGTGCCATCGATAATACACCACGATCGTGAAATTGGTTTTCGCCATCCAATTCACAATCAATTTTATAACCCGGACCACCTGTACCTGGCATTCCTGTTGCGCCATCTTTAGAATTTGGGCAACCAGTTTGAACCATAAAATTAGGAATTACGCGGTGGAAAGTTACACCATCATAAAAGCCTTCTTTTGCTAATTTTTTAAAGTTTTCTACTGCTTTCGGAGCATCTTTTTCAAAGAACTCAACAGTCATATCACCTTTTTCGGTTTTTATTATTGCTTTACTCATATCAATTTTATTTATTAAAAAATCCCAAAAATTAATAAAAACTAATCGGGAAGCGCAAAAATAGCAAAATTGTATAAATAGAACATCTTTAAAGTTTTAAATTATTATATTATCTTTTTTAAAAGGATACGAAAACGAACGGTAAAGCAATTCTTCGGATTATTCAGCCCCGCCATTCATTACAATCTTTTAAAAACTTCTATCATTCTGAGGAACGAAGAATCTGTTTCATCGGTTACAGATGCTTCGTTCCTCAGCATGACAAAATATTCAAGGTTGCTGCCTTTAAAAGTATTTTCATTACTGTCGGGTTTAGGTACAGAGTTTTATCGCACAGAAAAAACAAAACCCATCAAACACGATTAAATTTTCGGAAACAGACTAAATCAGGTATTTTAGTGTTTTATGTTATTATGGCCGTTAAAAAGAAACATTACATTTTAATATTCTTTCTGCTTTTAAGCTTTGGTGTTAAAGCTTCATCAATATTAATTTATATGGATGAAGACCAGAAGAACCATCTAAAAGCTTACGGAATTGCTTATTGGACCATCAGCAAACAGGTTGAAGTAGATTGGCTTTTAAATTACCGCGGAGGAAGTTTTCTCATAAAATATAATAAAACAGTAGAAGATGAATGCAAAATCCGTGGTGTTTCTTACGAAGTAGTTGCCGATGGAAAAGTTATAAATCTGCTAAATGAAATCAGTGACCCATCCGTAAACATGGAAATGGTAAAGCTTGAGAAAACTCCGAAGATTGCGGTTTACTCTCCAAAAAGCAAATTACCTTGGGATGATGCTGTAACCCTCGTTTTAACTTATGCAGAAATACCTTACGATGTAATTTATGATGATGATATTTTGCAGGATAAGCTAAGCAAGTACGATTGGTTACACTTACACCACGAAGATTTTACTGGTCAGTATGGCCGATTCTGGTCGTCTTTTCGTTTTGCAAACTGGTACCAGGAAGATGTTAAAAATCAGGAAGCATTAGCAAAAAGATTAGGCTATAAAAAAGTCTCGCAAATGAAACTTGCTGTTGCAAAACAGATTAAAGAGTATTGTGTTGGCGGTGGTTTCATGTTTGCCATGTGTTCTGGCACCGATAGTTTCGATATTGCATTAGCTGCAGAAGGTGTAGATATTTGTGCAGCAATGTTTGATGGCGATGCTGCAGACCCGAATGCGCAATCGAAATTAGATTTCTCAAAAACCTTAGCTTTCCAAAACTTTAAGCTCGATAATAACCCAATGAATTACGAATTTTCGGATATAGACGCTACAAATGGAAGAGGTTTAAATGAAAGCAATGATTTTTTTACCTTATTCGATTTCTCAGCAAAATGGGATTTGGTTCCAACCATGCTCACCCAAAACCACGATAAAGTTATTAAAGGTTTTATGGGACAAACAACTGCCTTCAAAAAAAGATTAATTAAAACCAGTGTAACCGTTTTAGGCGAAAACAAGGGTGCTGCAGAAGTTCGATACTTACACGGAGAAATTGGTAAAGGGCAGTTTACATTTTATGGAGGGCACGATCCGGAAGATTATCAACATGCCGTTGGCGACCCTCCAACTGATTTAAACCTACATCCAAACTCTGCAGGTTACCGATTAATACTTAATAATGTACTTTTTCCTGCCGCTAAGAAAAAACCTCAGAAAACTTAGTCTTTTTAATTTTTATTTAACAGTTTAATTATTCTTTAATAGACTAAAAATCCACTTAAACATACAGTATATATTGTGTGCTAGATACTGCTATAGCGCAACAATAAAAAGAAATATTACTACTAAAACATACTGTAAACCAATATTTTAATTAACAGACAAGTAACATAAATAATACTTTGGCATAGCTTTTGGAATGATGGCGGTAATTAACACCGAATCATTTATTCGGAAATTATTTTAAACAAGATTCTTTACCTAAAGAAAAATATTATGAAAAAGTTACTATTAAGCGCAGGTGTATTATTATTAGCTACAGGCGCATTTGCACAGACAACAATGAGTGGAAGTTCTGCGAGATTTGGATTAAAAGCGGGTGTTAACTTAGCAAGATTTCATGCTAGCAATACTTCTGGAAGCTCGACATACAACGATAATGTAAAAGATAACGTAGGCTTTAACGTTACAGCTTTTGGAGATTTTGGTGTTTCAAACAATTTCTTTATTCAACCTGGTGTATCATTTCAAAACAAAGGTGCTAAATTCCAATCTACAGATGTTATAACATTAGGAAATACAACTACCACAACTGTTGCAGAAAACAAAACAAGTTTAATGAATATTGAAGTTCCTGTAAACGCAGTATTCAGGATTCCTACCGGAGATGTTGGAGCAATTCAAGTTTCTGCAGGACCTTATGTTGGTTTCAATATTTCAGGAAAAAATAAATTGGAAGGAACTACAACAACCCGTAATAATACTACAGGCGCAACAGCAACAAGTAATTCTTCAACTGAGAATGACTTATCTTTTGGTTCAGCATCAAATAAAAATTATAGTTCAACAGAGTTTGGTGCAAACTTTGGTTTAGCTTATAGATTTACAAATGGATTTCAATTTGGCGCCAACTACGGTTTAGGATTATCAAATTTAATTCCTAAAGACAACAGGTCAAATGCAGGTGATGCAAAATTATCAAATCGCGTATTAGGATTTACAATTGGTTACTCATTGTAGAAACCTACAGCTAACAAAAAAGGCTTCGATGAAAATCGAAGCCTTTTTTGTTTTAATCGTAGAAGTTCCAGGTTAAACCAAACTTAAGTAATGCATCAGGCATTGGGTATCTGTTTACAGTATAATATCCGTTAGATAATAAACCTTGGTTAGCATAATCGTATTTCACAAAAATATTTGCTCTTTTTAAATTCGCTTTTAAATATACATCTACTACGGGAACTGATTTTAGAGCGATAGCATCGCCTACATAAAATTGAGCGAGAGCTGGAGAATAAGAGTAATTTTCGTAAGCAGTATTATATCTCACATCAAAACCAATGTTAGTTTTTAGCACTTTAAAAAGGTTTAAATCGAAAGAAAAACTATTGCAGGTATAAAATTCTGGCGTACGTAAAACATCATTATTATCTGTTTTTTGATAAGCCAAATAGTTCTCAATCAGAAATTTTCCAAACCGCCATTTTTTAGCAACATCCAATCTAATTAAACTAATATCTGCTTTTTCTTGCAATGGTTTAATATCAATATCATTAATTCCTGAGATGGTTCTACCAGTACCAAAATATAAGTAGTTACTGGTTAAGAAATATTTTGCTCCGGCTTCTAAACCTAACTTGTCATTTATATATGCAAAAGATAAATTGGCTACTTTAACATTTTGGAAGTTATTATTCCAGATGAAATGATTTCCATCGTAAAAATTAAAAATTTCTGATGGGGATTGATTTTGAAGATAAGCACTCAATTGTAAACGACCTATTGATTTACTTAGCGCAATGTTACTTTTTGCTTCGTATAAAAAATCGCCGGCGTTTCTTCCCTGAAAAACCTGATTAACATCTAAGTTAAAATCGATATTACTTGTAAACCTATAGCCTAGCGCACCAACAACCGTCATATTTTGAAATGCAAATTCCCGATTGCTGTAAGTTGAACCATTAGATCTGCTTCCTAAAGATTGAAATTGATAGTAATCGTGTCTGATTCCGGCATCTAACTTCAATTCATTTTTAATAACCGATGAATTTTTTGGACGAAGGAAAAAGCTATACACAAACTCATTTTTAATATGTTTAATATGTGTTGAATCGCTGGTAAAAGACAAATCCTGTAAGCCATCACTTTTAGTTAAAGCCTTTGGAATAACAGAATTATCATCTTCTTCGTTTTTATAGAAGCCGTAGCTATCGTTATTATATTCTAAAGTATAAGTAACCTTATTGGTTGGCAAAACCGAACTGTTTGTTGTGGTACTATCAATACGGCCAACATAATAGGTCTGCTTTACAAACAAGGTGTTTTTCTTATACATATTTCTGGCAGTAGTTAATCTTGTTGCCTCAGCCTTTCTATCAATTTTTGAATAACCGTCGTTAAAAATGGTATCTGCCTGAATAGAACCGTTTTCGTAAGCTCTGAGCGTATTAAATATAGCAGAAGCCCACATATTGTAGCGTTTATTTGGCGATTGATACCAGCTGAATATCGCAATGTTTAAATTATCTCCTCTTTGCCTGCTGTAGAATCCTCTGGAATCCATTCGATTAAAGTTCAAACCCATATTCCAGTTTTTCTTGATATTCTGGCTGTGGGTTGCTTTAAAATACTGCTCTTTTTGTCCGGCACTTACCAAATACAAACTGGTGTACGGTGCTCTTGCCTGATAATAAATTATATCTTCAGGACTCAGGGCATAATAATCTAACGCATGAAAACCAACATCAAAACCAATTCTTCTGGATGGCTCGTAAAGCAAAGGTCTGGCTACTTGCCCAACACTACCCGTAGTAATAGCCGGGTGCCTTGGTTGCAAAAGCGGACTATAATTTTGAATGTTATAAGTTGAAGTATCTAGCGGCAATAAGACAATGCTATCTTTACTTAAAGCCATTTTGGTAAACTTTATGTACTTAGCATTGTAAACAATAGAATCCTTTTCACCTTCTTCTTTCTTACGCAAAGAATCAAGTTCTTTATTATTACCTACGTTTGTTTTCAAATCCTGTGCCCTTGCATCATTTTTAATGATGAAGAACAACGCAACCAAACAGAATAGAATTGCCTTACGCATCTTACAGTTCAGCGATTAATCGGGTTAAAATTTCAGTCATTTTAGGTTCTGCCTTTGCAGCTGCTTCTAAAATTTCATCTAATTTAAAGGGTTGCAAATCTTCCGGAAAACCTTCGTCTGTTAATACAGAAATTGCAAAAACCGGTAAACCTGCATGATTTGCTACTATAACTTCAGGAACAGTGCTCATTCCAACTGCATCGGCACCAATTAATCTCAAATATTTATACTCGGCTTTTGTTTCGAGGTTCGGACCAGAGACGGCAACATAAACACCTTTATGGCATTTCACATCTACATCTTTAGCAATTTCTAAAGCTTTTGCAATAATCGAGCGCTTGTAAGGCTGACTCATATCCGGAAAACGCGGACCAAGCGAGCTTTCAATTAAACCACGTAACGGGTTATCTGGTTGAAGATTAATGTGGTCTTCAATTATCATTAAATCGCCTTTCTTAAAATCAGGATTTAAAGAACCTGCAGCATTTGATACTATTAAATTTTCGATGCCCAAACCCTTCATAACCCTTACCGGGAAAGTAATTTGTTGCATGCTATAACCTTCGTAATAATGCAAACGACCTTGCATTGCCACAATTTTCTTTCCATTTAAGGTTCCAAAAATGAGTTTGCCACTGTGAAATTCTAATGTAGATATTGGGAAATTTGGAATGTTTGAGTACATCAACTGATGCTCAACTTCTATATCTTTAACTAAACCACCTAAACCGGTTCCTAAAATAATACCTATCTCTGGCGTAAAGTTTTCGGTTTTACGTTTTATATACTCAACTGTTTCTTCTATTGCTCTTAACATAGTTTAAAATAAGTTCATCAAAGGTAATCTTATCTTCTTCAAATAATTCAACCTCGATGGGTAAAAAATATACAGGTAAATTTACCAGTAAATCTTTAAATCCCGCAGCTTTTAAACGTTTGCTATCCTTTTCTGTTGTGATAATAATTTTTTCTTTTTTAATTTCTGAATGATAAGCCGAAACAAACTTTTTAATGTCTGCTTCTTTAAAGGCATAATGATCTGGAAATTGCTCGTGTTTTATGTTTTTAGAATACTTTTGCAGTTCCTCAATCAAAGGATCTGGATTGGCAATTCCTGTTAGCAGAAAAATTTCATGTTCTTTAATAGATTCTAACGAACGTGTTTCTTCACTATATAAATGCTTTAAATCGCCATATTTTAAGTAAGAGTGTAATACTTTTTGATTATTATTTGGCTGCAACTCGTTAATTGATGCTTGCTGTGCAACATGCAATAATGGAACTGGTGACTTAGTAACCAACAAAACATCTGCTCGTTTCCGTGATGAGAAAACATCTCTTAAATTTCCTGCCGGAAGAAGAAATTGTAGCGTACCGAGTTTCCTAAATTCAAAAAGTAAAATATTTAAGCCTGCCCTAACCGGGCGATGTTGAAAGGCATCATCAAGAATAATTAAATCGTGATTTTCTTTAAGTTTTTCGATGCCTTTTATACGTTCTTCGCAAACGGAAACGGTTACATTTTCAAATTTTTGATAGTATTGTAAAGGTTCATCGCCTATTGTTTCGGCAGTGGCATTATCATCCGCAAGAATAAAACCATTAGTTTTTCGTCCGTAACCGCGACTTAAAATGGCAATCTTATAATCGGCCAATAACCTAATCAAATATTCGGTTGTTGGCGTTTTGCCCGAACCACCAACAGCTAAATTTCCAACACAGATTACTGGCAAGTCGAATTTTACAGATGGCATAAGGCCCCAATCGTAAAGTTTTTTACGAAGCGTAATGGCTAAGCCATAAATAAGTGAAAAAGGAAGAAGTAAAAGGCGTAAATAGTTAACTAGCATACCGTCGTGTTTTCAAAAATAGGGATAATTTAAAAAAGTTTGGCACCGCTTTTAAGCAATGACTAATAAAGCAACCCAAGTAAACAGAAAAGGTTTGTCAGAATTTTATTGAAAAGATAAAATGTATCATATTTAGTTTGCGAAAAGAATAATATTAACTTAATTCAGATCCCTTTGATTGCCCAGTCTTTTAGGTCACTTAATGGAATTAAGTCCATAGTGAGTCCATGGTAAGTCCATGTTTTCGCAATAAATAACGGATTTACCAAGGATGACTTCTATTCTAAATACGAATGCGATAAGGAGATGCTATACTTATACTACGGTTATAACTGGAATTGGCATTGACTCCCTTAGCTTATATAGATGCTGATAGTTATTTGAATTGGAAAATATGCCCGAACATCAATGTATATTTATTTTTTATTATAATTGTCTGTTAACAAATACATAATTTAATGTCTCCAAATAAACGTCTAGTAGTCGGTGAAGGCCAAATAAGTGGCTACATTTCTATTTTTTTAGCTGTTTTAGCTTTACTTGGGATCTTGTGTTTCCACTATCCTGAAAAATTAACTACCCCAGAATTTAGAGAAGTTTACACCAAAGATAGTATGGAAGTACTGATGCTTGGTGGCGTAATTGCTTCCTTCTTTTTTGCTGCGTTAAGTGTTGTACTCAGTAAAAAATTAAAGTGGGGTTGGCCAGGTTTTGTGCTTGCAGCATTAGCAGTAATATTGGGTGCTTTAAGTGTTGAGGGTAGAGATGTAGCAAAATCTAGCTGGCATTTTGGTTTAGACTGGATGATTTTAGACTTACTTTTAATGGTTGCCATTTTTGTTCCGTTGGAATTATTTTTCCCTAAAAATGATAAGCAAACAAAATTCCACGAAGAGTGGCGAACAGATTTAACTTACTTTGTAATTAGCCATTTGTTTATTCAGTTTTTTGGTATTGTAACGCAGAAACCTGCGGTGTTATTTTTTGGTTGGATGGGTTTAGATAAACTGCATACCTGGATACAAGGCTTACCTTTTATAGTTGCTTTGTTTTTAGCTTTTTTTACTACAGATTTATTTCAGTATTGGGCGCACCGCTTTTTTCATACCAGAGTTTCTTTGTGGCGTTTTCATTCTATCCACCATTCTACCCAAAACATGGATTGGCTAGCCGGAAGCCGGACTCATTTTATTGATATATTTTTCACCAGAGCAATGACTTTTATTCCATTGTATATTTTAGGTTTTTCTTCTACTGTATTTAATGTTTATATAATTTTTATTGCGATTCATGCGGTATTGATTCATGCCAACACGAGAATAAATTTTGGTCCGCTGAAATATATTTTTACTACGCCACAATACCACCACTGGCACCATTGCGAAGACCCAAAATATTATGGACATAACTTTGCTTCAATATTTCCTTTTATTGATATGATGTTTGGCACTTATTATTTACCGGGCAAAGAATGGCCTGCAGGCACAGGCGTACATGAGGCAGAATATCCGAAGGGTTTTGTAAAGCAAACGATTTATCCTTTTACTAAGAGTCCGTTTGATACGGATTTGAAAATGGAGGAACGGAGTGATAGGTAGATTAGTTTATTAGTCATTGGTTTATTAGTCATTAGTTCGTTAGCTAATTATGGTCTGTGGAGACACAGACCGAGGCGTTGACTTCCCTGAACTTAGAGACTTACGAAGTTTTTTAAACTTCGTAAGCCTACCTAACCCCCAAGCATTATAGCGAAAAGCCTTTGTTCCCTAAACCCGGTTGACGCGGAAATACTTTTTTCAATCTGACCTTAAAGATTGCCACGTCGTTCCTCCTCGCAATGACGTTAATGGTGGTGCTGACAAAAAAAGATTGTAGCAAAAAACGGGGCTGACATTCCTATGAAATACCAGTCCCTGCTTTTCAAATAACTAAAGACTTATGAAGTTTTTTTTCTTTTTTAGATTTAAACTTCGTAAGTCTATACAGCTTTAAATTTCCTCTTTCCCTACAACATCAACCTTTGGCGGCATTAATTTATAAACCACGGGCGTAACAATTCTTGATAACAAAGTAGAACTGATTAAGCCCCCAATCATTACGATTGCGAGCGGCGAAATGAGTGGATTGCTTGATAAGGCGATTGGTAAAAGTCCACCGATTGCGGTAAACGTGGTTAAGATAATCGGTAAAAACCTTACTTCGCCTGCTTCTTCAATGGCTTGATTTAATTGCATACCTTCGGAGCGCAACTGATTGGTAAAATCGACCAGTAGAATGGTGTTTTTTACTTCGATACCCGCCAAAGCAACTATACCAATTGTAGCAACGAACGACAGCGAATTTCCGGTAACCATTAATGCCAAAACTGCACCAACAATACCCAATGGAATAACAGAAAGCACAATTAGTGTACTTTTAAAGGTTTTAAATTCGAGTACCAAAACTGCAATGAAAAGGAAAAGTGTAACCAATAAAACGCTTCCGAAACCGCCGAAAGATTGATTTCTACTTTCTACTTCGCCACCCATTTCGAAACTATATCCAGATGGCAATTTAATGTCTTTCATTTTTGCTTCAACATCCTGAATTACTTTGTCGTTTAAAAAACCCTTTTGAACGAATGCGTTTACAGAAATTGTTCTGATTTTATTGTGGTGGTTAATACTTAAGGGCGAGGTTTCTAGTTTTAAAGAAGCAACCTGCAAAAGCGGTATGGATGTACCTTGGTTATTATTGATGTACAAATTATTGAAAACTGATAAATCGGGATAAGATGGGCGGTTGGTGGTTAGCAAAATACTGTAATCGTCTCCGCTTGATTTTGGATTCAGGAACTTGCCAACTTCTAGACCTGCAACTGCCATCCTAACTGTTCTATCAATGTTTATTGTTGGAATGCCCAAAGCCTGTGCTTTATCTTTATTAATATCTACTTTGATATCAGATTTCAGGTTTTTCAATGGATTGTTGACATACATTGTTCCTTGTGTTTTCAACAGAACATCTTCTACCCTACCAGCGAGACTTCTCAGCGTATCTAAATTATCGCCAAGCAAACGTACCTCAACCGGAGAAATAATTGGCTGACCTTGTTCAAAATCTTTAACCTCTACTTTTGCACCTGGATAAGGTGTCCATTTTTTACGGAGCATTTCAATGATTTCGAGCTTGCGATCTGAACGGATATCTGGTTGCAACAATACAAAAAGTTCAGAAAAATCAGAACGTTCGTTTTGAGGCAGAACGTTATAGTAAATCCGTGGATTACCTTTACCAACATTTGAGGCGAAGTATTTAACCTCCGGAATGGCTTTCAATTCCTTTTCAATTTGTTTGGTAATTGAATCGGTATATTTTAAGTTGGATTGTAGCGGTGTTGAAATGTTGATCAAAAACTGAGGTTTTTCTGAAGCTGGAAATAAACTAAAGCCAATAACCGGAATCAGGAATATGGAACCTACAAAAATCCCTACTGCAATGAAAATGGTTAATATCGGCTTTGCCAATGCTTTATCTAACAATTTAGAATAAGAACCATGGATGATTTTCTGCAAAGTGCGTAAGAACACGTTTCCATTTACATCGCTATGCGGTTTTAGTAATTTACTTGATAAAAACGGAACAACTGTAAGCGCCACCAACATAGAGGCAATTACCGAGCAAATTACCGCTACAGGTAAACTTCTGATGAATTCTCCTGAGGCTTCGGGCAAGAACATTAAAGGCATAAACGCAATAACCAAAGTAGCCGTACAACCCATTACCGCCATACCGATCTGCTTTGTGGCTTTAAGCGTTGCATCCAGTCGACTGTGACCATCCCGCATCCATCGTTCGATATTTTCTACGACAACAATGCTATCATCAACCAATAAACCAAGCGAAACTACTAAACCTACTATACTTAATTGATTTAAGCTGAAACCTAAAACGCTGAGCAAAATAACGCCAATAGCCAAAGAAAGTGGAATGGAAACCATCACCACGATTGATGCTCGGGTACCTAAAGGCAAAAGCGTAATCAAAACCAATAGAATGGCGATAAGAAAATCAGTTCCTAATCCGCCCAAACGGTTATTTACGTTATCTGCCTGGTCGAACATTAATTGCTGGTCGATATTTGAAGGCAATGTTTTTTTGAAGTTTTGGATGATGGGCAAATATGCCTTTTGAGCGTTGGTAATGTTTCCGCCAGATTTTTGGGCAGCCACCACAAACACACAACGAAAACCATTTAATCGCGTAATATCTTTTTCTTGCGAATAATCGAAATAAACATTTGCCACATCTTTAAGCGCAACATTTTTGCCATTACCACTAAATACGATTGTGTTTTTTATTTCATCGATATCCTGGTAATTTCCACTGGTTTTAATATTGAAGGATTTTGTTCCGGCATTTACGCTTCCCCCTGGAATATTTGCTACTTCGCTCTGGATAGCATTTGCAATAAACGTTATCGGCAAATGTAGTTGAGCAAGTTTTTCGAGATTTAAATCTACCCGAACAAGCTGGTCGGGTAAGCCCATAATTTCTACATTTTTGAGGTATGGAATTTTTTCCAGTTCATCTTGTAAAGCCTCGGCTTTTTCTTTCAGTTTATCTCTTGAAGCATTCTCAGAAATTAAGGCAATTTGCAATACATTTACATCAGATGGTTGTACCTTTTGCACTTCCATGCTGTAAATTTCCTGCGGTAGATTTGCCCGCTCGCTGTTTACCTCACGCACCAATTCCTGGTATTTATCATCTACATTTACGGCGTATTTGTATTCCACAAAAACAACGGCCAATCCATCTCGAATGGTGGTTTTGATAGATTTGATATCATCCAGACTATAGATTTTTTTCTCCAGTGGCTTTACCACAAGTTCTTCCATATCCTTCGGACTAGCACCCGGATAGACCACTACTACAGGATAGTTTGGCGCATTCATGTCCGGATCTTCAGACCGTGGCATGTTAAATATGGTGGTTATGCCCAGCGCCAAAACCATGAGCACCATGATTAGCGTAAACTGGTAATTTTTTACAGCGTATTCTGATATTTTCATCTTATTGATGTTTTTATATTTTTTACCACAAAGGGATTATTTTAACCACAAAGGGCACAAAGTTTTCACAGAGGAAAGTTTAAGCTATTCGTTAAGCTAAATTATTTTAGCGCTATTTTTAACCTCTCCCCCGCCCTCTCCTTGAAGAGAGGGAGCCAGACAGTGGCTATTCATAACTTCTGTGAGATTGCTTTGGGCTTTCTCTTTCAGCCTTCATCTTTGATCTTTCAGCTCAATTCACAATTTTAATCTTCGAGCCATCTGTTAAATAAGCACTGCCCGATACAATTAGCGAGCTTGCATTTTCCAAACCTGCGCTTATACTTATCTTATCATTTTGAATTGTACCTAATTGCACTCTAACTTTTTGGGCTGTTTTATTATCATTTGTGATGAAAACAAAACCTTCATTTTCTCCACCATCTAACAAGGCATCGTAAGGAATGGTAAAACTGCTTGTGCTTTTTGTTGGAATGATGCTCGCTTTGCCAAATAAACCTGCGGCTAAACCTTGTACTTTATTTTCGATAAGCGTTAGTTCTACTCCAAACGTTCCGCTTTGCGGGTCGATGCCTTCTGCTTTTCTGGTTACTTTAGCTTGAAACGATTTGTTTGGCAGCGCATCAGTTGTTATCGTTGCATTATCGCCAATTTTCAAAGTCGACCATTGTGCATCGCTTAAGCCAACTTTTAAAATCCATTTGCTTTGGTTGGCGCCGTTGATTTGTAAAATGGGGGTTCCTGGTCCAACAACTTGCCCATCATTAGCTAGTTTTTTCAATACATAACCATTGCTTGTTGCCCTGATTTCAGAATAATTTTGATTGAATTTTACCGCGTCCAATTGTTGTTTAGCAACCTGTAAAGCAGTTTTAGCATTTTGCATTTGCTCTAAAGTAGCCACACTATCTTTATACAATTTACTGGCACGGGTAAAATCACGCTCTGCTTTTTGGTAAGATAAATTTACCTGTTGTACCTGCGCTGAAATTTCCGTTTGGTTTACGGTTGCTAATAATTGCCCTTGTTTAACTGCATCACCTTCTTTTACAAGGATTTTATTGATGATTCCTCCGTTTTTGAAAGACAGGATTGTTTCATCGTTTGTAGTAAATTGACCAGATGCTGCGATAGCGTTATTCGCATCCTCAACTTTCAAAACCATTATCTTAACCGGGATTGTATCCTGATTACCGATTTTGGTTTCTTCGGTTTTGTTGCCGCTGCAAGCGCTCAAGCCAAGTGTTGCAGCAAGAATTGTTGAATAAATAATTATCTTCTTCATAAATTAATTTATTGAATAGGTTGCGGTTTCGCGTTCTACATCGGCCATTGCCGATAAAACTTTAAACCTGTTTATGTTAACTAAAAGCTGTGCTGAAGTGTATTGATTTCTGGCATCGACAGTTTCGATAAAAGAATTTGTGCCGGCCTTAAAGCCTTTTTCTATTAAACGTTGATAGCTTGATGCCGCTTCGTATTGTTTAAGTGAGGATTGATAGGTTTGGTAAGCAGAACGGAGATTATTCTGAGCCGTTTTTGCTGTTAAATTTAGTTGTTGCGAAACTAAATTGGCATTCAACTCTGCATTTCGAATGTCGAGATTGGTTTGCTTAATTTTATAGTTGTTACGATTTCCAGCAAAAATTGGGATGTCTAATTGCAAGCCTACCATGTAATACCGGGTTTGGTCGTTAAAATGGAAACCTTCAGATTGCGAACCTAAATCGACAAATGCACCTAATTTTGGAACAGCAAATTGCCTATTCATTTTAAGTGCAGTTTTATTAATATCGATAACTTGATTCAAAGCCTTTAACTCTTCTCTTGCAGATGAAAGCGTTAAATCCGCAATTAAACTTTCTGTTTTGGCTAAGCCAGCTTTGTCGTCAAAATTGGTCTCAATTTTATCTTCAGGATTTCGATTGAGCAAGAAGTTGAAATACATCCTGGCATTTACAACCTGTTGTTCCGCAGAAACTACCTGTGCTTTTACATTTTCAACTTCGCTTTTTGACCGGAGTACATAAGCAGGCAACCCTTTCCCGCCTTCTAACAATTTCTCGTTTACGCGTAAGCCTTCGTTTGCCAGTTGTAAGCCAGATTTGTAGACATCAACGGCTTGCAACGCATTTAAATAATTGTAGTATGCCGTTTTAATGTTTTTAACTAAATCGCGTTTGTAAATCTGCACTTCAAATTCCTGCAGCACAACTTGCTGTTCAGATATTTTTTTGTTGAAGCCTAAATCAGTATTTATGATGGCAACTGTAGTCCTAACCTTTGCATCGTAATAATTTTTAGGAAGAAAATTAATGCTTTGGTTTTCCATTAACGGAAAATTATTTGTTGCAGTAAGCTGATTTAAAGTTGAATAAACGGGATTCAACAAATCACCCAATGGTAAAGGAATATTCCGACCACCATCTGCAGTAGACCAGGATGTTGAAAATTCGACTGTTGGCAGAAATAAGCTCTTCGCTGTTTTCAGTGTGTATTGAGCTTTTTCTAAGGAGATATTTTTTTGCTGCAGAACAATGTTATTCTTAAATGCTTCGGTAACATAATTATCGAGCACTTCTTGAGCGAATCCATCGGAACTAAAAAACATAATTGCTCCGACAAAGACAGACAGAACTTTAAATGAGAAAAATTTCATAATTAACAGTGTTAATATATTTCTACTTCATACTATTTAACATGGCAATAAAACCATTAAAAGTTTGCTCCAGCCAATCGACATTATCATCCATTCCAATTTTGGTAGAAGCCATGTGGTCTAAGTGTCCCTGCAATTTCAAACTACATAAACCATGCATTAAAGACCAAATGTTAAGTGAAAATGTAGTGGTATCAAATGAGGTAAAATAACCCGCTTCCTTACATTGGTTAACCGTCATGATAAGTGCACCGAATGCCTGTTCTCCTTCTTCCCACTCTTCATCTAAGCAATGTGCTTTTACAAATTCTATGGGTTCTTTCATGATAAACATCAGCTCATAAAAATCAGGATTATTCAATGCAAAACTCATATAAACACGCCCCATTGCTTTTAAACGCTCAAATGGCTCACTCACATGCTGCAAAACGGCGAATTGCGTACCCAACAAAATGAAACCTTCCTGGTGCAAAGCATACATGATATCAGCCTTGTCCTTGTAGTACAAATAAATCGTCGTCGGACTAAATTCTATCTTCTCCGCAATCTTTCTGATAGAGGTTGCATCGTAACCATCTTTTAAAAAAAGTTCTTTCGCAGCATCTAAAATCCTCTGTCTTAAATCTTCCTTATGCTTTTCTTTACGCTCTTTGATTCCCATAATAAATATTTACACCGCAAATATAGTTAACAGTGTTAATATTTATAATTTATTTGAAAATATTTTTTTTTACGCCAAGCAGAAGCAAGTCTTTGTTAATAAGCCTGATGGCAGCGAACACGGAGTGCAATGAAGTAAAGCGAACAGCGGGGCTGCAATCAGCCATAAAGAACCGAGCTTTCACTTTCAAAAAAACCTCTCCCTGTTAATGGAAGTGGTTCGGCTAATTGCTGTATACCCTCTCCTTGAAGAGAGGGAAATGAGGGACAGCGGTTTAAACCTCTTACGTAAATCGACAAATTACTGAAACCACCAAAGAATAAATCCCTCTCTTTAAGGAGAGGGATAGCAAAACAGCACCTAAAGCACAATCATTGACAGGGAGAGGTTCCTAATCTAACCTTCAACTTTCCCCTTATTTTCTTTACAGAATAATAGAATTGCCTTCGCTTAAAAAGCCTTATCTTTGCGCAACTCATAAAAAATACACTATGCTTAAAGGATTTTTTAACGTACCAACTCCGGTAAACGAACCTATATTAAACTACGGTCCAGGCAGTAAAGAACGTGCTCTCTTAAAAGAGGCACTTGCTGAAGCTCGCTCACACCAACAAGACATCCCGATGTACATTGGCGGAAAACAAGTACACACCACTAAAAAAGGTAAAGTTGTTCCACCACACGACCACCAACACATTTTAGCGCAATACAGCATTGGCGATAAAACGCATGTTGCACAAGCTATTGATGCCGCTTTGGCTGCGAAAGAAGATTGGGAAAACCTTTCTTGGGAGCACAGAGCAGCGATATTTTTAAAAGCAGCAGATTTAATTGCAGGCAAATACCGTTATAAATTAAATGCAGCAACTATGCTTGGCCAAAGCAAAAACGCTTACCAGGCAGAAATAGATGCAGCTTGCGAATTGATTGATTTCTTACGTTTCAACGTAAGTTACATGAGCGATATTTACAAACAACAACCTCCTGTTTCTCCTCGTGGAAACTGGAACAGAGTAGAGCAACGCCCATTAGAAGGTTTCGTTTTCGCACTTACTCCTTTCAATTTCACGGCAATTGCGGCAAACTTACCAGCATCGGCAGCAATGATGGGTAACGTTGTAGTTTGGAAAGCAGCAGATACGCAGGTTTATGCAGCTAACCTTTTAATGGAAATTTTCCGTGAGGCTGGTTTACCAGATGGCGTAATCAACTTGGTTTACGCAGATGGACCAGAAACTGGCGAAGTAATTTTCAATCATCCAGATTTTGCGGGCATTCACTTTACAGGTTCAACAAAAGTATTTCAGGAAATCTGGAAAACGATTGGAACCAACATCCATAAATACAAATCTTATCCTCGTATCGTGGGCGAAACTGGCGGTAAAGATTTTATTTTGGTTCATCCATCGGCACAAACTGATATTGCAAGTACAGCAATTGTTCGTGGTGCTTTCGAGTATCAGGGACAAAAATGTTCAGCTGCAAGTCGTGTTTACATTGCAGAGAGCTTATGGCCAGAGATTAAAGAGCAAATGCTACGCGACATTGCTTCATTTAAAATGGGCGGAACTGAAGATTTTACCAATTTCATTAATGCCGTTATCGATGAGCGTTCATTTGATAAATTAGCTAAATACATCGACCAGGCGAAAAAAGATAAGGGAGTAGAAATTATTGCTGGAGGTGGTTATGATAAGAGCAAAGGCTATTTCGTTGAGCCAACCGTTTTGGTGGTTGATGACCCGAAATATACAACCATGTGCGAAGAATTATTCGGTCCGGTTTTAACGGTTTATGTTTATGCAGATAAAGATTTCGATGCTATTTTAGAAGTAATTGATACCACTTCGCCATATGCTTTAACGGGCGCCTTAATTGCGCAAGACCGTTACGCGATTGACAAAGCAAGCCATGCATTACGCAACTCGGCGGGCAACTTTTACATTAATGATAAATGTACAGGTGCAGTTGTTGGTCAGCAGCCATTTGGTGGCGCCAGAGGTTCGGGTACAAACGATAAAGCAGGTTCGATGATTAACTTATTACGTTGGGTTTCTCCACGTACTATCAAAGAAGTTTTTGAATCGCCAACGGATTACCGCTATCCGTTTTTAGCAGAAGATTAATATTTCGGTCTGTGGAGACACAAACTGAAGATAATAAGATTAACGATTGTCATGCTGAGCTTGTCGAAGCATCAATATATTACATATATAAAAACCTCTTGATTTATCAAGGGGTTTTTCTTTTTAAAAAGGATTTGGAAAGCAATTGCAGCAATAGAATTAATGTTAGTCGGGCTTTGCGCTAAATCTTTTTGGCACGATAAACTTACGAAGTCTAATGAAATGGTGCTCAGGAGACTTCGTAAGTTTAGCCTTCCGCAGCCAAAAAGGATATCGCTGCAATCCCGTTTATATACAAAGGTTTTTTGCTACTATTCAGGGTTTGCAAAATACTTACATAACTAATGCATAATTTTAGGTTAGTTGCAATAATCAATACAAGAATATCCCGTCATTGCGAAATCGATTTTTCATCGATTGAAGCAATCTCATTTTAAAAAAGTTCAGGATAGAGATTGCTTTCCCGAAAAGTCGGGATAAACTGTACCGGCAATGACGACCGATTCAGCACTTCCAACTCCGCTCCTTATTTTCAAGGAGGGGTGCCTGCAAGGTGGGGTGGTTTCAATTTTTTGACTACAACGCTTAGTTTATAAACCCGGTAGTAGCGGTAGCCCCGAAATGCAATGAGGGCTATAGCGAATAACGGGACTGAAGCAGCCAAGAATTACTAAACATTCATTTCCAAAACCTAATCAATTTTAAAAACTATAGTTGTTTCCCGATGTTCTATTTACAAAACTACACATCATGGAAAATCAAAAGGAGAACAAGGCAGAAAAAAGCAATTTACCAGAGCAGCAGGTTCCAAATCATAGAAGTAACGAAAACAGCGATAAAAACAAGGTAAAATCAGAAGCCGGACATTTAGCTAAAGATTTTGGGCACGGCGATTTTGGTTCTGAAGAAGCAAAACAGGATGCAGAAAAAGGTAATAAAGGCGAAGCGGGGAATATGCCAAATACTGAAAAATAAAAAAGTCCCGATTAATTTCGGGACTTTAGTTTAACAGTTATTTATTAATATCATCAATAATATTGTTGCTTAATTTCGGCACAGTGTAGTGCTTTTTAACATTTTCGAGCGTTACAATTATGCCCTTGGTATAGGCATTGTGCTTGTAATTAAAAATTGTTTCCAAAACATCGGGGTCTATGTAGCGGGCGTTTGTACCATCAATTATAACATTGGTTTCTCGAGGTATATTATTTAAAACAACTTGTATCGCGGCTTTATTTAAAAAGGAAACCTCTTCTGCAAGTTTTATCCTGATGTTCTTCTTATCTCCGTCGTTCGTTATTCTATAGAAGAAAGGATTACGCATGTTTGTACGCAGCAAATAGAAAATAGAAACCAACATACCAACAGCAACACCTTTTAACAAATCGGTAAATAATACGGCCAAAATGGTTACAACGAATGGTATAAATTGATCCCAACCTTTGTGGTACATGTGTTTAAACAAACCGATTCTTGTAAGTTTATAACCCGTAACTAAAAGTATTGCTGCTAAACACGATAGCGGAATCATATTAATTACCTGAGGAATAAACAGCAGCGACAGCAGTAACCAGGTTCCATGAAATATCGCCGCCATTTTTGTTCGTCCACCGGCATTTACATTTGCAGAACTACGTACAATTACTGATGTCATTGGCAAGCCACCAATCATGCCGCTGGTAATGTTTCCAATACCTTGAGCAATTAATTCTCTATTGGTTGGCGTTACACGTTTTATCGGGTCTATTTTATCTACCGCTTCTATACTTAAAAGCGTTTCTAAACTGGCTACAACAGCTATTGTTAAGGCAACGATGTAAACGTTTTTGTTAGCAAGCTGAGAGAAATCAGGCATTCTGAACAACCCGATTAATCCATCTAAACCGCTAACTACGGGAATTTTAACCATTTGATCCGCTCTCAAAGGTGAATTTGTTCCAGCAAAAATTAACGTACCAACAATACCAATAATTACAACAATTAATGGTGCCGGAACAATTGCCAACTGCCTAATCTTTGGCCAAAAAATTAAGATGAGTATTGATAATAAACTGATTACCACAGCAGCTAAACTAAAATGCCCAAGCGCAGCAGATATTGCAGAAAAAGTATTCTCGTGATCTTGTTGAAAGAAGCCTTCATCACCACTAAAATCTGTATCTACACCTAAGGCATGAGGTAATTGCTTAAGGATTAAAATTAACCCAATAGCAGCAAGCATACCCTCTATTACACTCGATGGAAAATAATTACCAATTGTACCTGCCTTTATAAAACCTAAAATTAGCTGAAAAACGCCTGCAAGCACAACTGCTAATAAAAACGTTGGATAGCTACCTAAAGATGTAATGGCACCTAAAACAATAACAGTTAAACCTGCGGCTGGCCCGCTAACACTGAGCTGAGAGCCGCTGCAAGATGCTACAACGATACCACCTATTATCCCGGTGATTAAGCCAGCAAACAATGGCGCACCACTGGCAAGTGCAATACCTAAACAGAGCGGCAATGCCACTAAAAAAACTACAATACTCGACGGAAGATCCTTCTTTAAATTCTTTGCAAGAAAATATTTCTTTACATCCGAACCTGAGAAGGCCGGGTTAAACTTTTGCATAACGATATAATTATCTGGTAAATTTTAACGAATAAATCGTGGTTGGCAAACAAAACAAATTTGGCAAATTATTCATCTGCTTAAAATGTTGTTCTAATTGAAATTGCCTAAAAATGTACTAGATAAAGTTGGGTGGTGGTGTTGGAACCGTTGGATGAAATGGCTCTACGTATCGCTTAAAATGCTCTATAAAACTACTTTTAAGGAAGAAATGACCAGAAGAAAACTCGTAAGATAAGATTGGGTGATTAAGCTCAACCACTTTAAAATCGGTAAATTTGGCGGTATCTTTTGTTGTATCCTTCCCGCCCTCATGCTCTAACTCAATTTGCATGATAACAGCTTTCATAATTTCTCGGTCGATACAACTATAAAACACTGGCGCACCAGAAATACCCATCTTCGCGATGAAGATAAGCATGAAGGTTGTGACAATGATATATTTATATTTTCTTAAAAACATCTGCTGTTTTCTAATCTCATTTTAATCTCGGTACTTGCAAAAATAATCGGATTATTGACTTTTCAATACAAGAGGCTGTAAAAAAAATGTAATGTAGCCAAATCGTTATTTCAAAATACACAAAATCAAGCAATTACCAATCACATAAATATACAAATAATAAAAACTGTAAGCATTACGATTGTTAATATCAATTTAATGTTCAATTCTAATTTTTGATTATCTCGAAATTATCATCTGGCTAAACCTTGTTTTCCCAATACTAATTTTTAATTTTAAAACCTATCGAACCGAATATGGATAAGAAAATTGCTTTACTTCAGGAAAAGATTAACAAAGCCAATCTTGGCGGCGGACAAGACAGAATTGATGCACAACACAAAAAGGGTAAATTAACTGCCCGTGAACGGATTCACTTTTTAATGGACGAGGGCAGTTTTGAAGAAATTGGAATGATGGTTACACACCGCAGCACCGATTTTGGAATGGAACGTGAAAAATATTTGGGAGATGGTGTGGTAACCGGATATGGAACGGTTAATGGTAGATTAACTTATGTTTTTTCTCAGGATTTTACAGTTTTTGGTGGTTCTCTATCAGAAACCCATGCTGAAAAAATTTGTAAGCTGATGGATATGGCCATGAAAAACGGTGCGCCATTAATTGGTTTAAACGATAGCGGTGGTGCACGTATTCAGGAAGGTGTGGTATCATTAGGTGGTTATGCAGATATTTTCTATAAAAATGTTCAGGCTTCAGGCGTTATCCCGCAATTATCTGCAATTATGGGCCCTTGTGCCGGAGGAGCAGTTTATTCGCCCGCAATAACCGATTTCATTTTAATGGTTGAACAAACTTCTTATATGTTTGTAACCGGCCCAAACGTTGTTAAAACGGTAACACATGAAGTGGTTACATCCGAAGAATTAGGTGGCGCAAATACGCATGCAACAAAATCTGGTGTTACGCATTTTGCCTGCGCTAATGAGATTGAGGCGATAAATCATGTTAAGAAATTACTTTCTTTCATGCCGCAAAACTGCGAGGAAATTGCTGAACATTTACCTTACGAACAGGAAGATGAAAGCAGACCAGAGTTAAATACTTTTATGCCTCAAAATGCTTCGCAGCCTTATGATATTAGAGAGATTATTTCTTCTGTTGCTGATGCAGACAGTTTCTTAGAAGTACATAAAGATTTTGCTGAAAATATTGTTGTCGGCTTTACCCGTTTGGCAGGTAGAAGTATTGGTATTGTGGCGAATCAACCAGCTTATTTAGCAGGTGTTTTAGATAGCAACTCATCAACAAAAGCTGCTCGTTTTGTGCGTTTTTGCGATTGTTTTAATATTCCATTATTGGTTTTTGAAGATGTACCTGGCTTCCTTCCGGGCACAGACCAGGAATGGAATGGCATTATTACCAATGGTGCAAAATTATTGTATGCCTTTAGTGAAGCTACTGTTCCACGCATAACTGTTATCACCAGAAAAGCTTACGGCGGTGCTTACGATGTAATGAATAGTAAACACATTGGTGCTGATATGAATTATGCGTGGCCAAGTGCAGAAATTGCTGTTATGGGTGCAAAAGGCGCAGCAGAAATTATATTCAAAAAGGAAATATCATCAGCAGAAAACCCTGAAGAAAAATGGCTTGAAAAAGAAAAATTATATTCGGATATTTTTGCAAATCCATATCGTGCAGCCGAAAGAGGCTTTATTGATGAAGTGATTGAACCAGCTCAAACCCGAACGAAGTTGATAAAAGCTTTTAAAATGTTAGAAAACAAAGTGGTAAACAATCCGAGAAAGAAACACGGAAACATACCTTTGTAACGATGGAAGATGTATGGGGTAAGATGGACGATGTTGGAGGGCAGATGCATTTTCCTCATACATTATCCATCATCCATATTCCATCTCACATTTTACATCCTAAACTAAATGTTAAAACGTATCGACATCCTTTTAATGGCTTTTTGCACAGGCTTAATTGTAGCAAATATTTATTACTGTCAACCTTTAGTGATTTTAATTGCCAAAGATTTTAACTTAACAGAAAGCGTAGCCGGCCGTATTACTTATTTAACTCAAATTGGTTATGCTTTTGGTTTATTCCTCTTGGTGCCTTTGGGCGATATGTTTGAGCGTAAAAAACAGATTCTTATTATAACAGGGTTTGCTATAGTTGCACTATTATCAGCGGCTTTATCTAAAAGTTTTTTACTGTTAGAAATAGCGAGTGTTTTGATTGGTACTTGCTCTATTGTCCCGCAACTTATCTTACCACTTGCTGCTAATTTAAGTTCTGATGAAAATCGGGGTGCAAATATTGGCGCAATTATGAGTGGTTTGCTGGTTGGTATTCTTGCATCGAGAGCAGTTAGCGGAAGTGTAGGCTTTTGGTTAGGTTGGAGAGCGATGTACTATATAGCAGCAGCAATTTGTGCTTTGTTGATTATTTTGATGGCAAAGAGATTTCCGCAAAGTGTTCCATCGTTTAAGGGGAATTACAAACAGCTAATGGGCTCTATGTTTAGTTATATAAAACACCAACCTGTTCTACGCGAAACATCTATTATAAATTTTCTGGCATTTGCAATTATCAGTGCATTTTGGACTACAATGGTTTTGTTTCTGGCTAACCCGCCTTTCAACTTTCAAACTTTACAAATCGGTTTATTTGGAATTGCAGGTGCTGCTGGCGCTTTAGCTGCTCCACTTGTTGGTAAGTTAAGCGATGGTAATAATCCACGCAAAAATTTAATGATAGGCTTCATTTTGCAAATTATCAGCATTGCTTTATTTTACTTTACCAAAAGCCATTTGTATTTATTTGTAGTTGGAATTGTGCTGATAGATATTGGTCAGCAGGCCATACACGTAACCAACCAAACCCGAATCTACACCTTGATTCCAGAGGCCAGGAACAGACTAAATACGATATTTATGTCGGTTAGTTTTATTGGCGCAAGTTGCGGTTCGGCTTTAGGTTTATGGTTATGGGATGCTGGCGGTTGGGCTTTATTTTGCTATGGCATGACAGCAATAATTATTTTGAACATATTAATTTATAAATTCTACAGCAGAAAAAAATTTCTAAACTAACCTAATTTGACAATGCATGAAATTTAAGATAGCCCAAAGACTATTATCCCTCCTAATTTACTTTATTTCAGCAAATGGAATGGCACAAGATGCTCAAAATCCAACACCAGAAATCAAATCCTTAACAAAATATAAACTTTACATTTTAGGTACAGGATTTGAAAGGGAGCAAAAAATCTCCAAGCAATCAAGTATCTATTTTGGCGCTGCCATTGAGGTTGTCGTACCTTTTCATCCGCAGCAACCAGCTTATGCAAGTGATATTTTAAGGATAGATAACGTTGTAAATTTTGCTCCGGTTTTATCGTTCGGCTATAGAAATTATTACAACCTAGTCAAAAGACAAAAAGCATTAAAAACCGTAGAAAATAACAGCGCCAACTATTTCGGTACAGAATACAATTTAATTACGCCTATTTTAATAAACAAAAGATATACAACAAACTTTGTTCACTCTTTTTCTCCAGTTTGGGGATTTCAGAATAACATCATGGAAAATGTGAATACTGAGCTGGCAATTGGTCCATCTTTCCAGACTGATTTTAAACATAGCAGAGTTTCTGTTCTATTTAGGTTTGGCTTTAATTATTTACTTTAATGGTTGTTGTTGAACAAATTTTTCCATCATTAACCTGGCGCATCCGACACGAGAGTATGTATCCCGATGCTCCTTTCGACTTAGTTAAACTGAAAGATGATTTTGATGGCATACATTTTGGATTATACGCCGAACATAAACTAACTGGCGTGGTATCTTTATTTAACGAAGGTGATATTTACCAATTTCGCAAATTAGCTGTGCTTCCAAATGACCAAAAAAAAGGTTATGGCAAAGTTTTGATGGAATATTTGATAGATTTTTGTAAAATTCAAAAAGCTTCTAAGCTCTGGTGTAACGCCCGTGTAAATGCTACCGAATTTTATTATAAATTTGGATTCCATGAAACGCATAACCGATTTTCAAAAGATGGAAACGATTATGTTGTAATGGAATTGGAATTTTAGATTATAGATTTACGAAATACGATTTAAAAGAATTTAGAAATAAATAAAGTTAGGTTTAGGAATTAGGTTGGCGTCCTGTCAATCTGAAGTCGTAAATCTAAAATCATAAATAAATATGGCTAAGAAAAAAGAAGACGAAAAGAAAAAACACGTAGCTGTTGTGACAAAAAAATCACTTCAGTTTTTAGAAGCGTATATTAATAACCCTGCCCCAACTGGTTACGAATGGGAAGGACAAAAGCTCTGGTTAAATTATCTAAAACCTTATATCGATGAGCATTTTATTGATAATTACGGAACTGCAGTTGGCGTAATTAACCCAAAAGCAGAATATAAGGTTGTTATCGAAGCACATGCTGATGAAATTTCATGGTATGTGAATTATATCACGAATGATGGTTTAATTTATGTAATCCGCAATGGAGGTTCAGACCACCAGATTGCACCATCAAAACGTGTAAACATCCATACAGAAAAAGGTTTGGTTAAAGCTGTTTTCGGCTGGCCGGCAATTCATACCCGCCACGGCGAAAAAGAACAAGCTCCTGAACTTAAAAATATCTTTTTAGATTGTGGTTGCACATCTAAAGAAGAAGTAGAAAAATTAGGCATTCATGTTGGTTGCGTAATTACCTACGAAGATGAGTTTATGATTTTAAACGACCGTTACTATGTTGGTCGTGCTTTGGATAACCGTGTTGGTGGTTTTATGATTGCCGAAGTTGCAAGATTATTGAAAGAGAATAAGAAAAAACTTCCGTTCGGTTTATATATCGTAAACTCAGTTCAAGAAGAAATTGGTTTACGAGGGGCAGAAATGATTGCTCAACGCATTAAACCTAATGTTGCCATCGTAACCGATGTAACGCATGATACAACTACACCAATGATTAATAAGAACACACAAGGCGATTTATCATCTGGTAAAGGTCCGGTAGTTTCTTACGCTCCTGCTGTTCAAACAAACCTGAATAAGTTGTTAATTAAAACTGCTGAGAAAAATGAAATTCCATTCCAACGTCAGGCTTCATCACGTTCTACCGGAACGGATACAGATGCTTTTGCGTACTCAAATGGCGGTGTTCCTTCAGCATTAATTTCTTTACCATTGCGTTACATGCACACAACTGTAGAAATGGTACATAAAGAAGACGTTGATAATGTTATCAGCTTAATTTATGAAAGCTTACTAAACATTAAAGACGGACAAGACTTTAGAGAGTTTAAATAGTCTTAAACATCAATAATATTTTAGGCTTGAAGTTAATTCTTCAAGCCTTTTTTTATAACTTGTTTTACCAAACAGATATAATTATGGCTCAAAATAAAACAACAGAAAACGAGAATAGTGTAACTAATTTCCTCAACGCAATTGATGATGAGACCAAACGTAATGATGCTTTTAGCTTGGTTAGTTTATTCGAAGAATTATCATCCTTTAAGGCAAAAATGTGGGGAACTGCAATAATTGGTTTTGGCACTTATCATTACAAATACGAAAGCGGTCGCGAAGGCGATGCACCAATAGTTGGCTTTTCACCAAGAAAAGATGCTTTTGCACTTTACCTATCTTCGGAATTTCCAGACCGAGAACTGCTCTTATCTCAATTTGGAAAACATAAAACCGGTAAAGCCTGTATTTACGTTAAAAAACTTAGTGACGTTAATTCGGATATTTTAAAAAAGATGATTGAAAACTCACTAATTGATACCGGAGAAAGACGTTGCTAATCTATTCATAAGCCTATAAAAATGTAAATTAGCGGTTACGCAACAAGGGCTTATTTATTAAATTCGCATATTTGGTTATTCAATCGAATAAACTTAACTAACCCTAATTATGATAAAAAAACTACACCTCTATTTTTTAATAGCAGGCGCATGTGTTTCTTTAAATACTGCTGCGCAGGATGCTGTTAGCTATCAAACACCACCAAAAGAAATCGCCGATTTATTGCTTGCAAAACCAACGCCTGGCGTAAGCATTGATGATAAAGCAGAATGGATTTTATTCAGCGAAAGAAATTCTTACCCTTCGGTAGAAGAATTGGCGATGCCGGAATATCGTATTGCCGGAATGCGTTTAAACCCGAATAATTACGCTCCAAGTCGTCAAAACTACATCAATAACTTTTCGGTTAAAAACATTAAAACAGATAAAACTTTCCCAATTACTGGTTTGCCAACACCATTATATGCAGGAAACATCAGCTGGAATCCTGCTCAAAACAAAATTGCTTTTACCAACACTACTCAAAAAGGTGTTGATTTATACATTATTGATTTAGCTACAAAAAAAGCCACCAAAACCAATAAAGCATTTTTAAATACTGTTTTAGGTAGTGGTTTAACTTGGTTAAACGATAACACGATTGTGTACAGAGCAGTTACCAAGCCTGCAAGCGCAGCTCCGGTAAAACCATTAATGCCAAAAGGACCAACTGTTCAGCAAAATTTAGGCAAGGCAGCGCCTAGTCCAACTTACCAGGATTTAATTAAATCTCCATTCGATGAGCAACTTTTCGAATTTTATGGTACTTCTCAATTGGTAAAAAACACCGCAGGTTTAGAAACACCGATTGGCAAACCTGCAATTTATGGTTCGGTAAGTTTATCTCCTGATAAAACCTATATGTTGGTAGAAACCATCCGCAAACCATTTTCTTATTTAGTAACTGCCGGAGGATTTCCATCAACAATGACGATTACAGATTTAACCGGAAAAGCCGTTAAAGTTTTGGCAGAACTTCCATCAGCAGAAGGTACACCTTCAGGTTATGACAATACACAAAATGTACCTCGTGGTTTTAGCTGGAGAGATGATGAACCTGCAACTATTACCTGGGCAAAACCACTAGATAGTGGATTGATTAAGAAAAATGTTCCATTTCATGATGCTGTTTACGCTTTAAGCGCACCATTTACTGGAACAGAAAAAGAGCTTTTCAAAACCGAAACCCGTTACCGTGGTGTACAATGGGGTAATGCTAATTTAGCTTTGGTTATGGAAGGTTTACGTAGTAAGCAGACAAATAAAGTAAGCATTTACAATCCATCAACAGGAAAACTTGAAGAACTTTACACTCGTAATCAAACTGATGCTTATGGTAATCCAGGTTCTCCGGTTACTACCAAAAACAAATATGGTCGTTCGGTAATTCATTTAGTAGATAATGGCACAAAATTATTAATGAATAATGTTGTGGGTTCATCAGAAAAAGGAGATTTACCTTTCCTTGCGAAATTTGATTTAGCTACAAAAAAGAATGAAATTATCTGGCGTAGCGCAGAAGGAACTTACGAATATGTTAGTGATGTTATCGATGCAGATAAACTTATTTTATTAACGCGTAAGGAAAGTCAGAAGCTGGTTCCAAACTATTACATTAAAAATTTAGTGTTACGCATAGCGGATAGACCGGTAACTTCCTTTGGAAATCCTTATCCTTCTTTAGATGGAATTACGAAAGAAAAAATATCTTACAAACGTGCCGATGGCGTAGATTTAACGGGTGATTTATATTTACCAAAAGGTTACAACAAAGAAAAAGACGGACCACTTCCGGCAGTAATCTGGGCTTATCCTCGTGAGTTTAACTCAGCTACTGATGCAGCCCAAATTCGTGGTTCTAAAGATAGGTTTACTACAATTTCTTGGGGTTCACCGATTTACTGGGTAACTCGTGGTTATGCAGTTTTAGATAATGCAGAAATGCCAATTGTTGCTAAAGATGGCAAAAAACCTAATGATACTTTTGTTGACCAGTTAAGTTTAAACGCAGAAGCTGCGATTAATAAATTATCTGATTTAGGTGTTGGTGATAGAAAACGTATGGCCGTTGGTGGACATAGCTATGGCGCATTCATGACTGCCAATTTATTAGCGCACACCAATTTATTTGCAGCAGGAATTGCAAGAAGCGGTGCATACAACCGTACTTTAACACCATTTGGTTTCCAAAACGAGGATAGAACGTATTGGCAAGCACCTCAAATGTATTATGAAATGAGTCCGTTTAGTTATGCAGATAAAATTAAAACACCACTATTATTAATTCATGGTGATTCTGATGATAACACTGGTACCTACCCGATTAACAGCGAACGTTTATTTGCAGCGATTAAAGGTTTAGGCGGTACGGTTCGATTTGTTTTTATGCCTTTCGAAGCACACGGATATCGAGGTAAAGAAAATATTCTTCACGTACTTTGGGAGCAAGACCAATGGCTTGAAAAATATGTAAAAAACAAGAAATAAAATAAGTTATTGTTTTATAAATGCCCCGAAAAAATCGGGGCATTTATTTTTTACAGCGTTCGCTATCCTTAATTGTATTGTCTATTTTTACATTCCCAATTAACCACATAAAATTATCCGCTTCAGTTATTATGGCTTATATAGATTACTATAAAGTTCTCGAGATTAAAAAAGATGCATCGGCAGACGAAATAAAAAAAGCTTACCGAAAATTAGCCAGAAAATACCATCCGGATGTAAACGCCAATAACGAAGAAGCGAAGCAAAAATTTCAGCAAATTAATGAGGCAAATGAAGTTTTAAGTGACCCAGAAAAAAGGAAAAAGTATGACCAATACGGTCAAAACTGGCAACATGCAGATGCTTTTGGCGGACAGCAACAACGTCAATCTCAAAGTCGTGGAAGAGGCGGTTTTTCGGGTTTTGGTGGAGAAGATTTCTCTGATTTTTTTTCGTCAATGTTTGGAGGTGGTGGTTCGAGAAGTAGCTCACGTTCTCCATTTAAAGGACAGGATTACACATCAGAGCTAAATCTAGATTTGCTTGATGCTTACACCACACATAAGCAAACATTAACTGTAAATGGCAAGCAAGTCCGTATTACCATCCCGGCAGGTGTAGAAAATGGGCAAAAGATAAAGTTACCAGGTTATGGCGCACCAGGACCAAACCATGGTCCGGCCGGAGATTTATTTATATCCTTTAACATTACCGAACATCCAAAATTTAAGCGTAAGGGCAACGATATTTACATAGATGAACACGTAGATTTATATACTGCAATATTGGGTGGAGAAAAAATTGTTGAAACCCTGAGTGGCAAAGTAAAACTTAATATCCCCGCAGGAACACAACCAGACACAACACTAAGATTAAAAGGTAAAGGCTTTCCTGTTTACAAAAAAGAGAATCAGTTTGGCGATTTATATATTAAATGGCAGATAAAAATTCCAAAAAACTTAAATACCGAGCAAAAAGAATTGTTTGAGAAATTATCCAAGCTCTAAATAGCTTTTAGTGAATGTTTTGTATTGAAATCTAAAAGAAGAATATCTTTTCTTAATTACAACATTATTTAAACTCAATCCTCAGCGGTAATTTCTATCATTCTATATTTAGTGCTAATAAAAAAACATTATTTTAATATTAGTTTACTAAATTGGTGCTTTAAAAATTATTACAATGAGCGAATCCTCGTCAAAATTTATAGAAAAAATAAAAGCATCTTACGCTCCTCAAGGCTCTTACATTTACCTTGGAGCAGGAATATTAGACGGAGAAGTTTATGGTGAAGCGGAAGTTAATTTATCATTAAAAATGATGAATAGACACGGATTAATTGCCGGAGCAACAGGAACCGGTAAAACCAGAACTTTACAATTATTAGCAGAACAACTTTCAGATGCCGGAGTTCCGGTTTTTATGCTTGATGTTAAAGGCGATTTATCGGGTTTGAATCAAGCAGGCAGTATAAATCCAAAAATTGGGGAAAGAGCAAAACAATTAAATAAACCTTTTGCTCCGACAGGTTTCCCAATAGAAGTTTATTCATTATCGGGTAAGTTAGGGGCACAAATGCGTGCTACAGTTTTAGAATTTGGACCAACCTTATTATCGAAAGTACTTGATTTAAACGATACCCAAAGTGGCGTTATGGCGGTAATTTTTAAATATGCCGACGATAATAAAATGCCAGTTATCGATTTAAACGACCTAAAGAAGCTACTTTCTTACCTATCTGAAGGTGCAGGTGCCAAAGAAATAAAAGATAGCTACGGCAGCATTTCTACAGCAACATCCGGCACAATTCTTCGAAAAATTGTTGCAATTGAACAACAAGGTTTGGCTGGAATGTTTGGCGAAAAATCTTTTGATGCAGATGATTTGTTTGAGCGTGTAGATGGCAAAGGTGTTATAAGCCTTTTAAATATCGCTGATGTTCAAAATCAACCTGTTTTATATTCGACTTTTCTATTAAGCTTATTAGCCGAATTATTTAACACTTTACCAGAAGTTGGCGATTTAGATAAACCCAAACTCGTTTTCTTTTTTGATGAAGCACATTTACTTTTTAATAACTCATCAAAAACGTTTTTAGAGCAAATTGAAACGATTATCCGTTTAATTCGCTCTAAGGGTGTAGGTGTATTTTTCTGTACGCAAGCACCAACCGATATTCCAGAAAGTGTATTGGGACAATTAGGTAATCGTGTTCAACACGCTTTGAGAGCATTTACACCGAACGATGTGGATGCATTGAAAAAAACTGTTAATACATATCCAAAATCTGATTTTTATCAAATTGATAAAGTGCTTACTTCTCTAGGAACGGGTCAGGCTTTAGTAACTGTATTGAACGAAAAAGGTATTCCTACAGAAGTTTCGGCTACAATGCTTACACCACCAAGAGCAGTAATGGGGCCGCTAACTGCTGCAGATTTTGACAAGTTAGTTACTGCAAGTAGCATGTATGGGAAGTATAAAGACACTATCGACCCGGAAAGTGCTTATGATATTCTAACAAAACGAATTAACGAACAAATTGCAGTAGAAGAACAGGTTAAGCAAGAGGCTGAAGCCAAAAAACAGGAAGAAATAGAAAGTAAACCACGACAGGGAGAAAAAAGTATAATTGAAAAAGTTATGGGCGCTACAATTACCCGTCAAATAGGTAAAGAAATTGTTCGTGGCTTATTTGGAATGCTAACCGGAAAGAAAACACGTACCAAAAGTGGCGGTGGCTTATTTGGATTTTAAATCTTAAACATTTAATATATATACTATGAAATTACTAATTATCGCTTTAACACTTATTTCAGGCTCAGCCATTGCCCAAGTTACCAGTCCAATGATTACAGATAGCCGAGGCGGGCTTATTGCAGCAAAACCTTACGGAGATGTAACAGGAACTCCATATTTATATAATTATTGGGCTAAAGGCACTGTAAAAACAACTAACGGGCAAGTTACAAGAGACATGTTTTTGAAATATGATGTGGTTTCAGAAAAATTGCTTTTTCAGACTTCTAAAGGAGATTCAATGTATTTTGCTGACCCGGTATTAGAGTTTGAAATCATGCCTTCCAATTCTACTTTACCAATAAAATTTACCAATGGATTTCCAAAGAGTGAAAATATATCTAGCCCAGGGTTTTTAGAAAATATTGCCGTTGGCAAAATTACTCTTTACAAAAAACATAATATTTCTACAGTTGAAAATAAAGCATATAGTGGAGCAATGAATAAAACCTTCAAGCCAACCTCAGCAACATATTACATACATAAAGATGCTAAGCTTAATAAAATAAGTCCTTCAAAAAAATCTGTTGTAAGTTTGGTTCCCACTAAAGAAAAAGAAATCACAGAATTTATCCAGCAAAATAATACCAATTTCAAAAATGATGGTGATTTAAAAAAATTATTTGATTTTATAAATCAGCTTAATTAAATGATTTACAGATTTTTATTTCTTTGTGTATTACTTGCTCCATTTTTAGCTAAAGCTCAGTATGAAATTCTTCCTTTTGGTGATGTAATCAGAACGCCAATTAAAGAAAAGAAATATACTGATGTGGAAGGCTCACCCTACTTGATAGATAAATGGTCGAAAGGAAAAGTTACGCTTAAAAACGGTAAACATTACCAATATGATTCTTTAAGATATGATTTAATGGAGGATAAATTGGTTTTTGTTGATGCAGGTAAAATGATGCACTTTGCGGAACCTGTTGCCGAATTTGAAATTAACGATGGTAAAACTGGTAATACTTTAATTTACAAGAATGGACTTCCGGCTGTCGATGCATTAAGCACATCATCGTTTTTTCAAATCATTAATCGTGGCAAAATAGGTTTGTACAAAAAAGTTAATAAATCTATCACTGAATCAAAACAATATGGCTCAGCAGTAGTTAATAAAACATTTAACACAACATATAGCTATTATTCACTTAAAAACGGAATTTTTAGTAAAATTGCACCAAATAAGAAATCAATTTTAGCTTTATTTGAGGATAAAGAAAATCAGCTTAATGAATATTTAAAAAATCAGAAGGTTGATTTTAAAAGTGATGCAGACTTAGAAAAAATTTTTACATACTCAAACAAATAAATCAAACGCCCTAGCTAATCAAAAAATTGATTAGCACAATTAAATAACAATATGAAACCTACTTTATTAATATTGGCTGCTGGGATGGCAAGCCGTTACGGAAGCATGAAGCAGATCGATGGTTTTGGTCCGAATGGAGAAACCATTATTGATTATTCTATTTATGATGCAATTAAAGCCGGATTTGGCAAAGTTGTATTTATCATCAAAGAAGAATTTGTAGAAAACTTTAAATCTATTTTTGAGCCAAAACTTAATGGTAAAATTGAAACTGATTATGTTTTTCAAAATTTTGATTTAAAGCAATTTGGTATAGAAGAAGAAATTTACAGAGAAAAACCTTGGGGAACTGCTCATGCAATTTTATCTGGCAGAAAAGTTGTTAAAGAACCGTTTTGCGTAATCAATGCTGATGATTATTATGGTTTTGATGCTTTTAAAAAAATGGTAGATTTCTTAAATGATGAAGCTAATGATAGCAATTTTTCTATCATTGGTTATGAGGTTGGTAAAACACTTTCAGAATTTGGTGCTGTATCTCGTGGGGTTTGTAAAGTAGATGATGCTGGTAATCTTGATGAAATTATTGAGCGTACCAAAGTTTACCCTAAAGATGGTAAAATCTATTACGAAGAAGATGGCGAAGAGTTTCCATTAAGTTTTGATACTCCTGTATCGATGAATTTCTGGGGTTTCACACCATCAGTATTTAATATTACTGAGAAATTATTTGTAGAATTTGCATTGGCAAACAAGGATAAACCTAAAGCTGAATTTTTTATTCCATTAATTGGCGAAAATTTAGTTAAAACTGGAGAAGCAACTTTCAAAGTTGTTCCAACATCTAACAAATGGTTTGGCGTAACTTATAAAGAAGATAAGCCTTACGTTCAGGATAGTATTGACCAATTGGTTAAAAACGGAACATATCCTGAAAAACTTTGGAATTAAGATTATTCCATTCTTTAAATTATGTAAAAGGTTCAGTTAAAATTAACTGAACCTTTTTTGTTATAGCTAATCGCTATTAAAACCAACCCAAAAGCTACGTCCTTTAACTTTAAACCCGACAGCAGCGGAAATACTTTTTGTTTGCAGTAACCTTCAATATAGTGTCATGCTGAGGCACGAAGCATCTGCAACCGATGAAACAGATGCTTCGTGCCTCAGCATGACAGAAGTTGAAAAGATTGTAGCGAATGGCGGGACTGCTGTTTCCGAAGTGTAATGAAACTTTGATTTTCATTTTTTTTTACCATATAAGGCAATGAGCTTAAAAGAACCTAAGGTTCCTTAAATGGTAAATTGTTTTGAAAAAAACATAATTAGCTACAGCTTTAGGATTGCTTCGTACCTCGCAATGACGAAAATGGTCAGGAAAGGCATTAAAGCAAAAAAGCGTTCCTGAACTTAATCAGAAACGCTTTCTATTTTTATCCTCCCAAGACTTCCGACTTAGGACTGAAGACTCAAGACTTATTTCTCTTCTTTCACTTCTTCGAAGTCAACATCAGTAACGTTATCACCGCCACCTTGAGGCTGACCATCAGCTTGTGGTTGCTCACCACCTTGAGGCTGACCGCCATCTTTGTACATTTCCTCAGATGCTGCATTCCATGCATTTTGCAATTCAGCCTGAGCTGCATCGATATCTGCGAAGTTACGAGATGCGTGTGCTGCTTTTAATTTCTCTAAACCAGCTTCGATTGGCGCTTTTTTATCAGCAGATAATTTCTCACCAAACTCTTTTAATTGTTTCTCAGTTGAGAAAATTAAAGCATCAGCACCATTGATTTTTTCAACTTCTTCTTTAGCTTTTGCATCAGCTTCTGCGTTTGCTTCAGCTTCTTGCTTCATTTTCTGAATCTCAGCGTCAGTTAAACCTGAAGAAGCTTCGATACGGATTTTTTGCTCTTTACCAGTTGCTTTATCTTTTGCACTTACGTGTAAAATACCGTTAGCATCAATATCAAAAGATACTTCTACTTGAGGCACACCACGAGGTGCTGGTGGAATACCATCTAAAATGAAACGACCAATTGTACGGTTTTGACCAGCCATTGGGCGCTCACCTTGTAAAATGTGGATTTCTACTGAAGGCTGGTTATCAGCTGCAGTTGAGAAAGTCTCAGATTTTTTAGTTGGGATAGTTGTGTTAGACTCGATTAATTTAGTCATTACACCACCCATAGTTTCGATACCTAATGATAATGGAGTAACATCTAATAATAATACATCTTTCACATCACCAGTTAAAACACCACCTTGAATAGCAGCACCAATTGCTACAACTTCATCAGGGTTAACACCTTTACTTGGCTCTTTACCGAAGAAAGCTTTAACAGCATCCTGAATTGCAGGAATACGAGTTGAACCACCAACTAAGATAATTTCGTCGATATCGCTTGTGCTTAAACCAGCATTTTTTAATGCAGATTTACATGGGTCGATAGTACGTTTAATTAAGCTATCAGCTAATTGCTCAAATTTAGCACGAGTTAAAGTACGTACTAAGTGTTTCGGGCCGCTAGCATCAGCAGTAATGTATGGCAAATTAATTTCAGTAGAAGTTGTGCTAGATAACTCGATTTTAGCTTTCTCAGCAGCTTCTTTTAAACGTTGTAACGCCATCGGATCTTTTGCAAGGTCCATGCTGTTTTCGTTTTTAAACTCTTCTGTTAACCAATCGATAATTACGTGGTCAAAGTCATCACCACCTAAGTGAGTATCACCATCAGTAGATTTTACTTCGAAAACGCCATCACCTAATTCTAAAACAGAAACGTCATGCGTACCACCACCACAGTCAAACACAACAATTTTCATGTCTTTGTGTGCTTTATCTAAACCATAAGCTAAAGCAGCTGCAGTTGGCTCGTTAATAATACGTTTTACATTTAAACCAGCAATTTCGCCAGCTTCTTTCGTAGCCTGACGTTGTGCATCGTTAAAATAAGCCGGTACGGTAATAACCGCCTCAGTAACTTCTTGACCCAAGAAATCTTCAGCAGTTTTTTTCATTTTCTGCAAAATCATTGCAGAAATTTCTTGTGGAGTATATTTTCTGTCGTCGATTTCAACACGTGGTGTGTTGTTATCGCCTTTAATAACTTTATAAGGTACGCGTCCAGCTTCTTTAGCACTTTCGTCGTAGCTGTTACCCATAAAGCGTTTAACCGAATAAATCGTTTTTGTTGGGTTAGTTATAGCCTGACGTTTAGCCGGCTCGCCAACCTTACGTTCACCGTTTTCTGCAAAAGCAACAATAGACGGTGTAGTACGTTTACCCTCACTGTTCGCAATAACTACAGGCTCGTTGCCCTCCATTACGCTCACGCAAGAGTTTGTTGTTCCTAAGTCTATTCCAATAATTTTTCCCATTGTATTTTGTATTTTCTCTTTTTTAAAGTATTGTAATTTCCTCGTATTAAACAATGCTTGTGCCAATTGGTTTTTGGCAGAAAATAAGGACAAAAGACTGATAAAATGTAAAAAAACCTGATGAATATGACTGACAGCATGACAGAAAGAAGACTAAGCTGAAAGATTAAAGTTCAAAGTCGAAGGGCTAAAGCCATTAATTTATTTCTTTGAAAATGGAAGTTCGAATCTCTTCGGGAACACCCGTCCCGCTGTCCGCTTTACTTCGTTGCCATCGGGTTTATTAACAAAGTTTATAGCTTTTGGAAAGAAAACTATATCCCATAAAAACCACCCCCGCCTCCCGAATATTCGGGATAGACTCTCCTTGAAAATAAGGAGGGGAGTTGGACATTGCAGAAACCAAATTTCTACTAAAGAATGTAAATCACAAACTTTTCAAAGCTGCGAGAATCGGCCTTAGAAGATTTGGAAGTAAAGACCAATAAATCTTTGGCGAAGTTTCATTAATACAACCACTGAAATAAGAAATCCTACGAGTGTTGCACCAACTTTCAAACTGTACAAACTTTAACACAGCTTAGGATTACGCCTAAAGATTTGTTGAGGATTTGCAACAAAGCTTCTCAAGCCTTGATTTTTGCTCCACTTTTTATCAAGAAAAAGTGGAAAAACCTGTCTGGCTAAGACAAAAAAAAAACCTTTAAAACCAACAGCAAAGAATAACCTAAATTAATTGTATCTTCAATCTTAAAACCAAACTAAATGCAATTAGTCGCACAAATCATAATCGGCTTAGTAGCCGCAATTCACATCTACATTTTATGGCTCGAAATGTTCGCATGGACTACTAAAGCACCTAAAGTTTTTAAAACCATACCAAAAGAATTATTTGCGCCAACTAAAACACTTGCGGCAAATCAAGGATTATATAACGGTTTCTTAGCGGCTGGTTTAATCTGGTCTTTGTTAATTGAGGATCATCATTGGAGATTTTATGTAGCGATTTTCTTTTTAACCTGTGTAATCATCGCCGGAATTTACGGAGCAGCTACCGCCAGTAAAAGGATTCTTTACGTACAATCAATTCCTGCTTTAGTCGCATTAATATTATTGCATGTGAAATAAATAAAAGCATGAGAAGTTTTACAATCCTCATTACCCTATTTATTATTTTCAGTTTTAAAACAACCTCAAATAACAAAATAAGCGTAGCAAAAATCAACGAAGCTTTTGCCTTTTGCAAGAAGAATAACATGGATACCGCTCTTTGTATTATGGTAGACATGAGCATCCATTCGGGCAAAAACAGAATCTTTGTTTACGATTTTAAGAAAAAACAAATCACCATCGAGGGCCTTTGCGCTCATGGTGTAGGTGGCGGAAGTACCGCAATCAAGCCTGTATTTAGCAACGCTGTTGGCAGTAACTGTACCTCTTTAGGAAAATACAAAGTTAAAGGTCGCTCATACAGCAATTGGGGAATTAATGTTCATTATAAAATGCATGGACTGGAAAAAACAAACAGCAATGCCTTTAGGCGTATTGTGGTTTTGCACTCTTACACTCCCGTTCCTAATCAGGAAATTTATCCTCAAACACTTTTCGGACAAAGTGCAGGTTGTCCAGTTTTATCAGATGGAACAATGAGAAAAATTGATGAACTTTTAAAAAAGAAGAAAAAGCCGGTATTGCTTTGGATTTACACTTATTCTAAAAAAATGAAGTTGAATGCAACCGCATTGACTTAAAAATCTTAGTATCTTTCGCCATTATTCAATTTCATGAAAACGAAAATTCTTTTTGCATTTATTATAACTGGTTTTAGCAGTTTCGCACAAAATACTACATCAAACTATTTCAATCTTACCCGAAAAGGTTTCAATGAGAAAAACGCTTACGAAACTACTGCATTTGTAGAGAAATATTTTAGGGTTCCTGGTAATACAGGTTTTAACGCCAGTATAAATCAAGTAGAAAGTATCCTCAAAAAAGCCGGATTTGTAGCACAAAAGCAAAGCGAAAACGAGTCGCCCCTAACCTACCGAATAGAAAAAAGGGCTATGAAAAACAAAACATGGGAACCAGTTAATGCCAACATTAACATCATTGGCGAATCTGAACCGCTAATCACTTTCAGTACAAACCGAAATATGATTCCGATAAATTGTATTTCAACGCCAGCTGAAGGCGTAATTGCAGATGTTGTTTACATCAGCAATATAAATCCGGCAGAAATAGATAAATTAGATTTAAAAGGGAAAATAGTATTTGCAGAAACCCATCCATCGAGATTATTGGCAATTGCTGCAAAAGCCGGTGCAGTTGGAGTTTTGGGCTATTCTATGCCAGCTTATACAAAACCCGAAATTCACCAAACCTCAATTCAGTTTGGAAGCATGAAAGCAAATAGCGAAGTATGGACCTTGCTCCTATCTTACAAAGCAAAAGAAAAACTAAAAGCCAATTGCTTAAAAGGCTTAACCAAGCTTAAAGTAAATATCGAAACCAAAATTTATCAGTCTGAAGAATTAACAATTGTTGCAAATGTTACTGGCAGCGAAAAACCTAATGAACGTTTCGTTTTCAGCGCCCATGTTCAAGAGCCTGGCGCAAATGATAATGCAAGCGGTGTAGGTACACTTGCTGAAATGGCTCGCTTAACAGCAGAACTTTATAAATCAAAAAAAATAGCTCCAAAACGTACGCTAACTTTTTTATGGGGCGATGAAATTACATCTACAAGAAGATATATCGTTGAAGATACAACTCGTGCAAAAGGAATACTTTGGGGCATGAGTTTGGACATGGTTGGAGAAGATACTAAGAAAACAGGAGGTTCATTTCTAATTGAAAAAATGCCAGATCCATCTGCCATATGGACCAGAGGTGAGGATAAACATACCGAATGGGGTGCTGGAGATGTGAAAGAAAAAGATTTATTCCCGCATTATTTTAATGATTTCTTATTCGACATTTGCAAAGCACAAGGCAAATTTGCCAACTGGACAGTAAATTATAATCCTTTCGAAGGCGGAAGCGACCACACACCATTTCTTCAAAATAAAATTCCGGGTTTATTGATGTGGCATTTTACTGATGTTTTTTACCATACTGATAATGACAGAATCGATAAAGTTTCTGCAACGGAAATGAAAAACGTCGGAATTAGCGGACTAACTGCCGCTTACACTTTGATTTCTGCTGATGAAAATACAGCAAGTGAAACCGTAAAGCAAGTTAAAAATGACGGTTTGGTTCGCTTAAAAACGGAATTTGATTTGAGTAAAAAGGCAGTTGTAGAAGGTAAATCTGTTGCAGAAGAGAAACACATTATCGAAACCTGGAGCAAATGGTACATTGAAGCTTTAGCAACGATTAACGAGATTCCTGTAAAATCAGAAACGACCAGAGTTGGTTCAGCAATTAAAGTTGCAACACTGGAAATTGAAAAACAAACCAATATTTATTTAAACGAACTGAAATAGTTTAACATTAATGCCAAAAGCAATAATTATTGGTGCCGGAATTGCAGGAATAGCTTCTGCCATAAGACTAACTTTAAAAGGTTACGATGCACTGGTTTTTGAAGCAAGTTCATATCCTGGAGGAAAGCTGACTGAAATTAAAGCGGATGGTTTTAGGTTTGATGCGGGTCCGAGTTTGTTTACCATGCCGCAATATGTTGACGAACTTTTTACGCTCGCAGGTAAAAATCCTAATGATTATTTCCGATATGAAAAGCTCGATGAAATTTGCAAGTATTTTTACGAAGACGGATTAAGGTTAAATGCCTATTCAGATGTAGATAAATTTGCTTTGGAAATAGAACGAAAAACCAACGCTAAAGCTTCAGAAATTAAATTGTTTCTTAAAAAGAGCGAAACAATTTATAGTGTAACGCACAAAGTTTTCTTAGAGCGAAGTTTACATAAATTCAAAAGCTATCTCCATTGGGATACTGTTAAAAGTATTTTTCGCTTTGGGCAAATCGATGCTTTCAGAACACAGAATGTTGCAAATCAAAGTGCTTTTAGCGATAAACGTATTAGTCAGTTGTTTAATCGCTACGCTACCTATAATGGCTCAAACCCTTATCAGGCGCCTGCAACTTTAAATATTATTCCCCATTTCGAATACCATTTTGGCGCATATCTTCCAAAAGGTGGAATGCATAGCATCGTTTTAGCACTTGTAAAACTGGCAGAAGATTTAGGCATACAATTTCTGTACAATCAAAAGGTTAGTGAAATTATCTATTCCAAAGAAAAAGTTGAAGGCGTTGTTTCAGATAACAAAATCTACAACGCAGAAATTGTGGTTTCTAATTTAGACATCTGGTTTACATACAAAAATCTACTTAAAAACATTTCACATCCTAAGAAATTATTAAACCAGCAAAGAAGCAGTTCTGCTCTGATTTTTTATTGGGGAATAAAAGGTAGTTATCCTGAATTAGGTTTACACAACATTCTTTTTGCAGAAAATTACAAATCAGAATTTGATGCCATTTGGAAAGAAAAAAGCATTAGCTCCGACCCAACAATATACATCAACATTACATCAAAACACATTAAGAGCGATGCGCCAAGTGGCTGTGAAAATTGGTTTGTAATGATAAACGTTCCGGCAAATGATGGACAAAACTGGGATACTTTAATTGCAGAGGCAAAGCAAAACATCTTACAAAAACTCAACAGAATCCTGAAAAAAGATGTTTCGAAAGCTATTATCAGCGAAACGATTCTTGATCCACGAAGTATAGAAAGTAAAACAGGCTCTTATCAAGGCTCGTTATACGGCAATAGCTCAAACAATCAATTTGCCGCTTTTCTACGCCATGCTAATTTCAGCAACAAGCTAAAAAATCTTTATTTCTGCGGAGGAAGTGTACATCCAGGCGGAGGTATTCCGTTAGCATTATTATCAGCAAAAATTATAGATGATAATGTTAAGAAATTTTAAAGCTCATCTGAAATTGCCAGTTCAAGTTTTTCGCCATCCAAATCAAATGCATCTACAACAAGCTTAGCTTTTGTATAAAATGGATCACGTTCTTTTAACTTCTCTTCTATAAAAACAAAGAGTTCCTCATCGTTTAAATCTTTTATCAACGGTCTTTTCTGGCGATTATGCAATCTTGAAACTAGAGCAGCTGGTGTCATTTGCAAATAAATGGTTAAACCGTGATTGTTCATCCAATTCATATTGTCAAAAAAACACGGTAAACCTCCACCTGTTGCAACGACACAAGTTTCCGGATATGGATAAGATTTTAGCATTTCACTTTCGTAATCTCTAAATCCACTTTCGCCATAAGCTTCGAAATATTCGGCAATGGTTTTTCCGCTTTGATTTACAATTTCTGCATCTAAATCTATTACAGGGCAATCTAATCGGTGAGCAAGTTGTTTTGCTTTGGTACTTTTACCACAGCCCATGTATCCAACAAGAAAAATTATCATAAAAGGTTTTTGCGTTTAAAGTAGATATAATCGGTTACCGGAGGAACAAAACCTTCCCTTTTTAACATGGAAACAATTTGACCGCGATGATAAGTTGAATGATTTAGCATTTGCATAAACATCTCACCAACTTTGTTTTTATATTCATTACCACGCGAATCTTTATAGGTAATTATCGTTTCTAATTTTTGCTTTGCTAAGGTTGCTTTAATGCGGTCAAAGTTTGTTTTGGAGATACTTTCAAAATCTTGTTTGGCGTGTTCCTGCCAAATTTCATATTGTATTGGAGTTCCCTCCATTCGGCTAACCCAGATGTGTTGTGCATTTAAAACATGACTAAATAACCTTTCAGCATCGGGCATATTTTTACTCGTCGAGTTAAAAACATCTAATATTTCCCCGTCAGCAAGTTCTGTGTAGCGAATAAATTCCTCAATCATATCTTAAGCAAGTTTAACTCTCGGATCAACGTAGGCGTACAAAATATCTACCAAAATATTAATCACCACAAATACAAAAGCGATAAATAATATCGAACCCATTACAACCGGAAAATCTGACATTTCTAATGCGCTTACCGTTGTTCTGCCCAAACCATTATATCCAAAAATATATTCTACAAAGAAAGAACCTGCAAGTAAGGAAGCAAACCAGCCCGATATTGCTGTAATTACCGGATTCATCGCATTTTTTAGCGCATGTTTATAAATTATAGCGTTTCTGCCAAGTCCTTTAGCTCTGGCAGTACGAATATAATCCTGAGCCAAAACATCGAGCATTGCACTTCTGGTAAGCTGAACAATAATTGCCAAAGGCCTTAAACCTAAAGTTATCATTGGTAACCACAAATTTCTGAGCGTTAAAATTTCGCCCTTAAACGGATCGTAACTGTACAAACTCCCGCTCATTTTAAGTCCGGTGTAGTTGCTTAGTACAAACCCAAAAAGCCAGGCAATGATAATCCCCGCAAAAAATGAAGGTGCGGAAATGCCTAATATGGCAAAAGCATTTGCAGATTTATCAATCCATGAATCTTTGTAAACAGCTGATAAAACGCCAAGAAAAACACCGATTATAGTTGCAAAAATCATTGCAGTCAAAGCAAGAATAAATGTATTCGGAACGGTTTCAGAAAGAATATCCGTTACATCTCTTTTGGTTTGATAAGAGCTTCGTAAGTAGGGCCATTTTATAACAAGTGCCTTTTCATCGAAACATATCAACTTTTGATAATGATATTTCTGTTGAGTGATGCTATCGTTTTCCAAAAAACTTATCGGAGATAAATCATTAACGTATAAAACAAATTGAACGGGCTTTGAACGGTCTAAACCAAACTCTTTTCTAACCGCTTCCAACGATTGAACGTCAGCTCTTTGTCCCATTGTCATTCGGGCTGGGTCGCCTGGTAAAATATTGAACAACACAAAAACCACTAATACCACACCTGCCATAACCAGCAAGCCGTAAAGTAGTTTTTTAATGGTGTACGCGAACATTTTATTTGCTGAAATATTTATTACTCAAATCATCAAAACTTGGCATATTGTGAAAATGCCATTTGTTTACCACAACACCATTTTTAAGCAATAAAATACCCGGATTTGCCCTAACCATACTTTTTAAAGGAACGGCATCAGCATAAAAAACTTCTGAAAAAAGGTTGTTTTTCTTGATGAAAACCTCTGCATCACGAGCTGCGTTTGAGGTTAACAAAACACTTCTGATGTTGTATTGCTGTGTGGCATTTAGCGCAAGCGCATTTAAACTTCCTATTGCTCTGCTATTTGCATCATTCAAGTTATAAGCCACAATAACTAAGCTGTAGTAAGGGTTTTCAATTAACTCTTTAGTATAATCTGTACCCGATGCATCAGTAATAATTAAATCTTTAATTTTTGGCTCAAAACCTTTTTTAACCAGTCTTTTAGTTGGCTCGCCAACAATTTCCCAGTTATTATCTTTCCAAATTTCAGTTTTCAAATACACCTTGTCGCTCATGTCCTTTTCAGCCTTAGTTTTTTTATTTTTAAGGTGATACATGATTTCAAATTCATCTGGCTTTTCTCCTTCAGGAATTACCATTAAAGAAGGAATGTGAGCACCAACTTTGTAAGGCAGAAAATCGATAATTGGAAGAAAGTTATAAGTAAAAACTCCGAACAATAAGGATATTAAAACAACGAAAATGGCTATATTTCTTTGTGTTTTTTCTTTAGAAACAAGTGGAATAATATTGCCTCTGTTAAAGAAGATGTAAACGATAAATATTAATAGAATAATATCTTTACTAAAAGATTGCCACGGTGTAAGTGGAATTGCATCGCCAAAGCAGCCGCAACTTGTAACTACTTTAAAAGCTGCTGAAACAAATGTTAGCAGCGTAAAGAAAATAATCAAAAGCAATAAACCCCAAGATACCTTTTTACCCCAAAAACCTAATAAAAGCAAAGCGCCTAAAACAATTTCTAAAGTGCAAAGTAAAATGGCAATTCCAGTTGCTATCGGACTTAAAAAATCGATGTGAAAGACCTCAAAATACTCCTGTAACTTATAACCAAAGCCAAGTGGATCGTTTGCTTTAATTAATCCTGAAAAGATAAATAGTACGCCGACAAAAATTCTGGAAATGGTTAAAAGGGAGTTCTTCATTATTTTACACCTAATTTTATTAAAGCAAAAACTGAGTAGTTTAACATATCCTGGTAGTTAGCATTTACACCTTCAGATACCTGTGTTTGACCTTCGTTATCCTCAATCTGCTTAACTCTGAAGATTTTTTGCAAAATTAAATCCGTTAAAGAACTAATGCGCATATCTCTCCAGGCTTCGCCATAATCGTGGTTTTTTGCAAACATTAAATCTTTTGTTTCCTTAACTTTTGCATCGAAAAGTTCCTGTACTTGCTCTACAGGAATTTCTAAGAGATCATCTTCATTAAAATCCAATTGCATCATTGCGATAACGCAGTAATTAATAATTCCGATGTATTCTGGCGTTATGCCCTCGCCTACTTTACTAACTTTTTTTTCTTCTAAAGTTCTGATGCGTTGCGCCTTAATAAAAATCTGATCGGTAATTGAGCTTAACCTTAATATTCGCCAGGCTGTTCCATAATCAGTTGTTTTTTTTAAGAATAAAGTTCTGCAGACTGCGATTACTTCATCAAATTCAGAAGCGGTATTTGTTTGTGCCAAAGCCAGTATTTATTTAGTTTTAATGTATTTTTGTATCGAAAAAACGAAAGCTAAAGATACATTTTTAAAGCGAAACCCAAATCCCGAAAGGGTTTAATATGGCAGAAAAAAACTTTTTTGAACCAAAACAAAGCCTCAACATTAAAGGTAAAATATTCGATTTAAGCACACCAAAGGTGATGGGGATTTTGAATATTACACCAGATTCTTTTTATAATAAAAGCAGAACAACATCTATTGATGACGCATTAAGAAAAGCAGAACAGTTTTTAAACGAAGGTGCAAGTTTTATAGACATTGGCGGCTATTCTTCAAGACCAGGTGCTTTAGATATTTCTGCCGATGAGGAACTTTCGAGGTTAATTCCAATTGTTGAAGCCATAAGTAAAAGTTTGCCAGAGGCGATTATCTCTATTGATACTTTTAGGGCAAAGGTAGCTGATGAAACCATTAATGCTGGTGCACACATCATTAATGATATTTCTGCCGGAGATTTAGATGCTGAAATGTTTAATACCGTTGCCAAATTACAAGTACCATATATTTTTATGCACATGCAGGGCAAACCGCAAAATATGCAGCAAAATCCACAGTATGAAAATGTTGTACTTGATGTTATAGATTATCTTGCCAGTAAAGTTGCTCAACTAAAAGCACTAAATGTACATGATATTATCCTCGACCCAGGTTTCGGGTTTGGTAAAACCATTGAGCATAATTATCAACTTTTAAACCAACTGGAGGATTTTAAAATCTTTAAACTACCAGTTTTAGCAGGCTTTTCTAGAAAAGGAATGATTCACAAAGTTTTAGGTATTACTGCAGAACAAGCATTAAACGGAACAACCGTTTTAAATACCATCGCTTTGCAAAAAGGAGCAAAAATTTTAAGGGTACATGATGTTAAGGAAGCCGTAGAGTGCATTAAGTTGGTAGGTAAATTAGTTATTTAGTTATTTGGTTGTTTAGTTTTTTGGAGACAAATCGAACTACAAAACTTCAAATAATTAACCTAAATCTAAACATTTAACCAAAAAACACGTCCAACATTTATTATCTTGCCCTAAATGAAAAGCTTAGATTTCGATTTCCTTAAAATATCGCCAACAGATGTAGTTGACATTGTGCTTGTTGCCCTGTTAATTTACTATGTGTACACGCTTATCCGCAATACGCTTGCCGTAAATTTATTGGTTGGCATGTTTGTAATTACCGTTTTCTATTGGATAGTTAAGGGCTTACACATGGAGTTGCTTACCGCTATTATAGAGAAATTTATGAGCGTAGGTATTATTGCACTCATCGTTATTTTTCATCCGGAAATAAGAAGATTCCTTTTGTTAATTGGTAAAAATGCATTTCTACAAAAAAATAAAGCCTGGTGGGGCTATTTATTTGGCAGAAAAGAGATTGAACGAAACAATTTAACCCGGATAAAACCAATTATTGATGCCTGTAAAACCATGAAAAAAACCAGAACAGGCGCATTAATTGTGTTTGTAAAGTTTTATGATGAACAATTTTTTGCAAATAGCTGTGAGGTTGTAGATGCAAAAATATCTAAAAGATTGTTGGAAAGCATTTTCCAGAAAAATAGTCCATTACATGATGGTGCGGTAGTTATATCTGAAAATAAGATAAAAAGTGCAAGCTGTATTTTGCCCTTAACAGATAACGACCAGCTTCCATCGCAATTTGGTTTAAGGCACAGAGCCGGAATTGGCGTTTCTGAAACAACTGATGCTGTTGCGGTAATTATCTCAGAAGAAACAGGAGAAATATCTTACGCTAAACAAGGCAGAGTTAGGATGAATGTATCCTTTGGAGAACTTGAAAAATTATTGAATAAAGATTTTTAACAAGCATAGCTACTTAATTTATAAAACAATTAGAACTGTTAAAACAGCCCTAATTGTCCCTTATCATCAATTTCTATATCGTTCGGGTTGGTGATTTCGAAATCTACCTTTTTAACAGGCTTTTCTTCTACTTTTGGCTTTTCCTCAACATTAGGAATTTCAGGCTTAACAGCTTCTAGTTTTACGGTTTCAACAGGTTTTTCAACTATTGATTTTTCTACAACAGGCTTGTCCTCTTTAACTTCAGATTCTACCTTACGCTCAAATTTTGGTTTTGTTGAAGTTGGGGCTGGTTTTTCTTCAACTTCTTTTGGTTGTTCATCTTCATCAACAATACGCTCTTCCTTAGTTTCCACATCATCAGCAGCTTCAGATCCACCATCGTTATTTTGAGGTTCTTCTTCTTCCATTTCCTCAACCTCTGGTTCAGGTTCGTCTAAAACAACTTTCTGAACATCATGCGGCGATAAACGATTTCCGTTTGCCTTTAAACCTTTTACATCAATTAAATCAGCCAGTAATAAATCTAAAGTTTCCGGAGTTTGGGTTTTACCCTTTAAAACATCCACAATAATTTTAGCCAGCGGATTTGCTGTTAAAAACAACAATCTCGATTTTGGCTCTTCGCTAATAAATGGCACTTTTTTACCAACCGACTGCGATTCAAAAACAAATCGTTTTACGAAATAATTTTGTGCTTTACCATCAAAGTGTATGGCTGCAAAAACTTTCTCAGCATCAAATTTTTCAATTAAAATTAAGCCGTCATCAAAGTGATTACTTAATTCGAACGAACTTAATTCGTAATAACCATCTTTATGGATTTGAAGTATTTTATCGTCGCCATCAAATTCACCAAGATACTTACCTCTACCATCAACGTTTAAACGTTTCAGCAAATCATCATACCAGATTTTTAATCCCGATAGGGTTGAAACACCTTTACTTTTAAGTATGATTTTTTTAACCGGATATTTTGAAATAATATTTCCTTGCGAACCACGACCTTTAATGGCCACTTCAGCAAAATCCTGATCAAATTGCAGTTTACGAAGTTTTGAATGCGGTTTTAAGGCGACATTAATAACCTCAGCTTCGCCATTTAAATTGGCTGTAAAATATAAAACTTTCGATCCTTTTGAACCTTTTGTTAAATCGTATTCCTTATCTCTGGTTACGCCAACAACCGAAAAACGTTTTATATAAGATGTTCCGCTGGAACCATCCTTATAAACCATGTTGTACACAGTTCTTTCATCATTTTTCTTAAAAACCTGAGCATGGATGATGCCTTTCCCAACAAAAGTTTTATCAGCCACTTTGGTAATTATACATTTTCCATCCTCACGGAAAACAATAATTTCGTCAATGTCAGAGCAATCTGCAACAAACTCATCTTTACGCAAACCAGAACCAATAAAGCCATCTTCACGGTTCATATATAATTTAATGTTCGCAAGTGCAACTTTCGCAGCCTCTACTCTATCAAATAAGCGAATTTCGGTTTTGCGCTCTCGTCCTTTACTGTATTTATCTTTTAACTTTTGAAACCAGGCAATCGCATAATCAGTTAAATGTTTCAAATGATTTTTTACAACTTTGATTTCATCTTCCAGATTTTTCATCTGCTCATCAGCCTTTTTCACATCAAATCTGGTGATGCTACTCATTGGCTTATCAATCAGCTTCTTAAAATCTTCAGGTAAAATTTCGCGGTAAAGAGAAGGCTTAAACGGGTCGAATAATAGATGTAAAACTTCTACAACAGTATCAAAATTTGCGGAGTTTTCATATTCAGGATTTTTATACATTCCTTCCTGAATAAATATTTTTAACAACGAACTAAAGAAAATTTTCTCCTGCAATTCGTGTAAACGAATTTCAAGTTCTTGTTTAAGTAAGCTTTTTGTATGTTTTGTATTTTCAATTAAGATATCGTTCACACTCATAAAGTGTGGCTTATCGTTGTTAATTATACAAGTATTAGGAGAAATAGAAACCTCACAAGCTGTAAAAGCATAAAGAGCATCAATTGTAACATCAGGTGAAATACCAGGAGCAAGTTGCACAACAATTTCTACGTTGGCAGCTGTATTATCTTCAATTTTCTTGATTTTAATCTTGCCTTTATCATTGGCAGATAAAATACTATCGATTACAGAACCAGTTGTTGTGCTAAAAGGAACTTCGGTAATTACTAAAGTTTTCTTGTCTTTCTCTGTAATTTTTGCCCGAACGCGAATTTTACCACCTCGCTGACCTTCGTTATAATTCGAGAAATCAGCCATTCCTCCTGTAAAAAAATCAGGAAAAATATTCGGGCGAACACCTTTTAACGATTCAATCGATGCATCAATTAATTCAATAAAATTATGCGGCATTACTTTGGTAGCCAAACCAACCGCAATACCTTCGGCACCTTGCGCTAATAATAAAGGGAATTTTACGGGTAAAGTTATCGGTTCGTTGTTTCGTCCATCATAACTTAACTGCCATTCTGTAGTATCCGGATTAAAAACAACCTCGTTTGCAAACTTCGATAAACGAGCCTCAATATAACGTGGCGCCGCAGCACTATCACCAGTTACCGGGTCTCCCCAGTTGCCCTGCATATCAATAAGTAAATCTTTCTGCCCAATCTGCACCATTGCATCGCCAATAGATGCATCTCCATGCGGATGGTATTTCATGGTATTACCGATTACGTTGGCCGCTTTATTAAAACGCCCATCGTCCATTTCCTTAAGCGAGTGCATAATGCGTCGCTGTACAGGCTTTAAACCATCATTAATGTGCGGAACCGCCCTATCCAGAATTACATAAGACGCGTAATCAAGAAACCAATTTTCGTACAAACCGTTAATTGGCGTTATGGTATGTTTATGTTCTTCGTTTAATTTAGGGTCTAATTCTTCACTCATTTATTTACAGAAATTGGCAGCCGTAAATATAATAAAAATGATTGCACACCTCTAAATAGGTTATTCACATTTATAAAACGTAAAATAAGGTTATAAATAATTTGAAAAGCAAGTTCGATGGTTCTTCGGTTAGTTTGCTCCAGCTTTTTGCTATATCTTTTTCTGGCAACGTCAGTTTTAGCACTCAATTATATTTTTCATCGGGAATCTAAAATGATATTCAAATTTCTGCGATGAAAAAGGATGCCGCTGCAATCTGGTTTATTTAACGAAGGATGTTGCTACTTTTTTCTAGTGGTTGGTGTCTCACCGACCACAGATTGAGATTTACAGTGGCTCTGGTTGTAAACTATTGATCGTTTCGGTCGGTGAGACACCAACTGATAGATAAAGCGAAAAAAAATTGCAACATAAAACATACTGCGTTCAACATCTATTCCCTACTCTGTAACGTAAAACTTATAACGTATAACGTTCAACTACTTCCCACTCAACCTATCCTCTACAAAACCAAAAGGCAGTAAATCTTTAACACTATGCACTTTCAGTACTTCACCGTTTAAGCAATAAAAAATCACTTCAATCGGCGAATTTTGCTTGCGTTCAAATTCAGCCATTACTTGCAAACAGCCGCCACAAGAAGTTACCGGTTTTATAATTTCAAAAGCATCAGTTTGTGCTGTAATCGCCATACTTTCGATTACCGCATCAGGATCAGCAGAACCGATAGAAAAAAGAGCCACACGCTCTGCACACAAACCTGATGGATAAGCCAGATTTTCCTGATTGCTACCTAAAACAATTTTACCACCTGCCAAACGTATTGCTGTACCAACTCTAAATTTAGAATATGGCGAATATGAAGTTGCCAAAGCTTGCTCAGAAAGTGCACAAAGCTCCCGGTCTTTTTCACTTAATTCCTCTACTCCAGTATATTGTTCAAAAGTTATATTAAGATTTATCGATTTCATTTTTAACTAATTACAAAACCGCTGTGTTAAATTTTTACAACGGGCGAACAATTTAAGCTATTTTTTGTATTAATTATAAATTGTGCGTTGAAATTATTTTAATGGCACGTTTTTAGCAATTCACAAACACCAAACATTCTCTGCTTTGAATAAATACGTACGTAAAAGTCTCAAAATATTATTATGGGTTGTTGCATCAATTATAATTTTGGTTGTTGCTTTAGCCTTGTCTTTAAACATCCCGGCAGTACAAAATTTTGTAAAAGATAAAGCAATAAATTATCTTAAAAACAAAACCAAGACAGAAGTTAGCCTAGAAAGTATAAAAATCGCTTTGCCAAAAGATGTTGTTTTAAACAAGTTTTACATTGAAGATTTAAAAGGCGACACGTTACTTTATGCAGAAAAATTAGCGGTTGATATTAGTCTTTTCAAGCTTTTAGATAATACAGTTGAGGTTAATGACATCGAACTAAAAAACATACGGGCTAATGTAAAACGAATAAGTCCCGATACAACTTTTAACTTTTCTTTTTTGGTAAATGCATTTATGAGCGACCAGAAAAAACCTGATGGAAAAGTTGATAAAGATACTGCATCTACATTAAAATTTTCGGTTGATAAAGTTTCTTTCGAAGATATTGGCTTAACCTACCGCGATGATGTAGCCGGAAACGATGTTAAACTTTATTTGGGCGCTTTCAAAACGAAACTCAAAACCTTCGATTTAGAAAACCAGCATTACGTAATTAAAGATTTAACGCTTAATAATACCTCACTTAAATATTTGCAACAGAAACCGTTGGTACAATTGGTTCAGCATTTAACTAATACTGTTGATAGTGCCGAAAAAGCGCAAGGAAAACTTCCATTAATTGAGATTGAAAACTTTGCCTTTTCTAACGTAAAAGTAAATTACGACGACCAGATTTCGACAACAAAAGCAATTGCAGATGTTAACGATTTAGGTTTGGTGAATTTAAAAGTCGACTTAACAAATAGCAAATACACCGTTGATGATGCCCGATTGAATAAATCGAATATCATTTTTGCATTTAAACCTGCTCCAAGCAACGATTTAAAAAAGGTTAAAGACACCGTTGTTCCCGAAAAATCGCCTTTAGGTTTAATCATAAAAAACATCAGCCTTGCTGAAAATAATCTTCAGTTTGATAATCTGGGTGCAAAACCTGCTGCAAAAGGCATGGATTTTAACCACCTAAAAATTACAGGTTTAAGTTTTGGAGCAAGTGATGTAAACTACAGTGTAGACGGAGTAAAGGCAAACGTTAAAAATGGTTCATTAAAAGAAAAAAGCGGTTTTGCTTTAAACGAATTAAAAGGAAATGCCATTTACAATGATAAACAAATCAAACTGAGCAATTTCGTTTTAAAAACGCCTAATACAAATATTGAAAATGCTACCGAACTGAATTTTACTTCTATGGATGATTTGACAAAACATCCTGAAAAGGTAAAATTAAATTTGGCATTCAAAAATACTACCATCGGTTTAAAAGATGCTGGTTATTTTAGCAATGCAATTCCGGCAAATTATCGCAACGAAAAAATAAGACTGAATGCGGAAGTTAATGGCTATTTAAATAACCTTAATATCCCGAAACTGCAAATTAGTGGTTTAAAAAATACGCAGATAGACATCAGCGGAACAGCTAAAGGCTTGCCAGACATTAACAAAACCTTTCTTGATTTAAATATCAAAAAGTTATACGTTACCAAGAGTGACATTTTAGTTGCCGTACCTAAAAAGTCGCTTCCACCATCTATAGAATTGCCTAATGTAATCAACGCAAAAGGTAATTTTAAAGGTTCGATGACAGATTTTAACACCAATATGAATATCCAAACAGATATGGGCGGTGCAGTTGTAATTGCCGGTATGAACGGGCCAAAAGGACGTGAAAGTTATAAGGCCGATATCAGCCTGAACAATTTTAACGTTGGTCGCTTGCTTAAAATGCAACCGAAGCTTGGCAGGGTATCGGTAAAAGCAAACGTTGCAGGAACTGGATTAGACCCTAAAAAAATTAATGCAAAATTTAACGCGAAGGTTTTAAGTGCATACTATAATAAATATACCTATCGAAATTTAAGTTTAGCAGGAACTTACGCCAACCAAAACATCAACATTAAAAGTAACATGCCCGATAGCAATGCTAATTTTAATTTAGATGCAAAGGTAAATATGGCTGGAAAATATCCGGCAGTAAAAGCGAACCTGAACCTGAAACAAGTTAATCTGCAGGCATTAAATTTTAGTCCGACGGTATTAAGTGCAGCCGGAATTGTTAAAGTTGATTTACAAACTGCAGATGCAGACTATTTAAACGGAACAGTTGACATTACAAGTTTACAAGTTGTTAAAGATGCGCAAAGAATTGCTGTTGACACGATTGCGCTTACAGCTAAATCAACAGCTACAGAAAATGAGTTAACGTTAAAATCAGAAATTTTATCAGCTAAAATTGACGGAAAATATCAGCTGACGAAAGTGAGTAATGCTATTATAAATGAGATAAATAAATACTATGCTTTTGGAGAAGTTACTCAAATTCCAGATCAGCGTATGCGTTTCTTTATTCAGGTTTACGATTCTAAATTGCTAAAACAATTTGTGCCGCAGCTAACGGTTTTCAAACCTTCTCAATTTTATGGTTTAATTGATACACAGAAAGATAGTTTGCAAATAAAAGGTAATTTCCCGCAAATTGTTTACGGCGATTTTAAAGTTGATACTACTGTTATAAATATCAATAACGATAATAATAAATTAGATTATGGCTTAACGGTTAAACACCTTCAGAGTCCATCGATTGCATTATTCAATACCGAAATAAGTGGCGATGCGGCTAATAATATTTTAGGTGTAAACATTTTCCTTAGAGATAGACAACTCAAAAACAAATATGTAATTGGTGGTAATTTCCAATCGATTAATAAGGATTTCAAATTTAACCTTGACCCTAATAAGCTATTATTAGATTACGAAAAATGGGCAGTTTCTCCAGAAAACTACATTCAGTTTGGTGCATCCGGAATTTTGGTTAATCAATTCCAAATTAGCAATAGCGGCCAATCTTTATCAATAAACAGTAATCCAACACAACCAAATGCACCATTAACGGTTGAGTTTAAAGATTTTCAGCTGGAGACATTAACCAAATTTGCCGAAACAGATACAACCTTGGTTGGCGGCAGATTAAATGGAACAGCTAACGTTAAAGATTTAGCAAGTACGCCAAAGTTTGAGGCAAACTTAACCATCGACCAGTTGCGCTATCAAAAAGATCAGCTTGGAACTTTACGCGTTGCAGTAAACAACAATACCGGGAACGCGTTCGAAGTAAACGTTGCTTTAAGTGGTGTACATGATTTAAGGGTTAATGGCTTTTACTACACCGCACCTCAAAGTGCGTTGGATTTGACTGTTAACATCGATAAAATCGAGATGAAAAATATCGAGAGTTTATCTCAAGGTCAGCTGAAAAATGGTACAGGAACTTTAACCGGAGCACTTACTGTAAAAGGTGCTTTAACTGCACCAAGAATTCTGGGTGATTTAACGTTCAATAATGCCGGAATAAATGTTGCTTATGTAAACTCTTATTTCAGAATGCCGAACGAAAAAATATCTTTCACTAATGAAGGCATCAGCTTTAATAATTTTACTTTGATTGATTCTTTAAATCAAAAAGCAACAATAAACGGAAAGGTTTATACAACCGATTTTAAGAATTATCGATTTGGCTTAGATATTAACATGAACAATTTCAGGGCGATAAACTCTACCGCAGCTGATAATGACATGATTTACGGAACGGTATTTTTAACCAGTAATATAAAAGTTCGTGGCGATTTGAACCAGCCAGATGTAAATATGTCGGTTAACGTTAATAAAGGCACGAAATTCTTTTTTGCTTTACCTGCAAACGACCCATCTGTAATCGACCAAGAAGGAATAGTACAGTTTATTGATGCTGATGCGCCACCGTTTAACGGACAAAGAGCGCTGAAAGTAGATAGTATAAGCAAATCACCGGTTAAAGGAATGAACTTAGTCGCAAATATTACAGTCGATCCGGAAGCAGAATTAAACGTAGTTGTAGATCCATCGAATGGTGATGCGCTAAATGTTAAGGGTGATGCAAACCTAAACGCAACAATTGACCCAAGTGGTAAAATCAGTTTAACAGGTCGTTACGAAATCATTGATGGCTCATACAATTTATCAGTTGGTCCGTTAGGAAAAAAAGCATTCAGATTAGTAAAAGGAAGTACCATAGTTTGGACCGGCGAACCAACATCTGCTAATGTAAATTTAAGTGCGCTGTACGAAGTAAATGCCGCCCCAATTGATTTATTGAATCAGCCAGATCTTTATGAAGCCAAAACCAAATTGCCATTTCAGGTATATTTAATGATGAAAGGCGAATTATTGAAACCTATTATCTCATTTAAAATAGATTTGCCAGAAAATGAACGTAACGCTTTAGGCGGACAGGTTTATACGAAATTAATTAACGTTAACCGTGATGAAAGCGAATTGAATAAACAAGTTTTCGCCCTGTTGGCATTAAATAGATTTATTGCAAGTAATCCATTCCAAAGTTTAGCCGGTGGCGGTGGTGGTGTTTCTACACTTGCCCGTTCAAGCGTAAGTAAATTATTAACCGAGCAGCTTAACAATTTAACATCTGATTTAATTCAAGGTGTAGATTTAAATTTTGGTGTAAATTCATCAGAAGATTATTCATCAGGCTCTTTACAGCAAAAAACAGATTTAGAAGTTGGTTTATCTAAAAAGTTATTAAACGATAGATTAACTGTTTCTGTAGGAAGTTCATTTGCGCTTGAAGGGCCACAAGCACCTGGAGAAAAATCGACAGATATTGCAGGAAACGTTAATGTAGAATATGCCTTATCAGCCGATGGAAGATATAGGTTAAGAGCATACAGAAGAAACCAGAATGATGTAATTGTACAAGGCCAGATTATAGAAACCGGTTTAGGTTTTACACTGGTGGTTGATTATAACAAATTTAGAGAGATATTTCAAAAGAAAAGAGTAAGAAGAACTAGAAACATTGAACAGAAAGCACAAGATGAGAAAACTAACTAGACCGATTTTATTTATACTGGCCTGTTTAGTTTATGCGGGTTGTAGTAGTACCAAGTCTTTAAAACCAGGGCAGGCTTTATATACCGGAGCAGAGGTAAAAATCAATCCTGATTCTTCAGGCAGAATTGAGGATGAAAAACAGGTTAAAGCTGATTTGGAAAGCAAAACACGCCCCCGTCCCAATAAATCTTTACTTGGTATAAAATTCAAATTGGCCATTTACAATCTTGCTGGTGAACCAAAAAAACCAAAGGGATTTAGAAACTGGCTAAGAAGACAAGGTGAACCACCTGTACTTTTAAGCGAGGTTAAATTGAAATACAACAATGATGTTTTAACAAGCTATTTAATTAGTGAAGGTTATTTACAAGCCGTTGTTACTGGAGATACTGTTGTAAAAGATAAAAAAGCAAAAGCCATCTACACCGCAAATACTGGCGATAGATACAAAATCAATCAGGTAAATTTCCCACCAGATTCTGGTATCCTTACTAAAATCATCAACCAGAATAAAGAGAAAACCCTTTTAAAAGTTGGAGATTATTATGATTTGGATGTTTATAAAAACGAACGAGTTAGAATTGATAACGACTTGAAGGAAAATGGATATTTCTATTTCAGCCCTGATTATTTGATAATGCAGGTGGATAGCACCATTGGTAAAAACCTGGTAAATGTTACAGTAAAGGTTAAAGATATTGCTCCAGATGCTGGTGTAAAACCATACACAATTAAAAACATCAACATCTATCCAAATTATTCTTTAAGAAGAGATTCTTCATTAAGAAAATTACAGCCTTTGCAATACCACGATTTTAACATATACGATGACAGAAATACTTTCAAACCGCGGTTATTTGATAGGTTAGTATTCTTCCAAAAAGGTGAGCTATACAACCGAAAAGATCATAACCAATCTTTAAATAGAATGGTAAATATTAATGCTTTTCAAGATGTTAGGGCAGAATTTTTGCCTGTGGATAGTTTCAAAAACAATCAGCTTGATTTAAACATTTACCTCACTCCACTAAAGAAAAACTCCTTAACTTTTTCGGTTACTGGAACAAGTAAATCGAACAACTTTGTTGGTTCTGAAGTAAAGGTTACACAGACAACCAGAAATTTATTTAGAGGTGCAGAACAATTAGATGTAAGCGTTAGCGGAGGTTTTGAAACACAAACGAGAGGAACATCGCTTGGAAGAAATTCTCTTTCTCTAACAGCTGAAGGTAAATTAACTTTTCCAAGGTTTATTGTTCCGTTTTATAAACCAAACAGTACAACAGCATTTATACCAAAAACAATAGCATCACTATCCTACCAAATGTTAAACAGAGGTGGCGAATACACGTTAAACGCATTTAAAGGTGAATTTGGTTACAACTTTAAAGAAAACTTGTACAAGGAACACACCTTCAATCCTATTTCGCTTAGTTACATTTCTACACGTTTCCCTGATTCGGCAACAAGAACCAAACTCTTTACTGAGAATCCATTGTTAAGGGCAACTTTAGAAAATCAGTTTATTATTGGAAGTAATTATAATTTCACCTATACCAACCAAATGGAAACCAACAGAAGAAATAACACATATTTCTTTGGAGGAATAGAAACAGGAGGTAATGTTTGGGGATTATTTACGCCAACAAATAATTTAGGTCAGAAAACTTTATTCAATACGCCACTTACTCAATTTGTTCGTTTAGAAGCAGATTTAAGAGATTATTATAAAATCAACAGAAATGTAACCTGGGCTAACCGATTAAATGTTGGCTATGGCTATGCTTATGGAAACAGCACTTCGCTCCCATTTGTAAGGCAATTTTTTGCTGGCGGAAGTAATGACATTCGTGCCTTTCCGGCCAGAACTTTAGGTCCGGGAACATTTAAAGTTGCAGAAGATGCACTTTTTGCAGACCAAGGTGGTGATGTTAAATTGATGTTGAACTCAGAACTTCGTTTCAAACTTGTAAGCGTTTTATATGGTGCATTGTTTGTAGATGCAGGAAATGTTTGGCTAAGAAAAGAAGATCCGCTTAGACCAGGTTCGGAGTTTAAATTAAAAAACACTTTGAATGAGTTGGCTGTAGGGACAGGTGCGGGTTTACGTGTAGATGCGACCATATTTGTAGTTCGTTTGGATGTTGCATTCCCAGTGCGTAAACCTTACTTACCAGAAGGTCAAAGATGGGTTTTCGATGATATTTCATTTGGGAATAAAGATTGGCGCAGACAAAATTTAATTTTTAATATTGGTATCGGATATCCGTTTTAATTGATTTATGAAATTACTTAATAAAATAAAAAGCTTTTTTATTGCTCTTTATCATTTACTAATAGCTGCCGGGAAAGGTTTTGCAGAAGATAGAGTAATGAAATTAAGTGCTGCATTAGCTTACTACACAATATTTTCGCTTACACCACTAATTATAATTATCCTCGCCTCTGCCACGTTATTTTTTGGCGAAGCAATGAAAACCAGAGATAAATTCTTTAATGAAATTACCGATTTAGTTGGTCCAGAAGCAGCTACTCAGATACAAGGTTTTGTAGATAACGCAAATAAATCCGGACAATCAACCATAGGTTTAATTATTGGTATTGGCACTTTAATTATTGGTGCAACGGTAATTTTTATTGAAATTCAGGATAGTATAAACTTGATTTGGAAAGTTAAAGCCATGCCTAAAAAAGGCTGGATTAAAATGCTTACGAACAGGTTACTTTCCTTTTCGTTAATCGTTTCGATGGGCTTTTTACTGCTTGTATCATTGGTAATAAATAGTTTAGTTGTTGGTTTGGGCGATAAATTAGTTTCATTAATATCGCAAACGGAAATTGATGAAGTGATACCAGTAGCAAACGACACAATGGCTTTGCTCATTTACATCTTAAATAATGTTTTAACATTGGCAGCTGTTACCGCTGTGTTTACCATAATATTTAAAGTACTACCGGATGTTAACATCAAGTGGAAATCAGCCATTATTGGTGCGCTTTTTACAGCATTACTTTTTAGTTTAGGTAAATATTTGATTGGTATTTACATTGAAAAAGGTACAACAGTTTCTGCATTTGGAGCAGCTGGTTCAATAATTGTAATCCTCCTATGGATTTACTATACCTCGGTTATTTTATATTTCGGGGCTGAGTTTACACAAGCTTATGCAGAGAAATATGATGGAGGAATTGCACCAAGCAAATATGCAGTATTTACGAAAATTACAATTGTAGAGAAAAATGTTGATGTTTTACCACCACAACATCCGGAAGATACCATTAACGCACCAAAAGATTAGGTGCGTTAATTAAATAAATTTAAGAATTTTCTCTAAGAGTTCTTTTTCCAGAAATGGTTTTAAAACCAACTCATTCATACCCGATTCTAAATATTTAGCTCTGTCTTCCTGCATCACATTTGCAGTAACGCCTAGAATTGGAACATTTCTTTTCTGCGCATCTTCTGATTGTCTAATTAATCTGGTAAGCTCAATACCTCCAAGCTCAGGCATTTGAATATCAGTTAAAATAATATCGTAATCATTTTCAGTAAAAAGTTCAAATGCCTGCTGGCCATCGCTTGCTGCATTAAAATTTAATTTATATTTCTTAAGAATTGTTGTAGCCAAGAGAATATTTAAAACATTATCATCAGCAACAAGAATATTTTTTCCAATTAGTTTATCTAATTGTTGAGTAGAAAGTTCAGATTTTCTTTCAATTTCAATAGGTTTACTTGTTAATTCATATGGCAGTTCAAAAGAGAAAACAGAACCTTTTCCTTCCTTACTGGTTAAAGAAATTTTACCACCATGAAACTCGACAATTTTTTTTACAGATGGCTAATCCTAAACCCGTTCCCTGTTGCTTTTCTTTAGTAGAGGCGTAATACACTTGCGCAAACTCATCAAAAATAATTTTCTGATCTACTTCACTAATTCCTAAACCGGTATCTTTTACGTTAACTTTTAAAAGTATATTATTTTCCTGCAACTTCTTAACCTCAGCTTTTAAGACTACAGAACCTTCTTGTGTGAATTTAATTGCATTACTTAAGAGGTTCATCACAATTTGTTTCAACCTTAACGAATCTCCAAGTACAAAAATGTCTTTATCATTCTGCATATCCATTACAAAATCAAGCTTCTTTTTATCTGCTTGAATTTTCATGCTTTCAAAAACATCTTGTATTGCAATATTTGGAGAAAAAGGAAGTTTTTCGAAGGTTACTTTACCTGTTTCATATTTTGAAAAATCTAAAATATCATTTACAACATCGAGTAGCATAACCGAAGATTTTCTAATAGCTGTTACTTGGTCGTTTTGTTGTGGCTGCAGATTTACCTGTGTTAACTGTTCTGAAAAACCTACTATAGAATTTAATGGTGTACGAATCTCATGGCTCATATTAGCTAAAAACCTACTTTTAGATAGAGCATAAAGTTCAGCCTTTTGACTGTAAATTATCAATGCCTTTTCATTGCGATATAAATTATATATAGCATACAAAATTCCAAGTAATAAACAGAACGCCAGGCCAAGTAAAGCCCGAGTAAATCTATCAAGGTTCTCTACCGTTTTAAATGTTTTAACATTGATATTTTGCTGAATTGTATCGTAATAATCCTTTTCGATTACTTTATACTTATTTAAATTATTAACAATCGTTTCTATAAGTTTATGATTTAAATCTAACAGAAGCCATTCTTTATCTTTTAAATTTTTGTTTAATCTATAAAGCTTGATATAATAATCGTTAATTAACTTTAGTTGAAGTTTATTATAAGCTAAACTTACTGATGAAGTATCTGCAGAAATTGCTGTTTTAACTAATGTTGCCTTTGTGGTATCAGTAGCTTTATCTTTTTTATTGCCAATAGCAGCAATTATTCGCCCAAAAAGTTTTTTACGTGGAGCGGCAACAACATTAGGTTTTATTGTATTGATTTTAACAATACTTCTAAATTGTCTTGCGGTAAATAAGTTGCTTTTAGGATTAACCTGCTCGATATTGTCATCAACTTTTACTGAAAAATTAATTAAGCTATCGGCTAATTTTTTAAGTTGAATAAATTGAGTAGTTCGTATTTTCTTCTGTTGTATTAATTCATTAAAACTATCTGTTTGCTGAACCTTTTCTTCCTGACCTTCATGCTCAATTGCTTCCATTATTTCTGAAACTTCTCTAATTTCAGCTACGAATTGATTGTAATAAGCCTTATTTCCGCTTACCACGTACATTCTGCAGCTATTTTCAGCATTATAAAGTTTAAAAATACAACTGTCCAATTTTGTAAAATCGCTCTGCACACGAACAATTTTATTAACTGACTTTAAAAGGGGTATTTTAGAAAAATTGACAAACAGACTTGCACTTATTGCAAAAACAACTAAAATTAAAAATACTATGATTAAGTATTTTACTGCAGAGTTTTTAGTAGATTTCAAGGCTTTGATTTTAATAATTATGGAACATAATTGCCAAAGTCACGGGAAATAAATCAAAACAATAGGGAAACGCTAACTTGAAGATGTTAACATCATTCAAATAAAATACAAAAGTATTAATTTATGCTACATCATCAATAACTTTTGGATCTTCTTTTACTTCATCTTTCTCTACACGTAAATTCCTGATAATGTGCTGTTGCCTATCAGGTGTGTTTTTACCCATATAATATTCTAACAAACTTTTAATGGTTTGGTCTTTCAAAATTACCGGGTCTAACCTGATGTCTTTACCAATAAATAATCCAAACTCATCTGGAGAAATTTCGCCTAAACCTTTAAATCGGGTAATTTCAGGTTTATTACCTAATTTTTCGATAGCATTTTTACGTTCCTCGTCACTATAGCAGTAAATGGTTTCCTTTTTATTTCTAACCCTAAAAAGAGGTGTTTGTAAAATATAAACGTGTCCTGCCTTTACTAAATCTGGGAAAAACTGAAGGAAGAAAGTCATCATCAACAAACGAATGTGCATACCATCTACATCGGCATCAGTTGCGATAACGATATTATTGTAATGCAAGCCTTCTAAACCATCTTCAATATTTAAGGCATGTTGCAAAAGGTTAAATTCTTCATTCTCATAAACCACTTTTTTTGTTAATTCGTAACAGTTAAGCGGCTTACCTTTTAAGCTAAAAACAGCCTGACAATCTACATCACGAGATTTTGTTATCGAACCCGATGCAGAATCTCCTTCGGTAATAAATAAGGTTGTCTCGTAACGTTTTTCGTGTGTTGAGTTAAAATGAACCTTACAATCGCGAAGTTTTTTATTGTGTAATGATGCTTTTTTAGCTCTATCGTTAGCCAGTTTTTTAATTCCGGCAATATCTTTTCTTTCTCTTTCAGATTGATTAATACGTTTCAACAATGCATCAGCAACATCTGGATTTTTGTGCAAGTAATCATCCAGTTCCTTTTTAACAAAGTCGTTGATAAACGTAGCAACTGAAGGTCCTTCAGGACCCATATTTTGAGACCCTAGCTTGGTTTTAGTTTGCGATTCGAAAACCGGTTCCTGCACGCGAACTGAAATTGCAGCAATGATAGATGAACGAACATCAGATGCTTCAAATTCTTTTTTGAAAAACTCACGAACGGTTTTAACAACGGCAGCTCTAAACGCAGCCTGATGTGTTCCACCTTGTGTTGTATGTTGTCCGTTAACGAATGAGTGATAATCTTCGCCATATTGCTGACCATGAGTCATTGCAATTTCGATATCGTTACCAATCATGTGTATAATTGGATAACGAATTTCTTCTGGCTTATTAAATTTTGAAAGTAAATCGTACAGACCTCTTTCCGAAAAATATTTTTGATTATTGAAATTTACCGTTAAGCCTGTGTTCAGAAACACATAATTCCAAACCATACTTTCAACAAAATCTGGTATGTAGTGGTAATTTCTAAAAATGGTTTCATCTGGATAAAAAGTAATGGCCGTTCCGTTGCGTTGAGTAGTATCAATTACAGGCTGCTCGTTTACAATTTCTCCTTTAGAGAATTCTACCTTTTTAGTTTTTCCATCGCGATAAGATTGTACTGTGAAACTGGTAGATAAGGCATTTACCGCTTTAGTACCTACCCCATTTAATCCAACCGATTTTTGAAACGCATTACTATCGTACTTACCACCAGTATTTATTTTGCTTACACAATCTATAACTTTACCCAAAGGGATGCCACGCCCATAATCGCGAACGTTTATTTTTTGCTCGGAAACGGTAATTTCGATGGTTTTTCCAGTACCCATCACAAATTCATCAATAGAGTTATCTACAATTTCTTTAAGCAAAACATAAATACCATCATCTTGTGCAGAACCATCACCAAGTTTACCGATATACATACCGGGACGTAGTCTGATGTGTTCTTTCCAATCTAATGAACGAATACTGTCGTCGTTATAAATTACTTCTGCCATAAATTTCTTGTTTGCAATCCCGATGAAAAACTCTGCTAAAATAGGCATTCCCAAAGAATTTATCTTCCAAGCTGAGTAAAGAAATTTCAACAAAAAAATAGGAACTATTAAGGTAAGAACTAAACAGTGTAGTCTTTCTTACTTGAAAGTTAGTTTTATATTTCGCTCTATGCCGCGGGGCATCAAACTTTTGAGGCATCAAAAGTATGCAAAAATGCTTGTCAATCCAGCGATGTGCTTTCACACCCACCCACACACATCAAAAAAACAGCGGCACTTAGTTTTGCTCGCATCTGCGATATGAAAGTTTAGAAGTATATCTCTGCAAAACCACTGCGTTTTAGGTTTGTGTCTACAATTGTTCTATTTTGCAACTGTTTTTTTGATTTACCCAGCACTTGGGATTGACGGTCGTACTTGGCAAGAATCCGTAATATTTTAAACGGTAGTTAGCAAAGCGTATAAAACCGAAAGCCTAACTTACCCTTAGCACCTAATCTCAGTTTTACTATAATTCACCAATCCTTTCCCAATCTCCCATTCCCTATTTTCCATTTCCCATTCTCTACTTTCCATTGTCCATCCTCCCTTTTCCATTTCCCATCTCCCATCAAACATCTTCCATATTTTCCCTATCTTCAACCCATATTTTATTTCCCTTTTTTAATGCAACAGAAAAAGCAACTTTCGCTATTCGATTTATCCATGATTGTGGTTAGTTTGGTAATCGGCATGGGTATTTTCCGCACACCAGTAAACGTTGCGGCGAAAGCTCAGGTACCAGAATTATTTTATCTGGCATGGTTTATTGGGGGTTTTGTAGCATTCTGTGGTGCATTAACCTATGCAGAAATTGGTTCGCGTTATCCCGTAACTGGTGGTTATTATAAAATTTTCTCCAAGGCATACCATCCTTCAATTGCATTTGCCATTAATTGCATTGTATTAATTTCAAGTGCAGCATCAGTAGCGGCAATTTCCATCATTGGTGCAGAATATTTAAGTAAAATTATTTTACCTGTAGAAATGCAGAATGAAACCTATCGTGTTGCAATCGCTATTGCCACCATTTTAGTATTTTATTTAATTAATCTTTTAGGCTTAAAGGCCAGCTCAAAAACCCAAAACGTACTAACCATTATCAAAATAGGCTTAATTTTAATTTTAATCTGCGCCATTTTCTTTGCCGAAACAACACAAAATATCACACCCGTTTTTAAAACCGCAAGCAATGCTTTACCAAGCTGGGCAGATTATGGAAAAGCTTTGGGTTTATGTTTAATTGCCGTTTCATTTTCGTACGCTGGTTATGCACAAACCATAAATTTTGGTGGAGAAGTTACTGAAGCAAAAAAGGTTATTCCACGCTCTATAATCATTGGTTTAACAATTATTGTAATTCTTTACATGGCCTTAAACTACGTTTATGTAAAAGTTATTGGTTTCGAAGAATTAAAAACAGCTGAAAGTATTGCCGCAATTCTGGCTTCTAAAATATTCGGACCAGCGGGTTTTAAAATGCTTTCGGTAATTATTTTTGTTTCGGTAATGGGCTATGTAAACGTTAATTTACTGAGCAACCCAAGAGCCATGTTTGCAATGGGCGAAGAAGGTGCTTTACCAAAAGTTTTTGCCAGAATGAATAAAAAAGAAGTGATTAGCGTTAGCCTAACCGTTTTTGCACTAGTTGCAGTCGTTATTATCTTCTTTGCAAAAACCTTTGATAAAATTTTAAACTACACTATTTTCTTAGAAAGCATAAGCATGGCAAGTTCTGCGGCAACCATTTTCATATTACGAAAACGCACTGCACATTTAGATAATAAAACCATTTATACCGTGCCACTTTATCCAATATTGCCTATTATATTTATCGCAGCTTATACTTTCGTAGCATTCAGTATTTATGCTGACGACCCGAATGCGGCTTTAAATGGTTTGTATATTTTTATTGGATTTTTAGCCATTTATTTTATTGCCAAGCTATTTAACAAGAAATAAATACTATTTTTAGAAAAGCAATTGTAGTGCACATCGGTATCAATAGTCCCGCCATACACTGCAATCTTTTTGAAAATCTTCATCCCCATTATCTTATTGTTTCAGGAGAGGAAAGCCAACGCAATTTATTTCGGCAGATAACAAAAAGTATTTTCGTTTCTGTCGGGTTTAAGTGGCAAATTAACTCCGTAATGGTTAAATTAAAATCCTAAATTGCAGTGGTAATTTTATTGATAAAACTGAGGTTTTTTTTTAAGCCATTAGCCGAAAATAATAAGACTAATCTGCGTAAAATAAACCTGATTGAAGTGAACATCCCGTTACGCTGTCGGAAAATCGGCACTGAAACAATAACGGGATAAAACGAAAAGCAGGACTATCGAAACCAAATATTACAGAAATTTGCTTTACAAAGCAGATTATAATTTTAACTTAATTAATGAATAAAACACTCTCACTAAAACAAGAAATTGCTTACGCTGCCGGTATGATTGGCTGGAGCACAATGACGAATATTATCATTGTGATGCTGCCTTATTTTTACTTGCCGCCAAGCAATGCCGGTTTGCCCCCATTGGTACCTCAACTTGTTTTTCTGGGTTTGTTTAACATCCTCTCTATTATTGCTGCATCGGGCAGATTAGTTGATGCCATTTTCGACCCATTTATCGCTTCGAAAAGTGATGCAAGTAAAAACCCAAACGGACGCAGAATGCCTTTTATGAAATGGGCAATTATTCCTTCAATAATTTTTTGCGGACTCGTTTTTTACCCTATCCAAAAAGGCGAAAGTTTGCATAATGCATGGTGGCTCACGATAACACTTTGTTTGTTTTTTATTTCAGTAACCACGTATATTATTCCTTACAACGCTTTGCTGGCCGAGGTAACCAATACGCCGAGGCAAAAAGTGAAGTTATCTAGTTACCAGCAAGTTGGATTTGTTATTGGCATTATTTTATCGGCCTGCACCAACAATTTTGCCGATTTGGTTCAAGATGATTTTTACGTTGCAAACCGTAGCGAAGCCGTTCAAATCGCTATTTGGGGTTTGTGTGTACTTTCGGGCTTAGTAATGTTATTGCCAATATTTTTTATTAACGAAAAGGAATTTTCAGTGGCAAAACCAACACATATTCCACTTTGGCCGGCTATTAAAAACACTTTTAAAAACAGCAACTTTAAATATTATCTGGTATCTGATTTCGCATTTTACACTGCTCTAAGCATTATTTCGAGTGGCTTACTGTATTTCTGCACTGTTCTTTTAGGCTTAGACGAATCGCAAGGCGGAAAATTTATGGGTGTGATGGTTTTGGCGTCATTACTTTTTTATCCAATTGTTAATTTTGGTTCTGCAAAAATTGGCAAAAAACCATTCGTACTTTCTGCTTTTGTTGTTTTATGCTTAATTTTTGTAACCATTTTCTTCTTAGGAAAATTACCTTTATTACCGCAAACCCAACTTTACATCTTGGTTTTATCAGCTTCTTTTCCTTTGGCCGCTTTAGGAATTTTGCCTAATGCCATATTAGCCGATATTGCTCAAAAAGATACTCTTGAAAGTGGCGAAAACCATGAGGGAATGTTTTTCGCAGTTAAATATCTGTTTATAAAACTCGGACAAACTTTGGGTATTGCCATTTTTGCCATGCTAACCATTTACGGTAAAGACCCGGGAAATGATTTTGGCTTACGCTTAAATGGAATTGTTGGTTTTGGTTTGTGCTTGGTTGCATTAATTTGCTTTAGTAGGTTTAAGGAGGAGAAATAGTACCAGGATTTTAAAGATTAAAGGATTTTAGGATTTTTGAGGCTCCCAACTGTTCAGCATCCAATTCTCCGATATTTCCATTTTCCTCATCTATTTTCTATTTTCCATTTACTATTTCCATCTTCCATTTCCCATCCTCCATTCTCTCTTTTCCCTCTTCCATATATTATTCGTATCTTTGCCGCCGAAGCAGGAATAAGGGCTTGTCATTCTAATATGGCATATTCTCTCCGCAAGTTAGTCCTTCAACAAATGATTGTTCTAGCTTCTTCGATAAATACTACAAAAAAAAATACATGTTATTCAAAGAATTAAACCTCATTGAGCCAATTTTAAAAGCGCTTGAGAAAGAAGGTTATACACAACCAACACCTATACAGGAGCAATCCATCCCAACAATATTAAAAGGTAAAGATTTATTAGGTTGCGCACAAACAGGAACAGGTAAAACTGCTGCTTTTGCCATCCCAATGTTGCAATTACTGCACGAAAAACACATCAATACCAAAGCAACAAAAAACATCAAAGCTTTGGTTTTAACACCAACACGTGAGCTTGCCATTCAAATTGAAGAAAGTTTTAAAGCTTACGGAAGCAATTTAAACTTACGCAGATTAGTAATTTTTGGAGGTGTAAACCAACATTCGCAAGTGGAAGCGTTACGCAAAGGCGTTGATATTTTAGTGGCTACACCTGGCCGTTTGTTAGATTTAATGAACCAGGGTTTTATAAGCTTAAGCACTATCGAGCTTTTTGTTTTAGATGAAGCAGATAGAATGTTGGATATGGGTTTTATCCACGATGTGAAAAGAGTTGTAGCAAAATTACCTGCAAAACGCCAGACTTTATTTTTCTCGGCCACCATGCCTGATGAAATTCAAAAGTTAGCTAATACGATTTTATCTAGTCCTACGAAAGTTGAGGTTACGCCAATTTCTTCAACAGCTGAAACTATTGTTCAATCGGTTTATTTTGTGGATAAGCCTGATAAAAAGAAGTTGTTAATTCATCTTTTAGAGGATAAGAAAATTGAAACTGCTTTAGTTTTCACACGTACTAAACATGGTGCAGATAGAATTGTAAAAGATTTAGCACACGCTGGAATCAAAGCTGCTGCTATTCACGGAAATAAATCGCAAAATGCTCGTCAACGGGCTTTAACCGATTTTAAAGACAGAAAAATTCGTGTTTTAGTAGCTACTGATATTGCTGCCCGTGGTATCGATATCGACCAGTTATCTCACGTTTTCAACTTCGAATTACCGAATATTCCTGAATCTTATGTACACAGAATTGGTCGTACAGGTCGTGCTGGTGCAAACGGTATTGCGATTTCATTCTGCGATGCTGAAGAAAACGAGTACTTATTAGATATTCAGAAACTGATTAAAATTACGCTTCCTGTTGTTGATGACCATCCTTACCCATTAACCTGGGAAAGTATGTTGGCTAAAAACCAGGTTAAGCGCAAACCACAAGCACAATCGAAAGGTGGCGGTGGTGGCGGCAAAAGAGGTGGCGGCGATGGAAACATGAGCGGCAAGCCTCGTAATGCCAGCAATAACAGAAGGTTTGGCGGAAACAGAAATAAAGCGAAGTAAGCTTTGAGCTGAAAGATTGAAGCTGAAAGGATAAAGCTTTCTTGCAAATGTATAAAAACCCGAGTTGTAAATTTACAGCTCGGGTTTTGTTTTTTTTGATTTGTTATCCGTCGGCTAAAGCCAGACGGCAAGGAATATATACCTTGCTCCAAAAAACTTTGCATGAACGGTCGTCATTGCGAGGCACGAAGCAATCTTAATGCGCTCGCTATGAAAAACTATAGTTTTAAGATTGCTTCGTACCTCGCAATGACGATAGCCCTAAAAAGAAAAACCCAGAATTAATTTTCTCAACTCGGGTTTTCCTTTTATAATGCTTTTCGCTTAAGTCTTTAACCTTTCAGCTTAAAAACTTAAACCACTACATTAATAATCTTTCCTTTTACAAAAATGATTTTCTTTGGTGCTTTGCCGTCTAAGAATTTCTGGAATTGCTCGTTAGCAAATAAAATTGCTTCGACTTCTGGTTGCGCTAAAGTTAAACTTAAATTTAAGTTCATTTTCATTTTACCATTTACAGAAACTGGATAAGCAAATTCATCCTCTACCAAATGCTCAGGGTTAAAAGTTGGGAATGCTGTGTACGACAATGTACCTGCTTCATTACCTAATTGAATCCATAGTTCTTCGCAGATGTGCGGAGCGTAAGGCGATAAAATAATCACCATATCTTGCAAGATGCTGCGTTTATTACATTTCAAATCTGTCAATTCGTTAACGGCAATCATAAAACTAGAAACAGAAGTATTGAAAGAGAACCTTTCGATATCATCCTGAACTTTTTTAATAATTTTATGCAACGATTTCAATTCTGATTTAGTTGGTTCGGCATCTGTAACGGTAAATTCCCAAGCTTCGTTATGAAATAACCTCCAGAACTTACGTAAGAACTTAAACACACCTTCAATACCGTTGGTATTCCATGGTTTGCTTTGCTCTAACGGACCTAAAAACATCTCGTACATCCGCAAGGTATCAGCACCATAACGCTCAATCAAATCATCTGGATTAACCACATTGAACTTTGATTTCGACATTTTCTCTACCTCAACACCGCAAATGTATTTTCCACCTTCAAGAATAAATTCTGCGTTAGCATATTCTTCTCTCCAGTTTTTGAATTTATTTAAATCTAAAATATCATTCTCTACAATATTAACATCAACATGTAATGCCGAAGTTTTATATTCCTTTCTTAACCCAGCAGAAATATAAGTATTTGTAGGTTTACCATCAGCATCATTAATTCTATAAACAAAATTACTTCTGCCCTGAATCATCCCCTGATTAATCAATTTCTTGAAAGGCTCTTCTTCTTTGGTATAACCCAAATCTTTCAAAAATTTATTCCAGAAACGGCTGTACAGTAAGTGGCCAGTTGCATGTTCAGAACCACCAATGTATAAATCAACATCTTTCCAATATTCAACAGCTTCTTTTGAAGCAAAATCAGCATCATTATTGGCATCCATATAGCGATACCAGTACCAGCTACTTCCTGCCCAACCAGGCATGGTGCTTAATTCGTAATGTCCACCATCTTTTGATTGCCATCCTTCAGCTCTTGCTAAAGGCGGTTCGCCAGTTTCTGTAGGTAAATATTTATCAATTTCTGGTAAGATTAAAGGCAATTCCTCTTCCTGAACTAAATATGGCAAACCATCTTTAAAATAAACAGGAATTGGTTCTCCCCAATAACGTTGGCGACCGAAAATCGCATCACGCTGACGGAAGTTAACCTTTGCTTTACCAACATTTTTTTCTTCTAACCAGTTATTCAAGAAAGGAACCGCTTCTTTATAAGTTAACCCATTGATGAAACCTGAGTCGATGTATTTTCCCTCTTTAGTTGGGTCTGCTTGCGTTTCAATATCTTGCTGACCATCCAAAATCTGGATAATTGGCAAATTGAAATGCGTTGCGAATAACCAATCGCGTTGGTCGCCGCTTGGCACACCCATAACCGCACCCGTTCCGTAACCTGCAAGTACGTAATCTGCAATCCATAACTGTACGCGTTCGCCATTTACGGGGTTAATAATATAAGTGCCTGTAAAAGCTCCGGAAACGGTTTTAGTATCCGCCATGCGGTCTAATTCCGATTTCTTTTTGGTTTGAGCAATGTAATTCTCAATATCTTGTTTCTGTTCTGGCGTAGTTAATTCTGCAACCCATTCATGCTCTGGAGCTAAAACTAAATACGAAACACCGAAAATGGTATCTACACGTGTAGTGAAAACTTCGATTTGTTTCTCGTTACCTTCAATCTGAAATTTCACACTCGCTCCAACACTTTTACCAATCCAGTTACGTTGCATTTCTTTTATTGGTTCCGGCCAATCGATGGTATCCAAACCTTGCAGAAGTCTGTCAGAATAAGCTGTAATTCTCATGCTCCACTGCATCATTTTCTTTTGCTCAACAGGAAATCCACCACGTTCGGAGAAACCATCTTTCACTTCGTCGTTTGCTAAAACCGTTCCCAAAGCCGGGCACCAGTTTACCGTACTTTCCCGAAGGTAAGTCATGCGGTACTTTAACAATTCAACTTGTTTTTCTTCCTCAGTGAAAGTTGCCCAATCGCTCGGTAAGAAAGATTTCACATCTTCATCGCAAACTGCTTTAACATCGGCTGTGCCGGATGCATTGAATTTTTCGATTAAGGTTGAAATATTTTCTGCTTTATCCGTTTCGATATTGTACCATGAATTAAACAACTGCATAAAAATCCACTGCGTCCATTTGTAATAAGATGGCTCACTAGTGCGCACTTCGCGGCTCCAATCGAAAGAAAAACCTATTTGGTCTAACTGTCGACGGTAAGTTGCAATGTTTGCTTCGGTAGTAATGGCCGGATGTTGACCGGTTTGAATGGCATATTGTTCTGCAGGTAAACCAAATGAATCGTAACCCATTGGATGCAAAACGTTAAAACCTTTAAGGCGCTTGTATCTCGAAAAAATATCTGATGCAATGTAACCCAGTGGATGACCAACGTGTAAACCTGCTCCAGATGGATAAGGGAACATATCTAACACATAATATTTTGGTTTTTCAGAATTGCTTTCGGCTTTAAATGTTTGATTATCGGCCCAAAACTTCTGCCACTTTTGCTCTATTTCTTTGAATTGGTAATCCATTGCAAGTTTTAAATTTTTAAAGGGGCGAAATTACGGAAATTAAGGGGTTTAGTGAAACCAAAAAACAAGTTAAAGCGTTAACTTATTTATTATTATCTTCGTTTATCAAAATGAGTAGTTATGGCACATGTAACAATCGAAAATAAAAAATACGTACTCATCCCCGAAGAAAGCTTTCAAGAGCTACAAAAAACAGCTGCTTTAAAACACCATCCCGAGAAAACTTTTTCAATTGCTGAGGCAAGAGCCATTAGCAAAAAGTTAATCAGGAAATGGTCAGCAGAAAAATAATAATTAAAGAATCTGTTGTAGAAAGTATCGCTGAAATTTCCTGGTTTATTGAATCGGAAGGATTTCCGGCAACAGCTGAAAAATTTGCTGATCATGTTTATGACTTTATCGAACTATTAGCTGACGAAAGAAAGCGGTATAAAATATGTAGAGAACCTGAAAGGGCTTTGATGGGTTACAAGCGCATAAACTACAGAAAATATACAATCGTATTAATGGAGCTGGATGAGGAGATTATCATTTGTGAATTTCTCCCTTCTAAAATGATTAAATGGTAACATAAAAAATGCGCCATTGATTTAAAAAACCAATGGCGCAAGCAAATAATCGGGGGATTAAGATTTTTATCTGGTTAAGTAATATACCTTAACAATATTTGTTTTATCAATCTTCGCCGTAAACTGCAACTGATTGGTGGTTAGAGTTGATGTTGTACAATAAGATATTCCTTCAGGAAACGACATCGTAAAATCATTTCCAAGCGAACCTGTATATGTTCCAATTGTCCGTTGATTATTTAAACTCAACTCAACCTGGTCGTCATCGTTGGCTTTAAAATCCATATAATCATTAACGGTATAATTAAAAGTTCCGTTTAATGCAGCATTGGTATTTCCACTAACTTCTATTTTATTAACGGTCCATTTTCCAATTATGCGGGCTTTTAAAGAAGTTTCGTCCTTTTTACAAGAAAACATCGCTGTCGCTACAAAAAGAAACAGGCAAAACGTTGTAAATTGTCTTTTCATTTAGGTCTGATTAATTATAGTTCGTAATATTAACGCCCAATAACCAAATTTCGTACCGCATTTTCAAAAACACTAAAAAACAACGCAATTATTTTGGTTAAACTAAAGCTTGATATTGAACGTTATTGTTCATTTAAAAACCTATTAATTGGAGTTTATCAGGTATAATTTATATTTTCGCAAAAAACAAATTTAAATACATGGAAGAATTCGAAGTAAGCGACGCATCTAAGAAAACTAAAACCATATACATATCTACAATATTTAGTATCGCATTGGTTTTATTAATGCTTGGGCTTCTTGGCTTGGTACTTGTTCATGCAAAAAACCTTTCAAACTACGTTAAAGAGAACATTGTTTTAAACATAATTGTTGATGAAGGCGCAAAAGAAGCTGATGTTTTAGCTTTCCAGAAAGACTTAAATTCAGATCCTGCTGTTAAACAAACGCAATACGTAAATAAAGAATTAGCTGCCAGAAACCTAACTCAGGATTTAGGCGAAGATTTTGTTAACTTTTTAGGCTATAACCCTTTAACATCTACTTTCGATGTGTATTTAAAAGCAGAATCAGCTAACAATAAAAGTATCGAAGCTTTAAAAGCAAAGATTTCTAAAAACCCGGTAGTAAAAGAAGTGGTTTATCAAAGTTCGTTAATTGATATGGTAAACAAAAACATCAACACAATTGGTTTAGTAATTTTAGCGTTTGCAGCCATTTTACTTGTTATCGCTATCGCACTGATTAACAACACCATCCGACTTGCAATTTATTCGCAGCGCTTTTTAATTAAAAGTATGCAGCTTGTTGGTGCAACGAAAAACTTTATCAGACGTCCTTTTATATTATTTGCCTTTTTACATGGATTAATCGCTGCCTTTATTGCAATTATTATCCTGTTGGCTACGCTAATTTATGCTCGTAAAGAGGTGCCAGAAATTATTATATTAAACAACTACAAAGAATTTGGAATTGTATTCGTTGGTTTGATAATTATAGGTTTCTTTATTACGGGTATTAGCACCTGGTTTGCGGTAAGTAAATATTTACGTTTAAAATCTTATAATTTATATAGATAATGGCACAAAAAAAATCAGCATCTACACAGCAAGAAGTAAAAAGCGAATTGGTTTTTACCAAGAAGAACTATCAGTTGTTGTTAATCAGCATTGCTATTGTTGTGGTAGGTTTCATTTTAATGATGGGTACAACTGGCGATATTTATGATTTCAGAAGAACATTATTAGCACCTTTAGTTGTCCTTTTCGGCTTCGCCTTTGGCATCTACGCCATCTTAAAAAAATAATTTTCATCCCTTTGGATATAATGGGAAACGCTTAATTAATAAATAAGCGTTTTCTTTCATTTATACGCCCCGATATTAACATGAATTCTTTCGAAGCCATTATCCTTGCAATAATTGAAGGATTAACAGAGTTTTTACCCGTTTCAAGTACTGGTCATATGATTATTGGTTCATCCTTTATGGGTATAGCCAGCGATCCGTTTGTAAAACTATTTACTGTAGCCATTCAATTAGGCGCCATATTATCGGTAGTGGTTTTATACTTCAAAAGATTTTTCAAATCGATAAATTTCTACTTTAAACTTTTAGTAGCATTTATACCGGCCGCAATTTTCGGTTTACTGTTGAGCGATAAAATTGATGAACTTTTAGAAAGCCCAATGGCGGTAGGTATATCTTTATTAGTTGGTGGTGTAATTTTATTATTTGTAGATAAATGGTTTAACAATCCAACCATCCACGAGGAAGAAGAAGTAACCTACCTAACCGCATTAAAAATTGGTTTCTTTCAATGTATTGCCATGATTCCGGGTGTATCTCGCTCAGGAGCAACAATTGTTGGCGGTATGAGTCAGAAATTAAGCAGAAAAGTTGCTGCAGAATTTTCCTTCTTCTTAGCAGTTCCAACCATGTTTGCTGCCACAGCTAAAAAACTTTACGATTTTTACAAAGAAGGAAACACCATTACTCCAGACCAAACAAACCTACTTATCATTGGGAATGTTGTAGCATTTATTGTTGCACTTTTGGCTATAAAAAGTTTCATCGGTTTCCTTAATAAACATGGCTTTAGGGTTTTTGGTTGGTACAGAATTGTTGCAGGTTTAATTATTATTGCCCTGCTACTTAGCGGACGTAACTTACAAATAATTTAATCTGTATCTTTGCGCAAAAAAGATTTGTGAGTACAGAAAATTCAAAATTTAAAGATTTTAATTTCGCCGAAGGCGAGTTGTTGCTAATTAACAAACCATACAAATGGACATCTTTTGATGTGGTTGGCAAAATCCGTAACTCTTTAAAACCATTAAAGTTAAAAGTTGGTCATGCCGGAACACTAGATCCATTGGCAACAGGTCTGTTAATTATTTGCACGGGCAAACTCACCAAACAAATAGATACCTTTCAGGCCGAAGAAAAGGAATATACCGGAACTTTAATTTTAGGTGCCACTACCCCATCTTTTGATATGGAAACTGAGGTTGATGAAACCTTCGACATCAGCCAGATTACCAGCGAGCAGATTTATGCCGCAACACCGCAGTTTACCGGAGATATAGAACAATATCCGCCAGCACATTCAGCTGTTAAAATAAACGGAGAACGTTTGTATGTTAAAGCACGTTTGGGCGAAGAGGTAGAACTTCGTAAACGTTTTGTAACCGTTCCCGAATTCGAAATTACAAGAATCGAGTTACCTGAAATAGATTTCAGAATTGTTTGCAGCAAAGGAACTTACATCCGTTCCTTAGTTTCTGATTTTGGTAAAGCGTTAAACAATGGCGCATATCTTTCTAAGCTCACCAGAACCCGAAGCGGAAATTTCCTCCTTTCAAATTCATTTGAGGTTTTAGAGCTTGTTAATTATATTCGTAGCAAAAAAGAAGAAGCAAAACCCGCCGCTGAAGCATGAACAACTTAAGAAATAAGAATGCAAGGTTTATAAAAGAAGTGCTTTTAATAGCAGCTGGCGTTACATCAGCCTGCTTCGGTTTAAAGAGTTTTTTAATGCCAAGCCATTTTATCGATGGCGGCGTAACCGGTATTTCTCTATTATTAAGAACGCTAACCGACTGGGATTTATCTTACTTAATCATCATCATAAATATTCCCTTTGTAATATTAGGTTACAAGCAAATTGGTAAAGCTTTTGCACTAAAAACAGCCATCGCAATTACAGCACTTTCAATTTCATTAATTGTTTTACCGTTTCAACCCATTACGCACGATAAATTATTAATCGCGTTTTTTGGCGGTTTGTTTTTAGGTGGCGGAATTGGTTTAGCCATGCGTGGCGGTTGCGTAATCGATGGTACAGAAGTTTTAGCACTATACATCAGTAAAAACAGCATCCTAACGGTTGGAAATATTGTGTTAATTTTAAACATCATTATTTTTGCTTTTGCTGCGTATTTTTTAAACATCGAAACAGCGTTGTATGCAATCCTAACCTACCTTTCTGCATCAAATACTATCGATTTTATTGTAAATGGAATTGAGCAATACACAGGTGTTACCATCATTTCAGAGAAACAAGAATCGATAAAAGGATACATTATTGGCGACATGAAACGTGGCGTAACCATTTACAAAGGTTCTGGTGGTTACGGAGAAAAGAAAAACATTGATATCATTTTTACTGTTGTAACTAAATTAGAGATGAGCAAATTGCAAACGGCCATCAGGCAAATCGATCCTGATGCTTTTGTAATTCAGCATCAAATTGCCGATATCAAAGGCGGTGTAGTTAAACGTCATGCCTTACATTAAATTAATCAAAAGAATTTGGGCATTCCCCCAAGCTACGCAAGGGGTCGGGCTGTACGCTAAATCTTTTTGGCCCTTAAGAAAAACTTACAAAGTCTTAAGGCATGTTGCTTATAAGACTTTGTAAGTTTAACCAAGCAGCCAAAAAGTATACCGCTTCCATCCCTCACGCAAAAACCCAAACCATAAAAAAATCATCATTGAAAATATATAATAACCTTTCAGATTTCTCTAAACTAGATAATGCCATCGTTACCATTGGTACATTTGATGGTGTACATTTTGGGCATCAAAAAATCATCAAACAACTGGTAGCTAAGGCTAAGGCAGATGGTGGCGAAAGTGTAATCCTTACTTTCTTTCCGCATCCAAGAATGATTATCGATCCTGAAAATCAGGACTTAAAAATGATTAACACCATAAATGAAAAGGCAGAAATTTTAAAAAGCCTTGGTGTAGATCATTTAATCATTACACCGTTTACTCGTGATTTTTCGAACCAAACTCCGGAAGATTATATTCAAAATACACTGGTAAACAACATTGGTACCAAGCACATTATCATTGGCTACGATCATCGTTTTGGAAAAGACAGAGCTGGCAATTTAGTCGATTTAAAAGCTGCAGGTTTACATTTCGGTTTTACAGTCGAAGAAATTGCAGAACAAGATATACACGATGTTGCCGTAAGTTCAACCAAAATTCGTCAGGCGCTTTTAGCCGGCGATGTAAGTTTAGCATCAGATTATTTAGGTTACCCTTTTTCTATTTACGGTCGGGTAATTAAAGGTGATAAAATTGGCAGAACAATTGGTTTTCCTACGGCAAATATTTTTGTAGAAGAAACTTACAAACTTATCCCTGGCGATGGCATTTATGGCGTTACTGTTGAAATGAGTTTAGAAAGTGAAAAGTTAGAAGTGGAAAGTGGAGAGTTTAAAGTTCAAAGTTCAAAGGAGCATACTAAACTTTCAACTTTTAACCTTAAACCTTTAACTTTTAAAGGAATGGCTTACATCGGGCAGCGCCCAACCATAAACGGTATGACAAGAAATATTGAGGTTAACATCTTCGATTTTAATCGTGAAATATATGGTCAGGATATTAAGATGAATTTCTTAAAATTCTTACGCCATGATGTAAAATTTACCGGATTAGAAGCACTTACCGTACAGCTTCAAAAAGATAAAGAAGCAACATTGGCGTTTTTCAATTCAATCTAACATTAACGCTTAAAAGCATTTTTCTTACAAAAAAGAGCCTCATTTTAGCTATATTAGCAGCAATGAGGCTTTTTAGTATCCTTTTATTTTTTTTAACTTTTAATGCTGTTGCAGGTTTTGCATCGCAGCAAAAAACTGATGTTAAAAAAACTGAGCTTAGCATTAAGTCATTGTCTTTTGCTGCAAAAAAAATCACTACTGTAAATAATCAGAATAGTGAAAACGATCAGCTTCAAAAAGATTTCATTTCTTCTGCTTCAGCTTTTAAAATTCACTCCTCTACATTCATTCTATTTCTATTAGCTGCATTTGCAGTTTTAAATCATAAAACAAAAAATAGAAAGGTATTTTTGAATAAATTAGATTTTCATTATCAAAGGTTATTCAAAATACTCTATCCAAAACACGTTTTTTGGTAAGTAAATTTTCATTCTAAAATCACCTGCAAATGGATTTGCATATAGCAAAACCTACTGCCGAATTTAAAATTTTTAATTTTTAAGCATTTTAAGATAAAATGATTCATTTACCAGATTTAATCGCCGATTTAGGATTAATACTTGCCGCCGCAGGAATAACAACCCTGCTATTTAAAAAAATTAAACAACCACTTGTACTTGGTTATATCTTGGCGGGTTTAATGGTTGGTCCACATTTCAGTTTCTTACCAACCGTAACCGACCAAAAAAGCGTAACCATTTGGGCAGAAATTGGCGTAATATTCCTCCTTTTTAGTTTAGGTTTAGAATTTAGTTTTAAAAAACTGGTCAAAGTTGGTGGCTCATCATCAATAACCGCTATTGTTGAGGTTATCTTCATGCTCCTTATTGGTTATGCAGCCGGCTCATTAATGGGTTGGAGCACAATGGATAGCATCTTCCTTGGTGGAATTTTATCGGTATCTTCTACTACAATTATCATTCGTGCTTTCGAAGAATTAGGCGTTAAACACAAGAAGTTTGCCGGATTGGTTTTTGGTGTACTAATCGTTGAAGATTTAGTAGCCATTTTATTATTGGTATTGCTTTCAACATTAGCGGTAAGCCAGCAATTTGCAGGTTCGGAAATGTTAATTTCCATACTGAAACTTGCATTTTTCTTAGTGCTGTGGTTTTTAGGTGGTATTTTCTTAATTCCAACATTTTTAAAAGCCACCAGAAAATTAATGAATGATGAAACCATGCTCATCGTGTCATTGGCATTATGTCTAATAATGGTTTTACTTGCCGTAAAAGTTGGTTTTTCGCCTGCGCTTGGCGCATTCATTATGGGTTCAATTTTAGCTGAAACCACTCAGGCAGAAAAAATTGAGCATTTAACAAAATCAGTTAAAGATTTATTTGCTGCTGTGTTCTTCGTTTCAGTTGGTATGTTAATCGACCCGAAAGTCTTAATCGATTATGCTTTCCCAATCCTTGTAGTTACGCTTGCAACCATTTTAGGCAAATTAATCAGTTCTTCACTTGGTGCTTTATTATCTGGCCAGCCCTTAAAAACATCGGTACAAGCTGGTATGAGTTTAGCTCAGATTGGTGAGTTTTCATTCATCATCGCAACATTAGGTTTAACATTAAAAGTTACAAGTGAGTTTCTCTATCCAATTGCCGTTGCGGCATCTGCGATTACAACCTTTACAACGCCATATTTAATTAAATCATCAGAAAGTTTCTATAACTTTTTAAATCGGGTTTTACCTAAAAAATGGCTGGATGGAATCGAAAGATACAGTTCAAGTACCGCCGGAATTACAGCTTTAAGCGACTGGAAAATTTTGCTGCGTTCTTACATTTTCAATACGATTATCCATTCGGTGATTATCATTGCGGTTATCTTTCTAACATCAAGATATTTGCAGCCATTTATGGTTAAGAATGTAACTAATGGATTAACTTCGGCATTAGTTAGTGTCGGACTATCATTTATCTTAATGTCGCCATTTTTATGGGCATTATCTATCCGCAGGATTCAAAAAACAGCTTATTCTCACCTTTGGTTAAATAAAAAATACACTCGTGGTCCGCTGATTGCCATCGAATTTTTCAGAATCGCTTTAGGTATATTCTTTGTTGGTTTCCTGATGTACGAATTTTTCGATACCTGGGTTGCCGCCTTAATTGCGTTAGGTTTAATCGTTCTCGGAATGATAATTTTCTCCAGAAAGCTTCAATCATTTTATGATAAACTTGAACGTCGTTTCATCAAGAATTTAAATGCCAGAGAAAACCAGAAACCTGATATCTTACCTTGGGATACACACTTAACAGAATTGAAGGTTTCACCAGAATCTGAAGTAGTTGGAAAAACGCTTACCGAGCTAATGATTAGAGAAAAGTTCGGGGTGAACATTGCGATGATAGAACGTGGAAGAAACACAATTCCAACTCCGGGTCGAGATGAAAGACTTTATCCTAATGACAAGTTACTACTTATTGGCGCTGATGATCAGCTAGCCATGGTAAAAGCCATTTTAGAAGTTAACACGCCAGAAATTGAAGAAGAAAGTAATTTCCCTGATAAGGAAATGACCTTACAAAAGGTTGTTGTAAATGCCGAATCGCCTGTTTATGGTTTAAGCATTCGCAACGCTGGAATAAGGGAAAAAGCACAGGCACTAATTGTAGGTATAGAACGCGGTGCAGAGAGAATCCTGAACCCTTCTTCTGATTTTGTTTTTGATACCGGAGATGTAATTTGGATTGTTGGAAATAACAAAAAGATAAAGGAAGTGATTTAAAGTCAGCGGTCAATCTTGATTCTTGATACTTTATACTTGATACTATTTTATATCTTCGTTCATAACCTAACCTATGAAAGTCGATAAAGAAAAAAGTGAATTCCTGGATGAAGTTATAGACCAATGGGAAACTGATGGCCTAATTACGGAAGAAACAGGGCAAAAACTTAGAAAAAGTTATGAAGCAAAAGACTTCGACTGGCTACGTTTAGCGCAGTATGCTTTTTGGATTGCGCTTGCCTGTGGCTTCATTGCACTTGGCTCGTTACTCATCGATAATTCTATTTTAAATTACCTTAAAAGAGTTTACAACACACCGAATATTGTTATCGCAATTGTTTCTAGTGGAATAGCTGCTTGGCTTTACATTCTTGGATTCAGAAGAAAAAAGAACCTGCCAAGTTTGAAATTCAGTAATGAAGCTATAGTTTTTTCTGCTATTTTATTAACCGCAAATGCAATTGCCTATTTCGGAAAAGCTTTGGATAATGGCTCCGGTAATTTCTCCATTTTAATTCTAATATCCGTATTTATTTACGGTGCTTTAGGTTACATTTTTAATTCAAGATTAATCTGGATTTTCGCCCTTATTTCTCTTGGGGCTTGGTTTGGTACTGAAACGGGTTATTTAAGTCGCTGGAATTACTATTTCTTAGGCATGAATTACCCATTACGTTTTGTAGTTTTTGGAGCGATTTTAACCGCCGCTTCCTTTATAATGAAAGTTATACCAAAAACCAAACACTTTTTTCAGGTTACATATATTGCCGGAATGGTTTACTTATTTGTTTCGCTTTGGGCATTATCCGTATTCGGCAATTTCGCAAGCCTCGAAGAGTGGTATAAAATCAGGCAGTTGAGTTTGTTTTACTGGGCATTAATTTCTGCTGCGATTTGCTTGGCAAGTACATTTTACGGCTTAAAATACAGAGATGATATTGCCCGAGAATTCGGCATTACTTTTCTATTCATAAACCTTTACACCCGCTATTTCGAATACTTTTGGGATAGTTGGCATAAAGCACTTTTCTTTTCGGTTCTAGCAGCATCGTTTTGGCTAATTGGCCGAAAAGCAGAGAAGATTTGGAATGTAGAATTTTTAAAATAAGGAATTAACACATCTTGAAAAGCGAAGCACAGTTTACCCCGACCCTTCGTGAAAGCAATCTGATTTTTTATAAGACGAATGCCTAATGCACCACGTCATTGCGAGGCACAGTTTATCCCGATTGTTCGGGAAAGCAATCTTATAACATTGGGTTTATTAGCAAGCGCTTTAAGATTGCTTCGTGCCTCGCAAAGACGAATTTTAATTAAAAATAATTTGGAGCGCAAAAACAGTGAAACATAGGTTAAGGCAGTCCCGCCAATACTACTTCCGATGAAATATCGGAATTCGTTATGTCGGGGCTATTTAACTTAAAACAGTAGTACTATGAAAGGTTTTTTTTATGCACAAACCTTTGTACCTAAACCCGACATAAACGAACACGAAACGCAATGGAGTAAAGTGTTTGGCGGGACTAAAAGCTGCCATTGAAACAGAGCTTTCATTTCCAAGTAATTAATACGGCAAAAGAGTTCTGAATCAAGTTCAGAATGACGACTGCCTAATAACACACCACGTCATTGCAAGGTACAGTTTATTCCGACCCCTTCGGGAAAGCAATCTTACAATTTTGGGTTTATTAGCGAACGCTTTAAGATTGCTTCGTGCCTCGCAATGACGAAAAGCCCATCAAAAGAGATTCTAAAATAAATTCAGAATGACGACCGGACTATGCTCCGAAATGACGGAGAATGACGGCCGTTCAAGACAAATCCTAAAATATAATAATGGCTTGTTTTATAATTAAATAAGCGGCTAAAGCATATAAAAATATTGCAATCGATTTATTGATGATTAAACTGCTTAACGCAAATTTTTCTTGTATAAAAGTGGCAAAGTGTGCGTATAAATATAGTGCTCCTGCAGAACCAACACCCGAACCGATACTGAAAATAACCAGCGATAAATAATCAGTTTCAATCCAATTGTGTAATATAACGTAGTTTCCAAAGAACAACCAAAACGGAATTTGAACCGGATTTAAAACGCCCAGGATTAATCCGTAAAGTACACTTCCACTACGTTTATCTTCTTTTTTGCTGCTGGTTTTTGGTGCTTTCTTACGGTTTACCCACGTTATGGTACCCATGGTAATAAACATGAGAATCATAAAACAATCTACCAATGTGCCTAACCTTACTTCGCTAACAGCCTCATTTGGATTAATGTCGCTCATCGCCCAACGGGCAAAGCGCATCATGCCGAAAGTAAAAAATACTTCAACACAAGAGAACGATAAAATAAAGTACCAAACCTGCCTCATGCCCTTGTTAATGGCCAATTGAGCAACAGTTAGGTTAATATTGCCAGGGGGAATATAGCCCATGGCATTAAGAAGGATGCCTATAATAAAGGTTAGAAAAAGCATTGCCGAAAGTATAAATTTATTTTAAATGCGCAGCTAAATATTTTCCGGTATAAGAGTTTTTCTCTTTAACCAAATCTTCCGGTATGCCTTCAAAAACAAGTTTCCCGCCACCATCACCACCTTCCGGACCGATATCTATTACCCAATCGGCACATTTAATCATATCCATATTGTGTTCGATAACCAGAATGGTATTTCCTTGTTCTATTAAAGTATTTAAAGCTTTTAATAACTTCTTGATATCGTGAAAATGTAAACCAGTTGTTGGCTCATCGAAAATAAATAAGGTTTTATTCGCGTTATTTCCCTTTATTAAAAACGAAGCAAGTTTAATACGTTGCGCTTCGCCACCCGATAAAGTATTTGAAGATTGCCCTAAATGAACATAACCTAAACCAACATCAACCAATGGATTTAACTTATTAAGAATTTTTTGTTCATCCTTAAAGAAATCAACCGCTTCTTCAATGGTCATATCCAAAATATCAGAAACATTTTTCTCTTTGTAAGTGATATCCAAAACCTGTTGTTTAAAGCGTTTTCCACTACAAGCTTCACAAGGCAAATAAATATCAGCCATGAATTGCATTTCTATTTTCACTTCTCCCTCACCCTGGCAAACATCACATCGGCCACCTTCTACGTTAAATGAAAATGCAGCTGGTTTTAAACCTGCAGCTTTAGCTGCTGCCTGCGAAGAAAATAATGCTCTGATATCATCCCAGGCTTTAACATAAGTAACCGGATTAGAACGGCTTGAGCGACCAATCGGATTCTGATCCACCATTTCTACAGCACTAACCAAATCGTAGTTACCAAAAATACCATCGTAAGCACCGGTTTGTTCCCCTGCATAATTACCAATGGCCTTTTGCAGGGCAGGATAAAGAATTTTCTTTACCAAACTTGTTTTCCCTGAACCAGAAACCCCACTTACTGCTGTAAACACACCCAATGGAAACTTAACATCAATGTTTTGAAGGTTATTTTCTCTTGCTCCTTTTATTAGAACATGATCTTTCCACTTTCTGCGTTTCTCCGGAATGGCAATTTTTTCAAGTCCGGATAAATATCTCCCGGTTAAACTGTTTTTATCTTTTAAGATGGCTTCGTAGTCGCCACTAAAAACCAAATTTCCGCCATGCGTACCCGCTTCCGGACCAATATCAATAATATAATCGGCAGCACGCATCATTTCTTCTTCGTGCTCTACAACCAAAACGGTGTTACCAACATTTCTCAAAGAGATTAATACTTCTATAAGTTTATTGGTATCTCGTGGATGCAAACCTATACTTGGTTCATCTAAAACATAGATAGAACCAACTAAACTACTACCTAAAGATGTTGCCAGATTTATACGCTGCGATTCTCCGCCCGAAAGTGTATTTGATAAACGGTTTAAGGTTAAATAACCTAGGCCAACATTATTAAGATAAAGGAAACGGTTGTTAATTTCGGCCAGCAAGCGTTTTGCAATTTTAGCATCATTAACGCTAAGTTTTAAATCATCAAAAAAAGTCAGTGCCTTAGCAAGCGGCATTAAAACAACATCAATAATCGATTTCTCGCCAATTTTAACGTAAGATGCATCTTTACGTAAACGAGAGCCTTTACAATCCGGACAAACTGTTTTTCCGCGATAGCGGGATAACATTACCCGATATTGAATTTTATAGGTTTGCTCTTCAAGTTCCTTGAAAAAAGCGTTTAATCCTTCAAAATATTTATTGCCCGTCCATAACAAAGCTTGTTCTTTTTCAGTAAGCTGATTAAAAGCACGGTGAATTGGAAAATCAAATTTAGCAGAAGCCTTAATAAAATTCTGAAGCCAAACGCCCATTTTCTCTCCTCTCCACGGTGCGATAGCATTATCATAAACACTTTTACTTTTATCTGGGATAACTAAATCTTCATCAATACCAATTACATTTCCATAACCTTCGCAGCGTTTACAGGCTCCAAATGGATTATTGAAAGAGAAGAAATTTGGTGTAGGTTCTTCGAAACGCATACCATCCAATTCAAATCTATCGCTGAAATGTTTAGTATTACCATTTACTTCAACATAGCTATCTCCCTTGCCTTCAAAAAATGCAGTTTGTACCGAATCGGCCAATCTGCTTAAAGTTTCCTCTTCCTTATTCGTTACAATTCTGTCTATCAGAATCTGTACAGTTTTGTCGTCAGTTAACTCAACATCCTTAAAATCAGCATCATCTAAAACCGATTCAATTTTTTCAATTTTATTATCGATTAAAACTCTTAAAAATCCTTTCTGTAATAAGATTGCAAGTTCCTCTTTTATGGTTCTATTATTATGCGGATAAAGCGGACAAAAGATGGTAACAGTTGTATCATCTGGCAATCCACCAACATAATCTACAACAGTACTTACCGAATCTTTCTTAACTATTTTGCCAGAGATTGGCGAAATAGTTTTACCAATTCTGGAAAAAAGCAGCTTTAAATAATCGTAAATTTCTGTAGATGTACCTACTGTAGAGCGTGGATTCGAAGTTATTACCTTTTGCTCAATGGCAATGGCCGGAGCAATTCCCTTAATATAATCCACATCGGGTTTGTTCATACGCCCCATAAACTGGCGGGCATAAGACGACAAACTTTCTACATATCGGCGTTGGCCTTCGGCATAAAGTGTATCAAAAGCAAGCGAAGATTTCCCCGAACCTGACATACCTGTTACCACCACCAATTTATTTTTCGGGATAGCAACATCTATGTTTTTAAGGTTGTGCACTCGTGCACCTTTTATGATAATATTTTTGTGCGGATCTTTTTCGGCTTCTTTTTTGCTCATGTATTATTAAGAATATATTATGAAACCCTGATAAAGTAATTTGGGTTTTAAGAAGATACAAAAATAAGGTACTGGGACCGTTAATTTATTTTTTAACATTTAATTTTTTGTTTTTTGATAAAAAATTAACTTTCTTTGAATATTAACAAACTCAGAACCAAACTAACACATTCAAAAAACATAGGAGATCAGCTATAGAAATTAAACTTCTACAAATTAATTTTTAGCAAATAGTACGGGATTTAGTGTAGGTAAACCTATGAATTTACAATCATACAATGATCAGGACCTGGTAAAGTTATACGTTGCCGGGAACGAGAATGGATTGCAGGAACTTTTACGAAGACATAAAAGCAAAATTTATACTTCTATCTACTTGTTGGTAAAAGACCAATACTTAGCAGAAGATATTTTTCAGGATGCTTTTATCAAAGTAATAAACACGCTGCGATCAGGAAGATATAACGAGGAAGGCAAGTTCTTACCTTGGGTAATGCGTATTGCGCACAACTTAGTTATCGATTATTTCAGAAAGGAAAAACGAACGCCAATTATTACCAGTTCGGATGGAATGGATGTATTTAATATGCTACACTTTTATGATGAAAGTGCAGAAGAAAAAATGCTTCGCGACCAAACCCACAAAGATCTGAAAGCAATGATTCATTTATTACCTGATGAGCAGAAAGAAGTGCTTTTAATGCGCCACTATGCAGATTTAAGTTTTAAAGAAATAGCCGATTTAACTGATGTAAGCATTAATACTGCTTTGGGTAGAATGCGTTATGCATTAAGCAATTTGCGTAAAATGCTCAAGACAAAAGAAATGACTTACAAGGGGTAATAAAAAAGTTACATAAAATGTTTTAGGGATTGAAATAAAGCATCTGAACTATCGTTAAGTTTATAAAACAAAAACATTTAGTTGCTTATGACAAAAACCTCTACATCAAAAACAAATGTAAATTTACCCCAACAAAACATGTTTCAGTACACAACTGATAATGAGTCTGACGCGGAAATTGACTTATTTTACGATCAAATCAAAAGTAAGTTAGATGGGCTGCTTCAAAATCCTTCTGACGATACAGTCAACAGGATTTTAGCATACAGCAAATCAAAGTAATTTTACATATCGAAAAGCTTCCTTAACATTAAGGAAGCTTTTTTTATTTTAATCCCCGTCACCCAATTTCATTGATTTAAGGAGAAAACAAAAAAATATTGTCATCCTGAGCTTGTCGAAGGACAAATATTTTTTTTTGTTTTCTACTGTTAAAAGGTCTTCGACAGGCTCAGACTGATTGTTATGACTTTTGCAAATTAGGCTGCTATATTATAATTGCTTTTATAAGGTTGTTGTGTTTTAATTACAGCTGCTATTCTTAGCGTTATTTTATTTCTCACTGCATTAAGTATACTCATGCTATGCTTACCTTCATCCTTTTTCCTTTGGTAGTAGTTCTTGAATTCCATATTATGTTGGATAACTGATAATGCGCATAGATGTAGTAGTTTTTTAAGGTCTTTGTTTGCCATCCTATGTACCCTGGTTTTACCTTTTACACTAATCCCGCTCGAGTGCTCGAACGGAGCGACTCCTGCATAGCATGCCAATTGCTTTCCACTTGGGTTGCTGGCAAAATTCGCTGTACAACCAATCAGGTAAACCGCGGTGACATGTCCGATCCCTGGTATACCGGTCAACAGGTTATAGTTTCGTTGAAAGGCGCTGTTTTCTTTAATAATTTTGCGGATTTGTTCTTCAATATTTTTAATCGATTTTGCTATTCCATCAATAGCAGATTTAAGTGCTTTCTCAATTAGTTTCTGATGTGATTTTTCATTTACATTACCTAGCTCTTTAATTGAAACGCTAAGTCCTGTAGCCTGCTTGAGTAATTTTGTTCTGGCAGATATGAAATCTTTTAAATGCAATAACTGTGGATCTAAGGCTTCTGTGGCCTTTAATGTATCAGATTCCTTAAAGGCATACTTGCATAAACGGACACTATCTATCTTATCATTCTTTCCTCTAGCTATCCCAAAACTCCATTTAATATGGGCTGCATTACCAATATGAATTGGTACGTGTTTGTTACTGCAGAATGACCAGATTAGCCGGTGATAGATCCCTGTATTTTCAATCACCACCAGAGTGTCTGGATTAAAGGTGACCTTATGAAATTTAAGCCATTTCTCAAATGTCTTTATCCCAGAAGCTGTATTCTCAAACCGGGCGCTTTGGATAGCTTGTTTTACATGACTGATAACAGTCATTAAAGAAGCATCAAAGTAGGGCTTTGATACATCAATCCCAATAAAGAAATTTGTATTAATCATATTATTTATTCTTTAAATTTGTAGCAATTACCTAAGTTTTACCCCATCGATCCAAGTCCTTAATAATGGGTAATGCCCTAATTGTTATCTGGTCACTAAGGGAAAATCGGTAGCGGATTATATCAGTCTATAGGTATCTAACCTTGACAACGCTTAATGAGCCGCTACCGATTTAGGTAACTTGTTAAATATAAATCAATTCAATCATTTTAGACCATTGCAAATCTAAAGGACGACGGCTTTTTTAAGTTAACGACATTGCTCCATCCTCCATTTCCCTTTATCTATTTCCCATTATCCATTTCCCATCTCCCCTAAAGTCATTTATCTTCCATTTTTAAAGCTTTCACTTCTCATCCTTAATTAAAAGCCCTACATTTGCTTAGTGTAATTTTAACACTAAGCATCGCTATGAACAAGAACTTACTTCCGCTTACACTTGGTGGTTTAGGCATCGGCATTACAGAATTTGTAATGATGGGGCTTTTGCCAGATATTGCCAAAGATTTAAAAGTAACCATTCCAGAAGCAGGTCATTTAATTTCTGCGTATGCACTTGGTGTTGTAATTGGCGCACCGCTTTTAATAATCATTGCTGGTAAATATCCACCAAAAAAAATATTAATTGCCTTAATGGTAATGTTTACGGCATTTAATGCATTTTCTGCATTTGCCCCAACATTTAACACTTTATTCATCGCCAGATTACTTTCAGGCTTACCACATGGCGCATTTTTTGGCGTCGGTTCTGTTGTAGCCAGCAGAATTGCAAAAGAAGGTAAAGCTGCACAAGCGGTTTCATTAATGTTTATGGGCTTAACTATAGCCAACATTGTTGGTGTTCCGTTGGGTACATTTATAGGGCATAATTTTTCATGGCGCATATCTTTTGCAGTTGTGGTAATTGTGGGTTTAATCACTTTACTAAGTTTAAAACTTTGGTTACCCGCTTTAGAAGCAGCAAAAGACAGAAACTTAAAATCAGAACTCAGCTTCTTCAAAAAACGCGATGCCTGGATAATCATCTTTATGATATCAATCGGCACTGGTGGATTATTTACCTGGTACAGCTATATCGCTCCTTTAATGACAGAAGTTGCTGGTTTTTCTTCGAATGCTGTAACCTATATATTAATGCTTGCAGGTTTAGGCATGATGACCGGAAACTACCTTGGCGGAATATTAGCAGATAAATATTCACCTGCGAAGGCCTCTGCAGCATTACTTATTACAATGGTAGTTACCTTAACAATTGTACACTTTGTATCAGGCAATCAAATCTTAGCCTTAGTCATGACTTTCATTACCGGGGCAGTTTCATTCTCACTTGCAGCTCCAATCCAAATGCTTATGATTCAATCGGCAAAAGGCTCTGAAATGTTAGCAGCTTCTGCTAGTCAGGCAAGTTTTAACATTGGCAATGCATTAGGCGCATTCTTTGGCGGCTTACCTTTAGTTTATGGTTTTGATTATACTTCGCCAGCTTACGTAGGTGCTGCGATGGCCCTAATTGGTGCATTTTTCGCCTTCTGGTTAATCAAAAGCACACAAAATCAGGAAGTAGAAATTGATGAAAAAGTTGCTGTTACGTCTTTTCATTAATTAGAAAAGCAACGTTAGTGCTACTAAAAATTATCAGTCCGGCTATACACTTTACTTCGTTGCACTCCGTGTTCGTTTCTATCCGGTTTATAGTCAACAGTCAGTACAATAAGCCCCACAGTATTAGCTTGCAGAACGTAAAAGGTTTTGTGATGCACTGTTTTATGTTCAATAAACTCCGATTGAAACGGAAATCCTTTTTTGAGATTCTAACGATAAAAATTGTTATGCTGTTTCCTTTAATAAGAAACGACAATTAATAGTACCACAGCAAGCCAAAAAAAGATTGAAGCAAAAAGCGGGGCGAATTAGCCAAGCACCACTAACTTCAATTTTCTAAAATTTTTAATCCATATAAAAATAGGTAGCTATATTTGGGCATGCTTAAAAAAGAACGCTATAAACTTTTTGTCGAACATTTTTCGGCAAAGCAGCCAGATGCAGAAACAGAACTACATTACAACAATCCATATCAGCTTTTAGTAGCCGTAATTTTATCTGCTCAGTGTACCGATAAAAGGGTTAATATGGTTACTCCTGCTCTTTTTCAGCGTTTCCCAAATGCAAAGGCATTGGCTGAAGCAACACCCGATATTGTATTTGATTACATCCGCAGCATCAGTTATCCAAATAATAAAGCAAAACATCTGGTTGGCATGGCTAACATCTTATTAAACGAATTTAATGATGTGGTTCCATCAGATATTGACGATTTACAAAAAATGCCGGGTGTAGGCAGAAAAACAGCAAATGTGATTGCTTCCGTAATTTATAATGCCCCGGCAATGGCAGTTGATACCCATGTTTTTCGCGTGGCAAACAGGCTTGGCTTAACGAATGGCAAAACACCTTTAGCAGTTGAAAAAGATTTAGTTAAACATTTACCAGAGCACGATATTCACATTGCACACCATTGGCTAATATTACACGGGCGATATGTTTGTGTTGCCCGAAGCCCTAAATGCAATATTTGTGAAATAACTTATATGTGTAGATATTTTGAAAAACTAAATAAAACTGTCGTATTATAATTTTTTTTCAATTTACTATTGACATTAGCTAAAAAACAATTAACTTAGCTAAATATTTTAGTAAACAAGTTTTAAACAATTGATTTTAGCCGATAGATTAGTTTTATATTTACGCCTTACATGAAAGAAAAAATGAGTGCAACTGTCAACACAGATAAATTAAAAGCTTTACAGCTTACTTTAGATAAATTAGAAAAATCGTATGGTAAAGGTACGATAATGAAACTTGGGGATACTGCTATTGAACCACTTGAATTTATTTCTACAGGTTCTATTAGCTTAGATATTGCCTTGGGCATTGGTGGTATTCCGAAAGGAAGGGTTATTGAAATATATGGTCCGGAATCTTCAGGTAAAACAACTTTAGCAACACATATTATTGCAGAAGCACAGAAAAAAGGTGGCATTGCTGCATTTATAGATGCGGAACATGCATTTGACCAATTCTATGCAAAGAAATTAGGTGTTGATACAGATAACCTTTTAATCTCTCAACCAGATAATGGTGAGCAAGCATTAGAAATTGCAGATAACCTAATTCGTTCTGGAGCAATTGATGTAATCGTAATTGACTCTGTTGCGGCATTGGTACCAAAAAGTGAAATTGAAGGCGAAATGGGCGACAGTAAAATGGGTTTACATGCCCGTTTAATGAGTCAGGCGTTGCGTAAATTAACAGGTACAATTTCGAAAACTGGATGTTGCTGTATTTTCATTAACCAGTTACGTGATAAAATTGGTGTGATGTTCGGTAACCCTGAAACTACAACTGGTGGTAACGCATTGAAGTTTTATGCTTCGGTTCGTTTAGATATACGTAGAATTTCGCAAATTAAAGACAGCGACGAAGTTTCTGGTAACCGCGTGAAAGTTAAGATTGTTAAAAACAAAGTGGCTCCACCTTTCCGCATTGCAGAATTTGATGTTATGTTTGGCGAAGGAATTTCTAAAAACGGTGAGATTATCGATTTAGGTGTGGACTTTGGCATCATCAAAAAAGCTGGTTCTTGGTTCTCTTACGGAGATACAAAACTTGGACAAGGTAGAGATGCTGTTAAGCAATTACTAAGCGACAATCCTGAATTAGCGGAAGAATTAGAAGCTAAAATTAAAGCCGAAGTAACTGGCGATAAGTTAGAAGAAAAATAGTTTAAATCAATACAAACAAAAACAGTCCCGGTTATTAATTTAACCGGGACTGTTTTATTTAGTAGCTTTTGTTAAACTTAGTTCTGACTAAAAATGGCGTTAAAATCTTTGGTTATATAAACGATAACCAATATTGCCGCAATTAACAGTGCACCTAAGATAATCACACCCCAGCTTCCTTTTAATTTATTTTTATCTTTTCTAATCAGATAATATAAAATCCCCATTAAAGGAATTGCACAAACTATCCAAAATACTAACGATGCTCCAGTCATATTAAAAAATTATTATTCAAATTTAATTCAGTTGCCATCCTGTTTTCAGTTTTCGGTTGCCAGTTATCTGTTAAATAATCAATTAAACAAATCACAATGTTCAATTAACAATCCAACAATTTATCAGTTAAACAATTAACCAATTAGCAATCCAACAATTAACCGATTTATCAATTAAACAGTTAACCAACCATCAAAATTCCATCCTTGCTAAAGGCGAAACATCCTGACCAACAAAATCTTGTTTTAAAAATTTGTGGTAACCTGCAATTGCAATCATACCAGCATTATCTGTACAATATTGAAAAGCAGGAATGTAAACATTCCAACCCAGTTCTGTTGCGGTTTGCTCTAAAGTATTCCTTAAACCAGAATTGGCAGAAACTCCGCCTGCAATGGCAACTTCTTTAATGTTATATTGTTTTGCCGCCTTCTTAAGTTTATTCATCAAAATCTGAATAATACTATATTGAACAGAGGCACAAATATCGTTTAAATTTTCTGCAATAAAATTAGGGTTTTCCTTTTCCTGCTTGCGGATAAAATATAGAATTGAGGTTTTAAACCCGCTGAAGCTGAAATTCAAATCTGCAATTTGAGGTTCGGCAAACTTAAATGCTTTCGGGTTTCCTAATTGAGCATGTTTATCAATCAATGGCCCACCTGGATATGGCAATTGCAAAATTTTAGCCGTTTTATCAAAAGCCTCGCCTGCGGCATCATCTAAAGTTTCGCCCACAATTTCCATGTCGAAATAATCTTTGATTAAAACGATTTGAGTATGCCCACCAGAAACGGTTAAGCATAAAAATGGAAACTTTGGCTTCGGTTCATCAATAAAATGCGCAAGAATGTGTGCATGCATATGATTGACAGAAATTAGCGGTATATTTAACGCCAATGCAAATGATTTTGCAAAGGAAACACCCACAAGGAGCGAACCTAACAAGCCTGGTCCTTGTGTAAAAGCAACAGCACTTATGTCCTGTTTTGTAACCTTAGCATTCATTAATGCCTGTTGTACAGCAGGCACTATATTTTGTTGATGTACCCTTGAAGCTAATTCAGGGATTACGCCACCATAATTTTCATGAATTGTTTGGTTTGCAATAACATTGGCCGTAATTTTGCCGTTGTTACATATAGCAACCGAAGTATCATCGCAAGAGGACTCTATAGCAAGTATAATAGACAAATTATTTTTATTTAAGCTGCAAAATTATTAAAAAACTATTTAAAATACTCCTTTGGGTAATCGCATCAATACTTGTGCTGCTTGCGCTTCTTATTTTTTCTCTGCAGTTTAAACCTGTTCAAACTTTTTTTGCAAAAAAAGCAGCTGCGTATTTATCAAAAGAGCTTAATACTACTGTTTCTATAAAAAGCTTATACATCAAGCCTTTTAAATCTATTGTTCTTGAAGAATTGTTGGTGCTCGACCTTCAAAAAGATACCCTTTTAAGTACGCCAACCTTGATGGTCGATATCAATCAATTATCTATTGATAAAAGGATAATTGATATTAATACCATCCAACTGAATAACGGACAATTCTTCTTAAAAGATTTCAAAGATAATTCTTCTAACCTCGATTTCATTATTAATTATTTTGATGATGGTAAGGTTACTGTAAAGAAAAAGAAGAAACCCTATAAAATCGATTTCGGAAGAATCATTGTTAATAACCTGGCGTTTAAATACAAAAACTACAAAGCAAAAGATACTATACAAGGTAAAAGTGTAAACTTTGATAACGTTGATGTAAAGAACTTAAGTGTTATTCTTGAGGGTTTAGATACTAAAAATCATATTCTTAAAACCAATATCAAAAACCTGACTTTGAGAGAGCGCAGCGGTTTCTATTTGAAAAACTTAACCGCAGAAACTACTGTTGATACCAATGCAATTGAACTTAAGAAATTAATGCTGGTAACCAACCAAAGCAGACTGACTGATTATTACAGGATGCAGTTTAAGAGCTTTAAAGATTTCAATCATTACATAGATAATGTGAGGATGAAGGCTTTATTTAAAGACAGCCACATATCTTCAAAAGATGTAGCCTATTTTGCTCCCGAGCTAAGTACAATGAAGCTGGATTTAGATGTTGATGGTCAGATAACAGGTTTAGTAAATAACCTTAAAGCCAAAAAATTATCTATTAGGTCAGGAAAAGCAACGCATATAAAAGGCGATTTTGTGATTAAAGGTTTACCAAAGTGGGAAGAAACCTTTATGGATTTGAAAATCGAGATGGCTGGAACAAACAAAACGGATCTGGATGAGGTACTTTCAGGCATCACTGGTAAGAAGAAAAAACTGGTTCCTAGTATTGTAAACAAATTTGGAAACATAAATTTCAATGGTAGTTTCACTGGTTTTCAAAATGATTTTATTGCTTACGGAGAATTCAAGACTAAACTTGGTCGCATTGTTTCGGATGTAAACATGAAGATTGACAAGAATGATGTACCTTCTTACACCGGAAATGTTAAGACTTTTGATTTTAATATCGGCAACCTTTTAGATGAAAAAAGTCTGGGTAGGATATCATCTTCACTATATGTTAAAGGCCGTGGAACGGAACTAAAAGAACTTACGGAGAAAATTGACGGTGCTATCGATTACATTGATTTTAACAATTACCGCTATCGCAACGTTAAAATTAATGGCACATTTGATAAAAAATATTTCGACGGAAAATTAACCATCAACGATAGAAATATCAAACTGGATTTTGATGGCGGCGTAAACCTGAACCCCAAATTACCGGTATTTAATTTCAATGCCACGATTACAGGAGCAAGACTAAAAGCCCTCAAACTCATTAAAGATTCGCTAAGAGTAGATGCAAAATTCAGCACTAATTTTTCGGGAACTGACCTTAATAATATTGAAGGAAGATTGAGGATTCAGGAAATTGTGCTGAAAAATCCGAAAGGAACATACAGCATCGATTCAGTAGAGTTGACTGCAAATGGCAGTGGTGTAGATCGTCATTTAACCATTAAATCAGATATTCTAGATGCCAGTATCGATGGAAAGTATGATTTAAATTCAATTGGCTCTTATTATAAAGCCATTGCAAAAACTTACATACCATCTTTTCAAACCCAAATTATAAAGTTTAAAGAACAGATTTTCCAATTCAACTTAAAAGTTAAACGATTTGAACCTTTAGCGCAATTGATTTCTCCGGGACTGGAATTATCAGAAGGTGCAAACTTTATTGGCAATTTCGATTCGAGAAATAACACCGCAACACTAAACGGATTTATCAAGAATTTAAAATATCAGGGCGTTGTTGTAAACAATATCATCATTGATGAAAATACAACTCCACAACAACTTCAGCTCAATATAACATCAGATAGGGTTCAGCTTAACGATAGCTTATTTGTAAAAGATTTTAACGTTTCGAATATTTTAAGAAACGATAGCTTAGCCTTCAACATTAAAACATCAAGTGCTGATGAGGCTAATAAGTTAGACTTAAACGGACTTGTTGAGTTTACTAAAAATCAGGACACCACTGCCCGATTGAGTATTCTTCCATCTATCCTACAAATTAATAACGAAGAATGGAGAATCCAGGAGAAGGTTCGGATCGTTTTAAACAATGGTAAAACCGAAATTAAAAACTTTGATTTAACTAACGATAAGCAACAGATTACAGTTGATGGTTTAATATCCGAAGACCCGAAGGATTTATTGGAAGTCGGTTTTCAAGACTTCAACCTTAAAACCATTAATTTCTTCACCAGAGGTTTTGGCGTTAAACTCGCCGGAAATGTGAATGGTAAAACTAATTTATACGGCATTTTAAAAGCACCGAGAATTAGCGATGATATTAAAATTGACTCTCTGAATTTCAATGACATTTACATCGGTACACTTACTGATACTTCTTCGTTTAACGAGGGTAACAAAATAAATGTTTACACCAGAATTATGGCTAATGATTCGGAAACGTTTAAGGTTACCGGTGGTGTAGATTTAAAGGAAAAGGAACTGGATTTAAATGTGAAGATGGATGAAAGTAAACTGACTATTTTCGAACCATTTGTTAAGAAACTTGTATCAAACTTAAAAGGAAATGTTTCATCAGATTTAACCATTAAAGGGAAGTTAGATGATCCAAAAATTAACGGAACGCTTTCACTAGACAAGGGTCAGCTAATGGTAAATTACCTGAAAACAACTTATGTAATTAGCGATAAGGTAAATGTAGAAAACAGCATTATTACACTTGATGATTTCAAGCTAAAGGATTTAGAAGGACATGAAGCTACAGCTGAGGGTAGTGTTGATTTAAATAACCTTGACGACCCAACACTAAATGTTACGGTTAAGGCAGAAAGCCTGATGGCACTAAATACCACTTCTAAGGATAATTCGGTTTATTTCGGAAAAGCTTATGGAACAGGTGTTTTTAAATTCACTGGCCCTACAAGTAAAATGAAGATTGACATTAAGGCCAAAACAGAAAAAGGTACTGTTTTCAATCTTCCGCTAAATAGTTCAGAAACCGTATCAGATAAAGATTTCATTAATTTCATTAGCAGAGATTCGGCAAAGGTTGTTAAAAAGGTTACAACTTTTGATGGTTTAACCTTAACATTTAAGCTTACAATAGATCCGAATACAACCGCAAACATTTTTACAACTTTAGGAAATTTAAGCGGAAAAGGTAATGCCGAGCTGAATCTAAATATTAATAGCCTTGGCGATTTTGAAATGTCTGGAGATTACATTATCGAAACCGGAAGTTTTGATTTTACCGCACAAGAAGTAATTAACAAAAAATTTGAAATCAGGCAAGGTGGAACCATCAGGTGGACAGGAAATCCTACCGCAGCACAAATCAACCTGAAAGCCGTTTATGCACTTCGGGCGAACTTAAATGAACTTTATAAAGCGGCCAACAGAGATGCAAGTAGTAATGCAAACCAAAGGGTAAATACAGAAGTTGAAATGGGATTAACCGGCTTACTTTTACAACCGGATATTAAGCTTGATATTAATTTCCCTGCACAGCCAGCCATTAAAGAAGAACTTCAAACATATTTCAGCGACCAGAATAACCTGAACTTACAGGCCTTTAGTTTAATTATCAGAAGAAGTTTTGCACCCGGAAACGGTGGAGAATCAATCGGTAAACAGTTAGGTTCTAGTGTTTCAAGTACAGCGACTGAGCTTGTATTTAATCAGTTCAATAATGTATTATCATCGTTAAACCTCAACTTTGTCGATTTAAACGTAAAATCGTTAAGTGAGGCAAATGCTTCATTTAAGTTCTTCAATGATAGATTAATTATTAACGCAGGTATTGTAGATAGAAATAGTTTAAATGATTTTACGGTAATCGATTTCTCTAAAAACAATGTTGGTAGCGAGGTTGAAGCTTTATTCTTAATTAGAAAAGATGGAAGCTTAACCGGAAAACTAGCAAACAAGCCACCAACGCAGCAAAGTATTTTCTTAAACAGTGGTATCAGTTCTACCGCAAATGTAACATCAGTTGGTTTAGTTTACACGCAGCAGTTTGATACGTTTAAAGAATTTCTACAAAAATTATCCGGTGCTTACAGAAGAAATCTGCGTAAAAAAGAAAACGAACAGCCGGTAAAAACCAATCGCACAATAAATAAGGAAGCGATTATAAATCAGAATAAAAATAATCCGAGGAAGTAATTTCTGTTGACGGTTATCTGTTTTCTGTTACCAGTTACGGGTTGCCGGTCTGGGTGTTTAAAAATGGTTACCAGTTACGGGTTATAGGTTGCCGGGCTGGATGCTTAATAGAAAGTTGTTAATTGGATCCAAACAGGTAACTGACAACTCGCAACAGACAACACAATAAAAAATTTGTCAATTGAACCCAAACAGGTAATTGACAACTCGCAACGAACAACGCAATAAAAACAACGTAATAAAAAAGTCGCTATTTGGATCCAAACAGGTAGCTGACAACTCGTAACAGACAACGCAATAAAAAATTTGTCAATTGAACCCAAACAGGTAATTGACAACTCGCAACGAACAACGCAATAAAAACAACGTAATAAAAAAGTCGCTATTTGGATCCAAACAGGTAGCTGACAACTCGTAACAGACAACGCAATAAAAACAACGCAATAAAAAAGTTGTCAGTTGAACCCAGACAGGTAACTGACAACTCGTAACAGACAACCGAAAAACAGTTACCCTTTCATAATGGAATGACCCATTTTATCTCTTTTGGTTTTCAAGTAACGTTCGTTATGTACATTACTTTCAATTTCGATGGGAATATTTTCTACAACCTCTAAACCGTAACCAATTAATCCGGCACGTTTAGTTGGATTGTTGCTCATTAAGCGCATTTTAGTAACGCCATGTAGTCTTAAAATTTGAGCACCAACACCGTAATCACGTTCATCACCTTTAAAGCCTAATTTAATATTTGCTTCAACGGTATCAAAACCAGCATCTTGTAAATTATACGAGCGTAGTTTATTGATAAGTCCGATACCACGACCTTCCTGATTCATGTAAACCACAACGCCTTTCCCCTCTTTCTCAATCATCTCTAAAGCTTTGTGTAACTGCGGACCGCAATCGCAACGGCAAGAGCCAAAAATATCGCCAGTTACGCAAGAACTATGTACACGAGCTAGAATCGGTTCGCCTTCATTCCACTCTCCTTTTGATATTGCTAAATGCGTTGCATTATTATCTAATTGCGTATAAGCAGTCATTTTGAAATCGCCCCAGGCAGTTGGTAAATCAATACTCACCTCCTGCTTTACCAAACTATCAATGCTTAAGCGGTAAGCAATTAAATCCTCAATAGAAATAATTTTTAACTGATGTTGTTCTGCAATTTTAAGCAAATCTGGTAAGCGAGCCATTTCGCCATCTTCTTTTAGTATTTCTACCAAAACACCAGCGGGTTTAAAACCTGCCAGTCTGGCTAAATCAACAGCTGCTTCGGTATGTCCGGCTCTTCTGATTACGCCACCATCTTTTGCCCTTAAAGGGAAAATATGACCAGGTCTGCCTAATTCATCAGGATTTGTATTTGGATTTGCTAAAGCAAGCATCGTTTTAGAACGGTCGCTTGCAGAAATTCCGGTTGTGCAACCATGCCCTACTAAATCAACTGAAACCGTAAAATTTGTTTCATAAGCTGCTGTATTTTTGCCAACCATTAAATTTAGGTTTAGCTCATCACAACGTTCTTCAGTTAATGGAGCGCAAATTAAGCCACGCCCGTATGTAGCCATAAAATTAATGACTTCAGGCGTTGCATTTTCTGCAGCAGTTAAAAAGTCACCTTCATTCTCTCTATCTTCATCATCAACAACGATGATAACTTTACCGGCTTTGATATCTTCAATAGCCTCTTGTATGGTGTTTAATTTTGTTTGCATTTTATGTAAAGTACAAATTGCCTATCATCAGATAATTAAATCTTTGAATAGATTGATACAAAGGTACAACCTTATTAAGCAATATAATTAAGAATATATCATTTGGAAGTAAATGATAATAGATTTATTTCTGCTTTATCCTGAGGAGTTTTATAAAAAATTGTTTGTAGTAATTCACGTCGAACAGCGCCGAATCTACAGTAGCTTTGTAGGTTAAAAATACAGCTAAAGGTGTTAGTATGATAAAGGCAATCCACATTCCAAATACCGGATTTAAATTCCCTTCCCTGGCCGATTTTTCGGCAACAGTAGTAATAATGTGGTAAATAAGGAAAAAGATTACAGCTATTACAACGGGCAATCCCATTCCACCTTTTCTAATAATTGCACCCAATGGCGCACCAATAAAAAACAATAATATGCATGAGGCAGCAAGCGTAAACTTGCGTTGATACTCTACACTTGTAAAGATAATTTCGCCCTTTAAATCTTCCTGCACTGGCGCACCATAATCTAAACCTTGTTTCATTGTAGAGACAATATTTGCAGCATTTTGAACACTTTGAAGTCTAAATCCATTCGGAATATTTTTCAAAATATCTTTATCTATCTTTTTTGGAGCGATTTTCACTTTAGTGTAACCTAAGGCAATGTTCGACTGTTTGAAATTATTACCTAATGTTACGGCTCTGTTAATGTTTAAAGTATCCATCTTTTTTGTCAATGAATCTTGTTTTCTTTCTATGCCTTTTAAATTCAGCATTACGGTATTGCTACCAAAATTTCCTTCCTCAGTTTTTTGCATATCAAAAGAAGCCATATCAAACTTAGGCTGCGTTTCCTTAAAACGACTTCTATACATTATCTGCCGAGGATTATAAACACCACTCGAACTTGCCTGTTCCTCGTAGGTTACACCGTTTTTTAAGTCGAAAATCAGGTATTTTCCGTCTGGGGATTTATTTAATTCACCTTCTTTTGCTAAGATAACTTTCGGAATGCCATTTGTTCCTTTATGATCGTAAATCATAATTCCGAACATCTTACCGTCTTCATCTTTGCTATCTACCCGGATGGAATAATCGGGAATGCTGTTATTGAATACACCAGGTTTAATTAAGAAGGCTAATTTTTTATTCCTGACATCAAACATCAATGAATAAAATTTAAGATTGGCTTTTGGCAAGATGTAATTAGAAAAAACAAATGAGCCAGCCGTTAGTATCAGGATAAGCACTAACAAAGGCTGCATCGCTTTTCTCAATGAAATGCCTGCAGATTTTATGGCAACGAGTTCGTAGTTTTCGCCGAGTGTTCCAAAAGTCATGATGGAAGAAAGCAAAACCGAAAGTGGTAGTGCCATAGAAATTTGCACCATCGATTGATAGTACATTAGTTCCAGAATGGTGTACCATTCGAAACCTTTCCCAATGATATCATCAACGTATTTGAAAAGAAAAAACATCAAAAGGATAAACATCATTACAAAAAATGTTGCAATGAATGGCCTGATGAATGATTTTATAATTAGAAGATGTATCTTTTTCACCTTACAAAGGTAAACAATGCATATTTATTTTATGCACCCAAAACACTTATCAGATAATCAATTTGGTTATCCCAGATTAATTTTTTTTCTGCAAGGAGGTCGTCTGTTGTAAAATCTGTAATGGCTAATGCAACATCGTTGGTTAGTTCGTCTTGCACAATTTCCATTTCAAAGTAGCACTGTGGTTCATCATCTAACCACTTAAACTTAACTAATTTGTTTTCTTTTACCGAAACCAGCTTAGCTTTTAACTGCTCATCATCCCAGGTAAATGTATAAACCTGATCGCGAAAATTTACATCATCAGCAAACCATTGAGATAAGCCATTTGGCTCACTTATAAAGCTATACAGTATTCGTGGCGACGATTTAACCTCGTACTCAAGCGTAAATTTTTTCTTTTCTGCCATGTTAATTCATTACCAGAATATTATCCCGGACTATTTTTTTTATTTTATTTTTCTAAAGAAAGGTAATTTATTCTATATTTGCAACTCCAAAAAATAACCACCTAAATATTTGATAATATAAGCAAATATTTTTACCCGGCGGGGTAGCTCAGATGGTTAGAGCGCAGGATTCATAACCCTTTCAAAAGCTTAATTTAAACATTAGAAACGTAATATTTTACATTATTTCATCATCTTGATACACAGATGAGACTAAGAAATAATTAATTTCCGTCTAGTAATGATTAGCAATCACTGAAGTTTACATAATTCATTTGATTTATGTTCACAGCACCACAAATTTCAACTAATGACGATTTAAAATCACGCTCTTTCATTTACTTCTACTACAATAACATTCGTTACAAGTTTTATAACGGCAACAAAATAAATGTAACCATTTTTCCAAACCATGCTAAAACTTTGAAAGAAAGAAATAAGCTTTTAATAAATCTTCAGAACGCTTACTCTAAAGCTCTTCATAATAGTTGGAATCCTATAAATGGAACTGAAACACCACAAGAGATTAATTCAATAAGAGATCTATTTGGAGATGTACTAACAGAAAAAATCAGTTCACCATATAGTAAATTTTATAAAAGAGATTTGAAAAAAATATGCGAACAATTTCTGTCTTACCTACCTAAATCAATTTTAGAAAAAGATATTAAAGAACTACCATTTTCTGAAATTGATGGTTTTCTAAATCAATTTAAAACATCAGGAAGAAGTTATATGAACAAACGAACATCATTATCAATTTTCTTCTCAGAGTTTGTTAGAAAGAATATTCTAATAAAAAACCCAATTAGTAGAACTGGTAAACAAAAAATCAAAGCGAAGCTTCATGAAGTTTACGAAGATGAACAACTTAAAAATGTATTAAACTTTTTAAAAGCAAATTACTATAATCTTTACTTATGTGCATTAATAACTTATGGATGCATGTTGCGACCCCATCAAGAAATAAGGCTTTTAAAACGTAAGCATTTATCGGCTGATTTAGGGCAAATTCAATTATCAGGATCTGAAAATAAAGCAGGCAGAATCAGAACAGTTTTTATTCCAGAATATTTGAAAAAAGAATTAGCAGAAAGAATAAATAAAACTACAAATGCTGAAGCAAATATTTTCACTTTAACATCAGAAGCTTTCAATGATGACTATTTCAAAACTCAATGGTCAAGAGCCAAAACTCAAATGTTAAAATCTAATCTAATACAAAAAAATCATACGCTGTATTCATTTAGGCATACAGCGGCTGTTCAAGTATATAAAAGAACAAAGGATTTAAATATACTCCAACAACTTTTGGGACACTCAAATATGATTGTAACCCTTAAATATTTAAGAGGGCTTGGAGAGGCTAACAATGAAGAATTAAGGAATGTCTTACCAACTCTATAATTAAATTATCTAATTATTTTGAATTTAAAAACATACTAGTTAATGAATTTCTTAAAATCTAAAAGCCTTTCAGACTTTATTATTATTCCTATATTATATGGAATTGCAGTTGCTATTGTACTTGTTGGGAGTATTTTGGCAGTAAAATCTCTAGTGTAAGTAGCAAAATTTATCCCAAGTAAAATAATTCTTGACTTCAAATACATGTTACCATCCTTTGCGCTAAATGATGTTGGATTATATATTAAAACAGGAGAGCCACTAGAACCTGGATAAACAGGTATATCGCATAAGAAAATTTTCTTACCATTAAAGTCTTTATCAAACGGTGTAGCTGTTAAACCTCTTCTAACAACAGGTAAATCATTTATATCATCCCTTAAACCAAATGGATAGCCTATCATCAAGACCTCTTCAATAGCCATCAGCGATTTTTTAGTAGAATCATTCGGTATTAATGTTTCATCAAAACCCTTGAAGTATATACTAATGTTTTTAGATTTAAAATTATTTAACAATCCACCTATTGGAAGGATAGCTAGATCTACATCGGAGTCAGGATGGAGCATCCATTTTGTTTCTGGATTCTGTAAAATAACGTTTTCAGATAAGCCTACTAGTGGATTTCCAATTGAGTCAGCATGTTTAAATTGAAGTATCTGTTTATTCATACCATTAATTAGATGCTTGTTAGATACTATAACTGGGAAGTATCCTTTTGGAGTAGAATAATAAAAATAAAATCCAGTTCCACTAATATCTAAAGTATCAGTTCTCCCATCTTTGGTAATTATTTTTTGACAGTTTATCCTAATTGAGCTATTCACTAAATAATCCGAAGAATGTACAAGCTGTGAAAAAGCATTGAGTTTGATTGAAATCAAAATTAGTAGCGATATCCATTTCATAATATGTTTTCTCTAATGATGCATAGCTACAACTCTTTCCATAACAAGGCAAAATTTAACCTAAAGTCGGACAAAATAGGCTTAAAAAATATAATGAAAGTTCTGTTGTATGAAATAAGGGGCATTTTTTAATTTGCTTTATAAAATGTAAAATTTAATGTACTGCTATGACTAAACCAAGTGGCCCTTTAAAATTAAATCCGATGTGAAAAGCAATTGTTCCATTGTTTTTAACACTCTCCCACAATTCTTTGCAATGCCCTTTGTTGATAAAAATAGTGTCCCCGTAAGTATCTCTTCTTACTATAGCAAAGTTTAATTCTTTCCTAACAATAGAGCCTTTAAATACCTCATGTATTTTATTGTTATTTTGAATTACACCTCTAACTTCATGCTTTTTATCTGGGCTAAGTCTGGCAAAACTTAATACATCAAAAATTTCTTTCGCTTTTTCAATTTTGTTAAAGATATATAATGCACGAGCATACCAAAATTGTGCTTCATACCTTGTATCACCCAAGGTGAATGAACGTCTGTAATAGTGAATAATATCATGTTCATTTGTTGGTTCTAACAAACTGATATATTGGGCATACTTATAGCTTAAGTCTCTATCATTTGGCACTAGTTCAATTGTATGTTTGAGAACCTGTAATGCTCTGCCAATATCATTTGCCCTCTCAAGTGTTTTAGCATACCTAAGAGCTAGGTAAGGACTAGCTTTATTTAATTCCCAAGCTTGGTGCAATAGATTTATTGCTTTAGGTTCATTTTCTATTATTTCATTAAATCTTGATTCTATTTCCAAAATAAATTCTTGATCCGGAAAAAGCTGCTTCACAGCTGATAACAATTTTTCCGTTTCTTTTATCCTACTTTCTAAAGACTTATCATCGTTCTCATAGATTGCATGTTTCATCCTTAATATCAAAATTTTAAGAAGAGTATGGTAAGTATAAGATTGATCCTTATTCCCTCTTAAAATACTCTCGCATAATGATTTAGATTGCAATAAATAGTTATTTCTTTCAAGCTTACTTGAAGTGTTTTCAGCCTTTTTTAAAGCAACTTCTGCTAAGGAATGTGTTATTGATACATCTTTAGGTAATAATTCCAATGCATCTTTTAGATATTTCTCGGCTGTAAATAAGCTACCTCCTTTAGAATTCATTTCATAGACAGCACGCTGCTGGAGCAATTTTGGCTCGTCAGGATTATTGTCGCAAGCGATGTCAAATAGATTATTTACTTTTATAGGATCTTTAAAAATTTCAATTAATTTTTTAGCGTTCGTCATTGCTAAAAAAGCATTCAAATCACTTGAATAATCTATATTTAAGTATCCCAAGATTCTTACATATTCATCATACCTTTCTTGCTCTGTTTTTAATACTGTTTCAAAAATTATTTCAGCTATGTACGGATGCCTTGTTTTATATACGAAATCGTTTATCAGATAATTTCTTTCATCAAAGACAATCAATTCCAAAGGCTTATAAAGCCTTTCTTTAAATTCATTAAAATTAATCCCATGAACCCGGCTTATTAAGCCCGCTCTTGCATCAGAGCCTAGTCTGTGCAATATAGAAACTGTTAAATAAAGAGCTTTTGCTTGCTCGTCTCTGATTTGATTATACTCGTCTAAAATAATTTCTTCAAATGCTTTTCCACCTGTTGCTTCATAAAGTGCTACCAACAGTACCCTTCCAGCTTTCTCTGATAATTCCTTCTTGCGCTGCGCTTTATTTTTATTTTCCAAAAAGCCCAAGGAGTTATGCTTCTCCAATTTTTCAATTAGGTTATCAATTTCTTGAGATGAAAGATATGAAATTGGGTATGCATCGGTAATATAATTTTTGATTACAAGTTCTTCATTCCACACATTAGTCCTCTCAGAAGAGATAATTGTCAGGGGTATCTTTTCTTTATTTGCAATATTAATTAACGCGATTATAGACTCTTCATGTTCACTCGCATTTTCTATGAAGATATATAGACGTTCCTTAACATAGTTGAATAATTCTAAAATTGGTTCTGGCCTAAGCACAGTATTATTTTTAAAGAATATGCAAATCTTACCAAATTCAACTGCTGATTCCCAAGCAACCCTCTTCAGCAACACAGATTTTCCAGAACCAGCATGCCCCTTCAATACAAAAAAATATGTTTTTTCACTTTGTTGATATTTTTCTTCAAAAATTAGATTCGTCAATAATCTGTCTTTTTCACTACGCTGAACATCCAAGTTTTTGATTATGGGATCCCAATTTTCAAAAAAACCTTTATAAAAATGCTGAGGTAGCGTCTCTTTTGATGGTATAGAACTATGTACGTAGTCTACTTCACTATCCAATAAGTTAATTAAACTTTGAGTAGGCGAACGCTGATTAGTATCAACTTGAAATTTAGAATATATTGGTCTTTCAACTTCTAAAATTAAATTACTTAATTTCCTGTCATTTAGAGTTATTTTTGAATCCACTATTTTTATAAAATCCTCGTGCCCCATAGAAATTGGTTTGATTTTTTTATTTTCCCAAAAGGATATCTCTTCTGACCTAAACGATGGTTTAACCATATAAGATCTCGGCTTTGCATCTTTCAGACTTTCAATTTCTTTTAAAATAGTTCTTATGTTTATATCTTGATTGCTGTACCCAATAAATAGAATAGAATAATCCATGGCTAATTCATAAAGCTTGCTGAATAATCTATCTCTGTTGACCTTATGGTCTACATACTGCTCCGTTGATAGGATTAGAGGAAGATTAATGTCGTTTATATAGCTTATACATCCATGTAATTTATAATATGGGACACTAGTTGGGCTTTTGAAAATTTGCTGTTCTGGTGTATTTCTAAATACTGGTGAAATTTCTTGAACATTATCTTTGATTGCAGCATACGCCTTTTCCAAAATCAAGTCATAATTTGTTGTAAAAATTGCTTTCCATGGTAAGGATGCAAATTTCAAATGATTCTCATTTGGGGAGAAGTCTTGGAAAAGTTCAGCTATAAACTTCTGCACAGTAAACAAGTTGGATACATTAATAGCCATTTCTGAAACAAAGGTTAGTGGTTCATTATTATACTCACCATTTAAAAAATATTCAGAAATCAATTTTGCCAATTCTTGTCCTAAAGGTGGCTTTTTGTTTTGAGGGTGCTTAGCATTAAATGCAAAACCAGAGCCAAGAAATAAAACAACATTCTTAGCCTTAATATTTTCAATTAGGTTATAGTCTAAATCCATAAAGAGAGTTAATTATTTTCCAATTTAGTAGTTCTGAACTAATTTTAAAAGAAACTTTACAATTATGTTAAGAATATTGAATGTTATAACCTAATTTGGTTTATGCATCCGCTTGAAAACTATTTTAATTTATTCAACACCAATCATGCTGGTTTAGAATTTAGTGATGGAGATAGAGGATAGTTTACTAATAAGTGGATTTATCAGCTGTTAGTAATTGAAGAGAGTACTTAGTGTTGAACAGACCGACAAACAAGTGAATATACACTAGTTCACAACAGCATAGAAATAACTGTGGGAAAAGATTATGAGGTTGCGGTCGTTTTTTAGCGAGTTATGCTTAATTCATAGACGTTACAAACCATTTTAATAATAGTACCGCTTAGTTTTAGGCTAAACGGTACTCTAATTTTGCTACTATTTAATTAACTATATACTTTTTGTTCTTCAAAAGGTAACACTTTTCAGCCTTTTTACCTGTCCATTTTGTTTTAATTTCTGCATGATAATATTTTAAAATATCAGAACCTTTACCAGTCTTTGGCAATCCCAAATCTCTGTAAATTTTAGAAAACTCCTCCTTTACCATAGCACTTGGATAAAAATTGAATGGATTGAATTTTAAATCCAACAATTTCATAATTACTGCTGAAAATTCTATGCCTGTATTTAGCTTAATTATTGATTCCGCTTTCATCGCTTTCAAGTTAAATTTAAGTTCAACCATTCTGTCATACCCTAAAGCATTATAAAGCTTTACGAGTTCAGGATTAGCGTCCAGTAATTTATCTTCTTCGGCAGATTCAAAGTAGTTCTTACCGATTGTTTTTGCAGACTTTTGTAACTGGATAATTTCATGTATTTTATTTAAAATAATTTTATTTTTAACCTTCTTAGCTGTTCTCATACTGTTAAGTATCTGTTTCTCTTTAGTAGAAAAGACTTCATCACAAACCTCAACATCAGCTTCATATCCAACATTAGACCATGCTTTAACAATAGATGAAGAACTTACATACTGTGCTAAAGAATAAGTCTTATTTATTTCAGCATCTAATTTAAAATCATTTAAGAATACATCTCCTGAATAATTAAAATTAGCATAACTCTCTACTACAGGCTTAAGTGAAGTTAGAAAATCATGTTTACAAGTGGGATACAAAACTAGATTATTAGTTTCATTATAATAGTTTATCATCCTCTCCGCATTTTGTTTCACTTGACTTGCAATCCGTTCTTTACTCTCTAATTCCATTCCTTCTAATTTATTTGTATTTGTAATATGAATAATTGCTTTAGGTGTACTATTTCTTAATCTGCCAATAGACTGCACTCCCTTATTTTCTATATTAAAGCACGTTTTCGTATCAGAAACGTTTGAAACTAATATTATAACAGCATTCTTATCATGTAAGTCCCAACCCTCACTATATTTTGAGGTATAGAGATTAACACTATTTGGAACATGATTAGATTTTATATTAGCTATCAGACCAGAAAAATCACCTAAATTTTCTCTATTATCCTGACTGTCACTACAAAATATGGAGACATGCTCATTTCCAATTAAATTAATTAGGTCAACAAAACCCACTACGCTTTGATAAAACACATGGGCATTATTCCCATCCTTCAAGACATTTTCAATTACCGTTTTTAAGGCAGATATAATGTTATTACTCAAGACAACCTTTATTCTATTATTTGAAACGGTATCAAATTCAATATCAATTTTTTTTAGACTCTCAAATCTTCTATCGGAACAATGGTACGGAGTTGCAGACATTATAGACTTCTCAGTAAAGTCAAAAAAATAATCATAGGGCTTAGCTATTCTCTCTCTGTATTTACCTTCTGTTACCACGCTATGTGATTCATCCATTAGTAAAAAAGCTTTATCCTTAATATTGTAGTTTATCACTTTTGAAGCCTCAATTATCTTATAAAAGCTATCTGGGGTGCTCATAAATTTAAGTTTTTCCCCACTGATTGTTTTATCTTCAATGTATTTAACTATTTCAGGAATTTGGATGTTACCGTAAACCCCACATATATTTTTAAAATCTTGCTTTTTACTTTCTATCGTTGGAGTATTAGGTACTACAATGATACTGTTTCGATCATCCTTTAATTCCATAGTTGTCCCACCAATTCCACATCTTCCTTTATTTATTATTGCATTCCCAGGAATATGGGTAAATGCTGCACCTATGTAATCTTCTTTATTTATTTTATAACTATAATTCATATATTTTTTTTTAGACGCACTGATTTTTTGTTAACCTTTTCTTGAAAAAAATCTTTATTAAAGAATGTGTGATTTTTAATAAAAAAAGTTAAGATATATTGAAAGAAATAGGGATTAGCTAAATCCCCTTCCAATATGAATTATACAGTGCTGTTAAATGTTATTGCTTTTGAGTAGAAATTCAAAAGACTTTGGACAGGTAGAATAAGTATAAAAATCAAATATCCTCAACCAGATATAAAGATAAGTAAAAAAAATCGACAATTCCAAATAATATTCTGAATTACAAAAATAAACAAAATTAAAATTTTTTCTATTTCTCAAAAGATATATGTAATAATAGCTTGAACGGTGGCTTTAAACGCTCCCCCATACCTAAGTTTGCGATGCTTGTACCCCCTTGTATCTGCCTAATTCAAATTATTTATTCACCTAAAAAAATTATCATGGTTTTAATAACTGGTTATCAAAAAAAGCAAAAAGATGAAAAAGAGTTTCTCTTGCTTGAGTTACAGGGAGATGTAGAAATTGTTATCTCTGAAACAACAGGCTTACCTTATGCCACAATGAGGAAAACGTTAATGTCATCAACCTTTGATGAAAATACTTGCAAAGCATTAATTGGAAAAGAACTTACAGGAGAAATTCTAAAAGTTGAGACAGATGAATATGAATACACTGTACAAGCAACAGGAGAAGTAAAAACCCTTAACTACAGGTATATGTATTCTGCCAATGGGAAACAAACTGCTGAACAGGCAGTATTTAGCTAAGAGAGAAACAACAGAATTAGAAAGGATTATGATAACTCAACCATAGTCCTTTTTTATGCAAAAAATTTTAAGCAAATGGAAATCAGAAAAGCTGAACGTAAAAAAGCTAAAATTAAAATGGCTGTTCAAGGAGCATCAGGCAGCGGTAAAACTTATTCATCACTGCTAATAGCTTATGGATTGTGTAAAGACTGGAATAAGATTATTGTTATTGATACTGAAAATAACAGTGCCGATTTATACAGCAATTTAGGCGATTACAATGTACTAAATGTTCAAGCACCATTTACACCTGAGAAATACATTGAAGCGTTACAGATGTGTTTAAAGGCTCTTGCAGAGGTTATAATTATTGATAGTACTAGTCATTGTTGGGATTATTTGATTGACCTGCATGCTAATATGAGCGGTAACAGCTTTACAAATTGGAGTAAGATAACACCTAGACAAAACGCCTTTATTAATGCTATCCTAAAGGCAGATTGCCATGTAATATCTACTATGAGGGTTAAGCAGGACTATGTTCTCAATCAAAAAGACGGCAAATATGTACCTGAAAAAGTTGGACTGAAAGCCGTTCAGAGAGACGGAGTAGATTATGAGTTCACTTTGGTTTTAGATATAAATGCTAATCACCAAGCTACTGCATCTAAAGATAGAACCAATTTGTTTGTTGGCAAGCCTGATTTTCAAATCACATCAGAAAATGGAGAACTTATTTCAGATTGGTGCAATAGAGGCAAAAGTGAACTAGATGATGTTAAATTACTTATTAACTCTTCTAATGGAGTAAATGAGCTTCTAACCATCTTCAATGCTTATCCACAATATCAAAAAATCCTAACAAGTGAATTTACACTCAAAAAAGAAAAACTACAACAAATTAACCAATCATTAACAATTACAAAATTTAATCAAGATGGAAGTTTTAAAGTTAACTCATAATCATACAGATTCTCCTTTTATAGAAGAAAACCAACTAAATTCAAGCCCTTTTATTGTGGCCAACACATTAGAATCAAACATAAAAGATATAAAGGATAAGCACCTTATACCTGTTTTTGTTAAAGATAATCACCCTGTAATAAGTCAAGCAGATTTTATAAATCTAACCTCTGATATTACAAATCACATTTTTAAAGAAGAAATTGTATTACAACCAAGTGTAAGGGTTAGCCACCCAATCAAGGGCAGAATACCAGAGGCTAAAGAGAAACCTGCTCATTTGTTGTTGGAAGAAGAAAAAACAATCTACTATGAACGTATGGCTTTTGCGATTGAAATACCGTCAATTACAGATGATATTAACGGTAATAGATTAAATTTAACGATTGGAGGTATAAAGGCATACAATTTGGATAACCTACACAGCAGAAAAGGTTCTGATGAAAGATTTAAAATCTTTATTGGATTCCAAAATAAGGTCTGTACCAATATGTGTATTTCTACTGATGGTTTACTTGCTGATTTAAAGGTTAGGGGTATCGACGAACTTACTGATGCTATTTTTAATCTGATTGAATGCTATAATGCTAAACAGCACTTAGACCAGCTAAAAAAACTAACCAAGCAATCTTTAACAGAACAACAGTTTGCCCAGCTGATTGGTAAAGCAAGAATGTACCAACATTTACCATTGCAAAATAAAAAGCATTTGCAGGAATTAAATTTTGGAGACACGCATATCAGTAACGTAGTTAAAGATTATTATCACGATGAATCCTTTTGCAGAGAAGATGATGGAAGTATTAGTACATGGAAGCTATACAACCTTTTCACAGGAGCAAACAAATCAAGCTACATAGATACGTTTTTAGATAGAGGTCTTAATGCATTTTCATTTACTAATGGTATTGCTGACTCTTTAGCCAAACAACAAAGTAACTGGTTTATTAACTAAAAGATAGCCTGTCAATTAGGATGGGCTATTTTATAACAAATTTTCTTAGCCAATGGATAATTTAAATTTTTATAAGTATGAGAATGAAAAAAGTTTACTGGTTGTCAATGGACAAGGCCAAATTAAAAGGCTCTATTGCCCTTTTCCTGTTACTAATAATGTTCGTCAAATTTTAGCAGTGAGTGCAATAGCCGCAGGCAATGATGAAAAAATCTACTACAAGATTAATGGAACATATTATGAATATAGCTCTTTTGTGATTTTAGGCAACTAATTAATTGAATTACGGTAACCCGTAAACTGAAGAAATACTTAATTCAGATATTGCATTTAAAAAAGTATGAAACAAAATTAAATGTCAAAATCTAGCAACTCACATGCTCTTATTTTTAATGCTTTAGAGATTGCATAAACTGTAGATATCGTAGTATTTATTTTTGCTAATTCTATGTCAGAAATTTGGGAATACTCTATATCGGCTTCTTGAGCCAGCTTTTCCATAGAAAACCCTTTAAGCTTTCTTATACGTCTCAAATGAGCCCCAAAAGCGACAATATAATCTTGATTTCTAGTATTAGCCACAGTGGGCTAAATTCCAATTACATCACCTAATATATTATAGGATATATCCTATATTTGAATTTAAATTAATACTCACTATGAAAAAATTCTTTTTTTATACCTTAAACCTTTTAGGACTTCTATTAATCGTATTTGGACTATTCTTAACCTTTAATGAATTTAAGCTTATTCTAAAATATTCATCTTTAATCAAAGACTATCCAAATCAAACTATTCTAACTCAGTACGGAAGCACTGCAAATAGCTATTTAGACTCAGCCTGGAAATCATTAGCTATTTGGGGATTATTTACCTTACTAGGATGGATTATCATTTACTACAGCGACAAATTTTTAAAAGGTAAAAGATGGATAAATGATGAATATGCACCTTTTATTGTCATAGCAATTTTGGCACTTCCTGTTTATTATTTTTTTTCAAGCTTATAACCTGAAATGAAAATCATGAATTTTTTTAAGTTAGTATTTCAATTTGTAGTCTCTATTTTATCTCTAGCTCTTATGCTAAGCATTTACTTATTGCCTACGGTCTGTATAGTTCTAACTAACCAATTTCTAGAATCAAAAATTGGAGAATTTTGGTCTTTCAGTTTTTCTGCGCTAATAGGACTCATTTTATATACCTTATTAGGCTCACTAAAATCTTCCACTTCAGATAACATTCGACGTTCAGCATCTGATAAATAATTTAGTTATGAGAAACATTATCAAAAAAATATTTCTGCTATTAAAAGAAAACTACAAAAGTATTCTTTATACAATCTTAATTCTATCAGCTTTAGGAACTTTTCTTGCCCCAGAACCAGCCTCACTAATTGTTTTTATTGAATTATTTTTAGGAATATCTGCAGTATTTACAGGGTTTTTGCTTATTGGTATCCTGTTAACGTATTTTAAAGACTAATCTTTATGGCAACTAAATATAAGTTCTCCTGCTCAAACTGTAATTACCAAGTACAGCTTACAGTTGGTTTAACTAAAATTCAGCATTATAGAAAAGATAAAAATGTAGAGTTAGCAAGTTGTGGCTTTTGTAAAACCTTATCAACTACTAATAATAAACTTTGTCCTAACTGCAACACCAAAGCTGAAACAGGCAAATGGTTTTCTAAGAAAACGGGATTTAAGATACTTGATATTAGAACCAATGACAATAATATAATCTGCCCTAAATGTGATTTTAAATACATTAAGGTTATGCCAATAGCATTTATTGATTAGGCATGCAAATAGATAGATTAATTAAAATCCTAATAATTCTAATCTTAATTGTATGCTTATTTAAGTTTCCATATTGGGTTTATACTCTAAATAGGACATTGGTTGCAATTGGTTTTGTTATTTTGTGTTATAGAGCAAATAGGGCGTTTGGAGAAAACTCAAATATCACGCTTTCATATCTTGGAGTAGCCTTTGTATTTCAGCCTATTTGAAGACCAATGTATTTTGGCAGAATATCGTGGATTATAGTTGATTTAGTAGTAATTGCTTACTTACTGTATATGCTCTTTAAGCTCAGCAACTACAAATTTAAATGAGACACAGATGAGACAGCACAGATAATAAACGACAACCAAAATCGTATTTTCAACAATACTAGAAATTCTTTATATGATTTATAAACTTTCAATAATTAATTAAATAATCCAATTTTTAACCAGTAAACAACAGTGATTGTCAAGAAAGCTAATTAATATA